>JALDYZ010000009.1 GCA_030028905.1 Ferirhizobium litorale | reverse complement strand
TTGTGCTCTACCCCTGAGCTACACCCGCTCATCAAACCTTGGTCCGGGGTAGTTCGTTGGACCAGGGTGGCTGCCTTGCGGCGACGGGCGCTATATGACCCAACCGATTCTCAAATGCAACAGGGAAATGACGGAATCTCGAACAAAAATTTCCGCGCCCGATCCAGGATGCTGAAAATGCCGGAGAAACCGGCGCCTCCGTCGCCGCCGGGCAATTGCAAACCGGCAAAACCGGCCATATCACAAGCCTACCGGTTGGGCCGTGGAGGTCCGGCCAGCCTGCAAGTGACGATAGACGACGAGGGACCATGACTGAAACAACCGCGAAGAACCGGACCGACCTGCTCAATTTTCTCGACGGGCTCGGCATCGCCCACAAGACGAAAGACCACGAGCCGGTCTTTACTGTCGCCGAATCCGTTGCGCTGCGCGACGAGATACCGGGCGCCCACACCAAGAACCTGTTCGTCAAGGACAAGAAGGACAATTTCTTCCTGCTGACGGTCGAGGAAAACGCCGCGGTCGACCTGAAGACGGTCCACACCCTGATCGGCGCCGCAAGCAAGGTGTCGTTCGGCAAGCCGGAGAAGCTGATGGAATATCTCGGCGTCATTCCGGGCGCCGTCACCGCTTTCGGTGCGATCAACGACACCGGCGCCAACGTGACCTTCGTGCTCGACGAGGAACTGATGGCTAGCGATATCATCAACTGCCACCCGCTCTCGAACGACGCCACCACGTCCATCGGGCGCGATGATCTCATTCGCTTTATGGAGGCAACCGGGCATACGCCGCTTGTCTTGAAAGTGACAGCCTGACATACGATGTAAGCGACACACGATAGGCCCGACAGGCGGAGGCATCTATGAGCGGCAGCGACAATCCCTACAACAGCGCTTTCGGCGGACAGATGACGGCGTCGGCGAACCTCAACAGCGCGTCTGCGGGCAATCTCGTAAAGGACACCACGACTGCCAGTTTCTCCAGCGACGTGCTGGAAGAATCGCGCAACCAGCCGGTGCTGGTTGATTTCTGGGCGCCCTGGTGCGGCCCGTGCAAGCAGTTGACGCCGGTCATCGAAAAGGTGGTCAACGAAGCCGCGGGGCGCGTGAAGCTGGTCAAGATGAACATCGACGATCATCCGTCGATCCCGGGCCAGCTCGGCATACAATCCATTCCCGCAGTCATCGCCTTTGCCAACGGCCGCCCGGTCGATGGTTTCATGGGGGCGTTGCCGGAAAGCCAGGTCCGCCAGTTCGTCGAGAAGGTTGCCGGCCCTGCCGATGCCGACCAGCAGGCGGAGATCGCGGCGGTCATCGAACAGGCGGCCGGGCTGCTCGCCGACGGCAACATCGACGGCGCCGGCCAGCTCTATGGTGCGGTGCTGCAGGCCGACCCGGAAAATGCCAAGGCGCTTGCCGGCCTGGCGCAGTGCATGATTGCCGCCGGTGAACATGGCCGCGCCCGCGAAATGCTGGCGGAGTTGCCGGACGACATCGCCAAGGACGCCGACATCCAGGCGGCGCTGAAGAAGATCGAGCAGATCGAAGAGGCGCGCAAGCTCGGCGATCCGGCTGCGCTGGAGCATCAGCTCGCCCTCGACCCCGACAATCACGCCGCCCGCCTGAACCTCGCCAAGATCCTGAACGTCGAGGGCAGGCGCGAAGAGGCCGCCGACCATCTGCTGATGATCATGAAACGGGATCGCACCTTCGAGGACGACGGCGCGCGCAGGCAGCTGGTGCAGTTCTTCGAGGTCTGGGGTCCCAAGGACCCCGCCACGATCGCCGCACGGCGCAAGTTGTCTTCCGTCCTGTTTTCTTGATCGGAAGAGTGCTGCCGGCCTTGCGTTTTCGCCTGCGGGCCCCACATTATCGTGATCGGGCCGTCGCCTCGGCGAGGCGCGAGGGGGGCGTATCGATACGGGAATTGCCGTCATGCATGTCGGAAATGCGAGATACCTGAAGCAGGACGATCTTCCGGAGACAATCCCCGTATTTCCCCTGCCGGGTGCCCTGCTTCTTCCTGCCGGCCAACTGCCGCTCAACATTTTCGAGCCGCGATACCTCGTCATGTTCGACGATGCGCTGGCCGGCAACCGCCTGATCGGCATGGTGCAGCCGGCGCTTGCCGAGCGCGAGGCGGCAGCCGGGCACGGCACGGACAGGCAGGCGCTTTGCCAGGTGGGTTGCCTCGGGCGAATTACCTCGATTGCCGAAAGCGGTGACGGACGCTACCTCACGGCGCTGACCGGCGTCTGCCGTTTCCGGCTGATTGACGAAGTGCATACCAGTCGCCCCTACCGTTCGTTCCGTATCGTTCCCTTCATCGCCGATCTCGCCTCTGCCGACGAGGAGCACACCATCAACAGGGCCGCGCTTCTTTCCGCATTCCGCGCCTATCTCGACGCCAACAAGCTCGAGGCGGACTGGGAAAGCGTCGAGCGCGCCAGCAACATGACACTGGTCAATTCGCTCTCGATGATGTCGCCGTTCGGACCGGCGGAGAAGCAGGCGCTGTTGGAAGCCCCGGACCTCAAGTCGCGCGCCGAGACGCTGATCGCCATCACCGAGATCGTGCTCGCCCGCGGCTTCGGCGATTCCGACAGCGTGCTGCAATAACACGAGGCGATCAGGCATGGACGAGAAGATCAGCAAGGTCGATCCCAAGTTGCTGGAGTTGCTGACCTGCCCGTTGACCAACGGCACGCTGACCTATGACAGGGAACGAAACGAGCTCGTGTCCGACCGTGCGAAGCTTGCCTATCCCATTCGCGACGGCATCCCGATCATGCTGGTCTCGGAAGCGCGCAAGCTGGACGAGTGATGCTTGCCGGCGGCCCGCCGGTCAGATCGCCTGGCCTTCGAGGAGGCGCGGATTGCCGCCCTGCGACGTTCCCGCAGCCTGTCCGATGAAATAGGATTTCAGCCCCGGCAAACGATCGACAAGGCCGAGCCCGATGTCGCGGACCGCGCGAATTGGGCCGAAATCGTTGGAGAACAGGCGGTTCAGCACGTCGGTGGTGACGCCCATCCGGAACGTGTCGAAACGCCGCCAGGTCTCGTAGCGCTCCAGTGTGTTGAGCGAGCCGATGTCGAGGCCCAGTCGATCCGCCTCGACGATGGTTTCGGCGAGCGCTGCGACATCCTTGAAGCCGAGGTTCAGCCCCTGCCCTGAGATCGGATGTATGCCGTGGGCGGCATCGCCCGCGAGCGCAAAGCGCGGCGCGACAAAGGCGCGGGCTAGCGTGAGCCCGAGCGGGAAGGCGCGGCGGTCGCCGACCACCTTCAACGTGCCGAGCTTGTGGCCGAAGCGGCGCTCCAGTTCTTCCTCGAACACCAGATCGTTTGCGGCAACCAGGCGGTTGGCGTCGTCCGTGCGCTCGGTCCAGACGAGCGACGACCGGTTGCCCTTGAGCGGCAGGGTTGCGAAGGGGCCGGCAGGCAGGAAGTGCTCTTCCGCCGTGCCCTCGTGCGGGCGTTCGTGCTCGACCGTGGTGACAATGCCGGATTGGCCGTAGTCCCAGGACACCGTCTTGATGCCGGCCATGTCGCGCAGTTTCGAACGCACGCCGTCGCAGGCGACCAGCAACCGCGCTTCCATCGTGCTGCCATCCGACAGCCCCAGCGCGACGTTCGTGTCTCCGCTCCTGAAGCTGGTGGCGGACACGCCGTTGCGGATCTCGATCCCGAGCCTTGCGGCTTGCTCGAGCAATGCGCCGACCATCACCACGTTTGGCACCATATGGGCGAATGGCTTGCCGTCGGCGACCGCGCCGTCGAAGGTAAGGAAAACCGGACGTACCGGATCGGAGACCTTGGAATCGGTGATGATCATCCGGGTTATCGGCTGCGCCTCCGGCAGGATCGTGTCCCAGACGCCGAGGACTTCAAGCATCTGTGCGGCGGCCGCGATAATTGCCGAGGCCCGGCCGTCGCGCTTCCAGGCCTCCTTCGGAGCTGCCTCGATCACTGCGATCTCGAGATGCGGCGCGGCCTGCTTGACGGCGACGGCAGCCGAAAGCCCTACATAACCGCCACCCACCACCAGCATGTCCATCATCGCGCCGCTCCCCGTTCACTTGAGAATATGTGGCGTTCTATATAGATGATCCCTCAACGTCTTCCTACCGCCGGAGTATGTTCAAAATGTCGCGATCGAACGCAAAACCAACAGCGATGGAAGGACTTATCGCGATCCTGGATCTCGAGGCGCTGGAGGAAAATCTCTTTCGCGGCAACAGTCCGCAGGTCGGCTGGCAACGGGTTTTCGGCGGGCAGGTGATCGGGCAGGCGCTGATGGCTGCACAGCGCTGTGTCGACGCCGAACGCTTCGTGCATTCGCTGCATGCCTATTTCCTGCGGCCGGGCGATCCCTCCGTGCCGATCATCTACCAGGTCGAACGGGTGCGCGATGGCGCGAGCTTCGCCACGCGGCGCGTCATGGCGATCCAGCACGGCAAGCCGATCTTCATCATGTCGGCGTCATTCCAGATCGACGAGCCGGGCTTCGACCACCAGATCCCCATGCCGACGGTCAGGCAACCCGAGGAACTTCTCGGCGAGGAGCAGATCAAGCAACTCTACCTGCAGAATGCGCCCGAGGCGGTCCGCCGCTACTGGTCGCGCGACCGGCCGATCGAAATCCGGCCGACCTCGCTGACCCACTATTTCTCCCCGGAGAAACTCGACCCGAACCAGGACGTCTGGGTGCGCGCCACGGGGCCCGTGCCTGAAGAGCGCCACTTCCAGGCCGCCATCCTTGCCTATCTCTCCGACATGACGCTGCTCGATACCTCGCTCTATGCACACGGGACGTCGATATTCGACCAGAGCCTGCAGGTCGCCAGCCTCGACCACGCCATGTGGTTCCACCGGCCGTTCGCCTTCGACGACTGGCTGCTCTATACCCAGGACAGCCCCAGTGCGTCCGGTGCCCGCGGCCTGAACAGGGGCAGTCTTTTCACGCGGACCGGCCTATTGGTCGCGTCGGTGGCACAGGAAGGGCTGATTCGCAAAAAGGCAAATGACTAATTTTTAGCCATTTGCAAATTATTGCCCACAATTTGCTCTATCCGAATCGGGCTAATTGCCCGTTTTTTGGCGCTTATCTAAATTATATATATATTTCAATAACTTATTTCGATCGTCGCAAACTGGCACGCGCTTTGAATGTCTAGTGTCAGTCGCTGCTTATTTTCTTGCCAGCGGCAAGGAGAGTCGGCTCAGCCGGGGATCATAAAAGGATGGGAGACCAGATGAAAATTGTGATGGCCATTATCAAGCCGTTCAAGCTGGATGAGGTGCGTGAAGCCCTCACGGCTCTCGGCATCCAGGGCCTGACCGTGACCGAAGTGAAGGGTTACGGGCGCCAGAAGGGGCACACCGAAATTTACCGCGGCACCGAATACGCAGTGAGCTTCCTGCCCAAGCTCAAGATCGAAATAGCCGTCGCGGACGACGTCGCCGACAAGGCGGTCGAGGCGATCGCCAGTGCCGCGAAGACTGGCCAGATCGGCGACGGCAAGATTTTTGTCTATTCGATCGACCATGCCGTGCGCATCCGCACCGGCGAAACCGATTCAGAAGCGCTTTAAGCCGCGACGTTCAGGGAGACTTTTTCCAATGCCATTTTCCAAACTTTCCACCTCTCTAGCCCGGCTCGGCGCCGTTTCGGCCGCCGTTCTTGCGCCGGTCGTCGCCTTTGCGCAGGAAACCGCCCCGGCCGCTGCCGAGGCTGTTGCCGCGGCACCGGTGCCGGACAAGGGTGACACCGCCTTCATGTTCATCAGCACGTTGCTCGTCTTCTTCATGCTGATGCCGGGCATCGGCCTGTTCTACGGCGGCCTGGTGCGCGCCAAGAACATGCTCTCCGTGCTCATGCAGTGCACGGTCATCGGCGCCAGCATGATGCTGGTCTGGGTGATCTACGGCTATTCCTTCGCCTTCGGTGGTTCCACCAGCGCCTATTGGGGCGGCACCGCCAAGATGTTCCTCTCCGGCGTCACCGCCGACTCGACCGCCGCGACCTTCAGCGAAGGCGTCGTCATCCCGGAATACATCTTCATGCTGTTCCAGATGACCTTCGCCGCCCTGACACCGGCACTGATCGTCGGCGCCTTCGCCGAACGCATCAAGTTCTCGGCAGCGGTGCTCTTCTGCATTCTCTGGGTAACCTTCGTCTACTTCCCGATCGCCCACATGGTCTGGGATGCGAACGGCCTGCTGTTCGGCATGGGCGCACTCGACTTCGCCGGCGGTACCGTCGTCCACATCAACGCCGGCGTTGCCGGTCTGATCGGCGCGATCATGGTCGGCAAGCGCACCGGCTTCGGCAAGGACATGATGGCCCCGCACTCCATGACGCTGACACTCGTCGGTGCGGCCATGCTGTGGCTCGGCTGGTTCGGCTTCAACGCCGGCTCGAACCTCGAGGCTTCGGGCGGTGCGATGCTCGCAACCGTCAACACCTTCCTCGCCACCGCTGCGGCGATCATCTCCTGGTCGCTGGTTGAAACCTTCGTCCGTGGCAAGGCTTCGCTGCTCGGCGCTGCGTCCGGCATGATCGCCGGCCTGGTCGCCATCACGCCTGCCGCCGGTATCGCCGGCCCGATGGGCGCGATCGTCATGGGCCTGCTGGTTTCGCCGCTGTGCTTCTTCTTCGTCTCCTTCGTGAAGAACAAGTTCGGTTACGACGACACCGCTGACGTCTTCGGCGTCCACGGCGTCGGCGGCTTCTTCGGTGCGCTCGCCACGGGCATCTTTGCCTCGGCCTCGCTCGGCGGCATCGGCTATGCCGAAGGCGTCACCATGGGCGGCCAGTTCATGACCCAGCTGACGGCAGTCATCATCACCATCCTGTGGTGCGGCATCGGTTCGGTGATCCTCTACAAGATCACTGACCTCATCGTCGGCCTGCGCGTCGCCGTCGAAGCCGAGCGCGAAGGTCTCGACCTCGCCTCGCACGGCGAAGCCGCCTACCACGGTTGATGATACGCGGCGCGGGGCAGCAAAGCCCCCCGCCGACCCTATCCCGTCACGGTTGCGTCACGTCGACCGTGGACCTAGCCCGAACCATTGGTTCGGGCTTCTTTTTTGGGAGAAGCGCTTGTCGTTGCCCGGCGATGGCCGCCAACCGGGCGTGCAAGCCGCCAAGCCCTGCATGGTTAATGTGACATTAACCGTCTTCTGATTAGCTGACGCGCACGATCACGAATCCGCCCGCTGCTGAGCGGGTGGTTGCGTGTCTTTCAGCATCGAACCGACAGGCTGGGACTATGGGTAGAAGTACATCGGCGGCTATGGACAGTCGTTCCAACCGATTTACGCTTTCCGCATTCGTGTGGCGGCAGACGATGGCGATGGCCGGTCTCGGCATATTCCTGGCGCTGGCGCTGGCGGTTGCCGCACTCGCCACCTGGACGGTATCCGATCCCAGCCTTTCCTATGCCACCAGCAACGAGCCTGCCAACGCGCTCGGCTACAGCGGTGCGATCTTCTCCGACCTGATGATGCAGTTCCTTGGCCTCGCCAGCGTCATCGCGCTCCTGCCGGTGCTTGCCTGGGCGCTGGCGCTGATCAGCGGCCGCCATCTGCATCGCATGCCGACGCGCATCGCCGCCTGGTTCGGCGGCTCGATCGTCACTGCGGCGACTCTCGGCTGCTTCCCGCCGCCGCTGACCTGGCCTATCCCCAACGGGATCGGCGGCGTCATCGGCGACATGATCCTGCGCTTTCCCGCGCTTTTCGTCGGCGCCTATCCGACCGGCACGTTCGCCACGGTGCTCGGCGTCATCTTCGCGATCCCGGCCACCTGGCTGATGCTCTTTGCTTCGGGCATCATCAGCCTCGCCTTGCCGGAATATGAAGACGAGGCGGAACCCAAGAGCCTCCCGAGCAAGACCCGCACGATCCGCGACGAGGACGAGGATGACGACGAGGATGGCGGAGGCATGCTTGCCCTCGGCGCCTTGACCCATGTCTGGTACACCGCCCACGCACGGGTCCGTCGTCTTCTCGGTCTGGCGCAGCGCCGGCGCGGCGACCGCGAGTTCGAGCAGCCCTATGATTTCAACGACGACGAGTTCGGCACGCTCAACGAACCGGTAAGGGCGAAGGCGCCCCGCAGTCCCGGCGAGCGGATGGAGCCGACGCTCGATCCCGTAGGCGCGCGGGGCACGGGCGCGGCGCGTCGCGCCATTTCCGCCCCACCGATGTCGATCGACGATGATCTGGATGATGACGACCCGCTTTTCGACATGGGCATGCGCCCTGCAGGGATCCTTTCGGACGACGACGACGTCTGGGCTGCCCGCTCGCCGCGGGACGGCGACCCTGCAAGGTCGTCGCCACGGGTCAGCGCTCCGGCCGCCCGTCCCAAGCCGAGCGCCCGGCTCGAACGCGAAGCGCAAGGATCGCTGCTGCGCGCCGACGGGTTCCAGCTGCCTTCGGTGCACCTGCTTGCCGAACCGCGCAATGTCGTGCGCGACACCACCCTCTCGGCCGATGCGCTGGAGCAGAACGCCCGGATGCTCGAGGGCGTGCTCGAGGATTTCGGCGTCAAGGGCGAGATCATCCATGTTCGCCCCGGCCCGGTGGTGACCCTGTACGAACTCGAGCCGGCGCCAGGCATAAAGTCATCGCGCGTCATCGGCCTTGCCGACGATATCGCCCGCTCGATGAGCGCGATCGCGGCGCGTGTCGCCGTCGTGCCCGGTCGCAACGCCATCGGCATCGAACTCCCGAACCAGACCCGCGAGACCGTTTATCTGCGCGAACTGATCGCCAGCCGCGACTTCGAAGGCACCAAGGCAAAGCTTTCGATGGCGCTCGGCAAGACCATCGGCGGCGAGCCGGTCATCGCCGATCTCGCCAAGATGCCGCATCTGCTGGTCGCAGGCACCACCGGTTCAGGCAAGTCGGTCGCGATCAACACCATGATCCTGTCGCTGCTCTATCGATTGCCGCCGGACAAGTGCCGGCTGATCATGATCGACCCGAAAATGCTGGAACTCTCCGTCTACGACGGTATCCCGCACCTGTTGTCGCCGGTCGTGACCGACCCGAAGAAGGCAGTCGTTGCGCTCAAGTGGACCGTCCGCGAGATGGAAGAGCGCTACAAGAAGATGTCGAAGATCGGCGTGCGCAACATCGACGGTTTCAACACCCGCGTGGAACAGGCGCTTGCCAAAGGCGAGGCGATCTCGCGCACCGTCCAGACCGGCTTCGATCGCCAGACCGGCGAGGCGATGTACGAGACGGAGGAATTCGACCTGCAGCCGATGCCCTACATCGTCGTCATCATCGACGAGATGGCCGACCTGATGATGGTCGCCGGCAAGGATATCGAAGGGGCGGTGCAACGCCTAGCGCAGATGGCGCGCGCCGCCGGCATCCACGTCATCATGGCGACCCAGCGTCCTTCGGTCGACGTCATCACCGGCACGATCAAGGCGAACTTCCCGACCCGCATCTCCTTCCAGGTGACCTCGAAGATCGACAGCCGCACCATCCTCGGCGAGCAGGGTGCCGAGCAGTTGCTCGGAATGGGCGACATGCTCTACATGGCCGGCGGCGGGCGCATCCAGCGCGTTCACGGCCCCTTCGTATCCGACACCGAGGTCGAGGAAATCGTCGCCTACTTGAAAACGCAGGGCGCGCCCCAATATCTTGATGCAATCACCGAGGATGACGACGACGACGAGGGCGGCGGCCCGGCCGGCACTTCCAACCTCGCCGATTCCGACGATCCCTACGACCAGGCGGTGGCAATCGTCCTGCGTGACGGAAAGGCGTCGACGTCCTATATCCAGCGCAGGCTGGGCATCGGCTACAACCGGGCGGCCTCGCTGATCGAGCGCATGGAGCACGAGGGTATCATCGGTCCTGCCAACCATGCCGGAAAACGCGAAATACTCGTACCAACGGAGGCCGATATCATCGACCGGTGACCGTTGGCGTTGGGTGCGGATGCGGTGCGGATCTAGCATCGCCCTGAAGCAGCCGGGCCTGGAGAGGCAGCCGTTGTCTCTGTCATGATGACGCCGCGTTTGCCCTCCATGGAACGTGCATCGAAGGAGACTGGAATGACCATAAAAGAACCCGGCCACAAGGCCGACCGGCAACTTCTCTCTAGCATGACGCGCCGCCAGTTCGCCAGCGCTGCATTCGTCGCCGCGATCGCCGGGATGGCGCCATCCGTCGCCGGCGCCCAGGCGGCCTCCTCCACGGCGCAAAGGATTGCCGATCATTTTTCCTCGGTGAAGACGATGACGGGCGAGTTTGTCCAGTTCGGACCGCGCGGGGAACAGACGGGCGGCAAGTTCTTTATCGAGCGCCCCGGCAAGCTCCGCTTCAACTATGACGCACCCTCGCCGATGCGGGTGATCTCCGATGGCCGCAACGTGGTGATCGGCAATGCCAAGATGAAGACCTGGGATCTATATCCGCTCTCCAAGACGCCGCTCAGCCTGCTGCTGTCGGAGAGGATCGACCTCAGGACAAAGGTCGTTCGGGGCGTCAAGGAAGAAGCAGACCTGACCACCATCGTACTCGGCGACCGTTCGATCTTCGGCGATTCGACCATCACCATGATGTTCGATCCCAAGAGCTACGACCTGCGCCAGTGGACGATCACCGACCCGCAGGCCAAGAATACCACGGTGATGATCTTCAATGTCAGGACCGGAGTGCGGTTCGACGACAAGGTCTTCGCCGTACCTTATGATTCGATCGGTCCAAACAAGAAGAACAGGTAATTCCCGTCACTCACCTCCGGAGGCGTCATGGGCATGATTGCCCGCGACGCCTTTTATCTGTTCAGGCCCGGAAAAATTGCCTAAACCGCTCTGCGAAGAGAAAGAGGTTCAGGCATGAAGTTTTCGATTGCGACGTGGAATATCAATTCGGTACGGCTGCGCATGCCGATCGTCGAGCAGTTTCTGGTTCGCTACCAGCCGGACATCATCTGCCTTCAAGAAACCAAGTGCCAGAACGACCTGTTTCCGTCCAAGCCGCTGCGGGCGCTGGGTTACGAGCATATCATCGTGCACGGCCAGAAGGGCTATCATGGGGTGGCGATCGCCTCGCGCCTGCCGCTGAGCGAGGATCACCGGCAGGACTATTGCGGCGTCGGCGATGCCCGCCACATCTCGGCGATCGTCCAGCACAACGGCCGACGGATCCGTCTGCACAACTTCTATGTGCCGGCAGGCGGCGACGAGCCCGACCGGTCGATCAACCCGAAATTCGGCCACAAGCTCGACTTCGTCGAGGAAATGAAGGCGCTCCATGCGGAAAGGGAACCGGGCGTCTCCTCGATCCTCGTCGGCGACCTGAATATCGCGCCGCTGGAAAACGATGTCTGGTCGCACAAGCAGTTGTTGAAGATCGTCAGCCACACCCCGGTGGAGACCGAAGGACTTCTCGAGGTAATGAAGCGCGGCGCATGGCTCGACCTGATGCGCCAGAACGTGCCGGAGAGCGAGAAGATCTATACGTGGTGGAGCTACCGAGCCAAGGACTGGGCCGCCGCCGACCGCGGCCGTCGCCTCGACCACATCTGGTCGTCGGCGGATCTCGGCCTCCACCTCGAAGGCATCGACATCCTCAAGGAAGCGCGCGGCTGGACCCAGCCGTCCGACCACGTGCCGGTCACGGCGCGATTTTCGCTCTGAGGGATTTGGTCAGTCGAAGCGATGCTGCATGGCCGCCGCCTGCGTGGCCATGGCAGCGAGGTTGTCGCGGATGCGGCTTTCGACCGCAGCGGCGATATCGGGATATTCCTCGAGCAGACGGTGGAACAGTGCGCGGCTGATGCGGATGACCTCGCTGTCCTGTGTCGCCACGGCGGTGAACTTGCGCTCGACCAGGGTCACCATCGCCAGCTCGGACAGCAGGGTGCCTGGACCTGCATGGCCCGCGACCTCCGACTTGCCGGAGCGGCCGGTGGCGTTGAGCGCGACATCTCCCGATGCCACCACATAGGCACACTCGGCCGGCGATTTCTCGCGGAACAGCGTTTGCCCGCTCGCCAGGTGGCGGCGTTCGGCACCGAAGGCGATCAGGCGCAACTGGTCCTCGCCGAGCCCGCTGAAGAGGGGCACGTTCGCAAGGAGCCGGATATCGTCTGACAGGGCCATCGGGGTGCTTTCAGCTCACGGTACGATCTTGTAGCCGCCGTTTTCCGTTACCAGGATTTCCGCGTTGGAAGGATCGCGTTCGATCTTCTGGCGTAGGCGATAGACATGGGTTTCGAGCGTGTGCGTGGTGACGCCGGAATTGTAGCCCCAGACCTCCTCGAGCAGCACGTCGCGGGTAACGACCTTCTGGTCAGCCCGGTAAAGGTAGCGGATGATCGCCGCTTCCTTCTCGGTCAGGCGGATCTTCTGGCCGTCCTCCGTCGTCAGGAGCTTCTGGCTGGGTTTGAAGAGATAGCGGCCGACGGTAAAGGTTGCGTCCTCGCTCTGCTCGTGCTGGCGCAGCTGAGCGCGGATGCGGGCCAGCAGCACGGCGAAGCGAAAGGGCTTCGTCACATAGTCGTTCGCGCCCGCCTCTAGGCCGAGGACGGTGTCGGAATCGGTGTCATGGCCGGTGAGCATGATGATTGGCGCCTTGAAGCCGCCCTTGCGCAACAGTTTCACCGCTTCGCGACCATCCATGTCCGGCAGGCCGACGTCCATGATCAGCAGATCGACCGGGCTGTTCTTCGCCACCTGCATGCCCTTGGCCGCGGTAGCTTCCTGCAAAAGAGCGAACTCGTCATAGAGTGACAACTGCTCGATCAGCGTCTCGCGCAGATCCTCGTCATCATCGACCAGAAGTATGGTTCGGGCGTTCATGCTTTCCTGCCTCCTGCCATCGGCATTCCACTCCTAATCCAAAATGGCATTTTGGCAAGTCCGGGAACCTCAGGGCACTTTGTTCTTCGCTTCAAGCTGCTATGGTTTCAAGCAAAATCACGCGCAAAGCAAATAGTTGTGAGAATTGATGCCAAAGGCAAGAATGCCCGCCATCCGCCGCTCCACCATCGTCGTCCGCCCCGTCCCCGGCAATCGCAGCCGCGCCATGCTGCAATATGACTGCCTTCGCCTGCCCGCGGCCATCGGCAGGGGTGGCCGCACAGCCTTCAAGCGCGAAGGGGACGGTGCAACGCCGATCGCCACTATGCCGCTTCTCCACGGGTTCTCGCGGGGCGACAGGGTGGCCGGGCTGCGCACGCCGCTGCCGATGCACCACATCCGCAAGGACATGTTGTGGTGCGATCAACCCCGGCATGCGAGCTACAACCGCCTCGTCAGGGCGCCGTTCAAGCCGAGCCATGAGGAAATGATGCGAAAGGACGGCCTGTATGATGTCTGCCTCGTCATGGACTGGAACATCACCGCGCGGCGGCGCCATCGCGGATCGGCGATCTTCTTCCACCTGATCCGCCCCGGCTACGAGCCGACCGCCGGCTGCATCGCCGTCAGTCAGCGCGACATGCGGCGCCTGATCCCCTTCATCAGAAAGGGCACCGTCGTTCGCGTAATGTGACGCGGCGGGGTGAAAACGGCGCACCCGTTCCCTATATGGTTAGGGTTCCTTGCCGCCCGTCGCTCCGACCGGGCCGGCACCAGTCGATCATCTTTTCATGACGCCTCATTCCGTGGAGATTTTCCCATGACCAACCAGCCCCGCATCACATTCAAGGACGGCAACACCATCCCGCAAATCGGGCTGGGCGTGTGGCAGACGCCCAACGACGTCGCTGCGCCCGCCGTGCGGGCAGCGCTTGCCGCGGGCTATCGCCATGTCGATACGGCGGCGATCTACGAGAACGAGGAGGGCGTGGGCGAAGGCATCCGAACGTCCGGCGTCGACCGGCGCGAGATCTTCCTGACGACGAAACTCTGGAACGACGACCAGGGCTTCGACTCGACGCTTGCCGCATTCGACCGGAGCCTCAAGCGTCTTGGCACGGACTATGTCGATCTCTATCTCATCCACTGGCCGTCGGCGCATCGCGATCGCTATGCCGACACGTGGAAGGCCTTTGTCCGGCTCAAGGAGGAGGGCCGTGCCCGCTCCATCGGGGTTTCCAACTTCTATCCCGGGCATATCGAGCGAGTCATCGCCGAGACCGGCGTGGCCCCGGTCATCAACCAGATCGAATTGCACCCCGACTTTCAGCAAAAGGATACGCGCAAATTCCATGAGGGCCTCGGTATCGTCACCGAGTCCTGGAGCCCGCTGGGCCAAGGCAAGCTGCTGTCCAACCCGGTGATCGCTTCGGTCGCCGCCAAGCACAACCGCACGCCGGCGCAGGTCATCATCCGCTGGCATATCGAGAACGGCCTCGTGGTCATACCGAAATCGGTCACGCCATCGCGTATCGGGGAGAATTTCCAGGTCTTCGATTTTTCCCTCGATTCCGATGATCTCACCGCCATCGGCAAGCTGGACAATGCGGGCGCCCGTATCGGCCCCGACCCGAAAATGGCAGCGTTCTAAGAAGGTTTCCGCCAGACGCGGCATGCTCGACCGTCGTTCAGTCGAGCATGTCGGGGGTGACGAAGCGCTCGAGGTAGCCTTCCAGCGGCGCGACGTCCCGCCATCTTTCGATATCGAAGGCGACGACCGCAAGACCGGCGGTCGGGTACTTTTGGCTAAGGCGCGAGAGCGCGTCCGGTTCGCCGCCGCCGGTGATGAGCCGGGCGGCGTCCTCGGTGCCGGGATTGTGCCCGACCAGCATCAGGGTGTGGACGGCCGGGTTCGTCGCGCGAATGAATATCACCATTTTCTGTGCCGATGCTTCGTAGAGCCCTGGCTCGTCGCGCTCAGGCACGGCTTGCGGAAGTTCCTTGCGCACCAGCTCCCAGGTCTGCCGGGTCCGCAGGGCCGTCGAAACGAGTACGAGATCGGGTATCAAGCCATTGCTTGCCATGTAGGAGCCGATCAGCGGCGCCGCCCTATTGCCGCGCGGCGCGAGCGGGCGGTCGTGATCGGCCACGCCCTCGGGGCGCGCGGACTTCGCGTGACGAAGGAACAGGATGCGGCGCATGGGCTTCGTGCTGTGTTTGGCCAAGGCGACCCTCCATTCCGGGACGGCAGAGGAATATCAGCCGCATCATACTGTCAGGTTTTTGTGATCCTGTCTTGATCGCGCAACTGCGCGCACCCGGCATCGGTGCAAACAAAAAAAGCCGCCCCGAGGGACGGCCTTGTCATGATAGCTCGAAAGCCTACTTCCACTCGCGGATGTCGACGAAGTGTCCGGCAATCGCGGCGGCGGCGGCCATGGCCGGCGAGACGAGATGCGTGCGGCCCTTGAAGCCCTGGCGGCCTTCGAAGTTGCGGTTCGATGTCGAGGCGCAGCGCTCGCCCGGCTTCAGCCGGTCGTCGTTCATGGCGAGGCACATCGAGCAGCCCGGCTCGCGCCAGTCGAAACCGGCCGCCTTGAAGATCTTGTCGAGGCCTTCGGCTTCCGCCTGTTCCTTCACCAGACCGGAGCCCGGCACGATCATCGCGTCGACGGTCGGGGCGACGGTGCGACCTTCGACGACCTTGGCGACCTCGCGCAGGTCCTCGATGCGGCCGTTGGTGCAGGAGCCGATGAAAACGCGGTCGATGTTGATGTCGGTGATCTTCGTGCCCGGCTTCAGGCCCATATAGTCGAGGGCGCGCCACTTCGACGTGCGCTTGTTCTCTTCCGGGATTTCGTCAGGGTTCGGAACGATACCCTGCACCGATACGACGTCTTCTGGCGAGGAGCCCCAGGAGACGATCGGCGGCAGGTTGGCAGCGTCGAGAACGACGACACGATCATAGTGGGCGCCTTCGTCGGTCTGCAACGTCTTCCAGTATTCCACCGCCATGTCCCAGGCTTCGCCCTTCGGCGCGCGCGGCTTGTCCTTCACATAGGCGAAGGTGGTCTCGTCGGGCGCGATCAGGCCGGCGCGGGCGCCACCCTCGATCGACATGTTGCAGATCGTCATGCGGCCTTCCATCGACAATGCCCGGATCGCCTCGCCGGCATACTCGATGACGTAGCCGGTGCCGCCGGCGGTGCCGATCTCGCCGATGATGGCGAGGATGATGTCCTTGGCGGTGACGCCCGGCGGCAACTGGCCGTCGACGCGCACCAGCATGTTCTTCGCCTTCTTCTGGATCAGCGTCTGGGTGGCGAGCACATGCTCGACCTCCGAAGTGCCGATGCCGTGCGCCAGCGCGCCGAAGGCGCCGTGGGTCGAGGTGTGGCTATCGCCGCAGACGATGGTCATGCCCGGCAGGGTGAAGCCCTGTTCGGGACCGACGATGTGAACGATGCCCTGGCGGATGTCGTTTTCCGAGTAGTACTCGACGCCGAAGTCGGCGGCGTTCCTTGCGAGCGCCTCGACCTGGATGCGGCTTTCCTCGTTCTTGATGCCGTTCTTGCGGTCCGGGGAAGTCGGCACGTTGTGGTCGACGACGGCAAGCGTCCTTTCCGGATGGCGAACCTGGCGGCCGGCCATGCGCAGGCCCTCGAAGGCCTGCGGGCTCGTCACTTCATGGACCAGGTGGCGGTCGATGTAGAGAAGACAGGTGCCGTCGTCCTGCGTGTTGACCAGGTGGTCGTCCCAGATTTTATCGTAGAGTGTACGCGGTGCGCTCATTGCTTCAGATCCGTATGTCGATGCAGCAGTAAATGGGAAAATGGCAGGTCGGACTGCCGGCCCGAACGCTCAGGCGAGGCGGCTGTTGAGCGCGCCGGAAATCAGGGCAAAGAAACGGGCAGGCAGGCGCTTGTGGTCCTGCAGGACGATCGCCGTGTCGTAATGTCCGTTCTTGCCGCGAATTCTTGTCATGGACGCCGCTATTACCAATTTTTTGCGGTTTCGGCAATTGCTATCGTTCGTGCGCCTTGCGCATGCGCTTCTCCACCTGCCTGAGGATCAGCGACAGGCCGATCGTCAGGATCAGGTAGATATAGGTGACGATCGAGTAGGTTTCGAAGAAGCGGAACGAACCGGAGGCGTAGATCTTGCCCATCTGGGTGATGTCGGCAACGCCGAGCACGGATACAAGCGAGGAATCCTTGACCATCGCCACGAAGTCGTTGGAGAGCGGCGGAAAGATGACTCGGATCGCCTGCGGAAAGACGACGAAGCGGAACCGCTGGAAGCGCGACAGCCCGAGCGCCTTGGCCGCCTCGACCTGGCCCTTGTCGACCGACTGGATGCCGGCACGAAAGATCTCGGCGATGAACGACGAGTAGCCGATCATCAGGGCAATGATTGCCCGCCACATCAGCGACAGGTCGCGAACCTGGATCGGCTCCGCGAAGCCGCCGGTCACCAGCGGCGAGATCACCCAGTTGTAGAGCGCGACGAGGGCAGGCGCACCGACGAAGGCGATGTAGAACAGCAGCACCAGGATCGGTATGCCGCGGATCACCTCGACGTAGAAGCGGGCGATCTGGCGCAGTGCGAGGCTGTCCGACAGCCCGAGCAAGGCAATGCCGAGGCCAAGGGCGGTCGCCAATGCAAAACCCACGAGCGTGACGAATACGGTGACGCCGATGCCCTTGGCGACGACGGCGAAGACCTGAGTGTAGATGCTATTGGTGACGATGACCGCAGCGAGACCCGCCGCGATCACGGCAAGGGCGACCAGCCACCAGGGGTAGTCGCCCTTTCCATCGCCATGCGGTAGCGTCTGGAACGCCATCAGCGGGCGGTCCGCAGGAAATTCGCGACGGGCACTTACTGTCCCATCTTGTAGTCGAGGAACCACTTTTTGTTGAGTGCATCGAAGCTGCCGTCGGCCTTCATCGCGGCGATCGCGGCATTGACCGGTGCGACGAGATCGGAGCCCTTCGGGAAGATGAAGCCGAAGTCCTCGGTGCCGAGCGGCTCGCCGACGACCTTCAGGCCACCGTTCGAGGCGTCGACATAGCCCTTGGCGGCAACGCTATCGGTCAGGACGAGATCGACGTCGCCGGCCTTGAGCGCCTGGACGGTCGCGCCGAAGGTCTCGAACAGCTTGATGCGCGGGTTCTGCTCGTTGCCGTCGAGGATTTCGTAGACGGCCGTGTAGAACGGCGAGGTTCCCGGCTGCGCGCCGACCAGGCCGTCGGCGAGGGCAGCGAAGCTCTTCGCATCGGTGAAGCGGCTCTCATCGCCGCGTACCAGCATGAACTGCTGCGAGCGCATGTAGGGATCGGAGAAGTCGACCTTCGCCTTGCGGTCGTCCTTGATGGTGATGCCGGTCATGCCGATCTCGTACTGGCCATCGGAAACCGCCTGGATCATCGCATCCCAGCTGGTGTTCTGGTACTCGACCTTGAAGTTCAGCCGCTTGGCGATCTCGTTCATCGCGTCGTATTCCCAGCCCTTGGCCTCGCCGCTCGCGGGATCGACGAACTGGAGCGGAGGGTAGGCGTTTTCGGTGACGACGACGACGGTCTTGCCGCCGAGATCGGGGAGATCGGCAGCAACGACTGCAAGTGGAGAAACCAAAAGCGCCGACAGGCCGGCAATAAAGAAACGTCGCAAAAACATGTCACTCTCCTGAAAACCTTGTGGAGCGGAAAGTGTCACAGGTGCAAAGCCTATGGCAAGAGCGATCACCTTGGTCCGGCAAACAAAAAAGGCGACCGAAAGGCCGCCTTTTCCAAAAGTCTGAAGAAAAGCCGGAAGCTTATTCTGCGGTGTTTTCCGCTGCTGCGGCTGCCGCGTCTGCTGCGGCCTTCTCGGCTGCCAGCGCCTGGGCGGCGGCGACCTTCTCGGCCTCGATGCGTGCCTTCTCGGCCACAACGGCGGCGCGCTCGGCTTCGTTGAGTTTGCGGGCGCGGGTGCCGGTGTTCTCGACGATACGGGCAGACTTGCCGCGACGGTCGCGCAGGTAGTAGAGCTTGGCGCGACGGACCTTGCCGCGGCGAACGACTTCAACGCTTTCGACCATCGGCGAGTAAATCGGGAATACGCGCTCGACGCCTTCGCCGTAGGAGATCTTGCGAACGGTGAAGCTCTCGTTCAGACCGCCGCCGGAACGGGCGATGCAAACGCCTTCATAGGCCTGAACGCGGGTACGGTTGCCTTCCTTGACGCGGACGTTGACGCGAACGGTGTCGCCCGGGGAGAATTCCGGAAGGCTGCGCTGGGCTTCGATCTTGGCGGCCTGTTCGGCTTCCAACTGCTGAATGATGTTCATAGGTCTAACCTCTGTTTTTCTGGAACAGCCAGAGCGCTCGACACTTGATCCTTTGGACACAGCCTCCGGATTTGCCTTTCGGCGGGAGCGGGTTCGCCATTCTTTGCTTGCTGGTCGACGGGGCAACACCCCATTTCCGCGTGGGCCAATACATGAATTAGCCCCGCTTGTCATCCCGTCGGTGGGATATTTCTTTGCAGCGGTGATGATTTGTCGCCGCGCCAGTCTACTTCGTCGCGTCGTCGCGTGCCTTTCGCCTGGCTTCGATGAGGTCGGGACGGCGTTCCTCGGTCAGGCGCAGCGCCTGCTCCCGCTGCCACTTGGCGATCGCCGCGTGGTTTCCCGACGTGAGCACCGCCGGAATCTCCATCCCTTCGAAAACCTGCGGCCGGGTGTAATGCGGATGCTCGAGCAATCCGTCCTCGAAGCTCTCGTGGACGCCCGAAAGGTCATTGCCCATAACGCCGGGAAGTATCCGCACGACCGCATCGAGCAGGGTCAGCGCCGCCGGCTCGCCGCCCGACAGAATATAGTCGCCGATCGAGACCTCCTCGAGGCCGCGGGCATCGATCACCCGCTGGTCGACGCCTTCGAAACGGCCGCAGACGATAACGACGCCTTCACCTTCGGCGAGCGCGCGCACCTTTCCCTGGGTCAGGGGGCGACCGCGCGGGCTCATCAGCAGCCGGGGGCGATCATCGTCGGCGGATGCATGGTCGATGGCGCGCGCCAGCACGTCGGGCTTCAGCACCATGCCGGCACCACCGCCAGCCGGCGTGTCATCGACGCTCCTGTGCCTGTCGGTGGCGAAATCGCGGATCTGGAGGGTATCGAGCGACCAGTGCCCGCGTTCCATGGCGCGGCCGGCGAGCGAATGCCCGAGATGCCCGGGAAACATTTCCGGGTAGAGCGTCAGTACGGTTGCGCGAAAGGTCATGGATCCCGGCTCAGGTCCCGTCCGAAGCCGAAGGCTTCTGCTTGCGGTGCGGCAGGTCATCCGGGCTTTCCACAAGGCCGGCCGCCAGCGGGTCGATGAGGATCTTGCCGCCTTCCAGGTCGATGTCCATCACGGCGGCCTCGTTGAAGGGAATGAGCACCGGACGCCGGCCATTCCCCTTCAGTTCCAGGAGATCGCCGGCACCGAAATCGTAGATGGCGCTGACCACGCCGTAGTGGTTGCCAAAGTCGTCATAGGCCTCCAGGCCCTCGAGATCGGCATAGAAGAATTCGTCGTCCTCCAATTCGTCATCGGGCAGCTTTTCGCGTTCGATGTAGAGTTCGAGCCCTTTCAACGCTTCGGCCGCGTCGCGGTCGTTGACGCCGCGAAACCGCACGACGAGCACGTTCTTGGCCTCGCGCAGTTCGAGAACCTCGAAACTCCGCCCGTCGAGACTGTGGAGATTGCCGTAGTCGCCGAAGGTCTCCGGTTCGGCCGTGTATGCCTTGACGCGCACTTCACCCCTGAGGCCCTGCGGGCCGCCAATGGTTGCCATTAATACCGGATTCTGGAGCTTGGTCATGGATTGCCACTTGTGTCGGTTGCGTACACACGCGCTCGTTCTCTTCTATGACGAGACGAGGCAAATTGGAAACGAAAACGGGCGGCATGCTGCCATGCCGCCCGCAGATCAGGGTCTCGCAGGCGATTATTCGCCGGCGGCAGCAGCAGCGGCTTCTTCGGCCTTCTGCTTCTTCTCGGCGACGCGCTCGAGTGCCTTCTTGCCCGGCTTGGCCTTTTCCGGGTTGTTGCGGGCGTCGCGCTTGGCAAGGCCGGCTTCGTTCAGGAAGCGCAGGACGCGGTCGGTCGGCTGGGCGCCGTTGTCGAGCCAGTGCTTGACGCGCTCGCCGTTGATGACGATGCGGTTGGCGTCGTCCTTGGCAAGCATCGGGTTCCACGAGCCGAGCTTCTCGAGGAAGCGGCCGTCGCGCGGCGAGCGGGCGTCCGCAACGACGATCTGGTAATACGGGCGCTTCTTGGAACCACCACGGGCGAGACGAATTTTCAGTGCCATTTTTCTAACTCCTTAGGCTGTCTGAGACCGCTTTTCTCAAGCGGGATGCTGGTTGTTGCCGCCATGTTCGGCGGCGATTGCCTCGTGATGCCGGATCACTTCCGTGATGATGAAGTTCAGGAACTTCTCGGCAAAATCGGGGTCCAGATTGGCATCTTTCGCCAGGCGGCGGAGGCGGTCGATCTGGTATTCCTCGCGCGCCGGGTCGGCCGGCGGCAATTCATGCTTGGCCTTCAGCACGCCGACCGCCTTGGTGCAGCGGAAGCGTTCGGCGAGCATGTGAACGAGCGCGGCGTCGATGTTGTCGATAGACTGCCGGTAGCCCGCAAGCTGGTTCTTGACTTCAGGATCAATCATCGCACGCGATCCCCTCACTTCTTCTTCGGCAGGCCCGGAAGTCCCGGGAATCCACCACCGAGGCCGGGCAGCTTGGCGCCGCCGAGGCCGGGCATGGCGCCACCGCCCAGGCCCGGGAGCCCCCCGGACTTGCCGAGACCGGCGGCTTCCGCCTGCTTCTGCAGCGCTTCGAGCTGTTTCGGGTCGAGCTTCGACAGATCGGGCATTCCGCCCATTCCGCCGCTCATGCCCCCAAGCCCCATCTTGCCGGCAAGGCCGCCCATCATTTGCTTCATCATGCCGCCCTTGCCCTTGCCGCCCATCATTTTCATCATGTCGGCCATCTGGCGGTGCATCTTCAAGAGCTTGTTGATTTCCGATGCATCCGTACCGGAACCGCTGGCGATGCGCTTCTTGCGGGAATGCTTGAGGATGTCGGGGTTGGCGCGCTCGGCCCTGGTCATCGACGAGATGATGGCGAGTTGGCGCTTGAACAGCCGGTCGTCGAGACCTGCGGCAGCCATCTTGTCCTTCATTCCGGCCATACCCGGCATCATGCCCATGATGCCGCCCATGCCGCCCATTTTCTGCATCTGCTTCAACTGGTCGGCAAGGTCGTCGAGGTCGAACTTGCCCTTGGCCATCTTGGCGGCCATGGCGGCCGCCTTCTCGGCGTCGATGTTTTCCGCCGCCTTCTCGACCAGCGAGACGATATCGCCCATGCCGAGAATGCGGTCTGCGATGCGGCGGGGATGGAACTCCTCGAGTTCGTCCATCTTCTCGCCGACGCCGATCAGCTTGATCGGCTTGCCGGTGACGGCGCGCATCGAAAGCGCCGCGCCGCCGCGGCCGTCGCCGTCCATGCGGGTGAGAACGAGGCCGGTGATGCCGACGCGTTCGTCGAAATTGCGGGCGAGGTTGACGGCGTCCTGACCGGTCAGGGCGTCGGCCACCAGCAGGATCTCGTGCGGATTGGACTTCCGCTTGATCTCCGCCATCTCAATCATCAGCGGCTCGTCGATGTGAGTACGGCCGGCGGTGTCGAGGATGACGACGTCATGGCCGCCGAGCTTCGCGGCCTGGACGGCGCGGGCGGCGATATCGGTCGGCGACTGCCCTGCGACGATCGGCAGCGTGTCGACGCCGGTCTGGACCCCGAGCTGGCGCAACTGTTCCTGCGCGGCCGGACGACGGGTGTCGAGCGAAGCCATCAGGACCTTCTTGCGGTCGCGGGTCGTCAGGCGCTTGGCGATCTTGCCGGTGGTGGTGGTCTTGCCAGAGCCCTGCAGGCCGACCATCATGATAACGACGGGCGCCGGCGCATTGAGGTCGATGGAAACGCCTTCGGCTCCGAGCATCTCGACCAGCTCGTCATGGACGATCTTGACGACCATCTGGCCGGGCTTGATCGACTTCAGGATCTCGGCGCCGACCGCCTTGGCGCGGACCTTGTCGGTGAAGGAGCGAACGACATCGAGCGCGACGTCGGCCTCGAGAAGCGCACGGCGAACCTCCCGCAGGGCGGCGGAAACATCCGTCTCCGACAGCGCGCCACGGCCGGTCAGTCCATTCAGAATGGAGCCAAGACGGTCCTGGAGGTTTTCAAACATCAGCTCTTCCTTCTTCGTTTCAGGTCCCTGAAACGTTGGTATACCGGCTTTCCAAAACAAGACGCAAAGCCAAAAAGCACCCGAGGGCGCATCGCGCTGTCGGGTGTTGACCTCCGGGATCTCTTTATACCTTCGCGGGTCCCGGTCGGCGGCTTCAAGTCGTGCAACTTGTCAGCAGATTGGCGCGATAAACAGCAAAGGCGCACGAAAGTCAAGCTGCGTGGCCATTTTCCGGTGCCTGGGGCATGGAGCGCGGAAGACGAGCGAAAGTTCTTGCCGGAGTGGGCGGTTCAGCCGGATCGTGGGCTTGACACTTCCCGAGTTCGTCATGCACGCCGGGCAAAGTTCCATTGTGGGAGGCTATTGTGAAGTTACTTGCATCATTTTCAGCGTTCGTCGGCAGGACTTTTGCCGTCTGGGTCGTTCTTTTTGCCATTCTCGGCTACTTCATGCCCGATACGTTCAAGCAAATCGCACCCTGGATCGTGACCCTGCTCGCGATCATCATGTTCGGCATGGGCCTGACAATTTCGGTCGATGATTTCCGCGAAGTCGCGCGGCGCCCGTTTGACGTCGGCATCGGCGTGGTCTCGCAGTTCCTGATCATGCCGCTCCTCGCCGTTCTGCTGACCAGGATCATCCCGATGCCGCCCGAAGTGGCTGCCGGCGTCATCCTCGTCGGATGCTGCCCGGGCGGCACGTCATCGAATGTCATGACCTATCTCAGCAAGGGTGATGTCGCGCTCAGCGTCGCCTGCACCAGCGTCACCACGCTCGCTGCGCCCATTGTCACGCCGTTCCTCGTCTGGTTGTTTGCCAGCCAGTATCTGCCGGTCGACGCCATGGCCATGTTCATCAGCATCGTCAAGGTCGTGCTCGTGCCGCTCGCTCTCGGCTTCGCCTGCCAGAAGATCATGCCCGGTGTCGTCAAGGCGGCCGTTCCGGCGCTGCCGCTGGTCAGCGTGATCGGCATCGTGCTCATCGTGTCGGCCGTGGTGGGCGCCAGCAAGCCGGCCATTGCGCAATCCGGCCTGATGATCTTTGCCGTCGTCGTGCTGCACAACGGTCTCGGCTATCTGCTCGGGTTCACGGCCGCTAGGGCGTTCGGCCTGTCGCTCGCCAAGCGCAAGGCGATTGCCATCGAAGTGGGCATGCAGAATTCCGGCCTTGGTGCCGCGCTCGCCAACGCCTATTTCTCGCCGGTCGCGGCTGTTCCAAGCGCGATCTTCAGCGTCTGGCACAATATCTCCGGTGCGCTTCTTGCGAATTTCCTTTCCGGGCGCACGGAAGCCGACGATCCGGCGATGGCGGCAACCGCCAAATCCTAGTCGACTGCCAAGAGCAGGCAGGAAAGCCGTCGGCCTTCGAAGGCCGGCGGCACTGGTATTTCCAGCGCTTTTCCTCCATATACAGCCATCTAGAGCAGCAGCACACGCCTTCAGGTGGACTTCATGACGAATACGGTCGAATTCGCGAGGATGAACGGACTTGGAAACAAGATCCTCGTCGTGGACATGCGCGGCCGCAAGGATGTCGTCACCCCGGAGGCGGCGATTGCGCTCAATGCCGATCCGGCGACCCAGTTCGACCAGATCATGGCGATCCACGATCCGAAGGCCAGCGGCACCGATGCCTGGATCGATATCCTGAATTCCGATGGCTCCAAGGCGCAGGCCTGCGGCAACGGCACGCGCTGTGTCGTGCAGGCGCTTGCCGCCGAGACCGGGCGCAAGGCGTTTACCTTCCAGACCGTTGCCGGAATTCTCAATGCCGTCGAGCATGAGGATGGCAGCATATCGGTCGACATGGGCAAGCCGGTATTCGAATGGGACAAGATTCCGCTTTCGGAAGAATTTGCCGATACCAGCCGCATCGAGCTGCAGATCGGTCCGATCGACAGTCCGGTGCTGCATTCGCCATCGGTCGCCTCGATGGGCAATCCGCACGCCATCTTCTGGGTCGACCGCGATCCGATGAGTTTCGACCTCGGCCGTTTCGGGCCGCTGCTCGAAAACCATCCGATGTTTCCTGAAAAGGCCAATATTACGCTGGCACAGATCGTTTCGCGCTCTGCGCTGCGCACTCGCACCTGGGAACGCGGCGCGGGCCTGACGCTCGCCTGCGGATCGGCGGCCTGCGCGGCGGCCGTCAGCGGCGCGCGCACCGGGCGCACGGGACGCAACGTCACGATCGACGTCGCGTCGAGTCCGATCCGCCAGCCGCTCGTCATCGAATGGCGCGAGCATGACGACCATGTCGTCATGACAGGTCCAGCCGAATGGGAATGGTCGGGGACGCTCGATCCATCCACGGGCGCCTGGCGGCGCGACGATGAAGCGGGAGTGCTGTCGCAGTGAGCGGCGTCGAGATCATCACCTTCGGCTGCCGTCTCAATACCTATGAATCGGAAGTGATGCGGGCCGAGGCGGAAAAGGCCGGGCTCAACAATGCGGTCCTGGTCAATACCTGCGCCGTGACCGGTGAGGCGGTGCGCCAGGCGCGCCAGGCGATCCGCCGGGCGCGCCGCGAAAATCCGCACGCCCGCATCATCGTCACCGGCTGCGCCGCCCAAACCGAGAAACAGGCCTTTGCCGAGATGGCGGAGGTCGACGCAGTGCTCGGCAACGAGGAGAAGCTGAAGTCAGCCTCTTACCGGGCGCTGCCGGATTTCGGCGTGTCGACGGAAGAGAAGCTGCGCGTCAACGACATCATGAGCGTCACCGAGACGGCGCCGCAGATGGTCAAGCACATCGACGGGCACGTCCGAGCGTTCATCCAGGTTCAGAACGGCTGCGACCACCGCTGCACCTTCTGCATCATTCCCTATGGCCGCGGCAATTCCCGCTCGGTTCCGATGGGGGCGGTCGTCGACCAGGCCCGTCGCCTCGTCGAGGGCGGCTACAGCGAGATCGTGCTGACCGGCGTCGACGCCACCAGCTACGGCGCCGACCTTCCGGGCGAACCGACGCTCGGCCTTCTGGCCAAGACATTGCTGAAGCACGTGCCGGAGATCCGCCGGCTACGGCTCTCCTCGATCGACAGCATCGAGGCGGACGGGCACCTGATGGACCTGATCGCCGACGAGCCGCGCTTCATGCCGCATCTGCACCTGTCGCTGCAGCACGGCGACGATATGATCCTCAAGCGGATGAAGCGCCGTCATTCGCGTGCCGATGCCATTCGCTTCTGCACCGACGTGCGGCGGCTGCGGCCGGAGATCGCGTTCGGTGCCGACATGATTGCCGGCTTCCCGACCGAGACCGAGGAGATGTTCGAGAATGCCGCCCGTCTTGCCGAGGAATGCGGCATCGCCCAGTTGCACGTCTTTCCCTATAGCCCGCGCCCCGGAACGCCGGCCGCGCGCATGCCGCAACTCGACCGGCGTCTCGTCAAGGAGCGGGCCGCACGGCTGCGCGAAATAGGCGCGATGCTCTATCGGGGACATCTTGACGCCATGGTCGGCACCGAGCAGATGATCCTCATCGAGAACAACGGCATGGCGCACACCGAAAACTTCACGCTGGTCGCAGCGCCCGCTCTTTCGCCGCGCTTGCTTGTCCCGGCCCGCATCACCGGCCACAATGGCAAGCACCTCGACATGCAACTGATGGCCACGATGGCGGCCTGACACCAACTTCTGACGGATTTTCAATGGCGATCGGTTTCATCAAGAGAGTTTTCACCTTCGGCAAGCCGCCGGAGGAACAGCCGACTTCGCCGGGCGCGATCGAAGAGGTCGCCGCAGCGTCCCCAAATGTCGGTACCGTTGCCGGCGCCGAAGATGTGGTTCCGGCGGTACCGGTCGCGGACGCGGAATTGCCGATCGCTGCCGATCCGGTCCTGCCGGTCGAGGTCGAGACCGCAGGTGGTCCGGCCGACGACATCGAGCAGGCCGTCGAGGAGACGGGCACCGAATCCCCGCAGGGTAGCGAAGCGGAAATCCCCGAGGTACTCGCATCGGAAGGGCCGGCGGATGAAGTTGTAGCGCCGGTCATCGAGAAAATCGAAGCCGTCGAGGCGTTCGAGCCCGCACCGCCAGAAACGCCGGTCGAGACGGATGAAGAGGTCGAGCCCCCGGTCGCGGCTCTTGAAGCGGACCAGGGGGCCGGCTCGCCTGTTCTTCCCAAGGGGTTCGCGACCGTCGAGGAGCGGCCGAGGGAGGAGGCGCCGGTTGCCAAGCCGAAGCTCAGCTGGTTCCAGCGCCTGAAGGCGGGACTGTCGCGCACCTCATCGCATCTGACCGGGCAGATTGCCGCTCTCTTCACCAAGCGAAAGCTGGACGAGGAAACGCTGCAGGACCTCGAAGACCTGCTGATCCAGGCCGATCTCGGCGTCGAGACGGCGATGCGGGTCACCGACACGCTCTCCGCCGAACGCTACGGCAAGGACGTGACCGGCGAGGACGTGACGCGGATCATGGCCGCCGAGATCACCAAGGTGCTGAAGCCGGTGGCCAAGCCGCTGGAACTCGACCTCAGCCACAAGCCGCACGTCATCCTCGTCGTTGGTGTCAACGGCACCGGCAAGACGACGACGATCGGCAAGCTTGCCGCCAAGCTGTCCGGTGCCGGCCTGAAGGTGATGGTCGCCGCGGGCGACACCTTCCGTGCCGCAGCAATTGAACAGCTGAAGATCTGGGCGGACCGCACCGGTTCCGAATTCATCGGCACCAAGCTCGGCGCCGACGCCGCGGGTCTCGCTTATGAGGCCTTCAAGCAGGCGCAGGAAAAGAAGAGCGACATCCTGATCATCGATACCGCCGGCCGTCTGCAGAACAAGACCGAGTTGATGGCGGAGCTCGAAAAGATCGTCCGCGTGCTCGGCAAGCTCGATCCGGATGCGCCGCACACGGTGCTACAGACGCTCGACGCCACGACCGGACAGAACGCCCTGCAGCAGGTCGAGATCTTCCGCAACGTCGCCGGCGTCAACGGACTGATCATGACCAAGCTCGACGGAACGGCGCGCGGCGGCATCCTCGTCGCCATATCGGCCAAGCACAAGCTGCCGGTCTACTTCATCGGCGTCGGCGAAGGCGTCGACGACCTCGAGCCCTTCGAGGCCGAGGAATTCGCCGAGGCCATTGCCGGCCTATCTCATTGATGCCACGATTTTGTCGCCACGCTGGGCCACAACCCGCAAAAGCCAACAACGGACACCGCAACTGATGTCGATTACCGAAAACGAGAACACCGCCACCAAGGCCGAGCGGCAGCAGCCGCTCCTGAAGCTGGCGCTGGAACTCGGCCCGCTGCTGATCTTCTTTTTCGGCAATCTTCGCGCCGAGTGGCTGGCAAAGACATTTCCGGCGCTGTCGGCCATCGGCGGACCGCTGCTGATCGCCACCGCGCTGTTCATGGTCGCGACCGTGATCTCGCTGGTGATCTCGAAGGTCGTCTTCCATCACCTGCCGATGATGCCGTTTGTTTCCGGGATCGTGGTGCTGGTGTTCGGCACCCTGTCGATCTGGCTGCAGGACGAGACCTTCATCAAAATGAAGCCGACCATCGTCAATTCATTGTTCGGCGTCGTGCTGCTTGGCGGCCTTCTCTTCGGGCGTTCGCTGCTCGGCTACGTCTTCAATGCCGCCTTCCAGCTCGACGATGCCGGCTGGCGCAAGCTGACTCTGCGCTGGGGCATTTTCTTCCTGTTCCTGGCGGTGCTCAACGAAGCCGTCTGGCGCAATTTTTCCGACGCGGTCTGGGTCAACTTCAAGGTCTGGGGCACGATGCCGATCACGATCATCTTCACCCTGGCCCAGATGCCGCTGATCATGCGCCACACGGTCGAAACCGCGCCGGTGGAAGCCGACAAATGACGATCGCCGAGGCGCGCGGGGACCGCGTTTCACGACACACACGCTATTGGCTCGCGGCCGGACTGGCCGTCATTGTTGTCCAGGCCCTGGTCGAGCATTTCATGGGTCGCATCTGGATCTGCGAGTGCGGCTACGTCAAGCTGTGGGAGGGTGTCGTCAACGGCAGCGGCAACTCGCAGCACCTCGCAGACTGGTACACGCCGTCGCACATCATCCACGGCTTCATCTTCTACGGGCTGACCCATCTCTTCATGCGCAATAGGACACTGGCGGCCCGGCTCTTCGTGGCGCTGCTGCTCGAAGCCGGATGGGAGATCGCCGAAAACACGCCGATGGTGATCGATCGCTACCGCGCCGCGACGATCGCCTTCGACTATACCGGCGACAGCATCATCAACTCGGTCATGGACACGGTTTTCATGGCGCTCGGCTTCCTGTTTGCGGCCCGCATGCCGGTTGCGGTCACGATGGCTGTGGCGATTGTCTTCGAGCTGTTCACCGGCTGGATGATCCGCGACAACCTGACGCTCAACGTTTTGATGCTGGTCTGGCCGCTCGATGCGGTGAAGGCGTGGCAGGGCGGGATATAGACGCGTGTCAGCTTCCGGCCAGCGCCTTGTCGATGGCCGGGATTAGGGATCGGGTCACGCTGTCGTCGTCGAAGGGGCCGACCTTCTTGTAGAGGATCGTCCCGTCAGCCCCGACGAGATAGGATTCCGGGATGCCATAGACGCCCCAGTCGATCGCTGCCTTGCCGTTCGGATCGGCGCCGATCGCGGCGTAGGGGTTGCCGAGCTCTCCGAGAAAGCGCAGCGCGTTCTCGTTCTTGTCCTTGTAGTTGATCCCGACGATGGTGATGCGGCCGTCCTTGGCCAGTTCCTTGAGCAGAGGATGCTCCTGCCGGCACGGAATGCACCATGACGCGAACACGTTGACCAGGGTCAGACGGCCCTTGATAGCCGCCTCGGTCAGCGCCGGAACGTTCGAACCCTCGAGCGGCGGCAGGTCGAGTGCCGGCGCCCTGGTGCCGATCAGGGCGGAGGGGATTTCCGAGACGTCGCGGCCGGAATGGAGCTGGCTCCAGAAGGCGACCGCAAGCCCAGCAAAGATGACGAGCGGCAGCAGCGCCAGAAGATAGCGGCCGAGACCGCGGCTCGATGCGGACGGCTGGCTTTCCCGAGGTTCGACGCTCACGCCTTCGTCTCCCCCGGCGAGCGTGCGGAACGACGGCGGATGCCGGCGGCATCAAGCGCGGCCAGTTCCCTTTGCCGTGCCCGTCCGTCGAGCCAGGTCCAGGCGACCAGCGCGGCGACGATCAATGTGGTCAGGCCGTAGGCCGTGTAGATATAGAATGCGTGACCCATGGCTTACTGCTCCCGGCCGGCCATGCGCGCGGCAAGGCGGCGCTGGGCGTTGACGCGGCGACGCCAGATCTCGTTGCGCATTGCCGCAATATGCAGGGTGAAGAACAGCAGCGTGAAGGCCACCGCCATGACCAGCAGCGGTCGCAGGAACTCCGCATCGATGGTCGGGCCATCCATGCGGATGACGCTTGCCGGCTGGTGCAGCGTGTTCCACCATTCCACCGAAAACTTGATGATCGGAATGTTGACGAAGCCGACAAGAATGAGAACGGCACCGACGCGGGCAGCCTTCGAGGGATCATCCATGGAGCGATTGAGCGCGATCAGCCCGAGATACATCAGGAACAGGATGAAGACGGAGGTCAGCCGCGCATCCCAGACCCACCAGGTGCCCCACATCGGTTTGCCCCAGAGCGAACCGGTGATGAGTGCGATCAGGGTGAAGGCGGCGCCGAGCGGTGCGGCGCAGCGCGCCGAGACATCGGCCAGCGGATGGCGCCAGACCAGCGTGCCGATCGCCGAGACGGCCATCACCGTGTAGCACATCATCGACAGCCAGGCGGCGGGCACGTGGACATACATGATGCGCACGGTCTCGCCCTGCTGATAGTCGCCTTCGGTCGTGAAGCTGAGATAGAGGCCGACCGCAAAAGCGACGGCGGTGAGACAGGCCAGCCACGGTATCAGGCGCGCGGCGAGTGCCAGGAACCGCGTCGGGTTGGCGAGATCGCTCAGTTTGGTGATGGCAAGGCTGTTGTCGCTCATTCGGTTTGTTTAGCTCTATATGGGGTAAGCTGCAATTGATCTTGCTCAATCGGAGGCGTGGCGCAATGCCACTGCGGCCGCCAGCGGGCCGATGACTGCAAAGAACAGCGTGATGGCGATCAGGATCAGGAAAGGCGGCAGGAACGGTGCCGGGTCCTCGACGGCCGCGTAGGAGGCACTGACCCCGAAGATCAGCACCGGGATGGCGAGCGGCAGGACGAGGATCGAAACCAGCAGGCCGCCGCGCGGCAGGGCCACGGCCACGGCGGCGCCGGCCGCACCGATGAAGGTCAGCGCCGGCGAACCGACGAGCAGGGTCAGCATCACCGCGCCGATCGCCGCCTCGCTCATGTTCATGAACAGGCCGAGCAGCGGCGAGGCGATGACGAGCGGCAGGCAGGTGGCGAGCCAGTGGGCCAGGCACTTTACCAGCACGGTGAGCACCAGCGGGTTTTCGTGCATCAGCATGAGATCGAGCGACCCGTCGTCGCGTTCAGCCTGGAACAGCCGATCGAGGCCAAGGAGGACGGCGAGCAGCGCGCCGATCCAGACGATTGCCGGACCGATGCGGGAAAGCAGGTTGAGATCGGGTCCGACGCCGAAGGGGATGACGGCAACCACCGTCATGAAGAACAGCACGCCGATCAGCGCGCCGCCGCCGGCGCGCACGGAGAGCTTCAGGTCGCGAAGAAGGAGCGCGGTCATCCCCATGCTCCTTGGTCGACGCCCGCAAATCCGCTCATGCGCATTTCGTCCGCCTTCTCCAGTCCCAACGGCTGGTGGGTGGCGGCGATGACGATCCCGCCGCGGCCGAGATGGTTTTCGACCAGTCCGGCAAACATCCGGTCGGCGCTGGCGTCGAGTGCCGCGGTCGGTTCGTCGAGCAGCCAGATCGGTCGATGGGCGACGAGCAGCTTCGCCATGGCAAAGCGGCGCTGCTGGCCCGCCGACAAATAGCCGTAGGGAAGGTGGGTGATGTCGCCCAATCCCACCGCTTCGGCAGCCTCTTCGATATCCTGCCCGGCGGTCCTTTCGGAGCCGCTGAGAAAGGTCTTCCAGAAAGCGAGATTTTCGGCGACCGTCAGTTCCTGCTTCATCGCATTGCGGTGCCCGAGGTAGTGGCTGAGGTCGCCAACTCGCGCCCCTGTTTCGACGGCTGCTCCGGTGACCGCCAGCCGGCCCCTTTCGGGCCGCAAAAGCCCGGCAATCACCCTCAACAAAGTCGATTTTCCCGAACCGTTCGGTCCCGTGAGAACCAGTGCTCCGCCATCTTCTAAGTTAAAGGAAACATTGGTAAATATCAATTCTTCGCCACGCCTTGCCGCGAGGCTTTCAGCAGTCAGCCGCATCCCGGTCCGCTTCCTTGCGACATCTCCCATCGCAGTGCAAAAAAATGTTTCTATTGGACGTTCGGTGGTCTGGAACCTTTCTTAGAAATTATCTATAAGACGTGCAACCACGCCAGCGGTCGGCGTGAATTCCATATTTGCGCCGAACCTGAAATTTCAAACAGCAAATTTCACGTGCGGACAGCGGAAATGGCCGCACCCGCATCCTGATGTGCATGTAGTGCATGGGCGTTCGCACGACTATGTTGGCCATTAAGATGAACGGGGTCTCTCGTGTCCAAATCTCTCGACAGCTTCAATTGCCGCTCGACGCTCAGCGTGAACGGCAAGGACTATGTGTACTACAGCCTCCCCAAGGCTGAGGCCAACGGCCTCGCCGGGGTATCGAAGCTGCCCTACTCGATGAAGGTTCTGCTCGAAAACCTTCTGCGCAACGAAGACGGCCGCTCGGTGACCAAGAAGGACATCGAAAGCGTTGCGGCCTGGCTGACCAACAAGGGCCTTGTCGAAAGCGAGATCGCCTACCGTCCTGCCCGCGTGCTGATGCAGGACTTCACCGGCGTCCCCGCCGTCGTCGACCTTGCGGCCATGCGCGACGCCATGGTGTCGCTCGGTGGGGATCCCGAGAAGATCAATCCGCTGGTGCCGGTCGATCTCGTGATCGACCATTCGGTCATCGTCGATGAGTTCGGCACGCCGCAGGCGTTCGCCCGCAACGTCGAACTCGAATACCAGCGCAACGGCGAGCGCTACCGCTTCTTGAAGTGGGGCCAGCAGGCGTTCAAGAACTTCCGCGTCGTTCCGCCCGGCACCGGCATCTGTCACCAGGTCAACCTCGAATACCTCGGCCAGACGGTCTGGACCAAGGACGAGGATGGCGAGACGATCGCCTATCCGGATACCTGTGTCGGGACCGACAGCCACACCACGATGATCAACGGCCTTGGCGTTCTCGGCTGGGGCGTCGGCGGCATCGAAGCCGAAGCCGCCATGCTCGGCCAGCCGGTCTCGATGCTGCTGCCGGAGGTCATCGGCTTCAAGCTGACCGGCAAGCTCAAGGAAGGCGTCACCGCGACCGACCTGGTGCTGACCGTCGTGCAGATGCTGCGCAAGAAGGGCGTCGTTTCCAAGTTCGTCGAATTCTTCGGCCCGGGCATGGACAACATGCCGCTCGCCGACCGCGCGACGATCGGCAACATGGGTCCGGAATACGGCGCAACCTGCGGCTTCTTCCCGGTCGACGGCGAAACCATCAACTACCTCAACATGTCCGGCCGCACCAAGGACCGGATCGCCCTCGTCGAGGCCTATTCCAAGGCTCAAGGCATGTGGCGCGACGGCGACGGTTCCGACCTCGTCTTCACCGACACGCTGGAACTCGACCTTGGCGACGTCGTTCCGTCGATGGCCGGCCCGAAGCGTCCGGAAGGTCGCATCGCGCTGGAAAACATCGCTTCCGGCTTCGCCGGCTCGATGGATGCCGACTACAAGAAGCCCGGCCAGCTTTCCAACCGCTACCCGGTCGAAGGCACCGATTACGACCTCGGCCATGGCGATGTGGCGATTGCCGCCATCACCTCGTGCACCAACACCTCCAACCCGTCGGTGCTGATCGCTGCCGGCCTTCTCGCCCGCAATGCCGTTGCCAAGGGCCTGAAGACCAAGCCGTGGGTCAAGACCTCGCTGGCACCTGGATCGCAGGTGGTCGGCGAATACCTGGCGAAGTCCGGCCTGCAGGCCGACCTCGACAAGCTCGGCTTCAACCTCGTCGGCTTCGGCTGCACCACCTGCATCGGCAACTCCGGCCCGCTGCCGGCGCCGATCTCGAAGACGATCAACGACAAGGGCCTGATCGTTTCGGGCGTGCTGTCGGGCAACCGCAACTTCGAGGGCCGCATCTCGCCGGACGTCCAGGCGAACTACCTGGCCTCGCCGCCGCTGGTCGTTGCCTACGCGCTGGCCGGCACGGTCCAGAAGGACCTCACCAAGGAGCCGATCGGCGAGGACAAGGACGGCAAGCCGGTCTATCTCAAGGACATCTGGCCGACCTCAAAGGAAGTTCAGGAGTTCATCCTGAAATACGTCACCCGAGAGCTTTACGAAACCAAGTATGCCGACGTCTTCAAGGGCGACGAGAACTGGCAGGCGGTTCAGGTGCCGGCCGGCCAGACCTATGCCTGGGACGACACGTCGACCTACGTGCAGAACCCGCCGTACTTCGTCGGCATGGGCAAGAAGGGCTCGGGCCTGAAGAACATCAAGGGCGCGCGCGTGCTCGGTCTCTTCGGTGACAAGATCACCACCGACCACATCTCGCCCGCTGGTTCGATCAAGGCAGCCTCGCCGGCCGGCGCCTACCTGCTCGACAACGGCGTGCAGGTGGCCGACTTCAACCAGTACGGCACGCGTCGCGGCAATCATGAAGTGATGATGCGCGGCACCTTCGCCAATATCCGCATCCGCAACCACATGCTCGGCCCGAACGGCAAGGAAGGTGGCTACACCATCCACTACCCGTCCAAGGAAGAGATGTCGATCTACGACGCGGCGATGAAGTACAAGGAAGAGGGCGTTCCGCTCGTCATCTTTGCCGGCGTCGAATACGGCAACGGCTCGTCGCGCGACTGGGCCGCGAAGGGCACCAACCTTCTCGGCGTCAAGGCCGTGATCGCGCAATCCTTCGAGCGCATCCACCGCTCCAACCTCGTCGGCATGGGCGTCGTGCCCTTTGTCTTCGAGGAAGGAACGACCTGGGCGAGCCTCGATCTCAAGGGCGATGAAGTGGTCGAGATCGACGGCCTCGAGGGCGATATCAAGCCGCGCGAGAAGAAGATCGCCAAGATCACCTATGGTGACGGCACGGTGAAGGAGGTTCCGATCCTCTGCCGCATCGATACGCTCGACGAAGTCATCTACATGAACAATGGTGGCATCCTGCAGACCGTGCTGCGCGATCTCGCCGCCTGAGTTCGCCAGAGAACCGATTGGCAGGCCGCCGGGGGAGCAATCCCCCGGCGGCTTTTTGTTGTGCACGCACGCGGTTGTTCGTCCAAAGAATCACCCCTTCGTGACTTCCTGTTGATGCCGAGAACCGGTATCTCTATCCCCAGAGCGCTCGCCGATCTGCTGCTACTGGACGCAGGCAAGGTCATCCGGCGCCGCGCGCGAAATCTGCACCGCCTTGATGAGAAGACCGCAACATGGCGTTCAGGGCGCGAGGAGGGAATGCTCTGAAATGCCGTTGAAACTTGTCATATCGTTGCTCGTGGCCACGTCGAGCCTTGCCGGAGCAGCGCTGGCGGATGAGGCCAAAACGCCGAAAGGCGTGGTGGAACTCTTCACGTCGCAAGGATGCGCCTCCTGTCCGCCGGCAGACATTGCGCTGAAGAAGCTGGTGGAACAGGGAGACGTGGTGGCGCTCGCCTATCATGTCGACTACTGGAACTACCTGGGCTGGGCCGATACGCTCGGCTCGAAGGAAAACACCGAAAGGCAGTATGCCTATGCGCGATCCCTCGGTCGCAGCAATGTCTACACGCCGCAGGCGGTAATCAACGGCCGCGACCACATGAGTGGTGCCGACCTCGACGCGCTCAATCGCAAGCTCGATTCCCTAAAGGGTGCAGGCAAGGGGCTGGTTGTGGATGTCAGCGCATCCCTCAAGGGCGACGAACTGGCGATCGACGTGGCCGAGGGCAAGGGCAAGGCCAATGTCGTCGTGGTCTATTTCGACCGCGGGAAATACGTCTCCGTCGAGAGCGGCGAAAACACCGGACAGAAAATCCCCTACTGGCACAGCGTGACGGACATCCAGACCGTGGGCATGTGGGATGGCAGCAAGCTCGGCCTGACGCTGCCGGCGAACATGCTGGGCAGCAACAAGAAGCACGGTTGCGCAGTGCTGCTGCAGGCCGCGGGCCGTGGCGGCGAACCGGGACCGATTCTCGGAGCGGCCGTGGTCGAGCCGCAAAAGCAGCCGTGACAGAGATCGTGACGCGGGATGGTTTTCTTGGGGAGCAAGGAGATCCGGACCGGCGGCATTGGGGGCTGGGGGGCTGGGGGATCAATGCGCCGGACCGGATCATTTCGGCGCGGGTGGCGCCGTCGTGAATCTTCTCCTGAAATGGGGCACTCTTTTGACTGAAATGCGGCGCAATGCAGAAAGTTTAGTCTTCCCTTAATAAGGTTGTGGAGACTTGGCTTTTTTACGGGCCTGAGTCACACTGTCATCGACCTGCAACAATTGGCGAATGGGAGGTTCGATGGCCGATCAGCCGGAATTGCAGCACTCGGACGGTAGGACTTCTGAGAATGGCACGGCCACGGTCGTCGACCTGAGAGAGTACCGGCAAAGCCGGGATCCTCCGCCTGTCACCTTCCATCGCCGCGAACTCGACCAGATACTCTGGATCTATGGTCGCATGGTTGGCGAGGGTGAGTGGCGCGACTACGCCATCGACCATACCCGCGACAAGGCGGTGTTTTCCGTCTTCAAGCGCGCCGGGGACGTGCCTCTCTACCGCATCGAGAAGGATCCGAAGCTCGCTTCCCGGCAGGGCGCGTTCTCGGTCGTGAACGCGGGCGGCATGGTCCTCAAACGCGGCCACGAACTGACGCAGGTGTTGAAGGTGTTCGACAAGGTACTCAAGCTCGTCGACAAGTAAGCGACGGGATCGATCAGCCGGGAAAAAGCGTGCCGGGATAGGTCGAAGGATCGGGCTCGCTTGTCGCTCCCTCGCCCAGCTGACGCTGCATCAGGGCGGTATCGAGCCACCGGCCGTGCTTGAAGCCCGTCGCCTTGAGCAAGCCGCTTTCCTCGAAGCCACAGGCGCGATGCACCGCCACGGACGCCGGGTGTGCGCCGCCGATGACGGCGACCATGCTGCGGAAGCCGAGCGCGGTACAGCGCTCGACAAGCGCGGCAAGCAGCGCCCTTCCGGCTCCTTTGCCGCGGGCCTCCGGCGCCAGATAGATCGAATCCTCGACGAGCCAGCGATAGGCGGGCCGAGTGCGGAACGGCGAGGCATAGGCGTAACCGAGGAACGCTCCGTTTTCGTCTTCCGCGCCGATGTAGGGATAGTGCTTTTCAGTGATCGACACGAACCTCGCGGTCATCTCCGCCTCGTCGGGCGGCGAAAGCTCGTAGCTTGCTACCCCGTGCAGCACAGATTCGCGATAGATTGCGGTGATCGACGCGATGTCGGACAGGCTGGCGTCACGGATGCGAACGGTCATGGGCGGGCTTCTGATGGCTGTGAGGTTGAGGTGCGTGAGTTACGGACGAAGCGACCGCACAGGGTCAACAAAAAAGGCGACCTCTCGGCCGCCTTTCCGTGTCTCTCGGTTCCCTTACTGGTTCCGGTTGCCCATGAACTGCAGCAGGAACATGAAGAGGTTGATGAAGTCGAGGTAGAGCGTCAGCGCGCCCATGATCGCCTTGCGGCCGGCGACTGCAACTTCGTCGCCCTCGAAGTACATTTCCTTCAGCTTCTGGGTATCCCAGGCGGTGAGGCCGGAGAACACCAGGACGCCGATCGCCGAGATCGCGAACTGCAGCGCCGACGAGGCCAGGAAGATGTTGACGATCGAAGCGATGATCAGGCCGAACAGGCCCATGACCATGAACGAGCCCATGGCCGAGAGATCACGCTTGGTGGTGTAGCCGTAGAGCGACAGGGCGCCAAAGGCAGCCGCAGTCACGAAGAACGTCTGCACGATGCTCTGTCCGGTGAACACCAGGAAGATGGACGAAAGCGACAGACCCATCAGCGCGGCGTAAATCCAGAATGTCAACTGGGCGGCCGAAACGCTCATGTTCTGGATACGGAAGCTCAGGAAGAACACCAGGCCGAGCGGTGCCAGCATGACGATCCATTTCAGCGGGCTCGCATAGATCGCCTGGCCGAATGCGGTCAGTTGTCCATCCGAAAACGCCATCTGGAACGTCAGGAACGCTGCGACACCGGTGATGACAAGTCCGAGCGCCATGATGTTGTAAATGCGAAGCATATAGGCGCGCAGGCCCTCATCAACCATCGCACCGGTCTGTGCGCCCGCCTGGGACACCCGGTTTTGGTAGTTACGAAGATCAGCCATTGTTTCCTCTTTTCAAGCTCCGTGTTGAATTACGGTGTCGGGACCATGGTCCCGGGCGCCGCTGCGGAGCTCCAGCATGCCTGTGGATAAATATGATGGTATAAGGCGCCTCGTACAAGACCCAAAACTCCGGAAATCCTAGTAAAGCGCCATATACGAAGATCTGGAAGCGGTTTTCTGTCGTCGCCGTAAGCATATGTTAACAAACGGTAAGATTCCGGCTCTGCTCAGAGTTCTCTCAGGACTGGTGCAGCCTTCTGGCCAAGGATCCGCCAGGTTCCGGCAAGACCGATGCCGACGGTCAGAACGAGCGCCGTCACCAGCGTGATGACTGCGACATTGGGCAGGAACACCGACGGCAGTTTCATGACCTGGCTGACCACGTACCAGGCCGCGAGCCCACCCGAGGCCAGCGCGAAGATTGCGGTGGCGGCGCCGAGCATCAGGTATTCGTAGGCGAAGGTGCGAACCAGCATCGCCCGCGTCGCGCCGAGCGTCTTCAACACCACGGCGTCGTGGGTCCGGGCGCGGTTTCCGGCGGCAAGCGCACCAGCGAGCACCAGCACCGAAGCGACGAGCGCCACCGAGGCTGCGGCACGGATCGCGGTGGCGAGTTGGCCGACCAGCTTGTCGATCACCTCAAGGGCATCCTTGACGCGAACGCTGGTGATCGTCGGATAGGCGTTGGTCACCGCCTTCAGGACCGCGGCTTCCTGCTGGGGCGTTGCGTCCGGATCGCCGAGCGTTGCCAGCCAGGCGTGCGGCGCGCCCCTGAACGTGTTGGGCGAGAACACCATGACGAAGTTGATCGACAGCGATTCCCATTCGACCTTGCGGAAGTTGGCGATCCTGGCGGTGACGTTGCGGCCGAGCACGTTGACCGTCACGGTATCACCGATCTTGAGACCGAGTTCGCCCGCCTCCTGGGCTGAAAAGGAGACAAGCGGCTCGCCGTCGTAGTCCGGCGTCCACCATTTCCCATCGGTGAGCGTCGAGTTTTCCGGCTGGTTCTTCGCATAGGTGATGCCGCGGTCGCCCCGAAGTACCCAGCGCCCTGCGGGCGGCACGTTGCGCTGGTTCACGTCCTCGCCGTTGAAGGCCATGATCCGGCCGCGCAGCATCGGCACCTCGATGATCTTCGCATCGGGCGACTGCTGCTTCAAAAGACTGCGAAATCCTTCGAGATCCGCGCTCTGCACATCGACGAAGAAGAAGTTCGGCGCGCGCTCCGGCATACTGCCGGTCAACTCGCGCCGCAGATTCCCGTCGATCAGCGTCAGGGTGACGAGCAATGTCAGGCCAAGGCCGAGCGACAGGACGACGGACGGCGTCAGCGCACCGGGGCGGTGGATGTTGCCGATCGCCAGCCGCAGGGCAGGCGAGTTGACGCGGGGACTCCGTCGCGCGATGGCCGAAACCAGCACGGCCACTGCGCGCAGCACGATGAAGGCGAAGGCGATCGACCCGAGGAATATGCCGGCGATGCGCTGGTCCTGGGCGGAGAAGAATGCAAGCGCGGCAAGGGCGGCCAGAACCGCACCGGCGGCAACAACATAGGGCCATGAAGGCAGCCGGCGCGGTTCGAAGCTCTGCTCGCGGAACAGCGCCGTCGCCGGCACCTCGCGCGCATGGCCGAGCGGCAGGATGGCGAAGGCGAGTGTCGTCAAGAGGCCGAACAGGGCGGCAAGTCCGAGAGCCCACGGATAGATCGTCGCCCTCGAGGCGACCGGCAGGAGTTCGACGAGATATCCGGACGCGAGGAACGGCGTGGCCGCGCCAATCACCAGGCCGACGACGATGCCTGTCGACGCGATGAGCAGGATCTGGATGAAATAGATCATCGCGACGACCGAGGCGGGTGCGCCGAGGCACTTGAACGTGGCTATGGTGGTGCGCTTGGAATCGAGGAAGGCGCGAACCGCGTTGGCCACGCCCACGCCGCCGACGATGAGGGCCGTCAGTCCGACGAGCGTCAGGAATTGCGAAAAGCGGTTGATGTTTTCGCTGAGCGCGGGGGCCGCCCGGTCGCTCATGCGGATCGACCAGCCGGCGTTCGGGAATTCGCGCTCGGCGCGCTCGCGAAGGCCGCGCAGACCCCGTTGCGGATTATCCATGCGAACCTTGTAGGAATATTCCACGAGGCTGCCGGTCTGGACCAGGCCGGATGCGGCAAGGGTATCGCGGCTGATCATCAGGCGGGGGGCAAGGCCGAAGCCATCCGACAAGGCATCGGGCTCGTTCTCGAGCGCTGCGGTGACCTTCACCCGGGCCTTCCCGAGCAGAATTTCGTCACCGACGGCAAGGCCGAGGCGGTCGAGCAGCAACGGGGCAGCGACGGCGCCATTGTTTTCGAGCAGGGTTGCGATCGGGGCGGATGGCTTGGCGTCCAGCGCGCCGTAGAGCGGATAGGCATCGTCAACCGCCTTTACCTCCACGAGCGTCTGATCGGACCCGTCGAGCATCCGAGCCATGGACCGCAGGCCGGAAGAAACGGAGACCTGGCCGAGGCCCTTGAGGAAGGACAACTCCTCGGCATTCGCCTCGCGGTTGTTCAACTCGAAGCGAACGTCGCCGGCCAGGATCGTCTGTCCCTCGGCGGCAATCGAATCGGTCAGCGACGTCGACACGGAGTTAACGGCGGCAATGGCTGCCGTGCCGAGAGCGATGCAAGCGAGAAAGATGTAAAAGCCCCTGAGGCCGCCACGCAGCTCACGTAGCGCCAGCCGCCAGGCCAGCTTGAAGCGGGAGAGGAGGCTGATCATGCGGTGTTCATCTCTGCGGCAAGGCGGATGGCGCTGTCGCCGGCAATCTCGCCGGAGCGGACCCGAACCTGCCGCGAGCAGCGCGAAGCAAGTGCGGTGTCGTGGGTGACGAGCACCATGGTCATGGCACGCTCGGCCTGCTTGGCAAACAGCAGATCAGCGATCTGGCGACCGGTTTCGGTGTCGAGATTGCCCGTCGGCTCGTCGGCGATGAGGAGGGCCGGCGAAGGGGCAAGCGCGCGGGCAATCGCCACGCGCTGCTGCTCGCCGCCGGAAAGCTGGCCGGGATAGTGGCCCAGTCGCTCGCCGAGCCCAACCGATTGCAACTCGCGCCTGGCAATGTCGAACGGGTTGCGGACATTGGCGAGTTCGAGTGGAACCGCGACGTTTTCGAGCGCCGTCATGTTGGCGATCAGGTGGAAGGACTGGAAGACGATGCCGATGTTGCGACCGCGGAAATCCGCGAGTTGGTCCTCGTTCATCAGATGAAGCGGCGTCTCCCTGATGTGGATCTCGCCGCTATCGAGGCGCTCGAGGCCGGCAAGCACCATCAGCAGCGTCGACTTGCCGGAGCCGGACGGGCCGACGATGCCGACCGCCTCGCCCTCGGTGATTTCAAGATCGATGCCTTTCAGCACGTGCACGGAGGCCGCCGCGGATCCGAGGGTCAAATCGGCTCTCTTCAGCGCGATGATGGTTTTTGTCACGGCAAACCGTCCTATATTCAGGGCATCAATGACAGGAGCGCTAAAAGCATTCCCCCTCTACGTTGCCAATCTAGGAATAGATCCATGAGATTAAAAGCACTTGCCATTCAATTCGGCGTCATTCTCGCAAGCATGATATTTGCATTCGGCGAGCCCGCAGTGGCGAGAACATTGCAGATCGTCGGCTTCGGGGACAGCCTGATGGCCGGCTACGAGCTTCCCGAGGGCGACGCCTATCCCATGCGGCTGCAGGCGGCGCTGAAGGTGGCCGGTCTGGATGTTGCCATCGCCAATGCCGGCGTTTCGGGCGACACGACCGAAAGTGGGCTCGCACGTTTGGACTGGTCGATTCCCGACGGCACGGATGGGGTCATTCTCGAACTCGGAGCCAACGATGCGCTGCGTGGCATTGCACCCGCATCCACCGAGAGGAACCTCGACGCGATCATTGCGCGGCTGAAGGAGCGCGGCATTGCCGTCATGCTCGCCGGCATGCTGGCGCCGCCGAACATGGGGGATGCCTATGCCGCCGGATTCAACCCGATATACCAACGGCTGGCCGACAAGCACGGGCTGAAGCTCTATCCGTTCTTCCTCGACGGGGTGGTGACCCAACCTTCACTGCAACTCGAGGATGGCATGCATCCCAATGCCGCCGGGGTGGCGGTCATGGTCGAGCGCTCGCTCCCGGCGGTCGAAAGCTTTCTGAGGAGTATTCCGGAGAATTGAAATTAGGTGTTGCACGAATCTCCCGCGCATGATTCCGTGTTAGCATCTGCACAAAGATTCGGGGAGAGCTCGTTATGCCGAGACTGTTCACCGCCCTCGAAATTCCGCGCAATGCGGCCTTGAGCCTCTCATTGCTGCGCGGAGGACTTCCAGGAGCAAGATGGATCGATGTGGAGAACTACCACATCACATTGCGCTTCATCGGGGATGTCGACGGACGCACCGCCGACGAGATCGTCGCAGGTCTCGACCGGATCGATCGGCCCGAATTCCAGATCAACCTCAGCGGAACAGGGTCCTTTGGCTCCAGGAAACCGCATTCCGTCTGGGCGGGCGTTTCCCCGACTCCGGAGATGTTCAGCCTGCAGGCGGACATCGAAAGGGTCTGCAAACGGGCCGGGCTGCCGCCGGATCAGCGAAAGTTCACGCCCCATGTGACGCTCGCCCGGCTGAAAGCCTGCCGCCTCGACGATGTCGTCCACTATCTCGCCGGCCGCGGAAACTTCATGACGGCGCCCTTCACGGTGCCGCGCTTCGTGCTGCTGTCGTCCCGTGAATCGGTCGGAGGTGGGCCATACCTGACCGAGGAGGTCTTTCCGCTTCACGAGAAGCGCTCGGCCTCCAGCTTCGCCAACACTGCCGAGCAACCCGCCAAAAGCTGGGTATAGACGTCCTCAAAGCCTTGGCGGCCTCCGTAGTAGGGATCGGGGACATCCTCTGTCCCGCCCGTCGCAAATCGGCTGAAGAGATGGATGCGATGTTCGCAGCTCGGAGCGGCGATGGCGCCCAGATTCCTCAGATTGTCGTGATCCATCCCCAGGATCACGTGAAAGTGATGGAAGTCCTGGGCGCGAATTTTTCTGGCCCGCTGTCCCGAAATGTCGATGCCGTGATGCATGGCGACGGCGATCGAGCGCGGATCCGGCCTTTGCCCCTCATGCCATCCGCCCGTGCCGGCGGAGTCAATGCTGTAGTCGCCGGCACGACCCGCCAGCGTCGCCAGATGGCGAAAGATACCTTCGGCCAGAGGGGAGCGGCAGATGTTGCCGGCACAAACGAAGAGAATGCGGGTGGGATCCATGGTATCCTTTACGCCTTGTTGTGGCTGCGAAACGCCGCGGTGATATTCGGGAGAGGAGCGATTTTCGCATGAAATACGAAAAGCTGGAACCGGCGGCAATCAGCGCGTCCATGAAGGAAGCCGAAGGCTGGAGCCTTGCATCCGATGGCGCTTCCATTTCCAGGAGCTTCAAGTTCGCCAGCTTCGTCCAGGCGTTCGGCTTCATGACTGAAGGGGCGCTTGCCGCTGAAAGGCTCAACCATCATCCGGAGTGGTTCAACGTCTATTCCAGGGTTGATGTGACGCTGCGAACCCACGACGCCGGCGGCCTGACGGAGCTCGATTTTCGCCTCGCCAAGGCCTTCGACAAGGCTGCCGCTTTGCGCGGGATTTGAAACCGGTGAATTTCTTCCCCATATCAGATCAGTCAACTGCGAGGGATTGAAAAGGGATGGACGACGTCAAGATCGGCGAGATTTTGCTTCCGGGCGACGAAGAGACGCAGGCCCGTCGGGAGAAGACCGTTCGGGAGAAATTCTGGCCGAAGATGAAGAAGGCGCTGCGCCAGCTTCCGTTCGGGCGCGACGTTGTGGCGAGCTTCTATTGCGCCATCGACCCGCAAACGCCTGTGCGCGCCCGCGGAACGCTTCTCGCTGCGCTCGGTTATTTCATCATGCCGGTGGACGTGATCCCGGACCTGTTTGCCGTGGTCGGGTTTTCGGACGACATCGCAGTTCTGACTGTGGCCTTCGCGATGATAAGGGGCAACATAAAGGACTCCCACTACGAGAGAGCCGACCAGGCTCTCGCGGATCTGCCGGACGAGCGTTGACGCGCGATCGCCCGTTCGGGCAGCATGCAGTTCGCCCCAAGCGCAGATGCTGATCGCGGCTCTCTTAAACAAGACAAATTCTTGCCCAAATCTTTGTGTCAAAAGTCCGTCACGAGGGATCTCCGCCCGTTTTCGACGATGCCATCCACCAAAATTTGGCGTGAATGCATAGATCGAGTGCAGGTTCGGGTTTCGGGAGGCCCGGCAAAATTGACGCTCATGTTGACGGATTGGTAACCAGGATTAAGTCAAATTAGCTCAAATTGCGCGTATGTTGGCCCGGCTCGCCCGGTTCGGGTATTGGATCGCAAGAACACCGGTAGGAAATCATGTTTGTAAGAAGTCTCGCAACCGCACTCACGTTCGTACAGCTGGGAACCGGAATTGCCGCGGCGCAATCGCCGACCCGAATCCAACAGTTCAAGGCGTGGGGTGCATACTCCTATCAGTCCGGCGGCGGCACCGTATGCTATGTACTATCGGTCCCCACTGCAAAGGAACCGGCCAGCGTCGATCATGGCGATATCTTCTTCATCGTCTCGCAGCGCCCGGGGCAGAATATTTCCTACGAGCCGCAGGCGATGATGGGCTATCCGCTGCAGGAAAATTCCAAGGTCAGCGTGACGATCGACGACAAGAATTTCGTGATGTTCACCAAGGAGAAGGCAGCCTGGGTGGAAAATGCCGCCGAGGAACCGGCCTTGGTCGCCGCGATGAAGTCGGGCAAGTCGATGACGGTGAAGGCGACCTCGCGCAAAGGGACGTCGACGAGCTACGACTACTCGCTGCAGGGCATTTCCGCGGCGCTCAAGCAGATCGAGAGCTGCAAGTAGGATCGCGTCCTTCTCGCACCGCTCAATGCCGATCGAAGGGCTGGTCGTTGACCGGCCCTTGTCGTTTTGCCGCAGAAGGGTGACGTGCGCCGAAATACGTGATAAAGGCCGCGGCGGGAGCGTGATGCAAGTGCGACGATTTCGCCGTCCGGTCCCGCTTCTTTGTTTTGCGCGCGACCTGATGCAGATGCTCCCGGAGGCATCTGCGCGAGCCCTGTTTGCGAAGTTTTGGGATTGAGAGACATGCCTGCCATGGATGTGATGAGCGTTTTGCCAGCCAAGACGGCGCCTATGCGCCCGACGGACTTCGTGGAAAAGCCGTCGCTGATCGGGGTGACCCGTGAGGAGATGGCGGACCTGCTGAAGGAAAAGGGCGTGCCCGACCGCCAGGTCAGGATGCGAGTCAGCCAGCTTTGGCACTGGCTCTACATCCGTGGCGTTTCCGATTTCGATCACATGACGAACGTGTCCAAGGATCTCAGGGAACTGCTGAAGAGGCATTTCACCATTGCCCGACCGGAGATCGTCGAGGAGCAGACGTCCAACGACGGAACGCGCAAGTGGCTGTTGCGCTTCCCGCCACGCGGCGCTGGCCGTCCGGTCGAGATCGAATCCGTCTACATTCCCGAGGAAGGGCGAGGCACCCTGTGCATCTCCAGCCAGGTCGGCTGCACGCTCACCTGCACCTTCTGTCACACCGGCACCCAGAAGCTGGTTCGCAACCTGACGGCGGAGGAAATCCTCGCACAGCTCCTACTCGCCCGCGATCGTCTCGGCGACTTCCCGGATCGCGATACGCCTGCGGGCGCCATCGTGCCCGCCGAAGGGCGCAAGATCACCAACATCGTGATGATGGGCATGGGCGAGCCGCTCTACAACTTCGAAAACGTCAAGAAGGCGCTGCTGATCGCCTCCGACGGCGACGGGCTGTCGCTGTCGAAGCGGCGCATCACGTTGTCGACCTCGGGTGTCGTGCCGGAAATCTATCGCACCGGCGAGGAGATCGGCGTGATGCTGGCGATATCGCTGCATGCCGTGCGCGACGAGTTGCGCGACATGCTCGTGCCGATCAACAAGAAGTACCCGTTGAAAGAACTGCTCGACGCCTGTCGCGCCTATCCGGGCCTGTCGAACGCGCGCCGCATCACCTTCGAATATGTGATGCTGAAAGACGTCAATGACAGCCTCGAGGACGCCAAGCGCCTGGTGCAACTGCTGAAGGGCATCCCGGCCAAGATCAACCTCATACCGTTCAATCCCTGGCCGGGGACCAACTACCAGTGTTCGGAGTGGGCGCAGATCGAGAAGTTCGCCGATTTCATCAATTCTGCCGGCTACGCCTCGCCGATCCGCACGCCGCGTGGGCGCGATATCCTGGCCGCCTGCGGGCAGCTGAAGTCGGAATCCGAGCGCATGCGCAAGACGGAGCGACTGGCCTTCGAGGCGATGATGATCGCCAACCATGGCGCTGACGACTGAAATCGGGCTTCGCGCCGCGAATCCAGTGCGGCATCGTCAGAATCGTGCCGCATGTGCGGTCCTGTGATTGATTTCGCGTGGTCTCTTACCTAAGAAGAGCCGAAGAACGCGAAATTGTTGGAGGACATTCATATGCGCGCACTCATCTTGGCACTGGCCGCTGCGACGGCGCTCGTCATGCCTGCGAAGGCCGAGGACGTGACGGTTGCAGTCACTGCCATCGTCGAACATCCGGCGCTTGATGCCGCCCGCGACGGTGTCAAGGAAGCGTTGGCCGAGGCCGGCTTCAAGGAAGGCGAGAACCTCAAGTTCCTCTATGAGTCGGCGCAGGGCAATCCCGGCACCGCAGCGCAGATCGCCCGCCAGTTCGTCGGCGAAGCTCCGAATGTCATCGTGCCGATTTCCACGCCTTCGGCCCAGGCCGTCGTCGCCGCGACCCGCGATATCCCGGTTGTCTTCACCGCCGTTTCCGATCCGGTCGGCGCGCAGCTCGTCAAGGACATGGAGAAGCCCGGCGGCAACGTGACCGGCTTGTCCGACATGTCGCCGGTTGCCGACCATGTGGCCCTCATCAGGGAAATCACCCCGGACGCCAAGTCGATCGGCTTCGTCTACAACTCTGCCGAGGCGAACTCTGTCTCGACGCTCGCGGCGCTGAAGGCCGAGGTTGAAAAGGCCGGCCTGTCCATCGTCGAGTCCGTGGCCACCAAGTCGGCCGAAGTCCAGGGGGCGACCCGCGCCCTTGTCGGCCGCGCCGACGTCATCTACATCCCGACCGACAACACCATCGTCTCCGCCTTCGAGGCGGCCGTCGGCGTCGCCGAGGAAGCCAAGGTTCCACTCTACGCCGGCGACACCGACTCGGTGAACCGCGGTGCGATCGCCGCCATCGGTTTCAACTACTTCGATGTCGGCAAGCAGACGGGCGAGGTCGTGGCGCGCGTCCTCAAGGGCGAGGCCCCGGGCGACATCCCGGTGCGCGTCGCTGCCGGTACGGATCTGGTGATCAACAAGGCAGCCGCCGCGAAGATGGGCGTCACCTTCCCGGAAAGCGTCACCAAGCGCGCGACCAAGGTCATCGAATGATCGTCATGTCGGCGGGGTCGTGACAGCGGCCCCGCATCCCTACCCGCTGCTTCCGGCCCGGCCGGATCGTCGATACGCTGCGGGAACCACAAGGACATTCTACCGTGAGCCAAATCGCCTTCTGGGGTGCTGTCGAGCTTGGTCTGGTCTTCGCCTTCGTCGCGATCGGCGTCTATCTTGCCTTCCGCGTCCTCGATTTTCCGGATCTGACCGTCGACGGATCCTTTCCGCTGGGAGCGGCCGTTGCCGCCGTGCTGATCATTGCCGGCCTGAACCCCTGGCTTGCGAGTGCGGTTGCCATGGTGGCTGGAGCGCTCGCCGGCATCGTCACGGCAACGCTCAACGTCCGCTTCAAGATCCTGAACCTGCTGGCCTCGATCCTGACGATGATTGCGCTGTTCTCGGTCAATCTGCGTGTCATGGGCAAGCCGAACGTCGCGCTCCTGAACCAGGAAACGATGATTACGCCGTTCTACGGACTTGGCCTCTCGGAATACCTCGTTCGTCCGCTCTTCGTCGGCGCCCTTGTGGTGGCCGCAGTCGTCGTCGTCTGGCGGTTCCTGGAAAGCGATGCGGGTTTGGCCATGCGCGCGACCGGTGCAAACTCGCGCATGGCGCGGGCGCAGGGCGTCCAGACGGGCAGTCAGATCTATCTCGGCATGGCGCTTTCCAATGCCCTCGTCGCGCTTGGCGGCGCGCTCTTTGCCCAGACGAACGGATTTGCCGATGTCACCTCCGGCGTCGGTACGATTGTCGTCGGTCTCGCCGCCGTCATCATCGGTGAGACGCTGTTCGGCAACCGCGGCCTGCTGATTGCCCTGATCGGCTGCGTCTTCGGTTCGATCGCCTATCGCCTCGCCATCCAGGTGGCGCTGTCGAGCGACGTCCTCGGGCTCAAGGCGTCGGACCTGAATTTCGTCACCGCCGTACTGGTCGCCGTGGCGCTTGTGCTGCCGAGGTTGCGTCGCGGGGGAGCCACGTCATGATTACCCTTGAAAACATCCAGGTCATTTTCGGACGCGGCACGCCGCTGCAGAAGCAGGCACTCTCCAAGATCAACCTGACGATCGAAACAGGCTCCTTCGTGACCGTCATCGGCTCGAACGGGGCAGGCAAGTCGACTTTGCTCGGGGTGCTCGCCGGTGATGTCCTGCCGACGGAAGGCAAGGTGACGATCGGCGGGACGGATGTAACACGAAAGCCGACAGCCAATCGCGCCGGCCAGGTCGCCCGCGTCTTCCAGGATCCGCTGGCCGGCAGTTGCGGTGCGCTGACGATCGAGGAGAACCTGGCGCTCGCTGCCGCGCGCGGCAAGCGCCGCGGCCTTGCACCGGCTCTCGGCGGCGGTCGGCGGGATCAGTTTCGCGAGCGCATCGCGGCCCTGAACCTTGGTCTTGAGAACAGGATGAAGGACCGCATGGACCTTCTCTCCGGCGGCCAGCGCCAGGCTGTGTCGCTGGTCATGGCGACGCTCAGCGGATCGGACGTGCTGCTGCTTGACGAGCATACGGCCGCACTCGATCCAGGCATGGCCGAGTTCATCATGGAGCTCACGCAGTCGATCGTCTCCGAGCGCAAGCTGACGACGCTGATGGTGACGCACTCGATGCGCCAGGCGCTCGATTTCGGTACGCGCACCATCATGTTGCATGCCGGCGAGATCGTGCTCGACGTGTCGGGCGACAGCCGCAAGGACCTGCAGGTCGAAGACCTGATCGAGATGTTCCGCAAGATCCGCGGCCAGGCGCTCGACGATGATGAGCTGCTGATCGGCTGACCGGCTGCTCTCCGAACCGAACGAAAAGGGCGTCCCGCATCTGCCGGACGCCCTTTTTCATGGATATGCTGGAACGCTCAATTTGCCTGGGTGAAGAAGATCTTGACGGCGAAGACCGAGAACACCGAGGCGATCGTGTAGTCGAGCGATCGCAGGACCTTGCGGTTCGCCTGCAGCCAGGAGGAAAGAAAGTCGGCGGCGAAGATGACGCCGAGGCCGACGGGAAGTGCGACGACGATCGACCAGATGCCGAGGAAGATCAGCTTTCCCGTTACATTCGGGTCGGAGGCGCTGACGAACTGCGGCAGGAAGGTCATGAAGAAGATGATGATCTTCGGATTGAGCAGGTTGACCCAGATGCCGTTGAGAAGCGCGCCGGTGAGCGAGGTCGCGCCTTCCCTGTTGCCGTTGACGGCGAAATTGGAGCCCTTGCGGATCGCCTGCACGGCGAGCCATACCAGATACGCGGCGCCGCCGGTCTTCAGGATCAGGAAGGCGGTGGGTGATGCGACGATGAGTGCGGCGATACCGAAGGCGACCAGCATGGTGTGGATGGTGATGCCGATGTTGGTTCCGACGAAGCTCATCAGGCCGATCTTGCGGCCATCGCGAAGCGCGCGGCTGATCCACAGCGTCATGTCAGGCCCGGGGGTCAGCGCCAAGAGCAGGATGGCAACGGTGAAGGCCAGGAACGTCGGAAGGCTCGGCAGGAAGTCCATGGCGATCTCTTGAAGCCGGGTATTCGGCAACGCCTTTTACCCGGCTTTCGTCGGCATGCCAATCAGCTTTGTCTGGACTTCAGGAACAGCGTGAAGGCTTCCGCATAGTCGGCATGCCAGCGCGACAGGGGCGGGCGGTTCTCGACGATGTCGCCGGCGGCCCACAGGATCCGGCCTTCATCAACCTTTCTTTCGACGTCGTTGTCGGGGCACAGGATGTAGAAATCGCCGCGCTCGATGCTTTCGATCATGAACTCGACCGTCTGTTCCGGCGTCCAGGCCCCGGCCGGCTTTTCGGTACGCTCGCCCGCCGTCATGCCGGTGAAGACGAAGCCCGGTATGAAGAGATGCGCGGTGATGTTGCAGTTTTCCGTGTTGCGCAACTCATGCTGCAGGGCTTCGGTGAAGACTTTCACGCCGGCCTTGGAGACGTTGTAGGCGGGATCGCCCGGCGGCGTCGTGATGCCCTGCTTCGAGCCGGTGTTGATGATCAGCCCGGGCTTTCCGTGATGGATCATGCCGGGTCCGAACGTGCGGGTGCCGTTGATGACGCCCATCAGATTGACGGCGAGAACGTTGTCCCAGGCAGACCGGGGTCCGAAGATCGAGCTCCCGGGCTGGATGCCGGCGTTGTTCATAAGCACATGGACGCGTCCGAAGCGCTGGATCACCGCTCGTTCGAGTGCCTCGAGGGAATCGATCCGGCTGACATCGACCTCCATGGCCGCAACCTGGGCAACGCCGTCCGCGGCGACAGCGACGGTTTCGTCAAAGGCCTGTGCGAGGCGATCACCTTCGAGATCGGCGAGCACGACGCACATTCCGAGACGCGCGAATTGCTTGGCGGCGGCGAGCCCTATGCCGGAAGCGCCCCCGGTCACGACGGCAACGTGGTCTTTCGCAAAGGCGGGATGGTTTGTTGCCATGTCTTTGCTCCCTTCTTCTTGTCCTCCGATACGGATGACGTGGAGCGAGAGTCGCCCCAGCCCCAGTTTAGCCTATCTGGTGCTTGCCCCTTGCGCCAAGCGATAATCGCGCTAAAAGTGCCCGCGACTTCAAACTGGCGGCAAGCGCGCCGCCGCAATTCAGACGGATCGTTCGCCATGGCATCGCATAAAGACGTGAAGAAAGTGGTTCTCGCCTATTCCGGCGGATTGGACACCTCGATCATCCTGAAATGGCTGCAGACCGAACTCGGCGCCGAGGTCGTGACCTTCACCGCCGACCTCGGCCAGGGCGAAGAACTGGAGCCGGCGCGCAAGAAGGCCGAGATGCTGGGCATCAAGGAAATCTACATTGAGGACGTGCGCGAGGAGTTCGTGAAGGACTTCGTCTTCCCGATGTTCCGAGCCAACGCCGTCTATGAGGGCGTCTACCTGCTCGGCACCTCTATTGCCCGGCCGCTGATCTCCAAGCACCTGATCGACATCGCCCGCAAGACTGGCGCCGATGCGATCGCCCACGGTGCCACCGGCAAGGGCAACGACCAGGTTCGCTTCGAGCTTTCCGCCTATGCGCTGAACCCCGACATTAAGATCATCGCGCCGTGGCGCGACTGGTCGTTCAAGAGCCGTACCGACCTGCTGGCATTCGCCGAGCAACACCAGATCCCGGTTGCCAAGGACAAGAAGGGCGAGGCGCCGTTCTCCGTCGACGCCAATCTCCTGCACTCCTCCTCCGAGGGCAAGGTGCTGGAAGATCCTTCCCTGGCAGCACCGGAATACGTGCACATGCGCACCATTTCCCCGGAAGCCGCTCCGGACAAGGCAACGGTCATCAAGATCGGCTTCGAACGCGGCGACGCGGTTTCTATCAACGGCGTGCGCCTATCGCCCGCCAGCCTGCTTGCCAAACTCAACGAGTATGGCCGCGACAACGGCATCGGCCGCCTCGATCTCGTCGAGAACCGTTTCGTCGGCATGAAGTCCCGCGGCGTGTACGAGACGCCCGGCGGCACGATCCTGCTTGCGGCACACCGCGCAATCGAGAGCATCACGCTCGACCGCGGCGCCGCACACCTCAAGGACGAACTGATGCCGCGCTATGCCGAACTCATCTACTACGGCTTCTGGTTCTCGCCGGAACGGGAGATGCTGCAGGCGCTGATCGACAAGAGCCAGGAGCATGTCGAGGGCGAAGTGACGCTGAAGCTCTACAAGGGCAATGTCATGGTCATCGGCCGCGAAAGCGACAAGTCGCTCTACTCCGACACGCTGGTCACCTTCGAGGATGACCAGGGCGCCTACGACCAGAAGGACGCCGCCGGCTTCATCAAGCTCAACGCGCTGCGCCTGCGCACGCTGGCCAAGCGCAATCTCGGCAAGTAAACGCGGAAGCTTTCATTGAAATGCCCGCTTCCGGCAACCGGAAGCGGGCATTTTTGCGTCCATGCGGCTCGATCAGTCGTGATCGACCTCGAGCGCCGCAGCGCGGCGGCTGCACTGCATATACCAGACGTAGCCGAGGATGGAGACCAGTCCCATCGTGGGAATGACGGTGCCGAAGGCAAGGAGCGGATGACCGACCAGCGCCGCAACGACGCCGCCGCCGAAGCCAGAACCCATCTGGATGAAGCCCATCAAGGCGGATGCGGAACCCGCTATGTGCGGGAAGGGGAAAAGTCCTGCCGTCGTCATATGCGGCGTGACGAAGGCGATTCCCATCGTCGCGATGGCGACCGGCAGCATGATCGAAAGAAAGCTTGGCTCGATGAGGTGTGCCGAGACCGCGACCATGACGGCACCCGCGCCGATCAGCAGAAGGCCGATTCGCACGCAATTCTCGCCGGACAGGCGCGGCGCGACGAAGCGCAGGAACACCGATCCGAAGAAATACGACCCAGACTGCATCAGCATGCCCATACCGAACTGGGTCGGCGTCAGCCCTACCTCGTCGATGAGGATGAAGGGAAGCATGGTGGACTGGGTATAGAGCGCGCCCACGGAGCCGCCAATCACCAGCGAAGCTGATAGAAAGCGGCCGTCGCGCGCAAGCGCAGCATAGGCAGAGGCAAGGAAGCCCGGTCTTGCGCGGCGACGGTCCGGCACGCTGGTCTCCTTCAGGAAGACGACCGAGACGCTGCAGGCGAGCATGCCGAAACCCACCATCAGGAAGAACACCGACTGCCATCCGAAGGCGGCAAGCGCCAGGCCGCCCAGGGTGGGCGCCATGGCCGGGCCGACCGCCAGCATGATGCCGATCATGTTCATGATGCGCGAAGCTTGGTCGCCGACGAACTGGTCGCGGACGATGGCGCGCGCCACGGTGATGCCGACGGATGCGCCGATCCCCTGCACCAGGCGGCCGGCCAGCAGCCACTCGATCGTCGGGGCGTAGGCGGCGACGAAGCTGCCGGCCAGGTAAATGGAGAGAAAGGTGATGCTGGCCTTGCGACGCCCGAAGGCGTCGGACATTGGCCCCGAGAGCAACTGGGCCACGGCAAAACCGGCGAAATACAGCGACAGGCTCATCTTGATCGCCGGATCGGTGGTGCCGAAGGCACGTACCAGTTCGGGCATCGCAGGCGTGTACATCGCCATCGAGATCGGGCCGAGTGCGGCCAGGAGCGCACCGATCAGGCTGGTGCGGTGTTCGCTCATGCGAAATGCGGTCATGCTGGATTTCGGGCTTTCAACTTGATTTGTCGTCCTGGGTGGAGCGAAGGAGGTTGGTTCTGACAATCGCCATTGCACGCTTCAGCACGCCCCGTTCGGCGTCGGACAGACCTTCGGTCGCCTGATCCATCAGGACCGCGATTTCCTCCCGGATTGCCGCGACGACCGGCCTCGATTTTTCGGTGACGTAAACGTTCTTGGCTCGGCGATCGTTGGGGTCTGGCAGGCGCTCGATCAGATCAAGGGCCTGCAGCCTGTCGAGAAAGGTGCACACCGTCATGGGTTCGATGCCCATGCGGTTGGCGATCTCGAGCTGGCGGCTGCCATTGATGGTCTCGACGTGCAGAAGCGCCCGTGCCTCGCCTGCGGTCAGTCCCAGTCCCGCTCCGGCGATGCCGCGTTCGAACAGCACGCGTATCATGCGGGCGCTGTCGGTGATGAAAAAGCCGAGAGAGTTGGGATCAACCTTGATGGCCATGATTTTCCAGTTGTCGCTTTTAATAAGCCTGCCTTATTAATTTTTTGGACACAGTTCAAGCCGAAACTCCCAGCTGTGGGCCTTGACGGCCACCCAGCGGCCTCTACAGTCGGGGCAGTTCCACTCCCGGTGATCTGCGATGTCTTACACCCTTGTTCTAGGCGCTTTCCTGGCGGCCCTGTTCTACGTGCTCATACCCGGTCCGGCGTTTCTTGCCCTGCTCGGCATCGGCGCCGGGCAAGGCAGGAAGGCCGGAGCGCTGTTCATGGGCGGCCATCTCGCCGGCGACCTCGTCTGGTCGGCCCTCGCCCTGGTGGCGATCGTCGGCGCGAAGACCATCGGCACGACAGTCTTCGATGTCCTTGGCGTGCTCTGCGGCTGCTATCTCGCCTGGATCGGCTGGTCGGCGGTGCGCGCCAAGCCGCGAGGCGACGGCGAGGCGCTCTACGTGGTGGAGAAGCCGCTGCGCCGAGGACTGATCTTTGGGCTGACCAATCCCAAGGGTTATCCGGTGGCGCTTGCGACCTTCACGGCGCTCCTGGCGGGTTCGGCCGATGCGCTCGACTTCGAGGCGCTGCCGCTGCTCCTGGGCGTTTCCTTCTGCGGTTTCCTGGTTGCCGACATCATCCTGATCGCCATCATCGGCGCGCGGTTCGTGCGGAAGTTCTACCGCGCACATGAACTGGCGATCGTCCGCCTTTCCGGCGTTCTCTTCATCGGGTTCGCGGTCCAGGCTTTCCTGCACGCGGCTCCGGGCCTGATCGGCTGGCGCAGGGCCTGAATTTGCCTTCGTCGTAGTCGATACAACCTCCATACCAAACGAGGTCGGCCTTTCCTATATTGGAGCCGCCAACACACCCTATCAAAGGACGTTCAGATGCCGTCATCCGCCAAGATCAATCCCGCCCTCGTCGAATGGAACGGGCATCGCGGGCTGCCCCGTTTCGATCAAATCGATGACGGAGATTTTGCCCCGGCCTTCGATATCGTCCTTGCCGAGCACGAGGCGGAAATAGACGCGATCGCCAACAACCCGGACACCCCGACCTTCGCCAATACCATCGTGGCGCTGGAAACGGCCGGCGACGGCCTGTCGCGGGTTTCGGCCGTTTTCTGGAACCGGGCGGGGGCGCATACCAACGATGTCATCAAGACGCTGGAGCGCGAGATCGCGCCGAAGATGTCGCGGCATTACTCCAAGATCGGCATGAACGCCGAGCTCTTTGCCCGTATCGATGCGCTCTGGGAGGGTCGCGAAGCCCTGGGCCTGACCGTCGAGCAGACGCGGGTGCTGGAACGCCACTGGAAGGGGTTTGTGAAGTCGGGAGCCAAGCTCGAAAAACCGCAGCAGGAGCGGCTGGCCGCGATCAACGAGAAGCTCGCCGGCCTCGGCGCCAGCTTCGGGCAGAACGTGCTCGCCGACGAGAGCGGCTGGGTGTTGTTCCTGGGTGACGACGTCGATCTCGAAGGCATCCCGACCTTCCTCAAGGACGCAATGGCGGCGGCGGCGCGCGAACGCGGCGAGGAAGGCAAGTTTGCCGTCACCCTGTCGCGCTCGATCATCGAGCCGTTCCTGACCTTCTCCGAGCGTCGCGACCTGCGCGAGCAGGCGTTCAATGCCTGGGTGGCGCGCGGCGCCAATGGCGGTGCGATCGACAATCGCGAGATCATCCGCGAAACGCTCGCCCTTCGCGCCGAAAAGGCGAAGCTGCTCGGCTATGAAAACTATGCCGGCCTCAAGCTCGACAACACCATGGCGAAGACGCCGGAGGCGGTGAACGGCCTCTTGCGGCAGGTCTGGGACAAGGCCGTCGCCCGCGCCCGAGAGGAGGAGGGCGATCTCGCCGCGCTCATCGCCGAAGAGGGACGCAATCACGAGGTCATGCCCTGGGACTGGCGCCACTACGCCGAGAAGCTGCGCGCCCGCAAGTTCAACTTCTCCGAGGCCGAACTGAAACCCTATCTGCAATTGGAAAAGGTCATCGAAGCCTGCTTTGACGTCGCAAGCCGGCTTTTCGGCATCACTGCCAGCGAGACGAAGAATGTCCCCGCCTATCATCCGGACGTGCGGGTATTCGAGATCCGCGACAAGGCTGGCGATCTCAAGGCGCTGTTCCTCGGCGACTACTTCGCCCGTTCGTCGAAGCGTTCCGGCGCGTGGATGAGTTCGTTCCAGTCGCAGCACAAGCTGCCGCTCAAGAACGGCGCGACCGGCGAAATCCCGATCATCTACAACGTCTGCAATTTCGCAAAGCCGGCGCAAGGCAAGCCGGCTCTTCTCTCGCTCGACGATGCGCGCACGCTCTTCCACGAGTTCGGCCATGCGCTTCACGGCATGTTGTCGAACGTCACCTATCCGACGGTCTCGGGCACCGGCGTATCGCGCGACTTCGTAGAGCTGCCGTCGCAACTCTACGAGCACTGGTTGACCGTTCCGGCGATCCTGAAGACCTATGCCGTCCACTACGAGACCGGCGAGCCGATGCCGCAGGCGCTGCTCGACAAGGTGCTCGCGGCCCGCACCTTCAATGCCGGCTTCGCCACCGTCGAGTTTACCTCCTCGGCGCTGGTCGACATGGCCTTCCACACCCGCGACGCGGTCGAAGACCCGATGGCGGTGCAGGCTGAGGTGCTGAAGGACATCGGCATGCCGCCGTCGATCGTCATGCGTCACGCCAGCCCCCATTTCCAGCACGTCTTCGCCGGCGACGGGTACTCGGCCGGCTACTACTCCTACATGTGGTCGGAGGTACTGGATGCGGATGCATTCGCCGCCTTCGAGGAAACCGGCAATGCCTTCGATCCGGCAATGGCCGAGAGGCTCAGGGACAACATCTATTCGGTCGGCGGATCGATCGATCCGGAAGACGCCTACAAGGCATTCCGGGGCAAGCTGCCGAGCCCGGATGCAATGCTGGCGAAGAAGGGGCTGGCGGCGTGAGATGTTATCGAAACGTCGCATAAGTTTCGGGAAACCGTAACGAATTCTTCAAGCTGCTGACATTCGCCACCTGAAACTTGCGCCTCGGGAGAGATGATTCTCCCGTTGCTCAAGTGGAGGGACCCTCTCGGATGAATGTCGCCCAGTTCACCCGTCGGCGCTTTCTGTCATCGATCGGCGCGGTCAGCGCATTCTCCGCCGTCAGCCTGGCCATGCCCTACTATGCCCGGGGCAGCAACCGGCCGCTCTTTACCTCCGGCGTGCAATCGGGCGACGTCGATGCGTTGACCGGCGTGGTCTGGACCCGGACTGACAGGCCGGCGCGGCTCAAGCTCGAATATTCCACGACCGAGAGCTTCGCCGAGACCGTCCGCCTCCCGACGATCGAGGCAGGACCGGACAGCGACTTCGCGGTCAAGCGGCTGCTCAAGTACCTGCCGCCTGACCAGGAGATCTTCTACCGCTTCGTCGCCGAGGACATGCAGGACGTGAACCTCGTCTCCGAGCCCGTGACCGGGCGCTTCCGCACGGCGCCGGCGGTGCGCCGCGACGTGCGCTTCGCCTGGTCGGGCGACACGGCAGGGCAGGGCTGGGGCATCGACGAAACGGGCATGAAGACCTACTCGACGATCGCCCGGCACCAGCCGGATTTCTTCATCCATTCAGGCGATACGATCTATGCCGACAATCCGATGCCGGACGAGATCCGCCTTCGCGACGGCGGTACCTGGCGCAATGTCATCGTCACCGACGAGAAGCGCGACATCGCCCAGACGCTCGACCAGTTTCGTGGCCAGTGGAAGTACAACCTGCTCGACCGGCATGTGCGCGAGCTTCATGCCAACTGCCCGGTCTTCCACCAGTGGGATGACCATGAAGTCCTGAACAACTGGTCGCCGTCGACTGATCTCAGCGGCGACGACCGCTACAAGGACAAGTCGGTCCGTTCGCTGTCGCTGAAGGCGGGCCGGGCGTTCCACGAGATGACGCCGATCTCCTACAATCCCTGCGAGGCCGGGCGGCTCTATCGAAAGGTGAACTACGGACCGTTGCTCGACGTCTTCTTCGTCGATCTCCGAACCTATCGCGGCCCCAACGATCATAGTCTTGACCCGGAACTTTCCTCGCAGTCGCGCATTCTCGGCGAGCGACAGGTTGCCTGGCTGAAACAGGAACTGTTAAAATCGCGGGCGATCTGGAAGGTTGTCGCCTGCGACCTGCCTGTCGGGCTTGTCATCTGGGACGACTATGCAAACCGCAGGGGAGCGGAGGGCATTGCCAACGGTGACGACGGCAACCCGCTTGGCCGCGAACTCGAATTCGCCGACCTGCTGCGTTTCATTAGGGACAATGCCATTCACAACATGGTCTGGCTGACCGCGGATGTCCACTACACCGCCGCCCACCGCTACGATCCTGCCCGCGCCACCTTCAAGGACTTCCTGCCGTTCTGGGAGTTCGTGTCCGGTCCGTTGCACTCCGGCACCTATGGTCCGAAGGAGCTGGACATGACGTTCGGGCCCGAGGTGCGGTTCATCAAGGCCTCGGGCGGCGGCGTCGATTCCAACCTGCCGCCGTCGGCGGGGCTGCAGTTCTTCGGCCTCGTCGATATCGATTGCGTTAGCGATCAGATGACGGTACAATTGATGGATCGCGACGACAATGAGTTGTGGCGTACGACGCTCGATCCGGCGAGGATCAGTTGAGAATCGCGGCCGCCGCGACGGCTGCAATATCATTTCCCCTTTCGCAATCGCGAAAAACAGGGTATGAGCGCGCCATAGAAACAAGGCGCCTGCCCCATTTTTGCGCCTCAGCCCCAGAGACCTGAAAATATGTCCATTCGCAATATCGCGATCATCGCGCACGTCGACCATGGCAAGACCACGCTTGTCGACGAACTCCTGAAGCAGTCCGGTTCCTTCCGTGAAAACCAGCGCGTCGCAGAACGCATGATGGATTCCAACGACCTCGAAAAAGAGCGTGGTATCACCATTCTTGCCAAGGCGACGTCGGTCGAGTGGAGGGGCCACCGCATCAATATCGTCGACACACCCGGTCACGCCGACTTCGGCGGGGAAGTCGAGCGCATCCTGTCGATGGTCGATGGCGCGATCGTGCTCGTCGACTCCTCGGAAGGGCCGATGCCGCAGACCAAGTTCGTCGTCGGCAAGGCGCTGAAGGTCGGCCTTAAGCCGATCGTCGCGATCAACAAGATCGACCGTCCCGATGGCCGTCACGAGGAAGTGCTGAACGAGGTATTCGACCTGTTCGCCAATCTCGACGCGACCGACGAACAGCTCGACTTTCCGATCCTCTACGGTTCGGGCCGCAATGGCTGGATGAACGTCAATCCGGAAGGCCCGAAGGACGAGGGCATGGCACCGCTGCTGGATCTGGTGCTGAAACATGTTCCGGAGCCGACCGTCGCCGAAGGCCCGTTCCGCATGATCGGCACGATCCTCGAAGCGAACCCCTTCCTCGGCCGCATTATCACCGGCCGTATCCATTCCGGTTCGATCAAGCCGAACCAGGCCGTCAAAGTACTGGGTCAGGACGGTAAGCTGCTTGAGACCGGCCGCATCTCCAAGATCCTCGCATTCCGCGGCATCGAGCGCCAGCCGATCGAAGAAGCCCATGCGGGTGATATCGTCGCCATCGCCGGGCTTTCCAAGGGCACTGTCGCCGACACGTTCTGCGATCCGTCGGTGTCCGAAGCGCTGAAGGCGCAGCCGATCGACCCGCCGACGGTCACCATGTCGTTCATCGTCAACGACAGCCCGCTTGCCGGCACCGAAGGTGACAAGGTCACCTCGCGTGTCATCCGTGATCGTCTGTTCAAGGAAGCCGAAGGCAACGTCGCCCTGAAGATCGAGGAATCCTCCGAAAAGGACTCCTTCTATGTTTCCGGCCGTGGCGAACTGCAACTGGCGGTCTTGATCGAGACCATGCGTCGCGAAGGCTTCGAGCTTGCCGTGTCGCGTCCGCGCGTCGTCATGCACAAGGATGAAAGCGGACAGATGCTCGAGCCGATCGAGGAAGTCGTCATCGACGTCGATGAAGAGCATTCCGGCGTGGTCGTCCAGAAGATGTCGGAGCGCAAGGCCGAGATGGTCGAGCTTCGCCCCTCGGGTGGCAACCGCGTTCGCCTGGTCTTCTTCGCGCCGACCCGTGGCCTGATCGGCTATCAGTCCGAACTGTTGACGGACACCCGCGGCACTGCCGTGATGAACCGTCTGTTCCATGACTACCAGCCCTACAAAGGCGAGATCGGCGGGCGCGTGCAGGGTGTCCTCCTGTCGAACGACGCCGGTGAATCTGTCGCCTACGCGATGTTCAATCTGGAAGACCGTGGCCCGATGATCATCGATGCCGGCGAGAAGGTCTATGCCGGCATGATCATTGGCATCCATACCCGCGACAACGACCTCGAAGTGAACGTGCTCAAGGGCAAGAAGCTCACCAACATGCGCGCGTCCGGCAAGGACGAGGCGGTCAAGCTTACCCCGCCGATCCGGATGACACTCGACCGGGCGCTTTCCTGGATCCAGGACGATGAACTCGTCGAGGTGACGCCGAAGTCGATCCGCCTTCGTAAGCTCTACCTCGATCCGAACGATCGCAAGCGCTTCGAAAAGTCCCGCATGGCGGGCTGATCAAGTCTCGGATTTCATTTCTGATATCGGAGCCCCGGCGCTTGCGCCGGGTCTTTTATTTGCGGGTTCGTCTTTTGTGGGACTTGTCGCATTCGTTAAAAAGGCGTTAACTTTTGGTTAGCATCCACAAGTAAAGTCTGTGGGCAATTTACCAAATGGCAACATTAAGGGATGGTGAATCAGCCGCAACGGAACCTAGAGTAGCGTTATGAAAACGTTGTCGATTGATGTCCGGCGGGCCGAACCGCACGATGCGCGAGCGATCTCCGAGGCGCATCGTCTCGCATGGCAGCATACCTATGCAGGCATCATCCCGCACCGTCCGCTCATGCAGATGATCGAGCGGCGCGGCGAGACCTGGTGGCGGAAGGCCACCAAGGGGCCGGCAACGCTTCTGGTCGTCGATGTGGCCGGGACGATAGCCGGCTATGCGACCCTCGGCCTCAATCGTGCCCGCGCGCTGCCGCAGGAGGGCGAGGTGTATGAACTCTACCTGCGTCCCGAATATCAGGGCATCGGCCTAGGCCGGCTGCTCTTCGGCGAGGCGCGCCGCCTTCTTAAATCGCTCGGCTGCAATGGCCTCGTCGTCTGGTGCCTCGAAGACAGCGAGCATGCCGACCGCTTCTTTCGCTCCAATGGCGGCCTCGACTTTGCGGAGGGCATGGAGACGTTCGGCGATACCTCGCTGAAGAAGATCGGCTTCATCTGGAGATAGGGCCGCTCGGGCCTGTTTCTGCACCGATGGCTGCGTTTGTGCGCAGGCAGCAAATTTCGCCTTTCGTGAATATTTGCTTTGCAGCTAAAGCGTTGTTGCGTTGCGGCATGTTTCTGATTATCTCAGCGCCAGATTTCTCAGACCAGCATGGGAGAATGCTATGCGCATCGACGCCATTTCCATCGGCAAGAACCCGCCGGAAGACGTAAACGTGATTGTCGAGGTTCCCGTCGGCGGCCACCCGATCAAGTATGAGATGGACAAGGAAGCCGGTACCCTGGTCGTCGACCGCTTTCTCTACACGCCGATGACCTATCCGGGCAATTACGGCTTCGTGCCGCACACGCTTTCCGATGATGGCGATCCGATCGACGTGCTGATCTGCAATACCCGTCCGCTGGTTCCGGGTTGCGTCATCAATGTCCGTCCGATCGGCGTCATGATGATGGAAGACAATTCCGGCCAGGACGAAAAGATCATCGCCGTTCCGTCCGCACACCTGACGAAGCGCTACGACAAGGTCAGCAACTATACCGACCTGCCGGAAATCACCCTGAAGCAGATCGAGCACTTCTTCGAGCACTACAAGGATCTGGAACCCGGCAAGTGGGTGAAGATCTTCGGATGGAAGGATGCAGTCGAGGCTCAAAAGCTCATCGTCGAGGCGATCGAGCGCGCCAAGGCTAAGAAGGCCTGATCGGGTCTTCAGCCGAACATCAGGACGACAAAGACAATCCTCCGGATCGCCATCGATCCGGAGGATTTTTTGCGTGCTGTTTCCCGGGAAACACCGATACGGGAGACTTCGCGATGCCAGACGTTTTTCGCGAGACATGGACCAGCGCCCTGTTCGCCCTTCCCATTCCGGAACCGCAGGGCGAAGCTCGCGTCAGATCAGCGAGCCGGCCGCCTCAAGCGAAGATGGGGTAGATGCTGTTCCACATCAGCGAGCGGACGAAGAAGATGATCAGCAGCAGGATGATCGGCGAAATGTCGATGCCGCCGAGATCCGGCAGGAAACGGCGGATCGGCCGCAGCGCCGGTTCGGTGATGTTGTAGAGAAAGCGGCCGACGGAGTTGACGAACTGGTTGCCGGAATTGATCACGTTGAATGCGTAGAGCCAAGAAAATATGGCGCTTGCGATCAGAAGCCACGTATAGAGGTTGAGTGCCAGATCGATGGTTTGAAAGAGCGCGAGCATGCGTGTCTCCATTTCGTTGTTGACAGACATGTAGACATTGGCGACTTAACGGGCAAGTGCCGCCGCTGCGCACCCGCAAATCATGTTTAATGGTCCGGCCTTTCCGGGTTCGAGCCAATCGATACTGGAAAGTCCAATCCATGTCAGTCCCCGCAACCGGTGACCGTTTCGCTGCATTTCGGCATGCCTCCTATGCGCGGTTCTTCTTCTCGCGGTTTCTGGCGGCATTCGCGATCCAGATCGTCAGCGTCTCTGTCGGCTGGCAGATGTATGACGAGACCGGCAGCACCATTTATCTCGGCCTCATCGGCCTCTTTCAGTTCATGCCCTCGCTGGTGCTGATGCTGGTGACCGGATCGGTCGCCGACCGCTACAACCGGCGTGCGATCACGGCGATATGCCTGGTCGTCGGCGGGCTCTGTACTTCTGCGCTTCTCGGGCTGACGATCGCCGGCGCCTTCTCGCCGTGGCCGGTGTTCGGCATCCTACTGGTCTTCGGCATCGAGCGCGCCTTCATGGGGCCGGCCGTCCAGTCGCTGGCGCCGAACCTGGTGCCGGAAAAGGACCTCGCCAATTCGATCGCCTGGAATTCCTCCTCGTGGCAGACGGCTTCGATCGTCGGTCCGGTGGCCGGAGGCCTGCTCTACGGTTTGAGTGCGACGGTCGCCTATTCGGTGGCGCTCGCCTTGCTGGTTGCCGCTGCGGCGCTGATCCTGATGATCGAGAAGCCGGTCCAGCGCAGCCAGTTGGAACCGAAGAGCTGGAGCATGGTGCTCGCCGGCTTTCGGTTCATCTGGTCGGAGAAGGTCGTGCTCGGTGCCATCTCGCTCGATCTGTTTGCGGTGCTGCTCGGCGGTGCCGTAGCGCTGATGCCGGTTTTCGCCCGCGATATCCTGACGCTTGGACCCTGGGGTCTTGGGTTGCTGCGCGCCGCACCCGGCATCGGTGCGATTGCGGTCGCGATCTTCCTCGCCGCCTATCCGATCCGCAAGCATGCAGGGAGCTATCTGTTTGTCGGCGTTGCGCTGTTCGGCGCGGCGACGATCGCCTTCGGCTTGTCGGAGACGGCCTGGGTCTCCATTCTGGCGCTGATCGTGATGGGCGCGGCCGACATGATCTCCGTCTATGTGCGCGAAACGCTGATCGCGCTGTGGACGCCGGACGAGGTCCGTGGACGGGTCAACGCCGTCAACATGGTCTTTGTCGGCGCCTCGAACGAACTGGGAGAATTCCGTGCCGGCACAATGGCCCATGTGGTCGGCGCCATCCCCGCCGTGGTCATCGGCGGCGTGGGCACGCTCATCGTCGCGGGCCTATGGTCTGCGGCGTTCCCGAAGTTGCGGCGGATCGGTTCGCTCGAAGCGCCGCAACATTCCGATCAGCGCTGACTGTCGGGGATGAAAACTTTGTCAAGGAACTCCCACAGCCATAGCCGCAAGGGGGAGTCGAACAGCATGCGCCCTTCCAGATGCTCACGACCCTGCTGGGCGTTCGGCAGGATGAAGCGATGGGCGCCATGCACCACCCAGCGATGCATCATGGCCCGCGTTAGCTCCGCATGGAACTGGAGTCCCCAGGCGTTCTGGTTGTAGCGAAACGCTTGGTTGGGGTAGGTATCCGCTTCTGCGAGCAGGTCGGCGCCGCGTGGCAGGTCAAAGCCCTCGCGATGGAAGTGATAGACCATCTTCGGCCAGTGCATCAGCAGGCGGCCCTTCTCGGTCGGGCGCAGGGGATACCAGCCCACTTCCGTCAGGCCGTCCTTGTGGGACTGAACCTTGCCGCCAAGGTGACGGACGAGCATCTGGGCGCCGAGGCAAATCCCGAGGAAGGGCTTCTTCTCCTTGAGCGGCACCTCCAGCCAGCGGATCTCCCGCTTGACGAATTCCTCCGGGTCGTTGGCGCTCATAGGCCCGCCAAACACCACCGCGCCCGAATGCCGGGCCAGTGTCTCGGGCAGCGGATCTCCGAGGACAGGGCGGCGAATATCGAGTTGAAAGCCCTTCTGTTCCAGCATTTGCCCGACCCGTCCCGGACTTGAACTTTCCTGATGGAGCACGATCAGGACAGGGGCCTTGTCGCCGGACAACTCGGCATCAGTCGGCATCAATGTCTCCGATTTCCACACCGGATGCCCTTGCTGCCGCCTGCTGGCGGGAAATGACGCGATCGCGGCCGGAAACGCCGAGAAGGTCGGCGATGCGCCAGATCACGTGGTCTTCCATCTCGCTGCGCGTGCCGTCGGCATAGACGATGTCCCAGAGTATGCCGAGCAGTTCGATGCGTTGTGCCTCGTCGAGCTGGCGCTTGAGATCGTTGGTGAAGCGGTAGTAGTCGACCGCGGACTGGCCGGCCTCCTGGCCAGCAGCGATCAGAGCCTCAAGGCGGCTCTCGTCGAGCTGGTAGTGGTCACGGAGGAGGACGCGCAGGCGCTCTTTTTCGGCAGCGGAGATATTGCCGTCCGCTTCCATCACCTGGAAGCAAAGCGCAGCAACGGCGATGCGGGAATCGTCAGGTGCAAAGTCGGAGCCGGGGCGGCTCTTGAGCGTCTGCAGAAAGGACTGGAAGCGTTCGAACATACGGTGGGAAGTTCCTTCAGAAAAGCCGAAGTCGGGATTTGGTCTCGGGAGGGATGGTATCATCGCGAACGCCCGGATCGTCCGGACGTCCGCCAAAGAAGGGTTTTACCTCTTCACGCGCGGGCATGTCGGAATTGGCCGCTATCGGCATTGCCGACGCGGCGGGCGGGGCCTCGACCCGCTCCGGCTCGGCTTTCTTTGCGTCGACAATGGCGTGCGCGGCAATCGGCGGCAGGGTACGGAGCGCTTCGTCCACGGAACCGTCCTCGACCGGGCTTTCGATCTGGCCGAACGGTGCCTTCCATTCGAAACGGTCGAGGCGGCCGGTCACCGGCGAAACCGGCAACCACTTGTCGGACACGAAGCCATCCGCGACCCAAGCCGGGTCGCGCGGTGCTCTCAGCGCCTGCGCCAGCCAGTGGCGAACGCGTCCCTGGTCTCCGGTATCGGCCTCCTCGATGTCGGCGAGCAGCATGAAGATGCTTTCGCGCGGCTCCAATCTTGCCGCCTCTTCGGCCTTGGCGCGCGCCTTGCGGAACTCCTTGGCGTCCAATGCGGCGCCGGCAACGGCGATCATCGCATCGACACTACCAGGCTGCATCGCCTCCAGGCGCTCGGCACGCTTCAGCCGGTCGAGCGTGCTGTCGCCGCTGCGCAACCGCACATAGGTCCGCGCGACATCCGGATGCGGGTCGCTTTTCCAGATCTGTTCAAGAACGGAGGCCGCCTTGCGCAAGTTGTCCTCGCGGATATAGGCCTTGGCGGCAAGAAGGGCCGCGGGAACCAGCGTCGGCGCGAGCTTCATCGCGGCAAGCGCATCGTCGCGGGCGGCTTTCGGCTCGGCATCCAGTTTTTCCTCGCCGCGCGCAGTCAAAAGCACAGCCTTCATGCGGTCTGCCTCCCTGCGTTCGAAAACATGGGCAGCGCGTTGCTGATCGAGCAGGTGTATGGCGTCGTCCCAGCGGCCCGACTGGCTGCGGTATTCAAGCGTCGCCTCGGCCGCCCATGGCAGGTAGGGGGCCTTGTCCGCCGCCTTTTCGGCATACTGGCGGGCAGCCTCGTCGGCGCCGAGACGCCTGGCTTCCATGTAAAGCCCACGCAGACCGAGTTCCTGGGTTTCCGGATCTTCGGCCATCAACTCGAACTTCTTGCGCGCTTCGTCGTGCTTTCCCTCAATCAGGGCCGTCTGGGCTTCCAGCAAATGAATGAGGGGTTCTTGGTCGGCGCTGATCAGTCCGCGGGTGCGGGCGCTCATCTTGCGGGCGAGCACGGCATTGCCTGCGCCGGCGGCGATGAGACCGGTCGACAGCGCTTGGTAGCCGCGGTCGCGCTTGCGGGCGCGGAAGAAGCGGTTGATCGAATGGGGCGAGGTCCAGATGACGCGCAGCAGCCACCAGACAATCATGACCGCCGCCACCAACGCCGTGACGGCGCTCGCCGCCACCATCAGGCTGGTCTCGATCAACTGTCCCTGCCAGACGAGCGAAAGCTGTCCCGGCCGATCGGCAAGCCATGAAAATCCGAGGCCGAGAGCGAGAACGAGTGCGGCGAATACGAGAATCCTGGTCATGTCCTGTTCAGCCCTCGTTGCTCGTTGCCGCGGTGTTGCTCTTCATCGCCGTGTCGACCAGCTCCTCCACCTTCAACCGGTTGTCGAGCGCCGTCTTGAAGTTGGCCGCCGCCGCCTGCGCCGGCTGGGGCAGATTGACCCATTCGAGCGCCGCACCCTTGAGGTCGCCGTTCTTGAGCTTGTCCTCGATGCGCGCGACGACGGCATCAGGGCCTTCGCCTTCGATATTGCCGACGGGCCTGACCTTGACCAGCGAAAGGGCGCTGTCCATCAGGCGCTCGGCGATGCCTGCATCGGGGTCCGCCTTGTGGATGGCGGCGAGGATCGCCGACGCCGCATCCGGGAACTGGCGCATCAACTCGGCGCGCGACGGCACGCCGGCGGCCGCAAAGGGTTGCAGCCCGGCGATCGCCGGATCATCCGGCGCAACGCCGGCGAAGGTATCGAGTTCGGCAAGGAAAGGTCCACCGCGATCGACCGCCGCCTTCAGCGATGCCAGTGCGACCGCACGCGCGACGGCAACGTCGGTTCGAGGCTCGTTGAGTTTCTTCTCCGCTTCATCGAGCCGCCTGCTGATCTCCGACGTGTTTTCGGCGCGGGCTTCCGCGTTGCTTGCGACCTCTGATTTCAGCTGCTCAATCCCGGCATTGAGCGCGGTGATCTTTTGCTCAAGATCGGCTACCGCGGCCGGATCTCCGCCACCTGACGCCGGAGCAGTCGCCGCCGCCGTTTCGAGCGCGGCGACGCGTGCTTCCAGTTCGGTGTTGTCGGGCCGTGGCTGCGCGCGCAGGCTGGCGACACTCTGCTTCAGGGCTTCGATCTCCGATGTCATTTCCGAGGTGTCGACGGCCGGCGTGCGGGCAGGCGAGAGGGGGTCGAAGAACCCGGCATATTGCAGGCTGCCGGCACCGGCGAGTGCGACAAGTCCGCCGAATATGCCTGCCGCAATCAGGCCGGAGTTGCCGCGGCGGGGCGGTGGAGCGGGCGCCGCAGGAATTTCCTCACGGGGCGTGGCAAAGGTGGTTTCAGCGGCGGGAGCAGCATCCGGCTCCGTTGGTGCCGGTTCTGCCGGGATGCCCGTGGACGTCGTTTCGGTGGTTGCAGCCTTGGCGGTTCCCGTTTCCGCACCAGGCACCTCTGCGATCTCGGCCCCAGCAACGGCAGCTTCCGTGGCGTCAGCCTCTATTGTCGAATGCTCTACGGCTTCGGTCTTGGCGGCTGTTTCAGTCTCGGTGCCCTTCTCTGGGGCCTCGTGCGCGGCGCCGGGAGCAACTTGCTCCGCATCCAGATCGGTCGTCACCGGTTCTCCGGTGGCTTTGGAGCGACGTGGCGGTTTTCCCGTGGCCATGGCAACCTCTTCTTCAATGCAGTTGTTCGAAGTTAGTGAGTGATGGCGCTCAAGGAAAGAGCCCCGCTGCATTTTGCGCCTGCGGCCCTTCAGAGCAGATCGAGCAGGCAGTCTTCGTTTGGCGTCGTGGCGACAACCGTGCTGTTGGCGTATTCGCCCGGTACAGCGTTGGCGATGTTGGGGCTAAGACACAGAAAGATGGATCGCTCCAGGATCTGTCGATTGTCCGCGAAGACCGGCAGGCTGAAAAAGCGCTCGGCCGTTTCCCGCGAATAGAAAAGCACCGCATCCACGCGCCCTTCTACCAGCAACGAATGGAGGTGGTCCCGATGGTGGGAGACCGCCTTCATTCGATAGCCACAGACCGTCAAATGGCGAATGCCCAGCGCGGCAAGCCGCTCTTCGAAGCTGGACGATCGCGGCTCGCCGGCAATGTAGATCAGCGGGGCGGACGGCCTGCCATGGGTCGTGAAACGGTCGCTGATCGCGTATCCCAGTTCCCGCCCGCCGCCATCGGAGGTGACAACATTGCGGAATCCGGCGTCGATCGCCGCGTTTGACGTGGCACTGCCGACCGAAAACAACGTCGTATCGAGATGCGGCGAGAGCGCCCTGCCAAGCAGTTGCATGGCACGGACCGCCTCCGCACTGGTGACCGCTATGGTTGCGTGCGGCCACCCGAAGCTCCGTTCCACGGCTAGCGGATCGTGGACCGGTTCAGCAAGAGGCAGGAGAAGGGCCGTGTGACCAAGGCTTTCCAGCCGGCGGGCAGTCCGCCGGGCGGCAAGTTCCGGCCGGGTCACGATCACCCGCATCGCATCACCTCCAGTTTTCGAAGAAACCCGCTCCGGCTTTTTTCAGAACCGTCTCGCCGGCGGATTGGCCGATTGCCGCGGCGTCTTTCCGCGCGCCTTCGCCCTCCACCTTGTGGAATTTCTGGCCGTCCGGCGTGAGGATCATGCCGGAAAACCGAAGCCGGTCGCCCTCGCAGCGGGCAAGGCCGGCAATCGGCGTTCGACAGGATCCGTCGAGAATACGCAGGAAGGCGCGCTCGCAGGTCACGGCGTCGTGGGTCGGCTGGTGGTTGATTGCGGCGAGCAGATCGTTCACTCGGCTATCGCCGATGCGGCTCTCGACGCAGATCGCGCCCTGGGCCGGCGCCGGCGGAAACTCCTCCGGATCAAGGATTTCGGTGGCGACATCGGTCTTGCCGAGGCGCTTCAAGCCGGCATAGGCGAGCAAGGTGCCGTCGACGTGGCCTTCTTCGAGCTTGCGCAAACGGGTCTCCACCTGGCCGCGGAAAATCACCGTAGTGATGTCGGGGCGCAGCCGCCGGATCAGCGCCTGGCGACGCAGCGACGCCGAGCCCACCGTCGCACCCTGGGGGAGTTCCATGAGTCTTGCGGCGCTGCGACCGATGAAGGCGTCGCGGACGTCCTCGCGCGGCAGGAAGGCGGAGAGGAACAATCCGTCCGGGAGGGCGGTTGCCATATCCTTGGAGGAGTGAACCGCGAAATCCAGTTCGCCGGAGGTCAGTTGCTGCTCTATTTCCTCGGTGAACAGACCTTTGCCGCCGATCTCCGAGAGCGCCCGGTCGGTGATGCGGTCGCCCTTGGTGGAGAGAACGACGACCTCGAACATGTCCTCTCCGAAGCCATGGGCCTCCATCAGCCGGTCGCGGGTCTCGTGGGCCTGCGCCAATGCCAGTGGGCTCCCGCGCGTGCCGATTCGGAAAGGTTTTGTTTGCATCAGCCCTGATCCGTTGTTACCGGAAGATCTCGTAACCGGGTTTCACGGTCACCGCAATCAACCGCACAGGTCCCATGACGTCCTTTCTACGCATTCTCGGCATCGAAACAAGCTGCGACGAGACCGCCGCCGCGGTGGTCCTGCGCCACCACAATGGCCAGGGTGAAATCGCCGCCGACGTTGTGCTGAGCCAGCTTGACGAGCATAGCGCCTATGGCGGCGTCGTGCCTGAGATTGCCGCGCGCGCCCACGTTGAAGCGCTCGATACGTTGATCAAGGAGGCGATGAGGCGCGCCAATGTGTCGCTGGCCGACGTGGATGCCATCGCCGCGACCTCCGGGCCGGGGCTGATCGGCGGCCTCTTGGTGGGATTGATGACCGGCAAGGCGATCGCACGGGCAACCGGAAAACCGCTCTACGCAATCAACCATCTTGAGGGCCATGCGCTGACGGCGCGGCTGACCGACGGCATCGCCTTTCCCTATCTCATGCTGCTCGTCTCCGGCGGCCACACGCAGCTCATCCTCGTACGCGGCGTCGACGACTACGAGCGCTGGGGCACGACCATCGACGATGCGCTCGGCGAGGCGTTCGACAAGACGGCGAAGCTGCTCGGTCTTCCCTACCCGGGCGGACCGGCAGTGGAGAAGGCGGCCAGTTCCGGCAACCCGGATCGTTTCTCGTTTCCGCGACCGCTTGTCGGCGAGGCAAGGCTCGATTTCTCCTTTTCCGGATTGAAGACGGCGGTACGCCAGGCTGCGACCTCGATCGCTCCGGTCAGCGACCAGGATATCGCCGATATCTGTGCCTCGTTCCAGAAGGCGATCTCGCGGACATTGAAGGATCGGATCGGCCGCGGTCTGCAGCGGTTCCACGCGCAGTTCCCGGGTCAGGCCGAGCAGCCGGCGCTTGTGGTTGCCGGCGGCGTTGCCGCCAACCAGGCTCTCCGCCAGACGCTACACGATCTCTGCGACAGCCACGGCTTTCGCTTCGTCGCACCGCCGCTGCAGCTTTGCACCGATAATGCAGCAATGATCGCCTGGGCGGGCGCGGAGCGCATGGCGGCGGGGCTTAAGCCCGACAGCCTCGACGTGCAGCCGCGTTCGCGCTGGCCGCTGGACGCCAGCGCCACGACATTGCTCGGATCCGGCAAGCGGGGAGCCAAGGCATGATCTGGTCGGAGAAGATCGTCGTGATCGGTGCCGGCGCATTCGGGACGGCGCTTGCCGCCGTCATTGCGCTGGCGGGACGGGCGGACGTTACCTTGCTCGGACGCGACCCGGCGCTTGTTTCAGACATCGAGCGAATGCATGAACACGAAACGGCGCTGCCGGGCATCCGGTTGCCCGCCAATCTGAAGTTTTCCGCCGATCCGGCCGTGCTGGCGGATGCCGGCATCGTGCTTTTCGTCATGCCGTCGCAGGCGCAGCGCGAGGCCGCCCGGCAATATGGCCCGCATCTTTCGGCCGAATCCGTGGTCGTCTGCTGCGCCAAGGGGATCGACCGCGAGACCGGAAACCTTCTGACGGATGTGCTCGAGCAGGAACTGCCCGATCATCCGATCGCCGTCCTGTCCGGTCCGGGTTTCGCCGCCGACATCGCCAAGGGCCTGCCGACGGCGATGGCGATCGCCGCAGCGGATCTGGAGATCGCCGAGCGGCTGGCCCAGGCGATATCGGGGCCGACCTTTCGTCTCTACGCCTCGGCCGACCGCATCGGTGTGCAGCTTGGCGGCGCACTCAAGAACGTGTTGGCGATCGCCTGCGGCATCGTCGAGGGCGCCGGCCTTGGGGAATCCGCCCGTGCCGCCCTGATTTCGCGCGGCCTTGCGGAAATGTCGCGGTTCGTCGCGGCGAAGGGCGGTCAGCCGGATACTGTCCGGGGCCTTTCGGGTCTTGGCGATCTCGTTCTGACGGCAACCAGCCACCAGTCGCGCAACCTGCGCTTCGGCATCGCGCTCGGACACGGCGAGCCTGCGGAGTTCTTTCGCGGAGGGCTTGTCGAAGGCGCGTTCGCCGCATCAGTCGCCGCGCGGATCGCCGAGGCCTATCCGATTGACATGCCGATCGCCGAGGCCGTCGCGGCAATCATCGACGGCAGTCTCGACGTCAGGGCGGCCATCGAGCGCCTGATGTCGCGGCCGATCACCACGGAATGAGACAGATTGATACTTGAACAGGAGATTTGACCGATGCTCTTTGCCTTTCTTTGCACCGACAAACCGGGACACCTCAATGTGCGCATGGAAAACCGTCCGGCCCATGTCGAATGGCTGAACGGCCTCAACGCGGCAGGCACCCTGAAGATCGCCGGCCCCTTTCTCGATGGTGACGGCAAGCCCTGCGGCAGCCTCGTGATCGTGAAGGCCGAGACCATCGAGGACGCCAAGACACTTTCCGCCGACGATCCCTATGCCAAGGCGGGTCTGTTCGAAAAGGTCGAGATCAGGCCCTACAACTGGACCTTCAACAACCCGGAGGCTTGATCGGGGCATGGCATACTGGCTGTACAAGTCCGAACCGTTCAAATGGTCCTGGGAGATGCAGAAGGCCAAGGGTGCGGCCGGCGAGGAATGGACCGGCGTCCGAAACTACCAGGCGCGCAACAACATGCGGGCCATGAAGATCGGCGACAAGGGCTTCTTCTATCACTCCAACGAGGGCCTCGACGTCGTCGGCATCGTCGAGGTCTGCGCGCTTTCACATCCGGATTCGACCGCCGAGGGCGATGACCGCTGGGATTGTGTCGACATCCGTGCCGTCTGCGACGTGCCGAAGCCGGTTTCGCTGAAGGAGATCAAGGCCAACCCCAAGCTCGAAAAGATGTCGCTCGTCACCTCGATGCGCCTGTCCGTGCAGCCGGTGACGGAGGAGGAATATCTCGAAGTATGCCGCATGGGCGAGCTCGACAATCCTCCGCTGAGCCCGTGAAGACCGAGCCACGCTCCTTCATTCTCGCCAATACCTCGCTGATGACGCCGCCGCATGTGCCGGAAGTGCGGATGCATCTGGCCAACGAGGTGCATGACCTGTGGCTGAAAACCGAGGAGGAACTGCAGGAGATTGGCCTTCCGCCGCCGTTCTGGGCCTTTGCCTGGGCGGGCGGGCAGGGGCTCGCCCGCTACATCCTCGATCATCCGCATGTGGTCCGCGGCAAACGGGTACTCGACTTCGCCAGCGGTTCGGGGCTCGTCGCGATCGCGGCGATGAAAGCCGGTGCAACAAGCGTTCTGGCGATCGATATCGACCCATGGGCGGGAACGGCCGTCGCCCTCAACGCGGCGGCAAACGATGTGTCGGTCGCCTTCTCCACCGATAACGCCATCGGCACGCCTGTCGATGCGGACGTCGTGCTTGCCGGTGACGTCTTCTACGAGAAGGACTTCGCCGATGCGCTTGTCCCGTGGTTCCGCGGGCTGGTGAATAACGGGAAGCGCGTCCTGGTCGGGGATCCCGGCCGCTCCTATTGCCCGAAGCACCTGCTCGAGCCCTGCGCCACCTACGAGGTGCCCGTCACCCGGGCGCTCGAGGACAGCGAGGTCAAGCGCACCACCGTCTGGGCCTTTGCAGCGGATACGTGAGTTCGGGCGGCGATGCCGGCCTCGGCGTCACGGCCGGACAACGCAGACGCCGGCTTCGAAACGGCAGGCGGATTTTTCAGTTTCTGCCGTGACGTTGATGATTCGCGCCTTAGGCGCAAGCATCGCATCCGGGTTTCTGCGGACGCCTTCGCCGAAATAGCCGTATCCGCCGGCGCTGTAGCCGCCGCTGTTGCTGGTGAAGTAAATGCCGTTGTCCGGAACGGGATAGGCGGCAATATTGCCGACATAGGTGCCGATATCCGGAATCTGGCTCATGTAGCCATAGGCCAGCGTGTCGCCGCCGTAGACGATCGGGCCGCGGTCACGGTAGCGGTCGTAACGGAACTGGTTGCGCCGGGTGTCGAAATCAAAGCGCGCCGGGTAGTGGCGCGGCGTCCGGAACTGGGTGGTGCGGAACTGGGAGGTGCGAAACTCCGGCGCGCGGAAGCGGCGGGTCTCGAAGCGCGATGGATTGTACCTGGCCGGGTAGAGGCGTTGGGAATAGGGGCGTGCGCCGTTGCGGTAGTAGTGGTTGCGGCGGTTGCCATCGATGCTTGTGAACTGACGAGCGACCGGCGGCCGGGCGTTGAGCGGCAGCATGTTCGAGGATCGGAACTGCGAATGACGCTTGTAGTACTGGCCGGATTCGGCCGGGATAGCCTGGACGAGAATGCTTGCGAATGCTGCGGCGAAAAGCATGACCTTTGCCGAGAAGGAACGCATTACCATGGTGTAGCCTCCGGTTGCGCAAGGCGATTAATGATTTGTTAACCGGAATGTGCCGCAAATACAGGAGTTTGTCACTGGGGGGCTCCGGCAATCGCCGAACAATTTCATCCGGCTCGCAGGATTGCGACCTTCGTATGACGCGCCCGGATAACACAATCGATTAAATTGATATCGCGGTGCAATTGTGCTTGTGGAACCGCAATCCGGTGAGTAAACGTCGCTTTTGATGCAACCCGCATTCTTGAGCGTCGGTTGCCGGTGAATAGCCCTTGACCAAAGGGCGAATGAACGCCGCGAGGTTCTGATGGCGAATCTGACACATAATCGGCCCTTGTCGCCGCATCTTCAAATCTACAAGCCTATCCCGACGATGATCATGTCGATCATGCACCGCATCACCGGTGGTGCGCTGTATTTCGGAACCCTGCTGGTTTTGTGGTGGCTAGTCGCCGCCGCCAGCGGCGAGGCCTACTTCAACTGGGTGAACTGGTTCATGGGCACGCTCATCGGCAAGATCATCCTATTTGGCTATAGCTGGGCGCTGCTCCACCACATGCTTGGTGGTTTGCGTCATTTCATGTGGGACCTCGGCTACGGCTTCGAGAAGTCCTTCTCCACCAAGGTCGCGAAAGCCACGCTCGTCGGCTCGATCTGTCTGACCGTGCTGGTCTGGGTGATCGGCTACGTCGTTCGGTTCTGAAGGGTTACATAAATGGACATGCGCACCCCTTTGGGAAAAGTTCGCGGCCTCGGCTCTGCCAAGGAGGGCACCGATCACTTCTGGCGCCAGCGCCTGACGGCCGTCGCCAACGTGCCGCTCCTGACTTTCTTCGTCATTTTTCTGCTGATGTATGCCGGTGCTCCCTATGCGGAAGTCACGGCCGCGCTCTCGAACCCGGTCGTTGCGGTTCTGATGGGCCTGGTGATCGTTTCCGGCGTCATTCACATGCGGCTTGGCATGCAGGTCATCATCGAGGACTATGTTCACGGCGAAGGCGCCAAGATCGCGCTTTTGATGCTCAATACTTTTTTCGCGGTTTTCGTCGCAGGGCTCTGTCTCTTCGCCGTCCTGAAAATCGCCTTTGCAGGATAATCCAACATGGCCCCGACCACTTCTTCAGCCCCGAACGGGAAAGCCTACCAGTATGTCGATCACTCCTATGAGGTGATCGTCGTTGGGGCGGGCGGCGCGGGCCTGCGCGCCACGCTCGGTATGGCGGAGCAGGGTTTCCGCACCGCCTGCATTACCAAGGTTTTCCCCACCCGCTCGCATACCGTGGCGGCCCAGGGCGGTATCGCCGCCTCGCTGCAGAACATGACGCCCGACTGTTGGCAATGGCACCTCTACGACACCGTCAAGGGATCTGACTGGCTCGGCGACGTCGATGCCATGCAGTACCTCGCCATGGAAGCGCCGAAGGCGGTCTATGAGCTCGAGCATTATGGCGTGCCGTTCTCCCGCAACGCCGAAGGCAAGATCTACCAGCGCCCGTTCGGCGGCCATATGCAGAACTACGGCGAAGGTCCGCCGGTTCAGCGCACCTGCGCTGCCGCCGACCGCACCGGCCATGCCATCCTGCATACGCTCTACGGCCAGTCGCTGCGCAACAACGCCGAGTTCTTCATCGAATACTTCGCGCTCGACCTGATCATGTCGGACGACGGCCGCTGCACCGGCGTCGTTGCCTGGAACCTCGACGACGGCACGATCCATCGCTTCGCCGCCAAGATGGTGGTGCTGGCCACCGGCGGCTACGGCCGCGCCTACTTCTCCGCCACCTCGGCGCACACCTGCACGGGCGACGGCGGCGGCATGATCGCGCGCGCCGGCCTGCCGCTCCAGGACATGGAGTTCGTGCAGTTCCATCCGACCGGCATCTATGGGGCCGGCTGCCTGATCACCGAGGGCGCGCGCGGCGAAGGCGGCTATCTCGTCAACTCCGAAGGCGAGCGCTTCATGGAGCGCTATGCACCGTCCGCCAAGGACCTCGCCAGCCGAGACGTCGTCTCGCGCTGCATGACGATGGAGATCCGCGAGGGCCGCGGCGTCGGCAAGAACAAGGACCACATCTTCCTGCATCTCGACCATCTCGATCCGGCAGTCCTGCACGAGCGCCTGCCGGGGATTTCGGAATCGGCGAAGATCTTCGCCGGCGTCGACGTGACCCGCGAGCCGATTCCGGTGCTGCCGACCGTCCACTACAACATGGGCGGCATCCCGACCAACTATTGGGGCGAAGTGCTGAACGCCGATGCCGCCAATCCCGAGCGCATCGCGCCCGGCCTGATGGCCGTCGGGGAAGCCGGCTGTGCCTCGGTGCACGGCGCCAACCGCCTCGGCTCCAACTCGCTGATCGACCTCGTGGTCTTCGGCCGCGCCGCGGCTATCCGCGCTGCCGAGGTCATCGACAAGGCCGAGCCTGTGCCGGCGCTGAACATTGCCGCCTGCGACAGGATCATGGAGCGCTTCGACCGGCTGCGCCATGCCAGCGGCTCGACGCCGACGGCGGTCCTGCGCGACAAGATGCAGCGCGCCATGCAGGAAGACGCCGCCGTGTTCCGCACCCAGGAATCACTGGAATCCGGCTGCCAGCGCCTTTCGGCGATCTGGAAGGAACTTCCCGACATCAAGGTCACCGACCGCTCGATGATCTGGAATTCCGACCTCGTCGAGACACTGGAACTGGAAAACCTGATGGCCAATGCCATCACCACGGTCTATGGCGCCGAAGCCCGCAAGGAAAGCCGCGGCGCGCATGCCCGCGAGGACTACAAGGACGGCCCGCTCGGCGGCCGTGACGACGTCAACTGGCGCAAGCACACGCTGGCCTGGTTGAACGAGGCCGGCGACGTCAAGCTCGAATATCGTCCGGTGCACACCGACCTGATCGCCGATGGCATCGATCCCAAGAAGATCGCGCCCAAGGCCCGCGTGTACTGATTTGAGAGGAACTGGACATGGTTGAACTCGCACTTCCCAAGAACTCTCAGGTCCGCGAAGGCAAGGTTTGGCCGAAGCCGGCCGGTGCCACGAACGTTCGCGAATACCGGATCTATCGCTGGAACCCGGACGACGGCCAGAACCCTTCGATCGACACGTTCTACATCGACGTCGACGACTGCGGGCCGATGGTGCTCGACGGCCTGCTCTACATCAAGAACAAGATCGACCCGACGCTGACGCTGCGCCGCTCGTGCCGCGAAGGCATTTGCGGCTCCTGCGCCATGAACATCGACGGCACCAATACGCTCGCCTGCACCAAGGGTATGGACGAGGTGAATGGCGTCGTGAAGGTCTATCCGCTGCCGCACATGCCCGTCGTCAAGGACCTGGTTCCGGATCTTTCCAACTTCTACGCCCAGCACCGCTCGATCGAGCCCTGGCTGAAGACGGTCTCGCCGCCGCCGGCCAAGGAATGGAAGCAGAGCCACGAGGACCGCCTGAAGCTCGATGGCCTCTATGAGTGCATCCTGTGCGCCTGCTGCTCGACGTCCTGTCCGAGCTATTGGTGGAACGGCGACCGCTATCTCGGCCCGGCGGTTCTGCTGCAAGCCTATCGCTGGCTGATCGACTCCAGAGACGAAGCGACCGGCGAGCGCCTCGACAACCTCGAGGATCCGTTCCGGCTCTATCGCTGCCACACGATCATGAACTGCGCCCAGGCCTGCCCCAAGGGCCTCAATCCCGCAAAGGCCATTGCGGAAATCAAAAAGATGATGGTCGAGCGCCGCGTCTGACCGGTGAGCGATTGCATGGACTCGGAAAAAGCCGCGGCGACGATCGCGGTTTTTGGCGTGTCGACCGGCTGCTGTCGGTAAACCAGTGGATGCAGGACGCAATTCAGGTGCGTCTAAAATGCCGCGCAAAATCGGAAACCTTCGTCCATCGCGGCAATTTATCCTTGTACCGACTTGATTAACCAAGGTGGTTTACGATAATTCCGCCTTGATTGAGCGACAGGTTGCGCGGGCTAGCGCGGAAAATACAGGAGTGTGATGATGCAGTTTCGATATGCGGTGACGGGTCTCGCGATCGTTCTTTCGCTCGCTGGTTGCCAGCGCACCTCGTATAGCGATTCGGGCTCTTACTCTCCGGCACCCCTGCAGGCGCAGCCGGTGCAAGGCGTACAGTCGGGAAGCTTGCCCGACCCGACGACGCAAACGACACCTTCCGGCCAGTTCCCGGCGGCGCCCCAGCAGAGCGCCTCGCTCGGCACCGGCGCGATGGGCGAAGCCGCCCCTGCGACCGCGCTGGACGTTACCAAGGAGCAGATGGTCGGCAACTGGCGGGTAGCAAGCGCGGGAAGCTCCTGCGACATGTTCCTGACGCTCACCAACCTCGGCAGCGGATCGCGCGGCGGTACGCGCGGCTGCGCCGGCGAACTGACGGCGATGGGCTCGTGGGAAGTTTCCGGCAAGCAGGTGCTGCTCAAGGACCGGGACGGAAACGTCATCGGCCGGGTCTACAAGTCGGCGGATGCCCGCTTCGACGGTTCGACGAATTCGGGACAACCGATCAGCCTGAGCCGCTAGCCGGCGGCTCCGCGATGGCCGCCCCGTAGCGGAAGATCTTTCATGAAGCCAATGCCAGACTATTCGCTGAGTGTCAGCGAACGGCTGAAGTCCTTGACGGTTTCAGGCGCACTGCAGGCAGATCCGGAGCAGATCCACGTCGCCGAACGGCTGGACAAGGTTCTCGCCGGTCTGAAGGCGAGGCGACCCGCGGCTAAGGCCAGTGCGCTTGGCTGGCTGTTTGCGGCACGGCGCAAGCCAAAGGAACGGGTGAAGGGACTCTACGTCCATGGCAGCGTCGGTCGCGGCAAGACCATGCTGATGGACATGTTCTACGACCTCGCGCCGATCGAGAAGAAGCGTCGCGCCCACTTCCACGAGTTCATGGCTGACGTTCACACCCGCATCGCGGCGCACCGCCAAAGGCTGAAGAACGGCGAGACCAAACAGGCGGACCCGATGCCGCCGGTGGCGGCGCAACTCGTCGCCGAGGCGGAACTTCTTTGCTTCGACGAGTTCTCCGTGACGGACATCGCCGATGCGATGATCCTTGCCCGGCTGTTCTTCGAGTTGTTTGCCCAAGGTTGTGTCCTGGTCGCGACGTCGAACGTCGCGCCGGACGATCTCTATCGCGATGGGCTCAACAGGGGCTTGTTCCTCCCCTTCGTCGACCTGCTCAAGCGTCATGTCGAAGTGGCGACACTTGATTCGCCGACAGATTACCGGATGGAGAAGGACGGCAACCTGCCGGTCTATCTGGCGCCCGCGGACGACCGGGCCGATGCGACGATGAACGCCTCGTGGCGCCACATTACCGACGGCCAGAAGGGGCAGTCAGAAGAAATTCAGATGAAAGGGCGAACGATCCATGTGCCCCTCGCCATCGGTCGAGCCGCGCGCTTTTCCTTCGCCGACCTGTGCGAGCAGCCGCTAGGCGCCTCCGACTACCTGGCGATCGCCAAACGTTACGATACGATCTTCCTCGACCGCATCCCGCATCTCGGTCCGGAAAAGCGCAATGAAACGAAGCGCTTCATCATCCTCGTCGATGCGCTCTACGACCGGTCGGTACGTCTTTTCGCCTCCGGCGTCGACATGCCCGAACGGCTGTTGACGGCGAAGAAGGGTACCGAAGGTTTCGAATTCGATCGCACCGTTTCGCGCCTTTACGAGATGCGTAGCCAGGAATATCTGGATCTGCACAAAAGCCAACGCCGGAATTTATGACGAATTGATGGCATGATATATTACGTTTACGTAAGAATTTTGTCTTCTAACCGATTGAATTATCTAGCTCGAAAATAATCCATTGCCATTTCCTGTGCTTGGGTCTATTGCGATTGTTCACAACGGCCGGCGCTCGTCCGGTGCCAGCGTTGGGATTTTGACGCAAAGGAAGCATTTCAATGGCGCGCAAAAAAATCGCACTTATCGGTTCGGGAATGATTGGTGGCACGCTGGCGCATCTCGCCGGCCTGAAGGAACTGGGCGACATCGTCCTGTTCGATATTGCCGACGGCATCCCGCAGGGCAAGGGCCTCGACATCGCACAGTCTTCCCCGGTTGAAGGCTTCAACGCCAACCTGACGGGTGCCAGCGACTACGCTGCCATCGAAGGCGCCGACGTCTGCATCGTCACTGCCGGCGTTGCCCGCAAGCCCGGCATGAGCCGCGACGATCTTCTCGGCATCAACCTCAAGGTCATGGAACAGGTCGGCGCCGGCATCAAGAAGTATGCCCCGAATGCCTTCGTCATCTGCATCACCAACCCGCTCGACGCGATGGTCTGGGCCCTGCAGAAATTCTCGGGCCTGCCCAAGAACATGGTCGTCGGTATGGCCGGCGTGCTCGACAGCGCCCGTTTCCGCCTGTTCCTCAGCCAGGAATTCAACGTCTCCGTCCAGGACGTCACCGCATTCGTCCTCGGCGGTCACGGCGATACCATGGTGCCGCTCGCTCGCTACTCCACAGTTGCCGGCATCCCGCTCACCGACCTCGTCAAGATGGGCTGGTGCACCAAGGAGCGCCTGGAAGAGATCATCCAGCGCACCCGTGATGGCGGCGCCGAAATCGTCGGACTGCTGAAAACCGGCTCGGCCTACTATGCTCCGGCCGCGTCCGCGATCGAGATGGCCGAATCCTACCTCAAGGACAAGAAGCGCGTTCTGCCCTGCGCCGCATACCTTTCGGGCCAGTACGGCGTGAAGGACATGTATGTCGGCGTGCCGACCGTCATCGGCGCCGGCGGCGTCGAGCGCATCATCGAGATCGACCTCAACAAGGCCGAGGAAGAACAGTTCCAGAAGTCTGTCGGTGCGGTTGCCGGTCTTTGCGAGGCCTGCATCAACATTGCGCCGGTGCTGAAGTAGTCAAAGCAGGGACAATACCCCATGAACATTCATGAATATCAAGCCAAGGCTCTGCTGAAGGGCTATGGCGCGCCGGTCGCGGAAGGTGTGGCTATCCTCAAGGTCGAGGAAGCCGAAGCCGCCGCCAGGTCGCTTCCCGGTCCGCTCTACGTGGTCAAGAGCCAGATCCATGCCGGCGGTCGCGGCAAGGGCAAGTTCAAGGAACTCGGCCCTGACGCCAAGGGCGGCGTTCGCCTCGCGAAGTCGATCGACGAAGTGGTTGCCCATGCCAAGGAAATGCTCGGCAACACGCTGGTGACGGCGCAGACGGGCGAAGCCGGCAAGCAGGTCAATCGCCTCTACATCGAAGACGGCGCCGATATCGACCGCGAACTCTATTGCTCGCTGCTGGTCGATCGCTCGGTCGGCCGCGTCGCCTTCGTCGTATCGACCGAAGGCGGCATGGACATCGAGGCGGTCGCGCACGACACGCCCGAGAAGATCCACACCATCGCCATCGATCCGGAAACCGGTGTCACGGCTGACGACGTTGCGAAGATCTCGAAGGCTCTTGAGCTCGACGGCGCTGCCGCCGAAGACGCCAAGTCGCTGTTCCCGGCGCTCTACAAGGCCTTCGGCGAGAAGGACATGGCGCTCCTCGAGGTCAATCCGCTGATCGTCATGAAGGACGGCCACCTGCGCGTGCTCGACGCCAAGATGTCGTTCGACGGCAATGCGATCTTCCGCCATGACGACGTCAAGGTGCTGCGCGACGAGACCGAAGAAGACGCAAAGGAAATCGAGGCCTCCAAGTGGGACCTCGCCTACGTTGCGCTCGACGGCAACATCGGCTGCATGGTCAACGGCGCCGGGCTTGCCATGGCGACGATGGACATCATCAAGCTCTACGGCAAGGAGCCGGCGAACTTCTGCGACGTCGGCGGCGGCGCCGGCAAGGAGAAGGTTGCCGCGGCCTTCAAGATCATCACTGCAGACCCCAAGGTCGAAGGCATCCTCGTCAACATCTTCGGCGGCATCATGAAGTGCGATGTCATCGCTGAAGGCGTGGTCGCGGCGGTTCAGGAAGTCGGCCTCAAGGTTCCGCTCGTGGTGCGCCTCGAAGGCACCAATGTCGAGCTCGGCAAGAAGATCCTGAACGAATCGGGTCTGGCGATCACGGCGGCTGACGACTTGGACGATGCGGCCAAGAAGATCGTCGCGGCGATCAACGGCTAATTTTGAAGGATCCGAAAGTATGTCCATTCTCGTCAATAAAGACACCAAGGTTCTCGTTCAGGGCCTGACCGGCAAGACCGGCACCTTCCATACCGAACAGGCGCTTGCCTACTACGGCACCAAGATGGTCGGCGGCATCCACCCGAAAAAGGGTGGCGAAACCTGGACCGGCTCGAAGGGCGAAAGCTTGCCGATCTTTGCAACCGTTGCCGAAGGCAAGGAAAAGACCGGCGCCGATGCGACCGTCATCTACGTTCCGCCGGCAGGCGCAGCAGACGCGATCATCGAGGCGATCGAAGCCGAGATCCCGTTCATCACCTGCATCACCGAAGGCATCCCGGTCATGGACATGGTCCGCGTCAAGGCTCGCCTCGACCGTTCCAAGTCCCGGCTGCTTGGCCCCAACTGCCCGGGCATCCTGACGCCGGAAGAATGCAAGATCGGCATCATGCCGGGCTCGATCTTCCGCAAGGGTTCGGTCGGTATCGTCTCGCGCTCCGGCACGCTGACCTACGAAGCCGTGTTCCAGACGTCGAATGAAGGCCTCGGCCAGACGACGGCCGTCGGCATCGGCGGCGACCCGGTCAAGGGCACCGAGTTCATCGACGTGCTCGAGATGTTCCTCGCCGACGAGGCCACGCAGTCGATCATCATGATCGGCGAGATCGGCGGTTCGGCCGAAGAAGACGCGGCGCAGTTCCTCAAGGACGAAGCCAAGAAGGGCCGCAAGAAGCCGATGGCAGGCTTCATCGCCGGCCGCACGGCGCCGAAGGGCCGCACCATGGGCCATGCCGGCGCCGTGGTTTCCGGTGGCAAGGGCGATGCGGAATCCAAGATCGCGGCGATGGAATCGGCAGGCATTCGCGTGTCTCCGTCTCCGGCGCGCCTCGGCAAGACCCTGGTTGAAGTCCTCAAGGGCTGACCCGGACGACAATGTCGGGCAGGGAAGCTCATCTTTCCTGCCCGGGACAGCACCCAAGCAGGCATGGCCGCGCGATCCGCGGAAACGAAGACAGACAAGCGAAGACCGGACGCCCTGCAAGCGCCGGCAACAGATACTAGTCAGGAGGCGGACGACGTCCGCAAAGCACCATGGCAAGGCAAGAAGCCAACGAGCAGTTTCAAATCACGTCGTTCCTCGACGGTGCGAATGCGGCTTACATAGAGCAGCTCTATGCGCGCTACGGACAGGATCCCTCGTCGGTTTCCGACGAATGGCGCTCCTTCTTCAAGGCTCTGGAGGACAATCCGGACGACGTGAAGAAGGCCGCCGACGGTGCGTCCTGGAAGCGCGACAACTGGCCGGTTGCCGCCAACGGCGAACTCGTCTCGGCCCTCGACGGCAATTGGGGCACGGTCGAAAAGGCCATGGAAACCAAGATAAAGGCAAAGGCGGAAGCGGCCGGCAAGCCGTCCGATACCGCGGACGTCCTGCAGGCGACGCGTGATTCTGTCCGCGCCATCATGATGATCCGCGCCTATCGGGCCCGCGGCCACCTGCACGCCAAGCTCGATCCGCTCGGTCTTGCGGCGCCGGTGGAAGACTATGACGAACTGTCGCCGAAGTCCTACGGCTTCACCGAAGCCGATTACGACCGCAAGATTTTCATCGACAATGTACTCGGACTCGAATACGCGACTGTCCGCGAGATGGTCGATATTCTCGAGCGCACCTATTGCTCCACGATCGGTGTCGAATTCATGCATATGTCCAACCCGGAAGAAAAGGGATGGATCCAGGAACGCATCGAGGGGCCGGACAAGGGCGTGGCTTTCACCCCGGAAGGCAAGCGCGCCATTCTGCAGAAGCTGATCGAGTCGGAAGGCTTCGAACAGTTCATCGATGTCAAGTACAAGGGCACCAAGCGCTTCGGCCTCGATGGCGGCGAATCGCTCATCCCGGCGCTCGAGCAGATCATCAAGCGCGGCGGCCAGGAACACCTCCAGGAGATCGTTCTCGGCATGGCGCACCGCGGCCGCCTGAACGTTTTGTCGCAGGTCATGGCAAAGCCGCACCGCGCCATTTTCCACGAATTCAAGGGCGGGTCGTTCAAGCCAGACGAAGTCGAAGGCTCGGGGGACGTCAAGTATCACCTCGGCGCCTCTTCCGACCGTGAATTCGACGGCAACAAGGTTCACCTGTCGCTGACTGCGAACCCCTCGCATCTGGAAATCGTCAACCCGGTCGTCATGGGCAAGGCCCGCGCCAAGCAGGACATCTTGGCGAAGGTGTTCGAAGGCGACGTCATCCCGCTCAAGGAGCGCTCCAAGGTCCTGCCCCTTCTTCTCCATGGCGATGCGGCCTTCGCCGGCCAAGGTGTGGTTGCCGAAATTCTTGGCCTGTCGGGCCTGCGCGGCCACCGCGTCGCCGGCACCATGCACTTCATCATCAACAACCAGATCGGCTTCACCACCAATCCGGGCTTCTCGCGCTCTTCGCCCTATCCGTCGGATGTCGCGAAGATGATCGAGGCTCCGATCTTCCACGTCAACGGCGACGATCCGGAAGCGGTCGTCTACGCCGCGAAGATCGCGACCGAGTTCCGGATGAAGTTCCACAAGCCGGTCGTCATCGACATGTTCTGCTATCGTCGCTTCGGCCATAACGAAGGCGACGAGCCGGCGTTCACGCAGCCGAAGATGTACAAGGTGATCCGCGCCCACAAGACCGTCGTGCAGATCTACGGGGAGCAGCTGGTCGGCGAAGGCGTCATCACCGAAGGCGAATTCGAGAAGATGAAGGCCGACTGGCGCGCCCATCTCGAACAGGAGTTCGAGGCCGGCCAGTCCTACAACCCGAACAAGGCCGACTGGCTCGACGGCGAGTGGACCGGTCTTCGCGTCGCCGACAATGCGGACGAGCAGCGCCGCGGCAAGACCGCGGTGCCGATGAAGCAGATCAAGGAGATCGGCCGCAAACTGTCCGAGATTCCGGCCGGCTTCCACGCGCACCGCACCATCCAGCGCTTCATGGAAAACCGCGCCAACATGATCCAGACGGGCGAGGGGATCGACTGGGCGATGGCGGAAGCGCTTGCTTTCGGATCGCTCTGCCTTGACGGCCACAAGATCCGGTTGTCCGGCCAGGATGTCGAACGAGGTACCTTCTCGCAGCGCCACGCGGTGCTCTACGACCAGGAGACCGAAGACCGCTACATCCCGATGGTTCACCTTTCCCCGACCCAGGCACGGTTCGAGGTCATCAATTCGATGCTGTCGGAAGAGGCCGTTCTCGGCTTCGAATACGGCTATTCGCTGGCCCGTCCGAATGCGCTGACCCTCTGGGAAGCCCAGTTCGGCGACTTCGCAAACGGCGCGCAGGTCGTGTTCGACCAGTTCATCGCTTCCGGTGAACGCAAGTGGTTGCGCATGTCGGGCCTCGTCTGCCTGCTGCCGCACGGCTATGAAGGCCAGGGCCCCGAGCACTCCTCGGCGCGCCTCGAGCGCTTCCTGCAGCTGTGCGCTGAAGACAACATGCAGGTCGCCAACGTCACGACGCCGGCAAACTATTTCCACATCCTGCGCCGGCAGATGAAGCGCGACTTCCGCAAGCCGTTGATCATGATGACGCCGAAGTCGCTGCTGCGCCACAAGCGGGCCGTATCGAGCCTCTCCGAAATGACCGGCGAAAGCTCGTTCCATCGCCTGCTGTGGGACGATGCGGAAGTTATCAAGGACGGCCCGATCAAGCTGCAGAAGGATTCGAAGATCCGCCGCGTCGTGCTCTGCACCGGCAAGGTCTACTACGACCTTCTGGAAGAGCGCGAGAAGCGCGGCATCGACGACATCTACCTGTTGCGCGTCGAACAGCTCTATCCTTTCCCGGCCAAGGCGCTCATCAACGAGCTGTCCCGCTTCCGCAATGCGGAAATGGTCTGGTGCCAGGAAGAGCCGAAGAACATGGGCGCCTGGTCGTTCATCGATCCGTACCTGGAATGGGTCCTGGCACACATCGACGCCAAGTATCAGCGCGTGCGCTATACCGGTCGTCCGGCTGCCGCATCGCCCGCAACCGGCCTGATGTCGAAGCACCTGGCCCAGCTTGCCGCATTCCTCGAGGACGCACTGGGAGGCTGATCGGCCTCCCATCCCCTTCATCGCCCGCAACGAATTTTGAATAACGGAAATCAAATCATGGCCAAAGAAATCCGCGTTCCTACCCTTGGCGAATCCGTCAGTGAAGCCACCGTCGGCACCTGGTTCAAGAAGGTCGGCGACACCGTGAAGGCCGACGAGCCGATCGTCGAGCTCGAAACTGACAAGGTTACCATCGAAGTCCCGGCGCCGGCTGCCGGCGTCCTTTCCGAGATCGTGGTTGGCCCGGGCGAAACCGTGGGCCTTGATGCGCTGCTCGGCCAGATCGCAGAAGGCGCCGCCGGTACTGCCGCCGCCGCTTCTCCAGCCAAGGTCGCCGAGCCGGTCGCTGCCGCCGCACCGGCTGCAGTTGCAGCGCCAGCCGCTCCTGCTCCTGCGGCATCCTCGATGCCCCCGGCTCCCGCGGCTGCCAAGCTGCTTGCAGAAAGCAACATCGCTGCAGAACAGGTCGACGGTTCCGGCAAGCGGGGCCAAGTGCTGAAGGGCGACGTGCTCGCCGCGATCGCAAAGGGCGCCGGAACCTCCGTTGCCGCGCCGGCACCGGTCGCAGCGCGTGCACCCTCGGCCGTCGAGGACGCACCGCGCGAAGAGCGCGTCAAGATGACCCGCCTGCGCCAGACGATCGCCAAGCGCCTCAAGGATGCGCAGAACACCGCCGCGATGCTGACCACCTACAACGAGGTGGACATGAAGGCGGTGATGGACCTGCGCAACCGCTACAAGGACATCTTCGAGAAGAAGCATGGCGTCAAGCTCGGTTTTATGGGCTTCTTCACCAAGGCGGTCACGCACGCGCTGAAGGAACTTCCCGCTGTCAACGCCGAGATCGACGGCACCGACATCATCTACAAGAACTACTGCCATATCGGCGTCGCCGTCGGCACCGACAAGGGTCTCGTCGTTCCTGTCGTCCGTGATGCCGACCAGATGTCGATCGCCGAGATCGAGAAGGAAATCGGCCGCCTCGGCAAGGCTGCGCGCGATGGCCAATTGTCGATGGCCGACATGCAGGGCGGCACCTTCACCATCTCCAACGGCGGCGTCTACGGTTCGCTGATGTCCTCGCCGATCCTGAACGCGCCGCAGTCCGGCATCCTCGGCATGCACAAGATCCAGGAGCGCCCGGTCGCCATCGGCGGTCAAGTCGTCATCCGCCCGATGATGTATCTGGCGCTGTCCTATGATCACCGCATCGTCGACGGCAAGGAAGCCGTGACCTTCCTGGTTCGCGTCAAGGAGAGCCTGGAAGATCCCGAACGCCTGGTACTCGACCTCTAAGAAGGCCCCGGGGGTGCAATGCGCCCCCGATTCTTTCTCGCGCTGAAACTTGCCGGTTGCCAAATCATGAGCCAATACCTTTTGGAACTCGCATCATTGATGGCGATCTTTGCCTTTGCCATCGTCTCTCCGGGCGCCGACCTCGCCATGGTCATGCGCCAGTCGATCGTCCATGGTCGTCGTCCGGCGGTCATCACCTCCTTCGGCATCGGCACGTCGCTGATGTTTCACGTGACCTACACCATCCTGGGGCTGGGACTGATCATTTCGCAGTCCATCTACCTGTTCAACATCGTGAAGTGGTGCGGCGTCGCCTACCTCGTCTATATCGGCATCAAGGCGCTGTGCGCCGGTAAGGCCGACCTTACAGTCAGCGATGCCGCCGCGATGGAACCGCACAAGCGCCAATCCGCTGCCCGGGCCTTCACGCTGGGCTTCATGGCCAACGCGTTGAACCCGAAGCCGGTATTCTTCTTCCTGTCGATCTTCTCGACCGTCGTCAGCGCCCATACGCCGATGATGATCAAGTTCGGCTACGGCCTGGTCATGGCAGGCTGCCTAATCGCATGGTTCGTCGGCGTGTCAATCTTCATGACCACGCCAAAGATGCGCGCCGCCTTCGCGCGGACGAGCCAGTGGATCGATCGGGTCAGTGGTCTCGTCTTCATCGCACTCGGCATCAAGCTCGCGACCGAGAAGGCGGTTTGACAATGTCGCCGGTCCAGAGCCTTTTCCCGCCAGTTCTTTCGCTGTTCGTTTTGGTTTCGTCGGCGGCGTTCGCCGCCGAATGCGCCCAGCAGGATGCGATCTACGAGGATCGGGACAAGGCCTACGAATTGCGGTTCGTTCCCGTGGAGTCGGCCGCCGCCGCCGCGAGCCATATCTTCAAGCTTGCCGTCTTGAAGACGGGCCTTCTGCTCGACGGATACGTAATGCCGACGGACGAAGTCTCGCGCAGCAGCGGCATCATCATGCACAATTGCCCGGAGGGAGATGTCACTGGCGCGGAACTCGACGCCTGTACAGTCTGGGAGGGCTTGCTCTATTCCATCGATGACAAGGGTGGCGCCGCCAACTTGCCGGATGGGACTGCGGCTGCCGCGGGAGAGATCCTGCTGGCGGATCTCGGCAGTTCCATTCGTTCGTCGGCCCTGTGGGGCGAAGGTCAGCTCACGGTAGCGCCTTGGGACGTCCTCACCCTGAAAGGATGCGGCCAATGACGGATACCAAACCTGTGCTTCTGGTTACAGGTGGCGGTCGCGGCATCGGCGCCAGCGTCTGCCGGCTAGCGGCAGCCGATGGCTGGAGCGTTGCGGTGAACTATGCCACCAATGCGAAGGCTGCGAGCGATGTGGTGGATGGTATTCGCGCAGCCGGAGGATCGGCGGTCGCCGTCGCCGGGGATGTCGGGAGCGAGGCCGGTGTCGCTTCGATCTTCGCAGCGGTGGACGCCGCTTTCGGACGTCTCGATGGCCTCGTGAACAATGCCGGGATCGTCGGACCGCCGCAGCGCGTCGACGAAATGACCGGCGAGCGACTGGAGCGCATGTTTGCCGTGAACGTGCTGGGCTCCATCCGTTGCGCACAGCAGGCCGTGCGGCGCATGTCTGCCCGTCACGGCGGGCAGGGCGGCGCGATTGTCAACGTCTCGTCTATTGCTGCAACTCTCGGGGCGGCCGGGCAGTACGTGGACTATGCGGCAAGCAAGGGCGCGATCGAGACGTTCACGCTTGGCCTTGCGCGCGAAGTCGCCGCGGACGGTATTCGCGTCAATGCGGTGAGGCCGGGTGTCATCGATACCGACATCCACGCATCTGGCGGACTTCCCGACCGGGCGCGGGACCTGGCCCCGCAGATCCCGATGCAGCGGCCGGGCACGGCCGTCGAGGTGGCGCAATCCATCCTCTTTCTTCTCTCAAATGCGGCTTCCTATATTACGGGCGCCGTTCTCAGTGTCAGCGGCGGGCGATAAGCGCCCACGAATGAAGGATATTTCAATGGCATATGATCTCATCGTAATCGGCTCCGGCCCGGGCGGCTACGTCTGCGCCATCAAGGCGGCCCAGCTCGGCCTGAAGGTCGCGGTGGTCGAAAAGCGTGCCACCTACGGCGGCACCTGCCTCAACGTCGGCTGTATTCCCTCCAAGGCACTGCTGCATGCGTCCGAAATGTTCGACCATGTCGCTCACGGGATGGACGCGCTCGGCGTCGAGGTCTCCGCGCCGAAATTGAACCTTGCGAAAATGATGGCGCACAAGGATGCGACCGTTAAGGCCAATGTCGACGGTGTTGCCTTCCTGTTCAAGAAGAACAAGATCGATACCTTCCAGGGCACGGGCAAGATCGTTTCCGCCGGCAAGGTCGCTGTCACCAATGACGCAGGCGAAGTCCAGGAACTGGAAACGAAGAACATCGTCATCGCCACCGGCTCCGACGTCGCCGGCATTCCGGGCGTCAAGGTCGACATCGACGAGAAGGTCATCATCTCCTCCACCGGCGGCATCGCGCTGGATAAGGTGCCGGTATCGATGATCGTTGTCGGCGGCGGCGTCATCGGCCTGGAATTGGGCTCGGTCTGGGCGCGGCTTGGTGCCAAGGTCACGGTCGTCGAATATCTCGACTCGATCCTCGGCGGGATGGACGGCGAAGTCTCCAAGCAGTTCCAGCGCATGCTCGCCAAGCAGGGCATCGAGTTCAAGCTCGGCGCCAAGGTGACCGGAGTCGTCAAGGCTGGCGCAGGTGCAAAGGTCACGTTCGAGCCCGTAAAGGGCGGCGAGGCGACAACGGTCGACGCCGATGTCGTGCTGATCGCCACCGGCCGCAAGCCCTATACCGAAGGCCTCGGCCTGGAGGCCGCCGGCGTTGCCCTCGACAAGGCCGGACGCGTCGAGATCGACGGCCACTATCGCACCAACGTTGCGGGCATCTACGCCATCGGCGATGTCGTGAAGGGACCGATGCTGGCGCACAAGGCCGAGGACGAGGGCGTCGCCCTCGCCGAGATCCTCGCAGGGCAGGCCGGCCATGTGAACTACGACGTCATCCCGAGCGTGGTCTACACCCAGCCGGAAGTGGCATCCGTCGGCAAGACCGAAGAAGAGCTCAAGGCCGCTGGCGTCGCCTACAAGGTCGGCAAGTTTCCCTTCACGGCCAATGGCCGTGCCCGCGCGATGCTCGCGACCGACGGCTTCGTCAAGATCCTCTCCGACAAGGAGACCGACCGGGTGCTCGGCGGCCATATCGTCGGCTTCGGTGCCGGCGAGATGATCCACGAGATTGCCGTGCTGATGGAATTCGGCGGCTCGGCGGAAGATCTCGGCCGCACCTGCCACGCACATCCGACCATGTCGGAAGCGGTAAAGGAAGCGGCGCTCGCCGCCTTCTTCAAGCCGATCCACATGTGATCAGCGGATCGGGCAGTGACAAAAGCGCCGTGGGTCAACGATCCGCGGCGTTTCATCTAGGGAGCGTTGCAACTACTGGATCTTGCTTGCGACCACGGACACGATAACGAAGGACGCCGCCGAGGCGACCAGCACCACGACCGCAAACGCCAATCCGGACAATCCGCCGGATTCTGGTTCAGGAGATGAAGAATTCCTGAGCATCTTCAATTTTTCCTGGGGTTCGCCCCACTTTATGCGTCGAAACTTGTGAACATTTTTGTCCACCGATCGCGGTTATCCTTCTCTAAGGCGGCTTCAATTCACCGCGGTCACCGTAAAACCCTGCTTGCGCAGCAACTCGACCAGGCCGTCCGCGCCCGGCAGGTGCAATGCCCCGACGGCGATGAAGACATTGCCCTTGGCGAGCAGCGGACCGGCGCGCTCGGCCATGACGTGGTTGCGGTCGATAATGATGCGCTGCTCGAACGCCGCATAGCTTCCCGCATCGTCCCCGGAGTCTTCCGGCGAAACGGTCTTCAGCATCGGCAATGTCATGCCCGTATCGCCGGAAAGATAGAGATCGGTCATCGTTTCGATGACGTCGTTCATCCGATCGCCGATCTTGATTGTTTCGATCAACGCCTGCAGGTGGAACTCGACCGGGAGCTCGGCCATGGCGGAAAGCTGTTCGGCGAGCGTCTCCAGTCCCTTGACCTGCTTGCCCATCGCCAGCGCATCCTCCGCTAGCTTCTTGTCGAGGAACGCGGCGCCGTCGGCCTTGCGCTGCACCTCGCAGGCGGGAAGGGCCACGAAGCTTGCAATCATCCACGGCTTCATGCGATCGACTAGGGGCAGTGCGATGCCGCGTGCCTTGAGGCCGCTTGCCAGCGTTTCGGCATCCTTGGCAGACAGCAGCTTGCTGATGGTCGTACCGTCGGTGAACATCGTCAGTTCAGGCTTCATCAGCAGCGCTGCCGCCGCCTTCTTCTCGTCCAGAATCTCGTCGGATTCGATGACGATCGTATCGGCGCCGGCATGGGCCTGCTTTGCAGCCGGGGACATGGCGAGCACCCGCGGATCTGTCACGTGCATCGTGCCCATCAGAAAGGAGGGGGAGACGCCTTGCTTCTCGATCTTCCAGAAGTTGCCCTTGCCGTTCGGCGTGCGTGCCGCTTCATCGACGACACGCTGGTAGGCGGCGGGATCATTTGCGCGCAACGTCTCGATGATGTTGTTGCCCTTGCAGGCTGCGGTCTCTTCCGCCCGCGCCGACTGGACGGAGACAAGCACTGCGACGAAGCTTGCCAGCAACAGAAGCGGCAAGATCGCCAGCAGCCAGAAGGCGAAGTCGACCGCAGTTCTGGGGAACAGGCGCATGGTACGTTCGGCAAAGGAGGTCATCGTCGCTCGCGATCCGTCTGAGTTCTGGCAAGCCTAGCAGCGTGCCGCTCATATTTACTTAATGTGTTTGGTTAATGACCCGTCAGGCGCGGGGGTGGGCGCGGTCGTAGACCTCGAGCAGGCGGGCCGAATCGACCCCGGTATAGACCTGTGTGGTCGACAGGCTCGCATGGCCGAGCAGTTCCTGGATGGTGCGCAGGTCGCCGCCCCCGGCCAGGAGGTGGGTGGCAAAGGAATGCCTGAGCGCATGCGGCGTGGCACTGTCCGGCAGGCCCAGCGCACCGCGCAGTTTCTGCATCTCGCGCTGGATGATCGCGGCCTGCAGCTTGCCGCCGCGGGCGCCGCGAAAGAGCGGGCTTCCGGCTTCCAGGTGATAGGGGCAGAGCGCACGATATTTTTCCACCGCGTCGATGACGATCGCCAGAAGCGGCACCAGCCGGGTCTTGCTGCCTTTGCCGGTCACGCGCAGCGAGGTCGCGCTAGGGTGGATGTCCTCCGGCTTCATGTCCAGTGCTTCGGATATGCGCAGGCCGCAACCGTAGAGCAGCGAAAGCACCGCCGCGTCGCGGGCCGCAATCCATGCTTCTTCATGCAATTGCGCATCGTGACTGACAACCGTGATCGCCTGACCATCTGAAAGGGGTTTCGGCAGGGATTTCGGCTGCTTGGGCGAGCGCACGGCGCTGGCGCCGGCCGCATTGGCGAGGCCCTTGCGCTCCAGATATCTGAGAAACGAACGCAGGCCGGCGAGCGACCGGCCGAGCGAGCGCGCACCCATGCCGTCGCGCCGGCGCGCGGCGAGAAAGGCGCGCAGGTCGGCAGGCCTGAGCGAATGGATGTCGGAAAGCCCCGCCGGACCGCCGAGATGGCCGGTCAGGAAGGCGAGGAACTGGCGCGTGTCGCGCTCGTAGGCCTCGACAGTGTTTTCCGACAGGCGGCGTTCCTGTCCCAGTCCGGCGAGCCACTTCTGGCGCTCGGCCATCAGCGTCTGATCGGCGATAACAAGTAGTTCAGCCTGCATGTATTTGCCCCGGATTGGATGGCGTAAGCCACTTTCCCAAAAGCGTGTTAGGGAATTGTTAATTGCACGGTGGCGCTGTCATGCGGGGATCATATTGGATTGCGATAGAGGGCCAGCAACTGAAGCGGGAAGGGCCATGCTGCATCGCGATTCGATGACCATGATTGGGCAGTTTGCCGAAACCGTCGCGCTCGTCTCGCAAGGGCAACCGGGCCATATCGTCGACACCTTGATTGCCGAGCGCGGCAAACGGATCGTGCGCCACCCGCTCTGGCCGGCAATGCGGCCGTTTCTCTACGCGCTGCTCGGCTACGGCAAGGCGATCGAGTTTGCCGATGCGGTTGCCAGCGTGCCGGGCTTTCATGCGTTCGAATACTTGAGCAACACGCTTTCGCTCGACGTCAAGGTAAGTGGCGACGATCGCATCCCGCGCCAGGGCTGCTTTCTGCTCGTCAGCAACCACCCTACCGGAATTGCCGACGGGATTGCCGTTTTCGACCTGCTGAAGACCAGGCGCCCGGACATGATGTTCTTCGCCAATCGCGATGCGGTGCGGGTCAACCCGCGTCTTGCGGAGATGATCATTCCCGTCGAGTGGCGCGAGGAACACAAGACCAAGCTGAAGACCCGCGAAACGTTGTTGCTGACCAACCGAGCGGTCGAGGAAGGCAAGGCGACGGTTCTTTTCCCCTCCGGCCGCATCGCCTACTGGGCGGACGGGCGCCTCAACGAGAGACCTTGGAAAACCTCCGCCGTCGGGCTCGCCCGCAAGTATGGCCTGCCGATTGTGCCGGTGCATATGCGCGCCAGGAACTCCGGCCTGTTCTACTGGTTCGCCAAGTGGTCCACGGAACTGAGGGACATGACCGTGTTTCACGAACTTCTCAACAAGAGGCGACATAGCTTCGATTTCACCATCGGCAAATCCATCCCTCCGGAAACGCTCGACGGCGATGCAGGCGAGGTGACCCGTTCCCTCGAACGCCATACGGTGCATGATCTCGCGGTCGATCCGGATGCGATCTTTCGCATGAAGTGATGACCTCCGGCAGACACGGTGGGCGGGTGCAGATGCGAAGCTGACGCACGGCCCGTCGATCGGAGATGTTTGCGGTTTTCTTTTCGGTGCCGCGAAGGCATGGTCTGGCGCAATGACGAAAGATTCGCCAAACCTCTTCGGATCGCTGTTTGAGCCGGCCACCCGCAGCCGGGTGGTGCCCGTTCTCGTGCCCATGCCGGCGCCGAAACCCTACAGCTACACCGTTCCGGACGGCGTGGCCGTCGAACCTGGCTCAATCGTGCAGGTGCCACTCGGACCGCGAAAGGTGATCGGCGTCGTCTGGGATGGCGAGGACGACGGTTCGGTCGATGCCAAAAAGTTGCGCGCGATCGAGCGTGTTTTCGATTGCCCGCCGATCGGTCGCGAGATGCGGCAGTTCCTCGATTGGGTTGCCGGCTATACGCTCTCTCCGCCAGGATTGGTGGCACGAATGGCGCTGCGGGCGCCCGCGGCCTTCGATCCCGAGCCGATGGTGGAGGGGCTTCGCTTCGTCGGCGGCCAGCCGGAGCGAATGACGCCGGCGCGTGCACGCGTCCTCGACATGGCCCGTGACGGGCTGTCCTGGACCCGCAGCGGCCTTGCCCATGCCGCGGGTGTTTCTACCAGCGTGGTCGACGGGCTGATCGCCCAGGGCATCTTCGAGACGATATTCCTGCCGCCGCCGCCGGTGGTTGCCCTTCCCGATCCGGATTTTTCCGCACCAAGGCTGGAGGGGGTTCAGAAGGATGCCGCTGTCGATATCCTCAACACGGTGCGTAGTGGCGGGTTTTCCGTGGCGCTGATCGACGGCGTTACCGGATCCGGCAAGACCGAGGTCTATTTCGAGGCGATCGCCGAAACGCTGCGCCGCGGCAAGCAGGTGCTGATCCTGCTGCCGGAAATCGCCCTCACCGCCAGTTTCCTCGAACGCTTCCAGGATCGCTTCGGCGCCAAGCCTGCCGAATGGCACTCCGATCTCGCGCCCCGTACCCGCGAAAAGGTGTGGCGACAGGCGGTCACCGGCGAGGTGCGGGTGGTGGCGGGAGCGCGCTCGGCGCTTTTCCTGCCCTTCGAGGACCTCGGCCTCATCATTGTCGATGAAGAGCATGATCCGGCCTACAAGCAGGAGGACCGGGTCTACTACAATGCCCGTGATATGGCGGTGGTACGCGCCCGCATCAGTGACTTCCCGATCGTGCTGGTGTCGGCGACGCCATCGGTCGAAAGTCAGGTGAACGGCCAGAGCGGGCGCTACACCACCATCCATCTGCCGACGCGTTTCGGCGACGCGGCCTTGCCCGACCTGCACCTCGTCGACATGCGCCGGCACGCGCCCGAGCGCGGCGGCTTTCTCTCGCCGGTCTTGCTGCGCGGTATCGGCAAGACGATCGAGCGTGGCGAGCAGGCCCTGCTCTTCCTCAATCGCCGCGGCTATGCGCCTCTCACCCTTTGCCGGGTATGCGGGCATCGCTTCCAGTGCCCGCAATGTTCGAGCTGGCTGGTGGAGCACCGCTTCCGCAACCAGATCCAGTGCCACCAGTGCGGCTATGCCGAACGCACGCCCGAGGCCTGCCCGGACTGCGGCACCCTCGATCATCTGGTCGCCTGCGGTCCCGGCGTCGAGCGCATCGCCGAGGAGGTAGAGCGCCATTTTCCGGAAGCGCGGACGATCGTCCTGTCGTCCGACATGGCAGGCGGGGTCAAGCGGCTGCGGCTGGAACTCGACGCCATCGCCAAAGGTGAGGCCGACATCGTCATCGGCACCCAGCTCGTTGCCAAGGGCCACAACTTCCCGCTGATGACGCTGGTCGGTATCGTCGACGCCGACCTTGGCCTTGCCAATGGTGACCCGCGCGCCGCGGAACGCACCTTTCAATTGCTGTCGCAGGTGACGGGGCGTGCCGGACGCACCGGACGAGAGAGCCATGGCCTGCTGCAGACCTACCAGCCGCAACACCCGGTGATGCAGGCAATCGTCTCGGGCGATGCCGGGGCGTTCTACGACCGGGAGATCGGCGAACGGGAAAGGGCGCTGCTGCCGCCGTTCGGGCGGCTTGCCTCGATCATCGTCTCGGCCGACGCGCGGGGTGATGCCGAGGCACATGCGCGCGGCTTGCGCCAGGCGGCACCGCAGGTGTCCGGCATTTCCATTCTCGGTCCGGCCGAGGCGCCACTTGCCCTGGTGCGCGGGCGCCATCGCTTCCGCCTGCTCGTTCACGGTCGGCGCGCCAGCGACATGCAGGCCTTCTTGCGCGCGATGCTCGCCCACGGACCGAAGGAGCGTGGTTCCGTGCACGTGCAGCTCGACATCGATCCGCAAAGCTTTCTGTGATGCACGCTGGATTTGCGCCGTGGCCGATTTTCTCGCGAGTATCTTCGTGGCATAAGGGCGCCGGACACTAAGGACAATCGAGGGTCACTCATGGAGTTTTATTTTCCGACTGAACCGGGTGAGCAACTCGCCTTTGCTGCGGCGGCGGTTACCGCCGTGCTCGGGCTGTTCATGATGTTCGCGCCGGGGCTTTCCTTCCGGTTCGTCGGCCTCGAACCCAGGGAGGGGCGCCCGGACGCGTTTGCCGAGGCGCGCTCGACAATGGGTGGCTTCTATTTTGGCTTCGGCCTTGCTGCGCTCCTCTTTGCGCAGCCGATGGTCTACCTCGCACTCGGCGCGTCGTTTGCGATGGCGGTATTCGGGCGAATTCTGTCGATCATGTCGGACCGGGGGAGTAGCCTTGTGAACTACTTCCTCCTGGTTGTGCAGGCGATTCTCGCGGCCATGCCGCTCGCCTATGTCTTCGGCATGGTATAGTCTGATCCCAACAACAGAAAATGACGTTGATATTCGTGCTACCGGCCAATTGTAGTGATTTTGGCGCGTGAATCCGGCTGGAAACACGTATTCGTCGCTTGCGCGTGTTGCGAGTCCCAACATCCTATGCTAGACGGACCGCGAAATTCGGAAAAGGTGAGGCAGCGCTCTCATCATTTCTGGGGGAAATCAAAACGAATTCAAGAGGATATGGGAGCTAGTCACAGCGTTCCTGAATCTTGAAGGAAAATCAGGGAAAATTGTGCCCGTGGCAGACACATCCCAGCTCATTTCTGGCGTTGCCGAAAGGTATGCGGCGTCTCTATTCGACCTTGCCCTCGAATCGGGCGGCGTCGATGCGGTAAGCGCAGATCTGGACCGTTTTCAGGCTCTGCTGGATGAAAGTGCCGATCTGAGGCGGCTCGTTGCCAGCCCGGTATTTTCCTCCGAGGATCAGTTGAAGGCCGTTACCGCAATCAACGAAAAGGCGGAGATCGGCGGCCTCGTCGGCAACTTCCTCAAGGTCGTGGCGCGCAACCGCCGCCTGTTCGCCCTGCCGGGGATGATCCAGGCTTTCCGCGCCATCGCAGCCCGCCATCGCGGCGAAATTTCCGCCGAGGTCACCTCGGCCCATGCGCTCACTGCAGCGCAGGAAAAAGAACTGAAGGTGGCGCTGAAGGGCGTCACCGGAAAAGACGTGACGGTGTCGGTCACGGTCGATCCGTCTATACTCGGTGGCCTGATCGTCAAGGTCGGTTCGCGTCAGATCGATACGTCTCTTCGCACCAAACTCTCTACCCTTAAGCTTGCACTGAAAGAGGTTGGCTGATGGATATCCGCGCCGCGGAAATTTCCGCAATTCTTAAAGATCAAATCAAAAACTTCGGCAAAGAGGCGGAAGTCTCTGAAGTCGGCCAGGTTCTCTCTGTCGGTGACGGCATCGCTCGCGTTTATGGTCTGGACAATGTTCAGGCTGGTGAGATGGTGGAATTCCCCGGCGGTATCCGCGGCATGGCGATGAACCTCGAAGCCGACAATGTCGGTGTGGTTATCTTCGGTTCGGAGCGCGGCATCAAGGAAGGCGATACCGTCAAGCGTACTGGCGCGATCGTCGACGTTCCGGTTGGCCCGGAACTGCTCGGCCGTGTGGTAGACGCCCTCGGCAATCCGATCGACGGCAAGGGCCCGATCAACGCCACTCGCCGCGCACGCGTCGACGTCAAGGCTCCGGGTATCATTCCGCGCAAGTCGGTGCATGAGCCGATGTCGACCGGTCTCAAGGCTATCGATGCCCTCATCCCGGTCGGTCGCGGCCAGCGCGAGCTCGTCATCGGCGACCGCCAGACCGGCAAGACCGCAATCATTCTCGACACGATCCTCAACCAGAAGGCCATCCACGACAACGGCCCGGACAGCGAGAAGCTGTATTGCGTCTACGTCGCTATCGGCCAGAAGCGTTCGACCGTTGCCCAGTTCGTGAAGGTCCTCGAAGAGCGTGGCGCACTCAAGTACTCGATCATCGTTGCTGCGACCGCTTCCGATCCGGCTCCGATGCAGTACCTGGCTCCGTTCGCTGGCTGCACCATGGGCGAGTTCTTCCGCGACAACGGCCAGCATGCCCTGATCGGCTACGACGACCTTTCCAAGCAGGCTGTCGCTTACCGCCAGATGTCGCTGCTGCTGCGTCGTCCGCCGGGTCGCGAAGCTTACCCGGGTGACGTCTTCTATCTGCATTCGCGCCTGCTCGAGCGCGCTGCCAAGCTCAACGACGACAACGGCGCCGGTTCGCTGACGGCTCTGCCGGTCATCGAAACCCAGGGCAACGACGTTTCGGCGTTCATTCCGACCAACGTGATCTCGATCACCGACGGCCAGATCTTCCTCGAAACCGACCTGTTCTACCAGGGTATCCGCCCGGCCGTTAACGTCGGTCTGTCGGTTTCGCGCGTTGGTTCTGCCGCCCAGATCAAGGCGATGAAGCAGGTTGCTGGCTCGATCAAGGGCGAACTCGCCCAGTATCGTGAAATGGCCGCCTTCGCCCAGTTCGGTTCGGACCTTGACGCTGCGACCCAGCGCCTCCTGAACCGCGGCGCCCGCCTGACCGAACTCCTGAAGCAGCCGCAGTTCTCGCCGTTGAAGACGGAAGAGCAGGTCGCGGTCATCTTTGCCGGCGTGAACGGCTACCTCGACAAGCTCCCTGTCAACCAGGTCAGCAAGTTCGAACAGGGTCTGCTCACCTACCTGCGTTCGGAAGGCAAGGACATTCTTGACGCGATCCGCAAGGAAAAGGCCATCAGCGACGACATCAAGAGCAAGCTCAAGGGCGCTCTCGATGCATTCGCCAAGTCTTTCGCCTGAACGGATCACTAGCCAAGGACGGATAGCGGATGCCTTCTCTTAAGGATCTGAAAAACCGGATCGCCTCCGTCAAGGCGACGCAGAAGATCACCAAGGCGATGAAGATGGTCGCCGCGGCGAAGCTTCGGCGCGCCCAGGAGGCGGCCGAGGCCGCCCGGCCTTATTCGCAGCGCATGGGTGCAGTCCTCGCCAACATCGCCCAGGCGGTGGGTGGCGAACAGGATGCTCCGGCGCTGATGACCGGCACGGGCAAGGACGAAGTGCACTTGCTGGTGGTCTGCACCGCTGAGCGTGGCCTCTGCGGGGGGTTCAATTCGCAGATCGCACGCTTCGCCCGCGATCATGCCCGCAAGCTTCTGGCGGCGGGAAAGACGGTAAAGATCCTATGCGTCGGCAAGAAGGGCTTCGACATCCTGCGTCGCGAGTATGCTTCGCTGATCATCGATCGCGTCGAACTGCGTGACGTCAAGAAAATCGGTTTCGAGAACGCCGATGCGATCGGCCGCAAGGTCATCGCCCTGTTCGACAAGGGCGAGTTCGACGTCTGCACGCTGTACTATTCGGAGTTCAAGTCGGTGATTTCGCAGGTGCCGACGGCGCAGCAACTCATTCCGGCTGCCGCTCCGGCCGAGGACAATGGCGCGTCTGCGACGGCGGCCATTTACGAATACGAGCCCGATGCCGGCGCGATCCTCGCGGATCTGATCCCGCGCAACATCTCGGTGCAGATCTTCCGGGCGCTGCTCGAGAACGTCGCCGGCGAGATGGGCGCGAAGATGAGCGCGATGGACAATGCGACGCGCAATGCCGGTGAGATGATCAACAAGCTGACGCTCAACTACAACCGCCAGCGTCAGGCGCAGATCACCAAGGAACTCATTGAAATCATTTCGGGCGCGGAAGCGCTCTGAGGTTAAGGAAAGAGGGTAAGGATTATGGCTAAGGCAGCTACCCCCAAAGCCGCAGCGGGCAAGGCCGCCGGTTCCACTGGCAAGGTGACGCAGGTCATCGGCGCTGTCGTTGACGTCGCGTTCGAAGGCGAACTGCCGCCGATCCTGAACGCGCTGGAAACCGACAACCTGGGCAACCGCCTGGTTCTCGAAGTCGCGCAGCACCTGGGTGAAAACGTCGTGCGCACGATCGCCATGGACTCGACCGAAGGTCTGGTTCGCGGCCAGCCGGTCACCAACACGGGCGCGCCGATCTCGGTTCCGGTCGGCCCGGAAACGCTGGGTCGCATCATGAACGTCATCGGCGAGCCGGTCGACGAAGCAGGCCCGCTGGTCACCGCCTCCAAGCGCGCGATCCACCAGGAAGCCCCAACCTATGTCGAGCAGTCGACCGAAGCGCAGATCCTCGTGACGGGCATCAAGGTTGTCGACCTACTCGCCCCTTACGCAAAGGGTGGCAAGATCGGCCTCTTCGGCGGCGCCGGCGTCGGCAAGACCGTTCTCATCATGGAACTGATCAACAACGTCGCCAAGGCGCACGGTGGTTACTCGGTGTTCGCAGGCGTGGGTGAACGTACCCGCGAAGGCAATGACCTTTACCATGAAATGATCGAATCGGGCGTCAACAAGCTTGGCGGCGGCGAAGGCTCGAAGGCAGCCCTCGTTTACGGTCAGATGAACGAACCGCCGGGCGCGCGCGCGCGCGTCGCTTTGACCGGCCTGACGGTCGCTGAAAACTTCCGCGACCAGGGCCAGGACGTTCTGTTCTTCGTCGACAACATCTTCCGCTTCACGCAGGCAGGTTCGGAAGTGTCGGCTCTGCTCGGCCGTATTCCGTCGGCCGTTGGCTACCAGCCGACGCTCGCCACCGACATGGGGCAGATGCAGGAACGCATCACCACGACGACGACTGGCTCGATCACATCGGTACAGGCCATCTACGTACCCGCCGACGACCTGACCGATCCGGCTCCGGCCACTTCGTTCGCCCACCTGGACGCAACGACCGTGTTGTCGCGCTCGATCGCCGAAAAGGGTATCTACCCGGCCGTTGACCCGCTCGACTCGACCTCGCGCATGCTTGACCCGATGATCGTCGGCGAGGAGCACTACGAAGTGGCTCGTAAGGTTCAGTCGACACTGCAGCGCTACAAGGCCCTTCAGGACATCATTGCCATCCTCGGGATGGACGAACTGTCGGAAGAAGACAAACTGGCCGTTGCCCGTGCCCGCAAGATCGAGCGCTTCCTGTCGCAGCCGTTCTTCGTTGCTGAAGTCTTTACCGGTTCGCCGGGCAAGCTGGTCGCGCTCGAAGACACGATCAAGGGCTTCAAGGGCTTGGTAAACGGCGAGTACGACCACCTGCCGGAAGCCGCCTTCTACATGGTCGGCTCCATCGAGGAAGCCGTCGAGAAGGCCAAGAAGCTGGCCGCCGAAGCTGCCTGATAACGGGAAACGGACGGCGCGCTGCACGGATCTGCGCGCCGTCATTCGTCTGCACACTATGGAAGAAGTGAAGCGTCATGGCTGACAATTTCAATCTTGAACTCGTTTCTCCCGAGCGCCTGCTGCTTTCGGAGAAGGTAAGCGAAGTTGTCATTCCGGCTACGGAAGGCGAAATGACCGTCATGGCCAACCATGCGCCGGTGATGACGACGCTCAAGCCGGGCGTGGTCACGGTCAAGGATGCAGCCGGCAAGACCACACGCTATGTCGTGTTCGGCGGCTTTGCGGACATCACGCCGGAAAACTGCACTCTGCTTGCCGAATCCGCCGTTCCCATGGAAGAGCTTGACCGCGAGAAGCTGATGAAGCGCATCGAGGCGGCCAAGGCCGAGTTTGCCGCGGCGCTGAACTACGAGCACCGCACCCAGGCCGAGAATTATCTTGCCGAACTGACCCGCCTCAACGGAATCGTCATGCCGGCCTGAAAGGCTGCAGACAGGGGATGAAAGAGCGGCCGCCGGGCCGCTTTTTTTATGGACATTGCCTTTCACGCCCCCAGGGCATGTCGCATCCTCAAGCGATGACTGTGCGTTGCGATATCAGGGACATCCGGAAGGCGCGCGAAAAAAACCGCCCAGGGTGTCCCCGGACGGTTCTCGATGCTCAGGTCCACCTTATTGATGCAGCAGGACTACTTGGCCTGCCAGCTCTTGACGAGATCGTCATAGTTGACCGTCTGCGGCTTTTCCTTCTCGTTTTCGATCTTGAGCTGCGGAGCGAGGTTGCCCTTCGCAATGGCATCCTTGTTCCAGTATTCGAGATCGTGCTCTTCGGCGAGCTTCGGGCCCATGTCGCCCATAACGCCGGCGCGCTCGAGGCGCTCCAGCACCTTTTCCTGCTCGGCACAGAGCGAATCCATGGCTTCCTGCGGCGACTTGGCGCCAGAGGACGCATCGCCGATCGCCTGCCACCACAGCTGGGCGAGCTTCGGATAGTCCGGGATGTTCGTGCCGGTAGGCGACCACTGAACGCGGGCCGGCGAACGGTAGAACTCGATCAGACCGCCGAGCTTCGGCGCCCGCTCCGTGAAGGACGGATGGGCAATCGAGGATTCCCGGATGAGCGTCAGGCCGACATGGCTCTTCTTGACGTCCACGGTCTTCGAGGTCACGAACTGCGCATAGAGCCAGGCCGCCTTGGCGCGGTCGTCAGGCGTCGACTTCATCAGTGTCCAGGAACCCACGTCCTGGTAGCCGAGCTTCATGCCGTCTTTCCAGTAGACGCCGTGCGGCGAGGGAGCGAAACGCCACTTCGGCGTGCCGTCCTCGTTCACGACCGGAAGGCCGGGCTTCACGAAGTCAGCAGTGAACGCCGTGTACGTGAACATCTGCTGGGCCACTTCGCCCTGCGACGGAACGGGGCCGGATTCAGAGAAGGTCATGCCCTGGGCGGCTGCCGGCGCGTAGGCTTTGAGCCATTCCAGATATTTCTCGATCGAATAGACGGCAGCCGGGCCGTTGGTGTCGCCGCCGCGTGCAACGCAGGAGCCGACCGGTCGGGAGTTTTCATCGACCTTGATGCCCCATTCGTCGACCGGTTTGCCGTTTGGAATGCCCCGGTCGCCGTTGCCGGCCATCGAGAGCCAGGCGTCGGTGAAGCGCCAGCCGAGCGACGGGTCCTTCTTGCCGTAGTCCATGTGACCATAGACCTTCTTGCCGTCGATCTCGCGGCCGGTGAAGAACTCGGCGATATCCTCGTAAGCGGACCAGTTGACCGGAACGCCGAGGTCGTAGCCGTACTTGGCCTTGAAGTCGGCTTTGTTCTTCTCGTCATTGAACCAGTCGTAGCGGAACCAATAGAGGTTCGCGAACTGCTGGTCGGGCAGCTGATAGAGCTTGCCATCCGGAGCCGTCGTGAACGACTTGCCGATGAAGTCGTCAAGGTCGAGGTTCGGATTGGTGACGTCCTTGCCTTCATTGGCCATAAAGTCGGTCAGCGAACGGGCCTGCTGGTAGCGCCAGTGGGTGCCGATGAGGTCCGAGTCGTTGACATAGGCGTCGTAGATGTTCTCACCCGACTGCATCTGCGTCTGAAGCTTTTCGATCACGTCGCCTTCGCCGATCAGGTCGTGGGTAATCTTGATGCCGGTGATCGCGGTGAAAGCCGGAGCAAGAACCTTTGACTCGTATTCATGCGTGGTGATCGTTTCGGAGACGACCTTGATGTCCATGCCGGCGAACGGCTTGGCGGCGTCGATGAACCACTGCATTTCCGCTTCCTGGCCGGCGCGATCGAGCGTGGACAGATCGCCGATTTCAGCATCCAGGAACTTCTTGGCAGCATCCATGTCCGCGAATGCGGAACCGGTGAAAGCCAGCAGCATGGCCGCCGTCGTCGTCAGAAGTTGCTTTCGCATTTTGATCCTCCCTTAGGGTTTTTGCGATTGCGATTGCATGTGCGGAGGCCCCACTTCTCCCCGAGGCCTCCATTTCCTTTGCCTTAGACGAAGCGGAATACGCCGATGGCGTAAACCACGGACAAGGCAAGAGCCCACCAAAGGTTGGGGCCGACAAGCCCCAGCCACGCGAGATGAATATACGCCGAGCCGAGCAGCGACACGAAGAGCCGGTCGCCGCGGGTCGTCTCGAATCGCAGAATGCCGACGCGCGGATTGCCCCCCGGACGCGCATATTCCCAGACCGCCAGCAACGCCAGCAGTGCGAAAATAGTCAGGAAGAACATCGCCGTCGGGAATGTCCAGGCCATCCATCCACCGGGAATGAGCGGTGCGAACCAGTCGCGGGCACCGTCCTTGACCGGTAGCGACATCATAAGCATGCCCGCGGCCAGCGCGTAGATGAGAAGAACAGCCGCGAGCGGCAGCGGCCAGCGATTGTTGTGGTTGGCGTTGGCGGCCATCAGACCCTCCCCAGGGCAAAGCCCTTGGCGATGTAGTTGCGGACAAAGTAGATGACGAGGGCGCCGGGAATGATGGTCAGCACGCCGGCGGCAGCCAGCACGCCCCAATCCATTCCGGAGGCGGATACGGTGCGCGTCATCGTGGCGGCGATCGGCTTGGCCGCCGTCGTCGTCAGGGTACGGGCGATCAGCAGTTCGACCCACGAGAACATGAAGCAGAAGAACGCCGCCACACCGATGCCGGAGGCAATCAGAGGCACGAAGATCTTGGCAAAGAACCTCGGGAACGAATACCCGTCGATATACGCCGTCTCGTCGATCTCCTTCGGTACGCCGGACATGAAGCCTTCGAGGATCCAGACGGCAAGCGGCACGTTGAACAGGCAGTGGGCCAACGCCACGGCGATGTGGGTGTCGATCAGGCCGAATGCCGAATAGAGCTGGAAGAAGGGCAGCGCGAACACGGCCGGCGGCGCCATGCGGTTGGTCAGCAGCCAGAAGAACATGTGCTTGTCGCCCAGGAAACGATAGCGCGAAAACGCATAGGCTGCCGGCAAGGCCACCGCGACCGAGATCACCGTGTTCATCACCACGTAGAGGATGGAGTTGATGTAGCCCGAGTACCAGGCCGGATCGGTGAAAATGACGATGTAGTTCCTGAGCGTCGGGTCCTGCGGCCAGAGCGAGAAGGTGCCGGTGATTTCCGTGTTCGTCTTGAAGCTCATGTTGACGAGCCAGTAGATCGGCAACATCAGGAAGACGATGTAAAGGGTGGGAATGATCCAGGACAGGCTGCGGCGCGGCGCCTGGGCGGCTGCCACCGTCTTCTCGGTGGTGGACGCCGTTGTCTGCGACGATGCTTGTGCCGGGGTCTGTGTGTCAACGCGTGCGGTCATTTCGTCCTCCCTCTCACGCCTGCTCGTCGCTGCTGGTCATGACCGTGTAGAAGATCCACGACAGCAGAAGGACGATCAGGAAGTAGATGAGCGACATGGCGGCCGCGGGTCCGAGGTCGAACTGGCCGATCGCCAGCTTGACGAGGTCGATCGACAGGAACGTCGTGGAGTTGCCGGGGCCGCCGCCGGTGACGACGAAGGGTTCGGTATAGATCATGAAACTGTCCATGAAGCGCAGCAGGAAGGCGATCAGCAGCACGCGCTTCATCTTCGGCAGCTGGATGTAGCGGAACACCGCCCAGCGCGAGGCGCCGTCGATCTTCGCGGCCTGGTAATAGGCTTCGGGGATCGAGACGAGGCCGGCATAGCACAGCAGCACCACCAGACTGGTCCAGTGCCAGACGTCCATGACGATCAGTGTCAGCCAGGCGTCGAACACGTCGTTGACGTAGTTGTAGTCGAAGCCGAGCGCCGAGAGCGTGAAGCCGAGCAGACCGATGTCGACGCGGCCGAACACCTGCCAGATCGTGCCGACCACATTCCACGGTATCAGCAGCGGCAAGGCCATGAGGACGAGGCAGACCGGTACGCCGATGCCTTTCTTCGGCATGTTGAGGGCAATCAGGATGCCGAGCGGGATCTCGATCGAAAGGATGATGCCGGAGAATAGCAGGTTGCGGCCGAGCGCCTGCCAGAAACGTTCCGAGTGCAGGATCTCGACGAACCAGTCGGTGCCGGCCCAGAAAAACTGGTTGTTGCCGAATGTGTCCTGCACCGAGTAGTTCACCACGGTCATCAGCGGGATGACGGCCGAGAATGCCACCAGCAGCAGTACCGGCAGCACCATGAACCAGGCCTTGTTGTTCCAGGTTTTTTCCATGGATCAGGCCTCCCTGCCGACGCGCCAGGAATTGGCGTAGATGTTGATAGCGGACGGATCAAAGGTGACGCGCGGCTCGGCCGGTATCTCGGCGTCCTCGTGGACGACGATCGCGATCGGCTTGCCGGCGAATTCGGCTCGGACGATCTTATGCCGGCCGGTGTCCTCAACCTTGTGGACGCGGACATGCATGCCTTCGCGGCCGAGGCGGACGAATTCGGGGCGGATCCCGAGTTCGGTCTTTGCGCCGGCGGCGACCTTGGGCTGGAAATCGAGCGCGATCGTGTTGGGACCGAGCGTCACATTGGAACCGTCGATGGATGCGGGCAGAACATTCATGCCAGGCGAGCCGATGAAGTAGCCGACGAAGGTGTGGCTGGGACGCTCGAACAGTTCCGCCGGCGTGCCGATCTGGACGATCTGGCCGTCATACATGACGACGACCTTGTCGGCGAAGGTGAGTGCCTCGGTCTGGTCGTGGGTGACATAGACCATGGTGAAGCCGAATTGCCGGTGCAGCTTCTTCAACTGCGAGCGCAGAACCCACTTCATATGCGGGTCGATAACCGTCAGCGGTTCGTCGAACAGAATGGCATTGACATCGTTGCGCACCAGGCCGCGGCCGAGCGAGATCTTCTGCTTCTGGTCGGCGGTCAGGCCGCGCGCCTTTTTCTTCGCCCAGCCGGCCAGGCCGATCATGTCGATTGTCTCGCGCACGCGCCGGTCGACCTCGGGTTCCGGAACGTGGCGGTTGCGTAGCGGAAAGGCGAGATTGTCGTAGACCGTCATCGTGTCGTAGATGACCGGGAACTGGAACACCTGGGCGATGTTGCGCTGCTGCGTCGACAGGTTGGTCACGTCGCGGCCGTCGAACAGGATGCGGCCTTCCGAAGGCTGGAGCAGGCCCGAGATGATGTTGAGGAGCGTGGTTTTGCCGCAACCCGAGGGGCCGAGCAGGGCGTAGGCGCCGCCGTCGTTCCACTCGTAATGGACTTCTTTCAGAGCGTAGTCGTCCTCCGACTTCGGCTTTTCCCCGTAGGCGTGGCGGATATGCTCGAGATTGATGCGTGCCATGGCTTCCTCCTCAGGCCGCCGCCGGGCCGGCGATGGCTCTGCCATCCGGGGCGAACGCCATCAGGTGGCGCGTATCAACATAGACGGTGATCTGGGCATCGGGTTCGATGTCGTGGATGCCGGGCGCCAGCATGACCCAGCGGGTGTCGGCGAATTCGACGTGCACGAAGCTCTCCGAACCGGCGATCTCCGAGATCGCGGTACGGACGGTAACGGGGGCGGCAACGGGTGTCTGGGCCTTCAAAGCCAGATGGTGCGGCTGGAACGCCACCGTGCACGGGCCGTCAGGAATTCCGGCAAGATGGGCCGGCACGGACAGAACCGGCTCGCCTTCCAAGACGAAATGCCCGTTCGCCTTGGTCAGCGCGAAGGTGTTCAACGGGGGGTCTGCGAAGGTCTCGGCGGTGATCAGGTCGACCGGGCGGCGATAAACGTCGATGGTCGGCGCAAACTGGGTGATGCGTCCCTCGGACAACGTCGCCGTGTTGCCGCCAAGCAGCAGCGCTTCGGACGGCTCCGTCGTGGCATAGACGAAGATGGCGCCCGAGGCGGCAAAGATCTTCGGCAGCTCCTCGCGCAGTTCTTCGCGCAGCTTGTAATCGAGGTTTGCGAGCGGCTCGTCGAGCAGCACCAGGCTGGCATTCTTGACGATGGCACGGGCAAGCGCAGTGCGTTGCTGCTGGCCGCCCGAGAGGTTCAGCGGGGTCCGGTCGAGATAGGGCGTGAGCCTGAGAAGATCGGCCGCCTTACGCACTTCCCGGTCGATCGTGGCGCTGTCGGCACCCTTGATGCGCATCGGGGAGGCAATGTTCTCGTAGACCGTCATCGCCGGGTAGTTGATGAACTGCTGGTAGACCATCGCAACACTGCGGTCCTGCACTCGCACGCCCGTGACATCGACACCATCGAAATGGATCGTGCCGCTTGTCGGTCGATCGAGCCCGGCCATCAGGCGCATCAACGACGTCTTGCCCGACAAAGTGGGGCCTAGCAGGACGTTGAGAGTTCCCTTCTGAAGGGCAAGGTTGGTCGGGTGAATATGATACTCACCGCCGGCCATCCTGAACACATCGCGCAATTCAAGCATCGTCCTTGTCGGACCTCCTCCTCACAAATGGCATCCCAGCAGTTACGCCACCTCAGGCGACAACTGCTCCTGCCATGTATTCCTCCAGCGCCGCCGCCTCCTCATGCGACAGATAAAGACCTTTTTTGGTCCGGCGCCACAAAACATCCTCGGCCTCGCGCGCCCATTCCTGCCTGATGAGCCACAACACTTCGCATTCGTAAAGGTCGCTGCCAAAGTTTCGTCCCAGATCGGCAGGGCTCTTTGCTGGTCCGAGCAGCGCCGCGGCGCGCGTTCCGTAGAGCCGCACGAGGCGTCGCGCATGACGATCGGCCAGAAAGGGATAGGCAGTCTTGAGCTTGCCGACCTCCATTTCGTACCCGTTCGGTGGAAACTCTCCTCCCGGGAGCCTGCTGCCTGCCGTCCAGGGTGAACCCTTCGTTCCGATCGTCTCACCGATCTTTTCCAATGCATGTTCGGCGAGGCGACGGTAGGTCGTCAACTTGCCGCCGAAGACATTGAGGATCGGTGCGCTGCCGTTCTGACCGTCCACCTTTAGCACATAGTCGCGGGTTGCCTCCTGCGCCTTCGATGCGCCGTCGTCATAGAGCGGACGCACGCCGGAGTAGGTCCAGACGATATCGTCTTCCGTCACCGGCGAGGAGAAGTACTCGCTCGCTGCCCTGCACAGGTAGTCGATCTCGGCAGCCGATATCTTCGCGCCCTTGGGATCGCCAGTGAAATCGAGGTCGGTCGTGCCGATCAGGGTAAAATCCTGCTCGTAGGGAATGGCAAAGATGATCCGGTTGTCCGGGTTCTGGAAGAAATAGGCGCGAGGATCGTCGAACTTCTTGCGGACGATGATGTGGCTACCCTGGACCAGGCGGACATTGTGCACGTTGTTCTGCCCAAGGGTGCCAGAGAGGACCCGGTCCACCCATGGGCCGGCGGCGTTGATCAGCATGCGGGCGGCGAAGGTGCGCGTCGTACCGCGCGCCTGGTCTTCTACGTCGATCGACCAGTGGCCGTTTTCGCGCCGGGCGGAAACCACCTTCGAGCGGCTCAGTATTTCGGCGCCGCGATCGGCTGCGTCGCGGGCGTTGAGCACGACCAGGCGGGCATCGTCCACCCAGCCGTCGGAATATTCGAAAGCGCGTGTAAAGAGCGATTTCAGCGGCTTTCCGGCCGGATCCCGGCGCATGTCGAGGGTGCGGGTAGGCGGCAGGAGCTTGCGACCGCCAAGGTGGTCATAAAGAAACAGCCCGAGACGGATTAACCATGCCGGACGGATTCCGCCCCTTTGATAGGGCAGGACAAAGCGCATCGGCCAGATGATATGGGGCGCCATCGCCCACAGCACCTCGCGCTCCATCAGCGCTTCGCGCACCAACCGGAACTCGTAGTGCTCGAGGTAACGAAGGCCGCCATGGATGAGCTTGGTGGCACCGGAGGACGTGCCGGAGGCGAAGTCATCCATCTCGGCGAGCACGACGGAGTAGCCCCGCCCGGCCGCATCGCGCGCAATTCCGCAGCCGTTGATGCCGCCGCCGATAACGAAAATATCCTGGACTGCCTGTGCGGGCACTCCTGCCTCCCCTAGTAATTTCGCAGTGCACAAATTTCACGAGAATACGAAAGTAAAGACAGTTAAAACGAAAATTGTTCGAATGTCAAACGAATGCTACCTGATCGTTTCCCCAGGCTATTTGCGCGCCGCAGACTTTGACGTCTCGATCAGGCTGACATCGTTCAGGGCGCAGATTTCCCGGATGGAGTCGAGCGGACATTCATCGGTAATAAAGGTATGAACCTGAGACAGATGGCCGATCCGAACCGGCGCGGTGCGCTCAAACTTGCTCGAATCGGATACCAGGATCACATGCCGTGCATTGGCGATGATCGCCTGGGCGACTTTCACTTCGCGAAAATCGAAATCGAGCAGGGCGCCATCATGGTCGATTGCTGAGGCGCCGATCACCGCGTAGTCGACCTTGAACTGGCGGATGAAATCGACGGCGGCCTCGCCGACAATACCGCCGTCCGCACCGCGGACCACGCCGCCAGCAATGACGACCTCGATCGACGGGTATATTCGTAACCTATTGGCAACATTAATGTTATTGGTAATGACCATGAGTTCGTGGTGATCGAGCAGTGCTTCGCCCACCGCCTCGGTCGTGGTGCCGATGTTGATGAAGAGCGAGGCGTTGCTGGGGATGAGGCCGGCGGCGGCGCGGCCGATCGCCTGTTTCTCCGGGGCTGCGATCGAACGGCGCGCCTCGTATTTCACGTTCTCGGTGCCGCTCGGAAAAATTGCCCCGCCATGGACGCGGGTCAGCACCCGGCCTTCGCACAAGTCGTTCAAATCCTTTCGGATCGTCTGGGGAGTGACGGAGAAGCGTGACGCAAGTTCCTCCACCTGTACTCGTCCCTCGCTCTTTGCGATTTCCAGGATCTCCGCCTGCCGTCCGGTCAGAAACATTCTCCGCTCCCGTTCTTTCGTTTTGGTTCATAATATGCTAAACCGAAAATATCGCAATTGCCGCTTTACGATGACTGCGGCAGAGGTACCGGGGGCGGACCATGTTTCATCCGAAGCTGTTTGAAAACCGGAACGTGGTCATCACCGGCGCCGGCCGCGGCATCGGGCTGGAAGTGGCGCGCCAGTTTCTCGACTGCGGTGCGCGGGTGGTTGCCCATGTCGGCCGGCCAGGCGAACGGGCGCTTCCCGATTTTCTTCTGGAGGCCGAATCGGAAAGGCGGGCCGCACTCGTTGCCGCTGACTTCCTCAGCGATGAAGGGGTGGAGAATTTCGCCGAGGCGGTCGAGGACCGGTTCGATGCGGTGCATGTGCTGGTGAACAACGCAGGCACGATGGTCGGTCGGTTTGCTGCGGGAGACTTGACGGACGACCAGTACGAGACGATCGTCCGTCTCAACCAGACCTCGGTTGTCGAGGTGACCCGCAAGCTTCTGCCGCTGCTGCGGGCAGCGGGCGAAGCGGCGATCGTCAATACTGTCTCGATATCGGCGGTGACCGGTGGCAGCCCGGGGTCGGCGGTCTACTCTGCCTCGAAGGCGTTCGTATCCACCTATTCCAAGGCGCTGGCCCGCGAACTGGCGCCGGACGGCATCCGGGTCAACTGCGTTTCTCCCGGCACCATCACCACCGACTTCCACGAGCGCTATTCGACGGCGGAAAAACTCGAGCAGACCCGTAAAAGCATTCCCTTGCAACGGCTCGGCACGCCGGAAGATTGTGCGCCGGCCTACCTGTTTCTCGCCGCCGCACCCTTGTCGAGCTACATCACTGGCCAAGTGCTTGAGATCAACGGCGGACAGTTGATCTGCTGAGCGCAGCCGCAGAGCCGCCGGCTTGCAAACAGCGCCCAAAAAATGAACATGCTTCACGGGGCGGCGCCGAAGCTTCGGCCGGCCGCCTTGGGTGCTGCCCAATCACGGGCAGCGAGTGAGGCGTGGGGCCATGATTGACAAGCTGGAATATTTCATCGCGCTGGCCCGGGAGCGGCATTTTGCGCGTGCCGCCGAAGAACTGGGTATCTCGCAGCCGACGCTTTCGGCAGCGATACGCCAACTCGAGGACCAACTCGGCGTCATGCTCGTCAATCGCGGCTCGCGCTTCATGGGGCTGACGCCCGAGGGCCAGCGCGTGCTCGAATGGGCGCGCCGCATCGTCGGCGACACGCGCACCATGCGCGAGGAAATGCGCGCTGCCCATAAGGGGCTTTCCGGCCACATCCGCCTTGCCGCCATCCCGACGGCGCTGGCGATGGTGTCGAGGCTGACGACGCCGTTCCAGGAGCGGCACCCGGACGTCACCTTTTCCGTCGTGTCGAAAAATTCGTTGCAGGTGCTGAGCCTGCTGGAAAACCTGGAGGTGGATGCCGGCATCACCTACCTGGAAAACGAGCCGCTCGGGCGTGTGACCAGCGTCGCGCTCTATTCCGAGCGCTATCACCTGATTACCGCTGCCGGAAGCCCGCTTGCCGAAAGCGAAAGCGTCACCTGGAAGGAAATCGGCAATCTTAGGCTTTGTCTATTGACGACCGATATGCAGAACCGCCGCATCATAAACCAGCATTTTTCGGAGGCTGGCGTGGCGGTGAAGCCGACCCTCGAATCCAACTCGATGATCGTGCTTTTCTCGCATGTGCGCACCGGTCGATGGGCCAGCATCATGCCGAAGAACGTCGCGAAATCGTTCGGCTTTCCTGCGGAAATTCGAATGATCCCGATCGTCGAGCCGGCCGCTCATCACGTCGTTGGCCTGGTCGCCCAGCAACGCGAGCCCTTCACGCCGCTGGTCTCCGCCTTACTCCATGAAGCACGGGCTTTTGCCGAGGCGGAAGAGGATTGATAGGAAAATTCTATCAAGCGACGGGACTGCATTATTGACGCTACGGCATGTGGCTGCGACAGTTTTGTCGAGCAGGGAGGCTTGCATGCCCGTTTCGGCGGGTGATGGCTCAAACACGTGATACAATGCGTCGTCGCCTCAAGACGCGCCGCGGAAGGCTTGGGAGGCCTGACCATGAATGTCCATCTGAACGCCGCCGACGTTTCGACGCGCACGCGCGCGATCGTTGCCGGCTGCAAGCACCTCGAAGGTCCGCTCCTTCCGATCCTCCACGAAATCCAGCATGAATTCGGCTTTGTGTCGCAGGAGGCGGTGCCGGTGATCGCCTCCGAGCTCAACCTGTCTCGTGCCGAAGTGCACGGTGTGGTTACCTTCTACCATGATTTCCGCGATCATCCGGCTGGCCGGCATGTTTTGAAGCTCTGTCGCGCCGAAGCCTGCCAGTCGATGGGCGGCGAGGCCCTGGCCGAGCGGGCAAAAAAATTGCTGGGCATCGATTGGCACCAGACGACGATGGATGGAGCCGTTACGCTCGAACCCGTCTTCTGTCTTGGGCTCTGTTCCTGCGCGCCGTCCGCCATGCTGGACGGCGCGGTTCACGGCCGGGTGGCCGCTTCCGACCTCGATGACCTGATCGCGGAGGCACGCCAATGACTGTGAGGATCTTCATTCCGCGCGATGCCGCTGCCCTTGCGCTCGGTGCCGAAAACGTGGCGATGGCAATTGCCCAAGAGATTGCCGCCCGCGGGCTGGATGCGACGATCGTGCGCAACGGCTCGCGCGGAATGCATTGGCTGGAGCCCCTTGTCGAGGTCGAGACCGACGGAGGCCGGATCGCCTATGGTCCGGTCAAGAAGGGCGACGTTGCTTCGCTCTTCGATGCCGGGTTCGCCAACGGCGGCGAACATCCGCTCTGTCGCGGGAAGACCGACGAGATCCCGTTCCTGCGCCAGCAGACCCGGCTGACATTCGCTCGCTGCGGTGTCACCGATCCGCTTTCCCTTTCCGACTATCGTGCCCATGACGGCTTGCGGGGCCTGCAGAATGCGATCGCCATGGATCCCGCGGCGATCGTTGCCCAGGTCACCGAGAGCGGCCTGCGCGGCCGTGGAGGAGCGGGTTTCCCGACCGGCATCAAGTGGAAGACGGTTCTCGAGGCAGCGGCCGATCGCAAGTATATCGTCTGCAATGCCGACGAAGGAGATTCCGGCACCTTCGCCGACCGGATGATCATGGAGGGCGATCCCTTCGTGCTGATCGAAGGCATGGCGATCGCTGGCGTCGCCACCGGCGCAACCAAAGGTTACGTCTATACCCGCTCCGAATATCCGCATGCGATCGCCGTGATGGAGCAGGCAATCGAGATCGCCCGTGCCAATGGCGTGCTCGGCCCGTCGGTGCTCGGTTCGAAGCACGCCTTCGACATGGAAGTGCGCACTGGCGCCGGAGCCTATGTCTGCGGCGAGGAGACGGCCCTGCTCAATAGCCTGGAGGGCAAGCGCGGCCTGGTGCGGGCAAAGCCGCCGCTGCCGGCCCACAAAGGCCTGTTCGACTGTCCGACCGTCATCAACAACGTCATTTCGCTCGCCTCCGTGCCGATCGTCATGGACAAGGGCGCGGCCTTCTACCGCGATTTCGGCGTGGGCCGCTCGCGCGGCACCATCCCGATCCAGATCGCCGGCAACGTGAAGCATGGTGGGCTCTATGAGGCCGCCTTCGGTCTTTCGCTCGGCGAGATCGTCGATGGCATTGGCGGCGGCACAGCAAGCGGCCGCCCCGTCAAGGCGGTGCAGGTCGGCGGCCCGCTCGGCGCCTATTTTCCACGCGCCCTCTTCGACACGCCGTTCGACTACGAGGCGTTTGCCGCGAAGGACGGATTGATCGGCCATGCCGGCATCGTCGTGTTCGACGACAGCGTCGACATGCTGCACCAGGCCCGTTTCGCCATGGAATTCTGCGCCGTCGAGAGCTGCGGCAAGTGCACGCCCTGCCGCATCGGGTCGACGCGCGGGGTCGAAACAGCGGACAGGATTGCCCAAGGGATCGAGCCGGAGAAGAATCGCGAATTGCTCGCCGATCTCTGCAACACCATGAAGTACGGCTCGCTCTGCGCCCTCGGAGGCTTCACACCCTATCCGGTGCTGAGCGCCATGAATCATTTCCCGGAGGATTTTTCACCCGCTACTGTCGTGCAGGCGGCTGAGTGAGGAGGAGAACAACCAATGCCCATGATCAATGAAATCGATTTCGGCACGCCCGCTTCGAAGTCGGAGAAGTTCGTCACGCTTACCATCGATGGCAACGAGATCTCCGTGCCAGAAGGCACTTCGATCATGCGCGCCTCGATGGAGGCCGGCATCGAGGTGCCGAAGCTCTGCGCCACCGACATGATGGACGCCTTCGGTTCGTGCCGCCTCTGTCTCGTCGAGATCGAAGGGCGAGCCGGCATGCCGGCCTCCTGCACCACCCCGGTCGCGCCGGGCATGGTTGTCTCCACCCAGACGCAGCGGCTGAAGGATGTACGTCGCGGCGTCATGGAGCTCTACATTTCTGACCACCCGCTCGACTGTCTGACCTGCGCCGCCAACGGAGACTGCGAATTGCAGGACATGGCCGGCGCAGTCGGGCTTCGCGACGTCCGCTACGGCTATGACGGCGAAAACCATGTCAAGGCGCGCAATGATGGCGCGATCAACATCAAGTGGCAGCCTAAGGACGAATCGAACCCCTATTTCACCTTCGATCCGGCCAAGTGCATCGTCTGTTCGCGCTGCGTGCGCGCCTGCGAGGAAGTGCAGGGCACATTCGCGCTGACGATCGAGGGCCGCGGCTTCGACAGCCGCGTCTCGGCGGGCATGCACGAGGACTTTATGTCGTCGGAATGCGTGTCCTGCGGCGCCTGCGTGCAGGCTTGCCCGACGGCGACGCTGATCGAGAAATCGGTGATCGAGATCGGCCAGCCCGAGCATTCGGCGGTCACCACCTGCGCCTATTGTGGCGTCGGCTGCTCCTTCAAGGCGGAAATGCGCGGCGAGGAACTGGTGCGCATGGTGCCCTGGAAGGACGGACAGGCCAATCGTGGTCATTCCTGCGTCAAGGGCCGCTTCGCCTATGGCTATTCAACCCACAAGGACCGCATCCTCAATCCGATGATCCGCGAAAAGGTGACCGATCCCTGGCGCGAGGTCACCTGGGAAGAGGCTTATGCCCACGTGGCATCGGAGTTCCGGCGCATCCAGTACCAGTATGGCCGCGAGTCGGTCGGGGGCATCACCTCATCGCGGTGCACCAACGAGGAAACGTATCTCGTACAGAAGCTGGTGCGCGCCGGCTTCGGTAACAACAATGTCGACACCTGCGCCCGCGTCTGTCACTCGCCGACCGGCTACGGCCTCGGCCAGGCCTTCGGCACCTCCGCCGGCACCCAGAACTTCGATAGCGTCGAACACTCGGACGTCGTCATGGTCATCGGCGCCAATCCGACGGACGGGCACCCGGTCTTCGGCTCGCGGTTGAAGAAGCGGCTGCGCGAAGGCGCCAAGCTGATCGTTCTCGATCCGCGCCGCATCGACCTGGTTCGCACCCCGCATGTGGAAGCCTCATACCACCTGCCGCTGAAGCCCGGCACCAATGTCGCTGTCCTGACGGCGCTTGCCCACGTCATCGTCACCGAAGGGCTTGCCGACGAAAAGTTCATCCGCGAGCGTTGCGACTGGTCGGAATATGAGGATTGGGCGGCCTTCGTCGCCGAACCCTACCACAGCCCGGAAGCGGTCGAGCGGTACACTGGCGTTCCAGCCGATCTGGTGCGCGGTGCGGCCCGCCTGTTTGCGCGGGGTGGCAACGGCGCGATCTATTACGGTCTCGGCGTCACCGAGCACAGCCAGGGCTCGACCACCGTCATGGCGATCGCCAACCTTGCGATGGTCACCGGCAATATCGGCCGGCCGGGCGTCGGCGTGAACCCGCTGCGCGGCCAGAACAACGTCCAGGGTTCGTGCGACATGGGGTCCTTCCCGCACGAACTGCCGGGCTACCGGCATATCTCCGACGATGCGACCCGCGAGACCTTCGAGAAGCTGTGGGGCGTGACGCTGAATAACGAGCCTGGCCTTCGCATCCCCAACATGCTGGATGCGGCGGTCGATGGCACGTTCAAGGGCATTTATATCCAGGGCGAGGACATCCTGCAGTCCGACCCGGATACCAAGCACGTGGCGGCCGGCCTTGCAGCGATGGAATGCGTCGTCGTGCACGATCTCTTCCTCAACGAGACGGCAAACTACGCGCATGTCTTCCTGCCCGGCTCGACCTTCCTCGAGAAGGACGGCACCTTCACCAATGCCGAGCGCCGCATCAACCGGGTTCGCAAGGTCATGAAGCCGAAGAACGGCTTTGCCGACTGGGAGGTCACGCAGAAGCTGGCGCAGGCGATGGGCCTTCCCTGGAACTACAAGCATCCGTCCGAGATCATGGACGAGATTGCCGCGACCACGCCGAGCTTCGCATCTGTCTCTTACGACTACCTCGAAAAGATGGGCTCGGTGCAGTGGCCGTGCAACGAGAAGCATCCGTATGGCTCGCCGATCATGCATGTCGATGGCTTCGTGCGCGGCAAGGGCAAGTTCATCCGCACGGAGTACGTGGCGACGGACGAAAAGACCGGTGCGCGCTTCCCGTTGCTGCTCACCACCGGCCGCATTCTCAGCCAGTACAATGTCGGCGCCCAGACGCGGCGCACGGACAACGTCGCCTGGCATGAAGAAGACCGGCTGGAGATCCATCCCCACGATGCCGAAAACCGCGGTATCCGTGACGCCGACTGGGTGCGGCTTGCAAGCCGTTCCGGTGAAACCACGCTGCGGGCGTTGATCACCGATCGGGTGGCCCCGGGCGTGGTCTACACCACCTTCCACCACCCGAACACGCAGGCGAACGTCATCACCACCGACTTCTCCGACTGGGCGACGAACTGCCCGGAATACAAGGTGACGGCGGTGCAGGTTGCGCCTTCCAACGGGCCATCCGGCTGGCAGCGCGATTATGAGGAGCAGGCCAGGCAGTCGCGCCGGATCGCAGGCAAGCTGGAGGCGGCGGAGTAGGAAAAGAAAACGTCCAGGGAAGAACATGGAGATCTCCAGAACGACTGCCGAGGTTCCGGAACGCGCCCGTCGCATGGGCATCATGCATGAGAGTTCACGCGTGGTGCCGGAAGAAGTGCCGATCGCCTTCACTTATCGCGGCTCGACCCATGCGGTGATGATGGCGACGCCCGGCGATTTCGAGGATTTTGCCACAGGCTTCAGCCTCACGGAGGGTATCATCACCGAGCCCGCTCAGATCGAGTCGGTCGAATCGGTCGTCGAAGGCCAGGGCATCGACCTGCAGATCACGTTGAAAGACGAGCAGGGGGATGCGTTGACCGCGCGTCGCCGGCACATGGCGGGACCGGTGGGTTGCGGTCTTTGCGGCATCGAATCGATCGAACAGGCAGTGCGTCATACGCCGGATGTCTCGGGCTCGGCGCTGAAGCTCTCCGAAGATGATGTGGTCGAGGCTGTCGCATTGCTGCATGGACGGCAGCCGCTGCATATGGAGACACGGGCTGTGCACGGCGCCGGATTCTACGTGCCGGGCAAGGGCCTGATCGCGGTGCGGGAAGATGTCGGGCGGCATAATGCGCTGGACAAACTCGTTGGCGCCGCGGCTCGTGCCGGTTTCAAGGGCGCGGAAGGCGCCGTCGTCGTCACCAGCCGTGTGTCGGTCGAGATGGTGCAGAAGACCGCCATTATCGGCAGCCCCGTCATCATCGCCATATCCGCGCCCACCGCACTCGCCATTCGCACGGCAGAGGAAGCGGGGATGACACTCATCGCGCTGGTTCGCGGCGATGAATTCGAGATTTTCACCCACGCGGATCGCATTCAGACCGGAGCCGTCGCAGATGTCGCATGACACCCAAGCTGGAACCCCACACGGAACCCACGACAAGCTGTTGCGCATGGCCAACCAGATTGCCACGTTTTTTAGCTCCCAACCGGAAGCGGTGCGGGCGCAGGGCGTCGCCGGCCATATCAACAGGTATTGGGAGCCGCGCATGCGCCGCCAGTTGTTCGAGCATATCGATGCGGGTGGAGCCGGCCTCAGTCCGCTGGTGATCGAAGCGGCGAAGAGCATCAAGAGGCCGGAAGCGGCCTAGGCGCAACAATATAGCCGCTGGTCTTGTCGATCAGCGGCTTTTCACCATTTCGGGGCATAACGTCCGGGTTCGGCCCGGTCAGGCGGCCAGGTCTTCCAGTTCGGCTCCCTTGAACATCTTGGCGAGGTTCAGGAAGCAGATCATGCCGTTCTCGGTGGCGATGATGCCTTCCGAAAAGGACTTGTCGAAGGAGGCGGTCACATCCGGAACCGGCTGGACCTGGCTCGCCGGGATGGTCAGGATGTCGGAAACCTTGTCGACCAGCATGCCGACGACCATGTTGTGCACCTCGGCGACGACGATGGCGCTGCGTTCGTTGGCGACGGTCGATTTCATGCCGAGCTTGTAGGCGAGATCGATGATCGGGATCACCGAGCCGCGCAGATTCATGACCCCGATCACGTCGGCCGGTGCATGCGGAATTGGTGTCGACGGAGCCCAGCCGCGGATTTCGCGGATCGTGGTCGTCTTGACGCAGAATTCCTGCTCGTGCAGGCGGAAGGCGATGATTTCGAGCGTCTCGGCACCGAAGCCGGCGGCGTTGATCGTGGTGGCCATGGAAAATCCCTCTCAGCGTGTTCTTGTGCGGCGGGAGGCGCCTCGGGCTGGAACAGCCGCGCTATACCGCTTTGCAGAGAAGCTTAGGGGAAGAGTGTTGCCCAATTCTAAACTGGACGGGGTTTTCTCGCGCGCATGCCGATAGACGGCATGCGCGCGATGCCTCGCCTGAAGCGGCAGGCGGGCAGTTCTGACGACAGCCGATGCGCGACACCCGGTCGGGCATTCGGCCATCCGCTCCGAAAGCGGTTCAGGCTGTCGTCAGTACCTTGGCGATGCGCTCGAGAGCCCAATCGACCTGGTCGCGGGTAATGACCAGCGGCGGGGCAAGTCGGATCGTGTTGACATGGGTATCCTTGGCGAGGATGCCGAGATCTTTCATCGCATAGCAATACTGGCGCGCGCCGCCGGCTTCCGGTGAAAGCTCGATGGCCAGCATCAGCCCGCGGCCGCGAACCTCTTTCACGATGTTGGATCGGATCTGGCGAAGGCCTTCGATGAAATAAGCGCCCATGCGTTCGGAATTGCCGATCATGTCTTCTTCGACGAGCACCTTGAGCGCCGCCCGCGCAACGGCGCAGGCAAGCGGATTGCCGCCAAAGGTCGAGCCATGCTGTCCCGGCTTCAGGACGCCCAGAACCTCCGAGTTGGAAAGCACCGCCGAGACCGGATAAAAGCCGCCCGACAGCGCCTTGCCGATCAGTGTGACATCCGCCTCGATGCCTTCATGCTCTTCGGCCAGCAGTTTGCCGGTGCGGCCAAGGCCGGTCTGGATCTCGTCGAGGATCAGCGTCACGTTGTTTTTCGTGCACAGGTCGCGCACGCCGGCAAGATACCCGGCCGGCGGGATGATGACACCGGCCTCTCCCTGTATCGGTTCGATGAGAGCGCCGACGGTGTTCGGCGTGATCGCTGCCGCGAACGCGTCGATGTCGCCGAAAGGCACGACGCGGAAGCCGGGGGTGTAGGGGCCGAAACCGGCACGGGCGTCCGGATCGGTGGAGAAGCTGATGATGCTGAGCGTACGGCCGTGGAAGTTGTCGCTGCAGACGATGATTTCCGCCTGGTTTTCGGCGACGCCCTTCACTTCGTAGCCCCACTTGCGCACGGCCTTGATCGCCGTCTCGACGGCTTCGGCGCCAGAATTCATCGGCAGGATCTTATGCGAGCCGGTCAGTTCCGCCAGCTCTTCGTAGAGGTGGGCGAGCTGGTCGTTGCGGAAGGCACGCGAGGTGAGCGTCAGCTTTCCGGCTTGCTCGACCATGGCGGCCAGGATCTTCGGATGGCAATGGCCCTGGTTGACGGCGGAATAGGCCGACAGGCAGTCGAGATAGCGATTGCCGTCGGTGTCCCAGACATGGACCCCTTCGCCGCGGGTCAGCACGACGTCGAGAGGCTTGTAGTTGTGGGCGCCGAGCTTGTGTTCGGTTGCAATCAGGTCAGCAGTTTCGGTCACGTTGGTCTCCTCCGGGATTTGATGTCAGGCAGCAAGCGTCGGACGGTCCAGAATACGGCGACCAAACAGGCTTGCGGCGAGCTCGACGAGTATGCGTGCGCTCTTGCCGCGGTCGTCGAGGAATGGATTGAGCTCCACGAGATCCAGCGACGAGACGAGGCCGCTGTCGGAGAGCAGTTCGAGGATGAGGTGCGCCTCGCGGAACGTCGCTCCGCCGGGCACCGTGGTTCCGACCCCCGGCGCGAGATCCGGATCCAGAAAATCGACGTCGAGGCTGACATGCAGGAGACCGTTCGCTTCCTTCACCGTTCGCAGCACATGACGCATGATGGCGCCGACACCCTGCTCGTCGATCGAGCGCATGTCGAACACATTGACGCCGTGCTTGGCGATCTGCTCGCGTTCGATCGGGTCCACGGAGCGGATACCGACCTGGTAGACCCGCTTTGGATCGACGAAGGGGCGGTCCTTCGGCAGGATGCCGGCAATTTCGGCGTGGCCGCAGAAGAAGGCGACCGGCATGCCGTGGATGTTGCCTGACGGGGACGTTTCTGGCGAGTTGAAATCGGCGTGGGCGTCGAGCCAGAGCACGAACAGCGGGCGGCCGACTTCGGCGGCATGACGCGCCATGCCCGAGACGCTGCCCATCGCCAGCGCATGGTCGCCACCGAGGATCAGCGGAAAGCCGCCGGCTGCCGCCACGTCATAGGTCCTTACCTCGAGATCGCGGGTAAAGCCGGCGATGATCTGCAGGTTTTTGGCGTCCGCACGATCGGCAAGGTCGCTGGCGAGCGCGGGGCGGAGGTCGCCGCTGTCGACCACCGTGTGGCCGAGCTCGGCAAGCGTCTCGTGAATTCCGGCGATGCGTAGCGCTGCCGGTCCCATGGCGCAGCCCTTGCGCCCGGACCCTTCTTCGAGAGGTACGCCGATCAGGGTGATGGCAGTCGATTGCGTGTTCATGGGCGATATCCTCGTATGCAGCAATTTTCACGGATTGTCGGGCGAATGCGCGTCGACAAAAAGATGGAAAATTGTCAAAAAAAACGATACAATTTACAAAATGATAAGTGACATTTACCAAAATGAGAACCATGGACGATCTTGACCGCGACCTGCTGAGTGCGTTGCGCCACAATGCCCGAATATCTGTTTCGTCGCTTGCGGCGATGACGGGGGCGTCCCGCGCCACCGTTGCGGCGCGTATCGACCGGCTGGTCGAGAATGGGACCATAGCCGGCTTCACCATCCGCACCGGACACGAGATGCGATCGGCAGGCGTGCGCGCCATCGTGCTGATCGAGGTCCTCGGAAAGATGGCCGACCGGGTCGCCGATCAGCTGCGCGGCATGCCGCAGGTCCGGGCGCTGCACAGCACCAACGGACGCTGGGATTTTATTGCCGAGCTTGAAGATCGCGACCTTGGGACGTTCGACGAGACGCTGAGGCGCATCCGCCTCGTCGAGGGGATCAATTCGACCGAGACCAATATCCTGCTCAAGTCGAGCAAGTCGAGTTTCTGAGGTTGTCTCGGCGATGCGGGCGAGGTTGGAGGCTTTGCTCCGGCTCTGCTCAGTATTCCTTTTCGTAGAATATGCCGGCTGCACCCGAGCCGTCGGCACCAGCCTCGCCGCGCAATTTCACGCCCCGTCCGACGTCAAGGTTGATGATTGCCTTGCTTCCGGATTCGCCGCCCTGCTGCAGTTCCAGATAGGTTCGGTCGTTCAGGTACTTGCCCGCGGAGACCTGCGTCCTGCCGCTCGCATCGGTGGAGATATCGAGGTCGTCGATGCCGAGATGGCTGCGCAGGCCCTGGAAAAGCGATGTCTGGCGCCCGCCGGCAAGCTGGCTGGCCGCATCGGCGAGCTGGGCGATCTGCAGGGGCGACAGCCTCGACAGGGATTGTCCGAAGATGAGCTGCGCCAGGATCTCGTCCTGCGGCAAGGCCGGCGAGGATGAGAAGGTGATCTGCGGATCGTTGGCAAGACCGTTGACGGACACGGTGATCGTCGTGGAACTGACGCTCGTCGCTGCATCCATGTCGAGCCTCGGTATCAATGCGCCGCCAAAGGTGATGATCCCTTTGGTGAAGTCGAGGCGTCGGTTGAGAATGACCATTCGGCCGCGCCGCATTTCGAAGCCGCCTGAGACTATTGGATCCACGGCGGTTCCGCGGACCGTCAAGTCGCCTCCAAGCTCCGCGTCAATGCCCCGACCGCGCACGAAGATCCGCGAAGGAGCGCTGATCGTCAGGTCGAGCGCGACTGGCGTCGAGGCGCCGCCGCCGGAAGTGTCCGCAAGAATCTCCCTGAGTTGGGCAATGACCGCAGCCGGGGCATTCCTATGCTTGATGTCGATCTCCGTCAGGGATGTCGGCAGCTTTTCAGGAACCGTGATCGACGCCTTGTCGAGTACGATCGAACCGCCGATTACCGGTCCCCTCAGCAATGGCCCCCTCACGGTCACGGTGCCATCGACGCGTGCGGTGAAGAGCGTACCGTCGACATAGTTCGCCCGGTTGAGCGTCAAAGTCAGGTCCGCGGGGAAGCCGCTTCCCGGTACAATGCCGACAGTGCCGCGACCCGTGAGCGTTCCGCCCGACGAGAGCCGGGCGTCGAACCGCGAAATCGTCGCCCGTTCCCGTTCGAGGTTGACCGTCAAGGCGAGGTCGTTGAGCGCGACATTGCGACGGACGTCGATCAGTCTCGCGCGGTCGGCGGTGATGCTCCCGGTGATCGCCGGTGCGGCCGTCGTCCCGCCGACCTGCAGGTTGACATTGGCACTGCCTTCCATCACCAGACCCTGCGGCGAAAGCTGGCCGGCAAGGATGGCAAACGGTACGCCGCCCCTGAAGTTCATCTTCAGCGCCCGGTTGCCCCCGAGCGCCACCGTGCCGCCGCCCGAGAAAGCCAGTCCGCCGCTTCCTGTCAGGTTGACGTCAATCCTGAGGACATTGTTTTCCAGTTGCCCCTTCGCCTTGACGTTCACCGCAGCGACCCTCGCCGCTCGGAGTTGGCTCGTCATCGCGTTCGACCAGGTAATATCGAAGCCCACGACTGGCGCGGACGACCTGCCCCTTGCGGTCAGCGAGCCCGTTATTTCGCCGGAAGCTTCGAGGCCGGGTGAGAAGGTATTGGCGAGGCTTGCCGGAAGGTTGCTTATCCTCGCGGTGATGTCGAGGGTGCTGCCGGCGCTGCCGTCGATGTTTATCGAGCCCGCTCCGGCTCTGATCACAAGCCGCGACAGGGCGGCGTTGCCATTCTGCACGGTAATCGTCGTCGGGTTCGAGAGATTGACCGGTATGCCGCGTGGTCTTGCGGAGAAGCTTCTGAGGGCGAGGGTGGTGGTGCCGTCGCCGCTGGTGGCGGCGCCGGCAGCGGTGAGCGGGGCGCCGTCATAGGTGGCCTTGAGGTCGAAGTTGGTGGTCTGGCCGGCCTGGGTGAAGTCGAGGGCGAGGTTGGTCACCTTGTTGGCGCCGGAGGCGAGCTCGGCCAGCCGCACGGTGCCTTGGGCGGCCAGGGCCTTCAGGTCGGTGATGACGAGATTGATGTCGGGCCGGGCGATGACGATGTCGTCGCGGCGGATGCCGCTGCCGCTCGCCTTGACGACGGCGCCGATGCGGCCGTCGCTGCCGGTCAGCGCCAGCGAGCCCTTCAGGTCGCCGCTCGCCCTCTGGCCGGCAAGGGCGGCCAGCAGCCCGACGTCGGGGAAGTCGAAGGTGAGGTTGCCGGAGGGCTCGAAGGCCTGCGAGAAGCGCAGATCGCCGGTCAGCCGGTTCGGCCCGATGACGGCGGAAAGGTTGGGAATGCGGGTGACGCCGTTTTCGGACATGACCCCGGCATCGATGTTGATCGTCTGGTTGTCGAGCAGGCCCGATGCCTTGATGCTGGCCTGCGGGGCCGCCCTGTCGGCGATGCCGTCGATGCTGATGGCGAGCGACTGCAGCGTGCGCCCGACCAGTTCGGTCCTCTCGGCATCGGCCCTTGCCTGGATCATCAGCGCCGTCAGCGGCCCGCGGGCCGAGACGGTGAAGTCGGCCGCCCCGCTGGCGTTGTCGATCAGCTTGCCGATCTCCGGCAGCCGGCCGGACAGATTGGCGGTGAGGGTATCGTTTTCCAGCGCGGCATCGCCGCTTGCCTCGATGGTGCCGGACTTGACGGTGAGGCCGGTGACGCTCATCGGCCCGTCGATGACCGCGGTGACCTTGCCTTCGGCGGCGATCGTGGTGTCGAAGCGGGCGGCGATGTCGGCCGGCAGGGCTTCCGGCCGGGCAAACAGGCGGACGTCGCTGGTGAGCGTCGTGGCGGCGAGGTCGTAGCGGCCGCTGACCGTGCCGCCGAGATGGGCGCTTTCGAGCGTTGCGGCATCGAAGGCGATGTCATGGGGCGACACGGTCAGCGGGGCTGCAAGCTTCAGCGGACCGCGGATGGCGCGATCGATGTCGGGGTTGTCGAAGACGGTGTTTTCGACGGACAGTTCGACGCCGACCGGCCCCGAGCGGTCGGTCAGGTTGAAGCGGTCGCTCGTGGCCGTCAGGCGGATGTCCTCGAACCGGCCCTGCTGCGGCACTTCGGCGGAGCGCAGCGCCGCGTCGAGGTCGAGCGCCACGGCATCGGCCGGTCCGGTCAGCGACAGGTCGAGCTTGTCGATCAGCAGGCGGGCCTCGCCGGCGGCGAGCGGCCAGCGGAAGTCGACCGGTTCACCGCCGGTGCCGGCGAGATTGGCCTTGAGGTTGTTGTTGCCGCGCGGATCGATGCCGCCCGAAGCGGTCAGCGCCAGGCTGCCGGTGGTGACACGGCCGGCCTCGACGTCGAGGCGACCATCCTCATCGAAGGTCAGCGCCACATCGATGTCGGTGGTGCCGGCAAAGAGCGGACGGAAGGCTTCCGGCAGCAGCGTGTCGAAGGTGCCGCCGCCCTTGACGTCGAGGCGATGGCTGCCGGGCGCGGGCATCTGGTGGCGCCCGTCGACCGACAGGACCGGCCGGCCGTCCACCGCCGCAGAAAGCTTGCCTGACCAATCCGACAACGCGCCGCTGCCGTCGAGGCTCACCTGCATCGGCGGCTGCCCCGGGAGTTCCAACCCGACGCCAAGTGTCGAAACCGTCAGGTTGTCGCCGCTTAGGGTGACGGTTGCCGGGCCTGCCAGATTGACCGGTATGCCGCGTGGTCTTGCGGAGAAGCTTCTGAGGGCGAGGGTGGTGGTGCCGTCGCCGCTGGTGGCGGCGCCGGCAGCGGTGAGCGGGGCGCCGTCATAGGTGGCCTTGAGGTCGAAGTTGGTGGTCTGGCCGGCCTGGGTGAAGTCGAGGGCGAGGTTGGTCACCTTGTTGGCGCCGGAGGCGAGCTCGGCCAGCCGCACGGTGCCTTGGGCGGCCAGGGCCTTCAGGTCGGTGATGACGAGATTGATGTCGGGCCGGGCGATGACGATGTCGTCGCGGCGGATGCCGCTGCCGCTCGCCTTGACGACGGCGCCGATGCGGCCGTCGCTGCCGGTCAGCGCCAGCGAGCCCTTCAGGTCGCCGCTCGCCCTCTGGCCGGCAAGGGCGGCCAGCAGCCCGACGTCGGGGAAGTCGAAGGTGAGGTTGCCGGAGGGCTCGAAGGCCTGCGAGAAGCGCAGATCGCCGGTCAGCCGGTTCGGCCCGATGACGGCGGAAAGGTTGGGAATGCGGGTGACGCCGTTTTCGGACATGACCCCGGCATCGATGTTGATCGTCTGGTTGTCGAGCAGGCCCGATGCCTTGATGCTGGCCTGCGGGGCCGCCCTGTCGGCGATGCCGTCGATGCTGATGGCGAGCGACTGCAGCGTGCGCCCGACCAGTTCGGTCCTCTCGGCATCGGCCCTTGCCTGGATCATCAGCGCCGTCAGCGGCCCGCGGGCCGAGACGGTGAAGTCGGCCGCCCCGCTGGCGTTGTCGATCAGCTTGCCGATCTCCGGCAGCCGGCCGGACAGATTGGCGGTGAGGGTATCGTTTTCCAGCGCGGCATCGCCGCTTGCCTCGATGGTGCCGGACTTGACGGTGAGGCCGGTGACGCTCATCGGCCCGTCGATGACCGCGGTGACCTTGCCTTCGGCGGCGATCGTGGTGTCGAAGCGGGCGGCGATGTCGGCCGGCAGGGCTTCCGGCCGGGCAAACAGGCGGACGTCGCTGGTGAGCGTCGTGGCGGCGAGGTCGTAGCGGCCGCTGACCGTGCCGCCGAGATGGGCGCTTTCGAGCGTTGCGGCATCGAAGGCGATGTCATGGGGCGACACGGTCAGCGGGGCTGCAAGCTTCAGCGGACCGCGGATGGCGCGATCGATGTCGGGGTTGTCGAAGACGGTGTTTTCGACGGACAGTTCGACGCCGACCGGCCCCGAGCGGTCGGTCAGGTTGAAGCGGTCGCTCGTGGCCGTCAGGCGGATGTCCTCGAACCGGCCCTGCTGCGGCACTTCGGCGGAGCGCAGCGCCGCGTCGAGGTCGAGCGCCACGGCATCGGCCGGTCCGGTCAGCGACAGGTCGAGCTTGTCGATCAGCAGGCGGGCCTCGCCGGCGGCGAGCGGCCAGCGGAAGTCGACCGGTTCACCGCCGGTGCCGGCGAGATTGGCCTTGAGGTTGTTGTTGCCGCGCGGATCGATGCCGCCCGAAGCGGTCAGCGCCAGGCTGCCGGTGGTGACACGGCCGGCCTCGACGTCGAGGCGACCATCCTCATCGAAGGTCAGCGCCACATCGATGTCGGTGGTGCCGGCAAAGAGCGGACGGAAGGCTTCCGGCAGCAGCGTGTCGAAGGTGCCGCCGCCCTTGACGTCGAGGCGATGGCTGCCGGGCGCGGGCATCTGGTGGCGCCCGTCGACCGACAGGACCGGCCGGCCGTCCACCGCCGCAGAAAGCTTGCCTGACCAATCCGACAACGCGCCGCTGCCACTCAGGTCGAGCTTCACCGCGGGTTCACCGGGCATCCTCAGCAGATGTGCGAGAAGACCGCCCGGGGGCTCGGAGAGGTCGGCCTTGAGCGTTAGCTCGTTGCTGGCGGGCGAGAATACGAAGTCGGCGTTTGCCCGTGCCTGGGGTTGATCTTGCCGGTTGATCTTGAGCGCTGCGGCAACGCCAGTGCTGTCGAGGTTGGCGCTTCCTTCCGCCGACAGGGCGAAATCCGCGCCGACGAGGGCCTTTCCGAGGCGAATGTCGGGGGCGGAAATCCGGGCTACGTTTATGGTGACCGGAAGCGAGGAGCTCTCGGCGGACCTGTCAGTCTTGCCGTCCCTCTCGGTGACCACCGGTGCGCGCGAGACCTCGATCGAGCCGGCCGATATCGATCGAGCGTCGAAGTTCAAGGAAAGCAGCGACAGCGGCGACCAGTCCACGGCGACATTGCGGGCTTCGGCATAAACACCCTTGGTATCGGCAACCGTGACCACGCCAAGCCTCAATCGTCCGGTCAGCAGTCCGCTGGGATCGTTGATCGCAATGGTGCGGTCCGGCGTCGAGATAAGAGAGGCTATCCGATCTGCGGCAAGACGAGCACCGAAGGGCGTGAAGCCGACGACCAGCACTGCACCCACGACGAGGACAATGAGGCTGACAAAGGCAATGGCCGAAAGCCTGAGCAGCCATTCGAGAGTGCGAACAAGAATCGTCATAAGCCCAGTCTACCCTACAATTGCTGCGCGGTCAGAAAGCCTGACCGATGCCTGCATAAATACCGAAGCTGGAGCCGCCGGGGTATCGGTTGAGCGGCACCGCGAAATCGAGTCGAAGCGGCCCAAACGGCGTGGCGTAGCGCAAGCCGACGCCGGTACCGACCCGTATGTCGGAAAAGTCCGGATAGACCTCATCGGTCACCGAGCCCGCATCGATGAAGGGCACGACGCCGATCGTATCGGTGACCTTAATGCGGGCCTCAAAGGAGCCGACCGCATAAGCGCTGCCGCCGGTCGCCTCGCCGGCGCTGTCGTAGGGCGAGATCTCCTGATAGGCGTAGCCGCGGACCGATCCGCCGCCACCGGCATAGAAGCGCCGCGTCGTCGGGATTTCCTCGAGATCCGATGCGCCGACGATGCTGCCGAGACCGAGCTTGGCTGCGAGGACAACGTTGTCTTCCGCGCCAAAGGCCTTGTAGCCTGAAATCGACCCTTCGAAGGAGGAGAAAAAGACGCTGTTCAGGAAGCCGTAGCTCGGTTGTGTCGCCAGCGTGGCGCGATAGCCTTCCGTCGGGTTCAGCTTGTCGTCGCGGGTGTCGCGGATGTACTCGAAGGGCAGCGACAGGGTCAGATAGGTGTGATCGCCGAAGGCGTCCTCGGTATCCGCCCAGGTAAAGTCCAGGCCGCCGGAAACCGTATCCCAGTCGGTGATCTCGTAGCTGAGGCCGGCTGTCGCGGAGATCGTCGCGGCCCGATAGGTATCGGGATGCTCGGTCTTGGCCACCAGTCCGGCATTGAACGTCGCCGCAGGGAAGAATGCCCCCGGCTTGGCAAACAGGATTCCGGCGGAATAATCGAGGTCGGAGAAGGTGCTCGCTTCGCCGATACGGGAAACCGAGCCCTCGATGCGCAGCGATTCCGCCTGGCCGAAAAGGTTGCGATGGCCCCAATATCCCTGCACGCCAAGGCCGTCGATCGTCGAGACCTGGGCGCCGAGGCCAAGAACGCGCTGCTTGGCTTCCGAGACCTGGATCGTCAGCGGGATTTGACCCTTGCCGTCGAGGGCGCTTGCCTGCTGGATGTTGACGCTGGAAAACACACCGAGCTGGCGCAGGCGATCGCCTGCCTTGCGCAACTCGTCCGGGGAGTAGGGCTTCCCTTCATTGAGGCGCGAGTAGTACCTGATGAAATCCGGATTGACGGCCTTCTGTCCGGTGACCGCGACGGGCCCCAGGGGGGCGATCGGACCGCCCGCAGCGGCAATGGTGACGTCTACCGTATTGGTCTTGTGGTCGGCGATCGCGTCGCGCGCGGTCAGTCGGGCAAGCGGTCGGCCCTGGGCCTTGAGATCGGAGACGACCTTGTCGCCCGCCCTGAGGATGAGCAGCGATCCCGCTTCCTTGCCGCGGATCAGATCATAGTTGGCCGGATTGAAACCGGTCGCATCGCCGGTCAGAGTGACGTCGCCGAACGTGAATACAGGACCCGGATCGATGCGTACGACGACGGGAACCGGGCGCGAATTGTCAAACTCCGGCAGCGGCGGCAGTTGGCCGATTTCCGTGCCATCGACGGTGATGGTGACGACGCCGCCATAGCGGGCTTTTTCGTAGAGGGTCGCCACCAGCCTGTCACGGTCGTCACGGGCTTTGATGACGACGCCGAGGTCGCCTGAAACCGGGCTTTCCTTGTCCAGGACGAGATGCGAGGCTTCCTCGAGATCGGAGCGCAGCTTCTTGTCGCCGGTGTTGACTTCGAAGGTGATGCTGTACCTTACCGGGTCGATGACCCGATCTTCGTCGGAGTCATCCTCGCTACCGAAAAAGTTGATCCCGAAGAGCTTGAAGGCGTTGGCGTCCTGCGACGCGAGCGGGCTCGCGGCCGCCAGCGCCGCCACGATGATTGCGGTCCCGGCTCTCCGATACGCCTTACTGTTTTTCGGGGCAGTCGGTTGATATCGCATGCACAGCTTTTCGTTTGGTCACGCTGTATGGCATTCAAGCGCGCTACATTCAACATTCCGCTTATGCGGTATTATCATCAAAATGTATCTATTTCACCCGATAGCGTCGAAGATGGTAAAGAACGAAAGGCCCCGGAACGGGAGTCCGGAGCCTCTGGTGCATTGCTGTGTTTGTTGATGATCAGATGATCAGCGCGGGCAGGCAGCGACGTAGCGGCGCCCGTAGCGGTCGCGGTAGTAGCAATTGCCGGGCTGCCCGGCGACATTGCCGATGACCGCGCCGGATACACCGCCAATTGCTGCGCCAACGGCTGCGCCGCGGACATCACCAGTAATCGCACCACCGATGATTGCACCGGATGCGGCGCCGATGCCTGCACCCTTCTCTGTGGGCGTGCAACTAGCAACAGCCAGGCCGATGAACGCAAGAATGAGGGCTTTCTTCATTACTCTCTCCAATGTTCTCAAAGGTACCATCTACTCAGGTACATGACGTCCCCGGCTTCTTCAAGGTTGCGGCTTGGACCGCCTTTCAGTGCATTCCTTGCAGCTAAAAAAGAATATAGCTCAAATTGTGGAAGTCCATGGCGTGGCTGGCATTTTTTGCATCCGGAGTGCTAGTCGCGTGGGGAGCGATCCGAGCCGGGCCTTTGCTGCATCGCAGCGAATAAAAACCACCATTCGATAAAAGTACTGGTTGATCCATACAACAAAAAGACAAATGATGGCTGCGGGTGTCCGGGAGAGACACGAGGAGGAGCAATATGGCTAAAGTTATATTGACGGTGAACGGCCGGACAATGAGCGGCGAGTGCGAGGAGCGAACTCTGCTTGTTCATTTCATTCGGGAAAACCTTGGTCTCACCGGCACACATGTCGGTTGTGACACGTCTCAATGCGGCACCTGCGTCGTCCACATGGACGGAAAATCGGTCAAGAGCTGTTCGATCCTCGCTGTCCAGGCTTCCGGGTCCTCGATCACTACCATTGAGGGCATTTCTGCAAACGGGGAGCTTCATCCGGTCCAGGCCGCTTTCAAGGAAAACCATGGGCTGCAGTGCGGCTTCTGCACGCCGGGCATGGTGATGACCGCAGTCGACATGATCAGCCGCCACGGCGCCAATCTCGACGAAAAGACCGTCCGCGCTGAACTCGAAGGCAATATCTGTCGCTGCACCGGCTATCACAACATCGTCAAGGCCATACTTGCCGCGAGCGCCGAGATGTCGGCAGCCCGGCAAGCTGCAGAATAATCCACGGAACCAAACCGGCCCCATCGCCGCCACATCTCCTTTGCTGGTGGCATGCCAAGCCGGAAACCCCATCGGGAGGTCGAAATGGGAGTTGAGGGAATTGGTGCGCGCGTCACACGCAAGGAAGACAAGCGGTTCCTGACAGGCAAGGGACGCTATACCGACGACATGTCAGTGCCCGGCATGAAATATGCCTATTTCGTTCGCAGCCCCTACGCACACGCAAACATCAAGACAATAGATGCAAGCGCCGCCAAGAGCATGCCCGGCGTCATCGACGTTCTCGATGGCAAGCAGTTGCTTGCCGACGGCATCGGCAACCTGATTTGTGGCTGGATGATCCACTCCAAGGACGGCTCCCCGATGAAGATGGGCGCCTGGCGTCCGCTGGCGCACGAGAAGGTAAGGTATGTCGGCGACGCAGTGGCGATAGTGGTTGCCGATTCGCTCGGCGAGGCTCGCGATGCCGCAGAAGCCGTCGAGGTTGAGTACGAGGAACTCGACGTTGTCACCGTGGCCGTTGATGCGATCAAGCCGGGCGCGCCGCAGATCCATGCAGAATCTGCCGACAACCTGATCTTCGACTGGGAAATCGGCGACAGCGCTGCCGTCGACCAGGCGATTGCATCCGCCGCCCATGTGACCGAGATCGAGATCCACAACAACCGTCTGTCTCCTAACCCGATGGAGCCGCGGGCGACGCTCGGGATCTACGATACGGGCGAGGATCACTACACCTGCTACACCACCAGCCAGAACCCGCATGTGGCGCGGCTGGTGATGAGCGCCTTCTACAACGTGGCGCCGGAAAACAAACTGCGCGTGATTGCGCCCGATGTGGGCGGCGGCTTCGGCTCGAAGATCTACATCTATCCGGAAGAAATCGTCTGTCTGTGGGCCTCGAAGAAAACCGGCGTCCCGGTCAAGTGGACCTCGGACCGGACGGAAGCCTTCCTGACCGACGCGCATGGCCGCGACCATGTCAGCCAGGTCAAGATGGCCTTCGATGCCGACAATCGCATCATCGGCCTCAAGGTCGATACTGTCGCCAATCTCGGCGCCTACATGTCGCTGTTCTCGTCGGCGGTGCCGACCTATCTCTATGCGACCTTGCTTTCAGGGCAGTACGACATCCCGGCGATCCACGCCAATGTCCGCACCGTCTACACCAACACCGTGCCGGTCGATGCCTATCGCGGCGCCGGTCGCCCCGAAGCCACCTATCTTCTGGAACGGACGATGGAGACGGCGGCGCGCGAACTCGGCATTTCGCCGGCCGAATTGCGGCGCAAGAACTTCATCCGCTCCTTCCCGCACCAGACCCCGGTGATCATGAACTATGACGCCGGCGACTACGAAGCCTCGCTGGAAGCCGCCATGGGACAGGCGGACTGGAACGGCTTTCCGGCAAGAAGGGCCGAGGCGGGTGCCCGCGGCAAGAAGCGTGGCATCGGCATGAGTTGCTACATCGAAGCCTGCGGGATCGCTCCGTCGCAGGCGGTCGGGTCGCTCGGCGCCGGCGTCGGCCTGTGGGAATCGGCCGAAGTCCGTGTCAACGCCGTCGGCACCATCGAGGTGCTCACTGGTTCGCACAGTCATGGCCAAGGCCACGAAACCACCTTTGCCCAGCTCGTATCCGATCGCTTCGGCGTGCCGCTCGACAGCGTCTCGATCGTCCATGGCGACACGGACAAGGTGCAGATGGGGATGGGGACCTACGGCTCGCGCTCGGGCGCGGTCGGCATGTCGGCGATCGTCAAGGCGCTCGACAAGGTCGAGGCCAAGGCGAAGAAGATCGCTGCGCACCTGATGGAGGCGGACGAAAGCGACATTGTCGTCGAGGACGGCGAACTGAAGGTGGCCGGCACCGACAAGACGCTTCCCTGGTTCCAGGTGGCGCTTGCCGCCTATACCGCACACAACCTGCCGGCTGGCATGGAGCCGGGCCTGAAGGAGACCGCGTTCTACGACCCGTCCAACTTCACCTTCCCGGCCGGCTGCTACATCTGCGAGGTGGAAGTCGATCCGGAGACGGGCAGGACCGAAATCATCCAGTTCGTCGCAGCGGACGATTTCGGCAACATCATCAATCCGCTGATCGTCGAGGGCCAGGTTCATGGCGGGATCGCGCAGGGCGTCGGGCAGGCATTGCTGGAAAACGTGCACTACGATCCGGCGACCGGCCAGTTGCTGACGGCGAGCTTCATGGACTACGCCATGCCGCGCGCCGACGACCTGCCGTCGTTCAAGGTTTCCCACCAGGTCACCGCCTGCCCCAACAATCCGCTCGGAATCAAGGGCTGCGGCGAGGCGGGTGCGATCGGCTCGCCGCCGGCCCTGATTAATGCCATCACCGACGCCATCGGTAACAACAACCTGACCATGCCGGCCACGACCCAGAAGGTGTGGGAAGCGGCGCGCGCCGGTCACTGAGCGGGAGGACGAGCCATGTATGCAGCAAACTACCATCGCCCTTCCACAGTCGAGGAGGCAGCCCAGATCCTGGCTGGAGCTCCCGAGGGCAAGTATGTCGCCGGGGGCATGACGATGATACCGACGATGAAGCAGCGCCTGGCGGCGCCTTCCGATATCATCGATCTGCGGCACATCGAATCGATGAAGGGGATCACGGTCGACGGCCGCAAGGTCAGGATAGGCGCGGCCACCACCCATGCGGAAGTGGCGAGCTCGGCCGCAATCAAGGCGGTCTGCCCGGCGCTGTGTCACCTGGCCGGCCTGATCGGCGATCCTCATGTCCGTCACATGGGGACGATCGGCGGCTCGATTGCCAACAATGATCCGGCAGCCGACTATCCTGCCGGCATGCTGGGGCTCGGCACCACCATTATCGGCAACGGTTTCCAGATCGCGGCCGACGACTTCTTCACCGGCCTGTTCGAGACGGCGCTCATGGATGGACAGATCATCACCGCCATCGAGTTCGAAGCACCGGAGACGGCAGGCTACGAAAAATTCCCCAATCCGGCTTCGCGCTATGCGATGACTGGCGTCTTCGTCTCCAAGGGGGCGAACGGGGTTCGCGTCGCGGTTACCGGGGCTGGCTCCAGCGGAGTGTTCCGCCACGGAGGCATGGAAACGGCGCTTGCCGCGAACTGGTCACCTGCGGCACTTGATGCCGTGTCGGTGGATGCTTCCGACCTGCTGTCCGATCTTCATGGCAGCGCCGAGTATCGCGCCAATCTGGTGAAGGTGATGGCCAAGCGGGCCGTTGCAGCGGCACGATGACGCCGTCTAGAGCACTGATCACGGCATGAAATGATGAGGGCAGTCGAGACTGCCCTTTTCGTTTTTCTTGATTTGGGTCAAACTTGGCCGGCCGGAAAACGGCTAGTGAGGATCCGGGACAAGCCACAGGCTTGGGCCTTTTGCCGCAGTTTGGAATGAATCCAGACCACAGGGGTTGACGTCGAGGCCGCCAGAAACCAATACGTGGCCAAGGCTCTGGAGCAGATCATGGATTTCGAGGCATTCTTCAAAAGCGAACTGGACGGCCTTCACGAGGAAGGACGCTACCGCGTTTTCGCCGATATCGAGCGTCACCGCGGCAAGTTTCCGCGCGCCACCCGACACACGGCCGACGGCCCGAAGGAAGTGACCGTCTGGTGTTCCAACGACTATCTCGGCATGGGGCAGCACCCCAAGGTGATCGAGGCGATGAAAGACGCCATCGATCACTGTGGCGCGGGTGCGGGAGGCACCCGGAATATCTCTGGCACCACCCACTACCACGTTCTGCTCGAGCGCGAGCTTGCCGATCTGCACGGCAAGGAATCGGCGCTGATCTTCACCTCTGGCTATGTCTCGAACTGGGCCTCGCTCGGTACGCTCGGCGCCAAGATCCCCGGCCTCATCATCTTTTCCGATGCCGGCAATCACGCCTCGATGATCGAAGGCATCCGCCACGCGAAATGCGAGAAGGTGATCTGGAAGCACAACGACGTCAGGGATCTGGAGGCCAAGCTCGCCGCCGCCGACCCGAAAGCGCCGAAGCTGATCGCCTTCGAATCCGTCTATTCGATGGATGGCGACATCGCCCCGATCAAGGAAATCTGCGACATTGCCGACCGGTACGGCGCGATGACCTATCTCGACGAAGTCCATGCCGTCGGCATGTATGGCCCGCGTGGCGGCGGCGTCGCCGAGCGCGAGGGGCTGATGGACCGCATTACCATCATCGAAGCCACGCTCGGCAAGGCCTTCGGCGTCATGGGTGGCTATATCGCCGGTTCGGCAGCGCTTTGCGATTTTATCCGTTCGTTCGCCTCGGGCTTCATCTTTACCACCGCCCTGCCGCCGACGCTGGCGGCGGGCGCGACAGCCGCGATCCAGCACCTCAAGATGAGCGGCTTCGAGCGGGCGCGGCACCAGGAGCAGGTGCGCAAGCTGCGCGCGATGCTCGATGCCCGCGGCATTCCGCACATGCCCAATCCCAGCCACATCGTGCCGGTGATCGTCGGCGATGCCGCAAAATGCAAGTGGATCTCGGATATTCTGCTCGACAACTACGACATCTACGTCCAGCCGATCAATTATCCGACAGTGCCGCGCAAGACGGAACGCCTGCGCATCACGCCGACGCCACTGCACACGGATGCCGATCTCGAAAAGCTCGTCGGCGCGCTGCACCAGCTCTGGTCACGCTGCGCCCTCGCCCGGGCCGTCGCCTAGCGGTAGCGCGGGTCTCGGGCGGTACCGGCAGCCGCAGCCCTCAGGTGTTGCGGCGGCGACCTTCCATGATATCGAGGATCGTGCGCCCGGCATCGAGTACATTTGTCCCCGGCCCGAAGACGGCGGCGACGCCGTGGTCGAGCAGGAACCTGTAGTCCTGCCGCGGAACGACGCCGCCACAGACCACGACGATGTCCTGTGCTCCCTTCGCCTTCAGCGCTTCGACGAGTTGCGGCAGAAGCGTCTTGTGGCCGGCGGCCAGTGACGAGACGCCGACCACGTGCACCTTGGCGTCGACCGCCATGGCGGCAGCTTCCTCCGGCGTCTGGAACAGGGGCCCTGCAAGCACGTCGAAACCGATATCGCCGAAGGCCGAGGATATGATCTTAGCGCCGCGATCGTGGCCGTCCTGGCCAAGCTTGGCGACCATGATCTTCGGCCGGGCGCCGATGGAGCGGGAGAATGTCTCGAGCCTGTCTGCAAGAATCGTCAGTTCGGGCTCGCCCTCGTAGGCTTTTCCGTAGATATTCCTGACAACTTTCGGGGTCGCGACATGGCTGCCGAAGGATTCGCGCATGGCATCGGAAATCTCCCCGACAGTGGCGCGGGCCCGCGCCGCCTCGACGGCGGCCTCCAGCAGGTTGCCCTTGCCGCTGCGCGCCACGTCGCCCAGGGCGCCGAGCGCCTGTTTCACCTTGACGCTGTCGCGCCGCCGCCTGGTGTCCTCGAGCCGCTTGATCTGCGCGGCGCGTACGGCGGTGTTATCGATCTCGAGGATGTCGATGTCCGCCTCGTTCTCCAGCCGGTACTTGTTGACGCCGACGACCACTTCCTCGCCCTTGTCCACCGCGGCTTGGCGGCGGGTGGCCGCTTCCTCGATCAGCCGCTTCGGCAGGCCCTCGTTGACGGCCTTGGTCATGCCGCCCAGGGCCTCCACTTCCTCGATCAACGCCCAGGCCTTTTCGGCAAGCTCGTTGGTGAGACTCTCGACATAGAAGGAGCCGGCCAGCGGATCGACCACCTTGGTGACGCCGGTCTCATGCTGGAGGATCAGTTGGGTGTTGCGGGCGATGCGGGCGGAGAACTCCGTCGGCAGCGCGATCGCCTCGTCGAAGGAGTTGGTATGCAGCGATTGAGTGCCGCCGAGTGCCGCCGACATCGCCTCGAAGGCGGTGCGCACGATGTTGTTGTAGGGATCCTGCTCCTGCAGCGACACGCCGGACGTCTGGCAATGGGTGCGCAGCATCAGCGACGACGATTTCTTCGGCTCGAACTGCTGCATGATGCGGGTCCAGAGCAGGCGGGCGGCGCGCAGCTTTGCCGCCTCCATGAAGAAGTTCATGCCGATGGCGAAGAAGAACGACAAGCGCCCGGCAAAATCGTCGACGTTCAGGCCCTTGCCAAGCGCGGCGCGGACATATTCGCGGCCGTCGGCGAGCGTGAAGGCGAGTTCCTGTACCAGCGTCGCGCCCGCCTCCTGCATATGGTAGCCGGAAATCGAGAGCGAGTTGAAGCGCGGCATTTCCCTGGCGGTGTACTCGATGATGTCGGCGATGATCCGCATCGAGGGCTCGGGCGGGTAGATGTAGGTGTTGCGGACCATGAACTCCTTGAGGATGTCGTTCTGTATGGTCCCGGAGAGTTCGGCGCGCGAGACACCCTGCTCCTCGCCGGCCACGATGAAGTTCGCAAGGATTGGGATGACCGCGCCGTTCATCGTCATCGAGACGGAGACTTTTTCGAGCGGGATGCCGTCGAAGAGGACCTTCATGTCCTCGACCGAGTCGATCGCCACGCCAGCCTTGCCGACATCTCCGACGACTCGGGGATGGTCCGAGTCGTAGCCGCGATGGGTGGCGAGATCGAAGGCGACCGAGACGCCCTGCTGGCCGGCGGCGAGCGCCTTGCGGTAGAAGGCGTTCGATTCCTCGGCGGTCGAGAAGCCGGCATATTGCCGGATCGTCCAGGGCCGGCCGGTATACATGGTGGCGCGCGGACCGCGCACGAACGGTGCGAAGCCCGGCAGCGAGCCGAGGTGGTCGATACCGGCAAGGTCGTCGGCCGTGTAGAGCGGCTTGACGTCGATGCCTTCCGGCGTGTGCCAGACGAGTGACTCCGCCGGGCGCTTCAGCTCCTTTTCGGCTAGTGCCGACCAGTTTTCCGCGTGATTCCTGTCCTTGGACATGTCTCGAAACTCCTCGATTGCGCCGCCTCATTGCCGGCTTTTCGGAAGCCGGCCGCTCCCATCCCGGGCGCCTATTCGAACTCGATGATCAGTTCATCGACAGCAAGGCTTGCGCCGGCTTCCACCGCCACCCGCCGGACGACGGCGCGCTTTTCGGCGCGCAGGATGTTTTCCATCTTCATCGCCTCGACGGTTGCCAGCGCCTGACCAGCCTCGACAGTATCGCCCTCCCTGACCGCGACCGAAGTGATGACGCCCGGCATCGGGCAGAGCAGCATCTTCGAAGTGTCCGGTGGTAGTTTGACCGGCATCAGGCGGGCAAGGGCCGCGACATGCGGCTCGCGCACCCTGGCAACCAGGTCGATCCCCTGCCAGCGCAGGCGAATGCCGGAACCCTGCAGGTTGACCTTGATATGCATCGGCTCGCCGTCGACGGTGAAGGTCGCGAGGGTATTGCCCGGCAGCCAGTCGCCGGCGATCGAGGCCGAGGTGCCATCTTCAAAGCGGACATAGGTTCCGTCCACCGAGACGTCGAGGGTCAGCGGAAACTCATGGCCGCCGAGGTTTGCCACCCATGCCCGGCCGAGCACGCGGCGGTGATTGCCGACCGTTCCGGAAATCTGTGCGGCACGGCTCTGCAGCGCATACTGTATGACGGCCGCGGCCGAGGCGAGCTTGCGGGCCGAAAGTTCGTCCGCTTCCACGCCGGCAAAGCCTTCGGGAAACTCTTCCGCGATGTAGGCCGTGGTCAGGCGCCCGTCGCGAAAACGCTGTTGCTGCATCACCGCCGAGAGGAAGGGCAGGTTGTGGCCGATGCCCTCGACCTCGAAGGCGTCGAGGGCGTCGCCCATCGCCGCAATCGCCGTCAGGCGGTCGGGCGCCCAGGTGCAGAGCTTTGCGATCATCGGGTCGTAGTACATCGAGATCTCGCCGCCCTCGAACACGCCGGTGTCGTTGCGCACGATGGTGCCGTCGTCCTTGGCGCCTTCGGCCGGCGGGCGGTAGCGCGTGAGACGGCCGATCGAGGGCAGGAAGTTGCGGAACGGATCTTCCGCATAGAGGCGGCTTTCGATCGCCCAGCCATTGAGCTTGACGTCGGACTGGCCGAAGGCAAGCTTTTCGCCCCCGGCGATGCGGATCATCTGCTCGACGAGGTCGAGACCGGTGATCAGTTCCGTGACCGGATGTTCCACCTGCAGGCGGGTGTTCATTTCGAGAAAGTAGAATTTGTTCTGTTTGCCGTCGACGATGAATTCGACCGTGCCGGCCGAGTGATAGCCGACCGCCTTGGCAAGCGCCACGGCCTGCTCGCCCATCGCCTTGCGCGTCGCTTCGTTGAGGAAGGGTGAGGGGGCTTCCTCGATGACCTTCTGGTTGCGGCGTTGTATCGAGCATTCGCGCTCGCCGAGATAGAGCACGTTGCCATGCTTGTCGCCCAGCACCTGGATCTCGATATGGCGCGGCTCGGTCACGAACTTCTCGATGAAGATGCGGTCGTCGCCGAAGGAGCTTTTGGCTTCGTTCTTCGAGGACTGGAATCCCTCTCGCGCTTCCGCCGCATTCCAGGCAATGCGCATGCCCTTGCCGCCGCCGCCGGCCGATGCCTTGATCATCACCGGATAGCCAATGACGTCGGAGATCCTTGCAGCTTCGTCGGCGTCCTCGATCAAGCCCATATGGCCGGGCACCGTCGAAACGCCGGCCTCTGCCGCCAGTTTCTTGGAGGTAATCTTGTCGCCCATCGCCTCGATGGCCCTGACCGGCGGGCCGATGAAGGCTATGCCCTCCTTTTCCAGCGTCTGGGCGAAGGCTGCGTTCTCCGAGAGGAAACCGTAGCCCGGATGCACGGCGTCGGCACCGGTCTTGCGGATCGCGTCGATGATCTTGTCGATGACGATATAGGATTGGTTCGATGGTGCCGGTCCGATATGCACGGCCTCGTCCGCCATACGCACGTGCAGGCCATCGCGGTCCGCGTCGGAGTAGACGGCGACGGTGGCGATGCCCATCTTCTTTGCGGTCTTGATCACCCGGCAGGCGATCTCGCCGCGGTTGGCGATGAGGATTTTCTTGATTGCCACCGTCAAACCTCCATGACGTCTTCAAATGCTTCCGGGAAACTGGAGCGCGCCACGTTCTCGTCGATCCTGAGCAGCGCCTGGTAGGATTGCGGGTCGAAATCCTTCTCGACGGCCACTACTTCGCGGCCGAACAGCAGCGACAGCCGCGCGGCATCCAGGTTACCGCGCTCAAAAGGCTCCGGGCCGAAATGGTGCCAGAGCGCGTGGAGAAACGCGGCGTCTATGCGGTGCTCGGGAGTGCCCGGCCGCGCGCGTCGCGGCAGGGTCTTGATCGGAGTCACGCCCTTGGGATTGGCGCGACGGATGGTGAACTGGACACCCGTGCCCGGCATGCCTGACGGAAAGCCCCGGTGTTTCGTCATGTCGGGCAGGTTTGCCATCTCGGTCTCCTCAGGCCGCGTCGATCTTGTCCTGCGTCTTCGTCTCGAAGTCGGAGGCGTCGTGACGCTCGTGCAACTGTTCGGACGGATCGCCCGACGTCTTGTTGACAATCACGCCGCGCTTGACCGCCGGACGGGCATCGATCTCGTTTGTCCAGCGAATGACGTTCTTGTAGCTGCCGCCATCGAGGAAGGCGCCGGCGTCGTTATAGGCCTGGCCGAGAACAATGCGGCCGTACCACGGCCAGATCGCCATGTCGGCAATGGTGTATTCCGAACCTGCCATGAAGCGGTTGTCCGCGAGATGCCGATCGAGCACGTCGAGCTGGCGTTTCACCTCCATCGCATAACGATCGATGGCATATTGGATCTTCATCGGCGCGTAGGCGTAAAAGTGGCCGAAACCGCCGCCGAGGAAGGGGGCCGAGCCCATCTGCCAGAACAGCCAGTTCAGCGTTTCGGTGCGCGCCTTGTGATCTTTCGGCAGGAACGCGCCGAACTTCTCGGCAAGATAGAGCAGGATTGCACCGCTTTCGAAAACGCGGGTCGGTTCCGGGGTAGAGTGGTCCATCAAGGCGGGAATCTTGGAGTTCGGATTGACCTCGACGAAGCCGGAGCCGAACTGATCGCTATCGCCGATCCTGATCAGCCAGGCATCGTATTCGGCGCCCGAGTGACCTGCGGCAAGCAGTTCCTCAAGCATGATCGTCACCTTCTGGCCGTTCGGCGTGGCGAGCGAATAGAGCTGCAGAGGGTGCTTGCCGATCGGCAATTTTCTCTCGAACTGCGCACCGGCGGTCGGGCGATTGATGCTCGCGAACTCGCCGCCATTGCCCTTGTCCCAGGTCCAGATCTTGGGCGGCACGTAGCCGGCGGGAAGATTGTTTTCAGGCGGGAATTTAATGTCGGTCATGAAATCCTGTCCTTGTCCTCACAAAAAACGCACTCGAAACATCAAGCGCAACAACCGCTATATAGGTACCGATTGGCGCATTTCCTCTGACTAGAGCGGAATAGTGTCGTGCTTCCTCCAGCGCGTCTCGACCTGCTTGTTGCGCAGCGCGGCGAAGGCACGGGCAATACGGCGGCGTGACGAATGCGGCATGATCACCTCGTCTATGAAGCCGCGCTCGGCCGCCACGAAGGGGTTGGCAAAACGCTCCTCGTATTCCTTCGTGCGGGCGGCGATCTTCTCCGGAGCTCCGAGTTCCGAGCGATAGAGGATCTCGGTTGCCCCCTTGGCGCCCATGACCGCGATCTCGGCGGTCGGCCAGGCATAGTTGACGTCGGCACCGATATGCTTGGACGCCATCACGTCATAGGCGCCGCCATAGGCCTTGCGAGTGATCAGCGTCACCATGGGCACCGTCGCTTGGCTGTAGGCGAACAGCAGCTTGGCGCCATGCTTGATGACGCCGCCATATTCCTGCGCCGTGCCCGGCAGGAAGCCCGGAACGTCGACGAGGGTCAGGATCGGGATGTTGAAGGCATCGCAAAAGCGCACGAAGCGGGCCGCCTTGCGCGAGGAATCGATATCGAGGCAGCCCGCCAGCACCATCGGCTGGTTGGCGACAACACCGACCGTCTGGCCCTCGAGGCGGATGAAGCCGGTGATGATGTTGCGGGCGAAAGCCTCCTGGATCTCGAAGAAATCGCCCTCGTCGGCGATAGCCAGGATCAGCTCCTTCATGTCGTAGGGCTTGGCGGCGTTGCCCGGGATCAGCGAGTCGAGCCGGGCCTCAAGTCGCGCCGGGTCGTCATGGAACGGGCGAACCGGCGGCTTTTCACGGTTGTTGAGCGGCAGGAAGTCGAAGAGCATCCGGACGTGCTCCAGTGCCTCGACATCGTTTTCGTAGGCCCCGTCGGCGACCGACGACTTCGAGGTGTGGGTGCGGGCGCCGCCGAGTTCTTCCGCGGTCACGATCTCGTTCGTCACCGTCTTCACAACGTCGGGCCCGGTCACGAACATGTAGGACGAATCGCGCACCATGAAGATGAAGTCGGTCATCGCCGGCGAATAGACGGCGCCGCCGGCGCAGGGGCCCATGATGACGGAAATCTGCGGGATGATGCCGGACGCCTCGACATTGCGCTTGAAGACATCGGCGTATCCGGCGAGCGAGGCCACCCCTTCCTGGATGCGGGCGCCGCCGGAATCGTTGAGGCCGATCACCGGAGCGCCGTTGCGCACCGCCATGTCCATGATCTTGCAGATCTTCTGGGCATGGGTTTCGGAAAGCGATCCGCCGAGCACGGTAAAATCCTGGGAAAAAACGTAGACCTGGCGGCCGTTGATCGTGCCCCAGCCAGTGACCACGCCGTCGCCCGCGACCTTCTGGCCGTCCATGCCGAAATCGGTGCAGCGATGGGTGACGTACATGTCGTATTCTTCGAAGGAGCCCTCGTCGAGCAGCACCTCGATACGTTCGCGGGCGGTCAGCTTGCCCTTGCCGTGCTGGGCATCGACGCGCTTCTGGCCACCGCCGAGGCGTGCCTCCGCCCGCCGGGCTTCCAGTTGATCGAGTATCGCTCGCATCTTGCTTCCTCTGCGGTCATCCAGGCGATCTTGTCGAGGGTTTTCGTGCTCCGCAATAGCGATCAGACGCGCCGGAGAAAACGGTTGATCATGTGCAAATGTGTAATGTACAACTTTGTGAAATGTAATTTGCAAAGTTGCGAACATGGCCATTGGAAAACTCTATATCGGCCGCAAGGTGCGGGACCTGCGCGAAACCGGCAAAATGACCCAGGGGCAATTTGCAGAGCGCATCGGCATCTCCACCAGTTATCTCAACCAGATCGAGAACAACCAGCGTCCTGTGTCCGCTTCGGTGTTGCTGGCGCTGGCGGAAAAATTCCAGATCGATATCGCGGAACTGTCGACCGGCGAGGGGGACAGGCTGCTCTCGGCGCTTTCGGAAGCATTGTCCGACCCGCTGTTCGAAACCTATTCGCCGAGCCTGCAGGAACTCAAGCTCGTCACCCAGAATGCGCCCGGCCTTGCCCATGCGCTGATCACCTGCCACCAGGCCTACCGGCGCAATTCCGAGCAGCTTGCCGGCTTCAACGACACGCTGGGCCGTGCCGCCGCGATGACCGAGACTACGCCCTATGAAGAGGTGCGCGACTTCTTTCATTTCGTCGACAATTACATCCACGAGATCGACGTCATGGCGGAAGCGCTTGCCGGTGAACTGGGGCTGGGCGAGGGAGAGAGCCATGCGGCGCTCGCCGGCTACCTGGAAAAGCGCCACGGCGTGCGCATCGTGCGCGGGCCCGCCGACGAGGACTACATCCGCCGGTTCGATCCAGAATCCCGAGTTTTGATGATGAACCCCTATGCACCTGCGGCCAGCCGCGATTTCCAGATCGCCCTGCAGGTTGCCCAACTTCACGCCGGGCGCCAGGTCGATGCCATTGCCGCCGCGGCCGGGTTTCGCACAGACGAGGCCTATGAAATCTGTCGCATCGGCCTGCACAACTATTTTGCCGGTGCGCTGCTTCTCCCCTACCAGAAGTTCCTGAAGGCGGCGATGGAGCTCCGCCATGATCTCGAATTGCTGGCGATGCGTTTCAATGCATCGCTCGAGCAGGTCTGTCACCGTCTCTCGACCCTGCAGCGGCCGGGGCACAAGGGCGTGCCGATCTTCTTCGCCCGTATCGACAGGGCCGGCAACATCACCAAGCGGCATAGCGCCGCAAGATTGCAGTTCGCCCGCTTCGGCGCTGCCTGTCCGCTGTGGAACGTGCACCAGGCCTTCGAGATGCCGGGGCGGATCATTCGCCAACTCGCCGAAACCCCGGACGGGGTGCGCTATCTTTCGCTTGCCACGCAGATCACCAAGGGTGGTGGCGGTTTCCGCTCCGCCCATCCGCGGTATGCGATCGCGCTCGGTTGCGAGATTTCCTATGCCGGCAGCTTCGTCTATGCCGACGGGCTCGATCTCGGCAACCGGGCCGGTTTCGACCTCATCGGTATTTCCTGCCGCATCTGCGAACGTACCAAATGCGCCCAGCGTGCCGTTCCGCCCTTCAAGCGCAAGCTGATCGTCGATCACGACGTCAGGGGACCGGTTCCCTACAAGCTCGCCGATTGAGCCTGTTACAGCCGCGCAAACCAGGGATGCGCTATTGCGGCCACCCGTCTTTTGCTTGTCGCTTTGGTCAAAGGCGAGTAGAGGGACAGGAAGAGCACAGCATTTTCGAAAGATAAGATGGCAGAAGGTATCCAGTCTCGACGCAGCATCAGCATTTTTGGTTCAACCGGCTCGATCGGGCGGAATACGCTGGATGTGGTGCGACACATGGGTGGGGGGGACGCCTTCGAAGTGATGGCGTTGACCGGCAACGGAAGCGTTGATCTCCTCGCGACGCAGGCACGGGCCACCGGCGCTAGGCTCGCGGTCACCGCCGACGACGGTCGTTATGGCGCCCTGAAGGACGCACTTTCCGGCTCGGGAATCGCCGTCGCCGCCGGTCCTTCGGGGCTGATCGAGGCGGCCGAGATGGATGCCGGCTGGGTGATGGCGGCGATCGTCGGGACGGCGGGCCTGGCGCCCACGCTTACCGCGGCACGGCGTGGCGCCGATATCGCGCTCGCCAACAAGGAATGTCTGGTTTCCGCGGGCGACCTTTTCGTCGCGGCGGTCCATGCGGGCGGCGGACGTCTTTTGCCCGTCGACAGCGAGCACAACGCCATCTTCCAGGTGCTTGAGGAAAACCAGCGCCACGCGATCGAACGGGTGATCCTGACCGCATCCGGTGGCCCTTTCCGCACAATGTCCCGTGCCGACATGGCGGACGTGACGGTCGAGACGGCGCGTGCCCATCCCAACTGGTCGATGGGCCTGAAGATTTCGATCGACAGCGCCTCGATGTTCAACAAGGCGCTGGAGATGATCGAGGCGAAACACCTCTTCAACCTCCGACCGGAGCAGATCGAGGTCATCGTCCACCCGCAATCGGTCATCCATTCGATGGTCGGCTATGCCGACGGCTCGGTTCTGGCGCAGCTTGGCTGCCCGGACATGCGCACGGCGATCGGCTACGCGCTCAGCCATCCCAGGCGAGCAAACCTGCCGGTCGATCGACTGGATTTCGCCAGGCTGGCACGGCTCGATTTCGAGGCGCCGGACGAAGACAGGTTCCCGGCCATCAGGCTCGCCCGCCTGGCGATGATCCGTGGCGGCGTGCAGGGCGCCGTGCTGAACGGGGCCAAGGAAGTCGCACTCGAGGCCTTCATCGATGGACGGGCGTCATTCCTGGCTATGGCCGAAATCACCGAAGCGGTGATGGATGCGCTGGTCCATATCCCGGCGCCCGCCACGATGGACGACGTCTTTGCAGCCGACACGGAAGCTCGCCGGCGGGCTGCCGAACTGCTGGGGTAATTCTGGAACTTAGGATCTCAGCTTTGCCACCAACGCGTCGGTAGTCGGAGGTGGGTCAAGACGCTTTGTAGATCGAAGTGTCGTAGCAATGCGATACGCATATGTATTCGATGCTGGCCATATACTTGCGAATTGCGCTGTTTCTTCCCGTTTTGAACTCAAAATCTTCCACGCATAGAAAATCGGGCCGGAAGGCCGACCAATCGTTTGTCTTAAGCGCCTGGATATCGAATCCCTCGATGTCCACGTTCATAAAGTCGATGTGCTGATCTTTGGGGACCTGTTGTTCCAGGATTTCGCGCAACGGTGTCGGTGACATCGGTTGCTGGGAGAGGACTTCGAATTCCTTGCCCACCAGACGAGCCGTCCTGTTTGCGTCCGCCGTGCTGCGTGTCTTGCCTTTGAATATGGTGAAGATATGCGGTGTTTCCGTTCTTTCGCCTATGAGCGCATGGACATTCTTGTCATTCGGGCGCTCCTTTTCAAACAGCTCGATCGCTTCTCGATTTGCATCTATGTTTACCCCCGTCCAACCTAGGCGGTGATGAAACATGTAGGTGTTGGAAATACGCTTTGGATGATGCGCCCCTACATCAACATAGAAGCCGCCGCGCTTGAAGCCAATGAAGCGGAGCAGAATAGCGTCCTCTGCGCTTTGCCCCCAATGAACATTCGCGAATTTATCGCTCAGCAGGTGAACCGCATCACGAGCAGTTGCATTCGGCTGCAATAGCTTCATCAGTCCTCGCAATATCAACGTTCGTGACTTTGAACTCATGCGAAACATCACTGCGGACCCCGCTCGCATGGAGGTTGCTCCGAGTTAATGCCATCACCGGAGGAAACGCAAGGACGCAGCTTCACCTCGCCATTTTGGTACCGGGATCAGGGGGTCGCAGGAGATTGAAGCCGATGAGCAAGAGCGGTGGGACGCGGATGATCTAACTATCTGAAAAAATTGGTGATCCCGGCGCGATTCGAACGCGCGACCCCCAGATTAGGAATCTGGTGCTCTATCCTGCTGAGCTACGGGACCACTTGACCGCCATCCATACAAAAGCCGAAGCGTTTCGCCAAGTGTTTTTGCATCGTCCGAAGCGCCAGCTCGTGGCGGAGAGGCGTGATCATGGAATCGTCAAAGTTTGCAGCAAAAGTCCTGTTCAACGGATTGGCGAGTTCGCCGTTGGGGATTTTGCGCTTCACGAGTGCGGCCCGAGCGGATAACGCCAGCCCGGCCTCCAGTCAAAAGGCCCGGATGCTTCCCTGCATCCGGGCCCTTGTTTTTGACCGATCGCCAGCGCCAGGCTCACTCGGAAAGACGGGCCTCGGCGAGGCGCACCCAGTAGGAAATGCCGTGCGCGATCGCCTCGTCGTTGAAGTCGTAGGCCGGGTTGTGCAGGCCGGCAGTATCGCCATTGCCCATGAAAATGAATGCGCCCGGACGGGCATTGAGCATGTAGGAGAAATCCTCGCCCCCCATCATCGGAGCCGTATCGGTGTCGACATTGTCGGGTCCGGATATGTCGCCTGCGACCTTGATCGCATGATCGGTCTCGGCCGCATGGTTGGAGGTCACCGGATAGTTGCGATTGTAGGCAATCACCGCTTCGGCGCCGTGAGCGGCGGCAATGCCCCGGGCAATCTCGCCGATGCGCTTCTCCGCCAGGTCACGAACGTCCGACGAGAGCGTACGGACGGTTCCGGCCAGCACGGCTTCGTTCGGAATAACATTGTGGGCGAATCCGGCGTTGAACTTGGTGACCGAAACTACCACCGAATGCAGCGGGTCGACGATGCGCGAGGCAACCTGCTGCAGATTGCCGACGACCTGCGCGCCAATGGCGATCGGATCGATGGTGCGATGAGGTTGGGCCGCATGACCGCCGCGTCCCTTGATCGTGATGGTGAACTCGTCGGTGGCCGCCATGATCGGCCCCTTGCGGATCGCGAACTTGCCGACGGGGAGGCCCGGCATGTTGTGCATGCCGTAGACTTCCTGGATGGCGAACCGCTCCATCAGTCCGTCCTGGACCATCAGCCTGCCGCCGCCGCCGCCTTCTTCCGCCGGCTGGAAGATGACTGCGACATTGCCGGTAAAATGGCGGGTCTCGGCAAGGTACCTGGCGGCGCCAAGCAGCATGGCGGTGTGCCCGTCATGGCCGCAGGCATGCATCTTCCCCGGGGTGGTCGAGGCCCAGGGCTTGCCGGTAATTTCGTCAAGGGGAAGCGCGTCCATGTCGGCGCGCAACCCGATGGTACGGTCCGAACCTCCCTGCCCCCTGATGAGGCCGACCACGCCCGTGCGACCGATGCCGGTGACGACTTCGTCGACGCCAAAGGATTTGAGTTTTTCGGCGACAAATGCCGCGGTATTCTCGACCGCAAACAGTAGCTCGGGTCTGGAATGAATGTAGCGTCGCCACTCCGTGACTTCGTCCTGAAGTTCCGCAGCACGGTTCAAAATCGGCATAGTTCTCTTCCTGCTAAAACAAGCTTGCTGGGCATTGTGCCGAGGGCGAAGCTGGCGCGCGCCCCGAAAATAGCGTATTCAATGGCCTTTGCCATGTCATGGCCATATAGGTTAAATAACCGACTGTTTCGAGAGTTTTCCGGACAATTCGAGGATACACCGTGTCGACGAATACCACACGTATGCAGATCGCCAGGCGGTTTCTGCCCGTCGCAGCCGCCGCTTCCGCCCTTGTCATCGCCTTGACGTCGACGGCGCAGGCCAATCCGCGCATCCTTGTGGATGTCCGTACCGGTCAGGTGCTCGATCACGAGGATGCATTCCGCAAGTGGTATCCCGCATCGCTGACAAAGATGATGACGGCCTATACGGTGTTCCGCGCGCTGCGGGCAGGGGAATTGACGCTGGATAGTCCGGTGACGATGACGAAACGTGCAGCGAGCCAGCCGGCAAGCAAGATGTACTACAAGCCTGGCCAGCAGATGACACTCGACAGCGCGCTCAAGATGCTTCTGGTGAAGTCCGCCAATGATGTCGCGGTGGCGATCGCCGAAAGTGTCGGAGGCTCGCAGGAGGCCTTCGTTGCCCGCATGAACGCCGAGGCGCGGCGCATCGGCATGACCTCGTCGCACTTCATCAATCCGAACGGCCTTCCCGGCAAGGGGCAGTATACCACGGCGCGAGACCTTGCCGTGCTTGCAGTAACCCTCCGCCGCGAGTTTCCGGAATACGCAGGTTACTTCTCTCTCGAAGGCTTCACGACGGGCAAGAAGAAGTATCCCAACTACAACCTGCTCATCGGTCGCTTCGACGGTGCCGACGGGATGAAGACGGGGTTCATCTGCGCCTCGGGGTTCAACCAGGTATCGTCGGCGACGCGCAACGGCCGCACCGTCGTATCCGTGGTTCTCGGCACGGAGAGCCTGGGTGCGCGCGCCGATGCGTCGGCTGATATGCTGCAGGCGGGCCTGACGGCGCGTTCCGGGTCCGGCCAGTCGCTTGCGACGCTTCGTCCCTACGGTGATGTCAGCACGGTTGCGGATATCAGTGCCGAGATCTGCAGCGCCAAGGGCAAGAAGGTGCGCAGCGAGGGACGTGACGAGGTTGGGCGCATGAAGATTCGTTCGCCGAATATGCATGAGTTGACGCGCGAACCGAATTACGTGTTCGCCGGCCTTATCGCTGGCTCCCAGGCCATTGCGGGCAAGGCGGCTGCCGCCGGTGGCGGCGAGATTGCCAACGTGCCGGTGCCGACGCCGCGTCCGACATTCTGAAAGCGAACGAAATCATGACGCAGCCACGCAAACGGATCCCGGTGACGATCGTCACCGGTTTCCTCGGAGCTGGAAAATCGACGCTTCTCAATCGTATCCTCAAGGATCCGGCGATGAAGGATGCGGCGGTCATCATCAACGAATTCGGCGATGTCGGAATCGATCACCTGCTGGTCGAGACCTCGGGGGATTCGATCATCGAGCTGTCCGATGGCTGCCTGTGCTGCACAGTGCGCGGCGAGCTTATCGATACGCTTGCTTCTCTCATGGATGGCATGCAGACGGGGCGCGTTCGGCCGCTGCAACGCATCGTCATCGAGACGACGGGCCTCGCTGATCCGGCCCCGGTGATGCAGTCGGTCATGGGCAATCCCATCATCGCCGCGAACTTCGAACTCGACGGGGTCGTGACCGTCGTCGATGCGGTGAACGGCCTGCAGACGCTGGACAACCACCTGGAGGCGCTGAAGCAGGTGGCGGTCGCCGATCGTCTGGTGATCTCCAAGGCGTTGCTCGCCGAGGAGGTGGCTCTGGTCAAGCTCAGGGAACGGTTGCGGATGCTCAATCCTCGTGCCCGACTGATCGACGCCGATATGCCGGAAGCCGGCAGTGTGGCGATGCTGGTCAACGGCCTCTACGACCCCGCCACGAAGGTCGCGGATGTTGCGCGCTGGCTTGGCGAAGAGAATGACCACGACCATGATCACCATCACGATGAGCATGACCATGAGGATGACCATCACCGTGACAGCCATGGGCATGACCATCACCACCACGATGTGAACCGGCATGGCGAGGATATCCGCTCGTTCTCCATCGTCCATGACCGACCGATCGATCCGGCGGCACTGGAGATGTTCATCGATCTGTTGCGTTCGGCCCATGGGGAGCGGCTGCTGAGGATGAAAGCCATCGTGTGCGTTGCCGGCGATCCAGACCGTCCGGTCGTGCTGCACGGTGTCCAGAACGTTTTCCATCCACCGGCACGGCTTGCCGCCTGGCCTGATCCCGCTGACCGACGCACACGCATGGTGCTGATCACGAGGGATCTGCCGGAAGCCTTCGTTACCGATCTTTTCGATGCCTTTACCGGGACGCCGCGCATCGATCGCCCCGACAGGGCGGCGCTGGAGGATAATCCGCTTGCCATTCCCGGCTTCAAGGCCTGAGGCCGGGCGCATTCCGGGATTTTACGGCGAGGGGTTCAGCCCTTGCGGATCACGAATCGATGGCCGCTTTCGGTCGTCGCGCTTTCAATGAGATCGTGACCGTCTTCAGTGCACAAATGCGGGATGTCGATAACCGCCATCGGGTCGGTGGTCTCGATGGCAAGCCTGCCACCCTTTTCCATCGTGGAAAGGCGCCGGCGTGTCTTCAAGACCGGGAGCGGGCATTTCAATCCCCTCAGGTCGTATATGACGGGCGGGTTCATTTCTAGTTCGACCAGAACTTCCAGAACGGCTTTTTCGGGGAGGCATCTGCCGTGGCAACAGGGGCTGCGGGAGCGTTCTCAGTTGGTGGTGCGGGCGAAACGCTTGCCTGCGCGGCTGACGGTGCTGCAACGGCTGGGGCGGCAGGCCCGGTCGGGGCGGTGATCTTTTGCTGCTCGGCAGGGGAAGCCGCGACCGGAGCAGCAGCTTGTGCCGGGGCAGGCACCTGAGAGACCGGCGCTTCGGGCCGTGAAAACAGCGCCCAGAAGGGCTTCTTTGCCGGAGGCGGCTGTATCGCAGCAGACTGTGTCGCCGGCGCGTTCGGGTTGGGCGTCGGAACCGCGGAGACGACCGGTGCTGCCCTCTCGGATTGGGTACCTGTGGTGGCGTTGCCGGGTTCTATCGCGGCTGTCGTTGCCGGCTGTATCGTGGCGTTGGTCGCCGGTTTCGGCGCGGAAGCAACTGCCGTGCCGGCAACACCGTCTCCGGACGCTGCGGGCTTGGCCACCCGCTTGTTCACCTTCTGCTCATATTCCTGCAGCTTCATCAGCTTGCCTGCGGCGAGCGACGTGCCTGTCGGGGCGTAGGCAAGCTCACGACCCTTGCGCTGTTCCTTCACCACTTCCTTGCGCTCGGCTTCGCTCGGTTCGTACCAGACCATACCCTCGAACTTCTTCAGCGCCTTCTGATAGTCGCGGTCATAGGCCTTGTTGTAGGCCACGAGGGCCGCCTGCAATTGCGGTGGTGTCGACATCGGCGGGCACTGTGCGGCGGCAGAGAAGCTGCCATTGCCTTCGACCTGCTGGTTGAAGACGTACTTCTTGTCGCAGAAGTTGACCTCGGGCGGACGCCTGGTCACCTCGAAGTTATCGTAGCCGACCTTCAGCATCTTCCAGAATTCGATGTGCGGGCTATTGCGATGGCGTACCATGTTCTCGGCGGTCATGCGGAAGGGCAAAGCCTGCAGTTGCACGCTCTGCTGCCCACCCTTGAACGCGTCGCGCGCGAAGGCGTAGATTTCCAGAACCTGCTCGTCGGTCATCGAATAGCAGCCGGACGATGAACATGCGCCGTGGATCATCAGGTTGGAGCCGTTGCGGCCATGCACCTGGTCGTAGCGGTTCGGAAAGCCGGTGTTGATCGCGAGATAGTACTTCGAATTCGGATTGAGGTGGCGCGGCGAGAGCGGATAGAAGCCCTCCGGGGCCTGGCGGTCGCCTTCCTTGACCTTCGGGCCAAGACGTCCCGACCAGGCGCAGATCTGGTAGTCGGCAATCTTGTCGAAGCGACCGTTGGTCTTGGCCTTCCAGACCTCGAGCTTGCCTTCTTCCTTCAAGATGCGGATCATGATCGGAGCGTTCCGCTCCATACCCTTCGCCTTCATCTGCGCGATGATGCGGTCGGGCAGCGGCTGTTCGACCTTGTTCTTGACGGACGAGACGTCGACGCTGTCAAGGGTGTCGTTGCAGCCCGCGAGGGCTACAGCCATGAGGGAGATGACGGCAAAATCCTTGATGCGCATTACCTGGACCCACAGTCGATGAAGCGGCCGGCTCGTGCCGTTCAATGCAAAGGAGACAGAATCATATCCGCCTTATACTTTACAAAACCTTACCCGCCTACGGTCGAAACCGCTCACAGGCGGGGCAACATACTCCTGATATCATCATTGTGGCCAAGATTTGGCCACAACCGTATCCGGGCCATGTTAGCCCTAGAGATTCCGGCCCATATTGAGGAATTTCTGGCGACGATCGGAGCGCAACTGTTCGCCGCTACGACCGGAAAGCTCCGACAGGGCATCGGAGATGGTGTCGGCGGTGGCCGCGATGACCTTGTCCGGATCGCGATGCGCGCCGCCGAGCGGTTCGGGAATGATGCCGTCGATGATGCCGAGCGCCTTCAGGTCTTCGGCGGTGATCTTCATGTTGGTCGCGGCCTCCTTGGCGCGGGTGGAATCGCGCCAGAGGATGGAAGCGGCCCCTTCCGGGGAGATCACGCTGTAGATGGCGTGTTCGAGCATGTAGACGCGATTGCCGGTGGCGATGGCGATGGCGCCGCCGGAGCCGCCTTCACCGAGCACGACCGAAACGATCGGGACCTTGACGCCGAGACACATTTCGGTGCAGCGCGCAATGGCTTCCGCCTGGCCGCGCTCTTCGGCGCCGACGCCGGGATAGGCGCCGGCCGTATCCACGAGAGTGATGATCGGCAGGCCAAAGCGATCGGCCATTTCCATCATCCGGATCGCCTTGCGATAACCCTCGGGGCGTGCGCTGCCGAAGTTGTGCTTGAGGCGCGACTTGGTGTCATTGCCCTTTTCCTGGCCGATGACGGCAACAGGCTGGCCGCGAAAGCGCGCAAGGCCCGTCTGGATCGCAGCATCCTCGGAAAACTTGCGGTCACCGGCAAGGGGCGTGAAGTCCTCGAACAACCGGGCGGCATAGTCGACGAAGTGGGGGCGTTGCGGATGACGGGCGACCTGCGTCTTCTGCCAGGCATTGAGCTTGGAATAGATTTCGGCAGTGGCGTCGCGCACCCTCACTTCCAGGCGCCCGATTTCGTCCGACGTATCGATGCTCTCGTCTTCGGCGGCAAGTCTTTTCAGCTCGTGGATCTTGCCTTCGAGATCCGAGATTGGTTTTTCGAAATCGAGATAGTTGTGCATGAGATGCGTTTCCGATCCTTTTGCCCATGGCGTCAGGGTGCAGTTGCCCCCGTGTTGCGGGGCTTAATCCAGCTTTTTGGCCATTTTGGCAAGGGGGTGGTGCGTTTGAACCAACTGGTGCAACCGCTCTTCCAGCACATGTGTATAAATTTGAGTTGTCGAAATGTCCGAATGCCCGAGCAATTCCTGGACGACACGCAGATCCGCACCGTTCTGCAACAGATGGCTGGCAAAGGCATGCCGCATGACGTGCGGAGAGATTGTCGACGGGGTCAATCCAGCCCGGATCGCCAAGTCCTTGAGGTCGCGGGCAAAGACCTGGCGGGGCAGGAAACCCTGCTTGCCGGAGGAGGGGAACAGCCATGGGCTTTCGCCTTCCTGGCGTTCGGCGAGCTCATGCGCACGAAGTTCGCCATAGGTTTTCAGCGCTGCGATGGCCGCTCGAGACAGCGGCACCAGCCGTTCCTTATTACCCTTTCCGCGCACCATCAGAAACCGCCCATCCTGGTCGAGAACCTTGGCCGGCAGCGAGACGAGTTCACTCACGCGCATGCCGGTGGCATAGAGCAATTCGATGAGCGCGAACATCCGCGCACGCGCAAGCTGTCCCGGTCCGGTCATCGCGGCTTCCTGCGCCGCCTGGGCGAGAAGCCGGCTCACTTCGTCGACGCCCATCGTCTTGGGCAGCGATCGGCCCTTTTTCGGTGCATCCAGTATGCCGGTCGGATCGTCGGTCCGGATGCCTTCGGCGTAGAGGAACTTGAAGAATTGTCGCATCGCCGAGAGCCGCCTCGCCTGCGACGAAGCCTTGAACCCCTGCGCGGCCATGTTGGCAAGATAGGCGGCGAGGTCGGCGGAGCCGGCCTCGGTCAGCCGCGTGTTCCTGGCCGCCAGAAAGGAATGCAGGTCGTCCAGGTCCCTTTCATAGGAAACGAGCGTATTGCCGGCAGCCCCGCGCTCGGCGCTCATCATCTCCAGGAAGGATTCCATATGGGCGCGGCTGAGGTCTTTCATGCGGATTGCTTTTTACACCTTCACTGTTTCGGCGGGTTCAGTCGTTCCGAGGGAATGCGGACAGTGACCTCGCGTTCGCGCGGCTCGACAAGGACGACAAGCGCGACCATGCTGCCATAGATGGCACCGGCTATGAGCGCGCAGAAAAAAAGGAATCGAAATAGGGTGGGCATGTTTTCGCTCCTGGGCGACGGCGGCAGGTCTTTTATGAACAAGCTTGATTCCAAGCGCAAGAAGCGGCGATTGCGGCTTCTGTGTCTTGACGCTTTCCGCGCATTTGTCGATACCGTTTTGAAACCATTGTAGTAGAGGCCGATGATCGAGATTAGCGCACCCGTTGCCGATAGCTTGAAAGACAGGGCGCGCGTTGCGCTCGGAAGTCGCAATCTTATCCTGGTGGGCCTGATGGGCGCCGGAAAATCGGCAATCGGCAGGATGACAGCCAGCCGTCTCGGCATTCCATTTATCGATACCGACGCCGAGATCGAACGCGTCTCGCGCATGACGATTTCCGAACTCTTCGCCGCCTATGGCGAGGAGGAATTCCGGGCGCTGGAAACCAGGGTCATCAAGCGCCTGCTCAAATCCGGCCCACGTGTCGTTTCGACGGGGGGTGGCGCGTTCATCAACGAGCGCACCCGGCGACAGATCAAGCGCGGCGGCCTATCGATCTGGTTGAGGGCCGAGCTCGATATTCTTTGGGAGCGGGTGAACAAGCGCGATACCCGGCCCTTGCTGAAGACCGAAAACCCCAGGCAGACCCTGGAGAACCTGATGAACGCGCGCTATCCGGTCTATGCGGACGCGGACCTGACCGTGCAGTCACGCGACGTGCGCAAGGAAGTCATCGTCAATGAAGTGCTGGCGGCGATCGCCGGCGTTGCTAGCGAAAGTGTCGAAAAATGAATGCCGGTGTGTCCCAATCCAGCGAGCGCTTGGTGCGCGTACCGCTCGGTGATCGCTCGTATGACATCCTTATCGGCCCCGGGCTGATCGCGCGCGCCGGTCGGGAAATCGCAGCAAGGGTCAAGGGCCGCAGGGCCGCGATCATCACCGATGAACATGTGGCGCCGCTCTATCTGGAGGCGTTGACGGAAAGCCTGGCATCGGAGGGGATTTCTGTCGTTTCTCTGACACTTCCCGCAGGTGAGAAGACCAAGAGCTTCGATCACTTGATCACGGTCTGCGACAAGATCCTTGAAGCCCGGATCGAACGCAACGATCCGGTCATCGCGCTCGGTGGCGGGGTGATCGGCGACCTCACCGGCTTTGCGGCGGGCATCGTGCGGCGTGGCGTACGCTTCGTGCAGGTGCCGACGTCGCTCCTGTCGCAGGTCGATTCCTCGGTCGGCGGCAAGACCGGCATCAACAGCCGTCACGGCAAAAACCTGATCGGTGTCTTCTATCAGCCGGACCTGGTGCTGGCCGACACCGGCGTGCTCGACACGTTGAGTGAACGGGAGTTCCGCGCCGGCTATGCCGAGGTAGCGAAGTACGGCCTCATCGACAAATCGGATTTCTTTGCCTGGCTGGAGACCAACTGGAAGGATGTTTTTGCAGGCGGCGGCTCGCGCATCGAAGCGATTGCGGCAAGCTGCCAGGCGAAATCCGACGTCGTGGCCGCGGACGAACGGGAAAACGGTCAGCGGGCGCTTCTCAACCTCGGCCACACCTTTGGACACGCGCTCGAGGCAGCAACCGGCTATGACAGCCGTCGCCTCGTGCACGGCGAGGGCGTTGCGATCGGCATGGTGCTTGCCCATGATTTTTCCGCGCGGATGAACCTGGCCAGCCCGGACGACGCCCGTCGCGTCGAAAGGCATCTCAAGGCGGTCGGTCTACCGACCTCGATGGCGGATATTCCTGGTGGATTGCCGCCGGCCGAAGTGCTGATGGAATCGATTGCGCAGGACAAGAAGGTGAAGAGCGGCAAACTGACCTTTATCCTGACCCACGGTATCGGGCGTTCCTTCGTCGCTGACGATGTCCCGGCGTCGGAAGTCCTGAGTTTCCTGAGGGAGAAGCAGCAGACATGAACATCGAGGCGCTCTCCGAATACTGGTTGACCATCGTTTCCATCCTGGGGCTGATCCTCGCATCGGCCTTCTTCTCCGGATCGGAAACGGCCCTGACGGCCGTGTCGCGCGCGCGCATGCACACACTAGAATCCAATGGCGACGAACGCGCGAAGCTCGTCAACGGGTTGATTGCCCGGCGAGACAGGTTGATCGGTGCACTGCTCATTGGCAACAATACGGTCAACATCCTGGCGTCAGCGCTCACCACCAGCCTGTTTCTCGGTATTTTCGGCGATTCCGGCGTAGCGCTCGCCACGATCATCATGACCGTTCTGTTGGTGATTTTCTCGGAAGTTCTGCCGAAGAGCTGGGCAATTTCCTCACCGGAGCGCTTTGCGCTTGCCGTCTCGCGTGCCGTCGGTCTCTTCGTCGCCGTCGCCGGACCGCTTTCGACGGTCGTCAACTTCATCGTGCGCCGGATACTCGGAATCTTCGGATTCAACCTATCGCGCGAAACACTGATGCTGTCGGCCCACGAGGAACTGCGTGGAACCGTTGACCTGCTCCACCGGGAGGGCTCGTTCGTCAAGGACGACCGCGACCGCCTCGGTGGCCTGCTCGATCTCGAAGAACTAGAGCTTTCGGATATCATGATCCACCGCACTTCGATGCGCGCCCTCAATGCGGACGATCCGCCGGAACAGATTGTGCGCAGCGTGCTCGACAGCCCGTTCACCCGCATGCCGCTGTGGCGCGGCTCGACCGACAACATCATCGGCGTGGTGCATTCCAAGGACCTGCTGCGGGCGCTTGCCGAGCCCGACATGGAGCCGGAGCACCTTGATATCGTCAAGATCGCGCAGAAGCCGTGGTTCGTGCCCGACAGCACCAGCCTCAAGGACCAGCTAAGCGCCTTCCTGCGCCGCAAGGTGCATTTTGCCGTGGTGGTCGACGAATACGGCGAGGTCCAGGGCGTGGTGACACTCGAGGACATCCTGGAGGAGATCGTCGGTGACATCGCAGACGAGCACGACCTCGACATACAGGGTGTGCGTCAGGAAGCGGACGGCTCGATCGTCGTCGATGGCTGGGTGCCGATCCGCGACCTCAATCGAGTGCTCGACTGGAACCTGCCGGACGAGGAGGCGACCACCATCGCTGGCCTTGTCATCCACGAATCGATGACGATTCCCGAGGAGCGGCAGGCGTTTACGTTCTACGGAAAGCGTTTTACCGTTCTCAAGCGCGAGAAGAACCGAATTACCAAGCTGCGTATCCGACCGGCGGTCGAAGGGCAGAGCGCCGCCTGAGCCGCAGCGCGGCTACCACCGGGTCTGTTCGCCGGGAGCTGCCGGCTCGATTGCCAGCGCGTGCAGCCCGGCATCAAGTTCGGGCTGCAGGAGTTCGGTGATGGCTCGGTGCCGCGCAAGCCGTGGCAGCCCGGCAAACTTCTCCGACACGATCCGTACCCGCATGTGGGTCTCACCTTCGCCGGTGATGTCGGGATGGTGCCCGGCATGCATATGGCTCTCGTTGATTACGATCAGCCGAAGGGGCTGAAAAGCCTCCTGCAGCTTGGTTTCGATACGGCTTTGCAGCGACATGCGGGGCTTCCTCGGAAATTCGCGAAAAGGGGTCACAAAGCCAGCAACATTCCTGTTTGTCAATTCTTGTTGTGGCCCTTCCGGAGCCCCATAATTGGGCATGATGAAGCTTGATTCAAAATATTTCGACCGGATCCGCACTCGCCGCAAAAGAGAGCAGGAGACTGATCGGTCCGTGACGACCTGCCAGTGGGATGGGTGCGACAAACCCGGTATCCACCGCGCGCCGGTCGGACGCAATGCGGAAGGACAATTCTTCCTCTTCTGCTTCGAGCACGTGAAGGAATACAATAAGGGTTATAACTATTTTTCCGGTCTGTCCGATGGCGAAATCGCGCGCTACCAGAAGGAAGCCGTGACCGGTCACCGCCCGACTTGGACCGTGGGCGTCAACAAGGCGGCCCGAAGCGGACCAATGCATGCCGATGTCCGCGCGGGAACCAGCACGCGCTTCAAGGACCCGTTCGGTTTCGTCCAGAACGGCCGGGATCGCGGCCCGCGTTTCCAGCAGCATTCACGCAAGCTGAAAACCCTGGAGGCGAAGGCCTTCGACACCATGGGTCTTGGCGCCAACGCCACGGCGGCAGAGATCAAGGCCCGATACAAGGAACTGGTCAAAAAACACCACCCGGACGCGAATGGCGGAGACAGAGGATCCGAAGAGCGTTTTCGCGCCGTCATACAAGCGTATCAATTGTTAAAGCAGGGTGGTTTCTGCTAAGCGAAAGCAATATGAAATACGGCATGAGATTGCGGTCGGGTTGTTGTTGCCCGCCTTGGAGACATGATGAGCAAAATTGAACTCGATTACACCAATCTGCCGGATACCACCGTATCCGTTCGGGAAGTTTTTGGCATCGATACCGATCTGCGGGTCCCGGCTTACAGCAGGGGCGACGCCTATGTGCCCGACCTCGACCCGGACTACCTTTTCGACCGCGAGACGACCTTGGCGATTCTGGCGGGCTTTGCCCACAACCGCCGTGTCATGGTTTCGGGCTTTCACGGCACCGGCAAGTCCACCCATATCGAGCAAGTCGCTGCCCGGCTGAACTGGCCCTGCGTGCGCGTCAACCTCGACAGCCATGTCAGCCGCATCGACCTCGTCGGCAAGGATGCGATCGTCGTCAAGGACGGCCTGCAGATCACCGAGTTCAAGGACGGGATCCTGCCTTGGGCCTACCAGCACAACGTGGCGCTGGTATTCGACGAATACGACGCCGGCCGCCCGGACGTGATGTTCGTCATCCAGCGCGTCCTGGAATCGTCCGGCCGCCTGACCCTGCTCGATCAGAGCCGGGTGATCCGCCCGCATCCCGCATTCCGCCTCTTCGCGACGGCGAACACCGTCGGTCTCGGCGATACCACCGGCCTTTACCACGGTACGCAGCAGATCAACCAGGCGCAGATGGACCGCTGGTCGATCGTGACAACGCTGAACTACCTGCCGCACGACAAGGAGGTCGACATCGTCGCCGCCAAGGTCAAGACCTTTGCCGACGAAAAGGGTCGCGAGACGATCTCCAAGATGGTTCGTGTCGCCGACCTCACGCGCGCCGCATTCATCAACGGCGATCTGTCGACGGTCATGAGCCCGCGCACGGTCATAACCTGGGCCGAAAACGCCCATATCTTCGGCGATATCGCCTTTGCGTTCCGCGTCACCTTCCTCAACAAGTGCGATGAGCTGGAGCGGGCAGTGGTGGCCGAGCACTACCAGCGCGCGTTCGGTGTCGAACTGAAGGAAAGCGCCGCCAACATCGTCCTCGGCGTCTGAAGAAAAGGCTGAAGATCGATCATGGCAGGTCGCGGCGACAATTCGAAAGCAAGGCCCGGATCACCCGTCGACATGGAACCGCTGCGTCGGGCGATAACCGGTTGCGTGCGCTCGGTTGCGGGCAATGGCAATGTCGAGGTGGTGTTTGCTAACGAACGCCCCGGCCTTGCCGGCGATCGCGTACGGCTTCCGGAGCTCTCCAAGCGACCGACCGCCGAGGAGCTGGCGGTGACCCGCGGTATCGGCGATTCCATGGCGCTCAGGCTCGCCTGCCACGATGCCGGGGTCCATGCGGCAATGGCACCTCATGGAGCCGATGCCCGCGCCGTCTTCGATGCTGTCGAGCAGGCGCGCGTCGAGTCGATCGGGGCGCTCAGGATGGCCGGCATGGCTGCCAACCTCAGTTCGATGCATGCCGAGAAATATGCGAAGGCGAATTTCTCCACGATCGAGCGACAGGAGGATGCCCCCATCGGCGAAGCGGTGGCGATGATCGTCCGGGAAAAATTGACCGGCGAGAAGGCACCGAAAAGCGCCGGCAAGGTGCTTGATCTGTGGCGCCCGTTCATCGAGGACAAGGCTTCCACCGAACTCGCCAATCTCTCCGGCGCCATGGACGACCAGCAGGCCTTCGCCCGCGTCATACGCAACATGCTGTCTTCGATGGAGATGGCGGAGGACTACGGTGACGACGAGCTGGACGAAGATACGGACGACAACTCGTCCGACGAAGAACAGCCACGCAGCCAGGAGCAGGACCAGGAGACCTCCGAGGAAGATGCCGGATCCGACGCCGCGCCCGCCGAACAGAGCGACGCCGCCCAGGAGCAGATGGACGACGGCGAGATGGACGGTGCCGAGATCTCCGACGAGGAAATGTCTGACGAGGGCGAGGATGATTCCGAAACGCCCGGCGAGACGCGCCGGCCGCACACACCTTTCGACGACTTCAACGAGAAGGTCGACTACCACGTCTTCACCGAGGAGTTCGACGAGACCATCACGGCCGAGGAACTGTGCGACGAAGCCGAGCTCGATCGCCTGCGCGCCTTCCTGGACAAGCAACTTGCCCACCTGCAGGGTGCAGTCGGTCGGCTAGCGAACCGGCTCCAGCGCCGGCTCATGGCAAAGCAGAACCGCTCCTGGGATTTTGACCTGGAGGAGGGCTATCTCGATACCGCCCGCCTGCAGCGCATCATCATCGATCCGATGCAGCCGCTTTCCTTCAAGATGGAGCGGGATACCAAGTTCCGCGATACCGTCGTTACGCTTCTGATCGATAACTCCGGGTCGATGCGCGGCCGACCGATCACCGTTGCGGCGACCTGCGCCGATATCCTGGCCCGCACCCTGGAGCGCTGCGGCGTCAAGGTGGAGATCCTCGGTTTCACCACCAAGGCCTGGAAGGGCGGGCAATCCCGCGAGAAGTGGCTCGCAGGCGGCAAGCCGCAGACGCCCGGCCGCCTCAACGATCTGCGCCATATCGTCTACAAGTCGGCGGGTGCACCCTGGCGACGTGCACGGCGCAATCTCGGCCTGATGATGCGCGAGGGCCTACTCAAGGAAAACATCGACGGCGAGGCGCTGATCTGGGCGCACCAGCGGCTTCTCGGCCGTCCGGAGCAACGCAAGATCCTGATGATGATCTCCGACGGCGCGCCGGTCGACGACTCCACTTTGTCGGTCAATCCCGGAAACTATCTGGAGCGCCACCTGAGGGCGGTGATCGAGCAGATCGAGACACGCTCGCCGGTGGAACTCCTGGCCATCGGCATCGGTCACGATGTCACACGCTACTACCGCAAGGCAGTGACCATCGTCGATGCCGACGAACTGGCCGGAGCGATGACCGAGCAACTGGCGGCCCTTTTCGAGGATCAAGGAGCGTCGCCTCGGGCGGGCCGGATGCGGCGTGCCGGTTAGGGCCGCGCACCCGCAACGGGTCGGCGCGCGCCCGCTGCGGATTGCCGGCGGCCTCGCGGTGTCGCTGCTGTTCTCTGCATCGGTCTTTCCCTTCGCCGGCGTTGCTGGCGAGACGTTCGCCGTCGACAGCCGCCAGATCTCGAATTTCAAGGTGACATCCGAGCAATCGACCTTCGGAAGCCTGGAATTTGTCGGCGGCCTGGTGATGAACTCTGACAATGCCCAGTTCGGCGCCCTGTCCTCGATCCGGTTCCGGCCCGACGGCCGCCACTTCGTCGGCGTGCTCGACACTGGGCACTGGATGACCGGGGCGATCGAACGCGATTCCGAGGGACGCTTGCTTGGCTTGTCGTCGGTGGAAATTAGTCCCATGGTCGGTGAAGGCGGCTCGACCGAGAAGACGAAATGGTTGGTCGATGCCGAAGGCCTGGCACTTCGCGACGGCGAGATCGTCGTCGGTTTCGAGCAGCGTCACCGTGTCGATGTCTATCCTGATGCGGGGTTCGAAACCTCACCGCCGCTCCGCTCGGTTCCCTTCCTGATTCCGGCCGGAGAACTCAGACGCAATGGCGGCTTCGAGACCGTGGTCGTGGCTCCGACCTCGAGCCCACTTGCCGGCGCGGTTCTTGTCGTTGCGGAAAGGAGCGTCGATCCGGATGGCAATTTTCTCGCCGCGATCCTGGAAGGGCCGCTGAAAGGCCGATTTACCCTGAAGCGCCGCGACCGCTATGACGCCACGGATGCCGCCTTCCTGCCCAATGGCGACCTGTTGCTGCTGGAGCGGCGGTTCGAGCTATCAACCGGCATCGGCATGCGCATACGCCGCATCAAGGGCAGCTCCATTCGTCCCGGAGCAGTAGTCGACGGCGAGGTCCTGTTGGAAGCAGGGTTCGGAGCGCAGATCGACAACATGGAAGGATTGGACGTGGTTGTTGGGACGGACGGAACGCCGCACATCATCATCACGTCCGATGACAACCATTCGATACTGGAGCGCAGCCTGATGCTGGAATTCCGACTGAACGAGGTCGACGCCAAAAGCACCACCAACTAAAAGCGCTGCGCAACCCGAAGGGCGCGCAACGCAATAGCCATAACAACAATGAGGTAGCGCGCCTCTGCGAGACGCGCTCGCGGCAGATCAGCGCCCAGCCTTGATGGCCGGAGGCATCGGCTTCAGCACGCTCATCAGTGCTCCGTAGGGCAGCAGCATGACCAGCCCCATGAGCATTTTCACGCCGAAGTCACTGATAGCCCAGGAAACCCAGCGCTGCGCCTCGGCGGCAAAGAGACCAAGGATGGGGGCGTTTTCGATCGCAAACGCGTCGTTGGGGCCGATGGCCGAGAAGACGGGGGAGAAAGCGACCGAGAAGAAGATGATCGTGTCGAGTGCGGAACCGATCAGGGAGCCGATCAACGGGGCCTGCCACCAACTCTGTCGACGCAATTTGTTGAAGACGGAGATGTCGAGCAACTGACCGAGCAAAAAGGCGGAGCCGGATGCGATTGCGATCCGCGGCGTGGCCACGGCGAAGGAGAAAAGCACGGCGACGGTAAAGCCTGCGACCACCACCCGGCGCGCGATCCTTGGTCCGAACTGGCGGTTGGTGAGGTCGGTGACGAGGAAAGCCACTGGATAGCTGAAGGCGCCGAAAGTCAGGATGTCGCCGAGGCTGACGCCGAACAGCGTTCCCGGCAACGGGTATTGCACCAGAACGTTCGAGGCGACGACGACGAGCGTCATCAGCAGCGTATAGATAAGCAGAGAGCGTGCGTTCAGCATTTTTTTATCCTGGGTGATGCCACCAGTTGGAGGAACGATCTGAGCAAAGTAAAAGGCTTGTCCGGATGCCATCCGTGCAAGCCTTTGATGCCGTATGATGTATTTCGACGCGAAGGCTTATGCGGCTTCCGCGGTCTTCTTGACGATCTGGCGGCGCAGCAGGCGAGCGCGCATGCTCAGTTCGTTTTCGCTCGCCTTCAGCAGGAAGGCATCAAGGCCACCACGATGCTCGACCGAACGGAGAGCAGCAGCCGAAACACGAAGACGATAACGCTGGCCGAGGGCGTCGGAGATCAGCGTAACCTGGCACAGGTTCGGAAGGAACTTGCGCTTGGTCTTGTTGTTGGCGTGGCTGACATTGTTGCCCGACTGGACGCCCTTGCCGGTCAATTCGCACATGCGGGACATTTGAAACACCTATTCTTCTACGCTATTGGATTGTCTTTCCAGGCAACGCCCGGACCTCAATCCAATTGGCCTTTATTGGAAAGTTGCGGTTCTATAGTCAGTGAGGCCGGCGCCGTCAAGCCAAACCTTTGCGGCTCGGGCGATTCTGTCAAAAACCCGCTGCTTTTCTACTCTATCAGAGGAGTTGAAAGCAGGCTAAATAATCAGATGGAAACTAGTTCCTCGCCAGCGATGAAAAGGCAAGATGGCATGTGGCGCTTTGGTATGTGCTTGGTTCTGGGTGCCGCGATTGCCATTTCGGGTGCTTCCGGCGCCGCCGCAGAGGTCCGTCACAGGACTGAATACAGCATCACCCTTTCGGGGTTGCCGATCGCGCGTGCCTCCTTCTCGACGACCATGGATCGCACGCGCTACGTCATCTCCGGCAATATCAGATCCGCCGGCATCGTCGATATCATAACCTCGATCTCAGCCGAAACGTCCGTCCGCGGCACGATGCAGAACGATCGTCTGCAGGCACAGCAATATGTGCTGTCCTATACGAAGGGAAAGCGCAATCGCCTGTACACGGTGAATTTTCGCAACGGCAACGTGACCTCGACTTCCACGAAACCGGAGCCGAGGCGACCACGCAACTGGGTTCCGGTGACGCAGAGGGACCTTCGCAAGGTGCTCGACCCGATCTCCGGCATCATCATCCCCGGCAATTCGAAAGTTTGCCCAAAAACCTTGCCGATCTTCGATGGTGAGACGCGGATGGATCTTGTCCTCGCACCCAAGGGGGCAAAATCCTACACTGCCGGCAAATTCAGGACCGATGCCATTGTCTGCAGCGTCCGTTTCGTGCCGAAGTCGGGCTTTCGCAAGGGGCGCAAGGACATCGCCTATCTGTCGAGGCTCAACAGCATGGAAATCTGGTTTGCCAAAGCGGAGAATGTCAATGTATACGCTCCGGTCTATGTGCGTATCCCGACCGACTACGGGCCGGTGGCGATTTCCGCCGTCAAGTTCGGCAACTAGGATCGGGTGGGTTCGCGGGGAACAAAAGCATCCGGACGTGCTGCGGGGCAGCCGATAAGATACATCGCCCAAACGTGTCCGCCAGTCTGCGCCGCATCGGCTGAAGCCGCCTCTGCGCAAAGGGAGTTCGTGTGAAGGTTCGGGCAACGGTCATCGGCTTTTCCGCCATCCTGATGTGGTCATTCCTGGCGCTGTTTACCGCGGCGTCCGGCAAGATGCCGCCATTCCAATTGTCGGCGATCTGCTTTGCCATCGGCAGCCTGCCGGGGATCATCGTCCTCGCAGCCCGCCCGGCACGTTTTGCGTTGCTGAAGCAGCCGGCCAAAGTCTGGCTCGTCGGCATTGCCGGATTGTTCGGCTATCATTTTCTCTATTTCACCGCACTCAGGAATGCGCCGGCGGTGGAGGCCGGGCTTATCGCCTATCTCTGGCCGCTGCTGATCGTCGTCGGTTCGGCAATGCTGCCGGGCGAACGCCTGCGCTGGTATCATGTGCTCGGCGCACTTGCCGGCCTTGCCGGCACGGTGCTGATCGTCGGGCGAAACGGCTTCAACTTCGAGGGCACTTATGCTCTGGGTTATGGCGCGGCATTTCTCTGCGCCTTCACCTGGTCGGGCTATTCCCTGCTGACGCGACGATTCGATGCGGTGTCGACCGATGTCGTGACGGGGTTCTGCCTGGCAACTTCCATATTGTCCTTCGTGTGCCACCTGTGGCTCGAGGACACCGTCTGGCCGCAGACCTTGTCCGAATGGGCGGCGGTCGCAGGGCTTGGCCTGCTGCCGGTGGGAGCGGCTTTCTACGCCTGGGACTACGGGGTGAAGAACGGCGATATCCAGATCCTGGGAGCGGCGAGCTATGCAGCGCCATTACTTTCGACGTTGATTCTGACGCTTTTCGGCTTCGGCGAGCCGAGCTGGCGCATCGCGATCGCCTGCCTTCTCGTCACCGGGGGAGCGGTGCTCGCTGCGCAGGAAATGTTGCGGCCGAGAAGACGGAAAACCTCCCTGGCGGATACGACCTGAATACCGGCTGCACCCTGGTATTCAGGCTCCTTCAGGCTCCCAATCCGGTGGCGCCATCTCGAAACTGATATACTGGAAGCCGGGCGCCACGGTGCAGCCGACGAGGGTGAAATCGCCGCTCGACCGGGCCGACTGCCAGCAATTGGCCGGAACCACAGCCTGCGGGCGTTCGCCGTCGAGCACGTTCGGGCCAAGCGTCAGGCGTTTCACGTCCCTTCCATCAGACAGGTGCAGCGCCAGCGGCGCGCCGGCATAGTAGTGCCAGACTTCCGCGGCATCCCGAACCCGATGCCAGTGCGAGCGTTCGCCGTGCTCGAGCAGATAGTAGATCGCCGTCGAGTGGCCACGGACGCCGCCATCAGGGTCGCGGAAGGTTTCGCTGTACCAGCCACCTTCCGGGTGTCGTTTCATGTCGAGCGCCTTGATGATCTCCTTTGGCGTCATCAGAAATTGTCCTTGCGCTTGCGGATTTCGGCGAAGACTTCCTCGGTGCCGCGGGTTTCCATGCCCAGATGACGGCGAATTGCCGGATCGGCGGCGCGCAGGAAAGGATTGGTTTTTTTCTCGAGGCCCATCGTAGTGGGGATCGTGAAGCCGTTCTCCGCGCGCAGGGCTTCTATTTCCTTGGCGCGGGCTTTCAGCCTGTCGTTGTCTGGATCGATGGTGAGCGCGAAGCGGGCGTTGGAAAGCGTGTATTCGTGACCGAAGTAGACCGCGGTCTCGTCGGGCAGCGCCGCAAGCTTCTGCAGCGAATGCCACATGTCGGCAGCCGGGCGCTCGAACAGCCTGCCGCAGCCAAGCGCAAACAGGGTATCGGCGGCAAACAGCAACTTGTCGTCCGGGAAGTGATAACAGACGTGGCCGGCGGTATGCCCGGGCGTGCCGATGACGCTGACCGGGTGCCCGGCGAACTCGAAGACGTCTCCGTCACCAACGGCGCGGTCGAGACCCGGGATCGCGACCGCCTCGTCGACCGGCCCGATGATCTCGCAGCCGAATTCTTCCTTCAGGGCAAGGTTGGCATCGACGTGATCGGTATGATGATGCGTCGTCAGAATATGGCTGATCGACCAGCCGCGCCGCTTCGCCGCCTTGATGATTGGCTCTGCCGCCGGCGCATCGATGGATGCGGTCTGCCCGGTTTGCGGGTCATGCAACAGCACCCCGAAATTATCGGATCGGCATAAAAAGACTTCGATTTGCAATGGCTTCATGTTGAAAGACTCTCGCTGTGCTTCGATCAACTCAAATGTAGGGGCTTCGGCCTTGAAGTCCAACATTGCGCTGCTAACATCCCGCGCATGCATACCGATATCGTCGATCTCCGCCAGTTCTATCACTCCGAGCTCGGACGTTTCGCGGAGCAGTCGATCGCCATGGCACTTTCCTCGCTGTGGGCGCGGCTGCCTGAGGAGCGGCTTGTGGGCCTTGGCTACGCGGTACCTTTCCTCGACAGGTTCCGCGGCGACACCGAGCGAACCTTCGCCTTCATGCCGGCCGGGCAAGGGGCGGTGAACTGGCCGGTTGGCGAACTATCCGCCACCGCTCTTGTCTTCGACGAGGAACTGCCGCTTTCCGATTCCTCGGTCGACCGGGTGCTGATGGTGCATTCGCTGGAGTTTGCCGAGAACCCGCGCGAGACGCTGAAGGAGGTGTGGCGGGTACTCGCACCCGGCGGACGGCTGGTGATCGTCGTGCCCAACCGTCGTGGCGTCTGGGCACGCATGGAGCACACGCCCTTTGGCTCCGGGCGTCCCTATTCGCGTGGTCAATTGACGGCTCTTTTGCGCGAAACCAACTTCACCCCCGGCGCGACCGCCGATGCACTGTTTTTCCCGCCATCGAAGCTGCGAACGGTCCTGCGGCTCAGGCGTGGCTTCGAACGCCTCGGCCGCTGGTTCTGGCCGGTCTTTTCGGGGGTCATCGTCGTCGAGGCCCAGAAACGGCTTTACCAGGGCTTGCCGGTTGCCGCGCGAGCGTCGCGGCGCGTGTTCGTGCCGGTGCTGGCGCCGCGCGGGGTCCCCACGACGCGAAAGGCGGTTCGCGCGGATCCGTGAAAGCCGAGAAACCTGCCGCACTCGACAAAACACCCATTCCGCATTAATGCCTCAGGACCGCAAAACGCCGGGCCTTTGCCCGGACTCCTGAAGGTCGATCCGATGAGCAATGAGATGAGCCAACCTGTTCCGCGTCCGGGTATCCTGGATATCGCCGCCTATGTGCCCGGCAAGGAACATGCTCCCGGCGTGGCGCGGGTCTTCAAGCTTTCTTCCAACGAGACGCCGCTTGGCGCCAGCCCGAAGGCCGTTGCGGCATTCAAGCAGGCGGCCGATCACCTCGAGCGCTATCCGGATGGCCAGGCGCTGGAACTGCGCGAAGCGATCGCCTCGGTTCACGGGCTGAACGTCGCCAACCTCATGTGCGGCAATGGGTCGGATGAATTGCTCGGGCTTCTCTGCCATGTCTACCTTGGTCCGGGTGACGAGGCGATCATCACCGAGCACGGCTTCCTGGTCTACAAGATCCAGATCATGGGCGCGGGCGCCACGCCGGTCACAGTCAAGGAACGGGATTGCCAGGTGGACGTCGATGCGATCCTGGCTGCAGTGACCGACAAGACCAGGATGGTGTTCATCGCCAATCCGGGCAACCCGACAGGCACATACGTTCCGGTTTCCGAGATCCGTCGCTTGCAGGCTGCGCTGCCGAAACATGTCATGTTGGTGCTCGACGCCGCCTATGCCGAGTATGTCCGCCGCAATGACTACGAAGCCGGCATCGAGATCGTCTCTTCGTCAAAGAACGTCGTCATGACGCGCACCTTCTCCAAGGTCTATGGGCTGGCGGCGCTGCGCGTCGGCTGGATGTATGGGCCGATCGAGATCATCGACGCCATGAACCGGGTGCGCGGGCCGTTCAATCTCAATGCCCCGGCGATCGCAGCCGGCGCCGCTGCGATTCGCGATCAGGCCTTCATTGCGGGGGCCGTCGCGCACAACAACCTCTGGCTCGACAAGCTGACGACGGCGTTCGAGGCCATCGGCCTCAAGGCAACGCCGTCCGTCGCCAATTTCGTACTGATCCACTTCCCCGACGTTGACGGCAAGCGGGCCGCGGATGCGGATGAATTTCTGACCGGTCGCGGGTATATTCTAAGAGCGGTTCGCGCCTATGGTTTTCCGAATTCCCTGCGCATGAGCGTGGGCACCGAAGAAGCCAACCGCGGCGTCATCGAGGCGCTAGGCGAGTTCATGGGTCGCAAGGCATGAGCAACATTCAATTCGAACGGATCGCCTTGATCGGCATCGGCCTGATCGGATCATCCATCGCGCGGGATGTGCGCGAGCTCGGGCTGGCCGGCGAGGTGGTGGTCTCGACCCGCAGCACCGAGACCTTGAAAAGGGCAGAGGAGCTGGACCTCGGCGATCGCTACACGATGTCGGCGGCGGAGGCTGTCGAGGGGGCGGATCTCGTCATCGTGTCGGTGCCGGTCGGCGCTTCCGAGAGCGTCGCCAAGGAAATCGCGGCACATCTGGAGCCCGGCGCTATCGTCACCGATGTCGGATCGACCAAGGCATCGGTGATTGCGCAGATGCAGCCGCACATGCCGGAGCACGTGCACTTCATTCCCGGTCACCCTCTGGCCGGCACGGAAAAATCCGGCCCCGATGCGGGGTTCGCGGGCCTGTTCCGCGGCCGCTGGTGCATCTTCACCCCGCCCGAGGGCACCGATCCGGAAGCGCTCGCGAAGGTTCGGCGCTTCTGGGAAACGCTGGGATCGATGGTCGACGAGATGGATCCGGAACACCATGACAAGGTGCTGGCGATCGTCTCGCACCTGCCGCACATCATCGCCTACAACATCGTCGGAACGGCCGACGACCTGCAGACGGTGACGGAATCGGAAGTGATCAAGTATTCGGCTTCCGGTTTCCGCGATTTTACCCGCCTGGCGGCGTCCGATCCGACGATGTGGCGCGACGTCTGCCTGCACAACAAGGATGCGATCCTCGAAATGCTTTCGCGCTTCTCCGAGGACCTGGCGTCCCTGCAGCGGGCGATCCGGTGGGGTGACGGCGACAAGCTCTTCGACCTCTTCACCCGCACCCGGGCGGTCCGCCGCTCGATCATCGAGGCAGGCCAGGACGTCGAGGCTCCCGATTTCGGCCGTCACGCGCTCGATCCCAAGCCGAACTGACGCGATTGTCTCAACGTCAGATCGGCGGGATGGCGCCGATCGGAATAAAGCTCAGCATGACGACGCCGTCCTTCACCTTGAGGTCGACGGCGGCATTGTCCTTGCCCTCGCCAAGGCTCTTCAAAAGCGAGGCGGCCAATCCCAAGGCGTTGCGCTGTCCGGGGATCGCGGCGATCAGCGTTTCACTCCAGGCCGCGATCTTCTCGACCTCGACGCGGAAGTTGCCCGACAGCAGGCCTTCATCGCTAATCGAGAACGGGCCGGACAGGGTCAGGACCCGACCGTCGCCGGCATCGAGGACCACGTGTCGCAATTCGCCCTTCGCTCCATAGGGACCGCTTCCTGATTCATCCTTGCCGTTCAGGTACCCCGCCTTGTCGACAAGCGTCAGGTCGGCGCTTCCGGATAGCACCGGAAGCTGCCTTGGATCACCCTCGATCTTCGCCTGGGCATTTTCGAACAAAAGTGCCGCGTCGAGGTCGCGTCCGTTCTGTCTGAGATGGATTTCGCTACGCGTTGCCGTGAGATCGAGCTTCTTCGGCGTCAGAGTGGAAAAAAGGCTCGCAGTGATGCCCTCGATCAGTGTCGAGGTCCGGTCGACCCCGGTCAGGTTGGTCCGGATGCTTGACTGCAGTTTTTCCCAGTTTGCCGAGAGCGTTATGCCGGGCGTGGCGCGGATCTCGGCCGGGCCGTCCATTTCCCAGACTGCGTGCCAAGGGGCATAGACCTGTGCTGCCGAACGCAACGCGCCGAAGGTCGCGGAGAGGCCGTTCGGCTTGTCATCCACCGTTACCTTCGAGCAGAACAGGCCGATCCGGAAAGGGAAACCACGAAACGCCATGTCCGGGCAATCGACCGTCACGCCGCTTTCGGGATTGCGCCCGAGGAGTGCTGTCAGGCGCGATTGCAGTTGATTGGCCGCGTAGAACCACCCGGCCGTATAGAGGGCGATAGCTGCGGCGACACCGATGCCAAGCAGCCAGAACTTTCTTCCGCTGCCGGAATAACCGCCCTCACTTGACGATGCCATGATGTTCTCCAATGGTGGCTTCGGATTTCGAAATGTGATTTGACGAGCGATATGGACGAATTTTGGGTCTTTGGCTATGGCTCCCTGATGTGGAATCCGGGCTTTGCCTATCTCGAACGGGCTCCAGCGCATGTGCATGGATACCGTCGGGCGCTGTGCGTACGCTCCTGGGTACATCGCGGCAGCGAAGCCGCGCCGGGGCTGGTTCTGGGGCTCGATCGCGGCGGATCATGCCGCGGTATCGCATTCCGCGTGGACGAGGGAGAGCAGGACGCCGTGCTCGACTATCTCAGGGAGCGGGAGCTCGTCACTCACGTCTACAAGGAACGGGTCATGCCGGTCGCGCTCGGCAATGGACGGCGCGTCAAGGCCGTCACCTATGTGATCGACCGTGAACACCGCCAGTATGCGGGGGCGCTTGCGATTGCGGAAGCGGCGCGCATCGTGCACAGCGCCCACGGGAAATCCGGCCCGAATGACGCCTACGTGCTGAACACGCTCGCCCACCTCAAGGAGATGGGCATTCGGGATCACTGGCTAGAGCAGGTGGTTGCCGAGATGGAGCGTATCCGTCAGGCGGCGGAGTGAAGCTCGGCAAGCCGCTTGACGGCGGTCGGCGGCAGCGGCAGGTCCGGGTTGGCGGCGACGGTCTCGACGAGCAACTCGTCGCTGGCCTTTTCGGTGACCTCGACCAGCGTCTTGTAGAATTCGTCGGGATCGAGCCCGGGCGGAATCGCCGGCAGGACGCGAACCTTGAACTGGCCAGGGAAACGCAGGAACTTTCGGCGCGGCCAAAACAGGCCGGGATGCATGGCGACCGGAACGACGGGCACGCCGAGATCGCGATACATGCGGGCGATGCCGTATTTGTATTCCGGCTCCGCTCCGGGCGGCCTGCGGGTTCCCTCCGGATAGATGATCAACTGGCGGCCGGCTTCCATTTCCTTGCGCGCCCGCTTGAGAACCTCCAGCATGACCTTGCCCCGGGCGCCGCGGTTGACCGGGATCATGCGCTGTTTGGCGATATACCAGCCGAACAGCGGGATCCACATCAGCTCGCGCTTGAGGATGTAGACCGGGTCGTCGAGCCACGGCAACAGCGCGAACGTGTCCCAGAAGGACTGGTGCTTCGGCGCGAAGATGTAGCCGCCTTCGGGAATGTTCTCGAGACCCTCCACCTCGAAAGTGGCGCCGACGATCTTTTCCATAAGCCAGTTATTGGAGATCGCCCAGTTCTTCGGGATCACATAGGCCTTCTTGCGCGGCAGCAGGAAGTAGATCGGCGTCAACACGATCATGCGGACAATCAGATTTACATAGAATGCGGTGTTGAACAGGATCGAACGCAGGGTGATCATCGAAAGGCTTTCCTCGGCAACTCCTTCGCGTGCCTACACGATATTGCGATGAAGAGAAAGCGTGCGTCTTCGCAGAGAATGCTCGTCCTGATCAGGGGACTTCGTGCACCGACGCCACCGCGGCCTTTTCGGCGCGCAGACCGGTTGTCTTGTGCAAGCCGGTGTAGTCCCGGACGGAGGTGATGAGTATCTTGCCGTATTCACTGAGCAACATGCGCAACGCGTTCGGGTCGACAAACCAGTTCTTCCGCTTCAGGTCGGAATTGACGACAGGATAGGGGATGAAGGACGTGGTCGGGTCGAGCCGCCTCAACTCCAGCAGGCTGCGGGGCATGTGATAGTTGTTGGTGACCACAAGAATGTTGCGATAGCCCTTGTCGTGGATCCAGCGGACGGTTTCGTTGGCATTGCCGATCGTATCGAGCGCTTCGTAGCCGATGTCGACGCAGCACGAAAACAGAACCTGCGAACCCTGGGTCATCTTGCGGATCTGCGAAGGCGTGGTAGAGGGATGCACTCCGGAAATGAGCAACCGTCCGCCGGCGCCGTTCTCCAGCAGCGAAACGGCCTGCTCGATCCGCTGGTAGCCACCTGTGAGGACGACGATCGCATCGGCCTTGGCTTTCTCCGGCGGATGCATCGATGCGACCGAATCGGCAAACCACAGAAAGCCAGCAAAGACGACGGCGAAGAGGATAAGCATCAACAGTGCGCATAGGCGCGCAAAACGCCGGATTGGCCCCCGGCGGGAGAGCCATCCGTCCCGAGCGCTCGGGCTCGCCAGCGAGTCGGATCTGCGCAACATCATGATTCTTGATACTCGCACATTGCGGCGAGGAACAGGCTGTTTTTGTTAGAATTGCCGGCCGGATGTGGCTCAGCTGCGTGGACTGTCAGTGCGAGACGGGTCCGATCGCATGAGATCGATCTCGTAGATGGTCCGCATGACGGTAAAGCGGGCCGTCAGCGTGGTCAGCAGGGCTATGATGATCATGGTGGCGAAGATGCCGACATAGCCGAGGAAACCGATCGAAAACGTGCCGAACAATGCGGTCGCCTGGTCGCTTTGCGGCGTGGCGAGGCTATGGCTCTGCCAAAAGCCGGCGACGGCGAAGATGAGAGCAGCGCAGATGCTACCGGCTGCCGATCCCTTGAGGCTGATCTTCAGGAAGTGCTTCTGGAATTCGCTGGCGATGAACCTGGCCTCGGCGCCGACGAAATGCAGGACCTCGACGATATGGCGGTTGCCCGACAGGGCCCCCCGCGTGGCAAAAATCACCGTCAGCACCATCGCAGTGAAGACGAGGCCGAGAACGCCGATGCCGATCATAACGGTGGTGCGCGCCATGGAGACGAGCCGGTCGACCCAGGTGCGATGGTCGTCGAGGAAGGCCTGCGGAATCGATTCCTTCAGAAGCGACCGCATGGCATCGAAGTCGGGCGGATGGGTTTCGTCGATGGTGACGATCACCAGACGCGGAACGGGCAGTTCGCTGAGGTTCAGCCCGGCGCCGAGCCAGGGCTCAAGAAGGCGAGCGGTGGCATCGTCGTCCATGATCTTGCCGTCCTTCGTCCCGACAAAGGTAAGGGCCAGGTCGCGCGCCTGGGTCAACGCCTTTTCCATGTCGAGGGTTTCATCCGGCTTGATCTGGATGGTGATCTCGCGCGAGATCTGGCTTTGCCAGCTTGCCGCGGTCGCCTGCACCATGCTGACCGCGCCAAGCGTCAGGCAGGCGAGGAACGCCATGATGGCGATGACCACCATGAGCGCATTGCCCTGGATGTTGGAGGGCGGCACGATCGGTCCGATCGGCCGGACCTTCATCTCCGGGCGCTTCTGCTGTTGCGTTCCGCTCCTGCGGTGCGTGGGGGAGGCCGGTTCACTCATAGATGTCGAGCCGTCCCTCGGTCAGAATCATGCGGCGCGCCTCGACCTGGTCCATGAGGCCGAGGTCGTGGGTTGCGATTACCACCGCCGTTCCGAGCCGGTTGAGCTCGAGGAAAAGGCTGAGGAGGCGGCGCGCCATCGGCGGGTCGACGTTGCCCGTCGGTTCGTCCGCAAGCAGGATCTCCGGGCGGTCGATCAGGGCGCGTGCAATGGCGGTGCGCTGCTTTTCGCCGCCGGAAAGTACAGGTGGCAGCACGTTGATGCGCTCGCCGAGCCCGACCCATTTCAAGAGCTCGAGCACGTCGGTGCGGTAGGAGGATTCCTCCTTCCCCCGGACCCGCAAGGGCAGTGCGACGTTCTCGTACGTGGTCAGGTGGTCGAGAAGGCGGAAGTCCTGGTAGACGATCCCGACCCTTCTACGCAACATCGGCAACTCCGCGTGGGGTACCTGGGAAATGTCGCGGTCGAACATGCGGATCAGCCCGCGCGTCGGCTGCAATGACAGGAAGAGCAGCCGCAGAAGCGTCGTCTTGCCTGCGCCCGAAGGGCCGGTCAAGAACTGGAAGGACTTTCCGGGAATGTCGAACGTCAGGTCCCGGAGGATCTCCGGGCCCATTCCGTAGCGCAAGCCGACATTCTCAAAATGGATCAAAGGATAGTCCAGCCTTCAATGGATTTCGTTCAGGTGACTGGTCAACGAAGGATGTTAACAGCCGGTAAATTTCGCCCGAAAAGCGGCGGTTTTCCGTCCATCTTTGCGAAGCGTTAACCATTCACGTTTACGACTGGGAAAGGTTTGTTTCAATGCCCCATTTTATGGGCGAAGCGGCGGCGGGGCCGCACTGCCGATCGGATACGATTTCCCGACGCCATTTCAAGACGGGCGATCGATCGCTTCGTAGTTCAGAGGCGGAACCGCGTTTGCCAGCGGCAGGAGATACGGAAGTCATGGGCATTTCGCCAGCAGAGGTCCGACAATGCGATATGATCTGATTCCACCGGAACCGCACCCTGGACGTGGCAGGGGAAACCGGTTCGCTCGGTCCTTCGAGATCGTCGATGCAGATTTCGTCGTCATTCGTGAGAGCCGGCCGCGCGCGCGCCAAACGGCATATCCAGACAAGCTGCAGAAAGATCGGCGAGCAGTGTTGCTTGGGGTCGTCGCAAGGCGCCTCGGCATGGCGCTGGTCATGGCGGCGGAGCGCGTGCTGCGAAGGCTCCCAGCCCGTCGTTTTGCCGGGCTCGTCGCGTCGCTCTCTTTGCTGGTCTTCGTGTTGGCCGGTGGCTACTCCGCCGTGGCCCGCGGGTCGCGCGTCGAGGCCCCGGCAGTCAAGTCGCTCGAGATCACCAGCGTGAACCTGACGCGCCAGGACGCCAACGGAATGCCGGTGCTGCTCGTCAACGCGGTCATCGAAAACCGGTCCGATGCCGTCAAGCCTCTCGCGCCCATTCGTGCCGATCTCGTTTCGGGCGGACGACTGCTCGCAAGAACGATCATTGCCGCACCGGCCAGCTCGCTTGCGGCGGGCGAAAGCCGTGGAATTGCGACGAGACTGCCGTATCCTGGTGGAAAATTGCCGGAAGTGCGGCTTTCCTTTACGGATGTTGATGTCTCGATCCGCTGAACGTGCTATCGGCACAGCACCTGACCATTTCCATGGAGTAACAGCCAATGCCCGTCGTGCGCGGAAAGAATATCGAGCCGCTCTTTACCGCAGAGCAGATTGCCGAGCGCAACCGCACGATGGCGCGGCAGATCGCCGACGGGCCGACGAAGGATCTGTTGGTGATCGCCGTGCTGAAGGGTTCCTTCATTTTCGCGGCCGACCTGATCCGCTCGCTGCACGATAGCGGGCTGGCGCCGGAAGTCGAATTCATCACCCTGTCGAGCTATGGCACCGGCATGGTTTCGCAGGGCGTGCGCATCGTCAAGGACATAGACAGCGACGTGAAAGACCGGGACGTCCTGCTCATCGACGACATTCTGGAATCGGGGCGCACCCTGCGGTTCGCTAAGGAACTCCTCTATGAACGGGGTGCGCGCCACGTGACGATTGCCGTTCTTCTCGACAAGAAGGTCAAGCGCAAGGAAGTGCTTGAGGCCGATTATGTCGGCTTCGAATGCCCCGACTATTTCGTCGTCGGATACGGCATGGACGTGGCCTATGCTTTCCGCGAACTGCCGTTTGTCGGTGTTGTCACCGGCGACGCGTGACGGTCTGAACTGAAGACGGGTTGTTAACCATGCAGTCCGATCGCCACCATCGTTTACCGATCGCAAAGGAAAGTCTGGTGATTTCCTTGTCGGGGCATGATGGACATACGGAGCGATTGAACCATGGCAAAAATCCTGATCACGGAAGATGAAGACTCCCTGCGTTCCTTCGTCGCCCGTGCCCTGCGTCTCGACGGTCACGAGACGAGCGAGGCCGCCGATGGTGCGGAGGGGCTCGAAAAGCTCAAGGACGGCTCATTCGATCTCCTGCTCTCGGATATCCGCATGCCGGTGATGGACGGGATCGAACTCGCCCATGAGGCATCCTGCGCATATCCGGAATTGAAGATTCTGCTGATGACCGGCTACGCCGAGCAACGCGAGCGGGCCGATGATCTTGCCACCAAGATCATCGACGTCGTTTCCAAGCCTTTCGCGTTGCCGGACATCCGCAAGGCCGTGGCCCGCGCACTCGCCGCCTGACCTGACTTGAGTTACTGAATGTCGAGCAGGCGTTCGAGATAGCGCCGCTCCACCTCGGTGCCGGGATTGCCGCCAAGCTTTTCGCGGATCGCCTCCAGGATTTCGCGGGCACGCTGCACGTCGATTTCGTCTGGTACCTTGACGTCATCGCCGAAATCGGGGCCTTCAGTGCGGCGGGGCCTGCCTAACGGGTCGCGGCCGTTCTGCCCCATCTCCGCCTGACCTTCTCCCTGCTGACCCTGCATGGCCTGCATCATCTGGTTCATCATGTCCTGCGCGCCCTGGCGAAGTGCCTCAAGCGCCCGACCTTGTCCCTGCACCGCCTGTTCGCCTTGTCCCTCACCAAGGGCACCGGAGGCGCCGCGCATCTCGCGGCCGGCCTGATCGAAGCCTTCGCCCGGCTTGATTCCGAGCTCGCCAAGGCCCTTCTGCAACTCGCCGAGTTGATCGCCGAGCGCGTCCTGCTGCTCCTTCAACTGCTTCAGCGCTTCGCGAAGTTGCTCTTCCGTCATCTGGTCGGTGGGGGATGGCTGCTGGTCGCCATCCTGCGGAAAGTTTTCCAGAAGATCGCCGTCTTCGCCGTCGCCGGGATCACCGCGCAACATGCGGTCCTTCAGCGCCTGGTCGAGCTTGAAGGTTTCTTCCATCAGACGCTGCTGGTTCTGCATCAGTTCGCCCAGCTTGTCGATCTGCTGGCGCAGCTTGCTGCTCTCCTCGCTCTCGCCCTGCTGCGGACGGCGCCCGGCCTGCAGGTTGTTCATCAGGCGCTGCATTTCGGAGAGCATCTGCCGCGCCTGATCGCGATTGCCGGAACGTGCCAGGTTTTCGATCTGGTCGAGCATGCTTTGCAGGTCCTGCTGGCGCAGGAAATTGCGCGCCGACTGGTTCTGGCCATTTTGCGGATTGTTCTGCATCCGCTCCGCCAACGCATTCAGATACTCCTGCATGGCCTTGCGCAGCTCGTCCATCAGCTTCTTGATCTCGTCATCCGGGGCGTTGCGCTCGAGTGCATCTGCGAGCGCCTGCTGCGCATCGCGAAGATTGCGCTCAGCGAGCGACAGGTCTCCATCTTCGATGCCGATGGCGATTTCCCACAGGTGATTGGCTGCGTCCTTCAGCGTTTGCTCGTCCCTTGCGCTCTGCATGCGCCCGAGAGCCGAGCGAAGCAGAAGGAAATGCGTCAGATTGGGGATGGTCTCGTCGGCCCTCAGTGCCAAGGCCTCATTGTACTCCATTGCCTGTGGAAGCTTGCGCACGTCTAGCGAGAAGATCTGCCGTTCCTCGGCAATCGAACCGGCGAGCGGATCGGAGAAGCCGCGGCTCGGCAACACCATCTCATGGGGCTGGCTGCGACCGACCTGTCCCAGGGCATCCTCGGCGACGAGGGTTACCCTTACAGGCTTTCCGGCCAACGGGTGCTCGGTGAGGTTGCGGCTCGTCACGCCCTTGGATTCCCTGCTATTGCGGCGGGGAAGGTCCAGCTTGAACTCTGGGGGCGGGAACAGTGGTACGGCCTGAGGGTCCTGGGCTTCTACGGGCACGATTTCCGCATGCGCCTTGGCGATGCCGTAGTCGTCCTTGCCGCGGAAGCCGATCTCCAGCGCCCCGTTGATGCTGCGCCGTGGAATTCCCTCGAATGCTATTTCGGGCGGATTGTCGGGAATGACGTTGAATAGCCATTGCTGACCATTTGCGGAAAGCGTGCCGCTCTCATCAAGCTTGACGATGCGCGTGCGTGCGGAAAGCGGTTGTGGGGCAGGCTCGGCAGGCGTCTCCTTCGCAGCATCCGCTTCCTTCGCCTTCGTTTCTTCCGATACGATTTCCACCGGCTTTTCGGCGCCCTCGGCCTGGAAGGTGACCTGCTCGTCGCCATTGCCGCCGGTCAAGCGCACGGTCAGTTCCGAGGCCTGCGGGACACCGATAGCGCCCTCGGGCTGAGCACCGCCCCCGGTCAGGTAGATCGGCGCCTTGCCGGTGTAGCCGGGGGGCGTCACCCAGGCGTCGACGCGCAGATCGGTATTGGTTGTCGTTCCCTCGTAGGCATGGAACGCATCGGCTACGGTCCCGGCGCTGTTGGAAAACGAATAGCCGAGCGCGGCGGCAAAAAGCAGAGCCGGAACGGCACGCAGGGCATAGCTATCGTAGCGCGCGATATCGGGACGCGGCAGGCCGGCGTCCAGATTGGCGATCCGCGCTGCCATGCGGTCCTGGTGTTCCTTCCACAATGCCCGGGCGAAGGCAGAATCGTGCGCCGGTTCGTCCATCTGCACTGAGACCGGCTGGTGGGGCAGGTCGTTGCGTTCCTCGAGCAGGCGGTCAGCTTCACCGGTGCTGGGCCACCGCAGCCGCCCGAACGGCAACAGCGAAGCGAGAAACACGAAACAGAAGGCAAAGAGCAGGGACAGCCGCAGCCATTCGGGCGCGATGCGGAACACCCCAAACCATGCGGCCGATAGAAAGAGAGCAACGGTGGAAAAAACCGGCAGGGTGAGAGGCAACGCCTTCTCGGCCATCAAGACCAGCCGGGCGAAAGAGCGCTTTACCGAAACACGACGCGCAAGGGAGGGATGCGATGCCATGGCACCCTTCGTTCCCTGCCTTCCCGATTCCATCAATCCGTTCTCCCGGCTCTGCGCTCGCCGATTGACGACGCAACGGAGTCAATATCGTGACCTGCAGTCGCAAATGCACTGCGAGAATAACATTGTTTGTGGCGAAGGCGAGGGCGCGGCCTGGCCGGGGGGCACTTTTTCGGCGCGCTCTCTTTTTTGTGACCGTGAGCGCGCCTCAGGTGAGCCAGGCAGGGACCGAATCGAGTGCGATCAGGTCATCGTAGGTCTGGCGAGGACGCACAACATGGAAGCGGTTGCCGCTGACGAGAACCTCCGGCACGAGCAGCCTCGAATTATAGGTGCCCGCCTGCACCGCACCATAGGCGCCTGCCGATCCGACGGCCATCAGGTCGCCGGGCTTGGGCATGGCCATCTCACGGTCGAGTGCCAGGTAGTCGCCCGTCTCGCATACCGGCCCGACGACATCCGCGCGGATGCGCGGTGCGTTGGCGGCGGAAATGACGACCGGGCGGATCTCGTGCCAGGCCTCGTAGAGTGTCGGCCGGATCAGGTCGTTCATGGCGCCATCGACGATGACGAAGGTCTTTTCGCCGCCATCCTTCACATAGATGACCTCGGTCACGAGTATCCCGGCGTTGCCAACGATGAGGCGGCCGGGCTCGGTGACGATCCTGCAATCGAGGCCCTTCAACTGTTCCTTGACGATGTTGGCATAGGCGTCGGGAAGTGGCGGCGGGGTATTGTCGTCGCGGTAGGGGATGCCCAGGCCGCCGCCGATATCCACATGATCGATGCCGTGGCCGTCGGCCCGCAGCGTGTCGACCAGTTCGCGCAGGAGCTTGAATGCGTCCTCGAACGGCTGCAACTCGGTAATCTGGCTACCGATATGCATGTCGATGCCGGTCACCTGGATGCCGGGAAGCGTTGCCGCGCGGGCATAGACCGCCCGGGCGCGCTCCCAGGAGATGCCAAACTTGTTTTCCTTTTTCCCGGTGGAGATCTTGGCGTGGGTGCGTGCGTCGACGTCCGGGTTGATGCGGAAGGAAACATGCGCCTTCCTGCCGGCGTCGACAGCCCGCTGGTTGAGGACCTCGAGTTCGGGCTCGGATTCGACGTTGAAGCAGTAGATCCCGACCTCGAGGCCGAGGTCCATTTCGCGCGCCGTCTTGCCGACGCCGGAGAACATGATGCGGTTGGCCGGAATTCCGGCCGCGAGGGCGCGGCGCAGTTCACCCTCGGATACGACGTCCACGCCGGCACCGAGGCGCCCCAGCGTCTTCAGCACCGCCTGATTGGAGTTTGCCTTCATGGCATAGCAGACCATTGCATCGACATCGGCAAAGGCCTTCGAGAAGACCTTGTAGTGACGCTCCAGGGTCGCCGTGGAGTAGCAGTAGAAGGGCGTCCCGACAGCCTTGGCAATCTCGGGAATAGCAACGTCTTCGGCGTAAAGAATGCCGTCGCGGTATTCGAAATGGTTCACGGGTGTAACCTGTCAGAGAAGTGGGTCGAGGAAGAACTTCCGCTCCTGGACCTGTGGCTGCGTCGTGTCGGTGCGCTTGTTCTGCATGGAGTTTGGCGTGCTTGGCGGATCGAGATCGCCCTTTCGACCGCATCCCACTGCCACAAGTCCGGTAACCACAAGCACGGCAGTCAAGCGGATCATATGGCGAAACGTCTGCGGCATCGGGAATCCTCTTTGCGGTTCGGTCGAAAATCGCTTCTTCATAGCGAAGTTTCAAGGGCTTGTAGAGCCCGATTCTTCGCTCAGATGCGCGTGCGCCACCAGGCGATCTGCCGGCGCACTTCATCTGGCGCGGTGCCGCCGAAGCTCTTGCGGCTGGCGACGGATGCCTCGACGGTCAGTACGCCGTAGACCGCTTCGGTGATCGACGGATGGATGGCCTGCAGTTCGGCGAGCGGGAGTTCGGCCAGTTCGCAGCCTTTGCCCTCGGCAAGCGCTACCGCGCGGCCCGTAACATGGTGGGCGTCGCGGAAGGGAAGACCCGCCTCCCGCACCAGCCAGTCGGCGAGATCGGTCGCGGTGGAATAGCCCGATCCGGCAGCCGCCTTCATCCGGTCGGTGCGGATGGCCATGTCGCGCACCATGCCGGTCATAGCGGCGATCGCCAGTTCCAGGCTCTCGGCCGCGTCGAAGACCTGTTCCTTGTCCTCCTGCATGTCCTTGGAATAGGCGAGCGGCAGGCCCTTCATGATTGTCAGCAGCGCCACCAGCGAGCCGTTGATGCGGCCGGTCTTGGCCCGCACCAATTCGGCTGCATCCGGGTTCTTCTTCTGCGGCATGATCGAGGACCCGGTGGAGAAGGCGTCCGACAGGCGGATGAAGCCGAATTGCGGCGTCGACCAGATGACGATCTCCTCGGCCAGGCGGGATAGGTGCGTGGCGGCGATAGAAGCGATCGACAGGAATTCCAACGCATAGTCGCGGTCGGACACCGTGTCGATCGAGTTGCGGGTCGGCTCGCGGAAGCCGAGCGCCTGTGCGGTCATGTGGCGGTCGATCGGAAAGCCAGTGCCGGCGAGTGCTGCGGCTCCGATCGGGCTCTCGTCGAGCCGCTGGATGGCGTCGCGCACCCGCGAGCGGTCGCGCCCGAACATCTCGACATAGGCCATGCAGTGGTGGCCGAAGGTCACCGGCTGGGCTGTCTGGAGATGGGTGAAGCCCGGCATCACCGTCTCGGCATGCTCTTCCGCACGGTCGAGGAAGGCGGCGATCAGTCCGGTCAGGGCCTTTTCGGTCCGCTGCATCTCTTCCTTGACCCAGAGGCGGAAATCGAGCGCCACCTGGTCGTTGCGCGAGCGGGCGGTATGCAGTCGTCCCGCCGCAGGACCGATCAGGGTTGCGAGGCGGGCCTCGACATTCATGTGGATATCTTCAAGGCGACGGGAGAATTCGAACTGGCCACTTTCGATCTCTGACAGGATCGTGTTCAGGCCGTGAACGATCTTGTCTTTGTCTTCTGCGGAAATGATGCGCTGATGCGCCAGCATGGCTGCATGCGCTATTGAGCCGCGGATGTCCTGGGCATAGAGCTTCTTGTCGAAGCCGATCGAGGCATTTATCTCCTCCATGATCGCGTCGGGACCGGAAGCGAAGCGGCCGCCCCACATCTGATTTGAGGATTTGGTGTCCGAACTGCCGTCTGCCATGAGATGCCTACCCTGGAGAATGAAATGACAGAGAGAAAGCCATTGGGCCTGCCTTCCGCCAAGCTTGTCGCGATAGCCGCCCTTGCAGGCGTCGTTGCCGGTGCCGCAGCGGTATACGTGAAGGGCACGGGGTCTGGCAATGGCGGCGCTGAAACTGCGGCGGTATCGGGCGAATGCGCGGCATCGAAGGACCGGGTGGCGGCGATTGCTCCTTTCGCGCGCGGCGAGGTTGCAGCGCTCGCCGCGGCCGACCAGCCACGGCGACTGCAGATGCCCGGTTTCAAGGCTGCCGACGACAAGGAGATCAATCTCGACGCCTTCGCCGGCAAGGCGGTGCTCGTCAATCTCTGGGCGACCTGGTGCGTGCCATGCCGTGAGGAAATGCCGGCGCTCAATGCGTTGCAGCAACAACTCGGCGGCGACAAGTTCGCGGTCGTGGCGATCAACATCGATACTGGCGGCGACGAGAAGCCGAAGACCTTCCTGTCGGAGACCGGCGTCGACGCGCTCGGCTTCTATCGCGACCAGACCATGGGTGTGTTCAACGTGCTGAAGAAGGAGGGCCTTGCCTTCGGTCTTCCGGCGACATTTCTTCTCGACGAGAAAGGTTGCCTGATCGGCTCCATGAACGGCCCGGCGGCCTGGGACAGCGACGACGCCAAGGCGTTGATCAACGCTGCCGTCGAGGGGCCGGAAGTCTGACCGCTCTTCGGTACGTTCGTATTGTCAGCGCGTGGGAACCGGCGTCGGTCCGCGATAGTCATAGAAACCGCGGCCGGACTTGCGCCCGAGCCATCCCGCCTCGACGTATTTCACCAGCAGCGGGCAGGGGCGGTATTTGCTGTCCGCCAGCCCCTCATAGAGCACTTGCATGATCGACAGGCAGGTGTCGAGGCCGATGAAGTCGGCAAGCTGCAGCGGTCCCATCGGATGATTGGCGCCAAGCCGCATCGCGGTGTCGATCGCATCCACCGTGCCGACACCTTCGTAGAGCGTGTAGATCGCCTCGTTGATCATCGGCAGCAGGATTCGGTTGACGATGAAAGCCGGGAAATCCTCGGCGACGGTGACCGTCTTGTCGAGCGTGGCGACGAAATCCTTGGCGGTCGAAAAAGTGCCTTCGTCGGTGGCGATGCCGCGTACAAGTTCCACAAGCTTCATCACCGGCACGGGGTTCATGAAGTGAATGCCCATGAAGTGGCTCGGACGATCGGTGGCGGAAGCCAGTCGGGTGATCGAAAGCGACGAGGTGTTCGTGGCAAGGATGGCATCCGGTTTCAACACCGGACATACATGCGCATAGATCTTGCGCTTGACGCTTTCGTCCTCGGTCGCCGCCTCGATAACCAGGTCCATCGGAGCGAAGTCATTGATGTCGGTAGAGCCGGTAATCTGCGAAAGCGCTGCCTTGCGCTCCTCGTCGGTCATCTTGCCGCTGGTGACCTGCCGGGCAAGGTTGCCGTTGATGGTGGCGAGCGCCGACTCGATGCGGTCCTGGCTGAGATCGTAAAGATGGACCTTGTAGCCGGCGACAGCCGACACATGGGCAATTCCGCATCCCATCTGCCCTGCGCCGACGATGCCGATGTTCTTGATCTTGTTGTCCATCATCTTTCTCCCCGGTCTCGTCGTCCCAACACCGGATTTCAGCGGTTTGAAACAAATTGCCGGGCTGCATCCACAGCCCGGCAAAATTGATAGTCTGAGCAACGGACTTTGACCAGCCCCCTTCGCATCCGCGAACTGTACTGGCCCAATCCCATTATAGTGCCTTTTCGAATTCGGGCAGGGCTTCGAACAGGTCGGCGACGAGGCCGTAGTCGGCGACCTGGAAGATCGGCGCTTCCTCGTCCTTGTTGATGGCGACGATGACCTTCGAATCCTTCATGCCGGCGAGGTGCTGGATGGCGCCGGAGA
>JALDYZ010000008.1 GCA_030028905.1 Ferirhizobium litorale | reverse complement strand
TCACGGCGGTGGCAATCACGGTGGTGGGAACCACGGCGGCGGCAATCACGGCGGCGGCAATCACGGTGGTGGCAACCACGGCGGCGGCAACCACGGCGGCGGCAACCATGGCGGCGGCAACCATGGTGGTGGCAACCACGGTGGTGGCAATCACGGTGGTGGCAACCACGGTGGTGGCAATCACGGTGGTGGCGACCATGGCGGCGGCAATCACGGTAGCGGCAACCACGGCGGTGGCAATCACGGTGGTGGCAACCATGGCGGCGGCAATCACGGTGGCGGCGACCATGGCGGTGGCAATCACGGTGGTGGCGACCACGGCGGCGGCAATCACGGTGGTGGCAATCACGGTGGTGGCAACCATGGCGGCGGCAATCACGGTGGCCATGGAGATCATGACGGCAAGGGTCGCGGAGACCACGACGGCAAGGGCCGTGGCGACCACGACGGCAAGGGCCGTGGTGACCATGACGGCAAGGGCCGCGGCGACCGCGACGGCAAGGGCCGCGGTGATCACGACGGCAAGGGCCGTGGGGATCACGACGGCAAGGGTCGTGGCGACCGCGACGGCAAGGGCCGTGGCGACCACGACGGCAAGGGCCGTGGTGACCATGACGGCAAGGGCCGCGGCGACCGCGACGGCAAGGGCCGAGGTGATCACGACGGCAAGGGTCGTGGCGACCGCGACGGCAAGGGCCGCGGCGACCGCGACGGCAAGGGCCGAGGTGATCACGACGGCAAGGGCCGTGGCGATAAGGGCGGCAAGGATAGCCGCGGAGACAGCGGCGGCAAGGACAGCCGTGGTGGTCGCACCAGCGGCGGCGGACACCGGTAACCCGGGCCGACAGGTCCGTCACTGCGATCGGCAGCCATCGCTGCCCCACAAAACCCACATGGCCCCGGCGTGTTTTCGCCGGGGCCATGTGCCGTTTACGGTCGGGGGACAGGTGGCCCCGTTTTTGTAGGAAGAGGACGCATCGGCCGAAATCGCCGGACGCAAAGCATGTTAAATGCGGCTTTCAGCCCCTCACCCCATGTGCCTGCCGTGTCCGTCCATCGGTCAACCTTGTCGCCCACCACGTCCGGCAAAGCGTCGTTACCCCACCTGCCCGAATCGGTGCTAGGCTGCCGGAAAGACACCCGAATCCGGAGACCGCCCGATGCCGCTCTATGCCCTTGGAAACCTGACGCCGAAAACGCCCGGTCCCGACCGCTACTGGGTGGCGCCGGATGCCAACGTCATCGGCCAGGTGGAACTTCGCGAGGATGTCGGCGTCTGGTTCGGCGCGACGCTGCGCGGCGACAACGAGCCGATCGTCGTCGGCGCGGGCACGAACATCCAGGAAGGCGTGATGATCCATGTCGACCCCGGCTTTCCGGTGACGATCGGCGAGGGCTGCACCATCGGTCACCACGCCATCGTGCATGGCTGCACCATCGGCAGCAATTCGCTGATCGGCATGGGCGCGACGGTGCTGAACGGCGCCAGGATCGGCAACAACTGCCTGGTCGGCGCCAATGCGCTGGTGACGGAGGGCAAGGAATTTCCCGACAATTCGCTGATCGTCGGTTCGCCGGCGCGCGCCATCCGCAGCGTCGACGACAAGGCGGTCGAGGGCCTGCGCCGCTCGGCCGAGCACTATGTCGCCAACTGGCGACGTTTTGCGAAGGACCTCAGTCCTCTTTGATGAGGCGCGAGGCCTCTCGCTTCAGGCGCAGGCCTCGCACAGGCCGCGGATCTCGATCGTCGTCTTTTCCGGCTTGAAATGCTGGCGCTTGCCCCAATCCGACAGGCGATGGTCGAGTTCGTGGTCGTGGAACTCGGTGACGTGGCCACAGCTGTTGCAGATGGCGAACGCGACGATGCCGTGGCCATGACCGCAGCAGGCTTCCTGGCGGTGGGCGCAGGCGACGAAGGAATTGATGCTTTCCAGCCGGTGCACGATGCCGGCCTCCAGCAGCTTGTCGAGGGCGCGATAGACCTGCAGCGGTGCCCGGAACCCCTGGTCGCGCAGTTTGTCGAGGATGGTGTAGGCGCTCAACGGTGCTTCGGATTTCGACAGCACGTCGAACACCAGCGCCTGGTTCTTGGTCAGTTGCGGCATGTTCATCGGCGAATACCTTCCGCTTTTGCCTGTGCCTCGGCCTGCCGGCGCCTGACGGGCAGAAGGCTGAGAAGGAAGAGGACGAGGGCGGCCACCACGATCGACGGGCCGGACGGCGTATCGTAATGCAGCGAGCCGAACAGCCCGCCGACGACCGCCAGCGCGCCGATCAGCGAGGCGAACACCGCCATCATTTCTGGCGTCGAGGAAAAGCGCCGCGCCGTCGCCGCCGGGATGATCAAGAGCGAGGTGATCAGCATGATGCCGACGATCTTCATGGCGATGGCGATGACGACCGCCATCAGCAGCATGAAGAACAGCCGCGCCCTTTCGGGCTGCAGGCCCTCGGCTTCGGCCAGTTCCGGATTGACGGTGGAAGCGAGCAACGGCCGCCACAGATAGACGATGGCGAACAGCACGAGGATGCCGCCGCCCCAGATGAGGTCGATGTCGGAGCGGGTGACGGCCAGAATGTCCCCGAACAGGAAGGCGACGAGATCGATGCGCACCCAGGTCATGAAGGCGACCATGACGAGGCCGATGGCGAGCGTCGCATGCGACAGGATGCCGAGCAACGCATCGGCCGAGAGCGCCTGGCGGCGCTGCAGCACGAGCAGCAGCAGCGACACGCCGGCGGCGACGACGAAGACCGCCAGCATCAGGTTGAGGTCGAACAGCAGCGACAGCGCCACGCCCAGCAGGGCCGAATGGGCCATGGTATCGCCGAAATAGGCCATGCGCCGCCAGATGATGAAGCAGCCGAGCGGACCGGTGGTCAGCGCCAGACCGACGCCGGCCACGAGGGCGCGGACGAAGAAATCGTCAAGCACGGTCTTCGCCTCCCTTCAAATTCGGGAGGCCGGTGGTTTCCTCGGCGACCGGCAGGCCGTGGCCATGGCCGTGTCCGCGCTCCTGCTGGTGGAGATGGCCGCAATCGGGACCGTGCACATGCGGCCGTTCCTCGCCAACACCATGGAGCACGCCGTGGCGATGGTCGTGATGGCCGTCTTCGGCGTGGCAATGGTCGGTGATCGATCCGTCGGCATGCTGGACGCGTCCGTCCGGCAGGTGGGTGTGGTCGTGGTGGTGGCTGTAAAGGGCAATGGTCTGGGCAGCCCTCGCCCCGAACAGGCGCATGTATTCCGGGCTCTGGCTGACCGCCTGCGGCGTGCCGCGGCAGCAGACATGGCCGTTGAGGCAGATGACCGTGTCAGTCTCCGCCATCACCACGTGAAGATCGTGGGAAATCAGCAGGATGCCGCAGCCGGTGGCATTGCGGATCTGCTTGATGAGGTCGTAGAGTGCCAGTTCGCCGGAGAAATCGACACCCTGCACTGGTTCGTCGAGCACCAGCAGGTCCGGCTTGCGGGCAATGGCGCGGGCAAGCAGCGCGCGCTGGAACTCGCCGCCGGAGAGGTGTTGCACCTCGGCGCCGGCAAGCGCCGACATGCCGACGGCGGCGAGCGCCGCATCGACGTCTCTTTGCGCCAATGGCCCCGTCAGCGTCATCAGCCGGCGCACGGTAAGCGGCAGCGTCCAGTCGATCGCAAGCTTCTGCGGAACATAGCCGACCTTGAGGTCGGGGATCCGGCTCACCCTGCCCTCGTCGGGCTTCAATACGCCGATCGCCGCCTTGGCGCTGGTCGACTTGCCCGAGCCGTTCGGGCCGATCAGGGTGACGATCTCGCCGCGGCGCACGGTAAAATCGACGCCACGCACCAGCCAGCGGCCATTGCGGTGAACTCCGACACTTTCGAGCGAAACCAGCGGTTCTGCCGCATGGTTCAAGGTATTCAGCATTTTTTTCGGTCCCGGTGTTGCACCCTGCTATGGCACACGTTATAGCATAACGCAATTGATGTAATAACATAACATATCCAATCATTGGGACCATCACGATGAAAAAAGCCTCCTGCCTCCTCTTTGCCTCGTCGATCCTCGCCCTTTCCGCCACCGCACAGGCGGCCGATGCGCCCGACGTGGTGGTATCGATCAAGCCGCTGCATTCGCTGGTCGCCGCCGTCATGGCGGGCGTCGGAACACCGGAACTGATCGTCGATGGCGGCGCCTCGCCGCACACCTATTCGCTGAAGCCCTCGAATGCCCGCGCGCTGGAACAGGCCGACGTGGTGTTCTGGGCCGGGCCTGGGCTGGAAGCCTTCCTTGAGAAGCCGCTGGGTTCGCTTGCCGCCAAGGCAAAGGTCGTCGAGCTTTCCGAGGCGCCGGGGCTGACCCTGCTTCCCTTCCGCGAGGGCGGGGCGTTCGAGGCCCATGATCACGGGCACGAAGGCGAGGAAGGGCACGCCGAAGAAGCCCATGCGCACGAAGGCGAAGAAGCCCACGAGGGCGAGCATGCGCACGTGAGTGAGCATGCCCATGAGGACGAGCACGCAGACGGACATGAAGGGCATGCGGACCACGATCACGAAGGCCACGACATGCATGTCTGGCTCGACCCGGTCAATGCCAAGGCGATGACAGCGGAAATCGCCGCCACGCTCGCGGCCGCCGATCCCGCCAATGCTGAGAGATACGAGGCCAACGCCGAAAAGCTGGAGGCCAAACTCGACGCGCTCGACCAGGAGATCGCCGCAACCGTGTCACCGGTCAAGGACAAGCCTTTCGTCGTCTTCCACGACGCCTACCAGTATCTCGAGAAGCGCTACGGCCTGAAGGTGGCAGGTTCGATCACCATCAGCCCGGAAAACGTGCCGGGCGCCGAGCGGGTGGCGGAGATCCACAAGAAGGTGATCGACCTCGGCGCGACCTGCGTCTTTGCCGAGCCGCAGTTCGAGCCGAAGCTGGTCGGCGTCGTCCTCGAGGGCACACCGGCGAAATCCGGCACGCTCGACCCCGAAGGCGCAACGCTTCAAGCCGGTCCCGAGCTCTATTTCGAACTGATGCGCGGCACCGCCAGTTCGCTCAAGGATTGCCTGTCGGGCAACTGAACGGTGCGGCGGCACGAGCAAAAGGCGGATTGCGGTCCGCCTCAGACTGCCGGCAAAGCCGTCAACTCGATTGATTGTTCCGAGAACGGCAACTTATCTACCACCGTCATACCGGCCTCGTGCCGGTATGCAGCGCGATCAAGTCCTTGATCGCGAGAGACTCTTTCGCCGCGCAGACGCGCGGCGGGGCCGGATTCCGGCTCAAGGCCGGAAGACGAAGACAAGAAGTGCCGAACCACGCGGACAGCGGCCCGCCCTCTTTCAACCCTTTTCTTGTTACTTAATAACATAACGGATCGATCATGACCGAAAAACTGCCCGTCACCGTCCTGTCCGGCTTCCTCGGCGCCGGCAAGACGACACTGCTCAACCACATCCTTGCCAATCGCTCCGGCCTCAGGGTGGCGGTGATCGTCAACGACATGAGCGAGATCAACATCGATGCGGCGCTGGTGCGCGACGGTGGCGCAAACCTGTCGCGCACCGAGGAGCAACTGGTCGAGATGACCAACGGCTGCATCTGCTGCACGCTGCGCGACGACCTGCTCCAGGAAGTGCGACGTCTGGCCGAGGAAGACCGCTTCGACTACCTGCTGATCGAGTCGACCGGGATCGCCGAGCCCTTGCCGGTGGCGACCACCTTCGAGTTTCGCGACGAGGACGGCAACAGCCTGGCTGACATCGCCAGGCTCGACACCATGGTCACCGTCGTCGACGCCGCCAACCTGCTTTCCGATTATTCGAGCAGCGACTTTCTGGCCGATCGCGGCGAAACCGCCGGCGAAGGCGACGTGCGCACCATCGTCGACCTGCTGGTCGAGCAGATCGAGTTTGCCGATGTCGTCGTTCTCAACAAGATCGGCGCGGCAACGCCGGAAGAACGGGAAGCGGCCCGTACGATCATCAAGGGGCTCAACCCCGATGCCCGTCTGATCGAAACCGATTTCGCCAGCGTCGACCTGCGCGAGGTCCTCGGAACCGGCCTGTTCGACATCGACAAGGCCGAGACCCATCCGCTCTGGTACAAGGAACTGCACGGTTTTCGCGACCATGTGCCGGAAACCGAGGAATACGGCATCCGCTCCTTCGTCTACCGGGCGCGGCGCCCCTTCGATCCCATGCGTTTCCAGGCCTTTCTCGACCGCTCCTGGCCGGGCGTCGTGCGCGCCAAGGGGTTCTTCTGGCTTGCCACCCGGCCCGACCACGTCGGCGAGATCAGCCAGGCCGGGCCGCTTGTCAGGACCGGCCGCATGGGGCTGTGGTGGGCCGCGGTTCCGCGTTCGCGCTGGCCGGACGACCCGGGTTTTGAGCGGGCGATCGGACCTTATCTCGATCCGGTCTGGGGTGACCGTCGGCAGGAGATCGTCTTCATCGGCGCCGATCCGATGGACGAGGCGGCGATCCGTGCCGAACTCGACGCGTGTCTCATCAATGCGAACGATTTCACCCCGCAGCGGTGGACCCGGCTTGCCGATCCCTTCCCCGACTGGGGCAGGCGGGTCGCATGAGCAAGCCCGGAAAAATGTTGTTTCGGTGCGAATGTATCGAATGCGAACCGAGTAGTGCCGACCGCAAGGACCCGGCGGCAGCCCCTCAGGCGAACGCGAGCGAAGTGAATGGCGCGAGTGCCCTGCTCGCCACTATTGCCCGTTTGTTTCTTCGGCGGGCAACAAGCAGGAAGTGAAAATTCCCAAGTGACCGGGGGAAGGGTCCGCCCTTCCCCCGTGCTGTCCGCAATGTCACCGCCCAGCGATGATGCTGGCGACAATGCCGGAGGTGATGCCGACCAGCAGATAGTCGTTGTCGGCGCGAACCCAGCGATAGCCACGCGGCGGGGCATGCAGGTGATGACGGCGGTAGTCGCGCACTTCGGCCATGCGACGACGCTCGCCCGGGCTCAGGTGATGACCCTTGGACCAGCGGTGATGGCGGGTGACGACGACCTTCTTCTTTTCGATGACAGTGTGCGAATGGTCGTGGCGCGGACCGGCATTCGCCTGCGAGGCGACCATCGGCGACAGCAGGAAGGAGGCGGAAAGCAGTGCGGCAAATATCTTTTTCATGTTCAATCCTCGTGTTTAATCACACGAGCAAACTAGGGCGCGAAAGATGAACCGAAACTGAAAGTTAAATTAAAGTTTCGTAATGGAAGGCAATGGTTTATGTGCGCTACTTAAATTAGTCGTTGCTTCTTTTCCTAGCGTAAAGCACCCGGCGCGGACAGCGAATATCGTCCGCGCCACTGGCGAGACGTTCACAGTTCGTCGTAGTTGAACCAGTCGAAGTCCGCGACCTTTGCGCGCCCGGACGTATCGAAGGCGAAAACACCCGCGAAGGCGCCGGTGAACGAGCCGTGTTCGCCGCGGCCACCCTCGTCGGAGACGACGCCGGCATCGAGCATAGGGCCGATCGGTTGCCAGGCCCCCTTGCCCTCCGTCTGCCAGAAGAACTGCAGGTCGTTGTCACGGACTTCCATGGACAGTTGCACCCGTCCATCCGGGATCGCGACGCCGCTGCCGGCCGGGAAGCTCAGTTTCGCATCCGGATAGTCGCCGTTGCAGGAAAGAATGGTGACGCAGCGGCCGAGTTTTTCATGCCAGGTGACGGCAACGGCATGGAACTTGTGGCGGTTGTAGTAGTGCGTCAGCCCGGCGACCTGCTGGTAGGTATCCGGCTCGAATTCCAGCACGGTCTCGGCGCGAAAGCGGTGATGCTCCTGCCGTCGGGCGACGAGCGCCTGTTCGAACCACGAGCCGATGCTTTCCCGTGCGAACAGCCGCAGGTGACCGGGGCGCTCGGCAAGCGAAAAGATGCGCTCCGGCTGCGGTGTGCGCAGCCACTGGAAATCCTCGGGCAGATTGCCGCCATCGAAATTGTATCCGCTGCGGTGCGGCTTCTCGACGGGCATGGCGGCGTTCGGTGCCTCGACCTCGACATCGGGGACGACCGTGCCGTTTGCGAGATAGAGCCAGCCGTCCTCCTTCCAGACGCATCTCTGGATCGAGGTCTCGCGGCCCAGCGTGCAGCGCCGCTTCGGCGGCAGAGGACGACCGCTCAGATGGGTGTGGTAGGGCTCGCCCGAGGGGGTTTCGACATACTGCCCATGCCCTGACCGCTGCAAGACGGCCTCGGGATGCCCCCTGGACGTGATGAGATGCATGTCGGGGTGCATTTCATAGGGTCCGTCGATGGTGCGCGAGCGCGCCATGGTGACGGCGTGGTCGTAGCCGGTGCCGCCTTCTGCCGTCGTCAGATAGTACCAGCCGTTGCGCTTGAAGAGATGCGGGCCTTCCACGAGACCGAGCGGACTCCCGGCGAAGATGTTCTTGATCGGCCCCGTCAGCGCTTTCGTCTGCGGGTCCCATTCCTGCAGCAGGATGCCATCGAAGGCCGGTGATTTTGGCGCTCCCCCGTAGCTTTCGGTGCGGTGGTTCCACTGCATGTTGAGGAACCACTTGCGGCCGTCATCGTCATGGAACAGCGACGGGTCGAAGCCGGACGAATTGACGTAGACCGGATCGGACCATTCGCCCTCGATGGTTGGTGAAGTCACGATGTAGTTATGCGCATCCTTGAAGTTGCCATCGAAGCGCTTCACGTCGGTAAAGACCAGCCAGAACTGCCCGTCGGCATGGGACAGGCACGGCGCCCAGACGCCGCAGCTGTCGGGGTTTCCCCGCATGTCGAGCTGGCCTTGCCGCTCCAGCGGCCGGCGCACGAGGCGCCAGTTGACGAGGTCGCGGGAGTGATGGATCTGCACCCCCGGATACCATTCGAAGGTCGAGGTTGCGATGTAGTAGTCGTCACCGACGCGGCAGATCGACGGGTCCGGATTGAAGCCCGGCAGGATCGGATTGCGGATCACTATCGCTATTCCTTCGTATGGCGGCCCGCGCGCGTGCGCCGAGCCTCAACTACCTTGAGCAAGGAAGCGCCCCTTGCGACAGCAACAGGCGCTTCTTCCAGTCATGCTACGAGCGTTCGGCCGATTTTGCCCAGAGGTTGATGTCGGCCTCGCGGGCATACTTGTCGATTTCGGCAAGCTCTTCGGCCGTGAACTCGGCATTGTCGAGCGCCCTGACGCAATCGGCTACCTGCTCCGGACGGCTTGCACCGATCAGCGCCGAGGTGATCCAACCGCCCCTGAGCACCCAGGCGATCGCCATCTGCGCCAGCGTCTGGCCGCGCTTTTCGGCGATGCCGTTGAGCGCGCGGATGTTGGTGATGGTCTTTTCGCTGAGGAAATCGCGCTTGAGGAAATGATCCTGGGCGGCGCGGCTGCCGGCGGGAATGCCGCCGAGATATTTCGAGGTGAGCATGCCCTGCGCCAGCGGCGAGAAGACGATCGAACCGACCCCGAGTTCGTCGAGCGTGTCGATCAGGTTGTCGTCCTCGATCCAGCGATTGATCATCGAGTAGCTCGGCTGGTGGATGAGCAGCGGCGTGCCCATCGCCTTCAGGATCGCCGCGGCCTCGCGGGTGCGCTGCGAATTGTAGGAGGAAATGCCGACGTAGAGCGCCCGGCCCGACCGGACGATATGGTCGAGCGCGCCGCAGGTTTCCTCGAGCGGGGTGTCGGGATCGAAGCGGTGGGAATAGAAGATGTCGACATAGTCGAGGCCCATGCGCTTCAGGCTCTGGTCGCAGGAGGCGATCAGATACTTGCGGCTGCCCCACTCGCCGTAGGGTCCCGGCCACATGTCATAGCCGGCCTTGGAGGAGATGATCATCTCGTCGCGCAGCCCGGCAAAGTCGGAGCGCAGGATTTCGCCGAAGGCTTCCTCGGCGCTACCGGCAGGCGGGCCGTAATTGTTTGCGAGGTCGAAATGGGTGATGCCGAGATCGAAGGCTGTCCGGCAGATCGCCTGCTTGCGCTCGTGGGGCGTATCGTGGCCGAAATTGTGCCAGAGGCCGAGCGAAATCGCCGGAAGCTTTAGCCCCGAGCGTCCGCAGCGGTTGTATTTCATCTTTTCGTAGCGGTCGTCCGCCGGTTGCCATGCCATGACACGTCTCCTCGAATTCTGTGCGGTCCGGGCAGGTTGCCCGCCCGGACCATCGTTTGAGGCACCTACCTCAAAAGCGCAAGGGCTTCCTCGACGCCGAAGGCTTCCGGCTGGGTGCAGGTGGTGACGATGTCGACCGCCCTGCCCTCGTCCGCCGACCTGAGGATCGCCGTCAGCACGTCGATCGTGTGCAGCGAGCGATCCAGAGAGCAGCGATAGTCACGCCCGGTCTCGACTGCCGCCATCATGTCGGCAAGGCCGGCGCCGCGATAGTTCGCCTGGGTGCCCCAGTCGAACTCGTAGTTGTGCCGGGTCAGCGGATGATCCCACACCTCGACTTCCTTCGGCTCGCGGTCCATGCCGGCGACCTCGACCGTGCCGCCGAAGAAGTTCGGATCGGGCACGAAGATGGCGCCGTCGGTGCCGTAGAGCTCCATGTTCTGGTGGCGATGAGCCCAGACGTCCCAGCTCGCCATCAGCGCGATCTGGGCGCCGCTGGCGAATTCCAGCACCGCATGGATGTTGGTGGCGACGATGACCGGCACCTTCTCGCCGGTGCGCGCGCCCGTACCGATCGTGCGCTCCTGCTTGGCCTTGTTGGCGAGTGCCACGACGCGCTTGACCGGCCCGATCAGGTTGACGAGGTTGTTGACATAGTACGGTCCCATGTCGAGGATCGGCCCGCCGCCGGGAGCGAAGAAGAAGTCCGGATTGGGGTGCCACATCTCCATGCCCGGCCCGAGCACGTGCGCCGTTCCCGACATGATCTTGCCGAGCTTGCCGCTGTCGATCAGGTGGCGGGCGAACTGGTGCGAGCCGCCGAGATAGGTGTCGGGCGCCGAGCCGACCTTGAGCCCCCTGGCGTCGGCGATGCGGCGCAGGTCCTCGCCCTGTTCGAGCGACAGCACGAAGGGCTTTTCCGAGTAGACGTGCTTGCCGGCTTCGAGCGCCCGCTTGGACACCGGATAGTGTGCCTCCGGGATCGTCAGGTTGACGACGACGTCGACCGCCGGGTTGGCGAGCAGCGCGTCGATGTCCTGCGCCTCGACCCCGAATTCCTCGGCACGCGCCTTGGCCGCGTCCGGGTTGAGGTCGGCGCAGGCGACGACCTTGAGGTTGTTGAAGATCGGGATTAGCTTGAAGTAAGCGCCCGAGATGTTGCCGCATCCGATGATGCCGACGCCATATTCCTTTGTCATGTGTCTATGCCTCGATCAGTAGGAGTTCGCCGAAGCGATCGAGCGGGTGACGAGCCGCTTCAGGTCGTTCGGGTTGTCATGTTCGACGACGAAGTGCCGCGCCGGCGTGTTCTTCAGCACCGCCATCAGTTTCGCCCACGGCACGACGCCATGGCCGACATCGGCCCAGCCGTCCTCGTCGGCATTCTCGCCCTTCGGCGCGATGTCCTTGAGGTGGACGGCGGTGATGCGGCTGCCCAGCTTCTCGATCCAGGCGAACGGATCGGCGCCGCCGCGGATCACCCAGGCGATGTCCGCTTCCCAGGAAAGGTCCGGGCCGCCGGCGAAGATCTGGTCCTGCGGGGTCGAGCCGTCCTCGAGCGCAAAGAACTCGAAGTCGTGGTTGTGCCAGCCGAAATCGAGCCCGGCATCGCGGATCGGGGCGCCGGCCTTCTGCAGCCGCTGGCCGAAGGCATACCAGCCCTTGGCATCGGTCGGGCGGTGCTCGGGCAGGATGTACGGGCAATAGACCGACTCCATACCGAGGACCTTTGCGATCTTGACGGCGCGCGCCGGCTCTTTCTCCAGAAAATCAAGGGCGAAGTGACCGGTCGGCATCGCCAGGCCGTTGCTGTCGAGTTCGGCGCGCAGTGCGGCAAGCCCGGCATCGTCGAGATCGGCATACATGCCGCCGATGCCTTCGACTTCCTTGTAGCCGGCCGCTGCCAGCAACTTCAGGACATCGGAAAGCGGCGGATAGTTGCGGGCGCTGTAAAGCTGGAAGCTCAAGTTCGTCATGCGTTTCCTCCTCGGGCGGATCGCCCTTCTTCGTTCGGAAATTCCGGCGGGAGACCGGGTTCCGGATGGCTTGCCATTCCTCAGTCGCCGGACTGGCAGGAATGAAGGTCGTAGACGCGGAACGTCGGCGGCGCGGATGCTTCGCCGGCGGTCGCGGGCGTGAAGACGATGCGGCGGCTCTCGCCGGCCGTCAGGTCGAAGGCGTTGTCGCTGTAGCGGCCGGGCGTCTCGCTCTCGATCATGACGAAGAGCGCCAGCCCCTCGGCCCCAACGGTGATCTCGAAGGTGCCATCGGCGAGCGGCGCAACCTCGATGGCGAGCCCGGACGGTTCGAGCTCCAGCGCCTTGTAGGTCCCGGTCACGTGATGACCCTTGCCGCTCATGCCGTTCGATGCCTTGAAGCTCCAGGCCAGCAGGCAATCGGCGGGAATGTCGGCGGCATCGACCGTCAGCAGCGTGTCGGCCCGCTCCGGCGTGCATACGCCCTGAGCGGTGCGGAACGGTATGCGTTGACCCTTCATGTCGACCAGCACCGCCTTCAATTCGATGGTGACGTCCGCGGCCGTGTCGTTGACCATGATGAAGCGGATCGAGCGATTGTCCTCGGTCGGGATGGCAGCGACTGCTACCGGCTGGAAGAAGCGGCGCACCAGATAATGCATCGCCTTCCAGCTGCCGCCATGATCGAGGCTCGACCAGGAAGCGACCGGCCAGGTGTCGTTGAGCTGCCAGTAGAGCGTGCCCATGCAGTGCGGCTTGAGCGAACGCCAGAACTCCACCGCCGTCTTGATCGCCAGCCCCTGCTGGATCTGGCTCAGATAGACGAAGTTGGCGAAATCCTTCGGGAAGCGGAAGTAGCGGAACATGGTGCCGGCGATGCGCTCGTTGCCGCCGGCGTTCTTCTGGTGGCTCTCCATCACCGGCGAGGCGATGTTCATGTCCTTCCGATCGGCAAACCGCCGGACGACCGGCATCGAGGTGTAGGACTGGAAGCCGAACTCCGAGCAGAAGCGCGGGCGAATGGTGCGGTAGTTGTCGAACGACTTGTTCTCGTGCCAGACCGACCAGTAGTGCATGTCGCCGGATCCGTCGGCATGCCAGGCATCGCCGAAATCGAGATAGCCGGAGGCCGGGCTCGACGGCCACCAGATCGCTTCCGGCGCCGCCATCTTCAGCGCCACCTCGATGGTGCGGTTCAGGCGGTCGTAGGAGACGAGGTAACGGTCGCGGTTCTCGATCGATTCCTTGAACCAGGTCAGCGCACCGACGAGTTCGTTGTCGCCGCACCACAGCACGATCGACGGATGGCTCGACAGCCGGCGCACCTGGTAGTCAACCTCGACGGTGACATTGTCGAGGAAATCCGGAGTCGAGGGGTAGAGGTTGCAGGCGAACATGAAGTCCTGCCAGACCATCAGCCCCTTGCGGTCGCACAGATCGTAGAACCAGTCGTGCTCGTAAAAGCCGCCGCCCCACACGCGGATCATGTTCATGTTGGCGTCGACGGCCGATTGCAAAAGGTCGGCGGTCCTTTCCTCGCTGGTTCGGGAGAAAAGCGCGTCGGCGGGGATCCAGTTGGCGCCGCGGCAGAAGATCTCGCGTCCGTTGACGCGGAAGGCGAAGCGGCTGCCCGCCGCGTCCTTGTCGGTCAGCAGTTCGATGGTCCTCAGGCCGATCTGGCGGCTTACCGTCTCCGACGGGATCTCGACCTCGAGCCGGTAGAGAGCCTGCTCGCCATGGCCGGCCGGCCACCAGAGCCGCGGCTCGGCGATCTCGAAGACATGGGTGATCGTCGTCTCGCCGGCACCGATGCCGCAATCGAGCCGCACGCGTTCGCCATCGAGCGAGAAACGCACCGGAACGATGCCGGGGTCGGCGGCAAACAGCGTGGCGGTGACGTGCAGTTCGACGCCGCCTTTCTCGTCATGCATCTGCCGGGTGACGACATTCTCGATGCGGGCGGTTTCCAGCCTCTTCAGCGCAACGGTGCCATAGAGCCCGAGCGGCGCGATGGCGATGTTCCAGTCCCAGCCGAAGTGGCATTGCGGCTTGCGCAGCATGTTGCCGTTGGCGATCGGCGAATTGCCCTCGGAATACGGAATACGGAAAGGCTGGCGCGCCTGCCGCTCGGCCCCGGCGGCGATGCTGGAATGGAAGTGGATGCGGATGACGTTCTCGCCCGCCTTCAGCGCCTTGGAGACATCCGGGCGATAGCGGCGGAAGCAGTTGTCGGCGGTCAGAACCGGTGCGTCGTTGATGAAGACGACCGCCACCGTATCGAGATAGTCGATGTCGAGGTACCAGTCGCCGGAGGCGTCCTCGAGGACGAAGTGTCGCTCGACGATCCAGTCCTTCTCCGCCACCCACTGGATGTCGTCTTCGTTGCGGGCGAAGTAGGGATCGGGGATGATACCGGCGGATTCCAATGCCGAATGCACGTCACCGGGCAGCGACATGCTGGCCGCGTGCTCGCCGTCCGCGGAGGAGAGCGCCCAGATGCCGGCGAGGTCGATCAGTGGCTTGGTTGAGATGTCCGTCATGTCTCGCGTTCCGAATTGCGTGCCAGCGCGCGGTGGGGTGCCCTCGTCCGCCCGCGTTTCGGCAGGCGGGACACGAGGGGCAACCGCGCAAGTCTCCCCGCCCCTTGGATGGGGCGGGGCTGGAATGAGGATCAAAGGCTGCCTAGATCCTGAGCTCCGTCTCCGCATCGAAGACCGAGGCCATGGTCATGTCGAAGGCGAGCTTGACGGCCGTGCCCGGCTGGAAGCGCCGCGAGCCGTTGATGCGCACCGACATCGTGTGACCGGCATGCTTCAGCCAGAGCAGGTTGTCGGCCCCCATCGGCTCCTCGATATCGACGATCGCATCGTGGATCTCGGAGCCCGCGGCGATATCCTCGTTGACCTTGATGTGCTCGGGCCGGACGCCAAGCACCGCCTTGCGGCCGGCCTTGAGCGTTCCGTCGGCGTCGTAGCCGTCGAGACCGAAGGTCACGCCGTTGGCGACGAACACCGGCTTGCCGTCACGCGCGGCAAGCTCGCCGTTCAGGAAATTCATCGACGGCGAGCCGATGAAGCCGGCAACGAAGAGATTGCGCGGGGCATTGTAGATCGCGATCGGATCGTCGAGCTGCTGGATGACGCCGTTCTTCATGATGGCGATGCGGTCGGCCAGCGTCAGCGCCTCGATCTGGTCGTGGGTGACGTAGATCATGGTGTTCTTCAGCGACTGGTGCAGGCGCTTGATCTCGACGCGCAGTTCCGAGCGCAGCTTGGCGTCGAGGTTGGACAGCGGCTCGTCGAACAGGAACACGTCGACGTCGCGCACCAGGGCCCGGCCAATCGCCACGCGCTGGCGCTGGCCGCCCGACAGCTCGGACGGCTTGCGCTTCAGCAGCGGCTGGATCTGAAGGATTTCGGCGGCCCGCGCCACCCGCTTGTCGATCTCCGCTTGCGGTGTCTTGGCGACCTTGAGGCCGAAGGACAGGTTCTTCTCGACCGTCATCTGCGGATAGAGCGCATAGGACTGGAACACCATGCCGATGCCGCGATCCTTGGGTTCCTCCCAGGTGACGTTCTTGCCCTTGATGAAGACCTGGCCCTCGGAAATGTCGAGCAGGCCGGCGATGCAGTTTAGGAGGGTCGACTTGCCGCAGCCGGACGAGCCGAGCAGGACGAGGAACTCGCCGTCGCGGATCTCAAGGTTGAGGTTCTCGAGCACGTTGACCGCGCCGAAGCTGAGCGACAGGTCCTTGATGGAAACACTTGAATTCATGGGATCAACCTTTCACTGCGCCTGCGGCAATGCCACGGACGAAGAGACGTCCGGAGATGAAGTAGACGAGAAGCGGTACGGCACCGGTGAGGATGGTCGCCGCCATGTTGACGTTGTATTCCTTCACACCCTGGACCGAGTTGACGATGTTGTTGAGCTGCACCGTCATCGGATAATATTCCGGCCGGGTGAACACGACACCGAACAGGAAGTCGTTCCAGATGCCGGTGATCTGCAGGATCATCGCCACCACGAAGATCGGCAGCGCCATCGGCAGCATGATGCGGAAATAGATCGCCCAGAAGCCGGCGCCGTCGATGCGCGCCGCCTTGAACAGTTCCTCCGGCAGCGAGGCGAAGTAGTTGCGGAACAGGAGCGTCAGGATCGGCATACCGAAGATGGTGTGCACGATGACGAGCCCGGACAACGAACCGTAGAGGCCGATTTCGCGCAGCACGATGACGATCGGATAGATCATCACCTGGTAGGGAATGAAGGCGCCGACAATGAGGATGGTGAAGAAGAAGTCGGCACCCTTGAAGCGCCAGTTCGACAGCGCATAGCCATTGATCGAGGCGATCATGATCGAGATGATCGTCGAGGGAATGGTGATGCGCACCGAGTTCCAGAAGCCGCGCGAAAGCCCGTCGCAGTTGAGGCCGGTGCAGGCGCTCGACCAGGCCTTCACCCACGGCTCGAAGGTGATCTCCAGCGGCGGCGAGAAGATGTTGCCGAGACGGATTTCCGGCATGCCCTTGAGCGAAGTGACGACCATCACGTAGAGCGGCAGCAAGTAGTAGGCGGCAGCGACGAAGAGCGTGCCGTAGATCATGATGTTGCGACCGGAAAGCCTGCGCTTCGGCTTGGCTCCCGACGGGCCCGAAAGCGTTGCGACGAGCGCGCCGGCAGCAGCAGCCGGCCTTGCTTGAATGGTTCTGTCAGACACGCTTGCGCCCTCCTCCGAACTCCAGATATGCCCAGGGCACGATGATGATGGCGACGGCAAGCAGCATCATGGTGGAGGCCGCGAAACCCTGCCCGAGGTTCTGGGCGAGGAACATGTAGTCGTAGACGTATTTGGCCGGGACTTCCGAGGCGATGCCCGGGCCGCCGCTGGTCTGTGCCACGACGAGGTCGTAGACCCTGACGATGCCGCTGGCGATGATGACCAGCGTGGTGATGAACACCGGCCGCATCATCGGGATGATGATGAAGACATAGGTCCTCCAGGTCGGGATGCCGTCGACCCGGGCCGCCTTCCAGATATCCTCGTCGATGCCGCGAAGACCCGCCAGCATCAGGCACATGACCAGACCGGTGCCCTGCCACAGGGCGGCGATCAGGATGCCGTAGATGACGATTTCCTGATTGTAGAGTGGGTTGAAGTCAAAGCTCGTCCAGCCCAGCGACCTTACCACCGACTGGATGCCGAACTCCGGATTGAGGAGCCATTGCCAGACAAGGCCGGTGACGATGAAGGACAGCGCGAAGGGATAGAGAAAAATTGTGCGGAACGTGTTCTCGAAGCGGATCTTCTGGTCCATCAGCGCCGCCAGAACGAAGCCGATCAACAGGCTGAACACCAGCGAGAAGACGCCGAAGACGGCAAGATTCTCGATCGACATGAGCCAGCGCGGCGTCGACCACAGGCGCTCGTACTGCTCAAGGCCGACGAACTTCAGCCGCGGCAGCAGCTTGGAATTGGTGAAAGAATAGAGCACCGTCCACAGGGTGCCGCCAAGGAAGATGACCACTGCGGTCAGCATCATCGGGATCGAGGCAATCTTGGCGTTGAGATTGCGCAGCAGTCTGTTAGGCCGGCCGGCTTGCGCGTGACCCGTCATTGCATGTGTCCTCCAGTATCGCAATCGCTTACGTGATCCGGAAACCGCACCGCCTTGGCGGCGGTCGTTCCTTTCGGGTTTCTTGTTCCGAAACCTTGGGGGCCGCCTAGAGGCGGAGCCCGTCACTTGCGAATGTGGCTACCTCGACCCCGAGACGCGGCGCAGCTCGGGGTGGCGAACCCGGTTCCCGACATGCGGGAACCGGATCGCGGCAGCGGTCGTCCGCCCGCTCAGTCAGCGGCGGCGATGATGTCGGCGAAGCGCTTCTGCGCGTCCTCGGGAGTCATCGAAGCGTTGGCGAAGAACTCGGAGAAGAGGTCTTCCTTCTGCTTCTGGCTGTCAGGCGACAGCAACTGGTCGGTCCACTGCACCACGTTGCCCTTGGCAAGGATATCGAGACCCTTCTTCATGCAATCGTTGGCCGCGTCCAGGTCGACGTCGCCGCGCACCGGCAGCGAGCCCTTCTTCAGGTTGAAGGCGACCTGGGTCTTCGGATCGACGAGGGTTTCGGCGAGCGCATCCTGTGCCTTGGACTTTTCCCCGTCCTCGAGCACGGGGAAGTAGAAGGCGTCGCCACCGGTGGCGATCACTTCGTTGACGCCGAGGCCCGGAAGGCAGGAGTAGTCCTTGCCCGCGACCTGGCCGGCCACCTGGAATTCGCCCTGTGCCCAGTCACCCATGATCTGGCCGCCGGCCTTGCCGGTGATGACCATGTTGGTGGCCTGGTTCCAGTCCTGCACGTTGGTGCCCTTGGCCATACGGCGGGCATCGTCGGCCGCCTTGAAGACCTTGGCGATCTCGGGGCCGGCGGCGACTTCCGCATCCTTGTCGCCGAACACCTTCAGGAAGACGTCCTTGCCGGCAAGCGACAGCATCAGGACGTCGAAGGCGCCGGAAGTCTGCCACGGCTGTCCGCCGACTGCGAGCGGCACGATGCCGGCCTTTTCGAGCGCCGGCGCGGCCGCAACGAACTCGTCCCAGTTCTTCGGAACCGCAACGCCGGCCTTTTCGAAGGCGCCGTTCGACAGCCACAGCCACTGCCACGAATGGATGTTGACCGGGGCGCAGTAGATCTTGCCGTCGATTGTGCAGGATTCGAGCAGGCTCGCCGGACGGATGACTTCCTTCCAGTTGCCCTTGGTGGCGACATCGGTCAGGTCGCGCATCAGCCCGGCCTCGACCAGTTCTTCCGCCTGACGGCCGTGGTTGAATTGGGTGGCGCCCATCGGGTCGCCGCCGGTGATGCGGCTGACCATGATCGGCCGCGCCGTGCCGCCGGAACCGGCGATCGCGCCATCGACCCATTTGTTGCCCGTCGCATCAAAAGCCTTTGCCAGCTCGGCTACGGCCGCAGCCTCGCCGCCCGACGTCCACCAATGCGTCACCTCCAGGTCCGTCGCATTGGCAGCGGCGAATGGAATCGCCACCGTCGCGGCGAGCGCCGCCGCTATCGCACGAAAATTCATGAGTTCCTCCCTCACTGAAACGTTGCAGTGAAAACTTATGCCAATCGCTACTATCGCGCAACTCCCGGCTTGCAGAATTTCGTGCATTTTCTTGAAATACAATCAAAGGTAAGCCTTTTGCGTTCCTGACGAACGACCCGATCATGGTCGAAGAAACAGGTCTCGTCGCCGGTTTTCGTCAACAAACAACTATTTTTCATATACTTGCCCTGCCGTGATGTTGCTCCGGACCTGCTTTTGACTTCGCAGGTGCAAAAAATGATGGATGGATAGCCGGCTGCAACCACAAATCACCGGGGTTTGCCAAACGCCGAAAAAAGGGCTCGACTTTTGAACTGTATCGTTACAGATTTCGGACTTCGAGGAGTGGAGACGGCCCCATGTGCTTGCAGCACGAAACCAACGGCGATAAGCCGGGTTGTGGGCAGGGAGCGGTACAGGCGAATGGACAGCACGGGCAAATCGTCCAGAGGTGACAATGGTGTGACGACGCCGGAGCGTCCGACACTGAAGACGATCGCGTTCATGACCGGCCTCGGCATCACCACCGTATCACGGGCGCTGAAGGATGCGCCCGACATCGGCGCCGAGACCAAGGAACGCGTCCGCATGGTCGCCCGCCAACTCGGCTACCAGCCGAACAGGGCGGGCGTGCGCCTGAGGACCGGCAAGACCAACGTCATCGCCCTAGTGCTCAGCATCGACGAGGAGATCATGGGCTTTACCAGCCAGATCGTCTTCGGCATCTCCGACGTGCTCGCCGGCACGCCCTATCACCTGGTGGTGACTCCCTATTCCATTGCCAGGGATCCGCTTCAGCCGGTGCGCTACATCCTCGACACCGGCTCGGCCGACGGCGTCATCATTTCGCGCATGGAACCGGATGATCCGCGCGTCAAGCTGATGCTCGACCGCAACATGCCGTTTTCCGCCCACGGGCGCACCGAGAGCGGGCTGGTTCACCCGTATCACGACTTCGACAGCGAGGCCTATGCCTACCAGGCGGTGCGGGCGCTCGCCGCCCGCGGGCGCAGGCGCATCGCGTTGCTGCCGCCGCCCGGCCGGCTCACCTACTTCTCCCACACCCGCATCGGCTTCCAGACGGCGTTGCATGCCTATGGCGCCGAGGAGATCCCGCTGCGCGTCAATATCGACGCGCCGCTGCAGCAGATCCGCGACGAGGTCGAGGCGCTGATGCGCTCGCCGCACGCCCCGGACGGCATCGTCTCGTCCTCGGCGGCGGGCGCGATCGCCATCAATGCCGGCGTCGAGGCGGCCGGACTGGCGGTCGGGCGCGAGGTCGACCTCGTCTCCAAGCAGTCGGCCGAGATCCTCGACTGGATCCGCCCCGAGATGATCACCTGCTTCGAGGATGTCCGCGAGGCCGGGCGCGAACTGGCCCGGGCCGTGATCGGCCGCATCGAGGGCGCCGACGCCAGCGCGCTGCAAAGCATCAGCCAGCCAGTCTGGCCCGAAGGGGTGTTCGAGCCGAGATAGGCGGAGAGAGCTCCGGGACTATGTAGCAAATGCCATCAAGGTCCGCTTGCGGGCCCATTGCGGACATCACTGGCTCAAGGAGATGTGGCAACTAACGTCCTCTTGCTGCAAGCGACACGGCTTAGTGTCCGCCGATGAACTGTGCCACTCGGATGCAGCCGCGGACGGATTGCGGCTTTTCTGCTCTCCGCCACCTATTTTTTGCCCTCGGCGATCTCGTCGTCGAGGATGAACCATTACGCCAAAGCGGCTTAGATCAACCCGCAAACCGAGCCAACGCCTCCATTCTTTCAAAGCGCGGAAAGTCTCTAATCATTCGACGACGAACAGAGGCCATATTGACGCTCGCCGAAAGCTGAGTCTCGAGGTAATTGCCGAGGGAGCCCAAGCAGAGGTCTTGCGCGGCCTGGGCTATCTGGAAAGCCCATGACCGCGATGGCGCTTTGCCGTCAGATCTCGAAAAGTCCGGGATGATTAGTCTCGTGAACCTTCCGCTTCTCGGGCCAAGTCGCTCAGGGATGTTGCGGCGGACCAAGCTGCGGGAAAACCTGCATAAGGCGCGGCCTGGACAATTGCTTCTTCAATTTCCCGATGGCTCAAGCCGTTCTCAAGTCCGATCCTCATGTGGTTTTCTAGCTCGGAAAACTGCCGGAGGGCGATCAGGACGCCGATCGTCACCAGGCTTCGCTGTTTCCGGTCGAGACCGTCTCGAGACCAGACCTTGCCGTAGACGAAGTCTAGCGCAAGGCTGGCGATGGCTGCATGCGCATCGGCTCCTTGGGACAGTTCTAGGAGGCGGCGCGAATTTTCCGCGCCACGAAGTTCGGAATAGATGGCGGCACCATCCACTGGGTCGGTACTCATGCTGCCACCGCACCTAGGAGTGCCTTGGGTTCGAGATAAGCCTGAAGGCCGAACACGCCATATTCTCGGCCGATACCGGACTGCTTGAAGCCGCCGAACGGCACGTCGGGGTGATGCGGAGCGCCGTTGATAGACACGCGGCCCGCCTCAAGCCTGTTCGCCACCCTGGTCGCGTGTTCGGCGTCAGCGGAAAACACATAGGCATACAGTCCATACGGAGTGTCGTTCGCGATGCGAATGGCGTCTTCCTCGTCCGTGTAGGTCAGGACGCACAGGACGGGGCCAAAGATTTCCTCGCGCGCGATCACCATGTCGTTGGTGACGTTTGCGAACACCGTCGGCCTAACGGTGTAGCCACCTTCGCCGTCAGGATGTCCTTCGCCGCCAGAGACCAAAGTCGCGCCTTCCTGAACTCCAGTCCGGATGTATCGTTGAACGCGCTCGTATTGGGTCTGACTGACCATCGGACCGATGACGGTGGCGGGGTTCCTGGGATCGCCCGCCCTCATCTGGTCCACTGTCGCCTTGATCATGGCGAGCGCTTCGTCGTGCCGAGCTTCAGGAACCAGGATGCGCGTGCCGTTGATGCATGCTTGGCCGCTGTTGTTGAGGCCGACTTGCAGAGCCAGCGGAATAGCTTGGCTAAGGTCAGCGTCGTCCAGAATAACACTCGGCGATTTTCCACCCAGCTCAAGGGTCACGCGCTTCAATGTTCCTGCGGCCTCGCGCAGGATGGACTTGCCCACTGCCGTCGACCCCGTGAAGGACACCTTGGCCACGTCTGGGTTTCTCGTGATTTCAGCACCGACGACGTCGCCGCGGCCGTTAACGACGTTGTAGACGCCAGCGGGTGCTTTCGCTTCGTGGAGCGCTTTCAACACGATGCTTGTCTGGATCGCGCTCATCTCGCTCGGCTTGATGACGGCGGTGCAACCCGCCGCCAAGGCATAGGCGAGCTTGCTGCAGATGAAGCCCGCGTTGCTGTTCCAAGGGGTAATAAGCCCGACGACGCCGAGCGGCTGCATGATGACGTTGGCGTTTCCGATCGTCTGCTCTAGAGCGTAGCTCTCGAGCGCGCGTGCTGCATCAATGAAGCTATCGGCCGCATGACCGACCATCCAGTCGGCGCGGGAGACGGGCGCTCCATATTCGAGAATGATCGCATCAAGAAGCTCGGTCTTGTGGGCCAAGATGGCTTCGTGCATGCGGGTCAGCAGTCCGATACGCTCATCCTTGGACGTACGCGACCAAGCCGGAAAAGCCGCTTTGGCCGCGGCGACGGCATCGCGGGCATCGCTCTCGTCGCCAAGCCGGACGTGGCCGATCAGTTCAGCCGTCGCTGGGTTGCGAAGTTCGAAAAGGTCGGTTCCGTGCGGGGTCACGAACTGGCCGTCGACATAGATTTGATTGATCTGGTTCATGATGTTTCTCCATCCATTGGGATGGGATGAAAATATGCTCGCCCATTATCCATGATAACTGCTATAATATTGGATGAAGAGATGCATGGAATTTATGAATGCGGATGCTCAGTATGGAAGAGTTGGCGAGCGTGGTAGCGCTGGCACGAAGACAGAACTTCAGGGCTGCCGCTCGCGATGTCGGGGCCTCGCCGACCGTCCTGAGCCAGCGTATCGCCGCCAGCGAGTCCAAGTTGGGAGTGCGGCTCTTCAATCGAACAACGCGTAGCGTTTCCTTGACTACGGCGGGTTCGCAGTTCGTCGCGGAGATCGAGCCGGCTTTGGATGCCGTCGCCCACGCGGTCGACACGGTAAACCAACACCGCGCGCGGCCTGCAGGAAAGCTGCGGATCAACAGCTCGGTGGGAGCCGCCCGACGCGTTTTGAAAACTTTGGTCGTCGAGTTCAGCAGGCGTTATCCTGAAATCGAAATCGATCTTGTGACCGAGGATCGTCCGATTGACATCGTCGCCGAGGGGTTCGACGCCGGAATTCGACCAGGCGACGCCGTTCCGAAGGACATGGTCGCGCTTCGTCTTGAACCAGACCAGAGATTCTCGATTGTTGGGACGCCGGAATATCTGGCTGAGATGTCGGCTCCGAAGGTTCCCGATGAACTCATGTCGCATCGCTGCATTCGATCCAGGATGCCGAGCGGGGAAATCGATCGTTGGGAGTTCCTGGTGAACGGACAAATCCAACGGATGGAGGTTCCCGGAATGGTGACTCTGGATGACGCGGGTCTGATGCTTGAGGCTTCCCTTGCCGGAATCGGTCTCGCATATCTCGCTGATTGGTGGACACAGACCGCCAGAGACGAAGGACGGTTGATTGGAATGCTTGGAGAGTTCATTCCGACGTCTGCGGGTCTTGCACTTTATTATCCGAGCAGACGACATCAGAGCGCGGCGTTGCAAGCGCTGACTGCCTTTATCGGCGACCACCGCAGAGCAGCTCTTCAATGACAGAATAAAAACGAAATGGCCGACGAAACTGGGGTGAAGTGTTGGTAGTCTTTCACGCTCAACGACGTGAGCGCGCCGGATGCCGGATCAAGTCCTGCATGACGGTGCAAGTTGGATTGCAGCATCAAAAAACCCGGCACGAGGCCGGGTTTTTCGTTTCAGTTTCGGGTGAGGCTCAGGCGGCGCCGACGCCGCTGCCCCATGGGCCGTGATGCTGGTCGACACCGTCGATACGGTCGAAGCCGTGCGCACCGAAGAAGTCGCGCTGCGCCTGGATCAGGTTGGCGGTGCCGCGGCCCTGGCGATAGGCGTCGAAATAGGTGAGCGCCGAGGCGAGCGCCGGCACCGGAAGGCCGGCCGACAGCGCCGCAGCCACGACGCGGCGCAGCGACGGGATCGATTCCTTCACCATGGCCGAGAAGGCCGGCGTGACGATCAGGTTGGCAGCATCCGGATTGGCGGTGAAGGCGGTGGTGATCTCGTCGAGGAACTGCGAGCGGATGATGCAGCCGGCGCGCCAGATCCTGGCGATCGTCGGCATCGGCAGCGACCAGCCGAACTCGCGCGACGCCTCGGCCATTACCGCAAATCCCTGGGCATAGGCGCCGATCTTGGCGGCGAACAGCGCCAGTTCGAGGTCATTCAGAAGCTCGGTGCCGTAGGCGATCGGGAACGTCACCGGCGCCTTGCCGAAGATGGCTTCCGCCGCCTCCCGCTGGTCCTTCGCCGCCGACAGGCTGCGGGCGGCGACGGCCGCCTCGATGGCGGTGGCCGGCACGCCCATGTTCTGCGCCTCGATCACCGACCATTTGCCGGTACCCTTCTGGCCGGCCTTGTCGAGGATCATGTCGACGATCGGCTTACCGGTGACAGGATCGGCGGTGGAAAGCACCTTTTCGGTGATCTCGATCAGGTAGGAGTTGAGCCGACCCTTGTTCCACTCGCCGAAAATGGCGCTCATCTCGGGCGCGGTCTTGCCGAGGCCGTCGCGCAGGATGCCGTAGATCTCGGCGATCATCTGCATGTCGGCATATTCGATGCCGTTGTGGATGGTCTTGACGAAGTGGCCGGCGCCGTTCTCGCCGAGCCAGGCGACGCAGGGCTCGCCCTTGTACTTGGCGGCGATCGAGGTCAGCACCTTCTCGACGCGCTTCCAGGAGTCCTCGGCGCCGCCGACCATGATCGACGGACCGTGGCGCGCACCTTCCTCGCCACCGGACACGCCCATGCCGATGAACGTCAGCCCGGTGCCCTTGAGGCGGTCGAAGCGGGCCATGGTGTCGCGGAAATTGGCGTTGCCGGCATCGATCATGATGTCGCCGGCCTCGAGATAGGGCTGCAGCTGGGCAATCTGCTGGTCGACCGGTTCGCCGGCCTTGATCATGATGATGATCGGGCGCGGCGGCCGGATGGCGGCGACGAACTCCTCGATCGTGTGGCAGGGGATGATCTGGCTCTTGAGGTCGCCTGCCTCCTTCATGAACTTGTCGGTGCGCTCGACCGTGCGGTTGAGGACAGCGATCTTGTTGCCTTTCTCGGCAATGTTGAGCGACAGGTTCGCGCCCATCACACCTAGGCCGATCAATCCGATTTCTGCCTGTTCCACGCCATTTCTCCATGCTCGAATTTGGGGAGAGTGTTTTCGCACCCAAATCCCGCAAGGGCAAGTATCCATGAGGTTAAATCGGTTTAGGTCGCGAGCATGTCACCTATGCAGAGATTGCGGGCCTGGGCGGTCGTCATCGTCGTTGAGCGCCCGCCAGGCGGCGCCGTCGAGATCCTCGTACTGGCCGCTCTTCAGCGACCAGAGGAAGGCGGCGAGCCCGAGGCCGCCGAGGAGGAGCGCGATGGGGATGAGGAAGACGAGGGTATTCATGATGCCAGTCGGACCTCCGATGTTCCGGGCGCAACGTCACGGCCGGCCTGTTCCGGCCCGGCGCCGGAAAGCCAGTTGAGCCGCAGCGCGTTGGCGACGACGACGATCGACGAGGTCGACATGGCGATGGCGGCGACCAGCGGCGTCACATGGCCGGCAATGGCGATAGGCACGGCGATGACGTTGTAGCCGATGGCGAGCGCGAAATTCTCGCGGATCAGGCGGCCCGCCCTGCGTGCGGTGTCGATCGCGAACGGCACCGCGCGCAGGCTTTCGTGCATGAAGACGAAGTCGGCCGCCTGCCGGCCGATATCGGCGGCGGTCGCGGGCGCCATCGACACATGCGCCGCGGCGAGCGCGGGGGCATCGTTGATGCCGTCGCCGACCATCAGCACCCGGTGCCCTTCGCCAGCCATCCGGCCGCAGCTTTCGGCCTTCTCCTTCGGGGTCAGCCCCCCTTCCCAACGGGCGATGCCGAGGCGGCGCGCCAGTACCGCGACCACCGCCGGGCGGTCACCGGAGAGGATAGCGGCGCGATGGCCCATGGCCGCGAGCGTCGAGACGGCATTGGCCGCACCCGGGCGCAGCATATCCTCGAAGCGGAAAGTCTCGAGTTCGCAGCCATCGCGCGAAAGAACAACCTCGGACTTACCTTCGGCGGCCGCGTCGCCATCATCGGCGCTGCAAGCGAAGCGCCTGCTGCCGAGTCGGTAGACGCCTTCCGCCGTCTGCGCTTCCAGCCCTGCGCCCGGCAATTCGCGGACGTCACCCAACGCCGGCGCTGGTCCGGAGGCGAAGCGGGCAAGCGCAGCCGACAGCGGATGGCGGGAATGGGCGCCGAGTGCCGCCGCGGTCACCAGATTGCGTTCGTCGACCTCGCCGCGGTTGACGAGACGCGGGCGGCCGACCGTCAGCGTTCCGGTCTTGTCGAAGACGACGGTGTCGATCTCGGCCAGCCGTTCCATGGCCGAGCCGTCCTTGACCATGACGCCGTTGCGGAACAATCGGCCGGCGGCAACGACCTGCACCACAGGGACGGCGAGGCCGAGCGCGCAGGGGCAGGTGATGATCAGCACGGTGATCGCGACCAGCAGCGCGTGTTTCCAGTCGCCGCCGTAAAAACCCCAGCCGAGGAAGGTCAGGAGCGCGAGCAGATGCACCGCCGGCGAATAGTATTGCGCCGCGCGGTCGGCGATGCGGCGATAGCGCGCCCTGCCCCCTTCGGCTGCTTCCATCAGCGCGATGACCTCGGCAAGGAAGGAGTTGCGAGCCATCGCGCTCGCCTCGACGACCAGCGAGCCGGTGAGGCTCAATGTCCCCGCCTGGAGACTGTCGCCCGGACCGACGGCGCGGGGGGCGCTTTCGCCGTTGACGATCGAGACGTCGAGGTCGCTGGAGCCGGAGCGCACGGTACCGTCGACCGGAATGCGGTCGCCGGCGGCGACGGCGATACGGTCGCCGATGCGGATCTCGTCCACCGGCCGGTATTCGCGGCCGGTCTCCCCGGTCAGCACCATGGCGCCGCGCGGCGACAGGCGGGCAAGCCCGGTGATCGCCGAGCGGGCACGGTCGCGCATGAGGTGATCGAGGGTGCGGCCGATCAGCAGGAAGAACAGCAGGCTGACGGTGGCATCGAACCAGGCATGCGCGCCGTGGTGGATGGTTTCCCAGAGCGAGACCGCGTAGGACAGCGTGATGGCCAGTGCGATGGGCACGTCCATGTTGGTGCGGCCGTGCTTCAGGGCATGCCATGCCGACTGATAGAAGAAGCGGCCGGCATAGATCAGCGCCGGCGCGGCGATCAGGGCGGAAATCCAGTGGAACAGGTCGCGCGTCGCGGCCTCGGCTCCGGACCAGACCGAGATCGACAGCAGCATGATGTTGACCGAGGCAAAGCCCGAGACGGCGACGGCGCGGATCAACTGGTTGCGCAATTCGTCGTTCGGCTCGCCGGCAGTGCTGAAAAGATGCGCCTCGTAGCCGGTCGCCGCAATCGCCGAGACGAGGTCTGCCGGATCGGTCCGCTCGCCGGCGACTTCTTCCTTCCAGACGATGGAAACCCGCTTGGTCGACAGGTTGACGCGCGCCCGTTCCACCACAGGCAGCGCCTTCAGAGCCCCTTCGATCGTCGTGATGCAGGCGCCGCAATGGACGGCAGGCACGCTGAGATCGGTCTGCCGCAGCCCTTCGCCGAGATCGCGGCTCGCCAGCCACAGTTCTTCCGAGGATGCGAGGCGATGGTGCGCCTGTTCGATGTCGAGGGCGCCTTCGGATCCTGCCGCGCAGCAACTCATTTTCGCTCTCCCCTGACATGGATGCGAACCGCCTCATGCATGATGATCTCGCCATCGCGCCTCGACGTCGTCTCGACGATCCACTGGCCGGCCAGGATCTGGTGTTCGGCAGTGAAAACGCCCTGCCCTTCGCGGTTCATCGTGAGGGTGAAATCCTGGTGCTCGCCGACCGGGCGGCGGAAGCGAATGGCGACCTCGTCGGCGGCGACCGGCCCGGTTTCAGGGTGGGTCAGCACGTAGCGGATCGAGCGCCCGTCGAGATCGAGCTTGCCGGTGATCCCGGTTGCCGCCATGGCCTTTGCCGCGGCCGCCTTGGCATTGAACTGCTGGCTGACGACATAGGTGTTCTGCACAACCAGCCCGCTCCAGCTATGAGTGGCATACCAGGCCATCACCAGGTTGACGGAGATGATCGTTCCGAAGAACAGCATCATGACGCCCAGCATGTGCCAACCGGTGAACCTGAAGTCGGATTGCCGATCGTGGACGGTTTTCATTTCCTGGTCCCCGGTGCATTGAACACGGCCTTGTAGACGTCGCGCTCGTGGCTCGAACGGTCTTCGGCGATAAACTGGAAATCGATTGCCTCGCCGGTGATGCCGCCGGCAGGCAGGGTGACGAAGACCCTGAGCGCCGTCGCCTTGTCCGGATCAACGGGAACGGCGAACAGGCGGTCCGACGCGTCGGAGATGCCGGGGACCTTCATGGTCGCGCCCGGCAGCCCCTCGATCGACAGCATGACGGTGCGCGGCTCAGGCACCATGTTGAGCAGGCGCACCGTGTAGCCGTTGCGGATCGAGCCGTCCGATTCGAGCACGTATTGCGGGTTGCGGTCGTGGATCACGTTGACTTCGAGCCGGTCGCGCGAAACCAAGGCGACGATGAGACCGATGCCGACCAGCGTCCAGACTGCCGTGTAGAGAAGGATGCGCGGCCGGAAGATGACACGCCAGTCGAAGTGCCGGACCTTGTCCGAGAAGCTGACGTCGGGGTTGCGCACGTTCGACGGCACGATGCCGGTCGCGCCGTTGCCGGTGGCGAGCGCCATGTTCCCTTCGTATTCGCTGAGCGTGGCATAGGCAATCAGTCCGCGCTCGCGCCCGAGCTTGTCCATCACGCCGTCGCAGGCGTCGATGCACAGCGCGCAGGTGATGCATTCGAGCTGCTGCCCGTCGCGAATGTCGATGCCCATCGGACAGACGGCGACGCAGGCATTGCAGTCGACGCAATCGCCGACGGCCTCTCCCGCGGCCACGGCTTTCTTTGCGTGGCGCGAGCGCGGTTCTCCCCGCCAGTCGTTGTAGGTGACGACCAGCGAATTCTCGTCGAGCATGGCCGCCTGGATGCGCGGCCACGGGCACATGTAGGTGCAGACCTGCTCGCGCATCAGCCCGCCGAAGACGTAGGTGGTGGCGGTCAGGATGGCGACGGTGATGTAGGCGACGGCGGCGGCATTGCCGGTGAGGAAATTGAAACCGAGCGTCGGGGCGTCTGAGAAATAGAAGATCCAGGCGCCGCCGGTGGCGACCGCGATGGCGAGCCAGGTCGAATGCTTCAGCACCCGCTTCCCGACCTTGTCGAGTGTCCAGGGGCCGGCATCGAGCTTCATGCGGGCGTTGCGGTCGCCCTCGATGGCCCGCTCGACGACGAGGAAGAGATCGACCCACACTGTCTGGGGACACGTGTAGCCGCACCAGGCGCGGCCGACGGCGGCGGTGACGAGGAACAGACCGAACCCGGCCATCACCAGCAGGCCGGCGACGAAGATGAACTCCTGCGGCCAGATCTCGATGAAGAAGAAATAGAAGCGGCGGTTGGCGAGATCGACGAGCACCGCCTGGTCCGGCGCGAAAGGCCCGCGATCCCAGCGGATCCACGGCGTGAGGTAGTAGATGCCGAGCGTGACCAGCATCACCAGCCACTTGAAGCGGCGGAACCTGCCCTCGGCGCGCTTCGGGAAAATCTTGCGGCGCGCCTCGTAGAGCGGCTTGCGCACCCTGGCGGAATTGACCGGCTCCGCTTCCAGCCTCTGGATGGTCGGATCGTCCGCGCCGGAGCGATCGGCAGTGTAAATGTTCATGGCAGGCTACCTCTCGCCTGCCTTCTCCCACGCCTGGCGCCATGATACCTTGACTTAGGTCAAGTGTTCGCGGCGACGGGGACGGCCGCGCGCAACTGTCGCAGGTGGTATCCTGCGGACATCATTGCCGGAATTCGAGGAGGAGCCCATGGCCACGATGCAGTCGCGGATCGTTCACGTCAGGATCGAACGCAACTGGAAGCTTGTCTACGACTTCGCCTCGCGACCGGAAAATATGCCGCTCTGGGCGTCGGGCCTCGGCGACGGCTTCCGCCGCGACGGCGACGAATGGATAGCCACCGGGCCGCTCGGCAGCGTGCGCGTGCGCTTTGCGCCGCGCAACGAGTTCGGCGTCATCGACCACGAGGTCACCATGGAAACGGGCCTCAAGGTGCACAACGCATTGCGGGTCGTTCCAAACGGCGACGGCGCCGAGGTGATGTTCACCCTACTCAAGGTGCCGGACATGACCGACGCGTCCTTTGCCGCCGACGAGGCCAATGTGCGCAAGGATCTCGAGACGCTGAAGGCGCTGATGGAATTCGAAGGAGCGAGCAGATCATGAGCAACGACGACCGCATCGACTACATCGAGTTCGCCGTCGCCGACATCGCCGCCGCCAAAGCCTTCTACGGCGCGGCATTCGGCTGGACGTTCAAGGATTACGGTCCGGAATACTGCGAATTTTCCGACGGAAGGCTGACCGGCGGATTCACCACGCTGGCGCCGGTCTCGACCGGCGGGCCGCTGGTGGTTCTCTATTCGAGCCGGCTTGAGGCGACGCAGGACAAGGTGGCGTCCGCCGGCGGCAGCATATCGAAGCCGATCTTCGACTTTCCCGGCGGGCGGCGCTTCCAGTTCCGCGACCCGAGCGGCTACGAACTCGCGGTGTGGTCGAGGGATTGAGCAGACGCGAAGTTTTGGAAACCATGCCTCTGCGGCCTTCCCGGATTGCAGCTTGTCCGGCCGTGAACCCGCTGGCGCAAAGAGGACGCTCTCCGAAAAATACCCTTCAGGCAAGCTGGCTCCACCGCGCTCACACGCGTTACGGCACGTGTTGCATAATGACTTGCGTGTGAAGCATCGGCGTCTCGGCTCCGAAATAGGTCTCGAGCAGTGGAAGGAATTCGTCCGACATGTAGAATTCCGTCAGGACGCGGTCCGCCAGCAGGCGGAAGTCGGCGTCGCCGCGGCGCAGCCCGATCGCATAGGGCTCATGCGTGAACAGGCGATCGCCAACCTCGAGCGAGGACGGATCACGCGCGCGCTTGGCCAGGCTGATGAGCAGCACCTGATCGGCGATGTAGGCGTCGATCTTGCGGTCCTCCAGCGCCTTGAGGCCATCCTCATGCGTGTTGAAATCGGCAAGCTTTGTCTTCGACGCCTGAATCGCCAATGCCTCGCGCAGCGTGGCTGCCGTCGTCGTGTTTGCGCGCATGCCGATGACGTTTGTGGCGGCGCGCTCGCTCACTGCATGAATTGCGGGTCCGTCAAGAAAGAGCGTCTGCAGGTAACCCGGTGAATCGTTTCGCAGCAGCGCGCTCGCCCCAGTAAGGAAGATCGGCTGCGAGAAGTCGACGACTTCCCGCCTCTTCAAAGTCACTGTAATGGAGCCGCAAAGCAGGTCGATCTCCTCCCTCTTCACGGCCTCGAAACCATTGGCGAGCGTCACTTCCACATATTCGCGTCCGACTTGCGGAAGCTGATGCTCGACCTCGTCGGCAATCTTGCCGCACAGGTCGATGGCATACCCCACCGGTTCGGCACCCGGCTGGCTGGAGGAAAAGGGCGCCTCGTCGGATATGTAGCCGATGCGCAGGGTTCCGCGTTCCGCAATCGTATCGAGCGTTGCCGCCGCGGCTGCGAAAGCCGAAAGCCAAAGGACAAGGTTCACCAGCAGAAACCGTTTCATGCGCCCGACCATCTGGGCCCGCGGAACACTTGCATGATCTTCATCTCCGAAAAACCGATGGCGATCTCAACGGCGCGTACGCAGCTTATGGGCTGCCCCCCATTTGTCAACCGAGCACACGTTCGCGTCGCCAGTCGGCATCGCCGCTCGCTTCGAAAAAGCCCGGGCTGGCACCCGAAACACCAAGGGCCACGCCCGAAGACGTGGCCCTTGCGCTCCCCAGCATGTTTGTCGCAGGTCTACTCGCCGCCGCCGAGCGAATGCACGTAGACCGCGAGCTGCTTGACGGTGGCGTCGCCGAGACGCTCGCCCCAGCCCGGCATCTGCCCGTGCTTCGGCTGGGCGACCTGGCGGGCGATCGCAGTTTCGCCCTCGCCCTTCAGCCAGATGGCATCGGCGAGGTTGGGCGCTCCGAACTCGCGGCTGCCCTTTGCGTCGTCACCATGGCAGGCGGCGCAGTTGTCGGCGAAGACCTGCCTGCCCGGCGCGACGAGATCTGCATTCGACGGCGTACCGGTAAGACTGACCACGTAGGCCGCGACCTCGCGAACTTCGTTCGGCTGCAGGATCTCCGCATAGGCAGGCATTTCCGAGATCCGGCTGTCGGCATCGCCGTCGTAGCGGATGCCGTGGGTGATGGTGGCGTGGATCGATTCGATGTCGCCGCCCCACAGCCAGTCGTCGTCGTTGAGGTTCGGGAAGCCGGGACCGCCGGCGGCACCGGAGCCATGGCACTGGGCGCAGTTGACCTTGAATGCGGAGGCGCCACCCGCAACCGCGAACTGGTGCAGTTCCTTGTCGGCCTGGATGTCGGCCAGCGGCAGGGCGGCGATCTTCTCGAGGTAGACGTTCTGGACGGCCCTGGCATCGGCAAGCTCGGTCGCGACGGTCGCGCGGCTCGAATAGCCGAGCACACCCCGGGTGGCTTCGCTCAGCATCGGCCAGGCGGGATAGGCGATGGTGTAGCCGATCCCCCAGACGATCGTGGCATAGAAGGTCCAGACCCACCAGCGCGGCATCGGGTTGTTGAGCTCGCGAATACCGTCCCACTCGTGGCCGGTGGTTTCGACGCCCGAGATTTCGTCGATGTGCTTGTCTGCCATTTCCTATTCCTCCTTGAGAGGGATCTGTGCCGCCTGCTCGGCGGATCTTTTCGCGCCGGGCCGCAGGACGAAGAGCACTACGCCGACGAAGAACAGGGCCATGGCAAGCAGGCCCCAGCTGTCGGCGAAGTGGCGCATGGCGGTATAGGTTTCCATCGCGCGGGCCTCCTCAGCGATAACCGGTTGCGTCGTCATACGTGGAGAAGTCCACCAGCGTTCCGAGCATCTGCAGATAGGCGACGAGCGCGTCCATCTCGGTCAGCTTTTGCGGATCGCCGTCGAAGTCGCCGAGCTTGGCCTTCGGATAGCGGGCCTCGATGCCGGAGGTATCGGCATTGGGATCGGCCTGCGCCTTGAGGTCTGCTGCGGCGTTGTCGACCATCTCCTGGGTATAGGGTACGCCGACGGCGACGTTCGCCTTCAGGTGCATGTCGACGTTCTTCACCGTCAGCGGCGTTTCCTTGAGGAAGGCGTAGCTCGGCATCACCGATTCCGGCACCACGGCGCGCGGATCGGCGAGATGCTGGACGTGCCACTCATTGGAATAGCGGTCGCCGACGCGGGCGAGATCCGGCCCCGTCCGCTTCGAACCCCACTGGAACGGATGGTCGTACATGCTCTCGGCGGCGAGCGAGTAATGGCCGTAGCGCTCGACCTCGTCGCGGAAGGGCCGGATCATCTGGCTGTGACAGACGTAGCAGCCCTCGCGCATGTAGATGTTGCGTCCGGCGAGTTCCAGCGGCGAGTAAGGCCGCATGCCCTCCACCTTCTCGATGGTGTTCTCGAGGTAGAATAGCGGCGCGATCTCGACGATGCCGCCGATGGAGACGACCAGCAGGGAGCCGACGAGCAGCAGCGTGGCGTTGCGTTCGATGATGTGGTGCTTGTCAAGAATGGACATCGGTCCGGCTCCTTATTCGGCGGCCTGCGGGAGAGGAACCGAGCCGGGGATCGGCTGCTCCTCGCGCTGGCTGCCGCGGATTGTCATGGTTACGTTCCACGCCATGAGGAGAGCGCCGAGGAGGAACAGGCCGCCCCCGACCGCGCGCAGCACGTAGTAGGGGAACATCGCGGCGACGGTTTCGGCGAAGGAATAGACGAGAAAGCCCTGGTCGTCGTATTCGCGCCACATCAGGCCCTGCTGGATGCCGGCGACCCACATGACCGCCGCATAGATGACGATGCCGAGCGTGGCGAGCCAGAAGTGCCAGCTGACCATGCGGGTGCTGTAGAGCTTCTCGCGACCCCACAGCTTCGGCACGAGGAAGTAGATGGCGCCGAAGGTGATGAGGCCGTTCCAGCCGAGCGCGCCGGAATGCACGTGACCGATGGTCCAGTCGGTATAGTGGCTGAGCGAGTTGACCGACTTGATCGACATCATCGGTCCCTCGAAGGTCGCCATGCCGTAGAAGGCGACGGACATCACCATCATGCGCACGATCGGGTCGGTGCGGATCTTGTCCCAGGCGCCCGAAAGCGTCATCAAGCCGTTGATCATGCCGCCCCAGGAGGGCATCCACAGCATGATCGAGAACACCATGCCGAGCGTCTGGGCCCAGTCGGGCAGCGCGGTGTAGTGCAGGTGGTGCGGCCCCGCCCAGATGTACATGAAGATCAGCGCCCAGAAGTGGATGATCGACAGCCGGTAGGAATAGACCGGGCGGTTCACCTGCTTCGGGATGAAGTAGTACATCATGCCGAGGAAGCCCGCCGTCAGGAAGAAGCCGACGGCATTGTGCCCGTACCACCACTGCGTCAACGCATCCTGGACGCCGGAAAACAGCGAGTAGCTCTTGGAACCGAGGAAGGATACCGGCACCGCCAGGTTGTTGACGATGTGCAGCATCGCAATGGTGACGATGAAGGCGAGGAAGAACCAGTTGGCCACATAGATATGCGGTTCCTTGCGGGTCATGATGGTGCCGAGGAACACCACCAGATAGGCGACCCACACCAGCGTCAGCCAGATGTCGACATACCATTCCGGCTCGGCATATTCCTTCGATTCGGTGATGCCGAGCAGGTAGCCGGTGGCGGCGAGCACGATGAACAGCTGGTAACCCCAGAACACGAACCATGAAAGGTTGCCGCCGAACAGCCGCGCCCGCGAGGTGCGCTGGACGATGTACATCGACGTGGCGATCAGCGCGTTGCCCCCGAACGCGAAGATCACCGCCGACGTGTGCAGCGGCCGCAGGCGCCCGAAGGTGAGATACGGCTCGATGTTGAGGTCGGGAAATGCCAGCTGCAGCGCCACGACGACCCCGACGAGAAATCCGACCACGCCCCAGAAGACGGTGGCGATCACCCCGTAGCGGATCACGTCGTCGGAATATTCGGTGTGCCGGGGTGCCGCGACCGTCACGCCGACCGGCGCGAACTGCGCCCGGCGCAGCATGACGATCGTGCCCGCCAGCAGGCTGAAGAAGAGGACCCACATGTGGGCCTGGAAAAGGCTGTCCTGGGCAAAAGCCGCCCCGAGCAATGCCGCAAAGGCGCCGACGGCCAGCGCCATGGTCTCTATCGGATAGTTCATCGTTGGTATCCCCCAACTGCAATTCGGTTCGCCGGCGGGCCGCGGACCGAAGCGGGGCGCGTGCCTTTCAGGTTGCGTCGAGGATTGGCACCGGTTGGGGGAAGTCACCTTGATATAGATCAATGCGGTAGCGGGGAGCCCCTACGAAAAATGAACGCCTGAGAGAATAGCCCGCTGCCTGTCGGCAAGGCGTCGGAGAACGCACATGCGCAAACAATCGCCAAAACCGGGCGTTGCCGCGGCAGACGACCGCAGCCGGCAGGTCCATCGCCCGCTATCCTGGCTGCATGAAGCCCATGATGCGCATCTGGCGCTTTGCCGCGAACTGGAGGAGATCGCCGATTCCCTGCCCGCCAATATCAACCGGCAGAAGTGCATTTATGCCGCCAAGGCCCTCGGACCGCTGATCCGCGACGTGCAGCACTACGAGGAAACTGTGCTCTTTCCCTGGCTGCAGCAACACAACCCGGACCCTGCCCTGCCGCTTACGCTGGAGCGATTGAAGTTCGAGCATTTCGAGGATGCCTGCTTCGCCGAGGAATTGACCGACATCCTGCTGAAGCTCGGTGCCGGCAGCGCCGTCAACACCGAGGCGGCCGGGTACATGCTGCGCGGTTTCTTCGAAATGAACCGCCGGCACATCGCCTTCGAGCGCGAATATCTCTTGAAGGGCGTCCCCGAGGAAACGATCGTGATGCCGGTCCCCCGAACCTGATTGTCAGGCGGCGCGGGACCTGCGGCGGTCGGCCATTTCCTTCATCACCAGCATGGCGCCGACCAGGGCGCGCTCGCTCGAGTAACACGGCGTCATGCGGCAATGGACCACGACTGTGCGGTCGTCGATCTCGGCGGCATAGGTGTATTCGACGATCTCGCCCGCAAAGCACTGTTCTAACGCATCCTTCATGCCGAGGCGGAAACGATGCACGCCGACGAGTTCGGCGATGTGCTGGCCGATCAGATCGGCCGGAGCCTTGTGCAGACGCGCGGCATTGACGGAATTGGTGAAGAGCACCCGGCAATCCGGGGATATAACGGCGATCCGGTCCTTGATTGCCTCAAGCGCTGCGAGATCCAGCACGCCATTGGGAAAGGCCGAACTGTAGAAGGAGACGTTTTCGCCGAAGTCCTCGCCTGTCGGCGGAGGCAGCTCCGTCGAGGCACGCGGCAGGATGTAGCGTTCCACCAGCGCCTGCAGATAAGCCAGGTGCCGAATGGTGCAACTGAGGTCGTCAGCCTCCTTCTTGATCAGATCGATCGCGAACTGGAACTGCATCTGCATTTCCAGCGCGTTCAGCGCCTTGTGCTCGATGATGGCGTCGAGAAGCGAATCGAGTTCGCGGTCGACGAGGCTCGCAAGCTTGTCGTCGCCGCTGTCGACGGCGCGCTGCATCTGGGCGTATTTCAGCCAGAAGAGTTCGATACGTTCCTTCAATTTGACACCCCTGGCGCGACCCCGGACCAATCTCCGGACCCCACACTTCCACTGTGCCGCGCATCATGCCCGGACGTCGTCCGCTTGGCCCCCTCCGGACGGACAGCAGCGCGACGACGCATTGCAACGGCCCGGAGGCGACCGAAGCCAAGCATATGCGCAATCATTAAATGATCAATAAATGGCCGACCCCGGATTCGGGTTCCGTCGGACGCCCGGCATCATGCCCGGAACAAATGATTGTGAGACATGGCGCAATGGACCGCACGTCGTTACTGCGCGATATGGCGCCGGCCGTTGCTTTCCTGTGCCGGAACGGGACATCGGCTTGCGCGAAGGGAGTTTCCCTTGCGCAAGTCCATGCCTGTATTGCCGTCAGATCTTGCGCTTGATTTCCCAGCGGTCATGGTACCACAGCCACTGCTCGGGATATTCCCGGACCCAGCTCTCGACCTTGTCGTTCAGCAACTGGGCGGTCGCATTGACGTCCAGTTGTCCGGCCTCGTTGCGCGGGAGTTCGACCTTGGGTTCGATCTCGAGGCGGTAGCGATTGCCGGGAAGCCGGATGCACCGCGCCGGATAGACCTCGCAATCGAACTGCCGTGCCAGCTTCGCAAGCAAGGGGTTGGTGCGCACCGGTCGGCCGAAGAATTTTGTCGTCAGGCCCTTGCGGAACTTCTGGTCGACAAGGACGCCGACGCCGCCGCCGGACTCGAGTTGTCGCGCCAGCGCGAAGGACGACCCGGCGTGCGAGGGAACCAGCTTGCCCATGCGCGCGGCGCGGAACTGGAACACCTTCTCGGCGATATAGGGATTGTTCGGTGGTCTAAACAGCACCGTGACATAGAGGCCGAATGCGGCGCCAGCGACCGGGAGCAGCTCGAAGTTGCCGGTGTGCCCGGTAAAGACGATGAACGGCCGCGGGTTGTTGCACAGGTCCATGAAGATCGGGATGCCCGAAACCTCGATACGCCCCGGCTTGTCGCTGAAGGGATCGAAGTCGAACAGCCGGTCGAGAAAGACGTATTCCGCCGCCAACCGCCCCATGTTGCCCCAGCTTGCAAGCGCGATGGCCTCGATCTCGGCATCGCTCTTTTCGGGAAAGGCGTTGCGCAGATTGACGAGCATCAGCTTGTGCCGGCGCATCTTCGGTCCGAGCCAGCGCATCACGCGGTCGATGGTATTGATCGCCGCGTCCGCCGGAAGGACCTTCATGGCGGTGAGGAGACCGAACGCCGCCTGCGCCACCGCCCATTGCTGGGTGTTGCGCAGCCAAAGCGCGTAGCGGGTCAGTTGCTGCTTCAAGGCGGTCAGTCCATCCGCAGGATGATCTTGCCGAAGACCTGGCGGGTCTCCATGCGTTCCAGCGCCCGGTCGATGTCCTCGAAGCGAACCTCCGTATCGATGACCGGATGGACGATGCCGCGCCCCATCTTCTGCATGGCATTGGCCATGTTCTCCATGCGGCAACCGAAGGAACCGAGCAGCTTCAGCTGCTGCTGGAACAGCATCATCAGGTTCATCTCGGTGGATACGCCCGAGGTCGAGCCGCAGGTCACCAGGCGCCCGCCGCGCTTGAGGCACAGCATCGAACCGGCCCAGGTGTCCTTGCCGACATGTTCGAAGACGACGTCGACGCCCTTCTTCTTCGTCAGCTTGCGCACCACGCCCTCGAAGCGGTCGGTGCGGTAGTTGATGACGTGGTCGGCGCCGAGCGCCTTGCAGCCCTCGATCTTGTCGTCGGAGCCGACGGTGGTGATGACGGTGCAGCCGATCTTCTTGGCCAGCTGGATCGCCGCCGTGCCGATGCCGGAGCCGCCGGCATGCACGAGGATCGTCTCGCCGGACTCGAGCCTTGCATTGTCGAACAGCATGTGCTCGACGGTGCCGAAGGTGACGGGTGCGAGCGCCGCAGCGACGGCATCGACGCCGGGAGGCGCGGGGACGAGCAGACGCGCCGGAAGGTTGACCTTTTCCTGTGCAAAGCCGTCGAGGTGGAATCCGTGCACGCCGCCGACATGTTCGCACAGGTTGTCACGGCCCTCGCGGCACGGACGACACAGTCCGCACGTGCGCGCGCCGTAGATCGATACGAGCTGTCCGGGCAGGATGTTGGCGACGCCCGGGCCGATCGTCTCGACGACGCCGGAGGCTTCCGCGCCGATGACCAGCGGCATCTTGCGCTTGGCAAAGGCCATGCCGCGCCAGCCCCAGACGTCGATGTGGTTCAGCGCCACGGCCTTGACGCGCAAGGTCACCTCGCCGGGGCCGGGAGCTTCCGGTTCGGGAAGGTCGGTGATTTCAAGCTTGCGATCGTCGATCAGTTGCAGAGCGCGCATGGCAGGAGTCCTTCGCCCGAAGGCGTCATATGTTTCTCGGAATCGGAACGGTGAACCGACTAGGCCGGTTCTCTCGTCATGACAAGGCTTGCGTTCTGTCCGCCGAAGCCGAACGAATTGGAGAGCACGGCATCGACCTGCTGCTCGCGCTTCACGTTCGGGACGACATCGAGAACGATCGTCGGATCCGGGTTAGTATAGTTGATCGTCGGCGGCAGCGTGCCGGTCAGCATCGTCTGGATCGAGAACACCGCCTCGATGGCGCCGGCCGCCGTCAGGGTGTGGCCGATCATCGACTTGTTGGACGAGACCGGGATCTTCGACAGTCCCTCGCCGAACACGGTCGACATGGAGAGATACTCCATCTTGTCGTTTTCCGGCGTCGAGGTGCCGTGGGCATTGATGTAGCCGATACCCTCTTCGCTGATGCCGGCATCGGCAAGTGCCGCGCGGATGGTGGCAATCGCCGGGCCGCCGTCCGGCGACGAGCGGGTGCGGTGGAAATGGTCGGCCTTTTCGCCGCAACCCTTCATGATGCCTAGCACGCGGGCGCCGCGGGCAACCGCCGATTCCAGCGATTCCAACACGAGCGTGGCGGCGCCTTCGGCGATCACGAAGCCGTCGCGATCCTTGGTGAACGGCTTCGATGCCCTCTGCGGCGGATCGTTCTGGGTGGACAACGCCGACAGCAGCGAGAAACGGATCAGCGCCTCGGCGGTGACCGAGCCGTCGGTGCCGACGGTGAGCGCACGATCGGTGCGGCCCTGGCGGATGGCCTCGACGCCGAGCTGGATCGCCGTGGCGCCGGAAGCGCAGGCGGTCGACAGCGTCACCGGCAGGCCGCGCGTGCCGTAGCGGTCGGCAAGGCGCTCGGAGATCGAACCGAACAGCCATGCCTCGTGGAGAGCCGGATCCGGCCTTTCGCGCAGCACGGCCATGAAGCGGTCATAGGCATCGCCCGGCTGCTGCGACGGCGGAGCGCGGTCGGCAAGTGCAAAGCGGGCGCTCCATTCCGGCTCGATCGGCGGCGCGGCCAGGAACAGCGGGCCGGCAAAATCTCCGGAAAGGCCGGCCTGGGCCAGAGCCTCGTCGGTGGTCTCGCGGGCGTAGTAGTAGGAGCGCTCCACCGGGTTTTCGGCCGGCAGTTCGACGAAATCGACCGTACCGGCGATGCGGGTGCTGAGCCCTTCGACCGGGAAGCGGGTGATGCCGTGGATGCCGGACCGTCCGCCCGAAAGCGCTGCCCAGTTGTCGGCCAGTCCCCGTCCGAGCGAGGTGATGACGCCCATGCCGGTGACGGCAACGATCGGACGTCCGAGATGATCCCTGTAGGCTGCCTTGCTCATGCGCCGGTCCTCACTTCTCTGCTTTCAGCACGGCGACACCCTCACCGCGCACATGGCCGACGGTGGTGACGACAGCCGTGTCGGCCGGGCCGCTCATCGGTTTTTCCTTGCCCGGTTCGAATGCCGGAACCTTTGCCCCGCTGGAAAGCGTCAGCGCCGCGAGCGCCAGGCCGAGCGGGAACTGCGATTCCAGTGCATGGCCGGTGACGCTGCCATAGCCGCGCACCGGGACATCCGAAAAGCGGTTGTCGAGCCAGGTCTTTTCCCGTGCGGTGATCTCGTGGCCGCCGGACGCGCCCGAGAAGATCACCGTTGCGTCGGTCTGCCGCAGGGCTCCGTCGACCAGCGCATCCAGGCGACCTTCGAGCCGCCCCTCGTCACGCCGGCCGCGATCGCCGCCGATTTCCTCGATTGTCGCATAGATGCGGGCGCCGCGCGCTTCGGCATGCTCGCGCGATTCCAGCACCAGGAAGGCGCCTGCCGAGCCGGTAACGATACCGCCACCTTCTTCCGGGTCGCGCGACCAGATCGGTGTCCATTCCCCGGTCGCATGGTATCGCACGGCCTCGTAGAGCAGGATGACATCGCGGCGATCGGCGACGAAGGCGCCGCCGACCAGCGTATGCGTCGATTGGCCGGCGCGAATGCGTGCGAATGCGGTTTCGACGGCCGAGATGCCGGCGGCCTCCTCTCCCATGAAGGTACGAGACGAACCCGTCACCTTGTGGACGATGGAAATATTGCCGGCCATGAGGTTGGAAAGCTGGGCCAGGAACAGAGTCGGCCGCAGTTCGGTGGTCAGCTTCTCGTTCAGCAGCTGTTCGCGGTCGTTGCGCTTCAGGCCTTCTTCGACGATCAGCGAATCGACGTTGATGTCGCGCTCGCCGCCCCCGCAGGACACGATCATGTCCATCGTGCCGCAGGCTTCGAGATCCTCCTTGAGGCCGGCATCGTCGAGGGCCAGACCTGCGGTGAAGACGCCGAGACGCTGCCAGTTTTCCATCTGGCGCTGGTCGCCGCGCTTCGGGATCTGCGTCGACCAGTCGATCTCCGGCATGGGGTGGATCGGATACGGCTTGAACTTTTCCGTCTCGATGCGCGCCTCCGGCGCCCGCTCCGCCGACAGCAGGGCGATATGCGGCTCCGTGCCGACGCCCTGGCAGGTCACGATACCGATGCCGGTAATCACCACGTCATTCTGCGACTTGCTCATGCGTTTTCCTCTTACCCTGCCGTGGCGGCGATCGCATCCAGGAGCCCGACTTCGCCGGCGCGCTTGCGCACGATGTCGGCGAGCGGAATTTCATCGAAAGGCATGGTGCGCAGCTTCAGCTGCCCGTCGCAAACCTTCTTGCCGTCCGAGGAGATCTTGGCCTTGGTCACGGCAAAGCCGGATCCGTCATGCTCCAGGGTGGCCTCGATATCGAGCACCGCTTCGGGCTCGACGAAGGTGCGCATCTTGGCACCGTCGACCGACATCAGGAACGGCATCGCCTTGAAGGAGGTCGCGGCCAGCACCAGCATGCCCGACGCCTGCGCCATGGTTTCGATCAAGAGCACGCCGGGCACCAGCGGCATTCCGGGGAAATGCCCTTCGAAAACCGGGCTCTTCGCCGGCACGACGGACCGGGCTTTCAACCACCCCTTGGAAAGATCCACGGCTTCTACCCGGTCGATCATCTGGAAATATTCCAGCAGCATGGGAGTTCTCCAGGCCTGCGGCGCATCCGGCGAGTTTCCGCCGCCTGCGCCTATGTGCAACGGCACCGTTCGCACGCATCTCGCCAGCGCCCGTCGGGCGCGCGAGGCGGATGCGCCGGTTCCTCATCTGCCCGCGTTCCCTACATGGTCGGCGAACGACTTGCACGAAAAAAACACCAAAGCGTGCGCCGCGCCGGGAGGGCGCGCCGCACGCTCAACAATCCAGAAAACTGATCAGCCCTTGGCAGCCCGCAGTTCGTCAATCTTCGCACAGAGGTTCTTCAGCACGAAGTATTCCTCCGTGGAAACCTTGCCCTCGTTGACTTCCTGGGTCCACTGCTCAAGCGGAATCTTGATGCCGAACTCCTTGTCGATCGCAAAAACGATGTCGAGGAAGTCGAGGCTGTCGATGCCCAGATCGTCGATCGTGTGGCTTTCGGGCGTGATCGTTGCGCGATCGATTTCGCTCGTTTCCGCGATGATGTCGGCAACCTTGTCGAATGTAGCAGTCACTACCATACCTCTTAGAATGTCTTTTCAGCACTCCTCATAGGGAAATCCCGCCGAAAAGCCAATGGCCTCATTCCGCATTGCGATATTTTGCACGGGTACTGTTGCCTAAACAGCAATGGAGTGCCGGCCGCGGCCATTGCCGAGATAGCCGTCGAAGACCGCGGCAACGCTGCGCGCAAACGGCTTCCCGGCCGCGGTCAACTGAAACGTCCGTGCATCGAAACGGCAGATTCCATCGACGTCGGCCATGGCAAAGTCCCGTGCCTCGGCGATAACGTCCTCGGCAATAGCTGGAAAGCGCGCGCGCAGATCCTCGAAGTCGAAGCCGAAGCCGCACATTATGCTTTCGATGACATGACGGCGCATTCGATCCTCCTCGTCGACGGCGATGCCGCGCACGACGGCCAGGCCCGGTCCGTCGGCCATGCGCTGGTACTCGCCGGTCGCCGGCATGTTCTGGACATAGCCCTGCGGCAGTTGCCCGATTGACGAGGCGCCGAGGCCGATCAGCGCATCGGCGGCATCGTCGGTATAGCCCTGGAAATTTCGGCGGAGCCTTCCTTCGCGCGCCGCCACAGCCAACCCGTCCGACGACTTCGAAAAATGATCGATACCGATCGGCTCGTAGCCGTTGCCGACCAGCATCGCGGCAGCCGCCGACATCTGCCGGAACCGCTCGACCACGTCCGGCAGGGCAGCCTCGGGAATCATCGTCTGGTGCTTCTTCATCCACGGCACGTGGGCGTAGCCGAACAGCGCGACGCGATCAGGAGCGAGCGACAGGATATCGCGGAGGGTTTTCTCCACCGAGGCAACCGACTGGTAGGGAAGGCCATAAAGAATATCGCAGTTGACCGAGCGGACGCCCCACGCCCGCACCGCCTCGACGACGCTGCGCGTCTGCTCGAAGGTCTGGATGCGGTTGATCGTCCTTTGCACCTTCGAATCGAAATCCTGCACGCCAAGGCTCGCCCGGGTCATTCCGATGGCAGCCAATGCGTCGTAGCGCGCCTCGTCGAGATCGTTCGGATCCATCTCGACGCTGATCCCGGCATCGTCGGAAAAGCGGAAGGCTGCACGCAGGTGGCGAACGAGATCGACAAGGTCCTCCGGCTTCACCATGGTCGGCGATCCGCCGCCGAAATGCAGCGCGGTCACCCGCGTCTCCTTCGACACCAGCGCGCCGACGGTGGCGATCTCGCGCTTCAGCGATTCGAGGTAGCGGGCGATCGGCTCGTATTTCAGCGTATGGCGCGTATGGCAGGCGCAGAACCAGCACAGCCGGTCGCAATAGGGGATGTGCACATAGAGAGAAAGCGACTGCCCAGCGCCGAGTGCCTGCAGCCACTGCGCATATATGTCGCAGCCGATACCTTCGTGGAAATGCGGCGCCGTCGGATAGCTGGTATAGCGTGGTACCGCACCTGCATATTTCTTCAAAAAATGCCGGTTCATCAATGCCTCCCGCCGTTTTGGCGCATCACAAATCGTCGGGAAACTTGTAGAATGCCGGTCGGCCAGCGCCCTTGACCTCGATCAAACACGCATTGAGGGCGAAAGCGGGCGATACTCGACGAGCGAGGAGGATTTATTTCTGCTAAAGAATGATATGAACGGATAGCGCGCGCCGCCCTGCGATTGCAACGATGCCTTGAAAGACACTGGAACGCCCGATGGACCTGCCGAGAAAAGACATTCACAATTCCAACCTTCCCGTCGTGTGTCGTTCCTGCGAAGCCCGCCACGGCGGCGTTTGCGGGACGCTGACGGTGGATCAACTGGTGGAACTCAGCAAGCATTCGACGCGCCGCAGGATCGAGGCCGGGAGCGAGGTCGTGGGCCAGGGCGAGCGGGTCGGCAGCTATTCCAACATCATGAGGGGCGTCATAAAGCTCTCGAAGATGATGGCGGACGGCCGCCAGCAGATCGTCGGGCTGCAGTTCGCGCCGGACTTCATGGGGCGCCCGTTCGTGGCGGAAAGTACGCTGAGCGCCGAGGCCGCCATCGATACCGAGATCTGCGCCTTTCCACGCGCCATCATCGACCGGATGGTATCCGAGACGCCGGAACTCGAACACCGCCTGCACAACCAGGCCCTGAAGGAACTGGACGAAGCCCGCGACTGGATGCTGACGCTCGGCCGCAAGACGGCGCAGGAAAAGGTCGCCAGCTTCCTCTACCTGATCGCCACCAATGTCGATCCCGAATGTATCGACAAGAGCGCGTTCGACCTGCCGCTGTCACGCGCCGATATCGCCGATTTCCTCGGCCTGACGATCGAGACCGTCAGTCGCCAGATGACCAAGTTGCGCAAGGAAAACATCATTCACGTCGAAAACAACCGGCATGTGATCGTGCCGGACCTGGAGCGGCTCGGCCGCACCGCCGGCAACGACTGATACCGGACGAAGCAATCTCCTAAAGCAGGATGACGAACAGCACGAAGGCGATCGCGGCAAGCGTCGAGCATGCGCCTTGGAAGATGGCGATGCCGGCGGTGAGGTCGTCCGAACCAGCGATGTCGCGCCCTGCCCCGTTGATCATCGGCTCGCTGACCCTTGTGCCGCCATAGACCCTGGGGCCGGCAAGCTGGACGTCGAGCGCGCCCGCCATCGCCGCTTCCGGCCAGCCGGAGTTCGGCGAACGATGCAGGCCGCTGTCGCGAAGCGCGACGCGCAACGCGTTGCGGGCTGCCTCCACCCCCCTGGTAAAGGCGGCACCGGCAGCGACCAGCAGTATCGAGGCCCGCGCTGCCGGCCAGTTCGCCAGATCGTCCAGACGCGCCGAGGCCCAGCCGAAATCGAGGTATTTCTCCGATTTGTGGCCGATCATCGAATCGGCGGTGTTCAGCATCTTGTAGGCGAAAAGGCCCGGAAGCCCGAGCACGGCGTACCAGAGTGCCGGGGCAACCACCCCGTCGGAGAAATTCTCGGCCAGGCTCTCGAGCGCGGCACGGCAGACGCCGGGTTCGTCGAGGGTTTCGGGATCGCGGCCGACGATCATCGCGACCGCCTTGCGGCCGCCTTCCAGGCCGTCGCGACGCAAGCCGTCGGCGACCGCCGCGACATGATCGGCAAGGCTTTTCTGCGCAAGGAACACGGCCACCAACAGAACCTCGGCAAGTATGCCAATCGGACCGAGCAGCAACAGCGCCGCATCAACCAGCCAGCCGATGGCAAGGCTTGCCACCACAAGCGCCGCAATGGCAAGGACGCCGTTCCGCTTCCGAGCAGATCCCGGCAGGTCGCGCCGGTTCAGCATGTCATCAAGGGCCGAGATCGCCTTGCCGAACAGCACCACCGGATGCGGCACGCGGTTCCACATCCACACGGGATCGCCGACGATGCGATCGAGGATCAGCGCCAGGAACAGGATCAGCAGGTTCTGGGTCATTGAGCCGCGTTCCACGTTCGCAGCGACATGGCGAGCCTCCGGTCGCCGGCTTCGTCTGGGGCAAGGCCGATCCGCAGCCAGTGCGGCGCGTAGTCGAACTTGCGCACGAGAATGTGGTCGCCGCAGAGGTGCGCGTGCAGCGCACTTGCCTGCGGATGGGTGACGAGCGCGAAGAGCGACGTTCCGCCGGAGACCATCAGGCCCGCCTCCTCCAGCACGACCGCCAGCCCGCGCCTGCGCTCGGCTATCGCCAAAGCGATCGGCGCGGCGTCCGAGCGCATCAACTGCTCGGCAACGGATAGCGCCGGGCCGGAGACCGCCCACGGCCCCAGCCATTCCTCGAACCTGCGCAGGATCGCCTCCTCGGCGATCGCAAACCCGAGCCGCATGCCCGCCAGCCCGAAGAACTTACCGAAGGACCGGAAGATGACGAGCCCCGGCATTTCAAAGATACGGGGTGCGAGGCTCATGGACGGATCGGTATCGCCGAACGCCTCGTCGACGACCAGCACGGTGTCCTGTTGCCTCAACCGTTTCCAGAGCCTTTCCAGCGTTTCGGACGCGAAGGCGCGGCCGTCCGGATTGTTGGGATTGACTACAACCGCCAGTCCGTGGTCCGCCACGATGTCTTCGAGACCGGCAACCTTGTCGACCGCCATGCCGGCAAGTTCGAATGCCCGGGCATATTCGCCGTAGGTTGGCGAGAGAATGGCGACTCGTCGCGATCGGTCAGCAAGCCGCGGCAGCAACTGGATAACCGACTGGGTGCCGGGCACCGCGAGCGGCAGTGCCTCCCCGCATCCATAGTAGCCGGCGGCGGCCTTGCGGGCGAACGCTACAAGGTGCTCGTCCGGCAGACGGTGCCAGGCACGGACCGGGATCGGCGGGATGGCGACAGGATTCGGATTGATCCCGGTGGAGAGGTCCAGCCAGTCTTCGGGTTTGCCGCCATAGGCCTTCGCGGCGGCAGTTATGCCTCCACCATGGATGATCGGAGCGCTCATCCGGGGCTGCCGGCCAGATCGATCAGGTGCATGAAGGAACCGGAAACCGTACCCCGGCGCAGTCCCGCCTCGCCGAGCGGCGTGTCGAGCGCGTCGGTGACGGCAAACAGGCGCTCGGCATCGCCTTCGGAAACAACCGTGGCATAGTGGAACTCATGGGCGGTCATCGGCGTTTCAAACGGACCACCTGCAACCGGCGTCACGCGCCGGTACCCCAGGTGACGCCGACGCTCCTGGAAGCTTGTGGTCAACGGCAACAACCCGAGCATCCGGTGGCGTCGGCCGTTCGCATCGATCAGCCCCTCGCCGAGGGCCATGTATCCCCCGCATTCGCCGTAGACCCGCACCCCGCGCGCCGCCGCTTCGACGACGCCGGCGCGGAAGCGCTCCGCCTCGGCGATCCTGCCGGCGTTGAGTTCCGGATAGCCGCCCGGCAGGTAGATGGCATCGCTGTTTTCGGGTGGCGCCTCGTCGGCGAGCGGCGAAAAAAAGCTGATCTCCGCACCGCGCCGCCGCCAGCCGAGCAGCATGTGCTCGTAGCAAAAGGCGAAGGCGAGGTCGTGAGCCACCGCGATGCGCTGCCCGAGCGGCGGCAACCGGGCGATGTTGGCGTCCGATGTCCGGTCCGGTACCTGGCGCGCCGCCCTGACCAGCAGCGACAGGTCGCAGTCGACGGTCACCGCCTTGGCGGCATGTTCGATGAATTCCTCGAGCGCGCCGTGCTCGCCGGCCTGCACCAGCCCCAGGTGGCGCTCGGGCAGCGTCAGCTCCTTGTCCATGCGCACGACGGCATAGATCGGCATGCGGATCGATTCGAGCGCAAAGCGAAGCATGGCTTCATGGCGATCGCTGGCGACACGGTTGAGAATGACGCCGGCAATGCGCGTGTCGATGCGGAAATTGGCAAATCCGCTGACCAGCGCCGCAACGGAATGGGACATGCGGGCGCAATCGACGACGAGGACGACGGAAAGGCCGAGAGTAGCCGCGAGGTCGGCCGGCGAGCCGCTGCCGTCGGCCGCACCGTCGAACAGACCCATCATCGCCTCGATCACCAGCATCTTGCCGCCAGAGCGATGCAGCGCGGCGTTGGCAAGCAGCAATTCGCGGCGCATCGCCCAGGGATCGTAGTTCAGACACTTCTCGCCGCTGGCCGCCGAATGGAATGCCGGATCGATATAGTCCGGCCCTGCCTTGCCGGGCGCCAGCGCCACGCCCTTGCGGTGCAGCGCACGCAGCAGCCCAAGCGTGATTGTCGTCTTTCCCGCACCCGACGACGGCGCGGCGATCAGGAGCCCGCTCATGCCGTTTCCTTTCCGTTTTCGCTGGCGAAGGGGTCGCTCGCGAGTTTCCTGCCGGAAAGCGCGCCGAGCCAATCGAGCGAGGCCCTCAGCCGCACGACCTCGCCGACGACGACGATGGCCGGCGGCTCGAGCCCGGAGGCGGCAACCGCCTGTGCCGCCTCGCCGAGCGTGGTTTCGAGAACGGCCTGCTGCGCGGTCGCCGCGTTGCAGACGAAGGCCATCGGTTCCGAAGGACTGCGCCCGGCGGCGATCAGGTTGGCGCTGATCTGGCCGATGTGCTTCATGGCCATGTACATGACGATGACGGGAGATCCCTTGCCGATCGCATCCCAGTCGATCCGGTCGGGCACCACGCCGGAGGAATCATGGCCGGTCAGGAAGGTCACGGCGTGGTTGATCTCCCGGTGCGTCACCGGAATGCCGGCATAGGAAAGCCCGCCGATGCCGGCGGTGATGCCCGGGACGATGCGGAACGGAACATTGTGCTCGACCAGCGTCAGCGCTTCCTCGCCACCGCGGCCGAAGACGAAGGGATCGCCGCCCTTGAGGCGGAGCACCTTGCACCCCTCACGCGCCAGTTCGACCAGGCGCAGCGAGATGTCGCGCTGCCTGGCGGAAGGCTTGCCGCCGCGCTTTCCCGCATACTCCAGAACGGCGCCGCTGCGGGCGAGCTTCAGGCAGTCGTCGTTGACGAGGGCGTCGTAGACTATCACGTCGGCATCGGCGAGCGCGCGCGCCGCAAGCAGCGTCAGCAGACCCGGATCTCCGGGCCCCGCCCCGACCAGCCAGACGCTGCCCGGCCCGATCGTCGGAAGTTGCGAAAAAGCTTTGTCGTTCATCCACATCGTCCTATGCCCGCAGGGGCAAAATTGCAATCTTGGAAAGGTCGGCGCATGCCTTTCTAAGCCCCTCCACCTGAATTATAAGTGAACCATGACGACGGACGCCGCTTCCCCGATTGCAGCACCCGGCACCGACCGCAAGCCGGATGGCGAGTTGCGGCGCGGCTGGACCACCGGCGCCTGCGCGACCGCCGCCACGAAGGCCGCGCTGACGGCGCTGATCACCGGCGAATTCCCCGATCCCGTGACGATCCGACTTCCGCGCGGCGAGGAACCCGCCTTTGCGCTCGCCTTCGAGAGCCTCGGCGACGGCTATGCGACGGCCGGGATCATCAAGGATGCCGGAGACGATCCGGACGTGACCCACGGCTGCACCGTAATGGCGAGCGTGCGCCCTCTGCGGCCCGGCAGCGGTATCCGCTTTGCTGCCGGCGACGGCGTCGGCATGATCACCAAGGCCGGCCTGCCGGTGGCCGTCGGCGAACCGGCGATCAACCCGGTGCCGCGCGCGATGATGAGCGCCGAGGTCGTGGCGCTCTGCGGCGAACACGGCCTTCCCGCAGACGTCGAGGTGCGGATCTCCGTGCCTGGCGGCGAGGAGATCGCGGCGCAGACCTGGAATCCCCGGCTCGGCATCCTCGGCGGCCTGTCGATCCTCGGCACCACCGGAGTCGTCAACCCGTTCTCCTGCTCGGCCTGGATCCACTCGATCCATCGGGGAATCGACGTCGCGCGCGCCGAGGGCCTGACGCACGTGCTCGGCGCCACCGGCTCTACCTCGGAAAAGACGGCACAGGAACTCTACGGCCTGCCGGAAGGCGCGCTCCTCGACATGGGCGACTTTGCCGGCGGTTTGCTCAAGTATCTGCGAGCGCACCCGGTTCCGCGCCTGACGATCGCCGGCGGCTTCGCAAAAATGGTGAAGTTGGCGCAGGGCGCGCTCGACCTGCACTCCGCGCGCAGCCAGGTGGACATGGCCTTCCTGGAAACGCTGATTGCGGACGACGACCGGACCGAACCGCTGAAGGAGCGGATTCGATCTGCGAACACTGCACTTGAAGTGCTTGAAATGACCCGCGCATCCGGCATCGACATCGCCGGCGTTGTGGCCAGGAAGGCGCGCGAGACGGCGCTTGCCACTCTGCGCGGCGCACCGGTCTCGGTCGACGTGGTCGTCACCGACCGGCAGGGAAAGATCATCGCCCGTGCCGGCTGAAAGGATCCTCATTCTCGGCGGCACCAGGGAGGCGGCGGACCTTGCGGCACGGATGGTTGCTGAAGGTGTGGCCGAGGTCATCACCTCGCTTGCCGGCCGCACCAGGGAGCCGGCGCCGGTCGCCGGCACGGTGCGCATCGGCGGCTTCGGCGGCGCGGAAGGACTTGCCCGCTACCTGCTCGACAACGGCATTACGCGGGTTATCGACGCGACCCATCCGTTCGCCAAGAATATCTCCGCCAATGCCGTGCTTGCCTGCCGAAGCACCGGCATTGCACTGGAGACGATCGAGCGCCCCGCATGGAAGCTGCAACCCGGAGACAACTGGACCAGGGTGGTATCACTGGAGCAGGCGGCGGCGCTGTTGCCGCCCGATTGCCGCCCCTTCCTGGCGCTCGGCCGGCAGTATCTCTCGGCCTTCGAGCCGCGGCACGACTGCCACTTCGTGATCCGCATGGTCGACCCGCCGGCGACGCGGCTGAACTTTGCCAGCCACACGCTGGTACTCGGCAAGCCGGCGGGCGCCCCCTCGGAGGAAGAGGATGTGTTTCGCCTGCACGACGTCACCCATCTGGTGTGCCGCAACTCGGGCGGTGCGGCGGGCTATGCGAAGATCGTCGCCGCCCGCAACATGGGCCTGCCGGTCGTGATGATCGACAGGCAGTAGGGCGGTGGCAGGTGGCAGGGTCGATATTGACCGGATGCAGTTCACCTCCACGTCACCCCGGCCCTGAGCCGGGGTCCAGCCGCGCCGCGTCGGCGGCGCAGAAGAGTCAATTGCGCTCAAGGACTTGAGCGCGCTGGATGCCGGATCAAGTCCGGCATGACGGGGGATGAGACTGCCGCAGCGTCGGAAAAGTACAGCCGACTCGGCGCGCGATTCGATCGATGCGGCCCTTATGCGGTCAGGATCGTCCGGCGGATCAGCGACAGCACGCCATCGGAATCGATGCCGATGCAGGCGAGTTGGTTCGGCAGGTTGTCCCAGTCGCCCGGCGGGAAGAAGAAGCCATCCGGCTTCTGGATCGTCTGGCCGTCGGCGATACCGCCGCAGACGACGCGGATCGGGCCGCCCTGGGTGGTGAAGAGTTGGGGCGCGACGATGTAGACGCAGGCGCAGCTGTCATGCACCAGCATGCCGTCATCGACCATGTGAGCGTAGAAGTCGATGTAGAACTGCGAGATGCGGTTGAGGAGTTCGACATGCTCGCCGCCTTCCGTCGCCATGTCTGCGAGATACTTCCGGCTCATGGTGGTGACGCCGGTCACGTCGAGGCCGATGACGACGACCTTCCACGGCGCGGTCATGACCGCATCGGCGGCTTCCGGATCGCCGTAGATATTGGCCTCGGCGACCGGGGTGACATTGCCGGGAACGCGGAAATTGCCGCCCATGATGACGACATCCTTGACCAGGCCGGCGATTTCGGGGTCGTGGCGGAGCGCCAGCGCCAGGTTGGTCATGCGGCCGACGGCCACGAGGCGCACCTCGCCCGGATGCGCACGCACCGTGTCGATGATGAACTGGTAGGCAGGGCGCGGATCGACCGGCATGTCGATGACTTCCGGCACGTCGATGTTGCCGAGGCCGTCCTCGCCATGCACGAAGGTTGGCCATTCCTCCTCGGAGGCACGGGCCGGATCGAATGTCTCGTTGGCGCCCCGCGCCACCGGCGCGTCGATCTTCCACTCGCGCTTGAGGAAGAGGGCGTTGCGGGTCGTGGTCTCGACCGAGGCATTGCCGAAGACGGTGGTGATGCCGAGCAGATCGACCTCCGGGTGGCGGTGCAGGAAAAGCAGCGCCATCGCGTCGTCGACGCCGGGATCCGTGTCAAAAATGACCTTGTGCATGGGAGTTTCCTTTTTATTCTTATAGGCTGGCGCCCGGAGGCATGGGCAAGCCGCCGCCCCGCGGGCCGGGCGACAATAGTCACAAACGCTACAGTAGCAAGACCGGTTTTTCGGTCAGGCGCTCGCCACCTTCTTCTTGCCCCGGTTTCGCAGCACATGGCTGAAATCGGAATTGTAGAGGTCGCTGTCGCGGAAGCTGACATCGCCGAAAACCTTGCCGACCATGATCAGCGCGGTGCGGGTGATCTTCGCCTTGCGCACCTGTTCCTGCATGTCCTTCAGGGTCGTGCGGATGAAGAGTTCGTCCGGCCAGGTCGAGCGATAGGCGACCACGACCGGGCAATCCTCGCCATAGTACGGGGTCAGAACCTCGCGCACATGGGTGAGATTGCGGATCGACAGGTGGATGGCGAGTGTCGCGCGCGCTTTGCCGAGGATCTCCAGCGTTTCGAACTCGGGCATCGACGACGCCTTCATCTCGGTGCGGGTGATGATGATCGTCTGTGCGATCTCGGGCAGCGTCAGTTCGGTCTTCAGCCGCGCCGCCGTTGCCGCGAAGGCCGGAACGCCCGGAACCACGTCATAGGGAATGTCGAGCGCATCGAGGCGTCGCATCTGCTCGGCGATCGCGCCATAGATCGAGGGATCGCCGGAATGCACCCGCGCCACATCCTCGCCGCGCTCATGCGCGGCTTCGATGTCGGCCATGATCTCGTCGAGATGCATCGGGGCGGTATCCTTGACGATGGCGCCCTCGGGCGCTGCGCTGACGATCTCTTCCGGCACCAGAGAACCGGCATAGAGGCAGACAGGGCAGCGCTCGATGAGTTTCAGCCCGCGCACGGTGATGAGATCCGGCGCGCCGGGGCCGGCGCCGATGAAATAGACGGTCATTCTGCTGCTTCCTTCTTCATGCCTGTACCGGCCTTGCCGGAATAGCCCCTTGGCGTGAACACCCAGGTCCGACCGTCGCCGGTCGTAACCGTGCGGCTTTCCGACGAGCCGACGACCACCACCGTCAGCATGTCGACATCATCGACATTGAGTTCGCCGAGCGGCACCACGCGCACCCTTTCGCCTTCGCGTCCGAGATTGGTGGCAAGGATGACCGGGGTGGAATGCGGCCGATACTCGAGCAGCTTGTCGCGGGCATAGGCGAGCTGGGTGCGGCGCTTCATCGACACCGGGTTGTAGAAGGCGATGACGAAATCGCCCTCGCCAGCCGCCCTGACGCGCCGCTGGATGTCCTCCCACGGGGTCAGGAGGTCGGAGAGCGAGATCGTGCAGAAATCATGGCCGAGCGGGGCGCCGGCCCGCGCGGCCGCTGCCTGCAGCGCCGAGATTCCGGGCGAGACCTGCACTTCGATGCGGCTTGCCGCGTCCGAAATGCCGCCCTTCTCGAAGAGTTCGAACACGAGCGTCGCCATCGCATAGATGCCGGCGTCACCCGAGCAGACGAGCGCCACGTCGCGGCCCTGCCCGGCGAGTTCCATGGCATGCACGACGCGCGCCTCCTCCTTGCCGAGGTCGAAGTCGTGCCGCGTCTTGCCGCGGGCAAGCGGCCCGAGCAGGTCGAGGTAGAGCGAATAGCCGACGAGATCGGTCGAGGCGGCCACCATGGCCGAGACTTCCGGCGAGCGCCAGCGGCCGGCTCCCGGCCCGATGCCGACGACGAACAGCTTTCCGCGCGAGCGGCCGATGGCATCCGGATCGATGATCGAGGACGAGCGGGCAATCGCTGCCGTGGCCCCCTTCGACTTGATCTTCGCAAACACGAGTTCGCTATCCGAGCCGGACGCCGCAAGCGCAGCACCTTCGGCAACGCCGTGGCAGCCGACCTCGGCGAACACGACCTCGGACGGGTTTTGGAGCCGCGGCGTTTCCGCTTCCAGCGTGGAGGCATCGAAGAAGCGCGCCGGTACGCCGAAACGGGCGGCGACCGCATGGATCGCCGTCTCGTCCGCCTTGAGATCGATGGAAGCAACGGCAGCGATGCTCTCCTCGGCAACGCCGCTATCGGCAACGGCTTTCTCCGCAAGCGCAATCGCCTCTTCGCTCGAAGCCCCGCGCTCGCAGCCCATGCCGAGCACCAGCGTCTTCGGGTGATAGACGAGTTCGAGCGGCGTAGGCGTCTTGGACCGGTCGGTGATGGTAAGGGTAACCGCACCATCGGCGGCGAAGGGTATGCCGTTCCCTGCCAGCCACGCGGCTTCGCCGTCGAGGCGCGCAGGCGCGCCGGCCACAAGCTCCGCCATCACCGCCTTGGCGTTCTCAGGATTGGCCAGCACGTAGCCCTCGGACGGCGCGTCGAGCGCGACGCCGAAACGGACGTCGCCGGCGGTCGTGACCGCCGCGTGCCCGTGGAGCCCGTCGGCCAACAGGCGGGCGAGATCGTTGGCGCCATGATGGCCGCCGAGCAGAGGCACCACCGAAGAGCCATCCTCGCTGACGGCAAGCACGGGCGGCTCCAGCATCTTGTCGGCCAGCACCGGCGCCAGAAGCCGGATCACTGCGCCCGACGCCATGACAGCGACGATCGGCCGGCCCTCGACGAACAGGCCCTGCAGATGCGGCTTCAACTGGTCGAAGGCAACCTCGGCGCTTGAAACGCGCGCGGATGCGCCGTGCAGATCGCCGCCGGTGAGTTCGGCGATCCGGCGCCCGATCCCGCGAGCCGCCTCGGACAGGATGATGACGGCGGGCTTGTTGCTGGCGCTCATGGTCTTGTTCCGTTCGATTGGGACGGGCGAAGCGCCGAGATCCAGCCCTCCTGCCCCTTGTAGATCAGGATGATCGAGAAGTACGGCGCGCTGTCCTCGACGACTGCGGAAAGCGGCAGGACGCGCTGCTCCGGCAGGCTGATACGCTCCAGATAGCCGGCACTCTCGACCAGATTCATTTTCTCAAGCAATTGCCGTATGCGGTTGAAATGGCGGCCGACCTTGATGATCGCCACGGCGTCGCTCGCCGCGATGCGTGCCTGCATCTCGTCGGATTCGAGCGGCCCCGGAATGACCGTCAGCACGTCGTTGCGGGCCGCAAGCGGTCGGCCGAAGGCAGATGCACCGGCCATGATCGAGGAGACGCCCGGCACCATCTCGGTCTCGTAGCGCCCGGCAAGGCGCTCGAACAGATACATGAACGAGCCGTAGAAGAAGGGATCGCCCTCGCACAGAACCGCCACGTCCGAACCGGCGTCGAGGTGACGCGAAAGGGTCGCCGCCGCCTCGTCGTACACCTCCTGCGCCGGATAGCGCTCGACGCGCATCGGCACCACCATTGGGACTTCGAGCTGGCTCGGCGACAGATAACCGGCGGCGATCTGCCGGGCGAAGCTCGGCCCGGTATCCGGCGCTGGATAGGCAACGACCGGCGCGGTCGTCAGGATCCGGTGCGCCTTCAACGTGATGAGTTCCGGATCGCCGGGACCTAGCCCCAGGCCGTAGAGCTTGCCGCTCATGCTTCTCTCCCCTTGCTCACGCTCCACAGCGTCACCGGCATCAGCGATTTCCAGCCGCAGTAGCGGCCGACGGGAGCGGCGCGCGCGACCGATATGCGAGTCAGTTCCCCGCCATGAAGGCCACGCAACTCCGCAAGCCGTGCCTCGCCCTCGATGGTGACCGCATTGGCGACCAGCCGACCGCCCGGCTTCAGTGCCTGCCAGCAGGCCTCGAACAGGCGGTCAGTCGTGATGCCGCCTCCGATGAAGACCACGTCCGGCAAATCGAGCCCGGCAAGTGCATCAGGTGCCTCGCCCTCGACGGAAACGAGGTCGGGAACGCCGAACGTTGCGGCATTCTCGCGGATCATCGTCAGCCGCTCGGCCCTGTTTTCGATGGCGACCGCCCGCGTGCCCATGCCGGCGCGCATCCACTCGATGGCGATCGAACCGCAGCCGGCGCCGACATCCCAGAGAAGCGCGTTCGGAAACGGCTGGAGAAGGGAGAGCGTCGCGGCGCGCACCTCGCGCTTGGTCAGTTGTCCGTCATGCCGGAAGGCATCGTCAGGCAATCCCGGCACCGGCGACAGCAGCGGAGCATCGACGGCGCAGTCGATGGCAAGTGTGTTGAAATCGGCGATTGTTGGCGCATCGGCCAGAAATTCGTCGACACTCATGCGCAGCAGGCGCTCGCGTGGCCCGCCCATATGTTCGAGAACATGCAGGATCGAGGCCCCGAAACCGCGACCGGCAAGGTTCGCTGCGACCGAGCCGACGGTGCTTGCGTCCGAGGTCAGCGCCAGAATGCGCGTACCTGGCAACAGGTGGCGGTTGACCGACTCGACCGGGCGGCCATGCAACGAAATCTGCGCGACCGACTGCAACGGCCAGCCGAGCCGCGCGGCGGCGAGCGAAAATGCCGATGGCGACGGCAGAACGCGCATCTCGCCGGCGGAAAAATGCTTGCGCAGCGTCGCGCCGATGCCGAAATGCATCGGGTCGCCGGTCGCAAGCACGGTGACCGGCGTGCCGCGCAGGGCAAGGATGCGGTCGAGGGTCTCGCGATAGCCATCCGACCAGCGCAGGAGCACCCGTGCACCCGTCAGATGGGCAACGACCTCGTCCAACCGGTCCGCCACGACGAGCGTCCGCGACGCCTCGACGATGGCGCGTGCATCCGCCGTCAGGCTCGAAAGCCCGCTGTCGCCGATGCCGACGATCGTCAGCCAGGGCGCTTCTTGTGGCGCGTCAGACATTGGTCCCGAGCCCTCCTGCCAGGGCATTGACGGCGGCGGACGCCATGGCCGAGCCGCCGCGGCGGCCGCGCACCGCGATAAAGGGTATGCCGCGCGGATCGGCGATCAGTTCCGCCTTCGATTCCGCCGCCCCGACGAACCCAACCGGAAAGCCGAGAATGACGGCGGGCTTCGGCGCTCCTCGGTCGATCAATTCCAGCAGGCGGAACAGTGCCGTCGGCGCGTTGCCGATCGCCACCACCGCGCCGCCGAGCCGGTCCGCCCAGAGATCGACTTGCGCCGCCGAGCGGGTATTGCCGATCTCGACGGCAAGTGGCCGGACGCGTTCGTCATTGAGGAGGCAAACCACATCGTTATCGCGCGGCAGCAATCTGCGGATGATGCCTTGACGGACCATTTCGGCATCGCACAGCACCGACGCGCCGCTGGAGAGCGCCGCTGCACCCGCCTCGAACGCGCCATCAGAAAATGCGATGTCAGCGGCCAGCTCGGTCATGCCGCAGGCATGAATCAATCTGACAGCAAGCGCCTCCATCCCTTTCGGAAAGCGGGACAAATCCGCTTCCGCCCGGATGGTCGCAAAGGACCTTTCGTAGATCTCGGCGGGATCGCGGATGTAGTCGAGCGCGCCCATCGGTTCACTTCTTCTTCATCGACTTCGGTCCGAGCGGATGGTCCGCATGCGGATACGGCGCATGGTGGTGGCCATGGTCATGGTGGTGCCCATGATCATGAGCATGGTTGTGATGATGATGACCGTGGCTGTGATCGTGGTGATCGTGGTGATCGTGGTGGTGATCGTGACCATGATGATGACCGCAGCCGCAGGCCTCGCCATGCGCGTGGTGATGATGGCCGCTCGACGGCGCATTCATCACCTCTTCAAGTCCGGCATCCGGTTCGGCGTTCATCAGGTGCCCGTACTTGCCACCGAGGGCAACCGAAGGCGCATAGTCGAAGGCCGGTTCGAGGGAATTCGGCTCGGCATGCGAATGGACTGGCGTCCAGGGAAGGCCATGCTCGCGGCAGAAATCCTCGTCCCGACAGGAGGCATCGCAATCCCCCCCGCACGGACAGTCTTCCAGCCCGCCGCCGATACCCTCGACGTGGTGGTGGTGGCTTTCCTGCGGCTGGCCGATGTCTGCCTCGAAGCCGAGCACCTGCTCGCGGTACTTGCACATCTGGCAGTTCATCACCGCCGCGCCTTCGAGGATTTCCTTCACCCGATCCTGGAAGGCGTCGAGCACCAGTGGATGGTCGTTGAGATAGCTGGCCTTGACGAACTGGATTTCCGGATGGCGCGCCGCCACCTCTTCGGTATAGCTGTAGATGCGCTTCACCAGCACGCCGGTGAAGAGGAAGTACGGGAAGACGATGATGCGCCTGTAGCCGAGCTTGGCGGCATGCTCCAGCCCCGGCTCGACCAGCGGGAATGTAACCCCCGAGTAACAGGTCTCGCCCCAGCCGAAGCCCATGCCTTCCCACAGCATGCGCATGACCTTGGTGGCGTTGGAGTTGGCATCCGGATCCGACGAGCCGCGCCCGACCACCATCAGCAGCGTCTCGTGACGGCTGACCTCGCCAAGCGTGGCGTTCGCCTCGTCGACGGCCTCCTGGATGCGGTCGCCGGCGGCGCGGATCATCTTCAGGTCGATGCCGAGTTCGCGCCCGTAGTTGATCACCATGCCCGGATTCTGCGCCTGGTAGGTGTTGAGCACCGAGGGAATGTCGTTCTTGGCATGACCGGCGGCAAACAGCATGCCGGGCACGGCGAGTACGCGCGTCACCCCCTGCTCGCGCAGCCTGTCGAGGCCGGAAGCGATCACCGGATTGCAGAATTCGAGATAGCCGTATTCGACGGGCATGTCGGGATTGCGGGCCTTCAGCGCCTCGGCGATCACTGCAAATTCGCGCGCCGCGTTCTGGTTGCGGCTGCCATGGCCGCACACCATGATTCCGAGTTTTTCCGCCATGATTCGGCCTCCCTGCTTCGCTTTTCGGATGTACGAAGCGCCAGAGCCGGAAACCCGGCCCTGCGGCCATCGGGACAGCTCCGGATCAGGCCCCCGACTTGGGTTGGCCGCACCGGACTCTCTCAAGCCTGTAAAAACAGGCGCCGTCGCACATGACCATGAGCTTTATCCGAGCCGCCGGACGGGGTCAAACCGGAATGCGGCACATCCTGCGGCAGATGCGCCGTGGCGTACCGAATGCTGCGCAATTGCCCTTCAAGGATGCCGCATTTTGCGCTATTGCGCTCCTGTTGCAGACGTGACGCCCTGCAAATTTCTCCCTGCGCGTTCTCATTTTCCGCGAGTACTCCCTTGCACGATATCGCCTTCTCCGTCCTCCTGTTGCTGGTCCTTGCCGCCTTCATCGCCGGGTTTATCGATTCCATCGCCGGCGGCGGCGGGCTGATAACCATCCCGGCCATGCTGATTGCCGGCATCCCCCCCTTGCAGACGCTCGGCACCAACAAGCTGCAGTCGCTGTTCGGATCGGGATCGGCGACAATCGCCTATGCCCGTCACGGTCACGTGAACCTGCGCAAGCAATGGCCTATGGCGATCATGACGGTGGTGGGCGGTGCGCTCGGAGCGGTGCTGGCGACCATCGTGCCGGCCGACGTTCTGAGCGGCCTGCTGCCCTTCCTGCTGGCGGCGATCGCCCTCTATTTCGCCATCAAGCCCAGCCTGAGCGACCAGGACCGGCACCAGCGACTATCGCCATTCGTCTTCGGGCTCACCATCGTGCCGCTGATCGGCTTCTACGACGGCGTCTTCGGCCCGGGCACCGGCTCGTTCTTCATGCTGGCTTTCGTCGAGCTTGCCGGCTTCGGCGTGCTCAAGGCCACCGCTCACACGAAGCTCTTGAACTTCGGCTCCAATGTCGGTGCCTTCGTGGTCTTCATCCTGTTCGGCGCCGTGCTCTGGAAGGTCGGCCTTGCCATGGGGGTCGGCCAGTTCCTCGGGGCGCAGGTGGGCTCCCGCTTCGCGATGAAGAACGGCGCCCGGGTCATCAAGCCGTTGCTGGTTATCTCCTGCCTGGCGCTGGCCGCCAAGCTGCTTTCCGATCCGGCCAATCCGGTGAGGATCTGGCTGGGCTTCTAGAAGAGCGCCAGAAGAATGGCCCCGGTCGCAATGAGCGCGACCGCAAACCAGTGGATGAGGTTCAGCTTCTCGCCGAGGAAGATGACGCCGAATACCGCGACAAGCACGATCGAGAGCTTGTCGACCGGCGCGACCCGCGCCGCGTCTCCAAGCTTCAGGGCGCGGAAATAGGCAAGCCACGACGCACCGGTGGCGAGCCCCGAAAGCGTGAGGAAAACCCAGGTTTTCGTCGAAATGGTCGATGGCGGCTGCCATTGCCCGGTCGCCACAACGATCGCCGCGAGCGTGAAGAAGATCACCACGGTGCGAACAAGCGTTGCCAGGTCCGAGTTGATGCCTGCCACCCCGATCTTTCCGAAGATCGCCGTCAGGGCCGCGAAGGCCGCCGACACCAGCGCCCAGAAGACCCAGCCGCTGGTCATCAGTACTCGACGCCCACCTGCGCCTTGATGCCGGAGCGGAAGGGATGCTTGAGAAGCTCCATCTCTGTCGCCAGATCGGCGATCTCGATCAGTTCGTCCTTGGCGTTGCGGCCGGTCAGCACGACATGGGTCATGTAGGGCTTTTCTTCCTTGAGGAAGGTCACGACCTCGTCGATGTCGATATAGTCGTAGCGGATCGCGATGTTGATCTCGTCGAGCAGCACCATCGAGTTCGCCTCGTCGCGGATCAGGTCCTTGGCCTTCGCCCAGGCGGCTTGCGCCATGGCGACGTCGCGGGCGCGGTCCTGGGTCTCCCAGGTGAACCCCTCGCCCATGGTGTGGAATTCGCAGATGTCGGAAAAATGCCTGAGGATGAGGTCGCGTTCGCCGGTCGACATCGCGCCCTTGATGAACTGAACCACCGCGCACCGCTTGCCATGGGCGATATGGCGGAAGATCATGCCGAACGCGGCCGACGACTTTCCCTTGCCCTTGCCGGTATGGACGATCACCAGACCCTTCTCGTCGGTCTTGGTGGCCATGATCTTGTCACGCGCCGCCTTTTTCTTCGCCATCTTCTCTGCGTGGCGTGCAAGTTCCTCGGCGGTCATCTTGTCTTCCGTTTCGCTCATCTCAGCTTTCCCCCGCAGGTGTTCTCTTCGGCAGGTCATCGACGCAATTCAGCCAGGTGACCCGCTCGTTCCAATACCAGTGTTCGTCGACATCGACGACTGAGCCTTCGGCAAGCGCCGCGACGTAGAAATCGATCTCACCCGGCCTCTCCTCGGTCTCGTAGGACATCGGCGAGCCGCAGGTGCTGCAGAAGCTCCTCGAGACACCCGGCGATGAGGCATAGTACCGCAGCGGCTCGCCGGTGAATTCGGCATCCTCCTTTTCGACGGTGAAGAAGGTCGTGACCGGCGACGAGGTCGCGCGCCGGCAGCTTTCGCAGTGGCAATGGCCGGCGCGGAGGATTTCTCCCCTTACCTTGAAGGTCACGGATCGGCAGAGGCAATGCCCGGAGAGTTCAGCCATGACTAGTCCTCCACGGTCGATTTCGAAAGGTCGAATCTCGCCGAATTCGACCGGGGTGTCCACAATCCGCGCTCGATCGCTTCGAGCAGGCGATCGCGCATCTCGTTCCATGCCGCCCGATTCTTGTCCTGCATGAAGGCGGCGACGCTGTCGTCCATGACGAAGGCCTGGTAGATCGCCTCGAAATGATGGTCGCGGACCGCACCGGTCGTTGCCGAAAAGGCGAACATGTAATCGACGGTCGCGGCGATCTCGAAGGCACCTTTGTAGCCGTGGCGCATCACCCCCGCGATCCATTTCGGATTGACGACACGGGCGCGCACCACCCGGCCGATCTCCTCCTCGAGCGAACGGATGACGGGCTTTTCCGGGCGGGAATGATCGTTGTGATAGACCGACGGCCTGGCACCGGCGACATGCTCGATCGCAGCGGTCATGCCGCCTTCGAACTGGTAGTAGTCGTCGCTGTCGAGCAGGTCGTGCTCGCGATTGTCCTGGTTCTGCACCACCGCCTGCACCGAGCGCAGCCGCTCCTCGAACAGCCCGCGCTCGGCCTTGCCCTCCTCGCCGGCGCCATAGGCATAGCCGCCCCACACGAGATAGGCCTCGGCAAGATCGCCGCGCCGCTCCCAGCCCTTCTCGTCGATCAGCGCCTGCAGGCCCGCGCCATAGGCACCCGGCTTCGAGCCGAAGACGCGGTAGCCGGCGCGCCGCGCCGCAGCCCCTTCGTCCAGCCCCTCGGCAACGAGCCCCGCCGTCTCGCGCCGCATCCGGGCTGCGATCGGATTGTCAGTCTCGTCCTCGTCCAGCAGCCCGACGGCACGGACCGCCTTGTCGTAGAGCGCGATCTGTTCCGGAAAGGCATCGCGGAAGAAACCCGAGATCCTGAGCGTCACGTCGACCCGGGGACGGCGCAGCATGGCGGGCGGGATGATCTCGTAGCCGGTGACGCGACGCGACGCGTTGTCCCAGACCGGCTTGACCCCGATCAGAGCCAGCGCCTGGGCGATGTCGTCGCCGCCGGTGCGCATGTTCGAGGTTCCCCAGGCGGTGAGCCCGAAGGAGGTCGGCCATTCGCCGTGGTCCTGCACATAGCGCGCAATCAGCAACTCGGCCGACTTCCTGCCGAGTTCATAGGCGGCCGCCGTCGGGACTGCACGGCTGTCGACCGAATAGAAGTTCCTGCCCGTCGGCAGGACGTCGGGCCGGCCGCGCGTCGGAGCGCCGGAAGGGCCCGGCTGGACGAAGCGCCCGGCAAGACCGGTCAGCAGCCCACCGATCTCGGCAAGCCCCGATTGCCGCACCGCCGGTTTCAGGCGCTCGGCGATCTCGGTGAGAACCGATATCGTTCGGGACCAGTCGTCGGGACAAAAGAGTTCGCCGGCGACGAACCTGGCGGCAAGCAGCTCGATGCGCTCCACGGTGTCGCCGTAGGATCGCCACGGCGCATCCGACAGGCCGCGCAGGATCTCCGGCTTCGGCCCGACCCATGCCGCCGCCATGTCGCAATCGAGGGGGTCGAATTGCCCGCCCGTCAGGCCGGAATCCGCTGCGATCGCGCGCTGCAGGCTCTGGTCCTTTCCCTCGCCGAGGCCGCGCGGCACGCGCGCCAGGGCGACGGTCAGGTCGGTGAGCAACCGCCCTTCAGGCGCCAGGCCGAAGATGTGCAACCCGTCGCGGATCTGCATTTCCTTGAGATCGCAGAGATAGGCGTCGAGCTTGGCGAGCGCCGTCTCCTCGGCCTCGCCTCCGGCAATGCCGGCATCCTGGTCGAGGCCGATATCGGCAACCAGTTCGAGGATCTGCTTCTTCAGCAGACGCAATCGACGCGGATCGCCCCCAGCCGCCTCGTAGTATTCGTCGACTAGCGCTTCGAGGTCCTTCAGCGGGCCGTAGCTCTCGGCCCGCGTCAGCGGCGGCGTCAGGTGGTCGATGATGACGGCGCTCGTGCGGCGCTTGGCCTGGGTTCCCTCGCCGGGATCATTGACGATGAACGGATAGAGGTGCGGCAGTGGCCCGAAGACCGCCTCCGGATAGCAGTTCTCCGACAGCGCCAGCGCCTTGCCCGGCAGCCATTCGAGATTGCCGTGCTTGCCCATGTGCACGATGGCATGGGCGCCATAGACGCTGCGGAGATAGGCGTAGAAAGCGAGATAGCCGTGCGGCGGCACCAGGTCCGGGGAGTGGTACGTCTCCTTCGGATCGATGTTGTAGCCGCGTGCCGGCTGGATGCCGACCAGTACCTCGCCGAAGCGAGCGAGCGGCAGGGCGAAGACGCCATCGCGAAAGAACGGATCGGCTTCCGGAGCGCCCCAGCGGACGGACATTTCGTCCTGGATCTTTTTCGGAAGCGTTGCGAAGAACGTCTTGTATTGACTGAGCGAAATCGTTTCCCGGATCTCGCGATCCTTGTCGGCCGCGTTCGTCGGCCCGGCCATCAGGTGACGCATCAGCGCGTCGCCGTCCTCCGGCAGGTCGGCGACTGCATAGCCTTCGCGCGCCATGGCTTTCAGCACTTCGATCGTGCCGGCCGGGGTATCGAGGCCGACGCCGTTTCCGAGCCGGCCGTCGCGGTTCGGATAGTTGGCCATGACGATCGCCACGCGCCGGTCGGCGGCATCGCTGCGCCGCAACCGCGCCCAGTTGGCCGCAAGCTGCACCACGTAGCGAATGCGATCGTCGAGCGGCTCATGGCTGACGATGTTCGTCTCGACGCGCTCGTCGAAGCGAGCCGCCGACTTGAAAGAGACGGCGCGGGACAACACCCGGCCGTCGACTTCCGGGAGCGCCACGCTCATGGCGAGGTCACGCGCCGACAGCCCCTGGTACGACCGCTCCCATGCCTCGCGGCCGGAACTGGAAAAGATCGCCTGGAGCACCACCGCGCCGCCTGCGTCGAGCACGGTCGGCTGGTGGCCGGCGCCGGGCGCCGAAACCGCAAAGCCGGTGGCGTTGATCACCACATCCGGCGGTGCTTCGGCAAAGATCGAGGTCAGCGTGCCGACGGAAACAGCGTCCTTGAGACTGGAAACGAACACCGGAAGGGCGCAGATTCCCTCGCCGTCCAGCGCCGCGACCAGTGCCTCCACCGGCTTGGTTTCGCCACTCTGCACCAGTGCCCGGTAGAAGCAGATGGCGATCACCGGCTTGTCCGCAGATCGCGAGGCATGCTCCTTCCACGCGTCCAGCCCGATCACGCCCGCACCCGGCCACCAGATGCCGGCCTTGAGCAGCGGCACGGCTGGCTCCGGCCGTTCGGTCCCGTCGAGCATTGCCCGGGCATAGGCGAGGAAGGTGCGGGAATTCGCCTCGCCGCCTTCGATGAGGTATTTCCACAGCGCGTCGAGGTCGGCGGCATCGACGTTGGAATAGGGTTCCAGCCCGGCATCCGGCTTGTCGTCGCCCGGCAGGACCGCGATTCTTGCGCCGTTGCGGGTGGCTGCGGCATGCAGCGCCTCGATCGCATACTGGAAGTAGCTCGCGCCGCCGAGCGCCCGGACGATGATGAGCCGGGCGTGACGTGCGGTCCGCTCGACATAGGTATCGACCGACATCGGATGCTTGAGCGCCATCAGGCTCGCGAGCCTCAGCGATGGCCCGCCGGGTTGTCGGGCATGCGCGGCGGCGATCGCCGCAAGCTCCGTGTCGGCGGCGGACAGGAACAGGATGTCGCCGGGCGTCTGGCCGAGATCGATCGCCTCGTCGCCGTCGGCAATCGAACCTTTCTGGGCAAGAAGAAGATGCATCCGGCGTCTCCGGGAAATGCTGCGCCGCCTTGCCCGGGAACTGGCCCGAGAGGCGGCGATATGTCGTTCAAGCCTGGTCTACAAGGCAGCGATGGCCGCTCGCACGGCGGCCTCGTCCATGTCGTGCAGGCCGATGACCACCAGGCGCGTGGTTCGGTTTTCGCCCGGCGCCCATACGCGGTCGAAATAGTGCTCGATGCGGCTGCCGACCGCCTGGATGACGAGGCGCATCGGCTTGCCCGGCACATCGGCAAAACCCTTCAGGCGCAGCACGTCGTTCGCCTCGATCACGCCCTTGAGCTTTTCCACGAACGCTGCCGGGTCGCTGACCGGTCCATGCTCGACGACGAAGCTGTCGAATTCGTCATGGTCGTGGTGGTGGTCATGCGGCTCGCCGCTTTCGTGCAGCGCCTCGTGCTCGAGCTCGTGATGGGACTTGCGGTTGTCGATGTCGGCTTCCGTGCCGATGCCGAGACCGAGCAGCACGGCGGCGGAAACCTCGCCGTTGCGGGCTTCGATCATCGCCGGCTTGCGGTTGATGCGCGCGACGACATCGGCCTTGACCCTGTCCATGCCGGCGGCATCGAGCAAATCGGACTTGTTGAGCACAATGAGATCGGCGCAGGTCAGCTGGTCCTCGAACAGTTCCTCGAGCGGGCTTTCGTGGTCGAGCGAGGTGTCGTCGGCGCGCAAGGCCTCGACCTTGTCGTGGTCGTCGGCAAAGCGGCCGGCGGCGACTGCGACGCTGTCGACCACCGTAACCACGCCGTCGACGGTCACCTGGGTGCGGATATCCGGCCAGTTGAAGGCGGCGACCAGTGGCTGCGGCAGCGCCAGGCCGGATGTCTCGATGACGATATGGTCCGGCCGGCTGTCGCGCTCCAGGAGCTTCGTCATCGTCGGGATGAAATCGTCGGCGACGGTGCAGCAGATGCAGCCGTTGGTGAGCTCGATGATGTCGTCCTCGGTGCAGTTTTCCGCACCGCAGCCCTTCAGCACCTCGCCGTCGACCCCAAGATCGCCGAACTCGTTGATGATCAACGCGATCTTCTTGCCGTTGGCATTCTGCAAGAGATTGCGGATCATCGTCGTCTTGCCGGCGCCGAGAAAGCCGGTGATGACGGTGGCGGGGATCTTTTCTCGCATCATTGGGTTCAACCCTTCATTTTCAGCGGCAGTCCCGCCGCGACAAAATAGACGTCAGCGGCCGATGCCGCCACAAGTTGATGAAGCCGTCCGGCATGATCGCGAAACTCGCGCGCCATGCGGTTTTCCGGCACGATGCCGAGGCCGACTTCATTGGAGACCAGGACCAGCCCGGCGGAAACATTCGGAAGAAGCGCGGTGAGCGCTTCGAATTCGGCGGCCAAGTCGCGGCCTTCCATCATCAGGTTGGTCACCCACAGCGTCAGGCAGTCGACCAGGATCGCCCTGTCCGGTGCGTCGATGCGGGAGAGCGTGCCGACCAGGTCGAGCGGCTCCTCGTGGGTCGTCCACCTATCACCGCGATCCGTGCGGTGGCGGGCGATGCGCTCGCGCATCTCGTCGTCGAAGGCGAGCCCCGTCGCAACGTAGTGGCGATCGAGGCCCGATTCGACCACCAGCCCCTCCGCGAACCGCGACTTTCCGGAACGTGCTCCGCCCAGCACCAGGACGGTACCGGGCGGTTTTTTGCTCATCAGGCGGCCTTCACCACTTTGTCGTTGAGGTAGCCCAGCGCCAGGCCAAGAACCACCCAGAAGAACAGCGTCGTCGCCAACGCGGCAACGGCGAACTCGGCAGCCAGGACCGCAGGAACCGCGCTGTCGATCGAATCCGGCTGCGGGGCGCCCCAGAAATGCGGGGCGGCGATCAGCAGGATGCCGACGATCTTGGCGGCGATTTCTCCCCGAATGGCCAAGAGGTACAGCCCGATTGCCGACAGCGCCACCGTGATCAGCCACCAGACCTGCCGCTCGCCGAGATCGGCTGCCGGGAAACCGGGAAGTTCCGGAGGCAGGCCGAGCGCCGGCAGGAAATGCACGGCAAGCCAGGCGCAACCGCCCCAGAGGACGCCATTCGCCACGGTAATCGTGTGGCCACTGACGAGGCTGACCCCGGCAAGCAACAGCGCAAAGCCGGCACCTGCAACGAGATTGGCGGCCAGCGTGCCGCTGAAGCGGCTCATGCCGAACATGATGCCGCCCTCTTCCTCGCCTTCCGCGGCGGGATGATCATGGGCATAGGCAGGCGTCACGATGTAAAGGGATGATGCCAATTGACCAAAGGTCGAATAGTTCGCTTTCGATGAATGCTGATGCCCCGGATCCGCGGGAGCTTCTTCTCCCTCGAACTCCTCGGCATGCAGGATCAACGGCACGACTCGATACTGCTGCATGGCGGTCATCAGCACGCCAGCAATCAGCCCGGCCACCAGGGCGGCCAAGAGATGTTTTACGATCATGTTAAGGGACCTTGAACCTTAGTGGCAGGGAAAGCCATACGAATGGCGCGTGTCATGAGCGGTGTCATGCAGCACCATCGAATGCGCTAGACCGACGCCCCAGATCAGGAAGGCACCAAGGAAAAGGGCAATGAAACCGGCAGTCAATCGATCGCTGATCGAGAGCGCCTTGGAAGAAACAGTCGTAGTAGCCATGACAACCTCCGTGCTGGCCAGATGGGGAGACCTCCCCAAGGGGGTTGGGCGAATGCCCGGCACGCATGGCAGGTTTCCTGGCTCGCGGTTACACGGCACTTCAGTGCCAGCGGGTCTTGCTCGCCTTCCCGGAGGTTGCGGCTTCACGAAGGGGCGGACGATTCGTAGACATAGAGGCGTCCAACCCCGGCATATCGCGAAGCCACTCCAGTGGCTTTTCCGGCAAAGTCGACAATCCTGCCCGCCTGCCCCATGCAGACTGCCAGCAAAACGTCGCCTCAACCGGCTGTAAGACCCTGACCACTCTACAGTCGCGGGGTCGGCTGTGATTTGGACGCCCTGGGTGGGTCCGCCCCTCCACATTCCCATTTACTCCCGGACCGCTGTGGCAGTCCGAGAACCATTCGTAGCCAACATGATAGCGATGGCGACGCAACAAAGTCAATCACTTGCTACGACGGCGCATGACGCAAATCGTCATGGCGCGTGCGTGTGCCGGCGCACAATCGCGACAATGTTCCAAGGTGCGGATCGACCGCCGTCCACAGGCTGTCGCGAAAAATAGTACCAATCGCTCCAGTTTTTGCTATATGGGCCTACCGAAGGGGTTTCGAACCCCTCCTCCGACCAGGAAATGATCACCCAATTGACGAGTAATTTCATATGAGTTCCGCCACCCGCCTATGGGTCTCGCGGATGATGCCCTACAAGGATCCCGACGACAGACGAGCGCTTTTCGAGATCGCAGCCACCATCGTCCCGTTCGCGACCGCATGGGTCGCGGCGTGGGCGTTGTGGCCGGTCCACCCTCTTCTCGCCCTCCTCGCCGTGTTTCCGGCCGCCGGCCTCATGGTCCGCCTCTTCATCATCCAGCACGATTGCGGCCACGGCTCGATGTTCACGTCGCGGCTGGCGAACGACTGGGTCGGCCGGGCAATCGGCGTGCTGACGCTGACGCCCTACGACTACTGGCGCCATTCGCACGCCCTGCATCACGCCAGTTCGGGGAACCTCGACAAGCGGGGTTTCGGCGACATCGACACGCTGACGGTCGATGAATACATGGCGCTCAGCCGCTCCGGGCGTCTTCGCTACCGGCTCTACCGCCATCCGCTGGTCATGTTCGGGATCGGCCCGGCCTATCTGTTCATCTTTCGTCACCGACTGCCGGTCGGCGCGATGGACAAGGGCCCCGTGCCGTGGGTCAGCACGCTGGCGACCAACGCCGGCATCGCGGCCATCTACGGCCTGCTGATCTATGCCATCGGCCTCAAGGCGTTCCTTCTGGTGCAGGTCCCGATCGTGGTGATCGGCGCCTCGATCGGCGTGTGGCTGTTCTACGTGCAGCATCAGTTCGAACACGCGCACTGGGAGCGGACTGAAGAGTGGCAGCGTGACAATGCCGCCCTGCACGGCAGTTCGTTCTACGATCTGCCGAAGCCGCTGATGTGGCTCACCGGCAATATCGGCATCCATCACGTCCACCATCTTTCCAGCCGCATTCCGTTCCACCGGTTGCCGCAGATCCTCAAGGATTATCCGGAACTGAAGGAGATCGGACGGCTGACGTTCTGGCAAAGCCTCAAATGCGTGCCGCTGACACTATGGGACGAGCAAAGCAAGCGGCTGATTTCGTTCCGAGAGGCACGCCGACGGATGCCCGCCGCCGTCTGAACCGACAGCGCGGGACGGCCCCTGCCGTCCCCGCTAGCCTATGAGCCCGTCCAGCCAGGCCTTGTCCAGCGCGGCTTCCAGTTCGGCTGCGACCGCATCGAGCGCCTCTTCCACCCCCTGACGGTAGCTCGCCTGCCCGCCTTCGATGCCGAACCCCTTCAGCAGGGCGGCGCGATAGGAATCGCTGGCAAAGAGGCCGTGCAGATAGGTGCCCGAAACGCGGCCATCGGCGGAAACGGCGCCATCCGGCCGACCGTCGATCGTCACCGCAGGTCGAGCGCAATCGGGCCCTTGCGTCACGCCGAGATGGATCTCGTAGCCCGACAGTTCGACGTCATGTTCCACCGAGCGGGCTCGGCTGTTGCGCACCGTCTTTTCCGGCGCCATGTCGGTTTCGACATCGAGCAGGCCGAGACCCGGCGCTTCCCGCACGCCACCCTCCAGCCCGAGCGGATCGCGAACGACGCGGCCGAGCATCTGGTAGCCGCCACAAATGCCGATGACGCGGCCGCCGCGGCGCACATGCATGGCGATGTCCAGGTCCCATCCGTTGCGGCGCAGGTCTTCCAGGTCGCCGATCGTCGACTTCGATCCGGGTATGACGATCAGGCCGCAATCGGACGGCATCGCCTCGCCCGGACGGACGAAGACGAGGTCGATATCGGGTTCGGCTCCGAGTGGATCGAAATCGTCGAAATTGGCGATACGCGACAGCACCGGCACCGCCACCTTCAGCGCGCCTGCCTGGTCGGAACGTGCGAGACGCTCGAGGACGACGGAATCTTCGGCCGGCAGCCGCGCGGCCGATTTCAGCCATGGCACGACGCCGAAGCACGGCCAGCCGGTGAAGGCCCCGACCGAGGCAATGCCGTCATCGAACAGCGAGACGTCGCCGCGGAACTTGTTGATGATGTATCCGGCGATCATCTTCCGGTCGACTTCGGGAAGGATCGCATGGGTGCCGACCAGCGAAGCGATCACCCCGCCACGGTCGATGTCCCCGACCAACACAACGGGAACGCCCGCCCGCGTGGCAAAGCCCATATTGGCGATATCGCCGGCGCGCAGATTGATCTCGGCGGGCGAACCGGCACCTTCGACGATGACGAGATCGGCCCCCTCACTGACCGTTTCGAAACTTTCCAGAACCGCATCGAGCAGTTTCGGCTTCAGCCGCTGGTAGTCGCGGCCCTTGGCCTGTCCGAAAACCTTGCCCTGCAGGATGATCTGGCTGCCGGTGTCGGATTGCGGCTTGAGAAGCACCGGATTCATGTGGACCGAGGACGGCACCTTCGCCGCCCAGGCCTGCAGCCACTGGGCGCGCCCGATCTCGCCGCCGTCATCGGCGACCGCGGCGTTGTTGGACATGTTCTGCGGCTTGAACGGACGCACCGAAATGCCGCGGTTCGCGGCCAGCCGGCAGAGCCCGGCGACGAGCACCGTCTTTCCGACATCGGAACCCGTGCCCTGAAGCATGATCGCCCGCTTCATGCCCCGCCTCTTCGAAATTGCAAATCCATACTAAACCCCTTGCGATGCAGCAAAAATGCCACGGTTTCGGCACGCCCCGAACGCCGATTTCGCCCCGATTCACTACTGAATTGCAGCACGCCCGATCATCTTTCTGTTTGCGACATCGGACGACGGCTTTCGCCATTGAAAGCGACCCTATGCAGGAATATCTCGCTGCCGAAAACACGCAACAACAGAATGGCTGGAAACGGCCGCGAGGAAACCCCGATGGTGTACATCTTCAACAGGAACAACACAGTGCAGATCGCGTGGGATGCCAAGGTCCCGAAGGCCCGTGTCGCAACGCGAACGGAGGAACTGGATACCCGTTTCAGCTCGTTTGGCCTGATCCGCACTTTCAACGCCGGCTGAGCTCGCGAGGGGTGGAACACCGTCCCCTGCGGCGGTGCCCTCCCAAAAGCGAAAACCGCGCACGACGGAGAAAGTCGGCGCGGTTTACCAAAACAATAAATGGCCGCCCCGAAATACGCACGGGGCTCGCTCAACTCCGGGACGCAATACCTTTTCCGGAGCATGGCAGCGGTTGTCCCCCGCCACGCACCAAGCAATAACCGCAGATTGTTACCGGACGGTTATTGAGAACTTAAGCAATGATGAATTACGGCTTTTTGTCTCCGCATCGCTGCTGACATGGCGGAATCGGGGCGCGCTACGACATGTTCAATCGAGGCGACCATGATCGCACGCCGCGAGGCAACTTCAACCGATACAATGGGTTGCCACGAACTTCTGCAACTTTCATGACGCGAGAAGGTTGATTTCTGGCACGGAACCCGTAGGCTTCGTCTGCCGGCGCCAGGACGAGACAATTACCGCTGCATTCGGGATTGCCTTACCAGAACATTCCGGGCCGGCATGACGGGACCCAGCGATATCTGCAGATCGCCAAGGTCCGTAAACGCCCGAGCGCTGCGCCCATCGACAATATTGGTGTGCGGGGCCGATCCGTTGCTTCAAAACGGTACGAAGACTGGGAGGTCTTACGACATGCGAAAGTTACTCGCTTCGACTCTTCTCGCTGGTGGCCTCTTTGCTTTGGCGGGCTCGGCGCAAGCGGCGGAATGCGGCGACGTTTCCATCGCGGAAATGAACTGGGCCTCGGCCGGCGTCGCCGCCCACGTCGACAAGATCATTCTCGAAAGCGGCTACGGCTGCAAGGTGACGCTCGTCACGGGCGACACCATGCCGACCTTCGCGTCGATGAACGAAAAGGCCGAACCGGACATGGCGCCGGAAATGTGGATCGATTCCTTTCGCACCGCCCTCGACACGGCCGTGGCCGAAGGCCGCCTGATCCGCGCCGCCCCTCTCCTCAGCGACGGCGGCGTGCAAGGCTGGTGGATCCCGAAATTCCTCGCCGACGCCCATCCCGACATCAAGAGCGTCCAGGATGCGCTGAAGCATCCGGACCTGTTCCCGGCGCCGGAGGATCCCTCGAAGGCGGCGATCTTCAATTGCCCTTCGGGCTGGAACTGTCAGGTGTCGACTTCGAACCTTTACCGCGCGCTCGCGGCCGACAAGGATGGATTCCAGTTGATCGACCCCGGTTCGGCGGCGGGGCTCGATGGTTCGATCGCCAGCGCCTTCGAGAAGAAGCAGGGCTGGTTCGGCTACTACTGGGCTCCGACGGCGATCCTCGGCAAATACGATATGATCAAGCTGAGCTTCGGCGTCGAGCACAACAAGGCAGAGTGGGACGCCTGCACGGCGGTGCCGGATTGTGCGGAGCCGAAGGTGAACTCCTATCCCTCATCGGATGTCTATACGGTCGTGACCAAGGCCTTCTCCGAAAAGGCGGAGGTGGCGATGGAGTATGTGAAGACGCGGAAATGGGACAACCAGACCGTGGGCAAGGTTCTCGCCTGGATGGATGACAACCAGGCAACCAACGAGGACGGCGCCAAATACTTCATGAAGACCTACCCCGAGCTTTGGGCGACCTGGGTGGCGCCCGACGTTGCCGAAAAGGTCAAGGCCGGGCTTTGAACCGGCTACGCGACTGCCCGACGGGCCTAACCGGCCCATCGGGCGACAGCAGATCCCGCCAGCACTTCCGCCTCCGCCATGCCGATCACGGAGCGCCGACCGCATCGTCGTCGTCACTGGAGATCGCGGAGGATGAACCGAGGAACATCCATGAAAAGGTGAGCAGATGGCGTTGACCTGCACCTATCTGCCGGAGGTTCTCTGTACCTTTCCGGCAATCAACGACGACTTCATGCGCGAGTTCAAGAAGACGGTGGATCTCGGCTTCAAGGCGCTCGTGCGCAGCTACGGCGACACGCTGAACCAGATGATGCAGCCGCTGCAATGGTTCCTGAACTGGCTGCAGGACCTGTTCGTCTCGGCGCCGTGGTTCGTCTTCCTGGTCGTGATGCTGGCCATCGTCTACGCCGTCAGCCGCAATGCCCGGATCGTCCTCGGCACCGCGGCGGCGATGCTGCTGATCGGCCTTGTCGGGCTCTGGCAGGACACGATGATCACGCTGGCGATGGTGACGGTGTGCACGCTTGTCGCGGTTGCGCTGGGCATTCCCATCGGCATCCTGATGGCCCGGTCTGATCGCATCCAGGCCGTGGTCAATCCGGTCCTCGACGTCATGCAGACGATGCCGAGCTTCGTCTACCTGATCCCGGTGGTGATGATCTTCGGCATCGGCAAGGTCCCCGGCCTGATCGCAGTCGTGATCTACGCGATCCCGCCGATGATACGGCTGACCAACCTCGGCATCCGCCTGGTCGACAAGGAAGTGCTCGAAGCCGCCGACGCCTTCGGCTCGTCCAACCGGCAGAAGCTCTTCAATGTGCAGGTGCCGCTGGCTATGCCGACGATCATGGCCGGCATCAACCAGACGATCATGATGTCGCTGGCAATGGTGGTCGTCGCCTCGATGATCGGCGTCGGTGGTCTCGGCAAGAACGTGCTGCAGGCGATCACCAACCAGTTTTTTACGATCGGCTTCCTCAACGGCTTTGCGCTCGTTGTCATCGCCATCATATTCGACCGGACCAGCCAGGCCTACGGCCGGCGCCTGCAAAAACATACGGAGGTCATTCATGGCTAGCCACGGCATCGAGATCCGGAACCTCTACAAGATCTTCGGACCTCGCGGCGATGCCTTCGTCGACGCCGTGAAAAAGGGCATGAGCAAGGCCGAGCTCAACGAAAAGCACGCGCATGTGCTCGGCCTGCAGGACATCAACATTTCCATGCCCGGCGGCTGCATCACGGTGGTGATGGGTCTTTCCGGGTCCGGCAAGTCGACCCTGATCCGCCACATCAACAGGCTGATCGACCCGACGGCCGGCGAAGTGCTCTATGACGGCGTCGACATCTGTCGGATGGACGAGACGACCCTGCGCGAGTTCCGCCGGCACAAGACGGCGATGGTGTTCCAGAAATTCGCGCTCCTGCCGCACCGGACAGTGATCGACAACACCGTCTACGGACTGGAGATCCAGGGCGTTGCGCGCGAAGGGCGCGAAAAGAGGGCGCGCCGCTGGATCGACCGGGTCGGCCTCCAGGGCTTCGAGAACCACTATCCCAACCAGCTTTCCGGCGGCATGCAGCAACGCGTCGGCCTCGCCCGGGCACTCACCAACGATGCCGACATCCTGCTGATGGATGAAGCCTTCTCCGCCCTCGATCCGCTGATCCGCGTCGATATGCAGACGGTGCTTCTCGACATCCAGACGGAGTTGAAAAAGACGGTGGTGTTCATCACCCACGACCTCGACGAGGCGCTGAGGCTTGGCGACAAGATCGCGGTCCTGCGCGACGGCAAGGTGATACAGCAAGGTACCGGCCAGGAGATCGTGCTTTCCCCCGCCGACGACTACATCACCGCCTTCGTCAAGGAAGTGAACCGCGCCCGGGTGATCCAGGCCCGGACCGTCATGAAGCCGCTCGAGGGCGAGCCGCGCGGCATACCGGTGTCGGCAGACTGGGTGATGGAGGACGTCGCCCGGCAGATGACCAGTTCCAACCAGATGGAAGCCCATGTTGTCGATGCTTCGGGCAAGCCGATCGGTCGCATCGACCTCGACATCGTCGCGCTGGCGATGGTTGCACCCGAAGAGCATGCGGCGCACGCCCGCATCAATTGACCGCCGCCGCGTCCCGTCCTTCCAACGCCCGCGAAGCCAAACACCGCTTTGCGACATCGCGCGCCGCCTTTGCTGTTGCAATGACATAAAGATATCTTTATACGTTCAATCGAATTTCGAGATAGAGGACTTCATCGCCATGACCGCCATTGCCAACCCGCTTTCCGAACTCCTGGCCGAAAGGGGTGTGCTGCTCGCCGACGGCGCGACCGGAACAAGCCTGTTCGCCATGGGGCTGGAAGCCGGCGAAGCGCCCGAACTCTGGAACGAAGCCCATCCCGAGCGGATCACCAAGCTGCACCAGGATTTCGTCGATGCCGGTGCCGACATCATCCTGACCAACACGTTTGGCGGCACCCGCCACCGGCTGAAGCTGCACCAGGCCGAGGATCGCGTGCACGATCTCAACCGCAAGGCTGCGGAGATTGCCCGCGCCGTGGCCGACAATGCCGGCCGCAAAGTCATCGTCGCCGGCTCCGTCGGCCCGACCGGCGAACTTCTGATCCCGCTTGGTGCGCTGGTCTACGAAGATGCGGTTGCCGCCTTCGCCGAGCAGATGGAAGGCCTGAAGGCCGGCGGCGCCGATATCGCCTGGATCGAGACCATGTCCTCGCCGGACGAGATCCGCGCTGCTGCCGAAGCGGCCGACAAGGTGGGCCTGCCCTACACCTATACCGGCTCGTTCGACACCGCCGGCAAGACAATGATGGGCCTTCATCCGCGCGACATCCACGGCATTGCCAGTGACATCGGCAGCGGTCCGGTGGCGGTGGGCGCCAATTGCGGCGTCGGCGCCTCGGACATTCTCGCCAGCCTGCTCGACATGTCCAATGCTGATCCGGAAGCGACGATCATCATCAAGGGCAATTGCGGCATTCCCGAATTCCGCGGCTCGGAAATCCACTATTCCGGCACGCCGCCACTGATGGCCGAATATGCCCGCCTTGCCCGCGATGCCGGCGCCAGGATCATCGGCGGATGCTGCGGCACGTCCTGCGGCCATCTGGCCGCAATGCGCCAGGCACTCGACAGCCACACGCCGCGCGCGCGCCCGACGATCGAAACCATCGTCGAACTGATCGGCCCGCTGCGCAACAAGACCGCGGATGACGCGGCTCCGGCCCGCGAACGCAGCGGCCGCCGCCGCGGCTGAGCATTCAGACAGTTGTCCCTGCGCATCATCCACGTTGCGCAGGGCGTCAGCCTCGCGCAGGCTGCCCGGCCTATCCCCTCTCCTCGATACACGCATGAACAGGAGAGACATCAATGTCCGGTACCTCAGCTTCATTCCCGGATCGCGAAACCGTCGCGAGCAAGCTTTCGGCGCTCGGGCAATCCGACAGTTCCTTCCTGAAACTCGTCTTCGAAAATCCGCAACAGGACGACAATCTGCTCGAAGGCGTATACCTCTACCTGCACCAGGCGTCCGAAGCGAAGTTCCTGAATTCCCTCAAGCTGGAAAAGTGTGGCGAATGGATCGGCGCCAACGCTCCGTCGCGCCTGCAGGTCCGGATGATGGAAGTGGCCCGTTCCAGCCAGCATCCCGCCTATGCGGCATTCAGAAACGGTCTCGCCAGGTCCGGCGGCCTGCAGAAGGCCTATCCGCAGGCCTGACGGCAGTTATTTGCGGGCGATGCCGACAACGGCGATGATGGGCCCCAGCGGGAACAGCGCATCACGGCGCCCGCCTTGCGGCCAGTACAGGCTTGAAATCGTCCCATCCAGGTAGAGCGCATTGCGGCAGCCGAGCTTGTCACGGAACAGCGTCGCGAGGTCGTGGAAGCGCACCGGATCGTCCGAGATCACGAAGCGGACGCGCCCCTTGCCGTCGATACCGACGCCGTTGCGGATCTTGAAGCTGTCGCTGTCCGGCAGGAATTTCGGATGCAGCCGGCCGTCGATCACCAGCATCGGCCCGGATTGGGTCGCAAACGCGGGCTTGATGCCGGAAGCGAGAAAGGTATTTGTTTCCATGACACCGGCCCTGCCGGCCCCGATGTAGAAAATGCCGTTCGGCAGCAGGTGAAAGTTTCCCCAGCCCCCGCCGGTGACGGCAGGCTTTTTCTGTTTGCCGTTTTCGACAAGAAGCCCGACCGGCCGCATGTCGGGATGATACATTCCGCCGTTGGTGGCGAACTGGAGGAACTCCCCCTGGCGCTCAAGCGCTGCCTCCAGTGAGCGGAAACTGCCATAAGGCTTTCCGCCTTGATCGGCATTGAAGACGCGGATGGTCGATACGGACGGCTGGAAGGTACAGACGAGGTAGCGCGCGCCGGAATGGCTGACGTTGCTGCAGGGTTCGGCCGCAGCCAGGCCGCTCGCGGCAAGCAGCCACGCAATCGCCGCCAGAAGCATCGCTTTCGCTCGCATACGCCGACTCCGATTCGTTCGGTTTGCTTCCGGCATTTTATAGCGACAGTGCCGCCATATGGAACCGCAATTGCTCGGCCGGATATCGGTAAGCTTCCCCGACCGGGCAGGCATGGCGGGCAAGACAGCCGCTCCACATGCAGCCGGATACGCCAGCTTCCGTCACGAGATGGGCCCGGCAACGCCCGACGTCGAAGCCGGCGCAGGTGACTGCCCGTGCCGGACAGCTGGAAAGGCATGGCTTGTCCAGACACTCATCGCAGGGATGCTGCGAGGCCACGATCGACGGGCCGCCCGGCATCTTGTCGGCAAAGCCAAGGGCACCGCGATAGCCGTGCCAAGGCCCGAACCGGGGATGGATGAGAATGCCGAGTGGCGAGGTCCCGAGCCCTTCCGCCCTGACCGCCCACTGCTGGAACGGCTTCCAGGGGGGATCGGAGGGAAACCAGGCGGTGGCGCCGAGCCCATTCGCGAGGGGCCGGATCGTCGACTTCGACCACGTGTCCAGCGGGTCGGCCAGACTGCGTTCTGCCTGCTCCTCGCGCCACCGCGAAAACGGTTGCCACAACGACCCGCCGACATTTCCGAGCAGCACGACGGCTTGCGCGGCACGGCCATCGTCGAGCAGCGGCCGGTCTTCAATTATGTCGAAATTGACTATCCCGCGCACAAGAATTCCGTGCGGTTCCAGAACCGCACGGATCGTCTCAAGTGCATCGGAGCCGCTATTCACCGCGGCCCCTTGTATTCATAGCGAGGGCGCCAGACTTCTTTCTGAATCCAGTCGGCGACGCTCTGGGCTCCGCCTTGCTCCCTGGCGGGGTCGGGCTCTCTTCAAGTGAATGCGTCCGGCATCGAATCCTTGCGCATCTTGATATAGGCGAGTAGCGCGTCGTCGATCGCAGGGTCGAGCTCGGGCGCCTCGTAGAGGTCCAGCCAGGTGCGGCAAAGGGCGTTGGCGCGCTCTTCCATGCGCTTCTGGCCCTCGATCTCCCATTGCTCGAACGAGTTGTTGTCGGACAGGACCGAACGATAGAACGCCGTCTGGAAGTTCGCCTGGGTGTGCGAGCAGCCGAGGTAGTGGCTGCCCGGGCCGACTTCGCGGATGGCATCCATCGCCTGGCCGTTCTCCGAAAGATCGACGCCCGCGGCCAGCTTCTGCAGCATGCCGAGCTGGTCCTGGTCGATCATGAACTTCTCGTAGGAACTGACGAGACCGCCCTCCAGCCAGCCGGCGGCGTGCAACACGAAGTTCGTGCCGGCAAGCAGCGTCGTGTTGAGCGTGTTGGAGGTCTCGTGCGCCGCCTGGGCATCGGGCACCTTGGAGCCGCAGAGCGAGCCGCCTGTACGGAACGGCAGGCCGAGGCGGCGGGCAAGCTGTGCCGCGCCATAGGAGACCAGCGTCGGCTCCGGCGTCCCGAAGGTCGGCGCGCCCGACTGCATCGAGATCGACGCCGCGAACGTGCCGAACAGCACCGGCGCGCCCTTGCGGATCAGCTGCGTGAAGGAAGCGCCGGCCAGCACTTCCGCCAGGATCTGCGTCAGCGTTCCGGCAACCGTCACCGGGCTCATCGCGCCCGACAGGATGAACGGCGACAGCACGCAGGCCTGGTTATGGCGGGCATAGACCTTCAGCGCGCCAACCATGGTTTCATCGAAGACCATCGGCGAGTTGGCGTTGATGAGGTTCAGCGTCACGCAGTTGTTCTCGACGAAATCGTCGCCGAAGACCAGCTTCGCCATCGCAATCGTGTCCTCGGCGCGTTCCGGGGCCGTGACCGAGCCCATGAACGGCTTGTCGGAATACTTGATGTGGCTGTAGACCATGTCGAGGTGGCGCTTGTTCACCGGCACGTCGACCGGTTCGCAGACCGTGCCGCCCGACGAATGGATCGACGGCGCCATGTAGGCGAGCTTCACGAAGTTGCGGAAGTCCTCGATGGTCGCATAGCGGCGGTTGCCTTCGAGGTCGCGCACGAAGGGCGGGCCGTAGACGGGCGCAAAAACCGTTGCATTGCCGCCGATCTGCACGTTGCGCGCCGGATTGCGGGCATGCCAGGTGAAGACCGAGGGGGCGGATTTCAGCAGCTCGCGGCACAGCCCCTTGGGGAAGTGCACGCGCTCGCCCTTCACGTCGGCGCCGGCTTCCTTCCACAGTTGCAGGGCCTCGGCGTCCTCGCGGAACTCGATGCCGATTTCTTCGAGGATGGTGTCGGCATTGCGCTCGATCAGTTGCAGGCCTTCTTCGTCCAGGACCTCATAGACCGGAATCTTGCGCTGGATGTAGGGCAGCGACGGCCCCGGTCCGCCACCGGCACGTGACGCCCGGCGCGCCGCGGCACCGCGCCCCTCGCCGCGCGAACGGCGGCCGCCACCTTCTCCTGTCGATCCCGTCTGCTCGTTGATGTCGTCCATGATGTTTCCTCAATACCCGCGCGCTCTCCCGCGCCACTTCTCAGACCTATGCTATAGGAATTCGCATTCCGAACATTTCTCAATGCGCCACGAACTACCACAGGACAGACATGGAGGTGAGCCCCCGGGGAAGGGCCGTGGACACGAATTTCAGTCGCTCGAATATCGGCATGCAAAGATGTCGGAGACAGGGCGCGTTTTCGGCGCCGTGTGGTCAGTTCAGCGAAGATTTTGCTCCGGGGGCGCAAGCGGGCGAAACGCCTCCCGAAGCATCTCTGCCAGCCCCTCGATGGTGGCGCCACTGCGGTAGGGGTTGCGCTTCAACACGACGCGGGACGAATCGACCGGCGGAAAGCCATCCTCGAGCGTCAGCTCCCTGCACCCCGGCGGAATGTTGCTGCGCGCGAGCGGTGCGATGCCGAACCCGGCGCTCACCGCCGTGCATAGGCCGCCGCTGGTGTCGCAACCATAGGCCGTCCGGAACGGGATCGAGTACTGCTCCAGCGAACGGATCGCGAAATCGCGACACCAATTGGAGTTCCAGTAGACGGCGATCGGAACGGGACGGCGCATGTGACACGCATAGGCGAGCGAGGTGACCCAAACGGTCGGATCGACGGCGAGCACCTCGCCGGGAGACGAATTGTCCCAGTCGAAGATGACGGCCAGATCGAGCTCGTCCCTATCGAGAGCAGCCATCTGCTGCGAGGAATAACCGCACATCACGGTCACCTCGGCCGCCGGGTGACGCTCGGCGAAGGTGGCCAGTGCACGAGGCAGGATCGTGTGGCTGTACTCCTCGGGAATCCCTACACGCACCGGGCCGTCGAGCGGCTTGACGCGAATGGCGGCCGACGTCTCGTCGACGAGATCGACGATACGGCGCGCATGGGGCACCAACCGCTTGCCCTCGCCGGTAAGGTCGACACCGCGCGGACCGCGGACAAACAGCGCCGTGCCGGCCGTCTCCTCCAGCCGTTTCACCTGCATGCTGACGGCCGACTGCGTACGCCCCAGCTTGTCGGCAGCCCGGGTAATGTTCCGGGTGTCCGCTACAGCGAGAAAAATCCGAAGCAGATCGCTTTCAAGGGGAAGGTTCATCGGCACACAAAATCGAATTTCCTTATGGCTGCCATCATGACTATTCGTTTGTGAAATGTCCACCGCTGCCGATCATGACCTTTCGAGTGTCGAGGAGATGATGCGGTGATCGAATTCGGTATCGGCAAGCCTGCGCGATATTTGCTCCTTGCGTGGCGGAACAGGCGGCAGAATTTGGCGGAGCGCCAGGCGCTCGAGGCGGTCGTGGGACGCGGGGGCGATCATCTCCTCGACGACGTGGGATTGAGCCGCGCCGAGGCGGAAATGGTCCTGCGGTGGCCGGGGAAAGCGACCGGCTGGCGTCCACAACGTTCCGGCGACAAGGCCTTGGCGATGTACACCGGATCGGCCTGCGAAATCACGACCGCCCCGCTGGCCCCTTCGCTGAGAAACACATCAAGGAGCAGAATTTCCTGAAACGGCACGGTTGGCGCATGTTTGGCCCAGGGCAGCGCGCGCATGGCGCCCGATGCCGTCGCTTTTTCATCAAGGCGACGTCGCTTTCGAAAAGAATTTTGGCACGGTTGAGGTTTAACAGTAGATGAGGCAAGGTCGACAGGGCCAGATCCAACGCTCGCACAACCGGGATAAAGCAAATGGCAGATGATGAAATCATTCTCGCAGAACTCTCCGACGAGGAACTTGTGCAGCAGATGCATGACGACCTTTACGACGGCCTGAAGGAGGAAATCGAGGAAGGTACGAATATCCTGCTGGAGCGCGGCTGGGCACCCTACGATGTCCTGACCCAGGCTCTGGTGGAAGGCATGCGCATCGTCGGCATCGATTTCCGCGACGGCATCCTGTTCGTTCCGGAAGTGCTTCTTTCCGCCAATGCGATGAAGGCAGGCATGACGATCCTGCGGCCGCTGCTGGCCGCCACCGGCGCGCCGAAGCAGGGCAAGATGGTGATCGGCACCGTCAAGGGCGACATCCACGACATCGGCAAGAACCTCGTCGGTATGATGATGGAAGGCGCCGGCTTCGACGTCATCGACCTCGGCATCAACAACCCCGTCGAGAACTATCTCGAGGCCCTGGAACGCGAAAAGCCGGACATCCTCGGCATGTCCGCCCTGCTGACGACGACGATGCCCTACATGAAGGTCGTTATCGATACGATGAAGGAAAAGGGCCTGCGCGACGAGTTTATCGTGCTGGTCGGCGGCGCTCCTCTGAACGAGGAATTCGGCAAGGCCGTTGGTGCAGACGCCTATTGTCGCGATGCCGCGGTGGCCGTCGAAACCGCGAAGGATTTCGTGGCCCGCAAGCACAACAGCATTGGCGCCCGCGCCCTATGATGAACGCGCAGCCGCTGCGGGATCTGTCCGCAGCGGCTCACTATTCAGGCAGGACCGCTATTGCGCCGCGCCGGCGATATTCTGACCTGCAGACTCCGTGGCATTGACCGTATTCGCCGCGTCTTGGCCCATACCCTTGATGGTGTTTGCGCAGCCGCCCAGTATGGAAAGGGCAATGCATACGACACTGATCCTGGCAATCGTCGTTTTTGTCATGGTCGAGGTCCTTTGCAATGGATAATGAACCGGTGGCAATTTGTGAGACTACAACGTCTGATAAACGCATGATAAGCCAAAAAGTTCAAGTCATTGCCTGTGGTGCGATCGCTCGCGAAGTCATCGCAATACTTCGCATGAACAAACTTGCCCATGTCGATCTCCAGTGTCTGCCGGCCATCTATCACGCCCGGCCGGAAAAGATCGCACCCGCACTGGAGACCGCGATCGCCGAGGCACGGGCCAACGGCTTCGACCGCATCTTCATCGGTTATGCCGATTGCGGTACGGGCGGCGCCATCGACCGGCTTTGCGAGCGCGAGGGCGTCGAACGCCTCTCCGGGCCGCACTGTTACTCCTTCTTCGCCGGCAACGACGACTTTGCCGCCCGCTGGGAGGACGACGTCACTGCCTTCTTCCTCACCGATTTTCTCGCTCGCCAGTTCGAGGCCTTCGTCATCGAACCGCTCGGTCTCGACCGGCATCCGGAACTGAAGGACATGTACTTCTCCAACTACACCAAGCTGGTCTACCTTTCCCAGGAGGAGGACGAAGCGTTGCAGGAGAAGGCGCGCTGGGCGGCGGACTATCTCGGGCTTTCCTACGAGTACCGCCACACCGGCTATGGCGACCTTGGCCCCGAACTGATCAAGGCTGCCCGCGCCTGATCCGCAGACGCCTCCAGGTACGCCGCTTGCCCGGACAGCCGCGTGCGAATGGGTTGCTCCCGGATCAAAAATCCCTTGCGTCGCTTTTCGCCGCCCGCGACGTCGTGGCGAGCCAAGTATCTTCCGGGACGGACGTGCATTGTGCGGGAAAGAGGAGAATTCAATGGCGGATCGCATTGTCGTGTACTGGCGGGACATCCCCGCCCAGGTGATTGTCAGACAGGGACGCAAGACAGCCAAGCGTGAGCTTTCGGTCCGTTTCACCGAGGCGATAGATATGTGCGCCATGCGCACCGGTGCCGCCGAGACCGACGACTATCTCGCCGAATGGCGCAAGGCCGATCCGATGCCGGTGTCCGACGACCTCGAGGCGGAAGCGGAAAAGGCCGCAGCCGAACTCGAGGCCGCCTACGACAAGGAACGGCTGGTCGCGCTGGTCAAGGCCGGGGGCCGCGACAATGGCTGACGCAAAAGTCGTCACCGGCAATGCGGCGCCAGCACGGAAGGCCGCGACCGGCGCCTACACGCCGGCCGGCGTATCGCCGAGCAGGCGCGCCCGGCACAAGTACACCGTTCGCCTGTGGGCGGTGCGCCATTCGCGGTTCCTCGAGTGGTTCTACGGTCGTTTCGCCGACATGTTCCTACTGCTGCATCCGCTATGGAACGCGATCGGCTACGGCCGGGTGGAGCGCCCCGTCACATTCGTCGAGCGGCATGTGAAGGGCTTTCTCTTCGACTGTCGCATGTGCGGCCAGTGCGCGCTGTCGTCGACGGGCATGTCGTGCCCGATGAACTGTCCGAAACAGCTGCGAAACGGCCCCTGCGGCGGGGTGCGCGCCAACGGCAACTGCGAGGTCGAGCCCGACATGCCCTGCGTCTGGGTGCAGGCATGGAAGGGTTCGCAGAACATGGTGAAGGGCGGGGCGATCATGAACGTTCAGAAGCCGGTGAACCAGTCGCTGCGCGAGACCTCATCGTGGCTACGCGTGACTGCCGAGGCCGCTGCCGCCCGCGAGGCCGCGAAGAAAGAGGGAAGCGCATGAGCCCCGATATCAATCCGTTCGATCCCGGTGCTCCGCTCGATCCCCTGCCCGGCCACTCCTCGCGCGGCCGGCTGGAGCGCGTGCTGCGTCGCGGCGAGTTCGCCGTCACCGCGGAACTGAACCCGCCGGACAGCGCCGACCCGCAGGATGTTTTCGAACGCGCCGCCGTTTTCGACGGCTGGGTGGACGGCATCAACGCCGTCGATGCCTCGGGGGCGAACTGCCACATGTCGTCGGTCGGCATCTGCGCGCTACTGACCCGCATGGGCTACGCGCCGATCATGCAGATCGCCTGCCGCGACAAGAACCGCATCGCCATCCAGGGAGATGTCCTCGGAGCCTCCGCCATGGGGGTGCAGAACATCATGTGCCTGACCGGAGACGGCGTGCAGGCCGGCGACCAGCCGGGCGCCAAGCCGGTCTTCGACCTCGACTGCATGTCGCTCCTCGAAACCGTGCGCATTATGCGCGACAACGCAAAATTCCTGTCCGGCCGCAAGCTGACCACGCCGCCGCACGTCTTTCTCGGCGCCGCCATCAACCCTTTCGCGCCGCCCTATGACTTCCGCCCCTACCGGCTGGCGAAGAAAATCGAAGCCGGCGCCCAGTTCGTCCAGAGCCAGTACTGCTTCGACGTGCCGATGTTCCGCGAATACATGAAGAAGGTGTGCGACCTCGGACTGCATGAGAAATGTTTCATCCTCGTCGGTGTCGGCCCGATGGCGTCGGCCAAGACGGCCAAGTGGATCCGCTCGAACGTGCCCGGCATCCATATTCCCGATGCGGTCATCAAGCGCCTGGAAGGCGCCGAGGACCAGAAGAAGGAAGGCAAGCAGCTCTGCATCGACATCATCAACGAGGTCAAGGAGATCGAGGGCGTCTCCGGCGTCCATGTCATGGCCTATCGGCAGGAGGAATATGTCGCGGAAATAGTTCATGATTCCGGCGTCCTGAAGGGGCGCAAGCCATGGAAGCGCGAGGCGAACCCGTCGGACAGCATGGTCGCCGAGCGGCTCGAGCACATCCGCGAAGGCATCGAGGAGAACCAGGAGCAGATGGCGGAGATCGCCGCCCATCATCCGCACTGACCGAATGCCAAGGACGGCGGAAGCGCACTGCCTTGTAACAGCAATCCCGGCGCGATAGTTTCTAGGCGCCCGACCAGAGGACATTCAATGACCCGCACCATCGTTGCTTCCGCCACCCGCGAAATCATCATCGGCTTCGACCAGCCATTTTGCGTGATCGGCGAACGCATCAATCCGACCGGGCGCAAGAAGCTCGCCGCGGAAATGATCGAGGGCAATTTCGACACCGTCATCAAGGATGCGCTTGAGCAGGTTGCGGCCGGTGCCACGATGCTGGACGTCAACGCGGGCGTCACCTCGGTCAACCCCAACGAGACAGAGCCGGGCCTGCTGGTCCAGACGCTCGAGATCGTGCAGGGCCTCGTCGACGTTCCGCTCTCGATCGACAGCTCGGTAACGGCGGCGATCGAGGCTGGCCTCAGGGTGGCCAAGGGCCGCCCGCTGGTCAACTCGGTGACCGGCGAGGAAGAAAAGCTGGAAGCCATCCTGCCGCTCGTCAAGAAGTACGACGTGCCGGTGGTCGCCATCTCCAACGACGAGACCGGCATCTCCATGGATCCGGACGTGCGCTTCGCGGTTGCCAAGAAGATCGTCGAGCGCGCCATGGACCATGGCATCAAGCCGCATGACATCGTCGTCGATCCGCTGGTCATGCCGATCGGCGCGCTGGGCGATGCGGGCCGCCAGGTCTTCGCGCTACTCCACCGCCTGCGCAACGAACTCAAGGTCAACACCACCTGCGGCCTCTCCAACATCTCCTTCGGACTGCCGCATCGTCACGGCATCAATGCCGGCTTCATCCCCATGGTCATCGGCGCCGGCATGACCTCGGCGATCATGAACCCCTGCCGCCCGCAGGAGATGGAAGCCGTTCGCGCCGCAAACGTGCTGAACGGCACGGATGCCAACTGCAGCAACTGGATCATGACCTACCGCGACCACAAGCCCGCCGAAGCCGGACAACCCGCAGCAGCTGCGGCATCCCCGGCAGGTGCCGGCGGCGGACGCCGCGGCGGTCGTGCAGCCCGCGCCGGAGCCGGCGCAGCAAGGGAGTGACATGACACCTGCCCGTCGAATTTCGAAGGATGCGGTCTCGCTGTGGTTCGAGGCCCCGTTCGTGATCGCCATCCGGATGCAGCAGATGCAGATGGCTGCCCTGACGGGCAACACCAAGGTCCTCACCGAGATGAACCGGATGGTGACGGAAAAGATGGCGGCCGCCGCGGAAAGCGCAGTGGCCGTCAACGTCGCCTTGTCCAAGGAAGTGTTCCATGCGGCTACCCGCGCCGCCACCAGCGGCGCCACGGCCGCCAGATCGAAGAAATCCCAACAGAAAATCCTCTCCGAGGCCTTGAAACCCTACGGCAAGCGCGTGCGCAGCAATGCCCGGCGATTGTCGCGCGACAAGTCCTGAACTGGTGCGGCGTCGGCAGACGACCATCGTCACGGATAATAATGCTGACAGATCTTTCCATGTCGGAATTTGACAACTATCAGGCGATTTTCCGGTGCAGTGTAGCAATATTTAGCCACGCCGCGATCCCGGAGATCGCGGCAGCCGCCAGGAAAGATCGAACAGCATGCGTATCGACGGCACGTCAGAAAACCACAGCGCCATGAGCGAAGCTTCGCAGAAAGATCCCCTGGTCCTGTTCATGCCGTCCGGCAAGCGCGGTCGTTTTCCGGTGGGGACCTCGGTGCTCGATGCGGCACGAAAGCTCGGTGTCTATGTCGAAAGCGTCTGCGGCGGACGCGCCACCTGCGGACGCTGCCAGATCGAAGTGCAGGAAGGCAGTTTCGCCAAGCACAAGATTATCTCGTCCTACGATCACATCTCTCCCGTCGGGCCGAAGGAAGAACGCTACGCCGAAGTGCGCAAGATCCCGGAAGGTCGCCGGCTCTCCTGTTCCGCCCAGATCCTCGGCGACCTCGTCGTCGACGTTCCGCAGGATACCGTCGTCAATGCCCAGGTGATCCGCAAGGCAGCAACCGATCGCGTTATCGAGCGCAATCCCGCAATCCAGCTCTGCTACGTCGAGGTGGACGAGCCCGACATGCACAAGCCGCTCGGGGATCTCGACCGGCTGAAGCTGATGCTGGAAAAGGACTGGGGCTGGCAGAACATCCTCGTCTCCCAGCATCTGTTGCCCGACGTGCAGAAAACACTGCGCAAGGGCAACTGGGGCGTCACTGCCGCCATCCACCGCGACCTCGAGGGCTCGCGGCCGAACCTGATCGCGCTATGGCCCGGCCTGCACAACGAGGCCTACGGCATTGCCTGCGATATCGGCTCGACGACCATCGCCATGCATCTGGTGTCGCTGCTTTCCGGCCGCATCGTCGCCTCCTCTGGCACCTCGAACCCGCAGATCCGCTTCGGCGAGGATCTGATGAGCCGCGTCTCCTACGTGATGATGAACCCGGACGGCCGCGAAGCGATGACCAAGGCGGTGCGCCAGGCGATCAACGACCTGACGGCAAGGGTCTGCGCCGAAGCGGGCGTCAACCCGAACGACATCCTCGACGCGGTCTTCGTCGCCAACCCCATCATGCACCACCTGTTCCTCGGCATCGATCCGACCGAACTCGGCCAGGCCCCCTTCGCGCTCGCCGTCTCCGGAGAGGTTCATACCTGGTCGCGCGAGATCGATCTCGCGATCAACCACGGCGCCCGCGTCTACATGCTGCCCTGCATCGCTGGCCACGTCGGCGCCGACGCGGCAGGCGCCACGCTGGCGGAAGGCCCCTACCGCCAGGACAGGATGATGCTGCTCGTCGATGTCGGCACCAATGCCGAAATCGTGCTTGGCAACCGCGACCGCGTCGTCGCCGCATCGTCGCCCACCGGGCCCGCCTTCGAAGGCGCGGAGATTTCGTCCGGCCAGCGCGCGGCCCCCGGCGCCATCGAGCGCGTCCGCATCGATCCGGTCACGTTCGAGCCGAAGTATCGCGTCATCGGCGTCGATATGTGGTCCGACGAGGAAGGCTTCGAGGAGGCCGCCAGCAAGATCGGCGTCACCGGCATCTGCGGCTCGGCGATCATCGAGGTCGTTGCCGAGATGTATCTCGCAGGCATCATATCGGAAGATGGCGTCGTCGACGGATCGCTTGCCGAACGCAGTCCGCGCATCATCGCCAACGGCCGCACCTTCTCCTACCTGCTTCGCGACGGCGAGCAGCGCATCACCGTCACGCAGAACGACGTACGCGCCATACAACTCGCCAAGGCGGCCCTCTATGCCGGCATCAAGCTGCTGATGGAAAAGCAGGGCGTGGAACACGTCGACATGATCCGCTTCGCCGGCGCCTTCGGTTCGTTCATCGATCCGAAGTACGCCATGGTGCTGGGCCTGATCCCCGATTGCGACCTTGCCGAAGTCAAGGCGGTCGGCAACGCCGCCGGCACCGGCGCGCTGATGGCCCTGCTCAACCGCGACAGCCGCCGCGAGATCGAACGGGCTGTCAACCGGATCGAAAAGATCGAGACGGCGCTGGAGCCAAAATTCCAGGAATTCTTCGTCCACGCCATGGCGCTGCCGAATAAGGTGGATGCCTTCCCTTGTCTTTCGACCGTGGTGACGCTGCCGGCGCGCAAGGTTCCGACGGACGACGGCGGCGGGGAAGGCGGCGGTCGGCGGCGTCGCCGCAGCCGGGAATAGCGCCCCAATAGCAAAAGGCCGCGCCTTGAAACCGAGGCGCGGCCTTTGCAATTCTCCTCCAGCCTGGTTCTACGCCGCCAGGGCCATTTCGCTGAACGCGTGGCGAATGCAGTCGGCAACGGCGGCGACCGGTTCTGTCACCTTCTGCGGCGTCAGCAGCATGATGTCGAAACCGCCGAGTTCCGGCAGGCCATCCCGTTCGCCGAGAATGCGCATATCCTCGGAGACGAAGGAACGGGGCAGCGGTGCGATTGCCAGGTCGGAAACGACCGCGGCGCGCTGCGCCATGGTGTGGCCGCTGAGATAGGCAACGCGATAGGTGCGCCGGTTCCGTTCGAGTTGGGCCAGCGCCTCGCTGCGCCAGATGCAGCCGTCTTCCCAGATCGAGATCGGCAGCGGATCTTTGAGATGCGCGGTTCCGCACTTGGCGCCCGCCCAGACGAGCCTCTCGTGGAAGACCACTTCACCCTCGGTGGGAAGCGGCTTGGTGGCGCAGTTGATGAGGGCGAGGTCGAGCCGTTGCTCTTCCATCCGCCGGCGCAAGCCGAGGCTCATGTCAATCGTGACGTCGACCATGATGCCCGGGCATACCTCGGCAAAGCTCTTCAGGATGCTCGGAAGCAGTCTTTCGCCGATGTCCTCCGGTGCGCCGAGGCGAACGACGCCGCTCAGTTCAGGAATGATGAAGCGGGAGACGGCCTCATTGGAGAGAGCCAGCATCCGCCGGGCGTAGGAAAGCAGCATCTCGCCGCCCTGGGTCAGGGTCACCGATCGGGCGTCGCGCAGGAAGAGCACCGTATTGAGCTGTTCCTCGAGCTTCTTGATCTGCATGGAGACGGCCGACGGCGTCCGGAACACCGCTTCGGCGGCGGTCGAGAAGTTCCCGGTCTCGGCAATGGCGACGAAAGTCCTCAGGACATCGTTGTCAAGCAATGGCAATGGCTGGCGGAAGGTGACTGTCATGGCAATTGCCTTCAGTTATTTTGAATTTAAAGACGATATCATTTCGTTTGATTGAATGTCAAACGAGACGGATACTCACGACATGGAAGTTGATCAAGCCAAAAAGGAAGGAGAAAAGCATGTCGCCCTATCGCCTTCAGACTCTGATTGATCGCATCCGCAATCCGTTTTGCGGAATGCCCCACAGCGTTGCTCGGGCTCGCCGGTCGGCTGCGAGCGAGATCGCACGGTTGCCGCCAGAGCTTCGGGACGACCTCGGCTATGGACAGGACGGTGCCTCGGGCCCTGGCTATCTCGGCAGCGCGGGTATTGGCGTGATCATCACAATACATCTACAAAAGTGATTAATTACATCAAATCTATTCTCTTGAGTGATGGAATGATCAGGAGCAGGATTTAACCGGGTCGGGTGACTCCCACCCCCAGACAGGCAAGAGGAAACCGAAATGGCTACTTTCAGCGTCCACCATACGGGCAGCACGTCCACCTGGTCCCTGCCCTCCGCCATCCACGCGTTTCGGCCCGTCGAACGGCTAGCCTCGCACATCCTTGCGCAGTGGCGCCGCTGGCAGACCGAGCGGGCGATCGAAGCCCTCCCCTTCGACGTCCGCAAAGACATCGGCTGGCGGACGTCCGGCAATGACGACATCGTCAAGCAAAAGCAATGATTTGCGACACAAACATCGGGACAGTGGTCCAAGCGCCTAGCGCGACCACTGTCCCGTCCGCTTGCACCCCTGTGAGATAGTCTTTATCTTTCAGTTACTTGCTCCGGCGGCACGAAGCAGCGGGCTCACCGTCCCGACACATCGAAACGGATGTCGCAAAAAATATAAGCCGTCGTAGAATCCCACTTCCTTGGCGCAATCATCCGTGCGAATGTCGCATTAGGGCTATCCGACCCGCGAATTCCAAGAGAGGATCCCGCATCCTACTCAAGCATGGGTACTGCCACATGAGCAAAGCGCCGGCCAAGAAACGTTCCCTTGTATTCTTCCTCGTTCCGCATTTCTCCATGCTGCCGTTTTCGGCGGCGATCGAAACGCTGCGGATCGCCAACCGCATGCTCGGCTACAACGCCTACGAATGGCGGCTGGCGTCGGTGGACGGTCAGAAGGTCAATTCGTCGAGCGGCATCGGCATCGAGGTAAACACGTCTCTGGCCGACGAGCGGCGCTATCTTGGCGGGGAGAACCGTCCCAACATGGTGCTGGTCTGTTCCGGCGTCTATGTCGAGGAGTTCAGCAACAAATCGGTCAATGCCTGGCTGCGGGAAGTCTACAATCGCGGCGTGGCGGTCGGCAGCCTGTGCACCGGCGCCCATATTCTTGCCCAGGCAGGACTGCTGAACGGCAAGCGCTGCGCCATCCACTGGGAAAACCTGCCGGGCTTTGCCGAGGCCTTCCCGCAGGCCGAGGTCTATGCCGATCTCTATGAGATCGACAGCAACATCTACACCTGCGCCGGCGGCACCGCCTCCCTCGACATGATGCTCAACCTGATCGGCCAGGATTTTGGCGAGAACCTCGTCAACCGCATCTGCGAGCAGGCCCTGACCGACCGGGTGCGCAGCGCCAACGACCGCCAGCGCCTGCCGCTTCGCGCGCGTCTCGGTGTCCAGAACGCCAAGGTGCTCTCGATCATCGAACTGATGGAAGGCAATCTTTCCGAGCCGCTGTCGCTGCTCGAGATCGCCGATAGCGCCGGGCTGTCGCGCCGCCAGATCGAGCGCCTGTTCCGCCAGGAAATGGGCCGCTCGCCGGCGCGCTACTATCTCGAGATCCGCCTCGATCGTGCCCGCCACCTGCTTGTGCAGTCGTCCATGCCGGTGGTCGAGGTGGCGGTCGCCTGTGGCTTCGTATCGGCGTCGCACTTCTCCAAGTGTTATCGCGAACTCTACAACCGCTCGCCGCAGCAGGAGCGCGCCGAGCGCAAGGTGACGATCTCGACCATGCGGGCAGCAGCCATAGCCTGACAGAGCGCCTGAGAACGAAATGCCAAAGCCGCGACGCAGGCGTGCATCGCGGCTTTTTCTTGGGCCGGCGTATGGTTTCAGGCAGCGGCGGCGCGCGTGCGCTGTGCCGACTTGATCTGCACCAGCGTGTCGAGGTTCTGGTTGACGCGGCAGTAGAACTCCTCGTCGATGAAGGGACGCAGCATGAAATCGTTGCCGCCTGCCTTCAAGAACCGTGCCGAGAGCAACCGGTCGGTCGAGGACGACACGCCGATGATGCGCAGTTCGTGCGAACCGATATGGGCGGCGCGGATGCGGCGAGTCAGTTCGAACCCGTCGATGTCGGGCATGTTGTAGTCGGTGATCATCAAGCCAATGTCTCGGTTCGCCTTGAGGATTTCCAGCGCCTTGGCGCCGTTTTCGGCGGTGCTGACACGGAAATTGTAGCGCTTCAGGCGGCTTGAAAGCAGTGCCCGGGCAGTACCGCTGTCATCGACGATCAGCACGTGATGACGGTGGTTCGTCAGGAACCGGCAGACGGATTCGGCCAGGAGATCGACGGCGTAGATATTGTCCTTGATGATGTAGTCGACGATCTCTTTCGACAGCAATTGATCACGCACGCCTTCGTGGAAGGTTCCGGTGAAGACGATGGTGGGCACGCTGAGGTCGATGAGATATTCGAGCGCCTCGCCCTTTTCCGCGCCGGGCAGGTTGATGTTCGAGATCGCCAGCGTGATCGGCTCGCTCGACTTGTCATAGGCGACCTGCAACTCCTCGAAGCTGCGGCAGATTTCGACGTCGATGTTGAAAAGTTCCTTCATCCGCGCCCCGATCATGGAGGTGAAGACGTTGGAATCTTCGGCGACAATGATGCGGGGATGGCCGAGAGTTTCACCGGTATAGAGCATTCCGGAAATGCCGAGAAAATTCATGATCTGCCTACACTTTTGATTACGCAGATCTTTCTAGGCGAAAGCATTTTCGGAAAGATTAATCGGATTGCTTGCTTGCAACCGATCCGCAGCCGCCATGGCAGCCTATTTCACCACCGCCGAACCGTTGACGATCTCAACGTTCTCGCCACCCTCGAGACCGATGCGGTCACCATCGGGAAGTGTCACGAAACAGCCGGACGCGCAGATGGTCTGCTGGTCGCCGGGTTGCAGTTCGATCTCTACGCGCTTCCCGTCCTCGACCACGACTAGCACGACGGTTTGGCTGTCCGTGTTCGTAACCGAAGCGGCGGTTGCAGTCGTTGCGAAAGCAGAAGCCATCAGAAATGCGTAGAAGAGACGTTCCATGATAATGCGACACCCCCAAGAGCCCATTGAACCATGGCCTTTATCACCATGGATTTCAACGATGTTCTAGCGGCGATCCCATGAACATCTCATGAATGCCACATTCAGGACTTGATCATGCCGGCTTCGTCCACCGGGCGTAGCTTTTCGGCAGGCTTCGGTTTTGACCCGCTTGAAGCCATCCGCAAGGCTTCGCTGAGCTTCCCGCTGCTCGTGGTGGCATTGTCGTCCTCGAAGCGGACGGTGAGGTTGCGCTGCGGGAACGGCATCTCGATGCCCGCTTCCCTGAACCTCTCGAAAATGTCGATGCGGATGGCCGTTCGAACCTCCGTGCCCTGATAGAGGTCGGCAAGGAAGAAACGCATCTCGAAGTCGAGCGACGATTCTCCGAAGCGCAGGAACTCGATGATGGGCTCGGGATTGCGCAGCACCGCGCTGTTGGCGGCGAGAACCTCCTGCAGGATGGCGATGACCTCGCGCGGGTCGGATTCATAAGCTGCCGAGACCTGGATCTCCTGGCGACCGAGACGGTTGCGATGCGTCCAGTTGCCGACCGATGCATTGATCAGTTCGGAGTTCGGAACGATGATCGTCTGGCGTCGGAAGGTCTCGATCTCCGTTGCGCGCACAGATATGCGCTTCACCAGGCCCTCCGTGGTGCCGGTGACGACCCAGTCCCCGACCTTGAATGGCCGCTCGACCAGCAGGATGAGCCCGGAGACGAAGTTCGAGACGATGTTCTGCAGGCCGAAACCGATACCGAGCGAGAGGGCACCGGCAACGAGGGCGAGGCTCGACAGGTTGATGCCCGCCGCCGAAACGGCGATGAGGCCGGCGATCGCGACGCCGACATAGCCGATGCCGGTGCGGATGGAGTTGCGGACCCCGCCGTCGACATGCGAACGCGCCATGACGTTGCCATCGAGCCACTTCTGGAACCAGCGCGTGGCGAGCAGGCCGATGGCGAAGATCAGGATGCCCGAAAAGATGCCGACCAGCGAAATCGAGATGCTGCCGATGGTGATCTCGGTGAACAGGCGGACGGCCCACTGCTCGAGGTCCTTCGGCTGGAAGCCCCAGGACAGAAGGATGAGCGGAATGCCGGTCAGGAATGCGATGAAGTAGATGCCGAGCCCGGCGGCAATGCCGAGTTGGTCAAGCGCCACGGAACCCAGTTTGTAGCGCTGTTCGAGATAGCGCCCGAGCACCGTGCCGGCGAAGGCGTCTTGCCTCGATACAGCCTTGCCCGACAGGATGCCGATGTACATCGTGGACAGCACCGCACCGGTCAGCACGATCTGTGTCGCGGCGAAGCGCGCCAGTCCGATGTAGCCGATCAGGGACGCGGCGATGAGCGCCGCCCCGGCGAGGCGCAGCATGATCGAGATATACCTCGGCCAGGGTCGGCCCGGGTCCTCGGGGTTGCCGCTGCGGTTGAGCACCGGCTTGGCAAACGAGACGACGATCAGGATCGATCCGATGATCAGCGAGGCGACAAGGCTCTTTACCACCGTCAGTTCGACAGCAGAGCCGAGCATCACTGAGATCGAGCTGAGTTGATAGTCCAGCCCGTTAACGAACGCCATCACCACAACGCTGGCAACGAGGAATTTCGCCCCGCGGTTGGAAATCCGTACCAGCCGCCAGTTGGGTTCGGAAGGCGCGAGCACGGCGTGAGTGAGCTTCCAGACGAAGTAGACCAGGCCAATGAACGCAAAGCTCACCAGCACGAAGCCGACAATGTCCGGACGCAGCACGTTGAACGTGCTCATGAAGAAGTAGCTGAGGCCGAGGAAGGCGATCAGCGCGGACGTCTGGATGATCGTCGACCAGAAGGCGACGGCCAGGCGCGTGATATAGGGTGGATCGGTGACTGTCGGATCGCGCCTTGTGTAGGAACCGAATACCCGGTAGCTGCCGGCCAATAGCACCAGCGCAGCCGCAAGCGACAGGAAGATCGTGACCGCAAGCGGGATCCGCTTGAATTTCCAAACAAACGCCAGCCAACTACCGATGGTGTCCTGGAATTGGATCGCCTCGTGGGCGAGGAAGGCCGGCACGCTTCCCAGCAGGTCGAACGAGACTTCCGTGCGCTTCAGCAACGTGTCGGTGAACAACTGGCGACGGATCTCGGTTATCGCGTTCGAGAAGGTGCTGATGTCGATCGACAGGTTTTCGGCATCGCCGATGACGGCATTGATCTGCGCACGTTCGGCGATCAGCCGGTTGCGCTCCTCGGTGACGATCTGTGCTTCCGGTGGCTGGCCGTCCTTCGGCGGGTCGCCAAGCTCGGCCAGCCGACCCTTGATCTCGTCGGACCGGGGCCGGAGCGTGACCGTCGACTTGATGACCTCGCGGCCAAGCTCGTCGACCTTGCCCTTGATATCGACCAGTCGCAGGTCATCGGTCCGGTTCGCCTCGACCTGGTCGCGATAACCTTCCATCTGCTTGCGCGCCTGGGCAATCTGCTCCTGGGCCTGGTCGATGATCGTTTCCTGCCCGGCGGGCGCTGTCTGATCCTGGGCAAAGCCGGGGACTACGGTGCCGACAAGCGTCGCAAACGCGACCAGAAGGCAAAACGACATCAGGAACAGGCGCCTGGTCATGGAGATGTTGCTGCGCAAGAAACCGCCCTTTACCCCTGAAAACAATTTTCGGACCTAAAATAGACCCGAGCCTTTCTAAAGGAAAGCAAGGCAAGAGAAAGGCAATACCCTCGCTATTCGGCCCCCAGCCGGCATTCCCGGGTTCAAAAACCCGCGCCGGGCATCGCCAGGTATTCGAGTTCAGCCGGCGTCGACTCGCGGCCGAGCGCAACGTTGCGGTGCGGGAAGCGCCCGAACTCCCGGATCACCGTGCGGTGACGTTCGGCATAGCTAGTCGCCTCGTCGATGCCGAGGTCGCTGAAAAGCGCGGCCGAACGATCCTGGTCCGCCAGGCTTTCGGAGTGCTGGAATGGCATGTAGAGGAACATGCGCTGCGTGGGCGCCAACGCGCTGTCTGCGCCGGCCGCCATTGCCAACCGGGCCTCGCGCAGCGCCAGGCCATCGGTCGCGAAGGCGTGGGCGGTGCCGCGGTAGATGTTGCGCGGGAACTGGTCGATGACGATGATCGCGGCAAGCCGGGTTTCCGGGGAGACGCGCCATTCGTCGCCGACCCCCTTCGCCAGCGCAAGATGTGTTTCGCTGAACCGGCTGCGTATCACGTCATCGAGCTCGGGCGTCGCCTTGAAGCATTGCTCGATCGTCAGTTCGCCGAACCAGAATGCGAGAATTTCCTCGTGGCTTCGCATGGCCGCGATCTCCTTTGGCATGATCCATCGCCGGACCGGAGCGCCAGTAAAGCACAAATGCGCCGTTTCTGGCGACATCACAGCTAACGCAATGGAATCACCGCGGCAATCAACCACATGGAGATCTTGTTTCTTTCCCGTCGCTGCCCCTGATTTGTCCGAATCGCCTCCTACCTGCGCCGTCATGTGCATGACAATTTTCAGACCTATATCGAGGCTCGCCGGAGAACCACGTGTTCGGTCCCGGGGCGGCGTCGCAATGATCTGATCGCCGCACAGTCATTCCGCTCCGGGACAACTCGAGAAACTTCACTTGCGGTCTGACGATCGCGTGACGACACGCGCATGGAGCCTCCAATGACCCGTTCATACAAATTGCCGGTATGCAGTTCCTGCCGGCGGCAATTGCCGAGATCGGCACCCCGCTGCCCATGGTGCAGCCACCAACCCTCGCCGCCGTCCGACAAGCCCACCCGCCCGCCGGTTCGCTTCCGGGCGCAGACGCAATGCGGTGATCGTTTCGTCGTCTGATTGCTCGCGCTACCGGCGGACGGGGTCCGGACGGCCGATCGTTGATGTTGCGCAACCTGGAATAAGAAGGCAGCATGCGCTGGCTTGCAGGACGGCGGGTGCGAAGCAACCGCTTTCCCATCCATTGTGGTCGGGCTTACGCAACGAAAGGCTCTGTTACCGCGGTCATGACACGGGCACAGCAGTTCGGTCTCATCATTGGCTTGGTGCTCGTCGCAGCCCTGACGCTTCTTCGGGCGATCGATCCCCCGTTGCTGCGCCAGGCGCGCGAGGTCACCTTCGACGAATATCAGCGCATCGTACCGCGCAGCTTCGAGGACATGCCCGTACGGGTGGTCGACATCGACGAGGCCTCGCTGCAGGAGTTCGGCCAGTGGCCCTGGCCGAGGGACCGCATTGCGACGCTGGTCGACAGGCTGGCCGAGATGGGCGCTTCGGCCATCGCATTCGACATCATTTTTGCCGAACCGGACCGATTGTCGCCGCGCTCGGTCATGCGCGCCGTCAGCGGGTTCGATCCCGCGCTGCTGGACCGCCTTCCCGACAATGACGAGATCCTGGCCCGGTCGATTGCCGACAAGCCCGTGGTCCTCGGGTTCGGACTGTCCAACGAGGGCAGCTATCGCCCCCCGGTGAAGGCCGGCGTTGCATTCGTCGGCGAAAGCCCCGTCGGGGCCCCTCCTCGCATCACGGCCGCAACGCCGCTGCGACCGCAGATCGAGGCGAACGCCACCGGCATCGGCCATGTCAGCCTCAATCCGGGGGCAAGCAGCGCGGTTGTGCGGACAGTCCCGCTATTTCTCACCGATGGCGAACAAGTCTATCCCAACCTCGCCATGGAGGCGCTGCGGGTCGCGCAGGGCGCTTCGACCTATGTCGTCGCGGGCGCTCCGGAAATCGCCGACACCATGACGATGGTGAAGGTCGGCGAGTTCGTGGTGCCTGTAACCCGATCAGGCGAATTGTGGCTCTATGTCAGCCCGGACCGCGCCGAGCGCTACATCTCCGCGAGCAAGGTGCTTGCGGAACGAGGCCCATCTGCGGAAACCGCTGCGGCCATCGAGGGCAGCATCGTCTTCGTCGGGACGTCTGTGGCCGGGCTCCAGGACATCCGCACCACCGCGCTCGGCCAGAACGTGCCCGGCGTTTCGCTGCACGCGCAATCGGTGGAGCAGATCCTGTCCGGGCGCTATCTCTCCCGGCCGGACTGGGCCGATGGGCTGGAGATCCTTTCGATCGCCGCGGCCGGCAGCCTCCTCGTCATCGTCACCACCTTCGTAAGCCCCGCCGTCGCACTTGCATTCGGCCTCCTGATCACCGCGATGGCGCTTGTCGCCTCGTGGTTCGCCTTCTACTACGGCGGACTGCTGTTCGATCCGCTGGCACCGATCATAGCCGCGTCGATCACCCATTTCGCCGCCACCGCGTTTCGCTTCCTGGTGACCGACAGGCAGCGCCGCGAGGTGCGGCGTGCATTCGGCCAGTACCTCTCTCCCTCGCTGCTTTATCGCATCGAGCATACGCCGGACGCCATGCGTCTCGGCGGCGACGACCGCGAACTGACGGTGATGTTCGTCGACGTGCGCAACTTCACCGAAATCAGCGAGCGCCTTTCGCCGACGGCTGTCGTCGCCTTTTTGAACACCCTGCTCGATGCGCTCAGCCGACATGTGGTCGCCAATGAAGGAACGCTCGACAAGTTCATCGGCGACTCCATCATGGCCTTCTGGAATGCGCCGATCGATGTGCCAAACCATGCCGAAAAGGCTGTCCACGCCGCATTGGCCATGCGCGAGACCTTGGCGGAACTCAACGCCAATGATGCATTCGGTTTCGGACGGGACTACGTCGTCGGCATCGGCGCCGGTATCCATACCGGCGTGGCCTGCGTCGGCAACATGGGGGCCGAGACGCGCTTCAACTATTCGGCCGTCGGAGACGCGGTCAACGTCGCGGCGCGCATCGAGTCGGCCTGCAAGGACGTGGCATTCGATATCCTCGTTTCCGACAACACGGCACGAATGCTGCCGGGGTTTGCCTTGTTGCAGGCCGGTGCCCTGTCACTCAAGGGCAAGAGCACCCTCACCCGGCTGTTCGCAGTAGTCGGCGACGAGCGTCTCGGCGCATCACCGAATTTCATCGAATTGAAGAACATTCACCAGCAACTCATCGAAGCGCTGCGCGCCCGTTCGACGGCCAGCCGCCGGCTCATCAACGCCGCGAAACTCAAATCCGCGGGCCTGCCTCCGGCCGCGGCGGACTTCTATCGCCGCATATCGCGAAGAGCCGATCACTTCCGGGACGAGCACCACGAAGCGGAAAGCGGCTTTGCAAAATAGTCCAGCCGTCCAACTCCGCAACAAGCCCTGGCGCTTACGGTCGTCGACCGCAATGTCCACTGCTTTCGCCCGCGCGACTGCCTATACCAGCGTTCTATAGGTTGCAGCCCGGACATGGGCCTATCTTCGCTCCACCGGACCGGCAAGGCGAAAAGTCGCCCATGGCGGTACGGTACGTTACCGTACAAAAGGAAAAGCACATGAAGAATGAAATACCAAGCAAGGGCTTTGAGTGGTGCAACCTGTTGCTGGGCGCCGGTCTGGCCTGCTCGGCAAGCATGTTTGCCGACCTGCCCGCCGCGGCCTGGAACGCCGGAATCGTTGGGGCGCTCATTGTCTGCTGCTCCGCGATCGCGCTCTATCGCTATGGGGATTGGGCCGAATGGTCGAACCTCACCCTGGGGTGCTGGGCGGTAGTCGCTCCATTCCTTCTAGGATTTGGAAATGCCCCCACCGAGATGTGGACGCATGTCGTCGTCGGACTTTCTGTCGCTTCGATCGCGATTGCGCAAATTCTGGCGAGCCGCAACAGGAGCGCACCTCCGAGCACCAAGTAGCGCTACTGGCAAAGTGGGGCGGGGCGCAACTCTAGCGACGACGTCGCTTGGTCTGTTGCGTCCCGGCGCCACCATCGGAACTGTCTATCGGACCTCAGTTGGATCGAGCGATGCCCACTTTTGTCCGGAGTGCCGGTACCGGACATCGCCATCGTATCGCTACCGGGATCCGCCCGAGTGACCGGACCGGCCGGACCGGCCGGATCGTCCGCGATCGCCGCGATTGCCGTTCCAGTCCCGCCCGCCATTCCAGTCGCGCCCGCCGTTCCAGCCATGGTGGCCATGCCAGCCATGGTGGCCATGCCAGCCATGCGGCTTTCCTGGCTTGCCCGGCTTGTCGGGTTTGTCCGGCCGATCGGGCTTGCCGGGCTTGTCAGGCCTGTCCGGCGTATCCGGCCGATCCGGCTTGTCGGGTCGATCCGGCTTGTCGGGCCTGCTGGGCTTGTCGGGTTTGTCGGGTTTGTCCGGTCGCTCGGGTGGTTGCGGCGCCGGCGCCCTGCGTCTTTGTCGCCGGTCGTTCGGGTCGGTGACGGGCGCCGCAGCGGCCGCCAGACCGCAATTGGTGCCCATCCTTTGCAGTCCTTGCGAAAGTTCCTGGCTGCCGGAGAGAAACGGCAGGGCTCTCTGGTTGCCGAGGGTCCTGAAGATGTTGCGGTCGACGCGACGGACGTCGGTCACGTCACCGTTGCGCTTGGCGACGACGCAGTCGCAACGCTGCCGGAGTTGCTCACAACCGCCCGGACCGCAGAAGCTCGCCTCTCCACTCAGCAGCACGACGGCGGTCGTTCCGTCGGCACCGACATAGAAATCGAAAGCCGTGCCGCGAACGCCGATCGTTCCGGCAGGCGTCAGGATCTCGTAGGCGGAGGATTTCGATTTGCCGCTGACCCAGCGGAAGGTTCCCTTGGCCGCCTTCAGCGTCAGGCGCTTCACCGAACGGCTGTCGTCGTAGACGAACTTGTCGATGACCACCGACGAGCCCCAGCCGATCGCCAGCTTGGTACCGTCCATGAACTCGAACTGGCCGAGCCCGGAACTGGAGGTCCGGATTCGTTCGTCCCGGTGCACTGGGCTCCTGACGACGAGCGGCCCACGGCCGCCGGCCACCTCGGTCTTGATGCGGACGGCCTGGCCCACCCGCTCGGCCGCAATCGTATGCGTCACCAAGCCGAACACCATGCCGAGCGCAAGAATTGCGGAACTGAACCGATACGACATCCCATACTCCTGGCCATCCGGCAGGTATTGCGAATGTTAGCATGGCCCGCTGGCACGCCCTCTTCATCATTTTGGGCAATGCAACGGCGAGCGAAACAAGCTTATGCAATTTTGGGCTGTGTTTTATATCGTTTACAATTTATTATTTTCGCACGTACTCCACAAGCGTTTTCTAAAGATGCGTTGACCAAAGCAATGATCGTGTTGCATCTTCTCCGCACAGAGGGTTCAGCCGGTATCGGATAAGTTGACGCAGACCCACCTCATCGGGTGCGGCCATCGGGAAACCAACGCGGAGGACACTTGTGAAGAAAGCTTCAAGCTTCTACGGGACAGCTGGTGCGCTGGTGCTGCTGATGGCTGCTACGACGCCGGCGCTGGGCGCCGATCTGGTGATCGCCATGCCCAACTGGCCTTCCGGGCAGGCAGCCGCCAATATCCTGAAGGTCGCCGTCGCCAAGGAGTTCGGTCTGGAGGCTGAGGTCCAGGAACGCGGCACGCTCAACGCCTTCGTCGGGCTGGAGGACGGCAGCGTCGACATCAACCCCGAGGTCTGGCGGCCGAACCTGGACGACCTGATCCGCAGATACGTCGACGAAAAGGGTGCCGTCGTGCTGACCGGGCGCGGCACTGCCGCCTGGCAGGGCCTTTGCGCTACGGAAGCCGCCGCAAAGCTCGGCATCAAGGACATCGCAGATCTCAGCGACACGACCAAGACCGCCGCGCTCGATACCGACGGCGACGGCAGGGGTGAAGTCTGGATCGGCGCGCCGACCTGGGTCTCGACCGGCATCGAGCGGGTCCGTGCCAACAGCTACGGCTATGCCGAGAACGTCTCGCTGGTCGAGGCGGAAGAGGATGTTGCCATGGCCGCGGTCGACGCCGCGGTGGCGACCGACCGGCCGATGGTGTTCTACTGCTACACCCCGCATCACGTCTTCGAACTGCACGAGATCACGCGCCTGACGGAACCGGCTTATGACGCGGCTAAGTGGAAGATCGCGCCCGCCGACGACCCGTTGTGGGTGAGCAAGTCGAGCGCTCCCGTCGCCTGGGGCCCGGCCGAGTTCTATATCGCCTATTCCACCGGGTTTGCACAGAAGCGTCCCGCGGTGGCGAAGTTCCTCGAGCAGGTGGATTTTTCGACGGAGGAAGTGACGCAGATGACCTATGCGCTGCAAGTCGAGCGCAAGGCGCCCCTCGCCTATGCCGAGGAATGGGTCAAGAACCATGAAGCACGTGTCGACGGGTGGGCCAGCCAATGACGAAAGACATGGATCCCATGTTCCCCGGGGCAATCGCGCGCGGCAGGGCCGCAACCAGGGCGGCGCTGACCGTGATGCTTGCGGCAATGGTCGCGCTTGGTCCGCTCGCCGCCTATGCGGCCGGAACCCAGATCTACGATTCCAAGACCAAGAAATGGGTGGACTACGACAGCCGCAAGGCGCGGCAGTACTATGCCCGCAACAACCAGGCGCCCGAGGCCTTTCGCCGGCAGGTCGTGACGTTCCGCACCGCAGAGCGCCCCGGCACCATCATCATCGACGGCAACCAGCATTTTCTCTATCTCGTGCAACCCGGCAACCAGGCGATCCGCTACGGCATCGGTGTCGGGCGCGAGGGATTTGGCTGGGCGGGCATCGTCCGGGTCGGCCGCACCGCCGAGTGGCCGACCTGGACCCCCCCGGCCGAAATGGTGGCCCGCGATCCGAACGCCGCGAAATGGGCAGCCGGCATGCCGGGCGGACCCGAGAACCCGCTGGGCGCTCGCGCGCTCTATCTATACGAGGGCGATCAGGACACCATTTACCGCATTCACGGGACGGCGGAACCATGGACGATCGGACTTGACGTATCGTCCGGATGCATTCGCATGATCAACGACGACATCATCGACCTGCATTCCCGTATCGAGGTCGGCGCCAAGGTCATCGTTCTGATGCAGGGGGCTGCCCTCTACAAGGGTGTTTGACTGTCAACTTTGGAGGGATGAGCGTGCCGGGGACGAAGCTGTGGGGACGTGCGGCCGCGCCGCAGGTGGGCATATTGGTATTTCTTGGTCTTGCGGCCGGTTGCTCGACCACGCCGCCGCCACCCGAAGAGATGGCCCGGACCGTGACCGAAACGGCGCCGGCCGACCTGCAGTTGATGTGCGCCAGCGCCGCGGCCGCGCCCTCCGGCGTCGACAGCGCCAAAATATTGCCGACCGGTTCGCGTCGTGTCGACGCCAGGACCTTCAATGTCGATCTCGACGCCGGCGGGCGAAAATTCGCCTGCCTGATCGATGACAGCGGCACTGTGACCTCGGTCCAGCCCGCCTGACACATCGATCCCGGCGGCTGATTGGCTCAGTTCAGCTCGCCTTTGTCGGTAGTCTTCCTCTCGATCGGGAACGCGTGTTGCCGGCCAGGCGCTCGCGCGCCTCCTTGACTTCCGCCGGGCTGAAGAGCGGCAGGTATTCCGGCCGCAGCATCATCGCCTCCATCGAAAGTTCCGGCCTGCCGATGTCGACAAGCCGCTCCAGGCCCGTCGTACCCGGTTTGAAAACGAGTTCTTTCGCCGCCTTCACCCCACCGTTCAATACCACGTAGCGGCGAAGGAGCACGGGGCGGAATCCATGGCTGGCGCACGCGTCGTACAACGCCAGCAGTTCGGCATGGAACCGCTTTTCCGGGCTGGCGGCTTTCACGGGAGGTTCTCTCAATGCAGGGTCGTGGTCGGTTCGTCCAGGAAGGTCTCGATCCCCTCCCGCTGAATGGTCGCGAGGAACTCCTCAAAGGCCTCGCGGTCGGTCGTGAACGTATCGTCCCAGACCGTCGAGGCACCGGTTTCGTCGATCACCTCGAGCGTCCAACCGCTTTCGCTGCCGGCTACCCGGTAGATGTCGAGGCGGACGACGATATCGTCCTCGGTGAATTCGCCGGAGAAATCGGAGTGTTCGAGCGGAGGTGTTTTCTTTGTCATGCCGGCAATATAGGCGCTGCACCCGGGAAGCGGAAGGGGTGTGGGTTCTCCTGAAGACAGCGCCGCTCCGTGAGGATCCGTTGCATTGGGGAATCAGCCGCACCGCTCACACGGCAAGTCAGGGCATGCCGGTTGGGGTGGGGCTCAATCAGTCCTCGGCGCCGTTCGGCAGTGGCGCTGCCTTTTTCGCTGCAGGCGCGGCCGCCGAAAGCCAGGCTTCCTTGGTGCGTTTGGAATATGGCAAAGCTGCAAGGATCGTCTCGCCAAATTGCTTCATCGCCTGCACATATTTTCTGCTAGAAAAGGACTTTCCCTGGGGATTTCGGATCAAGTCACCCAGAAAGGCGGCAAGCTCGCGCCGGCTTTCCTTGCCGTCATCCAAGACCGCCGGATCGAACCTGGCGATACGTTGAAGCCACGATGACCCATAAAAATCCGTCTGCCAAAACTGCGCCGAAAGGTCTGCGGGAAGAACCCGTGGCGCGATTCCGTCCCGCACAAACCCGTAGTAATCTGGCGTAATCTCATCGAGTTCGAAATGGAGGAATGACGGGACGCCTCGGGCCAGCAACTCGAGTACGACGGACGAATTGCCGACAAGCGCCACAAACGGCGTATCCGGCACGCTTTCCACCAGTTGCGCCCCGCCGATTTCCTCCGACGTCAAGGGAGCGCCGTTCGGGTGAAGCTTGACGAAAACCTCTTCGACAGATGGATTTTGGCGCAATTGTTCCACGACGCGACTTAGCGCAGTCGTCTCGAAATGGGAGGTCGGAAAAATTCCGATGGTCGCCATCGGCCCCGGATCGCGCACGACGTCAGCGTAACGAACCTCCCCCAGATTTCTCGATACAACGAAGACATGCCCGCGGGGGGGAGCAATCGCTTTGTAAGTCGCATGGGACGCCGCGTTGCGAAGTACGCTGGCGGTAAAGTCCAGCGCCGGGAAGGCCGGACTAACCTCGGCATGCTGGACATAGACTACTGGAACCGTGTTTGTTTCCATCGCCGCCGCGAACGCAACCTGCCAGGGTGAGTGATCGTTCGCAACCACTGCAATCTTTGGAAGCAGATGTTCGCGCCGATGGTAGGACATCGTGACGGAAAGATAGGTACGTGTATACTCCAGAAGCTGCCGTATATGAGCTCCCGAAAGAACATCCTGCGTTTCGACGAACTGTGCCGCCTCCATTGTCAGACGTTTCACCAGTTGCGCCGGAACGTCTTTGAGCAGGATGCCGGATTTCCCGAATTGCTGCAGGAAATATCTCTGGGAATATTTCAAGTAGAACTCATTTAAAACCGCTTCAAGAAACTCGAACTCCCTCACATTGTTCTTCGTTCCACCATAATAGCAAACATCCGTCGGCACGGCATCGTAAACGGTGACTCGCTTTATCGACTGGAAAATATACTCGGAAACGGCTGCTGCCCTGTCCTTTTTTTCCAGTCGAGCGAGCGCTTGCATTTCGGGTGAAACGTTCTTAGAGACAATGTCGTGGAATGACGGACTGAGCGTCACCGGGGTTGCAACACGGTAGCACCCTTTGAAATATTGGGATGGCGCATTCATTCGCTTGCCGTCCAAGAAACAAACTGTCCGGGAACCTTATCATTCACTTGTGCATGGGAGCCAATATACTCCTCGCGCTTAACAAGTACCGGGCAATTTGCCGAACCACTAGGAGAACCGGCCACCCCTATGTGACCTAACGTGAATATACGCATTCAGTAAATTGCTTTCTTTGAAGTAGAATTACTAAACTGTAGACGAACAATCACGGAACTAATAGGTCCCAACTGGCCGGCGTGCCGGCTTTCAGGTCCCGACAAGCCCGTCGACCAACAAGAATCTCGTAATGTTTCGGCGCGAGCCCGAAGCCGGGGCGAACGATGCGGAGGTTCTTCTCCGTCAACAGTTCTCCCGCGGCGACATCTTCGGAAATGTAGATCGAACGGCGAAATGCGAGAGATTTCTTCTCAGCTTCCGTTGGGCCATAGGAAATTCCACCGAGCGCCTGCCAGGCACGCTCCGTCTCCACGACAAGCGCCTTCATTTCCTCCGGCTCCAGCGAAAAGGTGCTGTCGACGCCACCATCGGCGCGGCGGAGCGTGAAATGCTTTTCCACGACGGTCGCACCATGGGCGACGGCTGCCACGGCGACGCCAACTCCCATGGTATGATCGGACAAGCCGACCTCGCAGCCAAACAGGTCCCGCATGTGGGGGATGGTAAGGACATTCGTATTTTCAGGGCTGGCCGGATAGGTACTCGTGCACTTGAGGAGGACGAGGTCGCGGCACCCGGCTTCCCGGGCAGCGCGAACTGCTTCGTCAAGCTCCGCTATGCTTGCCATCCCGGTGGAGATGATCATCGGCTTGCCGGTTGCCGCAACCTTGCGGATCAGCGGAAGGTGAATGTTCTCGAAAGACGCGATCTTATAGGCGGGAACGTCGAGGCTCTCGAGGAAATCGACGGCCGTCTCGTCGAACGGGCTGCTGAAGCTGAGCATTCCGTGCTGCCGTGCGCGCTCCATGATCGGAGCATGCCATTCCCAGGGAGTATGGGCCTGCTTGTACAATTCGTGGAGATTGCGGCCTTTCCACAGGCTCTTGTCGTCGGCGATTTCAAAATCACCACCCCGGACGTCGAGAGTTATGGTATCGGCGGTGTAGGTCTGCAGTTTGAGCGCGTGTGCACCGGCGGCGGCGGCGGCGTCGACAATTTCAAGCGCCCTGTCGAGGGACTGGTTGTGGTTGCCCGACATCTCGGCAATGATGAATGGAGCGGCGTTCTGCCCGATCTCGCGATTTCCGATGTACATGAGGTCTTTCACCTGCCGTAGTTGAGTTCGTAAATAAGTCGATCAGGCTCACCAGTCCGTGCTTTGAAGCCGAGCGCTTCGAAGATCCGATGGGACGCCAGATTCTCGACCTTCACCTGGCCAAAAAGGTCCGCTGCGTCGTGACTCCGCCGGAAGTACTCGATGGCGGCGGCAAGCATGGTGCGGCCGACTCCCCTTCCCCGGAAAGCGGGCGCGACCGCATAGCTAATTTCCCACTCCGCGCCGCGTCGATCAAAGCGGACCTGTCCCAGCGGCACGGCCAAAGCGGTCTCGACGATGCACATCATACAATTGTCCGCGCTGCGGAGACGAGCACGAAACCAGGCGCGATGCTCATGCGCCTCGATTGCCCGCGGATTGAACCCGTTCCTTCGCGTCAAGGGGTCGTTCGCCCAGTCGAGCAAGAGCGCTTCGTCCTGCAGTACGGCATGCCGTACAGAAAGTTCCAGCCCGGGATGCGCCAGCAGCACTGCGCAAACCCGGTCCGTGCCGTGGCCGTCGACGACATTCAGGCATCGTTCTGACCATGTCCCATCGAGTCCCGTTTCGAGAAGCTTGCGCAACGCGCCTTCGATCAGCGTCTGATCTACTACACTGGCGTGGCCAAGCCACTCAACAAGATTGTGGGCTGCGAGCTCAGCCGCAATAGCCGTCTGATTGTCGGCAACGGTGACGACCACCGCCGGAAGCCCGAGGCAAAACCGCTCCCAGTTTGTCGTGCCACTTGCCCCAATCGCAAGATCCGCTGCCAGAATGAGTGGCGCAAGGCTCGCGACGCGATCGTGGAGCCGAACTGCCGAATTGCCCGCGATACGCTTACGGATCCGGTCAAATTGAGGTGAAGAGGAGGAAAGGACAACATCCGCCTGCAGCTGCGGCACCTTCAGGGAAAGCAGCGCATCGACGGTCTTTTCTGTCAAGCAATCCTTGTCGACGCCGCCGAAGGATACCAGCACGCGACGGATCGGTCCTTCTCGTGGAGAAGTCCGTGTACGAAGCACGGAATACTCGCTCTGAAGCATTGCGTAGGTCGGGCCAAGAAGCAGGGTGCAATTGCCGGGCACTCTCCCCTCATAGCGTCCGACCATTCCGGCCACGAGATTCTGGTCGACGAGAACGTTGCAACTGTGGCTCCGGTCGGCGAGATCGTCGATGGCAAGCAGTTTTATCCCTCGCGCGCGAAAGGTCTGTTCCCAGCGGCTGTCGAGCGCATAGTGGTCGACGACGAGCCAATCGGGAAGCCGTGGGTACGCGATAGCCTCCGCTGTCTGCTCGGCATCTTCCTGCCAGGAGAGGCCGAGCCATGACGCGTGCCTTGGCTCTCCATCCGACGGCGGACGCCACCCCGGCGCCGGCAGAGGAAGCCGAGATACATTGAAACCACGTCCTTCGATCAAGTCGCACAGATGGCCTTCGAACTCCCTGCACACGAAGCCTACTTCGGCACCCTGCCCCCTGAGCCGGTCCGCCAGCGTGAGGCATCGAATGACATGGCCAGTGCCGATGTCCAGCGACGCATCAACGCGGAAGACAACCCGCAATGCAGCCTTGTCCGTCATTTTTCACGCACCGCCGTGAACATCAGTTCGGCCCGTTCCCAGTCTTCCGGCGTGTCGATGTCCTGGACGCGATAGCGGGGCAGGACAACAGCCGCAGCGCTGGGTGAAAAGATCGGCCGCCCTTCGAGCCACGCCCCGGTCCGTCCCCAGTAAAACTGCCCAGCGTCGTGAAATGCCTCCTCAAGATCCTGCGAGCGGGTGCTGAAATGCTCCGGATGGAACATTTCCATCCTGCCGTCTGCCGTCAGGCGGACGGCGCGCTGAATCGGGAACGGGTAGGACGTCACGCTGAACGCATAGTCCGCGCCGCTTTCCTCGAGAATGCGTAGACCGTGGGCGATATCTTCTGCGCGGACGAAAGGGGCGGTGGCATAGATGCAGCAAACGTATTCCGGTTCGCTCCCATTCTCTCGCATCCACGATACGGCATGGGCGATAACCGGAATCGTTGCGGTATGGTCGTCGCTGAGATCGGCCGGCCGCACGAAAGGAACCTCCGCGCCCGCCGAGCTTGCGACGTCCGCGATCTCCTCGTCGTCGGTCGAGACGATGATACGGTCGAAACAACCGCTTGCCAGTGCCGCATCGATCGACCAGGCAATCATCGGCCTGCCGGCGAACGGCTTTATGTTCTTCCGCGGAATGCGCTTGCTGCCGCCGCGGGCGGGGATGACCGCGAGCCTCATGTCGAAAGGGCCTCGGTCAGCGCAGAAACCACCAGCTCCTGCTGTGCGTCGGTCATGGTCGCGAACATGGGGAGGCTGATCGCTTCGGCATAATGGGCCTCGGCCTGCGGGAAGTCGCCGTTCCGGAAGCCCAGCTTCTGATAGTAGGGCTGGGTGTGGATGGGAATGTAGTGAAGATTGACGCCGATGCCCTTCGCCCGCAGATCCTCGAACACGTCTCGATGCGTTTTTGGCGATATCTGGTCGAGACGCAGGCGGACCACGTAAAGATGCAGGCCGGAGTAGCCGTCGGGATGTTGCCACGGCGTTGTAACCGGCAATTCAGCCAGCAGTTCGTCGTAGCGCCTCGCCAGGCGGTGGCGCTGCGCGACATAGTGGTCGAGCCGGTCCAACTGGCTGAGCCCGAGCGCCGCCTGCAGCTCGGTCATCCGGTAGTTGAAGCCGAGGTCCACCTGCTGATAGTACCACGGGCCGTCGGGTTCATGGGTCATCAGCGATGGATTACGGGTGATGCCGTGGCTGCGCAGCAACTCCATTCGGGCGGCAAGCTGCGGGTCGTTGGTCGCCGCAAGCCCGCCTTCTGCGGTGGTGATGATCTTGACAGGATGGAAGCTGAAGACGGTGATGTCGCTGTAGCGGCAATTGCCGATCGGCTCATCGCGGTACCTGCCGCCGATCGCGTGCGAAGCGTCCTCGACCACCCGGAAGCCGAAGCGGCGCGCAAGGGCAGCGATTGCCGCCATGTCGCAAGGCTGGCCGCAAAGGTGGACCGGCATCACGATCTTGGGCAGCCTGCCGGCCTTCTCCGCCTCCACGAGCTTCTGCTCCAGCGCTTTCGGGCAAAGATTGTAGGTTCGCGGATCGATGTCGACGAAATCGACCTGCGCGCCACAATAGAGCGCGCAATTCGACGACGCCACGAAGCTTACGGGCGAGGTCCACAGCCAGTCGCCCGGCCCGAGGCCGAGAGCAAGGCAGGCAATATGCAGCGCCGAGGTGGCACTGTTGACCGCAACGGCATGGGCGGCGCCGCAATGGGCGGCGATCGCCTGCTCGAAGCGCGGCACGGCAGGCCCTTGCGTCAGAAAATCCGACTTCAGAACACTGACGACCGCTTCGATGTCAGCTTCGCTTATGTCCTGCCGCCCGTAGGGAATCATCCTCAGACTTTCCCGATCTTGGTCTTGTTGGCTTCGACCCAGGACTGGAGCGTCTCGACACTCATCCACTCCCGGTTGTTGCTGCTCGTATAGCTAAATCCGTCCGGCACCTTCACGCCATCCTTGATCCGCTCGTTGCTGGCGTGCCAGTTGTGGATGGCTGGCAGGATCTTGAAATGCTCGGGGTACTCGTAGGTATAGAACGAGTCCTCCTCGCCGATCATCTGTTCGTGCAGCTTCTCGCCCGGGCGGATGCCGACGAAACGGAGCTTCGCCTCAGGCGCGACGGCGCGGGCAAGGTCGGTCACCTTCATCGAGGGGATCTTCTTGACGTAGATCTCGCCGCCCTCCATGTCGTCAAACGCGTGCCAGACCAGTTCCACGCCCTGCTCGAGCGTGATCATGAAGCGCGTCATGCGCTCGTCGGTAATCGGCAGTTCCCCCTTGTCGGCGATCGACAGGAAGAAGGGGATGACCGATCCGCGCGAGCCCATGACATTGCCGTAGCGAACGACGGCGAAGCGGGTGTCGTGGCCGCCGGCATAGGAATTGCCCGCCACGAACAGCTTGTCGGAGGCGAGCTTGGTTGCGCCATAGAGGTTGACCGGGCTGCTGGCCTTGTCGGTCGAAAGCGCCACGACCCGCTTGACGCCGCGATCGATGCAGACGTCGATCAGGTTCATCGCGCCCTGCACGTTGGTCTTGACGCATTCGAAGGGGTTGTATTCCGCTGTCGGGACGATCTTGGTCGCCGCCGCGTGGACGACATAGTCGATGCCGTCGAGGGCGCGGTGCAGCCGCTCCTTGTCGCGCACGTCGCCAATGAAGAAGCGGACGCGGGGATCGCCCTCGAACTTCTTGGCCATCTCCCACTGCTTCATCTCGTCACGCGAAAAGACGATAATTCTTTTCGGGTTGTATTTTTCGAGCGTCATGGGCAGGAACGCGTGTCCGAACGATCCCGTGCCCCCGGTGACAAGAATGGACGCCTCTTTCAGCATATCATTTCCCTGCATGTGCGGTTTTGAAGGCCAATAGCACTGCAGGAAGGGATGCGCCAGAGGCGAGGCGTCGATCATGGCGCTCGGCAAATTCGCTATCCGGTGTTGCCGTCATGCGCTTGCGGGCAGAAAGCTCGGTCGGTAGACACCCATGGCACCACCGACACACGAGAGGCATGATGGCAGAACACAGGCTCGATATTCAGGCGCTACGCGGGATAGCGGTACTTCTCGTTGTCGCCTACCATGCCGGACTGCCCGGTCTGTCTGCCGGATACCTTGGCGTTGATTTGTTCTTCGTGCTCTCTGGTTTCCTTATTACCGGGCTTATAAAGAAGGGGCTAGAGGGCGGAAACTTCAGCTTCGCCAATTTCTACTACCGCCGCGCCAAACGCTTATTGCCGGCAGCCTATGTCGTCATTGCCCTTGTGGTAGTTTGCGCGCCTTTCGTGCTTGCAGAAATCGAACTGGCCGACCTCCGCGCGCAGGTCATAGGCTCGATTGCCTTTGTCGTAAACTTCGTCCTGTTCCACCAAACGGGGTATTTTGAGGGTGCGGCAGAAATGAAGCCCCTCCTTCATTTCTGGTCACTGGCCGTCGAAGAGCAATACTACTTTGTAATGCCGATTTTTCTCCTGGTGACTCCGCGCAAGGTCTGGGTTTCCGCAGTATCTGCGATCGTTGCGGTCAGCTTCTGCCTGAGCGTTTACGCCGCTCCCCGCTACCCTGATTTCGCATTTTATCTGCCGCTTACGAGGATATGGGAACTTGGAGTTGGCTCGCTTGGAGCCTTGGCAGGCCACAACCTCATCGGACGTCGCGGATTGTCTTTTGCCCGGCTGCCAGCGATCTTCATCCTGCTTGTCGTGCCGTTTTTCCCCTCCGGATTGCCACATCCCGGACTCGACGCTTTCCTTGTTTGCATCTCGACGCTCGTCCTTGTCCTTGGGCGCGATGGTAGTCCCTGGGAATCGGCGAGACCGGTGAAGGCCCTCGCATACATTGGAGATATCTCTTACTCTCTGTATTTAGTGCATTGGCCGATCCTCGTGTTCACACGCTTAACATGGGTTGGCGATGCACCGATCGCCGTCACAATTGCGGCAGTGGCACTATCCTTCGCCGCTGCGTTGTTGCTCAACCGCCTGGTCGAGGAGCCATTCCGCCGTGGTTTCCAAGCTGTCCCCCGCCACGTTACAGGCGGAATGACGGCCGTTGCGCTTCTTCTCGTCATCACACCCTCGACGCTCAGCGCAGCCAAAGCTCCCGAATTGGACTTCAAACACATCAGGCGCGCCAACTACGGCCTTGACCGCACCTGCAATTTTGGTGGGAAGCATGAATTCACCGGTGAACTGCCTGAAAAGTGCAAAACAAAACCCGACGCCAAAATTCTGGTTTGGGGCGATTCCTACGCGATGGCCTGGACATCGGCGCTGATCGCGCCTCTGACCGATGCCGGTCTCGCGCAGGTGACAATGAGCGCGTGCGACCCGCTCGCTGGAATGGCACGATTTTCCCGAGAAAACGACGGACCCTACAATCGCGCCTTTGCTGAGAAGTGTATGGCGTTCAACGACAACGTTCTGCGGTACATCGCCAACAACCCAAGTATCGAAATCGTGGTTATCGCCGGGCGCTTCCAGTCGATCTTGCAATCAAACAGCCTTATGCTGATCGGCAACGGATCCGAGCAAGTCGCGAACGAGCCTTCAATCGAACTCGCCGCCTCAGGCCTCTCCGCGTTAGCAATGAAGGTCAGGGCGGAGGGCAAGCGCGTTGCAATCTTGGCACCCCCCCCATCCAACGGAACGGATATCGGGTCTTGTCTGGAGCGACATGCTCGCGGCCTGCTGACGTTCGGCGCGCAGGCAACATGTGAAATTTCGGTGGAAAGTCACCTGGAGGATAGAGGTGACACTCTTACTATGCTCAAGCTTGCATCGACATCGGCCGATGCGCCCGTCATCGATGTATTCGACTTTCTGTGCGACGAGAGCAGTTGCCGAACCGTCCTTGACGGTACATTTCTCTACCGGGACTACGGGCACCTGACCTATGAGGGCGCCCGCCTGCTCGGAAAGCAGGCGCATGTCGGCGATCGCATCCTCTCGGCAGCACGGTAGGCAAGCCTGTGGCGCCCCCCCTTTGAGTAAACGCCGCAGTCCTTGCTGGCCTTACTCAGGGCATTCGCCGCACGAACTCGATGAGCCTTTCATTGAACTTCGCTATCTCTCTTTCGAAACCAAGGAAGCGGTCGAACCCTGATGCTTAATCGCGCCACGCATTCCAGACTGTGCGCAGAGAACTATCAGAAAAACAGACAGCCCTTCAGCAGCCGAACGAATAAAAAATCGCTTATCGCTTTTAGCCACCGTCAAGAAACATCTCTTTGGAAGAAGCGGTAGCGGAACTTCTTTGTTAAGCCAGGAACGACGTCGGAAAAGTCAACCTCCTTCATCCCTAGCCCTTCGAATACTGTCTTATATTGACGAGGAAAATGCCTGACGGAAGTAGAAATCTCATCTTCAATTGTGAGGAGGTTAGAAGCGATTCGCGCCATTTCCGCGAAGATCCAATTGCTGTCAGAGTGAACGTGCTCGAGGACTGCCATCGTGAATATAAGATCGAATGATCCGTCTTCAATCGCCTTGATAGCGTCTTCGATAGGAGAAACCGTGATCGGGATATCGGCCAGTTGGGGGTAAGACCTGCGCATCACCTCGACAGCTGCGGGATTGATCTCGATCCCGGCGAGATTCGTGAAGCCCATGTCATGCAGATATGCAAGGTTTCGACCGGCATTCGGGCCGACTTCCAGAATGCGCGCCGTGCTCGGCATATGTTTCCGAATCTTCTCTTCTAGGAACTTGGTTCTAGTCAAATCGACATTGGCATAGCTGATGGGTTCGTTTTCGGCACCGTTTCGGCGGGAAGCCCAGTAAGCCTTGGCCCCATCGTGGCTTAACGGGATCACCTCAGTAACCGGCTCCTCCGCCGGTTGTGGCTTGATTTGAACGGCCTTCTTCGGCGCGGTCTTGGTTACCCGGCGCTTCTTGAGCCCGAGGAATGCTTTAAGCGAAAACGACATTGGACACCCTGCGTCATCTGGAAACGTGCGGACCATAGCCACGTTGGCAATCCACAATCAACTCCGCGGGCACACAAAATTGGGGAGTTGTTCAGTAGCATGCGACACGATCGGTCACCTACCCCCTACCCCGCGCTGCCCCGATATGCCCGGTTCGCGACAAATCGGTTCAGGAGCGGTTCGAGTTTTCTCTTGAGGTCGGCAACGAAAAAGGCCGAACCCTGCATCGAAAGATGGTGGGAATCACGGAAAAGCGGCGTCTCGTCGCGATAGAAGACGCAGCGGCCCTGCGGGCACTGGATATCATTGACCGGGACGAAGGATCTCACTAGCTTCGCTATCGCCTCGTTGTAGGCCAATTCTCTCGTAACCGTTTCCGCTTCGGCAATGCACCGCTGCCTGTTCATCTCGTCGCTGATCAGCAGTTCCGGCACGCTCGAGCAGGTGCCCAGTTCCCGTCCGGGGCGAATGAAATCGCCGAGGTAGATCGACGTGTGCCGGGTCCGCGCCAGATCGTCCATGACGGCATTGATCGGGGCGGCAACCTCTTCCGGCGTATCCCGCTTCGCGCTCGTCACGACGACGAAGGAAGGCCGGTGACCAGGCAGGAAATCGAGAAGCGCGCGGTTTTGCGCGATGCACTCCTGCGTGCGGTTGCGGTTTGCCGCTCTCACGTAGCCCGCAAAACCGTTTTGCGGCACACATCCGCTCATCGTGGCGACATAGACGTTGAAGTCGGGGTAGGTCTCGGCAAATCCGGCAACCAGATGCAGCGCGTGGCTGTCGCCCCAGAGGATCAGGTCCTTGTCCTTGCCGCGGTGAAACTGGCAGGGAAAGATTGCCTTCGGCATGTCGGGGCTGAATTTTCCGCAGTAAGTGCGCTTCTCCTGCATCCGCAGGTCCAGGTTGGACTGCGCCAGCCGATCGCCCGGAATGCGCCAGGAGGCGCCGTCGCCCTGCCAGATGCTCGCGGCCGGCAAGGCCACGACCAGCGCAAGCCCCGCGCAGGCGGCTGCGAAATAGGTCCGCCTCATGCTCGCCACGCCTTCATGCCGGAAGCGTTGTTCGACAAGCCAGTATTGCAGCGCTCCGAGCACGATCGCCAGGGCGACCAGCCCGAACTTGCCCGCCAGCCCGGGTCCGTCGAACGTGTAGGTGGCGTAGAAGACGACCAAGGGCCAATGCACCAGGTAGATCGAATAGCTGGCCTTGCCGATGAGGACCGAAACAGGGTTTCGAAGCAGAAGCCCTGCATAGCGCGCCGTGCCCGCGTAAATGACCAGCGCGGTCCCGAGGCATGGGATCAGGGCATTCAGCCCGGGGAACGGCGTGTCGGACGTGAACAGGAAGATCGGCAAGGCAATCAACGCAAGGCCGGCGACCAGGGCTGCCTCGCACACGAAGCCGTGCTTCGGTTGCCACCTGACGGCCCACACCATGGCGCCGCCGATCGCCAGTTCGACGATGCGCGCCGGCAGCAGGAAGAAGGCAGCGGCCGGGTCGACAACCAAGAGGAATTGCGCGACGGCCAGGCTGAGCAGTGCGCTGACAATGACGAAACCGAGGGCCAGACGCTGCCCGAACCTGATCAGCAGCAGCGACATCAAGGCCGGCCAGACGAGATAGAACTGCTCCTCGACGCTGAGCGACCACGTGTGCAGGAGCGGTTTCGACGCCGCCTCGGCATCGAAATAGCCGCTCTGCCACCAGAAGAAAAAGTTGGAAAGGCTGGTGAGCGAATAGATGATCGACCCGGCAAACTGCTGCATCTGTTCCGGCGGCAACAAGGCGAGCCCGAGGACGAAGCTTGCGAAAACAGTCGAAAACAGCGCGGGAAAAAGGCGTCGTGCGCGGCGAATGTAAAAGCGGCTGAACGAGAACGAGCCGGTGCCGTCTACTTCGTCGACGATAATGCGGGTGATCAGGAAGCCGGAGATCACGAAGAAGACGTCGACGCCGACGAAACCACCGCTGATGACGTTGAACCCGGCATGATAGAAGACAACGCTCAGGACCGCGATCGTGCGCAGGCCGTCGATGTCAGGGCGATACTTCCCGCTCATTCGTTTCCCGTGGTTTTCCCTCTGCCTGCGTTGATATACTGAACCGGCCTCTTGCGACAACGCGACCGATGCCGCGAAGCACACTTCGTCACCAAGCGAGACCAAAAAGACACACCGTCGCGGCGCATGGAGGGCTCGCCAAGTTGATGTAGCGCCGCTCTTTCGGCCATGCGGAACAAGACCGACAAAAGCGACGCCGCGGCGTCGCTAAGGTCAACCAGCGAGTTCCAGGAACTGGCCTCAACGGCCGCGAGTAATCGCCGATTGTCGGCCCCTTTGCAGAACGACCGAACTCAACCTGTTTCTGTCGGGAAGAAGGACAGACGGTTGCGGTGTCACCCACACTGTATCGCCGACCTACGAAAGCTCCGCCACGACCTGGGCACCAGAGTTACCTCCTCCTACAACCGCAACCCGCTTGCCTTCATGATTCCGGTCATCGCGCCGTGGCGCTGTGGACTGCCCCTTGGCCCTCCGGCTGTACGACACCTCGCGTAGCGAACCGTAGAGGATCAGGATGCGCGGCCTATGCGTCGCAGCGCATCAAGATTGGGCATGTAGAAATGTTCGGGCGATACCGCAGGAAAAGTTCAGACAACTCGCCGTCCCTCCGCGTCGAGAACAGCCTCGCCATCCTCCTTTACGAAAGGCCCCTTGAACGCGTCTGCGGGCAGGATGTCGAGCACGACCTCCGATGGTCGCGACAGCCGCGTTCCCATCGGCGTGATCACGAACGGCCGGTTGATCGAGATCGGGTCCTTTAGCATGGCATCGAGCAACTGGTCGTCAGTCAGGGTCGGATCGCCGAGGCCCAGCTCCTTATACGGGGTTCCCTTCTCGCGAATAGCCTCGCGCACTGCAAGGCCGGCATCGGCGATCATCTTCACGAGTTGATCGCGAGACGGTGGGGTCTTGAGATACTCGATCACTGTCGGCTCGATGCCCGCGTGGCGGATCAAATCCAGGGTGTTGCGCGACGTGCCGCAGTCGGGGTTATGGTAGATTGTGACGTCCATGATCAGTCGGTTCCTTGAGCGGTTATCGGTGGAAGCTTGTAGCGCCGCTCGGCAAACAGCCATCCCGCTAGAGCGGCTGCGATGAGCGCTCCGAGGATTTGTGCGACAATGAAGCCCGGCAGGTCGACGGGACGAATGCCGGAGAAGGTGTCCGTGATGCTTCGAGCAATGGCGACCGCCGGATTGGCGAAGGAGGTCGACGCCGTGAACCAGTAAGCCGCCGTGATGTAGAGGCCCACCAGCATCGGAACTGCTTCGACACGGAAGCGCAGTCCGCCCAAAATGGTCAACAGCAGTCCGAAGGTTGCTACCGCCTCCGCAATCCACTGCGCTGACCCTGTGCGTATCGTCCCGGACACTTGAAGGAGCGGCAGGTCGAACATTACATGGGCGATCATCGTTCCGAATACGCCTCCCGCGATCTGCGCGAGGATGTATGGGGCGAGTGCCGAAACGTCCAGTTCCCGCCGAACCGTGAAAACGATCGTCACCGCGGGATTGAAGTGCGCGCCGGAGATCGGGCCGAGGATGGTGATCAGCACGAACAGGATCGCTCCCGTCGGAATAGTATTGCCCAGCAGGGACACTGCCACGTCGTCGGTCAGCCGATCCGCCATGATGCCCGAACCGACGACAGTTGCCAGCAGGATCACGGTGCCGAGGGCCTCCGCGACCAGACGACGTCCAAGATCGACCGTCACGTTCATTCGGCCTTCTGGGTGTTGCTGCCGATTTCGTCGAGGCGCTTCTGCAGCGCCATCATGTCGAGCGAGGTCATCGGCAGGCTGGTGAAGATGGAGATGCGGTGATTGAGCATCCTGTACGTGTCATCGAATGCGAAGTGCTTTTCCGCTTCGGTTCCTTCGACTGCGGCCGGATCGGGCACTCCCCAGTGTGCCGTCATCGGCTGTCCCGGCCAAACGGGACAGGCTTCGTTGGCCGCGTTGTCACAGACGGTGAAGACGTAATCCATTTTCGGAGCCTCGGGAGCCGCGAATTCATCCCAGTTTTTCGAACGGGCGAAGGAGGTGTCGTAGTTGAGGGTTTTGAGAAGCTGCAAAGTGTACGGATGCACTGTCCCCTTCGGCTGCGATCCCGCCGAAAAGGCCCTGAACCTGCCTTGTCCAATCCTGTTCAGGATGGCCTCCGCGATTATGGAGCGGGCGGAATTGCCGGTGCAGAGGAAGAGAATATTGTAGGGGCGATCAGACATGGCGTTTGTCCTTGGTGACATTGTTCCGATAGGTTTGATTTATTTCAGCCCGGTCTATCGATATCCGGGCGCTCTCACGCAGTCATGCTTTCGCCAGCACCGAAGCGCAGCAGGCAGCGACCTGTGCGGCCGGGGCGCAAATCTCGAGGTAACTACTAGAGTTGCACTTGTCCCTTCGGATAGCTGCCGGTGGAGCAGGCAACGAACCTGTCGGCACCGTCCTTGCGCAGGACGCTTTCGGCGATGATGGAGCGTGCCGAGCTTCCGGTGGAAAGGAAGAGCACGTTGAAGGTGGGCTTTGTCATGTGGAAGCCTTCTGCGGAGCGCAACAGGGTGTCAGCTCGGCGATCAGCGGCTGGCAGAGTTCGGCTCGTCCGCCGCAGCAGTCTTTGACGAGATAGAGAGTGAGGTCGCGCAGCGTCGCGATGTCCGCTCTATAGACGATCAGACGGCTGCGTCTCTCCGCCTGGATGAGACCGGCGCGGGAAAGAACCCCGAGATGCGCGGACATGGTGTTCTGCGGCACAGCCAGCATCTTGGCCACCTCTCCCGCCGGGACACCGTCGGGTTCGTGCTGGACGAGAAGATTGAACGCCTGCAGCCGGGTTGGCTGGGCAAGGGCCGCCAGCGCGAGTATTGCTTTTTCCTGCTCCATATATCCATATTGCTCGATACATAGATTTAGTCAAGCTTCCCTACAGCGTGCAGGGTGAGTAGCAGCCGCAGCGGCTAAAACGTCGCGCGGAGCATTTAGATTGGAATCCGAAGATATCCGCCCAAACTGAACAATAGAAAACCGTTTTGGGAGAGACGGATCGGGAGAGAAAATATGGCATCGGGCGAAGGCGACTGTCGATCCGCCGGGGTCACGCGGCGACGTGCACTCGGCGGAATAGCATCAACGCTCATCCTCTGCGGCAATCCTGCATTTGCACTGGATTCCGCCCCTTCCGGAGCAGTCGCGCTTCGTTTCGGCCTGACGCCCGTCTTTCTATCGAATGACCTGGAAGTGCTCGACGAGTTGCGGGCCTATCTTTCGAAGTCGACGAACCAGGAAGTCCATCTCGTCGCCCAGCGTCACCGCCCTTCTTGTCTCGGGCAATATCGATGCAGCCTGAATTTGCGGCTTCCCCTACATGAAGTTTCATGACGATCTGGCACTTGTGGCGAGCCCCATATGGCGGGATGCCCATTGTACCAATCCTATCTGATTGTCGGAGCGGACAGCGTCGCAACCTCGTTCGACGACTGCAAAGGCCAGATCCATGCATTCTCGGATCCGGATTCGAATTCCGGCTATCTCGTAACCAAGGCCTACCTCGCGCAACCGCACTTATCGGAGGACCGGTTGTTTCGAAAGTCCTTTTTCACCTATGGGCATCGAAACGTTATCCGGGCTGTCGCCTCGGCCCTCGCCCCTTTCGCTTTCGCGTTGATGCTGAATAGCTGGAGTGCGAATCTCGCGATCACGGTGAGCATTGCCGGCAGCGTCGCTGCCGTAACCCCTGTTCGCCTTCATTGCGCTACAACACCACCGGCTGCATCACACGCCTCCAGATATCGCAGTGAACGCAACACAGACGACCTAGTTGAAACATAAGCCAACCCGAAACTGGTCTACGAAGGTCGCCACACCTTTGCAGCGGAGGCGAGAAGTACAGCCGCCAGATCCGGAACCAGCACGCCACTTGGAACAATGCCAAACAACCGGCCCCCAACAAAGGTGCCTGGGATCAATCCGCTGGCCGTTAGGAAGAGAAATGTTTTGTTGCCCCGTGCGGCAACGATCAAAGCTCGTCAGATATGTCTACCTGGCGGCGTCAGCCGCTCTAGAAGTCTCCGAGCGCATACCCGGCGCCGCGCACCGTGCGTATGACCTTGTCCGCCTTGCCGAGGCTGATGCCCTTGCGCAATCGGCCGATGTGGACATCGATCGCGCGCTCGTCCACGTTTGCGTCACCGCCCCAAAGAGATGCCTTTAGTTCAGAGCGGGAATACACTTTTCCAGGCGTGCGCATCAAAAACTCCAGCAGACGGAATTCCTTGGGGCCAAGCTTAACCTCCCGCTTCTGGCGATGCACCCTGTGTGTTTCACAATCGAGGGTAAGGTCACCGACCCTTAGCATATGACTCAGAATGGATGGGTTCAGCCGTCGCAGCAGGTTCTTTGCACGGATAACGACCTCCATCGGCGGGAACGGCTTCACGAGACATTCGTCTGCTCCGGCCGCCAGCCCCGACAATCGGACCTCCGCGCCATCCGATGGGGCCAGAAGCATGATCGGCAGACGCAACGTGAGTGGGGCGGCGCGCATCGCCCGGCAAATCTCTATACCCGAACGTCCCGGCAGGTCGGTGGCGATTATGAGGAGGTCCGACGACCCGAGCTTCAGCGAAACCTCCGAACCGCTCGCTACAACACTGACGATGAAACCCTCGGTCTCAAGCGCCTCTTGCAGCACCGGGCAAAACGACCGGTCGTCGTCAGCCAGAAGGATTCGCGCACCACCCATGCCTATAGCCCTAAGACGATTCCATGGAATATCCGGCACCGCGGACGGTGCGGATGACGTCCTGCATGTTGGAAAAATTCAAGGCCTTGCGCAGGCGCCCGACATGCACGTCGACGGTACGCTCGTCGACGTAGATGTCGTGACCCCAGACGCCATCGAGAAGCTGCGAGCGAGAATACACGCGACCGGGCGAGGCCATCAGGAATTCGAGCAGTCGGAACTCGGTCGGACCAAGCCGCACTTCGCGGCTCTTGCGGTGAACCCGGTGGGTCTCACGGTCGAGCTCGATGTCGCCGCAGCGCAGGACGCTCGACAGGACTTCCGGACGGGCACGGCGAAGCATCGCCTTGACGCGGGCCATGAGTTCGGGGGTAGAGAACGGTTTGACCACGTAGTCGTCGGCGCCGGTCGCCAGGCCCCGCACCCGCTCGCTTTCCTCTCCGCGTGCCGTCAGCATGATGATCGGCAGGCGTTCGGTGTCGGAGCGCTGGCGCAGCCGCCGGCAGAGCTCGATGCCAGAAACTCCCGGCAGCATCCAGTCGAGGATCAGAAGATCCGGAAGGCGTTCCTGGAGACGGATCTCCGCCTCGTCACCGCGGGCGATTGTGTCGACGTCGAAGCCTTCCGCTTCGAGATTGTAGCGCAGGAGAACACTCAGTGCCTCCTCGTCTTCCACCACTGCAATCCTTGGCACCATGTATTTGATTTCTCCAGAAGTAAGGGCGGTTACTGCTCGCTCGGCGCGCCCACGGAGGTCGTGGTGTCGTCCTTCGGACGCTCGCCCTCCGGCTGGGCACCGGTCGCCATGTAGTAGATCGTCTCGGCGATGTTCGTAGCGTGGTCGCCGATCCGCTCGATATTCTTGGCGCAGAACAGCAGATGGGTGCAGGTCGTGATGTTGCGCGGGTCTTCCATCATGTAGGTCAGCAACTCGCGGAACAGCGAGGTGTACATAGCGTCGATTTCCTCGTCGCGATCACGGATCGACCGGGCTTTTTCCGGCGAGCGCGTCGCATAGACGTCCAGCACCTCGTTCAACTGGGCCAGAGCCAGCTCGGACAGGTGCTCGAGGCCCCGCGCCAGGCTGCGCGGCACACCGGTGCCCTGCACGGCAATCACGCGTTTGGCGGTGTTCTTGCCGAGATCCCCGACCCGCTCGAGATCGGACGCGATGCGGATCGAGCCCATGATTTCGCGAAGATCGGAAGCCACCGGTTGGCGCTTGGCGATGGTGACGATCGCCTTGTCGCCGATTTCGCGCTCTGCATTGTCGAGGATCACATCGTCCGAGATGACCTTCTGGGCGAGCGCGGCGTCAGCATTGACGAGGGCGCGAACGGCGTCGCTCACCATCTGCTCGGCGAGCCCTCCCATTTCCGAAATACGGCGAAACAGGAACTTCAGTTCGTCGTCATAGGCCCTGATAATATGCGTCGATGCCATATCATTCTCCTTGAATTCTGTTGCACCGCATGATGCGCGCGATCAGCCGAACCGGCCCATGATATAGTCCTGGGTGCGCTGGTCGTCCGGATTGGTGAACATCTTGTCGGTGTCGTTTTCTTCGACCAAATTGCCAAGGTGGAACATCGCTGTGCGCTGCGAAACGCGTGCCGCCTGCTGCATCGAGTGGGTGACGATGACGATGGTGAAGTTCTCCCGAATTTCGTGGATCAACTCCTCCACCTTGGCGGTGGCGATCGGGTCGAGCGCCGAACAGGGCTCATCCATCAGGATCACTTCCGGACTGACGGCGACGGCGCGGGCGATGCAGAGGCGCTGCTGTTGACCGCCGGAAAGACCTGTGCCCGGAGATTCCAGGCGATCCTTGACTTCGTTCCAGAGGCCGGCCTTCTGGAGGGCTGACGCAACGATATCATCAAGCTCCGACTTGTTGCGGGCCAGCCCGTGGATACGAGGCCCGTAGGCGACGTTTTCGTAGATCGACTTCGGGAACGGATTAGGCTTCTGGAAGACCATGCCGACCTTGGCGCGCAGCTGCACCGGGTCCACCTTGGGATCGTAAATGTCCTCACCGTCGATGGCGATGTTTCCCTCGACCCGGCAACTCGCAATCGTGTCGTTCATGCGGTTGATGCAGCGCAGGAAGGTCGATTTACCGCAACCGGATGGACCGATGAAGGCCGTGACGGAGCGCGGGCGAATCTCGATGTTGACGTCCTTGAGGGCGTGCTTGTCGCCGTAGTAGACCTGCACGTCGCGGGCGGAAATCTTGGATAGGTTCATTGCAGCAACCTTTGTCGTCGCAGGCATCGTCGTTGTTGTAATATTGGACAAATTGTTCATCATTGCGCTCCTTTTTACCAACGGCGCTCGAAGCGGCGGCGCAGAATGATAGCGATCAGGTTCATCAGGACTAGAAACACCAACAGCACTATGATGGCTCCGGAGGCGCGCTCCACAAAGGCCGGGTCACCGCGCTGTGTCCAGTTGTAGACCTGGACGGGAAGCGCCGATGCCGGATCGAAGAAGCCCTGCGGCGGTGCACCCGGGAATTCGCGGACGAATGCGACCATGCCGATCAGCAGCAACGGCGCCGTTTCACCGAGCGCCTGGGCGAGGCCAATGATCGTGCCCGTGAGGATCCCCGGCATGGCAAGCGGCAGGACATGATGGAAGATAGATTGCATCTTCGACGCACCGACACCGAGCGCTGCATCACGGATCGACGGCGGTACAGCCTTGAGCGCCGCCCGCGTGGCGATGATGATTGTCGGCAGCGTCATCAAGGTAAGGACGAGCCCGCCCACGATTGGCGCAGACTGCGGCAGTCCGGCGAAGTTGATGAAGACAGCAAGACCGAGAATACCGAATACGATGGAAGGAACGGCGGCGAGATTCGCGATATTCACTTCGACCAGATCGGTGAAGCGGTTCTGCGGAGCGAACTCCTCGAGGTAGATCGAGGCAGCGACCCCGAGCGGCAGCGACAATACCAGGACGATCAGCATCATGTAGGCGGAGCCGAGGATGGCGACGCCGAGACCGGCGGCCTCGGGACGGGTGTCGGATGCATCCGGAGCGGTGAAGAAGTCCCAGTTGAAGCGCGTCGCCAGCAGACCTGCCTCTTTCAGCTTGTCGGCCAACCTCAGTTGCTCGGGCGACGTATTGCGATCGAGCGCGGCGCTTTCCATCGTCACCCGCCCCTTGTAGTAGCCATCAATGCGGCCCGAAGCGAGAAGGTTGAAGGACACGGTTTCGCCAATTTTCGATGGATTGGCGATCACGAAGTTGCGGAGGCTTGCGGGGGCTTCCTTGGAAATCAGTTCCGCTGCCGCCTTGATGCTCAAGCCATCCACGACGATCCCCTTGGCGGCTATCGCCTCCGAAAGCGCCTTCTCGATCACCGGCGCATAACCAAAGGTCGACACCTTGGCGATGCTCGCAGGATCGCGATTGCCATCCTTGTCGAGCTTTGCGGGATCAAGATAGACGTCCAGCGCAATGTAGGTCTGCTGGAAGGATGACAAACCGTTGGAGAGAATAGACAGCAGCAGCCCCACCAGCGCGAGGACGCCCAGAGCAACCGCAAGCTTGCCCCAAAGGCGGAAGCGCGCCTCGGCGGCGTTGCGGCGACGGGTGCGCGCGTCGGGCGCCAGGATCGACTTTGTCTGAATGTCGTTGGCGGCTTTGCCGGCTACGGAGACGGTCATTCGTACTGCTCCCGGTATTTGCGTACGATGTAAAGGGCCAGTACGTTCAGCCCAAGCGTGATGACGAAGAGGGTGAGGCCGAGCGCAAATGCAACCAGCGTCTCCGGGCTCGCAAATTCGGTATCGCCGGTGAGCTGACTGACGATTTTCACCGTCACAGTCGTCATGGCTTCGAACGGATTGAGATTGAGTTTGGCGGCAGCACCTGCCCCGAGCACCACGATCATGGTTTCACCGATGGCGCGGCTGGCGGCCAACAAGATTGCTCCGACGATCCCCGGTAGCGCGGCCGGCAGTATGACCTGCCGTATGGTCTCGGATTGGGTGGCCCCAAGCCCGTAGGAGCCGTCGCGTAACGCTTGCGGCACCGCGTTGATAATGTCATCGGAAAGCGAACTGACGAAAGGAATGATCATGATGCCCATGACGAGGCCAGCGGTCAGCACCGAGGACGACGAGTTTCCCAGGCCAAACGGCTGCGCGAAGTAATCTCGCAGGAACGGGCCTACGGTAACGAGTGCGAAGAGCCCGTAGACGATGGTCGGGATGCCCGCAAGGATTTCGATTGCCGGCTTTGCGAAGCTGCGGAGCGTCTTGCCGGCATACTCGGCGAGGTAGATCGCTATCATCAGCCCAACCGGAACGGCGACTATCAGCGCCACTACCGATACGTATAGCGTGCCCCATAGCAACGGAAGAATGCCGAGTTCGGAGCCACCCCGGAACTGCGGGTTCCACACCGTCGAGAAAAAGAACTCCGACGCCGGATACATCTTGAAAAAATTGATGGTCTCGAAAACCAGCGATCCAACGATCCCGGCGGTCGTCAGGATGGCGACTGTCGATGAGGCGATCAACAGAGACTTGACGAAGCCCTCACTGACATTGCGGGCGCGCATGTCCGGGCGGATCCTTCGGTAGGCCCAGATACCGAACCCGAAGGCCAGAGCGATGACCAAAATTGCCATGGCAGTTGCGCCGGTTTTGATGCTATCGCGGTAGACCTTGGCCGCCTCGAAGACTTCCGTCGGAACATCGCCGGCGAGCGCCACACCGACCTCACCGAGCTTGGTACGGATCGTCGAGAAGTCTATGCTGCCGTCCGTAAGCGCGCTTTCGCTCAATTCGCCATGGGAAAGAACTGCATCTAGCCCGCCTGCAATGCGACGCACATCCGAAATTACCAGGCTGCGCGCTCCGCCTTCCGGAATGACGCTGTCCGGGATCATGCCATCGATGCGACTATCGACAACGATTGGCTGAACGAAGAGCCATAGGATCAGCAGCAGGAACGCTGGAATACTGGTGAACAGGGCAACGGTCTGACCGTAGTAGCCCGGAAGAGAATGAAGCTTGCGGCCGCTTTGAGCCGAAAGAGACAGGGCGTGCCGCCTGCCGAGGAAGTAGCCGAGTGCTGTCAGCACCGCCACGACAAGGATAATGATGCCCACGCTCATCTTGTCATATCCCTTGAAGGAAATTGAAAACTGGCGGCGCAATGATTGCGCCACCAGGACTGGGTTGAGCGCTTAGTTCAGTGCGCCCATCGGGGTGCGAGCCTTAACAGCCGCCTGGGTCTTGGCCAGTTCCGGGTCGGAAACCAGGCCGTAGGCAGCCAGCGGGCCGTCCGGGCCAGCCATCTCGTCGGAAACGAAGAACTCAACATATTCCTGCAGGCCCGGGATGACGTCCAGGTGAGCGTTCTTCACATAGAAGTACAGCGGACGGGAAACCGGATACTCGCCGGAAGCGATCGTCTCGACGGACGGAACGATACCGCCCATGGTGCCAACACGCAGCTTGTCGGTGTTGTTCTGGTAGAAGGACAGGCCGAAGACGCCGATACCATGCTTGTTGGCGTCGACGCGTGCAAGCGTTTCGGTGTAGTCGCCGTCGATGTCGACAGAGACGCCGTCGGTGCGCAGAGCCATGCATTCCTTTTCTTCGCCACCAGCGGCCTTGATCGCTTCAGCGGTTCCGTTTTCTTCGCAGCCCGCGACGAGAACCTTTTCATCGAAGACTTCACGGGTGCCGTGCTTGGTGCCCGGGATGAAAGCGAGGATCGGCTGCGCCGGCAGGTCGGCACGGATTTCGTTCCAGGCCTTGTAGGGGTTGTCGACGAGCTTACCGTCCTTCAGAACCTTGGCTGCAAGTGCGTTGTGCCAGTCGGCCGGGGTGAAGGCAAATTCCGGACCGCTGATGTCCGAAGCGAATACGATGCCGTCATAGCCGATGCGGACTTCCTGGATGTCCTTGACGCCGTTGGCGGCGCAGTTGTCGATGTCCGACTGCTTGATGCGCGAGGAAGAGTTCGCGATGTCAATGGTGTTTTCGCCAACGCCTTCGCAGAGCTTCTTGCGGCCAGCACCCGAACCGCCGGACTCGACGACGGGAGTCGGGAAATCGGTGTTTTCACCGAAGGCTTCCGCCACAATCGAGGCGTAGGGCAGCACGGTTGAGGAACCAGCGATCTGGATCTGATCGCGCGCCGAGGCGACACCTGTGGTCGCCAGGAGGATAGCGGCGACAGCGCAGCTTCCGAGGTACTTGTTCATGGATTTTCTCCCGTAGAATTCGGATTGACGCTTTGGCGTCGGCTCCCCTCTACAAGCCCTACATAACAGTTTTGTGACAGATTTGTTTCATTTGTGAGTTCCACCGCGGGTGATGGTAGCGGAGGCAGCAAATTCAATCGCTTCGCGTTGCCATCCGGCCGCCGCCGACATCACACGACGGCAATCCCCAAGCTATGCGAGTGATGGACGCCGACGCAAGAAATCGGATACTTATTCCCGCGTGATCCAATGGTGATCTAGCGGGGCATCTGTGTTTCAGCCGCTGACCGGGCAACCAGCGTCAAACGTTGATGTCATTGATAAAATGGTGGGTGATGTATCTACATATTTATAGTGCTTAACTAATTGTTTTTACTAAATATAATTAAACAAAATTAGATAAACACCCCCATTTGCACCCCCATCGCTATTTCTTCAGGTAACTCTTCTTGCCGCTGTCAGTGAAGCAATAGTGCCCTCCCCGCGGCCCTACACAATAAGCACCAGATCTGCACGAGCATTCTCCATCTGCTGCAGGAGCCATATTCTGACCAGATCCGCCCATGAGCCCGACGGCACCGCCCATATAGGCAGCGCACGACTTCTTGCTCCCGCTGACCGAACCATCGTTGCAAATGAATGTGTCGCCGCGGCAACCAGCGATGCCGCCCTTCTTGCCGCTGCATGGCAAGTTGGCCGATAGCGCGGACGTCGAGGCTATGACGATGGCGATGAGTAGTATGACCTTGCGCACTGAAATCCCCCGCATACAGACTACAGCCTGTGGCGAAGGCGACAAGAGCGATCAAATGCTGTGCACCACAATTTGGGATTGAAGCAATGCTGTGATCGCGTCATATTTCCAGCGCGCCGACATGCCGACATCAAGCATCTGCCACTGCGTCATTGGTTCGGAGGAAGGCAATGAAGAAAGAATTTAATCTTCGCAATTTGCATGATCTGACATTGCGCCTGAACACCAGCCCTCCGGACGTCATCGACGACTGGCGGACGCTGCTCTCGGATGAATTTGATTTGAGCGAGGAAGAGAGCAAGTACCTCGAGTACATCGCCTACGAGGACAGCGGCGACGTGCACAAAACCATCCAGGCGGCTTTCAACGAAGCGCTAGCGAACGTTCGTGCAGGGGGCCGCATGAGGCTTCGAGTCTACAAGGATCCCGCAAACCACGGCCGCGTTCTCCGCCTTGAGACAAATTCGCCAAAATTTGTATCCAGCGAGGTGTTCTTCGACGAGAAGTTTAAAGAGCCCTTCCCCGACGAAGGAACCATGACGACCACAGACCTCATCTGCTGCTGCGCAAATTGTCGGCATTGGCATAGGTGCGGGACCAGGCCGAATCCCTGCATTCCGCACAACTAGTGGCCGACGGGGCGTTAGAAATGAGATCGATCTTGTTGTTGGCCTGCGCGATGCTTGCGGCCTTGATACTAGGCGGCTGCGGCAGCACGACTCATGTTGCCGAAATCAGCCAGTCGGAAGCACCAATCGGAAGCTCGACCGTGAGGGCGGGTATGCTCGACGCCAAGCGGCAGCAACAGCAACAGACGCAACCGCTAACCAATTTCGAGACACGCTGCCACCGAGTGAACGGCGTCACGCAGTGTCAGACCGCGAACTGAACAATTGTCGACTAATGAAAGCCGACGGCATTCGCGCCGTCGGCTTGGTCTCCTACTGTGGTGCGCCTTGCGGCGATCGGCGTTGGTGGCGCCTATCTGGATTTGCAAAGGACCACCCACGGTCCGTCCGTGTCCAAGCAAACGGTGTGGGTGGCCCCCGGCCCATTTCTGGGCCGTACCCGCGCGGGGTTCGAATAAATGGCCCGTCGCCGTTGGGCGCGCTGGGCAAGGTGCTGGCCGGAACATGCAAAGACGGCCAGTGAAAACACTAGGCAGCAGACCAAAGGTGATCTGCGGCCTGCTTGACCTCGTGAAGCTGGTGTTCAAATTCGTCGAAACCGATGTGGTCAGCGATTGGATGCCCTAGCAAGGATTCCATTGCCTTGATGTTCTTGTACATGCGCTCGGCCAGCGTGACCGCTACCTGCGCCCTCATCGCGACGTCGCGCGCCGCAGGCTCGATGTGGTCAGCTAGTACAGTCCGGTGTGGGCGACCGTATGCCTCGCCCAGCACCTCAACCTGATAGTATTCGCGACCCATCGCGCTTCTTAATCTGTCGACGATCCTGGCGCGCATTTCGTGGAATGATACTTCCTGGCCAACCTCAAATCGGAAGGGCAGTTCTGTTTCCGGTCTTAATAATCTCATGGGGGCTGTCATTGCTTGGTCTCCTCTTGTTGTGCCTTTGGTTTCGATGTGATACCAATAGATCACATTGATCCCACGGTCAATACCTTTGGATAAAAAAGATACGAATGGATCATTTTGATGGTGACGGGACGACAAATCGCTGCCGGGCGGGCTCTTATTGGAGCAACGCAAGCCGATATCGCTGGTGCAGCCAACATCTCCGTGCCGACACTCAAGCGGATGGAGGGCAGCGAGGGTGAAGCAGGAGGCTCAAAGAACAATGTGCTAGCCGTAAAGGCGGCACTCGAGGCGGCCGGCGTCACCTTCCTCGATGACGGAAACGTTTCGCCGGGCCCTGGCGTGGCATTGCGTAGCGCCCAGAGGTCTATTGACGTGAATGAGACCGAGACCATCCAGTATCGGGAATACCTGGAGAACGACGCGCCTGGTGGATCGGGAGGCTAGTGCAATGCGCAATGTACGGTCTATCCTCGACGATGGCCCGGCGTCGTATAACCCTACAGGCCAGCGAGCAACTTGCCGCCCCTCGCCACAACCCGATCGTCGATATAGGATGCCGTCATGAACAATATCCAATCGCAACTCCGAAAGAAGCGCGTGCGCCATAAGGGCGCACCGATCTTGATCGGAGAAATCCATGCACTTCAAACGGAAACGCCCCCGCATTGCAGCGTGTGGTCTGTGCAAGCCCCATAAAACCAACGGAATGTGCCCTAGGCACAAAAATATGCGTTTCGGTAATCGCAAGCGATATGAATCGGGCAGCGATCAACTCCGGTGCGAGGCGTTAAAGTCTCCACCACTCGGCGGGAAAAACTGGTTATAACGAAAAGCCCGGCTTACCATCATTCGGTCAGCCGGGCTTTTTTGCCTGGTCAGGAGAGCAGAAGGATTGTCGCAAGCGTTGCGCGGATCACTGGCCTTGGCGCTCGGGTAGCATGGATATCGCAAGGGCGCGAACGGTGCTGTCGGGGGCAGTGATAATGAATACGCACTGGCCTGGCACTAGTGTTGCGGCCAGATCTACGGCAGCCTTATCGGCACTGCCCGCCTCTTCGATTTTATTGGCTATCTGCTCCTCGTGCCGCGTTCCGTTTGCTTCCTCGATCAGGAAACCCATGACGCGGTGAGCGGCAGCCACGCATTCCTGCGATGGGAAAGCGGTGACCGTAGCAGCGGCGAGTACGAGCGCGGAGATCATTCGATATTGCACCCCTGACAGTTCTTTGGCGGACACCGATACCACAATCACTGGCGATTTGCATGGAGCGCCAGGGTCATCCCCGCAACCACCATCGTCAGCGACGAAACTGTTAACGCGGGATCATGATGTTGCCTCACTTGACGACTGGCGGAAATGAGAACATTAAGAGAACATTCAGCCGCAAGGAATGTCGCCATGTCCCGAAACTTCTTCGACGATCAATTCAATCTCATGGTGGAGGAGACCGACGAGACCGGCAAAGTCACCCGCAAACTTGCCGGCGCATGCAACATCACTGCCGCTCGCGCCGCCTTCGACGCCATGGTTGGCGCATACCCGCCCGACAGGTACATTCGACTGCGGGATTGAGCCATGATTCTCATGACTGCGCACGATGGGAAAATCAAACTGTGAGCGACGAACGCACCGACACAAGGCCTGCCGCGCCAGTGCATTTCGAGCACTATTGCCAGCATCCGTCCTGCAGGCGGTGGGGTTCATTTGGCTATGATCGCGGGCGCGCGGCACGACGGACTGGTGGTGTGGCGAGCATAGGCCGGAGGGGCAATGACAGATTGGCAAACCGCAAGCGATCAGAATGCTTTTGAAATGCTCGCAGAGTCAGGAGGGCCAGGCTTTTGGGTTCGACGGCTGACGTGGGACAATAGCTGCGCGAGGGTTGTTGCGTCAGGAGAGCTGACTGGAGTGGCCCCTTACTATGGCAATCCGTCCGTTCTGATGGATGTATATTCGCTTGATGGTATCCCGCGCGAATTACTGGCGCCCCTTCCTGCCGCTGGCACTTTCAAAACATGGCGTCGATGGCCAGAGCCAGTATGGGCTAAGAACACGACGTTGCGTCCACTTGATGATCCAAAGATTGTCGAAGCACTCTATAAATTGGACAAGAAGCGGCAAAAGCTCCCCGGCATGCGGTTCGGACCCAAGCCTGCCGAGAATCTTGATAGGGTTCTACTCACTGTCCCGTTTGCGAGGAAAGATGAAGCGAAGCAACTCGGCGCTCGCTGGGACCCCGCGAAAAAGGCTTGGTGGCTAGTCGGTTCCAACATTGAAAAAATAGAATTGGCCAAGAAACTTGGATTCGTATCGGAATAGGCAGTCCGGAGTGAAAGTGGATGTGCAATCTATACAACGTCACGACCAATCAGGAAGCCATTCGCCAATTCACCCGCGCCATGCGCGACAATATCGGCAACCTAGAGCCGTCCTTCGATGACTACCCTGATCAGCCGGCGCCGATCGTGCGCAACACTCCTGAGGGACGCGAACTGGCCATGGTGCGATGGGGGCTGCCGAGCTCCAAGCAAGCAATCTACCAGGCAGCGGCAAAGCGCGCCGACAAGCTGCGCGCCAAGGGCAAAGAAGTCGACTTCGACGAACTCCTCAAGATGGAGCCGGATGGCGGCACAACAAACATCCGCAACGCGACCAGCAAGCACTGGACGCGGTGGTTCGGCGTCGACCAGCGTTGCGTCGTGCCGGTGACACGCTTTGCCGAGCCGGATCCAGCGAATAAGCCCGAAGGCGGAAGAACACCGAATGCGTGGTTCGCGGCGAATCCGGATCAGCCTCTGATGTGCTTCGCGGGTGTCTGGCTCCCGCAATGGACCGGAGTGCGCAAGATCAAGGAAGGCCATATCACGACCGACCTTTTCGCCTTCCTCACGACTGAGCCCAACGGCATCGTCGAACCGATCCACCAGAAGGCCATGCCGGTAATCCTCACCACCGAGGAAGAGATCGAGACGTGGATGACAGCGCCATGGGAGGAAGCGAAAGCGCTGCAGCGACCGCTGCGCGACGATCAGTTGGTGTTGGTGACGGGATGAGGCGTACTGCGATCAACGTTGCGCTGGTCGCCGCCAGTCTGGCGATCGTCGCGCTGCAAATTGTCCCGATGATTGCACAAGGCGGACGATGGGCAGGATGGTGGTAGTGGCGTCCGGAGGATTTCGCTACCGGACATTGACCCACTGAAGTAGTGAGCGGCCGACGTGAGGAGCCGTGATGACGGAGTATTTAATCGACTATTTAATAGATCCCCCTTCACCATTTGCCCCCCTAATTGAGTGGGGAGCCTTTTTGAAGGAAATGCAGACGCTCTCGCAGACTGAAATTGTTCGAATTTACGTACAGCAAGCAGAGGCGGAGATACAGCGCCGCAACAAATTCGGCGATGACCCTAGGAAGTGGCCCGCATAAATATCCCTGCTTAACACCACGGCTCGCGCCGGCCACTCCATCTGCGGGCCAATCCTTCAGAAACAAGCATGTCGCCGATCGCTTGATTGTTTCGAACAACGATACGAAGCTTCTGCCCGTAGCGGTCTTCGTCTCTGCCCGGTATCGTTTCGAGGTCGAAGGCTCCGCAATGAGGAGCGCTGCAAGGCGACCGGTTGCCCTGGCGCCAAGCCTGGGTTCCGCCGCGCATCCGGGCTCCGACACTTCCGGAGTGTCGATATCAGCTACCGGATCGTCACTTCATCACGCCAGAATGTGTCCCCATCTACAGCGCAGATACTAACTAAACAATGACCAATTAACGTAGCGTAATATCTACACTTAGAATTGCTCATTAAGTCATTGTTGATAATCGTATTATTTAACTAATCAGTTCGATAAAGCAAATATTTGAATATTATTCATTGTAAAATCAACCACAGAGAGTATTATGGCCTACTCAAACCTGCAAAGTGAGGGAGGATAATGAAATATTATCTCCTAGGTTTTGTTTTCTCTTTTGCGGTAATTTGCTTACCGCTCGCGCAAAGCACGAGCGCGGGAGTAATTGGGCTGGACGGAGACAGCAAAAGCGCGCTATCAATCAAAATTGAAGCAATATATACCGTTTTAATCGCAAACGGAAACATTCCGGTCACGCCACACGAAGTAGGAATAGGGGATAATGTTCAAGATATACTACGACGCGAATCATCTTTTCGCGGATCTTTTTTCCCAGAAATCATGGATGCGTTAACGTGTGACTTAAACCCTCAGGTATGTGATCGAGAAATTGTTGTTGAAGCTAACGAAGACGGCACAGTCGAAGTTTCGAACTTATTACAAATTCTCCCGAGCAAAGGGGATTGGTCAAAGCTAAGAGCGGGAGATACAATAATTATACCTAAAATAAACATAAGAGAAAATGTTGTGCCAAAACAAGTAACAATTTCCGATTCCATAGATAATTTGATAAATAATAATGAATTATGCATCATGGACAGAGATAAATGTATTAAAATGTTTTTATTCTTTAACTACGCCCACGAAATTGCTGATCTGTACAATATTACAAACAATTTGTATGTTCCAGCACTCGATTACATCGTCGACATTCCTGAGACCTGCTCTGACTTATGTGCCATTGTAAGGAAGCCTGTACTCGTTGACCGCGAACGCCGTAGCTACGCCTCCACCCCGTTTGTGATAACGACAGAACAATCCCAAGACCACTTCATCGACAGTGGAATTACATCTCTACCAACCATTGCGAATGAAGAGCCCCGCTCTCTTGAATTCGGCTCACCCAGTAGACCGCTGTCCGACCCGACAGAAACCGCACCCTTACCAGGCCCGACACTGCATAGATACAAATATGGAAAGAGTATTATTGAAAGTGAATCATGGAGTTCTCCAGGTGTTGTTGTCCCATTTACTACTGATAAAGTTGACCAACCTTTTAGCACTCGGCAACAAACACTTATGTCACTGCATGAATATGAGCAATTTTTAGAAACACTGGCGTCTATTACTACCAGACAGACCGTTATGATTATTGACAGCAATTTTGACAAAAATCACTGTGAGTTTAAATCAGGTGCATTTGTAGTCTATGATTGCACTAACTCAGATCAGAAATACGCTGAATTTTGCACGAGGGATGATACTGATTTGGCTGCACCAAAGGATACGGCAGCCGCTGACGGAGTTGTGGCGGCAATGGCTCCAAGCAGGGAAAAGTGCGGCAAAGCGGGCGCATTTGTCGAAGAACCAGGGCCGCATACCCCGGCATTTATAGCCGCCCGACACGGGACACATCTAGCCGGATTAATAGCCGCTCGCTGGGACGATAATTACGGCGTGGGTGGCATTAACCCGACGGCCAAAATTATTGGCGTAAAGATTAACATGTCCCGTATTACACAAGAAAGTTACGGTATATGGCTACTTGACCGAATCAAAAACATAATTTTTGAAGAAGCAATTCGAGTTGTCGATATTAGTGCTGGGTACGTACCGCCTACGGCCGGGGGCACAGCTGCAGATATCCTCAAGCACAACGATTGGCTAACTACTTTAATCAACAATACGGCAGATCATGTTCTGTACGTCGTGGCGGCAGGAAATCAAACAGAATCAGAGCTATCGTGCAAGACCATCCCCGCCTGTTTATCTGCAACGCTTCCCAACGTAGTTTCGGTAGTTGCTTTGGACTCGTCAGGAAGTAAGCCGATAACTGGCACTAGTATTAACGTCGGCTTCACGGTTGGAGCTGACGGAGAAAATGTCGAAGGACCTACCCCATTAAACAAGTACGCATCCATGACGGGGAGTTCTCAAGCCGCCGCTATTGTAGCCGGCGCAAGTAGTTTAGCCAGGGCGGTAAGACAAGGGGATTTTTGGACACCAAGAATGACCCGCAATCGAATTGTCGCTTGCTCAAATATAAAATCCGCAGAGCAGCTTCCCCATATGCAAGGCGGGAGCCTAGATATCGATTGCTTGTCCGCTGGTTTCAAAGACATCATAGAACTAAATAGCGGAACCGCTGTGACGACCATGATTTCAAGAATTGGAGCCGCCAATGAAAAAAACCAACTTTCCTTCTTCGATCTGGAATCGGAGCAAAGTGACGAAGTTGGATGGCCTGAGGTGCTTGGCTTTCAGAGACTTCCTGACTCAGAAGAAGTTATAATCTTTGTTGAACAACATAAGAAACCAGGAGACAATGGATTTAGGAGAATACGAGCACAGATCATCGGCAATCCTATACTATTGCACAGGCCAAAAGCCGCTTATGTTTCGACCAGTCTCAGTGATGTCAAAAAATACGTGCGCAGAACGGGAGGTGATGACTGATGTGTAATCCGATTCTTATTATTGCATCAGTATTATCACTTTTGCTTGAGTTCACTGCTTGCTTAGCGGAAGAGGCCTTAGCCGATGGCGTACCGGATCCAAAATTTTCGAACATAAATCTTTCGCAGTTTGCCCAGGAGCAACTTCCGTCTGGACCTGCCTTAACGTTCCATTATTCACGCCCCGGCAGTCGTTACATTCGAATTCATCTAAGAGATATTTCAATCCCAAAAGGTTATTTGCTGACGATCACTGGAGATGCGGAATCGCCTGACTACGTTCTAAGCGGTCCAGCAAGCTTTAAGGAATTGTATCCGCCGCTTGCAACAGGTGGCACGGTTAAAATACAGATTTCAGGGACCGAGCCGACGCAAGCTAGGCTCACAGTCGCAAATATCATCCCTCAACAGACTAATCCGAACCCATGGCTATCGATTTTTGAAGGGAATCAACTCGCCAATATAAATATCGCAAGCAAAGACATACCTTTGGTGCGAGCCTCACGATCCGTTGTATTCTTGAGCTTTGAAAAAGAGGGAGAGAACAAGGTTTGCAGCGGCTTTGTTATATCACGAAATACAATTATAACAAACAATCACTGTATAGATGATGTAGAAACTTGCAAAACAGCGGACATTGTCTTCGACTACACAAAAGACGATCGCGGAAATATAGTTTTCGGCGATCAACGACGTTGCCTCTACTTAGTAGAACAAGATAAAATCCTTGATTATTCGATTCTCCAAGTAGACCAACCGATTGCTGAAGAATATGCACCGCTCCAATGGTTGACGACGCAACCATCAGCTGCTCTCGCCACAAAGCTCATACAGCATCCAGCAGGCGAGTGGAAGCAGATATCAGAGATTGGATGTGAGATTTTGGAGGTTGGTGTTCCCGGCGTAGATTTGAAAGTCCATTCTGATCTTACCCATAGATGCGACACAATTGGGGGCAGCTCCGGCTCACCCTTGCTCGCCGTGATGGGAGCTGGAGCTTCTGCGCGCTATTGTGTCGTCGGTCTTCATCATTGGGGGTTCGATCAGGGGACACCGTTCTTTGCCACTCGAAACCGTGCAGTTATGGCCCAACTACTGGTTAAATCTTTGCTTACAAAAGGCGTTGAGTTCAACACATGCAATTAGCTTGGGAGCACCAGTGATGTCGTCGTCTCGCCGATTCTTCCTCGTAAATGGTGGTGCTGTCCTCACAGTTGCCATGCACCCGAAATCTCCGAAGGCGGACGACTGTGCTCCTGAAGAGAGCGCGTCGACGGTACCGAACTTAGCTTTTCTTGTTAAGTTCGCGCCTGGTGCAAGGGCAGCTTACGTCGAATCTATCGTTGCAAACTGGAAAAACGCACAGGATGCGGGGGTAAAAAACCGACTGAGAACGAAGCATTTTTTGGTGCAACTAGCAACTGAAACGGGTGGTTTTAAGATTATTGAGGAGAATTTATATTATCGGACTGCTGAAAGACTATTAAAGGTCTTCCCTAAACGTTTTAAATCAAACGCGGATGCTCAACCTTACGTTCGAAACCCTCAAGCTCTTGCTAATTTTGTGTATGGCAATAGATACGGCAATAACGGGTTGCAAGATGGATGGCGCTACCGGGGCTCTGGATTCATTCAATTGACTTTCAAAAACAATTACACGGCACGCGGTTCAATTGAAGGGGTCAAGGTTGTCGACGAGCCTGACGCCGTCAGAACTGCTAGATTAGGTTTTTTGGTAAGCACGCAATTTTGGAGTGCCTGCGGCGCTAATGCTCCTGCGGACAGAGATGATCTCATTGCCGTCAGAAAGAAAATAAACGGGGGCATAAACGGTCTTGATCAGGCAAGACTTTTCCTAGCTCGGGCTAATAAGCTCTTGGTTGGTCGAATTTCTTCAGAAGAAGCAAGTGAAATTTCAGCGGAGGAAATAAGTGCGGTGAGCTCTATACTATCGGAAGCTGGGCTCGTAAGGCCACAGCCCGCTGAAAGCGGAAGCCAATCAGAAATCATTGCGGGATTGCAGATATTACGTGAGGAGGCTGGATTCCCGCCCATCAATATTGCGGGTTTACCGACCGGGGCAGCGCTGCAGACCGTTTACAATGATGATCGGACATTTGATGCAATCACTGATCCGCAACTTTGGCGCGTTCATCCGGAAGAATGAGTGCCCGCAATGATCCCGACTTGTCAGTGAGATCGGAGCCAGATCTGACACACTTTGCCGCTCGCGAAGCCTTGAAGAGATCCGCGAGAAGCCCGGCTGGCCTTCATTGCCGCCAGCGAAGAAGCCGGTATGTCTGTCGTAGAGTTCACAAGGCCGGAACCGAGACCAAAGAAGAAGAAGCGCTAAAAACAAAAAAAACCGCCTCCCCGGTCAAGGAGAGGCGGCTGGGGTGCGCAGTGATGTTAGTTAACTGAGGCGGATTGACGCTTATTCCCAGCCCTCAATCAGCTCGTGCATTACGGCAGGCCAATCTTCGCTACAAGCAAAAGAAACCAACGCGCGAGGCAACCCAGCCCAAGCGGCAATTTCCTCAATCCTCATTCCTGCTGCGAGGCCAGCGACCGCTTGCTCCCGAGCTTTGGGCGGAAAAAGGATAGCCAAGGCCTGATATATTGCTAGCTTATCTTTGGCTGCCATCACATCTGCCAAGCCAAAGTCTTGAGTTGAGAGCGGGCCGAGCACCTTCTCGAGAAGGGCTTCAACCTCTTCCGGAGAATCCGTCTTCTCAACTGAAGAGTCGCAGGTGTGAATGAGCTCTTTACAGCAAACCATCCGCTGCCATTCGATAGGCAGGTGCTTTGAGAACGCTATTAGCGTTGTAAACTCCGGGTCGGCGTAGGTACTGTGGCGTACTACATATTTGTAGAAGACTCCCTGAAATTCGTCCGGGTCTTCGTCGGCTGGGTGGAAGATGATCTTATCCTGGCAACCCGCTTCAACAAGCTTAGCCGCCATTTCTTCAACTTCAATTGGCATCTGGTCGATCTGCTCGACAGCTGCCACCAGATTTTTTAGGTACATGCCATGCAACCCAGAAATAAAAAAGGCCCGGACAAATCCGAGCCTTACGATTCGAATGAATCTGGATACCCTTTTTAGGCGAAAGCTTCAAGCTTGCACTTCGCCCTGCCCGTATGTGGCGGGTGACTAACCATATCACCCTCCAAGGCCGAGTGTATCGCGCGAGCTGCTGCGTCCGACAACTTGCGCGGTGTCACGCTGCGGCTGTTACCAGGCATGAACTTGATATTCACCAGCTCACGACCCTCTTCGAAAAGAAGGGAGTGGAGCTGGTCTCTCGATTGCTCTGTCATACTTGACACTCCTTCTGTTTCTTGCATTTCGACCCTCCCAAGCCTTACTGCAACAACAACAAACCTTCGGAATAAAGGTTCCAATCCATCTGCCACACTGTCGCCACAAATACCCAAAGCTGTCAATTTGCAAATTGAATCGCAAACGGGCAGGTTTTGTGACGTTTGAGATCGATATAATGTTGCATTGCGGCAACAACAAGTCTGGTCGGCGCGCCACTACATCATCATGCGATCTGCGTCAACAGAATCTATTACGAAAGTGTTGACGAGACCTTACTCTGGATCAGCATTATGCATATCTCACAAATAACCCGCAATTACTAATAGGTATAAGGTTCGAGAAAGCCTCACCCTCCCCGCGTCGCCCTTCTGGGCTGGTTTTCGACAATGCGATCGACGCGCGCCGTCATGTTATCAACGGCATGCTTCACGCCGCTAATGGCCTCCATGATGCTTTCCGTGGCCTCGCGCATGCCTGCCTTGGTGATGTAAGTTTCCGCGGTGTGCAGGCGGTGGGCCGCCAACTCGGCGAGCGCCTTCTCTGCCTTCGCCTCAACCGCAGCAACGCGTTCGCCGGTGGCTTTCTCGCCTTCCTTGACGCGGCCATCAATCTTCCACCAGATGCCCCAACCAGCGCCGGCCAAGGTCAGGAAGAACAGGATGGCCTTCATGATTTCTTCGGGAGTCACGGCTTCACCCCGCACAGCTTCTCAATCTTCGTGTTCTCCGCCAGGATCTGGCGCTTGGTTTCATCCGATAAGGAATCCGAGACACTTGGCCGCACGGGACGCGCCACGTCGCAATAGCTACCGTGCATCGCGCAGCCACTTAGACAAAGCAGCATCAACGTCAGCGCCGCCCATTTTCTGAACTTCATCTTCGACTTCCCTCGCCTTCTTGGCGGCTTTTGCGTTTTCCGAGCGATGCCGCAGCGTCAGCCTTGCCATCGGCGCGTCCATACAGAAAAGCTCCCGCGATCAACGCGAGAGCCACACCGGCAGCGGCGAGCCAGGATTTGAGTTGCCCCCATAGAAAGGTCACACCGCCACCTCCTTGCCGCGCATGGTGTTCCAGCGCCGCGCAATGACGTCGCGGTTGCGGTAGGCCACGTAGATGACAACGGCCACGGCCACGCCGACCGCAATCCAGCCCCAAGGCAGGCCCGACGCGAAGGCCAGCGCGCCGGATCCCGCCGCCGAGCTCACCCCCTTCGTCACGGCTTCCTTCACCGCTACGGAATCGCGCCGTAGTTGGCTCAGCGTCGCCGGCCCGAGAATGCCGTCGGCCACAAGGTGCGGGTGCGCCTTCTGGTATTCCTTGATGGCTGCCGCGGTCTTCTCGCCCATCCAGCCATCGATCGCGCCGGGATTGAAGCCCTTGGCGGAAAGGATGGACTGCGCTTCCTTGACGACCGGATCAGACCGGCTCGGTGGTGCGGGCTCCGCAGCGCGCGGCACGCCTTCAGGCATGGTCACGGCAACGCCGGCATAGCTGCCGGTGCGGAAAAGGTCGGCCTCTTCCTTGCGTCGGCGAACAAGGCCAGCCAGGCGCTTGCCGCCGGCAGTGTTGTAGTGGCTGCCGAGGTAGGCCGCAGCCTCTCTTGGCTTGCCTGCGCGCCAGAGCTTGGCCCATTCCCAATCCATGGCGCCGACGCCGAGATTGTAGGTAGCCGAAACTGCGGCATCCAACTGGTGCTGCTTGCGCGTGTCGGGCGACTTGCGAACGACGGCCGGCTCGAACTCGCTGGCCAGTACGGCGGCAAAGATGGCGTCGGATTGCTCGGCGGTGATCTTCGTCTTGCCTGGCACTAGTTTGGTGATGCCTAAGCGAGCAAGCTCTTTGCGAACGGCAGCGGAGCGCATGGTAAAGCCCGTGCCGATCGTCGGGATTCCAACCGGATCCAGATAGCAGGTCAGCGGATTCCCCTCGTGGGAACGCACAAAGGCGCGCCCACGCGGAGACGTGGTCGTGATGGTCATTGGAGTTCCTTTGTGGGGGTGGTGTTGGTGTTGGGGTTGGGACTTCGACAACGAACGCAGCGCCACGGCTCGCGCAGACCGGAAGCACTGGTTTTCATGATTGTTGGAGTATGGCGGCCGGCAAGTACGGCGCATATTGCGTGACAAATCAGCGGTTGCTATGAGGTGGCCCTTGATGGGAGGGCGCTGTGCGGGGATACTTGTTGCTGTCGGAAGGACGAAGCGGGACGAATTGGCTGAATTCCATCGCCGATTCGACCAAGCAAATGGGCAGGTCCGGCGAGTGGTTGGCCCGTCACCGCTTGGAGCAATACCGGTCAAAACCATCTGTTGACGAGATTTTGGTTAAGACGAAGACGGACAATGACCGCTTCGCCATCAAGCTTTTCCCGAAGCATGTCAGAGAATATCAAGATCGTTGGGGCGAAGACTTCATCAAAGAGGTAGCCTCCCGCCATGAGGTCGCCTTAGTGCACTTGGAAAGACGAGATAAAATAGCCCAGGCTATCTCGATGGCACGCGCGCGAATGACCGGTCAATGGAGTTCAAGGCGCGAAACAGGAAGCTCCGAAAATTACGATTTTCGCGCGATAGCTCGAGAGCTCTTCCTGATATCGCAAAGCGACGCGTTTTGGAGGGCCTACCTCGCGGCACGCAACTGGAGCCATGTCCATTTTTATTACGAAGATCTGGTCAGCGACCCCCAGCCCTACTTCGCTTTTCTAGCTGACAAACTCGACGTGCCAGAAGTGACCGAATTCAAATCCCATCGTACAATCCAGCGAGATCAAGTATCAGAGGAATGGCGACGGAGGTTCTTCGAGGATGCCCAATCAGCAAATCTGACGCAGGACGCCCGCCCCCAGCCAACACCTCGAACAATTCGCAACTTCGTCCGCTTTTTGGCCGGAGCATTATGACCACGATATCGCCGGCAGCTCGGCGATGATCTCGGCCGTCGTCGGCTGCGTCCGCTGCCCCGCCAGAACCTTGGCCATCTCCGCGTAGACATAGGCCCAAACCGCATCGCGCCACGCGACAAAGGCCAGCGCCTGCGACGCCCAGAGCGGGTTCGTCGAGGCGACATAGGATGCAAGCGTCACGCCGTCGTTGAACTGCTGCGATTGCGCTGTTGCGTCGACGTGTGCCTGGATGGCGGCGGCGTAATCCGCCTCTGTCGGCGGCTCCGGTTCCACTGGCGGCTCTGGATCCGGCGGATCTATGACGGCAAAGCCACCGCCGATTGTCACCAACTTGCCTTCAGTGATGCCTGCCAGTGCGACTTGATACTGCTCGTCAGTGATTGAAATGCCACCCTCAATCGGATCGGTCGAGATTTGGCCGTTTGCTGCAAATGGCATTATTTGATCCTCATGTAGAAGGTGGTGCCGACGTTGCGCGGGCGGGCTTCATCGCCGCCGTCTGAGGCCGTGACCTTTGCCGGCTTGTTCTGGGTCGGGCCTGACACGCTCCAGTTAACGGAGCCGGATGATCCGGTTGTGTAAACGCCAGATACGTCGTGGTTGTGCGACAGGTTCTGACTGTCCTGCAGCGTTCCTGCGGAGCCTGGACGAAGAAACTCGCGGGTGGTGTTGATGAGCCGAACCGTTCGCCCATTGATCGGGCTGTCGGCCAGGCTAACGACGGCAGTAGCATTGATGTTCGGGGAAGACCCCGACACCGTTTCGGTAGTCAACTTGCCGCTATTGAACTGGCCTCCACCGGTCAGTCCCGCGGTCAATTCGATCCAGACAGTTGCGCCGCCTGTGCCCGTAGGGGGGATTTCGACACCGGCAATTGACGTGTCGACCTCGTAGCGGCCACCAATACCAGCGCGACCTATCCACGGGTCCGGAGGCGCAAGCGCTGCTGTTAGATCGGCCCAAGTGAATTTTTTCAACACCCAACCGGAGGCGCTGTCGACAATTGCAAACTCATCATCTGGGTCCGGAGCGGCCTTCTCTGTTGCGCCGTGAATCGCCGATCCAACCGAACCGCCAGCAGACTCAGCCGCCTTGGCCGCCCAGTGCTTTGCAGAATAGAGCCCAGGCTCGACCTCGTCGTCCTCGGGGGCGTTGGCAAAATCGGAGGCCAGCGCTACCTGATCGGCAGCCAAAACAACCTGATCGGCAGCGAAGCCGACCTGCGCGGTCGCCAACGCTACCTGATCGGCAGCCAAGCCAACCTGGGCAGCAGCCAGCGCAACCTGCGCCTCCGCATCGTCGACGCTAACAGCAGCAGCAGCAGCATAGCTGCCCGCCTCACTGACAAACTCCGCAAGCTCGGCGACGGCAAACACAACCTCAAAACGATCGCCGTCGAAATAGAGGACGGTTTGGCGACCAGCCTCGAACTCGTTCGCAGCAAGGTCGGCGCCGTCGCCATACTCCACGGCGTATGTCGCATCGCCGGGTATCTGGATCGTGACCGCTCCGGTGTTCGCTCCGGAAGGAGTCATCATGAACAGCGCGCCGGCGCCAAGGGCTTCCACGGGCGCGACAACAATGGCATCGCCCGTGCCGCCCGTGACAGTCAGCGTATCGACCGCAGCGCGGCCGAATAGCTCGCCATTGTTCAGCCGCGTGACAAGTTCCCGCACCGTTACCGCCACGTCGAGCGACAACTGGATCTGCTGGATTTCGTATGGCGCCGCGGTCTGCGACGCACCCGGCCAAGGATAGGCCAAGGTCAGCTGCGTGGCGCTATCAACCGAAGCAATGCGCACCGGCTCGCCGACATGCGTGCCGAACAGATCGCCGGGGCGGATCTTGCCAAGCCACGACGAGCCTTGTCCGGTCACAACAGTTTCGTCGGCGGCAATGGTGCAAGTGCCGACGGCATAGTAGGTAGTCAGGCCCATTATTCGGCCTCCTCTTCGGCCGTCGGTTCCGGCTCGCGAAGGGCCGCCAACTCCGCTTCAAGTTCGTGGCAGCGCTGGGCCGCCGTTAAGGCGCGTTTGCGCCAATACTCACAGAGCGCGACCTGCTCCGCGAGCACCACGTCAGGGTGCAATTTCATGTGTTTTCCTTGTTGTTGCTGCCTTGCTGCCAACAAGCTGTGCGTCAGCGTTTCCAGACGATCTGGCGGCATGAGACATCTGCCGTGAAGCCGCCGATGTCAGTGGTGTATTGCCATCGGTAAGTCTTGTTGCCGGCAGAAGAGGTCGTCTCGATCGTGGTGAGGTCGGGGAGGTTCACGCTGGCCGACGTGCCAGACATGCTGATGCCGCGAGACATCACAACGACTCCATCAGTGACGTTGTACAGCCTCACTGCGCCCGAAACCGTACTAGAACCTGATGGGCGGCTTAGCGTCAGCGCTATATCGCAGTTCGTAAGCACGTAGTTCGGGTTGGGATTATCCAGCGTCCACGAATTGCCAAGATTGTTCCACCCGCTACCGACGGAGACCGTCCCAGTTGACCTGCTAACGTTCGTCCTGTTGGTGATCGCATTGAAGTCAAGGTTGGATGTACCTACCTGTAGCGTGCCAATGTTGGCGGCGCTGATGTCGACGTTACCCAACGTGGCAGACAGCGCGGAAAGCGTGCCGACTTTCACCTCGTCGAGATGCAACACACCGCTCTGAAACACGAACGGGCGTTTCACCGTCGAACCGTTGGTCATAACAACCTGATCGGCTTGCATGACGATGCGCGTCGGGCTCGCAGCGCTTTCCGGCACGTCAAGGAAGAGCGACGCAGAGCGCCAATCGCCTGTACCGCCAGCACGAGCCTCCATGCCGATGCGCGACGCATAGCCCGATGGGCCTGCTGACACCGACATGCGGAAATTAGCCGTTGCAACGTCGCCGCCAACAGTGCCGGCAGAGAGCGACGTGATCGCCTCCGCGAAGCTGCTGACTTCGCCCTCGACGTCCTCGACACGCGTGGTCAGCAGGCTCACAGCTTCGGCGCTTGCCTTGCCGGCGAGCTGCGACGTCAGGGTCTCGATAGCAACGGCTTGCGATTCGACTTCGTTCGTCACCACAGCGATTAGTTCAGTATATTCCGCCCGCGATGCATCGGTTTTGACCGTGATCTCGCGTCGCAGAACCTGCTTGTCGTCGAAGTTGCGCAAGTCCTGGTCGAGCGCCATCAGCGCGATCTGCTGCGCCTGGTCGATGGTCTCGCGGACGCCGTTGGAAATCCACTCCGTCGCCTCGTCGACGAAGTCCTGAATGCCTTCGATCACGCCGGGGAGATAGATGTCGTCTCCGGTGAGCTTGATATTCAGCGTCGTGACAGGAAGCCATCCAGACCACAGTGTCTCGCGGTCGGAATGCGGAATGTACTTGCCGCGCACCTCATAGTTGGTGAGCGGCAGCAGCCCCTGCGAAATCAGGATTGCGCCTTCGGCAACGTTGTCAGTTCTGCCTTGGTAGATCACCGTGCCTTCCGGCGCCAGCCGGAGAGCGAACTGCACTCCGTCGACGTCGACGATCTGGTCGGCGCTGTTGTCCCACGTCAGCCGAATAGCCGGCCGGCGCTGATTGCTCGCGTTGTCTTCAATGGCCGCCGCTTCCGCGAACCAATCAACGATCGGCTGCGGTGAAGGCGGCGTGCGGTCGATCCTCCCGTCGGGCTCATCGCGGAAATCAGTTTCCTGATCCCAATCGTAGTCCGACGGATCGACCTCGGTCATGTCGACGAAGATGTCTAGGTTGGCCCGATCGACAATGCCGTCGACGCGGAATTTCTTCACTTCGTAGCCGTTGCGCTCCGAAGTCCAGTCGATGAAGTCGCCGGCCTCGATCGGCCAGTATTTCGGCGGCAGCACGAAGGTGTGGCGACGCGCGCGACGCGCCTCGGCCAAAGCCGACTTCATGAGCCGCTGCACCTGGTCCTTGTACGGTACGAAGTCTAGCGGCACGTCAGCGAGCAGACGCCGGTTGCCGTCCTCCGTCTCAAACTGCGCATCGTAGCGCGGCGGTGCTGCCTTGGCATTCCATCCTTCTGCCGGCGACGGATAGATGGCCGTGATGCCGTTGATCGTGTCGGCCAGCCCGAAGAACGGCGTGAAGGACTGCTCCTCGGTCGACAAAATATCGGCGTCGGTGATTCCGTAGTCCGCCGCACCAGACGCGCCGAGATGCATCTTGTAGACGCCGCCCGATTCCGAGAGCCTGCCTTGGCAAGACGTGAGAATTGCCTTGACCGCTTCCGCGATCTGGGCACTGACCTGGATCTCGCCGCCGCACCGATAGGTGGGCTGCGATCCGCCGGAGCCGGCAATAGTCGTGCGGCACTTGGCAATCTCGGCGATCCAGTCGGCGACAGGCAAGCGAGTGGCCGGCATGTTCTGCAGACCGTAAAGCCATTGGCCGTTGTAGGTGATGCCGCGCAGCAAGTTGTAGAGTTGCACCGCCGGCAGATGATCGCCGTCACCGCCCCAGGTGGATCGATCTGCCCAGCGATGCGAGCCGGAGCCGCCGACCGTGCTGTCCTTCGACGGGTCGTACATCTTCATGCCGTTCAGTTCGAATTTGAACTGAGGGAAGCCGGTAAACAGGTCTTCCTTGATCTGCGCCGTGATGATGACGTAGGCGACGCCGCGACCAACGCGAGTGCTTTGGTATGGCCTGCCCGAAGACGAAACGGTATTGACGAGGAAGGAGTCCGCCGTCGTCTGCTTGCCGTCGTGGAACTTCACCCAGAGCGCGTTGTCGCTGCCCTTCTTGTACTGAGTGACCGGGAAGCCCCAACTACCATAGGACGTGTCGCTGTAGTCGATCGTGACCTTTTCGCCATTGACCCAGAGAGCGGCCAAGCCTCCAACCGGAACGTCGGAAAGCGCGATGACCTGCGTGAAATAGGCGTTCGGCGTCTTGCCTGCCTTGCCCCAGGTGTTGGCATAGACCAGCGAACCGGCCGTTGCGGTCCAGCCGATCGGCACGGAGCGCGGCACATCGCCACCAGTCTGGAGTTTGCCTTGAACAGAAAAGCGCGGCTTTTCCGGCTGGCCTGCGATGGCGGACGCGAGCAGGTTGAGGCCGATGCCTGCGATGGACTGGAGCGCAAATGCGGTGGCTCCTGCCACGAACGTTGACGCGGCTCCGGCCAGGCCAAGCGCAGTGGCGAACGCCGTGCCAATTGACGTGAAAATAGCCATCGATATTCCTTGGGGATTTGTGCGCTATGCGCGCCGCGCGGACTGCGCTACAGCGACTTCAAAAAGTGCGTTTCGGCAGCCGCGTAGCCGCGCCGCTCGTATATCGCCGCCACGTCATTGGTCGCCAGCGACGCCATGCCGATCGTGACGCAGCCCTTGCCGCGCGCCCACGCCTCATAGGCGTCAAGCATGCGGATGGCGCCACGGCCGCGATACTTCTCTGCGACGTACCAGACCGTTTCCTTGGCCCATAGACCAGCGCCGAATGGATGATCGAACACCGTTGCCATCAGTAGGCCTTGGGCGACGCCGCCGACGTCCAGCACGATGCAGCAGGCCGACGGATCGGCCAGATGCTGCCGAAAAAGCGCATCGGCTCGAGCCGCTCGAAACGGCCACGGAAAACGGGCCGCAACATGGCTTTCCTTCAGGAGCGCAATGCACCTGGCGCGGTCGCCTTCTGTTGCCGCCCTCGCACACACAGCGGCAGCGGCGATCACCTCAGCTTCCCGTTCTTGCGGCCCCAGAAGAACTCCCATTCCCCGACAGTCGGCGCATCCTGAAAGAAGTTGTCGGTCGATGAACGAAGCCGCTGGCTCGCATCCGAACGCGTGTCCGGATTGGCGCGCATCAGTTCTTGCGTGTGGCTGTTGACGGTGAGCGTGACGGCGCCAGCGTCATTCTCGGGAGGCGTGGTGATCTCGATATCGTCGACGAAGCCAACGAACCGGCAGAAGGCCGGCGCCACCATCAGGCGTGTTTCGGGATCAAGCAGGCCGCGAAAGATCTCTACGCGCGCCTGCTTGCAGTCGTAGAGCCGCACCGCCTGCTGCACCAGATCGTCGAGTTGGCTCATCACGATCTTGACCGGTTGCACGGTGATATTCGACACCATCGGAATGGCGTCGATGCCGATCAGCGTGCCGGAACCATACCAGTTGCGAGTCTCCACAAGGCCGGTGTCAGGATCGATCACGTCGGCCGATACGTCGCCAACGTCCGACCAAAAGCCAACGGTCTGTGGGCTGTTGTCGGTTCGGTCGCGCGCCACGATCCAGAGGAAGTCACGCGCGACCAGTCGCCTCTGGGCAAGCGCCAGAGCGTTTTCAGCAGAGATATTGCGGGACATTTAGCGCGCCTCTATGGCTCGGAAACTGATTGTGCCGCGGCCAGTTTGAAGGTCCGCGCCGGAAGAGATGGAGCCGGGAACGATCGTCATGAGGCAGTACGGTTTCTTGACCGAAACCAGATCCGCCACCGACGTGCCTGGCCAGAAGTGCGGACGCACCTCGACGAGCGCGGCAGTACCGGAGCCGTCTGCCGTTGCGCCGGCAACGACCTGATGCAGGTTGCGCGTCCCGATGCGGATCATGTCGCCGGGAGAAACCACGAAACCGGCAGGCAGGCCTTCAATGGTCAGTTCCTTGCCACTGGAGCCCAAACTGCCGACTGTAGCCGTGTGGCCGTCGAAGTCCTCGCCCGTCGGCCAGGAGCCATTCGGATAGCGAACTGGATAGCAACGCGACAGCGGATAGGCCTTGAACGTGTTCTGGCCGCCGTCAAGGATGGCCAGCCTCGCGCGCCAGTTGTCGAGTTCGTTGATGCGCAGCGAGCGAGTGGTATAGGCCGCCTGCCATAGCGGCGAGCCCATGTCCTTCACATAGGTCACGCCGCCGGCAGTGCGCGACTGCTCCTCGCGCCGCAACTGATCAAACTCAGTCGACCAACCGGGGAATCCGTCGAGCAGGTCGAACGGGAATGTTATTGCCATGTGGATTCCTCATTGGTTGCAGCCCAAGCCACCGGCCTTGCTGATGCGGGGCAACACCGCCACTGCGCACTAAAATAGGTTGCTCCGAAATCGGAACAAAAACGGCTCAAGCGCATTGATAGATTAGCCGCTGACGATGTCCCCGCTCTGCGGCGAGGGCCCCGGCACCGTGGTGGGAACCTGGAACCGGCGGCCCGCTAATTCGAACCCGCTTAAGTTTTCGCAGTGCGTCAATAAAGTACATTACGTGCTTTTAGTGCAGTCAGCGACAGGAGGCCCGCCACCCGGTAGGGACCTCCTTTTTTTATTGCCACTTACCACCCCCTGTTCGGTCGATTGCGAACGATCTTCTGCACCCTGCCCTCGAATTCGGCGCGGTCTCGCGCCATTTGCTCACGCAGCTTGTCGAGCTCCGGCCCACTGCCTTGAACGTTGTAGACCGGCGCGAACGACACGTTCACGCCGCCCGCGCCACCCTTGGCGCCGATTTCTGGAATTCGCGGAATGATGGTCCCGCTAGTCCGCGGCACGAACAACTCAGGCCGCTTCTCGCCGACGATGTACGGTTGACCAGCAGACACAGGCCCGCCCGTTGCGCGGCCCGGTATACGAAGGCCAGCCCACGGATCTTTGCCACCAGTCGCGCCACCAAATAGGCCGCCCAAGATGTTGCTGAGAAATCCAGTCTTGCTGTCGAACGCGCTATCGAAGGCCAGATCCAGCAGCTTGTCGCCGATGGCGCCCAAGGCATCCGCGAACACATCCGCAGCCTTCTTGCCTTCAAGGAACCCGTCGACAATGCCGCGCGTCAGATCCTGCTGGAAATTGCGCATGTCCTCGGCGCGTTGGCGGATCTTATCCTGGCTTTCGCCAAGCTTCTCCGCCTCGACCGTCGCCGTCGCATAGGCCGTCGAAAGCGTCTCGATCTGCGCGGCGAGTTCCGGCGTAACCGTCTTGCCGGCAGACTGCGCCGCATTCAGCAGTTCCTGCCTCGCGCGCGCCTTCTCCACGGCAAAGCCGTAGTCGTCGATGAGCGGATTGATGCCGGCCTGTACAGCAGTCATGCTTTGCAGGACCGACGTGCGCTCCTTGATCTGTTCAATTTCGCGAGCGAGGTCGTCGCCGCGCTTGCGGCCAGAGCTAGGCTTGGTCCAAGACCCGTTTTCGTACATGCCTTCAGTGGAAGGCCTGCTTTCCGGTAGCGGCCCATATTCGGGCAGCGTGTCACCCTGGATTCTGCCGTTCGCCGACCTCTCGACATTTGGATACGCACCTTGAGAAGGGAAAAGAGCAGTCGTCGCAGCGCCGGTCTGAGCGTTGAGCTTTTGGACGTTTCCGGCTGCCAGGAGCGCCGAAGCGGCCATCTTCTCAAGCATATCACGGAAGTCGGTGGCCGCAGGAAGACCGGTGCTATTGATTGCTGCTGCAAGGGCGTTTTGCACGCGTTCGACGTTCTCAACTTCCAGAGAGCCGTCATTCGCAGCTTGGGTGAATTCCTGAAAGGCGGCCTGCAGTCGAAGAATGATTTCGTCGTCTTCACCAGCGCTGCGCAGCTTGTTGGTGAGCTCGTCAAACTCAAGCCTGGCGGCCTCTATCGCGGCGCGGGTGCCCTCGAGAGTGTTTGCATTGACGATCTCGGCGCCGGCCTTGAGATCAGACGCCTTCTTTGCCCGCTCCAACTCCTCGGAATACTTCTGCAGCGCCGGGACTGCGCTACCCCACTCCGTTACAACCTGACGAACTAACTCGGCCTGTTCCTTTAGAACCTTGGCGGACTTATCTCCGCCAGCCACCACGCCGGAAAAATAGCTTGCCGCAGCGGCGGTTGCGCCTATGACGCCAATAGTTACGAGAGAAATAGGGTTGACGAGTTGCAGGAAAGCGCCCGCCACGGCGGGTCCGATCCTCTGCCCGCTCGCGCGAATGTCATTGAAGACCTGCGCAACCTGCGGACCTTGCTGCAAGGCAACTGTATACCACGGCATGGAGCCGGCCGTGGCGGCCACGTCGAAGCCTTGAGCGGCGAGGTTCGATGTATTAAACGCCCCGGCACCTCCGCGCACATTCGGCGCGTCAGCAAGTGCTGCATTCCTGCCTTTGATGGCGGCAATGCTTGCAAGCGCCGCCTGGCGCTCACGAGACATTGCGGCGGCGTATTCGTTGCTCGACAGGGCGCCGACGGCATAAGCCTGCTTGATGCTGGCGATCGAGCTCCTGTAGTTGCTCACCGCAGCATAGAGTGGGCTGTATTTCGCCCGAAGACGATCCAGTTCCTTGCCCTGATCGGAGAGAACGCCGTTCCACTCCTTGGCCGCTGCCTTGCCGACTCCGACCATCTCAGTGATGCGCGCCTGCAGAGCAGTGGACATCGACTTATCGATGCCCTTGCCGAGTGTGTCGAACTGCTTCTGAACATTGCCGCTGGTCGATGCGATGTCCGATTCCAGCCGCTTAAGGCTGCGGCGCACCGTGGCAAGGTCGGTGCTGATGGAAATAATCAGGTCATCGGTCTTCTCAGCCATGCCGGGTTCATCCTATAATTGCAAGCGGGGAAGCAATGCGGCCACTGGGGGAATGGATGGCTACACAAATCAAAGCGGCGGGGATGTGCGCCCTGCTGGTAGTAGCCAGTGGCGGGATCGGCTACAGCCTTGGGATGCATGCGGGAGCAAGTCAACCGAGGCTTACCGCCACGCCTCGAATTATCGCGAAATGCGAAAAAGACGTGTCGGTGGCGATGTCGCTGGCCTACGAAAAGCCATTCAAGGAAAAAGCCGCAAGGTTTTACGCGATTAGCGTCCATGAATGCGACCAGTATGGACTGGTTCGCCCGCGCTACATGGCCACTATCATGGAAGGTCAGCTTGCGCCATACATCAAGGCATACGCTGCGAATCCCAACGTATGGCGCAAGTTTTAACCACCATACCGCTTTGCCAGCGACTCAAGATCGTCTTCCGTCGGCGGACCCGCCTTCTTCTCGACGCCGTTCGCCTCATTCCATCCTTCGATGGCCTGGAAGAACTCGGTGAGCGTCGAATCCCAAAACTCGGCTGGCTTCCAGCCAAGCGCCCCAAATGCAGTCTTCATCCACTGCCGCCAAAAGAAGGTGTCTAAATCGCTTCCTCGGCGGCTTGGTCGTTTCCCTCATCACCTTCGAAGTGGTGCGAGAGAGCGGCGTTGAACGCGGCGGCGCATGCCTTGAAGTCCTTGAGCTTGATCTTGCCCAGAGCCTTGATCTTATCGCCGCGAACCGTCAGGCACTGAATTGCGGCCAGCGTGGCGCCGACCTCAACGCCGGATAGGCGCTCGAACAGGTCAGCGAGCGACTTGCATTCAAGCTGCGTCGAAACCGCAGCGAGGCCGTGCATCGTGGCGGCAATCACCAGATCCTCGCCACCAGCGCGGAGAGCCACTTCCCCGCGCGCGCCATTTACTTCATGAGCCATGGATCACACCTCTGCGGTGAACGCGAGCGGGCCAGCAGCGACGAACGTCGCGTTGAAGTCCATGTTGCCTTCCATTTCGCCGGCAAATTCGAACTCAGACACGAACCAAGCGCCGGTATAGGTGCCGAGGCCGGGGACGATGACCTTGGCATTGAACACGGTGGCGCCGGTAACGTGGCCCATCACGGTATCGCTCGTCGCGCCCTTGAAGAACTTGCCGGAGCCGGAGAAAGTACGGTTGACTATACCTGGCTCAGCGGTGCGCTGCACGGCTCCACCCGGGTTGGCGCAATCCGGAATCGTGGTGTCGACTTCGTTGGCTGAAAGATTGAAGCTTCGGGTCGTCAGGCCGCAAAGATTGCTGAACGTCTCGGGGCCGGGATCAACATCGCCGTCACCGATCTGAATGAGGAGCAGGCGCCCCTTCTGCTGGGACATGGTGGTCTCCTATGTGGTGGGATTGTGGGGCGTTAGGGCTTTTCGGTGAAAGCCACGAACTCAATGACCGCATGGCTGGTGATGCCATCGGGATCTCGGAAGACGCGGGTCTGCCGGTATTCGATAGAATTCAGTCTGTTGGTGGCGAGCGCCAGCGGAGCATCGTGAAGGCTATCCGCCACGGCATCCGCAATGCGCTTCACTTCTGGAAACCCGACCGCGCGCGACCACGCATGAAGGGTCAAGTAAATCTCTCCTCCGCGAACGCATGTCGCGTCATCGCGGATTGTCTGCGCTTCGCCGAGCGTCACGTAGGGGTAAGTAGCGGCTGGCACGACGCCGTTGAGATCGGCCGGCGGCTGGTCGTACACCCTTCCGGAAATCAGCGACGTCAAAGGCGCGTCGGCTTTCAGGCGCGCAACCATTGCGCCCTGCAATTCAAGTTCTGCGCTGGCCATTGGCTATTTCCCCATCGCTTCGCGCACTGCTTTATTTACCGCGGCGCGCACGCGCTTCATGGCTTTTGGCTTGAAGGATCGCCAGGTCGGGAAAATGTGCGGTTGTGCCGCTGTGCCAGGATGGCCCTTCTTGCCGCTGGTCGCCGCCTTCTTCTTACCGAGGACTGTTCCGCCGCCCGTCACAGTGCTGTGCGGCGCGGTCCCGAACTCGAGAAAGCGCCAGATGTATTCGGCAAAGATGCCGGCAGCGCTCGGATCCTTGGACTGATTGATGCCGACGGGCTTTTTGTCTGGATTGTCGGCAATCCGGCCGGCGACAAAGCTATCGCGATATTCTGCGGTGGCGCCTACTGGCGCTTTCTGCCTGATTAGCTCGGCCGCCTCTTTGGCGGCCTTTAATTTGGCTTCGGCGGCATACTTTTCGACGTTCGGCGCCAATTCGTTCAGTCGTCGCGTCAGCGCCTCGCGGCCCAAAACCTTCGCTTTGAGCGCCATTAACGCACCCAAACGCCGCGCTTGGAAACCGCATCGGCGAACCAATCAGCAAAGCCTTCGCGCCAAGCCTTGCTTGGAATGATGAAGTAGACCAATTGACCGACATACAAAGCGGCGGGCACCCATTTGCGCATGCCGACAGTAACCGTTAGCGAAGACTTGCCAGTGCCTTCGGATGGCGCAAGCCTTACAATCAAATCGTCGTTCTTGCTCATGCCGCCTCGCCTTGCGTTGCCATGACGTCGAGCCACGCGCCTTTGCCGTCTGGATCCGAAATGGCCGTGACGTTGAAAACCCGCTCCTGATTGCGCGCATCAACGATCCGCCAAGCCGGAGTAACCTGCCTCGCCGCCGCATGGCTGCGGATCCGCACGATGTACGGCTGCACCCCGGTAAGGCGCGCGGCAAGCACCGGTTCGCCGCCTCGCAGCGGCATCATCTCCGCAGCGGCGGAGAAGACCGTGGCGAACTCACCACTGATTGGGTTGCCATAGCCATCGTCTGAAATCTCGCGCCGCTGAAAATGCAACTTTGCGCGCATTCTGCCGGCACCACGTTTGTCAGCCATTACGCTTTCCCTTCTTGGCTCGCCGATCTGCCGGCCGCGCCACAACAACAGCACGATAGCCAGCGGCGGCTGCACAAGCCCGCGTCACGAGCCTGACCATGCCGGCCTTGTATGCCACGGTAACGGCAGGCGTCGGCTTCCAGTCGAAGTCCGCGGTGAAGCGAACCCAGGGCATTAGGCCGTCTCGCAGTCGACCATGCGCCATACTCGCCACGGCGCAATGAGCGCCCTGACGTATCGCGGCAACATCGCCTCGCCGTTGGATTTTGCGTCGGCCTCACGGTTCTCGAATAGGTCGCCAATGGTCAGCAGGATTGCCGCTGTGATCGCTGGCGTGATCACCATGGTGTAGGGGTCGTATCCATCCTCGCCATCCGCTGGCAGTTCCACGCCCTCGGCAACGACAATGCGATCAAGGTGCTGCACGACAATGTTTTCTGCCGCCGCCTGATATATCGCAATTTCCGCGTCTTCGTCATCGTGAAGCACCCGAAGGTGCTTCTTGACGTCATCGAGTGACAGCAGGGCCATGTTATGCCGCGATAACTGCCGCAGTTGCGGCGCTCGTCACATAGGCAGATCCTGCCGCATTGGTGGCGGTGAGAGTTACGGTGATGGTCTTGCCGATGTCACCGATGACAGGCACGTAGGTTGCGGCCGTAGCGTCAGAAATTGCGACGCCGTCGGCCTTCCATTGGCGCGCATACGTCGGCGATCCGGTCCACGTTCCGGTCGTAGAGGTCAGCGTCTGCCCCACCTGCGCCGTACCGGTGATCGTCGGCAGAACTGAATTGTTGGGGGATCCAATGCCGCCGATGACGCCCGAACCAAGGTAGCTGGCGAATCTGCGTTTCCGCTGCGCGGTTGATGTCATTTTGCAGCCTTTCTGCGTCGTGGCTCGCGCTTGTCGGTGATGTCTGCCGCTGCTGGCGAATCCGGATCATCCGGCGCCACTTCGACGTATCCATACGCAAGGAGCTGGTTTGCGATATGCGGGTGCAAATCGATGATGTCGCCCTTGTTCAATCGGCCATATTCGCCAACAAGCGCCTTGAGTGCTTTGATTTTCATGCTTCCCCCATAGAAGGAGGGCGGCCCGAAAGCCGCCCATCCAAGGATTATGCCGGGTTGACGTCGCCGGTAACGAAGGCTTCCGGCCGGTAAACCGCCAGCGCCAGGCGCTCCTCGATCCGGATCGTGAACATGTTCTTTTCGAAGTCGTCGACGTTCTCGCTCGAAAGCAGGACTTCTACGTCCAGGCGATCGAAGATCTGCGCGCCGAGGTTGAACGCGCCGGTCAGGAACTCGCCAGCAGAGATGGCCTGCGTCTGAACAACCGGCAGACCCCAAAGCGTCGGACCCATCGGAGACATGGCGTTTCCGACGATGTAGTTGCCGCCCAGATCCTTGGTCAGTTCGATCTTCGCCCAATCGGTTGGGTGAAGGACAAAACCACTTGCCGGGTACTCGGCAAGGATAACCTGCAGGATGGCGAGGCGCAGACGGTCAATTGCCGTTTCTTCAGCCGGTGCGAACGCCGGAGCGAAGGCGGTTGCCTGCGGAAGAACACCGTTCAGGTTCTGGCCGGTGCCGTCACCATTCAGAAGCTGGTTTTCCTCAACGAACTTCAGGCCATAGGTGCCGCGAGCGTTGATGTAGCTGGCAAGGGCCGGCGCATCGTCGAGGATCTGACGCGATGCCTTGAAGATGTGGGCAATCGTGCGAACCTGCGTGCTGAGCAGGTTGAATGTCAGGTCAGACTTCGGCTTCGTCGTGCCTTCCGCAACCGGTGCGGCCGAATTCGTGAAACCTGTTTCCTTGACGTATTCAACGCTGGATGAGGTGGTGCGACCAGGCGCGATCAGGTCGCGGATGGTGAACTGGCGATTCGGAGGCGTCACGATTCCGGGGACGCGGGCGCCGGGAACCAGCGACGTGCCGGCCGAGCGGCCAGCGCCGACGGTGGTATTTGCCGAGGTGATGTCTGCGCGCTCCATGCCAACACGGAACCGGCCTCGCTCGTTGAGACTGAGGCGACCGTGCTCGAACGACGCATTCTCAACGATGTGGTCACCGATGCCGCGAGCGATCGGCGAACCGCCCTCAATCTCGCGAGCCGCGCGCTTTTCCAGTTCGCCGAGGCGAGTAGTCGCTTCGCCGAGCTCAACAAGAGCCTTGTCGACCTTGCTGGTGAGTTCGGCGGAAACTTCGCCGGTCGCGGCAAGCTTCGCGGTGAAGTCGGAGCCGAGGTTGCCGACCTGCTCCTTGATGGATGCCAGCGAACCTGCGAGTTCGCCAATCTTTTCTGCTAGTTCAGCCAATGTGGCCTCCTGATGTTAGATTTTGAATGTTTTTGCTTCGGTCAGAAGCCTTTCGACCGCTGCCAAAGCGGCAGCATCCGCATCGACATCAGGTTCCCCCTGATCTGCTTTGAGGTAGAGCCGAGCGGCCCGCTCTGCCTCAGAGCCCGTCAAACCCATCAGTCCCCTGATGCCGTTTTCGAACTCGCGTTTGGTGATTTGTTCGCCGGCCTGCATCTTTGCGGCAAGCGAGTGTGCAGCTTCAGCCTTGGCTACGTTTGCCGCCTTCACGCGCCGCACATATGCGGGCTGGGTGACGGCTCCGAAACGCTCCAGAGTCTGCTCTAGCGTCGCGATGCGATCGGCCATTCCACGATCAAGCAGCGCTTCAGCGTAGAACACGCGGCCCGAGCCAAAGCCGTCCTCGACTTTGCCAACCGTGGTCCCCCGCCCCTCTGCAACAGCCGCAACGAAGCGGTTGTAAGAGCGATTCACGCCGTCCTGAATGTGAGCAAGGGCGTCCTTGCCAAGCGGCTCGGTCTCGTTGCCCTCGACCTTGTACTTGCCGGCGGAGATGTACGTTCGCTTGATGCCGCGCTTTTCCAGCGCCGCCGAAATGTCGTCGTGCGCGGTATAGACGCCGATCGATCCGGCGCGCCCAGACGGCGTAACGACAATTTCGTCGGCCGAGCTGGCAATCCAGTATGCAGCACTGGCCGCCAGACTGTTTACCTGCGCGACAATCGGCTTTTCACCGCCGCGGAGACTGCGGATTTCCGTCGCCAACTCTTCAGTGCCAGGCACAGAACCGCCGGGGCTATTGACGTCGAGCACAATGGCCTTCACGTCCTGATTTGCCAGTGCGGAATGCAGCGCCTTCTTTATGCCGGCATAGGACGTGCCACCCGACATTGCGGAAAAGGCGTCCATCTTGTCGGCCAAAACGCCATAAACCGGGATAACCGCGACATTTCCGTCGGTATCGGCAATCTCACTGGCGCGAGCATCGGAAACGGCGGCAGCAAACTCGGTCGAGAACAGCTTCTCGCCCTCGACGCGAGCCACGATGATATCTGCCAAGACGCCAAGCTTTTCGCGCTGAATCGCCCATGGCTCGGCCACAAAGGCCGCCATAACATGTTCAAACTTCATGATTTTTCCTTAAGCGGCGCGTCTGGTTGGCTCGTCGAGCGGTGGCCCACCGTTGTGGCCAAGCATATCCAACGGCGTCATGGTGCCATTGACGATCGCAGTCTCGCCGCCGTCCACAGGTGGCTTGTTCTCGTAGGCGCGTGCCTCGTTTGGCGTGTAGATGCCATTGGAGACCATCTTGGACAGGAATTCCGCCCTCGCCTGGCTATCACCGCGAAGCAATCCCTCGATCGAAAATTTTACGAACGTCTTCTTGCGTGTCGCAGCGTCGAGCAGATCCCTGAACACCGCCGCCTCGATGCTCTTGAGCATCGGAACAAGGCAAGTCTTCGTAAACTGAAGGATCAATTGCTCAATGCCGCTGCCCCACGTCGTTGTGCCGTTCGCTGCATGGCCAATCATGACCGGAGGCACGCCAAATATGCGGCAGATCTGCTCGACGCTGTATTGCCGCGTCTCAAGCATCTGCGCGTCTTTGGGATTGATGGTCATCGGATACGGCTTGAAGCCGGCCTCGAGAACCGTAATTCCGCCAGCCTTCTCGGCCCCCGCAAACTGCGTCAACGTGTCGGAAATCTGCTTTCGCTGATCACCCTTAAGCACCTGGTCGGAACTGATGATGAGGGACGACAAGAGCCCATCCTTGAGCATCTTGCCGGAAACCTTCTCGCCGGCCAGCGCATTGCCGACGACGTTCCGCTCCATCGCAATTGGAGACAGGCCACGATCGCAGCCAGGCAGGAGGGCGCCACGGACGTGGAACATCCGATCCTCGTTGATCCTGCGCTTGCCGCCCTTACCGTTGCCCCTTACGCGCTCCGTCAGCTCATAGTAGCGATTGTTGCGCTCGTCGCGGCAGACGTCGACGCATAGCGGGTGCAGCGGATTAAGTGCCGCCAGCCTGTTTCCGACCATCTTCTTCTCAGCGAAGAAGTTGCCATCTAGGCAAAGGCAGATCGCGGCCATTGACCAGAAATCAGCAGCCGTATCGTCCAGATTTGGCATGTCATGCAAGAGATCGTAGAGAGGCGAGTCCTTGTCGACCGTCACCCCGTCTTCCTTGTAGACCAAGCACGGCAGCGTCTTGACCGAGTTGGCAATCAAGTTGATGCAGGCCCAAACAGCGTCAAGCTGTAGCGCCCGATCATAAGTGACGGTCTCGCCGCTGGTCGTACCCAGTCCGAAGAAGCCGCGCCAAAAAGGCTCACTCTGCGCATTGAGGTCAATGGTGCGGCCAAGCCACCTGTCAAAAAGGCCCATGGCCACTCCTTGCCGTGCTTCGGCTAGATGTCACCAAGTCACGGTGATCATGTTGCTGACGAATTCGTCGATGCCGTGCTGTCGAGATTCCGGGTTGCGGCTCATCAGAATGGCCGCATTGAAAACCGCCACCAAAGGGTCGATCTTCGCCCTTCCCGCAGTTTGTTTAGTGATGAGAACGGCGCCGCCGCGGACTTCCGTCTTGGCGTTGCCGACGCACCAGTTCATCAGACGAGATCCCGAATGCCAGAACGTCTTGTTCTTTAGCTTGATCTCGATGCCCCAGGATGCCGGTGAAAGTGCGGAGCCCTGCCGAATGGCGGTAAGGACGTTTCCCTCAATGCCGCGCGCCGACAACTCATCAATGAGCGCGCCGATGCCGAACGGATCGAGACCAACGCCGTTTTCTTCCGGCAGCAAGCCAGAGGCCTGCACCCTCTCCACGATGCTTGCGGCATCCCTGATCGGCTGCAGCGCATCCTCGCAAATGGCCAAGTCCTTATCGCGCTCAAAGTCCTGCAGGACAGACGCGATATCCTTACGGCGGATCAAAACGTCATCGTGCGCCCATGCCTTCGTCCAGCAAAGCCAGTCACGAGTTTTCTTGTCGCGACCGATGACGGAAAGCCCGAACAAGTCGTCAAGGCCGCCGCCGTCGATGCCGACCGTGACAACCTCGGAGCGCTCAAGAAGCGTGTCGAGCGTCAAATCAGACGCCCCACCCTCCCAGTAGTCTGCGCCAGGCCACCGATCCGACCGGAGATTGAGGCCAATCTCAACATTCAGGTGCTTGGAAAGGAACGTGCGGCGCGTGTCGCCGTCGCCAGCCATCTCCTTGCGCAACTCATCCTCGAGCCATTCCTGACTGACCGATCGCCCGATATTAGGATTGGTAATGTACGCATTGGCCGGGTCAAGATACGCCTCGTTCTCGACCATCTTGCGAGGGAACTCATAGATGACGCCGAGGCTCTTCTTGTCCTCAATTTCGCCATCGCGAATGTTCCGGTAATAATCCAGCTTCGCCTTGAACACACCTGCAGGAGGCGCGTCAGACTGCGTCGACAAGAAGATCGTAAAGCCTTCCGGTTTGGAAATGAGGCCGCCGGTTGCTTCTCGCAACATGGCGTCCGCCGTTTCCTTCTTGCCGAATAGCCAGAGCTCGTCGACAAGCACGAACGCCGCCTTCTTGCCCGACACCGTATCGTTATCGGCGGCTACGACTTTGAGCGTGGCCTTTGTCCCCTTGTGCGTGATCGTCTTGCGGTGATCCTGCACATGAAGCTGCTTTGACAGAACGGGATCGGCGCGCACCATATCGGCCGCGGGCTTGAATGCGTTGTCCGCAACTTCCTTTGTCGGCGCCAGGATCAGCAGTTCTGCCGAGTTTCGCCAGTTCCTGATAAGCGCCGTGACCATGATGCCGGCGGCAATAGTCGACTTCGAGTTCTTCTTGCTGATGAGCAGGAAGAACTCGCGGATCAGCCGCCTGCCCGTGGATGGATCGTATGCGCCAAAGATTGCGGCAACGAAATCAAACACCCATTGGCCGCAAGCCTCCCCGAATGTAGGGGATCCCGGCGCGTCAACGATCTTGAGCGACTTGAAGACTGCAAGCGCTGCCTCAGCTTCAGATGGGAATAGCGGCTTGCACGGAACGATAGATTTCTTGGCGACGATCCGGTCCTCCCAGTCGACGCACGAAGTTGTCCAATCCATCAATCACCAGATGCGCTAGGCGGAGGCGGCGGAGTGGCAAACTTGCCTTCGCGCGACAGCCTCTCGGCCTCCTCTTGCTGCTGTTCCTTCTTGCCGCCGGCAGCATCGCTGGCACGCGCATGAACGTATGGCGCCGCGGCAATTGCCATGCGGTCGCGACGCTCAGAGTCGGAGTCGTCATCATTCATGACGGTGAGCATGTAATCCAAGGGAGACATGCCCGATTGGCGGGCCGCCTTCTTGATGTCTCGCGCAACCTTTATAGGCTTGGCTTTTGGCGCTTTCGCCCCCTTGGGGCGCCCTGCGCCGGGGCGAAAACCACCGCTAGTCATGGCCAGCAGACCTCACTAAAAAAATCAAAGAATCCCAAAATTGTGCGCACATGAGTGGGACGCGGGTAAGTGGAATGGCGAGGCTCTGACTTTTCGCATACCCCGGCCTTCCGCCATGCTCTCGCTGCGTGGCTCACCACCACACCCCGGCAGGCGTTGCCTGCTCTTCCTTCTGCTTCTCGGTCGAGTGACACGGCTCACAGAGGCACTGAAGGTTGGCCCGATCCCAAAAGAGCACCGGATCACCGCGATGCGGCTTGCGATGGTCAGCTACCAGCCTTGACGTGTCGCGTTCGAGCGTGCCGCACATCTGGCATGTGAACATCGCCTCGACCAGCACGTCCCACCGCATGTCCCTCCATCGCTTCAGGCTGTACCACTTGCGCCAGGGCGCACGCTGAGCGCGCTCCTGATCGCGGGTGATTGGCGCGGACTTGCTGATGGTGTGCGATGCTGATGAGAGGCGAGGCTTGAGCGTGGTGAGTTTGCTCATGCTACAACCGTGTCTGGTTGCGGCCGCGGAGTTGAACCGCCTGCATCGGCTTATGAGACCGTGGACTGCACCGGCAGTCATAACCGCAATGAAAACCAAATGCGGCCGCTCAACACCGCCATGCAGGGGAGCAACCGCTAACTGGAGGCCTTCCGGCAGTTGAAAAATCCTAGGAGTACTCCAAGTCATGATTGTATGACGCGAACAGGAGGATAGCCCGTGAACAATAGAAATGTGCTTATCGGTGCAGCAATTCTCGTACTGATCATACTCGCAGTTTTTTATCTCGTTCCGAAGTCCAGTCCGCCAACCCCTGACACGCCTCCCGCAACAACCACGGAAACAACCCCAGCACCCGAGACGCCTCCAGCGCCTGAGACCACGCCAACTACACCGCCAGCTGCTGAAACGGCGCCGACGACACCGGATCCAAATACGCCCGCACCTACCACTCCAGCACCTGCGCAATAGGTGCCATGGGGCCCAGTAACAAATGCGGCCGCTCAACATCGTCATACGATGGAGCAGCCGCTGATCGCCTGTCGCCGGAGGAGGTAGCGCCAGGGGATCTGTGAACCGATAAAATTCAATGGAATGGCTTAGAACAAGATAAACACGGAGAGGTTATTGGGTGCGCCGCCAACAAGGAGCACCAAATTGAAGAACCTAATTGATTATTTCACCTGGCGACGGACACTTATGCTTCCAGTGCTTTGTGTAGTCCTGCTTTCACAAGTCCTGCCAACAATGGGTGCGTTTTCCAACGGGCAAGCGGTTGCTGCTCGGATTGGCATAGCTTCCACTGTACTGCTCTTCGGTCTTGCGATTTGGGACTGGATCAAGAGCGCCGGAGAGGCGCAGGATCTCGCCGAACTCATTCGGCATGTGCGGAGTCATGAACGGCGCATTTCGTACCTTGAAGATCTGGAGCGGTGAACAATTGACTGATCGTTCTCTAGGACGGTCAGTCCGCTCATCGACCTTCTAAAATGCAACGAGCACCAAGAGCAAAATCAGGATAATGCCGATTGCCAGATAGTGCAGAACAAACTCTAGCCAACTCAGTGCTCCGAACCTCTCCGTGACAAGCGTCATGAAGTAGTCAATGAGATACCAGGCAAGCCACAGAACCAGCGACGATAAAAACAGCAACGCCAACAGAGTAATCACATGTGCTGCGTCAATGTGCGCCAAAGGATCGTCGAGAATATTCTTTCCTGGCTGAGATTGTGAAATCAGGCGAATTGCAACGACGAGAAAACCAATTCTCGTGTACACGCCGACAACGTCAGAAGCGTGCTTGAGTCTGTCAAATGCCTCTTTCGATCTTTCCCCCATGAAAGATATCCTTCATGGCGCAAAAGACAAAGTAAAGACATGCAAAGGATTGAGGCTGTCCCGGCGATGCGCGCGAGTTTACAACGTCCGCTGATCGCCAGCGCCTCAAAAGGAAAAGGCCGCACTAGGCGGCCTTGGGGATTTCACCCCTTCATAAAAATACGAATTAACGACGCACTCTACCGGACACTATGCGGCAACTTTCTCTTCGGATGGTGCAAAATTCCCGCGAGCCGTCTCGTCGAGATCAATAAGTGCGTCGATCGCGGCATCTATCAATGCGGGTCCAACCTTCTCGGAATATGCAGGCGCATGCCCCAATGCCACGCCAATCTCCTTTGCGGTGGCGTCGGTGATTGCCATGTCGAGCACTGAAGCGTGCTGGCCGAGGCGACGGCGCAGGTAGTCGACGTAGTTCAACACCTCGACCTGGCGAACGAATTCCGGCTCCCTGCCGGCTGGCTCAGATGCGGTTGGATTCGGCTGCTTGACGCCGCCCCATTGCTGACCAGAGACAAGACCGTCGGGGCAAAGCGTTGCGGGTATTGGAAGGCGGCCAAAGGGAACCGAACCGTCGACGCCGTGGGCCCGGAGGATCTCGCGCGCCTGCTCGACGCCAGAGCGACCATGCTTGTCCTTCGCGTTTGGCGCTTCCCGCGGGAGAGGTGAGTAGAAGTCGCCGATAGCAGGCTCGCCCGACATTGGTTTCGCGTAAGGCGTTGCCGTCAACGGAGATGCGACCGCACCGGGTAGGCGGACATATGCCCAGATCGCGCTGTCCGACCTTTTGGACGAGCTTCCACCCTTGACACCGCGTGGTCGCTCCACAGGGCGCAACGGCTTTCCCCTTGATGTGCGACCCCATTCGACAAGGGCGCCGTCGCGAATAAGGAGATCGCCGAGTTGAGTGTCAATCCCGCCGTTCCGGTTCCGTTGGTGGGTCGCGGTGCAATCCTGCGGCTGGTAGGTATTGACCACTTCATTCGTCCACGGCCAACGTTCGCGACCAGTAACCGTCCAGCCGACAGCGCCAAGGAGTTCGGCTTCGGAGGGGCGAGTCTCGAGCGTCGTCTCCGGAGCCATATCATCGTCCTCGCGCGGATCAAATTCGGATCCGGGGAAAACCATGCTCCTCCAATGCCTGAGGGCATAAAGGCGACGGGGATCACCACGTCGTGCCAGCCGTTCGAATGCCGGCCACGCCAGCAGTTCACGCGCAGGTTTGTTGTCGTTGGCCGGGGTGATCGCTTTAGTGGGCTTTGCTGGTGTTGGTGGCATCGTTGGGCTGGTGCGCGCCGCCAGGAGCGCCGAGAGCTGCGATAAGTCGCGGGTGCTGGGATTGGTCAAGTGCGTCCTCCTATTTCGTAAACCTTGGCTTGGGGTCGGGCAAATTGTCGATCGCGTCCGATAGGGGGTTGGGGATGCCATCGCTCCCCTCGGCCAGGATCGCCGCCTTCCCTCGAGCGAGGCGGAAGGCGCCCAAATAGGCCTCCTCTGCGGCTGTGCGGGTCACGCACAGGCTAAGGCTGTACGCGCAGTCCCGCTTGACCTTCTCGACTTCGGCCTCAAGTTCGGTAATGCGCTGCCGGAGGGAATCGATCACGATGTGCGCGTCGACAAGATGACGGCGATAGTGCTCGACTCGCCTATGATGGTCGCGAGGCGCAGTGCTGTCGGCCGCAAGCGTATATGCCGCAGACCTTGCCGCCGCGATCTCGCGCCGCGCTGATTCCTCCGCAGATCGCAGTCGTCTGCTCATGAGCTTTCTCCTTTCAGAGTGTGGGAGCACCGCGGTGGCTTCCACCACCGCGAGGTGCTTCCACCTCGCAGGGGGTTATAGGGGGAGAGGTGGAACGTGCGGTGGAAGGCGGTGGAAGGGTGGTGGAAGCGCGGTGGAACGTGCGGTGGAAGTTTCATTCGTCGCCTTCCTTACGGCCGTAGTCATCAGCGCTAACCATCAATCTCTGTCTCGGCTTCGACTGTGGTCCCTCCCAAACCAGCTTGATCGTTCCGTCCTCGAGAAGTCGCTGCATAGCGCCCTCGAGTGCTTTCTTGGAATGCCCTTCTGCGGCAGGGTGCCTTGCCATCTTCGCGGGCGCGTAGTTCGTTCCAGCAGAGGCGCCTACGTTCTGTCCGGTCCTTGCAAAGATCCGGAGAAGATCGATAAAGGCTTTTTCCACCTTGCGATTGATCAGCCCAATTGCGGGAGATGATCCTCCGGACGTCTCCGCAACGAAGCACCCATGCTCCCAACGCAACTTCGTCTCATTTCCGACCTTGCCGTAGTTGATCTTTTTCGTGCTCAAGAGACGAATGTCGGGGTCAGCTTCCTTGTCATCTGGTCGACTGAAATAGAGCTGTGATCGCGAACTGTTCTTCCACCCAGTACTGCCGGAGGAACCTGAGCCAGATCGAATGCCCTCCTGCGACGGGTGAGCAAGCAAGATGATCGAGCAATCGATCTCGATTGCAAGCCGTCTCAACATCCCGATGAACTGCCGGGCTTGCCCGCGCTTGATTTCATCGCCACCAAAAAGATCAGCAACTGTATCGAGGACGATCAAGCCTGGTCGAAATCTCCACGCCAGATCGCAGAGCTGGTTCCACACATTGGTCGGTTGCATTACGCCTGCCTTGTCGGGCACAGCGAGCAGCGCGTCAGCGTCAGCCATTGGTATAAGCCGGAAATCCCCAAGATCGGATAGCTGGCGTCCATGACCGCGGACGATATCAGCAAGGCGCCGATGGAATTCCGCCTCTTCATCTTCGGCGCCCAGATACAGAACCCTTCCCTGAGTCGGACTATATCCTGCCGTCTCCACACCAAGCGCTGAAGCAGCGCCGAACTGCAAAGCCAGCAGAGATTTCCCGACGCCGCCATCGCCAGCCAAGATCGTCACCTGCCGATGAGGAACAAGTCCCTCAATAAACCACTCACGTTGGGGCACGGGCAGCCCGTCCCAATCGATCGGATTGACTACAGGCAATGACGGCGGTTCATCTGCTGCTTCGTTCGCAGTCGCCTTTGTAGATTGGGCACATGGAGCGTTGTCGTTCGCGGCCTCGATTGTAGGCTCTCGCGACTTGGTGGCGTCCTTTCGCTTCATTCGCTCGATCCAGCCCGAATGGTCACGCATGGGTGTGCCGTCTCCGTAACTGCGCTCAGGGATGTGTTTGGGGTGGCTCATGCCGGCGTCCAAACCTCTGCGGATCTTGGCAAGAATTTCCCGCTCGCCGTCCTTGGCAACTACGCCATTCGCTTGTGCGGCCGCGAAGAGGCCAGCCTCCGCCTTGGATCGGTCAAGTAGGTTGGCGCCGACAAACCTCCCGAGGCGGTAGGCCGTGGCATTCACCAGAGCACCGCGCCCACCTATAGGATGGCTGGCTAGTGTCTCCAACTCATCGGCAACGGATGCCTCCGTGTAGCGGTCACCGGAACCTGAATGATCCGTGTATGAGTACGGAGTAGTTGATGTCGGCGCAGCCTGCCGCGGCGACACCAACCGCATCAACCAATCTGGAGCGTCGACAATCGGCGCATCGTTGTCCCACGAGTAGCGACGGCCGTCCGCCATCTTGCTACCGGGTGCAATCACGTATCCGCCCTCGCCTCGCAAATCTGCGCCTGGACCGATCGATGCGCGGTTCTTCACCTCACTGGAGTATTTCCAGTAGTAATGTTTGCCACCCGATGCAGTGGTCGCTGTGCGAGTTTCAGGCAGCTTGCCGTGCCTTTCCTCCATTTCGGCCAACCAGATTCGGCCGTCCGCGTGCCCGGGAGGGACGTCGATATCCAAAACCCATGCGTTAATTTTCTCCCCGGTAGGTACGCCGATCATAGCGTCGGGGTAGCGCGCCCACGTGCGCTCGATCAGGGGACCATTCAGCGTCGCGCCATTGAGCCCACGGGACACCAAAGGCGTTTTTGCGCCGCGGGTTTCTATCTCTCCTGTCTCGTGGTCTATGACATCTTCCGCCGCATGGCGGCAGGGAAATACGGGCCAGTTCTGGCGATTATACTCGAGAGCGATGTCAAGCGGCGACGGCGCCGTCTCATCAGATTGTTGTGCGGCGGGTTTCGGCAAGCTGGCCTCCGGTTGCAAGTGCTTTCGATGCGGCCGCGGTGATCTTCTCGCCTATCTCTGGACGAAAAGTCACCGCATGGTGACCGCCGATGTTGCCAGACACTGTTCGTCGCGTTCCGTCCGGATACTCGCGCAGCATCAGCCCGTGGACGCGAATACCTTCGATCTCGACGCTGAAACGCGCGATCGTCCGCCCCGCGCCGGGTGACGAAGGCGGTCTGTCGACCGCCTCAATTCGTTGAATGGTGGGGCTCATCTATCAAGCCGCCTTCGCTGCGCGAAAATCGATGGATCCGGTCGGCAGTTTTTTGAGGCTAGCGATGCGACCAACAAGGAGATCACAATCGTCGATCTCCGATATCCGGAGCGCCTTGCAAAGGCGCGAAAAGGCTAACTGCCCGTCGTATTGGCGGCCCTTGTTCTTGCTCTGCAGAACGATGTCAAAGGTTAGCGTTTGACTGTCGCGAATCCGCGTCGCCGCGAGCTTCAACACGTCATCTCCGTCAACCCTGGATATGTCGGCTCCGAAGATCCGGAACGCGCCCGCAGCAACTTCCTCTGCTTCCCGCTCCAGCTTCTCCTGAATCGCCTCCCGAACGAAGAGGGATGTGCGGTAGTCGGCGCAAAAGACGTCCCCAACGACACGCCTGCAGCGCGATGTGTCGAGTCGGTGTCCCGGATTCTCAACAAACTGGAAACGCCACAACTCATTGTCGTTGGCAATAACACCTTCCGGCAAGAGAACTGGCGAGCCATCGAGAAAATAGGCGGTGTCGCGGTCACGATCGACCGCCAGGGCGTAGCCACGAATGCGCTTTACTGAAGTCATAGGTCCTCCTTCGCCGGCACGAGGCCGGTCGGCTGTTGGTGATGTGGTGGTGGTTGGTGTGATGAAATTATTTGGCCGTCCGAGTGAATTCGTCCACCTAGTCGGACATATTCGGTAACCAGCGGTGTGTTTTTAGGCCGCTACCGGCAGCGAGTACATCCAGGCTGAAATGGAAGTTTCCGTCCATCGTACACACGCCTCGGATAAGACTCGTGGTCTTGGGAACGTGCCGGCCGCCATTCTTCGATATATCGTGCTTGTGCCAAGCGAGGTCATCGCCCTCACCTCTCGTAACCGCAGCAGTCTATCCGGGAGATTGTCATTGGCCACCACGCATCCTCCCAGGTCTGATTCAATGGCTGTCATCTGCCCTCCTTCTGTTGCTCTCACGAATTGATTGACGACAACAAATTTGTAATCGTAATATTCAGATAGTACCGTTTTACAAATTTGTCAAGCTGAACTCCCAAGGAGTATCGTTTTTGTCCAGGCTTTCCCAAATGCTGACGAATGAGCAAAACCGAAGCGGGAGAACCGAGCGCGAAATCGCGTCCGAGTTCGGTTGGGGTCAGCAGACTTTCAACACGTGGAAAAAAGGCTCAGTCCCCCGGCCGAAGATGTTCGCCGCGATTGCCCGGTTCCTGAAGCTCAATGAGGAACAAGTGGCCGAACTCGCGGAAGAGGCGTTGACGAGCACTGGCAACACGAAGCTGCCTGATGTGGGCGTCGCAATTCTAGCTCGAGAAGCCGGCGGTCAGCTTGTCTTCGACGAGCCGATCGGCTTTGCCAAACCCAACATTCGCGGTTGCTATGCAGTCAGGGTCGGAGGTCGCCACGTCTGGGTAAATCCGAAGCTGCGCCCCGTCGACGGCAATGAGGTCGTCATTCGGAATGGCGATGAAGGCCGCATGGCAACCTGGCCAACTGCCGTGGAGGGAGATGACGAAGTGCATGTCGTTGTACTGCGGGAAACTGTCTGACTACTTGCGCGGCCCCTTTAGCAAGTCGACTGCCAGCGGCCTACCCTCGAGGATAATATCCGCCCAGAGCTGAGCTAGTTCGCGGCGTCGCTCTAGGTGGAGTGCGCGATTGTAGGCTCCGGCCACGCGATCCCTGTTTACGTGAGCCAGCATCAGTTCGATGACATCTCCATCACCGCGGAAACGCTCATTCATCACTGACGAGAAGGTCGAACGCCACCCGTGCGGGACGTGCCGGTGGTGATATCCGGCGCGGTTTAGGAGATAGCCTATCGCGTTTTCGCTCATCGGCAGGTGGGCGTGTCGCGTATTCGGAAAGGCCAGCGGTCCTCGGCCCGTCAGCGAGCGCAACGCCTCAACAACTTCCATTGCCTGGCGGGACATCGGCACGAGATGATCCCGATCGCCGTCCTCCTTCTGGGCCTTCCTGAGCTTCATGCGGGTCGAGGGAACAATCCAGATGCCGTCTTCGATCGCATTCAGCTCGACCCAAGGAGTTGAAACGATAGCGCCGGGGCGCAATGCGGTCAGCGCGAGGAGTCGGTGCGCCAGTTTCGTCGCAGGATGCGCGACCTCCTCCTCAACGCGCCTGACGATCTCGCGGGCTTCGGCAAGGTCGATCACCGCCGGCTGCCGCCCCTTCTTCACAGGAGCCATGGCGCCAAGCACGACCGCTGCGGGATCGCTGTCCGCGCGCCCTGACGAAATCGCATAGACGAAGACGGCGCTCATGCGCTGGCGGACGCGACGCGCTGTATCAACTGCTGGACGCTTCTCGATGAGGCGAAGGACCGCAAGAACCTCGGGCGCCTTGATCTCCCGAATAGGAATATGCCCAACGTGCGGGAAAACGTCGACCTCAAGGCTACGGATGACGTCACCGGCATGATGGTCAACCCATTTCACCTTGTTCAGTTCGAACCACTCCCGAGCTACGATTTCGAAAGTGTCGGCAGAGGCTTTTGTTACGACAAGTCGCTGAAGCTTCTTCGCTACGCCGGGATCCTTCCCTTGGCGCAGAACTGACTTGGCGTCGTCACGCGCAGTTCTGGCGTCCAGCAAACTCACCGCCGGATACGGTCCGATGGAAAGAAGTTTCTCTTTCCCGCCGAATCGATACTTGAGCCGCCATAGCTTTCCGCCGGCCGGGGTGACATACAAATGCAGTCCGCCAGCATCGGATAGCTTGAAGGGCTTCTCGGCTGGTTTGGCTTTTTTTATTTGCGTATCGGTGAGCATCTTTCCCCCAAATACCCCCAAAGCCTTCGGCCATACCCCTTTCGCCACCCCCTTTTTAGTGGGCTTGCGCGGCAAAGAATGGGAATGGTTGAAAACAACGGATCCACGAAAGCCTTGTATCTCAAGGCCTTTTGGAAATCTATGGCATTGTCTGGGAAAGAAAAATGGTGGGTGATGTAGGGCTCGAACCTACGACCCGCTGATTAAGAGTCAGCTGCTCTACCAACTGAGCTAATCACCCGCCGGCCACCGCGTCGGTGGCGTGAGTGGGCGTATAAACAGGATCGCCTACCTTGTCCAGCGCCACCCGACAAAAAACCTTCAAAAAAGCTGGAAAAAATTCTCTCCATCGAAAAGCCCTGCAAAATCAAAGATACAGTTCACCGGACGCGAGCCGCACCGCCTCGCCGCCGATGCGCGCGGTGGCGATCGTCCCCTCCTCCACGTCCATGTGCAGGTGAATATAGGACGGGCGCCCCATCTCCATGCCCTGCTCCACCAGAACCGCATGGTGACCGTCGGGGAGCCCGTCGAAGTGATGGATGGCGCCGGACAGCGCGGCAACCGCCGCCCCCGTCGCCGGGTCCTCGCTGATGCCCATGTCGGGCGAGAACATGCGCGCATGGAAGCGGGCGCTGTGGTGGACACCGCCACGGCAATAGACGTAGGCCGAGGCGAGATGCCCGTCGACGAAGGGCACGGTGCGTTCCCAGTATTGCGGGTCGAACTCGAGCCGCTCGGCCGCCCTCAGGTCATGGATCGGCACCAGCAGGAAGGGAACGCCGGCGCTCCAGACCGACGGCAGGTGGTTCTCGAAGCCGATGTCGCTCGCCTTGAGGCCGAGCGCATCGGCGATGCCCTGCCTGTCGAGCGGCAGGTCGGTCCTGACCGATTTGCGCGGCAGGTCGAACTCGGCAAATCCCGCCTCGCCGCGCTTCAGGCGCACGGCGCAGCGCACCGGTCCGACATTCTCCTCCAGCACCGAGACGAAATCGACCCCGGCATCGCGGTCGCCATTGGTCGTCTCGGCCAGCGCGACGGCAGTTCCGACCGTCGGGTGACCGGCGAAGGGCAGTTCGCGCGCCGGCGTGAAGATGCGGATCCGGGCGGTATGCCCGGGATTGACCGGGGGCTGCACGAACACCGTCTCGGAGAGGTTCATCTCCGTGGCGATCGACTGCATCGCCTGGTCGCTCAAGCCCTCCCCGTCGAGGACAACGGCAAGCGGGTTTCCTGCCAGGGCGCGATTGGTGAAGACGTCGTAGACACAATAACGGCGGGGCAAATGGGTTTTCCTCGGGGCTTGCGGCTGACGCCACAAACTGCCCGAGCGCAACCGATCGCGCAACCCGTTTAATCAGTTGCCATGCTGTCGTTGGTTGAAGAACCAGTCGAGCATGGGCGGCATGTCCGCGCTGTAGGCATGGGCTGCGGGATCGGCGTCGAAGATCGCCACCGCCCCGGCGATCTCCTTTTCCTCGTCAACCTCCATATGCGCTGCGATCCGCGTCAGCATCTCCCTCGCGGTCAGCGCGAAGCGGAAGCATCGCAAGATCGCCATTTTCCGATGGTGGTGCACGGCGTGGTAGTGCTGGTCCGCAACAGCGGCGTTGAGATCGAGGCCCGTCTCCTCGCGCACCTCCCGCACCATGTTGCCGAGGACGTCGCAGCGCCCGTCGACCACGTCGCTCGGGTCGAAGGAACCCGCCGGGCAATAGACCTTGCCGGGATTGGCGGTGTGCTCGGCCATGCGGATGGCGATGACGGCACCGTCGGAGGATACCGGAACCGGCAGCCCGAAGACGTGGAATCCACCGGTTGCCGCGGGTTGCCTGCGCCACCAGAGGAAGGTCGAATAGGGCACGATGCAGCCTTCGCCCCGGATTGCCCCGTCGCGGATGGACAGCCTGTCCTGAAACACCATCGGCCCGTCGAAGAGCGCCGGCTTGGCCTGCCTCTCCAAGATCCAGTTGGCCTCCGCTGCGGCCTTCTGAGCGAGATGGAACGGATGATCGTCGGGCCGGACCCTGAGGTCGATGCTGCTGACCCGGAAGACGGTGTCTTCCGGCGGCCAATCCGCGGTCAGGATCGGGCTGTGGATCTGGTTGTCAAAAATGGTCATAGCAGGTCCAACGTTACGACGACCGGGCAATGGTCGGAGGCCTTGGGACGGTCCCAGCCGGTGCGTGGGTATCGCGGCACGTCCTGGCCCGGCGGGAATATGGTGCGATAGGGTTGTCCGGCGCGGATGATGTCCGGTACGCGGCCGGCATTGAGACGGGCCAGCGTCTGCGACAGGCAGATATAGTCGAGCTGGCAGAGCCACCTTTCCTCGGGGCTGCGCGAATGGAACAGCGTCCACCGGTCGATCTTGTCGCGCCGGCGCATGATGTTCTCGGCGAAATGGTCCGCCGTCAGCGCGTCGATGGCGCTTTCGGCCTCCGCGACGTGCTCGAAGCGGTAGCCGTTACGCTGGTCGCCGGCGACAAGCACGCGCTCCTGGTAGTCGTTGAAATCGCCGCAGATCGCGAATGATGCGTTGGCGCTATTGCCGGCCCCGAAGCGCCTTTCGATAATATGGCGCACCGCCTTCGTCTCCGCCGCGCGCACCGGCATCGTCACCTGCCGCCCCTCCTGGCCGTCGCGCGGGCCGCCCATCGATTTCAGGTGGACGACGTAGAGCGTCAGCGGCTTGCCGCCGATCCGGACATCCACTTCCAGGCAATCGCGCTTGAGGATGCGGTCGTCGGGCTGGTTGGTGGTGGCGAGTTCGGGCGTGAACAGATCCAAGTCGCGGTAGCTCAAGGCCGCATGGCTGCGGATGTCGACGAGCTCGATCGGCTCGCCGTCGCGGGTCTGATCGCGCATCATCACCGCAACGTCGATGCCGCGCGTGTCGTTGCCTTCTATCAGGTACTTGTTGCGGTACCCGGAACCCACCATGCGGAAAAGGTAGCCGTATTCGAAGGCCTGAAGCGCCTCCATGCTGTCGACTTCTTGCAGGCAGATGATGTCGGCGTCGGTCTCGGCGATTGCGAGCGCCGTCATCTGCCGGGTGTCGTCGGTGGAGGAAACCACCCGCGCCTGCTCGAGCAGCTTGTAGGCCTGCTCGTCGTGCACGTCGAGGAGCTTCAGCACCCGGTCCTGCTTGAGCTGATTGCGGAAGCCGGTGAAATCGAAGCGCTTGATCAGGTTTTCGACGTTGAATGTGGCGAGCCTGAGGGACATGGACGACTTTCGAACTTGGACGGAAGGCAAGGCTGCGAGTCGTGCAGCAGCCTACAGTCGCTTTGTGTCGATGGCCACATTTGATCTATTCGGGCAGCCCTGCCTTTCGAAGTGCCGACGCCATTCCGTCCATCAGTTGCGGCCTGATGGCCTTCATTCTTGCAAACTCGCTGACGGTCCAACCGGGCGACACCTCCAGAAGCCTTGCGGCCGCGGCTTGCGCGGCCTCGATGCGGTCGAGCCTGGCGTAGCTGACGACCAGCGTAGCATGCAGGATGCTGAAGCCGGGATTGACCTGTATTGCGAGGTTCGAATAGTGGACCGCCTCTTCGAACCGGTCGGTGAACAGGTGGACCCAGGCGAGGGTGAGGTATGGGTGATAGTTCATCGGATCGAACGGGCTGAGCCGCAAGGCCTTGTGGGCGTGGTCGCAAGCGCGGTCGTAGTTTTCGCTGAACATGTGCACCATGGAGCTGAACCCATGGGCCAAAGCGGAATTTTCGTTGAGCTTCAGCGCCTTGTCGAGCGCGTTGATGGCGCGTTCGAAGTCTTGGGTGATGGTGGAATGCACGAATGCGCCCATGCTGAGCGGCTGCGGGTCATCCGCGCCGAGGGTCAGTGCAATGTTGGCATGGCGGAGTGCCGCCGCCCTGTCTTCGGGATGGAATCCGCCGCGCAGGAAGCGCTGCTCGTATCCCCATGCCGCGTTGCCATGCGCAGGCGCAAAGTTCGGATCGAGGCTCAGCGCATGGGTGAGCAGCCGCAGTGCCTCGTCGGTATCGGCGGGTGTGTTCGCATAGCTGTGGGGCAAAGCCCTCAGGTAGAGATCGTAGGCGTCCAGGCTGTCGGGTCGCTTGCGCCGCGCCCGCTCGATCTCGGCCCGCCGGAGCGTCGGCTCCAGCGCTCCGACGATGCTCTCGGTAAAGCGGTCCTGCAGGTCGAAGATGTCCTCGGCCGAGCCCTCGAACTTGTCAGCCCACACATTGGTCGCATCCTTCCCCTCGATAAGTTCGCCAGTGATGCGCAACCGGTTCGCAGCTCGCCGGACGCTGCCTTCCACGACGTAGCGGACGCCAAGCTCCCGCGCGATCTGGCGGACGTCCAGCGCCTTGCCCTTGTAGGCGAAGCTGGAGTTCCGAGCGATGACGAACAGGCTCGGGATCTTCGACAGGCCGGTGATCAGGTCCTCGACGAGCCCGTCGGCGAAATACTCCTGTTCGGCATCGCCCCCCATGTTCGTGAACGGCAACACCGCAACCGACGGTTTTTTCGGCAGCGCAAGTGATCCCGACTGCCGACGCCGTTCAGGATCGATGCCGTCGCGCAGCACGCGGTAGGCCGACACCGGTTCGGCAATGTTCTTGACCTGCTGGTCCCCCATTGGCTCGAAAGTAAACGAAAGTGTCCTTTCCACCTCCCGCACGATCTTGCCGGAGGCGCAGATGCCGCCGGCATCGGCCAGTTCCTGCAGGCGCGCCGATATGTTGACGCCGTCGCCGTAGCAATCCTCCCCGTCAATGATCACTTCGCCGAGGTTGATCCCCATCCTGACCTGAATACGCTCTCCCTCCAGAACGGTGGAATTGCGTTCGTCCAGGGCTCGCTGCAGCGACACCGCGCATTCGACGGCATCGACGGCGCTCGAAAACTCGGCGAGCATGCCGTCGCCCATGAGCTTGAAGATGCGGCCGTGGCGCTTGGCAATGCCGGGCTCGAACAGGTCCTTGCGAATGGCCTTGATGCGGTCGAACGTTCCCGCCTCGTCGCGCTCCATCAGCGTCGAATAGCCAGCCACGTCAGCGGCCAGGATCGCCGCAAGCCTCCGCTCCATGACCCGTCCTCCACTGAAGCATGGTCAATTGATAGCACGGAAACGCGTAGATGCGTATGTACGATGAAGCACGGACCTTCCCGTCGCGGTTGAGCATGCCCACTCACCCCGTCGCTACAGTCGCCATCCCGCCCGGATGACCACGGCGACGGCCTCGCCTTCCCGGACCGGCTGGCGGGAGAAGGCGCGCAAGGTCTGCCCATCGCCGAGCAGCAGCCGCAGCGCGTAGCGCTCGCCCTCAAACAGCGCCGACGTCACGACGGCTTGCAGGCCTTCCCGATCGAGGGTCACGTCCTGCGGCCGCACGAGAATGTCGGCCCGTGGCAGGCCCTCGCCGCATTGCCGGAACGCTGCCTGAAGAACCGGCCAGTCGAGAAGGCGATCGGTTCCGGGCAAGTGGGGCAGTGACAGGATCGCCCCCCGGCCCACGAGAGCGCCGACGATCCGCCCTTCCGGGCGGGCGTAGATTTCTTCGGGCGGCGCCATCTGCAAGAGCCGACCTTCCGCCATCACCGCGACGTCCGTCGCGAGTGCCATGGCCTCGGCCTGGTCGTGTGTGACATAGATCATCGTCGCGCCCGACCGGGCATGGAATTCCCGGAAGGCTTCTTCCATTTCCTGCCGCAGGTGGCGGTCGAGATTGGCGAGCGGTTCGTCCAGCAAGACCACGTCCGGCTCGGTGACCAGGCAGCGGGCGAGCGCCACGCGCTGCCTCTGCCCGCCGGACAGTTCGGCGGGCCGACGCTCCGCGAATGCCTCGAGTCGGACGGCGTCGAGGGCTTCTCGGACCTTCTTCCGGGCGCGCTCCCTTGCGACCCCGCGAACCTTGAGCGGATAGCCGATGTTCTCGGCGACCGTCATGTGCGGCCACAGCGCATAGGACTGGAACACCATGGCCATGTTGCGCTTTTCCGGCGGCAGCATGGCTGCGGCATTGGCAATCGTCCGCTCGGCGAGCTCGATCGATCCATCCGACGGCTGTTCGAACCCAGCGATCATCCTGAGCACGGTCGTCTTGCCGCAACCCGACGGACCAAGGAGCGCCAGGAACCGCCCCTGCTCTACCGTTAGCGAAAGGTCGTGCACGGCCGGCGCGCCGGTTCCGAAGCGTTTGCACAGCCGATTGAGCGTCAGCGTCGCCATGGCAGCGCTCCTGCAGGAAGGCTGCGCGCCATCAGTTCCAGCGCCAGCATGAGAATTGCCACGACCACGACGACCAGCACCGAGAGAGCAGCGGCGAGGTCGAAGCTGCCGCTGTCGTCGAGATTGTAGATCGCCACGCCGAGCGTCTGCGTGCCGGCCGACCAGAGCAGTGCCGACACCGTCAGTTCGTTGCAGGCGATCAGGAAGACAAGAATGACGGCGGATCCGGCCGCTGGCGCAATCAGCGGCAGCAGCACGTCGCGCATGCGTCGCGAAAAGCCTGCCCCCGCCAACCGCGCCGCCTCTTCCAGCGCCGGGTCGACCTGCCGATAGGCGCTGACGACCGGTTTCAAACCCACCGCCAGGAAGCTGGAAAGATAGGCAATCAGGATGATCCAGATCGTGCCGTAGATGGAAACCCCGATAAGCGGGATCGGTGCCGCAAAGAGCAGGATGAAAGCGACGGCGAGCACGATTCCAGGAAGCGCATAGGGGATCTCCGCCATGGCGGCAACGAGGGCCGCCACCCGGCTACGGGTGTGGACGATGTAGTAGCCGAGAAACACGGAGACGAGGAGCAGGCCGAGCGCGCTCGCAAGCGCCAGCGTGAACGAGTTCGCGAACGCCCTGCGGGTCACCGACTGCCGGAACAGGACCTCCTGATAGGCATGCAGCGTTGCCGTCTCGGTGGTCAGGGGCACGCCGTAGGCCGGGGCGAGCGAACTGGCGAGCAGCGCCAGGAACGGCAGGATCAGGATCAGGGAGATCACCAACCACAACAGCGCTTCGACAAACCGGCGGATCGCCCCCAGGCTAAAAACGGCTGCTTGCCCCGACATGCCGATGGTGCGGTATTCCCGTCCGCGCAGCACCCTCGCCTCCACCGCGAGCCCGGCGACGGAGAGCAGCGCGATCAGCGCCGAGATGACGGACATGTCGGCAAAGGTGGTCGGGCCGAAACTTGCGAACTTCGAGTAGACCAGGGTCGGCAGCGTGTAGATCGAGGCCGGGATGCCGAGGATGGCGGGAATGCCGAAATTGCCGACGCCAGAGACGAAGGCGATGGCCGCCCCGGCGGCAACGCCTGGCGTCGCGAGCGGCAGCACGATGTCGCGCAGCACCCGGCCGGAGGTCGCACCGGAAAGACGGGCGGCCTCGACGCCTTCCCGCGGCAGGGCGAGCAGGCCCGAGCGCATGGAGAGATAGACCAGCGGCGCGTGCTGTACGCCGAACAGAAGCGCGATGCCGCCGATCGAATAGAGCGGCTGCGGGCTGCCGAGCGGCGGCGCAAGACCGATCGCCTTGAGAAGCGTGCTGGAAGGTCCGGTCAGTCCGATCCAGGAGAGTGCCGTCACCTGCGGCGGGATCATCATCGGCAGCATGAAGAGGAAGCCGAGGGCGCCCCTGCCCCGCACGTCGAAGAGGGTGAGCAGGATGGCGAAACCGCCGCCGAGCAGCACGGCCGCGACCATGCCGAGAAAGGAGGTGGTGAGCGTGTTAAGCGTCGCTTCCCAGAGCATGGGGTCGGCGAGAAGCGTCCCCGCTTCGCCGCGTAAGGCGGAGGCGACGCCAGTCGCCGCAAGCCGCGCCAGCGGCAGCACGCTCAGGATAAAGATGACGCTTGCAACAAAAGGAAACAGCCAGCGCGGCTGGCCGTTTCCCGAGTAGGCAGTGGCTGGCATGTGGCTGTATCAGTTCAGCCGTTCGAGCCGAAGATCGCGGAGAAGCTCTGCAGGTCCTTGTCGGAGTTCTTCAGGGCCTCGCCGGCATTGAGCGGCAGCACCTTGATCTTGTCGCGCTCCGGGAAGCCCTCCGGTACGCCAAGGCCGTCGCGGGCCGGGATATAGCCGAGGCCGAGCTGCACCTTCTGCCCTTCTTCCGAAAGGATGTAGTCGATGAACTTCTTCGCGGCGTCTTCGTGCTTCGTGGAAGAGAGAATGGCGACCGGCTCGGTGACCGCCGACACACCTTCCTCGGGGAACACGAATTCAACCGGTGCGCCCTTCGCCTTCTCGCGGATCGGCATGTAGTCGACGACCATGCCGTAGGCCTTCTCGCCGGAGGCCACTGCTTTCAGGACGGCACCATTGCCGCCGGAGGCGACCGCGCCGTTGTCCTTGAGCTTCTGGTAGTAGTCCCAGCCGAGGTTTCCGACGCCGGTCAGCGTCTGGGTGTGGATCAGTGCGGCACCCGAAGTGAGCGGGCTCGGCATGGCAACAAGGCCCTTGGCGTCCGGCTTGGCGAGATCGGCCCAGCTGGTCGGCTTCATCCCTGCCTGGGTGTTGTACATGATGCCGGTGGTGATGAGCTTGGTGGAATAGTAGTGGCCGTCGGCGTCGTAGAGCGCGGCGTCGAAATTGGTCGCCTCGGGCGACTTGTAGGCGAGCAGTTGGCCCGCCTGCTTCATCCGTTCCAGCGTGACCGTGTCGGCGATCAGCAGCACGTCGGCGACCGGGTTGCCGGCCTCGATCTCGGCCATCAGCTTGGCCATGATCTTCGGCGTTCCGTCGCGCACCCATTCGACATCGAGGTCCGGATTGGCAGCCTTGAAGCCGTCGACCGTCGCCTGGGCATCTTCGTTGGGCTGGCTCGTGTAGATGACGAGATCGGCAGCTTCGACAGCGGTCGAGAGCAGCGCCGAGACGGCAAGAGCGGAGACTGCGGAAACGAACTTCTTCATGGGGCAATCCTTCTTTTCTGGATGCCCCGCTTAATCACAGCCACCTTACAGCCATGTGACAAGCCGGCCGCGAGCTGTGGAGGAGGACAGGCACGCCGACGGGTGCCTGTTTCCGGACGGCGACCTCAGGCAGCAGCAGCGAGCGTGGCGGCGACCAGCCGTCCCAGCCTCTCAATGCCCTCGTCGATCATCTGGTCGTTGGCGCAGGAGAAGCTGAGCCGCAACGTATTGCTGCCCGAGCCGTCGGCGAAGAACGCCTTGCCCGGCACGAAGGCGACCTTTTCGGTTTCGAGCGACCGGGCAAGCAGCGCCGCGCCGTCGACACCGTCCGGAAGAGTTACCCAGATGAACATGCCGCCTTCCGGCATCGTCCAGGTGACACCCGCCGGCATGTATGTCGCCAGCGCCTCCAGCATGCGGTCGCGGCGGTGGCTGTAGACCTTGCGGATCTTGGCGACCTGCGCATCGAAACCGCGCTCTGCGACCAGATGGATCGCCATCTGGTTGATCGTCGAGGAATGAAGGTCCGCGGCCTGCTTCATCAGCACGAGCTTGCGGATGACCGGCGTCGCAGCGCAGACCCAGCCAACGCGCAGACCGGGCGCCAGCGTCTTGGAAAAACTGCCGCTATAGATCGTGCGGGTGTTCTCGATCGAACCCTTGCGGGCGATTTCCAGTGCCAGGATCGGCGGGATCGCCTCGCCGTCGAAACGCAGGTCCTGGTAGGCAGCGTCCTCGATAAGGGCGATGTCGAGTTCCTCGGTCAGGTCGAGCAGACGCTCGCGCCCGGCCCGGTCCAGAGTCTCGCCGGTCGGGTTGGCGAAATCGGCGGAGAGATAGGCGAACTTCACCCTGCCGCCGGCATTTTCGGCCGCCTCCCGATAGGCGGCCGGCGTGCGGTTGCCGTTCAGAGACAGCTGGTCGTAGACCGGCTCATAGGCATTGAAGGCCTGCAGCGCACCGAGATAGGTAGGCCATGTCACCAGCGCCGTGTCGTTCGGCGACAGGAACAGCTTGCCGAGATAGTCGAGCGCCTGCTGCGAGCCGGAGGTGATCAGGATATTGTCGGCGGTTGCCGCGATACCGAGCGCCCGCATGCGGGCGGCGATCCACTCGCGCAGCGGCTTGTAGCCCTCGCTCACCGAATACTGAAGCGCGGCACCGACCTGTGCGCCGGAAAAGATGTCGGCATAGGCCGCCTTGAACTCCGCATCCGGGAAAAGCGCCGGATCGGGAATGCCGCCCGCGAAGGAAATGATGTCGGGCTTTTCCAGCAGCTTCAGCAGTTCGCGGATTTCGGAGGCGCGCATGCGGGTCGCGCGCGTCGCAAAAACATTGTCCCAGTTCAGCATGGGGCTTCCTCGCCATTTCTTGTGTTTGAGCGAGAAAACCACGCCGCGAAATTTAAGTCAACATTGCTGACCTATTTCGATTGTCACTGGGACAATCCCTCCGGCAGACTGGCAGAGCACGGCCACCACCGGGAGGCTGGAGGAAACAAAAAAATGGAGCGCGGTGAAGAAACGCCGTCATATCGTGGGTGGCTTCATGGCGTCCATGCGCCAATCTGACCGTTCTTGCCGTTCAGCCGTTCCGGCATTCAGCTCCACGGTTATTTTTTGGATTGCCGAAACAGTCCAGGCCTGAAATCAGACAATAGCCGGTCGATCCCGCGGGGACGCGGCTGTGCCAGCGGATCATTGCCGGCGCGCGGGACCCACTCGCCGAGTGCTACTGGGCGGCGGCGCTGAACAACCGGCCCTCCCCCTGGATCTGCTCCAGCGGTGCCGCCATGATCGCTTCAAGTCCTTGCGGGTGGAAATGCAACTGGACGTTCCCATTGCCCATGAGACCCATTTTAATCAGTTTGGATCCGAAACCATTTCGCCGTGGCACCATCACGCGAGGCCCGCCCTCTTCCAGCCATCGCAGTGTCAGTGTCTTTTCGCCGCCTGCGGTATCCACGAACCAGTTGATCGAGACGGTTCCCTGCGAAGACGACAGCGCCCCGTACTTTATCGCGTTGGTGGTCAGTTCGTGAACAAGAAGGGACGTCGACATTGCGCACCTGGGTCCGACGACGATTGGCGGACCTGACAATGCCACCCTGTCTGCAACGTTCAGTGCGGTCACTGCTTTCGTCATCACATCGTTCAGGGGACCACCGGAATTCTTCCCGAGAAGAAGGACCTCCTGAGCATTGGCAAGGGCGGACAGGCGCTGCGCAAAGGTTTGAAGGTGTTGTCTGTCGGCACTGGCCCTGAAAGTCTGCGACGCAATCGCCTGCACGACGCTGAACGTGTTCTTGATACGATGCGCGAGCTCGGCGTTCAGGATCGCTGCATTCTTCTCTGTCTCCACTTTGCCGGTAACCTCGATAACGGTGTCCATCATGCCAGCGACCTTCCCCGTGTCATCCCGGATCGGGCTGTAGCAAAACGTGAAGTAACATTGTTCGGGAAAGCCGAATCTCTCGATGACCAGCGGAAAATCTTCGATGAAGGTCGCCTCGCCGCCATAGGCTTTCGCAGCAATCGGACCGATCTCCGACCACGCCTCCTGCCATATGACGTTGAAGGGCTTGCCCATGCATTCCTTCTTGTCGCCGAGTATGGGCCGGAAGGCATCGTTATACAACGTTATGAATTCGGGTCCCCAGGTGATCGCCTTTGGAAAGCGCGAGGCCAGCATCATTTGCACGGCGGTCTTCAATGAGGAAGGCCAGTCGCCGGGGTCGCCGAGAGGCGTCTTCGACCAGTCGATCCCCCGGATTTCGGAAGCGGCGTCGCCGTTACCCTGAATAAAATAGAGATTGCTGTTCAAGATTGGTCCGATGCGGTTGAAGCCCAACCTTGACAATGGCTGAGCCCAGTTTTTCCGCACTCTATTGAGTTACACCGGATCGCGCTAGTGTACTATTGTCGCCGCCAGCCCGGCCTGTTTCGCCTCCGAGCCGGACAATACGCAAGAAAAACCCGCCCAGATACTCGAAGGGCGGGTCCCGAACACGACTGAAGGTTTTGTATTCCGATGGGTGAGACCGGGAGATCCTGTATGGGAGGATCTCGCCGGTCTCCGAGACTGCCGCTGTTGCGGCCTTTTCGTCGCAATCCGATGTTGCGCCCCGGCGATATCGAGCGCAATTGACCCCGGATAGGCCCATCGGGCATACAATGTTCGGCCTTGTGACTTAGCCCGAACAGGGGATCGTCGCCCAATGGTATCCCCGCGCTGTCAATAAGCCTTCCGGTTGATCCTCCCGGTCGAAGTTTCCGCGCCGTTTCCGGCGGTCCTACCCCAAAACGACAAGCCGGGGATTGCTCCCCGGCTCTCGCGGATCCGATCTGTGGCTCGAGGCGGGCGAGGCCCGCTTGACGATGCGACGCGCTTAGTTGACCGACTTGTCGACCAGCTTGTTCTTGCCGATCCACGGCATCATGCCGCGCAGCTTGGTGCCGACTTCCTCGATCTGGTGGCTGTCGTTCAAACGGCGGATACCCTTGAAGCGGGCGCCGCCCGAGCGGTATTCCTGCATCCACTCGGAGGTGAACTTGCCGGTCTGGATGTCGTTGAGAACGCGCTTCATCTCGGCCTTGGTCTCGGCGGTGATGATGCGCGGGCCGGTGACGTATTCGCCCCACTCGGCGGTGTTGGAGATCGAGTAGTTCATGTTGGCGATACCGCCTTCATAGATCAGGTCGACGATCAGCTTCACTTCGTGCAGGCACTCGAAGTAGGCCATTTCCGGAGCGTAGCCGGCTTCCACCAGCGTCTCGAAACCGGCACGGATGAGTTCGACCAGACCGCCGCAGAGAACGACCTGTTCGCCGAAGAGGTCGGTTTCGCACTCTTCCTTGAAATTGGTCTCGATGATTCCCGAACGGCCGCCGCCGACGCCGCAGGCGTAGGAGAGAGCGAGTTCAAGGGCGTTGCCGGACGCGTTCTGGTGAACGGCGACCAGGCACGGCACGCCGCCGCCCTTCTGGTATTCGCCGCGAACCGTGTGGCCCGGGCCCTTCGGTGCGATCATGACGACGTCGACGGTCGACTTCGGCTCGATCAGGCCGAAATGCACGTTGAGGCCGTGGGCGAAGGCGATCGCCGCGCCGTCACGGATGTTGCCGGCGATGTCGGCCTTGTAGATGTCGGCCTGGAGTTCGTCCGGGGTCGCCATCATCATCAGGTCGGCCCACTTGGCGGCTTCGGCCACGGTCATGACCTTGAAGCCGTCGGCTTCGGCCTTCTTGACGGTTGGCGAACCGGCCTTCAGCGCGATGGCGACGTTCTTGGCGCCGGAATCCTTGAGGTTCAGCGCATGCGCGCGGCCCTGCGAGCCGTAGCCGATGATGGCGACGTTCTTGGACTTGATGAGGTTGAGATCGGCATCACGATCATAATAGACGCGCATTGAATTGTTCCTTCCCTATGCTTGTCGGAGTCACTTGTGTTCCTTTGGCGCTGTCAGCCGGCGCGGCCATACATTTCCGCCAAAACCCTGTCTGAGCCAAAGAGCTGTATGAAGGCGTTGACCGCCTTCTCCGCCCGCGGCTCGAAATCCTTCTTTGCCGGCCGTTCGCCGAGCAGCATGCGCACGTGCAGGTCCGAAACGATCAGCCCGTAGAGCGTGCGATAGGCTTCCTCGCCATCGTCGAAGCGCAAGAGGCCCGCGCGCCGCCCGGCATCGATGAGCGCCCGCGCCCGGCGGTCGATCTGGCCACGCCCACGCTGCAGCAACAGATTGCCGAGCTTGCCGCCTTCGCGGCTGGTCTGGCCGATCGCCAGACGATTGAGCGCCAGCGACACGTCGCCCGCCAGCACTTCGAGCAGGTCGCGGGCAAACAACGCCAGATGGTCGCGCAGGCTTGCCGCCGTCAGGCGCTCACCGTCGCGTTCATGCGTGCGAACCTTGCTCGCCTGGTACGAAATCATCGCCGACAACAGCCCGTCGCGGTCGCCGAACCACTTATAGAGGCTTTCCTTCGAGCAGTTGGCCGCACGAGCGACGCCGGACGTCGTCAGCGCCTTTTCGCCGCCATCGACGAGCAGCCGCAATGCCTGTTCCAGAACGGCGTTCTGGCGCGGCGAAAACTCGCTGGGCTCCATGTTGTCGACGGACACGCTCGCACTCCCGATAAGTACCGTACGGTACGGTTCGTGGTTTTTATGCGCCAAAGCGCTTCGCCCGTCAAGCGGTCTCCGATGAAAAATTCATTGACGTCCGCCCGGTCGAAAAGTTCCGTGTGGAGGCGGTCAAGCGTTGCCGGTCTCGCGGCCTTGCCAGGCCTCAGGCGATGTGGCTTCCGTCGCCAGCCCCGCGGGCGGCCTCGATGTCCCTGAGTGGTGACAGCCCGTAGACCCGGCTGTATTCGCGGCTGAACTGCGACGGACTGAGATAGCCGACCCGGTGGCCGGCCGTACCGGCATCCAGCCGCTCGATCAGCATCAGCCGGCGCGCCTCGTGCAGGCGCAACTGCTTCTGGTACTGCACCGGCGTCATTGCCGTGATCGCCTTGAAATGATGATGGAAAGACGACACGCTCATGTTGACCCGCTCGGCGAGGTCCTCGATGCGCAGCGGCCGCGCGAAATTCTGCCGCAGCCAGGCGATCGACCGCGCGATCCTGTTACCTTGGCTGTCGGCGGTGGCGATGTTGATCAGGCGAGCGCCAGCCGGGCCGGTGAGCAACCGGTAGAGGATTTCCTGCTCGATCAGCGGCGCCATTGCCGGAATATCCTCCGGACGATCGAGCAAGCGAAGCAAACGCACGGCAGCATCCAGAAGCTCCGGCGACGCGACGTTGGCGGTGATGCCGCGCCCCTCTATCGACGTAGGCGACCTTGGAAGATCGGTGCGACCGAGCAGGTCGAGAAGCTTTTCACTGTCGATGGCCAGTGCCAGGCAGAAATGCGGCACCTCCGGGCTCGCCTCCACCACGCGCCAGGTGACCGGCAGGTCGAGCGAGGTCACGAGATAGTCGCCGACGCCATAGTTGATGACATCGGAGCCGAGGCGCAGGCTCTTCGCCCCCTGGATGACAAGGGCTAGACAGGGACGATAGCTGCCATGGCACGGTTCGCTCGGCGTGGACCGGCGACTGATCTTCAGGTTTTCGATTGGCGTCCAGTACTCGCCCTCGGCACGCGCATGGCGAGCGGCGATCGAGACGACTTCCTGGTAGGGATTGAACAGCAAGGTCATGGGGAACGGACCCTTCATCTAAGGCAACATGGACGGCACTCGATCTATCTAGGACAGGGGTACACGTCGGGGAATAGCCCGATCGCAAAAGTTTGCAGGATCGTGCAAGAAGCTCGTAGTATCGATCTAACGACCCGGCGAAGGTCCGATGCATGGTCCGTCATCACCTCAGCAACCTGAAAGGAAGTCTCAGATGGCTATTGCAAAAGGCTATGCTGCCACCGACGCGTCGAAGCCGCTGGCGCCCTTCACCTTCGAGCGCCGCGAACCCAATGCCGACGATGTCGTCATCTCCATCAAGTATTGCGGCGTGTGCCACTCCGACATTCATACCGTTCGCAACGAATGGAAGAATGCGGTCTATCCGATCGTCCCCGGCCACGAGATTGTCGGCGTGGTCACCGCTGTCGGCTCCGAAGTCACCCAGTTCAAGGTCGGCGATCGCGTCGGCGTCGGCTGCTTCGTCGATTCCTGCGTCGGCTGCGCCACCCGCGACTTCGACAACGAGCAGTACATGCCGGGCCTCGTCGGCACCTACAACAGCGTCGAGGCAGACGGAAAGACCGCGACCCAGGGCGGCTATTCGGACTCGATCGTCGTCAAGGAAGGCTATGTGATGTCGATCCCCGACAACCTGCCGCTTGACGCCGCCGCTCCCCTGCTCTGCGCCGGCATCACCCTCTACTCGCCGCTTCGCCACTGGAATGCCGGCCCCGGCAAGAAGGTCGCTATCGTCGGCATGGGTGGCCTCGGCCATATGGGCGTGAAGCTCGGTGCCGCCATGGGTGCGGACATCACCGTGCTGTCCCAGTCGCTGTCGAAGAAGGAAGACGGCCTGAAGCTCGGCGCCAAGGCATACTATGCCACCAGCGATGCGGCGACCTTCGACAAGCTTGCCGGCGCTTTCGATCTGATCATCTGCACCGTCAGCGCCGAAATCGACTGGAACGCCTATCTGAAGCTCCTGAAGGTCAACGGCTCGATGGTGTTGGTCGGCATACCGGAAGAGGCAATTCCGGTACACGCCTTCTCGCTGGTACCAGGTCGCAAGAGCCTCTCCGGTTCGATGATCGGCTCGATCAAGGAAACCCAGGAGATGCTGGATTTCTGCGGCAAGCACGACATCGTCTCGGAGATCGAACTGATCGACATCCAGGACATCAACGCCGCCTATGAGCGCGTGCTGAAGAGCGACGTGCGCTACCGCTTCGTCATCGACATCGCCTCGCTCGCCGAGTAAGCGCGACGGGCGGCTCCCCCGAGCCGCCCGCATCTTCCGCGCGCAAGCGTTGCGTGTCCGAAATCCTTTGACGAAAGCCGGGGTTTTGAGGAGTGTATCGCTGGAAGCCTCCCTTATTGCGCGCCGCGACGATTCGGCAGGTTGTTGACAATGGACGACGACAGACATCCTGCACACGACGACAAGGCTCTCGCCCAGCATATCCTTCCCAACTCCGGCACGATGATCGGCGTCTGCATCACCCTGATCGGCCTCGTGAAGGTCGCCGAGGGACACCTCGGCCCGAGTATCGTTGATGAACTGGCGGCGCTCGTCTCCCTGCTGTTCCTGGCCAGCGCATTGGCGTCCTATCTGGCCATGCGAGCGGCGGTCCGCGCGCAGGTGAGTCGGCACCTGGAACTCGCCGCCGACCAGACCTTCCTCGGGGGCTTGGTCAGCCTCGTCGCGATCGGCATGTTCTTCGCCTACGAGATCATCTGAGTTTCATTGCGCGTAGCGCACCGGCACCCCGGTGCCCGACTTCAGCACCTCCATGGAAATCGACGCGGAGACATCGAACAGTTCGACCTTGCGCACGATCGCCTTGTAGACGACATCGTAATGCTCGACGCGGGGCAGGACGACCTTGAGGATGTAATCATAGTTGCCCGTCAACCGGTGCGCCTCGACGATCTCGGGAATGTCGCTGACCGCCTTGCGGAATATCTCGATCCATTCGTCGGAATGATGGGCGGTCTTGACCAGCGCATAGACGGTGGTCGGGACCCCCATCCTGCCGCGGTCGAGCACCGCGATGCGGCGTGCGATATAGCCATCGTCCTCGAGCCGCTGGATTCGGCGGGAACAGGCCGAGACCGACAGAGCCACGCGCCCGGCCAGGTCGCTCACGGAGATCCCCGCATCGATCTGCAGCAGATCCAGGATTTTGCGGTCGCGTTCGTCCAGCATGGTGATTCTCGTATGATTTATTCAGTTCGCGCCCAATTATTGCGTCATTTTCTTGTTCTGCGCAAATCCAGGGCGAACGCCGCGATGAAAATCACCAACAATGCAAACACACCGCCCGAAATCCGCTGCATATTGCCCGCACTCATTCATTGACACCCGGAGGACATCGGAATGCGCACAATCGGCCTGATCGGCGGCATGAGCTTCGAAAGCTCGGCGGTCTACTACCGCCTTATCAACGAGGCCGTCCGGGCGCGCCTGGGTGGTTTGTCATCCGCCGACGTGCTGATGCATTCGGTCAACTTCGAGGACATCGTGACGATGCAGAAGGCCGGTCGCTGGGACGATGCCGCCCGTCGTCTCGGCGACGTCGCCGTCGGCCTGGAAAAAGCCGGCGCGGCCTGCGCGCTGATCTGCACCAACACCATGCATCTGGTCGCCGACGCGGTGCAGCAGCGCATCGGCGTACCGCTGATCCACATCATCGACGAAACTGCCACGGCACTGAAAAATGCCGGCGCCCGCCGCCCCCTTCTCCTCGCGACCCGCTACACCATGGAGCACGGTTTTTATGCCGACCGCATGAAGCAGCTCGGGATCGAGGTCATGGTGCCGGATGCCGAGGGCCGCACGCTCGTGCATGACGTGATCTTCAACGAACTCTGCGCCGGACAGGTGCTGGACTCGTCCCGCGACAAGTTGCTGGCGCTCATCGAGGATGCGCGGGCACAGGGCGCTGACAGCGTCATTCTCGGCTGCACCGAGATCTGCCTGATCCTCGATCCGGAAAACCTGCCTCTGCCCGGCTTCGATTCCACCGCCATTCACGCGGAGGCGGCCGTTGAATTCGCGCTCGAAGGCGTCGAGTTGCAGACCCGCGCCGCATAGCCGCAACCGGCCATCCAATCGCGCGTCACCGGGCGGTGACGCGCTACGTCTTCATTCGCAGTTCTGAAGATTCAGACGCCCGAGCTGTCGAACCGGGCCCGGGCTTCCTTGACGGACGCATGGTTGCGCGCCGCCCAGTCGAGCAGTTTTGCCAACGGCTCGTACAGCGAGTGCCCGAAACTGGTCATCCGGTACTCGACGCTCGGCGGCTTGGTCGGGAACACTTCGCGCTCGATATAGCCATCGCGCTGCAGGTCGCGCAGCGTCTGCGTCAGCATGCGCTGGGAAATGTCCGGCACCATCCGCCGCAACTCGCCGAACCGATAGGGCTTCTCCGCCAGCGCCGATAGGAGCAGCGTCGACCACTTGCCGCCGATCGGCTGCATCACCTCCCGCACCGGGCAATTGGCGTGGTTCAGATCCTCGCTTGCGTCGGCGCGCATAGCATCGATCTTCTGGCGCATGTTGACGATTTTACCGCTCACGCTGGTTCCCTTTTGGTAACGTAGGCTCGCAAAACTGCCTTCTTTACAAGCTGGGGTCAATTCCCATTTTAGCGTTGCTCTCATTTTGAGACCATCACTCAACGGCGAATGCGCGCCATGCGCGACCAACAGAAAAGGGAAATGCCATGAGCAACAAACTTCTCGTCACCGGTGCCGCCGGTCATCTTGGCCGGCTGGTGATCCACCACCTGCTGGAGACGAAAAAGGTTCCCGCCGCCTCGATCATAGCCACCAGCCGCAACCCCGGGAAGCTGAGCGAGCTTGCGGACAGAGGTGTGGAGGTGCGCAAGGCGGACTTCGACGACGAAGCATCCTTGACCCACGCTTTTGCCGGCGCCGACCGCCTGCTGATCATCTCGACCGACGAACTGTCCGTCCCCGGAAAGCGCCTGGTGCAGCATGAGGCGGCGGTGCGGGCCGCCGGCAAGGCCGGTGTTCGCCACATTCTCTACACCTCGATGCCGAGCCCGGAGGATGCGGCGGTCCTCTTTGCCCCGGACCATCTGGGAACAGAGCAGGCGATCAAGAAGAGCGGCATTCCCTACACGATCTTCCGCAACGGCTGGTACATGGAAAACCTGTTCATGGCCCTGCCGCACGCGCTGGCCGACGGCAAATGGTACAGCGCCGCCGGCGAAGGCCGTATCGCCCATATCGCCCGCGACGACTGCGCCCTGGCGATCGCCTCGGCCCTCGCCTCGGGCGCCATCGAAAGCGTCACCTACACGCTGACCGGTCCCACTGCCTACACCACCGACGAAGTCGCCGCCCTCGTGAGCGAGGTCAGCGGAAAGCCCTTGCAGGTGATGCATGTAACCGACGAGCAGCTTGCGGCCGGCAAGAAGGCAGCCGGTGTTCCGGAGGGGTTCGTCCCAATCCTCGTTTCCTTCGACACCAACACCCGCGTCGGCAAGATCGACATGGTCACAGCGGACGCCGAAAAGTGGGCCGGCCGGCCGCTTGTTGGCCTCAAGGCCTTCTTCGAGGCCAACAGGCAGGCGCTTGGCGCCTAGAGCTAGCGCCCGTCAGACCTTCTCGCCGCAGGCGCGGCGGAAACGTCGCACCGTTTCCGCCATGCCGTACTCCAGCGCGTCCGCCGTCAGGCCGTGGCCGATCGAGACTTCGGCGAGATGGGGGATGCGCAACGCCAGCACGGGCAGGTTGGCAACGGTGAGGTCGTGGCCGGCATTGACGCCGAGGCCGGCGTCGCGCGCGGCATCGGCAGTGGCGCCGAGTTGTTCCAGAATGGCAGCCGCCTTCTCCGGTGCGTCGTAGCACCCGCCGTAGGGGCCGGTATAGAGCTCGATTCGATCTGCCCCCGTCTGCTTCGCCAAGGCCACCGCTTCGGCATCGCCGTCGCCGTCGGCAAAGAGCGAAACCCGGCATCCGCCCTTCTTCAGGCGCGCCACGACATCGGCCAGGAAGTCGCTATGCTTGCGAAAGTCCCAACCGTGATCGGATGTCGCCTGCGACGGATCGTCGGGCACCAGCGTTACCTGATCCGGCTGGGCCATCGCGCAAAGCCCGAGGAAATCATCGCTCGGGTATCCCTCGATGTTGAATTCGGCCTGCGGGAACTCGTCGTCGATCAGGGCGCGCAGGATCGGCAGGTCGGTGAATCGGATGTGCCTCTGGTCGGGACGCGGATGCACGGTCAGGCCGTGGGCGCCGGCTAAAAGGGCGATCCGCCCGAGCCCCTCGACACTGGGCCACGGCAGGTCGCGACGATTGCGCAGCATGGCTATGGCATTGAGATTGACGGAAAGTTTCGCGGGCATTCTGGCGCATCCATCGCTGAGGTTCAGGCCGGTTTGTCAACCGACTTCTATGCGATCCGGGAGCGAAATGCCAACGAGATTACCGCATGTGTCGATGCAAATCGTTGATGGAAAGCGGGGAATCGCCGCGCGGCAGGCGATGGAAACGGACCGGCTCGCAGGAACGTCGTTACCCGCGCGGAACCGCCTTGAGGGCAAGCCTGTCGCACGATCGATCGTGCCGAAGGCCGGTGCAGCGCCGCCGTTCAGAAAATCATGGCCAACCCTTTCACGGCCACCACGGATACTCTAATATTAGCAAGCGATTCATGTCGCGATTGCAAGTATCTGCAGCGGCATGCTGCGCGACGGCAGACGGGTTGAGTGCGTTTGTGAAAGGGATGGGTAGCCGTAACTAACCAATCGAGGGGAGGATGCCATGCCAGACGCTTCCAGCCGGCACCATGCTGCCGACGACCGACGGTCAGGATCGCGGACCCGCTACCGCTACCTGCCGGCAACTACCGTTCCGCCCGAACTCCCCTCCGGTCCGATCGCTATCGCCGACATGGCCAACGCTTTCGGGGTCACCCACAGAACGCTGCATTTCTACGAGGAAAAAGGGCTGCTCTCCGCGAATCGGGTCGGCTTGATGCGGGTCTACAGCCACCAGGCGGCGCTTCAGATGGCGGTCGTCAACGCATGCCGCGAGGTCGGCATGCCGGTCGCCGTTATCCAGGAACTGATGGACCTGCTGCGCGGCGCCCACAACCAGGAAGAAGCCGACGAGATCTTCCGCGATGCCCTGCTCGTCAGGCGCCGCGAACTGCTCTCCTCGCTTTCGACCATACGCCGGCAGATGCAGCAGATCAGCGAATTGCTCGAACGCGACGAAGGCTACGACGAGGATGCGAGCGACGACATCCGGACATCGGTGTCGCTCACGCCGATTGAACGACACTGCCTCGATCTGATGGCCAAGGGCTACACGACCGCTCGGCTGGCGAATGCGCTCGACCTGACGCCCGACGAGTTGCGAACGCTGGAAGCTGACGTCATCAGAAAATTCAACGCCAACAATCGCTTTCAGGCGGTGGCGAAAGCAGTCCTGCTCGGCCTTGTCGATAGCTGATGGCTTGAGACACGGGCGCGCCGCGCAACGCGCCGTAACAAAACTGTCACGTGGCGACGATAGACCGGGTGCACCTCCTCTCCGGTAGCCGACGGCCCATGAACCTCATCAGCCCAGAAATCCCCGGCCTCGTCTGGGCCTATCGCGTCGATCCGGATGGAGGCACATGCCGGCGGCTGGCTGCGGACGAACCAAGATCGGCGATGCTGGAGGGAAACGGCTTCCTCTGGCTGCATCTCGGCCTCAGTGATGCACGCGTGCCCATGCTGCTGCAGGGCCTCGGGCTGCCGGAAGAAGCCCTGCAAACACTGACGAGCAGCGACACCCAGGCGGCGATCAACCTGACGAGCGATATCGTGCACGGCACTCTGGTCGATTTCGAACGGACTTTCGACGCCATGACGAACGACATCGGTTGGCTGCACTTTGCTGTCACCGAAAACATCATCGTCACCACCAGGCTCCATCCGCTGAGAAGCGTCGACCGGGTCAAGGCCGCTCTCGAAAAGGGCCCGAAATGCCGACGTCCGATCGATGTCTTCGAAATGCTGGTGATCGAGTTCCAGCGCACTCTCATCGCCCTGGTACTCGATCTGACCCACGAGCTGAACGGGATCGAGGATGCGGTCTACGGCGACCATGCCCGAGACGAACGCAGGCAACTTGCGCCGCTGCGCCGAACGGTTGTCAGGATCCACCGTCACCTGAGGACCACTCTCGCCCTGTTGCGCCGCGTCGGCAGCGCCGAGGAGGACGAGGTGCCAGAGGGCCTTCACGATGTCGCCGAGAGGCTGGCCGGCCGGCTGGAAACCGTCGATCGCGACGTCTTCGCGCTGCAGGAACGCGCTCGCCTGCTGCATGAGGAGATCGACTCGCGCATTTCCTCGGAAACCAACAGGCACCTGTACGTTCTTTCGCTGATGACGGCGTTCCTCCTGCCGCCGACGCTGATCACCGGATTCTTCGGCATGAACACCGGCGCCCTCCCTTTCGCGGAGTCAGCCCATGGCACCGCGCTCGCGTTCACGCTCATCCTGCTGTCTGTCGGGGTGGCCTGGTGGGTGCTGCGCAGGGCGGGAATTCTGTAGAATTACATATTAGAGATCACTTTAGAAAACACCACCAAGGGTGTTGAAGCGATTCCGAATATTCGCTTTCAGCGCACGATCGTCAGCGTTTCGGCGGCACGGGTGATCGCCGTGTAGAGCCAGCGCTCGCGGGTATCGCGGAATGCCCAGCTTTCATCGAACAGCACCACGTTGTTCCACTGCGAACCTTGCGCCTTGTGCACCGTCAACGCATAGCCGAAGTCGAACTCGTCGTAGCGTTTGCGGGTCGTCCACGGGATCTCGGTATCGACGTCCTCGAAAGCGGCCTTCAGAAGCTTGATCTTCGCCGCCCCGCGATCCATGTCGTCGTCTTCCGGGCGGATCATCAGGTTGATGCCGGGTTTCACCGTCTCCCTGGATGAACTCATCACCTGCCACAGCGATCCGTTGAGCAGGCCCTTGGCCGGATCGTTCCTGAGGCACACCAGCTTGTCGCCCGATTGCGGGTACTCGGTGGTGAAGCCCTTCAGTTCCCGAAGCCGCTGATTGTATCGCCGGCGCGTCTTGTTGGTGCCGACGAGCACCTGATCGGCTTCGAGCACCAGCGGCTGGGTTACCTCGGCCTTCGAGATCACCTGCGCCGTGCCATAGTCGCCGCGCATGATCTCGTTGCCCTCGCGCACCTGCATTGCGAGCTGGATGATGGGATTGTCGCGCGCCTGCCGGTGGATATCGGTCAGCAGGTAATCCGGCTCCTGGTTGGTGAAATAGCCGCCACCCGAGACCGGCGGCAACTGGCCGGGATCGCCGAGCACGAGGATCGGCGTACCGAAGCTCATCAGGTCGCGACCGAGCTGCTCGTCCACCATCGAGCATTCGTCGATGATGATCAGCGCTGCCTTGGCAAGCGGGCTCTGGCGGTTGATCGAGAACATCGGCGCAATCGAGGTCTTGCCGGTTTCCTCGTCCGAGACCTCTTCCTCGCCGCGTGGACGATAGATCAGCGAGTGGATGGTCTTGGCATTGCTGGCGCCGCGCGACCGCAAGACCTGCGCCGCCTTTCCGGTGAAGGCGGCAAACAGCACCTCGCCGTCGACATGCTCGGCAAAGTAGCGAGCAAGTGTCGTCTTGCCGGTTCCGGCATAGCCGAACAGCCGGAAAACCGGCGAGCGGCCTTCCTTCAGCCAGCGCGACACGGCCTTGAGCGCTTCATCCTGTTGCGGAGCAAACTGCATGGCCGCGACTTGGCAGGATTCGGAGCCTGGACGCAATGAAAAAAGCACCAAACGGGAACAAATTCACTCGCCGCTTTGGGCCACGACCTGTACGCCGAGCGGATCGTTCGCCAGTTCGATCGGCCTGCCGTGCGGCGTCGCCTCTGCCGCGCGCTGCCAGCTCTGCTGCAATGCCAGGATATCGCCGGGGTCCGCAATGCCGCGAGCGACGAGAATACCGGAAAGAGCGGCCACCCAGGCATCGAAATAGTCGCTGCCATCATCGGCGCGGCCCGGCTTGTGCAACTCGGCCGAAAGCGCCTGCGCCCACTCGCCCCAGCTGAAGACGCCCTTCTGGTGCAGGTGGACGGTCATCGCGAAGGCTTCCGCCGCCCAGGGCTCGGGAAACACCGGATCGCCTTCCGGCGATTTCGGCAGGCCCGGCGAATTGGAAAGCTCGGACGGGACTTCACACGCGTTCAAGATAGCTCTCCCAGGCGTCGATGGAGACGGCAAGTGTCGGATCGACGCCCTCTCCCCAGATCTCGCCGCCGTCGAATACCACGGTATAGACCCATTGCGGGTTCTCGCCCCTGCCATGCGCGTTGTCGTCCGGAAACACGAACGAGCCCTGCACCGCTTCGACAACGCCGGTCTTGGCGCGGGCGTAACGTGGCAGCCGCGTGTGTGTCTCGGGATTGAAGTTGCGGGTCCTGACCCTGTCGCCGACGGAAAAGCGCGGCGCCTCGGCGACGGGCCGGTCGCAGGCGCTCCCCTTGGAGAGCACGCCTTCCACCATCTCCGCCGTCAGCACCCGCTTCGGTTCCCGGCCGTCGACCATGTGATGCCCGGCGGAAAGCTCCGTGGCGGTCGCGAAGCCATGGCGTTCCAGCAGTGTTTCGAGCGCACGGATCCAGATCTCGTAGTAGCTCGCCGAAAGATAGTCGGCGGGCGCAATATTTTCGCGCGCATGGCGGCTCTCGTCGATGTTCCACGCGCCGAAGGCGCCGCAGGAAAGCGTGATACCGAGCGCCCGCTTCTCCCAGTTCGCATGGAAGACCGGCTCGTTCACCTCCGGCGCAACAGGGCCGAATCCCATCTGGCCGCCAAGGTCGTGCGGACCGTTCATGACGATGCCTCCGGCGTTTTAGCAAGTCCCGTCCCGATCATCGAATCCCGGGTGACGAGCACGGCCAGTTCTTCGGCCGTCATGCCTTCGGTGCCCGCCGGTCGCTCGGGGATCACCAGGTAGCGAAGCTCGGCGGTGGAATCCCAGACGCGGATCTTCATGTCCTGCGCAAGTGTTACGCCGAATTCCTCGAGCACGCCGCGCGGATCGATGACCGCCCGCGAGCGATAGGCTGGCGCCTTGTACCAGACCGGCGGCAGGCCGAGCACCGACCATGGATAGCAGGAGCAGAGCGTGCAGACGACGACATTGTGGGTGTCCGCCGTGTTGAAGACCGCCCGCATGTGCTCGCCCTGCCGCCCGGTATATCCGAGGCTTGCGATCGCGGCGGTGGCGTCCTTCCTGAGCCATGCGGCGAAATCCGGATCCGTCCATGCCTTGGCCACCACATGGGCGCCGTTACGCGGACCGACCTTCGTCTCGTAGGTCTCGACGATGGCATCGAGGGCGGCGGGATCGATGAGGCCCTTTTCCGTCAGCAGCGTTTCCAGCGCCTTCACGCGCGCCTGCATGTCGGAATAGCGGTTGTCGTGGTCATGATCGTGGTGATCATGGTCGTGATGATGGCTGGGCACGGGTCGATACCTCCGTAAGGGTCGGACAATAGCCCCGAGTCCGAAAATTGCCAATGGCGTTCAGCACGCTTCGGAAAGCGGTCGACTCCTCTATGCCCTTGCCCCGAAATGGTTCTTGGAGACATGCCGCCCAGTCTCGCGACCTGGCCTACCGCAGCATCGGCCACAGGCTGAGGACCAGCAGCACGCCCATGGTGATGTTGAACCATTTGAGGCGGGCCGGCACCGAAAGCCATTCGCGCAGCGCCGAACCGAAACCCGCCCAGGTGGAGACGCTCGGGACATTGACGAGGGCGAAGGCGAACCCGACCATCAATACGGTAAACGCGTACTGTTGCGGGTCCGTGTAGGTTGCCATGGCGGTTACCGCCATCACCCACGCCTTCGGATTGACCCATTGGAAGGCGGCAGCACCGAGGAAGGTCATCGGCCGGGCACCCACCTCTCCATTTGACAGCGACCGCGACGTCGCGATCTTCCAGGCGATCCACGCGAGATAGATGCCGCCCGCGAACTTCAGCGTCGTGTAAAGAACCGGCACCGTGTGAAGCAGCGCCCCGAGACCGAAGCCCACCGCGATCAGCAGCGAGAAGAAGCCGGCGCCGATCCCGAGCATGTGCGGAATGGTGCGCCGAAAGCCGAAATTCACGCCCGAGGCAAAAAGCATCATGTTGTTCGGCCCCGGGGTGATCGAGGTGGTGAATGCAAACAGTACGAGCGCGACAGCAGTTTCCGGCGCCATGAATATCCTCCATCGTCGGCACGTTTGCGCCGACCGGATCGATATATTTTAGAGCGCAACGGTCTGCCAGCGGATCTTTGTATTCGTTACAATAAAAGATGATCCTCCTGCGGTAGCAGCATGGTTGCATGCACCTGCAACTCAGCTACTCTGGTGCTTCGAAGCAAGGAAAGCCTCATGCACGACCCGATCCCGACCGTTACCTTTCCATCCGGCATCACCGTTCCTGCGCTCGGCCAGGGAACATGGAACATGGGCGAGGATCGTGGCCGCGCGAACGACGAGATTGCAAGCCTGCAACTCGGGATCGATCTTGGCATGACGCTGATCGACACGGCGGAGATGTACGCCGAGGGCGGAGCCGAGAAAATCGTCGCCGAAGCGATCCGCGCCCGCAGGGACAAGGTATTTCTCGTGAGCAAGGTCTATCCATGGAATGCCAGCCTGGAGGGCACCCAGGCGGCATGCGAGGCGAGCTTGAAGCGCCTCGGCACCGACTACATCGACCTTTACCTTCTCCATTGGCGCGGCAATTATCCTCTCGAGGAAACGGTCGAGGCATTCGAGTCGCTGAAGGAGCAGGACAAGATCGGCGCCTGGGGCGTGTCGAATTTCGACATCGGCGACATGGAGGAACTGATGGAGGTGATGGACGGCGGCGACGTCGATGCCAATCAGGTTCTCTACAACCTCGGCCGCCGCGGCATCGAATATGACCTGCTTCCGTGGTGCCAGCATCGTCGGATCGCCGTGATGGCCTATTGCCCGATCGAGCAGGGACGGCTCGCCCACCATCCCGACCTGATCCATATCGCCAAGGCCTACCAGGCGACTCCGGCCCAGGTGGCGCTCGCCTGGCTGCTGACCAAGCCCGGCGTCATCGCCATCCCGAAAACCTCGAGCACGGGGCGTGTCCGCGAAAACCGGGCCGCAACCGACATTGTGCTCACGCCAGACGATGTGGTGGCACTCGATGCAATCTTCCCGCCACCCGATGCCAGGGTGCCTCTGGAAATGCTCTGAGCACCTTGCGTGATCTGCCCGCCGAGCCTGCCAGCGCACTGCCTTGAAGCGAATTGCAGCCCCGAGCCTGTGCTTCGGGGCCGCAATGTCTTGCGTCCAGCATCAACGAACTGCCGGTGGATCGTCTGTGATCAGGCGGCCTTGGCTTCGGCGCTATCCTCGTAGACCGGGTAGTCGGTGTAGCCTTCGGCACCACCGCCGTAATAGGTCTCGCGGATGGGCTTCGCCAAAGGTTGGTCCCGCCGCAGGCGTTCCACCAGATCGGGATTTGCAATGAACGGCTGGCCGAAACCGGCAAGATCGATCAGATCGTCCTGAAGCAGTTGCTCGGCACGGTTCTTGTTCATCGAACCCGCCAGGATCAGCGTCCCGGAATAGGCCTCGCGGAAACGGCGCAGGAACGCGTCGGAAATCGCAGGAACCCCGGCTGGGCCCTGGTCCATCAGGTGGACATAGGCGATCTTGCGGATCTCAAGCGCCGCCGCAAGATGCAGGTAGGTTTCTTCGATCATTGGGTGATGCGGCATGTCGAAGAGCTTGCCGAACGGCGAGAACCGGATTCCGACCTTGTCGGCGCCAATGCGCGCCACCACGGCATCCACGATCTCGAGGACGAACCGGATCCGGTCCTCGACGGTGCCGGCGCCGTACCGGTCGGAACGGTCGTTGACATGCGGATTGAGGAACTGCTCGATCAGGTAGCCGTTCGCACCGTGGATCTCGACGCCATCAAACCCGGCGGCGACGGCGTTCGACGCGGCATTGGCGAAGTCGTCGACAATTCTCGCGATCTCGGCGGTCTGCAACGGCCGTGGAACGCTGGCCTCGACGAAGCCTGCGACGCCGTTGTCGTTGACGGTAAAGGCCATGCTCTTGTCGTCGCGGGCCGGCTTGGCGCTCGAACTGACGGGTTGCCGGCCGGCCGGCTGAAGCGAGGTGTGCGACATGCGCCCGACATGCCAGATTTGCGCAAAGATCGCCCCGCCATCTTCATGGACGGCCTTTGTCACGCCATCCCATCCGGACACCTGGGCTTCCGACCATATTCCCGGGATAAAGGCAAAGCCGGTTCCCTCTTGCGAAATCGGTGTTCCCTCGGAGACGATCAGGCCGGCGCCTGCACGCTGGCGGTAGTAAAGGGCTGTCTGTTCATCGGCAATGCCGTCCGCCGCCCGGGCCCGGGTCATGGGCGCCATAACGAAACGGTTCCGCAGCTGCCGCCCGCGCATATCATAGGCGTCAAAGAGCGATTTCATGATTGTTATTCCTTACAATGGTTGATTATCATCGATGGGATAGATATCTATAGACTTATAAGAAATCCAATTAATGGAATTTATTATGCCGATCGATCATGCTCATATCTTGAAATTTGACCTGAACCTGCTGGTCGCGTTCGACGCGTTGATGAGTGAGCGCAACGTTACGCGCGCGGCGCAGCGGATCGGCACTTCCCAATCCGCCTTGAGCCACAATCTCGGGCGATTGCGGGCGCTTCTATCCGACGAGCTGTTCGTTCGCTCGGCTCGGGGCATCGAACCGACGCCGCGGGCACAGGAACTGGCGGAGACGGTCAGCGGCATCCTTTGCACGATCCAGTCGCGCCTGATCGAGCCCGAGCAATTTGACCCGGCAACGGATGAGCGAACCTTCACGCTCGGGCTGACCGATTATCTCGAGAGCCTGTTGATGCCGCCGCTTCTCGCCGCCGTTCATGAGCAGGCGCCGAACGTCAATTTCGTGATCCGACCGATCGACCAGGTCTATCCCGCGGATCTGCTGGACAGCGGCGAGATCGACCTTGCGATCGGCAAGGTGGAGACTGGCAATGAGCTTCACAAGCGCCGCAAGCTCTGGTCCGAGCGTTACGTCATCCTCAGCAACCCGGAAAAGTCCGGGCATGCCGGCACGATCGACCTGGAAACGTTTCTCGCGACCCCGCAGGCCGTGATCGTCACCAAGGACGGCCATTGCCGCCTCGTGGACGAGATTCTGGCTGATCGTGGGCTGAAGCGCCACGCAGCGGTCACGACACCCCACCTCTTCACGCTGCCGATCCTGGTTCGGGAGACGCGCATGATTGCTGCCGTGCCGGCAAGCTTCGCCCGGGCTTGGGCTCCCGTTTTCGGTCTCGCTATCAGCCCGGGGCCGGTGGATGTCCCGCCCTATGATATCTCGCTTGCATGGCACGCTTCGTCCGACCGCAACTCCGGCCATGCATGGCTGCGCAAAATGGTCCTTGCGGCACTCGAACCCGTGCGCGCCAAGGTCCTTGACGCGAATGCCGGGCCCGAAGTCGAGATGATCGCCGCCGAATAAGGTCGCTCGACAGCAGAGGCACCGAGCGGTCGATATTCATGCCGCGACGGCGCACCACCACGAGCGTCAAGTGGGCAGGACAAGCCGGACGCCAAGGCGTCCGGCAATGGTGCTGTGTTACATCCCCTGTGGACCACGGTTCATCGCCGCAATACCGGTGCGGCAAACCTCGATCAGGCCGAGCGGCTTCATGATCGCGACGAACTGGTCGATCTTCGACACCTTGCCGGTGATTTCGAAGACGAAATGCTCGACATTGGCGTCGATCACCTTGGCGCGGAAGGCATCGGCAAGGCGCAGCGCCTCGACACGGTTCTCGCCTGCACCCGACACCTTGACCAGCGCCAGTTCACGCTCCAGCGGCCGCTCCTGGCCGAGTTCCCGGGCGCGCACCGTAAGGTCCACCACCCTGTGGACCGGCACGATGCGCTCGAGCTGGGCCTTGATCTGCTCCAGCACGTGCGGGGGACCGCTGGTCAGAATGGTGATGCGCGACAGATGCGCCAGATGTTCGGTTTCCGAGACGGTCAGGCTTTCGATGTTGTAGCCGCGGCCGGAGAACAATCCGATCACGCGGGCGAGCACGCCCGGCTCGTTGTCCACCAGCACCGAAAGCGTATGGCTTTCGGCCGGGGCGGTTTCCCGGGAGATGAAGTAGGCGGAGCCCGTCGGCTGTAGGTGTGCGTTCATGTTTCGAGTTCCTCTCCCAGATCCTCAGACGAGCTGGCGGCCCTTGGCATCGATGGCGTTGGCGACGGCTTCGTCGGTGGCCTCGTCCGGCAACAGCATTTCGTTGTGTGCCTTGCCCGAGGGAATCATCGGGAAGCAATTGGCCAGATTGGCGACGCGGCAGTCGAAGATCACCGGCTTCTTGACGTCGATCATCTCCATGATCGCGCCGTCGAGATCGGCCGGCTTCTCACAGCGCAGGCCGACGGCGCCATAGGCTTCCGCCAGCTTGACGAAGTCGGGCATCGCCTCGGTATAGGAGTTCGACAGGCGGTTGCCGTGCAGCAGTTGCTGCCACTGGCGCACCATGCCCATGTACTGGTTGTTGAGGATGAAGATCTTGATCGGAGCATTGTACTGCACCGCGCAGGACATTTCCTGGATGCACATCTGTATCGAGGCATCGCCAGCGATGTCGATGACAAGGCTCTCCGGATGGGCGATCTGCACGCCGAGCGCGGCCGGCAGGCCGTAGCCCATCGTACCGAGGCCGCCCGAGGTCATCCAGCGGTTCGGCTCCTCGAATTCGAAGAACTGCGCCGCCCACATCTGGTGCTGGCCGACTTCGGTGGTGATGTAGGTATCGCGGCCCCTGGTCAGTTCGAACAGCCGCTGGATCGCATATTGCGGCATGATGACGTCGTTGTTCGTCGCATAGGCGAACGAATTGCGCGCCCGCCACTTGGTGATGCTCTGCCACCATTCGGCGATCTGCGTCTTTTCCTGCTTCTTCGGCAGGGCCCGCCACAAGCGGACCATGTCCTCCAGGACGCTCGCTACATCGCCGACGATCGGAACGTCGACATGGACGTTCTTGTTGATCGAAGAGGCGTCGATATCGACGTGGATCTTCTTCGAATTGGGCGAGAAGGCATTCAGGCGGCCGGTGATGCGATCGTCGAAACGGGCGCCGATGCAAACCATAACGTCACAGTCGTGCATCGCCATGTTGGCTTCGTAGGAGCCGTGCATACCGAGCATCTTTAGCCAGTTCTTGCCGGATGCCGGATAGGCGCCGAGCCCCATCAGGGTCGAGGTGATCGGGAAATCGGTGAGCTCGACCAGTTCGCGCAGCAGCTTGGAGGCTTCCGGACCGGAATTGATGACGCCGCCACCGGTGTAGATGACCGGACGGCGCGCCGTCGCCATCAGCTCGATCGCAGCCTTGATGGCGTTGAGGTCGCCCTGGACCTTGGGCTGGTAACTCTTCTGGACCTTGTGGGTCTCCGGCGCCGTGTAGGTGCCGGTCGCGAACTGGACATCCTTCGGGATGTCGACGACGACGGGACCCGGCCGGCCGCTCTGGGCGATGCGGAAGGCCTCGTGGATGATGCGGGCGAGATCGTTGACGTCCTTGACCAGCCAGTTGTGCTTGGTGCAAGGGCGCGTAATGCCGACGGTGTCGCATTCCTGGAAGGCATCGGAGCCGATCAGGCTCGTCGGCACCTGTCCGGTGAGGCAAACGATCGGCACGCTGTCCATCAGGGCGTCCTGCAGCGGCGTCACCGCATTGGTGGCGCCCGGACCGGACGTGACCAACATGACGCCGACCTTTCCGGTGGAACGGGCATAGCCCTCGGCCGCATGGCCGGCGCCCTGCTCGTGGCGCACAAGGATATGCTGGATGTCGTCCTGCTGGAAGATCTCGTCATAGATCGGCAGCACCGCGCCGCCCGGATAGCCGAAGATGTGTTCGACGCCGTTGTCTTTCAGCGCCTTGAGGACGATCTCCGCGCCCGTCATCTGATTGTCTGTGCCCGTCATGCTGTTTTCCGTTCGCCTGATGGATTTTAGGGCTTCTAGCCTGTTTCTGGACATAAAAAAAGGCTCCTTGGGGAGCCTGTCGTTTCGCGCATGGGAGGCTAATGCCGGATGGTTACACCATCCTGCCCATGCGCGATCCCACCACAATAAGAATGTTCGTTATTTTCATGGGCTGAATTGATAGTCACAATTGAAGGATGCGTCAACGCACCTCAACCTAAAAAAAGCATATGCCGTCCTTACGCACACGCGATGCGCGATCTTGGGGCGACTATACGACTTATTAAACTCCGGACGCTAATATTCCCTATGGTATGGGCGGGGAGTAACGTTTTGCTGAACAACGATCTGCAGACATCGGGTACGGCTGGAGAGCATGATCGCCGTGACGTCCTGACACCGGGAAACCGCTTCCTCGGTCGCGTGGTCGCCTGCACCGGCTCGCGCGCAACGATCGCCGCCATCGCGGTCGGCGGCGAGACCGAACTGACCGAACTCTGGTCTGTTGGGCGCCTCATCTCGATCTCCGTCGGCCTCAACCGCATCGTGGCCATGGCCTACGGCATGCAGACCGACAGCCGTCGCTGGAGCGAGGGCGAGGACAATCTTTTCCAGATCGACGTCGAGCTTCTGGGGGAAGTCAACGTATCGCCCGATGGCCGCGAGCAGTTCTCGACCGGCATCTCGCGCTATCCGCATCTCGGCGCCATCGCCCACCGCATCCGCACCACCGACCTGATGCGGATCTACGAATCCGGCAAGAACGATACCTGCGTCATCGGCAAGTTGACCCAGGATGACGCGATCGACGCGTCCATCCATATCCCTTCGATGCTGTCCAAGCATTTTGCCGTGGTCGGCTCCACCGGTGTCGGCAAATCGACCGCCGTCTCGCTGCTGCTGCACAAGGCCGTGGCCTCCGATCCGAAACTGCGCGTGCTGATCCTCGACCCGCACAACGAATTCGCCGCCGCCTTTCCGGAACACGCGGTCGTCATCGATACCGATACCCTCGACCTGCCCTTCTGGCTTATGCGTCTCGAGGAGTTTGCCGAGGTGATCTTCCGCGGTCGTCCGCCGGTGCCGGACGAAGTGGACATGCTGCGCGAACTCGTCCCTGAGGCCAAGCGCGCCTTCCGCGGCACGGATTCGCCATTGACGCGGCGACAGGCCGAAAAGAGTTCCCTCACCGCCGACACGCCGGTGCCCTATCGCATGGCCGACCTCCTGGCGCTCATCGACGAGCGCATGGGCCGCCTCGACGGGCGCACGGAGAAACCCTACCTGCGTTCGCTCAAGGTGCGCATCATGGCGGCGATCAACGATCCCCGCTACCACTTCATGTTTTCCAACAACACGATCAGCGACACGATCATGGAAACCGTGGCGCACATCTTCCGTATTCCTGGAGACGACCGTCCGATCGCCACGTTCCAGCTGGCCGGAATCCCGTCGGAAGTGGTGAATTCCGTCGCGTCGGTGCTTTGCCGCATGGCCTTCGAACTGGCGCTGTGGAGCAACGGCGCGATCCATATGCTGGTCGTCTGCGAAGAGGCGCACCGCTACATTCCGTCGGATCCGAACCTCGGCTTCTTCCCGACCCGACAGGCGATCGCCCGCATCGCCAAGGAAGGCCGAAAGTACGGCGTCTCGCTCGGCATCATCACCCAGCGCCCGGGCGAACTGGACCAGACCATTCTCTCGCAGTGTTCCACGGTCTTCACCATGCGCCTGACCAACGACCGCGACCAGGAAATCATCCGCTCGGCCATCCCGAACTCGTCGATCTCGACGACAAACTTCATCTCGTCGATCGGCAACGGCGAGGCCATTGCTTTCGGTGAGGCCATCGCCGTTCCGATGCGCATGAAGTTTTCGCGGATCGAGACAAAATACCTTCCGAAAGCCAACGGCATTGCGCCGAAGGGCGGCGAGGAAACGCCAGACACCGTCGATCTGCGCAACATCGTCGGTCGTATGCGTTCGACCGGAGGACCGGATATATCGACCTTCCAGCAAAGCTATGAGTCAGCGGCTGTTGCGAGCACCACAACGATCGAACGCAGCGTGGACTACCCGCCGCTCGATCCTTCGCAGGCGACCTTCGGACCGGCGGCTACAGAGGCGGCTCCGGCACAACCCACCTATGAGCCCTATCGCCCCGACATGCTGCCGCGCGCACCATCGCCGGAAGAGCTTCTTGCCAGCGCCGAACCGCAGCATACGGTCGCAGATGACTGGAAGCGGCGCGCAAGCGACTTTCCGACAAGCTCGCCATCGTACCGCCCTGTGCAGGAGAAGCCTGCCGAACCGGTCAAGCGTGAGCCCGGCATGTCGCTGCGCGAGAGCATCCTGAAAAAGCCGTTGAGCAGCCTCTACCGCAAGGATTGATGGCACGACGGCATTCGTTGCGGGGCGCTTACCCCCGCCGGCTCCAACTCTCGTCCATCTGGTTGCGGAACCAGGTCATCTGCCGCTTGGCATATTGGCGCGTGGCGGTGGCCGATTTGTCGATCACCTCGTCAGCGCTCAACTCGCCCTTTAGCATCGCGGCAATCTGCGACACACCGATTGCCTTCATGACCGGCATCTGCGGCTTCAGCTCGAGCGCCAGCAAGGCCTGCACCTCCTCGACAGCCCCGCTTTCCATCATTGCCTTGAAACGACGGTCGATGCGCTCGTAGAGGACGGAACGCTCCGGCTGCACCACGATCTTTCGTGCGCGCGCCGGGTCGATCACCCTTGTTCCGGCCTGACCCTGGAACGCGCGTATCGGCTGCCCGGTGGCTTCCAGCACCTCCAGGGCGCGCACGATCCGCTGGCCGTCCGCAGGCTGCAGGGTCGCGGCCGTCTGCGGGTCACGCCGCATCAACTCGGCATGCAAGGACCCCGGCCCCTCCTCGATCAACCGAGCGCGAAATCGGTCACGAATTTCATCGGGTATCGCCGGCATGGCGGACAGGCCGCCCGTCAATGCCTTGAAGTACAGCCCCGTGCCACCGACGAAGACCGGCAACCGCCGCTCACGGCGAAGTTCGTCGACCAGCCTTTCAGCCTGCCGCAGCCAGTCGCCAGTAGAATAGGTTTCACCAGCCGGGACATGGCCGTAGAGCAAATGCGGAATGCCCTCCATTTCCGCCTCGGACGGCCGCGCCGTCAGCACCCGCAGCGTATCATAGACCTGCATGCTGTCGGCATTGATCACGACGCCGCCGTGCCGCCGCGCGAGGTCGAGCGCCAATGCGGACTTGCCGCTTGCCGTCGGCCCGGTTATCAGGATCGCATCCATATCCATACAAGGTCTTCCACCATGGCTTTCGTCGCCACGCTCATTGCCAATCCGTCCCATCCTGTACTCGTTCCCCAGCTCGCGGAAAAGGTGGCAGCGGAGATCGGCGCATCGGGCCTCTACTGGCTGGCGGACGGCATCGCCTGCGATCTGGCGCTTTCCGACCGGATGGATCCGGTTGCTGCCGATGCCACGATCCGCGCGCTGCTCGGCGCCGAGCCGATCGACGTGGCGGTGCAGGATGCGGACAGCCGGCGGAAGAAATTCCTGATCGCCGACATGGATTCGACCATGATCGGCCAGGAATGCATCGACGAACTCGCCGCCGAGGTTGGGCTCAAGGACAAGGTCTCCGCCATCACCGCGCGCGCGATGAACGGCGAGATCGACTTCGAGCCGGCATTGCGCGAGCGCGTGGCGCTATTGAAGGGCTTGCCGGTTGCGGTCATCGACAAGGTGATCGACACGCGCATCACCCTGACGCCGGGCGGTCCCGAACTGATTGCCACGATGAAATCGAAAGGTGCCTATACCGCCCTCGTTTCCGGTGGCTTCACGATGTTCACCAGCCGTATCGCGGCTGTCCTCGACTTCGACGAGAACCGCGCGAACATCCTGGTCGAGAAGGATGGCGAACTGACCGGCACTGTCGTCGAGCCTATCCTCGGCAAGCAGGCGAAGGTCGATGCCCTGGTCGATATCTGCCAGCGCATCGGCATTTCGACCGAAGATGCACTCGCGGTCGGCGACGGCGCCAACGATCTCGGCATGTTGCATCTGGCCGGCGCCGGCGTCGCGCTTCACGCCAAGCCCACTGTCGCGGCGCAAGCGAAGATCCGGATCGACCATGGCGACCTCACCGCCCTGCTCTACCTTCAGGGCTATCGCAAGCACGACTTCGTACGTCCCTGATCCGGTCGCACGGCGCGGCGTATGCAGGGCGGAGGATACGATGGACATTCTTGAGACCGAGCGCCTGACCGTCCGCAACTGGGCAGAGGAGGACCGCGACCTCTTTCATGAGATCAATGCCGACCGCAAGGTGATGGAGTTCTTCCCGTTCCGGCGTACACGGCCGGAATCCAACCTGTTGTTCGACCACGTCCGCGACATGATCCGCGATACCGGGCTTGGCTTCTACGCGGTCGCCCTGAAGGAAACCGACGAGGCGATGGGATTTTGCGGACTGGCGCTTGCGAATGTCAGCCCGATGTTACCGGATGAGTCGGTGGAAATCGGCTGGCGGCTGGCGACGCGCTTCTGGGGCAATGGCTATGTCACCGAGGCGGCAACCGCCCTGCTCGGCCATGGCTTCGAAAGGCACGGCCTGCCTGAGATCGTGTCTTTCGCGGTCGCCTCCAACCGCCGCTCGATCGCCGTCATGAAGCGGATCGGCATGCAGGCCGACCCGTCGCGGGACTTCAACCATCCTCGCGTGCCGGACAACTACCCGCACCTGAAGCACCATGTATTCTACCGGATGACCCGCGAGGAATGGCGGGAGCGGCAGGCTGCCACTCCCTGAAGGCCGAGGACCTGCGACAGGACTATTCGATCGGAACCGCAACGAAGCGCAGGTCGCCATTCGGCGATGCGATCATGAGATGAGCGTTGCGACGTCCTTCCTGCTTTAGCTCGTCCACCTTGGTGGAGACGTCCTCAGGCGATTCCACGAATTCCTGGGCAACCTCGACGATGACCTCGCCCTTCTTGATGCCCTTGGTTTCGGCAGTCGAGCCTGGCGCCACTTCGGCGACCACGACGCCTTCGACGCTCTCGGCGATGGAGAAGGACTTGCGGCTCACTGCATCGAGCGACGACAGCTTCATCCCAAGCACCTCCGGAACCACGGCCGGAGCGCCCTCCTCGCCATTGCCGCCGTCGTCGGGCATCACCTTGCTGGTTTCGTCCTCCGGCTTCGCCTCGTCCGGATTGTCGGCGGCGGCGTCGGCGTCCTCGAGCCGTCCGAGCGTAACATTGAGCGTCATCTCCTTGCCGTCGCGCAGCACCACGACCTCGACCGATTTGCCGACCGGACTTTCGGCCACGACGCGGGTCAGGTCGCGCATGTCCTTGACGTCCTTGCCATCGAACTTGAGGACCACGTCTCCCGCCTGAATGGGCCCCTTCTCGACCGGCCCGCCCTTGACGATGCCGGAAATCAGCGCGCCGCGGGCATCGGCCATGCCGATGCTTTCGGCGATGTCATCGGTCACCGGCTGGATCCGCACGCCGAGCCAGCCGCGCCGCGTCTCGCCGAACTCCCTGAGCTGGTCGATGATGTTCTGCGCCAGTTCGGTCGGCACCGAGAAACCGATGCCGATCGAGCCGCCGCTCGGCGAGATGATCGCCGTGTTGATGCCGATGACCTCGCCCTTCATGTTGAAGAGAGGTCCGCCCGAATTGCCCTTGTTGATCGCCGCATCCGTCTGGATGAAGTTGTCGTAGGGACCGGCGTTGATGTTTCGGCCGCGCGCCGAGATGATGCCCACCGTTACCGATCCGCCAAGACCGAAGGGGTTGCCGATCGCCATGACCCAATCACCGATGCGCATGGTGCGGGAATCGCCGAACTTGACGGCCTTCAACGGCGTCTTCGGCTCCACCTTCAGCACCGAGAGATCGGTCTTCGGATCGGTCCCGATCAGCTTTGCCTTCAACTTGGAACCGTTGGCGAAAATGACCTCGATATCGTCCGCGCCCTCGATGACGTGGTTGTTGGTGACGACGATGCCGGACGGATCGATGACGAACCCAGAGCCAAGCGAATTGACCTTGTGGTTGCCGCTCTCGCCGCGCTGACCTTTGAAGAAGTCGTTGAAGAATTCCTGGAAGGGCGAGCCTTCCGGTACCTTGGGCGTCGGCCCACCGCTATCCTCGTCCTTCACATTCTGCGAAGTGGAGATGTTGACGACGGCGTCGAGCAGACCCTCGGCAAGGTCGGCGACCGATTGCGGCCCGCTGATACCCGGGACAGCCGGGAGGGCGGGGGCGGTTGCGACGCCCGGTGCAGCCGCCACGCCCGGAGCAGCCGCCAGGGCCTGCGCGCGCCCTTCCACCGGAACGATCGCAATTGCCGCAGCAAGGAGCGCGGTGCATGCCGATAGCGCGGTGTTGCGTGTGGTGGTAGTTTTTGCAGTCGCAGCCATCGGCGTCCTCTTGAAAGGCTTTTCGGAATTCACGCTCGCCAACATAACGCCGCAAGCCGCCTCAATGAAAGCGGAATGCGGCGGGCAGCGTATTGGACCGGATGCAGACGGACACGTAGTCGTGAAGTCGGCATATGTGCAATATCAGAATGGTAGCGGGTTATATGACCATTTCACGGCAAGCCATTCACACAAATGTGCTCAGCCGCGAATAAGCCAGACGATTGCCACGCCCATTGCGATCGCGCCAAGGCCGAACAGCCGCAACTGCTGCTCGGGGATCGCCGGCAGCAGACGTGCCATATCCACGAGAAATCGAGGGGCCAGTGCGTACACCAGCCCCTCGATGATCAGAAAGAACGCCAGTCCTGTCAGAAAGTCAGACATGGACCACGGTCAGTTCGTCGGCGCCGCCCCGTCAGCCGGAGCGGTCGCACCGTTCGTGGCGGGCACGTCGCTTGCTGCAGGCGCACCGTTCGCGGGAAGCGCGCTGCTGCCCGGATTACCGAAATAGCGGAAGAAATCCGAGTCGGGCGAAAGCACCAGCGTCGTATCGGACGAACCCAGCGACGTCGAATAGGCTTTCAACGAACGATAGAAGTCGTAGAAGCTCGGATCGCGCGAAAATGCCTCGCCGAAGATCCGGCTGCGCTCGCCTTCGCCTTCACCGCGCAGGATTTCCGAGTCACGGCGCGCATCGGCGACGATCTCCACAACCTGGCGATCGGCAATGGCCCGCCGCCGCTGCGCCTCCTCGTTGCCGCGGGCGCGGATGAGTTCGGCCTCTGCCAGACGCTCGGCCTTCATCCGGTCATATGTCTGCTGCGACACTTCCTGCGTCAGGTCGGTACGACGGATGCGCACGTCCTGGATGCTGAGGCCTAGCGATTCCGCATCGGCGCGCAGGTCGTCACGGACTTCCTGCATCATCGAGGCGCGAGCATCGGAAAGAGCCGATTCGAAGCCGCGAAGACCGTAGACCCGGCGCAGCGATGCATCGAGACGGGTGCGCAGGCGCGATTCCGCCGCTTCACGGTCGCCGGAAACGGTCTCGCGGAACCGGCGTGGATCGGTGATCCGGTAGACCACGAAGGCGTCGACCTCGTAGAACTTACCGCCGGAAACCTGCACGCGGATATTGTCGAGGTCGAAACGCAGTGCCTGGTCCGGTATGATCTGGACCCGGTCGGCATCCATGAACGCGAAGGGAAGCTTGAAGTAGATGCCCGGTTCGGTCTTCACCGACTGGATCTTGCCGAAACGGACGACGATCGCCTGTTCGCGCTCGTTGACCACGAACACGGACGAATAGATCACCATCGCGAGGATCGCGATGCCGATCAGGATGGCTGGAAGACGATTCGACATCACTGGGTGCCTCCCTGCTGCGCGCCGCGACCGATTTCATTCAGCGGCAGATAGGGAACCACGCCCTGCTTTTCCTCGATGATAACCTTCTTGCTGTCCTTGAGGACCGATTCCATCGTCTCCAGGAAGAGACGCTTGCGAGTAACCTCGGGTGCGTTCTTGTACTCATCGTAGATGGAAATGAAACGCTGGGCTTCACCGTCGGCTTCCTTGACGACGCGATCCTTGTAGGCAGTCGCTTCTTCACGGATCTGTGCCGCCTGACCGCGGGCCTTGCCGAGTTCCTGGTTGGTATACTTGTTGGCTTCCTCGACCAATTGATCCTCGTTCTGCTCGGCGCGCTGCACTTCGTCGAACGCGTCGGCCACTTCGCGCGGCGGAGCGGCATCCTCGATGGCCACGGCGTTGACCGAAATGCCAGACTTATAACTGTCCATCGTGGATTGAATGGTGTTCTTCACGTCTGTCGCGATCTCGGCGCGCGCATCGCGGAAGATGTCCTGCGCCGGGCGACGCCCCACCACTTCACGCATCGCGCTTTCGGAAACCTGCTGCAGGGTTTCCGTCGGGCTCTCGAGGTTGAACAGATAGGATTTCGGGTCGGAAATCGTATAGAGAACCGAGAACTGGACATTGACGATGTTCTGGTCGCCGGAAAGCATCAGGCCGGAACTGGACGAGGACGACGCCTTCGAGCCGATATTCTGCTGCTGCTCGGTCACCTTGACGATTTCAACGGTTTCCAGAGGCCACCAGTGGAAATGCAGGCCGGGCATCGCGACCTCTTCCTTCGGCACGCCGAAGCGCAACACCACGCCGCGCTCGTCCGGCTGCACGGTAAAGATCGCCTGGATCAGCCAGAACACCAGGATGACCGCGGCGAGGATCAGCACGACGCCGCCATTGAAGCCGCCGGGCACCACGTTTTTCAGTTGCTGCTGGCCGCGCCGGATGATCTCCTCGAGATCGGGCGGAGTGCCGCCGCCGCGCGGACGGTTGGGCCCCTGACCCCACGGTCCCTGATTGTTGCCGCCGCCGCCGCCCCATGGACCGCCGCCGCCATTCTGATTGCTCCAGGGCATTTACACCTCTTTGACCTAAACATATCCAAACACCCGCGCCCCACAGACAATCCCCCATAGAGCATCCACGGCGCCGGACAGGTAATCCCGTTATAGGTATCACATTCACTGCTTTCAACGCAGCATCAGAAACTTACGGCGATTTAACGAGAAATTGTTCAACTCGCGGGGAGAATGCGCCGATACGTCGCGAAACGCGTCGCATAACTGTCCTTTTCTCCAGCAGGAATGGCGATCTCCTCACCCTTTTGCCAGACCTTCCGATCGATTGCAGGAAAGGACGTATCACCCTCGACGTCGGCCTCCACGTATGTGACGCGCAGGATATCCGCAAGATCCATCGCCTGGCGGAAAATCTCGCCACCGCCGATCACGCAGATCTCGTCCTGCCCGTCGGCGGCCGCCAGTTGCTTGCCAAGCGCAATCGCCTCCCCCAGCGAGGACGTGATATGGATTCCTTCGGCAGCGAAGCCCTGATCGCGCGTGATGACGACGTTCGGGCGGCCGGGCAAGGGCTTGCCGATGGACTGGAAGGTCTTGCGCCCCATGATCACCGGCTTGCCGAGCGTCAGCGCCTTGAAACGCTTGAGGTCCGTCGATAGGCGCCACGGCATGTCGCCGTCTCGGCCGATGATGCCGTTCGAGGACACGGCAACGACGAAGGTGACATGGGTCATGGTTTGCTCCTGAAATGTGCAACGGGGACGTTGCCCCTGCCCGCCTATACCGCGATCGGCGCCTTGATGCTGGCATCCGCCTCGTAGCCTTCGAGGGCGAAATCCTCGAAGCGGAAGGCAAACAGGTCACGGACCTCCGGATTGAGGCGCATCACCGGCAAGGCCCTGGGCTTGCGCGTCAATTGCAGGCGCGCCTGATCGAAGTGGTTGTGGTAGAGATGCGCGTCGCCGAGGGTGTGGACGAAATCGCCGGGCTTCAACCCGGTCACCTGCGCCACCATCATCGTCAAGAGCGCATAGGACGCGATGTTGAATGGCACCCCGAGGAAGATGTCGGCCGAGCGCTGGTAGAGCTGGCAGGAGAGCTTTCCGTCGGCCACGTAAAACTGGAACAGGCAGTGGCAAGGGGGCAGCGCCATGTCGTCGACCTCGGCCGGGTTCCAGGCCGACACGATATGACGGCGGGAATTCGGATTCCTGACGATGCCGGCGACAAGATTGGCGATCTGGTCGATGTGGCGCCCGTCGGGAGCCGGCCAGGACCGCCATTGTGCCCCATAGACCGGCCCGAGTTCGCCATTCTCGTCCGCCCATTCGTCCCAGATCGAAACGCCGTTCTCTTTCAGGTAGGCGATGTTGGTGTCGCCCTTCAGGAACCAGAGAAGTTCATGGATGATCGAGCGCAGGTGCAGCTTCTTCGTGGTGAGGACCGGAAATCCCTCCGCAAGGTCGAAACGCATCTGGTAGCCAAACACCGAACGCGTGCCGGTGCCCGTCCGGTCGCCGCGATCGCTGCCGGTTTCCAGAACGTGCCGGAGGAGATCGAGATATTGCTGCATTGTCACCACCGCGGATTCGACTTGTGCATGGACACTAGCGATTTTGGCGGCGCGAACCAATCGCGCCTTTGGGCTTTTCCCCGTCTTTGCCCCCTCTGCAGCGAAATCACGGGCCTACCGCACGAAAACACCTGAAGATCGCCCTCCAGGGGTCTTTTCATTCCCCTTGCGAACGCCTATATCACTCCTGTCGGTCTTCGGGCCGACTATGGCGATAAACGGTCGATGGAATAAACCTATTGGACCCGGGGGCGTTATAGTGACATTCCCTGCTATTTAGTCGACAGAGCGTTTGAACACTACGGCCCCCTCCTCTCCGTCTTTCCAACTATTAATGTATTCGCAGACCAGGCGAATTCCGCTTCAGTGAATTCGAACGCAAGCCGGGACAAGCGGCGCCTCAATACCCAAGCAGGCCCGGCTTGCTTTCATTCGAATGTACAAAAGAAGTCAGGCGTAGCCCGTCAATATGCGACCTACAGGGCGGGGGCTTATACAGACAAGCGGTGCCAGTTAGTCGACCAGCCAACTCTCTATCAGAATGAAGCATGCGTGCCGATCGCCCCTAGGCGATCGAACAGCGCGCATTCCGCTTAGAAGACCAGGCCGAGGAGCGGAGCCCACCTTCGCAGCGGACGAGGCCTTGTCGTCAAAATGAACTTAAGAAGCCGGCCGTTAGGTCGTCATTTCCGGCGAAGCCGGCTTGGACCCGACCGAAGGAAGGGGCTTTGAGCGCCCGCCCGCAGCGTTATTGGCAACCGGTCACTCTGGTCGTTCATCATCATAGGAACCGGCGACAAAGTTGGCGCGGATACCCCAGCCTTCCGTCCCACTAGGCGCGAGAAAAATCACGCCGCGCTTGCCGTAGTGGCGGACCAGTTTTTCAACGCTTGCGATCCCGGCTGCACCCTTCTCGATCATGTAGATCGTGCGCGGACTGATGCCGGAATCCTCCGCCACCTCGGCCTGAGTTTGACCAAGGACAAGTCGAGCGACAGCAAGCATTCGTGACGGCGGCCTCATGCAGCCTTGGTGTCATCAAAAGCCCCGCTTCGCAAACAAATGTTGACAATAGCGAGCGAATCGCGAAAAGTTGCGATACATTCGCTAATTGAAGCGACAGAATCGCTAATCCTTCCTGGTTCTTGGAAGCCGCGAATCAACATGAGAGGGCAATCCCATGAAGTTCGCCTATTTGAGCGCAGAAGATGCACAGAGACTGTCCGCCGATTTGCGCTCGGTTGAGGCTGGAATCACCCACACACTGTCACTCCACACCGCCCCCATCCTCGAAGCCCATCAGATGTTTTCACGCAGGACGGCCTGCCTCTCAGGATACGTCTTTGGACATCCATCTCTGGGCGACAGTCGTGAAATCATGACCAGTCAGCTCATGTACATGGACACGGAGGTCGGCATCGCGCGTACGCTCAACCGTTGGTACCGCTTGGGGCATCCGGCCGGAACTAGAAAGGCATGAAGCCGGGCCGAACGCGGCCGCTACTTCGCACCAATGCGCGACTAGGATTCAAATAGGTGTCCCGTGACAGATAAACCGCCATCACAAGATCGCCACTTCCAACGCCGGCAGCAGGCAGCAATCGCCGGATTGCATCTGCCGACCGCCGAGGAGCTGCTCCGAGGGATGGCCTTCTTCCGCGAAGACTTGGCCGAAGACATCCGCGAATATTCCGACCGTTTGTCGAGTCTACTTAAGAAGCGCAAGCGGACCGGGCTTGCGCTCCTCGCTGCTGGTCTGGGTGAGCTAGCTTTGCATCCGAGTAACGACGGCGTGCTTGCGGTGGAGGCGGCTCTCGATCTCATCGATGATGCCCATGGATTGCCGGTCGATGAGTGCCGCCTGCGGTGCAGATTCTACCGGGCGTTCTTTGGCGATGGCCAAGCGACGGCCTTGATCGCCGGGGAGATTGCTCATCTTGCTTCTGGGAATTTAACTACTGCAGAGAACCTCCACCTGCTCTGGCGTTCGCTCAGTTGGGCGGCACAATCCCGCGCACTCCACGCGCGTCAACGAGCAGGCGTCTCTATTCAGAGATCCGCAGAGTGGTTCGAGATGGAAGTGCGGACCTACGAGGTGCACTTCAAAAATGCGATCACGTCAACAATGGTCGATGGGCAGGAACCCAAGGATTCAGTTGATGCCAGCCTTCCAATTGCAACCTGGGAAGTAGAGCCATCGGAGCACGGAACGGGACTGATCGACGGAGTCGTCGTTATCAGTGACATCGGTAATGACACGACGGCGGAAGGGAAGCGAGTGGCGAAGGAATTCGAGAAGCTCAAACAACGTTCGTTGCCGCTGCCTAGCATGCCCGAATTGACCGGAGTTCGTGCACGACTGATCGCGGAATTTCCCTATGCGCTGGCGGTAATTGACAATGTGCTTGAGGGCCTTGATGGGCGGGCCAAAGTCTACCTGAGACCTATCATCCTGCTTGGTGTGCCCGGGGGCGGCAAGACCGAGTTTGCCAAACGATTGAGCAAGGAACTCGGTGCGCCCTTTGATGTCATCTCTTGTGGCGGCGTGGGCGATAGCGCCATCGGCGGGACCGCCCGGAGGTGGTCATCGGCCGAACCAAGCCTCGCGATCATGGCCATACGTCGACACCGATGCGCCGGACCGATCATAATTCTCGACGAGATCGATAAGATCGGCACCGGTCGCAACAATGGCAACGTGCACGACGTGTTGATTGGCCTGTACGAACCGGTGACATCTCGCTGCTGGCATGATCCCTACATTCAGGCCCCTTGCGATCTGTCGCACGTGTCCTGGCTGATGACCGCGAACTCGATTGAGTCGATCCCGGCCGCTCTACGCGACAGGTGCCGAATCCTTCCTTTTCCATGCCCGGAAGCCGATCATTTGCCGCTGCTCGCCCCCCGGATCCTCGCGCGGCGGTACGTCCAAGCGGGTTACGATCCACGCTGGGCCACGCCACTCGAAGGATTCGAATTGGATGCCTTGGCGAAAGTCTGGACGGGTGGTTCGATCCGAAGGTTGGAACGCGTCGTCGAAGGATTGCGGAAGGCGCGCGAGCAAGCAAGGCGGCAACAATGAGTTTGCGAAAGGCCGCAGATGCTGACAAGCACGTCATCTTGGAGGGCGACCGTACAGTCGTCGCGGACGACGTCCAACTCAAGCCGCTTCGCGTGCAGACATTTCCTAGCCTGGGCCAAAGGCCGTGCTCAACGTGTCTAACGACTGCTCGAAATGGAGCCTGGTATGCCACGAGGCGGTAAGGATGAGACCACCGAAGCCGACGACGTCGGGCCGCTCGAAGAAGCGCCGGACGGCCACGAGACTTTTGGCCAGGCACTATCACATGCGGGCTTCGAGCCGGCAAAGGTCGGGCGCAGGATTGTGTCCCAGGGGAGACGCAGGGAGACGCTAAAGAAGCGTGCTTCCGAGGACGCGGACAAGTAGAGCTTTGGAAGGGGCATTCGCATCCTCCGGAGCCGCAAGGAGGCGAGATCATCCCAGTATCTGGGAGCGAAATCACCTCGGAATGATGGGGCGGCTTCATCGGAATGGGCACCGTTAAAGGACGAGTGGTCGTTGACATCACCATGCGAAATGGCCCCGGCGCGAGCTACCGAATTGGCCGCGAGCCCCCGCCCTTTGGCCCACAATGGCCAAAGAGCATTCAAATGCTTCGCTTTCTTATCCGATCAGTCTCGATAGTCTGGCGCCTGGCGCTCAAGCAGCCGCCGGATGCTTTGCAAATGCATCCTGGCACTTTCCGGATCCCCTTCCCGCATTTGCCGGGCCGTCTCGGCGGCGACATCCGGTAAAACCGGCATAAGTTTGCGGCCCGACCCCATCGCCTTCAATTGAACTTCTGCAGCACGTTCGAGATAGTAGAGATCATCCCAAGCCTCGGCGATGTTGGGCGCACAGACCATGACTCCATGGTTCTTCATGAACAATATATCCTTTTCGCCAAGGACCGAGGCAATTCGATCGCCCTCACTTTCGTCCAGCGCGAGACCGTTGTAATTCTCATCCACCGCGACACGACCGTAGAACTTAAGCGCCGTCTGCCCTGCCCAGACCAGTGGTTCGCCTTCGACCATGCTGAGCGCCGTGGCGTTCGGCATATGCGTATGAAAGGCAGCGCCCACCCGCGGTGACATTTTGTGCAGCCGTGCGTGGATGTAGAAGGCGGTCGCCTCCGGAACACCATCACCGACAACGACATTACCCTCGAAGTCACAGATCAGCAGCGATGAAGCGGTTGCCTCCTGGAACGCCCAGCCGAGGCGGTTGACGATGAAGAGGTCGGGGTGCCCGGGCACAACAGCCGAGAAATGATTGCAGATTCCCTCTTCAAGACCCAGGCGAGCAGCCATGCGAAGGCAAGCAGCAAGGTCGACCCTGGCTTGCCAGATCTCCTCGCTATCCAGCGGGAGATTGTGACGTAGAGTGTGGCTCACCTTCGAAATATTCAGCTCATGCGCCATGCGCGTCTCCTCAGGGTTACATCCAGCCTGCTGCGGCAAGGATGGCAGGTACCTTGTCCAGCGTCGGGGCAATTGCATTCGGGTGGTAGTCAGAAAGCGGTTTGCGGCCCGTGCCACGGTCAATCCAAACAGTACGAAATCCAAGCTCACGCGCTGCAGCAAGATCAAGATGCGGGCTGGCGCAGATGTGCACCAGATCGTCCATGCCAATGCCAAGGCTTTGCCAGGCGTAACGGAAGGTCTGGCCGGAGGGCTTGTAGGCACCAGCTTGTTCAGCCGTGATAACGCGGTCGATTGAACTGCCCAACTGGCCGACATTTCCGGCGATGATGGCGTCATCCGTGTTCGAAATGATTGCAAGGCGGAATCCCGCAGCCTTTAACTCCTTCAGCGTTGCCACTACCTCCGGAAACGGCGGCATCCTGCCAATGGAGGAAGTCAGGATTTCGGCATCAGCGGCATCAAACGGAAGACCGAATTCGACCATCGCCCTTTCCAGAGCAAGGGCGCTTACCTCGGCAAAAGTTCGGTGAGGACGCTCGGCTTCCAGTGCATGTTCATGTCGGTCATAAACTGCGATGAAGGTTTGCTGATCGATATCGCCACCTTTTGCGGACAGTATCCTGTCCATCGCCGCCAGCAGCCCTTCGTCCCACTGGATCAGGGTTCCGTAGCAATCAAAGGTCAACCATGTTGGTCTGGTTCCGGGCAATGTCATATCTTGTCTCCTTTGTTCAGCCCGACATTGACAAACACATCAATCATTTGAAAATTAAATATCATCATGTAGGAAATCGATAAATCAAATGACCTTCGGCTTCGATCTGGACCTTCTGAAAACGTTTGTTGCCGTGGTCGATTGCGGCGGCTTCACTAAGGCCGCCGAGCGGGTGCATCTGACGCAATCGACGGTGAGCCAGCAGATCAAGAAGCTTGAGCTCAACATCGGTTCTGTCCTGCTGCGTCGGGACAAATCGTCCGGAACCGTCGAGACGACTGAGGCCGGGGAATTACTGCTGAGCTATGCCCGCAGGATACTTGCGACCGCAGCGGAAGCCGCCGAAGTCATGCGAAAACCTTTGGCACCCCGAACCGTGCGCCTTGGGGTGCCGGAGGATTTTGCCGGGCGACGCCTGATCGACCTCCTGTCGGGATTTTCTGCGGCATCGCCCCATATCAGACTCGACACTGTCAGCGGTTGGAGCACAGAGCTTCGACGTCAATTGGACGCGGGCGAAATTGACCTCGCGCTGATCAAGCGCGAGCCCGGCAATGGGCAATGTCTTGCCAGTTGGAAGGAAAAGCTGGTTTGGGTACAATGCGCCACGCGCTCCGTCGAGGCCGACCCCGTGCCACTTGCGGTGTTTCCCGTCGGATGCATCTACCGGGATCGGGCCATCCGCGCTATCGAGCAAAGCGGTCGCCGCTGGAGGATCGCCTATACGAGCCAAGGCTTGATGGGTGTGCAGGCAGCGGTCGCTTCGGGCCTCGGGATCAGTCTGTTGCCATCCGATGCGGTGCTTTCCGAACATCGGCAGCTCGGTCCTGCCGATGGCTTCGACGATCAGCCGGCGTCTGAGATAGCACTGGTGAAAGGTCGGGCAAGTCTATCCAACGAGGCAAAGTCGCTCGGAGGTTTTCTAGCGGATAACCTGGGGTAGTCGCTCCCAGAATTGAACTCCCAATTTTGGCATCGACAAAGTTCATGCAGCGAGGGATCACAAACACGCATCCGACGCACTACTCTATCGGATATTGAATGAATTGAATTCGCTGTATCGTCGTTGCATCGTTTGTGCTTGTTCACCAACAAACTGAATAAAAGCCCGCAGCCTTGGAAGGCGCCGGAGATCCTGGTGATACCCCACCCAAGTGTCCCTTCCAGGAGGAGGCTGTAACACATCGATACGTTTCAAGACGTCCATCGAGTCCCCCAACGGCCTCGGAAGAACCGCCATGCCTGCACCACCCGCGCACAACCTTGCCTGAACATCGCGATTGTTGCTTCGCATCGAAACGTTCGCATTGGGGAACCGGCCCTTAAGCCAACCTACGTCTGGCATACTTCCAAATGCCTCGTCCATAATGACTGAATAGCCCCGAGTTTCGTAGACACCCCCGGGTTAGATTTTCTGCTGCTTCTCG
>JALDYZ010000007.1 GCA_030028905.1 Ferirhizobium litorale | reverse complement strand
CCCCACGTTGCATCACAACTTTAATCACATGATCCAGGTTGAAACCACCGGGAAACACCACAGAACCAGCCACGTAGAGCCCGTGCGATCCATGCCCCCCGCAACCGCGACAACGCCGAGAAGGCGGCTGCAGACGTTCGCGCCCTCGGCTTTGATGCCGCCGTCCGGATCGCCGATGTCTATGTCGACACGCGCGAGGGCGCGCTGAGCGAGGGGGGCGACATCGTCCAGCCGCTGAAGGGCGGCGTGATCGGCCCTTCCCATATCAAAGCCGAACTGGCGGAACTCGTACGCGGAGCCCAGCCGGGGCGACGCGATCCGTCTACGATCACGCTCTTCAAATCGGTCGGCGCGGCGCATGAGGATCTGGCCGGCGCAATCCTTGCCTGTGAGCATCTGAAGGGCGCCAGGGACTGACCAAGGCGGTGGAAAAAGAGAGAAGCACCGGTGTTTGGCGTGAATCATGTCGCCATGATTGCCTTGGTGCAGATACAAGACATAAGAAGCGGGCCGGAACAATCGGCGTGACCGCCTTCCCGGCAATGGTCATGGGTACGCCACAAAATGCCAAAGCACGGATTTCGATGACCCCCGACCACCCGCACCTTCCCATTTCACGCGTGCTTCCCGACATCGGTGCAGCACTCCTCGCACACCGGCGCGCGGTTCTTTCCGCACCGCCGGGCGCCGGCAAGACGACGCTAGTACCGCTGCACCTGCTCGCCGAGCCCTGGCGCGGGGACGGCAGGATCATCCTGCTCGAGCCCCGCCGGCTCGCAGCACGCGCGGCGGCCCGCCGCATGGCCTCGCTCCTGGGTGAAGAGGTCGGCGAAACTGTCGGATACCGGATGCGCCTCGACAGCCGGATCTCCGCCAGAACCCGCATAGAGGTGGTCACCGAAGGCGTGTTCGCCCGCATGATCCTCGATGACCCGGAGCTGGCCGGCATATCGGTAGTGATCTTCGACGAATTCCACGAGCGTTCGCTGGACGCGGATTTCGGGCTGGCGCTGGCGCTCGACGTGCAATCGGCGCTGCGCGATGACCTGCGTTTGCTGGTGATGTCGGCGACGCTCGACATCGAACGCGTCGCGGCGCTGCTCGGTGATGCACCGGTAATCACGAGCCTGGGGCGGAGCTTCCCGATCGACATACGTCATCGCGCGCGCCCTGCGGGGGAACGGATCGAGGAAACGATGGTGCGGACGATAGCCGAAACGCATGCGGGCGAGGACGGCTCCATTCTCGCCTTTCTGCCGGGGCAGGCGGAAATCGTGCGCACCGTGGAACGGCTGGAAGGCCACTTCGGTCGCGACACAATCATCGCTCCGCTCTACGGCAATCTGGGCCAAAGGGAGCAGGACGCCGCCATCCTTCCGGCTGCGAAGGGGACACGCAAGATCGTGCTGGCGACCTCGATTGCCGAAACGTCGATCACCATCGACGGTGTGAGGATCGTCATCGACAGCGGTCTCCAAAGGCTGCCGGTATTCGAGCCCTCGACCGGAATTACGCGACTGGAAACGGTGCGCGTGTCGCGCGCATCGGCCGAGCAGCGTGCCGGCCGGGCCGGCCGCACCGAACCGGGCATAGCGATCCGCCTCTGGCATCAGGGCCAGATGGCGTCGCTTCCCGCATTCACGCCGCCGCAGATTCTTTCGAGCGACCTGTCCGGGCTGGTTCTCGACCTCGCCCATTGGGGCGTATGCGATCCAAAAGATCTCCACTTTCTCGACCAGCCTCCGGTATCGACGATCGCCGAGGCGCGCGCGCTTCTCGTTCTGCTGGGCGCGCTCGACAAGGACGGCAAGCTTGCGCCGCGCGGCAGACTGATGCGGGACCTTGCACTGCCGCCCCGGCTTGCCGCGATGGCGGCGTCCGCCGCCGAGGTCGGGCATGGCCGCGAGGCCTGCGAGATCGCCGTGCTGCTGACCGAACAGGGACTCGGCGGCACAAGCGTCGATATCGAGGATCGCTGGCGGCGCTTCCGGTCCGAGAAGGGCGAGCGGCCCCAAGGTGCCCGCAAGCTGGCGGCGCGACTGGCGACGAAGCTCCCGAAGGGCAATCGGCAAGCTCCCTCACCTGCCATGCCCGGGCAGCTGCTGCTCCATGCCTTTCCCGACAGGATCGCCTTCCAACGCGGCGGGCGCGGCCGCTTCGTCATGGCCAATGGCCGGGGCGCCGAACTGCCCGAAACCGAGCGGCTGGCAGCCAGCGACATGCTGGTGATCGCCGACGTCACAGGGCGCGCCGCGCAAGGTCGAATCCTTGCAGCTGCGGAAATCTCCCGCACCGACGTCGAGTCGGAACTGCCCGGGGCGATCGTGCGCGAAGACCAGTGGGTCTTCGACAGCGCCAGCCGACAGGTGCGCGCCAGACGAGTGACACGACTAGGCGCGATCATCCTCGACGAAGCGCCGCTGCCGCGCCCGACCGGCGCGCGGGCAGCCGAAGCACTTGCCGAGGGTGTCCGCGAGCTGGGGCTTGAAGCCCTGCCGTTCAGCAAGGAGACCATCCAGTTGCGCGACCGCATCGGCTTTCTCAACCGGAGCATCGGGGACCCCTGGCCTGACATGACCGATGAAGCGTTGCTTGCCCGACTGGACGAATGGTTCATTCCGTTCCAGGGCAACGCACGCGGCTTCGGCGACATCAATCCCGGGAGCTTGGCCGACGGCCTTGCCTCGCTGGTGCCGCATGAGGTGCAGCGCGATCTAGGCCGTCTCGCTCCAACGCATTTCGAGGCGCCGACCGGTCATCGACATCCCATCCGCTACGATGGCGACGAACCCGTCCTGGTCGTCCGCGTGCAGGAGCTCTTCGGGTTGAAGAGCCATCCGTCGATTGCCGGTGGGCGCCTGCCGTTACTGCTCGAGCTGACGTCGCCGGCACATCGCCTCATCCAGACGACACGCGATCTTCCGGGCTTCTGGGCAGGTTCGTGGAAGGATGTGCGCGCGGACATGCGCGGGCGCTATCCCCGGCATCCCTGGCCGGAGGACCCGGCGGATGCAGCGCCCACGACACGGGCGAAGCCGCGTGGTACCTAGAAGCAAGACACGGCAGGCAGAGGGAGATGTCATGATCGAGCGGCAACAATGGATTGGCCCGGATGACCACACAAGCCGGCGGTTGCGCATGCAGACTTTGGTGCGCCTGCGCTGGCTCGCGGTTGGTGGCCAGTTGCTGACCGTTCTGATCGTCGCATTCTGGCTCAAGTTTCCCCTGCCCTTGATAGAAAGCTTCGTGCTCATCGGCACATTGGCGGTTGCGAACCTATTCATGGCGCTTCGCTACCCACCGACCTACAGACTGGAACCTCCCGCCGCCTTCGCATTGCTAAGCCTCGACCTGCTGCAACTTTCGGCGTTGCTTTTCATTACCGGTGGTCTCGCCAATCCGTTCTCGGTGCTGGTCTCAGTCCCGGTGATCATATCCTTTGCATCGCAGCCGATCCGCTATTCGCTGGCACTGATCGGGCTTGCGATGGTTTGCATCTCCGTGCTCGCCTTTTCGCCTTTCGAGCTTCCCTGGTATCCGGGCAACGACATGACCGTTCACACCGTCATGTTGTTCGGGACCTGGTGCGCGATCGCCTCAACCATGGCTTTTGCCGCCTTCTATGCCTACCGGGTTTCATCCGAAGCAGCTCAGCTCGCCGATGCACTGGCGGCCACGGAACTTGTGATGCAGCGCGAGCAGCATTTGACCCAGCTCGACGGCCTTGCGGCAGCCGCCGCCCACGAACTCGGCACGCCGCTTGCCACCATCAGCGTCGTCGCCAAGGAAATGGAGCGCGCGCTCATCCACGACGACCGTTTCCACGAGGACGTGCTGCTGCTGCGGAGCCAGAGCGACAGGTGCCGGGATATCCTTCGCCGGCTTACGACCCTTTCCGCCGAAGACGAGGCGCATATGCGGCAACTGCCGCTCTCGTCCCTGATCGAGGAGGTGATGGCCCCCCACCGCGAGTTCGGCATCAAGATGGAACTTGTCGAGCGCAGCGGGCGCGACGGCGAACCCATCGGCAACCGCAATCCCGGTATACTGTACGGACTGGGCAACCTGATCGAAAATGCGGTCGACTATGCCCGCGAGAAGGTGACCGTCACTGTCGAACACAATCGCGACAAGGTACTGATCGTGATCGAGGATGATGGCGCCGGCTACGCTCCGGAGATCCTTGCGCGGATCGGCGAACCCTATGTGACCAAGCGGCAGTCCGACGAGCGGGCGGGCGGGCTGGGGCTGGGGCTCTTTATCGCCAAGACGCTGCTCGAACGCTCAGGCGCACGGCTCACGTTCGGAAATCGTCCGGGCATGGAAGCAGGCGCGCGGGTTGCCATCGAATGGCCCCGCGCCGTCATGGAGGCCCATCCCGCGAAATGACTTTACGCTGCGCGGCTTAGACGCCATAAGCATTGGACGAAAACATGCAGCCGCCTGCAGGGATGTATGAGAATGAGTGACAAGCACACGGAAAACCTGGCCGATCCAGCCGGCACCGACAAGAGCGGCGCCGAACTCATCGGCCCCGATGCATCATTGCTGATTGTCGATGACGATGGTCCTTTTCTGCGTCGGCTTGCCCGCGCAATGGAGACACGCGGCTTTTCGGTCGAGGCGGCAGAATCCGTCGCCGAAGGCATCGCCAAATCGAAGGCCAAGCCACCGAAGTTTGCGGTCGTCGACCTGCGCCTCGGTGACGGCAACGGACTGGACGTCATTCAGGCAATCCGCCAGTGGCGCGACGACACGCGCATCGTTGTGCTGACCGGCTACGGAAACATTGCCACTGCGGTAACGGCAGTCAAACTTGGCGCGCTCGACTATCTCGCCAAGCCTGCGGATGCGGACGACATCTTCGCCGCGCTCACGCAGCGGCCCGGCGAAAAGGCGGAAGTGCCGGAAAACCCGATGTCGGCCGACCGCGTGCGCTGGGAGCATATCCAGCGGGTCTACGAGATGTGCGAGCGCAATGTTTCCGAGACAGCACGGCGCCTCAACATGCATCGCCGCACGCTGCAACGCATCCTGGCCAAGCGGGCCCCCAAGTAGCGGTCTACACGCCGGACGGTTTCGTCGCCGCCCACTCGGCTGCAAGCAGGCGCCCCGCAGCCGTGCGGGAAAAATTCAGGGTAACGGACTTGCGGGTCGCCGGCGCCAGACGATGCTCCGGAGCGTCGCGAAGCAAGTGGGCGCCGTAGCCGTCGGAAAGGAAAAGGCCGCAGTCTTCCGGAAAAATGTCGAGCGGCACGTCCTTGTGGGTGGCGAAGTACAGGCGGTCGCAATGGGTGCGGTATTCCGGCCACTTGCGGTCCACCCGGAAATCCTCGATCGAGGTCTTGATCTCGATGATCCAGATCTCGCCCTTTTCGTTGAGGCTTATGAGATCCGCCCGGCGGCCGCTCGCGAGCGGCAGTTCCGGCAGAACGGCATGGCGCATTTCGCGAAGCAACACCTGCACGCCACGGCGCACCAGCATGGCCCGCTCCGACTGGCGGCCATCGATTAACGGATTGTTATTGTAAACGGATAAAATCGTCATAGATTTTCTTCATTCCAGCACCCGTCATTGTTGCAAAAAAGCAATGGGATTCTATTTTGCGCGGGGCAACGACTTTGATGCCAAACGTCTGCTTGCCAAGACAAGTTTAATCGAAAATAAACCACAATCAAAGGCGGTCAGAAAGATCGTCGCGTCCCCACTGTCCTTCCCAAGAGATTTCCATGCGCTTCCGCAATGCTCTGACTGTATTCGGCCTGGTGGCGACACTTGCCGCCACCGGTTGTACGACCACCACGACTGAAATCGCGACGGCCGAGAAAATCGAAACGACCAAAATCTTCACCGATGCCTATGGCGAAGTGAAGGACGCGGGCTACGCTTTGCCGGCCATCCCGATCAGCAAGGTCAACTCGAAGTTCCATCGGCAGATCGTCGACTACAGTGCCAGCGAGAAGCCTGGCACGATCGTCGTCAATACGCGCGAGCGCTTTCTCTACTATGTGCTGCCACGCGGCAAAGCCGTGCGCTACGGCATCGGCGTCGGAAAACAGGGGTTTGCCTGGTCGGGTGAAGCCTATATCGCCTGGAAGCAGGCCTGGCCGACCTGGCATCCGCCGAAAGAAATGGCCGAGCGCAAGCCCGAAGTTGCTAAATATGTCGAAGCAGGCATGGGACCCGGCCTCACCAACCCGCTCGGTGCGCGCGCGCTCTATCTCTTCAACGACAAGGGGCAGGACACGCTGTTCCGCCTGCACGGCACGCCCGAATGGGCTTCGATCGGCACTGCCGCTTCCTCGGGCTGTATTCGCCTGATGAACCAGGACATCATCGATCTTTATGACCGCGTGCGCCCCGGCAAGAACGCCAAGGTCGTGGTCATCCAGTAAGGTACCCAACGACCACGCCATCGCTGGGCCGCCGGAAGCAGATTCCGGCGGTCTTTTGCTGTCCGGTCTGGAAACTGGGCAATGCAGGCCGGCGACCCGCCCTATTTACCCACGCGCTTCGCCTTCAGTTCGCGCCGGCGCCGGTGCAGCACCGGCTCGGTATAGCCACTCGGCTGCTCCCTTCCCTTCAGCACCAGTTCCACCGCGGCCTGGAACGCGACGGAACCATCGAAATCGCCGGCCATCGGCGTGTAGTGGGGGTCATCCGCGTTCTGTCCATCGACGACCGTCGCCATGCGCTTCATCGTCTCGGTGACCTGCGCCTCGCTGACGATACCGTGGCGCAGCCAGTTGGCCATGTGCTGTGCGGAAATCCTCAGCGTCGCGCGATCCTCCATCAGCCCGACATTGTTGATATCCGGCACCTTAGAACAGCCGACGCCCTGGTCTACCCACCGCACTACATAGCCGAGGATTCCCTGGGCGTTGTTGTCGAGTTCGCGCTGGATCTCCTCAGCCGTCCAGTTCGGCCGCTGCGCCACCGGAACGGACAGAATGTCGGAAAGCTTGGCGCGGGCGCGATCCTTGAGGCCTTCCTGAACCCGAGCGACATTGATTCGGTGATAGTGGGTTGCATGCAGCGTTGCCGCGGTCGGCGAGGGAACCCAGGCGGTATTGGCGCCTGCCTTCGGGTGGGCGATCTTCTGTTGCAGCATGGCCGCCATCAGGTCCGGCATCGCCCACATGCCCTTGCCGATCTGGGCCCGTCCCGCAAGTCCGCATTCGAGGCCGATATCGACGTTCCAGTTCTCGTAGGCAGAGATCCAGGCGGCCTGCTTCATGTCGCCCTTGCGGATCATCGGCCCGGCTTCCATCGAGGTATGGATCTCGTCGCCGGTGCGGTCGAGGAAGCCGGTGTTGATGAAGACGACGCGCTCGCGGGCAGTGCGGATGCATTCCTTGAGATTGACCGTCGTGCGACGCTCCTCGTCCATGATGCCCATTTTCATGGTGTTGCGCGCCATGCCAAGCGAATCCTCGACCCGCGAGAAGATCTCGCAAGCAAAGGCGACCTCCTCCGGCCCGTGCATCTTGGGCTTCACCACGTACATGGAGCCGGTGAGCGAGTTCTTGCGTCGCCCGTGATTGCCGATGTCGTGCAAGGCAATCAAACCGGTCACCATGGCGTCCAGGATGCCCTCGGGAACCTCGTTCCCGTCGTGGTCCAGCACGGCGGGGTTCGTCATCAGATGCCCGACATTGCGCACCAGCATCAAGGATCGGCTGCGCAATTCGAAGGTCGAGCCATCGGGACGGGTGTATTCGACGTCGGGATTGAGGCTGCGAACAAAGCTCTTGCCGCCTTTCGTAACTTCCTCCCGAAGATCGCCCTTCATCAAGCCGAGCCAGTTGCGATAGACGACGACCTTGTCCTCGGCATCGACCGCCGCAACCGAATCCTCGCAATCCATGATCGTGGTGACGGCCGATTCGAGCCGGACATCGGAGATATTGGCGGAATCGCCCTTGCCGATCGGCGTCGCGGGATCGATCACGACCTCGATGTGCAGGTGGTTGTTCCGCAGGAGAATTCGTGTTGGCTTGGCGGCGTCGCCAATGTAGCCGGCAAACTGCGCCGCGCTGACGAGCGAAATCGCACTGCCATCCGTTGCCTTGATCGCAAGGCTGCCGTCCCTGACCGAAAACGCGCGAACGTCTTTCCAGCTGGCATCGGCAAGCGGCACGGCCTGATCGAGAAAATCACGGGCCCAGGCAATCACCTTGGCGCCGCGCACGGGATTGTAGCTGTCGCCCTTGTCCGCACCTTCGGTTTCCGGGATTGCATCCGTTCCGTAAAGCGCATCGTAGAGCGAACCCCAGCGGGCATTCGCAGCATTCAGCGCATAACGGGCGTTCATGACCGGCACGACAAGTTGGGGGCCGGCAATCGTCGCGATCTCTGCATCGACGTTGGCGGTTGAAATGTTGAAATCCTCGCCTTCCGGCAACAGATAGCCGATGTCATGCAGAAAATTCTGGTAGCCGCTCATGTCCGATGGCGGTCCGTTGCGACGATACCAGTCGTCGATCTGCGCCTGCAGGCTGTCGCGCTTTGCCAGCAGTTCCCGGTTGCGCGGCGCCAGATCGCGAACGGTCGCGGCAAGCTCAGCGAAAAAGTGGTCCGGGTCCACTCCTGTATCCGGAAGCGCTTCCGCGACGAGAAAACCATGGAGCGCGGCATCGATCGCCAATCCGTGTTCTTCAATGCGATTCATGCTCAGCTCTCCCTTGGAATTCCTGATGCCGGGGCTCGCGCGTCTGCGATGCTGCCACTTTCCAAACCATTCATTCATAGTCAATTAGGCAATATTTCCAATATTCTTTTCCAAAACGGAAATAATCAATCCGTCGCAATTCGCGGCCGTCCCGAAGCGGTGGCAATGAAGCGCGCTTCCACCAGCTTGCGGTTGCCCTCGATCTCCGGCGCATCGATCTCCTCGATCAGCACCACGACGGGATCGTCGGCGCCGTTGAGCCGGGCTTGGTGCAGGGCTGCCTCCCGAGCGCGCTGCCTGGCGGCGTCAAAGCTGGTAGCCTCGTCGATCAGCCGCAGGCTGTCGCCCGCGCCATTAACGATAAACACCCCCTCTTCCGGCGTGGTTACGAAGACCGTCGCCGTGGCCCGCACCTGCCCGACGACGGCGCCGATGGCATTGGCGACGTCGGCGTCGTGAGGAATCACCGATTCGGCCGAAAGCATGCCGGCAATTGCCGGATAGTAAACCGGAGCCGAAGCGCCGAGCCCGACCAGCGGCCGATCGAGATTGATGCTGAAATGGGCGATGCCGGATGCCCGTTGCAACGCCCGGTCGATTTCCCGCGAATTCATTGCGTCGATGTCGCCGATACCATCCTCGGCGAGGCAGGCAGCGAGAATCACTTCCGAAGACTGCCGGGTGAGTCGATCGACGATCTTCTGCGCCAAATCTTTTGCGGATGCGGCGATCGGCCGGCCGGAGCCATCCTTGCCGCGGGCGGCGAGTTCCAACCCAAGTCTCGCGGCCTCCGCATTCCACTGATGCTGGCGACCGAGCACATGCATGGCATCCGATGGAGTCAGGCCGCAAAGATGCACCAGTCCGCGGGCGACCAGCCGGTCGAGCGTCGCCCGTTGCAGCGTCGAGGTCAGCAGTTCCTCGAGCGCGATCGGCTCCGAGCCGATGCGTTCGAACAGCGCCTTTTCCTGCGGCTGGAGGCCGGCAGCGAGATAGTCGGGAATTCCGGTCCGGACGGCAAACCGGCCGTCGTGACGCCCCATATGCGCTGACCGCAATTGTCGCTCGAGCACCGGCAACACCGCGCGGGGGTGCTCGTGCGCAGCGAGGCTCAAGGGAAGCAGGCGTCTGGGTCCAAGTGTGTAGCTCGCCGAAAGGCCGCGGTCGTTGACCCGCAACTCGGAATCACCGCCGAGGCCATAGGTGCGCATCGCCACCGCCTCGACCATGGTGCGATAGCCGCCGACAACCGCGCCTTCGGTGTCGAGGCGTGGCCGGCCATCGTCCAGCACGGCGACGTCCGTCGTCGTTCCGCCGATGTCGGAAACTACCGCATTGTCGAGCCCGGTCAGATAACGGGCACCGACGAGACTGGCGGCAGGGCCCGACAGGATCGTCTCGATCGGCCTGAGTTTGGCCTCGGAAGCCGATATCAAAGCGCCGTCTCCGCGCACGACCATCATCGGAGCGGTGATGCCGCGGCGCTCAAGAAAGCCTTCGCAGGCGCCGACCAGCCGATCGATCATCGAGACGAGCCGGGCGTTTAGCAGCGTCGTCAATGCGCGCCGGGGGCCGCCGAGCTTGGAACTCAGTTCATGGCTGCACGTCACCGGCAGATGCGAGATCTCGCGGATTCGATCGCGCACCCGAATCTCGTGCGCCGGATTGCGCACGGCGAAGTAGCCCGCCACGGCGAAGGAGGACACGCTTCCGGAGAGTTCGGGCAGCGCCTGTTCAAGCGCGCTCATGTCGAGCGGCGTCTCGTTGCCATGCACGCTGTGCCCGCCAGGCAGGAAGATGACAGGGTCGGCTCCGAGTGACTCCGCCAGGCCGTCGCGCTTGAGATCCTCGGGGCCGAAACCGATCATGACCAAACCCGCACGACCACCCTGTCCTTCGACCAGCGCATTGGTCGCCAGCGTCGTCGAGAGCGATACGAGACTGATCGCCGACAACGGCACGCTGGCGACCTCGAGTACGGCGTCCACTGCCCCGGAAATGCCGATCGCCAGATCGTGGCGGGTCGTCAGCGACTTCGCCTTGGCGACGACGCCCCGATCCTCATGAAAGAGAACCGCATCAGTATAGGTTCCGCCGGTATCGATGCCGAGAAGATAGTGGGCACTCACACGAATCATCCTTGAAAGCCTGAGGGCGCGCCAATGGACGAGAATGCCGCTGGCACGTAGCCCTTATGCCACGGCCGCGATCCGCGCCGCTAGCTGACAAACGGCAAAAACTGACCGCTATTGGCTCTGTCGGCGATAGCGCTGCGGTCACGTAGCACGACGCTCGGATACCCGCATCGGCAGGCCATGTTGCGGCTGGGTGGTGAGCTTCTGGATCGGCCAGGGATTGGTCTCGGGCGTCATATCGAACCTGTAGCGATGCATCAGCACGCCAAGCCCGATCACCGCTTCCTGAAGCGCGAAGGTGGCGCCGATGCAAACGCGCGGCCCAACGCCAAAGGGCAGAAACTGGAACCGGTTGATCCTCGCCCTGTTTTCCGGAAGGAATCGTTCCGGCATGAATGCCCGCGGCCGATCCCAATAGAGTTCGTGGCGATGCAGCGTCCAGGGCATGATAAGGACGGTGATCCCCGCCGGGATCTCGACGCGTGTTCCGTCCGGCGCGGTCCATGCGTCGTCCTCGATCGCCGCACGGTTGATGGATGGTGCCGGCGGATAGAGACGTAGAGCTTCCTCGAAAGAGGCGCGAGTGTGCGGCATCAGATCGAGCCATTCGACCGGATTCGCCCCGCTTGCGAGCACGCGATCGATCTCCGCCTCCATGCGTTCACGCACCTGGGGCGAATTGGAGACGCAATAGAGCGTCCAGGCAAGCGCCCGGGCCGTCGTTTCATGTCCCGCGCCAATGAATGTCAGGATGTTGTCCTCAATCTCTTCGTTCGTCAGGCCATCGGGTCCAGCGAGATCGAGCAGCAGCGTCAGGAAATCGTTCGGAACCTTGGAGCGATCACTCGCCATCCGCGCCCGGCGCTGGTCCATTGTCTGCCGGACGATGCCGCGGAACTTGTCGAGCACCTTCTGCCCGCCGATGCGGGTCAGCCGCGGCACCCAGGCAGGCGCCCGCAGCAGGTCCATCGGATCGACCCTCCCCATGCGATGAAGAAGCTGGTCGACATCGTCAGAGAATTTTTCGGAAGCCGAAACGATCTCTCCCGAAAACAGGGTATCCGATAGGATCTCGAAGGTGAGCTCGGTCATGTCGACCGAGATATCCGCAGTCGCCCCAGTCGTGCCACAGCCGGCATACTTCTCGGCATATTCCTCGGCCTTGCGCAGCATCTGCCCGGCGAAACCCTGCGAATGGCGCGGCGTGAAGACGGGCGCCATCGCCTTTCGCGACCGCTTCCAGACATCGCCTTCCGCGGTCAGGAGCCCATCACGCAGGATCGGGCGCAGGATGAGCTGGCGGATCACCGACATGCGGTAGTTCGGCGCATTGTCGACAAGCACATGCCGGATGAGCCCCGGATCGTTGACGATCAGGGTACGTTCGTTGAAGAACTTCGTGGCAATCCACGGCAGGGTATAGGAGGGAACACCCCACAGCTCCAACGGATTGCGCATCACGGTGCGGATGATTTCCAGCCGCGATGGGGGAGCAGTTCTGGGAACCGGTGCCGGAGGCACGAAAGGTTCCGGTTGCATGTCCATGGACCAGCCTTTCCGAGGACGCCGACCGTCCGCCGACCCCGAAAAAGCTAGAGCAGTCCCTCGAGTTCGTCCAGCTTGTCGTTGATCAGCCAGCCATAGTAGTTCTCTTCCGGCCAGACGGGCGCCTCGCCCTCGCCCAAGCTGTTGTTCTTCGCGGCAAGGATCGCTGCGCGCTGGTGGGAGTTGCCGACGTTGAAAAGCGTGGCCGTGATCCCCGGGTTGTTCGATATGTCCATTCCGGCAATCGAGCGATAGTCGTCGATCGACCGACGGATCGAGGCCGCCGTGAAGGCAAGCGAGCGATCAGGATCCATGATCGAACGGTAAACTCCGGCGGCATCATTTTCATCGAGTTTCTCGAAGCCGGAAACCTTGGTGACAAGATCGGAAAGCATCAACGCCGTCAGCGGGTTGACCTGGCCCAGACCGAATGTCTGCCCGGCATAAAACGGCTGGAAGAAAACCGCGCTGAAGCGGTTATCGGGAAACGATTTCCCACCAACCGTGCGGCCGCGGAAATCACTGTCCCAAACGCGCTCGCGGCAGCTCCAGAGACTATAGGAATCACGACGATCCTTGCACCTGGAGAACTGCGGGCGCGCCACGAAGTCGGAGATGCCCTCGCCATCATAGGCGAACCTGAAGCTGTCGCCGGCATAGGCGGCAGCCTTGATGTAGTAGGACTGCAGCCGGTCGTAGGCATCGACATTGTAGGTATGTTCGCCGACCAGGGCGCCGACGATATGGATAGGAGCGATGTCGTAGGCCTTGGCGGTGGACTTGATCTTCGCCATCAGTTCGGTGTTGCTGGCGAGTAGGTCGCGGATCTTTTCGTACTTGCTGTCGAAGCTGGTCTTGCCCGCCTTCGTACGGCGGACGGAGGCGCCCGGTACGGCCGGCTGCTCGACGTGGCGATTGCCCTGCGGCACCACGCGCACGCCAACGGCGTTCGCCGCTCCTGCAGCGAAGCAGCCAACAGCAAGGATCAATGTCATGAAGATGCGACGCACGATCGGCCAATCCTATTCCTGGTATGCGTGATTTTTCGAGGCGCTGGTGCCCCGCAATCTTGGCCGAAACATGCCCGTCCGGCATAAAACATAAACAACGGGCCCTCCAATAAGAAGAACGGAGCCCGTTGTCGAGAGTATGCATTGTCGCGCCGTCGCTCGCGCCTTCAATTTTTCTGGAGCACTCTTTCCCGGATCACAGAATGAAGCGCGACAGATCTGTGTTGGCGGCCAAATCCCCGACATGCTTGCGGACATATTCGGAATCGATATTCACCGACGTGCCTGGCCGGTCAGGGGCGTTGTATGAGATCTCGTCCAGTACCCGCTCCATGACGGTCTGCAAGCGCCGCGCGCCGATATTCTCCACGGTCGAGTTCAGATGCACCGCCACATCGGCCAGCGCGTCGATCGCATCTTCGGTGAAGTCGAGCGTGAGGTGCTCGGTTTCCATCAGTGCCTTGTACTGGCGGATGAGGCTTGCTTCGGTCTCCGTCAGAATGCGGCGGAAGTCTTCCTTGGTCAGCGCTCTCAGTTCCACACGGATCGGCAGACGGCCCTGCAGTTCCGGAAGCAGATCGGAGGGCTTGGCGACGTGGAAGGCGCCGGACGCGATGAAGAGGACGTGGTCGGTCTTGACCGGGCCATACTTCGTCGAAACCGTCGTGCCCTCGACAAGCGGCAAGAGGTCGCGCTGGACCCCCTCGCGAGAGACGCCTGCTCCGACGCCGCCATCACGAGCCGCGATCTTGTCAATCTCATCGAGAAACACGATGCCATCGTTCTCGACGGCATTGATCGCCTCGCGCTGGATCACCTCGTTGTCGATCAGTTTGTCGGACTCATCCCGGATGAGCTCTTCGTAGGATGCCTTGACGGTGGTGCGCACCTTCTTGGTGCGGCCTCCGAGCGCTTTACCGAACATGTCGGAAAGATTGAGCACGCCGATGTTGGCGCCAGGCATGCCCGGAATTTCGAAGCCGGGTGTGGAACCGGTGTCGGCCACTTCGATCTCGATTTCCTTGTCGTCCATTTGGCCGTCACGCAGCTTCTTGCGGAAGCTGTCGCGGGTTGCCGGCGACGCCGTCGAGCCGACCAGCGCGTCAAGCACCCGCTCTTCGGCATTCATATGCGCCTTAGCCTGGACATCGGCGCGCTTCTTTTCGCGCACGAGCCCAATCCCGACCTCGACCAGATCGCGGATGATCTGCTCGACGTCGCGGCCGACATAGCCAACCTCGGTGAATTTCGTCGCCTCGACCTTGATGAAAGGCGCGCCGGCCAGCTTGGCCAAGCGACGGGAGATCTCCGTCTTGCCGACGCCCGTCGGCCCGATCATCAGGATGTTCTTCGGCATGACCTCATCTCTCAGCTCGTCGGAGAGCTGCTGGCGACGCCAGCGATTGCGCAGCGCGATCGCCACGGCGCGCTTGGCGTCGTGCTGACCGATGATGAATCTGTCGAGTTCGGATACAATCTCGCGGGGAGAAAAAGTCGTCATTTTGCTTGTTCCCGTTCGGGGTGAAAAGGCATCAGCCGGCGATGTCGAGCGTTTCGACCACGACATTTTGGTTGGTGTAAACGCAGATATCGCCGGCGATCTGCATGGCCTTGCGGGCAATTTCTTCCGCCGATTTGTCGCTGTCCATGAGGGCACGCGCGGCTGCGAAGGCATAGTTGCCGCCGGAGCCGATTGCCATTGTGCCATGTTCCGGCTCCAGCACGTCGCCATTGCCAGTGATCGCCAGCGTGATCGACTTGTCGGCGACCAACATCATGGCTTCGAGATTGCGCAGGTACTTGTCGGTCCGCCAGTCCTTGGCGAGCTCGACGGCGGCACGCATCAGTTGCCCCTGGTACTGCTCGAGCTTTTTCTCGAGCCGTTCGAGCAGCGTAAATGCATCGGCGGTAGCGCCAGCGAAACCGACGATCACGTCGCCATTGCCGATACGACGCACCTTGCGGGCATTGCCCTTCATCACGGTCTGGCCAAGGCTGACCTGGCCATCGCCGGCCATCACCACCTTGTCTCCCTTGCGCACGGTAATGATCGTCGTTGCGTGCATGGTTCCAAATGGATTGTGTTCACTCATCTAACACCTATTGTCCCGCGGTCGCGGGTCTTGTGGCGGCCATTTCGCATGGTCATTTGTGGCCTATGTAAGGACCATCGGCGCGATTGCAATCGTGACGGCCGTCGAATCCGGGAGATGTGCTGCCATCTGCTTCGACGGCCTTTTGCTTCTCGTACTCTTGCTTCTGGATTCTTCGCCGCGTGCCTGATAAGGAACGCCGATATTCCCGATGGAGCAGGCATATGGCAGAACCGCAGCTCGTCCGCACCGCGACCGTATCGCGCACAACCAACGAGACCTCGATCTCGGTCACCGTCAATCTTGACGGCACCGGTGCGTCGAAGATCTCGACCGGTGTGGGCTTCTTCGACCATATGCTCGACCAGCTTGCCCGTCATTCGCTGATAGATATGGAGATCGAGGCCAAGGGCGACTTGCACATCGACGACCACCACACGGTGGAGGATACCGGAATCGCCATCGGTCAGGCGCTTGCCACGGCGCTCGGCGACCGCCGCGGCATCACCCGCTACGCGTCGATGGACCTTGCCATGGACGAGACCATGACCAAGGCGGCCGTCGACCTTTCCGGCCGGCCCTTCCTCGTCTGGAACGTTGCCTTCAACGCCCCGAAGATCGGCACATTCGATACCGAACTGGTACGTGAATTCTTCCAGGCGTTGTCGCAGCATGCGGGCATCACCCTACATGTCCAGAACCACTATGGCGCCAACAACCACCATATTGCCGAAACCTGCTTCAAGGCCGTGGCGCGCGTGCTTCGCGCCGCAACCGAAATCGATCCCAGGCAGGCAGGTCGCGTTCCCTCGACGAAGGGCACTCTCGTCTGACGGGAAAAACTCCGCAGGAGACCCCATGGCAAGCTATCTAGCACTGACGCCCCCCGGCGGGCCTGAAAGCAGCAATCGCCCGATCCGCTTCATTCGCGACGGGTTTTCCTTCCTGGCCTTTCTGTTCCCGGTGCTCTGGCTGGCGTTCAACCGGCTGTGGCTGCCGGCGGTGTTGGCCCTCGTCCTTCAGGCAGCAAGCGCCGAAATGAGCCGGATCCCCGGCTTGCTGCCTGCCGGTCTCGCGCTCGGTCTGGCGCTCAGCCTGCTGACGGCGCTGGAGGGGCGCAACCTCCTGGCGCGGACGCTGCAGCTAAAAGGCTGGCGCCTCGAGGGCGTGATTAACGCCGACAGCGTCGAAAGTGCCGAGGAAATCTATGCCGGGCAATCCGCATCGGCTGCAACCACCCAGATGCCTGCCCCCGACTGGGGCAAGGCAGAAACGAATGCACAGACAGGCACGGTGAGGCGCGATGCGCCGGCGATCGGCCTGTTTCCCTATGACGGAGGACGCCGCTGATGCGCGTCGCGATTATCGACTATGGCTCTGGAAACCTGCGTTCGGCGACGAAAGCCTTCGAGCGCGCGGCGCGCGAGGCAGGCGTCGACGCGACGATCGATCTGACCGACAAGCCGGAGCATGTTGTGAAGGCCGATCGCGTTGTGCTGCCGGGCGTCGGCGCCTATGCCGATTGCAGGCGCGGCCTCGATGCAGTTCCCGGCATGCATGCGGCGCTGACCGAAGCCGTCGTGAACAACGCACACCCCTTCCTCGGCATCTGCGTCGGCATGCAGTTGATGTCTTCGCGCGGGCTTGAAAAAACCGTCACTGAGGGTTTTGGCTGGATCACGGGCGATGTCGTCGAGATGACCCCCGATGATCCGGCGCTTAAAATTCCGCAGATCGGGTGGAACACGCTGACCCTCAACCGTGCCCATCCGCTCTTCGAAGGGATCCCGACCGGGCCGCAGGGTCTGCATGCCTATTTCGTGCATTCCTACCACCTCGCGGCCGCGAATCCCGAGGAAGTGATCGCTACGACCGACTATGGCGGGCCGATGACCGCGTTCGTCGGTCGCGACAACATGGCCGGCGCCCAGTTCCACCCGGAAAAGAGCCAGACCCTCGGCCTTCGCCTGATCTCCAATTTCCTGCGCTGGATGCCCTAAGGCTCGCTCGGGACAGAAATGGACTGCCCAACATGATCCTATTCCCGGCAATCGACCTCAAGGACGGTCAGTGCGTGCGACTGAAGCTTGGCGACATGGACCAGGCGACCGTCTACAATCCCGACCCCGGCGCACAGGCGAAAGCCTTCGAGGACCAGGGGTTCGAATGGCTGCACGTGGTCGATCTCAACGGCGCCTTTGCCGGTGAGACGGTCAATGGCGCGGCCGTTGACGCAATCCTCAAGGCGACGCGGAATCCGGTGCAACTCGGCGGCGGCATCCGCACGCTCGAGCATATCGAAAACTGGCTATCGCGCGGGCTCGCCCGGGTCATCCTCGGAACGGTCGCCGTACGCGATCCGGCGCTGGTGTTCGAGGCCTGCCGCAAATTCCCGGGCAAGGTTGCGGTCGGCATCGACGCCAAGGGCGGCAAGGTCGCGGTCGAAGGCTGGGCGGAAGCATCCGAGCTCGGCGTGATAGAGCTCGCGAGGAAATTCGAAGGTGCCGGCGTTTCGGCGATCATCTACACGGATATCGACCGCGACGGCATCTTGACCGGGATCAACTGGGCCTCGACGCTCCAGCTTGCCGATGCCGTGTCGATCCCGGTGATCGCCTCCGGAGGGTTGGCCTCGCTCGACGACATCCGCCGCATGCTGGAACCCGATGCCCGCAAGCTCGAAGGTGCTATCTCCGGGCGCGCGCTGTATGATGGACGCATCGACCCGACCGAGGCGCTGGCCCTGATTCGGGCGGCACGGTAAGCGAAAGGGAACAGACATGACCCTCAAGGCCCGCGTAATTCCCTGCCTAGACGTGAAGGACGGCCGCGTCGTCAAAGGCGTGAACTTCGTCGACCTGGTCGACGCCGGCGATCCGGTGGAGGCGGCGAAAGCCTACGATCTCGCCGGCGCCGACGAACTCTGCTTCCTCGACATTACCGCGTCCTCCGATAACCGCGACACGATCTTCGATGTCGTCTCCCGCACCGCCGATCATTGCTTCATGCCGGTGACGGTCGGCGGCGGCGTACGTAGCATAACCGACATCCGCAAGCTTCTGCTTTGTGGCGCCGACAAGGTGTCGATCAATTCCGCGGCGGTGAAGAACCCCGATTTCGTCGCCGAGGCGGCAGACAAATTCGGCGACCAGTGCATCGTCGTATCGATCGACGCCAAGAAGGTATCCGCGGCGGGTGAGACCGATCGCTGGGAGATCTTCACCCATGGCGGCCGGCAGCCGACCGGTATCGACGCGGTCGAATTCGCCTCCAGGATGGTCGATCGCGGCGCAGGTGAACTGCTCGTCACCTCGATGGACAGGGACGGCACCAAAAGCGGCTACGACATCGCGCTGACGCGCACGATTGCCGATGCCGTGCGCGTACCGGTCATCGCATCCGGCGGCGTGGGTGATCTCGACGATCTCGTCGCCGGCGTCAAGGAGGGTCATGCCACCGCCGTGCTTGCCGCCTCGATCTTCCACTTCGGCACCTACAGCATCGGCGAAGCCAAGCGCTACATGGCCGATCATGGCATCGCCATGCGCCTCGACTGAACACGGAGAACAGACAGTGAGCGGTTTTTCCCTTTCCGACCTCGAAGCGATCGTCAGCGAGCGGGCCAAGGCATCTGCCGACGAGTCCTGGACGGCAAAACTCGTCTTGGCAGGGCAGCCCAAGGCCGCCAAGAAGCTGGGCGAGGAAGCCATCGAAACCGTGATGGCGGCGCTCACAAACGACCGCGACAACTTGACCTATGAGGCCGCGGACCTGCTCTATCACCTGATGGTCGTATTGAAAATTGCGGAAATCCCCCTACAGGATGTCATGAACGAACTCGAGCGGCGAACAAGCCGCTCCGGCATTGCGGAAAAGGCCAGCCGGCAGGACCAATGACCCCAGCGATGAAAAACGCGGGAGCGGCAGAGACGCTCGACCACTTCCAGGCGACCGACTACTCGCCCTACAATTTCTTTTCGTCCGAGGAATGGTCGAGGTTCCGCGCAGACACGCCGCTGACGCTGACAGCCGACGAAGTCCGGCGATTGCGTTCGATTGGCGACCCGGTCGATCTCGACGAGGTGCGGCGGATCTATCTATCGCTGTCGAGGCTTTTGTCCTCGCATGTCGAATCGTCGCAGATGCTGTTTGCTCAGCGCAACCGCTTCCTCAGCATGTCGGCGGTGGCAAAGACGCCCTTCGTGATCGGCATCGCCGGCTCCGTTGCCGTCGGCAAGTCGACCACGGCGCGAATTCTCAAAGAGTTGCTGCAGCGCTGGCCGTCGAGCCCGAAGGTCGACCTGGTGACGACCGACGGCTTCCTCTATCCGAACGCGGTACTGACGCGCGAAGACCTGATGAACCGCAAGGGTTTTCCCGAGAGCTACGACATCGGCGCGGTGCTACGGTTTCTCTCGGCGATCAAGGCGGGACTACCGAACGTGAAGGCCCCCTGCTACTCCCACCTGACCTATGACGTGCTGCCGGACGAGTTCACGATCATCGACCGACCGGATATCCTCATCTTCGAGGGCATCAACGTGCTGCAGTCGCGCAACCTGCCGGAGGATGGCAAGATCGTGCCGATGGTGTCGGATTTCTTCGACTTCTCCATCTATATCGACGCCGACGAGAAGCTGATCCACAACTGGTATGTACATCGCTTCATGCGGCTGCGCGAGACCGCCTTCCGCGACCCGAACTCCTATTTCCATCGCTATTCGACCATCAGCGAGGAGGAGGCGATGGCGATCGCCGAGGATCTGTGGGCCAATATCAACCTGAAAAACCTGCGCCAGAACATCCTGCCGACGCGCCCGCGCGCCGACCTCATCCTGCAGAAGGGCAAGAACCACCTGGTGGAAAAGGTCGCGCTGCGAAAGCTCTAGTTCCAGCAAAGCCATCTCCCCTTGTGCGTACCCTTCGAGGTGGTAGATTTCGATGGAATTGGACCTAGGGGCGGCGGTGCCATGACCATCTTGCGACGCGACGATGTTTCGCTCTATTCGGACATCACAGCGGGAACCGATCCGGCGATCGTCCTCGTGCACGGCTGGTGCTGCGATCACAGCTATTGTGTCGCCCAGGTTGATCACTTTTCCGGACAGGGAAGACGGGTCGTTGCCGTGGACCTGCGTGGCCACGGTCGCAGCGACAAGCCGCAGCAGACTTACTCGATGCAGGTCTTTGCGGATGACGTCGCCTGGACCTGCGGTGAACTTGGCCTCGTCAAGCCGATTGTCGTTGGCCACAGCATGGGAGGCATCGTTGCCTTTGAGCTCGCAGCCCGCTATCCCGACCTGCCGGGCGCTATCGTCATGCTCGATGCCGCTGTCGCCAGGCCGGCGGCGTCGCGCGCGGCCGTTCCTGCCCTGATCGAGATGCTGGGCGGCGCAAACTTTGCCGATATCCTGCGTGACTTTGTCGACAGAAGCTTGTTCATTTCGACCGACGACCCGGCGCGCAAGGCGCGCATCGTCGATGCGATGGCATCGACACCCCAGCACGTGGCGGTCGCCGCCATGCAGGGCCTCCAGGACTATGACCCCGAACCCGCCAGGGGCCGGGTCAGCGTGCCGAGCCTCTACATTGCCGCCGACGAGCCGCAGCCGCGTTCGGATATGGCCCTGCTGCGCGCGCTTGTCCCGCACCTACAGTATGGCCAGACAGTCGGCTCCGGTCACTTTTGCCAGATGGAGGTGCCCGAGCAGGTCAACGCGATGATCGATCGCTTTCTGGCTATCACGGTTTTCGCTGAAGGCTGACCCGGCGCAGCGTCAGGTTGATGCGGCCGCCATTCTTCAGCAGGGTCGAGGTCGATGGATAAATCCTGTCGACCCCGTGGAAGCAGAGACGTCCCTCCCCTCCGAGCACCACCACATCGCCACTCGAAAGACGGAACGACTGGGTCGGCTCTTTCCGGTGCGTGCCACCGACCCGGAACAGGCAGGCATTACCCAGCGAGATCGATACGACGGCCGTCTCCAGATCCTGTTCGTCGCGATCCTGATGCATGCCCATTCGGGCCTCATCGCCGTAGAAATTGACGAGGCACGCTTCCGGCAATTTTTCCGAACCGCTGACGTCGCGCCATATCTCGAGAAGCGGTTCCGGCATCTTCGGCCACGATTTGCCGGTCACCGGATGCATCGGCTGGTAGCGATAGCCCCGCTCCTTGTCCGTCACCCATCCGAGCGAGCCACAATTGGTCATGCGTACCGACATCGGCTTGCCGGTGCCTGGCATCGTGGGAATATAAAGCGGAGCATCCGCGACCACCGCCCGGATCGACTCAACCAGTTGCTCCTGGCGGGAGCGATCGAGATAGTCCGGCAGATGCCGGACGCCATTGGCAAGCAGAGGCAATGCGAAATTCTTTCCGTGTCAGACTGGAGACGCGGCCGCGATGACGCCGCGCCTCACAAAAGCTCAGGAATGCAGCCGCCGCAACGGATGACGGCGTGCAACTTCATGCCTGCTCTATATCGGGGATCCTGAGCACCTGACCCGGATAGATCTTGTCCGGATGGGTCAGCATCGGCTTGTTGGCTTCGAAGATAACATTGTTTTTCGCGCCCTTGCCCTTGCCATAGTGCGCTTCGGCAATCTTCCAGAGGTTGTCGCCTTTCTTCACTGTGTAGAAGACAGGAGCCATGGCAGGTGCCGACACGACCTGAAGTTCGGTCGCCTCGACCTTGGCGACCCCGAGCGTATTGCCCACGGCAACCACCGCCTTCTCGAACGCGACTTGGTCGGCGACCGCGCCCTTCAACACCACCTTGTCACCGACGACAGCGACATCGACCTTGTCGGTGCCGAGCTTGTGGGACTCCAGTTCCTTCTTGACTGCCTCGGCGTCGGGCGCTTCGTCGTCCCCACCGATACCGAGTTTCTTGCCAGCATTCTTGATAAAGTCGAACAAGCCCATCAACCCGTCTCCCTTTTCAGTGGCGCTCATAGAAAATTGTGGGAAGCACCGGTCAAAAAACAAGGGGCAAGACGCCAACAAATACCTGCGTCAATCCTCACGCGGGCGACCACGCATCTTCTTCACCTCGCCGCGGCCCGACTTTTCCTTGAGACGCCGCTCCACCGAACCCTTGGTCGGCTTCGTGACCCTTCTGGCCGGCGGCGGCGGCACGGCGGCCTTTGCGATCAATTCCTTCAGGCGCTCGCGGGCATCCTCGCGGTTTCGTTCCTGGCTGCGAAAGCGGTTTGCCTCGATCATAAGCACGCCTTCCTTCGAGGCGCGTCTGCCGGCCAACTTCAGCGCGTTTTCCTTGACCCTGTCCGACAGCGAGGGCGAATTCCGGATGTCAAAGAATAGCTGAACGGCAGTCGAGACCTTGTTGACGTTCTGACCACCGGGGCCACCAGCGAGCACGAACTGCTCGGTCAGTTCCCAGCCGGCTATGACGATACGGTTGCTGACGTGAAGCGCATCGCTTGCCATGGTCCCCTCCACACCGTCCCTCAAATTGCGCCGGATCGCCGGCAGGCGATCCTATCGGACCCTTCGGGCTATCCCACATCATCGGCAGCTTGAAAACCCTGCAATTGCATGATGCGCAATGAAAAACCCGAAGGAACGGCCCTCCGGGTTTCACGTGAATCACCTTTTGCCCTTGGTTATTCGGCGGCCGTCCGGATACCCGGCGCAGCATCCCGCACCTTTCCGTCCACATGGCCTTCGAACTTGGCGAAATTGGCGATGAACATCGAGACCAGCTTTCTGGCCTGCGCGTCGTAGGCTTCTCCGTCTGCCCAGGTCGAGCGCGGATCCAGGATGCGGGTGTCCACACCTTCCACCGAAACCGGGACCGCGAAGCCGAAGTTCGCATCGGTGCGGAAGTCGGCATTGTTCAACTGGCCTTTGAGCGCAGCGGTCAGAAGCGCCCGCGTCGCTTTGATCGGCATGCGATTGCCTGTGCCGTAGGCTCCGCCGGTCCAACCGGTGTTCACCAGCCAGCAGTCAACGCCGTGCTTGCTGATGAGATCGCGCAACAGGTTGCCGTATTCGGCCGGATGGCGCGGCATGAACGGAGCGCCGAAGCATGTCGAGAAGGTCGCCTCTGGCTCGGTCACACCCTTTTCCGTACCCGCCACCTTGGCGGTGTAGCCGGAGAGGAAGTGATACATGGCCTGCTCCGGTGTCAGCCGGGCGATCGGCGGCAGCACGCCGAAGGCATCTGCCGTCAGCATGATGATCGTTTTCGGATGGCCGGCAATGCCGGTTTCCGAGGCGTTCGGGATGAAGTGCAGCGGATAGGCGCTACGGGTATTTTCGGTGAGCGAGCCGTCGTTGAAGTCCGGCTCGCGGTTGTCGTCGAGTACCACGTTTTCAAGCACCGTGCCGAAACGGCGCGTCGCGGCGTAGATTTCCGGCTCGGCCTCGGCGGAGAGACGGATAGCCTTGGCATAGCAGCCGCCTTCGAAGTTGAAAATTCCGGTTTCGCCCCAGCCGTGCTCGTCATCGCCTATGAGCGTGCGGGCAGGATCGGCCGAGAGCGTCGTCTTGCCCGTGCCGGACAGACCGAAGAACACCGCCGAATCGCCTTCCGGGCCGACATTGGCCGAGCAATGCATCGGCATGACGCCCTTGGCAGGCAGCAGGTAGTTGAGCACCGTGAAGACCGACTTCTTGTTCTCCCCGGCATAGGAGGTGCCGCCGATCAGGACCAGCCCATTGGCCAGGTCGCATGCAATGATCGTTTCGCTGCGGCAACCGTGTCGCTCGGGATCGGCCCGGAAACTCGGCAGGTTGATGACCGTCAGCTTCTGCTGGAAGGTGGCGAGTTCCGACCGGTTAGGACGGATCAGCAGGTTGCGGATGAACAACGAGTGCCAGGCGAGTTCGGTGACAACACGGACCGGAAGCGCATTGTCGGCGTCGGCGCCTCCGATCAGGTCCTGTACGAAGAGTTCCTTGCCCTTCGCATGGGCGAGCATGTCCCCACGAAGCAACTCGAAATGCTCTGGCGACATCGGCTTGTTGTTGTCCCACCAGATATGGTTCTCCGTCGAAGCGTCACGCACGACGAACTTGTCCTTCGGCGACCGGCCCGTGTGCTGGCCGGTTCGTGCGCGAAGGGCGCCATCGGCAGTCAGATCGGCCTCGCCCCGGCGAATCGCCTCTTCATAAAGTTCGGGTTCGGAAAAGTTATAGCGGACGCTTTTTGCATCGCCCAATCCGATGGCAGTCACACCGTTTGCCGGGTTGTGAGCTCCAAACTGCTCCATGGTCACTTTTCCTCTGCTGAAGGCCATAGCCGTTGAATTTTTCGCGAAAGTAGGGGTGGCGTTTTAAAAACGCAATACAGCAAACGGGTAATAATTTAACAATATCATATATTTAATCGATTTAAATTTTGACCGTTCCGTTTAAATCGTTTGAACTGCAGAGATCGTTTCGTGACCGTGCTATAGTGCCGCTATGGAACGGCAGGGGGTGCAGCAGAACCCGCCCTTTATCTTTGCCACAATTTGTTCCACCTTTATCCCCAAAAAGCGCCTCGGCGGCTGATGCCGTACCTGGAGTGGAACTGGTTTCCGGGAGAGGCGCTACAGATGACGATGGAGACGAATAGTATGCAGACAATCGCGCTCGTGGATGACGACCGCAATATTCTTACCTCCGTGTCGATCGCTCTGGAGGCCGAAGGATACAAGGTCGAGACATACACCGACGGCGCTTCGGCCCTCGACGGCCTTCTCGCCCGCCCGCCCCAGCTTGCCATTTTCGACATCAAGATGCCGCGCATGGACGGTATGGAACTGTTGCGGCGCTTGCGGCAAAAATCCGACCTTCCGGTGATTTTCCTGACCTCGAAGGACGAGGAGATCGATGAACTCTTCGGACTGAAGATGGGCGCCGACGACTTCATCACCAAGCCATTTTCTCAGCGCTTGCTCGTCGAACGTGTGAAAGCTGTGCTGCGCCGGGCGGCCAGCCGGGAAGCCGCTGCCGCCGGCATCGTCGCTAAGCCCGGAGTCGTGCAGCAGGCCCGCTCGCTCGAGCGCGGCCAACTGGTCATGGACCAGGAGCGCCATACCTGCACCTGGAAAGGCGAGCCGGTGACCCTCACCGTCACCGAATTCCTGATCCTGCATTCTCTCGCCCAGCGTCCGGGTGTCGTGAAAAGCCGCGATGCGTTGATGGATGCCGCCTATGACGAGCAGGTCTATGTCGACGATCGCACGATCGACAGCCACATCAAGCGGCTTCGCAAGAAGTTCAAAATGGTCGACACCGACTTCGACATGATTGAAACGCTCTACGGAGTGGGGTACCGGTTCCGCGAGGCGGCCTGAACGGGCCAAATGGCGGATTTCGGGTAGACATCCAGGATGATCCACGGGTAGTGGACCGCACCCGGCAATCAGAACCAGTGCGGGCGGAATTGCCAGTTCCGCCCCTGCGAAAGGGCTCGATACTTGGCCACGTTACCGTTGGATAGGGATACGGACGAGATCGAAAGCCCGATCGGCCGCCGCGGCGCCCGACGGCTTTGGTCCCGGCCCTTCACGCTGATCCGGCGGATCTTCGGCAATGCCGTGTTCTCGAGCCTGACGCGCCGGATCCTGTTCTTCAATCTTGCCGCGCTCGTCGTTCTTGTCGGCGGCATCCTCTATCTCAACCAGTTCCGCGAGGGCCTGATCGATGCCCGCGTCGAAAGCCTGCTGACACAGGGCGAAATCATTGCCGGCGCCATCTCCGCTTCGGCTTCCGTCGATACCAACTCGATCACCATCGATCCGGAAAAGCTGCTCGAACTGCAGGCCGGGCAGAGCATCACGCCGATCCCCAACGACGAGGACCTCGACTTTCCGATCGACCCGGAACGCGTTGCGCCGGTGCTGCGCCGCCTGATCTCGCCGACACGGACCCGCGCGCGAATCTTCGATGCCGACGCCAACCTTCTGCTCGATTCCCGCCATCTCTATTCACGCGGCCAGGTGCTGCGATTCGACCTGCCCCCGCTCGAGACCGAAACAGGCGAATTCACCGATTGGCTGACAGGCTGGTTCAACAAGATCCTGCAGCCGGGCAACCTGCCTGCCTACAAGGAAGCTCCTGGCGGCGACGGCTCGATATACCCGGAAGTCATGAATGCCCTGACGGGGGTGCGCGGTGCTGTAGTGCGCGTCAACGACAATGGCGAGCTCATCGTTTCCGTCGCCGTTCCCATCCAGCGGTTCCGCGCGGTTCTGGGCGTGCTTCTTCTGTCGACCCAGGCCGGCGACATCGACAAGATCGTCCATGCCGAGCGCTTGGCCATCATGCGTACCTTCGGCGTGGCGACGCTCGTCAACGTCGTCCTGTCGCTGCTGCTTTCCTCCACGATCGCCAACCCGCTGCGTCGGCTTTCGGCAGCCGCGATCCGCGTGCGACGCGGCGCACGGGAGCGTGAGGAGATCCCCGACTTTTCCTCCCGTCAGGATGAAATCGGCAATCTTTCCATAGCACTCCGCGACATGACGACGGCACTCTACAACCGCATCGACGCGATCGAGAGCTTTGCTGCGGATGTCAGCCACGAGCTCAAGAACCCTCTGACATCGCTGCGAAGCGCAGTGGAGACCCTGCCGCTCGCGCGGACCGAGGAATCCAAGAAGCGGCTCATGGACGTGATCCAGCACGATGTCCGCCGCCTCGACCGGCTCATCAGCGATATCTCCGACGCCTCCCGCCTGGATGCGGAACTGGCCCTGGTCGACGCCAAGAAGGTGGACATGGAGAAACTGCTGGGCAACCTTGTCGACGTCTCGCGCCAGATCCGCAGTTCGAAGAAACCCGTGCAGATCGACCTCTCGGTCGAAAGAAAGCCCGGCAACAAGGCAAAGTTCCTGGTGCTCGGTCACGATCTGCGCATCGGACAGGTGATCACCAATCTCATCGAGAACGCCCGTTCGTTCGTTCCCGCCGACGGAGGCCGAATTGGCGTTCGCCTGGGGCGTTCGCGCACCCGCACGATCGTTCAGGTCGAAGACAATGGCCCCGGTATCCAGGCAGAGGACATCGACCGGATTTTCGAGCGCTTCTACACCGATAGACCCGACAGCGAAGGCTTCGGTCAGAACTCCGGCCTCGGGCTGTCCATCAGCCGCCAGATCGCCGAAGCCCACAAGGGCACGCTGAAGGCCGAAAACATCATCGACCCGGAATCCGGGGCCATCCTCGGTGCACGCTTCACCATGAGCCTGCCTTCGGATACCGGCCCATGACGACCGCGCGATGCAACATCCACGCGACAGCGATCGTCACCGGCACCACCGGTTTGCTCTTCGTCGGCCCTTCGGGCTGCGGCAAATCGGCGCTCGCGCTGGCCTGCATGGCTTCGACGAGGCGCGCCGGGCAATTTTCGGCGCTCGTCGCCGACGACCAGGTCTTCATCACTGTCCACAACGACAGGGTGGTGGCGACGCGACCGGAGACGACAAGAGGGCTGGTCGAAGTTCGCGGGGTCGGCATCGTCGAAACCGAGAGCATTTCGGCGGCACTCATGGACTATGCCGTGCAACCGATCGATCTTGCAACGGCCGAGCGTCTGCCGCCGGAAGGTCAACGATACCATATAGTTGACAATATTTCGCTGCCCCTCGTCCTGCTTCCGGCAGACAGCCCGGATCCCGTTTCCGTTCTTGCGGCATTTATCCCCGCGCTTCGCTTCTGAAAGCATCCGGAACGACGTTTCTTGGCGGTTGAATGAGCATATTCTTGTGTATCCCTCAATGGGCTGTGTATTGGACGAATTGACGATTGCTTGATCAGTTGAGCGGCCGGGAAGCCTATGATTTGTTCATTTTATGGCTTGAACTTCATCTTTTCATAGCCAAGATGAACCGCACCGATGGACTGGAATGCTGCATTGCGGTATCTGGCCGTCCGTTTGCAGTGCGATGGGAGCAGTAAAACATGATCGGACTTGTGCTTGTCACCCACGGCAAGCTGGCTGAAGAGTTTCGTCATGCAGTCGAGCATGTCGTTGGTCCGCAGAAGTTCATCGAGACCGTCTCTATCGGGCCCGAAGATGACATGGATCAGCGTCGTCAGGATATCCTTGAAGCAGTCGCACGAGCAGACGATGGCCAGGGCGTCATCATTCTTACCGACATGTTTGGCGGCACGCCCTCCAATCTCGCAATTTCAGTGATGAAAAGCGGCACGATCGATGTTATTGCCGGTGTAAACCTGCCCATGCTTATCAAGCTCGCCGGCGTGCGCGGCGACAACGACATGGAAAGAGCGCTGGCCGAGGCTTCGGAGGCGGGGCGGAAGTACATCAACGTGGCCAGCCGTGTCCTGAGCGGCAAGTAACGGGAACATATTGCCGAACATGACGCCGCTTTCAAGGGAACTGCTGATCATCAACAAGCGCGGTCTCCATGCGCGTGCTTCCGCAAAATTCGTTCAGACCGTCGAAGCGTTCAACGCCACCATAGCCGTGTCAAAGGACGGCACCACCGTCGGCGGCAACTCGATCATGGGATTGATGATGCTGGCGGCCAGCCCTGGCTGCACGGTTATGGTGACGGCCAGCGGCGCCGAAGCCGAACAAGCCTTGGACGCGTTGACGCGACTCGTCGAGAACCGTTTCGGCGAAGAGATGTGAGTTTCGGCTCCTTCGGAGACATAAACATATAAAGACTTCTTTATATCTTTGTTGCCAGATGGCGCGAAGCCTGCTAAAGGCGATCCAGCATCCGCACCAGACGAGCGGAGTTCCGTGCATCCTTTCTTCGATCTCTCCGCCTGGCGGACGAAGGATGCACTTATCCAGCTGGAGAGCTTCATGAGCACAGACAAGGACTATATCGTCGCCGACATCGGTCTCGCCGATTTTGGCCGCAAGGAAATTTCGATCGCTGAAACCGAGATGCCGGGCCTCATGGCCTGCCGTGCGGAGTTTGGTGAAAAGAAGCCCTTGAAGGGCGCCCGCATAACCGGCTCGCTGCACATGACGATCCAGACCGCGGTCCTCATCGAAACCCTGGTGGCGCTCGGCGCCGAAGTCCGCTGGGCCTCCTGCAACATCTTTTCGACCCAGGACCACGCCGCTGCGGCCATCGCTGCCGCCGGCATTCCGGTTTTTGCGGTCAAGGGCGAGTCGCTCGAGGACTACTGGACCTACACCGACCGCATCTTCCAATGGACGGACGGCGGCGTCTCGAACATGATCCTGGACGATGGTGGCGACGCCACCATGTACATCCTGCTTGGCGCCCGTGCCGAAGCCGGCGAAGACGTGCTGTCCAACCCGGGCTCTGAGGAAGAGGAGATCTTGTTCGCTCAGATCAAGAAGCGCCTCAAGTCGTCGCCCGGCTGGTTCACCAAGCAGCGCGACGCGATCAAGGGCGTGACCGAGGAAACCACCACCGGCGTCCATCGCCTCTACCAGCTTTCGGAAAAGGGCCTGTTGCCGTTCCCGGCAATCAACGTCAATGACAGCGTCACCAAGTCGAAGTTCGACAACAAGTACGGCTGCAAGGAATCGCTGGTCGACGGCATCCGCCGCGGCACCGACGTGATGATGGCCGGCAAGGTCGCGGTCGTTTGCGGCTATGGCGATGTCGGCAAGGGCTCGGCCGCCTCGCTGCGTGGCGCCGGAGCACGCGTCAAGGTCACCGAAATCGATCCGATCTGCGCTCTGCAGGCAGCCATGGACGGCTTCGAAGTCGTCCGCCTCGAAGACGTGGTGGATTCTGCCGATATTTTCATCACCACCACAGGCAACAAGGACGTCATCCGCATCGAGCACATGCGCGAGATGAAGGACATGGCGATCGTCGGCAATATCGGCCACTTCGACAACGAGATCCAGGTTTCGGCGCTCCGCAACATGAAGTGGACCAACATCAAGCCGCAGGTCGACATGATCGAACTGCCCAAGGGCAACCGCATCATCCTGCTTTCGGAAGGCCGCCTGCTGAACCTTGGCAACGCGACCGGCCATCCGTCCTTCGTCATGTCGGCCTCGTTTACCAACCAGGTCCTCGGCCAGATTGAACTGTTCAACAACACCGGCGGCTATGGCAACGAGGTCTACGTCTTGCCGAAGCACCTCGACGAAAAGGTCGCCAGGCTGCATCTCGACAAGCTTGGCGTAAGGCTCACCGAGCTTTCCGGCGAGCAGGCGGCCTATATCGGCGTCACTCAGAAGGGCCCGTTCAAGCCGGAACACTACAGGTATTGATCTGTTAGTTTAGCATCCACAACATCTGGACGCCGCAGCGCCGACCAAGCGCTGCGGCGTCTTTTTTGGGCGGGTGCCTTCCCGCGGATTCCCTAAGACAGTATTGTTTTATCACGTGATTCGCGATTTTCCGGGTTCACCGGGCGTTCGCGGGAGCGGGATGTCTTGTCGATCATGCGGCACATAGGACGGAGACATACCGGGGATGTCGGTAAGCAAAAAAAGTCTGTCTGAGCAGGCAAACGCGTGCTCGGGCGAGACGCGCGCGATTGGCGGCGAGCGCAGCTGCGCCGGTGGAAAGGCGCATGCGGACGAACGGAAGGTGCGTCTTGTCGGCTCGCGCAATCTTTCCCGTTTCTGGCGGTACTGCATTTCGGGAACAGCGCTCGCCGGTTTTGCCGGCACCGCAGTCGCCGAGGTCGAAGGGCGAACGCCCGTGGCGGCGCGGCTGTTCACCTCTTCCGAAGCCATGAGCTTTTCCCTGGTCATCGGCGTGATATCGGCGGTCGTCCTCTCGGCAATCTGGCTTGTGCGCCAGAAGGGCAACCTCGAAACCGAGAGCCGCGAGATCCGCTCCGCCTTGTCAGATGCCAACCAGCGCATTTCCCGCTTCGAGGCGCTGATCGCCGACAAGAACCGTCGCATCGTCATATGGGACGGCCCGAACGGCCAGCCGGAATTCCTCGGTCAGCTCCCGATCGAAACCGGCGCACCGCAACAGGACAGCGAGTTCCTGGCGTTCGGCCGCTGGCTGAATTCCCGCTCCGCCGCAGAACTCGAGCGCCTGATCGATCTTTTGCGCGGCAAGGCGCAGAGCTTCGATACGGTGGTCGAAACCCAGCGCGACGAAGTCATCGAGGCGCAGGGACGTGTTTCCGGTGGCAGGGCATTCGTGCGTTTCGTGGCGCTCAACAACCTTCGCGCCGAACTTGCCGAACTGAAGATCGAGCGTGATCGCATGATGACCTCGATCTCGACCTTTCAGAACCTGCTCGATTCCATCGACATGCCCGTGTGGCAGCGCGATCCCGATGGCCAGCTTACCTGGGTCAACGAGGCCTATGGCGAAGCGGTCGATGCGCCGTCACCGGAGCAGGCGGTGCGCGAGAAACGCGAACTGCTGAACACCATAGCGCGCGAAAAGATCCGCGCCACGGCGACATCCGAATCACCGTTTAGGGACAAGCTCTCGACCGTCGTCCACGGTAACCGCGCCTTCTTCGATGTCGTCGACGTCAAGGGTGCGAGCGGCTCGGCCGGCATGGCGATCGATGTCTCCGAGATCGAAGCGGTGCGCGAGGAACTGAAACGCACCCTGAAGAGCCACGCCGAAACGCTCGACCATCTGGCGACGCCGGTGGCGATCTTCGACGGGAACCGTCGCCTGCAATTTTACAACCAGGCCTTCGTCCAGCTTTGGGAAATCGACCTCACCTTCCTTGAGTCGAAGCCGGACAACGGGGAGATGCTGGATCGGTTGCGCGAGACCGGCAAGCTTTCCGAACAGCTCAACTGGAAAGCCTGGAAGGAAAATGCCCTCTCGGTCTATCGTTCGCTCGACACGCAGAGCGACCTCTGGCATCTGCCGAACGGACAGATCCTGCGGGTCTTCGCAACCGCACACCCGCAGGGTGGCGCGACCTGGGTCTTCGAGAACCTCACCGAACAGGTCAATCTGCAGACCCGCTACAACACGCTGGTGAAGGTTCAGGGCGAAACCATCGATCACCTGTCGGAAGGTGTCGCGGTGTTCGGTCCGGACGGGCGCATCAAGCTTTCCAATCCCGCGTTCCGGGCGCTCTGGGGGATCACCGAAGCCGAGGCAGCGCCGGGTAGTCACATCCGTGCCATCGAAACAGCCTGCGCGCAATCCTACGACCAGGCAGATGGCTGGCGCAGCTTCGGCCAGATGATCACCAGCTTCGAGGACGAGCGCCCGTCGAGGCAGGGTACGCTCGAGCTGTTGTCGGGCCTGGTGCTCGACTACGCGGTGACCCCGCTCCCCAACGCTCAGACCATGCTGACCTTCGTCAACATGACCGACAGTGTGCGGGCAGAGCGAGCGCTGACCGAGAAGAACGACGCGCTTCGCAAGGCCGACGCGTTGAAGAACGACTTTGTCCAGCATGTCTCCTACGAATTGCGTTCGCCGCTGACGAACATCATCGGCTTCACCGACCTGTTGAAGACGCCGGGCATCGGCGACCTCAACGACCGCCAGGCCGAATACATCGACCATATTTCCACATCGTCCTCGGTGCTGCTGACGATCGTAAACGACATTCTCGACCTGGCCACGGTCGATGCCGGCATCATGCAGCTCAACTATTCCGAAGTGAACCTCGACGAGTTGCTCGATGACGTCTCAATCCAGATCGCCGATCGTCTCCAGGATGGCGGCGTCACGCTCGAGATCGTTGCACCCGCCACGCTTGGCGTCATCGTCGCCGACCAACAGCGGCTCAAGCAGATCCTCATCAAACTGCTCACCAACGCCGCCAATTTCGCGCCTGAGGGCACAGTCATATCGCTTTCCTGCGTGCGGGAGGGCACGGACTTCGTGTTCTCCGTGGCCGACAAGGGCCCGGGCATCCCGGAAGACATGCTGAAGGCCGTCTTCGATCGCTTTGCGTCAAGCGGCAAGGGTGGCAAGCGCAGCGGTGCCGGCCTCGGTCTTTCGATCGTCGAAAGCTTCGTCAGCCTGCACAACGGCAAGGTTTCGATTGACAGCCGCCCCGGGCGCGGTACGACGGTGTCTTGCCGGATTCCATCCGGCCAGCTCAGCCACACCGTTGCAGCCGAATGAACGAACAAAACGACCTGATCTCGATCCACCTTGCCGACGAAGCCGCGATGATCCGCTTTGGAGAGGATCTGGCGCTGGCGGTCAAACCCGGAGATTGCCTGGCCCTTTCCGGCGATCTCGGTGCAGGAAAGTCGACGATTGCGCGCGCGCTCATCCGCGCCATCGCCGATGACGGCGACCTCGAGGTGCCGAGCCCAACCTTCACGCTTGTCCAAACCTATGATCTCAAGATCCCGGTCGCCCATTTCGACCTCTATCGGATCAGCGATCCGAGTGAACTCGAGGAACTCGGCCTCGACGAGGCGCTTTCGAACGGCATCGCCCTGATCGAATGGCCGCAGATGGCCGAGGACGATTTGCCGAGCGACCGCATCCGCCTGCGCATCGAGCACGAGGGCGACGGCCGACGCGTGACGATCGCAGCGCCAGAACCCAACGCGGCAAGGATCCGCCGTGTGATCGCCATCCGGGATTTTCTTGAGCAGCGTGGATACGGCGGTGTCCGACGCCGGTATCTGACAGGCGATGCCTCGGTGCGCGCCTACGAGTACTTCCGAGCGCCGAAGGGGGAGCGAATCATCCTGATGGACTGGCCTCGCCAGCCCGAAGGCCCACCGGTACTTGACGGCAAGCCATACCCCAAGGTCGCTCATATTGCCGAGGACGCCTATCCTTTCGTGGCGGTATCGCGATACTTGCGCGAACGCGGCTTCGCCGCCCCCGAAGTTTTCGATGCGGACTACGAAGCTGGCATCTTGCTGATCGAGGATCTCGGCAGCGACGGCATCCTCGACGGCGATGGCAAGCCGATCGCGGAGCGCTATCGCCAATCCGTCGCATGCCTCGCCGCCCTGCATGCGCTGCCGGCACGACGCGATATCAGGGTGACGGACGATTATGTCCACCACATCCCGGATTTCGATCGCACGGCAATGAAGATGGAAGCACGTCTACTCGTCGATTGGCATTTGCCCTGGAAGCGCGGCGCGCCCGCGACCGACGAGGAGCGCCAAGAGTATCTAGCGATCTGGGACGGTTTGATCGACCAGCTTGCAGGTGGCGAGACCAACCTGCTGCTTCGCGACTACCATTCACCCAACATCATCTGGCGGGGAGACAGGACGGGCAATGACCGAATCGGCATCATCGACTTCCAGGATTCGATGATCGGGCCCACAGCCTACGACCTCGTTTCGATTGCCCAGGACGCACGTGTCACCATCGCGCGCGATCTTTTCGAGCAGTTGATGCAGGACTATCTGGCCCTGCGCCGCCTAGATAGCACCTTTGACGAGGCGCGGTTCAAAAAGGACTGGGCCATCATGTCGGCGCAGCGCGCCTGCAAGCTGAACGGCCTGTGGGTCCGCCTCATGCAGCGCGATGGCAAGCCCGGCTACATGAAACACATGCCCCGCACCCTTGCCTATCTCGACGTGGCTTTCGAACACGAAGCACTCGCCCCCTTGCGCGACTGGTGCACAAGGGCTGGAATAGGCAAATCCGAATCACTGCAGCAGGTCTGATGACAATAGAGAGCGCAATGGTGCTGGCAGCTGGGCTCGGAACCCGGATGCGCCCGATCACCAATACGATCCCGAAGCCGCTAGTGCCGATCGCCGGCAAGCCGATGATCGACTATGTGCTGGAGACGCTCGCCGCAGCGGGCGTCAAGCGTGCCGTGGTAAATGTCCATCACCACGCAGACCAAGTGATAGCACATCTCGGCCGCCACGAAGGTATGGAGATCATTCTTTCCGACGAGCGCGATGCGCTGATGAATTCCGGTGGCGGACTTGCCAAGGGGTTGAAGCTGCTTCCGCCCGGCACCGTCTTCGTCATGAATGCCGACCTGTTCTGGATCGGCGAGAGCGAGGGGCGCCCGACCAATCTCCAGCGCCTTGACCAATTCTTCGATCCGGCACGGATGGACATGGCCCTGCTCTGCGTGAACCTCGACAACACGACCGGACACAATGGCATGAAGGATTTCAGCCTCGCCGCGGATGGGCAACTGATCCGCTACCGGGACGGCGACCCCAATCCGGTGGTTTATGCTGGCGCTATCGTCATGAATTCTGCCTTGCTGGACGATGCGCCCGACGACGCATTCAACCTCAACATCTATTTCGACCGGGCGATTGCCGTAAACCGTCTCTATGGATTGATGCTCGAGGGACATTGGCTGACGGTCGGGACGCCGGAAGCAATCGACGAGGCGGAGGAAACAATCCGCCGCTTCCTTGAGGTGGTGTAGAGATGTCGACGCTTCCCCGCCAACGCGTTCTGACCATTCCGGCGGGCTTGCCTTTCCTCAAGACGCTGGCGGCCGCACTTTGCGATGGCCGCCTGACCGACCACTATCGCTTCGACGCTGCCGACCCGTTGTCGCTTGCCAAGGTGACGATCTATGTGCCGACCCGGCGCGCAGCCCGCGTATTGCGTTCGGAATTTGTCGACATCCTTGGCGGACGCTCGGCGATCCTGCCGGTCATCCGACCCCTTGGCGAAACGGACGATGACAGCGGCTTCTTCGATGTAGCCTCACCTGCTACGCTCGACCTTGCGCCGCCATTGCCGAACACGGCACGCCTCCTCGAGCTTGCGCAACTGATCCTCGCCTGGCGCAACCGGCTGCCGCAGGTCGTGCGCGACATCCATTCCGACTCGCCGTTGGTGGCGCCCGCAAGCCCGGCCGACGCCATCTGGCTTGCTCGCGACCTGGCGGAACTTATCGATTCGATCGAGACCGAGGAGCGCGATTGGGGCGACCTCAAGAAGCTCGATGCGCGCGACCACGCAATCTGGTGGCAGCTAACTCTGGAGTTTTTGAGTATCGCCAGCGCCTTCTGGCCGGCCCGGCTCGAAGAACTCAACCGCTCGTCCCCCGCCCGGCACCGCAACGCGATCCTGCGCGGCGAGGCCGAGCGCCTCGCCAACCAAAAGCATGCGGGGCCGGTTATCGTGGCTGGCTCCACCGGCTCGGTTCCGGCTGCGGCCGAACTTATTGCCGCCGTTGCCCAACTGCCCCAGGGCGTCGTGGTGTTGCCCGGCCTGGATCTTTCGATGCCGGAGGAAGACTGGGACCTGGTTTCTCCCGAAACCGAGATCGGCAAAAAACCGGATCCGGCAAGCCGCAGCCATCCGCAATATGGTCTCTTTCATCTTCTGAAGCGGCTACGAATAGAACGCACCGATGTGGAAGTGCTGGCCAAGGCTCCCGCGGATCTCGCCTTTCGCGCCGAAATCCTGTCCCGGGCGCTCGCCCCGTCCCGCGCCACCGATCGCTGGAGCGAGTGGCAGAAGGCGGCCGACCCCGGGCGGATCGCCGGAGCGTTCTCGGATGTCTCGCTGATCGAAGCCGCCAACGAGCGCGAGGAAGCGACGGCAATTGCAATCGCCCTTCGGCTCGCCCTCCAAAAACCCGAAGCGCAGGCCGCGTTGATCACGCCCGACCGGAACCTTGCACGACGCGTCACGGCAGAACTCGCCCGTTTCGGCATCGCTGCCGACGATTCCGCCGGTACGCCACTGACCGCCACGCCACAAGGGACCCTGCTGCAACTCGTGCTAGAAGCGACGCTTCGCCCCGGCGATCCGGTTGCGATCGTTTCGTTGTTGAAGCATCCGCTCGCCCGCTTCGGGCTCGACACCCGGACTTTGTCGACAGCGGTCAACGCACTGGAATTGCTGGCGATGCGCGGCGGAGTCAGCGAAGTCGATATCACCGAGCTTGCGCCGCTTTTGAAAGTGCAGCTCGATCTCCATGACAAGGACCGGCACCCGCCGCACTGGCGGCAGGCGCTTGCCGCCGATGCTCCCAGGCAAGCGCTGCATCTGGCGACGCGCATCGCCGAGGCGATCGAACCGCTTGCAGGTGCCCTGCTGCGCCGACGTGGCGAAAGCCGCGGGATGACATCCTCGTTTCCGCTGTCGGAATGGGCGGAGCGGACCGGCCGTGTGCTGGAGGCGATTGCGGTCGACGAAACGGGGAACCTCGCATCACTATGGTCCGGCGAAGGCGGCGATGTGCTCGCCTCGCTTTTGAGCGGCGTCATGGAAGCTGAGAGCGGGCTCGAATGCGACGGCCCGCAATGGATCGACATCACCCAGGCGTTGGCGGCGGGCGAGGCGGTGAAACCGCGCGCCATGAGCCACCCGCGCCTATTCATCTTCGGGACGTTGGAAGCGCGCCTGCAGAGCGTCGATACGTTGATTCTTGGCGGGTTGAATGAGGGATCCTGGCCGGACAAGACCTCGAACAACCCCTTTCTGTCGCGCACCATGAAGACCGGAATCGGTCTCGAGCCGCCGGAACGGCGGATCGGCCAGCTGGCGCATGACTTCGAGATGGCGAACGGCACGCGCCACCTCATTTATTCGCGGTCGATGCGCCAAGGGTCGGCTCCGACCGTTGCGTCGCGCTGGCTCCAGCGGCTACTCGCCCTTGGTGGCAAGGACTTTGCCGCAGAACTGAAGGGCCGCGGCGACCGCTATCGCCAGTGGGCAGGGTTGATCGATGGCGGGGACAACCAGGCTGCCGCCCAGCGACCGGCACCGAAGCCTCCGGCGAAACTGCAGCCGAACAAGTACTCCTTCAGCGAAGTCGGAAGGTTGCGCCGCGACCCGTACTCGATCTATGCGCGCCGGGTGCTGAGACTTGATCCAGTCGATGCGTTCAATACCGATCCGGGCGCCTCCGAGCGCGGCACGCTCTATCACCGCATCATCGAGCGCTTCACCTCAGAAGGTCACATTGCCGGAATGCCGGCCGCTGCCGAGGCGATGGAACGCATCCTCGCCGAGGAATTCGACCGCGAGGCGCTACCGCCGCATATCGATACCGTATGGCGCCCACGTTTCCGCGAGGTGGCCCGCGCCTTCATGGACTGGGAAAAGGAGCGGCGCCCGGAGATCCGCAGAACCTATACGGAGCTACCAGCCAGCATGGAGATCCCCCCGATCGGCATCAAGCTGACGGGGGTTGCCGATCGCATCGATATCAAAGGCACCGGCACGGCCGACATCATCGACTACAAGACGGGCTCGAGCCCCAGCGTGTCGCAGGCACGCGTGCTTCTCGACCCGCAGCTGGCACTGGAAGCAGCGGCACTGAGCGCCGGCGCTTTTGCGCGGGCGGGTGTGCTGACACCAGAAAACCTCCTCTATGTGCGACTCAATCCCGGCGAGCGCTTCACGGCGGAACAAGTGAACAACGAGTTTGCGACCGGAACCAAGGCGAATCCGAAATCGGCCCGGGACCTAGCCGTCGAATCGATGGACCAACTGGTGAAATTCATAACCCTGTTGCAATCCGCTGAACACGGTTTCGTGTCCCGGCTGATCCCCGCCAAGGAACGGGATTTCGGCGGCGAATACGATCATCTCGCCCGCGTCGCCGAATGGTCGACGGCCGAAACCGACGAGGCGTCCGCCGATGAATGAGATGCACCCGCTTCCGGTCAGTGAGGAGCCCGGCGACTGGATCGGTTGGACGACCCTGCAGCAGTCGCTCGCCTCGGATCCGGCGCGTTCGGCGTGGGTGTCGGCCAATGCCGGTTCCGGCAAGACGCATGTATTGACCCAGCGGGTGATCCGCCTGCTGCTCGCCGGCGCCCGTCCCTCCTCTATTCTCTGCCTTACCTATACCAAGGCGGCGGCTTCCGAGATGTCGAACCGCGTCTTCGAGAAGCTTGCGGAATGGGCGACGCTTACCGACGAGGCGCTGACGCGCAAGATCACCGATATCGAAGGTACTGCACCCGACAGGCTGAAGCTTGCCGAGGCTCGGCGGTTGTTCGCCCGCGCGCTCGAAACACCGGGCGGGCTGAAGATCCAGACGATCCATGCCTTCTGCGAGGCGCTGCTGCATCAGTTCCCACTCGAGGCCAACGTGGCAGGGCACTTTTCGGTCCTCGAGGACCGCGCCGCAGCAGCACTGTTGGCGGATGCCCGCCGGTCGCTGCTGACTGCAACTTCGGCGGAGGGCGATGCCGATCTTGCCGAAGCCTTCGGCCATGTACTCGACCTTGCCGACGAGTGGGGTCTCGAGGGCCTGCTTGGCGATATCGTCGCCAACCGCAATACCATTCGCCAGTTCATCGCCCATGCCGAGCGGCACGGCGGCACCGACTTTGTCCTGCGTAGCCGCTTCGGCCTCGGGGCCAACGAAACGGCTGCGGATACTGCAATACGATACTGGCCGCTTCACGGCCTTTCGGGTTCGACGCTCGACCTCTTCCTCAGGCTTGCCGACAGCAAGGGCGGGACAAAGGTGTACGAGGTCGCCTATGGCTTGCGGCTTGCGGCGAAGGAAACCGATCCGTTCCGCCGCGCCGAAGTGCTCGAACAGGTCTTTCTGACTGCCGCCGGAAAACCGAAGGCCGACTCGTCACTGATCGCCAAGGCGATGGTCAACGAGGCACCGGAGCTGCTGGCTGCCGTGGCGGCGGCGCGCGAATACGTGGCTGCCTGCCGCGACCGGTTGCGGGTGATGCGGATGTACGAGGCGACGGATGCGGCGCTGACGCTCGCCGACCGTCTCAACCGCGACTACGAGGACCTGAAGAAAGTCCGGAGCCAGCTCGATTTCGAGGACCTGATCACCCGCACGGCCGATCTCCTGACCCGTGCCGACGTGGGGGCATGGATCCACTACAAACTCGACCAGGGCATCGACCACATTCTCGTCGACGAAGCCCAGGATACGAGCCCGGTGCAGTGGAAGGTCATCCAGTCACTGGCGGAGGATTTTTTCTCGGGCGAGAGCGCGCGCACCACCCGCCGCACTCTCTTTGCCGTCGGAGACGAGAAGCAGTCGATCTATTCATTCCAGGGCGCGCGACCCGAGCGATTTTCGGAAGAAAGCGACGCGACCGAGCGCAAGGTGATGGCGAGCGGCCAATTGTTCAGCTCGATCCGGCTTCCGCTTTCCTTTCGCTCGACCGCCGATGTGCTATCGGCGGTCGACCAAGTCTTCTCGCTCGAGAGCAATGCCCGCGGGCTAAGCGCCCGCTCCGAAGCCGTCGTTCATCGGTCAAGCCGCATCGGCCACCCGGGCGCCGTCGACCTGTGGGACATGATCGCTCCCGAGGCGGCAATAGCGGAAGAAGATTGGACCGCCCCCTTCGATGCGACGCCTGAAAGTGCGCCTTCGTCGATACTGGCACGCCGGATCGCCGACACGATCGAACACCTGATCAATGACACGACAATCATTGAAAAAGGGGTCGAGCGCCCGGTCGAGGCTGGCGACATCCTTGTGCTGGTGCGCAAGCGTGACGGCTTCGTCAACGCGCTGACGCGCGCGCTGAAACGCCGCAGCAACATCCCCGTCGCCGGCGCCGACCGGTTGAAGCTGACAAGCCATATCGCGATCCAGGACCTGCTGGCTCTCGGCCGCTTCATGCTCCTGCCCGAGGACGACCTGTCGCTCGCCGCCCTCTTGAAAAGTCCCCTCTTTGATCTCAGCGAAGACGAAATCTTCGAGATCGCCGCACTTCGCAACGAGCAGGAAAGCGCCTGGATGAGCTTGCGGCGGCTAGCCGGGAGCAGCAAAGTCGGGCTGAAGGCTGCGGTGGAGCGGCTCGATACTTTCCACAAGCTTTCGCGGCAGTTGCCTGTTCACGATTTCTACGCCCACGTGCTCGGCGCCATGGGAGGAAGACGGCAGTTTCTCGCCCGGCTCGGCACCGAGGTCAGCGACATCCTTGACGAGTTCCTGACCTTTGCGCTTGCGCACGAAACCTCCGGCCTCCCCGGCCTGCAATCCTTTGTCTCGACCCTCGAGCTCGAGGCACCGCAGGTGAAGCGCGAGCAGGATAAGGGCCGCAACGAAGTGCGCATCATGACCGTGCACGCCTCGAAGGGACTGGAGGCGCCGATCGTCTTCCTGGTCGATGGCGGATCGAAAGCATTTTCATCGAGCCATCTGCCGAAACTGCGGCTCATTCCTGCGGGCGAGGACGAACCGGCAACGCCGGCCTGGGTCCCGGTTGCGACGCTCGCAAACTCGATATCCACTGCCGACGCCGCGCGAATCACCAGTCAGGCCGAGGAAGAGTACCGTCGCCTTCTCTACGTGGCGATGACCCGGGCCGCCGACCGGCTGATCATCTGCGGCTATCGTGGCGCGCGACCCAATGCCGATACGTGGCACGACATGGTCAAGACGGCGCTTGCCACCGAGGACGGACCAGGCAACGCAACGACTTTCGCCGGCCCTGACAGCGAATGGGCGGGCTTGTCGTGGCGGGTCGATTCGCCCCTGAAACGGTTTGAGCGATCGTCGCCTGCCGTGCAGGCCACGACCAAAGTCGAATTGCCGCCCGACCTAGGCCGCTCGCTGCCGGCGCAGATCCGCCTGCCGAGGCCATTGAGCCCATCCGGTGCTGCTATGATCATCGATGACGATGCCGACGACCTGATCGTCACGTCACCGCTGTTTTCCGAAAGGAAGAAGGGCGACCGTTCCCTCGAGCGTGGCCGTCTGCTGCACCGCCTCTTGCAATTCCTGCCGGAATTCGATCCGACCGAGCGAGAAGCGGCCGCCTATCGATATGCCGAACGCGCAGCCCGCTTCTGGCCGCCCGGAGAACGGAGAGACCTGGTCAGATCCGCGCTGGCGGTGATGGACCACCCGGACCTTCGTTCGGTCTTCAGCGCCCACGGGCAAGCCGAAGTGGCAGTCATGGGAACGTTAAAGCTGGGAACGCAGGAGTTCGCGATCTCGGGACGCCTGGACCGCATGGCGGTGATGGACGAAAGCGTCGTCCTGCTCGACTACAAGACCAACCGCACGCCGCCGCAAGCGGTTGCGGGCATATCTCTCGCGCACCGTGCCCAGCTCGCCATCTACAGGGAAATCCTCAAGCCTCTCTATCCGACACGACGCATCGACTGCGTGCTCGTCTACACGGAGACCGCTCAGATATTCACGTTGGACGATGCCGTACTTTCCGCCGCCCTTGCCGAGATCAAGACAAAGTGAGATATCGAGCATTGAAATTCGAGTGCAGCCCTATCACATGTGCACTAACAGCAATCCCTCAAGGAGCAGCAGCCTATGGCTACCGTAAAAGTCGACACTTCCAACTTTAAGTCCGAAGTGCTGGAATCCGCTGAACCCGTCGTTGTCGATTTCTGGGCCGAATGGTGCGGCCCGTGCAAGATGATCGCTCCGAGCCTGGAGGAACTGGCCGTCGAATACGCCGGCAAGGTGAAGGTCGCCAAGATCAACATCGACGAAAACCCGGAAATCGCAGCCCAGTTCGGCGTACGGTCCATCCCGACCCTTGCGATGTTCAAGGGCGGCGAAGTTGCCGATATCAAGGTTGGCGCCGCTCCAAAGACCGCTCTCAGCAGCTGGATTTCCAGCGCCGCCTGATTTGCGGTCAGGAAACAACGATCAAAGCCCGGCTTGCCCGGGCTTTCTTATTTTGGCGGCGTACCATTGTCGGCGAGAACATCGCCAACGAGATAGAGCGATCCGCCGATCAGGATGCGCGGCGCTTTTTCGTGCTCCTCGATCAGCGCGCTAATCGCTTCAAGCGCCTCCACGACCGAGGATTGCGGTTCGGCCTCAAGGCCGCCTTCCTGCGCTGAAACGGCAAGCGCCGTCGGATCGATCGCTGCGTCGCTATGACGGATCGGAACGGTAAAGACCTTTTCCGCAAGTCCGGCGAAGGCATGGAAGTAACCAACCGGCTCCTTGGTGTTGATCATGCCGGTGATGAGGAAGAGCGGACGGGACTGACGCTCCTCCAATGTCGCCATCGTTTCGGCGATGACCTCGCCGGCGGCGGGATTGTGGCCGCCATCGACCCAGATCTCTGCGCCATTCGGCGCAAACATCATCAGCTTCCCCTCGGAGAGCCGCTGCAGACGGCCCGCCCATTCCACCGAAACCATTGCCTTCTCGACCATTGCCTCGGTCACGGCAAAGCCCGCGGCCCGCACTGCACGAATGGCCGCCGCCGCGTTGGCGTATTGATGGCGCCCGGGCAATCTCGGCAACGGCAGATCCATCAGCCCGAACTCGTCCTGATAGATCAGGCGCCCGAACTCTTCATGAGCCTGGAAATCCTGGCCATAGGCCGCGGTCGGGCACCGCAGCCTTTCGGCGGTAGACAACAAGACGTCGAGCGCTGCGTCGAACGGCTGTTGTCCGATGACCACCGGGCATCCTGGCTTCATGATGCCGGCCTTTTCCGCCGCAATCAGTTCGACCCGGTCACCGAGATAGGCCTGGTGATCGAGCGAGATCGGCATGACTACGGAAACGGCCGGATTGGCAATGACATTGGTGGCGTCGAAACGTCCGCCAAGCCCGACCTCGATGATGGCCGCATCGGCAGGCGCTTCGGAAAAAAGCAGAAACGTAACGGCAGTCAGGATTTCGAAGACCGTAATCGTCTGACCGTCGTTGGCGGCTGCGACACGGCGCACCGCATCGGCAAATACCGCGTCGTCGACCAGTTGACCGCGTCCACCCCTTACGCCCATACGGTACCGTTCGTGCCAATTGACGAGATGCGGCGAGGTATGCACATGGACGCCGAGCCCCGCTGCTTCCAGCAGGGCGCGGCAAAAAGCGGTCACCGATCCCTTGCCGTTGGTACCGGCCACATGGATGACCGGCGGCAGTTTCCGCTGCGGGTCGCCGAGGATGCCGAGAAGACGGGTGATCCGATCGAGCGAGAGGTCGAACCCCTTCGGATGAAGCGCGAGCAGCTTGTCGATTTCCTGCCCGGCTTCGCTCAATGCGGCTTCAGTCATCGCCACGGCCCTCGTGTTGTTTGGCGGCTATGTGCAGTCCCGTCAGGCAGCCGTAACTGCAAGACCGTTGCCGGACTGGATTTCCGGTTTCTTCATCAGGATCTTCAACAGCCGTGCAAGCGTGTCGGGGATGTCGTGACGCTTCACCACCATATCGACCATGCCGTGCTCAAGCAGGTATTCCGAGGTCTGGAAGCCCTCGGGCAGCTTTTCGCGAATCGTCTGCTCGATAACCCGCTTGCCCGCAAAACAAATTTCGGCACCCGGTTCCGCCAGATGAACGTCACCCAGCATCGCATAGGATGCGGTGACACCGCCGGTCGTCGGATTGGTGAGCACGACGATGTAGGGCAGCCCCGCTTCCTTGAGCATATCGACTGCTACAGTCGTACGGGGGAGCTGCATCAGCGACAGGATGCCTTCCTGCATCCGGGCGCCGCCCGAAGCCGGGAACATCACCAGCGGGCATTTTTCCGATATGGCGCGCTCAAAGGCTTTTACGATCGCTTCGCCGGCGGCAATGCCCAGGGATCCACCCATGAAACTGAATTCATGGACCACCGCGACGATCTTCAAGCCCTTTACTGTGCCAACGCCTGAAAGGATCGTGTCCTCCTGGTCAGTCTTCGCCCGGCTGTCCTTCAGGCGATCGACATATTTCTTCGAATCGCGAAAACGCAACGGATCCTGCGCTACCTTCGGCTGCGGCAGCGCCTCGTAGACGCCCTCATCAAACAGATCCTTGAGTCTGGCTTTTGCCGGCATCTTCATGTGGTAGCCGGAGGCGGGGATGACCCATTTGTTTTCCTCGAGATCGGTATGAAATACCATCTCGCCCGTCTCCGGGCATTTGATCCAGAGGTTCTCCGGCACTTCGCGCCGGCCCAGCATGGAATTGATCCGCGGCCGGACGTAATTGGTGATCCAGTTCAATTCAAAAGCTCCTGATTGACTGTACCCTGGGGCCCATATCTTTCGATACCATGCCCTAAATGTGGGAAATTATTCGGCGGCGACAAGTCGCGCCTGGCGAACGCCCGTTGCGAGCCCGCGCACCAGAGTTGTCACCGAGGTTGCCGTGTCGGGAGTTGCGTGGCCATCCCTTGTCAGGCTGCCGGCAATTTGATTGACAATCGCAGTGCCCACCACCACTCCATCAGCCGCCGCGCCGATAAGACGCGCATGTTCGGCGGTCTTCACCCCGAAACCGACACAGATCGGCAGGTCGGTATGGCCTTTGATCCGCTGCACCGCCCCGGAAACAAGCGACGGATCCGGCAGCGCGGAACCGGTGATGCCGGTCATCGACACGTAGTAGACGAACCCTGAGGTGTTCCTCAGGACCGTGGGGAGACGCTTGTCGTCGGTGGTGGGCGTCGCCAGGCGAATGAAGTTGATCCCCTTGGCAATCGCCGGCACGCAGAGTTCATCGTCCATTTCCGGCGGCAAGTCGACCACGATCAGGCCGTCGATCCCGGCCTCGAGCGCGTCGTCGAGAAATCGGTCGACGCCGTAGACATAGATCGGGTTGTAGTATCCCATCAGGACGATCGGGGTGTCGTCGTCGTGCTCCCGGAAGCTGCGCGCCATCTCCAGCGTCCGCTTCAGGGTCATGCCGGACTTGAGGGCACGCTGGCCGGCCATCTGGATTGCCGGCCCATCCGCCATCGGGTCGGAGAAGGCCATGCCGAGTTCGATGACGTCGGCACCCGCCTCCGGCAGCGCATTCATGATCGAAAGCGACGTGTCGAAGTCCGGATCGCCGCCCATCAAATAGGTTACCAGGGCCGGACGGTTTTCGGCCTTCAAGTCGGCAAAGCGTTTGTCCATGCGTGAAGTCATAATGATTACAGCCCCATACCCAGAATCTTGCCGACGGTGAAAATGTCCTTGTCGCCGCGACCCGACAGATTCATGACGATGATCTGGTCCTTGTCCATTTTCGGCGCCCGCTTGATGACTTCGGCGAGCGCATGCGAGGGTTCCAGCGCCGGGATAATGCCCTCGATCCGGGTCAGCATCTGGAAGGCTTCGAGCGCCTCGTGGTCCATGATCGGCACATACTCGGCGCGACCGATGTCGTTCAGCCAGGAGTGCTCGGGTCCAATGCCCGGATAGTCGAGGCCGGCCGAAATCGAATGGCCTTCCTTGATCTGGCCGTCGCCATCCTGAAGCAGGTAGGTTCGGTTGCCATGAAGCACGCCGGGCGATCCGGCGGTGATGGAGGCGCAATGCTCATCGCCTTCCAGGCCCTTGCCGCCGGCTTCGACACCGACGATCCTGACGCTCTCGTCATCGAGGAAGGGGTGGAAGATGCCGATGGCATTCGATCCGCCTCCAACGGCCGCTATCACCAGGTCGGGCAGCCGGCCTTCGGCGGCAAGAATCTGCTCGCGGGTTTCCTGGCCGATGACCGACTGGAAGTCGCGTACAAGTTCCGGATAGGGATGCGGGCCGGCTGCGGTGCCGATCAGATAGTAAGTGCTGTCGACATTGGTGACCCAGTCGCGCAACGCTTCGTTCATAGCGTCCTTGAGCGTACCATTGCCGGCGGTGACCGGAACGACCTCGGCGCCGAGCAGCTTCATGCGGAAGACGTTGGGGGCCTGGCGCTCGACATCGGTGGCGCCCATGTAGACGACGCACGGAAAGCCGAAGCGGGCCGCCACTGTCGCCGAGGCAACGCCGTGCTGGCCGGCACCGGTCTCGGCAATTATGCGGGTCTTTCCCATGCGCTTCGCCAACAGGATCTGGCCAATGCAGTTGTTGATCTTGTGGGAACCGGTGTGGTTCAGCTCCTCGCGCTTGAAATAGATCTTGGCGCCGCCAAGCTCAGCCGTCAGGCGCTCAGCAAAATAGAGCGGGCTCGGGCGACCGATGTAGTGGGTCCCGAGATGCTCCAGCTCCGCCCGGAACGCAGGATCGTTCTTGGCCCTGTCCCACTCGTCCTGCAGGTCGAGGATCAGCGGCATCAACGTTTCGGCAACGAAACGGCCACCGAAGATGCCGAAACGCCCGTCCTCGTCGGGACCGGCGCGGAACGAATTTAGCTTTGGCGTCTGGTTCACTTGGTCAACTCCCTGCTACTGTTTTCGGCGACGTGGCGCCTGCGACAGCATCGAAAAACGCGTCGATCAATTTCAGGTCCTTCACTCCAGGTGCACTTTCGACGCCGGACGACACATCGATGCCGGGCGCCTTGGTGATCGCGAGAGCTTGGGCGATATTATCCTTGTTCAATCCTCCGGAAAGCATGTAATCGACGCCGCCGTCAAGCGTGCCCATGACGCTCCAATCGAAGGAGACGCCATTTCCGCCCGGGAGATCCGAGCCCGCCGGCGGCTTGGCATCGAAAAGGAAACGGTCGACGATGCCGATATAGGGGTCGATCTTCTCCAGATCGACCGCCTCGCGTACGGAAAACGCCTTGATCACCGGCAGTCCGTAAAGCGCCTTGATGGTCAGGACACGGTCCGGGCTTTCACTGCCATGCAACTGAAGAATATCGGGCCGCAGCAAAGCGACGATCTCGTCGAGGTCGTCATTGTCGGCATCGACAGTGACGGCGACAATCTTGACCGTGCCCCGAACGGCATCGGCGAGCGCTCCGGCAATGTCCGGTTCGATGTTGCGCGGGCTCTTTTCGAAGAAGATGAAGCCGATGTGACTGGCGCCGCGCCGCACGGCGCGCTCGATCGCTTCAGGCGTCTTCAGACCGCAGATCTTGATATCCGGTTTCATGGCAGCGAAGTTGCACGAAACAGCCGAAGAGTCGAGCATTTTCCGACAATCCGGCGCGTTGCTTGGCTGTCTTCATTCGAAGTCGATGGCGTGCAGCATGGTGCCGTGACGCTTCAGCCACGCCTTCGCCTCTTCCATATGCGGGCAGAGCCGTTCGCATAGCGACCAGAAGCGCGGCCCGTGGTTCATTTCCTTCAGATGCGCCACCTCATGGGCGGCGAGATAATCGATCACGGCAGGCGGCGCCATGACGATGCGCCAGGAAAAACTGAGGTTCCCCTCGGACGAGCACGAGCCCCAGCGGGATCGCGTATCCTTCATGCTGATCGACGTGACGGGCTTGCGAATGGCAGCGGCGTGCCGGGCAACCAGAGCCTCCAGATCTCGCCGCGCCTCCTTCTTGAGAAAATCGGCGATCCGGCGACCCATATGCTCTTCGAGACCGCTGACCCGAAGCACGTTGCGACCGCCCACTTCGATAGCTTCGGTCACACCCCGGAGTTTTCCCGTATGCTCAATGGCGTGCTTCACGCCGCGCAGCCTGATCTCACCGCCATGCCTAAGCGACGCATCAGTTGAAAATCGAGCAAGCTTGGTCATCAGCCACCCCTGGTGGCGATCCAGGAAAGCGTCGATCTCGCGCTGCGCCAAGCCCGGTGGAATGGTGAGCTTCAAGGCCCGGCCGCCTGGCTCGATGCGCAGCGTGATGCGGGTCGAACGGGCATTCTGCTTGATGGTCAGCGGCATCGTGCGACCGGCAACGTCAACCATGCGCCTCTCAGGCGCCGATGGAGATGCAACGGTCTTGGGCTTTTTCAAGCGTGAGAACATCTTCGATACATATCCGATTCGAACCTTCGTCCGGCACGAAAAAACCGGCACCTCCCGATGCCGGCTGCCATAGACCGAACTTGTCGCGTCATATCAAGCGCTTGCGTTTTCCGCTTCGCCGTTGTCATCCCTGCGGCGCGATGCAGCGCGATCGCGCATGAAGCGGTCGAACTCCTCCTGATCCTTAGCGCGGCGGAGTTCCCGCACATATGTGTCGAATTCGGCGCGCATCTCATCGAGTTTGCGGCGTTCCTCATCGAGGCGCTCCAGTTCCGCCTTCCGCCAGTCGTCAAAAGCGACATTGCCGGTCGGTTGGTGCCAGTGATAGCGGCCGCGCCTCCCGCGGCAGCCGGCAAAGGCGCCGTCCGCGGCCTGATTGACGTCGCGCTTGAAATTGCGGAGGCGTTCACCGAACAGGATATAGGCAAGCATGGCCAGGCCGAGCGGCCAGAACACCACGAAGCCGAGCACCATCAGCGCGATGGTGGCAGGCGTCCAATCCGGACGAAGCAATGCTGTCTGGTTCATAGTGAGTTTTCCCTCGCATTCACGGACCGGCCGAATGCCGACCCGGTGAATCCGATGTGGTTAACTTCGATGATGGCTTCAAGAGCTTTCCGGACATAAATCGGAAAACGCTTTATTTGGACCAACTAAACATCCGGCGCCGGGGTCATCCCGCTTTTCCACCCTTGATGACCCGCTTTACCGGCGATTTCGAGGTTCGTCCGTGTTCCCTGGCGAAATTGACGATGCGCGGGGCGATCTCGCGACGGAACCGCGAACCGTTAAACACGCCGTAGTGGCCGACATCGGGCTGCAGAAAGTGCATGCGCATGTCATCGGGGATGTTTGTGCAGATCGTCTGCGCTGCCGCGGTCTGGCCGACGCCGGAAATGTCGTCGTTCTCGCCTTCGACCGTCAGCAGGGCGACATTGCGGATCGCCGAGGTGTCGACCCGCTTTCCACGATGCATCATCTCACCTTTTGGAAGTGCGTGCTTCATGAACACGGTCTCGACCGTCTGCAGATAGAACTCGGCCGTCAGGTCCATGACCGCAAGATATTCGTCATAGAAGTCACGGTGCTTTTCCGCGCCGTCGCCGTCATTCTTGACGAGATGCACGAAGAAGTCCTTCTGGGCGATCATATGGCGGTCGAGATTCATCGACATGAAGCCGGAAAGCTGCAGGAAGCCGGGATAGACCGCCCGCATGAAGCCCGGCTGCGGCCAGGGAACATTCATGATGACATTGTCCCGGAACCAATCGAGCGGCTTGGTTTCCGCAAGCGCGTTGACCGCAGTCGGATTGATGCGCGTATCGATCGGTCCGCCCATCAGCGTCATCGACGAAGGGACGAAGGGGTCGCCATTGCTCTCCATCAGGGCGACGGCAGCCAGCACCGGCACGGATGGCTGACAGACGGCAATCACATGGGTATCGGGGCCGAGATGGTGAAGCATCTCGATCACGTAGTCGATGTAATCGTCAAGATCGAAGTTGCCGTCGGTGACCGGCACCATGCGCGCGTCGATCCAGTCGGTGATATAGATTTCGGCGCTGGGCAGCAAAGCCTCGACCGTGCCGCGCAGCAGCGTGGCATAGTGCCCGGACATCGGCGCGACGACCAGGAATTTCGGATCCGGCGCGTGGCCCGCCGGCAGCGCGCGTTCGAAATGCAGGAGATCGCAGAAGGGTTTCTGCCAGACGATCTTTTCCCGCACTGCTGCCGGCCTGTCATCGATCAGCGTCTCGGCGAGGCCGAATTCCGGCTTGCCGTATCGGCGTGTGGCGCGCTCGAAAACTTCCAGTCCCGCGGCCATGGCACGGCCGAAGACGGTGTGAGTCAGCGGGTTGAGCGGATTGCGGTATGCAAGGCGCATGACATCCGCGGCAGCCCGAAAAGGCACCATGGCTGCATGATTCATTTCGTAAAGTTGGTAGAACATTGGAAGCGCCACCTCTCATAAAAGAAGAGCCAAAGACAACGCCGCTCCCGGTTCGACGGATGTTTTTGCCCCGTTCTGGCCGCGGGTTGATTGCAGGTTAGCATTTTTCTGCTGCAGGGCAACAAAACAGATTGTGCAGCCGCGCACAGCAGGTATTCGGGAGCCCCGAGCAATGAGCCTGGGGCTCTGATCGCCGGAGTCTTCTATCGATCGGCAACGAAGGTCTGGCGCTGCCTGCCGAGACCCTCGATGCCGAGTTCTACGACATCGCCATCCTTAAGATAGCGCGGCGGCTTCATGCCCATGCCGACGCCAGGCGGCGTGCCGGTGGAAATGATGTCTCCGGGCTGGAGCGACATGAACTGGCTGAGATACGAAACCACATGCGCGACACCGTAGACCATGGTCCGGCTCGAGCCGTTCTGCATGGTTTCGCCATTGACCTTCAGCCACATGCCAAGGTTCTGCGGGTTGGCGATCTCGTCCTTGGTGACCAGCCAGGGGCCGATCGGACCAAACGTGTCGCAGGATTTCCCCTTGGTCCACTGGCCAGCCCGTTCCGTCTGGAATGCCCGTTCGGAAACGTCGTGGGAGACACAGTAGCCAGCCACATAATCGAGGGCCTCGGCCTCGCCGACATACTTTGCGGTCTTCCCGATGACGACTCCGAGTTCCACTTCCCAATCGGTCTTCTCCGAACCTCGAGGGATGAGCACGTTGTCGTTCGGGCCGCAAATCGCCGATGTCGCCTTCATGAAAATGACAGGCTCGGGCGGCACGGTCGCGCCGGTTTCGGCGGCGTGGTCGGAATAGTTGAGGCCGATGCAGATGAACTTGCCGGTCCCCGCGACGCAGGCGCCGATTCGGTCGACCGCCATCTCGGGCAGGCTTTTCGGATCGAGAGCAGCGAGTTTCGCGAGGCCTTCTGGCGACAACGCCGCACCACCAATATCGGCGACATGACCGCTAAGGTCGCGGACCTTGCCTTCCGCATCCACAAGCGCGGGCTTTTCGGCGCCCGCGGGGCCAATTCGCATCAACTTCATGGGTATCTCCTTCCGAATCTCTCCTCGCCTCGACGAGGCTTAACGTCATATATGAACGAGCCATTCATCCTTGTCATTACATCGAAATGAATTCGGTCATACTATTGGGATCGAAAAGTCGGAAAACCGTGCCTTCTTTTTCATTAGCCGGATTCTCATACGCGCGGATGTTTCATCATTTGAAAAGCTCCACCCCGTTGTAGGTATTGACCGGCTTTTCCGGTGGGTTGCTGAACGAGGATCGCGCAAAGTTGAAGCGGTTTGTCATTGAAATGGACTTGCCAGCCTCGGCCTTTGCGGCGCACCTTGCCTAAAAGACTCGTTGGATGAAAAGAAAGGACCGTCAATGTATGTTTCCCGCGTCGAGGTGACGACCGAACACGCCAGCCGCTACCTGCAGCAGCTCTGCAAGCACTGGAGCCACAAGTTTGCCGTCGTCTTCGACGCTCACAGCGGGCGGGTTCCGTTCAACGACCACACGCAAGCGACCTTCAGTGCCAATGCGTCCACACTGGCGATCGAGCTGACGACCGACGAGGAAGACGGCGGCATGCGGATGCAGATGGTGATTGCCGACCATCTGAAGCGCTTCGCCTTTCGCGAAGAACTGCGATTTTTCTGGCAGCCTGCATAAAGGGCCGCATCCACATGACCGACAGCAATCATCGACATTCCGAATACCCGATCGACAGTATCTTCCTCGATCGATGGTCGCCTCGCGCCTTCACCGGCGAGGCGATCGACGTGACGACGCTTCTGACGATGCTGGATGCCGCGCATTGGGCCCCGTCTGCCAGCAACCTGCAGCCCTGGCGCTTCGTCTATGCCCGCAGGGACACAGCGGATTGGCCTAGCCTGCTCGCCATCTTGGATGAATCAAACCAGATCTGGGCAAAAAATGCTTCGGCACTCCTGATCGTCATCTCCCGGACGCACCGGATCACCGCGAGCGGCGAGCGACGACCGTCCTATACCCATGCCTTCGACGCCGGGGCTGCCTGGTATGCTCTGGCGATGCAGGCACACATGCTGGGCTTCCATGCTCACGGCATGGCGGGAATCGACCGAGACAAGGCCATAAGAGATCTCGGCATACCAGCGGACTATCGGGTGGAAGCGGCAGTCGCGATCGGCCGACTTGCCGACAAGCAGACCCTTCCCGCTGATCTCAAGGCCCGGGAAGTGCCGAGCGGCCGCAAGGCGCTGTCCGAAGTGGCTTTCGAAGGGCGCTTCCTCGGCGAATGAGTTCTGGTTTCACGTGAATCATTGCAGCTTCGACACTGCATTTCGGCATGAAAAAGGCGCCCGGCAGATTACCGGGCGCCTTTTTGTTTCATATGATAACCGATCAGATATCGAGGTTTGCCACGCTGAGCGCATTGTCCTGGATGAATTCGCGCCGCGGCTCTACCTCGTCGCCCATCAGCCGGGCAAACAGGCCATCGGCATCGGTCGCATCGTTTACCCTCACCTGCAGGAGCGAACGGACGTTCGGGTCGAGAGTCGTTTCCCAGAGCTGCTCGGCATTCATCTCGCCGAGACCCTTGTAGCGTTGCATCGACAGGCCCTTGCGACCGCTTGCAAAAATCGCGTCAAGCAAAGCCCGCGGGCCGGAAATATCCAGCGAGCCTTCCTTGCGCGCCAATGTCGGAGACTTGTCGTAGATTTCCGTCAGGCGCGCAGACATCTGGTCGATGTAGCGGGCATCGGACGAGCCAATCAGCGCCATGTCGATGGTCGCAACCTCCTTGACACCGCGGACGGTGCGCTCGAATCGGAAACCGCCATCCGCAATGACCGAGCCGACCCATCCCCGCTCGGTCTCCTCGGCGATCATGTCGAGACGCTCGGCAACCTTGGCGACGACTGCCTCGGCGCGGGCTTGATCGCTTACAAGCTCGGCATTGAGAGCACCGGCAATGGCAGCCTGCTCGATGATCGCGCGGCTGTAGCGCGAGTGCAGTCCGTCGACCAATGCCCGCAGGCGCAGTGCGTCCTGGATGACCTCGCGCAGATCCTGGCCAGCGCGCACCTCGCCCGAACCGAGCGTCAGGGTCGCGTCTTCGAGACCCATGCTGATGAGGTATTCCTCCAGCGCCTTTTCGTCCTTCAGATACTGCACGGACTTGCCGCGCGTCACCTTGTAGAGCGGCGGTTGGGCGATATAGAGATGGCCGCGCTCGATCAACTCGGGCATCTGGCGGAAGAAGAAGGTGAGAAGCAGGGTGCGGATATGCGCACCGTCGACATCAGCATCGGTCATGATGATGATCTTGTGATAGCGCAGTTTTTCCGCGTTGAATTCGTCCTTGCCGATCGAGGTACCGAGCGCGGTGATCAGCGTGCCGATTTCTTGGCTGGACAGCATCTTGTCGAAACGGGCACGCTCGACGTTGAGGATCTTGCCGCGTAGCGGCAAAATGGCCTGTGATTCACGCGAACGGCCCTGCTTGGCCGAGCCGCCCGCGGAATCACCCTCCACCAGGAAGAGCTCCGACTTGGCCGGATCGCGTTCCGAGCAGTCCGCCAGCTTGCCGGGGAGCGAGGCAATGTCCAGCGCACCCTTACGGCGGGTCAACTCGCGCGCCTTGCGGGCCGCTTCTCGGGCGGCGGCGGCTTCGACGACCTTGCCGACCAACACCTTCGCATCCGCGGGGTGTTCTTCGAGCCAGGTGCTCAGCGCCTCGTTGACAAGGCTCTCGACCACCGGTCGAACTTCCGACGACACCAGCTTGTCCTTGGTCTGCGACGAGAATTTCGGATCGGGCACCTTGACCGAGAGGACGGCTGTCAGCCCTTCGCGGCAGTCGTCCCCGGTCAGCGATACCTTTTCCCTCTTGGTGATCCCGGAGCTGTCGGCATAGGAGGTGATCTGGCGGGTCAAGGCCGCGCGGAAACCTGCCATGTGCGTGCCACCGTCGCGCTGCGGAATGTTGTTGGTGAAGCACAGCACGTTTTCGTGGTAGCTGTCGTTCCACCACATCGCCACTTCAACGGTAATGCCGTCCTTCTCGCTGCGAATGGAGACCGGCTTCTGGACCAGCGGCTTGCGAGCGCGGTCGAGATAGGCGACGAAGGCTTCGAGGCCGCCGCTGTAGACCATTTCCTCTTCTCGGACGTCGGAATGACGCCGGTCGGTCAGGCGAATGCGGACGCCGGAATTGAGAAAGGCGAGTTCGCGCAAGCGATGCTCCAGCGTCGTATAGTCGAAGTCCACCATGGTGAATGTGTCGGAGCTCGGCTGGAAGGTCACCTCCGTGCCGGTCTCGCTTCCACACTCGCCGGTGACGACGAGCGGTGCATCGGCGACGCCATGGGTAAAGCTCATTTCGTGAATCTTGCCGTTGCGGCGGATCTTCAGTTTCAGCCAGACGGACAAGGCGTTGACGACCGAGACGCCGACGCCGTGCAGGCCGCCGGAGACCTTGTAGGAATTCTGGTCGAACTTGCCGCCGGCATGAAGCTGGGTCATGATGACCTCGGCCGCCGAGACGCCTTCGCCGCTGTGAATGTCTGTGGGGATTCCGCGTCCGTTGTCTGTGACCGTCACCGAGCCGTCGGCATTCAACGTCACGGTCACAATGTCGGCATGACCGGCCAGCGCTTCATCAATAGCATTGTCGACCACCTCGTAGACCATGTGGTGCAGGCCCGAACCGTCATCCGTATCACCGATATACATGCCGGGGCGCTTGCGCACGGCATCAAGGCCCTTCAGAACCTTGATGGAATCGGCACCGTATTCCGCCACTGTTCCGTTCTCAATCTCGGGTGTATCGGTCATCGATAAGGTCTTTCCAGGTGTTGTCGCGGGCAAGCGGTGATCCTGGCGAATCACCGGTTTTATGCTCCCCGGACTATAGGGATTTTGCGTCGGCTTCCAAAGACGTGCCGTCCAAATGCTGCACAAATCAGGGGATGAAGCCGCTTGTCAGTTCACTTTTCGCGCCTTTTCCAAAACAGCTTCGAGATCTTCTATCACCTCGGGATCGAGATTGCGAATCATCGACGCGAGGCGATTGGCGAAGGCCGTGTATTGTGGCGCGAGCCCCGAAGTATCGACGATCACGCGGGGATCTGATGCTCCGGCGACCATGAAGAGTTCTTCCGCCTCGTCCCAGATGATATTGAAGTATCCGGCAACCCTTTGCAGGAAATCGAAGCTCGGCTTGCCCCTGCGCCCGTGCTCGAGTGCCGAGAGGTAGGCGGGCGATACATTAATGGCGGCAGCCATCTGTTTCTGGGTGACACCCTTGCGGGCCCTGAGTTTTCGCAGCGCTTCACCAAACGGGGTCATTCGGCGATCTTCCGGTGTCGAGCCAGGCGAACATAGAGGGCGCCCTCACCGCCATGCCGCTGTGCCGCCGGCTCATAGGACGAGATCAGGTAGCGGAACTCGGCTTTCGAGAACCACATGGGAACCGACCGCTTCAATGCGCCATCGCTGCCCATGGAACTCCCCTTTCCGGTGATCACCAGCACGTGACGCAATCCACGATCATGCGCCCGGATCAGGAAATCGAGCAGCATGCCGTGTGCTTCGCTCTGGATCAGCCCATGGAGATCGATGCGGGCGTCGAGGGCAAGATGGCCGCGCGACAGCTTGCGCTTGACCGGTTTTTCCAATGGATGGTGATGACCGGAAGACTTCTTGGCAGTTGGACTTTCGGCTCGGGCCGCATGTGCCCTGCCTGCGCTTTGGCTTTGCGGATCGATGTCTGGTGCCACCGCCAGTTCCTCGAGAGCTTGCTCGAAGGCCTGCAATTCTTCCATGCGTCCGGGAAGCGCCCGGGCGCTGCGGGCGACCTTGCTCCACAAGATGCGTTCATCGGCACTGAGATCACGCTTGCGGGCCATCACAGATACCTCGCAGCCGCAGCTCTGGGAATCAGAATATAGAAATCAGCAGCGTTGCGCACTGTACCGGCCGCCTCGCCGGCGGCATCGCCTGACCCGGTAAAGATATCGCCGCGGGCCGGACCGACGATCGCCGTCCCTGTCTCGATCGCCATCATCAGCCGTCGAAACGGCTTTCCGCCGTCGAGATGGGTCAGCGTTTGCGCGTCAATGTAGAAAGGGCAGCCGAACGTATGAATGAACCGATCGACCGCAAGCGACCGGCCGGCGACCAACGGAACCTTTGCGGCCGCGACGGGACCAAGTACGGGATCGTCAACGGCCGCTTCGCGGAAGAAGATATAGGAGCGATTGTGCCACAAGACCTCGTCCACCTGGTCCGGATGGGTCGCAAGCCAGCGCCGGATCGATTGCATCGATATCTCCCGCACGTCGATCTCGCCGCGATCGATCAGCAGCCTGCCGATGGCCGAAAACGGATGACCGGCCTTGGCGGCAAAGGTGATGCGCTTGACCGCCCCATCGGGGAAGCGAAGTCTGGCGGCACCCTGGACGTGAACGAAAAAAACATCGACCTTGGACTTCGCCCATGCAATCTCGAGGCCGCGCCCTTCCAGCCAGCCCTCGTCGATTTGGCGGCGATCGGGATAATCGACGATGCTATCCCCCTCGAGGCGTCCGAACGCATAGGACGGGTCCAGCGACCCCGGGCGATTGCTGTCGTCGACGTCGACCAAATCAGAGGGCCGGCGATAGAACGGGTATTTCCAAGTGTCGTCAGGCGTCGCAGAAACCTCGATCTCCGGCTCGTAGAAAGCCGTGACAAAGCCGCGCTGGTTGTCGCTCCGGGAAATAAGGAACGGTTGGCATTCCCTTTCAAAAAACCTGCGCGCACTTTCCGCATCCCCAGCCGCAAAATTCGAAGCCGCCTGGAGAAACGGCAGAAGGTCTTCACAGCTTAGCCCGAGTGACCCGGTCCTGTAGGGCTTGACCCCAGTCACCTGCGCCAAACAGGACCTCACAATCGCAAAAAGGGCCGAGGGGTCATCCTCGGCCCAACCGGGCAGTTCCGCAAAGGACACGGGACTGAGCGAGAAATCCACTAGACTGGCACTCATTGTTCCGATTCGGTCGCAATCAGTTTCCAGTTCGGATCACGCGAGCGGATGTCGCGGGCGAATGTCCACAGGTCGTTCACCTCTGCCACCGCTTCGGAATCACCATCGATCAGCTTGCCGGACTTGTCGAAGGTGGCAGAAATCAGCTGGCTGATGATGCGCACCGTCAACTGTTCCTCGGAATCCTTGATCTCTGCATTGGTGATATCGGCTTTCTCGATGCCGACGAAGGTGGACTTGACCACTTCGCCTCGGCTCTCGCGGTCCGAGATTGCCGCATCGAAGCCTTCATAAACCTCGCGAGAAAGGAGATTCTTCAAAGTCTTGCGGTCGCCATCGGCAAAGGCCATGACGATCATTTCATAGGCCATTCTAGCGCCGTTCAGGAACTCCTTGGGATTGAACGACGGATCAGCCTTCAGAAGTTCGCGCAGCGAGGTGTTGAGCTCGGTCCCCGGCTTTGCAAAGGCATCGATCCCGGCGAAACGGTCTTCTCCCTCAGCCGGCTCGCGACGGGGCAAAGTAACCACCTTGCCGCCTTCGCCGCCCTCGGGATTGCCTGCGGCATCGCGCGGGCTGAAGGGGTCGTAAGGCGGTTTCTCGTTTCCGGTCCGCCGGCCAAGCACACTGCGCAGCTGAAAGAAGATCAGCACCGCCGCGACCAGAAAAAAGAGTGTTATAAAATCGTTGGATCCCATATTCGCCCAGTACCGCTGTTCAAAACCATTATCACCCTACCCATATAGTCCCCATGGGCCAAGCATTCAAATACCGGGCCCTATATCTTTGTGCCTTCTTGCAGCAATAAGAAGACACCAACCGATTCAAGCGAGCCTGACCCATGCGTTTTCCCATCGTCCCGCTCCTCATTTTGTTGCTACCCTTTGCGGAGATCGCCGGCTTCATCCTTGTCGGCCAGGCGATCGGGGTCTGGGCCACCCTCGGGCTGGTGGTGCTCACTTCGGTGATCGGCGCTATTCTGCTCAGGGTGCAGGGCTTCGGGCTATTGAACAAGATCGCCTCGGAAAGCCAGCGTGGCCGAGACCCGGGTCGCGAACTCGTGCATGGTGCCATGATCGTCATTGCGGGACTGTTGCTGCTGATCCCTGGCTTCATCACGGATATCGTCGGCCTGCTGATGTTTATCCCCTTCGTACGCGAACTCATCTGGAAACTGCTCCGGCAACGAATGGTCATCTTCACGTCCGCATCACGTTTCGGGGCAGGATTCCAGCAGCAGAGGCAAACGTCCCCTGACAGGGTCGTCGATCTCGACGACGAGGACTTCCACCGCAATTCCGACCCCAACTCCCCCTGGGCAGATCGCAAGCGCATTGACGAGTGAACAAAGTCTCGCGGGCCTGGACTGTGGTAGAAAACCGCTGCCAGGAGAGCTAGGGTTCCATGGCTGCAGGGTTGTAAGGCCCGGTTCGAAATGCTAGATGGCCTGCACCATCAAAGCCGCGAGGACCGCCCTATGGCCAACGAAAACAGCAACAACGGCGCGCAAAGCCCGACCCTGAACATTCTGGCACAGTACATCAAGGATTTCTCGTTCGAAAATCCCGGTGCACCACGCTCGCTGCAGGCTCGCGAGAATGCCCCGGCGATCAATATCAACGTGAACGTAAACGCCAACCCGCTGTCGGAATCGGATTTCGACGTTGTACTGTCGCTGAACGCCGAAGCCAAGGACGACAACAAGGTGCTCTTCCACTGCGAGCTGGTCTATGGCGGTGTCTTCCGCATCACCGGCTTTCCGCAGGAGCATATGTTGCCGGTTCTGTTCATCGAGTGCCCGCGCCTGCTCTTCCCGTTTGCTCGCCAGATCATCGCTGACGCAACGCGCAACGGCGGTTTCCCGCCGCTGATGATCGACCCGATCGATTTTGCCCAGATGTTCACGCAGCGCATGGCTGAAGAACAGGCTCGTGGTCAGGTTCAGGCAGTACCGAACTGAGCTAGCGACGGCCAAGCAAAAAATCAAATGCCCGGGTTCCGCCCGGGCATTTTTGTTTGGAACATAATACGTCTGGTGTCGACCAAGCATCGAGCTCAATTTGGTCTCTTATACTTGGCCCAGATGCCCTTGTCGCCGATCTTGGCGAGCAAGGCCTCGTGCGCCTGGCGCTCGGCTTCGCCGAGGCGGGAAACGAGCGGACGCGGACGCGATGCCAGAATGACAAGCGAATCATCGCGTTCTCCGATATCGATCGCATTGTTCGAGCCTGCCATGCCGAGGCCAAGCGCCGCCTGCCGTCCACCAATCATTTCGATATAGACTTCGGCAAGCAGTTCGGAGTCGAGCAGCGCTCCATGCTTCGTCCGGTGAGAATTGTCGATGCCATAGCGGCGGCAAAGCGCATCGAGCGAATTTGGTCCCATCGGATGCTTGCGCCGCGCCATCGCGAGGGTGTCGACTACATGCTCTCCTGCAATCGCGGGGATTCCCAACCTGTCAAATTCGGCGTTGATGAAGCCCATATCAAAGGTCGCGTTATGGGCGATCCACTTCGCCCCATCGAAGAAGGTGACGAGCTCTTCGACGATATCGGCAAAGGATGGCTTGTCTCGCAAGAACTCGTCAGTAATGCCGTGCACCGCCAACGCATCCGGATGCACCTTGCGGTCACCCGGGTTTATGTAGACATGGAAGGTTCGGCCGCTCGGAAAATGGTTGACGAGCTCGATACCACCGATTTCGATTACCCTGTCCGTCTTGTTGTCGAGGCCGGTAGTTTCCGTATCGAATATGATTTCCCGCATTCCCGTTAGGTCCCTGTTTTAGCCGCAGCCCGGATCGCTGTGATGATCTCTCGGATGCGCCTGCGCGTTTCCCCGAGTTCATGTCCCGTATCGATGATGAAATCTGCCCTCTTGCGCTTTTCCGCATCCGGCGTCTGCCGCGCCAGAATGAGCTTGAACTTTTCTTCCGTCATGTTGGGTCTCGCCAGAACCCGCGCCCGTTGTATCTCCGGGTCACAACTGACCACGACGATCTTGTCGACACGTTCGAACCCGCCGGTCTCGAAGAGCAGCGGTATGTCGAGTACGATCAAGTCGCTCCCGCAAGCACGATGTCTTTCCACGAAGTCCTGCTCGCGCTTGCGCACCAGCGGGTGGACGATCGCTTCGAGTTCCCTGAACATTTCGGGATTTTTCTGGAGCTTTGCGCCCAGCGCTTGTCGATCGACCCGCCCATTCACCGTCGTTCCAGGAAATGCCGCTTCGATCAGAGGCACCGCCTCACCGGTATAAAGATCATGGACGACTGCATCGGCATCGTTCACGGGAATGCCCTCTTCGGCAAAGAACCCTGCCGCAGTGGATTTTCCCATGCCGATCGAACCTGTGAGACCGACGACGATCATCAGTGCCTTTCCATATCCGCAATGATCAGGTTTCTCAGTGTATCATCAACCACCGGACGCCTGCCGAACCATTTCTCGAAACCGGGAGCCGCTTGGTGCAACAGCATTCCGAGACCATCGACGACAACGAACCCCTGCTCTTCCGCCTGGCTGAGGATCTGCGTCATCAAAGGAACATAGACAATGTCGGTGACGACTGCGCCGCTTCGCAAGTGTGAAAAGTCGATCTCTGGCGCCCTGTCCCCATCCATCCCGAGCGAGGTCGTGTTCACGAAGAGTCCCGCATTGGTCATCACCTCGCGGAGCGCACCGATCGGGTGCGCATGGACCCTGGGACCGAAGCGATCGGCCAATTCGCGGGCGCGCTCGACAGTACGGTTGACCACATGAATTTCGCCAATGCCGCGATCGCGCACCGCCTGGATCACGGCGCGGCTCGCACCGCCTGCACCGAGGACTACCGCAACGTCGCTTGCGTCCCATCCCGGCTGCCGGGCATCGAGGTTGGATACGAACCCATGCCCATCGGTATTGGTGGCAAGGAGTTGTCCCTCCTCAAGCCAAAGCGTATTCGCCGCTCCAAGTTCTTCCGCCAGTTCGTCCGGACGGTCGGCCAATTGGAATGCCGTCTCCTTGTGGGGAATGGTGACATTTCCCCCGCAGAAGAGCGACGACCCATCCTTCAAAGAACCGATGAATGCCGGAAAGTCGTCCGGCGCTATCTCGCGGGCGACATAGGAACCGTCAATCGAAAATGTCTTCAACCAGTGGCCGTGTATCAGCGGCGAACGCGAGTGGCGCACCGGATAGCCTGTAACGAAGGCCCTCTTGGTTAATGTTTCACGTGAATCATCCATCGATCACCTCGAGATTCCGCAATTTGTTAAGGAGTGGCAGCATCGGCAAACCGAGGATGGTGAAATAGTCGCCGTCAACATTCGAGAAGAGCTGAATGCCTTCGCCCTCGAGCTGGTAGGCGCCGACGCTCTTCAATGCCCTGTCCCCCACGCGCGACAAATGCCGATCGATGAACTCGGGTACCAACCGGCGCATGGTCAGGTCGGCGTGCGAAACATGTTCCCACAAAATTTCCCCATCGCGCACCAGCGCGATAGCGCTGTTCAGCCGATGCGTACGTCCGGAGAGCGCAAGGAGGTGCTCGCGCGCCTGCGCCATATCCACTGGTTTGTGGAACACCCTATTGCCGAGCGACATCGTCTGGTCGGAACCGATCACCAGAGCTCCGGGATAACGGCCGGCAACCTCTTTCGCCTTGGCAGCGGCAAGCACGACAGCGACCGCATCGGGCGTTGCGCCTTTTCTTTCCAAGGGAGCTTCGATCGCCCGCTCATCAATGTCGGCGGCAACCGCAACGAAGCTCAGACCGGCATTTTCCATCAATTGCCGGCGAAATGGGCTGGAGGAGGCAAGCACAAGTCTGGAGGTCATTCGACAAGATCCTGTCACGGGGATTCCCGGAAACGTCACGCCTATTGCCAGCGCTTAACGCAGCTTCGGCCGCAGGGCAACAATTGCCGCAGCCGTTTCCTCGATCGAACGCCGCGTCACATCGATGATCGGCCAATTGTTGCGTGTGCAGAGCGCGCGCGCATATTTCAGTTCCTCCGCGATTGTCGCACGGTCGGTGTAGTCACCGGGATGATAGTCCGGTGCCAGAACTCGGTTCTCGCGCACTTGAGAAATGCGGTCCGTGGTCGCGACGAGCCCTACGATCAACGGATGGGTCGCCAAAAGCAGGGAATCCGGCAGGGATACTCCATAGACGATCGGCACGTTGGCAGTCTTGATTCCGCGGTTGGCGAGATAGATGCTCGTCGGCGTTTTTGACGTGCGGCTGATGCCGACCAGGACAACATCGGCCTCGTCATAATTTTCCGGCATCTGGCCGTCGTCGTGATCCATTGTGAAATTCAAGGCTTCGATGCGCGCGAAGTAGCCAGCGTTCAGCGCATGCTGGGCGCCGACCCTGCGTCTAGACTGAGCACCGAGATAGTTCTGAAAAATATGAAGAACCGGTTCGAGCACATTGACGCAGGGCACCCCCATCTCGCGGCAGCGATCGTCGATCAGCTCCGCGAGTTCGCGGTCCACTACGGTATACAAGACAATGCCGGGTTCGGAATCGATCGCTTCCAGTACCGGCATCAACTGTCGACGATTTCGAATCAGTGGATAGACGTGTTCAATGGCCGAACTCAGCTGGAATTGCGCCGATGCAGCCCTTCCCGCGGATATCAGCGTCTCGCCGGTCGAGTCAGATATCAGGTGCAGATGGAAGAAGTTTTTCCTGTTCTCCACGCTAAACAATGCTCCTTGTTGATAACCGGGGACAGCGAGCGTGAACGACGCCGCCAAATCGGTGGTCGGTGGAAAACCTCGGATTTATCCACATCGGGCCTGTTCTGCACGAAAGATTGGTCGCCTTGTTGATAATGTGGACAAAATGCGACCGTCAAAAGTTATCCACTGTCTATCCCCAGCTTGCCCACTTTTCTGTGTTTACCCAAGCGTTTGAAACTATTGTACGATTTCGATTTGTTCCCTCTTTTTTCGCAATGGCGTCCTTTTTGTCCTGCTTGATAGAACAAAACGCGGCAATTCGCGCAACAGGTGGAACGATTTTAATCCTTGATACCCACCGACTCTAAGAAATAGAAACCTTTTAGAATCTCTTTGATTTTTTATAGGAGCGAAGCGTTGGCTGACGAACGGCGGAGAGTGATGAGGGTACTTGCCGGGGAAACCCTGACCCCTCCTCCGGTATGGCTTATGAGACAGGCCGGGCGTTACCTGCCCGAGTACCGCGAAACGCGTGCGAAAGCGGGCGGCTTTCTGGATCTCTGCTATACGCCCGATTTTGCGGTCGAGGTCACGCTGCAGCCGATCCGCCGCTATGGCTTTGACGCGGCAATCTTGTTCTCCGACATTCTGGTGATCCCCGACGGCTTGAACCGCAATGTGCGCTTCACAGAGGGCCACGGACCGCAGATGGATCCGATCGACGAGGACGGGATCCACGCATTGAAGCCGGATCTCGTCCTGGAGCATCTGCAGCCGGTTTTCGAAACAGTTAGACGATTGCGCCAGGAGTTGCCCATCGAAACGACGCTTCTCGGCTTCTGCGGGGCACCCTGGACTGTAGCGACCTATATGATTGCCGGGCATGGAACACCGGACCAGGCCCCGGCCCGGCTCTTCGGCTATAGCCACCCACAGGCATTCGAACACCTGCTGTCGCTGCTGGCGGAAATTTCCGCCGACTATCTCGTCGCCCAGATCGATGCCGGCGCCGACGCGGTACAGATCTTCGATTCCTGGGCGGGGGTGCTCGGCGAGAAGGAATTCGAGGCCTATGCCGTCCGGCCGGTCCAACGGATGATTGCTTCGGTAAAGGCGCGCCGTCCACAGGCAAAGGTCATCGCCTTTGCCAAGGGCGCCGGCTACCAGCTGAAAGACTACCGCCGGAAGACCGGCGCTGACGCAATCGGGCTCGATTGGTCGGTTCCTCTGGCCTTTGCCGTCGAACTGCAGAAGGACGGGCCCGTACAGGGCAATCTCGATCCAATGCGAGTAGTTGCTGGTGGAAGAGCGCTTGAAGAGGGGATCGACGAGATCCTCCAGCACCTCGGTTCCGGCCCACTGATCTTCAATCTCGGCCACGGCATCACACCACAGGCGGATCCTGATCATGTCGCGACGCTCGTCGCACGTGTCAGGACCTTAAGGGGATAGCGATGGAACGACAAACCGATAGCAGCGTTGGCGCCAGGGCCCGCATGCGGGCCGCGATTGCGTTTGCAGTGTTCGTCGCCCTGGTCGCCGGCCTCTATCTGTTGCAGCCCGACAGCTTCGATCTATGGATCAAGGCTTTTCATATCGTCGCGGTCATATCTTGGATGGTAGGCTTGCTCTATATGCCGCGCCTCTTCGTCTATCACACGGATGCTGAACCCGGATCGGTTCAGTCCGAGACGTTCACGGTAATGGAGCAGCGTCTTTTGAACGTCATCATGCGACCGGCCATGATGATTGCCTGGGTATTGGGGCTTTACCTCGCCTGGTCGTTTTATGGATTTCACGGTGGTTGGCTGCATGCGAAGATCGCGCTCGTCGTGGTCTTGTCCTGGTACCATGAGCACCTGGCCAAAGCCGTCGGGCAATTTGCAGTGGATGGGGAACGCAAATCTGCGCGCTACTGGCGGCTGATGAACGAGATCCCAACCGTGCTGATGATCTGCATCGTGGTGCTGGTGGTGGTCAAGCCATTCTGAGCCAGACCCGTGAAAAGTTTTTGTTGGCGCGAAATCATCCTCCCCCCTTGCGGGCTTGGAACTGACTCGCTATTTTCCCGGTCACCTCATCTCGACGGCATGTGTATTACGTTCTCGCCTGCGGCTTCTCTTGCTGCGGAACCGATCTCGATCAACACGCCTTTTCCCAAAACAAAATCAAGAACGTGGTCCCTCTTCATGGCTGAAATGAAGCTTCAAGAACTCAAGAACAAATCCCCGACCGATCTGCTGGCCTTCGCCGAATCGCTCGAGGTCGAAAACGCCAGCACCATGCGCAAGCAGGAGCTGATGTTTGCGATCCTAAAGGAACTTGCAAGCCAGGACGTGGAAATCATCGGCGAAGGCGTCGTGGAAGTCCTTCAGGACGGGTTCGGCTTCTTGCGCTCGGCCAATGCCAATTACCTTCCAGGTCCGGACGACATCTACATTTCCCCCTCGCAGATTCGCCGTTTTTCATTGAAAACCGGGGATACTGTCGAAGGCCCGATCCGCGGTCCAAAAGAAGGAGAGCGCTATTTCGCGCTGCTCAAGGTCAATACGATCAACTTCGACGATCCGGAAAAAATCCGTCACAAGGTCCACTTCGACAACCTGACCCCGCTCTACCCGAACGAGCGGTTCAAGATGGAGCTCGACGTTCCGACGTCGAAAGATCTGTCGCCGCGGGTGATCGACCTGGTCGCCCCTCTCGGCAAGGGACAGCGCGCCTTGATCGTGGCGCCACCGCGCACAGGCAAGACGGTGCTCCTGCAGAATATCGCACACTCGATCACCGCCAATCATCCCGAATGCTACCTGATCGTGCTGCTGATCGACGAACGCCCGGAAGAAGTGACGGACATGCAGCGCTCGGTGCGCGGCGAGGTTGTTTCCTCGACCTTCGACGAGCCTGCCGTCCGCCACGTACAGGTTGCGGAAATGGTCATCGAAAAGGCGAAGCGCCTCGTCGAGCACGGCCGCGACGTTGTCATCCTGCTGGATTCGGTCACCCGTCTGGGACGCGCCTACAACACCGTGGTGCCCTCTTCGGGTAAGGTCCTGACCGGTGGTGTCGATGCCAACGCGCTGCAGCGTCCTAAGCGGTTTTTCGGCGCCGCTCGTAACATCGAGGAAGGCGGGTCACTGACAATCATCGCAACTGCGCTGATCGATACCGGAAGCCGTATGGATGAAGTCATCTTCGAGGAGTTCAAGGGTACCGGCAACTCTGAAATCGTTCTCGACCGCAAGGTTGCCGACAAGCGGATCTTCCCCGCGATGGACATCCTCAAGTCGGGCACGCGCAAGGAAGACCTGCTGGTCCCGCGTCAGGATCTGCAGAAGATCTTCGTGCTCCGGCGCATCCTGGCGCCGATGGGCACTACCGATGCGATCGAGTTCCTGATCGACAAGCTCAAGCAGACGAAGAACAACGGCGACTTCTTCGATTCGATGAACACGTAGTTTTCCAGATCTTTAGCCGGATTCAAACGAAGAGTTTGAGAAGCCCTTTGCGTCGCGAGGGGCTTCTTGTATTTGAGAGGACGGGTAACAGCCGCGGTACCGCTGCCTCAGCCGCGATTCTCCATCGAAAGACGCGTAGTCACGCGTATTGTTTGCGGACGCGTCAAACCCCATTTCTAGATCGCTACTTGCAGAGGCTCTTGAACCCATGTCTTTCCGCAGGGACACCATATACGCACTTTCAAGCGGGGGATTGCCATCAGGCGTCGCCGTAGTCCGGATAAGTGGTGGTGCAGCGTTCGAGGCCTGTACGGCTCTGGTAGGAACGGTGCCAGAGGCACGCCAAGCTACACTGCTTACGATTCGCGCCCGTAACAATGAGTTCCTCGACAATGCTCTGGTCCTGAGCTTTCCCGGACCGCGTTCGTTCACGGGAGAAGATTGCGTAGAACTGCATTGCCATGGCGGCAAGGCGGTGGTTCATGCCGTTTTGGCCGAACTTGACGGAATACCCGGCCTCAGACACGCCGATGCCGGCGAATTTTCCCGCCGCGCTTTTGAGAACGGCAAGTTGGATCTGGTCGAGGTCGAGGGGCTGGCCGATCTGATCGCTGCAGAAACAGAGATGCAACGGCGTCTGGCGGCCGAGCAGAGTTCCGGTGGGCTATCGGCTTTGTATATGGGTTGGGCTGATCGCTTGACCAATGCCCGCGCCATGATCGAAGCAGAACTGGATTTCGCCGATGAGGATGACGTTCCCGGTTCGGTGGCGTCGACGATATGGGCCGATATGAGGCTCCTGGCCACCGAAATGGAACATCATCTCGATCGCGCGCGAGCGGGTGAGATAATCCGCGACGGTTTGAAAATCGTCATCGCCGGTCCGCCCAATGCCGGAAAATCGAGCCTGATGAATGCCTTGGCAAGGCGCGATGTCGCCATCGTGACCGACATTGCCGGCACGACCCGAGACGTCCTCCATATCGACCTGGACCTGGGTGGTTACAATGTACGGATCTATGATACCGCCGGACTGCGGGAGACCGATGAAGTGGTTGAACGCGAGGGCATCCGGCGCGCGCTCAAGGTGATGGACAGTGCGGATCTCATTCTCTTTCTTGAGGAGATAGGAACCACAAGTGTCCCCCGGATGGCGGATGACGGAGTCCCGAAATTACGGATCGGAACGAAGCTGGACCGCCATCGCGATCTGCCGCGGTCCGACCATGATCTTTGCATATCAGTGCAAACCGGCGAGGGTATGGACGAGTTGTTGGGACGTATACTGGATGAGGTCAGAAGATATGCTCCGGCCGAATCTCTGGCAATTCCCAGCCGCATCCGCCATGTCGAAAATCTGCGCAAGAGCCTGACCTATATCCATGGCGCATTGGCATCCGTAACTGTGGATCTAGATTTGCGTGCCGAAGAACTACGGTTGGCGGCCTCCTACCTTGGCAAGATCACTGGCCGGGTGGATGTGGAAAACCTCCTCGATGTTATCTTCTCGGAGTTCTGCATCGGTAAATGATTCACGTGAAACATGTGTTCTGTCGCGCATGCTGTACTACCTGGACGAGTCTCGCCGGCAGTTTCACGTGAAACATTCTTGACTTTGGCTGGTGCTGTGGCAAACACACGTCAGCATTTGGAGCGAGGGAATGACGATACACTACGATGTAATCATTATCGGCGGTGGCCACGCTGGTTGTGAGGCGGCGAGCGTTGCCGCGCGTCTGGGCGCCCGCACCGCACTGGTCACCCACAAGCGTGATACGATTGGTGTGATGTCGTGCAACCCGGCCATTGGCGGACTGGGCAAGGGACATCTTGTTCGTGAAATCGATGCGATGGATGGCCTGATGGGCCGTGTCGCGGACGCTGCCGGTATTCAGTTTCGCATGCTCAACCGCAAGAAGGGTCCGGCGGTCCGCGGCCCCAGGACCCAGGCTGACCGTAAACTCTACCGATCGGCGATGCAGGCCGAACTCTCTGCCTTCGAAAATCTCGAAATCGTTGAAGGCGATGCCTTCGATATCTCGCTTAAGGATGGCCGGGTGGCTTCCGTCGTAATGAAGGATGGCCGAATCTTTGGCTGCGGTGCCGCAGTCCTTACCACCGGAACGTTCCTGCGCGGGCTTATCCATATTGGGTCTCGAAAGGTCCCCGCCGGTCGCGTCGGTGAAGAACCCTCGGTCGGTCTGTCGGCTACGCTCGAGAGCTTCGGTCTGCGCCTCGGTCGCCTCAAGACCGGAACCCCGGCCCGCCTGGATGGCAAGACGATCGCTTGGGATGTTATAGGTACTCAAAGTGCTGATGAGGTTCCCGTCCCCTTCTCCTTCATGACGGACGTCATTCGCAACCGGCAGATTGATTGCGGCGTAACCCGAACGACAGCCGCTACCCATAAGATCATTGCCGACAATCTGAAGCGTTCGGCGATGTACTCGGGTCAGATCGGTGGAGTTGGACCGCGATACTGCCCGTCGATAGAAGACAAGATCGTCAAGTTCGGGGAGCGCGACGGGCATCAGATCTTCCTCGAGCCGGAAGGATTGGATGACGATACGGTCTATCCCAATGGAATTTCCACATCATTGCCCGAAGACGTGCAGGAAGCTTTCATCCGGACTATTCCGGGTCTGGAACAAGTGAGCATACTTCAACCTGGCTATGCCATCGAGTATGACCACGTCGATCCACGTGAGCTTTCTCCGTCCCTTGAAGTCAAGAAAATTCCGGGCTTGTTCCTGGCGGGACAGATCAACGGAACGACGGGATATGAAGAGGCAGGGGCCCAAGGACTGGTTGCCGGTCTCAATGCTGCCCGGCTGGCCGGCGATATGGATGCGGTCTATTTCAGCCGCACCGAGAGTTACATCGGCGTTATGATCGATGACCTGACCTCGCGCGGCGTCATGGAACCCTATCGCATGTTCACGTCGCGCGCGGAGTACCGTCTATCGCTGCGCGCAGACAATGCTGACGTGCGGTTGACGCCGCTTGCGATCAAATTGGGTTGTGCGGGTTCTGCCCGGGAGGGACGGTTCGCTGCCTACCTTGATCAGCTTGTCGAAGGGCGGGAGTTGCTCAAATCGGTTTCGCTCACCCCCAATGAAGGCAGTCGCCACGGGTTGGCGCTCAACCAGGATGGACAACGCCGGACCGCCTATGAATTGCTGTCGCGCCAAGAAATGTCGATTGCCAGCCTGGCTGGTATCTGGCCGGAACTGGCGTCGATCAAGCCGGTTGTGGGCGAAGCGCTGGAGATTGAGGCGTCCTACGCGGTCTATATGGATCGGCAACAATCCGACATTGCCGAAGTTCGGCGGGAGGAGGGCAAGGTCATTCCCGCGGAGTTTGACTTTTCGCAGCTACCTGGCCTTTCCAATGAGTTGAAACAGAAACTCGACAATGCCAGACCCTACAATATTGCTCAAGCGGCAAAGATCGAGGGCATGACACCGGCGGCAATCTCGCTTCTGCTCGCTTTTCTCCGCAAGGATTCTGCGCGGCAGCGCTCCGCCTAAAGCTTTGAATACAATGTGAGAGAGTCCCCGATGGAATTGAACGGTCTACGTGTTTCACGTGAAACACAGGAACGCTTGGAACATTTTGCGTCGCTTTTCCAAAAATGGACCCGCTCGATCAATCTGGTTGCACCATCGACCTTAGATCAATTGTGGAAGCGTCACATTGCCGATAGCGCCCAGATATACAAGCTCAATCTCGGGCCAAAAACTTGGGTGGATCTGGGCAGTGGCGGCGGCTTCCCCGGCGTGATTACGGCCATTGTTCTGGCTGAAGCCGGAGATGGCTGGGTCCATCTTGTCGAGAGCAACCACAAAAAGGCGGCGTTCTTGCGGGTGGCTCTTCAGGAAACAGGCGCCCGGGGCCAAGTTCACGCTTCGCGGATCGAAGATGCTCCACAGGCAATTCCGGCGTGCGATGCACTTTCGGCACGAGCGCTTGCCGACCTCGATTCCCTTCTTGCCTATATGTCGCCCTGGATGCTCGGTCATGAAGAAGTCCGCGCCCTGCTGCACAAAGGTCGGGATTACGGTACCGAAATTGATAAAGCGCGTGGTCGTTGGAAATTCGATCTGATACAACATGCGAGCGTAATCGAGAGCGATTCCGTGATTCTGGAGATCAGCAAGCTCCAGCGCAAGGTATAGAATCGTCAGGTGAACGGCATGGCAGGCGAGAAAAATCGGATAATCACCATTGCAAATCAAAAGGGTGGCGTTGGTAAAACGACCACCGCGATCAATCTTGCCACCGCGCTCGCGGCGATCGGCGAGCGGGTGCTGATTGTCGATCTCGACCCGCAAGGCAATGCCAGCACCGGGCTTGGGATAGATCGTCGCGATCGAAAGCTGTCGTCCTATGACCTGCTCGCCGGAACAAGCGGGATCCTTGAAACGGTATTGGAGACGGCCGTTCCCAATCTCTACATTGTACCCTCGACGATGGATCTGTTGGGTATCGAGATGGAGATTGCACAGCAGTCCGACAGGGTCTACAGGCTGCGAAAGGCGCTGGCGAGCGACGAGGCGACAGCATTCTCCTACATCCTGCTTGATTGCCCGCCATCCTTCAACCTGTTGACGATGAATGCGATGGCGGCAGCGCACTCGGTACTGGTACCGCTGCAGTGCGAATTTTTTGCCCTTGAAGGCTTGAGCCAGTTGCTCGAAACTGTTGACCAGGTGCGCCGGACCGTCAATCCCGCGCTCGATATCCAGGGAATCGTGCTGACGATGTTCGACTCCCGAAACAATCTGGCACAGCAAGTGGTCCATGATGTGCGCACCCACCTTGGCGAAAAGGTGTATCACACGCTCATTCCGCGCAACGTGCGGGTATCGGAGGCGCCGTCCTATGGCAAGCCGGCGATCCTCTATGATTTGAAGTGCGCGGGTAGCCAGGCCTATCTGCAATTGGCATCGGAAGTGATACAGCGCGAGCGCCAGCGCAAAGCGGCATGACGATAACAGCAAAAACTCGATAAGGTAGAAGCGCGATGAACGAAGATCTTTCCAAACGCCGGCTCGGTCGCGGATTGGCAGCGCTGATCGGCGAAATGGATCAACCCGTGCTGGATGCGGCGGTGAAGCCGGGAATCAATCCAGACCGCATGGTGCCGATCGAGTTCGTCTCCCGTAACCCACGGAATCCACGTCGCTATTTCGACGAAGCGGATCTCCAGGATCTTGCCAGTTCGATCCGCCAGCATGGGATTGTCCAACCGGTCGTGGTTCGTACCATAGGGATGGACCGATATGAAATCATTGCCGGTGAACGGCGCTGGCGCGCCGCCCAGCTCGCCGGCTTCGTCGATATCCCCGTCATTGTCCGCGATGTGGATGATCGTACGGCGCTGGAAATCGCTATTGTCGAGAACGTCCAGCGTGCCGATCTCAATCCGCTCGAAGAAGCGCTGGGATACGAACAGCTGATTGCCGAACACGGCTATACGCAGAACGATCTTGGCGAGATCATCGGCAAGAGCCGTAGCCATGTCGCCAACAGCCTGCGTCTGCTGAAGCTGCCTGATCCGGTGCGCGACATGCTCGCCAGCGGAAGCCTCTCGGCAGGGCATGCACGGGCTTTGGTACCAACATCGGATCCGATTGCGCTGGCGCGAACCATCATCAACAAGGGGCTTTCCGTACGCGACGCCGAGCGACTCGCCCAACACGATATTAAGGCTCAGAGCGAACCGCCGCCGCAGGGATCAAGGCGGAACGAGAAGGACTCCGATACCCTGGCATTGGAACGGACGTTGTCCGATACGCTGGGCCTCGATGTGGCGATCAATCACCGCGGCACTGGCGGTCAGGTCAAGATTTCCTACAAGTCTCTCGAGCAACTGGAGGAAATTTGTCGTCTCCTCGAAAGAAGATAGCCGGCTAATATATAGCGGTCAAATTTCTGTAGGTATAGCTTTGGTCAGTTCCGCCGCGCCGATTGCAATGTCGTGGACAGGAGCATGTGGATGGCGATGCTGTCCTCCAGGGCTTGCCTCTGACGTGTCTGCAAGATGGCCGACTGTATGCGGTTCATCTCGCGGGCAATTGCGGGCCCTGACCAGGCCCTGAGTGCTTTTTCGATGACCGGTTTGCGCTTGAAATGCAGATGTCGCCCGAGCGTCTGAACAACCTGAGCCGCCGGCACGCGCCTTTCATCCATTTCAGCGCGCATGACGTCGAGGAGTTGAAGCTGCTTAAGACATCCCTGGAGAACCAGGAAGATAGGAGTCTTGGAACTGCTGACCTTATGCATGGCGGCTAGAAATCCTTCCGTATCGCCTGAAAGAATGGCATCGATTGCGTCATCGGTCGAAATCGCGCTCGCATCCCCAATGATTTCCAGCACGTGCCGAACTTCGATTGTTCCAGCATCGCGGCAATAAAGCGCCAGCTTGCGCACCTCGTTGCGCGAAGCGATACGATCCCCGCCGAGAAATTCAAGGAGCTGCTGCCGGGCGTCCGCTGAAATTCGCAGGCCCTCGGCAGCAAGTTCGTTGTCGATCAGGGCATTGAGGGCCCGTGCATCATCCGCATAGCAAGGAATGGCGACGAGGTTCTTGCTACTCTCCGCGATCCTTCTCAGACCGCTTCCCTTCTTCAGATCGCCCGCTTCTATGATAACGGTGCTACCGACAAGCGGGTTTTGCGACAACAACTGCAGGCTATCGACCAGCACCTTCTCGTTGGCGGCGCCGCGGACCCATATGAGCTTCTCTCCGCCGAACAGGCCAATGGCGTTGGCCTCATCGATGAGCCGACCCGGATCGCCCTGAAGGTCGGCGACATCCAGCCTGGTCACCGAAAACGGGTCGTCAAGCGCCACGCCGGACTTTCCTGCAACAAGTCCGGCCCGCTCGGAGACGAGGCCGCGATCAGGCCCATATATTAAGAAAAGCCGGTACTGCGCTGCTGAACGTTGCAGGAAACCGTCGAACTCGTGCGACTTGACTTCGGTCATGGGCGCCTTAGCGCCCAAGCGCCATTGCGAGATCGGCGCGGATGAGCTCGGCGAGTTCGTCGGCCGCGCGGTTCTCGGCGTCACGAATTGTGCGGATCTTGGCGAATTCCTGGTCGGGATAGTCGACGAGAGCCACTGCCGAGCGGTGACCGGCTTTCAATACGGTGCCGTCCGACGCGCGGCGCAAGGTATAATCGGCACTGACAGTCACACGCCCGGCCATGGGGGTATCGGATGCCCTCTCCAATAGCACACCGATGCGTTTCGTGGTGACCTTGATGTCAACTTCATAGTCGGCCTTAGCTGGCTCACCAGCGCCGCCGCCGGTCAGGAAGATGAGCTTGTTGCGGACCTCCTGTTCGACCCTAGTCGTGGCATCCGAATAGGCTATGGCACCGAGGCTCTGCTGAACCTCGTTGGTATCCGAATAGAGCGGATGAACCTGGCAAGCGGCTAGAAGGGTACCGCACGCGATGAGGGCCATGGCGCCAGCGAGGCGGAACGGCCTGAATCGACGATCAAACGACAATGTTCACAATCCTTTGCGCTACCACGATGACTTTCTTTGGAGCCTGGCCATTGAGCGCGGCCTTGACCGAATCCAGTGCCAGAACGGCGCCTCTAACGGCATCTTCATCTGCGTCGCGGCTGATTGTCAATTCGGCGCGTTTTTTGCCGTTGATCTGCACAGGAAGTAGGATGTCATTGTCCCGGACAAGGCTCTCGTCATAGGCAGGCCAGTGAGCCGTCGCGACCAGTCCGTCATTGCCCAGCAGCGACCAGCATTCCTCGGCTAGGTGCGGCGTCATCGGTGCGACCAACTGGACTAGGATCTCCACTGCATTGCGCACTGCCGCGATATAGGCGGTATCGGCCTTGCCGGCAGCAACTGTAGCCAGCGGCGCAGCGAGCGTGTTGACCAATTCGTAGATGCGCGCCACCGCCTTGTTGAAGGCGAGCTTGTCGTAGTCCCCCTGGACTGCCTTCAAGGTCTTGTGCGCGGCCTGTGAAACCGCAATGGCGTCACCATCCTTAGCCGGATTCGAAGGCGAAGATCTGAGTGCGTCCGCGGCTTCGGAGATCAGCCGCCAGACACGCTGGACAAAGCGATGCGCACCCTCGACACCGGCTTCCGACCAGATGACATCACGATCTGGCGGCGAATCGGACAGCACAAAGAAGCGCGCGGTATCCGCCCCGAACGAAGCGATGATGTCATCCGGGTCGACGACGTTCTTCTTCGACTTCGACATCTTCTCGATCGAGCCGATCTTCACCTCTTCGGCGGTCGACAGGAGCAGGGCACGGCGCTTGCCATCGATCTCTTCGATTCGCAGATCAGCCGGCGCAACCCACTCACGTGCGGTCCCTTCGCCCCGGCTATAGGTCTCGTGCACGACCATGCCTTGCGTGAACAGCCCCTTGAACGGCTCCTTGAGACCGACATGGCCGGTTTCACGCATCGCCCTGGTGAAGAAGCGCGAATAGAGCAGGTGCAGGATCGCATGCTCGATGCCGCCGATATACTGGTCGACCGGCAGCCAGTGGTCCGCAGCTTTCGGGTCCGTCGGAGTGTTTTCCCAAGGGGCCGTGAAGCGAGCAAAGTACCAGCTCGAATCGACGAAGGTGTCCATCGTGTCGGTTTCCCGCCGCGCAGGCTTGCCGCAATGCGGGCAATCCACGTTGCGCCAGGTCGGGTGGCGGTCGAGCGGATTGCCCGGCACGTCGAAGGAGACATCGTCCGGCAATTTCACCGGAAGATCCTTTTTCGGCACCGGTACGACGCCGCAATCGTCGCAGTGAATGACCGGGATCGGGCAGCCCCAGTAGCGCTGACGGGAAATGCCCCAGTCGCGCAGGCGGAAATTGACCTTGCGCTCGCCCTGAGGCGTATTGCCGAACATGGTGGCCGAGAGCTTCTGTGCCACGATCTCGAATGCTTCCGCCGGTGTCATGCCATCGAGAAAGCGGGAGTTGATCATCACGCCGTCGTCGACATAGGCGACGTCGGTGATCGCGAAGGTCGCGGGGTCGGCGTCCTTCGGCATGACGACCGGAACGACCGGCAGGCCGTACTTGCGGGCGAAGTCGAGGTCGCGCTGGTCGCCTGACGGACATCCGAATATCGCGCCGGTGCCGTAGTCCATCAGCACGAAATTGGCGACGTAGACCGGCAATTCCCAGGACGGGTCGAACGGGTGCCTGACGCGGATCCCCGTATCGATGCCCTTCTTCTCGGCGGTTTCGAGGGCGGCGAGCGACGTTCCCGCGCGTCGGCATTCCTCGCAGAATGCCTCGATCTCTGAGTTCCCTGCAGCGGCTTCCCTGGCCAGCGGGTGGTCGGCGGCAATCGCCAGGAAGGAGGCACCGAACAACGTGTCGGGCCGTGTCGTATAGACGGTGACATCACGCGATGGTCCGGGCGCGGTTTCCGGCACCAGTTCCCAGTGAATAGTCATCCCTTCGGAGCGGCCGATCCAGTTCTTCTGCATCAGCCGCACTTTTTCCGGCCACTGGTCCAGTGTCTCCAGCGACTCCAGCAGGTCGTCGCTGAAATCGGTGATCTTGAAGAACCATTGGACGAGTTCGCGCTGCTCCACCAGTGCGCCCGAGCGCCAGCCGCGGCCGTCGATGACCTGTTCGTTGGCGAGTACCGTATTGTCGACCGGGTCCCAGTTGACCTTCGACTGCTTGCGGTAGACGAGGCCCTTTTCCAGAAAATCCAGGAAGAGATACTGCTGGCGGTGATAGTAGTCGACGTCGCAGGTGGCGAACTCGCGGCTCCAGTCCAGCGACAGACCCATGGATTTCAGCTGGCTGCGCATACTGGCGATGTTTTGATAGGTCCAGTCCTTGGGATGGACCTTGTTCTGCATGGCCGCGTTCTCGGCCGGCATGCCGAAGGCATCCCAACCCATCGGATGCAGGACATTATAGCCGCGTGCACGCTTGTAGCGCGCAACCACGTCCCCCAACGCGTAGTTGCGCACGTGGCCCATATGAATGCGGCCGGACGGGTACGGGAACATTTCGAGGACATAGTACTTTTCGCGCGGATCGTTGTTGTCGGTCTCGAAGACCTTTTCCTCGTTCCATCTTGCCTGCCACCGGGGCTCGGCGTCGCGCGGGTTGTAACGTTCTATAGCCATGTCGTAGATGTTCCGGAAATCAAGGGGATTTTGTGGTGACCTTCACCACGAAACCGGCCAAGCGTCAAGTTTAAGGCGGGCACGGTAGCCGCAATCGTGGCCGAATGGTGCGGATTGGAGACGTGTGGCCTTGGCAAGGACGCGTGCACGGTCTACTTGGCAAGCCGATAGGATCAAAACAAGACGATACCACCGAAAAACTGCGGGGTCGGAGATGGAACTCGAAGAGCGGCTGAATGATATCAGGGCACGAATCGCAGCAGCGGAAAGAGGCGTGCGCCGCCATCCGGGAACTGTGGAACTCGTCGCCGTGTCGAAGACATTCGACGCGGACGCGATACGTCCGGCAATCGTCGCCGGACAGCGAATCTTCGGCGAGAACCGCGTGCAGGAGGCACAGGGCAAGTGGCCTCTTCTGAAGTCTGAGACCGAAGGAATCGAACTGCACCTGATCGGTCCGCTGCAATCGAACAAGGCCGCGGATGCGGTGGCGCTGTTCGATATCATCGAGACGGTCGACCGCGAAAAGATCGCCAGGACCCTGGCTGCCGAAATGCAGCGGCAGAACCGCAGGCCGCGCCTCTATGTGCAGGTCAATACCGGGCTCGAGCCGCAGAAGGCGGGCATCGCTCCGGAGGAATCGGCGCAATTCGTCGACTTCTGCCGCAGCGAGCTTGGGCTCGCCATCGAGGGACTGATGTGCATTCCGCCGGCCGAGGAAAACCCCGGACCACACTTCGCCCTGTTGGCAAAGCTGGCATCCCGCTGCGGACTGTCGAAGCTGTCGATGGGTATGTCCGGTGATTTCGAAACTGCCATCGCGTTCGGGGCAACCAGCGTTCGTGTCGGTTCGGCGATCTTCGGCGCCAGATAGGTTCATGCGTCTTTCGAACTAGCGCTTTGGTCGGGGTTTCCACATCCTCCCCTCCTCCCCTAGTCCTATATCCGATATATCTATCGTTGCGAGTGCGTGTCGGGGAGGAGCGAGATGCAAAGCAGATATTCGGATGTCTATGGATTCTGGAAGCGCGATCCGGAGGATTTTTGGAGGAGAGCAGCCGAGGCGATCGACTGGTTTCGGCCTGCCGATCGGGTGTTCGCACCGGACCAGGGAGTCTACGGCCGCTGGTTTCCTGGTGCGGAAACCAACACCTGTCACAATTGCCTCGACCGGCATATCGATGCCGGCAGGGGCGACGAAAGAGCCCTCATCTACGACAGCCCGATGACCGGGGCCAAGAAGTTCTACAGCTACGGCGAGGTTCTGGCAGAGGTAACGGCGCTGGCCTCCGTCATGCAATCACTCGGCATCGGCAAGGGCGACCGTGTCATCATCTACATGCCGATGATCCCGGAAGCGGTCTTCTCGATGCTGGCATGTGCCCGCATCGGCGCCGTGCATTCCGTGGTGTTCGGCGGTTTTGCAGCCCATGAACTGGCCACGCGCATCGATGACTCAGAAGCCAGGCTGGTCCTGACAGCGAGTTGTGGCCTGGAGCCGGGCAGAACGGTGGCTTACAAGCCCCTGCTCGACCATGCAATCGAACTGGCGACGGCAAAGCCGATGCACTGCCTCGTGGTTCAGCGCGACGAACTGAAGGCCGAACTGAAACCGGGCCGCGATATCGACTTCGCCAAGGCGGTGGCTGCCGAAAAGGCCAAGGGCACCGTGGTTGCCTGCGTGCCCGTCAAGGCAACCGATCCTCTCTATGTGTTGTACACCTCCGGCACGACGGGGCAGCCGAAGGGCGTTGTCCGTGACAATGGGGGGCACATGGTGGCGCTGCACTGGTCGATGCGAAACCTCTATGGCGTGAAGCCCGGAGAAGTGTTCTGGGCCGCTTCCGACATCGGCTGGGTGGTCGGGCATTCCTACATCGTCTACGGGCCGCTCCTGGCGGGCAATGCCACGGTCCTCTTCGAGGGAAAACCCGTCGGGACGCCGGATGCCGGAACCTTCTGGCGGGTCGTGTCGGAGCACAACGTGAAGGTTCTGTTCACCGCACCGACGGCGTTCCGTGCCATTCGCCGGGACGATCCGACGGGAGAGCATGCGGCGAAATACGATTTGTCGGGTTTTCGGGCGCTGTTCCTGGCCGGCGAGCGTGCGGATCCCGAAACCATCAAATGGGCAGAGAAGGTCCTGAATGTACCCGTCATCGACCATTGGTGGCAGACGGAAACCGGTTGGCCCGTTGCCGGAAATCCGGTCGGGCTTGGCTTGTTGCCGATGAAATACGGCTCTCCCACCGTACCGATGCCGGGTTATGAGGTCGAGGTGCTGGACGACGCCGGACATCCAGTGCCGGCTGGCACTCTCGGCAACATCGTCATCAAGCTGCCGCTTCCGCCCGGCTGCCTGGTAAGTTTCTGGAATGCAGACGAGCGCTTCCGCCATGCCTGTCTCGAGGAATTTCCTGGCTACTACAAGACCGCGGATGCCGGCATCGTCGATGACGACGGCTATATCTTCGTCATGGCGCGAACCGACGATATCATCAATTGCGCGGGGCACCGGTTGTCGACCGGAGCGATCGAAGAGGTCTGTGCCACGCATCCGGACGTCGCCGAATGCGCGGTGATCGGCATTGCTGACGCATTGAAGGGCCAGATTCCTTGCGGCTTTCTGGTATTGAAGAACAATGTTTCCCGTGAAACAGCGTTGATAGAGACGGAGGTTGTGACACTGGTGCGTGACGAGATCGGCCCGGTGGCGGCCTTCAAGACCGTGATGGTGGTCCAGCGCCTGCCCAAGACGCGTTCCGGCAAGATCCTGCGCGGCACGATGCAGAAGATCGCCGATGGCATGCCCTGGAAGATGCCGGCGACGATCGACGATCCGGTCATCCTCGACGAGATCACCGCGGTCCTGAGGGCCCACGGGCACGGCCAGGCGCTCGCATCCTAGCGATCCAATCACTCTTGAAGGGCCGCAGACGCCGCTTGCGACCCACAATCAAAGGCTGAAATCAAAAGGCCCGGTCATCGCTGACCGGGCCTTTTCAGCGGATACTGGGACCTGCGATCAGAAGCGATCGTCGTCTTCATCCTCGTCGGAGCGCTTCATCGACTTCAACTTGGCGAAGACGGCATCGGCATCGATTTCCTTCTCTTCTTCGCGCTCGTCGCGGAATCCGAGCTTTTCGGTTTCCTGGGCCGGCTGCAGGGTCGCGCCCAGTTCGGCGGCCGTCGGCAGCGGACGGCCCTTCGAAGCCTTCTCAACCTCGAGGTCGAGATCGATCTGGCTGCAGAGGCCGAGCGTCACCGGATCCATAGGCGTCAGGTTCGTGGAGTTCCAGTGGGTGCGGTCGCGGATCTGCTCGATCGTCGACTTGGTGGTGCCGACGAGACGCGAGATCTGCGCATCCTTCAGTTCTGGATGATTGCGCACGAGCCAGAGAATGGCGTTCGGACGATCCTGGCGCTTGGAAACCGGCGTGTAGCGCGGTCCCTTGCGCTTGGATTCCGGTACGCGAACCTTCGGTTCGGAAAGCTTCAGCTTGTGGCTCGGATTGGCTTCAGCGCGGGCGATCTCGTCACGCGACAACTGCCCGGTCGAGATCGGATCGAGACCCTTTATGCCCTGCGCCGATTCACCGTCGGCAATGGCCTTGACTTCCAGCGGATGCAGCTTGCAGAACTGGGCAATCTGGTCGAACGACAAAGCAGTATTGTCGACAAGCCAGACGGCTGTCGCTTTCGGCATGAGCAGTTGTTGAGCCATGGATATAGTCCTTCTGTCCGTCCGCGCCGGGGTCGCGGGCCGTGGATCTGAAACCACAATTTCCGGGAAATTATCCGCTCTATAAACGCAATGACGTAGAATTGCAATTCTCCAGGTTTGAAATGACCTTTGTCTAATTGCGGGGCCGTTGTGACCTGCTATGAATGAGGCACATGACTGCGCCGGGAGGCCGCAGTTGCTGTGATGGCGCATTTACGTGAGGAGGAGTTCATGTCCGCCAAGATCTACCCCGTGCCCAAATCGGCAAAGAGCCGTGCGCTTATCGACAACGACAAGTACCTCAAATGGTACGAGGAAAGCGTCGAGGATCCGGAAAAATTCTGGGGCAAGCACGGAAAGCGCATCGACTGGTTCAAGCCCTATACCAAGGTCAAGAATACCTCCTTCAAGGGCAAGGTTCCCATCAAGTGGTTTGAAGACGGGCTGACCAACGTCTCATACAATTGCATAGATCGACACCTCAAGACGAACGGCGAGCGCGTCGCCATCATCTGGGAGGGCGACAATCCCTACATCGACAAGAAGATCACCTACAACGAGCTCTACGAGCATGTCTGCCGCTTTGCGAACGTGCTGAAGAAGCACGGCGTCAAGAAGGGCGACAGGGTCACCATCTACATGCCGATGATCCCGGAAGCCGCCTATGCGATGCTGGCCTGCGCCCGTATCGGCGCCGTGCACTCGGTCGTCTTCGGTGGGTTCTCACCGGAAGCGCTGGCCGGACGTATCGTCGATTGCGAATCGACCTTCGTCATCACCTGTGATGAAGGCGTTCGCGGCGGCAAGCCGGTGCCGCTCAAGGAAAACACGGACACGGCGATCGATATCGCTGCCAAGCAATACGTAATCGTCAATAAGGTTCTGGTTGTGCGCCGCACCGGCGGCAAGGTTGCCTGGGCGCCAGGCCGCGACATCTGCTATCACCAGGAAGTGGCGACGGTGAAGGCCGACTGCCCGCCGGTCAAGATGAAGGCCGAGGATCCGCTGTTCATCCTCTACACTTCCGGCTCGACCGGCAAGCCGAAAGGCGTGCTCCACACCACAGGCGGCTATCTCGTTTATGCGTCGATGACCCACGAATACGTCTTCGACTACCATGACGGCGATATCTATTGGTGCACGGCCGATGTCGGCTGGGTCACCGGCCACTCCTATATCGTCTACGGGCCGCTGGCGAACTGCGCCACCACGCTGATGTTCGAGGGCGTACCGAACTTCCCCGACCAGGGACGCTTCTGGGAAGTGATCGACAAGCACAAGGTCAACATCTTCTACACGGCGCCGACGGCGATCCGTTCGCTGATGGGCGCCGGCGATCACTTTGTGCAGCGCTCTTCGCGGTCATCGCTGCGTCTTTTGGGCTCGGTCGGCGAACCGATCAATCCGGAAGCCTGGGAGTGGTACTACAATGTCGTCGGAGACCAGCGCTGCCCCGTGGTCGATACCTGGTGGCAGACGGAAACCGGCGGCATCCTCATCACGCCGCTGCCGGGAGCCACCGACCTCAAGCCCGGTTCGGCGACGCGCCCCTTCTTCGGGGTGAAGCCGGAACTCGTCGACAATGAGGGCAATGTCCTGGAAGGCGCTGCCGATGGCAACCTCTGCATTGCTGACAGCTGGCCCGGCCAAGCGCGCTCGGTCTATGGCGACCACGCCCGTTTCGTGGAGACCTACTTCTCTACCTACAAGGGCAAATACTTTACCGGCGACGGCTGCCGGCGTGACGAGGACGGCTATTACTGGATTACCGGTCGCGTCGACGACGTGCTCAACGTTTCTGGCCATCGGCTCGGAACGGCGGAGGTCGAATCGGCGCTGGTTTCCCATCACCTCGTCTCGGAAGCAGCGGTGGTGGGCTATCCGCATCCGATCAAGGGCCAGGGCATCTACTGCTACGTCACGCTGATGGCAGGCGAAGCGCCGAGCGACGCGCTGCGCCAGGACCTGGTCAAGCATGTCCGTACCGAGATCGGGCCGATCGCCTCACCGGACAAGATCCAGTTCGCGCCCGGTCTTCCGAAGACCCGCTCGGGCAAGATCATGCGCCGAATTCTTCGAAAGATCGCCGAGGACGATTTTGGTTCGCTCGGCGATACCTCGACGCTGGCCGATCCCGCGGTGGTCGATGATTTGATCGCCAATCGCCAGAACAGGCCGGCAGCGGCCTGAATACACAGTGAGCCACCGCTTTCGACGGTGGCTCATTCTCCGTTCCGGGCGTGGAACTTCAGCATGCGGACGGCGGCTTGCGGCCGCCGTCATAACGCCGGACATGGCCCTCGGAGAGTAGATCGACGACCGGATCGCTGCCGTCATCGAGGCGGATGTCTGCCACCACCCGCCCAAAATACTTCTCTCCCGAAATGTGGCTGAGCGACACGGTGGCCCCTACCCCGGTCAACTGGCGCAGGGCGGCCTTCGCGTCTTTATCAGCACTACGGATCGCGCTGCATTTCGAACGGATCTCCGGCGCATCGATGCCGCGCAGCCGCACATAGACCTCGATGCTGTGCTGGGGCCACGGTATTGCCCGCACCAGCAGCGTGTCGCCGTCGATGACGTCGATGATTTCCGCAGTGACCGGACCGTCGATCACCGCGCGTCGTCCAGCTTCCGCGCTCGTCGTGAACGAAGGCAGGAGAATCAGGCACTGCAGCGCGATTTTGCCGAGGTTTCCCATGTATAAGGAAATAATTCCTTTAACAGGGTCCGTCAATAGGAATAATAACCTTAAAAATCGATCGCGCGACCCTTGATTTCCCAGTCGCCAAACCGGGCAGGATCGGCGCCGCCGCGACCGCCGATCTCGACCGGCCCCTCCGTTGGTTTTTCACCCCTGCGGCGTTCCTCGGCTTCGGCGAGTGCACGTCGCGCGGCCGGGGAAAGCATTCGCCGTGCCGGGTCGCCGTTGGCGCCAGCGTCCGCTTCGATGTTGTCGTTGTCTGCCTGCTGCATCATACTGCTCCACGCCGGGAATATTGAAAATGGCCGGCGAGCGCCCAAATCATAGGGAGCTTCGCGCGGGAAGGAAAGTCCGGAGCTATCAAACCATTCGACCTTGGAGCAGGATTCTATGAACCTCGTGCGTACTGCCATGCTGCTTGCCTTCATGACGGCCCTTTTCATGGGGGTCGGCTACCTCATCGGCGGTCAGGGCGGCATGATGATCGCGCTCGTCGTGGCTGCCGGTATGAACTTCTTTTCCTATTGGAACTCGGACAAGATGGTTCTTTCGGCGTATCACGCGCAACTGGTGGACGAGCGCAATGCGCCGGAGTTCTTCACCATGATCCGCGACCTCTCCAAGAACGCCGGCCTGCCGATGCCGAAGGTCTATATCTACGATAGCCCGCAGCCGAACGCATTTGCCACCGGGCGCAACCCGGAGAACGCTGCCGTTGCCGCTTCGACCGGCCTGTTGCAGCAGCTTTCTCCGGAGGAGGTCGCGGGCGTCATGGCCCATGAACTTGCCCATATCCAGAACCGCGACACCCTGACGATGACGATTACCGCTACCCTTGCCGGTGCGATCTCGATGCTCGGCAATTTTGCCTTCCTGTTCGGCGGTCATCGCGAGAACAACAACAATCCGCTCGGCTTCATCGGCGTGCTGGTGGCGATGATCGTCGCGCCGCTTGCCGCCATGCTGGTGCAGATGGCGATCAGCCGCACCCGCGAATACTCGGCAGATCGTCGCGGCGCTCAGATTTGCGGCAACCCGCTCTGGCTTGCTTCCGCGCTCGGAAAGATCGCCGGCGCTGCGCAGCACATTCACAATGACGATGCGGAACGCAATCCCGCCACCGGCCACATGTTCATCATCAATCCGTTGTCGGGTGAGCGGATGGATAATCTCTTTTCCACCCATCCGGACACCGGCAACCGTATTGCGGCGCTGCAGCGGATGGCGTCGGAATTCGGCCAAGCCTCGACGGGACCGGTCAGGGCTGATAATGCGATGCGAAAATCGCGCTCCGTCCCGAATGCCGGATGGGGTCGCGGTGGTTCGCAGCCGCCCAAAGGACCCTGGTCTTGAGTGACACAGACAGCAAGAAACCGCATCGCCAAAAAATGAAAACGGGGCCACGCCCTGAAAAAGCCGGCACCCCCCGTCAGTCGTTCGCCGACAAGCCGGGGCTTGAGGCGCGCGCTGCGGCAGCCAAGATCCTTGGCGCGGTGATCGATCGCAAGACGTCGCTCGACGGCATGCTCGATCCCGGCCACGGCAATCCCAGCTACCGGGCGCTCAACGAGGCGGACCAGGCACTGGTGCGCGCGATCCTAAACACCACGCTGCGACATCTTCCACGCATCGAAGCGGCGATACGCGGATTGATCGATACCCCGTTGCCGGAAGGCGCTCGTGCGCTTCACCATGTGCTTGTGATCGCAGCCGCGCAGATCCTCTATCTCGATATTCCTGACCATTCGGCCGTCGACTTGGCAGTAGAGCAGGCCAACCGAGACCCGCGCAACCGTCGCTTTGCCAAGCTGGTCAATGCGGTGCTGCGGCGGCTTGCTCGCGAAAAGGCGTCGATCCTTGTCGCGACGGCAGGCACTCAAGCAATGCCCGCGTGGTTTTTTGAGAGATTGTCATTCGTCTACGGCCCGGATGCCGCGACCTCCATCTCCGAGGCACAACTTCAGCCGGCGGCAATCGACATCAGCGTCAAGTCCGATCCGGAAGGCTGGGCCAGACGGCTGAGTGGCCACGTGCTTCCGACCGGCAGTGTCCGGCTCGCCGCATTCGAGGGCGGCATTCCGTCGCTTGATGGCTTTGCCGATGGCGAGTGGTGGGTGCAGGATGCAGCTGCAAGCATTCCGGCGCGTCTTTTCGGTGATCTGTCGGGCAAGACCGCGGTCGACCTCTGCGCCGCCCCCGGGGGCAAGACGGCGCAGCTTGTTCTTGCGGGTGCCAGGGTTACCGCACTCGACCAGTCCGCGAGCCGCCTCAAACGCTTAAAGGGCAATCTCGCTCGTCTCGGGTTGGAGGCTGAACTGCATGAAATGAACATGGCGGATTTCAGTCCCGATACGCTCTTCGACGCAGTCCTTCTCGACGCTCCCTGCTCGTCGACAGGCACGACCAGGCGACATCCGGACGTGCTCTGGACCAAGGGCCCGGAGGATATCGCCAAGCTGGCTGCCCTGCAGGAACGACTGCTGCGCCATGCGATGACATTGGTGAAGCCGGGAGGCGTGGTCGTGTTCTCCAACTGCTCGCTCGACCCTTCCGAGGGAGAGGAGGTTGTCGCCCGCGTCCTTGCCGATAAGCCGGAATTCGCGCGCGTCGCAGTTGCGAAAGAAGACTGGCCCGGTCTTGAGGATGCAATCTCGCCCTTGGGCGAATTCCGAACGACTCCGGCCATGTTGCCCGCGACAGAGGGCATTGCCGGTGGCCTGGACGGCTTTTATGCCACCGCCCTGAGGCGGAGCCGATAAAATTAGCGCAAAATTTTACCTTTTATCTGCAGGATCGCTCATGGAGCCGGAACGCAGAATTGACGCCGACTCGCATTGTCACTAACCATGCAGGTCGGAGTGGTCATCGTTGAATATGCAGTTAAGCGACCGCAATCGTCTTTGCTATTTTTACGTGCGGGAGGCCGTTCAGCGCTTCTCACGTTCGGTGTCCAGTGGCCGCCATTCCTTGTTGCGAATGTCGCGCCGCGCACCGGACCGACTGATCGTCGCGCCCACAGACCTGAGAGCGATCGACCCGTTCGTTGCCGAAGAAATTATGGAAGGGCGATTTCCGCTGGCCGGTCGGGTGCTGGAGACCGAAGGAAGTTCACCCTTTTCACTGGAACTTCCATCCAAGGTATTCGCCGCTCACTTGCACTCCTTCCGCTGGCTCCGCCATCTCCGGGCGGAAAGGACAGAGGCGGCATGCGTGCGTGCACGAACGATCATCGACCAATGGATCCGGTTGCACGGCAGGCGCACCACCGGCATCGCTTGGGACGCTGATGTGTCAGCCCAGCGACTGATTGCGTTTCTATCCCATTCTCCGATCGTTCTGCATTCGACCGAGGGTGGCTTCTATCGCCGCTTCATGAAGAGCATCGCGTTTCATGTACGCCATCTTCGCCGCATTGCCGGTCACGCTCCGGATGGCGAAATCCGCTTTCGCATCAGGATCGCGCTCGCCATCGCTTCGGTCGCCATGCCGGTACGGCTCTCGGCCGTGAAAAGGGCCGGGCGCGATCTCGATCGCGAAATCGACCGGCAAATCCTTGGTGATGGCGGCCACGTTTCGCGTAATCCGCGGACTGCGCTTGATCTCCTGCTCGACCTGCTGCCGCTGCGTCAGACCTACGTCAATCTCGGCCATGACGTGCCGGCCAAACTCATTCCCGGCATCGATCGCATGTACCCGGCTCTGCGCTTCTTTCGCCACCAGGGCGGCGACCTTGCATTGTTCAACGGGGCGACGCCGGCACTCGCCAACGAACTGATGTCGGTGCTGCGCTACGACGAAACCGCCGGCCAGCCGTTCAAGGCCCTGCCGCACACGAACTACCATCGGCTGCAATCGGGAAACGCCGTGGTCATCGTCGATACCGGTCATGCCCTCTCGACCGACCTGTCGAAGACAGCACACGCCGGATGTCTGTCCTTCGAGATGTCCTCGGGCAAGCACCGCTTCATCGTCAACGCCGGGTCGCCGAAATATGCCGGCAACAAGATTCGGCAGTTGGCGCGCGCCACCGCCGCCCACTCGACCGTCACGTTGAATGAGACGTCGTCCTGCCGGTTCTCGCAATCGCCGTTCGTCGGCCCGATCATCGTCAGCGGCGTCACGCGCGTTGATTTCAAGCGTCAGGAACTGGCCGATGGAAGTGACGGCCTGCTCGCCGTGCATGACGGATACAAGCCGATTTTCGGCGTGCTGCACGAACGGGAGATCCGCATGAACGTCGGCGGCACTCGCGTTTCCGGTCGTGACCGGATCTTCAGGCCCGACGGCGCTGATCTCGGAGCCGACAACGAAGACGTCGCGATCGCCCGCTTCCATGTTCATCCGGCAATCGACATGGTCCAGGCCGACCGCGACTCTGTTCTCCTGACCGCGCCCGATGGCGAGACCTGGATTTTCACGGCCTTCGGTCTGGACGTGGTGATCTCGGAAGACGTGTTTTTTGCCGACGCTTCCGGAGTTCGCCATTCCGAGCAGCTCGAAGTCACCTTCCCGCTTGCCACCCGCCCCGAAATCCGCTGGGAATTCGCGAGGCGCAAATAGGACATTTCCTATTGCATCCAGCTGTGCTAACGGCTCCGGCATCCATCCGGTCCACGTCATGGACCCCCGCCGAATGCCAGATTGGAGCATGCTGATGGCCGTCGTTTCAAAGAAGATCCCCGCCCCCGACAAGGTAAAGATCCGCACCGCGCTTCTTTCCGTATCCGACAAGTCCGGTATCGTGGAGCTTGCCGGCGCACTCGCTGCCCAGGGCGTCCGGCTCCTTTCGACCGGCGGCACCCATAAGGCGATCGCCGCCGCGGGTCTGCCGGTGATCGATGTCTCGGATATCACAGGCTTTCCTGAAATCATGGATGGTCGCGTGAAGACCCTGCATCCGCGCGTGCACGGCGGCTTGCTGGCGATACGCGACGACGCCGATCACGTGGAAGCGATGAAGGCTCACGGAATCGAGGGCATCGATCTCGTCGTCATCAACCTCTATCCGTTCGAGGACGTGCGGGCGGCGGGCGGCGATTATCCCACAACGGTCGAAAACATCGATATCGGGGGCCCGGCAATGATTCGGGCGTCGGCCAAGAACCATGCCTATGTGACGATCCTGACCGACCCGGCAGACTATCCGGCCCTGCTTGAAGCCATGCGCTCCGATGACAGCCAGACGGCCTACGCGTTCCGGCAGAAGCTCGCCGCCAAGGCATTTGCCCGTACCGCCGCCTATGATGCGATGATCTCCAACTGGTTTGCCGAAGCACTCGACATCGAGATGCCGCGCCACCGGGTCGTCGGCGGCGTGCTGAAGGAACAGATGCGCTATGGCGAGAACCCGCACCAGAGCGCCGGCTTCTACGTGACGGGCGAGAACCGTCCGGGCGTGGCCACTGCGACCTTGCTGCAGGGCAAACAGCTTTCCTACAACAACATCAACGATACCGATGGCGCCTTCGAACTGATCGGCGAATTCGCGCCAGAGAAGGCGCCGGCCTGCGCGATCATCAAGCACGCCAACCCGTGCGGGGTTGCGACCGGCCCGACTTTGAAGGATGCATACCTGCGGGCGCTGGCCTGCGATTCCACCTCTGCCTTCGGGGGCATCATTGCGCTGAACCAGCTGCTCGACGGCGAGACGGCCGAAGAAATCGTCAAGCTCTTCACCGAAGTCATCATCGCCCCGGAGGTGTCTGCGGAGGCCAAGGCGATCATCGCCAGGAAGCCCAATTTGCGCCTGCTGGTCACCGGCGGCCTGCCGGACCCCCGCTCGCGCGGCATCACCGCCAAGACGGTCGCCGGCGGCCTTCTGGTGCAGACGCGTGACAACGGCATGATCGAGGACATTGACCTGCGCGTCGTGACCAAGCGCGCGCCGACCCCGATCGAACTCGAGGACCTGAAGTTCGCCTACAAGGTGGCCAAGCACGTCAAGTCGAACGCCATCGTCTATGCCAAGGATGGCCAGACGGCCGGGATCGGCGCTGGCCAGATGAGCCGCATCGATTCCGCCCGCATCGCCGCGATCAAGGCCGAGGACGCGGCCAAGGCGATGGGCTGGGCCGAGCCGATGACCAAGGGGTCTGCGGTCGCATCCGAGGCCTTCTTCCCCTTCGCCGACGGCTTGCTGTCGGCAATCGCCGCAGGTGCCACGGCAGTCATCCAGCCGGGTGGCTCGATGCGCGACGAGGAGGTAATTGCCGCCGCCGACGCGCATGGCGTCGCCATGGTTTTCACCGGCATGCGGCATTTCCGGCATTGACGGAAGGCGCGGACACAACCCGCGCAAATTCGCAATCTCAAGCCCCGCAATGGCAAGCATTGCGGGGTCTTTTTATGCTGATACACGATCGGCAGGGTAAGGGGTCTTCAGGAGCAACCACAGGCCTGCCGCGAGGAAGATCACCAGAGTTGCCATTCCCAGTCGCGCTGATCCGCTGGCGTAGGTCGTGAGTGAAAAGCCAAGCGTCGCCAGGAAACTGGTCGCCCTCCCGGAAAGCGCGTAGAGCCCGAAATACCGGCCGGCCTCGTCAAGGCTGATACTGCGCGCGAGATAGGAACGGGAAGAGGCCTGAACCGGACCGAACGACAGGCCGATGAGCAGGCCATAGACGATATACGCCTTTTCCGCGGCGGTGCCGAACAAGCCGCCACTGTCGACGGTCGACAGCGGTACGAGGCCAAAGAGCGTAAAGCCCGGACCGGTGGAGACGATGCCGAAGGTGGCGATGAGCAGCAGCACAAGGCTTATGATTACCATAACCTTGGATCCGAGGTGTCGATCCATCCGGCCGGCCATTAGGCAGCCGCCGATCGCCACGACATTGAGGATGATTCCGTAAAGCCCTATTTCGAGGGTCGCCCAGCCGAACATCCCGGCGGCAAAGGCGCCGCCCAGTATCAGCAGGCCGTTGACGCCGTCCTGGTAGAGCATGCGGGCGATGAGAAAGCGGGCAATACCGGACCGTAGCTTGAGTTCTCCGATCGTTCCGGCAAGTTCGAGGAATCCGGAGCGAACGGCTGCGTCAAGCGGCATGCGCTTGTTGGCGTCGGGCGTGAACAGAAACATCGGCAGGATGAAGACGAGGTACCAGAGTGCCGCTATCGGCCCGGTGATGCGGGCGTCCTCACCACTGGCAGGGCTGAGACCGAAGAGCGGATCCAGACCAAGAATGGTCTTTCCGGTCTGAGGGCTCGCAGCAATCAGGGTCACGATGGCGATCAGCACGATCATGCCGCCCAGGTAGCCGAGACCCCAGGCGACGTTCGAGATGCGGCCGACGTCGTCTCGCCCGACGAGACGCGGCATCATCGAGTCGTTGAAGACGATCGAGAACTCTGCCGCGATCGAGGCGAGGATCATGAATATCACCGGCCAGACAATCGGCGAGCCGGGTGCGGCATACCACAGCATGCAAAGGCTGACGATCTTCACGACCGCGAAGCAGGCGATCCATGGCTTGCGGGCACCCGACTGATCGGCAATCGAGCCGAGAATCGGCGAGAGTACGGCAATGATCACCGACGAGATTGTCGCCATATTGCTCCACATCGCCTGCGCGGAGACCGGGTCGGACGTTAGCCGGGAAACGAAATACGGTCCGAAGACGAATGTTGTAACCACGGTGAAAAAGGGCTGCGCCGCCCAGTCGAAGAGCATCCAGCCCCAGATGCCCCGCCGTGGCGCCTTCTGCGGTTGCTCCACCATCACATCGACGAGGCTCACTCCAGTCCCCCGGGCTTTGCGGCACAAAACGCGCCCAGGTCTTTCCACCTGAGCGCGCTTCTCACAACTTCATCCTGCTGGAGCGTCCAGCCTTCTCGCTCGTGACACTGTCACCTTACGCCGCCGTTCGCAAGATCGCTGAGCAGGCCTGCCGCGACAGTGATGCGCGCCAGACTGGGCTCGCCGCTTTCGGAGAGAGCGACGATCTCCGCGCCTATCCTGTTGATGCGGGCACGGTCTTCCGCGTGCCAGGCTTGGACCGGCTGCTTTTCGCGCGGATGCATGGTTAGGGCCGAAACGATGATGGCACGCCGCGCCGCCAATATCTGATCGATGTTGCGGGCAAGGGCCAGACCTTCATAGTGGTCGGCAGTCGCAATCTTCTGGGTGCTGGCAAGCAGCCGGCCGATACGGAAGGTCTGCGAGACGGCGAAGTAGTTCTCTGCCACGCGGGCAAGGCTTTCGCCAGTCTTTTCGGCAATCGACATGATCTCCGGCACCAGCACCATGGCGAGCAACTCGGAAACATCCCGTGCAAGCTTTTCCGGAATGCCGGCGGCGACGAGATCGCTTTCGCGCGCCGCCATCTCATCGGCGAGGTCGCTGGTCATGACCGAGCGGACCACCGATTTGAGGCTTTTCGCAGCCACCTTCAGGCGAGCGATCTCATCCTCGACCGTGCCCGTCTGGCGCCCCGTCTTCAACAGCAACCGCGTGATCATGCGGTAGATGCCGCCGATCACCGCATAGAGGCGATTCTGGGTCAGTCCGCCGACCTTGCCATCAAGCTTGTCGGCCTCGTCCCAAAGCCTGCCCAGGTCGAAGCCATCACTGGCAAGAACGGCAGCCTTGACGACCTCTGCCGGCGATGCGCCGGTCGCATCAGACATCAGCGTGATGAATCCGGGGCCACCGCGGTTTATCGCCTCGTTGGCAAGTATGGTGGCAATGATTTCGCGGCGCAGCCGGTGTTCGGCAATATCGCCGGCAAAGGTCTTGCGCATCTTCGCTGGGAAGTACTGGCTCAGCGCGCTGGCAAAATACGTATCGTCCGGCAGATCACTGGCGACCAGCTTGTCGAACAGCACCAGCTTGGCATAGGAAAGCAGCACGCCGATTTCCGGTCGGGTCAGCGGCTTGTCGCTGGCATAGCGCTCGGCCATCGTCTGGTCGTCAGGCAGGGTCTCGACCTTGCGGTTGAGTTCACCGGCGGCCGAAAGCACGCTCATCAACCGGCCGAGTTCCTGGCCGTTCTCCTTGCCCCGCAATTCCGTCAGCGAAATCGCCAGCGACTGCAGGTAGTTGTTGCGCAGCACCAGGCCCGCAACCTCGTTGGTCATCGAGGCGAGCAACTGGTTGCGCTTCGGCCGCGGAAGCCGGCCATCGCGCATGGCCGGGGCAAGCGCGATCTTGATGTTGACTTCGACGTCCGAGGAGTTGACGCCGGCCGAGTTGTCGATGGCGTCGGAGTTGATGCGTCCGCCGTTCAGCGCGTAGGCGATTCGACCCTTCTGAGTCACGCCGAGGTTGGCGCCCTCGCCGACTACCTTGGCGCGCACTTCGTCGCCCGAAATTCGGATCGGGTCGTTGGCACGGTCGCCGACCTCGGCATCGGTTTCGCTCGGCGCCTTGATGTAGGTGCCGATGCCGCCGAACCAGAGGAGATCGACGGGGCTCTTGAGGATCGCCGTCAGGACCTCGAACGGGGATGCAACCGTCTTGCCGAGTCCGATCGCAGCGGCTGCTTCCGGCGTCAAGGTAACGGACTTTTCCGCGCGCGAGATGATCATGCCGCCCCGCGACAGGACCGAGCGGTCGAAATCCTGCCAGCTCGAGCGGGCAAGCCCGAAGAGGCGCTTGCGTTCGGCGAAGGTCGCGTCCATGTCGGGTTCGGGATCGATAAAGATGTCGCGGTGGTCGAATGCGGCGATCAACCTGATCTTTTCCGAAAGCAGCATGCCGTTGCCGAAGACGTCGCCCGACATGTCGCCGACGCCCGCCACGGTGAAAGGCGTTGTCTGGATGTCGATGTCCATCTCGCGGAAGTGCCGTTTGACGGCTTCCCAGGCGCCGCGGGCGGTGATGCCCATCTTCTTGTGGTCGTAGCCGGCGGAGCCGCCGGAGGCGAAGGCGTCGTCAAGCCAGAAGCCCGCTTCCTGCGCCAGGCTGTTGGCGGTGTCGGAGAAGGTGGCGGTGCCCTTGTCGGCGGCGACGACGAAGTAGGGATCATCATCATCGTGACGAACCGTATCCACTGGCGCCACGACCTCGGTTCCCACGATGTTGTCGGTGATCGACAGGAGGGTGCGGATATAGGTCATATAGGCTTGGCGACCGGCATTGAAGACCTCGTCGCGCGTACCGCCTACCGGCAATTGCTTCGGATAGAAGCCGCCCTTGGCGCCGACCGGTACGATCACCGCGTTCTTGACCTGCTGCGCCTTGACGAGACCGAGCACCTCGGTGCGGTAGTCCTGGGCCCGATCCGACCAGCGCAGGCCGCCGCGCGCCACCTTGCCGAAGCGCAGGTGAACGCCTTCGACCTCGACGCCGTAGACGAAGATCTCGCGGAACGGCCGCGGCTCGGGCAGTCCGTCAAGCAGTTTGGGATCCAGCTTGAACGCCAGCATGGCCTTCGGCGTGCCATCGGCGTTCTTCTGGAAGTAGTTCGTGCGCAACGTCGCATCGACGGCGTTGACGTAGCGTCGCAGGATGCGGTCGTCGTCAAGGCTCGGAACCTTGGCAAGCGCCGTCTCGATCTTCTGGTGGTGGTCGGAAAGCCTGCGCATGCGGCTCTTTTCGGGCAGCTTGGGATCAAGCGAATCGTGGAAAAGGCGGAAGATGGCCGCCGCAATCGCGGGATACTTGTCGAGTGTGCTGGCGATATAGTCCTGGGAGTAGGCAATACCGGCCTGCCGGAGATAGCGCGCATAGGCGCGCAGAACCGTGACCTCACGCGCATTGAGGTCGGCGGACACGATCAGCCGATTGAAGCCGTCATCATCGATGGTGCCGTGGAATGCGGCAAGGAACGCTTCCTCCAGCATTGCGCCGTGACGCTCGAGATTGATTTCGTGACCGTCGCGGGCCTCGATCTCCATCAGATGCAGAACCACCAGTCCGGGCGGTTCATGCCCCTCCGGCGTCTCGATATCGAATGTGCGCTCGCTCAGCACATTGAAACCGAGGTTTTCGAGCAACGGCACGCGCCGCGACAAGGCAAGCTGGGTGTCGCGATGGAAGATCTTCAGCGACAAGACCCTCTCGTCATCAACGATGCGGTGGCTGTAGGCGATCCGGATCGGTTCACCCTTCATGCAGGCGGCGATATCTGCCAGGTCGGCATAGGCTTCCTCGGGCGTGAACGCTTCCTGGTATGCCTGGCTGACCATGATCGGGAGGCCGAACGGGCCGGCAAGCGCGGCGAGCCGCTCGTCCCAGCGCGCGGCGATAGTGCGGATGGCCTGTTCGAGTTTTGCCTGGGGGATTCGCGGCGTGCGTCCGGCCGAGCGTCCGATGATGAAGTGGACCCGGGCAACACCGCCTTCTGGATAGGCCGGATAATAGGCGGAGACCCGGCCGTCATAGACGGTCTTCAGATAATTGCCGATCTTCTCCCGGACCAGGGAATTGTACTCTTCGCGCGGCACATAGACGATCACGGAAACGAAACGATCGAAGTGGTCGATGCGTGGCAGGACGCGAATGCGCGGGCGATCACTCAACTCATTGATTTGTTCGCAGAACGAGGACAACAAGGTGGTGTCGATCTGAAATAGATCGTCGCGGGGATAGGTTTCCAGCGTGTTCTGCAGCATCTTTCCGGAATGGCTTTTCGGATCGAACCCGAAATGGTCGATAACTTTCTCGACCTTCGATCGCAGCAGCGGAATTTGCGCGGCGGAACGGGTGTAAGCGGTGGAGGTGAAAAGGCCGACGATACGCAGTTCGCCGATGACCTCCCCCTTCTCGTCGAAGCGCTTGACGCCGACATAGTCCATGTAGGCCCGGCGATGGACCACCGATTTTACATTCGCCTTTGTGACGATCAGGAAGTCCGGGCCCTGCAGGAATTCCAGGATCTCGGGCGTCGTTGTCACCGCGTCCTTGCCCTGGCGAAGCACGAGCACGTCCGGATTGGAAAGGATCCCGAGGCCCCTGCCCTTGCCGCGCTCCACCTTGGCGTTGGCGCCCTTGCCCGAGTAGGTATATTCGCGCATGCCGAGGAAGGTGAAATTGTCGTTGCGAAGCCAATCCAGGAATGCCAGCGCTTCGTTGCGGTCCACTTTGCGGCGAGGCGACTCGTGGGCTGCGAGCTTCTTGATCGCCTCGTCAAGGGTGGCGAGCATGGGCTGCCAGTCGGAAACGGCGAGATGGACCTGGGCCAGCACCGTTTCGATGCGCATGATGAGATCTCGCGCATGTTCTGCACTCAGTGGCGCCAGATGGAGCTGAATGTGGCTTACGCGATCGGCAGGATCGCTGGCAACGTCGGTCGAGAAGAGAGCGATGTCCGCGCCGGGCTGGACGATCAGAATGGGGTGGACGGCAAGATGGATGTCGCGATGGGTCGACGTCACTTCGTTCATGACCGAATCGTAGAGGAACGGCATGTTGCGGTCGGTAACGCAGAGCACCGCGACCGCCACGCCATCCGGCTCGACGCCGGCAATGGTTTCGATCGTGACACGCGCCGACTTCCGATCCCAGGCGTCGAGTTCTCGGGCCGCATGGGCAGCTGAAAGCGCCAGCATTTCCGGAGTATAGTGCTGAAGATCGTCGCTGCTTGCCCGGCTAAACAGCAGGCCGGGGTCGAGCTGGGTGTCTCCCGCGATCGGCGCGATCCGACGCGCACTCTCGATCTGCTTCTCGCGTTTCGGATTGGTTCTGCCACCCATGAAATTTTCCTCCGACCGACGGTTTGGCAAAGCTTAGCAAATGCGCCGGCAAAAACGACCGCAAATATGGTTCGGACCGCCAAATGCCTTGCTAACGCAGTTGTAACGAAGATTCGGCGGTGGTTTTCGCCGAAAATCATGAAAGATCGGACAATTTCCGGGCAAAAGAGCGCGAAAATCGGATCCGGCCGCAAAAACCTGTCGAATTCGCACGATTTGACAGCGGCGTCGTGATCGGAGAATGACATTGTCAGCAAACCAGAGAGAGTTGTCATGCACGAACAGCAAACCGGTTCGGTTATCGTGATCTCCAGTCACGTGGTGCGGGGGACCGTTGGGAACCGGGCTGCCGCCTTTGCGCTCGAGACTCTGGGATTTCCTGTCTGGGCACTGCCGACAATCGTGTTGCCCTGGCATCCCGGCCATGGCCCTTCGACGCGATTGACGTTTCCCGAAGCGGATTTCGACCGGGCGATCGACGATCTGATCCGCGCGCCCTGGCTGGCAGAGGTCAAGGCGATCCTGACCGGTTATTTCGGCAATGCCGCGCAGGTGCGCTCCGTTGCCCGGCTGGTCACTGCGCTCAAGGAAAAGATGCCCGACCTATTCTATGCCTGCGACCCGGTGATGGGCGATCTCGGCGGCCTCTATGTGCACGAAGCGACAGCGATTGCGATCCGCGACGAGCTCATTCCTCTCGCCTCGCTCGCCACTCCAAACCGTTACGAGCTGGCATGGATGGCGGGCGCCAGCCTCGACAGCAACGCTGCGATCATCGAGGCGGCGCTGTCGCTCGGTCCGCCTAGAATGCTCGTCACCTCCGCCGTTCCGATGATGGCCGGCGGAACCGGCAATCTCTACCTCTCGGACCGGCATGCGCTGCTCGCCGAGCATCGGTTGATCGACAACGCGCCCAACGGTCTCGGCGACCTGCTGTCGTCGGTCTTCCTGGCGCGCATGCTTTCCGGAATGGAGGAAGAGAGGGCGCTGCAGCTTGCAACCGCAAGCGTCTTCGAGATCCTCGCCCGCTCGGTCAAGCGCGGCGCCGACGAACTCATGCTCGAGAGTGAATATTCAAGTCTCGCTACGCCGATGGCCATGGTCCAGATGCGTCGCCTGATGCACCCGGCGCAGAGGCGCAATCGCTAATCTGTTCTCGTCCGGGCAAGGACTGTTGATAATTGCGGGTCTGCAGAGTATTGCAGGAGCATGCAGCGTTTTCCTTCATCCCTCATGTCCGGATACCGAAACTTCATGAGCGGCCGCTATAGCGCCGAAAGTGAACGTTACCGTGTCCTTGCCGAAACAGGCCAGAAACCGCAGACGCTGGTTATCGCCTGCTGCGATTCCCGTGCCGCTCCCGAAACGATATTCGATGCCGGGCCCGGCGAGCTGTTCGTAATGCGCAATGTGGCCAACATGGTGCCGCCCTATGAACCTGACGGCCAATACCATGCGACTTCGGCGGCGCTCGAATTCGCGGTCCAGTCGCTTCGCGTCAAGGATATCGTGGTTATGGGCCACGGCCGCTGCGGCGGTATCAAGGCGGCGCTCGACCCGGATGCCGAGCCGCTGTCGCCCGGCGATTTCATTGGTAAGTGGATGGGGCTTCTAAAGCCTGCTGCCGAGCAGATCCAGAGCAATGACATGCTTACAGCTTCGGAGCGCCAGACGGCTCTCGAGCGCGTATCGATCCGCAACTCGCTCGACAATCTCAGAACTTTTCCGTGCGTTAAGATCCTCGAGGAAAAGGGCAAGCTCCAGCTCCACGGCGCCTGGTTCGATATTTCGACCGGGGAGCTTTGGGTGATGGATGCCAAGAGCCGCGATTTTATCCGACCGCCACTCGAGTAGGGTGGATGGAGAGTTCCGGACGATAGCAAATACAAGAACGGCCCCCGAAAGTTCATCGCTGACTTCGGGGGCCGTTTTGCATCTGGCTCTCGCGGCCTATCTGCCGTCGATCTGCTGGCCGATGTAGGCGATTGCCTGCTGGTAGACGCTTGCCGCGTTCCAGCCCTGGATCGCAGCATAGTTCACTTGACCGGGCTGATAGCCACCGCCGGGCTGCCAGCCATGACCGCGCAGGAAGTTTGCGGTCGAGGCGAGAGCATCAGCCCTGGAACCCACGAGGTCTATGCGGCCGTTGCCGTCGCCGTCGACACCGTAGCGCACGACATTGCGCGGCAGGAACTGCGTCTGGCCGATCTCGCCGTGCGCGGCGCCCTTGGCGTTCGGATGCAGCGTACCGGCGGATACCAGCTGGAGTGCAGCATACAACTGATCGGTGAAGTAGTCGGAACGGCGGCAGTCGTACGCAAGCGTTGCCACCGCCGAGATGGTGTGTTCCTTGCCCAAAAAGCCGCCGAAGCCCGTCTCCATGCCCCATATCGCGATCAGCGGGCCGGCGGGCACGCCATAGCGGCGTTCGATATTGGCGAAGAGTGCTGCGTTGTTCTTCTTCACGGTCCGGCCGCGCGAAATGATCGCCTGGCCACCGCGCTTCTGCATGAACTGGTCGAAGGAGAGCTTGAAGCTCTTCTGGCCGCGGTCGGCCCGGATCGTGCCGCGATTATAGGATACATTGGCAAACGCCCGGTCAAGCACGGCGGGGCTTACGCCGTTGGCGGATGCCTCCATCTTGAACTGCTGCACCCAGGTGCCAAATCCGGACGCATTGTTTCCACACTGGGCCGCCGCTGCCGCGGAGAGAGGGGCAACGGTCAGCGCCGCCGCCAATGCCGTCCCGGCCAGGATCGTTTTCGCCATATGCATGAAGAACCCCGCTATAAGTCGTGCAATTGTTGTTTCGAAGATGCCAGTTGCCGCTGATTCTGTCATCATGATGTTCTGATGACTTTCGAGACCAGATTTTTTCCACCCAAAGGCCGGAAATACTTGTATCCGGTCTGAAAAAGCCCCGCGATCCGAATGTCGGATACAGCAGGGCTCTTGCATTCACATTGAAGTGACCGCTCAGGCGGCCTGCTTCTTCGGCTTGATCAAGCCGCGATTGACGAGCAGTTCGGCTATCTGGACGGCGTTGAGGGCTGCACCCTTGCGCAGGTTGTCGGAAACAACCCACATGTTCAGGCCGTTCTCGACGGTGGCATCCTCGCGGACGCGCGAGATGTAGGTGGCGTCCTCGCCGGCGCATTCGTACGGGGTGACATAGCCGCCGTTTTCGTGCTTGTCGACGACAAGGCAACCCGGTGCATCGCGCAGGATGTCGCGGGCCTGGTCGGCAGTCATTTCGCTTTCGAACTCGATGTTGACCGATTCCGAATGACCGATGAATACCGGCACGCGCACGGCTGTGCAGGTCACCTTGATCTTCGGGTCGAGCATCTTCTTGGTTTCGGCGAGAACCTTCCACTCTTCCTTGGTGTAGCCGTCTTCCATGAACACGTCGATGTGCGGGATGACATTGAAGGCAATACGCTTCGTGAACTTCTTGTTCTCGATCGGATCGGCCACGAACACGGCGCGGGTCTGGTTGAAGAGTTCGTCCATGCCGTCCTTGCCGGCGCCGGAGACGGACTGGTAGGTGGAAACGACGACGCGCTTGATCTTCGCCGCGTCGTGAAGGGGCTTCAGCGCCACGACAAGCTGGGCAGTCGAGCAGTTCGGGTTTGCAATGATGTTCTTCTTGGTGAAGCCGGAAATGGCATCCGGATTTACTTCCGGAACGATCAGCGGCACTTCGGAATCGTAACGCCAGGCGGACGAGTTATCGATGACGACGCAGCCCTGGGCGCCGATTTTCGGAGACCACTTCTTGGAAACATCGCCGCCGGCCGACATCAGGCAAATGTCGGTATCGGAGAAATCGTAGTTCTCGAGGTTCTTTACCTTCAGCGTCTTGTCGCCAAAGGATACCTCGGTACCCTGCGAGCGGGCGGAAGCCAGGGCTACAACTTCCTCTGCGGGAAATCCGCGTTCGGAAAGTATGTTGAGCATCTCCCGGCCGACATTTCCGGTCGCTCCCGCTACTGCAATCTTGAAACCCATGTCAAAAGCTCTCTTTCTGTCTCTCCTCGATCTTTTGAGGGGAAAGCCGCGACATCGATCGCGGTTCCTGTCCCCGACCGAGCCGGGGAGAGAGCGGCAGGCCAGAGACGATCAGACGATTTTCGTCGTCGTTTTGGCCTTGGTTTTGGAAGAAACCGGAATACGGAAACCATGTCCGACGCTGAGCGCCGGAATATTGCCTTCCGCGAATATGTTGTCGCAACGAAGCATGGAGGTTCCTTTTTCCGCCGCCGCTATGCCGAGTTTTTGCGCGGGAGTCAAGCGATTGTGAAACTGCTGTGCAGGCGAGGGCTGGGCGGATCCGGCACTTATTGGCAGCCGGGCGGTCCTTGATTGGGGGATTGTTTCACGAAGTGGGAAAAACCTTTCAGGAAATTGCGTAGATCACCTCGTCAGTCAGGCGTCCGTTGTCGTCGAATACCGTTTGCTCGGGAGATCAACACACGCGCCGAACCCGGGGGCGGGTCTTCGTCCGCAACACCGATAGCCAGGCATTCCGGGCGAGGATCGTCGCATTTTGTCGTGTGAAACAATCAAGAACTGCAAGCTGATTCGTATTTATCGCCGAAGGGCGGTTGAAATTCGTCGTAGCGGCTAAATGTATTCGCCGAAATGTGTCGCTTGGACGAAATCAGTTATTCCGTATGCGACGGTTTTTATTCAAAAAATAGACTAAAGTCATAATCCCAAAGCCTCTCTCTCGTTTGTTCTTGTTTTCTGACACTCTTTTACCTACAGGCGCACCTCGCCGGAGGGCGGCCCGGAGGAGTGTCGGGTTGGTGGTGCGTTTGAACATTTAAGTTCTGTGGAGGACAGACCAATGGCAAACGCCACGATGGCGGACGGCACCAAAGCCCGTCCCATGACCGGCGAGGAGAAGAAGGTTATCTTCGCATCCTCGCTTGGCACCGTTTTCGAATGGTATGATTTCTATCTTTACGGCTCACTTGCAGTTTATATCGGCGCGACGTTTTTCAGCCAGTATCCCGAAACCACGCGCAATATTTTCGCGCTGCTTGCCTTCGCGGCGGGCTTTCTGGTGCGCCCCTTCGGCGCGCTCGTGTTTGGTCGACTGGGTGACCTCGTCGGCCGCAAGTACACCTTCCTCGTTACCATCCTGATCATGGGTCTCTCGACCTTCCTCGTCGGTCTCCTGCCGAGCGCGGCTTCGATCGGCATCGCAGCGCCGATCCTGCTTCTCGTACTGCGTATGCTGCAGGGACTGGCACTGGGCGGCGAATACGGTGGTGCTGCCACCTATGTGGCCGAACACGCGCCGAACGGCCGTCGTGGCTACTACACCTCGTGGATTCAAACGACGGCAACTCTCGGCCTGTTCCTGTCGCTGGTCGTCATCCTCGGTGTCCAGTTCATGCTCGGCCGCGAAGCCTTTGCCGCCTGGGGCTGGCGCATTCCATTCCTGGTTTCGGTCGTATTGCTCGGAATTTCCGTCTGGATCCGCCTGAAGATGAACGAATCCCCGGCCTTCAAGAAGATGAAGGAAGAGGGCAAGACCTCGAAGGCACCGCTTTCCGAAGCTTTCGGGCAGTGGAAGAACGCAAAGATCGCGCTGCTTGCGCTGTTCGGCGCCGTCGTCGGCCAGGCCGTCGTCTGGTATTCCGGCCAGTTCTACGCGCTGTTCTTCCTCACTGGCGTCCTCAAGGTGGACGGGCAGTCGGCCAACATCATGGTCGCCATCTCGCTGCTTCTCGGCACCGGCTTCTTCGTCTTCTTCGGCTGGCTGTCCGACAAGGTCGGCCGCAAGCCGATCATCATGGCCGGGCTGCTGCTGGCGATCCTGACCTACTTCCCGCTGTTCAAGGCACTGACCTGGGCCGGTAACCCGGCACTGGCTCAGGCTCAGGCAACCGTTCGCGCAACGGTCACCGCAGCCCCGGGCGACTGCAAGTTCCAGTTCAACCCGACCGGAACGGCCAAGTTTACCACTTCGTGCGACATCGCCACCTCGTTCCTCACCCGGAACTCGGTACCCTATGATGTCGTCACGACAGCTCCTGCCGGCACGCCGGCAACCGTCAAGATCGGCGACGCGACGATCAGCAGCTTCGATGCCATCGCCGCCGGCGACCAGGCAAAGGCGCTGACGGGTACATTCGAAAAGCAGGTCAACATGGCACTGCATGCTGCCGGCTATCCGCTGGTGCGTGCCGCCGCCAACGTACCGGATGCCAAGCTCGACGCGTTCGTCGCCGCCAATCCGGAGCTTGCGCTTGATGCCGCAGCCATCCGCGGCGGCGAGAAGACAACCATGGCCGGGGCGGACCTGGTCGCTGCCAAACTGCTCACCGCGGAGGAGGCGAGCGGCGTAAACGACATGGCTGTCTTCACCATTGCCAATGGCGGCTCGTTCACGATGGTTGCCGATCCGGCCGCCGTCAACTGGACGATGATCGTTGCCGTCCTGACCGTCCTGGTCATCTACGTGACGATGGTCTACGGCCCGATTGCAGCACTGCTGGTCGAGCTCTTCCCGACCCGCATTCGCTATACCGGCATGTCGCTGCCCTATCACATCGGCAATGGCTGGTTCGGCGGGCTGCTTCCAGCAACCGCATTCGCGATGAGCGCGGCGAAGGGCGACATCTACTACGGTCTCTGGTATCCGATCGTCTTTGCGGCAATTACCCTGGTCATCGGGATGCTGTTCCTGCCGGAAACCAAGGACCGCGATATCCACACGATGGAATGATCGCTTCAGACAAGTTTTGCTCTGGTTCCGGCGCGGTCCTCCGCGCCGGTTTTTTATGCGGACGGAAGGAAGAGCGCCAGCGTCAATAGCAAATCCCCGCCTCCAAGGATGCGGGGATCGAGCGCGTGTTTCACGTGAAATATCAGATAGAAACCGATTTGAATTCGGCGAGGATCGCGTCGCCCATCTCGGCGGTACCGACCTTGGTGCAGCCCTCGGCCATGATGTCGCCGGTGCGAATGCCCTTGTCGAGAACGTTGGCGATCGCCCTTTCCAGCTTGTCGGCCTCGTCGACCATGTTGAAAGAATAGCGCAGGCACATTGCGAACGATGCGATCATGGCGATTGGGTTGGCGATCCCCTTGCCGGCGATATCCGGGGCGGAGCCGTGCACTGGCTCGTACAGCGCCTTGCGCTTGCCGGTCTTGGCATCCGGGGCGCCGAGCGAGGCGGACGGCAGCATGCCGAGCGAGCCGGTCAGCATGGCCGCGACGTCGGAGAGCATGTCGCCGAAGAGGTTGTCGGTGACGATCACGTCGAACTGTTTTGGCGCGCGCACCAGCTGCATGCCACCGGCGTCGGCCAGCATGTGCTCGAGCTGCACGTCGGAATACCTATCCTTGTGGGTCTGGGTCACCACCTGGTTCCAGAGCACGCCCGACTTCATGACGTTGCGTTTTTCCATCGAGCAGACGCGGTTCTTGCGGGTGCGCGCCAGTTCGAAGGCGACGCCGGCGATACGCTCGATCTCGTAGGTGTCGTAGACCTGGGTGTCGATGCCGCGCTTCTGGCCGTTGCCGAGGTCGATGATTTCCTTCGGCGAACCGAAGTAGACGCCGCCGGTCAGCTCGCGCACGATCAGAATATCGAGACCTTCGACGAGTTCCGGCTTGAGAGAGGAGGCGTTGGCGAGCGCCGGATAGCAGATCGCCGGGCGCAGGTTGGCGAAAAGTTCGAGGTCCTTGCGCAGCCGCAGCAGGCCCGCTTCGGGGCGAACCTCATAGGGCACGTCGTCCCACTTCGGACCCCCGACGGCACCGAAGAGAACGGCATCGGCGGCCAGCGCCTTGCCCATGTCACCTTCCGAAATCGCCGCGCCATGGGAATCGTAGGCCGAACCGCCGACCAAGCCCTCGTTGGTCACGAAACCCGCGCCCATCGCGTCATTCATGTATGCGATGATCTTGCGGACTTCGGCCATGGCTTCGGGGCCGATCCCGTCACCGGGCAGGAGAAAGAGATTGCGGACGGTCATCGAAGTCACCCTTTTAAACAATCACGAGTGGCCGCGTTCTTAAACACCGTTCCGGACCTTTTCAAGCCGAATGGGCGTCGTAGCGGTACGGTTGGCGGCCGAGCCGGGCAAAGTCGCGCGCTCGACGCTGGTGGAACGATCCTCAAAAAACGTCGTGCATGGCGGAACCAATCTGGTGTTTGCGCGTTTCAGCCGAGTTGCGCTGTTGCTGTGCGCAATTGCTCGCTTGATCATGAACAGAGGAGAGGTAGCCCTGGTCGTCATGACGAATTCCCGAGATTCCGAATACATGAGCCGAATCCTGATTATTTCCACACACGGCTATGTCGCCGCCAACCCGCCCCTGGGGGCCGCCGACACCGGCGGACAGGTGGTGTATGTGCTTGAGCTGGCGAAGAAGCTGGCCCAGCTCGGATTTGCAGTCGATATCTTCACCAGGCGCTTCGAGGATCAGCCCGAAATCGATGAGGTGGACCAGAATGTCAGGGTGATCCGCATCCCGTGCGGCGGCAATGATTTCATTCCGAAGGAATATCTGCAGCGTCACCTGCTGGAGTGGTGCGAGAACGCAATTCGCTACATCAAGCGGAACCAGCTCGAGTATTTTTTCATCAGCAGTCACTACTGGGACGCCGGTGCCGCGGGTCAGAGGCTTTCCGAGCTGATGTCCATTCCGCACATCCACACGCCGCATTCGCTTGGTATCTGGAAGAAGCGGCAGATGGAGACAGATTATCCGGACAAGGTCGACCAGTTCGAATCGGAATTCAACTTCGCCGAACGCATCCGCCATGAGCTGATCATCTACCGCAGCTGCGACATGGTGGTTGCCACGACGCCGGTACAGCTCGACATGCTGATGGACGACTACGGGCTCAGCCGCGAAGCCGTACATATGATTCCTCCCGGCTATGACGACAACCGCTTTTATCCGGTGTCGGAAGCGAGCCGCCAGATGCTGCGAAAGAAGTTCGGCTTTGAGAGCAAGACGGTGCTGGCGCTTGGCCGGCTTGCCACCAACAAGGGTTATGATCTTCTGATCGACGGGTTTTCGATCCTTGCGTCGCGGGTGACTGACGCTCATCTGCACCTTGCCGTCGGCGGCGAGAACATGGACGATCAGGAACGCGGCATTCTGGGCAGGCTAAAGAGCCAAGTCAGCGAACTCGATCTCGATGGCCGTGTTACCTTCTCGGGGTTCGTTCCGGACGAGGACCTGCCGGACTACTATCGCGCCGCCGATATGTTTGTGCTGTCCAGCCGCTACGAACCCTTCGGGATGACGGCGATCGAGGCGATGGCATGCGGCACCCCGACCGTCGTGACCGTCCATGGCGGCCTGTTCAGGGCAATCACCTATGGCCGGCACGGGCTGTTTGCCGATCCCTTCGACAAGGAGGATCTCGGCATCACCATGATGAAGCCGTTCAAGCATCCGAGGCTCAACGCGCGGCTGTCGCGCATGGGCGCTCACAAAGCCCGCAGCCTCTTCACCTGGACGGGCATCGCCCAGCAGCTGATCGCGCTTGTCGAGGGCCGGCCGATGCGCCAAGCGATGGCCTCCGACAAGGAATGGGCCGAACCCTGGCATGACGAAGACTGATATGACGGTGCGCCTCTTTTCGTCCGATCTCGATGGGACGCTGCTCGGTGATCCCGCAGCTGTTTTGCGGTTCCGCGATTTCTGGCACTCGCTTCACCCGGAGAAACGGCCCCTTCTCCTCTACAATAGCGGTCGGCTGATCGACGACATGACGGCGATTGTGTCGCAAAGCGGGCTTCCGGAGCCGGATCTCTACATCGGCGGCGTCGGCACGATGCTGGCGGGGGGCTATCCGGACCTTGATCATTCGCGGTTCCGGACGATGCTTGGCGATGCCTTCGACGTTGCGGCGATCGAGGCGACCATGCGGGCCATCCCCGGCGTCGAACGGCAGCCGGACGAGTTCCAGCATGGCTTCAAATCGAGCTGGTATCTGAGAGACGCGGGCGAGGCCGAGATCCGGGAGATCGAGCAACGCCTGCGCGAAAGCGGTCATGACGCCAAACTTGTCTATTCCAGCAACCGCGATCTCGATGTCCTTCCCGGCAAGGCGGACAAGGGGCAAGCGCTGGCCTGGGTCTGCGACGGGCTCGGCATCGGCCTCGATGCGGTCGTGGTGGCGGGCGACACAGGCAATGATGTCGAGATGTTCCGGCTGTCGGGCGTTCGCGGCATCGTGGTCGGCAATGCGCTTGGAGAGCTGGTCGAAATCGCCGCAAGGGAGAAGCGACACTATCGCGCTTCCGCTACCATTGCCGACGGTGTCATCGAAGGGCTGATCCACTGGGGCGTTGCCCATTAAAAAAACCGGCCTTGGGGTTTTCCAAAGCCGGTTTTCAGTCGTTTTGGTTGGCGCTTACGCCCAGGGACGGGTCTCGGCGGTCGACTTCTCGAAGCTGTCGATGGCAGTCGCTTTTTCCAGCGTCAGGCCGATGTCATCGAGGCCGTTCAGCAGGCAGTGGCGCTTGAAGGCGTCGATCTCGAAGGTGATCTTGCCGCCGTCCGGGCCGGTGATTTCCTGCGCCTCAAGGTCAATTGAGAGGATGGCGTTGGAACCGCGGCTGGCGTCGTCCATCAGCTTTTCCAGGTTTTCCGGGCTGACGACGATCGGCAGGATGCCGTTCTTGAAACAGTTGTTGTAGAAGATGTCGGCAAAGCTCGTGGAGATCACACAGCGGATACCGAAATCGAGAAGCGCCCAGGGCGCGTGCTCACGCGAGGAACCACAGCCAAAGTTGTCGCCGGCAACAAGGATCTTGGCGTTCTGGTAGGCAGGCTTGTTCAGGACGAAATCGGGGTTCGGAGAACCGTCTTCCAGGTAACGCGCTTCGGCGAACAGGCCGGTGCCGAGACCGGTGCGCTTGATGGTCTTCAGATAGTCCTTCGGAATGATCATGTCGGTATCGACATTGACGACCGGGAGCGGCGCGGCAACGCCGGTGAGCTTGACGAACTTGTCCATGGGTCTGCCTCAGGTTTTTAGCTTTGTTGCAGTTGCCAATAGAGCAAATCGGCGCAGAATTGAAGGGGAATCTTGCGCCGGAGGGTCCACTGCGCCTCGCAGCCCACATCCCCCGGAAGCGGCCGTCTCACATTGGCATATGCGCGACAGGCGCGAGATCACATGTCGATGATGGTGCCGCGACCGTCGTTCCAGACGCGCATCCGTTCATCACGGGCTTTCGCACGCACGGGCACGGGCTTCATCCTCAGCGAGACGGTAAGCGCACGGGCGAGAAGCATCACGGACAGAATACCGGCGAGCGCGATCGTGATCGAGGCGGTGAACAGCGCGATGATGGCAACGAAGGTGATGCCCGAAAGAGTGAGGAAGAATGAACGGACGCTTTGCATGGTTTCAAGCCTTTCTCTTGGAAGGAATGTGGTCCTTCCCATTTCGCAATGCAAGATAAGCGTGGCATTTTGTTGGCTTGCACGGCCTACGAAAGCTTGGCACAACAGCTCCCATGAACACGATCGCCTCCCCGCGCCCTGTCCGATTGCGCCGTTCCGTGCTGAGCGTGCCGGCCATCAATGCCCGGGCACTCGAAAAAATTCATGGACTTGACTGCGACGGCGTGATCTTCGACCTTGAGGACTCGGTCGCTCCGGAAAGCAAGGCAAATGCCCGCGACAATTTGCAGCGCTTCTTCAGGCAAACACCCCTCGAGGGTCGCGAACGCATCATCCGCATCAATCCGCTTGCCTCGGAGTTCGGTGCCGACGACATCGAACTGGTTCTGGCATGCCGGCCGGATGCGGTGCTCCTGCCCAAGGTCGATGAGCCGCAGGACATCGCGGCGATCGCCGACCTGTTGGCCGATCGCGACGCGCCGGAAGCCTTGCGTATCTGGGCGATGATCGAGACGCCGCGCGCCATCTTGAACGTTGCGGCGATCGCCGAAAGCGGCCGCACGCCGGGCGCCCGGCTCGACTGCCTTGTCGTCGGCCTCAACGACCTGCGCAAGGAGACCGGTGTGCTGCCCGGGTCGGGGCGTACCTATCTTGTTTCCTGGCTGATGCAGGTCATTGTTGCCGTGCGCGCCTACGGGCTCGATGCGCTCGACAGCGTCTGCAACGATTTTCGTGATCTTGCCGCTTTCGAGAGCGAGTGCAGTCAGGGGCGCGCCATGGGCTTCGACGGCAAGATGCTGATCCACCCGGCGCAGATCGATGCCGCCAACCGGCAATTCGGGCCGGACGAGGCGGCGCTGGCCGAAGCGCAGGCGATCATCGCTGCCTTCGCCGAGCCGGATGCCCAGGGCCGAGGCGTCATCAACATGAACGGCCGCATGATCGAGCGGTTGCATCTGGCGCAGGCCGAACAGTTGGTGCACAAGGCCGCGATGATTTCTCTTCGAAAGGACAAGCCTTGAAAGTCTATCGTTTCCTCACCGGCCTTGACGATGCCGCCTTCTGCCATCGGGTCACCGATGCCCTCAACAAGGGCTGGTCGCTGCACGGTTCGCCGTCATTGGCCTTCAATGCGGCAACCGGCCAGATGCAAGCCGGCCAGGCCGTGATGAAAGAGGTGGAAGGGAAGGAATACCACCCGGACATGAAGCTGTCCGAGCAGTAATTGTCTCAGCGGTCGGCGGCGGCTTCTGCCGTCGCCTCGATGCGTTCCATGTCGTCGTCGGAGAGGCCGAAATGGTGGCCGATCTCGTGAATCAGCACATGGGTGATGATGTCGCCGAGCGTTTCCTCGTTCTCGGCCCAGTAATCGAGGATCGGGCGGCGATAGAGGGTGATGTGGTTCGGCATTTCGCCGGTTTCCATGGTGAAGCGCTCTGAAATGCCGCGCCCTTCGAACAGACCGAGCAGGTCGAAGGGCGTTTCCAGCGCCATGTCCTCGAAGACCTCGTCGGTGGGAAAATCGGCGATCTCGATGGTAAGGTTGCCGGTCAGTGCCCGGAATTCCTCCGGCAGGTGACCATAGGCCTCGATGGCCAGCGATTCAAAGGCACTGATCGTTGGCGCATGGCGGTCCCGCCAATCGTCTGTCTGGTCAATGCGGGCCATGGCTACTCCTTGTCATCAATGCCCATATAGGACCTTTGGCAGGGATTTTCGAGAGCCGATTCCAGAACAGGAATAAATTCACATAAAATGCTGTTGACTCTTCAGGGTGGCTCTGGAATCAATAAGAACATAACATGAACAAGTGATCGGAGTTGACGTCATGGCTGGCTCTGCCGTGGCGCGGGAGTCGCTTTCTGTCCTGCGCGAAACCATCGCCCGGATCGAGGGCCGCCCCGCGTCCGTATTGGCCGCTGCGGATACGGTTTCACTACCGGCGTTGCGTCCCCAGTCGAAGGCCGGGGACAATGCTAACGGGAACCTGTTGTCGCTCGGATTGCCGGAATTCGACGACCCGCTCGGTGGCGGGCTGCCGCTCGACGGATTGTCGGAAATCCGTAGCGGCGAGCTGCGCGATGCGGGCGCGGCAAGTGGCTTCATGCTGGCGCTTGGGGTCTGTATCCTTGCGCGAAAGCTCGGGTCGGGAAGGCTATTATGGATCGGCGAGACGATTGCCGGCATGGAGGCGGGGCTTCCGCATGCGGCGGGGCTTGCCGATTACGGACTTGATCCGGCCGGACTTCTCTATGCCGCGCCACGGCGGCCGGAGGATGCCCTTTGGCTAGCCGAGGCTGCACTCGCAAGCGGCGCCTTCGCCGCAGTCATCCTTGAGGTTCGCGGCAATCCCCAGCGCTTCGGGCTGACCGAGAGCCGGCGGCTCAGCCTCAAGGCGCGGTCGGTCGGCCGGCCTCTGCTGCTCTTGCGGCAGGCAGGCGTGGAGGAAGCGAGCAGCGCGCTTTTCCGATTTCACCTGCGACCCGCGCCGGCGGCGGCGCGGCATCTTCCCGACGGATCGATGCTCGGCGGCAGTATCGGCAATCCGGTCTTTCACCTCACCCTCGAGAAAAGCCGGCTTCCGGCCTTTTCCGACATCTTCCTGGAGTGGAGCGCCCATGACCGCCAGTTTTTCCTCGCCAACCCACACGCTCTTCCGGCAACCGGCCGGTCGGCGGATCCTGGCGCTCACTTTTCCGCATCTTCCGACGGACCGGATCGCGCGGCGCCGATGGGGTCTGTCGTGGCGTTCAGCCGGGCGTCCTGAGCATCCGCCACTCGTCTGTGCCGGGCGAGTGAAGAATGCCATGCGGCTGACGGCGCTCGACGAGGCGGCCGAGGCGATCGGGCTGAAGCCCGGGCAGGGCGTGGCGGAAGCCCGCGCCATATGCCCCGCACTCGACGTGATCGCCGCCGACGAGGTGGCCGACCGGCAATTTCTCGAGGCGATTGCCGACTGGTGCGATCGCTATACCCCACTGGTGGCGTTCGACGGGGTGGACGGGATTTTTCTCGACATTACCGGCTGCGCCCATCTTTTCGGCGGCGAGAAGGCCCTGCTCGACGATGTGCTGAAGCGCCTCTTTCATCTCGGGCTCGATGCCCGCGGCGCAGTTTCCTCGGCTCCCGGCCTTTCCTGGGCGGCCGCCCGTTTCGGCGCAAGCGGCGTCATCATTGCAGACGATGCTCTAGGCGTCGCTTCTCCCCTGCCGGTTGCCGCCCTGCGCCTGCCGGAAGAGACCGTGCTGGCGTTGCAGAAGGTCGGCCTCAAGCAGGTCGGCGACCTGCTTGCCGCCCCGCGTGCCCCGCTTGCCCGACGCTTCGGCACGCTTGTTTTGCTGCGTCTCGACCAGATGCTCGGACGGGAGGACGAGCCGGTGTCGCCGCGCCGCCCGGTCGCGGATATCTCGGTCGAACGGCGGCTGGCCGAACCGGTACAGGGCGAGGAGGACCTGCTGCATCTTACTCGCCAGCTGGCGACGACGCTGAAGTCGCAGCTGGAGGCGCGGGACCAGGGCGGGCGGCGTTTCGAGCTCATGCTGTTCCGGGTCGATGGCCGGGTGTTCCGCATTGTCGCCGGAACGTCGATGCCGGTTCGCGACCCGGTGCGCATCGGCGCCCTGTTTTGCGAGCGCTTTGCCGCCGTGCATGACGATCTCGACGCCGGTTTCGGCTTCGAGATCCTGCGCCTCAACGTGCTGCAGGCCGAAGCCTATGCCGCTGTCCAGGCGGATTTCTCAGGGGCCGGACCGGTCGATACATCGCTTGCCGCCTTTATCGACCAGGCGGTGGCGCGTTTCGGGCCGGATTGCCTCGCACAGCCGTCCCTGAAGGAAAGCCACGTGCCGGAACGCGCCTCGCTTCTGCTGCCTGCGGCGGCGGCGCGGTCGGACGAGGTTGTCCCGGCGGCCCCGTTCCGTGCGGCGCGGCCGATCCGCCTGTTGAAGACGCCAGAGCCGGTGGAGGCGATGGCGGAAGTGCCGGAAGGCGCGCCGATGAGCTTTCGCTGGCGACGCTGCTTCCATCGGGTCCGGCGCGCCGAGGGGCCGGAGCGGCTCGCGGCGGAATGGTGGAACGACGGCGAGGAGGCGCCGACCCGGGATTATTTCCGCATCGAGGATGAGGCCGGTCGCCGCTACTGGTTGTTCCGGGAAGGGCTTTACGAGCGCGAGCCGCGGCTGCCGCGCTGGTTCATGCACGGGGTTTTTGCGTGATGGACACACCCTCCTTCTTCGAGATCGGCGCCCGCACCAATTTCTCCTTCCTGGAAGGGGCCGCCCATCCCGAAGAGATGGTCGCGACCGCCCGCCGCCTCGGGCTTTCCGGGCTCGGTGTGGCCGACCGCAACACGGTCTCCGGCGTCGTGCGGGTGCATGCCCAGGCCAAGGCGGCGGGCTATGCGTTTAGCCCGGGCGCCCGCCTGGTCTTTGCCGACGGCACGCCGGATATCCTCGCCTATCCGCAGAACCGCAGGGGTTGGGGACATCTCTGCCGCCTGCTGAGCGCCGGCAATCTCAGGGAACAGGCGGAGAAGGGCAGTTGCATCCTTTTCGAGGACGACCTCCTCGAATGGGGAGACGACATGATGCTGGCGGTGGTGCCGCAGCCCACCGCTTCCGAAGGGATTGGAGGCGAGGTGCTGCAGGGCCTTCTGGAGCGGCTTTTGGCTCGCTTCCATGGCCGTGTCTTCCTTGCCCTCGTGCCGCGATATGACGGGCTCGACCGCGTCATCTTCGCCGGCTTGGCGGCGATCGCTACCAAGGCCGGGGTCCCGCTCATTGCCAGCAATGCACCCCTCTATCACGAGGCGTCGCGCCGCCCGCTCGCCGACGTCGTCACCGCCATCCGCGCCCATGCCACCATTGCCACGGCCGGCTTTCGCCTCGCCGCCAATGCCGAGCGGCATCTGAAGGGCGCCGCCGACATGGCGCGGATCTTCCGCGACTATCCGGAAGCGATTGCCAACACCGGCAAATTCTTCCGTCGCCTCGGTTTCTCGCTGGAGGAACTGTGCTACCAGTATCCCGACGAAAGTCTTGCAGGTGAAACGCCGAGCCAAACCCTGGAGCGGCTGGCGCGCGAGGGCGCCGTTCGGCGCTATCCGGGCGGCATTCCCGAAAAGGTCTCCAGGCAGATCGACTACGAGCTGACGCTTATCCGCGAGAAGCGATACGAGCCCTATTTTCTCACGGTCCGCAATATCATCGAGTTTGCCCGCAGCCGACACATCCTCTGCCAGGGGCGGGGTTCGGCGGCGAATTCCACCGTCTGCTACTGCCTCGGCATCACCGAGGTCGATCCGCAGATGACGACGCTGCTGTTCGAGCGATTCATCTCCACCGAACGCGACGAGCCGCCGGATATCGATGTCGATTTCGAGCACGAGCGGCGCGAGGAGGTCATCCAGCATATCTATGAGCGTTATGGCCGCGCGCATGCCGGACTGGCGGCGGCGGTGACCAGCTACCGGGCACGTTCGGCGGGGCGCGAGGTCGCCAAGGCCTTCGGCCTGTCGGAGGATGTGCAGTCGGCGCTGTCGGGAGCGGTCTGGGGTTGGTCGACGGCGGATCTTTCCGAGCGCGAGGCACGGGCAGCCGGTCTCGACATCCATGATGAGACGACCCGGCGGGTGCTCGGCTATGCCTCGGTGCTGATGGGGTTTCCCCGCCACCTGACCCAGCATGTCGGCGGTTTCGTCATCACTCGCGACCGGCTGGACGAGGTGGTGCCGATCATGAAGACGGCGATGGTGGATCGCTACATGGTCGAATGGGACAAGGACGACCTCGATACGCTCGGGATCCTCAAGATCGATATCCTGGCGCTCGGCATGCTGACCTGTATCCGCAAGGCCTTCGATCTCCTCGAAACCCAGTATGGCGTCAGCAAGTCGCTGGCCGGGCTTTGCCTCGATCCCCAGGACGCCGTCTACGACATGATCTGCCGGGCGGACACGATCGGTGTCTTTCAGATCGAGAGCCGGGCGCAGATGAGCATGCTGCCGCGCCTGAAGCCGCGGCGCTTCTACGACCTGGTGATCGAGGTGGCGATCGTCCGGCCGGGGCCGATCCAGGGCAACATGGTGCACCCCTATCTCAGGCGCCGCGAAGATATCCTCAATGGCCGAGAGATCGACTATCCGAGCCCGGAGCTGAAGGTGGTGCTCGAACGCACCCTCGGCGTGCCGCTGTTCCAGGAACAGGCGATGCAGATCGCCATCACCGCCGCCGGTTTCACCCCCGGCGAGGCCGACCGTCTGCGGCGCGCCATGGCGACGTTCCGCCGCGTCGGCACCATCCATACCTTCCAGCAGAAGATGATCGCCGGCATGGTCAAAAATGGTTACGACGCCGAGTTCGCCGAGCGTTGCTTCCGCCAGATCGAAGGCTTCGGCGAATACGGCTTCCCGGAAAGCCACGCTGCCTCCTTCGCGCTGCTGGTCTACGCCTCGTGCTGGCTGAAGGCCTATTATCCCGATGTCTTCTGTGCGGCGATCCTCAATTCGCAGCCCATGGGTTTCTATGCGCCGGCGCAGTTGGTGCGCGATGCCCGCGAGCATGGCGTCGAGGTCCGTCCGGTCGATATCAATCATTCCTCATGGGATACGGCGCTCGAGGACGGCGCTTTCGATCCCCGCGCCATCGAGCGGCGCCATGCGTCCATGCGCGGGGTCATCCGCACCCGCAAGTCTGTGCGGCTCGGCTTCCACCAGGTGAAGGGCCTGCGCGAAGCAGAAATGCAGGCGCTCGTCGCGCATCGCGGAGACGGCTATCGTTCGGTGCGCGATCTGTGGCTGCGCTCCGGGCTTGCCCGCTCGGCGATCGAGCGTCTCGCCGATGCCGATGCCTTCCGCTCGATCGGGCTCGATCGTCGCCAGGCGCTCTGGGCCGTCAAGGCCCTCAACGAGAAGAGCGCGGCCGAGCGGCTGCCGCTTTTCGACCGGGCCGACCATGCCGGGCTGCATGCCGAGCCCGAGGTGTCGCTGCCCGCCATGCCGCCCGGCGAGCAGGTGGTCAACGACTATCGTTACCTCTCCCTGTCGCTGAAGGCGCATCCGGTCTCGTTCCTGCGGCCGCAGCTCGGTGCGCTTGGGGTTCTGCCAAGCCGCGACCTCGAAACGACGGCGAACGGACGACGGGTCACGGTTGCCGGCCTCGTGCTGGTGCGCCAGCGCCCGGGCTCGGCCAAGGGGGTGATCTTCATGACCATCGAGGATGAAACCGGGGTCGCCAACATCATCGTCTGGCCGAAGGTCTTCGAAGAATACCGGCCCCTTGTCATGGGCGCGCGACTGGTGAAGGTGCGCGGCCGGCTGCAGAAGGCCGAAGGCGTCATTCACGTCGTGGCCGAGCACGTCGAGGATATGACGCAGGCGCTCGGCATCCTCGAACGCGACCGCAAGGACTTCGGCGGACTCGCCAATGCCGACGAGGTGCGCCGCCCGGTGGCGGAGCAGCGCCTGTCGCACAAGGCGACCGGTCCCTTGCGCATCCTGGCCGGCGACATCCCCGTGAGCGATGGGGTGCGTAAGGTCATGCCGAAGGGAAGGAACTTCCATTGAGCTGCGGTTTAGGTCTTTGGTCGCGCCATCTGCGACCAAAAAAATCTTGACAAGGGCCGCCTTCTTTAGCAGATAAATAGGACCAAGGATGTCATGTTTGGTGGACTGATCGGAAATGCTCGTCTGCAGTTGCAATTACATTAGCGTCAAGGAAATCGAAGACGTCATCATCGAGATGCTTGACAAGGACTGCTGGCAGCTCATTGTCCCCGCCAAGGTCTACCACGCAATGGAAAAACGCGGTCGCTGCTGCGGCTGCTTTCCCAATGTCGTCGACATAATCATCCGAACAACCGAGGAATATCACGCCCGCCGAGACTCGACGGACGCGCAAATATTTGATTTCATGTCCAAGCTCAGAAAATTCCACGAAGAAAACAGGAGAGCGGACATTGAAAGGCGACAAAAAAGTCATCGAGCGGCTTAACGAGGCATTGTTCCTCGAGCTCGGAGCGGTCAACCAGTATTGGTTGCACTACCGCCTTCTCGAAGATTGGGGCTATACGAAGCTCGCCAAAAAGGAGCGTGAGGAATCCATCGAAGAGATGCATCACGCTGACAAGCTCGTCGCTCGCATTATTTTCCTGGAGGGACACCCGAACCTGCAGACCCTCGCCCCGCTGAGGATCGGCCAGAATGTTAAGGAAGTGCTCGAAGCGGATCTCGCTGGCGAGTACGATGCACGCAACTCCTACAAGCAATCCCGCGATATCTGTTTTCAGGCCGGAGACTATGTCTCCATGAAGCTTTTCGAGGAACTTCTCACCGATGAGGAAGGCCATATCGACTTCCTCGAGACCCAACTCGAGCTCCTCGGAAAGATCGGAGAAGAGCGCTACGGCCTACTCAACGCTGACTCCGCCGATTCCGCCGACTGAAACCGGCGTAGGCGCCAGATAGACAGCCCGCCGCCCTGAGGGGTAGCGGGCTTTTTTCCGTGCTCAACCAATATTGGCGAGGTGGCGGAACTCCGCCACGACGCGGTCATAGACCGCCCGCTTGAACGGCACGATCAGGTTCGGCAGTTCTTCCATCGGCTTCCATGCCCACGCGTCGAATTCCGGTGCGTGACCGCTGGGCGGCGGGTTGATGGCGATTTCGTTCTCGTCACCGTCGAAGCGGAAGGCGAACCACCGCTGGGTCTGGCCGCGATACTTGCCCTTGAGACCGATGCCGATCAGATGCGCCGGCAGATCGTAGTTGATCCACTCGCTTGCCTCCGCCAGCAGGGACACACTGCGCATCCCGGTCTCTTCATAAAGTTCACGATAGGCAGCTTCCCGCGGGTTCTCGCCCTTGTCGATGCCGCCCTGCGGCATCTGCCAAAGCTGGGGCGAGCCATCATATTCGGAATTGCCGACCGGGAGCCGACGACCGGCCCAGACGAGGCCGTCCCGGTTCAACACCATGATGCCGACGCATGGCCGGTAGGGCAGGTTTTCAGCCGCCACAGCCGATTTCTTGTCCTTGTTCATCTGTTCCCCTAAGGCGAAATCAATACGTTGTGCCGAACGAAACGTCGCGGCAAAAAAGGCTCACGGCCATGGCGTCAACGCCGTATTCTCGCGCCCCATCCGCCGCCTAGTTCTTCGCGAGCGCCGAAACGCCGACGATCTCGATGCCGCGCAGGCTCGCTTCTTCGCTCCACTTGCGAATGGCGGCGATGCTCTCGTCGAATGCCGCCGCAACACCGATCGCCGATCCGTTGCGCCGGGCGATGCGTTCCAGTTCGTCGAGTTTCTTGAGAATGGCGCCCTGGTCCAGCTGGCCGTCGAGCTGTACGTCGGCAAACGCCTGCGGCGCCTCCAGCGCCTTCGCCAAAGTGCCGGTGAGCGATTGCGCCGAAGAACCGTCATCGAGGAACAACAGGCCCCGGCCGGCAACGTCACGCATCACAGGCTCGAGGGCATCGGCATTCGAAAGAAAGCGTCCGCCGAGATAGTTCATGATCCCGGTGTAGTTTGTGATCTTTCCCATGGCCTCGTGCAGCTTCGCCAGGTTCTTGTCGGGCGAATTTTCTACAAGCAGGGCGCCCGGGCCGGGATCGTTCTCCGGATAGTCGAACGGTTCGAACGGCACCTGGATCAGGATCTCATGGCCTGTGCGGCGGGCCTCCTGCATCCACCGTTGCAGGCTGTTGCCGCTGGCGGCAAAGGCAAGCGTGACCTCTTCGGGAAGCTCCTTGATGGCGCGCTGCGTGCCCGTCTGGCTGAGCCCCAGCCCACTGACCACGATTGCAATTCGAGTTCCGCGGGCACCGGACCATGGCCGTGCATATTGGTCGACGGGGCGGAGCCCGTCAGGGCCGGTTATCGGCAGGCGACCATAGGGGCTGTCCTCCAGCAGGTCTTCGTTCGGCAGAGTCGCCATGCGCGGGTCCTGCCCCATGGTGGTGGCGTCGACCAATGCCGGGCCGTTTCCGTCGCGCGGGCGCGGGCTGAACTTCGTGACCACCGAACCATCATCCGTTACCGTGCGCTCGACATTGGCGCCGGAACGGCCACCGACGCGGGGCATTCCGTTCACCGCCTCCGTTGCGGCTGCGTCCTTCGCGGTTGCCTGCGTCGCGCCGGCAACTTCAGGTGCGCTCTCGGCATCATCGGAGACCGGGCCGCCGATATTTTCAGGCAACAGCATGCCGTACACCGACAGAGCGCCAATCGCCAGAACGCAGCAAGCGGAAGCGAACGCGGCGATCCGTATGCGCCGCTTCTTCTTCGGGCCAGCGCGCTGCTGGCCGAGCGGTGTGTGAAGGTCCGTTCCCAATGCTACTGTCCGCCCCGACCGGAAAGCAGAAAGGCGACGCCGGCTCGGTTGCCGCGCCGCCAGTCGCGACTACTTCGTTGCTGCTGCCTTGTCCGGATTGGCCGGAACGACCGGCTTGTTCGGATCGGGTGGGAACGACGGATCGGTCTTGACGCCGCGTAGCAGGTCGAGGGCGTAGTTGAGCTGGATGTCGTCCTTGGCCTCCGGCGGAACATAGGCAACCGAGCCCGAGCCCTCATCGGTCTCGTCCTGGCCCTTGATATGGCCTGGAAGGCTCGATTCGCCTTCGGTCACCAGCTTGCCCTTCAGTTCGTCAGGCAGCGGTTGATCGACCTTGATGTCGGGCGTGATACCAGTGCCCTGGATCGACTTGCCCGACGGCGTATAGTAGAGCGCGGTCGTCAACCGCAGCATGCCGTTTTCGCCGAGCGGCACCATGGTCTGTACCGAACCCTTGCCGAACGAACGGGTACCGAGCAGGGTCGCGCGATGGAGGTCCTGCAGGGCGCCGGCGACGATTTCGGATGCCGATGCCGAGCCGCCGTTCAGCAGTACGATGACCGGCTTGCCGTCCGTCAGGTCGCCCGGTCCGGCGCTGAAGCGCCGCGTCTCGTCCGCGTTGCGGCCGCGGGTGGAAACCACTTCACCGCGCTCGAGGAACGCGTCGGAGACATTGATTGCCTGGTCGAGCAGGCCACCCGGATTGAGGCGAAGGTCGAGGACGTAGCCCTTCAGCTTGTCGGCCGGCACTTCCTTCTTGATGGTGGCGATTGCCTTCTCGAGATCGTCATAGGTCTTCTCGCTGAAGGAGATGATGCGCAAATAGCCAACATCGCCCTCGACCCGTGACTTGACGGCGCGAACCGGGATTATGTCGCGAACGATCGTCAGCTCGATCGGCTTGTCGGCGCCCTTGCGCAGGATCGTCAGCTTGATCGGAGTGTTGATTTCGCCGCGCATCTTGCCGACAGCGTCTTCGAGCTTCAGGCCGCGCACCGCCTGGCCGTCGATCTCCGAGATGTAGTCGCCAGCAAGCACACCGGCACGCGCAGCCGGCGTATCGTCGATCGGCGTGATGACTTTCACCAACTCGTCTTCCATGGTGACTTCGATGCCGAGGCCGCCGAACTCGCCCTTGGTCTGGGTGCGCATCTCTTCCGCATCTTTCGCATTCATGTAGCTCGAATGCGGGTCAAGCGAGGTGAGCATGCCGTTGATGGCGTTTTCGATCAACTTCTCTTCGTTCGGTGGGGTGACATACTGAGCACGCACGCGCTCGAAGACGTCGCCGAAAATCGACAGTTCCTTGTATGTCGAGGAGCCTGCCGCTTCCGCAGGGATGCTGGCCGAATAGATAACGCTCATCGCCGTAGCGCCCATCAATGCGCCGACGAGAACAAGTGAAGCCCTACGAATCATTGCGTGCCTTTCCAGTGTCACTGGCAATCCACCAGGGTCGGGGATCGACTGGTTTGCCATCTTTTCGAAATTCAATGTAAAGCGTTGGCCTGTCTGTTTCCAGCGCCAATGCAGTTGCACTCGCCACTCTTTTTGCGCCCATCACCGCAAGCGGCTCGCCGGCAAACACAAACTGGCCTTGTCGCGTCGTGATCCTGTCCATGCCGGATAGCACCATATGGTAGCCGTCGCCGGCATTGAGGATGACGACCTGGCCGAAGCTGCGGAACTGACCGGCGAAAACCACCAAGCCGTCGGCCGGTGCTGTTACCACCGCCCCCGCGCTGGTTGCGACCACCATATCCCTGGCTGGATGCCCTGTTCCGTCAGGCTCGCCAAATCGGCGAATGACGTCACCGGAAACGGGAAGGTCCAGCTTGCTCTTCAACTCGGAGAACGCGTATGCGGGTGCAATGCGGTTTTTGTCGGGCACGCCGCTTTCGGCGAGCTCCCTTGCCCGCTCCCGCTGCTCCTCGGTCATCAACCGGCGACGCTCCTCCTCCGCCTTGGCTGCAGCGGCGGCCTCGCGCACCGAGCTGATCTCGTTTTCTATGGAAGCGATCAGGCCCTCGAGACTGGTTGCCTTGCCGGCAAGTTCTTCCGATCGTTGCTGCTCGCGCTGCAGTTCTGCCGCGTTCTGCCTGGAGAGCTTGTCGTTTTCGGCGAGCAGCAGGTCCATGCGCCGCTCTTCCTCGAGATTGTTGGCAATGGACGTGCTCAAATTGGCCTTTTCGGCGTTGATCGCCGCGGCGAGCTCGATGAGCGCGTTGAGATCCGCAGCGAGCTTGTCGGTCTCCTTGCGGATGCCGGGAACGACGGCGCCGAGCAGGATCGCGCTGCGAACCGATGCCAGCGCGTCATCGGGGGTCACGAGCAGGGCCGGGGGAGGGTTGCGTCCCATCCGCTGCAGGGCGGCCAGCACTTCCGCCAGAAGCCCCCGCCGTGCTCTGAGTGACTGGTGCACGCGATCGTTCTTGAGCTGCAGGTCGGCGAGCTTCTTTTCGCTGTCGTTGATGCGCGCTTCGAAATCCTTGCGACGCTGTGCCGAGGCGATAAGAGCGTCGCGGATGCTGGCGCTGTTCTTCTCGAGTGTCTCGATTCCTTGCTGCAACGCCCTTGTCTTGTCCTCGGAGAGCGTGATGGTCTTTGCGAGGGATTCGAGTTCCTGGCGGGTCTTGTCACGCGCCCTTTGCAGTTCGGCAGTCGGGTCTTCGTCCGCTTGTACACGGGGTGGAGAGTCGGACAAGGGTTCCTGGGCGCGAAGCACTGCAGGAGCGCAAACGAGGAGGGCTGCGACGGACATGCCGAGCCAGCCGCTTGCGCGGGGCAGGGTTCCTGTTCTTCCCGCCGTTTGTAATCGCGTCATTGGTGTTTCCGGCTCGCAAGGGTCATTACATTCGGCGGACCCTAAGCTGATTTGTGCCGAATAGCCAAGAAACATCGCCATTTTTGCGGCATCTGCGTTACGGTCAAGCCCGGTGATAGGGGTGGCCGGAAAGGATCGTCACCGCTCGATAGAGCTGTTCGGCAATCAGGATGCGCACCAGCTGATGCGGCCAGGTCATCTTTCCGAGACAGAGCACGGCATTGGCGCGCTCCCTCAGCGCCGGGTCGAGCCCATCTGCGCCACCAATCGCCAGCACCAGGTCGCGCCTGCCCTGATCCCGCCAGCCGCCGAGCAGATCGGCGAAACCCTGACTGTCGAGCGCCTTGCCGCATTCGTCGAGCAGCACCAGGACCGCGTTGTCCGGCAGCGCCTTTTCCAGCATGGCCGCTTCCTCGCGCTTGCGCGTATCGGCACTGGACGCGCGGCTTTCGGCCACTTCGGCGATGCGGGACAGTTCAAGACCGACCGCCGGCCCGGCCTTGGCGAACCGGTCGAAATAGCGGGCCGCAAGATCCTTCTCGGGCCCGGCCTTCAGCCGTCCCACTGCAAAAAGACCAACGCGCATGCCCCGTTCCCGCCTCTTCGGTCAAAACACCAACTCGCAACGAAACGCCGCCCGTTGCGCGGTCAATAGGACCTTGTAGTCCTTCCGGCTCAAGACGGGTCCGAAAGACCTGTCAGTGCAGCGTACCGTCTTCCATTTCCGGAGCCGACCACATCTTCTCGATGTTGTAGAACTCGCGGATTTCGGGGCGGAACACATGGACAATGATGTCACCGGTGTCAATCAGCACCCAGTCGCCTGCTTCCAGCCCCTCGACACGGGGGCCACCGAAGCCCTCGTCCTTCAGGTCGGTGACGAGGTGGTCGCAGATTGCCGCAACATGCCTGTTCGACCGCCCGGAAACCACAACCATGTAGTCGCCCAGCGCCGATTTGCCGGCAATGTTGATGGTGACGATATCTTCGGCCTTGGAGTCCTCGAGGCTTGCGAGGACCAGCTCAAGAGCGCGGGCTGCGGCATCGACGCCACGTTCCGGGCTCGTCGAGAAGACGACAGGCGCCTTCCCCTTTGCGTGCACTGTTGTCAGAGTTCATCCTTTCCTTGGCATAGCAGTCCAACCGCTGTCAGCGCTCCGGGCGAAGCGCCCGACGCACTCCTAAAGATAATCCCTTCAACCGGTCATTTTCAAGGTTTGCGACCACGATTCCCAAGCTTGAACGCTTATCCCCGCATTTCCAGCGGCTATCCGCCCGCCCTTGCCCGCAGGGCGGTCGAACTGAGAAGCGAGCGGGGACCGTGGATGAAGGTCCAGGCCGGCGCTTTCTGTTTCCAGAGTTTACGGGCATCGTCCTCATCGAGGCGGGCATAGTCGAAGGTGCGCGCCATTTTCGAGGAAAGGTAGGCGAGCGTCGATCCGGGCCTGTCGATGACGGCAATCGGCATGGTCTGGGCAATCTGCTGCCAGCGCTGCCACTTGTGAAAGCCCGCCAGGTTGTCGGCGCCCATGACCCAGATGAAATGCACATGCGGATTGCGCGCCTTGACATGGGCAAGCACACGAGCCGTGTAGTTTACGCCGAGCGTCTTCTCGAAGGCGGTCACCTTGATGCGCGGGTTCGCGGTGATCGCCTCGCTGAGCGCAAGACGCCTGCCGAGCGGCGCCAGGTGGCTGTTGTCCTTGAGCGGATTGCCGGGGGTGACCATCCACCAGAGCTGGTCGAGGCCAAGCCTCCGCATGGCAATGTCGGCGACCAGCACATGGCCCTCGTGCGGTGGATTGAAGGACCCGCCGAACAGGCCGACGACCATTCCCCGCTCCGTATGCGGCATGACGAGATAGCGGCGTTCGATCGCTTCGTCGTGCACGCTCAGGGCCGGGTCTGTCCGGTGCCGTGCACCCGGTACTTGAAGGAGGTCAGTTGCTCGACGCCGACCGGCCCGCGGGCATGCATCTTGCCAGTGGCGATGCCGATCTCGCCGCCCATCCCGAACTCGCCACCGTCGGCGAACTGGGTCGAGGCGTTGTGCAGCAGGATCGCCGAGTCGACCTCGGAAAAGAATCGCTCGACCACCGCCGGATCCTCGGCAACAACCGCTTCGGTGTGGCTGGAGGAGTACGTGCCGATATGGGCGATCGCGCCGGAAATACCGTCGACGAGCCTGACCGAAATGATCGCATCGAGATATTCCGTCGACCAGTCGTCTTCGGTAGCCGGATTCAGGCCGGAAACGAGCCGGCGAACATCTTCGGATGCCCGGACTTCGCAACCGGCAGCCCGCAGCGCCTCGACGAGCGGCTTCAGGTGTGTCTGTGCCGCAGTCCGATCGACCAACAGGGTTTCGGCGGCGCCGCAAACGCCGGTGCGCCGCATCTTGGCGTTGACGACGATCTCCTTCGCCATGTCGAGATCGGCCGAGGCATCGACATAGATGTGGCACAGGCCCTCCAGATGGGCAAAGACCGGTACGCGCGCCTCGGACTGGACGCGGGCGACGAGGTTTTTGCCGCCGCGCGGCACGATGACGTCGATGCTGCCGCCAAGACCGGTCAGCATGGCGCCGACTGCGGCGCGGTCTGCGACGGGCACGATCTGGATGGCGTCTTCGGGCAGGTCGGCGACCCTCAGCCCTTCGACAAGGCAGGCATGGATGGCGGCCGAGGAGCGGCGCGAATCCGACCCGCCACGCAGGACCACGGCATTGCCCGCCTTGAGGCAGAGCGCGCCTGCGTCAGCAGTCACGTTCGGCCGACTTTCGTAGATGACGCCGATGACTCCGAGCGGTGTGCGGATACGCTCGATCTTTAGCCCGTTCGGCCGATCCCACGCGGCGATCACTTCACCGACCGGATCCTTGAATGCGGCGATTGCCCGGATGCCATCGGCCATGTCGAGGATACGCTGGTCGGTCAGCGTGAGGCGATCTATGAAGGACGCTTGAAGCCCGCTCCCCTCGACCTCGCGCAGGTCATCCGCATTGGCCGCCAGGATGGTGTCCCTTGCAGCGACGATCGCGTCCGCCATGGCGTTCAAGGCCTTGTTCTTCTGCTCGGTGGAGGCGATGGCCAACGGTCGTGCGGCGGCCGTGGCCCTGGCCCCGATGTCGAGCATCAAGGCGTCGATATCCCGGCCGTTGGCGACGGCATCAAGCATGAGCGGCATCCTCGTTCGCAGCAGCGGTGGTCCCGGCTTTTTTGGTCATGACGAGGTCGTCGCGATGGACCATTGCGGCCCGTCCCGCGTAGCCCAGTATCGCCCCGATCTCGCTGGATTTTCGGCCGGTTATCTGCCGGGCCTCTTCGGCGTCGTAGCTCGCAAGTCCGCGGGCGATCTCGCGACCGTTCGTGCCGAATATGGCGACCGTGTCTCCCCGGCTGAACTGCCCGGATACGCGGCGAACGCCGGCCGGCAGCAGGCTCTTGCCCGACCTGAGCGCACTTTCCGCGCCCTCGTCGACATGCAGTTCGCCGGCGGGCTGCAACTGCCCGGCAATCCATGTCTTGCGCGCCGTCACGGGCGTCCCGGAAGGCGCGAACCAGGACGAGCGGGCGCCACTCTCGATCGCCTTCAGCGGATGATCCGTCTTGCCCGAGGCTATGATCATGGCGCAACCGGCACTGGTGGCGATCTTGCCGGCGTCGATCTTGGTGCGCATCCCGCCCCGCGACAGTTCCGAGGTGGCGCCGCCGGCCATCGCCTCGATTTCCGGGGTGATTTCCGCAATCGTTTCCAGGAATTGCGCGCTCGGATCGAGGTGCGGCGGCGCACTATAGAGGCCATCGATATCGGAGAGCAGCACCAGCAGGTCGGCGCCGGTCATAGTGGCGACGCGGGCGGCGAGGCGATCATTGTCGCCGTAGCGGATCTCGGTGGTGGCCACCGTGTCGTTTTCGTTGATGATCGGCACGGCGCCGATCTTCAGGAGCTGGTTGATGGTGGCGCGCGCGTTGAGGTAGCGGCGGCGCTCTTCGGTGTCGCCGAGCGTCAGCAAGATCTGGCCGGCAACGATGTCGTCGCGCGAGAGTGCCTCGGACCAGGCCCGGGCGAGGGCGATCTGGCCAACGGCCGCCGCAGCCTGGCTTTCTTCCAGCTTCAGGGCGCCCGAGGGCACATCGAGCACCGAGCGCCCCAGAGCAATGGCGCCGGAAGAGACGACGAGCACGTCAGCACCGCTCGCCTTGAGCTCGGCAATATCCGCACACATCGCCTCCAACCAGGTCTTTTTCAGACCGGACTTTCGGTCGACCAGAAGCGCCGAGCCGATCTTGATCACGATCCGGCGATACGTGCCGAGCGGCTTGCGGTGGACGGTCATGTCAGGCGTCGTCCTCTTCCGTCCAGACATCGTCCGTGCGTTCGGTCAAACCGAGCCCATCGTCCGATCCGGCCGCAACGATCTCGTCGCGAAGCGCCCGCAGCGCCTCGGTCATTCCCTTGCCGGTCACCGCGGAGATCAGCAGCGGGGTCTGGCCGCAGGCGCGCTTGAGGGCGGCTGCCTTCTTCTTGAGCTCCGCATCGTCGAGAACGTCGATCTGCGACAGCGCAACGATCACCGGCTTCTCGGTCAGACCGCCGCCATAGGCCTCGAGCTCGTGCTTGACGGTCTTGTAGGCCTTGCCGACATTTTCCTCTTGGGCGGAGACGAGGTGCAGCAGCACGCGGGTCCGCTCGACATGGCCGAGGAAGCGGTCGCCGAGGCCGGTTCCCTCGTGGGCGCCTTCGATCAGTCCGGGAATGTCGGCAATCACGAACTCGCGGCCATCGATGGTGGCAACACCGAGATTGGGATGGAGAGTCGTGAACGGATAGTTGGCGATCTTCGGCCGCGCACGGGTGCAGGTGGCGAGGAAGGTCGACTTTCCCGCGTTCGGCAGGCCGACGAGGCCGGCATCGGCGATCAGCTTCAGCCGCAGCCAGATGGTCTTCTCCTCGCCTGCAAGACCGGGATTGGCCCAGTCCGGCGCCTGGTTGGTGGAGGATTTGAAATGGGCGTTGCCGAAGCCGCCATTGCCCCCGGCGGCAAGGCGAAAGCGCTGGCCTTCCTGCGTCAGGTCGACGATCAGCGTCTCGTTGTCCTCCTCGAAGATCTGGGTGCCGACCGGCACCTTCAGCGTCACCGAGGCGCCGTTCGCTCCGGTCCGGTTGCGACCCATGCCATGAGTGCCGGTGGCCCCCTTGAAATGCTGTTGAAAGCGGAAATCGATCAGCGTGTTCAGGCCGTTCACGGCCTCGACCCAGACATCGCCGCCGCGGCCGCCGTCGCCGCCGTCCGGCCCGCCGAACTCGATGAATTTCTCGCGGCGGAAGGAAACGCTGCCTGCGCCGCCATCGCCCGAGCGGATATAGACCTTTGCCTCATCGAGAAATTTCATTTTGCTGCCGATCGTCGCATGTCAGGATGGTTCCAGTATATGGCGTTACTCGATATCGCCGGTTCCATCGGAGGTCAAAGAATATCGTGAAGTTGGTGAGCTATAACATACAGTTTGGGATTGGTCTTGACGGGAATTTCGACCTCGAACGCATCGCCGCAAGTCTTGCCGGCGCCGATGTCGTTGCCCTGCAGGAGGTGACCCGCGGTTTTGACCGCAATGGATATGCCGATGTCGCCGGTGACATGGCGGCGCTCTTTCCCGACTTTTATTGGGTCTTCGGCGCACCGTGCGATACCTTCGTGGATGCCTCGATCACTGGTGGCCGTCGTGTCGAGCGCCGCTTCCAGTTCGGCAACATGATCCTGTCGCGCTGGCCGATCCTGGCGACGCGCACGCTGCTTCTGCCGCGCAGCCGCACCTACGACAAGCTCAACCTGCAGCGCGGCGCCAGCGAGGCCGTGATCGATGCGCCGGGCGGCGCGCTGCGGGTCTACTCCGTGCATCTCGACCATGTCTCGCCCGACGAACGTCTCCACCAGATCCGCCATTTGAAGGAACGCGTGCTCGCCTTCACCCGCGAAGGGGGGGGCGTGACCGGCGCCGCCGAGTTCGGGCTTGCCGATCCGCCGCTGCCGGACGAGTTTCTCATCATGGGCGACTTCAACATGCAGCCGGAATCGCCGGAATACATCGAAATGACTGGCAGGGCGGATGCATACTACGGTCGCGCGGCGCGTTTCGAACACCCGATCGATGCTCTCGACCGTTGCGGAGGGCGCGATGGCGAAAGTTACAGCTGGATGGACCCGCGCGACCATGCCCGGCGCATGCATCTCGACTATTGCTTCATCAGTGCCGGGCTTGCTCCCCGGCTGAAGGATGTCCGCATCGATAACGATGCCCTCGGATCCGATCATTTTCCGCTCTGGGTGGAAATCGACTGATGGATGTGCTGCGCCGCCGGGCGAATAGCCCGGCGGCGTCGCCGTTTCATGCGGCCCTTTGGGCCCGCAGCCCTTGCGGTTCGAGAACCGTTTCGAGATGGGTCGCCATGGCATTGCGGGCCGATGAGTACATGTCGCTGCAGCCGGTAATGCGGAAGCCCAGCTTCTCCTGGATTCTGAGCGAGGCGGGGTTGTCCGCAAAGGCGCCGGAATGGAGCGCCGATTCGGGCATGCGCCGCGAGAAGCGCTCGATTGCGCCTGCCGCCGCCTCGCTCATGTATCCGCGCCCCCAGTAGAACCGGTTCAGCCAGTATCCGAGGTGCCAGCGTCCATGGCGCAGTTCGATCGACAGGCCGCCTACCGGCGCATCGTCCCGCGTGGTGGTGATGGCAAAGCCCCAATCCGGCAACGCGCCGGAGACACGAGGCACCAGCCAGTCGAGCGCATCCTGCCGGTGGTAGGGTGCCGGGACCCGGGTGAGCATCCGCGTCACCTGGAAATCGGACAGCGATTCGGCGATGGCGTCGGCATCGGTCAGCCGGTAAGGCCGCATGTGCAGGCGATCGGTGACGATGACCGGGCAGGGGCCCGGTCCCGGACGGAGGTCCGCATCGCGGCGAAGACTCGCGCCACTCATCGCATGCCTCCCCAGCTTCTCAGCGACATCCAGGTCTTGCGATCGAGCCGGTACCATTCGACCGGCACCATGCCGCCGAGGGCTAGGGAAGGCACCATCCCGGATCCCTGGAACTGGAAGCCGCACTTCTGGATGACGCGGCGCGAGCCGACATTGGTGACCCGGCACCGGGCGTCGATCTGCGCGATCTGGCGGGTGCGAAAAACCATGTCGGTCAGCACCTGGGCCGCCTCGGTCATGTAGCCCTGGTTCCAGTAGGGTTCGCCCAGCCAGTAGCCGATTTCGACGGTCTGGCTGTCGGCGTGCGGTTCGATGCCGCAGCAACCCAGGAAGACGCCGTCCTCTGCCTTGGTGATCGCATAGACGCACTTGCCAATCGCGCCATCCTTCGTACGTCGCACGAAGTCGGCGGCATCATTGACCGTATAGGGGTGCGGCATGCGCGACACCATGGTGGCGACTTTGGCGTTGTTGGCGAGATGGGCAAGGGCGTCGATGTCTTCTTCGTGGGGCGCGCGCAAGACGAGCCGCTCCGACAGTAAGACAGGGCAATCGGTCCTTAACCGTTCCGGCCTCAGCCGTTCTTCGGGAGACCGTGATTGGTCTTCCCTCATTAATTCGCTTTGCATGGTTCAGTCCTCCTCGAGGGGTAAAGAAAAAGGGAGATGGCGTCCCATCTCCCCTTTCTTCTGGTCTGAACCTGATGCGGTCAGCCGGGTCGATGAGACGCCGGCTGTTTTTGAGCGCTACCGGCTTATTCCGCTGCTTCGGCTTTCGGCATTACAGACACGTACACGCGACCATTGGCCTTCGTACGGAAGTTCACATTGCCGGCCGTAAGCGCAAAAATCGTGTGGTCCTTGCCGAGGCCGACATTGCTGCCCGGATGCCACTGGGTGCCGCGCTGGCGCACGATGATGTTGCCTGCGATGACGGCTTCGCCGCCGAACTTCTTCACGCCAAGGCGCTTGGATTCGGAATCGCGACCGTTGCGCGACGAACCGCCAGCTTTTTTGTGTGCCATTGGAGTTCTCCTTTAAACCTTGTAACCCGTGATCTTACTTACCGGCCACGATGTCCGTGATGCGGACGACCGTGTGGTGCTGGCGATGGCCGCGCGAACGCTTCGAGTTCTGGCGACGGCGCTTCTTGAAGGCGATGACCTTCTTGCCGCGGTTGTGCTCCACGACTTCGGCCTTGACCGATGCACCCTTGACGAAGGGGGCGCCGATCGCCGCATCGGCACCTTCGCCGACCACGAGAACTTCGGTGAATTCGATAGTGCCGCCGGCGCCGACATCGAGCTTCTCGATGGTCACGACGTCGTTGGCTGCCACGCGGTACTGCTTACCGCCGGTCTTGATGACTGCGAACATTTTTTATCCTTTCATGTCCGTTCCGGCTCTGCTGGCTTGCGCGATCAGCGGCCGTCTTTTTAGCAGTCTTGGGTTTGGCAGTGATTTCAAAGGTTTGACGCTTCAAATCCGGTCTGCCGGTGAGCCTTGCGGAGCCGCAAGGATACTGTGGACGCAGATTTCCCCACGCCACTTCGGCAGCGGGAATACGTGAGGTGCCAAAAACTGTCAAGACAAAAGCGCACGGGGCGGCGATATTTGCCCTTGCCAGCGTGGGAATTCGCCGTTATGTACCCGACCGCGCTGCGAAGCGCCAACCAGTTATGCGGAGAGGTGGCAGAGTGGTTGAATGCACCGCACTCGAAATGCGGCATACGGGCAACCGTATCGGGGGTTCAAATCCCTCCCTCTCCGCCAGCAAACCGATTCCAGAAGACGATATTTCATAGATGCATGTGAAGACCACAGGCGCAGGACGACCTTGTCTGCCCGCTACCGCGAGAAACGAAGAGTGGGAAGCACCATATTGACCACCCGCAAGGCACCGTACTGATCAGGTGTCTCAGTGCACAGCAACTTTTCACAAATCTGCATTTCCAAAGAGTCTGGTCGATCCTTGCGACACAGGACGGGCGTCAGCAGGCGCAATTCCTGCCATTCACGCGGAAAGGCGTGAAGACGACCGCCGCAAAGCTGGTGCGCACCAAATGATGCCCACGATCGCATGCACGCGATTTCGCGCGTCAGGTAAAAAAGCGCTGACATGGAAAGCCTTCACCACGTTGAACCCGATACCAATTTTGCCACTTGCCGTTGCCGCAAACGCCTCTAGGTTAATTTGACGAACCCTAAATTAGACGAGGGTTTTTATTCGTTCGCATGCATTCGACAATCGCAGTTCTCTTGCAGGAGTAGAATATGAGCATGTTCAGCAAAGAAATTTCGGCCAATTCCGACAGTTCGACGATTAGTGTCGATCGCCGCAGCCTGCTTCTCGGCGGCACGATACTTGCCGCCGCAGGCATGGTGGGTTCAACCGCCGTTGCGGACAGGGCTCAGGCCCAGGACCAACCCGCCGCGTCCGGTACCGGCGACAAGCCGCCCAACATCCTTGTCATCTTCGGCGACGATATCGGTATTCCGCAGATCAGCGCCTATACGATGGGCCTGATGGGCTATCGCACGCCCAATATCGACCGGATCGCCGCCGAGGGCGCGATCTTCACCGATAGCTACGGCCAACAGAGCTGCACGGCGGGCCGCGCCTCCTTCATCCTCGGGCAGGAGCCGTTCCGCACCGGGTTGCTGACGATCGGCATGCCTGGCGATCCGCACGGCATCACGGACTGGATGCCGACGATTGCCGATGTCCTGAAGACCAAAGGCTATGCGACCGGGCAGTTCGGCAAGAACCATCTGGGCGACCGCGACGAGCATCTGCCGACCAATCACGGCTTCGACGAGTTCTTCGGCAATCTCTACCACCTGAACGCCGAGGAGGAACCGGAAGGCTACTTCTACCCGAAGGACCCGGAGTTCCTGAAACGGTACGGCCCTCGCGGCGTCATCAAATCCAGCGCCGACGGCAAGATCGAGGACACCGGGGCGCTCAACACCAAGCGCATGGAAACGATCGACGAGGAGTTCCTCGGTGCAGCCAAGGACTTCATCGACAGGCAGCATCAGGCCGACAAGCCATTCTTTGTGTGGTTCAACGCGACGCGCATGCACATCTTCACCCACCTGAAACCGGACTCCATGGGCAAGACCGGCAAGGGCATCCATGCCGACGGCATGGCCGAGCATGATGGCCATGTCGGACAACTGCTGCAGCAGCTCGACGATCTCGGCATCGCGGACAATACCATCGTCCTCTATACCACCGACAACGGCGCCGAACTGGCGCTGTGGCCGGACGGCGCCATGACCATGTTCCACGGCGAAAAGGGCACCACCTGGGAGGGCGGCATGCGCATCCCGCTGATGGTGCGCTGGCCGGGCGTGGTGAAGCCGGGTACGCAGATCAACGACCCGGTGACGCTGATGGACTGGATGCCGACCTTTGCGGCGGCAGCTGGCATCCCCGATCTCAAGGAGCAGATGACGCAGGGGTTCCAGTCCGGAACCAAGTCCTTCAAGGTCCATCTCGACGGCTACGACCTCACCGACCTTCTGAAGGGCGAAGCACAACAGCCGCCGCGCGACGTGGTCTATTATTTCGACCAGGGCGGCAACCTGAACGCCATCCGCTGGAACGACTGGAAGCTGAGTTTTGCGACCGCCAGCCACGGCAACATCGCAACCGCGACCCGAGAGGTGCCGAGCTGGTCGCTGATCACCAACCTGCGCATGGATCCATATGAGCGGGGCCTGGAGGAAGGCGGCGGTGCGCTCGAGTTCTTCGCGCGCAACATGTGGCTGCTGGTACCGATCCAGGGCAAGATCCAGGAGTTTTTTGCCGATTTCAACGAATATCCGTTCCAGGCTGGCAGTACGCTGAACGCCAGCGGCATCAACTATGGCTGGTTGCAGCAGCAGGCCGCTCTCAAGCGGTTGAACGAGTTGGAAGGACTGGCGCCAAGGTAGGCCCCGCACTTACGTGGGGAGCGCGGAATGTTCCAAGCTCCCCGACCTACTTGCTAGGGGATGGCAGCGCCGGGGCCTTGAGTGGACCGGCGCTGTGCACTTCAGCTGGTTTCCAGCCACCGCCGTGCTTGTCAGGCTGAAATGCTGCCGGGCTCGGCATGGTCGCGGGCCTCGAGGCCCGGATTGAGCGGCGGTAGCGCTGCCTTGCCGCCGATTTGCGGTTCGGTACCGTCTCTTGCCCGCAGCCAGGCGCTCCGGGCGCGCTTCAATCCATCGCCGAGGCTCTGACCGGTCTTTTCGCATCCGCTCCCGTAAAGTTCTTGCTGGAGGTTCGCGTAGGCACGGCGGCTCGCTTCGTCGCCGAAGCGCGGCAGCCAGGCCGCGAGGGGGACGATCCCCGCCTTGCGTGCCCAGGCGTCCAGGGCCTCGGCGGTGTCTCTCGAAGACCCGCCGCGGCAAGCGTCTTCGACCCGCCGGAAATATGCGGGTTCCGATTGCCGTCTTGCCGATTGCCGCGCTTGCCACCACACTTGCAGGCGCGAGAGGGCCATCGCGAGCACGGCTATGACAAGTCCGCAGAGTGCGGCAACAGCGGCGATGACAACTGCCCGCAGCCAATCGAACGACTTGGCCTCCGGCTCGACCGTTGGCGGGGCGATCGAGGTCGTTGGGGCGGCAGCGGCCTGCACCGCGATGGTCACTGCGGGAACGCTGGCCGATTCCGACTTCGCCGTGGCGGGATCGAACCAGCTTACATCCACCGCCGGTAGAACATAGGTGCCCGGATCGGAAAACAGATAGCTGGCCACGTCCTTGCGCACACCGGCGACCGGCTGGCCGCTGCGGTCGGTTTCTTCCGAGAGGACCGGATCCTTGCGGTAAAGCCGCACGCCCTCAGGCGCGGCAAGGTCGGGCTCGGGAATCATCATCGCCCGCATGCCCTCGGCGCGCACCGTGATCGTCCGCACCAGCGTGTCGCCGGCCCTCAGCGTGGCAGGGTTGCTGTCGAGATCTTGGGTCACCTCGACCTTTGCCGCGACGATCTTCCCTCCGCCGGTTGCCGCGCCCGGTGCGGCCTCGACGGTGAACGTCAGAGGCGGAAGCGTCACCGTGCCCCGGGTCGTCTGGCCGGGCACCGCAGCATAGCCGAAGGGGATCTCGGCGGGCGGCAGAGAGAAATCGCCCGCCTGCTGCGGCGTGACGACATAGGTGCGCCGGATGCCGGAATATTCCGTGCCGTCTATGGTTTCGTTGAGATTGAGCGCCCGCCCGTCCTGTAGCGTCACGATGGCGCCGGGCAGGTCGATGGCCGGGAATTGCGGCGGCTGCAGAAAGTAGTTCGGCACGAGGACGTCGACGTCGATCAGAACCTCCTGTCCGACATAAAGCGCGCCTTGCGACTGCAACGCCGCCCGGGCCAGAGGATCGGCCGCCTGCGCGGCTACGGCCGACAAGAGCCACCAGAGCAGGGCGAGAAACGCAAAAAGCGCGCGAGGAGTTGCCGGCCGGACCGTCATTCGTTCGTCCTTGCTTCGATAGCGAACTTGCGGGCCAGAAGATCGGCCGGCGACACCTGGATGTTGCGCATCCACATCTCGGCCGTCTGCGCGCCGGCCGGAACCTCTCCCTCCTTGCCGCGCTTGCCCTTGTCGTCGAACTGGATCTGGTCGGGATCGAGACCGGCCTGCTCCTGCTGCTCTTCTTCTTCCTTCTCGTCGTTTTCCTTCTTGCGCCGCTCGGCCAGCGCCAGGTTGGCCTTGGCTTCGGTCCAGTCCGGCCGTGCCTTCAGCGCCTGCTGGTAGGCGGCGATCGCCTCCTCAGGCTTGTCGAGATGCATGAGGGCGTTGCCCTGGTTGTAGTAGCTTTCGGCCGTGTTCGATTGGGCGAAGGCGTCGATCGCGTCCTGGAAGCGGCCGGCCCGGTAGAGCGCCGCGCCGCGCCAGGCCGGTTCGGCGAATTGATCGGCGGCGGCGGCATAGTCGCCCCGCTCGAAGGCGCGTCTTCCCTGCTGATCGGGCGTCCGCCAGAGATCGGCGAAGTCGGCGGCTTCCGCCCGGATGGTACCGCCGAGCGAAACGACAAGGACGGCGAGGCCGAGCCAATGGATCTTGGCGCCGCGGCGGAACGTCAATGCTGTGAGCAACGCGATCGGGATCGTCAGGTACCAGCCGAAGTCGCGCCAGCGCGTCAGCCCTTCCTCCGATTTCTGCGCGAAAGCGGTTTGGATGCGTCGCACGATCCAGTCGACGTCGCCATCGTCGAGGGTGACGGTTGCGACCTGCGCAGACGAGGAAGATTGCAGCTCCTTCAGGGCGTCGACGTCGAGCCGGGCCTGGACGCGGGCGCCGGTGCTGTCAGTCAGGTATTCGCCACTTCCCGTCCTGACCGGTCCGCCCTCCGGTGTCCCCATGCCGAGCACCATCAGGTCGTTCCTGCCGCCGTAGCCGGTGAATGCCGGAAAGGCGCCGCGCTCGACGCCGTCGGTCATGAACAGGATCGTGCCCGGCACCGTTTCGTCGGCCAGCGCCGCCTCGACTGCCTCCAGCGCCTTGGCCGTGTCCTTGCCCTCGATCGGCATCAGTGCCGGCGACAGGGCGGCGAGGTAGGTCGCGACAAGCTGGGCGTCGTCGGTCAGCGGCAGCACCATGTGGGCCGAACCGGCATAGGCGAACAACGCCGTGCGTGCCCCCTGCCGCCGCGCCAGGATGTCCTGCACCTTGAGCTTGGCGCGTTCGACCCGGCTTGGGCTGATGTCGGTGGCGTTCATCGTCTGGCCGAGATCGATCGCGATGGCAAGCGGCGCAGTATCCTCGACGAAGGGTGGGCGCTCGCGCTCCCAGGTCGGACCGGCGGCGGCAATTCCGGAGAGCGCCAGGATTGCGCCGATGAGATGCACGGGGCGGAGGCCGCCGGTCCGGCCACGATCGATCAGCAGGTGATCGAGCAGGTTCGGAGCGATCAGGTTCCTCCAGCGCGCGCGCATGTCGGATTGCCGGCCAAGCTGCCAAACGAGGAGTGCTGCCGCGATGACAGCCAGCAGCCACCAGGGGCGAAGGAAATGGAAGTCGGCGATCATGCCTCCACCTCGCTTTCCACCTGCGGTGCGGCGCGGATCGACATCAGCCACATTGCGGCATGGTAGAGGAGCACGAGCAGGATGGCCGCACCCAGCGGATAGTGGAAGAGTTCGATCCGTGGCCGCCAGCTCAGCGTCTTCTGGTTGGCGGGCGTGATCTCGTCGAGCAGCGTATAGATGTCGGAGAGTGCCTCTTCGTCCTGCCCGAAGAAATAGCGTCCACCGGTCGTGGTGGCGATCTTTTCCAGCATGGCGGTGTCGAGCTTCTGTTCTCCTTGGGCGCCGGGATCGCCGATGCCGACTGTGTGGATACGAATGTGGTTGTCGTTGGCGATCCCGGCCGCCTTGTCGGGCGGCATCTTGCTGGCCGTATCGTTGCCGTCGGTGAGCACGATCAACACCTTGTCGGGCGCCTGGCTCTGCTGGAACAGCTTGATCGAAAGGCCGATCGCGTCGCCCATTGCAGTGCGCGGACCGGCCATGCCGGGCAGCGTGTCGGCGAGCATCGCGCGCACGGTGCCGTGGTCCATGGTGAAGGGCACCAGCGGATACGGCGCGTCACCGAAGGCGATCAGACCGAGGCGGTCATCGGGGCGGCGGTCGATGAAGTCGGCGACAACCGTTTTCACCGCATCGGCGCGCGCCTGAAGATTTCCGCTGGGATCGCGGAAGTCGCGCGTGTCCATCGATTGCGACAGGTCGAGCGCCAGCATCAGGTCGCGCTGCGGCTCGGTCTTTTCGATCGGCGGCTCGACATATTGCGGTCGGGCGAGCGCCATCAGAACCAGGAGCCAGCAGATCGGGCCGATGATCTTCTGCAGGAGATTGGCGCGCGGAATGACGGAGCCCTCGGTGGCGCCGATGCCGGCCGCTTTGGTGATATCCTCGAAGAAGGGCATGCGCACCGCCGGCGTCTGTTCGCGATAGGGCGGCAACAACCACCAGACGAGCAGCGGAACCGGCAGGAGGAGGAGCAGCCACGGATGGTCAAGCGTGTACATCGTGGCCCTCTATCCATTGGCGCGCGGCCGCGAAAGTGCGTCGGGCGTCGGCGACGTCGACCGTGGAGACTGCCGGCAGGCGATATTCCGTCTCGGCAAGGAAGCGATAGGCCTCCTCGTCGATCCGCGCCTTGCCGGCATGGGCCTTGAGGAAATCGACCCAGGCCGATCCGCTGAGGGCGGCGACCGCCTCGCGCGGAAAGACGGCGAGCGCCGTGCGCTTGACCAGCGCCGGCAGGCTGCCGAGCGATCGTTGCCGGCCGGCCGCTTCGCCGATTGCCGCCTCCAGGGCCGAAAGTTCAGCCAGCGCCTCGCGGCGGTAGCGGTTTTGAGCCCTGTACCGCAGCCAGCGCCAGAGCGCGAAGGCGATGGCGAGGGCGACGAGTACGGCCAGCACCGCCCAGCCCCAGGTCGCGGGCATCATCGATACCGGCGGCGGCAGGGCGATGTCGGCCATTTCCCGAAGGGTAGCGTCAAGCATCGGATCGTGGGGTGGGGAAGCCGGGTCCATTCAGCGCCTCCTCTGCCGCCAGGCGAGCTGCGCGAGAACGCTGCGCAACTGCGGCGCAACCTCCTCGGCGGCGGAGACCGGCAGCATCGGCAGCCCCATCTCCTTCTGCCAGGACAGCAACTCACGGCCGCGGTTGCGGGCAAAACTGTCGACCGCGTCGCGGACATTGCTGCGACCGAACTGCAGTTCCGCCTGCAGGGCACCGCCGCTCACCACCATCTCGCCGTGGCGTGGAAGTTCGAGCAGGAAGGGATCGTAGATCAGGATGGCGATCACGTCGTTGGCGACCGACATCTTCAGGAGCAGGTCGCGCGTCGCCGCCCCGTGTCCGTCGAAATCGCTGACGACGATGATCAGATGGTCGTGGCGCGCAAAAGCGGCGACCTTGTTGAGGACCGCATCCAGTTGCGCAGGCGTCCGCTTGACGTCGGTGGTGGCATTGAGCGCCTGGTTCTGTACCGCCATCGTCTCGGCAAAGCGGATGACCGCTTCCCGGCTGCGGTGCGGCCGCACGGCCTCCTGCTCCGTGTCGTTGAAGACGAGCCCGCCGACCCGGTCGCCGAGCGCCATCACCCGCCAGGCACACAGCGCCGCGACCTGCGCCGCCGCGACCGATTTCATCAGAAGGCGACTGCCGAAGAACATGTTGATGCGCTGGTCGACGATGATCAGCCCGGGTCGGTCCTTCTCCTCGTCATAGACGCGCACGAAGGGCTTGCCCGTGCGGGCGGTGACGCGCCAGTCGATGGTGCGAATATCGTCGCCGGGCATGTAGGTGCGCAGTTCCTCGAAGGCGAGGCCGCGGCCGCGCATGCGCGATTCGTGACGACCGGCGAGCAGGCGGCGCACCGGTGCCTTGCGCAGGAAGGTCAGGTCGCAGGCGATGGCTTCGAGCGCGGCGAGATCGTCGACGGAAACGTAGGCGCCGTCGGAACCGCGCGTGGCGGGCCGGCTTATCCCCTTCGATCGTCCGAAAGCGGGCAGAGATATTGCCATTGCAAGCCCCTCCCATTCAGGCGGTCGCCACCTTCTCCACGATCCGGTCGATCGCCTGGTCGGCGGTAATGCCGCCGGCATGGGCCTCGTAGGACAGCACCAGCCTGTGGCGGAACACATTGTGGACGATGGCCTGCACATCGTCGGGCGTCACGAAATCCCTGCCCTTCATCCAGGCATAGGCCCGCGAAACCTTGTCGAGGCCGATCACGCCGCGCGGGCTGACGCCGACCTGGATCCACTTGGCGAGATCCGCGTCGATCTTGTCAGGATAGCGCGTCGCCATCACCAGCGCGACGATGTAGTCCGCCACCGCCTTCGAGACGGTGATGTCGGTAATTTCGCGGCGTGACGAAAGCACGACATCGGCGGCGAGCCTATCGGCGGCGTCGCCCTTTCCATGCGTCTGCTTTTCCTCGGAGCGGACGAGTTCCATGATCGCCACCTCCGACTTGGCGTCCGGATAGTCGACCCGCACATGCATGAGGAAACGGTCGAGCTGGGCCTCGGGCAGCGGATAGGTGCCCTCCTGCTCGATCGGGTTCTGCGTCGCCATGACGAGGAACAGTTCCGGCAGCTTGTGGCTGTCGCCGCCGACGGTCACCTGCCGCTCTTCCATCGCCTCCAGGAGCGCAGACTGCACCTTAGCCGGCGCCCGGTTGATCTCGTCGGCAAGGATAAGGTTGGCAAACACCGGCCCCTGCTGAAACTTGAACTCGCCCTTGCCGGCTTCGCTGAAATAGACCTCCGAGCCGGTGATGTCGGAGGGTAGCAGGTCCGGAGTGAACTGGATGCGCGAGAGGCTGGCGTCGAGGTTCTTCGCCAAGCTCTTGATGGCGCGGGTCTTGGCAAGGCCCGGCAATCCTTCGACCAGCAGATGGCCATTGGCCAGAAGCCCCAGCAGCAGGCGCTCGATCATCGCCTCCTGGCCGATGATCGATTGACCGATTTTCGTCGCAAGTGTCTGGATGTCTTCCCGGTTCGCCATGCCGTTCCCTTCTCCAACGCGAGGTCCAGATCGTCTGTCATGATGTCCCGGCGATACTACCACCGTGTGATGCGCATCCTGCCTTAAGTTGAAGATATCGCGCAACAGTTGATGGGCAAGGCCTGGCCCTTGATGAAAATCCATTCGCTGCCGAACGATGGGAAACGCTGTCCCGCCCAGCATGCAGCTGATCTGTCGGCCTGCGGAAATGGCAGACCTGACGGCGGCCACGGCTGCCGTCAGGCCCATGGCGATCTTCGGGTGCCTTACAGCACCAGTCGGAACTTGGCGAACCCGTTTTCGCCGTCGCCTGCGTCCTCTATCCTGGCGCCTTTGACTTCGCCGGCGAACTGGCGGGCCTTCGGACCGGTCTCGAAGATGGCCGTCGTGCCCGCGAGGGGCTTGAACGACCAGTTGGCGTCGGCAGACGGATTGATCGTGCCCTGCTCGACGATATACCGGACGATCACGTCGCGGTTGGTGTCGGGCGCCACGAAGATCACCTTGTCGCCGGCGATATCCGGGAATTTGCCGCCGCCGCCGGCTCGGTAGTTGTTGGTCGCAACCACGAATTTCTGCGCCGGATCGATTGGCCTGCCTTCGAACTGCAGGTCGACGATGCGTTCGGAGTCCGGGTTGACGAGCTTGCCGTCCTTGTCGAAGCGCACCGGCTGCGACAGGTCGATCTGGTAGGTCACGCCATCGATGACGTCATAGTTGTAGGATGGGAAGTCGCTGTTGAGCAGCGGCGCATCCTTGGCACCGTCGGCGACCTGGTTGAACATGCCCGCCGACATTTCGAGCCAGTTCTTGACCTGCGCACCGGTGATCAGCACGGCCTGCACCGTGTTTGGATAGAGATAGAGGTCGGCGACGTTCTTGATGGCGATGTCGCCAGCCGGGACGTCCGTGAAGTATTCCGCGCCGCCGCGGCCGCCGGCCTTGAAGGGCGCGGCTGCGGAGAGAACCGGAAGGTCCTTGTACGGGCCTTCCTTCAGCATCTCCCTGATGTACCAGGTCTGGGCATTGGAGACGATCTGCACGGACGGATCGTCGGCGACCAGCGCGAAGTAGGAGTAGAGCGGCGCCAAGGTTTTGCCGACGGGTCGACGGACGTAGGCGAGTGTCGCCTCGTGCTCCACTTTGGCGGCGGCGGTGACCTCCGGCTTATCCTTGACGTCGGCGACCACCTTGCGGTTCTCGTCGCGATGGTAGATCGGTCGCGCCTCGGAGGTGAAGTCGACGATCTTCCAGCCCTTGCCGTCCTTTTCGAGCAGCAGGTCGATGAGCCCCATGTGCGAGCCCCAGAAGCCGCCCATGACGGCGGGCTTGCCCATCAGCATTCCCTTGTTGTTGTCGGCGCCGGCAACGCCGTCAAAATCCTTGGTGCCGGGGAAGACGAGGTGCTGGTGTCCGGTGAACACGGCGTCGATGCCGTCAACGCCTGCGAGGTAGAGCGAGGCGTTCTCCATGCGGTCGCTCGGCCCGCTGGCGTCGATGCCGGAGTGGGACAGCGCGATGACGATGTCGGCGCCTTCCTCCTTCATCACCGGAACCCAGGCCTTGGCCGCATCGACGATGTCGCGCGTCTGGGCCTTGCCTTCGAGGTTCTTCGAATCCCAAAGCATGATCTGCGGAGGCACGAAGCCGATCAGACCGACCTTGACCGGGCTGGTGGCGCCGGAGCCGTCGCGAATCTGCTTTTCGAGAATGACATAGGGTTTCAGGAAGAGCTCGTCCTTCTTCGGATGGGAGGCGAGCTGGCCCTTGGTGAGATTGGCGCAGACATAGGGAAAGCCGGAGCCCGCCAGGACCTTGAACATGAAGTCGAGGCCATAGTTGAACTCGTGGTTCCCGAGCGTGCCGGCATCATAGCCCAGAACGTTCATCGCCTGGACGACGGGATGGAGGTCGCCATCCTTCATGCCGCGCTCATAGGCGATGTAGTCGCCCATCGGGTTGCCCTGAAGGAAGTCGCCATTGTCGACGAGCATGGAATTGCCGGCTTCGGCGCGGATCGCGTCGATGATCGAGGCGGTGCGGGCAAGGCCCATCGTGTCGTTCGGCTTGTCTGCGTAGTAGTCATAGGGAAAGACGTGGACATGGATGTCGGTCGTCTCCATGATGCGCAGATGCGCCTGGTTGGCCTGGGCGCGCGCCGCGAAGGGATGCAGCATGACCAGCGCCGAGGAGGCGGCGATGCCGCCAAGAAGCGAACGACGGGTTATGGGTTGAAAGCCGGCTAATAACGACACGGAATTATACCTCTCTTTTATTGGCTGGTGCAAACCTGGCGGAAGAAATCGATAGTTGATCACCACGATCTGCGGGCGGTCGTTCAGATGTCAAGTTCAAAAGCTCCGCCAGGGTCGGGACCCGATTGGCGTGCTGGCGTTCTAGCGCCGTTGTGATTCAAGTTTTTAACGCCCGTCCGGCAACGAGTAGGCCAGCTGCCGACGTGGCGTTGCGATTCCTCAAGGTTGCCGTTCCTGCGCCCTCGGGCGGAAAAGAAGGCGCAGGAAAAACAGAAACACGGCAGCGATCGCCGCGACAAGTGGAACCCGGAACTGGTCGTCGCCCATCGTATGGAGTGTCGCAGCGCTTGCCAACAGCCAGAGCACCGGGATGGGGAGAAGCACGCCGGTCCAACGCCCGCTGCCAGCGATCGCCAGTCCGAGCGTCGCGACGGCGGTGGGGTCGGGCATCAAACCGAACACTTCCGCCAGTGTAATGGGTCGGCCGTAGAGCAGGGCGAGGAGCGGATAGAAAAAGCCGCCGAGCGCCAGGAAGCCGCTCGCCGCGAATATCCTGCCCTTGGTGACGAATGTCAGTGCGCCCGCGCAACCGGCTCCCAGGAGCAAGGTCGCCTGCACGCCGAAGAGCGGCGCGACATAGCCCGCAGCCCAGTTTATGCCGGCGTATCGCTGCCACAGGAAGAACCAGCCGGCGAATGCCCAGGCAAGGGCGAACAGGCCGCCGATCCAGAGGCTCTGAAGCGCCGATCGGCGGAAGCCCAGAACCACCGCACCCATGAGACCCGCAAGGAACAGGCCCTGGAGAGGCCAATAGGCCTCGTTGTGAAGCTCGAACATTCGCCAGTAGACGCGCGGGGCAAACAACAGGAAGTCTTCGGGCCGATAGGTCCACCACTCCGGCATTCAGAGATCCTGCACATAGGTGGCCATGCGCTCGCGCAGCTTGCGATCCGGCAGCGGTTCGCTGGCGGCCGCAAGATTCTCCTGAACGTGTTCGACCCGCGTCGTTGCGGGAATGACGACCGTCACGGCCGGATGCGAGAGGATGAACTTGAGGATGACCTGAGCCCAGGTCACCGCACCGATGTCTGCAGCCCAGCCCGGTAGAGTCTCCGCTTCCAGCCGCCGCGTCAGCGCACCCTGCCGAAACGGTCGATTGACGATCACCGCGATGCCACGCTCCGCCGCCAGAGGCAGCAGCCGTTCCTCCGCCTCGCGGTCGACGATGTTGTAGCTGAACTGCACGAAGTCGAGGGGTTCCTTGCGCATGATCTCCTCGAAGAGGTCGTGGCGACGCCCTTCCGAGGTGGTGATGCCGATATAGCGCAGGCGACCATCGCCTTTCATCGCATTCAGGGTTTCCAGGTGCTCTTCCCAGGCCAGCAGGTTGTGCACCTGCAGAAGATCGAAGCGATCCACCCCCCAATAGGCGCGCGATCGCTCGATCTGCACGCGGCCGCGGCTTCCCGTCGAGGTCCAGACCTTGTCGGCCGAAAACAAGGCATCGGGCCGGCCGATGTTGCGGAGGCCGTGCCCGATCACCGGCTGGGACGAGCCGTACATCGGCGAGGAATCGATCATCGCACCGCCACTCTTGAAGAACGCATCCATCACGTCCGCACACGCGTCGCGCAGAACCGCATCGTCCCCCACATTAAAGGTGATCCAGGTTCCGAGGCCGACGGGGGGGATGATCTCTCCCGACGAGGGTATGGTGCGCGCCAGGGGGCCGGGAGCCGCGCAAGCGAGGTTCGGCAGGCTTGTTGCTGCCCCGAGCATTGCAGCGCTCTTCACGAAGCTTCGTCGGGTGAGAGGCATTCCGGGCTCCTATCATCGCGGGCGGCTGGGATGGGCGACTTGTTGCCCACAGATTACCCTTCACGTGGTTGCCGCAACATCCGAAAAACACATGTTCAAGCGGAGTTGAGTTTCCCGAAGGCCGGGCTGTGTCTAACATCGTCGGCAAAATGCAGCCCCACGGGAGTGTTGACGTTTGCAACTGCGCCATTTCATATTTCCGATCATGGTGCTTCTGGCCGCCTTGAACGGGCCTGCAATCGCCCAGGAGGCGAGGGAGCAGCGCCCGCAGGGCTCGGCGGCGGCCAGCATATTCGATCTGATTCCGTCTGACTCCGTGACCGAACATGTGCTGAAAACCGCGTCGGGCGATCTGCCCTACACGGCGACAGCCGGCACGCTTGATCTTTTCGGTCAGGCCGGCGACCGCAACGCAAAAATCTTCTACACCGCCTACACGGCCGACGACGGCGGCCCGGACAGACCCATTACCTTCGCCTTCAACGGCGGTCCCGGCGCTGCGTCGGCCTATCTGCATCTCGGCTTGGTCGGGCCGAGAATCGTTGAGTTGGGGCCGGACCAGAACGACGGCACGACGCCTCGGTTGAAGGACAATCCCCATACCTGGCTGGCATTTACCGATCTCGTCCTGGTCGATCCGGTTGGCACCGGCTGGAGCAGGGCGGTCGGCGGCGATGCGGCCCGCGGGTTCTACGGGGTCCGACAGGACGCGGAAAGCCTCGCGAAATTCATTGCGCTCTACACGCAGAAAAACAGCCGGTTGTCCTCGCCGAAGTATCTATTGGGCGAGAGCTACGGTGGATTTCGCGCCGCCAAGGTGGCGTCCGCCTTAAAGGACGCGCAGGGTATCCTCGTCTCGGGCATTGTGATGGTGTCACCGATGATCGACGGTCGGTTCCTCTCCGGCGCCGACGAGGATCCGACAATCGCTGCCCTGTACTTGCCGTCGTTCGCGGCGGCGGAACTCGAGCGAAAAGGCATGTTCACCCGGGAACGAGCGGCGGAAGCCGAGCGCTTCGCAATGACCGACTACCTGGTTTCGCTGGCAGGCCCGACCCCCACCGGGGCGGTCGGAGAGCTTTTCTATGCGCGTGTCTCGGAACTGACGGGGCTTCCCCGGGAGAGCGTCGCACAGGCGCGGGGATTCGTCGGCGCTCTCTACGCGAAGCAGTCGAGTGGCGAGGGCAGGGTGGTCAGCCCCTACGATGCTGGCCAGTCCACCGTCGATGCCTATCCGGAGCAGGTTGACACGCACAACGACGATTCCATTCTCGACGGATACACCCGGACCTATGGTGCCGCTTTCGCTTCCTACGCCCGTGACGAACTGCGTTTCCGCACCGAGATGACCTATACTCTTCTCAACGGAGAGGCGAACCGCCGTTGGGAATGGAACGGCGGTCGCTCGAACGCCAGTGCCTCGGGTGATCTGCGCGATCTGCTGTCGGTCATTCCGTCATTCCGCCTTCTGGTGCTCCATGGCTATAGCGATATTCTCACGCCCTACGGTACAAGCCGGTACGTACTCGACCATTTGCCGCTTGCCCTCGGCGAGGGGCGGACAGGTCTCAAGGTCTATCGAGGGGGCCATATGTTCTACACGAACCCTTCGTCGCGGCAGCACGCCTCAGACGATGCGCGCACGTTCTATTGTGGCGCCACCGTGAACTAGGTTGTCCTGGAGATCGCCCGGCTCGGCGATGCAGCCCACCAGCCATCCGGAGACAGGGCAAAATGGCATTCCACTTCGGGCATCTCGTCCAGGCGGCCGCTAGACCTGAGTCGGCTTGATCGTTGCGACCGATACGGTTCCCGCCAGGAGCCCTCGCTGCAGACCGGTTCTGCCGTGCTCGATCTCGACAACAGTATAGAGCTTGTCAGACCTGAACGCGCTTGCGTGAGCGGTTGTCACGCCTTCCGCCGGAGCAGCGTCCACTTCCATGAAATCCAGTTCGCGGGCGGCGGCGACGATACGAGCGTCGCCGGCCGTGCGCGCCGCCACCACGACTTCTCCTTGATAGGGCGAGTTGTTCCAGCGCGGATCATCGGGCCCGGCGGTCGGCACGAGTGCGTAGACGTTGAGAGGCTCACCGGCGGAAACATCGGACGATGCGAGCTTGGCAGCATCTTCCTGTTGCGCCTGGCTTTCCTGGGATGAGCCGAAGGTGGTGGCGCTGGTTCCGCTGTTGCGGCTGGCGCCACCGGTTCTCGTGACGTTGGACATGTTCGTCTCCCTGCGGGCTTCCGGAGCATATGATGCAGAACGGTGCGGGGATGCGAAGGTTCCGTCCGGACTCGAATGGAAGATCTCCGTCCGGATTGCTCTCCATTCAAGCTTTCGACGGGACCGGTAAAGTTACATGCCTCGCCAGCCCCACTTCCCAGTTCGGACCCGAGCCAAGATGCTGCCGCGACACCTACCGCCCGTTCTTCTTGCGCCACTCGGCGTAGTCGGCCTGGGCCTTCTCGGTGGTCGGGGGGTAGAGCCCGATCACCGCCGCGCCTTCCAGGACCTGTTCGAGCACGAAGTCTTCAAAACTCTCCATGCCGGTGCATTCCTCGGCGATCTCGTGGGCAAGATGGGCCGGGATCACCATCACGCCGTCGCCGTCGCCCAGCATCACGTCGCCGGGAAAGACCGCCACATCGCCGCAGGCGATCGGGACGTTGAGATCGAGCGCCTCGTGCAGGGTCAGGTTGGTCGGTGCCGACGGGCGCTGGCAATAGGCCGGCATGTCGAGCTTGCCGATGCCTTCGGCGTCCCGGAAGCCGCCGTCCGAGACCACGCCGGCACAGCCGCGCACTGCGAGCCTGGTAACGAGGATGGAGCCGGCGGAAGCGGCGCGCGCTTCCTTGCGGCTGTCCATCACCAGCACCCAGCCTTCAGGGCAGGTTTCCACCGCGACCCGCTGCGGATGGTCGGCATTGCGGAAGACCGTGATCGGATTGCGATCCTCGCGCGCCGGGATGTAGCGCAACGTGAAGGCCTGGCCGACCATGTTGATCCCCTTCCACGCGACGGGCCGGACATTCTGGACGAACTGGTTGCGCAGTCCGCGCTTGTAGAGGGCGGTTGCGACCGAGGCGGTCGACACCTTCATCAGCTTGGCGCGGGTCTCGGCGGAAAGGACGTAGTCTGTCATCATATACCTCGGATCGTGAGACGGTCAGTTGATCGCGGGCTCGTCCACCGGACGGCCATACTCGGTCTTCAGGAAGTCGAAGTCGCACCCCTTGTCGGCCTGTTCGATATGCTTGGAGAACATGACGCCGTAGCCGCGCCCATAGCGGGGCTCGGGCGCCTGCCAGTTCGCCTTGCGAGTGGCAAGCTCCGCCTCATTGACCAGCATGTCGAGCTTGCGGCCCGGAATGTCGAGTTCGACCATGTCGCCGGTCTTCAGCAGTGCAAGAGGGCCGCCGACATAGGCCTCGGGCGCCACATGCAGCACGCAGGCGCCGAAGGAGGTGCCGGACATGCGCGCGTCGGAAATGCGCACCATGTCGCGCAGGCCGAGCGTCAGGAGCGCCTTCGGCATGGGGATCATGCCCCATTCCGGCATGCCGGGACCACCTTGCGGTCCGGCGTTGCGGAGCACCAGCACCGTGTCCGGCGTCATCGGATAGTCCGGGTCGTCGATGATCTTCTTGAGCTCAGCGTAGCTGTCGGCGACCAGCGCCGGGCCGGTGTGGCTGTGGAACTTCGGGTCGCAGGCTGCCGGCTTGATGACGGCGCCGTCCGGGCAGAGATTGCCCTTCAGCACCGCCAGCGAACCCTCGTGATAGACGGGGTTCGACAGCGGGCGGATAACATCCTCGTTCCAGATCTTCACCTCGTCGAGACCGTCCGTCAGCGGCTTGCCGGTCACGGTGATGGCCGAACTGTCGAGCTTGTCGCCGAGCTGCTTCATCAGCGCGCGCAGGCCGCCCGCATAGTAGAAGTCCTCCATCAGGTAGGTCGAACCCGACGGGCGGATATTGGCGATGACCGGCGTGGTGCGGCCGATACGGTCGAGGTCGTCCAGCTGCAGCGGCACGCCGGCGCGACGCGCCATGGCGATCAGGTGGATGATCGCATTGGTCGAACAGCCGGTCGCCATGGCAACGGTCACGGCGTTCTCCACGGCGGCGGGGGTGATGATCCGGTCCGGCGTCAGGTCTTCCCACACCATCTCGACGATCCGCCGGCCGCACTGGGTCGACATGCGCTGGTGATTGGCATCGGCCGCCGGGATCGACGAGGCGCCGGGCAGTGTCAGCCCCATGGCTTCCGCGATCGCGGTCATCGTCGAGGCGGTGCCCATGGTCATGCAGTGGCCGTAGGAGCGGGCGATGCCGCCCTCGATGCCCTGCCATTCCTCCTTGGAGATCGTGCCGGCGCGGCGCTCGTCCCAGTACTTGAAGCCATCGGTGCCGGAGCCGAGATACTTGCCGGCGTAGTTGCCGCGCAGCATCGGGCCAGCCGGCAGGTAGACGAAGGGCAGCCCCATGCTGACCGCTCCCATGACAAGGCCCGGCGTGGTCTTGTCGCAGCCGCCCATCAGCACCGCTCCATCGATCGGATGGGAGCGCAGCAGTTCCTCCGTCTCCATGGCCAGCATGTTGCGGTAGAGCATGGTGGTCGGCTTGACGAAGTTTTCCGACAGGGAAAGCGCCGGCAGTTCCATCGGGAAGCCGCCGGCCTGCAGCACGCCGCGCTTCACCCACTCCACGCGGTCCTTGAAGTGCATGTGGCAGGGCTGGGCGTCCGACCAGGTATTGATGATGGCGATGATCGGCCTGCCTTCCCAGTCGGCAGGATCGTAGCCCATCTGCATGGTGCGCGAGCGGTGGCCGAAGGAGCGCTGGTCGTCCGGCACCATCCAGCGGGCGGAACGAAGCTGGTGATATGTCTTGCGGGCTTTCATGGCATTATCCCGTGAACGCGAAGGTGAACCAGATCAGCAGGGCCGTCGCCACGACCCCGATGATTTCAGGCCAGTTGCCGAAGTCCGGCTCGGCGGCCTCGTCGGCGGCGAATTCCACCGGCGAAATGTCTTCGTCGCCTTTCATCAGGTCGCGGTTGACGTCGTTGTCATCGGTCATGGCAACCTCCTCAATTCAACAGAGACGGGATGAACAGGGCGATCTGCGGGAAGAACAGCACCAGCATCAGTCCCACCGCCTGAAGGGCGATGAAGGGAAGGACGGCGGCGAAGATGTCCTGCAGGCTGATCTCCTTGGGCGCGACCGATTTCAGGAAGAAGCAGGCCGGTCCGAAGGGCGGGGAGAGGTAGTAGATCTGGATGTTCATGGCGAAGAGAACGCCGAACCAGATCGGATCGAAGCCGAGGTCGACGACGACCGGCGCAAAGATCGGCACGGTGATGAACAGGATAGCGATCCACTCGAGGAAGGTGCCGAGCACCATCACGATCAGCATCATCACCATGATCACGGCGAGCGGCGGAATGTCGAGCGAGGTCAGCACGCCGCGCAGGAACTCGCCGCCGCCAATGCGGTTGTAGATGCCGATCAGGGCGACGGCGCCGAGCACCAGCCAGATGATCGAGCCGACAGTCAGCACGGTCTGCCGCATCGCATCGCGCATCTTGATCCAGGACAGTTCCTGACGAACGGCGGCGACGACGACCGCGCCGACCGCACCGATGGCCGCTGCCTCCGTCACGGTGGCGATGCCGGAGTATATGACACCCAGCACGGTACCGATCAGGATGCCCGGCAGGATTACGCCCTTGAGGAACGGCAGGCGCTGGACGAAAGGCAGGCCCGTCTCCGGAATGTCGTAGATCGGGGCGAGCGCAGGGTTCAGTCGGACGCGCACCAGGATGTAGATGATGTAGAGCGAGGCGAGCAGCAGGCCCGGACCGATCGAGGCGGCAAACAGCCCGGTGATGGAGACCTGGGCTGCAAGGCCGTAGACGATCAGCACCACCGATGGCGGGATCAGCGTCGCGAGGGCGCCGGCCGCACAGATAATGCCGATGGCAAGCTTCTTGTCGTAGCCGAGACGCAGCATCTGCGGCAGTGCGATCAGGCCGAGCATGACGATCTCGCCGCCCATGATGCCGGACATGGCGGCAAGGACGACGGCGACGATGCAGGTCTGCACGCCGACCGAGCCCCGGAAGCGGCCGCCCATGATCGCCATCGACTCGAACAGCGAGTGGGCGATGCCCGAGCGCTCGAGGATGTTCGCCATGAAGACGAAGAACGGCACCGAAATGAGTTCGTACTTGTGCAGCACCTCGGTCACGTTGGCCGAGACGATGAAGAAGCCGGCTCGTTCGCCGAAATAGAGGATCGCCGTGCCGAGCGAGACGAGCAGCGTGGTGATGCCGAGCGGAATGCCGATCGCCATCAAGGCCAGCAACGAGCCGACGATCAGTAGGGTGATGTATTCAATGCCCACCGACTGTCTCCTTCTCGGTGCCCTGGAACCAGCGGATGATGTTGGCAGCGAGCTGCAGCAGGTAGAAAAGACATCCGACCAGCAGCAGCACCTTGAGGTAGCTCGGCTGCAGCGAGTTCATGGCGGTGCCGGAAAATTCCGGGCGGCCGATCACTTTCAGGGCCGGCCCCCAGACGGCGCGGGCCAGCAGGCTCACCGCAACGAAGGCGGCAACGAGCTGCACCAGCCGGAATATGTGCCAGACCCGTTCCCCGACGAGGATTTCGAGCATGGTGATCGAGATGTGGCGGTTGCGTTCGGTCACATATCCGACGGCCAGGACCCAGGCCGTCGCGCAGAGGGTCATGGACAGCTCGGTGGACCAGGTGGTCGGGCTGTCGAAACCGTAGCGCATCACCACCTCCAATGCCGAGGCGATGATGCAAGCGAAGAAAAGGATTGAGCAGCCATGCCCGACGAAGACGCTGAAGCGGTCCATCGCCGTCGCATAGCGCGCAAGAAGGTATCTCATGACCCCTCCGGTCGCGCGAGTTGGGTAAAGCCCGGCCGCAGAGCGACCGGGCGCAATATCGTCAGTCCTTCAGCAGGCCGATCTGCTGCATGTATTCGAGGTTGGCATCCAGCGCCTCGCGGGCAAGATCGCTCTTTTCGGCAAACTTGACCCACTCCGCCCGGGCAACCTCGCGAAGCTGGTCGCGATCTTCCTGCGCCCAGTTGATGACCTCGACCTTGCCGCCGGCCGCATCGGCCTTGGCCTTTTCCTGGTCCTGCTCGTCGACGACCTTGGTCAGGTCTTCCATGGCGGCATACCACCAGTCGCGCAGCGCCTTCTGGTCCTCGGCGGATAGCGCCTCCCACTTCTCCGTGTTCATCGTGAACTGCATCAGCGGCATGGAATGGATGCCCGGATAGAGCGGATAGGGCGCCACGTCGTGGAGGCCGGTGGAAACGTTGTTGACATAGGCAGATGCATCGGCGGCATCGACGATGCCTTTTTCGAGCGCGCCATAGACTTCCGAGAACGGAATGGAAACCGGGCTTGCACCTGCTGCCGCGAAGACTGCCGACGCCAGGCCTTCCGGTGCGCGGATCTTCTTGCCCTGGAGATCCTCGAAAGTACGGATCGGTACTCGGGCAGGCAGCGATTCGCGGCTGTAGGGGCCACAGGCGATGAGTTTTACTTCGCCACCGGTCACGTTGTCGAGAATCTTCTGCTGCATTTCCTCGCCGCGGCCATCCTTGCAGAAGCCCAGCATCTGTCCCGGCGTGTCGTAACCGGAGATCAGGTCCGCCATGATCGCGAAGGCGGGCTCAATGCCGGAGAAATAGTTGACGGACGTGAAGTCGCCGTCGAGCACGCCGGAGGAGACCGCTTCGATCGTGTCCTTGGCCGGCACGACGGATGCATTCGGCGTGAGCGTGATTTCGACGCGGCCTTCGGTCGTCTCGGAAATCTTGGGGAGCCAGTTCTCGGTGAGATACTGCATGGAAAAGTCGCCGGCGTTGAACGACGACTGGATGGCGAAGGTATCCGCTTTCGCCGCAGACGAGATGGCGAGTGCCGCGCAGCCTGCAAGCAGGGTTCTTCTGAAAATCATGATGTCCTCCCTTGGGAAAATACGGAGACCTCCATCTCCTGTACAAATGCACTAATATATTAGTTTGAAGTTGTCAACGCCTGCGCTATAGTGAATCGCCAATAGGGACTTTCAGATGACGCTCAGCTCCGCTCCCACTGCCTTTGCCAGGCCAGCTCCCTTGCCGGCCGCCGGCCTCAAGCGGACCTCCACGTCGCACCAGCTCCATGAATTGCTGCGCGGCCGCATCATTTCGCTGGAGCTGCCTCCGGGCATGCAGCTCTCGCGCAACGACCTCGCGGCCTTCTACGGCGTCAGCCAAACACCGGTACGCGATGCCCTGCAGATGCTGGAGAAGGAAGGCCTCGTCATCGTATTTCCGCAATCGCGCACCGAGGTCACTCGCATCGACCTGGCGCAGGCGCGCGAAACGCAGTTCCTGCGCATGTCACTGGAACTGGAGGTGGTTCGCGCACTTGCGTGCGAGGCGGGGCAGGCGGCGGTCGCGCAGGTCGAGCGCATCGTGCAGCTTCAGGACACGGCGCTGAACGTCGACGGAGACATGGATCGGTTCGGTCATCTCGATCGACAGTTCCACCAGGCCATGTTCGAGGCAGTCGGCGTGCCCGACTTGTGGATGCTCGTGCAGTCGCGCTCGGGGCATATCGACCGGCTCAGGAAGCTCAACCTCATGGACCCCGGCAAGGCCGCGACCATCCTCGCCGCCCATCAGGAAATCATCGCGCATATGAAGGCCTTCGACGTGGCCGGCGCGCAGGACGCCGTGCGCCGCCACCTCTCTGGCACTCTCGCCAAGGTGGACGATATCAGGCGGGTTCACACCCAGTATTTCTGATGGCGATCCGCAGTGCTGCCCTTCTGCGGCGCTGCCCGCTTCGTGAGGCTTTCTCGAGCCTGCGTGCCTGATCGCCCCTCACACGGACAGGCTGAGCGTCCTTTCGCGTTCGATATAGTCGCGCTGTTTGTCGGTGATGTAATCGCGAACGATCGGCGCGGCGTCGCGAGAGCGTGACAGCTGCATGTGGAAGACGAGCTGGCTGCCGGTGCGGAACATCATCTCCGCGCTGATCAGGTAGAATTCCCACATGCGCGCAAACCGCTCATCGTAGAGCGCGATCACCTTCTCGCGGTTCGCCTCGAAGCGATCGGTCCAATGGGCGAGCGTCGTGGCGTAGTGAACGCGCAGAAATTCCAGATCCGTCACCCAGAGGCTGTTCTGCTCGACCACCTCGAACACTTCGGAGAGGGCCGGCGAATAGGCTCCTGGAAAAATATACTTGCGCAGCCACGGGCTCGCCATGCCGGGCGGGCTCATGTGCCCGATCGAATGCAGCACCGCCACGCCGTCATCGGGCATCAGCGCATTCAGCTTCTTGAAGAATTCGTCGTAGTGATGAACGCCCACATGCTCGAACATGCCGACGGAAACGATGCGGTCGAAAGGTCCCTCGACGTCGCGATAATCCTTCAGCTCGAAACGGACGCGATCGGCAAGCCGGGCTTTCTCCGCCCGCTGCGCGGCGAGGGCCTGCTGTTCCTTCGATAGGGTCACGCCGAGAACTTCGACGTTTTCCAGTGCCGCGAGATAAAGCGCGAGGTCGCCCCAGCCACAGCCGATATCGAGCACCTTCATTCCGGGTTTCAGCCCGAGCTTGCTGGCAAGCAGCCGGAGCTTGTTGCGCTGGGCCTGTTCCAGTGTTTCACCCGGCTCCCGGAAATAGGCACAGGAGTACAGCATGTTCTCATCGAGAAACAGCTTGTAGAATTCATTGCCGAGATCGTAGTGGTGGGCGACGTTCTGCTGCGCTTGTCCCTTGCGGTTCGACTGCTGGCGCTTGCGAAAGCGCATCTTGACGGCGCGCAGAACTTTCTGGATCGGGTAGGAGCCGAGCGACAGGCGGTTGACTGAAAACAGCGTCAGGAAATCCCGCAGCGTCGAGCCCTCCTCGAACCGCATCGTTCCATCCATGTAGGCTTCGCCGGCCGCAAGCTCGGCATTGAAGACCAATGTCCGGTATAGCTTCCTGTCCGTCAGCCTCATGGTTACCTGCGGACCGGGCGTGCCCTTGAAGACATGACGCTTTCCGTCTGCATCGATGACAGTCAGACAACCCTTGCGTATGAAAGACTTCATCATGTGCGAAAGTGGAAACATATACACCTCGAGTTGATTTCGAATGGAGGGACGTCCGGGCCCAACTCTCATATGATGAAAGGTTTCCGTCAACGTGTCTCGGCCATCTATGGCGGGGACGCCGTCTCGAAAGCCGACAAAAGGAAAGGACCAGCGAGCGGCAGGCCGCCCGCTGGTCCTCGTTGCACCTTCACGATGGTGGGCTGCCTTACGCGGCAGCCCTGTGTTGCTGCACGCGGCCGCTCCTCTCCTCGCCGATGTGGAACTGCGAGAGCGAGGTCTGAAGCTGCGTCGCCTCGGTGGCCAGGATCTGGCTTGCGGCGGTGGTCTCTTCCACCATGGCCGCGTTCTGCTGGGTCATCTGGTCCATCTGGTTGACGGCGGTGTTGATTTCGCCGAGCGCGGCCGATTGTTCCTGGGCGGCGCGGGTGATCGAGACGACATGGTCGTTGACGCGATTGACCAGGTCCTTGATTTCGGAGAGCACGTCGCCGGTCGACAGCACCAGTGACACGCCGCCCTTCACCTCGCCAGCGGAGGCGTTGATCAGGGTCTTGATCTCCTTTGCCGCATTGGCCGAGCGCTGGGCGAGTTCGCGGACTTCCTGCGCGACGACGGCAAAGCCGCGTCCCGCTTCGCCGGCGCGCGCCGCCTCGACGCCGGCGTTCAGCGCCAGCAGATTGGTCTGGAAGGCGATCTCGTCGATCACCGAGATGATCTGGCTGATCTTCTGCGACGACTGCTCGATGCGGCCCATAGCGTCGATGGCGTTCTGGACAATGCCGCCCGACTTGTCGGCGCTGTCCTTGGCCTCGCGCACGATCTCGGACGCTTCGAGCGCGCGGCTGGTCGAGGTCTTGACCGTCGTGGTGATCTCCTCGAGCGCGGCGGCGGTTTCCTCCAGCGAGGCGGCCTGCTGTTCCGTGCGGCGGGCGAGCTGGTCGGCCGCGGTGGAAAGCTCGCGGGAATTGCCAGTGATTGCGCCGGCCGTGGCGAGGATGCCCGTCATGGTGCTTCGCAGCGTCAGCATGGCGCCGTTCACATTGGCCTGCAGCTCGGCGAAGTCACCCTGGAAGTGGCCTCGCATCTCCTGGGTGAGATCCGCCTCGGAGAGCGAGGCAATTACCCGGCGCACCTCGCTGACGCCCCGGTCGACGTTCTCCAACAGTTCGTTGACACTTGCAGCGAAGCGGCGAAGGTCTGCGTCGTCGTAGGATTTCGTGATCCGGCGGGAGAAATCGCCTGCGGCCGCGGCTGCGACGATGGTGCTGATGTTCGATTGCAGGTCCCTGCTCTGCGCCTGCAGCGCGGCTTCTTGCGCTTCCATCTCGCGCATCTGCTTCTCGTTGTCGCGGAAGATGGCGAGAGTGCGGGCCATGGCGCCGATTTCATCCTTGCGGTCGGTGCAGGGGATTTCCTCGTCGAGCTTTCCGGTGGCGAGGCTCGACATTGCGCCGGTCAGGCGCTGGATCGGGCGCACGATGCCGTGGCGGGCGACGAGGACGCTCATGAGCATGCCGGCAACGATGCAGACGAACGTCGTCGCAAGCAGCACGGTCTGCGTCGTCGTCGAGCGGGAGATTGCCAGGCCGCGCGAACCCGAAAGCGTTTCGGCGGAATAGGTCGAATATTCCTTGATGGCGGCGGTTACGGCCTTCTGGCCTTCCAGCGCCTTGTCGAGCTCGGCGACGATCGCGGTGCGGTCCTGCCCCTGAGCCGAACGGGCGACGGCAACCATGGCGCGGATCTGGTCGAAATAGGGCGTCAGCGAGGTGCGGATGCCGTCGAGCAGCTTCTGTTCGTTCGCGTCCGCGGTCGATGCGATCTTCGGAAGGCGATCGAGCATTTCCTTGGCGCGCTTGTCCGTTTCGGCAGCAAAATCCGACGCCTTTTCCGGTGCCAAAGCCAGCTGGTAGGTCATGCGGCTGATGGCGATCACGTCGATGCGCAGGTCCATGGCCTCGCGGGCCACTTCCTCGCGTGCACCGGTGTCCTGCAAGGCGGCGCCGAGAGAGCTCAGTCCGTGGCTGCCGACGGTTGCGATGGTAGCGGCGGCAATCCCCATCAACAGGACGAGCAGGCCGATCTTTCGGGAGATGGAGAGATCAGAGATATTCATGGACGAGGTCCCCTGAGGGTGACCGGCGCTGTCCTGGCGCGTTCAATCCCACACAACCCGGCGTCATCCCGGATCTAGATGCGACCGGTTTTCCGACACAAAGGTTTCGATTTTGTTGCGCTGCGGCAAGCCTTTGGCAACATAAGTTTTTCCTCAAGCTCGCTATCTATGGTTGGCACCCGTCAAGTTCCTCATTCGGCAGGGGTTTTTCTTGCCGTATTGACTCGCGATTCAAAATCCATCTACGCTGGCGCCATAAAAGTCCAGGCAATCAACTGGTGGGGAACGACATGCAGCGGATCAAGTTTATCGACAGGATGGCCTCGGGCAGATTGACCCGGCGCCAGATTCTCCAGAATGCAGCAGCGTTTGGCGTGGCCTTCACCATGCTGCCGCGTGTGACGTCGGCCGCGGAGGTGCTGACGTGCCTTGAATGGACCGGCTACGATGCCGATGCCTATTTTCAATCCTACGTCGGCAAGCACGGCACCGGACCGAGCTTTTCAACCTTCGGCGGCGAAGAGGAAGCGCTGGCCAAGGTGCGGGCCGGTTTCGCCGCGGACGTCATGCATCCCTGCAACTATTCCGTCGGACGCTTCGTGGAAGCGGGCCTGACGGTGCCGATCGACACCACCAAGCTGTCGAACTGGAAGGACGTCTTCCCCGCCCTGCAAACGGCCCAAGGGGTCGTCGTCGACGGCAACGTCGTCATGGCGCCTGCCGACTGGGGCAATGCCAGCATCGCCTACCGTCCGGACCTGATCGGCGACGTCTTCAAGGACGGCGAAACCTGGGGGATCTTCTACGACGATGCGTTCGAGGGCAAGGTGTCGATGCTCGACGATCCGCTCGTCATCATCATCGGCCAGATGGTCAAGGGGATGAACTTCAAGGAAGCAAATCTCATTACCGGCGAGAAGCTGCAGGCCGCCAAGGATTTCGGCGCCAAGGCGGTGAAGAACTCGCGTTTCCTCTGGGCCGACGCGACCGAACTCCAGCAGGGGCTGGCCTCCGGCGAGATCGTCGCCGCCTATGCCTGGAACGACACGGTGAAGAACCTTCTCGCCGAAGGTATCGACGTCAAATATGCCAAGCCGAAGGAAGGCTACTTCACCTGGTTCTGCGGCATGACCATCCTCAATTCCGGCAAGGCGGACCCGGCGCTGGCCTATGACTTCATCGACGCCTGGCTGTCGCCCGAGACCGGCAAGCTGCTGATCGAAGACTCCGGCTACGGCCATGCCAACATGAAATCCTTCGAGATATCCGATCCGGAAGCGGTGAAGGCCATGGGCATCATCGATCCCGTCGAACACATGAAGAGCGCGATCCTGTTCGAACCGCAGCCGAGCCCGGTGGTCAACGAACAGCAAAGGGTCTGGGAAGAGATCAAAGCGCTGAAGCTCTGATCGCCATGCGGATCACACACGTCCGTCAGATGCGGGATGTGCGGAAAAAAGGCATGGGATACGGCCTTGTCGCGCTCATCCTGCTGGTGCTTCTCGCGCCGCTCATCGCGCTCGTGGTGCTCAGCTTCTGGACGCAGCAGGGCTTTGCCATCGACAAGACACCGACGCTCGCCAACTATTGGAGCCTGATTCAGCCTTCGGACAAGGCGACCGTCTATTTCGGCATCCCATTCTACCTGAAGAACCCGGTACCGGCGATCCTGCTGCTGAAATCACTGGTGATGTCGCTCGTCGTCACCATCACCGTCCTCGTCGTCGCCTATCCCATGGCCTATTTCCTGGCCTTCCGGGTGGATCGATACAAGGTGCTCTGGTTGATCCTGATCACCATACCGTTCTGGACGAGCTACCTTCTGCGGGTGTTTGCCTGGAAAATCGTGCTGGGGTTCAACGGGGCGATCAATTCCGGGCTGATCAGTCTCGGCGTGATCGACAAGCCGCTGGACTTCCTGCTCTACAACCCGGTTGCCGTCGTCATCACCCTGATCCATGCCTGGGTGACCTTCGCCATACTGCCGATCTACGTCTCGCTGGAAAAGGTCGACCGCAACCTGCTGGAGGCGGCCTCGGATCTCGGAGACGGTCGCTGGGCGCGGTTTTGTCGCATCACGCTGCCCCTCTCCCTGCCGGGAGTGATTTCGGCGGCACTGCTCGTCTTCATACCGACCGTCGGCGACTATGTGACGCCGACGCTGGTTGGCGGCCCTGGCGGCACGATGATCGGCAACGCCATCCAGACGCTGTTCTTCAAGCAGGACAATGCCCCGCTCGGCGCTGCGGTGTCGATCGTCATGATGCTGGTGATCGCCATCCTTTGCGGCTTGTTCCTCTGGGCGGTCGGCTACAAGAGACTACGCGAACGGAGCGCAGCATGAAACGGCGCTACAGCCTCCTGACGATCTATGCGGCATTCTTCCTGGTCTTCCTCTATGCGCCGACGGTGCTGTTGCCGCTGTTTTCGTTCAACGACAACACCTTCGCGGTCTTTCCGCTGAAGGGTTTCACCCTTCGGCACTACGAAGCCATGGCCGGCAACATCGCGATGATCGACGCGCTGATAAACAGCCTCGTCGTCGGCACGATTGCCTCGGTGCTCACCACCGCCATGAGCATACCGCTCGCCATCGGGTTGACGCGCCGCCTCCTCCCCGCCAGCGGATTGGTCCTGTCGACTATCATGCTCCCGCTTGTCGTGCCGTCGATCGTTTTCGCCGTCGCCTTCCTTATCCTGCTCGTGCGGATCATGAACATCGAGCTATCGTTGCTGACCATTACGATGGCACACATCTTCCTGTGTCTGCCATTTTCCGTGATGGTGCTGATGTCGCGGCTCGACGGGCTCGACCCCAGCCTGGAAGAGGCCTCCAGCGACCTAGGCGAAACCACGCTCGGCACGTTCCGGCGGATCACCCTGCCGCTGATCATCCCAGGGGTGATTTCCAGCCTGCTGATGTGCTTCATCACCTCGTTCGACGAGTTCGTGCTGGCCTTCTTCCTCAGCGGCACGCAACCGACCCTGCCGGTGTTCCTCTACGGGCAGCTTCGTTTCCCGAACAAGCTGCCTTCCGTTCTGGCGCTGGGTTCCCTGATCCTGGTCGCGTCGACCGTTCTTGTCGTTCTCTCGGAGTTCATCCGCCGCAGGGACAGCGCCGGCTCGAAGTCCGATACGGCAGACCTGCCAATTCCAGCAAACGTAACCTAGAGGCGACCATGCTCCGACCCGAACTCATCGTCGTGAATGCCAATATCGTCACCATGGATCCGCTGACGCCTAGGGCCGAGGCGCTTGCCGTGGTCGGCGGCCGGGTCGCCGCGCTGGGCTCCACCGCGGAGATCGCGGCATTTGGCGAAGCGACGACAAGGATCGTCGATGCCGGCGGCCGTCTCGTGCTGCCCGGCTTCCAGGACACCCATATCCACCTCCAGGACAGCGGCTATCACTACGGCATGACGGCGGCGCTCGATGACGCCCGCACGCCCGAAGACCTCCAGCAGATCCTTCGCGATTTTGCCGCGGGCAACGGCGGCAGCTGGGTCAATGGCGTCGGCTGGTACACCGGCATATTTACGGAGCACAATCTCGATCGCCATGTGCTGGACGCCGTGGTTCCCGACCGTCCCTGCTTCATCCTTGCCTCGGACGGGCATAACGCCTGCATCAACACAAGGGCCTGCGAAGCCGTCGGTCTCGTCAGGGGCACGGCCGATCCGCACAACGGGCATTTCGTCCTCGATGCCGACGGCGTGCCGACCGGGATGCTGCACGAGGATGCGGTCAAATGGGTGGAGGACCGCATGCCGGAGGTCAGCGACGCCGACTATGCCGACGGCGTGCGCTACGGCCAGGCGCTGTGCAACAGAAACGGCATCACCGGCGTGCTCGATGCGCTGGTCGAAGAACGCCACGCGCGCGTCTATAAGGGATTGGCTGAGCGCGGTGAGTTGACTGTGCGGATCTGCGCCACCGCCAAGGTCTTTCCGCACGAGGAAACGGCATCGGCGCTGGCGCGGGTCGATGAACTCCGGTGCAACAACGCGCATGAGATGTTCCGCATCCACTCGGCGAAGTTCTTTCTCGATGGCGTGATCGAAAACCGCACGGCAGTAATGCTCGACGACTATTCCGACGCGATCGGTGGCAATGCGCCGCTGATGTTCGGCCATGCGCAGGTGAAGGAGTTGTTCACCGCCTTCGACGCGGCGCGCTACCAGATCCATGTGCATGTAATCGGCGACGGCGCCGTGCGGGCCGCACTCGACGGCCTGGAGGCTGCCAGGGACAGGAACGGCCTGTGGCCGAGCCTGCACCAGCTTGCCCATATCCAGTGCATCGATCCCTCCGACATTCCTCGCTTCCGCGAACTCGGGGCCGTCGCCAATGTCCAGGCGCTCTGGGCGCGCCACGAACCATCGGTCACCGACGTGGCATTGCCGATGGTCGGCGAAGCGCGGGGAAAGTGGATGTATGCTTTCCGCTCTCTGATCGATGCCGGCGCCGACTGGACGCTATCGTCCGATTGGGGTGTGTCGACCCTCAATCCCTTCCAGATCATGGAAACGGCGCTCACCCGCCAGCCGCCGAGGAAGGAGGGAGATCATCCGGTCTTTCTCCCGGAGCAACGGCTGACCCGGGAAGAATGCATCAAGGGCTACACGGTCAATGCCGCGCGTACGGCGTGGCGCGAGGCGAGCACCGGCTCGCTGTCTGTTGGCAAGTACGCCGACATCATCATCCTCGACAGGGATATTCTGACCTGCGACCCCTACGATATCGGCGATACAGAAGTTCTGCTGACGCTCCTCGGCGGACGGGAAGTGCATCGCGCCGAGGGTTTTGCCGGGTAGACCTTGGCTTACCGTTCGAGACAGTAGCTGTCGGACGGACGAAGCCGCGCCGTGCCGGAACAGGCCTTCTTGCTGGTCGCGGCAGCGGTGAGTGCCGCGGTCAGGCCACCGGACCTGCGGACTGCCACGATCGAGCGCCGGCTGAACTGCGATTGCTGCACCCTGCCGGACTGGTTGCCGCCGACGAGTTGCACCCATTGCTTGGAGAGATCCGACAGCACGCCGACGTGATAGTTGCGGGACGTGCGGATGACGACCACATCACCCGGTTGGGCGCGGTCGATGGATACCGAGGTGCCGAACGTCGTCCAGGCGCGTGCGAACGTGTAGTTGCGCGGTGGTTGGCGACCGGCCTTGCGGGCGACGAGACCCATGAAGTAGCCGCACCACGGGGTGCGAGCGGGGTTGATGCCGAGCATGGCGCGTAGCGCTCGGTTGTTCCTGATCTCGTGCAGGCCTGAAAACTTCCTGGCTTCATTCAGCATGCTGGCTGCGGGTTCAAATGGATGGGATATCACAACGGCGGCTGCAAAAAGCACAGATGCCAGCCAGCCGGATCTAAAGTCGTTGAACATAGGACCTCTCCTGTCGGCAATTTTCGATTGTAGCGGAGCATCCAAAGGTTGTTCGATAGGGCCGCGTCGCGGGAGAAGCCATTCGGCTTTTCGACTAGCCGGTTTCATCCTTACTGGTAGAAATGCGATCCCGTTTACTGCAAATTAACTAAACTAGCGATTGTTAATGATTGTGGCAATACAGCCGCCAGCGTCAGCGATGGCAAAGGAAACCACGAACAGACGAATGTCGGCGGACGCGCACGATGCCCCTTGCAGCCAGCGGCGACAGGCCCCAAGAGTGAGCGGAATGGAATCGGAAATCGGGCAGGCGCATGGCTGCAAGGACAATCGCGATCGTCGGGGGCGGTCCATCCGGCTTGGCGGCCGCTGAGGTTCTCTCTACGGCCGGTCACGCGGTATCTGTCTACGACAGCATGCCAACGATCGGGCGCAAGTTCCTCCTCGCCGGCAAGTCCGGCCTCAACATCACCCATTCCGAGGATTTTTCGCGGTTCCGTGCGCGATTCGGGTCGTCCAATGTGCGGTTGCGCCCGGCACTGGAAGCCTTTACGCCGACCGATGTGCGGGCGTGGGCAGCGGGGCTCGGAACGGCAACCTTCGTCGGTTCGTCGGGGCGGGTGTTCCCGCAGGCGATGAAGGCCTCGCCGCTGCTGCGCGCCTGGCGCGCCAGGCTCGAAGCCCGTGGGGTGTCGATCCTTACCCGGCATCGCTGGATCGGATTTGCCGACGGAGGTTTGCTGTTGCGGACGCCGGAGGGTGAAGGGACCGTGCGTGCCGAAGCGGTATTGCTGGCGCTTGGCGGCGCCAGTTGGCCGCGGCTCGGATCCGATGGAAGCTGGGTCTCGGAACTCCGGGGCAGGGGGGTTGCGGTTGCCGATTTCCGGCCAGCGAATTGCGGCTTCGACGTGGCCTGGAGCGAGGCCTTCGGCCAGCGGTTCGCCGGCCAGCCGGTAAAGTCGGTCGCGGCGAGTTCCGGGGCCGGCACGTTCCAGGGGGAGTTCGTGATCACCCGCTCCGGGATCGAAGGTAGCCTCGTCTATGCGCATTCCTCCGACTTGCGCGATCGCCTGGACGCCGGAGAAAATGCGCGGCTCGTGCTCAACCTTGCCCCCGGCAGGCCGGTGGAAAAGCTTGCGCGGGATCTGGCGCGACAGGATGCAAAGGCGAGCTTTTCCAATCGTTTGCGCAAGGGTGCCGGGATCGATGGCGTGAAGGCCGCGCTTCTGCGCGAACTCATGTCCGTCGATGACCAGAAGGACCCCCAACGGCTGGCCGGTGCCATCAAGTCGCTCGATCTGCCGGTCCTCCGGCCGCGGCCAATTGAGGAGGCCATATCGTCAGCGGGCGGCATCTGCTGGGACGCCGTCGATGATCATTACATGCTCAAGGCATTGCCCGGCGTGTTCGTCGCCGGCGAGATGCTGGACTGGGAGGCGCCGACCGGCGGCTATCTGCTCTCGGCATGCCTCGCCATGGGCCGTGCGGCGGCCGATGGCATCGAACAATGGCTCAACCGCTGACGGCGAGCACCCGCCAGGCGCGACGCGGCCGGGAACGTGCGGTCAGGCGATCTTCAGCGCGGTCGATATTTCCGCCAGCGTCGCCTTTTCCGCCTCGCTCACCGGCACGCCGCCGATCCCGAGAAAGCCGCCTTCCTTCGCGGCCTCGGCGACGCTCTCGCTGATCTGGTACAGCCAACTCTTGAAGGCCGCCGCATCGTGCGGCGCCTTGGCTTCGACAATCGCGCTCGCCTCGCGGATCGTCTCGATCCCCTTGGTCTTCATGTCGATCGGCTTGGCGCCCGAGAGTTTGGCCTTCAGTCCGTCGCGCGCCGTCGTCCGTCCCTCGGATGTCGAGAAGTCGTCGACGATTGCCTTGATGAGCGGATTGGCGTTGGTGTCCGCCTTGACCTTGACGAGCGTGCTGCTGCTGGCAAAGCTCTCCTTCAGCATGCCCCAGAGGCCACTCGGCTCGGCGGCGGTGACCGCAATGCCCGCCATCATCACGCTTTCCAGAATGAGTTTCCATTCCTCCGGCGTGAAGGTCGATTTGTCTGCCATGGCACAACTCCTCTGCCTGCCCGGTCTTTCGCGGGCTTGCGGTCCGTTCTTTTTTCGACCCGGCCTTCCGCCCGCCGCGACTTCAGGCTGACAAGGTCGCAAGCTTCGCCCTGATCGCATCGATGGTCGGCTTTGCGATGTCGGAGACGCCCGGGATGGCCAGCACCTTGTCGAACAGGCCGTTGAGCGTCGGCATCATCGGGCTGACCAAAGCCGCAAGCGTCTTTCGCTGTTCTTCCGAAAGCTGGCCTACTGCGGTGTCGAGACCATCCAGTTGCCCCTGTACTTCCTGCAGCTTCGGCAGCGCCGTCTGTGCGGAGGCTGCGTCGGTGATGCCCGTCATCGCCTGTTGCAGACTGTTCAGGCCGTCGGTCACCTGCTTGCCGACATCGATGTCGCCGACCATCAGGCTGGGCATGGCGGGCGTTGCAGCCGTTTCCGGTGCAGCGGGTGTTTCGGGCGCCGCAGGGGTCGTTGCCGTTTCAGGTGCCGCCGGGGCGGTTTCGGGTTCTGCGGGTGTTGTCGGTGTCGTCTGGGTTTCCTGCGTCGGCTCCGGGGTCTCGGCGGGCTGGCGGCCGTAGAGCGAGTAGAGGATGACAGCCAGCGCCAAGGCGGCAATGATCCAGTAAAGCCAGTTGCGTGACGCAGGTGCCGGGGGTGTCACTGCCCGCTGGGTGGCGGCGGTTGCCGTCGATGCCGCGGTGCGTGCCGCCTGGCCTGCCGCCGCTGTGGTGGCCTGTGCCGCGCCTGTGACGGAATCCAGCAAGCCGGTACCACTGAGCAAATCACCGAAACCTGCCGGCAATGCCGCGGCGATACTGCCTTTCTGGCTCTCCAGCAGAGAGGCGACCCCCTTTGGATCCGGATTGCCGCCAACCTGCTTGGCGATGCCGCCGAGCACCAGCGGGGTCAGCATGCCGAGAAGGGAATTGCTGGTGCCCTGCCCGAGCCCGGCAAACCGTCCGACCGCATTGGCGAGCGCACCGCTATTGCCGCCCAGCAGCGACGAGAGCAGTTGTGACCCGTTGTCCGCCAGCGGGCTTTGACCGCCTCCGCTCAGCATGTTGGAGAGATTTTCAAGGATGCCGCTCTGCTGTTGTGCCGCCTCTGCGACCTTCTGCGCTCCGCCGGGTTGGGAGGCAAGACCGGCAAGTCCTGCCAGGAGCCCCGGGACGGCCGCCCCGATGGCCTGCTGCACCTTGCTGCTATCGAGGCCGAGCGCCGTCGAGATACGCCCGATCATGTCTGGAGTCAGAATCTGCATGACGAATGAAACGAGATTGCTCGCCATTGGCGTGTCCTCCACCGTTGCTGCACCAGGTCGGTCTAGAGCATTTTCCGGAGTTGCCAGCAGCCTCCGGGATTGAGGCCGGGACAACCGCTGATTTTCCGCCTTCCCCGATCTCTCGAAAGAGATTTGTAGCGCCTTCTCCGCAAATGCGCGCAGCTATGACCGAAAAACATTAGCATTCACTGAAATGTTAGGCTAGTCACGACTTGTTCGCTGGCTTCGAATACCGTCGAGGGTGTGGAGCCTGCCGCTACGCAAAGGTTGCAGCGGCTTGGGGAGCGGCTGGCCGTTGACAGCGGCGACGCTGGGCTAGCTGGCGCGAAGAAGCGCCTCCACCGCGCTGGCGGCACGGAGGAGGAACCCATCGGTCTGGTTGCGCCCCATCAACATTGCTCCGGCTGGGCGGGCGAGCGCAGGCATCGGCAGGGTGATCGCGGTCAGGTCGAATTGATTGGCAACCTGGGTGTTGCGCAAAAGCAGGCCCTCCACATGTTGATAGGTGGTTTCGTCCGCCGACACCGTGGCGATCGGTACGGCGCCGATCGGCGTGGTCGGCAACAGGACGATGTCTACGGCCGAAAGACGCTCGTCCATCGCACGCACCAGTTCCCGCCTTGTCGCCAGCAGGGCATCCGCAGCGGCCTGGGGCACCAGCAGGCGGCGGCGCAGGCTTGAGGCGACGCGGCCATCCACCGGCGCCGACGCGTCCGCAAGCCAGTCGGCATGGATCCGGCTCGCCTCGATGCCGGCAATGGAGCCGATTCTGGTCGCTTCGGCCAGAGTCTCGAGCAGATCATCGATGTGGATGTCGCTGATCTGAACGCCGGCCTTTTCCAGGCGTCGGCACGTGCCGGCGAACGCCGACTCGATCGTCGGATCGAGTTGCTCCATCAGGCGTCCGGATGGAACGGCGACCCTGAGGCCAGAGAGCTGCAATTGCACAACCGGCTGCGGAAGATCTCCCGCCATGACGGCATCCGCGATGGCGCATTCGGCAACTGTATGGGCTAGCGGACCGATGGAATCGAGACTGGGCGAGAGCGGAAATGCGCCGGCAAGCGGGATGCGTGCTGCTGTCGGCTTGAAACCGCAAACGCCGTTGAGGGCCGCGGGGATGCGGACCGAGCCGCCGGTATCCGAGCCGATGGCGATGTCGCAGGTCCCTTCGGCGACGGAGACGCCGGCGCCTGACGATGAGCCGCCCGGAACGAGCGCCGGATCGATGGCGTTTCCGGGGACCGGATGGTGCGGATTGAGTCCGACGGCGGTGAAGGCGAATTCGGTCATGTGGGTCTTGCCGATGATGACCGCACCGGCCGCGCGCAGGCGACGGACGATCGCTGCATCGGCAGGCGCTACCGGAGCGGCGCGGCGAATGATCGAGCCGGCCAGTGTCTGCTCTCCCGCGATATCGAACAGATCCTTGATCGAGACGATCTTTCCGTCGAGCGGTCCGAGGCTTCGGCCCTCGCGCATTCGCCGATCCGAGCTATCCGCCTCTGCGCGCGCCGATGCCGGATAAAGTTTCACGAAGGCGCGTTCCCGGCCCGCGCGAGCATCCAGCTGCGCAAGCGTTTGCTCGAGCCGGTCTCGGGTGGGTCTTGTCGCAGGAGCCATGCAGATTCCAGTCACAATTGCAGGGAAACGGGCGGTTCGGTCAAACCTACATACCAAGTGCCATCGGAATTTCCACGCACATTCGCGAGACTAGACACGCCGCCGAGCTATCCGCAGATATGGCTCGCCGAGGGACGAGGCCCGCATCTGCCGACACTTTGTCCCGCTGGCAAAAAAGGCCGCATGCGATGATATTATCTTGCGAAAAATCGCCGATCTCCGTAGAGAAGCTGCCCTAGTGATGTGGTTTCCGACCGAAAATGGCGCGGGCGCCCATTATTCGCGACGATCTGCTTCCCGTGCCCGACCCTCGTCTGGCTGTCGTTGGTGGTGGATTGGCGTTTCCGGTTTGCTCGGCTGCCGACCGGATCAATCCGAGGAGAAGACAATGAACTTGAAGACACTCACCGGCGTGACGCTTGCCGCGTCCCTTGCCTTCGCGCCGCTCGCCCATGCCGAGATCGTCATCGGCCTGATGGCGCCGCTCACCGGACCGGTTGCCGCCTTCGGCGACCAGGTGAAGAACGGGGCCGAGGCCGCCGTCGCCGAGATCAACAAGAAGGGCGGCATTCTTGGCGAGCAGATCGTGCTGAAGGTCACCGACGATGCAGGCGAGCCGAAACAGGGTGTATCCGCCGCCAACCAGCTGGTCGGCGAAGGCGTGCGTTTCGTCGTCGGGCCGGTGACCTCCGGCGTGGCGATGCCGGTGTCGGATGTTTTCGCCGAGAATGGCATTGTGATGGTGACGCCGACGGCAACATCGCCGGATCTGACGGCGCGCGGACTGACCAACGTGCTGCGTACCTGCGGTCGCGACGACCAGCAGGCGGAGGTCGCGGCGGCCTATGTGCTCGGAAACTTCAAGGACAAACGCGTTGCCGTCCTGCACGACAAGGGAACCTATGGCAAGGGCCTCGCCGATGCCTTCAAGGCTGCGTTGAACGCAGGCGGCATTAACGAAGTCATGTATGAATCGCTGACCCCGGGCGAAAAGGATTTCAGCGCCCTGGTCACCCGCCTCAAGGCGGAAAAGGCCGATGTCATCTATTTCGGCGGATACCATGCCGAAGGCGGACTTCTTGCCCGCCAGCTGAGAGACCAGTCGGTCGGCGCGCTGCTCGTCGGCGGCGAAGGCCTCTCCAACACCGAGTTCTGGGCAATCGGTGCGGACGCCGCCGAAGGCACCGTCTTCACCAATGCCGCCGACGCCTTGAAGAATGCCGACTCGCAGGCGGCCGTCGCCGTTCTCAAGGAACGCAATATTCCGGCGGAAGCGTTCACGTTGAACGCCTATGCTGCCGTCGAGGTACTGAAGGCCGGCATCGAAAAGGCCGGCAATGCCGAGGATGCCGAAGCGGTCGCGGCTGCGTTGAAGTCGGGCGAACCGGTTGTTACGGCGATCGGCGCGTTGACCTACGGCGAGAATGGCGACCTCACCTCGCCAAGCTTCTCGCTCTACAAGTGGCAAGCCGGCAAGATCGTGCCGGTGGAATAATGCTCTCTCGGGAGTGATCGATTGCTTTAAATGGGCGCGGCGCATTCCGATGGAGTGCGCCGCGCATCATTCTTGCCGTCACATCTGCTTCTTGACGATCTCCTGGTCCTCCGCGATCTGCCGCAGCAGGCTGCGTGCGGCGGTCATCATCTCGAATAGGAAGGTCAGGAAGGCGCCGAACAGGGTGATGACGGCCCCGCCGAAGAACCAGAACAGCGTGTACTCGCGGATCTCCGAGCGAATGGCGCCGCCGAGCAGGCCGAGTGTCGCTAGGCAGGTGCACAGGCCCGATGCGGTGGCCAGCACAACGGAGGCTTCCAGCGCCAGGGTGCGACGGCGCAGATACGAAAGCTGAGCCATGCGCCGCTCGCTAAAGCCTTCCGAAGTCCTCACGAGGTCGGTGATCTCGTTCAACCGGTCGGACACCCGTCCCAGTCTGGTCGAGAATACGTTGAGGAAGCCGGCCGTGCCGGCGAGCAGAAATACCGGGGTCAGTGCGGTCTGGATGACATAGGCGACTTCCGAAACCTGGCTCGTCACGTGCTCCATCAGTCTCCCCTTCCGATTGCGCTCCATGAGGCTCTTGTTTCAAATGGAGCCGAAAGTGCCCGAGGTTGCAAGGCCTTCGCTCTCACGGTGAATGATCGGTAACGTCAACCACGCGGGCGTTCCGGATGAAAAGGGCATGGACCTTGTCCCAGAAATTGCCGCCGAGCACGAAGAAGCTGGCGATCAGCATGAGGTCGCCGGCAATCTGCAAAATCCAGCCGCCGGGCATCAACCCCGGCCAGAAATAGTCGACATAGGGGCTGAGAATGGCCGACAGGATCGGCAGGCAGAACATCACGACGCCGATGAGGTGGCGGGTGGGGCCTACCGGACCGTCCCGCTTCAGCGCCGGCAAGTAGCTGCCGAGGATCCGCTTCAATTCCTGAAATCCTTCCTTCCCCATCACAGCGACGATCAGCAACAGCAGGAACTTGTTGGTGACGAAGATCGCGCCGGAGATTGCGGCAGCGCGCGCCGGCGGCATCGAGGACAACGCCATCAGCGGCATCGCCAGGATTTTCGCGATCATCAGCGCGAACAGCGCAACCCCGCATCTGAACCGCCAGTCGCGGTTCGCTCCCCGCCCGTCCGGGTCGGACTGCGTGTTCATGAACTGCCCCCAATCCGGCTGGCGCGAGCCACCGCGTGCGCAAAATCCGACCCGAGCGATGTGTTCAGGGACGGGCCTCGAAGATCATGTTGAACGGTGTTTCCGCCGCCTTGCGGAAACGGGTAAAGCCGGCGTCGAGAACGACCTTGCGCAGCTTCATCTCCCCGGCCTGGGCGCCGAGGCCGAGCCCGACTTCCTGCGAGAGCGACGCCGGCGTGCAGATCATTGTCGAGGCACCGTAGTAGACCCGCCCGACCGGGTTCAGATTGTCCTTCAGGCAATCATGGGCGAAGGGTTCGACGATCAGCCAGGTGCCGTCGGCCGCAAGCGTTTCGCGCACATGCTGCCCGGCTCCGACCGGATCGCCCATGTCGTGCAGGCAGTCGAACATGGCGACCAGATCGTAGCTGCCGACCGGGAACGTCTTGGCGGATGCCGTGGCGAAGGTGACGCGATCACCGACCCCGGCTTCGGCAGCCGCGGCGTCGGCGCGTTCGATCGATGGCGCGTGATAGTCGAAACCAAAGAATTTCGACTTCGGAAAGGCCTTGGCCATCACGATCGTCGAAGCACCGTGGCCGCAGCCGACATCCGCGACCCTGGCGCCGGCCTCGAGCCTTTCGCGCACCCCCGTCAGTGCGGGGATCCAGTTGTCGACGATGTTGCTGTTGTAGCCGGGGCGGAAGAAGCGTTCGGTTCCGCGAAACAGGCAGGCGCTGTGCTCGTGCCAGCCGACGCCAGTGCCCTTGCGAAAGGCCTCGGCTATCTTGGGCTCATCGGTATAGATCGCCTGGGCGCATTCGAAGGCGCCGGTGAAGAAGGCCGGACTGTCTTCTTCTGCAAAGACCATGGCCTGTTCCGGGGAGAGGCTGAACTTGCCGGTATCGTCATCGTAGTCGATGTAGTCGGCGGCAGCCAGTGCGGAGAGCCATTCTCGCAGGTAGCGTTCCTTGATGCCGGTCTTGCTGGCGAGTTCGTCTGAACTGACCGGTTTTCCGTCGATCATGGCCCGAAACAGGCCCAAATGATCGCCGAGCAGGACAATGGCGCCGGAGTATGCCGCTCCCACATCGCCGACCAGGCGCTCGATCAGCGCATTGAGCTTCTGCGTATCGGGTTGGCGCATGACTTCCTCCCATCAAAAGAGATCAGCCCCCTGGAGATGCCCGGAAATCCAGCCTACGCCCGGATGAGGCGCTGTCAATGCGATGGGTTTGGGGGGTGGGACGGCAAGCGCCGCGCCGGCGATCTGCCGAGACCGGACGCTCCCCCGGCAATATGGCGACAACCCTGTCCGACCGGGCCGGAGGTAAATAAAATGCTAATACTCGATCAAACTGATAGAGATTATTGACTCGATGTCAGATTGTGGCATGATTGTGTCACCAATGCCCATCGGCCCGACCAGGGAGGTACTGCATGTTCTATCTTGGTGGAATGACACTTGGTTATCTGACCCCTCATGCACCGTTGTCAGAATGCAATTCGGCTTTGCCAAAGGCGTCAAACATCAAGCAATCGCCACCGTCGCGTCAGCAACCATCGTGTGGCTACCACGTGGTCGAAGATCGGCCGATCCTCTGGCACTGGCACCTCTTTCACTGATCCGGTGCGGCGCCGGCCAATGTTGTATTCCCTCCGCTGCGATGAAGACGCACTGTTCTTCAAAGGAAGGATATTTTCCAGACCGGGAAAGCGGGAGGAATATTATCTCTACGTATCCAATAGAGATAATATATAAAGATAGCACCTGTACGGCATGGACGAGGCGGTCGCGCCTCCTGCCGTACCGCACGACGCGGAGAAACCAGATGTCCAATATGGAACTATGCGAAGGGCGCACGACCCGTTACCAAGCCAAGGCCGATGCCGCGCCGAGGGTCACGTTTCCGCGCAGGAAGAAAGTCCAGACGCTCGTCAACGGCGCACTGGTCGTGGCGGCATTCCTGTTTGTCACCGGTGTCGTTCTCGGTGTCTTTCCCTGATAGCCGGGCGGCCACGCTTTGAAGCGGGGCCTTGATCCCGGCAAAGATCGAATTAAAGGTAAAAAAATACCCCGAAGTGGCAATCCACTTCGGGGTATTTTTGCGAAGGGCGACCTATCTTACTCGGGCTTGAGCCGGCTTTCGGCGAGCTCCACCCAGAAGGATGCGCCGATCGGAAGGATATCGTCGTTGAAGTCGTACTTCGGATGGTGCAGCGACGGGTCGCTGTCGCTCCGCTTGGTTCCAAGGAAGAAGTAGGTCCCCGGGCGCTCCTGCAGCATGAAGGCAAAATCCTCGCTGCCCATGAAGGGACGTGCAAGGTCGATCACGTTTTCCTCGCCGGCGAAGCGCTTGGCGAGGTCGCGCACGAAGTCGGTCTCCGCCTTGTGATTGATCGTCGCGTCATAGCTGCGCTCGTAGTTGACCGTCGCGGTCATGCCGAAGCTTGCCGCCTGGGCCTCGGCGATCAGGGTGATACGGCGCTCCAACTCGTCGCGGACCTTGGGATCGAAGGAGCGGATGCCGACCGTCAGTTCGGCGCGCTCGGGGATGATGTTGCTGGCCGAGCCGCCATGGAAGGCACCGACTGTCACCACGGTTGGATCGAGCGGGTGGATGTTGCGCGAGACGATCGTCTGCAGCGCCATGACGATGCTGGCGCCGCAGACGATCGGGTCTGCGGTTTCCTGCGGCTCGGCGCCATGCCCGCCAAGGCCGTTGATGGTGATCTTAGCCTCGTCGACGGCGGCCATGATCGGCCCTTCGCGGAGCGCGAACTGGCCGAACGGCAGGCCAGGTTCGTTGTGGAGCGCAAAGACCGCGTCACAGGGGAAGCGCTCGAAAAGCCCCTCCTCGATCATGATGCGGGCGCCGCCGAAGTTTTCCTCGGCCGGCTGGAAGATCAGGTGGATGACGCCGTCGAAATTGCGGCGCTCGGCAAGCATCCGCGCGGCGCCGAGCAGCATGGTGGTATGGCCGTCGTGGCCGCAGGCATGCATCATGCCGGGGGTGCTGCTGGCATATTCCAGCCCGGTCTCCTCGACGATCGGCAGCGCATCGATATCGGCGCGGATGCCGATGCTGCGGCCGGACGAGCCGTTGCGCAGCGTCGCGACGATGCCGGTCTTCGCCAGCCCGCGGGTGACCTCGTAGCCCATCCGGGTCAGTTGTTCGGCGATGAAATCCGACGTCTTGAATTCGGAAAGGCCGATTTCAGGGTTCTGGTGGAGATAGCGTCGGGTTGCCACGAGATCGGGCATGGTATTGGGAAACTGATAGGTCATGTCATGCACCACGGGTTGGTATGCGGTTTTCGAAATAGCGGAAGGCGACGATGAGCATTCCGGTCAGGCACAGATAGATGAGCGCCAGCAATAGCAGCGGTTCATAGGTGAGGTAAGTCTCCTGGCGCACTTTCGAAATGACGGCATAGGCGTCGACCACGGTGATGGTAGCGACCAGCGGCGTCGATTTCAGCTGCAGGACGGTCTCGCCGTTCAGCGTCGGCAAGGCGCGATGGATGGCGCGTGGCAGCCAGATGCGGCGGAATGCCGTCCACCGGCTCATGCCGAAGGCGTTCGCCGCCTCGAGTTCGCCGCGCGGCACGCCGGCGAAGGCGCCGCGCATCACCTCGCCCTCATAGGCGGCAAAGGAGATCGTCAGCGCGAGAAAGCCATAGGGCCAGGCCTGGCGCAGATAGGGCCAGAGGAAGGACGAGCGGATTTCCGGGTACTGGGCAAACAGCGAGCCGAGGCCGTAGTAGAGCAGCCAGAGCTGCAGGAGCAATGGCGTGCCGCGGATGACCGTGCAGAAGCCGTTGGCGAGCCAGGCCAGCGGCTTCGGACCCGTAACACGCACCAGGCCGATCGGTACCGCAAGCAGGAAGCCGACGGCGACGGTCGAAAACAGCATGACGAGCGTCTGCCAGATGCCGTGGAGGAGCCGGGTTCCGTAGCGCGGCAGCCAGTCCCAGCGCATGAACCAGATAACGCAGAATACCAGTACCGCGAAGATCAGCATCAGGAAGATGCGGTGTGGTTCCAGCAGGCTGCGGCCCTTGGGCGGGACATAGGCGGCGAGGGTGGTCGAGGGATCGCTCATTGTTCTATACCGGACCGGGCATGCCGCGCCGCGAATGCTTCTCGATGATGCGGATGAAGACGTTGGATACCAGCGTAAGGGCGAGGTAGAGGACGCCGGCGGCACAGAAGAACAGGAAGTATGCCTTGGTCGCGCCGGCTGCCTGCCGGGTCACCAGCGTCAGTTCGCTAAAACCGACGACCGCCAGCAGGGCAGTGTCCTTTGTGGCGATCAGCCACAGGTTGGCAAGACCCGGAATTGCAAAGGGCAGCATGGCCGGCAGGGTCACCCGGCGCAGCACCTTCAGCGGCGACATGCCATAGGCGCGGGCCGCCTCGATCTCGCCGCCCGGAACCGCCTTGATTGCGCCGCGCAATACCTCGGTGGAATAGGCTCCTTGCACCACCGCGATGACGAAGATACCGGCCACGAGGCCGTTGATGTCGATGGGGCCGTAGCCGGCAAGGGTGAGCAACTGGTTCACGGCGTCCGTTCCCGCATAATAGAGCAGCAGGATGAGCACCAGCTCCGGCACGGCCCGGATCAATGTGGTGTAGACTTCCAGCAAATCGCGGACGATCGGTCCGCCATAAAGCTTGCCGAACGCCCCGAAGATGCCGATCAGCAGGCCGAAAACATAGCCGCCGACGGCGAGTTGGATGGAGCTGACAAAACCGGCGAGCAATACGCCGCCCCAGCCGGGGGGAGAAAGCGCCAAGAGACTGAAGTCGAACAAGGTTGGCGTGGTGGCCATGACTGCCATTCCATAGATGCGTCAGGAGGACCCGTGCGCCGCCCCGGAGGTGACGCACAAGCCAATCGCAGTTCCGGTCTCAGCCGCCGTAGACGTCGAAATCGAAGTATTTCTTGGTTATCGCATCATAGGTGCCGTTGGCGCGGATGGCCTTGATCGCGGCGTTGATCTTGTCCTTCAGCTCGGTTTCGCCCTTGCGCATGCCCACACCGACACCGGCGCCGAGGATGGCCGGGTCGTCCTTGACGTAACCCTTGAGTTCGCAGCACGCCTTTCCCTGGTCGCTCTCGAGGAAGGCCTGCAGCGCGATCGCGTCCGCCTGGGTGGCATCGATGCGGCCTGCTGCGAGATCCTGGTTGGCTTCGTCCTGGGTCTGGTATTCCTTGACTTCGGCTGCATCGCCGAAGTGGGCGTTTACATACTCCTGGTGGATGGTCGAGACCTGCACGCCGATGATCTTGCCGGCAAGCGCTTCCGGAGACGCGTCGAACGTCTGGTCCTTGGCGCCGATGACGCCGGTCGGCGTGTTGTAGTACTTGTCGGAGAAGTCGATTGTCTTCTGGCGCTCGGCGGTGATCGACATCGAGGCCATGATCGCGTCAATCTTCTTGGAATTGAGCGCCGGGATGATGCCGTCCCAGGCGACCGGCGTCAGCACGCAGTCAAGCTTGGCTTCGGCGCAGACCGCGTTCATGAAGTCGACCTCCCAGCCGATCCAGTTTCCGGAAGCATCCGGCGCCGCGAACGGAGGATAGGGTTCGGCGGCAATGCCGACCTTGACCTGTTCGGCTGCAGCCATGCCGGTTCCGGCAATGCCAAGCGCAAGTGCGATGGCGGCGATCTTCAGAGCGTGTTTCATATCGTTCCCCTGTTATGATTGGTTTTTTAGTGAATTGAGCTGATGAACTTCTTCAGGCGTTCGGATTTCGGATCTCCGAAAACCGCGTCAGGCGGTCCCTGCTCCTCGATGAGGCCGTTGTGCAGGAAAACCACATGATTGGAGACTTCGCGGGCGAACTTCATCTCGTGGGTCACGAGGAGCATCGTCCGCTTTTCGCGCGCCAGGTCGCCGATCACGGCCAGCACCTCGCCGACCAGTTCCGGGTCGAGCGCGGAGGTCGGTTCGTCGAACAGCATGACCAGCGGCTGGATTGCGAGCGCCCGGGCGATGGCGGCGCGCTGCTGCTGGCCACCGGACAGGAACGCCGGATAGGCGTCGCGCTTTTCATGGAGCCCGACGCGGCGCAGCAGCGTTTCGGCGATGTCGATCGCCTTGTCCTTCGGCATGCCTAGCACGTGTACAGGAACTTCGATGACGTTTTGCAGCACCGTCATGTGCTGCCAGAGATTGAAGCTCTGGAACACCATGCCGAGCTGGCTGCGGATCCGCTGCACCTGCTTGCGGTTGGCAGGCATCAGGCCGCCATGCCCGTCCTTCTTCATGGCGATCGTCTCGCCATGGATGGTGATGCTGCCGGCGCTTGGCAGTTCGAGCATGTTGATGCAGCGCAGGAATGTCGACTTGCCCGATCCGCTGCCGCCGATGACGGCGATTACGTCGCCCTGCCGCGCCGTAAGCGAGATGCCCTTCAGGACTTCGAGAGGGCCGAAACGTTTGTGGAGATCTTTAACTTCGATGGCTTGCGCCGAATCCGTCATGAATACCGCCAATGCCGGGTTGGGACCCGGTTCACATAGTCCAACACTGTTCCCCCAGCGCATTTTGTTGCCGGATTCGCCGCTGGCCTCGATCCGGGATGGGGGGAGTTTTGCACTTGTGTAGCTATTATTCAAGCGTATAATAGTTGTTCCGCTGCTGAATCTGGTGGCGCCTTCCCAATTTGAATCGAACGGAGCGCCCGGATGATGTCCAAATTCTGCGATGCAAGACCGGTTCCGTCTGGTGGGGCGGGAGAGGTAGCCCGATGAATCGACGGAGCTTTCACCGCGCCACCGAAGCCGAGCGGCGTCAGGACCTGATCGCGGCGACGCTCGATTGTATCGCCGAAACCGGCCTGCAGGGGGCGACAGTGCGGCAGATCGCGATGCGCGCCGGCGTCACAGGCGGGCTCATCCGCCACTATTTCGCCGGCAAGGACGAGATGGTCCAGGCGGCTTACCGGGAAACGATGACCGGCATGACCAGCATCGCCATCGGTGCTGCCGAGGCCGCCGGCGGCAGCGCCAAGAATCGCTTTCGCAGCTTCATCGTTGCCAACCTCACGCCGCCGGTGACGGATTCGCGGACGCTTTCGCTTTGGGGCGCGTTCATTAGCCAGATTCGCGTCGACCCTGAATTCGCGGCGATCCATCGCGAAAACTATCAGGCGTTCATCGCAGCACTCGAGATGCTGATCGGAGCCTTCCTCAAGGAGGAGGGCCGGATCGAGACAGCGGACGACTGTCGACGTCACGCGATCGCCATCAACGGCCTGGTCGACGGGCTCTGGCTCGAGGCCTCGCTCGCGGGCGACATGTTCGCCGAGAGCGAACTACCCGGCATTGCGCTCGGGTCGATCGAATCCATCCTGGATCTGCCCGCCGGCACCCTCTCCGACTCCCGTATCAACGGCAAGGAAAACATCTGATGCGTTATGCCTCCATCACCGAACGCCTCACGCATCTCGGATCCGGCAAGTGGGCCGTCCATATCGAGGCGCGCCGCATGGCGGCCGCTGGTGCGCCAGTCATCGAACTGACGATCGGCGAGCCGGACATTGCGCCGGACCGGGCGCTGCTGGATGAGGCGGCGCGGGCCATGTATGCGGGCCGCACCCGTTATTCGAATGGCCGCGGCGAACCGGCGGTGGTGAAGGCCCTGACCGAGAAATACGCCCGCCGCCGACCCGGCGTCACCGAACGCAACATCCTCTGCTTTCCCGGAACCCAGACGGCGCTCTTCGCCGTCATGCTGGGGCTGGTCGAAAGCGGCGACGGCGTTCTCGTCGGCGATCCGCTCTATGCCACCTATGAAGGCGTGATCGCCGCCACCGGCGCGCACATGATTCCGGTGCCGCTTCGCGGTGAAAACGGCTTCCACCTGAAAGCCGAGGATGTCGAGAAGGCGATCACGCCGGCGACGCGGGTGCTGCTTCTCAACACGCCGCACAACCCGACGGGCGCCGTCCTCAGCGCCGACGAGATCGCGGCCATCGGCGAGGTCTGCCGCCGCCACGACCTGTGGATCGTCAGCGACGAAGTCTATGAGCAGCTCATCTTCGACGCGTCCTTTGCCTCGCCATTCGACAGTCCGGACCTTGCCGAGCGCACCATCGTGGTCTCCTCCATCTCGAAGTCCCACGCGGCTCCCGGGTTCAGGAGCGGCTGGGCCGCCGGCCCGCAGGAGTTCTGCGATCGGTTGCTGCCGGTCTCGGAAACCATGCTCTTCGGCGGCCAGCCGTTCATTTCCGACATGACCGCCATGGCCGTCAGCGGGAACTTCGATACGGCCGCGGTCATGCGCGAAAGCTATCGCCGGCGCTCGCAGATCGTCTGCCGCGCGCTGGAAGGCACCAGCATGCTGCGCGCCTTTGCGCCCGAAGCCGGCATGTTCATCGTCATCGATGTGACGGCGACCGGCTACAGCGGCGAGGAGTTTGCGTGGGCACTGCTGAAGGAGGAAAACGTGGCGGTCATGCCGGGCAACGCCTTCGGCGAGCAGGCAGAGAGCCTTGTCCGCGTTTCGCTGACCGTACCGGACGAAAAGCTTGAGGAGGCCATGGGCCGGATGGCGGATCTCGCATCCCGGCTCACGCAGCGCGTGGAGAAGAGGGCATGAGCGAGGGGTGGAAGACGGTCGGCGAAACGCTGGTCGATATTCTCGAGGCAAACGACGTGGAGGTGGTGTTCGGCATTCCCGGCGTCCACACGGTCGAGCTCTATCGCGGGCTGGCGGCCTCGCCGATACGGCATGTCACGCCGCGGCACGAGCAGGGCGCCGGCTTCATGGCGGACGGCTATGCGCGGGTCAGCGGCAAGCCCGGCGTCTGCCTCGTCATCACCGGCCCCGGCTTGACGAATACCATCACGGCGATGGCGCAGGCCTACCAGGATTCCGTGCCGATGCTGGTGATTTCGGGGGTGAATTCCCGGACCTCGCTCGGTCACGGCCGTGGCCGGCTGCACGAGCTACCCGACCAGCGCGGCATGATGGCAACGCTGGCGCTGATGTCGCACACGCTGCTCGATGCCGGGGACCTGCCGCAGGTCATGGATAGTGCCTTCGCCATCATGGGGTCGGCGCGCCCCGGCCCCGTCCACATAGAGATCCCGATCGACGTCATGTCCGAGCGCATCGCGCCACCGGCACTGCGGGCTACGATTGCGGCCCGGCCGAGCGCCGATCGCGAAACCACCACGTTGGTCGCCGCCATGTGCCGTGCCGCCAATCGGCCGGTCATCCTCGCCGGCGGCGGGGCGGTTTCCGCTCAGGCCGGTCTCGTCACGCTGGCCGAGAGCATCGATGCGCCGGTCGTCACAACGGTTAACGCCCGCGGCCTGCTAGCCGGCCATCCGCTCTCCGTGCCGGCGAGCCCGAGCCTGAAGTCGGTCCGCGACCTGATCGCTGACGCCGACCTGGTCCTGGCGTTCGGCACCCAGATGGGGCAGACGGACTACGACATGTACGCCGATGGCGGCTTTCCGGAGCTGCCCAATCTGGTTCGCGTGGATATCGATGCCACCCAGCTTGCCCGCGGGCCTGTCGCGGCTGTTCCCGTGCTTTCTTCGGTGAGCAATGCCGTAACCGACCTGGTGGCCGAACTCGGCGCCGAGACGATGAAGGGCGAGGGAATCGCGCGCGCCGCCCGCGCCCGCGACCGGGCATTTAGCGAACTCGCCGACAAGATCCGCTGCGAAGTCGGGATCCTCGAGCAGATCCGCGATACCCTGCCGGGATGCATCATCGTCGGTGATTCGACCCAGGCGGTCTATGCCGGCAACCTCTATTACGAAGCCGGACGCCCGCGCGGCTGGTTCAATGCCGCGACCGGCTACGGCGCGCTTGGCTATGCCCCGCCGGCGGCGATCGGTGCCGCCATCGCCGAACCGTCGAGCCCGGTCGTCTGCCTGACGGGCGATGGTGGCTTCCAGTTTTCGCTGGCCGAAATCGGCTCGGCGAAGGATGCGGGGGCCAATGTCATCTATCTCGTCTGGAACAATGACGGCTACCAGGAGATCGAGAGCTACATGGTCGACAACGGCATCGAGCCGGAAGGGGTCAAGCCCTCGGCGCCCGATTTCGTCAAGATCGCCGAAGCCTATGGTCTGCCGGCCGAGCGTCTGTCGGACGTCAGGCACCTGCCCGAGGCGCTGCGCAAGGCAGTCCGCCACAAGGGGCCGTCGCTGATCGAGATCCACGAGCGCAACACGGCCGGCGCGACCGCCTGAGCCGCGACACTGTTCTATCCGCCGGATGTGTCCGGCGGATAGCGGTTCAGCCACTCGCGACCGACCCTCCAGCGCTTCAGCACGTCGAGCGGGTTCTCGTTGTCGAGCCGCGAACAGATCCGGTAGACCTCCAGCACCTCGGCGCTTATCTCGCCGTGCTGGTAGAAGACCATCGCCGCCGCATAGCGGGTTCGCCCCGACCAGTCGATGCCGGTCGGAGTGTTGATCGCCTTCCAGGCCTCGTCGAGGCTCGGCTCGTTATCGCTCTTGTCAGGCATGGCGAGACCCTAGAACAGCGCCGGCGGCGTGGCGGTGCGCCGCGGCAGCGCGATGAAGGGGCGGGGGACTATCTTCGCCCGCTTCATCATCTTCTGGTACTGCAGTTCGCGCAATGCATAGATCTCCACCCAGAGATCGTCGCTGATCCGGCTGCCATAGGGACGCTCGAGGCTGGCGATGGCGATGTTGCGCTTGGCCAGCGGCGACCAGATGGCGGCGGTGACGATCCCTGCCTCCTTCTTCTTGCGGTGATAGACCAGCGACAGCTCGGGCGGCACATTGCCCTCGATCTCCAGCCCGACTAGCACATGCCGCAGCTTGCCCTTCGTGCGCGCAATCTGGATGGCGTGGCGGCCGTTGAAGTTCGGCTTTTCCATGTCTACCATCCATTCGAGACCGATTTCGTCGGGCGTGCGCAGCCGATTGCCGCGCAGCGCGGTCTCGGAGGTGATGAAGTCGGCATTGGCGACGATGAAGCCGGCCTCGATGCGGGCGCGGTTCAGGGCCGAGTAGCCGATGGCGCGGATGCCATGGGCTGCTCCTGCTGTAAAGAGGCGGTCCCACAGGTCCAGTGCCAGGGCTCGGGGAACGAACAATTCATAACCCAGGTCACCCGTGAAGCCCGTTCGGGAAATTGTCACCGTTCCGCCCTGAAGAGGAAAATGGGCGATCTGGAACGGCTTCAATTGCTCAACGCCCGCAAAGCCTGCATTGCGAAGCACCGCGTAGGATGTCGGTCCCTGCAATGCGAGGCCGGCAATATCGGTGGTTTCCTCGCGGATTTCGACCGAAAACCCGTCGGCGCTGTCGAGCAGCCACGGCAGGTGGCGCTCCTGGCAGCACAGTCGATATTCGCTCGGGCCGAGATGAAAGAGCGTGCCGTCGTCGAGCACATGCCCGTGATCGTCGCACCAGGCGGTGTAGTGGACGCGCCCGACGCCGAGCTTGCGCACGTCGCGGATCATGAGGCGATTGAGGAAGGCCTCGGCGTCCGATCCGGCGATGCGGTACTTGGTCATCGGTGAAATGTCGAAGACGGCCGCCGTCGAACGGATGGCGAAATACTCCAGTTCCTCGTCATAGAGCGAATGCGGCGCCTTGTAGCCGGCCCAGCTGTACCAGTCGTTGGTCTGCGACAGCTCCGCCAGCCGCGGCTGGAAGGGGGTATCGAGCCGCAGGGTCTCGAAGTGCAGCTGATGCGAGCGCCGGGCGAGGGGATCGTTGAATTTTTCCACTTTCATGACCTGTTCCTCGCAATGATGTGACGGGCGCAATTGAGCCCGGGCAGGCCGGAAATGCCGCCGCCCGGATGGCTGCCGGCGCTGCAGAGATAGAGCCCCTCGATCGGCGTGTCGTAGCCCGAGACGGCGAAGGCCGGGCGGTTGAGAAGCATCTGGTCGGCCTGCAGCTCGCCGTGATGCCAGTGCCCTGCGGGCATACGATATCGCGCCTCGATATCCGGCGGCACCAGCAGTTCGGAAGCCGTGATCGACGCCCTCAGGCCCGGCGCGTAGGTCTCGATGGCATCGAGGATCGCTTCCAGGAACTGTGGCCGGCCGCTCTCCCATCCGCCCTTGAGGTCGTAGGGAGCATACTGGGCGAGCGCCGACAGCGTGCATCCGCCGGAGGGCGCAAGGCTCGGATCGGACAGGCTCGGAAGCGTGATCTCCATCACCGGATCCGGCGAGAACTCGCCGTATTTCGCGGGGTTGAACGCCTCCTCGACGTGGCGCACCGAACGGGCGATGACGAGACGGCCCTTGAGGTCTTCCCTCGAAACGCCGGCAAACTCCGGAACCCGGTCGAGCGCCAGGTGCAGCTTGGCGACATTGCCATTGCTGCGCATATGCTTGAGCGCGCGCGAAAGCTCGGTATCGACCTCGCCGGGGGACACCAGCCCGCGCAGCGTCAGCGCCGGATGGACGGCCGAGGCGACGACGGCAGCCTCGAGCGTTTCCCCGCCTTCGAGTTCGACGCCGGAGACCTTGCCGCGATCGGTCAGGATCCGCTTCACCGGGCTCGACAGCCTGAGTGTCACGCCGGCCTTTTGCGCCGCGCCGACGAGCGCATCTGCGACCGTTCCCATTCCGCCCTTCGGCAGGTATTGCCCGCCCGCCAGGCCGGCCGCTTCACCGGTCAGGCGATAGAACAGCCCGAGAAGCGACGTCGGCGAACGCGGCCCGAGTTGGATGCCGAGCGTCGCATCGAAGCTGACCAGGCCCTTCAGCCGGTCGTCTGAGAGGTACTCGTCAACGATGTCGCTGACATTCATTAGCAGCATGCGGGCAAAGTCGCGCGCCTCGTCGCGACCGCCGCGCAAGAGCGACAGTCCGGCCATTCCGAGGTTCGCCATGTCGGAAAACCCGACGTCGCCCGGCCGCGGCGGTCGGCGGGCCAGGAAGCGCTTGAGGATATCTGCCTGGCGCAACAGCTTGCGCCGCATGTCGGCGAACGCCTTCGCCTCGTCGGCACCGACCCCTTCGACGACCTCGCCGTAACCGCCGCGCAGAACCACCGGTCCCCTGTTCCTGTCGAGTACAACGGTTGGGGCGGAAGCCCCCTCGAAGCGCGTCTTGTCGAGCTTCAGCGAGCTGATGACTTCCGGCGCCAGCCGGTTGACGATGTGGGCAAGCCCACTGGTCCTGTAGCCCGGCGCGAACTCCACCGTTGCGGCGGCTCCGCCGGGTTTGGCGGCGGCTTCGACAACGACGACTCGACGCCCCTGTGCCGCAAGGGTGCTGGCGGCGACCAGGCCATTGTGGCCGGCGCCGATGATGATGGTGTCAAAGGACGTCATGGGCATGACTCATATGCTGGCGTGGACGTTTCAGGTCGACGAGGATTTCCCGCGCGGCGTTGTAGCCGGGGGCTCCCATCACCCCGCCTCCTGGATGGGTGGATGACCCGCACACATAGAGTCCGGCAACTGGGCTGCGGTACTGGGCGTAGCCCGGCACCGGCCGGTTGAACAGCAGCTGGTCGAAGGTCAGTTCACCCTGGAAGATGTTGCCTTCGGTGAGGCCCACCTCGGCTTCGATCTCGCGCGGCGTGCGTACCTCCATGTGGATGATACGGTCGCGGAAGCCGGGCGAATAGCCGGCAATCTGGTTGATGACGGTTTCGGCGAAGGCGTCGCGATCGGCATCTGTCCAGTCGCGGCCGTCGACCTTCGGCGGGCAGTACTGCACGAAGCAGCTCATGAAATGCTGGCCGGGGGGCGCCATGGTCGGATCGATCGTCGTCGGGATCATCATGTCGAGGAACGGGTCGGCAGACCACCGTCCGCCCTTCCAGTCGTCATAGGCGCGCTCCATGCGCTCGACCGAATCGGTGAAATGCATGTCGCCGCGGATGCAGGGAGAACCCGCCGGCAGCGCCGGGAATTCCGGTAGGCTGTCGAGCGCGATGTTCACCTTGCCGGACGAGCCGCGCATCTTGAAGTGCTTGACGCGGTGCAGGAATGGCTCCGGCAGTTCCTTTTCCTCGACGAGCTTCAGGAAGGTGCGTTTCACGTCGGCGTTGGAGACCACCATGCGTCCATGGATCTCCTCGCCGTCGGAAAGCGCGACGCCTGTGGCGCGGCCGTTTTTGACGATCACTTGCTCGACCTCGGCGCCGGTGCGGATCGTGCCGCCAGAGGCCATGAACGAAGAGGCGAGCGCCTGGGTGACCGCGCCCATGCCGCCGCGGGCATAGCCCCAGGCGCCAACCGAGCCGTCGACCTCGCCCATGTAGTGATGCAGCAGGACATAGGCCGTGCCCGGCGACATCGGCCCGAGCGCGGTGCCGATGATGCCCGACAGCGCCAGGTAAGCCTTGATCACGTCGGTCTCGAAATATTCGTCGAGGAAGTCCGAGATCGACATCGTCCAGAAGCGCAGCGTTGCTGCCATCTCGGCGGCGGAGAAGTCGCCGAACTTGCGGGCCAGGAACATCAGTTCGGAAATGTCGCGCGGCCGGAACGAGAAGGGGTCCGGGGCCGTGCGCATCAAGAGCGGCTGGATGAAGCGGCACTGCTTCGTCACGTCGCGGGCGTAACGCTCGTAGCTTTCCGCGTCGCGGGCGGAGAAGCGGGCAAACTCGCGGCGGTGCGAATCGTGATCGCGATAGGAGGCGAGGTAGTCGCCGTCGCGGGTGAACACCGCGCCGCCCTCGTAGCCGATGATCTGCAGCCCGTGCTTCGGCAGCTCGAGATCGCGCATGATCTCCGGCCGGAACAGGCTGCACACATAGGAACAGTTCGAGTAGAGAATGCCCGGCGTCAGCTCCCGGCTGGTGGCCGCGCCGCCGACCCAGGCATTCTTTTCGACGATCGCGACGTCGAGGCCGGCGCGTTGCAGGTAACAGCCCGTTACCAGCCCGTTATGGCCCCCACCAATGATAATGGCATCGTATGTCTTCATCTCTGGCTCCGATTTTGTGATAGAAAAGGTGAATGAAAAGCATAGGCTTGTCCAGATATTTTGAATGAGTGTTCAGCAAGTCTATTGCAAAATGCTGATTCTGCGATAGGATTTCTGCATTCGGAATTCGTTCGCTCGAACTGGGGAGTGTCCGACATGATCGAGACGCCGCATCAGGAACCGGAATACGACGAAGCGGCCATCCGCTTCCTCGAGCTGATGTGGGGCAGCGGCTATCTCTCGCCCGGCGGGCCGCAGGAGGTCGAGCGGGTGCTGGAAGGGCTCGACCTGTCGGGAAAGTCCATCCTCGACATCGGCTGCGGCTCGGGTGGCATCACGCTCCATATCGCCAGCCGCTTCCCGACGGCGACCCTGACCGGCTTCGACGTCGAGGGGCCGGTGATCGAAAAGGCGCGGCAGCGGGCGCGCGCCGCGGACCTCGATGGCCGCGTGGATTTCGTCCAGGCGCCACCCGGAAGGCTGCCGTTCGAGGACGCAAGCTTCGACGTGGTCTTCTCGAAGGATGCGATGGTGCATATCGCCGATAAGGAAGCGCTGTTCGCCGAGATCTACCGGGTGTTGAAGCCCGGCGGCGTCGTTGCCGCCTCCGACTGGATGATCGGTCACGACGGCCAGCCGTCGCCGGAGATGCTTGCCTATATCGAGGCCGAGGGCTTGAGCTTCGGCATGGCCTCGCCGCAGCGGTACAGGACCGCCATGGAGCGGGCCGGCTTCATCGGGATCGCCACCGTAAACCGCAACGAATGGTACCGGGAGGAGGCACGGCGCGAGCTCGATCGCCTCCGCAACGACCTCTATGAACCGGCGGTCGCCATGGTCGGCAAAGCCTATGTCGACAAGAACATCCGCACATGGATGGCCATGCAAAAGGTTCTTGACTCCGGCGAGCATTGTCCGGCTCATCTGCGTGGAAACAAACCCGGAGCGGGGCGGTAAATGACCTCCTCTTCCCCAGCAACAAGGACCCGAAATACCGAATGAACGTTTTTCCAGGCGCGGATGTCGACAGGAAGGGCCGCAAGGCTTCGAAGGAGGCCCGACAGCAGCAGCTGATCGAGGCGACGATCGATTCGCTGGCCAAACGCGGATATTCCGAGACGACGCTGGCGGATGTCGCCGATGGCGCCGGGCTGTCGCGCGGCATCGTCAATTTCCATTTCGAGAGCAAGGAAAAGCTGCTCGTCGCCACGCTCCAGTACATGGCCGATGAATACTCGGCCCATTGGAGCGCCGCCCTCGAAAAGGCCGGCGACAGGGCGGCGAACCAGCTGTGGGCGCTCGTCCACGCCGATTTCGACCGGCGGATCTGCACCAAGCGCAAGCTGGCCGCCTGGTGCGCATTCTGGGGCGAGGCGAAATCGCGTCCCACCTACCAGGTGCTCTGCGGCGCCAATGACAAGCGCTACCAGGAAGGGTTCGTCACGCTATGCCGTCGCCTCGGGGAAGAGGGCGACTACGGCTTCGAGCCCGAATCCATGGCGCTCGGGCTCTGCTCGATGCTCGAGGGCCTGTGGCTGCGGTTGATGATGGGAGAGGGCTTGACGCGCGAAAAGGCGCTGGCGGCAGCCATCGATCTTCTCGTTGCGGTCTTTCCGAAACACTTCGAACGGGCTGGTCCGAAAATGCTCTGACCCGGCCGACAACAAAAGGGAGAACAGCATGGCATATTCAGCAAAGGCATATCGCGCAATCGGGGCTGCCCTGACGCTGGCATTGAGCGCAACGGTCGCGCTGCCGGCCGCTGCCGGGGAAGGGCTGACGGTTTTCGACTGGTCCGGCTACGAGGATCCGGCCTTCTACCCCGCTTATGTGGAAAAGCACGAATCCGAGCCATCCTTCACCTTCTTCGGCGACGAGGAGGAGGCCTTCCAGAAGTTGCGTTCCGGTTTCAGGGCCGATGTCGCCCATCCGTGTTCCCAAAGTGTGGTGAAGTGGCGGGATGCCGGTTTGCTCGAGCCCCTGGACGTCTCGAGACTGAAGAACTGGGATTCCACCATGCCGGGCTTCAAGGCGATGAAGGGCCTGATGACGACAGAAGACGGGAAAGCCTGGTTCCTGCCGTTTGAATGGGGCAACACCGTCCTGACTTACCGCACCGATACGGTTCAGCCCGAAGAAGTCAAGTCGCTGAAGGCGTTTGCCGATCCGAAGTTCAAGGATCGCGTCTCGATCGGCGACAATGTCGACGATGCCTATGCGCTGGCCAGCCTCGCCATCGGGCTGAAGGACTGGTCGCAGATGACCGACGAACAATTCAAGCAGGCCTCGGATTTCCTCAGGGAGGTGCACAAGAACGTCCGCATCTACTGGACCGACAACACCCAGCTCACGCAGGCGATGGCCGGCGGCGAGGTCGATCTCGCCTGGGCCTGGAACGAGACAGCGGTGACCCTGCAAAACGACAAGGTGCCGGTGGCCATGAAGAAGGACACGGACGAGGGCCTGTCCACCTGGGTCTGCGGCTATGTGCGGCTCAAGGGTGGCGAAGGCAGCGTCGACCACGCCTATGACTACATGAATGCGGTCAGCGACCCGGCCGTCTCCCAGTATATGGTTGAGTCGTGGGGCTATGGTCACGGCAACGGCGAGGGCATGGCCGCGATCCCAGCGGAGATCGTCGACAAGGCGGGCTACAACGATGTCGAGAAATTTGCCTCCAACACCCTGTTCCAGTCGCCGGTCCCGGCGGAGCTGAAGCAGAAGATGATCGCCGAATTCGAGAAGATCAAATCCGGCTACTGATCATGGGCCACGTCCATGATGCAATCGTCGTGGGGGCCGGCTTCGCCGGCCTCTCGGCTGCGGTCGACCTGGTCGAGCGAGGATACGACGTCGGGGTGCTGGAAGCACGCCCGCGGGTCGGCGGTCGCGTCGAGTCGATGGTTCTCGAAGACGGCATGCGCATCGATTCCGGCGGACAGTTCCTGTGCGCGGACATGCCGAATGTCATGGCGCTGGCGCGCCACTACGGAAAGACCCTCGTGCGGCCGCATATGGAGGGGAATTTCATCCTGCAGCCGCCCGCGGACGAGGCGGAGAGCTGGCGGATTTACCGCGAGTCGGCCAACTTGCGGGAAAGGATCAAGGGTCTCGATCCCGGCGATCCCTCGCTCGCCGGCTTGTCCGTCGCCGACTGGCTCGCCGGCCAGAATGCGAGTGACGACGGCGCCCGCGCCTTCCGCTCGATGATCGAGGGCCTGTGGTGCCGCCCGATCGGCGAAGTACCGCTGTGGTATCTGGTCTCGAACGACCGGCGCATCACCAACACCCGATCCGAACTGGAGTATTTCCTCGGCGAGACGATGCACTCGCTGGCCGGGGACCTCGCGCGCGATCTTGGCCCGCGGCTCTGCACCGCTACGCCGGTCGACCGCATCCTGACGACGAATGATGCGGTCGAGATCCGGGCCGGAGGCGGGACGTTCCGGGCGCGCCAGGTAATCGTGGCGGTGCCGCCGGTGATGGCGTCGCGCATCGTCTTCGAGCCGGGGCTGCCGCACGCGCTCGCAAGCGCACTCAATGCCTGGAAGAGCGGCACTGTCATCAAGGCGCTGCTACGCTATCCGCGGCGGTTCTGGCGCGACGACGGCTTGAGCGGGATGGTGATGTGGCGCGACCCCGCCGGACTGTTCGCCTGCGACGTCAGCCGCGACGGCCGGGGTGCCGCCCTCGTCGTCTTCGCTGGCGGACAGCTTGCCGTTGAGTGGCGGCAGATGGCGCGAGGGGTCTTGCAAGACGCGATCGTCGGCAAGCTCGCCGCGGCACTCGGCCCGGATGCACGCGACGCGACGGAGATCAGCCTGCGCGACTGGACCGATGATCCGTGGAGCGGCGGCGGCTACAGCGACACGATCGCCGACGCCAGCGCAACCTCGGCCGAGGAGATCATCCGGGCCGGGCGGGCGCCCATCCACTTCGCCTGCTCTGAACTGTCGTCGTCCTTCCCGGGCTATGTCGAGGGCGCCATCGTCGCCGGACGCGAGGCGGCGCACAGGGTGGAAGCGAACGCCCGCGCACGCCACGCCCGCGCCTGAAAAGACCCGTTCCAAAGGACCCGTTCAGGCCTTAACGGCTTCGTCCTCGGCCAGCAGCACGAAGGCATCCGGATCGTAGGCGAGCCGTATGTCGGCGCCGATCGGCAGGTCGTCGGCGCCGAAATTGTTGGTCTCGACGATCGACAGCGGCTGCTCCAGTCCTTCGACACCGATCGTCAGGTGGGTGACCTCGCCGAAGTAGGCGCGGTTTTCGACCCGGCCGATCAGTTCATGCTCGGCACGGTCGTCGTCCCACAGGAGGCGCAGGCGCTCGGGTCGGATGCCGACGGTGACGTGGCCGTTGGTGGCGGTGAAACCCTGCGGCTTGGAGAGGTTGACGGCACCGAACTTCGCCGCCTCGACCGAGACGGTTCCGGCGCGCTCGCCGACAAGCCTGGCGTTGAGGAAGTTCATGCCGCCGAGGAAGTCGGCGACCTTGCGGGTGCGCGGCCGCTGGTAGATCTCCTTTGGCGTGGCGACCTGTTCCAGCTTGCCGGCAAACATCACGGCGATCCGGTCCGACATGGCGAGCGCCTCGTACTGGTCGTGGGTGACCAGAATGAAGGTGATGCCGACGGCCTTCTGCAGACTGCGCAGTTCCACCTGCATCTCCTCGCGCAGCTTCTTGTCGAGGGCGGATAGCGGTTCGTCGAGCAGCAGCACCTTCGGCCGCATGACGAGCGCACGGGCCAGCGCCACGCGCTGGCGCTGGCCGCCCGAGAGTTCGTGGGCGCGCCGACCGCCGAGGTGTGAAAGCCGCACCTGCTCCAGCGCCTCGCCGATCCGGCGCTTCTCCTCGGCCTTTTCGAGGCGCATGCGCTTGAGCCCGTAGCCGACATTTTCCTCGACGTTGAGGTGCGGGAAGATGGCGTAGTTTTGGAACACCATGTTGGTCGGGCGCCGGTTGGCCGAAAGCCCGGTCACATCCTGCCCGTCTATGTGGATCGATCCCTCGCTCGGTTCCACGAAGCCGGCGATCATGCGCAGCAATGTCGTCTTGCCGCAGCCGGATGGTCCGAGCAACGAGAAGAACTCGCCGGCGCGGATGTCGAGATCCATCTGGCTCACCGCCGGATAGTTGCCGTAGTACTTGGACAGGCCGGTGATCGAGATCATCGGGGGATCAGTGAGTGCCATGTTCATATTGCAGTCTCCGACTTTCGGCTCGGCGACGGATGATCTCCGCCACGGTGAGGAGGATGACAGACGCCAGGATCATCAGCGTCCCGAGGGCCAGCACGCTTGGCAGCTTGGCGGCAAAGCGCAACTGGCCCCAGATGTAGACCGGCAGGGTCGGTTCGGTCCCGCTGAGGAAAAAGGCGAGGATGAATTCGTCGAGGGATATGGTGAAGGAAACCAGAAGGCTTGAAAGGATGGCCGGCGCGACGACTGGAAGGGTGACGCGGCGGAAGGTGCCGAACGCCGTCTCGCCGAGATCCGTCGAGGCCTCTTCGAGGCTGCGATCAAATCCCTCGAAGCCGGAAATCAGCACCGACATCGAATAGGGAATACAAAACAGCGTCTGCCCGAGGATGACGGTGAAGAGCGACAAGCCGAGCCCGAACTGCAGGAGGATCATCAGCAGCGAGATGGCGATGATGATTTCCGGCAGGATCAGCGGCGCCATGATGATGCCCGACATCGTTTTCTTGCCGCGGAAGCGATAGCGGGTGACGGCCCGGGCGGCGCAGATGGCGAGCAGGGTGCTGAGGAGCGAGACGGTCACGCCGACGATCATGCTGTTGCGGGCGGCGGTCAGCAGCGCCGAATTGCCCGGCAGCTGGCCATACCACTTCGTCGTGAACCCGGCGAGCGGAAAGGTCGTGGCGGCGGCGTTGTTGAAGGAAAAGATCGGGATCAGCAGGATCGGCCCGTAGAGGAACACGAAGTAGAGGATCACGAAGGCGGGCAGGAGCGGTAACTTGAAGCCGTTTCTCATCGCACCACCCGCATCAGCATCTTGAAGCCCAGAACGACCGCGCCTGCCAGCAGCGACACCACGATCATCGTCGTCACCGACAGGGCGGCGCCCAGCGGCCAGTTCGCCGCCTTGCCGAAGTTGGCCTGGATCGCGGTGGCGATCATGACGCCGTCCTTGCCGCCGACGAGCTGCGGCGTCACATAGTCGCCGACGGTCGGGATCATCACGATCAGGAAGGCGGAAATGACGCCCGGCATCGACAGCGGTAGGATGATCCGCACGAAGCGCCGGATCGGACCGTCGCCGAGATCGGTAGCCGCCTCGATCAGCGTCCGGTCGATTTTCTCCAGGGACACGAAGATCGGCAGGATGGCGAAGGCGGCCCAGCTGTGGACCAGCGCGATCGTGACCGCATTGGCGTTGTAGAGCAGCCAGGTCAACGGCTGGTCGATGATGCCGAGTTTCATCAGGCCGGTGTTGAGCACTCCCTGATAGCCGAGGATCACCTTCCAGGACATCACTCTCAAAAGATAGCTGGTCCAGCAGGGAATGGTGACGAGGAACAGCCACAGGTTCTTGTTGAGGCCGCCGTGGAAGGAAATGAACCAGGCGATCGGGTAGGAAAACACCACGGTGGCGATGCTGACCATCAGCGATATGCGCAACGAGCGCATGAGAAGGTCCTGGTAGATCGGCTCGAACAGGGCTTTGCGGTAGTTTTCGAAGGTGAATGTCCGATCGATCGTCAGGTAGTCCTGGGTCCAGAAGCTGTACGCAATGACAATCAGGATCGGCAGCACAAGCAGCGCCAGCGCGTAGAGGAAAGTGGGGGAAATCAGCGCGAGTCCTCGAGCTTCTTCCGATCCGGCCCAACCCCTTGGTACCGATGGCGCGGGATGAACGGCCAGATCCGTCATCGGCGCCTATCCTTGCCGCAATATGACGGACAGTGTCCGTCACGAAAAATACGCATCATCACTTGTTCCCCTTTCGGCACAGTGCCAGTGGCCGGCGCCGTTTTTGTATGGATGCAGCTTTTCTATCCGGAAGCATGATCGCAACTTGGCTTGAAATCAAGCGAATTTTCTGACATTCTGATTGAACGATCATTCAGAATAGTAGCATTTCAGGCGATTTTTCATAGGTTTGTCAGGAACATCGCCGACAATTGGAGGGTTTCCCATGCTGCGAGACAATCAGGGTTACGCACTTTCGGACGGTCCGTCGGCGCCCGCGGCGCCGGCAAGCCAGCCGGCACCGCTGGTGCAACCCTGGCCGACGGCCGGAGCAATCGGTGCCGAAGAGCGTGGATTGCTGCAGTCGGGTGACGGCATCTATGTCGTCGATGCGCACGGGCGCCAGCTGATCGATGGCCCGGCCGGAATGTGGTGCGTCAATGTCGGCCACCGCAACGCCGCCCTTGCCGACGCGATGCGCGACCAGGCGATGGCGCTGTCCTACAATTCGCCATGGTACACCACCAGCCAGCCATCCGACGCCCTGGCCGAAGCGCTGGCCGCGCGCGCGCCGGGCGACCTGAACCACGTCTTCTTCACCACCGGCGGCTCTTCCGCCGTGGAGACGGCGCTTCGCCTCATGCAGTTTGCCAACAACGTTCGCGGGCGAACGGAAAAGAAGCTGATGGTGTCGCGGCAGGGCGGCTATCACGGTTCGACCTATCTCGCCGCCTCCCTGAACGGCAGGCCGCGCGACCAGGACTGGATGGACGGCGCGGGTAGCCTGGTGCGCAAGCTCACCAGCCCGGATCCGTTCCGCCGGCCGGCCGGCATGAGCATGGCCGCCTTCGAGGACTTCCTGGTCGAGGAGTTCCGGGCGCTGATCGCAGCCGAGGGTGCGGATCGCATAGGCGCCTTCGTCGCCGAGCCGATCCAGGCTTCGGGCGGGGTGATCGTGCCGCCGGAGGGCTACCTGAAGCGGATGCGGGCGCTGTGCGCCGAAAACGATATCCTCTTCATCGCCGACGAGGTGGTGACTGCCTTCGGCCGGCTCGGCAGCATCTTCGCCTCGCAGGATGTCTTCGGCGTCGAGCCCGACATGATCACTTTTGCCAAGGGCGTGACATCGGGATATTTCCCGCTCGGTGGCGTCATGGTTTCGGCGCGGTTCTTCGAGGTGCTGCGCCAGTCCAACCATCCCGATGCGATGTTCGCGCACGGGCTGACCTATTCCAGCCACCCGATCGGCTGCGCCGTGGCCCTGAAGAACCTCGAGCTTCTGGAAGGCGGCATCCTCGACCACGTCAACGCCGTCTCGGACCACTTCCAGCAGAGCCTCAAGCGGCTGGAGGCATTGCCGCTCGTCGGCGAGGTTCGCGGCAAGGGGCTGATGGCCTGCGTCGAATGCGTCGCCGACCGCGTCAGCAACAATCCGCTGACGCTCGATCTCGAAGTCGGCAAGCGGATCGACGCGCACTGCCATGAACTCGGCCTGCTGGTGCGGCCGCTGATCAACATGTGCGTCATGTCGCCGCCGCTCACCATCACCCGCGAACAGATCGACGAGATGGCCGACATCCTCTATCGCGGCATCGCCATGACGATGGACGACCTGGTGCGCGAAGGCCTGTGGAAGGGCTGATCGCGCAAACCCTTCCCTTCAGACGATGGTGCGAGGCGCCGGCGTGCCGGCGGCCAGTAGCGCGTTCAGCAGGTCGAGCGCCCGCTTGAGGACGACGCGATCGGCCGGCGGACCGAGCGACACCCGCACTGCTGACGATGCGGACGGTGCCAGCGCGAAGCTCTCCGCGGGTACGACCGACAGGCCGGAGCGCTCCGCCTCGGCCGCAAACGCCGTCGCGTTCCAGCCACCCGGCAATGGCAGCCACAGATGATGGCCTTGCGGATGGTAAAAATAGCGCCGGTCGCCAAGTGCGGCCGCCGCGATCTCCTGGCGCTCGCTGTTCTCGGTGCGGATCGTCCTGGTGATGGTGTCGATCAGGCCGGTCGTGATCCAGTCGCTGGCGACGGCAGCGAGTAGCGGCGATACCATCAGGCTCGTGGAACGGATCACCGCAGCCAGCCCATCGGCAGCCAGCCGGTCGGGCATCGCAACGTAGGCGATCCGAAGTACCGGGCTGACGCATTTCGACAGGGCGGAAATGTACCAGGTGCGTTCCGGCGCCAGGCTGCCAAGCGGGCCGACGACCGGCTCCGGCAGCATGCCGTAGGGATCGTCTTCGATGATCGGCACATCGTATCGGCGCGCCGTGGCGACGATCGCCTCGCGTCGCTGCAGCGGCAGCGTCGACGTGGTCGGGTTGTCGATGGTCGGTACCAGGTACAGCGCGTCAGGCTTTTCGGCAGCGCACAGCGCCTCAAGGGCATCGGGCAGGATGCCGTCCGCGTCCATGGCAATGCCGGCAAGCCTCAGCCCGCGGGCGGCGGCCACCGCGCGCAGACCCGGATAGGTAAACACCGGTGCCGCAATCGTGCCGCCCGCGGGCACGAGGCAGGCGCAGATGCCGTCGAGCGCGTTTTGCGATCCGGCGGTCACGACCACCCGCCGCAGGTCGACCGTACCCAGCAGCGGCGCCAGCCACAGCGCGCCCGCAAAGCGGTCGGCCTCCGTGCCGCCGCTCTCCTGGTAGCCGAACAGCGAACGGCCCTGCTCGGATTGCAGCAGCCTCGTGATCGTGTCGGGCAGCCGGCGTGCGAGTGCGGCCGAATCCGGTTGCGGCGGAATGTTCATGCTGAGGTCGAGCGGCCGTTCGGTCTGCTGCCGCGGCCTCTCGTCGAGAATGGCGCCGCCGTTGACGAAGGTTCCCCGGCCGACCGTGGCGCTGATCAGTCCGCGTCGGCGCGCCTCGTTGAAGGCCCGGGTGATGGTGGTGAGATCCATTCTGAGGGCGCGCGCGATATCGCGTTGGGTCGGCAGACGGTCTCCGGGTCGCAGGATGCCGGCGCGAATGTCCTGCTCGAGGGCATCGGCGACGCCGTTGGCCTTGCTGCGCGATTCCGGGTCCAGCCGCGGGCGCCACGGCCCATTGTCTTTGTTTTCGTGTCCTTGTTCCATACAATCAATCGATCATGCGTCGAACGTGCAGACAATTCGCCGCAGACTCCCTTGCTTTTCGTCGGGTCAAAACTCAGATAAACCATACAAAGAAGCACAATCGAGGTGGAATGTATGGATATCCAATGAAATCCATACAAATCCGCCGGAGGTTACCACATGACTGCTGAAATCGAATACAGTGCCGTGGGCTATCAACCCACCGACAATCCGCTGCGGACCGGCATTGCCGGGCGCTGCCCGCGCTGCCAGACCGGCCATTTGTTCGACGGCTTGCTGAAGCTCAGGCCGCAATGCGAAATCTGCGAGCTCGACTACGGCTTCGCAGATCCCGCCGACGGTCCGGCGTTTTTTGCCATGACGATCGTGGCGGTGCCCGCGCTTGCCTTTGCCGTCTGGATGCAGATGAGCTTCGACACGCCGCTCTGGCTGCATCTCTTCACCACCGTGCCGTTGACGCTGGCGGCCTCGCTGGCGCTGCTGCGACCGCTCAAGGGCTGGCTGGTCTGTTCGCAGTTCTTCTTCAAGGCCGAGGAGGGGCAGTTGGTACGCCGCGCCGCGGACGGAAGCGGCGAGGCGTAGCGATCGTCACGGTCTGGCGGCTTCACCGGTCTCCGTCTGGTGTTGGTGCGACGCCAGCATTCCGGCGTTGATCCGGGAGACGTCACTCTCGTTCGGCCGATCCTTGGAGGTCATGACCGGCAACAGCTTGCGCAACTGGTCGTGGTGGGTGCGCACGCCGTATTCGAGGTCGGACAGGTAGAAGCCGGCAAAGCTCTTCGACATCATCGATTCGTTCGACCACACGGTGAGCTGGATGTCCTCGGCCTGGGTATCGCGGTCGATGCGGTAGGCGAGGTAGCGCGCCAGCTTCTGGGCGCGGCTTTCCTCCGGATAGCGGTAGATCGCGCCGCGCAGCTGCGTGCGGCCGACCCCCAGCGGAAATTCCTGGTAGAACTGCACGCTTTCGGGCGTGACGGCAATCACCGCGTTGGGGAACAGGCCGTAGTAGATCCACGCCTTCTTGAGGTGGTCCGGCAGGTGCTCCGGCTGCGGCGAGATGCGCACATAATTGCGCACGCTCCAGCGCCGTCCGGCATGCGGGTTGTAGGTCGCGAACGAGCGGCAGAGGCCATCGACCCAGGGCTCGTCGTAGTAGGTGGAGCCGTAGAGGTCCTGCAGCGCCGGATGGGCCATGGCGACATGGTATCCCTCGTTGTCGACGTCGCGCACCGATTTCCAGTTCACCGGCGTTTCCTGCGTCCAGATGCCTTCGGTCGGCACCATGCGCTCCAACTGGTAATGGGCGAGCTCGGCCTCGAATGGGGCGAGCAGCTCGGCGACCGAGGGCTGCGGCCCCGGCCGGAAGCGGATGAAGATCAGGCCCTTCCAGACCTCGACCTCGATCGCGGCGAGCCCATACTGGTGCTTGTCGAGCGGCGGGAAGGAGTTCGGCCGCGCCGCGCCGCGCAGCGTTCCGTCGAGATTGTAGACCCAGCCATGGAAGGGGCAGACGAGCGCGCTGCGGCAGGTGCCCTTCTGGTCGGCGACGAGCCGCGAGCCGCGGTGCCGACAGATGTTGTGGAAGGCGCGGACGGTGCCCTCGGCGTCACGCAGGATGAGCGCCCGCTCGCCGCACAGGTCCATGGTCAGATAGTTGCCGCGCTCGGGAATGTCGCTGTCATGGCCGGCGATCTGCCAATGATTGAGAAAGACCCGTTCGCGTTCGAGATCGAGCAGCGCGTCGCTATGGTAGCACCAGCCCGGCAATCCGCTGCGGTCCCAGTCATTTGGAATCGTGATGTTGCGAACCGCTTTTGTCATCTCGTTATCCGTTGTTTGCTGAACGTTCATTCAATATAAGCACGATTTGCAATAAAAAGGAATAGGTTGCGAGCAGTCAGCAAAAATTTGATGCTCGCGATTCCGGTTTCTGGCACCAGAGCGCGATGAATTTTGGCGCTGGAAGACGTGCTCGCCGGCGGTCGAAATCCCGTGCAAATCCCGTGGAAATCCAGAGACATGGCGGGCCTGTTTCCCGGTCGTTCCGGAACCAAAACCAGGCCTGCGCATTGTCTTATCGGCTGCGGCAGCGGCCCATGCGTCAATCGAATGCAAAGGAGACTGCCATGCTTTACTACGCGCTCGTCTTTCTCGTCGTCGCCCTGATCGCCGGCCTGCTCGGTTTCGGTGGCGTTGCCGGCGCGTCCGCCTCCATCGCCCAGGTGCTGTTCTTCCTGTTCCTGGTGCTCTTCGTCGTCTCGCTGGTTGTCCGGTTGGTAAGGGGCGCATGACCCACGCCGGCGCGAATGCAGCCTCGCGACGGCGGAGCCGATCCGGCGTCGTGACGGCGGAGTTGCGGATGCCTGTCCCTTCAAATCTCCTCACCTTGCCGGAATCGGTGGTTGCGATCATCATTCCGGCACGTTTTTCATCTAAGTGACGATAGACCCGGTGGAAGTTGTCGCCGGAATGGAATAATGCATGCCGATTCAGACGTTTGACCGGAGGTTACAGTATGCCTGCTCCCCACCCAGACCCGGCGACCGCCGTCAAGCTGCTTGACAACTCCCGGACTGCCGAATTTTGATGCCGTGACGAGGATTTGTGGCGCAAAAAAACCACGATTCTGGACAAGGCACTGAACACTTTCTGCCTCAATCGGTTTGTTTCATCTGTATTGCTTCACATCCGCGCCTGAAAGAGCCTGGTCGTTTGCGGCCGGACCGGACGCGAGGGACCAGAACCCCGGATGAAGGTCGCTGTCGGATGCGCAAACAGATCTGAGCGATGCGACAACAACCCCGTTTGGATACCGACCCGGACCCATGTCTCTTCACCTAGCGCCACAGGCCTCTTCCCGCGAGAATGAAGCCAAGCACATCGATCATAACGACTCGATCCGCTCGACCTATTTCAACACGGAAGAACTTGCCGCCGTTGCAGCCGCCCTCGCTCGCGACGGCGCGCTGTCCTTGCCGGCCTTCAAGCCGTTCGATTTCTTCCACCGGCATCGCGAGAACGAGAAGGAGATCCTCAGGGTCTATCGCTCGACCGCCGCCGATGTCGAAGCCGGCGAGACCATCACGCCTGCCGCCGAGTGGCTGCTCGACAACCACTACATCGTCGAGGAGGCAATCCAGGAGGTCCGTCGCGATTTCCCCCGCCGTTTCTATCGGCAACTGCCGACGATGAAGGTCGGCGATACCGTCATCCCCCGCACGATGGCGCTCGCCTGGCTTTATGTGGCGCATACCCACAGCACCGTCTCGCAGGAGAGCATGACGGCGCTGGTCGACGGCTTCCAGTCGGTCGAGACGCTGGAGATCGGCGAACTCTGGGCCCTGCCGTCGCTTGTACGCTATATCCTCGTCGAAAACCTGCGTCGGATCTCGATCCGCGTCGAGCGCTCCCGCATGATGCGCCGCAAGGCCAATCAAAGCGCCGACGAATTGATCCGCCTGAACGACCCGACACGCTGTGCCGAACACCTGCGCAGCATCGAGGCGCTCGCCGACGACAACACCTTCGCCACCCAGTTCCTCTACCGCCTGCGCGATGGCTCGCAGACCTCCGGGCTCGCCATTGCCTGGCTCGAGGAGCGGCTGGAGAGGGCCGGCACCGATGCCGAGGAAGTGATGATGGCCGAGCACAACCGGCTGTCGTCCGGCAATGTGTCGATGGGCAACATCATCCGCAGCCTGCGCGAGATCAACGATACCGAGTGGGCCGTCTGGGTCGAACAGGTCAGCCATGTAGACCGTCTGCTGTGGGACAAGACCGACTACGGCGATCTCGATTCGGGCTCGCGCAACAAGTATCGCAAAGCCATCGAGAAACTGGCGCGTCGCTCCAGCCGCACCGAACTGGAAGTTGCCCAGATCGCCATCGATCTGACCGAAGAGGTCAAGAAGTCCCCTGAGGACCAGCCGCATGAACCGAACGTCGGCGGCTTCATCGTCGGCGCCCGGCGCGACATGCTGGAAGATGCGATCTCCTATCGGCCGACGATCGCGCAGTACATCGTCCGCGGTGTGCGGCGGCTCAACTGGCTGGCAATCGCCGGTTCGGTACTTTTCCTGACCGTGCTGGCAATGGTCATCGTCGGCTGGCTGCTGTCGACGATCGGCCTGCCGGCCGCCGAGGTGGCGATCCTGCTTGCCATGTTCTCGCTGCTGGCGGCGGAAGGCGCGACCGGGCTCTTCAACACGCTGGTCACCTTCATCGTCACGCCGGCGCGCCTCATCGGCTACGAATTCAAGGACGGCATCCCCGAAGAAGCCCGCACGCTTGTCGTCGTCCCCTGCCTGATCAACAATCGCGACACCGTCGACGAACTCGTCCGCAATCTCGAGGTTCACTATCTCGCCAATCCCCGCGGCGAGATCTATTTCGCCCTTCTCAGCGACTGGCCCGACAGCAAGATCGAGGAAACGGCAGCCGATCTCGAGGTTCTCGACTATGCCCGCAAGGAGATCGCCAGCCTCGCCGCCCGCTACGCCTTTGACGGCAAGACGCGGTTCTACCTGCTGCACCGCCGCCGGCTCTACAATGAGGGTGAAGGCACCTGGATGGGCTGGGAGCGCAAGCGCGGCAAGCTGCACGAACTGAACATGCTGCTCCGCGGCGATCGCGACACCACCTTCCTGCCCGGCGCCAACACCGTGCCGGAGGGCGTACAATATGTCATGACGCTCGATGCCGATACGCGCCTGATGCGCGATACGGTGACCAAGCTGGCCGGCAAGCTGTTCCATCCGATCAACCGACCGGTGCTCGATGAAAAAACCGGCCGGGTTGCCAGCGGCTACGGCCTGTTGCAGCCGCGGGTGACGCCGTCGCTGACCACCGGTGAGGACGCCTCGGTATTTCAGCGCGTCTTCTCGATCAACCGTGGTGTCGACCCCTATGTCTTCACCGTGTCCGACGTGTACCAGGACCTGACCGGCGAAGGGACCTTCACCGGTAAGGGTCTCTATCACGTCGATGCCTTCGAGGCGGCGCTGAAGGGCCGCATCGAGGAAAACGCGGTGCTCAGCCACGACCTTCTCGAAGGATCGATGGCGCGTTGCGCGCTTGTCACCGACCTTGAACTGGTCGAGGACTTCCCGGTCCGCTATGAGGTCGAGGTCTCGCGCCAGCATCGCTGGGCGCGCGGCGACTGGCAATTGCTTCCCTATATCTTCAATCCGGCGCGCGGCGTCAGTGGCCTCGGCCGCTGGAAGATGGTCGACAACCTGCGCCGGTCGCTGACGCCGATCGCGTGGTTCTTCGCCTCCGTGCTCGGCTGGTACTTCATGGATCCGTTCCAGGCGCTGGTCTGGCAGATCCTGCTGATCTTCTGCCTGTTCGTGGCCCCCACGCTGTCGCTGATTTCCGGTATCGTGCCGCGCAAGAGCGATATCGTCGCCCGCGCCCATCTTTATACCGTCTGGTCGGATATCCGCGCCGCCAATGCCCAGGTGGCGCTACGGATCGTCTTCATCGCCGACAGCGCCTGCATGATGGCGGACGCCATCTCGCGCGCTCTCTACCGGCTTTTCGTCAGTCGCAAGCTGCTGCTCGAATGGAAGACCGCCGCCAGCGTGCAGTCGGTCGCGCAGGGTACGATCTTCGACTACTACAGGTCCATGTGGCATGCACCGGTCCTGGCTGTGCTCGCGCTTGCCTTCGCGGCGTCGCCCGGCGACAACGCCTTCCTCGTCGGCATTCCGTTCGCGCTGATGTGGGTACTCTCACCCGCCGTCGCCTGGTATGTCAGCCAGTCGGCGGAGACCGAAGACCGGCTCGTCGTCGCCGAGCCCGTCGTCACCGAACTGCGCAAGATCGCCCGCCGCACCTGGCGTTACTTCGAAGCCTTCGTGACCCCGGAGCAGAACTTCCTGCCGCCGGACAATTTCCAGGAGACGCCGCAGCCGGTCGTCGCCGCCCGCACCTCGCCCACCAATATCGGCGTCTACCTGCTGTCCGTCGTCTCGGCCCGCGACTTCGGCTGGCTGAGCTTCGAGCAGACGATCGAGCGGCTGGAGCAGACGGTCGCCACCATCGACCGGATGGAGAAGTTCCGCGGCCACCTGCTGAACTGGTATCACTCCGATACGCTGAAGACGCTCGGACCGCGCTACGTTTCGGCGGTCGACAGCGGCAACCTCGCCGGCCACCTGATCGCCGTCTCGTCGATGTGCCGCGAATGGGCGGAAGCGCCTTCGGCGCATCTGCAGGGCAATCTCGACGGTATCGGCGACGTCGCCGGCATCCTGGAAGAGGCGCTCGCCGCGCTTCCCGACGACCGCAAGACCGTCCGGCCGCTGCGTCGCCGTCTGGCCGAACGCATCGTCGGTTTCCAGAACGCGGTCGCGGCGGTTAAGCGCGAGCACGAGTTCGCCTCGATCCGCATCATCAACCTGTCGGTGCTCGCCCGCGACATCCAGAAACTTGCGGCAAACCTCGATCACGAGCTGCGTTCGACGCAGAGTGCCGAGGTCACCAGCTGGGCCGCGTCGCTCATCGACACCTGCGAGGCGCACGTCACCGACAGCGTCTTCGACCTGTCGAACATCGAGACGCTGCGCCAGCGTCTCGCGGTGCTGCGCGACCGCACCCGCGACATCGCCTTCTCGATGGATTTCGGCTTCCTGTTCCGCCAGGAGCGACGCCTGCTATCCATCGGCTACCGGGTGGAAACCGGCGAACTCGACGAAGCCTGCTACGACCTGCTCGCCTCGGAGGCGCGCCTGACCAGCCTGTTTGCCATCGCCAAGGGCGACCTGCCCACGGAACACTGGTACAAGCTCGGCCGCCAGGTCGTGCCGGTCGGTTCGCGCGGCGCCCTGGTCTCCTGGTCGGGGTCGATGTTCGAATACCTGATGCCGCCGCTCGTCATGCAGGAACCGCAGGGCGGCATCCTCAACCAGACCAACAACCTGGTGGTGAAGGAGCAGATGAATTACGGCCGCAGGCTTGGTACCCCCTGGGGGATCTCCGAGGCGGCGTTCAACGCCCGCGACCACGAACTGACCTACCAGTACACCAACTTCGGCGTGCCGACGCTCGGTCTCAAGCGCGGCCTCGGCCAGAATGCGGTTATCGCACCCTATGCCTCGCTCCTTGCCAGCCAGTTCGATCCGCGCGGGGCGCTTGAGAATCTCGAGGAACTGCGCGGCCTTGGCGCGCTCGGCCCCTATGGCTACCATGATGCGGTCGACTTCACCCCGACGCGGGTGCCGGAGGGACAGCGCTGCGCTGTCGTGCGCAACTATTATGCCCACCATCACGGCATGTCGATCGCGGCGGTTGCCAATGTCGCCTTCAACGGCCGGCTGCGCGAGCTCTTCCACTCCGATCCGGTGATCGAGGCGGCCGAGCTGCTGCTGCAGGAGAAGGCACCGCGCGACATTCCGGTGATGAGTGCCAAGCACGAGCCGGAAACGCCCGGTGGCGCTCAGGCCGATCTACCGCGACCGGAAGTTCGCACCATCGTCGATCCGGCATCGCAGGATCGCGAACTGGTCTTCCTGTCCAATGGCCACTATTCGGTCATGCTGACGGCGACCGGCGCCGGCTATTCGCGCTGGAACGGCCAGGCCGTGGCGCGCTGGAAGCCCGATCCGACCGAGGACCGTACCGGTACCTTCATCTTCCTGCGCGATATGGCGTCGGGCCAATGGTGGTCTGCAACCGCCGAGCCGAAGAGCATCGAGGGCGAGAAAGTCAAGGTGCTCTTCAGCGACGACAAGGCGGAGTTCACCAAGACCGTCGGCGACCTCACCAGCGAGCTGGAATGCATCGTCGCAACCGAGCACGATGCCGAAGGGCGGCGCCTGACCCTGATCAACATGGGCCAGGAAGACCGCTTCATCGAGGTGACGTCGTATCTGGAGCCGGTGATCTCGACGGAGGACGCCGATAGCGCCCATCCGCTGTTCTCGCGCATGTTCGTCAAGAGCGAGATCGGCCGCCGCGGCGACGTCATCCGCGCCGAGCGCAACAAGCGCAACCCGAACGAACCGGACATGTGCGTCGCCCACCTGATCGTCGACAATGCGGGGACTGCGCGTCCCACCGAGTTCGAAACCGACCGCCGCCGCTTCCTCGGCCGTGGCCGCACGCTCGGCGATGCGGCGGCCTTCGATCCGGGTGCGACGCTGTCGGGATCCGACGGCTTCACCCTCGATCCGGTGCTGTCGCTGCGTCGCGTGGTGCGGGTGCCGGCGGGCAAGAAGGTCAAGGTGATCTTCTGGACCATCGCCGCGCCCAACCGCGAGGAGATCGACAAGGCGATCGACCGCTATCGCCATCCGGACGCCTTCAGCCACGAGATCGTCCACGCCTGGACCCGCACCCAGGTGCAGATGCGCCATGTCGGCGTCACCTCGCAGCAGGCGGCCGCCTTCCAGCATCTCGGCCGCTACCTCGTCTATCCGGACATGCACCTGCGTGCCGAGATCGCCGTCGTGCAGAGCGGGCTGCAATCGCAGACGGCGCTGTGGCCGCTGGCGATTTCCGGCGACCATCCGATCTTTGCGTTGCGCATCAACGACGACATGGACATCGGCATCGCCAAGGAAGCCCTGAGCGCCCAGGAATACCTGCGCCTTCGCGGCGTCACCGCAGACCTGGTGATCGTCAATGAGCGCGCCGCCTCCTATGCGCAGGACATGCAGCATGCGCTCGATGCGGCCTGCGAGAACCTGCGCCGGCTCGGCCAGGCCGACGGGCTGCGCCAGCACATCTTCGCGGTGCGCCGCGACCTGATGGAAGAGTCGACCTGGAAGGCGCTGCTGGCCGCGGCCCGCGTCGTGTTCCACGCCCGCAACGGCAAGATCGTCGACCAGATCAACCGCACCACCGCCCTGCTGGCGCCGCCGCGCGCCATCGAGCCGGCGGAGAGCGAGCGACCTGCGCCGCTGGTGCTGTCGCCGGTGCCGTCGATGCGCGTCCGCGAGATGCCGCACCAGGACGACCTGGAATTCTGGAACGGCTATGGCGGCTTTGCCAGGAACGGCAGCGAATATGTCGTGCGCCTCTATGGCGGGCAATCGACGCCGCAGCCGTGGATCAACGTCATCTCCAACGATCGCTTCGGCTTCCACGTCTCGGCGGAAGGGGCGGGCTTCACCTGGAGCCGCAACTCGCGCGACTACCAGCTGACGCCGTGGACCAACGATCCGGTCATCAACCGCCCGGGCGAGGCCTTCTATGTGGTCGATGCCGAGACCGGCGCGGTGCTGGTACCGTTCGCGGCCCTTTCCGATCGATCGGAGACGGTGTTCGAGGCCCGCCACGGCTTCGGTTACTCGGTCTTCACCTCCGAGCAGGACGGCCTCGAACTCGAGGTGACGCAGACCGTCGACCACGAGCAGCCGGCGAAGCTGACGCGCGTCGTCGTCCGCAACCGCAGCGGACGGCGCCGCCGCCTGAAGCTCTACGGCTATGTCGAGTGGATCCTCGGCAACAATCCGCAGCGCACCGCGCCGTTCATCCTGTCGACGAGCGACCGCGACACCGGCGCCATCTTCGCCACCAACCCCTACAGCATCGACTATTCGGGCCGCTCGGCCTTCTTCGTCGCCAGCGAAAATCCCGACAGCTTCACCACCAGCCGACGCGACTTCATCGGCAAGCTCGGCTCCATCAAGGCGCCGAAGGCGGTGACGACGGTGTCGGCGCTTTCGCATGCCTCCGAGCTCGACGGCGACCCCTGCGCGGCGCTGGCCTTCGACATCGAGCTCTCCGCGACCGGCGAAAAGGAAGTGCTGTTCGTGCTCGGCGACACCGACACCGAGGCAGAGGCGGTGGCTCTGGTTCCGGAGATCCGGGCCAGCACCTTCGAAGCCACCCTGCAGCGCACCCATGCCCACTGGACCGCGTTCAACGGCCGCATCCAGGTCAAGACGCCGGACACGGCGATGAACCACCTGCTCAATGGCTGGCTGCCCTACCAGAGCCTCGCATGCCGCATCATGGCGCGTTCGGCCTTCTACCAGGCGAGCGGGGCCTACGGCTTCCGCGACCAGCTGCAGGACACGCTCGCCTTTCTGGTGCACGACCCGGCGCTGGCGCGGCGGCAGATCCTCAAGGCGGCCGGCCGGCAGTTCCGCGAGGGCGACGTGCAGCACTGGTGGCTGCCGCAGACCGGCGCCGGCGTGCGCACCATGATCTCCGACGACGTGGTGTGGCTCGGCTATGCCGTGCACCACTACTGCTCGGTCACCGGCGACATGTCGCTGCTCGACGAAGAGCTTCCCTTCCTCGAAGGGGCCGCGCTGCTGCCCGAGCAGCACGACGCCTTCTTCCGCCCGGAAGTCTCGAAGGATAGTGCGCCGGTCTACGAGCACGCCGCGCTCGCCCTCGACCTCGCGGTCTCCCGCACCGGCGAAAACGGCCTGCCGCTGATCCTCGGCGGCGACTGGAACGACGGCATGAACCGGGTCGGCGAAAAGGGCCGCGGCGTCAGCGTCTGGCTCGGCTGGTTCCTGGCCGGCACGCTGCGCGATTTCATCGAGATCGCCCGCCAGCGTGGCGACACCGTTCGCGTCGACGGCTGGAGCAGCCACCTCCACAGGCTCAAGGATGCGCTCGAGCTTGCCGGCTGGGACGGCGAGTACTACCGCCGCGGCTATTTCGACGACGGCACGCCGCTCGGTTCGAAGGACAATGCCGAGTGCCGCATCGATTCGATCGCCCAGTCCTGGAGCGTGCTGTCGGGCGAGGGCGATCCCGAGCGCGCGGCGCAGGCCATGGATGCGGTGCTGTCCGAGCTGGTCGACGAGGAGGCCGGGATCATCCGGCTGTTCACGCCGCCCTTCGTCGAGACCGAACAGGATCCCGGCTACATCAAGGCCTATCCGCCGGGTGTGCGCGAGAACGGCGGCCAATACACCCATGCCGCCACCTGGGTCGTCCAGGCGCTGGCCGAGCTGGGCCGCGGCGACGATGCCTGGCGCTGCTTCCAGCTGTTGAACCCGATCCATCACGCCAGCGACAAGGCGGCTGCCGACCTCTACCGGGTCGAGCCCTATATCGTCGTCGCCGATATCTACGGCGCCGACGAGCGGACCGGACGCGGCGGCTGGAGCTGGTACACCGGTTCGGCCGGCTGGCTCTACCGCGTCGCGGTCGAGGGGCTGCTTGGCATCCGCCGCAAGGGCGACCGCCTGTTCGTGACCCCGGTGCTGCCGTCGTCATGGGACGGCTTCGAGGCCGACGTGGCGATCGGCGAGGCGAGCTACCGTGTCGTGGTCACCAGGAAGACCGACGTCGAAGGCTATGCGGTATCCGTCAACGACGAGCCCTATGGCGGCGACGGCGTTTTGCTCAGAACCCCGGAGGCGGTGGCCTGAGCCCTTGCCGGGCCGCCGCTGCCAATGTCAAGGAACGAGTGTCATGACGAGTCGTGACATCAGGCCCGGGAGCGGTTGCGCCGCTCCCGGGCATTTTTTTGCCCACGGCCCGGCGACCGCACACGGCCATACCGTTGCGGTTCAACCTGGAGGACGGGGCGCTCGAAAGTACCGCGTATGATAAATATAAGTGGCACTCTCCAGCGCCCCGTTCGGCGGTTTATGCCCGCGACTCGGCCTCTCTGCGGCGCGCGATGCGGGTGAGGCCACCAGCACCGCCCGCCCTATAGTGCCACACAGGCACGCCTGGCCTATGGCTGCGGGACCGGGCCGCCTCGAAAGGTCATGCCCGCTTGCGCCCCTCGCCGCCAGGGGAAGGCCATTTTCCGCGAACCCCGACACGCCTGGCCTGCGATCGCCCGGCGCGCCGGCGCCGGTCCCGCCTCGCCGGGCACGCACACCCGGTGTATCCGACGACGGAACGGGGAAATTATAGGCACGGGTTTCGGGGAGGGGGAAAACGTGAGCGGCAGGAAAATGATAAGGGATTGGAAGAATTGGGGGATTTTTGTGGGGGGGTAGGTTTATACCCGTCACGCCGGCGCTGACCCGCCATACAGCGCGCGATCTTCATAACGCGGAAGACCTTTGCGGCACCAGGAGTGCAATCAACGTAGGGTCCAATTCGACCGAGTTCCCTGATTGCGGTTGGGCCAAGGGGGGCGCCGGTGCCGGATTTTGGGCCCGCGATACCTTATCCTTCCAATGTCGGCAGCCAGAGCTCAGATGCCTGTCAGCGGATATCGCACGTAGGCGAACGTGCTCGAGTCCGGCGACCAGGACGCGACGTTGATGGTCCCTTGGCCACCGTTGAAGCGATCAAGGTCACGGACATCTTTTCCCACTGGCGACATCACCCTGATAATGACGTCGCGGTTGGCAGGATGTCCAAGCGTGCCCTCGGGGAACGACACAAAGGCAACGAGGCTTCCATCAGGAGAAGGATGGGGGAACCAATTGACCCGTGCGTCAAAGGTAATCTGTTGAACCTCGGTACCATCGGGACGCATGCGAAAGATCTGTGCGTGTCCAGGTTCCTTGGCTGCCTGCTCGGAATTGTAGTAGATCCACGCGCCGTCCGGAGAGAATTCCGGCCCGTCGACGGGGCAGCTTCCATCAGTCAACTGAAGGTCTTCTCCGCCGCCTGACGGGATCGTACAAATCCGGGTGACGACGTTGCCCCCTTCTGTCTCCAGTCCCACATAAGCCAGAATTTCGCCGTCTGGGGAAACGCCGTGCAGGTAGTAGCGGAAGCCCCTTGTGGGATCGTGATTGTTCGAAACGCGTGTCGGCTTTCCGCCGTCGATGGAGACCTTGTAGAGGTGCCCGTCGTTGGCGCTGACATAGACCGTACGGCCGTCCGGCGAGATAACGTGGTCGTTGTTCAGGTCTTCGATCGGTGCGGTGTCAATCGGTGTCGGCCCGACCTGCCCGTCGGGAGAAATCCGGAAAAGCCTGCCGTCACCATTGTATAGCAGCCATCGCCCGTCCGGCGTCCAATTGGGCGCTTCGATAAGTTCCGTTGTCTCGTAGATGACCTTGATTCGAGCACCGTCACGGGAGGCGACAACGAGCTGCGAAATCCGGCTCTCTTCAAGGTGGTGCGGACTTACTGGGCGCATTGGTTCCGATTCCTTGTGGTGGGTGTCGCTCTTTGCAATCCATGCCCGAATACGATTTCTATGTAAAACGAACCTCACATACCAGGTCGGGCAACTTCGGTTGATGGGCAGTGTTGCGCCCTTCACACCGGGCTTGAACCGGTATCCTGTCACGGAGCGTCGGCGCCGTGAAGGAACCCGATTTTTTCTGAAAAGTGTCTCCCGCGCGATAGACATCGCGCTGCCGGATCAAGTCCGGCATGACGGAGGGAGGAGTTGCCGTATCCAGTCCGTGGCGGAGGGGAGGGAGCATAGGCTCGTCGCTTCCACGGCTTCCGGTTTTTAGCGTCGTTACGCCCCGATCGCCGGCAGCCAGTGGCTATTGTTTAGGCGCTACCATCATATCTTGCTGAAGCGTCTCAAGGGTTCTGAACGTCGAATTCGATTGATCGATCAGTCGTTCGCTATCCAGTCGCAACCTTTGCCAGTCGCTGGGTTTGAAAGCCGGCAGGGAGCTTTCCGAACTGGGCTGTGTTGCCCTAATAGCTGTTTCTATCGCCTCGACCTGCTCTGTTATCTTCCCCACAGCGTCGGTCAAGGCAACAACATTGGCGCTCAGCGCGGTTTGCTGCTGCGATATCGCCTTAATCTGTTCCGTAATTTGGACTGTCTCCGTTCTTGTCGTGAACTTAAGAGTTCCCTCAGACCACTCAAAATTTGTAAGTTGTGGCAAGGCTACAAGAGCCGCGCCGAACGCAAAAATGAGAGATTGGCCAGTAGATACTTCTCTTTTAAAGAAAACCGCCGACAAGCCGATGACCAGCAATGCCGCTCCGGTAATTGTGACATAGTTTTCCATGGCGATCCCCGAGAAATCCCAGGTAGAACGATCAACCATCAACCAGTGGTTGTCAATAGTGCGAGCTGCCGGATCAAGTCCGGCATGACGGAGGGAGGGGTTGCGATTTGCCGGGAAGAGGGAAAGGACCCCGCAAACAAAAACAGGCCCGCGCGGGGCCTGTCCGATATTTCAGCAAGTGGCGGTGCGTCGCGTTATGCGGCTTCGTGATCTGTCATATGCGCCTTGCGGACGTCCTCGTCCGTCAGGATGCCGCTGGCGCGCAGCAGGGCGGCGAAGCGGCCGTTGCTCTGGCTCAGTTCGTCGAAGCCGCCGGCCTCGACGATGCGGCCCTGGTCGAGGAACAGCACCAGGTCGGCCTCGCGCACCGTCGACAGGCGGTGGGCGATGATGAAGGTGGTGCGGTTGCGGCGCAGGTTGTCGATCGCCGCCTTGACGCGCGCCTCGGTTTCGACGTCGAGGGCGCTGGTCGCCTCGTCGAGCACCAGGATCGGCGCGTCCTTCAGGATAGCGCGGGCAATCGCGATGCGCTGGCGCTCGCCGCCCGAAAGCCGGTTGCCGCGTTCGCCGACATGGGTTTCGTAGCCCTCCTGGCGGCTGCAGATGAAGTCGCCGGCGGCTGCGGCTTCCGCCGCGCGCATCACGTCCTCGTCGCTGGCGCCCTCGCGGCCGAGCTTGATGTTGTCGGAAATCGAGCGGTTGAGCAGGCCGGCGTCCTGGAACACGGTGGCAATGTTGCGACGCAGCGACCTGCGGGTGACGCCGGCGATATCCTTGCCGTCGATCAGCACCTGGCCGCTGCGCGGCTCGTGCACGCGCTGCAGCAGGTTGACGAGGGTGGTCTTGCCGGCGCCGGTCGGGCCGACGATGGCAACCGTCTGGCCGGCCTGGACGGTGAAGTTGATATCGCGCACGCCCTGGGCGGTATTGGCGAAATCGAAGCAGACGTCGCGGAACTCGACGGTGCCCCTGACGTGGCCGAGGTCCTCGGCGTTCGCCGCTTCCTCGCGTTCACGTACAGCATCCTCCAGCGCGAAGAAATCGACGAGCTTGGACCGGGCCTCGAAGATCTGGGTGGCGAAGGCGCGCATCTGGTCGAGGCGGCCGATCAGCAGGCCGGCAAAGCCGATGAAGGCGATGACGTCGCCGACGCGCAACTGGCCGGACTGCACCAGCACGGTGCCGATCACCAGGATGATCATCATCGAGACGGTCGAGGCGGTGCGGTTCAGCGCGCTGGCAAACGCCCACCAGTCGAGGACCGGATACTGGGCCGACAGCAGCTTGTCGGTAAAATTCTTCAGCGCCCGCGTCTCGGCCTCGATGCGGTTGTAGCTGTGCACCACCGAGACGTTGGAGATGGCGTCGCTGACATGCGAGAAGACCGTGTGATAGTGGTTTTCGACCGAAGCCTGGCCGTCCTTGGTGCGCTGCATCACGGCGCGGCCGATCAGCCAGTAGAACACGCCGAGGACGACAAGGACGAGACTCAGGCGGACGTCCATGGCGAAAGCGGTCGGGACCAGAAGCACCAGCGCCACGGCGGTGGCCAGGTGGGTGCGCATGAATTCCAGCCACAGGCCGAACAGGGTTTCGCTGGCGCGCAGCAGCGTATGCAGCGCGTTGGAGGTGCCGCGCTGGCTGTGCCAGGACAGCGGCATCGAGATGATCCGCCCGAAGGCTTCGGTCAGCAGCGAGGCCCGCCGGCCGTGGGCCAGGCGGTCCGCCTCGCGGGCGACGAGAACGTAGGCGATGGTGTTGAACAGGCCGAAGCCGGCCCACAGCAGCAGCATCGGGGTGACATTGGATTTGGAGGAGATCGCGTCGATGATCCGCCCGAACAGAACGGGCTCGGCAATCGTGATCATTGCGAGCACGACGTTCGCGACGACGACGAGGGCGACGCGGAAACGGTATGTCGCCAGATAGCTGAGCGCTCTTGCGTAGACCTGGAGCAGGGACACTTCAATACCTCATGCGGTGTCGGTCATCATTTTCGACGGGAAATTAGCAATCGCTACCTGAACTCAGCATTAACGGAACCGTAAGTCCTGGCCGGACGCGCACCTTAATTTTTTGATTCGCCCCCCTTGAAATCCATGGTATTGCCTGCGGTGGTGCGGCAGCGGATATTGGCCGCACCACGGCCGGCCGACCGCCATGGGCGGACAGGGCGGCACCTTATTTGCTGATCATGTTTTTCAAGCTGCCCGATCCCGTCGGCCAGCGTTTTCAATTTGCCTCTGAGGCCCCAGGACATTTGAGAGGACGTCGATGAACGTCAGTTCCATTATCCAGGCGCTCGTGATCTTCGACGAGTGCGAAACCCGTGAGCAGGTGACGGCGGAGCTCGAACGGCTGCTTAAAAGCTACAGGTTCGACTTCTACGGCGTGCTGCGCCAGCCGAAACCGAGCGAGGATCCGATGGGCCTGGTGCTGGCCGGGCGCTGGCCCGAGGGCTGGCCGGAAGTCTATATCGCCAAGAAATACGTGCTCATCGATCCCACCATCCGCTATCTCGGCACGTCGCGCAGCGGCTTCCGATGGCGCGATACGATCGCGGCCTTCCGCGGCGACCCCTATCGCAAGCGCATGGAGCGGATGATGATCGATGCGCGCTCCTTCGCACTCGAGGACGGCTACATCTTTCCGGTGCATGGCCGCAGCGGCCTGCTCGGCAACATGACGGTCGGCGGGCGCGTCGTCGACCTGTCGCCGGTGGAAATGGCGATGTTCGATGCAGTTGCGAAAAAGGTGTTCTGGCGATTCGTCGAACTCGACGGCCACGCCGAGGCACTGAACCGGGCAGCCAGCGTCGATACCATGCTGACCAAGCGCGAAATGGAGGTGCTGAGTCATCTCGCCGACGGCATGACCTCGAACGAAATCAGCAAGATACTGAAGATCTCCAACCACACCGTCGACTGGTACATGAACGGTATCCAGGACAAGCTGAAAGCAAAAAACCGGCAGCATGTGGTCGCACTTGCTTTCCGGCTCGGGCTTGTTTCTTGACCATGACACAAATTTGACAGTGGATGTCGCAGGGAAATTGAACTTCCTCACACAAGGCGATAAGAATTCATTTCGCGGGTGCAGCATTTCCCGCGAATGGATGACGCGTGTGTGAGGAGACCGTCTTGCCGATTTCCAAGATTCTAGTAGCCAATCGTTCCGAAATTGCCATCCGCGTCTTTCGCGCGGCCAACGAGCTCGGCATAAAAACTGTCGCGATCTGGGCCGAGGAAGACAAGCTGGCGCTGCACCGCTTCAAGGCGGACGAGAGCTACCAGGTCGGCCGCGGCCCGCATCTTTCCCGCGATCTCGGCCCGATCGAGAGCTACCTGTCGATCGACGAGATCATCCGCGTCGCCAAGCTTTCCGGCGCCGACGCCATCCATCCCGGCTACGGCCTGTTGTCGGAGAGCCCCGAATTCGTCGACGCCTGCGAGGCCGCCGGCATCACCTTCATCGGCCCGAAGGCCGACACCATGCGCCGCCTCGGCAACAAGGTCGCCGCACGCAACCTCGCCATCGAGGTCGGCGTGCCGGTGGTGCCGGCGACCCAGCCGCTGCCGGACGACATGGCGGAGGTGACCCGCATGGCCGAGGAGATCGGCTTCCCGGTGATGCTTAAGGCCTCCTGGGGCGGCGGCGGCCGCGGCATGCGCGTCATCCGCAAGGCCGAGGAACTCGCCAAGGAAGTGACCGAGGCCAAGCGCGAGGCGATGGCCGCCTTCGGCAAGGACGAGGTGTACCTCGAAAAGCTGGTCGAGCGCGCCCGCCACGTCGAAAGCCAGATCCTCGGCGACACGCACGGCAACGTGGTGCATCTGTTCGAGCGCGACTGTTCGATCCAGCGCCGCAACCAGAAGGTCGTCGAGCGCGCGCCGGCGCCCTATCTTTCCGAGGCGCAGCGCCAGGAACTCGCCTCGTATTCGCTGAAGATCGCCCAGGCGACCAACTATATCGGCGCCGGCACGGTCGAGTACCTGATGGACGCCGACACCGGCAAGTTCTACTTCATCGAGGTCAATCCGCGCATCCAGGTCGAGCACACCGTGACCGAAGTGGTCACCGGCATCGACATCGTCAAGGCGCAGATCCACATCCTCGACGGCTTCGCCATCGGCACGCCGGAATCGGGTGTGCCGCCGCAGTCGGAGATCCGCCTCAACGGCCACGCGCTGCAGTGCCGCATCACCACCGAGGACCCCGAGCACAATTTTATCCCGGACTACGGCCGCATCACCGCCTATCGCGGCGCCACCGGCTTCGGCATCCGGCTTGACGGCGGCACCGCCTATTCCGGCGCCGTGATCACCCGCTACTACGATCCGCTTCTGGAAAAGGTGACCGCCTGGGCGCCGTCGCCGGCAGAGGCGATCCAGCGCATGGACCGGGCGCTCAGGGAATTCCGCATCCGCGGCGTGGCGACCAACCTCACCTTCCTCGAGGCGATCATCGGCCACCCGAAGTTCCGCGACAACAGCTACACGACGCGCTTCATCGACTCGACGCCCGAGCTGTTCGCCCAGGTCAAGCGCCAAGACCGCGCCACCAAGCTCCTGACCTACCTCGCCGACGTCACCGTCAACGGCCATCCCGAGGCCAAGGGCCGGCCGATGCCGCCGAAGGACGCGGCGAAGCCGATCGTGCCCTTCATCGGCGGCGAGGTGCCTGATGGCACCAAGCAGTTGCTCGACCGGCTCGGCCCGCAGAAATTCGCCGAATGGATGCGCGCCGAGAAACGGGTGCTGATCACCGACACGACGATGCGCGACGCGCACCAGTCGCTGCTGGCGACGCGCATGCGCACCTACGACATCGCCCGCGTTTCCGGCACCTACGCGCGGGCGCTACCGCAGCTGCTGTCGCTCGAATGCTGGGGCGGCGCCACCTTCGACGTCGCCATGCGCTTCCTCACCGAGGACCCGTGGGAACGCCTGGCGCTGGTGCGCGAGGGGGCGCCGAACCTGCTGCTGCAGATGCTTTTGCGCGGCGCCAACGGCGTCGGCTACAAAAACTACCCCGACAACGTGGTGAAGTATTTCGTCCGCCAGGCGGCGAGCGGCGGCATCGACCTGTTCCGGGTGTTCGACTGCCTCAACTGGGTCGACAACATGCGCGTGTCGATGGACGCGGTGGCCGAGGAAAACAGGCTCTGCGAAGCGGCGATCTGCTACACCGGCGACATTCTCAACGCGGCGCGGCCGAAATACGACCTGAAGTACTACACCGCGCTGGCCGCCGAACTGGAGAAGGCGGGCGCCCACATCATCGCCGTCAAGGACATGGCGGGCCTCCTGAAACCGGCGGCGGCGACGATACTCTTCAAGGCGCTGCGCGAGGCGACCGGCCTGCCGATCCACTTCCACACCCACGACACCTCGGGCATTGCGGCGGCGACGGTGCTGGCCGCCGTCGAGGCCGGCGTCGATGCGGTCGATGCGGCGATGGACGCGTTTTCCGGCAACACCTCGCAGCCCTGCCTCGGCTCTATCGTCGAGGCCCTCAAGGGCTCGGAGCGCGACCCGGGTCTCGATCCGGAGTGGATCCGCCGCATCTCCTTCTACTGGGAGGCGGTGCGCAACCAGTACGCCGCCTTCGAAAGCGACCTCAAGGGGCCGGCCTCGGAAGTCTACCTGCATGAAATGCCGGGCGGCCAGTTCACCAACCTCAAGGAACAGGCGCGCTCGCTCGGGCTGGAAACCCGCTGGCACGAGGTGGCGCAGGCCTATGCCGACGCCAACCGCATGTTCGGCGATATCGTCAAGGTGACGCCGTCTTCCAAGGTGGTCGGCGACATGGCGCTGATGATGGTGAGCCAGGACCTCACCGTCGCCGACGTCGAGAGCCCGGACAAGGACGTTTCGTTCCCGGAATCGGTGGTGTCGATGCTGAAGGGCGATCTCGGCCAGCCGCCGGGCGGATGGCCGAAGGCGTTGCAGAAGAAGGTGCTGAAGGGCGACAAGCCCTATACGGTGCGCCCGGGCTCGCTGCTCGACGATGCCGATCTCGATGCCGAGCGCAAGGCGATCGAGACCAAGCTCGAGCGCGCGGTCAGTGACTTCGAGTTCGCCTCCTATCTGATGTATCCGAAGGTGTTCACCGACTTCGCGATGGCCGCGGAGACCTACGGGCCGGTGTCGGTGCTGCCGACCTATTCCTACTTCTACGGCATGGCCCCCGGCGAGGAGCTGTTCGCCGACATCGAGAAGGGCAAGACGCTGGTCATCCTCAACCAGGCCCAGAGCGAGGTTGACGACAAGGGCATGGTCAAGGTGTTCTTCGAGCTGAACGGCCAGCCGCGCCCGATCAAGGTGCCGGACCGCAACCGTGGTGCATCGAGCGCTGCCCGCCGCAAGGCCGAAGCCGGCAACGTCGCCCATGTCGGGGCACCGATGCCGGGCGTCGTCTCGACCGTGGCTGTCGTGGCCGGCCAGTCGATCAAGGCCGGCGATATCCTCCTGTCGATCGAGGCGATGAAGATGGAAACGGCGCTGCACGCCGACAGGGACGGCACCGTCGCCGAGGTGCTGGTCAAGACCGGCGACCAGATCGACGCCAAGGACCTGCTCGTGGTTCTGGCCGGCTGACACGCAAATGCAGTTCGCGGAGATTGGATCACCGGTAGCGTTCCGGTGATCCGCATTCGCACTGGACGGCGCGCGTCCGGGGCACATCGCGGCCCATGACAATCCCCGCGGATCGGCCTATGATGGGGCGTGCCTCATCCTTCGGCCCGCTGCGGGGTCTGCGATGCACGCGAAGCTGACGCTCCTGCTTTTCTGTTCCTGCCTGTTTCCGCTGGCATTGCACGCCGGCGCAATCCACGATGCCGCAAAGAAGGGTGACGTCACCGCAATCATCGCGGCGCTCGATGCCGGTGCCGACGTGAACGCAAGCGACGGGTCCGCCACACCGCTCTATTTCGCGGTGAAGAGGGGGCGCTTGGCCGCGGCGAGACTTCTCATCGAACACGGCGCCGACGTCAACGCTCCGACGCAATGGGGGCCGGCCCTGATGGCGGCCGTGACCAAGGGCAGGATCGAGCTGATACGCCTGCTGCTGGAAAACGGCGCCGATCCGAACGCGCAACTGGATAGTGAGACCGCGCTGCACATCGCGGCCGGGAGCGGTTGCCTCGACTGCGTGAAGGCGCTGGTCGAGGCGGGCGCCGACGTCAACGCCCGGACGAAGGACACCAAGACGCCGATCCATCTCGCCAGGCTGAAGGGGCATCGCGACGTCGCCGACTACCTGATGGCGCACGGCGTGGTGCTGCCCAAACCGGCACCGATTTCGGCCAGGCTCGCATCCGCCGACGTCGAGAAGGGCAGGGCCTACTTCGCCGGCAATTGCGCCAGCTGCCACAAGGTCGAACCACAGGGGGCCGCCAAGACCGGACCGAACCTGTGGGGCGTGGTCGGCCGCGCCAAGGCATCGCTGCAGCAGATCAGCTATTCCGAAACGTTGCGGGCCTGGGGCGGCGTCTGGAGTTACGAGGACCTGAACATCTATCTTTCCGGGCCCATGCTGACGACACCCGGTGTCTATATGGAAACGCCCGGCATTCCCGACGAGGCCGATCGCGCCAATGTCATCGCCTACCTGCGCACCCGCAGTGATACGCCGCCGATGCTCCCTTGAGTGTCCTGGACCGGGGCGATGAAAATTGATTGACTAGGAAACCAGGCGCATGTAGTTTCCTAGTCAATCAAATTGACCGGACCCATGAACGACATGCCATCCGCTCTCCACGCGCATCTCGGCTACTGGCTGCGGATCGTCTCCAATGCCGTCTCCCACAGCTTTGCCCGCAAGGTGGAGGCAGAGGGCGTGACGGTGGCGGAGTGGGTGTTCCTGCGCATGTTGCACGACGTCGACCGCACCGCCCCGACGCTGCTTGCCGAGCGGATGGGCATGACCAAGGGCGCGATCACCAAGCTTGCCGACCGGCTCGTCGAAAAGGAACTGGTGGAGCGCAAAGCCAACCCGGATGACAGAAGGGCCCAGACGCTGGCGCTGACGCCGGCGGGCCGGGCGCTGGTCCCCAGACTGGCGGCGCTTGCCGACCGGAACGATGCCGCCTTCTTCGAGACCCTGGAACCTCGTGAACGGGTCGAAATGGAAAGGCTGCTGCGGAAGATCGTATCGACTCACGGACTGACCGGTCTCGCGACCGACTGAAACCTATCGAATGCCTCAGAGATCGAGAAAGGGAGGGCGCCATGGACGCGCAGAAAATCGCTGTTGCCAGAAAATGCCTGGAGGCCGCCTACGACAGGACGATGGCCTTCCCCGATATCGTCGGGACGCTGATCAGCGCGGGATTCGAAGGCTACGCCGTCGACTACCGCTGCCACACCACGACCTACTTCCTGCCGGACGGCGATCATGTAGTGCTGGAAAACCGGCCCTCCGAAGGGCAGGTGGCGGCCGCGTTCGACAAGGATGGCGTGGCAGCCCAAGTGAGGTGGGCGCAGGCAAACCCGCCCGAATACTCCTATTCCGCCTTCTGCAGGAACGTGAAGGACTTTGGGTGCGCGGGCTACATCGTTTCCTTCCTCGGCCGGCGCGTCCTCTACTTCGGCCGCACCGCCGACACCCACGTCGAACACTTTCCGCAATAGCGCAGCGGCGATCGTCCCGGGGTCCGCACCCAGGGGTCGGTCGACGGTGTTTCTCTTGAACAGCCAGACGAGAGCAGAATTTCTCTCGCTCTCACTTGGCGGCGCCAAGCAGGTAGCCTCCGTCCCAGTGATAGATCTGCTTGTCGTCGATCGTAACCTTGACGACCGCCTGGATCCGGCGAGCGTAACGCTGCCGGCATGGAACGCACAGGTTCCTTGCATCGGACTGGCGGTGTCGTAGGTGACGCAGTACCCGATCGCCGAGTCACCGCCTCCGACTGCAATGACCGCGGTGCTGCTGCGGGCGATTGTACTCTCTGCCTCATCTCCTCGCAATTCGCTGCCTTGAATCGTCCGGGCTCGGTGCTGCTGTCTGCCTCGCCGCCGCCGGCTTGCTATCAGTCCGGATCCCAATGCAAGAAGCCTCAGGCGACGGCAGCCGCTTACCGGCGAATCGACGCCGAAATCGGTCGCGGACGCAAGTGTTACCGATCCGACACGGATTGCTAAAACACGGCGTCCGCGCCCGAAAAAAACGGTCAGGATTAACCTCTGCGCAAGCCTCGTTAACCATTTGTTAACCATGCCGGGATACCCATGGGATACGAAAATTTAACGAAGATGACCAAAGTGCTAACAGACGCTCGCTCGATCCGCCTCAAGGGCCGCTCCTTCCTGGCCGTCGTACTGTCCCCGGATCTGCCGCTCGACGAGTGGCTGGCCCGGCTGGACAGCCTGGCCTCGCGCTCCGCCGGCTTCTTCCTGGGACGTCCGGTCGTGCTCGACCTGACCGATCTCAAGATCGATCGGCCGACGCTGAAGGACCTGATCGCCGAACTCGGCAAGCGCAATGTCAGTGTCATGGGCATCGAGGGCGGCCGCCCGTCGCTGTTCGAACCCGGCATGCCGCCCGCCATGAAGGGCGGTCGCCCGGCTTCGGACTTCGAGGTCGCATCCGACGAGCCGGCCACCGATGAGGCGCCGGCAACGGGCGGCGCAAGCACGGCGGCAATCGCCACCGCGACGCCGGCGACACAATCCATCGTCATCCGCGAGCCGGTGCGCTCGGGCCAGTCGATCATCTTTCCGGAAGGCGACGTGACGGTGGTGGGCTCGGTCGCCTCGGGCGCGGAAATCATCGCCGGCGGGTCTGTCCATATCTATGGCGCCCTGCGCGGTCGGGCGCTGGCCGGATCGGTCGGAAATTCGAACGCGCGAATCTTCTGCCGCAAGCTCGAGGCCGAGCTTCTGGCGATCGACGGCATCTACAAGACTGCGGACGACATGCCCGCCAACCTTCGTGGACAATCGGTCCAGCTGTGGCTCGAGGGCGACGCGATCATGGCAGAGAAACTTACCTGAGCCGGGCGCCGGCCAGCACACAGGAGGGCAAGATGGCAAAAGTTATCGTGGTAACATCCGGCAAGGGCGGCGTCGGCAAGACGACCTCCACCGCCGCACTCGGAGCGGCACTGGCGCAGCGAAATGAAAAGACCGTCGTCGTGGATTTTGACGTCGGCCTGCGCAACCTCGACCTGGTTATGGGAGCGGAACGCCGCGTCGTCTACGACTTCGTCAACGTCGTCCAAGGCGATGCCAAGCTGCCGCAGGCCCTGATCCGCGACAAGCGGCTCGAGACGCTGTTCCTGCTGCCGGCCTCGCAGACGCGCGACAAGGACAGTCTGACGCCCGAAGGCGTCGAGCGCGTCATCAACGAGCTCAAGCGGCATTTCGACTGGATCATCTGCGACAGCCCGGCCGGCATCGAACGCGGCGCGACGCTTGCCATGCGCCACGCCGACATGGCCGTCGTCGTCACCAATCCGGAAGTCTCCTCGGTGCGCGATTCCGACCGCATCATCGGCCTGCTCGATTCCAAGACCGCCAAGGCCGAGCGCGGCGAGCGGATGGAAAAACACCTGCTGCTCACCCGCTACGATGCCAAGCGCGCCGAGCGCGGCGACATGCTCAAGGTCGACGACGTGCTTGAAATCCTCTCCATCCCGCTGCTCGGGATCATACCGGAGAGCATGGACGTATTGCGGGCTTCCAACATCGGCGCGCCCGTCACGCTGGCCGACAGCAACAGCGCGCCGGCATCGGCCTATTTCGAAGCGGCACGCCGGCTGGCCGGCGAGGTCGTACCGGTCGCAATCCCCAGCGAAAAGCGAGGCCTTTTCGGGAAGATATTCGGACGGAGGGCAGCATGAGCATTTTCAGCATATTCAGCCGCCAAAGCTCGGCGCCGAAGGCGCGCGAACGCCTGCAGGTGCTTCTCTCCCACGAACGCCTGTATCTCGGAAGCTCGGATCTGGTCGCCACGCTGCGCGAGGAAATCCTTGCCGTCATCGCCAAGCACGTGCAGGTGGACAGCGACCGGGTGAACATCAAGATGGATCGCGGCGAGCATGTCTCGATCCTGGAGATCGACGTCGAGATCCCGTTGAACGCGGCCGTCAAGGCGGCGTGACGACAGCCGGAGTCAGCCGGCCAAGAACGATCGATGATTGCAGGAGGCGTCCGTGGGCAACGGGCGCCTCTTTGCATTGAGGCCGGGGCCCGCGCAGGCATTTGCCTGTGCCAAGATGACCGTTGCGTGACGAAAATGAAACGGCATTGGAAAACGCTGTTACGGGGCTGACACAGGCCGGCTTTAAAGAGGCTCGCAAAGAGCGCGCCGGGCAGCCGGCACGCTTCCTGACCCGGAGAGCGGCCCCCGTGAAAATCATCCAGATCACCGACACGCATTTCAGCCCCGAGAAACCCCATTTCAACGGCAACTGGGCGCCGCTCCTCGACTGGATCGAGGCGCAGAAGGCCGATCTGATCGTTCATACCGGGGATCTCACCGTCGACGGCGCCGACAAGGACCATGACATCAGCTTCTGCATGGACCTGATGCGGCAGGTATCGACCCCGATGCTGATCGTACCGGGCAACCACGATGTCGGACACCTGCCGGGCTCCGACCAGCCGGTGAATGCCGAGCGCCTCCAGCGCTGGCGCGCGCTGGCCGGCGACGATCGCTGGGTTGCGGATACCAAGGGCTGGCGACTCGTCGGGCTGAATTCCCTCCTTCTCGGTCACGAGGATGAAGAGGAGGAGACGCAGTTCGAATGGCTCAGGACCGCATTCGAGGAGCGCAACGGTCGCCGCCTGGCGTTGTTTGCCCACAAGCCACTCTTCGTCGACGATCCGCTTGAAGGCGATACGGGCTATTGGAGTATCCGCCCGAAGCAGCGCCAGCGGCTCTTTGACCTGATCGCCGCCCACGACGTGCCGCTCTTTGCCAGCGGCCATCTTCACTGGGCCTGGCAGGGACGCTTCGACAACACCGCGTTGGTGTGGGGCCCTTCGGCAGCCTTCGTGATCGACAAGATGGAGCGCGAAATGCCCGGCGAGCGCCTGGTCGGTGCGGTCGTCCACACGCTCGGCAATGACGTCGGAAGCGAGATCGTCGCGGTGCCCGGCATGACCGCCCATGTGCTCGACGAGGTGGTGCACGAGGTCTACCCGAAGGCTGTCAAGAAGGAGGCGGCCGAATGAGCGCGCTGTCGATCCGCGGCGTCCGGAAGTCCTTCGGGGACAACCAGATCCTCAAGGGGGTCAGTCTGGAAGCGGCGCCCGGCGAATTCATCGCGCTGGTCGGTCCGTCCGGCTGCGGCAAGAGCACGCTGCTGCGCATTCTGGCCGGCCTCGAGACGGCGGACTGCGGCGAGATCGTGGTCGCGGGCCAGGACATCAGCGGCGTGCGGGCGGCCGATCGCAATATCGCGATGGTGTTCCAGTCTTACGCCCTCTACCCGCACCTGAGTGCCGCGCAGAACATCGCCGTGCCGCTCGTCATGCGCCGGCTGACGCGGGCGCAGCGCCTGCCCATGCTCGGACCGCTGATCCCCGGCCAGCGCAAGGCGGTCGCCGCAATCAAGCGCGACGTGCGCGAGATGGCCGCGTCGCTGAAGATCGACCACCTTCTCGACCGCAAGCCCGGCCAGATGTCTGGCGGCCAGCGCCAGCGCGTCGCGCTCGGCCGCGCCATGGTGCGTCGCCCGGCGATCTTCCTGATGGACGAGCCGCTGTCCAATCTCGACGCCAACCTGCGTGTGCATGCGCGCGGCGAGATCGTCGAACTGCATCGCCGCGCCGGCGTGCCGACGGTCTATGTCACCCACGACCAGGCCGAAGCCCTTTCGATGGCCGACAGGGTCGCGGTGATGATCGGCGGCGCCCTGCTGCAACTCGCGCCGCCGCAGGTGATCTACGACGATCCGCAGCATGTCGAGGTGGCGAAGTTCATCGGCCAGCCGCGGAACAATCTTCTGTCTTCGCAAGTCGAGGCGGATGCCGTCGTGGCGTTCGGCGATGTCCGCTGTGCCCTTTCCGATCGCACGATTGCGACGGGAACGGCGGTGACGCTCGGCATCCGTCCGGAATTCGTGGGCATTTCAGCGACCGGCGGAAGCGGCCTGCCCGCGCGGGTCGAGCGGGTGGAGTTTCTCGGCTCGGAGATCATCGTCTACAGCCGCCTGGAGGCGATCCGCGAAACGATGATCGCCAAGGTCTCGCCCGCCGAGGGCGCAGGCCTTGCCGCCGGCATGCCGGTCCGGCTTCACGCCGCTGCCGAGCATCTCCTCGTCTTCGCGACCGATGGGCCCCGCCTGGCCACCACGCCGATTGCGACGCATGTGGCGCGGGAGGCGGCGCATGGCTGATCTTGTAGCAGCCCACGGCACCATCAGGCATGCCGCGGCGACCACCACGCCGGAGCACCACGAGGCCCGGACCGCCTGGCTGCTGTCGCTGCCGGCGATCGCGCTGGTCTTCCTCTTTATCCTGCTGCCGGTCGCAGCCGTCATCGGGCTCGGATTTACCGATTTCGAGCTTGGCTATTCCGGGTTCAGGTTCGTCGGCTTCGACAATTATGCCGAGCTGCTTTCCGACCGCACCTTCAAGCAATCGCTTTGGAACACTGCCGTCTATACCGCGATCGTCACCCCGGTCTCGATCTTCATGGCGCTCGGCCTGGCGATGCTGATCGAGGCCGAGGGCATCGGCCGGTCGTTTTTCCGGACCGCCTATTTCCTGCCGGTTGCGTCGCTGCTCGTCGCCATGGCAACGGTCTGGCAGTATCTGTTCCACCCGACCATCGGGCCCATCAATGCCCTGCTGGCGCTTGTCGGTCTCGAGGGGCCGAACTGGCTGGGCGCGTCCGGCACCGTGCTCTACAGCCTGTCGATCATCGGCATCTGGCAGTCGGTCGGATTCAATCTCGTGCTCTTCCTTGCCGGACTGACCGCGATCCCGCGCGAACTCTATGCGGCCGCCGAAGTCGACGGGGCGAAGTCCGCATGGGATCGCGTCCGGCTCGTCACCTGGCCGATGCTCGGGCCGACCACGCTGTTCGTCACGACGATCAGCATCATCAATTCCGTCAAGGTGTTCGAAACCGTCAAGACGCTGACCGAGGGCGGCCCGAACAAAGCCTCCGAGGTGCTGCTCTTCACCATCTACAAGGAAGGCTTCGTCTACCTTCGGGTCGGCTACGCCTCGGCCATGACCGTCGTGTTTCTCGCCATTCTGGTCGTCCTGATGTTCCTGCAATACCGCATACAAGACCGGCAGGTGCACTACTCATGACCCGGAACTTTCTTTCCCTCGGGCGCATCGCCCGGCTGTCGGTTCTCGGCCTCGGCGCGCTCATCTTCCTTGCACCCTACATCTTCATGATCTCCACCGCCGGCAAGGCGCAGAGCGACATCTTCAATGCGTCGCTGTCACTCGTGCCGCAGCAATGGTTCTATGTGCAGAACTTCACCAAAGCCCTGTCGCGCGTCTCCATGGGAACGCTGCTGTTCAATGGCGTGGTGGTCTGCCTGCTGATCCTGGTGATCCAGGTGGTGATCGCCATCCCCTGCGCCTATGCCATGGCGAAACTCAGGTTCCGCGCCGCCCGCGCCATGATGGTCCTGGTCATGCTCGGCCTGCTGGTGCCGATCCATGCCACCGCGCTGCCGCTCTACGTCGCCTTCGACAGGGTCGGCGGGCTCAACAGCTACTTCGCGCTGGTCGCCCCGTTCACCATCTCGGTCTTCGGCATCTTCCTGTTCCTGCAGTTCTTCCGCTCCATGCCGGACGATCTCATCCACGCCGCGCGGCTGGACGGCATGAGCGAAGTGGGCATCATTGCCCGGGTGATCGTGCCCAATGCCTGGCCGGCGATCACCGCCTTTTCGATCTTCTCGGTGGTGGCGCACTGGAACGACCTCTACTGGCCGCTGATCGTCGTCTCGAACCAGGCCTACGCCACCCCGCCGCTCGGTCTGCTCTATTTCCGCGCCGCCGAGGCCGGAGACGACTACGGCGCGCTGACGGCCGCCACCCTCATCATCACCTTCCCCCTCGTCGCGGCGTTCCTGCTGGCGCAGAAGCGCTTCGTCGAGGGCATCACCATGACCGGTCTCAAGGGTTGACCGGGATAACCAGGAGCCATGCCATGAAGCATTTCAGCAAATTCCTTGCCGCCGCGGCGGTGACCATGACTGTATCGCTTCCGGCGCATGCCGAAACGATCCTGACCGTGCACTATCCGATGCCGGGTTTCTTCAAGGACGTGATGGACACGATTTCGAAGAAGTTCATGGAGGAGAATCCGGACATCAAGATCCAGTTCGCCAATCCTTCGGCCACCTATGAGGAAGGCATCCAGACGATCATGCGCCAGGCCGGCACGGCGGAAATGCCCGACCTGACCTTCATCGGTCTCAACCGCCTGCGCATGGCCGACGAGCGGGACATCCCGGTCGACATGGGGCCGCTGATCGCCAAGGACAAGAACATGGCGGAGCAGGGCTTTTCCGACAACATCCTGAAGCTCGCCCAGGTGAACGGCAAGCAGGTCGGCCTCGCCTTCGCAACCTCGAACCCGATCATGTACTACAACGGCGACCTGGTGAAGGCGGCCGGCGGCAACCCGGATACCCCGCCGAAGACCTGGGACGAGGTGATCGAACTCGGCGCCAAGATCAAGGCGCTCGGCAACGGCGTCGACTCGATCGACTACCGCTGGCAGGGCGACGACTGGATGTTCTCCGCGCTGCTGTTCGGCGCCGGCGGCACCATGCTCAGCGAAGACGAAGGCAGCGTTGCCTTCAACGGTCCGGAAGGCCAGAAGGCGATGACCATCGTCGATCGCATGGTCAAGGAAGCCGGCATGCCGATCTTCACCAAGGCGGCCGGGGAACAGGCCTTCGTTGCCGGCAAGGTCGGCTTCGCCTTCCAGACCACGGGTGCCCTGCGCAACACGATCAAGAACGTCGGCGACAAGTTCGACCTGCGCACCGCCGAGATCCCGCTGATCGATCCGGTCAACGGCAAGCTGCCGACCGGCGGCAATGCCGTCGTCATCCTGACGCGCGACGAGGCCAAGCAGGAGGCCGCCTGGAAGTTCGCCAAGTTTGCCGCCGGCCCCTACGGCGCAACTGTCGTCGTGCCGGGTACCGGCTACGTGCCGAACAACGAACTGGCGGCAAAATCGCCGGAGTATCTCGGCGACTTCTACAAGGAAAATCCGCTTTTCCAGGCCGGCCTGAAGCAGATGCCGCGCATGATCCCGTGGTACGCCTTCCCCGGCGGCAACGGCGTTCGCGTCACCCAGGCGATCGTCGACAACACCGCGCGCGTGGTCGACCAGTCCGCCACGCCGCAGGAAGCGCTCGACGACGCGGCCGACGAAGTGAAGCGCCTGCTGCCGCGCAGCTGATTGCAGGCCAGGTAAAACGAAGGGCCACCGCTTCGCTCGAGGCGGTGGCTCTTTTGTCAGATGGCGCGAACGGTGCCGCCGCGTCGCAGGAAGTAGGCGATGTCGAAATGACGGGGCGGGGCCGCGTTTTCCGCCATGTCGAGCAGCAGCGAAGCGGCGGTGGCGCCCATGCTGGCGTCCGGCATCTCGATGGTCGTCAGGGGCGGATCGATCATCTGGCCGATGGCGATGCCGTCGAAACCGGCCACCGAGACATCGCACGGGACGCAGAGGCCTTCGCGCCGCAGCGCGCCGATCACCCCGAAGGCGAGGAGATCGTTCGAGGCGATGATGGCGGTCGGCGCATGCCGCGACAGCACGGTACTGAGATCGAGCTGGTCATAGGCGCCGACGAAAGGGATTTGCATCGGCTCCAGCGGCACCAGGCCGCTCATCTCGATCGCCTGCCGGTAGCCCGCGTGACGCAAGCGAGCCCGATCGGACGCCGCGAAGGTGCCGGAGACGAAGAGGATCGTCCGGTGCCCGAGTTCGATCAGCATCATCGTCAACTCGCGCGCCGCCTTGAAATTGTCGGCCGTGACCGCAGCAGGGAACCGCTCGGTCGGCCGGTTATTGAGCAAAACCGTCGGCGGCATGGATGAAGGCAGAGACATGGTGTTGAGCGGATCGCAAAGGGTCAGGACCAGCCCGGTCGGCCGGTCGTTAAGCAGGGCCTGAACCGCATCCGCCTCGCGCGCGGGATCGTAGTGGGATTGGGCGATGACGACGCCGTGGCCGGCGACCAGCATCCGGTTCTCGATGCTTGCGAGCGACGACGAGAAAACCGGGTTGGTGATGCTCGGGATCAACACGCCGATCACGGGTCGCCGGCTTGCCTTGCCGGTGGCGGGTGCCGGACGGTATCCGAGTTCGGCGGCGGCGCGGCGAACCCGTCGCGTCATGCCGTCGCTGACCGAACCGTTGAGGCTGAGCGCCCGGCTCGCAGTGGCAAGCGAGCATCCGGCTCGCGCTGCGACCTGTTGCAGCGTCGTCATGAGCGAAGCCCTTTCCAAAATTGGTGCGGCCGTTCCGGCCCGGGTTTGCCCTCTCTTTCCACTTTTGGCATGAAACAATTATGTCACCGTCCGACCGCAGGTCCCCGGCTCGCGGCGCGAAGGAAGCCCGGCCCCTGCAATGGGCGTCAATTCGCCGCCCGATCGCGTACCGCGATGCAGCCGTTCAACTGCAGCGCCGCAGCCTCCACCCTTGGCTCCAGGCGTGATCTGCAATCTGCGACGTAGAACGGCTGACCGGGCAAGCCTTCGAGCAAGCTGTCCTCGTACATGACATAGCGCCTGGCCGCGAAGGCAGCTTCGCCGGCCTCGACCAGCTTGACCCGGGAATAGGTCCGTGTCGCAACGAGCAGCCTGTAACGCGCCGTCGACGCACGGGTATCGGCAACGACCAGCGACTTGATGACCAGCTGCCCCAGCGCCTCGACGACGTCGCGCGGTGCAACACCCTGCCTGTCGGCGGCGACGTGGCAGGCGTCTTCCAGATCAAACGATGCCGGGAAGAGCGACAGGCTGCGCAGGACGGCCGCTTCCAGGTCACTCAGCAGTTCATAGCTCCAGTCGAGAGTCGCGGCCAGCGTCTGATGGCGAGACATCGCGGTCCTGCGGCCCTTCCACTGCAGATTGAGCCGGCTTCCGAGAAGTGCAGCTGTCGCCCGTAGGCCGAGCATGGCGACGCGGCCAGCCGCGAATTCGAGCGCCAGGGCAATGCCATCGGTGCGGCGGCAAATGTCGGCGACGGTATTTGCATCGTCGTCGGTGAGATCCGGGCAGTATCCGGCGGCGACGGCGCGGTCGAGAAATAGCTGCGCACTCGGATAGTCCCGGATGTTGTCTGCACTAATGATTGCGTCCTCGGGAGGTACGCCAAGCGAACCGAGCTGGTAGACGTGTTCGCCTTCGACACGCAGCTGCTCGCGACTCGTGGCGAGCACGGCCACTCCCGGCGCTTCCCGGCAGATGGACTCGGCTAATGCCGCAGCGGGCTCGACGACGTGCTCGCAGCAATCCAACACCAGCAGCATCTTCTTGTCGCGCAGGCAGGCGAGGATGGCTTTGGTCGGGTCGGCCAGGTTCGGTGCCAGTTCGAGGCCGGCGGCCAGAATATCGGACACCGCATCGGCCCCCGTCTGGGCACCGAGGTCCAGGAAACGGACGCCGTCGGGGAAAAGGTTGCCGATCCGGGTGGCGACGGCGAGGGCGACCTTTGTCTTTCCGACGCCGCCCGGACCGCAAAGCGTGACCATCTGCAAGGCTGCCATGAGTTTGCAGACCTCGCCAATATCCTGATCGCGACCGATCAGCGGCGAGAGGTGGCGCGGGAGCGCGCTCGCATCGCGCCCTTCGGTCGTCGCCTCGACCTCGGCATGGTGTCCGCTGCCGCCCACCGGCACCACCAGGCTGTAGCCGCGCCCTGCGACATTGGCGATGTAGCGGGCATTGTCCCTTCCGTCGCCGAGCACTTTCCGCAGGTTGGCAATATGGACGCGCAGGCACCCCTCATCGACCGTAACATTCTGCCAGACATGCGCGATAAGCTGCTGCTTCGTCACGACGCGGCCGGCGTTTTCGATCAGGACCGTGAGGATGTCGAGCGCCCGGCTGCCGAGCGCAACCGGTCGGCCATTCTTCAGTAGCCGCCGCTCAGCGGGATAGAGGCAAAACGGGCCGATCCTGATACAGGGGGGTGTGCTCGCGGCCTTCCGATCGGCGCCACCGGCGGTCCGGCCAGGAAAAGGGGTGACATGGCATTCCCGAATGCTCGGCTGTGTTGCGGCGGATAACTTTCGGGTCGGATCAGAGGTGATCTGCATGAATCCTGCTCCAAATTTATTGTCTGCCAGCAAATCGGAGGTGCCCGCGATCAAGCCATCGCAGAAATCTATATCGGGTGGGCTTGAAGCGGCGTTTGCCGAACCCGTCCTGACTGCCGCCTCAAGCTGGCTGTCACCGGGACAGGGGGCTCCCGTCTCCCAGCACCTGCCAGAATTGACAATTGCCAGAATAGCGGTCGCGGCGGCAAATGACCATCATGACTTTCTGCTACGCTGCCGCTGCGCCAGTCAACGCGATCGTTCGCGCGCCGTCGCCATGTCAGGCGGGGCTTATGGCCCGGCGGCGTTCGCTGAGAATGATGATCAGGCCGGCGCTGATAATGAGCGCGGCGCCGACGAAAACCTCCGACTTCGGAATATCGCTCCAGACGAGATAGCCGAGCACGAAAGCCCAGACGAGGGCGGTATATTCGAACGGCGCCAGGACCGAAATCGGCGCACGACGCATGCCTTCGAAAAAGGCCAGCTGCGCTGCGCCACCGATGATGCCGGTCCCAAACAGCAATGCCAGTTCCTGAAGGTTCGGCGTCTTCCAGGAGACGAGCAGCATGGCGCCGGTCAGGGCGAGGAAAAAGAGATTGGAAATCGTCATCTGGACGATGCTTGTTTCCGCCATCGCCGTCTTGCGCAACAGAACGGTGCCGGATGCCCACAGCACCGCTGCCTGCAGCGCCAGGTAGACCGGCAGCGATATCGTCAGCCGCGACGGGTCGGTGGCGATGACCACGCCGACGAAACCGACGACGACCGCCAACCAGCGTGGTGCGGTGACCACTTCGCGTAGGATCGGCACGGCCAGCACCGTCGCGACGATCGGGGCGGCGAAGTAGAGGGTCGTCAGCTCGGCGAGCGGCAAGTCCCTGGCGGCGGTGTAGTAGGACAGCCAGGCGGCGAGCAGCATCAGGCTTCGCAGCGCCATCGGCCGGATGATAGGCGAATTGACCGTACGGGTGACCAGCGAGCGCCCACCGAGGACGAAGCAGCCCGCCAGGATGGTCAGGCTGCGGAAGAACAGGATCTGCCAGACGGAAACGGAATCGACCAGCAGCTTGATGGTGACGTCGTGGCAGGTGAACAGCAGGTAGGACAGGCTGGTCAGCAGAATGCCGAGGCTGATGGAGTTTTTCACGGAGCGGCACCAGGAAGGACGATGTGGATCGCCCGCGCCGCCCCTGCTGGAGAAAGGACGAAGGCCATGCGACGGGTTGGTCCAAGCATTGGCGCAGGGTCCGGTTACTGTCAATCGATAGAAATCGCATAGGCGGCGATTTGACCGGCGCGCGACCGTTCCAGCAGACGGAGGTCCAGTCCGGGGCCGTCTATCTCGCTTGCGTGAAACAAAATGTGACGTCGGGCCCCTGCAATCGCGCTTGATGGTTCAATCGATTTAAAATAGGTACGGCAACGTTTTAGGAGGAAACATGGATCAACTGAGCAATGCCGGTGACGTCGCGCGCACCCCGAGCGGGCGTTTCCCGAAATCGCGCCTCGCCGTGTCCGGACTTTTTCTGGTCAACGGCTTCATCGTCGGAAGCTGGGCGCCGAAGATTCCGGTCTTCGCCGAGCACCTCGAGCTCAGCGAAAGTGCGCTCGGGCTGATGATCCTGTTGTTCGGCGTCGGATCATTGCTACTCATGCCGGTCGCCGGCGCCCAGATCGCCCGCCTCGGGTCTACCGCGGTGGTCAAGATCACCGGCATCCTCCTCGTGCCGATGCTGCTGCTCATCACGCTGGCCGGAAATATCTGGACCGGGGCGGTGGCGATGGTGCTTTTCGGCGGTTTCACCGGCGCGATGGACGTGGCGATGAACGCCAATGCCGTCGAGGTCGAACGGTCGCTGCGCCGCGCCATCATGTCCTCCTGCCACGCCTTCTGGAGCCTTGGCGGCCTGATCGGCGCGGTGTCGGGCGGCTTCCTGCTGTCGATGATCGGTCCGATGGGGCATGCGATCGTCTTGACCGCTGCCGCCTACGCCGTGCTCGCCCTGTGCTGGCCTTATATCCAGCATGACGCGCCGCATCCGGAGGCGGTGAAGACCAAGGTGCGCCTGCCGATGACGCCATTGCCGTGGCTGATCGGCATCGTCGCGCTGTTCTCGATGGTCCCGGAAGGGGCGATCCTCGACTGGGGCGCGCTCTACGTGCGCCAGGAACTGGGCGCCTCGGTTGCCATGTCGGGCCTCGCCTTCGGCGCGTTTTCGCTGACGATGGCGGTCATGCGCTTTGCCGGCGACCTGGTGCGTGACCGGCTGGGAGCGGTGCGGACCATCCGCATCTGCACCGTCACCGCCATGATCGGCATGCTGATTTCCGGCTTTGCGCCGAATGCGCTCGTCGCCACCATCGGCTTCGCCATCGCCGGCATCGGCATTTCCAACATGGTGCCGATCGCCTTTTCGGCCGCCGGCAACCTGCCGGGCATGGCGCAGGGCATCGGCCTGTCGGTGGTCACCACGATGGGCTATTCCGGCATCCTGTTTGCCCCGTCGATCATCGGCTTCATTTCCGAGCACACCGGTTTCGCGGCGATCTACGCGACGCTGCCGGTGCTGTTCCTCGTGGTGCTGGCGCTTTCGCATCTCGCCCGCTACGCTGACAGCATCCGCTGAGCGGCAGACGTCGGAGCCGCCGCCTGCGGGCACCCGATCGTCTTCTGCCAGCAAAGTGAAGGCTGGATGACGCGCCGAAGGTTGACAAGCCGCGTCCCTTGATCCACCTGAAAGGCTCCGATCCCGAGCTTGCGCAAGAACCGCACATGACCTCTGCTTTTGATTTCGAACCGAAGCCCCGCCGCGCCTCCGTTGCCGTCGATGTCGGCGGTGTGATCGTCGGCGGCGGTGCGCCCGTCGTCGTCCAGTCGATGACCAACACCGATACCGCCGATATCGATGCCACCGTCGCCCAGGTGGCTGCCCTCTTCAAGGCGGGATCGGAGATCGTCCGCATCACCGTCGACCGGGACGAGAGCGCCGCTGCCGTGCCGAGGATCCGCGAGCGCCTGCTGCGTCTCGGTCTGGACGTGCCGTTGGTCGGCGACTTCCACTATATCGGCCACAAGCTGCTTGCCGACCATCCGGCCTGCGCCGAGGCGCTGGCGAAATACCGCATCAACCCCGGCAATGTCGGATTCAAGGACAAGAAGGACAAGCAGTTCGCCGACATCGTCGAGATGGCGATCCGTTACGACAAGCCGGTGCGCATCGGCGTCAACTGGGGTTCGCTCGACCAAGACCTTTTGACCAGCCTGATGGACAGGAACCAGGCGGAAGGCTTTCCGGCGTCGGCGCGCGACGTGACGCGCGAGGCGATCGTGCAGTCGGCGCTGATCTCTGCCAACCTGGCGGAAGAAATCGGCCTGCCGCGCAACCGCATCATCCTCTCGGCGAAAGTGAGCCAGGTGCAGGACCTGATCGCCTGCTATTCGATGCTGGCCGAGCGTTCCGACCATGCGCTACATCTCGGGCTCACCGAGGCCGGCATGGGCTCGAAGGGCATCGTCGCCTCGTCCGCCGCCATGGGCTATGTGCTGCAGCAGGGCATCGGCGACACGATCCGGGTGTCGCTGACGCCGGAGCCGAACGGCGACCGCACCCGCGAGGTGCAGGTGGCGCAGGAAATCCTGCAGGTCATGGGCTTCCGCCAGTTCGTTCCCGTCGTTGCCGCCTGTCCCGGCTGCGGCCGCACCACCTCGACCGTTTTCCAGGAGTTGGCGCAGAACATCCAGAACGACATCCGCAAGAACATGCCGGTCTGGCGGGAAAAATATCCGGGCGTCGAGGCGCTGAACGTCGCGGTCATGGGCTGCATCGTCAATGGCCCCGGCGAGAGCAAGCATGCCGATATCGGCATCTCGCTGCCCGGCACTGGAGAAACGCCGGCAGCCCCGATCTTCATCGACGGCAAGAAGGCGATGACGCTGCGCGGCCCCAATATCGCCGCCGATTTCGAGGCGCTGGTGATCGACTACATCGAAAAGCGGTTTGGCCAGAAGACAGCGGCTGAATAAGCCGCTGCCGCTATTGACTCGCTAGCCTGCAAACCCGTTTGGCCGGCTGACCGGACCGTTTTCGGTCAGTTCGGTGAAGGCCAACGTCTGGTCGAGATGGCGGCTGCGCAGCGACAGGAGTTTTTCGGCGTAGCGCAGACGGATGCCGGCATGGGCGGGATCGTCCGCCAGATTGCGCGTCTCCATCGGATCGTTCCCGAGATCGAAGAGCAACGGCGGCAAGCCGGCGAAATAAACGTATTTGAAAGCGTTGTCGCGAATGACCGCGAGGTTGCATTCGTTGGAGCCCAGGCCGAAATGCCGTTCCGGCCCGCCCTCGGCAATATCGCGGAAGTCGAACTCCCAGAAAGCCGCATCGCGCCATGCGGCCGGCGCCCGACCCGCAAGAAAATGCAGCAGGCTCTCGCCATCGACATGATTGGTCGGTCTCGCGCCCAGCAGGTCGGACAAGGTCGGCAGGATGTCGGTCGCGGAGGTGAAGTTTTCCACCTGGCTTCCCGAGCTACGGCTTTCCAGCGGGTTCCGGATCACCAGCGGCACATGATAGCTGCCGTCAAAGAATCCGCCCTTGCCGAAGGACCAATGATCGCCGGCCATTTCCGCGTGGTCGGAGGTGAAGACGATGATGGAGTTCTCCCAGGCGCCACGATCCTTCAATGCCTGCCAGATGCGCCCGAGCTGGGTGTCCACTTCGGCGATCATGCCGTAGTAGATGGCCCTGATGGCGGAAAGATCCGCATCGCCCCATTCACCGACCTCGCCGGATGCTCCATGGACGAAGCTCGCCTTTTTCTGCCGCGGCAGATCGTAGGCGAGCCAGGGATGGAGGGCTGCCTCAGCTTCCCGGCTTGCTGTGCGGGCAAAGGCCGGACCGTCCTCCGGCGAAAACATCGTGTTGTAAGGCTCCGGTACGGTGAAGGGCGGGTGCGGTCGCAGGAACGAGACGTGGGCGAACCAGGAGGAATCCCGTTCCCCGAGCCAGCGGATGAATTCGTCGGCGAGGAAGGCCGTCTGGGTCTCATCCTTCGAATAGGCCGGTGGCGCATTGGTGACTTCGGTAAGGTCCTTGCCCTTTGGGCGGTGCACGTTCCTGTCGGTCGCGTCGGCACGACCGCGCCCTCGAAGCCAGGACAGCCACTGCTTCTCATGCTCCGGCAGAAGCTGGCGAACGGTAAAGCCCGGCAGCACGCCTTCGTAAGTGGTGAGGAACGGATCGCCAGGCGCCATGCCGCGCGGGTCGGGTGCGGTGTCGGTATAGCCGAACAGCGTCGGGTCGTATCCGGCGCGCCGCGCCATCAGCGCCAGGTTGTCGAAGCGGGCGTCGAGCGGCGAGCCGTTGCGGCAGACGCGGTGGTTCATCTGGTAAAGGCCGGTATAGAGGCTGGTGCGCGCCGGAGAGCAGGGAGCGGCGCCGGCATAGTGGCGGCGAAAGAGCACGCCCTCGCGGGCCAGCGCATCGACATTCGGCGTCCTGACGCAAGGATGGCCGACGGCGGAAAGGCAATCGCCCCGCCACTGGTCGGCGGTGATCAACAGGATGTTCGGTTTCATGGCGCGCGCTCCCTAGATTTGCGGAGCGTATTCAATAGCGGCGAATTGGGTTGCCGCAAGCCGTGCAAGGACCGCTGGCGTTCGCTTCAGAACTCTCCCGGTGCCGCTTGCGCCGCGGCCTCGGTTATCAGCCACGTCCGCATCAGGGCGGCGGCCTCCGTCGAACGCTGCGATTCGAGCAGCCAATAGTATTTGTCTGTGTCGGCGGCTGGGTCGAACAGCGTGACGAGACTGCCGCGCCTCAGTTCGTCCTCGATCAGGGCCGTCGGGCATAGGCCGACCCCGAGACCGGCGATCGCCGAACTGACGAGCAGGTTGAAGTCGGCGAAGATCGGTCCGGCGTGGGCAGGCGCGGCAATCCCCTGCAGTGCAAACCAAGCCGGCCATGCCGCCTCGGTTTCATCGTGCAACAATTCCGCCCGCAGCAGGTCCGCGGGGGAGCGGATTGGGCCGCTGCGCTCCAGATAGGCGGGCGAACAGGTCGGCCGCGTCGCCGCACTCAGGATCGGCTGCGCCGGCCTGTCTGGCCTTGTACCATGCCGGATCAGCAGGTCGACGCCGGCCTCCTCGGGTGTTTTCGCGCCCAGCGGATAAACGATCGAAACCTGGATATCGGGATGTGCGGCGCGAAAGCGCGGCAACCGCGGCGCCAGCCAGTGGCTAACGATCGACGGCTGGCAGGCGAGGCTGACCACTTTCTGCCGGCCGCGCGCCGTCAGACGTTCGGCGGCCAGTGCGATCTGTCCCAGCCCCTGGGTGCAGGCTGCACCGAATTCCCGGCCCGCCTGCGTCAGCTCGACGCCGCGCGCCCGGCGCTCGAAAAGCGCAAGTCCCAGCCACGTCTCCAGACTTCGGACATGCTGGCTGACCGCCGCAGCGGACATGCCGAGTTCGGAGGCGGCGTGCAGGAAACCGCCCCTGCGCGCGGCAGCCTCGAAGGCGCGCAGGCTGGCGAGAGGAGGTAGCTTCATCAAAACAAGGCTAAGCAAAACTTAGCCATATGGCAAGAAAAACGCGTGTTGCCAGCGACGGAGCGTTGAGGCATTTTCCGCCCGGCACAAGCACCCAACGGAGTTTTCATCGATGCTGCACCAGATCCCGACGCCGCCCGCCGACGCCGCCGAACGCCGGGCCCGCAAACCGGTCGTCGTCTATCCGAACGGAACGCTGCGCAATCCGGACATGACCCTTCTCGAAAAGGCGCGGGCGACTATGGTCAAGATCGACGAGGTGATCGTTCCGCCGCGCGACGGCCGCGCCTTCAGGGCGCCCAAGGGGCATTTCGTGCGCATCGTCAGCATCGAGGGTCCGCAGGTCGGCGACCTCAACTTGTGGAACGCCAACGATCTTTCGGAACGCTTCTTCAGCGGCAAGACGCGGGCGCTGCATGCGACCCATGTGACGACCGGGAACCGGCTGTGGAGTTCACTGCCCTCCCTGCGCCCGATGGCGACCATCAGCCACGATACGCTCGGCTGGTATGGCTGGGACGACGACGGCGCCGGCGTCCACGATGTGATCGGCACGCGCTGCGACCCCTATACCAACCGGCTGCTGAACGGATCCGACTATCATCATTGCTGCCACTCGAACCTCTGTGGCGCGCTGGCGACGGCCGAGGGGGTGACGATGGGCGAGGCGGAGCAGCATGTCCATGACGTGCTCAACGTCTTCATGTGCACCGGCTTCACCCGCGACACGCACCAGTATTTCATGAAGGCAAGCCCGGTCAGGCCCGGCGATTATCTCGAACTTTTCGCCGAGATCGACCTTCTGGGCGCGCTGTCGGCCTGCCCGGGCGGCGATTGCAGCGCCACGCATTCCAGCGATACCGCCGCGTGCCATCCGCTGAAGGTGGAGATCTACCGGCCGGATCTCGATCTGCTCGCCGACTGGCCGTGGCCGGAGCGCAGCGGGTACGTCCTGCAGCCCTGAGGGCGTCGCGGCTCCGGACGGCGCTTCAGCTCTTCCGGTCGGCGACGAAACGGGCGGTCTCGATGAGAATGGCGGCCTTGTCGCCGAACGGTGCGAGCAGCGCCTCGGCCTGGCCGACCAGTTGCTCGAGCCGGCGCTCGGCCCAGGCCTGGCCGTTGAGCGCCACCAGCGTGCCCTTGCCGCGGGCGGCGTCCTTGCCGGTCGCCTTGCCCATGGTCTGCGCATCGGCGGTGAGGTCGAGCAGGTCGTCGGCGAGCTGGAACGCCAGACCGATCGTCTCGCCATAGGCGGAAAGACGCTTGCGGTCCTCGACCGATGCGCGGGCGATGATGGCCCCCGCCTCGCAGGCGAACCGGATCAGAGCGCCGGTCTTCATCGCCTGCAGCGTGACGATGCCGGCTTCGTCGGGGCTGGCAATTTCGGCGGCGAGGTCGAGCGCCTGGCCGCCGGCCATGCCGCCAACCCCCGCGGCGCGGGAAAGGGCGAGCACCAGTTCCAGCTTCGCCTCAGGCCCGAGACCCGTTGCCGGTGCGGCGATGATATCGAAGGCGTAGGTCAACAGGCTGTCGCCGGCGAGGATGGCAGTCGCCTCGTCGAAGGCCTTGTGGACGGTCGGCTGGCCTCGGCGCAGGTCGTCGTCGTCCATTGCCGGCAGGTCGTCGTGGACGAGCGAATAGCAGTGGACGCATTCGAGCGCGGCGGCGACCCGCAACGCCGCTTCGGCATCGCCGCCGAGAAGGGCGGCACTTTCGATCACCAGAAACGGGCGAAGACGCTTGCCGCCGTTCAAGACACCGTGACGCATGGCCGAAAGCAGGCCCGCCGGGCGAACGATCTCGGCGTCCCGCGGGGCATCGCTGAGAAGATCGGTCAGCAGCGCCTCGGTGCGAGCCGCATTGTCTTTCAGTCGGGTTTCGAAGGCGCTGGTCATGGCCGCTCTTTGGCATGGAGGCCGCGCACACGCAACGGGAATTGTCGATAGTTCTTCCCGATTGGACAGGCGCTCTGGCATTGCCGGGCGCTTGACGATAAGAAAACAGCGAGAAAAAGCATCGCGCGGAACTATTCTTTGGACATCACGCCGGATTCACGGGGAGAGACTGACATGCTTGCCAGCCACCCGGCGCGGGCCCAACGATCCGTCCGGATGGTTCTGCGGCGTCTGCTGATCGCGCTCGCCGCCCTGATCGTCCTGCCTTACATATTGATCGTCGTCTACCTGCTGCCGGTCGTCCATCCGGTCTCGACGCTGATGTTCGCCGATCTCGCCATGCTGCGCGGCTACGACCGCCAGTGGGTCGATTTCGAGGCCATTTCGCCCAATCTGGTGCAGGCGGTGATGATGTCGGAGGACGGGCAATACTGTTTCCACGACGGCGTCGACTGGGGGCAGATGCGCGGCGTCGTCGAGGATGCCCTCGACGGCGAGGCGACCCGCGGCGCCAGCACCATTCCGATGCAGACGGTCAAGAACCTGTTTTTATGGAATGGCCGCTCCTTCGTGCGCAAGGGGCTTGAACTGCCGCTCGCGATGACCGCGGACTTCGTCTGGCCGAAGCGGCGGCTGATGGAAATCTACCTCAACATCGCCGAATGGGGGCCGGGCATCTACGGCATCGAAGCGGCGGCGCAGCACCACTTCAAGACCTCCGCCGACAAGCTGACGCGCCGCCAGTCGGCTCTGCTGGCGGCCGCCCTGCCCAATCCGTTTACGCGGATTGCGAGCAAGCCCGGCCGCGGCATGAAGCGGATCGCCGCGGTGATCGAACGCCGCGCCCGCAGTTCCGGCGAATACATCAAATGTCTTTATGATTGAGTTCTGACAAATTCATTTCCCGTTGAGGGCGGCGGCGGCTATTCGGTGTATCCATATCGTCCACCGGGGAACCCGCGCACATGGAAAAGCTCACGCTCTACATCGGCAACAAGAACTATTCGTCCTGGTCGTTCCGGCCGTGGATCGCTATGACGGCCCGCAACATCCCGTTCGAGGACGTGGTCGTGCCCTTCGATTTTGCGGCCGGCAATCCGAGATTTCGCGAGATTTCCCCGACGGCGCGCGTTCCGGTGCTCGAGCACGGCAAGGTGCGGGTCTGGGAATCGCTGGCGATCATCGAATATGCCGCGGAACTCTTCCCCGATGCCGGGGTCTGGCCGAGCGACCGCGAAGCACGCGCCCGGGCCCGCTCGGTGTCGATGGAGATGCTGTCGGGGTTCCGGGCGCTGCGCGGGGCCTGCCCGATGAACATCCGCCGCCCGAAGCGGGCGATCGCGCTGCCCGACGGGGTGATGGACGACGTCGCGCGGATCGAGACCATCTGGCGCGAGTTGCGGTCGGCCTCCGGCGGCCCCTTCCTGTTCGGCGATTTTTCCGCCGCGGACGCGATGTTCGCGCCGGTCGTCAACCGTTTCGAGACCTACGACCTGGTGACGGCGGCCGACACGCTCGCCTATATGCAGACGATGAAGGCGCACCCGGCATGGATCGCCTGGCAGGAGGCCGCGCTTGCCGAACCCTGGATCGTCCCTGAAGACGAGGCCTGAGCGGGCCTGCCGATTCGCAAGAGTCGGAAAAATTGCGCGTGGGGGACTGGTCAAAGCCCGGCAAGGCATGTATAAGCCGGCCAAATTTCCGAGATCGAGACATATCCATTTCGGCCTCAAGCCTGGCCGGGGATGATGTTTTGCCCGTCAATTGGAGTAACACAAATGGCTGTACCGAAAAGAAAAACAAGCCCGTCCAAGCGCGGTATGCGCCGTTCGGCTGACGCCCTGAAGAACTCGACCTACGTCGAGGACAAGAACTCCGGCGAACTGCGTCGCCCGCACCACATCGACCTGAAGACCGGCATGTATCGCGGTCGCCAGGTCCTGACTCCCAAGGAAAGCGCATAATCCAATTGCGCGTCCAAAGGCGGACCACTTGAGGGCCGGCGTTTCGCCGGCCTTTTTGTCGTTCTGTCCATGGCATGAAAAAGTCGGACGGTTCTGCTGTCCGGCTCCTGACTGCTGATTTCGCTACATCTTGATTCATTCCGGCGGCCCTGAGCCGGAATCCAGCCCCGCCGCGCGTCTGCGCGACGGAAGAGCCCTTCGCGATCAAGGACTTGATCGCGCTGGATACCGGCACGAGGCCGGTATGACGGTGTTGGGTGATTGCCGCTCTCTAAACAATCATGCGAGTTGACGGCTTTGTCGGAAGCCTGAGCCGGGCAGTCCTGCCGTCCGGCTTAACGATTAGAGATTGTCGAGCTTGGCCTGCAGCGCGCGCAGTTGTTCCTTCAGCTCGTCGATATCCTTGGGATCGGCCTTCTTCGCTTCCTTGGCGGCGGGCGGCGTCATGAAGGGCGAGAACATCTGCATCGCCTGGTGGAACATGTCGGTGTTGCGGCGCACCTGATCCTCGACCAGCTTGATCGGAACCTGCAGGTTCTTGCCGAGCGGCGTCTCGCCGAAGGTGCGATCGATCTGCTCGCGCATCTGCGCCTGCTGCTGCGCAAAGGCCTGCATCGAATGCTCGAGGAAGCTCGGCACGACCATCTGCATCTGGTCGCCGTAGTAGGAGATGAGTTGCCTGAGGAATGAGATTGGAAGCAGGGTGTTTCCGGTCTTGGATTCCTGCTCGAAGATGATCTGCGTCAAGACCGAATGGGTGATGTCCTCGCCGCTCTTGGCGTCCTGGACAATGAAATCCTCCCCCTTCTTTACCATCACCGCCAGGTCGTCCAGCGTCACATAAGTGCTGGTTCCCGTATTGTAAAGACGACGATTGGCATATTTCTTGATAACGATCTGGCCGTCGTTTTTTGCCATAGAATTCTCCTGGCCCCGTATGTATTGATTTGTTTTCTTGCTCCCGAAGTCGAGTGTAAGCGGAAATCGAGGCTGGTGACAATCTATTTGTGCAATGCGGGAGCCGCAGCATTGCACGGTCGGGCGACCCGACATGACAGGTGCGTGAAATACTCCGGGGTATCTGTTATCCTATTTGACTTGGCGCGGAAGCTTTGCCAGTTTCTTCGCAGGAGCGAAACGCGAGGAGACTTCCATGAGCAACCCATCCATCGTCATTGCCAGCGCTGCGCGCACGGCAGTCGGATCCTTCAACGGCGCATTCGCCACCGTTCCTGCGCACGAACTCGGAGCGACCGCCATCAAGGGCGCGCTCGACCGCGCCGGCGTCGATGCGAACGAGGTCAGCGAGGTCATCCTCGGCCAGGTCCTGCAGGCCGGCGAAGGCCAGAACCCCGCACGCCAGGCGGCGATGAAGGCCGGAATTCCGGCCGAGGCGACGGCCTGGAGCGTCAACCAGCTCTGCGGTTCGGGGCTGCGCGCCGTGGCGCTCGGCATGCAGCAGATCGCCACCGGCGATGCGTCGATCATCGTGGCCGGCGGCCAGGAATCGATGTCCATGGCGCCGCATTGCGCGCATCTGCGCGGCGGCGTGAAGATGGGCGACTACAAGATGATCGACACGATGATCAAGGACGGCCTGACCGACGCCTTCTACGGCTACCACATGGGCATCACCGCGGAGAACGTCGCCCGTCAGTATCAGCTTACGCGCGACGAGCAGGACCAGTTTGCCGTCGCCTCGCAGAACAAGGCAGAAGCCGCCCAGAAGGCCGGCCGGTTCAAGGACGAGATCGTCCCCTTCGTGATCCAGACGCGCAAGGGTGACGTCACGGTCGACGCGGACGAATACATCCGCCACGGTGCGACGCTCGACGCCATGGCGAAGCTTCGGCCCGCCTTCGACAAGGAGGGCACGGTGACCGCCGCGAATGCTTCCGGCCTCAACGACGGCGCGGCGGCAGCGGTGCTGATGAGCGAGCAGGAAGCCAGCCGCCGCGGCATCCAGCCGCTTGCCCGCATCGTTTCCTGGGCGACCGCCGGCGTCGATCCGCAGGTCATGGGTACCGGACCCATCCCGGCATCGAAGAAGGCGCTGGAGAAAGCCGGATGGTCGGCCGCGGACCTCGACCTGATCGAGGCAAACGAAGCCTTCGCGGCACAGGCCTGCGCCGTCAACAAGGGGCTCGGCTGGGACACGTCGATCGTCAACGTCAATGGCGGCGCGATCGCCATCGGCCACCCGATCGGCGCTTCGGGCGCCCGCATTCTCAATACGCTGCTGTTCGAGATGAAGCGTCGCGGCGCCCGCAAGGGGCTGGCCACGCTCTGCATCGGCGGCGGCATGGGCGTCGCTATGTGCTTCGAAGCGCCCTGACACCCCAGGAATCGGTTTTCGACCATTGCCGGGACGGTGATCCGTCCCGGTTCTTCCCGGGCCGACAGCTGATCAATCCCGTTCGGTCCGGGAGATGAGCAGACGGCCGCGTGCCGGATACACCAAAAAAGGTCACGAAGGGGAGACACCGATATGAGCAGGGTAGCATTGGTCACCGGCGGCACACGCGGCATCGGTGCAGCGATTTCGATCGCACTCAAGGACGCCGGATACACGGTTGCGGCAAACTATGCCGGCAACGACGAGAAGGCGCAGGCCTTCAAGGAAGAGACCGGCATCGCCGTCTACAAGTGGGACGTGTCGAACTACCAGTCCTGCTTGGACGGTATCGCCAGGGTCGAGGCGGACCTCGGCCCGGTCGAGGTGCTGGTCAACAATGCTGGCATCACCCGCGACGCGATGTTCCACAAGATGACGCCGGAACAATGGGGCGAGGTCGTCAGCACCAATCTCACCGGTCTCTTCAACATGACGCATCCGGTGTGGACCGGCATGCGCGATCGCAATTTCGGCCGGGTCATCAACATTTCCTCGATCAACGGCCAGAAGGGCCAGATGGGACAGGCCAACTATTCCGCCGCCAAGGCCGGCGATCTCGGCTTCACCAAGGCCCTGGCGCAGGAGGGAGCTGCCAAGGGCATCACCGTCAACGCCATCTGCCCCGGTTACATCGGCACCGAAATGGTGCGGGCCGTGCCGGAAAAGGTGATGAACGAGCGCATCCTTCCGCAGATCCCCGTCGGCCGACTGGGCGAACCCGAGGAGATCGCCCGCTGCGTGGTTTTCCTCGCCTCCGACGACTCCGGCTTCATCACCGGCTCGACGATCAGCGCCAATGGCGGCCAGTTCTTCGCGTAAGCGGAGCGACACGCGAAGGCATCCAAACGAAACGGCGCCGAACGGCGCCGTTTTTTTGATCTTTTGGCAGAGCCGCCGTCAGCAGCGCGCCTCGTAGCGCCGGCCGTTGCGATCGCGATAGACGCAATAGCCGGGACGTTTCGACTTGGCGATCAGATAGCCGGCCGCACCACCGATGAGCGCCCCGGCGGCCGCCCCGCCGATGTCATTGGAGATCAGCCCGCCAACGATGGCGCCCCCTGCCGCCCCGGTGGTCGTATAACGTTCGGTGGTCGTGCATGCGGTCAGCATAGACAGAACAAGCGAGGCGGCGACGATCGTCTTCTTCATTGGCGCTTTTTCTCCGTAACACGAGGTGGATCAGATTCGTCCCATCAGGACGAGAATCAAAACGATAACAAGCACCAGCCCGAGGCCGCCGGACGGACCGTATCCCCATCCGCTGCTGTAACCCCAGTTCGGCAAGGCTCCGATCAGGAGAAGGATCAGAATGACAAGTAGAATGGTCCCGAGCATGAAGCTTACCTCCTATGATGACGAGTAACATGCTGGAGTCAAACGTATTTGCACCGCGTTGGTTCCGCGACCCGGTCGGCCGGGCGCAGGCATCGCTTGCGGTCGGCGGGCTTTGCCCGCACGGCGCTGTCAAAGCACGGGTGTCGGACAAGCGGTTCGTCGCCGATTCGCTCGCGCTTTGGCGATGTCCTCGCCGACGGCCAACCCGGGGGAACTCTCCGACTTGCGCGTTTGTGTAGGAATTTTCATTGTCTGCAACACCTTAGATTTTTTCGGACACCGTTTGACATTCTGCCGAAACGGAGTCCTTGGCGATTCCGCCGGCCTACAGGCGGCTTGGCCTCCCGGAATCAGCATCTGGTGCCGGTTGTCCTGATTTCCGCAACATCTAGCGTGAACAAACCCTGAATCAGCGCGAGTCAGCGATTCGTCTCCGATTCGTTCTCAGGCTGTTCCGATTCCGGCCTGACGGCCCTGCAAAGCCGCCGCTTTCGCTCCCCGGCCGCCTCCGGCCTCGCCGCTATTCTCGACAAAAACCGGCGGGGTCGCATTCCGTCCTTGCCTTTGTGCTGCATCGACGCCATGTGTTCTGGCGACTGGACGGCCGACACGGCCGGCAGTCGAGCAGGCGGCAATGCGGGATGCGTGATTTTGACTTCTGAGCCCATGATCCTGAGTGGACGCGGCGTGACCGCCGTGCTCGGGCCTACGAATACCGGCAAGACCCACTATGCCATCGAGCGCATGGTGGCGCACGGTACGGGTGTGATCGGCCTGCCGCTGCGTCTGCTGGCGCGAGAGGTCTACACGCGGGTCGTCGAAAAGGTGGGAGCCCAGAACGTGGCGCTGGTCACCGGCGAGGAAAAGATCTCGCCGCCGGGCGCCCGCTTCCAGGTCTGCACGGTCGAGGCGATGCCGCGCGAAACCAGGGCCGCCTTCGTCGCCATCGACGAGGTACAGCTGGCCGGCGATCTCGAGCGTGGCCATATCTTCACCGACCGTATCCTGCACCTGCGTGGCCGCGATGAAACCCTGCTGCTCGGCGCCGGAACGATGCGGCCGATCCTCGAGCAAATGCTGCCGGGCGTCACCGTGGTGGAGCGGCCGCGCCTGTCGCAGCTCTTCTATGCCGGTTCCAAGAAGATTACCCGCCTGCCGCAGCGTTCCGCCATCGTCGCCTTCTCGGCCGACGAGGTCTATGCGATCGCCGAGCTGATCCGCCGCCAGCGCGGCGGCGCCGCGGTCGTGCTGGGAGCGCTGTCCCCGCGCACCCGCAATGCCCAGGTCGCCCTCTACCAGGCGGGCGACGTCGAGTATCTGGTGGCGACCGACGCGATCGGCATGGGCCTCAACCTCGATGTCGATCACGTCGCCTTCGCCCAGGATCGCAAGTTCGACGGCTACCAGTTCCGCCATCTCAATCCCGCCGAACTCGGCCAGATCGCCGGCCGCGCCGGCCGTCACCTGCGCGATGGCACGTTCGGGGTGACCGGCCGGGTGGATCCTTTCGAGGACGATCTCGTCCATCGCATCGAGAGCCACCAGTTCGACGCGGTCAAGGTGCTGCAATGGCGGACGAAGAATTTCGACTTCCGCTCGATCCACGCGCTTCGCCAGAGCCTCGACGCGGTTCCGCCGATCTTGGGGCTGACGCGCGCGCTTCCGGCTGTCGACCAGCAGGCGCTCGAGCATCTTTCGCGCTATCCGGAGATCGTCGACCTTGCATCCAGCCCGGCAAGAGTGGAAAAACTGTGGGAAGCCTGCGCGCTTCCTGATTATCGCCGCATTACACCTGCTCAACATGCGGACCTGATCGCGACGATCTATTCCGACCTCGTGCTGCATGGCACGGTGAAGGAGGATTTTCTCGCCGAGCAGGTGCGCAGGGCGGATCATACGGACGGAGAAATCGATACTTTGTCTGCGCGCATTGCGCAGATCCGCACATGGACGTATGTATCGAACCGCCCCGGATGGCTTGCCGATCCGACACACTGGCAAGAAAAGACGCGGGAAATCGAAGATCGATTGTCCGATGCGTTACATGAAAGGTTGACGAAACGCTTTGTTGATCGCAGGACATCTGTGCTCATGAAGCGCCTGAGAGAGAATGCGATGCTGGAAGCAGAAATCAGTGTGAATGGTGATGTCTTTGTCGAAGGACATCACGTCGGTCAGTTAGCAGGGTTCCGGTTTACCCCGGTCTCCGGAACGGAGGGCCCAGACGCGACGGCCGTCCAGTCTGCTGCCCAGAAGGCGCTGGCGCTCGAATTCGAGGCGCGCGCCGCACGCCTGCATGCCGCCGGCAACGCCGATCTCGCCATCAGTTCCGATGGCCTGGTGCGCTGGCTTGGCGACCCGGTCGCGCGGCTGTCGTCCAGCGACCACGTGATGCGCCCGCGGGTGATCCCGCTCGCCGACGAGCAGCTGACCGGCAATGCCCGCGATCACGTCGTTGCGCGTATCGAGCGCTTCGTGAACTTCCACATATCCACCGTGCTGAAGCCGCTCGATGACCTGTCGCGCGCCGAAGACCTGCAGGGCCTTGCCAAGGGCCTTGCCTTCCAGCTCGTCGAAAACCTCGGCGTCCTGTTCCGCCGCGACGTGTCGGAAGACGTGAAGTCGCTGGACCAGGATGCGCGCGCCTCGATCCGCAAGTACGGCGTTCGCTTCGGCGCCTACCATATCTTCATGCCGGCGCTGCTGAAGCCGGCGCCCGCCGAACTGATCACCCTGCTGTGGGCCCTGCAGAACGACGGGCTGGACAAGCCGGGCTATGGCGACCTCATCCCGATGCTTGCCGCCGGCCGCACATCGGTCGTGACCGATCCGGGCTTCGAGCGCACCTTCTACAAGCTCGCCGGCTTCCGCTTCCTCGGCAAGCGCGCCGTGCGCATCGACATCCTCGAGCGTCTCGCCGATCTCATCCGGCCGCTGCTGCAGTGGAAGCCGGGTACGGCCAACCGCCCGGACGGCGCCTATGACGGCCGTCGCTTCACCACCACGACGGCGATGCTCTCGATCCTCGGCGCCACCCCCGACGACATGGAGGAGATCCTCAAGGGTCTCGGCTATCGCGCCGACGTGGTGAAGCCGGAAGAGGCGGCGGCGTTCCTTGCCGCGCAGACTGCCTCGGCACCCCAGGAGACGACTGCCGGCGAGGCAGCGCCCCAGGAGACGGCCGCCGACGAAGCTGCCCACAATCCGGATCATGACGATGCCGATGCGGAGACGACGAGCGAGGCCGACACTGGGGCCGCCGCTGCGCCCGTGGCGGAAGCCGCCGAGCCCGCTGCTGCTGACGCCGGCGAGCCCGCTGCCGCCGAAACCGGCGAGGAAGTCGCCGAGCCTAAGCCGGTGCTGCTGTGGCGCCCAGGCGGGCGCAACGACCAGCAGCGCAACCAGCGCCCGCACGGAGACCGCCGCGGTCAAAACAGCCGGCCGCAGGGCGAGACGCGTCGTGACGAGCGCGACGGCCGCGACGGCCGGCGTGGCGATGGTCGCCCGGACAACAAGTTCAAGGGCAAGGACGGCGGCAAGCCGCGCAACGACGGCAAGCGCCCGGAAAAGGGTGATCGCCGCGACCGCCCGGATCGCGCTGCGTCCCAGCCGATGCGCTTCGAGTCCAAGCCGCAACGCAAGGAAAAGCCGATCGATCCGGATTCGCCCTTCGCCAAGCTTGCCGCTCTCAAGGAGCAGATGAAGAAGTAGTGCGCCCATGACGGCAGAACAGCCAGCTTCGACATCGCGCCAGCGCATCGACAAGTGGCTGTTCTTCACCCGCATGGTGAAATCCCGCACGATCGCGCAGAGCCACATCCAGTCCGGCCATGTGCGCATCAACGGCGATCGCGTTACCCAGCCCAGCGCCATGGTGAAGGTAGGCGACCGTGTCGAATTGGCACTCGACCGGCGCGACGTTGTTCTCGTCGTCCGCGACGGCGGTACCCGCCGCGGACCCTTCGAGGAGGCGCGGCTGCTTTACGAGGACGTGTCGCCGCCCGCAGATGAGACAAAACGTCTCAGTCGCTTCGAGCAAGCGCTGCGCGCACCCGGCAGCGGCCGGCCGACCAAAAAGGAACGCCGCGCCATCGATCGTTTGCAGACGAACGACGAGCCGGCGAAGAAATAGAAAACTCTGCCTCCCGGATGGCCAGTATGGGGATTCTTTATCCTTGCTATGCCGATCCAAAGCCGTTACCTCACAGTCGAATGCGCCAGATCCGCTCGTTTCGCCAGACGACATGAGCCGGTGTTGCGGCGCTGGGCTGAAAGGGTGCAGACGCGACGTTCCAGGTTGCCGCGCCCGTCGAACGAGATTATTCTGGAGTGCCTCATGACGTATGTCGTGACTGATAATTGCATCCGCTGCAAATACATGGATTGCGTCGAAGTTTGCCCGGTAGACTGCTTCTACGAGGGCGAGAATTTCCTTGTAATTCATCCAGATGAGTGCATCGACTGCGGCGTCTGCGAGCCGGAATGTCCGGCCGAAGCGATCAAGCCGGATACCGAACCGGGGCTGGACAACTGGCTGAAGGTCAATGCCGACTACGCCGCGATCTGGCCGAATGTGACGGTGAAGCGGGACGCCATGCCGGAAGCCAAGGAGATGGACGGCGTCGAAGGAAAGTTCGAAAAATACTTCTCGCCCAACCCCGGGACGGGCGATTGATTGCGGCATGGTCTGCCATCGGCAGGATCATGCGGCCCTTCGGCAGACGGGTAGCACCTTTGAGCGCCTGCCGGAGCGTGGGACAGCGGGGCTGATACTATCCTGAAGCGGGTGAAGTGATTCGCCCCTTTATCAGGACTTGAAGTGTCGTGGCTGACACAGGTAAAGCAAATTATTGATTTCCTCATATTTTTGTGTTAGTTTCAAAAAACTGATCCACACGTGGCATTTGCTGTGCCCAAAACCACCACGAAAGCAAAAAATCAACAGAACGCGGATCCCGTGACATATGCGACGCTTTGAGTTGTCGGGTCTGAGATCGCGTCTGGTGATTGATCTTGTGTGCGTGTGGTTGGAGCAGATTGGAATCACCCCGACGGTTCCCCCGTCTCATCCGGGCCTGGCTGACCCGGCCCCCGGCAATGGAATGCCGGGTGCATAACAGGGAGTTTTTGAAACGAATGACGACCCAGCAGAAAAAATCTTCGACCCGCCATGGCTTCAAGACCGGTGAATCGATCGTCTATCCGGCGCACGGCGTCGGCATGATCATGGCCATCGAGGAGCAGGAAGTCGCGGGCATGAAGCTCGAACTTTTTGTTATCGATTTCGAAAAGGACAAGATGCGTCTCAAGGTGCCCGTCACCAAGGCAGTGAGCATCGGCATGCGCAAGCTTTCAGAAACAGATTTCGTCGATCGCGCCCTGAAGGTTGTCCAGGGCAAGGCACGCGTGAAGCGGACCATGTGGTCTCGCCGCGCCCAGGAATATGACGCGAAGATCAATTCCGGCGACCTGATCTCGATCGCCGAGGTGGTGCGCGACCTTTATCGCGCCGAAAACCAACCGGAACAGTCCTATTCCGAACGCCAGCTCTACGAAGCGGCGCTCGACCGCATGGCACGCGAGATCGCTGCCGTGAACAAGATGTCCGAAACCGAGGCGGTCCGCCTTGTCGAGGTGAACCTCAACAAGGGACCAAAGCGTGGCAAGACCGTCGAGGACGACGAATCCCAGGACGAGGCTGCCTGATCCGGCAAATGCGGACCATGCGTCAAAAACCCGGCCTGGTGCCGGGTTTTTTATTGGAACTTTTTGCGGTTTTGAGCGTTAAATGAATGTCAGGCCCTCCTGAGCGCTGAAAGCAGGCCGGTTCCCAGACGAACTGCGGTGTTGATCCATTTTCGATTGGCCGTCGTAGTGAGAAGCAGCGAACTTGAGCGCGCACATCTGGCGCGCCGCACCTCGATGCACATTGGAAGTGCATGCCGCCCCTGGACACCTTTTCATGGAGTAATCGCATGAAAACCATGTCTGCAGACCGCCGGATGATCAAGGCCGCCATGGCAGCGCCCTATCTCGAGCGGGACGAAGAGCGCGCGCTTGCCGTGCGGTGGAAGGACGGGCAGGACCAATCCGCCCGCAATCGCATCGCCATGGCGCATATGCGCCTGGTGGTTTCCATGGCGGGGAAGTTCCGCAGCTTCGGTCTGCCAATGAGCGATCTCGTCCAGGAGGGCTACGTCGGCCTTCTCGAGGCTGCCGCGCGTTTCGAGCCGGAACGGGAAGTAAGGTTCTCGACCTATGCCAGCTGGTGGATCCGGGCGTCGATCCAGGACTACATCCTGCGCAACTGGTCGATCGTGCGCGGCGGAACGAGTTCGGCGCAGAAGGCGCTATTCTTCAACCTGCGGCGGCTGCGCGCCAAGCTGGCGCGTGGCGATACCCAGCTGACGGCACAGGCCCTTCATCAGGAGATCGCTGCAGCACTTGGCGTCAGCATCGCCGACGTCCAGGCCATGGACGCCCGCCTTTCCAGCAACGACACCTCATTGCAGGCGCCAGCGATCGCCGGGGACGCGAGCAGCGGCGAACGTCTCGACATGCTGGCGAGCGATGCGCCGTTGCCGGACGAACTGGTGACGGACCTGATCGACAGCGAGCGTCGGCACAACTGGCTGAACTCTGCGCTTGCCCATCTCAATGACCGGGAAATGAAGATCATCCAGGCAAGGCGACTTGCCGAGGACGGCGCGACGCTCGAGGAACTGGGTATCGATCTTGGCATATCCAAGGAGCGTGTGCGCCAGATCGAGAGCCGTGCGCTCGAGAAGCTGAAGGCGGCACTCATCCACAGCGATCCGGCCTTTGCTCTCCAGATGTGAGGCCCGAGCGCGCCGCTCTATTCGGAGATGATCTTGACCTTGTCGCCGGGGCTAACCGTTGCCCCGGCGGGCAGGGCGTTAATCAGCTTGAAGAGATCGAGCTTGCGATCCGTTCCCATCATCCGGGCGGCGAGCGTGGTGATGTTGTCGCCGGGTTGCACCGTGACGACACGCACCCTGAGCGGCTTCAACGAGGCGATTTCCTCCGGCGTCATCCGGCGGAAGCTCGAGCGCAGCACCTCCGCGGTCGTCTCCAGCGCCGGGCTGCCTTTCGGCACCGCCGTCAGGAAGCGGAAGATCTGCTCGTTGATGCGAATGACCGTGACGTCGAAATCCCAGCGGTCCGCCTGGGCCCTTGCCGTTGCGGCTTCAAGGCCGTTGATCGTGATCGGGCGGATCGTTTCCGGAAGCAGGCCGGTCACCCAGCCGCTGGAAATGTAGTTGGTCAGGCTGTCCTTGCGCTCGTCGGCAACGCCATCGAAGCGGATGGCGACATCGCCCGGTCCGGTGGCAAGCACCGCCTCGACCTTGTTGTCGATCTGGAAACCGGACGGCACATCGAAGCGGATACCGAGCGCCCCATGCATGAAGGTCTGGCCGCGAACATAGCCCTCCTGCGGGCTGTCGCCATAGAGCAGCCCGTTGATCCCGGCGAGATAGTAGTCGCGGCCGCGATCGCCAATGCTGCCCTCGGTGCCGAATGCCCGGGCGTGGCGCCGCGCCAGTTCGACGCGCTGCGGCGCATTCGGGTGGCTCGAGAGGAAGTCGAGGCTCTGGTCAGAGTCGGGATCGACCGCCGTGAAGCGGGCATAGGCCGCCATCGAATCGAGAAAGCGGGCTGCCGCATAGGGGTCGTAGCCGGCTTCACCCAGCATCCGCACGCCGATCACGTCGGCCTGGAGTTCCTGGTTGCGCGAGAATGCCGCGAGCCTCAGCTTGCCGCGGGCCAGCGCCTGCTTGCCGGCGAGATCGCTGGACAGTACTTCGGCGACGACGCGGCTTGCCAGGACCTCCGCTTCTTCCCGCCGTTGCCGCTCGATCCCGTGATTGGCGGTGACGTGCGCCATTTCGTGGGACAGCACGGCGGCGACTTCGGATGCGTCGTTGGCGAGCGCGAGAAGGCCCCGGGTGACGTAGAGATAGCCGCCGGGCAGCGCGAAGGCGTTGATCGCCGGCGAATTCAGGATGGTGATCCGATAGGACTGGTTGGGGTTTTCCGAAACCGCAGTCAGGGCGCCGGTGATGCGCGCCACAAGCCGCTCGGTCTTGGCATCCTTGTATTCGCCGCCATAGCTCGCGACGATGCGCGGATGCTCGCGCGCACCCATCTGCGCGCGCGGATCGTTCTTCTGGACCTCGTCGACGATCTGCGGCTTGGAGGACGGCCTGACATTGGCCTCATAGGGCTGGTCGACCAGCGACTGGCAGCCGGCGACAAGAGCGGCGGTGAACAGCAACGCAGAAAGGCGCAGGCCAATACGATACCTGCGCCGCCGCTTCGCGTTGGAAGCGACACCGGGACTTTCTGCCATGGCGCTCGTCGTCATCGTCGTCAGCGTTTTATCCATATCCCATCGAACCCGCCGATGCGGCGGATCCGTATCATTCCAAAGGTGCCCGCGTCCCCGTACGGATCATGGCCAGATCCTAACTGCCAGTTGCATCTCGGTTCCGGTTGCCCCTGCTGTAGCTGATTTCCGCATCAGTTGCATAGCTCGACGAAGCTTAAATGTGGCGCCGTTGTAATTTAGCAAGCATGGATCGGACGATCCGATCCAACCCAGAGGGTGCCCGCTTGCCATCACGCGGCGTCCAAATTGTGGCAACTGCGCCAGTTTCACCGTCGAGTGGCCGTGCTCGCGGGAATTTGATGCGGGTCGTTCTTGGCGTGAATGCATCCTTCAATCCTGCCGCGAGCATTTCCCGTCCACATCTGCCAGCTCCCGCACCCTGATGAATTCGTTGAGCGGTGCGGCGATCGCAATCCGTCCCTGATCGACATAGACGGCATGGTTTGCCAGCCGCCTCAGTTCGTCCGCGTCGTGCGTGACCATCACAATCGTATTGCCGGACTCGCGGTGCAATTCGAGAAGCAGGTCGGCCATGCTTGCGCGCAGGTCGGGATCGAGTGCGGCAAAGGGTTCGTCGAGCAGCAGCACCGGCCTTTGCCGGACAAGCGCACGGGCGAACGCGGCCCGCTGGCGTTCGCCGCCCGAAAGCGTACCCGGCATGCGCTTCTCGAAGCCGCCAAGGCCGACACGCTGGAGGGCGGTGCAGACGCGCTGGCGATCGGTCTGCGAGAGCTTCAGCGAAGGACTGATGCCGAGCCCGACATTGGTGAAGATGTCGAGATGGGCAAACAGGTTGTTGTCCTGGAAGATGAGCGAGATCGGCCGCTCGGAGGGGTGCAGCCCGGCCATGTCGACGCCATCAATGAGCACGGTGCCGCTGTCGGGTGTTTCGAAGCCGGCGATCAGATTGAGCAACGTCGATTTTCCTGAGCCGGACGGACCGGCGACCGCGGTGATCGCCGCTTTCGGAAGCGTGCAGTGAAAGTCGAAGTCCTTGCTGCCGAGTCGCAGCCGGACATCCTTCATGACGATGCCGTCACCGTCTTTCGTGAGCATCGCCGTCCTCCCTGTGATGCCCCGAAGCGCCGGCGACCGTCAGCGCCAGGCAGACGAGGCCGAGGATCAGTGCGAGCCCGTCGGCGTCGCTGGTGCGGTAGCTGCCGAGCCGGCTGAACAGCAGCCAGGGAAGCGTCATGAGGTCGTTCGAGCCGAAAAGCGCCATGGCGCCAAGATCGCCGAGCGACAGCGCCATGGCAAAGGAAAACGCCATCTGCAGCGGCTTTCGAAGCGCCGGCCAGTCGACCAGCCTCAGACGCGCAAAGCCGGTGACCCCGAGGCTTGCAGCAAGGCGTCCGATGCGGGTGCGATTGACTTCCATGGCCGGCGCCAGCACGCGAACGACAAAGGGCAGCGCCATCAATGCGTTGATCGCGATGATGAGAAAGGGTGCAAAGCGCGTCACATCGCCAACAGGGCGCAGCAGCAGGAACCAGCCGGTGCCGAGGACCACCGGGGGCACGAGCAGCACGAGCGACGAGGCGCCGGATAGCGCGGCCATGAAGCCCCGTTGGCCGAGGCCGGCGCGCCGCGAAGCATCGAGCGCCATCCGCGCATTGACAATTGCCGCAGCCATGAGAACAGCAAGGGTTCCGGCCGAAAGCGCGATCACCAGGCTGGTCAGCGCCGCCTGGTGGAAGACCGGCTCGCCGAGGAGTTTCAACAGGTCGGCCTTCATGCCGGCAACCGCGACGAAGAGCAGGGGAGTGGCGACAAAGGCGACGGCGGCGACAAGCACGAGGCTGTCGGCGCCGCGGGCCGCAGGCGAATGTCCGTCGAGGCGGCGGATGGGCTTGCCCGATGTCAGACCGTGATCGTCGGGTGCCGGGAAGAGCGCCATTGCTGCGAGGATCAGCCCGGTGACGGTGATCTGCAGCAGCGCGAGCGCGACCGCCCGCTCCGGATCGAAGTCGAAGCGCAGCGACTGGTAGATCGCCACCTCGATCGTCGTTGCGGCAGGCCCGCCGCCAAGCACCAGCACCAGGGTGAAGCTGGTGGCGCAGAGCATGAAGATCAACCCGGCAATGCCCGGCAGCAGGCGGCGTATCACCGGCCATTCGATAAAGCGGAAGACGGAGAGCGGCCGCATGCCGAGTCCGCTGGCCATCAGCCAGTATTCGCCGGGAATGCGGTCCAGGCCTGCGAGAATCAGGCGGCTGGCGAGCGGCAGGTTGAAGAAGACATGGGCGAGCAGGATGCCGGACAATCCGTAGATGCTCACCGGCTCGGAAAGTCCCGCCGATTGCAGGAAGCTGTTGAGGATGCCCTGCCTTCCCCATACCCCGATCAGCCCGAGCGCGCCGATCAGCACCGGCAGGCCCATCGGCACCGCCATCAGGCGGACGATCCAGATGCGGCCGGGGAAACGGCGCTGGCGGGCAAGGCTGCGGGCAACCGGAATGGCGAGGGCAACCGAGAGGATGGTCGACAGGCTTGCCTGCAGCAGCGTGAATCGCAACACCCGGTGGATATAGGGATCACCGAGGATAGACGGCATGGTGCCGCCGCTGCCGAAGGCGAGCAGGGCCGCGGTCGCAAGGCCGATGAACAGGGCGATGCCGGCGAGGCTTGCCGCCCCGCCGCCGATTGCCCTGCGATGCTCGGCCCGCGTCAGCACTTCGTTCAGCGCACGCTCATGGCGGCGAGCCATTCGTCGATCCAGGCCTTGCGGTTGGCTGCGACCTCCTCGGGCGACATCAGGAAGGTCTTCTGCGGATTGACGAGCTTGCCGAAGGCGTCGGGCAGTGGCTCCGAGGTGGCGGCGACCGGCATCATCCAGTTGTTGGTCGGGATGGCGTCCTGGAAGCCGGGGCTGATCATGAAGGAGAGAAACTGCTTCGCCAGGCCCGGCTCATGTGCGGACTTCACCAGCCCCGCCACCTCGATCTGAATGTAGTGGCCTTCGGAGAAGCTGGCGGCCTGGTATCGCGATGTATCTTCCGCCACCATGTGGTAGGCGGGCGACGTGGTGTAGGACAGCACCATCGGCGCTTCGCCCTTGGTGAAAAGGCCGTAGGCCTCCGACCAGCCGGGGGTGACCGTCAGCACGCGGTCCTTGAGCTTGGCCCAGGCTTCCGGCGCCTTGTCGCCATAGATCGACTTGACCCAGAGCAACAGGCCAAGGCCCGGCGTCGAGGTGCGCGGGTCCTCGATGACGATCTTCTGGGCGGGGTCGCCCTCGACCAGTTCCTTCATGCTTTTCGGCGGGTTCTTCAGCGTTTCGGTGTCGTAGACGACGGCGAAATGGCCGTAGTCATAGGGCACGAAGACGTCGTCCTTGAAGTCGCCCGGCACCTTGACCGCCGATGTGTCGATACCGTGCGGCGCGAACATGCCGGTCTGCCTGGCTTCATCGACGAGATTGGTGTCGAGGCCGAGAACGAGATCCGCCTTGGTGCTTTCGCCTTCGAGCTTGAGACGCGACAAGAGCGCGACGCCATCGGCAACGCCGACGAATTCGACCGTGCATTCGCAGGTCTTTTCAAAGGCTTCCTTGACCTTCGGACCCGGACCCCATTCCGAGATGAAGCTCTCATAGGTGTAGATCGTCAGGGTCTTGTCCGCAGCATGCGCCGAGGAAGCGATGAAAAGGGCTGCACCGGCGGCCAGCGCCATGCGGGAAAGGAATGGTGTCGAGCGGTTCGGCATGTCAGCGCCTCCTCCTTCAGATTGATATTGAACGGGAAAAGGGCGCTGATGGTTTCAAGCGTCTAATCCCTCCGCCGGTGTTAACCGGATCAGGTTCCGCGGGTTGGCTTTGCAAGCCTCTCAGCCAAGCGCCGCATGTGCGGCACGGGGCACCCCGTTAGAGCGGCATCAGGTTTAGCGAGGGCAATGCCGGAAGGCAAGGGGTTCCTTTGGCAAGACCGTGTCGGGCAGGGTGCCCGCCGATCGGCGCCCGCCCATCTTCGCTGCTTCCCTCGCGCCATGGTTTGGGCTATGGGCATTGCGATGACCGATACCACCTTCACCATCCTGCTCGGCGGCAATCTTGCGATCACCGAGCGCCTGAGAGACGCGCTCGTAGGCAGCCGCTTCATTGCCGCCGACAGCGGCATGCGGCACGCTACGGAGCTCGGCGTCGTGCCCGAACTCTGGGTGGGGGATTTCGACTCGACCAGCGGCAAACTAGACCGAGCCTTCCCGGAGGTCCCACGTTTGCCCTATCCAGCCGCCAAGGCGGTGACCGACGGCGAGATCGCCGTGACCGAGGCGATTGCGCGGGGCGCCAGCCGGCTGGTCCTTGCCGGCGCGCTCGGCGGCGAGCGTTCAGACCATGCATTCCAGCACATCGTGCATGCCTTGAGCCTGGCCGAGCGGGGCTTTCCGGTGTTGCTGACATCCGGCGAGGAGGAGGCGACGCCGCTGCTGTCCGGCTCAATCGATATCGACTTGCCCCAAGGCAGCCTGTTTTCCGTGCTCGGCTTGACCGAACTCACCGGCCTGACCATCCGCAACGTTCGCTACCCCCTTGACGATTTCCACCTGCCGTTCGGCTCGTCGCGCACCATATCCAATGTTGCCGAGGGGGCCGTTCAGTTCTCGCTCGCATCCGGCAAGGCCCTCATCCTTGCCCGCCCATTCGACCTGACAGGAGCCTGATCTTGGCACCGCCCATTCTCAAACTCGACGACATCTACCTGAGCTTCGGCGGCGCGCCGCTCCTTGCCGGCGCCAGCCTGCAGGTGGAACCCGGCGACCGCATCTGCCTGGTCGGGCGCAACGGCTCCGGCAAGTCGACGCTGCTGAAGATCGCCGCAGGGCTTTCGGAGGCGCAGAGCGGCGAGGTCTTCCGTCACCCGTCGGCGACGATCCGCTACCTCAACCAGGCGCCGGATTTCGAAGGTTTCGAAACCGTCCAGGCCTATGCCGAAGCCGGTCTCGGCCCCGGCGACGATCCCTACCGCGTCGCCTACCTGCTGGAGCATCTCGGCCTGACAGGGCTGGAGGACCCGCGCGATCTCTCGGGCGGCGAGGCCCGCCGGGCGGCGCTCGCCCGGGTAATGGCGCCGGAGCCGGATATCCTGCTGCTCGACGAGCCGACCAACCATCTCGACCTGCCGACCATCGAATGGCTCGAAGGCGAGCTGGCGAAAAGCCGCTCCAGTCTGGTGGTGATCTCGCACGACCGCCGCTTTCTCGAAAAGGTGTCGACCGCCACAGTCTGGCTCGACCGCGGCGCGGCCCGCCGGCTCGACCGGGGCTTTGGCCATTTCGAGGCGTGGCGCGACGAGGTGCTGGAGGCGGAGGAACTCGAGCAGCACAAGCTCGGCAAGGCGATCGAGCGCGAGGAGCACTGGCTGCGCTACGGCGTAACGGCACGGCGCAAGCGCAACATGCGCCGGCTCGGCGAGTTGCAGGACATGCGATCGCGCCATCGCGGTCACAAAGGGCCGCAGGGCACGATCCAGGCGAACGTCGCCGAGGGCCGCGAATCCGGAAAACTGGTGATCGAAGCCGAAAGGATCACCAAGGCCTATGGCAATCGTACCATTGTCGCGCCGTTCTCGATCCGCGTCCACCGCGGCGACCGCATCGGCCTCGTCGGCCCGAACGGCGCCGGCAAGACGACCCTGCTGAAGATGCTGACCGGCCAGATCGAACCGGATTCGGGCACGATCAAGCTCGGCACCAATCTCGACATCGCCACGCTCGACCAGAAGCGCGAGGACCTCGATCCGGAGGATACGCTGGCGCACTACCTGACCGACGGGCGCGGCGACAACCTGCTGGTCAATGGCGAGCAGCGGCACGTGACCGGTTACATGAAGGATTTCCTCTTCGGGCCGGAACAGGCGCGCACGCCGATCCGCAATCTTTCCGGCGGCGAGCGGGCGCGGCTGATGCTCGCCCGCATCCTGGCGCGCACCGCCAACCTGCTGATCCTCGACGAGCCGACCAACGATCTCGACATGGAGACGCTGGACCTGTTGCAGGAAATTGTCGCCGGCTTCAACGGCACGGTGATCCTCGTCAGCCACGACCGCGACTTCCTCGACAGGACCGTCACCTCGACCATCGCACCGGCAGTGCCGGATGCGCCGGATGGCCGCTGGATCGAGTATGCCGGCGGCTACACCGACATGCTGGCGCAGCGGCGCGGCGCGCTGGAGGAGGCGCGCAAGGCGGAGAAGGCCGAGAAGGCCAAGACCGCTGACGCCTCGGCTGCCGTTCCCGCCGCCGACAAGGGCAAGGGAAAGCTCTCCTACAAGCAGAAGTTCGCGCTCGAAAACCTGCCGAAGGAAATGGCCAAGGCTGAGGCTGAGATCGCCAAACGGGAGGCACGGATGGCCGATCCGGATCTCTTCGCCAAGGACCCTGCCGCCTTCAACAAGCTGGCGGCGGAGCTGGAAAAGCTGCGCAGCGGGCTGACCAGGATGGAAGAGGAGTGGCTCGAACTCGAAATGCTGCGGGAAGAGCTCGAGGGCTGATCTGGTCGGATGCTCAGCTTTCCGCCACGCCGGCCGTTCCCATGTCTGCGCGCGACGGAATGCGATCGGCCAGGAAGTCGATGAAGGCACGGATTCGTGCGGCGAGATGGGTATGCCCCAGGAAAACCGCATGGACGGGCTCATTGTCGCCGGGGCTGTAGGTCTCCAGCAACGGTACCAGGCGCCCGGTGTCGATATCGTCCTGGACGTGAAATTGCCCGATGCGCGAAACCCCGAGCCCGGCCAGCGTCAACTGTCGCACGGTCGCGCCGTTGTTGGCCTGGAAGTTTCCCTGGATCGGCATCGACAGCATTTCCAGGCTCATGGGATCGCGGAAGGGCCAGATGCTCTTGCTCGGGCTGAAGTTGAAGGCAAGGCAATTGTGAGTGGCAAGGTCGCCGGGTACGCGGGGCTTGCCGCGGCGTTCGAGATAGTCGGGCGAGGCTACCACCACCCGTCGACTCTCGGTCAGCTTGCGTGCCTTGAGACTGGAATCGCGCAACAGCCCGGCTCGGATCGCCACATCCGTGCGTTCGCCGATGAGGTCGATCACGTCGTCGGACAGCGAAAGATCCAGTTCGACGTCCGGATAGCGCTCCAGAAACGCCGGAACGAGCGGCACCACGAAGCGTGTGGCAAAGCCCACGGTCGAGTTGACCCGAAGCTGGCCGCGCGGGGCGGCTGCGCTGCCGGACAGCACCATCCGCTCCGTCTCGGCGATCTCGGCCAGGATCCGTTGCGCCTGGCGCAGGTAGATCTCGCCTTCCGGCGTCAATTGCAGCGTCCTGGTCGAGCGCACCAGCAGCCGCGCCTGCAGCCGTTCCTCGATCCGGGTGATGGCCTTGCTGACCGCCGAGGGCGAGAGCTTTAGGCGCGCTGCAGCCGCGGCAAAGCTGCCTCGTTCCACGGCCTCGACGAAGATTTCCATTTCGCCAGCGCGATTGTCCATGGATGATGAATGCCTCGTTTGGTGAATTCATTTCACTATTATTGTTCCATTACGCGCAATTATCAATGCAATTCATTGCCGCCATATCTCCTGGCGAAGGATGCGCCCCGTGCATCCGCTGGTCCACCCGCTACAGGAGATACCCCTCATGGCCGGAACACGCACTGCCATGCCCCTTGCGCTCTTCGCGCTGACGATCGCGGCCTATGCCATCGGCACCACCGAGTTCGTCATCGTCGGCCTGCTGCCGACCGTCGCCAAGGATCTCGACATCACCCTTCCGCTTGCCGGTCTCATCGTCAGCGTCTATGCGCTGGGGGTCACGTTCGGCGCGCCGATCCTGACCGCGCTCACCGGCAAAATCGAACGCAAGCCGCTGCTGCTCGGGCTGATGGCGCTCTTCGTCATCGGCAACGGGCTTGCCGCGCTCAGCCCCAGCTACGCGCCGCTGCTGGCCGCCCGCGTCATTTCCGCCTTCGCCCATGGCGTGTTCTTCTCCGTCGGCGCCACCATCGCCGCCGACCTGGTGCCGGAAGACCGGCGGGCTTCGGCGATCGCGATGATGTTCATGGGACTGACCGTCGCCATCGTGACCGGCGTGCCGCTCGGCACCTATATCGGCCAGACCTTCGGCTGGCGGGCGACCTTTGCCGCCGTGGCCGGCCTCGGCGTCATCGCCTTTGTCGGCATCCTCGCCCTGCTGCCGAACACCCTGAAGAAGGCGCTGCCGGCCAGCCTGATGGACCAGGTCCGGGTGCTCGGGAGCGGGCGGCTGTTGATCGTCTTCGCCATGACCGCGCTCGGCTACGGCGGCACCTTCGTCGCCTTCACCTTCCTCGCCTCCATTCTCGAAGAGGTCACCGGCTTTGCCGCCTCCAGCGTCAGCCTCATCCTCGTTCTCTACGGCGTCGCCATCGCCATCGGCAACATCGTCGGCGGCAGGCTTGCCAATCGCAGCCCGGTGCGGGCCCTGATCGGTCTTTTCATCGCCCAGGCAATTGTTCTGGTGTTGTTCAGCTTCACCGCCGTCTCGCCCTGGCTGGCCATACCGACGCTGGCAGCACTCGGCTTCCTCTCCTTCGCCAACGTGCCTGGCCTGCAGCTCTATGTCGTGCAGCTTGCCCGCGAGCACCGCCCGGCCGGAGTCGATGTCGCCTCGGCCCTCAACATCGCTGCCTTCAACCTCGGTATCGCCGTCGGCGCCTGGATCGGCGGCCTGGTGGTGCAGTCTTCGCTGGGTCTCGGCGCGACGCCGTGGGTTGGCGCCATCCTGGTTGCGGGCGCTCTCGTCCTGACGCTCTGGAGCGCGGCGCTCGACCGCCGCGCCGGCCCGGTCGCCCAGGCGGCCTGACCTCAAACGCCATCTTTCATCCAACAAAGGAAACATCGAAATGCAGACAGTCAATGCAAATGGGTCGAGCATCCCCGCCCTCGGTTTCGGCACCTTCCGCATGCCAGCCGCAGACACGCTGCGCATGGTGCCGCATGTGCTGAAGCTCGGCTACCGCCATGTCGACACTGCCCAGATCTACGGAAACGAGGCTGAAGTCGGCGAAGGCATCATCAACTCCGGTGTGGCGCGTGGCGATATCTTCCTGACCACCAAGGTGTGGGTGGACAACTACCGCCACGATGCGTTTCTTGCCTCAGTCGACGAGAGCCTGAAGAAACTCAAGACCGATTACGTCGATCTGCTGCTGCTGCACTGGCCGAACGATGCCGTGCCGCTCGCCGAGCAGATCGGCGCATTGAACGCGGTCCACAAGGCGGGCAAGGTGCGCCATGTGGGCGTGTCGAACTTCAATACGGCGCTGATGGCCGAGGCAGTGAAGCTCAGCGCCGCGCCGCTCGTCACCAATCAGGTTGAGTATCACCCCTATCTCGACCAGTCGGTGGTGTTGGACGCCGCCCGCGCTGCCGGCATGTCGGTTACGTCCTACTATGCGATGGCCGACGGCAAGGTGTTCGATGACTCGGTCATTCGCGAGATCGCCGCTGCCCGCGGCCGGACGGTGGCGCAGATCGTGCTGCGCTGGGTCGTGCAGGAGGAAGGCGTGATCGCGCTGTCGAAGACGGTGGGCGAAGCCCGCGCCACAGAAAACATGGCGGTCTTCGACTTCGCCCTCAGCCCGGACGAGGTGCAGGCCATCCACGCGCTTGCCAAGCCGGACGGACGCATTGTCGATCCCCAAGGGTTGGCGCCCGTCTGGGATGCCCCGCGTCGTTGATACTGCATTGCCGGGTGGCGGTGCCGCCGCCCGGCCTGATCATTCGGCTGGAACCGGTTCCTTGGCACTGCCCCCCGTGCGCAGCCGTTCCAGATGCAGCACCCGCGGGTTGACAACGCGCACGTAGGCCTCCGAACGGCCGACATAGATGATCGTCGTATCGGGCAGCTCGCGCAGCACTTCGGAGAGGTGTTGCTGGCAGTCGGGTTCCAGTCCTTCCAGCACATCGTCGAGTACCAGCCAGCGCGGCTTGCGCAGCAGCATGTTGGCAAATGCCAGGCACCGCTTGTCGTCGGTGTCCAGCAGCCTGTCCCACCGGGCCTGGTTATCGAGCATGCTGGTCAGGCGTCCAAGGCCGACGCGCTCGAGGACGGCGGAGATCTCGGTGCTGGAAAAGGCATCCTTGTCTTCCGGATAGGCGATCACCTCGCGCAGGGTTCCTTCCGGCAGGTAGATGGTCTGCGCCATGAACAGCATGTCGGTTCCGGGCGGCAGCGCCATCTTGCCCTTGCCCCACGGCCACAGCCGCGCGAAGGCCGCAAACAGCAGGCGCCGATTGACCCCATAGTCGCCGTTGATCATGATGCGCTCGCCGGGGCCGATGCGAACATCCGTCTCGTGCAGGCGGAAACCGCCGTTCGATGCGGTCGGATTGACGTGGGTCGAAATCTCCACATCCGACAGGGTCATCACGCCGGGTGGCGCTGTCATCACCTCGATCTTCGCATGCTCATGCGCCTTGCCGTTGGAATAAAGCAGCGCGTGGCGGAAATTGGTGACGCGGATGAGGGTCGCCTTCCAGTCGGCGATGGCGCTGAAATTGGCGACGTACCAGCGCAATGCGGCATAGACCTGGTTGAAGGCGCCGACCGCCATCATCAGCCCGCCGAAGGTCAGGCTGCCGGCGAAATAGACCGGCGCAGCCACCAGAATGGGGACGATCACCGCCAGCCAGCCGGTGCCCGCCGTCACCCAGGTGAGGTTGGTCTGGGCGATGGCGATGCTGCGAAGCACAGCCAGGACCCTGGAGATGTCGACGTTGATGTGCCTGCGCTCGTTTTCCTCGCCGCCCGCAAGCGTGATGGCGGACAGGTTCTCGTTCGTACGCATCAGCGAGAAACGAAGCTCGGCTTCCTTGGAGTAGCGGTCGGCGTTCAGCCGCACGAGTCGCCCGCCGACAAGCTGGCTGAGCAGCGAGGCGATCCCGGCATAGAGCACGGCGGCCCACACCATGTAGCCGGGGATCGAGAAGCTGTTGCCGCCGAGATGGAAGACGAAACCTTCCGACAGATGCCAGAGGACGCCGATAAAGCTCGCGAGCAGGACCGTCGCCTGCACGAGCCCGATCGTCAGGCCGGTCGTGCTTTCGGAGAGGTTGCGGGCATCCTCGTGCAGGCGCTGGTCCGGGTTGACGCCGATCGCGCCGGAGGCGGTAAGCCTGAGCGCACGCTTTTCCTTCAGCCAATGATCGACGAGATCGCGCGTCAGCCCCTCGCGCATGTAGAGGGCAAGCATCTGGTTGAACCAGGTCTGGGCGACGTTCAAGAGAAGCAGAAAGCTGGCAATGCCGGAAAACACCACCAGCTGGTGGAAGAACTCGTTGATGTCACGGCGCTCCAGCGAGTCGTAGAACGGGACGTTCCATCGGTTCAGGAGGATCTGCGCATAGGCCGTCGCAAGAATGATAGTGAGCAGGGCGGCGGAAAGCAAAATGACCTTCATCCGTACCCTGGAGGTCCAGAAGGCGCTGAACATCATCCGTATTCGGGAAAAGAAGCTTAGGTCGAATTCGCTTTGATCCAATTCCGACAAAGACTGGTTTGCCGTATCCTGATATTCCATCAATCTTATCCCGAACCGGTCGCATCTTTAGAGATACCACCGTCTGCTGAGTCGAGCGATGCAAAGCTTGAAAGGGAACCGCGATTCGGCAGCTGCGTCACAAGAAACATCGCATCCGAGCGTAGCTGCGCCGGGGCGCGGCGGCAAACGACGTTTTCTTGCGGGGTTTCACTGATTGGTGATCGCCTGGCGTAATATCCGTGCAGGCTTCAGCTTGCACGCCGTTTCCCAGATGGGAAGGCATTCAAAATACTGTCACGCGGCTGTAATAAGCCACCATGGGCACGGCGAGAGCCGGGCGTGCAGGGCCGGAGGGCGACATGACGAATTCGAACCGCGATTCCAACGAGCATGACTGGCTGGAGGCCGAACTGGCCGACACCCTCGACGAGGACTACGAGCTCGAACTGTCCGAGCCGGCGCTTTCCGAGGAGATCCGCAAGATCTACCGCAAGGCGCATCCGCCCTCGATGCCTCGCATCGACTACTTCCGTGCACTGCTTTCGCTGCAGTCCGAGCTCATCAAGCTTCAGGACTGGGTCTCCTACCACAAGGAGAAGGTGGTGGTGATCTTCGAGGGCCGCGATTCCGCCGGCAAGGGCGGCGTCATCAAGCGCATCACCCAGCGGCTCAATCCGCGCATCGTGCGCGTCGTGGCACTTCCCGCGCCGTCCGACCGCGAGAAGACGCAATGGTATTTCCAGCGCTATGTGCCGCACCTGCCGGCCGGCGGCGAGATCGTGCTCTTCGACCGCTCCTGGTACAACCGCTCTGGCGTCGAGCGCGTCATGGGCTTTGCCAGCGACGACCAGGTGGAGCAGTTCTTCCACGATGTTCCCGAATTCGAACGCATGCTCGTGCGCTCCGGCATCAGGCTGGTGAAATACTGGTTCTCGATCACCGACGAGGAGCAGCAGATGCGCTTCCTGGTGCGTATCCATGACCCCCTGAAGCAGTGGAAGCTGTCGCCGATGGACCTGCAGTCGCGGGTCCGCTGGGAGGGCTACACCAAGGCCAAGGAAGAGACATTCGCGCGCACCAACATTGCCGAGGCGCCCTGGTACATCGTCGAGGGCAACGACAAGAAGCGGGCGCGGCTGAACTGCATCGACCACTTGCTGACGCAGATCCCCTACGAGGACGTACCGCACGAGGAGATCACCCTGCCGCAACGCGTGTTCAACCCGGACTACGAGCGCAAGGTGCTGCCGCCGGAGCTCTACGTGCCCTCGAAATACTGACCAGGTGCAACCGCATTGATTCTCGCGCGCGTAGGCGCTATTAAGACAACTCTCGTGGTGATTTGGCCGGCCGGCTTGCAGCCACGTAAAACAAGTCGCTAAAGGGCCGCGAGAAGTCAGACTTCCACGGACCGGCCGCGATCATTCGCCGCCGGTTTTTTTCATTGCCGGACTAGCCAGAACAGAGTGAACCATGCCCATCAAGATTCCCGATACGCTACCCGCCTTCGATACGCTCGTGCATGAGGGCGTGCGGGTCATGACCGAGACCATGGCCATCCGCCAGGATATCCGGCCGCTGCAGATCGGGCTCTTGAACCTCATGCCGAACAAGATCAAGACCGAGGTGCAGATGGCGAGGCTCGTCGGTGCGTCGCCGCTGCAGGTCGAGCTGTCGCTGGTGCGCGTCGGCGGCCACAAGGCCAAAAACACCTCCGAGGAGCACCTGCTTGCGTTCTACGAGACCTGGGAAGAAGTGAAGCACCGCAAGTTCGACGGCTTCATCATAACCGGTGCGCCGGTCGAGACGCTCGCCTACGAAGACGTCACCTACTGGGACGAGATGCGCCAGATCTTCGACTGGACTGCGACCAACGTGCATTCGACGCTGAACGTCTGCTGGGGCGCTATGGCCGGCATCTATCATTTCCATAAGGTGCCGAAGCACGAGCTCAAGGAGAAGGCGTTCGGAGTCTACCGGCACCAGAATCTCAATCCGTCCTCGGTCTATCTCAGCGGCTTTTCGGACGATTTCCAGATCCCGGTATCGCGCTGGACGGAAGTCCGCCGCGCCGACATCGACCGGGCCGAAGGGCTCGAGATCCTGATGGAATCGGAGGAAATGGGCGTGTGCCTGGTTCACGAGAAGACATGCAACCGGCTCTACATGTTCAATCACGTCGAGTATGATTCCACGTCGCTTGCCGACGAGTATTTCCGGGACGTCAGTACTGGCGCGCCAATCAAGCTGCCACACAACTATTTCCCGGATGACGATCCGGCCAAGCTGCCGCAGAACCGCTGGCGCAGCCACGCGCACCTGTTCTTCGGCAACTGGATCAACGAGATCTACCAGACGACGCCGTATGATCTAGAGAAGATCGGCACGAGGGGGTGAGAAGATGGGCAGTCTTGAAATCAGACCGATCAATGCAGGCGACGAAGCGCATTGGCGGCGGCTCTGGACTGCCTACCTGACCTTCTACGAAACGGTGCTGCCGGACGAGATCTATGCCAGCACGTTCGCACGGATCCTCAGCGGCGTCCCGAACGAGTATCGCGGCCTGCTCGCCGTGCTCGACGGCAGGCCGGTCGGCCTTGCCCACTACCTCTTCCATCGCTCCTGCTGGCACATCGAGGATGTCTGCTACCTGCAGGATCTTTTCGCCGACCCGGAGGTGCGCGGGAAGGGCATCGGTCGGGCGCTGATCGAGGCGGTCTACCAGCAGGCGCAGGCCGCCGGCTCGACGGAGGTCTATTGGATGACCCAGGAGTTCAACGCCACCGCCCGCAAGCTATACGACCGGATCGCTGCAAAAACGCCGTTTCTCGTCTACCAGCAGAATTTCTGAGGGGATCTATGTTCATCCCCTTCTACCTCGCGCTCCAGGCGGCGTGGAGTCGCGTCGATTCCGCGACTGTCATTTCCATGTAAGGCAAACGCGCCAGAACGTTCGAACAGGCTGACAATTCAGTCCGCCGGCGGTTGCGATGAAATCCGAAATGGCGCAGTTTGCGCCCGAGAAATTCGAATGGGGCGATGACGATGGAACAGACGAACAAGGCGGAGATCTTCGGCCACACGGCCTCGGGAGAGCCCGTCTACCGGGTGGTGCTGCGGGGCGGCGGACTGACGGCGAAGGTGATCACCTGGGGCGCGGTGATCCAGGACCTGCGGCTCGACGGGCACGAGCCGCCGCTGGTGCTCGGTTTCGAGGATTTCGACAGCTACCCGACCTATTCCTCCTATTTCGGGGCGACGCCGGGGCGCTGCGCCAACCGTATCGACGGCGGTCGCTTCACCCTGGACGGCAAGGCCTACCAGCTCGAATGCAACGAGAAGGGGGTCACCCACCTCCACGGCGGCAGCGACAACATCGCCAAGCGCAACTGGTCGATCGTCGACCACGCGCCGGACCGCGTGGTGCTGCGCATCACCGATCCGGATGGACGCGCCGGCTATCCCGGCAACTGCACGGTAACCGCAACCTACCAGCTGCATGGCGAGGGTGTGCTTTCTGTCGTCTATGAATCGGTCACCGACCAAGCGGCGCCGGTCAATATCTGCCAGCACTCCTATTTCAATCTCGATGGCCGCGACGATGCGCTCGGCCATGACATCATGATCGCCGCCGACCACTATTTGCCGACCAACGAGCGGCAGATCCCGACCGGCGAACTGCGCCCGGTTGGCGGTACGCCGTTCGACTTCCGCGAGATGGCCCCCATGAAGCGCTTTTCAGACGGCGAACAGGCGCTCTACGACCACAATTTCTGCCTCGCGCCGGAGCGGACGGAAAAGCGCAGCGTGGCGCTTGCCCGCAGTGTCAATTCCGGCGTGTCGTTGGAGGTGCGCACCACTGAGCCTGGCGTGCAGTTCTATGCGGCGTTCAAGCTCAACGTCCCTGTTCCGGGCCTCGAAGGCCGGCACTATGGGCCCTTCGCCGGCTTCTGCCTGGAAACGCAGGTCTGGCCGGATGCGATCAACCACCCAAATTTCCCGAATGCCGTATTGCGGCCCGGACACGTGCTGCGCCAGGAAACGGACTACGTCTTCAGTCGTGGCTGACACCATGACTTCGAGCCGTGCCGGTTTGTCGGGACTTGTCCGCGACCGGGCGGCCTGAGAGTCGGCAAGCTGGTGCTTGCCCATACCGGCTTGCGTTCACACGCTGTGTGGTCCGGCGGAATTGATGGGAACCAGGGAAAACTGGAGCGGGCGAAGGGATTTGAACCCTCGACCCCAACCTTGGCAAGGTTGTGCTCTACCCCTGAGCTACACCCGCTCATCAAACCTTGGTCCGGGGTAGTTCTCTGGACCAGGGTGGCTACCTTGCGGCAACGGACGCTATATGGCCCAATCAAATTCCAAATGCAACTGCCCCAAGCGAGATTTGCGGCGATCCGGGACGATTGATGTTGGGAATTCTCGAAACGACCGGCAATGACTTATCTATCTACCACGATATTGACGGCGCCGGTGAGGCGCGATCTGCCCATGTAAATGGAAGAGTATTTGGAAAACTGGAGCGGGCGAAGGGATTTGAACCCTCGACCCCAACCTTGGCAAGGT
>JALDYZ010000006.1 GCA_030028905.1 Ferirhizobium litorale | reverse complement strand
GGGGCTCGCCCGCCGATGAGCCTCTACGAGTTAGCAATACTCGGGCAACCGACTGGCGAAGACCGCGCCAAGCTCGCCGCCACCATCGGAGCCATGATTGCCGACTTCGGCCTTTCGGTGGGAAAGGACGTTTTGATCCACGATGGCAAGTCCGTTGGTGGCCGTGATCGGCGCAATGCATTCGCAGCCGTGTATTTTGGAAGCCCGGGACATCCCGATCGTGCCGAAGCGGAGCAACTGCTCGCAGCCAGCCTGCCCGTGATCCCGACCGTCGGCCACACAGAGGACTTCGGCGACCTTATCCCGAAGTCCCTACAGTTTGCGAATGGTCTCAGGCGCCGCCCCGAAGATGCAAATCTGACCGAACTATCATCCGCCGCGCTTGAGTGTCTCGGACTTTTGCGCCCGCAGCGCCGGGTATTCGTCAGCTACCGGCGAACCGAGTCTCGGGCCGCTGCTTTGCAACTCCACGATCTTCTCAATTCTCGCGGATTCGACGTCTTCCTTGACACGCACGACATCCGCCCCGGCGATCCCTTCCAGGATGTACTTTGGCACCGGCTCGTGGATTCGGACGTTATCGTAATGCTCGACACGCCAGCCTACTTCGCAAGTCGATGGACACGACAGGAGATCGGAAGAGCGCGAGCGAAGGAAATTCAGGTCATCCGTGTTATTTGGCCCGAGCACGTTCCTACCAGACTTACCGATATGGCGGAGACGGTGTATCTCGACCCGGAAGAGCTTCTTGGGCAGGACGGTCCGATCGCTGAAGTCATCGCCGAATCCATCATCCTTCGTGTGGAACGACTGCGAAGCATGAGCATTGCCGCGCGTTACATGTCGATTACGGGAAAGCTCAGGGCCGATGTCGAGAAGATTGGGGCATCTATCGAGGCGATTGGGGCTCATCGAGCTATAGCGGTTCGCCTGCTCAACGGACGGCTGGTCTGGGCCTATCCAATAGTCGGGATTCCGTCTGCGGAGACTCTGAACGATGTCGCGATCAAGGCCAGAAAAGCCGATCAGGGAGAGACCCCGGTTCTGGTTTACGATCACATCGGGATTCGCGATACTTGGATTGAGCATCTCGCGTGGCTCGACGAGCAAATTTCGGCTGTAAAGGCGATCCGTGTATCGGAAGCCGGCTGGAGTTTGGTAGGAATGGACGATTGATCATGGCTGAAGCTATCTTTCTATCGGCTGGGGTTCCCGATCCAAAGCGCGGCCCAGCCTATGCGGAAACAGCCGATACGGTAGCGATCACCTCTGCGGTTTCGGCGCTTGCCTATGTGACCTTGGGACGGAGGCCGCTGGTCTGGGGCGGTCATCCGGCCATAACCCCCATGATTCTAGTTATGGCCGAGGACATGAACGTCGACTACGCCGAATGGGTCACGCTGTACCAGTCGGAGGTCTTTAGAGACGAGTTCCCCGAGGACAACAAGCGCTTTCGCAATGTAGTATTCACCGCGAACCTGAAGGGGGATCGGGAGGCGAGCTTGGACCTTATGCGTGAACGAATGTTCACCGAGAACCAGTTCAAGGCTGCAGTGTTTATCGGAGGCATGGGCGGGATAGTCACTGAGTACGAGATGTTCAAAAAAATCCAGCCGGACGCAAAGGTCATCCCAGTCACGTCGACGGGCGGTGCTTCCCTAGAGGTCGCAGCACGCATGGGCGACGTATCGTCAGACTTTCTGCTCGAACGAGACTACGTGGCGCTCTTCCACGAACACCTCGACATTTCGGTAAGCGAGCAGCGCTACAAAATTCCGGCAGAGCAGCCCACCACGATCGAGGATCGATATTGGCGGCGTGGCGATCAACGATGAACTTTGCCTAAGTCTCGCAAGCTTGAAAAGAAAAATGGATCATCTCGGCGACAGGTCAAGCAAAAACACGCTCCTTCTTGCGCTACCGCATCTAATTGGTCCCTGTGAACTTCAGAGGCCTTCGCGCGTCATATGGTAGAAGCCCCTCTAGCGCGCGTCGAGCCGAGCCCCCTGCTTAGGCAGTCGCGCCGAAGTCCAAGCCACACTCCCTGTACCTTGTTCGTGGCTCAGATTCTATCGCGCGGCGGATAATATCGGGATCGCCAATTATCACGGCGGTCTGCACTGCGCGGGTGACCGCGGTGTAGAGCATTGACCGATCAAGCAGTTGCGAGTCGACAACCGGCACGATCACACTGTTGAACGACGACCCCTGTGCCTTGTGAATTGTAATTGCCCAGCCAAGGGTGAGCCTCTCGAGATCTGCAACCCCGATAAAATCCGCGCTACCGTCGTCAAGTTCGAGCCTACACTTGCCATCCACTATGGTTGGCACTCCGAGTGAGCCGTTGAAGAAGCCGCTGAACTTGGGCTCGCCTGTCCGGGGATCGTGGATGGGTTTTCCGCCGTCCAGAAGCGGGGCTTTGTGGCAATCGTTCTTCAGCCACATTAGGCGAGACCCGACCCTTATCCCCCAAGACTCAATGGGTTGTTGATGAACCATGTATTCTCGTTCGATATCCCTGCTGAGCGTGCGCGCGCCCGCATCGCCCGAGTTGGTCGGGCAAAGGATCTGAATGTCTCGATCTTGCAATCTGCGCCATCCGCCAGACTCAGGCGGAGCACCCGCCAGTGACCGAAAGACCCTTCTGACGGTAGAAGCAATCTCATCGGATCGGCAGGGAGCCAAGTGCACTCCAGGTTGATCGGGGACGGAGAACCGATAGGGGCTGAATTCCGGACATACTCCGCGTCGGATGCTGGCTGCAACATTTGGTATTCCCGTCTGCTCAGCCTGACGATGGATCACGTCGAGATGAACGTTTGGGACCGCGGCAGATGAGAGAAGTTTCTGGAACGGTAAGCCCGCGCCAATCGGAGGGAGCTGTCCTCCATCGCCAACGAAAAGAAGTCGAACGCGATCACCCATGCCCGACAACGCACGGTAAATGCTTGGAGTATCCAGCATCGACGCCTCGTCGAAGACAAGGAGACCGTCTTCCATCGTCATCCCCAGGTCCACCGCGGTTCTGAGACGGGCGAGTGTCCACGCTTCCCGCTTGGTTACGAGAGACATTCGTCGCGCTGCCCTCCCTGCCAGCGCGACGAGCAGGAGTGTCGGTGTCGCCGCAGCAGCCTCCGGTTCGGCCTCCACGATTGCCCGCAGTACCGCAGTCTTTCCCGTCCCAGCTCCCCCGGAAAGAACCGAGACGCCGGTCGACGCCGCCATGAAAACCGCCTCGCGCTGCCTATGGGTCAATTTGATCCCGGCGGTTTCCTCAAGGTGGGAGATTGCGGCGCCAACCCGCCTCCCATCTGCCTCGACCACGATACGCGAACGTTCGGCAATCTGACGCTCGAGTTCGCGCTCCATGAATTCGCACCCACGCAATTGAAACGTCTTTCGGTCGCTGCTCACGACTGCACCGGACTGGACCGCAAGGTTCAAGGCTCGACGGACATCCGATCTCGCTCCGAGCAGAGACCTGGTCGCGCGCATCGTGTCCTTGAGGCTGAGGAGCATGTGACCGCTCCTGACCGCTTTCGAGAGCGCTTCCTCTACCCCAGCCACCAGTCGACGGGCGTCATTCTCGAGCACTCCTATGCGAAGTGCGCGAAGATCGATCGTCTTCCAGGACTCCAGCAGTGATAGGGCATATGGATTCACCTTGATGCGGGACACAGCCCCACGACCCCAGATCCTCGCCGCCGCGCCTGCGGTGCGCGGCGAAACACCGTACTTGTCAAGTTCCCGGAACACATGCAGATCATCGGACAAGCTCCCGAACTCGGCGGCGATGACGGCTGCGCGTTCAGGACCGCACACGGGGGCGAGAGCCGCTGCATCGCCGGCTTCGAGGACGTCGTACAATTCAGACCCGAAATGGGTCCAGAGAAGTCGCGCCGTAGCCCATCCGACTCCGGTAAACCTGGGATCGACGGCCAGCAGACGCACGATCCCGTCGCCAGTTGGCGGCAGCGGAAGGGCGGTGGAGGCGTGGATCTGTCTTCCGTAAACCTGATGCTCTCGTTCGATGCCAAGGATCCGCCACGTCTCGCCGGCCACGGGCGTCTTGGGCAATAGAACACCCGCGACCACTGCCCGGACGAGATCCGGGCCCCTGTCGCGGCCGATGACGATGTAATCCATGGCGCGGGACGCGTGGACGGATGTCACGGTGATCTCTACGCTACATTCGGCGCTCATGGCAGCCTGCCAGTCTCGGTCAGGAGAGCCTCAAGCCTCGAGAGTTGGTCGATCCGCCGCTGCAGCGCGAGGTTCTGTGCTGCCAGGCGGAGCAGCTTTTCCTCGAGCGCGTGCTGCCTGGCGTCGACAGCACCCTTCTGCTCTCGCGCCAGTTCGCCCTGTGCGAGCCCGTCCAGATAGGCGATCCTGTCCTTTTCGTCAGCGTCGGCGAGAAGCCGCGCGCACCTGGGATTGGTCCTGAAAACCTGCCGATCGAATCCACATTCCCGAGCGATGGCGGTCCTGTTCAGCTCGACGTCGCGGCGGGGCAGGGGGCGTCCCTGCATGGCCTCCAGATATTCGATCAGCGCGTCCACATGTTCCTGCGCGATCGTCACACCGCTTTTCCCCGTGACCCTCGCCATTAGCGCTCACCTCCCGCCTTCATCTCCTCTTCGAACTCGTCCAGGACTTGGATCTGCTTTCGCATGAATTCGCGAAGGAATGTCTGACCGCCTTCCGACGCCACTTCGGTCGTCCTGCGGATGATACTGGCGAGGAGGCGGTTCCTTCTGCGCAGTTGTTCGAGTTCGATGTCCTGCTTCGCAAGGATCGTCGCCAGCTTGTCGTGGGATAGCGTCGGCCGCGCGGAAAGAGCGCTTCTGAGCTGTTCCTGCCGGACCATGGCCGCAAGCACCTTCTTGCGGCGTTCATCAATCCTGGTCAGGTCGGAGGCGTTCTTGAATGCGCCGTCGGAGGACCTGACGACGGAATGAAACTTGATCGTAACATCGTCGTGTATCATTCGTTCGAGCACTTCCTCGAGAATTTGCTTCTTGTCCATCACGACGGGGTCGACCTCTTTGGGAGGGCCATCCGCCCGCTCGTTGGTATGGGTGACATCAAATTCTTCCCAGCAGGAAACACCTGATCGCCGGGCCTTGTCGAAAGCGTCAGCCTTACTGCGCGGATATGGGACCGAACGTGCGCGAGCTGGTTCTGCCAGCCCGGCCTGTTGCCCCTCTTCTCAGGAGGGATGTTCATAATCGCAGCCTCAGCGACCAGCAGGTTCTCGAGCAACTGCTCGAGCACGCGCTGTTCCCGAGGATCGTCAGTTCGCGTGAGATGATCACAGCCGTTGAAACACTCCAGGTGTCGGGCGCAGGGCTCCGTCATGAAGTTCGTGGTGCAGACGCCCATCGGCGTTGCATGGAAACCGGAGACCGCGCCAGCAAGATAAGTCACGGCCGCACGCATTCCCTCGGTGTCCCGGATCTTGAGGAAGGTCTGGACCTTGGGTCCCGCCAGCTTGCCGGACTGGATCGCCTCTAACGCGCGCTTCTGCGGTTCGCGGTGAACATCAAGTGCAACATCGCCTAGGTCGAGCGCCTCGAAACGTTCTGAGAGCGAGCGGTTGTCATACACCCGACTTTGCGTCAGAGAAGTCCGATTGAACCTCTTTGTCACGATGGCGTCCGAGACACCGTGCCGATAGAGCTCTGTCGTTTGAAGGTGCCTGTTCTGATGCGTCTTGATGCGGAGATTGCGGCCCTCCGCGCCGAGATAACGACGGAAAATGGAATCCGGTTGTCGGCCGTCCAGGGCGATGTCGATGTCCCGATAGTCGATCCGTTTGAAGGCGTAGTAAAGTTCCGCGTCAAGGAGTCCGCCATTTCTGCCTTCAATTACATTGCGCGTCGGGATCAGGAACATCATGTCGTGCGTTCCGTACCCGGCCCCACCGTGTAATCGATAAGTACCGATTTCGGGCCCCTTGAATCGCAGTTTTTCGCCGAAATACTCTTCGATCTCGCCAATCCGGAAGTAGCATTTTTCCCAGTTCCGCTTGCCTCGCACTTCGCTGCCACCGACGTCCCTGGCGATAAGGGCATTGTGCTTGCTCCAGTATGAAATTTGCGACGGCGCGATGGAAGCATCGGATTGGGAGCTTCTGATCGCGCGAAGGATTTCGATATCCCCGCTTTTTCGATAGGCGTTGATCAGGTCGTCCGGAACGGCGGCACGAGAGAATAGAGCATTACCCGAAAGACGGACGTACATTTCGCTGGCTGGCACAAGTTCGTCTTGGAGAAACTCCGGGAACAGGCGTCCCGTGTCATATTGCAGTTTCAATCGCTTGCGCGCCGGAGCAGTGAGGTTGACGACCTCCTGTATGGTGTCTGCGACCATTTCTTGGAACCGAAGCGGGATGACCTGGCTTGTCTCGAACAGAAGCTCGCCCTTGTTCTCCTCCGTCGGCTTCTTGCTCGCGAAATGTCTGAACCACAGGTCGCGAGCCACTCCACCCTTTTCACCGGCAGGTGTTCCGTCGAAATCAAAGTACTCGCGCCACATCAGAGCCCATAATGGAGCAGAGAGAACCTCCTCAATACGGAGGCCGGTGACTAGATGAATCTTCAATACTGGGAAACGAATTCTGTCGGAGAAGGTCTTTGGCACGGCCCCGAAGATGATCTGTTTAAGCTTGTTGTAGGACTTCTCATCCGGAAGCTTCTCGGGAGAAGGGCGATCCTCGAGCCGTTCAAAAATGGCTGCATGGGAACGATGCCTGTTGCGAGCCAGCCGGCCCTCGAGTTCCACTTTCGCAGCATCCTGATCGCTGGCTGAGCAATATCGGGCAAGGGGCGACACTGCGGCGAATCCACAATCGTCTATTACGGTACGCACGGTTGAGGCGAGGTCGGTAGCGGTCTTTCCCGAACTCCCAATCGCGAGCGCGGCATTGTAGGCCCGCCGTATCATCACAGGTTCGATCGCCCACGGAGGAGTGTCCTCTGCCTCGGCAGCCAGAATCCGTAGGCAAAGAACTCTACGTTGAATAGTTTGGGGCCTGTTGTTGCGAGTGAAGACGTTGTCGATGATCGTGATCTTCATGAGGTCAATCCAGGCGTCGGTCGGCGGGCGCCTGATCAAGCGTGGAAGTGCGAGGGAGAGACGGACCTCGTTCAGTGCGTTCACCGCGCTCTCATCTGGTGCAGTGTCTGAGAAGTAGAAGTTTCCGCTTCTTCCTCTACGACCAGCCAATTCGGCGACATTCCACCGGTGGCCCTTCAGGATCGCGCCTGACTGATCGATGGGGGTATGCCAATCCAGTCCTTGTCTCGTCGCGACTTGCATCGCGGCTTCAAGTAGCGTCCGAAACCTCTTCATCGGCCGTGCTCCTTTGCGTGGGGCGTCACGTTCGAACGCCGCAACCCTTCGATCACGGTCCGGATGCCATCCATGGTCGTACGGAGCTGCGCAAAGATCGGCACGTCTTCGTCCTCGGACCACATGCTGATGAAGGATTCGACCACGTGGCGAAGTCCACCCAGAAGGGACTCGTGCACCTCCACGTCGCTCGTTGGCATGAATTTGTGACAACTGTAGCAGGCGAGGACGGGGCTGCGGCTGCACATGCTTTGACCCTCGGTGCAACCACCCACCGCGCCCGTTAAAAACCCGTGCGGTGCTCCGGAGACAATCCTGTCCGGTGGAAGGTTGTTGAGTTCCGCCGCATCGACGTAGTGGCGTCGGTGCAACTCGGGAATGTCCCCAAAAAACTCTGATATTCCGAGTGCCTCGTTTACGGTTCGGCCGTGAGCGGGAGACGTGTCGATATAGAGCTGAGCAGCCCTGTTGCTCTCGTGGCATAGATACAGCATGATCTCTTCCAACGAGGATCCTGCGTCCGCGAGTCTCTGCGCACCAGTGTGGCGCAGGTCGGTGGCGTTCCGTCGCAACTTCAACGATGCCAGAATCCGAATGATCCGTAGTGACGCCTCGGCTGGGGTTAGTTGCAGCAAGGCCTCCGGAGGAATATCCGCGACACTCGGATGAAGTTCCGAAGTTCGCGAAAGCAGCTCGGAAAAGATGGGAATCCACTCGAGCTTTATCGCTCTGACGCTCGTCTTTGGACGGACGCCACGGCGCTGCTTGCGGTAGGGGACAGTGATGTGTAGGGAACCGTCCTCGTATCGCTTCGTGGAGCTGCGTTCAAGTCTCGCAGCCTGTCCCGGCCGGATGGCGTGCTGGTAGCAAAGAAGAAGGAGTGTTGCGTCCTGTAGCGCAGTGATGTCAGTGGATGGGCCCACTGAGGCCGAGAAATGATCGAGGTAATCGACGACCACTGCTCCTTCCCGCATAGAGAGATACGCTTCGCCTGTCCGCAGCTTGGGAAGTCGATCTCGCCGCGGGCTGCGGATCGATCGAATACCAACCGCGTCGTGAGGTGACCAAGTCCCGATAGACAGCGCCGCGAGGGAGTGTAGCATTGCCCGAAGGCCTTCCGCGACGCCGCCGCTCACCAAGGGGAAGACGTTATAGTTCCAGTGAGTCGCGAGATCGCCGGGAGCAACGAGCACCAGCTTGGCCAACTGCCTCCATCCCCAGGCGGAGCAAAATGCGCGCAGTCGTTGGAGGTGGATTTTAACAGTGTGGAGGGCATGTTTCTGAATCCAATTCACGAACACGTGCTTGACCACGTGCTGCGCTGCCCCGAAGATTTGGAAATCGCAAGGGTACTCCACGCCTTCAAACCGTAATATTACTTTCGGCGACGACGCCAAGTTCAATATCGTTTGCTTCAGATCCGCAAAATCGTCGTGATACCTGATCACGTTGGGGAGGGGCGGAAGCACAAGTCTCGAGAGCGCTTCGGCGATCGGATCACCACGGTCATGGTCATGAACTGGAACGATGTCAGGCATCGTCAGCCTCCGCGACATTGAAACCTACACGCCTGAGGACAGCCACGGTGGAATCCATCACCTGGTTCCAAGTTTCCGATGCTTTCGGTTCAAACTCGGCGCGGGAATAGTAGATCGGCATGTTCGAGTCGGAACTCCATCCGAAGAAGTCACGAAGCTTCTCCTGGGCGGCGGGAAGCGTCAGGCCCTGGTCGAGGTGGCGGCGTAGCCGCATGCAAGCACACGAGTGTCGGAGTTCATGGCAGGACACACTCTGGACGCCCCTTCGCGCCAGGCTTTCCTTGACCTCGTCCAGCAGGTGCTTGGTGGCCACTTCCAGGATTTGGTTCAGTTGCCGCAACGAAATCGGATTCGACTTCTGCGAAATCACGAAGAACTCCGAGTACGCCTGGGGACGATATTCAAGCTCGTAGAGATTCATGACTGCAGCAAGCGAGGCGGAGACTGGGATCTGCCGCGTTGCATTGACCGTTTTCAGGCTGGGCGCCTCGTAGCGAGGATCCTCGTCCACCGTTTGCCGAATGTTGAGCCAGAAGGAATTCACCTGCCGTCTGCTGTCAAACTGTGTGTAGAGCGAGGTGGAAGTGAGCAGCGCGGATTCCCCCCGACGCATTCCGGTTTCGAGGAGCAAAAGGAAAAACATGAAGTTCCGCCATCGCAGAGCTATCGTCCGAAAAGGATTGCGGCTCGACAACGGATTGAAAATCTCGAAGAGATCATTGATCACCTCTTCAGGTAGCGCTCGGATCTGCGGCGGTGCACTGTTCACATTGAGATTGGTGTCGCGGTACTGATAGACCAGTTTTGTGAGTGCATCTTGAACGGCCTCACCGCTTTCGTCCTCGCGATGCTTCTCGAGGATGTCGATGACGAACCGCATCGCGTCATCGAACTGCGTTCCCATGTTCTTCCCGTCCTTGACTGCCTTATTCCGCAATCTGAAAAAGACGGCGCTTAGTACGGATTTGAGGCTGGTCACGTCACCATCGCAGAGAAACCGGTCCAGTGAGCGGGTACCGTGCAGTTCATCCGCGACCTCGTAGACGAAATTGGCCGCAGTCAATTTCCTAGCGGTTGCCTTTCGGCTCTGCTGCAAGGGGAACCATTGCGCCCAGATGGTGGACCAGAGCCGGGGTACGCCATCGTGGTCTGAACACGTCGGTCCGCTATCTAGCATCGTGATGGGCATCGCTTCCCTCCGATCATTAGAGATATCGGTATGGCAACAATCGCAATGTGACAAATTCAAAATCCTTCATAGAAGGCTGTAATGTTTTGCAGATTTGTTGCTACTCGCAATGAGTCAGAGTAAGTGGTGGTTGTCCGGAAGAGGAAGATTTTGCTTATGTTCTACCCGAGTGTTGACCTACCCGATGGTTTGACCTGTTCCGGTCCCTTCCATCGGGATGCGCGGGGTAGGGTAGTTGTGCCTGTTCGGGCGCTTCTAGTGCCAACAAAGTGCCAATGCGGTGGAACGCTTTCACCGCACGCCAAGCGTACAATCACCGTTGCAGATCTACCAATGGATGGGACTTCTGTCCGTCTCGAGATAACCTTTAGGCGATTTCGGTGCTCGTTGTGTGCGCGAACGACCCGGCAGAACATACCCGGGGTGAACCATCGACACAGAATGACGACGCGCCTCCTTTGCTATCTTGCGCAGGCGTCTCAGAAGCTTAGCGTCTTGAAGGTCGCCACAACGGTTGGCCTCAACGAAACTACAATCCGGACTGCGCTATCGTCACATTGGAGCGACCAGCTTGACGAGAGTATTGATCTGGTGCCGCAGATCCTTGGAGTCGCACGCGTCGAGTTCGCTGGCAAGCCTTTGACCGTATTCTGGGACGTCGGTACCCGTACAATCCTGGGAACTATCGCCTCGTGCCGGACCGCCGACGTCGAGCGGTGGCTCGCGGGCGTTCCCGAAAAGGAAAGGATCCGGGTGGTTGTTACCGACCTTGTTGCGGCCTATCGTGATGCAGCATTGAAATTGCTGCCCGATGCGAGACCGGCAGTTCATCACTCGGACATCACTAGGCAGATCAGGCTGGTTGCGAACAGGCTGCGATCGAGGACGAACTTCAACAGTTTTAGCAGAAGCGATCCGCACTACCTTTTCATTCTCAATAGCGGGCCCGGGGGGCAAGGAATCCGGCCGAAGTCGCTTCTGGAGGTGAACCCATTCCTTGCGCGCATCTGGGAGGAAAGGATGAAGTATCACGAGATATGGCGCGCCAGGAACAGCGCCGAGGCCTACCAGAAGCTGGAAGGCTTACTGAACTCAGTACCCAGTGATATCCGTCGAGCTATTCCGGACATCATGCGGCTGCTGCAACTGTGGAAGCGGCAACTGGCGACAAGCGCTGATGAGCCAGCATTGTTGGGCTATGCGGCGGCGCGCAGAGCACTCGAAACTGAGATACGGGAATCTACCCGCAATGGTGGGTGCGACCGAAAAGCCTTCGCGAAGGATGATGTCGCAATCTGCGAAATATGCGACCGGGGCGCTCGCTTGTGGCCGCTCGCAGTTCATCACGAGCACGCCAAACCGACCTGGCCAAGCCGGCGGCCGCGGTATCTGAGCAGGATCTGTAAGAGTTGCGCGCGGTCATGCGCTGCGTGACGCGTCAAGAACGGCTTCGCAATACGCAAAATCGAAATGGCCTTGTGTATGGTCCATGACAAGCTATTTCGAGGAAACGCAACAAATCCGAAATGGCCTCCCCGTTCCATAATCTGTCTTATGCGACTCATGCATGTAGCCGGGTGGGTTGCTACGTGCGATGTCCCTGCTTCGCCTTGGTTGACACAGCAGACATTGAGCCGCCCCGCTGTTGACCTTTGCCGCGTTGGCAAGCACACTTCGCGCTCTCGTGCACCGGCAGAATTCCTGATCTTGGCAAATTGGGGACATTTCATGCTGGCCATATCCGCGCTGCTCATCGGAATTGTCGCTGGCCTCAGGGCCATGACGGCGCCAGCGGCGGTCAGTTGGGCCGCTTATTTTGGGATCCTCAATCTGACGTCGACGCCGTTCGCCGTTTTCGGCAGCCAGTGGACGGCCTGGATCTTTACCGCCGGTGCCATTGCAGAACTGATCGGTGATCAGCTTCCGCAGACACCAAGCCGCAAGGTACCGTTGCAATTCGCGACCCGCATCGTCATGGGCGCTCTTTGTGGTGCGGCGCTGGGTGCCGCCGGCGATGCGGCGGTCATCGGCCTGATAGCGGGTGCGATAGGCGCCGTGCTAGGCACTTATGGCGGCGCAGAGGCCCGTGCCCGGCTGGCAACGCTTTTTGGCAGGGATCCGCCGGCAGCGCTGATCGAAGATGCTGTGGCGGTTGTCGGCGCCGCGTTGATCGTGGGATTGATATGATGGATTTCGATGCGATCATCATCGGCGCCGGCCAAGCCGGACCATCGCTTGCTGGGAGGCTTACAACGGCCGGAATGAAGGTCGCGCTCATTGAACGCAAGTTTATCGGCGGCACCTGCGTCAATGCCGGCTGCATGCCGACGAAAACACTTGTCGCCTCCGCCCGTGCGGCCCATGTAGCCAGGAACGCGGCTGCCTTTGGCGTGAATGTCGATCAGCCGGTCGGCATCGACATGGCGAAAGTCAAATCGCGCGCCGATACGGTGATCGGCAATGCCCGGGGCAATCTCGAGGCGTGGCTGGGCAAGATGGCGGACCTGACGTTGGTGCGAGGTACCGCCCGTTTCGACGGCCCCAACGCCGTGGCGGTCGGCGGCAAAAGACTATCGGCGCCGCGGATATTCATCAATGTCGGTGGCCGGCCAGTGATACCCCGCCTTCCCGGCATCGACGAGGTAGCCCACCTGACGAGCACGTCCATCCTCGAGCTGGACTCCGTGCCCAGGCACCTTGTCATTGTCGGCGGCAGCTATATCGGACTCGAATTTGCACAGATGTATCGTCGCTTCGGCGCCGAAGTGACGATTGTCGAGCGCAACCCTCGCCTGATCTCACGCGAGGACGAGGATATCAGCGACGCCATTGCCGATATCCTCGGCCGAGAAGGCATCGGGATCCGTACAGGGGCCGATTGCATAGCCTTTTCCCGGCATTCAGAGGGCATCGCCGTCAGTGTCGACTGCACTGCGGGTCCTCCGGAGATCATCGGTAGCCATGTCCTGGTGGCGGTGGGCCGACGGCCGAATACCGATGATCTCGGGCTGGAAGCTGTCGGCGTGGAGACGGACGAACGCGGCTACATCAAGGTCAACGACAGGCTCGAGACGACTGCATCCGGTATCTGGGCCATGGGCGACTGCAACGGCTGGGGCGGCTTCACCCACACCGCCTACAATGATTTCGAGATCGTGGCGGCGAACCTGCTGGACAACGGCGATCGCAAGGTTTCGGCGCGCGTAGCGGCCTATGCGCTCTACATCGACCCGCCGCTCGGTCGAGCCGGGATGAGCGAGCGCGAGGCGCGGGCCAGCGGACGCCCTCTCCTCGTTTCGAAGCGACCGATGGCACGTGTCGGACGCGCGGTCGAGAAGGGCGAAACCCAGGGCTTCATGAAGGCGATTGCTGATGCCGAGACCAAACAGATCCTCGGTGCCGCAATACTGGGGATCGAGGGCGACGAGGCCATACATGGGATCGTTGATACAATGAGCAGTGGTAGTCCCTACACTGTGCTGCAATGGGCCGTTCCCATCCATCCGACAGTTTCGGAACTGATCCCGACGCTGCTTGGCGATCTGAAACCAGCATGACAACCACGGGTGAAGACATGGCCGACGACGAACTCCCGCGGGATGAGACCAAATTGACGACGACAAAACGCAAGTGGGCTGCCGAAGGGCGCTTCCTGACCGGTCACATCGCGCGTTCATCTGAGGACCGCCTGCCGCCCGGCCAGCATCTCGTCAAGAACTGGCCCGTTCTCGATCTCGGCCAGCAACCGGTGATCGACACGTCGAGCTGGAAGCTGGAAGTTTCTGGCGAAGTCGAGACCGGCGCGACATTCAACTGGCAATCCTTCAATGCGCTCCCCCAGCGCAAGATCGTTTCGGACATCCACTGCGTCACCACCTGGTCGCGCTATGACAATGAATGGCTGGGCGTTGCGACGCGCGACCTGCTCGACTTCGTCATCCCCAAATCGGTCGCTCACTACGTAGTGCTCACCAGCTACGACGGCTATACGACCAATGTTCCGCTCGCGGATTTTGCCGTCGAGAACGCACTCCTTGCCCATAGCTGGCAAGGTCTGCCGCTAACCCGTGATCATGGTGGCCCGTTGCGCCTGGTGATCCCGCACCTCTACTTCTGGAAAAGCGCAAAATGGATCCACCGGATCGATTTTCGCACCCAGGACGAAGCCGGATTCTGGGAGCGCAATGGCTACCACATGCGCGGTGATCCCTGGGGGGAGCAACGCTACAGCGATGATTGATCTGTCGCGGTCAGTAAATAAAACATAATATATCACATTCACAATTTTCTATATGTCTATATTATATAACGAATATCCCGACGCACGATGATGGCGCGTGCCTTTGGAACGGGAATGCGTCGACGCTTCAGAGCGGATCGACATCGCCCCTTTCCCACATCTCGATGGTCTCGGCATAGAAGTCGGCAAACCGGCCCTCTGCGATCGCCAGGCGAATGCCTTTCATCAGGTCCTGGTAGTAGGCCAGGTTATTCCATGACAGCAGCATGCCGCCCAGCGCCTCGTTCGAGCGGACGAGATGGTGGAGGTAGGCGCGTGAGTACTCGCGCGTTGCCGGGCAGGTCGATTCCTCGTCGAGGGGTCGGATGTCCTCGGCGTGACGGGCATTGCGGATGTTGATCCGGCCGCGGCGCGTAAAGGCCAGGCCGTGCCGGCCCGAGCGGGTTGGCATCACGCAGTCGAACATGTCGATGCCACGCGCTACCGACTTCAGGATATCGTCCGGCGTGCCGACCCCCATCAGGTAGCGCGGCTTCTCGGTCGGCAGCACCGGCAACGTGGTCTCCAGCATCTCGAGCATGACTGCCTGCGGCTCGCCAACAGCAAGGCCGCCGATCGCGTAACCCTTGAGGTCGAGTTGCTTCAATCCTTCAGCGGAGCGGATGCGCAGGTCGGCGAGGTCGCCGCCCTGGACGATGCCGAACATGGCCTTGCCCGGTTGTTCGCCAAAAGCGACGTGGCAACGCTCGGCCCAGCGCAGCGACATTTCCATTGCCCGCTCTATTTCCTTGCGTTCGGCCGGCAGCGCCACGCACTCGTCGAGTTGCATCTGGATGTCGGAATCGAGCAGTCCCTGGATCTCGATCGAGCGTTCCGGCGACATATGGTGGGTGCTGCCGTCGACATGGCTCTTGAAGGTAACACCCTGCTCGTCGAGCTTGCGCAGCCCGGATAGGGACATGACCTGGAAGCCGCCGCTGTCGGTCAGGATCGGATAGGGCCAGCGGATGAGTTCGTGCAGCCCGCCAAGACGCGCGACACGTTCAGGACCGGGGCGCAGCATCAGGTGGTAGGTGTTGCCGAGAATGATGTCGGCACCGAGCTCGCGCACCTGGTCGAGATACATCGCTTTGACCGTGCCTACGGTGCCGACCGGCATGAAGGCCGGCGTGCGGATCGTGCCTCGCGGCATCGAAATCTCGCCGAGGCGGGCCATTCCATCCGTCGCCTTCAGGGTGAACTGGAAGTTCTTGTTCATCTAGTCTTTCCGGAACAGGAGGCTGGCATCGCCATAGGAATAGAAGCGGTAGCCGGTCTCGATAGCGTGGCCATAGGCCGCTTTCATCGTTTCCAGCCCCGCGAATGCCGATACGAGCATGAACAGCGTCGACTTCGGCAGGTGAAAATTGGTCATGAGCATATCGACGGCCCGGAATCGGTAGCCGGGGGTGATGAAAATCCCGGTAGCACCGGACCATGGCTTTATGTCACCGTCTTCGGTAGCCGCGCTCTCGATCAGCCGCAACGAGGTGGTGCCGACACAGACGATGCGGCCACCCCTCGCCTTTACGGCATTCAGTCGTTCGGCGGTTGCGGCGCTGACCATGCCGGTTTCGAAATGCATCTTGTGGTCGTCGGTGTCGTCGGCCTTCACCGGCAGGAACGTCCCTGCCCCGACATGCAGCGTCACGAAGTGCCGTTCGATTCCCGCCCTGTGGAGCATGTCGAACAGATCCGGGGTAAAATGCAGTCCGGCGGTCGGTGCGGCAACGGCGCCTTCCTCGCGGGCGTAGACGGTCTGGTAGTCGGTACGATCCCGATCGTCCTCGTCGCGCTTGGAAGCGATATAGGGCGGCAGCGGGATGTGGCCGACAGCCATGATCGCCTCGTCCAGCGCCGGTCCGGACAACTCGAAACGCAGGGTTACTTCCCCGCCCTCGCCTTTTTCCTCCACCGTCGCGTCGAGCGAGCCGAGCAGGCAGGCATTGCCGGAGTGGCCGAACGCGATGCGGTCGCCGACCTTGATGCGCTTGCCGGGGCGGGCGAACGCCTTCCAGCGGTTGGCGGCGATGCGCATGTGCAGCGTGGAGGAAACCGGCGTCTGTTCCGCACCTTCGCGCAGCCGCGTTCCCTCGAGTTGTGCCGGGATGACCTTCGTATCGTTGAACACCAGTGCATCGCCGGGTCTCAGGAAGGATACCAGGTCACGCACATGATGGTCGGCAAGCATAGGCTCGCCGTTGGGGCGGACAACGAGCAGCCGAGCGCTGTCGCGCGGGCTTGCAGGCCGCAACGCGATGCATTCTTCCGGCAGGTCAAAATCGAACAGGTCTACACGCATTCAACAAACTCGGGAGCAAACGCGAAACCCGCCCCGGCGCCGAAGCGCTGAGGCGGGTTCCTGCAATCGGGTATCCTCAGGCGTCGGCAGCGACGCGCATGGAGGTGATGGTGTCAGGATCGCGCACCGGTTCTCCGCGCTTGATCTTGTCGATGTTGTCCATGCCTTCGATGACCTGGCCCCACACCGAATACTGCTTGTTCAGCCATGGCGCGTCGGTGAAGCAGATGAAGAATTGCGAGTTGGCCGAGTTCGGGTTCTGCGAGCGAGCCATCGAGCAGGTGCCGCGCACGTGCGAGACCGCCGAAAATTCCGCCTTCAGGTCTGGCTTGGAGGAACCGCCCATGCCGGCGCGACCCGGATTGAAGCTCTCGGCACCCGTCTTGCCGTACTGTACGTCACCGGTCTGGGCCATAAAGTCCTCGATGACACGGTGGAACACCACGCCGTCATAGGCGCCTTCGCGCGCCAGTTCCTTTATGCGGGCAACATGCTCGGGGGCGACCTCGGGCAAAAGCTGGATGACGACCTGACCCTTCGAGGTCTCCATGATGATGGTGTTTTCCGGATCCTTGATCTCGGCCATGACATTTCTCCTTGCTTGAAACTTACTGCTTTCCGACCGTGACCTTGACCATGCGATCAGGATCGGTGACTTCGCCGTTGGCGCCCGCGCCGCGCTTGATCTTGTCGACGAACTCCATGCCGGAAACAACCTTGCCGACCACCGTGTACTGACCGTTTAGGAAGTCACCCGGGGCGAACATGATGAAGAACTGCGAATTGGCGGAGTTCGGATCCTGTGAACGTGCCATGCCGACCGTGCCGCGTTCGAACGGGACATCCGAAAACTCGGCCGGGATATCCGGCAGGCTCGATCCGCCGGTACCGGCACGCGATGCCTGGAAGCCCTGCTCCATGTCGCCGAATTGCACGTCGCCGGTCTGGGCCATGAAGCCGTCGATCACGCGATGAAAGGCGACATTGTCGTATTCGCCCTTCGATGCCAGTTCCTTGATCTGCGCGACGTGCTTCGGCGCGACATCGGGGAGCAGTTCGATGACGACCGGTCCGTCCTTCAACTGGATTGTCAGGAAATTATCGTTCGACTGGGCAAAAACGTCACCAGCGAAAGACGCCAGATACAGAACGCCGGCAAATGCGAGATAAAAGAGTTTCATGTCAGCTCCATTGAGATCGATCCGCGTCGTCAGGCTCTGAATTTCGCCTTTAGCGCTTCGTATACAGACACCGGCACAAACGCGCCGACATCACCGCCCATGGCTGCGATCTGCCGGACCAATGTGGCCGTTATGGGCCGGGAGGCTATGCCCGCCGGCAGGAATATCGTCTGGACGTCCGGCGCCATCTGCTGGTTCATGCCAGCCATCTGCATCTCGTAGTCGAGATCCGTACCATCCCGAAGGCCGCGGATCAGCAGTCGCGCGCCATGATCCCGAGCTGCGTCGACAACCAGATTGGCAAAGGACACCACGGAGACCTTCGGCGCCTTTTCGGGCAACACCTCGGTGATCGACTGGCGAATGAGATCCGCCCTCTCTTCGAACGAAAAAAGCGGGGCCTTTCCCGGATGGATGCCGATTGCCACGACGACGTCATCGGCGACATTCAGCGCCTGAACGAGCACGTCCAGATGTCCGTTCGTCAGCGGATCGAATGATCCGGGATAAAATGCTTTCGTCATAGTCGTCCGGCCGTTGAACTTTGACGCCTTTTGTCATGGATACGGGCTTGTCGCAAGGGTGCAGGACAGAGTTCCGGTGACCGCATCCGCGATGAATTATGGATGAATGCAGTATTCAGGGTCGATTCAAATACGGTTTGCTTGATGCTTGTCACCGTCGCCATTCTGGCATGCGGCAGTGGCGCGAGGCGCAGAGAGGGACAATGTTGACGTTGATGATCGCCGTGACCGTTTCGGTGTCGCTGATTGCGGAAAGCCTGTCGAACCACATCCGCGACAACTACGAGATCGAGTGGGCTCGGCTCTCGGCAATGACTGGCCGCAAGTCGCCAGAAGAAGTTCCTGCAGCGACAGGAAACCTGAACGCCAGATGAACGGAACATTCAAGGATGCTTCAGGCTGCCTGTGTCAAAAGCCCCACGTTAGAGTGGAACCAAATCGCCACCGCCAAGTTTACTGAATGGAATTGCGACAATGATAAGAACCGCACGAAGGAACAGCATCATGCCGGACAAAATTACTACGATCAGCCTGATCTGGATGACCATGGTCGCGGGAATGCTGACAGCAACGGTAACGCTTTATCAACCGAGTTTCCAAGCTTCCAAATCCGGGAGCCCTACGGTAACCGCTCGCACACAATCCCCGCTGCAATATTACAGGTAAGAGGATCGCTCCACTCGTAACCGGAAAGGAAAAGCCATGTTCCTGACTTTGACCATGCTTGCCGCCCTGATCAGCATCATGTTTGTCACGTCCGTGGCTTCGACCATCTCCGCACTTCGCGAAGAGCGCGAACAAGTGAGAGCATACATCAAGAATCACAGGGTCTTTTGAGCCTAAGCGCCCCGCCAAACTCCGAATTGGGCAGTTTGCAAACCGGATAGCCACGCTGTCCGGTTTTTCTGTGTGCGAACGAAAACGGGCACCCGAAGGTGCCCGAATTCCAACTGCGAGATGCCTGGCGCTATTCCTGGCCGTTCTCCGGCAAGACTTCACCATTGCCGTTTTCGACCGTATCGCCGTTTTCATCATCGCCTTCGGGTTCGCTGATCCGCTCGACCGACACTACCTTCTCGTCCCTGGCGGTCGAGAAGATGGTAACGCCCTTCGTGGCACGGCTGGCGATACGGATGCCGTAGACCGGCACGCGGATCAACTGGCCGCCATCGGACACGAGCATGATCTGGTCCTTTTCCTCCACCGGGAAGGCGGCGACCAATTCGCCGATCTCGCCGGTCTTCGCGGTATCGGTGGCGCGAATGCCCTTGCCACCGCGACCGGAGGTGCGGAAGTCGTAGGACGACGACCGCTTGCCGTAGCCCTTGACGGACACGGTCAGGACGAACTCCTCGCGTACCTTCAGGTATTCATAGCGCTCGTCGGAGAGCTGGCCTTCTTCGACCACCTCCTCGCCGACCAGGGCGATGTCTTCTTCATCGACGCCGGCGGCGCGGCGTTCGGCTGCGGAACGCTTGAGATAGGCAGCGCGCTCCCATGGCTCGGCATCGACGTGACCGACGATGGTCATCGAGATGATGCGATCGCCATCGGCGAGCGAAATGCCGCGCACGCCGATCGAATTGCGGCCCGCAAAGACGCGCACCTCGTCGACCGGGAAGCGGATTGCCTGGCCGAGTGCCGTCGTCAGCAGCACGTCGTCGTGCTCGGTGCAGGTGTCGACGGAGAGGATTTCGTCGCCCTCCTCGTCGAGTTTCATGGCGATCTTGCCATTGCGGTTGACCTGCACGAAGTCAGACAGCTTATTTCGGCGGACCGTGCCGCGCGTCGTCGAGAACATCACGTCGAGGTTGTCCCAGCTTGCCTCGTCCTCGGGAAGCGGCATGATGGTAGTGATACGCTCGCCGGGTTCGAGCGGCAGCATGTTGATCAGGGCCTTGCCGCGCGACTGCGGCGTGCCGATGGGAAGCCGCCAGACCTTTTCCTTGTAGACGATGCCGCGTGATGAGAAGAACAGCACCGGCGTATGGGTATTGGCGACGAACAGGCGCGTGACGAAATCCTCGTCGCGGGTCGCCATGCCGGAACGGCCCTTGCCGCCGCGGCGCTGCGCGCGATAGGTGGTCAGCGGCACGCGCTTGATATAGCCGAGGTGTGATACCGTCACCACCATGTCTTCGCGGGCAATCAGGTCCTCGTCGTCCATATCCGGACCACCGTCGATGATCTGGGTGCGACGCGGGGTGCCGAACTCGTCGCGAACGGCAACGAGCTCTTCCTTGACGACCGTCTGGATGCGCAGGCGCGACGACAGGATGTCGAGATAGTCCTTGATCTCGACGCCGATCTTGTTGAGTTCGTCGCCGATTTCGTCGCGGCCGAGTGCGGTTAGGCGGGCCAGGCGCAGTTCAAGGATGGCGCGGGCCTGCTCCTCGGAAAGATTGTAGGTGCCGTCCTCGTTGATGCGATGGCGCGGATCGTCGATCAGGCGGATCAGCGATTCCACGTCCGATGCCGGCCAGCGGCGCTCCATCAGTTCGGCCCGGGCCGACTGCGGATCGGGCGCATGGCGGATGACGCGGATGACCTCGTCGATGTTGGCGACGGCGATGGCGAGACCGACGAGGATGTGGGCCCGTTCGCGCGCCTTGCGCAGCAGATACTTGGTGCGACGGCTTACGACTTCCTCGCGGAAGGCGACGAAAGCGCGCAGCATGTCGAGCAGCGTCATCTGTTCGGGCTTGCCGCCGTTCAACGCCACCATGTTACAGCCAAATGAGGTCTGCAGCGGCGTGTAGCGATACAGCTGGTTCAGGATGACTTCGGCATTGGCGTCGCGCTTCAACTCGATGACGACGCGGTAGCCCTGCCGGTCGGATTCGTCGCGCAGGTCGGAAATGCCTTCGATACGCTTTTCCTTCACCAGTTCGGCCATCTTCTCGATCATCGTCGCCTTGTTCACCTGATAGGGAACTTCGGTGATAATGATCTGTTCGCGGTCGCCGCGCATCGGCTCGATGGTGGCGACGCCGCGCATGATGACGGAGCCGCGACCGGTCTCATAGGCCGACTTGATGCCGGAGCGGCCAAGGATCAGCGCTCCGGTCGGGAAGTCCGGCCCGGGAATGATCTGCATCAGTTCCGGCAATTCGATCGCCGGGTTCTCCATGAGCGCGATGCACCCGTCGATCACTTCCACCAGGTTGTGCGGCGGGATGTTGGTCGCCATGCCGACGGCGATGCCGCCTGCACCATTGACGAGCAGGTTCGGGAACTTTGCCGGTATGACGACAGGTTCATGCAGCGTACCGTCATAGTTGTCGCGAAAGTCGACCGTTTCCTTGTCGAGGTCGTCGAGAAGCGAATGCGCGGCCTTCTGCAGGCGGCATTCGGTGTAGCGCTCGGCCGCCGGCGGGTCGCCGTCGATCGAACCGAAGTTGCCCTGACCGTCGATCAGCGGCAGGCGAAGCGACCAGTCCTGCGCCATTCGAGCCAGCGCGTCGTAGATCGCGGCATTGCCGTGCGGGTGGAACTTACCCATCACGTCACCGGTGACGCGAGCGCATTTGACGTATTTCTTGTTCCAGTCGATGCCGAGTTCGGACATGCCGTAGAGGATGCGCCGGTGCACCGGCTTCATGCCGTCGCGCACGTCCGGAAGAGCGCGGCTCACGATGACGCTCATCGCGTAATCGAGATACGACCGCTGCATTTCCTCCATGATGGAAATCGGCTCGATGCCTGGCGGGAGCTTCCCGCCGCCGGGTGTGGTTTGGTCAGTCAATTCAGATCACGATCTTTTCTAGAATCACTGCGGATTTTTATAGCGGAAAGCACAGTAGCGCGCCAATTTCCGCCAGTCTTTTGAACAGGGTTTTCGGCCCAAGGCAAGGGAAATGGCGCTTTTCGACGATCGCGCCGCGCGATTTGTCCGCCCGGGCTTTCCTTGCCTGATCCACTCACGTAACAATAGTTTCAATTCTTGTCGATATGGGGCTGTCGATGGCAACTGCGGACCTGCTGATCAATGCTGTGACGACCCTTCTGGTCACCCTTGACCCGCCAGGACTGGCACCGATTTTCCTCGGATTGACCATCGGCATGAACCGCGAGCAACGCAAGCAGGTGGCGGTGCGCGGCTCCCTCATAGCATTCGGCATCCTGACGGTCTTTGCCCTCTTTGGGGCAAGCGTCCTCGGCATTCTCGGGATATCCATGGGGGCTTTCAGGATTGCCGGGGGCATGCTGTTGTTCTGGATCTCCTTCGAGATGATTTTCGAGAAGCGGCAGGAACGCAAGGAAAAGACCTCCGAGATGGCGATCACCAAGGATCACCTGCAAAACATCGCGGTGTTTCCGTTGGCATTGCCCCTGATCGCCGGACCCGGCTCGATTTCAGCCACGATCCTGCTTGCGACATCGATGCCCGGCGCAATCGAGAAGGCAGCGCTCATCGTCGTCCTGTCGCTTTGTATGTTGCTGGTGCTCGGCACACTCGTCGTCGCCGAGCGCATTGACCGATTCCTCGGCGTGACCGGCCGCGCAATCCTCACGCGCCTCCTGGGCGTCATCCTGGCGGCCCTCGCCATACAGTTCGTCATCGACGGGGCGAAGGCGGCGTTTTCCATAGCTTGATCCCGGGCTACCCCGGAGACCTAAGTATACGCGTGAATCAAAGAGGGGAACGACGTGCGCCGTTCCCCTCCAGAGAAATGTGGTGTTTTTTGCAACGATCAAAATGGAATGTCGTCGTCGAGGTCGCGCGAGAAGTTGCTGCCGCCTGAACTGCCGCCGCGACTTTGGCTACCCGAGGAGGGCTGGCCGTAGTCGTCGCCATAACCGCCGCTGAGGTCGCTGCCGCCACGCGAGCCGCCGGCGCTTGCGCCACCGCCCTCGCCGCGCCCGTCAAGCATCGTCAGTGTCGAGTTGAACCCCTGCAGCACGATTTCCGTGGAATAGCGGTCGTTGCCGTTCTGGTCCTGCCATTTGCGAGTCTGCAACTGGCCCTCGATATAGAGCTTGGCGCCCTTCTTCACGTATTGTTCGACGACTTTGCAGAGACCTTCGTTGAAGACCACCACGGTGTGCCACTCGGTCTTCTCGCGGCGCTCGCCGCTATTGCGGTCGCGCCAGGTTTCCGACGTGGCGATGCGCAGATTGGCGATCGGTCGGCCGTCCTGCGTGCGCCGGATCTCGGGATCCGCCCCGACATTGCCGATCAGAATTACCTTGTTCACACTGCCTGCCATATCATCACCCTGTCTGTCGCGCCGCCTGCGCGATCCGAAATAGTACGAGAACGTGGACCATACCCTATCACCATCGACCGTTGGGCGATGGGAATTTGAAATCCACAGAGAATTTGTTCTTTATTTGTTCTAGTAAATGCCTATGATCCTGTCAACTGAATCGAATACGCCAGCGCCAAAGTGGTTTTCCGCCTCGACAGTTCGAGGCTCATCACTAAATAAGGGGCTGGTTTTGTCGGATAAGAGCTTTGGCAGATGAGTGAACTGAAAACCATTTCCATTCGCGGCGCACGCGAGCACAATCTCAAGGGTGTCGATCTCGATCTCCCGCGCAACAAGCTGATCGTCATGACGGGGCTTTCTGGCTCGGGCAAATCCTCGCTGGCATTCGACACCATCTATGCCGAAGGACAGCGCCGCTATGTCGAGAGCTTGTCCGCCTATGCCCGTCAGTTTCTGGAGATGATGCAGAAGCCCGACGTCGACCAGATCGACGGGCTATCCCCGGCGATTTCGATCGAACAGAAGACCACGTCGCGCAACCCGCGTTCGACGGTCGGCACAGTGACCGAGATCTACGACTACATGCGCCTGCTCTTTGCGCGGGTCGGCGTTCCCTATTCGCCGGCGACGGGCCTTCCTATCGAGAGCCAGACGATCAGCCAGATGGTCGACCGGGTTCTTGCCCTGGATGAGAGTACGCGCCTCTATATCCTTGCGCCGATCGTCCGGGGCCGGAAGGGCGAGTACAAGAAGGAACTGGCCGAACTGATGAAGAAGGGCTTCCAGCGCGTCAAGGTGGACGGCCAGTTCTACGAGATCGCCGACGTGCCCGCGCTCGACAAGAAGTACAAGCACGATATCGACGTGGTGGTCGACCGCATCGTCGTGCGGCCTGATATGGCCGCACGCCTTGCCGACAGCTTCGAGACTTCGCTGAAATTGGCCGATGGCCTGGCAATCGCGGAATTTGCCGACAAACCACTGCCTCCGGAGGAAACATCGGCGGGTGGCTCTGCCAACAAGTCGCTGAACGAGACGCACGAGCGGGTGCTGTTTTCGGAAAAGTTCGCCTGCCCGGTTTCCGGTTTTACCATCTCGGAGATCGAGCCGCGGCTGTTCTCCTTCAACAATCCGGCTGGTGCCTGCCCCACCTGCGATGGGCTTGGTTCGCAGCAGAAGATCGATCCGGACCTGATCGTGCCGGAACCGCAGATGACCTTGCGCGACGGCGCCATCGCGCCTTGGGCAAAATCCAGTTCTCCTTACTACAATCAGACGCTCGAGGCGCTCGGCAAGCATTTCGGCTTCAAGCTCGGGAACCGCTGGAGCGAACTGCCGGAACGGGCGCAGCAGGTCATTCTCCACGGCACGAACGAAAAAATCGAGTTCCACTACGCCGACGGCGCCCGCTCCTACAGCACGTCCAAGACCTTCGAAGGCATCATTCCGAATCTCGAAAGGCGCTGGAAGGAAACCGATTCCGCCTGGGCGCGTGAGGAGATCGAGCGGTTCATGTCGGCCGCTCCCTGCCCCGCCTGCAACGGTTTTCGCCTCAAGCCCGAGGCCTTGGCCGTCAAGATCAATGCACTGCATATCGGGCAGGTCACCGGCATGTCTATCCGCGTCGCCCGCGACTGGTTCGAGGCCCTTCCGGGCCAGTTGTCGGCCAAGCAGAACGAGATTGCCGTCCGCATCCTCAAGGAAATCCGCGATCGGTTGCGTTTCCTGAACGACGTTGGCCTCGATTATCTGAGCATGTCGCGCAATTCGGGCACGCTCTCGGGGGGCGAAAGCCAACGCATACGTCTGGCATCGCAGATTGGCTCGGGGCTGACCGGCGTCCTCTACGTTCTGGACGAACCATCGATCGGCCTGCACCAGCGCGACAACGCCCGGCTGCTCGAGACGCTGAAGCATCTGCGCGACATCGGCAACACGGTGATCGTCGTCGAGCACGACGAGGACGCGATCCTGACGGCCGACTACGTGGTCGATATCGGTCCGGCCGCGGGAATCCATGGCGGCCAGATCGTCGCGCAAGGAACGCCGGCCGAGGTCATGGCGAATCCGAATTCGTTGACTGGAAAATATCTATCCGGCGAACTGGGCGTGCCGGTTCCGATGGAACGTAGGAAGGCAAAAAAGGGCAAGGAGATCAAGGTTGTTGGCGCCCGCGCCAACAACCTCAAGAATGTCACCGCCGCGATCCCGCTCGGCATTTTTACGGCCGTTACCGGCGTGTCCGGCGGCGGAAAGTCGACGTTCCTGATCGAGACGCTTTACAAGTCCGCGGCGCGCCGTGTCATGGGCGCGCGCGAGATTCCGGCCGAACATGACCGGATCGATGGTTTCGAGCATATCGACAAGGTGATCGACATCGACCAGTCGCCGATCGGCCGCACGCCGCGTTCCAACCCTGCCACCTACACCGGCGCCTTCACGCCGATCCGCGACTGGTTCGCCGGCCTGCCCGAAGCAAAGGCGCGCGGCTATCAGCCCGGCCGATTCTCCTTCAACGTCAAGGGCGGCCGCTGCGAGGCCTGCCAGGGCGACGGCGTCATCAAGATCGAGATGCACTTCCTGCCCGACGTCTATGTCACCTGCGACGTCTGCCACGGCAAACGCTACAACCGCGAGACGCTCGACGTCACCTTCAAGGGCAAGTCGATTGCCGACGTGCTCGACATGACGGTCGAGGAAGGCGTGGAATTCTTCTCCGCCGTGCCGGCCGTGCGCGACAAGCTGCAATCGTTGTTCAATGTCGGCCTTGGCTACATCAAGGTCGGCCAGCAGGCGAATACGCTTTCGGGCGGCGAGGCACAGCGCGTCAAGCTTGCCAAGGAGCTTTCCAAGCGATCGACAGGGCGCACGCTCTACATTCTCGACGAGCCGACCACCGGCCTGCATTTCCATGACGTCGCAAAGCTCCTGGAAGTGCTGCACGAACTGGTCAACCAGGGCAATTCCGTCGTTGTAATCGAACACAACCTCGAGGTCATCAAGACCGCCGACTGGATCCTCGACTTCGGTCCCGAAGGCGGCGACGGCGGCGGCGAAATCGTCGCGACCGGCACCCCGGAAACCATCGTCAAGGAGACGGCGTCCTATACGGGCCAGTTCCTCAAGGAATTGCTGGAGCGCCGGCCAGTGAGGAAGATCGAGGCGGCCGAGTAAGACCACAATTCGGGGAGGAACGACAGCATGAGCAAATCCGGCATCATTCGCACCGGGATCGGGGGGTGGACGTTCGACCCTTGGGAGGGAACATTCTATCCGGAGAAGCTGACCAAGAAGCGGCAGCTCGAATATGCCAGCCGCCAACTGACAGCAATCGAAGTCAACGGCACCTATTACAGTTCGCAAAAGCCGGAGACTTTTGCGAAATGGGCCGCAGAGGTGCCGGAGGATTTCGTCTTCTCGCTCAAGGCGAGCCGGTTCTGCACCAACCGCAAGGTACTTGCGGAAGCCGGGCCATCGATCGAAAGATTTCTAGGCCAGGGAATTGTCGAACTCGGCGATCACCTGGGTCCGATCCTCTGGCAATTCATGGCGACAAAAAAGTTCGAGCCCGAGGATTTCGAGGCCTTTCTTGCGTTGTTGCCCAAGGAGTTGAACGGGCGGCCGCTGCGCCACGTGGTCGAACCGCGTCATGCGTCGTTTCAGGTGCCGGAATTCATCGACATGCTGGCGAAGCATGGCGTCGCAGCGGTTTGCGCTGATCACGACGACTACCCGATGTTCGCCGACGTGACCGCGGATTTCGTCTATGCCCGCCTGCAGAAGGGTACGGATGAAGAACAGGCCTGCTACCCGGTCAAGCCCATGGAGGAATGGGCCGTCCGCCTCAAAACCTATGCCGCGGGCGGTGTGCCGGAGGACCTTCCTCTCATCGCGCCTGCGCGCAAGGTCGAGAATGCGCCGCGTGATGTCTTTGCCTTTTTCATCACCGGCGGCAAGGTCAACGCTCCGACGGGCGCACGGGAATTGAAGAACCGACTCGGGTAAATTCGGGATGAGTGCAGGCGAGTTGTCTTTGTCCGCACTACAGCCACCGGTATGCAAATTGTGACAATGACGAGAATGAGATAGTCTGAGTCGTTCGACCGTGATCATTGCTCCCGGCAATGGACGAAGCTTTCGGACTGCTTTCTCCACACTTGTCTCCTTTTGATTTCTCTTTGCATTCCGGTAGTTGAATGACTGGCTCCATTGTCTTCCTCAATCTTGCCGGCGCCGTCGCGCTACTTCTGTGGGCGACGCGCATGGTGCGCACCGGCGTGGAGCGGGCCTATGGCAACCTTCTCAGGGAGAAGTTGCGGCTTGCTGTTCGAAACCGGGCAACTGCGTCGATTGCCGGTTTCCTCTTTGCGATCGCGTTGCAGAGCGCCACGGCGGTGGCGTTGATCATTTCGGGTTTCGTCGCCAGCGGCTACGTGTCGACGGCGATCGGTATCGCAGCACTTCTGGGCGCCGATCTGGGGTCCGCCTTCGTTGTCCGCATCCTGCGTCATGATCTGTCATTGCTGGTTCCGGTCCTGTTGCTCATGGGAACTGTTGCCTTCCGGGCGAGCGAGGCGCGGAACTGGCGTCAACTCGGGCGCATTTTCATTGGCCTGGGGTTGCTGCTTTTGTCGCTGCGCCTCATCGGCGAGGCATCGGACCCGCTGAAACAGAGCGAACTGCTGCCGGTCATTATCAACTACCTGTCGCGGGACTGGATCACAGCGTTCCTGCTCGCCGCGCTGCTCGCCTGGGTGTTCCATTCGAGCGTGGCAACCATACTCCTGCTGGCGTCGCTTGCGGACCGTCATCTCCTGACGCCGGAACTGATCATCCCTCTGGTCCTCGGCGCCAATTTCGGCGCGGCGATCATCGGTGCCGTTCTGACCCGCAATGAAAGTCGCCTTGCACGCATCGTCCCGCTCGGAAATGTCGCCATCCGCGGGACAACGACCCTCTGCGCACTGGTGTTGCAACTGGTGTTCAAGCTGTCGCCGGACGTCTTCGCCAGCGATCCGGGCAATGCGGTCGTAACTGTGCATATTGCCATCAACGTTATCGTCGTCCTGCTCGGTCTGGCATTTTCCAGCGTCGTCGCCGGCCTACTCGAACGCCTGCTGCCCGAACCACCTTCTACCGAAGAACCAGTACCGGAGAGCCGCATGTCGGCGCTCGCCGCGTCCGATCTGCAGGATCCGAAGCAAGCGCTAGCCAATGCGACACGCGAGGTGCTGGCCGTCTGCGACAAGATCGAGTTGATGCTCACCAAGATCTTCGAGGTCTTCGAAAAGCCCGACGAGCAGAAGATGGACCGCATCGAGGCCCTGGACGACGAAATCGACCGCATTCACCGCGACATCAAATTCTACCTCGCCAAAATCTCCCAGACCAAACTCGACGATCGCTCGGCCGAACTGTGTCAGGACCTGTTGGGGGCGACCATCAAGCTCGAGCAGGCGGCCGACATCATCTCCCAGAACATGCTGATTCGTGCCCGCAAGAAGCAAGGGCGCAAGATCGAGTTTTCCGCGGAGGGCTGGCGCGAGTTGATGGAAATGCATGACGAGGTCACGAAGAATACCCGCCTCGCCTTCAACCTGCTGGTCAACCCCGATATCGAGAATGCGCGCCAACTGGTGGCGCAGAAGGAGATCGTACGCAACATGGTGCGGTTGAGCGAGGAAAAGCACCTGCAGCGTTTGCGCGACGGCAATATCGCCAGCTACGATTCGAGCTCAATCCATATTGATACGATGCGCGACCTCAAGGAGATCAACTCGCTCGTCGTATCGATTGCCTACCCGGTGCTCGAAAGTGCCGGGCTACTGCGCCAGAGCCGGTTGGTATAGCGGCAGCACGTGCCTGGGCAGGTCCTCGGCGGTGAGACCTACTCCCGCGCGCTGTCCCGCCTGGCCATGCAAATAGACGCCGGCGCAGGCCGCCTCGAAAGCCGGCATGCCCTGTGCCAGCAGGCCGCCGATGATGCCCGCCAGCACGTCGCCGGACCCGGCCGTCGCCAGCCATGGTGGCGCATTTGCATTGATCGCAGCCCGCCCGTCGGGCGCCGCGATTACCGTGTCAGCGCCCTTGTAGACCACGATCGCGTTGGCCCGCTCGGCTGCAGCAATGGCCTTCTCCACCTTCCCCGCCATATCCGTGGCGGCAATGTCAGGGAACAGGCGCGCGAACTCGCCCTCGTGGGGCGTGAGGACCAAGCTGCCTGTTCCGCCGTCGTTGCGCGAAAAAAGGAGTTCCGGCTGATCGCGGAAGGATGTGATGCCGTCCGCATCCAGCACCAGCGGTCGGGCAGCAAGAGCCAGCGCGAACTGCCTCGCCCTCTCGCCGACGCCGAAGCCGGGACCGAGCACGAAACCGGAGAGCCGGCTGTCGGTGAGCCAGTGTTTCAGCGCGGCCAGATCATCGATCCCGTGCAGCATGACGGCAGTCAGCGCGTTTGCGTTCACGGCGACAGCCTCGGGCGGAGAGGCGATCGTCACCAGCCCTGCGCCGGTCCGCAGTCCTGCCATTGCCGAAAGCCGAGCTGCACCGGTCGCAGTCCGGCCGCCTGAGAATACGACGAGATGACCGCGCTTGAACTTGTGCGTTTCAAGGCCGGCATGCGGGAAAGCGTCGGCCCATCGTTCCGGTCCGTTTTCAACCAGCCGCCCCGCAACCGAATGAATGACCCGGTGCGGAATGCCGATGTCGAATACCTCAACCTCGCCGCACAACTTCCGACCGGGCAAGAGAAGATGCCCCGGTTTGCGGGTCATGAAGGTTACGGTGCGTGCCGCCCGGAACGAGGCGCCGAGCGGTGTTCCGCGTCGACCGCAGAGACCCGACGGCAGGTCGACGGCCACAATGGGCACGTTGGCGGCATCAACCCTTGCAATCACATCCTCGACCTCGGTCGGGACATCACGGCTGAGACCGGCACCGAAAATGGCGTCGATGACGACGTCGCCAGGCTGTGGCGCGTAGTCAGACAAAGGTTCGGCATCGAGGCTGCAGTTTGCAAATGCCCGGGCGGCGTCTCCCCTGAGCTTGGCGGTATCCCCAAGCGCGAACACCGCGGTTGGTGCACCGCTCGCCGCGAGCGCGCGGGCAGCAACATAGCCGTCGCCGCCATTGTTTCCCGGCCCGCACAACGCCACAAATCGAGAAGCGCCGGGAAAGTGTCGTAGCGCCGAGGCGGCAGCGGCCTGTCCGGCGCGTTCCATCAACCCGTAGCTGTCGATGCCAGACGACGCCGCGGCGGCATCGGCCGCGGCCATTTCGTCGGGTGTCAGGAGAATTCGGGATATGGATGCGTTCATGTCTGCATTTGAATTCAAAACGCGCAGAGGAGCAATGTCCTATCAAGAGCGGAGTTGTGAGTGCTTTTTGTGCAATTGCTCGTTTAATCGCCTTCTGACTGGTTGGGCTTTGGTTGCGATGCGGTCAAAAAAGTTGCAGCTGGCGCATTGCACACAAACACCAATCGGAAGAGTATTGACGCCGTCGCGCCGATTTTTGTCGCAAATTTCGAAAAATCGTGTCCGGCCGAGCGCAAAATTCAAAATTTTTCGGCCCCGACATCCATTTGGCACGCCAGATGCATCAGATATGGGCGAGCGGGAGGTTCCTGCTTTAACGGGAGAAGCGGAGAGAAATTTTCTCATGAAAAAGATCGAAGCGATCATCAAGCCTTTCAAGCTGGACGAAGTGAAGGAAGCCCTTCAGGAAGTCGGCTTGCAGGGTATCACCGTCACGGAAGCGAAGGGCTTCGGTCGACAGAAGGGCCACACGGAACTCTACCGCGGTGCCGAATACGTCGTCGATTTCCTGCCGAAGGTGAAAGTCGAGGTCGTGCTGGCAGACGAAAACGCGGAAGCGGTCATCGAGGCCATTCGCAAGGCGGCACAGACCGGTCGCATCGGCGACGGAAAGATTTTCGTTTCCAATGTGGAAGAGGTCATTCGAATCCGCACCGGTGAAACAGGCGTAGACGCCATCTAATCCCCTCGCCTTCGCTTCAGGAGGCAAGGTCTACAAATTCGTCATCTCATCAAGGAAATCGTTATATGACGACTGCAAAAGATATCCTGAAACAAATCAAGGACAACGACGTCAAGTTCGTGGACCTGCGCTTTACGGACCCCAAGGGCAAGCTGCAGCACGTCACCATGGACGTCTCCTGCGTCGATGAAGACATGTTCGCCGACGGCGTCATGTTCGACGGTTCCTCGATCGGCGGCTGGAAGGCCATCAACGAATCCGACATGGTGCTGATGCCGGACGTCGAGACGGTCCACATGGATCCGTTCTTCGCCCAGTCGACCATGGTCGTCCTCTGCGACATTCTCGACCCGGTTTCGGGCGAAGCCTACAACCGCGACCCGCGCGGTACCGCCAAGAAGGCCGAAGCCTACCTCAAGGCATCGGGTATCGGCGACACCGTCTATGTCGGCCCTGAAGCCGAATTCTTCGTCTTCGACGACGTCAAGTACAAGGCCGATCCGTACAACACCGGCTTCAAGCTGGACTCCACCGAACTGCCGTCCAACGACGACACCGACTACGAGACCGGCAACCTCGGTCACCGCCCGCGCGTCAAGGGCGGCTACTTCCCGGTTCCGCCGGTCGACAGCTGCCAGGACATGCGTTCGGAAATGCTGACCGTCATGGCCGAAATGGGCGTGACCGTTGAAAAGCATCACCACGAAGTTGCCGCAGCACAGCACGAGTTGGGCGTGAAGTTCGACGCGCTGACCCGCAACGCCGACAAGATGCAGATCTACAAGTACGTCGTGCATCAGGTCGCGAACGCCTACGGCAAGACGGCCACCTTCATGCCGAAGCCGATCTTTGGCGACAACGGTTCGGGCATGCACGTCCACCTTTCGATCTGGAAGGGCGGCAAGCCGACTTTTGCAGGCGATGAATATGCAGGTCTTTCCGAAACCTGCCTGTTCTTCATCGGCGGCATCATCAAGCATGCCAAGGCGCTCAACGCCTTCACCAACCCGTCGACGAACTCCTACAAGCGTCTCGTCCCCGGCTACGAAGCACCGGTCCTGCTCGCCTACTCCGCACGCAACCGTTCGGCTTCGTGCCGTATTCCGTTCGGCACCAACCCGAAGGCAAAGCGCGTTGAAGTCCGCTTCCCCGACCCGACCGCCAACCCCTACCTTGCCTTCGCTGCCATGCTGATGGCCGGCCTCGACGGCATCAAGAACAAGATCCATCCGGGCAAGGCCATGGACAAGGACCTTTACGACCTGCCGCCGAAGGAACTGAAGAAGATCCCGACGGTTTGCGGCTCGCTGCGTGAAGCCCTGGAAAGCCTCGACAAGGACCGCAAGTTCCTGACGGCCGGCGGCGTGTTCGACGACGATCAGATCGATGCCTTCATCGAGCTGAAGATGGCGGAAGTCATGCGCTTCGAAATGACCCCGCACCCGGTCGAGTTCGACATGTACTATTCCGTCTGATGGACGGACGACGGGCTCCGCTTGCGGAGCCCGGAGCCTCGAAAACCGGCGGGAACCATGTGGTTGCTGCCGGTTTTTCATTTTTTGCCTGATATTCGGGTGCATGCGTGCGATGGCACTCCGACGCAGAGGCCATCGGCCTGCCGGAACATCCTTTCCGGGGCGGATGGGCGGATTAAAACTGTCGGATGGCTCGCCCTACCCATTGGTAGGGGTGTTGTCGAGGCGGTCGTCGCTGTACCTTGATGTTCAGGCGCCTAACCCCCAAATATGGGAGGAAAGGAACTGAACATGATACAACGCAACGCAAAATTCCGAATTGGCGAAGTGGTCCGTCACAAGGTCTTCCCGTTCCGCGGCGTTATCTTTGATGTCGACCCAGAATTCGCGAATACGGAGGAATGGTGGAATTCCATTCCGATTGAAGTTCGTCCGAGCAAGGACCAGCCGTTCTATCATCTCCTCGCCGAGAATGACGAAACGGAATACGTGGCCTACGTGTCGGAACAGAACCTCGTCACCGACGACAGCGAGGTCCCCTTGCGGAACCCGCAGATCGCCCAGATCTTCGACCTAGGCCCGTCGGGAGAACTCATGCACAAGGCCAGCATGGCTAACTGACGAGCAAGTTTGCTCGACGGTGAAAAATGGTGGGGCCCGGAAGCGGGCCCCTTTCTTATGCTCCCAAACGAGAAAGCCCGGATCGCTCCGGGCTTTCTGGTCTTTGACGTCGTCTGATTGCGCAGATCAGTTCTGCTTGGCGGCCTTCTGGGCCTCTTCGAGCTTCTTGCGAGCTTCCACGGCCTTCTTCTGCATGCCTTCTTCGAGGCTACGCTGGCTTTCGGCCAGCTTCGATTCCGACATCGGCTCGCCATCATAGGCACCGGTAAATCCGGTAAGCGCGATCTTGATCGGGTTGGGCGCACGGCGGAAATTCATCGAGGTGAAGACGACTTCGTTGCCCTTCTTCATGCTGGCGATGATCGCGTCGGTCAGGACGATTTCGGCAGTGCAACGATCCGGCAGGCAGACGGCATAGTCGAGCTTCTGCCCCTTGCCGCCATCGATCTGCATCATGATGCCCGGCGGAATCAGGCGAGCCGACGGCACCGAAACCTGAAGCAGCTTGCGGTTGACCTTGCCGCTGATCGAGATGACTCCGACTGCGGTGATCATCTGGCCGCTGTTGGCTCGTACGATGTTCTGGACGGCGCAGATGTCATTGTCTTCCTGCTTGCTGCAGGTCTTGAACCAGCCGAGCGGGGCCTGGCCAGCGCCGGCCTCCTGCGCCTGGGAAACGGCCGGTGCCGCAGCCGCTCCGACCGAAAGAGCGAGTACAGACAGTGCCGCCCGCATGGTGTTGTTTGCATTGAACATCATAACGAATCCGTCTCCTGAAATCCGGTGCGGAACGGTAGTCATCCGATCCTGTGTGGTTGGGTCGCGATGCCGTTCACCTGTCGCTCAAATGAGGCAAGAGCATGACCCATATATTCCGGTTCACCTGTTACATCGCCATCATGGAGATATCCAGCATTTCTTTGGCCATTTGATGTGCAGCCTTAATATTTCCGTGCCCGCGGTGTTTGTATGGCGATGCTCCATGATAACTTCGTCGGAGAATCGCATCGGGTGGCGGCAACATTGTCTGGTTTGCCTCGATACGGGGAAATCTACGTGATTCGGCCCGATTCTGTCTCCGAATGCGTCTAGGGATTGCGCAAGGGTAGCGAAAGGAAGAAGAGTTGAGACGTGTTCTGATCGGTTGCCTGGCCTTGCTGTTCTGTGTCGAGGCGTCAGCCGAGCCGCTGCACGGGATCGCCATGCACGGCGAACCCGCCCTGCCCCGCGACTATGCGCATTTCAGCTACGTCAATCCGGACGTCAAAAAGGGCGGGCGCATTACCTATGGCGTCGTTGGCACCTTCGACAGTCTCAATCCGTTCATCCTCAAGAGCATGCGTACCACGGCGCGCGGCATGTGGGATCCGGAATTCGGCAATCTGGTTTTCGAATCACTGATGCAGCGCTCGCGCGACGAAGCGTTCAGCATGTACGGGCTGCTGGCCGAATCGGTCGAGTGGGACGACAAGCGCAGCTTCATCCAGTTCAACCTGAACCCCGCGGCCAGATGGTCGGACGGGCAGCCGGTGACGGCCGACGACGTCATCTTCACCTTCGAGCTTCTGCGCGACAAGGGTCGCGTTCCCTTCAGCCGCCGGCTCGAGACGGTGGAGAAGATGGAGAAGGTCGGCGAAAACAGCGTCCGCTTCACCTTCAACGACAAGGCGGATCGCGAAACGCCTTTGATTCTCGCGCTGTCGCCGGTCCTGCCGAAACATGCCATCGATCCCGACACCTTCGATCGCTCCTCGCTGGAGATCCCGATCGGCTCAGGACCGTACCGCGTCAAATCGCTGAAGCCAGGCGAGCGGATCCTCTTCGAACGCAATCCGGACTACTGGGGCAAGAATATCCCCTCGAAGGTCGGGTTGGACAACTATGACGAAATATCGGTCGAGTACTTCCTGCAGGAAAGCACTTTGTTCGAGGCTTTCAAGAAGGGCGACATCGACATCTACCAGGACGGCGCGCCCGTCCATTGGGCCCGTGCCTATGATTTTCCGGCGGCGACGTCAGGGGCGATCGTCAAGGAGGTCTTCGAGCCAAAGGTGCCGACCGGCATGCTCGGGTTCGTCTTCAATACCCGCCGGCCGATGTTCTCCGATCCACGCGTTCGCGAAGGCCTGATGCTGGCCTTTGATTTTGAATGGGCCAACCGGACGCTGTTCGAAGGTGCCTACAAGCGCACGCAGAGTTACTGGCAGAACTCCGAGCTTGCGAGCATGGGCAATCCTGCCGACGGGCGGGAACTCGAGATTCTCGGTCCGGCCGTCAAGCGGATCGATCCGGCGATCCTGGATGGCAGTTACCGACTGCCTGTCACCGACGGCTCGGGCCGTGATCGCAAGGTGTTGCGCCAGGCTTTCGACAAGTTCACCGAGGCGGGCTATTCGATCAAGGACAGCAAGATGGTCGATGCATCCGGCAGGCAGTTGACCTTCGAGATCATGACCCAGAACCCGGACCAGGAACGCCTGGCGCTTGCCTACCAGCGCTCGCTGAAGGCACTTGGCATCGCCGCGACGGTCAGGACAGTCGATGACTCGCAATTCCAGAGCCGGACGATCAGTTTCAACTACGACATGATCATCAAGGCTTTTCCCTCGTCCCTGTCGCCCGGCGTCGAACAGGTCGGCCGCTGGGGCTCGATCTCGCGCGATCGCGACGGTAGCGAGAATTATGCCGGTGTTGCCGATCCCGATGTCGATCGCATCATAGAAAATATCCTTTCGGCGCGCACCGCCGAGGACTTTCGCGCCGCAGTGCGCGCCCATGACCGCATGTTGTTGAGCGGCCACTACGTCGTTCCGCTGTACCACATCGGTCAGCAATGGATTGCACGTCGCAACTACATTCAGCACCCCGACATCCTGCCGCTCTACGGCTATCAATTGCCCGCCTGGTGGGATGCTCGGGTCCAGTGATCGCCGCATAGCCGCACCTCTATTGCCGGTTACTTTCGGGTAACCGGTTGCAAGATCGCGTCATGGCGCCTAGATCGGGGTAAGGGCTCGCGCGCGCCAGAACCGGAAAGGAATACGCCATGGAAAACATCGTCATCGACATCGTATCGGATGTTGTTTGCCCTTGGTGCTACCTTGGCAAGGCACGTCTCGATCAGGCCATTGCCGAAGTTCAGGACGAGGTCGGCGTGGAGGTGAACTGGCGCCCTTACCAGCTCAACCCCGACTATCCGCCCGAAGGCGTCGACCAGCAGGCGGCGCTTGCCGCCAAGCTCGGCGGCAAGGAGAAAATGGACAAGGCTCACGAAGTGCTGACTGGCCTCGGGAACGAAGCCGGCATCGCGTTCGACTTCGATGCCATCAAGGTCGGCCCGAACACCATGGATGCGCACCGTCTGCTGCTCTGGGCTCATGCCGAGGGACGGGAGATGCAGGGCAAGGTTGTCTCGGCACTCTTCAAGGCGAATTTCGAGGAAGGGCGCAATATCGGCGACCGGGCCGTACTCGTCGACATCGCCACAGAAGCGGGAATGGACGCCAAGGTGGTTGAAACGCTGCTTGCGTCCGACGCGGACCGCGACATGATCAAGGGCGAAATCTCGGCAGCGCAGCAGATGGGCGTAGCCGGCGTGCCGTTCTTCATCTTCGACCAGCAGTATGCCGTCAGCGGCGCCCAGTCTCCCGAGGTGTTGGTCGGTGCGCTCCGCGATATTGCCCGCATGAAGCGGGAAAAGCGTGGAGAAGCCTGAACGCCTCTAGAGGATAAAGTCGCTGCGGTCCAACTCGGCAATGGTCACGTCCTCTATGCGGATGCGGATGCCACCGGGGCCGCTGATGACGACATCGTCACCATTCTGAACCATATGATCATCCCTGAGTTCGGCAAAGCTATCGGCGATCCCCGCCGCGCTCAGGTCTACCACATCATGCGATGCTCCTGCCGGATTGAAATCGGTGATGCGGTCGCGCCCGGAATCCGGTGCGAAGAGGAACATGTCGGCACCGCCATCGCCGGTAAGCACATCGTTACCGATACCCCCGGACAGCGTGTCGCGGCCGGTTCCGCCGAACAACTGGTCGTTGCCCGCGCCGCCATAGATCCGGTCGTTGCCCGGACCGCCGTGCAATTCATCCCTGCCATCGCCGGCGGCGGTGGTCGGATCGAGACGGTAGATCCCGCCCGAAAGGGACACCGCGTAGAGGTTGCCGCGGGCATCTGTGCCGAATGAGGCGATATTGCCGACATCCGCACCACGGATCTGCGCCGTTCGCTCGATGGCATCTTCCGGTCCTCCATTCGTCATCCGCAGAGTGTAGATCTTCCCGGTGACGAAATCGGAAAAGAAATAGTTGCCCTGCAGGCCCGGTGCTGGCCCCCGGTAGACGTGACCGCCCGTGACCGAGGCATTGTCGCTGTTGTGCGAATAGACGAAGACCGGGTCCTCCATCGGTGGAGGATTTGCAGGCGGAGTCCCCGGCCCGGCGACGAGACCTTCCCGGTAGTTCCATCCGAAATTGAGGCCGGTGGGCGAGCCCGCTTTTACATGGTTGATTTCCTCGAAGGCGTTCTGGCCGACATCGCCGATATAGAGGTCGCCGGTCTTCGGATCGAAGCTCATGCGCCACGGATTGCGAAGTCCATAGGCCCAGATCTCGTCACGCCCGGGAGTCGCACCAGCGAAAGGATTGTCGTCCGGAATGGCGTAGTTCCGGCTGGCATTCGCGGGAAAGTCGTCACCATCGACATCGATGCGCAGGATCTTGCCGAGCAGCGAACTCAGGTTCTGGGCGTTGCCGTTCGGATCGTTGGCGCCGCCACCGTCGCCAGTAGTGATGTAGAGATAGCCATCGGGCCCGAAGCCGACAAAACCGCCATTGTGGTTGCCGTTTACCGGATGGGGGATGCGGATGACCGTCTGGATCAGGTCCGGCGTTCCCTGCCCGTTTGCTTGGTACTCACGCACCGCAAGGTCTCCCGCGGCGGTCGTGACGAACACGAAGAACCGTCCATTCACCTGATAGTCGGGATGGAATGCGACACTCAGCACGCCGCCTTCGCGTTCCTTTCCGAATTGCCCGTTGGGAATGTTGAGAAACGTGGTCATCTGACCCGTATCTATATCGATCCGGGCGATGATACCGGTCGTCTTGTTGACGGAATAGACGTGCCCGTCGTCGCCGGGCGCGGTCGTCAGATAGACCGCACCGGAGCCTGCATCGGCGAGAAGGGTCGCGCGGATGGTGCCCGAGTTGGCATTCAGGTCCGCCGCTCCATACCCGTAGATGACGTCATTGCCGCCTCCGCCGAAAACCCTGTCTGCACCGTTTCCGCCGGCGACGGTATCGTTTCCCTGGCCAGCCTTGATGGTGTCGCTGCCGCCGAGGCCCCTCAGAGTATCATTCGCATCGGTGCCGTCGATTCGTTCCGACACGTTGCTGCCGTTGATCGTCGCCATGGCATCCTCCCGGGCTGACTATGCGTCGGCGAACCTGGGACAGAATATGCCGAAATCACCCGCAAGCATACCTGCGGAGACGCCTTCCGGTTCTGGAAAGCCGCCACGCCGGCAGATATTCGCGGCTTGCTTTATGCTTTGACGAGCCCCGCCAGATGGGTCATGACCACAGCCGCGCCGGAAAGCCGCTTTTCCGGCGTCGGCAGGTCGCGTATCAGCACCAGACTATGATCGGGCCGGATCTTCGCCATGGTCCCCTGCTTGCCGATGTAGCCGACGAGCGCCGCTGGATTCGGGAACTCCTTATTGCGGAACTGGACGACGATGCCCTTTGGTCCGGCTTCGAGCTTCTCGACATTGGCGGTGCGGCAGAGCGACTTGATGTAGACGATCTTGAGGAGATGCTGCACTTCGATCGGCAGAGGGCCGAAGCGGTCGATCATCTCGGCGCCAAAACTGTCGATCTCCTTGAGATCGGTGATCTCCCCAAGGCGACGATAGAGGCCGAGGCGAAGATGCAGGTCGGGCACGTAGTCGTCCGGGATCATCACCGGTGTGCCTACCGAGATCTGCGGCGACCAGCCGGTGTCGAGCACCTCCTCGTCGCCCTTCACCTCGGCGACGGCCTCCTCCAGCATCTGCTGGTAGAGCTCGAATCCGACTTCCTTGATATGGCCCGATTGCTCCTCGCCGAGCAGGTTGCCAGCGCCGCGAATATCGAGATCGTGGCTGGCGAGCTGGAAGCCCGCACCTAGCGTATCGAGCGACTGCAGCACCTTCAGGCGGCGCTCGGCGGTGGCTGTCAGCACCCGGTTGACCGGTAACGTGAAGAGCGCGAAGGCGCGCACCTTGGATCTGCCGACACGGCCGCGCAACTGGTAGAGCTGCGCCAGGCCGAACATGTCGGCGCGATGGACGATCAGCGTGTTCGCGGTCGGGACGTCCAGCCCGGATTCGACGATGGTTGTCGACAGCAACACGTCGTAGCGGCCGTCGTAGAACGCATTCATGATGTCTTCGAGCTCACCGGCGGGCATCTGTCCGTGGGCGACGGCAACCTTCAGTTCCGGCACATCGGAGCGCAGGAAGGCATGGATTTCCTCGAGGTCGGAAAGCCGCGGGCAGACGTAGAAACTTTGTCCGCCACGAAAGTGCTCGCGCATCAGTGTCTCGCGGATCACCAGCGCATCGAACGGCGAGATGAAGGTGCGAACGGCCATGCGGTCGACGGGGGGTGTGGTAATCAGCGACAATTCGCGCACGCCCGTCATTGCCAGTTGCAGCGTGCGCGGAATCGGCGTGGCCGACAGCGTCAGCACGTGCACGTCGCTCTTCAGTTCCTTCAGCCGCTCCTTGTGCTTCACGCCGAAATGCTGCTCTTCGTCGATGATCAACAGCCCCAGATTGGCGAACTTGATGCCGGAACCGAGCAGCGCGTGGGTGCCGACCACCACATCGGTCTTGCCTTCTGCCACTTCCTTCTTGGTCAGCGCCAGTTCCTTCGAACCGACGAGACGCGACGCCTGCTGGATGCGGATCGGCAGCCCTCGGAAACGCTCGGAAAATGTCTTGAAATGCTGGCGCGCAAGAAGCGTCGTCGGCACGACAACGGCGACCTGGACGCCGTTCATCGCCGCGATGAAGGCACCGCGCAACGCCACCTCGGTCTTGCCGAATCCGACGTCGCCGCAGACGAGGCGATCCATCGGCCGGCCTGCACCGAGGTCCTCCCGTACCGCATCGATGGCGTTCATCTGGTCTTCGGTCTCGTCATAGGGGAAACGTGCGGCGAATTCGTCATAAACGCCGTCCGGGGCGGCCAGGACCGGCGCATGCCGCGTCAAGCGGGTAGCGGCAAGCCGGATCAGCCCATCGGCCATGTCGAGCAGGCGCTTCTTGAGCTTGGCCTTGCGCATCTGCCAGGCGCCGCCGCCGAGCTTGTCGAGTTGCGCATCCGTGCCTTCGGAGCTGTAACGCGACAGCAGATCGATGTTTTCGACCGGTAGGAAGAGTTTGGCCTCGTCGGCATATCTGAGCTCGAGGCAGGCGTGCGGCGCGCCGGCGGCCTCGATGGTGCGCAGGCCGATGAAACGACCGATGCCATGCTCGGCATGGACGACGAGTGCTCCTTCTTCGAGCCCGGCGACTTCCGAGATGAAATCGGCGCCGCGCTTGCGCCGCTTCGAGCGGCGCACCATGCGGTCGCCGAGAATGTCCTGCTCGCCGATCAACACCAGATCGCGGGTTTCGAAACCGGCCTCGAGGCTGAGGACGGCGGACGCGGCCTCACCCCTGTCGAGGCTGCCGATTTCACCGAGGGTGCTGATCGGTTTGATTCTCTCCAGCCCATGCTCGTTCAGCACCTGCAGCAAACGTTCAAGAGAGCCATCGCTCCAGCCGGTGATGAGGACCTTCGCCCCCTGGGCGCGCTTGTCGGCGATGTGCTTGACAGCGAGATCGAAAACGTTGACGCGCTCCGCCTCTTGCCCCTCGACCGCATTGCGTGCCCAGCGCGGGCCGGCATGGGCATCAAGCGCAATCACCCGGCGGCCAGCGCTGTCCTGCTCGTTGAACGGCGACAGCCGGATGGCGTTCAGGGCGTCGAGGGCGGAACCGAAGGCGTTGGCATCGAGATAGAGCTGGCCGGGCGAGACCGGCTTGTAGGGCGTGGCCTGCGCCAATTGTCCCTTGCCCTGCGTGCCGGCGTCCTGACGTGCCTGATAGTAGTCGAGGACGAGGCGAGAGCGTTCTTCCGCCGCTTCTCGCACCGTGTGATCGGTGACGAACTGGAAGCCATCGAGATAGTCGAAGGCGGTTTCGAGCTTTTCGTAGAACAGTGGTAGCCAATGTTCCATGCCGGCGTAGCGGCGTCCCTCTGACACCGCCACATAGAGAGCATCGTCGCGGGTGGCTGCCCCGAAGAGCGAAAGGTAGTTTTTTCGGAATCGGCTGATCGTGTCCGGCGTCAGCGTGACCTCGCTCATCGGGTTGAGGTCGAGCGATCGGGCCTGACCGATCGTGCGCTGGCTGGCCGGGTCGAAGCTGCGGATGCTTTCAAGCGTGTCGCCGAAGAAATCCAGACGGAGGGGTTCCTCGGTGCCGGGCACGAAGACATCCAGGATGCCGCCGCGAACCGCGAACTCGCCGACTTCACGAACCGTGGCGACCCGTTCAAAGCCATTGCGCTCCAACCTTGCAGCGATGTCATCCATGCGGACGGTGTTGCCGGGACGCGCGGAGAAGGACAGGCTTTCGAGGATGTCGCGTGGCGCCACCTTCTGCAGCATCGCGTTGACGGTGACGAGCACGATCGCCGGGTGCGGCTTGCGGGAATGGGCGATGAGGCCGCTTAGCGCCGAGATGCGCCGGGCCGAGGTGTCGGCACTCGGAGATACCCGGTCGTAGGGAAGACAGTCCCAGGCCGGCAGCGTCAGCACCGGGATTTCGGGTGCAACAAAGCCCAGCATCTGTTCGAGATCGGCCATGCGCTGGCCGTCCGACATGACATAGGCGACGGGTGGCCCCGAACGCGCAAGCTCCGCTAGCAGAAGCGGTTCGATGCCGGAGGGCACATTGCCGATGGTAAGCGCAGTTCCGGCGTTCGCCAGGCGCTTCGGGTCGAATCCAGGGATCATTCCGGTGTCCTGAGGGAGGTCATGGTGACAGGATCGAAATCCGGGCGGTAAGAGGCAATACGGGCAAAGAGCGGCGTGTCGAAGTGCGACGGCAGTACGACCGCACCAGTGATCCAGGTCACGAGGTCGTTGTCCTCCTCGCCCATGATCGTCTCCAGCTCGTCGAGCTCATCCTCGGAGAGTTCAGCAAGCTCGGCTTCGGCAAACTGGCCCAGCACCAGATCCATCTCGCGAATTCCGCGGTGCCAGCAGCGATAGAGAATGCGCCTTCGGCGGGGATCGAGATCTGCGCTGGTGCGGGAAATGCCTGTCATGCCTGTCACCTTCCTGTTGATGCGCCTCTATAGACCTTCGTTTCGCCGTTGTCAGCCTTGCCAAGGCTGCATTTCCCGTCGCATTTTGGCACCCATGCGCCCTGCCGTTCTCGATCCTCTATTCTCCCCCGTGTCATCGCTTCCGGGCGTCGGCCCGAAGCTTGCCGACCTCTTCGTCAAGCTTCTGAGCCGCGACGATGCCGACGACACGAGGGTCATCGACCTGCTCTTCCATGCGCCCTATTCATTGATCGATCGTCGACACCAACCGGGAATAGCGCGGGCACCGCAAGGTTCGGTCGTGACCATCACCGCTCGCGTCGACAGACACCAGCCGCCGCCGAAGGGCCACAGCAGCGTGCCCTACCGGATCTTCCTGCACGACGAGACCGGCGAACTCGCGCTTGTCTACTTCCGCGGCAAGGGGCAGTGGCTGGAAAAACAGTTTCCGATCGATTCCACCGTGATCGTCAGCGGCAAGGTCGACTGGTTCAACGGGCGGCCTTCGATGGTCCACCCTGACTACGCGGTCAATGCCGACGAGGGCGAGCACCTGCCGCTGGTCGAGCCGATATATCCGCTGACGGCAGGCCTGTCGCCAAAGTATCTCCGCAAGATGATCGAGGCCTCGGTCGCCCGCCTGCCCCGCTTTCCGGAATGGCTGGACGAGGCGCTTTGCGGGCGGCAGGGATTCCCATCCGTCGATGACAGCTTTCGCATGCTGCACGACCCGCGCGACGAGACCGGCATCGACCCCCAGTCTCCAGCACGCCGCCGGCTGGCCTATGACGAATTCCTCGCGGGGCAACTGTCACTTTCGCTCGTTCGCCAGCGGCTGCGCAAGGTTGCCGGTATCCCGGTCAACGCTACCGGAGAACTCTCCGGAAAAATCCTCGCCAACCTGCCCTTTTCGCCGACAACGAGCCAACGGGAAGCCGTTGGGGAGATTCTCAAGGACATGGCCGGAACCGACCGCATGCTGCGATTGCTGCAGGGCGATGTTGGATCCGGCAAGACGCTGGTCGCCCTGCTTGCGATGGCCGCGGCGGTGGAAAGCAGCGGGCAGGCGGTGCTGATGGCACCGACCGAAATCCTGGCGCGACAACACCATGCGACCATATCGAGAATGTTGGCCGAGACCGGTATCGTCGTCGAGGTGCTCACCGGCCGCACCAAGGGACGCGAGCGCGACGCCGTCCTCGATCGCATCGCTTCGGGTGAGGCCCGGATCGTCATCGGCACCCATGCACTGTTCCAGGAGAGCGTCGCCTACAGCAACCTTCTCCTTGCGGTCGTCGACGAACAGCACCGCTTCGGCGTGCACCAGCGTCTGCGCCTCACCGCCAAGGGCATCTCTCCCCACATGCTGGTGATGACGGCGACGCCAATTCCCCGCACCCTGGTGCTGGCCGCGTTCGGCGACATGGACGTGTCGAAGCTCACCGAAAAGCCGGCAGGCCGCAAGCCGATCCAGACGATTACTGTTTCCAACGAGCGCACCGGCGAAATCGTAGAGAGGCTGAAGCACGCGCTTGCGGAAGGCAAGAAGGCCTACTGGATCTGCCCGCTGGTCGAAGAGTCGGAGGCTTCCGACCTAATGTCAGTCGAGGAGCGGCATGCCACGCTTCAGCAGGCGCTCGGGCAGAATATCGGTCTTGTGCATGGGCGCATGAACGGCGCTGAAAAGGATGCGGTGATGCTCGCCTTCAAGACCGGCGAATTGCGCCTTCTGGTGGCGACAACGGTGGTCGAGGTGGGCGTCGACGTTCCGGATGCGACAATCATGGTGATCGAACACGCCGAACGCTTCGGGCTCGCTCAACTTCACCAGTTGCGCGGGCGTGTTGGACGCGGCGACGAAGCCTCGACCTGCATCCTCCTCTACAAGGGGCCGCTCAGTGAGACCGGCCGCGCCCGGCTGTCCGTATTGCGGGATACCGAGGACGGGTTCGTGATCGCCGAGGAAGATCTGAAGTTACGTGGCGAAGGAGAACTGCTCGGCACACGGCAGTCCGGCACGCCGGGATTCCGTCTCGCGAGCCTCGAAGCTCATGCCGATCTCCTGGAGATCGCCCGCAAGGACGCGGCCTATCTCATCGAACGGGATCCCGAACTCACCTCGGAGCGCGGCGAAGCGTTGCGAACCCTGCTCTACCTGCATCGCCGCGATGAAGCGATCCGTTTCCTGCGCGCCGGATAAGACGAGGTGTCAAAGCTCCTCGGGGTGCTTGTTCAGCTTCATGGTAAAAGCCTTTTCCCTCGGTTTCTTCACCGGCGGGTAATCGGGCGTGATCAGGCCGCCGGAAATCAAAAGCTTGGCGGCCTCTTCCGTCGACATGTCCAGCAATACGATCTTTTCCCGTGGTACGAACAGTAGGAAGCCGGCGGTCGGCACCGGTGTCGGCGGCAGGAATACCGTGACCATCGCGTGGCCGAGTTCGTTGAAGCGGACCTTCAATTCGCCTTGCACGTCGGTGGAGATGAAGACCAGCGACCAAAGGCCCGGGCTCGGATACTCGATGAGACCCACCTTCTTGAAGGAGGTCGACTCTTCCTTCAGCACCGTTTCAAAGATCTGCTTCAAGCTCTTGTAAATACTGCGAACAAGCGGCATGCGGTGGAGGATTGACTCGCCGAAGTTGACGATCGAGCGCCCGATGAGGTTCTTGCCCAGAAAGCCGACCAGCGTGATGATCACCACTGCGATCAGCAGCCCGAATCCCGGTATGGCGAATTGCAGGTAGCTCTCGGGATTGTACCGGTTGGGAATGTAGGGCTTGACCCAACTGTCCGCCCAGTGAATGAACGTCCAGGTCAGCCAGATGGTGATGGCCACAGGCGCGCAAATGATCAACCCCGTCAAGAAGTTGTTGCGCATCCGCATCGCGATCGAAAGTCGGTTTTCCGTCGTCATGAACACCCAGCCGGCGAGAATCTCAGCCGTAGAAGCCGGGATGATAGGTAACAGCGCCGCCTGCGTAAACCGGCGAAAACGCCTTACGCAAGAAATACTCGGGCGGGACGTCCGCCAGAGTCAAGTTAGGGTCCGCTTCAAAGCCGAAACGTTCATAGTATCCGGGATTACCAAGCAGGACGCAGCCCCTGGCGCCGAGCACGCTCAGGTCGGATAGACCCTGGCGGATCAGCGCGCTGCCGATGCCCTGGCGCTGGAGTGCCGGCAGGACCGAGACAGGACCCAGGCCGTACCATCCATCTTCCCCGCTGGAAATCTGCACCGGTGAGAATGCGACGTGGCCGACGACCTCTCCCGCCTCGACGGCCACGAGCGACAGCGTCAACGCACCGGCCATCCGCAACCGATCGACGATAAGGTGCTCGGTACCGTCGCTATGGGGCGCGTCCTTGAATGCAATCTCCGTCAGGCGATGGATTGCCGCGGCGTCCTCCGGCTTTTCAGGTCGGATCATCACTCCACCGTCACCGATTTCGCCAGGTTGCGCGGCTGGTCGACGTCGGTGCCCATGAACACAGCGGTGTGATAGGCGAGCAGTTGAATCGGCAACGAAAAGATCATCGGTGCGATGATCTCGTTGACGTCGGGCAAGGTTATGGTCGCCATGGTCGGCAGCTTCGATGCGGCGGCGCCGCGTTCGTCGGTGATGAAAATGATGCGACCGCCGCGTGCGGCGACTTCCTGCATGTTCGATACCGTCTTCTCGAAGAAGCGGTCGTAGGGCGCAATGACAATGACCGGCATGTTCTCGTCGATCAGCGCGATCGGCCCATGTTTCAACTCACCGGCGGCGTAGCCCTCGGCGTGGATGTAGGAAATCTCCTTGAGCTTCAACGCGCCTTCGAGTGCCAGCGGATAGCTCGTGCCGCGGCCGAGATAGAGCACGTCCTTGCACTTCGAGAGGTCTCGGGAAAGCTGCTCCATCTGCGGCTGGATGAGGTTGAGCACGTGCGCCATGATGCGCGGAATTTCGGTCAAGTGGCGCACCAGTTCCTGCTCCTGCGCAACCGAAAGCGTTCCTCTGGCCCGGCCGGCGCCGATCGCCAGCGACGCGAGGACGGCAAGCTGGCAGGTAAAGGCCTTTGTCGAGGCAACGCCGATCTCCGGCCCGGCCAGGATCGGATAGACGGCATCGGATTCGCGGGCAATGGTCGATTCGCGCACGTTGACGACCGCGCCGATCTTCAGGCCGTTTTCCTTGCAGTAGCGAAGAGACGCCAGCGTGTCGGCAGTCTCGCCGGACTGGGAGATAAACAGTGCTGCCTGGTTTGGCGAAAGAGGCATTTCCCGGTAGCGGAATTCCGAGGCCACATCGATCTCGACCGGAAGCCGGGCGTAGCGCTCGAACCAGTATTTTCCGACGAGGCCGGCGAGGTAGGCGGTGCCGCAGGCGGAGATCGCAAGGCTTGGAATGTCCTTGAAATCGATTTCCGTTGCACTCGGACTGATGGAGTTGGTGGCAAAATTTACGTAGTGCCCAAGGGCGTGGGAGATGACCTCCGGCTGCTCGTGGATTTCCTTCTCCATGAAGTGCCGGTGGTTGCCCTTGTCGACCATGAACGCCGATGCCTGGGAAATCTGCCGCGGCCGGCTCACCGGGTTGCCGGAAAAGTCGAGGATTTCGACCGAGCCCTGGGAAATGACGGCACAGTCGCCATCGTGGAGGTAGGTGATCTCGTTGGTGAACGGCGAAAGCGCGATCGCGTCCGAGCCCAGGAACATCTCGCCGCGGCCATGACCGATCGCAAGCGGCGGGCCGGAGCGGGCCGCCATGATCGTACCCGGGTCGTTCTTGAACATGACGGCCAGGGCATAGGCGCCGGAGACGGTGTTCAGCATCTTCAGCATCGCTGCACGGTTATCCAGGCCTTCGCGAAGATACTTTGCAAGCAACTGGGCAACGACCTCGGTATCGGTCTGGGTGGCGAATGTCGCGCCCTCGGCGCCAAGTTCGTCCTTCAACTCGAAGAAGTTCTCGATGATACCATTGTGGACGACTGCCACTCCGTCGACCACATGCGGATGCGCATTTGTTTCGTTCGGAACGCCGTGCGTCGCCCAGCGTGTGTGGGCGATCCCCACCTCGCCTTCCAGCGGCTCTTCCGACAACCTCTTCTCAAGGTTGAAAAGCTTACCTTCCGCGCGTCGGCGATCCATCACGCCGCGATGAATGGTGGCGACGCCGGCCGAATCGTAGCCACGGTATTCGAGCCGCTTCAGAGCGTCGACCAGTCTCCCTGCGACCGGTTGATTGCCGATGATTCCCACGATGCCGCACATACACGCCTCCAAAGCCCTGCTGATTGCAGGCAGTCCTAACTTATTTTGTGCAATGCGCAATTGCCGCGCCAGTCACTTTCGGTTTCGCAAGGTAACGGCCGAAAAATGCTCAGCCTTTCGGCTGCTTGGCTGCCTTGATGGCCATGTTGCGGGCGCGGATGAGCTTGGCCCGTCCGGGCTTGATCTCCTGGCGCGCGCGCCCGAAAGCCAGCGCATCGGCCGGGACGTCCGCGGTGATGACGCTTCCCGACGCGATCAAGGCATCGTCGCCGATGGATACGGGTGCAACCAGGGCAGTGTTGGAACCGACGAACACCCGTTCGCCGATCCGGGTCTCGTGCTTGTTGACGCCGTCATAGTTGCAGGTGATCGTCCCCGCCCCGATGTTGCTGCCCGCGCCGACGATCGAATCACCTATATAGGTCAGATGGTTGACTTTGGCGCCGACGCCGATGTCAGCCTTCTTCACTTCGCAGAAATTGCCGACCTTGGAATGCTCGGCAAGGCGCGCGCCCGGACGCAGCCGCGCATAGGGTCCGACTTCCGCCTCTGCCATCACCTCGGCACCTTCGATATGGCTGAAGGAGTGGATGACCGCCGCGCCTTCTATGCTGACGCCGGGTCCGAAAACGACGTTCGGCTCGATGATGGCATCGCGCCCGATCTTGGTATCATAGGAAAGGAACACTGTTTCGGGTGCGATCATCGTGACGCCCGAGAGCATCAGCTCGTGGCGGCGGCGCTCCTGCCAGAGACGCTCGACCACGGCGAGTTCCGCCCGGTTGTTGCAGCCCATCGTCTCCTGTTCCGGCGCATCGACGGCGATCGCATGGCCGCCGAGCGAGCGGACGATCTCCACGAGGTCGGTGAGATAGTATTCGCCCTTGGCATTGTTGTTGCCGATGCGGCCGAGCAAATCGAGCGCCTTGCGGCCGTTGATCGCCATCAGGCCGCTGTTGCACCAGTTGATCGCCCGTTCGCTCTCCGTCGCGTCCTTCTCCTCGCGAATCGCGAGCAGTTCGCCATCGTCCACGATCAGGCGGCCATAGCCGGTCGGTCGATCAGTGTGGAAGCCGATGACCACGACATCGTTACCGGCGGCCAGCCCCTGCCTTGCCGCGATCAACGGTGCCTCGGTGATCAGCGGCACGTCGCCATAGGCAACGAGAATATCGTCGTAGCCGCGCGCGATCGCCTCGCGGGCAGCCAGAACGGCATGGCCCGTACCGAGGCGTTCGGTCTGGAGATAGGATTCCACCTCGATCCCCGGGATCGTGGCTGCCCTTATGACCTTTTCGGCGTCACGCCCGACGACGACGGCTGCGGAGGCGACATCCGCGCGGCCGACCGCTTCCATGACGTGGGCGATCATCGGGCGATTGGCCACCTTGTGCAGCACCTTCGACATGTTCGATTTCATCCGCGTGCTTTCGCCGGCGGCGAGGATGACGGCAAGGCAACTGCGTTCCATGATCGGCTCCGAAAATTCCCTGGGCGCGCCGGTTGCGCGCGGTGATGCGGTTGGTGGTCGTGTCATAGCAGCTTGCGCGGCGGATTCTCAAGGGCGGCCAAACTGCCGCAAGCACCGGATCGGGCGTCGACCGATGGCATGGAATGTGGTGGTAGTCGGTTTCAAGAAGGGCGGCGGCCTAACCGATCGCGACGCGCGCGAAATTTTCCCTGATGTGGTCGCGGCCGACGATTATGACATGCTCCATCGCCTTCTTTGCCGCCTCCGGATCACGGGCGGCGATGGCGTCGACGATCCGCATGTGTGTCAGCGATACGTCGCCAATACCGAGTTCGTCTTGAGAAGACGGCGAACTCAAGCGGAACATGCCGACCAGTGCCGCCTCGATGAGGCTGCCGACCGTTCGCATGAACGGGTTGCGCGAGAATTCTGCGATGGCGAGGTGAAACTCGAGGTCGGCGAGCGCCAGACTGTCCACCGTGTGGCCCGCGTCACCCATCCGCTTTGCCAAGTGCCGAAGGCGGGCGATATCCTCCTCGGTCGCCCTTTCCGCGACAAGTCCGGCGGCGAACGGCTCGAAAGCGAGTCGCACGTCATAGAGATGCAGCAAAAACTCCTCGTTGACGCCGCCCTCGAAATGCCAGTTGATGACGTCGCTGTCGAACATGTTCCACAGGTTCTTGCCGGTGACCCGCGTGCCGACACGTGCCCGCGGCACGATCAGGCCCTTGGCGGCGAGCGTCTTCATCGTCTCGCGCAGCACCGTCCGCGACACCTTGAAACGCTGGGCGAGTTCGGCATCGCCCGGCAGCAGGCTGCCGACCGCCATGGCGCCCGAGACGATCTGGCGGCCCAACTCGTCGACCACATGCGCGTGGCTGGTTCGCGAGCCTCTTCCCGGTTTGCGTGTCTCAAGCATTCTGTGGCGCAACAGGCGTTTCCTCCCTCAGGTGAATTTTCTCTTGTCGCCCGATAGCAGAAGGATGCCCTTCTGCATCAGGATGAAAGCAAACAGCAGCAAGCCGATGAGAATCTTCGTCCACCAACTCGACAGCGTTCCGTCAAAGGTGATGTAGGTCTGGATCAGCCCCTGGATGAGTATGCCGATCAACGTTCCTCCGACAAAGCCTGCTCCTCCCGTCAGAAGCGTGCCGCCGATTACCACGGCTGCAATGGCGTCGAGTTCGACGCCGACGGCGGCCAGCGCGTATCCGGCCGACGTATAGAGTGAAAAGACGATTCCGGAAAGTCCGGCAAGGAATCCGGAAAGCGCATAGATCTGGATCGTCGTGCGTGCGACCGGGACGCCCATCAGGCGGGCAGTCTGTGTACCGCCACCCAGTGCATAGACATTCGTGCCGAAGCGTGTTCGATGGGCAATCACGATGCCCGCGAGGAATACCAACAGCATAAGCCCGCCGATGAACGTCAGGCGGCCCCCGCCGGGCAACCTGTAGTACAGACCGTTGAGAACGCCGTAGAAATCGTGGTTCACCGGGATGCTGTCGATAGAAAGTACGAACGCCATGCCGCGGGCAAGAAACATGCCGGCAAGGGTAACGATGAACGGCGGCATTTCGAGATAGTGGATGATGGCGCCCATCAGCGCTCCGAACGCGGTGGTGATTGCCAATGCGAGAACGAATGCAAATAGCGGATGAATTGGAGTGCTCTGCAGGATAACGGCGAGGAAAACACCGGTGAAGGCAATCACCGAGCCCATGGAAAGGTCGATGCCGCCGGAGAGGATGACGAAAGTCATTCCGACTGCGGCGATGCCGAGAAACGCATTGTCGGTCAGGAGGTTGCCAACCACCCGCGTCGACAGCATGTTGGGATACTGCATCGTACACAGCGCATAGGCGACGACGAAGATTACCGAAGTCGCAATAAGCGGAAGGTATTTCGAATTCATCAGGTACGCTCTTTCACGCTTTCAGGTGCCTTGCGGAAGAATTCGAGCAGCGTCGCCGCCCGCGGAGACTGGATCATCAGGATCACCACGATGATGGCGGCCTTGATAATCAGGTTGAACTCCGGTGGGAAGCCGGACAGCAGGATGCCGGTGTTTACCGCCTGGATGATCATCGCGCCGATCAGCGACCCGAGAATGCTGAACCGCCCGCCAAGCAGCGAATTGCCGCCCACGACCACCGCCAGGATGGCGTCCAGTTCCAGCCAGAGCCCGGCGTTGTTTGCGTCGGCTCCCCTGATGTCTGCCGCGACGATGACCCCGGCAATCGCCGCACTCAATCCGCTCAAAGCGTAGACGGCCATCAGCAGGACCGAGGTACGCACACCGGAAAGCATGCTGGCGCGCCGATTGATGCCAATCGCCTCGACCAGCATGCCGAGCGCGGTGCGCCGGACGACCAATGCTACCAGCAGCCCGAAGACGACCCAGATCACTACCGGCATCGGTAGAAAGGCCAGGCTGCCGCTGCCGAAGAAGATCAGTCCCTCGTCGTTGAACGTCAGGATAGCACCCTCTGTGATCAATTGCGCAATGCCGCGCCCGGCCACCATGAGCACCAGCGTCGCGATGATCGGTTGGATCCCGAGCAAAGCCACAAGCGCTCCGTTCCAGAGACCGCAAAGAAGGCCGGTGCCGAGGGCAAGCACGATGGTGTAGGCAAGTGAATTCCCGGCGACCGCCGAGGAGGCGGCAACCGCACCGGTAATCGCAATGACGGCACCGACCGAGAGGTCGATACCCTTGGTGGCGATCACCAGCGTCATCCCGATCGCGATCAGCGCCACCGGCGCACCGCGATTCAGCACGTCGATCAGGCTGCCATACAGCCGACCGTTTTGAATTCCGATGTTAAAGAAACTCGGGAACATCATGAATATAAGCAGCAAAATCGATGCCAAAGCGATCAATTGCGGCGACAGGCGCACAAGCAGCGCCTTGAGATCCTGGTTCATGCGTCCTCCGGAAGTCGCGATGCGGCAATAGCCTCGACGATGGCTCCCGCGGATATCCGCTCGCCTTGCAATTCTGCGACATGTTCGCGATCGCGCAGCACGATGATCCGCGAGCTATAGGCCACCAGTTCTTCCAGTTCCGACGAAATGACCAGCAGCGACATTCCCTGGTCGCAGAGATCTTCGATCAGCCGGATGATCTCGGCATGCGCACCGACGTCGATGCCGCGCGTCGGTTCGTCGAGGATCAGGAATTGCGGATTGGTCGCAAGCCAGCGCGCAAGAATGACTTTCTGCTGGTTGCCGCCCGAGAGCAGGCGGATGGCCTTCTCCCGGTCGGTGGTGCGGATGTCGAGCGCCTTGATATAGCGATCCGCCAGTTCGTTCTGTGCGGCGCGCGAGAGCGGCCGCGACCAGCCGCGGCGGGCCTGCAGGGCTAGCGCGATGTTTTCGCGGATTGATAGGTCCCCAATAATCCCGTCGCTCTTGCGATCCTCCGGGCAGAAGCCGAAACCGTGCTCGATCGCGGCCCGCGGGCTGCCGATCCGCACCGGCTTGCCATCGATCTCGGCCCTCCCGCTGTCGGCGTGGTCGACGCCGAAAAGAACTTCGGCGGTCTCCGTCCGCCCTGACCCCAGCAGCCCAGCCACGCCAATAACCTCCCCGGCTTTAACGTCGATGTCGAACGGCTTGATTTTACCACGTTTTCCAAAATTCGAGAACCTGAAACGGATCTCACCGGCGTTAGCGCTGGTCATGCGCGCCAGATGTTCCGTCTGCGCCAGTTCGCGCCCAAGCATCAGCGAGATCAGTTGTTTCCTGGGAAGCTCGGCAGTGTCATGCGTACCCACCAGCCGGCCGTTGCGCAGCACCGTGATCCGGTCGCTGATCTCATAGACCTGCTCCAGAAAATGCGTAATGAATACAATTCCAAGTCCGCGCTTCTTCAATGACCGCACGACATTGAAGAGCATCGCGACCTCGTGACTGTCGAGGCTGGCGGTCGGTTCGTCGAGGATCAGGACCTTGCCGGACAGGTCGACGGCCCGGGCGATCGCGATTACCTGCTGGATCGCCACCGAGTAACGGTCGAGCTGCGCCGTCACGTCGATGTCGATGCCGTAGCCGTTCAAAAGTTCGCGCGCCTGCCGGTTCATCCGGCGGTTGTCCGTCAACCCGAAGCGTCGCGGCTGCCGTCCGAGGTACAGATTTTCCGCCACGCTGAGATTGGGTAGCAGGTTGACTTCCTGGTAGACCGTGCCGATGCCGAGTTGCTGCGCCGCCAGCGTGTCGCGAGGATCTATCGTCGATCCGGAAAGCATCAACGCGCCGCTGTCGCGGGCATAGGCGCCGGTCATACACTTGATCAGGGTGGATTTGCCGGCTCCATTTTCGCCGAGCAGCGCATGCACCTCGCCCGCCCTGAGGGAAAAGCTCACATTGTCGAGCGCCTTGGCACCGGGGAAGCTCTTGCAGATCTCTGAGGCGACGAGAATGTCTGCGGAATGGTCAGCCATGGTGGAATTGCCCTGCAACGCTGCTGCGATGCCGCACGGGAATTACCGTGATGAACGACGACCACACCAGACGATATCGATGGATGCAGGAGCGGCGCAAACACGCCACTCCCTATCCGGCCGCGTTGGAGCAGCTGGACAACGTCGATCCGCAAAATCAGCGAAGGGCCGTCTTGCGGATCACGGCGAAGGCATCAGTAGCCGAGGCCCTTCTTTTCTTCGTAGACCTTCTGCGGATCGTCTGCCTGGGTGTAGAGCTTCGATTCGGTCTGGATCCACTTCGGCGGCATGGTGCCGTCCTTCAGGAATGCATCCAGCGCGTCGAAGGCCGGGCCGGCCATGTTCGGCGTCAGTTCGACCGTGGCGTTGGCTTCGCCTGCAGCCATGGCCTGGAAGATGTCTGGAACGGCGTCGATGGAAACGACAAGGATGTCGGTGCCGGGCTTCAGGCCGGCTTCCTTGATCGCCTGGATTGCGCCGACGGCCATGTCGTCATTGTGCGCGTAGAGCGCGCAGATGTTCTTGCCTCCGTCTTCGGCTTTCAGGAAGCTCTCCATGACTTCCTTACCCTTGGTGCGGGTGAAGTCGCCGGTCTGGCTGCGGACGATTTTCAGGTTGTCGTGCCCGGCAAGTGCTTCCTCGAAGCCTTTCTTGCGGTCGATGGCCGGCGAGGAACCGGTCGTCCCCTGCAGTTCGACAACGTTGCAGGGCTTGTCGCCCACGGCTTCAACGAGCCACTTGCCCGCGACGTTGCCTTCATGCACGAGGTCGGACGTGACCGCCGTCATGTAGAGGTCCTTGTCGCTGTCGACCGTGCGGTCAAGCAGAATGACCGGGATCTCGGCTTCCTTGGCTTCCTTGAGCACTTCGTCCCAACCGGTGGCGACGACGGGCGCCAGCAGGATTGCGTTGACGCCTTGCGCCACGAAGGAGCGGATCGCCTTGATCTGGTTTTCCTGCTTCTGCTGGGCGTCGGCGAATTTCAGGTCGATGCCGCGCTGTTCGGCCTGCTGCTTGGTCAGCGTCGTCTCCGCGGCGCGCCAGCCCGATTCCGAACCGATCTGGGAAAATCCGACGACGAGCTCCGCAGCGGATGCGGACGTGAACATGCAGGCAGCCAGAATCGTGGCACTGCAGAGTGCGTTTCTCAATTTCATGATATCCTCCTGAACGTCGCCTCCTCGCGACTGAGTTGAAAAACATCATATAGTATTACTTTTGTAAAGCCCGAATTCCTATCGTCCGGTCGACAAAATGAAAAAAGGCGCCGCAGGGGCGCCTTTGTATTTTGTCAAGTCGCGAATGGCCCGGATCCGTGATGGAGTCCCCGGAAAACCGCTGCTTACTGCGGCAGCTTGTCGTCGACGCCGGCGATGTAGAAGTTCATGCCGAGCAGCACGCCGTCTTCGGCCTTTTCACCGTCCTTCAGCCACTGTGAGCCGTCCTGTTTGTTGATCGGGCCAGTGAAGGGGTGCAGTTCGCCAGAGCGAATCTTGGCTTCGGTTTCCTCGGCCATCTTCTTCACGTCGTCCGGCATGTTGGTGTAGGGCGCCATGGTCAAGATACCGTCCTTCAGGCCGTCCCAGATCTGCTCCGACTTCCAGGTGCCGTCGAGAAGAGCATTCGCACGCTTCACATAGTAGGCGCCCCAGGTGTCGACGATCGCAGTCAGCTGGGTGTTCGGGCCGGCGGCGATCATGTCGGACGCCTGGCCGAAGGCCTTGATGCCGCGCTCGGCCGCCACCTGCATCGGTGCAGTCGTATCGGTGTGCTGGGTCAGGATGTCGACGCCCTGGTCGATCAGCGCCTTGGCGGCATCGGCTTCCTTGCCGGGGTCGAACCAGGTGTTCGCCCAGATGACCTTGACCTTGAAGTCAGGATTGACCGACTGCGCGCCGTGCACGAAGGAATTGATGCCCATCACCACTTCCGGAATCGGGAAGGAGGCGATGTAGCCGGCGACGCCCTTTTCCGACATTTTGGCGGCGATCTGGCCCTGGATGTAGCGGCCTTCATAGAAGCGTGCGTTGTAGGTCGCGACGTTCGGCGCCGCCTTGTAGCCGGTGGCGTGCTCGAACTTCACGTCCGGGAATTTTTCCGCAACCTTGATGGTGGCGTCCATGAAGCCGAAGGACGTTGCGAAGATCAGCGAGCAGCCGGAACGGGCCATGCGCTCCAGCGCGCGCTCGGCGTCCGGGCCTTCCGGCACGTTTTCGAGGACGGCGGTCTCGATCTTGTCGCCAAGTTCCTTTTCAAGCTGCTGGCGACCGATGTCATGGGCCTGCGTCCAACCGCCATCGGTCTTGGAGCCGACATAGATGAAGCAGATCTTCTTCTTGTCTTCGGCCTGCGCGGCTGTGCCGATCGAGAATACGATCGCTGCGGTTGCAGCGAGTGCGAGAGCAAGTTTTTTCATTTTGACCCCTTTGGTTTGTAGGTTTTCGAGTTTTGTTTTGTTCTAGCGATCCGGCACGAAGGGCTTGCCGAGCGAGGCAGGCGTGTTGATCAGCGTCGTTCGCCGGTTTTGGGAAATGACTATAAGGACGATAATGGTTGCCGCATAGGGAAGCGCGGAGAGGAACTGCGACGGAATGCCCAGGCCCATGGCCTGGGCATGCAACTGGCCGATCGACACCGCGCCGAACAGATAGCCTCCGGCGAGCACGCGCCACGGACGCCATGACGCGAAGACGACCAGCGCCAGCGCGATCCACCCGCGTCCCGCCGTCATGTTCTCCACCCATTGCGGCGTGTAGATCAGCGACAACTGCGCCCCGGCAAGACCGGCGCAGGCCCCGCCGAACAGCACCGCTAGATAGCGGGTGCGGATGACCTCGATACCAAGGGCGTGTGCGGAACCATGGTTGTCGCCGATGGCGCGAAGCTTCAGGCCCGCCCTGCTCCGGAACAGGAACCAGTTGACCCCGACGACGAGCGCGATCGACAGATAGAAGGCGATGTCCTGCCGGAACAGGAGCCCCAGGAAAGGAATGTCGGAGAGCAGCGGAATGACGATCGGCTGCAGCTTGATGCCGGGGACGCCGACGAAGCTTTCGCCGAGCATGCCTGAAACCCCGAGCCCCAAGAGCGTCAGCGACAGGCCGGTCGCCACCTGGTTGGCGACCAGCGTCAGCGTCAGGAAGCCGAACAGCAGCGAAAACAGGCCGCCGCAGGCGATGCCGGCCAACAGGCCCATATAGGGCGAACCGCTGATCTGTGTGATCGCGAAGGCGGCCACGGCGCCCATGATCATCATCCCCTCGACGCCGAGGTTCAGCACGCCGGAGCGCTCTGCAACCAGTTCGCCGAGAGAGGCGATGACCAGTGGCGTCGCCGCCGTGATGACCGTCAGAAGGATGGCTTCCAGCATCACGCGGCTCCCTCGATCTTTTGCCTGACGCGATCGAACACGAGGCGAACCTTGTAGTGGATGAGCGTGTCGCAGGAGAGCACGAAGAACAGCAGCAACCCCTGGAAGACGCGGGTCACCTTGTCGGAGACGCCGATCGAGAGTTGTGCCGCCTCGCCGCCGAGGTAAGTCAGCGCAAGCACCAGGCCCGAGGCGATGATGCCGAGTGGATTGAGCCGTCCCAGGAAGGCGACGATGATGGCGGTAAAGCCGTAGCCGGGCGAAATGATTGGTTGCAGGTGGCCGATCGATCCGGAAACCTCGGAGATGCCGGCAAAGCCCGCAAGCCCTCCGGAAAGTAGCATGGAGAACCAGATCATCTTGCGCGACGAGAAGCCGGCGAACCGCCCTGCCCTTGGCGACTGGCCGAGTACCGTCACCTCGAAGCCCTTCAGCGTGTAGTGCATCATGAACCAGACGGCCACCGCGGCGATCAACGCGAACACGAAGGACCAGTGCGCGCGTCCCGAGGCTTCCATAATCGGCGGCAGCACCGCTTCCGGCGCGAATGAGCGCGTCTCCGGAAAGTTCATGCCCTGCGGATTGCGCCAGGCGCCGCGCACCAGCCAGTCGAGGAACAACTGGGCGATATAGACCAGCATCAGGCTGGTAAGGATCTCGTTGGTATTGAAATGCGCTTTCAGGAGCGCCGGAATGCCGGCATAAAGCGCGCCACCGATCGCGCCCATGATCAGCATCAGCGGCAGGATAAGCGGCGAGTTCCACTCGAAGAAAACGACCGGCAGGATCGAGCCGGCGATCGCCCCCATGACGTATTGACCCTCGGCGCCAATGTTCCAGTTGTTGGAGCGATAACAGACCGAAAGCCCGACGGCGATGAGGATGAGGGGCCCCGCCTTGATCGCCAGTTCATGCAGCGACCAGACTTCGAGCAGCGGTTCGATGAAGAAACTGTGGAGCGCGTGGATGGGATCCTTGCCGAGCAGTGCGAACATGATGCCGCCGAAAATGACGGTCAGCAGCAGTGCCAGCAATGGCGACAGGAAGGAAAAGAGCCGCGAAGCGCCGGCCCGTTTTTCAAGCTCAATGCGCATGGACGGATTCTGCCTCTACGTGCCTGTGGGTAAGCCCGCCCATGAGCAGACCGATCTTCTCGCGCGTCATTTCCGCCGCCGGAGAGGGCTCTGACAGGCGTCCCTCCGAGATCACGGCAATGTCGGTCGCAACCTCGAAGATTTCATCGAGGTCCTGGCTGATGACCAGCACGGCCGAACCGCTGCGGGCGAGGTCCACCAGAGCCTGACGAATACGGCTTGCGGCGCCGGCATCAACGCCCCATGTCGGTTGGTTGACCACCAGCACCGCCGGCTGGCGGTCGAGCTCACGCCCGACGATGAATTTCTGCAGGTTGCCACCGGAAAGCGATCCGGCCAGCGGGTCGTCGCCGCTCTTGCGTACGTCCATTTCCGCGGAGATGCGCCGCGTCGCCGACAGGACGGCAGAATGCCGGATCAATCCGAGAAATCCGCCGGCAAGAAAGGCCTTGCGATCGGACTGGCTGCGCGCCAGCACCAGATTGTCGGAGAGCGGCAGTCCCGACACTGCGGCATGGCCATGACGTTCCTCCGGCACGAAGCCGGCACCGAGCAGGCGGCGCTGGTTGATGCCAAGCCGTCCGACCGGCTTCTGGCGTATGCGTACCGATTCGTTGTCGGCAACCGGATACTCCCCCGAAAGGGCATCGAAGAGTTCACCCTGGCCGTTGCCGGCAACGCCAGCGATCGCCAGGATCTGCCCTGCATGCACTTTCAGCGACACGTCCTTGAGCGCCACTGCGAAAGGTGTTCTGGCCGCTACCGAAAGTTTTGCCGCCTCGAGTTGGACGACGCCTGCGTCCCTGCGTTCGATATGGGTTACGGCCGCGACATCGCTTCCGACCATCATGCGGGCGAGCGAAGCCGGGGTTTCCTTGCGCGGATCGCATGCACCCGTCACCTTGCCGTGACGCAGCACGGTGGCGCGATCGCAGATCCTCTGCACTTCTTCCAGACGGTGGCTGATGTAGAGCACCGAGCGGCCTTCTGACCTCAACTTCTCCAGCGTTTCGAAAAGCCGATCGGCCTCCTGGGGAGTCAGGACCGAAGTCGGCTCATCGAGGATGATCAGGCTCGGGTTTTGTAAGAGTGCCCGCACGATCTCGATTCGCTGGCGCTCTCCGACCGACAGGTCGGCGACGTGGGCTTTGGGGTCAAGCGGAAGCCCATATTCGCGCGAAAGCGCGGCGGCCTCGTCGGCGATCCGTGAAAGTGAAATCCCAGGGTCGAGGGAAAGGGCGATATTCTCTGCGACGGTCAATGCCTCGAACAACGAAAAATGCTGGAACACCATGCCGATGCCGAGCTTTCTTGCAGCTCCGGGAGAGCCGATTGCAACCGGCGTTCCCTTCCACAATATCTCTCCATCGCTCGGTGCCAGGACACCGAACAGCATTTTCACGAGTGTCGACTTGCCGGCGCCATTTTCCCCCAGTAGCGCGTGGATCTCGCCGGCCCCTATACCCAGGTCGATCCCATTGCAGGCGACAAAAGTGCCGAAGCGCTTTGTCAGGCCGCGAACCGCCAACAACGAGTCGGCTCGCGGGACTTCATTTTCCGTCACAGGATCCCCTCATGTTCCAATTGTGATCCCGCGCCTTTTCCAGATCTTTTCAGGGGATCAGCAATGTTGTTCCGCTTGTTTTTCTTGCCTCCAGATCGGCATGGGCGCGTGCAGCCTCCGCCAACGGGTATGTCTGGTGGATATTGATACGCACTTTGCTGCTTTGCACAACATCAAACAACGAGTTTGCACAGGCCGCAAGTTCCGCGGGCGTAGCAATGTAGTTGAAGAGTGTCGGTCGTGTAGCAAAGAGCGAGCCCTTCTGGGCAAGGATCGCCATGTTGAACGGTTCGATCGCGCCTGACGACTGACCAAAGCTGACCCACATGCCACGGGTCTTCAGGCAGTCGAGCGAATGAGGAAACGTATCACGACCGACGGAATCATAGACCACATCCACGCCCTTGCCCCCGGTCAATTCCTTTATCCGTTCGACAAAGCTCTCTTCACGGTAGTTGATGACGTGGTCATAACCGTGGGCAAGCGCCAGCGCCACCTTTTCGGGCGAGCCTGCGGTGCCGATCACAGTAGCGCCGAGAGCCTTGGCCCACTGGCCGGCAATAAGCCCCACGCCACCGGCCGCGGCATGGAACAGAATCGTTGTCCCTGGACCGACCTTATAGGTGCGATTGAGCAGGTACTCCGCCGTCATGCCCTTCAACATCATCGCGGCCGCGGTGTCGAGGCCGATGGCGTCCGGTACCTTGACCAGATGGCGCGTCTCGACGTTGCGCTCGACGCAGTAGGCGCCATCGCTACCGGCATACGCGACACGGTCGCCGACGACAAAGTCGGTGACGCCCGGCCCAACCGCAATGACGGTCCCGGCCGCTTCCTTGCCCGGCACAAATGGCAGGTTCGTCTTGTAGAGACCCGTGCGGAAATAGACGTCGATGAAGTTCAGACCGATCGCGGCATGACGGATCTGCACCTCCCCCGGACCGGGCGGTGCAATCTCGACCTCCCCGATCTTCAGCACCTCGGGTCCACCGAGTTCACGGACGACAATCGCCTTGGTGGTGGTCATCGCAACGATCTCCTATTCTGTGCGCCCAAGGGACGGAAAGAACTGCATCACGGCACCGACGCAGTAGAGGTAGATGCCGCTCAGTACGAAGGGAATGTTGATCCAGGCCGGCGTGTCGAAGTGCATCAGCAACGCGGCGCAGCCGAGAACCGACCAGAGCAGGAAAACCGCCAGATTGAGCGGACGCAAGCGCTGGACGCGCACGGGGTGCAGGAAGTTGATCGGCAGGAAGGTTAGAAAGACGGAGACCATGACTACGGCGAGCGCGACGTTGGCACTTGCATGCGTCACGAACAGCGTGAAGACGATCATGTTCCACACCACCGGAAAGCCGGAGAAGAAGTACTCCTCGGTCTTCATCCCCATGTCGGCGTAGTAGATAGCGCTCGACACGACGATCATGCCGGCGGCGACGAAGGACCAGGGCTCGCCGATCATGCCGCTCTGGTAGAGCGCAAAGGCCGGCAAAAGCACGTAGGTCACGTAGTCGATGATATTGTCGAGCGTATCGCCGGACCAGTTCGGCAGCACTTCCTTGACCTTGACCTTGCGCGCAATCGGCCCGTCGATGCCGTCGACCAGCAGCGCCAGCCCCAGCCACCAGAACATGTCCACAAAGCGGTGCTCGGCAGCGGCCACCACCCCCAGGAATGCCAGGAACGATCCGGACGCGGTGAGGATGTGGACCGAAAAGGCCCGCATTTCCGCATACGGCACCCTCTTGTAGTTGAAGATCTTCATGTTCCCCGAATCCGTTCAATATGACTATCGCTTTTATCGGTGGAAACGATCGTCGCCAATATGCACCCATCAAACCCGCCTGACGGACAATTCTGGTCCCGACGGCGGCACCGTAGACGCGCGGCGCAACAAATTCACCATCTGCGCCATTCGATCCCATGGATTTCAACAGATCAAAGAAGTAGATCAATGAAGTGCAATGTGGAATGGCAGCATGGAAAAATACGAGATCGCGATAATCGGCGGCGGAATGGCCGGCATGATCACGGCGCTGTCGCTGGCCAAAGCTGGCCGGAGCGTCGTCCTGATAGCGGGGCCGGCGCGCAAGGACAGGCGCACGACGGCACTGATGGATCAGTCGATCCGCTTCCTGGATAGCCTCGGCGTCTGGGAAAAGATGCGCCCGTCCGCGGCGGCTCTCTCGACCATGCAGATCATCGACGGCACGAGCCGCCTGTTGCGCGCACCGACGGTCGCCTTCCGCTCGGCCGAACTCGGGCTGGAGGCGTTCGGCCACAATTTTCCCAATGAAGCCCTGATCGGCGTCCTCGAGGACATGATCGCAGGGGAAGACCGGATCACCGTCGTCGCCGGCAACGCCGATTCGATCGCCATCTCCGAGGAAGGTGGGTCCATAAGGCTACAGAACGGCGCAGCGCTGGAAGCATCCTTCGTTGTCGGCGCCGACGGCCGCAGGTCGATGGTGCGCGAAAGCGCCGGCATCACCGTCCGGACCTGGTCGTACCCGCAGACTGCCCTGGTGCTGAATTTTTCGCACAGCATTCCGCATCACGACATCTCCACCGAGATCCATACGGAAACGGGCCCGTTCACGCAGGTGCCGCTTCCGGGCGACCGTTCCAGCCTCGTATGGGTTCAGAAGCCGGAAAACGCCGCTCGCATGGCGGAACTGCCGCTGGAGGACATCAGCCGCATGGTCGAGACACGCATGCAGTCCATGCTCGGCAAGGTCTCGGTCGATGCCGGGCCGCAGACATGGCCGCTTTCCGGCATGGTGGCGAGCCGCTTCGGCGCCGGGCGGGTGGCGCTTGTCGGCGAGGCTGCCCATGCCTTTCCGCCGATCGGCGCCCAGGGTCTCAACCTCAGCCTGCGTGACATCATCGTGCTGACCGAGATCCTCTCGGCCAATCCGGGCGTGCCGATCTCGCGTACAGCAGGCGATTCGTTCGATCGCCGCCGCCGCGCCGATGTCATGACACGTACCGCCAGCGTCGATCTCCTCAACCGGTCGCTATTGTCGAACCTGATCCCGGTACAGATGCTGCGCGCCGCCGGACTGCATCTGCTGTCCAGCCTGTCGCCGCTTCGCAGTCTCGTCATGCACGAAGGCATCGAGCCGGGCGGCGGCCTGAAATCGATCCCCGAGGGACTACGGGAAAAGGTTCGCCGGCAGGGCTCCTGATTTGACCACGTAGAGAACCAGCGACACGCTCGCGACCGACAGCAGCGTGGTCACGAGGATGGTCGCCGACGCCCTTTCCTGCCAGACGCCGTAGAGCTGGCCGAGCACGAACACGTTCGTGGCCGTCGGCAGCGACGCCAGCAGCACGGCCGAATAGATCCATACCGGCTCGAAATTGCCGATGCCCGCGAGGACGAGATAGACCACCAGCGGGTGTAAAAGCAGCTTGGCGGGAACGATGTAGCCAATTTCTACAGGGATGCGTTTCAGCGGCCGGAGCGCCAGCGTCACGCCCATGGCAAAGAGCGCACAAGGCGCTGCCGCCTGTGCCAGATAGTCCACCAGTCTTTGCAACACGAGCGGAGTGTCGATCGCCAGCGCGGCCACGGCAAAGCCGAGGGCGGTGGAAACGATGAACGGATGGAAAATCACCTTCCTGAAGACGTCAAAGGCGAGCCGCCCTATGCTCCGCTTGTCTCCTCCGGCAATAGCCATCATCGTCGGTGCAACGACGAAGTGCAGCGCATTTTCGAAACAGACGATCAGGGCGACGGGAACGGCTGCGGCATCGCCGAGCACCAGAAGAGCGAGTCCCGGACCCATGTATCCGATATTGCCGTAGGCGCCGGCAAACCCCTGTATCGTACAATCGGCCAGCGTGTTGCGGCGCACGAAATAGCCGATCGCGAAGATCAGAACGAATACGCCATAGGTGGCGGCGAGGTCGGCCGCGATGAAATCGACGCGCGTGAGCTGCTCTATCGGCGTGCGCGACACCAGTTTGAAGAATAGCGCCGGCAGGGCGGCATAGACGATGAAGGTGTTGAGCCATCCGAGCGCCTCGGCCGGCTGACGCGTGATTTTCGCCGCGACGAAACCGATGAGGATCAACCCGAAGAAGGGCAGCAGCAATCCGAATATATCAGCCATCGGTCCTTCCCGGATCCGGTCGGCGCAGGCTCTCGGATGGAGTTGCACCAAACGCAAGGAATCTCTGCCGGCCGTGAAGGACCGACGGCGCAGTTTCCCGAAACCGCCAATACGGAAGGACGACCGACCGGCGCCAGACTTAGCCGATTTGCATCAGGATTGGAAAGGTCTGCTGGAACCAGATGGCCATGTCGCTGACATAGCCGAAGATGAACGCCAGGCCGGTCACCACCAGAAGCCCGCCCATGGCCTTTTCGACGAAGCCGAGATGGCGGCGGAAGCGCGACAGGAAGCGCATGAATGCGCCGGAGAACGTCGCGGCGATCCAGAACGGCACGGCCAGCCCCAGCGAATAGACCGCCAGCAACAGGGCGCCGTCCCCGACCGTGTCGCGCGCCGCTGCCACGCCGAGAATCGCGCCGAGCACCGGGCCGATGCAGGGCGTCCAGCCGAAGGCGAAGGCAAGACCCATAACGTAGGCGCCAGACAATGTGGCCGGCTTGCCGCTACCCTGGAACCGCGCTTCACGGGCCAGAAGTCCGATGCGGAACACCCCGAGAAAATTCAGTCCCATGACGATGATGATCAGCCCGCCGATCTTGGCGAGTACGTCGAGATGCTGGCGAAGCAACGTGCCGATCGTCGATGCTCCTGCCCCGAGCGCAACGAAAACGGTCGCGAATCCGAGCGTGAAGAACAGCGCAGCCAGCAGCACCGCCCTTTTCGTCCCGGCCAACGTATCCGCCCTGTTGTCGCCACGAAACTGCTCGACGGAAATGCCGGCCATGTAACAGAGGTAGGGGGGCACCAGCGGCAGGACGCAGGGCGAAAGGAAGGACAGCGCGCCGGCAAGCAAGGCGCTGAGCAGCGAGATATCGGCGATCGACAAGTAAAGCTCCAGACCCTTTGGTATGTCGGCCTTCTAGCCAAGGATCGGACGCGATGCCAATCACCTTTTCGCGTGCGACCAACAAAAGCATGGAAGCGGCCATTTCAGGCGCATTTTTTGGGTTGACCCGGCAAGGCCTCATGCATATGTTCCGCGCACTTCCAGCCGGGGTTCAACCCACCGTCGGGAGCGCGTAGCTCAGCCGGTAGAGCAACTGACTTTTAATCAGTAGGTCCAGGGTTCGAATCCCTGCGCGCTCACCACACACCATCAGTCATTTTATTGATTTGGACGGGACTGCGGAATCAATCTGGGTCTGGGTCAGCAGGCAAAGAATGCTGCCATTTGAACAAGAATTAGCGACCTGTGTGGATCGCCTTGCCATTGAGCGCATGAGTTCTCTGGAAAATTTATCGCCTCGGCGGGTCCATTTGTGATCCGAAAACACTTCTCTCTGCGTTTCGAATTCCATCACAAACGCTATCCGCAAAGGCTCGCTTGGCGGTCCGAATCTTATGGAGCACTGCGTCAAGCAGTGGTGACTCGAACGGATTGAAGAAATACAAAACAGTGGCGCGAGAGTAGTCGCTCGTTTCTGCTGTGTCGTTTCGATGACTCGCCAACCCCCGAAAATCCCGGTCGCGTGACGAAGGTGTCCGCCGCTCTGACGGTCACGGGCTCTCCGCCGTCCTCTTCGATGACGCTTGACCGTTTTCGATGGCGAGGCGACACTTCCAGACTGCAGCAGAGCAAGAGGAAAAGCGATGGATGAGCCAGACCGCTGGCGCCATATGGCAACCGCGCCGAAAGACGGCACTCGGATCCTCGTCACGATCCGCCCGTCCGAACAGGGGCCGGCAGAAGTGGACCTCGCGTATTGGTCGAATGGCGATCAGTTCGGTGCAGAAGGCTGGCGGGCTTCCGATTCATCGCCCGGTCGTCTCGTCGAATATGCCGAGCCGGAATTGAAGTGCTGGATGCCGATGCCCTCCGCCAAACTCAATAGCAGCTCCATGCCGTCACCCTGGGAGGGGGACGACGCCCAGCAGCTCGACGGTTCAGGTATTTAAGGACTGATGCCGCCATGTTGCGAGCATCGATCGCCTCCGCCTCAGAAACGCCTGCCGGAGCGAACTCGCCGCTCGTTTCGACGATGGAAGAGATGCCAACAGGCCGTACGCTTCGCGCCATGCCAAGCGGAGGCGGCCCGCAGTCGCGCGCACCTTTATCTGAAGCACTTGACTATGGCGTGTATCTCGGCGATCCTGCGCTTTTAGCGGGTAGATATTTTGATAATTTTCAAGGCAATTTTTTTGGCGGTATTGGCTGCAACGCTTTCGGGTTGCGTTACTGCACCTGAGCCGAAATCGAAATTCGATCCGTCGGAAGCGGCATTCATCCATGCGCAGGGTGCCGGTTCGATCACCGGTCAAGCCTTCCTGCGGCGCAACGATGGCATGGTGGTCTATGCGGCAGGGTCCGAGGTCTATCTCATCCCGAAGACAACTTATGCGGATGAACGCATCGCCGGCCTTTATCGTGGCGCGAAATTCAACGGCTTCGTCGCCTCCCCCAAAAACACCGATCCCCAGTACGCAGCGATGATGCGCAAGACCAAGGCCGATGGCGAAGGACGATTTGCGTTCCAGGGCCTTGCCGATGGAAGCTACTACATCGTCACGCAAGTATTCTGGAAGGCAGGAGATTGGACCCAGGGAGGCTCGCTCATGGAAACTGCGACGATTTCGGCGGGCAACTCCATCAGCGTCATCATGTCCGGCCAATAGCTGCGATCGCACCGGCGAAGAAAAAGGATGGCCGCAGCGACTGTTCGGCACACCGTCCTTGCGCTGCCGATGCTTGGCGCCTGCTTCGACTATTTGTTGCCGCGTTTGATGGTATCCTCTTTTCTGCGTCGTCTGCGGCGCACCAGAGAGGACGCATCCGATGCGGCGTCGCTTTTGCATTCTCGTCGCCTTGCTCTCACCGGCGCTCGTCAGCGCCGGGCCGGCCGATGATGGGCGGTGGTATGCCGGAGCCTATTCCTTCTCCGATGAACGCGGCGGCTTTCATATTTTGTCGGTCTCCGGGATCGGGACGAAAACCGACCCGATCGAAATCACCGAGGAGTTCTATTCCGCCAGTCCCGTCACCCTGGTGATCCGCGCGGCAGGACCGGCCCGGCAAGGCGCGCCGGCCGAAGGCACAATTCACCTGCGAATCGTGGCTCACAACGAGAGCGGGGCGGCATGGATCGAGTTCGAATTCGAACTGCAGGAAATACGCGGCAAGCCGAGCGATTTCTACGACGGCCTGTCCTTTGACCAGACAAACCCCAACCCGGATTTCATACGGTCGAGCCGGTTTGCCCGTTTCGAGACCCAGTTCGAAAGTTTTGATCGCCTGCGCTTCACCGATGGCTATGTCGATCCGCGAACTAGCGCGAGCTTCGGTTTTTTCGTCACAGACGTCACGCCGGTCGGTGAGTTTTACCTCGTCCAGGACCCACGCATACCGTCGACATAGCCCTTATCGATACGCTTTATGCTGCTGCGCCACCGTTCGCGGCCATCGAAAGGATCGCGCGCGTATCGACCTGTATCCCCTCTGCCCAAAGCACCCTGCCCTCGCCATCTGCCGGGTAGAGCGTGGCAAGGGGTGCTGGATAGGCGCCAGTGAGAAAGAGTGCGTGCTCCGCCTCCCTTCTTCGCCTGATTGCCGGCGGCTTCAGCCAGTTCAGGAACTGTTCTCCGGCCAGCACCCGGTTTCCCGCGTTCAAGGTTTCGGTCAGGGTCGCCCTGGCGATTGCGCCGGTGTTGTAGTGGAAAGAAACGAGCGCATCGAACTCATGTTGCTGCAGCGGGACAGAGACGGCATCCCGCACCTCTGATTCATACCGGGCAATGTCGGTGCGCAACAGTTCCACTGCTTCCGGCAGGCTAAGCCTGTCGGCAAAGCTCTCGGGGTCCAAGCCCCCGGCCTCCTTCGTATGTCCGACGCCGATCGTCCACACGCCTCTTGTGTCGCGGTAGCGCGACAGCACGATCGCTTCATGCCCAATCAAGGCAATCAGCCCTTCTGTGCTCATTTTCATCCACGACATCCTGATCTGAGAATCAACGGGCGATCGAGCCCATCAAACAGGATACTTATTTCCATCGCGGACGGAACCGGTACGCCGCAGGCGCGTTTCCAGACTATCTCCGCATTCCCAGGAAGGCGGTGAAATTGGCCCTGGCGTCTGGTGCCCGTCCCTCTCGGGCGCCAGGGCACAATCTTCGCATACTGCACAGGGCGACACGTGCTCCGGCCTCTTGCGTCAAGCGCTCTACCGCGGATGGCGCAACCGCAGCAACCATGTTGTCCGGTCCGATCGGCGGACCCGGCCGGAGACAGGACTTCAAAAGGTTTCGTGCTGCTGCAGCCAGACCCGCATTCCTTGAGGTCGTTGGTGGGAAGAAGGCCTTGAGGGTGGAGGCCCGGCGATCGTCTTAGCGACGCGCCGGGCCGACTTCGATGCCCTTGCGAAGCGCATGTTCCGGTACGCTGCCGCAGGCGAGATATGCCGTCTATTGCAGGGACCCGTCCTGACTGCGATCCGCCGAGGCGAAGTCCGCCATAACCCGCGCCATGAATTCATTCTGGCTGACGCGACTGTCATTGTTTGAGTCGGTCGCCTGAAACTGCTGCGTGGTGAGGATCTGCGTCACCTCGTCGGGCTGCAGGTAGCCATCCTTGCTCTTGTCGAGTTGCGTAAACGCCGTCGACATGAACGTCTGATACTCACTGCGGCTGACAGACCCGTTGGAATTGCTGTCGAGCTTGTCCATGTGACCCTGGTACATCGCAGGTTGCTGCTGCGCCAAAGCGGCGCAGCAGTAGGCAAGAGAAAAGATCGCAATCAGGCTTGCACGTTTCATCGTAAAAAATCCCTCCGAGATCATCTGCACGTCAGCCGGTTGCCGAGGAATCCGCCGAGGCCGATACCGCCGCCGATGGCTGCTAGTTGACCAGTGCCCGCGCCTATGGTGCTGCCGACGAGTCCGCCAACGATGGCTCCGCCGACCGTTCCCGCTACACAGCCGAATTCGGCATTGCGATCCGCGACGGCCTGTGACGTGGTGCCGGACTGGCAGGCAGACAAGGCCAAGGTTCCGGCGAGGATGATGGTTGTGGTGTATCTGCTCATTTTTTTCTCCCGTTAAGTCCGCTCGATCCAAAAACAGACAAAAATCGGTGGATCGCCATTGCTGGTTCCGGATGAACTTTCGGCTTCTGTGCAACCCCTCGCGTCAGAAAGCCTTCTGGTTCAAGCAGAAGCAGCCAGCCAGCCCAACATGCAGTCGATTGAACGTGACGCAAGAGGACCCCTGCGCCTCGCCGGTCGTACAGCCCCTCGTAGACAAGCGAACGCTAATAGTACAACCGCACCTGCATGATGGCAACTCCGCTCCATATCCAGCGAACCCCTTACCGAAGCGGTATGAACACTTACCAAAATACTCGGAAACGAAAATTGATCTGGCGCAATTCATGGAACCATTGAAGAATAGCGTTCGGGAGCTTCGCACTGCGCCGGTCCGGCGGGAGATTTGAATGAAGAATGACATCGGTCGGACCGAGACGACCGGCGCAAATACGCCTATGGCTGCGATAGCCTTGGCGGGCATACTGTTGGCTGCGCTTCTTGGGCTCACGTCGCTGTTGCTATGGCAAAGCTACGACACGGAAAAAGAATCAGCACAAATGCGCGCAGAGGCTTCTGCGCATGTCGTGGCCGCCCACGTGCAGTGGATGATCGAGGCAAGCAATCAGGCGCTGCGGCGGATCGACGCAGCTCTCGGCGAAGCCCCGATCCGGTCCTCCATCGACACCATTGCCGATATCACGCAGGCGGTGGGGAACTTGCCCCGTGGCTTCCAGTATTCAGTCTATGACGAGAGGGGCCAGCTCCGCCTTTCGAGCGTGCACGAGGCGATCGGCATCAACGTTGCCGACCGATCCTATTTTGCCCAGCTGAAGGGTGGCGAGAACTTTGTCATTTCGCAGCTGCTGGAGGAACGGCTGAGCGGCGAGACCGTGTTCATCGTGGCGCGCTCCATACGGCGCGACGGCCGCTTCCACGGCGCCGCCAGCATCGCCATTCCGACACGCAGTCTCGACGAGTTTTGGCAGAGCCTCGACCTCGGCCCCAACTCGACGATAACCCTGGTCCATACTGATGGGAAGCTGGTGGCGCGCCGTCCCCAGGTGTCGCAGGAAATCGATCTCAAGGGTTCCGAACTGTTCCAGCAATTGGCGAACAGCCCACAGGGCCACTACGAAAGCTGGAACTCCGCGATCGATGGCCTCAACCGCATCGTCGGCTACTGGAAGGTGGACAATTGGCCACTGGTGGCGGCCGTCGGCATCGAACAGACTGTCGCCTTCGCACGTTTCCGCCAGAACCTGGAAGCGGCGCTCTTCGCCGGTCTGCCCCTTGTGGCGATGCTGCTCGCCGCGCTGTACTGGATCGGACGTCTGCTACGCCGTGATGCCAATCGGCGGCAAGAACTGGAGGCAGCGCTTGTTCGCAATAACTATCTGCTTCGCGAAATCCACCATCGGGTCAAGAACAACCTGCAAACCGTATCCTCACTGGTACGCCTCGAGCCCTCGTCAAGTGCCACCAAGGCCGACCTGTTGAACCGTATCAGCGCCATGGTTGCCGTGCACGAGCAGATCTACAGCACGGATCAGTTCGAAGAGGTCGAGATTGCCCCATATATCGAGCGCATCGTACGCGAGATCGCCGCAGCCTATGACAAAGAGATCAAACTGGATCTCGATCTTGCGCCGCTGATCGTCGACCGCGACAAGGCCCTGCCGCTCGGCATGATCGTCAACGAGGTCGTGTCGAACGCCTTTAAATACGCGTTCGACGGTCCGAAACCGGGAGTCCTCAAGGTTGTCGCCGAACCGTTGCCTGACGATCAGATCAAGGTAACGATCGCTGACAACGGTCCGGGCATCGCGTCGGACAACAAGGGCATGGGGAGCCGGCTGATCGAGGGCTTCGCTGCGCAACTCGGTGGTGAGTATGCCTTTACCAGGGACAATGGCACCACATTCACCCTCACCATGCCAAGGGCGTCGTAAAGTCGATTAAGCGATCCGACTGCGCTCGAAGCTCCCAAAATCGTGATTTGGTGGAGGCAGTCCTCCGGACTAGAGTTCTTTTCGCAAAGGCGAAGGAGAAGGTCATGAAGACAGTGATGATCGTCGCGGCCGCACTCGGGTTCTCCGCTTCGGGTGCCATGGCGGATTGCCTCTATCACAAGAATGCATCGGCACCGGTCGACAGGGAAACGACAACAGCCAGCATCACCAAGTCGGAACCGGTGTCCAGCGAACAGCAAGGCACGATCGCGACCGACGAACAGGCAAAGTCGATGGAATAGCCCACAGGCTTGAATTCTCGCTTGAAAGACCTGTCGGACCGGGTGGCTCCCCTTGGTTTTTTGTTACCGCGACGCAAGATTTGCCGCGCGGAAGTTCGTTTTTCGCCAACGCGCGGATGACGCCTTTGATTGCACCACGTAGCCTTCAAGTTGCCCAGGCGCGGCGATAGCGCTTGCTACGCCGCTCGGGTGGCGCCTATTCTGCCCCTTCGAATCAAGGGGACCTGCTCCCTGCAAAAATGAAAAAGACTAATACTCCGCCAGCGTTCGGGGACGTTCGGCAAGCAAGGGCAACTTTTGAAATCGCTTTCGAAATATTTTTGGCCGGTGGTCGGCCTGCTGACGATCACGCTTTCTGCCTGGCTCCTGTTCATGGAACTGCGCGGACTGTCGGTGGAGGATCTGGCGGACAGCCTCGGGGCAATTTCATTCGGCAACTGGCTCCTTTGCGGACTCTCGACCATCCTCGCCTACGCAGCGCTTGCCGGCTACGATCGCATCGCCCTTGCGCATCTCGGAAAGCGGATCGACTGGCTGTTCATCACCGTCTGCTCCTTCACCGCCTACGCGCTGTCTCACAACGTTGGCGCTTCGGTTTTCTCGGGCGCCGTCGTGCGCTATCGAGCCTACACGTCAAGGGGTTTGACCCCGACCGAGGTCGGCATCCTGGTGACCTTCTGCTCCTTCACCTTCGTGCTCGGCACCATTTTCCTGGCAGGGCTGGTGCTCGTGTTTCGCCCTGATGTCGCCGAGCGGTTCGTGGACATTCTTCCGGGCGGGTTTTCAGCATCACTGGGCTATTTGTTTCTCGCGCTCGTTGGTCTCTACATCGTCGGCAGCAGACTGGGCTTCAAGCCACTGAAAATCGGGTTCCTGCAGATTCCCTATCCCAAGCCCGGTATCGTCGCCCGCCAATTGGTCATCGGTCCCCTTGAACTCATCAGCGCTGCGACTATCATCTATTTCGCCCTTCCGGCCGCAGGAAACCCCGGCTTTGTCGTCGTGCTCGGCATCTTCCTTGTTTCCTTCTCCGCTGCCTTGATTTCCCATGCTCCCGGCGGGCTGGGCGTCTTGGAGCTCGTTTTCCTTACCGGACTGTCGGACATGCCGGCGGCGGACGTGCTCGCGGCCCTGCTCGTCTTTCGACTTTTCTACCTTCTCATACCTTTCGTGATGGCTCTTTTCGTAATCCTCTTATTCGAACTCAGAGAGTGGCGAAAAAGGAGACACGGAAGCGGCGCCTGACGGGCATGCCTGCGTGCCCGCCGCTGTCCCGGTCCTGCCCCGTTCAGCCGCTATTCTTACCGATAATTCACTTTTGTTGACCTCCGGCGTGTGGCAAAGCCGATAGTCTAACCACATATGCAGATAAGCTATTGATAGATCAGCAGGCTGGATCGAAATGAACGCCCCGACGCCAGGAAAAATACCCGACCAGGAAAACTCCGCGATGCCCGACCTCGCTAGCGTACTTGCGGGATCGTCCGGCAAGCGCAAGGGCAAGTCGCGGATTTGGGCGCCGTTGCTGGTGGCCCTCGCCGTGGCGGGGGGGATCGGTGCCTACAGCTATCTTGGCGGAACGGGATCAAGCGTCACCTATACGACCCAGCCCGTGACCCGGGGCGACCTCTCCGTTCTGGTGACGGCGACCGGATCGGTGGAGCCGACCGAACAGGTGGACATATCGAGTGAACTGTCGGGAACGGTCCGCTCCGTCAACGTCAACTACAACAGTTCGGTGAAGGCTGGCGACGTGCTGGCCGAACTGGATACCAACAAGCTTGAGGCGGACGTGAAGAGCGCGCGCGCCAAACTCAATTCGGCAAAAGCGACCGTCACCAAGTCCGAGGCGGAACTGGGTGCCGCCATGACTGCCCTCGACCGCCTGCGCAACCTGGTGACCAACCGGGTTTCGACGCAGCAGGACCTCGATTCGGCATCCTACAGCCACCAGGCGGCGGCCGCTGCGAAAGAGATCAACGAGGCTGCAGTACTCGCGGCAGAAGCCGACTTGAGACTGGCCGAAGTCAACCTGTCGAAGGCCAAGATCGTTTCGCCGATCGACGGCGTCGTCCTGACCCGCGCGGTCGATCCGGGAGCGACCGTCGCCGCCTCTCTATCGGCGCCGGTATTGTTCACGATCGCTGGCGACCTCAGGAAGATGGAACTGCAGGTCAATGTCGACGAAGCCGATGTCGGCCGCGTCGCGGTTGGGCAGCAGGCGACGTTCACCGTCGACTCCTACCCGGATAAGACCTTCCCCGCAGTGATCGAGAGCGTTCGCTTTGCATCGGAAACGGTCAACAACGTCGTTACCTATATGGCCGTGCTATCGGTCGACAACGGCGAACTGCTGTTGCGCCCCGGCATGACGGCAACCGCTGACATACTGACCGAGAAGATCAGCGATACGTTGCTTGTTCCCAATGCCGCCCTGCGCTATGCGCCGCCGCGCACGGCAACCTCCTCGCGCTCCGGCATTTTCGGGCTGTTTCGTCCGCCACGGATGGGCGCTCTGACCTCCTCCGGGCCCGCCGGTCCCGACCGCTCCGTCTGGGTTCTGCGCAATGGCGTACCCGCGCAGGTCAAGGTGCAGGTCGGTGCGTCCGACGGGCAATCGACCGTGCTGGTTTCCGGCGACCTCAATCAAGGCGAAGAACTCATCACCGATTCCGCCACCAAGAGCCGCTGAGGATGAGACCGGTGATTTCAGACGCACCCCTCATCGAGTTTCGAAAGGTATCGCGCGTCTACGGGGCCGGCGAGGCGACGATCCACGCACTGGACCAGATCGACCTGGCTATCCGGGTCCATGAATTCGTCGCGATCATGGGGCCGTCCGGTTCTGGCAAGTCGACCGCGATGAACATTCTCGGCTGCCTCGACGTCCCGACTTCGGGCGAGTACCTGTTCCAGGGAATTGCGACAAGCGGTTTCAGCCGTGACCAGAGAACGCTCCTGCGCCGGCATATGCTCGGTTTCGTCTTCCAGGGATTCAACCTGTTGCCGAGGACATCGGCGATCGAGAATGTCGAGTTGCCGCTGATCTATCGCGGCATGGAAAAGGGCGAGCGGCGCCGGCGCGCTTCGGCGGCGCTGGCGCGTGTCGGTCTGGCCGGCCGGGAACACCATACGGCTCAACAACTCTCTGGCGGCCAGCAGCAGCGCGTCGCGATCGCACGCGCCATCGTGACAGATCCGGCCGTGCTTCTCGCCGACGAACCGACGGGAAATCTCGACAGCAGGACAAGCGTCGAGATCATGGACCTGATGACGGCGCTCAATCGCGACCAGGGGATCACCATCATCATGGTGACCCATGAGAGCGACATAGCCGCCTATGCCAAGCGGGTCCTTCGCTTCGTCGACGGAAAGCTCGAGTCCGACAGTGCCAATACAAGCGAGGCAACCGCCCATGCTTCTTGAAACCGTCAGGCTTGCGTTCCGGGCGATCAGCCGCAACCTTCTGCGCTCCTTCCTCACCGTTCTCGGCATCGTGATCGGCGTCGGAGCGGTCATCGCCATGGTCACGATCGGCAACGGCACGACGGCACAGGTAACCTCCGAACTCTCGAAGCTCGGCACCAACATGCTGTTCGTGCGTCCGGGACAGTTCGGACCCGGACGGGCCAGCACGGAGGCGAAAAGCTTCAACATTCGTGATGTCGAGGCGATCGGTGAACAGGTCAGCGGCTTGCGAGCGGTCGCTCCGGTCAATCGTGGCAATGCAATGGCGATCTTCGGAGGACAGAACTGGTCGACGTCGGTCGTGGGCACCAACAACGACTATCTGGTCGCCCAGGACTGGGCGTTGGCGAGCGGTCGCAACTTCCTCGCTTCGGAGGAGAGCGGTGGCCAGGCGGCCTGCATACTCGGCGAAACCTTGCGCCGCGAGCTTTTCGGCTCCGCGAACCCCGAGGGCCAGAAAATCCGCGTTGGCAAGATATCCTGCGCGGTGGTCGGGGTGCTGGCTGCGAAAGGCCAGTCCGGCATGGGCAACGACCAGGACGACGTCGTGTTGCTGCCGCTGAAGGTGTACCAGCGGCGCATCGGCGGCTCCACCGACATATCCAGCATCGTGCTTTCGGCTCGAGACGGCGTATCGACGTCCAAGGTCCAGGCCGATACCGAACGGCTGCTGCGCGAGCGCCGCAAGATCGCAGCCGGCCGCAACGACGACTTCAGCGTCAACGACATGACCCAGATGGCGGCAACGATGACCGGCACGACCACGCTGCTCACCGGGCTTCTCGGTGCGGTGGCGGCCGTGAGCCTGTTGGTCGGAGGCATCGGCATCATGAACATCATGCTCGTTTCGGTGACGGAACGGACCCGAGAGATCGGCACGCGCCTGGCGATCGGGGCACTGGAGCAGCAGGTGCTGCTGCAGTTCCTCGTCGAGGCGGTGACCCTGTCGATCTGCGGCGGTATCGTCGGCATCCTGCTCGGGCTTGGCCTGGCCTATGCCGCCGTCAGCTTCCTCGGCGTGCCCTTTGTGATGAGCCCATCGATCATCCTGACCGCTTTTGCCTTCTCTGCGGTGATCGGCGTGGTGTTCGGTTACTTCCCGGCGCTGCGGGCAGCGAGGCTCAACCCGATCGAAGCGCTGCGACACGAATAGCGGGGTGATCCTGCACTACATGCATGAACGATCGCACGGTACGGCGGGCACATTCGAATAGCGCTGCGTCCTGACGCACTCACGCATTGGGATGCCGGACACATCATTAGTTCAGGCGAATGATCCCCGAACGGGGTATGCCGTCCTTCCTCCGATTTCGGTACATCCCGAATATTGGCGAAGTCGTACGCTTTGCCCCGGGCGAAGGAATGGCGCTAGAGTCCCAGTTCGGAGGGACTGGGGATGACTGGAATTGGAACGACGACAAAAACTGTCTCTATGACAGGCACCACTCTGGTAGACGCGTTGATAGAGGGGACGGCCTGGACAGGCACCGTGACCTACGCCTTTCCAACGGCAACATCATCCTTCGCGTACAGTACCGAACCGAGCCGGAATTTCGGCTCGGTTTCCTACGCGCAGGCCAACACCGCTCGATTTGTGCTCGAACAGTCCTATGGCAACAAGGCCAATGATGGCTTTTCGGTCGAGGGCTTTACCAATCTGAACATCGCCGCAGGAAGCCATTCGTCGGCAACCATCCGCTTTGCCCAGTCGGACGCGGCAACCCCGACAGCCTACTCCTACTATCCGGGCCACTATGCCCAGTCCGGCGACGTCTGGTTCAGCACGAACTACGCCGGTACGCAATTCGACTTCAAGAACCCGATCGCCGGGAACTATGCATGGCATGTGATGATCCACGAGATCGGACATACCCTCGGCCTGGGACACGGCAACGAGGGGCCGGTGGCGTTGCCGGATGAATACAACTCGCTCGAGTACACGGTGATGACCACCAGGACCTTTGTCGGCGATCCCGTCAGCGGCTACAACTACGAACAGTTCGGCGCACCGCAGACCTTCATGATGGCCGATATCGCCGCCCTGCAACACATGTACGGCGCTGACTATAGCACCAATGCCGGAAATACGACCTACAAGTGGGTACCGGGAAGCGGAAAGACCTACGTCAATGGCGAGGTTGCCATCGAACCGGGCGCCAATCGCATCTTCGCCACCATATGGGACGGCGGCGGCGTCGATACCTTCGACCTCAGGGCCTATAGCGCCGACATGACGATCGACCTCAGGCCGGGAGCGCAGTCGGTGTTCAGCGAAGACCAACTCGCCTATCTCGGCGGCGGCCCGAACAACGGATATGCGCGCGGCAATATCTTCAATGCCCTTCTCTACCAGGACAATACGGCGTCGCTCATCGAAAAGGTTTTCGGCGGCAAAGGTTCCGACCAGATTACGGGAAACGTGTTGTCGAACACGCTGAAAGGAAATGGCGGCGATGACGTACTGATAGGTCTAGAGGGCAACGATGTCCTCTTTGGCGGCGGCGGTTGCGATGTATTCGTCTTCAAAAACGACCATGACCGGGACACAATCCGGGATTTTGTAGACGGCGACGACTGGATCGATCTTGGCGACTTCAATTTCGCAACGAAGGCCGAAGCCCTCGCCTGCTCCTACGGAAAGGGCACCGACACGGTCTTCGCGTTCGGCGACGGCGACCAACTCATCCTGAAGAACTTCGACTACAAGCATCTGGATGCCGGCGACGTCATCATCTGAACACGCTGGGGGGAACGGAAGCGGCCGGGTTTGAGACTCGGCCCTTCCAAGGGTGCAACAGGACCGGGCCGCTTGTCACGGAATAAGGCGCATGTCACTATAGTGATATATCACAATGGATGACCACATGCCCGATGCCGCTGCGGAGTCCCAGAGCCACCTTGCCTATCTAGCCCTCGAACAGTTGATCGTGACGCTGAAACTGAGGCCGGGCGCCCTTGTCAACGAAAAGCAGTTGATCGAGCAGACCGGTCACGGGCGCACGCCGGTCCGCGAGGCGATACAGAAGCTCGCCTGGCAAGGGTTGATCGCCGTTCGCCCGCGGGTTGGGCTTCAGATCGCCGACATTGAGCCGGACGACCATGCGCGCATCATGCAGGTCCGCCGTGAACTGGAACCGATTGCCGCTGCGCTGGCCGCCGAACATGCAAACCTACAGCACCGGGATCAGTTGGTGCTTTGCGCGCAAAAAATGGCGGCCTGTGCGGTGACCGCGGACATGAGCGGATTCCTGGAAGCGGACAAGATGTTCGACGAGATCATGGAGACCGCCTGTCCGAACAATTTCCTGACGGGTGCACTCATGCCACTGCAGACCCATGCGCGCCGCCTGTGGTATGCCATCGCCACGCCCGAGCGCATGGATCGTTCGATTGCGCTTCACATCGGCGTCATTCGGGCGATCCAGCAGGGCAAGGCCGAGGACGCGCGCCGCGCCATGGCGACGCTCATGGACTACCTGTCGGGCAGATAAAAAAGCGGCCGCTCAGGCGGCCGCTTTTTGGGTTTCTCGTTTTATCCTTGTCAGCCGACGAAGGCGCGCTCGATCACGAATTCGGCAGGCTTGCTATTGGCGCCTTCCACGAGATGGGCCTTTTCCAGCAGTTCCTTGGTATCCTTCAGCATCGCCGACGAACCGCAGATCATCCCGCGATCGACGGCCGGGTCCAACGGCGGCAGGCCAAGATCCGAGAACAGCTTGCCATTGGCCATCAGTTCGGTGATGCGGCCGCGGAACGGAAACTCTTCGCGGGTCGTCGTGGCGTAGTGGCGCAGTTTGTCGCCGACGATCTCGCTGAGTAATTCATCGTTTCGGATTTCCTCGACGAGGTCGAAGCCGTATTTCAGTTCCGCCACTTCACGGGCAGTGTGCGTGAGGATCACTTCCTCGTACTTCTCATAGGTTTCCGGGTCGCGTATCAGGCTGGCGAAGGGCGCGATCCCGGTACCGGTGGAAAACATGTAGAGACGCTTTCCCGGCGTCAGCGCGTCAAGCACCAGCGTGCCCGTCGGCTTCTTGCGCATCAGCACCTGATCGCCCGGCTTGATCGCCTGGAGGTGCGATGTGAGCGGTCCATCGGGTACCTTGATCGAGAAGAATTCGAGTTCTTCGCCCCAGGCCGGGCTCGCAATCGAATAGGCGCGGAAGATCGGTTTGCCCTCGACCATCAGGCCGATCATCGCAAACTCGCCCGACCGGAACCGGAAGCCATCCGGACGTGTCATGCGGAAGCGGAACAGCCGATCCGTATAGTGCGTGACACTGGTCACGGTCTCGACATAAACTCCGGCAGGCACGGCTGCGGCGGTGAATTCTTCGGTTTTTGCTGGAGCGTTCATGCGTTATCGAATCCTGTCGGTCGTCTTGAACTTATGTCAGGTTGATAGGCTGATATTACAAGTAGGTCCGCGATGAAAGGCATTGTGTTCCATCATGCGGTGCATGCTTGAAAATTGCGCCTTTTACTCAAGAATTGGCATCCGCAACCGATGAATTATATCACATCCGCCGCAGAAAGCGCGAAGCATCGCCTTGATCTGCCTCAAAACGGCGCCGCACGAAAGTTCCGTCCGGCTATACTGCGGCCTTGGCGAGGCGGCGCCAGCCATAGGATCCCGGATTGGTCGCGGCCGTCGCCGCCGGCTGGTAGTACTCCCTGATTGCGGGAAGCCGCTTTTCCGAAAGCCTCTTCAGCGCCGTTTCATTGGTCACCGCGAAGCTGTCAATGCCGCAGCGGAGCATCAGCGGAACCTGATCGATCAGCACGTCGCCGACGGCGCGCAGTTCTCCCTGGTATCCGAGCCGCGACCGCAACAAAGACGCATGGCTGAACGCGCGGCCATCGTTGAACGCCGGGAATGCCACCGCCACCAGTGCCAACCGGTCGATGTAGGGCTTCAATGCCGTGGCATCGTCGGCGGGCTTGATGAGTACAGCAAGGCCGCCTTCATTCGTTTCATCGGCAGCGGCGAGGAAAGCCTCAAGGTCGAGAACCGCAATCTGCCCCTCGCCTGCCTTCACCTCTTCGCTTTCGATCACATAGGGGTCGTTCTCGACGAAACCCGTTTCCTTCCAGATCCTGGCCATTTCGGGCTCCTTATGCCGCTTCCGCTGCCGAACCGTAGAGCGCATCCTTGAACGGCTGCGGCCCGACACGGCGATAGGCGGAAAGGAACGTTTCGGACGGATCGAGACGCAGGCCGAGATAGGTGTCGACGATCGTTTCGATCGCATCGGTCACCTTTTCCGGTTCGAAGCCGCGCCCGATGATCTCGCCGATCGAGGTGTTCTCGTCGCCGGAACCGCCAAGCGTGATCTGGTAGAGTTCGGCCCCCTTCTTTTCCACGCCCAGGAGGCCGATATGGCCGACATGGTGGTGGCCGCAGGCATTGATGCAGCCGGAGATCTTGATCTTCAGTTCGCCGATCTCCGCCTGGCGGATCGGGTCGCCGAAACGACTAGAGATTTCCTGCGCCACGGGGATCGAGCGTGCGTTCGCCAGCGCACAGTAGTCCAGACCGGGACAGGCGATGATATCGGTGATAAGCCCGGCATTGGCCGTCGCAAGGCCGGCGGCCACGAGGGCTCGGTAGACCGGTTCGAGGTCCGCCAGCGCCACATGCGGCAGGATGAGGTTCTGCTCATGGCTCACGCGGATCTCGTCGAAGGCGTATTCCGCAGCGATATCGGCGACGGCTTCCATCTGCGCATCCGAGGCATCGCCAGGAATGCCGCCGATCGGCTTCAGCGAGATCGTGACCATGCCGTAATCGGGATGCTTGTGCGGCTGGACATTCTGCTGAACCCAGCGTGCGAAGTCCTCGTCCGCCTTCTTCCACTGCGCAAGCTGGCTCCAGCCTTCGGCGCGATCGGGCATTTCAGGAAGCGCGAAGTAGCTGGCGATCGCCTGGATATCGGCCTCCGGCAGCTTCAATTCCGTGTTGCGCAGTTCGGCGAACTCGGCCTCGATCTCGCGGGTCAGTTCCTCGACGCCGGTCTCGTGGACCAGGATCTTGATGCGCGCCTTGTACTTGTTGTCGCGGCGGCCATGCAGGTTGTACACGCGCACGATAGCGGTGGTGTAGGACAGGAGATCGGCCTCGGGAAGGAAGTCGCGGATCTTCTTGGCGATCATCGGGGTGCGGCCCTGGCCGCCGCCGACATAGACGGCAAAGCCCAGTTCGCCGGCTTCGTTCTTCTTCAGGTGCAGGCCGATGTCGTGCACCTGGATGGCGGCGCGGTCGCGCTCGGCGCCGGTGACGGCGATCTTGAACTTGCGTGGCAGGAATGAAAACTCGGGATGCACGGACGACCACTGGCGCAGGATTTCCGCATAGGGACGCGGATCGGCGACCTCGTCCGCAGCGGCACCGGCGAAATGATCGGCCGTCACGTTGCGAATGCAGTTGCCCGAAGTCTGGATGGCATGCATCTCGACGCTCGCCAGTTCGGAGAGGATATCCGGAGTTTCGGAGAGTTTTGGCCAGTTGTACTGAATATTCTGCCGGGTGGTGAAATGCCCATAGCCGCGGTCGTACTTGCGGGCGATATGGGCGAGCATGCGCATCTGCCGGCTCGACAGCGTTCCATAGGGAATGGCCACGCGCAACATGTAGGCGTGGAGCTGGAGATAGACCCCGTTCATCAGGCGCAACGGCTTGAAGGCATCCTCGGACAGCTCACCGGCGAGGCGCCGGGTCACCTGGTCGCGGAACTGCTCGACGCGCTCGGAGACAAAGGCGTGGTCAAATTCGTCGTAGCGATACATAAGAACCCTCAGGCAGCGATAAATTCAGCGTCGGCGGCAGTATAGCCGGCGGCGTATTCGATGGTCGGGCCCTCTGCGCGAATGCGCTCGCGCAGGCGCAACGGTCGCAGGATGCCATTCACTTCCTGGACGTCGACGACGTTGACGTCGACGACCTCGTTGTCGGCATAGGATTTGCGGCCGATCTCCTCGATCGTGGCAACAGCCTCCGCGTGCCTGGCGACAAGCGCCTCCTGGAGCGATTCGCTCCACTCTCCGGCCGCATTGAGCCAGACGGCTATGCCGTCGCCCAGGCGGTTTGCGGTCAGGACCTTGTCAACCATGTCTTCAGTTCCTTGCAAGTTCGTGGGCGGTCGCGTGCTGGGTCGCGAGCGCCTCGGAGTGTTCGAAATTCGCGCCCGCGACGGCGTCGCCGATGATAACCATGACCGGTCCGGTCAGTTCATCGCGATGCTGCAGCCCGGGCAGATCCTTGAGGGTTCCGTGCAGCAGGCGGCGATCGCGCCGGCTGGCGTTCTCGATGACCGCCACCGTGGTCTCGTCCGGCAAGCCCGCCTGCATCAGTCGCTCGGCGACGGAGGCTGCGACCGTGCGCCCCATGTAGACGGCAACGGTCGCGCCTGAAACGGCAAGGCTTGCCCAATCGGGCAGCACGTCGCCGGTCAGGTCGTGGCCGGTCGTGAAGATCAGCGACGAGGCGACGCCGCGCAATGTCAGCGGCAACTCGAAATCGGCAGCAGCCGCAAAGGCAGACGTGATGCCGGGAACGATCTCGTAGGAAATGCCCGCAGCGCGCAATGCGGCCATTTCTTCGGCAGCGCGGCCGTAGACCAACGGATCGCCCGACTTGAGGCGAACGACACGCTTGCCGTCCTGCCCCAGCTCAACGAGAAGATGGTTGATCTCCTCCTGCGATTTCGTATGGCATCCCTTGCGCTTGCCGACGGAAATGCGCTCGGCGTCACGCCGTCCCATGTCGACGATCGCCTGCGGCACCAGCGCATCGTAGACGATCACATCGGCTTCCATCATGACGCGCTGGGCGCGAAGCGTCAGCAGGTCCTCGGCACCGGGGCCTGCACCGACGAGCCAGACATGACCATCAATCGTTTCGGACTGATCGAGCAGGTCGGTCGCGGTGCGTCGCGCTTCCGAGATGTTTCCGGTCAAGACGGCGTCGGCGACCGGTCCGGTGAAGAACCGGCGCCAGAAGATGCGCCGTGCAGCCCCTCGCGGCAGCAAGCGCTCTACGGCACCGCGATATCCGGTCGCCAGTTCCGCAAGCTTGCCGAGCGAAGGCGACAGGAGCTGGTCGATCTGGGCGCGGATCATCTGCGCCAGAACAGGACCAGCGCCTTCAGTACCGATTGCCACGGCGACCGGCGCGCGATTGACCAGGGCCGGGGTGAAGAAATCGCAATGTTCCGGTTGGTCGACCGCATTTGCTGGGATCTTCTCCTGCCGGGCAGCCGCGACGATCCGGCGGTCGAGAACAGCGTCCCCGGTTGCGGCAAACACAAGCGCCGCACCGTGCACCTGCTCGGGCACGAAGGCTCCGGGAACCACTTCGATACCGCTTGCGGCGAGAAAGGCGGCGTAGTCCTGGGCGGGCCTTTCGGCATACGCGACGATGCGCACCTGCGTATTCGTCAGCAGGCGGGCCTTCGCAAAGGCTTCATCGCCATTGCCGAACACGGCCGCCACTTTTCCCGACACGCGGAAGAAGGCCGGGAAGACGGCAAGTTGTTCTGACACTGGGCGCATGAAGGCATCCTTGTTCGAATGCGGAGAGTATCGTCAATAAGACCAATTTCTTGAAGAAACAGAAATCCGGCCATCAACGACGCTGGGTATTGTTTTGCTCGCCATACCTCGACTTTGAGCAAAATCCACCGAAGTGTGCATGTCGTGTGCCGCATCGACTCTCGCCGCGCAAGCCGATGAAGGACGTTGACAAGCCCCCGGATATGTCTTTGTGATCCGGTGGAAACGTCTCGACCGCCCTGCCGGTCAAGGCAACCGGAATTCCAGAAGGATGCTCAAACGGTGACCAAGCCCTCCCTTGCCTCACGCCTGCTCGATGTCATGGAAAAGGACATCATTCCACTGACCAGGGAAGGCGTTGCCACAGGCAACAAGGTATTCGGAGCGGCGATCCTGCGAAAGTCCGACCTCTCGCTGGTACTTGCCGAGACCAACAACGAGCTCGAGAACCCGCTGTGGCACGGGGCTTCGACAACTTCTATTACTTCTTCAGCCATGAGGATTCACGCGACGCCTTTGCCATCCCGCACGACCTGAAGATCCTCAAGGAGGTGTTCGGCCTCGAGCCAGGCGGCTATCGCAAGACCAATGCGTTCTGGCGCAGTGCCGCGATTGCCGATCTGGTGGCCGTGGAAGACGAGCCGCGAAAGGCAGAACTGAAAGCGCAGGCACAGCGCATCCGTGATGCCTGCAACAAGCTCTCCGAGACCTACCAGTCGTCCAAGAGCGGCAACAGCATCCCCCTCAACTGACATGCACCACCGACATTTCCGGAAAGCGGCAGATGGAACCTTCAAAAGACATTTCGCGCCTGATCGAGATCATGGCAGCGCTTCGCGACCCTGAGACCGGATGCCCGTGGGATATCGTCCAGACTTTCGAGACCATAAAGCCTTACACGATCGAGGAAGCCTACGAGGTGGCCGATGCGATCGAGCGCAAGGACCTGCACGACCTTTGCGATGAACTCGGCGATCTCCTGCTGCAGGTTGTTTTCCATGCCCGGATGGCCGAGGAAGCCGGCGCCTTTTCGTTCGGCGACGTGGTACAGGCGGTGACCGCCAAGATGATCCGCCGCCATCCGCACGTCTTTGCGGTCTCCGGTGCGTCGACCCCCGAGGCAGTCAAGGCCCAGTGGGACGACATCAAGCGACAGGAAAAGCAGGAACGCGCCGAGCGACGCGCGCGCCACGGCCACACCGAGGACTTCAAGGCCGGCCATCTCGGCTCGGTCCAGCGCAGCTTCCCGGCGCTCACCGAGGCGCTCAAGCTGCAGGAACGCGCCGCCAAGGTCGGCTTCGACTGGTCGGAACCGGGGCCGATCCTCGACAAGATCGAGGAGGAAATCGGCGAACTTCGAGAGGCTTTGAAGGCAAAAGACCGGGAAAAGGTCGCCGATGAATTGGGCGACCTGATTTTTGCGGTGGTCAATATCGGCCGTCATGTCGATGCCGATCCGGAACAGGCGCTGCGCGGCACAAATACGAAATTCAGGCGACGTTTCAGTCATATAGAAACATCGCTTGAACAACAGGGTCAGGACCTGGGGGGCGCCTCGCTCGACCAGATGGAAGCACTGTGGCAGGCGGCCAAGGCGATCGAGCGGCAGATCGGCTGATCGGCTGAAGCGAGGGAGGCTGCCTAGCGCTCCCAGTCCTCACGCGGCGGTTTCGGGCCGTTGCCGAGCCGCCGCTCGAGTTCGGCGGCTTCCGCCTCGGCAAGCCTGACGTCGAGGCTGACGGAGCCGTCCTCCAGATCTTCGCGACCATCGACGATCGCATTGCTGTAGATCCAGGGAAGCAGCGCCAGCTTTGCCGGTGGGAGGACAATCGTCGCCTCGGTCATCACGCCGGACAGGCGACGCGCCACCTCGTTCATGAGGTCATCAATGCCTTCGCCGGTCACGCCCGAAACAGCGAGCGCATTCTCGGTTGTTGCGGCTTTCTCCACGATCGCGTCATGGGCGTCCGGCTCCAGCCGGTCGATCTTGTTCCAGACCTCGATCATCCGCTCGGCCCTTGCCTTGTCGTCGATGCCGAGATCGTCGAGAATGCGCAGAACGTCGGCCGATTGCGCGCTGTTGTCCGGATCGGACATGTCGCGCACATGCAGGACTATATCGGCCTCAAGGACCTCTTCCAGCGTCGCCCGGAAAGCGGCGACAAGGTGGGTCGGCAGATCGGAAATGAATCCGACGGTGTCGGAGAGGATGACGGTTCGTCCGTGCGGCAGCCGCATACGGCGCAGCGTCGGGTCCAGCGTGGCAAACAGCATATCCTCGGCCAGCACCCCTGCCCCGGTGATGCGATTGAAGAGCGTCGATTTTCCGGCGTTGGTGTAGCCGACAAGCGCGACGATCGGATGCGGCACCTTGCGGCGCTTGGCGCGGTGCAACTGGCGGGTCCGGACGACCTGTTCCAACTCGCGTTCGAGCCGGATGATGCGCTCCTGCAGCAGCCGCCGGTCCGCTTCGATCTGTGTTTCACCCGGACCGCCCATGAAGCCGGTCCCGCCTCGCTGGCGTTCGAGGTGGGTCCATGACCGGACGAGGCGGCCCTTCTGGTAATTCAGATGCGCAAGTTCGACCTGCAACGTGCCTTCCTTGGTCGAGGCGCGCCGGCCGAAGATTTCGAGTATCAATCCCGTTCGGTCGATGACCTTGGCGTTCCACGCCTTTTCCAGATTGCGTTGCTGGATCGGCGTCAGCGGATGGTCGATGACCACAAGGCCGGCATCGTACTCGTCGAGCAGCGCGCCGATCTCTTCGATCTTGCCGGTACCGATCAGGGTCGCTGGACGTGGCTGATTGACCGGCGCGATCATCGAGCCCGCGATGTGCAGATCGATCGCGCGAGCCAGACCGATTGCCTCTTCCATTCGACTCTCGCTGGAACGCTGGAGGGTCGTCTGGAAGGAATCGGCTTGCTGTGCCCGAGACTGCTTCAGCACCGGAACAAGGATGAAAGCGCGCATGTCATCGCGAAGCTTTTCGTGCTCCGGGATGATCGATTCGCCGGTTGTATCGCGTGTGGTAATGAGGTTCTGTCCCGTCAGGAAGCGGCTTCTTCGCTTTCGAACATTTGCATAGGCTGACCGGGCATAATGGTCGAAATCGCGTGCTTGTAAACAAGCTGAGAGTGCCCGTCGCGGCGAAGCAGCACGCAGAAATTGTCAAAGGATGTCACGACGCCCGTGAGCTTGACGCCATTGATAAGGAAAATCGTAAGTGAAATCTTTTGCTTGCGAACAGTATTGAGAAAAAGGTCCTGCAAGTTCTGAGAACGTTCCGCCATCGCGCCGCTTCTTTCTTTTTTGCCGACTCGTTAACGCCGGTGTGGAGTATCCCTTGACGAGTGAAGGCCGACACGCGCCGGGCATCCACCCCCCCCTTCTTCAGATGTTGGTATCAAATCGAAGTCTTTTCCGCAATCTCGAAAAAAGCATCACGAATTTTCTGTGCCACGCTTCCCGGATGACCATTGGCGATCGTCTTTCCATCGATTTCCACGATCGGAAAGCAGATGCTTGTGGCAGCCGTGAGGAAGACTTCGCGCGCGCCCAGCATGCGTTCGAGCGAAAACGCCTCTTCGCGAATCTTGATACCCAACTTCGCTGCAATGTCGATCAGAGTGGTGCGCGTGATGCCGCGCAAGATGCCGTGCTCGGCCGGGCGCGTCAGCAGGGTGCCGTCCGAATCGACCATCCAGATGTTGGTGGCCGCTCCTTCCTTCACCATGCCTTCGGCGTCGAGGTAAATGGCTTCCTGGGCACCTTTTTCCTTCGCCCTCTGTCGCGCCATCGCATTCGGCAACAACCCGACCGTCTTGATGTCGACACGATCCCACCGGTTCTCCGCGACCGTGATCGCCTTGATGCCGACGGCGTTCTTCCGGGCGACGATGGCAGGATCGGTGCTCTTGGCGGTGATGACGATCGTCTGCGGCGTGTCGGCCGCGGGATAGACGTGATCGCGCCGCGCCATGCCCCGCGAGATCTGGAGATAGAAAAGCCCGTTCCTGACCCGGTTGCGTCGCGCCACCTCCCGAATGACCAGCGTCAAGGCTGCCCGGCTCATCGGAAGGTCCATGTCGAGTTCGCGGAGCGACCGTTCGAGCCTGTCCAGGTGACGGCTGAGGTCGACAATGAAACCGTGGCGGATCTCGCATACTTCATAGACGGCGTCGGCAAACTGGAAACCGCGGTCCTCGATGTGGACGGCGGCCTCCGAGTGGCGCACATAAAGGCCATTCACATAGGCAGTTCTCGGCATGCTGGTCCCTTTGACGGCAATGGCTAGAAGTACTGGATGGAGACTCGGAAGAGCTGCTCGACATGGCGCACGGCCGCTGCAGTCGCAAACAGCACCACCCGGTCTTTGGCCTTGATTTTCGTATTGCCGTCGGGCCGGATGACGGTCTTGTCGCGGTAGATCGCGCCGATGCGAATGCCCTCGGGCAGTTCGAGATCGCGAAAGGGCCTGCCGACAAGAGGAGACGTTTCGAGCGCATCGGCCTCGATAACTTCCGCGGCTCCCTTTTCTAGTGAATAGACCGAGCGGATACGTCCCTTTCGGACGTGCTGCAGGATGCGTGACACCGTCACTGCCCGCGGGTTGATATGGGCATCGATCCCCACTGCCTCGGCCATGTCCTGGAAGGAACTGCCATTGATGAGCGCGAGATTGGTGGGGCATCCGAGCCGCTTCGCCATCAGGGCCCCGAGGATATTGGTCTGATCGTTGTTCGTCACCGACAGCATCAAATCGGCGTTCTCGACATCCGCCTGGTGCAGAATGTTCTGGTCCAGAGCAGAGCCGTGCAGCACGATCGTCTGCTTGAGTTGATCGGCGATCTGGGTCGCGCGTTCGCGGCCGTGCTCGATGATCTTGATGCGCGTGTTTGGCTGCAACTCCTCGATTGTCTTGGCCACGAAGTAGCCGATGTTGCCGCCTCCGGCGATGACGATCCTTCGCGCTTCCTGCTCCTCGTGGCCGAACAGGCTCAATGTGCGACGGACATGGTCTCGGCAGCAGATCACAAAGGCCTCGTCTCCAGCCTGGAGCTGGTCGGTGGAGCGTGGGACGAACAGCTTGCCCTTGCGGCAGATGCCGGTAACCGTCGCCTTCAGGTCTGGAAACAGTTGGCTGAGCTGCTGGAGCGGCGTGGCCAGAACCGGGCAATCCTCGAGGCATTCGATCGCCACCATGGCGATCTCGTCCTCGGCAAAGCGCACGATATCGTTCGCACCCGGGAAGGAAATGCGCCTCAACACCGTCTTGCCGACTTCGATCTCCGGCGAGATCGTGACGTCGATCGGCATGTTCTCCCGGGAGAACAGGTTGGAATACTGAGGTTGCAGATAGTTCTGGGCGCGGATGCGAGCAATCTTTACCGGGACATTGAAGAGCGAGTGCGCCACCTGGCACGCAACCATGTTGATCTCGTCATGCAACGTCACTGCAATCAGCATGTCGGCCTGTTCGGCACCGGCCCTGGCGAGCACGTCGGGGTGCGCCCCATGCCCGACATAGCCGCGCACGTCAAGCGTCTCGGTGATGGCGCCGATCAACTGCGGCTCGGTATCGATCACCGAGACGTCGTTGTGTTCCTGCGCCAGGCGTTCGGCTATCCCGTATCCCACCTGACCGGCGCCGCAAATAATGATCTTCATGGTGTCCCTTTGCCCGCAAATCGGCGGTTCATCACCGCCGATACCGGCTTATACGCCAAGCGATTTCAATTTGCGATGCAGTGCCGAACGTTCCATCCCGACGAATTCTGCGGTTCGCGAGATGTTTCCGCCAAAGCGGTTGATCTGCGCTACCAGGTAGTCGCGTTCGAACATTTCACGGGCCTCGCGCAAAGGCAGGGTCATGATGTGATAGTCGTTCTGTGCGGAAACCTTCGGCAGCATATCGCCAAGATCGGTCGGCAGCATGTCCGCTGTAATCGTGCCGTTCTGCGTATCTCCGCGGGCGAGAATCATCAGCCGCTCGATGTTGTTCCGAAGCTGGCGGATGTTGCCCGGCCAGTCGTTCGCCTGCAGCACGGCCATGGCGTCGTCGCCGATCTTGCGCGAACGGATGCCGGCCTGGTCCGAGATCTGGCGCATGAACATGTCCACAAGGAAGGGAATGTCTTCGCGCCGCTCGGCGAGCGCCGGCACACGGATCGGCACCACCGCGAGGCGATGATAGAGATCTTCCCGGAAAACACCCTCGGCGATGTGACTTTCGAGGTTGTAGGCCGTCGACGAGATGATGCGGACGTCCACCTTCACCCGCTTCGAGCCGCCGACGCGTTCGAACTGCTGGTCTACCAGCACTCGCAGGATCTTGTTCTGTGTCTCGCGTGGCATTTCGCCGATCTCATCGAGGTACAGCGTGCCGCGATGGGCTTCCTCCAGTGCGCCGATCTTGCGCGCCTGGCCAGGCGCGCCCTCGGTACCGAAAAGGGCCACCTCCATGCGATCGGGCGTGATGGTGGCGGCATTCAGCGCCACGAAAGGCCCGCTGGCACGCGACGACTTCTTGTGGATCATCCGCGCAACCAGTTCCTTGCCCGAGCCCGAAGGTCCCAGGATCATGATGCGGCTGTTGGTCGGCGATACCTTCTCGATGGTCTGGCGCAGTTGCGAAACGGCAACCGAGGTGCCGATCAGTTCCACCGCCTCGCCGGTGCGCCTCTTGAGCTCGATCACCTCTTTCTTGAGCTTCGAGTTCTCCAATGCCCGTTCGGCAATCAGGATAAGGCGGTCGGCCTTGAATGGCTTTTCGATGAAGTCAAAGGCGCCGCGATGGATAGCCGAAACCGCAGTCTCGATATTGCCGTGCCCGGAAATCATCACCACTGGCAGGTCGGGGTGGCGCGCCTTGACCTCGTCGAGCAGTGAAAGGCCGTCGAGCTTGCTTCCCTTCATCCAGATGTCGAGGAAGACAAGCCGGGGCACACGATCGGAAATCGCCGCAAGCGCGCTGTCGCTGTCGAACGCAGTCCGGGTTTCGTGGCCCTCGTCGGACAGGATTCCCGAAACGATCTCGCGAATATCTTCTTCGTCATCGACGACAAGAATATCAGACGCCATAAGCATTTTCCTCGTTCTCTACTGGCTCGGGTGCGGCTCTCTGCTCCAGGCGCGGTAGAATCACCCGGATCATCGCCCCTTGGCCATGATCGAAATCCGCAGGCGCATCGTGAAGTTCGAGCTGCCCGCCATGTTCTTCAATGATCTTCTTGACGATCGCCAGCCCCAGGCCCGTGCCCTTGTCGCGCATCGTCATGTAGGGTTCGAGGATCAGGTGGCGATTTTCGACAGGCAGACCCTTTCCGTTGTCGACAACGTCGACGACGAACTGGTCACGGGCATTGTCGTAGGAGGCCCTGACAAGGATCTTGCGCCCGTCGCGGCCTTCGTCGCTCGGGACCGCCTCGATCGCCTCCACTGCATTCTTGATCAGGTTGCCGAACGCCTGTCCCAGCATGCGCGCGTCGAACATGCCTTCGAGCGGGGTGTCCCCGAGTTCGCGCAGGAACGAGACGTGATTGTTGCCCATTTCGCGCAGGAACACAGCATCCGAGAGGATGCCCCGCAGGTCGCTGTGTTCCTTCGTCGGCTTGGGCATCCGGGCGAAGGCCGAGAACTCGTCGACCATACGGCCAATATCCTCGACCTGCCGGACGATCGTATCGGTGCATTGGTCGAAGACCGCCCTGTCGTCTTCGTTGATCTGTTTGCCGTAACGGCGCCGGATACGCTCGGCGGACAGTTGGATCGGCGTCAGCGGGTTCTTGATTTCATGGGCGATGCGCCGCGCGACGTCGGCCCATGCCGTCGAGCGCTGGGCGATGACGAGATCGGTGATGTCGTCGAGGGTAATAACGTAGGAATCCTTGGAATCATGCGATTCCTCGCGAGTCACCTGGACGCTGAGAGCCCGTTCCTTGCCGCCGCGCATGAGGTTGATCTGCTTGCGGAAGTCGCTGCGGTGTCGGGTCGTCGCCTCCGTCAGCACCTGGTCGATCTCCGGCGCGATGTCGGACAACCTGGTGCCGATCAGCCTGTTCGCCGGGGTCTGCAGGAAGACCTCCGCCGATGGATTGACGATCGAGATCCGGCGGTCATCCTCCACGCCGATCACGGCCGCGGTCACACCCGAGAGCACCGCCTCGATGAAGCGACGGCGGTCGTCGACCTCGTCCTTGGCCTCGAGGATCTGGTCTTGCTGGGTGCGGATCTCGGAGATCATCTTGTTGAAAGTGCGAGACAGGCTTCCGACGTCGCCATCGGCGACCCGCACCGGCACCACCACTTTGAGGTTACCGGACGCCACGCTATCCGCTGCGCTGATCAGCAGGCGGATCGGCCGCACGATACGGTCGGCGACGGCGATCGCGGCCCAGATCGCGGCGAGCAGCACGATCAGGGCAAAGCCGATATAAAGCACCGCGAAGGCGATCTGCAAGGTCGTGCGCCCTGCCGCCATCGACTTGTATTCGGCGGAGTTCTCTTCCATCTGACGCATCGCCGCCATGACCTTCGGGTCGACGGCGCGAATGGTGTAGAGGAAGGCGCCGGGAATCTCGTCGACTTCGATGATCGCACCCACCAGATTGGTGACACCCGGCGGGATCAGCGTCGGCTGGCCGGCGGCCGACGACGCCAGAGCATCCTTCGGGATCGCCGGCAGCGGACGTTCGGTCTTGATGTCGGCCTGGACGATCGGGGTGCCATCGGAACGCACCAGGAATGCCCCCAGCATTCCGCGTCCACGTGCCTGTCGCGTCATCAGTTCGATGAAGCCGGTGCGATCGAGATTGAAGAGCGCCCTGTTCCTCTCGAGGTCGTTGGCCATGGAAACGGTCTGCCCCTGGAGGTAGCTGGCATTTTCCATCAGGTAGGCCTGGGCAACGTTCATCGACGAATTGACGATCGATTGCGTTCGGATGGAGAACCACCGGTCAAGGCCGACATTGAGCGTGATGCTGGCGAAGATCGCCACAAGGATCGCCGGCGTGATGGCGATGACCGAAAACAACGCCACAATGCGCACATGCAGCCGCGCCGCTGCCCTGCCGCGATGCCGTGCCTTGAGGAGCCGGGCGATTTCGCGTCCGATCAGGATCATAAGGCCGAGAACAAACAGGGAGTTTAGCGCGGCAGAGGCGATGACGACATTGGAGGTCGGCGCGATCGGCGTCAGGCCGAGCAACACGAAAAGAGTGGCGACGGCGCAGAGCAGTGCGCCACCGGCAAGGATCAGCCCCGGAAGCGCAAACGCTGCCCGGCGATCATGGGAGGCCAAACTCCCTTCCTCTTCCGCCAAGGGTGCCACCGCACTTCCTGCCATTTATCCCCGCTCTCCCGAATGGAGGGCAAAGGCGGCCACTCCACGTTCTATTCCAATCGCGGGCTACTCGATAGGATACTGTTGTCCCAACCGAATTGAACCCGACTGCATTCGCAGGAGCCGGTGGCCAGGGGAAATCCCGGGCCAGATCGAAGTCTACGACGCCGCGCGAATCGCACGACTGCACTGCGTGACCTTTAAGCAACGCAATGTGGCGAAAATGCAACGCAATGGAGTGGACTGTCAAGCCGTGCGGGAACTGCGGTAGACCGATACACCCAGTTCCCTGATCTTCTTGCGCAGCGTATTGCGGTTGAGACCAAGGAGGTCGGCCGCCTTGATCTGGTTGCCCCGCGTTGCGGTAAGCGCCGCGAGAATCAACGGGTACTCCATTTCGGTCAGCACCCGTTCGTAGAGGCCGGATGGCGGCAGACCGTCGCCGAAGCTGGCAAAGTAGCTGCGCATATTCTCTTCGACCGCCTGTGCGATCGTCATCGAGCCGGTCGCCACGCCGACCTTGTCGATCGGGCTGTCGGGGACATCGGACTGCAGTTCGGCATCGATGATTTCGCGGGTGATGACATCCTGTGGATAGAGCGCCATCAGACGGCGAATGAGGTTTTCGAGCTCACGCACGTTGCCGGGCCAAGCATAGGCTTTCATCAGGTCGAGCGCTTCCTGGTCGAATCGCTTCGAGCCCAACCCTTCCTTTTCCGCCTGCTGGACGAAATGGCGCACCAGATCCGGGATGTCCTCCGCTCGGTCGCGGAGCGGCGGCAGGCGTAGCGGAACCACGTTGAGGCGATAATAGAGATCCTCGCGGAACAGGCCCTGGTTGATCGACTGCTTGAGATCCTTGTTGGTCGCCGCGACGATCCGGACATCCGTGCGGATCGGCGTACGCCCGCCGACAGTCGTGTATTCGCCCTGTTGCAGCACGCGCAGCAGCCGTGTCTGCGCGTCCATCGGCATGTCGCCGATTTCGTCAAGGAACAGCGTGCCGCCCTCGGCCTGTTCGAAGCGGCCGGTGGAACGGTTCTGCGCGCCGGTAAAGGCACCCTTCTCATGGCCGAAGAGTTCGGATTCGATCAGGTCGCGCGGAATGGCCGCCATGTTGATGGCGACGAAGGGGCCGTTGCGGCGCTTGCCGTAGTCGTGCAGGGCGCGGGCAACAAGTTCCTTGCCGGTTCCCGATTCACCGGTGATCATCAGGGTGAGATCGGTCTGCATCAGTCGTGCCAGAACCCGGTAGATTTCCTGCATGGCGGCGGAGCGTCCCACCAGCGGCATGCCGTCCTGCATGTCGTCGTCGAGGCGGGCCGGCTTGCGCTTCGGCTCTGCCAGCGCCCGGCCAATGATGCCGATCAGTTCCGTCAGGTCGAACGGCTTCGGCAGATAGTCGTAGGCGCCGCGCTCGGATGCCTTGATCGCAGTCATGAACGTGTTCTGTGCGCTCATCACCAGCACCGGCAGTTCCGGCCGCGCCTTCTTGATGCGCGGCAGCAGGTCGAAGGCATTCTCGTCGGGCATGACCACGTCGGTGACCACGAGATCGCCTTCGCCGGCGGCGATCCAGCGCCACAGCGTCGCGGCATTCGAGGTAATGCGGACGTCATAGCCCGCGCGGCTGAGCGCCTGGTTCAAAACAGTGCGAATGGCTGCGTCGTCGTCGGCGACCAGGATCGTGGCAGTCATTTGGAATTCCCTGTCAAAGGCTGATTTTGAAGGTCTTCGAGTGAGACGTCCTTGGAGGCGGGCATCAAGACCCTGAACGTCGTGCGTTGCGCCTGGCTGTCGCATTCGATGATGCCGCCATGTGCGCCGATTATTTTGGCCACCAACGCGAGACCTAGTCCGGAGCCGTTGGTCTTGGTGGTGATAAAGGGATCGAAAAGATGCGGCAACAGGTCGGACGGAACGCCCGGCCCGTTGTCATGGACGCAAAATTCAAGCGGCAGCGAGATTTTTTCACGCGAACCCGCCACGGAGAGCCTGATGCCCGGACGATAGGCAGTCGTGAGGATGATCTCGCCATCCGGCCGGTCCCCGATCGCCTCCGCCGCATTCTTGATTAGATTCAGGAAGACCTGAACCAGTTGGTCGCGATTGGCGAAAATCGATGGCAAGGAAGGGTCGTAGACCTCTGAAATCTTTATGTTTCGTGCAAATCCGGCCTTGGCGACTGCCTTCACGTGATCCAATACCGAGTGGATGTTGAGTGGCACGCGATCGACCGGGCGTTCGTCGGAAAACACCTCCATGCGATCGACAAGCGAAACGATCCGGTCGGTCTCGTCGCAGATCAGCCGCGTCAGAGCCCTGTCGTCGTCGTCGACCGAACTCTCGAGGAGCTGGGCGGCGCCACGAATTCCCGAAAGCGGGTTCTTGATCTCATGCGCCAGCATGGACGCCAGGCCGGTCACCGAGCGCGCTGCAGCGCGATGGGTCAGCTGGCGATCGATCTTGTCGGCCATCGAGCGTTCCTGGAAGACCACCACGACCGCGCCGGGAGTGGTGATCACCGGCGCCACGTAGATGTCCACGAGCTTGTCCTGCCCCAGGCGCGGCGAAGAGAGATCGACGCGGTATTCGTTGACCGGCGCGCGCCGCGCGCGCACCTGGTCGATCAGCGCCAATAGAGGGCTGCCGAACGGAATGAATGCGGAGATCTCGTAACGCGCCAGATGCGCAGCACTGGCCCCGAAGAAGGATTCCGCCTCCCAATTGGCAAAGGCGATGCGGCCGTCCTCGTCAACGAGGATCACCGGGTTCTGGATCGCGTTGAGCACGGTCATGGCCATGGCATCGCCACTGAACGACTCGGCGGGCTTGTCGCTCTTGCTCGTCATGCGGCTACCTTCAGGGATTGGATTGCGAATGCGGGCTCCTCGAGAGTTTCCCGCAGACGCCGGGCCACGTGTGCAGCATCCTTCGACGTCATGATCTCCGCCTTGACTGCCGCGGGCAGCAACGGCGCGAAGCGTTCGAGATACCAGCCGACATGCTTGCGGGCATGGCGCACTGCGACCTCCAAGCCATAGAAGTCCAGCATCATCTCATAGTGTTCGGTCGCGATAGCCGCGATATTGGCGGAATCGAGGGCCGCTTGTCCGGCAAGCCAGCCGGCGTGCCAAGGCCGCCCCTGGCAGGCGCGTCCGACCATGACCGCATCGGCACCCGAGCGCTCAAGGATCTCAATAGCATCCTGCGGCGTCTCGACGTCGCCATTGGCGATCAGCGGCACCGATATCGCTTCGCGGACCAGGCGAATGGCGTCCCAGTCTGCCCTGCCCTCGTAGAATTGCATCCGCGTGCGCCCATGAATGGTGATCAGTTGCACGCCGGCGTCCTCGGCGCGACGTGCGATCTCCGGCGCGTTGATCGAGTTCTCGTCCCAGCCGAGTCGCATTTTCAGGGTCACCGGCACCTTGACGGCCTTCACCGTCGCTTCGATCAGCGACAGGGCATGGTCGGGATCGCGCATCAGCGCCGATCCGGAATATCCGCCCGTCACCTTCTTCGCCGGGCATCCCATATTGATGTCGATGATGTCGGCGCCGTTAGCCTCGACGATCTTGGCCGCTTCGCCCATCCAATACGCTTCGCGACCGGCAAGCTGCACCATGTGCGGGTCGAGCCCGGCGCCCTTCAGTCGCGCCCAGGATTCATTGGCGTTGCCGACGAGTTCGCGGCTCGCCACCATCTCGGTCACGACCAGGCCGGCGCCGTGGCGCCAGGCAAGCTGCCGGAAGGGCAGATCGGTGACCCCGGACATGGGAGCAAGAACGACACGATTGCGAATGGGCACAGCGCCGATGCTGAAAGGTGAGGCAAGTTGAAAAGGAGGCAAATGGCTATCTTTCGGGCAAGCTGTGATTGTGCATTATTTTTAGCCACGAAAGTTCCGCATGCAAGCGAATTCATCGTGACCGACAATTTTTCGGGCAATGCTGGCATTCATCCGGTGGAAGCTATAGACCATCCACACCAAGATTTTGTGTCCCGGATACCCAGTCACATGCAATCCAGCGAAGCTCCCTCCTTCGGCATAGTCATCGTTGCGGCAGGGCGCGGCGAGCGCGCCGGCGCCCCGACCGAGGGCCCGAAACAATACCGTCCGATCGGCGGGAAGCCGGTTATCTGCCACACGCTGGATGTTTTTTCCACCTGGAACCGCAGTGGCCGCATCGTTGCCGTCATCCACCCTGACGATGAGGCTCTCTTCCGTAGAGCCGTCGAACAACTCGACGACAACACCAAGATTGTCAGTGTCCACGGAGGTAGAACGCGCCAGCAATCCGTGCTCGCCGGACTGCGCATGCTTGAAATGAGTGGCGTCAGCCATGTGATGATTCACGATGCCGTCCGTCCGTTCATCGAACATGCGCTGCTCGACCGCATTGCCGAAACACTGGCAGACGGCGCGAGCTGCGTGCTGCCAGCGATCCCCGTCGCCGATACACTGAAACGGGGAACGGCGCATGGGCACGTCATCGAAACGGTATCCCGCGAAGGGTTGTTCGCGGCACAGACGCCCCAGTCCTTCCGATTCGAAACCATCCTTGCCGCCCACGAAGCCGCGGTCGCGGCCGGACGCGACAATTTCACCGATGATGCCGCGATCGCCGAATGGCAGGGCCTGCCGGTGACGCTCGCCGCCGGTTCGCCCGACAATGTAAAACTCACCGTGAAACGGGACCTCGCCATGGCCGACGAAAAACTCACGCGCACCCTGATTCCGGACGTGCGCACCGGAAACGGCTATGACGTCCACCAACTGGAACCGGGCGACGGTGTCACGCTCTGCGGCATCTTCATCCCGCATGACCAGCGCCTCAAGGGCCACTCGGATGCCGATGTCGCCTTGCACGCCCTGACCGACGCCCTGCTCGCCACTTGCGGCGCCGGCGACATCGGCGATCACTTCCCGCCGTCGGACCCGCAATGGAAGGGAGCGCCGTCGCGCATCTTCCTTGCCCATGCGGCCAGGATCGTCCGCCAAAACGGCGGCACGATCATGAACGCCGATGTATCCCTGATTGCCGAAGCACCCAAAGTCGGCCCGCACCGGCACGCGATGCGCGAAAAACTTGCCGAAATCCTCGAAATCTCGGTCGATCGCTGTTCCGTCAAGGCAACGACGAACGAACAGATCGGCTTTGTCGGGCGCCGCGAGGGTATCGCGGCGATCGCCACGGCAACCGTGGTCTATGGCGGAAGCAGTCGATGAGCATATTTCCAGCAGGCATTGCCGAACCCGCGGAACGGATCATCGCCAGCCTGACCGCGCGCGGCGAGATGGTCGCGACCGCCGAATCCTGCACGGGGGGCCTGATTGCTAGCGCACTCACCGACGTGGCCGGATCGTCGGCCGTGGTCGATCGCGGTTTCGTCACTTATACCAACGAAGCCAAGGTGCAGATGCTCGGTGTCGAGGAGGACACACTCGCGGCGTTTGGCGCCGTATCCAAGGAAACTGCGCTGCAGATGGCGCACGGCGCGCTCTACCGCTCGCGCGCCACCTATGCGGTCGCGGTCACAGGGATTGCCGGCCCCAGCGGCGGGTCACCTCAAAAACCTGTGGGGCTGGTTCATCTGGCAGCCAAGGCCAGGAACGGCACCCTTCTCCATCGCGAGATGCGCTACGGCGACATCGGCCGTGACGGCGTGCGTCTGGCGACGATCGAGACGGCACTGGAAATGCTGCAGGAGATCTCTCAGACGGCGTAGATGGTGTCGGCTCGCTTTTCGAAGGCATCCGAAAACATGTGGAAGGCGCGGTCGAACATCGAGCCCATCAAAGCCCCGAGGACGCGGCTCTTGAACTCGTAGTCGATGAAGAAGTGTACCGTGCATTGGTTGCCGTCAGCCGCCGGCTCGAAGCGCCAGCGGTTGTCGAGATATTTGAAGGGACCGTCGATGTACTTCACATCGATGACTCGGTGCGGCTTGTCGAGCAGAACCTGGGTGGTGAAGGTTTCCCGTATCGCCTTGTAACCCACGGTCATGTCGGCAACCAGAAGCAAGAGCTCGCCACGTTCCTTCCTGCTGCGGATCCGCAAACCCTCGCAAAGCGGCAGGAACTCCGGATAGCGCTCGATATCCGCAACCAGATCGAACATCCGGTCGGCGCTGTGTTTGACGATTTGTTTCTTCTCGAATTGCGGCATAAGTGGCAGTTAAGCGGACACATCGACAAGATCAAGAAGCGCCCGCATCTCGGCACGACTTTTCACTTCATAAACGGGCACATCCGCCCCGTAGCGGGCAAGCGCCGTAGCGATCGCGGGCGAGACCTTCCTCTCGAATGTCCAGATGTAGCGCAGGAATTCCGGATCGAGCCGTTCCGGGCAGTCATCCGCCATGTGCGGGCGTGAGCGACCACGCCAACGCAACCAACGCTTCACGACACCCCACAGGCACAAATGCCGCGGCATTCGCACCCAAAGGACGAACTGAGCGCGCGGCAGCCGCAGGTCGAAGCTCGAAGATCCGGTGCCGTCCATGACCCAGCGGTCCCCGGCAGCGGCTACTGCAATCCGGGCCCGCTCGTCCGGCTTCGTGCGGTTCTGCCATCCGGGAAGCCAAAAAAATTCGCGATCCATGGATATGAACGGAAGCTGCAGCGCCCCGGCGATCCTCAGCGACAGCGTCGTCTTGCCACCGCCAGAGCAGCCGATCACGACGATTCGGTTGGCCTGCCGCAACGCATCTACGGCTTTTGGAAGCTCGCCCACCTCGCCGATCATCTATACGCCCCCCAACAAAAGCACAACGCGCAGCGGTGTCCGCTGCGCGTTGTGTGAAAAACCGTGACCGAGCCCTATTCTGCTGCCAGCAGCAGTTTCTTCTCCCGGGCCGCCTTCAGCCGGGCGAAATCGTCGCCGGCGTGGTGCGAGGAACGCGTCAACGGACTCGAGGCGACCATCAGGAAACCCTTGGTGTAGGCGACCGTCTCGTAGGACTTGAACTCGTCCGGTGTGACGAACTTCTCGACCTTGTGGTGCTTGCGGGTCGGCTGCAAATACTGGCCGATGGTCAGGAAGTCGACGTCGGCGGTGCGCAGGTCATCCATCAATTGAAGGACCTCGTTGCGCTCCTCGCCAAGGCCGACCATGATGCCCGACTTGGTGAACATGGTCGGGTCCAGTTCCTTCACCCGCTGCAGCAGGCGAATCGAGTGGAAGTAGCGCGCGCCAGGACGAACCGTCAGGTAGTTCCCGGGTACGGTTTCCATGTTGTGGTTGAAGACGTCGGGCTTCGCTGCAACGACCCGTTCCAGCGCACCGGGCTTCTTCAGGAAGTCGGGAGTGAGGATCTCGATGGTTGTCGCCGGCGAGGCCTCGCGGATCGCCCAGATCACCTTTTCGAAATGCTCCGCACCGCCGTCTTCCAGATCGTCGCGGTCGACCGAAGTAATCACGACGTGGCTGAGGCCCATCTGCTTGACGGCCTTGGCGACGTTTGCCGGCTCATCCAGATCGAGAGCATTAGGTTTGCCGGTGGCGACGTTGCAGAAGGCGCAGGCGCGGGTACAGATCTCGCCCATGATCATGAAGGTGGCGTGCTTCTTGTCCCAGCACTCGCCGATGTTCGGGCAGCCCGCTTCCTCGCAGACCGTCACCAGCTTGTGCTCCTTCACGATCGAGCGGGTTTCCTGGTAGCCCTTCGAGACCGGCGCCTTCACGCGGATCCATTCCGGCTTGCGCTGGATTTCCGTGTCGGGGCGATGCGCCTTTTCCGGGTGGCGAACGCGCTTGCTGTCAGGAACCGTCCTGTCGAGAATCGTGACCATATGTACTCAACCTGCCTTCCGTCGATGAACGGTCTCGTTCACCGCTTTATTAGACGCGCGACGAATATCAGAACAACCGCGCCAAGGAAACCTGTGACGAGATAACCAAGCCAGCCGCCCTCCACAAAGACGTGAAACTGCGCCAGGACCGAATTGGCGACGATTGAACCGACGATGCCGAGCAGGATATTCATCAGGATGCCGTACCTGGCTTCCATGAATTTTCCTGCCAGCCAGCCGGCAATGCCGCCGATGACGATCGTTGCTATCCAACCTACGCCTTCCATTCGCTTCCCCCGTTGCGTCAATTTTCGACTAGGCGATCATGCGTGCCAGAATGACGACGATGATCGCACCCACCGTTGCATGGACGATCTGCACCACCAGCGCGCTTTCGATCCCCAGCGAAATGCCAAGCGCACTGAACAGAAAGCCACCGACGAAGGCCCCGATCACGCCGCTGACGAGATATCGGATCAACCCGCCGCCACCGACGACGAAGCTCGCAAGAAAACCTGCCACAAGCCCGATCAGAAGAAATGCAATCCAGCCCTGTGCTGCTTCCGACATCTCGCGTCCTCTCCTGTCAAGCGTTCAGCACACGCCCGTATGCGTCAAGAACGCTTTCCTTCATCATCTCCGAAAGGGTCGGATGCGGGAACACCGAATGCATCAGTTCCTCTTCGGTTGTCTCCAGGTTCATGGCGATGACAAATCCCTGGATAAGCTCGGTTACTTCCGCACCAACCATATGCGCACCGAGAAGCTCGCCGGTCTTCTTGTCGAAAATGGTCTTGACCAGGCCCTGGTCCTCGCCAAGCGCGATCGCCTTGCCGTTGGCGGCGAAGTTGTAGCGGCCGACGCGGATGTCGCGTCCGAGTTCCTTGGCCTTGGCTTCCGTGAGACCGACCGAAGCAACCTGCGGATGGCAATAGGTGCAGCCCGGGATCATGCCCTTGTCGAGCGGATGGACGTTCGGCAGGGCGGCGATCTTCTCGATGCAGATAACGCCTTCGTGCTCGGCCTTGTGCGCCAGCATCGGCGGGCCAGCGACGTCGCCGATGGCGTAGATTCCGGGCACGTTGGTGCGGCTGTAGCCGTCGGTCACGATGCAGCCGCGGTCGGTCTTGACGCCCAATGCCTCGAGCCCGAGGTTCTCGATATTGCCCTGCACGCCGACGGCGGAAATCAGCCGCTCAGCGGTAATCTGGCTCACCTTGCCGTCCTTGGTCTCGACATGGGCGGTCACCGAGTTGGCGCCCTTCTCGACCTTGGAAACCTTGGCGTCGGTGAAGATCTTGAGGCCACGCTTTTCCAGCACCTTGCGGGCAAACGCGGAGATCTCGGCGTCCTCGACCGGCATGATCTGCGGCAAAAGCTCGATCACGGTGACATCGACGCCCATGGAGCGGTAGAAGCTCGCGAATTCGATGCCGATGGCGCCCGAGCCCATGACGACGATCGACTTCGGCATTTCTTCCGGCTTCATCGCCTCGAAGTAGGTCCAGATCAGCTTGCCGTCCGGCTCGATGCCGGGGATGGCGCGCGGACGCGCGCCGGTGGCGACGATGATGTGCTTGGCGGTGTAGGTACCTTCGCCGAGAACGCCCTTCGGAACCGGGTTCTGCGGCTGCACCACCGGCTTCGACGACTTGCCGACGACAATCTCGTTCGGCTTGGTGAGCTTGGCCTCGCCCCAGATGACGTCGATCTTGTTCTTCTTCATCAGGAAGCCGACGCCGCCGTTCAGGCGCGCCGAGACGCCGCGCGAGCGAGCAACGACGTCCTTGACGTTGGCGGACATCTTGCCTTCGAGCGTCAGCCCGTAGTCCTTGGCGTGATTGGCGTGGTCGAGGATCTCGGCGGAGCGCAGCAGCGCCTTGGTCGGGATGCAACCCCAGTTCAGGCAGATGCCGCCGAGATGCTCACGCTCGACGATCGCCGTCTTGAAGCCGAGCTGGGCCGAACGGATGGAGGTAACATAACCGCCGGGGCCCGAGCCGATTACTATCACGTCGTAGGAATTTGACACGGAACTTCATCTCCTCTTGTCCGGGGCGGGCCGTCCGGCTCCTGCCCCCGCGGGATGAAGCCGTCTGTCAGTGGGCCAGCATCCCGTAAATCTCGTCCTTCAGAACCATCCGCGACTTGCGCATGTTTTCCATGTGCGTGTCACCGACCGGCTCCACATTCGTCTCGGCCCGATGAATGGCCCGGTTTACCTCGTGGTATTCCGCGAACAGCCTGGCGAAATGCGCATCGTTCATTTTCAGTTCGCGCATCCTGTCGGCATAGTCGGGAAACTCGTCTGCCAGTTCATGCGGTGTGTTCGACATGACCCTATCTCCTTTTCACTAGACAGGGGCAGGCTATAGGCTTGTGTCCGGCGCTCCTTGATCCTGATCAAACACAAGCAAGATCAAACTCATAAGCCGAGCATCACACGGACGATCGGCTCCAGCCCCCGCCCGATCGCCCGGGTATTGGCGGCATCGAGGTGCACCCCGTCGAGCGGCGTTGTCACCGCCACCGACCCCGCATCGAAGAACCCGCATTCGAGTTCATCGGCAAGGTCGTGGTAGAGCGACGCCAGCATCGCGGACTGCTCGACGCCACCGGCAAACATCGCCGCGAAGGCCGAGTCCGCCGTTTCGCAGATAGGTGGCGGCGAGACGATCAGGATCTCCGGACCGCTCTCGTCGCCCATCGGCCAGGCGTGGTGACGGACCAGTTCCACCAATCGCTGCATGCCCTGCACGGCCGCGAACGCAGTACCGGCGATCACCGGCTTCATGTCGTTCGAGCCGAGCATGATGACGACCAGGTCGAGTGGCGAATGGCTGTGCAGCAGCGTCGGCAGAATCCGCGCGCCGTTGCGGTCACAATCGGCCAGATGGTCGTCATAACCGGTGGTGCGCCCGTTCAGTCCTTCCGCTATCACCTCGACCTCGGGCCCGAGCGCCTTTTGCAAAACGCTCGGCCAGCGGTCCTGGAGCGCATGACGACCGAGGGTTTCGGCGTCATAGCCCCAGGTAAGTGAATCGCCGTAGCAAAGGACGGTTTTTGTCATCGCGCGTCCCGGCCGCTACACCAGCATGCCCATCGGGTTTTCGATGTAACCCTTGAACGCTGCCAGAAGCTCGGCGCCGAGCGCTCCGTCGACGCAACGGTGATCGGTCGAAAGCGTCACGGCCATGACGTTTGCGATGACCATGGCACCATTCTTCACGATGACCCGCTGTTCGCCGGCGCCGACCGCCAGGATCGTCGCATGCGGCGGATTGACCACAGCGGCGAAGTTCTTGACGCCCATCATGCCCATGTTGGACACGGCCGTCGTACCGCCCTGGTATTCCTCCGGCTTCAGCTTGCGCTCCTTGGCCCGCTTGCCGAGGTCGCGCATCGCGTTGGAGATCGCAGACAGGCTCTTGGTTTCCGCCTGTCGGATGATCGGCGTGATCAGCCCACCGGGGATCGACACGGCCACGCCGACATCGGCGTGCTTATGCTTGACCATGTTGTTCTCGGTCCAGGAGACGTTGGCATCCGGAACGTCACGCAGTGCCAGCGCCATGGCCTTGATGACCATGTCGTTGACCGAGAGCTTGTAGGCCGGCGCGCCGTCCTTGCGGGGTGCGGCATCGTTCAACTGCGTGCGCAGAGCCAGCAGGGCATCGAGCTCGCAATCGACGCTGACGTAGAAGTGCGGGATCGTCTGCTTCGATTCCACCAGCCGCTTGGCGATGGTCTTGCGCATGCCGTCATGCGGCACGAGTTCGTAGGAACCCGGCTCGAACAGCTTGAGGACCGCATCGTCCGAAGGCGCCTTGGCCATTGCCGGCGCAGCGGGCGTTGGCGCTCCAGCAGCAGCCGGAGCCGGAGCCGACGCAGCCGCCTTGGCGGTGCCGCCGGCGACAGCCGTCTCGACATCCGCCTTCACGACGCGGCCATGCGGACCGGAACCGGCAACCGAGGCAATGTCGATCCCGGCTTCATTCGCCAAACGGCGGGCGAGCGGGGATGAGAACACGCGCTTGCCGTCGGCCTTCGTCGCGGCAGGTGCGGCGGCAGCGGGAGCCGAAACGGCTTCCGGCTTTGCTGCGGCAGCAGCCGGCGCTTCCGCCTTGGCGGCTGCTGCAGGGGCCGGTGCCGCACCGTTCCCGCCCTTGGCAGCGGCGGAAGCGACATCCTCGCCTTCACCGGCCAGAACGGCGATCAGGGCATTGACCTTCACGCCTTCGGTACCGGCGGGCACGACGATCTTGGCGACCGTACCCTCATCGACGGCTTCCACTTCCATGGTCGCCTTGTCGGTCTCGATCTCGGCGATCACGTCGCCAGACTTGACCTTGTCGCCTTCCTTGACGAGCCACTTGGAGAGATTTCCTTCTTCCATCGTCGGAGAAAGGGCAGGCATGGTGATGTTGATCGGCATCGTTACGCCCTCCCCTTATTTGTAGCAGACGGTTTTCACCGCATCGACGACTTCGGCAACGTTGGGCAGCGCCAGCTTCTCGAGGTTGGCCGCATAGGGCATCGGCACATCCTTGCCGGCGATCGTCAGGATCGGCGCATCGAGATAGTCGAAGGCCTGCTGCATAACGCGGGTGGCGATCTCGGTGCCGACGGACGACTGCGGGTAGCCTTCCTCGACGGTGACGAGACGACCGGTCTTTTTCACCGATTCGATCACCGTCGGCAGATCCATCGGGCGGATGGTGCGCAGGTCGATCAGTTCCACGTCGATGCCCATCGCTTCCAGTTCGGCGACAGCCTTGACCGCATAGGTCATGCCGATTCCGAAGGAGACGACGGTTGCGTCCTTGCCGGCGCGGTGAATACGGGCCTTGCCGATCGGCAGCACGAAATCGTCGAGCTTCGGCACGTCGAAGTGGTGGCCGTAGAGGATTTCGTTCTCGAGGAAGATGACCGGGTTGGGGTCGCGGATAGCGGCTTTCAGCAGACCCTTGGCGTCGGCTGCCGTGTAGGGCATGACGACCTTGAGGCCAGGGATCTGGCTATACCATGCGGCGTAGTCCTGGCTGTGCTGGGCCCCAACGCGGGCTGCAGCACCGTTCGGGCCGCGGAAAACGATCGGCGCGCCCATCTGGCCGCCGGACATATAGAGAGTCTTTGCCGCCGAATTGATGATCTGGTCGATCGCCTGCATGGCGAAGTTGAAGGTCATGAACTCGACGATCGGTTTCAGGCCGGCCATCGCGGCGCCGACACCAACGCCGGCAAAGCCATGTTCGGTGATCGGCGTATCGACCACGCGGCGCGGTCCGAATTCCTGCAGCAGGCCCTGCGTGATCTTGTAGGCGCCTTGATACTCGGCAACTTCCTCGCCCATGACGAAGACGTTCTCGTCGGCACGCATTTCCTCGGCCATCGCATCGCGAAGGGCCTCGCGAACGGTCATGGAGACCATTTCTGTGCCGGCCGGGATTTCAGGATCGTTCGGAGCCGGCGCCTTGGGCTCGGCAGGAACCGGAGCCTGTGAGGATGCGGGCTTTTCTTCGGTCTGCGACGGCGCAGCCGGAGCGGATTCGGCAGCCGGAGCGGCTGCAGCGGTCGAAATGTCCGAGGCCGATTCGCCATCCTGCAGCAGCACGGCAATCTTGGCATTGACCTTCACGTTTTCGGTGCCGGCCGGAACCAGCAGCTTGCCGATCACGCCTTCGTCCACGGCTTCAACTTCCATCGTCGCCTTGTCGGTTTCAATTTCAGCGATGACGTCGCCTGATTTGACAGTATCGCCTTCCTGCTTCAGCCATTTGGAAAGCGTGCCTTCTTCCATCGTCGGAGACAGGGCGGGCATGAGAATATCGATTGGCATGGGTCGTCCCTCCCCGATTACAGCAGAATGTCGGTGTAGAGCTCGGATACATCCGGCTCCGGATCAGACTGGGCAAAATCGGCGCTATCGGCAACGATATCGCGGACCTCCTTGTCGATCGCCTTCAGATCGTCTTCCGTAGCCCAACCCTTCTCGATTAGGCGCGCGCGCACCTGTTCGATCGGGTCCTGCTCGGAGCGCATCTTCTGCACCTCTTCCTTGGTACGGTATTTCGCCGGGTCGGACATCGAATGGCCGCGGTAGCGGTACGTCAGCATTTCGAGAATGATCGGCCCCTTGCCGGAACGGCAATACGCGAGCGCTTCGTCCGCCGCCGCCTTTACGGCGCGAACGTCCATACCATCGACCTGCATGCCGGGAATGCCGAACGACGTACCGCGAAGCGAATAGTTCGACTGGGCGGTTGCACGCGTTGTCGAGGTCCCCATGGCGTAGCGGTTGTTCTCGACGATGTAGACGATCGGCAGCTTCCAGAGAGCGGCCATGTTGAAGCTCTCGTAAACCTGACCCTGATTGGCGGCGCCATCGCCGAAGTAGGCGACAGCCACGCTGTCGTTGCCACGGTACTTGTTGGCGAAGGCCAGACCGGTGCCGAGCGACACCTGGGCACCGACGATGCCGTGGCCGCCGTAGAAATTCTTTTCCTTGGAGAACATGTGCATCGAGCCGCCCTTCCCTCGGGAATAGCCGCTGCGACGTCCTGTCAGTTCGGCCATCACGCCGCGCGCATTCATCCCGCAGGCGAGCATATGGCCGTGGTCGCGGTAGGCGGTGATAACCTGGTCGCCTTCCTTCTGCGCCATCTGCATGCCGACGACGACTGCTTCCTGACCGATATAGAGGTGACAGAAACCGCCAATGAAACCCATGCCGTAAAGCTGGCCGGCCTTTTCCTCGAAACGGCGGATCAGCAACATTTCGCGATAGGCAGCGAGTTCGGTCTCGCGATCGAACTCTGCGATCGCACCACCGTTGAAATCTGTTTTGGCAGGCTTTGCCGCGGACTTGCGGCTGGAAACGGACGCGGATTTTCGCGGCGCCATTCATCCCTCCCTGTGTTTCTTTCTAGTTCATTGGCACGCGTACCATAGGCAAGAATTCATCCAGCAGCAATGCTAGAATTGCATGGCTCGTATTCAATGTAACTATTTGAAACACATGAAGAAATATATGTTAACCGATTTCCGGTTAATCAGAAATATGAGTTGAAAATGACGATTTCATCAGCCCGCGATACATTGAGCGTGTAGCGCGCCTTTTCATCCAGCATATCCTTATCCAGCGAACCGTCGCTCATCAGCTCGACCTCCTTTTCGAGCTCCTTGCGCTTCGCCACCAGCTTCGCCAGATCCCTCTCCCGTTCTATGCGGCGTTTCTCGAATCCTTCGGCGGCCCTGAGCCCGAAGTCTCCATTCAAGGAATGATAGCCGAAGTAACCGAGAAAGGCGACGGTAATTGCCGGAAGCACGAAACGGCCGTGTCGTCTTTTCTTGTGATGCCTTGTCCACATGGCGGGATTCCCATACGCGATACCTGCGCCAAAGCTAGCTGCCAGAGATTAACCGTCCGTTGACTATGTTACCGCACGCACAAAAAAGCCCGGGTCGAAAGACCCGGGCCAGCATGGATGCGATCATCCTGCAAAGACATATTTAGCCGCGAAGAATGGAGCGTCCGGCATACTGCGCCTGCGGGCCGAGGCCTTCTTCGATGCGGATCAGCTGGTTGTACTTCGCCAGGCGGTCGGAACGCGAAAGCGAGCCGGTCTTGATCTGTCCGCAGTTGGTCGCCACCGCGAGATCGGCGATCGTGGAGTCTTCGGTTTCGCCGGACCGGTGCGACATCACCGCCGTATAGCGCGCCTTGTGGGCGGTCTCGACGGCATCGAGCGTCTCGGTGAGCGTACCGATCTGGTTGACCTTGACCAGGATCGAGTTAGCGACGCCCATGCGGATGCCGTCGCGCAGGCGGGCGGAATTGGTGACGAAAAGATCGTCGCCAACCAGCTGGCACTTGTTGCCGATCAGGTCGGTCAGCGCCTTCCAGCCATCCCAGTCGTCTTCCGCCATGCCGTCCTCGATCGAGATGATCGGATACTGGCCGGCAAGCTCGGCGAGATATTCAGCCATGGCGCCGGGCTCCAGCGTGCGGCCCTCGCCTTCGAGCACGTATTTGCCGTTCTTGAAGAACTCCGTCGCGGCGCAATCGAGCGCGAGGTGAATGTCTTCGCCCGGCTTGTAGCCGGCTTTCTCGACCGACTTCATGATGAAGTCGAGCGCTTCCGGGGCACTCTTCAGGCCCGGCGCGAAACCACCTTCGTCGCCGACGTTGGTGTTATGGCCCTGCGCTGCGAGTTCCTTCTTCAGTACATGGAAGACTTCCGATCCCATGCGCACCGCGTCGCGCAGCGTATCGGCGCCGGTCGGCATGATCATGAATTCCTGGAAGTCGATCGGGTTATCGGCATGGGCTCCGCCGTTGATGATGTTCATCATCGGTACCGGCAGCAGATGCGCGCTCGCACCACCGACATAACGATAAAGCGGAAGGCCGGATGCTTCCGCCGCAGCCTTGGCAACAGCAAGCGAGACACCGAGGATCGCATTGGCGCCGAGGCGCGACTTGTTCGGCGTGCCGTCGAGTTCGATCATGATCCGGTCGATCTGGATCTGGTTTTCGGCCTCGAGACCACCGACCGCATCGAAGATCTCGGTGTTGACGGCCTCGACTGCCTTTTCGACGCCCTTGCCGTGGTAGCGTTCGCCACCGTCGCGCAGTTCGACCGCCTCATGCGCGCCGGTCGAGGCCCCAGAGGGTACGGCCGCGCGTCCCATGCTGCCATCTTCCAGATACACATCGACTTCGACGGTCGGATTTCCGCGGCTGTCAAGGATTTCGCGTGCGATGATGTCGGTAATAGCAGTCATGGCTGGTTCCTGTACGGTGGATGAAAAGCGTGGAGATCTGTCTTAGTCGACAGCGCGAAAATTACAATGCCGGTTGCCGGCCCGAAAACTCTGTACGCCCCGCCTAACGTATAAACGTGTCAGAGTTTTGAAGCCGGGACGCCCCCAATCGCCCCGCTCGACTGTGCTCATGGCGCATGCCGATACGGAAGCCGTTGCCGCAACCTATGCGCTGCTTATTTGCGATGGACGGCGCTTCCCCGGATTATTCTTGCGCGCAAAGGTTTTATGTTCACGGGCCGGTAACCATCTTCCCATATCTTTCCGCAAGATAAAGGGCGTCGCGAGAGACATCCGGCGGCGGCGCATGAAGCCTGGCCTTTCTTCCGCCAATCAATTGGCATGCTCGTTTCAGAAGATTTCAATCACTGTTTTCATCGGAGCCATCCGGTTCCGCCATCGCATTTAGAGGGCGAAATGAAGCTCAGCATTGCACGCGGCCTTGCGCTGTTCGGCATCGTGGTCATCTCGGGGCTGATCGCGTCGATCGGCATCCAGGCCTATGCATTCAACAAGTTGCGGGTGAACGGCGAGGTCTACAAGCAGATCATCTACGGCAAGGATCTTGTCGCCGACATCCTGCCGCCACCGCTCTACCTGATCGAATCCTACATGCTGGCGCTCGAAGCGGCGCGGCGTCCTGCACTGGCCGCGCCGAACATTGCGCGCATCGAGAACGTATTGAAGCCAGCCTACGAGGATCGACGGAGATACTGGATCGATTCGACGCTAAAGAACGAGCTCAAGCAGAAGTTGCTGGAGGATGTACTCGTCAAGGGCGACGAGTTCTGGCAGGTCATTGTCGAGGATCTGATGCCGGCCATCCATACCAATGACCCCGCTGCAATCGATACCGCCCTCGAAAAGCTCGAACACAATTTCCATGTCCACGAGAAGGCCGTGAACGAACTCGTGGAAATGGCAAACAATTTTCTCGCCGAGGCAGAGAGAGGCGCCGCCGAGCAGACTTCCCTGCTTTCGGCGGTCACAGCGGTGGCGGCGCTGGCATCCATCGCATTGCTGGTCGGCGGCCTCTACACGTTCCGCCGCCGCGCCGTCATGCCGCTCGCCGCCATGCGCGACTATATGGCGGTGCTGGCCAGTGGGGACTATTCCCGCGAGGTCCCCTATGTCCGCCGGGCCGACGAGATCGGCGCGATGGCGCGGGCGGTCACGGTGTTCCGCGAATCGGCAGAGGAGCGAAATGCGATCCGCCGCGGTCAGGATGCTGAACGGCAAGCACGTGCCGAAGAGGACGCCGCCGTCGCCCGCGCCAGAGAGGAGGAAGCCATGGCGCGCGACCACGTCATCGCAAGCCTCAGTGTGGGGCTGGAACACCTGTCGAGCGGTGACCTGACCGTGCGCCTCGAACGGCCCTTCGCGCCGGCTTACGAAAAACTGCGCGCCGAGTTCAACACCAGCGTCCGCATGCTCTGCGATGCAATGAAGGAAATCTCGGCGGCGACCGACATCGTCCAATCCGGTTCCAGCGACATCGCTTCGGGCACGGACGACCTCGCGCAGCGCACCGAGCACCAGGCGGCGTCCCTCGAGCAGGCCGCGTCCGCTCTCGACCAGATCACCGCGACCGTCAGGGCCTCGTCCGAGCGGGCACATGAAGCCGGCGCGATGATGGTGAAGACCAAGGAGAGTGCCGGGAATTCCGCCGCCATTGTCGAAGAGGCCGTCGTCGCGATGGAAAAGATCGAGGAATCATCCGCGCAGATTCGCAAGATCATCAATGTCATCGATGAGATCGCGTTTCAGACCAACCTCCTGGCGCTGAATGCAGGGGTCGAGGCGGCTCGCGCCGGCGAAGCCGGCAAGGGTTTTGCCGTGGTGGCCCAGGAGGTGCGCGACCTCGCCGGCCGTTCCGCCAATCTGGCAAAGGAGATCAATGCGCTGATTGCCACATCCTCGACACAGGTCGCCGCTGGAGTCTCGCTGGTCAGTCGCACCGGCGAGGCGCTTGGCGATATCGACCGGCAGTTGCTGGCGGTCACGGCGCTGATCGAGGCGATCGTTCGCTCCTCCTCCGAACAATCCACCGCGCTTGTTGAGGTCAACACCGCCGTGAACCGGATGGATCAGGTCACCCAGCAGAATGCAGCGATGGTGCAGGAAACCAACTCGGCCTGCCGCCACCTAGGCGAGGAGGCGCTCAAGCTGAACCGCTTGCTGTCACGCTTCCAGATGGTTGGCACTGCCGGCCACGTCCGCACCGCCGCCTGAGCCAGGCGAAAGGATCACACGACACGAACGACAAATCCCGCCACGGCCATTCGGTTGCGGCGGGATTGTTCTTATTCGAAAGGCCATTGGCTTTCGCCGATTGCCGCCTCAGTTCGTCTTGGCGATCGCGTCGAAGGCAAGCAGCTTTTCCAGCAGACGCGGCATGTCCTTCAGGTGCACCATGTTCGGGCCGTCGGAGGGCGCGTGGTCCGGATCTTGGTGGGTCTCGATGAACACGCCTGCCACCCCGACTGCGACCGCAGCGCGCGCCAGCGTCTCGACAAATTCCCGCTGACCTCCCGACGAACCACCCTGCCCGCCCGGCTGCTGCACCGAATGGGTCGCATCGAAGATCACCGGCGCGCCCAGCGACGCCATGATCGGCAGCGAACGCATGTCGGAGACCAGCGTGTTGTAGCCGAAAGACGCGCCGCGCTCGCACAGCAGAACATTCTGGTTGCCGCTGTCATTGAGCTTGGCGAGCACGTTCTTCATGTCCCAGGGTGCGAGGAACTGCCCCTTCTTGACATTGATCGCGCGTCCGGTTTTCGCGGCAGCGACCAACAGGTCGGTCTGGCGCGACAGGAAGGCCGGGATCTGCAGGACATCGACGACCGGCGCGACGGCGGCACACTGCTCTTCTGTATGCACGTCGGTCAGAACCGGGAAACCGAACTCCTTCTTGAGATCGGAAAAAACGTCCATGGCCTTGTCGAGGCCGATGCCGCGCTTGCCGGAGAGCGACGTGCGGTTCGCCTTGTCGTAGGAGGATTTGTAGACAAGGCCGATGCCCAGTTTGTCGCAAAGCTCCTTCATCGCGCCGGCGATCATGAAGGCGTGCTCCCGGCTTTCCATCTGGCAGGGGCCGGCGATCAGCGACAGCTTCGCCGAATTGGAGAACCGGACCTCGGCTGCTCCCTCGCCAACGATGACTTCGGAATTGGTGGAACTGCTCATGCTTGCTCCTCGAATGCAAAGGCCGCACCCTGCCCGGGCGCCGGCGCTACCACGATACGGCTGCCGATCCGTTCGAATGCGACGCCATTACCAGCAAGGAAGGCCTCTGTCACGGCAAGATTGCCGACAGTGAAGACGATTGCTCGCCCGCGTAGGCCGCGCGCATGGGTAGATGTCCTCATGCCGAAGAAGCCCTGCATGCCCTGCGGGTTGAGCACCGAGATCTTCACATTCTCCGACATGATGTCCATGCCGAAGGAATGGGCGTTGACCTCGCGCTGGCAGAAGACTTCCTGAAGGAGATACTGGAAATCGGTCGGGTTCGGCTCGGAGAGCACCACTTCGGTGATGCCGATGGCACCGTTTTCATGTGTCTCGAGCGCGGCCCTATCGGCCGGCAGCGGATTGAGCCGCTGGCAGGCAAACAGGAAAAAATCCGGCGCGCGCAGGTCGGCCGCGAAGGCCAGCCGGAAGCGTGCGATCACTTCCGCCCCATCCGCGGTTCTGGCCGGTCTCGCAAACTCCAGCATCTCGCCGCCGGATATCCCGTTCTCGCGGTAGGCCGCATCGTCGGCGCCGGCATCGTCGGTCGTCACGACAACTGCCGAAAATCCGTCCTGCCCGCGACGGAACCTGTAGGCCTGGTCGCGAGCGACGAAGACGTTGCCAGAGCGTGCCGCCTCCTCGCATTCCTCGCGGCTTGCGATGGCCAGTGGCTCGAGATACGTCCCGTCCGCCAGGAACACGCAAGCGTTCTCGGTGCCGAAGGGATGGCGGGCGTCACCGGCAACGGTAAATCCGAGGGCGGACAACCGCTTCCGGGCCGTCTCGACATCAACGGCCGGCAATACGAGGTGATCGAGCGCGCGCAGCGTGTGGCGGGACGTCGTCATGATATCTCCCAAAGTCGTATCGCGCCGATGTGCGCCTTTCGGTCCCGTATTGCAAGACCGTCAGGCGAAGCGCGACGTTGCGTCGGCACGCCAACCGGACAGCACGTCACCGGCTGGTGATGAACACCTTACGGATTTTGTTGCGGGCAATCCTGCCCAATTCCCGGTACGCAGGCGGCGGCGCTGACGTCCGGTGGTGGCGTGGCCATACCGGGATTTGATGTCGTTGCCGAAGGCAGCGGCGCGCCGTCGATAGAAACCGCCGGTGCCTGCAATTGCTGCGGTTGCTGTCGTGTTATGCTCGGTCGCTGGAGGTCGAAAATGCTGCGAATGCGGGCGGCGATTTCCTCGGCCAGCCCCTCGTCAGCCATTTCGAGACTACCATACTGGAAGACCCGGAAGGTGATCAGCGCGACCTGCATGCCGTTTTCCACCGCAGTTGCCCGCGCCGTCACGATTGCCGAGTTGCGATCGCGCTTCTGCCCGATCTGCTTTTCGACCTCCTGGATCTCGATGGTGAGGACGACGCGCGGCAAGGGTTCCTGGCGAACCGTTGCCTGAATGGCATCCTCCACGCGCCGATCCACGCCCTCTATCAACGCTGGTGGAATGTCGCCTTTGGCGATCACCACCGCCTGCCGAACGTCATATCTCGGGGTTTTTTCCTCGAGCGACGGCCTTTCGATCGAGCACGCCGCCACGATGGGCAGTATCAGAAACGCAAAAAGGCCGAAGAACCGTTGAGGAACCATGAATCGAATCCGAGCGAGCGCACGATGCGACTGTAGCATTCTCCGGCTATTGTTAGTGAAGCCCTATTTTCAACTTTTCAGCGCCGAAAATGCATCCGTCGCTGCTTTGAGTTCCGCAAGCCTCATTGCGCGGCGTTCCTCGGCCTCGCTGTCGCTGCCCCAGTGCTCGTTGGTCCAGTCTTCGTCAAGATGCGCAAGCGCCCAGGCTTCGTCCAGCGACAGCCGACCTTCTGCGACAGCCAGCGCCAGGATCGCCGAACCCATCAGCGAGGTCATGGTGTGCAGGCACGCAAGCTCGAGCGCCGTATCGTATTTGCGCAACGTCACTGCAAAGGCTGAGATCGCCTCGCGCGGCTGTTCCTGGTGGATGACGCCTTCGGCCAGGATAAAGCGGGCGCCGAGCGTGTGGGCGGCCCAATCGATCAGCGGATCCCAGCGCTCGGCCTGGCGCGCCACGAGCCTTTCGGGACCTGTAGCGCGATAGCAAAGCAGGTCGTTGGCTGCAAACCGCAGGATGTCCTCGAACACCGCCTGGGTATCGTTGGCGATGCCATCGAGCGCGGTGTTGACCAGTCGGGTCACCGGCATGGTTGCCGGATCGATCTCCTCGCTCTGCGCCTCCCATTCGGCACGGAGCAATCCGGCAAGCTCCGCCGTCGGTACGGCGAGTACCTGCTTGGCCGGGGTCCTGACCGGTTTTCCGTCAAGGGCAATTGCAAAGGAACCGTCGCTATCCGTCACGGCAACGTCCTTGTAGAAGCGCTTCGGCAGCGGCTTCTTCATCTGGATCTGCGATCTGCGGATCGGATCCGGATGGCTCAGGCCTTCGGAGAGGTCGTTCAGCAGGTCACGCATGGGTAGTCCTCACACAATATGGGCAAGCAGGTCGGTCGGGTGGTGGGCGATGGCATCGGCGCCCGCGGCGCCCAGGGCTTCGACAGAGGCATAGCCCCAGGAAACGCCAATCGCTCTGGCACCCGCAGCCTTCGCCATCATCATGTCGTAGATCGCGTCGCCGATCACGATCGTATCATGGATATCCGTTCCGGTCTCATGGCAGCACTCGGTCACCATCGCCGGATGCGGCTTCGACGGGCAATCATCGGCGGTCCGCGAGACGATGAAATGCGGCCGGAAGCCATGGGCATCGAGCATCAGGTCGAGGCCTCGGCGCGACTTGCCCGTAACGGCACCGATCAGCAGTTCGTCCCGTCTGGCGAGGTTGTCGATCACACCCGCTATGCCCTCGAAGAGTGCCTCCTGAAAACCGGCCTCGGATCGCACGGTGCCATAGATCGATTTGTAGTGCATCATCATCGCCCGCGCTTCGGCATCGACTTCGGCCTTGCCCTGCATGCGGGCAATCGCAACGTCCAGCGTCAGTCCGATGATCGCCTTTGTTTCGGAAATATCGGGGCGCATAAAACCGAACTCGACGAAGGTGCGCGCCATCACCTCGTGGATGAGCCGCGCGCTGTCGACGAGCGTGCCGTCGCAATCGAAAAGCACCAGCCTCATTCGTCGTCCTCGTCGGCGGCATTCTGGTCGAAGCCGAACAGGTTCCAGCTTTGTACCATGTGCGGCGGCATCGGCGCGGTTACCTTGAGCCGTCCGCCCGACGGATGCGGGATGTCGATATGGCGGGCATGCAGATGCAGCCGGTTCTGAACGCCGCCCGGGAAGTCCCAGTTGACGTCTGCCTCGAAATATTTCGGATCGCCGATGATGTGATGGCCTATGTGGGCAGCGTGGACGCGAAGCTGGTGGGTCCGGCCGGTATAGGGTTCCATTTCCAGCCAGGCGAAATTCTGTCCCGCCTGTTCCACAACCCGGTAGAAGGAGACGGCGTGATCTGCCCCGTCCTCGCCATGCTTTGCGATACGCATGCGATCACCGTCCGGGGTCTGTTCCTTGACCAACCAGGTCGAGATCCTGTCCTCGCGTTTGCGCGGAACGCCTTTCACCAGTGCCCAGTATGTCTTCTTGGTGTCGCGCTCGCGGAAGGCGGCGGTGAGTTTCTGCGCTGCGCCGCGGGTGCGGGCAACAACGAGAACTCCCGACGTATCGCGGTCGAGGCGATGAACAAGGCGCGGCTTCTCGCCCTTCGGGCTGGTCCAGGCCTCGAGCATCTTGTCGATATGCCTGTGAACGCCCGAACCGCCCTGCACGGCAAGGCCGGCCGGCTTGTTGAGGACGAACACCTTGTCGTCCTCGTGCAACAGCATTCGGGCGAGCAGTTCGGCATCGCCAGCATGCTTCAGTTCCTTGCCGGCGATCGGACCGGTCTTGCCACCCTTGGAATCGACGTCCAGTGGCGGGATGCGGATCATCTGCCCCGGCTGCACCCGGGTGTCGGTTTTCACCCGGCCACCGTCGACGCGGACCTGGCCCGAGCGTAGCAGCTTCTGCAACTGGCCGAAGCCGAGCCCCGGATAGTGCGACTTGAACCACCGGTCGAGGCGCATACCCGCCTCGTCCGCGTCCACCTTGATGTGCTCGATACCCGCCATGCCACGTCTTTCGTTCGTTCGGGAGGCGGACATCGATATTGGCGCCCGCGCGCTTTTTGCAGGCTTTAGATCATTTTTGCCAAAAGAGGAAACCGGAATCGACAACCCGGATCTTCGCGGATGCTTTCGGCGTCAGACCAAAGCCCGCATCAAGGCAAGTCCTGCAAAAACGGCCGCCAGCGAAAAACCGACGCTCAAGGCCAAATAACCCAATGCGGACAGGCCGGAGCCATTCTCCATGAGTGCCGCGGTTTCGAGCGAAAACGCCGAAAAAGTTGTGAACCCGCCGAGGATGCCGGTGATCAGGAACAGGCGCACCTGAACGGAACCGTCAAACTTGATGACGATGAGTTCGGCAAACACCCCGATCAGGAACGACCCGACGATATTGACGATCAGCGTTCCCCACGGGAACCCGTGTCCCACGAGCCGAAGCGTTGCTTCGCCCACCAGAAAACGGAAAACTGAACCGACCGCCCCACCGAGGGCCACAAGCAAAACTTGAAACATGACGCCGGTTCTAGCGCAGCCCGTCGGCAGCGACAAGGTGCGCGATCATCGCTCAGCAGCCGGTTGTCGCCAAGAACTCGTCGACGAATCCTTCAAGCGCCTTCCAGTCGGTGAACTCGTGATCGACCGTCGCCTTGCCGGAAGATCGGTCCTTCGCAAGAACCCGCCGCGCCATCCAGCGCTTGAAAAAGTCGTACTCGGCAAATTTCAGCGCACCGGCCGCGTGGTGTACCTGCCGCGGCAGCCAGCCGCTTTCGGCGATCAGTGCATCCGGATAGTTCATCGCCTCGGCCTTCTCCTCCGCGTCGTGGCTGGTGATTAGCAACGAGACAGAAACGAGCGCGCTGTCGAGCGCGTTCAGCCAATCCTTTTCCTGCGCGACAAACCTTCGGAACGGCTGGGGATAGCTCCCGGTGTGAACAGGTGCGCATAGGATGACTGCGCGCGGCCTTTCCAACTCGTACTCGGCATTCGAGCCAATATCGAGCAGCGCTACGCGTTCGCCTTTCGCTTCGATCCGTTTGGCGATGGCCTCTGCGATCCGCCTCGTCTGGCCTTCCACGGTCGTATATCCAACAAGAACAGTCATCACCACCTCCCATCTGCGGCAAGCATAGTGGATGAGCAGTTGCGTCTTGCCTTGATCTCCATCAAGCACGGATGCGGAAGATAAACGTCTAATAAAATACGAGCGCTCAGTTTAAGCGGTCCTGCGTAAATCGTCGCTATTATCATCCACAATTTCTATCATTCCGGTGTTAAGAATGACACAAGTAGTAACAGTTTCTGCAAATACAGCCGCCTACGCGATGGAGACATTAAAGCCTTCGCAAAGGGTTTCGGGAAACACGTTGCAGTACGAACAAACCCGCATGCTGCACGAAGAAGCGGCGAAAAGCACGGACAACCACGTCAAGGCGCTGGTCAACGTCATCAAACCGCCATCACTTGCACTCTACTTTCTGACATCGGGGTCGAGCCATCAGCGGCAGGCTTCGCTCAAGGAAGTTATGGACGCTTACAACGAAGCAGGCGCCTGATACAAAGGCGCGATCAACGGCAAGGGCCGCAGGAGCATGACAGCTCCTGCGGCCCTTGCTTTTTACCGGAACATTGCGCCCGGTCTCGCCGTTCCTCCCCGCATCGACGCCAACCTGCCGAATCATGGAGGGAACCCATGCCTGCGAAATCGAAAGCCCAGCAAAAAGCGGCCGGTGCGGCTCTGGCGGCCAAACGCGGTGAGATCAAGAAATCGGAACTGAAGGGTGCTTCCCGCGAGATGGAAGAAAGCATGACGGAGAAGGAACTGGAGGAGTTGGCGGAGACCAAGCGCAAGAACCTGCCGGATCGGGTTGACAAATCCTCCGACTAGGCCGGGCCCGGTCGCCCTCTGCCGTTAAGGAGGCTCGCGGCCCGAGCACCAGCCGCCGCGCGCGCACCGGTGCGACAAGAATTTGGCTGGTAACGACATTTGGCTCTTGCCAACACCCCCCCATCACAGATAATGGGCGCCATCTTGTTGGGAGAAACCGGTTCGATCCGGTGCCGAAGGAGCAACCGCCCCGGAAACTCTCAGGCGAAAGGACCAGCGGGATACCGGAAAACTCTGGAGAGAGGTGGCTTCGAATGAAGGCGCCCGCCGAAGGGATAACAATCTCAGGCGAACGGACAGAGGGGGCTCGAAGCCACGGCGCTAGTCGTCGGAAAATGAGCCCGCGCGCAACGCGCAAACCCCGGAGGCGTCCTTGGACGACACGTCAGCTCTCAGACAAACCCCGCTTCACGCCCTACATCTGTCTCTTGGTGCACGCATGGTGCCGTTTGCGGGCTACGACATGCCGGTTCAATATCCCGCCGGCGTGATGAAGGAGCATCTGCACACGCGCGCTTGCGCCGGCCTCTTCGACGTGTCGCATATGGGCCAGGTCATCGTCCGCGCGCGCTCCGGCAACAACACCGATGCCGCTCTGGCGCTCGAAAAGCTGGTGCCGGTCGATGTCGCCGGTCTCAAGGAGGATCGCCAGCGGTATTCGCTGCTCACCGACGAGAACGGCACGATCCTCGACGACCTGATGATTGCCAATCGGGGCGACCATTTCTTCATCGTTGTCAACGCCGGCTGCAAGGACGCCGATTTCGCGCACCTGCAGAAGAACCTGTCCGACACCTGCGACGTCACCATGCTCGACGACCGGGCGCTGGTTGCCCTTCAGGGCCCGCATGCACAGGCGGTGCTTGCCGAGCTTTGGGCCGATGTCGCCGAGATGAAGTTCATGGACGTGCGCGAAGTAAGCCTGCATGACGTGCCCTGCCTCGTCTCCCGCTCCGGCTATTCCGGCGAGGACGGTTTTGAGATTTCGATCCCCGCTGCCGACGCGGTCGACATCGTCAACCGCCTGCTTGAACACCCCGACGTCATGCCGATCGGGCTTGGCGCGCGCGATTCGCTGCGGCTCGAAGCCGGACTGTGCCTCTATGGCAACGACATCGACACCACGACGTCACCGGTCGAGGCGGCGCTGGAATGGGCGATACAGAAAGTACGCCGCAACGGCGGCGCGCGTGCTGGCGGTTTCCCGGGGGCAGACCGCATCCTTTCCGAGCTCGAGAACGGTGCTGCCCGGCGCCGTGTCGGTCTCAGGCCCGAAGGCAAGGCGCCGGTGCGCGCCCATGCCAAGCTCTATGCGGATGCCGAAGGCCGCGAAGAGATTGGCGAAGTGACCTCCGGCGGCTTCGGCCCGAGCGTCGAATCCCCGGTCGCCATGGGCTACGTGCCCACGAAGATTTCCGCCCCCGGCACCCAGGTCTATGCGGAGGTGCGCGGCAAGTACCTGCCGGTTACCGTCGCCGCCCTGCCCTTCATCACGCCCACCTACAAACGTTGATTTCCCTTTTGGAGAGAGGATTTTCCATGCTCAAGTTTACCGCGGAACACGAATGGCTGAAAATCGAGAACGGTGTCGCGACCGTCGGCATCACCGCCCATGCGGCCGAGCAGCTCGGCGACCTGGTATTCGTCGAACTGCCGGAAGTCGGCGCAAACTTCTCCAAGGGAGACGACGCGGCAACAGTCGAATCGGTCAAGGCGGCTTCCGAAGTCTATTGTCCGCTTGACGGCGAGATCACCGAAGTCAACGAAGCGATCACCGCCGATCCGGCCCTGGTCAATTCCGAACCGCAAGGCGCCGGCTGGTTCTTCAAGCTCAAGCTCGCCAATGCCGCCGATGCCGATGCGCTGCTCGACGAAGCAGCCTACAAGGAGCTCATCGCCTGATGTCGACCTCCACCGAATTCCAGTTCACCGACTACCAGCCCTACGATTTCGCCAACCGTCGCCATATCGGCCCCTCGCCGGATGAAATGACGGAAATGCTGAAAGTCGTCGGCTACCCCAGTCTCGACGCACTCATCGATGCGACCGTGCCCCCCTCCATCCGGCTGAAGACGCCAATGGTCTGGGGCGCGCCGATGACCGAACGTGAAGCGCTCGATCGGCTGCGCGAAACCGCCAACAAGAACCAAGCGCTGGTGTCGCTGATCGGCCAGGGCTACTACGGCACCATCACGCCGCCGGTCATCCAGCGCAACATTCTCGAAAACCCGGCCTGGTACACGGCCTACACGCCCTACCAGCCGGAAATTTCCCAGGGCCGCCTGGAGGCGTTGCTCAACTACCAGACCATGGTCTGCGACCTGACCGGGCTTGATGTCGCCAACGCATCGCTGCTCGACGAGGCGACCGCCGCCGCCGAAGCCATGGCCATGGCCGAGCGTGTCTCGAAGTCGAAAGCGAAGAGCTTCTTCGTCGATGCCGCCTGCCACCCGCAGACGATCGCTGTCATCAAGACCCGCGCCGCCCCGCTCGGCTGGAACGTCGTCATCGGCAATCCCTTCACCGATCTCGATCCGGTCGATGTCTTCGGCGCGATCTTCCAGTATCCGGGCACTTACGGCCACCTGAACGATTTTTCCGGCCTGATCGCCCGCCTGCATCAGACCGGCGCCATCGCCGTCATGGCTGCCGATCCGCTGGCGCTGCTGCTCCTGAAGTCTCCGGGCGAAATGGGCGCCGACATCGCTATCGGCTCAACCCAGCGCTTCGGCGTTCCGGTCGGCTATGGCGGGCCGCATGCCGCCTACATGGCCGTCAAGGATGCGCACAAGCGTTCCATGCCGGGCCGCCTCGTCGGCGTCTCCGTCGATGCCCGCGGCAACCGCGCCTACCGCCTGTCGCTGCAGACCCGCGAACAGCACATCCGTCGCGAAAAGGCGACGTCGAACATCTGCACCGCCCAGGTACTGCTCGCCGTCATGGCCTCGATGTATGCGGTCTTCCACGGTCCCAAGGGTCTGAAGGCGATCGCCCAGCAGGTTCACCAGAAGGCGGTGATCCTGGCGAGCGGACTTGAAAAGCTCGGCTACACGGTCGAGCCTGAAACCTTCTTCGACACCATCACCGTCGAGGTCGGGCACATGCAGGGCCTCGTGATGCGCGCCGCTGTCGCCGAGGGCGTCAACCTGCGCAAGGTCGGCGAGACCAAGGTCGGCATCAGCGTCGACGAACGCACCCGCCCGGCAACCCTCGAAGCGGTCTGGCGGGCTTTCGGCGGCAACTTCAAGGTCACCGAGTTCGCGCCCGGTTATCGCCTGCCGCAGGACCTGCTGCGCCGCAGCGACTACCTGACCCATCCGATTTTCCACATGAACCGCGCCGAGAGCGAGATGACCCGCTACATCCGCCGGCTCTCGGACCGGGACCTGGCGCTCGACCGCGCCATGATCCCGCTCGGCTCCTGCACGATGAAGCTCAACGCCACGGCCGAGATGCTGCCAATCACCTGGCCGGAATTTTCCGACATCCATCCCTTCGCGCCGGCCGAGCAGGCCCTCGGCTACAAGGAGATGATTGACGATCTTTCCGAAAAGCTTTGCGCCGTCACCGGCTACGATGCGATCTCGATGCAGCCGAACTCCGGCGCCCAGGGCGAGTATGCGGGCCTCTTGACCATCCGCAACTACCACCTCGCCCGTGGCGATACGCACCGCAACGTCTGCCTGATCCCCACCTCCGCCCACGGGACCAACCCGGCCTCGGCGCAGATGGCGGGCATGGTGGTCGTACCGGTCAAGGCGATGGACAATGGCGACATCGACATGGATGACTTCCGCGCCAAGGCGCAGCAGCATTCGGCCAACCTCTCCTGCTGCATGATCACCTACCCGTCGACCCACGGTGTGTTCGAGGAGACGGTGCGCGAGGTCTGCGACATCACCCACCAGCATGGCGGCCAGGTTTATCTCGACGGCGCCAACATGAACGCCATGGTCGGCGTGTCCCGACCCGGTGACATCGGCTCCGACGTCTCCCACCTCAACCTGCACAAGACCTTCTGCATCCCGCATGGCGGCGGCGGCCCGGGCATGGGGCCGATCGGCGTCAAGGCGCATCTCACCCCCTACCTCCCCGGCCATCCCGAGACGGACGGCAAGTCCGGTGCGGTGTCGGCGGCGCCCTATGGTTCGGCCTCGATCCTGCCGATCTCCTGGAGCTACTGCCTGATGATGGGCGGCGAAGGCCTGACGCAGGCGACCAAGGTGGCGATCCTCAACGCCAACTACATCGCCGCCCGCCTGAAGGGTGCCTACGACGTGCTCTACAAGTCGAAGGCCGGACGCGTCGCGCATGAGTGCATCATCGATACCCGTCCGCTGAACGACAGCGCCGGTATCTCCGTCGACGACATTGCCAAGCGCCTGATCGACTGTGGCTTCCATGCGCCGACCATGAGCTGGCCGGTCGCCGGCACGCTGATGATCGAGCCGACGGAGAGCGAGACCAAGGCGGAGATCGACCGCTTCTGCTCGGCGATGCTGGCGATCCGCGAGGAAGTCCGCGACGTCGAGGAAGGCCGCGCCGACAAGCTCAACAACCCGCTGAAGAACGCGCCCCACACGGTCGAGGACCTCGTCGGCGAATGGGATCGTCCCTATACGCGCGAGCAAGCCTGCTTCCCGCCGGGCGCCTTCCGGGTCGACAAGTACTGGTCGCCGGTGAACCGCGTCGACAACGTCTTCGGCGACCGCAACCTGATCTGCACCTGCCCGCCGGTCGAGGCCTACGCCGAAGCCGCGGAGTAAATCTGTAAAGCACGAGACCCGCGGATCGCTCCGCGGGTCTTGCCAGTTACAGTGGCCTGGCCCCTCTCTCCGTCACCCCGGACCTCATACCCCACCATCCGTCATCCCGGACTAGATCCGGGATCCAGCAGCGCGATGTCCATCGCGCAAAAGACTATTTCCCGCACCAGCGGTTCATTCACGGCGCCGACGCGCCGTGGCTGGCAACTGTATTCGTTAGGTTGGTTTGAACATCGTTTTGTCCCTGAGAATGGCGTTTGCCGTGATGAGGATCTTGCGGGCGATGGCGATGATCATGACTTTGAACGGCTTGCCCTTGGCGACCATTGCCTGTGCGGTTCGGGCCACCGGTTCAGGCCCGGCATGACGGTGGACAAAGTCGCGCCAGCGACATGCCCCAGCAAAAATATCCAAATCCCATCAACCGCTTATCATTTTCCTGCCCCTCACCTTTTCCCCCTCGTCCAAACGCTTGCCTATAATTCTCCCGTTCCGTCGTCGGATACACCGGGTGTGCGTGCCCGGCGAGGCGGGACCGGCGCCGGCGCGCCGGGCGATCGCAGGCCAGGCGTGTCGGGGTTCGCGGAAAATGGCCTTCCCCTGGTGGCGAGGGGACAAGCGGGCTGACCTCATCGAGGCGGCCCGACCCCGAAGCCAAGGCCAGGCGTGCCTGTGTGGCGCACAAGGCGCGGCGTGGTTTCCACCACCTCCCGCCGCAGAGAGGCCGAGTCGCGGGCATAAACCGCCGAACGGGGCGCTGGAGAGTGCCACTTATATTTTTCATACGAGGTACTTTCGAGCGCCCCGTCCTGACATGCACCAAATCCGCAGCGGCGATGCCGGGTGCGGCCGTCGGCGGCTGCCTGCACGAACTCATCGACAATTTCGCGTGGTTGACCGCCCGCCGGGTCGCGTTACCTTGCCCCCGTGCAATGACGTCCAGGTACCGCAGCGAAGGAAGATATGATGCCCACATTGAGCAATGGCAGTGAGCTTACCGTGTGGGAAGACGTCAACAACCAGAGCCCTGATGCGGTCCTCTTCGACATCAGGGAAACGGACGGTGACGTTCTCGGTCCGACAGGTGCCCATTCCGACTATCCGTACGGCTCGGTCGACATTGCTTCCGTCGATGTCTTCGACGGGTTCTTCACCGTCACCACCTTTACCAATGACGGCAGAACCCAGCTGTTTACGAACGTCGAGACCATGGTGTTCGACAACGAGGGCAACTATATCCGCACGCTCTCGGCGCAGGCTGCCTATCTCTCGACGAGGATCCTCGCGATCAACGCCGCAAGCCCGAACGACATAACGATTACCTACCAGGGTGCGAACGAATATTTTGGCGGCCAGAACACCCAGTACGGCCAGCACCAGATTATCCTGGAGAACGGCGCACTCAAGCCCGATACCTTCGTCAATCATGCGCCCACCGTCGCCGACATGAAGTTCACGCTCGCACCGGGGCAATCGCTCGACGACATCAAGTTCAGCGCAGCAGATGCCGATTTCGATCTTTTGAGCTTCGTTATCGTCGATGGCCCGGATCACGGCACCGTGGAACAGGAAACGCGGTTCGAGGCCGGATACTATCCGTTCCCCCAGGGCCAGTATGGCGGCAGCCTGCACTATCACCAAAGTTTCCTGAAGGGGAACCTGTTCGACTACACGCCGGCAGCCGGGTTCACCGGCACCGACACCTTCACGGTCTACGCCACCGATGGCCAGGGTAACAGCGAGGTCGCAACCATCACCATCACCGTTGCGCCACCGGCCGAACACATCGATCTCACTGACCGCAAGGATTGGGTCAACTACAAGCCGTCCGATCATGCGGTATTCGTCGCTGCGCTGGGCGGCAACGATCATGTCGTCGGCAGCCAGTTCAATGACTTTCTCGACGGCGGCGCCGGCAAGGACATTCTGCGCGGCGGCATGGGCGATGACGAGATCGCCGGGGGGGCCGCAAACGATTTCCTGCATGGCGGTGCCGGGAATGACGTTGTCAATGGCGGTGCCGGGCGCGACCTGCTCCTCGGGGGCACAGGCGAGGATACCTTCGTCTTCGACCTCGAACCCGGTCGCGGAGACGCCGACAGGATCCTCGACTTCCGCTCCAGCCACGACACGATCGCCTTGGACAGCGCGGTCTTTGCCGGCATGGCGCCGGGCGCGCTGGACGCGGACACCTTCGTCAGGGGCAAGGCCGCGCTCGATGCGGACGACCGCATCATCTATCACAAGGCTTCGGGCTATCTCTTCTTCGATGCCGATGGCAGCGGCGGCGAGGATGCCGTGGTCTTTGCGAGCTTGAGCCCCGGAACATCGCTAGACGTCGACGACTTCCGCTTCTTCTGAAGCATCGCGACCCGCTCTAGAGCGGTCGCGCCGGGTTGTCGCGATACCAGTCGACGATTTCCGGCATCATCTGCTCGAAGGGTCCGGGCAGGAAGACGTTGAAGAGGCCCATGCGCACCTGGCCCTCATTGCGAAAGTCATGCATGACGCCCCGCGGAATGATGCACATCGCCCCCTTGGGCATTTGCTTCCACTGATCGCCGATCAGGATGGAGGCGACACCCTCCAGCACATAGAAGATTTCGTCGTTGTCGTCGTGCTTGTGGGCGCCCGGTCCCTCATGCCGCGGCTCCAGCCACCACTCGGAAATGGAGAAGCGCCCCCCAATCTCGCGCTCGTCCGCCTTGAAGACGGCCTGCAACGCGCCCATGTCGTAGTGTCGGCCTTCGCCGGGACCCCATAGTACGGGCTTCTCCGCCATATCGCTCTCCCGTTCCTGTACTCTGGCCCATGCTACGTTGCGACCGGGATATTGCCAAGGCATGGCCCCCGGAGCGTCCATCGCGGACAGTTTTTCGGGCTCTCCTGCCGGTCCCTTGCAGCCTGCCTCGTTCCGGCACACCGACCCTGCCCGCCGCATGATCCGTCAACCCTGCCTGTTCAAGCTTTGCTAAGCGCTGCCGTCTAGCCTGGTGCCTCGTATCGCGTTCGATGGGGCAAGGGCATGAGCATTTCGACCATGATGGGGATCGCCGTTTCCGGCATGCAGGTGCAGACGAAGCGGCTCGCCGCCACGGCAGACAATGTCGCCAACGCGCTTACCCCCGGCTACGACCGCCGCGTCACCTCGCTGACCTCGCTTGCCGCTGGCGGCGCATCGGCCAGCGTGCGTCCCTCCGGCGAAACCACGCTCCCCGGTGCCTCCAATGTCGATCTTGGCCAGGAGATGCTCGACCTGATCTCCGCCGAAACCGAGTTCAAGGCCAATGCCAGCGCCTTCGAGACCGGCGCCGAGCTCTGGGACGTGCTGATGAGCATCAAGCGCGACTGAGGTTTTCGCGCGCCTGTGAACCAGTCGCCATTGCCCCTCACCTGTCCTCGTATAACTCGATCGGCAAGCCGTCGGGGTCGGCGAAGAAGGTGAAGCGCTTCTCCGTATAGGGGTCGATGCGGATGTCCTCGACATCGATGCCGCAAGCATTCAGGTGGCGCACAGCGCCATCCAGATCGGCGACGGCAAAGGCGAGATGGCGCAGGCCCCGCGCCTCGGGTCGCGTCGGACGCGGCGGCGCGTCGGCAAAGTGAAAGAGTTCGATCTGCACCGATCCATTTTTCAAGTCGCATTTCCACGACCGACTCGCCTCCCGCCAGTTTTCCGCCAGAACTCCGAAGCCGAGGATGTCGCAATAAAACGCTTTGGAGCGGGCATAGTCGCCGCAGATAATCGCTATGTGATGGATGCGATCAAACATCATCTCTCCTCAGTATCAACGTGGTGTTCTGGGTATGGGCGCGCTACCGCCAGCGCGCAAGACCAGCCGTTCGCGAATTTGCCGCTTCTTGGCGGTTAGGTGGCGGCTAGGTGCCTGAGGCCCATGGCGATGGCGGCGACGCCAAAGCCGATCAGCACCAACCCCGAGAGCCGCGCCACCCAGACGGAAAAGGTTGGAGACAACCGATGGTGGAGCGCCGCAATCAGGCCGCTCAGGAAAAACCACCAGGCAAGAGAACCGAGAAAGACGCCGGCGACGACGATCGCCGCGTTCACCGCATCGCCAGTCCGCGCCAGACCGAGCCCGGCGAAAATCGCGGCGAAGGAGAGGATGGTCGCCGGGTTTGCAATCGTCAGCAGGAATGTCGTGGCGGTCGTCTGCAGGAGATCACGGCTCGCGTCAACGGTCGCTGCCGCCGTCGCCGGTTTTGGTGCCATTCCCCGCCAACCGAGCCAGATCATGAACAGGCCGCCGGCGAGGCCGAGCGGCACGGATACGACCGAGAGCATGCCGGCGAAGACGGCAAAACCCGCGGCGGCGAGCAAGGCGTAAGACGCGTCAGCCAGCGCCGTGCCAAGACCGCCCGCCACGCCCGCCCAGAAGCCGCGCTCGAGCGTCCGGCTGATGCAGAGCGCACCGATCGGGCCGAGCGGCGCGGCAATCGCCAGCCCCAGCAGTAGCCCTTTGGCAAACAGCAGCGCCGTCATCGCGACATCCTCCCGGGGATGATCACCGACTTTTCCGTCACCGTCGAAAGCGCGATCACCGTCTCGCTGCGGGCGAGATAGCGGCGCTCCTTGAGTTCGGAAAGGAACGGCTCGATGTCGCCCAGCGAGGCCACGCGGATCTTGACCAAATAGGACCAACCACCGGTCACATGATGGCACTCGGTGACCACCGGATGCGCCGCCATGAAATCGCGGAACTCCATCTCGGTGGCCTCGGGCGCCAGTGCGACCCAGACGAAGGCGAGCACGTCGAAACCCAGCGCCCGGTGGTCGGCCTCCACCGTGAAGCGCCTGATGGCGCCGCTGTTGACCAGCCTGCGGATACGCTCGTTCACTGCCGAGGGCGACAAACTCACCGCCGCGCCAATGTCGGCAAGCGACCGGCGTCCGTCTTCTGCGAGCAAACCAACGATTTTGCTGTCAATATCATCCATTGCGGCAATTTATGCGGATATGTGCCTCTTGTAAAACGGATTCACCAGTCCAGTTTGCGAGAGTCCCCTGAATTTGCAGCAAACGAAAAAGCCGCCCTAAAGGACGGCTTGGAAATGCGAATATGGCGATCAAGATATCAGCTTGCGGGCACCACAGCGTTGCCTTTCGCCGCAAGGGCAGCCAGGTCGGCGGGTTTCAACTCGACGGATTCGCCGCAGCCGCAGGCCGATGTCTGGTTGGGATTGGTGAAGGTGAAGCCGGAACGCAGCGTCGTTATCTCGAAGCCCATTTGCGTGCCGAGCAGGTAGAGCACGGCGGAGGGCTCGATCCAAACCCGGGCGCCATCGCGCTCGACCAGGTCGTCCTTGCCGTTGGGCTCGGTCACCAGGTCGATGGTGTATTCCATCCCGGCGCAACCACCCTTCTTGATACCGACCCTGACGCCCTTTGCATCTGGACCGGAATTCTCGACGATCGCCTTGACGCGGCTTGCCGCCGCTTCGGTCAACGTCATGATTGCAAAGCCCATCGGCTCATTCTCCTTGCCGCAACCGGGGTCAAGATCCGGTGCTTCTCGATTCCAAATGTAAGACTGGTCCGCTGCCGGATCAATACCAGCCGACTGCGACCTGTGCTTCCTCGGACATGCGGTCCGGCGTCCATGGCGGGTCGAAGCTCATGGAAACCTCGACGCCGGATACGCCTTCGACGGCGCCAACGGCGTTCTCGACCCATCCCGGCATCTCGCCGGCAACCGGGCAACCCGGGGCGGTCAGGGTCATGACGATCTTCACCGACCGGTCGTCCTCGATATCGATCTTGTAGATCAGGCCGAGTTCGAAAATGTCCGCCGGGATCTCTGGATCGTAGACGGTTTTCAGGGCCATGATGACGTCATCGCTGAGGCGCGCCAGTTCGTCCGCCGGAATGGCCGAATGGACGATGCCTTCCCGGACGTCAATCTTCTCCTGGTTGTCATCGAGACTCATGGTCGCCTCCTTGGCGCATGTTCCGGAACGGCTTGGTGAAGCGTCCCGGCACTATCGTACGAAAAAACGGTCAGCCCCGGCAATCCTGCCGGAACCAGCCTCAGGCGAAGAAGTTGCGTGCGTGCTCCAGCGCATCGGCCAGCGCATCGACCTCGGCACGTGTGTTGTACATGCCGAAGGATGCACGGCATGTAGAGGTCACGCCAAAGCGCTTCAAGAGCGGCTGCGCACAATGGGTGCCGGCGCGCACCGCAACGCCCTGGCGGTCGATGACCATCGACACGTCGTGGGCGTGGATACCGGCAAGTTCGAACGAGAAGATGCCGCCCTTGCCCGGCGCGGTGCCGAAGATGCGCAAGGAATTGATCGAGGACAGCCGTTCATGGGCATACGCTGCCAAGTCCGCCTCGTGCCGGGCAATCGCCTCGCGTCCGACGTTTTCCATGTAGTCGAGTGCTGCACCAAGGCCGATCGCCTGGACGATCGGCGGCGTGCCCGCCTCGAAACGGTGCGGTGGATCGTTGTAAGTAACTTCGTCCTCGGTGACGTCGACGATCATCTCGCCGCCGCCCTGGAAGGGACGCATGGCCTTCAGGCGGTCCATCTTGCCGTAAAGCACTCCGATGCCGGAAGGCCCATAGAGCTTGTGGCCGGTCATCACGTACCAGTCGCAATCGATGTCGCGCACGTCGACCGGTATATGCACGGCACCCTGGCTGCCATCAACCAACACCGGAATGCCGCGCTCGTGGGCAATGCGGCAGACTTCCTTGACCGGCACCACCGTTCCGAGCGCGTTCGACATATGCGTGATGGCGACAAGCTTGGTCTTCTCGGTCAGGCTTTTTTCGAAATCCTCGATATGGAAGGCGCCCTCGTCATCGACCGGCACCCAGACCAGCTTCGCGCCCTGCCGCTCGCGGATGAAGTGCCACGGCACGATGTTGGAGTGGTGTTCCATGATGGTGACGACGATCTCGTCGTCTTCGCCGATGTTCGGCATGCCCCAGCCGTAGGCGACGGTATTGATCGCCTCGGTCGAGGACTTGGTGAAGACTATCTCATCCACGGAGCCGGCATTGAGGAAACGACGCACTTTTTCGCGCGCCGCCTCGTAGGCGTCCGTTGCGGCATTGGACAGGAAATGCAGGCCGCGATGCACATTGGCATATTCGCTGGAATAGGCATGCGCGACCGCATCGATGACTGCCTGCGGCTTCTGCGCCGAAGCGCCGTTGTCGAGATAGACCAGCGGCTTGCCGTAAACGGTTCGCGACAGGATCGGAAAATCCTTCCGGATCGCTTCAACGTCGTAGGTTGTCGCCGGCACTATCTTGTCCATGTTTCCTATCCAAACTCAGGCGTGCTTTTCGAGCCAAGTCGCGATCACGTCTTCCAACGCCTCGACCAGTGCCTCGTCTTCCAGTTCCTCGACGATCTCGTCCACGAAGGCATTGACCAGCATTGCCCGTGCCTTGCTTTCCGGAATGCCACGCGCCATCAGGTAGTAGAGATGGTTGTCGTCGATATCGGCGACCGTCGCGCCATGGCCGCACTGGACGTCATCGGCAAAGATCTCGAGTTCCGGCTTGACCGCAAACTCGCCGTCGTCCGTCATCAGCAGCGTGTTGCAGGCCATGCGGGCGTCGGTCTTCTGGGCATCCGGAGCGACCCGGATCATGCCCTGGAACACGCCCTTGGCGCGGTCGAACACCACGTTGCGGACGATTTCCGTCGAGGTCGTGTGCGGTACGTTGTGGCCGAGGTTGAGGGTGACGTCGGTATGGGTATCGCCACCCAGCAGGTTGATGCCGCGCAGCGTCAGGTCGGCGCCTTCGCCAGTCACGCTTATCTGGATTTCCTGGCGCACCAGCTTGCCGCCGGCATTGATGACAAACAGGCGCAGCTTCGCGTCCTTGCCGAGATTGACGCGGATCTGACCGAGATGCGTATCGAACTCGCCCTGGCTCTGAAAAATGATCCAGGTAATCTCGGCGCCGTCGTGCAACGCGATGTCACTGATCGTCGACACGAAGGCAGCATTCTCGCTCACCGCCCGGTGACGTTCGATCACCGTTGCCTTCGAACCGGCACCGAAATTCACCGGAAATCGCGTGTGGACCTGGCCGGCGCCGTGCGAGACCTGCAGTTCGATCGGCGCCTTGAGTTCGGCGTCAGCGGGAATGTCGAGTACAAATCCATCACGCACGAAACTGCCGTTGATGCGGCCGATCGCGTCATCGAAATCAAGCGCCGTCAGCCCGGCTGCGGCAGAGCCGTCGATCAGGCTTTCAGCATAGCGACGAATTTCAAACGCGTCGACGTTCGACCTCAGATCGGCCACGCCCTGGCGCACTACCAGAACCTCGGAGCCAGCTACCAACGGGGCTGTCGCTTCGGCGACCGCCCTGCGATCCCGTGCTGGCACATTGCGCAGCAGGCTCTTGAGATCGGTGTAGTGCCAGGTCTCGATACGACGCGTCGGCAGGCCGCCGGTCTTCAGGTCGTCGAGCAGCCGGTCGCGCGCCGCGAAGACCGCGCCATCGCCAGGCAAGTCACTCAACTGCTCGTTATAGGCCTCGACCAGCGCCGCTTCAGCGACAGTCAGGCGGTTGGTGGTCTGAATATTCATCAGCCTCGTCCTTTCGCCCGATCAGGCCGCTGCGTCGATGATGTCGGCGTAGCCGTTGCTCTCCAGTTCCAGCGCCAATTCCTTGCCGCCAGACTTTATGACCTGGCCCTTGTAGAGAACGTGGACGCTATCCGGAACAATATACTCCAGAAGACGCTGGTAGTGGGTGATGACGATTACGGCGCGATCCGGAGAACGCAGGGCGTTGACACCGTCGGCAACGATCTTGAGGGCGTCGATGTCGAGACCGCTGTCGGTTTCATCGAGGATGCACAGGCTCGGCTCAAGCAGTGCCATCTGCAGGATTTCGGCACGCTTCTTCTCGCCGCCGGAGAAGCCGACGTTGAGCGGGCGCTTCAGCATCTCGGTGTTGATCTGCAACTTGGCCGCCGCTTCCTTCACCCGGCGCATGAAATCGGGCGTCGTCAGTTCGTCTTCTCCGCGCGCCTTGCGCTGCTCGTTCATCGCAACCTTCAGGAACTGCATGGTGGCAACGCCCGGGATCTCGACCGGATACTGGAAGGCGAGGAACAGGCCCTTGGCGGCACGTTCGGCTGCATCGAGTTCGAGGATGCTTTCACCGTTGTAGAGGATGTCACCTTCGGTGACTTCGTAGTCCTCGCGGCCGGACAACACGTAGGAGAGAGTCGACTTGCCGGAGCCGTTCGGGCCCATTATGGCGGCGACTTCGCCAGCCTTCACGGTGAGGTTGAGGCCGCGGATGATCTCGGTGCCGTCTTCGGCGATACGGGCGTGCAGGTTTCTGATTTCAAGCATGGTTCATGTCCTTCGGAATACTTCGTACCGCGCGAAAAGGGCGCAGAAATTCTGTGACGGCGTCGGCCTTAGCCGACGCTGCCTTCCAGCGAGATGTTGATCAGCTTCTGTGCTTCGACGGCAAATTCCATCGGCAGTTCCTGGATGACTTCGCGCACGAAGCCATTGACGATCAGCGCGATCGCCGCCTCTTCCGGGATGCCGCGCTGCAGGCAGTAGAACAGCTGGTCTTCAGAGATCTTCGAGGTGGTGGCCTCGTGTTCGAAATGCGCCGACGAGTTCCGCGCCTCGATATAGGGCACGGTGTGGGCGCCGCACTTGTCGCCGATCAGCAGGCTGTCGCACTGGGTAAAGTTGCGCGCGTTCTCCGCCTTGCGGTGGGTCGAGACCTGGCCGCGATAGGTGTTTTCGGAAAAGCCGGCGGCAATACCCTTGGAGATGATGCGGCTCGACGTGTTCTTGCCGAGATGGATCATCTTGGTGCCGGAGTCGATCTGCTGGTGGCCGTTCGATACCGCGATCGAGTAGAACTCGCCGCGCGAACCGTCGCCGCGCAGGATGCAGGACGGATACTTCCAGGTGATCGCGGAACCGGTTTCCACCTGCGTCCAGGAGATCTTCGAGTTCTTGCCGCGGCAGTCGCCACGCTTGGTGACGAAATTGTAGATGCCGCCCTTGCCTTCCTTGTCGCCCGGATACCAGTTCTGGACGGTGGAGTACTTGATCTCTGCCTCATCGAGGGCAACGAGTTCGACCACGGCCGCGTGCAACTGGTTTTCGTCGCGCTGCGGCGCGGTGCAGCCTTCGAGGTAGGAGACATAGGCCCCCTCCTCGGCGATGATCAGCGTGCGCTCGAACTGCCCGGTGTTCTTCTCGTTGATGCGGAAGTAGGTCGACAGTTCCATCGGGCAGCGAACGCCCTTGGGCACGAAGACGAAGGAGCCATCGGTGAAGACGGCAGAGTTCAGCGTCGCGTAGAAGTTGTCGGTCGTCGGCACGACCGAACCGAGGTACTTGCGAACGAGATCCGGGTGCTCGCGGATCGCCTCCGAGATCGACATGAAGATCACGCCGGCCTTCTTCAGCTCTTCCTTGAAGGTCGTGACGACCGAGACGGAATCAAAGACGGCATCGACGGCGATCTTCGACTTCTGGACCCCGGCCAGGATTTCCTGTTCGCGCAAGGGAATACCGAGCTTCTCGTACACCTTCAGGATTTCCGGATCGACCTCGTCGATCGACTTCGGACCTGTCGTGCCCTTCGGCGCCGCATAGTAGTAGAGATCGTTGAAGTCGATCTTCGGATAATGCACGCGTGCCCAGGAAGGCTCCTCGAGCGTCAGCCAACGCCGGTAGGCTTCCAGGCGCCACTCGAGCATCCACTCCGGCTCCTCCTTCTTGGCAGAGATGAAGCGGATGATGTCCTCGGAAAGGCCCTTCGGTGCCTTGTCCACTTCGATTTCGGTCTCGAAACCGTATTTGTACTGATCCACATCGATCTGGCGAACCTGATCGATTGTTTCCTGTACCGCAGCCATTTCGTTCTCCAATCTCGCCGGGTACAAGGCCCGGCAGGTTGTCGACGGTCAAGTTTCACTTTTCCGTCATATGTAAGTGCCAGAACCGTGCTTTCACACCGCTTGGCAAGCAGAAAATTGCTTTTCCGCAAAATTGTCAGCCATTACGCCGCCTGTCCGGCGTGCTTCCGCCTCCCGGCTATCTTTCCAAAGGCGATAAGCGCCCTGTCGATATCGCCTTCGGTCGTCGTCGGCCCTAGCGAAAACCTGAGTGCGCCGAGTTTCGGATCCTGCCCCATGGCGACGAGCACATGGCTCTCACCGACCTTTCCGGACGAGCAGGCCGAACCGGCAGAAAGCGCAATGCCTTCAAGATCGAAGGCGATCTGGCCGGTTTCCGATTTCAGGTCGGGGAGCGTGAAAAAGCAGGTGTTGGCAACACGTGGGCCGTTTGCGCCGTGAATGATGACGTCGGGCGCGGCAAGCCTCATTCCGTCTTCAAGGCGGTTGCGCAGACGAGCAATCGCGTCATTGCGCGCCTCGAGCTCCGCTGCGGCAATTTGTGCCGCGGCCCCGAAGCCGAGGATCGCGGGAACCGCCTCCGTCCCCGACCGGTGACCCTTCTCCTGACCGCCTCCTCGAACCAGCGGTTTCGGCATCAGCACCTCGCCACGCGAGACCAGGGCGCCGGCGCCCTTGGGCCCGCCAATCTTGTGCGAGGACAGTACCAGAAAATCGGCACCGAGTTCATCGATATCGAGCGCCAGACGGCCCGCGGCCTGTACGGCATCGACGACCAGCAGACCGCCGAATCTGCGCACGATCTCGGCTGCTTCGCGCACAGGCTGGACGATCCCCGTCTCATTGTTGACGAGCATGATCGCCACCATCGCCATGCCGGCCTCGCGATCATGAGAGGACAGTTGCGCTTCCAGGGCCGCCAGATCGACGACACCGGCGGCGGTCACCGGGACCTCGGCGACGCTTTCGGCGCCGAAACGGCCGCCTTCCCTGATCGCCGGATGCTCGATCGCCGAGACATAGAGGCGGCCGATGGCAAGCGGCGTACGGCCCATTCGGAATTGCGGGGTGAGTACCAGGTTGGATGCTTCGGTCGCGCCGCTGGTGAAGATGACATGCGAGGCTTCAGCGCCGACCAGCGCTCCCACCTGCCTGCGCGCCGCTTCGATTGCCGCGCGCACCGCACGCCCCTCGCCATGCACCGAATTGGGATTGCCGAACTGGTCGAGACCCCGAAGGACCGCCTCGCGCGCTTCGGGAAGAAGCGGCGTCGTGGCATTCCAGTCAAGGTAGATCCGCTCGGCGATCATCGTCTTTTCCGGTTTCCAGGGGCGGCCAAAGCGCGACGGTGCATTTTTCTTGAAATTTCCGTCAGGCTTGCCTTATGACACATTCCACATCTTGCGGACACGCATCAGAAGTTTCGAATTGTTCTAAACTGCGTTCTAGAAAAGTTGACGGCCATCGTCAAGTCAACTTTGCAACATGAGTGCGGCCAGAACCACGAAAAGAAACCGGAGTACCAATGCCTGAAGTCATTTTCAACGGCCCAGCCGGCCGTCTCGAAGGACGCTACCAGCCTTCCAAGGAAAAGAGCGCACCTATCGCGATCATCCTTCATCCGCATCCGCAGTTCGGCGGCACGATGAACAACCAGATCGTCTACCAGTTGTTCTACATGTTCCAGAAGCGCGGCTTCACGACACTCCGCTTCAATTTCCGCGGCATCGGCCGCAGCCAGGGCGAATTCGACCACGGCGCCGGCGAACTCTCCGATGCGGCATCGGCGCTAGACTGGGTGCAGAGCCTGCATCCGGATTCGAAAAGCTGCTGGGTCGCCGGCTACTCCTTCGGCTCCTGGATCGGAATGCAGCTCTTGATGCGCCGGCCGGAGATCGAGGGCTTCATGTCGATCGCCCCGCAACCGAACACCTACGACTTCTCGTTCCTTGCCCCCTGCCCTTCATCCGGTCTCATCATCAACGGCGATGCCGACAAGGTTGCCCCGGAGAAGGACGTCAACGGCTTGGTCGAAAAGCTGAAGACCCAGAAGGGCATCCTGATTACGCACCGTACCGTGCCCGCCGCCAATCACTTCTTCAACGGCAAGGTCGAAGCGCTGATGGCGGAATGCGAGGACTATCTCGACCGTCGCCTCGCAGGAGAACTGGTGCCCGAACCCGCGGCGAAGCGGATCCGCTGACCACAAGCAAGCGCAATCACTTCATTGGAAGGCGGCAACCGGAAGCGGTTGCCGCCTATTTCTTTTCCAGCCGGCGCGAATATGAATGCATCTGCAGCACCTGCGCCGAGCAGTCCTGCGGGTGCACGGCAACCTGCGGTTCGGCGACAGTGACCTGGTCGCGTCCTGCGGCCTTGGCCGCGTAGAGGGCGACGTCGGCGCGCCGCATGACGGCGTCGAGCGCCTCGCCGGCGGCAAATTGGGCGACGCCGAAGCTCGCGGTGATTCGCTCGCCCGCCTGCAATTTCCCCATTCCCCGGCTTGCCATTGCCACGCGGATACCGGTCGCAAACATGCGTCCCGCATCCGCGTCGGTTCCGGGGAGATAAACGGCAAACTCCTCGCCGCCCATGCGCGCGACTGCGGCCTCTTTCGGCACGCTGCGCTGGAGCAGGCGTGCGAATGCCTGGATCACCTCATCGCCTGCCTGGTGCCCGAAATTGTCGTTGATCCGCTTGAAGTAATCGAGGTCGGCGAGAATCAGTGCACCGCCGGCGTCTGACCTACCGGTGCGGAGGAGCGGCAGCACACGGCGTTCGAAGCCGCGCCGGTTCAAGAGGCCGGACAACGGATCGACATCGGAGGTCGCGACCGCGTTGTCTATCATCTCCCGGACCAGCACCCCGACCAGCGCCAGGCCGGTGCCGACGATAAGGATTGCACCCAGCCCCTGCGACAGGAGCGCATAGTTGCTGTTCAGGTAGGACTGTACCTCGAAAGCATTGCCGGACAATACGGCGACAATGGCCTTTCCGAGGAAGTAGATCGCTGTCAGCAGCAGCAGCGCGAGCAGGACCTTGTCGGCGGTAGAGCGCCTCGCGGCCCGCAGGACCACCCAGGCCGCAAGTGCCTGAACAAGGATGAACGGTATCTGGTACGGCACCGCATGGGCGGGCGCGCCGCGCGGCAGGTCGAAGATCAGCATGTCGACAGCCACGCCTGCGAAAAACAGAGCTCCAACGAGCCAGCGACTGACCGACAGACGGTAAAATTCCCCGACCCCGATGGTCAGCAAGCACAGCCCCCCAAGCATCGACGCATAGGCACCCACGGCAAAGAAACGGGTGTAGCAGGTGACTGCAACAAGCGCTTCGCAGATCGCGGCAAGGGAAGCGACCGCATAGCCGGCCCCGAAAAGTACAGCTGCCCAGCGCGACGGGCTCCTTCTCGCAATCGCAAGGAAGAGAAACGCGAATATGATCGCGATGGCAAAGTTCACAGCCAGCAGAGGAAACGCTCCGCCCATAGACACCGTCCAGTACAGTCCTGAATACGTAACGCACAATATTCGAGGGAAATCCAATAACGCATTAAGCGCCGAACGGCGAGGCGAGATCAATCCAAGAAATGACTAGTCACGAGCGATATCGAGCAAGGGGTCGATCAACAAGCCACCGCCCACCGGCTCGCGTACCCCGGTGGTACCGGGATAGGTGAGAGGCAGACCCGCAAGCGAGCGCACCGCCAGATAGGCCCATGCTTCGGCCTCCATGGCATCGCCGTCGAAGCCCGCCTCCTCGGCGGAGACGACGGTTGCCCCCTGCAGGGCGGCGAGATCACGAAGATCCTGCATCAAAACGCGGTTCAGCCGCCCCCCGCCGCAGACCACATAGCTGACCGGCAGCTCCGGCAGATGGCCGGCCGACTTTACGATCGCCGCGGCGGCGACATAGGCAAGGGTTCGGGCGCCATCGGAAAGTTCGGCGTCGGCGCCTTGCGGCGGCAGGAAATCATTGCGATCGAGCGACCGCCGCTTTTCGTCTGTGAAGAACGGGCTTTGAAGGTAGCGTTCGGCGAGATCGGGCACGACGCGGCCCTCCGAAGCGATCATGCCGCCTTGATCGAACGGGATGCCGGCATGGGTCTCCACCCACTGGTCAATCAATGTGTTGCCCGGTCCGCTGTCATAGGCGACGATCTCGCCTTCGCGACCGATATAGGTCAGGTTCGATATGCCGCCGATGTTGACGAAGGACACCGCGCCTCGTCGTTCGCCGAAACCGGCGGCAAGTGCCGCGTGGTAGGCAGGAACCAGCGGCGCACCCTGACCGCCATGCAGCATGTCGTTGGCGCGCATATCATAGACCACGGCAATACCGGTTTCCCGCGCGAGCAGGCGGCCATCGCCGATCTGGACCGTGAGCGCCTGATCCGGCCGATGAAGCACCGTCTGGCCGTGGAACCCAATGACGTCGATATCGGATATGGAAAGCCGGTTCACCTCGAGGAAGCGCCTGACTGCTTCCGCATGGCGCAGTGTCAGTTCGTATTCTACCGATGCGAGGCTTGCGGGCCGTTCGCTTCGATCGACGATGGCCTTGGCGTCCTCGAGCGTGCCCTTCAGCCGGTCGCGAAATGCCGGATCGTAGGGGACGCCGAGGAACGGCCCGCGCTCGACGAACGTCTCGCCATCGGTGCGCACCAGGGCGACGTCGATGCCATCCATCGATGTGCCGCTCATCAGCCCGATCGCAGTTTTCACCTCACCCATTCACGCGTTCCCCGAAACAAAAACATTCGCCATCGCTGTAGTGCACTTTGATCAAAACAGTGCTAAACGCCCGCCGACAGTTCAACAAGCATTCGCTGTCGACTACAAACCGTTGCCACCAAGAAAGAACAGCTCCGAGAAAGACAGGTCATGTCCGAGTTCAAATCCGATTTCCTCCGTACCCTTCACGAGCGCGGCTTCATTCATCAGATTTCCGATGAAACCGGCCTCGACGCGTTGTTCCAGAAGGAGATCGTGACGGCCTATATCGGCTTCGACCCGACGGCGCCGAGCCTGCATGCCGGCGGCCTGATCCAGATCATGATGCTGCACTGGCTGCAGGCGACCGGCCACCGCGCCATCTCGCTGATGGGCGGCGGCACCGGCATGGTCGGCGACCCGTCCTTCAAGGACGAGGCGCGGCAGCTGATGACGGTCGACACGATCGAAAGCAACATCGCCTCGATCAAGCGGGTGTTCTCCAACTACCTGTCCTACAACGACAGCCCAACCGGCGCGCTGATGATCAACAACGCAGACTGGCTGCGCGAGCTCAACTACCTCGAGTTCCTGCGCGACGTCGGACGGCACTTCTCGGTCAACCGCATGCTGTCCTTCGACAGCGTCAAGACGCGCCTCGATCGCGAGCAGTCGCTTTCGTTTCTCGAATTCAACTACATGATCCTGCAGGCCTACGACTACGTGGAGCTCAACAAGCGCTACGGCTGCCGACTGCAGATGGGCGGTTCGGACCAGTGGGGCAACATCGTCAATGGCATCGACCTCGGCCACCGCATGGGGACGCCGCAGCTTTATGCGCTGACCTCGCCGCTCCTGACCACCGCATCCGGCGCGAAGATGGGCAAGTCGGTCAACGGCGCGGTCTGGTTGAACCCGGAGATGTTGTCGGCCTACGATTTCTGGCAATACTGGCGCAACACCGAGGATGCGGACGTCACCCGCTTCCTGAAACTCTACACAACCCTGCCGATGGACGAGATCGCCCGCCTGTCGACGCTCGCGGGCTCGGAGATCAACGAGGTCAAGAAGATCCTCGCGACCGAGATCACTGCCATGCTCCACGGCCGCCAATCCGCCGAGCAGGCGGCCGAGACTGCTCGCAAGACCTTCGAGGAAGGTGGACTTGCCGAGAACCTGCCCTCGGTCGAGGTTCCTGCCGGCGAACTCGACGCCGGCATCGGCCTGCTTTCGCTGATCGTCCGCGCCGGACTTGCCGGTTCGAACGGCGAGGCGCGCCGCCATGTTCAGGGCGGCGGCGTGCGCATCAACGACACGGCCGTCAGCGACGACCGCATGCTCGTCAGCACGGGCGACATCACCGCCGAAGGCGTCGTCAAGCTGTCGCTCGGCAAGAAGAAGCACATCCTGGTGCGGCCGGCCTGAGGCTACAGGACGCGAAACCATGTTGACCGGCGGGCGACAATCCGCCGGCTTTTTATTGGAATTCGAAGATCTGCCGGAACACTCCCGGCGCGATGATGGACAGCGGATTGATGATGAGCCGCGGCTGTTCGAAGCTTCCCGACAACCGGAACGTTATCCCGAGAAGGCCGCGGTCGCGGCCGTTGCCCAGAATGACGCCAATGATCGGCAGTTCGGCGAACAAGCGGTTCAACCCGTAGGCCGGCATGAATGTACCGGTCATGTCCATCTGGCCGCTGGCATCCCTCAACGTGCCCTGGAAGGTCGCACCGACCTGATCGCCGCGAAGCACGCCATTCTCAATCTGCAAGATACCGTTTCGCACCACGAGGCGGGCAAAAGCGCGCTGGAAATTGGCGGAGCTGACATCGATGTCGCGCTTGACGGCGGTGTTCAGGCTACGGCCGTCGCGGCCAACCGGCGTCGACACGATCGATTGCAGCCGTTCTTCGTTGACGAGCTTGAAGTTGCGAATGTCGAGATTGCCGTTCCAGACCTGGTCGTCGTCGGCCCTCAGCTTCACATTCAGCAAGCCGCCCTTCATGTGCTTGTAGAGGTTGAGGAAACGGCTCAGCGCACCGGCATCGCCACTGGTCACGTGAATGAAATTCCTGCTGCCACGCGCCTTCGACATCTGGCTTACGACCGCCTGTCCGCTGCCGGTGGTTCCGGAGAACTCGAGGGTGCGGATCGTCGAGCCAGTAGCGGCGTAGACGAGGTCGGTGTTGCTGAGCGTCTCGCCGTTGAAGCCGATGACCCTGCGCAGGCTTGCGCGCACGGTCGCGCCGGTGCGGGTATCATCGCTCGCGCCTGCACTACTGGCCTGCGCACGAATCCGGCCGATAATCGGGCGCACGTCCGCCGACGAACCCAGGATGGAAACGTCATAGCCGGATTTTCCGCGCTTGAGCAGGACCGAGAAATCGTCATCCGACGACAGCTTGACGCTGGAAAAATTCGCCGCGACAAGGCCCGACTTGTTGAGCGTCATGTCACCGTTGGCGCCGAACCCCTCGCCCGTCACACTGAAGCCGCTGATATCGGTGTTGCCGTTGTCGTTGCCGGCGACAACGAAACTGGCGCGGGCGGCGACGCCGCTGCCCTTCGTCCAGCCGACCCACGGAACGGAAACGCTTGCCCGCGACAGATCGACCTCGACGGACTGCTTCTTGTCGTCAAGCATGGAGAGTTCGATCTTGATCGGCCCGGTCACTATTCCCTTCAATCCGGGAACCAGGCGATTCTGGTCGTCGCCATCCAATGTCCCGGAAATCAGTCTCTCCCTCTTGACCTCGGTATTCGTACCGACAGGCTCGACAAGGCGGATATTGAGCGGCACGCCGTCGATGCGGCCCTTGCCGTCGAGAATCGCACGCTGCGGGTCGACGTCCAGCGTGCCGTCGAGCGAACTGATCCGACGCCCGTCCATCTCCTTTGACAGATCGACGTTCGCCAGCTTCAGCGACGCCTGCCAAACGGGTGGCGGCGGGTCTTGGTCCTTGACCAGGCCGAACCGGGCAACCAGATCGGCGCGCACTTTTCCCGAAAACTCCTGCGGCTCGAAACCGGTGCGTTGCAAAGCTGCGATCGGCTTGTAGGTGGCGAGCTCGGCGACGGCGTCGGCACTCCCGGAAAGTGCCAGTTTCAGCTCGGCCATCAGCGGCTTTTCATAGGTCGAAGGGATGACGAACTGGCCGCTCTCCACCTTTACCGAACGGTCCGTCGAAAAGTATGCCGATCCGGACCTGACATCCACCGCCACCCGTTCGCCCTTGAGCTCGAACCGCGCATTCATGTCCCGGATCGGCGGTATCTCGCCGGTGGTATTGATCCGGGCATCATCGATATCGAAGCTTATCTGCAGCTCGTTCTCATTCAGTTGAAGCGGGATGGGATAGTGCCCGAGGCGTCCGGCCGGAATGAAAACACCAATCGAACCATTGGTCACGGTCCCGCCAAACAGATTGGCGAGGACCCAGCGGCGGGCCTTCGATGCCATCCAGAACGGCCACAATTGCTTGATGGCCGCGGCCTGGAGGTTCTCGGTTTGCGAACTGAAGCTGATCTCCGGGGATGCGTCACCGAAGCGCAATCGCATCGTTCCCACCATCGCGCCGAGAGGACTGGAAACCGCCAGTTCGTCAAAGGTCAGCTCTTTGTCATTGGCGACGTAGCGCCCAAATGCCTTGGCATCGAATGCAAGCGGCGCCTCGCCAGAGCCATCGGGTGCGGCCAAGCCGTCCTTGACGACAAGGTCGACCCCGTATCCACGGCCTCCTGCCGGATCGATCCTGTCGAGATCGATCACAGCGCCGGTGAAAGGCACCTTGGTTTCGCCGAAGGTCAGCTGGGACTGGTCGATCTCCAGCGAGTTCTTGGAGAAGTCGTAGCTCGCCTGGATCGCGGAGCTGTACAACTCCTGCTGATTGCCGGCGATATAGATGCTGCCCAGATCGAACTCGGTGCCGATCGTGATCATCGGGGTAACGGCTTCGCCGCTACGGCGGGCGGAAATGGTAACGTCCGCGATGCTATCGATGCCCTGTCGCACCGTGCCGTCATCGGCACGATTGAACAGGAAGGAAGCGAGCCCCACATCCGAAAGGCTGGCGGTGAGCGCTGATGTTCGGTCACCGGCACTTTCGGCCGTGACGTCGAGCCTCGACAGTTGTCCCTCTATGGTCACATTTCCGGCCAGGCGGAGCGAGCCGCCTGGTTCGCGGGTGAACGTCAGGTCGTCGACGTCGATCGCCAGCGGCGGTTTACCCGAGACGGGCAGGTTGACGGTCAGACCGGAGATACGGATGACGTCGGTCTGCGACCGCTCCGCGACCCGCTTCAGGACGTCCATCTGCGCAAACCCGGCTTCGAGCGCGACCGGGATCTGGTCCACCCGCAGGCCGGACAAGTCGATGGGAGCACCTGAACCCAGCAAACCGGCTTCGAGGCTGATCTCGTCGGCCTCGATATTGTTGATGGCAATCCGTCCCCGGACGAGCGCCAGCGGGTCCAGCGCCAGCCGGATCGCCCCGGTCCGGCTGATGTGCTCGCCCGTCGCGGCTTCGATCATGTTGACGTCTTGTGCCTCGAGCGCGAGTTGGAGGCCGGATGTGAAGCGAACGACCGTGGAACCGACCTCGGCCCGAAAGCGCGGACCGATCGCATTGTCGAGGGCGGACTGGGCACGCGCGTTGAGGGTCGAATCGAACAACCCGTTCTCAACCAACAGGACGACGCCTGCGACAGCCACCACGAGCAACAGCAACATGCCGACGCAAGCGGAGAAGCAGCGCCCGGCCACAGATTTTTGTCGCGGGCAGTGAACGATGACCGGATCCTCGGTCTGAGCCGACGGATAGCGGTGCAACGGCACGATGTCCTGCTTGCGAAAGTTTACTTTTTCGCCCCGGATCTCTCCCATCCCCGCGCGTCAGACTCCATCGGTTTTCGGATTGCACATATTCGACGACTGGACGATTATCGCCGCCGCTCTATAAGGATCAAGGCCCTTATCCAGCATAATCTCGACCGAAGAAAGGTTTCCACATGGCAGAATTGCGCCCCGGCGACAAAGCTCCAGCCTTCGAATTGCCCGGCAATGGCGGCCAGAAGGTGAGCCTATCCACCTACAAGGGCAGTCCCGTGGTACTGTTCTTCTATCCGAAGGACGACACGAGCGGCTGCACCATCGAGAACCGCGACTTCACAGCTCTCGCCGACGAGTTCAAGAAAGCCGGCATCGTGGTGATCGGCATGTCGCCCGATTCGCCGAACAGCCACGACAAGTTTACCAGGAAACACGGACTCGACGTGGTGCTCGCCTCGGACGAGGAGAAAACGACCCTGGAGGCCTACGGCGTCTGGAAGGAAAAGAGCATGTATGGCCGCAAGTACATGGGCGTGGAGCGCACGACATTCCTGATCGATGCCAACGGCGTGGTGGCCAAGATCTGGGACAAGGTAAAGGTGGCCGGGCACGCCGAAGATGTATTGAAGATCGCCAAAGAACTTTAGAATACGGTCATAACCACCTGATATGACAAACCAATTCACGATTACGTCGCTCAGGGGCGGCGCCACCGATGCCATTCGCGAGGCGGATCTCGACCGGAAGACGGCACTCGCTCAGGAAACCGCAACCCGTTGGTTCGAGCGCCGCCTTTCGCTGCGTTCGCCCCTCGATGCGGAACTGCCTCTGCGTCCGGGACGACCGGAAAGGCCCGAACTCGTGCCACCCCGAATGATGGAGAAACGCTCCCTGCATACGGTGAAGGGACGGATCGCGCTCCTGCACGCGATCGCCCATATCGAGCTCAACGCGGTGGATCTGGCGCTCGACATCGTCGCCCGCTTCGCAACGGAACCGGTGCCGAATTCTTTCTTCGACGGCTGGATGCAGGTTGCCTTCGAGGAGGCCAAGCATTTCCGCATGGTGCGCAACCGTCTAAGGGAACTCGGCGCGGACTATGGGGACCTGCCGGCACATGACGGGCTGTGGCAAGCGGCGCATTCGACCCGAAACGACCTTACCGCCCGACTGGCCGTGGTGCCGCTGATCCTCGAGGCCCGCGGCCTCGACGTAACGCCCTCGCTGCAGGCCAAGATGATCGAAACCGGCGACCTTGACAGCGCCGCAGTGCTGGATGTCATCTACCGCGACGAAAAGGGCCATGTTGCGATCGGCGCCAAATGGTTCCGTTTTCTCTGCGCGCGAGAGCGCAGGGATCCGGCGCGCACTTTCCAGGAGCTGGTTCGCGCCAATTTCCGCGGTTCGCTGAAGGCGCCGTTCAACGACATCGCCAGAGCCGAAGCCGGCCTGACGCCGTCCTTTTACCGATCTCTGACCGCTACCAGCAACGCTTGATGGCCGGCTCACCCGACCAATCAACCATCCATTAACCTTAACAGTATGTAATCACTCAGACTCAAAGTGCCGAAAGGCCGATGATCTGGGGGATCAATCTTGACGACCACACCGGAGAACCGTGTATTCGGAAAGCGTGCCCGGCAACATGTCATCATTCTTGCCTCCGGCGAACGCATACGGCACATGACGGTGCGCCCCTGGATGGCGGCGCTCACCTGCTGCCTGATCGGCGTTTTTTCCATCGGCTACCTGGTTGCAACCTGCTACCTCGTGCTTCGCGACGACCTGATCGGCGCGACCATGGCGCGCCAGGCGCGCATGCAATACGAATATGAGGACCGCATTTCCGCTCTTCGCGCACAGGTTGACAGGGTTACGTCTCGGCAACTGCTCGACCAGCAGGTGGTCGAGGAGAAGGTTGAGAAGCTACTGGAGCAACAGATGGCGCTCTCCTCCCGGGATGGCCGGCTCGGATCGCTGATCGATCGTGCCGAGAGTTCGGGCATCGACAGCGACGCCGTCACGGGTTCCGTACCGCAGAAGACCAGTCGGGCCGACGTGCCGGGTGGGCTGCGCGCCATCGACGGTTTGCTTGGCAAGCCTGCGGACCGGCAGGCCGAAAGTTCCGCCCTCGCCTATGCGCCGGCAAACGAAACAGTCGCCGACCGTGCAGACCGGCTCTTCTCGAAAGTCACCCTGTCCCTCAAGGACATCGAACGCCAGCAGTATGAACGAATCCATGCGATCACCGGCGAAGCCGACGAAACCGCCGACGCCATCGAAGGCATCCTCGCAAAGACTGGCGTCAGGGTCGAACCGCACAAGCAAGCGGTTGACAAGGAGGCAGTCGGTGGCCCCTTTGTCGAACCGGAGCCAGGCAACCGGTTCGATATTTCACTGAGCGAACTGGATCTCGCCCTGCAGCGGCTCGAACAGGTGCGGGGCACGGCCCTGAACCTCCCCTACGCCAACCCTGCGGAAGGCAAGCCCATCACGAGCTATTTCGGCAATCGCACCGATCCCTTTCTCGGCCGGCTGGCGCTGCATGCCGGCATCGACTTCCGCTCCGGCATCGGCGGTGAAGTCAGGGCGACCGGAAGCGGGACCGTCACCATGGCGGGTCCTGCCGGTGGTTATGGCAACATGGTGGAGATCGATCATGGCCAGGGGCTGACCACGCGCTATGGCCATATGTCGAAGGTGCTGGTGAAAGTCGGCGACAGGATCGCCACCGGCGATATCGTCGGCCTTTCCGGCAACACCGGCCGCTCGACCGGCCCGCACATTCACTACGAGGTGCGACGCAATGGTCAGGCGATCGACCCGATGCGTTTCCTCAACGCCGGCGAGAAACTCAGCCACTATCTCTGACGGCGCCCCTCCCGAGCGAACGCGATTGCATGCATCTGACGGGTGATTCGCCCACTATCGGTTGGCGCGGCGGTGCGTATTTGATCGACTTTTAAGAACATGATTCACGTTTCCGATACCCAAACCCACTGGTTTCCTTGACTTCCGGCTATTTTACGCCTATGTGCCGCTTCGTTACTGCACGCGAAGACGTGCTCACTCTGATGTGTTCGCCCGAACCGGAACGGAACAGATTTCCCTTTGACGACCTTTGCTGACCTTGGCCTGAGCCAGAAAGTACTTTCCGCAGTCGCAGATGCCGGCTACTCGATCCCCACCCCGATCCAGTCTGGCGCCATCCCGCCAGCGCTGCAGCGGCGTGACATCTGCGGCATTGCCCAGACGGGAACCGGAAAGACCGCATCCTTCGTGCTGCCGATGCTGACCCTGCTCGAGAATGGCCGCGCGCGGGCGCGGATGCCGCGGACCCTGATCCTCGAGCCAACCCGCGAACTTGCGGCACAGGTGGCCGAGAATTTCGAGAAATACGGCAAGAACCACAAGCTCAACGTTGCGCTGCTGATCGGCGGCGTTTCGTTTGAAGACCAGAATCGCAAGCTGGAACGCGGCGCCGACGTGCTGATCTGCACGCCCGGCCGCCTGCTCGACCATTGCGAGCGTGGCAAACTGCTGATGACCGGCGTCGAGATCCTGGTAATCGACGAAGCCGACCGCATGCTCGACATGGGCTTCATCCCGGACATCGAGCGCATCGCCAAGATGATCCCCTTCACCCGGCAGACGCTGTTCTTTTCGGCCACCATGCCGCCGGAAATCCAGAAGCTTGCGGACCGCTTCCTGCAGAACCCGGAACGCATCGAGGTTGCGAAGCCCTCTTCGACGGCCACGACAGTGACGCAGCGCCTGGTTGCCTCCCACAACAAGGATTACGAAAAGCGCTCGACGCTGCGTGAGTTGATCAAGGCACAGGACGACCTGAAGAACGCTATCATCTTCTGCAACCGCAAGAAGGATGTCGCCGACCTATTCCGCTCGCTCGAGCGTCATGGCTTCTCAGTAGGCGCACTACATGGCGACATGGACCAGCGTTCGCGCACCACGATGCTTCAGAACTTCCGCGATGGAAACATCCAGTTGCTCGTAGCATCCGACGTTGCAGCCCGCGGCCTCGACCTGCCGGATGTCGGCCATGTCTTCAACTTCGATGTACCCATCCACGCGGAAGACTACGTCCACCGCATCGGCCGCACCGGCCGCGCAGGCCGCTCGGGCCGCGCTTTTACCATTGTGACCAAGAGCGATTCCAAGCATCTCGACGCGATCGAGAAGCTGATCACGCAGAAAATCGAGTGGGAGAACGGCGACCTTTCCAACCTCCCTGCACCGATGGAAAGCTTCGAAAGCTCCAAGCCACGCAAGGGTAAGGACCGGGACCGGGATCGCGACAAGGGACGCTCGCGGCGCCCGTCGTCCGGTCACAAATCGGACACCCAAGAATGGGATAATCCAGTCGAAACGCAAGACGTACCCGTTGCAGTAAAGGCCGACACTTTGAAAACAGAGCGCAAGGCAGCAGAAAAGCCGCAGAACTCCCAGCGTCATCAGCGCCCGAATCCGGCCAATGACGACTTGCGCGATCGCCGTAGCCGTTACAACCGCGACCGTGACGATGGTCCGACGCCGGTCGGATTCGGCGACGACATTCCGGCTTTCATGCTGATCGCGGCAAACGCCAAGGCCTGAGAAATCCCGCATGCCTGTTCCCGGCACCGATATCCCAGGACTTGGCACCGGCCTTGCCGTTCTCCGCGACGGCAAGTTGCTGCTGTACAAGCGCTTGAAGGCTCCCGAAGCCGGATTCTGGAACATCGTCGGCGGCAAGGTCGATCATATGGAGCCGGCTGAATCAGCTGCGCGTCGCGAAGCCACCGAGGAAACCGGCCTGGCGATTGGCAATATCGACCTGTTGTGCACGACCGAGCAGATTGTCGAGGCGGACCGCCAGCACTGGGTATCGCTGATCTACGTGACGGACGATTTTTCCGGTGAGCCGGCCCTTGTCGAGCCGGACAAGCTATCGGACTTCGGATGGTTCGGCCGCGACGAACTGCCGGAACCGCTCTCGGCCTTTGCCCAGGCCGCAATCGCAAATCTCACTGAAGACGAACTCCGGTAATTTTATTTTGCCCTAAGTGCCGCCTCATAGGCGAGTCGAACCCAACGCGCCATGATGTCGGGATCGTCAAAGGCGTCGTCCGGGATCGACCAGTAGGGCATGGCGACGGGCTTTCCCGCTTTCTTACCCTCATAGCTCCACTGCCGTGATCCCGCTGCCACAAAGTGCGGCGCGCTTTCCGCATCGGCCTTCAAGAGAACCTCGTCATAAACTTCGAGGGCCAGTATGCGGCCGTGGTGATAGATGCCCTTGCCGCCGAACATCCGCCTGATGGTGACGGGTCCGAGCGCCTGAAACATCTCCTCGATCTCGGCATTGTCCATCGCGACTCTTTCAAAATTCCAGGATACCGCCGGCGGCGACCACTGCCTCGGGCGTATCGACATCGAGGCGGGCCGCCTCGCCGATCTCGACGTCGACAACCGGCAGGCCACAGGTTTCGATAATCGCCCTTGCCCCGACATCACCCTCGAGGCGCATGACGGCGTCGAAGGTGGCACGCGGGAGAATGACCGGGTTGCCGCGCCGCCCGCCGGCGCTTGCGCGAACGACTGCCTTCCCTCCGGACCGACGGAAAGCGTCGATCATGGCCTTGAGATTGTCGCTGGTCACGCCGGGCATGTCGGCCAGCATGACCAAGACGCCATCGACGTCGCCCGCAGCCAAAACACCCGCTATCAACGAGCTTGCCATTCCGCTGGCGCAATCGGCGTTGTGGACGACGGTTATGTCGAGCCCATCCAGTTGTGCGGCGATCTGTTCACCACGGTAGCCGGTGACCACCACCACCGGTGAAGCGCCGGAGCGGGCGGCGATTTCCGCGGAACGGCGCACCAGCGGAACACCTTCGAACGCCGCGAGAAGCTTGTGCCCGCTGCCCTCGCCCATGCGGCTCGCCTTTCCGGCCGCGAGCAAAACCAGCGCCAGCTCCGGCGTTGCCTGCGCTGCGCCGCCCTTTCGCAGCTCCGTCGCTTCGCGCGGCATGGGTCGCGTGGCAATCTCCATCAGCAGGCCGCCGACGCCCATGCCGGTGATCGTCTCGTGCGTCGGGCGCTCGCCGGCAAGGATACGGCTCAGGATCCAGTCGAAACCATTCTCCTTCGGCGAACGGGCGCATCCGGGAGCCCCAATGACAGGCACGTCTCCAACATGGCCGAGGACGAGCAGGTTGCCCGGATCGACCGGCATGCCGACCTGCTCCACCTCGCCGCCCGCCAGGCGTATCGCTTGCGGGATCACGTCCCCAGGATCGGTGACGGCGGAAGCGCCGAACACGATGATCATCCGATCATCGCCGTTTGCGGCATCAAGTGACTGGCGGATCGCCTCCGCAACGGCTTCACCGCTATGCGGCACACGCTTCTCGTCGACAACCACGCTTCCGGACGGTTGCAACCGTTGCTCCAACAGCCGCCGGGTCTTGTCCATGACCTGCGTCTTCAAGGAAGGCAATTCGGTTGCGATCAACGACACCTGCCGGGGACTGTAGGACTTCACCTCGAAACAGGTTCCGGAACGCAGAATCTCGACCGCCGCATCAACCTTTTCTGCCGCAACCGCGAGCGGAATGATCTTGAAAGTCGCAACCATGTCGCCGGCATGGACGGCACTGTGATCGTTCAGGCACGCAAGCGTAATTGCAGGATCGATCCGATTGACGCGGTCGACCATATCCTTGTCTGCGACGAACAGGCCGTTGACCGCCGCATGAATATTGACACGACCGGTCGATGCCTCGGAAAAAGCGAGATGGTCGGGCGCAATGGCGGCGGCAAGGCGGCTCGCCGCCTCGTCCTCCATAATGTCCCCGTCTTCCAACCGGGCGACGATCACCTCGTCCAGGCCGCCGGCGCGCATCACCTCAATATCGGCTGCGGTGGCAACATGCCCCTTCGGGAACCGGTTCTTGTCCAACTTTACGGCGTGAGCAAGAACTGCGCCTTGGGCTTCGTCTAGGGCCACACGTCCGAAGATCATCGCGCGTCACCTGCTGGCGACATCACGTCGCGTTTGCGCAAGGCCCGGATGATCTGGGCGAGGATCGCCACGGCGATCTCGGCCGGGGATGATGCACCGATGTTGAGACCGATCGGGGCCGCGATACGCGCGATTGCCGCATCGTCGAAGCCCGCCGCCGCCAGGCGCTCCACCCGCTTTGCATGGGTCTTGCGACTGCCGAGCGCCCCAACGTAGAAGCAGCCGGCTTTGAGCGCCTGACCAAGGGGAAAGTCATCGATCTTCGGGTCGTGGGTGACGGCAACAAGCGCGGTATAGGCGTCGAGTGGGTCAGATTTCAGTACGTCCTCGGGCCAATCGGCGACGAGATCCACGCCGGCGAAGCGCTCGGCCGTCGCGAAGGCCGTGCGCGGATCGATGATGCGGATGGGAAAGCCTGCGATGGCCGCCATTCCGGCAAGCGCCTGGCTGATGTGTACGGCACCGATGACGATGATGCGCGCCGACGGCAGGTGTACGTTGAGGAAATAGCTCCGGCCATGTGACTCCACCAATCCCGACTTGCCCGATTGCAATGCCGCGGCGATCGGCTCCTCGAAGCCCGCCGGAACCTTTTCGCCCTCGATGACGACCTCTTCTCTCGCGTTGCCGAGATCGGTAAGCAGCACCACGGCCCGTCGCGTCCTCCGCGCCTCGTTGAGCCTTTCGAGACTTGCGCGCTGCATCAGTCGAGCCTCTCGACAAAGACGCGGATGCGCCCACCGCAAGACAATCCGACGCGCCAGGCCGTTTCGTCGGCAACCCCGAATTCGAGCATGCGCGGGGCGCCGGACGCGAGCACATCCGCCGCTTCGCTGATCACGGCGCCTTCGACGCAACCGCCCGATACGGAGCCCTCGAAATTGCCTTCCGCGTCGATGACCAGATGGCTTCCGGGCTGGCGCGGCGCCGAGCCCCAGGTTTCCACCACTGTGGCGATTGCCACCTGGCGGCCTTCGCCCTTCCATTCTTCGGCAATCATCAGCGGATCGCGTTCAAGCGCTGCGGTATCCATGACTAGCTCCCATGACCTTGCATGTATCGGCGCGGATCGGCATTGCGGGCGCTGTCGGGTCCGAGGGCGGCCACCAGATCCGCAAGAGAGTCGAGATTGTGTACGGCGCGGAACTCGTCCACGTGCGGCAGCATGGCCCGTACGCCACGGGCACGCGCTTCGAAGCCGTCGAACCTCAGCAGCGGATTGAGCCAGATCAGCCGCCGACAGGAGCGGTGCAGGCGATCCATCTCTTTCGAAAGCTGTTCGACGCTGTCGCGCTCCAGCCCATCGGTGATGAGGATGACGATGGCCCCCTGCCCGAGTACCCGGCGCGACCAGAGCCGGTTGAACTCGTGCAGCGTCTCACCGATCCGCGTTCCGCCCGACCAGTCCTTGACGGCACCGGCGCATTCGTCGAGCGCCTGGTCCGGATCCCGGTTGCGCATGAAACGGGTGACGTTCGTCAGCCGGGTGCCGAACAGGAATGTCTGCACCTTGCGCCGCTGGTCTGTCAGCACATGCAGGAAATGCAGGAAGATGCGAGTATACTGGCTCATCGAGCCGGAAATATCGGCAAGCACGACGATCGGCGGATGGATGCGCTTCTGCTCCCTGTAGCGCGGCAGGATCAAGTCGCCGCCGGTGCGCAGCGCCGCCCGCATCGTTGCGCGGGGATCGTCGATCCTGCGCTTCCAGGATGAACGGAAACGCCGCGTCGGCACCGTATCGAGCGGCAGCATGAGGCGGGAGAGTTCCTTTTTCGCCGCGACGATTTCCGCAGCCGACATCTGCGCGAAATCCATGCGTCGCAGCACCTCTCTCGCTGAAGTGGTGAACCGCGCATCGACCTCAATTTCGAGTTCCTCGCGTTTCGTCGCGGGGCGCTCATTGTCGCCGAGCAAGGCGTCGCTCACCCGCGCCTCCCCGGGCTTAGGCTTCTGGCGTTCCTGCGTGGCGGGCGCCACCGGCGACATCATGGCGATCATCTTGCCGATGAGATCGCGCGAGCGCCAGAACAGATGGAATGCCTCGTCGAAGACCGCCTTGTCTTCATGCCGCTTGACGAACACCGCAAACAGGGCCGTGTAGAACTCCTCGCGAGAACCGACGCCGATAGCATCGACTGCCTCGATCGCATCGGCCACGGCGGCGGGGCCGATCTTCAGGCCGGCCTTGCGCAGCGCCCGCGCGAAATAGACGATATTGTCGGCGAGCCGTCCATCGCCCGGAGGTAGGGGCGGTACCACGATTCCATCCTGTTGCCGGGCCGCCTGCATATATCAACCCGCCGCCAGGAGTTCGGCCTTGATCTCGTCCAATACCCGTTTGCCGTCGGTACCCTGGATCCGCGAAATGTCGTCCTGATACTTCAGCAGGGTGCCGAGCGTGTCGGAGATCGTCTCGGGATCGAGCGCCAGCCGGTCGAGTTCGGTGAGCGCGGTCGCCCAGTCGATCGTTTCGGCGACACCGGGATTCTTGAAGAGGTCGAGGGTTCTCAGTTTCTGCACATAGGAGACAACCTGCCGCGACAGCGCCTCATTGCAGCCGGGCACCTTGCGGCGGATGATCTCCAGTTCCTGCGTGGCGTCAGGATAGTCCACCCAGTGATAGAGACAGCGCCGCTTCAGAGCATCGTGGACCTCGCGTGTGCGGTTGGTGGTGATGATCACGATCGGCGGTTCGGCGGCGCGGACGGTCCCGATCTCGGGAATGGTCACCTGGTAGTCGGAGAGCACCTCGAGCAGGAACGCCTCGAAAGCCTCGTCGGTGCGGTCGAGTTCGTCGATCAGGAAGACGGGCGCCTTTCCGCCTTCCATCGACAGGGCCTGCAGCACTGGCCGCCGGATCAGGTAGCGCTCGGAGAAGATGTCGGCTTCCATCCGTCCCCGGTCGGTGACACCACTCGCTTCGGAAAGGCGTATTTCCAGCATCTGGGCAGGATAGTTCCACTCGTAGACGGCGGAAGAAACGTCCAGGCCTTCGTAGCATTGCAGCCGGATCAAGGGGCGGCCGAGGGCCTTGGACAGCACCTTGGCAATCTCGGTCTTGCCAACGCCGGCATCGCCCTCGAGAAACAGGGGACGCTTCATCCTGAGCGCCAGAAACACCACAGTGCCAAGCGAGCGCCCGGCAAGATAGTCCTCGCCTGCGAGCAATTCTATGGTCTCGTCGATGGACGCCGGCAAGGCGCTCGAAGGCGCGTCAGACATGTCTCCTCCTGTTTTCGGGGAGCTTACAGTGCCTTATACCCGCGGTCCAGATAGATGAGGGACGGGCTGCGGGGGCCGACATGGATCGCGACCACCTCGCCAAAAAGCACGGTGTGGGTGTCCATAGGCTTCATGTCCGTCAGGCGGCAATCGAAGCTGACGATGGCGTCCCTGAGGATCGGAGCGCCGGTTTCGAGGGTTGTCCAGTCCCCCCGGGAAAAGCGGGCCTCGTCAAGCAACCGGTCACGTCCGGAAAAGGCGTCGGCAAGATCCTGCTGATGGGATCCGAGCGAATTGAGCGCAAACACGTCGCTGCGCCAGAAGATCTCGTTGTTGGGGTTGGTGTTGTTCAGGCACACGAGCAGACTCGGAGGCTTGTCGGAAACGGAGCACGCGGCCGTCACGGTGACGCCGCGCCGCTGCTTGTCAACGGTCGTCGTTATGATCTGGACGTGTCCCGCATAGCGCGCCATGGCATCGCGGTATTCGGCCGGATCGAAATGCTGCTTCACCAACAAGGCATTCTCCGAACTGCTACCAAAGTTCTCTCCAGTACATCAATATGGATTTGAAGGGTTACATTTTCTACAATCGCGCCATGATTTATCGCCGTTGCGCCGCAGCCGGAACCTATTTTCTTTGACCCGGCCCGGACACAGGATAAAAGAACGTAAATTTTCACTGTCCGGATACGAGATTCGATGAATTTCTGCCGCTCCCTCGGGCTTTCCCTCGCCCTGGTCTTGACCGCCGGGACCAGCCTCGCCTTCGGCCAGACGATCGGCGTCGTGGTTCCCCGCAGCGGGACATTTTCGGCGCTTGGCGAACAAATCCTGAACGGCGCGAATTTCCAGGCAGAGGCATCGGAAAGCACGATCGTGACCATCGACGATCCCTGCTCCGCGGATGGCGGTGGCACCGTGGCTGAACAGCTGATCGGCGCCAAGGTCGATGCAGCCATCGGCTTCCTTTGCAGCGAGACCCTGGAAGGCGCTTTGCCGGCGTTGTCTGCCGCCGGCATTCCGGCAATCACCACGTCCGTCCGCTCGCAGATCCTGATGGAAGACGCCCTGAAACACGGTTGGCTGCTATACCGGCTCGCCCCTTCCGATCGGGCGGAAGCGGCCAAGCTTGTCGACGTCATCCTCGGCGATTGGGCGGAAAAGCCGGTCGCGCTCATCGACGACGGCACATTGCATGGCCGCGAACTGGTGGACACGATCCGCAACGCGCTCGAGGAGAAGGGCTTGAAACCGGTTTTCGTCGACACCTACCGGCCGGGCCAGGAACAGCAGGTGGCGCTCGTCCGGCGCCTGGCGCGGGCCGGCGCAACCCATGTTTTCGTCGGCGGGGACAGGAGCGACATAACCGTCATAGCGAGGGATGCCGCGGCCGAAAAGATCGCACTGACGGTCCTCGGCGGCGACGCCCTCAATGCGGCGAACCGGCCTCTGCCGCTGAACTACGGAGTCTATGCCGTCACGGTTCCCGACTACCAGACCTTGCCCGATGCCCTCGAAGTAGCCAAGGCGATGCGCGCCAAGGGCCTGGAGCCCGAGGGCTACGTGCTGCCGGCCTATGCAGCAGCCACGATCGCGGCGGAAGCAGTCGGCATCGCCCGCTCGGAAAACAAGCCCATAGGCGAGGTGCTGCTCAGCCGCGCCTTCAATACAGTGATAGGTCCCGTTCGCTTCAACGAGAAGCACGAACTTGCCGACAATCCCTATCGCCTGCTTCTCTGGCGCGGCGACGCCTTCGCTCCGCCGCCGACATCGGCGGACTGAGGGCCGTCGGGCCGGATTCGCCCTAAGGACCCGGCAGCGTGATGTTGTGACCAGCTTCACTCGGTGATATGGCAGGCCGAAATCGACACAGACGGAGTTTTTCCATGACCCTGCCCATCAGAATTGCCCCATCCATTCTGGCGGCCGACTTCGCGAAACTCGGCCAGGAAGTGAAGGATGTCACGGCCGCAGGAGCGGACTGGATCCATCTCGATGTCATGGATGGCCACTTCGTGCCGAACATTTCCTACGGCGCGGACGTCATCAAGTCGCTACGCTCCTATACGGACGCAGTGTTCGACTGCCACCTGATGATCGCGCCGGCCGATCCCTTCCTGGAATCCTTTGCAAAGGCCGGCTGCGACCGCATTACGGTGCATGCCGAAGCGGGACCGCATCTGCATCGCTCACTGCAGTCCATCCGGGCGCTCGGCAAGAAGGCCGGCGTGTCGCTCAACCCGGCAACCCCCCTCTCCGCGATCGAGAACGTCATCGACGACATCGACCTGATCCTTATCATGACCGTCAATCCGGGGTTCGGCGGCCAGAAGTTCATCGCATCCATGGTCGACAAGATCCACAAGGCGAAGTCGCTAATCGGCAACCGTCCGATCGACCTCGAGGTCGACGGCGGCATCAGCGTTGAAACGGCTCCGGTCGCCATAGCCGCCGGCGCCAACGTGCTGGTTGCGGGTTCGGCGATCTTCAGCGGCCGATCGGTCGAAGCCTATAGCAAGACGATCGAGGCTCTTCGCGGCCCACGGGTATCGCGCTGAGCGGTCCGCAACCTGCACCTGGATCGGATGTGGCGTCGAGGGGCAAGCTGAGCTAAGGTTTCAGGAAAACGGAACGACGCTCGCGAGACCGGAAGGCTGAGACCCATGGCCATATCTGCGGACCGGAGCAGGATCGCCGCCCGAGGCTCCCTTGTCAGCTTCGGCGACCGGATGCTGGCATGCTGGCCCCGGCTCGACTACCTGCTGCTCGGCGCGCTCGCCTGGGGCGGACTGATGACACTGTCAGCCGTCGTGGCACTCTACTTCACGCATCACCTGACCACGTTTCACATGCCTTCCCTTGTTCTGCTGTTCTTCAGTGGCGGGTTGGTCGGCTGGGTAGCCGCCCTGCCCTTCGCCGGCGCTGTCGCCCATGGCCGCCGACCGGAAACACGGTTCGCAGCCTTTTTCCTGATCATCAGCGTCGGAACGATCGGCATCACTGCGCTGCTGTTTGCCGCCGACTTCCGGCTCTACAGCGCGCCCTGGAATAATCCATCCGGATTGCTGCGGGGGCTCCTCCAGTTCCTCTTCGCGGCGCTCAGCGCGATGTACCAGTTCGCGGTACTCGGCGTTCGGCTTTACCTGCCGCTCGGCCTATTCTTCCTCGTTATCACCAGCCTGCTTCTCGCCAAACGCATGCGTTGAGATTGGCCGCCGTCTCTGCTACAGGGGCGCAAGCTCCCTGTTGACACCCTGAATACCGAGAAAGCGAAAGCCGATGATCCCCCGCTATTCCCGCCCCGAGATGGTTTCCATCTGGTCGCCCGAAACGAAGTTTCGCATCTGGTTCGAGATCGAGGCGCATGCTTGCGACGCGCTGGCGGAACTCGGCGTCATCCCGAAATCGGCGGCCGAGACCATATGGGAAAAGGGCGGCAAAGCCGAATTCGATGTCGCCCGCATCGATGAGATCGAAGCCGTCACCAAGCATGATGTCATCGCCTTCTTGACCCATCTCGCCGAAATCGTCGGACCGGATGCGCGCTTCGTTCACCAGGGCATGACCTCGTCCGACGTCCTCGACACCACGTTCAATATCCAGCTCGTGCGCGCCGCGGACATCCTGCTGGCCGACATGGATCGCGTACTCGCCGCGCTCAAGACACGCGCCTTCGAGCACAAGGACACCGTCCGCATCGGCCGCAGCCACGGCATCCACGCCGAACCGACGACGATGGGACTGACCCTTGCCCGCTTCTATGCCGAAATGAGCCGCAACCGCGCCCGCCTTGTCGCCGCCCGCGCAGAAGTTGCCACCGGCGCGATCTCGGGCGCTGTCGGCACGTTCGCCAACATCGATCCCCGCGTCGAGGAGCATGTCTGCGCCAAGCTCGGCCTTGTGCCCGAGCCGGTCTCCACCCAGGTCATCCCGCGCGACCGCCACGCCATGTTCTTTGCCATCCTCGGCGTCATCGGTGCTTCGATCGAGAACGTTGCCATCGAGATCCGGCACATGCAGCGCACCGAGGTACTGGAAGCGGAAGAATACTTCTCGCCGGGCCAGAAAGGTTCGTCCGCCATGCCGCACAAGCGCAATCCGGTGCTGACCGAGAACCTCACGGGCCTCGCCCGCCTCGTGCGCATGTCCGTCGTCCCGGCGATGGAAAACGTGGCTCTCTGGCACGAGCGCGACATCAGCCATTCGAGCGTCGAGCGCGGCATCGGCCCGGATACGACGATCACGCTCGACTTTGCCCTGAACCGCCTCGCCGGCGTCATCGAGAAGCTGGTGGTCTATCCTGAAAACATGATGAAGAACATGAACAAGTTCCGCGGGCTTGTTCACTCCCAGCGGGTACTGCTTGCGCTCACGCAAGCCGGCGTCTCCCGCGAGGACGCCTACAGGCTGGTGCAGCGCAATGCCATGAAGGTCTGGGAACAGGGCAAGGACTTCCTCGAGGAACTTCTGGCCGACGCGGACGTGCGCGCTGCACTTTCCGAAGAGCAGCTCCGCGAGAAGTTCGATCTCGGCTACCACACCAAGCACGTCGACACGATCTTCAAGCGCGTCTTCGGCTGAAGCGGGCAAAAATCGTACATGAAGGGCAGCGCGGATTTCCGCGCTGCCTTTGCTTTGCGCTAAGCCCCTTACATTTTTGAAACCGCAAGCATTGAAAAGACATACCCAGGGTTGCTGTCGATTTCATTTAAATATTTGATATACAGGCATTATCTCCCATTGCCCTCGCTATAGCCCGCATTATACTACAACCTCCAATTACGGAGGATCATCGAATGCAACACGGAGTTAAAGACACATTCGAAGTGTCGGGAGAGAAGCAGGTCATCGCCGGCGTCAGCCTGGAACCGGAGGGCCAGGGGTTCCGGTTCGGACGCATCTTCGGCAACCTTCCCCCATACAAGCCAACGGACACATCGCTTGCGGCGCTGGGGGCGACGATGACAACGGCGAAAGCGCCGTCCGACAGCAGCATCCCCGCGGGCTACACCTATTTCGGCCAGTTCATCGATCATGATATTACGCTTGATGGGTCGGAAGGCCTTCCACAAGACCTCAAAGATGGAATTTCCGTCGACGATATGAAGCAGTTGAGGTCACCGAGTCTCGACCTCGACAGCGTTTACGGCTGGGCCGATACCGGTCAGACCTTCCGCCACCCTGACGGGCTGTGCCTCCGATTGGGTCACACCACCGGTATCCAGCCCCCTGCCCCGACCGGCCCCGGCGCCGATGTCGATGTTGCCGGTCACGATGTCCCCAGGAGGGCAAATGGCGAAGCCGACATCTCCGATCCGCGCAACGACGAAAACCTCATCATCCAGCAGATCCACAACGCCTTCCTCCGCTTCCACAACAAGGTCGCAGCCGAGCTTCGGGCGGCAGCCCACCCCACCGTCTCCAATGCCGTGATCTTCGCTCAGGCGCGCGACCTCGTGACCCGGCACTATCAGTGGCTGGTGCTCGGCGACTTCGTGCGGCGGATCGTCGACGCGAACGTCTTCGACGACGTTCTGGGCATACCGAAGCTCGACCATGGCAGGCAAGTGACGCCGAACCCGCTGATCTTCAAGGTCGCCGCCATGCAGACACCACCGATGCCGCTGGAGTTTTCCGCCGCCGCCTTCCGCCTCGGTCACCCCATGGTTCGGGACGGATATTCCTGGAACAAGATATTTGGCGATCGCGATACCTCGTTCGCATTGTTCTTCCAGTTCACTCACTTGTCGGGCATCGTCGGCGGAAGCGGATTGCCGACGTTTCCGTCCAACTGGATTGCCGACTGGCGCCGGATGTTCCCTCTGGAGGATGTCGCCGGCTTTCCACCATTTGTCCGCGGCAGCAATATCCCGTCCGGCGAAATTCCCCTCAACCTGGCCAGCAAGATCGACACCAGTCTGGCGGAGGAACTGGGCAGGCTGCCGAAAGGCGGCGGCAATCTCGCGGCGAGAAACCTCGTCCGCGGTTCACGCAACGGCCTGCCATCCGGCCAGGACGTGGCGGCAGAGATCATCCGCTGCGGCGACAAGAAAACCAAGATTCTCACGCCTGACGAGATCCTGAACGGGCTGGACGACAACAAGAAGCCGGCCGTCACGAACGCCGAGTTCCACATGAAGACGCCCTTGTGGTTCTACATCCTCCGGGAAGCGGAGATCGCCGGGGGCGACAATCTCGGTCGTGTCGGGTCGCGCATCGTGCTGGAAACCTTCCTGGCCCTGATCCGCTGTTCGTTGACGTCGATCTTTGCCGCGAGTGCGGCTCACCCCGGCAAGCTCGACGTCTTCTCGCCGCAGGAATCGCCGCTGCGCACACCGGGAGGCGAGCCGATCCTGACGATGGCGCACCTGCTTGCCTATGTCGGGGACGTCAATCCGCTGGGCGACTAGCTGCGTTGCATTGCCGCCATTGACGAAACCCCGCTGCTCGAGCGGGGTTTCGATGCTCCCTTGAGCCGGTGATCGTTGCGGTGCCTATTGCCGTTGGGGCTCCACCAGCTTGCGATAGAGATGCCATGTCGCGTGTCCAAGGATAGGCATGACCAGCGCCAGACCCGCAAACAGCGGGATCATGCCGACGGTCAGGAGTGCTGCGATGATGAAGCCCCAGAGCGCCACCGGCACCGGGTTGGCGATCGTTGCCCGGATCGAGGTGCTGACAGCGGCAACCGCGCCGCAATCGCGATCGAGAAGCATCGGGAACGTGACGACCGTCGTCGCCAGCACGATGACTGCAAAGACGAAACCGGTGAGGTTGCCCCAGAACATCATCGACCAACCGGCGTTGGTACCCAAGACATCGGAAAAGAACGTCGAAAACGAAGCCGGTACGGTCTCGCCGAAATGCCTGACATATATGTACTGAGCGGTCAGAAGCCAGGCGATGAACAGAGCAACCAGCATCGCGCCAGCGGCGATCACCGCCGGCATGGCCGGCGAATGGCGGACCTCGAGAGCGTGCTGCCAGGACGTGTCCAGGCCGAGTTGACGGCGGCGGCTCATCTCATAGAGGCCGATCGCGGCGATTGGACCGATCAAGGCAAAGCCGGACATCAGAGGAAAAAGCAAGGGCAGCATGTTGTGTCCCGAACTCCAGGCAAACAACACGATGCCGGCGACCGGATACATGAGACAGAGAAACACATAGTGGGATGGCTTTTCGCGGAAATCGTCGACCCCCAGCCGAAGGGCATCGAAAACATCTGCGGTGGAAATCTTGCGCACAGCCGGACGCTGATACACCTCGCCGGCACCCGACATCACATGAAAAGCCGTCATTGCTTGACTCCTTCCAGCCTTGGGATCCCGGCTAGCGGAGGTGCTCGCATGGCGCAAATAGCCAATACGGGCGACCGTAACCGGCATTGGGCTGATCCTAGCAAAATCAAAATCGCTTGTCGCCTTCCCTCTTGACTTCCGATACGGGCCCCCACACATCGGCGTCATCATGAAAGCAACCGAAGCAGACATCCTTATCATACCGGGATACACGAACTCCGGACCCGAGCATTGGCAGAGCCGCTGGGAGACCAAGCTTTCGACGGCCCGACGCGTAGAACAGGCCGAATGGAGCAAGCCGGTCCGCGAGGACTGGGTCCAGCGCGTGGTCGATGAGGTCAATGCGGCGAGCCGCCCCGTGATTCTGGTTGCGCATTCGCTTGGCGTTCCAACCGCGATCCATGCCATCCCGCACTTCAAAAAGCCGGTGGCTGGTGCATTCTTCGTTGCGCCTCCAGATGTCACGAACCCCGCGATCCGGCCAAAGCACCTGATGACATTCGGCCCCTATCCGCGCGATCCGCTGCCGTTCCCCACTATCACGATTGCCAGTCGCAACGACCCCTTCGGCTCGTATGAACATGCCGACGACATAGCGAATGCCTGGGGATCCCTGCTGATCGACGCCGGCGAATCCGGTCACATCAACGCTGAATCGGGGCACGGACCGTGGCCTGAAGGCACGATGGTATTCGCCCAGTTCCTCAGCCGGCTTAAAGGATAGCAGGCCAAAGCCGGAGAACTACGAGTAACATGCGGCGTTTACCGCAAGTCGTGTGCGAATGCGACTTTAGTCGAAGGGCCGCTTTTCTTCGTTCACCTGTACTTTTGGGGTGGCGATTAATGTAAATTTCATGGAAATTCAGCAGACTTTCCGACGGTCTAATCGCGAGTAACCGGAAATTGACATCATCCCATCGTCCAACTGATCCCGCAGGCACGTTTGAGCTTGGCGCCAGGACCGCATTGTTGAAATTCCTCGACAGCGCCCCTTTTGCGATGGCGATGGTGTCGATGGACGATCACATGGTTCTCGCGAATTCTGCCTTTCGCCGGACACTCGGATATGGGGAAGCGGTGGAGTTTCCGCCGTTCGACAAACTGATCGATCCGGATCATCTTCTGGAAGCCGCCAGCTTGCTTAAATCGGTCCGCGAGGGGCACGAAGAGGCCAGGCGGATCCGTTTGCGGCTGACCCGGGCGGATGGCCACCCGCTGCCTGTCCTCGCAGGTATAGCTTTGGCGGACGAAGAGCTCGGACCGGGCTATATCGTCCAGATCATCGAGATCGCAGAATTCAGCAAGGCTATCGAAGACCTGCAGGCGCGTGAAAGCCGCTGGAACCACGCCCTGGTCGGATCGAGCCTGGGTGTGTGGGATCATAATTTTCGCCAGGGGCATCTTTACTATTCCGACCAGTGGCGCGCGATACGCGGTGCGGACCCGGGAGAAGAAATCGATGCGACGTTCGACGTCTGGATCCAGAAAGTCCATCCTGACGACCGTGACCATGTTCAAGAGGCGATCGCGCGCCAGAACGCCGGAGACCCCGAATACGCTGCCTTCGAGTATCGCGAACGTCACAAGGACGGCCACTGGATCTGGATCGAGTGCCGCGGCGCGTGCGTGGAGCGGAACGCGGACGGCACCCCTGCCCGCGTGATCGGGACGGATACGGATATCACCGAGCGCAAGGCTGCAGAGGAAATGCTGGCCGATGTCTCGCGGAGGCTGGAACTGGCCCTCGAGATTTCCCAGATCGGGGTCTTCGAGGTGGACCTCGAAAGCAATGTCGTTGAGTGGGACGAACGACTACGCGCCATCTACGGCATGGCGGGTGCCGAGCGCATCCGTCCTTCGGGGCTCTGGGAGAGCATGCTTCATCCCGATGATGCGCAAGAGGTGCAATCCCGGATCAAGGATCACCTCGATCGAGGCTCGGGCTTTACGAACGAATACCGCATCATTCGCCCGGACGGCAGCGTCCGCCACATCCGTGCCCGGGCAGCGCCTTTTACCGACGCCACAGGGCGACCGAAGCTGATCGGCGCCAACTGGGACGTCACCAGCGACATCGCATTGCAACTTGAACTGGAACGCTCAAAAACACTTGCCGAGGCGCGCAACCGCGAACTTGAGGTTGCAAAGGCTCGCATTGAACACAATGCCTTGCACGACTATCTGACTGGCCTGCCGAACCGCCGCTATCTCGATGAAGTCCTCGAAAAGCGGGCGCAGGAATGCATGCGCGAAGGCTATGGGCTGGCGTTGCTTCACATCGACCTCGATCGCTTCAAGCAGATCAACGATACGCTGGGCCACAAGGCCGGCGACACGATGCTGAAGCATGCGGCAAAGACGCTCTTGACCAACATCCGCAAGGACGATTTCGTGGCGCGTATCGGCGGCGACGAGTTCGTGCTGGTATCGCGCCTCGAAACGCCGCAGGACAATATCGCCCGGCTCGCCGACCGGATCATTGCCGAGCTTTGCAAGCCGGTCAAATACGAGGGCCATCTCAGCCGCATCGGCGCGAGTATCGGCATCGCCTCGGCATTCGGCGCCATCGACGGCAAGGAACTGCTGCTGAACGCCGACATCGCGCTATACAGGGCCAAGAGTTCCGGCCGCAATCGGCACGAGTTCTTCTCGCGTGATACGCAGAACCAGATCATCAACACCAAGCGGGTATCCGACGAAATCCTGCACGGGCTGGAACAGGACGAATTTGCACCCGTCTACCAGTTGCAGTTCTGTGCGCGCACGATGGAAATCGCTGGAGTGGAAACGCTGGCGCGCTGGATCCATCCGACACGCGGGGTGCTGACGCCAGACACGTTTCTTTCCATCGCCGAGGACCTTGATGTCGTCGACACCATCGACGGCATCATCCTCAAGAAGGCCTTACACGATTTCGATCGCTGGGCCAGCGCGGGCGTCGAAATTCCGCGGATCTCGGTCAATGTCTCATCGCGCCGGCTCTACGACCCGGCCCTGATCCAGAAAATCAACGCGCTCGACTTCAAGCCGGGCATGCTGTCCTTCGAACTGCTCGAATCGATCTTCCTCGATGATCGCGATGATCTGGTGATGGCCAACCTGGAGCACCTGCGCGGCCGCGGGATCAACATCGAGATCGACGACTTCGGCACCGGTCACGCCTCGATCGTGAGCCTGCTTCAGATCGCACCGCAAACACTGAAGATCGACCGCGAACTCGTCCGCGACATCCCGCAATCGGCCGAAAAGCGCAAGCTGGTGAGCGCCATCATCGAGATGGGCAAGTCGCTCGACATCAAGGTGGTGGCAGAGGGCGTGGAGACCGTGGATCACATCCGAATCCTGCGCGAGATCGGATGCGACATCTTGCAGGGCTACGCCCTGGCCCGTCCGATGCCCTTCGACAAGATCGCCGGCTTTGTCAGATCCGGCAGCTGGCGCCAGCTCGAAAGCCCGGCACATGAGTTGCAGCAGAGCCTGAAGAAGATCGTCACCCAATAGCGGCAAGCACTCACGGCGATCCGTAGACACAAAAAAGGCCACGCAAGATCATTGCGCAGCCTTCTCGAACGATTGCGTGCTTTCGGGCTATTCCGACTGGATCTGCTCGACGGCGAGCGCCAGGAACTCAACCATCTTGGCGCGCAGGTCTTCATCGGAGACGGAAACGCCAGCCGCATCGAGATCGCCCCGCACCTTGCGGAAAACGTCTTCGTGGCCAGCTTCCTCGAAATCGGCGACTACGACTTCCTTGGCATAGGCTGCGGCGTCGGTCTTGCCAAGCAATTCGGCAGCCCACATTCCGAGCATTCGATTGCGGCGCGCCACGGCCTTGAACTTCAGCTCCTCGTCATGGGCGAATTTGCTTTCAAATGCCTTTTCGCGATCACTCAAGCCACTCATGTAGCGCACTCCCAGATATTCGATGATTCAAATCAGCTTCGTGTCCCCCATTAATCAAAAGCCTGATAAAAGTGCAATGTGTAGTTTGTGATTCCTGCCCGAATCACAATTCCGCGAATCCACTATGCAAAAGCACTCGTGCATTGTGAAAAGGAAACATTTCCGATAAGGACGCGCGCAGAGATCGATCCACATGCGCCGCTCGATAGCGCCAACAACAGAGAAAAACAGTTATGAACCGTCGCCGCCGTATCTACGAGGGCAAGGCCAAGATCCTCTATGAGGGGCCAGAGCCCGGCACGCTGATCCAGTTCTTCAAGGATGACGCCACGGCCTTCAACAAGAAGAAGCACGATGTCATAGACGGCAAGGGCGTGCTCAACAACCGGATTTCCGAATACCTCTTTTCGCACCTGAACAAGATCGGCATTCCGACACATTTCATCCGTCGCCTCAACATGCGCGAACAGCTGATCAAGGAAGTGGAGATAATTCCGCTCGAGATCGTGGTGCGCAACGTTGCCGCCGGATCGCTCGCCAAGCGCCTCGGCATCGAGGAGGGCGTGGTGCTGCCGCGCTCGATCATCGAGTTCTACTACAAGTCCGACGCACTCGACGACCCGATGGTTTCCGAAGAGCACATCACGGCTTTCGGCTGGGCCAATCCTGCCGAACTGGATGACATCATGGCGCTGGCGATCCGCGTCAATGACTTCTTGACGGGGCTCTTCCTCGGCGTCGGCATACAACTCATCGACTTCAAGATCGAATGCGGCCGCCTTTACGAAGGCGACATGATGCGCATCATCCTGGCCGACGAGATTTCACCGGATTCCTGCCGCCTCTGGGACATCGAGACCAAGCAGAAGATGGACAAGGACCGCTTTCGGCACGACCTGGGCGGCCTGCTCGAAGCCTATCAGGAAGTCGCCCGCCGTCTCGGCATCATCAATGAAAACGAGCCCGTGCGCGGCACCGGCCCGGTATTGGTCAAGTAAACGAGGATTTCTACAGTGATCAAGGCACGTGTAACCGTTACCCTGAAGAACGGGGTTCTCGATCCCCAGGGCAAGGCGATCGAAGGCGCCCTTGGCAGCCTCGGCTTCGATGGCGTCGGCCATGTTCGCCAGGGGAAGGTCTTCGATATCGAGCTCGAAAGCGCAGACAAGGCCAAGGCCGAGACAGACCTCAAGGCAATGTGCGAGAAACTGCTCGCCAACACGGTGATTGAAAACTATAGTATTTCTCTCGACTAGGGGTTGCATCTCGGGGCGACAAGATGCCGGAAACGACAAACGAATTGATGTTTGAATTGCTGAAGAAGATGCATCATCGGCTTGACAAGGTGGATTTTACCTTGGTCGAGATCAGAAATGAGATGCAGAGCGTGCGGGGCACCATGCTTTCCATGCAGCAGGACCTACATAACATCTACGGCGTTCTTGGTCGCCATGAACAACGCCTCGACCGCATCGAAAGCCGCCTCGAACTGAGAGAGCTGGCCGAAGTCCAAGCAAGGTTTGAACAGCACCCATGAAATCCGCAGTCGTCCAACTCCCCGGCCTCAATCGTGACCGCGACATGATCGCCGCGCTCACCAAGATTTCCGGCCAGGCACCTATCACCGTCTGGCAAACGGAAACCGAAATCCCTGATGTCGACCTGATCGTCATTCCCGGTGGATTCTCCTACGGCGACTACCTGCGCTGTGGCGCGATTGCCGCCCGCATGCCAGTGATGCAGGCGATCAAGGCGAAGGCCGAACAGGGCGTGAAGGTGCTCGGCGTCTGCAACGGCTTCCAGATCCTCGTCGAAGCCGGAATGCTGCCCGGCGCGCTCATGCGCAACGCTTCGCTGAAGTTCGTGTGCAAGGAAGTAAAGCTCGAGGTCGCAAATGCCGAGACCGACTTTACCCGTGCATACGCCCAGGGGCAGATCCTCCGTTGCCCGATCGCCCATCACGACGGCAACTATTTTGCCGATGCGGAAACGCTCTCGGCGATCGAAGGCAACGGACAGGTGGTTTTCCGTTATGCGGAAAACACCAATCCGAACGGTTCAGCCAACGACATCGCCGGCATCATCAATGAAAAGGGCAATGTATTGGGCATGATGCCGCATCCCGAAAACCTGATCGAGGCAGCCCATGGCGGCAGCGACGGGCGCGGTCTGTTCGCCTCCGCCCTCAATGTTATCGCCGCTTGATCCAAGGTCGGTCGAAGGCTCACGACGCGTTCGCAATCCGGAACTTCTTTATGCGCCTTCTACCTGCTTTTCGCATTTCGACCCTCTCGGGGATCGCGGCAATCGCCGCTGCTTTGGCGTCCTGCCAGTCCGGATCAAATTCAACGGCCGTCAGCAGTGCCGCTCTACCGACAATGGAACGCGTGGCGCTCGGCGCCAATGCCTGCTGGTTCAAGTCCGGAGATCCGGCCTTCAAGCCCTACCGCCTCGCACCCGAACTGAATTCGTTCAGCGGACGGCCGCGCATACTTGTCGTTCACCGCACGCGCCCCGAGGATAGGCCGCTTCTCGTCGTGCAGGCCGAGGGCAATCCGTCGAAGCTCGACGCCTTCGGCCCTATGATGAATGAAGCCGTGGGATCTCGTATTGCGCGCGACGTCACCCGCTGGGCGGGCGGCAGCAAGGGCTGCTGACTATCCGCCGAACAGCGGATATCCCTCGCCGACCGCAACGCGATCCCGTTCAATCCCAGAAGAACGACTTTCTGACCTCGTCCTCTGCTTCGGAGCGGGTCACCCCGATATCGCGCAACTGTTCGTCGGTTAGGTCGCGCAGCAGCAAGCGGCTGGATCGCTTTTCCTGCCAAAGGCAGAATGCCGCCCACAACCGGCCGAGCACACCCCTGTAACCGTCCGCCTGCCCGGGAGGTGGATCCACCATGTCCCCTGCATCCCGGAAGAATGTTTCGCGGGCATAGCCGTCGGGATACATTGTATCGATTGTATCTATATACCCATCCATTTTTCTCATCTTGCACCTATATTCTTTCGATTACAGGTACAATTCATTAGCATTGACACCGTTGATTGGACCATATATTCAATTGTCACCATGACAACTTGGCTACCTGATCTTTCCGGCGGTACTGGACCGCTGTACCTCCGCCTTGCGGACAGCATCGAATCCGCGATCGCCTCCGGGACCCTCCCGGCCGGCAGCAAGCTTCCGCCGCAGCGAAACCTCGCCTTCGACCTGAAAGTGACAATCGGTACAATCGGCCGGGCATACGCCCTTGTGCATGAGCGCGGCCTTGTCAGCGGCGAAGTCGGGCGCGGTACCTACGTGCTTGCACACAATGAAAACACACCGACGGAAAAGTCGGATCCTGCGGCCGCCAGCCTCGCCGGTACGCGTGCGATCGATGCGCCGCCCGGAAAGATCCGCTTCGATACGACAGCCGCTCCGGAGGTCGGCCAGGGCGAGGTCCTCGGACGGATCCTTGGCGATATCGCCCGCGATCATCCGCTTGAGATCGCAAGCTATTCGCGCAGCTTCCCGGGGCATTGGATGGAGGCGGGACAGAGATGGCTAAGCCGAAACGGCTGGCGCCCCGAGGTCGAGGATGTCGTTCCCACGCTCGGCGCCCACGCCGCCGCGATCGCGATCATTGCTTCTGTCACCTCCCCCGGCGACAAGATCGTCTTCGAGAACCTCACCTATACGCAGGTCAGCCGCAGTGCGCGGCTTCTCGGCCGGCGGACAATCCTGGTCAACTCGGACGACGACGGCATGGTGCCGGACGATTTCGAGCGCGTCTGCGCCCAGCAGCACCCCAAGCTCGCATTCCTCATGCCGACCGCCCACAACCCGACGCTTTCCGTTATTCCCGAGGATCGACGGCGTGCGATTGCCGATATTGCCCGCAGGCACGGCGTGTGGCTGATCGAGGACGATCTCTATGGGGCCATGTCCGGTGACCGCAATCCACTGCTCGCCGCGTTCGCGCCCGAGCGAACCTTCGTCGTCAGCGGTCTGTCCAAATCCGTCAGCGCGGGCGTGCGCGGCGGCTGGGCCGCCTGCCCGGCTCACTACAGCCAACGCATCAAGGTCGCCCACAAGATGATGACCGGTGGGATTTCTTTCGCACTTGCCGAGACGGGCGCCCGTCTGGTGCTCTCGGGCGCCGCTTCCGAACTTCGCGACCGATGCACCGCGGAGATCGCCGAGCGCGAACGTTTTGCCCGCGAGGTCCTGGCGGGGTTCGATTTCCGGTCTCACCCCAGCGTCCCCTTCATCTGGCTAAAACTGCCGGAACCCTGGCTGTCGGGGACTTTCAAGAACGCCGCCTATCAGGAGGGCGTGATGATCGACGACGAGGACGAGTTCAAGGCGGCGCGCACAGAAAAGGTCTACCACCGCGTTCGCGTCGGTTATTCGTCGACACCGGACCGTACGGAACTGACGCAAGGATTCACGATCCTGCGCCGGTTGCTTGAGAACGGCTTTGCGTCCTACGACGGCGATATTTGACCCTGTTGCGGTTTTGCGACGACGGTCGAGAACGCCGAAATTCGAGACGACCCACCTTTACCAGCGCACCCCGGAATGGTGCCAAATCGTCCGGAACTTTCGGCGATTCGTCGCCGTCGGGGCTGGAGAAATTTAGATGGCGAACGTCTTGCCGAACTATGTTTTGCAATCGATGTGCACGAGTACCGTGGTCATCGGCGCGTTGTTGGCGAGTAGCAAACTCGTTCACGCAGAAGACAGGTTTTTCAACGAACTGCGCTTCGGCGCGTCCACATCCATACAGAGCGGCAGGTCACGCGAGGACGGTGTTTTCCCTGAAGTGGTGGCGCTGTTCGATCCCTTCGGCTTCGAGCAGGTAACAGGCTGGAAGCAGCAATTGCTTCATCCGCGCCTGCATGCCGGCTCGTCGATCGGTACTTTTGGCGAAGCAACCCAGTTCTACGGCGGCCTCACCTGGACGGTCGACCTTGGCGAAAAGCTGTTCGTCGAGGCGGGTTTCGGAGGCGCCGTGCATACCGGCAATCTGGATGAAGATGACAATGGCCCCGACCTGGGTTCGCGGTTGCTGTTTCGCGAATATCTCGCCGCCGGCATCAATCTCCAGGATGGCTGGCGCCTCGTGGCGCAGGTTGCGCATGCCTCGAACGCCAGCATCTGCGATGGGCCGAACGAAGGCATGACCCGTGCCGGTGTGCTGGTGGCCTACAAATTCTGAGCGCTGAAGCCTTCGCGCAACCAAGCCCGACTTCCGCATATTGCCATGCCGCAATGCGGCAAAGCGGGCATTTTCCTGTCGCACTCGAACTTCACATAGGTTAAAGAGACGCCAAAAGCGCCCTCTCGCACGGATGTTCCAATGACTATTTCCAACACCCGCCCGATCACCCCGGAACTTGTCGCCTCCCACGGGCTGAAGCCCGATGAATACGAGCGCATCCTGTCGCTGATAGGCCGCGAGCCGACCTTTACCGAACTCGGCATCTTTTCCGCGATGTGGAACGAGCACTGCTCCTACAAGTCGTCGAAGAAGTGGCTCCGCACGCTGCCGACGAAGGGCCCGCGCGTCATCCAGGGACCGGGCGAGAATGCCGGCGTCGTCGACATCGACGACGGCGACTGCGTGGTCTTCAAGATGGAAAGCCACAACCACCCCTCCTATATCGAGCCCTACCAGGGCGCCGCGACCGGCGTCGGCGGCATCCTGCGAGACGTCTTCACCATGGGCGCCCGTCCCGTCGCAGCGATGAATGCGCTGCGTTTCGGTGAACCCGATCACCCGAAGACCCGCCACCTGGTTGCAGGCGTCGTTTCGGGCGTCGGCGGCTATGGCAATTCCTTCGGGGTGCCGACCGTCGGCGGCGAAGTGGAATTCGACCCGCGCTACAACGGCAACATCCTCGTCAACGCCTTTGCCGCCGGCCTTGCCAAGTCCGACGGCATCTTCCTGTCGCAAGCCAAGGGTGTCGGGCTGCCCGTTGTCTATCTCGGTGCCAAGACCGGCCGTGACGGCGTTGGCGGCGCAACGATGGCATCCGCCGAGTTCGACGAATCGATCGAGGAGAAGCGTCCCACCGTCCAGGTCGGCGACCCCTTCACCGAAAAGTGCCTGCTGGAAGCCTGCCTCGAACTGATGCAGACCGGCGCGGTCATCGCCATCCAGGACATGGGCGCGGCAGGCCTCACCTGCTCCGCCGTCGAGATGGGCGCCAAGGGCGACCTCGGCATCGAGCTCCAGCTCGACAAGGTTCCGGTGCGCGAGGAGATGATGACAGCCTATGAAATGATGCTGTCGGAAAGCCAGGAGCGCATGCTCATGGTCCTCAGGCCAGAAAAGGAAAAGGAAGCCGAGGCGATCTTCCACAAGTGGGGCCTCGACTTCGCCATCGTCGGCACGACGACCGACGACCTGCGCTTCCGCGTCATCCACCAGGGTGAGGAAGTTGCGAACCTGCCGATCAAGGACCTCGGCGACCAGGCGCCGGAGTACGACCGCCCTTGGCGCGAATCCGACAAGCGTGCACCGCTTCCCGCGAACCTCGTTGCTGAGCCCGACAACTATGGCGAAGCGCTTCTCAAGCTCATCGGCTCGCCGAACCAGTCGAGCCGCCGTTGGGTCTACGAGCAGTACGATACGCTGATCCAGGGCAACTCGCTGCAACTGCCGGGTGGCGATGCCGGCGTCGTGCGCGTCGAGGGCCACCCGAGGAAAGCGCTCGCCTTTTCGTCCGACGTCACGCCGCGCTATGTCGAGGCCGATCCGTTCGAGGGCGGCAAGCAGGCAGTTGCCGAATGCTGGCGCAACATCAACGCAACCGGCGCCGAGCCGCTTGCGGCAACCGACAACCTCAATTTCGGCAATCCGGAAAAGCCCGAGATCATGGGCCAGTTCGTCAATGCCATCAAGGGCATCGGCGAAGCTTGCCGGGCACTCAACTTCCCGATCGTTTCTGGCAACGTGTCGCTCTACAATGAAACCAACGGGGTCGCGATCCTGCCGACACCGACGATTGCCGGCGTGGGTCTCCTGCCCGATTGGAGCCGCATGGCCCGGATCGGATCGGCGCAGGATGGCGACCATGTCCTCCTGATCGGCGTCGACGGCAGCCATCTCGGCTCGTCGGTCTACCTGCGCGACGTGCTCGGCATCGTCGACGGCCCTGCACCCGAGGTTGATCTCTTCGCAGAGCGGCGCAACGGCGAGTTCGTCCGCTCCGCCATCCGCAATGGCCAGGTGACCGCCTGCCACGACATTTCGTCCGGTGGACTTGCCGTCGCGCTTGCCGAAATGGCAATGGCCTCCGGCATGGGAATGCAGATCAGCTGCGAAGAGTGCAAGGGACCTCTCCATGCGCAACTTTTCGGCGAAGATCAGGCACGCTATGTGATCGCCGTTCCGGCCGATCTCGCCAACTTCATCTGTGCCAACGCCGAAGGCGCCGGCGTTCCGTTCCGCCGCCTCGGCAAGGTCGGGGGCACGGATCTCGTCGTCGATGATCTCCTGTCGCTCCCAATTCAACAATTGCGTTCGGCCCATGAATCATGGTTCCCTGACTACATGGCAGGCGATGCATCCATGGCCGCCGCAGAATAAGAAAAGAGGAGCGAACCGTCATGCCCATGAACCCCGGCGATATCGAAGACATGATCAAGGCAGGCATCCCGGGTGCCAAGGTGGTCATTCGTGACCTGGCTGGAGACGGTGACCACTATGCAGCGGAAGTTGTCGCGGAAGCATTTCGCGGCAAGACGCGCGTGCAGCAGCACCAGATGGTCTACGATGCCTTGAAGGGCAACATGGGCGGTGTCCTGCACGCTTTGGCGCTGCAGACGTCAGCCCCGGAATAGCCGTTTCCACGGCACTGCACCCGGACGCCTATGACCGACGTGCCGGCATAGCGTCGGGGTTTGTTGCGGTGGGGCAACGTCAATGCAATTTGCCCCTCGCACCCCGGCCCTGCCGTGCTTTTTGCCGCGGCTTTTGCGTCCGGCCGCTGGAAATACCTGGCGCAGATTGCTATCTAAGGCAAATGATCAGACAGCGGGCCTTGAACCCGCATCGGAAAGGTAGCTTCGCATGAGCGGCATCAACGAATTCATCGACAACGAAGTGAAGACCAACGACGTCGTTCTCTTCATGAAGGGCACACCGCAGTTCCCGCAGTGTGGATTCTCGGGGCAAGTCGTACAGATCCTCGATTACCTCGGCGTCGACTACAAGGGCGTCAACGTTCTTGCCGATTCGGAAATCCGCCAGGGCATCAAGGACTACTCCAACTGGCCGACGATCCCGCAACTCTACGTCAAGGGTGAATTTGTCGGCGGCTGCGACATCATCCGCGAGATGTTCCAGGCTGGCGAACTCCAGACCCATTTCGAGCAAAACGGCATCACCGTCCGCGGCGCTGCCTGAGCGGCAACCGGGCCTGCCCGGTTCCCATACTGTCGAATTTTTTGAAGGCGCTGCTTATCGCGGCGCCTTGTCGTTCTTTTGGGGAATTTTATTGTGACAAATCCTTCACAAATGCCTGCAGCGGCGCTGAAGGGCATGAGCAAGTTCGAGTTCATCATACTGATGGCGCTGCTCATGGCGCTGAATGCGCTTGCGATCGACATCATGCTGCCCGGGCTGCAGCAGATCGGCGCCAGCCTTGGGGTGGAAAACGAAAATCATCGCCAGTACGTGGTCTCAGCCTACCTGATCGGATTTGGAGCCGCGCAGTTGTTCTACGGGCCACTTGCCGATCGCTTCGGACGACGGTTGCCGATGCTCGGTGGTCTTGCAGTCTATATCCTGTCGGCCCTGGCCGTCGTCTTCGTCCCGTCCTTCGGCGGTCTGCTGGTGCTGCGCTTCATCCAGGGCATCGGTTCGGCCGCGACCCGCGTCATCACCATATCCGTGGTCCGCGACATCTATGGCGGTCGGCAGATGGCGGAGGTCATGTCGCTGATCATGATGGTCTTCATGGTCGTGCCGGTCATCGCACCGGGGACCGGCCAGGTCATCATGTTCTTCGGCGAATGGCACCTGATCTTCCTGTTCATGGCGATCGCGGCGATTATCGTCGCGGCATGGATGTATTTCCGCTTGCCGGAAACGCTGCATCCGCAGGACGTGCGCCCATTTACTGTGGCGTCGATCCTCGACGGCTTCCGGATCGTGCTTACCAACCGCATCGCGCTCTGCTATACGCTGGCGTCGACGTTCATTTTCGGGGCGCTGTTCGGCTTCATCAATTCAGCCCAGCAGATCTATGTCGGCATATATGAGCTTGGCGCCTGGTTCCCCGTGGCGTTTGCCGGCGTTGCCCTGTTCATGGCGTTCGCATCGTTCATAAACTCGCGTCTCGTCGGACGTCTCGGCATTCGCAAACTCTCCCACAGCTCGCTGCTCGGCTTCATCACCATCAACTTCATCTGGCTGATGGTGCAGATCTACGGACCGCAGCCCATGCCGTTCGCGTTGTTCATCACCTTCTTCGCGTTGGCCATGTTCCAGTTCGGCTGGATCGGATCGAACTTCAATTCGCTGGCGATGGAACCTCTCGGACACGTTGCGGGAACCGCCTCGTCGGTTCTCGGCTTCATGAGCACGATCGGCGGCGCCCTGATCGGCGCGATCATCGGTCAGGAGTTCAATGGAACTGCGCTGCCGATGGTGCTCGGTTTCTTCACGGTTTCGGTCATCGGCCTCGCACTCGTCCTGATCGGCGAAGAAGGCAGGCTTTTCCGCAGCCAGAACCCGCGGGTGTGATCCTACTGCATGTGTCCTCAAATCGTAGCCGAGTAGAGGACAAAAACATGCAGCAATTCAGAATGCTACAGCGACCTTTACGCGTCTGATTGGACGCGCGGCGCTGTAGAAGATCGAGCAATACCGTCGACATGACAAAATCCCCGGCACGCCGGGGATTTTTCGTATCATCAGGGGCTTGCGCCACATCCTATTCGAGGAAGGACATCGGGTTGACGGGCGTTGCGTCCTTGCGCACTTCGAAGTGTACCTGCGGGCGCTTGGCACTGCCGCTCATACCGGAGGCCGCGAGCGTCTGCCCACGCTGGACCTTCTGGCCGCGGGTGACATTCAGGGTGTCGGCATGGCCATAGACAGTCACAGTACCATCGTCGTGGCGAACGAGGACCGTGTTGCCGAGTTCCTTGAGGCCATTGCCGGCGTAGATGACGACGCCGTTTTCGGCGGCCTTGATCGCCGTCCCCTGGGGCACGGAGATGTTGATCCCGTCGTTGCGGTTGCCGTCGACATTCGCGCCGTAGGCGTTGATGACGGCGCCGCGAACCGGCCAACGATACTTGCCGATGCCGGTCGCTTCCGGAGCAACGTCCTTGACATCCGCCTTGCTCTCGACTTCAGAAATGGATGCCGTCTGTACTGGGGCCTTGTATCCTTCGGGCTGCTTTGCAACCGCTGGCTCCGCCGCAACCTTCTTTTCGGCATTCTCCGCCTTTGCGGCGATCGAGGACGTATTGACGCCATCGGTTGCGCCGGCGCCCGGTAGAGCCAGTGTCTGGCCGATGCGGATCGACGCCGTGGTGATGCCGTTCGCTGCCTTCAGGGCCTCGACGCTGGTGCCGGCGTCGCGGGCAATCTTGATGAGCGAATCGCCCGGTTTGACGACGTAGCTGCCACCCTTGGCGCCAGCCGGATCGCCGTTGCCGGCGGCGAGCTTGCCAGATGCATCATTTGATGAAGCCTGCGACTTGTCACGGCCGGAAGCCCCCGAAGGCAACACGGCAACTTCCTGTTCCGGGCCCTTGTGCGGCGTCGGCAGTTTCTTCTGGTTGGCCAGGTCGACCGCCTCGGCGGAAACCTTGGTCGGGTTGCGCGGTGTACCATAGGTCGGAATGACGATTGCCTGTCCGGGCGCTGCGGCTGCCGCCGACTTCAAACCGTTCGCTTTGAGGATCTCCTTCTCCGGAACCCCGTAGCGCTTGGAAAGCGTCGCGATGCTCTCGCCGGCCCGCAATTGGACGCTCGGAGCATTGACCGAAGACCAGCCGTTCTTGGATGGCGCGGCTTTTGCTGCAGGAGCCGCCGTATTCGCGATGGTCGAATCGGAGATCACCCCGCCGCCTGCTCGCTTGCCCGCAGGCATTGGCTGAGCCAATGCGACCGACCGTTCCGAAGACCCCGCCGCCGCAGGTGCGGTCAGTTCCGTACGCTGCACGGAAGCCGGCATTGTCGCCATGCGGGCTCCGGAACCGGCGTGCGTCGCAGTATTGATCGGCTCGTAGGATACGTCCGACTGCGCCGCAGGATACGAAGATGGATATGCGGGCTGGGCGCCGGCGACGTCGCCGCGGGGAACCGGCGCCTGGCCATCGGCCGCACCGGCATATTGCCCGCGCGGTATGGAATTGGTTGTAAAATTATCGGTTGAAGAAAGGAGCCCGTCGAAACGGGTGGCGTCGGAACTGCACCCTGTCGCGGCGCTGGCCAGAAAGGCCGCCAGTATGACTTTAACCGCAGATTTCCCGACTTTCGGCGATACACTCAAACGCATGACACGACCCACTAATGACGCAACCTCTTGTAGGGATATTAAAGCGCGTTAGTGTTACTACCCGGTTAAGGCTGGCTGTTCGGGCGGTCCTTTTTGAGAAATTGCTAACTATGCCCACGACCTATGGACATGGAATTCCGGGGTAATAGGCAAACGATCAGAGGAATGACGCAACCTGGGAGACGATCGGCTGGTAGGGAACCTCGAACAGCTCTTCCCGTTCGAACCGGCTGCCCGTCTTGGTCAGCCGCACCATTCGGCAGACGGTATCGGACATCATCAGCGGCACCATCATCGAACCACCCGATACCAACTGGTCGGCGTAGAAGCGCGGCATCGACGGAAAGGCTGTCGACAGCAGGATCCGGTCAAATGTACCCTCCCCCTGGAGGCCGTTCGTCCCGTCTGCCTGGCGAACGATGACATTGCGCAACGAAAGCTGCTCCATGCGCTTCTGGGCTGCGACGACCAGCGTCTTGTAGCGATCGACCGTCAGCACGCGTTCGGCGATCCGTCCCAGAACGGCGGCGGTGAAGCCGCTTCCCGTGCCGATTTCCAACACCCGTTGGCCTGGCTTGACCTTCAGGTGATGCAAGACGCGGACGACGTCGTCGACCCCCTCCATGAAAGCACCGCAGTCGATGGGGATCGTGCGGCTGGAATAGGCGTGCGCGACGAACTGCGACGGGACGAACAGCGATCGTGGCGTCTGCTCGACTGCCGTCAGCAAGTCCAGGTCGGAGATCCCTTCCGATCTCAAACGTAAAACGACAGCTGCAAATCCTTCTTTCTCGACCATGCGTCCCGTCAATCAGCCAATCCGAATCCGAGGGCAGCGGCAACCCTGTCCTGTACGGTATAGTCAGTGAGGTCGAGCTTCAACGGTGTCACCGAAATCTTGTTGTCCTTGATCGCGGCGATATCCGTGCCATCGCGGAACAGCGCTTCGCGCTTGTCGAATCGCAACCAGTAGTAGGGGAAACCACGGCCATCGGCGCGCTCTTCGACACTGAGGCCAAAACCGAGCTTGCCCTGCGAAGTCACCGATACGCCCTGCACTTCCGCCGCGGCGCAGTTGGGGAAGTTCAGGTTGATGAAGGTCCCGTCAGGCAGGTCGACATCGGCGAGGCGCCTGATCAGGTTCGGGGCGAAGGCCTCGGCCACCTCCCAACGAATCATCTCGCCGTGGCGACTGGCCTGGCTGAGCGCCACTGAACGCACGCCTTGCAACGTGCCCTCGATCGCCCCGGCGACAGTGCCCGAATAGGTGACATCGTCGGCCATGTTGGCACCGGCATTGACGCCGGAAAGCACGAGGTCCGGCTTGCCGTCCATGACCTCGCGAATGCCCATGATGACGCAATCGGTCGGTGTCCCACGGAGCGCGAAGCGCCTGTCCGAAATCCTGCGCAGACGCAGCGGCTCAGACAGCGTCAGCGAGTGAGCGAGTCCGCTCTGGTCGGTTTCCGGGGCGACCACCCAGACATCGTCGGACAGCGCCTGGGCGATCCGTTCCAGCACCGCCAGCCCTTCGGCGTGGATGCCATCGTCATTCGTCAGCAGAATACGCATGCCCCGCCTCTCCGACTGTGCCTCAGGCCGCCCGCTCGATCTTCTTCAGGCCGCCCATGTAGGGAAGCAGCACATCCGGTACGGTGACGCTTCCGTCCTCGTTCAAATAGTTCTCGACGACCGCGATCAGCGCGCGCCCGAGTGCCACTCCCGAGCCGTTCAGCGTGTGCACGAACTTCGTAGCCTTGTCATCCTTGCCGCGGTACCGGGCATTCATCCGGCGGGCCTGGAAATCGCCGCAGACCGAGCAGGAAGAAATTTCGCGATAGCTGTCCTGACCCGGCAGCCAGACTTCGAGGTCGTAGGTCTTGCGGGCACCGAATCCCATGTCGCCGGTGCACAGCGTCACGACGCGATAGTGCAGTCCGAGACGCTTGAGAATTTCCTCGGCGCAGGCTGTCATCCGCTCGTGTTCGTCGAGCGAACTGTCGGCATCCGTGATCGAAACAAGCTCGCACTTCATGAACTGGTGCTGGCGCAGCATGCCGCGGGTATCGCGACCGGCGGAGCCTGCCTCAGAGCGGAAGCAAGGGGTAAGCGCAGTGAAACGCAACGGCAGCTTGTCCTGCTCGAGGATTTCCTCGCGAACCAGGTTCGTGAGCGGTACCTCCGCCGTTGGAATCAACCAGCGCCCATCGGTGGTGCGGAACAGGTCTTCAGCGAACTTCGGCAACTGGCCAGTGCCGTACATGGCATCGTCGCGCACCAGAAGCGGCGGCTGGACCTCAAGATACCCATGCTCGGTGGTGTGAACGTCGAGCATGAATTGCCCGAGTGCACGCTCCAGTCGCGCAAGCTGACCCTTGAGGATGGTGAACCGCGCGCCGGCGATCCGGGCCGCGCCTTCGAAATCCATCCAGCCGAGTTCCTCGCCGATCTCGAAGTGCTCCTTCGGCGCATGGTTCCAACCGGGCTTGGTGCCCCAGAGATGCTTGACGACATTGTCCTTCTCGTCGCTGCCGACCGGTACGTCCTCGAGCGGGACGTTCGGAATGCACGACAGCGCGTCGTTGAGTGCGGCCGTCAGCTCACGCTCCTGCGCTTCCATTTCCGGCATGGTGTTCTTCAGTTCGGCGACTTCCGACTTCAGCTTTTCGGCAAGCCCGGCATCCTTCCGCGCCATCGCCGCACCGATTTCCTTAGAGGCGGCATTGCGGCGCGACTGCATTTCCTGCAGCGCGGAGACGACCGAACGGCGCTTTTCATCGAGGGCGACGAGCGTCTCTGAAAGCGGCTCAGCACCGCGCTTCTTCAGCGCCGCGTCCAGTGCAGCAGCATTCTCGCGAATCCATTTGATATCGAGCATCGTCGTTCCGGGTCGTTGAATGTGTGTGCATCCCCGGCCGCAGCCTGACCAAGCCGGTCGTCCGGAGAAGTGCCGCCAGTCGCTCCCGTCGCCGGATTGCCCGGACGCCGCTGGTTACACGCCGTCGCCGTTTGCAACGTCCGAGGAACCGGGCTCGTCCGCGAGCGCCTGACTGGCCCGCTGGCGCTCGATGAGTCGCACAGCGTAGATGGAAATCTCGTAGAGAAGGATCGTTGGCAGCGCAAGGCCGATCTGGGACATGGGATCGGGAGGGGTCAGCACCGCCGCCACAATGAAGGCAATGACGATCGCATATTTTCGCTTGGACGCCAGCCCGTCGGCAGTCACGAGACCGACCTTGCCGAGCAGGGTCGTGATTACCGGAAGCTGGAAGACAAGGCCGAACGAAAAGACCAGCGTCATGATCAGCGAAAGGTATTCCGAGACCTTTGGCAACAGAGAGATCGCAACCTCGCCGTCGCCTGGAGCCTGCTGCATGGTCAAGAAGAACCACATGACCATGGGGGTAAAGAAAAAATACACCAGCGCCGCGCCGAGGAGGAAAAGGATAGGCGACGCTATCAGGAACGGCAGGAAGGCGGCGCGCTCGTTCTTGTAAAGGCCGGGCGCCACGAACTTGTAGATCTGCGCAGCGACGACCGGGAAGGAAATCACCATCGCGCCGAACATCGCCACCTTCACTTGCGTGAAGAAGAACTCCTGTGGCGCCGTGTAGATCAATTCCGACTTGGAGAGGTCCATGCCAGCCCAGACGACCGCCCACTTGTAAGGTACGACGAGCAGGTTGAACAACTGCTTGGCAAAGGCAAAGCAGGCAACGAAGGCAACGAAGAATGCCACCAGAGACCAGATCAGCCGCTGACGCAATTCTATCAGGTGCTCGATGAGCGGCTGCGGCTTGTCTTCAATGTTGCCGCTCATGCTTCGTCCTTCTTCTTGGCGGTCGCGGCAGTCTTTGGCGCTGTAGTCCTGCCCGCGGTCTTGTTGGCAGGCGTCTTGGTCGATCGACCCGTTGCAGAAGCCTTGGCGGGTGCCGGATCGGCGCCATTGCCTGTCTTGGCTCCCCTGGCACGACTGGTATTCGCCGGTGGCGCATCAGCGGCTTTGGCCAAAGGCTTTGCCGCCGGCTTGCGAGCGGGCTTCGGTTTGGCGGCCGTCTCCTGTGCAAAGACTGGTTCAGATTGAGCGGCTTCAGGCTTTACGGTGGCCGACGGGCCTTCGGGTGCAGCAACCACCGGCGGGGTCTCCGGAAGACTTATGGTCGGTTCCGGCACGCTGAGCTGCGCATCGGTTGCAGGAACCGCATCGATCTTCCTTCCCGCAACAGTAGCCTTTTGCAGGCCGGCGCGGATTTCCTCGCCAGCTTGGCGAAGCGGATTGATTGCTTCCCTCAAGCTATTGACCGGATTTATTTTTTTCGCATCGTCTATGGTACGGCGAACATCGTCCAGGTCGGCTTCGCGCAGGGCTTCGTCGAACTGGCTTCGAAATTCCCCAGCCATCGTGCGCAAACGCGTCGTCATCTTTCCGAACGCCCTGAGCATCGGCGGCAGGTCCTTCGGTCCCACCACCACGATCAGCACGACTGCAATTACCAGCAATTCGGTCCAGCCGATATCCAACATCAATGCGGCTCCTCAAGCCGAAACGATCCGTTGCAGACCGCTACTCTGTACGGCTTGACTACTTGTTGTCGTCCGCTTTGTGCTCGACGGTCTTGGCCTGCTCGGAAGGTGCTGCGTCGTCGTCGGACATGCCCTTTTTGAAGCTCTTGATGCCTTTGGCTACGTCGCCCATAAGTTCCGGGATCTTGCCGCGGCCGAACAACAACAGCACGATGGCCAGAACGATCAGCCAGTGCCACATGCTAAAGGAACCCATTGCCGTAATCTCCCTGTTTGGTGTTACCCCGATGTAAGGCCTTTGCCGGCCTTTTTCAAACACTATGTTGGTATAACTTAAGTGTTTGATTTGGAATAATTTTCGCAGCGACAATCGACGGGCTGAGCGTACAGCGTTTCCACCGCCTCTAATAATTCAATCATATCAATCCGTTAGGCATTCAGGTTTTTTCGAACACCAGGATGTCCTGGCGGTTGATCTTCAACGTCACGTCGCGAATTCCGGGACGCAAGTGATCCGCGCGAACCCGCGCCCTCACCAGTTTCTCGGTTCCGGGCACAGCGAGACTCAGAAGCTCGACCACCCCCAGAAACCGTCGGGATATGATACGGGCAGGAATGGAGCCGCTTTTTTCCGCGACGCCGACGCCCGAAAGCCTCACGGCGACGGAGACTGGCGTCCCCTCGCCGATCCCCTGCGCTGAGGCCTCGCCTACCGGCGTCTCTACCAAGCCGTTGCGCACGACGCCGTCGAATTCGTTGATCTCGGAGAAGAACGCCGCAGCGAAGAGATTGCAGGGTCGCCGGTAGAGATCGTCCGATGTTCCGGCTTGCACAAGGGTCCCGTCCCTCAGCAAGGCGATCCGGTCGGCCATGCGCATCGCCTCCTCGGCGTCGTGCGTCACCACGATCGCGGTTGCCCTAGTCTCCCGCAGGATTGCCAGCGTGTCGGCGCGAATCGTATCCTTGAGGCGCGAATCGAGGCCGGAGAAGGGCTCGTCCATCAACAGGACTTCCGGTCTTGGCGCCAACGCCCGCGCAAGAGCCACCCGCTGCTGTTCGCCGCCTGAAAGGACATGCGGAAATTTCTGCGCGTAATGGGCGAGCCCCACCCGCTCCAGTGCGCCCATAGCCTCGGCGATCGCGTCCTTCTGCGGCATGGCCGTCAACCCAAACCGGACATTGTCGATGATCGTCATGTGCGGAAACAGCGCGAAATCCTGGAACATCAGCCCGATGCCCCGCCTCTCCGGCGGGAGGAATACGCCGGGGCCTGCGAGTTCGCGCCCATTCAACATGACACGGCCGTGGCTCTGCGCCTCGATCCCGGCGGCAATGCGCAAGAGCGTCGTCTTGCCGGAGCCGGATGGGCCAAGCAGGCAGAGAACTTCACCCGGCTCGGCAGTGAGGCTCACTCCCTTTATGGTTTCTTTGCCGTGATAGCTGTGATGAATGCCATCGAATGTCAGACGGGCGGCGAAGGTGACGCCTGCGGTGCGCCGGGTATGTTCGGCGGCCTGTGTCCCCGGGTCAGGATCCATGCTCTTCACTCAACTCTACCGGATGGCGGGCGCCACCGCGGATTTCCAGGACAAAAACATGATCCTATTCGTCCGCTTCAGAGCGCGGAGTCAAGAGGCCAAGTTCTTCCAGGTCGAGTTGGGTGATCGGATCTTCATCATCGGTGAGTTCGTCGTTCATACTCGGAAGCGGGATATTGAAGTTCGCGGGAATGCGGCTCGAGAGCAAACCGGCCCCTTTCAATTCTTCGACGCCCGGCAGATCGCGCAACTCCTCCAGACCGAAGTGATCGAGAAACTCCTTGGTCGTACCAAGCGTCACTGGGCGGCCCGGAGAACGCCTGCGGCCGCGAAATCGCACCCAACCGGCCTCCATCAACACGTCGAGCGTACCCTTCGATGTCTGCACCCCGCGCACTTCCTCGATCTCGGCCCGCGTCACAGGTTGGTGATATGCAACGATCGCAAGCACCTCCAGTGCTGCGCGTGACAACTTTCTCACCTCGTTTTCGTCGGTCCGGATCACGAAGGAGAGATCAGCCGCAGTGCGGAACGCCCAGTGGTCGCCGACCTGCACGAGGTTCACGCCCCGTGAGGCGTAGTTCACCTTCAACCGCCACATCAGTTCGTGAACATCTACGCCGTGGGGCAATCGGTCGGCGATAAATGCCTCGGAAACCGGTTGCGCAGAGGCAAATACGAGAGCTTCGGCGATGCGCTCCGCCTCCTGCAGGGTGCGGGGATCCGCCGCATCGGTCATTTCGAGGTCCGCCGCTTCGATCGGCTCGTGGGTGAGTTCGTGGGTTTCCGCCATCAGCCCGACCCTAGTCCGAAATGCTCAATGATGCGTGCCGCGGCCCTCGCCGCATGTAGAGCGGCTCGAACGCTCCGTCCTGGCGAATTTCAAGCTTGCCCTCGCGAACCATCTCCAGCGAAGCCGCAAAGGCGCTGGCGATCGCCGTTGCCCGCTCCTTGGGCGTCGTCATGTAGCGCAGCAGATAGTGCTCCAGTGCCGTCCAATCGGTGATCTCGCCGATCATACGCGTCAGGATCAGCCTTGCGTCGGAGAGCGACCAGACGTTCCTCTTCTCGATCGTCACCTGTGTCACCGCCTGCCGTTGGCGAAGCGACGCATAGGCGGACAAAAGATCGTAGAGCGACGCATCGAAGGCCGACTGCTTGCGATCCGGGATATGCTCCGGCGCACCACGGGCAAACACATCGCGCCCCAGACGGTTGCGGTTGACCAGGCGTGTCGCTGCATCCCGCATCGCCTCCAGCCGCTTCAGGCGGAAGGCAAGCGTCGCCGCCATTTCTTCACCCGACGGTCCTTCGTCCTTCGCTTGCTGCGGGATGAGCAGCTTCGATTTCAGGAAAGCCAGCCATGCAGCCATCACAAGGTAGTCGGCTGCGAGTTCGATGCGGATGCTCTGTGCACGCTCAACGAACACCAGGTATTGCTCGGCCAGCGCCAACACGGAAATGCGCGAAATGTCGACCTTCTGGGTGCGCGCGAGGTGAAGCAGGAGGTCCAGCGGCCCCTCGAAACCCGCGACGTCGATATGCAGCGCCGGCTCGTCGCTTGCCCGCTCCTCGGCAGATTCCCACAGCTTGTCCATCGGCGTTACCGCCGCGTCGGACAATTCCGCAATCCTGCCGTTGCTCACCAGTCGTTTTCCTTCCCGTCACGATATTCGGCCTCTCCGGGCCGCAGCGACTACTGGACCCTAGGCCACCGCGATCAACGAATCAAACTCGGCGCGAACTTGAATCTCCTCGGCGTCGTCCATGGCGCCGAGTGCTGCCTCGACCTTCTTCGCCCGTTGCAGCGCGCGCCCGGAAAGCACCGGCACATTGGCGACCACCTGCTTCATCTCGTCCATCACACCATTGCAGTGCAAGACGATATCACAGCCGGCCGCTGCAATATTGGCAGCGCGCTCTCCGAGGGTGCCCTTCAGGGCATTCATCGAGCTGTCGTCGGACATCAGCAGTCCCTCGAAGCCGATGTAGCCCCGGATGATTTCCTCGATCACGACGCGCGAAGTCGTGGCCGGGTTCGATGGGTCGATCTCGGTGTAGACCACATGAGCCGTCATCGCCATCAACTCGTCTTTCATCGCGACAAAAGGCACGAAGTCATGAGCCTCGAGTTCGGCGCGCGACACATTCACCACCGGCAGATCGTGGTGGGAATCCACCATGCCGCGGCCATGGCCCGGCATGTGCTTCATCACCGGCAGGACCCCGCCGGCTTTCAATCCCGCGGCGGCGGCGCGTCCCATCTCGGCAACGGTCGTCGGATCAGTGCCATAGGCGCGGTCACCGATGACATTGCTGCTGCCTTCCATCGGCACATCGAGGACAGGCAGGCAGTCGACATCGATGCCGAAGGATTTCAGATCGAAGGCGTGCAGCCGCGACATCAGCCAGGCGGCGCGCAGTCCCGCATCCCGATCCCTGCGATAAAGCTCGCCCAGCGCCTGCCCGGACGGATAGCGCGACAGGATCGGTGGCCGGATGCGCTGCACACGCCCGCCTTCCTGGTCGATGAACACCGGCGCATCGCGGCCCACGCTTTCGCGAAGCGCCGAAACGAGGTCGGATATCTGCGCAGGTTCGCCGATATTGCGCCCGAACAGGATGAAGCCCCACGGTGCCTCGCCGCGATAGAGCGCGATTTCATCGGGGGTGAGGGTCAGGCCTTGGCAGCCCAGGATCATGGCTTTTGATTCGGTCATGCTCGAATCATAGTTTCGCGTTGCGAAACTTGCGAGTGAGGTCAAGGGCCATACACAACAAAAAGCGGCGGGAAACATCTTCCCGCCGCCCATCGAACAATCGCTCTCGAATTACTTGGCGATCAGGCAACTGCCGCCGGCGGCGCGATAATCTTCGCAGAGCGCCACGGCTTCGTCCTTGGAGCCAGCCGGGATCCGCACGCGGTAGTAAGTGCCTTTGCCCTCGATTTCCGCGCGCTTGATATCGACGCCGCGTCCACCGATCACGCTGCCGAACTTGCGCGACAGGTTCTGATAGGACTTCTGCGCCTCGGCTTCAGAGGGAAGTGAGGCGACCTGCACGAAGTAGCCACCGGGCGCGATACTGGCGACCTGGGTCGGTTCCGGCGCGGCCGGTGCTTCTTCGGCAGGCGCACTAGCCTGCACCGGTGCAGCGGCTACCTTGACCTCGGGTGCAACCGGGCGAGCCTCGGGAAGCGGTGCAGCGTCGGTAACGGCACTCGTCTTGACGCTGCGGACCGGCGCTGGCTCTCCAGCGCCATTGCCGGTAATGCTGGCAACCTGCGATGCGGCATCTGGGGAGGGTTGCGTTTCCCTTGTGGAGGATACTGCAGCGATTTCCGGATCGGGGGCTGCCTCGGTGCTATCGGCAAGCGCAGGCTTGCCGACCTTCGGCGCAGCAGTAGGGGCAGCAGGCGCCGCAGAGGCGACCATCTGCTCTTCAACCGGCTCGGAAGGGAGTTCGCGCGCCACGATCGTGCCATCCGGCTTGACGATCATGCTGCGGACCTTGCGAGCGGCAATCCCGGCAGGGGTATTTTCCTGGGCGGGGGTCGCCTGCTCCGAGGAATCCGAGGGGAGCAGACGCTCATCTTCGGTTTCACCGGCCGGGGTAGGCTCGAAGCTCAATTCGTCCTCGGCGCCCTCAAGCGGCAGGTTGTCCGGGGTCAGCGTCCGTTGGACGACGTCGACCGGCTCCTCATCGGAGGTCACCAGCTTTTCCTGCTTCGGATCGGAAGCGGTCGCGCCGGCAACGCGATCGTAGACCGCCTTGTCCTGGTTCGGAACGGTCTTGCCGCCCCGGTCTTGCGGAACGACCTTCACCGGATCCTTGTCGGCCGAGATCACGACCGGTCCGCCGCTAGACGAACCCGATGCGTCGCCAAAGAGCCAGCTATAGGCACCGTAAGCACCGGCGCCGCAGACAACGAGCAGCGACGAAGCAAGCAACATGCCCTTGAGCGAGCGCGAACGGCCTCGTGCGGAGCCTGCGATCGCGCGGTCAAGTGTCATCTTGGCGACATGCGCGTCGCCACCATAGGGCTCCTTCAACGTCTGGCGAAGATCCTGCTCCAGCGCCTTTTCGAACTCGTCGAAATCGTCGAGCGGCACCTGCGGGCCGCTGGTGCCGTTTTTCGCGCTCGGAGCCCATGCGGTTGCTGCCAGCGTGTTTTCGACTGCTTTCGGCTCCTCGCCTTGCGCCGAGACGGGTTCGAACAGGCTGGCCATCTCCGCATCGATATCGATATCGTATTCGGGCTGGAAGGCGACCGGCTCTTCCTTTTCGATTACCGGCAGCGCCGGCACGTCGAGTTCAGGAAGCGTCTCAAGATGATCTTCCGCTTCGGCGATCAGTTCCGGATCGAATGGAAGCGGCACTGCGGCCTGGGCCGGGGCAACCGGGCGCGCCGATGCCGGACGGGCAAAGACTTCGTTGCTCTCTTGATGCGCGGTATGGATGGCAGGCCTGTTGATGGACACAGCAGCCCCCGGCCCCATGACCGTGGAAGTGGCGGCAACCGGTGAAGTCCAGGATAGCGGCGCGGCTGCAGCCTGAACCGGCATCGGAGCCACAGGTGCCAAGACCGGCTTGGGGGCCTCTGTCATCGGCGCGGGAGCAGCTGCAACCGGCGTATCGAAGGTCATATCGGACAATTCAAGTTCGATACCGTCGAGGTCGAACTCGAATTCGCCCTCGACGAATGCTTCTTCCGGCTCGGGCTGGCGCACGGGCGAGGAAAGGTTCGAAGGCTGCGCAAACACGCTTGCGGTCGTCTGCGGCCTTGCTGCTTCAACCACCAATGGCGCCGTCGCTGTATCCAGCCTGTAGGGGGCAGGTTCCTTCGGGGGAATGGAGTACCGTTCCACCTCGGCAAGAAGATCATCGATGTCGTTACCGGATTCGGCGGACGGCAGGTGCTCATCAATGGATGCCTGCGGTGGCGAAACCTTCTTTTCGACGCCGGAGCCTTCCGTAAACACGCTCGCGCGCCAATCGGCGCCAATGTCGTAGTCGAGATCAGGGGCGCGCTCGATGGACGGCTCGGCCGCTACCGGCTCCACCACCGGAGCCGGGGGCTCGACGACAGCAGCACCGACCGACTGGCGGGCAGCAGCGACGTTGAAGTTGGCAAGCGGCAGGCGGAACCGCGGCTGCTCGCCGGGAGCGATGACCGGTTGGGGAGCGGGAGCAGCCTCCGCAACGACGTCGGCAATCGATTGCTCGAGTTCGTCGGCAAGAGCCTCGAAGAGGAAAACATCCTCTACCTTTCGCGCCCGGGCAACGTCCTCATCGCCGGCTTCATCGGTGACGCCGCGATCCCGTGCATCGATTGCATGCACAGGATAGGTGTACTGATCCGCTTCGGGATCAGCGGCGGCATCATTGGGCGACACCAAGCCATAGTCGGAGGAGAGGTCGACATCGGAAAGCTCATCTTCCAGCAGGTCCTCGACTGGCGATACAGCTTCCCCGATATACGAAAATTCAACGGCTTCGGCGGGAGATTCAGGCTCCGAAGTCGGTTCAAGAGGCTCCGGCGCGCGCGCTTCTTCAAAAACCGCACCTTCTGACTGACCACCAGCAGCGGCATCATCAAGCGTGAACTCTCCGATGGGATCGAGGCGAGGCGCATCATACAGCGCGAATTCGCGCAGCAACTCGTCCTCGAGCGCGAATTCGGGCGGCCGCTCCTCCATGACCGGCTCCTGCCGGGCGACTGGCGCCACCGGCGCAGCCGGTCGCGGCTCAAAACCGACGATGCGGGCGAGTTCTGCAAGCGGATCGTCGTCCGCAAAGAACTCGTCGTTTTTGCCCCCGCTAAACGCGAATTGTTTCTCAGCCATACCCTTTTCCACTCGCAAATATCACTCGGCTACTTGCCAGCCCAATGTGGGTAAAAGGTGACACGCTATCGCATTTCATCCGGAGCATTCGTGCCGGCAATGGTGAGACCGGACTTCAAGACCGAAGCGACAGCATGCACCAGCCCGAGTCTGGCAATGCTCAATTCTCTATTCTTATCGTTAACAAAACGTAATTCCGGTTGTTCCTTGCCTTTATTCCAGTGAGCGTGGAAGGAACTTGCCAGATCATAGAGGTAAAATACGATGCGATGCGGCTCCTGAGCCTGGGCTGCAGCTTCGATGACTCGGGGATATTCTGCAAGCTTGCCGATCAGCTGAAGCTCATTCGGATCCGTGATTTCCCCAGCAATTGCCGCAGCAAGATCGAGCGCCTCGATATCAAGATCGGGAAACGCTTCCTTGGCCTGCCGGAAAACCGACATGCAACGCGCATGGGCGTACTGCACGTAGAAAACAGGATTATCCTTGGACTGCTCCGTGACCTTCGCAAAATCGAAGTCCAGCGGCTCGCTGTTCTTGCGGTAAAGCATCATGAAGCGCACGGAATCGCTGCCGACCTCATCGACCACCTCGCGCAGGGTGACGAAGTCGCCGGAGCGCTTCGACATCTTTACCGGCTCACCGTTGCGATAGAGCTTCACGAGTTGGCAAAGCAGGACAGTGAGCTTCGACCGCCCTTCCGAGACGGCGCGAGCGAGCGCTTCGAGTCGCTTGACGTAGCCGCCATGGTCGGCGCCGAGAACATAGATCATTTCGTCGAAGCCACGGTCGAACTTGTCCTTGAAATAAGCAACGTCGGCGGCGAAGTAGGTATAGGATCCATCGGACTTGATAAGCGGGCGATCGATGTCATCGCCAACTTCCGTCGAGCGGAACAGCGTCTGTTCGCGATCTTCCCAGTCTTCCGGCAGTTGCCCCTTCGGCGGCGGCAGCGTGCCCTTGTAGACATGCCCCTTGAAGGTCAGGTCGTTGATCGCGGTACGGATCGAGGCGCCGTTGCCAGCGTGCAGCGAACGCTCGGAAAAGAAGACTTCGTGCTTGACGTTGAGCGCAGCCAAGTCCTCCCGGATCATCACCATCATCGCATCGACGGCCCGATCCTTCACGATCGGCAGCCACTCAGCCTCATGCATGACGCGGAGCTTGGTCCCGAATTCGTCGGCAAGCGCCTTGCCGACGGGAACGAGGTAGTCGCCGGGGTAAAGACCCGGCGGGATCGTGCCGATGTTTTCGCCAAGCGCTTCGCGGTAACGCAAAAAGGCCGAGCGAGCCAGCACGTCGATCTGCGAACCCGCGTCGTTGATGTAGTATTCCTTGGTGACGGCATAACCGGCGAAGCCCAACAGATTGGCGAGCGCATCCCCGACCACGGCACCACGGCAATGACCGACATGCATCGGACCGGTGGGGTTGGCCGAAACGTATTCGACGTTGACCTTGCGGCCCTGCCCGAGCGGTGAACGCCCGTAGTCTGTACCAGCGGTAATCATCGACGCCAGCAACCGCTGCCAGTAGGCGACCGACAGCCGGATGTTGATGAAGCCCGGACCGGCGACCGAAACTTCTGCGATATCGCCGTCCTCGCGCAGTTTTGCAGCAATGATATCGGCAATTGCGCGCGGGTTCTGGCCGAGCGGCTTCGACAGCACCATGGCGGCATTGGTCGCCACTTCGCCATGGCTTGGATCGCGCGGCGGCTCGACACTGATACGCCCGAAATCGAGCTCGGATCGCTTTTCCTTCACGATGTCAATCGTTTCAAGCGCGTTCTTAATCCGGGTATCGAAGTCAGTAAAAAGGTTCATGTCGTCTTTCCACGCATTGCGGCAACAAATGCCTCGCGTTGAGCTCCCATTGATCCGCCGCTGCCTATCGCAAATCGGGAGTGTGGTCAAACAAGCGGTTGTGCGCATCAATCGCGAAGGTGTCGGTCATGCCGGCCAGGTAGTCACCCACATGACGAGCCCTGGCAGCCTCGCTCAGGCCCGCGATATGGTCCACCCAGTAGTGGCTTTCCATCAGTTGCGGGTCCTTCATATAGGCCTTGAATAGGTCTGTGACGATCTGCGCGGCACCCGCCCGGATGCGCATGATTTCCGGATGCCGGTAGATCCGCCTGAACAGCATTTCCTTGATCTGGCGATCCGTCGTGGCCATGTCATCCGAGAACGTCGCAATGACCAGACCGGCGTTGCGGACATCGTCTGCACTTTGCGGCTTCACCCTTTGCAGGCGCCCCTGGGATACGGAGATCACATCCTCCACCATGCGGGTGATCTGACGACGCATGATCTCGTTGGTGAACCGTGCAGGTTCGAGCACGGGATAGCGTTCTCGCACCTCGGCCATCAGCCCCGCCAGGAACGGCACCTCCTCGAGCATCTCGAAGGTCAGGTATCCGGCGCGCAGGCCGTCATCGATGTCGTGGGTGTTGTAGGCGATGTCATCGGCAATCGCCGCCACCTGCGCTTCGAGACTGGCGAAACTTGCAAGCTCGAGGTCATGGATCTGGCAATAGTCGAGGATCGGCTGGGGTACGGGTCCGCGGGTCCCCTCTCCGTCGAAGGTCAACAACGGGCCGTTGTGCTTGACGAGCCCCTCCAGCGTTTCCCAAGTCAGGTTGATGCCGTCGAACTCGGCGTAGCGGCGCTCGAGCTTGGTGACGATGCGAAGCGACTGGGCGTTGTGGTCGAAACCGCCGAAGGGAAGCAGCACCTCGTGAAGCGCGTCTTCGCCAGTGTGGCCGAAGGGCGTGTGACCGAAATCGTGCACCAACGCCACCCCTTCCGCGAGATCCTCGTCGAGCTTCAGCGCGCGGGCAAGCGCCCGGGCAATCTGCGCCACCTCAATCGTGTGCGTGAGGCGGGTGCGGTAGTGGTCACCGTCAGCGCCGATGAAAACCTGCGTCTTGTGCTTTAGCCGCCGGAACGCCGTCGTATGGACGATCCGGTCGCGATCCCGCTGAAATTCGGAACGCGTCAGGCTCGACGTTTCGGGATAGAGGCGCCCCCTGGTCATCCAGGGGTTGGCCGCATAGATCGCCCGGTCGCCGCCACCAAAACCGAGCGCATGCCTGTCAATAGTCATTAGTCCTACCTGTCCTGACGTCTGCCCATTGACGTCTACCGTCCGCCTTCATACCTATAACTTGAACCGCCGCAAAGCACTGGCACACGGCGCGCGAGTTGCGTTTGGACGAAGTATAGCTCCGAAAGCGTGACAATGCGCCGGTGTTTCAGTAGTTTGAAGCGGATTGCAGACAGTCCCATTCTCTCCGGATCTTGACCCCGGCAGGAGGCTAGAATGACCGATATCAACGTGACCCTCTCTGATTCGGCGGCTAAACGAATCGCCGTGATCCTTGGCGCCGAGGCGGGCAAGAGCGCCATGCGCGTTTCCGTCGAGGGTGGCGGGTGCTCCGGCTTTTCATACAAGTTCGACCTGGTGGACGGCCAGGAAGCCGATGACGTCGTGGTCGAAAAGGACAACGCCAAGGTGCTGATCGACAAGATGTCCCTGATCTACATGGCCGGTTCGGAAATCGACTTCGTCGACAACCTGCTTGGCCAGTCGTTCCAGATCAAAAATCCCAATGCGGTGGCAAGCTGCGGCTGCGGCACGAGTTTTTCCATCTGATCCGAGTTCGAAATAGCCAGCACCGCAAACCGGCCGGACCCCATCCGGCCGGTTTCTTGTTGCGTGGCCATAGCCGCGTCGCTCTTGCTTGAAGGTTCGGATTTCGGGTCAAAAGCTGCTGGCAATTGCCCCGCCATCGGCTATGAAGGGGAGCATCTCAAGGGGGACATCGGGCATGAAGATCGCCACCTGGAACATCAACGGCGTGAAAGCGCGCATCGACAATCTCTGCCAGTGGCTGAAGGATTCGGGGCCGGACATCGCCTGCCTGCAGGAGATCAAGTCGGTCGACGAGGCTTTTCCGCGGGCCGACATCGAAGCGCTCGGCTATCATGTGGAAACACATGGGCAGAAGGGCTTCAACGGCGTGGCGCTGCTCTCGAAAATCAAGCCGGACGAGGTCAATCGCGGACTGCCAGGCGATGCCTCCGACGAGCAGGCCCGGTTCATCGAAGGGGTTTTCTCGGTCAAAGGCGGCGTCATTCGGGTCTGCAGCCTTTACCTTCCGAACGGAAACCCGCCGGACGATCCGGTGAAATATCCCTACAAGCTTGCCTGGATGGACCGTCTTCGCGCCTTCGCCGAAGACCGCCTTGCGCTCGAGGAGCCGCTCGTCCTCGCCGGTGACTACAACGTCATCCCCGAACCCCATGACTGCCATGATCCGCTGGTGTGGGCCGGCGATGCCCTGTTCCTGCCGCAGACCCGCGAATCCTTTCGCCGCCTCGAAAACATCGGCCTGACGGAAGCGGTCCGTGCCACCACCGATGCGGTGAAGCTCTACACGTTCTGGGACTACCAGGCCGGCGCCTGGCAGAAGAACAACGGTATCCGCATCGATCACCTGTTGCTGTCACCGGAGGCAGCCGACCGCCTTCAGTCGACGGCCATCGAAAAGCACGTCCGCGCATGGGAGAAGCCGTCCGACCACGTGCCGGTCGTCGCCCATTTCGATTTCGCCTGCTGAGAAAGTAACCCGTGGGGTGCACCGGCAAACGCCTCCGGTGCAAAGCGTCAATCGTCGCCGTGCTCTATATCCTGGGCGAGTGCGACGGCTACCCGGCGGTCCTTCTCGGTGGCGACCGAGAACGCCTGTTCCTGAAGCCCTTGCATCCAACCGAGATCCTTCGGATTGCCCTTGTTGAGGGCGGCAGTCATGAAGGCGAGGCCACGGGCCGTCTGCCCCTCCTGAAAGAGCAGGTTGCCGAAGACAGCCATGGCGCCGGCGTGGCCGCTCTTGCGCGCCTGATTAAGCCACTTCTTGGCCTGCTGCACGTTGGCCTTGCCGCCCTCGCCCGCCAGGATCATCTTGGCAAGCTGGAACTGCGCCTCGGGCACCCCGAACGCCGATGCCGCCTGGAAATAGAGTTGGCGCGCCTGGGCAAGGTCGGCCTTCACCGGGCTGCCGGGAATTCCGATCTTGTAGTAATTGGCCATAGCCAGCAGCGCATTGATGAAGAAACCGGTGTCCTCCGACCCCGGCTCGACGCCCTGGCTTGCAATCTCGCTATAGATCTTGAATGCCTCGAAATCGTCCTGGGCAACACCATCGCCATAGGCATACATGTTGGCCAGCGCCCAGCGCGAGCCGGTATGGCCCTTTTCGGCGGCGTAGCGATAGGCTTCGACCGCTTCTTCCTTCTGTCCGTTCTTGTAGGCCTTGAAGCCGAACTTGAAGAGATCGAAGGGGCCGGACTCCTTGGTTATTCCCGCGTTGATGTCGAAGGCGTAAGCACGCTGCACGGTTCCACCTGCTGCCGCGAGCGCAACCCCCATCACCAACACTGTCAACGATCGGCACTCAGACTTGAACATGGCGGCGTGTCTTCTTTCGCTCCGGACCCGGCGAAAGCAATGCATATACGCGCATTGCAGTCCGAGCGGTACTTCCATTGGGCAATATTGCGATACCCATCGTGCGCCGGCTGTAACCTACGCTGCGATGAAGATATCCATCGGCCCAAAAACTAAAGCGGACGGCGGCGGAACAGTCCCGCGACCGCTCATGGTTAATAAAACCATAACGTCCATTTTCGGCAATACTTGGACCAAAATCGGGGATCGGGAGGCCATAAATCGATTCTTTGCCGCCGAACGGCGCGCTTTCTCCTGTACGCACTGCGCAACCGGCACGACGCCGATCTGAAAAGGCGGAACATTTTGCACGCAACTGAACCATCTTACTCCATGGCCGCTTTCAGAGCCGTTTGGCCGGGCTTTTCTAGTCCTATCGCTGCGCTCTGTTTGTGGCGGGAAATAGACATTTTCACCCGCCATTTTCTGGGTTGAAATACTTGCAGGAAAGTGTTGCTGAATCGTCACAAAAACAGGCAACATTTTGCCGGTATTGCAAACGGGTCACCTGACCAAAAAAGACCCCGGTACGGGACCGGGGTCTTTTTCTTTTCAATCACTTCTATCCGGTCAGAACCTGATTTTCAGCGAGGTCGAGAGCGCCGCAATCAGGTCGTTGCCGAAGGAATAGGATACGCCGTCGCCAATCGGCTCACCGTTCAGAACAGTCGGGTTGGATTCGCCGCTGGTCCATAGCCCCAAGGCTCCGGCAAAGCGCAGTTCGATGTGCTCTGTCGGCTTGTAGGATACGCCGGTGCCGAGCGTCCAACTGTCGGTCTGGCTGCCGTAGCCATGGCTGGTCCCACGGTCCCAGGTCAGGCTGACGGCCCCGCTCCACTGATCATTGAACTTGTGGCCGACACCGGCGTTGATCGTCCAACCATCACGGTAGAGAAGATCGAGGGACGTAACATCGGTGCCTCCGCCGATCGTGCAACTCGCCATTCCCTTGGTCGCGGTCGGGCAGACTGCAATTGCCTGCAACTGGCTCCAGTCGGCCCACTTGACCGAACCGAAGGCCAGCCAGTCCGGAGCGATACCGGTCTGCATCTTGAGTTCAAGCACATCCGGCATCTTGGCATTGGCAAATACCGGCGTGACTTGTCCGAGAAGCGGATTAATCGGCGGGATAGTCGGGAGTTGGCTAAGATCGAGTGTACCGCTGACATCACCAAGATCTACAGAGCTGTTGTAGACGAGGCTCGCCCGGAAAGCATACTCCGGAATTTCGTAGGCCACGCCTGCGCGCCAGCCCCAGCCGTTCCCTTCGAGATCAAGGCGTCCGATGCCGCTTCCGAACCCAAAGGGTAGAATCACGAGCTTCTCCTGGAAGCCGTCTACCTCCTGATAGAAACCGCCGCCGATGACACGGAATTCCCCTGGTCCAGCATCGAACTTGTAGGAGCAGGTCGCCGAATAGTTGTCGCTGTTGACCTTAGTTTCGACGTTGTTATTGGCTCCCGCCCAGTCGACGCCCGGATTGGTATGCCCACCCCAGGGCTGCGAGTAGTCGGCCATACAGTCGATGGCGTCGGTGAAACCGATCTTGAAGCCAACGCGCGGAATGGCGTAGTTCTCGGTATCGTCGACCGAAGTTGGACCGCCCGGTCCACCATCGGCGTCCTGGACGTTCTCCAGCCTGCGATTGGGCATCACATAGATGACGCCGGATTCGAATACATACTTGGAGGTATCGAACAGAAGATCGACATTGTAGCCGCCGCGCTCCAGTCCCCCCGCGACAGCAGAACCTGCAAGGGCTGTACCCGCAACGAGGTACACGAACCCCTTGGTAAACTTGTTAATTGCCATTTGTCTCCCCACTCAGGCAAACTCAGTGAGGCGACTGTAGAGACCCTATACGAATGTGCAACTTGGCTGGAATCACGTATTCGGCGCGAGGCGCTTCAAAAATTTACGTAAGATTTTCAATACCCGCCATCGTCAACCAAATTGTGGAATATTTTTCCGCGTTCGGTTCGAGAGCGAGCCTTTTCTGAGAATGCTTTTTGGCCGCGGACCGGCGATGTTACAATCTGACAACAGTTTATCATTTATCAATGATGTCCCCAGATTGCCGCCACAGATCAACCGGAGTGGCTGACCAAAAAGCTCATACAACCGACAAGCTATCCTTGTTGCGCCGATGAGTCGCTCGTCCGCGTGTGTTGGCGGGAAAAGCTGGCGCCAAAAAAACAGGGCACCCGGACGTTCACCGGATGCCCTGTCGTTCGAATGTCCCTGAACGGAACCTATCCTGCTTCGGATACGCGCCTCAGGGCAACCTCAAGGCTCGAGCGCTGCAACTGCAACTCCTCGAACCGCTCTCGTTCCGCGGCCACGACCTCCGGGTTCGCATTCGCCACGAATTTCTCGTTGGCAAGCTTCGAGGAAATCCTCGACATCTCCTGGTCTGTCTTTCCGATCGCCTTTTCGAGACGTGCCTGCTCGGCGGTGAGATCGATCAGATTGCCAAGCGGCAGGCAGGCCGTCGCCTCCCCGACGACGATCTGTGCCGCGCCTTTGGGGGCCATTGCATCGAGCGCGATGTTCTCCACCCGGGCAAGTCGCCTGATGGCCGCATGGTGGCGCTCCAGCCGGGCTTCCGTCAGGCTGTTGGCGCCGACCATGACCAGCGGTGCAATGGCGGACGGCGGAACGTTCATCTCGGCGCGGACCGAGCGAATGCCGGAAACGAGATCGATCAGCCAGTTGATCTCGTCCGCTGCAGCATCGTCCGCATAGGAGGGCGAAGGCCAATCGGTGTGGCACAGCAGTTCGTCACGTTCCTGTCCCTCGCCGGCCGTGTGCGCCCAGAGCTCTTCCGTAATGAAAGGCATGAACGGATGCAGCATCTTGTAGATCTCGTCGAGCACGTAGGCGGCACATGCCTGCGCTTCGGCCTTGGCGCCGGCATCCTCGCCATTGAACACCGGCTTCAGCAATTCGAGATACCAGTCGCAGAACTGGTTCCAGACGAAGCGGTAGAGGCTTCCGGCAGCATCGTTGAATCGGTAGCTCTCGATCGCCTCGGTGACGTCGCGCTCGGTACGCGCCAGCTCCGTCAGGATCCAGCGGTTTATTGTGAGCGTCGAAGCCTCCGCAAGGAAGTGCGGGTCTCGGCTGACGCCGTTCATCTCGGCAAAGCGCGTCGCGTTCCAGAGCTTGGTGCCGAAATTGCGATAACCGGCAATACGAGCCGGATCGAGCTTCACGTCGCGACCCTGCGCAGCCATGATCGCCAGCGTGAACCGCAGCGCGTCGGCTCCGTACTCGTCGATCAGTTCCAGCGGGTCAATGACGTTGCCTTTCGACTTCGACATCTTCTGACCGTTCTTGTCACGCACCAGCGCATGAACGTAGACGGTATGGAACGGCTCGACGGGCGTCCCGTCCTCATCCTTCATGAAATGCAGGCCCATCATCATCATGCGGGCGACCCAGAAAAAGATGATGTCGAATCCGGTCACGAGAACGCTGGTCGGATAGTACTTTTCGAGTTCCGGGGTTTGTTCCGGCCAGCCAAGCGTCGAGAATGGCCAGAGCGCCGAGGAAAACCAGGTGTCGAGCACATCCTCGTCACGACTCAGGATCTCGCCCGGCTGGAAATTCTCCAGCTTCTCCTCAACCCAGGCCTTCCATGGGCCCTCGTGTGAAATGTAGTGCTGAATCGCCGCGTGGAGCGCCTCCTCCTCGGTCTTCTCGACAAAAACCTGGCCGTCCGGACCGTACCACGCGGGGATTTGGTGGCCCCACCAGAGTTGGCGCGAGACGCACCACGGCTGGATGTTCTCCATCCATTCGAAATAGGTCTTCTCCCAGTTCTTCGGGACGAAGTTGGTGCGTCCTTCCCTGACCGAAGCGATCGCCGGCTTGGCGAGTGTCTTCGCATCCACATACCACTGTTCGGTGAGACGCGGCTCGATCGGCACCCCGCCGCGGTCTCCATGGGGGACCATGTGCTTGTGTGGCTCGATGCGGTCGACGAGACCGGCTTCCTCGAGAATCTCGACGATGATCTTACGGGCCTCGAAGCGCTCCTTGCCTTCCAGCATGTCCCAGGCGCCATGCAGGGCGGCCGGATGATCGAGGCCTTCCAGGAAATCCTCGTTTTCCTTGATGGCGACACGCCCGTCGATGGTCAGGACGTTGATCTGACGCAGTCCGGCGCGCTTGCCGACCTCGAAATCGTTGAAATCATGCGCAGGTGTCATCTTCACCGCGCCGCTGCCCGCGGTCGGATCAGGATATTCGTCGGCGACGATCGGAATGCGGCGGCCGACAATCGGCAGGATGACGTGCTTGCCGACAATCCCCTTGTAGCGCGCATCATCGGGATGGACGGCAACGCCGGTGTCGCCAAGCATTGTTTCGGGGCGCGTGGTGGCGACCACGAGGTAGTCGCGTGTTTCCCACTCGGTGGCATTGCCCTCATCGTCGAAGGCGACCGGATGCTCGTAGGTAATACCAGGCTCAAGCGGATAGCGCAGATACCAGAGGTTGCCGTTGACCTCGATCTGTTCGACTTCGAGATCGGAAATGGCCGTCAACAGCTTGGGGTCCCAGTTGACCAGACGCTTGTCCTTGTAGATCAACCCCTCCTTGTAGAGCGAAACGAAGACCTCGAGGACGGCTTCCGTCAGGCCCTCGTCCATGGTGAAGCGCTCGCGCGACCAGTCGCAGGATGCGCCGAGGCGCTTCAACTGGTTGAATATCTGCCCGCCGGATTCCGCCTTCCACTCCCAGACCTTTTCGATAAAGGCTTCGCGGCCCATTTCCCGCCGACCGGGCAGCTTTTTTTGCGCCAGCTGGCGCTCGACAACCATCTGCGTCGCAATGCCGGCATGGTCCATGCCCGGCTGCCAAAGTACGTCCTTGCCGCGCATGCGCTCGAAGCGCACCATGACGTCCTGCAGCGTGTTGTTCAGCGCATGGCCCATGTGCAGCGAACCGGTGACGTTCGGTGGCGGGATCACGATGCAGAATGTCTCGGCGCCGGGCTTTGCATTCGCGCCGGCGCGGGAGGCGTCGGCCTCGTCCCAGGCCTTGGCGATTTTCGGTTCGATAGCGGCGGAATCATAGGTCTTGTCGAGCATCTTGATGACCAAACTTACGTATTTGAGGATGTCGGTTGTAAACCGGATGGCCGGCTGCGAGTCAACAAGAAAGCCGCCCCGACGCGGGGCGGCTTTCGATTGATCGCACTGTCTCGCCGGGCTGGATCAGCGGTGCGGGCCGCGCGCAACGCGCTCGATCTCTTCGCGCACCAGTCTTTCGACCAGCGTCGGCAGGTTGTCGTCGAGCCAGTCCTGCAGCATCGGCCGAAGCATTTCCTCGGCAATCTCGTCGACAGGGCGGCTGAGCTTGACATCGACGGCTGCGGCAAGGGCCCCGAACGAACGCGACACCTGCTCACCGGCCTCCGGTGAAAGCAACGATGCGGTAACCCGCTCTCCAAGGGCGGCAGGCTGCCGGTTGGCCGATTCCGGACCTGCGGCGACCGGGAGGCCGGCGACCGGCGAAGTATCCAGTTCGATGGCGGCGATTTCCTCGTCAAGGCTCAGTTGTTCCGCGAGCGAGCTGATTTCCAAGGATGCCACACCCGGATCATTGGCGACCCGCTTCGCCGCGGCCGCGGTCGGCGTCGTCGTGCGCAATTCGGCCATGCGGCTGGTCACAACCGGGCTTTCCGCTCTTGTGGCCGGACGAGCCAGGGCTGGCTCGGATTGACGCAACTGGCTGGCGGTACGCTCTGAGGCAGCCCTCACGCGCGCCGCCACGTCGGCCAGAGACAAGGCTCGATCCTTGTCGTCGACTTCGGCCCTCGATACGGGTGGAAGGGCTTCGGAGGGATTGCCGACGTTCACCGCCGTGGCAAGCTCCGCGGCCATTATCTCGTCGTCGACCGTCAGATGGATTTCCGAGTCATCGTCTTGGTATTCCGGTTCCAGCGGGGCGACGGCGGCGACGGGCGCAAGCTTGGCGGGTGTCGGAGGTTCGTTGCTCTCGATGATCCGGCGGATCGACGCCAGAATTTCCTCCATGGAAGGTTCACGCGCTGCATTGGGCTGAGCCATACCGGTCCTCGTATCCCTGAAGTGACGGCGACACCTGCTGAAGGGCCGCGATTCGCAGTCACTCTAGGATACTCACCGGGGGAAAAAAATCACTGCGAATCAACAATCAAACGTGATGCACAGCTTTGTTTCCCCGCGAAACGACCGGTTTCGGACTACCGTCAGCGACCATCGACGGTGCGCAGACCGAACCACTTGTCCTTGACTGCCTCGTAGTGCTTTTCCGGGCGATATTCGGCGACCTGAAGTCCCTGTCCGGTCACCGTCAACCGTCCCATGGAGGCGATGACCGAGTAGCTGGCGACGACCGCAATGTATTGGGAAAGAACGAGGCTTTCCTGCGCTTCGAGCAGGTCACGCTGCGTCGTCAGGACGTCGAGCGTCGTTGCCTGGCCGACATTGCGCTCCTCGAGAACGCCGCTCAGCGCAACCTTTGCGGCGGCGATCTGCTCGCGATTGGCGACAATCGATGCCTTTGCGGCCTCGTACTGGGCATAAGCCGAAACGATGGTCTGCTGGACGCTGGCGCGGACGGAGTCGACGAGGATGCGTTGCTGGCCAAGCCGCTCCTTCGCCTGTCGGACGCGGCCGTACTCGGCCCCCCCCTGATAGATCGGGATCCGCAACTGCGCGGTTACGCTACCGGCGACCGTATCTTCCTGCGGTTGACCAAAGAAACCCGGCTGAGTCGTTCCGGACTGGTTGACCGATCCCTGGATCACGACGCCCGGAAGAAGGATGCCTTCCGCGGATTTTACCTGGTAGCCGGCGGCATCGACCGAATGCAGCGAGGCCAGCACGCTCGGGTGTTCCTTGATGCCCGTCGCCACCGCATTGTCGAGGTTGGAGGGAAGCCCCCTCTTGGCAGGTACCGGCTGCTTGATGCCCTTCGGCGCGTCGCCGACGATCTGCACATACGTTGCTTCGCTTGACTTCAGGGCGGCAATCGCCGTCGACAAAGCGGCTTTTGCGGCCGCGGCCTCTGCTTGCGACTGGGCAACGTCGGTACGGGTACCTTCATTCACGACAAGCCGGGATTCCGCCGCCTTCACCTGTTCTTCCAGGAAGTTCAGGTTCTGCCGGCGGATTACGACGATCTGCTGGTTGCGGGCCACAACCGCATAAGCCTGGGCCGCAGAAAGCAACAGGGAGATCTCGTTGGCACGCAAGTTTTCCCGACTTGCCAGGACACCCGATTCCGCCGAACGCACATTGTTCAGTGTCTGGAATCCATCGAACACCTGCTGTGTGATCGAAACACCGGCCGAATGCGTGCGGTAGTTCAACCCGTCGCGAATATCGATGCCTGTCACGCCTGCAGACGCGCCTATCTGCGGGCGGAAGCCGGACTTTGCAATCGTGACGTTTTCGTCGGTCGCCCGCAGGGCAGCCCGTACTGCATTCAGGTCCGGATTGTACTGGTACGCCTTGGCCATCGCTCCTGAGATGGTTTCGGCCACAGCTATCGCCGGGGCAAAAAACAACAAGGGGGCAATCATGGCAGCCACCGCTGCCTTGCGCGTGATCGACAAATTCACTCACTCCATTGGCGTTAAGCCGACATCGGCGACGCGCGTCCCCAGGGCCCTGCCCCAATTGACACGGTCTAGCCAATACGCAGCTACACGCTGACTAAGCGGATCTTAATCTGAACGGCCCGATCCGCCGGAAAATCGGGTGGCGTTGACCAAATTTATTCAACGCAACTATGGACATAGTGAACAATGGGAATATTCACCGAACACGCAAGACACCCGTCAAACCGAACTCGGCCACACTTAAGTATCCGATTCTTGTTCAAAATACGAACGCTTCGCTTTTTCCAAAGCCCGGGAGCGGCTTTACCGCCGTATTGAAGAACGCGCTTTCGGAATATGCGCCGCCTTCGCGCACGAAAACCTTGGCAAGCGACGCGTTGCCGGTACCGACGACAGCAACCAGCCTTCCTCCGTCGCGCAACTGCGCCAGAAGATCCTCCGGTACAATCGATACCGCTCCGTTGATGAAGATCACATCATAGGGCGCTTCCGCCGGATACCCCTTGGCAAGCTCGCCGGAAACGACCGCGACATTGTCATAACCAAGTTCCGAAAGCTTGCTAGTCGCCTGGGCCGCCAGTTCGGCGTCGCTCTCGAGCGCCACGACCGAGCCGGCAAGAAGCGAAAGGATAGCAGAACAGTACCCGGTCCCGCAGCCCACTTCGAGCACCACATGCTCCTTGGTGATGGCAGCGAGTTGCAGCAGCTTGGCAAGCGGCGACGGTTCCATCACGTATCGTCCCACGCCACCCGGGGGAGCCGGGGCAATTTCAAGGTCCGTGTCGATGTAGGCGACCGGCTGCAGGCGAGACGGAACGAAAACCTCGCGCGGAACGGTAAGAAATGCATTGAGGATGGAATGTGACGTCACGTCCGTGGTGCGGATCTGATTATCGACCATCTTGATGCGCGCTGCTTCGAAATCAATCATGTCCTGTCGCCTTGTAAATTTCCCGCCAAACCGGCCAAACTGTCCCGTGTATTACTTGCGCGAGACACAGCTTTCAAGGGGCACACGAACGCGGGGTGAAGCCGCGCGCTGCTTTGGACGGATGCAATTCAGCTTCGCCGAACAACAAATGCGTGATGCCCCGAAAGCTCGGCCGCATCCCCTCCAACATTCCACAGCCTGGAGATCCAAAAAGCCGAATTTTCCCGGCGAGGGCCTTGCGCTTGCAATAGATTCGTTCTAAACGCCCGTCACCGCTCGACATATGAATGAGGCCTCGTGGCGGAGTGGTTACGCAGAGGACTGCAAATCCTTGCATCCCGGTTCGATTCCGGGCGAGGCCTCCAATTTTTTCCAATCCCAGACTGTCGAGAGCACACCCCGTTTCCGCCGTCGACTTGACCATGGCTTATGTCCGCTGCGCACCCGTCCGGAACTGCGCCGCAAGCGCGCTGGCAACGCGTGCTCATCACCCAACCGTGAACTCTGCAAGCCTTGTCTAAATTTCACCCATGACTGAATATGCGGCTGCAGGACGTTCATTACAGCCGATCTGCCTGGGAATCATCGTTGCTCGTTTCGGCACGGTCACACCATCAAAAGCGAGACAGCCGGACGCAGCCTGATCGCCGCGCCCGACACCGTGCTCAGGCGGTCAATCATTCGTGAAAGGAACCTTTGTAATGCGCAAGCGGATCCTCGGACTGATGTTGGTAATGGCTTCCCCGGCCGCAGCAGCTCCCCCCACTTACGACCCGACATCCCTGACTTGTCAGGGCGTTCGCAGCGTGCTTGCCCAGAATGGCGCGGCCATATTGCAATACACCTCACGGTCCGGCTTGCCGATCTACAATCGCTATGTCGCAAACCAGTCCTATTGCTGGGGCGGACCGATGGTCTGGCGAAGCGTGCCAACCCGCGACAATCCCGCCTGCCCGGTGGCCGCTTGCAGTGATCGCCGATCGCGCGGCAGCAACCGATAATTCGGGCAGGGAAAATTGCGAGGTGTGAGGCTGCGAGGATCCGGCCTCAGGCAAAGCCGAGAGGCACGTCCATGACTTCCCGCGTAGGGCCGTAGTCGCGTTCGTGCGCAGACCGCCGGCTGACATTCGCACCCGTTCGCCGCTCTGGCCGGTTCAATTCGAACAATCCATCAGCATAGGTACCGGTATCTTCGGTTTCGACCTCTGGCTTCGCGGTGAAGATCTTCAAGATCATCGGGTTCCTCCAGCTTGCGGTAACGACGGGCCTGCCCGACGCTCATTCCTCCTACATCCGCAATTGTTAAAATATTAACCATAAGTGATGGGAAACGGCAATGTTTTGGCGCGCAATTTTCGCTACCGCCCGCGAAGTTGGAAGGCAGTTCAGCCGGACGAACCGCGGCGCTTGGTCCACCAGACAGCGAGGCGACGGCGCCATCGCCTCACGCGCGGCAGATCGTGGGAGAGGACCAACAGGCCGAGCGGGATCATCCAGAAGCCGAGCACTGGAAGGAAACCGGCAAAGCCCCCGACGACCAGAAGGCTGCCGATCGTCACGCGAGCAATCCGGGACTCCGGCATAGAGACATGCCAGCCGCCGAGCATCAGTTTCCGGGTTTGCGGGTGGATTCCGAAGGAATTCTGTCCATTCCCCCGGCTTTTCGGGCGCTTGGCTCGCTTTGTCTGATTTTGCGTTGTATCTTCCATCCACAGGATGTTGGGGTGTCGGTCAAAAAAAACAAGCCGAATGCGCTTTTTTAAAAAAACCGCTTGGCAAATCGGAAAAGCATTTGTAGAAGCCCACTCACACCGCGGCAAGCGGTTGATCCCTGGTAGCTCAGCGGTAGAGCACTCGACTGTTAATCGATAGGTCGTCGGTTCGAATCCGACCCGGGGAGCCAGATTTCAAAAACGGCTGCATCAGCAATTTTGCTATGCGGCCGTTTCTGTTTGCATTCATCCCCATATTTGGCGAAGTCGATTGCGCGCTATGGAAACTCCGTGGAATCCTGTTGCAATGTGTGCAAACGAAAGGCCGACCCCGTGACCGACACCGCAGCGGCGCCCATCATCGTGTGGTTCCGCAAGGACCTCAGGCTTGACGACAATCTTGCCCTGAAAGCGGCAGCAGACAGCGGCAGGCGGGTCATTTCCCTATATATCCGGGAACCACCGGCACCCGGCAACGGTTCCCTTGGACCGGCGCAGGACTGGTGGCTGCATCATTCGCTGGTCTCGCTGCAGCGATCGCTCGGGAACCTTGGTGCGGAACTGGTGTTTCGCCGCGGCAGCGCCGACACCGTGCTCGACGAGATCGTCCGCGAAACAGGTGCGGGCAGCATTTACTGGAATCGCCGCCACGACCCCGGCGGGATTGCCCTCGACACGGTAATCAAGCGGGACCTGAAGTCCCGTGGGCTAATGGTCGTCAGCTTTCCCGGCCAGCTACTGCACGACCCAATGAAACTGGTGACCGGTGCGGGCGGTCCTTACAGGGTCTATACGCCCTTCTGGCGCGCACTGGAGCGCATGGGCGACCCGCCGTCGACGGTGGAGGCACCACGCCGGATCCTCGCTCCCGAAGCCAATCCCAGATCGGAGCGGCTTGCCGACTGGGGCCTGCTGCCGACCGCGCCCGACTGGGCTCGGGAGTTCCCGGAAATTTGGACGCCCGGGGAAGCCGGTGCCGCCACGAAACTGGAAGCCTTCATCGAGAGTGCCATCGGCGGATATCGAGAAGGCCGAGATTTTCCGGCAAGGCCATCGACATCGTTGCTTTCGCCGCATCTCGCGCTCGGGGAAATATCGCCTGCGCGGATCTGGCACGCGACGGCCGGACTTGCCGGCCATATCGCGACCGATGACGTCGTCCACTTCCGCAAGGAACTGGCTTGGCGTGAATTCTGCTACCACCTGCTCTTCCACTTCCCGGCGTTGCCCGAGAACAACTGGAACGACCGCTTCGACGCTTTTCCCTGGGAGAATGACGACGATCTCTTCGACCGCTGGACGAAGGGCATGACCGGCTACCCCATGGTCGATGCCGGGATGCGCCAGTTGTGGCGGCATGGATGGATGCACAACCGGGTGCGCATGATCGTCGCTTCCTTCCTGGTCAAGCATCTGATGATCGACTGGCGGCGGGGCGAGAAGTGGTTTCGCCAAACGCTCGTCGATGCCGACCCGGCCTCGAATGCGGCGAACTGGCAGTGGGTCGCCGGCTCCGGCGCGGACGCCTCGCCCTTTTTCAGGATATTCAATCCGGTGCTGCAATCGGAAAAATTCGATCCCGAAGGTCGCTATATCCGTCGGTTCGTGCCCGAGCTTTCCCGACTGGACAACAGATACATCCACCGCCCCTTCGCTGCGCCGACAGCGGCCCTCGAACACGCCGGCATTGCGCTTGGCAAGGACTACCCCTGTCCGATCGTCGATCATGGCGTGGCGCGAGCGCGCGCACTGACTGCCTACAAGTCGATTCAAGGCGAATAGCTACCGGATGTTTTTGAACCTCATGGACCGGCCGTCGCCAGACCAGGCCATCGATTACCGTTTGCGATCGCGCGAATCACGGCTAGATTGAGGCAGTTAGTCGCAATTGAATGTCAATCGGAATGTCCGGTTCGTCTGCCCAGCCCAGGTGCGAGCGATTGCACATCGAACCGTACGCCGCAGCCAATTATTGTCGGAGCCCTGCGCAATGACGAATTCACACTTCAGCAAAACGATTTCCGAAACCGCCGAACTCCTGTCGAGCGAGAATATTGCCCGCCTCGCCAGGAATATCCCCGCGCGCGCGCAACTGGTGCTCCGCAGCCTGCTGCACATGGAGTACGGTGCGCTCGAGCTGAAGTTGCCCGATGGACGCCTGGTCAAGGTCCAGGGCAAGCACGACGGGCCTGAGGCTGCCGCCGTCCTGCACAACTGGAACATGCCGCAACGCGCCATCACCGGCGGTACCAACGCCGTCGCCGAGAGCTATCTCGACGGTGACTGGGACAGTCCCGATGTCGGCGCCTTTCTCGAACTTTTTCTCGTCAACCAGCATATCGGCAACAAGTTTCCGAACTCTGCGCGCGGACTGCTCCGCCTGATCGAGCGCATTCGCCACTGGCGCAATTCCAACTCGCTCACCGGCTCGAAGCGCAACATCGCCGCTCACTATGACCTCGGCAATGCGTTCTACCGGGAATGGCTGGATCCCACCATGACCTATTCATCGGCACTCTATGCGAACGGCGCCAGCGATCTGCAATCGGCACAGACCGCGAAGTACCGTGCGCTGGCCACGGCCGCCGGCATCGCCCCCGGCGACCATGTGCTGGAGATCGGCTGCGGCTGGGGCGGTTTCGCGGAATTCGCAGCAAGGGAGATCGGCTGCAAGGTGACCGGACTGACGATCAGCCGCGAACAGCTCTCCTTCGCCCGCGAACGCATGGAGCGAGCCGGACTGTCCGATCGCGTCGAACTTAAGTTCCAGGACTATCGCCACGAAGACGGCCTCTATGACCGCATCGTATCGATCGAAATGTTCGAGGCTGTCGGCGAGAAGTACTGGCCGGCCTATTTCTCCAAGCTCAGCGACTGTCTGAAGCCGGGAGGCACCGCAGGCCTTCAGATTATCACCATCCAGCCCGAAGCCTACAAGGAATACCGCTCCAATCCGGATTTCATCCAGAAGTACATCTTCCCGGGCGGCATGCTGCCAACGCGCGACCACCTCGTGCGGCTTGGCCAGGCGGTCAATCTTTCTCTCGCCCGTGACTTCGGCTTTGGCCACGACTACGCCCGCACGCTTGGCGAGTGGCGCGGTCGCTTCTGGTCCGTTTGGGACCGCCTGAAGCCGCTCGGCTTCGATGATCGTTTCAAACGGCTCTGGGAATACTACTTCTACTACTGCGAGGCAGGTTTCCGCTCGGGAAACATCGATGTGCGCCAGGTGGTGTTCACCAAGCAATGACTCGGCGGCAAGCTGTTGTCAGTTGAAGCGGGAGCCACATAGCTTTGATTTTGTGCGCAACCCGCAACATGACGTTACGGCAGGCAGTCGCCCGTGGCACAGTGTTGACCGCCAACCGGGTAAAAACGATTTTGCTGGCATCGCTGCCGCGCGCGGAACATAATTTCTTGCGCAGCAGCGCTTGAGAACCGAAAAGTCCGTTTCTATTGTAAGCGAAACGAGAAGGCATGCTTCCATGACCGTATACAACTCCGTATTGGATGCCATTGGCAACACACCCCTGATCCGGCTGAAGGGCGCATCCGAGGCGACGGGATGCAACATCCTCGGCAAGGCGGAGTTTCTCAACCCTGGGCAGTCGGTCAAGGATCGAGCGGCGCTGTTCATTATCCGCGACGCGGAGCGCAAGGGGCTCTTGAAGCCGGGCGGTGTGATCGTCGAGGGGACTGCCGGCAATACCGGCATCGGCCTCACCGTCGTCGCCAAGGCACTTGGATACCGCACGGTCATCGTGATCCCGGAAACGCAGAGCCAGGAGAAGAAGGATGCACTGAAACTGCTCGGTGCCGAGCTCGTCGAGGTGCCGGCCGTTCCCTACAAGAATCCGAACAACTACGTGAAGGTATCCGGCCGCCTTGCAGAGCAACTGGCCAAGACCGATCCGAATGGCGCGATCTGGGCCAACCAGTTCGACAACGTCGCCAACCGCGACGCCCATGTGGAAACGACGGCTCCCGAAATCTGGGAGCAGACCGGCGGCAAGGTCGACGGATTCGTTTCCGCGGTCGGCTCCGGTGGCACGCTTGCCGGGGTCGCCATCGGCCTCAAGGCCCGAAACAAGGACGTCAAGATCGCCATAGCCGACCCTGAAGGAGCGGCACTCTACGAGTTCTACAAGAACGGCGAACTGAAGTCCTCGGGCTCCTCGATCACCGAGGGGATCGGCCAGGGCCGCATTACCGCCAACCTCGAAGGGTTCACGCCCGATTTTGCCTACCAGATACCCGACGCCGAAGCGCTGCCACTGATCTTCGATCTGGTCCAGCAAGAAGGCCTCTGCCTCGGCGGCTCGACCGGCATCAACATTGCGGGTGCCATCCGACTTGCCGGGGACCTCGGGCCCGGCCACACCATCGTGACCGTGCTTTGCGATTACGGAAACCGCTACCAGTCCAAGATGTTCAATCCGCAATTCCTGCAGTCGAAGGGATTGCCGATTCCCGGCTGGATGGCAGAAAAAACCGATATCTCCGTTCCATTTGAAGCCGTTTAAGTGATTTCATATGCCCGTCAACGCCCTTTTCCGCGAAGATTTCTATCTGTCAACCTGCGAGGCCACGGTAACCGCGGTCCATGAAGACGGCGGGATCGAGCTCGACCAGACCTGCTTCTACGCGACTTCGGGCGGCCAGCCCGGCGATTGCGGCTTTCTGGAACGAGCGGATGGTTCGACGATCAAGATCGGCGTTGCCCGCCATGGCCAGACCAAGGATGCGATCTTCCATATGCCGCTGGAAGGCGAACAGATCCCAGCAGTCGGCGAAAAACTCGTGCTTCACGTCGACTGGCCTCGTCGTTACCGGCTGATGCGCATGCACACCGCCTGCCACCTTCTGTCAGTGGTATGCCCCTTCCCGATCACGGGAGCGGCCGTCGGCGAAGAGGAAAGCCGAGTGGATTTCGATATGACGGAAACGATCGACAAGGACGCGGTGACCGCGGAGATGATGCGCCTGGTCGGCGAGAATCATCCCGTCTATGTCAACTGGATCACAGACGATGAACTCGCGGCAAATCCGGATATCGTGAAGTCCAAGAACGTCCGCCCGCCAATCGGCCTCGGGCGGGTCAGCCTTGTCTGCATCGGCAAGGAATCGGCCATCGACAGCCAGCCCTGCGGCGGCACTCATGTTTCGGAGACCCAGGAAGTCGGGGCCATCCACATTTCCAAGATCGAGAAGAAGGGCAAGGAGAACCGCCGCTTCCGGATTCGCTTCGGTGCGCCGGGCGACGGACAAGCGACCCCTTGAGTTCGAAATCACCATCTAGGCAGGCTTGTCGCAAGGTTGGCGCGTTACTGTGTGCTTTGCGAGTCCCGCGGGAACCCGTTCCCGGCGATAGTGTTTCCAGGAGATACCCATGTCCGAACAGAAGAGCCGTTTTGTCGTATCCGCCGATTGGGTGGAGAAGCAGCTCGGCGCGCTCGAATTCAAGATCGTCGATGCATCCTGGTACCTGCCGGCACACAACCGCAACGGAGCGGCCGAATATGCGGCCGGACATATCCCCGGCGCAGTGTTCTTCGACCTTGACGTCATCGCCGATCATTCGACGGGCCTTCCCCACACGCTGCCCGCGCCCGAGGTTTTTGCTGACGCAGTCGGCAAGTTCGGCATCTCCGCAACCGATACGATCATCGTCTATGACGGCCCGGGTTTCCTGAGTGCGCCGAGAGTGTGGTGGACATTCAGGATCATGGGCGCCCAGAACGTATTCGTCATCGACGGAGGGCTCGACGGCTGGAAAGCCGAGGGCCGGCCGCTCGAAACCGATCTCCCCGAACCGGCACCCGCCAGGTTCGTCACCCATTTTCACCCCGAAAGAGTCACGTCGTTTGCCGAGATGAAGTATATCGTTGCCAACGGCTCGAAGCAGATCGGCGACGCTCGCAGCGCCGGACGCTTTGCCGCCGAGGAACCGGAACCGCGCGCCGGCCTGCGCTCGGGCCATATGCCGGGAGCGAAAAGCCTGCCATCCGGCACCTTTGCAAGCGATGGAAAGTTCAAGGATCTGAGAGAGTTGCGCGGCGTCTTTGAAGCCGCCGGCATCGATCTTTCCAAGCCGGTGGTAACGAGCTGTGGCTCGGGCATAACGGCTGCCATCATCACGCTGGCGCTCGAATCGCTCGGACATACTGACAACACGCTTTACGACGGTTCGTGGACCGAGTGGGGAAGCCATGCCGACACGGCAATCGAAACAGGGCGGGGCTGACATCGTGGCTGTATCGAGGAAAGTTCCGCTGACCGTAAACGCGCATGTCACCACGCTTGAGATGACGGCTGCACCGAAGGCCAGCCTTCCGGTGCCGGTCAACATCCAGACCGCGATCATGCGTGCGATCGACATTCCCTTGCCGTTCTACCGGTTTCTGTACCGGCAGATCGGCAAGCGTTGGCACTGGGTCGATCGCCTGCGCATGAGCGACCAGGAACTGGCGGCGATCGTCCATGACAAGCGCACCAGCGTTTCGGTCCTCTATGTCAACGGTGCGCCCGCCGGTTTCTACGAGCTTTTCCGGGAGGACGAGGACACGATCGAACTCGTCCACTATGGCTTGATCGAGCATGCGCTTGGGCTGGGCATCGGCAAGTGGTTCCTCCTGCAGGCGCTCTATACCGCCTGGCAGGACAACCCGAAGCGGCTCATCACCACCACCAACAACCATGATCATCCGCGCGCGCTGCAGCTCTACCAGATGTTCGGCTTCTCGCCGGTCTCCACGAGCGAGGCAACGATCATACCCCTGAGCGAGAAGGAACTTCTCGATCTCGCCAAGCGGGACTGAACGTCCATCGCAGCACGCCGGGTTCCGTTGCGTCACGTGGCTACATTTGTTTAGATGGGCATCGGTTTCCGGCTCGTCTGCCGGCGACCTTCCGTTGCGGGGACATCACCATCGTCGATGACGAGCTATGCGATTGACATCGGGACGCTTCTCTCGCCGCAGGCTGAAGTCCTGTATGCGAAGTGGCGCTACAATGTCCGCAAGCGCATTGTGCGCCTGAACGGCGACACATACGTGCTTTGCCGCTTTCGCAATGGACGCGTTCTCGACCATTTCGAAAAAACGCTGATGCGAATTGCCGACGGCGGCGTGGCCGTACAGCCGGTGAAAGCACGCACGCGCGCACTGGGAGAGCGCCTTCGCTTCGGCCACTGGATCGCCCTTGGTCATGTGCCGGGTGAGCCCCTGATAAAGCGCATACCACGGCCGAGCATCGCCTCTCTGGCACGCAATCTCGGCCGCTTGCATTCGCTGCAAGGCCCGCAGATTCAATCATTGTTCAGTCGCCAGAGGCCAGAATTGCCGCATCTGACCTATCTTGCGAACAATGACCATTTGAGCGAAGAGAACAGGGATTGGATAAGGGCAGGTTTCACCCGGCTTCTGCAGACCAAAAGCACCTCGCTGACCCATGGCGATCTCTTCGGTTCGAATGTCATTCGCGCCAAGGATCAGTCCGTCACTCTCATAGACTACGAACTGCTCGCCTACGAGTATGCTGGCGTCGAACTCGCCGCTTGCCTGCTGCGAAACTATTGCCGCATCAAGGACCATCAGCAGGTTTTCCTGCGAGCATACCTGGAGAGCTGTTCGCCGGAGCTACGCGCGGCCTGGGAGGACCATGGGCGCGATTTCCTGTTTGCCGGCGCGGCGCGGCTCGCCCTGCAGCGACGGCAGCGTGCGCGCAGCATCCGTATCCGGGACCAATTCAATCAATTGCAGCGCTGGGCGTGGCCCTTCGCGAGCCGTGAAGCCTTGCGGCGGCAGCATGAAAACAATGTCGCGCTCATCGAATCCCGGAAGGCAAGCGCGGATTACTACGACCACATCGCCCGCTCCACCGCCGATCTCTGCCGAAAGCATGCGGATCTGGATCCGCTGACCCTGCTGCAAATGATCGGCGAGAGCGATGCCAAGCCGGATTGAAACCGTGGCCTCATGGTTTTGGACGCAATAAACGGATGTCTGCACCGCGTCGTTGTTGCCAAGATCCTTGTGAAAACGATCACGAGGAGACCATGCATGCCCATCCGCTTCACACCGATGCCGTTCACCAAAGCAGCAGCGCTTTGGGACGGCGCAACGGACGACTACGGACTCAGGCCCAAGCGACACATTTCGGATGGCGACGGCGTGCCCTGCCGCCATTGCCTGGGTCAGGTCGCCGCCGGCGATCCCTACCTCATCCTCGCCTACCGGCCATTCCCCGCGTTGCAGCCCTATGCCGAAACCGGACCGATCTTCCTGCACGCCGACCCATGCGAGGCCTACGCGCCCTCGCCCGCGCTTCCGCCGATCCTGTCGAGCCCGGAATACATCGTCCGCGGCTACGGCAAGGATGATCGCATCGTCTACGGCACCGGTTCGGTTACACCGACCGAAGAGATTGCCGCATGTGCCGAGGAGCTGCTTTCGCGAGACGATGTCGCATATGTCCATGTGCGTTCGGCGCGCAACAACTGCTATCAGTGCCGCGTTGAGCGCACCTAAAAGCGAAAAGGCCCGGATCGCTCCGGGCCCCTTCCCCCAGCAATTCAGGGAGTGGCTCAAGCCACGTTCAGTGCGCTCTCAGCTGCGACGGCCTCGTAGCCCAGCGCCTCGGCCACCGGCTGGTTGGTGACGCGGCCCTTGTGCAGGTTCAGCCCGTTGCGCAAATGCTTGTCCTCGGCGATTGCCCGCAAACCCCGGTCGGCCAGCGCCAGTCCATAGTGGAGCGTGGCGTTGTTCAGTGCGTGCGCGGAGGTAACGGGCACGGCGCCCGGCATGTTGGCGACGCAATAGTGGATTACACCGTCGACTTCGTAGGTCGGATCCGAATGGGTCGTGGCGTGCGAGGTCTCGAAGCAGCCGCCCTGGTCGATCGCGACATCGACGATGACCGCACCCTTTTTCATGCCCGACAGCATCTCGCGGGTGACCAGCTTTGGCGCGGCAGCACCTGGAATGAGCACGGCGCCGATAACGAGATCAGCCGCGAAGACTTCGTCCTCAAGCGCGTCGATGGTCGAATAGCGGGTGTTGACCCGACCGTTGAAGATGTCGTCGAGTTGGCGCAGGCGCGGCAGCGACCGATCGAGGATGGTCACGTCGGCACCGAGGCCCGCTGCCATCTTGGCGGCATGCAGACCGACGACACCGCCGCCGATGACCGCGACCTTGGCCGGGAGAACGCCCGGCACGCCGCCAAGCAGAATGCCGCGGCCGCCATGGACCTTCTGCAGCGCCGTCGCGCCCGCCTGGATCGAGAGGCGTCCGGCCACTTCCGACATCGGCGCCAAGAGCGGCAACCCACCGCGATCATCCGTTACGGTTTCATAGGCGATTGCCGTCACGCCGGAGGCGAGAAGACCGCGCGTCTGTTCCGGATCGGGAGCAAGGTGCAGATAGGTGTAGAGAATCTGCCCTTCGCGCAGTTGCACCCATTCGCCGGGCTGCGGCTCCTTGACCTTCACCACCATGTCGGACTTTTCGAAGACTTCCTTCGCCGAACCGACGATACGCGCGCCGGCGGCGATATAGGCATTGTCGTCTGCGCCGATGCCGGCACCGGCCTTCGTCTCGATCAGCACTTCGTGGCCGTGCGCCACATATTCTCGCACCGCTCCGGGCGTCAGACCAACACGGTATTCATGGTTTTTGATTTCCTTCGGGCAACCGACACGCATCTATGGCGTTCCTCTCCTTTTTGGCTTTCCGCCGTTTCTCCTAGACTCAATTAGCGAAACAGAAGCCGATCCGAATGTCCTTGCAAAGAGAGATCGCCAACGGCACATTCATCGAATAAAATTGCGAAATCAGTGCGTTTTATCGAAGGATTCACGAATGAGCGACCTTGATACCATTGATGCTGCCATTCTGCGGATTCTCCAGCAACACGGCCGCATGTCCAATGCCGATCTCGCGGCGAAGGTGGGGCTTTCCGCTTCGGCCTGTTCGCGAAGGGTAGATATTCTTGAGAAATCCGGCGTCATCAGCGGCTACCATGCCCGGCTGTCCAACAAGGCGCTCGACTACAAGATGATGGTGATCGTCCACATCTCGCTGTCCGGCCAGTTCGCCAAGACGCTCGCCGAATTCGAAACGGCGGTGAAACGCTGTCCCAATGTGCTCGTCTGCTACCTGATGTCAGGGGAGTACGACTATATTTTACGCGTGGCGGCAAAGGATCTCGAGGACTACGAGCGCATCCATCGCGACTGGCTTTCTGCCCTGCCGCACGTGGTCAAGATCAACTCCAGCTTCGCGCTCAGGGAAGTAATCGACCGGCCCAATGTCGGGCTGTGACGAGGGTTGCAATGCACACGATCATTGCAATTTTTTGACGCGCCCGGAAACGAAAAAGCAACCTTTCTGCGAGACCATTCGGGTCGTTGTGACAATACAGCGGGTGAGGCAATGCAGAACAACAACTTGAACATGCCGACACGTGCCGCTCCTCGGAGCAAATGCAGGTTCTTCGGCAAGGTCCGCTACATGATGCAGGCGACCGACATGCGCGTCATCGACCTGTCGGCAACCGGAATTGCCCTGGAACTCTACGGTCCGTTTCACGCCGCCGAAGGCAGCCGGGTTCGCATCGAAAGCGAGGACCTAGGCGTACTCGAGGGCACTGTGCGCTGGTGCCGTGGCAACCGGATCGGAGTGGAGCTCAAGCTCACGTCCAATTCCCTGGCACAGATTTCGTCATACTTCCGGTTCTTCCACAAGGAAGTCACGCCGGTCATCAAGCGATAGCCGTCCGGCCGCGATCAACTCGACATCATCCAACTGGTATCAAAGGTCACGCAGTCTACTGCTTGTGGCCTTTTCTGGCTGGCGGCCTTTCGCCGGCACCAAATCTCAAGCTGCCGACATTCCCTTCCTGTGTGGACGATGGGCGAATTCGACCGGCAAATCGGATGGGCACAGGGAAAGAAGCTTGCGGAAGGCGTCGATGAGCCAAGCCGCCGCCGGCCCGGGCGGATTTGCCGTCTTGCGGATCGCATAGATCGGATAGTTGCCCTGCTCGTAGGCGTCGAGCCTCAGATGCACAAGCCTGCCGCTTTCCAGATCGTCGCGGATGACCGATGCGGGCAAGCCGCCCCAACCGAGACCGCCGCGGATCAGGTGGTGTTTGGTGGCAATGTCGCTGACCCGCCATGTCTTGTAGGACAACACGTTGAAATCCCGCCCGTTGGTCAGGCCGGACGAATCCGTCACCACAAGCTGAACCTCCTCCCGGACATCCGCGAGCATCAACGGCCGCTTCAACTGCGCAAGGGGATGGCAGGCCCCAGCCACCGGCAGCATGAAGGAGTGCCCGATCTTCTCGATCAGCAGCGAATCGTCCTGCCGGACCAGCGCACCGCCGATGCCGATCGTCGAATTGCCGGAGGACACCAGTTCCATGACGGTTCCGAGTTCGCCGACGTCGAGCCTGAGGGAGACCGTCGGGAAGGTCTTGCCGAAATCGTGCAGCACCCTGACCATGGCCTCGGTCGGAACCATGACGCTGATGGCGACCGAAACTTCCGCCTCCAGCCCCTGCTTCATGCTTTTCGCCCGCGCCCGCATCACTTCCAGGTCGGCGACGATCCGGCGCGCGTCCGGCAGCATTGCCTTGCCGGCATCGGTCAGCTTCGGCTGGCGGGCGCCGCTGCGCTCGAAGAGCGTCACTTCGAGCTGCGCCTCGAGATTGGCGATCGTGTAGCTGATCACCGATTGGGCGCGGTTCAGCGCCCGTGACGCCGCCGAAAAGCTGCCCGTTTCGGCAACGCTGAGAAAGACTTGCAACTGATCGAGGGTCGGGCTTGGCTGCACGATAACTCATCCAATACTTCGATAGAAACGATCCACATTATCCCGATTTTCTCGATCTGAGTCTATCACTATCTCTTGCTGCGAGAAGACCGTCTCCCTGCCCCGCGGTCGACGAAACAAGCACCGAAAGAGGAAAATCCAATGTCCATTCTTCTCGTCACCGCCAGCCCGCGTGGTGAAAGCTCCCTGTCCACCAAGCTGGCAAACGATCTCGCCAACAAGCTGCAGGCCCGCGACGGCGGCGACATCGTCCGCCGCGATGTCGGCGCCAATCCGCTGCCGCATATCGACGGCGTCTTCGCTGCCGCGATCAACAAGCCGGCCGACGCCCGCAACGCTGCCGAAGCCGAAGCTGTCGCCATCTCCGACAAGCTGGTCGACGAACTGCTGGCCGCCGATTCCGTCGTTATCAGCACGGGTCTCATCAACTTCAACATCAGCTCGGCCCTGAAGGCATGGATCGACAACGTCGCCCGCGCCGGCCGCACCTTCAGCTACACCGAAAACGGTCCGGTCGGCCTTGCCACCGGCAAGAAGGCCTACCTCGTGCTTGCATCGGGTGGCGTCTACTCCGAAGGTCCCGCGGCTGCGCTGAACCACGCGGTTCCCTACGTCAAGACCGTTCTCGGCTTCCTCGGCATCAGCCAAGTTGAAATCATCTATGTCGAGGGCGTCGCCTTCGGACCGGAAGCTGCCGAAAAGGCGATTGCTGCTGCTATCGCCCGCGCCGAAGAGCTGGCGCTTGCGGCCTGATCAGCCGATAGGTATCAAGATATCAGAAATGCCGGCGCGATCCCAGATCGCGCCGGCATTTTCATATTCACCGAGTGACGGGTCCGCGGCCTTTCGGTATTAGACAGACCGTTCCTTTTCGCCATCGCCGAACAGACTTGCGCCGTGCTGGTCGATGATCTGACGGGCTTTGCGAAAGGTGCACTCCACTGCATCGTCGGCAGAGGAGAACAGGTCGGCGCGAATGAAACGGCGCACCAGCACATTGCCGTCGACGTCCTTCTCGATACGCCCCGCAAGGCGGTACTGCGCGCCTTCGCGAATTGGCGTGGCGTGAATGGTGCAGCCGGCATGCGCCTGCGTTTCCGTCGTCGTCTCCTGCTTCGATTCCTGCGAGGAACTGCCGGAGAACAACGAGATGATGTTCGAGATAAATGAAGCCATGGGTGGTGATTACCATACTCGCCGGGCGGCAGAAAGTGTTTTCACCCAAAGCAGATCCACCCGCAGGATCGGTGTCCATTCTTCTCGTGGTCAGATGATGAGGTTCGCCAGCACTTCGTTTTCAGTGATGTCCTGGAAACCGAGCCCGGCATTTTCGAAGTTCTCGATCAACTGATGGAAGTTCTCCGGATGCTTCGTTTCGATGCCGATCAGGATCGAACCGAAGTTGCGAGCCGATTTCTTCAGGTACTCGAAGCGGGCGATGTCGTCCTCCGGCCCGAGCAGGTTCAGGAAGTCCCGCAGCGCACCGGGGCGCTGGGCCAGACGCAGGATGAAATATTTCTTCAGCCCGGCGTAACGCATCGCCCGTTCCTTCACATCCGGCAGCCGGTCGAAGTCGAAATTGCCGCCGGAAACGATGGCAACCACGCGCTTGCCCTCAAGCTTTTCGCGCCCGAGCATTTCAAGCGCGGTGACCGACAGTGCGCCCGCCGGCTCCAGCACCACGCCCTCGATGTTCAGCATCTCGGTCATCGTGACGCAGATCGCATTTTCCGGCAGAAGCAGGACCTGCTCCGGCGCGAATTGCTTCAGCGCCGCAAAATTCAAGTCGCCGATCCGCCCCACCGCGGCGCCGTCGACGAAATTGTCGACCTTGGAAAGCGTCACCACTTCGCCCTTCTCAAGGCTCCTCTTGAGGCTGGGAGCGCCCGCAGGTTCGGCGAAGCAAAAGTCCTGCACTGCGATATCCGGCAGCATGTAGCCAGTGACGCCGGCCGCAAGCCCTCCGCCTCCGACCGGCAGCACCACCATGTCGGGCGTTGCACCTTCCGGCATCTGCTCGATAATTTCGGCCGCTACCGTCGCCTGCCCCTCGATGATATCGGCATGGTCGAAGGGCGGCACCATGAAGCCGTCGGTGGCTTCGACATGTTCGCGAGCCGCCTGGTAGCACTGGTCGAAAAAATCGCCATGCAAGCGGATTGAAATGTATTCACCACCGAAAATGCGGGTCTTGTCGATCTTCTGCTGCGGTGTCGTCACCGGCATGAAGACCACGCCCTGCACCTGGAAGTAGCGGCAGATGAAGGCGAAGCCTTGGGCGTGATTTCCGGCGGACGCGCAAACGAAGATCTTGTCCCGTGCGCCCTTCTCGACCGCCTTGCGGAAGAAATTGAATGCTCCACGGATCTTGTAGGAGCGAACCGGCGTCAAATCCTCGCGCTTGAGGTATATTTCCGCCCCATAGCGGGCGCTCAGATGCTCGTTCAGTTGTAGCGGCGTCGGTGGAAATAGCCCGCGCATTGCTTCCGCAGCGCTGTCGACATCCTGTCTGGTCACCTTGTCACTCTCCATTGAGTTTGATCCGTGCTCCCGCTATGACATATGCGCGGTGTCGAGATAAAGACTCGTTGTTTACTTTATAGATTGGGACACCTTCTCGTTGAACGCGACTCTCATCCGCTCGGCCATCCATATTGCGGCGATCAGTGGCCAGTACCTCGCCACAGCCATGTTCATTCCTGCAATGCTCGATCTCTATCACGGTCACGATGACTGGCGTGTCTTCGCGCTCTGCGGCTTCATGGTCGGTGGTTTCTCGCTGGCCGCAGCGATGGCGACCCGCGCGCCGAATCCTACCTTCAACAAGCGCTTCGGCTTCCTGCTGGTCAACGTGCTCTGGGCGGTGTTTTCGCTGGTGGGCGCCATTCCGATCTACTTTGCGGATACCGATCTCACCTTCGCCCAAGCGCTTTTCGAGTCGGTGTCGGCTGTGACCACGACCGGCTCGACGGTTCTCGTGGGACTGGATTCCGCGCCTCCCGGCCTGCTGATCTGGCGCTCGCTGCTCTGCTGGCTGGGTGGTATCGGGATCGTCGCTCTCGGGCTGTTCGTACTGCCCTTCCTCAGGGTTGGCGGCATGTCCTTCTTCAAGATGGAATCGTCCGACACCAATGAAAAGCCGTTCGCCCGCCTCGCCAGCTATACCCGCGCGTTCCTCGCGGTCTATTTCGGGATCACACTGGCCTGTGCCATCGCGTACGACATCGCCGGTATGAGCAGGCTTGACGCGATCAACCACGCGATGACGACCGTCGCCACCGCCGGCTTTTCAACCCACGACGCGTCCTTTGCCTATTTCGACAACGTGGCCATCCTCTGGATATCGACTGTTTTCATGGCGCTTTGCAGCCTGCCCTTTTCGATCCTGATCCTGTTTGTTGCCCGCGGTCGTCTCGACGCCCTCAAGGATCCGCAGATCGGGGTATTCCTGATGTACCTGGCGGCTTTCGCCCTGGCCGTGGCTCTCTACGATCATTTCATGAACGCCTCGGACTTCCCGACCGCCCTTACCCAGTCCTTCTTCAATATCACGTCGATACTATCCACGACCGGATACTCGAGCGCGGACTACACCACCTGGGGTCCGTTCGTGGTTCTAGTCGTCTTTTTCGCGACCTTTGCTGGCGGCTGCTCCGGCTCGACCGCGGGTGGAATCAAGGCCTACCGCTTCCTGATCCTTTACAACGTGCTGCGCACAGGCCTGAAACGCCTCGTCTATCCGAATGCAGTCTATTCGGTGCGTTATGGCTCGAAGACGATCGATGCGGATACGCAGCGCGCGGTCTTCCTGTTCTTCAGCACCTATATGATGCTCTGGGCATTCGGCAGCGTCGCCATGGGCGCACTCGGCTACGACGTAGCGACCGCCATCTCCGCTCCGATCACGGCACTTTCCAACGTCGGCCCGGGAATAGGGCCGATCATCGGCCCGGCTGGCAATTTTTCCACCATCAGCGAGCCGGCGCTCTACCTGCTGTCGCTGTTGATGCTGCTCGGCCGCCTGGAAATCCTGTCGGTTCTCGTTCTGCTCATGCCCACCTACTGGCGTAACTGAGGCCAGGGTCAAGCGTGATCAGGAAGCCGCGCCGGCTTGACTATCGCATCCATTCTTCCAGACTGTCTGCGAAACAGAAGAAGCGAAGGGCAACAATCCATGATTCGTTTCGTCCGGACGCCGCGTGCATCGCTTGCCCGACTGATACTTCCCGTGGTTCCTCTGCTTTTCTTCACCAACCCGTCGCTCGCCGGCCCTCTCGCGGATGCCGCCGCAAGCGCCGAAACGAAGGCCCAGGCCGGAGATGCGCTCGGGGCCTACGACACCATGCGCCAGGCGCTGGCCGATTTTTCGTCAACGCTGCCGCTGACGGTCGGCAAGGCGGTGTTCGTGTCCGAAGTGCCGTCGGCCTACGGCATCTATGCCGAGCGGAAGGACACCAACTTCAAGCCGGGCGAGCCGTTGATTACCTATCTGGAACTCATCGGCCTGACATGGAAGCCGGCAACGGACGCCGGCAAGCAAGAGACAAGCTTCACGGTGGATTTCGAACTGGTCAACAGCAAGAGCGAAGTGCTCGCCTCGCAAAAGACGTTCGGGAACTTCAACTTTACCGGGTTCTATCGCAATCAGGAGATCTTCACCCACCTCAAGCTCGAGCTAACAGGCGCTGCCATCGGCGACTATGTGCTACGCTACACGGTCTCAGACACCAACAGCGGCCGCTCAACCAAGCTGGAGCAACCCTTCGCCATCATCGCGCCGTGAATGCCGGCCTCCCCAACCAGACAGGGTGGCACGCGCGCCATGCCGCCGCACGCCCTATTGACCTTTCGCCACCATTCCTTGAAAGAGGATGCGCGCGGACGTGGCGAAATTGGTAGACGCAACAGACTTAAAATCTGTCGGCCTATGGTCATACGGGTTCGATTCCCGTCGTCCGCACCACTTCCGCATCTCCCGGACAGCAACGAAGTCGGAACTGAAAAAGGCGCGGCCATCGCTGCCGCGCCCCTTACCATTGCGTCTTGGGAGTTGTTGGTCAGTCGACAAGCTTGGCTGCGATCTTGGCGACATGAGCGCCCTGGAAACGGGCGGCTTCGAGTTCGACCTCGGAGGGCTGACGCGAGCCGTCGCCACCGGTGATGGTGCTTGCGCCGTAGGGCGAACCGCCCTTGATTTCGTCAACGCCCATCTGGCCCTGGAAGGAATAAGGCAGACCGACGACGGCCATGCCGTGATGGAGCAGCGTGGGGATAAAGCCGAGGATGGTCGACTCCTGGCCGCCATGCTGGGTGGCCGACGACGTGAAGACCGAGCCGACCTTGCCGATCAGCTTGCCATTGAACCACTGGCCGCCCGTCTGATCCCAGAAGTTGCGCATCTGGGAAGCAACTGTGCCGAAGCGGGTGCCTGCGCCGACGATGATCGCGTCGTACTCTTCCAGTTCCTGGACGGTCGCGATCGGAGCAGCCTGGTCGAGCTTGAAGAAGGATTCCTTGGCAACGTTCTCCGGCACCAGTTCCGGGACGCGCTTGACGGTGACGTCGGCACCGGCCGACTTCGCGCCTTCGGCAACGGCATTTGCCATGGTTTCGATGTGACCGTAGGACGAATAATAAAGTACCAGAACTCTTGCCATCTGCGTGATCCTTTGTGCGCTGCAACAGGTTTGTGGTGTTGGGAACAATCTAGTCACCCGGCCCAGCGGCGCCAGCCATCACGCTGGCGACGCACTGTTCAACGATCGGAGACAAACTTCCACTTGCACGCTGGTTTTCCATGACAATGCCGCCCGCACATTTCGGCGGGCCTTGCATTCCGGCTGTTCGTCGCTAAACCTCTTAGGACCAATTGAAAGCTGCGGATTTCCCATGAGCACACCGACCATCGTCACAGCCGCCATGCTTGCCATCGGCGACGAACTCCTGTCCGGACGAACCAAGGACAAGAACATCGGCCATCTCGCCGATGTCCTGCTGATGTCCGGCATCGACCTGAAGGAAGTCCGAATCGTGGCGGACGAGGAGGAGGCGATCATCGAGGCGGTAAACGCGCTCCGGGCGCGCTACGACTACGTCTTCACCTCGGGTGGCATCGGCCCAACTCACGACGACATCACCGCCGATTCGATTTCAGCCGCATTCGGCGTGCCGTGCATTCATGATCCGGACGCGATGTCCCTGCTCGGCGACATGTATGCGCGGCGCGGCATGGAATTCACCGAGGCACGCATGCGCATGGCACGCATGCCGCAAGGCAGCCGGCATATTGCCAACCCGGTTTCCACCGCGCCCGGTTTCGTGATCGGCAATGTCTACGTGATGGCGGGCGTACCGCAGGTCTTCCAGGCGATGCTGGACGCGGTCATGCCGACGCTGCACACAGGCGCCCGGATGCTGTCGCGCGCGGTATCCTGCCCCTATGGCGAGGGCGATATCGGCAGCCCGCTCGCAGCCATCCAGAAGGCCCATCCGGAGACGAGCATCGGATCTTATCCGCGCTTCGACGGCCAGAAATTTTCCACCGAGATCGTCATCCGCGCTCGCGACGAGGCCGCCATCGCGCCCGCCTTCGCGGCTGTCGAAAGGATGATCGACGACATCAGGCGCGCCAAGGAGGCTGCCGGCGAATTGCCGCGAGGCTGAAAGAATGCGGGCTCGGCGCAAATGCTGCGACTGATCCGTCCCGCCCCTTGTTTCGCCTTGAATTTTCTACATATTATCTGGAGATGACTTGATCGAGATCAAGGAACCGTGTGGCAGATCGGGTGCATTCTTTTAAGTGAACATATCCGTCCAAGGAGACAATCATGGCATACAAGACCATCATAGCAGTCCTGGATTCCCCGAAGACAGCCTTGCAGGTCACGCGATTTGCCAGTGCCTTGGCGCGCCAGTACGATGCTCACGTGATCGGATTGCATGCCGAGAGGCTGGCCACTGTTCCAATCGTCGCACCGATGGAAATCCCGGATCCCGTGTCCGTCCAGGCCCTGCAGGACATGGCCCGCGAAGAAACCAAGGAAACGGAGGCGGCTTTTCGCTCTCACGCCCAAAGCGAAGGCATTTCCCATGAATGGCGCAGCTTCGTTACCGGAGCCGGGTTCAATTCGCAGGCCATCATCGACAGCGCCCGCAGCGTCGACCTGGTGATCGCTGTGCAGACGAACCCGGACGATCGATCCGAGCATCGAGCCGATCTCGAAACGTTCCTGTTCGAGAGCGGGCGTCCGGTCATCATGATCCCCTACGTTCAGAAGGAACCACAACCGATCAAGCGGGTGCTCATTGCCTGGAACGGTTCGCGAGAGGCAGCCCGCGCGACGTTCGACGCCCTACCCTTGCTGAAATCGGCCGACCAGGTCGAAATCTTTTCCGTCGACCCGGTCGACATGGGCAGCCAGTCCGCCGAACTCGCCGGTGCGGAGATCGCCGCGACCCTGGCGCGGCACGGTGTCAAGGCAACGCTTGCAACCGACATTACCAATGGCGTTCCCGCCTCCTCGGTCATCGAGAACCGGCTCTCCGACAGCAGCATCGATCTGCTCGTCATGGGCGCCTACAGTCATTCGCGCCTATGGGAACTGCTGTTCGGCGGCGTCACCCGTGCCGTCATGGAAAGCATGACGGCGCCGACCCTGCTATCGCGCTGAACCGCAGAGGCCTGTGGACGTGGCCGCATTGACGCGGATCCGCGGGGCTCCGCGTTTGCCTTCAATTCCCAAGGTCTTGCGCTCGCCGGCGTTTTAACGCAAATAGCACCGACCATTGATGGAGCCCTCGGGGCGGGTTTCCAGCGCATGCAGCTCTCATGCCGCGGCAGCTGTACTTTTATTCGTCGGCCACCGAGGTGTCCGGAAACCCTGTCGAGAGGCTCCTGTTCAAAGGAGCCGGTTGCTGCCGGCAAAGTTCAACGCCTCGCCCGGAGACACAAATCGTCATGTCGTTGCCCGATAAAGCCTTTCCCGTATCCTGGGACCAGTTCCACCGCGATGCCCGCGCGCTTGCCTGGCGCCTTGCCGGCTTGCAGACGGAGTTCACGGCAATCGTCTGCATCACCCGCGGCGGCCTCGTGCCCGCCGCCATCATTTCCCGCGAGCTCAACATCCGTCTCATCGAGACGGTGTGCATCGCCTCCTACCACGACTATCTGAACCAGGGCGAACTGAGCCTGCTGAAGGGAATCTCGCCTGAGCTCACCGCCAATGGCGGCGAAGGCGTGCTCGTGGTTGACGACCTGACCGATACCGGCAAGACCGCGGCGGAAGTTCGGGCCATGCTGCCGAAGGCGCATTTCGCCTGCGTCTATGCCAAGCCACAGGGCGTTCCGACCATCGACACCTTCGTCACCGAAGTCAGCCAGGATACCTGGATCTTCTTCCCCTGGGACATGGGATTCACCTTCCAGGAGCCGATCGCCAAGGGCGGAAAGGGCTAAGGGTCGCGCCCGACAACGGAACTGTGGATGCCCGACCTCGAAGGCAGCGGGACGAATGGCCGGCAGCACGGATTGCCGGCCATTTTTATTGTGGGATCGGGACGCTAGTCGCGGTGCAGGTGTCTCCTTCATGACGCTCCGGAAACCACCTTTTGCGGCGGCTGACATTTTTCCGCGATGATGGAAAGGGGCTGCACAAAATCGGCCAAAAATGTGTCTAACTTTTCCCGACGCCGTGCCCTGCCCGCCACAGGGACGGCGCAATTTCGCCCCATTTTTTCGCCAAGCGCTTGAATCTTCGGGACTTGCGGCATTTCCCCGTTTTCCACAAGCAGCGCACACAATATGTTGTGGTTAAAATTCCGACACAAACCAGCCCTTGACGGAATCACCCGAAAGGCCCAAAGATGATCTCAACGTCGCGGGGGCTGACGGAATCGGGTTTGTTTTAGGCACCGGTTTTCTCCGAAATCGAGCGTAGAATTGCGTTCTTCGATCCATGATGGGTCAGGACCGTGAGGGCTTTTTGTGGGCTTCAATCGGCCTCGACGACGTATGAAATTGGATGGGCTGCAGTCGAGATAGGAAGTTGTTAATTTTTGACAATGCACTATATTTAGGGTTTGCAGCCGAATTCACCACAAGATACAGGGACGCCATCTCCGGATGAACTCCCGGCAAATGAAGATGAAACACTGGCTGCTCGCGACCTCGTGTGGCCGGACAGGCCTTTTTTGCGCCCGCCGCTGGCGCTTGACAGATGAGGATATAGGGACATGCGCATAGAACGTCGTTTCACCAAGGCCGGACTGTCACCCTATGCAGAAATCGAATTCCGCAAGGCGACCAGCGAGATCAAGAACCCCGACGGTTCGATCGTCTTCCGGCTGGCTGACATCGACGTACCCGCGCAGTTTTCCCAGGTCGCCGCCGACATCCTGGCGCAGAAGTACTTCCGCAAGGCCGGCGTTCCGGCGAAGCTGAAGAAGGTCGAGGAAAATTCCGTTCCCTCGTGGCTGTGGCGCTCCGAAGCCGACACGGCCGCGATGAAGGACCTGCCGAAGGACAAGCATTTTGGTTCGGAAACCGACGCCCGACAGGTCTTCGACCGGCTCGCCGGAACCTGGACCTACTGGGGCTGGAAAGGCGGCTACTTCTCGTCGGAAGAAGACGCCCTCACCTTCCGCGACGAGCTTGCCTACATGCTCGCCACCCAGCGCGTGGCGCCGAACAGCCCGCAATGGTTCAACACCGGCCTGCATTGGGCCTATGGGATCGATGGTCCCGGCCAGGGCCATTTCTACGTCGATCCCTTCACCGGCAAGCTGACCAAGTCGAAGTCGGCCTACGAGCATCCGCAGCCGCATGCCTGCTTCATCCAGTCCGTCGAGGACGACCTCGTCAACGAGGGCGGAATCATGGACCTGTGGGTGCGTGAGGCGCGCCTGTTCAAGTACGGCTCCGGCACCGGTTCCAACTTCTCCTATCTGCGCGGCGAAGGCGAGAAGCTCTCCGGCGGTGGCAAGTCGTCGGGCCTGATGAGCTTCCTGAAGATCGGCGACCGCGCCGCCGGCGCCATCAAGTCGGGTGGCACGACGCGCCGCGCGGCCAAGATGGTCGTGGTCGACATCGACCATCCGGATATCGAGGAATACATCAACTGGAAGGTCAAGGAAGAGCAGAAGGTCGCCGCGCTCGTCACCGGCTCGAAGATCGTCGCTCGGCACCTGAAGGCGATCATGAAGGCCTGCGTCAATTGCGCTGCCGACAACGACGCCTGCTACGATCCCAACCAGAACCCGGCTCTGAAGCGCGAGATTCGCGCCGCCAAGAAGGACCAGGTTCCGGAAAACTACGTCCAGCGGGTGATCCAGTTCGCCCGCCAGGGCTACAAGGACATAGAGTTCAAGACCTACGACACCGACTGGGATTCGGAAGCCTATCTCACCGTTTCCGGCCAGAACTCCAACAATTCCGTCTCGATCAAGGACGACTTCCTGCGCGCGGTGGAAAATGACGGTGAATGGAACCTGACCGCCCGCAAGGACGGCCGCGTGATGAAGACACTGAAGGCGCGCGACCTGTGGGAATCGATCTCCTACGCCGCCTGGGCATCGGCGGATCCTGGCCTGCACTTCAACACCACGATGAACGACTGGCACACCTGCCCGGCCGCCGGCCCGATCCGCGCATCCAACCCCTGCTCGGAATACATGTTCCTCGACGACACGGCCTGCAACCTTGCCTCGCTCAACCTGATGCAGTTCAAGGATTCGGTCACCAAGAACATCAACATCGCCGACTACGAACATGCGGTCCGCCTGTGGACGATCGTGCTCGAAGTCTCCGTCATGATGGCGCAGTTCCCGAGCCGCCAGATCGCCGAACTCTCCTACGAATACCGCACCCTCGGTCTCGGCTATGCCAACATCGGCGGTCTCCTGATGTCCTCCGGCATTCCCTATGACAGCACCGAGGGCCGCGCCATCGGCGGGGCGCTGACCGCCATCATGACCGGCGTCGCCTACGCAACTTCGGCCGAAATGGCGTCCGAGCTCGGCACCTTCCCGGGCTTTGCGCCGAACCGCGACAACATGCTGCGCGTCATGCGCAACCATCGCCGCGCCGCCTACGGAGAATCCGCCGGTTACGAGAGCCTGTCGGTCAATCCGGTCGCGCTCGTCCATGGCGACTGCCCGGACGCCGACCTGATCGCCCATGCCAAGAGCGCCTGGGACAAGGCGGTCGAGCTTGGCGAGAAGCACGGCTACCGCAATGCCCAGACGACCGTGATCGCGCCGACCGGCACGATCGGCCTCGTCATGGATTGCGACACCACCGGCATCGAGCCCGATTTCGCGCTGGTCAAGTTCAAGAAGCTCGCTGGCGGCGGCTACTTCAAGATCATCAACCGCGCCGTTCCGGAAGCGCTGCGTACGCTCGGCTACTCCGAAAGCCAGATCGCCGAGATCGAGGCCTATGCGGTCGGCCACGGCAACCTCAACCAGGCGCCTTCGATCAATCCGTCTACGCTGAAGGCCAAGGGCTTTACGGACGAGAAGGTCGAGGCGGTCAACGCTGCGCTGAAGAGCGCCTTCGACATCAAGTTCGTCTTCAACCAGTGGACGCTCGGCGCCGACTTCCTGAAGGAGACGCTGAAGGTCTCCGACGAGCAACTCGCCGACATGAGCTTCAACCTGCTCGAGCACATCGGTTTCTCCAGGAAGGACATCGAGGCCGCCAACATCCACGTCTGCGGCGCGATGACGCTGGAAGGCGCGCCCTTCCTCAAGGCCGAGCACCTGCCGGTCTTCGATTGCGCCAATCCCTGCGGCAAGATCGGCAAGCGCTACCTCTCGGTCGAGAGCCATATCCGCATGATGGCGGCTGCCCAGCCGTTCATCTCGGGCGCCATTTCCAAGACGATCAACATGCCGAACGAGGCGACCGTCGAGGACTGCAAGAACGCCTACATGCTGTCGTGGAAGCTGGCGCTGAAGGCCAACGCGCTCTACCGCGACGGCTCCAAGCTGTCCCAGCCTCTCAACGCCTCGCTGATCGAGGACGAGGAAGAGGAAGACACGCTCGAGGAACTGCTGCAGGCGCCGGCCGCCGCAGCTGCTGTCACCGTGACCGAAAAAATCATCGAGCGCGTGATCGAACGGGTCACCCGCGAACGTGAAAAGCTGCCGAACCGGCGCCAGGGCTACACCCAGAAGGCCGTCATCGGCGGGCACAAGGTGTATCTGCGGACCGGCGAATTCGGTGACGGCCGTCTCGGCGAGATCTTCATCGACATGCACAAGGAAGGCGCCGCCTTCCGCGCGATGATGAACAATTTTGCCATCGCCATCTCGCTCGGCCTGCAATACGGCGTGCCGCTCGAGGAATATGTCGAGGCCTTCACCTTCACCAAGTTCGAGCCGGCCGGCATCGTCATGGGCAATGATGCGATCAAAAATGCCACGTCGATCCTCGACTACGTGTTCCGCGAACTCGCCGTTTCGTATCTCAATCGCCACGATCTCGCGCATGTCGACACGTCGGACTTCTCCAACACGGCGCTCGGCAAGGGCATCCAGGAAGGAAAGACCAACCTCGTTTCGACCGGCTGGACCCGCGGCTACAAGCCGACGCTGGTATCGGGTGGCGACAGGCCGACAGCGGAGCCGAAGGGGGCGTCCACCGCGGCACCCGCCCGCGCCTCGTCAGGCAGCACGGTGACGGCCTTTGCCGGCAGCGCCGCCCGCAAGATCGAGCCGACGCTTTCGATCTCCACCTCGGAAGTCGTGTCCTTCAAGCGCGACTATGAGGAGCGCGCCAAGGAACTGGCAGAGGAGATCGCCGAGGAAGTGATCGAGGAACTCGGCAGCGATGCGACCGCGCTGTTCTCCGACAAGGCCGCCGCGGATGCCGCCTCCGCCAAGTCGGAAGCCAAGAAGGTGGAGGCCGAGCGTCGCGCCCGCTCCATCATGCAGGGCTACACCGGCAACATGTGCTCCGAGTGCCAGAACTTCACCATGGTGCGCAACGGCACCTGCGAGAAGTGCGACACATGCGGAAGCACGAGCGGGTGCAGCTGAGATCCGCAAACCGAGACGAACGAACGAACGAATTCGAATGGAGAAGAATCGGCCCGGGCGACAGCTTGGGCCGAATTGCGTTCGGGGATGAGGTTGGGTTCCCTCAAGGAGGCTGACCGTTGAACCTTCCAGTTCGAACGCACTCCAGCCGGTTTCCGCTGGGGTGCGCGACCATGAAATCGCAACACCGCTGATAGGAACCTTGCCTCAGCCCCCGCCGGTTCGTCGCTCCTCAGTCGCGCATGAACGCTTGCATCTCTTCGATTGTCACCTTGCCGTCCTTGTTGGCATCGGCTTTGTCGAAGATCCTTTTGTGGATTGTCACGACTTCGTCGAAGCTCAGAGCGCCGTCGCCATCTACATCCGCGACAGCGAACATGATTTTCATCATATGACCGCGCATGGCGGGGCCGCGAGATCCGCCGCCCTGATGGCGCCACCCCATCATCGGACCGGGCATCATCTCGGACCAGTCCGGTTGTTGTTCCTGGTTCTGGCCAGACGGGGTCTGCCCGTACATCGGGGTCGTTGTGCTGATTGAAAAAAGCGTTGCAGCAATAGCCACGCTTGCCAGTTTAGCCGATGTCATTTGCGCCATCCTTCCCGGAAGCCGACAATATGCGGCAGTCATCACTCGGGCTTTTCACCCATGCAAATAGACTATCCTTGAAATTGGCTGCCCGCTTTGCGTTAAATCAACTGGTCCGTCTGTGGCCGGCGGTGTAACAGGCACGGGGAAGGCCGCGAAATATCCAACGGGATCCGATCGCAGAGCGCCCCGCGCTCGCATTCGCAGCGGTGGTGCTCCTCGGCGGCGATATCACCGATAAAATTAGCGCCTTGCCCTGGGGAGCGAGCCGCGCCACAGCGGGGCGAGAACTCCAACAAGTTCGTCGTCGGTTCGGTGATAGAGCCCCAGCATTCCCTGATAGGGATCGCCAGTCTGGCCAAGCGCGGCCCAGAAGGCGGACTCGGTCTTGACCCCCTTGCCACGCAACGCCATCACCGCGTCCCTGAACGCCGGCCCACCGAGCGCAAGCAGGCGCCGTTCCACCTCGAAATGCCGCCAGCCCGACTGCTCGGCAACGGGCACGCCGGCCCCGAAAATCTCGAACTCCCATCCATGGGCGCGAAAAGAGGCGAGAACGGGCCGACCGCTGCCGCTCCATTGCCACATCCGGAAATCACCCTCCCCGCCAAAGCAAGACCACAGCAGTTCGGAAAATCTCTCGTCATCCGGAGCGTGGCAAAGAATGTCGATATCGCTCGTCCCGGTGTGAACGTCGAGCGGCAGGGTACCCGCGACATGAGGATCGAAGTCCGCCAGTTGTCGCAGTATGCCGGTCGCTTCGATCGCTTCGATGTAGGTGATGCGGCTCATGGCGACGTTCTAGAATCGCGCCGGCCGGCTGTCCATCGCCTCTCTGTCCGGACATCTGCTCCAATCAAGGCGTATGCATGACTTTTTCAGGCGACAAATTGCAGTTTCCAAACGCTCGGTAACGCGTTACATAGAAACGAGAGGCAAATTTGGAGCATGAAAATTGGACGGTAATCTTCGCGAACAGGTACTTCAGCACGTGCGTTCGGAAATCATCTCGGGCCAAAGCGCGCCCGGCGCAATGTACTCGGTTCCAAGTCTGGCCGCAACCATGGGCGTATCCACGACACCGGTGCGTGAGGCTCTGCTCGAACTGGCCCGCAATGGCCTCATCGAACCGCTGCGCAACCGCGGCTTCAAGGTCGTCGCCCCCACACTGACCGAGTTGCGCAACCTGTTCGACATGCGCGAACTGCTGGAAGTCTATGCTGCCGAAACAGTTGCGCTGAAGCGCAAGAAGGACCTCAGTGGGTTGCGGCTGCTGGCCGACGCGGTGGCACATGCTGTGGAAAATGGCAATGTATCGGACTATCTGGAGGCGGACCGGCGATTCCATCGGGCATTCACTGAGCAGACCGACAACGAGTTGTTGACCGAAACGGTCATGGCCATGCGCGACAAGATGAGGCTCTACGGTATCGGCACAAGCACCGGCAGGGACCGCCAGCGGGAATCCGTCGCGGAGCACTACCGGATCATCGATCTTGCCGAAATTGGCGACGCAAACGGCCTGCGCGACCTGATGAGGCACCATATCCGCTCCTGGGAGCCGATATTCACCGAAGCCTTGCTCCAGGCCAACCAAGACCTGCCCCGGTCGCCGCGCCTCCTTCGCTAGCGACGTCTCGGCTTTACCGCTCATTAACTTTTCACTTGCATTAAGCATCGACTAATATTAGTAATGCGTCACGCGTTATCAGTAGCGCGTTACGCATTACCAAGTGAGGTTGTTATGAGCACTGAACCTTTCAAGCGGCTGATGTGCCTCGGCTGCGGATTCTCTTATGACGAAGCTTTGGGCCTGCCAGAGCATGGATTGGCCCCCGGCACCCGCTGGGAAGATATTCCCGACGATTGGGTTTGCCCGGACTGTGGCACTCCCAAGCACATGTTCGAAATGGTGGTGATTGGCTACGCCTATGGCCAGCCCCAGCCCAGCCTCTAAACAAACCCGTCTTCCAGGAGAAAGTCGAATGTCCCACCAGTTCATCATCCGCAACGAAGAGCGCGGACACGATATGATCAAGTCAGACGGCTCTCGCTCGTCCTATATTGCAGGTCACCCCGACGGGTTCGTCACCCGTGCATCAAGCTTCAACTTCCATGAATACCAAGGCGGACGGCCGGGATTCGGGCCGGTCCGCGTCTTCGGTGACGAGGTGTTCCATGGGACCGGCTGCGGATACAACATGCACCCGCACCACAATTTCGTCATTTGCGCCTTCGTGTTTGCTGGCGAATTGACGCACATCAATACGGCGGGCGGCGGAACGGTCGATCGGCTCGCGGCCGGCGACTACTATGTCTTTTCCGCCGGATCGGGCGGCAAGCATTCCGAACTCAGTGTCACTCCCGAGGACATGCACGCCATCTATCTTTGGCTCCTGCCTAAGCAGCTCTACCTTCCACCATCCTACCACCGCGCCCACTTTGATTTCCGCACGCGGCGCAACGCCATCGTGCAGTTGGTCGGCGATGGCGACGGCGCTCTTCCCGTCGATCAGGATCTGCGCGTTTCGCGGCTGATTGCGGACTCGGGCAAGTCCTTCGCCTACCCACTCCGCTCCGTCTCGCACGGCGTCTACGTCTTTGTCCGCGAAGGCTCGGTCCGCTGCGATACGACCGTCCTCAATGCCCGCGACAGCACGGGCATTTGGAACGCTTCCACAGTAGATTTTGAGATCCTCGAGGACGACACCGACGTCATCGTCGTCGAGACGCTCATGATCGACGACACTATCCAGCAGAAATGGGAGCACGACCATGTTCATCACTGAGCACCCGCCCGCCGTGCCGGCAAAGCCGATTGACTGCCTTCCGGTGCAATTTCCCAAGGCCTGCAAGGGTAGTGCCTGCCCCAACTTCGCTGTTTGCCGCGCGATCATCACAACCAGCCGAACGCATGGGTCGACGTGCTCGGTGCGCAAGGAAGGAGAATGACATGCCTATCATGAACGTTCACTACGTTGCCGGTCATATCGATGACGGCGCCAAGGCGGATCTCGCGACCAGGCTCACGGAAGTGTTGATCAAGATGGAGGGCGGCGCAAATACCCATGGCGGACGTGCCTTCGCCTGGGTCATCTTCACCGAGATCGCACGGACTGATTTCTGGGTGGGGGGCGCACGCGACGATACTTTCATCGCCACGCCCGGCCCCTTCCTCGTGCATGTGACGATACCCGAAGGCTACATGAACGCCGGCCACAAGAGCGAGGTGCACGCCTGGGTAAACGACGCGATCCTTGCTACCCTCCACGCCCGCGATGCTCACAAATCCAGTATCCTGGTCGTGATCGACGAGGTCCCGGAGGGGAACTGGGGGGCAGCGGGCCAAACCATCAGCCTTGAGAGCATCGCCGATGCCGTTGGCATGTCGAAGAGCGGTGGGCGCTTCTCCTGGGTTCGGTCCTATTTCGATGCCAAGCAGAGAATGCTGTCGGCTTTCGACTACCCGCACGACATGGGCGGTCTGCCGCCAAGCATGTCGGCCCAACGACCGGGGCGCCTGTAACCTCCTCCCGCCTCCGGGACTTTGTCCCCGCTACCGGGTTCGCAATTGGAGGTCGCCGCCCTGCGCGTTCCATCGCGCGCAGGGCACTGCGTTTGCGGATCATCGTCAATCGAGGGCACCGCCCCCCCCCGGCGAGCCATTGCGCGTCAGGGGTCCGGGCCTGGCAATCATGGCTGCCAGCCGCCGCCCGGCAACCGACCATGGTAGGGTGTGTCACGGCAATGGCCCCAGGGCCCAAGCCAGTAGCCGGGAGGGCATGGCCGCTCCACCACCGGGGCGTAGTAGTAGGGTCTGTAGTAGTGGGGCGGATAATAGGGGCGTGTGGCCGCGACGCCTAGGGCTGCCCCAGTCGCAAGACCCGCTCCATACCATGCGGCGTTGTTCCAGCCGCGCCAATGGTCGATGAACAGCGCGGCCGGCCCGCTGGCGCCGTCAAGATTGCCTTCCAGAACCGCAACATCGAAGGTCAGCGTCGTTCCTTCCAGCGTCGGAGTCTTGAGGGTCAAGACGGCATCGCTGACGTCGCTACCGCCGCCGAGCACCGAAATCGTCGCATTCGGCGGATCCTTGACGAAGTTGTCCGGCCCCTCGCCCCATTGCTTGACCAGTTCATCGGTGGCGAGATGCCCCGCCGCCCTGACCGGGCGGTCCGAAAAGACGATCGTGCTGCTGGCAACGCCCGTCAGCGTCAGCTTGTTGCCCTCCAGCTTCGCACCGTCTGCGTTCAAGACGAGAAGCGAAGACATCGGCGCCTGATGGCTCGTCTGGCCGATGGTCTTTTCAAGTGGCACGTGCGGTTTCCGGGCGGCTTCCTGGGCAAGCGCCGCTGCCCCGTTCAGGAAACCGAGAGTGCCTGCCAGCAGGAGACAAAATACCTGTTTGCGTGTCATGCGAATTTCCCTTCGTTTGGCGATGTTTCAACGCTCGGCGCAGCCGTCGGCCCGGTTCAGCCGCCATGCCCCCGCGGCGATAGCCGCCAGAGACATTCGTCGTCGTCAGCGGCATTGCGCTGCTTCAAACTTTCTTTGCATGCGGAAATTCAGGCGGCCGCGCACAGGCGGGGCCGGAGACCATGGCGGGCGCTCCAAACGGAAGCGCCGGTGATGGCAACTCGGTACACGGGACAATCAACAATACGGATCATTCATGTGGCGGCGCCACGATACACGAAAATCTGCGCCGTCAAAACACATGTCGCCTGCCGATAGTCTGATCTCCTCTCGCCCCCGGCGCCCCCGCTACGGCGCGTGCAAGGGCGGACCGAGAAACTCTACGCCCCACTTGCGGCCGAACGCGTTGAGCATACCCGTATCCGGAACACCGTCCTTCATCACCGAACCGAGCTCTGTGAAAAAGGTTCGTGCGTCGAGCCCAGGCAGGATCATGATCAGTTGGCGCGCCGGGCGATCGGTCACGTTGACGAAACCATGGGCCGCGCCACCTGGGATGCTGACCAGATCGCCGATCTCGGCGTAAAACTGGCTGCCGTCAACCTCATAGAGATAGCGCCCCTCCAGCACACGGAACACCTCGGTCTCGTTGTGGCGGTGGCGGGGCGGTCCGAAGCCGGGAGCATTTATCGTCTCGATCACCGTCATTGCCGTGCCGCTGGCAGCGGGCGGCAATCGAACGAAGAGTTCAAGCCCGATGGCCGGGACAGAAACAGGCGGTTCCTCGCCGCGCGAACGCAAAAACGAAAATGCCATGTGAACCTCGACTACACCTTGCCGAAAACCCGGCTGTTTGGGCTGATATGGGCGGAAAGATCGGCGGGCTGATGCGTACCGTCGCCCTGATGCAACCACGAATGGGGCCTTGCGATCAAGGCCTGGCTTGCGTCAAGTTTGCGCGAGGGGGCTTCGCGACATCGCGTGGGCACGTTTTTTCCCGACGAGCGCGAACCCCTGAGGGTCTGTATAGACTATCCCCCGCGGAGGCTGCAGAGTGAGGGCCATTGATACTCACGAACGATCGACGCTGGCGATCGGTGCGCGCCGAAACTTGCGAAAGAAGGTTCAACATTTCACTGTCAATTGGAAACTGGACTGACCGAGGAGGATTGGAATGATCGCATTGGCTTCTTTTTCTCGAAACGCATTTCTTGCGTTGGCAGCCGTCCTTGTTTGCGTGGCCACGGCATTCGCCCAGTCTGACCCGTTGCCATCATGGAACGACACCGCTCCCAAGCAAGCCATCGTCGCCTTCGTCGATCGGGTCACTGCGGAAAATACGACCGATTTCGTTCCGGAATCCGATCGCATCGCCGTCTTCGACAATGATGGTACCCTCTGGGTCGAACACCCGATGTATACACAATTGGCCTTCGCTCTCGATCGGGTGAAGCTGCTGGCACCGCAACATCCGGAATGGAAAGACAAACAACCCTTCAAGGCGGTGCTTGACGGCGACTTGAAGGCGCTTGCGGCTTCCGGCGAGAAGGGTCTTGTCGAACTTATCATGGCGACTCATGCCGGCATGACGGTCGACGAGTTCCAGGAAATCGTGACCGAATGGCTGGCCACCGCCCGCCATCCGCGCTTCGATCGGCCCTATACCGAGCTTGTGTATCAGCCGATGCTCGAACTGCTTGCCTACCTGAGGACAAACGGCTTCAAGACATACATCGTCTCGGGCGGCGGCGTGGAGTTCATGCGGCCATGGGCGAAAGATGTCTACGGCATTCCACCCGAGCAGGTCATCGGTTCTTCCATCAAGACCGAGTTCATCCTGCGCGACGGATTGCCGATCCTGTTCAGGTTGCCAGAGGTGAATTTCGTCGATGACAAGGCCGGCAAGCCGGTCGGCATCAACGCGGCCATCGGCCGCCGTCCCATCGCCGCCTTCGGCAATTCCGACGGCGACCTCGAGATGCTGCAATGGACCACCGTGGGTGGTTCCATCCCAAGGTTCGGACTGATCGTCCACCACACCGACGCCGAGCGTGAATACGCCTATGATCGCAACACCGAGTTCGGCCGGCTGGACAAGGCCCTCGACATTGCACCTAACAACGGCTGGACGGTCGTCGACATGAAGGCCGACTGGAAGGAGATATTTCCACAGAAGTGATTGGCAAAACGCGCGGTTTCTGCGCAGGCAGGACGGCGGCGGCGGCGCGCAATCCAGATATCGATGCTCGTCGGCGCAGTTGCCCGAGAGGACAGCGCGCGGCGCGCAGGAACGGAGTGCACACCCCACGAATGGGGGTGTGCAGTCTTCTAGTGGGCCAGAAAGGTAGAAGGCTCTACCCGAAGCGCCGCAGCGATGCGACGCAGTTTTGCGGGATCGGCGTCGGCGCCGATCTCGATCCTGGAGATTTCGTTGCCGGTCAGGCCGCAAGTTTCCGAGAGCTCGTCGATAGAATAGCCCGCAGCCTCACGCGATCGCCTTACGGCGGCTCCGATTTCGATCTGAGGGACGGTCGAGGCATTCGAACTGTCGAGATTGCTCAGAGTAATGGACATCTATGTCTCCTTCCAAAGTCCGGCGGCAAGCAATGTTGCCGGGTGAAGGCGGCTATGCAGCCAAAAAGCATCCCGGCCCAAATAATCAGGTACGGTCGGGTGCGCCGCAAATATATGCACTGCGGCCCGATGTGCAAGGCGGCGGCATGAACAAAGTGCGCGGCCGCGTGATTTGACGATTGTCAGAACCTGGTGCCCCCGCACTTCTCGCAACCGATGGTGATGGCGGGAACTGCATTCATTGATGTTTTTGGCGACTGCCTTGATCTGGACTCCCATCAGTTGAAATGCGTAGATCCTCTACAGATGCTGCTTTTCAAGGCGAAAACCATACCCGGCCGACACGATATCCGTCACGCTGCAACTTGTGATTCGGCCTGATTGTTGATCCGGATTGAAATGCCGCATCCGCATCACCACTTCGAATGAAGGTGATGAAAGGGAGTTCACGATGAAGCTCTTCGTCTACAGCATGATCACTGCCCTGATGTTGGCGGCCCCTACGATCGCGCTCGCCTACAAGATCATCGGCAATGGCTGATCCGGTATGATTTCCGTGCGGCAGCATGGCCTCTCGTGCTGCCGCACCGCTTGCCGCCGGAAGTGCCCCAGATGCGGGTGACTATGGCGCCGCCGCCGCAATCCTGACCATCATCCGACTGCCGATAGACCAACTTATCTGCCCTCGACCAGAGATAGTTCTTTCCCCGGGACGCGTTTGTTCCTATTTTTCGGGCCACCGACAACAACGTCACGGGTCCCCTCTTGTTACTGGAAATCTCGATTGTCGTCCTGCTCACCATCCTGAATGGGGTGCTGGCCATGTCCGAACTCGCCGTCGTTTCGTCGCGACCGGCCCGGCTGAAGGTAATGGCCGACCAGGGAAGCAGGGGCGCGCGCCTTGCCATGCAATTGGCAGAGGATCCCGGGCGGTTCCTGTCCACGGTGCAGATCGGCATCACACTGGTGGGTGTGCTGTCCGGCGCCTTTTCGGGCGCCACGCTCGGTTCACGCTTCAGCACGTGGCTGCTGACCCACGGTCTGTCGAAGGCGGCGTCGGATGCCATAGGCGTCGGTCTGGTGGTCGTGGCGATCACCTATCTCTCCCTGATCATCGGCGAACTTGTTCCCAAGCAGATCGCTCTCAGAGATCCGGAATCGATCGCCGGCAAGGTCGCACCGGCGATGGTGGTGCTTTCCAAGATGGCAGCACCCCTGGTCTGGCTGCTCGATACCTCCGGCAAGCTGGTGCTGACACTGCTCGGCCAATCCGGAAAGACCGAGGGCAGGATCACCGACGAGGAGATCAAAACGGTGCTTGCCGAAGCCCATAGCGCCGGCGTGATAGAGAGCGAGGAACAGGCAATGATCTCGGGCGTGATGCGCCTCGCCGATCGAACCGCCCGTGCCCTGATGACGCCGCGTCGGGAGGTCGAGGTGATCGACATCGAGGACAGTCTCGAAGAGATCCGCGCCCAGATCGAACAGACCAGCCGCTCGCGACTGCCTGTGCGCAAAGGCAGTTCCGACGAGTTGCTCGGCGTACTTTTCGCCAAGGACTTCTACAAGGCTGTCGGTTCCGGCGACGATGTCGACATCCTCGCCCTGACGCGCGAGGTGCCGGTCGTCTCTGATCTTTCCCATGCGAGCACGGTCATCGAGGTCATCCGCAAGTCGTCGATCCACATGGTGCTGGTTTACGACGAGTACGGGCATTTCGAGGGGATTATTACCTCCGGGGACATTCTCGAGGCCATTGTCGGCGTATTGCAGGAAGACGAATCCGAAGAGCCCGCAATCGCTCAACGCGAGGATGGTTCCTATCTCGTATCCGGCTGGATGCCGATCGACGAGTTCGCCGCTTACATGAATTTCCCGCTCGACGACGACATCGAATACCAGACGGTTGCGGGGTTGGTGCTCGAGGAACTCAAGCACCTGCCGAGCATCGGCGAAAGCTTTGCCAAGAACGGATGGCGGTTCGAGGTCGTGGACCTTGACGGCCGACGGATCGACAAACTGCTGGTGCGACCGGAAGCAGGTGTAGCGAACGTTCCCACCGCGCAAATGCCGTCATTGTGATCCGCCGACCGGTATGGCACCTTCCCCTGCGGACTGTCCCCATATCGGCCCTCCGACATGGAAAACAGAATACATCGACGCTATATCGTTTTGGTGTTCCGAGGAGACCGAATGAGCCGTGATCCCTACGAGACGCTAGGCGTCAGCCGCGATGCTTCGCAAAAGGACATCCAGTCCGCCTATCGCAAGCTTGCCAAAAACCTTCATCCCGACCTTAACCCCGGCGACAAGGCGGCGGAGGAGAAGTTCAAGGGTGTCTCGGCCGCCTATTCGCTGCTGAGCGACGAGGAGAAGCGCAAGAAATTCGATCGTGGCGAAATCGATGCCACAGGCGCGGAAACAGCGCCGCCCCGCGATTACTATCGCGACTACGCATCGCACGGATCGACGGGGGGACGGTACGAAAATCGCAGCGCCTTTTCGGATTTCGGCGATGCCGACGATGTCTTTTCGAGCTTTTTCAGCCGCCGGAACCGCCCACAAGGGCCAATTAAGGGACGCGACGCGCATTATGCGATGGAAGTCGATTTTCTCGAGGCGGTGAACGGCGCAAAGAAGAAGATCACCCTGCCCGACGGCACCGCGCTCGACCTGCAAATTCCAGCTGGAACGCGCGACGGCCAGACACTCAGGCTGCGCGGCAAGGGCGAACCGGGCTTCAACAACGGCCCGCCGGGCGATGCGCTCATCGATATCACGGTGCGCCCCCATCCCATCTTCAAGGTCGACGGCGACGACGTTCGATACGAGGTTCCGATTTCACTCAGTGAAGCGGTGCTGGGAGGCAAGATCCGCGTCCCGACGGTGAGCGGCGCTGTGAACGTCACGCTCGCCCCCAACTCCAATACCGGCAAGACACTGCGTCTCAAGGGCAAGGGCCTGCACAAGCATGGCGGCGGGCACGGCGACGCTTTCGTGACACTGAAGGTTGTCCTCCCCGACGAACCCGATTCAGAACTCACCGAATTCGTCAAGAACTGGGAGGCAGGCACCCGGCACGATCCGCGGAAGACGATGGGAGGTGGCGTATGAAGGACACCGAACTCTGCGCATACTTGCAAATCGAGGTCAGGGTGCTCGATCTTTGGGTGCAGCAGCGTTGGCTCGTCCCGGAGGAACGGGGGGGCATGCGCGAATTCCACAATGCCGATCTCGCCCGCGGGCGACTGATCCTCGACCTGATCGGTCCGATGGGCGTCAACGAGGACGGCGTCGACGTCGCAATGAACCTTCTCGACCAGGTCCACGCGCTTCGTGGTAAACTGGCGGAACTTGTCGCAGCGCTGCGCGAGGAGGAACTGGAAGTTCAGAAGCGGATTCTATCCAGGATCGATTTCGAGTAGTCCCGCACGAGTAGTCATGTTTCGACGGAGGTGACCGATGACCGAGAAAAAGCCCCATCCCGACGATCCTCGCAAGAAGGATGCTGACATGGAGGAAAAGAAGCGGAAGGAACAGGACGACTATCTGGAGGAAGCGCTCGAGGAAACTTTTCCGGCGAGCGATCCGATTGCGCCTGGGCATGTAACCGACAGCAAGAAGTGAGTCTTCCCCAGACTACAAAACAACTCGTCGGATCAGTGTGTCCGGCGAATGGGAAAGTGGCGATTGGACCAATACTTCGCCATACCAGCAACTTTATATTAGCGTATTGAAATTTACGGCCGATGACCAATATTCTCCTCAGGCTAGGATGGAGGATCCGGTCATGAAATCCCGTAGTTTGGCGACGATCATTCTTCTTTTGCTGGTTGGCACCGGCGCAATCCTTGCTTCGAAATATCTCGGCAACGGCCTGACACCCGAGAATGAAATGTTGGCCAGCCGGATTGCCGGCACTGGGCCCTCGGCCGACATGACCCAGATGGACAAGGTCACCAAGGGTGATCGCGTGACGATCGGCAAGCCCGCAGGCGGCACACCGGCACCCGATAGCGCATTGGTAGAATAACGCGATAGAATCAAAAATCGTCCGCAGTCGTGATTTGGGCGATTGCTGATGCCGGGCGCACTTTCCAGTTCTCGGCAGCCCGCACGCTTTGCGCGCTCCTTACACATTCCTTATACGCATACGCCGCCTTTCCAATCGAATTCATATGCAGCCCGGGCCTACCATCCTGGCATTGTCAATCGAAGACAGTGCCATGAAGAGAAAACCAGAATACCTTTCCCCGACCTTATCAACTCGCGCCATTCTCTCCTCCTTCATGCTCGACATTCTCGCTGAGCGTTGCTCGCGGCGCGGTGATCGACCCCAGGCTGTTCGCGAGCAGCGCCTCGCGTTGCTTCGTTACGGCATTATCAGTTGCTTTATCGCAGGCTCCATCCTGTGGCTGTTGATCGGCGGAGGACGCTGAAATGCCGAGCACCGTTGCGACTGGAAACTCGCCCTGGTGCGACGACCGCATCGGCGCCAAGCCACTGATGGTTCCCGAAGTTGATCCTCTGTCTGCGATCGCGACCCTTGCGATCCGCATCCGGGCTGCACGGATCCTGCGCGAACATCACGTCTGGGAAGCGGTCCGGCTATTGCCTTCGCTCCTCTCGCTCACTGAAGACCGCGACGCCATGCGGCGCTTTCGAGCCCTCATGGACACCGACCTGCTTTCGGAAGCTGCGCTTTTTCTGATAGCGGCCAGCCGGCCGACGCGAACCGTTTGCCGGCTTGCACTCAAGGACGGCGTCTGGGTCTGCACGCTGCGCCGTGAGGAACGGTGTTCGCGCGATGACGCCCGCAAATTTACCACCATGCATCAGGACGAGGCTGCCGCGCTTCTATCCGCGCTGATCGCGGCCGACAGCCGGCACTGATCCGGCCACTACTATCCAGGAGAACATAGTGCCAAATACCAATGCCCTCCCAGGTCTCCACGGGGCTATCTGCGATCTCATCACACCCTTCAGGAACGGTGAACTCGATCGCGTTGGCTTCATGTCACTCGTCGAGTGGCAGATCCTCAACGGTATATCCGGGCTCGTCGTCTGCGGCCAGGCGGGAGAGGCCGCGACGCTGACGCGCAGCGAACGCACGACCTTGATCGAGCTTTGCGTCGATATTGCCGAGCATCAGGTGCCCGTCCTCGTTGGCACCGGCACGAGTTGCACCGAGTCAACCATTGCCCTGACTGCCGAGGCCAGGAACCTGGGCGCGGATGGCGCCGTCATCGTCGTACCCTACTACAACAAGCCTACTCAGGAAGGGATTCTGCGGCATTTCGAGGCCGTTTCGGTCGCAGTCGACATTCCGATCATCATTTGCAATGTGCCGTCCTGTACCGCCGTCGATCTTGCACCGCAGACGCTCGAAAGGCTTACGACCATACCACAGGTCGTTGCGGTGGAGGATTGCACCGGCGATATCACCAGAATCTCCAGGGCTCCGAAGGCCCTGCGCCAACGCCTTCAGTTTCTTTCCGGCCATGACGTTACCGCCCTGACATTCAATCTCGCCGGCGGTCGCGGTACGATTTCGCTGGCAGCGAATATCGCACCCCGGCTCGTCGCCGCCATGCACTATGCGCTGCAGACCGGCAACACCGAAGCGGCGATCGCGCTTGGCGAACGCCTCGGCCCGCTGCTCCGGGCCATTGAGCGCGAAGACGGTCCGGCTGCGGCCAAGTATGCGCTCCAGTTGATGCACGGACTGAGTAGCGAAGTACGGCTTCCGCTGACCGCCCCCCAACCCGAAACCATTGCGGCAATCCGCCTTGCCCTGGCGCCGCTGCCCGAGATGACGCAGAGCCGCAGGCAGGCACATTGAACCATTACCGAAAGGAACTCCAATGCCACGCTACCCGATCCACTCAGAGACCAGCCCGCATCCTGGTACCGCCCGCAAGCACGGAGGCCCGGACAAGCAGTATACCCGGTGGCAGTTGCTGCGCGACGCCTGCCTGCGACTCCTCGCCGTCCTACTCTTCGCCGGCCTTGTCCAGGTGATAGCCACCTGGCTCGCGCGCTAGTCAGCAGTTCAGTCCATCAATCCCCTTCAACAACCAAGGAAACCCACGCACATGGGCAGTATGTATCGCAGGCAGACCAATCTCCCTTCCGGCGCCCGTTTCACCATCGGCCAGGACCATCATGGCTGGTGGGTCGTCCAGGACAAGCTTGGCCGGGTCGGCGGACTATTCACCACCGAGGGGGCCGCGCTGCATTTCGCAGTGGAAGAGAGCAACCACAACCCTGCCGATGTGTGCCGGGCACCTGAGGGGGTCGTCGTCGAGCCGGATCCGTTCAGCCGCACACGTTCGACTGGCACCGGTACCCGCAAGCGACCAATTGTTTCCCTTTTTCGTTCCTGAGAAATACATGACCGAGTGGCGCCCCGCCCTGTCGCGCCACCTGGTCTCCTGTTTCCGGTCTTGCCTCGGGCGGCGCTCTTGTGCTTGATCCGTCGGGACGCATATAGAAGAGTCGCGTCTCCTTGCGGCTTTCGCGCGACAGGAATACCTGACAAGGCACATGATGATTACTTACGCAATCGGCGACGTTCACGGTCGCGCGGACCTCCTTCATTTTTTGCTGAAAGCCATTCGCAAGGACGCCGAGGAGGCGGGACTTCCCTACAAGGTGGTGTTTCTCGGCGACATTATCGATCGCGGATCGAACAGCCGCATGGCGCTAGAACTGGTCATCCACACACTGGCGCACGTTCCCGGCTCGAAGTTGATCCTCGGAAACCACGAGGAGTTCATGCTCCGCTACATCGAGGATCCACGGGACCGCGACACCACGCGCGAGCACTGGCTCGCCAATGGCGGTTTCGAGACACTGGCATCCTACGGCCTTCGTGGCGACGAGCCCGATTCGGTCATCATCGTTCACCTCAAGCAACATCGCACGCATATCGAGTTGCTGCTCAAGGCCGAAAATTTCGTGGAAGACAGCATGCGGTTCTATGTGCATGCCGGCGTTCGGCCGAGTGTTTCCCTTCACGACCAAACGCCGCAGGACTTGCGCTGGATCCGACGCGAATTCCTCGACTCGACCAAGGATTTCGGAAAGATCATCGTGCATGGCCACACGCCGACCGCATCCGAGCAACCTGAGGTCTACCCCAACAGGATAGCGGTCGACACCAAGGCGTTCGCTTCCGGACGGCTGACGGCCGCCAGCTTTCTCGGCATACCGGCCCCCGCTTCCTTCCTTTGCACGGAAATCGCGAATGGCGAGATATCCATCAGGCGGACCAGCGGAGAGCGCTTCACCTGAAGCAATGCCAAGACGAGAAAACCCGCTTGAATTTGCGACGCAAATTCGCAAGTCCGAATATTGCCACTTTTCCTTAACGAACAGCCTGTAGCCTTCGGCGAACTTTGCACGTCCAGACGAGAACAGCATGCCCGGTCCCGCATTTCGCTTCAGCCACTACGATCTCAAAGAACTCCCAGCCGGCACGACGATCGAAATTTCACTTTCGGCGATCGCCAACGTCCGACTGATGAATGCCGACCACTTCCAACGCTTCAAGGAAACGCTGAAACACAAGTTCATCGGCGGCGTGGCCAAGAAGTCGCCGATCCGGCTTACCATCCCGGAAGCCGGCCACTGGCACCTCGTGGTCGACATGGAGGGGCACAGCGGGGTTGCCGAATCCAGCGTCAAGATGATCGGTGCCGCGCCGTCGGCGCGTTTCCAAGCCGCATCCTGACGCCTCCGATCCGTGACGCATCTTCTTGCGGTTGAAGCTAGCGCCCTTCCCGCTCGCGACGCAGCTTGGACCACCAGTCGAGGCGCTTGCGGATCTCCCGCTCGAAACCGCGTTCCGGCGGATCGTAGAACGTCTGCCGTCCCATCTTTTCGGGAAAATAGTCTTGGCCTGAAAAGGCATCGGGCTCGTCATGGTCGTAGCGATATCCGTCCCCGTATCCCTCGCCCTTCATCAGCTTCGTCGGCGCATTGAGGATGTGTTTGGGCGGCAGCAGCGAGCCGTTCTCCTTGGCCGCGCGTGTAGCCGCCTTGAAGGCGGTATAGACCGCATTCGACTTCGGCGCGGTGGCGAGATAGACACAGGCCTGGGCGAGTGCCAGTTCTCCCTCCGGCGATCCGAGATAGTCGTAGGCGTCCTTGGCGGCATTGCAGACCACCAGTGCCTGGGGATCGGCGAGACCGATATCCTCGACCGCCATACGCACAAGGCGCCGACCAAGGTAGAGCGGATCCTCGCCGGCATCGAACATGCGGGCCAGATAGTACAGCGCCGCGTCCGGGTCCGATCCACGCACCGACTTGTGCAGAGCGGAGATCAGGTTGTAGTGGCCATCCTGTCCCTTGTCGTAGACGGGCGCTCGGCGCTGGACGATGCGCGTCAAGCCCTCGGTGTCGAAAATCTCACCCTCGCGCGCTGCGCGCCACACCTCTTCGGCAAGCGTCAGCACTGCGCGGCCATCGCCGTCGGCCATGCGCGCAAGGCTCGCACGCCCCTCATCGGTCAGCGGTAACGGCTTGCCTTCTGCCGCTTCGGCACGGGCCAGAAGCTCGGCGAGACTGTCTTCGTCATGGGGCTTGAAGGTCAGCACCCGGGCGCGAGACAGGAGAGCGGCGTTGAGTTCGAAGGATGGATTTTCCGTTGTTGCCCCGACGAGGATCACGGTTCCGTCTTCCATGACCGGCAGAAAGCTGTCCTGCTGGGCGCGGTTGAAACGATGGATCTCGTCGACGAAAAGCAAGGTCTGGCGCCCGGACATGCGCCGCGCCCGCGCCGCTTCGAAAACCTTCTTCAGATCCGCGACCCCGGAGAAGATCGCCGAGATCTGCTCGAATGCCAACCCCGCCTCGCCCGACAGCAGGCGGGCCACCGTCGTCTTTCCGGTGCCCGGCGGGCCCCAGAAGATCATGGAGCCAAGCGATCCGCTGTCGATCATTCGCCTCAGCGCCCCATCCTCGCCGGTCAGGTGGCCCTGCCCGGTGACGTCGCCGAGCGTCTGCGGCCGCAACCGGTCGGCAAGAGGCCGGCGACGCTGGACGTCGTCTGGAACGCTGGAGGCGAAGAGATCACTCATCGGAAGAACTGCCTTATGCGCTGGCCGTCGCGCTCGATCTCGACGCGCCAGAAACCCGGATCATCGTCAACCGCTGCTTCAAGTTCTTCGGTGGAAGCTATGGCGTTGCCGTTGATGGCAACGACGATATCACGAGGGGCGAAGCCTAGGCGAGCCGCCGGCGATCCCGGCTTGACGTCGGTCACGACGACGCCGGTGAGTTCGGTCGGCATGCGCAATTCGTCAGCCACCCTTGGCGACAGGTTAGCAATGTTGACACCGGAGAAGGGATTGCGTCCCTCGATCTGGCGTTCGTCACGCGGCATGGTTTCAGGCGCGGTCGCCAGCTTGAGCGAGGTTGCATGCTCCTTGCCATTGTCGAGTACAGTCAGTTCGACAGTCTTGCCAAGTCCCGCCGTCGTCAGGCGATACCCCAGCGCATCCGGATGCTCGACGGGAATGCCGTTGACGGCGGTGATCACTTCCCCGGGCTTGAGGCCTGCTTCGGCAGCCGGACCCTTTTCGTCGACACGAACGAGGAGCGCCCCACGAACCTTGGCGAGCCCGAGCGCTTCTGCCACTTCCGAAGTGACGGGTTCGAAGGTGGCTCCGATATAGGGCCGCTCGAAGCTTTTCGCGCCGCGGTCGGCCGCTTCGAGGAAGACCTTGACGAGATTGGCGGGGATGGCGAAGCCAACCCCGTTCGAACCGCCACCACGAGAGAAGATCGCGGTGTTGATGCCGATGAGTTCACCCTTCATGTTGGTCAGCGCACCGCCCGAATTGCCAGGATTGATGGAGGCATCGGTCTGGATGAAGAAGCCGAACTCGGTCTTGACCACCTGGTTCCTCGCGAGCGCCGAAACGATGCCGCTCGTCACCGTCTGGCCGACCCCGAATGGATTGCCGATCGCGAGAACGAGATCGCCGACCTCGATGGCGTCAGAATCACCGATGCTCAGGGTCGGGAACTCCCCCTCGCCATCAATCTTGAGCACGGCGAGATCCAGCCGGTCATCCTTCAGGACGACCTTGCACGGGTATTCCCTGCCGTCTGCCAGCGCCACCTTGATATCATCCGCTCCTTCGATCACGTGGTTATTGGTGACCACGGTACCATTGCTTTCGACAATCACGCCAGAGCCGAGCGAGGACTGCTTCTGGGTCCGGTTCGGCATCTGCTGTCCGAAGAACTGCTCGAAGAACGGATCTCCTGCGAACGGATTGCGGCGCTCGACCATGCGCTCCGCATAAACATTGACCACCGAACCGGCCGTCTTCTTGACCAGCGGCGCGAAGGAGAGCTGCATTTCGATCTGGCTCTGCGGCACCGTCCTTGCAGTCTGGGCGTGAGCAAACTGCGGCAGCGCAATAGCCAGCGCAATCACCGGGAGGGCGAGGTATTTCAACGGGCGTTGCATGGGAATCCTTCTGAAATTCTCTTCTCGAAATGTGTTTTACCGCCGGACGCTAGAAAGGAAAGGGGGCGGAACCGTGGACAGTCGCGGCAGTCACCGAATGTTGAAACAGCGGCCCCAAATTGAACCAAATGGGCAAGCAACGCATTGTAGTTTCGCTCTTTCGTCAAGCATCCTTCGCTGCCCGAAGGACGCGAAAAATCTCGCAGGCGCCGACCGTGAAAAGGAGCCGACCATGCATGCAAAGCCCCGAAACACGCCGACCCTCGTCATCGCACTATTGTCCGCAATACTCGCCGGCACGACCCTGTTTGCGGGTCCCTCCCATTCCGCAAGCTTCGATTGCGACGCGCAGAACCTGAAGCCCGACGAGCAGGCGATCTGCGCCAATCGCGCCCTCAACGATGCCGACGTCAAGATGGCAACGACGTTCCAACTCTTGTCGGGACTGCTCGCCATGGGCGCTCGCGGAACGCTTCATGACGAGCAAAGCGCGTGGCTCAAGACGCGTCAGGCATGTGGCGGCGACGTTGCCTGCCTGAAGGCCGCGTATGACGCGCGCCTGAAGCAACTCGATCAAGCCTACAACAATATCAGCCGACCGCTGTAGCCAGCCACTCAGCCGCTTGTCCTGACAGCGGTGACGATTTCACCGAGGATGCCGTGAAGGCGATCACGATATCCGGTACGGGCGGATGGATTGTTTTCGTCCGATGTCATGACCACGGTGAGGCCAAGGGACGGCACGACATAGAGCATCTGGCCGCCGTATCCCCAGCCGTAGCGCACCTGCACGCCGCCGATCGAACGCAGGAACCAGCCGTAGCCATAGGCATCGCCGGTGAAGATGGAATTGGTGCGTGGCGTCCAGGAGCGGGCAATCCAATCCGCTGAAACGAGCTGGACGCCGCGGTTCGTGAGGCCTCCGCGGGTATAGAGTTCGCCGAAAGCCAGAAGCGAACGGGGCGTCATCGCCATCTGGTTGCCACCGAGATAGATGCCCTGCGGGTCGCGTTCCCAGGCCGCGATCGAAAAGCCGACCAGCGGGTCGAACCATTCACGCGCAAGCGCCAGGGTCGATTTGCCACCGACACGCGTGAGGATGGCCGACAACAGATGGGTCGAGGCTGTCGAGTACAGCATGCCGCCACCAGGTTCATCGATGAACGGCGCCGCAAGTGCCGATCGCACCCAGTTCCCGGTAGAGACCCATCGCCCGTAATTGGGTCCGGACATGCGTTGCAACCCTGCCTGCATGGACAGAAGGTTGCCGATGGTGACTTCCGAGAGACGAGGATCAGGGGACACCGGCAGATCCGTCTTCAGGATCGGTGCCACGCGCTGGTCCGGGCCGTCCAGCATCCCCTTTTCGATCGCGATGCCCACCATTGCGGAAATGACAGATTTCGACGCCGACTTGATGTTGGTCGGTTGGGAAAGCGAATTGCCACGATAGGCACGCTCGGCAATCCTGTCACCATTCAGGGACACGAGCACCGTTTCCAGCGATGAAAGCGTACCGGCGTCATCAAGGATCGTCTGCAGCCGAACGTCCCTGGGGGACGCGGCCCGCGCCCAGGGTGCCAATGCCAATGCTGCCAGGCAGCCAAGTGCGGTTCTTCTGTGCATCACATGCGAAGTAGGTCCGCATTCCGGCAAAAAAAGTGGCGAACGCTACCCGAGAGCGACGCTCACCATCTTTTGAACTCAACGAGCGTTGAGATCACGCACAGCGCCGCGGTCGGCGGAGGTCGCGAATGCGGCATATGCCTTGAGCGCCGTCGAGACATTGCGCTTGCGCGGCTCGGCCGGATGCCAGCCGATCTTGTCCTGTTCGGCGCGACGCGCCGCAAGTTCCGCGTCCGTCACAGCAAGATTGATCGTGCGGTTCGGGATGTCGATCTCGACCGTATCGCCTTCACGCACCAGCCCGATCATCCCGCCATTGGCCGCTTCCGGAGAAACGTGACCGATGGAGAGACCGGAAGTGCCCCCGGAGAAACGGCCATCGGTAATCAGCGCACAAGCCTTTCCGAGACCCTTGGATTTCAGGTAGCTCGTCGGATAGAGCATCTCTTGCATGCCCGGCCCGCCCTTCGGCCCTTCGTAGCGGATGACGACGACGTCACCAGCCTTGACCTCATTGCCGAGGATTGCCTTCACCGCGGCGTCCTGACTCTCGTAGACCTTGGCGGGGCCGGTGAACTTGAGGATGCTTTCATCGACGCCGGCAGTCTTCACGATGCAGCCATCGACCGCCAGGTTGCCCTTGAGCACCGCAAGTCCGCCGTCCTTCGAGAACGGATGCTGTGCGTCGCGGATGACGCCGTTCTCGCGGTCGATGTCGAGTTCCTCCCAGCGCGCCTCCTGGCTGAAGGCGACCTGGGTCGGAATGCCGCCGGGAGCAGCACTGAAGAGCTTCAGAGCGGCCGGACTATCGGTGACGGCGATATCCCACTTGGCGAGCGCCTCGCCGAGTGTCTTCGAATGCACCGTCGGCAATTCGGCGTTCAGCAATCCGGCGCGGTTCAGCTCGCCAAGGATCGCCATGATGCCGCCGGCGCGGTGAACGTCTTCCATATGCACGTCCGCCTTTGCAGGCGCGACCTTCGATAGGCACGGAACGCGGCGCGACAGCGCATCGATGTCGGCCATGGTGAAATCGACTTCACCCTCGTGGGCGGCGGCAAGGATATGCAGAACGGTATTGGTCGACCCCCCCATGGCAATGTCGAGCGCCATGGCGTTCTCGAAGGCCTGCTTACTGGCTATGGTGCGGGGCAGCGCGGTCAGGTCGTCCTGCTCGTAGTAGCGACGCGCGAGGTCGACGACCCGGCGGCCCGCCTCGAGGAACAGTTCCTTGCGATCGGCGTGGGTTGCAAGCGTGGAGCCATTGCCCGGCAGCGACAGACCAAGGGCTTCGGTCAGACAGTTCATCGAGTTGGCGGTGAACATGCCCGAGCACGAGCCGCAGGTCGGGCAGGCCGAACGCTCGATGACCTTGACGTCCTCGTCGGAGATCTTGTCGTCCGCGGCAGCAACCATGGCGTCTACCAGGTCGAGCGCCACCTTCTTGCCGTGCATGACAACCTTGCCGGCTTCCATCGGACCGCCCGAGACGAAGATAGTCGGAATGTTGAGGCGCAACGACGCCATCAGCATGCCGGGGGTGATCTTGTCGCAGTTCGATATGCAGACCATGGCGTCAGCGCAGTGCGCATTGACCATATATTCGACGCTGTCGGCGATCAGTTCGCGCGACGGCAGCGAATAGAGCATGCCGTCATGCCCCATGGCGATACCGTCATCGACCGCAATGGTGTTGAACTCCTTGGCGACGCCGCCGGCCGCCTCGATTTCCCGGGCGACGAGCTGGCCGAGGTCCTTCAGATGCACGTGGCCCGGCACGAACTGGGTGAACGAATTGACCACCGCAATGATCGGCTTGCCGAAATCGCTGTCCTTCATGCCCGTCGCGCGCCAAAGGCCGCGCGCGCCCGCCATATTGCGGCCGTGGGTCGTGGTTCTGGAACGATAAGCTGGCATGGGTGCTTTCCTTGAAACGTCGTGAATCTTTTTGCGGGATCGATGCGTCGCAGCAGGCCAATCGCACTAAATTTCGGCCCCGGTTTTTAGCATCGTCGTAACGCATGTGGCCAAATGTGTCACTATCACCAAGGGCAAAAGCGGTACGGTTGCACGATAGCACGGATGCACAGCCGCGTCTTTTGCTGCCGGGCCGCCCGTTTGCCGCGCATTCACATTGCGAACACGCGAATGTGGTTGGCGCCCCCCTTCACCCGCTCCAGAGACTCTATCATCTTATGAGGATAGTATCGGTGGCGTACAAAGCCGCCCGCAAAGGACAAAGAGCCATGCCCACTTTTCGCCCCCCCAGGATCCCCGCGTCGGAAATCACGCCGCGTTCGGTTTATCTTCGACGTCGCGAGTTGCTTGGAATGGCGGCCGGTGGCGCGGCACTTTTCGCCGCCCACGGCGCACTTGCCGCGCCTCTCGCTGCCAAGCCCGGTCCCTACAAGCTCGATGAAGCGGTCACGCCGCTGGAGTCGATCACCACCTACAACAACTTCTACGAATTTGGCGTCGACAAGAACGCCCCTTCCGCGCTTTCCGGCAATTTCAAGCCCCGCCCCTGGACCGTCAAGGTCGACGGCATGGTATCCAAGCCGGGCGAATTCGATATTGACCAGTTGATGAAGGACTACGCGCTCGAGGACCGCACCTACCGCATGCGCTGCGTCGAGGGCTGGTCGATGGTCATTCCCTGGATCGGGTTTCCGCTCGCCTCGCTACTCGATCGCGTGGAACCGCTCGGAAGCGCCAAGTTTGTCGCCTTTGAAACCGTGGTGCGGCCGGACGAAATGCCCGGACAGACAGGCCTTTTCCAGCCGCTGCCGTGGCCGTATGTCGAAGGGCTGCGCCTCGATGAGGCCCGCAATCCGCTGACGATCCTTGCGGTCGGCCTCTACGGGGAGACTCTGCCCAACCAGAACGGCGCACCGATTCGCCTCGTCGTGCCGTGGAAGTACGGCTTCAAGGGCATCAAGTCGATCGTTCGGATCTCGCTCACCGACAAACAGCCACCAAGCACCTGGAACATCGCCAATCCCCGCGAGTATGGTTTCTATTCCAACGTCAATCCGGATGTGGACCATCCGCGCTGGAGCCAGGCGACGGAGCGGCGGATCACGGGCAGTGGCTTCTTCGGCGAGGAGCGCCGGCCGACGCTGCTCTTCAATGGCTATGGCAAGGAAGTCGCGAGCCTCTATGCCGGAATGGACCTGAAGGCGAATTACTGACATGTCGAGTTTCACACTTCCGCGCAAATGGCAGGGCGCCAGCGTCTGGGCGCTCTATGCCGTCGGACTAGCGCCGGCGATCTGGTCGTTCTATCTTGGAGCAACGGGGAGTCTCGGCGCTGACCCGGTGAAAACTTTCGAGCGCAGCCTCGGTCTGTGGGCACTGCGGTTCATCATCGCCACGCTTGCGGTCTCGCCGCTTCGCGAACTCGGAGGTCCAAACCTGATCCGCTACAGGCGGGCGCTCGGGTTACTGGCCTTCTACTACGCGCTGATGCACTTTACGGCCTACATGGTGCTCGACCAGAGGCTCGACCTGCATGCAGTGATAGCGGATATCATCAAGCGGCCTTATATCACCATCGGCATGGCGAGCCTTGTGATGCTCGTTCCGCTGGCGCTGACATCCAACAGCTATTCGATCCGCAAGCTCGGCCACAACTGGAACCGGCTGCACAAGCTGGTCTACCTGATCGCGGCGGGTGCGGCGCTGCACTTCGCCATGCTGGTGAAGGTTATCACGCTGGAGCCGGCAATCTACATTGCCATCGTTGCCCTGCTGCTCGCCTATCGCCCACTGCGTCCCTACCTGAAACGCCGCAAGAAGCAGAGATCAGTCCACCAGCCGGCGCAGTAGTTGCTGGCGCCACCGGCGGCTGACCGGCAAAGACTGCGTTCTTTCCTCGACCAATCGCCCAGAATTGCGGTCTCCGAAGTGCCGGGAACCTGCAGATCGCCAAAAAAAAGGCCGGGTGGTAGTCCACCCGGCCTCAAACGCATTCTCCGATGGAGAAAATCAAGCGGCTTCGGCTTCTGCCTCTGCAGCAACGCGAGCCTTGTCGGCTGCGCCCTTGGCGTCGACGTCGCGCTCAACGAACTCGACAACGGCCATGGCAGCATTGTCGCCCTGACGGAAGCCGGCCTTCATGATACGCAGGTAGCCGCCGTTGCGGGTTGCGTAGCGCGAAGCAATCGCGTCGAAGAGCTTACGGACAGCATCCTGGTCCTTGATCTGCGAGATGGCCTGACGACGGGCGTGCAGGTCACCGCGCTTGCCGAGCGTGACAAGCTTCTCGACGATCGGGCGGATTTCCTTCGCCTTCGGCAGGGTGGTGACGATCTGCTCATGGATGATGAGCGAAGCAGCCATGTTGGCAAACATTGCCTTGCGGTGGCTTGCAGTTCTGTTCAGCTTGCGGCCGGCTACACCATGGCGCATTGCTATTCTCCTTCATATGCAGGCTCTGCCTGCCGTTTCCTGGCACATGCAGGCGTCACGCCTGCTGTTTGACGGGGAAAGGCAGTCGAAACCTGCCTTTTTATTGTTAGTATTGATCTTCGTAGCGCTTGGCGAGATCTTCGATGTTCTCGGGCGGCCATGCCGGCACTTCCATGCCGAGGTGCAGGCCCATGGAAGCGAGAACTTCCTTGATTTCGTTCAGCGACTTGCGGCCAAAGTTCGGAGTGCGAAGCATTTCGGCTTCGGTCTTCTGAATGAGGTCGCCGATATAGACGATGTTGTCGTTCTTCAGGCAGTTTGCCGAACGCACCGACAGTTCCAGTTCGTCCACCTTCTTGAGAAGCGCCGGATTGAACGCGAGTTCGGTAACGGCCTCCTCTTCGGTTTCCTTCTGTGGCTCGTCGAAGTTGACGAACACGGAAAGCTGGTCCTGCAGGATGCGGGCCGCAAATGCGATCGCATCTTCGCCGGTGACCGAACCGTCAGTCTCGATCGCCATCGTCAGCTTGTCGTAGTCGAGAACCTGTCCTTCGCGGGTGTTTTCCACCTTGTAGGACACCTTCTTGACCGGCGAGTACAGGCTGTCCACAGGGATCAGGCCGATCGGCGCGTCTTCCGCACGGTTGCGTTCCGCCGGAACGTAGCCCTTGCCGTTGTTTACGGTGAACTCCATGCGGATCTCGGCGCCCTCGTCGAGGGTGCAGATCACATGGTTCGGGTTGAGGATCTCAATATCGCCAACCGTCTGGATGTCACCGGCGGTAACAACGCCCGGACCCTGCTTGCGCACGACCATGCGCTTGGCATCATCGCCGTCCATCTTGATGGCGATTTCCTTGATATTGAGCACGATGTCCGTAACGTCTTCCCGAACGCCCGGGATCGACGAGAACTCGTGCAGTACGCCGTCGATCTGCACCGCGGTGACAGCCGCACCACGCAGAGACGACAACAGAACGCGACGAAGCGCGTTGCCGAGCGTCAGACCGAATCCACGCTCGAGCGGCTCGGCAACGAGCGTTACCTTGGAGCGGCCCGACGAGGTGAACTCCACCTTGTTCGGCTTGATCAGTTCCTGCCAATTCTTCTGAATCATATTTTCACCTTCCGTTCGTCACCACCATCCATTCGTGGCGACCGAATAAGAACAGCACCGAGAGGAGCGCCGCAGCGCTCGTCGGTGGATACAGGTTCGATGATCAGACGCGGCGCTTCTTGCGCGGGCGGCAACCGTTGTGCGGGATCGGCGTCACGTCGCGGATCGACGTGATGAGGAACCCGGCAGCCTGGAGCGCGCGCAGAGCGGATTCACGGCCGGAACCCGGACCGCAGACTTCCACTTCCAGCGACTTCATGCCGTGCTCCTGAGCCTTCTTGGCGCAGTCCTCGGCAGCGATCTGGGCAGCGAACGGGGTCGACTTGCGCGAACCCTTGAAGCCCTTGGCACCAGCGGACGACCAGGCAATCGCGTTGCCCTGTGCATCAGTGATGGTGATCATCGTGTTGTTGAAGGTCGAATTGACGTGTGCGACGCCAGACGTGATGTTCTTGCGTTCGCGACGGCGAACGCGGGTGGCTTCCTTGGCCATGATATTCCTTTCGTAGATCTCTGCACCGCCGTAGTCCCAGCGGCTCCACCGGCAAAAGGCACAAGGCACCTTCCACCAAACCCAAAGAAGGCCGGCGAGTGAAGCGCCAGCCTCCCCTTTCCGGTTTCCCGGAAATTACTTCTTCTTGCCTGCGATCGCCTTCGCCGGGCCCTTGCGGGTACGGGCGTTGGTGTGCGTGCGCTGACCGTGAACCGGAAGGCCACGGCGATGACGCAGACCGCGGTAGCAGCCGAGGTCCATCAGACGCTTGATGTTCATCGAAACTTCACGACGAAGATCGCCTTCGACCTGATAGTCGCGGTCTATGGTTTCACGGATTGCGAGAACCTCGGCATCCGTCAGCTGATGCACGCGGCGCTCAACCGGGATACCGACCTTCTCGATAATTTCCTTGGCAAATTTCGGACCGATCCCGTGAATGTAACGAAGCGCAATTTCAACGCGCTTTGCAGTCGGGATGTTGACGCCAGCGATACGAGCCACGCCTATTCTCCTTGCGTTCCCATTGTCATCCGACAAGAGGTTTTTCGTTATGCGGCCTCCCGGCCACTCGTTCAAATTGAGGTTCGCTACATGTCAAAGCGACCGAACCCGGACTTCACTTGGAAATCCGCGCCGATCGCATGTATTGTCGCGAGTTGGCGCGGTGTTTAGCGGAATCAGTGCAGAAAAGCAACCGGCACCGCCAAGATTCTTTTTTGTTTCGAGGACCTGAAGCCCTAGAGCCTCGCCAGGATCGTTTCGATCGCGGCCGTCACTTCGTCGATCTCAGCCATGCCATCGACCGAATGAAGCTTGCCCTTGGCATAGTAGTAGCCGATGAGCGGCGACGTTTCCTTGTAGTAGGCCTGCAGGCGCGTCTGGACGGTCTCGCGATTGTCGTCGGGACGGCGCTTGAAGTGGGTCGAACCGCACTTGTCGCAAACGCCCTCGACCTCCGGCCTCAGGTTGGTGTCGTGATAGCCCGTTCCGCAGTTGGCGCAGGTATAGCGACCCGAAACGCGGTCGGCGAGTACGGCGTCGTCAACCCGCATCTCGATGACGGCCGAGAGATCCAGCCCTTTGGCCTTCAGCATCGATTCAGTCGCATCCGCCTGCACCAGCGTGCGGGGGAAGCCGTCGAGAATGAACCCTTTGGCGCAATCGGGCTGGTCGATTCGCTCAGAGACGATGGCGATGACGATATCGTCCGAAACAAGCTTGCCCGCATCCATGACGGCCTTCGCCCGCTTGCCAACCTCTGTTCCGGCGGAGACTGCCGCTCTGAGCATGTCCCCGGTGGAAAGCTGCGGGATCCCGTGCCTTTCCACAATCCGCTGGGCTTGGGTCCCCTTACCCGCGCCCGGTGGCCCCAAAAGTATCAATCTCATCGTCCCCTCTTTCCTCCACGCAATTTCGACTTCTTGATCAGGCCTTCATACTGCTGGGCGATCAGATGTCCCTGTACCTGTGCTACAGTATCAAGGGTGACGCTGACAACAATCAAAAGCGACGTACCACCAAGGGCTAACGGCACGCCCGTCCGCGCCACCAGGATTTCAGGCAGAATGCAGACGAAGACCAGGTAGATCGCGCCGACGACGGTGATCCGGGTCAGCACGTAGTCGATGTACTCGGCGGTACGTTCGCCGGGACGAATCCCCGGAATGAAGCCACCGTGCTTCTTGAGGTTGTCGGCAGTGTCCTTCGGATTGAAGACGATTGCGGTGTAGAAGAAGGCGAAGAAGGCGATCAGTGCTCCGTAGAGCAACATGTAGAGCGGCTGGCCGTGACCGAGGGCAGCGATAACCGCCGTCGCCCACGACGGCATGCTGGTCGTGTTCGTAAAGCCCGCCATGGTCGCAGGCAGCAGCAGAAGCGACGAGGCGAAGATCGCAGGAATCACGCCCGACGTATTGAGCTTCAGCGGCAAGTGCGACGTATCGCCCTGGAACATCCGGTTGCCGACCTGCCGCTTCGGATACTGTATGAGCAGGCGGCGCTGGGCGCGTTCGACGAAGACGATCAGCGCAATCACCAGGATCGCAACCACGATCACGGTGAGAATCAGCGCCGTTGAAAGCGCGCCGGTCCGGCCGAGCTCGAGAGTACCGGCAAGCGCCTGCGGAAGGCCGGCCGCGATACCCGAGAAGATGATCAATGAAATACCGTTGCCGATGCCGCGCGAGGTGATCTGCTCACCGAGCCACATCAGGAACATCGTGCCGCCGAGCAGCGTGATGACGGTCGAGAGGCGGAAGAAAAGGCCTGGATCGTTCACAAGCCCATTGCCGCTCTCGAGGCCCACCGCGATACCATAAGCCTGGAGCGTGCCAAGAAGTACGGTCCCGTAGCGGGTGTACTGGTTGATGATCTTTCGACCCTGCTCGCCTTCCTTCTTGAGGTTTTCGAGCGCGGGTACGACCGATGTCATCAACTGGACGATGATCGAGGCGGAAATATAGGGCATGATGCCGAGCGCGAAGATCGCCATGCGCTCCACGGCACCACCCGCAAACATGTTGAAGAGACCGAGAATGCCGCCAGCCTGGCCGCGGAAGGCCGCCGCATAGGCTTCCGGATTGAGACCGGGCAGCGGAATATGGGTGCCCAGGCGGTAGACCAGAAGCGCAGCCAGAGTGAACCAGAGCCGCTTTTTCAGATCCTCGGCCTTGGCAAAGGTCGAAAAATTCAGGTTTGATGCCAGTTGTTCCGCTGCAGATGCCATGCAAATCTCCGCATAACCAATTCCGGCGGCGGAAGACCGGCCAGTTCCGGAAACAGTTTTTTAATTTTGATCAAAAAACCGGGTATCGGGCAGATTGCGGCGCAACCGGATGCCTCACCCTTGTTTTCCGTAATATCCCGGAAGACGAAACGACGTCACTCCGTCTCAGGATCGTGAGGCCCACATATGGGAGCAAAATCGCCCGGTGTGAAGCACCCCGGGCGATGTTTCAGTGCTTTATTCCGCAGTTGCGGAGAGAAGCTTGACGGTACCGCCAGCCTTTTCGATCTTTTCGATCGCAGCCTTGGATGCGCCGGCGACTTCCAGCGTTACCTTCGCCTTGAGTTCGCCGTCAGCGAGAACGCGGACGCCGTCCTTGGTGCGGCGGATAACGCCGGCAGCCTTCAACAATTCGGCATCGATCGTCTTCGAAGCATCGAGCTTCTTGGCGTCGATTGCGGTCTGCAGGCGCTCGAGCGAGACAACAGCGAATTCGGAAGCGAAGATGTTGTTGAAGCCGCGCTTCGGCAGACGACGGTAGATTGGCATCTGGCCGCCTTCGAAGCCGTTGATCGAAACGCCCGAACGGGCCTTCTGACCCTTGACGCCGCGACCACCGGTCTTGCCCTTGCCGGAACCGATACCGCGACCTACGCGCATACGATCCTTGCTGGAGCCTTCGTTGTCCTTGATTTCATTCAATTTCATGGTCGTTTCCCCCGGCTCACTTCTCGTCGACGACGCGAACGAGATGCTGGACAGCACGGATCATGCCACGAACAGCCGGAGTGTCTTCCAGCGTGCGGCGACGGTGCATCTTGTTCAGTCCGAGGCCGATCAGCGTCTGACGCTGAACCGCCGGACGGCGAATGGGGCTACCGATCTGTTCGACCGTAACCGTCTTGCCTTCAGTCTTCTTGGCCATGGTTCAGACTCCTATCACTCTTCAGAGGCCTGGCCCGAAGCTGCACGGCGAGCCTGAAGCGTGGCGTACTTGAGGCCGCGCTGAGCTGCGATGTCCTTCGGATGGACCTGATGCTTGAGGGCGTCGAACGTGGCGCGAACCATGTTGTACGGGTTCGACGAGCCGGTCGACTTGGCGACGACGTCGTGAACGCCGAGCGTTTCGAAGACGGCGCGCATCGGACCACCGGCGATGATACCGGTACCAGCCTTGGCGGAACGCAGCAGAACCTTGCCGGCGCCATGGCGGCCGTTGACGTCGTGATGCAGCGTACGACCGTCGCGCAGCGGTACGAAGATCAGGTCGCGCTTGGCGCTTTCGGTTGCCTTGCGGATAGCTTCCGGAACTTCGCGGGCCTTGCCATGACCGAAGCCGACGCGACCCTTCTGGTCACCGACGACAACGAGAGCGGCAAAGCCGAAACGACGACCACCCTTCACTACCTTGGCAACGCGGTTGATTGCGACCAGCTTGTCAACGAATTCGCTGTCGCGCTCCTCGCGGTTCTGGCGATCGTCGCGAGAACCTCTTTTTTCTTGTGCCATTGTCCTTTTCCTTTTTCTTTTCCGGGTTCGAACGGCAAACTAAAATAAGGACCACACTGGCCCCATTACGGTACAGTGTAGTCCGGCGATGGGCATTTGCCTGATTTCGAGCCCGAATGCAAGCATTCGGGCCCAAATTGATCAGAAGGACAGACCGCCTTCGCGGGCTGCTTCTGCCAGTGCCTGGATACGGCCGTGGTAAATAAACGCGCCACGGTCGAATACGACTTCCTTGACGCCGGCCTTGATCGCACGCTCTGCAACGAGCTTGCCGACCGCTGCGGCAGCAGCCTTGTCGGCGCCCGTCTTCAGCGACGAACGAAGATCGGTGTCGAGAGTGGAAGCGGACGCGAGCGTCCGACCAGCCACATCGTCGATAACCTGTACGTAGATGTTCTTCGACGAGCGATGAACCGACAGGCGCGGACGGCCGTTGGCGACCGCCTTGATTTGACGGCGCACGCGGTTCGCACGACGTGCAAGTGCTTCTTTCCTGCTAGCCATTTCGCGTGATCCTTACTTCTTCTTGCCTTCTTTGCGGACAATCCGCTCTTCGGCATACTTGACGCCCTTGCCCTTGTAGGGTTCGGGGCCGCGGTATTCGCGGATTTCGGCCGCGACCTGGCCAACCTGCTGCTTGCTGATGCCGGTGACGATGATTTCCGTCGGCTTCGGCACGGCAATGGTGATGCCAACCGGCGGCTCGTAGACTACGTCGTGGCTGAATCCGAGAGCCAGCTGCAGGTTCTTGCCCTGCATGGAGGCACGGTAGCCGACGCCGTTGATTTCGAGCTTGCGTTCGAAACCGTCCTTGACGCCCTTGAAGATGCCTTCGATCATCGTGCGGGACATGCCCCACTTCGAACGAGCATCCTTGGAATCGTTGACCGGAGAAACAACAACGGCGTTGTCTTCCAGCTTCACCTGGACTTCGTCGTTAGCAACGAAGACCAGTTCGCCCTTGGGGCCCTTGGCAGTGACTTTCTGGCCATCAATATTGGCCGTAACTCCTGCAGGAACCGGAACGGGCTTTTTACCGATACGAGACATTTTTCAATCCTGTCTGTTCGCTATGGAGATCCCTGCCCTGTCTTAGAAGACAGAGCAAAGAACCTCGCCGCCAACGTTCTGTTCGCGAGCCTGGTGATCGGCCATCACGCCCTTCGGAGTCGAAAGGATGGTGATGCCGAGACCGTTCGCAACCTGCGGAATGGACTTAACCGAGACATAAACCCGGCGGCCCGGCTTGGATACTCGGCCGATCTCGCGGATGACCGAAGCACCTTCGTAGTACTTCAGCTCGATCTGCAGTTCGGACTTGCCATTGCCGAAATCGACCTGGTTGTAGCCACGAATGTAGCCTTCAGACTGAAGGACATCGAGGACGCGTGCGCGAAGCTTCGAGGCCGGCGTCGAAACGCTGGACTTGCGGCGAGCAGCGCCATTGCGGATACGGGTGAGCATATCGCCCAAAGGATCTGTCATAGTCATATACCCGTCTCCTTACCAGCTCGACTTGACAATGCCCGGCACGCGGCCGGAATTGCCCAGTTCGCGCAAAGCAATACGCGACATACGAAGCTTGCGATAAAATGCACGCGGGCGGCCCGTTACTTCGCAACGGTTGCGGACGCGGGTCTTCGATCCATCACGCGGCAGGGAAGCCAGCTTCAGGGTTGCCTTGAACCGATCCTCGATCGAGAGTGCCTGGTTCATGATGATTGCCTTGAGGGCGGCGCGCTTCGCAGCGCTCTGGGCAACCGTTTTGCGGCGGCGCTTGTTCTTTTCAACTGCGCTTGTTTTCGCCATATCGGAGTTCCTTTTCTACGCTCGTCGTTACGGTTACTGACGGAACGGGAAGTTGAACTCTGTCAGCAGAGCCCGCGCTTCGTCGTCCGTGTTTGCCGTCGTGCAAACGATGATGTCCATGCCCCACATCTGATCAACCTTGTCGTAGTTGATTTCTGGGAACACAATGTGCTCCTTGATGCCCATGGCGAAGTTGCCACGACCATCGAAGGACTTCGGGTTCAGACCGCGGAAGTCGCGAACACGCGGAAGTGCGATGTTAACGAAACGATCCAGGAATTCGTACATCCGGGCGCCGCGAAGGGTTACCTTTGCGCCGATCGGCATGCCTTCGCGGACCTTGAAGCCTGCGATGGAATTCCTTGCCTTCGTGATTACCGGCTTCTGACCAGCAATCGCGGCGAGGTCGGCGGCAGCAACGGTCGGCTTCTTCGAATCGCCGACAGCTTCGCCAACACCCATGTTGATCACGATCTTCTCGAGCTTCGGGATCATCATTTCGTTTTCGTAGGAGAACTTCTCCTGCAACGCCTTGCGGATGCGGCCGAAGTATTCCTTCTTGAGCCGCGGCTCGTACTTAGCTTCAGCCATCGATCGAAACTCCCGAACGCTTTGCCACACGCACCTTCTTGTCGCCTTCGATCTTGAAACCGACGCGGGTCGGCTTGCCGTCCTTGGGGTCGGCGATCGCGAGGTTGGACAGGTGGATCGAGGCTTCCTTGCTGATGATGCCGGCTTCCTGGTTCTGCGTCTGGCGCTGATGGCGCTTGACGACGTTTACACCACGAACGACCGCGCGGTCTTCCTTCGGCATCACTTGCATGACTTCACCGGTGCGGCCCTTGTCCTTACCGGTCAATACGACGACCTTGTCGCCCTTACGGATCTTTTGCATCGCCATTGCTCCTTACAGTACTTCCGGAGCCAGCGAGATGATCTTCATGTGGTTCTTGGCGCGGAGTTCGCGCGGAACCGGTCCGAAGATACGGGTGCCGATCGGCTCTTTCTTGTTGTCGATAAGAACTGCAGCGTTGTTATCGAAACGGATGACGCTACCATCCGCACGACGGATGTCCTTGGCGGTACGCACCACAACCGCCTTCATCACGTCACCCTTTTTGACGCGGCCGCGCGGAATCGCTTCCTTGATCGAAACGACGATAACGTCGCCGATCGAAGCGTACTTGCGCTTGGAGCCGCCCAGCACCTTGATGCACATGACACGACGTGCGCCGGAATTATCCGCCACGTCGAGGTTTGTTTGCATCTGAATCATGTCAGGTCGCCTTCTTGTTGTGACCGGACCGGTTGGGCATGGCTGCCCCCTGTTCCAGCTTATGAGAATCTTTGTCTTTTGCGCGGGACGGGTCTTGCCAAGGTGGTTTCCTCGAGAGCTCCGACTGGCGAAACCCGGGACCTTCCCTGCGCTCAAAGCAAAAGAACGCTCGATTCCGAGCGTCCTTGCGCTGCTTCATACAGATTTTCGCGCAAAGAGCAAGCCCTCGCGCGAAAAGTGATGCATTAAGCCTGGGCGGAAACCACCGTCCAGCGCTTGTCCTTGGAGATCGGTGCGCATTCCTCGATGGAAACAACATCACCAATCTTGTACTGATTTTGCTCGTCGTGTGCCTTGTACTTCTTGGAACGACGGACAGTCTTCTGGAGCAGCGGGTGAGCGAAGCGACGCTCAACCCGTACCACGACCGTCTTGTCGTTCTTGTCGCTGACCACGACGCCCTGCAGAATGCGTTTCGGCATATTATGTGTCCTTTAAGCCTTTGCTTCTGCCGCCTTCTGGCGGGCAATGGTTTTCACGCGGGCGATATCCTTGCGGACTTCGTTGACGCGGGAAGACTTCTCGAGCTGGCCGGTCGCCTTCTGGAAGCGCAGGTTGAACTGCTCCTTCTTCAGCTTGGCAAGCTCATCCTTGAGTTGATCGGCGCTCATGGCGCGAACGTCTGCGGCTTTCATGGGCTCAATCCTTACTCTGCAATGCGCTGAATGAAGCGCGTCTTGACCGAGAGCTTGGCAGCGCCGAGGCGCAGGGCCTCACGAGCGATTTCCTCGCTGACGCCATCGATCTCGAACATCATGCGGCCGGGCTTGACCTTGCATGCCCAGTACTCGACGGAGCCCTTACCCTTACCCATACGCACTTCGGTCGGCTTGGCGGTAACCGGAACATCCGGGAACACGCGGATCCAAACACGGCCGGCGCGCTTCATGTAGCGGGTGATCGCGCGGCGGGCCGCCTCGATCTCGCGGGCGTTGACGCGGTTTGGCTCCTGGGCTTTCAGGCCGAACTCACCGAACGCAAGATCGAAACCGCCCTTGGCAACGCCCTTGATGCGGCCCTTGAATTGCTTGCGGTACTTCGTACGCTTTGGCTGCAACATTTTCTTATTCTCCGAACTTATCTGCCACGCGCGCTATCAAGCGTTTTCGCGGCGACGGTCTCTGTCGCGGCTCGCGGGACCCTGGCTGTCACCTTCGAGCGCACGGCGTTCCGAAGCCATCGGATCGTGCTCAAGGATTTCACCCTTGAAGATCCAGACCTTGATGCCGCAGATACCGAAAGCGGTTTCTGCCTCGGCCGTACCGTAATCGATATCAGCACGCAGCGTGTGAAGCGGAACGCGACCTTCGCGGTACCATTCCGTACGGGCGATTTCCGCACCGCCGAGACGACCGGCGCAGGTGATCTTGATGCCTTCGGCGCCAAGACGCATCGCCGACTGAACCGCACGCTTCATGGCGCGACGGAACGCGACGCGGCGCTCGAGCTGCTGTGCGATTGACTGGGCAACCAGTGTCGCGTCGATTTCCGGTTTGCGCACTTCGACGATGTTGAGGTGCGTTTCGGAGTTCGTCATCTCGGACAGCTTCTTGCGGAGCTTCTCGATATCCGCGCCCTTCTTGCCGATGATGAGACCCGGGCGAGCCGAGTGGATCGTGACGCGGCACTTCTTGTGCGGACGCTCGATGACCACCTTGGCGATGCCGGCCTGCTTGAGCTCGTTCATCAGGTAGGTGCGGATTTTCAGGTCTTCGTGCAGAAGCTGGCCATACTCGGCATTGTCCGCAAACCAGCGGCTATCCCAGGTACGGTTGATGCCAAGACGGAAACCGATCGGATTAATCTTCTGACCCATTATGCGGCCTCCCCTGCGGCTTCAACTTCGCGCACGACGATCGTCAGGTGCGAGAACGGCTTTTCGACGCGCGATGCACGGCCACGGCCACGGGCGTGGAAGCGCTTCATGACGATCGACTTGCCGACATAGGCTTCGGCGACGATCAGCGAGTCAACGTCGAGATCATGGTTGTTTTCAGCGTTGGCGATCGCAGATTCGAGCGTCTTCCTGACGGTGCCTGCGATGCGCTTGCGGGAGAATTCCAGTTCCGCGAGAGCGCGGTCAACCTTCTTGCCGCGGATCATCGCGGCAACCAGGTTGAGCTTCTGGGGGCTGACGCGGATCGTCCGCGCAACTGCCTGCGCTTCGTTATCCTTCAGCCGGCGTTCGGCTTTTGCCTTGCCCATAATTACTTCCTCTTCGCTTTCTTGTCCGCGCCATGACCATAATAGGTCCGGGTCGGAGCGAATTCACCGAACTTGTGTCCGACCATTTCTTCGGAAACCTGAACGGGAACGTGCTTGTTGCCGTTGTAGACGCCGAAGGTGAGACCGACGAACTGCGGCATGATGGTGGAGCGACGGCTCCACATCTTGATTACTTCGTTACGTCCGCCTTCACGAACCTTCTCAGCCTTCTTGAGAAGATAGCCGTCAACAAACGGACCTTTCCATACTGAACGAGCCACTTGAGACTTCCTCTCTTACTTCTTACGCTGATGACGCGACCGCATGATGAACTTGTCGGTCGCCTTGTTCGAGCGCGTGCGCTTGCCCTTGGTCGGCTTACCCCACGGGGTAACCGGGTGACGACCGCCCGAGGTCCGGCCTTCACCACCGCCGTGCGGGTGGTCGACCGGGTTCATGACTACGCCGCGAACGTGCGGGCGCTTGCCGCGCCAGCGAGAACGACCGGCCTTGCCGTCATTGATGTTGCCGTGGTCGGGGTTCGACACAGCACCGATGGTTGCGAGGCAAGAGCCATGCACCAGGCGCTGTTCGCCAGAGTTCAGGCGAAGGATCGCCATGCCCTGATCGCGGCCGACGAGCTGTACGTAGGTACCGGCCGAACGTGCGATCTGCCCGCCCTTGCCCGGCTTCATCTCGACGTTGTGTACGATCGAGCCGACCGGGATGTACTGCAGCGGCATGGTGTTGCCGGGCTTGACGTCGACAGCCTTCTCCGAAGCGATGACCTTGTCACCGGCCGCCAGACGCTGCGGGGCCAGGATGTAGGCCTGCTCGCCGTCGGCGTAGGAGATGAGCGCGATGAAGGCGGTACGGTTGGGGTCGTATTCCAGACGCGCGACGGTGCCTTCGATATCGAACTTGCGACGCTTGAAGTCGACGAGACGATACGTACGCTTGTGACCACCACCCTGGAAGCGAACGGTGATGCGGCCCAGGTTGTTGCGGCCACCCTTCGACGACAGGCCCTGGGTCAGAGCCTTGACCGGCTTGCCCTTGTAGAGCGAAGACCGGTCGACAATGACCAGCTGGCGCTGGCTCGGGGTTGTCGGATTGAAACTTTTCAATGCCATTTTTCTATACCTCAGAGACCGGTGGTGACGTCGATCGACTGACCGTCAACGAGCGTGACGATTGCCTTCTTGACGTCCTTCTGCCGACCCGCAATGCCGCGGAAGCGCTTGGTCTTGCCCTTGCGGAGCAGCGTGTTCACGGCCTTGACCTTGACGCCGAAGAGAGCCTCTACCGCAGCCTTGATTTCCGGCTTGGTAGCGTCCTTGGCGACGTTGAACACAACCTGGTTCTGTTCGGAAACCAGCGTCGACTTTTCGGTGATCGACGGGGTGACGATCACATCATAGTGGCGAAGATCCGTCATTTGAACCGCTCCTCCAGAGCTTCGACTGCAGCCTTGGAAAGCACGAGCTTGCCGCGACGCAGAATGTCGTAAACATTGATGCCCTGAACCGGCAGAACATCGATGTTCGGGATGTTCTTGGCTGCGAGCGCGAAGTTGCTATCGAGCTCGGCACCGCCGATGATGAGAGCGTTGGTCAGGCCGAGCGAAGCCAGCGAACCGGTAAGGTTCTTGGTCTTTGCTTCGGCAGCCACCAGGGCGTCGATGACGATCAGTTCGTCAGCCTTCAGCTTGGCGGAGAGTGCGTGGCGCAGCGCCAGAGCGCGTACCTTCTTGGGAAGGTCATGCTCGTGGCTGCGGGCAACCGGACCGTGGGCCTTGCCACCGCCGCGGAACTGCGGTGCACGTGCAGAGTGATGGCGGGCGCGGCCCGTACCCTTCTGCTTGTACATCTTGGCGCCGGTGCGCGAAACGTCGGCGCGACCCTTGGACTGATGCGTGCCCTGCTGCTTCTTGGCAAGCTGCCAGCGAACCATACGGGCGAGGATGTCTTGGCGGGGCTCCAGTCCGAATACGGTATCCGAAAGCGACACCTTGCCGGCGTCCTTGCCCTCAAGCGTTTTGACGATGAGATCCATTATTCGGCTCCCTTATTCGATGCTGCACGCACGCCAGCCGGGCGAGGAGCGGTTTCCGGAGTGCCGGACTTGACGGCGTCGCGAACGACGATCCAGGCACCCTTGGAGCCGGGAACTGCGCCCTTGACGAGGATCAGGCCACGGTCTTCGTCGGTCGAAACCACTTCCAGGTTCTGGGTGGTAACGCGGGTCTGGCCCATGTGACCAGCCATGCGCTTGCCCTTCCAGACGCGACCCGGATCCTGGTTGGAGCCGGTCGAACCATGCGAACGATGCGATACGGACACGCCGTGAGTTGCACGAAGACCACCGAAATTGTGGCGCTTCATCGCACCGGCAAAACCCTTACCGATCGTGGTACCGGTGACGTCGACCAGCTGGCCGGCGACGAAATGGTTAGCGGTCAATTCGGTACCGATGTCGATCAGGTTTTCTTCCGATACGCGGAACTCGACGAGCTTCGCCTTCGGCTCAACGCTGGCCGCGGCGAACTGGCCACGCATGGCCTTCGACGTGTTCTTGACCTTGGAATGGCCGGCACCGAGCTGAACTGCGGTATAGCCATTCTTGTCCTTTGTACGCTGGGCCACCACCTGGCAGCTATCCATGCGCAATACTGTTACCGGGACATGTTCACCAGCGTCGTTGTAGACGCGGGTCATTCCCACCTTCTGTGCAATCACACCTGAACGCATCGGTTCAATCCTCTTAGAAGTCCTGTCGGGGCAAAGCCCCTTCACGCCTCTTGTTTTGAGCTTCCTGACAATCCTCGCGGATTTTCAGGTCCCCCGTTCCTGGAAGCCGTTGGGCGCAACCCCACGTACCTTCCTTGTTATTTCGGCTTGCGCCGGACCTTAAAGCTTGATTTCGACGTCTACGCCGGCAGCGAGGTCGAGCTTCATCAGCGCGTCGACGGTCTGCGGCGTCGGGTCTACGATATCGAGAAGACGCTTGTGGGTGCGCATCTCGAACTGTTCGCGGCTCTTCTTGTCGACGTGAGGCGACCGGTTGACCGTGAATTTTTCAATCCGGGTCGGAAGCGGTACCGGGCCGCGAACGCTCGCACCGGTGCGCTTGGCCGTCGATACGATTTCGCGCGTGGAGGCATCGAGGATCCGGTGATCAAACGCCTTGAGGCGGATGCGGATATTCTGGCCGTTCATACGACATGTCCTTGTTCTAGTTTCCGCGGCTTCGATTACGAAACACACATTGAACTTCGATTAACGTTCAGCCAGTCCGCTAATTTTTCAAAGATCGGAGGGACAAGGTTTCCCTTGCCCCCTCCTATTTGAGCGGCCGTGGCTGGCCTGTTCATTGGCAACCGCACAATGCCGAAGCACAGTGCAAATCACGCGTGGGCGCCATTTGCACTATTTTCTTCACTTCGGCAAGCCGTGCGACCGACTAATTTTTCTCGCGACCGATGGGGCGGCGATCCTCGCCGCCCGCTACGCATTACTCGACGATCGAGGCGACGATGCCGGCGCCGACGGTACGGCCGCCTTCGCG
>JALDYZ010000067.1 GCA_030028905.1 Ferirhizobium litorale | reverse complement strand
ATTTCGGCTGATGGAGCGATATTGGCTGGAACTATTATCGCCATCAATTGTATCATTAATTGATATTTAATTGCGAAAGCCGCAATAATTACGAAAAGGGGCAACGGCAGTTCCGCTGCCCCTTTTCATACGCGCAGGAGGAGGCGTCTTCAAACCGCCCAGCAGGAGCAGCCGAGCGCCCCGAAGAAGCCCTTGAGATCGG
>JALDYZ010000066.1 GCA_030028905.1 Ferirhizobium litorale | reverse complement strand
AGGCTACGGCTTATGGGGCTTAATGTACGGTTTTATCTCGCTTGAAAGCGATGGTGAAACAGTTAAGGGCATTATCTTTTACAAGCATAATGAAACCCCAGGTCTTGGTGGCGAAATCCAAAATCCACAGTGGACTGCTACATGGGAAGGTAAAGAACTTCCAATTCAAATTGTTAAAGGTACTGCGGGCAATGATGAGCATAAGAT
>JALDYZ010000065.1 GCA_030028905.1 Ferirhizobium litorale | reverse complement strand
CGCCGCCGACGCCAGCATTCTCGACACCGGCGTGACACCGCGCCTCGCGATGGTGCCGGGTGGCGAGGGAGAGCGTGTCTGTGAGATATTGCCGGCACCCGATGACGCACCAGCGCGCCCGCGTCGCCTGCTGTATGTGCATGGCGGCAGCTGGATCGCAGGCTCGCCTGCCGGCCATCGTCCTCTGGCAAGCCGCCTGGGGCGAGCGGCACG
>JALDYZ010000064.1 GCA_030028905.1 Ferirhizobium litorale | reverse complement strand
AACAGGTAGACCCAAGCGTTAAGGTTAATGTACTCATTAATGATGGCGACGCAGTTAAAGCAAACAGCACATTATTTACAGCCACTGGTTCAGCGCGTTCAATATTAACTGCCGAGCGTACTGCCCTTACCTTTGTGCAAACGTTATCGGGTACAGCCACTACTACAGCACATTATGTAAAAGAGCTAAGTGGTACAACAACGCAACTACTCGATA
>JALDYZ010000063.1 GCA_030028905.1 Ferirhizobium litorale | reverse complement strand
AATCAGGAAACTGGTGAAGAGTAACCCTCTAGAAAATAAAAAAGGAGCGTTAAACGCTCCTTTTTTGTATCTCATTTTTGTAAAGTGATGCGTATCGTTAACTAAAAGTTGGGCTAATAATGCCGTTGGTCCATAAAATGACAGTAGCCGCAAGAATGATCACCAATAGAATAAGGCCACAAGTAACTACAGAGCTTGCGTAAATAAAACCTCGCTCTTCTGGAAT
>JALDYZ010000062.1 GCA_030028905.1 Ferirhizobium litorale | reverse complement strand
GTAAAATAAACCTTGGTGAAGACAACCTTAAGTTTATGCTTACTCAAGGTAAAGGCTTAGGCCGTTACGTAGGCTTAAACGTTGCTCACGGTGCAGTACTTAATGGCGATGAACTAGATGCAATTGATTCGACTTCTGGTTTTGTTGCTTACCAGCACAAGTGGACAAGCCAATGGCGTTCAACGTTCTTATATTCATTCTTCAGTGCTGATAACAACACTGATTTA
>JALDYZ010000061.1 GCA_030028905.1 Ferirhizobium litorale | reverse complement strand
ATGAAAGCGCTTTTACCTGAAGCTATGTTTGTTGGATTTACTGGTACACCATTAATGAAAAAGGACAAGAAAAAGTCTTTAGAGGTATTTGGCCCATACATTCACACCTATAAGTTTGATGAAGCTGTAAATGATGGTGTAGTACTTGACTTAAGGTATGAAGCTAGAGATATAGATCAGCATTTAACCTCTGATAAAAAAGTAGACCAGTGGTTTGCTGCAAAAACA
>JALDYZ010000060.1 GCA_030028905.1 Ferirhizobium litorale | reverse complement strand
GCTGAAAGTGAAACTTTAGCTCTTGAAGATTTAACAGACTACAAAGCAAAAAGCGCGGAAAGTGAAATATTAAAACGCTCGCAACTGCATCGGATTGTAATGTTCAATGAAGCTCACGATATTGCACAACATAGGGTGTTAACGTACCGTATGCTTTCAGGGCTATGGAAGCAAGGATATCGTTATTTTGCGGCTGAATCTTTAAATAGTTCAGCTTCATCACAACTTAA
>JALDYZ010000005.1 GCA_030028905.1 Ferirhizobium litorale | reverse complement strand
CGAACGGCAGCAGGAAATGTAACCCGAGGGCGTCCACGAAACTTGGGGCTATTCAGGTTTGATCGCCTGCCTTTCTGTAGTCCGCTCCCTTTCTCAGTGAGAACCGTGGACACCCGGCTTCTCACATGACAAGGTGCTGAATCGGGTCTAGCCTCGCCCTCTTGGTGGGAAGTGCGTTGTGGGCTAAGACGATCCATCCGAGTTGGCTCCCCTCATCGACCGCCTTGGAGCGCAACCGGCCGCCGCCAATCAGCCTCGTACGATCGTCGGCAGGGTCTCAGAACCTGGTACTGGGCCGCCCCGCACTTGAGGGAGGCTGACGCATGCGAGAAGCGACGGGCAAGGCGATGGCGGTGCTGTCGAAGGTCTCGACGCATTTCCGCGTCGCGTTCGCCTATCGCGTGCCCTTCATAGTGACGCATCTCGCAGTCCGACTGGTCACTTCAGCGCTGTTTTTGCCATTGATCGGACTGCTCCTCGGTACTGTCGTCGGCTTCTCAGGCCGCAGCGCCACGACCGATCAGGACATCGCCCACCTCCTGCTGACGCCGGCGGGCGCTTTCGCCGTCCCGCGTTTTCCGCATATACTACGTTTCAGTCTGGGGCTTCTCCTGCGCGTTGTCGCCATCGCTCTGCCGTTCGTTCTGGCGATGGCGGCTACTGCGTATTGGTCTTTGCGCGACCACGACATCAACTACTACCTCACCTACCTTCCGCCGCGGGCCCTGCTCCCTGCCTCCGCCATCGCAGCCCTGTCGACGCTCATGGGCCTGATCCTGCTGTCACGGCTGACCGGCTGGGCCTTCGCATTGCAACTCATCGTGGGGCGAGGCGTGCGACCATGGGCAGCCCTCAAAGAGAATGCCGCGCTGCTACGAGGGCGGAAGTTGATCCTGTTTTGGCAGATCGTCGTCTGGATCACATTCCGCTTCCTTATGGCCGCTGCCATCGCGGCGCTGTTTGGTGCCATGATCGGCGGGGCTCCGTCGCTTCTGGGTGGTAGCTTGCGGTTGATTGCCGGAGTGACGTTTTTCTTCCTGCTGGTCTGGGGCGTGATGAACACCTTCGTCTCTGCACTGTCGAACGGTGCCCTGGCGCGGCTCCTGCTGTCGGAATTCCCCGGCCTTCGGCAGTTGGGATGCAAACGACGAAAAGCACGGCATCAGCGTTATCGCGTCAGAACTATTTCTTCAGGATGACATGCATGGCGTGCCCACCTGCCGCGCGCTCGACCACGTCGAATCCAAGCGCGGGCAGGTCGATCCCGGTCAATAAGGATTCCCCCTGGCCCAGAAAGACTGGCACAAATGCCAAGTGCAGTTCATCGATCAGCCCGGCGTTTAGGTACTGGCGGATGGTTGCAACACCACCGGCGATCTTCACGTCTTTTGTCCCAGCCACCGCCCTGGCTTGATCAAGTGTGGAGTGGATGCCGTCTGTCACGAAATAGAAGGTCGTGCCGCCTTCCATCTCCACGGGGTCGCGCGTAAAATGACTGAGAATGAATGTTGGCGCATGCCATGGCGGATTGTCGCCCCACCAACCTTTCCAGTCCTCGTCAGTCCAGTTGCCGCGAATGGGGCCGAACATGTTGCGCCCCAGGATAAAGGCCCCGGCGCCGGCCAACATGCGGTCAGAGTATTTCCGGTCGACACTGGTCGCGCCGGCAGTCGCCACCGTCATGGCCGGGAAGTTCTTTTTGTCGAAAAACCACTGGTGCAGCTCCATGCCGCGTTTGCCAAGTGGGTCTTGGCGACTTTGAACCGGCCCTGCCGCGAATCCATCCAGCGATAGGGAGAAGCTAGGAACAATTACCTTCGTCACTTTCAAGCCTCATCTGTATGCATATCGCAACCAGTTGCTTTCTAGCGGGACTGTCCTAAGACTGCAAGCAGTGTGCGAGAGGTTTTTGAAAATGAACAAGTCAGGCAGGTCGGGATGCCCGATCAATCTCACACTGGAGACACTGGGTGATCGTTGGAGCCTCATTGTCATCCGCGACATCATGTTCGGATCGAGACGCCATTACCGCGACCTTTTGAATACGTCCGAGGAAGGAATTGCATCGAACATTCTGTCCGACCGGTTGAAGAAACTGGTCGCGGCAGGGCTGCTGTCGAAGGCCCGTGATCCGGACCATACGCAGAAGACAATCTACAGCCTGACCGAACCTGCTATCCAGTTGGTGCCGTTGCTCGCCATGATGGGCGCTTGGGGGGTACGGCATACATCCGCTTCCAAGGAACTGTCCGTGCGGGCGAAACGGCTTGAGGATGGCGGCCCACTAATGTGGGATATCTTTATGGACGAACTTCGGCACATTCATCTTGGGGCCCGGAAGCCCGAACGATCTGTCATTCGAGAATTGAACGCCGCATATGAAACCGCCAAAGCACGCAAAGGATCAAATGCGGCTTTGGCCCCAGTTTCCCAAGCTGAGTGAACCCCACCTTGCCAGTGACCTTCACACTTTTCGGATGACAGCTTCGGGCTAGAGTTGGCGTTCGAGAGGAGCGTTTTGAATGTCCGAAAGAGGGTCGGAAGCAGCCGGCAAGAGAGGTTGCAATCAATAGCAGCTTCCACGATGTTGCGTCCACAAGCAGCCAGTCTCCTCACGGCCCCAGCCCTAGAACCTAGAGCTGCGCGTTCTCCCTCGGGCCAATGGTGGCCAGAGGAGAACTGAATCCTGCCGCACTGGGTCGACCGGCTTGGAACGCAGGCAAACAAGTTGGCGTCAAGAAGCCCTTGAAGCAGCGCCAGATTTGGGCAGTGCGCTTCTTTCTCGACCGAGAAGGAAGGATGAGAGATCGAGCGCTGTTCGATCTCGCCATCGACAGCAAGCTCCGCGGTTGCGATTTGGTGAAAATCAAAATCGGGACCCTCGTCACGGGCCACGAAATTCGAACTCGCGCCACTGTCGTCCAGCAGAAGACTGGACGCCCCGTGCAATTCGAAATTACGACCGAAGTCAGAGCAAGTCTGCTTGCCTGGCTTCAGCGAAGGGGAGGAACAGTTGATGACTATGCCTTTCCTAGCCGAGTCGACCACGCCGATCATCTCAGCACTCGGCAATACGCCCGACTGGTCGATGAATGGGTCACTGCGATTGGGCTGCGTCGGGAGGATTACGGCACGCATTCCCTACGGCGAACGAAGGCTGCCATGATCTACAAGGCCACCGGCAACCTTCGCGCGATCCAGATCCTCCTTGGCCATACCAAGATCGAGAACACAGTCAGGTATCTCGGCGTTGACATAGAGGATGCACTGGAACTGGCCGAGCGGACTGAAATCTGAAGGGGAACGGCCCTGCGCGTTGTGGGGCCGCGCCCCTTTTGCTCAGAGAGCCTCTCCAAGGATTCGATTGAGCGGCTTGCGCCTCCTTTTCAGACGTTCAGCAGCTATCGATCAATTCCTGAAAGTGGTCGTCTACCGTCAAATGGCTCAGAAGCCGTTGATGCGTTCGATAACCCAGAATGCCGCAATGCTGCCGATGAGGTAGCTTGCAAGACAAGTTACTCCTCGATCATGTCTCGCCGTTAGCGGTACCATACGGCGTGCGGCGGCACCTATCGCCAGGACAGCGGCAATGAACAGTAATTGACCGAGTTCTACACCGACGTTGAAGGCGAAGAGGGCCATGGGAACATCGCGCTCCGGTAGTCCAATCTCATGCAGTGCTCCGGCAAAGCCCAGCCCGTGGATCAGGCCGAAGCCGAAGGAAACCAATGCGGGAAGTCGCTCGGCCACCGGGTCCCGGCGTTCCGGAGGCTTGGCGAGCTCCCAGGCGAGGAACACGATCGATAGTGCGATCACCACCTCGACCGGAGCCGAAGGCAAATTGAACCAGCCCATGGTCGCGGCAGCCAGGGTAATGCTGTGGGCGAGGGTGAAGGCAGTGATGGCCCATATCAGACGGCGCGCATTGCGGACAAGCAGTAGCAGGGCCAGAACGAAGAGCAGATGATCGAGACCTTCCAGGATATGCGTCACCCCCAGGGCGACATAGCTGGTGAAAACCTCGAAATGACCTGGATCCGCTGGGACGACGAACCCTGGCTGATCTGCTGTAAGCCGCCTGATCACGGCTTGATCCGGGGCAGTCTCGTAGCGAACCAGCGCGTCGGTGCGTGTATTTTCCAGGCCTTCGATCCGGATCGTGCCCCCAAAAAGTCCGGCCTGGCAATTGACGACATAAGCGGTGCTCCATCCGCGTCCGTCGAAATGCGGCCCGGGGGCATCATTGGTTTCACAACTGTCTGGCAGCCGAGGCGTGATCGGCATTGGGGTTCCGTTTAAGTCGGGCACCCGCCAGGTCACCCGCCAGCGCCCCGCGTCCAGTATCGAAAGCTCGAGATAGGCAGGGTCGAGCGCGTGGGCCAGGACACGGACTGGTTGAGCTAGAGCCAACAGCAGTAGCAGCATCGCCCCGCGCAGGGTCATGGCTGGCCCTTCGTTTCGAAGTCCGGCAATTCCACGGTGTAACGTTGCAGCAACCTATGCTTGTACTCCTCTCGCATTTGTCGCGCCTCGTCGGCACGCCATTCTGCAAGGACGCGATCGCGAACCTTGTCGAGCGGTGGCAAGACCTCTTCGCGTCGCACCTCCAGCCTGACGAGGTGCGCGCCGTACCCGCTTGAAACTGGGCCGGACCAGCGCCGTATCGGTAGCGCTGCGACCGCGGCTCCAAATCCGGGGCCGAACACCTTCTCAACAGTGGCCGTCGACATGTCCTCGACCTGTGGCGGCAGCATTGCCCCGCTTCCGAGTGTTGTCGGATCGGCGCCGCTCTCCAGTTTCGTCTTGAGGGCCTCGATATCGTTCGCTTTCGCCCCCGGCGGTAAGAGTATCTGCTCGAAGCTGACTTGGCCTGGGCTAGCGAAGCGGCCGGCATTTGCCTTGTAGAAGGCTTCGAGGGTGGCGTCGTCAGGCATCATGGCCGCAGCAGGTGCCTCGGCGAGAAACTCCATTTTTGAACGCAGGCGATTGCGGATCATCGTGTCGCCATTGTCGAACCCGAGCGCGAGTGCCTCCCGGACCGAGGCTTCCTCGATGACCCACTCCTTGACGAGATTGCGATATTCTTCCGGCGTGGGCGGACGTTGAAACGTCGCGGCGAAACCCTCGGCGAGCTTCTGGGCATTGGCTTCGGTCAATCGCAGCACGCTTTCACCTGGCGGCCGATCCGAAGGTGGATTCTTGAGGTTGTAGAGGATGAAGACGAGCCCTCCCAGCACAAAGAAATGCAGCAGGGGCGAATATAAGATTGCACTGAATTTCACAGCCTTTCAAACCCTCTTGCGATCTGCAACAGCTTTCGATGCCGCTTGGCATATGCCTCGACCGCCTCAAGCTAGACTGCCGATGGTCTGGCAAGCGCAGACGATGGGTGGTCTACTTCGCTGGATCGTACCAGATCGGAGAAGTATAGGCGCGTTCGGTGACAGTCATTCGCGTACCCTCAAGCGGCTTCGTTCCAAACCGTTTGGCATCATAGGCGGTCCAGCGTGGCGTCGGTATCTCGATGACGCGTCCATAGTAGAACGCTTTCTGCCTCGGATCGAAGCTGGGATCCTTCCACACTGCGATCAGTTCTGGCGTACCGATCGTGTTGGTCCAGGTCGCGTTCTCGATATCGACAGTGCTGCCGATCGGTGGCAGCTTGCCGTCGGCGCCCGGTTTGCGATGCCCGGCCCAGGCGACGTCATACACCTGTTCATGCGTCTGGCCCTTATCGTCAAGCCAACCCTTAACGATCTGATAACGATCGAGATTAGCTCCAATTGGGTCTCGCAGCGCGGCGACCAGAAACGACGGTACCTTACCTTCGGGCGCTGCCCTGAGGTCCCCGCCCATGGGGACTCCCTTGCTGTAGCCGATCTCGCCAGGGTTGCGGGTCTCGGCATCGGCTGGTTCGAAATCCCAGCCGCCGAAGAAACGCACGGCCATGCGCGGTCCGGTTGTTGCGTAGGTTTCCTTGCGCTGCATGGCGTCCCAGATCGACTCACGAGTGTTATCCGTTGCCCACACGGCGGCGTAGCCGGATGCGCCAACCTCCCAGTCCATGACCGTAATCCCGGTCTTGGAATCCTTGACAAACGTTGCCGTCAGGCGTTCTGCGCTCGGCTCCTGCGGCGTCGTCTTGCCGAAGAAGTTTTCCTCCTCCATCGCCGCAAGACCCGTATGTGCGTCTGAACTGCCGACCATACCGAACTTGTATGGATTCGTGCCAAGCTGTGCTTCGAGCTTGAGTCCGTTCTTCAGCGCCGAGCGCGCATATTCGAATTCAAGCATCTCAGGCTTCTTCACCACGCTGGCGTCAAGATTGCCGAAGTCCCAGATCTCAAAATCGGCGAATTCGTCATTGGGAGACAGAAAGGGATGCGCCTCGCCGGTGCCTTTGGTCTGCGTCGTCTCGTAGAGGCGTTCCCATTTGGCGCGTTCCTCTACGTAGTCCTTGTCGACGGGCTTGCCGGTGAAGGATTCGATCATGGGAAACATGATGCCATTGGACAGGTTTCCGTTGTGTGCGATCGCCAGCACATTGCCCCCGGTCTTGTCTTCATATGCCTGCATCCACTTCCATAAGTCGCGTGGATTGTCGCTGCCCAAAGGCTTCAGGGTCGTAAAGGGCACGACCTGATCCGCCTTGTCGGCATTATCGCGAAACACGACATTTCGATGCAGGTTGTTGCCTGCTGTGTTGGAGGTCCATTCATAGCCGATAAAGGCCGTGAACCGTCCCGGTTCGTTGTACTCCTCGGCGGCCTCGATTGTATCCTGCCACGCATTTTTGTAGGGACGTGTATCAGGGCCATAGATCATGCTCTTAGGCAGCGTGCCCTTGCCAAAGCTGAAGATGATTTCGAGCGCGGCGTTGGCACCTTGACCTGACTTGATCATGTCGTACCAGGTCCGAGCCTGCAGATCGGCGATGACATCCGGTTTGCCGGCAAAGAGGTCTGGGAACATCCCCATGTTATCAGAGTGGTCGGCGACCACTAGAAAGTCGAGCGGCCGTGACAACTTGGCAGGCTGGCCGCTCGACGCCATGATCTCCTCGCCGCTGGCGAAGCGGTAAGCATCGCGAGGTGTCAACCGTGCTCCGAAAGCGCCAGCATCGAATGAGGCTCCGGTGTGGAGATGGGTATCGCCGAAAAGCGGCCGGGTCGGAAAATTGCGTCCGGCATAGGGCGAGTAGAGAGGTTTGCGGGAAAATGCCTTTTCTGCCTTCGCGTTGTCGAGACTGCCGATATCGGTGGTCTCCTGAGCTGCTGCGGGTAAGGCAGAAACCAAGCTTACGAACCCCGTTATTATCAGCAAAGCTGAAGTCTTGTTCATCGCTTCCCCACCTCTTTGGAGGGAAACATCTTTGTCACATCGGTGCGGGTTGTGCTTTGATTTTAATCAATGACCGAAGTTCCATTTTGCACGCCATTCTCAGGGCGCTTGAATTCTTCGCTATCAACACAGGGTCCACATTGGCGGTCTTCGATAAGTTTGAGCGGCGTGACGGCACCTGCCAAAAAGCTGGACGCTTCTGCCAACCCTTCCATGTCGCAACCGAAAGCCTACCGTACCACGTCGAAGTCGCGGACCCAGCCTTGATGTTGGCTAGCCGCGCTTGCAAGTACCGGCTTCGTTGATTGAAAAGGGTGCACGGGCTCCGTTCCAAAAAACTTGCTACTACGAGACTTGACTGAGCCAATGTCGGGATATTTGCCAAATCCCGGCTTAGGCGGTGAGAGCACAAATGTTGGCATTCTCGTTGACGACACTGTCAGCAGACAGTCTGAATACGTGAAGAGTTTCGGGCGCCGGTAGGCGTACGAAAGTCCCCGAGAAAGGAACCCGCGGGCCACAGTTGAAGGCTATGGAGATTTCAATCTGCGGCTCATATCCGCGATCGCACGGCCAGTGAGCGGGATTATGGACACTGACAGGCCGCTTCGTTGTACGTATGCGTGGTTCTTCTGGCCTGTCACTACTTTCGTCACGACCCTGTCGGCGGCGATGATCACCACGGACGCATGTGGGTCGGTTGCCGGAGGCGTGATGCCTGCGGCTGAAGTCTTGACCATGCCATGCCGGGTCATGAAGCCGTCTCCCGGTTCGTCGCCGGCGCATCCGGCGGCCCGCGCGGCTGCCTCCAGCGTTCAAACACCTCGATGACGATCATACGTCCGCCGCAGCAGGGGCATGGCGGGCGGAAGTCATCCTGTTCGCCTGGTGTGCCGTCATCGACCGGTGCGGCGACGTGCATTCACAGGGCTCTTTTGCTCTTGTGGACGGCGAGGTTGTCGAGAATGACGACGTCGCCTCTCGACAGCGAGCTGTGTCTCGATATCGGTATCGAAGGCGTTGCGGTTCATCGCATGGTCGGTGATCCACGGCGCGGTGAGCCCGAAGCATCGCAGCCCGGCGATGAAGGTCTGGGTGCCCCAGTGGCCGAAGGGCGCATCCATGACAAGCCGTTTGCCGCAGGGCGCACGACCGCGCAGGCGGACCATCTTCGTATTCACTGACGTTTCGTCAATGAAGACAAGGCGATGCGGCTCAAGCCGCATCCTCGGCTGGCGTCTGGCCATCCAGGTCTCACGCTCTACCTTCACCTTCGCGCGAGCGCGTTCCGACGCCATCAGCGCTTTTTTATATGTGAAGCCTTGCGACAGCAGGAAGCGCGACAGAGAGGACGGCGGCACGGCGATGCCGTGGCTGTCGAGAAGCCGGGCGGCAAGCTCTGGCATGGTGATGTCGGGTTTGGCCTCAACCTGCCCGACCAGAAACGAGCGATAGCGGGCCAACTTGCCGCTGCCGGCCGGTCGCCCCTGACGCGTTGGCAAGACCGTGCCGGTGAGCCGGCGGCGTTGCATCAGCCGGATCGCCGTGCTGTCGCCGACGCCGAAATGGCGTGCCGCCGCCCGGCACGACTGACCACCTTCCACCGTCGCCACCACCCGCTCGCGGATATCCAGAGAATGTGGTTTGCCCATGATCCACCTCCGCAGCAAAGGGAATCACGAAAACGCGCAAAAGGGAATCTGGAGGGTTCTGTGAGGTCGCGCGGGGATGGGCTGGCGACCGGACGCGATGCGCGACCTCATTGAAGCCGGATTGAACTGGCCCGCTGACGCTGGCACGACGCTATGGATTTTGAGCTGCGGCGTCCGATGCTGACGCGCCGGTCTCGATGGCGCGCGGGGGGCGCGGGGGGCGCGGCCAGGGCCATGGCGCAGCGCGACGGTCGGGATGACGCAGGGGGTGCGGGCCCCCATTGCACCGACCGGGGCCGGTGCGGGAAGGCTGTCGGGACCAATGGGCGCTGCGGCAAGCGCTCATGACGTGTCGGGCCATGGCCGCGCCGGCGGCAGCCTGGCGGTGATGCGCAGGATGCCGCCGCAGCAGGGACAGACTGTCGGATCGAAGGGCGCGCGCTGGTGCCCGGGCCCACCGGCTTCGCGCCGGCGGCGTTGCGACGGGGCATCGGCCAGCAATCGCCTGATGATTGCGAGCCGGGCGTGGCGGATGCCGTTGGCGAGGAAGCCGTAATGGCGGAGGCGGTGGAAACCGTCGGGCAGGCAGTGGAGCAGGAAGCGGCGGATGAACTCGTGCGGCACCAGCGTCATGGAGCGCGGTGCGTTGCCGTGGCGGTAATCGCGCCAGCGGAAGGTCACGCCGGTGTCGTCGGCGCTGATCAGGCGGTTGTTGGCGATGGCGACGCGATGGGTGTAGCGGCCGAGGTAGGACAGGACCTGTTCGGGCGATCCGAACGGCGGCTTGGCATAGACGACCCAACGCTTCCTGCGCAGCGGACGCAGCGCCCGCGCCAAGGCATTGCCGTCGCCAAGCGGCGCAAGGGCGCCGAAGAAGCGCAGGCCTCCGGCCGCCTGTGCCGCCTGCAAGCGCTCGAGGAATCGGCGGCAATGGTCTTGAGCGTCTCGGCGGCGGCCTCGAACAGGATCGTATAGACCTGCCGCTTGTTCTGATAGGCAATCGCGGCGATCTCGGCCGGCACGGTGAACACGACATGGAAGTACGGCACCGGCAACAGATCGGCCTGGCGGTCGGCGAGCCAGCGATCGCGCGCGGCGCCCTGGCATTTGGGACAGTGGCGGTTGCGGCAGGAATTGTAGGCGACGCGGCTCAAGGCGCAGTCGTCGCAGGTCTCGACATGACCCCCGAGCGCTGCGGTCCGGCACAGCTCGATCGCCGCCATGACGCGGCGCTCCACCCGGCCGAGATGACCGTCATGGGCTTGGGTGTAAGCGGGGCCATGGCGGCGGAAGATGTCCGCCACCTCCAGCGCGGGTCGCATGGCGCGATCTCAGGCCGGCGGCACGACCTCGAGGCGCAGCCGATCGAGCGGGCTCTCGGTCCGGGCGATCGTGGTTGTCGCCACCTGCGTGTAGCGCGCCGTCGTCGACAGGTGGGTGTGGCCGAGCAGCACCTGGATGATGCGGATATCGACGCCGCTCTCGAGCAGATGGGTGGCAAAGCTGTGCCGCAGCGTGTGCACGCCGACGCGCTTGGTCAATCCCGCCGCCTTGGTCGCCGAACCGCAGGCGGCATAAAGCACCTGCACATCGATCGGCTTGTCGCCCCGTCCGGGAAACAGCCAGTTCCCCGGGCGCGCCAGCCGCCAACCCTGCTGAAGGAGTGCGCCGCGATGGACTTCGTGTCCCGATGCTCTCGCCCATTGCAAGTTTATCGGTTACAGCGCCGCCGCATCACCAATGTCTGAAAAGTAGCCGAGTTGGGCAAACTGCGTGTTTTGGCCAGAGAGATAAAGTAGTAAGATGCACCATGAAACGACCGCGGCGGCTTCAAAAATAATAGGCGCGTACCCCGAGACCCGGATCGGACTTGGGCTAAGTGCCTTGCCAGGTTATCGCGCGGACTTAGGCGCGCGATAACCCGGACAACCAAGCGTCGGTGCTTGTGATTTCAAGCTGGACGGAAAACCGACTGCCCAGAAGTTCGAGAGTTGCATCGTGTGTCGGGTCTGACCCACTGCATACAGCGTCTTTGAGCAGAGTAACTTTGTAACCCAGATCGATGGCCCCCAAAGTTGCTGCCAATACACACACGTCTGTTTCACCTCCGGTGACTACCAGGGCTCCAATGTCCTGACGCGACAACATTGCATGCAGCCGACCAGTGATCCACGGTGAATACGTGCTCTTGTCGAAGATCCGAGCCGGCGGAACCAGTCTTGCTAAAGCGGGAACGAGGTTGATCATCTCGGGCACGAGATGCGCCGATGTCATCATTGGCCACTTTTCGTAGTAGCGCTGCCACATCCCCGGCATTTCGTAAGGTGAAGACGGCGGTATGAAGCGTGTGAACACCGTTCGCTCCGGAAAGCGGCTGGAGACCTCAACGACCGGTTCGGATACCTCCGTCATCCAATGCACCTGCCAAGGGGTGTCTTCAGCGAACAATCGCTGCATGTCAACGCAGAGATGAACCCAGTTTGCAGCATCCATGGGTAGTACAATCCAAACCGACTGCGGTCACAATTCGACCGCCAAAGGGGCGGCAGTACTCAAGGGAAACGGGGGCGATCATGATTGCCCCCGTTTCGCGTAGAATTTACCTCATTCCGAGTGTTTGATATCGGAGACGCTCTTTGTAGATCTCGTCTGCCGAGTAGGGGCGTTGAGACTCGTCGAACCGTTCCCATCCCTCGTCGGCGTAGGCGCGCCGCCGCTCGGTTACATTCACCCATCTGTTACGATCCAAAATTGCCTCGACGTCTGGGATCCTGCGTTCCTCCGTTCGTACGGTAACGAGAGTGCCACCCCTGCGGATGCCTTCGGCGTAAACGTGCGCCTCATCTTCCGATACACCCGCGGAGGTCAGCGCACCAACGATGCCGCCGGCAGCCCCGCCGATCGCAGCGCCAGCGGCCGCACCTGCGGCAGTTGCCGCCAACCATCCCGCTGCGACCACCGGACCGACGCCCGGGATGGCCAGCATGCCAAGACCTGCAAGCAGTCCGCCTGTTCCACCAGCAATTGCTCCTATTCCAGCACCAGCGCTGGCTCCTTCACCTGCCGCCGAGGTTTCGTCCTGGTAGTCCGAGTCTCGCGATACCACGCTGATATCATCTGACGGAATTCCCGCATCTTCGAGATCGCGAACAGCCGCCTCTGCATCCTGATAGTTGTCAAATAGGCCGGTTACGGTTTTCATAGCTTTACTCCTCGTCAACTCTACTGCGTTGTGATGTTGCCCTGATAGTCCATGGCGATGTTTGTCTGCTTGCCATTGCTCGTCGCCATGCCGCGCCAGACACCATCATTGCCAAGGGTCAGGTTCGTCACCTCGCCAAAGCCCGCATCTTTCAGTCGTTCCCTGACCTGGTCTTCCGTGAAACTGTTTTCGCCGGCGACCGGAGCGGTTGGATTCTGGCTGTCGGGTGTTGCGATTGCGGGCGTCTCGCCCTCCGTCGTCGAACTTTGGGCAACAGCGTTGCTTGCGGCGAACGCGACCAGCGCCGCCGTCAGGATATGACGCTTCATGATTTTCCTCCTCGCCTATCGGCTTTGGTGAATTCACAACGCGAGGGGATCCGGATTGGTTCCGCCATGGAACTAATAGCGCGTGCCGGAATTCAGGGCTTGTCACATTCATCCAGGAGGTAACCTCATGGCTCGCGACACATCAGCGAAACGGAAAAGCCAAGCGACTGTAGAGCGTCAGAAAGATATCCAGAAAGAGGTGATGCGCAGCGCCCGCAAAACCGAGGATGGCTCAAAGGCGATGCAGGCGGGGGCTCGCCGCTACCCTGAGCCGCCTTTTCCAAAGCAGCATCAACCAAAACCAGGCCTGGAAGCGGTGCTCGATCCCCTCCCGATGTACGATGCTCCGTATTATGCGGTTCCCATAAAATAAAGGAGAAGGTCTCCGTTACCGGTGAGATTCAGGTATCGGTCGCGCAGTCGCAGTGCTCTTCGCGCGTGAGGGAGCGGATGTCGCCATCTGCCAATTGGCGGAGGATCGCGACGCGCAAGCAACCTGTGATACGGTTGAGCGTGAAGGTCGCCGATGTGTGGTGCTGAAGGGAGATGTCAGCGATTCCGGTTTTTGCCAACTCGATCGAGGAGCTCACCCTGGAACACTTCGATGAAACGATCAAAACCAATCTTTACGGCTATTTCCTTATCGCCTAGGCGGCAATGCCGCACCTACCCTACGGAAGTGCGATCATCAACACGGGCTCGGTCGTCGGATTGCGTGGCAGTGATAATCTGCCCGACTACGCCATGACAAAAGGCGGTATCCACGCCTTTACCCGTTCGTTGGCATCAAACCTTATCCCTAGAGGCATCCAGCGCTGAGAGGCAACCAATAGCTAATAAACCCGCTCCCGCGAGCAAGCTACGACCGATTCTCATTTAAGGCCCCCCGGTCAAATCTGGCGTTCTCACACACTTCGGATGTCTGGAGCGCCTAGCACTCTGCGGCCGTCTGGCACTTTTCTCTCGGTGACTCGTCTTCCGGAACGCCACCGACCATGTCGTTGTTACTCTGGCAAGCGGCCAGCATCAGCAATATCAAAACAGCAAGCCATCTCATGGTCATCTCCTCCGAAAGTCAGTGAATCTTTGACGGGGAATTGCGGAATGTTCTTGCCTGGGGCTAACGCGAAAAGGTTTCGCAGCGGGTTGGACTGCGACGGCATCGCCAGCCACTTTCAGCTCCGTGCGGCGGCATGTTGCGGCGGAAAATTTTGATTGACGCACTCAATTTTGAGTATAGTAATGCGCTGCTTAATATCCGACAATCCTAATATAAACAATGCATCTTTCGAGCTGGCATTTTGCAACCTGTGCACCTGAAAGGAGCCAGACCATGAACCGATGGACCAAAATTGCAATAGCCGCAGGCTTTTCTCTCGCATCGCTGTCCGGCATCGCCTTTGCCGATATGTTTCAGATGTCGGACAAGATCGACGCTGCCGTAAGGGAGTTCAAAGGCACCGAGTTTCGTGTCGACCAATTGAAGCCTTCCGGTGCCGGCGACCTTGAAGCGGAAGCGACCGCTGCAAAAGGAACGCCTGACGTGAAGACGCTGCAGGAAGCTATCCATGCGAACCCGATGCTGATGGAGCAACTTGAGGCCAAGAACGTCGAGATCGAAAACATCGTCAGCGCCGAAGTGGCGACCGATGGCGGTATCGTCTTCTACACCTACTAGTATCTGCAGGGGACAGGGGGCATGGTCCGTCCGTCGGACCATGGCCTTCCCGGTCGTAACCGATGATTGCATAGAGGATCGTCCATCCTCGCCCCGGCAGAATTGATGACCAGATAGTCGGACGCGAAGCGTGCGTCCCATAACCTCGACGACGGTATGATCGTACCGGCGCCTGTTTCCCGATGTTCTCCTGTCTTGCGTGGATTCGTCTTGATCCAGCCTCGGCCATCCTGGCGATGGCCCTTTGAGGGAAGGGAATAGGTAATGAAACCGACGGCAAAACTTGTGGCATCCGCAATTGCGGTCGCCGGCAGCCTTCTGGCGAGCACGGCGATAGTGCACGCACAGGAAGCCAGACCCAACATCATGTTCATCATGGGTGACGATATCGGCTGGATGCAGCCAAGCATCTATCACCGCGGCCTGATGGTCGGCGAAACGCCCAACATCGATCGCATCGGCAACGAAGGCGCGATGTTCACCACCTACTACGCCGAGCAGAGCTGCACCGCTGGCCGTACCGCCTTTATCACCGGCATGCAGCCGGTGCGCGTCGGCATGGTCCTGCCGGAAATTCCAGGAAGCCCGTCCTACCTGCGGGCCGGGACGCCCCACCTCGCCAGGTTCCTGAATGATCTCGGCTATTCGACCGGCGAGTTCGGCAAGAACCATCTCGGAGATACCACCGAATCCCTGCCGACCGCCCATGGGTTCCAGGAGTTCTGGGGCTATCTCTATCACCTCGACGCCATGCAAGGAGTGAGCTTCCCGGATATCAACAAGACACCGACCGAGCAGGGGATCGCACCGCCTTGCAAGAATACCCCGATCCCCGGCCTGACCGAGAATCCTGCAGCGGTCGATCCCAAGACGACAACGTGCCTGACGCCGCCGCGTCCGGTGCTCGCGTGCGCATCCTCCGACGGGTCGCCGGCCAATCAATCCTGCAAGGATGAGGGCCCGCTGACGCTCGAACGCTCCAAGACGATCGACGAGGAGATTTCTGCCAAGGTCATCGACTTCCTTGACAGGAACGATCCCGAGAAGACCAACAAGCCGTTCTTCGTCTGGTACAATCCTGCCCGCATGCACATCACCACCGTGCTGCCGGACAAGTACCTGAACATGATCGGCGAGCCCGGCGGCAAGGATTGGGGTGTCAACGAAGCCGGCATGAAGCAGATGGACGACAACATCGGCTACGTGCTGAAGAAGCTTGAGGAAATGGGAGAACTCGACAACACGATCGTGGTCTTCACGACCGACAACGGCGCCGAGACGATCACCTTCCCGGACGGCGGCACCACACCGTTCAAGGGCGGGAAGCTCAGCACCTGGGAAGGCGGCATGCGCGCTCCGCTGGTCGTGCGCTGGCCGGGGCACATCGAGCCCGGCACGGTCAAGAACGACATCTTCGCCTCGCTCGACTGGCTGCCGACATTGGTGAACATCGCCGGCGGTCCCAAGGGCAACGAACTGAAGGCGACAATCGAGCAGGGCAAGTATCCGGGCGTCGTCAAGACGACGCTCGACGGGATCGACCAGCGCGACTTCCTGGAAGGGAAGGCGCCATCCGCGCGCGACTCCTTCCTGTACTATTCCGGCAAGGAGCCGTCGGCGGTCCGCTACAAGAACTGGAAGATGTACTTCGCGATGGTGTCCGACGATCCGGCCGGCTTCATTGCCGGGGTGATGCCGTACTCGTGGACGCAGGTGGTCAACATCAAGCGCGATCCGTTCGAGACCTCGGTCGGGCAGCAGATCAAGACGCTCTTCGGCATGGGCGGCGCCATCGCGTCACCGTCCACCGCCTATGTCTATGACTGGAACCTCCTGCCCATCGGCCAGCAGTTGTGGCTGAAGCATCTCGAGACCTACATCGCCTTCCCGCCGCTTCAGGACCCCGCAAGCTATAATCTGGAGCAGGTGATGCAGCAGGTCCGGGAGATGAAGACTGGTCACGACTGACGGCAGGCGAACTGCCCTTTCAAACGACACGGTGAGCGGACGCTTTTCGGGGCGTCCGCTCATTGGCTCGCAGCTATCGTGGAGACCATGTCATGCTATCGCCAATCGCGCTCTTCAAGCAGATTGCAGTCGGTTTCGTCCTGTTGTTTGCGGTCGCAACGGCGCAGGCCCAGAACGACCCGCTGCCTTCGTGGAACGATACGGTGACCAAGCAGGCGATCGTCGAGTTCGTGCAGGCGACGACCGACAGCGCGAAACCAACCTTTGTTCCAAGCGAAGAGAGAATCGCAACCTTCGACCAGGATGGGACGCTGTGGGTGGAGCACCCGATGTACAGCCAGGTCATCTATTGCCTGGATCGGGTACCGGCATTGGTCGCCGAGAAGCCCGAACTCAAGGATGTGGAGCCCTTCAAGACGGTGCTAAGCGGCGACCGTGAGGCGATCGCCAAGTTGCCCATGGCGGAGCTTGAAAAGCTGCTTGCCGCCACGCTTACCGGCATGACTGTTGACGCGTTCAACGCCGAGGTCGCAAAGTGGATTGCATCGGCGAAGGACCCGCGCTGGAAGCGTCCCTATACGGCGCTCGCCTACCAGCCCATGAAGGAATTGCTCGGCTATCTGCGCAACAACGGCTTCAAGACCTACATCGTGACTGGCGGTGGCCAGGACTTCGTTCGCGTCTACTCCGAGAGCACCTACGGGATTCCACCCGAACAGGTCGTCGGGACCGCCGGAAGCACGACTTACAGCTACGGCAAGGACGGCAAGCCGCTCCTGACCAAGGACCCCAAGCTTCTCCTCAACGACAACAATGCCGGAAAGCCCGAGGGCATTCACCTGATGATCGGGCGACGACCGATCATGGCCTTCGGCAATTCGACCGGCGACAGGCAGATGCTCGAATACACCGAAGCAGGCGATGGTCCGCGGTTCGCGGCGCTGGTGCTGCACGACGATGGCGAGCGGGAGTATGCCTATGGTCCGGCAAAGGGCTTGCCCGATACCAGGGTCGGCACTTTCCCGCAGGAGCTCTACGACGAAGCGATGAACAACGGCTGGATCGTCATCAGCATGAAGAACGACTGGGGAGAGATACTCTCGGAGCAATAGGCCCGAAGAGAGCAGATCCCGTCGCTACTGCATGGTTCCTTAAATCGGAACCGATTTAGGGACAAAACCATGCAGCAGTTCAAAGTGATACAGCGACCTTTGTGCGTCTGAAAAGACGCACAGCGCTGTAGTATCCCGCTCGCTCAAAGACGCAACGCAATTTCATCTATGCTGAACGAGGAGGTTTAGCCATGCTCAGAAGGAACCTCGCATGTCTCGTATTGATTGCCGGCGGCCTCTGCGCGAATGCAGGCGGCGTGCAGTCCCAGGAGACGGACGCCGAGCCGCATGTCCCGCTTGCAAAGACCATCGGCCAAGTAACGGCAAAAGACCCTGTTCCATCGCTTTTCGTCCTAAACTCCGCGGGAGCAAAGCTGGACGGCACCACGCTGACGATGACTGGTGTCTCGCTGAATTCCATCGTCTTCGCCGATCGTCCGGTGCGAGCGGCTGGCCACGTGACCACTGATCAATTCATCATGCAGTGGGACGAAGACAAGGGCAATTTTGACAAGGATCCGCCCAATGCCACGATCTCGGTTTTGGGTGGCGACGGATCCAAAGTCGAGGATGCCGTCGTGACCTTGATGAAACCCAGGATGGCGGATGGCAACTTGACCTTCGAGGTGGCTGTTCTCGAGGGAAGCTTGAGTGGTGGTAAAGGCCCGGCCGCGCTGTTCATAGACCGCGGCGGCTTTGGCGGTGGCGGCGGCTTTGGCGGTGGTTTCCACGGCGGTTTTGATGGAGGAGACTTCCGTGGGGGTGATTTCCGCGGTGGTTACGCGGGAGGCGATCGAGATATTCATATCAACAACTACCATGCCAACTACTGGCACGCTCCAGACTACCACGGCGCGTGGTATGCCGGCGCCGGGCTTGCAACGGGGGTCGCCCTAGGTGCGGCAGCCACCGCGCCTTACCGCTACGGGTACGGCTATGGAAACCCATACTACAACGGCTACGGACCGTGTGGATACTACCCCTATCCGCCGTGCTAGTAGTTCGCAGCAATTGGTTTGAGACCCGGCAGGTCAAAGCGGTTGACGAGCAAGGCCGGTCCGCTCCAAAGTGATCCGGTCTCCCCAACCTCGCTGGACCCGGGTCCGCGGCAGACCATCCGCGAGAGCGGTGGCGAAGCAAAATCTGCAGGATTCCCGGAACCGTAGCAACGCTATGCAAATTTAGTATTGCCCCACCCCCATCTCCACTGTGAGGTTTCAAACACTGCTCTCGGTCGACTGTGGTCCTTGGGCACGCATTACTTCACCGGATGATTCCATGGCAGGAGTCTTTCAATCTGGCTTGCTTGTGTCCATTGCCTATGGCGGTGAGGGTGCTGGCCAGATAGGCCTGCGGATCCAGAGCATTGAGCTTGATGAGGTGGATGATTCCCGCTTCCGGGGCCATAGTGCAGAAGCGGTCGCGGCGATCGCCGTAAGGGAGATGTCCATCATGAACGAAGTAACGACGGTCGGGCTCGATCTGGCAAAACGGATTTTTCAGGTTTGTGGAGCCGATGCAAGAGGCCGCCCTGTTCTCCAGAAGAAGCTTCGCCGTGAGGAGGTGCTGAGCTTCTTCGCCAAGTTGCCGCCTTGTGTTGTCGGACCATGGAGGCGAGTGTGCCTCGTCGCATCACTGGGTACGCGAGATTCGGGCTCTTGGCCATGACGCCAGGATGCTCCGCGCTTGATATGTGAAGCCCTACGTCGCTCGGCAAAAGAATGACGCTGCGGATGCTGCGGCTATTTGCGAAGCAGTGACGCGACCGGCGGTTTGTTCCGCTCCGATTAAGTCGCTGGCGTAACAAACGGCGCGGGTCGTCCATCGTACACACAAGCTTCTCCGCTCAACATCATCCGCGCCAGATGGGGTCTCCCTGCCGCTTACCTTTAACACGGGAGCAGACGATGTTCTCGCCGCGTTCGGTGCGTGTTCTCAAAACGTCCGTCAACGTTAGCGAATTAGTAACGTTTGATGTACCACTTTCGGCTTAGGCGGTACGTTTGCCGTAGGCGCGTGGCCCCGGAAACGTCTTGTGTCCAGCCCACCAAACAAACGGCCCAAGCCAGCGGTGAAGCACGGCTCGAGCCTAGTTCTTGCATAAGCGTTCAGTGCAAGCAGAAAAAGCAATGAACTAGATACGATCTAGCACGAATGATGCATCGCTGTCAGCTTACCCAAAAGAAGGGAGGCCCGGCTTATCGAGAGATCGAGGGTGGGGGCAGATCGGGCCTCCGTTGCTCCAGCGCGAAAGGCAAACTATTGCGCGGGTGCTGGGGCTGTAGGTGGTGGTGGTGTCGGTGTGGTCGGATCAGGCGCAGTTGGTTCCGGGACGGTTGGCGCAGTTTCGGCTGCTGGGGGCGGCTCCGGTGCCGGAGCTGTTTCGGTCGTGGTTGCAGGAGGAGTCTCTACTAGCGGTGGGCTGGACGTCGGTACGAGATAAAACACCGCGAGGGTGACGAGTACGAGCACGATGATTGCGATGACAACGTTTCTGTTCACGGGGAACTCCTCTTGTTGACGTCCTATAATTAGGACTTGGAGCAAGCAGTTGATTTTTCAACTGTGAGGATCCCTGGCATTTCTTCTCACCACCAGTTAAGCACCGCCCACATCAGGGCACCGCCAACAACGATCAATGCGAGACTCCCGCCCACAATAGCGCATACCCGTGCCTCCTTCGCCCCGATCCAGTTTTTTAACCGACAGTCAAAAGCAGGGGAAGGTGGGAGAGCCCGGATCCGGGTACGCGTGTTCACCCGACCCGAACTCTCCCGATTGACGCCTCCACTAGCGCCAAAGGAAAAGGAGGTCCGGCTGACCGAAACATCGGGTGACGTCGGGCCTCCACCGCTTTAGACGACAAGACCGGGGTTCGCGGGGACGATCGGCGCCCGGTTACCGCTGCAGCGAAACTTGGGTGCGGGCCTCGATTGCTATGTGAGCCGTGTGACCCCGAGGCCCTGACCGCGCGAAGCGGCTAACGCGCAAACGCACGCACGTCGGTTTGGTTCCCTGCTTTTCAAAAAAATACCCGCCAAGAGGCGGGCTAGTCGCGGTCTTGCTAGGAGGGAGACCCCATCAGGCAGCCGCAACCTGTGGTGAGGTTTTGGCGATTCTAGGGCATGCGTGGCGCGATCTCTTCCCCGCTTTCTGTCAGTCCGCGTCTCGGCAGAGCAAAGTGCCTTTCGGCGTACTCCAATGCGAACTTCCGCAACGCGTGGGGTTCGGTCATGCCGTTCTCGTAAAAGCGGATCAGGTCAATCGCGAACAGATTGCGGTCGGTTGGATGGTTCGGAAACCACGGCGTTTGGTTACCTCGTCATAGATGCCCTGGATCATGGCGAGGACGCGGGGCTGAAGTACTGCGAGGCGATTTTGGTGATCATGGCGACCTCCCTACCTGCTCGGGAACACTATAGGATAAAATAGAGCAGGCAGAGAGAACCCACAGCTCAAGTTATTGCCCGTAAAAACAATGGGTTGACGTTTCGGTTGCTGCCTGATTAACGAGTTGTATGGCTAAATCAGATACACTCTTCGTAACCGATGATGAGTGCGCTGCGCGCCTCGGTCTCACAATGCAACAGTTCAGGACGGCTGTTTATCGTTCGAAGGGCTTCCCTGCGCCCGATCCCTTCTTCGCCAATCGTCGGTACTGGCCGGCCGTATGTGCGTGGCTCGATCGGCGACACGGTCTTGGAAGCAGAAGAAACAGGAAGAATGTGCCGCCCACCCTCGACGGTGAGGACAGTTGGGAGTGGTTGGAGAGATAAACCCGTTTTTAAGGAACAGTCAGACATCCCAATCGTTCCACTCTGGTGGAGGAAAGGCGATGGACAAGTTCGACGATGTATTTAACAAGCGACAGATCTTGGCCACGCTCTGCGGTCTAATTACTCAATCCAGTGATGGGAGTCCGGTGGAGCAGGCCCCCTGTAACATGCCACTCGGCGATGCCATCCTGCAGTTGGCCGCTGCAGACGAAGTAGGCATGGACACCCATGAAGCAATTGTGGTTTGGCAGGGCGGCATTCTCGATTGCCACACATGTCTCGAGATTGCCGATCAATATGGGGACCGACTGGCCAGCACCTCCCTTTAGCCCCGCTTTTCCGTGCAAAGGCTCGTAGGAGGCACATTGGCGAGATTGGCGGGTTCCGGTGTACCGGTGACGGGAAGGGTGCGCGACAGGGATCGGGCTGCTTCTGTCATGGTTAACCAGGATGCAACCGATGGCAGCCTGAGGCTCACCACGACGGAATCAGCCGAAAGCCTGAGCGCGGCGCCGCACTTCAAGACGCTGGCCATGATTCAGGCCGAAAGGGATGCGGCAAATCAGCCGACCGGTTCGATCACGCCGAACAGCACCACCCCAGCGCCGGCTTACCCCCAGTAGCGGAACTGATTCCCGATCCGGGATTGCATAGCAACCAACTGGCGGCGCCACCTTAGCGCCGCTAATTTTCTCAGAACCGGGGGCAGCTCAGCCGAGCGCAGCGGACGGGAAGGCAGAAACCAAAGCCGGCGATCTGTGGAAGATCTAGAATGCCCCATAGCTATTGTCCGCCATATCATCTTGCGCTGTCCGAACCTCGTCCTTGAGAGCACGCTCGATCGCGTCAATCGCCTGCTGGAGCGCGGCTAGTTCCTTGGCGCGTCGGCTAGCTTCGATTGGGCTAGTGATCATTTTCTGCACGGTAGCCCGGCGTTCCTCAATGAGGAATCGCTTTGCCTTGTACAAGTTCTCAATGTGCATATTCGCGTGTGGCATTTGAGATTCCAGTTGCGCGAAGCGGTGCGGCTCATTCGCCGTTCAGTCAAAGACAAATGCAGACAGTATATAATGAGTTCCGGCTCTTCGACGTCCTTCAATGCAGTTGTCGCATCTGTGTGCAAACCGACGATCCCCATTTTGTCGGGGGTAAGCTGAACCTCGTTGAACAGCTTCCAAGGCCCATATTGCTGATCAAGGTTCGTGCCGCCGCTATCGGCAGCGATCGCAAATAGCTCAGCTACGGCTTCACTCTCGAAAACATAGTGCATTTACAATCTCACTCGGTTCTCATTGCCAACCAAAGATCCACTATTGAGCATGCGCCAATCTTGTGCGTCAGGCGGACGGTTGGCTCGCAAGCGATCTTGAAGGCAGTCACTTCCCGATGTGCCCAGGCTAGGTATCTCTTCTACCCGGTACAGAATACCAACCCTCTTAGAGAACTGCCGGAATGTCTGCTCGGAGACGCTTAGTGGTAGCAGCCCCACGTACGCATCCCTGCAGGCCTTGTAAACGACCTCGAAGACCATGTCCTGTCGATCTTCCGGCCAATCGTCGAGCAGAGCAAATGCATCGTCGAGGCCGGCAACCTCTTGAACGCACCCCCCGCGCACTACGAAAACCGGGGAGTCGAACAGCATATCTGCCATCTCTGCCCTCCTTGTATGGATTCATTGGCGGCGAGAAATTGCTGCGCTGACGGTTGACCGTCAACCTGTACTCCAGTTCAGGTAGGGCGGGATTGATGACAGCCGAATGTTGCATTCCATGTCGCATGGAGTAGCCGCCCCCTCTTGAAAATGCCGGGAAATCCAGGTGACGCAGAGCAACAGACTTTGAGCCTTGAAGAAATGCCTACCCGAGGGAATTTACCCAAGGAACTGAGGCCGTTCGAAAGCATGACACATGTTCTACCGCATCATTGGAGTGCACATGATCTATTGCGTCGCGGATGGGCGGCGAGGCATGCAATCGTTCCTTGAACGGCGACTGCTGCGGCTATAGAGCGAGGCAGAGCGAATTCGCTGTCACTCACTTGTCTGCGATTCGAAAGCGAACTCCGACTCCGCCACCATTCACTGGTATGAACTCTATTCCCGCAGTTTCGAGTGCTACCTGAATCGCCTTTAGATTCGCGGATGTAACGGTGGGTCTTCCATCTTCCACCTCAGCACGGCTTACGGTTGCGACCCCGATATTTGCGGCACTCGCGAGTTCTTTGGCACTCCATCGCACTAGTGCGCGCGCCGCTCTTATCTGGGCGCCTGTGATTTCATTTTTATCACTTGATTTCTTTTCAATCATTTTGGTAGGGTCTGCATGTCTGAATCCTTTCAGGCGGCCCCACCCAATGTTCGTGCAATGGGTGTGGCCTGACCACAATCAAGCTGTACGGAGCTCGGATCATGGCTGATTCTGAGAATAGCAGAACTTTGCCTGCAATCACCCCTAGAAACTTTCTAACGGCGACGGAGCGTTTTCTGCAGCGAGCAACGGCAGGCGGCGCCGACGCGGATGCCGCGCTCGTCAAATGGGGCCCATGGCTTGCCGCCCATCGCGAGTGCGATCGACTCTGCAGCAAGCAGCAGCAACTCGAAACAAAAATGTTTCGCACAGTCCGAAGCCCTCAAGTTGAAATTTCCATTCCGGATCGCGCCTGCCCTGCCATCGCCATGACCGCGGAAGAGATCGACTCCTGGCTTACGGGAGAAGAATTCGCCGAGAGACGCGCCGACGCGAAAGCGCAATTGGAAGCCCGCCGCCGGGAATGGGACGCGGTTGACAGCGTCGTGGGTTATTCCCTCGTCAAACAGGCAGAAGATGCGGCAGCCGCCCTCGAATACCGGCTCGCGCAGGAATTGTGGGCCACTCCAGCGTCTTCGACGGTCGCGGCAATCGCCAAGCTTCACTCCATCATCTGGCATGGCACACCCCAACCCAATGCGGACGAATTCCCGTGGCCTCAGATCCGGTCGGTGCTGACGGATCTCTTGAGGGCCACCAGCACTCTGGCGGTCCCCGTTTTGACCCCTGAGGAGACCTCACCCGCCCACACCGAGTGTGGCTGCGATCGGAAGTAAAGCTCTCCTCGGGGACCGTCGCGCGCGCTCTAACTCACTGAAGATACTGACATATTTTTAACGTCTTCCATTGTCGATGTTTGCAAGAACGCAGCAGAACCCGGCCACGGAGCGAAAAGCAATCGCTCCGTGGGAAGGGAGACGTGCGTGGTGGAGTCTCTTCATCGCGGCGGGTTCGTCTGCCTAGCACAAGAGGGAAAACAGCATGCCATCAAAGGATCTGGGTTCGGCTTTGCTTGCCGCGGCGTTCGCCACGGCGGTTTCGGTTGCGCCGCTTGGGGCGACCGCCTTTGCGGAGGGACTGCGCATCGGGACATCGTACAAACTGATGACACTCGATCCGCATTATGCGGACCTCAACGAGAACACTTCGCTACTGTCTCACATCTATGAACGGCTGGTAAACCAGGACGAGCACCTGGAACCACAGCCGGGTCTCGCAACCTCATGGAGACAGTTGTCGCCGACCCAATGGGAGTTCAAGCTCCGCGATGGTGTCCGTTTCCACGACGGCTCTCCGTTCACGGCGCGAGACGTCGTCTATTCGATCGAGCGCGTGCGGGATTTCCTGAAACCACCGAGCGGCGGCTTTCAGTTATACGTGAAGGGGATCAAGGCCGTCACGACACCTGATCCGCTGACGGTCGTCATCGAAACAAGCAGCGATGCCCCAACGCTCCCGCTGTCGCTGACGTCAATCTTCATTATGCCCCACAAGGCGGACGGCTTTGCGACGACGGAAGAGCTCAATTCGCAAGCGCGCCCCGTTGGAACCGGCCCCTACAAGTTCGACAGCTGGCAATCGGGGGAAGTCCTCAATCTCGTAAGGTACGACGCTTATTGGGGAAATGCTACTGCCTGGTCGGACGTCACGTTCCGGGTCATCGAGAGCCCTGCAGCCCGCGTGGCAGCCTTATCGACTGGTGACGTCGATATTGCCGACTACATCCCCGCGCGCGACGTGGAGGGGCTCGAGAACCGAGGCTTGAAGGTCGACAGCATCAGCGCCGCGCGGTCGAACTTTCTACAGTTCGATATAGGGCGAGATCAACCGCCCGGTGTGACGGGCAAATCCGGGGACCCTATCAAAAATCCCTTCCGTGACAAACGCGTGCGTCAGGCTCTAACCATGGCGACCGACCGGGCGTTCCTCGCCGACAGGATCCTGCTTGGATATGGGACGGCAGCCGCACAACTCTTTCCGCCCGGCCTTTCGGGAACATCGGTAAAACTCAAAGTAGAGGCGCCGGATTACGATGGGGCAAAGAAGCTTCTGGCCGAAGCGGGTTTTTCGGATGGCTTCAACGTCATGCTTGCAGGCCCCGCAGGGAGATATCCGGGCGACAGCGAGTCTTTGCAGGCGATCGCACAGAATTGGGCTCGGATCGGAATCAGCGTTCAACCGGTCGTAGCACCATTCTCGGTCTTCGCGACACAGCGGTCGAATGGCGACTATCCGGTCTGGTACGGGGGGTGCTCGGGCGAGGCCGTAACTCTGTGCCTCGACGCGGTACTCGCGTCGCCGAATACCGATCTTGGGACCGGGTCGTTGAATTATGGCAAATATCACAACGAGTCCTTCGATGAGATGCTGGTGAAGGCAAAGGCGATGGAAGCCGGTCCTGAACGAAATGAATCGCTTGCAAGGGCGACGGAACTCGTCATGGCGGACTATCCCATTCTTCCGCTCTACCATTTTCACCTGATTGTGGGACATGGGCAGAAGGTCGGCTCCTACGCGGTGCATCCGCGCGGATGGACAACAGCCATGCAAGCCACGCCGTCGGAGGATTGAGCGTCATGTCCATCATTACCACTGTCGGGGGAAGGCTTTCACAAGCCTTCCTTCTCCTCCTCGTCATGTCGCTGATCGGGTTCGTCGGTATCCACAGCGTGGGCAACCCCGTCTACAATATCGTCAATATCGAGACAGCCACCACCGAAGACATCCGCAGAGCGACAATCGCCCTCGGATTGGACCAGCCGCTCTGGCAGCAATACCTGCTTTTCCTCAAGAACGTAGTCACCGGTAATTTCGGGACGTCCTATATCTATCACTTGCCCGCCTTCGACCTGGTGATGAGCAAATTGCCGGCGACATTCGAGCTCGCCTCGATCGCGATGCTGATCGCAGCTCCAACCGGAATTATGCTCGGACTGCTCGCCGGTCGCCGGCACGGCAGTTCGGTGGATCGCAACGTCCTCAAGGCCAGCGTATCTGCGTTGAGCATTCCCTCGTTCTGGCTGAGCATGATGCTCATCATGCTTGGTGCGGTCATATTGGGCTGGTTTCCTTCGGGCGGCCGGGGAGCCACAGTCTCGTTGTTCAGCCGGGAATGGAGTTTCCTTACACTGGACGGCCTGAGGCACCTTACGCTACCTGCATTGGCCCTTGCCGTTCCGAACATCGCACTCATCGCACGGCTTGCACGATCCGGAACGATCGAAATGGAAAGCCAGGATTTCACTCGGTTTTGCAGAGCGAAGGGGCTGTCATCCCGACGAATTCTGTTCCGGCATACGCTTCCGAATATCAGCGTCCCCATCGTGACGATTGTCGGCATGCAATTCGGAGGAATGCTCGCCTTCGCAGTCGTTGTGGAGACGATCTTCGCTTGGCCCGGCGTGGGCAAGCTTCTGATCGACTCCATTCAGCTCCTGGACCGCCCCGTCCTGATGGCGACCTTGACTTTCGTCTCTGTCGCCTTCGTCGGGCTGAACGCGATCGTCGATCTCTTCTACGCCGTGCTCGACCCGCGCGTGCGCCTTTCCGCATAAAGGGGGAATCTCATGAAGGTCGAAACAATCCGTGCGCTATGGAAGCGCCCCACGCGAAAAAGCGTCAGCCTGTCCAAACTCCTGCTCGCCACCTACATTCTGCTGGCGCTGGTTGCTCCAATCATCGCCCCCCAAAATCCCCATGATCCGTTGCAGATCTATGCTTGGGAGGCTTCCTCACCGCCTCTGGCCATGGGAGGCGGCGGTTACACTTACCTGCTCGGGACGGACGGTCTCGGACGAGATATCGTGAGTACCATACTCTACGGTCTGCGCATCAGTCTCGTCGTCTCCATCACCAGCACCGCGATCGCGGCGCTGATTGGAGTTGCCGCGGGCGTCAGCGCAGCCTACTTCGGCAAGTGGGTCGATGTTGTCATCATGCGCATCGTCGACCTTCAACTCAGCCTTCCGACAATCCTGGTAGCGCTCATCGCGATCGTCACGCTCGGACCGGGGATAGATCGCATCATTCTGGCGATCATCATTGTCCAATGGGCTGTCTACGCAAGGATCGCACGCGGGGTCGCGTTGAGCGAAATAAGCAAATCCTACCTGGACGCGGCGCGATTGCAGCGGTTGCCCACCAGGCGGGTCATTTTTCGACACCTACTTCCCAACAGTATCGCGCCGGCGATCACCCTGGTCCCGATCGAGCTCGGACACGCCGTGGCGCTCGAAGCAACCCTGTCGTTCCTGGGGCTGGGTGTTCCGATCGACAAGCCCTCCCTCGGATCCACCGTCGCGAGCGGCTTCCAGTACCTGTTGACCGGCCAATACTGGATCAGCCTGTTTCCCGGCCTGGCGTTGTTCGGGCTGATCGCGAGCATCAACTTTGTCGGCGAAGACGTCCGACGCCTTCTGGATCCGAGGAATCGTTCGATATGAAACAGGACAGCATTCAGAGGCCTCTGCTGGAGGTCAGCAATCTCACACTGAAGCATCGCGCCACATCCGGCGCGACGACAATCCTGCGTGATGTAAGCATGAAGCTGCACCGTGGCGAGATACTCGGACTTATCGGCGAATCCGGAGCCGGAAAGTCTACACTTGGAAACGCGATCCTGGGCTTGCTCACTCCCGAATTCGAACGTACGGCCGGCACGATCCTCTTCAATGGACAGGCGCTCGAGAGCATGGATGAGCGGCAATGGGATGCCATCAGGGGCCGGAGGATTTCCGCAGTCTTTCAGGATCATACCGCCTCTCTCGATCCGCTGATGACCATCGGCGCTCAACTGGAGGAGACGATACGGGCCACCGACGGAAATGTATCGGCGCACCAAGCCCGTGCCCGGGCTTTTGACCTGCTGGTTCGCGTCGGCATTCCCAATCCCCACGAACGATATGCCAGCTTTCCCCACCAGTTTTCCGGCGGGCAGCGCCAACGTGTCGTTATCGCAATCGCGCTCGCGGGGACACCGCAGATCATCGTCGCCGATGAACCAACCTCTGCCCTCGATGCAACTGTCCAAAAACAGATTCTGCGCCTCCTTCGCGAGCTCGTTGACGAGACCGGTGTGTCGGTCATCCTCGTCACACATGATATGGGAGTAGTCGCCGAGATCACCGACAAGGTCGTCGTCATGAAGCGAGGCGAGGTCGTGGAAGCGGACACGACCTCGACCATCCTGGACGACCCGCGAAAGGGCTACACGCGGCGCCTGCTTGCAGCAGTTCCGCGGCTTCGCGTGCGCAGTTGTGAACAATCCGACAATCGGTCCTCCACGGATCGTGAGATGGGATCGGATGCCGAAGCGCCGATCCTTATCGTGCAAGGCGTCACGAAGACCTTTTCCGGGCAAGGATTTCCCTGGTTTCGCAAGCATACCCGAAAATTGGCACTGAGGAACGTTTCGGTCCGATTGGCCCGTGGTGCGATTACCGGGATCGTTGGCGAAAGTGGCAGCGGCAAAAGCACGGTCGGACGGATCATCGCCGGATTGGAGACTGCCGGCGAGGGGACGCTCGATATCGACGGTACTTCTTACGACATTTCGCTGCCTGGGCAGCGAAGCGGGTTGTTGGGGCGGGTCCAGATGATCTTTCAGGATCCAGCTGTGTCGTTGAACCCACGGATGTCGGTCGCCGAGACGTTGCAAGAAAGCGTCCGTTTCGGCAGCCGTCGGCCACTCGGCGCAAGGCCGGACGTCGCCACGATGATGGAGCGCCTCGGGCTGGCTCAAAGCCTCTTGGCCCGATATCCGCATCAACTCTCTGGAGGACAAAAGCAACGGGTCTGCATCGCTCGCGCGCTTCTTGCGGGGCCGCAGATCATCGTAGCCGACGAACCCACTTCCGCGCTCGACGTCTCCGTACAGGCGGAGATCGCAAAGCTTCTGAAGGAGATGGTGACTGAGCAGGCCGTTTCGATGCTCTTCATCTCGCATGACCTCGCCCTTGTGCAGGAGCTCTGCAGCTCGGTCTACATTTTCAAGGAGGGCGTGGTCGAAGATGCGGGTTCCTCCGAGTTTATCTTTTCACGTTCGCGAAACTCGTACACGCGAAGCCTCATCGATGCGCGTCCCCGGCGGTTCACGTACTGAGCGCATCAAGCGTCGGGACAACTGGCCGGCGCGCCTCAAGCAATACACAACATCACCCACATTCGCGCGGCGATGGCTCGCTGCCAGGGAAGGATAGTTCATGTCAAATGCGTTCACGCTCGCCGTAACCGGGCAATCTCTGATCAAGCACGATATCCGAGCGGTGGAAGGTCCCGGTTTCCGCGGCGTGCGAGAGCTGCTGCAGAAAGCCGACCTGTCATTCACCAATTTCGAAGGTACTATCCTTGGGCGACATGGCGGGTGGCCGCTCAAGGGTTCCTTTTTCGGGTGCAGCGATCCGGTTGTTCTGGACGCGCTGCAGGCACTCGGCTTCCAGGCTCTTTCTCTGTCCAACAACCACGCATTCGACCTGGGCCCATCCGGTGTCCTTTCGACGTTGGAAGAGGTTGAACGGCGCGGCTTTGTTCATGCGGGCATCGGACGCAATCACACAGAGGCTGCTCGCGCCGGGCTGGGCTCGTTTCGCGGTCGCAAAGTAGCAATCGTCGCGATGGATGGAGGGCCGGGTCCGGACCTCATGTATGCTGCGGACTCCACCAACAATCGCCCTGCGCGACCGGGCGTCAATCGCCTTCGGCTGGCCCAGGTCCTCGACGTGGACGACGACGCTTTCGAAAGGCTGCGGACTATTCGCGACAAGGTTGGTTATACGGCGATGGATCTGACGAACGACAGTCAGCCAGATGACCCTCTTCACATCGACGTCGACACAGAGATCAATATTGCTCGTGCAATTTTCAGGCGATCCGATAAATTTGGCCGGAACGTCAAGATCGATGAAGGCGACATCTCACAAAACCTGGCCACGATCGCATCTGCCGCGGCTGAAGGTTGCTTCGTGATCGCCTATCTGCATCATCACCACTGGGCTTCCGACTGGTATCAGGTCCCAGGATGGGTGAGTGCGGTTGCGAAACAGTGCATCGACGCGGGCGCGACCATGTTTGTGAGCCACGGAGCGCCTGTGCTCCAACCTGTCGAAATCTATCGCGGCCGACCGATTTTCTACAGCCTGGGCAACTTCATATTCCACGTGCGATCCGAGAAATCGTTGTGGACGGCACCGGAGGTATGGGAGAGCGTGGTTGGCATGTGCTCTTTCGGCGAGGACAATCATCTGCTTGGTTTGACTTTCCATCCGGTTATCATCGGCGGCAGCGAAACGTCCAGGAGCGGCGCTCTCGAAGGACGGCTTGTGCCTCAGCTCGCTGGCGATGCGGAAGCCGACAGGATCCTGGGGAGGTTTCGCGAGCATTCCGCCAAGCTCGGGACCGACATCGAGGTCGCGGGCGGCGTCGGCTTTTTGAACATTTAGCTGGAGCGACGCCGGGCAGTATGCAGAACTCTACGAACCTTTGCGATGGCAACCTGCCCACCCTGGGCTTCCCTGGAAGCTCGGCGCATCACATCGTGCAGCGGCGCAATGAGGCGGCTGCTCTAGGAAACATCTTCGTTGCCGCCGTGTTCGAAGCATGACGCGGGAATCTCTCGGTTGTTCACGAGTGAATGCACCGCGATGGAGGGTAAATTCTTTGCATTTGCTCGACGGTGTGTGGTTCGATCCCTGAAAAGATGCGGCAGAAACGCAGGCGGGCGCGAAAATCTCAGCAGCCGCTGATGTATGTATCTTTTGCCGAACGGTCCAGTTGAGGGGAAGCCCGTCTGTTCGGAAGCCAGCTTCCTGCGCGTCGACCCTCGAGCCGCGGCCACACAACGCAACTGCTGAAAATTGTCCGGTCTCCATCTGAGTCCAAACGGACGATCTGTCAGCCAAATTACGCGTTTTGTGTCGATTCGGAACTATAGTTCCTAGAACGATCGTTCCTATTCAGGTTCCGCTCATGCCATGGATCTCAAGGAGGTCATGGCGATCAACCTGCGTCGGATTCGTCATGACAGGCAAATGACGCAGGAGGAACTTGCTTATTCGTCGGGGCTGAGCGCTCGTTACATCGGAGCAATCGAGCGAGCAGATAAATCGGCAAGTGTTACAGTCCTCGGAAAAATCGCAGCAGCGCTTAAAGTTGCGCCGGGTGACCTGCTGGCACCAACCAATAGAAGTCCGTTCGCCCGCTCCTAGTATGAGCTCACCCCTGAATAATTGGCGGCGCTGTGCGACCCTCCTGTACTTGTCCAGATCAGGTTGCCCCGTCTCAGGCCTTGCCCACGTTCCGTGGCGAAGGTGACGGCGACATCAGATCACCCCTCAGGGTCTGAAACACCCGAACGACGCAGGCAAAAGACCAGTTTAGGATGAATTTCTCGATCACACTGTCCAATCGTTCGACACGCTCTTGCGAGCTTAAATACGCTAGTTTCGTGTGTATATATCACACTAATATTATGCATCTCAGTCGCCTCCATTGTGCATTCGCGTCACTGAGCGCCACCCGTATCCGCCGGCTAGTTCTCGCCGCCCCCCTTGTAAGATCGATACGGATCCCGGCGTTATCTGGTAGGGCTGCAGTCTGGGGGTAGGTCACCGAACCGAACATCCGCCTCATTTGCGAGGCTACTCGCAGCGGGACGAAGTCGCCTGTACGATCGTTCCAGCGGCATATTACGCCCCGGAACACGTTCTCGCCCTCGAATTCTCCTGTTCGCCAAGAACGAATCGCATCATCGAACAGTTGAGGGAAAACCTTATCGTTGGTCGGGTTCCATACCGTCAGCAGCGACGCGGAGGATTTTTGGCCAATATTGCTGTTCCGACGCGAAGGTTGGCACAAGGGGTCGACTAGATCCGGCTCCAGTTCCGGTACGTCGGTGACGCCAACGCCAGATTTCGCAGTTATGGCGAGTGGATCGCACGACCCCACCGCTTGCCGAACTGCTAGACGATCGCCGGCTTTAGCGACGGCTCGGCTCATTCCTTGATCAACACTGCGTCCAGCATGCGAACTCCATGGTTCAGGTGTTGAATGAAACCACGAGAGGTAGGTCGAACAGCCGTGCCCACGCCACACTGCTTGCCCGCTGGACCTGAACGATCGATGTCTCGGCCGTCCACCAGCCGTTCCCGACCGCGACGATGGCATCGGGACGATAGAGAGCTGACTGCAGAACAGGCCAGACGAGAAGTAGCTCGTAACAGATCACTGGCGCGACTTTCGTACCACTGACGTCAACGACGGGGTTCGCAAAGAAATGCGCCCGCGCGCCGCCATTGACGCCGAGCCAGGGGCGCCACGGTTGCCACATCGATCCGGGCACAGGCATGCGCTCCCGGTAAAGAATCTCGCTGTCCTCAGCCGATATCTTCACGAGCACATTGTCGTAACCGCGGTCGTCGATGATTGCCGCTCCAGCGACGACAGTGATGTCCGACTCGGCGAGCCTTGACTGCCAATGGCGACCAACCGTCGGAGTCCAGAAGCCGAGAGCGCTTTCAGGAAGAACAATCGTCGTTCCTTGCGGATAACCGCGTGTCATATCAATTAGCGCCTGTTGCCGCTTGAGGCCCGCTTCGCGTCCGAGGGACGCGCCCATTTCGAGATCGACACCAATCCACGACGCAGGTAGAATCGGCGCTGTCCACTCAGCGGCGGACCAGAGCCATAAGCCTGTCATGGCAATGGCTGCGGCCGGCCTATGGTGCGTCGTCCCGACCGCCAGGCCGGCTGCCATCGCAGCCAGGCCCCACCATCCCCAGCCTGGGAAGAGAACACCCGCGGCGGTGATCGGATGCGCCCATCCCATGATACCAAAGGGCGGGATTGCCATGGCAACACAGGCAACCAGGTAGCGGACCGGTCTTCGCCAGCCAATGCTGCGGGTCCAGAGTGCCGAATGCACGATGACGAACGCGGCTGAGGCAATCAACCAAAGCAACAATCCGGGCCAGATATCAGACGCATAGAAGTTCGCCACGCCGTGCGGTAGCCCACGCGAGGCGGCGAGGAAATAGGCGGCCGACACAGCCGCCGCCTGCCAGCGCGTCCGCGCCAAAGACCAAAGCAGCGGGAAGGCCGCCGCGACCGGAAGAAGAAGCACATGACCGCTCCAACCGATCCCTCCGGTGATAGTTGATAGCCCGACGAGCGTGCCCATCCGGATCAGCTCACGGCGCATAGGTCCAGACTTCCCGCGCAAGCCCAAGAATACCGTCGACCGGAAGAGGGCCGAAGTATCTGGAATCGAAAGAACCCGGAAATTCGGAATGCAGGTACACGGTACCGGGCGGAATAGGGCCACCGCGATCTGGCACCAGCCGGCGACCATTCCCGTCCAGGGGCATGACCCGCGAACTCGAAAGTCGCTGCCCATCGATGCGTACGTCGTCGCCGATTTCGACGGCCTGACCAGACATGGCGGCAACCATCTTGATGAGCGGCGCGACACCGCCAGCGCAAAACCCACGCCGGAGATAACCCCGTGCACGCGCCTCACGCATGACATCGGTGGCCGGCGGGCAAACGAAGACCACATCACCGTTATGCACAGCGCGGTCGAGAGGGACGATCCGCCAGAGGCCGAGAGGTTCGCTTGGCGTGAAGTTGACCCGGAAGCCGGCAAAACCCAAGGCCAAGACTACGGCGAACATGGCGAGCGCCGAGCCGCCAAGCCAAGCTAGCAACGTCCCGCGCGGATTTGCGAGCGGCACCGTCTTGTCACTCGAAAGCATCATTTGAGGACGAGCCCTTGGGCTTTCGTCTGACGCATCGCTTCGGATGCTTTCAGCGCGGTTGCGCTGCGCTCATGCGCGGACAGTTGCTGCACCGTCCGCATCAAGTTCCAGGCTTGCTGGATCTCGCTTTTCTGCGTGGCGTTCATGCCAGCGGTCACGCGCTGAAACGCCTCGCCGTCAGCGTTCTTGGCTGCGAGTGGGAGGAAGGTCCGCTCACCAAAGCGCTCGGAGACGGCCTTGGCGAAACCCTCGAGTTCAGCTTTGACCATTTTGTCGGCCAGTGCATATTCGAGACCCGCCGGCAGATCATTCCGATCGATGGCATCGCGAACTCGTTCGAGCACCTGTCTGGCATTGGTGGAGAGGGCAGGGATCTCAAGGGCGACCTGTCGGCGGACGGCAATTTCCTCGGCGTGGTTGCGCCGTTCGGCCTCGCCGCGCTGACGCAGATAATCGCTGATGCTGTCTGCAAGTGGCGCGATGTTCTTCAGCACCCGATCACGGTCCAACTTGTCGGCGCGGCTGGCGAAGACGCCGATCTTGCCCTTGAGCGCGCCGAAGGCTTCCGGCTCATCGGCGATCTTCGCAATCGTCTTGGTCGCGGCCGCCTGATCCCGCAGCATCGCATCGACGTCGACGGCCTTGAAGGCAGCTTCCGGCTGTGCATAGACATGATGGAAGCGCATCGACACTTCCTCCCATAGCTTCTTCAGCGACGGGTCAGCCGCGATCTTGTCCTCGACAGCCTGATCGATCGATCTCGGGAAGTTGGCAATACCAGCCACCATGGGTTTGACCTCCTTTTCGGAATTGCGGATTGATTTCGCGGTGCTCGTTGACAGGCCGATCCTGGCGCCGATGGCGGCAAGCCGACCGGCAAGATCGATAAGCTTCTGCTTCTGCCGAACCGTCCATTCGAGCCGGTCACGGGCAACGGTTCTGGCCACGTTGACGATGTGGAGCCCCCGCGCCTCTGCGAAGCGCAGCGCTTGTCGGTAGAGGCTGCCGCCGGCGTAATCGAGGGTCGTTTCCTTGGCGTTCCTGCGTGACAGGATCTCGACCAGGCCGCCGGCCTTGGCAAAGGATCGTCGGCCGTAATAGACGCCCAGATCCTCGCGATGACGGGTCATTGCGACGTAGGTCAGGTGGCGATCGAGTGAGAGCGAAGCGAGCACCTTGACCCGATCGACGGTGGCACCCTGGGCTCTGTGCACCGTGGTGGCATAGCCATGATCGACATTGTTATAAAAGCGCTGCTCGACCGTGACCTGACGGCGATGATCGCCGTTGCCGATCTCCGCGACGATGCGACCAGGAGCCGCCTCCACGACCTTGGCCAGCATGCCATTCTTGACGCCGATCGAGCCCTCGTTCTTGAGAAAGACGATCTGTTCGCCGGCGGCAAAGTTGCGATTGCCATCGGCCGTCATGAAGGTCGAACCGTCCTGAACGATCCCATGCTCGATGAGCTTGGCCCGTGCGAGCTCGTTCAGCGTCCGGACATCACGGCGCAGATGCGCGAGGATCAGGGAAGACGTCGACGGATCATAGTCACGGATCCAGTCCGCGATGAGGTTGGAGACCGCGTCGCTCTTCAGCTCGGCGCCGATCATCTTGCCCTTGGCTTGATAGGTTTGGACCGCCTTACCGACTTCGCCGCGGGCGAGATCGAGCGATGCATCCCGCAACCACTGCTCGCGCTGGCGATAGATGGTTTCGAGCTCGGCATAGCCAATGCGATCGGCGATTGCCCGGAATGCGGCGCCCGCTTCGATCGGCTGGAGCTGTTCGGGATCGCCGACGAGAACGAGCTTGGCACCCGCCCTGGTGACGGTTTCGACAAAGAGCGCCATTTGCCGAGACGACACCATGCCAGCCTCGTCGAGCACGAAGATAGTCTTGTGGTCGAGCTGACTACGACCCCCACTCCAACGAAGCTCCCAGGATGACAGCGTACGGGAGGAAATTCCCGCTTCTTTCTCCAGACCCTCGGCAGCCTTGCCCGCAAGCGCGCCGCCGACGACCCGATAGCCGGCCGTTTCCCACGCCTCTCGCGCGGCTTTCAACATTGTCGTCTTTCCGGCGCCGGCGCGGCCGATCACGGCGGCGATCCGCTTCTCGCCCGTCACATGCTCGATGGCAGCCTTCTGCTCATCGGATAGTCGGTCATGACGCACAAACGTCGTCTCGAGCACCGACTTGCGAACACCGTGCGACGATCGCCGGGAAAGCCAGATCGCTTGGGCTGCCATCTCGGCCTCCAGCCGGATCAGCTCTCGCGTCGTATACTTTGCCGGTGAGCGCACCCCGGTGGCAAAGTCGATCCTTTCCCGATCCAGGCGCAACGTTTTCGGGCTTTGCAGGATGCGCGCCATCAGGCTTTGGAAAAGGCCAGCATCGTCGATATAGCGGTGCAGGATCTTGGCAATATCGCGGTCGTCGAAGACGCTCTTTTCCCGCGTGATCAGGTCGAGCACAATCTCCGGATTGCGCTGGATCCTCCGAGCATTCTCTGCGCGCCGCTCTTCCTGCAACGCCAGCCGCTCGAGGGCAGCCTTCTCCTCCGCACTCTCCGCTTTCCTCTCGATCGCTTTCGCCTCAACACCGAGATGGATTGTCGGCGTAAGCTTGATACCTTGTTTCTCGAAAGAGCGGCCATCGACGCGCAAGTCGAGGCCGGCAAGCGCCAGATGCCGGTTCTGGCAGGCGAACCAGCCATCGCGAAACGCGTTGAAGTCGTCGAGCCCGCCCGCCCAAAGAGCGTAGACTTGTCTGCCATTATCGTTGCGCAGCGGATTGCCATCCGGACCCGTCACTGCCAGCTTTTTTAGCCCGAACCCGTCTTCGGTCAGCGGCCGCAAAGTTGTCATCAGGTGGATATGCGGATTGCCCGGCGCGTCGTGGAAGACCCAGTCGGCCACCATGCCTCGAGCTGTGATGTGCCTTGCTACAAAATCCCGCACAAGCTCGATGTTCTGCTCGGCGGAAAGTTCGATCGGAAGGGCAATGGTCACGTCCTTGGCGAGTTGCGCGTCGGAGCGCTTCTCAAAATCCTCGACCCTGTTCCAGAAGGCTTCCGACGCGCCCGCCACCGAGCGATCTGCGATCATCGTTCGCAGCCATTCCGGTGCATCGGACGGGAGGACAAACTCCTCATGCAGCAGACCCTGCTTGGCGCGATAGTCGATCGTGCGCGCCTCCCGCTCATACTCCATCTTGGCGCAGTGCCGGTAGGCCGCCGAAAGCACAGCGCTGCGACCGGAGCCGCGGGCGACAATGCTGACTGAGAAATGCGGGACGGGCATGGGTGGCGACAGCTCCTTCGATCGAACGAATTCAACGGGTTCTGTCCAAGAGCAGCGGCCCCGCCAGGGGCAAAAGCAGAACGTCGCCTCAGCGACGTATAATTGCGCCCTTGGAAACCGTCCCTTCGGAACGGCCGGGATCATTCACCAAAGCATCGCCCTTGGCGATTGTAGGATTCACAGTAGTGCGTTCCGCATTCCGTTCTGAAACCCTCTGCTTGCAGCATCGATTTTCCAGCCCAAGGAGACATACGGAATGAAAAAGCCATCCTCGAAGATCCGCGAAGAAATCGCCAGGCTCCAGGAGCAGCTCAAGGCCGCAGAAACGCGTGAAGCAGAGCGGATCGGCCGGATCGCGCTGAAAGCAGGGTTGGGCGATATCGATATCGACGAGGTCGAGCTGCAGGTAGCGCTCGAGGACGTGGCGAAGCGGTTTCGCGGAGGAAAGCCAAGCTCGACCGGAAGGAGGGGGGCCGGAGAAAGTGTCTCGGACAACGGTCAAACCGCAACGGTCCCGTCTGGTGCGGCTTCGGGCAGCAATGGCGAGGCTTGAGCGAATGGCAAGAACCAAGACATCCGATGCCCGCAAAAAGGACACGCGCGAAAAGATCGAACTCGGAGGCCTGATCGTGAAGGCAGGCCTTCGGTTTGAGAAGCGCGCGTTGTTGCTCGGTGCGCTGATCGAACTTGGCGATCGCCTGAAGGCGGATAGCAGCGAGCGAGCACGGCTGACAGCGATCGGAGCGGAGGCCTTCGGCAATGACAGCGAGTAAAGCTTTCTACTCCATCGCGCCAGCCACGTTGATGATCACCGTCGCCGTGGGATTGACCGGGACCGATCAATGGCTCGCGACCTTCGGCAACACGGACGCTGCAAGGCTGACGCTCGGACGGGTGGGGATCGCGACCCCCTGTCTCGCCGCCGCGGCCGTCGGCTTGACCACGCTCTTCGCATCTGCCGGGGCCGCAAGCATCCGCTTCGCCGGCTGGGGGGTTGTCGCAGGAAGCCTCGGCGCGATCCTTGTTGCGGCGGCGCGGGAAACTTTGCGTCTTGCAGCATTTGCCGACAAAGTTCCCCGTGAAGAATCAGTTCTTACCTATCTCGATCCTGCCACGATGATCGGCGCCGCCGGCGCATTCATGGCCGGATGCTTCGCGCTCAGGGTCGCACTAGTCGGTAACGCGGCCTTCGCGCGGCCCGATCCGAAGCGGATCATGGGCAACCGAGCGCTCCATGGCGCGGCCGACTGGATGACATTGAGCGAGGCCGAGAAGCTGTTTTCGGATACTGGCGGCATCGTGGTTGGCGAACGATATCGCGTAGACCGAGATGGCGCAGCCGGTCGTGCATTCCGAGCCAACGATAGGTCAAGCTGGGGCACAGGCGGGAAGGCCCCACTTCTCTGCTTCGACGGTTCTTTCGGCTCCTCCCATGGAATTGTCTTTGCTGGTTCGGGTGGGTTCAAGACGACGTCGGTCACGATTCCGACGGCGCTCAAATGGGGCGGTGCGCTCATCGTTCTCGATCCCTCAAACGAAGTCGCGCCGATGGTGTCGCGCCACCGGAAAGATGCCGGGCGCAGGATCCGGATCCTCGATCCGCGCCAGCCAGAAACTGGTTTCAATGCGCTCGAGTGGATCGGCAAGTTTGGCGGAACAAAGGAGGAGGATATTGCTTCCGTCGCATCCTGGATCATGAGCGAGAGCGGACGGGTCAACGGTGTCCGCGACGACTTCTTCCGCGCCTCCGGTCTTCAGCTACTGACGGCAATGATCGCTGACGTCTGCCTGTCTGGATACACACCACAAAAACAGCAATCGCTGCGCCAGGTACGGGCCAATCTTTCCGAGCCTGAACCGAAGCTGCGCAAACGTCTGCAGAATATCTATGAAAACTCGGGATCCGAGTTTGTGAAGGAGAACGTCGCGGCATTCGTCAACATGACGCCGGAAACGTTCAGCGGTGTCTATGCCAATGCGGTCAAGGAAACCCATTGGCTCTCGTACCAGAACTACGCCGCACTCGTGTCGGGTTCGGCGTTCTCGACGAACGACATTGCCTCGGGCACGACTGACGTCTTCATCAACATCGACCTCAAGACGCTCGAGACCCATGCGGGTTTGGCGCGCGTGATCATCGGTTCGTTTCTCAACGCGATCTACAATCGCGATGGCGCCATGGACGGCCGCGCGCTGTTCCTGCTTGATGAGGTTGCGCGCCTTGGCTATATGCGCATCCTGGAGGCCGCACGGGATGCCGGTCGCAAATACGGCATCACGCTGACGATGATTTATCAGTCGATCGGACAGCTGCGCGAAACCTACGGAGGACGCGACGCGTCCAGCAAATGGTTCGAGAGCGCAAGCTGGATCTCCTTCGCGGCCATCAACGATCCCGAGACGGCTGACTACATCTCCCGCCGCTGCGGCATGACGACCGTCGAGATCGATCAGGTCAGCCGCAGTTTTCAGGCGCGCGGATCCTCGCGAACGCGATCGAAGCAGCTGGCAGCCCGGCCGCTGATCCAGCCGCATGAAGTGCTGCGCATGCGCGCCGACGAGCAGATCATGTTCACGGCCGGCAATCCGCCACTACGGTGCGGTCGAGCGATCTGGTTTCGGCGGATGGACATGAAGGACTGTGTCGACGTGAACCGATTTAACAGGGTCGGATGATAGCTATGGGGCTTTGTGGTTTTTATCCCCATTTGACTCACTACGGACGAAAACGCCGCGGTTGATGTCATTGGTGATAACGGCTCATCTGTTCGCCGCAGCCTCTTGACGAATTCATAGCCGGAGAGTTATTGATTAAAACCAATAGCTCACGAGTTATGGATTTCCATGTCAGATCGGAACTTGCTTTTTAAGACACTTGCTGACCCAACACGGCGCGCCATTTTCGAGGGTTTGTGCCGCGAAGGTGATCAGACTGTCGCAGCCCTGACTGCGCGGGCTGGGGTTTCGCAGCCAGGAGTGTCGAAGCATCTGGCCATCCTCAAACGGTCCGGGTTGGTGAGCGACCGCCACGAAGGTCGCCAGACTCACTACAGTGCTCAACTCCATGCACTTGCTCCATTGATCGAATGGACAAACCAGATGACATGCTTCTGGCAGAGCCGGTTCGATGAACTCGAACACTTGCTGGACAGGATGGATCAATGAGTGAAACATCGACTGCAACACGGACCATTGTTGTTGAGCGCGAGATTGCGCATCCGCCCGAAAAGATTTGGCGTGCGCTTACCCAACCTCATCTGATCTCGGAATGGCTGATGAAGAATAACTTCAGTCCCGTCGTGGGCCACCGGTTCATTCTTCGCGGCGAGTGGGGTGGCGTTTTGGATTGCGAGGTGCTGATTGTCGAGCCGCAAAGAACGCTGTCCTATACCTGGATTTTCAAACACGATGATCCGCTCTTCAATTTGAACAGTGTCGTGACATTTTCACTCTCGCGCACGACAACAGGTACGATTCTCCGGATGGAACAGTCCGGATTCCGGCCGGATCAGAAGCAGGCCTATGGTGGTGCCAAAGCAGGCTGGCCCATGTTTCTTGCAAAGCTGGAGCAGCTGGTCGCCGAGACCGATTGAAAAGGTCTCGAGGCACCCTCAACACTGACAACCACAGGAGTTGCATTTGAGTTCGAACTTGCGGATTCGCCAGATTCCCCGATGGCTATCGATTGTCTTCACGGTGGCCGTCATCGCCAACTTCGTGGCCATGGGGCTCGCGGAGTCGCCGCTGCGGATCGTATATATGCTTCTACCACCGCTTTTCTTGCTGATGTTTACCGGGCTGTACATATTCGCCATCCCTTACGCGGCCAAGTGGCGCAGATCGAAAGCGTAGTCTCGAGGGTATTGCCGGCCCGGCGTATTGCGATGCTCAACCTAATGTTTCTTTCCTCGGAAGCGGGCAATTCGGATGGCATTTACAGGTGGTACAATGATTACTGCAATTGAGGACTACTTTACCATGGGATGCGGGCGCTGCGAGCGCTTTGGCAGACCAGACTGTTCGACACGGCGATGGGCGCAAGGCCTAAACGAACTGCGCCAAACTTGCCTCGATGCGGGATTGATCGAGACGGTAAAGTGGGGACACCCATGTTACATGCATAGGGACCGCAATATCGTCATCCTTGGCGCTTTTCGCGACAACTTTCGCCTAACGTTCTTCAACGCGGTATTGATGAAAGACCCTTACAGCGTCCTCCAGAAGCAGGGCCCGAACACACGCCATCCCGACATGATCCGTTTCGTGGATATTGTTCAAGTCGCAAGGACGAAGTCCGTCATCTTCTCCTACTTGAAAGAAGCAATGGAATATGCCGAGGCCGGAATCAAACCCCAAAAAGATAAAAGTGAAGTCGAGCTGCCTGATGAATTGGTTGACGCCTTGGACGCCGATCCCGAACTTGCAGAAGCCTTTCAGAACCTGACGCCAGGACGGCGGAAAAGCTACGCGATCAACCTCAGTTCCACCAAGAAGCCCGAAACGCGATCGTCACGCATTGCCAAGTTCCGACCGAAAATAATCGCCGGAAAAGGTGCCATGGAGCAATAGTCGACTCCTTTGAGCTTGCCCCCAAAGCCCGAATAGAGAAGCAGTCATCGACCGCACCCTTGCGCGCAGTACATGATTTATGCGTTACGAGCCTGGGGCCATAACGATGCAGTCGCGACCACCAAGGTGACTGCGAACATCAAGCCTGTCACGAGAACCAACGCCACCGACAGTGAAACCACGGTGAGTGCCGCACTTGCAACTATGACACCAACCGCGTTGGCGGTCCGAAGAAGGGCGAATACTTCGGGTCGTCTATGTGGAGGTGCAAGTTTGTCGAGAGACAGCGAATAGTGGGTGGCCAATGGAGCGAGAACAAAACCTATGAACACGGCACCGACGATGGTTAAGGTGAGAGAATGGCCGAGCGCGGCCATAGCGGCACCCAGTGTCATGAGGGACAGTTGGCAAACCACAGCCCTGCGCGTTGCCATGCGGTTCAGCACGCTAATCCATATCCCACCGGCAACGGAGGCGAGGCACAAGGGGACTGTGAACATGATGGCCAGGCTGGGCTTATAGCCAAAATTCAGAGCCATCGCCACCGCCCCGATTTCAATGGCAGCAACCGCCGCGCCTCCGCCGGCAGCACACATCAGCCAAAGTATGATCGCCGGGCTCAGCACTGATCCTCCGCCAGAATGCAAATCTTCGATATGAGATGAGCCTGTATGCGGAACGAATACTGCAGGCAGAGCACCGAGAATTGTCAAAGCCAAAAGCGCGAAGATGGGCGAGATAGACCCCAGACCCGCCGCTGCTACGGGGGCCAATACAAAGGTAACCTCGTTAAGCGTGGCGGCAATTCCGAGCGCTCGCGGCAACCGCGACACATGCGCGAACCGATTAAGCACAGAGCGCAAATACCCATAGGCAGCACCATTCACCGCTCCGGCGAAGGCTGCAAACACAATGAGCCACAAGAACGGAGCCCCAAAAGCAGCGCACAGCACGATGCAGGCCAGGGCCATGGTGCGGAACGTTATCAAGAGCCGCAACACTGTCGCTGAAGACAGTTTCTTGCCAAGCCGAGTCAACGGGATGGCCCCCACCACCTGGGCAATCGTCATCGCCAGGATCATGGCAGCACCGCCCTTCGTTTCGCCAGTCAAACTGAGGGCCACGAGGGAGAATGCAACAGGTCCGGCCGCCTGCGGAACGCTTAACGTGGCGCACGAAACAAACCAACGAAGCAGTGCCAGCCGGTTAGACGACCCATCGGTAGGGACTTCATCTTGGACGATCATAGTATTTCTTGAGATTGGGCTTTCCACTCCGGGAGAGGAAAGATGTGGTCGTAGGCCCAGTTGAAGGCGAGCGCGTAGAACATGTAGAAAATAGCAAATGAAATATCCATGACCAGCGCCTGCCAAAGCGAAACGCCGAGATACCACGCGATGAACGGCATGAGGGTGGCTAGCAAGCCCACTTCGAACAGGATTGCATGATAGATGCGCGCCAGACCGCTTTTTGCCGTTGTCCCGGCGATCCGCCGCAAAACTAAGTCGAACAGATAGTTGTAGGCGAAATTCCATGCCGTCGCGATCGTCGCGCTCACCAGGCCTACAACGCCGATTTCATACATTGGCATATCGAAGGCCAATGCCCCGAGGGGCGTTATCAGAACGAGGCCGATGATTTCGAAGCTGATGGCGTGACGGAAGCGGTCGATGACTGAACGCATCATTCCTCCAATGCTCGGGTCGTCCCAAGCAAACTTGCCCAAACAAGGGGGAGGTCGTCCTCGCTTCACCCGTGATATACTACCGCGAAGGAACGAATACAATTCGCTTCGCGCCTGCCGACAAATGACCAAAAGTGGCACGAAGCCGATGCCTACGGTAGCGCGAGTGGCTCGTCACGCGAAGTGGCCGCCCCCTGTGGGCATCACCACACCGCGACCAAAGCCCTGCGCCGAAGGCGATCCCATCACTGAAATGAATCGGAAGCGCCGCACTGATTCATAAATCTCGTTGGACCCTGGCAGAGAAATTTCCGATTCTGCCAGTATGATATCGCAGCCCTACCACCTGTACGTCGAGCGCACCGACGCCTCGAAAAACATGGCTCGCCACTACGCCATGGAGATCTCGGAGACGTTGTTCGGCGAGGTGTGCTTGATCCGGTCATGGGGACGCATTGGAACGGAGGGGCAGAGCAAGGTCCATCATTTTGCTCGCGAAGATGAGGCTGTGGATCGGTTTCTCGAGCTCATTCGTCAGAAGCGCGCAAGAGGATATCGACCGGCGGCTCCTGGGCGTCGCAGTAAGAACTTCCGGAGACCCGATATAACCTGAAGCAGGCACAGGTAGATGACAAAAGCGGAGTCACGGGACGGACTATCTGGAGCGGCTGACCTCGGCAAAAGACCTTCTGCGGGCGATGAATTCCTTCAGGACAGGCAGGAAGAATGCCTTGCTGAAGCGACCAATCGGCGATTCGGTTTCAAGGTAGAACGACCGTCCGATGATGTCGCCATTAAACTCGTCACGATGAGCCAGAGACTCAAGTCGACATCGAGACCGGCGCGGCGCTTTTCGATCACTGGTATTTCCGCCGCGAACCTGTTTCGGTCTGGCTCCTTCGTCGTAATGGGAAAGAACAATACGAGATCTCCGTCCGCTCTCGCGATCCGGACGCCGACTGCCACCGGACGGTTTTTGCGCCCCTTGGTTTCTCCCTTACCCGCCTCGCGGCTCCACATATGGGTAGTGGATGACCGCGGCAGTCTCAATCTCGTCATATCCACTTATCGGTTCGACTCGTCACTGTCGGCGTACGCGTCTACAGCGCCTTCAAATTCGGCAAACAGTTCATCGGACAAGTTCTCAATTGTGCCGGCGTAGCGCATATCGGACTGGCGCATCAGGCGTTCGTAGTCTTCGATATTCAGCAGCACCAGTCGCGGCTTATTGCGTTGTGTAATGGTAACCGGATGACGCAAGGCTTCGGCGATGATGTCACCTGACCTCCGAGAGAGGTCACTTGTCGTGTAGGAACCCGTCTTGTTCGTCATCGGTGTTTGCCCTTACGGTAAGACCATCGTGGGTTAGTCATACAGCATATCTTCAAACAATTTACAACAAATACAGCATTGCTGTAAACGCTGAATATAACAACCTGCTTGCGCAGGCAGGATCTGTGGTGACAGGCTGCGGCCGGCCAAGCGACCGCTCTGTAAGAATTTCGAAGGCTGTGACTTGTGCCGATGAGATGCGCGTTTATCGCGCTGCACTTGGCAGCACTGAGCGCCATAGGCCTCTGGGGCGTGACTGATCTACCGCCCTCAAAAAGGCGGCTCAGCTTCAAGGCAGCCTTCCTGTCCGGCTATGGGCCGGCATTCCCGCTAGGTACGATCGCCAACTCTGAGCAGCTTCCCCGCTCACGTAGGTTACCAAAAAAAGCCGGACCCGGTTCGATGCCGGGTTCGGTTTTGTCATCTCGACAGAGGAGGAGGCTCCGCCGGTGGCGGAGCCTCCTGGAACCTCAGTCCCGGTTCGGGCGAGACCAGATGAGCTGAAGGCCGTCCCCGCCTTCGACTTCGGCCAGCGTTGCGTAGATCGGAGCCGGGAAGCTTGGATCGTCGAGCTTGACCGAGAGGTAGTCGCGGCCCTGCTCGGAGGTCTTCTGCCATGCGGCGCCGAGTTCAACGCTGCCGGCGTAAACGCGGAACTGCGGGCCCTTGTCGGAGGGGTTCTCGACCCGGGCGATGCGCGCCTTGACGTTCAATGCCAGGGTGCGAATGGAGCCGGTGAAGCCGTTTTCGGTGGACGTGAAGGTGCCGATGGTTGCCATTGTCGTATTCCTTTCCTGTGTATCGGGCCGCGCCCATCGCGGCCTCGATGGCTGTCGCAAAGACCGGTGACGATCGGACCGCACCCAGCCGGGGTCCCCATCGCGTTGGCGCGGTGGGGTGGCGATGGGCCGCAATGAAATGGAGGGCGGCAAGTCGCAGATTTGTTAGTGGGAGAGGAGGAAGGCGCAGCCTTCCGGGGTAAGAAATTTGCGGCTGCCGTTGCGGGAGGACGATCGAGGCGAAGCCGATCTCCGGTCAGACATGCCTCATCGAGCCCGCAGATGGGCTGCCGGAAACTCTGGCGTGAAGGAATGGCATTGGCACTGCCGCCACCCTTGCCGGGTATAAACGGCATCACATGTGCTTGCGCGGGCAACATGATCGTCCGGGCGCATCGGTCGTGGATATCCGTTTCCGGCCAAACCTGCCCGCTTGTCCAGGATAACCCGTGCGATATCGTTGCGCTGGTGAATCGCTGCCAGGAGGATTAATGCGTCAGCAGACAAAGCCATTCATCGCATTCATCGTCGAACGCAAACCATCCCGCAAACCCAAACCCGATGCCGAGAAACCGTCGATCTGGGGAAGGCTGGACGCTGACATCGCACAAGGTCTCAAGGATCAGCGAGACACGGATGATGCGGCCGCCACGAGTGGTGACGACCGCTCCTGAGTGCTGGAGGTCAAGCCGCAGCCTTCACTTCCGTTTCCGGCTGCAACGAATGCAGGAAAGTGACGGCGCGCTGCGCATGGGCGGCTGCCTGAAAGATCGCCCGCTTGTCGCCGGCGAGCACCGATAGCCACGACTGCAGATATGAAGCGTGATCCGGTCGCGGCTCCAGCTCTGGTGCGATCCCAAGATCGGCGCACAGAAAGCAGCTGCCGAGTTCAGCGATGAGTTCCTCTCGAGCGCGCTCCGTACGATCCTTTGCGTAGCGCGAAAGGTCGCGCCCGACGCGATGTGACGGTGCAGTCCAGTGCGTGGCCTCATGGCTGAGGACTGCAGCGTATCCGGCAGCATCGCGAAACGCTTCGAACGGCGGCATCTGGATATAGTCCATGACCGGCGAGTAATAGGCCTGGTTGCCGCCGTGTCGGATAACAGCGCCGGTATTGCGAAAGAAGCGATCTGCGCACTCGATCCGCTCGATAGGATCGAGGACCTTGGCAGGCGGGGCATAATAGTTGTCGGGCAACCCCTCGACTTGTTCGACGTTGAAGACGGTGTAAGCTTTCAGGAACGGGATCTCCCGATCGATCTCCTTGCCGTTTCCATCCGCCTCGGACTTGGTAAACCGGCTGGCGAAGACCACTGTCGAGCCGGTTTCGCCTTTCCGGACAGCGCCACCCAGTTCGAGCGCCTGTTTGTAGGTCATCCACATGGGCGAAGCAAAGCCCCGCGCCATGCCTTCCGACCAGAGGAGCAGCACATTCATGCCGGAATAGGGCAAGCCGTTAATGCGTAAGGGCCGGGTAATTCGGCCATCGGTATTGCTGGCGCTCCATGGTTTCATCCAGGGGCGCACGCCCCGTTCGAGATCCTCGACGATCCGCTCGGTGATCCGCGTGTAGATGTCGGTACGATTCGTCTCCGGTTTCTTGCTCATTATTTCTATCTCCGCTTCCAGGACCGCGCCTATCGCGGTCCGTCACGGAGGTCCGAATTCAGGGGCCGATCGGGTGGCGATGCACCGGGAACGGCCGCAACAGCGTGGAGGACGGCAAAGCCGTTGCATAGGTACCCGGCTCCTGCAGGACCACTGAACGGGACGGGCCGCGATTGGCGCGCCACCAATTCCTTTCGACAAGAAAAAGGCCGGCGGTCGCAGGCGCCGGCCGTGGTAGGGAAGAGAAGAAGGCGGGGTTGGAAACCCCGCCAATGCGATCACCCGAAGGCCGCCATCTGTACTTCAGCTGCCTTGCGATCGAGCGTGCTGCCTGGATTTTCGACGGGGCGATCGAAGGGCTTCCAGGTCTCGCCGATGACCTGTTCGTAGGCGGCGACGGCACCCTCGGCTGCCATGCGCAGCGCGTGGGACTGGACACCCATGTCGGCGGCAAATTCGCGCTTGCGCTGGGCGGTGCTGTTATAACCGACCGGGCCGTCGAGGTCCTCGTCGCGGGCATCATTGGATGCCTTGGCGGTCGCGTCGCGCGCCTCGGTGACGGCACGGGAGTAAAACTGGCCGGCGCCATGCGCCGATCCGACGAAGGCCCCGACGATCCGCTGCAGGTGGATCTGCATGGCCTTCTCGCCGAGCCCTTCGGACAGACTCTCGGCGGTCTCGATGATCAGCCGCTCATGCAGGCTGCGGATGCCATCGCTGTCGACGACGGCTGTGCCGAAGCTCTCGGCGACTTTAAGTGCCTGCATAGCGTCGGGGCAGGAGAGGCGGACCATTTCGAGGGTGGTTCCGCGGCGAGATTGCGCCGACCGGGCGTTGGAGCGGTTGGGGGTAGTGGGCTTGGCCATGTCTGTTCCTTCCTTGGCTACGGAGGCGGTTCCGGCCCGTGCCGGTCTGCCCTTCGATGCGGACGACTAAGAACCGGCAAGGGACGGGCGGCTTCACAGGTCCGATCCGGCTGAACCAGCAGGGCAGGTTTGCGGGCCAGCAGGTCTTGACCTGAGCAGACCGCTAGCCTGCCCTCGCGCAGAGAGGCTGGATCGGCCGCCCCGCGGCGCGCAAGCGGCCTTGAAACGATCGGACGCCGGTTCAGACCGCAGCGAACATGAAGGGCAGTCCGGCACGGGTCCAATATCAACCGGAACCAACGGAAGGGCACATGGCCAAGCCCTCCATTGCGACATCATTAATGCCGGGCAAAACCAAAACCAGCGGCTTCGTTTCGGGTCCGCCTATGTCACCGGATGACGGATTGGCTCGCAATCGCGATGCTGGAGTTCGCCGATGACCTGCTCTTGCATCGCCAGCCTGCAGGCGATGGTGTCGAGTTCGCTCCACCGTTCGAAGCTGAGCCGGTCGACGAGTTCCTGATGATAGCGACGGGGACCAGATCGGCGCCGCGCGCGGCTCCGGACCTTTACGGTTGTCGCCTGTCTCCCGGCGGGCGCCGCAATCTGACGAGTCAGACAATCGAGATGCCGCTGCGTCTCGCGCCGGGCGCGGATTGCTTTTATCAACGGCCCCAAGAGGCGGACATCGATCATGAACCATCCCCCCGGTTCTGCCAGCCGATGAAGGAGGACGGTCCGTCATATGCCGCGTGACACGTTTGATCGATGACGAAGCCGAACCGACCGCGTCCGGCATATTCGTCGCTCGGCACCAGGAAACGACGCTCTTCGCCATCGCGGATACGGCCCCCGCCAATCTTTGCTACGACCTCAGTCATGCCAGCATGTTGGTGCGAGAGAATCGCAGACGTGACGACGAAGTCTGCCGCATGACGCGTATCGAACGCCCGGCGAACCTTGTCCCAGCTCTGACCTTCGGCCAGCAAGCAGCCACGGATTGCCTCCCAGGCCTCTGGCCAGGTATTGCGGAAGGTTTTTTCAGCCAAGGAACGTTCATACCTGGTGAACAGGTCCGGAAAGCTGATCGCCACGATCGCCCATTCACAATCTTCCTCGTACCATGGCGTGTCCTTCCGCAGCAAGGGATGAACCCTGGCATTGCGGTCGGCCGAGAGATGAAAGCCGCCATACCCAGCCGTCACGTGGGCGACGATTCCCTCGGCGTAGATTCCCGCTAGCTGCGATCCACCCCAGGGGGTGCTTGCCGACATGCGCGTCTGCACGCGATCCAGCTTGGCCAGATCGCGTTTATGCCCCGCGGTCTCGGCGACACGAGCTCGAAATTCAGCTTCGTCAGCAACCCGGCCGTCGTGCCCTATGAAATCGGCGCGGATCAGATCTGCAAGTGGCCGACGGACAGTAACCGCGCTCGCTAGAAACGCAAAGCCGCTGGGTGATGTGACCATGGCAAGGACCAGGTCACCGATGCGGGCGACGGGCAAGCCGTCCGCGCTAGTGGCAAACTCCACCCCCGAAAGATCGGGGGTGGGTGTTGCCATGTCAGACTGGAGGGCGGCGGTCATGCTGCTGCCCTCTGATCGAAGTCCTGGTTGTGCTCGTCGTCGGCTGCGACGTCGGTGTCCTGCGGATCGCCCTGGTCGACATCCTCATCGATCTGCCCCTCATGCTCTTCAACGGCGTCGTCGGCCTGACCGCCGTCGTCTCGCAAGCCGGCGCCGGTGGCATCCGTGGCAGCGCCTGCCCGTATCCATTCGAGCAGTTCATCAGCCGGTTTGCCACCAGGCCGCGGTGTCGCCTTTCTTCGGTTTGTGTGCCTTCCAGACTTCCTTCTGCTCCACCTGACCGGCGGCCGCGATCACCCGCAATTGCTGCTCGGACGGCATGTCGCCCAACGCCATCTGCTCGAGCATGGCCGGCAATACGTTGGCGAGTAGGCGTAGCTTGCGGATCTGGCGGACGGGCAGGGCGAGTGCCACCGCGTTCGCCTCTTCGGCCCAACCCAGAGCGACGAGGCGTTCGATCCCGCGCCATTGGTCAACGGGGTTAAGCGCCTCACGGACGCTGTTCTCGACCATCGAGCGCATTGCGCCATTGTCGTTGGCCGCATCGACCACGAGGATCTCGATTTCGTCGAGACCGGCGGCGATGGCGGACACGGCGATGACCAGCGTCGATGATGTAGCCATTGCCACCATCGGCTTCCGGTGCGACCACCGGCGGCTGGACGATACCGACGGCCTTGATCGTCGCAAGCATCAGCGCATCGGCCTGCGGCGACGACTTCGACTGGCGCATGCGGTCGGGATTTTCTTTCAAAGCGCGCGGGTCAACCTTCATGATCTGCATGGGATCTGTCCTTTCGAGGTCTGCGGGACGGCGCCTTGCCGACCCTTCCCGTCTTCATTTCTTGTCGAAGACACCTCCAGGACCGCCGAGCGGCCGGACTGGCGCAACCGCGGTCGAGCATCCCTGCTACGAAGGACAAGCGGGACTCACAGCCCTGCGAAGGACGAGTGGCCGGGATCGCGCAGACGACGGTTGAGCGCATGCGTCGCCAGAAGGACCGGTCGGCGATGGTTTTCTCCCTCCTTCTTTTCCTGGTTTCATGTTTCCTTCGAGGGGCATGCAGAAGCGTGCTGGGACCTGAAACGAAAAAGGGCGCTCAACCCGAGAGGGGAGCGCCCTTTTTCTGATCCCGGACAACGTCGAAAGCCATGGGCCAAGCGCCGAGACCTAGACATCATCAAAACGGGAAGTGATCGTCAGGTAATATCGGGGGTGGCAGATTTCAGGCGATGAAGTGTGCCATCCAGGTTGCCACACGCAGCGATCTCCAAACGGAAGTTTGAAGGCGGTATCGAACCAAGTTTGAGCGTGGCTTTTTTGACGCCTCTCTGCCCGAGACCGAACAGAAAAAAGGGCCGACGGAGTAAACCGCGGCCCATGAAGTGTGGAGATTCTAAACCTCCAGAGGGGAACAGCTGCTGCGACGGAACTGGGAGGAGACCGTCATGTGCATCAGCTGCGAGCAGTTATGCCTGTTTTTTGACCGTCTGGAAAACATTTATTGTGCAAGGCAGCTATGCGGCGGCTGCGTTGGTCACATCTTCCAAGTCTGTTGCCAGCTGCAATTCGGAGACATGACTGCACCCGACCCGCAAAGCTCAATCATCATCCAAGATCACATTGCCAAGCGGGCGCCATCCAGACATGACATCACCATCCATAAGTATCGGTCGGTCTCTCCTCAGCGAGCAGCGGAGGCGGCCGACCTGACGCGATGATCGAAGAGACGGACCGCCAGGGCTATCATCGCCAGGAGCGCTCCTAGCCCGCTGACGCCCAGCCAGCCGGCATGGCTCCAGGCGGCCGTCGCCAGCGCTGCCCCGCCGGCGCCGCCGAGAAACATCGCCGTCATGAAGACGGTATTGAGCCGGCTTCGCGCATCCGGGTCGAGCGCATAGACGATGTGCTGGTTGGAGACGAGCGCGCTCTGGATACCGAAATCGAGGAGGATCACGCCGATAACCAGGGCGGCAAGCGAGCTCCACAGGGCAAAGACAGCCCAGGCGGCAAGCGTCAGCAGCGCACCGAGCCAGATGACGAAATCCGGCCCCCGCCGGTCGGCGATCCTGCCGGCAAGCGGTGCGGCGAAGATGCCGACCGCACCGATGATGCCGAAGAGGCCGGCAATGTCCGCTCCGAGGCCAAAGTGCGGTGTCTGCAGATAGAGGGCGAGGATCGTCCAGAATGCCGTAAAGGAGGCGAACAGCGCGGCGTGCATCAGGGCAGCCGTGCGCAGCGACCGCTCGCGCCGCCACAGGTGGGCAAGCGAGCCTATCGCCGTGTGGTAGCGCATCCTCGACGCTGGCCGATGATCCGGCAGAAGGAAGGCGGCCAGGATTGCAGCCCCGAGTGCGAGCGGAACGCCGATCCAGAACATCTCGCGCCAGCCGGCATGTTCGCCGACGAAACCGGACAGGGTCCGGCTGAAGAGGATCCCGGACAGGACGCCGGCCATCACCGTTCCGATCGTCGATCCACGCTTTTCCGGCGGCGCCAGAGACGCCGCGAACGGGACGATCTGCTGCGCGACGGTGGCGCTGGCGCCGACCATCAGCGATGCGCCGACGAGGGACCATGCGCCGGGTGCGACGGCCGCCAGCGCCAGGGCCACCGCAAGGATGACGAACTGGCCGACGATCAGCTTTCGCCGATGGACGATGTCGCCGAGCGGCAGCAGGAAAAAGAGTCCGAGCGCATAGCCGAGCTGTGTCGCTGTCGGGACGAGGCCGATGACGGCGGGGTGGCGGAACTCGTGCTCGATGATCCCGAGCATCGGCTGGTTGTAGTAGATGTTGGCAACGGCGATGCCGCTCGCCGCAGCCATGGCCAGCAGCGCAGGCCTGCCGAGACCATGCACGGTGGCCGGCCGATGAGATTGCGTTACATCCATGATTGTCGCCTTTCTGGCGTGAATGCTGATGCAACGTAACTAGCGGTCAATCGATATTTGTATTAGTTGTTAACTATGTTCCGCCTGAGTAACAGTTAGCGATATAATGAACACAGATGACGTTCTGGTCTTCGCCACCGCGATTTCGGCCGGAAGCCTGGCGGCGGCGGCAAGGCGCCTCGGGCTGGCGCCAATGGTGGCGACGCGGCGACTCGCCGCCCTCGAGGCGTCGCTCGGCGTGCGACTGCTCCACCGGACCACCCGGTCGCTGTCACTGACCCCGGAAGGCGAGACGTTCCTGCCCTATGCCCAGGCGCTCGTCGAAAACGAAGCGGCGGCGATGGCACGGCTACGTGCCGAGACCCGCGGCGCTGCTGGTCTGCTGCGGGTATCCGTACCGATCGCCTTCGGCCTGAAGTTCATCATGCCCTTCGTGCCGTCGCTGCTCGTGCAGAACCCGGACCTGCGCATTTCCGTCGACATGACCGACAACCTGCCGGACCTGGTTGCCACCGGAACCGACCTCGCAATCCGTATCGCGCGCCTGCGCGACAGCAGCCTGATCGCCCGGAAGCTCGGCGACAATCCGCGGACGCTTGTTGCCAGTCCCGACTATGTGGCGCGTCGCGGCTTGCCCCGCGAGGTCGCGGACATTGCCGACCATGAATGCCTTGCCCTCGGCAGCGCCACCCATTGGACGTTCCGATCCGCCGATGGCGAGCGGCATGTGCGGCTGAATGCCCGGCTCTTTTGCAGCAGCATCGCCGGATGCCATGCAGCCGCTCTCGCTAGCGGCGGGCTTGCCCTGCTGTCGGACTGGTATGCGGCCGAGGACGTCGCGGCAGGCCGGCTGGTACGGATCGATCTCGTTGACGCGAGCCCGGAGGCGCTCGACATCTGGGCCGTCTATCCGACGACCCAGCTTGTACTGCCCAAGGTGCGCGTGTTCATCGCCGCCCTGCGCACGGCGATGGCGCAGGCGGGGGTTCGGAACACGACGGAATAGACCAGCATGCTGGAGCCCGCCGCCTGGGCGAGCCGACCCGCCATGCGCCATACTTGGCCCGCCTTTGGACGTCTCCGCCAACGGCGCTTTTGACTATTATTTTGACGATTTTCCGCCGCTCTTGTCAGAAAGGAATTGTGTCCGATAATCGACAGATTCGACACCAGATCCGCGCCGGGCAGGAACTGATTCAAGCTAGCCGAGCTATCTTAATCCGTGGTTAAGGTTTTCGCCACCCCGCGCAAACAGAGATGTTGTTGACAGAGTGGTATCGGACGTCGTCGCCGAGACCGACGATTGCACCGAAGCGGACGACGGCGATGGTCCGGCGATGATGAATTGGAAGCGAACATGGATGGAATAATGGACGACAGCGACGCGGAAGCAGCCCCCCTCGCCCCTCGCTCTGATGCGAACAGTAAAGCCGCCGGTCTCGGGCCAGGCTCCTCTCCCCCGGTCGCCGTACAGACGGCGCAACGCGGCGTGGAAAGACCCCAGGCTTCTGCCGACAATACCCGCCGGGCCTATGCCAGCGACTGGAAGCATTTTGCCGCCTGGTGTCGCCGCAATGGAGTAGCCATCATGCCGCCCCGACCCGAGACCGTTGGCAGCTACCTGGCAGCCCTTGCAACCGGAGGGGCCGGCGCCGAGCGGAAGATGGCTTCCATCGCTACGCTCAAGCGCAGGCTATCCGCGCTTGCGTGGAACTACGGGCAGCGCGGACTGATACTCGATCGCTCCGACGGCCGCATCGCCGATGCGCTGACAGCCGCGCGAAAGCTCGGATCCCGACCCGCGCCGGGCAAGCAGGCACTCCGCCCCGATGAACTTGTCGCCATGCTCGAAACCCTCGACCGGGCGACGCTTCGCGGCCTTCGCGATCGCGCCATCCTGCTGCTCGGTTTCGCCGGCGGGTTGCGTCGCTCCGAAATCGTCGGGCTGGATTGCGGCCCGGACGAATCCGAGAACGGTTCCGGATGGGTCGACATTCGCAGCGATGGAATGCTGGTGGCGCTGCGTTCCCGGCGCGGCAAGCGCGAGATTGCGATCGCCCGCAGTGCGTCGGAATCCAGCTGTCCGGTCGCGGCCGTCGAAAGCTGGATGAAGTATGCGCGACTGGCGCACGGCCCGCTCTTTCGCCGGGTAACCGGCAAGGGCAGGTCTGCGGGATCGGTGCGCCTCAACGATCGCCACGTCGCTCGCCTGGTCAAGCAGGCCGCACTTGCGGCTGGCATACGCCCGGAGCTTTCGGCCGGCGCCCGTGGCGAGATGTTTTCCAGTCATTCGCTGCGCGCAGGGTCAGCGTCCTTCCAGGAACCGTGAGGCGCCGCGAACAGGTTCGCGTCCGACGCCACCTTGGCTAGCACCCCCACCCCTGCAACCACGAAATTTCGCGAACGTAGCCGGCTCACGGCACGGTGACGACCTCCGTTACAAGCGTGGAGATCAGACACGAACAAACCCAGTTGACAGCTGTCAACTCACAACGCGGCCCACACCAAACGGCCGACGTGTCAGGCTGCCGTCAACCGGTTGACAGCTGTCAACTTTCCGGTCGCCGGCTGATAACGTCTCCGCAGGCCACGCCGATCAACCCGCAGCAAGTTGACAGCTGTCAACACGCTACACCCGCACTCCTCCTCGCCCCTCCATCGATCCGGATGCATCCTATTGCGCCAACAGCAAACGCCCGTCATGGTGCAGGCTTGGCAGGACCAACCACCCGATTCGACGGGTCGCGAACTGAATGGAGGCGCGGCGAATGATCCCTTACCTGCGTCGTCTGACCGCGCGCGAACGCAACGAGGCAAGCGACCGGCATCTCGCCTTCTTCCTGACCTTTACTGCCGGCGCGGCCAATGCCGGCGGATTCATGGCGGTCAGCGAATACACCTCGCACATGTCCGGCATCGTTTCGTCGGTCGCCGACAATGCGGTGCTGGGCGAGGGCCGCCTGGTGCTTGCCGGGATCAGCGCCCTCTTCGCCTTCATCACCGGTGCTGCTTGTTCCGCCATCCTGATCAACTGGGCCCGACGAATGCGACTTGAAGCCGAGTATGCAATGCCACTGATGCTGGAGGCCGGCCTGCTCGCCTTGTTCGGCCTTGCAGGCAGCACCCTGCAACAACATGGCTGGCTGTTCGGCATGGCGACGGTGATGCTGCTCTGCTTCGTCATGGGGTTGCAGAACGCCATCATCACGAAGCTCTCCGGCGCCCGCATCCGTACCACTCACGTCACCGGCCTGGTGACCGACATGGGGATAGAGCTCGGCAAGCTGTTTTACTGGAACGCGCCGTCCGCCGATCCGACCCTGCCCAAGGTCTATGCCGACCGAACGAAACTCAGGCTGCTGGCAAGCCTCGTCGGGCTCTTTCTCGCCGGCGGCATTGCGGGTGCGGTTGCCTTCAGCCGCCTCGGCTTCACGGCCGCACTCTTGCTTGCCGGACTGGTCTTCCTGCTCGCAATCATGCCGGTGGTCGACGACCTCGTCATCGCCGCCCGCAAGATGCGCCGCTAGGGGAGGGGAGAGAAGCGCAGGCCTACTTGCGCACCATGCTGAAGGAAAAATGGCTGCCGCGATGATAGTCCTGCGAGTGCAGCACCGGCTCGCCGGCGGCGCTGAAGCAGGTTTCCTCGATCAGCAGGGCAGGGCCGAAGTCGCGCAGGTCATGACGCTCCACCACATCGGCCGGCAGCATGGTGGCCGAGACCGAAGCCGACGACATGCGCGGTCGCTGCTTGAACTCGCCAAGCACGTCGAGCAGCGAGCCGCTCCAGTCAATGTCGTAAAGCCGCAGCGGCACGAGCGCCCTCGGCACGCAGTCGATGCAATAGAGGATGGGCGTATCGTTCTCCAGGCGCAAACGCTCCAGCCTGATCACCCTGTCGCCGGCCGCGAGCCTCAGTTGCGCCGCGACCGTCTCGTCCGCGGGTTCCTCGGCGACCGACAGCACCTTGTTGCTGGTCTTGTAGCCGTAATGCGCAACCATGTCGGTGACGCTCTCGAACACGGTGATCGGGCGGTCCACCTGCACCGCCGACAACGCCGAGACGAAGCGCCCGCGCCCATGTTCGACATAGATGATGTTGTCCTGCTCGAGCAACTTCAACGCTTCGCGAAGCGCCGGGCGTGATATCCGGAACCGGGCAGTGAGCTGCGCTTCGGTCGGCAACTTGTCGCCAGGCTTCAAGCCTTCGGTTCGGATCAGGTCTGCGATCCTGTCGCGCAACTGGACGACCAGGGTTCGGGCATCGCGAAGCGGTTCTTCCACTGTTCGGACCTCGTTGCACACCAAGAAGCGCTGCATGCGTCAGCCATCGTTCTTGTCTGACAAATTCGCCCCGGTCAAGTATCAGTATTCGGGTAGTGCAGCGGAACACGGTCCAGCCGCCCGGCCTGATTCCCCTCCGATCGCGACGGAGAGCAGCATTGTCGCACGCATCTCTTCGGCGACGAAATCACAGACTGCTTGACAAAAAAATGCCATCGTGTCAGTCGTCTGACAACATTGTTCGACACGTCGGCCGAACGCCCGGAACGCAAAGCAGGAAAGAGAGACGATATATGCTGAACTTCGATGAACAGCGTTTTCTGAGAATCCAGTCGGGGGCGGTGGCCTTCGCCTCGCATTTCGATCAGGTCATCGGCGAATGCATCAAGGCCGGCGCCGACAACGTCTTCTTCCTTGGTACCGGCGGCGCCGCCATTCTGATGCAGCCAGCCGCACAACTGCTGCAGCGGCGCTCGCGTTTTCCCGTCTTCATCGACATGCCGGCGGAACTCGTCGTCACCGGGTCGGCAAACCTCACCAGCCGTTCCATCGTCGTCATGCCGTCGCTTTCCGGCACCACCAAGGAAAGCGTGGCAATGCTGGCAAAGCTCAAGGAAATCGGCGCAACAGTCATCACGCTTGTCGGTCATGAAAAGACGCCGCTGGGGCAGGGCGGCACGCATGCCTTCGTGAATTTCGCCGAAGACGACACGTCCTGCGAATCCTTCTACATGCAGTCGCTGCTGATCGCGCTCTCCATCATGAAGCACAACGGCGAGCTTGCCGACCACCAGCGCATGGTCGACGAATTCTTCATGCTTCCGGCCCTGCTCCTGGACGTCAAACGCTGCTTCGAACCTTCGGCCGCTGCGATCGCCGAGAATATCGCTGCCGCCGACTACCACATCGTCACCGGCGCCGGAAATGCCTGGCCGCAAGCCTTCTACTACGGCATGTGCATCCTCGAGGAGATGCAATGGATCCGCACCCGCCCGGTGCACGCCTCCGATTTCTTCCACGGCACGCTCGAACTGGTCGAGCCGGGCGTCAGCGTGCTGCTGTTCAAGGGCGAGGACCATTTGCGCCCGCTCGCCGACCGGGTCGAGGACTTTGCCAAGCGCTACACCGACAAGCTGACGGTGATAGACACCGCGGGGCTCGCGCTGCCTGGCGTTTCTGCAGACGTGCGCCAGCTGCTGTCGCCGGTGCTGCTCGCCACGGTGCTCGAACGCGTCAGCGCCCATCTCGAGGTGTTGCGTGATCACCCGCTCACCACCCGCCGCTATTACAAGCGCGTTGCCTATTGAACGCGCCGGGCAAACCGTGTGCACTGGCTATTCGCGCCCGGGTGATTCCGGGCGCTGACGTCACTTACCAGGAGAGTTGATGGCATTCCGATTTGCAGCCGTCGGTGACAATTGCATCGATCGCTTCCTGCCGCCGGTCGGTCTCGCGCAGGTCGGCGGCAATGCCGTCAACGTCGCCGTGCAGCTCGCAAGGCTCGGCCATGCCGCCTCCTATTTCGGTGCGGTCGGCGACGATCCGGATGGCCGGCGCATCCGCACGCTGCTCGCGGCCAACGGCGTTGGCGTGGCGCATGTCGATACCCGGCCCGGCAACACCGCCTTTACCGATATCCGCGTCATGCCGGACGGCGACCGCATCATGACCTACGAGGATTTTGGCGTTTGCCGCGGCTACGCGCCGGGCGAGACGGCGCTTATTGCGCTTGCAGCCGTGGACCATGTGCATATCGGCTGGCTCGACGATGGAGGGGAGCTGCGTCGCCGGCTTGCCGCGGCCGGCGTCAGCGTCTCCCAAGATATTTCAGTCAATGCCGATCCGCACAATCTCGGCGTGGAGGGGCTGGCGATCGCCTTTGCCTCAGCCGGCGACGATCCCGCCCAAGCCGCCGATCGAGCATCCGACCTCGTCGCCCGTGGCGCAAAGCGCGCCGTGGTCACCATGGGGCCGGTGGGTTCGCTCGCCTATGACGGTCGCAATCTCGTGCGCGTCGGCATAAGACCGGTCGAGGTGGTCGACACCACCGGGGCAGGGGACAGCTTCATCGCCGGCTATCTTGCCGCCCATGTCGGCGGCATGCCGGCTGCCGCCTGCTTGGAAGCGGGACGCGACCGCGCCGCCATGACCTGCACCCATGTCGGCGGATTCCCGCAGCAGTTGGCCGCGATCTGAGACAATCCAAGGCCATCCGGGGCCGGATTGCCGTGGCATCCGCCCTCTGGCGCTTTGTTGCCGTTCGGTGCATTCTGGCAATCTGCAACTGCTGTTTGCGCGCGCGAAAATGCCCGCGTCCATGATGCTGTACCCCCGCAGGGTCCAATAGAGCGAGCTCAATCCGGCAATGGGAGGCATGTCATGACGGATCGTTCAGAACTCGAAAAGGTAGTGCATGCAGTTTACGCCGCACGCGACAGGGACGACCTCGATGCCATGATGTCGTATTTCGACCCGTCCTGCAGCTTCCGTGTCGCCGGCGGCGATCGCCTCGACACCACGATGCAGAAGGTCGACCGGGAAGAGGCGCTGCGCGCCACGTTCCGGTCCCTTATCGACGTCTGGGACCTCTCCGGGGTCAAGACGATCGCTATCCATGTTGACGGGGACACGGCCTTCGCCCACCGCGCCGGGGAGGTCAGGTTCGTCCCGACCGGAGACACGGACGATGCCGAATACATCGACAAGATAACGTTCAGGGACGGCCGCGTCGTCGAGGTGGTCGAGTTCATCGACACCCTTGCGGTGGCACGGCGGGCCGGCCTGGTCTGACGGATATCGGCCGCCCCGACAGGCGGCCTTCCGGGTGTCCGCCTACCGCTTCAGGGACTGCGAAAAGCGCTCCTCGATGCGGGACTGCACATATTCGAGCCCGATCGAGAGGATCCAGTAGATCATCGAGGCGGTGATCAGCATCTCGATATGACGGAACTCGGTCTGGCCCTGGGTGCGGGCGAGGTACATCAGCTCCCAGACGCCGACCACCGACACCAGCGAGGAATCCTTCAGCATGGCGATGAACTGGTTGCCGGTCGGCGGCACGATGACCCGCATCGCCTGCGGCAGGATGACCAGGAACATCGTCTGGCTGGGGCTGAGCCCCAGGGCGGTTGCGCCTTCCGTCTGGCCCTTGGGGATGCTGAGGATGCCGGCCCGGAAGATTTCCGTCATATAGGCGCCGTAGCAGAGCGACAGGGCAAGAATGCCCGCCGGCACCGCGCCGATGACATAACCCACCTGCGGCAGGCCGAGATAGATGATGTAGATCTGCATCAGAAGCGGCAGGCCGCGAAACAGCGAGGTGTAGAAGGTCGCCAGCCCGTAGATCAGGCCGTTCTTCGACAGCTTGGCGATCGCCCCGGCGAGCGCGATGATGGTGGCTGCGACAATGGCCACGGCCGAGATGAACAGCGTCGTCACCACGCCCTGCGAGACCAGGAAGCCGATCTTGCGAGCGATGAAGGAAAAGCTGAGGTCGAAGGAATAGAAGAACAGCAAGAGCAGGACGAGCAGTTCCACCCACACCGCAATGATCTGGTAGAGGCGCGGCAGCAGGTTGATGACCTTCCAGTTGGCGACGATTATCATCGCCACGACAAGGGCCGCTAGGATCCGCCCCGCTTCCGGAGGAGGGGAGCCGTCGACGCCCGCAAGCCCGGGAACGATGCTACCGACCCACTTCGCCCCGATGCCCATCCAGTAGGCGAGCGCGGCAATGGCGAAGAGCCCGACGAGGGACGCGGTGCGCCGGACCGCGTTCGGATAGTTCAGGATCAGGGTACCAATCATCAAATATCTCCCGGCGATCAGGCCGATCGCTCCCGCCACCAGTCCTGTGCCTGCAGCGCCCAATAGGTGAGTTGCGCCGTCGCCATGCCCGCCAGGCCGCCGGCCCAGACGAGGCCGAAGGCCTTGAAAAGGTTGTGGCGGTTGGATTGTCCGAGGATCGCCTCGGCCACAACCACGCCGCCGATCGCCGTGGTGTTGAGGCCGTGGCCGCCAAAGGCGGTGCAGTACCAGACGCCCGGCTGCATCTCGCCGATCTGTGGCATCAGATGACGGGCATAGGACATCAGCCCCGACCACGAGGTCTCGATCTTCAGATCGGCGAGTTGCGGATACGTGCCGACCATCTCGCGGCGCAGTTCCGCCGCAAGGGTCGCCGGCGAGGCGGCACGGGTGGTGATGCGTCCGCCCCAGAGCAGTCGCTTGCCGTCGTCGACCACACGGTAGTAATCGGCCGCGCGCCGGTCGTCGCCGATCGCGTCCGTCGTGCTGATCGCCGTGCGGATGAGATCCGGGTTTTCCTCCGACAGCATCACGTAGGTCGCGATCGGCAGGTAGCTGCGCTTCAGCTTCGGCACAAGCCCTGTCGTGTATCCGCCGGTCGAAAAGACGACGGTAGCCGCCTTGACCGTGCCGTCCGTCGTCACGATCACCTTTTCCGCACCGTCAAGCGAGGCGGAAACCGCAGGGCTCTGCTCGTAGATACGGCCGCCGAGGCGCTCGACTTCGGCGGCAACGGCGCGCAGGTAATTGAGCGGATGCATGTGGAAGGCGTTGGGATCGCACACACCCTCGAAATAGCGCTCCGAATGCAGGACGCTGCGCACCTCGTCGCGCGTCTTGAACTCGACGTGGTAGTCGTATTCCTTCGCCAGCTTGTCGGCATAGGCCTTGAGCTCGCCGCCGCCGTCATAGCGCTGCACGCCCATGATGCCGTGCTTCGGTTCGGCGCTTTCGATCTTCAGTTCGTCGATGGTGGCGCGCACGAAGCGCATGCCCTCGATCGAAAGCTGGTGCAGCTTGCGGGCGTTTTCCGCACCGGCCATGCGGGCGATGGCCTCGCCGCCAGTGGCGTAGCCGGCCCCCACGAAGCCGCCGTTGCGGCCCGACGCGCCCCAGCCGATCCGCTCGGATTCCAGCAGGACGACGGACTTCCCGGCGCGTGCCAGCTGCAACGCGGTCGTCAGCCCCGACAGCCCGCCGCCGACGATCGCGACATCGCATTCAGCGACACCGCGAAGCGGCGGGCGCTTGCCGTCGTCGGCGATGGTGCGAAGGTAGAAAGTATCGATATAGCTCATGGGATTTCCGCGGCAGTCTGGCAGGAACGTGGCGCCGGCCGCAGCCGGCGCCGTGATGCAAAGCCGATCAGTCGGCGCTGTAGTCCTTGCCGTACCACTTGGTAGTGAGCTGGCCGAGCGTGCCGTCCTCCTTCATCGCGGCAATCGTCTCGCCGACCTTGGCGGTCCATTCGGCGTCGCCCTTCTCGGCGATCACCACCAGCGGCTCGCGGAAGGCGTATTCGCCGTCGAGGATGCGCAGCGGGTAGCCGTTCTTGATGGCGTTCTCGGCCGTCTGCTCGGGGGCGATCACCGCGTCGAGGCGCACGCCGTCACCAAGGCGAAGATCGTCGAAGGGCAGCATGGAATCGGCGAAGGTGCGCACGTCGCCCGGCTCGACCTTGTACTCGATCGGCGGCAGGCCCGGCGCATCGATCTCGAGCTGGCGGCGGATGAAGTCTTCCGAGGTCGTGGCGGTCTCGACGCCGATCACCTTGCCGTTGAGGTCGGCGACTGTCTTTGCGGCGCTGTCCTTGTGAAGTACATAGACGTAGGGGCTGTAGTAGTAGATGGCGGCAAAATCGATGACCTGGGCGCGCGGCTTTGTGGGCGTGACCGAACCGACGCCGAGGTCGTAGCGGCCCTGCCAGCGGCCACCGGTCAGCGTCGCCCAGTCGGGTGTCTCGAAGGAGACGTCGACGCCAAGCCGCTTGGCGACTTCCTTGGAGACATCGATGTCGAATCCGACGAGCTCGTTGGAATCGTCGAGGAAGCTCTGGGGCGGCCAGCCGCTGTTGGTCGCCACCACCATGGCCTTCTTGCCCATGACACGGTCGAGCGTCTCGCCGGCATTGGCGCTTGCGGAAATGGCCAGCGCCGCGGCGGCCAGCAACAGGTGTTTGAGGGCAGTCTTCACGCAATTCCTCCTTGGTTTGAAACGTCAGCCGTTTCGGTTCCCGAATTTATGTAAGTCGTCTGACAACATCGAATTGATCCGCCTGCAAGCCGGAAGTCAAGAGAGAAAAATGTACGCCTGTGACAGAATCCCGCCATGCGGCCGAATACCGCGACATTCTAGGCAACTGACCGGATATTCCGCGTCCTTGCGGCTGCAGGACAGCCCGAGCGGACGACGGACGGCCGGGCGCAATTGAGCTGATGATGTCTGACCAATGTGGAGCACACCCATGTTCTAGGCCGTCACCGCCACGAAGGTGTCGTCGAGGGCGCCGAGCAGGTGGTCGGCGTCTCGCTTCGAAAAAATCATCGGCGGGCGCATCTTCAACACGTTGTCATGGGGTCCCTCGGTGCCCATCAGCACGCCGCGCTGCCTTGCGCCATTGCTGACGGCACGGGCAAGCTCGGTTGCAGGCGCCTTGGTCTTGCGGTTGGTGACAAGCTCGATGCCGAGGAAGAGACCCATGCCGCGCACGTCGCCGATCGCCTCGTGGCGCGTCGCCATCTCCCGGAAGCCGGCCATCAGGTGGTTGCCGACCTCGAGGGCGTTCCGGCGGAGGTTCTCGCCCTCGATGACGTCGAGCACCGCAAGCCCGACGGCGCAGGACACCGGATTGCCGCCAAAGGTATTGAAGTACTCCATGCCGTTGTTGAAGCTGTCGGCGATCTCGCGGGTGGTCACGACCGCCGCCAGCGGATGGCCGTCGCCGATCGGCTTGCCCATCGTGACGATGTCCGGCACCACCCCTTGGGTCTCGAAGGCCCACCAGTGGCTGCCGACCCGGCCGAAACCGACCTGAACCTCGTCGGCGATACACACGCCGCCCGCATCGCGGATCATCCGGTACACCTCCTTGAGGTAGCCCTCCGGCAGGAAGACCTGGCCGGCGACGCTCGGGATCGATTCCGCCAGGAAGAAGCCCGGAGCCTCGCCCTTCGCCTGCATCGCAGCGATCAGTTCGGCAACGCTTTCGGCATAACGCTTGCCATGCTCCTCCATCGGCCAGTCGGCCGGCGCATGGTAACTGTCGGGCACGCATGCCACGTGAACATGTGGCTTCTTGCCCTTGCCGCCCTTGCGCTGGAACTTGTAGGGACTGATGTCGATCAGTTCCTGGGTGGTGCCGTGATAGGCCCAGTCGATCACCACGGCGTTCTCGCGGCCGGTATGGGCCCGCATCATGCGCAGCGCCAGCGTGTTCGCCTCCGAGCCGCTGTTGACGAAGCCGGCCACCGTCAGTTCCTTGGGCAGGGTCGCGGTCAGTCGCTCCGCATAGGCGACGATGTTGTCGTGCAGGTAGCGGGTGTTGGTGTTGAGCGTCGCCGCCTGGCGCGCCATCGCCTCGACCACCGCCGGATGGGCGTGGCCGATGTGGCAGACATTGTTGAAACAGTCGAGATAGGCGCGGCCGCGATCGTCGATCAGCCACACGCCTTCGCCGCGGACGAACTTGATCGGCCGGTCGTAGGAGATCGACAGGTTCGGGATCAGCAATTGCTTGCGGAGCTTGACGATCTCCTCGTGCGATCGGCCCTGGCGCTTGTAGAACTCGCGGGCAATGCCGGCAAAGGCGCTGGCATCGGGGAAGAGTTCGGCCCAGACATCGAGATAGCGTTCCTCGCCGACGCCGAGGATCTCGGAGGCGGGGAGGCTGGCATCGGTGGAAAGCTGCAGGTGCAGGTGCGGCGCCCAGCCGCCGTTTTCTTCCGGCACGCCCATTTCGGCAACCAGCGCGCCGGCCTCGAGCCGGTCGCCCGGCTTCAGGCGATCCATCGCCTCGTGGGCGAGATGTCCCCAGAGACTGACGAAGGGCGGGCAACCTTCCGGCCGGTGTTCGAGCGCGATCAGACAGCCATAGCCGAGCGGATCCTTCTCGATCTCGACGCTTTTGACCGTCGCCGCGATCGGCGTGTAGACCCGGGTCCCGGCGGCCATGAAAAGATCAAGGCCGAGATGGCGGGTGCGGCGTGTCCTGTCAATCAGCTTAGAGACAAACATGTCGCCGGAATAGACGCTGCGCGCCTCGCCCCAGGGACCGATGCCCAGCCCGATCCCATGTTCACGGCAATGTTCCTCCCAGATCGCCTGCGCCTCATGCGGCTTCGCGGCAGCAGATATCAGCGTCATCGGGTGCTGCGGATCGCGATAGGGAACGAGTTCGGCCGGATAGGTGGCGGCAGGTTTGTCGAGTAGCGGCGCGAAGGTCTTGCGGTTCTGTCGGATCCATTCGCCGACCGCGCTCGCACCTTCGACCGCCTCGAAGCCACAGGCCCGCCGCAAGATCGCCGTGGCGAAGCGCCGGCTCATCCGGTCGAGCTTGCGCAGCAGCGTCCAGGCCGGCTTTTCGCTGATCGAGAGATAGGGGTTGCCGTCGATATGCGCGCTGCGCGAGGCCGAGATCGTCACCGAGGAAACGAGGCGCATGGCGATCAGGTCGAACAGCAGGTCGAGTTCCTCGCCGAGCAGCGGGTATTCGGCATGGAAACCCTTCGCGATCGCCGCGGCCGCACCGATCGGATCGGCATGATCGAGACCGGCATAGGCGGCGGCGATCGCCACCTCGGCAATCACCGGGTTGTGGAGCGCGTCTCCGAAATCGATGAGGCCAGCGACGTGGTCGTGATCGCCCTCGGCCACCAGGACGTTCCAGTCGTTGGCGTCGTTATGGATGACGGCGGCGCGCAGCGTCGCAAGCCGCGGCGCAACCTCCGCTTCGAAGCGGTCGAGGAAGCGGCGGAGCAGAGCGCGATCGGCTGCGTCGGCTATATGCTGCAGGCGCTCGGCGGAACGGCCGGCATGGCGGATGTCCCAGTCGAGGTCGCGCAGCGCCCCGGCATGCATGAAGCCCTTCAGCGCCGCATCGAAACGGCCGAGCAGGCGGCCGAGCTCTTCGAGCGCGGTCTGGCTGCGCGGTGTCTCGGCGAGAGGAATACCGGGAATCCAGCTGACGAGACGCATGAGATGGCGCACGCCGCGGCGACTCGTTGCTTCCGCCAGCGCATGGCCGGTGAGCGTCGGGTGAATGTGTGGTACGGGCAAGTCCGGCGCATGGTGGGCGATATGGCTGAGCAATGCGGTCTGGAAATCGCTCTCGATCTCGGGCTCGGCGGCGTTGACGATCTTCAGGATAAAGGTCCGGCCGTCCGCGGCGATCACCTTGAAATTCTGGTCGCGCTCGCTGTCGAGACGCGAAAGCGTTCCGTCGAGGCCATAGTGCTCGGCCAGCAGCCGGGCCGCGTCCTCGTGCGAAAAATCAGGCGTCGTCGTCATCATGTCGTTCATGGGGGAATCCTCTTGCGCGCAGTCAGGTTTGCATGACCGTGATCGGCAATCATCCGGCATTTCGCCGGTTGTGCCGGCACTCTGTTTGTAATAACCGTCAAATTGTCGGCGAACGGAGAAGCGGATTTCATGCAGGACATCGATGCGATCGACCGCAACATCCTGAGTATCCTTTCGCGTCAGGCGCGCATTCCTATGAAGGCGCTGGCCGGCCGCATCGGGCTTTCGCGGAGCGCCACGACCGAGCGCGTCACCCGGCTGGAAAAGGCCGGCGTGATCCGCGGCTACCGCGCCGACATCGGCCAGCTCGAGGAAAGCGCGATCAGCGCCTTCCTGCTGGTGACCCTGAAAAAAACGCCTGCGATCGCCGTGCTGGACCGACTGGCCGGGCTTGCGGCAGTGCGCCGGGTATCGTCGGTCAGCGGCCATCTCGACCTAGTGGTCGAGGTCGAGGTTGGCTCGATCAATGCGCTCAACGAGTTGCGCAACGAAGTGTCCGGCCTCGACAATGTCGAGGACCTGACGACCTCGATCGTGCTCCGCCGCGACATCGAGCGCAGCTGACGCTGCTCGTCTCAGCCCTTCAGGAGCACGGTGCGGAAGCGGTAGAGCGAGATCGCGTAGTAGACCACGCCGAGCGCCAGGAAGGTAAGGAGCTGCGGCCACACCACCGACAGACCTGCGCCGCGATAGAGCACCGACTGGGCAAAGGAGACGAAGTGCGGCGACGGGCTGATCGTCTTCATGGTGTATTGCAGCCAGGCCGGCATACTTTCCATCGGCGTCATCCCGCCCGACAGCAGCATCAGCACCACCAGCGTCGGGATGGCGAGCAGGCCGAACTGGCCCATTGACGTAGCGAAGGTGCCGAGCAGGATGCCGAGCGAGGCGATCGACAGGGTGTAGATCGCGGTCCCGAACAGGAACAGGCCGAGCGAGCCGAGCATCGGCACGCCGAGCATCCAGTGGACAACGACGATCAGCGAGATGCCGGCGGCGACGACGATGACCATGCCGTTGGCGATGATCTTCGAGAGGGTGATCTCGCCGGGCGTCACCGGCATCACCAGCAGGTGCTCTACCGTGCCGTGCTCGCGTTCGCGGATCAGCGCCGCGCCGGAGAGGATCAGCGTCAAGAGCGCGATGTTGTTCATCACCTGCATGACCGCGGAAAACCACACCGGGTCGAGGTTGGGATTGAACCTGGTGCGCATGACGAAATCGATGTCGGGCGCAGCGGCGCCGAGCCGACCCTGCAGGAAAGTCTCGACTTCGTTGGAGATGACCTGCTGCAGGTAGGCCGAGCCGTTGCCGGCCTGGGCCATGGCGGTGGCGTCGACCTCGACGAGGATCGTCGCCGGCTTGGCCGCCGTCAGGTCGGCCTGGAAATTCGGCGGGATCTGCACGACGAAAACGTAGGTGCCGGCATTCATCGCCGGATCGACCTGCGGCGCCGTCAGCTGCACGGCCGGCTTGAAGAGGGGAGGGGAGATGGCGTCGGCAATCTGCCGCGAGAGGGTCGACCTGTCCTCGTCGACGACGGCGACGGGCAGGTTCTTGATCTCGGTGGTGACGCCGGTCGAGACCAGGTAGATCGCAATGGTGAAGGCATAGACCACCAGCACCAGCATCACCGGGTCGGCCTTGATGCTGTAGAGTTCCTTGACGATTAGGCGGAAGAGCGTGTCGAGGCGGTAGCGGCCGAAAAGCGGCATCGATCAGGCCTCCTGCTTGCGCAGCAGCAACTTCGCCGCGACAAGATAGACGAGCGCGAAGACGCAGAGCACCAGCACGTTGAACCACAGGTCCGTCCAGCCGAGCCCCTTGGTAAAGCCGCCGACGGTGACCGGCTGGAACCAGGCGGCCGGGAAGGCCAGCCCGAACAGGCGCGCGCCGCCGGAAAGCGCCGAGACGGGCACGATCAGGCCGGAAAAATTGACCGCCGGGATGATCGAGATGATGGCGGTGGCGAAGACGGCGGCAACCTGCGTCCTGGTGAAGGTCGAAATCAGCTGGCCGAATCCGGTGGTCGCCCAGACATAGGTGACCGTGGCGACGACGATGAGCGAGGCCGAGCCCTTGTAGGGCACCTGGAACAGGAACCGGGCCAGCAGGAACAGGGTCACGGCGCTGACCAGCGAGGTCACGATATAGGGCAGCTGCTTGCCGATCAGGAACTCCGCCTTGGTGATCGGCGTCGAGCGGAAATTGGCGATCGAGCCGGTTTCCTCCTCCCGCACCACCCCAATCGCCGACATGACCGCCGGAATCAGCACCAGCATCAGCACGATCACCGTCGGCACCATGGCGTTGACGCTGCGGAAGGCCTGGTTGTAGCGGAAGCGCGTTTCGATCGTCACCAGCGACGTGCCGGTGCCGGTGGCGTGCTTGACCTGTTGCACGAAGGCATTGGTCACGCCGGCGACATAGGCCCGGGCCGTCTCGGCCCGGAAAGGCATGCTGCCGTCGATCCACACCGCGATCTCGGCCGGCTTGCCGGTCGTGTAGTCACGTCCGAAACCGGAGGGGATCTCGATGGCAATGGTGAGCTCACCCGCCCGCAGCCGGGTATCCAGTTCCCGGTCGGAGCCGATCTCGGGTTTCTCCTCGAAGTAGCGTGACGACGAAAAGGATTCCAGCAAGGCCCGGCTCGTCGGTGTCCTGTCCTGGTCGTAGACGGCATAGCTCAGGTTCTCGACGTCGAAGGAAATGCCGAAGCCGAAAGTGATCATCAGGATGATCGGACCGGCGAGCGCGAAGAACAGCCGGATCCTGTCGCGCATCAGCTCGGTCGCCTCACGGCGGCTGTAGGCCCAGAGGCGGCCGAAATCGAAACGCCTGGGAGGGGCGGCGTGAACGACGACTCCATGGCTTTCACGCGCAACCCCCACGTCGTTTTCCGCCGCGGGAGAGGCACCGGAGAGGGGCTCGCCGGATGCCTCGGCCAGATAGTCGATGAACGCGTCCTCGAGGCTGTCGCTGCCGCGCTTTTCGGCGAGTTCCCGGGGCGTGCCCATAGCGAGCACGCGGCCGGCATGCATCAGCGAGATGCGGTCGCAGCGCTCGGCCTCGTTCATGAAATGGGTGGAGATGAAGATCGTAACGCCGTCGTCGCGCGACAGCGCAATCAGGGTGCGCCAGAAGGCGTCGCGCGCCACCGGGTCGACGCCCGAGGTCGGCTCGTCGAGGATCAGCACTGAAGGCCGGTGGATGACCGCGACGGCGAGCTGCAGGCGCTGGCGGATGCCGAGCGGCAGGCTATCCGGCCGCTGGTCGGCAACGGCGGCGAGATCGTAGCGGTCGAGCATCTCCCTGACCCGCGGCCCGACCTCGGCTGCCGGGATGTGAAAGAGCCGGGCATGGAGCTCGAGGTTCTGCTGGATGGTGAGCTCCGAATAGAGCGAGAACCCCTGCGACATGTAGCCGACGTTCTGTCGGGTCGCGAGGTCGTCGGCATCCATGCTCTTGCCGAACAGCTTGGTCCAGCCCTCCGAAGGCTCGATGAGGCCGGTCAGCATCTTCATGGTGGTCGACTTGCCGCAGCCGTTCGACCCGAGGAAGCCAAAGATTTCGCCGCGGCCGATGCGGAAGCTGACATGATCGACGGCGACAAAATCGCCGAACCGGCAGGTCAGTCCCTCCGCCTCGATCGCCGGGGTGGCATTGTCGGTGGCGGTGCGCGGGCGGATCACCACCTCCTGGTGACCGGCGCGCCTGGCCTCCGGCAAGAGCGCGATGAAAGCATCCTCGAGGCTCTGCTTGCCCGCCTTTCGCTTGATCTCGTCGGGAGACCCTTCGGCGATCACCCGGCCGTCGTCCATCGCCGCCAGCCAGTCGAAACGCTCGGCCTCTTCCATGTAGGCAGTGGCGACGATGACGCTCATCTGCGGCCGGCGGCCGCGGATGACGTTGATCAGGTCCCAGAACTGCCGGCGCGACAGCGGATCGACGCCGGTCGTCGGCTCGTCGAGGATCAGCAGGTCCGGATCGTGGATCAGCGCGCAGCAGAGAGAAAGCTTCTGCTTCATGCCGCCCGAGAGCTTTCCGGCCGGCCGATCCGGAAAGGGCGCAAGCCCGGTCGCGGTCAGAAGCTCCGCGATCCGGCGGTCGCGCTCCTCTGCCGAATGACCGAACAGCCGCCCGAAGAAATCGAGATTCTCGCGGACCGACAGCGTCGGATAGAGGTTCCGCCCCAGACCCTGCGGCATGTAGGCGATGCGGGGCGCGATCAGACGCCGATGACCGCCATCGGCCATGTCGCCGCCGAAGGCAGTGATCGTGCCGGTCTGGATCTTGCGCACGCCGGCGATGAGGCTCAGTACCGTCGACTTGCCGACACCGTCGGGGCCGATCAACCCGGCCATGCAACCGTCGGGAACGGCGAGCGTCAGCGTGTCGAGCGCCTTGCTCTTGCCGAACCGATGGGAGACGGCGTCCAGGGTGACGCCCGCGCTGGCGATCATAGCGGAACGTTGACCGCGAGTTTCGCCGGCCATGCGACAGTGGGATCACTGCGCACGAAGCCGAGGCCGCGCACGCCGACCTTCACCTGCCGCTCGTATTTCTCCAGCAGCTCGCGCGGGATACGCAGCTTGACGCGGAAGACCAGCTTTTCGCGCTCGGTTTGCGTTTCGACGGTCTTCGGCGTGAACTGCGCGTCGCCGGACACGAAGGTCACGTTCGCCGGGATGACGATGTCCGGGGCGGGATCCAGCACGATGCGCGCCTCGTCGCCGATCGAGATGGTGCCGACCTGCGAGGCCGGAAGGTAGATCGACATCGAGACGTCGGTGAGGTCGAGCAGCGTCATGATCCTCGCGCCGGCGGCGATCATTTCACCGGTCTGGGCGAGCTTGTACTGCACCCGCCCGCGCCGCGGCGCCATGATCACCATGTCCTCGAGCACGGCGTTGAGGCGCGAGACCTCGGCTTCTGCCGCCTTGATCGCTGCCAGGGCCTGCTGGCGCGCCGCCTGCGCTGCGGTGTAGGCGGCCTCGGCGGACTTCAGCTGCGCCTCGCGCTCGTCCTGCATTTGCTTCGTTGCAGTGCCCTTCTTGACCAGCTCGACCGTGCGGTCATAGCTGCTGCGCGCCACCACCCGGTCGCTGTCGCGTTGCAGGATGGAGGCGTCCGCCTCGGTCACAGCGGCTTCCGCCCTCAGCACCTGCGCCTGCGCGCCGAGCAGCTGGGCGCGATACTCGCGGTCGTCGAGCTTGGCGACGATCTGGCCTTCCTCGACCGTGTCGCCCTCCTCGACGGTGAGCTGCATCAGCCGGCCCGAGTATTTCGCGGAGATCTCGATCTCCTGGCCTTCGATGCGGCCGTTCGAATAGGAAATACCGGGCGGCAGCGTATCGCCGCGCAGGCGGTTGATGAACTGCTCGATCCTCGATTGCGCCTGCGCCTCGCCGACCAAGCCGCAGCCCGCGCCCAGGACGACTGTTCCGACAAGGAGAAGCTGCAGGGGAAGCGACCGGGCAACGGCAAAACGCATGAAGAACTCCATTCATCGACAAGGAACTGGCGAAAGGACGCGTATTCTTCCGCAATCGATGGGCCGGAACAAGCATCCCAGTTGAGTATTCTCGCAAGAGAACACAGGGCAGGCCTCGACCTAGAACGGATCCAACCTCGCATCTTTGATCAGGGTCAACCGCTGCAGGCTATGTGCCGCGTGGCGCTCTGACCAGATCAATTTCTTGCCCGCACTTTGTGGCATCGGATCCACCCGCAAGATCCCCGGAACGACGAAAAAGCGCCACGGGGAAAACCCGTAGCGCCTCAGACCGTTCACAAATCTCTTGTGGTGCGAAACATCGTAATCTTCGTCATACCGGCTCGAGGCCGGTATGACGCTGGTGGGTATATTTGCCGCTCTCCAAACGATCAATCGAGTTGACGGCTGTAAAAGTCCGGGGCGCCGCGGACGATCAGGTCCACGGCGCCCCGCCAAATTGGCATCGCTGTGCGGCTAGACGTTGAAGGCGGCGCCGATCAGCGTCTTGGTATAGGTCTCGCGCGGGGCCTCGAAGATCTCGTCGGTCTCGCCTTCCTCGACGATCCGGCCGTTCTTCATGACGACGACGTAGTCCGACATCGCCTTGACCACCGAAAGGTCGTGGCTGATGAACAGGTAGGAGAGGTCGTGGCGGGCCTGCAGGTCGCGCAGGAGCTCGATCACCTGTCCCTGCACCGAGCGGTCGAGCGCCGAGGTGGGTTCGTCTAGGATCACCACTTTCGGCTTGAGGATCATCGCCCGGGCGATGGCGACGCGCTGGCGCTGGCCGCCGGAAAACTCGTGCGGGTAGCGGTTGCGTGCCGCCGGATCGAGGCCGACTTCCTTCAGCGCCTCGATGGCGCGGCGATCGCGTTCGTCGCGGCTAAGCTGCGGCTCGTGGATATAGAGACCCTCGGTGATGATCTCGCCGACGGGCAGGCGCGGGGAGAGCGATCCATAGGGATCCTGGAACACCAGCTGCATCTGCCTTCTCAGCGGCCGCATCGCCGCCCGGTCGAAGCCGGAAATGTCGGTCGAGCCGAAACTGTAGTAGCCGCTGCCCGGGATCAGCTTCAGCAGTGCCCGCCCCAGCGTCGACTTGCCCGAGCCGGATTCGCCGACGATGCCGATCGTCTGGCCCTCGCGCAGTCGCACCGTGACGTTGTCGACGGCGCGGAAATGCCCCGACTTGCCGGAGAACAGCCCGCCGCCCAGCTGGTAGTCGACGGCGACGTTGCGGCCTTCGAGGATGATCGGCGCGTTGCCGTCCGGCGGCGCCTTGCGGCCGCGCGGCTCGGCATCGAGCAGCATCCTGGTATAGTCGGCCTTCGGGGTCTCAAAGATCTCGGCGGTAGTGCCGCGTTCGACCACCTCGCCGCGGCGCATCACCGTGACATGGTTGGCGAAGTGCTTGACGATGCCGAGGTCGTGGGTGATCAGCACGATCGCCATGCCGAAGCGCTGCTGCAGCGAGCGCAGCAGGTCGAGGATTTGCGCCTGGATGGTGACGTCGAGCGCCGTCGTCGGCTCGTCCGCGATCAGGATGTCGGGCTCGTTGGCGAGCGCCATGGCGATCATCACGCGCTGGCGTTGGCCGCCGGACAACTCGTGCGGATAGCTGTCAATGCGGCGCTTCGGATCGGGGATACCGACGAGTTCCAGCAATTCCAGCACACGCTTGCGGGCATCCTTGTAGCTGCCGCCCCGATGGTGGACGATCGGCTCGGCGATCTGCCGCCCTATCGGGTAGAGCGGATCGAGCGAGGTCATAGGCTCCTGGAAGATCATCGTCACCTTGACGCCGCGCACGTTGTTGAGCGCTTTCGCCGGCAGGCCGACCAGTTCCTGGCCGCGATACCGGGCCGAGCCCGTGACCGCGCCATTGCTGGCCAAGAGCCCCATGATGCCCATCATCGTCTGGCTCTTGCCCGAGCCGGACTCGCCGACGACGGCCAGCGTCTCGCCCGCGCGCACGTCGAGATCAATGCCCTTGACCGCCTCGACGATGCCGTCCGGCGTGGTGAAGTTCACCTTGAGGCCGCGCACGGCGAGGATTGTTTCGTTTGCTTCGGCCATGTCAGCGGTCCTTCGGATCGAGTGCGTCGCGCAGGCCGTCGCCGACGAAGTTCAGCGAGAAGAGCGTTGCAACGAAGAAGATGGCGGGGAAGATCAGGAGCCACGGCGCCGACTGGATGTTGTTTGCGCCTTCGGAAATCAGCGCCCCCCAGCTGGTCAGCGGCGCCTGGACGCCAAGCCCCAGGAACGACAGGAAGCTTTCGAGCAGGATCACCTTCGGCACCACGACGGTGACGAAGACGACCACCGGGCCGATGGTGTTGGGAATGATGTGCCGGCGAATGATCTGCCAGTCGGTGAGCCCCAGCGCCTGGGCGGCGCCGACGAATTCGCGCCGCTTCAGCGCCAGCGTCTGGCCGCGCACGATGCGGGCCATGTCCAGCCATTCGACCGCGCCGATCACCAGGAAGATCAGGATGAACGAGCGCCCGAAGAAGACGACGAGCACGACGACGAGGAAGACGAAGGGCAGCGAATAGAGGATCTCGACGAAGCGCATCATGACGTTGTCGACCCGGCCGCCGATATAGCCGGAGGTGGCGCCGTAGACGACACCGATGCCGAGCGAGACGAGGCTCGCCAGCAGACCGACGGCAAGGGAGATCTGGCCGCCGAGCATGACGCGAACCATGAGGTCACGACCGTTCGAATCCGTGCCAAAGGGGAAATACTCCCGGCTCACCTGACCGCTCAGGGTCATCGTATGGCCGTCGGCCTCGGTCGCGACGACTTTGGTGTCGCGAAACTCGTTGGCGCGGTCGAAATAGCGCGTCGCGCGCGGGTCGATCGGCTTGTCCGAGGTTATGGTGGCGGTGAAAGTTTCGCCGTCGATGGCGAATTCCTTCAGGGTCACGCGTGCCCGGCCGGCGATCCCTTCCATAACCTCCTGCAGCGCCGATGTATCCGGCCGTGGCTCGAGGCTCGGCGGGATCGTCACGTAGGACGGAAACACCTGGTCGTAGGTGTGCGATACGAAAAGCGGCCCGAGGTACGAGAAAAGCGCAATCGCCACCAGCATGACGCAGCCCGCCATAGCCGCGCGATTGCGGCGGAAGCGCATGCCTGCCAGTTGGAAGAGGCTACGCCCCCCGGTGTCGGCAAGCGGTGTCTGGGCGAGATCAGTCATGGCGAACCCTCGGATCGAGAAGGCCGTAGAGAATGTCGACCAGCAGATTGAAGACGATGACGAACAAGGCGACGAGAACGACGGTTCCCATCACCAGCGTGTAGTCGCGGTTGATCGCGCCGAGCACGAAGTAGCGGCCGACACCGGGAATGGTGAAGATCGTCTCGACCACCGCCGAGCCGGTCAGAAGTGCTGCGGCGCAGGGAGCGAGATAGGATACGACCGGCAGCATGGCACCGCGCATCGCATGGGTGACGACGACGGTGCGCGACGGCAGGCCGTAGGCCCTCGCGGTGCGGATATGATCGGTGTGCAGCGCCTCGATCATCGAGCCTCGCGTCAGGCGGGCGAAGACCGCAAGCTGCGGCAGCGCCAGCGCGATCATCGGCAGGATCAGGAAGCGCAGCGAGCCGTCGCCCCAGCCACCGGCTGGAAGCAGCGACAGGCCGATCGCGAAGATCAGGGTGAGCACCGGGCCGACAACGAAGTTCGGCACCGTGACGCCGATCGTCGCGAAGGACATGATGCCGAAGTCGAGCGCGCTGTTTTGCCTCAGCGCCGCGATCGTACCGGCCAGCACGCCGCCGACGAGGGCGAGCAGGAGCGCGTAGAAGCCCAGTTCCATCGAGTAGGGCAGGCCCTTGCCGATCAGCTCGGCAACGGTGTTGTCCTTGTAGATGTAGCTCGGGCCGAAATCGCCGGTGACGGCATTGGTGATGTAGGTGACATACTGCCGCCACAGCGGCTGGTCGAGCTGGTAGGTCCGCATCAGGTTCTCCATCGTTTGTGGAGGCAGCGGACGCTCGAGATTGAAGGGGCCGCCGGGGGCAAACCGCATCAGGAAGAACGAGATGGTGACGACGATGAAAAGCGTTGGTACGGCGCTCGCCAATCGACGCAGAACGAAGGAAATCATGGGTTTGCTCCTGGGACGATGCGTGGCTCGTTCATCGCGCTTCCGGATCGGAGCGATCCGGGAAAGCAATCACGACAATGGCCAGGATATGCCCCCGGCTGCGACGCGTCCAACGAGACGCGCGGGCAGGGGCCCGCGCGTCATCCGGTTTGTTATTCTGCGATGCTGAGGAACCGGCTCAGGTGCTGGTTGGCAGCGTTGTCGTGCCAGCCCTGGACGCGGTTGTTGACCAGCCACAGGTCGGCCTGGGCCATGAACGGCGCAATCGGCTGGTCGCGCATGAGGATCGTCTCGGCCTCGTGCATGACCTTCGAACGCGCGGCAGGGTCGCGCTCCTCGTAGGACTTCTTCATCAGCGCGTCGAACTCGGGGTTCTCGTAGTGGCCGTAGTTGAAGGTCTTGTTGGAGCTGACGTTGAGCGCCAGGAAGTTTTCGGCATCGGCGTAGTCGGCCACCCAGCCGGCGCGCGCGACGTTGAACTTGCCGCCTTCCTGCAGGTAGGCATAGTGCGAGGACACATCGAGGTTCACCAGCGAGACATTGGCGCCGAAGGTGTTCTTCCACATGTCGGCGACGGCGGTCGCGACGCGCTCGTGGTTCGGGTTGGTGTTGTAGCGGATCTCGATGTTCAGCGGCTTCCCGCCTTCGCCGTAGCCCGCTTCCTTCATCAGTTCGATGGCCTTGTCCTCACGGTCGAGCTGCGACAGGTCGGCAAAATCGGCCTTGGCCGGATCACCATAGGTCTCGATGCCCGGGGGCACCATCGAGTAGGCCGGGATCTGCGAGCCCGAGTAGATTTCGTCGGCGAGGAAATCGCGGTCGACGGCCATCGACAGCGCGCGGCGAACGCGCACGTCGCTATAGGGCTCCTGGCGGGTGTCGAAGACGTAGTAGTAGGTGGCAAGCGTCGGCGAGACGTGCACCTGCTCGCCATAGGACTGCTTCAGCCGGTCGATCTGGTCGGCCGAGAAGTTGTAGACGAGGTCCATTTCCTTGGCTTCGAAACGTCGGACAGAGGCGGCCTGGTCGTCGATCGGGTAGAAGATCACCTTGTCGAGCTTGACGTTTGCGGCATCCCAGTAGCTGGGGTTCTTCTCCACCGTCAAGCTGTCGTTGGGCACGTGAGCGACCAGCTTGAACGCACCGTTCGACACCATCACGCCCGGCTTGACGAAATCGGCGCCGTTCTTCTCGACGCTGGCCTTGGAGACGGGAAGGGCGGTCTGGTGGGCCAGCAGTTCCAGGAAGAAGGGGGTCGGCCGCTCGAGGGTGATTTCCACCGTCTTGTCGTCGATCGCCTTGACGCCGAGCTCCTCGGGCTTGGCCTCGCCCTTGTTGACCTTCTCGGCGTTCTTGATCGGATACAGGATGTTGGCGTAGCCGGCAGCGGTCGCCGGATCTTCGACGCGCTGGTAGGAGAACACGAAATCGTTCGCCGTCACCGGGGAGCCGTCCGACCATTTGGCATCGGCGCGGAGCTTGAAGGTGTAGACGGAGCCGTCATCGGAAACCGTCCAGCTCTCGGCCACGCCGGGCACGATCTTGCCGGCCGCGTCGTAGATCGTCAGGCCCTCGTAAAGGTCCTTCAGGATGAATTCCTCGATGTTGATCGAGGTATGTGCCTGGTCGAGCGTTTGCGGCTCGCCGGCATTGCCGCGATGAAGAACCGCCTCGGCGAGCGCGGGGCTCGAACCGATCAGCAGAGATCCCAGAAGTACGGCAGCGCGCAGGTTTGTGAGTTTATGCAACATTGTTTTTTCCTTCCCCTCATTGGGCTGAGCTGGCAGAAAAGATGACAGAAATTTATGGAACGCAAGGCCCTTGTGAATGGATTCTGCTTCCAATGGCTCGAACTGCCGGTCGCATTTTCCTCTTATGGTTGTGTATTGGCAGCGTCATCGCCAATGCCAAATCCGACATCGAGACGAGGAATGCGGCCGGGATAGGCGCAGGCAAGGGCAGGCGGCGGCAACAACGACACGATGACTTCCGCAATATTTAATCATTTGATTTAGGCATGACGCAATTTGCATTCATCAAATGCCGCGGTCGCAACACTATCTTGCGCACATCGAAACGCATCCGGAATATTTCGCTTGCGTAACATGATGCCGGTCCGGCCCTCGAGAGGGCAGAAGATCGACGATCGCGTCGCTACCAGCACTTGAACTGTCATATTCGTTCCGTCTCGACATCAAACTGCCACAAGATGGAGATTGGCGCCGGCCTGATGGTGTGGAAAAGCCCTTCATGCAACCGCGGCACGCGCCTTCGGCGGCGTTTGCCACTCAGGGTCTTCGGTCATTGCCCCACTGGCAGACTGTCACACGGCAGCGGCGGGTATCCTTGGTGGGGATCGTCATCGTCTTGAGCGTCTGGTAGTTGCCGCATGCCGTATTGGGCGGAACCAGCAGTTCGTAAAGGCCGAAGCCGGTGCGCAAGGACGGGTAGCGAAATACCGCCTGGCCCTCCTGCTGCACGATGGCCTGCACCGCCTGGCAGGTGTAGGCGGATGCATCATAGCGCGACACCGCCAGCGCCGGCGGGGCACAGGCGGCAATCGCCAGCGTCAATAGAGCGCGCTTCACTTCACCCTGCCTTTCCGATCCGCGTTCGCTGGCGCCCGATACCCGCCAGGATCGGATTTCGTCATCGTTACTTGTCCAGGCACTTTTTCACATGCGCCGTGAACGCCTTGCCATATTCGGCGAGGAACTTGCGCGTATCCGCATTCGTCAGTTCGCCGGCATCATCGAAAAGCGAGCCGGTATTGCCGATATAGGCTTCCGGCTGGGCGAGGACCGGCATATTGAGGAAGCTCAGCGACTGGCGCAGGTGATGGTTGGCGCCGAACCCGCCGATCGCCCCGATCGAGGTGGAGACCACGCCGGCCGGCTTGTTGAGAAGCGCGCCTTTGCCATAGGGGCGCGAAGCGACGTCGATCGCGTTCTTGAGCACGCCCGGGACCGACCGATTGTATTCGGCGGTCACGAACAGCACGGCATCGGCTCGCGCGATCGCCTCGCGAAGCGTGACCCAGTCCGCTGGCGGAGCGTCCTCGAGATCCTGGTTGAAATAGGAGACCTTGCCGATATCGAGGAAATTGAAGCTGAGGCTGGGGGTCAGCCGTACCAGCGCCTTGGCGACTTTCCGGCTGAAGGAATCCTTGCGAAGACTGCCGACGAATACCGCGACTTCGGTCATGATGACTCCTTTGCGAGCGGCAGGCGAGGCAGGGCCGTCACGGCTCTCGCATCCGCTCCTCAAACTCCACAGGCGAGCAGATCGTAGCGCCGGCAGCGCGATCAGGCAACGCCGGATTGTCCGCAAGCACGTCCGGTGCGCGCGAGTCGCATCTCTAACTGGCCCAACTGTCGCATTACTAAATAGCTGTGCAAGTCGCACTTCAAACTTGAACCCACCCGGCTACATCACATGTGGCAGCCACGTTGAACTGTCCGCTGTTGCGCAAAGTAGAAGTGTCACTTTGAGCCGCCGCACGGCACGACGACCAGCCCCGATCTGACCGGCCGGTCCGGTTGCAAGATCAGATCGGGGCGGGTGAGGCACACCTTTTTGGCTTCGAGACTATCCGACCGGCGCGTCACTCCGCAGCATCAAGTCGGGAAAGGGCCTTCTCGCGTCGCGCGATCACAGCCGGATCGTTCATGTAATCCGTGCGCCTTCCGGGCTTGCGACCTCTCGGCTTATAGCCATTTTTGTCGCTGTTGGTCTTCACAACGGGCTTCGACTGCTGCTCCTGGCGCTCCTTGATATAGGCCAAGACATCGGAAAGCCGCTTGTTCTCGGTGATTGCCGCATGCGTCACCCGCTGGTCCTTGTCGAATGTTCTGTAGGGCAGGGAATGGCCTTTCCACCGTAAATCCAGCCTGCCGTCCGCATAAGCGTAGGTCTCGACATAGCGACCGACCAGTCCACGCGTTACCTCGGTCTCCTCCAGCATGATCCGCTGGCGCTCGAACGAAAACGTCAACTGGGCACCGACATAACGCTGCTCACGTTTGCACAGGACCTCGCGTAGCCGATCCGGGGCAAGGTTCAGCGGCCGATGCAGGTCGTCAGACCGGGCAGGGACAATCGCAAACCGCGCATTGTAGTCGGCCATGAAGTCCGGCAGAAACGCATTGCCTGCCTCCATGGTGTCGATACCTGCCAGCCGCAATTCCTTGACCAACCGGTCCTGTAGCGTCCGGTTCATCCGCTCGACTCGGCCCTTGGCTTGGCTCGAGTTTGCGCAAAGGATCTCGATGTTTAGCTCGCAAAGCGCCCGCCCGAACTGGGTCATGCCCTGACCGCCCTTGGCATCCTTCTTCGCAACCCGGAACACCGAATGCTTGTCGGAATAGAAGGCAATTGGAGCACCATGCGCCTTGAGATAGAGCTCCAGCGCCTCGAAATAGCTGAACGCACTTTCCGATCGTACGAACCGCAACTGCATCAATCTGCCGGTCGCGTCATCGATGAACACCAGCAATGAACATGGGTCACCGCGATCTTCGAACCAACGATGCTCGGACCCATCGATATGCACCAGTTCACCATAGGCCTCGCGCCGCAGCCGCGGCTGATGAAACGTCCGCCGCTGCTTGCGCGACAACCACAGGCCGGCCTCAGCCATCCATTGGCGCAAGGTCTCGCGCGACACCGTCAGACCATCACGCTCGGCAAGCTTCTCGGCCGCCAGCGTCGGACCAAAGTCCACATAGCGCTCGCGCACGATCGCCATGGCATAATCGCGCACGCCGTCACAAATCCGATTGTTCGATGGCCGGCCGATCGCCTTGTGCCGGATCGACGCCGCACCGCCAGCGCTCATCCGATTCAACAGACGACGCACCTGGCGGGTGCTTAAGTTCAGGACATGTGCCGCCGACACCAGCGTCATGCGTCCGGCGGTCACCTTCGACAAAACCTCGATCCGCTGCAGGTCACGCTCGCTCATCGCAATCAATCCCATCCGAAGTCTCCCAGGTCATCAAAACCCGGGGAGAGTGACATTCCAACTTTGCAGGATCAGGACACTTTAACTTTGCGGCTACATCACATTGCAGCGTAATGCAGGTTATGGAACTCATGAAAAGGCGCTGTTCCCGAACCTAAAAATGCAAAGTGCTTCATATCGCGAGATATTCGTCACGCAGTTGCGGGTTGTCCAGGACCTCTTTGGCTGGTCCCGAGAATACGACTTCCCCCGAATCCATTATTACAGCCCGATCCGAAAGACGAAGCGCAGCAATGGCATTCTGCTCGACAATGATGGTCGTGATCCCGAGATCGCGAATCTGTCGGACGATTTTCTCGATTTCCTGCACAATAACAGGCGCCAGCCCTTCGTAGGGCTCATCGAGAAACAAGATCTTGATATCCCGCGCAAGTGCGCGCGCGACGGCCAGCATCTGCTGCTCGCCTCCCGACATGGTGACGGCGTCCTGTGTTCGGCGCTCGTAGAGCCGCGGAAAATGATCGTAGATCTCTTCCAGCGCCCAGCCTTTCTTTCCCGTCACTTGGGCGAGAACGAGGTTTTCCTCGACCGTCAGTCCGCCGATGATGCGCCGGTCTTCCGGAACGAGCTGGACGCCTGCGCCGGCAGCCTGATAGGCCTTCATCTTGTGAAGCGGCACCCCGTCGAGCCAGATTTCCCCCCGCCTGAGCGCCGGCGTGTCGGTCCGCGCCAGCGTGCGCAGCGTCGAGGTCTTGCCGGCCCCGTTGCGGCCGAGCAGCGACAGGACTTCGCCCTTGTCAATGTCGAACGAAACGCCCTGAACGATATAAGACTCGCCATACCAGGCATGGACGTCCCTGACACTGAAGAACGGCATTTCCGTCACCTGCGAGCGGGATGGCGTCTCGTCCGCCCTGTCGGGCTTCGGTTGCACCAGGTTCATTCCTGAGCCTCCCCGAGATAGGCTTCCCTGACCCTCGGATTGCCCCGCACTTCTTCGGGCGATCCTCCCGCGATGACCTTGCCCTGCGCGAGCACACTGATCCTGTCGGCCAGCGAAAAGACGACATGCATGTCGTGCTCGATGATGACCTTCGTCATGCCGCGCGCCTTGATACGCTTCAGCAGTTCGATTGTCATATTGGTATCATGGCGCGACATGCCCGCGGTCGGTTCGTCGAGCAACAGGAGCTTCGGCTTCTGTATCAGGCACATGGCAAGTTCCAGACGTCTTTTGTCGCCGCGCGACAACGAACCGGCTTCGTCCAACCTGCGCTCGAAAAGACCCACATCTTGCAAATGATACTCCGCCGCCTCCCGAATATCTCCCTCGCCCGCCACGGCGCGAATGGCGTTGAAACGGAACGCACCGTCTCGTCTTGCAAAAGCCGGAATCATCACATTGTCGAGCAGCGACAGATCCGAGAAGATTTCCGGCGTCTGAAAGACGCGGCTCACCCCCAACTGGTTGATCTCGTGCGGCTCGTGCCGGTCCAGCGTCTCGCCGTCAAAGATCACATGCCCATGATCCGGTCGAATCCGCCCGATGCAAACATTGAGAAGGGTCGATTTTCCGGCCCCGTTCGGCCCGATGATGGCGTGAACCTCACCTTCGGCAACCTGAAGATCGACGTCTGTGAGCGCGTGCAGGCCGCCGAATCGCTTGCTGACATCGGCCACGTGCAGAACGATATTTTGAATCGACATATGCCTACTCCGCCGCCTGCGCCTGGTTTGCGACGGCGGGGCGATCGCCTCTTCCGCCTTTGCCGAACATCCCCATGATCCGTCTTATCCCTTCCATGATGCCGCCCGGCAGGAAGATGACGATCAGCATGAACACTGCGCCGAGCGTCAGGTTCCAGCCGTCGCCAACGAACAGCGAGAGAACCTCGACCACCGCATTCTCGATCCCGTCCGGCAGGAAACCGAGCACACCGTGAAGCGTGCGCTCGCTGAAGGAGGAGAAGATGTTCTCGAAATACTTGATGACGACGGCACCGAGCACCGGGCCGACCAGCGTTCCGACGCCACCGAGGATGGTCATCAGCACGACTTCGCCCGACGCGGTCCACTGCATCCGTTCGGCCCCGGCCAAGGGATCGGTCGCCGCCATCAGCGATCCCGCCAGTCCCGCGTAGACGCCCGATATGACGAATGCAGAGAGCAGATAGGGCCGCGTATTGAATCCGGTGTAGCGCATGCGGTGCTGGTTCGACTTGATCGCGCGCAGCATCATTCCGAAAGGCGAGCGAAAGATCCTCATCGACAGAAAAAAGCAGACTATGAGAGCAACGGCGCAGAAGTAGAAGCCGGCAAAGCCACCACCGCTGATGTCGAGGCCGAAAAGACTGGCCCGCGGCAGTCCCGAGCCCGGAGTGATGAACATTGCATCGACGATGCGCGGATCGCGCAGCGTCAATTGCAACCCGGTCTCGCCGTTGGTCAGTGGCGTCAGGACCGAATAGGCGGTGTTGTAGCACATCTGGGCAAAGGCGAGGGTTAGGATAGAAAAATAGATTCCGGAACGTCTGAGGCTGACATAGCCGATTACGACGGCGAAGAAACCCGCCATCACCATGCCGAAGATGATCGCCGGCAGGACGTTCATGGTCAGGAGCTTGAACATCCACACCGCGGCATAGGAACCGACGCCGATGAAGGCCGCATGGCCGAACGACAGATAGCCGGTAAGACCGAAGAGAATGTTGAAGCCAAGCGCGAAGATGCCGAAGATGCAGAACTTCTCGAGGATCGCCGGATAGGCCGCCCCGAGCGGCTGGAGGATAACGGGAGCCGTCAGCACGGCGATCGAGAATCCCGCAAACAGAAGCCAGTCGTTTCGTGAAAGATTGCCGAACATCCGTCTATTCCTCCATGACGCCGCTGCGTCCCATCAGGCCACGCGGGCGCACGAGCAGAACCACGACGGCAACCAGATAGATGATGATCTGGTCGATGCCAGGAACGATGTTCTTGACCTCGTTCATCGAGGCGAAGGATTGCAGGATGCCGAGCAGAAAGCCGGCGGCGACTGCGCCGGCGAGCGAGCCCATCCCGCCAACGACGACGACGACGAAAGACAGCACGAGAAACTCCATGCCGAGGTGATAGTCAGGCGGCAGGATCGGCGTGTACATGACGCCTGCCACGCCCGCGACAACGGCGGCAAGTCCGAATACGACGGTAAACCGCTGTTCGATGTTGATACCGAGCAATCCGACCGTCTCGCGATCGCGCATGCCTGCTCTCACCACCATTCCATAGGTCGTGTAGCGCAGGAACGCGAAGACGGAGCCGATAACTGTCAGCGAGAACAACAGATAGATCAGGCGCCACCAGGGATAGGGAATGGCGTTACCGAGACCGATCAGCTGGCCGACCGAGGCCGTCCCGGAAAACGCCGCCGGCGCCGGCTGCGGTATGGGATTGGCGCCGAAGAAATGCTTGATGATTTCCTGTATGACGATTGCCAATCCGAAGGTGACGAGGATCTGGTCTGAATGAGGACGCTTGTAGAAATGCCGGATCAGGCCCCGTTCCATGGCGACGCCGACGACCAGCATCACGGGGATCGCGAGTAGGATGGATGCCGGAACCGAATAGTCGAGGAGGAAATGGCCGAAGTCGCCCAACCATGCCTCGATATAGGGGGTCCGGATCTCCACGGCTGTGCCCCAGGCCGTCGTCTGGGTCGGATCGACCGTCACCGTTTCCAGCGTCAGCAGTTCGTTGAACGCAACGGCGCAAAAGGCGCCCATCATGAAAAGTGCGCCGTGGGCGAAATTGACGACGCCGAGCGTTCCGAACACCAGCGTCAACCCGAGCGCGATCAGGGCGTAGGCGCCGCCTTTGTCCAGTCCATTGAGTATCTGCAGAATTATTGCGTCCATATCAACTGCCGCATGCCATTGAGAAAAGCGATGCAAGACGTTCCTGCCGTGACCGAGGAAGGCGGCCGCGGCAGGGATCGGGCATCAGCACGTCTTGGCGTCGGCAGGGCCAAGCTCGCCGCCGAACATCGACGGATCATAGGTCACATCCTTGGCCGGCACGATCTTCTTGACTTCGAGCAGATCGTACTTGTCTTTGGGCTCCTCCTTGCCCTGCACCACCAGAACATCCTTGAAGCACTGGTGGTCCTCTGCGCGATAGTTCGTCGGACCGTTGCCAAGACCGTCAAAGTCGAAGCCTTCGAGAGCCTTGATCACTTCCGGCGCATAGAATGTGCCCGCGCGTTCGCAGGCATCGGCGTAGAGAAGAGCCTGGACATAGCAGGTCTGAGCGGCTTGCGACGGCGGGAAGCCGTACTCCTTGCCGAAGGACTGCGTAAACGCCTTGGTGCCGGGGTTGTCCAGCTTCCAGTCCCAGTTGGCCGTTCCGTAGATCCCTTTGATCGCGCTGCCCGCACCTTGCGCCATCAGTTCGGAAAAGAGCGGCACGACGATCTCGAACTGCTTGCCGTTGACCTGCTTGTCGCGCATGCCGAATTGCACGGCCTGCGTCAGCGAGTTGATCATGTCCTTGCCATAGTGGTTGAGGATCAGCACATCTGCACCGGAGTTGAGGACCGGCGTGATATACTGCGAGAAGTCACCTGCACCGAGCGGCGTGCGGACTGCGGCGGCCGTCTTCCATCCAAGAGCCTCGGTGGCGTTTTTGATGGACTCTTCCTGGGTCCAGCCCCAGGTATAGTCGGCCGTCAGGTGGTAGGCGACGCGATCCTTGCCATAGGCTTCGCCGAGAACCGGCCCGAGGGCGACACCCGACATATAGGCATTGAAAAAATGACGGAAACCGTAGCGCTTCTTGTCCTTGCCGGTTGTGTCGTTGGAATGGGTGAGACCCGACATGAAGATGACGCCCATGTCCTGACACAGGCTTTGGACGGCCACGGCGACGCCCGAGGAGGAACCGCCGGTAATCATGATGGCGCCGTCCTTCTCAATCATGCGCTTGGCGGAATCACGCGCCGCATCCGATTTCGTTTGCGTGTCGCCGGAGACATAGGCGACCTTCTTGCCGAGCACGCCGTTGCCTTTGAGGGCCTTGGAGCTGAAGGTCGGTAGCATGCCGCCGTCGCCCTCGCCGTTCAGATGCTTGATTGCGAGTTGGTAGGCGCGCAATTCGTCCATGCCTTCGTCGGCATAGGGGCCTGTCTGCGGTACGTTGAAGCCGAGCGTTACCGTGTCGCCCGTCGGGATATTGCAAGACATATCATCGGCATAAGCATCGCGAATAAAATGCCGTGGCGCGGCGAGCGCAACGCCCGACAGCGCGCCGGCTTTCAAAAGTACACGCCTGCTAACAACGAACTTTGACATAATGACTCCTCCCAAAGTCGAAAACGCAATAGTTTCTGTTGAGGGTAAAAACATGACGTAGGGTGTCAACCCATTGACAGTTAGTCTATAGTCTAAGAAGAGGCATTTGCTGTTGTATTCTAGGGCATTTTCTACGAACAATTTGAGAGAATGGCATTGTAATCTTATCGATGGCCGATAGGGGGGCGGGCGATGAGCCTTCGCTCAGGCTTGCCTTGCGTCTTTTGTGAAAATGTATTCGGGACAACTGAGGTCGTGACCGACGAAGTCGGCTTGGCAAGTCTCAAGCTCGTGCAAAGTTCGGCACCCTCAACGACACCGCGGTCTCGAGCTGCTGTTGTCCGAAGAGGTGGTGCGCCATTGTGCGAAGCGGGTGCACGCAACAAGCGGCCATGTTGGATACGGCTGGAAAATCGCTCAATACGTTCCAGCTCCTGCCCGGTCCAAGGCCGTTTCAATGATGGCGCAAATCTCGCGGTTCGTGACCGCGATCACACCTGGACGAAGTGTCCCGCCGTGACTTCACGGTATTCGCGGCGGGGTGGCTCGTAGCCGGCGGGCCTCACCGGGCTCTTCAACTCATCTATGGAGGTACCGCGCCTCAAGCCACGCCGCTCGGGGTCGGGAACCGGGACGGCCGCCATCAGCTTCTTGGTATAGTCGTGCTGGGGATTGTCGAAAATCGCGGCTCTCGGACCGATCTCGACGATTTCGCCAAGATACATGACAGCGACCCGATGACTGATCCGCTCCACCACGGCCATGTCGTGACTGATAAACAGGAAGGAAAGATTGAACTCCTCCTGCAGGTCCATCAGCAGGTTGCAGACCTGCGCCTTGATGGAAACATCCAGGGCCGAGACGCTCTCGTCGGCAACGATCACCTTCGGATTGAGCGCCAACGCGCGGGCGATGGCGATGCGCTGGCGCTGGCCGCCGGAGAATTCATGCGGATATCGATCCGTCATTTCCGGGGCTAGGCCGACCTTGCGCAGGAGATCCGCGACCTTGCCCTGAGCCTCCCCCCCGCTCCCGAGGCGATGCTTCAAATAGGGTTCTGCGATGGTTGCCCCCACCGTCATGCGCGGGTTAAGACTCGAGAACGGATCCTGGAAGATCATCTGCACGCTGCGGCGCATGGCTCGCAGGCCTGGCTGATCCAGTGAAAGCACATTGTAGCCGTCGAGGTGGACCTCGCCGCTTTTCGGCTCGACCAGCCGTGTGATCGAACGACCGGTGGTCGACTTGCCGCAACCCGATTCCCCGACTATCGAAAGTGTCTCGCCCTGAAAAAGATCGAACGAGATGTTTTCCACGGCATGCACGGCGCCGGTCTGCCGGCCGAGCAGGCCGCTGCGGATCGGGAAGCGCGTTACCAGGTTCCTCACGGACAGCACCGGTGTCTTGCGGGTATCGACGGTGTTGGCCACCTCGATCGGTTCCTCCGCCTTGCCCGAACCGATATCGCCGATCGGAAAGCGGAGGGGCCAGGCATGTCCGTGCATCGAGCCGAGTTTGGGTACGGCGGCCAGCAACTCGCGTGTGTAGGAATGCTGGCCACGGCGAAAGATGTCGGCGGTCTGGCCCTGTTCGACGACGTCGCCTCGCAGCATGACGATGGTGCGGTCGGCAATTTCAGCCACGACCCCCATGTCGTGGGTTATGAAGAGAACGGACATGCCTTCCTCTTCCTGCAATTCCTTGATCAGGTCGAGTATCTGTCCTTGGATCGTCACGTCCAGCGCCGTCGTCGGTTCGTCGGCGATCAGCAGATTGGGGCGCGACGCGAGCGCCATGGCGATCATCACCCGCTGTCGCATGCCGCCGGAAAACTGATGCGGATATTCGTCGAAGCGCGCCCCGGCATTGGGAATGCGCACCTTATCCAGCATTCGGATCGTCTCGGCACGTGCCTGCGCCTTCGACATTCCCTTGTGCCGTCTCAGCACTTCGGAGATCTGCCGACCGATCGTGAAGATCGGGTTGAGGCTGGTCATCGGCTCCTGGAAGATCATGGCTACCTCGTTGCCGCGCACCGCCTGCATGTCCCGTTCCGACAGCGCCAGGATATCTCGTCCGTTCACCAGCACCCGCCCTTCGACGCGGCTTTGATCGCGGGCGAGCAGCCGCATGATCGACAACGATGTGACGCTCTTGCCGGAACCGGACTCTCCGACGATCGCGACGGTTTCGCCCGGCATCACATCGAAGGAGATATTGCGCACCACCGGTCGCCACCCTCCGTCGACCAGGAAGGAAGTCGTTAGTCCCTCGACGGAGAGAACGGCGGGCATCTCGGCATGGGCGGCGGCTGTCATCATGGTGCTCATGGCTTTCCTGGTCATGTCCTGCGGGCGGGGTTCTGTCTCATGCAGGCTTCAGCGGTGTGGCGAAAGAGGGCGAGGCACGGCCCTCGGCGATGCGCGCCGTCTCGAGCGCCGCGATTTTCTCGTCGATCAGCCGGCGGTCGGTCAGGCCGTGTGGATTATCGCGGGTCGGCATGGTCTCCGCGACATGCAGGAAACGCTCCTGTGCCACTGCATAGAGGCGGCGCAATTCGCCCAAGGGATCGAAATGGTCGTCGACACGGATATCGAGCCAGGCATAGTCCTGATCGCGGTAGATCTTCATCGCGGCCGCTTGTCGCCCACGCTTGTCGCCGCCAACCACCTCGCCGGCATCCATGGCCGCCAGCAGCCGTTCGGCAAGCGGCGCGCCGGCGGTTTCCTTGTAGACCCGCAAGGTCTCGGCAATGACCTGAGGCCCGGCCAGCATGTTGCCGGCCACAGAGACATGGTCGTCGACGAGATGTCCGGCCCAGTCGATGCAGTGTTCGCCGGTAAAGGCGGCATTGCGACCTTCGGCGTCGATGAGGTGCAACTGCCGCTGCTGGCACCCATCATCGCGGCCGGTGAGGATCGCGATGCTTTCGTCGGGAGAATGCCCCTCAGACAGGAGCGCAAGGCCGTCGGTCCCATAGAGCGGGCTGACGAAAGCCTGGGTGGCGATGGCGCCGACCCCGCCGCGCATATGGGGAACGGCGGCGCCGACCGCGAAGAAGCGGCTGGCGACTGCAATGCCGAAATCGCCGGTTTCAGGATCGCGCGCGACGATGGACCAGGTCATGAATTATCTTCCTATTGCATAGGCTTGCATCAGCCGCGGTGTGGCGGCGGCCCGCAGCAGGCCATCGGCATCGCGGCGTGCTGCGGTAAGGCGACCGACTGTCCACGGATCGGCCTCGGTGATGTCGTGGCCCATGGTCTTCAGGGTCTTGATCGTGTCCGCGCCGATGCTGCTTTCGATCATCACATTGCCCGGCTGACTGGTGCGGGGATAGAAGGAGCCGGGGAAATGCGCCGTGTGGAACAGGGGCATGTCGATGGCGGCTTGCAGGTTCTGCTTGTGATGGATGTAGCGCAGGAAGAAGGACAGCTGCCACTGGTCCTGTTGGTCGCCGCCGGGTGTGCCGAAGGCCAAGGTCGGGCGGCCTTCGTGTAGTGCGATCGACGGTGTCAGCGTGGTGCGCGGCCGCTTGCCCGGCGCCAGCGAGGTCGGAAGACCCGGCTTCAACCAGAACATCTGCGCACGCGAATTGAGGCAGAAGCCGAGGCCAGGGATAATCGGCGAGGATTGCAGCCAGCCGCCGGATGGCGTGACCGAGACCATGTTACCCTCGCGGTCGATGACGTCGATATGCACGGTGTCGCCGCGTTTTTCCGTCAGATGCGACATGGTCGGCTCATAGACTGCACCCGTGCCTGACATGGATGCCAACATCTCCATGGTGAGGGCGTGCTGGCTCTCGAAACCCGGCAATCTGCCCGGGCGCAGGTCCATGGATGCGGTATTGCCAATCAGTTCGCGGCGCGCATCGCTATAGGCATCCGACAGCAATTGCTCCATCGGCACGCTGGCAAAGGCCGGGTCGCCGTAATAGAGCTCGCGGTCGGCATAGGCGAGTTTCATCGTCTCGACGACCGTGTGCACGAATTCTGCACCAAGCGGGTCCATCGCCCCGACATCGAAGCCCTTTAGCAGCGCCAGCGACTGCAGCAGCACCGGCCCCTGCCCCCAGGGGCCGGTCTTGGCAACTGTCCAGCCGTGGTAGTCATAGGTCTGCGGCGCCTCGATCGTGGCACTCCAGCCGGCCATGTCGGCTGCTGTCAGCACGCCCCTATGGCGGCTGCCGCTGGCATCCATCGCTTCGGCGGTCTTCAGATAGTCCTCGATCGCCTCGGCAACGAAGCCACGGTAGAAGGCGTTGCGGGCCGCATCGATCTGGTTCTCGCGACCGGTGGCGGTTTCCGCTTCCCTGACGATGCGGGTATAAGTGGCTGCGAGAGCCGGATTGCAAAACAGCGCATGCGGCTCGGGCGCCCCGCCGCCCGGTAGCCAGGTCTCGAAGGATGTCGGCCATTCCTTCTCGAAGAAACTGGCGAGACCCTTGATGGTAGCCGAGACACGCGGCAGCATCGGGTGGCCGTGTTCGGCATAGTGGATGGCCGGCTCCAACACGTCGCGCACGGTCATCGTGCCGTAGTCGCGCAGCATCAGCATCCAGCCGTCGAAGGCGCCGGGAATGACCGTGGCCAGCAATCCGTCGCCGGGAATGATCGACAGTCCCTCGCTCGTGTAATGCTCGATCGTCGCGCCGGCCGGGGCCGGGCCTTGCGCACAGATCACCTCGACCTTGCCGGTCTTCGCCGAATAGATCAATGCCGGCATGTCTCCGCCGGGGCCGACCAGATGGGGTTCGAGGATCTGCAGCACGAAGCCGGTCGCAACCGCCGCGTCAAAGGCATTGCCGCCTTTTTCCAGAATGCTCATGCCGACGGCTGAGGCGACCCAGTGAGTGGAGGTCACGACGCCGAACGTGCCGAGAATTTCCGGGCGGGTAGTAAAGTCACTCATAAACTCTTCCTTCGATATGTCTTTCAGGATTCCCGGGGGTCGAGCGCATCACGCAGGCCGTCGCCGAGCAGATTGAAACCGATCACCACGAGGAAAATCGCCGCGCCGGGCCACATGGCCATCCAGGGCGCCTGGTCGAGGAAGTTTTTCGCGACATTGAGCATCGAGCCCCAGCTTGGAGCCGGCGGTTGCTGCCCGAGTCCGAGAAAGGAGAGGCTTGCCTCGGCGATGATGGCGGTCGCCACCGTCAGGGTCGCCTGCACGATGATCGGCGCTGTGATGTTCGGCAGGATGTAGCGCAGTATGATGTCGAGATGACCAAGGCCGATCGAGCGGGCGCCTTCGACATAGTCCTCCGTCTTCACCGCCAGAACCTGGCCGCGCGTCAGCCGCACGAAGACCGGCATTGCCGACAGGCCGATGGCGATCATCGCGTTGCTGAGGCTCGGGCCGAGAAAAGCGGCCAGCGCAATCGCCATGATTAGGAAGGGCAGTGCCAGGAACGCCTCCGTGATACGCGAGATCACCTGGTCGACCCAGCCGCCGAAATAGCCCGAGATCAAGCCGAAGGGAACGCCGATGACGATGGCGATGGCGACGGAAAAAATGCCGGCCATCAGCGAGGCCTGGGCACCCCAGATCATGCGTGACAGGATATCCCGGCCGATATCGTCGGTGCCCATCCAGTGCGCGGCCGACGGTGCCTTTCGGATAACGGTCCAGCTGGTGGCAAGCGGATCGGCGATCGGCAACAGCGGCGCCGCCATTGCAAGTCCGCTGAAGAACAAGATGATGCAGAGGCCCGCCAGCGCGCTTCGATTCGACTTGAGTTTGCGCCAGGCGCGGTTTCCGCCCTTGGCTGGAGCTGCCATGCCAGTCGTCTGTTCAAGCGCGGTCATAGGCTGGCCCTCATACGCGGATTGAGCAGGACATAGAGCACGTCGGCGATGAGGTTCATCAAGATGAAGCCGACCGCTGTACAAAGGACCACGCCCTGCACGACGGCGTAGTCACGGTTGAAGACGGCATCGACGATCAGCTTGCCGAAACCCGGAATTGTAAAGATCTGCTCGGTCAGGACCGCACCGGCGAGAAGCTCGCCGAACAGTAGCGCACTGAGCGTCACGATCGGCAGCAGCGCATTGCGGAAGGTGTGGCTCAGGATGACGACCCGTTCCGACAGCCCTTTGGCGCGCGCTGTCCGGATGTAGTCGGCCTTCATCACGCCCAGCATGGCCGAGCGCGTATGGCGCATCAAGGTGGCAGCGAGTGCCGTGCCAAGCACGAAGGCCGGCATGAACGTGGTTTCGAGGGATCGCAGGGGATCGACAAAGACCGATTCATAGCCGGATGCCGGAAGCCAACCGAGTTTCACCGAGACCAGTAGGATTAGCATGATGCCCAGCCAGAAATTCGGGATGGAGAGGCCGGACAAGGCAACGATATTGGCGACGTAGTCGATGACGGTATTCTTCCTGACTGCGGCCAGGATGCCCATCGGCACGCCGATGACAAAGGCGAAAATCATCGACATCAAAGCCAGCTGGATGGTGACTGGCAGCTTTTCGCCAATCAGCTCGAGCACGGGCTGGTTTGTCCGTAGAGAAACGCCGAAATCGCCCTGCAGGACATTGGCGACCCAGTAGCCGTATTGGTAGACGACAGGATCGTTGAGGCGGTATTTCTCCCGCAGGAATTCGATGACCTGCGGATCGCGCTCTTCGCCAGCCATGGCAAGGATCGGGTCGCCCGGCAGAAGCTTTTGCAGCGAAAACACGAAGATCGATACGATCAGCAGCGTCGGGATGGCGACCAGTAGCCGTTTTCCGATGTAGATATGCATGAACATACGGTCCTGAATTGCGGGAAATCCTACGGAGCGCCGGGCGCTCCGCAGGGGGAAGGCGAGGTCAACCCTTCTTGACGCCGAGCAGGCGGATCATGCCGTCTGGCGAGGGCACGAAGCCGGTGACATCCTTCTTGAACGCCCAGATCCAGGACTGATGGCCGAGATAGATCACCGGAAGGTCTTCATCGAGGATCTTGCCGGCGGCATCGTATTTCTGCTTGCGGACCGCTTCATCGGTCGAAGCGCGAGCCTGGTTGAGCAGTGCGTCGACGTCCGGATTGCAATATTTTGTATCGTTGATGCCGCCCTTGCAGGTGACGAACTGGTGGAGGTTACCGTCGGGATCAACACGGCCGGACCAATCGGAGCGGCTGAGCTGATAGTTACCGGCGGTCTGCTCGCTGAGCAACGTCGCAAATTCGGTCGTCTTCAGGCTGACATCGAAGCCGGCTTCGGCGACCATCGCCTGGACGATCTGCATCATCTGCGCGGCAACCGGATTGTTGGGGATCTGCATTTCCACCGGCACCCGCTCGAAGCCGGCTTCCTTGACCAGCGCCTTGGCTTTTTCGAGGTCGCGGGCCGGAACCGGCAGATCCTTGTTGAACCATGGACTGTTCGGTGGGAATGGCTGGTTGCCGCCGACGGCCGTGCCCTCATAGACGACCTGATTCAGTGCTTCGCGGTCGATGGCGAGCGAAAAGGCTTGGCGCAGGCGCTTGTCCTTGCCCAACGGATTGTCAGCGAGTGGACCATTGGCAATGTTCACAAACAGCGCCATGTAGCCGATATTGACGACGTCGGCATAGGTGAGGCTCGAATCCTGCTTGACGGACGTTGCATCGGTTGCGGCCAGACGCTCGATCATGTCGAGTTCACCGGAGCGCAGGTTGGCGAGCCGAACGGTGGTGTCCGGGATCGGCAGATAGGTGACCTTGTCGATAAACACCTTGTCCTTGTCCCAGTAGTCCTCGAACTTCTCGAGGACGATACGATCCTGCTGCACTCGCTCTACGAATTTGAACGGGCCGGCGCAGACCGGTTTGGTGCCGAAATTGGCGCCGAGCTCGGCTGCGGCCGTCGGCGATACGATCATACCGGCACGGTCGGACAATTGGGCCAGCAGCGTGACGTCAGGCGCCTTCAGGGTGAACTTCACTTCGTAGTCGCTGGTGGCTTCCACCTTCTCCACCGAGCTCAGCTCGCTCTTGCGGCGCGATTCCGGCAGCGTCATGTTGCGCTCGATGGTAGCGACAACGGCAGCAGCGTTGAATGGGCTTTCGTCATGGAACTTGACGCCTTCGCGCAGCTTCATGGTCAGTTCCTTGCCGTCGGCGGACCAGGCCCATTCGGTGGCGAGCTGCGGAACGATCTTCAAATCAGGCGAAACGTCGACCAGTTTGTCGCACATCGCGGTATAGACGATACGGCCGACAAAGGTGCGGGACTGGGCGGGGTCGAGCACATCGGCATCGTCCTGCAGCCCGATGCGGAGCTCAGCGGCCACAGCGGGCGTCACAAGCAGGGCGCTTGCCAGAAGCATGGTTGAAAGACGGGACAGTATTTTCATATTGATGGGATCCTCTGGGGTCTGATTTTGGTGCTCAAGGGTCTCGCCGATTGTTCCCCGGCGTTGATGTCCGGCCGCAGCCGCAATTTAGGTTTCAGGACACATGTCCGAGCGGGTCGCCCTCCATCTGCTCCATGGATGTCTGGCGGATCAGCCGCTCCTGCAGCATCAGCAAGTGCTGCCGCATGGCTTCGCCGGCCTTCGCAGGATCACGCGATGCAATGGCATCGATGATCGCGGCGTGTTGGGCATTGGAGATGTTCATAGTGTTGGCGCTGCTGCGCGCTCGCTCGCGAATCGACTGCCAGGCATCGTCCTGGCGAACACGATTGATGACGTCGAAGATCGACAGGAACAGCTGGTTGCCTGCCGCCTGCGCGATCTGCCGATGCAGGGCTCCGTCCCAGAGCTCCTTGGCGTCGGCATCCTCACTGCCCAGGATCTTCTGGGCGAGTTCCCGCATGCGGTCGACATCACTGCCCTTGGCACGAAGTGCAGCAAGCTGCGCCAGTTGCGGCTCGATGCGCAGGCGCACTTCCATGATCTCCATGAAATTGGTTCCCGCCACGATGGCCTCGAGTTGGGCGCTCCACGCGTGCGGCTTCTGGCCGACATAGGTGCCGGACCCCTGCTTGCGCCAAATCGCGCCTTCCGCCTCCAGGACCTCCAGTGCCCTGCGAATGGCCCGGCGGCTCAGGCCAAGCTTTTCCGACAATGTGCGCTCGGTCGGCAGCTTCCCGTCCGCTCCTGCACCGCCGTCCCGAAGGAGGTCCCGCAGCTTTTCAAGAGCGTAGTTCGAGTTTTCCTTGGGTGGGGCTTCTTGCATGATTGGTCCGAACCATTGTGATATTGGTTCAATGAAATGCTGATTTTCGGACGTCGTCAAGATGATTTTTGTGCAAATTTCTGGATGCACAATTACAAGGCAACTGGAATGCGGGTTGCTGGAGATCGAGGCATCTGTCCCGAAGCTCGGGGCCGTTGGCGAGCCTCCGATGCGCTTGCCAGTCGCCATTCAGGTGATTGCGAGGGGCCTTGCCGACCTTGTGTGCCGCTGATGGTGATCCGGATATCGGTTTCTTTGGTCGGTCGCTCGAAGTGGGCAAAGGTTGCGACTTCGTCGGGCGTCGCGGCCGCCTTTGTCTTCTCTCGGCGGACGTCAGACGCCCATCGTCATCATCTGCGCCGTTCGCCCGCACAGCCGGTAGAAGGTCTCCGAAGAGACCATGACCTCGGGATTGGCGATGTGGCGCTCCACGGCCTTCTTGTCTTCGCCAAACTGTTCGCGGCTGATGAAACCACCTTCGATCAGCTTGTCGCTGACATTGGTGATGAAGTCGAGCAGGATCGGCCGGCGATCGTGGCCGGGCGGATAGATCTGCACCACTGCATCGAGGCGGATGTCGACAACGCCGGCGGCACGGAACAGCCGGTGCGTCCGCCGGCCAATAAAAAGATCGATGCCGTGGGCGGCGGAATAAGCGGCATAGGTGTCGATCAGCCGGCTCCAGGCCGGCAGCGGCGGATCGCAGATGTGGCTGAGGAAGTCCGCCTCGAAGCTGGCTATCCAGCCGCCGGGTCGGACCAGGGAAACCATTTCGCCGACGATGCGTTCCGGTTCGGGCACATTGACCAGCACCAGGCGCATATGGGCGCCGTCGAACGAATGGCGCGACAGGCCGGTGTCGTAGGCGTCGCCCTCGCGCACCTCGACCTGCGGCAGTTCATGATCGGCAACGAAGCGCTGGGCCAGCTGGACGAAGCGCGGGCTGCGCTCGATGCCGACCACCGAGCCCGAAGGTCCGACCCGCTTTCCGAGGAGATGCAGCACACCACCGGGACCGCAGCCGAGATCGAGGACGCGCTCGCCGGGCCTGATGCCGATCCTTTCGAATTGCGCGTCGGATTCAGGCGCGAGGTTGGCGATCTGGCGCTTCAGCCGCATTTCCTCGGCCTTGTTTCTTCCGAGTAGGTAAAGGTCCGGCTCGCCCATGGCACGCTCTCCCTTCCTGCGCCGCGCCCGCGGTCCAACGACCTGGAAGAATGCGCCTGCGCCCGGTCGCGGTCAATGCGAGAGGTTCCGCCAGGTGCCATATGGAAAGCCGATGCCTTGTGTGCAAAAGTCCGAGAAAGCGCATGGCCGCTGCCGGCCAATGCGTTCAACTCCAGCCGATGGTCATCATGGACAAGTCCCGCATTACCGACATCCTGCTCTGGCTGTGCGACCAGGGTCTGACCGGTCTCAAGGAACCCGAGCTGCTCGCCGGCTTCTGCGAAAAATGTACCGAGATCGGTCTGCCCGTCGCCCGCGCGATGGTTCTGATCGACACGCTCCACCCCGAATTCGAAGGGCGCGTTTTCCGCTGGGACAAGGTCGAGGAATTCAACCCGATCGTCGAGTACGGATCGTCTTCCGAGGGCGAGGCGCAGCGCAACTGGCAGGATTCCGTGTTCTACCACCTGCTCGAGGTCGGCGCGGACGAGATGCGCATCCCGCTTGCGACCGACGACCTTCCGCCGTTCAACATGATCCCCGCGCTGAAGGAACAGGGCCATGTCGACTTTATCGCCATGGTGCATCGCTTCACCGAGCGCGGCCGGGTCGGCGAGATGGACTGCGTCTACTCCAGCTGGTCCACGCGCAGCCAGGACGGATTCTCGGACAGCGACCTCGCGGTTCTGCGCCTGCTGATGCCGACGCTGGCACTGGCGATCAAGTCCGCCTCCTGCGTGCGGATCATCGAGACGCTGGCGGAGGTCTATCTCGGCCAGGATGCCGGCGAGCAGGTGATCGGCGGGCGTATCGCCCGAGGTGCGGCCGAACGCATCGAGGCGGTGATCTGGTTCTCCGATCTCTACAATTATACCAGCATAGCCGAGCGCGCCCGCCCAGAGGATATCATTCCCTTCCTCAACGACTATGCCGAGACCGTCATCACCGCGATCGAGGAATGCGGCGGCAGCGTGCTGAAGCTGATCGGCGACGGAGTGCTGGCTATCTTCACCGCGGAGCAACGCGAGCTCGCCTGCGCAGCTGCGCTGGATGCGGAAAAGCTGTTGCGCCAACGCCTGGTCGAGCAGAACCGGCAGCGGGAAATGGAGGGCGGGCCGGTCACCGACGTCTATCTCGGCCTCCATATCGGCGAGGTGTTCTACGGCAATATCGGCAGCCGCAGCCGCCTCGATTTCACCGTGGTCGGGCCGGCCGTCAACGAGGCTACCCGCATCTCGGCGCTGTGCCGCTCGGTCGACCGTACCCTCATACTGTCGTCCGAATTCGTCGGCGCATGCCCGCAGGACCGCCAGCGCGATCTCGTCTCGCTCGGCCGTTTTGCGCTGAAAGGCGTCAGCCGCGCGAAGGAGCTGTTCACCCTCGACCGCGAGCGCCCCTGAACGCTGGCTTCCCGGTCGTCCCCACCCTTTCCGCCCTGCGGAATTCCGCGGCGTTACGTGGCAAATGCGACCTGTGACCGCTGTTTCCCGAGACGGACATCACTGAGCTGGCCTGTGTCCCGCGTTCCAATTGCGGCTTCGCACCAACTCCGCGGTCATTCGCCTTCTGTGCCTACGAGCCTTCATCGGGGATGTTGAGGATTTCGCCACACGCCTTGCAATGGACGGCATCCGCATCGTGCCGTTGCAGCCCGCATCGGTGGCATGCATAGGTCACCTTATGGGGTCTGACGATCGCCTGGGCCAGTCGGACAAACAGGGAAATGCCAACGATCATCGTGACGACCGACGTCAGCTTTCCGACGGTGCCAGGCAGCGTAATATCTCCGAAGCCGGTGGTCGTCACGGTGGCGACAGTAAAGTAGAGCGCGTCTACAAAGCCTTCTCCGCCGGGCTTGTCATAGAAAAACGAGGTGTAGACAAAGCCAGTCATCAGGAAGAGGAAAACCAGGAAGTTGATCACTGCGTGCACGACGTCAAGCAGATGGACATATCCCGCCCGATGGAGGGCCTCCTTGATAAGTGGACTACGACCTATAGCCCACAGCCGCAGAACTCTCAGAAAAGCAAAGTTGAACAGCACCGCTGGGAATGCGAGCGTTGCCAGAACAACCAGGTCGATCCACGTCATGGGGCGGAGGGCCCATTGTCGCACGGAGGGTGCCGCAATCGCTCGAGCGATCAATTCGAGCGCGATCCAAACGGCGATAAGGTAGTCGATTACCAGGTAAGATGGGCCCGAGCGAAGATAAGGACCTAGAATGAAGAAGGCAAGGATTGCGATATCAATCGTCGCGAATGCAAGCTGCAAGAGAAAGGCTTGACGGCCGTCGGCCTTCTCGATCCGGCGCAGGCCTTGCCTCAGGTTTTTGCGGTGCGAGCCGTCACCGACGTCGAAGATGTCCATGACCGGAATCTACGCCGGCGTGCGCGACCATCAAGCCCATATTTTGCTGTGGGGAAATTTGTCTCGAGCCCGCCACCATCGATGTAGACCTCGTCCGCCATCGCCGATCCCACAGTGTGTCATGAGCAAGCGCCGTCGGGACTGCCAGTTCGGACATCCCATCCCGGCATTGCAGCCGCCTCGACTTCACCATCGTTGGGCCCGGTCGTCAACGAGGCCACGCGGATCTCGGCGCAGTGCCGCTCGGCCGACCGTACTCATACAGGACCCAATCATCGCGAAGCCGGCTGGACATCCGATATTCGCCAGAATGGGCGTTTGATTTCGACGAGTTGTCGACGGGGATCGCCGGCTTTCGCTCTGTCGCGGATGAGCGCAACCAAGTCCGCCTTAACAGTTGGATCGGACAGGAAATAGCTATGGCCGATGAAGCTGCCACCTCCTGAATACTCGATGAAATCGACCAGACCTCCCATATTAGATCCTGCCCATTTGGACGCCGCTTCGCTCCTGTTCTTCGGAAGCCTGCCGACAGCGAGCTGTCCCAGCCGCAACGTGCTGCCAAAGAGCAGCGTTGATGCCCTCAACGCTTCGTCCCTGGGCGATGAATAAACCGTGAGATGCATGGCGCCTTGAGGCGGCAGCGTGCTTGGACTTGATTTGCTGCCGAAGGCAAGGTCTGGGTCCGATACCCAGGCGAACAACTTGGAAGAAGCCACATCGAGATCGATATCGGGCGCGAAAAACACCGCGTTCGCTATTCTGTAGCGCTGCCAAAGTGAGGATCGGCTAACATAGGCTTCGATGGCGAGTTGCTGAACCACGCTCGCGAGCACATCGGTTCCGCGGCTATGCGCCACGAGGTGAAGGCGCTCGACACCTTTGGCTTCGGCGATGATGCGCATGGCTTTCTTGAAGTCCGCAACTGCAAATTCGCTCGACTCGCGGTCGATGTTGTAGCCAAAGAACGAGCCGCCGGAGCCACCGGCAGGCCATGTCAGGACAATGCAGACAAACTGGTTCTGCAGCGACCTGCAAATCTCGCCTGTGGCGAGCGCGGCGTCGTCGAAGCTGTTGTTGTATCCATGGATAAAGACCACGACTTCCTTGCGACTGGCTATTGCGAGACGACGAGTGACTTCGGCCTGCAGCAATGCGGAAGCCTGTTCATGCTCCGCGACTGCCGCCGGTGTGCGGCTTAGCCCGTTTTCGGTTGCCACGACGCCGTAGGGTGTCGCTGGAAACCGTCCAGTCTCGGAAACCGCGCCGACCCGCAATTTGCTTTCGCTGCTGGGAGAGCTGCGTGTCGGGGTGACCGACACCGATCCGAAGCTCAAAAATATGGCTCTCTCGGCACCGTACGACAATGTGCTGTCCGACGCGGTTTCGGGTGCCCGGTCGGTAATGTAGAGGAGGTCGAAGGTCGTGGAGCTCTGTTGCGAACGAGCGGCATGAGTGCTTTGCAGCGTCGGTGACGCAGCGACGGGCAGCGTTGCGACCTCCGCACGCTGCGTGGCGCATCCGACAAGGCAGACAAGCAAGAGGAGCCCTGCCACTGCCCCCCGACACAAATCCATTAACTCGACCTGTCCCATATGGCTTGTGAACTGGCGGCCAAGACCAAGTTCAGCAACGCAATAGCTTTTTGCCACATGGTTTTTTTGCCTCCGTGTTGTTCTACTGCGTTTGGCAGCGTGCGTAAATCCGCTCCAGCGGCGCACTCCGGTGATCGCATTATGACCCCTTTCTGGCCCAAAGCTGCCACCACCACCTTCGCTATCGCTTGGCGGCACTCGGATTCCGGAATTCCGCCACAAGCCAGTCGATGAACACCCTCACCCGTGGTGAAAGCTGGCGGTTGCGCGGATAGAGCACGGTCACCGCTGTAGCCGTCGGCGGGTGTTGCGGCAGGATCGCCACCAGGCTGCCCCGCTCGAGATCGGCCTCGGCGTGATAGCGCGGCACCTGGATCATCCCGAGCCCTAACCTGGCGGCGGCCACGTAGCTTTCCGCGGCGTTGACGATCACGGTCGCCGGCAAGGTGATCTCGCGGACGCTTCCGTCCAGAGTGAATTCGAGCGGCAGCAAGCCGCCGGTCGCCGAAGAACGAAAGCCGACCATGCGGTGCCCGTCGAGGGCCGCAAGGTTTTCGGGCCTCCCATGCCGCCCAAGATAGTCCGGCGACGCGCAAGTCACCTCCTCCAGCGTCGCCACCCGCCGGCCGATCATCTCGCTTGCCTGCGGTTCGCCGACCCGCAGCACACAGTCGATGCCTTCACGCACCGGATCGACCAGCCGGTCGCCCTCGCTCATGAAGATCTCGATATCCGGATAGGTTTCGAGAAAGAATGGCAATCCCGGCAGCACGAAATGCCGTGCCAGCGTGCCGTGCACGTCGACCCGCAGCAGTCCTTTCGGGCGGGCGCCGGCAAAGGCGCCTTCCGCATCCTCGATGTCGGCAAGAATGGCAAGGCAGCGCTGGTGGTAGGCCTCGCCGTCGAGCGTCGGGCCGACATGCCGGGTCGTGCGCTGCAGCAGCTGCACGCCGAGCCGCGCCTCCAATTGTTTTACGGCGTCGGTGACGGTCGAGCGCGGCAGGCCGAGATCTTCCGCGGCAAGGGTGAAGCTGCGCCTTTCGACGACACGTGAAAACACCCGCATGGCATCGAAGCGATCCATTATTCGCACTCTCCGGATAATGAAGGCGAATAATGCATGATTATCCGAACTCGGAAAAGAGGCACCCTGTGCTCATCGACAAAACTTCAGCGAAGAAGGATCAAGTCATGAGCAAGAATTTGAACAGGGTTGCATTGGTCACGGGCGCCTCGCGCGGCATCGGCGCGGCGATCGCCGAGCGGCTGGCCGCCGACGGTTTCACCGTCGTCGTCAACTATGCCGGCAATGCCGCGCAGGCAGAGGATGTGGTCCGCCGCATCGAGGACAAGGGCGGCCGTGCCCTGACCACCCGGGCCGATGTCAGCGATGCGGTTGCCGTGGCCGGCATGTTCGATGCGGCGGAAGCGGCTTTCGGCGGCGTCGACGTGCTGGTCAACAACGCCGGCATCATGATGCTCTCCCCGATCGCGGCCAGCGACGACGCGCTGTTCCAGCGCCAGATCGACGTCAACCTGAAAGGCACCTTCAACACGTCGCGCGAAGCGGGAAAGCGGTTGCGCGACGGCGGCCGGATCGTCAACCTGTCGACCAGCGTCGTCGGCCTCAAGCTGGAAAACTACGGCGTCTATACCGCCACCAAAGCGGCGGTGGAAACGCTGACGGCCATCCTCGCCAAGGAGATGCGCGGCCGGGCGATCACCGTCAACGCGGTGGCGCCCGGGCCGACGGCGACCGATCTTTTTCTCGAGGGCAAGGATGCGGCTTTGATCGAGCGGATGGCGAGGATGAACCCGCTCGAGCGGCTGGCGACACCGGCCGACATCGCCGCCGCCGTCGCCTTCCTCTCCGGCCCGGATGGCGGCTGGATCAACGGCCAGGTGCTGCGCGCCAATGGCGGCATGGTCTGAAAGGCACGGGAGGCGGGCTCGCGCGCCCGTCTCGCTTCAATCGGCCAGCAATTCCTGCATCGCCGCGCGGAAGCGCCGGCTGATCGCGTCGCGCCGGACATGACGGCCCTCGCTCACCACCTTGCGGCCCATCGACCAGACGCAATCGACCGATACCCCGGAAGCGAAGACAAAACTGTCGAGCAATTGGTCGCCGTCGAGATAGGGTACGGCTGAAGTGTCGAGCGACAGGAAATCCGCCGAAGCTCCCGCTTCCAGTTTTGGATCGCACTGCAGCGCGGCGCCACCGCCGGCAAGCGCGCGCTCGAACAGAGCCCGTCCGGTCGAGCCGCCGCTTTCGGCAATGACATTGCGGGCACGGAGACCGAGACGCTGCGAATATTCGAGCTGGCGCAGTTCCTCGGGAAGCGAGATCAGGATGTTGGAGTCCGAGCCGACGCCGAAACGCCCGCCCTCGTCGACGAACACCGGAGCCGGGAAGATGCCGTCGCCGAGATTGGCCTCGGTCACCGGGCAAAGCCCGGCGACAGCGCCGCTCCTGGCCATGCGATAGGCCTCGTCCGGGGTCATGTGCGTCGCATGGATCAGGCACCACCGGCCGTCCAGGTCGGCATTGTCGAGCAGCCACTCGACCGGGCGCTTGCCGGACCAGGCGATGCAATCTTCTACTTCCTTGGTCTGTTCGGCGACGTGGATATGGATCGGCCCCGACCCCGCCAGGCGAACCGCGACCTTCAATTCCTCCGGCGTCACCGCCCGCAGGCTGTGCGGCGCAACGCCCAGCACCGCCCCGTCGAGGCGGTCGGTCACGGCGCGGCAGCCGGCCATCAGCGCCTCGAAGCGATCGGGCGTGTTGATGAACCGCCGCTGGCCCTCGATCGGTGCGGCGCCGCCGAATCCGGAATGGGCGTAGAAAACCGGCAGCAGCGTCAGGCCGATCCCGGTCTCGGCGCTCGCGGCACCGATGCGCTCGGCCATTTCGCCAATGTTGGCATAGGGGCTGCCGTCCTTGTCGTGGTGCAGGTAGTGGAACTCGCCGACACGGCAGAAGCCCGCTTCCAGCATCTCCATGTAGAGCTCAGCCGCGACCGCCTCGGCATGGTCGGGCGTCATCGTCAGCGCGAACCTGTACATTACCGTGCGCCAGCTCCAGAAGCTGTCGGAGGCCGGGCCGCGCACTTCGGCCAGGCCCGCCATGGCGCGCTGGAAGGCGTGGCTGTGCAGATTCGGCATGGCCGGAACGACCACGGCGTGGCGTTCGTCGCCTGGTTGCGGCGCGCTTCCCGCCTCGACCTTGTCGATCCTGCCGCCCGATAGCGTCAGTCGAACATCGCGCTGCCAGCCTCCGGGCGTCAGCGCCGCGCCTGCATGAATGACCGTCATGGCCTCTCCCTCTCGTCTCTCCCGGCGGACCGCAAAATTTCCACTTGTCACGTTCGTTAATATGTATATACATTATCACAACAAAGGAAAGGCGCAAAGCTGATGTCCGGGAACAATTTTTCAGAAAGATCGGCTGGGAAGGCCACGCTCTGGCGCAATGCGCGGCTGGCGACCCTCGACGAGACGCACGGAGGCCTCGGCATTGTCGAGAGCGGTGCGATTGCCGCAAATGGCGGGCGCATCGCCTATGTCGGGCGCGAAGCCGATCTGCCGGCGGAATTTGCCGCTGCCGGCGAGACGATCGACTGCGAAGGCCGCTGGATCACCCCTGCCCTCATCGATTGCCACACCCATCTCGTCTACGGCGGCAACCGTGCCCGCGAGTTCGAGATGCGGCTCGAGGGCGCCACCTATGAAGAGATTGCCCGCGCCGGCGGCGGCATCGTCTCCTCGGTGAAGGCGACCAATGCCTGCACGGTGGACGAACTCGTCGCCACCGCCCTTCCCCGCCTGGACACGCTGCTTGCCGAAGGCGTTTCCACTATCGAGATCAAGTCCGGCTACGGACTGAACATCGAGGCGGAACTCAGGATGCTAGAAGCGGCCCGCAGGCTCGCAACCCTGCGCCCGGTCCGCATCGTCACCAGCTATCTCGCCGCCCACGCCACACCGCCGGAATACAAGGGCCGCAACGGCGACTATATCGCTGAAGTCGTCCTGCCCGGCCTCGACGCAGCCCATGAAAAGGGCCTTGTCGACGCGGTCGACGGCTTTTGCGAGGGCATCGCCTTTTCACCGGCCGAGATCGCCCGGGTCTTCGATCACGCCAAGGCGCTCGGCCTGCCGGTCAAGCTGCATGCCGAGCAGCTTTCCGACCTCGGGGGCGCAAGACTCGCCGCCTCCTATGGCGCATTGTCTGCCGACCATCTCGAATATCTCGACGCCGATGGCGCAAAGGCCATGGCAGATGCCGGCACGGTTGCCGTTCTGCTGCCCGGCGCCTTTTATACACTGCGCGAAAAGCAGCTGCCGCCGGTCAAGGCATTGCGCGAGGCCGGGACCCGGATCGCGATTGCGACCGACAGCAACCCCGGCACCTCACCGCTGACCTCGCTGCTGCTCACCATGAACATGTCGGCGACGTTGTTCGGCCTGACCGTCGAGGAATGCATTGCCGGCGCGACGCGCGAGGCCGCCCGGGCGCTTGGCCTCATCGGCGACACCGGCACGCTGGAGGCCGGCAAGTCGGCGGACCTCGCCCTCTGGGACATCGACAGCCCGGCGGAGCTCGTCTACCGCATCGGCTTCAACCCGCTGCATGCCCGCGTCTTCAAGGGAGAGAGGACCTAAATCATGACCATCACGCTGCATCCGGGCTCGGTCCCCCTGAAGGACCTCGAGATCATCTACTGGACCGGCGAGCCCGCCCGCCTCGATCCCACCTTCGATGCCGGCATCGCCAAGGCTGCGGCGCGAATCGCCGAGATCGCCGCCGGCAACGCGCCCGTCTATGGCATCAACACAGGCTTCGGCAAACTCGCCTCCATCAAGATCGACGCCGCCGACGTCGCCACCCTGCAGCGCAACCTAATCCTGTCGCATTGCTGCGGCGTCGGTGCGCCTCTGCCGGAAAACGTCGTCCGGCTGGTCATGGCCCTGAAGCTCGTCTCGCTCGGCCGCGGCGCCTCGGGCGTGCGCCTCGAGATCGTCCGCCTCATCGAGGGCATGCTGGAAAAGGGCGTCATCCCGGTCATCCCGGAAAAGGGATCGGTCGGTGCGTCCGGCGACCTCGCGCCGCTCGCCCACATGGCGGCGGTGATGATGGGCCATGGCGAGGCCTTCTTCGGGGCCGAGCGGATGAGCGGCGCCCGCGCCCTCGACAAGGCCGGACTTTCCCCGGTGACGCTTGCCGCCAAGGAAGGCCTGGCACTGATCAACGGCACCCAGACCTCCACCGCGCTGGCGCTCGCCGGACTGTTCCGCGCCCATCGCGCCGCCCAGGCCGCGCTGATCACCGGCGCTATGTCAACGGATGCCGCCATGGGCTCCTCGGCCCCGTTCCATCCGGACATCCATACGCTGCGCGGCCACAAGGGCCAGATCGACACTGCCGCAGCGCTTCGCACCCTGCTCGACGGCTCGGTCATCCGCCAGAGCCATATCGAGGGCGACGAGCGGGTCCAAGATCCCTATTGCATCCGCTGCCAGCCGCAGGTCGACGGCGCCTGCCTCGACCTGCTGCGCTCGGTCGCCCGCACGCTCGAGATCGAATCCAACGCGGTCACCGACAATCCGCTGGTGCTCTCCGACAATTCGGTGGTCTCCGGCGGCAATTTCCACGCCGAGCCGGTGGCCTTCGCCGCCGACCAGATCGCGCTTGCCATCTGCGAGATCGGCGCGATCGCCCAGCGCCGCATCGCGCTCCTCGTCGACCCCGCCCTGTCCTACGGCCTGCCGGCCTTCCTGGCGAAGAAGCCGGGGCTGAACTCCGGGCTGATGATCGCCGAGGTCACCTCGGCTGCGCTCATGAGCGAGAACAAGCAGCTGTCGCATCCGGCCTCGGTCGATTCCACCCCGACCTCTGCCAACCAGGAAGACCATGTCTCGATGGCCTGCCACGGTGCCCGCCGCCTGCTGCAGATGACCGACAACCTGTTTTCGATCGTCGGCATCGAGGCGCTGACCGCGGCGCAGGGCGTCGAACTGCGCGCCCCGCTTGCCACCAGCCCTGAACTTGCCAAGGCCGTCGCCGCCATCCGTGCCGTCTCGCCCTCGATCGAGGAAGACCGCTACATGGCCGATGACCTGAAGGCGGCCGGCGACCTCATTGCCTCGGGCGCTCTCAACGCTTCCGTTTCCGCCGGCATCCTGCCGGCACTGGAGAGTTGAGATGGCGGTGTTCGAAGTCAAGCGCGGCACTTCGCCCGTCATCCTCGGCTTTCCGCATACCGGCACCGACGTGCCGGTCGACATCCGGGAGCGGCTGAACGACAACGGCCGCATCCTCGCCGATACCGACTGGCACATCCACAAGCTCTATGACGGGCTCTTGGACAACGTGACGACGGTGCGCGCGACCTTCCATCGCTATGTCATCGACGCCAACCGCGATCCGGAAGGGGTGAGCCTCTACCCCGGCCAGAACACCACCGGCCTGGTGCCCGAGACCGATTTCGACGGCACGCCGATCTGGAAGGACGGGCAAGGCCCGAACCAGGACGACATCGTCTACCGGCTCGCCAATTTCCACGCCCCCTACCATGCGGCGCTCGCCGCCGAGATCGAGCGGGTCAAGGCGATCCATGGCGTCGCCGTGCTCTACGACTGCCATTCGATCCGCTCGCTGATCCCCTTCCTGTTCGAGGGCAAGCTGCCGGACTTCAACATCGGCACCGACAGCGGCAAGACCTGCGATGCGGCGATCGAAGCTGCCACAATCGAATCCGCCCGCAAGGCCGAAGGCTATACCAGCATTTTGAACGGCCGCTTCAAAGGCGGCTGGACCACCCGCCACTACGGACGGCCGGATACCGGCGTCCATGCCATCCAGATGGAGCTGGCGCAATCCACCCATCTCGCCTCCAAGGCCCCGCCCTTCGCCTATGACGCGGCCAAGGCAAGCCGGCTTCGCGACCATCTGAAAACCATCCTCGAGCGCATCGAAGCCGTCGCGCTCGGCCTGAAACCCTGACCGGGAGGAAACCGCCATGACCGCCAATCCCCGCCACAATATCCGCGATGTCCGCGCCCCGAAGGGCACCGAGCTCAACGCCAAGAGCTGGATGACCGAAGCGCCGCTCAGGATGCTGATGAACAATCTCGACCCGAACGTCGCGGAAAACCCGCATGAACTGGTCGTCTATGGCGGCATCGGCCGCGCCGCCCGCACCTGGGCCGATTTCGACAGGATCGTCGCGACGCTCAAGGAGCTGAACGAGGACGAGACCCTGCTCGTCCAGTCCGGCAAGCCGGTCGGGGTGTTCCGCACCCACAAGGATGCGCCGCGCGTGCTGATCGCCAACTCCAACCTGGTGCCGCACTGGGCGACCTGGGACCACTTCAACGAGCTCGACAAGAAGGGACTGGCCATGTACGGCCAGATGACTGCCGGCTCGTGGATCTATATCGGCACCCAGGGCATCGTGCAGGGCACCTATGAGACCTTCGTCGAGGCGGGCCGCCAGCACTATGGCGACAACCTCAAGGGCAAGTGGGTGCTGACCGGCGGTCTCGGCGGCATGGGCGGCGCCCAGCCGCTGGCGGCAGTGATGGCCGGGGCGTCGTGCCTTGCCGTCGAGTGCAACCCGGACTCGATCGATTTCCGCCTGCGCACCCGCTACCTGGACGAGAAGGCCGAGACGCTGGACGAGGCGATGGAGATGATCGACCGCTGGACGAAAAATGGCGAAGCGAAATCCGTCGGTCTGCTCGGCAACTGCGCCGAAATCCTTCCCGAAATGGTCCGCCGCGGCATCCGCCCCGACATGGTCACCGACCAGACCTCGGCCCACGACCCGGTCAACGGCTACCTGCCGAAGGGCTGGACGATGGGCGAGTGGAAGGACAAGCGCGTCTCCGACCCGAAGGCGGTCGAGAAGGCCGCGCGCACCTCGATGCGCGAACATGTCGAGGCGATGATCGCGTTCCAGGACATGGGCGTGCCGACTTTCGACTACGGCAACAACATCCGCCAGGTCGCCAAGGAAGAGGGCCTGGAAAACGCCTTCGCCTTCCCCGGCTTCGTGCCGGCCTATATCCGCCCGCTGTTCTGCCGCGGCATCGGCCCGTTCCGCTGGGCCGCCCTTTCCGGCGATCCGGAAGACATCTACAAGACCGACGCCAAGGTGAAGGAGCTGCTGCCCGACAACAAGCACCTGCACAACTGGCTGGACATGGCGCGCGAGCGCATCTCCTTCCAGGGCCTGCCGGCGCGCATCTGCTGGGTCGGTCTCGGCGATCGCCACCGCCTCGGGCTTGCCTTCAACGAGATGGTGAAGAACGGCGAGTTGAAAGCCCCGGTCGTCATCGGCCGCGACCACCTCGATTCCGGCTCGGTCGCCTCGCCGAACCGCGAGACCGAAGCGATGAAGGACGGTTCGGACGCCGTGTCCGACTGGCCGCTCTTGAACGCCCTGCTCAACACCGCCTCGGGGGCCACCTGGGTGTCGCTGCACCATGGCGGCGGCGTCGGCATGGGCTTCTCGCAGCATTCGGGCGTGGTCATCTGCGCCGACGGTACTGATGACGCGGCGGCCCGCCTCTCGCGCGTGCTGTGGAACGATCCGGCGACCGGCGTCATGCGCCATGCCGATGCGGGCTACGACATCGCCCTCGACTGCGCCCGCGAAAAGGGCCTGCGCCTGCCGGGGATCCTCGGAAATTGATCATCACCATCGGGGGCGGCACGGCGTGTCGCCCTTTTTTGCGCCAGACCATAAAAGAGGGAACATAATGACAGACATTACCACACAGAGCGGAGGTTCGCGCACCGGCGCCGGCCTGAAGTTGGTCTTCTTCAGCCTCATCGGCATCGTCCTGTTCTTCGTCCCGGTCACGATCGCCGGCAAGTCGACCATCCTGCTCGATCACGCCGCCACCGCCATCGCCACCCAGTTGCGCCCGGTCGCCGTCGCCTTCGTCTGCCTGCTGATTGCCTATGGCGCCATCGCCCCCTTCGTACGCGGCACCTGGAAGAAGAACGTCACCGAAACGGTCTTCTCGCTGCTGCGCGTGCTCGGCCTCGTGCTCGCCGGCATGTATCTCGCCGGCGTCGGCCCGCAGGTGCTGTTCGCCCCCGACATGCTGCCCTTCCTGTTCGACAAGCTCGTTCTCTCCGTCGGCCTGATCGTGCCGATCGGCGCGCTGGCGCTGGCCTTCCTGATCGGCTACGGCCTGTTGGAGTTCACCGGCGTTCTGGTGCAGCCGGTCATGCGGCCGATCTGGCGCACGCCCGGCTGGTCGGCGATCGACGCCGTCGCCTCCTTCGTCGGCTCCTATTCGCTGGCGCTGCTCATTACCGACCGCGTCTTCAAGGAAGGCAAGTACACCGTGCGTGAAGCCGCGATCATCGCCACCGGCTTCTCCACCGTCTCGGCCACCTTCATGATCATCGTCGCCAAGACGCTCGGCCTGATGGACAGCTGGAACCTCTATTTCTGGTCGACACTCGTCGTCACCTTCCTCGTCTCGGCGATCACCGCCCGCCTCTGGCCGATCGCCGGCATGGATCATCCCGCCGACCGCGACCAGCCGCTGCCCGAAGGCAAAGGCCGCATCGCCACGGCCATCGACACCGGTCTCGAACAGGCGGGCGTCGCCAAGAACCTGCCCGGCATGCTGCGCGACAGCTTCCTCGACGGCCTGCGCATGGCTTCGCTGATCTTGCCGAGCATCATGGCCGTCGGCCTCCTCGGCCTGCTCGCCGCCAAGTATACGCCAATTTTCGACGTGCTGGGGATCACGCTCTATCCCTTCACCTGGATCGCCCAGCTCGACGAACCGATGCTCGCGGCCAAATCGCTCGCCGCCGGTCTTGCCGAAATGTTCCTGCCGGCGATCCTGCTCAAGGACGCGGACATCTCGCTGAAGTTCATCGCGGCGATCGTCTCGGTCAGCCAGGTGCTGTTCCTGTCGGCCTCGATCCCCTGCGTGCTCGCCACCTCGATCCCGCTGTCGTTCAAGGACCTGATCGTCATCTGGTATATCCGCACGGGCCTGAGCATCGTCCTCGCCGCACCGATCGCCTGGATCGCGATCAGCATGGGCTGGCTCGGCTGATGGCCATTCGGCTCATCAAAGCCGCCGAGCATCGTCGCATGCCATGGAAGAACGGCGGCGGCGAGACGGTCGAGATCGCCGTTGATCCGCAGGGCGCAAGCCTTGCGGATTTCGACTGGCGCATCAGCATGGCAACCGTCGCCGCCGACGGGCCTTTCTCGGCCTTTCCCGGCATCGACCGGACGTTGTCGATCCTCGATGGCAGCGGCATGGTGCTCGACATAGAGGGCCGCACGCCGGTGCGCCTCACCGTCGACGACGCGCCCCTGCACTTTGCCGCCGACGTGGCGACCTCCGCCACGCTGGTTGGGGGGCCGATCACCGACCTCAACGTCATGAGCCGGCGCACCGCCTGCTCGCATGGGGTCCGCAAGCTGCGTGTCGCCGGGACAGAGCGCCTGACGAGCGATGCGGAGACGCTGATTGTCTTTTGCCACCGCGGCAACGTGCGGTTGACGACTGGCAACGATGACGCCCGGCTTTCCGCACTCGACACGGCCATTTCCCAAGTGTCGGGAGACATGCTTCTGGTGAGCGAAGCGCCGGCAGATGTCTTCCTGGTCGAGTTCGGGAAAGCCTGAGACCGCAGCGCCTATTCCTTCAGCACGCCGGATTTTCTCGCCACCCATGTGGCGATGAAGTCCATGAGCGCCGGCGACAGGCAGTCATAGGGTTCCAGCCCCAGTTCGCGCAGCCGGGCGCGCACACCGGCCATGTCCGACGGCTTCGTGCCTGCTTCTATGATCGATGACACGAAGGCGGCGAAGGTCGGCTCCGGCCAGCCGCTTTCCTGGAAGCGCTCCGGATGGATGAAATCGAGGCCCTTGAAAGCGTGTTCGCGCTCGACCGGCCCGTACAGATGGACACCACATTGCTTGCAGGCGTGACGACGGATCAATGCATCCGGATCGACGATCTGGAGCTTGTCGCCGTTCTCCAGCACGGTGATGCTTTCGTGCGGCGCGACCGCGACGATCGAAAAGGCGGCGCCCTGCGGTTTCCAGCACTTGGTGCAGCCGCAGGCGTGGTTGTGGGCGATCGTGCCCTTGACCGCGACCTTGACGGGACGATCGGTGCAGGCGCAGACCAGCGTGCCGCCGCTGAAGTCCGCCCGCCCCTTCTTGACGCCGCTGTCGACGGCCGGGTGTATGGATATCTGGCTTGCCATTGCACGTCCTCCTCTTGCCCATGGAAGTAGGCGAGCCCCGCCGGCAGCCCGACGTTTGGGTCCGCACGGATCGGCACAGTCTCCCATCTTTCAGAATACCGCGCGCCGGCAACGGCGGATACCGCAAAGATCGCGATGTTCGCGACGCTTTACGAGGTCAGACAACCTCGCTACACAGGCAGGAACAAGAAGAGAGGGATTTTGAATGACGCAATCGCGTTCCGTCTACCGTTTCAATTCCGTCATCGTGCGCACGCCGTCGCAATCGGTCGTCAACGGTCTTCGCGCCGACGATCGCGGCAACCCGACCCATGCGGGCGTGAAGGCCGAGCACGACGCCTATATCGCCGCCATGCGCGATGCCGGCGTTGAGGTCACGGTCCTGCCAGCGCTCGAGGCCTTTCCGGACTCGGTCTTCGTCGAAGACCCCGCGCTCGTCTTCACCGAAGGCGCCATCTTGCTGCGTCCGGGTGCTGAAACCCGCATGAAGGAGACGGCCGAGATTGCGCCTACCCTGCGCGACCTGTTCGACACCGTGCTCGACCTGCCGTCCGGCTATGCCGATGGCGGCGACGTGCTGACAACGCCGAAGAGCGTGATGATCGGTCTATCGGCCCGCACCGACAGGACGGGCGCCGAAGCCCTCGCCAGCTGCCTCGACAGGCTCGGCCGCAAGGCGGAGGTGGTCGCCACCCCGGAAGGCGTGCTGCACTTCAAGACCGACTGCTCGCTGCTCGACGACGAGACCGTGCTGTCGACCGCCCGCCTCGCCCGCTCCGGCGTGTTCGAGGATTTCAGGCAGGTCATCATCCCCGAGGGCGAGGAACCGGCGGCCAACGCGCTTCGCGTCAACGACGTCGTCATGGTCGGCTCCGATTTCCCGCGCACAATTGAGATGCTCGACAGGCTCGGCTACAAGGTCGTACCGCTGAAGACCACCGAGATCGGCAAGATCGACGCCGGCCTGTCCTGCATGTCGCTGCGCTGGTATCGCGCCTGAACGACGCAAAGGCGCGTCCTGCATCCCCTCTTGCCTGCCGCCGCTCCGGATGCCGGATGGCTCCGGATCGGCGTGCCGGCGCACGCGCCTGCCCGCTACGTTCGCGCGAACGTGATCCTTTCCGGCCCTTGAAGGTTTCAAAAGCAGAATTATCTTAATGTTTACAGCGTGCTGTGCACGCTCTGGCACATAGCCAACTTCATCGTGGAGGCTGTCATGATGAATTTTTCGATGGAAGGAAAGAAGAGCCAGGATCTGGTCAATCTCTTCCTGGCGGTATGCCTGTTCCTGTCCCCCTGGGTCGTCGGTTTTTCGCTCGAGGCCATGCCGGCCTGGAACGCCTGGATCGTCGGCATCGTTCTCGGAGCGCTGGCGATCGCCACTCTCTCGGTGTTCGCCGAGTGGGAGGAATGGGTAAACTTGGTGCTCGGACTATGGCTGATCGTCGCCCCCTGGATGCTCGGCTTTACGGCCAGCATGAGCGCGATGTGGACCCATATCGTCCTCGGCGTGCTGGTTGCCGCCCTGTCGGCATGGGCCGTCTGGGACTATCGTCACCACCCGCATTCGCACGCCTGAGGCGCGATGCAGAGGTCTGTCGATGATGCCCGGCAGCATGCGGCCTGAAAGGGCCGGTGTTGCCGGGCGGTGATCCGTGCGTGAGTTCCTGGCGGCGACTGGCGGTTGCGCAATCGCCGCCGCAGGCCTATCGTGGCCGTGCCTCCAACAACCCCGCGGATCACGACATGAGCGACGCCATCCTCGTCATCAATGCCGGCAGTTCGAGCATAAAGTTCAAGCTTTTCCGGCTGGTGGGCGAGGACCTCGATCTTGCGATCGGCGGCAAGCTCGATGGCATCGGCGTTCGTCCGCGCCTCACCGCCCGCGAACAGGGCAAGGTTCTGATCGACCATGCCTTCGGCACGGAGGAGGTTCCCGACACCCATGCGGCGCAGGTGGCGATCGGCAACTGGCTGGCGCAGACCGTGGAAGCCAACATCGTTGCCGTTGGCCATCGGGTCGTGCATGGCGGCCTCGACTACTCGAAGCCGGTGCTGGTCGATGACGCCGTGCTCGATAAACTGGCGAGCTTCATACCGCTGGCGCCGCTGCACCAGCTCGGCAATCTCGATCCGATCCGCGAGATCCGCAAGCGATCCCCGGACTTGCCGCAGGTCGCCTGCTTCGACACTGCCTTCCATCGCGGCCATCCGGAGTTTGCCGACCGCTTCCCCCTGCCCCGTTTTCTCTATGACGAGGGCGTGCGCCGCTACGGTTTTCACGGGCTGTCCTATGAATACGTCAGCGGTGCATTGAAGACGCTCGCCCCGGAGCTTGCGGACAAACGCCTGGTCGTCGCGCATCTCGGTTCCGGCGCTTCGCTCTGCGCCATCGAGGGCGGCCGCAGCATCGAATCGACGATGGGCTTCACCGCGCTTGACGGCATCCCGATGGGCACCCGCTCCGGCTCGCTCGATCCCGGCGTCGTACTGCACCTGATCGAGGAAAAGGGCATGAGCCCCGCCGAGGTCGGCCATATGCTCTATCGAGACAGCGGCCTTGCCGGCCTGTCGGGTATCAGCAACGACGTGCGCGAGCTGCTCGCCTCACCGGCGCCCGAGGCCGCCTTTGCCATCGATTTCTTCTGCCGCCGCGTGGCCCAGTCGATCGCCTCGCTGGCGGTATCGCTCGGCGGCGTCGATGCCATCGTCTTCACCGCCGGGATCGGCGAAAACGCCCCGGCGATCCGGCAAAAGGTCATCGCCGGGCTTGCCTGGGCCGGCCTTGGACTGGACCCGAATGCCAACGACGACAACGCCCTGCACATCGAGGCGCCGGGAAGCCGCATCGCCATCCTTGTCGTGCCGACCGACGAGGAGAAGATGATCGCCCGCCATACCATGCGGCTGGTACGCCCGCCCACCTGACGCGGCTTTGCCGCCTTCGCCGGCGGTTGACAACCCCTGCGGCAGCCGGAAGAGTAAAGCCGTCCGGGCAGACCGGGTGGGGAGGATCGTGTCGATGCGTGCGCTTGGTGGATTTGCCCTTGTTCTTCTCGCCCTCGCCGGATTTTCGCACGCTGCGGCCGCGGCCGAAACCGGCCGGCAGGCGGTCATCACCCCGGACGGCGACTACTACGGCTTCGATCTCCGCACCGAGCAGGACGTCTCGCTCGACCAGTGCAAGCAGGCCTGCCTCGGCGACGACGCCTGCAAGGCCTTCACCTACAATCCCAAGGTCAAGTGGTGTTTCCTGAAGTCGGACTTCTACCAGCTGAACCCCTTCCCCGGGGCGGTCGCCGGCAAGATCGTCGAGACGACCACGGAGGCCGACATCGGCGCGGCGCCGCGGCTCTCCTTTCTTTCGGAGCAATTACTCGCCGATGCGCGCCGCATGCGCCAGAACCTCGTCGTTGCCGACGAGCAGCAGGGGCTCGGCGTCAATGCCCTGCTCTCGGCAGCCGGAAACGCGCTCGCGGCCGGCAACATGGATCTGGCGATCGCCTCGTTCCGCGGCGCGCTGTCGCTCAATCCAGGCGATGGCGACCTGTGGCTGGAGATGGCCAGTGCCGCCAACCGGGTGACCGGCAATACCGCCACCGCATCCGAAGCGGCGATGGCCGCGATCAACGGCTATCAGTTGACCCGCACCGCCGATGCCCGCGCCTATGCCCTGTCGCTGCTGGCCCGGAGTCTCGAAAACGCCCAGAACTACCGGGCAGCCCTCAACGCCTACAAGGCGAGTCTCGCGCTCGTCTCCGCCAAGACGGTCGAAGCTGCCTATCTGGACCTGAAGGCGCGCCAGGGGTTTCGGGTCATCGACCACCGCATCGACTCCGACAGCGCCAGTCCCCGCGCCTGCGTGCAGTTCTCGGAGCCGCTGGTAAAGACCGGCGCCGACTACGCCTCCTTCGTCACTCTCGACGGCAAGGCGCCGGCGGCCGTCGAGGCCAGGGATAACCAGATCTGCGTCGAGGGCCTCACCCATGGCCAGCGCTACAAGCTGGCGCTGCGCCCTGGCCTGCCCTCTTCGGTCGACGAGGTGCTGGAAGCGCCGGTCAGCCTCGACCTCTATGTCCGGGATCGCTCGGCCATGGTGCGCTTCACCGGCGATGGTTACGTGCTGCCCTCGGCGGTGCGTCGCGGCATCCCGCTGGTTTCGGTCAACACCGACAGCGCCGACCTGACGCTCTACCGCATCGGGGACCGCAACATCGCCGCGCTGCTTGCCAATTCGCAGTTCCTCACCCAGCTCGACGGCTACGGCGCCCAGCGCATCGAGGACGAAAGCGGCGAGGTCGTCTGGCAGGGCAAGATCGACATCACGCCCGAGCTGAACCGAGAGGTCGTGACCAGCTTCCCCGTGGACGAAGCCCTGCACGACCGCAAGCCGGGGATCTACGTCCTCACTGCCAGCGCCACGAACGCCAGGAACCAGGACTGGGATGCGAAGGCGACCCAGTGGTTCGTCGTTTCGGATATCGGCATTTCCACCTATGCGGGTACGGACGGACTGAATGTCTTCGCACGCTCGCTCGCCGGCGCCAAACCGATGGCCGGCGTCGAACTGCAGCTGGTCGCTCGCAACAACGAGATCCTCGGGGTGGCGACGACCGATGCGGATGGCCGCGCCGCCTTCACCGCCGGCTTGACCCGCGGTACGGCCGGCATGGTGCCGGCGGTCATCACGGCGAAGAGCGGCCCGGACGATTTCGTCTTTCTCGACATGACCCGCGCCGGCTTCGATCTTTCCGACCGTGGCGTCACCGGACGCACCGCGCCCGGCGCCATCGACGTGCTTGCCTGGACCGAGCGCGGCATCTACCGCGCCGGCGAGACCGTGCATGCGGCGGCGCTTGCCCGTGACATCAACGGCGTGGCCATCGAGAACCTGCCGCTCACCTTCGTCTTCACCCGCCCGGACGGCGTTGAGGATCGCCGCATGGTCAGCGACGGCGGCCGGATCGGCGGTCATGCGCTGGATCTTGCGCTGCAGGACAACGCCATGCGCGGTACCTGGAGCATGCAGATCTTCACCGATCCCAAGGGCACGGCGATTGCCGACCAGCAGTTCCTCGTCGACGATTTCGTCCCCGACCGCGTCGAGTTCGACCTGACCAGTGCGACACGGGAGATTGAACCCGACAAGCCGGCGACCATCGATGTCGACGGCCGCTTCCTCTATGGCGCGCCAGCGGCCGGGCTCGAACTCGAAGGCGAAGTCGCGATCCGCCCGACACGAACGCGCCCTACTCATGCCGGCTATGTCTTCGGCCTTGCCGACGAGGATGCCGGCGAGGAAAGCCGCATCCCGCTCAATGATCTTTCCGCCCTTGACGACAACGGGTTATCAAGCTTCGAGGTGACGCTCGTCGACCTGCCCGCGACGACGCAGCTGCTCGACGCAGATATCACCGTGCGCATGCGCGAGGCCGGGGGCCGCGCCGTCGAACGCAAGCTGACCCTGCCGATTGCGCCTCAGGGCCCGATGATCGGCATCAAGCCGGAATTCTCCGGGGCGCTGGCGGAAAATTCGGTCGCAAGGTTCCACGTTGCCACCATCGCCGGCGATGGTACGAAGCTGCCGATGCAGCAGCTCTCCTGGAAACTGATCGCCGTCGAACGCAACTACCAGTGGTACCGCGACGGGTCGTCCTGGCGGTATGAGCCGATTGTTTCCACCAAACAGGTCGAGGCGGGCAAGCTCGACACCACGGCCGACGGCGGCGAGATTGCCGTCCCGGTCGGCTGGGGCCGCTACAGACTGGAGATCGAGACGGGAAACATCAACGGCCCTGCCTCGAGCGTCGAATTCGACGCCGGCTGGTATGTCGCTGCGACCTCCACCGAAACGCCCGACGGCCTGGAAATCGCCCTCGACAAGGACAGCTATGCGGTCGGCGACGTCGCGCGGCTCAAGGTGTCGCCGCGCTTTGCCGGCGAACTGATGGTGGCAGTCGGAACCGAGACGCTGATCGCGACCAAGACCGCCAGCATCCCGGCCGAAGGCGGCGAGATCGAACTGCCGGTGACCGCCGACTGGGGCGCCGGTGCCTATGTCACCGCCACCCTCTTCCGGCCGGGCGAAGCCCAGGAGAGCCGCATGCCGATGCGCGCCATCGGCATCAAGTGGCTCGCCGTCGATCCCGGCGGTCGCAAGCTCGCCGTCAGCTTCGACGCGCCGGACAAGACCCTGCCGCGCCAGCCGCTCGAGGTGGCGCTGAAGGTCGACGGTGCGGGCGCCGAGGAGGACGCCTATGTCACGCTCGCCGCCGTCGATGTCGGCATCCTCAAGCTGACCCGCTACGAGCCCCCGGATCCGGAGAGCTGGTACTTCGGCCAGCGCCAGCTCGGTCTGGAGATCCGCGACCTCTACGGCCGGCTGATCGACGGCTCGCTCGGCGCGACCGGGAGGCTGCGCACCGGCGGCGACGGCGGCCAGATGCCGATGCAGGGCAGTCCGCCCACCGAGAAACTGGTCGCCTTCTTCTCCGGGCCGGTGAAGCTTGACGGCGACGGCCGCGTAACGGTCCGCTTCGACATTCCGCAATTCAACGGCACGGCCCGCCTGATGGCGGTCGCCTGGACCAAGACGGGCGTCGGCCATGCGGTGAAGGACGTGATCATCCGCGATCCGGTCGTCGTCACCGCCAGCTTGCCGAAATTCCTGGCACCCGGAGACCACGCCCAGCTGCGCCTCGACATCGCCAACACCGACGCGCCGGCCGGCGACTTCCAGCTTCAGGTGACCACCAACGGAATGGTCACCGTGGCGCAACAGGGTCCCTCTCAAACGCTGCGGCTCGAACAGGGCGGCCGGCAGAACATCACCCTGCCGTTGACCGGCGGCGAACCGGGCAACGGCCAGGTCACGGTGAGCCTCGCCAACGCCTCCGGCCTGTCGCTGAAGCAGTCGCTGAGCATTCCCGTTCGTCCCGCTGCCCTGCCTATTACGCAACGTCAGGTGGTATCCGTCGCGCCGGGCAGCGGCGTCACGGTCGATTCCGAACTGCTCGCCGACAGCCTGCTTCCGGGCGCCTCGATCAGTGTCAACGTTACCCGTTCCGCGGCCTTCGACATCCCGGCGCTGCTGATGACGCTCGACCGCTACCCCTATGGCTGCACCGAGCAGACCACCAGCCGCGCCCTGCCGCTTCTCTATGTCGGCGATCTTTCGCGCAAGGCCGGGCTTGCCGAGGACGGCGAGATCCGTGGCCGCGTGCAGGAGGCGATCTACCGAGTGCTTGCCAACCAGTCCTCGGCCGGCAGCTTCGGCCTGTGGAGCCCGGGCTCGGGCGACCTCTGGCTCGACGCCTATGTCACCGACTTTCTCACCCGCGCGCGCGAACAGAAGTTCGACGTGCCCGACGCGGCGATGGTGCAGGCGCTGGAAAACCTTCAGAATTCGTTGAGCTACGAAACCAACGTCGCCGACCGCGGCAGCGAGATCGCCTATGCGCTCTATGTGCTGGCGCGAAATCGCAAGGCCGCGATAAGCGACCTGCGCTACTATGCCGACACCATGCTCGACCGCTTCCCGACGCCGCTTGCCAGGGCGCATATCGCCGCGGCGCTGGCACTCTATGGCGATGGCGAACGGTCGCAGGCGATCTTCGCCGACTCGCTCGACATGTCGACGGGTCTGGTGAACGTCAGCCTCGCCCGCTCCGACTATGGCTCGTCGCTGCGCGACGATGCGGCTGTGCTGTCGCTGGCGGCCGAGAGCCGCCCCGTGCCGCCGATCGTCCCGGAACTGTCGCGGCTTGTCGCCCGGCAGTGGGACGCCACAACCTACACGAGCACGCAGGAGCAAGCGTGGATGCTGCTCGCGGCGCGCGCCATCCAGACCGGCGACCAGGACATCCGCCTCAACGTCAATGGCGCCGAACGCACGGGCGCCTATGCGGCCCGCATCACCGGCGATGCGATCACCGCCCATCCGGTGACGATCCGCAACGAAGGCGACAACCCGATCTCGGCGGTGGTGACGACGATCGCCGCACCCGCCCAGCCGCTGAATGCGGGTGGCGACGGCTTTACCATCACCCGCAGCTACTACACGCTTGCCGGAGAGGAAGTGAACATCAGTGAGGCGCGGCAGAACGAGCGGTACGTCGTCGTGCTCAACGTCGCGCCGGCCAACGACTGGCCGTCGAGGATCCTGATCACCGATCTCCTGCCCGCCGGCTTCGAGATCGACAATCCGAACCTCGTTAACAGCGCCGGGCTTTCCAATTTCGACTGGATCGGCGAAGTACAGGCGGCGCACACCGAGTTCCGCTACGACCGCTTCGTCGCTGCCTTCAACCGCGATGGCGGCGACGCCAGCGACATCACGCTGGCCTATGTCGTCCGCGCCGTCACGCCCGGCACCTACGACCTGCCGGCGGCAAGCGTCGAGGACATGTACCGGCCGCAGTTTTCCGCCCGCACTGCGACCGGGCGCATGGAGGTGCTGGCCGCGGAATAGGCCGGCGGAACGGGAAGCCCCGATGTCGATCTGGCGGAAAATCGCGATCACAATGCCGGCCGGCGTGCTGTTGGCCGCAGTGGTTGTTATTGGCCTCGACGCGGCCGACAAGGCCTTTCCTCCGCCGCTCGACAGGGCCGGCCTGACCTCGACCGAAGTCCTGGACGCCGATGGCCGACTGCTACGCGCCTTTGCGGCACCCGACGGCCGCTGGCGCTTGAGAACCACCGTAGCCGACGTCGACCCGCAGTTCCTGAAGATGCTGATCGCCTACGAGGACCGGCGCTTTCGCGAGCACCACGGCGTTGATCCACTGGCGCTTGGTCGCGCATCTCTGCAGTTTTTCACCAACGGCCGCATCGTTTCAGGCGCTTCGACGCTGTCGATGCAGGTGGCCCGGTTGATCGAACCGCGCGAAAACCGCTCGATCCCCGCCAAGCTCCTGCAGATCGCCCGCGCCCTCCAGATCGAACGACGATTGAGCAAGGACGAGATCCTCGACCTCTATTTGACCCATGCCCCCTATGGCGGCAATCTGGAAGGGATCAGGGCCGCGAGCCTAGCCTGGTTCGGCAAGGAACCGAATCGGCTGACCGTCGGCGAAGCAGCCCTCCTCGTCGCCCTGCCGCAACTGCCTGAGAAGCGGCGGCCGGACCGCTATCCCGAGGCGGCCGAAAGCGCCCGCGAGCGCGTGCTGAACCGTGCCGCCGTCGCCCGGGTGATCGGCGAGGGCGAAGCGGTCCGTGCAGCGATGACCGCCGTTCCGACCCGTCGCCTGCAACTGCCCTCCCATGCAGCCCACCTCGCCGAAGCCGCCCGCCGCAGGGACCCAAGGGCCAGCGACCACCACACCACGCTGAAACGCGAAGTGCAGAAGGGCCTCGAGGCGGTCGCCCGTGACGCGGCGGCACGGCTCGGACCGAAGTTGTCGATCGCGATCGTCATGGCCGACGCCCGCACGGGCGCCATCATCGGCGAAGTCGGCTCCGCGGGTTACTTCGACGCCGGACGCTCCGGCTGGATCGATATGACCCGGGTCAAGCGTTCGCCCGGTTCGACCTTGAAGCCCTTCATCTATGGTCTCGCCTTCGAGGAGGGCCTTGTTGCTCAGGAAACGATCATCGAGGACAGGCCGGCAGACTTCTTCGGCTATCGCCCCAAAAATTTCGACATGAGCTATCAGGGCGATGTCAGCATCCGCCAGGCGCTGCAACTGTCACTCAATGTGCCCGCCGTGCGGCTGCTCGACGCCGTCGGCCCCACCCGGCTGATGGTCCGCTTTCGCCGTGCCGGGGTCCACCCCGCGCTTCCGCCACACGAGGCGCCGGGACTGGCGATCGGCCTCGGCGGCGTCGGCATCACGCTGAAGGATCTCGTCCAGCTCTATGCGGGCCTTGCCAATCGTGGCCTGCCGGTGCGCCTCGGCAACGGCAACGGCAACGGCATCGCGGAGACGCCGACGCAGATCGAAGGCGAGGCGCTGCTCGAACCCTCCGCCGTCTGGCAGGTTTCAGACATCCTGTCCGGCGTACTCCCGCCACAGGGAAGCCGCCACCTCGGCATCGCCTACAAGACCGGCACCAGCTACGGCTACCGCGATGCATGGTCGGTCGGCTATGACGGCCGCCACGTCATCGGCGTGTGGATCGGACGCCCGGACAACGGCGCAATCCCGGGCCTGTCGGGCTACACCGCCGCAGCGCCGGTGCTGTTCGAAGCCTTCGCCAAGTCCGGGGTGGCCATCGCCCCGATGCCATCGCCGCCACCCGGCACCCTGCGGCTTGCCCGCCACGACCTGCCCGTCGGCCAAAGGCGTTTTGCCCGAACGGAGAGCGGTTTGCCCTCGGCGTCCACCCGCGAGGCTGCGCCAAGAATCGTCTATCCGCCGGAGGGCGCGCGCGTCGAGCTCGGCACGCTCGCACCCCTCGCTCTGAAACTGCAGGGCGGGCGGGCGCCGTTTCGCTGGCTGGCAAACGGCAAGCCGCTTCCCGAGCTCTCCCGCAGGCGGGTCAGCGAATGGCGGCCGGATGGCCGGGGATTCTCGACGCTGACCGTCATCGATGCAGCCGGTCGCGCGGCCAGCGTACGCGTCTTCATCGAATAGATGAGTCTACCTCATTCGGGCATCCCCCCTGAACGGGGGGCGTCGCTGCATCTAAGGCGATGATAAACTCCGACAACTGGGAGGCCCGGGCCATGGACATCGTTCTGCGCGCCATTCTGTCCACGGTCGTGTTTGCCGCGGTGCACTTCTTTTCCTACTGGCTAGTATTCCTCCAGCTCATTCCTGAACAGTCGCAACCACTCGCCTGGCCGATGTCACTTGTCGCCGGCTGTGTCGCCGCAGCCTTCGCCTGGTGCAGCATGGGGTGGAAGGAGGCCGGGCTGAGTTCGGCCATCGCCTCGGGCGCTCTGATCACCGGATCGCTCGGCCTCGTCGCCGGTTTCTTCGGACCGATCTTCCTGTCGCCGACTTCCGATGAGGGGCCAATGCTCGGCCTGTTCGTCACCGGCCCGCTCGGCGCGCTGGCCGGCGGCGCATACGGTGCCTTCCGCTGGATCTGGCGCCAGCGCGGCGATGGCGCGTTGCATCATCACGCGTCCCAGGGCGACCGGTTCCGATAGTCGCGCACCGCAACGATTGGCAAGCTCCGTCCCGCTGAACTATAAGCTTCCGCAAACAGGATCTGCGGATGTTTACTCTCGAGCACGTTGCCAGTCTTTCCCAGGAGATCAAGAAAAGCCGTTTCCTGGCGGTTGCCGGACCGGTCGCCGATGAACGCGCAGCCAAGGAGTTCATTGCCGCCCACGCGGATCCCTCCGCCAACCACAATTGCTGGGCCTGGCGGATCGGCCAGGCCTATCGCTTCAGCGACGACGGCGAGCCAAGCGGCACGGCGGGCAAGCCCATCCTGCAGGCAGTCGACGGACAAAAGCTCGATCACGTCGCCGTTGTCGTCACGCGCTGGTTCGGCGGCATCCTGCTCGGCAGCGGCGGCCTGATGCGCGCCTATGGCGGCACGGCGGCGATGTGCCTGCGGGAAGCGGAGAAGGTCGAGGCAATCGAGACCGCCCGCGCTGTCATCGAATGCGAATTTTCCGACCTCGCCTTGTTGAAAGCCCGGCTTCAATCCCTCGGCGTCGCCTTCAATGCCGAGGCGTTCACCGCAACCGGCGCATGCCTTACCGTCGAGGTCGCAAGAGACAGCGCCCAAGCGGTTTCGATGCTGGTCAGCGACCTGACTCGCGGCAAGTCGCAGGCAATTTTCGACGATTGATCGGGTTTTCACGGTTTCATCCGGTAAGCGCCTTGATCATTGGGATCACCGAGAATCGGCCCATTTCGGCCTTGCGGGTGAGATTGCGCAGGTACCCGCCCGGCGAGCGGATTTCCTCCGCGCGTTCCAGGATCGCCGCCACGGTGATCGCCGCATTGGTCTCGCCCATCGCCGTGCAGGCCTTGTCCCAGGCATCCGGCGAAATGCCGAGCATCGAACGCACCACCGCGGCGGCATCGATGGCATCGCGCCAGTTGCGGATGCCGCCCTTGGCATAATCGGCGAGCTGCGGGCAGGCGGCCAGGAACTGCTTCAGGCCGATGCTCACCGACTTCGTTTCCGGAGCACGTTTGGTCTCGGCCTTTGCCGCGGCCGGATTGTTTAGGTCATAGCCGTTTAATTCAGAAGTTAGGTCTGTGTTTGAATTCTGAATATGCTGCCCGAAATCGGAGTCATTGCCGCTCATTTCTTCGTCCGAGAGGCCGGAAAGATAGAGATCTTCCACCTCCCGGCGCAGTTCGGCAAGGTTCCCTCGCCTCATTTCGAGACTTTCGCGGTCGGCATTGCGGCGGACCCGCCCGGACAGGGCCGTCAGTCGCTCCGCAAGGGCAATCCAGTCTCCTGCCCTGCGCTCCTCCAGGCCGGCCTCGATGATCTTGGACATGTCGCGCAACAGGATGGTGATCTCGGCCCGCAGCTTCTGGATCGCCTTCGCCTCGGCGCGGGCGGCATCGGCGGCAGCATGGACTTCGGCAGCCGCGAGCGCCAGCGGCGCAAGATCGAAACCGAAAGCATCCTCCACCTGGCCCCGGTCGTCACGGCGGCAAAAACGCTTGCCGTTCGGGCTGTCGCGGCGAAGCACGAGGCCAACGTCGACCAGCTGGGCAATGTGGCGGCGCACAGTTGCCGGCGCCATGCCACGGGTCCGCAGCGACAATTCGGCATTCGACGGGAAAACAATGATCGGTGCGCTTCCGTCAAGAACACGATCCGTGTGGAAGCTGACCAGCGCCTCGAGCACGGTAATGGTGCGGTCGGAAAGCCCGAACGCCTCGCGCGCCTCGGTCAGCGCCCGGATCAATTGCCATTTGTCGGCGGTGCCGTTGTCGTTGCCGCCCTTGCCGTCCCTCAGCGCCTGCTGGCGCCGTTCCACCCGCGCCTGGTGGGCAAAAATCTGCGCGCGCATCGGCGCGCCGCCGAAAGGCGTCGTTGCCAGTCTCTCCATCGATCCAATCCCCTGTCAACAGAGGCAAGCGGCTTGAAACGTCGGGATTTCAGCCAAAGTAAATGCTTTCACCCGCTGCAGTCATGCAAGTCAGGTGTCCACAGACGCGGTCGGTCGGGCATATCCGGGCAACGGCCGGGAATGAGATCCCGTCCGGAGACAGCAAAGTGCCGCCGACTCTTGACTTTGGCCTTTGGAAGTGATTCTCTCGAATTGCTACATTGAAGAGGGCTTCCGAAATGGTGACGTTTTGGGGGCCTTTTTTCTTGCTCTCGCGTTTCCTTTCCGATTCTGTTTTCGCTATTTCACTCAAGCCGCGCCGCTTAAACGCTCTACCGGCGGGCGGAAATCGCTGTTCTCATGTCCGTTTCGCCGCAAAGGCGTTGTAGTGCCTGGCCAACAGCGCCACGGCCTCGTCGACGAAGGCCGGATCCGTGCCGGCTGCAAATTCGATTCGCGGGCTGCGGCCAACTCGGTGCAGCCGGGCAAAAACCCGACCTTCGGCATCCTTGAGTTCTTCCGGACGCGCCGGCTCGGGTCGGGTGCGACGCGACAACCGGTTGAACAGCATCTGGAAGCGCTGGTCGCTGTCGGCAGCGCGGAAGCGTCCGGAATAGATCTCGTCGAGCGACTTCGCGGTCGCCGCTTCGGAACCAAAGAGACCGGCAAGCGACATCCAGCGGTCGCGACCGGCCTTCGGGGCCGGACCGATGGCGCGCACGATGTGTTGCGGAACGCCTTCCGCAACCTGCAGCAGGCGCGAAAGCTCGCTCTTCTGCACCGACAGCGCCTCGCCGACCAGCTTGCGGTCGAAGCCACGCGCCACGAGGGCGGCGGCAAACGTTGCCCGCTCAATGAAGGAGAGGTTGCGCCGCTCGGCGTTTTCCTTGCCCTGCGCCAGGACCAGTTCGTCATCCGTCAGCAGCCGCACGATCGCCTTGACCTTGAGGCCGAGGCGGGCGACGGCGCGCAGCCGCCGATGGCCGTAAGCGGTCTGGTAGCGCCCTTCCTTGGCCGGATTCGGACGCACCAGGATCGGCACCTGCTGGCCGTTCTCTCGGATGCTCTCGACGAGGGCGAGGAAGTCTTCCTCCTCCGGGCCGTCAATCGCAAGGCGATCCTCCACGAAGGAAGAATCGATCAGGGCGGGGTCGAGCGAGAGGATCCGTTCGCCGTCGACGAGAGCCTGGCGAAGCGCCCTCGCCTCTTCGGCTTCACGGGTGATGGCGCCGAGCGACAGTCCCATCGCCTTGATCGCGCCGGATGCCGTACGCGCCCCTTCCCCCGCCGGCAGCGGCTCGGCCGATTTGGTTTCCGGAGCGCGCGCAGCAGGGGCCGACGGCGGCTGAACCGTAGCGGGTGCCGGATTGGCTACCGGTGGTGTCGCAACGGAGCCGCCCGAAAACAGCGCCTTCAATTCGTTCTTGCGATTGCCAGCCACCATCTTCACCGCCCCCATGCCGTGTGAATGAGGTTTTCGATCTCGCCATTGACCGAGTTCAGCGACTCGATTGCCCGGTCGTAGGTGGCGCGGGTGAAATTCTCGCGGCCAACTTCGTAGAGGGTCTGCTTGGTGAGCCCCGCATCCGAGACGGCGGTCGATTTCACCATGGCGGAGGTCAGCACCCGATCGCCGAACAGTGAGCGCATGAAGCCGACGATCTGCGCCTGCGGTCCGTCGTTCGGCTCGAAACGGGTAACGAGGTAGCGCAGGAAATCGAAATTGAGTTCGCCGCCAGCCTCACGCACGACACCGAGCAGGTCCGAGGTCATGAACAGGAACTGGCTCATCGAGGCGACGTCGAGCATCTGCGGATGCACGGTGACGATGACCGAGGTCGAGGCGCACAGCGCCGAAAGGGTCAGGTAGCCGAGTTGCGGCGGGCAGTCGAGTACGATCACGTCGTAGTCGTCGGCGACCGTTGCCAGAGCCGCCTGCACCCGGGCAAAGAACAGCGGCCCGGCATCGGTGCCGGTCTGGCGGGCGGTCAGCGCCCGCGGCGTCGCATGTTCGAACTCCTGCAGCTCAAGATTGCCTGGGATCAGGTCGAGACCGTCGAAATAGGTCTTGCGGATGATGTCCTTCAGCGGACGGGCCTCGCCGTCGTAGCGGATAGCACCGTAGAGCGTGTCGTTGCCGGTCAGGTCCAGCTCCGGCTGGTAGCCGAAAAGGGCCGAAAGCGATGCCTGCGGATCGAGGTCGACCGCCAGTACCCGGTGTCCGGTCATGGCGAGATACTGCGCCAGATGCACCGAGGAGGTGGTCTTGCCCGAGCCGCCCTTGAAATTGGTGACCGATATGACCTGCAGGTGCTCGCCGCGTCTTGGATCGCGCCATTTCTGGTACGTGCGCGCCTTGGCGACATTGCCCTTTGCCAGCGCCTGGTCGGCGAGATGGCGGCGCAGCGCATTGATGTCGTGGAGCGAGTAGTTGCGGCGTCCCCCGGCACCGGTGTCGGGCTGCGGCCCCTCGCCGGCAATCGACAACTGCCGCAGGTAGCCGTCCGACACGCCGATCAACTTGGCGGCCTCGCCGGACGTGAAGCTGCGGAGCGTCTTGCGGGCGGTCGGCGCGAACAACCGCTCACGCATGGCCTTCAACTGCTCGGAGAGAGCCCGCGCGTCGGCGGCGATCGCCTCGTCTGCCGGCAGGGTAGCGCCTCTCTGCTCCAAGCCCTTCTCCATCCCATCAAAACCTGCGGCCGTCTGCGGCATGAACGCCATTCTATTCTCACTCCAGATGCGGTTCGAGCGCCGCGTAGGGCTGCCGGTTCCTGCGTCCTTCGGCTAAAAGGGACCCACAAGGGACCCTGAGCCGACGAAGCACACTGTTCAGCGATTCTCTCGCCGAGTAAATACGCGAAACACGAACTCTAACAGTTACCCTATCCAGTTACGTCGAAACGGGAAATCATCGCCAAATTCCGTTAGAAGGTGGAGGACGGCGCGAGTCGGGTCAAGCTGTTTTTGGTTAACGCAAATTAACCTGTCCGCAACCATAGCCTGTCCCATCGAACTCTCCTCGCACCGCCGTTCGCGAAGCATGATGGCACGACAATGAGATAGGGGGATGAATCAAGCCACCCAACATTGAAATGGCTCGGGAAATCGGGTTTCCCTTCCCCATATTCCGGCGTTCGCCGGTTGACAGCTGTCAATCTGCCTTGCCGGCTTCAAGGTCCGCAGGCGCAACCGCTGCTACGGTGGCCGATGTCGGAGGCTCCCACCATGCCGCCGACGTCATTCGACGCGGTTGCCGGCCTCGTCGAAGAGATGCAGGTGCTTGCCGGGAAATTCCACGCGGACCTTCGGGCCCGCCTTCAGCGCATCGCGGTCGAGCGTGAACACCTTGAACGGCAGGTCGTGCAGCGAAAGATGCAGGATGATGCCGAAGCCGGTCGGCTCGACGAGATCGACACTCGCCTCCATGCCGGCAGTTCCTCCCATGACGACATGTTCCGGCCGGATGCCGAGGGTGACGCGCCCGCCGGGCTCCAGTGAAGGCCGCGGGGCAATCGGTATCAGCGTCCCGTCGACCAGCTCGACGTCGGCGTGGTCTCCGGACAGGCGATAGCGCCCCTCGAGGAAATTCATGCCGGGAGAACCGATGAAGCCGGCGACGAAGAGATTGGCGGGCCGGTCGTAGAGTTCGAGCGGTGACCCGACCTGCTGCACGATACCGCCATGCATGGCCACGATCCGGTCGGCGAGCGTCATCGCCTCGATCTGGTCATGGGTGACATAGATCGACGTCGCCTTGAGGTCGGCGTGCAGCTTCTTGATCTCGGCGCGCATCTGTTCGCGAAGCCGCGCGTCGAGGTTCGACAGAGGTTCGTCGAAAAGAAAGGCCTTGGGCTGGCGCACGATGGCACGGCCCATGGCGACGCGCTGCCGCTGGCCGCCGGACAGCGCCTTCGGGCGCCGTTCGAGCAGCGGATCGAGGCCGAGCTTGGAGGCCGCGTTGCCGACGGCGCTGGCGATCTTTTCCTTCGCCGTCTTCCGGAGCTTGAGGCTGTAGCTCATGTTGTCGGCGACGCTCATGTGCGGATAGAGCGCATAGGACTGGAACACCATGGCGATGTCACGGTCCTTCGGGGCCAGTTCGTTGACCCGGTTGCCGGCGATCCGGATCTCCCCGGAGGTGACTTCCTCGAGGCCGGCGATCATGCGCAGCAGCGTGGACTTGCCGCAACCGGAAGGCCCGACCAGCACGATGAACTCGCCATCGCGGATGGTCAGGTCGACGCCGTGCAGGACCGGGAAGTGGCCGTAGTTCTTGCGAACGCTCTTGATGTCGATGGATGCCATTTTAGAACCTTTCAGCCCTTGACCGCGCCGGCGGTGAGGCCCTGCACGAGATAACGCTGGATGAGCAGGAAGAAGAGGCAGGCCGGGATGAGCGCGAGCACGCCGGCGGCCATCATCTGCCCGAAATCGACCGAGAACTTGGAGACGAATGTGAGAAGGCCGACGGGGAACGTCGCCGCGTCGTTGCCGGAAATCAGCATCAGCGCGAACAGCAGTTCGCTCCAGGCAGCGGTGAAGACGAAGCCGAGCGTGGCGGCAATGCCGGGCAGCGTCAGCGGCAGGATGATCTGCCGGAAGGCCATGAACTGGGTGGCTCCGTCGATCATCGCCGCCTCTTCCAGATCCTTCGGGATGCCGTCGAAGAAGGATTGCATCAGGAAGGTGGCGAAGGGCACGTTGAAGGCCGAATAGACGATGACGAGGCCAGTCAGGCTGTTGGTCAGCTCGAGCGGCGAGAGAAGCTTGAAAATCGGCGCGACCAGCATGACCAGCGGGAACATCTGGGTCAGCAGCATGATCGCGACGATCCAGTATTTTGCCCGGAAGGAGAACCGCGAAAGCGCATAGCCGGACAAGGATGCGAGGATCGTCACGACCACCGCAGTTGCGCCCGAGACGATGAGGCTGTTGCGGAAGAACACCGGGAAGGCGCTGTGCCTCAGCACGAATTCGAAATGCTCGAATGTCGTGCGCGACGGCCACATCCTGACCCCCTCGCTGTAAAGCAGGTCGTTCGGCGTGACCGAAACCTTGAGCAGCCAGAACAGCGGGAACAGCGCAAGCGCGATGTAGGCGAGGATCGCCAGCCGGTGTGCGCCGATGAGCAGGATCTTGCGGGTGGTCATGGCGTCAGTCCTTGTTCAAGAGCGTCTGGCGCAGCAGCACGATCAGCATCGAGTAGGCGAGCAGCAGCACCAGCAGCACCAGCGCGATCGCCGAGGCATAACCGAAGTCGAGCCGCTTGAACGCCTGGGTGAAGATATAGCTGGCGACGATCTGGGTGCGGTCCGCCGGCCCGCCATTGGTCATGACGATGATCAGGTCGGCGAAGTTCGATATCCACACCGTGCGCAGCAGAATGGTGATGGCGATCGTCGGTGCCAGGAAGGGTAGCGTGATCGACATGAACCGCTGCACCGGACCCGCACCGTCGATTGAAGCGGCCTCGTAGAGGTCACGCGGGATCGCCTGGAGCGCTGCAAGCAGGGTGATTGCGAAGAAGGGAATGCCCCACCAGACATTGGCGATGATCGGACCCCACATGGCGAGCTGCGGATCGGCGAGGATGTTGTGCGGTTCGCTCATGATGCCGAGCGCATGCAGCCAGTGCGGAATGGGTCCGATGACGGGATTGAATAGCCACGCCCAGTTGAGGCCGGCAAGGAAGGTCGGCACCGCCCAGGGCAGGAACACCAGCGCCTGCGCCAGGCCGCGGCCGTAGAACGGCTTGTCGAGCAGCAACGCGAGGATCAGCCCGAGCGCGAACTGGAGGAATACCGATGTCCCCGTCCACCACAGCGTGTTGCGCAGGGCGCGGTAGAATGCCTGGTCATTGGCAAGGGTGCGGAAGTGCTCGAGCCCGACGAAGCCGCCCGAGAACGGGTTGAGGAGCTGGATATCGCGAAATGCATAGGAGATGCCGACGATCAGCGGCACCAGCATCACGGCGGCGATGAGGACCAGGGCCGGCGCGCTATAGAGATAGGGCTCGGCTGCATGTGCGATCCGTTTCAACAGCGGGCGCCTGTCCTGGCGCTCCTCGCGCGGGAGGGCAGATATGTACATCAGGAGTGATCCCGTTCGCAGCTCCAGTCCTGGCGGAGCGATGCATCGAATTCGTTCCGGCGGGGAACCCATGCCGGCGCGGAAGTTCACCGGTTCCAGGGATGGAGGCGGCAGGGGCCGCCTCCATCGGTGAGAACCGTCTCGCCTACTGCTTGCTGGCGAGATACTTCTGCTGGGCCGCGGTCAGGTAGCCAGCCCACTGGTTGGCAAGCTCCTCGGGGGTGATGTCGCCGAGCAGAGCTTCCTGGGTGGTCTTGATCGCCAGCGAGTCCTTGAAGTAGGCGAACTCCTCCAGGTAGGTCGGCATGACGGTCAGCACGACATCCTTGTCGGCAAGTTCGTCGAACCAGCCCTTAAACTGTTCGCTGGCATAGAAGGGATCCTTCTCGGCCGACGTGTGGACCGGCAGCGCCCCTGTGCGCTTGTTCCACTCGATATTGCCTTCCGGGCCTTCCAGCGTCTCGATGAGCTTCCAGGACAGGTCCTTGTTCTCGCTCGACGCCAGCATCGACCAGCCGGCATAGCCGATCGTGGTGAAGGCCTTGCCACTCGGCCCCTTCGGCATGGTGGTCACGCCGAAATCTTCGGGCTTCATGCGCTCGGCAATGGCGATGAGGGCGTCCGGGTCCTGGTCGAGGAAGGCGCAGGTACCGCTATAGAAGCCGGCGACGATCTCGTTGAAGCCCCAGTTGACGCTGTCCTTCGGGGCAAGGCCCTTCTTGTAGAGGTCTACGACCCAGGTCAGGCCCTTGATCCAGCCTTCCTCGTTCATGGTCGAGGTGCCGTCTTCCTTGAAGAACTGGTTGGAGCCAGCCATCGTCGCGCCGAACATCACCCAGCCGTTCAAGCCGCCCGGACCGCCGCGCAGGCAGTAGCCCGATTTTCCCGGCAGCTTGGAGACGGCTTCCGATGCCTTGACGAAATCGTCCATGGTCTTCGGCGGCTCGGCAACGCCGGCTTCCGCAAGCAGCTTCTTGTTGTAGAACATGGCGCGCAGGTAGAAGCCGTAGGGCAGCATGTAAGCCGTGTCGTTGATATCGCGGCCGAGTTCGAGGGCGCGCTCGGTCAGCCCGCCGGTGTGCTCCCACTTGGCAAGGTAGGGCTCGAGGTTTTCGAGCATGCCGTTGTTGGCGTAGAGCGACAGCCAGGTGTCGGGCATTTCCATCACGTCGGGGATTTCGCCGGCGGAAACCATGGTCGCGAATTTCTGGAAGGCCTCACCCCAGGGCAGCGAGATGATCTCGACCTTGGTGCCCGGATTGGCGGCTTCGAACTTCGACACGATCGATTTCAGTGTTTCGGTGCGCTCCGGGCTGGTGATCACCTCGACGAGTTTCAGCGTCGTGTCCGCGAGTGCCGTTCCAGCCATCAGCGACGTGAAGATGGCGGCAGTCAGAAGTCTCTTCATGGCATTTCCCCTTTTATTGGATTTGGGCTTCGTTCACTGCATTCAAGCTCGGGTAGCGACGGCGAGCGCCGCTTCCAGATCACTCCACAGGGCCTCGGTTCCCTCCAGGCCGATATGAAGACGCACGGACCGCGTATCGATGCCGAAGGCATGCGCGGAATTCGGTTGGGCCTTCTGCTGGAGAACGACCTCTCCAGGCACGATCAGGCTTTCATGGCCGCCCCAGCTCACGCCCAGCTTGAAGAGCTTGAGGTGGTCGGCGAAGGCCCGGACATCTATGCCCTCGCGGAAGATGAAGGAGAACAGGCCCGACGACCCGGTAAGACCCGGCGGCAGCCGGTTGGCGAGCGCCGGATGGCAAACCTTCTCGACGACATCGAGGTCCTGCAGCCGCTGCGCGATCGTCAACGCCGAGGCCTCATGCGCCTTCATGCGGATCGGCAGGGTGCGTAGGCCGCGGATCAGCAGCCAGGCATCGAAAGGCGACAGCTTGCCGCCCAGATAGGGATAGGCCTCGGCGCGAATGCGGTCGATCAGCACCTTCGAGCCGGTGACGATGCCGGCGACCACGTCGCTATGGCCGCCGAGATATTTCGAGGCCGAATGCAGCACGAGGTCGACCCCGAGCGTCAGCGGCCGCTGGAACACCGGGCTCGCCCAGCTGTTGTCGATGACGGTGATGATGCCGTGGCGCTTGGCCAGTGCCGCGAGCGCACCGACGTCATGGGCTTCCATGACCCAGCTCGTCGGACTTTCCATGTAGAACAGCTTGGCGCCGGGAAGTGCCCTGGCGACCTCCTCTTCGTCGCGGCCATCGACGTAAGTAACCTCGATGCGCATGCGCTTCATCAGCGTACCGAAAAGGCGGAATGCATCCGGATAGACGTGGCGGACGGCGACGATGCGGTCCCCCGGCTCGACGAAGGAAAGCACCGTGGAGGAGATGGCGGCCATGCCGCTGGCGAAGCCGAGCGCATCCTCGCCGCCTTCGAGCCTGGCCAGCATCTCCTCGAAGTGACGCACCGTCGGGTTCAGCCCTCGGGTGTAGATCGGGCGGACGATCTCGCCGCGATAGGAGGAGACCATCTCGTCATAGCTGGAGAATGTGAAAAGCGAGGTCTGCACGATCGGTGGCACGACGGCCTCGAAGGCGTTGGCTTCGTCATGGGCGACGACGAGAGAGGCAAGGTCGAGCGGATCGGACCCATTGATCATTTGGACATTTCCTTGATGTCTTCCTCGACGACGTCGAGAATTTTGAGCGTCTCACGGCGGGCGGCCTCTGTGTCCTGCGCGGCGATTGCGTTGAAAAGCGTTCGGTGAAAGGGGAAGGACCGGCGGGCAAAATCCGGCCGGTCGAAGGGCTCGTCCCAGAAGCGTTCGAAGGCGCCGCGCATCTGCTCGAGAAGCTGGCGGAACAGCGGATTGTGGGTGGCATTGTAGATGGCGAGGTGGAACTGGAGGTCTTCCGGACCCGACGTTCCCTTGGCGAGATGGACGCGCTCCATCTCGTTCAGCTTTTCCTCGATGACGACGAGGTCCTCGGGCGTGCGCTTGCGGGCGGCGACCATCGCAGCTTCCGCCTCGATGCCGCGACGGACTTCGAGCGTCTGGAGCAGACCGTCGCGAAGATGCGCCGTCTCGAGCGACAGCGGCATGTGGATCGTCGCCGAGGTGATCGGCTTCAGCAGGTAGGTGCCGCTGCCCTTCCGGGTTTCCATCACGCCCAGCGCCTGGAAGTGGCGGATCACCTCGCGGATGGTGGAGCGTCCGACGGCGAGGGCCGCCATCAGTTCTCGCTCGGCGGGCAGGCGATCGCCTGCCTTGAGGCTGGCCTGGTCGATATAGGTGGCGAGCGCGTCCGTGACCTGCCGGGCGCGGTCCATCGGCGGAAGCGGCGAAATGCGAGGCCTGCTGTCGAACCCTGCCGTCATGCGGCACCTTCCCCTGTCACGTCAGCTTCTCAAATTGGTCTGACATCTTGCCATTATGGAGGGGGACGAGCGGATGTCAAGGCGGATGACGACGACTGACGCGGCCGGCTTCGGTTGTGGCGGAAATTACCGGTAGAGGGACATCAAAGTGCCGTGATACCGATCATGTTGTCGCTAAAGACGATCGGCCTGATACCCTCGTATGAAGACAAGGTAGAATGGGCGTGAAAAGTATCCTCGTGATGCTGCGTCGCAGTCACCACCATCACCTCCGCGCCGGCGCCTTCGCCTGCGAGAATTCCTGCGTGAACATCCTCAAATACAAGGCATTCCTTCGGATTGGCACCCACACGCTCCGCCCCCAGGATGTAGCACTGAGGATTGGGCTTTCCGATTTCAACGTCCTCAGCGGTAACCATGAATGCTGGCAATGGGAGACCGGCTGCCTCAAGCCGCCGTTCGGCCAACCGGAGAGGCGACGACGTCACGATCGCCCACCGGCGCGGCGGCAGAGCATTCAGAAACGCGGCAGCACCTGGGAGCGCCACCACTCCATCGACGTCCTCGATTTCAGCCTCGGTAATCGACGCCGCTTCTCGGACCGGATCCACGCCGGGCAACTTCAGGCGAGCGATGGTATCGATGCCACGCGATCCGTGCATCGTCGGCAGGAATGCGTCAACGTCCAGCCCATGCCGCTCCGCCCACCTTCCCCAAACGCGTTCGGCAGCGGCCAATGAGTTCAGGATGGTGCCGTCCATATCGAAAAGGAAAGCGGCATATGGCTTGTCGAGATTCGTCGGCAGTCGGGGCATCGGACATCCTCATGTTAGGCTCACGGCAACGAAAGGCGGACACGCCGGCTTAGCCGCGTGTTGTTCGTTTCTCAAGTGTCTGCTGTCGGCCGCGTTAGCGGATCTTGCCGAGCCGGTGCTCGCGCCAGACGGTGAAAAGACCGGCGCCCACCACGATGAGTGCGCCAGCGATCATGTTTGCGGTCACGCTTTCGCCGAAGACGATCACGGCGATGAGCACGTTGAGAACGAGTTGCAGGTATGTGACCGGCTGAACTTCGGACGCCGGAAGGAGGGCATAGGCCTTGATCAGGAAGAAGTGGCTCAAGGCACCGCAAACGCAAAGGGCCCCCAGGATGATCCAGTCCGAAGAGTGGACTGCGGTCCAGTAGAATGGGCCGACAAGCGACACCGCGACTGCTCCCACGGTACCCGCGTAGAAGACGCTGGTCACGGCGGAATCGCCATGGCTGACCGCGCGGGTGGCGATGCTATAGATCGCAAACATCCCGGCTGCGGTGAGCGGGAGGAGCAGGGACGCGTCGAAATGCACGTTCACCGGGTTGATGATGATCAGGACACCGACCAGACCGACAACGACGGCAGAACCGCGCCTCCATCCCACTTTTTCGCCAAGGAGCGGTATCGACAGCATGGTGATGAACAGGGGCGTCGCCTGAAAGATGGACTGGCTCATCGCCAGACCGGCATATTTGTAGGCGAAGACCATGACGACGATTTCGGAGACGAGAAGGATCCCGCGAAAAACCTGCAGCCAGGGATGACGGGTGACGAGCGCCTTGCGAATACCGCCGGGAGATGACGCGGCGAGACAGGATACGAAAAAGGCAAACGCCCAGAACCGGATCATGGTCACCAGAATTGGCGGATAACGGTCACCGAGATACTTGGTGAAGCCATCCTGAGCGGCAAAGATACATATTGCTAAAAGGGCGAAGACGTAACCATGGGACTTGCTGCTCATCGCGTCACTTCATACCGAGAATCGTTGCGCACGTTGTTAGCACGCTTTTTCTCGGCCCGACGGATTGTCTTCCGAAATCGTTGGGGCTCGGGACTGCGGCGCCGTCCGGTGTCCCGTACGGGCGTCCGCAATGTCAGGCGATGAAATCGGCCCGGTGGGGCGTGAAGCAGTCGATCAGGCGGCCTTTTTCCAGCGCCTTGACACCGTGGCGCAATCCGGACGGCACGATGAAGCTGTCGCCCTGTTTAAGCGTCTCGGTCCGCCCGTCGATGGTCACGTCGAAGCGGCCTTCGGCGACGTAGCTTGACTGCACATGCGGATGCGAATGCATCCAGCCCTCGCCGCCCGCCTCGAATGCGAACTCCACCATCATGAGTTCGTCGGTATAGACGACGATGCGTCGGCGATTGCCGTCCGGAGTCACAGTCCATTCGCCATCGGCGGAGCGGATGAAGATGTCGTTGCTTTGTACCATGGTCACCTCGCCAGCCATCCGCCGTCCACTGCAATCACTGCACCGTGCATATAGTCGGAAGCCGGCGCAAGCAGGAAGACGGCCGTGTCACCGACGTCTTCCGGTCGGCCCCAATGCCCCGCCGGGATGCGCGCAAGGATCGCCGCACTGCGGTCGGGATCGGCGCGCAGGGCTTCCGTGTTGTTCGTTTCGATGTAACCGGGGGCAACGGCGTTCACGTTGATGCCTTTCGCCGCCCATTCATTGGCAAGTAAGCGCGTGACCCCGAGAACTCCGTGCTTGGAAGCCGTATAGGACGCGACCCGGATGCCGCCCTGGAAAGAGAGCATCGAGGCGATATTGACGATCTTGCCTCTCCGGTCGGCCGCCATGAGACGACGCGCCAGCGTCTGGCAGAGCACGAAGGCGGTCTTGAGATTGACGTCCATGACATCGTCCCAGTCCTCCTCCGAGAAATCGACCGCGTCGCTGCGGCGGATGATGCCGGCATTGTTGACCAGACCGTCGATCGGGCCATGCTCGTCCCAGGCGGCATCCAGCATGGCGCGCGCCGCCGCCGGGTTCATCAGGTCGCAGGCAACTGCCGTGAAGCTTGCGCCGGCGGCGACGACTTGGGCCGCCGTCTCGTCCATCGCCGAGCGGCCGACGCCGATCACCGCGCCCCCGGCGCGGGCGATCGCCACAGCGATCCCCTGGCCGATGCCGGTATTGGCGCCGGTGACGAGAATGCGCTTGCCGGCCAGGCTGAATGCGGAAAAATCGGTCATCGCAGGCTGTCCATCTCCACCGGATCGACGTCCGTGTAATCGAGGTTGTCACCCGCCATCGCCCAGATGAAGGCGTAATTGGACGTGCCGCAACCGGAGTGGATCGACCAGGACGGCGAAATCACCGCCTCCTCGTTGGCCATCACGATGTGGCGCGTTTCCTCGGGCTCGCCCATGAAATGGAAGACCCGCGCCGTCTCGGGCAGGTCGAAGTAGAGATAGGCCTCCATGCGCCGGTCATGCACATGCGCCGGCATGGTGTTCCACACCGAGCCTTTCGCCAGCTGTGTCATGCCGACGACGATCTGGCAGGTCTCGATCGTGGTGGTGAACTGGAAGATACTGCGCTCGTTCGAGGTCTCCTGACTGCCGAGGTCGAGGCGCCGCGCTTCCGCCATTGTCAGCAACCTGGTCGGGTAGGTCCTGTGGGCCGGAGCCGACAGCAGGTAGAACCTGGCCGGTTGGCCGGCTTCGCGAGAGGCAAAGGAAACCTCCTCGCCCATGCCGACATAGAGCATGTCACGCGTGCCGAGGTGATGTTCGGTGCCGCCGCAGACTACCGTTCCGGGACCGCCAATGTTGACGACCACCAGTTCGCGACGCTCCAGGAAGCTCTTCGTACCGTTCGGCCTGATCGTCTCGAGCTTGAGCGCGTCTCCGAGCGGAACGGCACCGCCAACGATCATGCGATCGTAGTGCGTGTAAGTCAGGTTGATCATTCCGGCTTCAAACAGGCCGCCTACGTGGAAGTTCGCGCGCAGCTCGTCGGTGCCCATCGCGGCGGCGGCGAGCGGATCGACAGCGAAACGGATGGTGTGCTCGGTGGTCATGTGTTCCCTTTCGACCCGGGTTGCCGGGGTTTGGCTGCGTTGAAATATTTTGCCTGCTGGCCGCTGAGGCGCTTGCGGTAGCGCTCCTGCGCCGCCTGCAGGTGGGCGCGCATCGCATCGCGTGCCGCCTGCGGATCCCCGGCCGAGATCGCCTGAAGAATCGTCAGGTGCTCCCGTTGCAGGCCGTGCAGATAATCGTCGGAAAGCACCTCGACCGAATACCACGGCGAGTTGCGATCACAGGGGATGGTACGGTCGCCGAGCGCATCGAGGACCTCGACATAGAAGGGGTTGTTGGTCGCCGCGGCGATCTCGCGGTGAAACTGGAAGTCGGCCTTGCCGGTCGGCTCTCCGAGTTCGAGATGGCGCTCGAATTCGAAGAAGGCCTCCTGTATGCGCGCCTCCTGCGCCACATTGCGGCGCTGCGCAGCCAGCCCCGCGCTTTCGATCTCGATGCCCATCCGCACTTCGAGGATGTTGACGGCCTGGCTGATCTTGTTGCCGATATCGGCGCTGATGGCACTGATCTTGCTGGTTGGGTGATCGAGAACGAACACACCGGCTCCATGCCGCGACTCGACGAGACCGTCTGCCGCCAGGGCCGCGACCGCCTCGCGGACCACCGTGCGGCTGACACCGAAGATCTCTGTCATCCGGCTTTCGGTCGGCAGTTTTTCTCCCACCGCGAAGTCGCCCGAGAGGATCTGGCTCCGCAGCGCCTGGGAGACGTTCTCCGAGAGCTTCGGCTTTCGCTCGACTTTCAAGTCCGTCGGATCTGCGCTCATGTCGATTGACCTATTTGAAAACGGAAGGCAGCCAGAGCGACAGCGCCGGAATGTACGTGACGAGCAACAGGACGACGACTCCGGCCCCGTAGAAGGGCCAAATGGACCGCATCGCCTCCCAAACGGTGATCTTGCCAACGGCACAGGCAACAAACTGGACGCCGCCGACGGGCGGGGTGTTGAGGCCTATACCATAGTTGAGAATCATGATCACGCCGAAATGGACCGGGTCGATGCCGTAGGCCTGGGCGATCGGAAGGAAGATCGGAGTGGTGATGATGATCGTCGGGCCCATGTCCATGAACGTTCCGAGCAGCAACATGATCACGTTCAACAGGAGCAGGATGACGATCGGGTTGTCCGAGATCGTCTGCATCCAGGCGACCAGCGATGCCGGCACGCGCAGGAACGCCATCAGCCAGGAGAAGGCTGCTGCGGTGCCGATGATCAGTAGCACCATGGCGGTAGTGCGCACCGCACCTTTCGTCGCGTGGACGAAGTCCGACCACGTCATCTGGCGATAGACGAGCAGAGTGATCAGCAGCGCATAGACGACCGCAATGCAGGAGCTCTCCGTCGCCGTGAAGATGCCGGAGCGCACGCCGCCAAAGATGATCGCGATCAGCAGCAGGCCCGGAATGGCGACGGCGAACAACTGCGCCACCATGGCGAAGCCGGGGAATGGTTCGGTTGGATAGCCGCGCTTGCGCGCCACCACATAGGCGGTGGCCATCAGCGCTCCGGCAAGCAGCAAGCCGGGCAGGATGCCGGCCGTGAACAGGTCGGCGATGGAAATCTTGCCGCCCGCGGAGATCGAATAGATGATCATGTTGTGCGACGGCGGCAACAGGAGGGCGATCAGCGCCGCCATCGAGGTGACGTTGACGGCGTAGTCGGCGCCGTAGCCCCGCGCCTTCATCTGGGGGATCATCAAGCCGCCGACGGCCGCCGCTTCGGCCACGGCAGAGCCCGAGATGCCGCCGAACAGGGTTGCCGTCACGATGTTGACCTGGCCCAGGCCACCGCGCACATGGCCGACAAGAGACGCTGCAAAGGCGACGATGCGCTGGGCGATGCCGCCGCGCACCATGAGGTCGCCGGAATAGATAAAGAAGGGGATCGCCAGCAGCGAAAAGACACTCATGCCGGAATTCAGGCGCTGGAAGACGACCATCGGCGGCAGGCCCATGTAGAGCACGGTCGCAAAACTCGATACACCCAGACAGAAAGCGATCGGCGTTCCGATCAGCATCAGCAGGATGAAGGAGGAGAAGAGTATCCACAGTTCCATTGCTCAGCCCCTCGTCGCGCCTGTCTTGGCGCCTTCTGCAGTGTCAATGTTTCCGGCTTCGACCGCGATTTCGGCGGGTTCCATCTCGTCCAGCTCGGCGTCGATCGGCGCACCCGTCAGGCGCAGCGCGATGCGCTCCAGCGAAAACAGGATGACCAGCACGCCGCCGGCCACGACTGGCAGGTAGTCCCATGCGCCGGAAATGCCGAGAGACGGCAATACGGTGCTCCATGTGAGGCTGACCAGGCTCCCACCATAGATCACCATGCCGAGGCCGAAGGCGAGAATGACGCAGTCGGAAATCATCCTCAGCCATCTCTTGGCCGAAAGCGGGAGCACATAGAGCAGCACGTCGAAGCCCAGGTGGTTGTTTTCCCGCACGCCGACCGCCGCGCCGAGAAAGATGAACCAGCTCATCAGCATGACCGCGCCCGGTTCGGTCCAGCTCGGCGAGTCGTTCAGCACGTAACGGCAGAAGACCTGCCAGGCGACGATGGCGGTCATCGACACCAGGCCGATGCCGGCCAGCCAAAGCGCCGCCGCGTTGAGCCGCGACAGGATCGGCAGCCCGCTTTTCAGTTCCACATGCATGGTCTTGTCCTCCGGGACCGTGCGGACGCCCCGCAAGGGACGCCCGCGATCGGTCGGTCTGCGCCTTCAGCTGGTCACTGGACCGCCTGGACGTCGGCGACCATCTTCTTCAGGACGTCGTCGGTAACGTGCTTTTCGTAGACCGGCTTCATCGCGTCCATGAAGCCCTGCTTGTCGACCTCGTTGACCGCCGAGCCGAGCTTCGCGACGTTGTCACGCGATTCCTTGTCCTTGGCTGCCCACAGCTCACGCTGCTTGGCGACACTGTCCTTGGCTGCCTGCTTGAAGATCGCCTGATCTTCCGGCGTCAGCTTGTCGAAGGCGGCCTTGTTCATCACCAGCACTTCCGGAAGGATGGTATGCTGGTCTTCCGAATAGAACTTGGCGACTTCGGCGTGCTTGGCGGTGTCGTAGCTCGGGAAGTTGTTTTCCGCGCCGTCGATGACGCCAGTCTCGATCGAAGAATAGACCTCGCCGTACGGCATCGGCGTGGCATTGGCGCCGAGGGCGGCGACCATGTCGACGAAGATGTCGGACTGGATGACACGAAACTTCATGCCCTTCATGTCGTCGACGGTCGCAATCGGCTTCTTGCTGTTGTAGAAGGAGCGGCTGCCGGCATCATAGAACGCGAGCGCCACGAGGCCGGCCGGCTCGAAAGCCGCCTTGATCTGGTCGCCAATCGGCCCATCCATCACATTGTGCATGTGCTCCTCGGAGCGGAAAATGTAGGGCAGCGCCGGCACGATCGTTTCTTTGACCGTGCCGTTAAATGGCGCCATCGAAACGCGATTCAGTTCGATCACGCCCGAACGGACCTGCTCGATCGTATCCTTCTCCTCGCCGAGCTGTGCGGAGTGATAGACCTCGACGGCATAGCGTCCGCCGGTGCGCTCCTTCACCAGTTCGCCGAAATACTTCACGCCTTCCACGGTCGGATAGCCGTCCGGATGCGTGTCCGACGATTTCAGAACAGTCTGTGCATTGGCGACGCCGAGCGTGAGCATCGATGCCACGACGACGCTGCCGAGCAGCTTTGAGACATTCAACATTTCTTCCTCCCAATTGCGGGCTCCCTCGCCCTCTTCCCTAAAGTCGATAGGCCTCCTTCGCGAGCGTGTAGGCCAGCTCGCGTGCAAGTTCGAAAGCCTCGGTCTCGGTCAGCCGGTGTTCGGCGACGAGCCGGGCAAGAAAGGCGCAGTCGACCCGGCGGGCGATGTCGTGGCGGGCCGGTATCGACGGAAAAGCGCGCGTATCGTCGTTGAAGCCGACGGTGTTGTAGAAGCCCGCCGTCTCGGTCGTCAGCTCGCGGAAGCGCCGCATGCCCTCCGGACTGTCGTGGAACCACCAGGCCGGCCCGAGCTTCAACGCCGGATAGACGCCGGCGAGCGGCGCGAGTTCGCGCGAGTAGCTGCTTTCGTCCAGTGTGAAGAGGATGACAGATAGGTTCTTCTCCAGCCCGACCGCGTCGAGAAGCGGCTTGAGCGCGGCGACGTAATCGGTGCGGGTCGGAATGTCGAAGCCCTTGTCGCGGCCGAAGCGCGCCATCATTCCGGGCGAATGGTTGCGCCAGGAACCGGGATGGATCTGCAGGACGAGGCCGTCATCGAGACTCATCCTCCCCATTTCCGTCAGCATCTGGCCGCGGAAGGTCTCGCGCTCGGCGGCATCGGCCTTGCCAGTACGGACCCGCTGGAACAGCGCCTCAGCTTCGCCGGAGCCCAGATTTGCCGTCGTCGCGGTGCGGTGGCCATGGTCGGAGGACGTCGCCCCGAAAGTCTTGAAGTATTCGCGGCGCTTGCGGTGCGCGGCGAGATAGCCGCTCCATGCGCCGGTGTCTTCGCCGGTCATATCCCCAAGCCGGTCGAGATTGTCGGAAAAACCTTCGAAATCCGGATCGACGACGGCATCGGGTCGGTAGGCGGTGACCACGCGCCCGCCCCAGCCGCTTTCCCGGATCTTGCGGTGCCAGGACAGATCGTCGAGCGCGCCTTCCGTGGTCGCGATCACCTCGATGTTGAAGCGCTCGAACAGAGCCCGCGGCCGGAATTCCGGTTTCGCCAGTTGGTCCGCGATCTGATCATAGACGCTGTCGGCATTGCTGCCGTCGAGAAGCTCCTCGATACCGAAGACGGTGGAGAGCACATAGTCCATCCACAGCCGCGTCGGCGTGCCGCGAAAGAGCCGGTAGTTCTCTGCAAAAAGCCGCCAGATGGCCCGTCCATCCGCCTCCGTCCGCGAGCCATCCATGGGCGGCACGCCGAGGCGCTGCAGATCCACACCCTGACTGAACAGCATGCGGAAGATGTAGTGGTCCGGGACGATCAGCAGTTGCGCCGGATCGGGAAACGGCTCGTTGAGCGCATACCAGCGCGGATCGGTATGGCCATGCGGACTGACGATCGGAAGGGTCGCGATTGAACCATACAGCCCCCGAGCAATCGAGCGTTGCCTCGGGTCAGACGCAAACAGAACATCGCGGTCGATAAGTGCGCTCATTCCTGTGCCGCTCCTCCACGGCAGAGATAGGGCTAGAGATGAATCGGCATGATGTCAACATACAAAAAATGCATAGTTGTATGATGACTATCTTGCGACGTCGCATCGATTGGTGTAGCCATCATTCACCAGCCAAGGGAGGAGTGGCAGGCCCATGACCAGTGAGAAGCGGCTTTCTCTGGCGGCGCTTGCAAGCGTCGCGGGAGCCAGCAAACCATCCTACGACCCGGCAACCGTCACGTGCGGCATCGTTCATCTCGGCGTCGGCGCTTTCCATCGCGCCCACCAGGCGGTCTATGTCGACGATTGCCTGTCGGCAGGCGAAAGCTTCTGGGGCATACTCGGCGCATCGCTACGCAGCCCCGAGACGCGCAATGCCCTTGCCCCGCAGGACGGGCTCTACACGCTTGCCGTACAGGACGCCTCTGGCGACCGGCTTCGCATCATCGGCGCGTTGCGCGAACTCGTCGTCGCACCGGAGGGCCCGGCGGCGCTCATCGACCGCATGGCAGACCAGGCGATCCGCATCGTGACCCTGACGGTCACGGAAAAGGCCTACCTGCGCGACGCTTCCGGCGGCCTCGACCTCGCCCATCCCGACATCGTCCACGACCTCGCCCGTCCCGATCATCCCCGCACCGTCTACGGCTTCCTGCTCGGCGCATTGCGCCGGCGTCGGGAGCAGAACGTTCCGCCGTTCACGATTGCCTGCTGCGACAACCTTCCGGCGAACGGCGAGACGGTGAAACGGCTCCTCGTCGAGTTCGCCGGGCAGGTCGATCCCGCGCTTGCAACCTTCGTCACGGATCACGTCGCCTGCCCGTCGACCATGGTGGACCGGATCGTGCCGGCAACCACGGACGAAGACCGCGCCCGGATCGCGACAACGCTCGGCGTCGTCGACGCCTGGCCGGTCAAGACCGAACCCTTCCTGCAATGGGTGGTCGAGGACAATTTCCCCGCCGGCCGGCCGGATTGGGAACGCTTCGGCGTCACGATGGTCGCCGACGTCAGGCCGTTCGAAGACATGAAGCTGCGACTGCTGAACGGCGCCCATTCGGCGATCGCTTATCTCGGACTGCTTCTCGGCCATGCCGACGTCGCCGGCGCCTTCGGCGATCCCGACATCCGCACCTTCGTCGACGGTCTCTGGTCGGAGGCCGCAACCACTCTTCCGGACGGTGCCGGTCTCGTTCCCGCCGCCTATACCGCCGCCCTGACCGAGCGCTTCTCCAACCCCGCGCTGGTGCACCGCATCGCCCAGATCGCCAACGACGGCAGCCAGAAACTGGCGCAGCGCATCATCGCCTCCGCCCGGACCCAACTGGCGCGCGGCGGACCGGCGGATCACCTGATGCTGGCGCCTGCCGCCTGGATCGCGGCCTGCGCGGCGCGCGGCAAGACCCTGCCGGAAGCCCATTTCACCGACCCGCTGGATAAGGGGATCGCCGCAATTCTGGACAAGCACAGCAGTTCGCGTGACATCGTCCAGGCGGTATTTCACCATGCCGGGTTCGATGTCGCGGCCGGCGAGCATGCGGCCGCTCTCGTAGCACTGACAGCCAATCATCTCGAAACGATACTGACGAAAGGCCCGCGCGCTGCGCTGGCATCTCTTGGAGGAAAGCGCCTATGAAACAGACCTGGCGGTGGTTCGGTCCGGACGATCCCGTTCCCCTCGCCCATGTGCGGCAGGCGGGCGCGACCGGCGTCGTCACGGCGCTTCACCATCTCAACGACGGCCGGGCCTGGCCCGCCGACGAAGTAGCGCGGCGCAAGGCCGAGATCGAGGCCGCCGGCCTCGAATGGAGCGTCGTCGAGAGCATCATCGTCCACGAGGACATCAAGACGCGGTCCGGCCGCTTCCGCGAACTCATCGACAACTACAAGGCCTCGATCCGCGCCGTGGCCGAAGCCGGTGTTCGCACGATCTGCTACAACTTCATGGCCATTACCGACTGGACGCGAACGGACCTGGAATACCGCATGCCGCATGGCGGCACCGCGCTGCGCTTCGACATCGTCGAGTTCTGCGCCTATGACGTTCTGATCCTGCAGCGGCCGGGCGCCGAAGCGGAGCATCCGCCGGAGCGCATCGACGCGGCGCGCAAACGGCTTGCCGCCATGAGTGAGAGCGACCTGGCGCGGCTCGAACGCAACCTGATCGCCTGGGTTCCGGCGCGGGAGTTCGTCTACGATCGCGACAGTTTCCGCCGCATGCTCGACCGCTATCGCGAGATAACCCCGACGGGGCTGCGCGACAACCTCCTCGCCTTCCTGCGGGAGATCGTCCCCGTTGCCGAGGAGGCCGGCGTGAAGCTTGCCATCCATCCCGACGATCCGCCCTTCCCGATCTTCGGCCTGCCGCGCGTGGTCTCCAATGCCGGCGATGCGCGCGCGATCATCGACGGCGTAAAATCCTCTGCAAACGGCATAACCCTTTGCACCGGTTCCTACGGCGCCAACCGCAACAACGACCTCGTCGCGATGGCCAGGGAGTTCGGCCCCGACATCCACTTCGCGCATCTGCGAAATGTCGCCCACGAGCCCGACGGTTCGTTCCATGAATCGGAACATCTCGACGGCTATGTCGACATGGTCGGCGTTGTCACGGCTCTGCTGGACGAGGAAGGACGCCGTCGCGAGGCGGGACGAGCCGATGCGGTGATACCGATGCGCCCCGACCACGGCCACCAGATCCTCGACGACATCGGCAAGACGGTAAACCCCGGCTACTCCGCCATCGGCCGCCTCAAGGGGCTTGCCGAACTGCGCGGCATCATGCGCACTCTCGAACAGAGGGCCTGAGATATGGCGAAGATGCGTCTTGCGGTTGTCGGCCTCGGCATGGCGTCGGCGCCGCATGCGAAGAGCCTGCAGGACCTATCCAACCGAGTGGAGGTCGCTGCCGTTTTCAGCCCGTCAGCGAGCCGGCGACAGGCCTTCGCAGAGCATTGGAACATGCCGATTTCGGACAGTCTTGATGCGATCGTCGATGATGCCTCGATCGATGCCCTGCTCGTGCTGACGCCGCCATCGACGCATCTGGAGATCGTTGAGCGCGCGGCGCGTGCGGGCAAGCACGTGCTTCTGGAAAAACCGCTGGAGATCACCACGGCGCGCGCCGCCGACATGGTCGAGAAGGCGGAAACCGCGGGTATCGCCCTCGGCGTCGTGCTGCAGCATCGTTTCCGGCCGGTGAGCGTGGCACTGCGGGACATCATCGCACAGGGACGGCTGGGTGCGCTGGTCGGCGCGTCGGCAAAACTCTCGAACTGGCGGCCACAGAGCTATTACGACCAGCCGGGCCGCGGCACCATGGCGCGCGACGGCGGCGGTGTGCTGCTGACCCAGGGCATCCATACGCTTGATCTCCTGATTTCCTTGGCCGGCCCACCATCCGAAGTTTTTGCCTACGCGACGACGACGCCCGTTCACCGGATGGAAACCGAGGATCTGGTCGCCGGCGCACTTCGCTTCGAAAACGGTGCGCTCGGTACCGTCAGCGCAACGACCTCAGCCTATCCGGGGCTGCCCGACACGGTCGAACTGATCGGCACGAAGGGCACAGCAAGGATCGAGGGCCGGGCGCTTGTCGCCCAGTTCCACGACGGCAGCGAGGTCCGGCAGGCGGATGACGGACCGGGCGGCGGCGCCGGGGCCGATCCGATGGCCTTTCCGCACGACCACCACCGCGCCGTGCTCGCCGACTTCGTCGATGCGATCGAGAACAGGCGCCCGCCGCTTGTGTCGGGACGCGAGGCGCTGAAGGTGCACCGGCTGATCGAAGCGCTGCTGCATTCCGCCACAACCCGCCGGTCGGCAACCGTGGCGCACTGAACTCCTGATGACTTGATCAGTTTTGTGGAAGCCTATCGGTTTGGATTGCTCCCACTTGCCTGCGCGCTATTGTGACCTTCCTGAAGACGCTGGCGGTGATTTCTTGGATGCCTTCGTCGCACGACGCACGGCGGTGAACCTTGTCGACGATATTGCCCGGCTTGAGATGCACGTCGCCAGGTTGGACGCGGACGGGGCAGCTGAGGGGATGACGGGACGCCTTGTACGTCCTGCGCCAAGTGGCAGTTGGTGATACACTTCGAGTGGCCCCACCAGCCCGAGAGAGAAGACATGACACGGATAGCAATCGTCGAGTGGGAAGACGGGCTTTTGCCCGGAACGGAAGCGTGGTCGAGAATCAGGGCGCTCGTCGACGATCTCCATCCGGATATACTCGTGACCAACGAAATGCCCTTCGGCAACTGGCTCCCCAGAGTGAAGGGCTTCGATCCCGAGCAGGCGCAGGCATGGGCGCGGCTGCATGACGAGGCGCTGGACGAACTCGCGGCCCTCAACGCGACCACGATCGTTTCCTCAAGGCCGGTCATGCACCCGGATGCCCTGGCGAACGAGGCGTTCATTATGGAACGCGGCACCTACCGCTTCCTGCACCACAAGCATCTTTTTCCGGCCGAGCCGAACTGGGAAGAGGCCTCCTGGTTCAAACCGTTCCACTCCGGCTTCGAACCGCTGGCAGCCGGCAAGACGATGATCGGAGCGCTGTTGTGCACCGAACTGATGTTCCCCCGATGCGCAAAACTGCTCGGCCAGCGCGGTGCGGATGTGATTGCCGCGCCCAGGGCCACCGGCGGCAATTCCGTGCTCTGGCATGCGGCAAGCGTGATGGCCGCGGCGTCGGCCGGCGCGTATGTCGTTAGTTCAAATCGCAGCCGCAATCCCGCCAGTCCCGACAGCATATTTGGTGGTGGAGGTTTCGCGACAGACCCGCATGGCAGGTTGATCGGCACGACCTCGGAAGAGAACCCGGTCGTGGTGGTCGAGATCGACGAGAGCATCGCAAGGGCTGCCAAGTCCGAATACCCGCACTATGTCAGCGAGGAATATCTGGGCGGACAATTCCCCGGGGCAGACTGACTTTTCAAGCCCGCTTCAGCTGCTGATACCGGTCGCGTCGGCCAAGGCCGGAGCCAGCGGAATTCCCGGTCCTGTTCAAAGACATGTTCGACGCGTTTCGTCGCGGTGCATCGCGCCGCGGCAACATCGTGTTCGTCCCGACAGACCCGCGCAAGTTTGCATGAATTCTCGAGGCTATGCCGCTGAGGCAGAGGTTTACCGCATGCAACTCACGCGATCGTCAATCGAGCCCATCTTTGGTAACAAGCAATCGATGCAAAGCCGGGTGATCGTCTAGCCTCAACTACACTTAGGTATGCTTTTTGCTCCGGGCCACTGTGGGTACGTTTCGACCACGGCCTCATTCATGGCCGCGGCGGCATTTGCGGCGAAGATACAACCTCAAGCAAGAAATGGAGCGAACCTCATGGTCGAGGCATATGTAACAACGAAGGACGGCGTGAGCATTTTCTACAAGGATTGGGGTCCAAGGGACGCCCAACCGATCGTCTTCCATCACGGCTGGCCGCTGTCCTCGGACGATTGGGACGCGCAGATGCTGTTCTTCGTCAACAAGGGCTACCGCGCCGTCGCCCACGACCGCCGCGGCCACGGACGGTCCACGCAGATCAGCGATGGTCATGACATGGACCACTATGCCGCCGACGCCTCGGCGGTGGCCGAACATCTCGATCTCCGCAGCGCCGTCCATATCGGACATTCCACGGGTGGCGGCGAAGTCGCCCGCTATGTCGCCAGATACGGCCAGCCGCAGGGCCGCGTCGCCAAGATGGTGCTCGTCAGCTCCGTTCCGCCGCTGATGCTGAAGACGCCGAGCAATCCCGAGGGAACGCCGATCGAGGTCCTCAACAGCTTCCGCGACGCGCTGGCCGCCAATCGCGCGCAGTTCTACATCGACGTCGCCGCCGGCCCCTTCTACGGCTTTAACCGGCCGGGCGCGAAGGTCTCGCAGGGCGTGATCAACAATTGGTGGCGCCAAGGCATGATCGGCAGCGCCAAGGCGCACTACGAAGGCATCAAGGCCTTCTCCGAGACCGACCAGACCGAAGACCTGAAGGCGATCACCGTGCCGACGCTGATCCTGCAGGGCGACGACGACCAGGTCGTTCCCTACAAGGCCGCCAGCGTGCTGCAACACGAGCTGGTGAAGAACAGTACTCTCAAGATCTATCCGGGGTTCCCGCACGGCATGCTGACCACTCATGCCGACGTGATCAATCCCGACCTTCTCGCCTTCGTCCAGAGCTGATCAACCGCCTCGAATACCGGACATCGACTGCGGCGTGCCGGAAGGCGCGCCGCATTTTTTTTCGTTTCCGAGATTGAAGGACCACAAGGCGAGCCCGGAAACTCACCCCCATCATATGACGGCAGAACTGCCGGCAGGCTGAAGTTGCCGGGCCTGGATTGCGAACCCCCGCAGGGTAGCAAAAAATTGCTGCGAGAGAGCTTGTGCTCGTCGCCGATCGACGTATTGTGTCTCGCCAGAAGAGAAGTCTGACAACATGACAACGCGAGAATGGATCTTGCGTCATGGAAGGATTCTCGCCAAACACAGCGACAAGGCCGAAGTCTTGGCGCTGAGGCAACGGCGCGCCAGCCCTTGAGGAGAGGAACGGCCGCTTTGGACAGGGGCCATTGCGGCTGGGAGGATATGATGAAGATTACACGTCTCGAAACCGTGCGCGTCGCCGAGCGCGCCAATCTGCTGTGGGTGTTGGTCCATACCGACGAAGGCCTGACGGGTCTTGGCGAAACCTTCTTCGGGGCCGAGACCGTGGAAGCCTATGTGCATGAATATATCGCGCCGCGCGTGATCGGTCACGATCCACTGGAGATCGACAGGCTTTCCGCCGACCTCGTCGGCTACCTGGGCTTCCGTTCGTCCGGCGCTGAAGTGCGCGGCAATTCCGCCTTCGACATCGCCCTTTGGGATCTGTTCGGAAAGGCGACCGGCCTGCCGATCGCGCAGCTCCTCGGCGGCTTCACCCGCCGCGAGATCCGTACCTACAACACCTGTGCCGGCACCGAATACATCAAGAAGGCGACCGGCCAGACGACTGCCAACTACGGCCTTGCGACCGGTAAGGACTACGACGACTTGAACGGCTTCCTGCACCGGGCCGACGAGCTTGCCCAGTCCCTGCTGGAAGACGGCATCACGGCGATGAAGATCTGGCCCTTCGATGCAGCGGCCGAAAAGACCCGGGGCCAGTACATCTCGATGCCCGACCTCAAGAAGGCACTCGAGCCCTTCGAGAAGATCCGCGCCGCCGTCGGCGACAAGATGGACATCATGGTCGAGTTCCATTCGATGTGGCAGCTGCTGCCGGCGATGCAGATTGCCAAGGCCCTCGCCCCCTACCAGACCTTCTGGCACGAGGATCCGATCAAGATGGACAGCCTTGCCAGCCTCAAGCGCTATGCGGAAGTCTCGCCGGCCCCGATCTCGGCTTCGGAGACACTCGGCTCGCGCTGGGCCTTCCGCGACTATCTCGAAACCGGGGCGGCAGGCGTGGTCATGCTCGACATCAGCTGGTGCGGCGGCCTGTCCGAGGCCCGCAAGATCGCCGCGATGGCGGAAGCCTGGCACCTGCCGGTCGCGCCGCACGACTGCACCGGCCCGGTCGTCCTGTGCGCTTCGACGCACCTGTCGCTCAACGCACCCAATGCGCTGGTCCAGGAAAGCGTGCGCGCCTTCTACAACACCTGGTACCGCGACCTCGTCACTGCCCTTCCCGAAGTCCGCAACGGCATGATCACCGTGCCGCCCGGCGCGGGCCTCGGCATGGAACTCATTCCCGAGCTCGAGCGTGCTTTTACCGTCAGCCGCCGGGTCTCCGACACTTCGACTATCTAAAATGCCGACGAGGAAATCGATGACCAACACGAGTGACACCGCCGTAGGCGGCAGCCCACTGAGTTCGGTGGCCGGACCGGCATTGATGCTGCTCGGCATGCTGATGTTCGCGCTGAACGACGCGATGGGCAAATGGCTGGTGGCCAGCTATGGCCTCGGCCAGGTGATCCTGATCCGCAGCATCGCCGCACTGCTCATCCTTTCACCCTTCCTCTGGCGTGCCGGATGGAAGCCGATCATCGAGGCCGAGAGACCGCTGATGCAGGCGGCGCGGGTGCTGTTTTCGACGATGGAGGTGTTCTGCTTCTACTATGCGGTCATGTACCTGCCGCTCGCCGATGTGATGACCTACTGGCTTGCGGCGCCGATCTATGTCGCCGCCGCCTCGCCGCTGCTGCTTGGCGAGAAGGTTGGCTGGCGGCGCTGGACGGCGATCTTCGTCGGCTTCATCGGCGTCATCATCACGCTCGAACCGTCGAGCGCGATGTTTACCATGCCTGCCATCATCTCGCTCGTTGGCACCTTCGCCTTCGCCTTCATGTTGCTGTCGGGCCGCAGCCTGCGTTCCACGCCGGACAAGACCCTGGTGCTCTTCCAGCTCGGTGGCGCCGGTCTTGCCGGCCTGGCCTTTGCCCCCTTCGATTGGACACCCTTGACCTCACCACCGGAACTGGCGCTGCTGTGCCTGCTGGGCGTCGTCGCCATGGGCGCGCATATGCTGGTCAACCGGGCACTGAAGATCTCCGACGCCGCAACCGTCGCGCCGCTTCAGTACACGCTTCTCATTTGGGCCATCGTCTTCGGCTGGATGTTCTTCGGCGACGTACCACGGCTCACCATGATGCTCGGCGCAACGCTGATCATCGGGTCGGGAATGTTCATCTTCTTCCGCGAACAGCAGTTGAAGAAACGCCAGCTCGACGGCCCGCTGGAAGTGCCGTGAACCTTTCGGGATGTTGCCCGCGCTGCATCCCGCGAGCCGCCGATAGTTCGATCCACGTCGAAGCGTCCTGCGTCCGAAAGCGCTAGAGATGAGCCGGATAGCACATGCAGGAACGGGGACAACATGACTGGCAAGACGAACACGGCGACGGATCTGGCGTTGCTTCTGGCGCTCTCCACCTTGTGGGGAGCCTCCTATACTTTCATCAAGATCGGCGTCGAAACCATCCCGCCGGTGACGTTCATCGCCGCCAGGACGCTTATTGCCGGCGCGGCTCTCGCACTGCTGGTCCGCTTGCGCGGGTTGAAACTGCCCGGAGACAGGCAAACGTGGAAGCGCTTCCTGGTCCAGGCCTGCCTCAACAGCGCCATCCCTTTCACACTGATCGCCTGGGCCGAGCAGACGACCGACGCGGGCCTGGCGACGATACTGAACTCAACCACCCCGATATTCGCCTTTCTGCTCACGGCGCTGATTACCCGCCACGAGGTCGTGACCGGCCGCAAGCTGTACGGTGTTGCTGCTGGATTGTTCGGCATATGCCTGATCGTCGGCGTCGAGTCGATGAGAGGGCTGGGACAGGAGCTATGGGCGCAAATTGCTATCGTCGCAGCCACCATCTGCTATGCGAGCGCTGCGATATTCGGCCAGAATTTCAGGGGACTTGATCCGATGATGCCGGCGGCCGGCACACTGATCTGCAGCGCCGCGATCCTCATTCCCATTAGCCTCGCTGTCGACCAGCCATGGACGCTGGCCCCGAGCGCCAACTCCGTTGCCGCGCTCCTCGCCCTCTCCATCTTCTCGACCGCGCTGGCATTCGTGATCTATTTCCGCCTGCTGCACGTGCTCGGTTCGGTCGGCACGACGGCGCAAGCCTATCTCCGTGTGCCGATCGGCGTTGCCATCGGCGTGGTCTTCCTCGGCGAAAGCCTTTCGCCGACAGCGTGGCTGGGGCTGGGCTGCGTGGTCGCCGGCGTCATCGCCATGACGTTGCCCGCTCGAAGACTCGGCTGAATAGCCACTATCGACGACAAAAGGGCCTGCGGCGAATGCCACAGGCCCCTTGCTATTCATAGCCCCGCGCGAACGCGGGGATGCGCCCGTATTACTTACGGATCTCTTCGAGCTGCACGAGGATGCCATCGACAACGTCGGCGCCGATCTCGGTCTTGTGCTTTTCATAGACGACCATCGACTTCTCGCGGATGCGGGCCTGCTCTTCCGGAGAAAGGACGTTCACTTCCAGACCGGCGGCCTTGATCTTTTCGAGCGACTTCTTGTTGAGGTCGCCGATCACCTGGCGCTCGACGTCGCGCCCGACAATGGCGCATTCACGCAGGGCCGCCTGCTCTTCGGGCGTGTAGGTATCGAAAATCGCCTTGGAGAAGAGGAAGAGGAACGGCGTGTAGGCGTGGTTGGTCTCGGTGACGTATTTCTGAACTTCGAAGAACTTCGAGGTGTCGATCGTCACGTAGGGGTTTTCCTGGGCGTCGATCGTCTTGGTTTCCAGAGCCGAGAAGACTTCGCCGAAGGCCATCGGCGTGGCATTGGCGCCGAGGTTCTGGAAGGTGTCGAGGAAGACATTGTTCTGCATGACGCGAACCTTCATGCCCTCGAAGTCTTCCCACTTCGTAACCGGACGAACCGAATTCGACAGGTTGCGGAAGCCGTTTTCCCAGTAGGCGAGGTTCACGAGGCCGACGGCTTCGAGCTTCTGGTTCATCATGTCGCCGAACTCGCCGTCGAGAACCTTGTAGGCTTCGTCGGCATTGGCAAAGAGGAACGGCAGGTCGAAAACGCCGAGCGCCGGCTCGATGCCGACGAGCGGCGACGACGAGGTGACGACGGCTTCCTGAACGCCCGAGCGAAGAGCCTGCGTGGCCTGCAGGTCGCCGCCGAGTGCGCCGCCCCAGAAGGCTGTCAGCTTGAGCTTGCCGCCGGACTTTTCGTCGAGGCATTTCTGCATGGCGTCGATACCGTTGCCGACCGGATGGTCGGCGTTGATGCCGTTGGACACGCGGATGTTGCGCTCATTGAATTCGGCGAAAGCCGGAGCGGACGCCGAAACGGAGAACGCAATGGCAGTCGTAGCAAGTAGAAGTTTTCTCATGATATCCTCCCGTGGATGTTGGTTGAGATGGCGAAACTTCATTTCCCTCAATGCAGCCAGCGTGCCGGCACGATGACGATGTCGGGGAACAGAACGAGCAGCATGAGCACGCAGACCTGGGCCAGGAGGAACGGCAGAATGCCGGTCACCACCTTGCCGAGGGGAACGCGCCCCACGCCGCTCACGACGTTCAGCACGACGCCAACCGGCGGCGTGATGAGACCGATGCAGCAGTTCATGATGAACATGACCCCGAAATAGACCGGATCGATACCCGCCTGCTTGATGATGGGCATCAGCACCGGCGTCAGGATCAGGATGGTCGGCGTCAGATCGAGGGCAGTGCCCACGACAAGGATCAGCAGCATGATGACGAACATCAGCAGCTTCGGCCGATCGATCAACGGCTCGATATAGCCAACGATTTCATTCGGAATGTTCGCCGCGGTGATGAGCCAGGCGGATACTAGGGCCGCACAGACCAGGAACATGATGATCGATGTCGTCTTGGCTGCCTGCAGGATGACGCGCGGCAGGTCCCTCGGCTTCAATTCCCTATAGATCACCACGCCGACGAACAGCGCGTAGGCTGCCGCGACGACTGCGGCTTCGGTCGGCGTCATAATGCCCGCCTTGATGCCGCCGAGGATGATCACCGGCATGCCGAGCGCCCAGGCCGCACGCCCGGTGGCTCTCAGGCGATCTTTCGCTGGCGCCTTGGCCAAGGGCTGTACGCTGTCCTTGCCGACGACGATCAACCAGGCCCCGACGAGCGAGAGGCCCATGATCAATCCCGGCACGATGCCGGCCATGAAGAGTTGGGTGATCGAGACGTTGGCGGCGACACCGAAAACGATGAACGCCATCGACGGCGGTATGACCGGGGCGATGATGCCGCCGGAAGCGATCAGGCCGGCGGAGCGCGGTACGTTGTAGCCGGCCTTGGCCATCATCGGGATCAGGATCGCGGCAAGGGCAGCCGTATCGGCTGCCGCCGAACCCGAGATGCTGGCCATGATCACGGCAGCCATGATCGCGACGATGCCGAGCCCGCCGCGGATATGGCCGACACAGGCGATCGCGAACTCGATAATGCGCTTGGACAGACCGCCGGCGTTCATCAGTTCGCCGGCCAACACGAAGAACGGGATCGCAAGCAGCGTGAAAGTGTCGGCCCCTATGATCATGTTCTGGGCGATGATCTGGCTGTTGAACATCCCCATGAACCACATGAGGACGACCCCGCAGAACATCAGCGCGAAGGCGACCGGCACGCCGATCGCCATGGCGCCGAGGAGAGAGGCGATAAAGACGATAAGGGTCATCAGCCACGCTCCGACAGATGCTCGAGGGACATGTGCTCACCGGCAAAGGCGGCGAGTTCATCTTCGGTGACGCGGCCAGTCACAACGCGGAAGAGGCGTTCGAGCGCAATGATTGCACAGCCTGCGCCGGTAAAGAATCCGACGCCGTACACCCATCCCATGGACAGGCCGGTCACCGGTGCGCTCATGCTGATATTGATCGGCAACTGCTTCCAGGTTCCCCAGAAGAAGATGCCGGAAACGGCGATGATGACGAGGTTGCTTGCCGCCATGCAGACGATGCGACCCCTGCGCCCGAGGAGCGAAACCACCGTCTCGACGCCCATGTGAGCATATTCGCGGAAACCGACAACGGCGCCGATGAACGTCAGCCAGACGAAAAAGTATCGCGACATCTCGTCCGATACCGTGAGGCCCGAATTGAAGGCGTAGCGGAGCACGACATTGCCGAAAACCATGATCGCCATTCCCGAAAGAAGGAAGATCAGCAAGATTTCTAGAGCCTTGTAGAATAGATCGACGGCTTTCTGCATCGTTTTCCCTCCCGTTCCTACAATAGGCCGCGCGTGGCGAGGTTGCGCATGAGTGCGCCGACCCCAAAGGTCCATTCCGGGCAGGCGTCACTGCGATCCACCCAGTTGACGAGCCGGCCGAGCTTCGGCGTGGCTATCTCCACGCGATCGCCAATCTCGTGGGTGAAGCCCTGCCCCGCGCCGCGGCGATCCTTGACCGGCGCGAACATCGTGCCGAGAAAGAGCACGGCACCGTCGGGATACTGGTGATTGCGATTGAGCAATTGGCGTGCGAGTTCGGCGGGCTTGCGGCTGATCGCCTCCATCGGGCTCTCGCCGGTCATCTCGAAACCGTCCTTGCCCTCGACCAGAAGCGATACGCGCACACGGCCGAGATCCTCGAGGGTGAAGCCCGCATCAAAGAGGCGGATGAACGGTCCGAGCGAGCACGAGGCGTTGTTGTCCTTTGCCTTGCCGAGCAGCAGCGCCGAACGTCCTTCGACGTCGCGCAGGTTGACGTCGTTGCCGAGCGTCGCGCCGACGATTTCGCCACCGGAGCGCAGCACCAGCACCACTTCCGGTTCCGGGTTGTTCCACTCGGACATTGGGTGAATGCCGACCCTGGCGCCGCAACCGACGGCGGACATCGGCTGCGACTTGGTGAAGATCTCGGCGTCCGGGCCGATGCCGACCTCGAGATACTGCGACCACAGGTTCATGTCCTGCAGCAGCGCCTTGACCTTGGCCGCCTGCTCGGAGCCGGCGACGACGCCGCGAAGGCTGTCGCCAAGCACGGGGGCCAGGCGGGTGCGAATGTCGAGGGCGCGCGTCGCATCGCCCTTGGCCTGCTCCTCGATCACCCGCTCGAGCATGCTGTCGGCAAAGGTCACGCCGGCGGCCTTGATGGCCTGCAGATCGATCGGCGCCAGAAGTTCACCTGCCGCACCTGACAGGAAATCGTCGACGCTGCCGAGATCGGCTAGGTCGCTTGCGGCTTTTAGCCTCTCAACGAGACCGTCGACTTCCATCAGCGACGAAACCGTCACCGAGATCGGAGAGAGATCCAGCAGCCGTCCATTGCGCACAACAACCGGACACGGACCATCGGCCTGCTTGGACCAAACACGGCCGACGAGAACTGCCTGTGCGGCATCCTCGGGCAAAATTGCCGCAGCATGAAGCGATCGCGTGGAATCCAAGTGCATCCTCCCTCATTCTTCCGACAAGACCGCCCTCCAGCCGCCTTGCCCTATTGTCTGGATGTCTGACAACACCGCAGGCAATCTTTTAGTCATACTTTTTGCGACTGTCCAGCACCGAAAGTACCGACCCACGAAAAAGCGCGTCTGTCGCCATGGCATTTCCCGGTTCCAGCGCACGATGATCCATAGCCTTCGCTCCTCCTCAGGACTCGAGAGTGAGGTCAAGACGGTTGGCGGCCCCCAGCAGGTGCCGCTTCATCGCCTCGCGGGCCTTGTGCGGGTCCCGGCTCGCGATGGCATCGCGGATCGCCACGTGCTCGGCGATCGTCACCTCGACGATCTCCTCAAGCACGGCAGCGGCTCTCGCCGCATTGATGGCGAGGCTGATGCGCTCCGCAATGAAGCCCACAAACAGGGCAAAATACTCGTTGCCAGTCGCCGCCGCCACCACGCGGTGAAAGATGAGATCAGCGACGATCCCCTGATCGGTCCACTTGTCCGTTCCCGTCATCGCTGCAAGGGCTTCGTCGAGCTTGGCGAGATCGGCGTCGGCATGGTGGATCGCCGCAAGCCCCGCGGCTTCGATTTCAAGCGGTATCCGCAACTGGAAGAGGTCGCGGAACGTCGAACGGTCGTGAAGATCGTCCTGCTCGATGCGGATCGATTGGCGCGTCTGGAGTTCGGTGGCAAAGGCACCGACGCCCTGCCGTGTTTCCACAAGGCCCTCGTTGCGCAATTGGGCGATCGCCTCGCGAACCACCGAGCGACTGACCCCGAAACTGTTGGCCAGGAAGTGCTCGGTCGGCAATTTTTCTCCGGGCAGGATGCGGCCTTCGGTGATTTCGCGCGCGATTTGCGCAGCAATGCGTGCAGGCAGATGCTCATTGCGCCTGATCTGACCGAAATCCACCGACATTTCCTCCCGTTCTCCCGAAACCCCGTGGCAGTTCTCTATGAAGACCGCTCGATATTCAATTGGCAACCCGGGTTCATGACGAATGTGGGATCGATCGCGCTCTTCAGGGCGGTCAGAAGCTCTCGCCGGACCGCCGGAAGGCGAGTGATATAGTCCGCCCGTTTCAATCGTCCAATGCCGTGCTCGGCGCTGATTGATCCCTGATATGTGTCAAGAACCTCGTTGATCGCGGTCTTGGCCTTGTAGATGCGCGCATCGATTTCCGCGCGCGGCAGGTCGCCCGGCGGCAGGACGTTCAGATGCACGTTGCCGTCGCCGACATGGCCGTAGGAAACGCAGACGCAATCCGGCAGCACATCAGCAACCGCCTTCTCGGCGTCGCGCACGAAATCGGCAAGACGAGACAGCGGAACGGAAAGATCGGTGCGCAGGTGCGGCCCGCGCTTGGCCTGCCCCTCGTTCATACCTTCGCGAAAAAGCCAGAGATTGCGCGCCTGGCCCTGCGAGCTTGCAATGACGCCGTCGGCCACCAGCCCCTCCTCCATCACCGCACCGAGGAAGCGTTCCATCAGGTCGGCAATATCGACAAGGCCGGAGCCCGAGATCTCCAGCAGCACGTAGGCGCGATAGTCGCCGGCGATCGGCATCGCAAGGTCCGGGATAGCCTCGCGGGCAAGCACGAAGGCGAGCGGCGGCATGAACTCGAAGGCCGACATCAGATCGCAGCAATCGCGGCGCGCCCGACGAAAAAGCGCGATGGCGTCGTCCAGCGAATTGAGCCCCAGGAGCGCGGTCGCGACCTGATCCGGCTCCGGCGTCAGCTTCACCGAAACGGCAGTGACGATCCCCAGCGTGCCCTCGGCGCCGATGAACAGTTGCTTCAGGTCGATGCCGCGATTGTCCTTGCGCAGCGTCGACAGGCCATCGAAGATCGAACCGTCCGGGAGCACGACTTCGAGGCCGAGCACGAGTTCGCGCGTCATGCCGTAGCGCAGGACATTGATGCCGCCCGCATTGGTCGACACATTGCCGCCGATGCGACAGGAGCCCTGCGCACCGAGCGCCAGCGGGAAGAACATGCCCTCGCGCGCCACCGCGTCCTTGAACTCCGAAAGAATGCAGCCCGCCTCGACCACAGCGGAAAAATCGTCGGCGTCGATGCGCCGGATGCGCGTCATCCGCTCGAGGCTGACCACAACCTGGCGAGTTGGCTGATCCGGCGTGGCGCCAAGCACCAGACCGGTGTTGCCACCCTGGGGAACGATCGACAGGCCGAGCGCCGCACAGGCCTTGACCGCAGCGGATACGTCTTCGGTCGTGCGCGGACGCAGAACCGCGACCGCGCCGGTCGTCACATCGCCATGCCAGTCGCGGCAGTAGCGCTCAACGGATTCGCCCGCCAGAACCATGTCCGCACCGAGCTCCCTCGCCAGGCTCTCGACGTAGCGTTGCGTCTCCTCCGCACCACTCAGTCCACTCACGATTCCCTCCCGCGTCTCGCCTGCAGAACCGGATAGTCAAAAATGGTCTATCCTGTCCGGGCGCGGCAACCAACAATTCTGTTTTCAAACGCATCATATAAGGTTATCAGACAACCTTACAATAGTTTTGTTTGGACATCGCCGCTTCAGTGTTTGAAGCTGGTCCGCATAGCAGGGAGGAGCAACACCGTGCACATTCTCATCATTGGCGCCGCCGGAATGGTCGGCCGTAAACTGGCGCAACGCCTCACCAGCGACGGAACCCTCGGCAATCAGCCGATCGAAGCGATGACGCTGGTCGACGTGGTCACCCCCGACGCACCCGAAGGCTTCAACGGCAAGGTCACGCTCGAGACAGTCGATCTCTCCGCCCCTGGCGAAGCGACCCGGCTCATCGCCGGTCGGCCGGATGCCATCTTCCACCTGGCGGCCATCGTCTCCGGCGAAGCCGAACTCGACTTCGACAAGGGCTATCGCATCAACCTCGACGGCACCCGCTATCTTTTCGACGCGATCCGCATCGCCAACGGCGAGGACGGCTATAAGCCGCGGGTCGTCTTCACCTCGTCGATCGCGGTCTTCGGCGCTCCCCTGCCCTATCCGATTCCGGACGAGTTCCACACCACGCCGCTCACCAGCTACGGAACCCAGAAGGCGATCTGCGAACTGCTGCTCTCCGACTACTCGCGCCGCGGCTTTTTCGACGGCATCGGCATCCGCCTGCCGACGATCTGCATCCGGCCCGGCAAGCCGAACAAGGCCGCCTCCGGCTTCTTCTCCAACATCCTGCGCGAACCGCTGGTCGGACAGGAAGCAATTCTGCCCGTTTCCGAGGATGTGCGCCACTGGCACGCCTCGCCCCGCTCCGCCGTCGGCTTCCTGATCCATGGCGCGACGATCGACGTCGAGAAGGTCGGCCCGCGCCGCAACCTCTCCATGCCCGGCCTCTCCGCCACCGTCGGCGAACAGATCGAGGCGCTGCGCCGCGTCGCCGGCGAAAAGGCCGTGGCCCTCATTCGCCGCGAGCCCGACGAGATGATCATGCGCATGTGCGCCGGCTGGGCGCCGGGCTTCGAGGCCAAGCGCGCCACCGAACTCGGTTTCACCGCCGAAAAGTCCTTCGACGAGATCATCAAGGTCCACATCGAGGACGAACTCGGGGGCAAGCTCTGATGGCCGCTGAACCAGCGAATGCTCCCCGCCGCATAGCCTTTCTCGGAACGGGCCTCATGGGCGCGCCGATGGCCCGGCGTCTTCTCAAGGGCGGCTTTTCGGTCACGGCCTGGAACCGCGATCCGTCCAAGGCCGAGGCACTGACCGCAGACGGCGCCATCGTTTCTGCTTCGGCCGCCGATGCTGCCCGCGGCGCCGACATCGTCTTCACCATGCTGAGCGACGGCAAGGCGGTGACGGACGTTCTCGTCAGCCAGGGCGTCGCCGATGCCCTCAAACCCGGTGCGATCGTCATCGACACCTCGTCGATCGCCCCGCCTATCGCCCGCGAACATTCCGACATGCTCGCGAAGCGGCAGGTGAGCCACGTCGATGCGCCGGTTTCCGGCGGCACGGTCGGTGCCGAAGCCGGCACTCTCGCCATCATGGCAGGCGGCGACGCAGCCGTCATCGGCAGCCTCGCCGACGTGTTCGCGGCGCTCGGCCGCGTCACCCATGTCGGCCCCTCCGGTGCCGGCCAGATCTGCAAGCTCGCCAACCAGCAGATCGTCGCCGTCACCATCGGCGCAGTCGCCGAAGCGATGATGCTGGTGGAGGCCGGTGGTGCCGATCGCGGCAAGTTCCGCGATGCGATCCGCGGCGGCTTCGCCGAAAGCCGCATCCTCGACCTGCACGGCAAGCGCATGGTCGACCGCACGTTCCAGCCCGGCGGCCCGTCCCGCTTGCAACTCAAGGACCTCGATGCCGTCGCCGCCATGGCGGATCTTCTCGGCCTCGAACTGCCGCTGACCACCAGGATACGCGAGGAATTCCGCGATTTCGTCGCGGATGGCGGCGGCGAAGTTGACCACAGCGGCCTGTTGCTGCATCTCGAAAAGATCAACGATCGCCAGAGGGAGGAAGACCGGTGAGCGACGAAAGCAAAGCGAACCGAAGGCTCCGCTCGCAGGATTGGTTCGACAATCCCGACCACCTCGACCTGACAGCGCTCTATCTCGAGCGCTTCATGAACTACGGCACGACGCCGGAGGAACTGCGCTCTGGCAAGCCAATCATCGGTATTGCCCAGTCGGGTAGCGATCTCAATCCGTGCAACCGCCACCATCTTGATCTTGCAAAGCGCATCCGCGACGGCATCCGCGATGCCGGCGGCATACCGATCGAGTTCCCGACCCATCCGCTGTTCGAGAACTGCAAGCGCCCGACGGCGGCGCTCGACCGCAACCTCGCCTATCTCGGCCTCGTCGAAATCCTCTATGGCTATCCGCTTGACGGTGTCGTGCTGACCACCGGTTGCGACAAGACCACGCCGTCGGCGCTGATGGCCGCCTCCACCGTCGACATTCCGGCGATCGTCTTTTCCGGCGGCCCGATGCTGGACGGCTGGCATGACGGCGACCTCGTCGGCTCCGGCACGGTGATCTGGCGCTCGCGCCGCAAGTATGCCGCCGGCGAGATCGACCGCGAGGAATTCCTGGAGGCCGCGCTCGAATCGGCACCTTCCGTCGGGCATTGCAATACCATGGGCACGGCCTCGACGATGAACGCGATGGCCGAGGCGCTCGGCATGTCGCTGACCGGCTGCGCCGCCATCCCCGCCGCCTACCGCGCGCGCGGCCAGATGGCCTACCGCACCGGCCGCCGCGCCGTCGAACTCGTGCTCCAGAAGATCCGACCTTCGGATATCCTGACCCGCGCCGCCTTCCTGAATGCGATCAAGGTCAATTCCGCGATCGGCGGCTCGACCAATGCCCAGCCGCACCTGATGGCGATGGCCAAGCATGCGGGCGTCGAACTCCATCCCGATGATTGGCAGGTCCACGGTTTCGACATTCCGCTCCTTGCCAACGTCCAGCCGGCCGGTGCCTATCTCGGCGAACGCTTCCACCGCGCCGGCGGCGTGCCGGCGATCATGTGGGAACTGCTACAGGCCGGAAAGCTCGACGGCAACTGTCCGACGGTCACCGGCAGGACCATGGCCGAAAACCTCGAGGGTCGTGAATCCGACGACCGCGAGGTGATCAAGCCCTATGCGGAACCGATGCGCGAACGCGCCGGTTTCCTCGTCCTCAAGGGCAACCTGTTCGATTTCGCCATCATGAAGATGAGCGTGGTGTCGGAAGACTTCCGCCGCCGCTACCTGAGCGATCCGGGCAACGAGGGCGTGTTCGACGGCAAGGCGGTGGTTTTCGACGGTTCGGAGGACTACCACAAGCGGATCAACGACCCCGCGCTCGAGATCGACGAACGCACGATCCTGGTCATCCGCGGCGCTGGCCCGCTCGGCTGGCCTGGTTCCGCCGAGGTCGTCAACATGCAGCCGCCGGACCACCTTCTGAAGCGCGGCATCATGAGCCTGCCGACGATCGGCGACGGTCGGCAGTCCGGTACCGCCGACAGCCCGTCGATCCTCAATGCCTCGCCGGAAAGTGCCGCCGGCGGCGGTCTCGCCTGGGTGCGCAGCGGCGACACAATCCGCATCGACTTCAACCAGGGCCGGTGCGACATGCTGGTCGACGATACCGAAATCGCCCGCCGCAAGGCTGAAGGCATCCCGAAAGTGCCGGCTGATGCCACGCCCTGGCAGATGATCTACCGCCAGACGGTGACCCAGCTTGCCGACGGCGCGACGATCAAGGGTGCAGAGAAGTTCCGCGGGATCTCGAAGACGCCGCCGCGCCACAACCACTAAGGAGCAGTCGCGCGGGAGATCGGTCCTCCCGCGCGATCACATCCGCGTTTTTATGCATCGTGCCCCTTTGATTTGGGAAACCGGAGCCCCCATTTATGGGCGGAATGATAAACCCAGAAAGGAGAATGGCATGACGACGACCACCGAACGCGCCGTACTGGCGGGCGGATGTTTCTGGGGCATGCAGCAACTGATCCGCCGGATGCCTGGCGTGATCGACACCCGCGTCGGCTACACCGGCGGTGACGTGCCGAACGCGACCTACCGCAACCACGGCACCCATGCCGAAGGCATCGAGATCACTTTCGATCCCGCGAAGATCAGCTATCGCGATCTGCTGGAGTTCTTCTTCCAGATCCACGACCCGACCACGCTGAACCGCCAGGGCAACGATCTCGGCATGAGCTATCGCTCGGCGATCTATTACGTCAACGACGAACAGAAGCGCGTGGCCGAAGACACCATCGCCGATGTCGACGCCTCGGGCCTGTGGCCCGGCAAGGCGGTGACCGAAGTCGTGCCGGTGGGCGATTTCTGGGAAGCCGAGCCGGAGCACCAGGACTATCTGGAGCGCTATCCCAATGGCTATACCTGCCATTTCGTGCGCCCGAACTGGAAGCTGCCGCGCCGCGCAGCCTGAGGCAAAGCACGTCCCATAGAAAACGCCGCCGATCCGAGGGACCGGCGGCGTTTTTCATTTCTCGACGCGCATCAAAGTACCGCGCTCATGCCCCCGTCAACATTGATGATCTGGCCGTTGACATAGTCGGATGCGGATGACGCCAGGAAGATCGCCGCGCCGCAGAGCTCGTCAGGCCGGCCCCAGCGGCGCGACGGCGTGCGGCCCTTGACCCAGCTGTCGAACTGCGGATTGCTGGTCAGCGCTTCGTTCATGTCGGTCAGCATGTAGCCCGGCCCGATCGCATTGGCCTGGATGCCGTGCTCGGCCCATTCCGCCGCCATTGATTGCGTCAAGAGCTTGATACCGCCCTTCGCCGCGGTATAGGGCGCGACCGTGGGTCGGGCGAAACTGCTCATCAGCGATCCGATGTTGATGACCTTGCCGCGACCGCGCGGGATCATGCGTCTGGCTGCTTCGCGGCCAACCAGGAAGGCGCTGGTGAGGTTGGTCTCGAGCACCCGGTGCCATTCCGCGATCGTAAACTCGACGATCGGCTTGCGCAGCTGGATGCCGGCGTTGTTGACGAGAATGTCGACCGCGACGCCCGCCGCATCCAGCCGTTCGAAGGCGGCGACTACCGAGGCCTCGTCGGTGACATCGAAGGCTTCCACCAGCACGTTGTACCCTTTCGCGCGCAGCTCGTCGGCGGCGTTTGCCAGGCGCGCGGCATCGATCCCGTTCAGCACCACCCGCGCCCCCGCCTCGGCGAGACCCGTGGCGATCGCCCGGCCGAGACCGCGCGAGGAGCCGGTTACCAGGGCGGTTCTTCCTTCAAGGCTGAAGAGTGGACTGTTCAAGATCTTGCTCCAGTTTTGATAGCGGACCGCGACCGTCCCAGTGGGGACGTTGGCGCCAACCGACTATAGCCAAGCGGCGGCCGGATGACAGGCATGAAGGGAGCTTTCAACAGCCGTCAGTGGCGCAAAAAAGAAGCCGCGCAGCATGGCTGTGCGGCTCAAGGCTTGGTGGCTGGCAGACCCTGACGGGTCCGCCTGGCCGATGTTATCAGGCGGCTCGTGCCGGCGCCCTGGTTTCCGGCGCGTAGTAGCGGCCGAAGCGGTTGGCCAGGAACTTGTCGAGGCTGATTTCTTCCTGGCGGACGAAGCCCTTGGTCGGGATCGCACCCTCGGCCAGCAGGTCGAGGACGGTGCAGATGCCGGCGGCCGTGGTGATCTGGATGGCGCTCAGCATCGCGCCGGCAACCTTCGCGCTGTAGACCTTGTTGGCGTAGGTTTCCTGCACCAGACGGCCGTTGTTGTAGCCGCTGACGGTGACGAAGATCACCACCACGTCCTGCATCGTCGCCGGCAGGGCGTTCTCGAAAATATCCTTGAGGACTTCGGGGCGGTGACGCAGGCCGAGATCGTTGAGCAATGCCTTGATGATCGCGACATGGCCCGGATAGCGGATGGTGCGGTAGTTGAGGGTGCGAACCTTGCCCTTCAGCGTTTCGCAGAGCGTGCCGAGGCCGCCCGAGGTGTTGAAGGCTTCGTAGGTGACGCCGTCCAGCGAGAATTCCTCGCGCTCCTCGAGCGCCGGAACTTCGATGAGTTCGCCCTCGACGATCGCTTCGCAGGGCTGGATGTACTCGTTGATGAGGCCGTCCGTGCTCCAGGTGAGGTTGTAGTTGAGTGCGTTCGACGGGTACTGCGGCAGCGCGCCGACGCGCATGCGGATGCTGTCGATCTTCTCGAAGTGCGACGCGAGATCATGGCCGACGATGGAAATGAAACCGGGAGCGAGACCGCATTGCGGGATCAAGGCAACATTGGCCTTCTCTGCCAGCGCCTTGACCTTGCGCGTCGACTCGACGTCCTCGGTCAGGTCCAGGTAGTGGACGTTCATCCTGGCGGCAGCCTCGGCAATGCGGATGGTCAGATGGAACGGAGCCGCGCTGAGCACCGCGAACTTGCCGGCGAGCAGCTGTTCCAGATCGGCGCTGTCTTCGATGTTGACCACGGCGGTCGACAACGCCGGGTGGGCTTCGATCCGGTCGAGCTGTTCGCGCGAATGGTCGGCAACGGTGACGCGGTAGTCGCCGCAGTCCGTTAGAAGCCGCGCGATCGCCGATCCGATCTTGCCTGCGCCGATGACAACGATGTCTTTCATGAAAGTCCCCTTGGAATGATATTTGCTCAAGAATGACGCCAAGGCGAGACGATTCACAGCTTCACTTTGTGCATAATGAATACTATACATGGGCATATCGACGAAAGGATTTGGCAGAATGGCCATATCGGACAAGGACGGGCAATTGCTCTCGCTGCTCGGTGACAATGCCCGCATGCCGGTCGCCACGCTTGCGCGCGAACTCGGACTCTCACGCACCACCGTGCAGGCGCGGATCGAGAAGCTGGAGCGCGACGGCGTGATCGCGGGCTACAGCGTGCGCCTCTCCGACAGCTATGAAAGCGGCCTCGTCAAGGCGCATGTGCTGATCACCATCATGCCGAAGTCACTGCCGCGCGTCAGCGCTGAACTCTCCGCCATTCGCGAGATCAGGACATTGCACTCGATCAACGGCTCGTTCGACCTGATCGCCATCATCGCGGCCCATTCGATCTCGGAGCTCGACCGGCTGATCGACCGCATCGGTGAACTCGAGGGCGTCGAGCGCACGCTGTCGTCGATCATCCTGTCGACGCGCATCTCGCGCTGAACACGACGACGGCATAACAAAAGGCGGCCCGCCGAAGCGGACCGCCCGTTTCCCGCACATACGCGGAACGCCCTGGGAGGGAACTTTTTACTCCGCCGGCTGCAAGGCCGGAACATCGACAGGCCGGGCCGAACCGCCGAGGGTGGCAGCGAGCTGTTCTTTGTCGAGCTCGCCTTCCCAGCGGGCGACGACGATGGTGGCGACCGCATTGCCAACGAAGTTTGTCAGCGCCCGGCATTCCGACATGAAGCGGTCGATGCCGAGGATCAGCGCCATCCCGGCCACCGGCACGGCCGGGACGACCGAGAGTGTCGCGGCAAGGGTGATGAAGCCGGCGCCGGTGATGCCAGCGGCACCCTTCGAGCTCAGCATCGCCACGAGCAGCAGCAGGATCTGGTCGCCGAGCGACAGCGGAATGTCGGTCGCCTGGGCGATGAACAGCGCGGCGAGGGTCATGTAGATGTTGGTACCGTCGAGATTGAAAGAGTAGCCGGTGGGAATGACCAGACCGACGACCGAACGCTTGCAGCCGGCCTTTTCCATCTTGTTCATCAGGCCCGGAAGGGCGGCTTCCGAAGATGAGGTTCCGAGAACCAGCAGCAGTTCTTCCTTGATGTAGCGGATCAGCGCCACGATGGAAAAACCGTTGTAGCGGGAAACCGCGCCGAGCACGACGAAGACGAACAGCAGCGAGGTCAAGTAGAAGGTGCCGATCAGCATGGCGAGGTTGGCGATGGAGGCGACCCCATACTTCCCTATGGTGAATGCCATCGCTCCGAAGGCGCCGATCGGAGCGGCCTTCATCAGGATCGCCACCAGACGGAAGATCGGCGCGGTCAGCGCATGCAGGAAGTTGACGACCGGTTCGCCCTTCTCGCCGACCATGGCGAGCGCGATGCCGAACAACACCGAGATGAACAACACCTGCAGGATGTCGCCATCGGCGAAGGCCCCGACCAGCGTCGTCGGAATGATGTTCATCAGGAAGCCGGTGACGCTCTGCTCATGGGCCTTTTCGGTATAGGTGGTAACCGCCTTCATATCGAGAGAGGCGGGATCGATATGCATGCCGGAGCCCGGCTGGACGAGGTTGGCGACGATCAACCCGATGACAAGGGCCAGCGTCGAGAAGGTCAGGAAGTATATCATCGCCTTGCCGGCGACGCGGCCGACCTTGGCGAGATCCGTCATGCCGGCAATGCCGGTCGCGACCGTCAGGAAGATGACCGGCGCGATGATCATTTTCACCAGCCTGATGAAGGCATCGCCGAGCGGCTTCAGCTGGGTGCCGAGTTCGGGATAGAAATGTCCGAGAAGGATGCCGGCGGCGATGGCCGCCAGCACCTGGACGTAAAGGTGGCCATAGAATGGCGTCTTGCCGCGCGGCGCGGCGGTTTGCTCTGAGATCATGATATCCTCCACCAGACCCAGCCCGACACGCGTCGACCTCCCGGGCCATGTTTCCGAAGTATGACAGCGGCGGCTGCCTGGAAACTTGAAGAGCAATGCCTGTGCCAGTTTTGGCATGCACAGTTATCGTGTTGTTTTATTTATTATTTTATTTTCTCCTGCATTGCGTTTGTCGGCTTTTGAGCGGATATTCGCACAGACGCACTGGCGCGCAGTGCGGAAATATGCACAATGAACCCATGCTGCAGAGACCCGCAACATCGCCAGGGCTGGCCGAAGCCCAGCGTCACATGCGCCAGGCGTGGCTTGCCTTTGTCGCAGTTTCGGTCTGCCTTCTTGCGGCAGTCATCTTCATTGCCGGGGACTACGGGCAGAAGCGCGCTTTCGCCGAGATCGAGGAACGGGCACTCGACGATGTCGGCCTGAAGGCTGCGCTGCTGCGAGCGGTGCTCGAAAGGCAACGCGCCGTTCCACTGGTGCTCTCTGGCGACACCGAACTCCAGCGCACGCTGGAAACGGAGGAAGTCGGTGCCGTCGACCGCCTGAATCGCAAGCTCGAAGCCCTGGCGGCAAGCACCCGGGCCGCGGTGATCTACGTCATCGATACTGACGGCATGACGATCGCCGCCAGCAACTGGCGCGAACCGGCGAGTTTTGTCGGTTCCAACTACGGCTTTCGCGATTACTTTCGCCTCGGCATGAAGGACGGCAAAGCCGAACATTTCGCCATGGGCAATGTCAGCCGCCGTCCCGGCCTCTACATTTCGCGCCGGGTAGACGGTGCTGGCGGACCGCTCGGCGTGGTCGTTGCCAAGCTGGAGTTCGATGACGTCGAGGCCGGTTGGCGGGCCTCGGACAGCCCCGCCTTCGTGGTCGACCACCGCGGCATCGTCCTGATCACCAGTGAGCCCTCCTGGCGCTTCATGACGACCGAGCCTATCGCCAGGGAGCGTCTGGCCGAGCTGCGTGAAAGCCTGCAGTTCGGTGACGCCCCATTGCTTCCCCTGCCCTTCGAAAAGCGCGGTGCGACCGACAACGGCAATGCATTGATCCGCGTTCTGCTGCCCGGCGGAGGAACGCGCGACTATCTGCGCGTCGAGGCCGCGCTGCCTTCGACATCGTGGCGCATCGACCAACTGTCGCCGGTTGCCGCCTCCACCAATGCGTCAATCCGCGAAACACGACTGATCGCGCTTGGCGCGCTCGTTCCCCTGCTGTCGCTGCTGGCTTTCCTGCTCCGACGGCGCCAGCTCGGCGAACTGAGGGCGCTGCGTGAACAGATTGCGCGCGAGGAGCTCGAGGCGCGCGTCATCGAGCGCACCCATGACCTCAGCCTCGCCCGCGACCGCCTGCAGGACGAGATCGCAGGCCACAGGCAGACCAGCGAGAAGCTGCAGACCGTGCAGGAGGAATTGGTGCAGGCCAATCGCCTTGCGATCCTCGGCCAGGTCGCGGCCGGCGTCGCCCATGAGATCAACCAACCCGTCGCCACGATCCGCGCCTATGCCGACAATGCCCGCACGTTTCTCGATCGCGGACAGATGCAAACCGCAGCCGAAAACATGACGACGATAGCATCGCTGACCGACCGCATCGGCACGATCACCAGCGAACTGCGCAGCTTCGCCCGCAAGGGCCAGCTCGAGGCTGGCCCGACCGACATGAGGGACGTCATCGAAGGCGCGATCCTTCTGCTGCGCAGCCGTTTCTCGGGTCGCATGGATGCGCTCGACATTTCCCTGCCGGCGAACGATCTGAAGGTGCTCGGCAACCGCATCCGCCTTGAGCAGGTCCTGATCAACCTGCTGCAGAACGCGCTCGAGGCGCTCGGCAATCGACCGGATGGCCGCATCGAAGTCACTTGCGCGGCGTCCGAGACAAGTGAAGTGAAGCTCTCGATCGCGGACAACGGCCCGGGAATTCCCGAACAAATCCGCGAGGAACTATTCACGCCGTTCAACACCTCCAAGGCAGCCGGGCTCGGCCTCGGGCTGGCGATCTCGAAGGAGATCGTCGTCGACTATGGCGGCCGTATCGACGTCGAGACCGGTGCCGAGGGCACCATCTTTACCATTCATCTCAAGAAGGCATGAGCCGCCATGACAGATGCCGCACCGATCGTATTGATCGACGACGACCAGGACCTGCGCAAGGCGATGCAGCAGACCCTTGAACTGGCGGGTTTCGCCGTGATGTCATTTCCAAATGCCGCATCCGCGCTGCAGCAGCTTTCGCAGAAATTCGAGGGCATCGTCATCAGTGACATCCGGATGCCGGGCATAGACGGGCTCGAGCTTTTTCGCCGGTTGCGCGCAATCGACCCCGAGATCCCGGTCATGCTGGTAACCGGCCATGGCGATATTCCGATGGCGGTGCAGGCGATCCAGGACGGCGCCTATGACTTCATCGCCAAACCCTTTGCCGCCGACCGGCTGGTGCAAAGCGCCCGGCGCGCCTGCGAGATGCGTCGCCTGGTCATGGAGAACCGGGCACTGCGCCTTGCCGCCGAAACTGCCGGCGACAGCCTGCCGCTGATCGGCCAGACGCCGGTGATGGAGAGGCTGCGGCAAACGCTTCGACACATTGCCGATACCGATGTCGACGTCCTCGTCGCCGGCGAGACCGGCAGCGGCAAGGAAGTCGTCGCCACACTGCTTCACCGCTGGAGCCGTCGCCGCGCGGGCAACTTCGTCGCGCTGAACTGCGGTGCGCTTCCGGAATCGGTCATCGAGAGCGAACTGTTCGGCCACGAGGCAGGCGCATTTACCGGCGCGCTCAAGAAACGCATTGGCCGCATCGAGCATGCCAGCGGCGGCACGCTGTTCCTCGACGAAATCGAAGCCATGCCGCCGGCAACGCAGGTGAAGATGCTCAGAGTACTGGAGGCGCGCGAGATCACGCCGCTCGGCACCAACGATACGCGATCGGTCGACATTCGCGTCGTGGCGGCTGCCAAGATCGATCTCGGGAATCCCGCCCAGCGCGGCGAATTCCGCGAAGACCTCTACTACCGCCTCAACGTGGTGACGCTCTCCATACCGCCGCTGCGCGAGCGCCGGGACGATATTCCCCTCCTCTTTTCGCATTTCCTCAAGAGGGCGTCCGATCGCTTCCAGCGGGATGTCCCGATCGTCTCGCAACAGGTGCAGCGCCATCTGCTGACGCATGAATGGCCGGGCAATGTCCGCGAACTGTCGCACTTTGCCGAGCGGGTGGCGCTCGGCATGGAGGAAAGCTCGAACACGCCTGTCCTGCCAGTACCCGCAGACATGCTTTCGCTTCCCGAGCGGGTCGAACGATACGAAGCGGAAATCATCCGCGATGCGCTGGCCGCCCACGGCGGCGACGTGAAAGAAACGATCGAGGCGCTCGGCATTCCGCGCAAGACTTTTTACGACAAGCTCCAGCGCCATGGCATCAGCCGTGGCGATTTCGTCGGGGATCACCGGGCCGGCGGCGATGATCGGCCGGCATCGATATCGGCCACTACACCTCGGAATTCGCCCTGAGCCACCGATCCAGCGCGGCGATCACCGCCAGCCGCAGGCTTGTGTTTCGCAGCAGCGCCCGCGCGAGCGCCCGGTCGCCCGAGGCGAAACCCATTTCCTCCATGACCGAGTCCGCATTGAGCCGGCGTTTCACCATGATGTCCTTGATCCTTGCGATCGTCGACGGCAGCAGGTAGCGCCCGCTGGCGATGGGGAACTCTCCCGTTTTCGGCACCACCGACCCTTCCGAGGCCGCTGTTCCCGTGGGAGCCGACGGGAGTGCACCCGAGACCAAGAGCCATTGCAGGAACTCATCGCGCTCGCCGGCCGACGCCTTCGCCCAGGAGGCCTTCAGCTTCTCGACGCGGGTTCTTTTTGGTGCCAGCCCGACGATACGGAGCGCCTGTTTCAAGGTCTGGATCCTGCCCGCCAGAAGATCGCCGTAAACGCCGGGATACTCCGCCATCAGCCGCAGTTCGTCGTCGCACTTTCGTTTCTTCGGCATTCCGGGCTCCGGGGTTGTGACGGCTCCCCTTTACATCGCCCGGGCTCCGGCCGCGACAAAAAACCCATGAACCTGCTTGCGGCAGCGTCAGCCCTGCGCAAGCAGTCCCGGCTACGACGTTCGCATGGCCCGGATGTGATGCGGCGAACAAAGGACAATGACATGTCGAACGAATTTGAAGATTATCTCGATCCCGAAAATCCCGAAGTCGCCCTGTTCCTGAGGAACTACGAGGGCGACGAGCTCACCGACATTCTGGTTAATGCGCTGCGCGACATCCGGCAGATCCTGGGCGACGTGGCGCCACCCGAGACCGTTCACTGAGGCATTCGGTTGACCTGAGCGGTTGCGATCAGCTCTTCTTTTGCGTTGCCGTTTGCTTGATCCGTATTTGCACATGCTTGCCGTTGCGCTGTTCGACATCGAACGCGTTCGTCTTGCGCACCAAATCGACAAGTTTGCTCACGCCATAAGTCCGGGATTTGAATGCCAGTGAGGCCAGTTTCTTTCCGACATCTGCAAGTGGGACCCAGCCGTTGTTCGTTTTGCTTTCCGTGATGATCTTCTTAATGATCGGCGTGGCCGCACTCACCGGCTTGGGCGGCTTCGGTTGTGTCGGGGGCGCGCAATTCGATGCGGAAACGAGCAGGAGATCCTCCAGATGGACGAAACGGTGGCAAGCGTTGCGGAAACTTTCCGGCGTCTTTTTTTCCCCAAACCCGAAGACGTCGGCACCGTGTTCGCGTATCCGCACGGCCAATCGTGTGAAATCGCTATCCGACGAAACCAGGCAAAAGCCGTCGAAGCGGCCATCATGTAGGAGATCCATGGCGTCGATCACAAGCGCTATGTCCGAAGCATTCTTCCCGACAGTATTGTTGAACTGCTGCTGCGGAATGATGGCATGCTTTGCAGCAGCCTCCGCCCAAGATTTTGAACAAGCGTTTGCAAAATCACCATAGATGCGCCGAACGCTTGCATCGCCAATCGAAGCGATCTCCTTGAACAAGCCGTCGGCGATCCTGGCGGATGCATTCTCGCCATCAATCAGAACGGCAAGGCGTCTTACCGCAGTTGGCATCGACCTCAAGACTTCCATTTCTGATTGTGGCCCCCGAAGTTTGCAGCCAGACAATTTATGACCTCTATCCTGTCAAAAGAGTCTTAAATCCGTACCTCGGATTGAATCTAAGCCGCAGTCCGCCTGATCGGCCCCAGGATCTGCCCACCATCACTCACTCTTCGAACCGGCCTTTCCAGGCAATAGACTGGCAAGTTCCATCGGGAACGGGAAGATTACCGTCGAGTTCTTCTCGCCGGCGATGACGTTCAACGTGCTGAGATAGCGCAACTGCATCGCCTGAGGTTGCCGCGCGAGGATCTCGGCCGCTTCGAGCAGTTTCGCCGCCGCCTGTTGCTCGCCCTCGGCGTTGATGACCTTGGCGCGCCGCTCGCGCTCGGCCTCGGCCTGGCGGGCAATCGCGCGCACCATCGATTCGTTGATGTCGACATGCTTGATCTCGACATTGGCGACCTTGATGCCCCAGGCATCGGTCTGGCTGTCGAGCATCTTCTGGATATCGGCGTTCAGCCGGTCGCGCTCGGCCAGCATCTCGTCGAGATCATGCTTGCCGAGCACCGAGCGCAGCGTCGTCTGGGCGAGCTGGCTCGTGGCCATCATGAAATCCTCGACCTGGATCGTCGATTTTTCCGCATCGATCACCCGGAAATAGATCACCGCACTGACACGTACCGACACATTGTCGCGCGAGATGACATCCTGGCTCGGCACATCGAGCACGCGGGTCCTGAGGTCCACACGGACCATCTGCTGGACATAGGGAACGAGGAGGATCAGGCCGGGGCCCTTGACGCCGGTGAAACGGCCGAGGGTAAACACCACCCCGCGCTCGTATTCCCTGAGGATACGGATGGCGTATCCAAGGGTGATCAACAGTATGGCGACCACCACGAGTACGAAACCGTAATTGCCGAGGGCATCCATGTTTCTTCTCCGTTCTATGCGGTCGGGCGAGCGACCTGCAATGTCAGGCCATCGCGGCCGACGACCCGCACCTGTTCACCGGTGGTCAGCGTCTCGGCCGAGGTCGCCTGCCAGCGTTCACCATGAGCGATGACGTAGCCGGCATTTCCCGACCAGCTGTCGACCTTGCCGGGGATCCCGATCATTTCTTCCGCGCCCGTGACCACCGCATGCTGTCGCGCGGTGAACGCCAGGCGGGCGACGAGCAGGCCGAAGCCAAGGGTGGCGGCCAGGATGCCGCCGAGGACCGGCCAGGAAACCGTGAGACCGGGGGTATCCGAATCAAACAGGATGGTCGCTCCCAGCGCCATGGCGACGGCGCTCGCCAGTGCGAATACGCCGAAGGTGGGCGAATGCGCCTCCGCGACCAGCAGGCCGACGGCCAACGCGATCAGCCCGAGCCCGGCATAGCTGACGGGCAGCATCGCAAGGGCATAGAGGCCGAGCAGCAGGCAGATGCCGCCGACCACGCCCGGGATGACGGCGCCGGGCGTCAGGAATTCGAAGATCAGGCCGTAGATGCCGATCATCATCAGGATGAGCGCGATGTTCGGATCGGCGATTACCGACAGCAGGCGCGTGCGCCAGTCGGGTGCGATTTCGCGGACCGCAAGACCGGACGTGTCGAGGCGCACATCCTTTCCGCCAATCCGGACAACCCTTCCATGGGCCTTCTGCAGCAGTTCCTCGGGACTGGTTGCCATGAAATCGATCACCTTCTGGTCCAGAGCCGCGTTCGATGACAGGCTTGCCGCCTCGCGAACGGCCTTTTCGGCCCAGTCGGCATTGCGGCCTCGAAGTTCGGCAAATCCGCGAAGATAGGCAACCGCGTCGTTGACGACCTTCGCCTTCTGGGCGTCGGAAGGGTAGAGTTGCGGCCGTCCGTTCTCCTCGCCCGATTGCCCGCTCTTGTCGCCCTCCTTGGGCTCCTCGCCACCCAATCCGCCGCCGCCGATGGCAATTGGTGTCGCGGCGCCCAGATTGGTGCCCGGCGCCATGGCGGCGATGTGGCTCGCGTAGAGAATGTAGGTGCCGGCGCTCGCGGCCCGTGCTCCACTCGGTGCGACGAAACTTGCGACCGGGACGGAAGATGAGAGGATCGCCCGGATGATGTCGCGCATCGACGTGTCAAGCCCGCCGGGCGTATCCATCTGCAGAATGACCAGCGAAACGGCCTGTTCGTTGGCCTCTTCGAGCCCACGGATGACGTATTCGGCGGTCGCCGGTGATACTGCGCCGTTCAGTTGGAGAAGAAATGCAACGCGATCAGCTCCGGATACCGGCGCGGGGCCAAGCACGAGTACCGATACCAGCCAGAACAGAATAGCGAGGACCCGGGACATTCGCCCTCCAATCCCTGCGCGTTGCAGCCTCCGTTTGCACCTGAAGATGAATATATGTCAGAGATCGCAAAAGAGTAGGAAGGTGCTTTCCCCGACGTCACGCGAAGGGGTCGTCCACCCTCGGCCAGATGGCTCTCGAAAGCTTGGTGTAGTTGGTTGTCCGCGGATTGCTCGGATAGGAGCTCGGGGCATCCACATAGACGATCCCGGCGGTGATCGGGGCAAAACCCGCATGGAAGTGGTTCGTCGACTTGACGAGCAGGATCTCCTTTTCCATCGGATCGACGCCGAGATTGGAGAAGATGTTCGGCTCGAAAGTCTGCGTCCGGTTGGTGTTGAGGATCACGTCGATCTCGGTGCCCTCGACGCGAACCAGTGCCACCGGCCCGAGCGTGACGCGGCTCGGCCCAAAACTCTGCCAGCCTTCCGCCTGCACCTTTAGAACCTTTACACGCGCATCGATCGGTTCGCCGGCTTGGCGTCCCGCCTTGCCGCCGAAGCGCAGCTCGATCGTCGCGCCCTCGCCTGCCGCATGGCAGAAGGTCACCGCGACCGGATCCCAGATCGTCGCGACGCCGACCTTGCGCACCTTCTGCCCCATCAGCATGCGCAGAAGAACCGTGCCGTCGCCGGCGACCCCGCCGCCGGGATTGTCCCAGACGTCGGCGATCACGGCAGGCTTCGCCCGGTTGCCTGCGTGGGCTTTCAGCGCGTCTTCGATGCCCTGCTGCGGCCCGACGATCTCCATCGCCGTCCGCGCTCGCATGGCGAAAAGTTCTTCGCCGAGCTTGCGCGCAAGTGCGTCGCCTCCCGCCTTGTCGTTGTCGGTGACGACAATGATCTGCGTTCCCATCTCCGGCACGTCGGCCGCCATGAATCCGTGGATGACCGAGATGGAGAGAATGCCGCCCCTGCCCTGCATCGCCTTGATGCGGTCGACGAAGGAGCGCATCGGCTCCCGACTGGTCGGGAAGACTGCGATCATGCGGCAGTCGAAGGTGGAGATGACCGGCCTGATCCGGCCTGCGGCAGCCGCGAGGCCGAGATCGACCACATGCTCGCCGCGCTCGTAGAAATCCGTATGCGGGAACTCGAGGAAGGCGGCGAGCACATCGGCCGTCGCGACGCGCCTGGCGGTCAGGTGGCTGTGCGGATCGAGTTCCGCGGCAACAATCACATCGGGACCGATGATGTCGCGGACACGAGCCAGCAGGTCGCCTTCGCAGTCGTCATAGCCTTGCGCCACCATGGCGCCGTGAAGGCCAAGGATCACCGCATCGACCGGCAGCGCTGCCTTCAACTGGTCGAGAATTTCGTCGCGCAGCGCCTCGTAGGTCTGGCGTTGCACGAGCCCACCCGGCTCGGCCCAGGTTGCCGTTCCCTCGATGACGGTCAGGCTGTCGTCCTGCGCCACCCGCCGCCTCAGCGCCACGATCGGCGACGAGCACAGCGTCGGCGTTTCGGGATGTTCGCCCGGCGCGGCATAGAATGCCATTTCGAAGGAGGCCCGGTCGGTCGGCACCGGCGAGAAGGTGTTGGTCTCGGTTGCCAGCGAGGCGGTAAAGATACGCATATTGTGGCGGTATCCGTTACTTCGGCGGGGCGTAGGCGACTGCCTCGATTTCCACCTTGATGTCGATCATCAGCCGCGATTCCACCGTGGTGCGGGCCGGCTGCTCCTTGGGGAAATAGCTGCCATAGACCTGGTTCATGCGGCCGAAGTCGCGGGCATCCTCGAGCCAGACGGTGGTCTTCACCACATCCTCCATCGTCGCCCCGGCAAGCGCCAGCGCCGACTTGACGTTCTCCAGCACCTGTCTCGTCTGCACCTCGATGCCGCCTTCGACAACCTTTCCGTCGGCATCGACCGGCACCTGACCGGAGATGAACACGAAATCACCGGCGCGCACCGCCGGTGAAAGCGGAACATGCGAGTTTCCAAAGACCTGCTTGCGGGACATTCAATCTGCTCCATTGCCGCGACGCGCCGAGCGCGCATTTGGCTTATCGAATACGTTATTTTCTTACATTATCGTGGATTTTTCGCATATCAAGCGCGTTATTTATGTTGCTTATTTACATTTTGGTTCGTAGCCTGCGTCGCAATACAGGCTCGGAACGGCTGGAAACCATGAGCGAGTTCAAAAGCAGATCGATCCTGATCACCGGCGCCGGCGGCGGGTTGGGGCGCGCGCTGGTCGACGCATTTGCCGACCGCGGTGCCCGGGTGATCGGCTGCGACCTTAGCCTGGGCGAGATGGACGGCCTTCCGCTCGACGCCCGCCATGCCTTCGACCTGTCCGACCACGCCGCGATCGAAGCGGCCACGCAGGTGATGATCGAGAAGGACGGCCTGCCCGACGTCGTCGTCAACAATGCTGGCTGGACGCGGGCAGAGACCATGGACGCGCTGACCGCCGCGACAATCGGAACGGAGATCGACCTCAATCTCACCGGCGTCGCCATCTTCGCCAATGCGCTCCTCAAGCCCATGCTGGCGCGCGGCAGCGGCAACTTCGTCTTCATCTCCTCGGTCAATGCATTGTCGCATCTGGGAAACCCGGCCTATGCGGCGGCGAAAGCCGGCATCAATGCGATTGCCCGCGCCATTGCCGTCGAATACGGTCGCCGCGGCATCCGCTCCAATGTCGTCTGCCCAGGCTCGATCCGCACGCCCGCCTGGGACCACCGCCTGGCGAAGGACGCAGAAATCCTCGGCAAGCTGCAACGGCTCTATCCGCTCGGCCGCATCGTCGAGGCGCGGGAAGTGGCCGAGGCGGTGGCCTTCCTCGCATCCGATCGCGCATCGGGCATCACCGGAACGGTGCTGCCCGTCGATGCCGGCCTGACCGCGGGCAGCCTGCCGTTCATCGACGACATTCTTGGCGGGAATTCCGCATGAGCGGCGACGTCTCCTGCGTCCAAAAAAAGGCCGGCCCGCGATGAGCAATGTCGCTGACATCATCACCCGGTTGCAGTTGGCGGCGCAGGAGGGTTCCAAGTCCGACCGCCGCCTGGCCAGCCTCGTGCTGTCGGACCTCGACTATGCCTCGAAGGCGGCGATCTCGGAGATTGCCGCCCGCGCCGAAGTCAGCGAACCGACGGTGACACGGTTCTGTCGCACCCTCGGTTGCGACGGCGTGCGTGATTTCAAGTTCTTCCTCGCCCAGGCGATTGCCATCGGCGGGCAGTATCTGAGACCTGAGCCGCTGAACCGCGACGTCCGCGACAGCCGCGTGGTTTCCGCCGTGACCGAATCGGCAATCTCGGCCATTCAGCGGACAACCGCCAATCTCGATATGCCCGTGCTGATGGCGGTGGCCGAACGGCTGGCGAATTCGCCCAGCACCCTCTGCTTCGGTTCCGGCGGCATCTCGTCGATGATGGCGACCGAGCTGCAGAACCGGCTGTTTCGCCTCGGGCTTTCGGTGGTGTCGCAGGTCGACGGCGAGTTGCAGCGTATGTACGCGGCGGTCGCGACGCGCGATACAACCGTCGTCGCCTTCTCGGTATCGGGTCATGCCCGCTCGGTAGTCGATGCCGTCGGGTTGGCGCGACAGTATGGGGCCCGTACGATCGCCATTACAGGACCCGGTTCGGCACTGGCGAAAGCAGCCGATACGGTCATCCCGTTCGAGCCGATCGAGGACGGCAACATCTACAAGCCGACGCCCTCGCGCTTTGCCCTGCTCGCCATTCTCGACATCATCGCCACCGCCACGGCGGAACTGCGCAATAACAAAGCCCGTGAAAGCCTGCGGCGGATCAAGCAAAGCCTGAACACGCTGAAGGTCGACGATCCCCGCCTCCCCCTAGGTGACTGACATGAGCATGAAACCGAAAACCATCCACGACATCGAAACCCCGGCTGTCTTGATCGACATCGACCGGGTCAAGGACAACATCGCCCGCGCAAGGGCCCATGCCGACCGGATCGGCGTCAAGCTTCGCCCACACATCAAGACCCACAAGCTGCCGGAATTCGCGAAATTGCAGGTCGAGGCCGGTGCGGTCGGCATCACCTGCCAGAAGATCGGCGAGGCCGAGGTGATGGCGGATGCCGGCCTGACCGACATCTTCCTGCCCTACAACATCATCGGCGCGACCAAGCTCGCACGGCTGAAGGTGCTCCATGACCGCATCACCCTTTCGGTGACGGTCGACAGCGCCGATACGATCAGCGGCCTCGCCGGGGCCTTCACCGATCCGGCGCATCCACTGAAGGTGCTGGTTGAATGCGATACCGGCGGCGGTCGCTGCGGCGTGCAGTCCGCCGAGGACGCGGTGGCCCTCGCCAAGCTGATCGCGGCCAGCCAGGGCCTGACCTTCGGCGGGCTGATGACGTTTCCGCCGACGGGCAAGCCGAAGGACGCGGAAACCTGGCTGGCAAACGCGCGTTCGGCACTGGTCGGCGCCGGCCTGCCCTGCGAAACCGTCTCCAGCGGCGGCACTCCCGACATGTGGCAGAAGCCCGCAGAAGGCGTCATCACCGAGTACCGTCCGGGCACCTACATCTATTTCGACCGCTATCAGGTCGCCAAGGATGCGGCCACGCCGGAACATTGTGCGCTCACGGTGCTTGCGACCGTCGTCAGCCATCCGACCCCGACCAGGGCAATCCTCGATTCGGGCTCGAAGTCGCTGTCCAGCGACACGCTCGGCATGGCGGACTATGGCGAGATCGTCGGCGTGCCCGGTGCCCGCGTGACGGGCCTCAGCGAGGAACACGGCATCGTTACTCTGAGCGACGGCGCGGTGCTCGTGATCGGCGATCGGGTGCGGGTGCTTCCCGACCATGCCTGCGTCGTCACCAATCTCTTCGACGAAGTGTATCTGGTATCCGGCGAAACCGTCGTCGACATCTTGCCGGTCGCTGCGCGCGGCCGCCTCACCTGACCCATTCGGAGCCCCAGATGAATCTCCAGGAAAACCCCTTCCCGAACGACGCCGATCGTACGGCGATCTGGGACATGCTTGTGCGCCGCGACATCGCCGCCTTCATCGGCCAGGACTGGGCGATGGTATCCGGCGATTTCGACGAGACCCGCTTCCTCGGCATTCACGCGCACAACTCGCCCAACCCCGATGACTGGAAAGCCGACTTCCACTCCCTTTCGGTCTATCGCGACGAATGGTTGCGACAGGCGGCGGAGACCGCCGCCACCGCCTATGCCGAGCCGCTTTCAGACGCGATCTTCCGCGCGACCCGGCTCACCGAGATCGACATTACCGGCGATGTCGCCGTCGCCCGCAAGAAGTTCGACGGCAGCGTCAGGCGCGCCGATGGCGGCGAGGACCGGCTGAACTGGCAAACGCTGTATTTCTGCCGCAAGGGTGATGACGGCTGGAAGATCACTGGCTTCGTCGGCTACATGAAGTACAAGTGAACTCACATCCCGAGCACGACCGCCCCGCCCGCCAGCCCTGCTCCAGCAGCTGTCAGCAACAGCCTTTCGCCCCGGGCGAAGGGTCTCGCCTCATGCGACAACGAGAGAGACAGCGGGATGGTCGCGGCCGAGGAATTGCCGTAGCGATCGATCGTGCGCACCGTGCGCGACGGGTCTATGCCGAGATTGGCGCCGACCGCATCGAAGATCCGCACATTGGCCTGGTGCGGCACGAAGCGGTCAACGGCAGTTGCGTAGAGGCTGGCCTCTTCGAGCACCCGCCTCGAACACTTGGTCATCAGTCCCACGGCGCGGGAAAACACCTCCCGGCCGTCGCGCATCGTCATCAGGAATTCGTCCGCCGCCATGCCAGGGGCAAACGGGTTATTGCTGCCGCCGGACGCAATGGTGATGAGGTCGTAGCCGTCCCCCTCCGCAGCGAGGTCGGCGGCAAGGATGCCGGTTTCGGGATCGTTGGACGGAGCCAGAACGACGGCACCCGCGGCGTCGGCGAACAGCACGGCGCTGGCCCGTTCGGCCGGGTTGATACGACGGCTGAGAATGTTGGCGGCGACCACCAGGACCGCCTTGCCCTGGGTGCGTACAAAACCGTCGGCGAGCGTCAGCGCATAGAGGAAACCGGAGCAGGCCCCGGCGAGGTCTATGGCGCCGGAGTTGCCGAGACCAAGCTTGTGGGCGAGCAGCGGCGCCGAGGGCGGCAACAGGTGATCCGGGGTGGATGTGGCAAGAAGCGTCAAGGCCACCTCCGACCGAGCGATGGCCGCATCCTTGAGAGCCATGTTCCCCGCGCTGGCTGCAAGGCCGCTCAGGGTATCGCCCTCCTCCGCCCAGAAGCGCGTGCGGATGCCGCTGCGCCGTTCGATCCAGCCTTCCTCGAGACCTAAGCGTTCCTCGATTTCGCGGTTTTCCACACGGCGGCCGGGCACCGCATGGCCAAATCCGGCAAGGCGGGAAGAACGCGCAATCGCCATCACACGCCGCACCGCACAAGTGAGGCGCCTTCTTCGATGGCGTCATAGGCGCGGTCGAGATCGGCTTCGGTGACGCAATAGGGTGGCATCAGGTAGACGACGTTGCCGAGCGGACGAATTAATAAACCCCGTTCCTTGAAAAAGGTCCGCAGCCGCGGCCCGATTTCGGCAAGATAGCCGCCGGAAGGAACTTTCAGATCGACCGCGGCGATCGTGCCCGCCTGCCGGACCGCGGCAAAGCGCGGGTCGTCGGCAAAGCGGGCCAGCCTTTGCCGGTGCATCGCCGAGAGTGCCGCGACTCGCTCCCTCACCGGCTCGGCCTTCCAGACGCCAAGATTGGCGACCGCGGCGGCACAGGCGATCGGATTGGCGGTGTAGGAGCTCGAATGGAAGAACGTCTTGCGCCTCTCGGTGGAAAGATGGGCGTCGAAGATCGCTGTCGTGCAGAGCGTGGCCGCCAGCGGCAGCGCGCCTCCGGTCAGGCCCTTCGACGTGCAGAGGATGTCCGGCACGACGCCGGCCTGTTCGCACGCGAACAGGCTGCCGGTCCGCCCCCAGCCGGTCATCACCTCGTCGGCGATCACCAGAGTGCCGTGCCGTTCGGCAATGCGCTTCAAATCAGCCAGCACCGACGGAGGGTATATCCTCATGCCGCCGGCCCCGAGCACCAGCGGCTCGATCAGCAGCGCCGCGACCTGGCCGGATCGGCAAAAGCTCTCGAAGGCATCCAAAGTCTGCTGTTCGGCGCCCATGTGCGGAAAGGGCAGCCGGTCGACGGCGAACAGCAACGGTTCGTAGGCGGCATTGAAGACGCCACGCTCGCCGGTCGACATGGTGCCGATCGTGTCGCCGTGATAGCCGTGCTCCATCACGACGATGCGGTTGCGCGAAGCACCGGTGTTGTGAAAGTAACCGAGCGCCATCTTCATCGCGACTTCGACAGCCGTCGAGCCGCTGTCCGAATAGAAGACATGGGTGAGGCCCGGAGGAGCAACCTCGATCAGCCCGCGCGCCAGTTCCTCCGCCGGCTCGTGCGTGTACTCGGCAAAGATGATCTGGTCATAGCGCTCGGATGCCGCGCGGATCGCAGCCATGATCGCCGGGTGGCGGTGACCATGGGTGATCACCCACCAGGATGAGATGGCATCGAGGATGCGGTTTCCATCCTGATCGATCAGGGTGGCGCCTTCGGTCGAGACGATACGCTTCATCGGCGGTTGCAGCGCGTGCTGGGTAAAGGGATGCCAGACGGGTGAATCGGTCACCGAAGACCCTCCTGTAGGCGTTCGATATCGAAATTCTCCCGGAATGCCTGTCGCAGCGCGTCCGGCGTCACACCCGCCAGCATGGGAAGCCTGCCGAGCGATGGCGTCTTGCCCATTTGCACGATGATGCGCTGCGTCTCGGTATTTTCCTCGCCGACGAAGACGATCCCGAGCACCGGGATCCGCCGGCTCCGCACTGCCTCGAGCGAAAGCAGCGTATGATTGATAGTGCCGAGCGTGGTGCGGGCGCAGAGGATCACGGGAAGCTGCCAGCGGGCGAAGATATCCGCGAAGACGACCCGCTCGGTCAGCGGCACCAGCAACCCTCCCGCCCCCTCGATCACCAGAGGTCCCGGTACCATCGGCGGTACCAGTCTTTCGGGGTCGATCTCGACGCCGTCGAGACGCGCGGAAAGATGCGGCGAGGCCGGCGTGGCGAGCCGGTAGGCTTCCGGCAGGATGCGACCACTCGACACGCGGCCCAGCCGCTGCACACATTCGCTGTCGGTTTCCTCCTGCAGCCCGGATTGCACCGGCTTCCAATAGAAGCCTGAGAGGGCATCGGTCAGGGCCGCGGAAAACAGCGTCTTCCCGATGCCGGTATCGGTGCCGGTGACGACGAAGCGCGGCATCATCGCTCGTCCTCCAAGATCTTCGCCAGATGCGCGAACACGTCGGAGATGGCGGCCTCGTCGACATTGAGGGTGACGGCTATCCTCAGGCGCGCGGTGCCTTCCGGCACGGTCGGCGGCCGGATCGCCCTGATGTCGTAGCCTTCCGCCTGCATGCGCCCGGCGATCCTCACCGCCCGGCCGTTGTCGCCGACCATCACCGGCAGGATCTGCGAGCCGCTGCCGCGCATGCCGAGGCGGCTGGCCATTTCCCGGTTCGCGAACTGGCACAGGGCACGAAGGGCGGCGCGCCGCGGCGGCTCATCCTCGATCATCCGGAGCGCCTCGCGGACACCGGCGGCAATCAGCGGCGACGGTGCGGTGGAATAGATGAAACCGCGAGCCCTGTTGACCAAATAGTCCAGAAGCACCGTCGGGCCACCGAGAAGTGCGCCGGAGAGGCCGAGCGCCTTGCCACAGGTGTGCAGCGCAAGAAAGTTGCCGCGCCCCTCCAGGCCTGCCGAAAGGCCGCGACCGCCTGCTCCGAAGACGCCTGTCGCATGCGCTTCGTCGATCACCAGAAAGCCGCCGTGGCGCTCGGCAATGCAGAGAAGATCGGCGATCGGCGCGCGATCGCCATCCATCGAATACAGGCTTTCCACCGCAATCCACGGATGACCGCTGCCGCCCTGGCGCCGCCAATGGACGATGGCATCCTCGAAGGCGCCAGCATCGTTGTGCGGCACGGAGACAGAGCGGGCCCTGCTCGCGGCGATACCCTCATGGGTGCTGGCATGGATCAGCGCATCATGGACGATCAGGTCGTCGCGCTGCGGCAGGGTGGAGAACAATGCGACATTGGCCGCATAGCCGCTGGCGAAGAACAGCACTTTCTCGACGCCGAAGAAGCGCGCCGCCTCGGTTTCAAGTGCCTCGTGTTCGGAATGGTTTCCGCGCAGCAATCGCGAGCCCCCGGCGCCCACAGGCACGCCGCGTGCCAGTGCCGCGGCGATTGCTGTCTTGAGGCACTGCGAGCCGGCCAGACCGAGATAGTCGTTCGAAGTGAAGTCGATGCCCGCTTGCGGACTCAGGCTGCGCAGGCGTCCCTTGCGATCGAACCCCTGCAGCGTCTTGCCATAGCGATCGAGGGCGGAACGACGCCCGCCCTCCTCGGCGTCTTCCCCGGAGACAGCGAGACCCTCTCTCATCCGGCGGCATCCAGTTCCATCGGCTTAAGACCGAGGCGGCGGAACAGGCCCGCATCATGGTCTTCGCCCGGGTTGTCGGCGGTCAGGAGCGTATCTCCGATGAAGATCGAATTGGCGCCTGCGAAGAAACAGAGCGCCTGCATCTCGTCGCTCATTTCGGTGCGGCCGGCAGACAGGCGAACATGCGAGCGCGGCATCAGGATGCGGGCAAGGGCGATAATACGCACGAAGTCGATCGGATCGACCGGCGCGGCATCGGCAAGCTTCGAGCCGGGAATCGGGATCAGCATATTGATCGGCACGCTCTCCGGCGGTTCGGCCAGGTTGGCCAGTGTCACCAGCATGGAAATGCGGTCGTCCGCAGTTTCGCCCATGCCGAGGATGCCGCCCGCGCAGACCTTAATGCCGGCTTCCCGCACATTGGCGAGCGTCTCCAGCCGGTCGGCGAACGTGCGGGTGGTGATGATTTCGCTATAGAATTGCTCCGAGGAATCGACATTGTGGTTGTAGTAGTCGAGCCCGGCATCGGCGAGGCGCGCCGACTGGTCGGGCGTCAGCATACCGAGGGTCATGCAGGTCTCCATGCCGAGTGCCCTGACGCCCTCGACCATGGCGACGATCGCGTCCATGTCGCGGTCCTTCGGGCTGCGCCAGGCGGCGCCCATGCAGTAGCGCGTGGCTCCCCCCTCCCTGGCCTTCCGGGCCTCGGCCAGCACTCGCTCCACCTCCATCAGCTTCGACGCCTTCAGCCCGGTCGGATAGTGCGCCGACTGGCTGCAATAGCCGCAATCCTCGGCGCAGCCGCCCGTCTTGATCGACAGCAGCCGGCTCAACTGCACGGCATTGGGATCGAAATTCTCGCGGTGGGCGCCGTGGGCGCGATAGAGGAGATCGTTGAACGGCAAATTATAGATATTTTTCGCTTCGGCTGCGGTCCATCGCAATTCAACAGCCGGAACCGGAACAATTCCCTTCGGATTCACCGTCATCATCGCCGGAACGCCCCCGCTCAAATTGTATGATTAATAGATAGATTTTCGTTTTATCTATAATTTGAAGGGAGCATCGAAAGCGCAAGCGCCCAGGCCGCGCACTACTCGCGAACTGCAACCATGGGGCGTCCTGGAAAGCCCTCACCGAGGCGGCAGAAGCGACCGCGAGGACAGGCGAGAGGCTGCAAACGCCTGTAGATCAGGACATCGCGGAGGCCGGCACCGGCAATGCAAAAATTCTTTTCGCAACGCAAAATTTTTTTGACGGCTCGCCCCTGCAAGCGACTTGACGCAGCTCGACGGCGGCGTGACCGCGTCAATCGGATACGCGGATCCCGATCTCGTCCTCGCCCTCTTCCTCGTCCTCGGCGACCGGCGGCATCTCCGCTGCCGCGACACTCTCGCGATTGAGCAGCCCCGCATCCTCGAGCATCTCGATGTCCGGCAGGTCTCGCAGCGTGTTGAAACCGAATGCCGACAGGAACTCGGGCGTCGTCACATAGGTATAGGGCGCACCGGGCGTCGGGCTGCGCGGCCCGGAAGCGATCAGGCCGGCATGGCGCAAGCCGGCGATAGTGTCGCGACTGACCTCCTTGCCGAAGATCTTCGAAAGATCCGCGCGGGTGACCGGCTGGAAGTACCCGATCGCAACCAACAACGCCGCCTCGTGCCTGGTCAGGTCGGCCGTGGGCGCGGACGGGGCGCCGGATGCGCGGATGACGCTGGCGTAGGCCGGCCTGGTGCGATACTGGAATCCGCCGGCAACGGCGACGACGTCATAGGGACGCCCGTACAATTCCTCACGGATGTCGTCGATGATCAGGTCGATGTTGCAGTCACGCCCGACGATGCGCGACAGCGTCTCGCGCGACACCGGAAAAGAGGCGGCAAAGATCACCGCCTCGACCCGGCTCATCCATTCGCGCCAGCGCATCTCGGGCGACAGGTGCTCGAGTTCGGTATCGATGCCCTCGACTGACCTTGCGCGCCGTGCCATCGCTCAGAGTCCGTAGAGCCGGAACGTCGGCCGACCGGTCAGTTCCCGGACAGCGCCGAGCGAAACGAGGCGGTCGAAGAACCGGCGTCCGCTGCGGTCGCTCATCTGCCGCCCCACGGAGGCGGCCGCCAGCGCATCTTCCGACATTAGCGTGACCACCAGGTTCGGCGCCTCCTTGGCCCTCAGTTTCGGCGCCACCGAGAGGAGCCGCTCTGCCCGGCGTGCGAGATCCGCATGGAGGTCGAACCCTTCTGCCGCCGCCTTGGCATAGGCGTAGCAGCAGGTTCGTAGCCATGTCGGATCTTCGTCGGGCGCGCGGGCCGCCGCCTGCAGATCGGAGCGCCGCACATGTGCTGCGATCAGGGGCACGGGTGCCGGCCATTTGAGGCGGATGGCAAGAACGGCATCGGCCAGCCAGAGGGCCAGCGCTTCGGCTTCCGGCCTGTGCCGCAGCACCGCGACAGAGATCGCCGACGCCGCGGCAACCGCGCTCGCGTCCCCCATCGCAATCCGGTCCGCATCGCCGAAGACGGTACGGGCAACATCCTCGTCGGGCAGGGCAAGCCTGCCGGATAGCAGCTCGGCCCATTTTTCGGGCGCAAGCGCCTGGCGATCGCCGAGACGACGCCAGAGATCGAGAATGTGGCCCGCCGGCCCCGGATCGTCGCCGGGACGGCGCAGCATCCAGGCATCGCGCAGTTCCGTCTCGTCCTCCTTGCGGCCTTCGAGGCGCACCACGGCAGCGGCGCATTTCAGCGCCAGCCGCTTGCGCCACAACTGCCCGAGCGGGTCACCTGAAATCGCGATAGGATGGAGCGCCGCCAGCGCCGCGCCGGAGGCGAAGGCGGCATCGATGACGTCTTGCGGCGCCGCTCGCACCCTTGCCCATGCCGGGAAAGGCGGCGGGGCAGGAGACGGAGCGGGTTTCGCAGCGGATGACTTGGCGATTCGGACCATCATTGAAGGATAGCCCGGCGCGGCGGTTGGTGTCACCGACAAGTTGGAAAACCGCCGCGTTTGTCTTTGGATAACCCGGTGTGCGCTATGCCTGCTCCCTCGAATGCATCAGGTGGGCGCTGGCCGGTGCGCGCTTGCCGAACCGCACCAGCGGGCGCTCCAGCAGCAGGTACGCTGCCATGCCGAGGATGGTGCCGCAGGCCGCTGCGCCCGCAAAGGTCAGTGGCGGGGCAAGACCAAGATGTCCGCCGACTTTGGCGACGACGGAGATTGCAAAAGTGTGCCAGAGATAGATCGAGTAGGATGCATTGCCGAGGAAAGCCGGAAATTTCCATCGACCGATCAGTCCGTCCGCCTCGAGGGAGAGCAAGCCCACCACGAGCGCCACGGCAAGCGGCCCGCAAACGGTCTCGTCGAAGGGCAACCGCAAGAACGCGATCCAGGAAAAGCCGGCAATGGCGATGAAAACCAGGGCGATACCGAATGCCGGTGGCGGCACCTTGCCCTTGATCCAGGCCTGGCCGACCAGCATGCCGGCAACGAATTCTAGCACGATCGGACGGGTGAACGTTGCCAGCACAGCGTTCTGCGGGTCGAAGACGGCGCCAAGGACGACGACGAGCACGAAGAAGAGTCCCACCGCCAGCAAGCGCGATGCGCGCGGCAAGAGAAGCGAGACCGCAAAGACCAGGTAAAAGAACATCTCGAAGTTCAGCGTCCACCCCTGCACAAGCACCGGCCAGATCTCGCCGTTGCTGGGGGAATGCATCGGCACGAAGAACAACGACGCCAGTATGTGCTGCACAGTCAGTTGCAGGTTCGGAAAGAGCCCGGCAAGACCACCGACAATCATCACGCCAGTCGCCACCCAGTAGATAGGCACGATACGGCGGATGCGGTCAGCCAGGAATCGTCCCGGTGTCGGTTCGCGGTCATGCGCGATGACCCACATGATAAAACCGCTGATGACGAAGAAGATGTCGACGCCAGCGGCCCCAATCGCGAAATGGTAGCCGGTTTTTTCGGCGGCATGGGAAAATACAACGGCAAGCGCCGCCGCCGCCCGAAGGTATTGGATACCGTAAATCGTCTTCATGACTTAACCCTGTCGTACCCGTTACTTCGCGAGGCGGACCCTGAATTGGCCGGGATGTTGTCGGTCCACCGGCTGCCATGCGGCAGCCGGAAGCTTTCGCCTCGCAACGGTCAGCTTGCCGGCCGAAAAATAGAGAAGGAAGGAGCCGACGTGGTACGGGTTCATGATGTCGATCTCGACAAAGGCTCGGACCAGAAGAAGCATGACGATGCCGAACAGCACCGCCGACTCCAGATCGCGTTGTTCCGACAGGATTCGCGTCAGATAGCCCACCACAGTGGCCATGAGAACGAGGCAAAGGAGAAAGAGCCCTGTTCCGCCTGTCTCCACCATCGCCTCGATGAAAGTATTGTGGAAATGGAACCCGGAGCGCGTACCGATGTAGAATTCCTCCCATAGCCGCTCGGCCTCGGAGAAGCCCTGGACCCAGTAGGCTTGGTAGCCCATGCCGACGAAGGGTGAAGCGGTCGCGGCCTGCATTCCCTGCTGCCAGAGATAGGTGCGGCCCGTCAGCGTCGAATCCTTGCCGAACGCACCAAGCACGAGGTCGATGCCCCCGCCATAGACCCCGGCGACCGCAACGACCACGCCGAATACCAGCACCGCAAGGAACAGTGACTTGCGGTTCTTCGGCGACAGCATTGTCAGCACACGCATCCCGATGCCGACGCCGATGATCACCACCGTGGTCAGCACCGACGTGGCCGACTGCGAGGCCAGCAGCGAATATCCGGCGATGGCGCCGACCGCGCCGGCAGCAAAAAGCCACAGGCGTCTCTCACCAAGCAGCACCACGGCGGAAAACGCAAAGTAGATGCCGAGCGAGGCATAGAAACCGAGCTGGTTCTTCGATGCAAACGCGCCGACGAAGCTGACCGTGCCATCGAGCGGATCGAGGTGATACTCGCCGAACAGCAGGGAGTAGACGAGTACCAGCCCGACGCCGGCGATCCCACCGCGAACCAGCGTGCGGATGTCGATCGTGCGCATGGCGATCAACGCACAGACGACGTGCGAGAGATACTGCACGCTGGCCCGCGCGGTCACCGAGGGCGCTGCCGACCAGAACACCGAAATGCAGGCGAAAATCGCGAAGCCGAGTATCCAGAGATACCGGCTGTAGTTTCCGAGCACCCGCCGATAGTCAACCAGCACGAGCGGCAGCCAGAGCCCGTAATAGGCCAGGATCGAAACCTGACCGAAACGCGCCGAATAGGCGAACACGAAGAAAGACAGCGCTATGGCGACGGTGCCATAGAGCTGGCTCTCTCCAGGTTGGATCAGACTGGTCTTGCGTATCAGCATCTAGACCTCAGCGCATGGCGACGCTGACATTCGCCTTGATGACATCGCCCGGCAGAACGGGTGTCGTTTCGGTCGCGGAGATCTCCTCGGCCTTGCCGTCCTTCTCGCGAACGATCGAATAGGTGATGCTCGCGGCGCCCGCGTCCCTCGCCAGCGAGGCCGACTGCGCCGACTGGGAGAGCGCCTCGGTCATCAGGTCACGGCTCGTCCCCAGCTTCAGCGCGAGCGTATCGAGTTCCTGCTCGGTGTTCTGCAGTTCCTGCGCCAGCTGGGCATCCCAGTCGTTCTTGAGATTGGTCTCGTCCTGGCCGGCCTTGTTGACCTCCTGCTTCGCCTTGAGCGAAGCGGTGTCGATGTCGAGCAGCGCCGCCTGCAGGTCTGCGACCTGCTGTTCGACCGCTAGCTTGCGGGCGCTGAGGGCCAGGCCCTTTTCAGCGAGGTTGTCGACCTTTTCACGGTCTTTCATCACCAGTTCCAACTGCCGGTTCTGGGTGTCGGACTTCTTGGCGAGCGATACGATTTCGTTCTGCAGCAGCGTTTTCAAGTCGGCGATCGCCGTCAGCTGCAGCTTCAGCCGCTTGTCGCGCGACTGCATCAGCGCCGTTTCGCTCTCGACGAGTTCGACCACGTTCGGCTCGTTCTTCAGCTGGTCTGGCACGTCGATGCCGCCCTTTTCGGCGATCTCCGCCTGCAGGCGCGCGCGGCGCACGAGCAAGCGGTTTCGTTCGGCCACGTAGACTGCGGCATCGCCCTGCGCGCGGATGAAGTCGCGTTCGAAGCGCTCTCCCGCATCGCCACGTCGCAGGCCGCCGCCGAGGCTGATCGCCTTCAGCACCGTCATGTTCGGCGCGTAGGGATACTCGCCGGGCGTCTGCACTTCGCCGGCGATGTAGATCGGCCGATACTGAGCCAGTTCCACCGACGCCGAGGGACGGTCGCGCAGCCCGAAGAGCCGCTGCATCTTGAGGCCGATTTCCTCGGCAAGCGCGGAGGTGGTCTGGCCGACAGCTGTGACTTCGCCGATGAACGGCAGCGAAATGTTGCCCGAAGCACCGACGGCATAATCTCCGCTGACAGCGGCCCAGTCGCGGACCGCTCCTTCTGCGGTCTGCCATTCGACGACGCGAATGCGCAGCTTGTCCATCACACCGAGGTGATACTCGTCGGCGCGTGCACCGGCCGGCACAAATACGATCGCCGCCAGCAGCAATGCCAGGCGCGAGAAACGAAATGGCGACAGGGAATTTGTGGCACCCCCTGCAATGATCTTGGCTTCCATGGAAGTCCCCGTTGGCTATCCGCGGCACCGCAATGGGGCGAAGCCGCGACGGTCTGGTCGGACTGTCAGTAGCTGCCGCGCGAAAGGCACACGGCAGGAATGGTCTTGAAGACGATGACGAGATCGTTCAGCAGCGACCAGTTCATGACGTAGTGCGTATCGAAGGCGATGCGCGTGGCATATGAGACGTCGTTGCGGCCGCTGACCTGCCACAGGCCGGTAAGGCCAGGGCGTGCCCGCAGGTAGTAGACGGCGGCGCTCTCGTAGAGCTCGAGCTCGTCTTCGACCACCGGTCGCGGACCGACGACGCTCATCTCGCCGCGGATAATGTTGATCAACTGCGGCAACTCGTCGAGGCTGAGCTTGCGCAGCACGGAGCCGACGATGGTGACGCGCGGGTCGTTCTGGAGCTTGCGCGTCTTGCGCCACTCCTCATAGGCTTCCGGGTTGGTCCTCAAATACTCCTGCAGCACGCGGTCGCCTTCCGGCACCATGGTGCGAAATTTCAGGCACCGGAAGGTCTGGCCATTGTGGCCGATTCTTCGGTGTCCATAGAACACACTGCCGCCGTCGGAGAGTTTGACCAAAGCCATAATCAGCAAAAATATCGGGCTGAGAAAAACCAGTGCCAAGGACGCAGAAAGGATGTCGAAACTCCTTTTTGCGATGCCCCCCATCGGAGGTGCACCTGTTGCACTGGCGCTTACAAACGGCGAACTGGCCGATCGAGTCGCGGACTTCATAGAGGTAACTCCATTTACGTTTGGCGATTGGTCGGGTCCCAAAAGGACGCATGCATATCCAAGAGTGTGTCTGTGTTCACAATTTGATGATAGGGGGGCCTCAGCAAGGCACTCCCATTTTTGACGGTTACTTGAGCATTTCCAAATACATGAACGAACGTATATTTGGCGGACGCCGAAACACTGTATTACCCTACGGCATGTGTTCGCCTCGGACGAAATGTTCGAACATGATAAAATCCTTGTTGACCGCGACCGCGGACAGTCTAGTCGGCAAGTGAATCCGGTGTTTTCATCTCTGCAGATATTGTTTCGGCAAGAACAAATCCGGCAGCGCTTTAAAGTATGATGATTATTGCATCGCAGCACAAATATTGCGTCGCACATTTCGCAAGCGCGAATGCGGCATACCTTGTAACAAAACGTGATTGCCGACCCGAAAAAATCTAAATTAGCGGCTGTGGATGATGCCTTCGATCACTCGAATGTGTCCTGTTTCGGCACAAATAAGGCAGGCCTCGCGAGAACGCGCTTTTCAACGTTGATTTGCGTACCTCAAGAATTGGGATTTAGATCTTGTATACCTTGCCAGCGAAGAAACTGCCGCAAATTTGTCACGTGTAACCGAATCTAAAACCCGGCGGACCAATTTCCGGGCTGGCAGCGGCCAAAATCTTCACTCACCGCTTGACAATTGGACCAGGAACAAGTGCCTAATATCTCGTACATGATTTCTTGTATTCCGCCTGTGAGGAGTGAGGTGGGCCATACGATGATGAATTCCTATGATTGTTCGGGGGCGAGGTAGCGCCATGTATGCACCTCAGGTTTTCTTCAGCATGCTCGGGGCGTTGATCGTTTTCGCCGTCGGCACCTATTTGCTCTCGGGATCGGTCTCCACCACCCTCATCCAGACACTGATCTGTGCGGTCCTGCTTCAGGTCGGATATTTTGGGGCGGTACTCTTCCTGGTTTGGCGCGACGCACGGCTACGCCAGCAGGAGCGGCGCGGCAACCCGTCGATGCCCGACAAGATTGGTGACGAAAAGCCGGCGGCGGGCCTGCGACTGTCCCGCCTCAAGAAGCACGGACACTAAAACGCCTCTCCCCAAAGAGAGCGCTCGCGTCCTCTGAGAGATAATTCTCCGTTCCATCGTGTTTGCGACATGATCCTCCGTCATGTTGGCCCTTCGGCTATGCGGCAATCGCCCGAGCTTGACCCAACGCGCAACATTTGACGATATTGCAGCGCAACATTCGCGTCGTTCGACGCGCGCTGGAACGATGAACGGAGACCGATTTGACTGGTACCAGTAAGCTTTGCGTCATCATTGCTGCGAAGAACGCAGCCGCAACGATCGAACGTGCGATCGTTTCCGCACTTGCCGAGCCCGAGACTGCCGAGGTCATCGTCATCGATGACGGTTCCAGCGATGGTACCGCAACAACGGCACGGGCCGCCGACGACGGGACCGGACGGCTGGTCGTCGTCAGCTTCGAGAAGAACCGTGGGCCAGCCGCCGCCCGCAATCACGCCATTGCCATTTCCAGGGCGCCGCTCATCGCCATCCTGGATGCGGATGATTTCTTCTTCGCCGGCCGATTCAGCCAGCTTCTCGCTGAAGACGACTGGGACTTCATCGCCGACAACATCGCCTTCGTCGACGAGGCGATGGCATCCAGGGCCCATCTGGACCTGGCCCGCTTCCCGCGGGAGCCACGGGTCATCGACCTGAAGGGTTTCGTGGAAGGCAACATTTCGAAGCGCGGCGTGCGACGCGGCGAAATCGGCTTCCTGAAACCGATCATGTGGCGCGCGTTTCTCGACGCGAACGACCTGCGCTATAAGGAAGACCTACGGTTGGGCGAGGACTACGACCTCTACGCACGCGCACTGGTAAAAGGCGCACGCTACAAGCTCATTCACACTTGCGGCTACGGCGCTGTCGTGCGCCACGACTCGCTGAGCAGCAGCCACCGGACCGAAGACCTGAAGCGCCTCTACGAGGCCGATCGGGCCATTCTCGCCGCGGGCGGCCTCTCCCCCGAGGCTGGCGACCTTATCCGCCGCCACGAGAAGCATATTCGTGACCGCTACGAACTGCGGCACTTCCTCGACATCAAGAAGCAGTCGGGTTTTGGCGCCGCCCTGAGCTACGCGGCCACCCATCCGGGAGCGATCCCGGCGATCGCCGCCGGGATCTTTGCCGACAAGACCGCCCGTTTCCGCCGGTCGAAGGATAGCGCACCCGTGGCGCTGGGCGGCTCCGGGGGGCTGCGCTATCTCCTGGCGTCACCCGCGGGCACGGGTCACAAGTAGTCGCGGCGGACGCCCTCGATTACCTCGAGGAACCGTTGCTTGCGGCTGTTCAGGGCGGTGTCGCGGCTCAACTGCGGTTCCGCCCGGCTCGCTTGCCACAACGCAAAGGCCGACGGCGCAGCGAGCAACTGCTTCGCTGCCGTGCGCAGCGAGGTCTGCCGTGGCTCGCGGATGGCCACCAACGTTTCACCATCGATTGCCCGCTGGTTCGGATCCTCCGGCTGCGGGTCGCGGGCGTCGAATTCCCTGCCCCAGAAACGGGCGCCCTTCATTCGCGCTTCGGCACGGGTCGAAACCGGCACGTGGCGTGGACGATAGCTGACCCCGAGCGTCTGCGCCCAGTCGTTCCATTTGAAACTGTTGATGCTTTCGGACGTGGTGACGGCGATCCACGGCACCCGGAAGGCGTCGGCAAGGATCGCACCGTGCATGGATTCGGCCACGATCAGCTCCGAATGGGCGATCTGCCGGATGACATCCTTCGCCTCGCCGCGCGGGTCGATGTAGTTGAGCCCGACGACGTCGCACACAGCCGGCCATACGCCGGCGGACGCCGATTCCCAGTGCGGCACGAAGCTGCGCCTGTGCACCTTCCCGAGCCCCTGGAACTCCGGCATGTCGGCAACCATCACCGCCGGATCGATCACCCCGAACTCTTCGGCGATCCCGACCTTGCCGGCTGTCAGCGGGCCGCGCACCGAACGGATATCCCAGTCGTCGGCGTTGCTCATGTCGGGCAGCGACCCGTATCCGAAGCCGCTGCCGATGACGAGCTTCTTGCCGTCCTCAGGCAAGAGAACCCGATTGAGCACGGTTCCGACGCCGACCAGCAGCGTCTCGGGATGCACGTCTCGAAATCCCGGCAAGAGAAAATCCCAGAGCCAGAGATTGAGGTCATCGCCAAAATTCCCGTGCTGGGACTCCCAGTAGTAGGGCTTCATGACCGTCTCCTTTTTTTGCAGTGCGAAAGTGAGGAATGGTGGAATATCGCCAATCTTGGCGTGCATCGCACCATTGCGTCTATTGTGAAAATCAGCGCGAAAACTTGGCCCGGGCCAGTTGAAGCACGCTCGTGAGCAACCGTGGATCACGCCGGATCCATCGCAAAAGCAGGTCGAACTGCGGCAGCTTGCGCCGTTTGACCATGCGGGCCTGGCCCCAAAGGGCCTGGCGTCTTGCCGTGTCCTTGAAGGCACGGATCGAGGCGACTTCGGCCGGCCGGCTGGCAAACCGCCCCTCCAGCGTATCCAGCGCCACCCAGGTATTGAACTGCTGTTTCAGGAACTGCGGCGAATCGCTGTCGATCCCGTGGAAGATGTTGATCCCCTCCCCGCGAACCGCACCGGCGTCGCCACAGAGGATGACGCGCCTGGCGGCCAGCACGCAGTCGCAGAAGAACAGCACGTCTTCGGCGGCCAGCCGCAGCGCCGCCTCGAAGCGGATCGATCCGAACAGCGACCTGCCGATCACCATGCAGGAAAGGTGAAGGAAGCCCCAGTTCTTGAGCATCACGCTGGACAGTTCGGGGATTTCCACCAGCAGCGGGCGATCTGACAGGCGAATGACCGTTTCGGTCTTTTCGAGGTCCGCGACACCGAAGTGATAGTAGAATTCGTCACCGCCGGTGATGGAGGCGAAGTAGCAATCGGCCCCGTTGTCGGTCATGCCGCGGTAGGCGACTTCGAGGTGATCGGGGGTCCAGCAATCATCCGAATCGAGGAAAGCCACGAACTCCGTTTCGGCGGGTACATGGTCGAGCCCGGTATTACGCGCACCGCCCGGCCCGGCATTCGGCTGCCTGATGACGGTGATGCGATTGCGCGATTCGGCGCTCAGCGGCGCCAATTCCTCATCGATTGGATATGGCGATTGATCATCGACGACAATGATGTCGAAATCTCTGAAGGTCTGGGTAAAAACCGAGGCGAGTGCACGCCTCAAAATACCGTCTTCTCTTTGGTAGTAGGGAATAACAACAGTAAGTTTTGCCATCTTTTCGCCGCTTCAGTTCCTCTAGAAAGACTTTACGTGGTCTCCTCCCACCGGGTCACGGCCTGATCGAGCGCTTGTTTTTGTTCGCTTTTCCTCCGTCGCAAACAGGATTTTGACATGCCCCACCAAGTCAATGCCAAGTCGGTTACCCGCAACATCGGCTGGAGCGTGCTATCCAAGACTAGTACATTCGGGCTTAAATTTGTCACTGTCCCAATTTTAGCACGTATCCTCAGCCCGGAAGAATTCGGTGCGGTCGCCGTCGCCCTGACGATCGTCCAGTTCCTGGCGATGATCGGTGGAGCAGGTCTTTCGTCGGCGCTGATAGCACAGCGCGAAGAAGAAATGGCGACAGTCCATTCGGCGTTCTGGGCCAATCTGGCAATCGCCTGCCTCATGGCGGTGGGGCTGTACGTCTTTGCCCATGAGTTCGCGACGATCCTTGGCGCACCGCAGGCGGCCTATCTGCTGCAGGTCTTGAGCCTGCTGATCCCGCTGCAGCTTGGCGGCGATGTCGCCTACTCGCTACTGGCGCGCCGCATGAAGTTCGGACAGGATGCGACCTGGAACATGCTTTCCGAGGTGGTCGGCGCGGTGATCGCGGTGCTTCTGGCGCTGTTCGGCGCGGGGGTCTGGGCCCTCGTCGCCCAACTGTTCGCAGCCGCGCTGATCCGCCTCGTAGGCCTCTATGCCGTGTCACGCTATACGCCGCGCTTCGTCTTTCATCCGCGTCGCGTCGTCGAACTGAGCAAGCTCAGCCTCGGAATGATGGGAGCCGAAATGGCGAACTTCGTCAGCTTCCAGTCACCGCAGATCATCATATCGCGCTATCTCGGCCTCGCCGACGCCGGCGCTTATTCCGCAGCCAATCGTGTTTCCAGCATCCCGAACCAGGTGGTCCTGACGGGGCTCATGGGCGTGCTCTTTCCCGCATTCAGCAACATGATGCACGACCGCGAGCGCCGATCCCAGGCGCTGATGCTGAGCACCCAGGTCACCACCGTACTGCTGGCGCCGATGATGTTCGGGCTCTGGGCGCTTGCCGAGCCGTCGATGCTCGTGCTGTTCGGGCACCAGTGGGCCTACGCCTGGCCCGTGCTCGGTCTGCTTGCCCTTTCGAAAGGCATCCTCACCCCGTGCAGCACCTTCATACCCTACCTCAAGGGCGCCGGCTTTGGCGGCACGCTGTTCTGGTGGGCGATCGTGCGCGCGATCGTCACCACCCTTGCCGTTGCTTACGGCGCCATCGACGGCACCCTGATCGGGGCGATGATCGCGCTCTGCATCGTCAACGTGCTTACGCTTGTCGGCTACTCCTGGGTCGTCTTCCGCGTCGACGGCACGCCGTTCTTCCGCGGATTCTTCCTGTCGATCCGGCCGATGATGACAGCACTCGTCATGGCCGTGGCCTTGCGCTACCTCCTCGACCACTACGGCAGCCACATCCCCAGCCCGATCATGCAGATCGGTGTCGGCGCCATCGCCGGCGGGATGATTTATGCTGTCCTGGTTCTGCTGACCGAGCGCCCACTGCTCGGCAAGCTCATTGGACTTTTCCTCAAGCGCCGGGGCGCGCCGGCCCCCACCCCGGCTGAGTAGTGGCACCGGAGTTTTTGCCCAGAGCTCGCCTCATTTGCCCAAGTTTCCGCCGAAATGGAGTGCCGATCTGTGTGCGTCCGCACTATTCGGTGGCGTCGTACTGAAAAAATCACAACAATTCACACAATTTATGATTGTAGTCAAACAAAGTGCCAGATCTCCTGTCGCTCAGGGGATCTACCGACTTGACGGTCGTCAAACTCATGGCCGTTTCCCCTTACGTTAGGTGCGCTGCAACCTAGCCATCTGCATTTTTTGCTGCAGTGCCATATTTTGTTCCGGCGGCGTGTTTTAGCCTATTCGGGCGGACTAAAGTCTGCTCTGGTTTGAACCGCTGCTCGGGGGGAGCAGCCAAATGGGGTGACTGGTACAGTGGCGAGTATGGACGCGAACATCTCATCGCGTATCAATCTGATGCGTATATTGCTGATCTCGGGAATTGTGTTCGTCCACATCCCCTTCGGCACGTCCGAGAGCCCTTACCTCGGCTCCTACGGAACGCTTGACTGGCTGCGGGTCTTTCTCGGCGACAGCCTCTTTCGTGTCGGCGTCCCCTGCCTCAGCGCCATTTCCGGGTATCTGCTGTTTCGCGGCGGCCTGGAGAAGTTCGACTACTTCAAAACGCTGAAAAGCAAGGCGCAGACCGTATTGCTGCCGTTCCTGCTCTGGAATTTCGGGTTCCTTGCCCTTGTCCTGCTGGTGCAGCGCTTCGGCATCGGTTTCGGCTACTTTCCGGATATCGCCGGCGCTACCCCCCGCGAATTCGCCAGCATCGGTTTTGCGGTCGAGGACTGGCCCATCAATCTGCCACTGTATTTTCTCCGCGACCTGCTGGTCTGCATCGTGTTGTCGCCGATACTTGCGTTTCTGGTGCGGCGCTATCCGAAGGCAACTCTTCTCTGCCTTTTCGCCTATGCCGTGCTGCCTGTCCCAGGTGTAATCGTCCTGAAGAAGTCGATCCTCTTTTCCTTTTGCTTCGGCATCTACCTCAGCCTCAACAGGGTCGATCTCAAGAGCCTCGACCCCTATGCAGGCTACCTCATCCTGGCGGTTTTCGCCGCGGCGATCGCGCTGACGGCGTGCCTGTACACGACCGGTCCGGCTGTGCCCGAATGGGTCGAGATGCTGCGCAATATCGTCGCCCTCTCGGGAATCCTCGGCTCATGGGCATTGTCGGAAAAGCTGACAAATACACGCTTCGGCATGCGCCTGGCCAAGGGTGGCGGCCTGAGCTTCTGGATCTTCTGCGCCCACTTCCCGGTGCTGATCCTGTTCTGGATGATCTGGAACAGAGCCGGGCTCTCCCACTACCCGATCTTCTATTTTGCGGCACCGATCCTCTCTTTCGTGATCCTCGTTGCCAGCCACGGTTTCACGAAGCGGGCAATGCCGCGTCTCTACGCGGTTCTCACGGGAACCCGTGGCTCGAAATCTTCGGCCGCGCGCCAACACCTCGCACCGGCCACCGCGAATTCTTCCCAAACCGAATATTCGCCACAGCAAAGGTAATTTGACGATGAAATCGATTTTACGACCACAGCGCCTCGCTGTCCTGATCTCGATTGCGCTCGGCCTCGCAACGCCCGCATTCGCTCAGGAAGGCGCAAACGGCACCTCCTTCGTCGAGAACTTCGACCGGCTCGACACCGCGTTCTGGTACGTCTCCGACGGCTGGAACAACGGCAGCCACCAGAACTGCACGTGGTCGAAGAAGCAGATCAATATCGCCGACGGCGTGCTCGAACTGACATTCGACGATACCAAGGCTGGGGACCGCGACTATGCCTGCGGCGAGGTCCAGACCCGCAAGCGCTACGGCTACGGCACCTACGAGGCGCGGATGAAGACTGCCGACGGGTCGGGGCTCAACTCCGCCTTCTTCACCTATATCGGGCCGACCGACAAGAAACCTCATGACGAGATCGACTTCGAAGTACTCGGCAAGAACTCCGCCAGGGTGCAGTTGAACCAATACGTGTCGGCCAAGGGCGGCAACGAGAAGCTTATCGATGTTCCCGGCGGCGCCAACCAGGAGTTCAACGACTACGCTTTCGTCTGGCAGAAGGATCGGTTGCGCTACTACCTCAACGGCCAACTCGTTCACGAGGTGGCTGATCCCGGGAAACTGCCGGTCAATGCCCAGAAGATTTTCTTCAGCCTATGGGGAACGGACACGCTCAAGGACTGGATGGGTCCCTTCGCCTATTCCGGCCCGACCAAGCTCAGGGTCGACCGGGTCGCCTTCACCGCCGAGGGCGATAAATGCCAGTTCCCGGGCTCGCTGGCATGCACCGTGAAGTAAATTCGTACCTGCAAATGTTTGCACTCTGAAACGACAACGCACCTGCAACAAATGATGTTGCGCCGCGAAATAAACTGAACCAAGCTCGGTTTCGCTGCCTGGTTGGGGAAATGGAACTTTCTGATGCTGCATATTCTTTACCTGGCGCACGACCTTGCCGATCCGGCCGTCCGGCGGCGTGTGCTGACCCTGCAGGCTGGTGGAGCAAGGGTCAGCCTTGCCGGTTTCCGGCGCGGCCAGAATACGCTGGCGACGATCAACGGCATCGTCCCGATCGAACTCGGGACCACGGCTGACGGCCGTTTCGCGCAGCGTCTCGGCGCCGTAGGTAAGGCGTGTCTTACGCTTCGCAACAACCTTCGAGGCATTGACCGGCCGGATGTGATCGTTGCGCGCAATCTCGAAATGCTCGCCGTCGCCAACCGGGCGATCGCCCTGTTCGGCGGCGACATCCCGCTCGCCTACGAGTGCCTCGACATTCATCGCCTGATGTTGCGCGGCGATTTCGCCGGCAAGGCGATGCGTTGGGCGGAGGCTGCGCTCGGAAAACGGTCGTCGGTACTGATCACCAGCTCGCCGGCCTTTATCGACAACTACTTCCGGCCGCTTTCCGGGCTAAAAATGCCGACCGTGCTCCTGGAAAACCAGGTCCTCGAACTCGATGATTGCGACGCGCCGGTCGGCGTCTTCCCGCGTCCGCCCGTTGCCGGCGCACCCTGGAAGATCGGCTGGTTCGGCGCGCTGCGCTGCAGGAAATCGCTTGCCCTGCTGGCGGACTTCTCGCGCCGGATGGAGGGCCGTTTCGAGATCGTATTGCGCGGCAGGCCCGCCCAATCGGAATTTTCGGATTTCGAGGGCTTCGTTCGCAGCGAGCCGTTCATGAATTTCCGCGGTGCCTACCGCAATCCAGAGGATCTGGCGGCGATCTACAACGACGTCCATTTTTCCTGGGCAATCGATTTCTTCGAGGAAGGACAGAACTCCTCCTGGCTGCTTCCGAACCGGCTCTATGAGGGTTGCCGCCACGGCGCCCTGCCGATCGTGATCCGCGGCACGGAAACGGAGCGTTTCGTCACCGGCAAGGGCATCGGCTTCGTGCTCGAAGCCGCGAGCTCCCCGGACCTCGTTTCGCTGATCGGCGACATGGATCGCGATCGATATCTCGCAGCCTTCGATCGGTTGGCTTCGCATGCGGACGGCACGTGGGTATTCGACCGCGCCGATTGCCGTGCCCTGGTCCAGCGTCTTTCCACCCTGGCAGGCAGCAGCCGCTTGAAACCGCTTCGCGCTGCACCCCAGACCCAAAGCAATGAAAGAGGATTGTCATGACCGCAGATGTATCGGCCGCCCCTCGCTGCCTCATCGTCATACCGTGCCTCAACGAGGAAAAGCACATCGGGCCGCTGATCGAGAAGCTTCAGGGCTCGCTCGACGCACTGAATGCGCGCATCGTCGTCGCCGATGGCGGCAGCACAGACCGGACACGCGAAATCGTCGAGTGGTTCGCGGTTGCCGATCCGCGGGTCATCCTTCTCGACAATCCCAAGCGCATCCAAAGCGCCGCGGTCAACCTGGCCGCCTCGACGTTCGGAGCCGACTGCGAGTATCTCATCCGCATCGACGCACACGGCGAGTATCCGGATGACTACTGCCTGCAGCTCGAGCGCGAGGCGGATGTCATGAATGCCGATTCCGTCGTCGTCGCAATGCAGACGGTCGGGTTCTCGACCTTCCAGAAGGCGACCGCGGTTGCGCAGAATTCGAAGCTCGGCAACGGTGGCTCGAAGCATCGCACCGGTGCACGCGGTCATTGGGTCGACCATGGCCATCATGCGCTCATGCGCGTCGAAGCATTCCAGACCGTCGGCGGCTACGACGAAACCTTCAGGCACAATGAGGATGCCGAACTCGACTATCGCCTGAGGCAGGCGGGATTCCGGATCTGGATGACCGACAAGACGAGCATGGTCTACTATCCGCGTTCCAGCGTCGGCCCGCTCTTCCGCCAGTATTTCGGCTATGGCCGCGGCCGCGCGCGCAATTTCCTCAAGCATCGTTCACGACCCAGCCTGCGCCAATTGCTGCCGCTTTCGGTCATGCCGGTCGCGGTCGGCGCGCTGCTTGCGATCATCAACTGGGCCGCGGTCATCCCCTTCGGGCTCTGGGCGGTCGCCTGCCTCGGCTACGGTGCGTGGCTGGCGCTCGGGCAGCGAAACCCCTACGGGCCCCTGGCGGCAGTCTCCGCCATGGTTATGCATTTCGCCTGGTCGGCCGGCTTCTGGCGCGAATTGCTGGACTACCGCCAATGGAGGCCGGCTTCGTGAGCCCGACTGATCCCGCTATGCAGAAAAACGTGGACGTTGCCGTCTGCACCTTCCGCAGAGCCGAACTCGAACAGACGCTGCGGTCGATCGCCAAGCTCGCCGTTCCCGTCGGCGTGAACGTCCGCATCATCGTCGCCGACAACGATGTGGCGCCGAGCGCGCGAGAACGGGTCACCGCGCTGCGGGAGGCAGTTCCGTTCGAGATCGTCTACGTCCACTGCCCCGCCGCCAACATCTCGATCGCGCGCAATGCCTGCCTCGACCACGCCACGGGCGACTACCTCGCCTTCATCGATGACGACGAGGTCGTATCCGAAGACTGGCTGTCACGCTTGCTTGAGACTGCCCGGCTGACGCAGGCCGAGGTGGTGCTCGGCCCCGTGCGGGCCCATTACCTTCCGGAAGCACCGGGCTGGATGCAGAAGGGCGACTTCCATTCCACCCTGCCGGTCTGGGTGGGTGGGGAAATCCGCACCGGATATACGTGCAATGTGCTGCTGAAGCTGGCCGCGCCTTCGCTGGCGAACCGCCGGTTCAACCTGGCGCTCGGCAAGAGTGGCGGCGAAGACACGGAGTTCTTCGGCAACGCCTTCGACGCAGGCGCGCGCATCGCTTTCGCGTCGAATGCCTGGGTCCACGAGACCGTGCCGGAAAAGCGTGCCTCCTTCGGCTGGCTTGCCAGGCGCCGCTTCCGCATGGGCCAGACCCATGGCCGCCTTCTGGCGGTCAATGCATCGGCGACTTCACGGCCGCGGCAACTGGTGCTCGCCATCGCCAAGTCGGGTTTCTGCGCCGCCGCCTGCGTCGCTCTCGGCTTTGTGCCGGTCCGGCGCAACCGCTACGCACTGCGCGCGATCATGCATGCCGGCGTCGTCTCGGGGCTGCTCGGCGTGCGCGAGATACAACAATATGGTGCAGTGGAGGCGACGTCGTGACGACGCAATCACCCGATGTCAGCTTCGTGGTGGCAGCCTACAATGCCAGCGACACGATTTCGGCCACGATCGAAAGTGCGCTTGCTCAACAGGGCGTCAGCCTCGAGGTCGTGGTTGTCGACGATTGCTCTTCCGACAATACCCGCGCGCGTGTCAGGGAGTTTGCGGATGCGCGCGTCCGGCTGATCGAGCTCGAAAGCAACCGAGGCCCCGGCGGCGCCCGCAATGCCGGGATCGCGGCGGCCAGGGGTCGATGGATCGCGGTGCTGGATTCCGATGACACGCTGCATCCCCCCCGCACCGCGCGCATGATCGAACGTGCAAGACGCACCGGTGCACAAATTGTTGTCGACAACGTCGAGGTCGTCTCGCTGGACGGCAACCACAGGCGCATGTTCTCGCAACGCGATCTTGCAAAACGGGCGTTCCTGGACCTCCCGGCCTTCATCGAGTCCAATGTGCTTTTCCGCAGCCGCTTCAACTTCGGCTACATGAAGCCGATCTATGAGCGGCGTTTCCTGGAAGAACAGTCGCTCTCCTATGTTGAGGCGCTGCGAATCGGCGAGGACTACATCCTGCTGGCGTCGGCTCTGGCGCGCGGCGGGCGCTGCGCCATCGAACCCTCGGCGGGCTATGTCTACAACATCCGAGAGGGCTCGATTTCACGCGTTCTCGAACTGCGCCATGTCGATGCCATGATTGCCGCGGATACAGCCCTTCTTCGCGAACATGTGCTGGACCGGCGCTCGCTGAAAGCACAGAGGTTGCGCGACCGCAGCCTCGCGGAGGCACGCGCGTTTCTGAAACTCGTCACCCATTTGAAGAGCCGATCATGGATCGAAGCCGCGCGGATCGCGCTTCGCCATCCCTCGGCGCTCAAACATCTTGCCATGCCGATCGCAGCCCGGGTTCGCCGGATCACTGCCCGGCTGGCCAGCATCAAGCCGGCTGCGCTCGCCGCAGCCCCAGACAAACCAACACCGGGCAAAGGCCCTCACATCAGCAAAGGATAACGTCATGGACCGTATCAAGACTGTCAGGAAAGCAGTGATACCCGTCGCCGGAAACGGAACGCGTTTCCTTCCGGCCACCAAGGCAATGCCGAAGGAAATGTTGACCGTCGTCGACCGCCCCGTCGTGCAATACGCCGTGGATGAAGCCCGTGAAGCCGGCATCGAGCACATCGTGTTCGTGACCAGCCGCAACAAGCAGGCGATCGAAGATCATTTCGACGCCGCGCCCGAACTCATCACCTCGCTTTCGCGGTCGGGCAAGGACGCCCAGATCACCGAACTGGAGAAAATGCTGCCGGCCGCCGGCTCGGTCAGCTTTACCCGCCAGCAGGCGCCGCTGGGTCTCGGCCACGCCGTCTGGTGCGCGCGTGACCTCATCGGCGACGAGCCATTCGCCCTCCTTCTGCCCGACATGATCTCCTACGGCGCACGTGGCTGCATGGCCGGTCTTATGGATCTCTATGGCGATGTCGGCGGCAACGTCGTCGGCGTCGAACAGTGCGCCCCGGAGGAAGCCTCGAAGTACGGCATCGTCGGCATGGGGCAGAGCGTTCGCCATGGCTTTGCCGTCACCGGCATGGTCGAGAAGCCCCGCGCCGACGAAGCACCGTCCAACTTCTATCTCAACGGCCGCTATATCCTGCAGCCCGAGATCTTCGACATCCTCGCGCACCAGCCGCGCGGTGCCGGAAACGAGATCCAGTTGACCGACGGCATGCTCAAGCTCTCGGACGACCAGCAATTCCACGCGCACCCCTATGAAGGGCGCACTTTCGACTGCGGCTCGAAACAGGGCTTCATCGAGGCCAACGTCGCATTCGCGCTTTCGCGTGACGACATCGGCGGACTGGTGTTCGAATCGGTTCGCGAGATGGTTCGGTCTCACGAAGGCCGCATCCGGCTGGCATAAGCGCGTCGCGTATCCGCAATCATGCGGCGGCCCGGCAAGCGGGCCGCCCTTTCACGTATAGAGACAGAACGGCACCTATGAACGAGAGAAGCCTACCGTTGAACAGTATCCGGTATCGGGAGCCGGACAGCTCCGACTCCTTCATCGATCTCGACCGCCTGATCGTGATCATCGCGCGGCGGACCAAGGTGATTGCGATCTGTATCGTCGCGTTCATGATGCTCGGCGCCACCTATCTCCTGTTCACGACCCCGGTCTATACGTCGATGACGCAGATCCTGCTGGATGAGGACCTGTCGAAATTTGCCGAAGCCGATCCGTCCCAGCAGAGCAAGCAGCAGGCAGACACCCAGATCTCCAGTGCCGTCGAGATCCTGAAATCCGGCACCCTGGCGCTGCGTGTCGCGGACGAGATGAACCTTGCAGACAACGACACGATCCAGAACCCGCCGCAATCTCCGGTCGGCATGGTCAAATCGGCATTGAAATCGATCGTTGGACTGCTCTCATCCGATCCCTCCCTCTCAGAGGAACAAATTCACAACGGCAGGAGGCAAAAGGCAGCGGCCATCCTGCAGCAATCGCTGGCCGTCGAGCGCGTCGCGCGCAGCGGCGTCGTGGCCTTGTCCTTCCGTTCGACCGACCCTGTTCTGGCGGCAAAGATCACCCGCGCCTATGCCGACGCTTACCTGACCGACCAGTTGAACGCCAATTTCGATGCAACGGAACGCGCGACCGTCTGGCTCCAGGAGCGGCTTGACGACCTGCGCCAGCGCGCCCAGGTGGCGTCGCTCGAGGTCGAGAAGTATCGCGCCGAAAACGGATTGACCTCCGCGCGCGGTGAACTGATGTCGGAACAGCAACTGGCCGATCTCAACAGCCAGTTGATCATCGCCCAGGCCGATACCGCCAGCGCCTCGGCGCGCTACAACCAGTTTCAGTCCATCGTCGACCAGGGCCCGGAAGCCGCAGTCCAGAACGCGACGGTTTCCTCCAAGGAAACCGATAACTCAACGATTCGCGACTTGAGGAATCGCTACCTGACGATCTCCAAGCGCGAGCAGGAAGTGACCGATACATTCGGCGCCGATCATCCACAGGCAGTAGCCCTGAAGGCCGAGAAGACGGACGTCACCAACCAGATCTATCAGGAACTGCAGCAGCTGACCTCGAGCTACCGCAATGAATATGAAGTCGCGCGCTCGCGCGAGGCTTCGTTGCGCAACAGCATCGACGGCGTCACCGGGCGCAACACCGAGGCCAACAAGTCGCTGGTGCATCTGAGGGAACTCGAGCAGAAATCGACGGCGCTGAAGACCCTCTACGAATCCTATCTCGGCCGATACGAGGAGGTCTCGCAGCAGCGATCCTTCCCGATTGCCAAGGCACGCGTCATATCGGAAGCCGGCGTTCCGGTCTCACCGTCGAGCCCGAAAAAGACCATGGTGCTGGCGCTCTCGGCAATCCTCGGCATGATGTTCGGCGGCGCGCTGGCCTTCTTCCAGGAAATGCGCGAGCGCTACTTCCGGCTTGAAGGAGACGTCAGGACCATTCTCGGTCACAAGTCTCTAGGATACCTGCCGGTGCTGCGCGACCAGCCGCGCAAACCGAAGAACGTCCTGCACTCGATCATGGCGAAGCAGTCTGGAGAAGAACCGGAGACGGATGATGCGCCATTCGAGAGCGCCGCGCGCGTGGTTCTCGATGCGCCGCGCTCGCATTTTGCCGAAACGCTGCGCAATGCGAAGCTTGCGAGCGATGTGGTCCTCCAGGGACGCCAGAGCCGGGTCATCGGCATCGTCTCGGCTGTGCCGGGCGAAGGCAAGTCGACCGTTTCGGCGAACTTCGCGTTTCTGCTGGCCGCAAGCGGCAAGCGTACCCTCCTGATCGACGCCGACCTGCGCAACCCGGGCCTCAGCCGCATGCTGACCCCCGCCCCGCAGACCGGTCTCGTGGAGGTCGCACTCGAAGAGGTGCCGTGGACCTCCGGCATCAAGCTCGATCGGCAGACCAAGCTCGCGATCCTGCCGGTGGCGCGGCGCGCATCGCATGAGCATCTCCATCACACCAACGAGCTGCTTGCCTCGCAGGGGATGGCGAACCTCATCGAAAATGTGCGCAAGAGCTTCGACTACATCGTCGTCGATCTTGCGCCGATGGGTCCGGTGGTCGACGCCAAGGCGTTCTCGCCGCATGTCGACGGCTTCATCTTCGTGGTCGAATGGGGCAAGACCCCGTCCAAGCTGGTGCACGACATCCTCGACGCCGAACCCCAGGTCAATTCGAAGATCCTCGGCGTGGTCCTCAACAAGACCGACATGGAAGAACTGAAGAAATACGGCCACCTGGGCGGATCGGAAAAATTCCGGGCCAACTACGACGGCTACTACACCGACCATACGGATGGCAGGGCGGCGACCTGAGGCAGTTGTCGGTGATATGGGCGCAAGGCCCGTATCACCGACAATCAACAGGCAGCCACTTTCATGGCCTTACCCCTTGGCCAGGAGGGTGTCGAGCACTCTGTCCAGCGACTGGCGCCAGTCGGGCAGCACGACCCCAAAGGTGGAAGCCAGCTTGTCGGTTGCGAGCCGCGAATTCTGCGGCCGCGTCGCCGGGGTTGGATAGTCGGCGGTTGCAATTCTCGTCACCGAAACATGCCGACCGCCCCGCTTTTCGAACCCGTCGAAAATCGCCTCGGCAAAATCCGCCCAGCTGGCCTCGCCAGATCCTGCCAGATGGAAGGTGCCGCGAAGCGCAGGGTCCGGGTCGGCAACCAGGCGGCGCGCAACTGCGATCACGGCCGAGGCAATATCGAGGGCGGACGTCGGCCGTCCGCGCTGGTCGGCGACGACCGAGACGACGTCACGGCTTTCGGCGAGCCGCAGCATGGTCTTCACGAAATTGGCGCCGAACGGCGAGTAGACCCAACAGGTGCGCAACAGCACGTGGTTGTCGGTCGCGGCGGCACCCTGGCGCTCGCCCTCGAGCTTTGAGCGGCCGTAGACAGATAGCGGTCCCGTCACGTCGGTCTCGACATAGGGCTCAGCCTTCGAGCCATCGAAAACGTAGTCGGTCGAGAGGTGTATGACCGGGACACCCAGTGCCGCAGCTGCGCGCGCGACCGCCCCGGCCCCGTCGCCGTTGATGGCAAAGGCGGCTTCAGGTTCGCCTTCTGCCTTGTCGACCGCGGTATAGGCCGCAGCCGAGACGACGACATCGGGTCTGAGCGCCTCAAGCGCCGGCAACACCGTGGCCGGCATTGCGAGGTCGAGTTCCGGCCTGCCGACTGCGACAATTTCCACGCCAAGGCCCGGATCGATCTCGCAGAGCGACTGCACCACCTGACCTTCCTTGCCCGTGACGACAATCCGCATGACCTTGCCCCGCTACGACCCTGACGCTTGATAGACGAAGGACGACGGAAGGTCCGCCAGCAAGGGCTGCACCCTGTCCTTTTCCGAAAGCACCACTTGTCCCGAGGAGTCCGGCCAGGCGATACCGATCGCCGGATCGTCCCAGCGAAGGCCCCGGTCGTGGGCGGCGCTATAGAGTGCCGTCACCTTGTAGTGGATCAGTGTCGAGGGCCTCAGCGTCTTGAAACCGTGGGCAAACCCCGGCGGAATCCACAGCTGCTCGCCGTTTTCTCCGGAAAGTTCGGCCCCTACCCACTGCCCAAAGGTCGGCGAGCCTTGCCGGATGTCTACGGCGACATCGTAGATCGCACCGGCGATGCAGCGAACCAGCTTGCCTTGCGCAAAGGGTTCGAGCTGGAAGTGCAAGCCCCGCACCGTCCCCACTTCGAGCGACAGAGACTGGTTTTCCTGGAGGAAGGAGACATCTGCAACGTGTTCACGGAACAGATCGTCGCGAAAGACCTCCGAGAAGTAGCCGCGATTGTCCTGCCTGCGCAACGGTGTGATCCGGACGACATCCGCTATCGGCAACTTCTCGAACTTCATTTGATGGCTCCAGCGTGACCATTGGTTCAAGCAGTGGCAAGTGGGGGGCGAATTGTAAAGCCACCAGTTGGCCTATGGTTGCTCCAACAATCGGCCGAACCTCGGCACTGGTAGTCACGGCGCCACTATCGAAAATCGCTCCCTGTCATCACCGCATTTTTTTTCGGCGACCGTACCAGATCCAGGGAATCTGACCTTGCCGGTAATTTATGTTTAACTAATATTAAAGGCGCGGGTCTGATGACGATCCCCTGTACCCGCTTCCCTCCCAATCGCCTGGCCCGCCGTTAGAGCGGGCATTTTTTCCCGCGCCGAAGCGAACCGTTGTGTTTCGAACCGCAATTTCCCGCGCGCCATACCAACGATTACTTGATGGTCCAGCTGATTGGCCGCATTGTAAAATGGAGTCTAGCGACGGAGGAAAGCATGGACCTGATCAAGCTGCGAGAACACTGCGAACGCAAGATGAAGGAGCATGAAGGGCACCTCCAGGAACTGCAGGAACGGGACATCCGGCACTTCCAGCAGGAGGGCGACGGCCCTTTGTCAGACGTGACTAAGAAGATCCGGGACGAATATCATCGCCATATCGATTCCTACGCCGCCATTATCGCCCAGATCGACGGCCTACTGGGCGCGTAGCGCGCACCGCTCCGCAATTCAGTGAGGGGGGCCGGGCCGGTCGGCTTCCGGCAACTTTCCCAGAGCGCAGGCAAGCTCCTCGGCAACCAGCGCGGCGTGTTCCGTGACCTGCGGCAGGCCCATCAGTTCCCCGAACGTGCCGCGCGCTAGCGGCCCGGCAACATAGAGGCCTTCGACGGGCGTTCCGTCTGCCCGCAGCGCCCGTGACCGGCGATCGCAGGAGAGACCCAGTCCTGTCGGGCACATGGCAAGCAGGCCCTTTTTTGCAAGCGCCCGCGCCCAATTCTGGGCATCGAGGACGGCTCCATGCGCAGGCCCCGTCGTGACCACGACCGCATCGACATCGATCAAACGCGGCTCCTTGCGCCCGCGAAGTCGAAGCACACAGCGGATCTCGTGATCCTGCGGAAGCGCGGACGCCACCGAGCCGGCGATGACATCGAGCCGTCCGGCTGCCACCGCCTCGTCGAGGACGGCCTCGACTTGTGGCGCGATGCGGAAGCGGTGAACGTCCCAGTAGGGCCGGAGATGCCGCACGATGCGCCGCCGTTCGGCCAGCGGCAGCGCCTGCCAGATTTGCTGCCCCTGGCCGCGAAGGGCGTCGAGCACGGCGTGCCAACTGAGCCCCGATGCCGCCGCTTCCAGCAGCAAGTGCTTTGTCCTAAGCAGAAGCTCTGAAGCCGTTTTCGGCGGCTGCGCGACAAAGTCCCCAAATGGCTCCTGGACCATGGCCGGGTGCCCCCGCGACCGCAGGCCACGACGCGATATGGCGGTGATATGGCCGGTGTGGCCGCGTCCGGAAAGCGTCGCGATGACATCGGCCGATGTCAGGCCATTGCCGATCACCAGAATGCGGTCGTCCTTGCCGATCGCATCGAGGGCACCCGGTTTGGTGGTATCGGCAACAAGGCGCGGATCGCCCGAAAGCGCATTTAGGGTTCGTGGCATGTCCGGCGCGGGATGGGTCGCAGCGACCACGACGAAATCGGCATCCAGGCGGTTTCCGCCATCGTCGGCCACCGTCCAGCGGCGCCCATCACTCGGCTCTATGGCGGTTATCGCGGCACGGCGGTGCTCCACGCGTCCGCTCTCGATCAGCGGGCTCAGGGTCGAATGCACATAGTCCCCGAACAATCGCCGTCTCGGATATACGAGACCGTCGGGACCCGTGGCCCCGGTATCGTCGGCAACGGCGCTACGGTCCTCGATCCAACGCAGGAAATGTTCGGGATCGTCCGGGAAGAGGCTCATGCGGCCCGCGGGCACGTTGATGCGATGGGCGGGCTCGTCGGTATCATAGGCCAGACCGGCGCCGATGCGGCGCCTCGGTTCGAACACCACGATACGGATCCTGTGTGCCTCCGCTTTCGCCGCAAGATGCAGGGCAACCGCAGCGCCGGTGAACCCACCGCCGATGATGGCCACGACAGGCACTGGAACAACCCTACCCGACTTGGCCTGTGAGGACATGCATCGCTCCAATCGCTCGCCAACGTCGCCGTGGCAAAAGCTGCGCCGCCGGGTCTCGCGCGAGGCGGCGAACCCGAGCCCGAGGCGGGTGCTCGACAGCAGCACTACTTCGCGTCGAGCGACTGGCTGCTGTTCTTCCTCTGCACGTTGGCCTCGGTCCGTTTCCGCGCCATGTTGCTCACGGCAGCGCGCAGGTCCGGGTGACGCGCCATGAAGGCATAGAAATCGCGACGTTCCAGGATGAGGAACTCGCAGAAATCGACAGCGACGACATCGGCGGTACGACGCCCTCCGGTCAGCAACGCCATCTCTCCAAAGAAACTGCCGGCCTCCAGACGGATCGAGGCATCCTCGAGCTGCACTTCGACGGCACCCGAGGAAATGAAGAACATGCCGTCGCCCCTGTCGCCCGCACGGATGACCCTCTCGCCGGGCGCGGCCGAGCGTGGGCGGAACAGGAGCAGCAGTTCCTCCTGGGAATACTCGTTGACCTTGGCCAGCAGCGGGAAGGTCTCGACGAGGTGTTCGACCTCCAGCCGGTGTTCCTTTTCCCGTTCGTCCCGCGCCGCCCTGATGCGCGCCAGTTCCCTGCCGAGAGCATCGCGCTTTTTCTTGCCGTGGCCATCGACGAAGGATGGCCAGGTCGCACGGGCATATCGCTCCAGCGCCTCGGCGGCAAGAAAGACCAGCGGATTGAGCGTGATCGACAGGATCGCGGCGGCGAGGATCAGGTCCTTGCCTTCTGTCGGAAGCAAGCCGAGGCCCACGCCAAGTCCCGCCAGGATGAAGGAGAATTCACCGATCTGGGCGAGACCGGCCGCGACCGTCAGACCCATGCCGAGGGGATAGCGCAGCAGCAGCACGATCAGCAGCGCGATCGCGGCCTTTCCGATGATGATGAGGGCCAACGCCCCGAGCACGGCCATGGGATCATTGGTGAGCACGGACGGGTCGAAAAGCATACCGACCGATACGAAGAAGAGGACCGAGAAGGCATTCTGCAGTGGCAGCGAGTCCTCGGCGGCGCGGTGGCTAAGATGAGACTCGCTCATCACCACCCCGGCAAAAAAGGCGCCAAGCGCAAAGGACACGCCGAACAACTCGGCCGAGCCGAAGGCAATACCAAGGGCGACGGCAAGCACCGAAAGCGTGAACAGTTCGCGCGAACCGGTCCGTGCGACGCGGGTGAGAAGCCAGGGAACGACCTTTGGTCCGAGGACAACTGCCATCACCGCAAAAAGCCCGACCTTGATCAGCGTCACGGCGATCGTCAGCGCGATCCCGGTGCTGTCCCTGGCCGCGTCCGCGGGAGCCTGCAGGATTTCGGCGAGGACCGGCAGCAACACGAGGGCAAGCACCATCGCCAGATCCTCGACGATCAACCAGCCGACCGCCACGCGTCCCTTTGCAGTATCGACCAGGTTGCGCTCCTCGAGCGCCTTGAGCAGCACGACCGTGCTGGCCACCGACAGGCTGAGGCCGAACACCAGCCCCGCCCCGATGCTCCAGCCCCACTGCGAGCACATCAGCATGCCGAGAACAGTCGCGAGCGCGATCTGGGCAACCGCTCCCGGTATGGCGACACCACGAACGGCCATCAGGTCCAGGGTCGAAAAATGCAGCCCGACCCCGAACATGAGCAGGATGATGCCCATTTCCGCGAGCTGGCTGGCCAGGTCGACATCGGCAACGACCCCGGGCGTGAAGGGGCCCATCAGCATGCCGGCGACGAGATAGCCGACAAGGGGCGGCAACCGAAGGCGATCGGCAACGTAGCCGAGCACCGCCGCAAAAACGAATCCGATTGCGACTGTAGCGATGAGTGCGACTTCGTGATGCACGTCTGGTTTCCACTGTGCCGGCGTTTCATCGGGTCCGTCGTTTCGACGATCGGACGTCCCCCATGCGCGACCGGCGCTCTCCTGTCAAATTGTTGATGTCGCTCAATGTTGATGATTGCCCGGACAAGCTAGCATCGCTTGGGCGACGGGGTCCAGCACGTCCCGGCACATTTGAGGGGCAGGTCCCGTGGAAAACGTGACGGCGGCAGCCCTGGCAGGGGGCTGCCGCCGTCACCTCTTGCGGGCAGCAACATTCCTGCCCGCGGTCATGCTTGGGAGTCAGGACAGGTGATGACGTTCCTGCAGCCCATGAACCGGCGTCGGTATGCCTTCCTTGCGGGCCTTCAGCTGCAGCGAAAGATACTGCGAGTAGTGCCGCGACTGGTGCAGGTTGCCGCCATGGAACCACAACGCCTCCTGTTGGGTCGGCTTCCACATGTTGCGCTGCTCGCCTTCCCACGGGCCTGGATCCTTCGGCGTAGCGGAACCGAGGCCCCAGCACTTGCCGACCTTGTCGGCCACTTCCTTGGATATGAGGTCCGCCGCCCAGCCGTTCATCGACCCGTATCCGGTGGCATAGACCACCAGGTCGGCGGGAAGCTCGGTGCCATCCTTGAGGACAACGGCATTTTCGGTGAGGTGGCTGACATCCGATCCCGATTTCAGCTTGATCGAGCCGTCGATGACGAGGTCGCAGGCCCCTACGTCGATATAGTAGCCCGAGCCGCGGCGCAGGTACTTCATGAACAGGCCGGAACCATCGGCGCCCCAGTCCAGCATGAAGCCCGCCTTTTCAAGGTCTGCGTAGAACTTCGCGTCTCGCTCGCGCATCTTCTCGTAGAGCGGGATCTGGAACTCATGCAGGATCCGATAGGGCAGCGAGGCGAAGATCAGGTCTGCCTTCCTGGTCGTCATGCCGGATGCCACCGCCCGCTCGGAATAGAGGTCACCGAGGCCGATATCCATCAGCGTGTCGGAGCGCACGATATGGGTGGACGAGCGCTGCACCATTGTGACGTCGGCGCCGCCTTCCCAGAGTGCGGCGCAAATGTCGTGGGCGGAGTTGTTCGAGCCGATCACCACGACCTTCTTGCCGCGATAGGCATCCGGACCCGGATGCTGGGAGGAATGCTGCTGCTCGCCCTTGAAGACGTCCTGCCCTTCGAACTTCGGGATGTTCGCCTTGCCCGACATGCCGGTAGCGAGCACGAGCTGCTTGGGCTTCAGCACGATTTCCTTGCCGTCGCGCTCGACGACCACGGTCCATTCCCTGGCCTTCTCGTCGTAGCTGGCGGACTTGCAGGTGGTCGAGCTCCAGTAATTGAGCTCCATGACCTTCGTGTACATTTCCAGCCAGTCGCCGATCTTGTCCTTCGGCGCGAAGACCGGCCAGTTCTCCGGGAACGGAATGTAGGGCAGGTGATCGTACCAGACGGGATCGTGCAGGCAGAGCGACTTGTAGCGCTTGCGCCAGCTGTCGCCGGGTCGCTCGTTCTTCTCGACGATGATCGTCGGGACATCGAGCTGGCGCAGCCGCGCGGCGAGAGCGATTCCGCCCTGGCCGCCGCCGATGATCACCACATAGGGCTGGGTCTTGTGGCCGAGCTCGGCCGCTTCCTGCTCGCGTCTTTCACGCCATGTCTTGCGATTGGGATCATGGCCATGCATGACACCCATCGGCCGCATCGATCCCTTCGGCTCCTCGTGCCCCTTCAATTCCGTCATCGTCGTCAGCAGCGTCCAGATCAAACCGTTTTTCAGCCGGATATGGCCATAGCCGCGCCCGACCTCGGTCTCGAATTCGAACCAGCCATCCGTCATCCCGTCGTCGCCGCTCGCCACTTCCTTCTGGTCCTGCCGGAACTGCGCCGGTTTGATCTTGGCAAGCTGGTTTGTCAGCATGTCGCGAATCTGGTCATGGCCTTCCATCGTCTTGATGTTCCAGGTGAACGCCACGAGATCGCGCCAGTAGCAGTCGCCCTGGAAGAGGTTGACCGCCGCGTCGATGTCCCCCTTTTCCAGCGCCGTGCCGAGCTTTGCGAGTACCGTATCGATTTTTGTCATGGGGCTGTCTTCAAGCATGAAATCTCCTCCATCGTGCTTGCCCGTCTGAGGCATCGGGAACTCCTCCTCCCGGTGCTCGGAAAATCTTTCCAACAAGTAATCAGCAAGTGGCGTGCCAAACCCTGTGCGGCAATAAATGATATCTTTTCAGCAGCTTGATATCGACTGTCTGTTGCGCCGGTTGCCATCGATGCAACAGGTGTGGCACCAGCCTGTGGCGGCCTCAGTGGCCCTGCGAAAGTCCGTAGCGCTTGATCTGGCGATGGACCGTGGAGCGGTCGATGCCGAGACGGCGGGCGACCTCGGAGACGTTCCAGTTGCAACTGGCGAGCATCGATCGCAAGGTCGAACCGGCATGACCCTCCCCGTCGATGCCGATCGGAGCGGCAAGGTGGTCGGGCAGGTCGGCTAGCTCGAGAATGCCGTCCTCGCTGAGCGCGGCCGCCACCGCGATGACGTTGTCGAGTTCGCGAATGTTGCCCGGCCAATTGTGGGCCTTCAGCGCCAGAAGCGCGGGTGGCGACACCGAGAGCGGACGATTTTCCACCGCGTGCCGTTTGAGGATCTCGCCGAGCACCCATTCGAAATCCGGCCTGTCGCGCAAGGGCGAGAGCGAAAGCGTCGCCGCATTCAGCCGATAGAACAGGTCTTGGCGGAACAGTCCCTGGCCGACAAGACTTTGCAGCGGGCGGTGCGAGGCGGAAACGATACGGATCTGGACCGGCCGGGGCTCGAGGCCGCCGACCGGCAGCACCTCACGTTCGGCCAGCACGCGCAGCAATCGGCTTTGCAAGGAAAGCGGCATGTCGCCGATCTCGTCCAGGAACAGCGTGCCGCCGTCCGCCTGCTCGATCAGTCCCTTGCGCCCCTTGGCCGAGGCGCCGGTGAAGGCGCCGGGCAGATAGCCGAACAGCTCGCTCTCGATCAGCTGCTCGGGGATCGCTGCGCAATTGATGGCAACAAATCGGCCTTTGAGGCCGCTGCCTTCATGGATGGCGAGCGCCAGGTGCTCCTTGCCGGTCCCGGTTTCCCCCTGGATCAGGATCGGCAGGCGGGTGCGGGCGAGCTTGGCGGCCTTCGCCTGCAGCGCGAGGATCTCCGGCGCATCGCCGCCGAGACGGCGCAGCGGCGCCGGGATCTGGTCGCGCGAAACCTGCGGCGAGCGCATGCGCATTTGCGGCTCGATAGCGTGCGCGAACAGCGCGTTGCCGTCGCGGGCAAAGACGAGGCGCTCCTGCGTCGGACGGCGGCGGGTCAGGTCAGGAAGGTCTTCGATCTCCATGTCGAAGAAGCGCGACACCGGCTGGCCGATAAGTTGCGTCGGATCGCGCCAGTCGACGCCAACGGATCGGGCGAGGATCTTTGCGCCGCCATTGGTCATGCCGACGATGCGGCCGAGCCCGTCGATCGAGACCGCTGCCTCGGGATCGACGTCGAGGAATTCCGGCGAACGGGCGAAGCGCAGCACCCACTGGTGGCGGGTCTGCGCCATGAGATTGGCGAGTTCGATGCGACGGGCGGTGGCGGTGACGAGGTGCAGCGCCAGGTTCTGGCTCGCCTTGACGATCGGTGAGCTCAGCAACGAAATGTCGAGCACCGCCGCAAGTTCGCCGGCGGTATCGTAGATCGGTGCTGCCGTGCAGGAAAGCGGCGTGTGAGTGGTGTCGAAGTGGTCGCTCTGATGGATGGTCAGCGCCTCGCCCGTTTCGAGACAGGCACCGACGGCGCAGGTACCTGCCCGCCACTCCGACCATTCCGAGCCAAGATAGAGGCCAGCCTTGCGCAGGTTGTTGTCGAACAGCGGATCGCCGAGGAACTCGACCGTCACCCCCTCTCGGTCGGAAAGCAGCAGCACATAGTTCTGCCCGGCCACCTGCTTGAAGAGATGCTCGAGCCCGGAGCGCGCGATCGTCACCAATTCCTCAGACTGCTGCCGATGTTCGCGCAGTTTCCCATCGGGGACGATAAATGCCTCGCAGGCCTGGGTCGGGTCGAGTCGATGCTGCTCGAGGCAGCGCAGCCAGGATTTGACGACCGTGTCGTCACGACCGGTCGAATGACCGAGGCCGACGCGCTCGATCTCCCGGATATGATCCGCATGCGAAACCATGAGATCAGGCGGCCAGCCTCCCAGCAGGCCGCTTCCCTTCCTCCATCCACGACAATCTGCGCATGGGGATGGGGAAAAGTAAAGGCGGCCCCAGCCGCCCCCTGCCGAGCCTAGCCGGCAGCGGGCGTTCGCCACGCCACTTGACGAAAGCCGCCTTACATATTACGACTGACGAAATTCAAAATTCGTCAGTCGTAATATGTAAGGCTTCATGACATGCAGGAAGCGATCGAAAACACCGTCGATCCCGCCAAGCAGGACAACATCACGCGCATCCTCGATGCGGCGGAACGGCTGTTCAGGCACTATGGCTACGCGAAGACCAACGTCTCCGACATTGCCCGCGATCTCGGCATGTCACCGGCCAACATCTACCGCTTTTTTGCCTCCAAGACCGAAATCCACCAGGCTATCTGCGGACGCATGCTGGCAGCCAGCTACCAGCGGGCCTTTGATACCTCGCGACTGCCGCTGAGCGCTTCCGAGCGTTTGCGGCTCTTCGTGCAGGGCCAGTATCAGATGACGCTCGAGACGATGCTCGATGAGCAGAAGGTGCACGAAATGGTGGTCGTCGCCATCGAGCGCGACTGGCATGTCATCGAAAAGCACATCGACCGCATGCACGACGTGATCGCCGACATCATCCGCGATGGCATCGAGGCCGGCGAATTCGCCGAGCAGGATGCGGTTGTCGCTTCGCGCTGCTTCGGATCGGCGACCATCAACCTTTGCCACCCTCAGATGGTGGCCCAGTGTCTTGCGAAGGAAAATCGCGCGACACCCGAGCAACTGATCGATTTCGCGATCAGGGCATTGAAGAAATAGAGCGACTGCGGACCGCAGTTCAACACATCGATTTTGACCAGGAGTGCGAGCAATGTCTCCGCGTAAGGACTCAAGCATGACCATTCCGACCACCGCAAGGCTTGCCGTCTTGGCCGCCGTCGGCATCTTCCTGGCCGGCTGCTCGGAAGAAAAGGCCGAGACGCAGGAGATTGTCCGGCCGGTCAAGGTGGTCGAAATTGCCGCCGCCAACTCCACCCGTGAACTCAGCTATTCCGGTTCGGTCAAGGCGCGGACCGAGATGAACATGGGGTTCCGGGTCGCCGGAAAGATCACCGAGCGCCGCGTCAACATCGGCGATCGCGTCGCACCCGGCTACGTACTCGCCCGCATCGACGCCACCGATTACCAGCTTGCCGTGAGAACTGCCGAAGCGAACCTCGCTGCCGCTGAAAAGCAGGTCGAGACCGCGACACTGGCGAGGAATCGCGCCGAACAGCTCTATGCCAAGAACGCCACGTCGAAGTCCCAACTCGAAGAGGCGACGCTTGCCTATGAGCAGGCCATCTCCACGCGCGACGCAGCCCTCTCCTCCCTCGACCAGGCCAAGAACCAGGTGAGCTACACCGACCTCAAGGCCGACCAGAACGGGATTGTCACGGCGGTCAATGCCGATGTCGGCCAGGTGATTGCAGCCGGCAATTCCGTGGTCGCTGTCGCAGTCGACGGCGAGAAGGAAGTGCAGATCGCCGTGCCCGAGATGGACATCGCCGAATTCAAGCCCGGCAAGCAGGTCAAGACGAGTTTCTGGTCCGACAACGGGCTCGCACTCGAAGGCAAGGTCCGCGAGGTTGCCGGCAGCGCCGACCAGCAGTCGCGCACCTTTGCGGTCCGCGTCAGCCTGCCGAACGATCCGCGCGTGCTGCTCGGCATGACGGCAACGATCAGCGCGGTCGCCGACGCCGGCGCGAATACCGTCTCCATTCCGCTGAGCGCGCTGGCGAAGAAGGACGGCAAGGAAATCGTCTGGGTCGTCATGCCGGAAGGCGAAACGGTGCATGCCCGCGAAATCACCGTCGCCGATTTCAGTGACGAGGGTGTCAACATCGCCCACGGCCTGAATCAAGGCGACCTGGTGGTGGCTGCCGGAACGCAGTTCATGAGCGAAAACCTCAAGGTCAAGCTCCCCGAGGCCGAACAGCAAGCCGCTCTCGCCGAGAGCAGCGAAGTCGTTCGCTGATCCCCGACACCGACAGAACGGAACGACGCCATGAGCGCCCCGACCACCGACCGCAAGCCGTTCAATCTCTCGCGCTGGGCGATCGCCCATCCGAGCATCGCCCGCTTCCTTTTCGCGCTGATCCTGATCACCGGCGTACTGGGGCTGATGCGCATGGGCCAGAAGGAAGACCCGGATTTCACCTTCCGCGTCATGGTGGTGCAGGCGATCTGGCCCGGCGCCTCGATCGAGGACATGCAGGACCAGGTGGTCAACAAGATCGAGCGCAAGCTGCAGGAAACGCCGCACCTCGACTGGGTGAAATCCTATACGCGGTCGGGCAGCGCCATCATTACGCTTCAGGTCCTCGGCGATACCAATGCCGAGGAAGTTGCCGACGCATTCTACCAGGTGCGCAAGAAGGTCGGCGACATTTCCGACGAGTTGCCGGAAGGCGTGCTCGGACCCTATTTCAACGACGAGTTCGGCGACACCTTCATCACGCTGCACTCGATCAGCGGCGACGGCTACAGCTATCCGGAACTGAAGAAGTTCGCGATCCAGGCCCGTGACATGCTCTTGACGACGCCCGGCGTCGAAAAGGCCGTCATCATCGGCGACCAGCCGGAAAAGATCTATATCGATGTGTCCTCCAAGGCGCTTGCCGAACGTGGGCTGACCGTCCTCGACCTGCAGAACGCCATCAAGGGCCAGAACAACGTCGATCCGGCAGGGGCCATCGATACCGGAACACGCTCGGTGCGCATTTCCGTTGAAGGCGGCGTCGACCGGGCCGCCGATATCCGCGAGTTGCGATTGCGCGCCGGCGACCAGGTGATCCGGCTTGGCGACATCGCCACGGTGAGTTCGGGCCTCGAGGACCCATATCAGCGCAAGTACCGCTTCAACGGCCACGACAGTGTCCAGGTCGGCGTCGTCATGGCCAAGGGCTTCAACGTGACCGACGTCGGCAAGGCCGTCGAGGAAACCTACGCCCGCTTCGAGAGCGCCCTGCCCTACGGCGTCGCCGTCGACCAGATCTCCAACCAGCCCGACGTCGTCACAGAGGCGGTCGGCGAGTTCATGAAGGCGCTTGGCGAGGCCCTCGTCATCGTGCTGGTGGTATCCTTCCTGTCGATCGGCTGGCGCTCCGGGCTGGTGATCGCGATTGCCATCCCGCTGGTGCTCGCCGCCACCTTCGCCATCATGTACGAGCTCGGCATCGACCTGCAGCGCATCTCGCTCGGCGCCCTGATCATTGCCCTCGGCCTGCTGGTCGACGACGCCATGATCGTGGTCGAGATGATGGAGCGCAAGCTCGAGGAGGGCCTCGTCAAGATCGAGGCGGCGAGCTTCGCCTATTCCTCGACCGCCTTCCCGATGCTGACTGGAACGCTGATCACCACCGCCGGCTTCATACCCGTCGGCTTTGCGGAATCGACCGCCGGCGAATATGTCCGCTCGCTGTTCTACGTGGTGGGTATCGCGCTGGTCGTGTCCTGGTTCGTCGCGGTATATTTCACTCCGTGGCTCGGCTACATGATCCTCAAGCAGCGCAAGCATGCCGGTGAGCATCACGACGTATTCGACACCCGCTTCTACCGCAGGCTGCGGGCAACCGTCGGCTGGGCCGTGCGCCACCGGATCATCGTGCTCCTGCTGACCCTCGGCACCTTCGCCGGCAGCCTCTGGGCCTTCCAGTTCATTCCGAAGAACTTCTTCCCGCAATCGTCGCGACCGGAAATCCTCGTCGACCTTTGGCTGCCGGAAGGCACCAGCATCAAGGAAGTCGAGAACCAGGCGAAGGCGCTGGAATCGCGGATGATGGACGACCCGGACAAGCGTTTCATCGCAACCTATATCGGCGAGGGCGCGCCGCGCTTCTTCCTGCCGCTCGACCAGCAGCTGCGCAACCCGAACTTCGCCCAGCTTCTCGTGATGGCGAATGACGAGCCGGCGCGCGAGCGGCTGATCGTCAAGCTCAGGACGATCCTTGCCGAGGATTTCCCGACGATCCGCTCCAAGGTCGACCGCCTGTTCCTCGGCCCGCCGACCGGTTGGCCGGTGCAACTGCGCGTCATGGGGCCGGACCGCGACGAAGTGCGCCGCATCGCCGATCAGGTGAAGGCAAAGTTTGCCGAGAACCCGCTGCTCGATGCCGTTCACGACGACTGGCTGGAACCGATCCCGGGCATGAAGCTGGTGATCGACCAGGATCGCGCCCGCGCCCTCGGCGTTACCTCGCAGCGCATCCGCCAAATGCTGCAGGCGACGATGTCCGGCGTGCCGCTCGACGACTTCCGCGACGGCGAGGAAACGGTCTCGATCGTGGCCCGCGAGCCGGATGGCAATCGCCAGTTGTTGACCGCTGTCAACTCCGTCTATGTCCCGACCGACTTCGGCGGCTTCGTGCCGGTCTCGCAGGTTGCCAAGGTCGTGCCGGTGCTGAGACAAGGCATCGAATGGCGCCGCGACCGCCTGCCGACGATCACCGTGCGTGCTACTTTGCCGGATGGCGTGCAGTCCAATGACGTAACGATGCATATTTTCAATGATCTCAAAGGTCTGCGCGACGGTCTGGCGCCCGGCTACAAGGTCGAGATCCAGGGCGGCGCCGAAGACAGCGCGGAGAGCCAGGCCTCGATCGCCGCCAAGGCTCCGATCATGCTGCTCGTCATCGTCGTGCTGCTGATGATCCAGCTCCAGCACTTCGGCAAGGCCATGCTGGTGCTCGCCACCGGTCCCCTCGGCATCATCGGTGCGGCAGCGGCCCTCTTGATCAGCGGCGCGCCGTTCGGCTTCGTGGCGATCCTCGGGGTTATCGCGCTGCTCGGCATCATCATCCGCAACTCGATCATCCTCATCGACCAGATCGACCAGGATATCGCCGCCGGCATGGAACGTTCAGAAGCAATCATCGGCGCTGCCGTCCGACGCTTCCGGCCGATCGTGCTGACAGCGCTGACCGCGGTTCTGGCGTTGATCCCGATCTCGCGCGGCGTGTTCTGGGGCCCGCTCGCCTATGCCATGATGGGCGGAATCATCGTCGCCACCGTGCTGACCATCCTCGTCCTGCCGGCCGGCTATGCGCTCTTCTTCGGCAAGGAAAGGCGCAAAAAGGGCGAAGCCGAAAGTGCAGGCAACAACAACGACATCGCCCCTGCGGGTCCGCCGGCGATCGCCGCCGAATGACAATCCGCGAGGCGCCCGCCCTTGACGGCGGGCGCCTTTCGATGCCTATATCGCAACCATTCACCAGGGGGGTCCCGACAAGGGGCTGAGATTCTGCTGGCGCGAATGGCGGCCAAAACCGCTTCTCAAGCAGCGCAGTGACCCGTTGAACCTGATCCAGTTCATACTGGCGTAGGGACGGTGCAAGCGCTGCAAAGATTCGAAATCCGCCCGGATTCCGTATCGGCGTCTTTCCATCATTCCGGCTCTAGGACTGGGTCTCCAATCGAAAACTTGGAGCCTCACGATGAATATTGCCGCCAAGACCACCACCCCGACCGTAACCACGGGGTCCCTTCCCGCCTCCCGAAAGATCCATGTCCCGGGCCAGATCCACCCGGATATCCGGGTGCCGATGCGCGAGATCGCGCTCCATCCGACTGCCGGCGAGCCGCCGGTCACGGTCTATGATTCTTCCGGTCCCTACACGGATCCCGCCCACGCCGTTTCGATCGAAAGCGGCCTGCCGCAGCTTCGCCGGTCGTGGATCGTAGCGCGCGGCGACGTCGAGGCCTATGACGGTCGGCACGTCAAACCCGAGGACAACGGCTTTGTGATCGGCGACCGGCTGACGCCGGAGTTCCCGGTCTGCAACCGGCCGCTTCGGGCAAAAGACGGCAAGGCCGTTACCCAGCTCGCCTATGCCCGCGCCGGCATCATCACACCGGAAATGGAATTCATCGCCATCCGCGAGAATATCGGCCGCAAGGCGGTTAAGGAGGCTCTAGAGCAAGGCCAGGAAAAGTGCGAAACGGTTTTCCGCCCGGACTTGCGACCAGAACACGTGCGGGACGGCGAAAGCTTCGGCGCGCATATCCCGGATCACGTGACGCCCGAGTTCGTCCGCCAGGAAGTCGCCGCGGGCCGCGCCATCATTCCCGCCAACATCAACCATCCGGAAAGCGAGCCGATGATCATCGGCCGAAACTTTCTGGTGAAGATCAACGCCAATATCGGCAATTCCGCCGTCACCTCTTCGATGGCCGAAGAGGTCGAGAAGATGGTCTGGGCCGCCCGCTGGGGCGCCGATACCGTCATGGATCTTTCAACCGGCCGAAATATCCACAACATCCGCGAATGGATCATCCGCAATTCACCCCTGCCGATCGGCACGGTACCGCTCTATCAGGCACTCGAGAAGGTCGGCGGCATCGCCGAAGACCTGACCTGGGAGGTCTACCGCGATACGCTTATCGAACAGGCCGAACAGGGCGTCGATTACTTCACCATCCATGCCGGCGTGCGGCTTCACTACATCCCGCTCACGGTCAATCGCGTCACCGGCATAGTCTCGCGCGGCGGCTCCATCATGGCCAAGTGGTGCCTGCATCACCATCGCGAGAGCTTCCTTTACGAGCATTTCGAGGAGATCTGCGACATCTGCCGAACCTATGACGTCTCCTTCTCGCTTGGCGACGGCCTGCGCCCCGGTTCGATCGCTGACGCCAACGACGCGGCGCAGTTTGCCGAACTGGAGACGCTTGGTGAACTGACGCAGATCGCCTGGGCCAAGGACTGCCAGGTGATGATCGAAGGCCCCGGCCATGTGCCGATGCACAAGATTAAGGAAAATATGGACAAGCAGCTGAACGTCTGCGGCGAGGCGCCCTTCTATACGCTCGGGCCACTGACGACCGACATCGCGCCGGGCTATGACCACATCACCTCCGGCATTGGTGCTGCAATGATTGGCTGGTTCGGCACGGCCATGCTCTGCTACGTCACGCCGAAGGAACACCTCGGTCTGCCGGATCGCAACGACGTCAAGCTGGGCGTCATCACCTACAAGATCGCCGCCCATGCCGCCGATCTCGCCAAGGGGCACCCGGCCGCGCAGGTGCGTGACGACGCCCTGTCGCGCGCACGCTTCGAGTTCCGCTGGGAGGACCAGTTCAACCTGTCGCTCGATCCGGAGACGGCGCGTTCCTTCCACGACGAGACGCTTCCGAAAGAGGCGCACAAGGTTGCGCATTTCTGCTCCATGTGCGGCCCGAAATTCTGCTCCATGCGGATCTCGCACGACATCCGCGCCGAGGCGCAGAAGGAGGGGCTGGAGGCGATGGCGGCAAAGTATCGCGAGGGCGGCGACCTCTACATGCCGCTCGGTGATGGCCGGCCGGCGGGCGAGTAAGATGCGCATTCTCGTCAAGGGGGCCGGCGTTGCCGGCCTCGCAGCGGCCCACGAACTTGCTGTCCGAGGGGCGGAGGTGACAGTCGTCGATCCGCGACCGGATTTCAGCAACGCTGCCTCCTGGTTTGCCGGCGGCATGCTCGCGCCCTGGTGCGAGCGTGAGAGTGCCGACGAGGCCGTGCTCCAGTACGGCGGAGGCGCGGCCGACTGGTGGGCAGTCGCGCTTCCGGGCGAGGTGCATCGCAAGGGAACGCTGGTCGTCGCACCGCCGCGCGACGTCTCGGAGCTGAAGCGCTTCGCGGCCCGCACGTCCGGCCATGAATGGCTCGGCGAGGAGGAAATCGCTGCGCTCGAGCCCGCCCTCGCGGGGCGGTTCCGGCTGGCGCTCTTCTTTCCGCGCGAAGCGCATCTCGACCCGCGCCGGGTGTTGAAGGCGCTTCGAGACAAACTGACTGCGGCTGGCGTGCGGCTCGTCGAAGAGGCGCAGTCGGAGGGTGCGTTCGACCGCATCCTCGATTGCACCGGCGCGGCGCGGATTGCCGATCTTGGGGGACTGCGCGGGGTCCGCGGCGAGATGCTTTATCTCAGGAGTGCCGAGATCGAGCTTGTCCGACCCGTCCGGCTGCTGCATCCGCGCATCCCGGTCTATATCGTGCCGCGCGGCGACGGGCTCTTTATGGTCGGTGCGACGATGATAGAGGCCGACAACGACGGGCCGATCACCGCACGCTCGCTGATGGAACTGCTGAACGCCGCCTACACGCTGCACCCGGCCTTCGCGGAGGCGACCGTTGCCGAGACCGGAACGGGTGTCCGGCCCGCCTTCGCCGACAATTTTCCGCGCGTCGTCACCGCGGGCAGGACCATCGCCATCAACGGCCTCTACCGCCACGGCTTCCTGCTGGCGCCCGCCATGGCGCGCGAGGCGGCCGAAGCCGTGTTCGCCGAACAGCCGAAAGAGAGGAATTTCCCATGAGACTGACCATCAACGGCGAGACCCGGGAGGTCGCATCCGCGACGCTTTCCGAGCTGCTGGCGCTTCTGGAATACGAGGGCGAATGGCTCGCCACGGCCGTCAACGGCGAGCTCGTCCATCGTGACGAGCGTGCGCGTTTCGAACTCAACGACAGCGACCGGATCGAGATCCTGTCGCCGATGCAGGGAGGCTGACATGCTCGAATTATACGGCACCACCATTTCATCGCGGCTTCTGCTCGGCACGGCGCGCTATCCCTCGCCCGCGGTGCTTGCCGAAGCCATCCGGCGATCGGAAACGCGGATCGTCACCGTCTCGCTCAGGCGGGAGACCGCCAGCGGCAAGACAGGCGGCGTCTTCTTCGAGATGATCCGCGATCTCGGCGTCCGCGTCCTGCCCAATACGGCGGGCTGCCACAGCGTCTCCGAGGCGGTGCTGACGGCGAAGATGGCGCGCGAGGTCTTTGCAACGAACTGGATCAAGCTGGAGGTGATCGGCCACCACGATACGCTGCAGCCGGATGTGTTCTCGCTGGTCGAGGCGGCGCGTATCCTGACCGCTGAGGGCTTCGAGGTGTTCCCCTACACGACCGACGATCTCGTCGTCGCCGAAAAACTGCTGGAAGCGGGCTGCAAGGTGCTGATGCCCTGGTGCGCGCCGATCGGCAGTGCTGCCGGACCGCTGAACCTGACGGCGCTCCGCACCCTGCGGGGCCATTTCCCCGACGTGCCCCTGATCGTCGATGCCGGCATCGGCCGCCCGTCGCATGCGGCAACGGTGATGGAGCTCGGCTACGATGCCGTACTGCTCAACACCGCCGTCGCGGGCGCGAGCGATCCGGCGGCCATGGCGGGCGCGTTCGCCAGGGCGGTCGAGGCCGGACACGAGGCCTATCATGCCGGCATGCTCGAACCGCGCGACATGGCCGTGCCCTCAACGCCCGTCATCGGAAAGGCCGTGTTCGCATGAAGCTCGATCCCTTCTACCTCATCGTCGACAGCGCCGACTGGATCGAGCGGCTGGTGCCGCTCGGTGTCAAGCTGGTGCAACTGCGCGTCAAGAATATGCCGGAGCACGCGCTGCGGGGCGAAATCCGCCGTTCCAAAGCGGTCTGCGCGTTGCATGGCTGCCAGCTGATCGTCAACGACTACTGGCGGATCGCCGTCGACGAGGGCTGCGATTTCGTGCATCTCGGCCAGGAGGATCTGGAAGAGGTCGATGTCGAAGCTATCCGCGCAGCCGGGCTGAAGCTCGGCCTCTCCACCCACGACAATGCCGAACTGGAGACTGCGCTCGCGGCGACGCCCGACTACGTTGCCCTCGGGCCGGTCTATCCGACCATCCTGAAGGCGATGAAGTGGGAACCGCAAGGGCTGGAGAAGATTCGCCTCTGGAAGGACCGCGTCGGTCGCCTGCCGCTGGTGGCGATCGGCGGGCTCACCGTCGAGAGGCTGGAGGGCGTCTTTGCCCATGGAGCGGACAGCGCTGCCGTCGTCACCGATATTACGCTCAATGCCGACCCGGAAGCGCGCACGCGCGAGTGGATCGAAAGGACGGCCGAATGGCGTTGAACGGGGAACGGCACGTTCTGGTCGTCGCCGGTTCCGATTCCTCGGGCGGGGCGGGCATCGCGCGCGACATCGAGACGATCGCGGCGCATGGTTTGAGGAGTTGCGTGGCAGTCGCCGCCGTGACGGTGCAGACCCATGACGAGGTGCGTCGCATCGCTTCGCTCCCGCCCGAAATCGTCGCAGACCAGATGCGCGCCGCGATCGCATCCAACGACGTGGCAGCAATCAAGATCGGCATGCTCGCAGGCGGCGAAACGATTGCCGCGGTGGCATGCGTGCTCGCCGATCATCCGACGGTTCCTGTCGTGCTCGACCCGGTACTGGCGGCCTCCTCCGGTGCCTCCCTGCTCGAAGCGGGCGGGCTCGACCAGTTGCGTGAACTGTTGTTCCCGCGTTGTATGTTGCTGACGCCGAACCTGCCGGAGCTTGCCCGGCTCGCCGGGGCGACCGGACAGGCTGAAGGCGAGGAAGCCGCGATCCGGCAAGCCGGCAGGATGCTGGCGACCGGGGCGGCGGCTGTTCTCGTCAAGGGCGGTCACGCTGCGGGACATGCGGCGATCGACATTCTCGTCACCCGTGATGCTCAGCCGTGCCGCTTCGCTGCGCCTCGCCTGCCGGTCACGATGCGTGGCACCGGCTGCATGCTGTCGAGCGCCATCGCCGCAGGGCTCGCGGGTGGGCTTGACGTGGCGGCGGCCATCGGTGCGGCCAAGGGCTACCTGAATACGAAGCTCGAAGCCCATGTGGCGTCCTGAACCGCACAAGGAAAAGGCGGGTGGATCGCTCCACCCGCCTTTCCGGTAGTTGCACTACACCATCACTCGGCGGGCGCCGGCGACGGTTCCGTCACCGTGTGCCGGAGCGGCCTGCTGCCGGTCAGCTTGCGGGCCAGCATGTAGAACACCGGCGTCATGAAGATGCCGAAGAAGGTCACACCGATCATGCCGGAGAAGACCGCGATACCCATGGCCACGCGCATCTCCGAGCCGGCACCGGTGGAAAAGACCAACGGAACCACACCCATGATGAAGGCCATTGACGTCATCAGGATCGGGCGAAGGCGCAACCGGCTGGCCTCGACCGCCGCCTGGAAAGGCGTGCGGCCTTCGAACTCCAACTCGCGGGCGAATTCCACGATCAGGATCGCGTTCTTCGCCGAGAGACCCACAAGGACGACAAGGCCGATCTGGGTGAAGATGTTGTTGTCCCCTCCCGTGAGCCAGACCCCTGTCAAGGCGGCAAGCACGCCCATCGGTACGATCATGATGATCGCCAGCGGCAAGACCAGGCTCTCATATTGCGCCGCAAGTACGAGATAGACGAGCAGCAGCGCCAGCGGGAAGACGACAACGCTCGAATTGCCGGCGAGGATCTGCTGGTAGGTCAGGTCCGTCCATTCGAAGTCGATGCCGGCGGGCAGCGTTTCCTTCAGGATCTTCTCGATCGCCGCCTGTGCCTGGCCAGAAGAATAGCCCGGCGCCGGTCCGCCATTGATGTCGGCGGCAAGGAACCCATTGTAGCGGGTCGTGCGTTCCGGGCCGGTCTGTGCGTCAACCTTGAGGAGTGCGGAGAGCGGGATCATCTCGCCGGACTGCGAGCGCACCTTCAACTGGCCGATGTTCTCGGGTTTGGCACGGAACTGCGCGTCCGCCTGCACCCGCACGCTGTAGGTGCGACCGAAGGCGTTGAAATCGTTGACGTACAGCGAACCGAGATAGATCTGCAGCGTTTCGAAGACGTCGGTCACCGAGACGCCGAGTTGTTCGGCCTTGGCGCGGTCGAGGTCGGCAAAGAGCTGCGGCACGTTGATCTGGAAGCTCGAGAAGATGCCGGCGAGCTCCGGTGTCTGGTAGGCTTTGGCGATGACCGCCTTGGTCGCCTCGTCGAGCGTCTGGTAGCCGAGGCCGGCGCGATCCTCGATCTGCAACTTGAAGCCGCCCGTCGTGCCGAGACCGTTGACCGGCGGCGGCGGGAACATGGCGATGAACGCGTCCTGGATACCGGCATATTTCTGGTTCAGCGCCATGGCGATCGCGCCGCCAGAGAGCTCCGGCGACTTGCGGTGCTCGAAGTCGTCGAGGATTGCGAAGACGATGCCGGCATTGGAGCCGATGGTGAAGCCGTTGATCGACAGGCCCGAGAAGGAAATGGCGTTCTTGACGCCCGGCTGTTCCAGCGCGATGTCGGTCATTCTCTTGATCACCTGCTCGGTGCGATCGAGCGTTGCGCCGTCGGGTAGCTGGGCAAAGCCGATCAGATACTGCTTGTCCTGCGCCGGCACGAAGCCGCTCGGCACGGCATTGAACATGCCGTAGGTCGCGCCGACGAGCGCCAGGTAAATGACCATTACCAGGCTCTTGCGCGAAAGCAGCCCTCCTATCGTGCGGCCATAGCCGTTTGAGGCGGCGCCGAACACGCGGTTGAACCCGCGGAAGAACCAGCCGAACACCCGATCCATGAACCGCGTCAACCAGTCCTTCGGTGCATGGTGGTCCTTGAGCAGCAATGCGGCGAGCGCCGGCGAAAGCGTCAGCGAATTGATGGCCGAGATGACGGTCGAAATGGCGATCGTCAACGCGAACTGCCGGTAGAACTGGCCGGACAGGCCGCTGATGAAGGCGAGCGGCACGAACACCGCGACCAGCACAAGTGCGATCGCGATGATCGGGCCGGAGACTTCCTTCATGGCGCGATAGGTCGCCTCGCGCGGACTGAGGCCGTTTTCGATGTTACGCTCGACATTCTCCACCACCACAATCGCGTCGTCGACGACGATACCGATCGCCAGCACGAGCCCGAACAGCGTCAGCGCGTTGATCGAGAAGCCGAAGGCGTACATGACCGCGAACGTGCCTATGATCGACACGGGAACCGCAAGCAGCGGGATGATCGACGCCCGCCAGGTCTGCAGGAAGATGATCACGACCAGAACGACGAGCGCGATTGCCTCGAGCAGGGTGTCCACGACTTTCTCGATCGAGGCACGCACGAACTTGGTCGTGTCGTAGACGATGTCGTACTTGACTCCCTCCGGCATCGCCAACTGCAGTTCGTCCATCGTTGCGCGGACGTTGTCGGCGATCTCAATGGCATTCGAACCAGGCGCCTGCAGGACTGCGACGGCGACGGCCGGCTTGCCGTCGAGCAGCGAGCGCAGGGTATAGTCGGCAGCGCCGAGCTCGATCCGGGCCACGTCGCGCAACCTGGTGATCTCGCCATTCGCGCCGCTCTTGACGATGATGTTGCCGAACTCCTCGGGCGTTTTCAAACGCCCCTGGGCATTGACGTTGAGCTGCAGGTCGACGCCCGGCTGGCTCGGCGACGCGCCGATGATGCCGGCCGCGGCCTGGACGTTCTGCGAACGGATCGCGTTGCTGATGTCGCTTGCGGCCAGCCCATGTTCGGCGGCCTTTTGCGGATCGATCCAGACACGCATGGAGTAATCGCCAGCGCCGAAGACCTGCACCTGGCCAACGCCCTCGATGCGGGCGAGCCGGTCCTTGACGTTCAGCGTTGCATAGTTGCGCAGGTAGGTGATGTCGTAGCGGTCGTCATCCGACACCAGATTGACGACCATAATGAAGTCGGGCGAGCTCTTGACCGTGGTGATACCGAGGGCACGCACTTCCGCCGGCAGGCGCGGTTCGGCCTGCGACACGCGGTTCTGCACCAGCTGCTGCGCCTTGTCGGGATCGGTGCCGAGCTTGAAGGTGACGGTGAGCGTCAGCACCCCGTCAGACGTCGCCTGACTCGACATGTAGAGCATGTCCTCGACGCCGTTCACCTGCTCTTCGAGCGGGGTAGCGACCGTCTCGGCAATCACCGTCGGGTTGGCGCCAGGATAGACGGCCCGCACCACGACCGACGGCGGTACCACGTTCGGGTATTCGGAGATCGGCAGCGACCGCATGCCGATCAGGCCGGCAACCACGATCAGTATGGAGAGGACGCCGGCAAAGACCGGGCGGTCCACGAAAAACCTTGATATGTTCATCTCAAAACCCTCTCGGGGTGAATTCTGCGACGCAGGACCCCGCCCGACGCTCATCGTGCGTCGGCAGGGTCTGTCATTTCGAGGAAGCTGATCGCGGAAGGTGCAAGGTCTCCCGCGCCATCTCTACTGGGTGGCTGCCACCTTGTCTTCGACCGTTGGATCGACGACCGCTCCGCTGCGGATGCGCTGCAGCCCGTTGACGACGATCCGGTCGCCGGCGTTCAGGCCGTCTTCGACGATCCTCATGCCATCGATCGCAGCGCCAAGATGGACCTGGCGGTAGGCTACCGTGTTGTCGGCATCGACGACGAATACAAACTTCTTGTCGAGGTCCGTCCCGATCGCCCGTTCGCTGACCAGAAGCCGCTTCTCCGGCGACGGCTGGCCCATGCGCACCCGCACGAACTGCCCCGGCAACAGGCGACCGCCGGGATTGTCGAAGATGGCGCGCACGCGCACGGTGCCGCTCGCGGCATCGACCTCATTGTCGATCAATTGCAGCTTGCCCTTGATCGGCGTTCCTTCGTCGTTGACCGTCCCGATTTCAACCGGGATCCTATCGACTTCCGGCGAACCGTCCCTGGAAGGAAGCTCCCGCAACGCGCGCGATACGGTTGCCTCCGTCGCATTGAAGCTGGCATAGATCGGATCCACGGACACAAGCGTGGTGAGCGCCGGCGAAGCCGATCCCGCGGCCACCAGGTTTCCGACGGTGATCTCCAGCCTGCCGACGCGGCCCGAGATCGGGGCGCGCACCTGGGTATAGCCGAGATCGAGCGTCGCCGTCTTCAACGCCGCCTTGGCGGAGCTGAGCGCCGCCTGGGCTTCATTGTAGGCGCTCCGGCGCTGGTCGAGATCGCTCTGGGAGATCGTGCGGTTGTCGGAAAGCTTGCGACCTCGATCAAGTTCGGTACCGGCAAGCTCCAGGCGCGCCTGCGCCGACGCAACCTCGCCCTCGGCGCGCGCGACGGCAGCCTCAAAGGATGCGGGATCGATCGTCACGAGAAGATCGCCTTCCTTGACCAGGGCACCCTCACGGAAGTGCACCGACTGGATCGCCCCGGCAACGCGCGAGCGCACCTGAACACGGTCGATCGCCTCGAGACGGCCGGAAAACTCTTCCCAGGTCGTCACTTCGCGCGGCGTGATTTCGGCCACAGTGACCTGAGCCGGCGGTGGCGCGGCTGCGGCGTCAGGCGCCGCGTTGGCGCCGGCGAAAGACTCGAAATAGACTGCAGCGCCTGAAATTGACGCAGCTACTCCCAAGCCGGCGCCCCACAGGGCCCAGCGCTTCTTGATGGCTGTCATCGATAAAATCTCCTTGCGGACTCTATGTCTCTTAAATGTGTATCTTGGGACTACACTGTCCGTGCCTTCAACGTTTGCAGGAAGAGGGCGAACTGGTCGCGGATCTCTTCGAGCCATCTGGTATCGCCGTCACAACACCCGCCGTACATCAGCGGCCAGCCCGTTCCGATCGGCAGCACGTGCCGGCGGACAAAGACGCCCGCCTTCTCGAGCCGGCTGCAGTAGCCGACCGCCTCGTCGCGAAGCGGATCATCGGCCGCCGTCATCACCAGCGCCGGGGCAAGCCCGGCGAGCCGCGAGCAGTAGCAGGGCGCCGCATAGGGGTGACAGACACCTCCGCCGAATCCGAGATAGGTATTCCAACCCTCCGACCAGCGCTGGCGCATGCCGATCTGTTCGGCATCGCGAAACGAGGCCGTGCCCATCGACGGGTCGAGCAAGGGCGACAGCAGGATCTGTCCGTCGAGATCGCCCGGAATCGCGTCCCGCGCCTTTAGGGCGGCGGCGGCGGCAACATTCCCGCCGGCTTCCTCCCCGGCCACGAAGAGCGGCGATCGCGCCGCGCCGAACAACTTGCGCTTCCCGTTCAGGTAACGCAGCACCGAAAATGCCCGCTCAAGGGCATTCGGAAACGCCGGCTCCGATGCCTTCCGGTAGTCCGGCGCGACAACGATCGAACCCGCATCCGCCAGCGCCCTGGCTACCGGATGCTCGCCATCACCCTTGATATCCGCAAAGGCTCCGCCATGCAGATAGAGGACGATGGGCGGTGCGGCCCTGCAATCGGCGCCTTCATAGACGCGCGCAACAACCGGCCCTTCGGGCAGATTATCGAGCACCTTGTCCTTCCAACGCTTTTCCATGACCACTACCGGGCTTGCGCGGAGGGCATAGCCACCGCTTGCAATTGTGATGGCATAGGTACTATAATTCGCATCATTGAATAAGTGGCGCAATCCTTATTACACTGTTCCATATTTCGAATAATAGTGCACCGCACACCCATGGAGTAAACCGATGGATCAGCTTTCGGCAATGCGGGCTTTCGTCCGCGTGGTGGAGAGCGGCAATTTCAGCCGCGCCGCAGAATCGCTATCCATGCCCAAGGCAACGGTCACCAACCTGATCCAGGGGCTCGAGACCCACCTGCGCACCAAGCTGCTCAACCGCACCACCCGCCGGGTGATGGTCACCACCGATGGCGCCCTCTACTACGAGCGGGCTGCGCAGCTGCTGTCGGAAATCGACGAACTCGACAACAGCCTGTCCCATTCGCAAGGTGCGCCGAGCGGGCGGCTTCGCGTCGAGATGGCCGGAGCCTTTGCCGAGGAAATCGTGGTGCCCGCCCTCGGCGATTTCTACAAGCGCTATCCCGATATTCGCATCGACCTCGGTGTCGGCGACCGGCTTGTCGACTATCTCGCGGAAAACGTCGATTGCGCGCTGCGCGCGGGCACACCGATGGACCAGTCCCTGATCGCCCGCAAGGTGGTCGACCTGGACATGATCACCTGCGCGGCACCGGCCTATATCGACAGGTTTGGCCTGCCCGACCACCCCGAAGACCTGCAGAGCGACCACATCTGCGTTGCCTATCTCCGGGTGCAGAGTAGCAAGCCGTTTCCCTTCGAGTTCCTGCGCGATGGCCAGACGCTGGAGATCGACGCGCGCTACCTGGTTTCCGTCAATGACGGCCGCACCTATCTCACCGCCGCCCTCAACGGGCTGGGCATCGTCCAGTCGCCGCGATTCATGGTCCGGCAGGCTATCGAGGACGGCAGGCTGCGGCAGGTGCTCCCCGAATGGGAACTGGAGCCGATGCCGGTCTACATCGTCTATCCGCAGACGAGACACCTGAGCAACAAGGTCCGCGTCTTCGTCGATTGGCTCGCCAACCTGCTCAGGGCCTGCGACCTCAATCGCGCCTAGACCTCTCCGCCCTGGTCCTCAGTCGTTTGCAAGCTCCCAATTGTCATTGGGGTTGAAGGTCTTGATCTGGGAGGCGATTGTCTCGGTGTTCTCGCCGAGATCGGCTTCATAGACGATCCCGTTCTGATTGACGACAAATGTGCTTACGCCGGTCTCGCCGTACTTCACCGGCCAGCCGACCAGGCCGAAGCCAGCGATCATGTTGCCGTTGATCACGTAGTCGTACGGGCCGCCGGCGACATTTTCGCCCTGGCCCGTCAGGATGCGAAACTTGTAGCCGAAATAGCCCTCACCCGCCTTGGCCTTCTCGAGCGCAGCGGCATCGGCGAAATCGCCGGCCGGACTATCTCCGTCGCCTTGCTCAACCGGCCAGTACAGGCCATCGGTCAGGCCTTCGGTGCTGATCAGCTTCTGGGCGTATTCGAAGACACCGTCGCCGTCATGGTCGGCTGTCCGGTATTCCTCCTGTGCTTCGACATAGGCACGCATCGTTTCGATCGCTTCGAGTTCGTTCTCGCCGATGCGACGATTGATGATCTCTTCGAGACCCGCATAGGTATCGAACGACCACTTGCCGTCGTCCTCCTTGCCGATCGGGAACGGCAGCGGCCAGAGCTCGTCGCCGATGTCGAGGATCTTGTCGCCTTCTACGTCACGGACCACCAGTTTCTTGGCGGCGCCTTCCCTGATCTTCTTGTAGGTGTCCATCACCCCCTCGGCCGATTTCAGCTTGGCCGCATCGAGGCCCAGAAGCACGGCCAGCTTGTCCAAGTCGTCGGCCGCGAGCGCGGCCTTGAACGCGTCGACGACCTGTTCGGGGGTATCGAATGAAGGCGGATGATCCTTGGAAACGAACTCGGTGATGATTGACGGTTGTTGGGCAAGAACCGGAACTGCGGTGCCGCATAGCAACGCCACGGCAAAGGCCGAACCGAGCATCATGGATTGAACAGATTTGATCATGTCATTGCTCCTTGCGTCCGACCTTACCGACGTCCACCACCGCCGCGACGACCCCCACCGCCACCGCTGCGCTTCACCGTCCGGTGCCCGCCTCCACGACTGGCCGCGTGCCGACCGCCGCTGCGATGGCTGCTGGCGGACGGTCGCCGCTGCTGCCCGCCGCCCATCGACTTCTTCCCCCGTTGCGACTGGACTTTCGCCTTCTTGCCGCTGCGCGGCTCGCCGAGAGCCGACGGTTTTTTCGGACGGTTGTCGACCTTGCGGGCGGGCTTGGCCTTCCCGGCCGAGCGCTCTATCTTGCCGGTCTTTCGGACTTCCGAGGCATCCCTTCGCTGCGGCGTACCGCGCGCCGCGGCTGGCCGATCGCCGGGTCTTGCTTGCGCCCTGTCTCCGGCTGCCTTCCGGCGATCGTTGTCGATCTTGCTCGCGCGCACATCCTTGACGTCGACCTTGCCGGGCCGGTCACGGCGCGCCGCTGGGTGCTCTTTGCGGATCGCCGCTGTCTTGTTCTTGAGGTTGTTGCGGTCCACCGATTTCAGATTGTTCTTGAGTTCGTTGCGATCGATGTTGTTCAGCTTGTTCTTGTCGAAATTGATCTTGCTGCGATCGACGTTTTTCCAGTCGACATCGTTGAAATTGACCTTGCCGTTGAAGTCGCGGTTGTTGAAGCAGTTGTTGCAGTCGATGTCGATGTCGTCGTTCCAATTCCCGCCCCAGACGCCCCAGTCGTCCCAGTCCACCGCTGCCGCCCAGACCAGTCCGGTGACGGCGGCTGCAAAATAGGGGGCACTGGGATACCAGTAATTCGGATAGGGATCGGCATAGTAGCTGATCGGTTGCGGCGGATAACCCGGATCGTAGAGCATCTGCGGCTCATAGCGCGGCACGTAGACCGTTTCCTGACTGACCGATTGAATGACGACGTTGTCGTTTTCCTCCACCACCTTGATCTTGTCGTCCGACTTGATGATGCCGTCGGCGACAGCCTTGTCGCGCAGTTGCTGGATCGCGATCAGCACGTCCTTCTGCTGGTAGGCAAGCGCATCGCCGAGCTGCTGGGTCCACTCGAGGTCGTCGCTCATCATCTTGACGATCTCAGGATAGTTGAGCAGCGACACGACGCTGCCGTCCCAGGTGTCCTTCGGCTTCAGGTTCTTGTCGGTCTTTGCCTTTTCGAGGTAGCGCTGGGCCTCGATGATCTGCAGCGGATAGAGCGAAGCGGAGGTGACCACCGCCACCAGTTCATCCGGATAGAGCGCGATCCGCGCCACCAGGACTTCCAGTTCATCCTCGGTCAGCGGTTCGGGCGCCGCCTCCTGCGTCTGGGGCGGAACCGCCGCCGCCTGTTGCTCCTGGGCGCTGGCGCCCCCCGACGTGGCAGCCAACAGCAGCGATGCGAGGAAGGCGAGGCCGGCATATCGCCGCCGATTCGGAGATGGCATCATCTTGGTTCTCCCTTTTCTCCCAAGTCGCGACGCGGCTTCTTCTTCGGTGGCCGGTATGCGAACTGGGAATCTTATCATCGGGGAAGGCAATGCGTGCAACTTATTGATGCGTATCGCGTGAGCAGAGGCATTGCGTCGTGCCAGGCGTCAGTTTGATGCCTGGTATTACCCATTCGCTAGCGCACATGAGCCACTGCGGCTCTACCCCTGCAGCGTCAGAGTGATCTTTATGCGATCGCGCTTCATTAGTCCCGTCGAATTTTCCCTAGCATCGCAAAAAACGAAGCTTTTGCAAGTACATTGTCAGTGGGGCTTCTGCATTTGACAAAGCACAAGCCGGGCCGGGACAAAGCCCGTGACGTCCCGCATTGCCGGCCTTCGTTGCTTGATTATTCTCGCCGCCGTCCGAGCGGCCAAGGGCCGGGACGAGGCTCGGCATGCAATCAGCCGGGGTACCTCACTCAGTACCCCCTCGCGGCCCCGGCCTCAATGCGGCTGTCGGCGGCGCCATTGTAGCGGGCGCCACCGCCGGCATCGATTTCGGCGAGGCTCTCGCCTCCGACGAGGATGCCTGTCGCCTGTCCCCAGATCGTCCAGCTTTCGTCGATCTCGATGTCATGCCCCATCGCGGCGAGGATCCGGCGCGTATCCGGCGACAGCGCGTAGGGCTCCATGAACACCTTGTCCGGCAGCCACTGATGATGGATGCGCGGCGCATCGACCGCCTCCTGGATGTTCATGCCGTGATCGATGACGTTGATGATCGCCTCGAGCGTGATGGTGATGATACGCGCACCGCCCGGACTGCCGATCACCATAAAGGGTTGCCCGTCCTTCGAAATGATGGTCGGGCTCATCGAGGAGAGCGGCGTCTTGCCGGGCGCGATCGCATTCGCCTCTCCCTGCACCAGCCCGTATAGGTTCGGCGCACCCGGCTTGGCGGTGAAATCGTCCATCTCGTTGTTGAGCAGGATCCCGGTTCCCGGCGCCATGACGCCGGCGCCGAACGAACCGTTCAGCGTGTAGGTGACCGCGACAGCATTTCCGTCGTCGTCGATGATCGAGTAGTGGGTGGTCTCGGTGCTTTCGCCGAAGCCCTTCGGCATCAAGTCCTGCGAGACCCCTGCACGATAGGGCTGGATTTCGTCGCGGATTTTCTGGGCATAGGCCTTGTCCAGCAGCTTTTCGACCGGGTTGTCGACGAAATCCGGGTCGCCGAGCGCGGTGTTGCGGTCAACATAGGCGTGGCGCATCGCCTCGATCATCGCGTGCACGGTGTCCGCCGATCCGTAACCGAGATAGGAGAGCGGATAGCCTTCCAGCACGTTGAGGATCTCGCAGATGATGACCCCGCCCGAAGACGGCGGCGGGGAGGAGACGATATCATAACCACGGTAGTTGCATTTCACCGGCTCGAGTTCGCGGACCTTGTAGTTCTCGAAGTCCTGCTTTGCGAGAACGCCGCCGTTGTCGGCGCTGGCCTTGACGATGGCATCGCCGATCGGTCCCCTGTAGAAGGCGTCCGGCCCCTTCTCCGAAATGCTGGCGAGCGTAGCCGCCAGGTCGGGCTGGCGCAGGGTCTCCCCGGCCGCATAGGTCTTGCCGTCCGGCTTCAGGAAGACGGCCGCTGCCGCCGCATCTTTCGCCAGCTTTTTCGCGCCATTTTCAAAGGTCGCCTGGTCGCCCTGCTGCAGTACAAAGCCCTCGCTGGCTAGCCGGATCGCCGGCGCCATCAGGTCCTTCCGCTCCAGCGTGCCGTATTTCGTCAGCGCCTCCTCGAAACCCATGACCGGCCCCGGCACGCCGACGGCCAGATAGCCGGCGGTACTCAATCCCTTCACGACATCGCCCTTGTCGTCGAGATACATGGTCTTGGTGGCAGCCTGCGGCGCGCGTTCCCGGAAATCGAGGAACGTTGTCCTGCCGTCCTTGAGGCGGATGGTCATGAAGCCGCCGCCGCCGATATTGCCGGCCGACGGGTAGACAACCGCCAGGGCGTAGCCGACGGCGACGGCCGCATCGACGGCATTGCCGCCCTTCTTCAAAATCTCCACGCCGACATCCGAGGCAAGGTGCTGGGCTGTGACGACCATGCCGTGCTCGGCCTTGACCGGTTCGGGAGAGGCTGCCCGCAGAATGCCCGCCGGGCAAAGGCCAAGGGTGACAACCATTGCGTAGCCAAACATCGTCGTGCCGGGAATGCGCATGCCTTCTCCTCCAGATCCGTCGCGAGAGAGCAGGAGAATACGCCACGACAATGAAGTCCAGCGGCAATTTTGACTGGTGGCATTTCATAGCAGGATCTCATCTGACAAGTCCGGCACGCTTCGCGGACCGCCAATTTGAGGGCGAGCGGCGACAATGCGGTCTTTTGGCGAAAATGAGAAAATTTTTTGCGTTTGCGCAACTTCCGCGCGGTTTTCTTCGCATCGCTTCATCCCCATTTCTGCGATTTATGGGCACCGAATTCGCATCGAAAATGGAGTTGCAAAATGAACTGGTTCAAAACGATAGCTGCGGCCTCGCTTCTTCAGGCTGCCGTCCTGCTTCCGGCACATGCCGGCGAGAACCTCGACGCCATCAAGTCGGCCGGCGTGCTGAAGATCGGCACCGAAGGCACCTACGCACCCTTCACCTACCATGACGCCAGCGGCAAGCTCGTCGGTTTCGATGTCGAGATTGGCGAGGCCGTCGCCGCCAAGCTCGGCGTCAAGCCAGAGTTCCTCGAAGGCAAGTGGGACGGGCTGATCGCCGGCCTCGACTCCAACCGCTACGACGCCGTCATCAACCAGGTCGGCATCACCGAGGCACGCAAGCAGAAGTATGATTTCTCCGAGCCCTATATCGCCTCCAAGGCGGTGCTGATCGTGCGCGCCGACGACGACAGCATCAAGGGCTTCGAGGATCTGAAGGGCAAGAAGGCGGCGCAGTCGCTGACCAGCAACTTCGGCAAGCTCGCCCAGGAAAACGGCGCCGAACTCGTCGGCACCGACGGCTTCGACCAGTCGATCCAGCTCGTGCTCACCGGCCGCGCCGACGCCACGATCAACGACAGCCTGTCCTTCCTCGACTTCAAGAAACAGAAGCCTGACGCCAATGTGAAGATCGCCGCCGAGCAGGCCAACGCCGACTATTCCGGCATCATCGTGCGCAAGGGCGATGCGGAACTGGTCGCCGCCATCAACAAGGCGCTCGAAGAGATCAAGGCTGACGGCACTTACCAGAAAATCTCCGACAAGTACTTCGGGCAGGACGTCTCGAAGTAACGCGCGAGGTGTGGACGGCGTTTCCCACCGCCCGCCTTTTCAGTATAAGACCATATTCCGGCGTTCAGGGGACCGACCCCTGGACGCAACTTTTTGGGGGTTTCCCTTGCCGCACTGGCTTCAATTGATGTTGGACTCGCTGGTCCCGCTGCTCTGGGCCGGCCTGATATTCACCATTCCGCTCACCCTGCTGTCCTTTGTGCTCGGCCTTTCACTCGGCCTGCTGACGGCCATCGCCAGGCTGTTCGGGCCGAAACCGGTCGTCATGATCGCGCGTTTCTATGTCTGGGTCATCCGCGGCACGCCGCTGCTCGTCCAGCTCTTCGTCATCTTCTACGGACTGCCGAGCCTCGGTATCCTGCTCGACGCTTTCCCGGCGGCCCTGATCGGCTTCACGCTGAATGTCGGCGCCTATTCCTCAGAGATCGTGCGCGCCGCCATTTCGGCCGTCCCTCGTGGGCAGTGGGAAGCCGCCTATTCAATCGGCATGAGCTGGAGCCAGGCGATGCGGCGCACCGTGCTGCCGCAGGCCACAAGGGTCGCCGTGCCGCCTCTGTCGAACACTTTCATCTCGCTCGTCAAGGATACCTCGCTCGCGGCCGCGATCACCGTGCCGGAACTGTTCCAGACGGCGCAGCGGATCGTCGCCACGACCTACGAGCCGTTGATCCTCTATATCGAGGCGGCGCTCATCTATCTCGCCATGAGTTCCGTCCTGTCGGCGCTTCAGGTGCGGCTGGAGAAACGCTTCGCCCGCTATGGCGGCTTCCTGGAGGCGCGCGCATGATCGAACTCACCCATATCGAAAAGCGCTTTGGCGACAATCTCGTGCTCAAGGATATCAGCGTAGAGATGGCCGAAGGCTCGGTGACCGCCCTCGTCGGCCCGTCCGGCGGCGGCAAGAGCACGCTCCTGCGCTGCATCAACCTTCTGGAAACACCGACGTCCGGCAAGATCCACCTCGGCGACGAGGAGATCGAGTTCGCGCCGGGCCGCAAGATCGGCTGGCAGCAGATACAGCGGCTGCGCCGCCAGACCGGCATGGTCTTCCAGAACTTTCAGCTGTTCCCACATCAGACCGCGATCGGCAACGTCATGGAAGGGCTGGTGACGGTGCTGAGATGGCCAGCGGACCGGGCACGGGCGCGCGCCATGGAATTGCTCGAAAAGGTGGGAATGGCCCACAAGGCCGATGCCTGGCCGGCGACGCTTTCGGGCGGCCAGCAGCAGCGCGTGGCGATTGCCCGGGCGCTTGCCCCGTCGCCGCGGGTGCTGCTCTGCGACGAGCCGACATCGGCGCTCGACCCAGAACTCGCCGAGGAAGTGGTGGAAGTGCTGAGCCGGCTTGCCCGCGAGGGCACGACGATGATCATGGCGACCCACGACCTCAGGCTCGCTTCCAGGGTTGCCGACAAGGTGATCTTCCTCGATGGCGGCTTGGTCGTCGAAAGCGGCCCGCCCGGCAAGATCTTCTCCAAGCCCGAACGGGAGCGGACGAAGAAGTTCATCGCCTCGCTGAGCGCCACGCACGTGTCCGACTACGAAATCTAGGGCGCCATCTCGGTGGCACCTCCCCCGGCAAAGGACGATCGACGGATGCGGCAAAGATACGGCTTGCCAAGCCCGGTCCATCTGTTCAGATGCAGAGAACCGTGCATCGTGATTGAAAGAAAGTGACCATGGCAACCGGATACATGCTCTTGACTGGCGCCAGCCGCGGCATCGGCCACGCGACGGTCAAACTCTTCCAGGAGCACGGCTGGCGCATCTTCACCGTTTCCCGGCAGCCCTTTTCCGAGGCCTGCGCCTGGCCGGCCGCGCGTGAAAGCCATATCCAGGCGGATCTCTCCGACCTGAGCCAGATCCCGCGCCTGGCGGCGACCGTGCGCGAGCGGCTGCCGGAGGGCAAGCTGCAGGCGCTCGTCAACAATGCGGGCATCTCTCCGAAGGGTCCGGGCGGCAGCCGGCTCGGTGTGCTGGCCTCCGATGCCGAGACCTGGACCAAGGTGCTGAACGTCAACCTTGTCTCGACCGCGCTCCTGGCGCGCGAACTGCTGCCGGAACTCGAGGCCGCACAAGGCTCGATCGTCAACGTCACCTCGATTGCCGGGTCGCGCGTGCATCCCTTTGCCGGCGTCGCCTATGCCGCCTCGAAGGCGGGTCTCAACGCCTTGACGCGCGAGCTCGCCCATGAGCTCGGACCGCGGGGCGTGCGCGCCAACGCCATTGCACCGGGCGAGATCGAAACATCGATCCTTTCGCCCGGCACCGACAAGCTGGTCGAGCAGGAGGTTCCGCTGCGCCGTCTCGGCAGCCCGCGCGAGGTGGCGCAAACCATATATTTCCTCTGCACCGATGCCTCGTCCTACATCAACGGCGCGGAGATCCATATCAATGGCGGCCAGCATGTCTGAGGCTTCTCCGTCAAGGCAGGTGTGCGATGAAGCATGACTACTGCATCATCGGCGGCGGCATTGTCGGCCTTGCAACGGCGATGGCTCTGCAGGAGCGCGAACCGGGCGCCAGCCTGGTCGTACTGGAAAAGGAAAAGGGCCTGGCCCGCCACCAGACCGGCCACAACAGCGGCGTCATTCATGCCGGCATCTACTATCAGCCGGGCTCGCTGAAAGCGAAACTCTGCCGGGCCGGTGCCGAGGCCACAAAGGCGTTCTGCACCGAAAACCGCATCCCCTTCGAAACCTGCGGAAAACTGCTCGTTGCCACCTCCCCCACCGAGATGGAGCGGATGGAGGCGCTGGAAGGTCGGGCGCGGCAGAACGAGATCGAATTCATCCGGCTCGACCGTGCAGCACTCAATGCCGCCGAACCCGCTGTTTCGGGGCTCGGGGCGCTGCTGGTCCCGGCGACCGGTATCGTCGACTACGCAAAGGTCTGTGCCGCGATGGCAGCGCGCATCATCGACCGTGGCGGCACCATCCTGACCGGCGCAACGGTCACCGCCATCCGCGAGGAAGGCGACCTCGTAAGGGTGGAGGCAGGCGGCGAAACGATCCGTGCCGCGAAGCTAGTTGCCTGCGCCGGATTGCAATCGGACCGCATCGCCGAACTTGCCGGCGTCGAGATCGAGCACCGCATCGTCCCCTTCCGCGGCGAATACTACACGCTGCCCGCCTCGCGGTCGCAGATTGTCCGCCATCTCATCTACCCGATCCCGGATCCCGACCTTCCCTTTCTCGGCATCCACCTCACCAGAACCATCGACGGCGGCGTGACGGTCGGGCCGAACGCGGTTCTCGGCTTTGCGCGCGAGGGTTATATCAAGGGAAGCGTCAAGGTTGGTGATGTGCTCGACATGGCTACCTTCCCGGGATTCTGGCGAATGGCCCGGCACAACTGGCGCTCGGCGCTCTCGGAATTCGGCAATTCCGTCTCGAAGCCGCGCTACCTCGAGGAATGCCGAAAGTATTGCCCCGACCTCGGTCCCGCCGACCTCGGGCGACCGGGCGCCGGCATCCGCGCCCAGGCGGTGATGCGCGACGGCACCCTCGTCCATGATTTTCTGTTCAAGAAGACCGAGCGTATGCTGCATGTCTGCAACGCACCCTCGCCTGCCGCGACATCCTCCATTCCGATCGGCCGGATGATCGTCGACCGTCTGCTCGGCACGGGTTGAGCGCGTTTCGTCGGGCGCCTACCTGGCGAATCCCCGCTCATCTTGAGGGTATGGGCGCGAGGATGTAATCTGCGGCCACCGACGATTGAACAATCTTCGGCACAAGGAGCGCTGCGGTAAGGCACGGAACCTTTGCCGGCCTCGCAGGTTCAGGCTTCCACGAAGGTCCATTGCGTCCGGCGAAACCGAGGTACTGCCAAGATGGTGGCTCGCGCGACATGGAAAGGCCAGTTGAAGATCGGTGCACTTACCTGCCCGGTCGGGCTCTACACAGCCGTCTCCTCCGCCGACCACATCTCGCTCAACATCGTCAACCGCAAGACCGGAAACCGCGTAGAGCGCCAATTCGTCGACAGCGAGACCGGCAAGCCAGTGGACAAGGAGAACCAGGTCAAGGGCTACCAGCTCGATAGCGGCGACTATGTGCTGGTCGAGGGCGACGAGTTGGCCGCCATCGTGCCGGACAGCGACAAGGTGCTGTCGGTCGAGGAGTTCGTTCCGGTCGACGAGATCGACAAGACCTATTTCGAACGGCCCTACTACCTTGTGCCGACCGATCGCGACGAGCTCGAGGTCGCCGCCGTGCTGATGCGCGGCATGGAGGCGACGAACAGTGCCGCGATTGCCCATGCGGTGCTGTTCCGGAAACATCGGTCGCTGCTCATTCGTCCGCACGAAAAGGTTCTGATCGCAACCGTGCTCGCCTTTGATTACGAAGTGCGCTCGGCCGCTACCACCTTCAAGGACATTCCCGAAATGGACCTGACAGAGGAGATGATCGAGCTTGCCGGGCATATCATCAGCACCAGGAAGGGCAGCTTCGACCCGGCGCGCTTCGAAGACCGCTACGAGGCGGCGCTGCTCGAACTCGTCAAGGCGAAGATGGAAGGCCGGCAGATCGAGGCCAGGCCCGCCAAGGCGGAGAGCAAGGTCATTGACCTGATGGAGGCCCTGCGTCTCAGCGCCGCTGCCGCCAAACCCGCCAAGAGCAAGGCCGCGGCCCGCGACAAAGGCGGAAGCGGTAGCAAGAAAGCGGGCTGAGCATGGCGCTTGAAACCTATCAGGCCAAGCGCGATTTCAGTCGCACGCCGGAGCCGAAGGGGAAAAGAGCAAGCCAGCCCGACGGCGCCAGCTTCGTCATCCAGAAGCACGACGCGACCCGCCTGCACTATGATTTCCGGCTGGAAATGGACGGGGTGCTGAAAAGCTGGGCGGTGACCCGTGGCCCCAGCCTCAACCCGGACGACAAGCGCCTTGCCGTGCATGTCGAGGACCATCCGCTGGAATACGGTGATTTCGAAGGCGTAATCCCGAAAGGCCAGTATGGCGGCGGCACGGTGATCGTCTGGGACCGCGGCACCTGGACTCCGGTGACCGACCCGAAGAAGGGCCTGAAAAAGGGCCATCTCGAATTCGAACTCGACGGAGCGAAACTGAGGGGCCGCTGGCACCTGGTGCGCATGCATCCGAAGGAGGGAGAGAGCCGAGACAACTGGCTGCTGATCAAGGCCGAGGATGAGGAGGCGCGCAGCAAGGGCGATATCCTCAAGGAAGAGCCAAATTCCGCCAAGACCGGGCGCAGCCTGAAGGAGGTCGCGGCAAATCCCGAGGGTATCTGGAACTCGCGACCGGCGGGCAGGCAACCAAAGAAAGCGAAGGCACGGTCGGATCCGCCCCCGGCGACGAAACCGGCGCCTTTCCACCCCGAGTTTCCAAAGAGGGCGCGGAAAGCCGCCATGCCCGGTTTCATCGAGCCGGCACTCGCAAAGCTCAAGGCGAAGCCACCCGCCGGCGATCGCTGGATCCACGAGATCAAGTTCGACGGCTATCGGACGCAGGTTCACCTCGACAATGGCAAGACTAGGCTACTGACCCGCAGCGGCCTCGACTGGACCGACAGGTTCGGTGGTCCGCTGACCGCCGCGGTGACGAAGCTTCCGGTGGAGACTGCGATCATCGACGGCGAGATCGTCGTCGAGGCGACAAACGGCGCGTCGGATTTTTCGGCGCTGCAGAAGGATCTCAGCGACGGACGCAGCGACCGCTTCCGCTTTTACGGATTCGATCTGCTCCACCTGAACGGCTACGACCTGCGGGCGACGACGCTGGTCGAACGCAAGGCGCTCCTCGGCAAGATGCTGGACGGCTGCGACCCAGCGCTTGCGTTCAGCGAGCACTTCGAAACCGAGGGCGGGCGCGTGCTTGAACGAGCCTGCTCGCTTGGACTCGAAGGGATCGTCTCTAAGCTCGGCGACAGCGAATACCGCGAGGGGCGGAGTACGAACTGGATCAAGACGAAGTGCCACCACCGGCAGGAGTTCGTGATCGGCGGCTACACGCCGTCATCGACCGGCAGCAGTGCGATCGGATCGCTGGCGCTCGGCGTCTACGAAAACGGCAGGCTCCGGCATGTCGGCCGCGTCGGCACCGGCTTTACCGTCGCCGTGGCGGAAGAGCTTTTTGAAATGCTCTCCAGGCTGCAAACCTCCAAGAGTCCGTTCGCGGACAAGCTGGATGCGCTGCAAAGGCGAGATCTCCTCTATGTCCGCCCCGAGTTCGTTGGCGAGGTCGAGTTCAGCGCCTGGTCGGCGGACGGCAATTTGCGCCATGCTTCGTTCCGCGGCCTGCGGGACGACAAGCCAGCCAAAGAGATTGTCCGGGAAACAGCGCGTGACATCGAGAAAGGTCCGACATTGCCGAATACGACGGTCAAGCTCACTCACCCCGACCGCATCTACTGGCCCGGCGACGGCGTCACCAAGCAGGGGCTCGCCAACTACTACGCCGAGGTCTGGCGTTTCATGGAGCCGTTCGTGGTCAACAGGCCGCTGGCGCTGCTTCGCTGCCCCGAGGGCATAGACGGACCGCGCTTCTTCCAGAAGCACGCCTGGCGCGGCATCAACACCAACATCGTCGCGATCACCGACCCGAAGGACAAGGCCGGCGAAAAGTACCTCAAGATCAACGATTTCGATGGCTTGATCGCGCTTGCGCAATCGGCGGTACTGGAAATCCACCCCTGGGGAACGACGACCGAGCATTGGGAGCGGCCTGACATGATCACCATGGACCTTGACCCCGGCGATGGCGTGGGATGGAGCGACATCGTAGCCGCCGCAACCGAGCTGAAGGACCGGCTCGAAACCGCCGGGCTGGCCGCCTTCGTCAAGACCTCCGGCGGCAAGGGGCTTCACGTCGTCGCGCCTCTGAAGCCCAAGGCGACATGGCGGCAGGTGAAGGCATTCACCAAGGCGCTTGCGGACACGATGTCGAAGGACACGCCGACGAGGTATCTCTCCACAGCAACCAAGGCAAAGCGCGACGGCCGGATCTTCATCGACTACCTGCGCAACGGCCGCGGCAATACCGCGGTCTGCGCCTACTCGACTCGCGCCCGCCCGGGAGCACCGGTCTCGATGCCGCTCGACTGGAGCGACCTCGGAGAGGATATCGGACCGGCCCACTTCACCTTGAACAACGTTGCGACCCACCTTCAAAAGCGGTCGACGGACCCATGGGGCGAATTTTTCGCGGCAGCGCGCCCCTTAGCGTAGGACCGACGATGACTGCAGGAAGGGAGTTGCGATCGTGCCGGACGGGCGGCGATTGCCCGCTCGCGGAAAGGCGCGTAAGCTCTCCCCCAAAATCAACATGCGGACGCGAAACAGCCAAGACGCTGGCGATCCGATCGGCACTTTCACCGTGTTTCCCTGAACGCTCGAGAAGGAAGCCACATGATCGATGAGTCGAACAACACCCCGGGCGAAGCGAAGGAGGGGAAGATATTTACCCTTCGAAGGCTCGATCGGCGCATCACGAATATCCAGTCGATGCAAGACCCCAAGGAAGCGCGGCGGGCCCGCAATCGCCTCTATCGTGATCTCATGCGGCACATTGCCGAAGGGACAGCCAAAAAACCCAAGTTACTCGCCGCCAGACTGGTGGAGAATGACAGGAAATCTGCCTCGATGCGTTCTGCAGCACCGGTCGAAACTTGAGGAGTGCGTGGCTTCGAAGGCAAAGCTGGTAAAGTCGTGAGCAGGCCGATCGTTCTTTTGTTTACTGGCCATGTCGGTAGCAGCTGGCTTACCGACTTGATTGGCAGACACCAGGAGATCAATCACATCGGTTTCGAACCGATCGACGCGCTCAGCAAGCGAAACACCGACGCGCATCCTTGGGTCGAGCGGCTTGCGCAAGGTGGTGACCCGACCCTGTTCCCCCGAGAGATCCGTAGGGCATTTTCATCGCGATATCACGCTGGCGCTCCCTACTTCATCTTCAAGACGCGTGCGCGGGTGAAACACCAGCCAACCCTGTTTTACGAAACGATCCCCTCGCTGAATTCATACGTCATTTTGCTGCGCAGGCGAAACAAGCTCAAGACCGCCGTTTCTTCATACAAGCGGAACACGCTTAAGATATCGCATTTGGACAACCCGAAAGCCAACGCCGACAAAAGGGTCGCCATTCACGTCGATCCCGCACAGATCCTTGCGATTGCGGAAAGTTACATACGAAGAGAAACCAAGACAAAACGTCTCTTTGATCGATACAAGAGCGACTACGGCCTCGACGGAATGGAGGTTCTTTATGAGGACATTCTTCATCCGCCCGGTCTGGGAGAACTGATGCGGACGCTTTCTGCCGAACTCGGCATCCCTTCCTTTGAGAGCGAGTCCAGATTTACGAAGATGACAGAAAACGACTTGCAACTGGCCATCGCCAACTTCGATGAACTCGCCAACCAAGTTTCCGGAACGAGCTTTGAGAAGTTCCTGTTCGACGACGACTACGACCCTGTCGCGGAGAAATCCAAATGGATACGATGGCCGCTGGTCCCCACACGCCGCTTCTTCAGCTTCTGGAAATAGTGTCGTTGCCTTGTTGAGCAAATTGCAATCTTCACAATCTCATCGCAGCGAGCAACGAGCCAGCCCACGATTGACCGCGGTTGCCCGTTCATTGTTTCATTCTCCTTGAACATAAGGAGCAGGCGTTGGAACATCAGGTATTTCACATGGCCAGTTTCTCACGATCTGGCGAGACTCTCGTACAGCGTTGCCTGAATGCCCATCCGGACATCGAAGTGGTTCATCAGATCAGGGATCCCGATACCAAGGAGGACATGGAACTCTTTCGTTTCCTGAAGAGATCCGGCAATTCCGCGCTTGCCTCGAACAATCGGTTGCTCGCGCACAAAAAGCTCCATGACCGATCAGTACTCGTGCTCAAGAATGCAGTATGGATCCACAAGGGACCGCGTCAGGGTTTCATTCTCGTCCGCAATCCATTCTCTCTTGCCGTCAGCAGCTTCCGCCACAATGAGAACCCGGATTCAGAGGTGACTCATAGGAAGCAGCAGGTCCGATGGTGCAATGGCATCGACAGCCTCATGCTCCCCTACGTCCGGACGACCGACAATCTGTCGGCCTGGATGGCGCTCTATACCCGCAAGATGCTGCATGATTTCAATAGCGGCCTGCCGATCGTGCGGTACGAAGATTTCATTGCCGATCCCGAGAGATCCCTGAGAAAGATCGTCCGGCACCTCGGCCTCGAATGGAGCGACCGGCTGCTGCAGTCACATGCCGACTATGAACAAGGCGAAATCGGCCATGGAAAGATCAAGCTTTGGCGGCCGATACACCAGAATTCCTCGGAAAAGTACAAACGCCTGACCCACCAGCAACTAGGGCTTGTCTACAGCCTGACCGCCCCGGTGCTCGACGCCTACGGCTACAGGTGGGACGGCAGCACCATCGAGGCGCTCGACTTCGATGATCGCTTCCGATAGCCAACGAGACGGCTATCGCTTCAGAAACCGGGTTCCTGTCCTCGACGGACGCTGAACCGACTGCTTACGCTCGCCAGCACGGCAAAGCATAAAAGATGGCAGTCAGACGTTTTGAATATGTTAGGTTTGGCGCCCGAACCTGTCTTGCAGAGGGATGGGCGGTCGATCGGGAATCATCGAGAGTATCGGCTCTATGACATCAGCCCAAGAAGCACAGATCTACACCGTCTCAAAACCAAAGAGCGAACTGCTTCTAAAAGCGATCAATATTCTCGTCTTCGCTGGCGACGATCTGGAAAACAATTTCGGCGAAATATCAGATTTTATTTCGAAAAAGTCTCAAATACAAACATCGGAGGTCTATGTCGTCCTTCTCGGCGATGTGAAGGAACTTCCTGTAGATCTGGTCCAGAGCACCTTCGGCGACCTTGCTCGCCTGGACTTGCCGGTTGAAATCCTCTTCTACGATGACGGCAAGGGCCGCCCACCGAAGAACCTGCCACCAGCTACCATATATCACCTGGCCGAACTGAGGCTCGTTTCAATCCAGAGCTTCGATCTCGAGGGCAACTTGAAGTCCTATGCGCGTGCTGCGGACGGCAAACTTGAGATACTTTTCCTGTTCCCTGGCGCGATGTTCCCGGTCAACATGGGCGCGCATCGTCGCGCGCTGAACATGCTGGCCGCACTGGTAGAACACGGCTTCAACGTCACCATTGCCTACACCGGCGCCAGCGCAAGAATACGGCAGGAAGCGGCTCCCTTCCTCCGTCTGCTGGCAAAACAAATCGAGCCGTTCTCCAACAAGCAGAACCCGTTGCTCAAAGTGGTGGTTGAAGCAAAAAAAGCTCTCAGAATGTTTGTCAACAGGCTGCGCGGGATCAGGTCGATCTCTGCGGAATCGTTCATCGACCGCGCCAGACTGAGGAACAACAAGCATTTGCGGAAAGCCCTTGCACAACTCGACGCCAACAACTTCGACGCGATCTTCGTCAACTACGCCTGGATGCTGCCGAGCGTGGAGAGGAAGACCATCTACAGGCCCCTCATCATATGCGACACTCACGACGTCCAGTACTTTCGCACGCTTTCGATGAAAGGCGATGGCAAGGCGCTGACAGCCTCCATACGAAGGTCAAAGAACAGGGAGATCTCCCTGCTGCGCCGGGCAGATTACGTGCTGGCAATTTCCGAGCGCGACGGAGATCTCTTGCGCAGGGATATTCCTGTAGAAAAGGTTCTCGTGGCTCCGAGCAGTTACCGCTACTGCTTCATGGAGGTGCGAAAGCCACGCGCGTCGTCACCCATGGTCTTCGGTTTTCTTGGACGCGACATGCCCGCCAATGTGGTCGCTCTCGAATTGGTGCTGAATGAGTGGTGGCCGGCAATCTCTCGATACAGCCCCGCCAGCAAGATCGTCGTCGCAGGCAGCGTCTGTAGCGCACCAGGCATTCGCAAGATCGCGTTTCTGAACGATTCCATTGAACTCGTTGGTTCAGTCAGGACCGTCACCGGTTTCTTTGAAGGGATCGACGTATTGCTTTCCCCGGTTCTGGTCGCCGGCGGCATGAATTTCAAGAATGCCGAAGCGATCGTTGCCGGCGTCACGCTGATCACCAATCGCCTCGGCGCCGAGGCGATTGGTGATGGGGACCTGCATATCGCCAATTCCGCGCAAGACGTCATCGAACTCCTGAAAAACATCGAACTCGACCCCGAGGCGGAACTCCAGCACCGGGCACGGAGCCAGGACGTCCTGATGCGCAAATTCACGCCGAATCCTGCAGTGGAAATGCTGGCAGCGCTAATTTCACAACGCAAATCGACGTGAGTCGCGGTTAGGGCGAGCGGCTGAGAGGAAACGAATGCGCATTCTCATCCAGTGCGGCAACAACCTCGAAAACGCTCGCAGGGTGCATGCGCTCGCATCGCTGCTTCAGGAGCACGGCCACCAACCCGTCGTCTCCGTCTATTCGCCCGAATACACGGGCTTCTTCCGAACCGTCGGCATCGAGGCGGTCGCCTTTTTCGAGTTCCGTCCCAGGATAGCGCCTTCAAACTTGGAGTCCGAAACGGGTATTGACATCCACTGGAATGACTTCTTTGCGCTGGATATCGCCAGGAGTGAAGGCGCCGGAACACCCTTCAACTTGAAGAGGCACGTCAACCCTGCAGCGCGCTCGCTCGTTGGCATCCACAGGCTCGTCACCCGGCAGGAGATCGATTCGATCGTAGTCTGGAACGGCAGCACTGGCTCTGTGGCCAATGCCTGGCGAACCTACAAGAAGGCAAAAGCGATTGCCGGCGGCTTCATCGAGCGGGGAATTTTGCCGGATGGCCTGTTCTTCGACACCCAAGGCGTCAATGGCGAAGCGTCGATCGCGGCCGGATCGCGTAAGATTGCCCCACCCGACCTCGCCGCCGAATACGAGGCAAGGCATTCCGCCGCGATCGAGGCGTTTTTCCCGGATCTTGCTCGCGAGCCCATTCTTGCCAACACGGGTAAGGCGCGAACGAAAACCATCTTCGTGCCGCTCCAGGTCCAGCACGACAGCAACATCATTCTGCATTCGGATCGCGTCAAGACCATGAGGATGCTCATCCTGGAAGCGATCAGGCTGCGCGATCGCTACTTCCCGGATTTTCGAATTCTGGTTCGGCCGCATCCCGAGGAGGAACGCGGGCTACAACTTAACATACCCGTCGTCGACGGTCTGACGATAACTTCGGAAGGCCATCTTGCGGATCTGCTCAAGGCTTGTGAAGTAACGATCACGATCAACAGCACCGTCGGCTTCGAGGCTGCGGTCAATGGTTCCCTGCCCGTGGTCCTTGGGGAAGGCATCTATTGTCGGGAAGACTTTGTGGTCCGGCACGAAGCAGTAGCCGATGGGACTGTCCTTCATGACCGCCTGCGCCTGCTGCAGGAGGACCCCGAGGCATTCTTTGGCAAAGTGCGCCGCTATCTGGCCATCCTGTTCGAGCGCAATCAGGTCCAACCCCTCTACAAGCGCGCCAGCGAGCCCACAGCACTGCTCGATGCGCTTGGAACTTCCGATGCCGCCCGGAAGAATAGTGCCAGAAACGACCGCGAAATCATCGATAGAGTGGCTGGCGCCCTTCTGGAAAGGCAGCCGGCTGTGATTGTCTGCCACGTCTGCGGCCTCCATGACAAACAAGTCAACCTGAACTATCGGGAAATCCGCGTGCCGATGACCTTCAAGGTGATTTCGTCAATGCTACGCTGCTTGCTGCGACGCGATCTGGACTGTTCAATATCGAATGTCGAAACCCTGACATCGGGTGATATCGCCATTGCCCCGGACGATGCTGACCTGCCAACCGGCATCGACTACCGCATCGTGTTCAACCAGTACTTTGCCGTTCACAAGGACTTCCGGGCCAGGTCGAACAAGGCGCCGCTCTGATATTGCCGGCAATCCTTACGCTCTTGGTGGCCACCGCGACGAGGAAAAATTCTATGGAAACAGAATAGGACGCCCGAGGTAGATGTTCTTCAGGATTACCCTGACTTTCTTGCGCCTCGGCCACTGTTTCTTGATCGTACAGTACTTCTCGATGTTCTCCGGCAGAGCGAACGGATTGCTGCCGAGCACGGTCTTCTCGAACACGATCGACTTTCGGTGCCGAATCTTGTTGAAGGTAACGCGTGCCCTTTTGAAAAGCGGCCATTCAGCCTTGATTGTGGTTACCGCTTTGTTGGCGAGGGGGCTCTTGCCCTTGGGTACCTCGTAGTTCCTGAAAAACACACTCACTTGCTTGAGCGGAATCTGGAGAGATTCGATGTCACTCTCCGGCGGCAGGCGTTCGGACGTGAAAAAGCGGCCATCGTCCCGCTTCAGATACGTTCGGGCGAGATATGCCGTATCGCTTGCATAGCGGTGGAGAATGGACTTGCGCTGCGCCGTCGTCAGCATATTGGGTCGGCCTGACGGCCCGCCCATGGCAGCCAGTCCCTGTTGAACCTTTGCGACAAAAGCCAGATACTCTTTCGGCCCGTCGAAAGGTAGTTCATTGAACTGGCGCATCAGCAGCAACTGGCTTTCGTTGAGCGCAAACTCATTGCGCATGAGATCAACCGGGCGCGGCGCCTCCAGACATTCGGTCATGCCAAGCGTCGTGAAAAAGTCGGTGACTATATCCCCGTCAACCAGTTGATCGCGCTCATAGGGGCGCACGACGATCCGATCCTCACCCAGACGACGACTCCACTCGTCGAGATAGCCGCGATAGTCGAGGCGCAAACGCGTAATATCCGTTTTCAGCCACTGCTCAATCGGGACGCTCACCTTCCCAAGTGCCCCGCCACCAACAAACTCGCAGTATTGCGAATTGGCCCAGTCGTCCTGCCGCCTGAAATAGCCAACTATCGTCACGTCGTAGCCATCGAAGTATCTTGGAATATCGAAGGCACTCCAGTTCAGGAAGAAGGCTTCGCTGGAAAGAATGACGGTGTGTATCCTGCCGCTCGCAAGCCGAAGCCCAGCCTCGACATGTTTTCGCAACTTGTCGTCGCCCGTTGCCGCAGCGTTGATAAATCCTGAGTGACCGGCCTGCTTGTGGGGGCGCGCGTCTTGCCAGAAAAGGCCGACTTCCGGGAACCAGATGCCCATGCGTAGCAGTCTGGCTCGGTTCCACTCACAGAAATGCTGCAGGAACGTACTACCCGTCTTCGTTGTACCGATATGCAGAATCAGACGCGGTTTTGTTCCGGTGTAGTCTTCCCCGACCGCTGTCGCCACCTTGTCATTGCGTGCGTAAAGGCCAAGCACACTCTGAAATGCGTGGCGTCTCGCGCTCTGCGGCTCGCGCATGAACTCTTCGACGAGGATAGTCTGATCCACTCTCATCAGTCCCACGGCGATCGGCACATAGTCGTAGAGCTTGCAACACAACGCCTCAAACAACAGTTCGTACGCCCGCGCTTTGACATGGGGCGGCGAAAGTTGGATCGGGTCATTTGTCAGATCGCTGGCACGAAAGCCGCTTCGGATCAGCGCCTCGGATATCCGATCGAAAAAAACCGCGCGTTCGTCGTCGCTGGCAACTTTCCTGGTCGTCGAATAGGCGAAACCCAGAAACAGGTAATGCAGGAACTGGGCAATCTGAAAGCTCGCTGCATGTCGAAGCGAGCTCTCTGGCTCGAAGGCCCCAAACTGCTCCAGTATGTCGACGATCGATTCGAAGTTTGAGACCTGGTCAAACACATCGGCCATCGTCTGCTCTCTTCGCACCGCCGAGTCCGACCGAATGCGGTAGACGACGCCGTCACTGTCGATCCCCGATAGGCGCTCGGCAGTCAACAGCGCCTTCAATACGAAGGCCCTTTCCTCCCTGTAGGTGGTCAGGAACCGGATATCGTGCTTGTTGAGAAAGTCGCGACGATACATCCAGTTCCAGAAATGCCGTGAGTGCAGGATCCGTGGTTCCTCGGACAGGCGCACGGCATGAAACGGCTCTTCGAAGAACTGTTCGGTCATGTCGCGGCGACGCCTTACGACAGATCCCTTTGCGTCTTCCACCTGCTCCAGTTTCTTGCGCCCGCGGACCATGTCGGCGCCGTCAATCTCGGCGCAAGCCACCAATTTCTCGATGTGCGTCGTCGACGGGATATAGTCGTCCGGATCAAGGAACAGGATGAACTCGCCCCGCGCGGCATCAAGCCCCACGTTTCGGGCGAAGCCGGGGCCTATGTTTTCGGGCAGTACGATCGGGCGGATGCGCTCGTCGAGCGCGGCCAGCCGGTCGATGATCGCCTGGCTGCCATCCGGGCTCTGGTCGTTTATCGTCAGAATCTCAACGCTTTGAAAGGACTGGCGTTGGATGGATCTCAACGCTTCCTCGACGAACGCTTCGACGCCATAGACCGGCAGGATCACCGAAACTTTCGGGTTCGAAACCGCACTGACATGGATAGGCAGTGACGTCGGCCGATTACGCTCGATGTAGGAAAGCGCGTCTTCGATTTCGCTTGGTACCCGCGCACCCGGTACATTGTAGATCGTGTACCAGATATAGAAGTAGTGGAACAATTCTTGCAAAGATCGCTGGCGCTGGCGATGCGGGATGGCCTGTCGATCGTCGGTCAATCCCCATCCGGCATAGAACGGCGCTCCGAAGACCACGACATGCTTCCCCGCGAGGAGCGCTTCCAGGCCCATGCCGCTCGTCCCGACATAGACTTTGTCGACGACATCGAAAAGGCAGAACGGATTGATGGCGTCGCGAATGACCCTGACCCGGCCGCTGTCGTGCATATGATCGTAGAACCCGCGCCGTTCGGAATCCTTCGTCCACGCGATGTCCGGATGAGTCTTTACCAGGATCTCGGCATCAGGATTTTCCTCGATGGCCGCCTCGAGCATGCGCTTGAATGTTTCCTCATCGGCCCTGCCGAACAATGTCGAGGCATCCGAATAGTTCTGGTCGCACACCAGGACGCGCCGCGGATAGGCAGTATCTGTCTCAAATTCGCGGATCGGTTGAGAGTTGTATTTTGAGACCCGCTGCTTGACGATCCTGTCGATGCACTCCTGCGCGCGCGCGAGTTGCTCACTTGTGAGTTGGTCGCTGCTGTTCAGGCGCTGGTTCAGCCGACCCGGGTAGTCGGCCATGTAGTATTGGGAGACGTCGTCGTAGACATAGCCCAGGCATGCCATGGTCGCTGACCTGCTCTGGAGACCTTCAGACCAACTGTGGGTGGACGCCAGAAAACCCATTTCAAAAAAAACGACCCTGTCGCCCGCGCCAATCGACTTCAGCGCATTGGAGGTGCTCTTGTGGGAAAGTGCCGGGTTTTCGACGATCGCCCCATAGAGGAGAAAATCCCGAACGGCGCCGAACTCAGGCGCATCGATCGCTACAAGTCTGGTAAAAAGCGACGGCAGGTTTTGCGAGAAAGCGTCTTGCAAGTTGGCTTTCTTGAAGCCGATATTCCAGGATTGATGGCGCTCGCCAATCAGCAGTGCGCGCAGGTCAAACGGCACCTCGGTCTGCGCCGCCATCTGACGCTGTTCCAGATACTGCCTGAACGCGAGATAGGAAGCCGCATGATCGGTCGGCAAATTCGTTCTCCATGGTCAGCCAAGAGCCAAGATATACCCAGAGTAACGTAATGCTAATATTATTCTTGCCTCACATTGGGCAAGGCCTAACGGACGCGAATTCGTGCAATTCTTCTTTTGCTTGCCAATAGGGCAAAATCTCGACCGTTCGGTTGCCATTGCACCGGCAAGGGGTTTATGGCTACCAGAATGGGCCGGTTGCCGGACGCACTTCGCTTGGGGAAGGTATGGCGACAAGAATTGCCATTCTCGGTGGCTCGAATTCACTGCTGAAGAGCGGATGGGTTGATTGTCTCACAGCGCGATACGCCGAAGGCGTGGACGTACAGAATCTGTCGATCGGCGCCTCCACAAGCGCCATGGGAATATTCCGCTATCTGAGTGCGCTTGATCGGAGCGACGATCGCATTTTGGTATGGGAGTACTCGCTGAACGAAGAGAACTACTTCCGGCGCGGCCAAAGCCTGCAATCGATACTTTTCCACGCCGAGTGGATCCTGCATCTCTGCGCCCGCGAGAAGCGCAAGTTGCTGGCAGTTCTCCTCTACAATCGCAGGGAGGAGGAAAAAGGCATTCTCTCGGCATACAGAGATGCGTTGCGAACCCTTTTCGAGCGATACAGCATCGAGGTCGTCGATGCGCAAGAGTTACTGTACGCCATTGCAGGCACCGATAAGCCGGATCTCGATTTCTGGTATAAGGAAAGCGCTCACTACTCTGTCGAGACGTCCTTCATGCCCATTCTCGCGGAGGCCGTCTTTCACGGACTCGCAGTGGCGCGCTGCCCTGCCGTCGCCGCAACCGACCACGAACGGTTTGACGGGCGGGACCTCGCACTTTGTTACCCCAGCGGCGACAAAGGCGTGCCTTTCAGGAATCGTATATTGACCTGTACGCGGTATCCGATCATCGACGATGTCATCATACCAGCCCAGGGCAAACTGCTTGCCTGCATTCTGGTGACATCGAACAATGCGGAAGCGGCATTGGTGATCGCCGATGATCGGCAGAAGGGACCATATTCGACACAGGTGCCGGGTGGCCCTTCCGCGCCAAAGTTCTTGCTGAAGCATATCATCTTGTGGGATTCGTTCGATGACATGCTGACGGCGCGCCACGAGGTGAAAATCGTTGATGCGCGACGCGCGCTTGGCTTGAAGCGGATGGGGAAGCCGATCCGCCAGAGCACCTTCTGCTGGGACGGCGCAAAAGATGCTGTCCGCGAAGACAGCGTTGTTGCCGTGATCGTGGAAACAGGCCATGACGCCAGCCCCGAAACTTTCGCAATCACCACGGCTCAGAACCGCTTGGGGCCGTAATCTCCCATATGGCGCAGACGTCGGGGGGACCCTGATGGAGCAGCCTACCCCTTGCCCTTCTTTCCGCCCTCTTCCGCGAGGCTCTTTTTCAGCGCGTCCATAATGTTGACGACATTGCCACCCGGGGACGGCTCCTGCTTCCTGGCAGTCGTCCCGGCCGGTTTCAGCGCCTTCGACTTGCTCTTGATCATCTTCGACAACTGCTTCTGGACCGGGTCCTGCACCAGGGCGGGCGACCAGCCGGTGATGCGCTCGGAGACCAGCTTTTTCATCAGCGCCAGTGTTTCGTTGTCCACCTTTTCGTCGACGACCGCATTGTCGGGCGGATCGCGCACCTCGCCGCCATAGCGCAGCGTCCACAGCACGATGCCGCGGCCGCTCGGCTCCAGGAGCACCGCATGCTCGCGGCGGTAGAGCACCAGACGCGATATGCCGACGACGTCATTGGCCTTCATCGACTCGCGGATCACGCAAAAGGCCTCGACGCCGATCTTGTCGTCCGGCACAAGGAAGTGCGGCCGATCATACCAGACCCAGTCGATCGAGGTGCGCGGCACGAAACTCTCGATGTCGATGGTGCGGGTGCTTTCCAGCCCGATCGCCTCGAGTTCCTCGTTTTCGAGAACGACGAAGCCGCCGTCCTCGCGCGGATAGCCCCTGACCTCGTCCTTGTCCGCCACCCGTTTGCCGGTGACATGGTCGACCCAGCGGCTTTCCACCCGGTTGCGGGTCTGGCGGTTGAGGATGTGGAAGCGGATCTTGCCGCCCTCCGTGGTGGCCGGCACCAGCGAAACGGCGGCGGTGACGAGCGACAGCTTGAGGTGGCCCTTCCAGAACTTCTGCCGCGCCATCGCGCAAACTCCCTTTGTTACCTCACCAGGCGGTCGAGTTCCGGATAGTGGCGGAAAATGCCTTCTTCATTGAAGGGCTGCCGGCGGTCGGATTCAAGGTAGCGCGCGATCCGCGGCCGCATCTTGATCCTCCGGTGCAGCGCCGCCAGCAAGGGATAGTCTGCCTCATAACCGGTCATCGCCAGCGGAAAGGCATATTGCAGGCCTTCGATGAGCTGGAAGATGGAGAGGTCGACATAGGTGTGCGTACCGCAGACCATAGTGTGCGGGCCCTTCGGATTCTGCGCCAGAACCCGCTCGAAATAGCCGAAGAATTTCGGCAGCCGATTCTCGAGGAAATCCTTCGCCCGCGCTTTGGCTGCTTCCCTCTGGTCCTCGTAGTAGAGCGACACGCCAATCGGGTGGTGGGTGTCGTGAATTTCGGTGACGAAATCGGCGATCGTCAACTGCAGGCCGTTTGCGAAGTGGCGAAGTTTTTCGCTGGTGGGGGAGAGATCAAGCTTGGGTCCGAGGTACAGCAGAATGTTGGCGACATGCGATAGGATGAAGTCACCATCCTTCAGAAACGGCGGCGCGAAGGGAACGAGCGGCTCGGTCTTGCTCTTGAGGATGGCAAGCATCGCCGCCACGCCGCCATTTTCGCGGACGACGTCGATATAGTCGGCGCCGGCATCCTCCAGAGCGAGGCGAACGAACTCGCCCCGCCCCTGTATTCCATCCCAATAGTATAGCTCGTAGGGCACGTGCCTCTCCCTCGAAGCGATCGGCCTTGGGCAAGGTCGCTGGAACCGGCAGAACCTTTACGAGCGCTGAGCCAGGCTCCCTGCCAGCAAGCTTACGTTGCTAACGGCAAGCTTTCAACTTTGTTCCCCGCCTTACCGCAGCGCAAGGAACACGATCGCTCAGAGCAAGGTCGTATCGACCCGGACCGGACGATGATCCTTCACCGACTGCATCACGACGAAGGTCGAGGTGTTGGCGACGTTCGGAAGACTTGATATCTTCTCGCCCAGCACCTCGCGGTATTTGCGGATGTCCGACGTGCGCACTTTCAGAAGGTAATCGAAGGACCCCGCGATCATGTGGCATTCCTCGACTTCCCTGATCTTCCGGACGGCGCTGTTGAATTCGTTGAGCGCCTTCTCCCGCGTGTCCGACAATTTGACCTCCGTGAAAGCGACGTGGTCGAGACCGAGCTTCTGCGGATCGATCGCAGCGCGGAAGCCGAGGATGATCCCCTCGTCGATCAAGCGCTTGAGGCGTGACTGGCATGGAGTCTTTGAAAGACCGACCCGCTTCGACAGTTCGGTGACGGAAATCCGCCCATCCTCGCTGAGGATTTCCAGGATCCGAACATCGAATTGGTCCAATTCACCGATATTCTGTGCTTTTGCCATCCATTTCGCCTCTATGCGGACCTGCAATCGAATTGAATAGCCTGTTTTTCCCTTAAATCAAGACAACATGGCTTTTTGACTGGTGCTAGTATCCGATTCAATGCGTGCGACAGTGCCAAATGTACGGCTTTCGAACGCCAGACTCGCCGTTGAAGCGGCGATCGAACACGACAACTGACAACGCGAACTGGGTTAACCCGATGACATCCAAAACCGCCCTTTCATCACCTGCCGACACCTCGGGCGCACCTCGCGCATTTGCTGATTTTGCGCGGCCGATCCGGCCGCAGACCGATCTGCGCCAAGCCATCACTGCGGCCTATCGCCGACCCGAGGCCGAATGCGTGGCGACGCTGCTCGAGGCGGCAACCCTGCCCGATGAGACGCGCGCCGCAGTGCGGAAAACCGCCCGCAAGCTGATCGAGGCGCTGCGCGCCAAGCACAAGGGTACGGGCGTCGAGGGGCTGGTGCACGAATATTCGCTTTCCAGCCAGGAAGGCGTGGCGCTGATGTGCCTTGCCGAAGCGCTGCTGCGTATCCCCGACATGGCGACTCGCGACGCACTGATCCGCGACAAGATCGCCGATGGCGACTGGAAGTCGCATATCGGCGGCGGGCGATCCCTCTTCGTCAATGCCGCCACCTGGGGCCTCGTCGTCACCGGCAAGCTGACGGCAACGGTCAACGATCGCAGCCTTTCGGCGGCACTGACCCGCCTGATCTCCCGTTGCGGCGAGCCGGTCATCCGCCGCGGCGTTGACATGGCCATGCGCATGATGGGCGAGCAGTTCGTCACCGGCGAAACCATAGACGAGGCGTTGCGCCGCTCCAAGGCGCTGGAACAGAAGGGCTTCGGTTACTCTTACGACATGCTCGGCGAGGCGGCGACCACGGCGGCCGACGCGGAACGCTACTACAAGGACTACGAGACCGCGATCCACGCCATCGGCAGGGCCTCCGCCGGTCGCGGCATCTACGAAGGCCCCGGCATATCCATCAAGCTTTCGGCGCTGCATCCGCGCTACGTCCGCGCCCAAAGCCACCGCGTCATGGAGGAACTGCTGCCGAAGGTGAAGGCACTCGCGGTTATCGCCAAGAAATACGACATCGGCCTCAACATCGACGCCGAGGAGGCCGACCGGCTCGAACTGTCGCTCGACCTGCTCGAAAGCCTGTGCCTCGATCCGGACCTCGCCGGCTGGAACGGCATGGGCTTCGTCGTCCAGGCCTATGGCAAGCGCTGCCCCTTCGTGCTCGACTACATCATCGATCTCGCCCGGCGCTCCGGGCGGCGCATCATGGTGAGGCTCGTCAAGGGTGCCTATTGGGATGCCGAGATCAAGCGTGCCCAGGTGGACGGGCTGGAAGAATTCCCGGTGTTCACCCGCAAGGTGCATACGGACGTTTCGTACGTCGCCTGCGCCCGCAAGCTGCTCGACGCCACCGATGCAGTGTTCCCGCAGTTCGCAACGCACAATGCCCAGACGCTCGCGACCATCTACCACCTCGCCGGTCCCGACTTCAAAGTCGGCAAATACGAGTTCCAGTGCCTGCACGGCATGGGCGAACCTCTTTATGAAGAGGTGGTCGGTCGTGCGAACCTCGACCGTCCCTGCCGGATTTATGCACCCGTCGGCACCCACGAGACGCTGCTGGCCTATCTGGTCCGCCGCCTTCTCGAGAACGGCGCCAACTCGTCCTTTGTCAACCGCATCGGTGATGCCAGCGTGTCGATCGACGACCTGATCGCCGACCCGGCCGATGTCGTCCGCTCCATGGCGGTCGTCGGCGCCCGGCATGACCAGATCGCCCTGCCGGCAGACCTTTACGGTCAGCGCCGCAATTCGGCCGGCTTCGACCTCTCCAACGAAGAAACGCTTGCGGCGCTGACAGATGCGCTTCAGGCAAGCGCAGAGGAAAGCTGGAAGGCCGAGCCGCTCCTGGCAACCGGCGCAGCCTCGGGCGAAACCCGGCCGGTTCTCAATCCCGGCGACCACCGGGATGTCGTGGGTACTGTCACTGAAACCTCCGAAGCCGACGCCCGGCGCGCGGCCGAACTCGCCGCGGTGGCCGCCTCCCGCTGGTCCGCCGTGCCGCCGTCGGAACGCGCCGCATGCTTCGACAAAGCGGCCGACATCATGCAAGCGCGCATGCCGACCCTTCTCGGCATCGTCATCCGCGAAGCCGGCAAGTCGCTTCCGAATGCGATTGCCGAAGTGCGCGAAGCGATCGACTTCCTGCGCTACTACGCCGAGCAGGCGCGCCGCACTCTCGGCGCGGCGCATGCTCCGCTTGGCCCGGTGGTCTGCATCAGCCCGTGGAACTTCCCGCTGGCGATCTTCACCGGGCAGATTGCCGCGGCTCTGGTCGCGGGCAATCCGGTCCTCGCAAAGCCTGCCGAGGAAACGCCGCTGATTGCTGCGGAAGGCGTGCGTATCCTGCATGAGGCCGGCGTTCCGGCTGAAGTCCTGCAACTGCTGCCGGGCGACGGCCGGGTCGGCGCCGCGCTGGTCGGGGCGCCGCAGATCGCCGGCGTCATGTTCACCGGTTCGACCGAGGTCGCCCGTCTCATCCAGGCCCAGCTTGCCGATCGGCTATCCGCGGACGGACGGCCGATCCCGTTGATCGCCGAGACCGGCGGCCAGAATGCCATGATCGTCGATTCCTCGGCGCTCGCCGAACAGGTGGTCTTCGACGTCATCGCCTCCGCCTTCGACAGCGCTGGCCAGCGCTGCTCGGCGCTTCGCGTGCTCTGCCTGCAGGACGACGTGGCCGACCGCATCCTCGCCATGCTCAAGGGTGCATTGCACGAACTCAGCATCGGCCGCACCGACCGCCTTTCGGTCGACATCGGGCCGGTCATCACCGCCGAAGCCAAGGGCATCATCGAGACCCATGTCGGGGCCATGCGCGATCGTGGCCGCAAGGTCGAGCAGATCGTGCTCGGCGGCGAAACCGGGCTCGGCACCTTCGTTGCGCCGACGATTATCGAACTCGACTCGCTTTCGGACCTAAAGCGCGAGGTCTTCGGACCGGTGCTGCACGTCATCCGCTACAAGCGCGACGATCTCGACCGGCTGATCGACGACATCAACGCCACGGGCTACGGCCTGACCTTCGGCCTGCACACCCGCCTCGACGAAACGATCGCGCATGTGACGAGCCGCGTGAAGGCCGGCAACCTCTACGTCAACCGCAACATCATCGGCGCCGTCGTCGGTGTCCAGCCGTTCGGTGGCCGCGGCCTTTCCGGTACCGGCCCGAAGGCCGGCGGCCCACTCTATCTCGGCCGCCTCGTCAAGACTGCGCCGATTCCGCCGCAGCACTCCTCGGTGCACACCGATCCGGCCCTTTCGGATTTCGCCAAATGGCTCGGCAATCGCGGCATGAACGGCATGGCCCGGTCGGCACGCGATCTCGGCAGCGCCTCGGCTCTCGGCCTCGACATCGAGCTTCCCGGACCGGTCGGCGAACGCAACCTATACTCGCTGCATCCGCGCGGCCGCATACTGCTCGTGCCGGAGACCGAAGCCGGGCTCTATCGCCAGATCGCGGTGGCGCTCGCAACCGGCAACAATGTCGTCGTCGACGCCGCATCGGGACTTCAGGCGTCGTTGAAGGGCGTGCCGTCAAGCGTTGCCGCCCGCCTGTCCTGGTCCAAGGATTGGTCGGCCGATGGTCCGTTCGCCGGCGCACTGGTCGAGGGCGAGGGCGATCACGTCCGCACCGTCTCGAAGGCGATTGCCGAACTCCCCGGTCCGCTGGTGCTCGTGCAGGCGGCGTCGACCGACGAGATCGCCAACAATCCGGACGCCTACTGCCTCAACTGGCTACTGGAGGAAGTCTCGACCTCCGTCAACACTACCGCCGCCGGCGGCAATGCGAGCCTCATGTCGATCGGCTGAGAACTTCGAAACAAACAGCGAGAAGCCGGCGCTCAGCCGGCTTTTTCATGCCCGAACCAAGCAACCCCCACACGAGCCCCAGCGACACCCGGCTGTCTCTACGGCGTGGCGCGCGAACCGAGGCCGAGTGACGAGGCCGGCGCGGTGTCAGGCGAAAAGACGATGAACGCAAACATGAGCGCCGCGACCAGGGTGAGGATGGAGCCGAACGCCGCAAGCGGCTCGATCTGCGGATATCCGACGCCCATCAGATACAGAGCAATGCTGATCATCGCCACGGATGTCACGTAGAGGCCGAACTGCAGCATCGCCAGCCGCTTCTCCGCCTTGGCGGGACAGAAGGCGAAGTAGGCGCCGATTATTGCGCAGCTTACCCAGCCGAGCAGATTGATATGGGCATGGGCAGGGATGACATCGTGGTTGCCGGAGATCGCCATTTTCAGTCCGACGATGATCCCGGCCAGGAAGAAGATAACTGCGGACTTGAAGTATAAATGCGCAATTTTCGGCATGACGTGTTTACTCCCCTGTTGATATCGCGCAGATAGCGATGAAACCGGCATTCTCTTGAGTAAATAAGTGCGAATATGTGCACGTCTTGTTCAACCGCCGACAAACCAAATAATATTGAACGCCGGCCGGTGAGCGAAAACAATGATACCGCAAGCTGTGTCTTGTTCCTATGCGTCCGGCAGCTGGTTAAACAGGAAGTTTGTCAGGGAATCGGGAAAATCAGCCGCAATACCCTGCGTCTCAAGGCTTCATTGCTACCACGACGCGCGCATCGAATGGCGGTGACCTGTATTTTCATTCAAGATAAACAAAGGCCATAGTGATTCGAAAGGTTGCCGTGCCCCCCGAAAGACCCCGCCGCGACGGGCAAGAACCCGTATCGACAGAAAGCATCCGAAGGCCGGGCATATCGTTGGCGCTCGCCGCGGTTGGCCTGCTGCTGGGTGGTTGCATGTCGACGGGCGGGGAAAAGATCCCGACGAACGGAGCGACTGTCTCGGCTGAAAACGCCCTTGCGCTGCCGCCGGCCGGCGGACCGGCGATCGTCGACATCGTGGAACGGCGCTACAACAATGCCGTGGAACAGGACATCCTGCTCTTTACCGCCGCCGCCACCCCCGGCCAGAACGTAATGAGCGTCAGGATGTACGGGCCGGTCGGCGCCGAACATGACGGCCGCAGCCGGCTTGCCTACAGGCCTCTGCAGAAGACGAGCATGCTTTCGGAAATCCGGCGCCAGTTTCCCGGCGTTTCGCTCCGCCAGTCGCAGCTCTACCTGCAGAACAATTACGGTCCGTTCAGCTATGCCTTCGGGCGCGGCAGGGACACGGACGCCTGCCTCTATGCCTGGCAGCAGGTCCGCTCGACGGACAACGAGCGGCCGTTCTTCCAGAACAGCGGCATGATCCAGGTGCGGCTGAGGCTTTGCGACGCCGACGCGACCGAGGAGGACCTGCTGACTGTCATGTACGGCTACACGATCAGCGGCACATTTTCGAACCCCGGCTGGAACCCTTACGGCGCTCCGCCAAGAGTGCCCGACACGCTTGGCGCAACGACGGCGCCAACCTATCCAAAGCCACGGGAGATGGCCGGTTCCTTTGCCCCGCGCCCGGTCGTGCCGCGCGCAACCTCCGCACCCGCGGTCGAACGGATCGAGGCCAGCCCGGTGCCCGCACCCGTGAGCACGGTCAGGCTGCCGTCCCCGGCCACGCAAGACGCCGATCTCCCGAATGTCGTCGTGCCGTCGCCGGCCTGCGCCGGTGCAGCAGCGGCAACAACCGGATGTCGATAGGGCCGACGATTGAAGATGTATGTGAAGAAGTGCGAAGACACCCCTCGGCAATACAAAAATATATGCTAATGCTCTGATAAAATCATCCGGTCCGAACGCGGACCGCCGGTTCCGAACGCGGACCGCCGGTCGGATATAGGCATACCAATACTGCGACGACGGCTCCCGTGCCGCAGTCTGACATATTCGGAAATCCGCCCTCCCCCGAGGCAAGTTCAACCTCGAGAAATTCCGGGGAAGGGTTTCGACGCATGCTTTGAAGCCGGGCATTCCTGCCCGTTGGAAGGTCTAGTTGATGCGCAAGGCAGGCATTGTCCTTATCTGGGCAGCTTTCTCCGTCGGACTCATCGCAATGGTGATGATCCCGATCAATCTGCAGACCCAGCTTATCCTGGGGTTGCTCGCCGTCACCGTCATGGGGGTCATCAAGATACTCAAGGCCGAGGGCAACTGGCGCCTTGTAGCGCTGGCTTTCGGTACGGCAATCGTGATGCGCTATGTCTACTGGCGCACGTTCAACACCCTGCCACCCGCAAACCAGCCGGAAAACTTCATCCCGGCCATTCTTCTCTACCTTGCCGAGATGTACAGCGTCATGATGCTGGCGCTCAGCCTGTTCGTGGTATCCAGGCCCCTGCCGCCCCGCCCCTCGCCGACCCCACCGGAGGGCAAGTTTCCGCGTGTCGATGTGTTCGTGCCGACCTACAACGAGGACCCGGCCCTGCTTGCCAACACGCTGGCCGCTGCCAAGGGAATGGACTACCCCGCCGACCGGCTGGAGGTGTGGCTGCTCGACGATGGCGGAACGGCGCAGAAACGCAACTCCGACAAGTTGCTCGAGGCCCAGGCGGCCACCATGCGCCACCGGGAACTCCAGACACTGTGCGCCGACCTCGATGTCCATTACCTCACGCGCGACCGCAACGAGCATGCCAAGGCGGGAAACCTCAACAACGGCATGAAGCATTCGAAGAGCGAACTGATCGCGGTTTTCGATGCCGACCACGCCCCGGCCCGTGATTTTCTGAAGGAGACCGTCGGCTACTTCTCCGAGGATCCGAAGCTCTTTTTAGTACAGACGCCGCACTTCTTCCTGAACCCCGACCCGGTTGAGCGCAACCTGCAGACCTTCGAGAAGATGCCGAGCGAGAACGAGATGTTCTACGGCATCATCCAGCGCGGGCTCGATAAATGGAATGCCGCCTTCTTTTGCGGCTCCGCTGCTGTACTGCGGCGTGAGGCGCTGGAATCGGCCAACGGCTTCAGCGGCATCAGCATCACCGAGGATTGCGAGACGGCGGTCGAACTCCATTCCCGCGGTTGGAGCAGCGTTTATGTCGACAAGCCGCTGATAGCGGGACTGCAACCGGCCACGTTTGCGAGCTTCATCGGACAACGCAGCCGCTGGGCCCAGGGCATGATGCAGATCATGCGCTTCCGCTTTCCGCTCTTCAAGCGCGGCCTGTCGATCCCGCAGCGGCTCTGCTACATGTCGTCGACGCTGTTCTGGCTGTTTCCCTTCGCGCGGGCGACCTTCCTCGTTGCGCCGCTCTTCTATCTTTTCTTCGATCTTCAGATTTTCATGGCATCGGGCGGCGAGTTCCTCGGCTACACCCTGTCCTACCTGCTCGTGAACCTGATGATGCAGAACTACCTCTACGGGTCGTTCCGCTGGCCGTGGATATCGGAGCTCTACGAGTATGTTCAGACCGTGCACCTGCTGCCGGCCGTGGTCTCGGTGATCGTCAATCCGAGAAAGCCGACATTCAAGGTGACGGCGAAGGATGAATCCGTTCTGGTCAACCGCCTGTCGGAAATCAGCCGGCCGTTCTTCGTCATCTTTGCGGTCCTGCTGGTCGCCCTCATCGTCACCGTCTACCGGTTCCAGACCGATCCATTCAAGGCGGACGTCACCCTGGTCGTCGGCGGCTGGAACCTCCTCAACCTGATCCTTGCCGGCTGCGCGCTCGGCGTCGTTTCCGAACGGGCGGAACACTCACCGACACGACGGGTCAGGGTGACGCGTCGCTGCGAATTCGGCCTTGGCGGCCGTTGGTTTCCGGCGACGATCGAGGACGTTTCGGTCAACGGCGCCCGCGTCCAGGTCTATGGCGACCTCGGCGAGATGCCGACGAGCGCCCGGGCAGAGATCCGCTTCAAGCCCTACAGCAGCGCCACCGAAGAAATATTGCCGGTCGAGGTCCGCAACCGCGAAACCGAGGGCAACCTCACCGCGATCGGCTGCCGCTACCTTCCGGAAATTGCCCGCCACCACAGTCTGGTCGCGGACCTGATCTTCGCCAATTCGACACAATGGAGCCAGTTCCAACAGGCCCGCAGGAGAAACCCGGGCCTTATCCGCGGCACGGCCTGGTTCATCGGACTGTCGATCTTCCAGACCTATCGTGGCCTCTCCTACCTTTTCAGGACGCTCGGCAGCGACAAGGCGAGCGTGGTGGCCAGGAAGGAGAAGACCGCATGAAAATGGCAAGCGTCGCGTCGGCGTTCTTCCTGGTTCTCGCGCAGGCAAACGCCATGGCCCAACCTGCGCCATTCGACATGTCGACGGAGCGCCCGGCCGGCGAAAGCTCGCCGGCACCGGGTCAGGAACCTGCCATCGGTGCGGCACAGCCCTCGGCAGGAACCGGTCTCGTGGCAGGCGCGCCTCAGTTTCACCGGCGCTACGTCATTCCGGCCGAAATGCTGACGCTCAGTGGCGAAAACGACCAGCGGACCTGGTCCGTCTACCTGACTGCGGAACAGGCGAAAGCCGGCGCCAGACTCAACCTCGGCTACCAGAATTCGATCTTCGTCGCACCCGAAGCCTCGCGCCTTACCGTGCACATCAACAACACGCTCGTTGTTGACGAACCGATCAGTTCACCGGAGGGCATCAAGGAATTTTCCTACGACATCCCTTACGCCCTGCTGCAGCCGGGCGCGAACCTGATCAGCGTCCAGGCGGTGCAACGGCACCGTACGGACTGCAGCATCGAATCGACTTACGAGCTTTGGTCGAACATCGACCCGGCCATCACCTATCTTGCCTTCGAGGGCGGCACGGCCGGAGTCTGGTCCGGCATTGACGACATCAAGACTCTCGGCAGCAATGCCCATGGACGCACGGAATTCCGCCTCGTCGCTCCGGCGCTCGACCAACGCCGGGCGACCCAGCCGTTGCTGATGCTGGCGCAGGGCCTTGCCCTGCTGACGAACACGCCCAACCAGTCCATCGTGATCGACGGCAGCGATGTATCACCATCCGAAAAAGGGCAGGTGACGGTCCTTGTCGGCACCGCTGCCGAGCTCGCGCCGCTGCTGCCGGAGCTTCCACCCACAGCCCACAACAATCCCGTCGTGGCCTTCGCCAGCCAGTCGGGTTCCGATCTTCCGGTGCTGATCGTCAGCGCCCCAGACTGGCAAGGCGTCGAAACGGCCATCGGTCGAATAACGTCGGCCTCGCACGATGGAACGACGGACCAGCGAGAGAAATACGCCACCAGCCCCTGGCGGTTCCCGGACGCGCCTTTCCTGTTTTCCGACTCCCATATCCGGTTTTCAGAACTCGGCATCCGCACCCAGGAGTTTGCCGGCCGGCGGCTGCGCACGGACTTCAATATCGGCATCCCGTCCGATTTCTATGCCGACTCCTATGGGCAGGCGACGATCCTGCTCGACGCCGCCTACTCGGACGCGGTCGAGCCGGGCAGCCACATCGATGTCTATGTCAACGGCAACATCGCAACAACCGTCCCGCTTACCAGCTCCGGCGGCGGCATCATGCGTCACTTCCCGGTGCGCACGACGCTGCGCCACTTCAAGCCCGGCCTAAACACGGTTGCCATCGAGGCGATCCTGAAGACTGAGGAAGACGAGGTTTGCGCCCCCGGCGCGACAGCCGACAAAACGCCACGCTTCGCGCTCTTCGACACATCCGAGTTCCATATGCCGGCCTTCGCGCGGATCGCACGGCGTCCGAACCTTGCGGCTCTCTCCGGCACGAGCGCACCCTACGGCCGACGCGACAGCCAACCGATACCTGTCTTCATCGGGCGCGGCGATCCGGATACGCTGACCGCCGCGGCGACCCTGCTCGCCCGGATGGCCGTGGCAGGCGGCCGGCCGATCGATGTTGAGCTCGCCGCTTCGCCGGCTGCGCTCTCCAATCGCAACGGCATCTTCCTCGGGCCGCTCGCGGATATTCCGCCCACGGCACTGACACAGCTCGGCATCGACAGCACCAGCCTGACCGGATGGGGACAGAAGAGCAGTTCGGCCGTCGACGAGGCACGTACGGATGCGGCGCTCGATGAATGGCGCTCCAAGGTTAGCGGCGGCATCTGGCACACGCCGCTGACGGCGATCTCCGGATGGCTCAAGCGCAACTTCGACATATCCATGAGCTCGCTGCAGTTTTCGCCGTCCGCAGACAGGAAGTTCGTCCCCCCGGATAACGCCACGTTCCTCATCGCCCAGAGCGCCAACCCGAGCAATGACGGCACCTGGACCCTGGTCTCGGCACCGACAGTCAAGGAACTGCGCGACGGCATGCTGGCGATGTCGACGGAAACCAACTGGAACCAGATCACCGGCGAGATCGTCACCTACGAAGGCAGCGAGAAGACGGTAACCAGCCGTCCCGTGACCAACTTTTCCTTCGTCGAGACGCTACCGCCCTCGCTCGCCAACTATCGCCTGATCGCGGCGAACTGGTTCTCAACCAACATCCTGTCCTATGCGCTGGTGGTCGGCGCCATTGCCCTCCTGCTTGCATTCGCGACCGGGAAACTGCTCTCGATGCTCGGCAGGCGCTCATGATGCAGTCGCTCGCCAAAGCCATCGCCGCCGGTCTGTTCGCCGTGGTCCTGGCTTCGGGAGCGGCATCGAAGCCGTTGATCAGCGCGGAAGCCTGGAACGCATACAAGGAGAACTTCCTCGATACGAGCGGCCGGATCATCGATACCGGCAACGGCAACATAAGCCACAGCGAGGGCCAGGGCTATGGCCTGTTGCTCGCCTACTATGCCGACAGCCCGCCCGATTTCGAGCAGATCTGGTCCTTCACCCGCACCGAACTGCTGGTGCGCGACGATGGCCTTGCCGTCTGGCGCTGGGATCCGTCGAAAAGGCCGCATGTGACCGACATCAACAACGCCACCGACGGCGACATCCTCATCGCCTATGCCTTGGCGCTGGCAGGGGCGCGGTGGAACCGCGACGACTACACGGCCGCCGCTTCAAGGATCGCGACTGCCCTGGCCTCGAAGGCGGTCGTGGCCCACGGCGAACGCCTCCTCCTGCTGCCGGCAGTCACGGGTTTTGCTGCCGCTGACAGGCCGGACGGCCCGGTCATCAATCCCTCCTATTACATCTTCGAGGCCTTCCCGTTGCTGGCGCAACTGGCGCCGCAGGCCGATTGGACCAAGCTGTCCGGCGACGGGTTGGCGCTTGTCGAGAAAATGCAGTTCGGGCCGCGGCAGCTTCCGACAGACTGGGTGTCGCTCGCCGGCGAGATGCGGCCGGCCGACGGCTTTCCGGGCGAATACGGATACAACGCGCTGCGCATACCGCTCTATCTCGCAAGGGCCGGAAATCCGGCGCCCGCCCTCGTCCAGCGACTGCGGAAACAGACGACGGGTCCGGAAGACAGCCTGCAGCTGATGACCTTTGATGACGCGGGGCCTGGTACACTGCTCACCGATCCAGGTTACCGATTTATTAACCATCTTGTGGCCTGTGTAGCCGAGGCCAAGCCAATCCCGGAGGATCTGAGACAGTTTCGGCCGACTTTGTACTATCCGTCGACGCTCCACCTGCTGGGGCTCGCCTATGCCGCTGAAAAGCATCCGGGGTGCCTATGAGGTTTGCCTACATTGCCATCTCCGCCGCGCTCCTCGCCTCGGCCTACCTTCTGGGAGGAATGAACCGCACGTCGGATAGCTGGACACCTGGCAATGCGATGACCGGCACCGGCGTGCAACAGGCCGCGGCAAGCTTCGACCGCATGACGACCGGCTCGACGGGTGTCGCGCCGAAAACCGATCGCACCGCCGACGAGGTCGAGATTGCTCAGGTGACCGTCGGTCAACCTGCTCCCGTAACGCCGCCGACCCGGCCGAAGGTCGATGAAAGCGCGCTTCGATACTTTGCCCGCAAGGGCGATACGGCGCGGCTGCAGGCGGAAATCTCGCGACTGAGGGCCCTCTATCCCGACTGGACGCCGCCAGAGGATCCGATGGCGATACCCGTCAACGCCGATCGTGAACTGGAAAGAATGTGGCAGCTCTATTCCGAAAGCCGCTACGCCGAGGTGCGCAAGGCGATCGCCGACCGCGAACTGGCGGAATCGGGGTGGACGCCGCCCGCCGACCTGCTCGACCGCCTGTCCGTGGCCGAGGCGCGGGCACAACTGACCAATGCCTCCGACCTCAATCAGTACGACACGGTGGTCCGCATCGGCGCGGAAACACCAAGCCTCCTCACCTGCAGCGAAGTGGACGTGCTTTGGCGCGTGGCGGAAGCCTTCGCGCGAACCGAGCGGCCCGGCCGGGCGCGGGACGCCTATCTCTACGTCCTCAACAACTGCAATGTCCCCTCGGAACGGCTCGCCACCGTCCAGAAGGCCTCGACGCTGCTGCCGGCGACGATGGTCGAGGACCTGTTGGCTCGCGAGCGGCCCGGTCCCGACGGGACGATGGAGTTCGACGCGATCCGCGACGACCTCGCTCGCAATCTGGTCGCCGAGGGCGACAACGACGCGACGATCACCGTACCGCCGCAATACCTCGGTCGGGTCGAGCGCCTGGTCGAGAGCGGCGGATCCGCATCGGATGCCCTGCTGCTCGGCTGGTACTACCTGCGCCGCAACGACATGGCTGCCGCCGAGACGTGGTTCCGCAAGGCGCGCGGCATCGAAGACAGCGCCTCGGCCTCGCAGGGCCTTGCCCTCACGCTGATCGATCGCAAGGAGCCGAAGGAGGCCGAAGAGGTGATGTATCGTTGGCGCGATGGCTCCAAGGATGCGCAACAGACCTATTTTGCCGCAACCGCCAACCTGCTGGCGATCAGCCCGCCGCTGCCGCTCACCGAGGAAGTCCTCGCACGCATTGCCTCGGAAACCATCTCCGGTCGCGATGCGCAGACCGCCCAGCAGTTCGGCTGGTACGCCCGCGAGCTCAAGCAGCACAAGACCGCAGCCGACTGGTTCACGACCGCTCTTTCGTGGAAGCCGGATGACGAGCCATCCGCCTACGGCCTCGCGCTGTCGCGCAATGAATTGAACGACGAGACGGGCGTCGCCGAGATCCAACGCCAATGGGCGGATCGTTCCGAGAGAATAGCGCGTCTGGGCGAAACCGAGCCGCAAGAAGAAAAGGCGACGCGCGAAAAGGAGGCAGCCGCGGTCGCCAGACCGGCGGTGCGAACCGCTCCGGCCGCCGTCGAAACCGCGCCGCGCGCTGCGACGAGCCGCACAACGCAAGGCGCCGTGCGTCAGCGGGGTTGCTCGTTCACCGTCGATCCACGCAGCCTCTCACCAGCCGTCGCGCTTGCCCGCGGCTGGTGCCTGATGGACATGAACCGGCCGCTCGAGGCTGCCAGGGCATTCGAGGTGGCGCTCGCCGCGCCGGGCGTCAAGGAACGAGAGGATGCCGCCTATGGCCAGAGCCTTGCCTACCTGCGCGCCGGCCTCACCAGCAAGGCTGCAGTATCGGCGGCTAGAGCGCCGCAGGGCACCGAGCGCATCGTCGAGTTGCAGTCGGCTATCCTGCGCGACCGCGCCGTCGCCTCGTTCAATGCCGGGCGAAACCGCGACACGATCCTCATCCTCGACCAGCTTTCGCAGCTGGGCACCGAGCAGCAGGACCTGATGGTTCTGAAGGGTTACGCGTATCTCAACCTCAATCGCTTCATCGATGCGCGCCGGATATTCCAGGCTCTGGCGGAGGCCGGAAATCGCGAAGGCGCCAAGGGCCTCGTCGAAGTGCGCCGCGCTCAGTTCAAGGGCAACCAGAACTAGCGCAAAGTGCGCTTGTGTTCAGAACAGGAAATCGGATTTGTGCAGGTCGGCCAACTGCACGTCCAGCAGGACCAGTTTGTCGCCCTTGCCGCCATTGATGAGAACATCATCGCCATACTGCACGGCATGATTGGCAAGCAGATCGGCAAAGCTGGTAATCGACGGAAGTGCCGATAGATCGATACGATCGACGCCCGGCGTGAAATCCGTGATCTGGTCGGCACCGTATCCTTTCGAGAAAATGAACTGATCCGCGCCCGCACCGCCGGTCAGGATGTCCGAACCGCCTCGGCCGGCGAGAATGTCGCGGCCCTCGCCCCCCGCAAGCACGTTCGCACCGCTGTTGCCATAGAGCTTGTCCGCGTAACGGGACCCGGTAAGGTTCTCGATGCTGAGCAGCACATCGCCTGCCGCATCCGAGCCATGGCCGCGACCGCTTGCGAGATCGACGGTCACTCCCGCCCTCGCCTTGGCATAGGCCGCGGTATCGACGCCGGAAGCTCCGCTGATGCGATCGGCGCCGTAGCCGCCCTCGATCCAGTCGTTTCCGCCTAGGCCGCCGATCTTGTTGCTTCCGGCATTTCCATAAATGCGGTTGGCCAACGCGTTGCCCGTCCCCGAGATCCCGGCGCCACCGAGCAAGACGAGGTTCTCCAACTCCGTGCCCAGGGTATAGCTGACCGAGGCGTTGACTGTATCGATTCCCTCGCCGGCCTTTTCCACCAGCTTCAACGCCGTGCTCGACACCAGATAGGTGTCATTGCCCGCACCCCCGGCAACCCATCCCTTGATGCTGCCCCCACGCAGATCGATGCTGTCGCTGCCGCCGCCGAGATGGACGTTTCCCTTGATCACGCCGTAGTTGACGATCTTTTCGGACCCATCGCCGCCTCGGATCGCATATCCGCCGGATGTCAATGTCCCGGTATTGGTGAAGCTGTTCGTTCCGGCCCCCGTGATCGAGACTGCCACGCCCGCGGTGGCGGACACGGAGCCATGATTGTAGAGAAAAATGGACGCGGCGTCGGATAGCAGTCCGGAAGCGCCGGTGATGGTTCCGTTGTTGGTAAGCCGGCCACCCGCGCCGGACAGAACCACGCCGGTGCCCGAACCGGCCAGGACGCTCTTGTCGTTGGTGAATCCAACCCCGCTGCCGGCAAGGACGACACCGTCGACCGCAGCGGAAATCGTGCCGGTGTTCGATACGATGCCGCGATCGCCCGAAAACACCATGCCGTCTCCCCTGGACGACGACAGCTTGCCGTGATTGCTGTAGATGGCGCCGGCGCCGGCCACGGTAACGCCATCGAGCGCTGCGGCAACGGTGCCGTTGTTGGTCACGATGGCCCTGTTTCCAGTCGCGACGACCCCCTCGCCCCCGGACGACAGGATCTTGCCGTTGTTGGTGATGATCATTCCGCTGCCGGCGACGGCGACGCCGGTGCCCAAGGTCTGGACAAGCCCGTGATTGCTCACCCGCGCATTGATGCCGCCAACATCGATCCCCATGCCGGCATCGGAAAGCAGTGATCCGTAGTTCGTAACGTTGGCGACATTGCCGGTGGCGCTGACGGCAACCGATCCGCCCTTGACGGTCCCTTCGTTGGTGATAGCCAGCCCGCCGCCGGCCGCCTCGATACCGGCCAGCGCACCGCAGACGACGCCGCTCCTTGTGACGGCCACCAGCCCCGCTTTTGCGGCAATCGCGGAATCCCCGAGCAGGATGCCGCTGCCGTTCGCGGATGCGATCGTGCCGTTCACGTCGATTTCGCGCGCCATCGCGACCCCGCTCGCATCGATTCCGGTTCCATCCGTTCTGACGGAAACCCCGGTGCGAACGATCCACATCGAGTTCGCTTCGGCCGCGACGATCGTCGTGGCCATATTCTCGCCGATGTCAAATTTTGCCATGCCGCCCGCGCGCCGCCCCGGAAGCCCAACCGATGGACCGGTTGTTCCATGCATAATTCCTCGCCCGCATTAGCAGCTATTTTGCGTGGGAGCACCGGGAAAATGCGTCAGATCCGATACGTTCAGGCCGGTGTAGCGCCCGAGACACGCATCATCCGAATTTCATGCCGCGGCGTTGGCATCCTTGGGTTCTACCGTGCCGGCTTCGACCCGGTTGCGGCCATCCCGCTTGGCCTTGTAGAGCGCCCGGTCCGCCCGCTCGATCAGGGAATCGATGCCCTCGGCGTCGCTGCTTTCCGCGATGCCGATGCTGACGGTGATCTCATGCAGCGCTGCGGGTATACCGGCATGGTCCATTCCGGCAAAGGCCAACCTGATCTGCTCTGCAACGGCTTGTCCCTGTGCGAGCCTCATGTCTGGCAGCAGGACAACGAACTCTTCCCCGCCAAAGCGGCCGGCAAGGCTGTAGACGTTCTCGGTCGATTGCCGCAACACATCGGCAAAGCACTGGATCACCCGGTCGCCGGTCTGGTGTCCGTAGGTATCGTTGACCCGCTTGAAGTGATCGATGTCGCAGATCATCGCGACGAAGGGCATCTGCGGATTGCTCCGCATCAACGGTTCGGCGCCGGAAAAGAACCCGCGGCGGTTGAAAAGTTCGGTCAGCGGATCCATGTGCGACTGGGTCGACAATTCCTTCATGAGATCGGTCGTGATCCGCAGCAGGAACAGGATCGCAAAAGCCAGCCACGACAGCATGGCGAAGATCTTGAACGATACGATCCAGAAAGAGCCGGCAACCTCGCTTTCCGCGCGCAAAGGTCCCTCGTACAGCATCGACACCACGATGCGGCCCGCCAGCGTCGCCGCCGACAGGACGTAGGTCCATGCGATCAGGCGGTCGAGGGTATCGAGATCGCTCGTCTTCCAGATGATCCTGGCCGCGACAAGGAACATCAAGGCAGCGCTGCCGCTCGCCACCGCACCGCGGCCGGCGACGCTCGGATCGACGAAACAGAACCAGAAGCCGAAGGCTACGGACGTCGCAAATATAGCCGCGATCGCACGCGGCACTCCCGGGTCCACCGCTTGGCCGCAGTTTCGGACGATCGTGCCTCGCACCGCGAAATACGCGACACCGACGAAGAAGATGTTGGCGAAAAAGGAAAGCGGTCTGGCATCATTGACGAAAACCCGGGCAAAATCGACCGAGGAGCCGAGTGCCGCGCAGGCATAGGTAATGGCCCAATTGAGCACATAGGTTCTGTCGCCGCATTGGCGACGCCACAGGAAAAAGAACGTGACGAAAAGGGTCGTCGAGATCAGGGGATTGATCGCGGAAAGCAAGTACGACTTGTCCATAAAGTCCCCATACAGGCATGCAATTGATTTCTAAAAAGACTTCAGCATCGCAACGGGTATTCCTCATAATACTAATCGGTTTAAATTTCGTGTCGGTCGTCCTAAGCCCGTAGCGGCGGATCGAGAAAATCAGGCCGGCTTTTTATGGATCGGACATCCTGTCCAGAATCCAGTCGGCCGCAGCGCCGATATCGGCGACGATTGCGGTCGGAGCTGGTTCAAAGCGGTTCTCATCGTTCTTGCGATACTTGCCGGTGCGAACCAGCAAGGCGTGGCCGACTCCTGATTGCAATGCCTCGGCAACATCGCTTTCGGCATCGTCGCCAACCATCACGGCCTGGCTGGCAGGGCAGCCCATGCTGGCGAGCGCGGCGTGAAAGAACCGTCGTGACGGCTTGCCCAGGACCACCGCCTTCCTTTCGGTCGCGAACTCCAGTGCGGCGACAAAGGCTCCGGCATCGAGGCTCAGCTTGCCATCGACATCCCTGAAAGTCCGGTTGGAAGCGAGCGCCAGGAATTCAGCACCATCTAACAGGGCCCGGAATGCCACGTTCAGACTCTGGTAGTCGAAAGACTCCCCGGCGTCACCGACGACCACTGCATTGCGGATGCCTTCGGGAAGCCCTGCAAAATCCGGCAAGAGACCTGGATGCACCAGAAAATGCGGCGACAAGGCGTGGTCCCGAAGGAAGTCCCGAGCAGCCCGGGAGGGGGTGAAGAGATCGGCGCTCGAAACAGGAAGGCCGAGGTCGCTAAGCCGATTGACGATAGCCTGCGTGCTTGACCGGGTCGTGTTGCTGACAAAGCGAACGGGCATGCCGGCCCGACGGAGTCGGGCTACGGCATCGATTGCGCCGCCAATGACATTGTTACCGTCGTAGACTACGCCGGCGAGGTCCAGGAGCACGCCGCTGATCATTCGTCGAGGATGAGGCGAAAACCTGCATGGGTCAAATCGTTTGCCATGCGGCAGCCCGGGCAACTGTCGCTAGGATGGCGGTCGCAACAGCCGTAGCGCATTCATTGTCACGAGCACAGTCGCGCCCGTATCGGCAAGGATCGCCGGCCACAACCCGGTGATGCCGGCGATCGTGGTCACGAGGAATACCGCCTTCAACCCAAGGGCGATGGAAATGTTCTGGAAGATGTTGCGCATCGTGCGCTTCGAAAGGTCGATCATCGCGCCGATGTCACCAACACGTCCGTGGAGAACGGCGGCGTCCGCGGTTTCGAGCGCCACGTCGGTGCCGCCACCCATGGCAATGCCGACGTCGGCGGCTGCAAGCGCTGGCGCATCGTTGATGCCGTCGCCCACCTTGGCGACGACAAGCCCCACCGACTTCATCTCGCCGACGATGCGCTGCTTGTCCGCCGGCATGAGTTCGGCGCGGACCTCTATCCCGAGCTCGCGGCCGATTGCCGCCGCGGCGCGGCGATTGTCGCCGGTCAGCATAACCGTCTGGATGCCAGCGTTTGCAAGCGCCGCCAGTCCGGCCTTGGCGTCGTCACGCGGTTCGTCACGCATGGCGATCGCCCCCGCCAGCTCGTTGCCGACGACCAGCACCGACACTGTCTTGCCCTCCTCGTTGAGGGCGGTGATGCGCGCGCTTTGCTGGGGTGAGAGCGGTACCCGCTCGCTGGTTGCCTGGGGCGAACCGAGAAGGATCGCCTGGCCCTCTACCATCGCGGTCACTCCCTTGCCGCCAAGGGCTGCCATATCCGTCGCGGGCGGAACCTGCACGCCGTCTGCGGCTGCCTTTGCCAGGATGGCGGTCGCCAGCGGGTGGCTGGACCCGGATTCCAGCGCGGCGGCTAGGCGCAACACATCCGCCTCGCTGCACGTGAAGCCGATGACATCCGTCACCTTCGGCTTGCCTTCGGTCAGCGTCCCGGTCTTGTCGAGGGCGACGGCGGTGATCCGACCGAGGTTTTCGAGCACGGCGCCGCCCTTCAGCAGCAGGCCGCGACGTGCACCGGCCGAAAGCGAGGCGGCGATCGCCGCAGGTGTCGAGATCACCAGGGCGCAAGGGCAGCCGATCAGCAGGGTCGCCAGCCCCTTGTAGATCCATTCGTCCCATTGTCCGCCGAGGAACAGCGGTGGAATGCACGCGACCAGCGCTGCAAAGGCAACGACGCCCGGCGTGTAGTAGCGCGAGAAGCGATCGATGAACCGCTCCGTCGGCGCCTTCGATTCCTGCGCCTCCTCGACCAGCTTCACGACGCGGGCGATGGTGTTGTCGGCCGCCGCCGCCGTGACCTCGATCCGAAGTGCGGCATCGCCGTTCACGGTGCCGGCAAAGACGGTTTCGCCCATGCCCTTGCGAACCGGCGTGCTCTCGCCGGTCACCGGAGCCTCGTCGATGGCGCTTTCCCCCGAGACAATGATGCCGTCGGCGGAAATCCGGTCGCCAGGCCGGACGAGGATCATCGCACCGACGGCAAGACTTTCCGCCGGGACTTCGCGCGTCGTGCCACCCTCCTCGAGCAGCGCGCTCTTCGGCACCAGTGCCGTCAGCGACTGGATGCTGGCGCGCGCCTTGCCGGCAGCAATGCCCTCGAGAAGCTCGCCGACGAGGAACAGGAAGACCACGGCCGCCGCCTCTTCACCGGCGCCGATGATGATAGCGCCGACCGCGGCAATGGTCATCAGCATCTCGATCGAGAATGGCGTGCCGGAGAATGCGGCGATAAACGCCCGGCGGGCGATCGGCACCAGCCCGATCAGCAGCGCGGCGATAAACGCATAGGGCGCAATCGGCGGCACGAGATGGCCGATCGCGTAGGCGACGACCAGCGCGACGCCGGAAAGGATCGTCAGCCGACCCTTTCCACTGTTCCACCAGGATCCGGCCGTCGGTACATGACCCTGACCATGCAGGGTCTCTGCCAATCGATTGGCCTCAGCTGAGCGGTCGTGATCTTGATGCGTGTGGTCATGGTCGGCATGATCGTGGCCGCCGCAATTGTCATGGGTTGCAGGCGTGGACACTTTTTCCGCCAGCGGAGCGACGGCGTATCCGAGCGACGTGACCTTTCTCTCGATCGCCATGAGGTCGCTGTCCGGCTCATGGTGCACGTTCATGGTCCCGACGGTTAGCGATACCGACACGTCCTCGACGCCCGGCATGCGCCTGACCGCGGTCGCGATCTTGGTGGCGCACGAGGCGCAATCCATGCCATCCACTCGGTATCGGGTATTGGTCAGCTCTGCCATGATCCGCTTTCCTTGCCAAATCGTGACATCTTACCTACATCCTCTAGCGGCTAGAGGTGCAAGGGTTAACTCATGGAAAAAGTTACAATCGGCGAAGCATCGCGTCAAAGTGGCGTCAAAGTACCGACAATACGCTACTACGAGAGCATCGGGCTTGTCCGGGAACCGGCCCGCAGCGCCGGAAACCAGCGCTTCTACGACAAATCCGACCTGCGCCGCCTTGCCTTCATACGCCACGCCCGCGAACTCGGATTCGAGGTCGACGCCATCCGCACCCTTCTGCATCTGCAAGACGACCCGAAGCAATCCTGCGCCTCTGCCGATGCCATTGCCAAGGCCCGCATCGCCGATGTCGATCAACGCATCCGCAGTCTAACGGCGCTCAAAGCCGAACTCGAAACCATGGTCGAAGGTTGCAGTCATGGCCGCGTCGAGCAGTGCCGGGTGATCGAGGTCCTCGCCGACCATGGGCAGTGCGTTCACGACAGACACTGAACAACGTTAGAACTTGCCCGCGGCGATCTCCTCCTTGCGCCTGGCAACATAGGCTTCCAGCGCTTCGTCCACCGCCTCGTCCAGCGGCGGCTGCTCGTAGGTCCGCAGCAATTCCTTCCAGATGCCGTTGGCCCGGTCGGTTCCGGTGCGCGCACCGCTTTCCTGCCAGTTCTCGAAATTGCGCCAGTCGGTGAGCATCGGCTCGTAGAAGGCGTTCTCAAAGCGGGCAAGCGTGTGGCCGGTGCCGAAGAAATGGCCGCCCGGCCCGACCTCGCTGATCGCATCGACCGCAAGGCTTGCCTCGTCGACGACGACCGGCGTCAGGAAGCTGCGCATCATCTGCAGCATTTCGGCATCGAGCACGAGCTTTTCGAACGATGCCGTCAAGCCGCCTTCCAGCCATCCCGCTGCATGCTCGATCAGGTGCACGCCGCCCATGATCGTGCTCCATAGCGACATGCCGCTCTCATAGGCCGCCTGAACGTCGACGGCATTCGAGGCCGTCACGTTCGAAGAACGGAAGGGCACGTTGTATCGGCGGGCGAGCTGGCCGGAGGCGATCTGCGCCTTGGCGTATTCGGGCGTGCCGAAGGCCGGCGAGCCGGTGCGCATGTCGACGTTCGAGGTGAAACCACCGTAGAGAACCGGCGCACCCGGCGCGACGACCTGTGCCAGCGCTATCAGCGCCAGCGCCTCGGCATTCTGCTGCGTCAGCGCGCCTGCAATCGTCACCGGGCTCATCGCCCCCGACAGGGTGAACGGGGTCAGCGCGATCGGCTGGCCGGCGCGCGACATGGCGATCAGCCCCTCGCCCATCGGGATATCGAGCCGCAGCGGCGAATTGGAGTTGATGACGGTGAGCGTGGCCGGGTTCTGCCTGAGCTCGTCGCGCGTCTGCCCGAGCGTGATCGACAGCATCTCGATCGCATCCTCGACTCGGTAGCCGCCGAGCGCCCAGCACTGCCAGTTCTTGTCGGTGAGACGGATGGCGGCGTGATAGAAGTCGAGATGGCGACTGTCGGGAGGCAGGTCGGTGGGCTCGCAGGGGCAGCCGCCTTCCTGGTGGATGACGTTGAGGCTGTGAACGAGGCGGATGTAGTCGCACATGTCGGCATAGTTGCCGGCGCGCCGGCCCCGGTCCATGTCATGCACGAACGCCGGTCCGCCGGTCGCGGCGAAGATGAGGCTGCCGTCGCCGACGATGAGGTTCCTTGCCGGATTGCGCGCCTGCAGCGTAAAACTCGAAGGCGCGGTACGGATCGTCTCCTCGATCATCGGCGGGTCGAAGCGCACCCGCAACGTGCTGTCGTCCACTTCGGCACCCGCGGCCCTGAGGAGTGCGCGGCTTTCGTCGTGCAGAACCTCGATGCCGGTTTCGGCGAGCAACCGAAGCGAGGCGAGATGGATCGCCTCGATCTCGTCGGCGCTCATGATCGCAATCGGCGGGTAGCGGTTGATGACGCCGCCGAAGCGCATCTGCCGAACGCCGGCTCCTGCCGCGATACGGCGCTCGCGCCGGCTTTCAGTGCTGCGGGCCATATCAACTCCCCTCCTTCGGAGTGGATGAGCCCGCATCGGGACCGAGACGACTGGTGACATAGCGGCGAATGTCGAGGCTCAAGTCCTCCATGGGCGCGTAATATCCGAAATCATGTACGCGGCTTGTCATGCCGCGCTGGACACGCTCGCAAACCGACCAGTCCTGCCGGTTGACCAGATCCCAGAACTCAACCGCATCCGAGGGGTCGAAACCGGGTTTTTCGATCTCCTGTTGCTCGAACAGGAAGATGCAGTCGACACGGGTGAGACAGGGCCCTTTCGGCGTCAGCAGGAAACAGGCGGCATGATCGGAAGACAGGCTGACGAAAAGGTTCGGGTAGACCAGCTCGCCCTTGTGGTGGTCGAATTCTTCGGGATCGAGACCCGGAAAAGGGCGGCGGTGGGTCGTGCCGGTCGCAGTGAAGGTATGGGCGCCTTCCCGATGCGGAACGCCCTTGTCCCAGTCCAGGCCAGCGCCGCCGTTTTCGCGGAAGGCGGGAACCACGGCGCAAAGCTCGGGGTGCACGCCGGCGCAGTGGTAGCACTCGTTGTAGTTCTCAGCGATCACCTTCCAGTTCGCCTCGACTTCGTAATGCAACGCCGCACCGGCCCGCAGTTCGGCGAGCGGATAGCGCGAGATACGCTGCGGCATGGCGCCAAGCTGCTCGGACAACTTGGGCGCACCGGCCGGTGTCAGATGCAGGAACAGAAAGCCGGCCCAGCTGTCGGCGCCGACGGGATGCAGCGAAAACTTCTCCTTTGAGATCTCCTCGCCCAGATGCGGTGCCGCCACGAGCGCACCGTCGAAGTTGTAGGCCCAGGAATGATAGGCGCAACGGATGAGATTGCGGCCGACGACGCCGCCCTTGATTTCCGCGCGGCCGGGCCTGTTCTCCCTGCCGGCGTTGACGCAGAGCTCCGCGCCACGATGGCGGCAAACGTTGTAGAACGCCTTGAGGTTGCCTTCCCGGTTGCGCACCACCAGCACGCTCTGCCCGAAAACGTCGTAGACCTTGTGGCCGCCGGCCTCATCGACCTCCTCGACGCGACCGACGCAGATCCATTCATTGAAGAAGATCTTCTTCTTTTCCAGCTCGAAGATCCGGTCCTCGAGATACCAGGAGGACGGCAGGCTGGCTTGAAGCTCCGTCACGGGCGGCGGCGCGGTGATGTTCATGGGTGAAACTCCCTGAGTGGCATGGGTGCGGGGCTGGTCTTTCTGGGGATGGCGGCACAACGGAGTCGCCATCAACCCGGTGCGGCAATCACCCCCTGGTAAAGCGCGGCACGTCGAGATAGCCGTCGGCCAGGATGCAGGGCTTCAAGCCCTCGCGCGCCACGGCAGCAAAGGTTTCGTGCGTCAGGAAGATGAAGCCGCCCGATTCCTCCATCAGGTCCTGCATCCTGCGATACATCACGCCGCGCTTTTCCTGGTCCGTCTCGGCCATGCCCTCCTGGTAGAGCGTCTCGAATTCCGGGCTGTCGAACTGCGACCAGTTGTAGACACCGATCTGCGACGGCCGGAACCAGGTGAGGTTCTCGGACGGATCGACGCCGCCGGCAAAGCTCATCAGAACCATATCGAGGTTCTTCCAGGCATCGCCGGCGGTCTTGTCCCCGAGCGTCCAGTAGACAGCATCGTCATAGGTCTTGATGTCGACGGTGACGCCGACGGCACCGAAAAGCGCCTGCACGATCTGGCAGGTCAGTTCGCTCGTCTTGTCGTTCGGCGCGGCGAGCTCGATTGCAAGGTCGGAAACACCGGCCTCCTGCAGCAGGTTCTGCGCCTTTTCGATGTCGGCGGGATAGAGGATCTTTTCGCGGTGCCCGACCATCGATGGCGGCACGACGCCGGTTGCCGGCGCCGCCAGCCCTGAATAGGATCCTTCCATCACCTGCGATACGTCCAGCGCATACTGAAGTGCTCGACGCACCTTCTCGTCGGCAAATTTGGGGTTTCCGAGGTTGATCGTCAGCCAGACGAAGCGGTTGCCGTCCATCTGGATCAGGGTACTGCTCTCGGGCAGTTGGTCACGATAGGTGGCAAGCGTGTTGAGGCTGATCTTGCTGTAGTCGATCGCCTTGGATTCGTATGCAAGCGCCGCCGACTCGTCGTCGGTGATGATCTCGAACTTCACCTTGGCAAAGGTCGGCGCCGGCCCCTTCCAGCCCGGATTGAGAGCAAGCGACAAGCTCTGCTTCGGTACCCACTTGTCGATGATGTACGGCCCGGCGCTTGCCGGCACCTCTGTCGTAAACTTGCCGCCGGCGGCCTCGACCGCCTTCTTGCATACGATATGACCCATGTAGTAGGGCAGGGTCGTCACCCAGAACGGCGCCGATGGCGACTTCAGATGGATGATGCCACTGCGCTCGCCGGTTACTTCAACCTTGTCGAGTGCATCGAAGGCATAGGCCCAGGCGGATGCGTTTTTCGGATCGGCAACGCGCTCGAAGGAATACTTGACGTCCTCCGCCGTCACCGGGCCGAAATCGCCGGTCCACTGCAGCCAGTCGTGCAGCACGAACGCGATCTCGGCATCGGATTTCTGGCTGAGTTCGCTTGCTGCATAGGGGGTCCATCCGGCGCCCTCGCGCACATCGTTCAGACGGTTGAGGGACAGGAACAGGCAGCGCCCGATTTCCTCCTCGAGCAGGCCGTTCTGGAAGGCCGGATCGAGGATCTCGATATCGGACGCGCCGCGCACCACGAGCGTATCGCCTTCCACCGCATAGGAGAGGCCCGGACGCAGCGTCAGTGCCGACAGGCCGGCGGCGGCGCCGATCAGGAAATGCCTTCTGTTCATCGAGTATGCGCTCATTCTTCTGATCCCTCTGGTTATTATGATTGATCTTCTGATGCTTAAGCGGTCACCTCGATACGAGGCGAAGGTTGGGAATGCTCGCTGCCTTGGTGGCGGCAAGCGGGAAGTGACAGGCCACCTGGTGGTCCGGCGAAACGTCGGTCTTTATCGGCGCTTCCGTCCGGCAGCGGTCCTGCGCAAACCGGCAGCGGGTATGGAACTCGCAGCCCTTCGGGCGGGCAGCGAGGCTGGGCACCTCGCCGATCACCGGCGGTTCCTCGCGCCGATGCGCCGGATCCGGCACCGGCTCGGAATCAAGCAACGCCTTGGTGTAGGGATGCTGCGGATTGCGGAATATCTCCTCCGCCGGACCGCTTTCGACCACGCGACCGAGGTAGAGGATGACGATGCGGTCGGCGATGTGGCGGGCGACCGACAGGTTGTGGGTGATGACCAGGAAGGTCGTCCGGAACTCGTCCCGGATGTCGAGGAACAGGTTTAGCACGCCGCCCTGGACGGAAACGTCGAGACCGGCCGTCGGTTCGTCGGCGATGATCAGCCGGGGCACGACTGAAAGCGCCCTGGCGACGGCGGCGCGACGCGCCTGCCCGCCACTCAGGGCGTGCGGAAACCGCGACAGAAACTGCTCGGCAAGGCCGGCCTTGCGCGCCAGCCCGACGATATCCTCCCGCTTGGTGCTGCCGGCATGGGTGATGTGACGCGGTTCGGCAATGATGGAGCCGATGCGTTGCCGCGGGTTGAAGGACGTGACGGGATCCTGGAACAGCAGTGCCGACTGGCTCCTCACCCGGCGGAAGCTGCGGCTGGTAAAGTCCGGCAGCGCCACACCATCGAGGGCGATCCTGCCTGCCGAAGGCTTCACCAGGCCCACGAGCGCTCGCCCGAACGTCGTCTTGCCCGATCCACTTTCGCCCACCATGCAGACGATTTCGCCCACACGAAGCGCAATCGAGACCTCGACGAGGATGTCGAGTGTTGGCGTTTTGCCGAAGGGCAGCCATCGTCCACTCGGCACGGAGACCGAAAGCTTGTCCGTTTCGATCATGGCCGGCGTCGATGTCATGGCGCGCTCCGATGGCAGCGGGAAAAATGGGGCTCCGCCCTGTCCGCGACCCCGACCCAGGGTGGGCTGTCACAATGGCAGCGCTCCTCGACGAGTGAACAGCGTCCGGCGAAACTGCAGCCGCAACCACCAGGTCTCGGCACCTCGCCGAGGATCACCGGCAGTCGCGACACACCGCTCTCGATCAGCGCCGGCTCGCAGGCAAAGAGCGCGCGCGTATAGGGGTGGCGCGGATTGGCGAAAATCTCCCTGACGGTCCCCTCCTCGACGACGCGCCCGGCATACATGACCGCCACCCGGTCGCAGATCTCGGCGATGACGCCGAGGTGATGGGAGATCATCAGGATCGCCACGCCGGACGTCTTCCTCAGTTCCCGCATCAGGTGCAGGATCTGCGCTTCCATGGTGACATCCAGCGCCGTGGTCGGTTCGTCGGCGATCAGCAGCGACGGGCGCATCAGCAGCGCGGCGGCGATGGCCACGCGCTGCAGCATGCCGCCGGAAAACTGAAAGGGATAGGCATCGAGCTTGCTCGCCGGATCGGGAAGCCCGACCTGGCTGAGAACGGCTATGATGCGTTCGCGTTTTTCGGCCGCGGATTGGTGCCGGTCGCGCCAGAGGAGGTCGGTCAATTGCCGGCCGAGGGTATGCAGCGGACTGAAGGCGGTCATCGGATTCTGGAACACCATGGCGGCAGCCGGCCCGCGGAGCGCCGCATAGTCGTCCCGTCCCGCCGTCAGCATGTCGTGGCCATCCAGCACGAAGCGCTCGCCGGTGACGTTTGCCGACTTCGGCAGCAGCCCGAGCACCGCATGGGCGAGCGTCGACTTGCCCGAGCCGCTCTCGCCGATGACGCCGACGACCTCGCCGGGGTTGACCTTGAAATCGACGCCGGCGACAGCCGGGACAAGGCCGCTGTAGCACACCGAAAGCCCCTTCATCTCCAGCACCGGAGACACGGCATCCGCCGATATGCTGGTTGCTGCTCCGGTCGCGGCACTCATCAATGACGCTCCCTTGAGAGCTTCGGGTCGAGCGCATCGCGCATCGCTTCGCCGAAGAAGGTGAAACCGATCGTGGCAAGGATGAGCGGCAGCCCGCCGGCGATGACCGGCAGCGGCGTCGTGCGGATGACGGCAAAGCCGTCGCTGAGGATGTTGCCCCAGCTTGGGATCTGCGGCTTGACGCCGAGGCCGAGGAAGGAGAGCCCCGCCTCCAGCGTGATCACAGTCGAAATGTCGAGACAGGCGAGGATCAGCAGCGGGCCGATCACGTTCGGCAGCAGGTGTCGGAACAGGATGCGCGGCGTGCTGGCGTTCATCGCCTGCTCCGCCTTGATAAAATCGCGCGATTTGAGGCTGAGGGTCTGGGTGCGGACAAGACGGGCATAGCTCGGAATGCAGTAGAGCACGATGACGAAGATCACCGTCGAGACACCCGGACCGACGAGGGCGACGATTGCCAGCCCGAGCATGATCATCGGGATCGAACTGAGGCTGTCGAAGACCAGGATCAGCACGGCGTCCAGCCAGCGTGGCCCGTAGCCCGCGATCAGCCCCAGCGGCAGGGCGGCAACAAGCGCAAGCGAAAGTGCAGTCAGCGCCACGGTCATCGCCGTGCGGGTGCCCATGATGACCCGCGAAAGAAGGTCGCGGCCCAATTGGTCGGTCCCGAGAAGGTGGGCCAGCGACGGATCGGCAAGGCGTTCCTTGACGCTGATGGCGGCGGGATTGTAGGGCGCGATCGCTGGCGCGAACAGGGCGATGAGCACGATCGCGACCACCAGTGAGCAGCCGATGCCGCCCAGCGGCGTGAAGAAGACGAGCCCCATCACGCGGCCGGCGCGACCAAGCCAGCCCGGCTCCTTCGCCATCGGCGCCTGCGCCTCGATGTTGGAGATAATCGCTGCCATGTCAGAGAGCGCTCCTGACGCGAGGATCGAGCCATGCCGTCACGGCGTCCGCAATGATCATGCAGGTGACGTAGAGGCCGGCGGTGAAAAGTACCGTTCCCATGACCAGCGGGAAGTTGCGCGACATCACGGCGTCGTAGGTCATCTTGCCGAGACCGGGGCGCGTGAAGACGATCTCGGCGAAGACGGAACCAGTCAGCAGGCCGCCGAAGCCGATGGCGATCACCGAGAGCACGGCGAGCAGCGCCTGCTTCAGGGCATAGCGGTAGATGATGCGGTTCTCTGCAACCCCGAAGGAGCGCAGCGTGCGGACGTAGTCCTCGCCCATCGCCTCGATCATCGCGGCGCGGACAAGGCGCGAGACATAGCCGACCCAGCCGAGCCCGATGGCGAAGGAGGGCAGGATCAGCGCCCGGAACTGGCCGAGCAGGTCGCCCGGTTCGCCCGCCCCGATGGCCGGCAGCCAGTTGAGGCTGACGGCAAAGATCAGCAGCGAGTAGAGCGCCACCACGAAGGAGGGTACGGCAACAAAGCCCACGGAAACGAGGCCGATCAGCCAGTCGGCCCATTTGCCGTGAAAAACGACGGCCAGGCAGCCCAGCAGGATACCGAGAGCAATCGCCCAGGCGAAGCTGGCGAGCGCGAGCGTCGCGGTATAGGGAAAGACTTCGAGGATCATCGTCAGAACGGGGCGGCGGCTCCAGACGTCCTGGCCGAGGTCCCCCTGGGCGAGGCGTCCGAGAAACAGCCCAAGCTGCTCGATCATCGGCCGGTCGAGACCCATCATCTGGCGGAAAGCCTCGCGCATCTCAGGCGTCGAGCGCGGCCCGAGCGCCACGACCGTGGGGTCGCCGGGGATGAGGTGCATCATCGCGAACAGCAGCAGCGCCACGACCAGCAGGATGACCACGGCGAGGGCGGTCCGGCGTAGCAGGAAGAACATCATCGCCTTGTCCCCGCCTTGTCGTGCCGATCGGCAGTGGTCAGATATGGTCGCGGTCGATCCATTCGTCCCCTCCCCTCTCGAAAGCCAATATACCGCGTTCGAAGACTTCCAGCTTCCAGGAAAGCTGGAACCGCTCCCCATCGGTGCCAATCGTCAGGTGCGAACGGGTCTCCACCTGCGCCTCGCCACTCTCCACGCTGAGTTCCCACCCGGTTTCAAGGAGCGCCGAAAGCGGATCGCCCTCGGTGATCGACATCCGGTCGACGACACGGGCTCCAGTCACGATGGAGCGGTCGGTCAGGTGCACGCGGCCCTCGTCACTCGCAAGCGTGATCGTCTGCCGCCCGCTGCCGCCGTCGATCGCGATGTCGCGGCGGTGCTCCTCGTCGCGCAGCACCTCCAGCGACACCGGCGGCGACATTTCCGCCGGCGCGAACTCGATCTGCACTTCGCCGGGGACCTGCCTGCGCACCGGCAGGAGGAGCCGGCTCGAACCGCTCTCCATCGTGATCGACGGCATCCCCGGTGTCGGCCAGAGGATCGGCCAGTGCTGGTTGCTGAGAACGAGGCGAAGCCGGTTACCGGCCGCGAAGCGACGGCCGATGTGGTTGAGCTCGATCCGCGCCTTGAACTCCTGGCCGGGGACCAGCGGTTCGGGGTGTTCGTGGCCCTGGCGATGGGCGAGATTCAACACGCCCCAGGTGACCAGGGTCGAGGTGCCGTCGGGCGCGACTTCGCAAAGCCGGGCAACGATGAACCCCAGTTCGCTATCGCTGATGCCGGTCACCTGCACCACGGGTGCCCCGAGCAGGTCGAAATCCTGCTTCAACGGCACGGTGTCGAAGCAAAGCCCGAGGCCGTCTTCGCGGCGCTGGTCGATCGCCATGTCCGGCACCGTGCCGCCGTAACCGCCGTAGCGGCCGCAATCCCGTCCTGCGGTCACCGGCGAACACAGGAGCATCGCGCGGCCATCCCGGGCTTCCGGCCCCAACCCGTCTGCGTTGAGATGGAGGAGCATGCTCTCCACGTTCGGCGTCGGCCAGGACGGTTCGCCGACGAAACGTCCGGCATGCTCGGGATAGAAGGGCGCCGGTGCATGCGGGTCGTTGAGCCATGCGGTGTAGAGCGGGCCGTCCATCACACCGGTATCGACACCTTCCAGCCATTGCCGCCACCAGCGGACCGCTTCCTGCAGGTATCCGATCGCCGGCCCCGGATTGCCGAGGAAGGGATAGACGTGGGTCCACGGGCCGACGAGGCCCTTGCGCGGGCCGGTGAGACCTTCCAGCAATCGCGGCACAGCGTTGGAATAGGTATCGTCCCATCCGCTGATGGCATAGACCGGGATCTTTATCTTCGCGAAATCCTCGCAGACCGAACCGCGCTTCCAGTAGGCGTCGCGACGCTGGTGGCGCATCCAGGTGGAGGACCAGCAGGTGGTCGCCTCCAGCCGCTCTCGCCACATGTCCCGCCAGCGATCGCCGACGATCTGCGGATCGGGCGGTAATGCCCCCATCGCCAGCATCAGCGACGACCACATTCCGTCTTCGGTGAGCAGGCAGCCGCCGAAATAGTGGACGTCGTCGGCATAACGGTCGTCGGAGCAGCAGAGTGCGATGATGGCCTTCAACGCCGGCGGCTGGCGGGCTGCGACCTGCAAGGCGTTGAACCCGCCCCAGGAAATACCGGTCATGCCGACCGAGCCGCTCGACCAGGACTGGGCGGCCAGCCAGGCGATGATCTCGCAGGCGTCATCGAACTCCTGTTCCGTATATTCGTCCGGCAGCACGCCTTCTGAATCGCCCGAGCCGCGGATGTCGACCCGACAGCAGGCAAAGCCGTGTCCGGCGACGTATGGGTGCATCTTCATGTCCCGGAACACCGTGCCGTCGCGGCGGCGATAGGGGATCAGTTCGAGGATGGCGGGAACCGGGCGATCCCCGGCATCCTCCGGCAACCAAATCGTGGCTGCAAGCCTGGTCCCGTCCGACATGGGGATGAACACCGGATCGAGACAAACCACCTTGCGTGGAAAGGTTTCGACGACTGTCGTCATGGCGTCTTGTCTCCGCGCTCGGATGGCTGGTTGGCGGACGATGCGGACCCGTCGTCCTTCTGCGCCCATTCGTAGACAGCAGGCGATGTCTGCGGGTAGGCCACGAACTCGTCGCGGGTGACGACCTCCGGTTCGCTGGCGCGGCGCCAGATGGCGACGCCGGCGAAGAGAACCGTGAGCCCGATCGCGTACCAGAAGAAGGAGGCAGGCCCGAGACGCTCGACACCGGCAGCCGCGACCATCGGTCCGAAGGTGCTGCCGAGCGCCCAGATGAGCAGGAGGTTCGAGGACAGCACCACGAACTCCGAGGGCTTGGCGCGATCGTTCGCATGGGCGACGCCGAGCGGATAGAAGATCTCGGCAATGCCGCCGAAGACCGAGAAGAGGACAATGAGCAGCCAGAAGTGGGTTTCGCCGGTGACGAAGAGGAAGGCGCCGCAGACCGCGACGAGCGCCACCGCCAGCCACAGCATCATCGCACGCCGGTCGAGACGATCCGACAGATAGCCGAGCGGGAACTGCAGGAAGAGTGCGCCGAGTTGAACCGCCGCCATCAGGATGACGATCCGGTCCTGCGAAAAGCCCAGTCCAAGGCCGTAGAGCGGCCCGATGCTGGAGAACGTGGCGGAGACGAGCCCAGTCAACAGGCAGGCGAGCGTTCCGAGCGGTGATGTCCGGAAGGCACGAAATACATGGATGCCGACCGGGGCGTGCAATTGCGGCTCGCCTACCCAGATGGCAGTGACCGGCACCAGCGCCAGCGCATAGAAGGCAGCCGTGATCATCAGCATTTCGTGGCCTGCCGGATCGACTTCGCGACCGAGCAGCTGCCCCAGCCCGTAGAACAGTCCGATGACAAGGACATAGAGGGTCAGCGCCTTGCCGCGGCCCTCGTTCGGGACCATGGCGTTGAGCCAGCTCTCGATGATTACCGCCTGACCCGCATTGGCAAAGCCGATGACGCTCTGGATCGCCATGATCGCGGCAAGGCTCGGGCTGCCGCCAAGGGCGAGGATCAGCACGGCCGACGAGGCGGAAAAGGCGGCATAAGCCCTGACCTCGCCCACCGACCGCACCAGCCGTATCGAGGCGATGCACCCGACGAGGAAACCCGCGCCTTCGGCCATGATGACCAGTCCGACGGCATCCGCGCTGTGCCCCGTCTGCACCAGCCGCAGCGGCAGCAGTGTGTGGAACAGTCCGGATCCGACCGCGTGCAGGGCGCCCCCGGCAAGCGGCGAGGCAATGGAAAACCGTGACGCGCTCTGGGGGACCTGGCTCATCGTCGCCTATTCCGCTGCAGCGCGTAGCTCGAAGCCGGGCTCGCGATCAACAATGGGGGTATCCCGCTTGTAGTATTGCGGAAGGCCGATGCTGCCGTGCTCGCGAGCGAACTTGTGACCGCTATGTACCGCATGGGTGATGGCGCCCGGCGAGAGAGCGTCGCCGATGGCCGTCACGCTCCTGATGCCCGCGGCAGAAAGCTCGTCCTGCCGCGCAGCAAGAGCCTCCTGCAGTTCCGTGCGCGGCATTCTGAGGCCGACGATCAGCACGCTGCGACAGTCGATGGTCATCTGCTCGCCGGTGAAGAGATGGGTCAGTGTCGCCTTTTCGCCATCGAATCCGGTCACCATGTGCAGCGTCGTCACCGGCACCTGTCGGCGGGCCAGCGCCCGATGCACCAGCGGCAGTTCGTTGGTCATGATGGTCCAGGCCGAAGCCTGGCCGGCAGGCGTGACATAGGAGACCGGGATGCCCTTCGATGCCAGATGCTCGGTCAGCACGCCGCCATAGTAGTAGTTGTCGAAATCGAAGACCAGCGTCGGCCCTTCCGGCAGGTGTCCGGCGGCGATGTCGTCCGGCGTATAGACTTCCGGGTGCTCGAGTGTTCCGACCGGGATTTCCAGCGACGAGTAGAGCATCCGCGTCCAGTGCGCGCCCGTCGCCAGCACTACGTGATCCGGCGCAAGGTCGATGATCTCGTCCACGCCGAGCTGGCTTTCGAGATACATCGACACATTCGGCATCTCGTTCAGCCGCCCGAGGCGGTAGTCGACGACGCGACCCCAGGTGGCCAGGCCCGGCAGTCGCGTTTCGAAGGCCAGCCTGCCGCCGAATGCCTTGCCGGCATCGGCAAGAGTGACCTCGTGCCCGCGCCGGCCCAATGTCAACGCGCATTCGAGACCCGCCGGCCCGCCGCCGATGACGAGGATCTTCTCCTTTTGATGGGCCGGTTCGACCCGCTCGGGATGCCAGCCGCGCCGCCACTCCTCGCCCGCGGTCGGGTTCTGGGTGCAGCGCACCGGCACGCCGTCGTGCCAGCTGGAAATGCAGATATTGCAGCCGATGCATTCGCGGATCTCCTCCGCGCGGCCTTCGCGGATCTTGTTCGGCAGGAAGGGATCGGCAATCGACGGGCGCGCGCCGCCGATGAAATCGAGAACGCCGCGGCGGATCTGCGACACCATCGTATCCGGCGAAGTGAAGCGGCCGACGCCGACGACCGGCTTGTCGGTCAACTTCTTGACGAAGTCGATCACCGGCTCGTGGCTGGCTTCGCCGGTAAAGCGGGAGGCGGAACAGTCGGTCGGGCTGGAATCCATCTTCACGTCGAAGAGATCGGCATAGTCGGAGAGGATCTCTATCAGTTCGTGGGCTTCGGATGGCTGGTTGCGGCCCGGGCGGCCGCGCAGTTCCTCGAGGCTGACGCGCAGCGCCACGCCGCAATCCTTGCCGACGGCGTCGCGGGTGACATCGAGCATCTCGCGCACGAAGCGCACCCGGTTTTCGATCGAGCCGCCATACTCATCGGTGCGATGGTTGTATTCCGGTAGCAGGAATTCGTAGCCGAGATAGCCCATGCCGGCATAGACATAGACTATGTCGAAGCCTGCGGTGCGCGCCTTGCGCGCGCCTTCCGCCTGCCATCGTAGCACCGCCTTGATATCCGACTTGTCCATCACCTTCGGGCGCATGTTGCCCATGAAGCCGACATGCGTCGCCATCCACGGAATACCGGACGGCGACAGCGGCGGCAGGCGGCTCTGGCGGTTCATGACGGAAGCGCCGCCATGCCAGAGTTCGACGCCGGCGAGCGACCCGTGGCGATGCACCGCGTCGGTCATCAGCGCATGGGCGTGGATGTCGTTCAGGTCCCACATCGTAGCGAACGGCAGAGGCGCATCGTCGGAACTGGGATCGATGGAACAGGCGCCGGTGCATATCACGCCCCAGCCACCCTCGGCCTTGGTCTCGCGAAACGCGGCCCGAACCCGCGGCAAGGCATTGGTCATGCCACTGGCATGGGGCACCTGGTAGAACCGGTTCGGCGCCGTTACCGGGCCGATTTTCACAGGTTCGAAAAGCACGTCGAAGCGGCTGTCGCGGGTCATGTCTGATCCTCGTTCCCCTGCCCGCATCGTTTTGTGGCGGGTCATTGTGAGAGAAGGATAGGCATGAAAAATTCGAAGCGCAAGGAGAAATTATAAGATCGTATAATAATGCATTTAACGCTTTATTTTTAATGGGTTGATCCGTAAAGCCAAAACAGTTATTTAGTGTCATGACTGAATATTTTGCCGACCCGGCGAAAAAATTGCGCAGCGGGTTTCGTCGGCACGGCGGACCGAACGGGCAGGATGAATGAGAAAAACGAACGGCACGAAACAGGCTGTCAAAGTGCGGGCGCGCTTCCGACGCGAGACACCCGAAGACCGGCGCCGCCAGCTTGGCGAGGCAGCGCTGCGCTGTATCGTCAAGCATGGCAATGCCGGCGTATCCGTCCGGCAGATCGCCGCGGAAGCCGGCGTCACCCAGGGGCTGATTACCCACCACTTCGGCGAGATCAACGAACTCGTCGCCTATGCCTTCGACATCATGTCCGATGGCATCCTGCAAAATATCATGGAAGCGGTGGACGCCGCGCCCGGGACTCCGCGGGCGCGCCTCGATGCCTTCATAGACACCTCGTTTTCACCGATCCTCTTCGACCGCGACGTGCTGGGCGTCTGGGTGGTGTTCTGGGGCCTGATCCTGCATTCGCCGCGCATGAGCGCCTCGCAGCAGGGCGAATATTCGACCTATGTCGTCACGGTGGAGGGACTGATCCGCGATCTCGCCGCAGCCGAGAACTTTTCCGTAGGCGATGTTCGCCTCACCGCGATCGCCTTTACCGCCCTGCTCGATGGTCTCTGGCTCGCATGGTGCTTGAATCCTGCCGCCTTCAAGCCGGAGGAAGGCGTCAAGCTATGCCACAACTGGGTTGAGGGGCTGCGGCGCGGCGCTTACGCCTGATCCCTACGCACCGCCCGAGTCGTCACGAAACCGGTCGAACTGATGCATCCGCTCGTGCAGGATCGTCACTATGCCGATATCGCCATTGCTCAATCTGCGCCAATACACGAAGTGGCGCTCGTAGCGAAAGTAGTAGCCGTCCACACCGAATTCCGCCGGTATCGGTTTCGCAGCCACGCCATGCGTCCCGATTTTACCGAAGGCCTGAAAAATGCCGACGATGTAGCGCTCCGCCTGGTCCTCGCCAAAGCGATCCCGGGTGTATCGGTAGATATCATCGAGGCGGAGGGACGCCGCCTCCTGGACAAGAACGGCCACTAGCGGTCCACGGGCCTACGGTTGCGGGCGATGATGTCGGCCGCCGTCAGCGGCTGATAGGAGGACTCCGGCGTGGCGAATGCGTGGGCAAGTTCAGTCTTCAATCGATCGAAGGCTTCGCGCTCGGCGCGTTCCTTGTCGCGTCGTATCAGGTCCCTGATGTACTCGCTGACATTCTCGTAGGCACCATTCTCTCCGACACTGTCCGCGACGAAATCGCTCAAAGCCCCGCTGAGACGGACTGTCATCGTCGTCGATCTGGCCATAAAAGCAATTCCTTTCGTCGCGTGTATTCAATATAATCAAAAATGAACACGCGACAAGTCTCGCGGACGTGTGACCTGCCAACTGGTGGACGATCAGATCGCGTGCAGGACGTGGGCGGCCTTGACCGCGGCGGAAGCGCGGTTCTCGACGCCGAGCTTCACGTAGATCTGCTCCAGGTGCTTGTTCACCGTGCGGGCCGACAGTCCGAGGATCTCGCCGATGTCGCGGTTTGACTTTCCCTTGGCGATCCAGCGCAGGACCTCCGATTCGCGTGCCGTCAGAGGAAAATGCTGGCGCAGCACCTCGTCCTCGCTGCGCTGGCCAGCGGCGGTCAGCCGGAACAGGTGCTCATCCGGACCGATCGAGCCGAGAAAGGTCAAGTGCAGCGAGGCCGGGCCGTTTTCGGCGACAAGGAGGGCCGGATCACGCTGTCCCCTTGGCCCCTCCCGCCCGGCCAGCCAGGCGGCGATATGCACGGCGATGATGTCGAGACCTTCGTCGCTGCCGGTCGCGGCGTTGACGAGGCGGGTCGCCTGCGGCGTCGACCAGTGCACCTTGCCGTCGCCGCGAACGGCCAGCAGGTGGCGGCCGGCCGCATCGAGCGCGACCCGGGCGCTCTGCGCCGAGCGTGCATTGGAAAGGTGTACGCGGATGCGCGCGCGCAGTTCGTCGATGTTGATCGGCTTCGTCAGGTAGTCGACACCACCGCATTCGAGCGCCCTGACGACGTGTTCGGTCTCCGTGAGCCCGGTCATGAAGATCACCGGCACCTGCGACACGCTGGCATGGGCCTTGAGGCGCAGGCAGGTTTCGAACCCGTCCATTGCCGGCATCACAGCATCGAGCAGAACGAGGTCGGGGGTGATGCGCTCGACGATGTTCAGCGCGGCGGCGCCGGAGGTGGCGATCAGCACGGAGAAACCGGATCGTTCGAGCGCCTCCATCAGGAAGCCGAGCGCTTCCGGACTGTCGTCCACCAGAAGCACGATATCGCGCGGTTGAGCCCCCTCAGCCATCTTCGCCTACCTTTTCATTGTCGAATCCCTGCAGGAACTGCAGGTAGCCATTGAGGTCGAACGCCTGAACATAGGCGCCCAACGCCTCGGTGAAGGGCTGGTTCGCCTCGTGGCGCGCGAGATCATCGAGCTTTGCCTCGATGCCGCGAATATAGCCGATCTCGCCGAGTCGCATCAGTTCCAGCACATGATTGTGGCCGGGGCTTTCGGGCGTTGCCGGTGTGGTGTCGATCCGCGAAAGCACCGGCGCGTCGTCGGCGTAGATCCATTCGAGGCCCAGATGCGCGGCCAGCCGGTCGACGAGTTGACGGATGTCAACCGGCTTGGCGATCGCATCGTTGTGGCTGTCTTCTCCGCCGCTGAGCGCACCATCGCCGATATTGGCCGAGACCATCAGGATCGGCGCGGCATGGCCGATCTCGCGCAGCCGCGACGACAGTTGCCAGCCGTTCATGCCCGGCATCGAAATGTCGACCAGGAAGAGGTCGGGCACAACGCCCTCGATCAGGGTCAGGCAGTCGGTACCGCTTGCCGCGGTCAGGACCACGAAGTCGAGCGGCGACAGGACCTCGCGCATCAGGTCGCGGTGATCCTCGTTGTCGTCGACGACGACGATGGTGCGGCGATGGCCGGAATAGGAGACGATCTTCCTTTCGGGGGCGGGTGCGGTGTTCGGGCGCTCGACAGCCGAGAGCATCAGGCGCACCTTGAAGGTGGAGCCGACGTCACGCGCGCTCTCGACCGAGACTTCACCGCCGAGCGTGTTGGTGAGCAGTCGGGTGATCGTCAGCCCGAGCCCGAGGCCGGGCATCGGGCGGACGCTGTCGGCCTCGCCGCGCTGGAACGGCTCGTAGATTCGGGCGAGATCCTTTTCGGCTATGCCGCGGCCAGTATCGGCCACCGTGAAGCTGGCGACCTGGCTGCGGTAGCCGACCGCGAATCGAACACTGCCCTCGTCCGTGAACTTGATGGCATTCGACAGCAGATTGACGAGAATCTGGCGCAGCCGCTTCTCGTCGGTGCGCACGTATTGCGGCAGGTTGGGCGCCCTATCGTGCACGAAGATCAGCCCCTTCGCCTGCGCCTGCGGCTGGAACATGTCGACGATCTGGTCGAGGAAGTCCTGGATGTTGATCTCGTTGGAATAGACCTGCAACCGTCCAGCCTCGATCTTCGAGATGTCCAGCAGGCCGTCGATCAGGCCGGAGAGATGGTCGGCCGAACGCTTGATCACCTTGATCGCCGATTGCCGCGGCACGGGGATCGTTTCGTCGCGCTCGAGAATCTGGGCGTAGCCGAGCACGGCATTCAACGGTGTCCTGAGTTCATGGCTGAGGCCGACCACATAGCGGCTCTTGGCGCGATTGGCCGCCTCTGCGGTTTCCTTGGCGTTCTGGAGCGCGGCATCGGTCTTCTTGTGGGCGGCGATCTCCTTCAGCAGCAAGCTGTTCTGGCGGGACGATTCCTCTTCCGCCACGACCCGGCTGTCATGGGCCAGCACGTAGAACCAGCACACGACGCCGGTGACGACGGCGAAGACGAAGAACACGATCAGCACGGTTCGATTGACGACTTCGGCCGTCTCCGGCGACGCGGTGCCGACCTGATGGGCGATCATCCCCAGGATGACGCCGATGGCCGAGATCGCCAGAACGACGGCGATCCCATAGCGCCCGAGGCGGGTCCTGAGCTTCGCTATCAAGTTCTCCGGCAGGATCGAGCGGGCAACGACGCCGGCCTGCGCATTGAACCGCGCCTTCGGCTTGCACATGTCGTGGCAGCGGCTGTCGAGCGAACAGCAGAGCGAGCAGATCGGCGCCGCATAGGCCGGGCACCAGGCCATGTCCTCGGGCTCGAAGGGATGCTCGCAGATAGAGCAGGTGATGGTGCTGCTCTGGCGCCACGCGCGGCGCGGCTTGCGCGCCAGATAGTACTTGCCTTTCGTCGCCCAGGCGAGCGCCGGCGAAGCGATGAAGGCGACGACCAGCGTCAGGTAGGGCGCCAGCGAGGAGGCCACCTCGCCGAACAGCCCGAAATGAGCCGCAAGCGAGATGCCGGCCGAAAGCCCCATGCTGCCGACACCGACCGGATTGACGTCGTAGAGATGGGCCCGCTTGAACTCGATGCCGGGCGGTGCCAGCCCCAGCGGTTTGTTGATGAAAAGATCGGCCGAGATCGTGCAGAGCCACGCCATGGCTATGATCGAGAAGATGCCGAGCGTTTCCTCGAGCAGCCGATAGATGCCGAGTTCCATGAGGAGCAGCGCGATCGCCACGTTGAACACCAGCCAGATTACCCGGCCGGGATGGCTGTGGGTCAGCCGCGAGAAGAAGTTCGACCAGGCGAGCGAGCCGGCATAGGCGTTCATCACGTTGATCTTGAGCTGCGACACGACGACGAAGGCCACCATCAGCAGGAGTGCTGCGGTATGGTTCGGGATCATGTAGCCGAAGGCGGTGAGGTACATGTAGGCGGGATCGGCGGCGCGGTCGGAGGGCACGCCGGCGCTGAGCGTCAGTACCACGAGGAAGGAGCCGGCCAGCAGCTTGGGCGCCCCGACGATCACCCAGCCGGGACCGGCGAGAAAAATGGCGACGCGATGGCGCAGCCTGCGGCTTCCATCCGGCGGCAGAAAGCGCAGGAAATCGACCTGCTCGCCGATCTGCGACATCAGCGCCAGGATGACCGCCGACGCCGCCCCGAACTCCAGCAGGTTGAACGGCGCGGTCGTGCCCGGCGGACCGGAAGTGTGGCTCAAGCCGGCAAACGCCCGCCAGAGATCGAACTTCTCCCAGTCGAGAAACGCGATGAAAATGAACGGCAGGATGTTGAGGATGATCCAGAACGGCTGCGTGACGAGCTGGAACTTGCTGATCAGCCTGACCCCGTGGGTCACCAGCGGGATCACCATCACCGAACTGATGATGTAGCCGATCCACAACGGAATGCCGAGGGTCAGCTCCAGCGCCCCCGACATGATCGACGCCTCGATGGCGAAGAGCATGAAGGTGAAGCTGGCATAGATCAGCGAGGTGATGGTCGAGCCGATGTAGCCGAAGCTGGCGCCCCTGGTCAGCAGGTCGATGTCGACGCCGTGGCGGATGGCATAGCGGCTGATCGGCAGCCCGATCGCCAGCATCGCGACACTGGCGACGACGATGGCGAAGAAGGCGTTGGTCGTGCCGTAGGACAGCGTGATCGCCCCGCCGATCGCCTCCAGTGCCAGGAAGGAGATGGCGCCGATCGCCGTGTGCGAGATACGGCTCGAGGAGAACTGTCGGGCACTCTTGGCGGTGAAGCGCAGCGCATAGTCTTCCAGCGTCTGGTTCGCGACCCAGCGATTGTATTCGCGCCGAACTGGAATGATGCGTTGCCGCGGTGCCATCGAAACTCCAAGGATCTGCCGCCGACCTTCGGCCACGCTCAGGTTTCCTAGCATGCATTGCAGCATTGCTTAAGTGGTGGGCACGCACAAATTTTGCACACTTTACCTCCCTCGCTACGTCATATGACGTATGCGGAATCGGGCTCTGGTGATCGATAGTCCCGTGGAGGCAACGGATCGTTAATGTTTCCGGCCGTTGCGGAGAACCAGAAAAGAGGGGCAATCCAATGAAACTCAAGTCCTATGTCAGCGGGGCGCTTCTCGGCGCCATCATGTCGACCACGGCGTTCCATGGCGCATTTGCCGCCGACGACACCATCAAGGTCGGCATTCTCCATTCGCTCTCCGGCACCATGGCAATCTCCGAGACGACGCTCAAGGATGCCATGCTGATGCTCATCGAAGAGCAGAACAAGAAGGGTGGCGTGCTGGGCAAGAAGCTGGAAGCCGTGGTCGTGGACCCGGCTTCGGACTGGCCGCTGTTTGCCGAAAAGGCCCGCGAGCTGATCGAGAAGGACAAGGTCTCGGCTGTCTTCGGCTGCTGGACCTCGGTGTCGCGCAAGTCGGTCCTGCCGGTGTTCGAGGAACTCGACAACATCCTCTTCTATCCGGTCCAGTATGAGGGTGAGGAAAGCCAGCGCAACGTGTTCTACACGGGTGCCGCTCCGAACCAGCAGGCGATCCCGGCCGTCGACTACCTCGCGGAAAACGAAGGCGTCGAGCGCTGGGTGCTGGCCGGCACCGACTACGTCTATCCGCGCACGACCAACAAGATCCTCGAGGCCTACCTGATCTCCAAGGGCGTGAAGCCCGAGGACATCATGATCAACTACACGCCGTTCGGCCATTCCGACTGGCAGACGATCGTCTCCGACATCAAGAAGTTCGGCTCATCCGGCAAGAAGACTGCGGTCGTCTCGACGATCAATGGTGACGCCAACGTGCCGTTCTACAAGGAACTCGGCAACCAGGGCATCAAGGCCGAGGACATCCCGGTCGTCGCCTTCTCGGTCGGCGAAGAGGAACTGGCCGGCATCGACACCAAGCCGCTCGTCGGCCATCTCGCCGCCTGGAACTATTTCCAGTCGGTCGACAACGACGCCAACGCCGAGTTCATCAAGACCTGGCAGGCCTATACCAAGAACGACAAGCGCGTGACCAACGATCCGATGGAAGCCCACTACATCGGCTTCAACATGTGGATCAAGGCGATCGAAAAGGCAGGCACCACCGATCCGGACAAGGTCATCGACGCCATGGTCGGCGTTTCGGTCCCGAACCTCTCGGGCGGCTACTCGTCGATGCTGCCGAACCACCACATCACCAAGCCGGTGCTGATCGGCGAGATTCAGGACGACGGCCAGTTCGACATCGTCTACGAGACCCCCGGCCTCGTGGTCGGCGACGAGTGGTCCGACTACCTGCCGGACTCCAAGGACCTGATCTCCGATTGGCGCATGCCGATGAACTGCGGCAACTTCAACGTTGCCGTCGGCAAGTGCGGCGGCAAGGGATCCTGAACCTCGTCCTCCCGAAACTGACGACATCGCGGGCAGTCCATGCTGCCCGCGAAAGCTTTAGGGGCCAGTGATGTTCTATCGATTGATATTTGCGGCATTCCGGATCTTCTTTGTCTGCCTGAGCCTTGCCCTGTCGCTGCTCGCGACCAAGGCATTCGCCGCGGACGACCTCAAGGCCATGGTGAATGCGCTCGGCACGGCGTCGTTCGCGCAGGCGGAAGAACTCGTGAACAACCTTGGAAAGAGCGGCGATCCGAACGTCGTGCCCGCTCTGGAAGCGTTGAGCGAAGGCGATCTCTTCGTCCGCAAGTCGGATGGCCAGGTGTTCCTGACGAAGAGAGCCGGCTCCAAGCTGGAACTCATCGATCCGCTGACCGGCGCCTCCGCCGGCGAGGAAGCAAAGTCGGCGCTCAGCAAGGTCAAGGTCAACAACAGCCTGCGAAGGGCGATCCGCGCCGCCATTGGCGGCCTCACCCTCATGAGCCCGGATCGGACGGTACGGCTGCAGGCGGCGCAATCGATCCTCAAGGCCCCGAGCGCCGACTCGCTCGAAGCCGTTGAAACCGCGCTGGCGGCAGAACAGGATGCCGAGATCAAGGGCGTTCTCGAGTCCGCCCGCGCCGTCGCGCTCCTCTCCTCCGATCGCTCGCTCGACGACAAGAAGGCGGCCATAGAAGTCATCAAGGAGAGAGGCGGGCGCGATTCGATCTCGATCCTGATGACCGCCGCAAACAGCGCCGATGAGGCGTTGCGCCCCGACATCGATGCTGCCATCACCAGTATCGAAAACTCGCTGGTATTTGCCGATGCGGCCCAGAACGTCTGGTACGGACTGTCGCTCGGCTCGGTGCTGCTTTTGGCCGCCATCGGCCTTGCCATTACCTTCGGCGTCATGGGCATCATCAACATGGCGCATGGCGAAATGGTCATGCTCGGCGCCTATTCCACCTTCGTGGTGCAGAACATCATCCGCACCTCCTATCCGGAACTGTTCGACTGGTCGCTCGCCATCGCGCTGCCGGTCGCCATCCTCGTCACCGGCGCCGTCGGCCTCGTCATCGAGCGCGGCGTCATCCGCTTCCTCTATGGCCGGCCGCTGGAAACGCTGCTTGCCACCTGGGGCATCTCGCTCATCCTGCAGCAGGCGGTGCGCACCATCTTCGGGCCGACCAACCAGGAGGTCGGCAATCCCTCCTGGATGTCCGGCGCCTTCGAACTCGGCGGCCTGACGATCACCTGGAACCGCATGTGGATCATCGTCTTCTCGCTCTCGGTGTTCTTCGCGCTGCTCTTCCTGCTGAAGCGCTCGGCCTTCGGCCTGCAGATGCGGGCGGTGACGCAGAACCGCCGCATGGCCTCATCGATGGGCATCCGCACCCCCTGGGTCGATGCCTTCACCTTCGCCCTCGGTTCCTCGATCGCCGGCATGGCGGGTGTGGCGCTCTCCCAGATCGACAACGTCTCGCCCAACCTCGGCCAGTCCTACATCATCGACAGCTTCATGGTCGTGGTGTTCGGCGGCGTCGGCAATCTCTGGGGCACGCTGGTCGGCGCCTTCACGCTCGGCATCGTCAACAAATTCCTCGAGCCCTATGCCGGCGCCGTCCTCGGCAAGATCCTCGTGCTCGTTCTCATCATCCTGTTCATCCAGAAGCGGCCGCGCGGCCTCTTCGCACTTAAGGGAAGGGCGGTGGAGGCATGATCACGGCTTTCCTTCTGCGGTCGCTCGATCGGAAAATCATCGTCGCGATCGCCGTCCTGCTGGCGCTCGCAGTGTTCGTCCCGGCATCGAACCTCCTTCTGCCCGAAGACAGCCCGCTGCATGTGCCGACTTATCTCGTCGCGTTGTTCGGCAAATACCTCACCTATGCGCTGCTGGCGCTCGCCCTCGACCTTGTCTGGGGCTATTGCGGCATTCTCTCGCTCGGGCACGGCGCCTTCTTTGCGCTCGGCGGCTACGCCATGGGCATGTACCTGATGCGCCAGATCGGTCCGCGCGGCGTCTATGGCGATGCGATCCTGCCCGATTTCATGGTGTTCCTGAACTGGAAGGAACTGCCGTGGTTCTGGTACGGCTTCGACCAGTTCTGGTTCGCAGCCTTGATGGTCGTCGTCGTGCCCGGCCTGCTGGCCTTCGTCTTCGGCTGGTTCGCCTTCCGCTCGCGCGTCAACGGCGTCTACCTTTCGATCATCACCCAGGCGATGACCTACGCGTTGCTGCTCGCCTTCTTCCGCAACGATATGGGCTTCGGAGGCAACAACGGCCTCACCGACTTCAAGGACATCCTCGGCTTCAACATCCAGGCCGGCGGCACCCGGGCGGCTCTTTTCGCGGCTTCCGCCATCATGCTGGCTCTGTCGCTGCTCGTCGCCTCGGGCATCGTCCGCTCGAAGTTCGGCAAGGTGCTGGTCGGCATCCGCGATGCCGAAAGCCGCGTGCGGTTCCTGGGCTTCAGGGTCGAGCACATGAAGCTCTTCACCTTCGTCGTCTCCGCCATGATGGCCGGCATCGCCGGCGCGCTCTACGTGCCGCAGGTCGGCATCATCAATCCCGGCGAATTCGCGCCGGCAAACTCGATCGAAGTGGTGATCTGGACGGCGGTCGGCGGCCGGGCGACGCTGATCGGGCCGATCATCGGCGCCGTGCTCGTCAATGGCGGCAAGACCATCTTCACCGGCCTGTTCCCGGAATTCTGGCTGTTCGCGCTGGGCGCGCTGTTCGTCGCCGTCACCCTGTTCCTGCCGAAGGGCATCGTCGGCACGATCTCGGGTTACATCGCCAGCCGGCGCGAGTACCGCAAGGCGGCATCGGCCAAGCCCGTCCCGATCGACGCCGAACCCCAGGCCGCGGAGTGAGCCTCATGAACGAGAAGAAACCCAAAAGCCTGCTCTACCTCGACGGCGTGTCCGTTTCCTTCGACGGCTTCAGGGCGCTGAATTCGCTGTCCTTCGTCGTCGAGCCGGGCGAACTGCGCGCCATCATCGGCCCGAACGGCGCCGGCAAGACGACGATGATGGACATCATCACCGGCAAGACCCGGCCGGACGAGGGCGAGGTGTTCTTCAACGGCGACATCGACCTGACGAAAAAGGACGAGGCCGACATCGCCCAACTCGGCATCGGCCGCAAGTTCCAGAAGCCGACCGTCTTCGAAAGCCACACGGTCTGGGACAACCTCGAACTGGCGCTCAACCGCAAGCGCGGCGTGTTCGCGACGCTGTTCTACACGATGACCGCCGAGGACAAGGCGCGCATCGAGGAGATCCTCGAGACGATCCGTCTCACCCATCGCAAGGACGAACTGGCCGCCTACCTTTCCCATGGGCAGAAGCAGTGGCTGGAGATCGGCATGCTGCTCGCCCAGGAGCCGAAACTGCTGCTCGTCGACGAGCCGGTCGCCGGCATGACGGACGCCGAGACGGCAGAAACCGCGATGTTGCTGAAGGAGATCGCCAAGAGCCGTTCGGTGGTCGTCGTCGAGCACGACATGGGTTTCATCCGCGATCTCGGGGTCAAGGTCACCTGCCTTGCGGAAGGCTCGGTACTGGCCGAGGGATCGATCGATTTCGTGAGCAGCGATCCAAAGGTGATCGAGAACTATCTGGGGCGATAAGATGCTGGCAGTCAGGAACGCGAATCTCCACTATGGCGCCGCCCAGGCGTTGCGCGGCATCTCGCTCGACGCGGAAATGGGCAAGATCACCTGCGTGCTCGGCCGCAACGGCGTCGGCAAGTCGAGCCTCTTGCGCGCTATCACCGGCCAGCATGCGCTTTCTTCCGGAACCGTGACCTTCAATGGCGTGGCGCTCAACGGCATGGCGCCCTACGGCCGGGCAAAGCAGGGTGTCGGCTATGTGCCGCAGGGCCGCGAGATCTTTCCTCTCCTGACGGTGAAGGAAAATCTCGAGACCGGCTATGCCCCCCTTTCCCGCGGCGAGCGGCTGATCCCGGAGGACATCTTCAATCTGTTCCCGATCCTGCGCTCGATGCTCGGCCGCCGCGGCGGCGACTTGTCAGGGGGCCAGCAGCAGCAACTGGCGATCGGCCGGGCGATGGTCACCCGCCCCAAGATCCTCGTTCTCGACGAACCGACGGAAGGCATCCAGCCGTCGATCATCAAGGACATCGGCCGGGCCATCCGCTACCTCAGGGATTCGACCGGCATGGCGATCCTGCTGGTGGAACAGTATCTCGATTTCTGCCGCGAACTCGCCGACCACGTCTATATCATGGACCGCGGCGAGATTGTCGCTGACGGTGCCGCCGATATCCTCGATACGGCAGATGCGCGCCGCCACCTGACCGTTTGACGCCCGCGCTGACGCAAGCACGAACCTGTCCCGAAGGCTCCGGGCGCACGCCGTCGGCACTTGCGCTTCCCGATCACGAAATCTTTTAAAAACAATTATTTTCGTTGCTGGACGCCCGGATCGTGCGATGTTAGGGGCGTACATGAAGTTCTCGTTGCCGCCCGCGAAAACCGGGGCCTGGCAAATCTCCAAAATCGACAGGTAATCATGCGGGAGTGAAAGCGGATCGGTGAAAGTGCCTGAAGAATACTTGCTGCTTCTGGTGGCATTGCCGTTCATCGGAAGCATTGTCGCGGCCATGCTCTTGAGCACCGCCTCCCGCATCCTGCCGGCCTGGCTTGCCGGAAGCTTCGCATTTGCGGCAACGCTCGTCACGGCGCTATTCTATCCCCAGGTTACCGACGGCCACGTGGTCCGATTCGAGATCGAATGGCTTCCCGAGTTCGGGCTCAATTTCACGCTCCGGATGGACGGTTTCGCCTGGCTGTTTTCCATGCTGGTGACCGGCATCGGCACTCTCGTCGTTGTCTACGCCCGCTACTACATGTCGCCCGACGACCCGATCCCGCGGTTCTTTTCCTTCCTGCTGGCCTTCATGGGCGCCATGCTCGGCATCGTGCTCTCGGGCAACATCATCCTGCTGTCGATCTTCTGGGAACTGACCAGCATCTTCTCATTCCTGCTGATCGGCTACTGGTACCAGAACGCCAATGCCCGCGACGGCGCGCGCATGGCGCTGACGGTTACCGGCGTCGGCGGCTTCTGCCTGCTGGTCGGCCTGCTGGTGCTCGGCCATATCGTCGGCAGCTACGATCTCGACGCCGTGCTCGCAGCCGGCGAAACCGTGCGCGCCCATCCGCTCTACCTGACCGCGCTCATTCTGATCCTCATCGGCGCCCTTACCAAAAGCGCACAGTTTCCCTTTCATTTCTGGCTGCCGAACGCCATGGCGGCGCCCACGCCGGTTTCCGCCTATCTGCATTCGGCGACGATGGTGAAGGCGGGTGTGTTCCTGCTCGCCCGACTGTGGCCGACGCTTTCCGGAACCTTCGAATGGTTCTGGCTGGTGGGTGCAGCCGGCATCAGCACGATGCTGCTGGGCGCCTATTTCGCCATTTTCCAGCGCGACCTGAAAGGGCTTCTCGCCTACTCCACGATCAGCCATCTCGGGCTGATCACCACGCTTCTGAGCCTCGGCAGCCCGCTTGCAGCCGTCGCCGCGATCTTCCACATGATCAATCACGCCACGTTCAAGGCTTCGCTGTTCATGGCCGCCGGCATCATCGACCACGAGACCGGTACGCGCGACATGCAGAAGCTCAGCGGGCTCTATCGGTTCCTGCCCTATACCGCGACGCTGGCGATGGTCGCCTGCGCCGCGATGGCCGGCGTGCCGCTGCTCAACGGCTTCCTGTCGAAGGAGATGTTTTTCGCCGAGGCGGTGGAGACGCATGCCGACTCTATCCTGGACCGGGCACTGCCCTACATCGCCACGATGGCCGGCGCCTTCAGCGTCGCCTATTCACTGCGCTTCATCCATACGGTCTTCTTCGGGCCGCCGCCGACCGATATTCCGAACCTGCATCCGCACGAGCCGCCGCGATGGATGCGTTTTCCGGTGGAGTTTCTGGTCCTGGCCTGCCTGATCGTCGGCATCATCCCCAGTCTCTCGATCGGACCGTTCCTGAGCACCGCAGTGCTATCCGTTCTCGGGCCGGATACGCCGCCCTACAGCCTTGCCCTCTGGCATGGCTTCACACTGCCGCTGCTGATGAGCGTGATCGCCATGATCGGCGGCACCATCCTCTACGTTGTCCTACACAACTACCTCGCCCATTGCGAGGATGGCCCACCGATCTTCCGCCACCTCCGGGGACAGCGCATCTTCGAGCGGATCCTCGTTACCATGTCCTGGAAGTGGGCGCGGTGGCTGGAGGCGAACCTCGGCACGCGGCGCCTGCAGCCGCAGCTTCGGATCGTGGTCGCCCTGAGTTTTCTTGCGGCATTCGTGCCGCTGTACCTGTCCGGTTTCAATCCCAGGCTCCCCCCGCTAGCCGAAGTCGATCCGGCCTTCGCGATGATCTGGATCATCGGCATGCTGTCGGCACTCGGGGCCGCATTCCTTGCCAAGTATCACCGCCTGGCAGCGTTGGTGCTGATCGGCGGCGCGGGCATCGTCACCTGCATCACCTTCGTCTGGCTGTCGGCCCCCGACTTGGCGATCACGCAACTTTTGGTGGAAATCGTCACGACCGTGCTCCTGCTTCTTGGGTTGCGCTGGCTGCCGAAACGCGTCGGCAAGGTCGACGACAGCGCGACGCTTACGGCGCGGCTGCGCCGGCTTCGCGATTTTTCCCTCGCTGCTGCGTGCGGCATCGGCATGTCGATCCTCGCTTATGCGGTTATGACCCTTCCCGTGCCCAACACCATCGCCAACTACTTCCTCGAGCGCGCCTATTCCGAAGGCGGTGGCAGGAATGTCGTCAACGTCATCCTGGTCGATTTCCGCGGCTTCGACACGATGGGGGAGATCGCCGTGCTCGGGATCGTGGCGCTAACGGTCTTCGCGCTGCTCAGACGCTTCCGGCCGGCGCCCGAGAGCATCGGCGTGCCGGAGCAGCAGCAGGTCCAGAATGCCTTCGACGACGCGCAGCCAGAGCGTTCGGCCGGCGACACCATCCGGGACTATCTGCTCGTCCCCTCGGTGGTCATGCAGTGGATGTTCCCGGTCGTCATCACCTTCGCCATCTATCTCTTCATCCGCGGGCATGACCTGCCGGGCGGCGGCTTTGCCGCCGGCATCACCATGGCAATCGCCTTCCTGCTACAATACCTGGCCGGCGGTACGCGCTGGGCGGAGGACCGGTTGAGGATCCTGCCGCTGCGCTGGATCGGGCTTGGTCTGCTTGTCGCCGCGGCAACCGGCATCGGCTCGTGGTTCTTCGGTTACCCGTTCCTCACCTCGCATTCGCAATATGTGGAACTGCCACTGATCGGAAAGGTACCGATGGCTTCCGCCCTGTTGTTCGACCTCGGCGTATTCGGGCTCGTGGTCGGCGCCACCGTGCTGATCCTCATCGCGCTTGCCCACCAGTCGATCCGCAGCTACCGGGTGAGAACCGAACAGAAAGCGGAGGAAGCGTAGTGGAACTCGTGCTCTCGCTCGGTATCGGCATCATGACGGGTTCTGGCGTCTGGCTGCTTTTGCGCCCGCGTACCTATCAGGTCATCATCGGGCTATCGCTGCTGTCCTACGCGGTCAACCTGTTCATCTTCGGCGTCGGCGGGCTGAAGGTGAACGCTCCGGCCATACTGAGGGAAGGCGCCGAGATCTCCACCTTCGCCGACCCCGTACCGCAGGCGCTGGTCCTGACGGCCATCGTCATCAGTTTTGCAACGACGGCGCTCTTCCTGGTCGTGCTGCTGGCGTCGCGCGGGCTGACCGGCACCGACCACGTCGACGGCAGGGAGCAGTCCAAATGAACCTTGGACAGCATCTCATCGTCGCCCCGATCCTGATCCCGCTCGTTGTCGGCGCGCTGCTCCTTCTGCTGGACGAGCGCCAGCGCTTTGCCAAGGCGATGATCGGCCTCGCCTCGACCATCGCCCTCTTCGCGGTGGCACTGGCGCTCTTCCGCTTCGCCGGCGACATCGATGGACCGGAGACGGCACGCGAGGGCGTCTACCTGCTCGGCAACTGGGCGGCTCCCTTTGGCATCGTACTCGTGGTCGACCGGCTGTCGGCGCTGATGCTGGTGCTGGCAGCAACGCTTGCCATACCGGCCCTGGTCTACGCGCTGGCCCGCTGGCACACGGCGGGCACCCATTTTCACAGCCTCTACCAGTTTCTGCTGATGGGACTGAACGGTGCCTTTCTGACCGGCGACCTGTTCAATCTCTTCGTGTTCTTCGAGGTGATGCTTGCGGCGTCCTACGGCCTGCTGCTGCATGGGTCGGGACTGCTGCGCGTCAAGGCCGGACTGCACTACATCGCCATCAATCTCGCCGCCGCCCTCCTGTTTCTCATCGGCGTCAGTCTGATCTACGGCGTGACAGGAACGCTGAACATGGCCGATCTTGCTGTGCGCGCAGCGACCGTCGGGCCCGAGCAGCGCATGCTTCTCGAAGCCGGTGCCGGCATCCTCGGCGTCGCATTCCTGATCAAGGCCGGCATGTGGCCGCTGAATTTCTGGCTGCCGCCCGCCTATACCGCCGCCTCCGCGCCGGTTGCAGGCATTTTCGCGATCCTGAGCAAGGTCGGCGTCTATGTCGTGCTCCGCCTGTCGCTGCTCGTCTTTGGCGAGGGCAGCTCCCCTTCAGCCGGATTCGGGCTCGAAGTGCTGCTGATCGGCGGGGTGGCGACCATGATTTTCGGGGCCATCGGCGTGCTCGCCTCGCAGGCGCTTGGCCATCTCGCCGGCTTTTCCGTGCTTGTCTCTTCCGGCACGCTGCTGACGGCGATCGGCATGAGCGGCAGCGGGATTACCACCGGCGCGCTCTTTTATCTGGTCAGCTCGACGCTGACGATCAGCGCCTTCTTCATGCTGATCGAACTGGTCGAGCGCGGCCAGGATGCGGGCGCCAGCGTTCTTGCGGTCACGATGGAGGTCTATGGCGACGCCGATGCCGACGACGAGATCGAAGAGGGAGGCGACGGCGTCGCCCTGCCCGGCACGATGGCGGTGCTCGGTACCTGCTTTGCCGCCTGCGGCATCCTGCTTGCCGGTCTGCCGCCGCTCTCCGGATTCGTCGCCAAGTTCGCGATCCTGTCGGCGATGCTCGATCCGATCGGCGGCGACAGCCCGGCGACGGTGGCGCCGCATATCTGGTTCATCATCTTCATCATCATCTTCTCCGGACTCTCGGCCCTGATCGCGATGACACGGTCCGGCATCCGCACGTTCTGGGCATCAATGGAGGGCACCGAGCCGCGCGTCCTGGTGATCGAGGTCGCGCCCGTCCTGTTGCTGATCCTGGCAACCCTGTTCCTTACCGTGCAGGCCGGTCCGGTCATGCGGTATATGGATGCCACCGCCCGGGCACTGGCCACACCGCATCAATACATCGATGCGGTGCTCGATGCCCGTCGGGCCGGACCATCGGGCGCGGAGGTACCGCAATGAGCGTGCTTCCCTATCCGTTGCTGTCGGCGTCGCTGCTCCTGATGTGGATGACGCTCAACAGCTTCTCGATCGGCCACTTCGTTCTCGGGAGCATCATCGCGCTGTTCGCATCCTGGGCGATGGCAGCGCTCAGGCCCCACCGTCCGCGCATCCGGCGCTGGCATCTCCTGCCGCAACTCCTCGGCATCGTGCTCTACGATATCATCAGATCCAATATCGCCGTCGTTTCCATCATCCTCACCGGACGCACCACCCGGCGAAAGTCCGATTTCCTGACGATCCATCTCGATCTCAAGGACACCACGGCGCTCGCCATCCTGGCGGTGATCCTGACCGCCACGCCCGGAAGCGCCTGGCTGGAGTACAATTCCGTCGACGGAACGTTGCTGATGCATGTCCTCGATCTCGTCGACGACGATGCCTGGACCGATCTGGTGAAGAACCGCTATGAAAAACTCCTGATGGAGATATTCGAATGAGCGTGACCATTCTCTATTGGGCACTGACCGCCACGCATGTGATGCTGTCGATCGCGATGGCACTTGCGGTTTTCCGCATGATCCGCGGACCACGCGCGCAGGACAGGGTGCTCGGTCTCGACACGCTCTACGTCAATTCGATGCTCCTGCTCGTGACCTTCGGCATCGGCAGCGGCAGGACGATCTACTTCGAGGCGGCACTCATCATCGGCATGCTTGGCTTTGTCGCGACCGTGGCGCTGGCGAAATTCCTCATGCGCGGCGAGGTGATCGAATGAACCACGCGGCCGAACTTCCCCTGTGGGCAGCAATTGCCGTTGCCGCCTTCCTGGTGATGGGCGCGGCGCTGGCCCTGATCGGCGCGATCGGCTTCTTCCGGCTTGCGACCTTCTACGAGCGCCTGCATGCGCCGACGCTCGGCACGAGCTGGGGAACCGGCGGCGTGGTGATGGCATCGATGATCTTCTTCACGATGATCGGCGGAAGGCCTGTCATCCACGAGATCCTGATCGGCATCTTCATCTCCATCACGACCCCGGTGACGCTGATGCTGCTTGCCCGCGCCGCGCTCTATCGGGACCGCGCCGAGAACGATCCCCTGGTGCCGCCATCGGTCGCCTCCAGCAACTTCCCGCCGGCCGACGAGTCAAAATCATAACGCCCCGGTCTCTGAGGACTGCCGGGCCTCGGCAAGCGCGATCAGGGTTTCCAGTCGATCCGCCTCGCGCGGCAGCTTGTCCTGCCTGAGCCTCGATATCCGCGGAAAACGCATGGCCACGCCCGACTTGTGACGCGTCGAGCGGTTGAGACCCTCGAAGGCGATCTCGAGCACGAAGCCGAACCCGGGCTCGGCGCGAACCGCCCTAACCGGCCCGAAGCGGTCGACCGTGTTGTTGCGCACGAAGCGGTCCAGGATTTCCAGCTCGGCGTCGGTGAAGCCGAAATACGCCTTGCCGACCGGCACCAGCACCTCGCCTTCCGGTCCTTCCATCCACACTCCGAAGGTGAAATCCGAATAATAGCTCGAGCGTTTTCCATGACCACGCTGGGCATACATCAGCACCGCGTCGACATTAAAAGGGTCGCGCTTCCACTTGAACCAGGGTCCCTTCATGCGACCGGCCTGGTAGGAACTGTCGAGGCGCTTGATCATGACCCCCTCGATCACCGGGTCGGGCGGATCGGACCGCAGACTGTCAAGTTGGTCCCATGAGGCAAAGGGCACGAGCGGTGAGAGATCGAAACGATCGCGCGGCGCTTGCTCGACAATCCCGGCCAGGCGATCCCGACGCGTCGTGAACCCCTCCTTACGGATGTCCAGCTCGCCGTCAAACAGCAGGTCATAGGCGCGTACGAAGGCCGGGTACTCATCAAGCATGCGGCTGGTGACCGTTTTTCGGTTCAGGCGCTGCTGCAGGTCGGAAAAGGTGCGTGTCGGACTGTTCGATCGCGCCGTGCCGCCGACCAGCAGTTCGCCGTCGACGACCCCTTCGAAGGTGATGGCAGCGAGCACATCCGGAAAGGCGGCGGAGATGTCGTCGCCGGAGCGCGAATAGAGCCTGCGCGTTTCCCCCAGTCTGGAGAGCTGGACGCGGATGCCGTCCCACTTCCACTCGGCGGCGAAATCCGCGGGATCAAGCTGGTCGAGATCGCCATCCCCGACGGGATTGGCGAGCATGACCGAATGGAAGATCGCCGGCGTCGCCAGTACCGGCTTCTCGCCGCGGTCCTCCAACCAGGCAAACAGCGGCTCGTAGGGCGGCTTCAGGCCATGCCACAGGGTCTCGATCTCGCTGATGTCCTTGGCGCCGAAATCGGCCAGCGCCTGCTTGGCGAGGCGAGCCGAGACGCCGATCCGCAAGCCGCCGGTGACGAGCTTGAGAAATGCGAAGCGGGCGGACGGATCCAGCCGGTCGAGCAGGTCGCGCACGGCAGAGCGCACCTCTGTGCGGCCGAGGGCGTTCATCAATGTCACCACGGAGCCGAGGTGCGGCTGCTCCGCACCCGGCTCAAGACCTTTGCGATCCTGGTCCCACACAAGCGCAATCGTCTCGGCAAGGTCACCGATATAATCGTAGGAATAGCGGAACAGCACCTCGTCCATGCGCTCCAGGGTCAGTTCGCGCAGCATGGCCGGCTTGACGCTGGCGAGATCCAGCGTTCCCGCTATTGTCGCAAGCCCGTAGCCGCGATCGGGATCGGGCGTATCGCGAAAATAGTCGGCGAGCAGCTTCAGCTTGCCGTTGCGGGAGGGTGTCAGCACGAGACGGTCGAGCAGTTTGGCAAAGGCCTGCATCGATCTTCAGTCCCCCTCGTCTTCATAGCCGACGAGATAAAGCGGGCGGGCGGGAATGCCGGAGAGCTCGCACCAGCGCACCAGCGCCTCCTCGCGGCCATGCGTCACCCACACCTCCGCCGGCGCGAGCTCGCGGATGGTTTCCGTCAGTTCCGGCCAGTCGCAATGATCCGAGATCACCAGTGGCAGTTCGACGCCGCCCTGCTTGGCGCGTTGGCGGACCATCATCCACCCCGAGGCAAAGGCAACAAGCGGTTCGTTGAAGCGGCGAGCCCAGCGGTCCTGGAACGCCGAGGGCGGACCGACGACGATGGCGCCGCGAAAGGCCGACGGGTCGCTTTTCTCCAGCGTCGCCGGCCGCAGGTCGCCGAGATCGATGCCCTGGCTGACATAGTAGTCGCAGAGCTTTGCGAGCGAGCCATGGATATGGATCGGGCGGTCATAGCCGCAGTCGCGCAGGAGCCGGATCACCCTCTGCGCTTTGCCGAGCGAATAGGCGCCGACGAGATGGCTGCGCTCGGGAAACTGCTCAATCGACGTCAGCAGCTTTTCGATCTCGGCCCTTGGATCCGGGTGGTGGAAGACCGGCAGCCCAAAGGTCGCCTCGGTGATGAAGACGTCGCAGGCGACCGGCTCGTAAGGCGCGCAGGTCGGATCGCTGTCGCGCTTGTAGTCCCCGGAGACGACGATGCGCAGGCCGTTCGCCTCCACGGCGATCTGGGCCGAGCCGAGCACGTGGCCGGCCGGATGGAACGAGACGGAGACTCCGCCGACATCGAGCCGCTCGCCGTAGCGTGCCGGCTGCGCACTGCCGCAGAACTCCGGGCCGTAGCGCAGCGCCATGATGTCGAGCGTCTGTTGCGTGGCCAGCACGAAACCATGGCCGGCGCGCGCGTGATCCGAATGACCATGGGTGATCAGCGCCCGCTCGACCGGCCGCACCGGATCGATGTGGAAGTCCCCAAGAGGGCAATAGAGCCCGTCGGGCATCGGGCGAAGGAGTTGGTCGGGCTTCATCCCGGGAGAAGATAGAGCGTTTCGAGGCACTTGCCAGCGGTCAGCTGTCAGTTTCGAGAACCGGCCACAAATTCGCAAGGCAGTGCCGGTCACAGCCGGCACCACCCCAAAAGCAATGCCTCAGGCGATCTTGCCGCCGCCCTGCCGGGTCACGGCAACGACCGCCGGCCGCACCGGCATGTCGTCGCGGAAATCCGGCCAGCGCGTTGCCGGTGTCTCATAGGTCGCCAGGCCGGCATCGCCCGGGTGCTGGACTGCGAGGAAGAAGGTGTCGCCTGTCGGATTGAAGGCCGGGCCGCACATTTCGGCGCCGACCGGTACCCGGAAGAAGAGCTTCGAGGTGCCGCGTCCCTCGCCTTCCGTTTCCACTGCCCAGACGCCATCGGTACGGCCGGTGGCCTTGGCGTTGTTGCCGTCGGTCGACACCCACAGACGACCATCAGCGTCGATCGCGCAATTGTCCGGCATGCCGAACCAGCCGTTCTTCGTCGTGGCGGTCGAGAAGGAGGCGCCGACTTCGGCGACCGACGGATCACCGCATTTCAGCAGCACGTCCCAGCGCGAGGTCAGCGCGGCGAAGTCGCCGTCGGTCTCGGTGATCTCGATGATGTGGCCGAAGGCGTTGTCGCCACGCGGATTGGCGGCGTCGACCTGGTCGGCCTTGCGCTTGGTGTTGTTGGTCAGCATCACATAGACCTTGCCGGTCGCCGGGTTCGGCTGCACGTCTTCCGGGCGATCCATCTTGGTGGCTTCCAGCAGATCGGCGGCGCGGCGCGTCTCGATCAGCACGTCGGCCTGGCTGTTGAAACCGTTGCCAGCTGTCAACGGTCCCTCGCCATGGACAAGCGGCATCCACGCGACCGTCCCGTTCTCGGAGAACTTCGCCACGTAGAGCGTGCCCTCGTCGAGCAGGTCCAAGTTTGCGGCGCGGTCATCCGGATTGTAGGTGCCCTTGGTCACGAACTTGTAGACATAGTCGAAGCGCTCGTCGTCGCCGCAATAGAAGACCACACGGCCGTCCTTGTTGACCACCGATTCCGCCCCTTCATGCTTGAACCGGCCAAGCGCGGTGCGTTTCTTCGGTACGGAATTCGGATCCATCGGATCGACCTCGACCACCCAGCCGAAGCGGTTGGCCTCGGTCGGCTCCTTGCCCATGTCGAAGCGGTCATAGAACGTCCACCACGCGTAGTCGCCGCCCGGCGCGCCGACGCGCTCCATCTGTGCGGCTTCGGGATGATCCGCAGCCAGTTCGCCGCCGAAATAGCCGTGGAAGTTCTCCTCGGCCATCAGGTAAGTCCCCCAGGCCGTGACGCCACCGGCGCAGTTGTTGACGGTACCGAGGACCTTCACGCCGGTCGGGTCTGACGGGGTCTTCACGCGCTCGTGGCCGGCGACGGGACCGGACAGCTGCATCTCGGTCGTGGCGGTGATGCGGCGGTTGAACTTGCCGTCGAGCACCGGCTGCCACTTGCCGTCGACCTTGCGGATCTCGACGATTGTGCCGCCATGGGCCGCCATCTCGATATCGACCAGTTCCTTCGTGTAGTCTCCGAGGACGACCTTTTCCTTCTCCTTGCCATCCTCGGTCACCTTCTGGATGGTGGCGAAGCCGGGGAACATCAGTTCGGCGTTGGTGTATTCGTGATTGACGACCAGCAGGCCGTGATCAGGGCTGCCGTCGAGCGGAATGAAGCCGACATAGTCGTTGTTGTAGCCGAACAACTTCTGTTGCGCTGCCGCCGTCTGGTTTTTCGGGTCGAACTCCGGGCTGTCGGCAAAGAGCTTGTCGCCCCAGCGCAAGAGCACGTCGGCATCATAGCCTTCGGCAACATGGTGGGTTTCGTCGACACCAGCCTCAACCTCGGTGAAATCGAACGTCCCCGACATCTCGGCACGGGCGTCGTCTGCCGTCAAGAGAGCCAGCGGGCTCACCGTTGTCGAGATGGCCGCAACCGCCAGCGAACCGCCCATGAAGGCGCGGCGCGAAAAGCGCATGTGGATGATGTCGCCCATCGTCGGGTTGGTGGAACAGTTCCGCCCGACGTCCTCGCGTTCCTCGCGCAGATCGGTGAGCGTCTTGAAATCGTCTTTTTCCGGACCAGGATAATCGTTCATAACTGCACTCCTCATAAACCTTGCGTTGGCGCCTGAGCGCGACCCCGTGTTTCTACCCGCTCATCGATGACAGTAGTTAGACGCTACGCCTCATTGCTTGCACGCCACTGCATCTCTGATACGCTGATCTGCAGTGCCCCGCGATCGATTGCTCCAACAGATCGGAACGTAATGTGGCAGTGGATAGACGCTTCCAGCTCATCCTGATCAAGCCGTCCCACTACGACGACGATGGATACGTGATCCGCTGGTGGCGGGCGATGATCCCCTCCAACTCGCTGGCGGCCCTCTACGGGATTGCTGCCGACTGCGCCGAGCGCCAGGTGCTCGGCGCAAATGTCGCCATCGACATCACCGTGATCGACGAGACCAACACGCGGATAGATATTCCCTCGCTGCTTGCCAAGCTTCGCCGCCATGACGGTTTCGGCATGATCGGGCTCGTCGGCGTCCAGTCGAACCAGTATCCGCGCGCCCTCGATATTGCACGGCCGTTTCGTGATGCAGGCGTTCCGGTCGCCATGGGCGGCTTCCATGTCTCGGGGTGCCTGGCGATGCTGGACGGCCGGGCGGTCGAACTCGACGCCTGCCGCGACATGGGCATCGCGATGTTTGCCGGCGAGGCGGAGGGCCGGCTGGACCAGGTTCTGCGCGACGCCGCCGCCGGGGAACTCAAGCCGCTCTATGACTTCATGAACGACCTTCCCGGCCTCGCAGGGGCGCCCGTGCCTTTCCTGCCGAAGCAGAATGTGGCGCAGACTCTCGGCCTTAGCACCAGCTTCGATGCCGGGCGTGGTTGTCCCTATCAATGCTCGTTCTGCACCATCATCAATGTGCAGGGCCGCAAGTCGCGGTTCCGCTCCGCCGATGACGTGGAGCGGCTGGTGCGCCTCAACTGGGCGCAGGGCATCCACAAGTTCTTCATCACCGACGACAACTTCGCCCGCAACAAGGAGTGGGAGGCGATATTCGACCGGCTGATCCAATTGAGGGAACGGGACGGCATCCGGCTCGGATTGATGATCCAGGTCGACACGCTTTGCCACAAGATCGAAAACTTCGTGGAAAAGGCAAAGCGCGCCGGCGTCACCCGCGTCTTCATCGGGCTGGAGAACGTCAATCCGGACAATCTGGCGGCAGCCAAGAAGAACCAGAACAAGATTACCGAATACCGCAAGATGCTGCTGGCCTGGAAGGCACAGGGGATCATGACGCTCGCGGGCTACATCCTCGGTTTTCCCGCGGACACGCCGGAGAGCATCCGGCGCGATATCGCGATCATCCAGGAGGAACTGCCGCTCGACGTGATCGAGTTCTTCTGCCTTACGCCGCTTCCCGGTTCGGAAGATCACCAGACCCTGTGGAAGAACGGGGTGCCAATGGACCCGGATCTCAACAACTACGACGTCGAGCATGTCTGCACGGCGCATCCGAGGATGAGCCGCAGCGAATGGGAGGCGATCTACCATGAGGCATGGGCGCTCTACTACACGCCGGAACACATGAAGACGCTGCTACGGCGCGCGGTTGCCACTAGCGTGCCGATCCACAGCCTCGTCAAGGTGCTGGTGTCCTTTGCCACCACGGTGCAGCTGGAAAATGTGCATCCGCTGCAGAGCGGCCTGCTGCGGCTGAAGCGCCAATCCGAACGCCGTCCCGGCATGCCGCGGGAAAATCCCCTGCTCTTCTGGTCCAGGTTCGCGTGGGACACCGTCCGCAAGCAGGCCTACATCGCCGGCTCCGTTCTCCGTTTGATCGCATCCGCCTACATGATATCGAGGAATCCGGCCTCGAAGGCCTACATGGACCGGGCGCTGACGCCGGTCAGCGACGAGGGCGACGAAAGCCTCGATCTTTTCAACAAGACAATGGGCGGACAGGCGGCAGTGAGCCACATCAAGAAGGTGGCACGCCTGACCCATGGCCAGGCGGCCATCTGAGCGAAGTCACGATTGACGCTCAGCGATCCACCGCAATGACGACGCGGCCCCTGATCTTGCCGGCGACGATATCCTCGGCAAGGCTCGGCAGGCTCGACATCGGCTCGACGGTCGTCATCGACGCGAGATGGCGAGGATCGAGATGCTTGCTCAACGTCTGCCATGCGCGCTGGCGTCTGGCCTGCGGCGCCATGACCGAATCGACCCCGAGCAGGGCTACGCCCCTCAGGATGTGCGGAAGGACCGTCCCTGGCAGGTCGGCACCGCCCGCCAGTCCGCAGGCAGCCACCGCGCCGCCATAGACGGTCTGGGAAATCGCGTTGACCAGTGTCGTTGAACCGACGGAATCGATTGCGCCGGTCCAGCGCTCCTTCTGCAGCGGCGGTCCCTTTTCGGCAAGCGTGGTGCGGTCGACGAAGGCCGTGGCGCCCAGTGCGGAGAGATAATCGTGGGTTTCCGGACGTCCGGTCGATGCGGTGACCGTGTAGCCCTTGTGCGCCAGCAGGCTGACGGCAATAGATCCGACCCCGCCGGCGGCGCCCGTCACCAGCACCTCCCGGTCGCCGGGGCGGATCGTGCCCCAGTCCTCCAGCGCGTCGACGCAGAGAGCGGCGGTGTATCCGGCCGTGCCGATCGCCATCGCCTGTTCCAGCGAGAATGCCGGCGGCAGAGCGGTCAGCCATTCCGACTTCAGCCGCTGGAAACGCGTGTAGCCGCCCCATTCGGTTTCCGACAGGCCCCAGCCGTTGACGACGACCTTGTCGCCCGGCCGCCAGCGATCCGCGCGCGATTCGACAACCGTTCCGGCGATATCGACGCCGCCGACCATCGGGGTCCGCCGGGCGATCCGACCCTTGCCGGAGATCGCCAGCCCGTCCTTGTAGTTCAAGGTCGAATAGGCCACCTCGACCAGCACGTCGTTGTCGGGCAGGTCGGCAAGCGACAACTGCCTGAACTCGGCCTTCGGTCTGCCGTCGACGGTGTCGATGACCATTGCGGTGAAAGTGTCTGTCATGGCGTTCCCTCGAATTGCGCTTTTCTCCGGCGAACCGGGCGTTCAACGCGTGGAGGATAGCCGCCGCCGCCGCTCGAAGACCAGCAAATAAACGATCAACCCCGACGTCATCGCCGCCAGTGCATACCAGGTAATGGCGTAGACGAGGTGGCTATTCGGGAACTTGACCTGAGTCAGTCCCCCGACGGGCAGGCCGCCCGGATTGGCGTTAGCGTCCGCGTCGATGAAATACGGCGCGACATCCTGCAATTCATGGGCGCTTGCGATCGCCGCCACGTCGCGCGAATACCACCGATCCTCTCCCGGCACATTCGCGCGCAGCAGGGTGCCGCCGGGCTCGGAAATGCGCAGCAAGCCGGTCACGGTGACAGGCCCGGCCGGATTGCCGCCGGCGCGGGTCGAAACCTTTCGCCGGTCGGTCGGCACGAAGCCGCGATTGACGAGGACGATGCTACCGTCGTCCATCTTCAGGGGCGTGACGACCCAGTAGCCGGGACCGAGCACGGTCGAGGCATAGACGAGCGTTTCGTCGTCGTGAAGGAAGGTTCCGCTCGTGCGGACGCGACGGTATTCGTAGTCGGCGGCATCGATTGCCGCCCATTCGACCCGGCCAGGTGCGGCCTGTGGTTCGCCCTGCACGCGCGCCTCGACCCGGGCGATCAGGTCCTGCTTCCAGTGCAGGCGATTCACCTGCCAGGTGCCGAGCGCCAGGAGAATGCCGGTCAGTACGAGCAGGAGGACGATCCATGTCGCGAGCTTGAGGTAGGAGCGGCGTCCGGGCGGAGCGGAAGCGGTATCGGTCAATGCGGGAAACTCCCGGGGCATGCTTTGTGGGCGTTCATGCCCGGATGTCGTACAGGCTGGATGCCGGTCTGGCCGCGCCGCGCATTCTGCAGGAATGCGCGGCGCAACAGTTCCCTAACAAGGCGCATGGCGAACATGCGCGAAGGGTCAGGGCATGTTCTTCATCATTTCCGGGGACATCGGCATCATGTTGGTATTCAGGTGATGCATGACCCACAGCGATCCGACCAGCATGATCAGCACCACTATGGCGGTGAAGATCAGTGCCAGCATCGTCCAGCCGCCTTCCGATTTGCCGTTCATGTGCAGGAAGAAGATCATGTGCACGACGATCTGGACGGCACCGATCCCCATGACGAGCACGGCGGTGAGGAAATGGTTCTCGAAGACGCCGGCCATGACCAGCCAGAAGGGGATCGCCGTCAGTATGACCGACAGGATGAAGCCGGTGACATAGCCGCCGAAGGTACCGTGGCCGGCGCCGTGGCCGTGGCTGTGACCGTGATGCGCCTCGAGCGCGTCTTCATGCAGAGGTGCTTGTGTGCTCATCCGAGTACTCCGAGCAGGTAGACAAAGGAAAACACGCCGATCCAGACGACGTCGAGGAAGTGCCAGAACATCGACAGGCACATCAGGCGACGCCTGTTCTCGACGATCAGGCCACGTTTGGCGACCTGGATCATCAACACGACCATCCAGATGATGCCGGCAGTGACGTGCGCACCGTGGGTTCCGACGAGCGTGAAGAACGACGACAGGAATGCACTGCGCGTCGGGCCTGCACCTTCATGGATCAGGTGATAGAACTCGTAGAGCTCGATCGTCAGGAAGGCGAGGCCGAACAGCATGGTGACCCCGAGCCAGAACAGCGTTTCGGCCTTGGCGTTGCGCTCCATCTGCAGCATCGCAAAACCGTATGTGATGGACGAGAAAAGCAGCATCGCGGTGTTGATCGCGACGAGGTTTAGGTCGAACAGGTCGGCCGGTGTTGGGCCGGCCGCAAAATTGCGGCCGACGACGGCATGGGTTGCGAAGAGGACTGCGAAGATCAGGCAGTCGCTCATCAGATAGAGCCAGAAACCCAGCATGGTGCTGTTTTCCGGATGATGCTCCTCGGTGGTGTAGAACGCCGGCGCGCCCTCGTTCTGCAGCACCTGGTCGGTATGCGTCTGATTCATGTCTAAGCCTGCCCGGCAAGCAGCCTGGTGCGCTCGCCTTCCGTGTTGCTGACCTCGTCCGCGGGGATGTAGAAGTCGCGATTGTAGTTGAACGTATGGCCGATCGCGACCGCGACGATGGCGACAAAGGCAAGGATCGCCAGCCACCACATGTACCAGATCATCCCGAATGCGAAGACGACGTTGAGGCCGGCCAGGATGATGCCCGTCCCGGTGTTCTTCGGCATGTGGATCGACTTGAAGCCGGTGAGCGGACGCTCGTAGCGACGCTTCTTCATGTCCCACCAGGTATCATGGTCGTGGATGACCGGGGTGAAGGCGAAGTTGTACTCCGGCGGTGGCGAGGACGTCGACCACTCCAGCGTGCGGCCGTCCCACGGGTCGCCGGTGGTGTCGCGCAGCTGGTCGCGCTTGAAGAAGCTGACGATCAGCTGGATGATGAAGGAAGCGATCCCGACGGCGATGAGCGCCGCGCCGAAGGCGGCGATCACGAACCAGATCTGCAGCGACGGGTCCTCGAACTCGTTAACGCGGCGGGTGACCCCCATAAGGCCGAGCACGTAGAGCGGCATGAAGGCGAAGTAGAAGCCGACGAGCCAGAACCAGAAGCTCATCTTGCCCCAGAACGGGTCGAGCTTGTAGCCGAACGCCTTGGGGAACCAGTAGGTTATGCCCGCGAACATGCCGAACACCACGCCGCCGATGATGACGTTGTGGAAGTGGGCGATGAGGAACAGCGAGTTGTGCAGCACGAAATCGGCCGGCGGAACGGCGAGCAGCACGCCGGTCATGCCGCCGATGACGAAGGTCACCATGAAGCCCATGGTCCACAGCATCGGCACCTCGAAGCGAATACGGCCCCGGTACATGGTGAACAGCCAGTTGAAGATCTTCGCCCCCGTGGGGATCGAGATGATCATCGTGGTGATGCCGAAGAAGGCGTTGACGCTGGCGCCGGCACCCATGGTGAAGAAGTGGTGCAGCCACACGAGATAGGAGAGCACGGTGATGACCACGGTGGCGTAGACCATCGAGGTGTAGCCGAACAGGCGCTTGCCGCAGAAGGTCGACACGACTTCCGAGAAGACGCCGAATGCCGGCAGGACAAGGATGTAGACCTCCGGATGCCCCCAGATCCAGATGAGGTTCACATACATCATCGGATTGCCGCCGAGGTCATTGGTGAAGAAGTTCATGCCGGCGTAGCGATCGAGCGTGAGAAGGGCAAGGGTCGCCGCCAGGATCGGGAAGGTCGCGACGATCAGCACGTTGGTGCAAAGCGACGTCCAGGTGAAGACCGGCATCTTCATCAGGGTCATGCCGGGTGCGCGCATCTTGATGATGGTGGCGATCAGGTTGATGCCCGAGAGCGTCGTGCCGATGCCCGCCACCTGCAGGCCCCAGATATAGTAGTCGACCCCGACCCCCGGACTGTAGTCCGCTCCGGAAAGCGGCGGGTAGGCGAGCCAGCCCGTGCGTGCGAATTCGCCGATGAAGAGCGAGAGCATCACGATGATGGCGCCGGCCACTGTCATCCAGAACGAGAAATTGTTGAGGAACGGGAAGGAAACGTCGCGCGCACCGATCTGCAGCGGCACGACGAAGTTCATCAGGCCGGTCACCAGGGGCATCGCCACGAAGAAGATCATGATCACGCCGTGGGCAGTGAAGATCTGGTCGTAGTGGTGCGGCGGCAGGTATCCCCCCGAACCGCCGAAGGCGATCGCCTGCTGTAGGCGCATCATGATGGCGTCGGAGAAACCGCGCAGCAGCATGATAACCGCGAGGATGATGTACATGATGCCGATCTTCTTGTGATCGACGCTCGTCAGCCAGTTGGTCCAGAGATAGCCCCAGACGCGGAAATAGGTAAGGGCCCCGAGGAGCGCGATGCCGCCGAGTGCGACGACAATGAAGGTCACGACGAGGATCGGCTCATGGTAGGGAATTGAATCGAGGGTCAACCGACCAAAGACGAACTTCAGAAGGTCTGGATTGGAAAACATGGAATAACCCGTTCGTTGATGTCTTTACGACGCAAAGCGCCAGGTTCAGTTGTTGGTTTGGGCTGGCTCTGCGCCGCCGCCATGATTCATGCCGGGCATGGACTGCCCGTCATGCTGGTTCATGTCGTGCTGCGCCGGTTCCACCGCTGCGTCGCCCGGTGCTTCGGACGCATGGCCGGCACCGTGGCCACCATGGCCGGACCCGGAGTGGCGATTGTCGTACTCCAGCCGATCGCGATTTTCTTCGCTGTCCTTGCCCGCGCCCCCGGTCATGTCGATGTGCATCATCTCGTTGACGCACATCTGGCCGGGCCTGACGCACAGGTTGAGGATGGCGTTGTAGAGATCGCTGTCGACGGTGGCGAAAAAGCGGACCGGCTCGCGCACGCTCGGCTTCTCGAGCTTGAGGTAGGCGTCGCGGTTGAGCGCGGTGCCTTTGCTCTTCACCTGCGCCACCCAGGCATCGAAGCCCTGCTGGTCGACGCCATGGAACTTGAAGCGCATGTGGGAGAAGCCGTCGCCGCTGTAGTTGGCCGAAAAGCCCTCGTATTCGCCGGCCTTGTTGATGACCGCATGCAGCTTGGTCTGCATGGCCGGCATGGCATAGATCTGGCCGGCAAGCGCGGGAATGTAGAGCGAGTTCATCACCGACGAGGCGGTGATCTTGAAGGTGATCGGCACATTGACCGGGGCGGCTATCTCATTGACCGTCGCAATTCCGAGATCGGGATAGATGAACAGCCATTTCCAGTCGAGCGCCACCACCTCGACGGTCAGCGGCTTGACGTCTGCCGCGATCGGCTGATCCGCATCGATGCGGTCGAGCGGGCGATAGGGATCGAGCTTGTGGGTGCTGATCCAGGTGAGCGCGCCAAGCGCGATGATGATCAGCAGCGGCGCCGACCAGATGACCACTTCGAGGCCGGTGGAATGATGCCAATCCGGGTCGTAGGTCGCTTCGGTGTTGGCCTGACGGTACCGCCAGGCGAAGATGAAGATCAGGAAGATCACCGGAATGATGATCAAAAGCATGAGAATGGTTGAGATGATGATGAGATCGCGTTGTTGGATCGCGATATCACCGGATGGCGCCATGACGACCAGATCGCAGCCCCCGAGGAGGAGCAGGAGCGGCAAGACGGTCAACAGGCGAAGAATCTTCGTTGCTATCGGCACTTGTCAAAACTCAATTTTGTTTCGATGCCCCGCGGATAATTGGGGTCCGCCGCTATTAACATGAGGTGTTTCGCCGCGGTGCAATAATATGCTGCAACACGGAAACGATACGAACTGCCGGCATGCTCATGCTAGGTGCTTGATAATAATCAAGTATTAGGCGCACAATCCGTTTATCCGCAGCCATCCGTACCTTTGGGATAAATTGTCGCACCAACGTCGGAGCCGTCGCTCCGTGAGCATGGTATGAAAACTCGCCGCGATTGCAATCAGTTTTGTCGCGCATCTGCGCAATGGAGACTTGCTAACCGCTTCGCTTTCATGAACTCTCGCAAGTGAGGCGGACTATGGGAGTAAGCCGCCTCTGCAGAGGAGAACATTTTATGAGCAGCATATCCCAGGCATCAGAACAGCCTCGTTCTTCGGGTCTTGAACGTGATGCGCGCATGATCCACGCCGACCAGCCGGTGGCCCCCTCCAACATCGCCATTGGCGTTGTAATCGGGCGCACGTCCGAATTCTTCGACTTTTTCGTCTACGCCATAGGCTCCGTACTTGTTTTCCCGCGGTTGATCTTTCCGTTCGCCGAACCGCTGCAGGCGACACTCTACTCCTTCCTCGTCTTTTCGCTTGCCTTCCTCGCGCGCCCGCTCGGTTCGGTCATCTTCATGGCGATCGACCGCCGGCACGGCCGCGGAGTGAAACTGACCATCGCCATGTTCATGCTCGGCGGCTCGACGGCCGCCATCAGCTTCCTGCCCGGCTACGGCAATATCGGCATGTGGGCAATCATCCTGCTGTGCTTCTTCCGGTTCTGCCAGGGGCTGGCGCTCGGCGGCGCCTGGGACGGGCTGGCATCGCTGCTGGCGCTCAACGCCCCGGCCAACCGCCGCGGCTGGTATGCGATGATACCCCAGCTTGGCGCGCCCGTCGGATTCATGCTCGCCAGCGGGCTTTTCGCCTTTTTCGTTGCCAACCTTTCGGAAGAAGATTTTCTCAGCTGGGGCTGGCGCTATCCCTTCTTCTGCGCCTTCGCCATCAACGTGGTTGCGCTCTTCGCCCGTCTGCGTCTGGTCGCCACGCCCGAGTTCGGCGCCCTGCTCGAGCGCCATGAACTGCAGCCGGTCTATATCTCCGAACTGCTGCGCCTGCATGGCCGCGACGTGCTGATCGGCGCCTTCGTTCCGCTTGCGACCTATGCGCTGTTCCATCTCGTCACGGTGTTTCCGTTGAGCTGGGTGACGCTGTTCAGCGAGGAGTCGGCCGTCTCGTTCATGATCGTCGAGATCATCGGCGCGGCGTTCTGCATCGTCGGCATCGTCGCCTCCGGCCTCATGGCAGACCGGATCGGCCGACGCGGCCAGCTCGCCGTCTGCGCCGCCTTGATCGCGGTGTTCAGCTTCGTGGCGCCTATCCTGCTCGGCTCCGGATCGACGGCCCGCCATACGTTCGTCATCCTCGGCTTCAGCCTGCTCGGCCTCTCCTTCGGGCAGGCTGCCGGGGCGCTCGCGTCTCGCTTCGGCCAGCACTACCGCTACAGCGGTGCGGCGCTGACATCGGACCTTGCATGGCTGGTCGGCGCCGGATTTGCGCCTTTCGTGGCACTCAGCCTGTCAAGCGAGCTCGGCCTCCGGTTCGCCGGCTACTATCTGTTGTCGGGTGCGATCTGCACGCTGCTCGCCCTCGCCTTCAGCAAGAAATTGGAAACGCTGGACACCTGAGTCCCAGCCGTACCGCATCCGTCGAGCCGCGGTGGCGTCGCCACCGCGGCTTTTTCTATTTCGGTGTGGCCGTCTTGCAATTGTCATACCAGGCCATCTGCGCTACTCAATTCTTGACTTAAAAAAGCAAGTTTAAATTCCAACTCTTGCGAACGAGCTGAGACGATCTGGGCGCCGATGACATTCCAGCCAAGGATGCAAAACAAAATCAGTGGCTTCACCGTGGTGAATGACCTCCAGCGCCGCCTCTGGAACGGCATTGTCGCCGATCTGTGGGATGTCGAGTGCGAAGCCAGTGCCGGCGGCTACTATGTTGCCAGGGACCCGCGGATCGTCATTCTGCTCGATTCCAAGGGCGCCGGGAACTGCAACGTCAAGATGGCACCGCAGGACCAGAAGGCCCTTGCCAGCCAGCAGTCGCAGAGCATCTCCTACATTCCAGCCGAGATGGAGCTGTGGGCCGAGCTGGTCGGGCTGCGGTTCGTCCGGCATCTCGACCTGCACTTCGATCTCGACATCATCAGCCGACGCCTTGGCGACGAGTTCTCTTCCCAGCCGTTCGGTTCACCGCGACTGATGTTCAGCGATCCGAAAGTGTTCGCCCTGGCCGGGTTGATTGCCGAGGAATGTGCCAGTCCACAGCCGCTGCACGAACTCTACGGCGACGGACTGAGCCTTGCGTTGATCCTCCATCTGTTGAAGATCAACCAGACTGCTCCGCGCAAGCGCAGCCAGTTGGCCAGCTGGCAGTTGCGCCGCGCCACCGACTTCATCGAGGAAAACTGCCTGCGCAGCATTCGCCTCGAAGAACTGGCCTCCCTGACCGGTCTTTCGCAGTCGCATTTCAGCCATGCCTTCAAGGCTTCGACCGGGGTCGCGCCGCACCAGTGGCAGATGAACGCCCGCCTCGACAGGGCCAAGCAGCTGCTTCTCGGAAACGGCATGCCGATCACCACTGTCGCCGTCGAAACCGGGTTTTCCGACCAGGCCCATTTCACGCGCGTCTTTCGCAAGAACACCGGCACCACGCCGGCCCTGTGGAAAAAAATGCGACTTGCATGACACACGTCCGCCGCGAAACGCGGGCCGGGACAAGTTTGACCAAGAATGTTCAATTTCCGGGGATCCGTCCAAGCATCCCGCACTAAGTTGATATAGGCGCTCATATTAAAACATGGCGCAATTGCGGCGCCTCCGACGACACTCGCGAGCGGGGATTGCTGAAAAATGAACAGGACTTTCAACAGGAACGGCAGGGCACGTTTCAATGCCTTCTTCAAGAGCGGCGTGGCGATGACGGCACTGCTGATGGCCGGCGGCGCCATGGCACAAGACCAGGATGCGACCCAGCTGAAACCCCTGGTCATCGAGGGCAACAATGTCGACGCGCAGAGCGCCACCGGGCCTGTCGACGGCTATGTCGCACGCGACACCGCCACCGGCTCCAAGACCGACACGCCGATCAGCGAAATCCCGCAGAGCGTCTCGGTAATCGGGGTCGAGGAGATGCAGGACCGCGGCGTCGTCAACAAGATCGACGAGGCGCTGCGCTATACCCCCGGTGTCACCACCGAACCGTTCGGCGTCGACGCCGATACCGACTGGTTCTATATCCGCGGCTTTGATGCGACGCAGACCGGCGTCTTCCTCGACGGGTTGAACCTGTTCAGCTACGGTTTCGGCGGCTTCCAGATCGACCCCTTCATGCTCGAGCGCGTCGAGGTGCTCAAGGGCCCGGCTTCCGTGCTCTATGGCGGCGCCAACCCCGGCGGCATCGTCAACCTGATCAGCAAGCGCCCGCAGGACCAGCCGTTCATCTATACCGAGATCGGCATCAACTCCAACGGCAACGGATTCGGAGGCTTCGACGTCAACGGCGAGGCCAAGGACGGTTTCAACTACCGTGTCACCGGCAAGGTCTCCGGTGGCGAGAACTACACCGACTATTCCAACGACCTGCGCGGTTTCATCCTGCCGCAGTTCACCTATGAACCCGACGACGCAACCAGCCTGACGGTCTACGGCCTGCTGCAGGGCCTCGACCAGCGCCACGTCGGCGGCAGCTTCCTGCCCTATGTCGGCACCGTGGAAAATGCATCGTTCGGCAAGATCGACCGCAAAGCGTTCTTCGGCGAGCCGGACATCGACACCGGCTCCTATGTCCAGCAGATGGTCGGCTACGAGTTCAAGCACGAGTTCGACAGCGGCTGGCAGTTCAACCAGAACCTGCGCTACGGCCATCTCTACAAGCACGAAGACGGCCCTTATCCCTACGGCTACTATAATACGACGCTTCCGTTCCCGGGCTACGCGCAGACGCCGAATCCCGCCGACCCCCTGCTCTCCCGCATCGGTTTCGAGCACACCTCGAAGGTCGACACCGTGAACATCGACAATCACCTCCAGGGCGATTTCGAGACCGGCGCACTGGATCACACCTTGTTGGTCGGCCTGGACTACAAGTACTACAGGCTCGACCACATCCAAGCATCGCCAGCATGGCCCGACGCCGCAACGCCGATCAGCGCCATCGATCCCGTCTACGGCGCGCCGCAGCCCCCGAACGTGCCCTACCTCGATCAAGTTATCACCCAGCAGCAGCTTGGTGTTTACGTTCAGGACCAGATCCGCTTTGGCGATGGTTGGCTGGTCACGCTCAATGGCCGCTACGACTACGTCGACACCAAGACGGCCGACGCGTTGGCCAACGACACAGTTACCTACAACGAGGGCGCGCTCAGCGGCCGTGCGGGCATCGCCTACGAATTCGCCAACGGCGTGACCCCCTACTTCAGCGCCTCGACCTTCTTCAACCCGATCATCGCGGTGACCGAAACCGGACTCACCAAGCCCGAGGAAGGCGACCAGTTCGAGGCAGGGATCAAATATGAACCAACCTTCTTCGACGGACTGCTGACCGCCTCGGTCTACCAGTTGACCAAGCAGAACGTCGTCGTCACCGATCCGATCACGTTGATCTCCAGCCAGATGGGCGAGGTCCGCTCGCGTGGCATCGAACTGGAAGCCAAGGTCAACCTCAACGAGAACTGGAAGTTCATTGCCGGCCTCGACTTCATCGACCAGGAAATCACCAAGAACTTGAATACCGCGCTGATCGGCAAGTCGCCCTACCTGATCCCGGATACCCAGGCTTCGCTGTGGCTTGACTATACCGTCACCACCGGCATGCTCGAAGGCGTCAGCGTCGGCGCCGGGGTTCGCTACCAGGGCGAAAGCTGGGCCGACAACGAGAACACGGCGAAGGTTCCCGATGCCACCGTCTTCGATGCCGGCATCCGCTACGAGAAGGACGGCTGGGGCGCGGCGCTCAACGTCGCCAACGTGTTCGACAAGGACTACGTGAAGGGTTGCGGCGGCCTGCTGGTCTGCGGCTATGGCGATGCGCGCACCGTCACCTTCAAGCTGAGCAAGAAGTGGTGAGCTGGCACCTTTTCCAGGCATGACAATAAAGCCGGCGGAGGGGTTCCCCTTCCGCCGGCATTTTCATCACTGCGCCCACGGCGCGGCGACACTGCCTCAGACGGCTTCCAACGCGGCACTCAGATCGGCGATCAGGTCATCCGGATGCTCGATGCCGACCGACAGGCGGATGGTCGACTCCAGCACACCGATGCGCCGTCGCACCTCCTCCGGCACGCCCGAATGGGTCATGGTGGCCGGGTGGCTGGCGAGTGACTCGGTGCCGCCAAGGCTGACGGCAAGCTTGAAGATCTGCAGCGCGTTCAGGAACTTGAACGAGGCCGGCTGGCCGCCGCGGATATCGAAGGAAAAGGTCGAGCCGGCGCCCGTGCACTGGGCGGAAAAGGTCTTCCCGGCCGCAGATTTCGGGTCGAGGTAGGACAGGTAGTGAATGGTCTCGACCTTTGGGTGATCGCGCAGGAAATCGGCGATCGCGAGAGCGTTGCTGTTGGCCTTTTCCATGCGGATCGACAGCGTTTCCAGCGACCGTCCCAGCATCCAGCAGGAATGCGGATCGAGTTGGGTGCCGATCGCACCCCGCAATGCCTTGACCTGTTTCATCACCGTCTTGGAACCGAGCGCGGCGCCGGCGATGAGATCGGAGTGCCCGCCGACATACTTTGTCAGCGAGTAGAGCGATATGTCGGCACCGTGCTCGATCGGCCGCTGGTAGACCGGGCCGAGCAGGGTGTTGTCGCAGGCGACGATGGGCACATGCCCCTGGTTGTCGCCGATGGTCTCGGCCACGCGGCGGATCATCGCCACGTCCACGAGGCTGTTGGTGGGGTTTGCCGGGGTTTCGACGAGGATCATCGACACCCGCCCCCTCGTCATCGCCAGCTCGGCGGCCGCTAGGACGGATGTCTCGTTGACGCCATCGGCAAAGCCAACCGCCGCGACGCCGAGATTGGCGAAGGTCCGGGCAAGCAGCGTCTCAGTCCCGCCATAGAGCGGTTGCGAATGCAGGATCGCGTCGCCCGGCCGGACAAAGGCGAGCAAGGTGGTGGCGATCGCCGACATGCCGGAGGAAAACAGAACGCCGCTTTCGGTCTGCTCATAGACGGCGAGACGGTCCTCGACGATCTCGCTGTTCGGGTGGTTGAAGCGGGAATAGACGAGCCCTGCCCCAGTACCGACCGGCGGCTCGCGCCGGCCGGAAACGAAGTCGAAGAAATCGCGCCCCTCCTCCGCGGACTTGAAGACGAAGGTCGAGGTGAGGAAAACCGGCGGCTTGACGGCCCCTTCCGAAAGTTCCGGATCGTAGCCGTAGTTGAGCATCTGGGTTTCGGGATGGAGTTTGTGATTTCCAATATGCGTCTTGGAAGGATGGGGAGCAGTCACGGCGGCCTCCTGCTACGTTCAACTCGGTCTGTCGGAAGCAATATCTATCAGTTTCAGATAGCGGCAAAGCCCGCTTCATCCAGTGGCGTTGGTGCAATATCGACAGTAGCCCTGTCCCGGCAACAGGCGCACCGGGCCGCCTCGCCGTTGCAGCGTTGCAACGGGCACCGTATCGTGGCGCGAAACGCGCAGGATCGAGGAATGAACACGGATATCAGGGTTGCAGCAGACGAAGAAGACTACCGCGCTTTCGGGATGCTGATACGGGAGTATGTGGCATGGTGCAGGACCCGCTACGCCCACGACCCGTGGTTTGTCGATGCCGCCTTCGGCTATCAAGGGCTGGAGGCGGAACTGGAAGGTCTGTCGAAGGCTTATGGGCCGCCGAAGGGAAAAACCCTGCTCGCCGTGGCAGGCGGCGAGGTAAAGGGCGCTTGCGCCTATCGCCGGCTCTCTGCGGATACTTGCGAGATGAAGCGGCTCTATGTACCGGTCCGTTTTCACGGCAAAGGCATCGGCAAGCAACTGTGCAAGGCGCTGTTCGCAGTCGCCGAGCAGGATGGCTATAGCCGCATGCGGCTCGACACCGCCAACCTGCTGACCGAAGCCATTGCCATGTATAAAGGCTTGGGCTTTCGCGAGTGCCCTCCCTATCACGACTACCCGCCGGACCTGATGCCATACATCGTCTTCATGGAACGCGATCTCCAGGCCTGACGGTAGCGGCAGGAACAGGCATCCGGCCGTTATTGCAGCGGATGTCCCGGCGCAGCCATGTCTGCCGCATCCTCTTCGAGCGCAGCCAGAGAGGCTTCGAACGAATCGGCCTGATCAGTTGTTGGTGTCGTGTCGATTGGTTCGCTTTGCGACACCGCATGTTCGGCAAGCTCAATGAGGCGGATCATTTCGCTTCTCAGTTCATGGCTACGCAGGATCTCGTCGGCGCGCTGCAGGTTGGTGCGCGGGTTGTAGAAGGAATGGATGTCCTGGCCCGCGGACTTTCGAGCCTGTTCGAGGTGCATCTTCAAGGCCGCGACTTCGGCCTTCACCGCGAAATACCGTTTCATCACCTGGACGAGATCGGGGTCGTTTGCGTCGATGTTCACCGGCATTTCCTCCAATGGGCTTGGTTCGGAAACCGGCTTCATCCGATTCGCATGGCAATTTCTGGGCACCGCCAGGCCGATTTCGTTCCGTGCCGCGGTCACGCGTCGTGCGCAAGCTCGGGCTTGTCGGAGATGATCGTGCGGAACTGGCTCATCTCGGCGAAATGCGCGGCGCGCACCTTTCCGAACTTGCTGGAATCGACCATCAGATAGGAATCGACCGCCCGCCGGATCGCCATCTGCTTGATCGGAACCTCGTGGAAATGCGAGCAGGTCACGCCATGCTGTTCGTGCACTCCGCCAGCAGAAATGAAGGCCTTGTTGATGTTGATGCGCTTCAGCACGTCGATCGCCTCATCGCTGGAAAACGAGCCGGCGGCCCGGTGATAGACCCCGCCGAGCAGGATCAGCCTGACGTCCTTGAGGTGCATGATAATCTCGGCAACGATCAGGGAGTAGCAGATCACCGTGATGGACTTGCCCTGCGGCACGAGTTCCGCCAGATGGGGCGTGGTCGTACCGCAGTCGATGAAGATTGTATCATCGTCTTCGATGAGCGCCGCCGCCCTGGCACAGATCAGGTGCTTGGCGCCGGACTGAGTGTCCCTCTCGATGCCCGCCACGTAACCGCCTGCGCCCGGCTCTTCCTGAACGGAAATAATGTAACCACCCAAACAATTAAAGCGCCCCGGCACGTCGGACAGGTCGCGCCGGATGGTCATCTCCGAAACGCCGAGATGGGCTGCCGCATCCCGGAGACGGATCACCCCATTTTTCTCGAGCAAGGCGATGATCTCGGCGATCCGCTCGTCCTTGCGGCCAATTCTGCTCACGACCCCTCCGAAATTCCCAGCGCGTTCTGAAGTGACACGCTTATTATTTTGTTGTCAGTCTATACCTGCTCCCCTAGCAGGGGCAATCGTCGCGGTGAGATGCTCGTAACAATATGAGCCAGCATTTCGTTTGCAAAACAACATTTTCTTGTGGCACAAACCAGCGTCATTCTCTGAAAGCGCGCGCCCAACGCACCTCCCGCAAGGTGACGATGATCAAGCCCAATCCATCCGGAAACCATAGTACTCCGTGGTTATGCCCATGAATATCCACTGAAAAAGGCTAGTGTGCGGAAGGTGGAGGATAGGCGTTGCGATCAAACTTTCGGAGGAGCGGAAAGGTGAGGCAAAATGCGCACTTCACCGACCGTTACACCACCCGCCGCGAACGTCGATGCACCCGCCTGCGTGATCATCGGCACATAGTGAAACATGCGCCGGGCGACCGGGATATCTTCAATCACCTTATTTTGAAGTCCGGTGCGCTTCATGCTCGCTTTGCAGCGTGGATATTGCCTTGCAACATATTTCCCGGTCCCATATATACAAACTCATATGTATGTATAGCGCATTGCGCTCGATGCCCCAATGCCGCCTATCCCAGAACTCCGGAGCCCGTATGCGCACTTCCGCACCCACACTCGCTGTTGTCATGATCGGCCTGCTTCTGCTCACCGGCTGTGAGGAGAAACAGGGCAATGCTGCCCCGCAGATGCCGCCGACGCAGGTCGGCATCGTGACGACCAAGGCCGAATCGCTGCCGATCAAGAACGATCTACCCGGCCGAATCGCCCCGACGCGGCTTGCCGAGGTGCGCCCGCGTGTATCCGGGATCATCGTCGAGCGCGTGTTCGAACAGGGGTCGCGCGTCAAGGAAGGCGATGTCCTCTACCGCATCGACCCGGCGCCGTTGCAGGTGCAGGTCGACAGCGCCGACGCGACGCTGCGCCGTGCCAAGGCCGCCCAGCTTCAGGCCCGTCAGACCGCCGATCGCCAGGAGCAGCTGCGCAAGTCGAACGTCTCGACCGCCCAGCAATACGACGAAGCGATTGCGCAGCTCGCCCAGGCCGACGCGGAGGTCGCAGTCGCCGAAGCCGGGCTCGCATCGGCCAGGCTCAACCTGCAATATGCGAGCGTGACCGCGCCGATCAGCGGCCGCATCGGGCGCGCCCTGATCACCGAGGGTGCGCTGGTCAACGCCAACGGCTCCGAGGCGCTTGCGACGATCCAGCAACTCGACCCGGTTTATGCCGACTTCACCCAGTCGGCCAACGATCTGCTGGCCCTGCGCCGCGCATTTGGTGCGCATCAGGGCAACGGTGAAGCCGATGTCGAACTGCTGATGGATGACGGCTCGGCCTACCCCCATCACGGTCGACTGCTCTTTTCCGAGGCCACCGTCGATGCCACGACCGGCCAGGTGACGCTGCGCGCCGAGTTCCCCAATCCGGACAGCGACCTGCTGCCGGGCATGTATGTACGCGTGGTCATCCAGCAGGGCGTCGCCAGGGATGCGATCGCCATCCCCCAGCAGGCGATCCAGCGCGACACGGCCGGCAATGCCCAGGTCTATGTCGTCAAGGAAGACAAGACCGCCGAGATCCGCAAGGTGATCACCGGTCGCGTCTATGGCTCGCGCATCATGGTTTCCGAAGGGCTCAAGCCGGACGAGCAGGTCATCGTCGAAGGCTTCCAGAAGATCCGTCCCGGCGCCGCAGTCGCCCCGGCCGAGTGGAAGCCGGAGGGCGACCAGGCGGTCGACAAGAAGACGGACGAAACTGCCGGGGCCTCCACCGGCATCGAGCCCAAGTCCGACAGCAAAGACCTTTGAGGCCAGAACATGCCCCGCTTTTTTATTGACAGGCCAGTCTTCGCCTGGGTCGTCGCGATATTCTTCGTCCTCGCCGGCCTTATCGCCATCCCCATGCTGCCGATCGCCCAGTATCCGACGGTCGCCCCGCCGCAGATCTCGATCTCGACCAGCTATGTCGGCGCATCTCCGGAAGACATCTACCAGAGTGTCACGCGGCCGATCGAGGAAGAGCTGAACGGCGTGCCGGGCCTGCTCTATTTCGAATCGACCTCCGATTCGTCGGGACGCATCTCGATCACCGTCACCTTCGAGCCCGGCACCAAGGTCGGCGAAGCGCAGGTCGAGGTGCAGAACCGCATCAGCCGCGTCGAACCGCGCCTGCCGCGCTCCGTCGTCCAGCAGGGGATGCGCGTCGAGCAGGCCGGAAGCGGCTTCCTGATGATGGTGTCGCTGACCTCGACCGACGGATCGGTCGACGCCGTCGGTCTGGGCGACTATCTCAGCCGCAACGTCCTCGGCGAAATCCGCCGCGCTCCGGGCGTCGGCAGCGCCCAGCTGTTTGCAACCCAGCGCTCCATGCGCATATGGCTCGATCCCGACAAGATGCTCGGCCTGAAGCTGACCGCGGACGACGTCACGGCGGCGATCCAGGCCCAAAACGCGCAGGTTTCCGCCGGCCGCATCGGCGCCCAGCCGAACCCGATCACCCAGCAGACCACCGCCAGCGTGCTCGTGCAGGGACAGCTGACGTCACCGGAGGAGTTCGGCGCGATCGTGCTTCGCGCCAATCCGGACGGATCCTCCGTCCGCCTGCGCGACGTCGGCCGCATCGAGGTCGGCGGCGAAAGCTACAACTTCTCCAGCCGCCTGAACGGCAAGCCTTCCGCGGCAATCGGCGTTCAACTGTCGCCGACCGGCAATGCGCTGTCGACCTCGGAAGCGGTACGGGCGACGATGCAGGAACTGTCGCGATACTTCCCGCCGGGTATCGAATATGAGATCCCCTATGACACCACCCCGTTCGTGGAAGTGTCGATCGAGAAGGTGATCCACACCCTGCTCGAGGCGATGGTCCTCGTCTTCGTGGTGATGTTTCTGTTCCTGCAGAATTTCCGTTACACGCTCATTCCGACGATCGTGGTGCCGGTGGCGCTGCTCGGAACCTGTGCAGTAATGCTGGCGACCGGATTCTCGATCAACGTGCTGACCATGTTCGCCATGGTTCTCGCCATCGGCATCCTGGTGGACGACGCCATCGTCGTCGTCGAAAACGTCGAGCGCATCATGGCCGAGGAAGGCCTCTCGCCGAAGGAGGCGACCCGCAAGGCGATGCGACAGATCACCGGCGCCATCATCGGCATCACGCTGGTGCTTACGGCAGTGTTCGTGCCGATGGCCTTCTTCCCCGGCGCGGTCGGGATCATCTACCAGCAGTTCAGCCTGACCATGGTCGTCTCGATCCTGTTCTCAGGCTTCCTGGCGCTGTCGCTGACGCCGGCGCTGTGCGCGACCTTCCTCAAGCCGATCCCGCAGGGACATCACGAGAAGAAGGGCTTCTTCGGCTGGTTCAACCGCAGCTTCGAAAAGTCGGCCGGCGGCTACAGCTCGTTCATTGGCCGGCTGATCAAACGTCCGGCGCGATACATGGTTATCTATCTCGCCTTGCTGGCCGGGCTCGGCTGGGCCTATGTGCAGCTGCCGACGGCGTTCCTTCCGAACGAGGACCAGGGCTACCTGCTGGTCGACATCCAGGCTCCGCCGGAAGCGAGCGCAAACCGTACCGCCGACGTCATCAAACAGGTGGAAGACACCTTCCTCGCAGAGGACGCCGTCAGTCGCGTCGTCGGTATTTCCGGTTTCAGCTTCTCCGGCGCCGGCCAGAATGCCGGTCTCGCCTTCATCACCCTGAAGGACTGGAGCGAACGCGGACCGGAAAACTCGGCAGCCGCCATCGCCGCCCGCGCAAACGCCAAGCTGTTCGGCATCCGCGACGCCATGACCTTTGCACTGTCGCCGCCGCCGATCCAGGGCCTCGGCACCACCAGCGGCTTCAGCTTCCGCCTGCAGGACCGTGGCGGGCTTGGCCAGCAGGCGCTCGCCAATGCCCGCGACCAGTTGCTGGCCGAGGCTGCCAAGAGCCCGATCCTCGCCGGTCTCCGCGTCGAAGGCCTGCCCGATGCGGCGCAGGTCAATCTCGTGATCGACCGCGAAAAGGCAAACACGTTCGGCGTCACCTTCGCCGACATCAACTCGACGATCAGCGCCAACCTCGGCTCGAGCTACGTCAACGACTTCCCGAATGCCGGACGCATGCAGCGCGTCACGGTACAGGCCGAGCAGGGCAAGCGTATGGAAACCGCGGACCTGCTCAATCTCAACGTCCGCAATGTCGAGGAGGGCATGGTGCCGCTGTCCGCCTTTGCCCACGTCGAGTGGCAGAAGGGGCCAGCGCAGATCGTCGGCTACAACGGCTATCCGTCCATCCGCATCGGCGGCCAAGCGGCTCCGGGCCATTCGTCCGGCGAGGCGATAGCCGAAATGGAACGGCTCGCCGCCGACCTGCCCGCCGGCTTCGGCTACGAGTGGACCGGCCAGTCGCTGCAGGAAATCCAGTCCGGCTCGCAGGCGCCGCTCTTGATCGGCCTCAGCATCATCGTGGTGTTCCTGCTGTTGTCGGCGCTTTATGAAAGCTGGTCGATCCCGCTCGCCGTCATGCTCGTGGTTCCGCTCGGCGTGATCGGCTCGGTCGCCGCCGTGATGCTGCGCGGCATGTCGAACGACGTCTACTTCATGGTGGGCCTGATCGCCATCATCGGCCTGTCGGCAAAGAACGCGATCCTCATCATCGAATTCGCCAAGGACCTCAGGGCTGAAGGCAAATCGGTCTACGAGGCGACTATGGAGGCGGCCCACCTGCGCTTCCGTCCGATCCTGATGACGTCGCTCGCCTTCACCCTCGGCGTCGTTCCGCTGGCGATTGCCACCGGCGCCAGCGCCGCCAGCCAGAATGCGATCGGCACCGGCGTACTGGGCGGCATGATCTCGGCGACGGTGCTGGCCATTTTCTTCGTTCCCGTCTTCTTCGTGTTCATCATGAATTTGCTTGGGAAGCGGAAAGAAAAGGAGACAATCGAGGCACAACCGACCCCCGCACCGGGAGAGTGATTGCAAGGAGCAGGGCCGGCGCCAGCCGGCCCCTGAAAACGGGAGGTAGTCATGCGTCGGACGAAAGCTGAAGCCGAAGAAACGCGCCAGAACATCATCCTGGCGGCTGAACGCGTCTTCTACGAAAAGGGCGTCGCCAACAGCTCGCTCGAGGATGTCGCAGCGGTCGCTGGCGTGACCCGCGGCGCCATCTATTGGCATTTCGCCAGCAAGACGGACCTGTTTCTTGCCGTCTACCAGCATGTGCCGCTGCCGCAGAGGGACATGCTGGAATTCGAAAGCGTCGCCACCGGCGAGAACGCGCTTGTCGAACTCGAAAAGGCCGCCTGCGACTGGCTGGAACTGCTGTCGGTCGACGAACAGCGCCAGCGGATGCTGACGATCCTGCTGCGCACCAACTACTCGGAAGAGTTTCAGAACGTCCTTCGCGCCCAGCTGGAACTCGACGATTTCCATACCGTCCACCTCGTCAAGGCCTTCGAGCAGGCCCGCCTGCAGGGCAGGCTCAGCGAGGGCTGGACACCGGAGTCGGCCACCAGCGCCGTACGATGGCTGATCAAGGGGATGTGCACGGAGTGGCTGCTGTTCGGCAAGCGCTTCGACCTTGCACGCGATGGCGCCGACAGCATGCGGCGCCTGTTTCGCAGCATCGTGAAGAGCTGAATGCGCCCGGCGGACAGAATCACCATGCCACCCGCCGGGCCGTTGACCGGATCAGCGGACCGGTTGCGCCGGCCAGTCGATCAGATCCGCCTTCGAGCCGGCCAGCGTGTTGCGGCTCGCCCCGACGACGTCGTAGGGGAAGCCGAGCGGCACGGCGCTCGCCGCATCGAGGCGGGCAATCTGCTCGTCGCTCAGCCGGGCCGATAGCGAAGCGAGATTGTCCTCAAGCTGCGTTGCCGTCCGTGGGCCGATGATCGGCAGGGTGCCCTTGTACAGAACCCAGGCGATCGCCACCTGCCCCGCCGGAACTCCGATTTCTTCGGCAATCGCCAGTACCGTATCCACTGTGGCGGTCTTGCGGGCGTCGCTCTCGCTGTGAATGACGACGCCGAGACCCTGTGCCCGTCCTGTCTCGCCCTTGCGGTACTTGCCGGTCAGCAGCCCGCCGCCAAGTGGTGACCAACCGACAGTCCCGAGGCCGAAGGCAGACGCCATCGGCAACAGTTCGCGCTCGACGGTGCGTTCGACAAGGCTGTATTCGAGCTGCAGCGCCGAGATCGGCGCCCAGCCGCGCAGGTCCGCAAGCGTCGCGGCCGTTGCGACCCGCCAGGCCGGGAAATCCGACAGGCCGGAATAGAGGATCTTGCCCGAGCGCACGAGATCGTCGAGGCCGCGGGCGATTTCATCGATCGGCGTCACGGCGTCCGGCATGTGCACCCAAAGCAAGTCGATCCGATCCGTATTGAGGCGCTTCAGGCTGGCTTCGACCGATTGAACCATCGACTTGCGGCTGTTGCCGGTGCGCTGCAGCCCGGCGCCATAGGAGTCGCCGAGAGCGAACTTGGTGGCGAGCACGATGTCGTCGCGGTCGCTGGCAATGAATTCCCCGACCATCGCTTCGGACTGACCGAATTGGTACTGGTCGGCGGTGTCGATGAAGTTGCCGCCAGCTTCGCGGTAACCGTCGAAGACGACCTTCGCCTCCTCCTTGCTCGAGCCGTAGCCCCAACCGGTGCCGAAGTTGCCGGTGCCGAGTGCGAGCGACGACACACGAAGGCCGGTCTTGCCAAAGATCCTGTAGCGCATGGACATCTTAGATTTCCTCTTGTTGAATTTTAAATGACGGTCGTCATCATTTGCATTTAAATTACGATCGTCATATAATTTGTCAAGCGGAAACCAAAACAGGATATGAAAAATGCGTCCGACGCGTGAACAGGCAAAAGAAAACAGACAAAGAATACTCGATGCCGCCGGACGGCTGTTCCGGGAAAACGGTATCCATAGCGTCGGTGTCGATGCGGTGATGAAGGGGGCGGGACTGACCCATGGCGGTTTCTACGGCCACTTCAAGTCGAAGGGCGACCTCACCGCCGAAGCTATGAGCAATGTCATGCGCCAAGCCTTCGAACAGGAGCCCGAGTACACGTCGCTCGAAGACTTCGCCTCGGTCTATCTGTCCGGCGAGCATCGCGATGGGGCCGGCGTCGGCTGCGTAATGGCGGCGCTTGCCCCCGAGATTGCCCGCCTGCCCGAAGGGGAACGCGGATCGATTTCCGACTACATCCGCAAGCGAATCACCCAGATCGAACACCTGCAGGCCGCAAGCGGCGGCAAGCCCGATCGCGCCAGGGCGATCGCCGATCTTTCCAGCCTCGTCGGCGCCCTCGTCATGGCCCGCGCCGTCGACGACAAGGAACTGTCGGACGAAATCCTGGCACAGACGAGAGCAGCGTTGGCCAATGGCGGTGCCTGACGGCGCCGCAGTCCCTACATCAGATCACGCGCGAACTTTTTCTCGAAGGTCTTGCGGAAGATCTCGACGTCTCCCTCATAGGCCCTGACCTCGGCCGACGTCAGCCATTCCGTCCGGGTGCAAGACAGACGGGAGGTCGAGACCGTGCGGATCGACCAGCCCTCCCGCTTCTCGATGCAGGTCCAGGTGCTCTCGCCCCTCATCGACAAAGGATCGCCGTTTGTGATCGACCAGACCTCGTCGCGGATCTCCTGCGTTGTCAGGCCGTTGTCCGGATGCTCCGAAAGACCGGTGTCCTCATAGATGCGGTAGCGCGTCGTGCCGTCCGTCAGGTCGCGCTCGACGGAGCGCCGCGTCTCGCCCGGAAGATGCGACAGGTATTTCGGCAGTGGATCGGGGTTCTCCGGTTCCGGAACGGTGACCGGCTCATGCTTGCCAAGCAGCGGCAGGGCAAGCGACAGGCCGGCCGTGTCGATCGTCAGGCCCGGATCCGTCGGACCCGGCAGGATCATCGGCCAGTAGGCGGTCGAAATCGACAGCCGGATGCGGTGGCCGGGCTTGAAGCGGTAGCCGCAGGCATCGAGGACGATCGTGATCTTTGTCTTCTCGCCCGGCACCAGCGGCTTCGGCGCGGCGTTGCCATCGCGATGCGCCAGGTTGAGCACGCCGAAGCTGACCCGCGTCGCCGTCCCGTCCGGATGGACGTCGACGAGACGGGCCGCGAGATTTGCCAGTTCCGCATCACAGGACACGTCGAGCGTCAGGACAGGCTGTCCGAGATAGGTCTGCGCCTCGGCAAGCGGTGACGTCTCGAACACCAGCGAGCCGGCATCGTCGATCCGCTGGTCGCCGGCCAGTTCCGCATCGGGCTTCAGGGTAAACCACTCGCCGGCGGCCACGCCGGTGTCGAGCGGCGAACGCAGGTAGGCGCTTCCCACCCCCTCGCCGGCACCGGTCGCGAGCCTGCCCTGGCCATCGATGCCGAAGGCCTGCATCTGAGGGGTAGTCCACCTGTCCTTGCCGATCCAGAAGCCCGGATCTTCCTCGCGCCGCAGCGCCGGGCGCGGACCGTCGAGGATATAGGCGCGCACCTGCGGCAGGTGCTCGACGCCGTTGTTTTCGGCGCGCAGCCAGCGGTTCCACCAGGCGATCGCCTCGCCATGAAAATCCGAGCGCGGCTTCGGCCAGGCGAAATGCGGATATTTGTGCACCCAGGGGCCGATCAAGGCCTTGGTATTGCCGCCGAGGCCCTCGACCGCCTTGAGCGGCGTGTTGCGGTAGCCATCCGCCCAGCCGGCGATCACCATCGCCGGAACGGCGACGTCGGAAAAATTGTCGCCGATCGAGCCGTGCTGCCAGAATGCGTCGCGGCGCTGGTGCTGCAGCCATTCCTCGAGGAAGAACGGTTCGTTCTCCAGCCGCTCCAGCCACATCTCCTTCCAGCGTTCGCCGACGATCGCCGGGTCCGGCGACCGCGACTGGTAGCCGAGCATGGTGGCCGCCCAGGACAGTTGCGCCGAGAGATGGCAGCCGTTCTTGTAGTGGATGTCGTCGTTGTAGCGGTCGACGGTGGAAGCGATCGATATGACCGCCTTCAATGCCGGCGGGCGCAATGCTGCGACCTGGAGGCAGTTGAAGCCACCCCAGGAGATGCCCATCACGCCGACATTGCCGTTCGACCACGGCTGGGCAGCGATCCAGGCGATGATTTCGCAACCATCGGAGAGTTCGCGCGGGGTGTATTCGCCGTCGATGACGCCGTCGGATTCGCCCGAGCCGCGGATGTCGACGCGGACGCCGGCAATGCCGGCCTCGGCAAACACCGGATAGGTCGATTCATCACGCAGGCTGGTACCGCCGCGCTTGCGGTAGGGCAGATATTCCAGCACGGCCGGCACGGGTTGGTCTGCTGCGCCTTCCGGCATCCAGATGCGCGCCGCCAGCCTTGTACCGTCCTTGAGGGTAATCCATTCGTTTTCGATGACTGTGAAGCGGGCCATTGATCTCATACCTGGGGTTGAATGCTTGTCTGGTGCCGAATGCCACCGGCGCAACCGCGGATGCCAGCGGATGGACGACCGGGAAGGTCGTCCATCCGCTGGCAGTCGACCCCCTTGCTGCAGGCGTGGGGACCGACGGGCTTCGGACTGGCACCGAAGATCTTGAAGGGCGCCGCTTGCAGCGACGCCTTCACGAATGGATCAGCTGTCGAACCACACCCGGCTCGCGACGTAGCCGTTGGATAGGTCGTTGCCTATGTCGTGCACGAAGCCCTTGAGCGACTTCGCCGAACCATTGATGTAGTCGTTGAAGACCGGCAGGATCAGCCCGCCCTCGTCGCGAACGGTGACCGCCATGGTGCGATAAAGTTCGCGGCGCTTCGCTTCGTCGAGCTCGGAGCGAGCCTGCAGCACCAGCTTGTCGAATTCCGGCCGCTTGAAGCGGGTGTCGTTCCACTCCGCGCTGGAGAGATAGGAGGTCGAGTAGCGCTGGTCCTGGGTTGGACGCCCGCCCCAGTAGGAGGCGCAGAAGGGCTGTACGTTCCAGACGTTGGTCCAGTAGCCGTCGTCCGGCTCGCGCCTCAGCTCGATCGGGATACCCGCCTTCTTGGCGCTTTCCTGGAAGACGATCGCCGCATCGACGGCACCGGGAAACGCAGCATCGGAGGTGCGCAACAGGACGGAACCGCCGTGGCCGGACTTCTTGAAATGGAAGGCCGCCTTGTCCGGATCGTAGACACGCTGCTCGATCCCTTCCGGCGCAAGTGCGTAATTGCCATTGACGGGGTAATCGTTGCCGATCGTGCCGTAGCCGCCGACCACACGGTCGAGGATCGCCTGCCGGTCGATCGCATATTTCAGCGCCAGCCGCAGGTCGTTGTTGTCGAACGGCGCGGTGTCGCAATGCATCAGGAAGCTGTAGAACCCCTTGCCGGGGGTGCGCAGGATCTCGACGGTCGGGGCACGCTTCAGCAATTCGACGGTCTTCGGCTCGATCGAGTTGATGAAATGCACCTGGCCTGACGACAGCGCCGCGATCCGCGCCGTCGCATCGTTCATGACGATGATCTCGACGCTGCCGACGAAACCGCGATCCGAGCGCCAGTCGCTGGCGTTCTTCTCGAATGTGGCGCGCACGCCGGCCTGGAAGCTGGTCAGCTTGTAGGGGCCGGTACCGATGCAGGCAAGCGGATCGTCGACGCCGCCGTTCGGCTGGATGACGAGGTGATAGTCGGTAAGGATCAGCGGCAGGTCGGCGTTGCCCTCGCTGAGCGTGATGACGAGATCGCCCGCCTTGTCCTCGATGCCCTTGACCGAACTCAGCAGGCCGAGCGCACCCGATTTCGAACCGGCGTCCGAATGGCGCTTGATGGTCGCCACCACGTCGGCAACCGTCAATGGCTTGCCATCATGGAACTGCACGCCCTTGCGCATCTTGAAGGTCCAAACGGAAGCGTCGGGGGAAGACTCCCAGGATTCGGCCAGCGACGGCAGCGGACCACCGGTGGCGGGATCAGACTCGACCAGCGTATCACCCCAGCAATGGCCGATGACGAAGGCGACTGAGCCGGAATACGAGGCCGGATCAAGCGAATCCGTCGCGGCACCGCCCTGGAGACCGAGCTTCAGGTGGCCGCCGCGCTTCGGTTCGTCTGCCCGCGACGCCGTGGCGAACAACGAGCCGGCGGCGGTGGCGGACAGGCCGAGAAGGGCCGCCCGGCCCATGAATTCGCGGCGGTTCATGCCCATGCCGCCCAATACCTGTCCGAGGACGGGCCTTGCCTTGTCGCTCATTTCTGCAGTTCCCTTTGTCTTTTCCTGGAAGGCGCGGAAAACCGTCCGGCCCATGAATTCGTTGGATCGTATGACGGCGCTAGCGGAAAACAATTTCGCGACTTGACGCAAATTGCAGCGTATTTACGCTATACCACCGAAACGAACCGGAGCCCGTGCAACGTGGAAAACCCGAACTTTGTCGAAAACCTGCGTCTCGCCTGCAGCACGCGGCGCTCGGTATCGCAGATCTGCCGCGAAATCGGCATCAATCGCCAGCAGTTCAATCGCTACATCAACGGCGAGGCGCGTCCGTCACCGCACAATCTTGCACGCATCGCATCCGCCTTCGGCATCGGCTCGGAAGATTTTCATCTGCCGCAAAGGCAGTTTCGCGAGCGCCTGCTGCAGCGCGCCGGCAAAGGCGTCGGGCATGACAACCTGCTTGCCGGATTTCCGGGAGATATCGCGGCGCTGCGCCGGCATCTCGGCTACTATCAGACGTTTCACCTGTCGCTGTCCTGGCCGGGCAAGGTCATCAGTTCCTGTGCGCGGCTGCACGAGGAAAATGGCCTGGTCAAGGTCAAGTCGATCGAGCGGATCAGCGATCGTGCCAACGAGATCCGGCAGTTTTCCAAATACGAGGGATCCGCAACCTTTTCGCGCAATCGCATCTTCATCGTCGAGAAAAGCATGGATCCGCAATCGATAGTCGCGCAGACCATCCTGATGCCTTTCGAGACGCATCAGCGGGTCTACCTGAAGGGGGTGACCATCGGGGTCTCGTGGCGCAAGGAAAACACCCCCTATGCGACGCGTATGATCTGGCGCCACCTGGGCTCCACGACCGACCTGCGTGCACTGCTGGAGAACTGCGGCGCCCTGCCCCTCGGCTCGCGACAGCTCCCGGCGCCCGTCAGGAGTTATCTTGAGGATTCGGCGGCTGTGAGCGCGGGCTGAGCGCCAGCCGCCCGAGTACCGTGCTTGCGTTACGATCTTTTCCAACCTGACAAATGCCAAGGACATTTTAGAAGCACCAGATATATTGGCGCTGGCGAATGCAATCATGGGAGGTGCATCATCATGCGATTCAAGATATCCCGCGCATTACTGATTGCCAGTGCAACATTTCTCCAAACCATAGGCTTGGCCTCGGCCCAGCAAGTTACCGGCGAATTGGGTTCGCCGGGCGCCACCAGTACCATCGACGGCAAACAGTTGCCTGCGCCCAACCCGGCTTTCGGCGGCACCATCGAGAATGACGCCTTGAAGTCGAAAGCCTGGTGGGCGCCGCGGATCGTGCCCCCCAGCGGTGCGCCGAACGTGCTTCTCATCATCACCGACGACGCGGGTTTCGGCGTGCCGAGCACCTTCGGCGGCGTCATCCCCACGCCAACCATGGATCGAATCGCCAACAACGGCCTGCGCTACAACAACATCCACTCCACGGCACTATGCTCGCCCACGCGCGCCGCGCTGATCACCGGGCGCAACCATCACTCCGTCGGCTTCGGGGTAATCTCCGAGCAGTCGACCGGCTTCCCGGGCTACAACAGCATCATCCCCGAGGACAAGGCGACCATCGGCCGGATACTTCTCGACAACGGCTACGCCACCTCCTGGTTCGGCAAGGACCACAACACCCCCGCCTTCGCCGCAAGCTCGATAGGCCCCTTCGACCAGTGGCCCACCGGCCTAGGCTTTGAGTATTTCTACGGCTTCGTCGGCGGCGACGCAAATCAGTGGCAGCCGAATCTGTTCCGCAACACCACCCAGATCTACCCCTTCGAGGGCAAACCGGGCTGGAACCTGATCACCGGAATGGCCGACGACGCGATCGGCTATCTCACCCGCCTCAACCAGACCTCACCCGACAAGCCCTTTTTCGTGAAGTATGCACCCGGTGCAACGCACGCCCCGCACCACCCGACCAAGGAATGGGTCGACAAGATCAGCGCGATGCACCTCTTCGACGACGGCTACGAGAAGCTGCGCGAACAGATTTTCGAGAACCAGAAGAAGCTCGGCGTGATCCCACAGGACACGCAGCTCGAGGCCTGGCCCAAGAACGTGCTGAAGCCCTGGGATGAACTGACGCCGGAGGCAAAGAAGCTGTTCATCAGACAGGTCGAGATCTTCGCCGCCTACGCCGCCTACAACGACCACGAGATCGGGCGCGTCATCCAGGCCATCGAGGACATGGGCAAGCTCGACAACACCCTCGTCATCTACATCAACGGCGACAACGGCACCAGCGCCGAAGGCGGCCCGCTCGGCACGCCCAACGAGGTGGCGTTCTTCAACGGCATCAACAAGATGCCGGTTGAAGTCCAGATGAAGTGGTACGATGTCTGGGGCACCGAGCAGACCTACAACCACATGTCGGCAGGTTGGTCCTGGGCCTTCGACACGCCGTTCACCTGGTTCAAGCAGAACGCCTCGAAGCTCGGCGGCATCCGCCAGAACATGGCGGTTTCCTGGCCGGCGCGCATCACCGACAAGGGGGGCTTGCGCCAGCAGTTCATGCATGTCATCGACGTGGTCCCGACGCTCCTCGAGGTGAGCGGCATCGCAGCACCAGAGACCGTGGACGGCATCAAGCAGGCGCCGATCGAGGGCACCAGCTTCGCCTATACCTTCGACAAGACGAACGCCAATGCGCCTAGCCAACACAAGACGCAGTACTTCGAGATGATGGGCCAGTGGGCGCTCTACGATGATGGTTGGCTGCTCAGCACCAAGGTAAACCGCGCGCCCTGGGAGGCATTCGGCGCCGCCAATCCCGATCCGCTGAACAACCAGGTGCTCGAGCTTTACGACCTGAACACGGATTTCAGCCAGTCCCAAAACATTGCCGACAAGCATCCCGACAAGGTCAGGGCGATGAAGGAACTGTTTATCGACGAGGCAAGGAAGTACGAGGTCTTCCCTCTTGACGCCTCGGTGGCGGCCCGCATCGTCGCACCACGACCGAACATCACTGCCGGCCGCACCGAATTCGTCTATACGGCGCCCATGGTCGGCCTTCCGCAAGGCGATTCTCCCTTCCTCCTCAACAGTTCCTACACCATCACCGCCGATATAGAGGTACCCGAAGGCGGTGCGGAGGGCATGATCCTGACTTCCGGCGGTCGCTTCGGCGGCTATGCCTTCTATCTCATGGACAGCAAGCCGGTGTTTCTCTGGAACCTTGTCGACCTGAAGCGCCCGAAATGGGAGGCCCCGGATGCGCTTACGCCCGGTCGGCATACGATCGAGTTCGACTTCAAATATGACGGTCTTGGGACAGGCACGCTCGCCTTCAACAACATGAGCGGACTTGGCCGGTCAGGCACCGGCACACTCAAGGTCGACGGCCAGGTCGTGGCCACCCAGACGATGGAGCACACGATGCCGATGATCCTGCAATGGGACGAGAGCTTCGACATCGGCTCGGACACGCTGACCGGCGTCAACGACGAGGACTACCAGCCACCCTTCACACTGACCGCCAAGCTCAACAGGTTGACGCTCAAGGTGGACCGGCCGACGCTGTCGCAGGCCGACATAAGCAAGTTGCAGAACGCGGAGGCGATCGCCGTCGACGGCAACCCGATCCACCACATGCAGCCCGGCCCACAATGATCCTTCCCCATAACGGCGCAACAATTGCGCCGCTATGGCAACACTCCCGCCGGCATTGTAACGTTAACCGGTGGTCGACATTGATCTGCGATGATTTTCGTATGACCAGCCTCGCTCGTGATCCGCTCTATCGCCGCCATCGTTTTCCTGCTGAGGTCATTGCCCACGCCGTGTGGCTACTTGCGCTTTCCGCTCAGCCTGCGAATGGTCGAGGATATGCTGGCGGCGCGCGGCATCATCGTCTGCCACCAAACCGTGAGGGTCTGGGCCGAGAAATTCGGCGGGCATTTCGCAAACGACATCCGTCGGCGCTCAGCCGGAAAACTCTGGGACAAATGGCACCTCGGTGAAGTCGTCATCACGATTGCCGGCAAGAAGTACTGGCTTTGGCGCGCCGTCGACCAGGATGGCTTCGTTCTTGACGTTCTGGTCCAGAGCCGCCGCAATGGGGCTGCCAAGGATCGAGAGGCGGACTCTGTTTGCTGGCCAAGCAGTGTTTTCTTTAAGCGATGGCCGTTGCGGATCAGCCAGCGCTGCAACTGCGACTCAGTCTGAACACCCCGGGTGAACTGCCCCCCATTTCGATCGGACAGATCGGCATAAGCAGAAAGGCTCAAGCACAGGCTTGGGTATAGGCGGCATCGTAACGTTAACCGAGCAGCGATCAAAATGTGGGATCTGGCGGTATGACCAGACTTGC
>JALDYZ010000059.1 GCA_030028905.1 Ferirhizobium litorale | reverse complement strand
AACCACATAAAAAGCGGTGTAAATATGACTGCAGCTAAAATTGCCCATTTACTTTTTTCAAGGCGTTCCATTACGTGGTGGTTATTTTCTTTAAATGGCCATCTGTAACTTACATCTTGAGGAATAAAACGACTGCCATCTTCAAAGTTTAGTTCGTCGGCAAGTCCTGCCATCCCCGAACTTAATTTTAGACTTGAGATTGCGTGGCGAGCTAAAACGTGTTCATCGTT
>JALDYZ010000058.1 GCA_030028905.1 Ferirhizobium litorale | reverse complement strand
CCAACAAGCCGTTCTTCGTCTGGTACAATCCTGCCCGCATGCACATCACCACCGTTCTGCCGGACAAGTACCTGAACATGATCGGCGAGCCCGGCGGCAAGGATTGGGGCGCCAACGAAGCTGGCATGAAGCAGATGGACGACAACATCGGCTACGTGCTGAAGAAGCTCGAGGAGATGGGAGAACTCGACAACACGATCGTGGTCTTCACGACCGACAACGGCGCCGAGA
>JALDYZ010000057.1 GCA_030028905.1 Ferirhizobium litorale | reverse complement strand
AGATCTCGTAGTCGGCGACATCGTGGAGCGCCGAGAGCGCGAAGGTGGTGTTGCAGACCTCGGTCCACAGGCCGGAGACAACGATCTTCTTGCGGCCGTTGGCGGCGTTCCTGGCCAGCGCGTCGCGGACGTTCTGGTCGTCCCAGGAGTTCATCGACGTGCGCTCGAGAATGTCGCTCTCCGGGAAGACCGCGAGCAGTTCCGGATAGGTGTGCCCCGAGAAGGATTCCGT
>JALDYZ010000056.1 GCA_030028905.1 Ferirhizobium litorale | reverse complement strand
CGAGTGGTAGCGCCGCCCCTCGGCGAAAAACCGGGTTTTTGACGATCTGCATATTTCGACGGGTTGAGTAGCGTCTCCAGCAGGGGTAGGTTTCCGTTCTGGACGCCATCCTCGGGCGGTCTTTTGAAGAAGTGGATTCGTGTTGTCCACGACCCCGATCCTAGCCCTCACGGCGCGTCCTGTAGATGCGGCGACGCATGTCGGATGCGGCTTGCCAGAAACCTTTTCCGCCA
>JALDYZ010000055.1 GCA_030028905.1 Ferirhizobium litorale | reverse complement strand
GTAACAACTAAATCCCCCACGGTGATAGTGTCACCAACATTTAATGCTCTTATTGACCCATCATCCAGCACAACACCTGCCGAGCCTTGAATATCAATAATTACCAGTTGATTTGCTTCCATTTTGGTACCCTCAAACTTTTTAAAATAACAATCTAATAAGTTAAAGGTAGGACAAAAAAGCCACATAGATACTGTACTCAAGTACAGGTTTAGAAGAAAAATTCAAAAATAAA
>JALDYZ010000054.1 GCA_030028905.1 Ferirhizobium litorale | reverse complement strand
CGTTTGAGTCGGGTGTGGCGTTTAATCTCGAATTTATTTTAGATGAGCGCGACATATTACTCGAAACTATTAAAGATTTTTGGCGTGCGTTTGTATACCCACTTAATAAAGAACGCACCGATGCTATTTTAGATGTATTTGCCGCACCCGAGTCTTTATTCGCTCAAGTGGCGAGCATTTTAAACAAAGCTAATGCGCACATTACGCCACAAATAAATTTAGATGATGTATGGAAA
>JALDYZ010000053.1 GCA_030028905.1 Ferirhizobium litorale | reverse complement strand
GCAGTTCTGCGCCAGTGTGACCGCCCCGGTTCCCAGCCCCGCGCCCGGCCTGCCCTGATCGGCGGCCAGATCGGCCAGTCCGAACAGAGCCAGCACCGCGCCGTTCATCTGATAGAATGTCACGCCCGGCTGCGAACCGGCATGGGGCGACCATCCCCAGGCTTCGTAAAAGGCCCGTGCGCGGTCCATGTCGGCCACGCCCAGGGTGACAAGCGTGATGCGCTGACGGGACAAGGAC
>JALDYZ010000052.1 GCA_030028905.1 Ferirhizobium litorale | reverse complement strand
ATCTGACGTCCTAACCGATAGACGAAGGGCGCGTGCGCTGTGTGGCGCCCTTATATGCAGGACATCGGTTTCCCGCAAGCGCTTTTCTGAACCGGAGGATGAAAAATTTCAGGTTGTGGGCGAGCGTTCAAAAGCGTGGACAATATTGGTGGTGGTTTGCCGGCCAAAGCGCCGGGCAACAGACGATCACGCGCAGGAACAACTTGAAGAAAGCTTCCCAATATTCTGTAATTGCGATGATAACTGTACCGGAGAGAGTGGCACGCCCTAGGGGAGTCGAACCCCTCTTTTCAGAATGAAAATCTGACGTC
>JALDYZ010000051.1 GCA_030028905.1 Ferirhizobium litorale | reverse complement strand
CCGAGCCGAACTGGGAAGAGGCCTCCTGGTTCAAACCGTTCCACTCCGGCTTCGACCCGCTGGCAGCCGGCAAGACGACGATCGGAGCGCTGTTGTGCACCGAGCTGATGTTCCCCCGATGCGCAAAACTGCTCGGCCAGCGCGGTGCGGAGGTGATTGCCGCGCCCAGGGCCACCGGCGGCAATTCCGTGCTCTGGCATGCGGCGAGCGTGATCGCCGCGGCGTCGGCCGGCGCGTATGTTGTCAGTTCAAATCGTACTCGCAATCCCGCCAGTCCCGACAGCATATTTGGTGGTGGAGGTTTCGCGACAGACC
>JALDYZ010000050.1 GCA_030028905.1 Ferirhizobium litorale | reverse complement strand
CGAGATGCTCGAAGAAGGCGTTTGTGGCCATCATGCGGTCCATGCCGGGCGGCAGCTCCCAGAAGCGAAGCGCAATGAGCGTTGCCAGAAGCGTGAAGCCCGCAAGGGCAAGAGCCCCCAACCAGCGCAGGAAGCCGGAAACCACCATGGCGGAGGCGGCAAGCTCGAAGACGATCACGACGACGGCGAAGAAGGCGGCCGGATGCAGACCGAAATGGTTCATCTCCGCCAAGGCGCCATTAAAGTCGAAGATCTTGGTCAGAGGCCCCTGGATATAGGCCGCGCAAAGAGCGAGAAGCGCGACGGTTCGTATCACTGGGG
>JALDYZ010000004.1 GCA_030028905.1 Ferirhizobium litorale | reverse complement strand
ATATGCATCGCCGCGACCGTCATCTTCTGGCTCTGATCAATGAGTCCTGAGCCTAGGCTTCCGAAAACCAGGCGGTCGGCAATGACCGCCTTTTCTGTTTCTGGAGCAGAATTTTCCAGATTCCGGCTCATATAAAGATATATATATGTCCTTGTGCGCTTGTTTTTGGCCCGGGAACTGGCTAACAACAGCGTGGCATTATTCTTTGAGGGGAATCCCGTATGCGCCCAAACTACCTGTTCACGAGTGAGTCCGTTGCCGAAGGTCATCCGGACAAGGTTTGTGATCGTATTTCCGACGAAATCGTCGATCTGGTTTACCGCGAGGCCGCCAAGAACGGGGTGGACCCCTGGAAGGTTCGAATTGCCTGCGAAACGCTTGCCACCACCAACCGTGTTGTCATCGCAGGTGAAGTCCGGCTGCCGCCGAGCCTGATGAAGAAAGACAAGAACGGCAAGGACGCGATCAACCCCTCGAAGTTCAAGACGGCGGCGCGCAAGGCCATTCGCGATATCGGCTACGAACAGGACGGCTTCCACTGGAAGACGGCGAAGATCGACGTTCTGCTGCACTCCCAGTCGGCCGACATTGCCCAGGGCGTCGACAACGCCGCCGACCATCAGGGCAACGAAGGTGCAGGCGACCAGGGAATCATGTTCGGCTATGCTTGCCGCGAGACCCCGGATCTCATGCCGGCCCCGATCTACTACTCGCACCGCATCCTGCAATTGCTCGCCGTCGCCCGCAAGAAGGGCGAGGGCGATGCCGCCATGCTCGGTCCCGACGCCAAGAGCCAGGTCACCGTTCGCTACGAGAACGGCAGGCCGAGCGAGGTCGCCTCGATTGTCCTTTCGACCCAGCATCTAGACAACGGCTGGGACTCGGCGAAGGTCCGTGCCGTGGTGGAGCCCTATATCCGCGAAGCGCTTGGCGACCTGAAGATCGCCGATGACTGCAACTGGTACATCAATCCGACCGGAAAGTTCGTCATCGGCGGACCGGACGGCGACGCCGGCCTGACCGGGCGCAAGATCATTGTCGACACCTATGGCGGAGCGGCACCGCACGGCGGTGGCGCGTTTTCCGGCAAGGACACAACCAAGGTCGACCGTTCAGCCGCCTACGCGGCGCGTTACCTCGCCAAGAACGTTGTGGCCGCCGATCTCGCCGACCGTTGCACGATCCAGATTTCTTACGCAATCGGCATCGCCCAGCCGCTGTCGATCTATGTCGACCTGCATGGCACCGGCAATGGCGTTTCCGAAGACCAGGTGGAGCAAGCGATCCGCAAGGTCATGGACCTGTCGCCAACAGGTATCCGTCGTCATCTGGACCTCAACAAGCCGATCTACGCCAAGACGGCGGCCTACGGCCACTTCGGCCGCAAGGCGGGCCGTGACGGTTCCTTCTCCTGGGAAAAGCTCGACCTCGTCAAGCCGCTCAAGGAAGCCGTCAAGTCGTGAACGGGACGAACGAAGACGCGAGGCGGTCGCGTTCCACGGAGGCCTTTTTCGGTCGCCGCAAAGGAAAGCCGCTTCGCGAGCACCAGACGGTCATGCTGAATACGGTCCTGCCGGAACTGCGGGTCGATATGGGCGCGCCACCTCCGAAAAGCCTTTCGGCACTGTTTCCCGTCGCGGTCGACAGATTGCGTCTCGAGATCGGATTCGGCGGTGGTGAGCATCTGATACACCGCGCACTCGAAAACCCGTCGACCGGGTTCATCGGGGTCGAGCCGTTCGTCAATTCGATGGCCAAGCTGCTCGGGCGGGCGCACGAACTGGACCTCAAGAACGTCCGCGTGCACGACGACGATGCCACCGAACTTCTCGACTGGTTGCCGGATGCCTGCCTCGATCAGATCGATCTGCTCTATCCGGATCCATGGCCGAAGAAGAAGCACTGGAAGCGGCGTTTCGTCTCCACGGTCAATCTCGACCGGTTCCATCGCGTCCTGAAGCCAGGTGGCGTCTTTTGCTTCGCCTCGGATATCGATACCTATGTCAACTGGACGCTGATCCATTGCCACGATCATGATGGTTTCGAGTGGACGGCGGAGAATGCCGCGGACTGGCTGACCCCATTCGCGGGTTGGCCCAGCACGCGCTACGAGGCCAAGGCGCGCCGCGAGGGCCGATCCTCAGCCTATCTGACATTCCGGCGCGTCTGACGCATAGATCGGGATCGCAAGACAAAAACCCCTTGAAGCGGGACGGCTTCAAGGGGTTTTCTGTTCGGTCGCGACCTGGCCTTGGCAAATTGTCAGTGCAGGCTAATCGTCTTCAACTCGTCCTCGGCGGCCTTGTAGAAAGTGCTGGATCGGTTGTCGGTCAGCAGGATCGGTGTGCCGTCGGCGCCGAAAAGCGCCCAGAGATCAAGGCTCGGATCGACTTCGGGCGCTTCTGGAAAGCATCTGGAAACTTCGTCGGAACGCATTTTGCGGATGTAGCCGACTTCGCCGGAACCCAAATGCGCCAGCTCCGACTGGCTCAGCCGCGCATTTGCTTCTTTCCATAACATTTTGGTTCCTCCGGTGTTGAGGCACGGACTGCGTTTTGCTCGTTGTCCTACTTTGAAACCGAAATGTTAATTTTCTTTACCATACGGGTTGGTTCGGGGCGGATTAGATCGACTCGCAGCAAGCCATTCCTGAGGCTGGCGCCAAGCACCTGCATCCCGTCGGCAAGCACAAAGGTACGCTGGAACTGACGCGCGGCGATGCCTCGATAAAGGTAGTCGCGCGGGCCTTGATCCATCTGCCTGCCGCGGATGATCAACTGGTTTTCTTCCGTCGATACATCGAGTTCGTCTTCACCAAAACCAGCGACCGCAAGCGTGATGCGCAATCGTTGTGGCGCGCCGGTACTTTCATCGCGCGGCAAGCGTTCGATATTGTAGGGTGGGTACCCGTCGCTCGCCTTGGCGATGCGCTCCAGGGTTTTCTCCATGGCATCAAAGCCCAGCAGAAGCGGGCTCGTAAGAGGTGTCATCCTGCTCATTTTCGTCAGCCCTTGCAACCAAGCGACCCATTGCGGGCCTCCAGACAAGCGCCCGCTTGTTTGCAATATGGGAGTGCGATGCAACAAGCGCAAGAAGTGCCCGAAAGGACGCGAATGAAAAGCACAGGCTGCTCCGACCACAAGCTCTGTCATGCTTGACAAAGAGTGCAGCGCTCATCAAACCATACGCGCCGATCCCAATTTGAAGCACCAAATCCTTTGCAGGGAAGTCGTCATGGCCGCGCCAAGAAAAATAATAGTCGACACGGATCCGGGGCAGGACGACGCCGCCGCCATCATGCTTGCCTTCGGCAGCCCGGATGAACTGGAAATCCTCGGAATCACCGCAGTTGCGGGCAATGTTCCGTTGTCGCTGACCACGCGCAATGTTCGTATCATTTGCGAACTCTGCGGGCGTATCGACGTGAGGATCTACGCTGGCGCCGACAAGCCGATTGCCCGCGAGCTGGTTACTGCCGAGCACGTGCATGGCAAGACGGGGCTGGACGGCCCCGAGCTCGACGAACCGACGATGCCGCTCGCTGAGGGCCACGCCGTCGACTTCATCATCGACACGCTGAAAAGCGAGGCGCCTGGAACGGTCACGCTCTGCACGCTGGGACCGCTCACCAACGTTGCAATGGCGCTTCAGAAGGCACCCGAAATCGCTCCGCGGATCAGGGAACTGGTGATGATGGGCGGCGGCTTCTTCGAAGGCGGCAACATTACGCCGGCCGCGGAGTTCAACATCTATGTCGATCCGGAAGCGGCGGACCTGGTCTTCAAGTCCGGAATACCGATCGTGGTCATGCCTCTCGACCTGACCCACCAGCTTCTGACGCTCAAATCGCGGGTTGAGCGCATCCGCGAGATCGGCACGCGACCGGCAATCGCAATGGTGGAGATGCTCGAATTCTTCGAGCGCTTCGATGTCGAGAAATACGGATCGGATGGCGGACCATTGCACGATCCGTCGGTGATTGCTTACCTTCTGAGGCCGGAACTCTTCAAGGGTCGCGAATGCAACGTCGAGATCGAGACGAAGTCTGCGCTGACCATGGGCATGACGGTCGTCGACTGGTGGCACGTCACGGACCGAAAGCGCAATGCCAAGGTGATGCGCCACGCCGATGCGGATGGCTTCTTTGCGCTGCTAACCGAGCGTTTTGCCCGGATCTGACTTTGTTCGCATGCGTATGAACGACGAAGACCGCCGGAGCATGTCCGGCGGCCTTTTTTGTTTCAGCACTGTTTCCAGCGATCAGAACTCTTCCCAGTTGTCCGCGGCAAGGGCCGCGTTGCCGTGGGCCTGCGGCACGGACCTGCGCGCCGGCGCTTGAGCCTGGCCCGGTGACGGCGCCCGCATCTGCTGGCCGACAGAACGCAACGCGGAGGCGTGGCTCTGGCCGGAGACCTGGAAGCGTGCGACGAGTGCCTTCAGGGTCTCGGCTTCATCGTTGAGCGCAACGCTTGCCGCCGTGGTTTCCTCGACCATCGCGGCGTTCTGCTGCGTGACCTGGTCCATCTGGTTCATCGCGGAGTTGATCTCCTTCAGGCCCACCGCCTGCTCGCTGGCCGACGCCGAGATCTGGCGGATGAGGCCGTTGATCTCCATGACCTGCGTGGCGATCTTCTGCAGCGTGCCGCCGGCCTTGTCGACCAGTTCCACGCCTTCCTTGACCTGGCCTGCAGAGGTGCTGATCAGGGTCTTGATCTCCTTGGCGGCATTGGCCGAACGCTGGGCAAGCTCGCGCACCTCCTGCGCGACGACGGCAAAACCCTTGCCGGCTTCGCCGGCACGCGCCGCCTCTACACCTGCGTTCAATGCCAGCAGGTTGGTCTGGAAGGCGATATCGTCGATGACGCCGATGATCTGGCCGATCTGGGTCGACGACTGCTCGATGCCCTGCATCGAGGAGATCGCCTTCTGCACCACTTCGCCGGACTTTTCGGCATCTTCGCAGGCAAGGTTGACGGTGTTGGCGGCGACCCGGGCATTGTCGGCGCTCGAATTGACCTGCGCGGTCAATTCGTTGAGCGCTGCCGCGGTCTCCTCAAGACTCGCGGCTTGCTGCTCGGTTCGGCGGGACAGATCTTCGGCGCTCTTGCTGATTTCCGAAGTGCCGTTGCCGATGTTGCCGACAGTGGAGTTGACGGTGCCGATCGTCTCCTCGAGGCTCGAAAGCGCCGAGTTGAAGTCTTCCTTCAATTGCGCGTAATCGCCCGGGAAGGCCTCGCTGATGCGATGGTCGAGGCGACCTTGCGACAGCGCCGAAAGCCCGGCGCCGACGACGGAGACGATGTGACGTTGCAAGGTAGAGGCCTCGTTGCGCTCGGATTCGGAGCGGCTACGCTCGCCCTCGGCGGCCAGGCGCTGCGAATTTGCCTCCTGCTCGAGACGGCGGGTATCGGCGAGCGCAAAGCGGAAGCCTTCCAGCGACTTGGCGACGGAACCGATCTCGTCGGAACGCTCCTGACCCGAAACCTTATCTTCGTAGCGGCCCTGGCTGAGCTTCTCGACGTCGCCAAGAAGACCGGTAAGCGGCTTTTGCACGAAAGAGCGAACGGCGAAGAACAACGCCGCCATGACTGCGGCAAGCACGACAAGACCGCCGATGATCATCGTCGTCGTCTGTTCGCGGACGGGCGCGCTGATGGCGCTCTGCGGAACGTCGACAAGGACGATCCAGGTGGTGTTCAGGTCGGGTAGGCTGAACGGGTAGACTACCCGCTCGAAGCTCTCGGCGCCATCGGCAAGGCCATGGATGATCGTCGAGGTCGAGGAGGACAGCGCCGCCTTGATCGCATCGCTGCCGTCGCCTTCGTAGTCGGTCATCAGCATATCGGCAGTCGGGGCAACGATCCACTTGCCGGTCTGCGAGAGGAGCATGACGCGACCGGTACCGAATGGCTTGAGCGCGGAAAGGTCTGCGTAGAGCGAGGCGAGCGAAATATCGACGCCGGTCACGCCGATCAGTTTGCCACCCGACATGACCGGATAGGCCATGGAGGTCATCGTCGTCGGGACTGTGGTGTCCTGCGCCTTGTAAGGCTGGGTCATGGCACCCTTGAGGGATTTCGCTGCCAGTGCATACCATTCGGCAGAATAGTCCTCAACGAACGTGGAGAATTCGATCCCGCCGCTCGCGGACTTGGTCCAGTAGGGAGCCATGATGCCGTTCTTGTTGGCGCCAAGCTCGGTCTTGCCGGCCACCTCGTCCTTTTGGCCGTCGAACGCCTTCGGCTCTTCGGCAAACCAGCTGCCGAAGGCGAAGGCGTTCTGTTCCACATTGGCCTTCAGGACGTTGATGACGCCCGCGCGGTCGAGCGACTTGCCTTCGTGGGCGCGACCAAGGGCGCCCGCCATGGAGCGTGCCGAGCCGGCGAGTTCGCCGACCTTCGACGAAATGCTTTGTGAAATCGCCTTCGCTTCGGAACTTGCCTGGTCCAGCGTCAGGGTCTGGACGCGTTCACGGGTGCCGGCGATGAGAAAGAAATTGGAAACGAGCAGGACGAGCGCAATGGATGCTCCGCTGACAAGCATCAGCTTGGCTGCCAGTGACTTCATGCGAAAATTGAACATTGGTGCCTCGGCATGAAAAGACGGTTCGGAATCCTGCGGGATTCCGGGTGACGCTTCAGTGATGTGGTGATTGCTCCATCATGGAGCGGAGGCGCGCGGCATGCGGGTAATCCCAATTCGGCCGGGCTTTCATGGATGGCACGCTAGGCAGCGAATCTTAAATTTGACTGAACCGGAGAGCGTGTTCGCAATTATTCCGCAGCGGATTCGCGGGCGCGACAGGAAATGTCGAGGATAGAGCATGAGTGCGGCCAAAACTCGCACCCATGGAGCGGATCAGAGCCGCTTTGCCACGTCGTCGGACAGCGGGATGGATGGCTGGGCACCGGGCTTGAGGCAGGCGATCGACCCTGCAACGGCCGCCCGTCGAAGGGCCGCTGCGAACTCCATCCCCTGGTCTATGCTGGCGGCGAAATAGCCGCAGAACGTGTCGCCGGCACCGACCGTATCCACCGGCTCGATCGCCAGTCCCCTCGCATAGAGGACCTGGTTTTCCCGGATGGCAACGACCCCGTCGGCGCCGAGCGTCACGATCAGCGTCTGCCCCGTCTGTCCGTGAAGGTGCATCAGAGCCGACTCGCGGTCGGCCGGCGTCATTGCATCCTGGCCGGCGAGGCGCTCGAACTCCGTTTCATTGGCAATGACGATGTCGGCGAGGCGTCCGAGCCGCGGTGCATCGTCGATCAGGGGCGCTATGTTGATGATCGTGGTGACGCCCTTGGTCCTTGCAGCCAACAGCGCGTGCTCGACGGCCGGGCCGGGGACCTCGAGCTGCAGCATCAGAGTGTCGCCCGCCTTCATGGCGCCAAGCGCCTTGTCGGCGTCGGCCTCGGTCACAGTGCCGTTGGCTCCCGGCACCACGGCAATCATGTTCTCGCCATCGCCGCCGACCAGGATCAGCGCCGTGCCGGTCGGTCCGTCCACTTCCTTGATGAGCGAAAGATCGGTGCCAGCGCCCCTAAGGAGGGCAACGGCCGGTTCGGCAAATGTGTCCCTGCCGACCGCACCCGCCATGCGGACCTCGGCGCCGGCGCGGCGAGCGGCGAGCGCCTGGTTGGCACCCTTCCCACCGGCGGCCGTCGCAAAACCGTTCCCCGCGACCGTTTCTCCGGGCTTCGGCAGACGGGTCGTGGTGGCGATCAGGTCCATGTTGATGGAACCGAATACAGTGATCATCGGAGGTGTCCTGTCGTTCTTGTTTCGCGCGACACTGCCGAAGCCGTCAGTCTTCGTCAACCACCCTGAGCTTCAGCAGGCCGGTGCGGCTCTCGACACTTCTCGGGGCCGGTTCCTCGGGCACGCTGCCGCGGTTGCTGCCCTCCGCCTCGAATTCCATCGCCTCGATCCTGGATCCGCGACGCGTCAGCTTCTCCGTCGAGGTGACAATCTGCTCGATATCCCTTTGTGTCATGGTGAAGTGGCTCTGGAGTTTGCGCACCCGCTCGTCGAGGCGGCCGAGATCGTCCATCAGGTGTAGCACCTCGCCCTGGATCAGATGCGCCTGTTCGCGCATGCGCTGGTCCTTCAGCACCGCCTGGATGACCTGGATCGACAGCATCAGCAGCGAGGGCGAGACGATGACGATCCGCTGGCGATGGGCTTTCTGGACGATGGACTCGAACTTTTCGTGAATTTCGGCGAAGATCGATTCCGAAGGTACGAAGAGAAAAGCGGTATCCTGTGTTTCATTGGCGATCAGATACTTTTCCGCAATGTCGCGGACATGGATATCGAGGTCGCGACGGAATTGTTGCGCCGCGGACCTTGCATGCTCCGGCGCGGGCGCGTCGCGCATGGCATTCCAGGCTTCCAGCGGGAACTTGGCGTCGACGACGAGAGGTGGTGCCCCGTTCGGCATGCGGATCGTGCAGTCCGGGCGCGCGCCGGTCGAGAGCGTCGGCTGGAAGGTATAGGCCCCCTTCGGTAGCGCATCGGCGATGATCGTTTCCATCCTCGCCTGGCCGAAGGCTCCACGCGTCTGCTTGTTGGAGAGGATGGCCTGCAGCCCGACGACGTCCTTGGCAAGGGTCTGGATGTTGCTTTGGGCGGCATCGATCACGGCCAATCGTTCTTGCAGGCGTCTGAGGTTGTCATGCGTCGATTTCGTCTGCTCGTTGATCGTCGCGCCGATTCGCTGGCTCATCCCGTCGAGCCGCTGCCCGATCGTATGGTTGAGTTCGGCCTGGCGGCTGCCGAAAACGTCAGCCATGGCAGCGATCCGCCCCTGCATCTCCGACTGCATCTGCACGAGTTCGGCAAAGCGAGCCCTGGCGTCATGTTCCACGCTCTCGCGCATCCGGCGGCTGCGTATTGCCAAAGCGGCGAGAAGCGAGAGGGAGAGGAGAACAACCGCGGCACAGGCAGCGACCAGATGGCCCGCCGAGACCGTGAACTGGTCGACACGGAAGAGTGCGATAGACATAGGTTCCATCGTCCCAACGTAACAGATTCGCGGCGAGGCAAAAGATCAAAACAAGAACATCCTTAATTGCGTCCGTCGCGGCAAGGTAATTGGACCAAGGGATGATGTGGGGGCCGATCTGCGGTCGCGATAGCCGTCGGTGCGACAGGGCGCCACAACATTTCGATGTTTCCGTTAACCCTTACTACACCAAGATCCAACAAATGTTGCCCTGACCGCTGCCTCCTTACGATGCCGGCCGGCTGATCCTCACAGATATACAGAGATCCACTATGGCGACTGAAAATTCCGACTCCGCGCTCGCGCAACGCCTCGAATTCCTTGAACTCGACGAGGAAAGCCGTCGCACCCTGCAGTCGCTGCGACCGACCGTATCCTCCGTCATCGGCACTGCGCTCGACAAGTTCTATGCCAAGGTGGGAAAGTCTTCTGTGGTCGCCCACTTCTTCCGCGACAAGAACCATATGGCGGGCGCCAAGCAGCGTCAGGTCGGACATTGGGAAAAGCTCGCCAGCGCCAAGTTCGACAGCGACTATGTGGACGGTGTTACTGCCGTCGGTCGCGCTCACGCGCGCATCGGGCTCGAGCCGCGTTGGTACATCGGCGGCTACTCGGTGCTCTTGAACGAATTGTCAAAGGCGGTACTGGAAAAGCATTGGCCGTTCCCCTTCGGCAAGCAGCACACCAGGGCGCTGTCCGACAAGATCGGCGCGCTGATCAAGGCCGCCATGCTGGACATGGACTATTCGATCTCCGTCTATCTCGAAGAACTGGCCAATGAACGCAAGAGACTTGCGGAAGAACGGGCAAGGGCTGCGGCCGATCAGGCACTTGCCCTCGATCATCTGAAGAAGGGCCTCGACGCTCTCTCTCGCGGCGATTTCGAAGCCACGATGCCGAACGACCTGCCCGCCGACTTCCAGCAAATGGCGAACGACTATAACAGCGCGGTCGAAGGGCTGCGCCGGACGTTCGGTTCGGTCCGCCACACGTCGCAAGAGATTCTCGGCGGTACCGACACCATTGCCAAGGCGACCGACGACCTTTCGCTGCGCACCGCCCAGCAGGCGGCCGGCGTCGAGGAAAGCTCGGCGGCGCTGCAGCAACTGTCGGTAAGCGTAGGTCAGACGGCGCTCAACGCCGAGAAGGCATCGGAGGAGGTTCGCGACACACAGCAGCGTGCCCGCAATTCCGGCGAGGTGGTCACCAAGGCCGTCTCCGCCATGGCCGAGATCGAAAAATCGACCAGCGAGGTGTTCAAGATCATCGGCGTCATCGATGACATCGCGTTCCAGACCAATCTTCTCGCTCTCAACGCCGGCGTTGAAGCCGCGCGTGCCGGCGAGGCGGGCAAGGGCTTCGCCGTCGTCGCCCAGGAGGTCCGGCAACTCGCGCAGCGCAGCGCCCAGGCCGCCAAGGAGATCCAGAATTTGATCTCGCAAAGCTCGGCCCTTGTCAATGAAGGCGTTAGCCTCGTCAGCACCACCGGCGATGCGCTTGGCGACATGATCGGCAGGGTCGACGTCATCGACCGGATCGTTGCCGACATCGCCGCCGCCGCGCGTGACCAGGCAACCGGGGTCAACGAGGTCAGCGTCGCCATCCGCAACATGGACAGCATCACGCAACAGAACTCCGGCATGGTGGAGAAAACCTCCGCCGAGACCCGCCGGCTTCGGGCCGAGGTCGCTGGTCTTGTGGAGATCCTCGGCAGCCTGAAAGTTGGCGGTTCGGCGGTCAACCCTCAGCGGCGGCAGCATCCCGCACCCGCTTCGCGCCACGCTGCCTGACCGCGGATGTGGACGTTGGGGCAGCAACTCGCTGCCCCTTCAAATTTCGCGCACAACGCGCAAGAATACACATTCCATCCCCAGGCAAGATGGGTTAAGGGGAGACCCATGACGATCAAGCCACTCATCATTCTTCCCGATCCGCTGCTCCGCCAGGTCTCTCAACCCTTTGAGCGAGTCGATTCCGATGTGACCCGCCTTGCGGACGATATGCTGGAAACCATGTATGACGCGCCGGGCATCGGCCTGGCTGCCGTCCAAATCGGCGTTCCGCGCCGTCTTCTCGTCATCGACGTCAGCAAGGAAGGCGAGGACAAGAAACCCCTCGTGGTCATCAATCCGGAAATTGTCGCCTCATCTGACCAGCGCTCCGTCTACGAGGAAGGCTGCCTGTCGATCCCCGACTACTACGCTGAGGTCGAGCGTCCGGCGGCGATAACGCTCAACTTCCTCGATCGCGAGGGCAAGCAGCAGACGATCGAGGCCGATGGCCTTCTGGCAACCTGCCTGCAGCACGAGATCGACCACCTGAACGGCGTGCTCTTCATCGACCATATATCGCGCCTGAAGCGCGACATGGTGATCCGCAAGTTCACCAAGGCAGCCAAGGGCAAGCTCTGAGTTCCGGCGGGCGCGGGGTGAAGCGGCGGCGGACATGAAGCGCCGGACCTGCGCGGAAACACTTGACGGGCGCGGCGAAAGCCCGTTCAACCCACCGAGGCATCGTAGCGACGGGACCGAAACATGGCGCTCCGCATTATCTTCATGGGAACACCGGCATTTTCCGTTGCGACGTTGCATGCGCTGGTCGAGGCCGGGCATCAGGTTGTTGCGGCCTACAGCCAGCCGCCCCGGCCCGGCGGGCGTCGTGGGCTCGACCTGCAGAAGTCGCCGGTCCACCAGGCTGCCGAGTTGCTTGGTATCCCGGTCTTCACGCCGCTGAACTTCAAGGACCCTGAGGAGCGGTCGCGCTTTCGCGCGCTGGATGCCGACGTGGCGGTGGTCGTCGCCTATGGGCTTTTGCTACCCGAGGAAATCCTGAATGGCACGCGCCTGGGGTGCTACAACGGCCACGCGTCGCTGCTGCCGCGCTGGCGCGGCGCCGCTCCCATCCAGCGAGCCATCATGGCCGGGGACAGGAAAACTGGGATGATGGTGATGAAGATGGACAAGGGCCTGGATACCGGCCCTGTTGGGTTGACGCGGGAGGTCGAGATTGGGCCGACCACGACCGCCGGCGAACTGCACGACAAGCTCATGCAGGTGGGAGCCAAGGCGATGGCGGAAGCAATGGCGAAACTTGAAGCGGGCAATCTGCCGCTCACGCCGCAGCCGGAAGACGGCGTCGTCTATGCGGCGAAAATCGACAAGGCCGAGACCCGCATCGATTTTTCGAAGCCAGCCGTGGACGTTCACAACCATATTCGCGGACTGGCGCCGTTTCCGGGGGCGTGGTTCGAAGCCGGGATCGGCGGCCGGAAGGAACGAATCAAGGTGTTGGAATCCGAAGCCGCGGAAGGCGAGGGCCATCCCGGCGAAGTCTTGAGCGACGATCTCGTCGTTGCCTGTGGATCGGGCGCGGTGCGTCTCGTGCGCCTGCAAAAGGCGGGTGCCAAGCTCCTTGCGTCATCCGATTTCCTGCGTGGCACGCCGATTGCGGTGGGAACGAGGTTTTCCTGATGCCGCGTTTCCGGCTGACGATTGAATATGACGGTACGCCCTATGTCGGGTGGCAACGTCAGGAAAACGGTCCATCCGTTCAGGGTGCGGTCGAGAAAGCCATACTGTCACTCACCGGCGAGACCGTATCGATCCGCGGAGCGGGGCGCACGGATTCCGGCGTCCACGCGCTGGGTCAGGTCGCCCATGCGGATCTTTCCCGCAACTGGGCGCCCCACCAGCTTCGCAATGCCCTGAACGCGCATCTCGCCATGGCTGGTGAAATGGTTGCCGTTCTCGACGCCCGTGCGGCGGATGACAGTTTTGATGCGCGATTTTCCGCCCTTCGCCGACACTATCTCTACCGCATAGTCGATCGCCCGGCCCGCCTTGCGCTCGATGCCAATCGTGCATGGTGGGTTCCGAGGCGACTGGACCACGAGGCGATGCATGCCGCAGCACAGATGCTCGTCGGCAAGCACGACTTCACCACCTTCCGCGCCGCGCAATGTCAGGCCAACAGTCCGGTGCGCACAATCGACCGGCTTGACGTCACACGCAACGGTGATGTCATTGAGATCCGGGCTACCGCGCAAAGTTTCCTTCACAACCAGATCCGATCCTTCACCGGTACATTGAAGCTCGTCGGTGATGGCAAATGGACGCCGGACGATGTCAAGGCGGCATTGGATGCGCGTGACCGCAAGGCCTGCGGGCCGGTCGCGCCGCCTGACGGGCTCTACTTCATGCAGGTCGATTACCCGGAGTAAGATACTTGCATGAATGCCGCGCACGGCTTTGTGAAGCTGCGGATTGCCCGTTTGTAGGACTTTCTCTCTCGGTCCGATGAGCGTATTTTGCCGCTTGCGGACGTCGTCCCCCGTCAGCGGTGTCGCTCGTTAGATTTGAGGGATCAGCGGAAGGCCACGGCGCGCTCCGCATCGGGATATGTCTGAGGATGAGCAACTCCACCGGGTGACTCCGATAGGAAGCGTGCCGGGTATTCATCGACGCGCTTGCTTCACGACTGGCAGTCCCAATCGAGGATTGGACACTAGATCATGAAATCGATCGTCTTCGGCGCTGTTCTGGCAGCGGCCATTCTGTTTTCGGGGGCGGCTTCGGCAGAGAACCCGAGCTATATCATCTGGGCCGACCTCTGGTACTGGCCTACCTACGATGCAGGCTCCGCGTCCGGTAATCCGAAGGGCCCTGGAGCGGATGGCGTCGCCAAGCACCGGCGGGCTGCGGCGAAACCAGAGCCAAAGACCGGCAGCACCGCCCATTGAGCGATCGGCGAGGTTCCTTGCCATTGCGCACCTAGGTCAGAGCGGATAGACGCCCAAAAACCTCTGGAGCGCTTCGGAGAGCGGGATTGCGGGTGCGAGCAGCGCAATGATCAGTGCGGCGTTGCGAAGCGGATTCGCGCCGCAAATCATCCGCAGGATGCGCGTCAGCGCAATGATGAGACCGGCCATGAGGATGAGCCAGAACGGACCCAGAAGGGGTTCGGCAGCGGGAAAAAGAAAGACCGTCCCGACGACCAGTCCCGATGCGTAGGTGAAGGGTACGATCAGCCAGTTCACGGCGGTGACGATCGCGGAAAAACGTTGGCCGAAACCAGTGACAAGTGCCACGAGGCCGACCAGCAGCAGCGGCACGAGCCAATTGATGATCTCGACGAGCGCCAGACGGAGAAAGAAGGGTAGTCCCGTGCTGGTGCCATCGGGCATCTTCGAGAGATAGATCGACTGCCACCAGATCCAGGAAATGGCTGTGGGGGGCAGGCACCAGGCCATGGCCCAGAACGAACGCAGCATGCCGCGATCCGTCAGGTCGAGATAGCGCAAACCATGCGGGCTCAGCTTTGCGAGCAGCCAGAGGCCGGTCAGGTAGTATTGGACCTCCTTAAGTGAGGGCATGCCCGAACCAGCGCTCGATGAAGGTCTCGTAGATCCGGGTGAGCGTCTCGAGGTCGGCGACCGACACCCTTTCATCCACCATATGCATGGTCTGGCCAACGAGGCCGAATTCCACCACGGGGCAATAGTCCTTGATGAAGCGCGCATCCGACGTACCGCCGGTGGTGGAGAGTTTCGGCGTCCTGCCGGTCACGGCCTCGACCGCTCCCGAAAGCGACTGGATAAGCGCATCGTTTCGCGTCAGGAACACGTGGCTCGGGCGCTCTGCCCAGGCAAGCTCGAAGCGTACCGGATTGCGGCCGGGCCTGAGTGTTCCCTTGGCGGCCGAGCGCTCAAGCCGGCCGGCGATTTCGGTTTTCAGGCTATCCGCCGTCCAGGTGTCGTTGAAGCGGATGTTGAAGCTCGCGGTTGCGCGTGCCGGGATGATGTTGACGGCCGGATTCCCGACGTCGATCGTCGTCACCTCCATGTTTGAGGGCTGGAAATCGTCGGTGCCATGGTCGAAAGGCGGGTGCATCAGCGCTTCGGCCAGTTGCAATATCCCGCGCACGGGATTGTCGGCAAGGTGGGGGTAGGCGGCATGTCCCTGCACGCCGTGGACGGTGATCTTGCCGGAGAGTGAACCGCGCCGGCCGATCTTGATCATGTCGCCGAGGGCATCGGGATTGGTCGGTTCGCCGACCAGGCACGCATCCCAACTCTCGTCCTTCGCCGCCGCCCATTTCAGGAGCTTGATGGTGCCGTTGACGGCCGGACCTTCCTCGTCGCCGGTAATCAGGAGCGAGACTGATCCTTTCGGTGGTCCGTGGCGATCGATGTGGCGAGCCAACGCAGCCACGAAGCAGGCAATACCGCCCTTCATGTCGACGGCGCCACGGCCGAAGAGTTCGCCGTTGGCGATCTTTGCAGCGAAGGGCGGGTGCGTCCATGCCGCCTCGTCGCCAACAGGCACGACGTCGGTATGGCCGGCGAACATCAGATGAGGCCCCTCGCTGCCGATTCGGGCGTAGAGATTTTCGATGTCCGGCGTGTTCGCGTCCGTGGCCAGAACCCTGTCGACCTTGAACCCGAGCGGCACGAGCATGGCCTCGAGCGCACTCAACGCGCCGCCTTCGGCAGGCGTGACGGAGGGGCAACGGATGAGGGCCTGCAGGTTGTAGACGGGATCGGTCGTTGTCATGGGCACATGAATTCCGAATGGTTCACCCGCGAGCGGGACGACATTTCTGAAAGATATCACCGAGGTTTAGCGTATCGCGAAAGCGCTGTCATCTCGCCTTCTGGTATAGTGAAAACGGGTCCCTCATGGGGCCTTCGGCCCGTCGCTGCGGGCGCCATAGGCATTGGCGCCGTCATTCGATGGCCAGACGCAGAGCGCCACCAGGGCCACGATCGAAAAGACGGGGACGAACAGGCATACGGCCAGGGCGCCCGGCATGCCGACGTCGTGCAGGCGCTTGATGGTCAGCATAACCGAAGAAAACACCGACAGCAGGGCCGACGCGAGGAAGATCGCGCCCCAGAACAACATGCGCGCGTCATCGTCCTGACTAAGGACGAGCTTGGCTGCGATATAGGAGTTGACCATCACCCAGAACAGCCAGCCAAGGATGAAGATCTGCCGCCCGGCGCGCCCGGAAGGGCTGAAGAACAGCCACTTCATGTCTGGCGCGCGGACGGCAGGCACCATACTCAGTCTCGCAGCAGTTCGTTGATTCCGGTCTTAGAACGGGTCTGCTCGTCGACGCGCTTGACGATGACGGCGCAATAGAGGCCCGGCGCCGGCAATCCATTCGGCATCACCTTGTCGCTAGGCATCGAACCTGCGACCACGACCGAATAGGGCGGCACTTCGCCGTAGCTAACCTCACCGGTGGCGCGATCGACGATCTTGGTCGACTTGCCGATGAATACGCCCATGCCGAGCACCGATCCTTCGCGAACGATGCAGCCTTCGACAACTTCCGAGCGGGCGCCGATGAAGCAGTTGTCTTCGATGATGGTCGGGCCTGCCTGCATCGGTTCCAGGACGCCCCCGATGCCGACGCCGCCGGATAGGTGAACGTTCTTGCCGATCTGGGCGCAGGAGCCGACGGTGGCCCAGGTGTCGACCATGGTGTTTTCGCCGACATAGGCGCCGAGATTGACGAAGGACGGCATCAGGATCGCGCCGGGAGCGATATACGCGGAGCGCCGCACAACGGCATTCGGCACGGCGCGGAAGCCGGCGCGCTCGAACTCGTTGGCGCTCCAGCCGTCGAATTTGGAAGCGACCTTGTCCCACCAGACGGACTCGCCAGGTCCGCCTTTTATCACTTCCATCGGATTGAGGCGGAACGACAACAGGACGGCCTTCTTGAGCCACTGGTTTACGAGCCAGTTCCCGTCGCTGTCACGCGTCGCGACGCGGACCTTGCCGTTGTCGAGGAGATTGAGGGCGGTGTCCACTGCATCGCGGGTTTCGCCACGCGTCGAAGTCGTCACAGTCTCGCGGTTTTCGAAGGCCGTCTCGATGGTCCGCTCAAGCGAGGAAAGATCCGTGTTGCTCATGAGAATTCCTTAAACTTCGCTATCTATCGTCAGAATGGGCTTATCCAGGACAAGCAGTCGGGATTTTTGCTCTAAGCGAGAGCTTGGCAGGCGTCAATGTGATTCGCTGGCTAGCATGGAAAGGCATCGGTAATGGCAAAAGTGAAAAACGGGCAATTGCGGCGCAAGGACGGGTCATGGGATCCCCTGTCCGACAGTTCAACCGCGAGGCAGCGTGCGGCGGGTGTGCCCAAGACACCGCAATCGATGTCTCCGTCCTATCGTCTCGCCTACATCGATGACGATTTCCTGTGCCGCGAGGAGCTTCGACCGGTCCGCCTGCAGCTGGAACTCCTCAAGACCGAGATGATGCTCGCCGAATATGGCATCAAGTCGACAGTCGTGATGTTCGGCGGTGCGCGGATACCGGCTCCGGGCGCCGAAGCATGGGCGGCCCGCAACGATACCCAGCGCGCCAATCTTGAAGCAGCATCTGTCTACTATGAGGAAGCGCTCAAGTTCGCGCGTATAACATCGCAGCATTCGGCGAACTATGGCTATCAGGAGTATGTAATCGTTACCGGCGGCGGTCCGGGCGTCATGGAGGCCGGAAATTGCGGTGCCGCCGAGGTGGGAGCGCCGTCGATCGGTCTCAATATCGTGCTGCCGCACGAGCAGGCACCGAACGCCTTCGTGACCCCGGAACTCAGCTTTAACTTCCACTATTTCGCCATTCGCAAGATGCACTTCCTCGTGCGCGCCAAGGCGGTCGTCGTTTTCCCGGGCGGTTTCGGTACGATGGACGAGTTGTTCGAAACGCTGACATTGATCCAGACCAAGCGCATGGAACGTATCCCGCTCATCCTGTTCGGCGAGAAATTCTGGCGCAAGATCATAGATTTCCAGGCGCTCGCCGACTTCGGAACCATCGCCCCGGATGATGTCGACCTGATCAGTTTCGTGGAAACGGCCGACGAGGCCTGGGAGATCATCTCCGACTACTACGAGCAGACAGAGAATGGGACCAACGACGCCCACTCCTCGACGTAAGGGGTGGGCGCTGTATCTCGGTGATTGGAATGGCACCGGTGATCAGGGGAACGGCCGGTCCGGCATGTCCTCGATGGTAATCGTGCCATCTGCATTGACGTCGAGCCGCTTGAAGATGACATCCGCAGCCGCCATCGCCTCTTCCTTGCTGATCTGGCCGTTTTCGTCGGTGTCGGCCATGCGCATCATCATCATGCCTCCCATCATGCCGCCATGACGCATGGCGGCATGATCTCGCCAACGTGCCCTGTCTCGTGCCGGTTGCTGGCGAGCCTGGTCCTTGCCATTGCCCGCCACGCCGTCACCCCGACCGGCATCGTCCATGGTCATGTCGTCCGCATCCTCCATTCCGTCGGGCATTCCTGCCTGATCGTCCTGGGGCGCTGTCGCGTCGGGCTTGTCCCCGTTTCGCATTGCGGCGCGTGCCTGGCGCTGGGCCTCGCGATACTTGCGGAAATCGCCGGGGGTCAGGACGTCATTCTTGTCGATGTCAATCTCGACGAACTTGACTTCGGCGCCGGCCTTGAACTCCTCGGCCGAGATCTTGCCGTCCTTGTCGGTGTCGGCCTGCTTGAGAAGACGGACGAATATTATCTCGCGGGGCATCCCCATGTGCCTTCCCGCCTGGGCAAAACTCGTCTCTGCCGAACTTCCGAGAACAAGGCCCGTTGACAGGGCCGTCAGAAGAAGCGCTTTTCCGTGCATAACAATGCCTTTCTTGATACGTCCCAACATCAAGAAAGGTAGGGCGGTTTGAGCTCTACGCCCAATTAAAGATCGGTAATGTAGGCCGGTGGACGATCTACCTCAGCAGTCTCGAAAGAAATTCCGCGAGGTTCTCGGTCACGTAGTCGATGTGATCGTCCGCATCGCCGTGGCGCTCCCAGGCTTCGGTAAACGTGTGTTCGAGGTTTTGCGGAACCAGTAAGACGGTGCGCATGCCGAGCGCCTTTGGCACCGCGAGATTGCGCGGCAGGTCCTCGAACATCGCCGCACGGCGGGTATCGACGCGATTGAGGCTCGCGAACTTGTCGTAGGTGCTACCGGCCGGCTTCGGCACATAGTCCGCAGCGACGATATCGAAGATGTCGTCGAAGTGTTCGCGAATGCCAAGTGCGCGGGCGGCGGCTTCGGCATGCTTCACACTGCCGTTGGTGAAGATGAATTTGCGTCCCGGCAGTGCCTTGATTGCCTCACCGAGAGTGGGGTCCGGGAGCAGCGGCGAATAGTCGATGGCATGCGCCTTCTCGAGAAAATCCTGCGGATCGATGCCGTGGTGGATCATCAGCCCCTGCAGCGTCGTGCCGTGCTCTCGGTAATACTGTTTCTGCAGCGTACGGGCGTCCGCAGGCGACAATTGCAACAGCTCCGAAACGTAGGCGGTCATGTTCTTGTCGATCTGGTCGAAAAGATTGACATGATGCGGATAAAGCGTGTTATCGAGATCGAAAACCCAGTCGCGGATGTGGTCGAAATCGGCTTTTTCGGGCGTGGTCTTGAACGTTGTCATAATCTCCTTATGGCACGGTCGCAGCGCAAAGGAAAATGGGGCCGCAAGTCATTTGTTGTGGCCTTGCCGACTGGCTGAAAGAAATGATAGCCCGGGCGGCATGGAAGCATGGATCGTCATCACCGTCGCCGCCGCCTTTCTCCAGAACCTGCGGTCGGCGCTCCAGAAGCACTTGCGCAGCTCGCTCGGAACCACCGGCGCGAGTTTCGTGCGCTTCGGTTATGGCTTTCCTATTGCAGCCGTCTATGTGTTCGTGCTGCAATACGTCGTAGGCTTCGCCCTTCCTAATCTGAATGGCGCCTTTGCCTTTTGGGCCGTGGTTGGCGGTCTCGCCCAGATTTTTGCGACGATCCTGCTCGTGCACCTGTTCTCGCTGCGCAACTTTGCTGTCGGAACAGCCTATTCGAAGACGGAGCCGGTACAGGCGGCGCTGTTCGGCCTGATCATCCTGGGAGAGCGGCTGACGCCGGGCGCGGTTGGCGCAATCATCGTCGGCGTTTTCGGCGTCATGCTGATCTCGGTGGCACGCACGCCGCTGTCATGGGCAAACCTGGTCAGGGCGATGACTGGCCAGACGGCCCTGATCGGCATCGCGTCGGGGGCAATTTTTGGGATTTCCGCCGTCGCCTATCGCTCCGCCTCCCTTGCCCTTGGCGGGCCGAACGCGATCATGCAGGCGGCTGTCACGCTCGCTTGCGTCACGGCGTTCCAGACGGTTTTCATGCTTGCATGGATGGTGCTGCGTGACCGGGCCGAGATCGGCAAGGTCGCCCGCTCCTGGCGCTCTTCGTCGCTCGTCGGTCTCGCCGGTGTCCTCGGTTCGGCCTGCTGGTTCACCGCCATGACATTGCAACAAGTTGCCTATGTGCGGGCGCTAGGCCAGATCGAACTGGTGTTTACCTTCGCAGCCTCGGTCTTTCTGTTCCGCGAGCGCATCAACCGCCTGGAACTTGCCGGGTGTCTTCTGATTGTCACGGGAGTCGTGCTGTTGCTATTCCTTTGAGCCGCCGCTCGCACCGCACCCGATCGTCATTGAAGCCTCGGCCGATCAGGGCTATGAATCAGCCGGCGGCCTTGAAGCCGCTTCGGCGACCTGCGCTAGGGACGGGTTTGATCGGTTGGTTTTTTCGAGGAGCAACGTCGATGGATCAGGTCAGGAAAGCGCAGGACTTCGCGTCCCTTCACCGCAAGGGTAGGCCAGTCGTTCTGTACAACATCTGGGACGCCGGCAGCGCCCGTTGCGTCGCCGAAGCCGGAGCCAAGGCGATCGCTACGGGAAGCTGGTCGGTGGCGGCGGCGCAGGGCTTCGCCGATGGTCAGGAAATGCCATTGCTCCTGCTGGTCGACATAGCGCGCTCGATCATCCAGGCGACCGAGCTTCCGGTGACGATCGATTTCGAAGGAGGCTACGCTCAAGACCCCGCCGAAATCGCGCTGAACGCCGGGCGGATCATGGATGTCGGGGCGGTCGGCATTAATATCGAGGACCAGGTGGTCGGTGGCAACGGCATACATGCCGTCGACAGGCAGGCGGCCTGCATAGAGGCGATCCGGGAGGCGGCAGACCACCGCGGCATTCCCTTCTTCATCAACGCCCGCACCGATTTTTTCCTGCGCGAAACCGATCCAGTGCGCCATTCGGAGTTCATGGACGAGGCGATAGCCCGGGCGAAGGCCTATGCTGATGCCGGTGCCAACGGCTTTTTCGCGCCGGGACTTGCCGACGAGCGCCTGATTAGGCGGCTGTGCGCCGAAGTGGCCTTGCCAGTCAACATCATGATGCGGCCGGGTGCCCCCACGATGCGCGCGCTATCCGAACTCGGGGTTGCCCGTATCAGCCACGGGCCCTTCCCCTATCGTGAAATGATGCGGGCGCTTCGCACGCAGGCGGAGGCCATTTACCATCACGGCTGAAGCTGCCTTCGCCGTACCAAGGACAGGAAAACGATCCGGACGAAAGTTCGGAAACGATCCCTCAATCAAGGGACGATCAGAGTGCCCGCGCCGCCCTCGGTGAAGATCTCGAGAAGGACCGAATGGGCGGTTTTGCCGTTGAGGATGACCACACCCTGGACGCCGGCATTGATCGCCTCGATGCAAGTCTCGACCTTCGGGATCATGCCGCCGGAAATCGTACCGTCCCTGATGAGTGCACGTGCCTCGGCTACCGACAGTTCCTTGATCAGTTCGCCGTTCCTGTTGAGCACGCCCGGCACATCGGTGAGGAAGAGCAGACGGGTGGCGCGCAGGGCGCCGGCGATGGCGCCGGCGAAAGTATCGGCATTGATGTTGTAGGTATGTCCGTCCCGGCCCGGTGCCACGGGGGCGATGACCGGGATCATCTCCGATTTTGCCAGGAGGTCGAGAAGCGTGCGGTCGACTTCGACCACCTCGCCGACGAAGCCGAGGTCGAGGATCCGCTCGATGTTGGAATCGGGATCGACGACGGTCTTGTGGGCCTTTTCGGCGAAGACCATGTTGCCGTCCTTGCCGCAAAGGCCGATCGCCCATTCGCCGGTCTGGTTGATCAGCGCCACGATCTCCTTGTTGATCGATCCCGCCAGCACCATCTCGACGATCTCGACTGTCTTCTCGTCGGTGACGCGTAGGCCGCCCTCGAACTTCGATTCGATTCCCATCTTGGTCAGCATGGCGCCGATCTGCGGTCCGCCCCCATGGACGACGATCGGGTTGACGCCGGATTGTTTCAAGAGCGCGATATCCGCGGCGAAAGCCTTGCCGAGCTCCGAGTTGCCCATGGCGTGGCCGCCGTATTTGACCACGATGGTCTTGTTCTCGTAGCGCTGCATGAAGGGCAATGCCTGCGCCAGAAGTCTTGCCTGAGTTTCGCTTTCGGATGCGGTCATGGGGATACCTCGCGGTTGGTCGCGGCCTTTTATCCCAACTTGATGACAGAGGGAATAATGCGACGGAAAGATATCTGCGGCGGAACGTGAGGGTGTTTTCGCATGTGGCGCCCGGTTTCGATGAGGCGTATGATTTTTTCGTGGCATGCGCGACCGATCGGAAATCGGGATTGCGAAGCCACCTCTGCGTGATGACACCTGGGCTCATGGACGACGTGTCAGTGGATCCCACGCCATGGAGGAGTGTACAAGTTCGATGACATCGTCTGACGAGAGCAAGGGAGGCCGCTCCAGAGACGAGGTGCTGGCCGGGGAGTACGTGCTCGGGGCGCTTTCAGCCGAGGAGCGCCGGAAGGTCGAGGAGCGCATCGGGCGGGATCTGGAATTCGCTGCGATCGTCCACCGGTGGGCACAAAGCGTGTCGGAGTTCAGCGACGAATTTGGGGGCGATCCGCAACGTCGCGGCCCGGTTGCCGGAAACGGTGCCGCAAGCAGTCAAGCGGGCGGTCCCATTTCGCGCCTGTGGACGTCGCTCGCCCTGTGGCGCTTGCTGGCCTTTGCTTCTCTCATCGTTGCGTTCGGGTCTGGCTTGATGAGGTCCGGTACAGCGCCTTCGAATGGCGATCGTGAAGGATCGCTTCTGGTCGCCGAACTTTCGGGCGAGGGCAACTCCTTCGGTCTGGCGATGACCTATGACGACAACAACGGCCGCATGCAGCTTGGACCCGCGGCGCCGGGCAAACCGAGCGGCAAGGACCTGCAGGTGTGGCTATTGGCGGGCAACCAGCCGGCGAGGTCGCTCGGTCTGTTGTCGCAGACGGGCGACGGGAAGATCGAGGTTCCGAAGGAGCTGCGTCGTGCGGTTGCAAACGGCTCGACAGTCGCAGTCAGTCTCGAACCTGTTGGCGGCTCGCTCAGCGGCAAGCCGTCGGAACCCTTCATTGCACAAGGTGTGGTGCAGCGCCCTTGAATGTTCCGTTCACAGGCAAGCGGCCATTCTCAAGCAGGATATCCGACCGTTTCACCGATCGCGCGGCGCAGTTCATCGATCCCCGAGGATTTTTCTGACGAGGTGGCGATCACGAACGGGTAGGCCGCAGGCCTCTTGCGGACCTTTTCGAGCGTCTCTTCCAGCAGGCGTGCCACGCCGGCTTCCTTGATCTTGTCGGTCTTGGTCAGGACGATCTGGTAGGAGACCGCCGCCTTGTCGAGCAGCGCCAGCACTTCCTCGTCGTTTTTCTTCAGGCCATGGCGGGAGTCGATCAGCACATACACGCGTTTCAAGGTAGCGCGTCCGCGCAGATAGTCGAAAACCAGCTTCGTCCAGGCGTCCACCTGTTCCTTGGGGGCCTGCGCATAACCGTAACCAGGCATGTCGACCAGCGCCATCGGCGGCAGGTCGCCAGGCTCGCCGGAATAACCGTCCGGGACGAAGTAATTGAGCTCCTGCGTGCGTCCGGGGGTATTGGAGGTGCGCGCCAGCCCCTTGTGCCCGACAAGGGCGTTGATCAACGACGACTTGCCGACATTCGAGCGTCCGGCGAAGGCGACCTCGAGCGGTCCCTCCGGCGGGAGGAACTTCATGGCCGGGACGCCCCGGATGAAGATCCAGGGCCTACCAAAGAGCGGCTTTTGATCGATTGAGCTGGTTTCTGCCATGCGCTTGTCTTGAACCTTTCGTTCTCGCGACTGGCTTCGGGGTTTTGGGCCGCAATGTCAAGACTGCGCAAGCGTCGCGCTCATCCGCTGGTGGCGGAACTGAACCCATAGATAAGAAAGAAGGGCCGCGAGTATGATGGCCCCACCCGTGATCGCCCGGTTATTCGGAACCTCGCCGTGGATAACCGCCACCCAGATAGGCGCAAGCATGGTCTCTGCAGTGCCGAGGAGAGCGGCAAGCGCGGAAGGGATGAGACGTGCGCCGGTGACGAAAAGCGCCATGCCAAGGCCGAGATTGAGCGCGCCGAAGACGACCAGCAACCCCATTTCGCCGGCGGTGACGGACAGGCTTGCGGCCTGCGTCGCGGCAATCGTACAGGCCATCCATGCTCCCAGGCATGCCGCGGGCGTCATGCGGACATTGGTGTAGCGTCGGGTGATGACTGTGGTCAGTGCGAAGACGGTGGCGATCAGCAGTGCCAGGGCGTCACCAATCGGCGAAACTGAACCCGTGAGCGAACCAGAGACCATGATGGCAACGCCGAGGATAACCGCCGCGATTGCCGCCCAAGTGAAGAGCGAAACCCGCTCGCGGTAGAAGATCCAGGCCATCAGAGCCGCCAGGAGCGGTACACCTGCCTGGATCAGCACGACATTCGCCACCGTCGTATAGGAAATCGCGATGATGAAAGAGGTGGATGCGGTCGCAAAACTCAGGCCAACGGCCATTCCGGGCCAGCCCATGTTGCGAAACAGTTCGACCGTACCTCTCGGGCCGTCCCGCAGCAACATGAAGGTGAGGAGGAACAGCCCGGCAAAAATGCACCGCCAGAACACGATGGTCCAGCTGTCGCTGATGTCGAGATAGCGTGCGATAGCGCCTCCGAAACTCCAGAAGAAAGCAGACCCGAACACCAGCGCGGCCCCCATGCGTTCGCTTCCGACACTGGTCCCCGTCATCACAATGGTGGGCGCGGTCATTTCAGCCTTCCTGAGGTGTCTGCTCGCTTTTTGAGCATACGCTGGAGGCACAGAATAGCGCGAGACGTACCGCCGATCGACCGCATCCGCGACGCGCCAATGTCGCTCCTGCCGAGAAGACGAAAAAGCCCCGAACCGAGGTCCGAGGCTTCCAGATCGCTACTTGGTTGGCTCCGGTTTTCGTCGGAACACGCCTTTCAGATTGTCGAAGAGTTCGATCTTCACGCCTTGGCGCTTCATGATGATCGACTGCTGGAGGATCGACAGCGTGTTGTTCCATGCCCAGTAGATCACCAAGCCGGCCGGGAAGCTCGCCAGCATGAAGGTGAAGATCACCGGCATCCAGTTGAACAGCATCGCCTGAGTCGGATCGGGCGGAGTCGGGTTCATGCGCATCTGCACCCACATCGTGACGCCCATAATCAGCGGCCAGATGCCGAGATGCAGGAAGTGCGGAACGTCGTAGGGTAGCAGTCCGAACAGGTTGAAGATTGTCGTCGGATCCGGTGCCGAAAGGTCCCTGATCCAGCCGAAGAACGGTGCATGGCGCATTTCGATGGTGATGTAGATCACCTTGTAGAGTGCGAAGAACACCGGAATCTGCAGGAGGATCGGCCAGCAGCCGGCGAGAGGGTTGATCTTCTCGTCCTTGTAAAGCTGCATCATAGCCTGCTGCAAGCCCATGCGGTCGTCGCCGTACTTGGCCTTCAGCTCTTCCATCTTCGGCTGGACCTTCTTCATGTTGGCCATCGAAGCATACTGCTTGCTCGCCAGCGGGAAGAAGAGCGCCTTGACCACGATGGTGGTGATCAGGATGGCGATACCGAAATTGCCGAAGTAGCGATAGAAGAAGTCCATCATCTTGAACATCGGCTTGGTGATGAAATAGAACCAGCCCCAGTCGATCATGCGGTCGAAGCGGGGGATCTGATACTCTCCCTCGTAGCGATCGATGACGGGAACTTCCTTGGCGCCGGCGAAGACGAGATTCTTGAATTCCGCCGATTGGCCAGGCGCGATCGTGATCGGATCGTCGCGATAGTCGGCCTGGTAGCGCGGCTGCCCGTCTGCGAAATGCGAGAAACGGGCGTCGTAGGGCGTTGTCTGCGGCGGGATGAGCGCAGCCGCCCAGTACTTGTCTGTGATGCCGAGCCAGCCGCTCGTCGCCTTGTCGGAGGTGAACGGCGCGTCGTCGACCTTGTCGTAGTGGGTCTCGATCAGGCCCTGCTCGCCGAACACGCCGATGAAGCCTTCGTGCAACACATAGGCGGAAGGCGTGGTCGGCTTGTTGTAGCGGGTCACGCGACCATAGGACGACATCGAGATCGGCGCCTGCCCCGGGTTTTCGATCTTGTCTGTGATCGAGAACATGTAGTCGACGTCGACCGAGATCGTGCGGGTGAATACGACGCCCTTTTCGTTCGTATAGGTCAAGACGACCGGCGTCTTCTCGGTCAGCTTGTCGCCGCTTGCAACGGTCCAAACGGTCGTCGGACCGGGTACCGTTCCCGAAGCGTCGCCTTGAATGAAGCCGAGTTCGGTGAAGTAGCCATCCTTGGTGTCGGCTGGGCTGAAGAGGGTGATGATGGGGCTGGTCGGATCGACCGTCTCACGGTAGCGCTTGAGCTTCAGATCATCGAAACGCGCGCCGGTAAGATTGATGGAGCCGGAAAGGGCAGGGGTATCGATCAGCACGCGAGCGGATTTCGCCAGCGCATCGTCGCGACTGGCCGAGGCTGCGGCCTGGGTCGAGCCCGGTAACGCGCCCGCGGGCGCTCCGGTCGTCGCCGGCTGGTTGCCAGTCTGCGGCTGCGTGGTCTGCTCGGTCTGCTGCTGGGCCTGGCGGGCCTGTTCGGCCTTGCGCTGGGCTTCGATCCTTGGGTTCATGTAAAAGAACTGCCAGGCGAGAACGATCAGCACAGACAGGGCAATTGCCACGAAGTAATTGCGGTTTTTTTCCATCATACCTTCCTGGGGCGATCCGATTCCGGCCGCCTTGGTTTCGGCTTGTTTTCCACGCGCTCAGCCAGTTGTTCGGCGATGCGTGAAAATGGCGCTGCAAGCACGTCACGCCGGGCGACAACCACATAGTCATGCCCCGGCTTCATTGCAAACCCGGCCTTCAGCCTGACGGCCTCCTTGAGCCTTCGCCGCATGCGATTGCGTTCGACCGCATTGCCGTGCTTCTTCGTGACGGTAAAGCCGACACGCGGTTCGCTGTCGGGAGCTTTGCGATCAAGCACTTCAAGGAGAAACAGGCCTCCCCTGCGCTTTTCGCCCTCCCGAACGGCAAGAAACTGCGGCCGGCTTTTCAGCCGCCCGACAGTCTTTTTTCCAGTGCTCTGCGTCACTTTGCCCGCCATTGTCGGCTGGGCATTCCGGCCTTAGGCCGAAAGACGCTTGCGGCCGCGGGTGCGGCGTGCGGCGAGAACCTTGCGGCCGCCGGCGGTTGCCATACGCGCACGGAAGCCGTGGCGACGCTTGCGAACAAGCTTGGATGGTTGGTAGGTACGCTTCATTTATTTGACTACCGCGGAGTGCGGCCCTTCTTGAGTTTGCGTGGTGCAAGGAGCGTTTTTTTCGCACGGCAAATTTAGCCCGCAGATGCGGACCGGAAGCCGGACGTGGGCGGGCTTATACGGATCCAGCTTCCGGAAGTCAATTGCCGCACGCGTTTCGGGCGTCGCACATACGCCATGCGGGGGGGGCCGCTGATGGCAATGTCAGGGAACAATCTTGCCGGTACAGCGCTTGCGAACCTAAACCGAAACTTAATTAAGCCCGGCTAATTTTAGCCATTGCCGTTCTGTCCTGCTTATTCGGTCGGCTTGCAAGCATTGAATCTCGTTGGGGGAAGTACATTGGGAATTCGAGGAAAAATCTACATGATCGTCGGGCTGATGAGCCTGGTGACTGTCATCATTGGGGGCATCGCGCTCTACGTCATGACCGAATACAACAACAAGCTGTCGTCCTTTCAGCAGGCGTCTCATCGTGCTTACCAGGGAGAGCACCTGAACCGTCTGGTCACCGCCGTGGTGATGGATGCGCGCGGCATCTATGCCGCCAGGTCCACTGACGATGCCAAGAAGTTCGCGCAAGGCCTGCTGAAGAGCCTCGACGCGATGGACGAGGTGATTGCCGGGTGGAAGCCGCTGGTTCCGGCTGCACAGAAGCCGGCCTTCGATGCGCTGGTCGCGCGCGCCGCCGAGTTCCGGGCATTCCGGGTGGAGACGACACGCCTCGGAACCGAAGTCAGCATCGAAGCCGCAAACGAACAGGGCAACAACGACGCCAACCGCGCCAACCGAAAAGCCTTCCAGGCGGAGATCGATGCAGTCGTTCACGCCGATATCGCCGAGTTGCAGGCGGTCACCGCCTCCGTCGACAGCTTTCGCGCATCGATGATGATCCTCGTCGGCGCAACAATCGTACTCGGTGTTGTCGTCGGTGCCGGATTCGGCTCCTATGTCGGCGCCAGGCAGTTGAGCCGGCCGATCACGCGAGTGACCGACACGATGAAGGCTGTCGCCGACGGCAACTTCGACATTGACGTGCCATTTGTCGGGCGCTCGGATGAAATCGGCCAGATGGCCGGCGCCGTCGAGGTGTTCAAGCAGAACGGCATCGCTGTCCGGCGCCTTAACGCCCAGGAAACCGCCATGCGCGCCAAGAGCGACGATCTGCAATCGAGCATGTCGGTGGTCGTTGCGGCCGCCGCAGCGGGCGATTTCAGCCGCCGTATCGAAAAGGACTACGAAGACGACAGCCTCAACCGCTTTGCCGGCAACATCAACGAACTGCTCGCCAGTGTTGATAGCGGTGTTACCGAAACGCGCCGGGTTGTGGCAAGTCTCGCGGATGGAGATCTCACCCAGTCGATGCGCGGCAGCTTCCAGGGCGCCTTCGCCGAATTGCAAGCCAACGTCAACAACACCTTTGCCACGCTGCAGCAGACCATCGGCGAGATCCGCAACACCACCGGTTCGATCAACGGCAACACCAACGAGTTGCGGTCGGCGACGGACGACCTGTCGAGGCGAACCGAGCAGCAGGCGGCCGCGCTCGAGGAAACCTCCGCGGCATTGGACGAGATCACCGCCGTCGTGCGCAACTCCACCGAGCGCGCCCAGGAAGCGAGCGTCATGGTCAGCGAGGCCAAGACCAGTGCCGCACAGTCCGGCGCTGTCGTCCGCAGCGCGGTCGATGCCATGGGTCGGATCGAACAGGCGTCGAGGGAAATCAGCCAGATCATCAATGTGATCGACGAGATTGCCTTCCAGACCAACCTGCTGGCGCTGAATGCCGGCGTCGAGGCGGCGCGTGCCGGCGAGGCAGGGAAGGGCTTTGCTGTCGTTGCCCAGGAAGTGCGCGAGTTGGCGCAGCGCTCGGCAACGGCCGCAAAGGATATCAAGGCGCTGATCACCAAATCGGGCGACGAGGTCAACACCGGCGTCAAGCTCGTCCAGGCGACAGGTGAATCGCTCTCCGAGATCGAGACCCGCGTTCTGCAGATCAACGACCATATCCATTCGATTGCCACCGCCGCACGCGAGCAGTCGACCGGTCTTCACGAGGTCAACACCGCCGTCAACCAGATGGACCAGGTTACACAGCAGAATGCCGCAATGGTCGAGGAAACCTCCGCCGCGACCCACAAGCTCGCGGCGGAAGCCGACAACCTCGTCAACCTGGTGGCGCGCTTCCGACTGGACGGAGGGAGCCCCCAACCCGTTGCTGTTGCCCGCAACGAAGCCCGCACGGCAGTGGAATCGCCTGCACGTCGCATGATCGGCAACGTTTCCCGCGCCTTTGCCCATGGCAATGCCGCAGTGGCTCGGGACAGTTGGGAAGAGTTCTGACAAGATCCTGTCGGTCGATCTGGAAACAGCGGCGTCGCGCATCTCCTGCGCGGCGCTTTTTCATTGGGTCAGCAACCCGGGCGCGTCTTTGCCGTGATCTGGCATTTGGATGGCAATTGCGTAATATGTGCGTGGCGGAACGCTAACGCTGCTGCAAAGCGAAAAGAAGCGTTCCGACGCTTGAAATCGGTGCAAAGTCGTCTTGATCAGGTGGAGGATCTCGAATGGGTTTTGCCGGCAGGGTGTTCACCCTGCTGAAGCGTACATAGGTTGTTGATGGACAAGAATCCGCAAATGGAGATGCAGGCTGGCGACCCCGGACCGCTCGTCTTCGAGAAGTGCAACAAGGGAGGATGGCGAGGGCTTTGCGCCGGCCTTTCGGGCAAGCTCCTGCTGCTGACGGTCGTCTTCGTCATGCTTGCCGAGATCCTTATCTTCGTCCCCACGGTTGCCTACATGCGCCTGCGCTGGCTCGACGACAAGTTGAACGCTGCGGCTGCCACGAGCATTGTCATCGATGGTCTTCAGGCTTCGGAGCTTCCGCGCACGGTTCAGGACGACACGCTGATGGCCACCGGCACGAAGGCGATCGTGCTGCGCAAGGAGGGGACGACCCGGCTGTTGGCCACCACCGAAATGCCGACGCGGATCGATGCCCAGTACGATCTTGCAAACGTCGCGCCGGTCACTGCCTTGCATGATGCGCTGGACACGCTCCTGTTTGGCGGCAACCGAATCATTCGCGTATTTGCGCCAGTCGGGGACAACGACATGGTGGTCGAGATCGTCCTCAGCGACAAGAAGCTCTACAAGGCAATGTGGACTTACGCGCGCAACATCGTGCTGCTTTCGATCATCATCTCGCTGATTACGGCGACACTGATCTTCTTCACCATCGACCGCATCATGATCCGCCCCATTCGCCGGTTGACGAACAGCATGCAGGGGTTTGCCGCAGATCCCGAAAACGTCGACGCCATCATGGTTCCGGAGACCGGCCGGGATGAACTGGCAGTTGCCGGCCATCATCTTGCGGACATGCAAAGGGCGTTGCAGAAGACGCTCAAGCAGCAGAAGAACCTTGCCGATCTTGGTCTCGCGGTCTCGAAGATCAATCACGACATGCGCAACATCCTCGCCTCGGCGCAATTGATGTCGGACAGGCTCGTCGACGTCGAAGACCCGATGGTCAAGACCTTTGCGCCGAAACTCCTGCGCACGATCGACCGCGCCGTCGGCTACACCACCGAGGTTCTGGCCTATGGGCAGGCCTCGGAAGCCGAACCCCGCCGGCGGCGGCTGAAGCTGCACGCGCTGACGCAGGATGTCCGCGATATACTGGCGATCGAGCCCGACACCGGTATAGAGTTCAACGACCAGGTCGCCCACGACCTCGAAATCGACGCGGACCCGGAACAGTTGTTCCGGGTAATCCACAATCTCAGCCGCAACGCTTATCAGGCGTTGCTCAACCAGCGTCGCGGCGACCCCTTGGCGAAATCTTCCATAACCGTTTCCGCGCAGCGCATCGGCAGCGTGGTCAGCATCACCGTCGACGACACCGGTCCAGGCATGCCGCGCAAGGCGCGGGAAAACCTCTTTGCCGCATTCCGCGGCTCGGCGCGTTCCGGCGGCACCGGCCTCGGTCTGGCGATTGCCAAGGAGCTCGTTCTGGCTCATGGCGGCACGATCGCGCTGGTCGAAAAGCCTGGCCCGGGAACGCAGTTCCGGATCGAGATTCCCGATCGTCCTGTGTCCCTGAAGGACTACCGCGTTCGGGCATAAGCCGGGAAATCCCGCAAATTCAAGAGGATGGAAATTTCTTCTGGGCTTTGTGACGATTTTTTCCGGAAATCGCTTGCAATCACCGGAAGGACCATTTAGAGGATCGCCACGCAGCCGGTGACACACTGCTGCGACACGCACCCGTAGCTCAGCTGGATAGAGCACCAGACTACGAATCTGGGGGTCAGGAGTTCGAATCTCTTCGGGTGCGCCATTCTTCTCTCTGATTTTCTTATCCCACAACTGTCGAATGCGCGGCTTTTCGATCCTGGCGCCTGGGCAGCATTATCCCGTGGCAGCAGCAGCATAACGCCCCGGCGACTGCCCGACATGGCGGCGGAAGGCCGTGCTGAAGGTGCTTGCCGATCCGTATCCCACCCGTTCAGCCACCTCGGCGATACTCGTTTTGTGGTGACGAAGCAGATCCTTCGCGATCGCCATGCGCCAGGAGAGCAGATACTCCATGGGCGGCAGACCCACATTGCGCAGGAACCGCTCAAAGAATCCCGATCGGGAAAGAGCAGCCGTCTTGGCGAGTTGAGCGACGGTCCACGGGCGGGCGGGATCGCCATGCATGTGCCGGATCGCTTCCGAAATCCGTATATCCGCCAGTCCGCGCAGCAATCCGGGAGGCGCATCCGGCCGCTGCGTCAATCGCAGGGCTTCGACAAGCAGCACTTCGACAAGGCGGGTGAGCACCAGATCGCGACCGGGCCATTGTTCGCCTGCTTCCTCGGTGAGCAGCCGCACCAGGGTCGAGAGACGCCCGGCGCTCGGCACATGCACTTGTGCGGGCAGGAGTGACACCAGCAATTCCGCGTCACCGGAATCGAAGACGAAGTAGCCGCCCAGCAGGCGCACGCTTGCAGCCTCGCCAACCGCGCCGTGGCGAATTTCCCCCTCTGGCGATGGCGTGATCCTGGGGTCGATCAACTCAGCAACCACCGGTTCGAACCCGGACAAGGTGAAGCCGGGCGTTGTCGGCAAAAGCACGAAGTCACCTGCTTCCAGAGCAAGGGCCGGCTGCCCGTCGACTGCCAGCCGGCATGCCCCCTCGACCACCGCGCAGAAGCTCGGGTGACCGAAACTGGAATACCGCACACCCCAGCGGCCGGCGCCGCTGATGCCCTTGGTGAACACGGCTCGTGGTCGCAGCAAAGTGATGATCTCGGAAAGCGGGTCAACCATGATTGGACTATAGCAAACAAAATACGGACTATCTATTGTAGTTGATCCGGATTTTGCACGGTATCGTGGATCATCAAAACAAGGAGACCGCCATGAAAACCATACTCATCACCGGCTGCTCGTCGGGATATGGTCTTGCGACCGCGCGCCATTTTCTCTCGTTGGGTTGGCACGTGATCGCGACCATGCGCACCCCTCGCGAAGATACCCTTCCCGATGCGGACCGGCTGCGCATCCTCCCACTCGACGTTACCGATCCCGCGAGCATCGCGGCGGCGATCGAGGCAAGTGGCCCGATAGACGCGCTCGTCAACAATGCCGGCATCGGCGTGGTTGGTGCATTCGAGGCGACGCCGATGGAGCACATTCGCAAGATCTTCGAAACAAACACATTCGGCGTCATGGCAATGACCCAGGCGGTCATCCCGCAATTTCGAGAGCGCCGGTCCGGGGTCGTCGTCAACGTGACGTCCAGCACGACCCTGGTTCCCATGCCGTTGGCGGCAGCCTATACCGCCAGCAAGCAGGCCATCGAGGGCTTCACCGGCTCGCTGGCACACGAGCTCGGGCATTTCAATATTCGCGCCAAGCTGGTCGAACCCGGCTATGCGCCGACCACGAGGTTCGCCGACAATACATCTGTTCGGATCGAGGATCTCATTCCGGAAGCTTACGCCGACTTCGCCGCCCCGATCTTTGAAGCCTTCGCCCGGCCGGCCATGACCACCAGGGAAATCGATGTGGCTGAGGCCGTGTGGAAGGCCGTCAACGACGTCACCGGCAAGCTACGCTTCCCGGCTGGCGCGGATGCGGTAGCACTCTCGGGGGCCGCTTGACCACTGGCCGTGCTGAGCGTTCTCGCGATTACACCGCCGACGTGCGTACACCCGGCAAACTCACCCACCCCGGACATGGCCGGGGCGGCTGACGCTCTCGATTGCGCAAGGTAGTTCAGTGCGCTGCGGCGTTGCCGCCCGGCGCCGTTCGTTTTGTCAGCAGGACCGCGATGGCTGCGACCGCCAGGGACACGCCGACGACAGCAAATGTATCGCTGAACCCCATGATAAGCGCCTGTCTCTTCACGATCTGTCCAACGGCCACGATTGCCTTCTGCGTGGCGAGCGCAGGATCGGAAACGCCGCGTGAGATGAAATAGTCGGTCAATTCGCCAATGCGCTGGCGGACTTCCGGACGCCCGATATCCACCGACTGGCCGATGATGTTCGAATGGAATTGTTCGCGCTTGGTTAGTATGGTGCTGAGCATCGCAGTTCCGACGGCACCACCGAGATTGCGCAGCATATTCGACAGGCCTGATGCGGCAGCGGCGTCACCGGGGGCGATCCCGCTGGTAATGATCGCGGTGATCGGCGTGAGCACAAGCGCCTGGCCGATCGCGCGTACGATGTTGGGAAAGAAGAACTGATCGCTGGCGCTGTTGAGGGACAACGTGGTGTTCATGAAGCAACTGATCGCGAAGACGCTGATGCCGACAAATGCGATGTATCGGGCGTCAAAGCGTTTCATCAGCAAAGGCACAAGCGGGATGACCAGCAACTGCGGCAGGCCTGTCCAGGCGAGCACCTTGCCGATTTGCTCTGCATTGTATCCCTGCACTTCGCCCAGGTATTCGGGCAGGATATAGACGATGCCGAACAGCGCCACGCCGACGAGCATATTTGCCGCGACGCCTATGCCGAAGTTGCGCTGCTTGAGCAGCCTGAGGTTGACCAGCGGTTTTTCGACGACCAGTTCGATCAAGATGAAGGCGGCAAGAAAGACGACGGCAACAATGCTGAGCTTCACGATCACAGGGGAAGAGAACCAGTCGTCCTGGTTACCCTGTTCGAGCACCGTCTGCAGGGCCGAGAGCCCGATGGCCATCGTACCGATGCCTGCCCAGTCGCCTTCGCGCAGGAGGCCGAGCCGCATTGGCGTCCTTTCGAGCGTCAGCGCAAGGGCGATCACCATGATGATGCTCGGTATCACGTTGACGAAGAAGATCGTCTGCCAGCCGTAGTTCTCGGTGAGATAGCCGCCGATCGTTGGCCCAATGGCCGGTGCGAAGGTGGCCGAGAGCGCAAACATGGCGATTCCGAACGGCTGTTGTTGCTTCGGCAATTTTGTCAGCACCATGGTGAACGCCATCGGAATCAGTACGCCGCCGGCAAAACCCTGGATACCGCGCAGCATGATCATCGTCGTGAGATCGTGCGCAAAAGCACAGGCGGTCGAAAACAGTGCGAAGAGCAGCGTACTGACGATTATGTAGCGGCGGAAGGAGAAGACGTCGCTGAAGTAGGCGGTCAGCGGGATCACGACGATCTCGCCGATCAGGTACGAGGTGGAAATCCAGGCGCCGTTGTCGATGCCTGTTCCTATCCCACCTTCGATGTCGAGAAGCGACGCATTGGTGATCTGGATGTTGAGGATCGCCATGAAGGCGCCGATCATCCCGGCACTGACGGCGATCCAATCCCTCATGCTGGCGCTTTGCGGCGACCCTGCACCGGTCGGGGACGAGTTGCTGGACATGATAGTCTCTCCTCAGCGCGCGTCTATTGGCGACCGGGTTCCGGTTTGGTGTTGATGCTTGGCTCTACGGACATCCCGGGGCGCAGGTCGCCGCTCGCGGTAGCGTCGCCGTCGAGAATGATCTTGACCGGGATGCGCTGGACCACCTTGGTGAAGTTGCCGGTGGCGTTGTCCGGAGGCAGCAGCGCGAACTCCTGCCCGCTTGCCGGGGCGATACTGTTGACATAGCCGTGGTATGTGCGGTCGGGGAACATGTCGACGTCGATCTCGACCTTCTGGCCGGGGCGGACGTCGGTGAGTTGCGTTTCCTTGAAGTTGGCGACGATGTAGGCCGCCGCCGTCGGCACCAGCGATAGCAACTGGGTCCCGGCCTGGGCATACTGGCCGACACGCAGCGTACGGTTGCCGACGGTACCATCCTCCGGAGCGTAGATCGTCGTATAGGAGAGGTTGAGTTCGGCCTGGAGCTCGACCGCGCGATTGTGGTCAAGGGCCGCCTTGGACTGCGCGAGTTGCGCTTTGAGAAGATCGACCTGCTTGAGCGCGGCATCCAGCGCAGCGCTGTCGCGCGCCGTTGTCGCCTTGGCGGCCGAGATCGCCGCTGCGGCTTGCTGGGCAGTCTGGAGGGGGGCAAAGCCGGTGGTGGCGAGGTTGGAGTAGCGTGCGTTGTTCTGCTCGGCGAATATCTCGTTGGCCTTGTCGATCTCGATGTTGGCGCGGGCGGTGGCAATCGTCGATTGCTGGATATCGAGCAATGCTTGCTGTGCCTTGACCGTCGCTTCTCCAGACGCGACATCCGATTTCGCCTGGTCGAGTGCCGCCTGGAAATCGCGGGGATCCAGTCGCGCCAACGGCTGTCCGGACTTGACGACCTGATTGTCGCCGACGAGGACCTCGGAGATGTAGCCGGCGACCCGCGGTGCAATGGCGATATTGTCTGCCTGCACGTAGGCATCGTCGGTAGAGACCTCGAAACGACCTACGGTCCAGTAGTCGTAGCCGAAATAGGCACCGGCGGCGATGGCCGCCAACGCGGAGGCGCCGAGCAGCAACGAGCGTCCGATGTGTCTGCGGGCAGGCGTTTCTTCCTTGGCAGTAGGTGCCGGTTGGTCCGCAATGCGCAAAGGCGGCCTGCCGGCATCCAATGTGTCCGGCGCCGCTTCGAAAGGCTGGGATGCGGAGCCGCTTGCGAGTATTCCGTCGGCGGATGCCGCTTCCGGCAGCTTCCCACCCTTGATCACCGATTGACTGCTCATCATCTTCGCTCTCCTCTGGCGCCGCCATTCATCACGCGCCCGCGAAAGGAGGCGGGATTCCGCATTTCGCGGTCCGGATGTTGGGCACTTGGTTGACCGGGCGACTTCGGTAGCAATCCGCCGGGTTGGTGTGAGGATCTCGAAAACACGGCCAGAGCGGAATCGTGCAAGCGTCTTGTCGGACTATATAAAGGTATAGGTCAGGGTTGAAACGGGGTGCTGCCCACCTCAACGACGGCAGAGTTCGATTCGATCGATGCTTGAAAAATGCTGCTTGCAGATCTGGCGAAGCGCGCCACGCAAGGTAATCGCAGACAGACCGGGCGGATGGGATCGGCGGCGAGGCGGCGCAGAAGTTGCGAAGATTGCAAGACACCATCCAAGCGCTTGAGTCTTGATAAGTCCCAAACTAAGTTCTTGCTCAAGTTCTAACATGTGGGGAGACAAGAATTGCTCATTTCTCACCAGCACAAGTTTATCTATTTGAAGACACACAAAACGGCCAGCACAACTGTCGAAGGGGTATTGGAGGTTTTATGCACCCCCCAGGGCCATACCCCACAACACAAGCAGGCGGAAATGAAGTCTGATACCGGCTATGTTGCCGGACGAGGGGGCGGCCAAAAACCGGCCGATTTCCTACAAGCGCACTCACCGGCGAATGAAGTCCGGAGGAAGGTAGGAACGGCGGTTTTCGAGAGCTACCGGAAAGTCTACACCGTCAGAAACCCTTACGATAAGGTAATTTCGTGGTTTTGGCACGTGATGCCCAAGGACACCAATGAGCGGTTGGCACAGGACTTTAGCGCCAGCCGTCAGCTTTTCAACGATTGGCTGCAGATGCGACCGGTGCTGCCTGCGGACTTGCAGTACTATCGGACGAAGCAAGGCTTTTTCGAAGCGCACCTGATCCGGTACGAAAACATCGCAGGCGGACTGAAGCAATTTGCAGACGAGCTTCAAACCGACATAGACTTGTCTGCGATGCCGACCTGGAAAACTCAAGTCCGGGCGCATAAGGACCGCTCGTACGACGACTACTATGAGCCCAAGGCGCGCGATATTGTTCGCAGGATTTTCGCTCACGATTTTGAGACGTTCAACTACGCCGAGTGATCGGAATATCTGCCCCTTCAATTTTCAGCACTCCCCGATCTTACCGACCGCAAGGACCCCTCACGCTTGCGTGCGCCGAAGAGTGCGGAAATCCTGTCGAGATACAGGTAGACGACCGGTGTCGTATACAGAGTCATTGCCTGGCTGACGATCAAGCCCCCGACTATGGCATAGCCGAGAGGTTGCCTGAGTTCGGAACCGGTGCCGTGCCCCAGCATCAATGGCACTCCCGCGAGCAAGGCAGCTGATGTTGTCATCATGATGGGCCGGAAGCGCAGCAGGCAGGCTTCCCGGATGGCCTCTGCCGAGGACAGACCTCGTTCCCGCTCTGCGGCGATTGCGAAGTCGACGATCATGATCCCGTTTTTCTTGACGATACCTATGAGCAGGATGACGCCGATCAGCGCGATGATGGTGAAATCGAAACCGGCTGCCCACAGCATTGCCAGCGCACCCAGGCCAGCGGACGGCAGGGTCGAGAGGATCGTCAACGGGTGAATGTAGCTTTCGTAGAGCACGCCGAGAATGACATAGATCACGGCGATGGATGCCAGGACCAGCAACGGTTCGCTAGCGAGCGAGCTTTGATAAGCTTGGGCGTTGCCCTGGAAAGTACCGACGATCGTTGCCGGCTTGGCCAGGGAGGCTTCGGCGTCGTGGATTGCCGCAACCGCCTGGCTGAGCGCTACTCCGGGAGCAAGATTGAACGATAGCGTCACCGACGGGAATTGGCTCTGATGATTGATGGCGAGTGTGCTGGTGGGCTCGGTCGTCTGCTTGACGAGGACCCTCAATGGCACCTGTGCGCCGGTAACCGGCGATTTGATATAGAGCTGATCGATGGCGAGCGGCGAGTTCTGAAACTTCGGTTGTAGCTCGAGGACGACGTGGTAGCTGTTCAGGTCGGTGAAGAACTGGGTCACCTGACGTTGACCGAAGGCATCGTAGAGCGTGTTGTCGATCGTATCCGGAGATATCCCGAAGCGCGACGCCTGATCACGGTCTATCGTCAGCGTTACCGTCGTTCCGTCGTTTTGCTGGTCGGTGGCGACGTCGGCAAGCTCGGGCAAGGACCGGAACTTTTCAAGCAGCAGGTTCGCCCATGTGTCGAGTTCGGCTGCATCCCCGTCCTGCAACGTGTATTGGTACTGTGTAGCCGAGGCACGACCGCCGACATTGATGTCCTGGGCCGCTTGCAGATAGAGCTTCGCGCCTTCCATCTGCGCCAGTTTCGGCCTCAGCCTGTTGATGATTTCGCTTGCCGAGACGTCACGTTCGTCGCGCGGCTTCAGCGTGATGAACATCTTCCCGGTGTTGAGCGTTGAGCCACCGCCGCTTCCGATAGCCATGCCCACTGAGGCAACAGCCGGGTCGCTCTGGACGATTTTGCCCGCTTCGATCTGGTATTGCGCCATCTTGGCGAATGAAGTTTCCGGGGCAGCCTGCAATTGCCCGATGATCAACCCGGTATCCTGTAGCGGAAAGAAGCCCTTGGGGATTCCTGCGAACAGAACAGCGGTACCGACCAGCGAACAGAGAAAGACCGAGAATGTAATGCGATGGTGCCGCAGCGCGACATCGAGCGTTGCACGATAGCCGTTCAACATCTGGTCCAGTCCTCGTTCGAAGAGGACGTAGATTTTTCCGTGCTTGCGGCCTGCTTGCGGGCGCATGAAGCGACTGCACATCATTGGCGTGAAGGTCAGCGATACCACCGCCGAAACGGCGATCGTCATGGTGACGGTGATAGCAAATTCGCGGAACAGCTCTCCCACGATGCCTCCCATCAACAGCAACGGTATGAAGACTGCGATGAGGGAGAGGCTGATGGAAATGATGGTGAATCCGATCTCGACAGACCCATCGATGGCCGCCTGCTCGGGAATCTTCCCCATTTCCATATGGCGCTCGATGTTTTCGAGCATGACGATCGCATCGTCGACGACAAAGCCCACGGCGATGCTCAGCCCCATGAGCGACAGGTTGTCGAGACTGAACCCGGAGGCGTACATCAGAGCGAGAGTTGCGACCAGCGCCAGTGGCACCGTTGCACTTGGGATGGCGGTAGCCCAGAGGTTGCGCAGGAACACGAAAATCACCAGGACCACAAGTGCGACGGTCAGCATGAGCGTGAACTCCACGTCATTGACCGACGCGCGGATGGTTGTGGTCCGGTCGCTGAGAACCTGAAGATTCAAGGCTGTCGGGGCGCTTGCCTGCAACCGCGGCATGGCTGCCTTGATCTGGTCCACCGTATCGATGACATTGGCGCCAGGCTGCTTGAGGATGACCAACAGAATTGCGGGCTTGCCATTTGCCCAGGCGGCCAGTTGGGTATTTTCAGCAGCATCGATTGCCTGACCGATATCTCTAATCCTCACGGGGCCGCCGTTGCTGTAGGCAACGATGGCGTTGTTCCAGGGTGCGGCCGTGGTGAGTTGGTCGTTGTCGTAGATTGTATAGGTCCGCGTCTTGCCTTGAATGCTTCCTTTTGGCGTGTCGGTGGTCGTCGAGACGATCGCGGTGCGGACGTCTTCCAGGGAAAGGCCGAGGCTTGCAATTTTTGTCGGGTCTACCTGGACCCTGACGGCGGGCTTTTGCTGTCCGACGACAAGCACCTGCGCAACGCCGGACACCTGGCTGATATGCTGCGCCAGGACGTTCTCAGCATAGTCGTCGACTTTGGTAATCGGTAAAGCGTCGGAGGTGAGGGCCAGCACCATGATCGGCGGATCGGCCGGATTGACCTTCCGATAGGTTGGCGGCGATGGCAGATCGGTCGGTAGCTGGCCGGCGGCGGCATTGATCGCGGTTTGGACGTCCTGTGCTGCGCCGTCGATGTCGCGCGAAAGCTCGAACTGGACCGATATCGAGCTGTTGCCCAGCGTGCTGACGGAGGTCATCTGGGTGACTCCGGCGATCTGGCCGATCTGTCGTTCCAGTGGTTGGGTTACCGATGACGCCACGGTCTCGGGGTTTGCGCCGGGCAGCTGTGTCGAAACCTGTATCGTCGGGAAATCCACCTTCGGCAACGGGGCCACCGGCAGAAACGGATAGGCCGCAAAGCCAACTCCGAGGAGTGCCGCCATCAGGAGCGAGGCCGCGATCGGGCGATGGATGAACCAGGATGAAATCGACATGGCTCTAGTCCTTCGAGACGGAGTTCGGGGTCGCGGTCGGGTCCTGAACGGAAATCTTCGATCCGGTCGCCAGTCGGTACTGTCCTGACGTGACCACGCGCTCCCCAACCTTCAGACCGCTCGAAATGACGGCCCGTCCACCATCTATCGGCCCCGGTGTCACCGGTCGCACCGAGACCGTGTCATCGGAATTCACCACGTAGACAAAGAAGCCGTTGGGGCCACGCTGCAATGCAGGCGAAGGTACGTTGATGGCATTGTCGAGCACCGTCTGGCGGATCCGGATTTCGACAAACTGTCCAGGCCAGAGGGCTTCGTCGGCGTTGGGGAAGGTGGACTTCAGCCGCGCCGTGCCGCTGGACTGGTCGATCTGGTTGTCGATCAGGGTGAGCGTTCCGGTCGCCAGAGCCACATTCCCGTCCCCGGTCAATGCCGAAACTTCCACAGGGCCGGCCTTTATCGCCGCGCGAATGGCCGGCAGGTCGTTTTCGGACTGGGTAGATACGACGGAAATCGGCCGCGTCTGGGTAATGGTGACGATGCCGTTGGTATCGGTGGTGTGAACCTGGTTGCCTACATCGACCAGGCGAAAACCGGTTCGACCGTCGATCGGGGCGCGCAGTTCGGTATATGACAGTTGCACGGACGCCAGATCCCTGGCGGCCTGATCCTGGGCGATCTGGGCCTGAATACTCGCGACAAGCGTCTGTTGTGTCTCGACCTGCTCCGCGGTCGTTATCTTTTGGGTTGCGAGTTGCTGGTCTTTCGTCAGGAGATATTGGGCGTTTTCCAGGCTGGCCTGGTCCTGCTCTAGTTTTGCCGCGGCTTGCTCCAGCGCAGCTTTGAAGGGACGAGGATCGATAACGGCGAGCAGGTCGCCTTTTTTCACCATCTGGCCTTCGGTGAACAGGATGCTCTCGATCGGACCATCCACTTGGGTCTTTATCGTCACCGTGTTGAAGGCCTGTACGGTGCCGAGCCCGTCCAGATAGACCGGAATGCTGTCCTGCCGTGCCGTGCTGACCTGGACAGGAACCGCAGGAGGCGCCGCGTTTGGCCGGTCAGACACAGCATCGTGCTGGACCTTGATCCATACCCCGCCTGCCAAGGCCGCGGCGAGGAGTGCAAGTGTGGGCAGGACCCACCGCCGGAATGAACGCTGTTCCTCATTTTCCTTTGATAGCGGGGTACTGGTCATGACATTCACCAAATCAGCGGGAGTTAACTGCGGCGCGATCGTTTCTTGGGCGTCGTGACAGGAACTGTTGGGGGTGATTGTCAGATCGGCCCTCAGGTACGATCATCGGTGAAACGCCAAACTGGGCCACCGGTCGCTCCAGAAGCAGCCTAACCGCAAATGCCCCGGCTGCCGCACCGGCAAGTGGAACGAGATAGACCATCGGCAGATGCACGAATTCCATGGCGAGGGCGATCGCCGTGATCGGCATGCACATCGAAGTCCCAAGGAAGGTCGCCGCGCCAACAACCGAAAAAACCGCGAGCGGGATATCGGGAAGGAAGACGTTCCAGATGCTTCCGAATATCGTTGCCAGCAGCGCGCCGCTCGCAAAGCCGGGGGTCATCAGGCCGCCGCGCGCGCCACCCCTGAGAACCACGGCGATAACCGCGACCTTCAAGGCGAGAAGGGTGATGGCCAGCCGTGGCTCGATGCCGTCGGAGAATGTCAGCTGCGCAGGACCTCTGCCATTTCCGAGAAGTTGCGGAAAGTTGAAGGCGAGCAGCCCGACAACAACGAAAGCCAGCACTGAAGAGACGATTAGCCTGGAGCCGGTGGGCGCTGCGAGTTGGGCGTGTTTCATCAGCCTGCGGAACGCGACGCCGGCCAGCCCGAAAACCGGCCCGGAAACGACCGCAGCGATCACAAGGGAGATGCCAACGGGTTCGATGGCGACGGCATACAAGGGCTCGCCACCCAAGGACGCCTGGGCAACGACGGCGGCGATTGCGCATGCCACGATAGCCGGGAGGAGAATCGATGGTCGGGCACTGCGCAGAAGCACTTCGGCGACGAAGATCGTTGCGGCTACCGGGACATTGTACAAGGCAGCCAGTCCGGCGCCCGCGCCGCAGGCAACCATGATTTGGGTGTCTCGAACAGACAAACCCGTCAACTGGCATAGCCGGCCGGCAATTAGTGCGCCGACTGCTCTGGGAGCCACCTCATGTCCGAGGGGCGATCCGAGCGCTGCGGCGACGATCTGCAGCACGGATTCTACGAGCGTTGACGCGAGCGGCATCGTCGGAACGTTGGGCCCTACCGCCTTCGAAACGCTCACGAGAGGGTTTCCCCAGCGATACAGGGAAGCCGCGCCAATACCGGCAACGAGACCGCAGCCGATCACGACTGCAAGCCGTCTGAGCGGCGGTGCGTTCGAAACGCCTTCCGGGAAGCTTTCATGACTGAAAAGGGAAACGAGGCTGTAGCCGAACGCGATATGCTCAAGAAAATGAAGCAGAAGCCCCAGGCAGATGGCGCAGAGCCCGGAACCCAGCCCGACCAGCACGGTAACGACGCTGAACACGATCAACGATCTGCGGGAACCCGAAGGGGCAAAAGGTGGATGCGATACGACCTCGTCGCCGGAAGTCCGCAAGACATGAGAGGCGAAACCGCCAAGATATTGAAAGTAATAGCGGGGTCCGCATGAAGTGAGGGTCGTCGCCATTGCCGTGTACCGCCTGTTGAGGTCACCGGATAGCCCGGATCTTCACTTCAGGGTGCGACGACAGGACCGCAAAAAATAGCTGGGTCTAGGCGTTGGTTCGCCTAAACCTAGGTATATCTTCGATATTGATTGGGTTGGGATTGGTCCGGTTGGATTGATCGCAACATATTGTATTTTCGATAAAAATCCTGAATGGTGTGAGCTGTGGCCGGGCAATCTCCGTGGCGCTCGTTCGACTTCTTGGAGCATGCTCCCGGCTTTCCCAAGCCTGTGCAGTTGCGGTCTGGGTGGGGATGCTAGTTCTTTTCGATTTCCTCGCGAAGCTGCAGCAGGCGGTCAAGTTCAGCTTGCTGGTCGTTGATGCGTTGCGTGGCGAGTTCGTCGTCAGCGGCGCCGGAAAAAGCGGCAGCCTGTTCGATCAGTTCGCGCAGATTTTCCTGCACGGCGGCGATCCGATCGTTGATATCAGCCAGACGTTGCGTATCGTCTCCCATTGAGTTCTCCTAGCTCGAGATGTTGTTGTTCGCGGCGGCGGCCTTGTGTCGGAATCCCCGGCAATCTGCCGCGCACTATTCCTGCCGTCGCGGGACGAAACCGATCTGGTTGCCCTGGGGCCTTTCTTGCTTCAACGTGCGAACCATCTGTTCATATTCGCGCTCGACTTCCGGTGTGACCGACGGCCTCGTTTCATGAAGTGCCTTGATGAAATCCTCCTTGGAAACGCTTGTCACGTCCAATGATCCGCGAAGGGCAATCAGCCCGGCGCGTCGGGTCAGGTCTTCGAGGTCCGCGCCGGTGAACCGCTCGGTTTTCTCGGCCAGTTCGTCAAGATTCACGTCCTCGTCCAGTGGCATGTTCTTGGTGTGGATCCCCAGGATCTTCCGTCTGCCCTTGGCATCGGGAACCGGAACGTAAACCAGCTCGTCGAAACGTCCGGGTCTCAGGAGAGCCGGATCCAGCAGCGTCGGCCGGTTGGTGGCTGCCATGACGACGACGCCCTGCATATCCTCGAGGCCGTCCATTTCGGCCAGCAGGGTGTTGACGACACGCTCGGTGGCCGCCGGCTCGCCAAGCCCGCCGCCTCTTGCCGGCGCCAGGGAATCGATCTCGTCGATGAAGATGACGGTGGGAGCCACCTGGCGGGCGCGTTCGAACAGTCGCGATACCTGTTGCTCGGACTCGCCGTACCATTTCGACAGGAGATCGGACGATTTCGTTGCCACGAAGTTCGCCTCGGCCTCGCGGGCGACGGCCTTGGCAAGCAGTGTCTTGCCGGTGCCAGGTGGCCCGAACAGCAGGAAACCCTTCGCAGGTCGAATGCCCATTCGCTTGAATGCCTGCGGCGACTTCAGCGGCAGTTCCACTCCTTCCCGAAGGCGCATCTGTGCGTCATCGAGACCTCCGATGTCATCCCAGCCGACATTCGGCACCTGGATCATGATTTCGCGCAGCGCGGACGGCTGGATGCGCTTCATAGCACTCAGGAAATCGTCCTGTGTCACCTTGAGGGTCTCAAGCACCTCCGCGGGGATTCCATCCTTGAGGTTGATGTTCGGCAGGATCCGCCTAAGCGAATCCATCGCCGCTTCTCGGGCGAGCGCGCCGAGATCGGCCCCGACAAATCCATAGGTCGTCCGGGCGATCTCGTCGATGTCGATGTTTTCGGCGAGCGGCATGCCGCGGGTGTGGATGGCCAGCACTTCGCGGCGACCAGCCTGATCCGGCACGCCGATGACGATCTCCCTGTCGAACCGTCCCGGACGGCGCAAGGCTTCGTCGATTGCATCGCGGCGGTTTGTGGCGCCGATGACGACGATGTTCTGCCGTGGCTCGAGGCCATCCATCAGCGTCAGCAACTGGGCGACGATCCGCCTCTCCACCTCGCCGGTGACCTGCTCGCGCTTCGGCGCGATCGAGTCGATCTCATCGATGAAAATGATCGAAGGGGCGTTCTGGGATGCCTCCTGGAAGACCTGGCGTAGCCGTTCCTCGGACTCTCCGTAGCGGCTGCCCATGATCTCGGGGCCGGCGATATGGAAGAAGCGCGCCTCCGTTTCGTTCGCGACCGCCCGGGCTAGCAGGGTCTTGCCGGTGCCCGGCGGCCCATGCAACAGGACGCCCTTCGGCGGATCGATCCCCAGTCGCTGGAAGAGTTCCGGGTGCCTGAGCGGCAATTCCACCAACTCCCTGACCTGCTCGACCGATGACCCAAGGCCGCCGATGTCGTCATAGGTGACGTCGGCACGCCGCGCCTCCGCAGGCTCCTCGAACTGGGGCCGGAGTTCGACGACGGTGTTTTCGTTCATCTGGACGATGCCGCGCGGCTGTGTCGAAACAACCACCAGCCTTATCTCCTGGAGGCCATAGGCAGGGAGGTTCAGCATGCCTCGCATGATCTCGTCGGAACCGTGCGGGTCTCCGCGCCCAAGCCGATGGTGGACGGACGTCGACACGACGTCACCGCCCACCATGGGGCGCCCGAGGAAGGTGCGCTGCAGCGCCTCGCCGGATCCTTCCAGTCTGAGATTTTTCTGCGCAGGCGCGAGCACGATGCGGGTCGCGGGCCGGACCTCCGCCTTCTTGACCTCGATATAGTCGCCGCTGGTCGCCCCGACGTTGACGCGCTGGAGGCCGTCGAGCCGGACGATGCTCAATCCCTCATCCTCAGGATAGGTTCGCATGGCGACGGCGGCCGTATGACGCTTGCCGACGAGTTCGACGATCTGCCCTTCCGGCACGCCGATTGCCGCCAGCGTGGCCTGGTTGATACGGGCGAAGCCCGCACCGGCATCCTGAGGACGCATGTTGGCGACTTGAAGCGAAACGGGATGCTCTTCGGCGTTGGACATGTTTCGAGGCCCTGTTCTTGCCGGGAAAGCAGGCGCCGGCCACCCTGGGAACGGTGGCACTTCTGCGGCTGCCTTCGCCGGGAATGGCGAACTATGCAATCAACCAGAAGGGATTTTTCGATCCGACGGCAATGCCCCCCAAATAACAAGGGCAAAGGCTAGAAAGGCAAGAACAACCAAAAGGTCGCTCACACACGCCTTCAGTATAGTTGACTGGGAAGAGAAGCGCCACCACGCGGCAGCCGGAAAAATTTAGGCAGGGCCACCACGGTTGCTACCGTGCCTTCTCCCCGGGGGCTATCGACGCACTTTCTGTGCCCTGATTGCGCCAGAGCGGTAGTCCCGTGTCCCTTGCCACGATCTCGTCCGCGGTAAAGATCGGGCATTGCATGTCGCGCAGGCGAAGCAGCATCTCCAGGTCCTTCGACGCGTGCAGCCGGTTGAGGTTTTCATTGTTGTAGATGTGACCGGAGGAGTTCGGGTTTATGCCCGTCAGGATCACGTTCTTCGCGCCGCTATGGATTGCGAGCACCGTGCCGATGATGCCGTTCGACCACTTGGATTCCGCCTCAAGCTCGAAATTCAGGACGCCGGTGACTTGCCGGATCAGTTCTACCCGCTCGTAGCGGTCGATCAGCCTGAGGTCTTCATAGCGGTAGTCGAACGCCTCGAGACCTGCTTTCAGCCGATCGAGCCCATGCCGCCATAGCAGCATGTAGAGCAGGCCCGTGCGCTGGTGGCTGAGCACGCGCCGCACCTCCACGGCATTGGTGTTCGTGCCCTCGATCTGGTTGAACTGCATCAGTGTGACGTCAGGTTGCTCGATGCCCCACCCCTGGGCAACGACCTGCGAGGCGTTGATGGTGAGTACCCGGAAGCTGTCGTCCAACCCCTCCGGCTTGGTCGACACTGGGGCGGACCCGACGATCACGACCGTGCGTCCGGCCAGCTTTTCCCGCAATACCGGCGCCTGCGGTCGGCGCAGCCTGTACTTGATGCTGCGGTAGATGTGCTGCTTTGCCCGAAACAATGATGATGCCATGCGAACTTTTTCTGCCTCCCAGCAGGGAAAATCATCACAGGGCACGTCCTGGCAGCCGCCGATTGCAGCGGGGGTGCTTGATGATTTCCAAGCTTAGTTGCCTATTCCTCGGTGGGCAACGAGCCCGCCGAGAATTGTCGGCGTGCATCAAAAATGACGGCTGATGCGGGCCTTATTCGTGACTGCGTCGCGGTGCCAGCGATTGTGCCTGGGCATAGACCAGCGGCGAGCGGTTGCCCGGCATATTGGCATCGAGTATGAGCGTTTTTATGTCATCGGAACGCACATCCCAGGCAATAACACGGCTGAGTTTGTCGAGACGCCACACCGCATAGCCGAGGGAGCTACTATAACCGCAATCGCATCCACATTTATCTCCTTCAATGTCTTGCGGCTTGGCCGGCAGGCACAATATTTGAGGTTTTGGCAGCTTGTAGCAGTGCCCCTCGTATGAATACCCATAAATTATCCCAATGCTTTCCATTGGCTGTCCACACCCGTTTTGGTTCACTTCGACGGGAATGGAGTAAATATCCAGCCCTCCAATCATCGCCAATATGACGTTTTGTTGAAATGAGGAGAAGAACTCATTTGCCTGAGCAATTACTGGTATATTTGTGCAAATGTTCAATATTTCTTGGGCATTTTCATCGGTTGGATCAACTTCATGCTTGATAAGTTTGTTTTCAGATATGAGGTCCTTTATTTGCTTGAGAGTGCTTTCGTGATCGCCGCGATAAATTTGGCTCGATGACGCAGGTCGGCCATAGAGCCTGACTTCTTCTGGATTAAAGAGATCGAGAGTGTCTTTGCTGTCCACTTTTTTCAATTCTGGTTTTGGTCCAACTTTCGGATTGCTGCAACAATCGCTCATAGTCCTCTCCCTTCAAGGTTATCGTGTGCGAATGATTTCGCGCCATGCAAAGTTTTCCGCGAACTGCCGGGCGGTCGCGGCGGTGTCGGAGGCCGAAATTGCGGCGTAGGCAGCCACGTCGAGCCGCAGGGTGCCTGGGTCGAGCGTTCGCAGAGACGAGGCCAGCGCCTGACCGACGAGGTCGCGGGCCGTCGTCAACGCCAGCTTGAAGTAGAGCGGCTTGGTCTCGAAGGTCTTTGCGGTTGCCTCTCGAAACTGTCCGAACTGGTCCCGTTTGAGATCGCGCAGGTCGACGTCGAGCAGGCGGCTGTCCGCGCAACCGTTCGCCACCAGTTCGCGATGGTAGAGTTCGACGATGGTGTCGAACACGGCACCGACGAACGGCAGACCGCGATCATGCACCTCGGCCGTCACCTCCGACATCCGCCGGGAATTGGTGGCAATGCGGATCTGCGTCTCCGGGCTGGTTTCGGCGAAGCGGTTGAGCTCATTGAATAGCAGCAGGTTGCCGCGGGTACGCCTGAGCAGACGCTCGACGGCGGAATCAAAATGGAGGAACGATATCAGGGAGACGATATCTGAGAAGGCCTCGGAAAACGGAAAGAAGTCCTCATCTCCCGAGGCAATCGTCGGCACGCCGGTCTCGGAAAGCAGGATCAGGTGGCCGACCTCGTGGGCGATGGTGTCGAAGTTCAGGGCGTAGGGCTTTGGCGTCCGGTCAATATCGGATGCACCGAGTTCGAGAAAGCCATATCCTGCATGGGCATTGTCCCAATCGACGAAGGGTATGATCTCAAGTCTCGGAAATGTCTCGTCGAAAAACCAGCGGACCGGCCGCCCGAGATAGCTCTGCCAGATGTCGAGAACGAAATGCGTGCAGGCATAGGCATGGACGCCGAGATAGGATCGCGACTTGGGATCCATGTTGTCGAAATGCCGATCCGGTCCAGGCTTCGCGGGGCTATGCTTTGCGCCTTCGAACGGCGGAAGATCGCCGAAACCGTACGGCAGCTTGTCATAGAGCGGATCCGCCACATACATCAGATTGTCGCTGGGGCCATCGCCGATTTCGTCGGGTAGGATGTTGAGCCATACGCGATCCGGCTGTTCATAACCGGGGATGAAGGGGGGTTGGGGGAAAATCCAGAAGCGCGTTCCGACACGCGCGTCACTGGGGTCGAGGGTATCGTTCCGAAGCATTTGCATCGTAGAACTGCCCCTCTGGAAGTAAAGTGGGCTTTTATAACTTAATATTATAAGAGGAAACTAAATTAACGTCAATGCCGGATGCTTCTAGGTCGCGGATGAATGTATTCGTGGCCACCCATGAAATATTCGACGGATGTTTTTGTCTTTCCTCGACAATATACGGAGCAAGCCTCAGGGCAAGCATTGCGTCGCCGGCCTTTTGCCGCACGATATTCTTTTTGAGCTCAGCAGTTCTTTCCCGCGGCCAACCGACCGTCCGGAGGACGGCGTCAAACGACCGATCGCGAAAGTTCAGCGCTTGGGCGATCGACGTGAGGTTGAGGCATTCGTTCCGGGTGATCAGTTTCATGCGTGCAAGGGCAGAAAACGTCCGTTGCAGGTCCACGAGTGCATCGGTCAGCGGAACGAAGCCGAGTTCGGCGGGGCCGGAATGAATGGCGACGGCGTCGTCGGCGGCAATTGGCCAGCGCCGATACCAGCGATAGATCAGCCCGGTGCCGATCATGCCAAACGCACTCAGTTCTGCAGCGCGTAGCGCACCCATGCTCGCAGCGCCGATCATGGTGATCCCCTGGGCCATGGCCCACAGGATTTCCTTGTGACGCACGGCCGGCCTGTCCTCGAACTGCCCGTCGATGAGGACCATCGCCTTCGGCCGAAAGGCATGCGCCGCGAGAATGATGTCACCCTGTGAAGCCGGCTGCAGATAGATCGCATCGAGCACTGCCTGGGCCTCCGCCTGCCGCAGGGTAGGGCCGAGAAACACGAGGATTGGGCTGTCCGTGTTCGCCTCCGTCATTCGTTGCCCTACCTCACGATCGAAAAGACGCGCGCTCCGGGCAGCAGCGTCCGCACGCACTTGACACCTGTTGTCTCATCACTGCCGACCGGTACGGCAATGATAGGCCCAAGACCGGCAGACGACGCCCTGTCAATGAGATCGGCAAGATCGGATACTTCAGCACATGCGGGCCTCGGATCATGTAACAGCGACGGCTGGTCAAGGATGAGTTCGCGTGCCGCAGCGACGAGTGTATCCGTGCTCTTGCGGTAGTGCGTCTTCGTCTGGTCGTCGCGGGCCCCCGAAATTGCCCCTGCGCGCGCGGCGAGCGCTTCAAGCAAGGCGCCCGATGCGGCGTCTTCGAGGCTAGGCGCAGCACAATAGCCCTCGGTTGGTAGCGCCAGCAGCGGTTCGCCCGATGTCGTCTCGATCGTTTGGCACCAGATAACCGGGACCCCTGTAGGTGACGACGCATGCCACAGGCCGAGCGAAATGCCGTGTGTTGCGGCGATCCCCGATATCCGCTCGAACCGGGCACCCAACCCGTTTGGCGATACCCGCATGCGATCGAAGAACCCATGGGTTTCGAAGGCTCGGGCCATTGCGTCGCGCTCGATGCACTCGAACAAGGCATGTACGACCGCCCGGTGGAAACTCAACTGGCAGGCGATCCCGGTCGTGGTCCGGAAGAAAAGACCGTCGTGGTCGGGAGGTGGATCGGTGTAGCAGGTATGAACAAGCTCAAGCGGCACCGGTTGTTCGGCGCCAGTCGTGAGGTCTATCCCGGTCACCCAGGGTATCGCCTGCCGCCGCCAGGTCCAATTCTTCGTGGGTGACAGCATGTTCCCGAACAAGCCGTCAGCAATCTTAAGCTCGTCTGCGGTGGCGAGAACGATCGCGTCCGTCGCGATCCGTTCGGCAAAATAGCGCTCTAGAGCCTCCATGATCGCGCCGACGGCGGCCTCGGCGACAGTAAGGCCGCGCCCCAGGGCGGTCACCTCCGAAAGAGCTTCCGGCCGCAAGGCCTGGACGACCGGAAGTCCGATCCTGTCGAGCCCGGTCAGGTCTCCCAAACGGGCAATTCCTGCTCGGCGGCAAAGAGGCAGTATCCTCCGATAAACCACCTCTGCAGGTTCGTCGCGACCAGGTCCGTGGAATGGCTCCTGCTGGTGCAGAAATATCGAACTGCGCAGCTTTGACAGCGCTCGCCCGAAGGAGGCGGGAGACGGGTTGTTCCCCGGAGGTAGTTCAGAGCTGGACAACAACCCCAAACTCCTGGATCGAGCGCCGCGTTCGTTGCAGCAATGCGGTTGCCTCCTGTCGCTCGGCAATGGCAATCGAGGTGCGAAAATCCTCGGCGGCGAGGTCCTTGCGCAGGCCGGCCTTCATGCGAAGCACGGCGCGGCAGCGATAGAGTTCCGAAAGCCAGTAGGAGTGGCCGGTTTCCTTAGCTTCCTTGATGGCATCGGTTACGACGTCGATCGCAGCTTCGTACCTCTCTGCAAGTCCCAGCATCTCTGCATGCATGTAAAGGTAGATCGGCAGGTCGATGACCGCCCCCAACCTTCTGAGCAACGCTAGCCCTTGCCGAAACGTGTCATGCCCGGCGGCGAGATTGTGCAAGTGGGCCTCCGCCCAGCCGCTGAAAAGCAGCGACAACCCGAAAAGCGACTGCATCTCGTGCGTCTCGGCGAATTCTCCCATCCGTTTCGTAACGGCGGCGAGGTGATCATAGTCGTTCCGGTAGAATGCCGAGACGGCTTCGGTGTCGAGCGAATGCGCCTTGCTGGCGACATGCGAAATGCGATCGACGAAACCGACCATGTCCGCCAGGGCTTCGTCCGACTGCTGGGTCTCGCCTGTGATCCAGAGAGATAGAGCCAGTTGCCCGAGGGCGCAGACCTTGGCGTCGTGACCCCCGAAAAGAGTACGGGCCGTCTCGGCGGAGCGCTCGTCATAGAGTGCCAGACCGGTAGTGATCGCGTGCTGCGTTTCCTTGTGCCGTCCGAGGTTGAAGTCGATCGCCCAGATGCAATGCTTGACTTGTAGTTTGATCTCCGGATCGTCGACGCCCGAAAGCATGACCTGTACCTGCAATGCACGGTCGTGCATGACGAGGAAGTCCGAACCGGTTAGCCACCAGCCCCAGTAGATGGGAAACCATCGCGGCTGGTTTTCCCGCGGTTGCCGGCGGGCAATGGCGACGCCATCCTCGTAGAGCTTGCGGGCAGGTGGCGAGTTCTGGCCCACCATCCCGGTCAACACCGGTCCGAGCGCGACCAGGGCCGAAAGTTGCAGGACTTCGGTCTCGGTGCCCGGCGCCAGTCGCTCACACAGTGCGAGGGCGTGCTCGAGGTGGTGACGCGCTTCGACCATCGCGGACCGGCTGGCATTTTCCTTGCCGGCGTCGATGAACAGGGCAACCGCGTTCTCGATCAGGCCGGCGCGCTCCGCATGCTCGGCCAGCAGCCCCGTGTCGACCCAGGGCGCGATCTGCCGGTCCTGCCTGACGGCGGCAAAGAGCCGCCGATGCAAACCCTGCCGTTGCTTGCGCAGCAATGCATCGTAGATCGTTTCCTGAATCAGGGCATGCCTGAAGCTGTACGCAATGGTTCCATGGCTGCGCACGCGGGTGAGGAAGCCGGTTTCGCATAACGTGTCTGCAGCGAGTGCAAGCGCCTTCTTGCCGAAATCCGGAAGCAAGGCGCGGAGCAGCGCTGGCGTGAAGCGGGAACCGGCTACCGCTGCGGCGCGCGCCAGTTCCCGTGCGGAGCCGAACTGATAAAGTCGCGCATCGAGAATACCCTCGAATACTGACACGTGTGTGGAGGAAGCGCTGCCCGACAATTTGATCGTGTCAGTCCCGGCGTTCTCGGAAGCCCATTGGCATATCTCCTCGATGAAGAGCGGGATGCCGCCCGAAATCCGCCCGGTCACTTCCAGCAACTCGGGAAGGATAGCCATCCGGTGCTGCGGCCATCGCGCCTCAATGGCCATGCGCGTTTCCTCTGCATCCAGCGGTATCATGGAAATATGCGTCAGCTTCCACTCTTCCGGCCATTCCACCTGGGGGGCAGGGCGGGACGTGACGACGAGCAAGATAGGGAACTGCCCCAGCACCCTCGCAGCTTCGACAAGGAGATCCCTGGAGGTTGGATCGATCCAGTGGATGTCCTCGACGATCAGCACGATAGGTCCCTCCCGGCACATCGCCTCCAGAGCTTTGGAAAGAGCCTGGCGGGCCTTGTCTCGGACTGCCAGCGGGTCTTTGGCCGAGAGGCTTTCGTTGCGCCCGGTGGCGCCGAGGAGATAGGCAAAAACGTCAACGACTTCGGGATCATCGATCCCTTGTCGTGCGAAAAGTGTGGCCACGTCGGACGCGGAAAGCCTCTGCTGTACGGCGTTCTCCGAAAATCCATCCGGGAAACTGTGCAGCAGCGGATGGAGGGTTGAGCGGACGCCGCCGGGCATGCACTGGAAAAACACCAGCCGCGAACGCTGATCGCGGGTGATCCGACGGATCTCGCGAACAAGGCGGGATTTGCCGATGCCGGCTTCACCCTCGAGCCAGAGAAGATCGCCGCGCCCCGCAAGCACGTCTTTCCAACAATTTTTTATCGCGCTCAATTCGCTGACCCGACCGACGAACGGACCTCCGAGGCGCCCGAAAGCGTAGAACCGGTTGACCTCCTTCTTGTGGCCAAGCGCCCGCCATACCTTTTCCGGTTCGGCAAAACCCTTGAGGGCTTTGGTGCCCTGGAATATGAAAGTGTGCGATCTGCCGGCAAGATTGCGCGTTTGCTCGGACACCAGAACGCTGTCGGGGGCGGCGAGCGCTTCCAGCCTTGTAGCCATGGAAAGTGCTGCCCCGGTCACCGACTCCTGGGTCCAGTTTTCCGCCTTGCTCTCATGGATCAGCGCGACCGAAGTCGCGATACCGATGCGGACATGAAGGTCGCCGCGACCGTATTCGTTGCCCACTTGATGGCAAGCCTCGATGATTTTCAGCCCGGCACGGATCGCGAGCGAAGCTGCGTCCTTGGCGCCGAGTTCGATCGGAAAGAGCGCCACACCACCGTCGCCGGCCTCCAACTGGACGATGCCCGAACTCGAGGTGATCGCCTGTCTCGCCGCAGCTTGGAAGGCAGCGATGAGTTCCTGATAGTCTTCGATATCCAGGAGTTGGAGCAGGTTGGTTGAACCCACCATGTCGTAGCAAAGTGCGGTCACGATCCGGCGCTGGCTACTGAATTCGCCTGGCTTGCCCTTCCGCCGGGTTGATTTGGGGGACTGTGTGGGCGGATTTACCGAACGCGCACGCGGCATGCACCACTCCTGACTGGCTTGCTACTACGCTCCTCCGCAATCGGTTGATAAGGCACGAGCGAGTGGGTCATGCCTGTGATTGGCGGTCGTTCGGTCTCTCGACACCACCGCACGCGGCAGCGGGCGGGACGTCCGGATTTGAGCTTCAGGTCACAATTTGGTGCCCCAGCAGTCGCTTTCTGCACCCCGAGAACGAACGGCTGCACTGCGCTGCTCGCAGCAGGGCATAAAGAATTTCTACCACGACCAACTACAGATCGCACTATGTTTTCGCCGCTGGCAACCGTGTTTCAGGCCGCAACGACGATCATCTCCGTCGGCGCGATCACAGCCGCCTCCAGTGCACGCATGACGTTGCCGAACCTTTCCGGCGTGGCCGGTCCCATGATCAGGTGCAAGCCCAGTTGCTGTGCCTCGTTCTCGGCCATTTTTGCCAGCATTTCCTGCCCGAGCGACAGCGCCATGGCGCTTCTGTCGTGTTCCTGTTCCGCCTTGAAACCGGCGTTGGCGAGGAGCCGGCGATAGGTGTCGGGCGTTTCAACGAAGCTCGTTTCCGGTGTAGCGGCCCAAGGCATCGGATATATGAGTTCGGCATCGCTCACACGCATGATGTCATAGATGCCGAATCGTGCGCCCGGCTTCAGCACACGGCGAACTTCGGCAAAGAGGCCGGCCTTGTCTTCGATGTTCATGCCGACATGCATCAGCATGGCGCCGTCAAAGCCGGCATTGGGGAAGGGCATGGAAAGAGCGCTTGCATGGTGGAACGAGACACGGTTCGACAGGCCGCAGCGGCGTGTCAGCGACGTGGCGACGGACACAAATTCCTCGGTCAAATCGATGCCGGTCACCCGGCATCCGCATTCTTCCGCCAAGTAGCGCGCCGGGCCGCCTATGCCCGCCCCTATATCGAGAAAGTGAGTATCCCGCTCCGGCCTGAGATCGTGAACGAGTTCGACAGTCGCCGCATGCCGGCCCAGATGGAACTCGTCCACCGCCGATAGGTCGCCAGGCTGAAGTCGGTCGCAGTCCTTACCGCTCGCCTCCAGCGCATCGAGGATCTTCTGCTCAAGTGCGCCGTGGGTGTAGTGGCTTGAAACGCGCTCTTCGATCGCCATGATTGCCTCCCTTTCGTGTCGCTATGGCCATTGATCCAACCGAACGCCGCGCGGGAAACCCGCGCCTAAGGATTAACGCAGCCTGCGCCCGTGCATCCGCCCCGTCAAGCGTCGGTCGAACGGAGGCGCGGCCCGTTGTCGCGCGGGGGTCACAAGTCAAAATGATTGCCTTCGATGGTTGCAAACATGGTGGACGTGCAGGGCCACTTGGCGTTATAGCTGCTCCCCGGTCAGCGGGTCCTCATCGCCCAGAGACGAGTATCGGGTTGCGGGGTGGGGAAGCTCTTGGCGATGCAGCCGGATATTCGCAGCCGGTCGCAATCCGAACTCTTAAACTTTCATCAGCGGCTCAGGCGCTTCCACGCGAGCCGGGAGGAGCACCCCCGTGACGACGGCATTTTCCGGCAGCCAGGACAATCGCTTTGAGAAGACCACGTTCTCCATCCTCGTCGCGGTGAGCTTCTGCCACCTTCTCAATGACACGATGCAATCGCTGCTCGCGTCACTCTATCCGCTGCTCAAGGAAAATTACCAGCTTGATTTCGTTCAGATTGGCCTGCTGACGCTCACCTTTCAGGTCACTGCTTCACTGTTGCAGCCGCTCGTGGGCATAGTTACGGATCGCTGGCCGATGCCGTTCTCTCTTCCGGCGGCGATGGCCAGCACGTTCTGCGGCCTGCTGCTGCTCGCCTATGCCCACAGCTTTCCCGTGCTTTTGCTCGGCGCGAGCGTGATCGGGCTCGGCTCGGCAATCTTCCACCCGGAATCGTCGCGGGTGGCGCGCGTTGCTTCCGGTGGCCGCCATGGTCTGGCCCAGTCGCTTTTCCAGGTCGGCGGCAATGCCGGATCGGCGATTGGCCCGTTGCTTGCGGCCTTCATCGTCCTGCCTTTTGGCCAGTCCAGTGTCGCCTGGTTCTCGGCAATCGCCATGGTCGGCATGATCGTGCTCGGCAGGGTCGGGGCGTGGTATGCCGGTCAGCGCCGGCTGATGGCGAACCGTCCCGCCCCAAGCCGGCAGTTGCCGCTGCCAGGCAAGCGGGTGATGTGGGCGTTGTTGGTTCTGGTGCTTCTGACTGCGACCAAGAATGTGTACATGGCCAGCATCTCAAGCTATTTCACCTTCTACGTGATCGAGCGCTTCGGACTTTCTGTTCGGGACGCCCAGTTGATGCTGTTCCTGTTTCTCGGAGCCGCCGCAGCCGGTACGTTCCTCGGGGGGCCGATCGGAGACCGTTTCGGGCCTCGTTTCGTCATCTGGCTCTCGATCCTCGGCGTGATCCCGTTCGCGCTGATGCTCCCCTATGCGAACCTGTTCTGGACCGGGGTGCTCTGCGTCGTCATCGGCCTCGTGTTCGCGTCGGCATTCTCGGCTATCGTCGTCTTTGCACAGGAACTCGTTCCGGGCAGGGTGGGACTGGTCGCTGGCGTATTTTTCGGTTTCGCATTCGGGGCGGGCGGGCTCGGAGCGGCGGCGCTCGGCGTCTTTGCCGATGCGCATGGCATCGAATTCGTATACCGCATGTGCTCGTACCTGCCGCTTCTCGGGTTGTTCACGGTATTGTTGCCGAAGATACCACGCCATTGAAACGCTGTTTCGCATCCCGGGATCCACGCATAACCTGCTGGAATCCGTTGATATATTGGCGTATGTAAGTATTTGGCTATTGCCTGGTTCAACGAAAAAGGGATTGAGCGATGTATAAATTCGAAGTCTATAAGGATAAGGCAGGCGAGTTTCGTTTCCGCTTCAAGGCATCCAATGGGGAGACCATGTTCAGCTCGGAGGGATACAAGGCAAAGGCATCTGCCCTGAGCGCGATCGAATCGATCAAGAAGAACGCTCCCGGCGCCACCACCGTAGACCTGACCACCGCTGAAGCTTGAACCAGAGCAATTCTTGAGCGGGCCCGGCGATTGAGCCGGGCCTTTTTTTGTTTCCGGGCGTCAGGGTGAACGCTTCTTGCCGTTGTGCTGCGTGTCGTCCTCGACGAGTTCGTACCACATCGCGTTGAGCACCGCGAATGCAGCCGCGAGCGGAAGTCCAAGTAACCAGGCGAAGTACCACATGTTCGATCTCCTTGCCGTTCCGGCCTAGTAGGCGTGACTGTCTTCGTCGGTGATTGCCTTCTCCTCGACCTTGCCCCACAGGACCTTGTAGACCCAGGCGGTGTAGGCGAGGATGAGCGGCAGGAAGATCACCGTTACCACCAGCATGATGAAAAGCGTGAGATGGCTGGACGAGGCATCCCATACGGTCAGGCTCGCCTTCGGTTCGATGGATGAGGGCAGGATGAACGGGAACATCGACAGGCCGACAGTCGATATGATCCCGAAGATCGACAGCTTGCTTGCCGCGAAAACCGTCAGTTCCCGGCGCCCGTTGAAGCCGACGAACGCCATGGCCGCGCCGACGAGGCCGACGATCGGCGCAATCAGCATCCAGGGATGGGCGGCGTAGTTGGTGAGCCACGCACCGGGCTCCTGGACCACCTCCTTGTTCAACGGGTTGGACGGCGCCCCGGCGCTGATCGCCGAGGTTATGCGATAGCCCTCTATTCCCGCCCAAAGCCAAATGCCGCCGAGGGCAAAGAGGACGAGCGTGGCGAGCGAGGCCATGGCTCCGAACCGCCGGGCGCGTTCGGCGATCTCGCCGCTCGTCTTGACGACAAGCCACGAACTGCCGTGCATCACCAGCATCGCGACCGAAAGCAGGCCGCAGAGCAAGGCGAACGGGTTCAGCAGGCCGAAGAACGTCCCTTCGTAGAAGATCTTCAGGTCGCTGTCGAAGCGGAACGGCACCCCTTGCAGCACGTTGCCCACCGCGACGCCGAAAATAAGCGAAGGCACGAAGCCGCCGATGAAGAGCACCCAGTCCCAGCGGTTGCGCCATTGCGCGCTGTCGCGCTTGGAGCGGAACTTGAAGCCGACGGGCCTGAGGATCAACGCGAAGAGGATCGCAAACATCGCAAGGTAGAAGCCCGAGAAGGACACCGCGTAGAGCGGTGGCCAGGCGGCGAAAATGGCGCCGCCGCCGAGGATGAGCCAGACCTGATTTCCTTCCCAGACGGGACCGATGGTGTTGATGACGACGCGGCGCTCGATGTCGGTCTTGGCGACGAAGGGTAGTAGTGTCCCGACGCCGAGGTCGAAGCCGTCGCTGACGGCAAAGCCGATCAGCAGGACACCGAGAATGAGCCACCATATCAGGCGCAAAACGTCATAGCTGATGAGTTCGTGGAGGATCATGGCCTGTTACTCCGCGGGAACGATGTTTTCTGAGATCAGTTTCGCATCCGGGCTGGTATCCGGATCGGGACCGTGCCCGATGGCCTTCAGCATCAGGATCATCTCGATGATGATCAGCACGGTGTAGAGCACCGCAAAGCCGATAATGGTCATCAGCACGGTCGAGGCGCCGAGGTTGGAGACGCCCACCGCCGTCGGCAGGACGCCCTCGATGGTCCAGGGCTGGCGCCCGGATTCGGCGACGATCCAGCCCATTTCGGCTGCGACCCATGGCAACGGGATTGCCAGCACCGCGAGCTTGAGAAGGACCGGATAGCGGTCAAGGTGCCGCCGTGCCGAAAGCACGAAGAATACTCCCATCATCAGAATGAAGAACACGCCAAGACCGACCATGATGCGGAACGACCAGAACAGCAGCGGCACGTTGGGGACCGTGTCCGCCGCGGCCATGGCGATCTGTTCGTCGGTCGCCTGGCGCGGATCGTCGACATAGCGTTTGAGCAGCAGCGCGTAGCCGAGATCGCGCCCGTTGTCCTCGAATGTGTTTCGGATCTCGGGAGTGAGGGCCGAAGGATTGGTGGATGCCCTGATCTGCTGAAGCGCGTCATAGGCCACAATACCGTTCCGGATGCGGGTTTCGGCATGTTCGACCAGTTCGGCGATCCCCGGGATCTCGGTGTTCAGGGAGCGCGTCCCGATCAGCCCCATGACCCACGGAACGCGCACCGCGAAATGCGTCTCGCGGGCTTCGCTGTCCGGAAAGCCGAACACCGTGAAGGCGGCCGGCGCCGGCTCGGTTTCCCACATCGCCTCGATCGCGGCGAGCTTCATCTTCTGGTGTTCGGTCGACAGGTAACCGCTCTCGTCACCGAGCACGACGACTGAAAGCGCCGAGGCAAGCCCGAAGGATGCGGCAACCGTCATCGAGCGCTTGGCGAGATCGATATGCCGGCTCTTCAGGATGTACCAGGCGGAAACGCCAAGGACGAAGAAGGACGCGGTGACATAGCCGGCAGACACGGTGTGCACGAATTTTGCCTGCGCAACGGGGTTGAACACCACCTGGAAGAAGTCGGTCACCTCCATGCGCATCGTTTGCGGATTGAAGGCCGAGCCGACTGGGTTCTGCATCCAGCCATTGGCAATGAGGATCCACAGCGCCGAGAAGTTCGACCCGGCTGCCACCAGCCAGGTGACGATTAGATGGCCGACCTTGGAAAGTCGATCCCAGCCGAAGAAGAAGAGGCCGACGAAGGTCGCCTCGAGGAAGAAGGCCATCAGCCCTTCGATGGCAAGCGGTGCGCCGAAGACATCGCCGACATAGTGACTGTAATAGCTCCAGTTCATGCCGAACTGGAACTCCATCACGATGCCGGTGGCGACGCCCATTGCAAAATTGATGCCGAACAGCGTGCCCCAGAACTTGGTCATCTGGCGCCAGATGACCCGTCCGGTCATGACGTAGACCGTCTCCATGATGGCGAGGATTACGGACAGTCCGAGCGTCAGCGGTACGAAAAGGAAATGATAAAGCGCCGTCATGGCGAACTGCAGACGCGATAGCGTCACAATGTCGAATTCCATAGGCCTCTCCTAACTAGATCGTGGTCAGCGTCGTATGGGCGACCGTCTTTTGACGGGGCCTGGTCAATTCAGTCGGGCCGAAGCCGCTGCAATACTTCTTCGAAGGCGGGTTCTCCGCGCCGCTGCGTCGCAACGATATGCCCCTTCTCCAGCACGACAATGCGGTCCGCCGTCATTGCCTCGCGCCGGACATGCGTCGCGACGACGAGGGTACGGCCGGTCGAGTGCGCGGCCAGCCGGTTCAAAACATCGCGGGCGGTTTCCCCGTCGAGGCCTTCCGTCGGTTCGTCGAGCAGCCACACGGGCGTTTCGCGCAGCAGCAGCCGCGCCAATGCCAGTCGCCGCGATTGCCCGCCCGACAAACCCATGCCGCCTTCTCCGAGGCGCAAGTCGAGGCCTTCGGTGCGCAACTCGATGTCGGCGCCGAGGCCAGCTGCCTCGAGAACCGCCTTCAGGCGACAGTCGTCGGCATCGGGATCGGCAAGGCGCAGGTTGTCGCGCAGGCTATCCTGGAAAAGTTCGGTTCTCTGGGTAAGGAGAGTTGAAGGCAGGCTTGCGATCTGCCCGCGGAAAGGCTCGATTTCCTGGGCGATCAAGGCCAACAGCGTCGACTTACCTGCCCCGCTTGCGCCGACGAGCGCGATGCGCTCGCCGGTGCGAATGTCGAGCGAGAGGTGATGGAGAACTGGCTGACGGGCTCCGTTGCGATGGACGCTGACATCGTCGATGCGGATCGCCAGGCCGGCAGGAGGCTGGGGGCGAGGCGCATTGGTTGCGTTCGGCGCGAGCCGCGGGCCGATCCGCCGTGCGGCAAGAGCAGTGCGACCGAGTTCCAGTGCGCCGCGCCGCAGACCGGTGAAGGGTTCGAGTGCGGCGAGCGCGATCAGCACGCCGAGGGCTGCAACCGGGGCACCGATCGTGCCGGCTTCTGCCAACGCGGCGACGGCCAGCAGGGTACCCGCGAGAAGCAGCGTCGAAACAAGGCCGAACCCTGCCGCGACGCCTGTGTCGATGCGGTTCAGGCGGTCGTCTGCCTCGGCAAGCCGGCTATCGGCTGCGGCAACTGCTGCGCAGCGGGCGGGCAGCATGCCCGACATCACGAACTCGGCCTGGCCCGCGACAAGATCCACGGCACGCGACCGCAACGCTTCCAGCGCATGGGCTCTGCGCCGGGCTGGCTTGAGCGCCATCCGTCCGGCAGCGAGCGGTATGCCGAACCCCGCAACGAGCAGAAAGGCGCAGGTCACAAGACCAAGAACAGGCGATATCAGCCCAAGGACAAGGCTCGCCATCAGGGTCGAGGCGGCGGCGACGGCGGCGGGGATCAGCACGCGAAGATAGAGGGAATCCAGCGCGTCGATATCGGCAGTGAGGCGGAACAACAGCTTTGCCGGGCGAAGAGCAAGACCCCGCGCGGCACCCGGCTGCGCCCAGCCGCGAAACAGCTTTTCGCGCAAGCCTGCAAGTACGCGCAGCGTGGCATCATGGGTGGTGAGCCGCTCGCCATAACGGGCGCCGGTACGGGCCAGCGCCAGGAAGCGGATACCCGCAGAAGGGGCGAACACGTCGAACGCAATTGTTGCCGCGGGGGCCAGGCCGGCCAGTGCGGCGGCGGTGATGAACCAGCCGGAGAGGCCGAGCAAGGCAATACCGGCGAGCGCGGTTGCTGCCGCGAAAAGCGCGCCGGTCAGAAGCGCGCGTCGCCGCTGCCGGAAGAACAGTCCCACGACGGGGCGAAGGCTGCCACTCATGGACTTCATTGCTGGACCTCCCCGCTACCCGGCTGCAGATTGACGATGCGGTCCATCCGTGCCGCGAGTACCGGATCGTGTGTGGCGACGATCAGCGTCTTGCCGGTCGCAATGGCCAGAAGCCCGTCGGTGATTTCGGTGGCAGTCTGCGTGTCGAGATGGGCGGTCGGCTCATCGGCCAGAATTAGCGTGGCTTTTGTCCGAGCCGCTGCCCGGGCGAGCACGAGGCGCAGCGCCTCGCCGCCGGAAAGTCCGGCGCCGCCTTCGCCGATTGTCCGGTTTCGATCGGTTTCGGCCAAGGCGTCCAGTGACATCGCTCTCAGGGCGAGCGAAATGCGATCCTGGTCGATTGTCTTGTCGCCGAGTGTGATGTTGGTAGCGAAGGTGCCTGAAAAGATGTGGGGACGTTGGCCGATCCAGGCCATGTGACGGCGCAGGATTGGTGCAGTCATGTTGTCGAGCGTGGTTTCACCGATGCGAACGCGTCCCGCCTCCGGCAGGGCAAGGCCGGCGATCAGCGCCAGCAGGGTCGACTTCCCAGTGCCGCTTGGGCCGAGGATAGCGACATGCTCGCCGGGAGCGATGTCGAGGTTGAAATCGTCGGGAACTGGCACCGACGAGCCGGGATAGCGGAACGACACCTGTTCGAGGGAGACGTGCGGGGCACGACGATCAACCTGCCGTTGGCCGGGTACCAAAGGCGTAGTCGCGCCGGGTAGATCGATGCCGCCCTCGTTCAGGGAGTGCAAGCCTCTAAAGGCGGCTTCGCCGGCGGCGCGGTCATGCCAGACCGCCGAGAGTTCGCGCAGCGGCTCGAGGAATGCAGGTGCAAGCAGAAGAATAAACAGGCCTTCCGAAAGCGTCAGCTTGCTGCCCCAGGCACCGAAATTGAGCTCACCGAGCAGGTGGAAGCCGATATAGACGGCGGTCATGGCGACGCCGAGCGCGGCAAAGAGTTCCAGAACGGCGGAGGAAAGAAAGGCGATGCGAAGAACGGCCATCGTCCGTTCATGCAGCGATTCCGCATCGGCGCGCAAACGTCCCGAGGTCAGGTCCACGGCACCCAGGGCGCGAATGGTGGCAAGGCCTCGCAAGCGATCCAGCAGGAAGGCGTTCATGCCGCCGGTCTCGGCAAGCTGCCTTTCACTGGCTGCCTGGGCCTTCATGCCGATCAGCGCCATGAAAACCGGAATGAGCGGCGCGGCAAGCAGGAGCACAAGCGCGGCAATCCAGGAGAACGGCAGGATGCAGAGAAAGAAGGCAATCGGAACGACGGTCGCCTTGAGGCGGGCAATGTGGAAGCGGGCGAGGTAAGGCACAAGCGCTTCGGCCTGCTCGGCCAGCACGCTTGCCGCCAGACCCGAGGGCGCCCGATCGATATCGATCGGCGAACGCGCCGCAAGGGCAGCAATCGCCGTCCTGCGGGCATCGGACAGCCTGCGCCGAGCGTTGCTGAAGGCAAGCCGCCCGCCGGTCGCATCGAGCGCCGTTCTCGCGATGCCTGCCGCAACGATGACAAGCGCCGGCGCGAGGACCGCCCCGAAGTCTTCCCCGGCTGCTATGCCGCCGACGGCATAGGCTATGGCGCAGGCCTGGGGCGCCCAAAGCAGCGCCGCCAGCGTCTGCAACAAGGCCGCAAGTGTTGAAGAGCCACGGTGTGCCGTTAGGGCTGTGGGCGTCTTTTCCCTGGTGCTGGTGCTGGAAATTTGCTCGACTTGATCCTTTCGGCGCGTCACTGCTGTGGAGCCTTCAAGATCCGGATCGCGGCGCTCCAGCGGCGGCATCTCGACGGCTGAAAGGGAGGAGGCGTCCATCGTCATCACTCCTTGCCCGCCGGCCGGCGCGGCTTGGCAAGCGCGACAAGACGGTCCTTCGTATCGAGCAGTTTCGTCACTTTTGCGCCCAGCGCAAGGAGTGTGGCCAGTCTGTCGGTCTCCAGCTGTTTTACATCATCGTACCATGTGGTTAGCCGTTCGATGAGCCCGTACATTTCTCCCATGCGGTCCTGCGCGTGGCGCTCGTCCTCGCTTTCGGGTTCCTGCATAAGGATGTTGCGCAAGACCGACAGCGTCGGATCGACCTCGCGCTTCTTGCGCTCTTCGGCAAGCGTGCGCAGAATTTGCCAGACATCATCGGGTGTCGTGAAAAAGTCGCGCCGATCGTGCGGCCGATGCTTGGGGACAACAAGGTTCCAGGCCTGCAACTCGCGCAGGCTCATCGAGACATTCGAGCGCGATATGTCCAATGCCTCAACGATCTGGTCGGCGCATAGCGGTTCGGGAGAAACGTAGAGCAGGGCATAGATCTGCCCGACGGTCCGGTTGATGCCCCAGCGGCTCCCCATTTCGCCGAAGTGGAGAACGAAAGATTGTATGAGCGGCGACAGGTTCATGATCATTCCCGGCAAGTCTGAAAATTCAGAAATTTCTGAAATTAATGTACTGCAATGATCGCGGCTCCTCAACGGTGCAGTTTGCTATGCGTCAATTTGTTCGCGACCCAGGCTGCGGAATCCCCTGCTTCTCTTTGAGAACATACGCAGAATGTGCACATGCAACCTTGATTTAAGTCAAATTCCGGTTCCCGCCGCTACCTAAACCATCGTGTGAGGCTCTCGGTTTTCATCGCACTGTTGCGCATTTGATCTGGAATTCCCGCAAGCGCGCCTATAGAACTTGCGGCAGTGATGTTTTCGCGCGTGGGAGCCACCTTTGCAGCAAACCGTCTGGGAACGGCGTGACATAGGCCGCGTGCATCCTGTCCTGCGTATTGCTCGGCTGGCCGTCGCCGCGGTTCTCGTTGCGACTCTTTCCGGCTGTGGAGGAAGGCATATCGGCGTCATGGCACCGACAAATGCCACTCAATTGCCTGCTGGCGTTTCCGAGGTGAATTTGATGGTGGCGACGACGCGCGCCCCAGACGAGGATCGATCGGTCCTCTTTTCCGGAGAACGCGGCGACGACCTGAAGCTCGATGCGGTGACCGTGTCGATCCCCCCGGATGGGGACCGGGAGGCCGGGCACGTCCAGTGGCCGAAGCGCCTGCCGGCAGATCCCCTCCGTGATTTCACGACGGTCAGCGTGAAGCCGATCGCGACCGATACCGAGCGGCAAGCATGGATTCGGGACAACCTGCCGAAAAACCGGCGCGTCATGATCTTCGTGCATGGATTTAACAATCGCTACGAGGATGCCGTCTATCGGTTTGCCCAGATCATCCACGATTCCAACGCCGAGGTTGCACCGGTCGTCTTTACCTGGCCATCCCGCGCCAGCATTTTCGACTACAACTACGACAAGGAAAGCACCAACTACTCGCGCGATGCGCTGGAAGAGCTGTTGCGTCGTGTTGCTGCAAACCCGCAGGCCGGTGAAATCACCGTCATGGCCCATTCCATGGGAACCTGGCTCACGGTCGAGGCGCTGCGGCAAATGGCAATCCGTGACGGGCATCTGCCAGCCAAGATCGAAAACGTTATCCTCGCCTCTCCCGATCTCGACGTCGATGTTTTCGGCAAGCAGATTGCAGCGCTGGGCGAGAAGAAGCCCAACATCACCCTGTTTGTCTCGCAGGACGACCGCGCCTTGAAATTGTCTCGACGGATATCGGGCAACGTCGACCGCCTCGGCCAGGTCGATCCCACACAGGAGCCCTACAGCACTCAATTCGAGAATGCCGGTATTACCGTGCTCGATCTGACCAAGCTCAAGTCCGGCGACCGGCTCAATCATGGAAAATTCGCCGAAAGCCCGGAAGTGGTGCAACTGATAGGCCAGCGCCTGGTCGAAGGTCAAGCGGTCTCGGAACACAATATCGGGCTTGGCGATGCGATGGGGGCGGTTGCGCTCGGCGCGGCGCAGACCGTCGGCACGGCAGCCGGCGTTGCGGTCAGCGCACCGATTGCCGTGTTCGATCCCAATACGCGCCGCAACTACGATAGCCAGTTGCGGCGTTTAGGCCAGTCGATGGAAAACACCGTCGGTTCGGTCGGTGATACGGTGACGACCGTCGGCGGAAACGTCGGCGATGCCCCCGTCGCATCGCCGGATGGCAAGCCGCCCTGCAGCAGTAGCAGGTGCTAGCAGGTCCCGATCGTCCGTCCGAAAACGCGTGAATATGGTTGCGCCTCCTCTGTTTCCGCCAGCGGCGTTCTGATATATCAGGCCACGGGAGACCGTTTGTCTCGGCTTGGCGTGGATGGCACTACTTTGAGGCTGGCGCTGGCCGAACGCGTGTGCATCGAGAAACGCTTTTGAATCCATGGAGGAAACCATGACAGAAACTGCACAGCAGCCGGTTGCGCTGATCACCGGCGGCGGTCGCGGCATGGGCGAGGCGATCGCCCGCGAATTGCACGCCCAAGGCTATCGCCTAGCGCTGATGTCGCCGTCGGAAAGCTGCGAAAAGCTGGCGGCGGAACTCGGCGGGGTTGCTTCGCGCGGCGTCGCCGAGAAGGCCGAGGACATCCAGGCTATCTTCGACCTGACGATGAAATCCTACGGACGGATCGACGCCGTGGTGAACCACACAGGCCATCCGCCGAAGGGCGACCTGCTCGATATCACCGACGAGAATTGGACGCTCGGTTCCGACATGATGGTGCTTTCGCTGGTGCGAATGGCACGGCTTGTCACCCCCGTCATGCTCAAGCAGGGCAAGGGCGCCTTCGTCAACATCACGACCTTCGCCGCCTACGAACCATCGCTGATCTTCCCGGTTTCATGTACCTACCGTGCTGCGGCAGGCGCTTTTGCCAAACTGTATTCCGATCGCTACGCGGCCGACAACATCCGCATGAACTGCATCCTGCCAGGCTATATCGACAGCCTCAACCACAAGCCGGAGACGGCGGAGAAGATCCCGATGAAGCGGATTGGCCATATGGAAGAGATAGCCAAGACTGCCGCCTTCCTGCTGTCGGACGGCGCCGGCTACATCACCGGCCAGAACATTCGCGTCGACGGCGGCATCACCCGTCACGTCTGATCAACCGGAGCAACGAGCATGAGATGGAAGCGCACGATCCAGCTTCTGGACGTCCACGCCGAGGGTGAAATCGGCAAGGTTGCGATCGGCGGCGTGCCGAAGATCCCGGGCAACACGATCGCCGAGCAGCTTCACTGGTTCAACACGGATCCCAAGGGAGACGCGTTGCGCCGCATGCTCGTGCTCGAGCCGCGCGGCGCACCGATCGGTTCGGTCAACCTGTTGCTGCCAGCCAAGCATCCGGAAGCAGATGCGGGCTTTGTCATCCTGCAGCCCGATCAGGCGCATGCGAGCTCCGGTTCGAATTCGATCTGCGTCGCCACGGCCTTGCTCGAAGCCGGCATCGTCGAGATGAAGGAACCGGAAACGATCGTCACGCTCGACACCGCGGCCGGACTCGTCAGGGCGACCGCGACCTGCCGGGACGGCCGATGCGAGAAGGTCAAGCTCACCATGGTGCCGTCCTTCGTGCACGAGCTCGACGTGACGATCGACACGCCGCAATGGGGCCGGATCACGTTCGATCTCTGTTACGGCGGCATTTTCTACGCGCTGGTTGATGTCGGCCAGATCGGCACGACGATCGACAAGGCCAATGCACGCGCTCTGGTGGATGCGGGCATGATCCTGAAGGACCTGATCAACCGCACCATTCCGGTTGTTCATCCGGAGATTCCTGCAATTTCGGGCGTTGCCTATGTGATGTTCCGCGATATCGATCCGGACGGCGCCATCCGCACCTGCACCACCATGTGGCCCGGCCGCGTCGATCGATCGCCCTGCGGAACCGGCAATTCCGCCAATCTCGCCACGTTGCATGCGCGCGGGAAGGCCAAGGTCGGCGACATCTTCACGTCGCGCTCGATCATCGGCTCCGAGTTTGAGGTGGGACTTTCGGCCGTGACGGAGGTCGCTGGCCGCCCGGCGATCATCCCGACGATCGCAGGACGTGGCTTTACCTTCGGCCTGCATCAGATCGCGCTCGACCCGTTCGATCCTTTCGAGGAGGGATTTGCGCTAACCGACGTCTGGGGGCCATCCGCCGGCGATATCGGGAAAGCGCCCTGACTGGTCAGATGGCCTTGCGACGCACCACGGGAGTCGGGCCGGCATCCTTGCCGGGGTGTTCGCCGTCATCGACGACGCGCGCCTGGTGCTCCACTTCGCCGGGGTCCTGGGCAACCAGAACGCTGCGCAATGCTTCGAATTTCGCGCTGCCGAAACTGTCCCCCCGGGCGGCCGCCTCGCGATACATGATGGCGGCGGCCGCGATATTGCGATCGGTTCCTTCGCCGGACTCCAGCATCAGACCGAGGTTTATCATCGCATCGACATTGCCGCGCGCGGCCGCGATATTGTACCAGTTGATGGCCAGCCGATTGTCTTCTGGAACGATCTTGCCCTCGTCATAGATCGCCCCGAGATTGAACGCCGCCACGTCATAGCCCTGAACCGAGGCGCGGGTAAACCACTTGATGGCGAGCGCGCCGTCGACATTCGTTCCGTTGCCGTCACGATAGGCGACACCGAGGTTGTACGCTCCGAGCGCATTTCCCTTTTCGGCAGCCTCGGTGAAGTAGCGGAACTCCTGCTGAGCGTCGCCCATGCGTCCGGCAATGGCGCCAAGATGCACGAGGGCGATCGCATAGCCCGCATTCGCAGCCCGGCTATAGTGGTCTACAGCGGACGAGATTTCGCCGGCGCGATCCTGAACCCGCCCGAGCTGGAAAGCGAACCGAGGCGCATTCGTCGCATCGAGGGCGGCCGAGCATGCCTCCAGCGCGGCATCGACATTGATGCTGTCGGCATCGACGGGCTTGAAGCCCCTGTTGCGTTCGCCGTCATAGCGGCTGCCGGCAAGCCGGTCACAATCATTTGTGGCGGGGGTCTTCTGTCCTGCAGCCGCGGGCGCTACTGCGCCCATGATGATCGCCACCGCGAGAAGTCTTGGCAGTCCAGCTATCTGAAGTCTGTTGGCACTACGCAGTACGGACAATGCGTACATGAAGTCCTCCGGACGGCAACGCACCCGCCGGGATGGCGGGCCTCGGACTTTCGGGATAAAGAATGACACATGGCCCTGTCGAAAGGGCTTCTGTTCCATGGGATCATGCGCCACAATATTAACACATTCTAATTTGCGCGCGAGTCGTATAGTGATTCGCAAGCAAACAATTTTAGGGTTGGCGAATATAAGGCCTCGTACTCCATATGGTGGATCGCTAACCATTTTGTAGAACGCAGTTGCGGAAAAATAGTTTCAAAGGAGATGTGGATGCCACGGCCCGAAAATGGCTCAGCTTTTTTGCCGCGATCTACCGATAGGCGCAGTATCCTGACTGGGATTGTATTGCTGTTCGCCGCGCCGTGGCTTGGATCGGCACGCGCGGCAACGGCGTTGGGCCGCGCGGTCAACGCACGAGGCAGTGTCGAGCGCCGCCGCGACAAGGCGGTCGAACGCCTGGCGGTCGGCGCGCCGCTGATCGAGCGGGACGCGGTGGTGACCGGTCGGAAAAGCTATGCCGAACTTCGCCTAGGTGCGGCGACCCGTGTATTCCTGGGCGGCGAGACGGAGCTTGTCATTGATCGCTTCGTGGCCGAGCAGGGCGGTACCCTGGAGCTTGGCGCCGGCCGCATGGTGTTCGACCGGCCGGAGGGGGAGAGCAAGGTGGATATGGAATTGCGCACCGCCTTCGGAATGATCGGTGTTCGCGGTACGAAGTTCTTCTGCGGTCCGAGCCGGGGTGCGTTCGCGGTCTTTGTCGAGCACGGCGAGGTGGTCGTCAGCAATGCGGGTGTGGTGCAAACGGTGCGGCCGGGGCAGGGCGTTGACGTTGCTTCCCCGAATGCGCCGCCGACCGATCCTGCCGAGTGGGGGCAGGCGCGCATCGAGGAAGCCTATGCAAGCGTCGGTCTGTGAGGGCGTTGACCGGCGACGTCCCGTTGGCCGTCACGTCATGAGGGCACCGGCGTGAAGAGTTCCATCCTGCCATAGCCGCGTATCTCGTGAGAACCGAGACGATGAAGCGGCATCGCCGCCTGGCGGGCCGCTTCCGGCCCGATGCAGATACTCGTGCCGAGCGTCTTGTTTGCTTGCTCCAGCCGGGCAGCAATGTTGACAGCGTCGCCATAAGCGGTGAAGTCAATCTTTCCGCCGCGGCCGACCTCGCCCAGAATTGCGGTGCCGGTTTCGATGCCGATCCGCGTTCGCCCAAATCCATACTCGATGAATGGATGCATATTGCGCATTTCTTCGGTCAGTCGAACGATTTCCTGGGCGCATTCGATCGCGCGCGTCACATGGTTCTCCAGGTCCTCGGGAGCATTGAACAACGCATGAACCGAGTCGCCGACGATCTTGTCGACCATGCCGCCATGCCGGGTTGCGACCTTGGTAACTTCGGCGAAGTAGGTGTCCAGCATGTCGACCAGTTCGCGCCGTCCTGTGCGTCTGGTAAGGTTGGAAAAGCCCTCGACATCGGTCGTGAGGACGGTGATCGGCCGGTCTTCACCGGCAATCCTTTTCAGCCCAGGCGTGTCCAGGTAGCGCGACACGACCGACTTCGGCAGGAATTGTGAAAACCTCTGGCGAGCGACGGCTTCAACCCGTCGGGTATATGCAAACTGCGCAACGACCGCGACCGCAAGAACGAAAGCGATCCCGAGAGCTGCCGAGAAGCCGTCGGTCAGCAGGGCGGTGGTCGCATAGACGACGTATGCACCGAGCAAGGTGGACAGGATCACCCCCAGTCCGAGAAGCGCAGTCGCTACCGGACGCAGGTGATTGGCGGCAAGGGCAATGACGATGCCTCCAAGCAGCACGTAGAGGGATTCGAACGGCACCATTCCGGTGGATCGCAGTGGAGTGGAACCCGTCATCAAGCCATTGGCCACATCGGCGTGGATTTGCAGGGATGGTTCGAGCGGCATGGATGCAGTTGGCCTCAGCCCGCCAAGGATCGGACTGCTGCTGCCGACGAACAGGATCTTGCCCGCAATCCGGTGCATCGCCACCTTTCCGTCCAGCACTTCTGCGGCCGATATCGTGCGCCTTGCGATTGTCGCGGAATTACTCGCGACGAAGCGGATACCGCCTCCGTCTTCCAGGTCGATGGACAGCGAACCGAGACGCAGCCGGAGCGGTGTGCCGCCAAGGATGGGCGTACTCGCCTGCGAAAGGCGAACCGCTTCGACGGCAAGCGTCGGATAGGCATCGTTTCCGAGGATGGCATAGGCACCTACCCGCCGCACGCGAGCGTCCCTGTCCCCGAGGAGGAATGTTGCGGCCGCGGATGTGGCCTGCTCCTCGAACGCCGCGCAGGATGTCTCAGCCCCCTCGATAAACCAGGACGCCGGTGTCCTTAACGGCTCGAGAACGGCAAGCGGTGGTTTGGGTTGCGGTGGGGGGCTACCCTTCGGTCCGACAAGAAATCCCAAGACGGCAGGCGCCCTGGCCAGGGCGTTGGCGAGCACCTGGTTTTCGACGAGCGCTGGATCGCAATCGGAACTGAATACCTGATCAAAGGCGATCGCCGCCGGGCTTGCATTTGCGAGTGTCCTGACAAGCTGGGCCGTCTGGTTTCTGCTCCAGCCGTCGCCGGGAACGGACTCCTGGCTCTTCCTGTCTATGTCGACTACGACGATTGCCGGATACTCCGGCTGGGGCCCTATCTGTGTCAGCGCATCGAAGAAGAGTTCCCTTGGCCTTTCCAGAACCCATTGGGGCACCAACAACAGGCAAAGCGCCGCAAGGAAGCTTGCGGCGATTCCCCAGTGGACAGGTCGTATAGGGACGCGTTGGGAAATCATCGGAGCAGGGCCGCGCTAAGAGTCGGTTTTGCGAAGACAGTTGCGTTCAATCCTTTGCCGCCCGATGGCGGAGCACATGCACACGATAGGACTTGATCGTTCTTCGGTCGCGCTCATGCAATGCCTCGCCCCTGGAATCGATTGGATCATCAGCACAAAAGATGTACGCCCACTCACATTCTTGCAACAGCAAAGACTTCGGACTTCCAGGTTGGACCTATGCCTTTTGAGCAGGGTAGACGACCCCCTTTCGCAGTATGATGTTTCCGTAAAGCCTTGGTTCACTTGTCTGGACGATCGCATGCGCGGCGCGAACCCGGGCATAGAACTCGGGCCCGAGGAGCGGCGTGACCGCAATCGCCGGCTCCCAACGCCCGCAGCACGCGATCATTTCGGCATGAACGGGATCGATCGCTTCGATGTGCTGCTTGACGGTGGCGCGAAAGATCGCCTGCGGGACGAAATCGTCGATCGGAATGACTGAGAGGATGGCGTCAAGTACCGGTATGACGCCGTGACCGTCGAGCCGGACCAGGCGTCTTGCATGTTCGAGACCCGGATAGTTGCCATCGACCAGCGCGATCTCGTCGCCATGCCCCATGGCTCTCAGCGTTGCCAGTAGGTCCGGGCTGAGGAGCGGATCAATGTTCTTCAGCATGGTCGATTTCCTTGAACAAGACATTCTGGTCAATCAGGTAACGGGCAAAGATCGGCAGGCTGGCGCCGCCGATCGCCCGCGCCTGGGCGCCCACGACGCCCTCGAGGATGTCGGGCATGACGACACCCTGCAGGTCCATCCTGGCGACAGAGTTGAGCGTGGCGTTGACGAGGCGGGCGCGTACTTCAGGCGGGAAACCGCCGTCGATGATGGCCGCCGAGAAGTCGATGATCGATGCTGCGGCGACAATCGCCTGGGCGAGTGCATTTGCGGTGTCCTGAATCCAGGTCTCGAGAGGCGCGCCGAAATCGGTCCATTCGTCAGCGGAATACCAGAGAGGCTTGGGATCGACGCCGCTTTCCTTCAACAGGTTCTCCAGCACGAAGATCGATGCGATTTCGAGAAGCTGGCGGGTGTCGCCCGTCTTGTCGCGCACCGGCAGCGGACCGATCGCGCCTGCCGTGCCTGTCTTGCCGGTAAATACCGAGGAGTTGAGGACGATGCCTCCGCCGATGAAAGAGCCGATGTAGAAATAGACGAAGTCCGGATAGCTGGAACCAAGCCCGAAGACCAGTTCGGCGCCGCAGGCGCTGGTGGCGTCGTTCTGCAGAAAAACAGGATAGGCTACGGCGAGCGAAACCTCTGTGTGGAGATCGAAGTCGTGCCAGACATCCATGGCGCCAGACGGGGCCCCGACATGCTCGGCCCAGTTCCACAATTCGAACGGGGTGGCGATGCCGACTCCGGCGATGCGGTCCTGCTGTACAGCGGTCATCCTTCCTTCGATTTCGGCGATGCCGGAAGAGATGAAATCCAGGATGTCCCCGGGCAAGGGATAGGGGTAGGTGCGATGGAGTTGCATGCGGATGGTGCCGACGAAATCCATGAGCACGAGATCGGCGCTGCGGCGACCGATCTTCACCCCGAACGAAAAGACGGCATCCGGGTTGAGATGCATCGGCACCGACGGCTGGCCGACCCGCCCGCGCACCGGTTCGCCGCGATCGAGCAAGCCTTCCTTCTCGAGCGCACGCATGATGACGGAGACGGTCTGCGCGGAAAGCCCCGTGCGCCGCGTGATCTCCGCCTTCGACTGGCTGCCGTGGCGGCGCACCAGCGACAGCACGAGCCGCTCGTTATAGGCGCGCACGCGCACCTGGTTGGCGCCGCCGCTCGGGCCAAGCACCTGCAGTGTGGCAGGTGCACCTGCCGGGTCGTCCGGTGACGCCATGGCTCGCTCCTCCCTCACGCAAGCTTCTTGGTTGTTCACAGTATGCGCCATTCGATTATTAATTCAATTGGAATTATTTATTGACAGAGGCAAAAGTTTGATGCTTTTAATAGTGGTGTGGAGTGCTCGGACCGGCATGGAGGAGGTCCCGGCCGTGATCCGGCAGGACGGGCGCGCCGCGGTTGTGATGGCCACGTTGGAGGCCGCCAGTGTTTCCTTGGGAGGATTAGATGAAGAAATCGATAGTTTCGGCCACGTTCGGCGCCCTGGCGCTTGGCGCGGCCTTCGTTGCCCCCGCTCAGGCTGCCGAAGTCGGCGCTTGCCTGATCACCAAAACCGATACCAACCCCTTCTTCGTCAAGATGAAGGAAGGTGCCACCGCCAAGGCTGCCGAGCTGGGCGTCAACCTGAAGTCCTACGCCGGCAAGATCGACGGCGACAGTGAAAGCCAGGTGGCGGCCATCGAAACCTGCATCGCCGATGGCGCCAAGGGTATCCTTATCACTGCCTCGGACACCAAGGGCATCGTTCCCACCGTCCAGAAGGCACGCGATGCGGGAATTCTAGTGATCGCCCTCGACACGCCGCTTGAGCCGATCGATGCGGCCGACTCCACCTTCGCGACCGACAACCTACTCGCCGGAAAGTTGATCGGCCAGTGGGCTGCGGCCACGCTCGGCGACGCGGCCAAGGACGCCAAGGTCGCGTTCCTTGACCTGACGCCGTCGCAGCCGACCGTCGACGTTCTGCGCGACCAGGGCTTCATGATGGGCTTTGGCATCGATACCAAGGATCCGAACAAGATCGGCGACGAAGACGATCCGCGCATCGTCGGTCACGACGTGACCAACGGCAACGAGGAAGGCGGCCGCTCCGCCATGGAGAACCTCCTGCAGAAGGATCCGACCATCAACGTCGTGCACACCATCAACGAACCGGCAGCTGCTGGCGCCTATGAAGCGTTGAAGGCCGTCGGCCGTGAAAAGGACGTGCTGATCGTCTCCGTCGATGGCGGCTGCCCGGGCGTCAGGAACGTTGCCGATGGCGTCATCGGTGCAACCTCGCAGCAGTACCCCCTGATGATGGCGGCTCTCGGCATCGAGGCGATCAAGAAATTCGCCGACACCGGTGAAAAGCCGCAGCCGACCGAGGGTAAGAACTTCTTCGACACCGGTGTCTCGCTTGTGACCGACAAGCCGGTATCCGGCATCGAGTCGATTGACACCAAGACCGGCCTGGAGAAGTGCTGGGGCTGATCCTTGGCATATCAGACGCGAATCGGAAGGGCGGCTCATGCCGCCCTTGCTAACCACCGCGCACTCCATAGCGCGTGGAATCTTTAGGGAAAATTTGAAAGTAATGGTGGCCGCCTAGTGCTAGACTGGGGCGGCTGCGCATCGGGCAGCAGAACCCCCTCGGGAGCGGGGGCAGGCGGGAGGAATACCCATGGGCGACCCACACGGAGCCGCACAGCCATCCCAGGAGTTCGAGAAGGTCCTGGTCGATAGTTCCAAGGAAGTTGCGTCCTTCGACGCGCACGAAAAGACGCCGGTTCAGAGGTTCCAGCATTTCCTGCACTCCAATCCGGCGGCCGTCCCGCTTATCGTGCTGGTGCTGTCGCTGCTGCTCTTCGGCATGGTATTGGGCGGCAAGTTCTTTTCGGCCTTTTCCCTGACGCTGATTCTACAGCAGGTCGCGATTGTCGGCATTGTCGGCGCAGCCCAGACGCTGGTGATCCTCACCGCCGGCATCGACCTGTCGGTCGGGGCGATCATGGTCCTGTCATCGGTGGTGATGGGGCAGTTCACCTTCCGCTACGGACTGCCGCCACAGCTTGCGGTCCTCTGCGGGCTCGGCGTGGGCGCGCTTTGCGGATACATCAACGGCTTCCTCGTCGCACGGGTCAAGCTGCCGCCGTTCATCGTCACGCTGGGCATGTGGCAGATCATCCTCGCATCGAACTTCCTCTATTCGGCCAATGAAACAATCCGCGGGCAGGACATTGCCAACAATGCGCCGATCCTGCAGTTCTTTGGGAACAACATCAGGTTCGGCAGTGCCGTCTTCACCTATGGCGTGATCGCCATGGTCCTCCTGGTGCTGGTCCTGTGGTACGTCCTCAACCATACTGCCTGGGGCCGGCACGTCTATGCGGTCGGCGACGATCCGGATGCCGCCGAACTCTCCGGGGTCAACGTCAAGCGGATGCTGATCAGCGTCTACACGATTTCCGGCCTGATCTGCGCGCTTGCCGGCTGGGCTCTGATCGGGCGCATCGGTTCGGTCTCCCCGACCGCGGGCCAGTTCGCCAACATAGAGTCAATTACGGCAGTTGTGATCGGCGGCATATCGCTGTTCGGTGGCCGAGGTTCCATCCTCGGGATGCTGTTCGGGGCATTGATCGTCGGCGTCTTCTCGCTCGGGCTGCGCCTGCTCGGCACAGACCCGCAATGGACCTATCTCCTGATCGGCTTGCTGATCATCTCCGCCGTTGCAATCGACCAATGGATCAGAAAGGTAGCTGGCTGATGGCCCAGGAACCGCTTCTCTCAGCTCGTGGCATCGTGAAACGCTATGGACGCGTCACTGCGCTCGACCATGCCGACTTCGATCTCTATCCGGGGGAAATCCTGGCGGTGATCGGCGACAACGGCGCCGGCAAGTCCTCGATGATCAAGGCGATCTCCGGCGCTCTCGTTCCGGACGAGGGCGAGATTCGCCTCGAAGGCAAGCCGGTGCACTTCCGCTCGCCGATGGAGGCGCGCGATGCCGGCATCGAAACGGTCTACCAGAACCTCGCCCTGTCGCCGGCGCTGTCGATCGCCGACAACATGTTCCTCGGGCGCGAGATCCGCAAACCGGGAGTTATGGGTAAGGTCTTCCGTGCGCTCGACCGCGCCGCAATGGAAAAGACCGCGCGTGCCAAGCTGTCGGAGCTCGGCCTGATGACGATCCAGAACATCAACCAGGCGGTTGAAACCCTTTCCGGCGGGCAGCGTCAGGGCGTGGCCGTGGCCCGTGCTGCCGCGTTCGGTTCGAAGGTGATCATTCTGGACGAACCGACGGCCGCGCTCGGCGTCAAGGAGAGCCGCCGGGTGCTCGAACTCATCCTCGACGTGCGCTCGCGCGGCATTCCGATCGTCCTGATCTCGCACAACATGCCGCATGTCTTCGAGGTAGCCGATCGGATACATATCCATCGTCTCGGCAAGCGCCTCTGCGTCATCGACCCGAAGGAATATACGATGTCGGATGCGGTCGCCTTCATGACCGGCGCCAAGGAGGCTCCGCGCGAGGCGATCGCCGCATGACTACGGCAATCGAGGAAATCGCCGGCAACGTCATCGACCGTGCCGGTGATGCGCGGCGTTTCCTGATCGCCATTGCCGGCCCGCCCGGGGCCGGCAAGTCCACCATGGCCGACACGCTTGCCTTGGCCTTGAAGGAGCGGGGCGAGACAGCGGAAGTCCTCCCCATGGACGGGTTCCACATGGACAATGCCATCCTTGTCGAACGGGGTCTTCTGGCAAGAAAGGGTACCCCGGATACTTTTGACGTTCGCGGCTTTCTCGATATTGTCCGCGCCGTTCGCCCGGCCGACCAGGAGGTGCTGATTCCGGTCTTCGATCGCTCACGCGAGATCGCCATCGCATCGGCGCGCGTGGTCTCTCCCCACCACCGCTTCATAATCGTCGAGGGCAACTACCTGTTGCTGAACGAGGGCAAATGGGCCGAGCTGGAGGGACTGTTCGACTATTCGATCATGCTCGCTCCGCCGATCGAGGTGCTGGAGGAACGTCTCTGGGCGCGCTGGCGCGGTTATAAGCTGAGCGAGGATGCGGCAAAGGCCAAGGTCTATGAGAACGACCTGCCAAATGGCCGGCTCATTCTGGAGAACCGCCGCCCGGCCGATGTGACCCTGGACATCGCCTGACGCGTTATCGGGTCCATACGTTGCATGCCGGCAAGAATCGTTGCAGGCTTTCTCCGATGCAACTCCGAGGGGAGCCCTATGACGTTCACCGAAGCCGTATCAACCGTCTTTTCGAAATATGCCGTCTTTGCCGGACGCGCCGGCCGGCCGGAATTCTGGTGGTTTGCCCTGTTCAACATCATTGCCTCCTTGATCGCCGCAACAATCGACCAGGCAATCTTCGGCTATGAGATCCTGAGTTTTGTGTACGGTCTGGCGGTGTTGCTGCCGGGACTAGGCGTCGCCGTCAGGCGCCTGCACGATATCGACCGCTCCGGCTGGTGGATCCTTGTCGGCCTCATCCCGCTGGTCGGCTGGATCGTGCTGGTCTACTGGTATGTCAGCGCCGGTACGCCGGGCACCAACCAGTATGGCGAGCCGGCTTGACGATTCTGCCGGCAAAATGTTTGCCATGAGCATTGCAGGGGTGATAATGCCCGCGGCACAGCTTTTTCAGAACGCCGCCGGAGTTGTCGCCCATGAAAACCCTCACCATCCGCCGACCTGACGACTGGCACCTGCACCTGCGTGACGGCGCCATGCTTGAAGGTGTGATCGGCGATACGAGCCGCAACTTCGCGCGCGCCATCATCATGCCCAACCTTGTCCCGCCGGTGGTGACGACGGCCGATGCCCGCGCCTACCGCGAGCGCATCATGGCCGCCCTACCGAAGGGCCACCGTTTCGAGCCGCTGATGACGCTCTACCTCACCGAGGAGACCGACCCCGCCGATGTCCAGCGTGGCAAGGAAAGCGGGCTGATCACGGCGGTAAAGCTCTACCCCGCCGGCGCGACGACAAATTCCCACGGCGGCGTGCGCGATATGGACAAGGCGATGGGTGTCCTTGAGCGCATGGCCAAGATCGGCCTGCCGCTCTGCGTGCACGGCGAGGTTACGACCCCGGAAGTCGACATCTTCGACCGCGAGGCGGTGTTCATCGAGACCGTGCTCGATCCGCTGCGCAGACGGCTGCCCGAACTCAAGGTCACCATGGAACACGTAACCACGAAGGATGGCGTCGACTACATCATATCGTCGAGGACCAATCTCGCCGGGTCGATCACGACCCACCACCTGATCATCAACCGCAACGCCATCCTGGTCGGCGGCATCAAGCCCCACTACTACTGCCTGCCGGTTGCCAAGCGCGAGGATCACCGCCTGGCGCTGAGGGCGGCGGCGACCTCCGGCGATCCGCGCTTCTTCCTCGGCACCGACTCTGCTCCGCACGTCGACCCGCTGAAGGAATGCGCCTGCGGCTGTGCCGGCATCTATACATCGATCAACACGGTAAGCTGCCTTGCACATGTTTTCGAGGAGGAGGGAGCGCTCGATCGGCTCGAGGCGTTCACCTCGCTGAACGGACCTGCCTGGTATGGTCTCGCTCCGAACGAGGAACGCATCACGCTGGTCAGGCGCGAGGCACCGATCAGTTTTCCGAAGAAAATAGAGACGGGCGCCGGCCCGGTAACCGTGTTCGATCCGATGTTCCCCCTTCATTGGGAGGGGGCGGACGCCTGAGGGACGATCTATAGTCCTTTCGCTTGTTCGAAATTCCTAGTGCATATTGCGCAGCCGCCGGGTTCGCCTGGCGGCTTTCTTTTTTCACGAGCAAATTTCTCTCCATCGACAGATCCGCGCGCGATGCGCTTGCCGAGATCCCGTTTCCACCCTACAACCACACAACGGCCGGGCGCGGCCTGCTGTCCCGCGGCATCGTTTCAAGAGGTGCAATGGTGAACGCGCCCATCCAGATCGCTTCCATCCTTGCCTTGGGCAACCGATGGCGAACGGGTCAGCAATGCGGGCACTGATCGTCCTGTTCGCCGACAGGGAAGGATGACGTTCATGCGCGATTTTCGCGATGCCAAGCTTATGGCCAAAGCTTTGCGGCAGGCTCTTGCCGCCAGAAATAACGACATCTCGCACGGTGAAGCTCTGGAGATCGTGGCGAGCCAGTTCGGCCTCGATCAATGGAACGTGCTTGCCGCCAGGATCGAGAAGGCCCAAGTGGAGGCGGGCACGGAACCGGAGCCGATCGTAGTCAAGCCAGCGATTCCAATCTTCCGCATATTCGACGTGGCGAAGGCGATGGAATTCTATCGTGATTTCCTCGGCTTCACGCTCGATTGGGAACACCGGTTCGGCGACAACTTTCCGCTCTATTGCCAGATTTCGCGTAGCAGGATGCTGCTGCATCTCAGCGAACATTCCGGCGATGCCAGCCCTGCCGCACGCGTCTTCGTGCCGACTACCGGCGTTGTCGCGTATCAGGCCGAACTCGCCGGCAAGAATTACCGCTACATGAGGCCGGGACTGCAGAAGGTGCCCTGGGGCGTCGAGATGGAAGTGATCGATCCTTTCGGCAACCGCGTCACGTTCTGCGAACTCAGTTGAGGTCGCCTCAACTATAGAGCACGGCGCGGATTTCGGGCGCTGCCTTCTGGAAACCTTCGGTTCTTGCTGCTATGGCCCCATGCGAGCCGCAGCAAACCAAGGAGAGAGCGATGATCCAGACGACATTTCCCGACCGCGCCGTCATGGCGGAACTGGTGGCAAAAATGCTCTGGGAGATCAAGGCGGTCCATTTCAGCGCCGACAAGCCCTACAAGCTTTCCTCCGGCATGATGAGCCCCGTCTACATCGATTGCCGCAAACTTCTGTCCTTCCCTCGCGTCCGTTCCACAGTGATGGATTTCGCGACTAGCGTCGTGATGCGCGATGCGGGCTTCGAACAATTCGACTGCATCGCCGGGGGCGAAACGGCGGGCATTCCGTTTGCCGCGTTGCTGGCCGACCGCCTCAGCCTGCCGATGATCTATGTCCGCAAGCAGCCGAAAGGCCACGGCCGCAACGCTCAGATCGAAGGCAATATGCCGGAGGGGTCGCGTGTATTGGTCATTGAGGACCTGACGACGGCCGGCGGCAGCATGTTCAAGTTCATCGATGCCATCCGCGCCGCAGGTGGTGTCGTCGAGCATGGCATCGCCTTGTTCTACTACGGTATTTTCCCCGAGGCCGAGGCGCGCTTTGCAAATGGCGGCGTCCGGCTGCATCATATCGCGACGTGGCGCGACGTACTGGCGGCTGCGCGCAAGGACAAGCTGTTCGACGACAAGACGCTGGCCGATGTGGAGGATTTCCTCGACCAGCCCCTGGTATGGTCTGCGCGCAATGGCGGCGTTGGCGAACTCGAACAAAAGTGACGCTGGCTTTTTGCGGAAGATTGAATTAAATCGATTGAAACAAGCCTGATGTCGGTCAGTCGTGGGAGGTCCGTATGATTTTGTGCTGTGGTGAAGCGTTGATCGACATGTTGCCGCGCGAGACGACTCTCGGTGAGAGAGCCTTTGCGCCCTATGCCGGCGGAGCCATCTTCAATACCGCCATAGCGCTCAGTCGTCTCGGCGTGCCTACGTCGTTCTTTACTGGGATTTCCGACGACATGCTCGGCGACATCCTGCGCGAGGCGCTGGTGGCGAGCAATGTCGACTATAGTCCCTGCGCCATTCTCTCGCGGCCGACGACCATCGCTCTCGTCAAGCTCGTCAACGGCCAGGCGACCTACGCCTTCTACGACGAGAATACGGCGGGTCGAATGATCACGGTCGAGGATCTGCCGGCTTTGGGCGACGACTGCGAGGCGCTGCATTTCGGTGCCATCAGCCTGATACCCGAACCCTGCGGCTCCACCTACGAGGCGCTGATGGCGCGCGAGCACGAAAAGCGGGTCATTTCGCTCGACCCCAACATCCGCCCCGGCTTCATCCGGGACAAGGAAGCCCATATGGGCCGCATCCGCCGCATGGCGGCAATGTCCGATATCATCAAGTTCTCCGATGAGGATCTTGCCTGGTTCGGCATGGAGGGCGATCAGGATACCCTGGTTTCCCACTGGCTGAAGCATGGCAGCGCCAAGCTCGTCGTCATCACCAAGGGAGCCGAAGGCGCGACCGGCTACACGCGCGACTTCAAGGTGTCGGTACCGAGCGAACGCGTCACGGTCGTCGACACGATCGGTGCCGGCGACACCTTCGACGCCGGTATACTTGCCTCGCTGAAGCGCAACAACCTGCTGACCAAGGCCCAGGTTGCCTCGCTCAGCGAAGCGGCTGTGCGCGACGCCTTGGCGCTTGGCGCCAAGGCCGCAGCCGTCACCGTCTCGCGCGCCGGCGCAAATCCGCCCTGGGCGCGCGAAATCGGCCTGTAAGACAAGCTGCAGGACAAGGAGAAGCCCCGTCGGGGCTTCGGTTCCAAATTATTTCGCCAACTTTGCCAGCGCCGCGACCAGTCCTTGGGTCGAGGAATCGTGGCTGCTCGCACTTTCCTTGCCCTCGATCACCGGCAGCAAGCCGGTCGCCAGTTCCTTGCCAAGCTCGACGCCCCACTGGTCGAAGGAGTTGATGCGAAACAGCACGCCCTCGACGAAGACCCGGTGTTCATAAAGGGCGATCAGGCGACCAAGCGCGTATGGGGTGAGGCGATCGTGGACGAAGGTTATCGACGGGCGATTGCCGGTGAAGACCCGATGTGGCGCGATGAAGTCAGCCTGGCTATCGTCCATTCCCTTGGCGGTGAGCTGCGCCTTGGCCTCCGCCACCGTGCGCCCCTTCATCAGGGCTTCCGACTGGGCAAGGCAGTTCGCCATCAGGAGCTGGTGCTGGTGGCGAAGTTCAGGTTCGAAGCCGTTGGCGGCGATCATGAATTCCACCGGGACGATGTCCGTGCCCTGGTGAAGCAGCTGGAAGAAGGCATGCTGGCCGTTGGTGCCGGGTTCGCCCCATACCACCGGCCCGGAAGAGCCGTTGACCGGCGTGCCGTCGATGGTCACGCCCTTGCCGTTCGATTCCATGTCGAGCTGCTGCAGGTAGGCCGGAAAACGCGCCAACCGCTGGTCGTAGGGAATGACGGCGCGCGACGGGTAGCCGAGCACGTTGCGCTCGTAGTAACCGATCAGGCCGAGCAGCATCGGCAGGTTTTCGCCGGTGGGCGCGCTGCGAAAATGGTTGTCCATCGCATGGGCACCGTCAAGAAAGTGCCCGAAGTTCTCCGGGCCGATGGCGATCATCAGCGGCAGGCCGATCGCGGACCAGATCGAATAGCGGCCACCGACCCAATCCCAGAAGCCGAAGATGCGGTCGCTGTCGATGCCGAAGGCGGCCACCTTGTCGAGCGCCGTCGAGACCGCGGCGAAGTGGTGTCCGACCGCTGCCTCGCCGAGTGCGTCGGCGATGAAGCGGCGGGCGGTCGCCGCATTGGTCATTGTCTCGATCGTGGTGAAGGTCTTTGAAGCGACGATGAAAAGCGTCGTGTCTGCCGCCAGTAGCTTCAGGGTATCGGCGATGTGCGCGCCGTCGATATTGGAGACGAAGTGCAAACGCGGGCCGTCATGATAGGGCCCGAGTGCCAGTGTCGCCATGACCGGCCCGAGGTCGGAGCCGCCGATGCCAATGTTGACCACGTCGGTGATCTTCTTGCCGGTAGCACCCTTGATGGCACCAGAGCGAATGGCGTCCGCAAAGCGACCCATGGCTGCGAGGACATCGTTGACCTCGGGCATCACGTCCTTGCCGTCGACCAGCACCGGCGTATTGGATCGGTTCCGCAACGCCGTGTGCAGGACCGCACGGTTCTCGGTGAAGTTGATCGCTTCGCCGGCAAACATGGCGTCGCGCTTCTTGGCGACGCCGCCCTCGTCGGCAAGCTTGAGCAGCAGCGCCATCACCTCGGCATTCACAGCCGATTTGGAATAGTCCATCAGCAGGTCGTCGAGCCTGGCGCTGTAGCGGTCGAAGCGGCCCGGGTCCGAGGCGAAGGCGGCGCGAATATCGGTGGCGCGCGTGGCAGCGGCGGTGGTCTTGAGTTGGTCGATGATCGCTTTCATCGGGCGTGCTCCTGGCTGACCGAAACGGATGCGGACACTATTCGCAATGTTCCGGTCAAATCAAGGCGGGTCTGGGCAAAAGCTCAAAATGCCGATGGGCGCTCCCGCCTCCGGCGTCGCTAACCCCGCAGTTCCTTCCGGAGAATCTTGCCGACATTCGACTTCGGCAGTTCGGTGCGAAATTCCACGAAACGCGGCCGCTTGTAGTTGGTGAGGTTCGCGGCGCAATGTGCCTTCACCGCCGCCTCGGTCAGTTCGGCGTCCTTCTTGACGATGAAGAGCTTGACCGCCTCGCCGGAATGTGGGTCCGGCACGCCGATCGCAGCGCATTCGAGTACGCCTGGCATCATCGCCGCGACCTCCTCGATTTCATTCGGATAGACATTGAAGCCGGACACCAGGATCATGTCCTTCTTGCGGTCGACGATCTTGGTGAAGCCGCGCTCGTCCATCACCCCCATGTCGCCGGACCGGAAGAAGCCGTCGGCGGTCATCACCTTGGCGGTCTCATCCGGCCGTTGCCAGTATCCCGTCATCACCTGCGGGCCGCGAATACAGATTTCGCCGACCTCGCCGATCGGAAGGGTATTGCCTTCCTCATCGCGGATCTCGAGATCGGTGGAGGGAAGCGGTAGGCCGACCGTGCCTGTAAATTCCTCCGAATCGAATCGATTGGCGGTGGCCACCGGCGAAGTCTCGGAAAGGCCGTAGCCTTCGGTGATCGGCATGCCGGTAAGCTTCAGCCAGCGCTCGGCAACGGGGCGCTGCACCGCCATGCCGCCGCCAAGTGCCATGAACAGCGTCGAAAAATCGAGCTTCTGGAAATCCGGGTTGTTCATCAGCGCGTTGAAGAGCGTGTTGAGGCCCGGGAAAATATGCATCGGATGCTTCTGCAGTTCCTTGGCAAAGGCCGGGATATCGCGCGGATTGGCGATCAGCACGTTGTGGGCGCCGAGCGACAGTCCCATGAGCGAGTTCACCGTCAGCGCGAAGATATGGTAGAGCGGCAGGGCGCAGATGAAGGTCAGCTGTTCCGGCCTCGGCCTGCGGAAAAAGGCGGTCGCGAGCCACAGCGAAAGTTGCGCCTTGTTGGCAAGCAGGTTCGCGTGGGTGAGGGTGGCACCCTTGGAGATCCCGGTCGTGCCCCCGGTATATTGCAGGAAAGCGATGTCGCTTGCCGCGATTTCGACGGGTTTCAGGCTGAGCTTGGCGCTTTCGGCCACCACGTCGCGGAATCGCTTGTGGCCGCGGATCTTCCAGGCCGGAACCAGCTTCTTGACCTTGCGCACGACCAGATTAACGATGATGCCCTTGGCTCCGAGCATATCGCCCATGGTGGCGACGACCACATCGCGGACGTCGGTGCGGCCGATGACCTGCTCCACCGTGTGGGCAAAATTCTCAAGCACGAAGATGGCCTTGGCGCCGGCATCCTTGAGCTGGTGCTCGAGTTCGCGCGGGGTGTAGAGCGGATTGACGTTGACGACGACGAGGCCCGCACGAAGAATGCCGTAGACGATCACGGGGTTTTGCAGGATGTTCGGCATCATCACCGCGATGCGGTCGCCTTTCTCGAGCCCACGGGTCTGCAACCAGGCGCCGATCTTGCGGGATTCCCGATCGAGGTCTCGGAAGGTCAGCGTCTTTCCCATGCTGGTGAAGGCAGGGCGATCGGCAAATCTGGCAACGCTCTTGTCGAAGAGGTCGGCGAGGGAGCGATACTCCAGCGGCGGCATTTCTGCCGGGACCTGCGGAGGATAGGAGGCAAGCCAGATCTTCTCCGAAGCTCGGCCGCTCGATCGCGTGGAAATCTCGGTCATGCACTTCCTCCCTCGAATTTGAGAACCGCCCGCGAAGCCAGCGCAGAAACCGGAAAGACCCTCCTCCCTCCGGCTTGGTGCGCTATCTGAAAGCCAACCGGCCCCGATACGCGCGCATCCATTCTCGGTCCTGTCGCAACCAGGGCGGATTTTCAACTGCACGAGAGCGACACTACCAGCTTATGCCAACATTTGCGGCGTTCAAGACGCAGGATCCGGATTACTATAACCTTGACGTAAACGTCAATATGCCGTGATCATCCGTATTCGGCTGCGTGGGTCGCCCGTATTCGGCTGCGTGGGTCGCCCGTATCGGCTGGAAGCTCACTTTTTCTGGCAATGGCGCACGACCATGTGAGCGTCACCGGTTTCGAAATCGCCGGGCTGCGGCGGCGCGATCGGCTTGAAAAGGTTGCGGTCCGGCTTCAGGTCGAGAAGTGGTGTGCCGTCGAGGCAGTCGAGACCGCGCACGGCCAAAACGTTACCGTCCACGGATTCGAGCTGGACGTTCGATGTGCCGATCGGGTTCGGCCGGACCGGCGAGCGAATGGAAAACGTTCCAAGCACGGCGCCGTTGTTTCCAGGGCTTTGCAACACCAGATCGCGCCGCGACCGGTCGAGCCAATAAATCACTTCGAGGCGCTCGAACTCCTCGATTCCCTTCAGTGTCTGGGTCCAGGGCTCGAAGACCTCGATCCGGCAGGTTGGGCCGTCGAGACGTTCCTGCCGCGGGCATGTCAGCCTGGACGTCCAGGGGGTCGAAATCCGGCCGATATAGGTCAATCTTGCGTCGACAGGTTCGGGTGTATCGACGGCCACCTCGTTCTCGCGGATATCGTTTTCGCGCACCATTCTACGCTTCCATCCATGAATTTGTCTTGTCCGTCGGCCGTTGTCCGCCTGAGCTTGCCGCCGCTCTGGCGCCGCGGTCAATATATCCAGACAAATATAACGCTGGCAGTTTATCGAGACTCGTTATATTCATTGAGATATTTCGATCTATAAGCTGGAGAGAAAGATGGATTGGCCCCGCCGGAAATGGATGAAGTTTGCGTTGGTAACGGTTGCCGCCGGCTGGCTCTGTGCTGCACCGGCCGCTGCGGCGGAGAAAGTCACTGTGTTTGCTGCTGCGAGCCTCAAGAACGCCCTCGATGCCATCAACGCGGAGTGGCAGACGCAGGGTGGCGGCGAAGCGGTGGCCTCCTATGCGGCAAGCTCTGCTCTGGCAAAACAGATCGAGGCAGGCGCTCCGGCCGACATCTTCATTTCGGCGGATCTCGCCTGGATGAACTACGTGGCCGAGAAGAAGTTGATAAAGGAAGGCACGCGCTCCGATCTGCTCGGCAACACCATCGTGCTGATCGCACCGAAGGATATCGCAAAGCCGATCGACATTGCCAGGGATCTGGACCTAGCCGGCCTGCTTGGCGACGGCCGCCTTGCAATGGGAGCGGTCGATTCGGTCCCGGCCGGCAAGTACGGCAAGGAGGCATTGCAATCGCTCGGGCTGTGGCCGTCGGTCGAAAGCAAGATCGCAGGCGCCGAAAGCGTGCGCGCCGCGCTGGCTCTCGTTTCCCGTGGTGAAGCGCCGTACGGTATCGTCTACAAGACCGATGCCGCCGCCGATCCTGGCGTGGCCATCATCGGTACTTTCCCGGAAGACAGCCACAAGCCGATCATCTATCCCGTTGCGATCCTCGCCGACGCGCCAAACGCCGCCGCCTACCTCGATTTCCTCAAGTCGAGAAAGGCAAGACCCTTCTTCGAGCGCGAAGGATTTATCGTGCTGAATTGACCTCCTGCCGACTCCCGCTAAGTTGCGGAAGTCGGCCTTACGGCGCTACCCAAAACTGCAGGATGTATCTTGGATTGGCTTTCACTGAGCAATGAAGAATGGACGGCAATCGGCCTCAGCCTAAGGGTGTCCACGGTCGCCATGCTTGCCAGCCTTCCATTTGGCATCCTCGTGGCGCTGGCACTGGCGCGCGGCAAGTTCTGGGGAAAGTCGCTGCTGAACGGTATCGTTCATCTGCCGCTGATACTGCCCCCTGTGGTGACCGGTTTCATCTTGCTGCTGCTGTTTGGCAGGCGGGGACCGATAGGGGCTTTCCTCGACCAGTATTTTGGCATCGTTTTCTCCTTCCGCTGGACGGGGGCCGCGCTCGCCTGCGCGGTCATGGGATTCCCCTTGCTGGTCCGATCGATCCGCCTTTCCATAGAGATGGTGGACCGCAAGCTCGAGGAGGCGGCCGGCACGCTCGGCGCCAATCCCGCATGGGTGTTCGCGACCGTCACGCTGCCGCTCATTCTCCCCGGTATCATTGCCGGCATGATCCTCTGCTTTGCCAAGGCCATGGGCGAATTCGGCGCCACCATCACCTTCGTCTCCAACATTCCCGGTGAGACACAGACCCTGTCGGCAGCTATCTATGCCTTCACTCAGGTCCCCGGCGGCGACGCGGGTGCATTGAGGCTGACGATCGTCGCCATCGCCATATCGATGGCGGCGCTGCTGGCATCCGAATTCATGGCCTATGTCATCGGCCGCAGGGTGGACATCGAATGAGCCTGATCGTCGAAGCGCGACACCGGCTCGGGCAGTTTTCGCTCGATGCAGCCTTCACGTCGGCGGGTGGGGTGACCGCCCTGTTCGGAAGGTCCGGGTCCGGCAAGACGTCGATTGTTCGCATTGTTGCCGGCCTGACGCGCCCCGACGCGGGCCGTGTCGTTCTGGATGACACCGTTCTGGTCGATACGGCAAGGGGGATCTTCGTGCCGCGCCACAAGCGGCGATTCGGCTATGTATTTCAAGAAGCGCGGCTTTTTCCTCATCTTTCCGTCCGCCGCAACCTTGTCTACGGACGCTGGTTCGCGCCAAAATCAGGACACGCCGAGAGTTTTGGTCGCATTGTCGATCTCCTCGGCATTGGCGACCTCCTCGAGCGTCGTCCGGGGGGGCTCTCGGGAGGTGAAAAGCAGCGCGTGGCGATCGGCCGGGCGCTGCTCTCGGCGCCCCGCATGCTGTTGATGGACGAGCCGCTAGCCGCCCTCGACGACCCCCGCAAGGCGGAAATCCTGCCCTATCTCGAACGCCTGCGCGACGAGATGCGTATCCCGATCATCTATGTCAGCCATTCGGTGGCGGAAGTTGCACGTATAGCCGACAAGGTGATCGTACTTGCAAACGGTAAGATCGAAGCGATGGGCGCTGCCGCAGAAGTATTGAGCGAACCCGCATTGTCGGTCTCCTTCGGCAAGCACGACGCCGGCAGTGTTCTCAGCGGAACTGTTTCGGCACTCGACCGGCGCCACGGGCTCGCCACCATACAGCTGGCCGGTGCCGAGCTTCATCTTCCGAACGTCTCGATCGCAATCGGCCTCAAGGTACGGGTTCACATCCCCGCCAGGGATGTGATGCTCGCAACGGTCCGCCCCGAGGGACTGAGTGCATTGAACATCCTGGAAGGCAGGATGGGCGCCATCGTCGCTGCCGGTGATGGGATGGTCAGCATCCGTATCGATTGCGGCGGCAATCCTGTCCTTGCGCGCATCACGGAGCTTTCCCGAGAGAGGCTTGATTTGCAGCCAGGCAAGATGGTTTTCGCGATTATCAAGACCGTGGCGCTCGAGGCGCAATAGGGTTTGCGGAACACGTTTGTCGGCGAGCATATGCAGGCCGCTGCACGGGCCAGATGTGCAAGTGTCGCGGTCGCCGCCGGAAACTGCTAAAGTCGCCGCCGCGCCGGACCATCTTTGGACTTGCCGTGGTGACGCGCCTCTGATTATCCAATCGAAGCGATTGTCCGTGCTGCCAGGAGCTTGCAATGAATGGTGCCATCGGCCCGATGAAGGAAAGGAAGAACGCGGCAGGTCCCAAGGCTCTGCGCGTCGGGTTCATCCTGACCCGCAGCTTCACGCTGTCGGCCTTTGCCCTGTTCGTCGACACACTGCGGCTTGCAAGCGACAATGCCGACCAGTCGCGTCGCCTCAACTGCGATTGGGACGTGCTGAGCAGCACAAAGAATTTCATCACCTCCAGCAGCGGCATCCAGGTGGCGCCGACCGCGCCCTTTGTCGATCCTTCGAGTTTCGACTATATCGCTGTGGTTGGTGGTCTCCTGCAGGTTGAGGAGCCGATCGACAGCCATGCCACCACCTATCTGCGCAAGGCCGCGGAAGCCGGTGTCGGCCTCATAGGCTTGTGCACCGGCAGCTTCGTGCTCGCCGAAACTGGCCTTCTCGGCGGTCATACCGTCTGCGTGAGCTGGTTGCATCATCGCGAGTTTCGCGAACGCTTTCCTAAGCTGAAGGCCACGTCCGAGCAGATTTTCGTGTTCGACGGCAAGGTTGCCACCTGCGCCGGCGGCAGCAGCGTTGCAGATCTTGCCGCCTGTCTGGTGCGCCATCACATCGGCGAGGCGGCCGAGCGCAATGCGCTCGAAATCCTGCAGATCGGGCGTCGGCGCGAGGCGACTGATGTCCAGCCACGCAATCCGCTCGGGGTCGACGTCTATGACAGGCGAGTCAACCTTGCCCTGATGATCATGGAACAGCATATCGAGGACCCGGTCGACATCCTCGACATTGCCAATATGGCGGGCGTCTCGCGCAGGCAGCTCGAGCGTTTGTTCCACGGCGAGCTGGGGCGTTCGCCAGCCGCGGCCTATTCCGAGATCAGGATGCGGGCGGCGGTCCGATCGGTCGTTCAGACGGAGCGGCCGATCATCGAAATCGCCGTCGATGCCGGCTTCGAGAGCGTGTCGCATTTTACCCGTCGTTTCCGTTTGATGTTCGGCGAGACGCCGAGCGACATGCGCCGCCGTCACCGGGCGGCAGCGAGGGCGGCAAGATGATCGTCCCCGCAATGCGACAACACTACTAGTCTATCGTCGAATATCGCTAAAGTTGCGTTGGGTATGTAGACAACCAGAAGCTCCAGCGTCACAGTTATTGCAGATGGGGGAGGGAGACGTGGCCAACGTGCATACGGAAAACATCGACGCAGCGATCCGCAGGCTGGTTGACCAACGAAGGTTGTTGATGCCGCTTGTCGCAATCGATCCCTCTGCAATAGATCAACTCATGAAGATCCAGGGTGCTCTGGTTGATCTCGTCAGGGCACGGGATCAGGAGAACGCTCTCGCATCCACGAAAAGGAAGGGGCTGGAGGCTTTCGCTCCCTTTGTGTGATCTGTTCGACAAGCTGGATCCCGTCCCCCGCGCGCCAGATGCGCCTTGGCATTCGCCCAGCGAGTTCTTTCACGCGTAGGACGCGATCGGCTTTCAAAGGTCCGCGTCAGACTGGAGCGGCGGCATCGCCTCCGTGCCGGTTCCATGCGCGGCGCGTGCCGATCCTGTCATCGCCAGAGCCACGAAGGCTGCGACCACCAAGGCAAGGATGGCCGAGAGCGTCAGCGCCGTGGCACGGGTGATCGACATCGTTCGCATTGGCAACTCCAGCAATATATCAGGGGAGTGCCCATACAGGCGATTTGTGACACGAAGACGAATGCTCGCCCGCTTCCGTGTATAGGCAGGCGTTCGTCCGGGCGAGGCGACGGCACTACCGCAGAGCCGAGTGCACACCGGTGGTGCACGCACGGCAGCCCCGCCCCGATCGAGAATTTTTTAGGAGGTATTGATAAGAATGGTGCCGCTTACGTGACTCGAACACGTGACCCCATCATTACGAATGATGTGCTCTACCGACTGAGCTAAAGCGGCCCGACGCATGTCCGTGACGACGGACCCGCGATTTGCATGGGGCTGATACAGGCAATGGCGTGAGATTTCAAGCGGTCTGTTGGTCCTCGCTGCATTTTCTTGGTTGGCAAGGGCGGGCGTCGCTCATGTGACCGACCACCCGGTAAAACCTCAAAGACCGAGGCGGGCGCGCGCTTCCAAATATTCGCGCTCGAGGCGGTCGACAACCTCTGCCACTGGCTCTACGCCCTTGACTGCACCGATCCCCTGGCCGCAGCCCCAGATTTCCTTCCAGGCTTTGGGGCCACTGGTCGCAGCGGCAAAGTCCATCTTGCTCGGATCGGCCTCCGGCAGATGATCGGGATCCATGCCCGTGGCACGGATGGAGGCCTTCAGGTAGTTGCCGTGGATGCCGGTGAAATAGTTCGAATAGACGATATCGCCGGACTGGCTGTCGACGATCATCTGCTTGTAGGCCTCATCGGCGCGAGCCTCTGGCGTCGCAATGAAGGGCGAGCCGATATAGGCCATGTCGGCGCCCATGGCCCGCGCGGCCAGGATGCCGCCGCCGGTGGCGATCGCGCCGGCAAGCAGCAATGGGCCGTCGAACCACTCGCGGATTTCCTGCACCAGCGCGAAGGGGGACAGCGTGCCGGCGTGTCCGCCTGCGCCAGCCGCAACGGCAATCAGACCGTCGGCGCCCTTGCGAATGGCGGAGTTGGCGTGGCGGTTGTTGATGACGTCATGCAGGACGATGCCGCCATAGGAATGTACCGCCGCATTCACCTCCGGAACCGCGCCGAGCGATGAAATGACGACCGGCACCTTGTATTTTATGCAGAGCATCAGGTCGTGTTCCAGCCGCTTGTTCGAGGTATGGACGATCTGGTTGACCGCAAACGGAGCCGCCGGGCGATCGGGGTTGACGGCGTTGTACGCGGCCAGCTCCTCCGTAATCATAGCCAGCCATTCGTCAAGCTGGGATTCCGGCCGAGCATTGAGCGCAGGGAAAGCGCCGATGATGCCGGCCTTGCACTGCGCCAGCGTCAGCGCCGGATGGGAGATGATGAACAGCGGCGACGCGACGACCGGCAGTCGGAGGTTCTCGGTCAGGATCGAAGGAAGTGTCATGCGGTGCCCCGATTTGGAAGTTCTTACGTTTACGGAAACGTAAGACGAATAGCAGAACCGACGCTCGGGGAAAAGCCATTGATGTAAAATGCGCCGGTTGAAAGTGGGTTTCGCGCGCTTGCCCTCAAGGGCTCACAATGGCTGGCCAGGACGGGAAGCCGGTGTTCGCTGCAGGCAGGCTCGGCAAAGTACAAATTGATCCATGGGATTTCTTCGTCAGAGCCTATACCTTATCCCCGGTCAATCCTGCTCGCCGATGGCATGACACTTGCGGAATGGCGCTGTAATCGTTACCGAATCGTAAAGAGCTTGGCCTACGGGCGCGCAGCCGCGAAAAACGCAGTCATTTTTTGGTGGCGCCACGCAAGGGACGAGCCGGCGACAACGACCAGACACAGGACGAAGGACCGGCAGTGAGCGGATTGGAAACGGCTATCAGAAACGCCCTGGAACGCGCTGATCGTTCCAACGCGGAAACGCGTGCCCGGATCTATCAGTCGGCGCGCCAGGCACTGGAAGCCGGATTGCGCAAGCAGGACGTCAACGATCCGGAAACGGTGGCGCTGCAGCGCCAGCGCCTCGAAGTGACGATCAGGCAGATCGAAGGCGAGGAGCGCGCCCGCCTGCATGCCGAGGCCGCGAAGGCAGAACCGGCTGCAACTGCCAACGGCGCTCCTGCCCCGAGAGCAACGCCGCATCCTCAACTGCACGATCAGGTCGCGGGCGCGCCACTGGATACCGCCCAGCCACACGAAGACACCTATGCCGACCTTGGCGACATGCGGGCCGAAAGCGCCGATCGTTTCGGGGCGGCACCGCATGCAGCATCGGCGAAGGGCCAGGACATCGGCGGTCTCGATGTCCCCGCGGAAACGGTTGCACATCGCCGTCGTCGTCGGACATTCTTCCCGCGTCTTTTCATTTTTTCCACAATCATCGCCGCCCTCGGCATCGGGATCTGGTGGGTCTACACATCCGGTCTGTTGCTTACGGCGGCCCAACGCGACACCAGCGTTGCGAATCCACCCGCTCATGTCGAGGCAGAAGATTTCGACAACAGCTCTCCCGTGGGCACCAACGGTGAAGGCGGCGGGCTGCGCACCCTTGACCCGCAGAATGGCTTCTCGAACGCATGGATCGAAGTCCTCAGGCCGGACAGCGCCGACGTAACGCCGCGCAGCAACAGCGCCGTTGATGTGGTGTCGGGCGGGGGCGGGCAGACCGTGCGCATCACGTCGCGCCGCCCAGATGACAGTGGCTCCGTCGAGATCACCATCCCGGCCGAAGCCCTGGAGCAAATGGCCGGCAAGACCTCGACGATCGCGCTGACGCTACAGACGGAGCCGGACCAGCCGACACAGATTTCGGTACAATGCGATTTCCAGAGCCTGGGTGATTGCACCCGCCATCGCTTCAGCGTCACCAACGAGAAGTCGGACGTGCTTTTCCAGGTCACCTTCGATCGTTCGCTGGCGCCGAATGGACCCGGTCGCCTGCTGGTCAACAGCGATATCGAGGGCAGGGGACGCAGCGTCAACCTTTATGCCGTACGCATCCTTCCCGGCCAGTAGTGCCGGGATGAAGCGCGAGGCGATGGGCGCCAGCTTATTTCAGAAATTTGGGTCCTAGGCCGAGGATCTTGTCGTCGATCGCGCCGATCGCCTTCTTGTCCTTGCCATCATAGTTCAGCGATTTCAGTAGGTGCCGAATGGCGTTCAGCCGCGCGCGACGCTTGTCGTTGGAGCGGACGACGACCCAAGGCGCATGGTCGGTATGGGTTTCCTTCAGCATGCGATCACGCTTGTCCGTATAGTCGTCCCATTTCTTCAGGGCAGCGATGTCCATGGAGGAGAGCTTCCATATCTTCAGCGGGTCGTGACGGCGATCGTGAAAGCGCTCGATCTGCATCTCCCTGCCGATGTCCAGCCAGAACTTGAAGAAATGGTACCCCTTGTCCTTGAAGATCTTCTCGAAGCGCGGGGTTTCCTTCAAGAATTTCACGTACTGCTCGTCCGTGCAGAAACCCATTACCGGCTCGACGCCGGCGCGATTGTACCACGAGCGGTCGAAAAGCACGAATTCACCGGCGGTAGGGAAGTGCGAGACATAGCGCTGATAGTACCATTGGCCCTGCTCGGTTTCCGTCGGCTTTGTCAGGGCAACCACACGTGCCGAGCGCGGGTTCATGTAGGCCCTCGTCACCGTGATGGTGCCACCCTTGCCGGCTGCGTCCCGACCCTCGAAAACTGCAACGACCCTCTTTCCGGTCGCCTGTAGCCAGAACTGTACCTTGACCAACTCAATCTGAAGTTTTTCCAGTTCCTTTTCGTATTCGTCCTCGTCGATCTTGTCGTCGTAGGGGTAGCCTCCCGAGGCCAGGGCATTGTCCTTCACCCAGTCCGGCAATTTGGGATCATCGATATCAAAGATGCGCCTGTTGCCGCTGATCTCGAGTTCGACTGCTCTGCTTTCCACGTCTTCCACCATTCGACAGCCTCCCGTGGCGTTCAGCCCTACCTTTGCGCGAATCCGTTGCAGGTGCAATCGGCTCGATCCGAGATATTGAACGCATTGTACAGCAACATCCACCGCCTGCGATGTTGCGCAAGGCTGTTACCGTCCGGCGGTCGGCGACGGCTTGGGATGGATGGTCGCCCGCGAAAACTTCTGTCATGAATTGCGGCTACCAACCGATATTTGATCAAGCGGCATGAGTCGCCGGGAGGAGAAGCGCATTGTTGAATGGCATGGCATGGCACTGGCGTTTTCTGAAACGTGCAAATGAACAAAAGGGTGTTCTCATTGTCGTGACGCTGGCCGCCCTGGTCGCCCTGCTGACGGGGAGCCACCCTCTCTGGGGAGCATTGCTGTGGCTGGCAGTGGTGGTGACAGCGCTGGCATTGGCGCCGAGGGCCGAAGTGGACAAGGTGCCACAGGCCGAAGTCGAGGCGCCTTCAGAAAAATCCTGCCTGCCTCAGGTCAGCGCCGCTGCGGCCGCGCTGGACATGCCGGTGATCGTGCTCGATCGAGAGGGCGCTGCCCTCTTCCAGAATGCCGCAGCCACGCGGGCCCTGGGTGTTTTTCCTGTTGGGGTGCATGTTTTTGCCCGGCTGCGGTCCCCGGGTGTCGTCGACATGGTCCGCGAAACACTCGCGACCTCAGAGCCGAACCAGATCGAGCATTCCGAGCGGCTGCCGTCCGAACGCGTCTATGTCGTGCGCATCGCACCCGTCACAGTAGCTGAGAAAGCTGTTGCGTCCGAGGAGCAGCTGTACCTGTTGTCGTTCCGCGATATTTCGGAACTTCGCAGGATCGACCGCATGCGGTCCGATTTCGTCGCCAATGCCAGTCATGAACTGCGAACCCCTCTCGCATCGCTTCGCGGTTTCATCGAAACGCTGCTTGGGCCGGCACGCGAGGATCCGAAGGCGCGGGAGCGTTTCCTGGTCATCATGCTGGACCAGGTGACGCGGATGAGTCGTCTTGTCGATGATCTGCTTTCGCTGTCGCGGCTGGAGGTGAAGTCGCATCTCGCGCCGGACCAGAATATCGATCTCGTGCCGCTGCTCGGCCATGTGCGGGACGCGCTGGCGCCACTTGCCGAAGACCTCGATGTCGCCATCAACCTGCATTTGCCGGAAGGCAAGGCCGAAGTGCTCGGCGATCGCGATGAACTGGTCCAGGTGTTTGAAAACCTGATCGAAAACGCCTGCAAATACGGGCAGGAGGGAAAGGCGGTCGACGTCTATCTGAGGAACGGAGAAGGCCGACCGATCGAGGTCAGCGTCGTCGATCGCGGCGCAGGCATTCCCGCCGAACACGTGCCGCGTCTGACCGAGCGCTTCTACCGCGTCAGCGTCGAGGACAGCCGCTCAAAAAAGGGCACCGGATTGGGCCTCGCAATCGTCAAGCACATCCTCACCCGGCACCGGGCGAGGCTGATCGTCCACTCCAAGGTGGGCGAAGGAACCGAATTTACTGTGCGTTTTTGACAGAGGGCAACGCCAAACGAGAGCGATCCCTTGCAAAGCCAATACCGACGCAGTCAACTGCCTGGCCTCCCGCTCCCGGGCGATGAACGTCTGGCGTCAAGCATCAAGTAGGTCGCACTGAGGGCTGGAAAAGCCATGAACTGTTGAGGGCTGACCGCAACTTTTTGACCAATACTTTCCGTCCACACAAAAAACAAGCCCGCCGAAAATCGACGGGCTTTGTCAGTGCGGAAGCGAGCTTTGCTGTCAGTGCTATTATAAATTCAGATAGTTATCGCATCTTCCGCCGCTCGGAGACCGGTTGGTATGCCAGGCGTGCATGGTAGGTGCAGTAAGGCGAGGCTTCCGGGGCCTCGCAGCCGCAGAAGTGGAACTCGTCCGTCAGCGGGTCGCCGACCGGCCATTTGCAGGTCCGTTCCGTAAGCTCGGTCAGCCCGAGGCGGCGCGCGATCGGAACCACGACGTTGCGGACCGGCGCGAATTGCAGATCTTCCGTCGCATCGACTTCGATCTCTTCCCGGAGCATCGTTGCGCCAGCCGCACGGGTCACGGTGCGGGTTGCAACGCGCGATGCATAGTTCGGCGCACGGGGAGCCGAAGTGGAACGTTTGGCTGCCCTCGTCGCCGGGCTTGCACCTCCGGCCTTCGCCCTGCCGGGCAGGCTCAGTCGGTGCACCTTGCCGATAACGGCGTTGCGGCTGACGCCGCCAAGCTGGGCCGCGATCTGGCTGGCGCTCAATCCTTCGGACCAAAGCTTCTTGAGTTTCTCGACTCGCTCGTCTGTCCAGTTCATGCCTCTTCTCCGCCTGTCGCGTTGGTGATGGCAGAATCCCTCACCGCTGCCCGGAATGACCCGAAGCAATAAACGCCTGATACTTTAGGTGACTAGGTCCGCCGCATGCAGTCTAGTAATTGGAATTTAACCTAGTGTGAGGCTGACTCCGTGACAAGAGTCGGCGGAATCAACGCGAATCGATTTCGTAGTTTTCCCCAACTTGCTCGCTGGCGGTGTCATTTCTGCCACGGATCCGGTGCAGCCCCTGCAAGGATACCGGGAGCGCCCTCCAAGCCCAGCAGATCGGCGTGTTTTATTGACATGGCGATGTGAAAGGGGAATAGTGCGGCCCGCCGCCGAGAGGCGGCATTTTTGATTTTTTCAGGCCCCGATCGGGCCGGTCGGGAATGCCCTGCAAGCCTTGCCGAAGGAGATATGCGCAATGGCCGGAACCACGCCGCTGTATGACACCTATTCCCGCACTCCGCTGCGCTTCGTGCGCGGCGAGGGCGTATGGCTGTTTACGGAATCCGGCGAGCGATACCTGGACTTCGCAGCGGGCGTAGCCGTCAATTCGTTGGGGCATGCGCATCCGCATCTGGTGGAGGCGCTGAAGGCGCAGGCGGAAAAGGTCTGGCATCTGTCCAACCTCTACGACATTCCCGGGCAGGAAAGCCTCGCGGACAGGCTGACCAAGGCAACCTTTGCCGACAAGGTATTCTTCACCAACTCCGGTGCCGAGGCACTGGAATGCGCCATCAAGACGGCACGTCGGTACCAATATGCCAAGGGTCGTCCGGAGCGCTTCCACATCATCACCTTCGAGGGCGCCTTCCATGGCCGCACGCTGGCGACGATCGCCGCCGGCGGTCAGGAAAAGTACCTGACCGGGTTTGGACCGAAGGCGCCGGGCTTCGACCAGGTTCCGTTCGGCGATCTCGACGCGCTCAAGGCAGCGATCACCGAGGCGACCGCGGCCATCCTGATCGAGCCGGTCCAGGGTGAAGGCGGCATCCGGCCGGTTCCCAACGAGTTTCTGCGCGAGCTGCGAAGCCTCTGCGATGAGCACGAGCTTCTGCTGATCCTCGACGAGGTTCAGTGCGGCATCGGCCGCACCGGTAAGCTGTTCGCCTACGAATGGGCGGGCATCGCCCCCGATATCATGGCGGTCGCCAAGGGTATCGGCGGCGGTTTCCCGCTTGGCGCTTGCCTTGCCACCTCGGAAGCCGCGTTCGGAATGGTCGCCGGCACGCACGGCTCGACCTATGGTGGCAATCCGCTTGCGATGGCCGTGGGAAACGCTGTCCTCGACGTCGTTCTCGCCGATGGGTTCCTGGACCGGGTTCGGGACGTGGCGCTGGTCTTCCGCCAGGCACTGGCCTCGCTCAAGGATCGCTTCCCCGACGTCATCGAGGAGATCCGCGGCGAAGGCCTGATGCTCGGCATCAAGGCCCGGCTCCCCTCGGGCGAATTGCTGCAGGCGATGCGCTCCGAGCATTTGCTCGGGGTTCCGGCGGGCGAAAACGTGATCCGGCTCCTGCCGCCGCTCAACGTGACGGCGGAGGAAGCGCGCGAGGGCCTGGCGCGCCTCGAACGGGCGGCGGAGAAACTGCGTTCCGTTTCCGAGAAAAAGTCAGCGTGATTTGAGAGATACGACAGATGGCATCACCCCAGCATTTCATCGACCTTTCCACCGTCTCTGCGTCCGATCTGCGGTCCATCCTCGATGACGCCCGCACGCGCAAGGCTGCAACCAAGGCCGGCACGGCCGACAAGCCGCTTGCCGGCAAGATGCTGGCGATGATCTTCGAAAAGCCGTCGACGCGCACGCGCGTTTCCTTCGACGTCGGCATGCGCCAGCTCGGCGGCGAGACATTGTTCCTTTCCGGCACTGAAATGCAGCTCGGCCGTGCCGAGACTATCGGCGATACGGCCAAGGTCCTGTCGCGATATGTCGATGCCATCATGATCCGCACCACCGATCATACGCGCATGCTGGAACTGGCCGAGCATGCGACGGTTCCGGTCATCAACGGCCTGACGGACGACACCCATCCCTGCCAAACCATGGCCGACATCATGACCTTCGAGGAGCATCGCGGCCCGGTAAAGGGCAAGACGATCGCCTGGACCGGCGATGGAAACAACGTGCTGCATTCCCTCGTCGAGGGAGCGGCGCGTTTCGGCTACCGCATGAATATGGCGGTGCCTCTTGGTTCCGAGCCGAGGGATACCTATCTGAACTGGGCTCGCAACGAGGGCGCCGAAATCATGCTTTGCCATGAGGCCGAGCGTGCGGTTGCGGGAGCCGACTGCGTGGTCACCGATTGCTGGATCTCGATGAACCAGGAACACCGGGCCCGCGGTCACAATGTCTTCCAGCCTTTCCAGGTCAATGCCGCGCTGATGGCGCGGGCCGACAAGGATGCGCTGTTCATGCACTGCCTCCCGGCCCATCGTGGCGAAGAGGTGACCGACGACGTCATTGACGGACCGCAATCCGTTGTCTTCGACGAGGCGGAAAACCGCCTGCATGCGCAGAAGTCCATCCTTGCCTGGTGCCTGGGGGCGCTTTGACGCGGCGATGAAGGGCCGCCATAAGGAGCTTGATTGATGGCTGATACTGCAGCAGCCTTGGGCGAGTTTGATTTCGCCGGGGATGATCACGTTGTACCGTTTCAGGTGGAAGGCCTCGATGTGCGTGGCCGTGCTGTGCAGCTTGGCGCGATCCTCGACGCGATCCTCGGTCGTCACGACTATCCGCTGCCGGTGGCTCGCCTGCTTGCGGAAACGGTCGTCCTGACGGTCCTGATCGGTACCTCGCTGAAGTTCGAGGGCAAGTTCACCGTCCAGACGAAGAGCGACGGACCTGTCGACCTCCTGGTCGTCGATTTTTCGACGCCGGAGGATGTGCGCGCCTATGCCCGATTTGACGAAGAGGCGGTGGCAGACGCCATCGAGGCCGGCCGGACCGCGCCGCAGCAGCTTCTCGGAAGCGGCGTGCTCGCCTTTACCATCGATCAGGGACGGTTCTCGCAGCCATACCAGGGCATTGTTGCCCTCGATGGCGCCTCGCTCGAGGAAATCGCCGGCACCTACTTCCGCCAGTCGGAGCAGATCCCGACGCGGGTGCGCCTCGGCGTCGCCGAACTGTTCGACCGTGATCCGGACGGAAAGCCGCGTCATCGCTGGCGTGCAGGCGGCGTTCTGGCGCAGTTCCTGCCCGAGGCGCCGGATCGCATGCGCCAGCCCGATCTTCACGGTGGCGATGGCGACGATGGCGCACACAGCCATGCCGAGGATGATGCCTGGATGGAGGCGCGCTCACTAATCGAGACGATCGACGCGGACGAATTGACCGATCCGCAGGTCGGTACCGAGCGTCTTCTCTATCGCCTGTTCCACGAGCGCGGCGTGCGCGTCTACAAGCCACAGGCGGTCTACGATCGCTGCAGTTGCTCGCGCGACAAGATCAAGGGCGTCCTGCAGGGTTTCACCGCGGACGAAATCGCCCACAGCGTCGAGGACGATGCGATAAGCGTGACCTGCGAGTTCTGCTCGACCACCTACCGCTACGATGTTGCGGAAATCGAAAGCGCCTGACGCGAAGGCAGGCTTAGTTTAGCGTGCGCATGAGCCCGGGTGAATCCAGCGAAAAGGCGGGTATGTCGACTTCGAACATCTCGCCGTCGTCGGATTCCATCTGGTAGCGGCCGAACATCATTCCAGACGGCGTGTCGAGCGGGCAGCCAGATGAATACTCGTAGGTATCGCCGGGGTTCAGCCGTGGTTGTTCTCCGACGACGCCCGCACCGCTGACTTCGTCCACCTGACCGTTCTGGTCGGTGATGTGCCAGTAGCGGTTGATCAGCTTGACGGCGATGGAAGAGCGATTGGCTATGACGATGCGATAACCCCACACATATCGGTCGTCGTCCGGATCGGATTGCTCCTCCAGATAATAGGGTTCCACCGTAACTTCGATATCCCGTGTAAGGGCGCGATACATGCCGGACACTTCCACCATCGTCTGTAACCGATATCCTACACGACGGGCCTGCCGTCAACAAATGGGGCTGAAAACATAGCATTTTTGCGTCACGCTTTCGTTAACGCGGTATGATGCTGCCGGCTTGCGGGCAAGCCGGTTCGGGCACGAAGTTGTCAAAGCGCAGGATCGTCGGGGCGTCAAATCTCGGGGCGCGTCCGCCCCTTAATGGCGCTTGTGTTCATCGCCCGGCGTGGTCAGCGCCGGACGATCGGGTTGGTCAGGACGAAACCTTGGAAAGGGCCTGGGCAAAGTCCTCAAGAAGGTCGTCTGTGTCTTCGATGCCGGCCGAGAGGCGCAGGGTACCCGCCGAGATGCCGAGTTCGGCACGAGCCTCGTCGGTGAGGTTCTTGTGCGTGGTCGTGGCGGGGTGGGTGATCAGGCTTTTCGCGTCTCCCAGGTTGTTGGAGATCTTCACCACCTCGAGCGCATTTTGAAGGGCAAATGCCGCGTCCTTGCCGCCCTTCAGTTCGAGGCACACCAGGGTCGAGCCGCCGGTCATCTGCTTGGCGACGATATCGGCCTGCGGGTGATCCTTACGACCCGGGTAGATGACCTTGGCAATCTTGTTCTGATCGGCGAGGAAATCGGCGATGCGCGCGGCGCTCTCTGTCTGCTGCTTCACACGTAGCGGCAAGGTCTCTATGCCTTTCAGAAGCGTCCAGGCATTGAAAGGCGACATCGCCGGCCCGGTGTGGCGGAAGTAGTCCTGCAGGTTCTCATCGACCCACTTCTTGTCCGACAGGACCACGCCACCAAGGCAACGGCCCTGGCCGTCGATGTGCTTGGTGGCGGAGTAGACGACGATATGAGCGCCAAGCTCCAACGGCTTCTGGAAGAGGGGGGTCGCAAAGACGTTGTCGACCACGACCTTCGCACCGATCTGGTCGGCGAGCTTCGCAACGCCGGCGATGTCGATAACCTCGAGCGTGGGATTTGTCGGGCTTTCCATGAAGAACACCTTGGTGTTCGGGCGGATCGCCGTTTCCCAGTTGGCGAGGTCGCGTCCGTCAACCAGCGTGCATTCGACGCCGTATTTCGGAGCCAGCGTCTCGACCACCCACCGGCAGGAACCGAAGAGCGCACGTGCGGCGACGATGTGGTCGCCGGCCTTGACCTGGCAGAGAATGGCGGCCGACACGGCGGCCATGCCGGAAGCGGTGGCGCGCGCTTCTTCGGCGCCTTCCAGCATGCACATGCGCTTTTCGAACATGTCGTTGGTCGGGCTGCCGTAGCGCGCGTAGATATAGCCATCCGTCTCGCCCTTGAAGCGGGCCTCTGCGGCCTCCGCCGTGTCGTAGACAAAGCCCTGGGTCAGAAAGATCGCTTCGGAGGTTTCGCCATGTTGCGAACGATGGGTTCCGCCGTGGACGAGTTGGGTTGCCGGGCGCCAGGTTTTGCTCATGCCATCACCACTTTCCAAAAACAAAAAAACCGGCCGCTTGAAGCAGACCGGTCTCGTACCCGGTCTTTTTAGCCATTTGTTTAACGTGGCTGCAAGCCGACCGGCCAAATCACCACGGGATAAAGCTGCCATACTGCCGTTCCCGGCTTGCGTCAATGCCTCGAGTTTGGTTTTGTCGGCTCGATATTCAGGATCGGCGCATCCTGGCATCGGCAGGGGAATGGACAGGGAAGCATGGCTCGCGAAACGGGTATATTGACGGATCAGGCGATTGCCGCACTCTTCGAGGCCGGCCGGTTGACGTCGGAGCGGGACCTGGACAGCGACCAGATCCAGCCGGCAAGCCTGGACCTGCGCCTCGGGTCGCATGCCTTTCGCGTCCGCGCCAGCTTCATGCCGGGCCCCGCGCACCTCGTTTCCGACAAGCTCGACCGGCTGAAGCTGCACGTGGTCGATCTCTCGGAAGGCGCGGTGCTCGAGACCGGCTGCGTCTACATCGTACCTCTGCTCGAGCGTCTCGACCTGCCGGCGGACATGTCGGCATCCGCCAATCCGAAAAGCTCGACCGGCCGCCTCGACATTTTCACGCGCGTCATCACCGACCGGGCTCAAGAATTCGACAAGATCCCGCCCGGATATTCCGGGCCGCTCTATCTGGAGATCAGCCCGCGCACCTTCCCGATCGTCGTCCGTCGCGGCTCGCGCCTCTCGCAGATCCGCTTCCGGGTCGGCCATGCGCTGCTGAGTGAGCCCGAGCTTCTGGCGTTGCACGAAAGCGAGATCCTGGTCGCCAGCGCGACGCCGAACATAACCGGTGGCGGCATTGCGCTCTCGATCGATCTTCGCGGTGATGCCAAGGGCCTGATCGGCTATCGCGGCAAGCACCATACGGCGGTGGTCGACGTCGATCAGAAGGGCGCCCACGACATCGTGGATTTCTGGGAGCCGCTCTACAGCCATGGCCGCGACGAACTGATCCTCGATCCGGACGAGTTCTATATCCTCGTATCCAACGAGGCGGTGCATGTGCCGCCGCTCTATGCGGCCGAAATGACCCCGTTCGATCCGCTGGTCGGCGAGTTCCGGGTCCACTATGCCGGCTTCTTTGATCCCGGTTTCGGCCACAGCGATGCCGGAGGCGCCGGCAGCCGAGCTGTGCTCGAAGTGCGCAGCCATGAGGTGCCCTTCATCCTCGAGCACGGCCAGATCGTCGGCCGGCTGGTTTACGAGCACATGCAGGGACGGCCGGAGGGGCTCTATGGCCTTGGACTCGGCTCCAACTACCAGGCGCAAGGCCTCAAGCTCTCAAAGCACTTCCGGTAGCGCTTTTCCTCCTTTCCCGGCGCTGCCTTGTGCCGGATCGACCATTCTCGAGCGGCGCGTTCGTATAGCTAGCATTCAACACGACCTCCACCGTGATCAGGGTTCTTGACAGGCGGCCCGATCTGTTGGATGTGTGCGGCATGCGGGTGTAGCTCAATGGTAGAGCAGCAGCTTCCCAAGCTGAATACGAGGGTTCGATTCCCTTCACCCGCTCCAGCAAAATCAATGACTTGTAGGGGCGATTGGCTGAAGTTCGAATACAGTCCTGGCGCTCTTGGGAGGGCGTACGAGCATGCCGCTGACCTGCACGTTGTCCGAACAAAGACCAGATCACCATTGCTTTATCGAATTAATCTATTATATGTAGCCTATCGAACCTGACGACTTTTGTCTTCGGCCGCAGGCCCCTTTCAGATTTCCTCTCACCTTCGATCCATGCCGGTCATCTGGACCGGTCACTCTAGCGATTGAAAAGGAAATCGTTATGAACACAGGCACCGTAAAGTGGTTCAATAGCAGCAAGGGGTTCGGATTCATTCAGCCCGACGACGGCAGCACGGACGTTTTCGTTCATGTTTCGGCTGTGGAGCGGGCTGGCTTGAGCGGGCTCGCTGACGGTCAGAAGATCAGCTACGAGCTCGTTCGCGACCGCAAGTCCGGCAAGAATTCCGCGGACAACCTGCGCGTAGAATAAGCATTGTTTGGCCGCGGCTGACCACGGATGTACTGGCAGCCGTCGAGCCTGAGCGCGAAGGTCGGGGTTACGCCCGGCCTTTTATGTTTTGCGACCACGACAATTTGGTGAGGCCCAGATGGCACAGACGCGACGATATTCGGTTGGCGACACGATCGTCTTGAAAGGCGGATTTGCGCCGAGAGAGCAAGCGGGAAGAACCGGCACCGTTTCTGCCGTACTTCCGTCCGATGGCAATCATGCTCAGTATCGCGTACGCATCGCGGCGGAGAATTTCGATCGCCGCGTGCTCGAGAGCGATATCGATGAGGCCCAGTCCACGACCTCGTCAATGTCCAGTAGCGCCTTGGCCGCGGAGCCGCGAGCCACCTCCTGGCTGAAGACTTCAAGCATCAGAGTGAGGAAGTAAGTTTCCAACTTTGACAAACCGGCAACCGATTGCCGCACGAAAGGAAAGAATTTGCAGGTCCTCGTCCGAGATAACAATGTCGATCAGGCACTTCGCGTCCTGAAGAAGAAGATGCAGAGAGAAGGCCTCTTTCGCGAATTCAAGGCCCGCAGCGCCTATGAAAAGCCGTCGGAAAAACGCATTCGCGAAAAAGCCGAAGCAGTGCGTCGCCAACGGAAGCTGGCGCGAAAGAAGCTTCAACGCGAAGGCCTTCTCCCGGCCCCCAAGAAGGCGGTCCGCGCCGGGCGCTGATCCGCACAATTCCGCCGGCGCAATCTACGGAGAGGCACATGGTTTCAAAAGACGAAGACGTCAAACCGGTCAAGCTCTCGTCGCGCGACAAGGCTGCCGCCACCGATACGACTGCTCGGGCCATCATTTCAGCCGAAACTGTGGCCCGGGAGAAGAAAACAGAGAAGCTGCGGGCCTTGCGGCTGGCGCAGCCGCACGCTGAAATCCCCCAGAAAAGACGCCGCAAATAGTGTCGCGACCGCTGATTGGTCACTCCCTTACTCGACTACCGAAAATTCGACGCGTTGCTCATGGGTCACGAACACGTATTCGTTCCGCCCTGCCCGGGTGCCATTCGGGTTGCGGAAGATAGTCGCGCAGTTCATGGCGATGGCGATGTCCCACAAGGAGCAGATAAGGTTCCCGTCGACCTTGCTTGTTCCCTTGCGGGAAAACGAGCCGATGGAAATTCCAGAACTGCCGTCCAGCCCGGTCTTGCGCGTGTAAGTTTCTCCGGTATCCATGTCCCGGCCCCTTACCTCATTGCCGAAGATGAGCAATTTTATCTCTTCGCCGGTCAACCGGTCCTTCGAGTCCCAGCGATAGCCGAAAGGCAGGTCAGGCACGCCTGCATTGGTGAGACCGGTCAGCAGACGCGCCGTGTCGGCAGGCTGCCTGAAGGGTAGATAGCTGACGGCCCGCAAGCCGTTGGCGTCTCGGTATGTTTCGAGGTCGGCTGCAGACTTGGCCGACATTTCCGCGTGACCAAGATGCGCGTGGGCCGCAGCGAGCAGGAATAGACGCTGTTGGTTGTTCAAAAAATTGAAGGTTTTCGGATCGATCACGTCGAGCGCGGCGATGGCGCCTTCGAATTGGCCGAGCGAGAAATAAACAAGCCCGGCAAGGAGCAGTCGGCTCGAACTTCCATGCGGAGCGACGCGCACTGCGGCATCAAGATAGGCCTTCGCATCTGTGGCCCGGCCGTTGTAGGCGAGTGCCCTTGCCATCTGTTCGTAGGCCCAGGAGTCGCTTGGATTCAGTGCGACCGCTCGTTCAGCGGCTGATATCGCGTCGTCGGATGATCGCTGATAGAAATGCAGAGCAGCCTATCAGTTGATAGAAGGTGGACGAGGGTCGTTTCTCGGCCTCCTCGCTGCCAGCGCCAAGCGCTGCCTGTGCCGCATTATCCCCTGCAGCCGACCAGTAGACCCAGGCGAGCTCGGCCCAGGCCAGGCCGAAACCCGGATCGAGTGCGACGGCTTGCCGGTAGGCCTCGGCGGCCTTCGCCGGGGAGTCTGCATAGTTGAGTTCGTAGCCCTGAAGGTAGTAGTTGTAGGCGGTCGCATTTCTGGTTCCTCCGGGAACTTCGGCGATGCGCGATCCGCCGACAAGCCTGAGCGCGAGTGCGGAGGCGACGCTGCTGACGACCTGGTCCTGAAGCCCGAAGATATCGCCCCATGCACCGTCGAAGCGTTCGGCCCATATGTGCCTGCCCGTCGGGGCGTGTATGAGCTGGGCGTTGATTCGCGTCGCGTCATCGCCGCCGCGCCGGATCGAACCTTCCAGGATGTAGCTGATACCAAGCTCCTCAGCTATCAAGGTTGGTTCGACCTTGATCCTGTAAGGGAGGGCGGAATTATGCGAGATGACAAATAGCCCCGGAATACGAGCAAGCGCAGTCGTCAGGTCATCGGTAATGCCCTCGGCGAGATAGGCCTGGTTCTTGTCGTCGCTGAGGCTTTGAAAGGGAAGGACCACCAGCGAAGGTTCGGCACCGACTACGACTGATGATGCAGCACTCGTCGGTTCGGGCGCTTTCCCCCATGGTCCGAGCCAGGCGAGGCCCCCCACGGCAACGAGCAGGATCGCGCTGGCCGCCGCCATCCGGCTGCTGCCCGCTATGGTCCTCACGGGTTTCGTGGTGGGTTTGGCTGCGTCGCCGTCGCGCAGTCTCACGCGATAGACCTCGATTGGTCTTGCGATGTTCTTGAGCCGGTGTTCGCCCATGGCTTCGATAGCGATGGGAAGCTTGTTGCCCAAGTGATCAATGACGGTCCGAGAGAGGCAGATGCCGCCCGGTTCCGCCAGTTGTTGAAGGCGCGCGGCTATGTTCACACCCTCGCCATAGCGGTCCGAGCCTTCGACAATATCATCACCGATGTTGATGCCGATGCGAAAGTCGAGGCGTTCTTTCGTTGCCATATCTCTGTTGCGCTCGGCAATTGATTGCTGCAATGCAACAGCGCATTCCACTGCGCCGACGACGCTCTCGAACTCGGCCAGGAGTCCGTCGCCCATCAGCTTGAAGACATGACCGCCGAAACGTTCGATCTCGGGCTCGAATACCTCTTTTCGAACTTTCTGGAGTCGCTCGAAAGTGCCCTTCTCGTCGCGCTCCATCAGTGCCGAATAGCCGACCACGTCTGCCGCCAGTATCGCTGCGAGTTTCCTCTCCATAGCCCAGATGATCCCGGCCGCTCAGAGCTCGGATACTACCACAGTTCGCAACGCAGAAACGTAAAGGTTTCACCACGTTCGGCATGGTGTGGAAGCGTCGGCATCGCCGAGCCGATGGTCGATCCTGCCCGCGGCGGCATGAACGAGATCGGCCCGCCGGTGGGGCGGGCCGATCATGGATCAGAACTCGGTCCAGTCCGCTTCCTGTTTGGCGGCGGTCGAGCCGCCGCCAAACGCGCCGGCCAGCCGCTGGCCGAGGCTGCGGGCGGGCGAGGGCACGGGCCGGGTGGTGTCGCCCGCCGACTTGATGGCCGGCTGCCTTGGCGTGGAGATCCTTGCGCGGCCGCTCTCCAGCGCCGGCGAGAACTTTGCGGTGGAAGCTGCGCCGCCCTGGGTGCCAGTCAGCTTGAACTGGCCCATGAGCGCGATGAGCGACCCGGCCTCGGTGGCGAGGCCATGGCTTGCGGCAGTGCTCTCTTCGACCATGGCGGCATTCTGCTGCGTTCCCTGGTCCATTGTGTTGACCGCGGTGTTGATCTCCTGCAGGCCGACCGATTGTTCGCGGGCGGCTTCGGCGATCGCGTGCACGTGGCGATTGATTTCCTGCACTTCCGCAACGATGACATCGAGGGCCTTGCCGGTCTCGACGACCAACTGGACCCCGGTCTGAACCTGCTCGCCGGATGTCGTGATCAACGACTTGATCTCCTTGGCGGCGTTGGCGGAACGCTGGGCGAGTTCGCGCACTTCCTGGGCGACAACGGCGAAACCCTTGCCGGCCTCGCCGGCGCGAGCGGCCTCCACGCCGGCGTTGAGAGCCAGCAGGTTGGTCTGGAAGGCGATGTCGTCGATCACGCCGATGATATTGGAGATCTCGCTCGAGGACTTCTCGATCTGGTGCATGGCGTCGACCGCGGTGCGCACCACCTGACCCGATTTCTCTGCGCCGGTGCGGGTCCGGCCGACCAACTGGCTTGCTTCCTCCGCGCGCCGCGCGGCGTCCTTTACCGTCGTGGTGATCTGTTCCAGAGCAGCCGCGGTTTCCTCCACAGAGGCTGCCTGCTGTTCGGTACGCTTGGACATGTCGTCAGCCGACGAACGGATCTCGTTGGCGCCGGCGCTGATGGCGCGGGCGTTGGACCCGACGGCCTGCATGGCCTCGTTCAGCTTGTTAACGGAGTTGTTGAAGTCCTGGCGCAGGCTGTCGAGCTGGGTCACGAAGGGAGTTTCGATGCGGTAGGCGAGATCGCCGTTGGAAAGGCGACCGAGGCCGTCGCCGAGCGCCTGGACCGCAAATTGCAGGTCAGCGGCTTCGGCAGCCTTCTGGCGCTCGCGGGCGGCCCGCTCGCTCTCGCTGAGATTGCGATCGGCTTCCGCCTGTTCCTCCAACCGGGCCCGCTCGATCGCATTGGCGCGGAACACCGACACGGCGGCCGCCATCTGGCCGATCTCGTCGCCACGGTCAAGACCGTCGATCTCGTCGCCGGTGTTGCCCTGTGCAAGGACTTCCATCCGTGCGCGGAGACGCATCATCGGATTGGTGATCCCTGCCTGGGCAACGAAGAAGCCTGCGCCGACCGCGACGATCATGGCAACCGTGACCGCGACGATGGATAGCGTGATGGTGTCAGTGATCTCTTCGTGGGCGGCATCTCCACCATCGTTGATCATCTGCATCAGGACGTCGTTGTTGGCCACCAGTTGCTTGGTGACTTCGTCCATCTTGGCGTTCACCTTGCCCAGCGTGTTAATGGCGTCGGCCGAGCGACCGGCCTTCCTCTGCTCGATCACCTTGGAGGTCAATGCCTTGAGCTCGCCGACGGTGGTCAGGATTTCATCGGTGGCCGCCTGGACGCTGGGCACCAGCCTGGTCGAGTCCTTCAGCAGCGCTTCGGCGCGCGCGTAGTAGTCGTCATGCACCTTCTGCGCCGCCTGAAACTGCGGCGATCCAGGCACCATGTTGACGATCATGCTTGCCTGCAGCGGCGACAGGATCACGGCAGCGCTCGCCCGCGTGCCAAGGATGGCTGCTTGCGCCTCGTTGTCGATGAACGCGTTAAAGGTGGTGTCCGCCTGTTTGAATTCAAGCAGGATGTAGCTCAGGCTGGTGATCGAGATCGCCGCGAGAAGCGCGATGACCGCAAGAATTTTTGTCTTGATCTTTGCGTGCTTTAACATGGGGCAGTGGTCTCTCTTTCAACGGCCGGCCGGCAAACGCTCGGGTTGGCCCGGGGTCGCCATGAGATGCCGCGCGAGCTTGGGAGGAAGCGGCGCGGGGAACGGGAGGAGGGCATACCTTGCTGGAAGGCGCAGCGACTCGCTTCATGCAATCGGCGGGAAAAAGCCGACGTCGTCAGAGTCCCGAATTAAGCCGACATTCTTTAATCGGGCTTTAACAAGCCGCTGATTTTTTATGCTTTCTGGCATATTGGCGCCACGCGCGGTTCAGCCTGCGACAATGACCGGGGCCGCCGCCTCGGCTCGAAAATGCGGCCGGCACAGGGTCGTGACTTGTCAGATGTAGCCCTGTGACCGGCAACTGGAGACGAACTGCATCGTGAGCTCGCTTTGTACGATCGAGTCCTTAGATCGCTGCTTCGTGGTCCGGCAGAACTCCTGGACACGTTGTATCTCATCCGCGCGATTGATCACGATTCGTCCGGACCGCTCGGCGCGGGCGGATGTGCTGAATGCGCCGCTCCATAGAAGGAAGTAACCGCCCCCGGCAACCGCGAACAGGAATATTCCGGTACTCAACAGCTTCAACAGGCGATTCATGCTGAATTCCCTCAATCGATGGTTGCGCCGATGCTAGCACGCGGGCAAATGCCACCAAAGCCGATCAAGGGTGGTAGAATCCGCCCCGCTCTGCCCTCAAAGGAATGGGAGAGATGGATCAGGGCGGTTACACTTTTCACCAGGAAGGTGGAATCCGGGCAACGATTGTGTTGCAGGTTAAGCCTTTCGGATGCAGCTTCGGGCAGAGTGCTGAGGCGGTCAGCGCGGTCCAGTGCAACCGATCAGGTAGGAACGCGCCGCGCTTCATCGTTTGTTGACCGTCGGTTGGTGCGGTGTCTTGTTCCAGAAGAAGGGCTTGAAGCGCAGTTCCAGCATCGCCCGCCAGGCCGCTGTCGAGACCATCAGCCAGTACACCGGAACCAAGATCCATCGCCAGCCAAGAAGCCGCTTCTCGTACTCGATCATCGGAATGGCGCCGAGCGCCAGGAACATGGCCCAACTACCCAGAATATTGATGCAGTCGACGGTGAAGAGCCAGAGCTTGACCGCCGACAGGCCGTCGTCGGGGCTTGCCATCATCGCCGCGATCGAATTGGCGAGAAACAAGAGGATCAGCGGGTGTGCCAGCGATGAGACAAGCATCCCACCGATCTGCATCTGGAAGATGAGAAAGGCCGGGAGGCCCATCTCCCTCCGGAGCTGCCCGGGTTCGCGCATCATGACGAGCCAGGTCTGCAGCCAGCCCTTGAACCAGCGCGTGCGCTGTCCCATCCACACCTTGACCCCTGTCGGGGCGTCTTCGAGCGTCTGCCGCCCGATCGTCTCCGACCGGTATCCGAGGCGATAGAGGCGCATTCCCAGATCTGCATCCTCGGTAACGTTGAAGGGATCCCAGGCGCCGGATGCCTTGAGTGCCGACAGTCGGAAGTGATTGGACGTCCCGCCAAGGGGCAGCGGCATCCGATATCGGGAGAGCATTGGCAGGAGACCACGGAAGAGGGCGCTGTATTCGAGGGCGAACATCGTGCTGATCCAGGAATCGCCGGCATTGCTGATGACGAGTGGCGCCTGCAGGCAGGCGACGTCCTCCGGCGCCCGCGAGAAGCGTGTATAAGCCTCGCGCAACTGATCGGGATGCGGCCTGTCCTCGGCGTCGTAGATCGCCACATAGGGTCCACGGGCACCGGCGAGCGCATAGGCAAGCGCTTTCGGCTTGGTGCGTGGCTGCATCGGCGGCACTTCGATGATTTCGAAATGCCTGCCCGGTCGCTGGGCCTTCAGCGCCTCGATCGTCTCCTGGTCGTCCGCTTCGCAGACAAGCTTGATGTCGAGCTTCGCGCGAGGCCAGTTCAGACGGTCAAGCATACGGATCAACTGACTCGCCACTGCGGCCTCCCGATAGAGCGCCACCATTACCGTGTAGACCGGCAGGTCCGGCGTATCGGCGGGTGGCAGCGCGACCGTGTGCTGCCCGCGGCGACGATGAAAGACCCCGATGGTCCGAAACAGCAGCGAGGCGAAGTACAGATGCGTGAGGAACACATGCAGCGCCAGCGTTGCGCTGCTTGTCGCCAGCAGCAGAGCCATCGCGGTGGCCGTCAGGGCGGCGCCCGCATAAAACCCCTGGCGCCCCCAGAAAACGATCCGGGCGCTGAAGCGCGGCTGCCATTCGAAAAGCAGCCGTACGACCGCTTCGACGCGGCGGCTCTCATGGGCTTGCCAGACAGCGTTTCGCACCTTCGTCGCGGCCCCGACCGCCAATGAGCCGCGAAGCACGGGATGGGACGCCAGCTGTTTCTCCAGCCGGGGTACCAATCTTGCCTCAGGCACGATGACCGTTCTCGGGACGCGAACCGGGTGCGCCAGCCTGATGACTGTCGGGCGGACAAGTTGGTTGTCGGTGCCCGGGATGACGATGACCCGCGATGCGTCGATCGCGCGAATGTAGGGCAGGCGCAGATGGCGGGCGAGGGCAGCATAGTAGGTGTCTTCGTCGATCGATCCGTGGCACAGCAATTCCTGCTCGATCGTCGTGCCGTTGAGCGCGGCGCGTTCGGCCATGCCGGCAATCAGCAGCTTGCCGATGCCGAGCTCCCGGAGGATCTGCCGTTCTCCTCGACCCGGTCCATCGGCGAGGAGAGGGCCGGATGCCATCTGCGCTGGCTCATCGGCTGGATCCCACAATGTTGTTTCGGCATCAGCATGAGAACCACCGCCGTCGAGGGCGAGGCTATCGACATATTCCCCGATTTGCATGATTCTGCTAAACCGTCACCATCATGATGACGCCCCCACGCTGTCCCCGGATTGGATCATAATGAAAATGCGATTGAGTACATCCCTGGGTTTTGAGGGGTTGCGTGCATTTTTTTTGCTTTTAGTTGCATTTTTTGTCGCTGCGCCGCTTTGCGCGCAGGAGACGAAGCCTCCGGAATTGCCGTTGCTGTTCGACTCGCGGGAGCGCCTACCCAAGCCGGATCTGTCATCGCTCGTGCGCCTGCGCTTCCTGACCACGGTCGATTTTCCACCCTTCAACTTCACCGACCAGGATGGAAGGCTCGCGGGTTTCCATGTCGAACTCGTTCGCCAGATATGCAGCGAACTGGGTATTCTTGAAAAATGCCAAATTCAGGCGATGCCGTTCGCCGATCTGGAGCAGGCACTGGCGGACGGGCAGGCCGAGGCGGTCGTTGCCGGTGTGGGGGTTACCGCCGAACTGCGCAAACGCTTCGGCTTTTCGCGCCCCTACATGCTGCTGCCGGCGCGTTTTGCACGCAATCTCAAGGCGCCGCTCAAGGGAACGACCGCGGTGGCGCTGGCGGGGCGTCCGGTGGGCGTTACACAGGGCACGGCTCACGCCGCTATGCTGCCGGCCTTTTTCCCCGCAATCCGTGTAGTCGGCTTTCCGACTGCGGCCGAGATGCTTCAGGCCCTGAAGGACGGCAAGGTGGAAGCGGTGTTCGGCGACGGGCTGCATCTGTCCTTCTGGACATCGGCTGCCGCATCGCAGAAGTGCTGCGCGCTGTTTGACGGTCCCTATCTGTCCGAGCGCCATCTCGGCGAGGGAATGTCAATCATGGTCAAGCAGAAAGACAAGCTGCTGCTCGCCGCGCTTGACCACGCGCTTCTCGACCTGTCGCGCAACGGCCGGTTGGAGGAGATCTACCTGCGCTACTTCCCCCACGGACTGTATTAGTTGCGCGAAACCCCGGCGACGTCCCCGCCTGTTGCGATCAGATCGTGCGGTAGCGGGCAATCGCTCCGCGCTCCAGCGCGGCGCATGTCAGTTTGTCGAGACGCAGTCGGTCGCGCAGCAATTGCAGCAAGCGGATCTCCTCGGGCCGCACGCCGGAATCGGCCGCCATCACCTCGACCGCCAGCGCATAGGCGGTGTCATAGAGGCGCGGCGGCAGCGCATCGCGTATCGTTTCGAGGGTGATATCCATTCCTTCCGGCCCCGAAAGCAGGTCGGCGCAATCCTGCGAAACTGCAATCAAGCGGTCCGCGTCAAAGGTCTCGAAGGCGGGCAGGTTGCGGATCAGTTGGCCGATGCGCCCGAGTTCCTTGTCACTCATGGCACTGTCGACAGCCGAGGCCATCACCATGACATAGATGAGCGCGTCATGAGATGTGATCGGAGAATTCATCGAAGGTTCCTTGTTGCTTGGGGACACGCAGTCCCGGGAGTAGGGGGATCAAAGACGGCCGACGGAGAAAAATTTCCTATTGGCTGGCCCAAATGATCCGGGCGATCCAGTCCACGTCGTGGACGTCGAAGGAGCGGTTCGGGTGCTCGGGATTGAGCGACATCAGTTCAATGGTGCGTGCCGACTGCCTGAGTAGCACCTTTGCCATCACCTCGCCCTCGCGCGTCTTGAGCACGACGCGGTCGCCGCGGCGCACCTGGGCGCCCGGTTCGACGATCAGCACGTCTCCGTCGCGGTAGAGCGGCATCATGCTGTCCCCCTGAACCTCGAGTGCATAGACGCCCGGCTTGCGCGAGGGGGCTGCGGGAAATTCCACCACATCCCAGCCCTGGCCGGCCGGAAAGCCGCCATCATCGAAGAAGCCACCGGCGCCGGCCTGGGCAAAGCCCAGCAGGGGAATGGAGCCTGCCGCCAGAGTGTCGCCGTCGGTCCTGCTTTGCCGATCGTCCTGCTGAATATACCCCATGAACTGGTCGATCGTCGCGCCGGTTGCGTCGAGCACCTTGGAAATCGATTCGGTGGAAGGCCAGCGCAAGCGTCCGTCGGCGCCAAGCCGTTTCGACTTGTTGAAGGCCGTCGGGTCGAGACCCGCCCTTCGCGCCAGGCCGGAAGGCGTCAACTGGTGACGCTCGGCAAGCGTATCGATCGCGTTCCAGATCGTCTCATGTGACAGCATAGTTGCTTGAATCCCAGCCCGGGGGTCCATCCTCGCATATCGGTCGGATGCAAGGACGAAGGGGCTGATCGTCATCAGACCACGTCCTGGCGCATCCGGCATTCCCATGCCGCTGGCATGGTCTCAAAGCAGATGCAGTCTAGCCAAGCGTGGGGCGCGAGTAAAGAGAGAAAGGAATAAAATCCTTTCATGCGGCCGCAGCGATGGTGAGCCTCAGGCGACCATGGCCATGTTGATCTTGCCGAGCTGAATGACGGCCTGGGTGCGGCTGTCGACATTCATCTTCAACAGGATGGCAGATACGTGGGCTTTGATCGTCGCCTCGGAAACGCCGAGTTCATAGGCGATCTGCTTGTTGAGCAGGCCTTCGGCAAGCATCGCCAGCACCCGACTTTGCTGCGGCGTCAGCGAACGCAGGCGATGGATCAGGTCCGCGACTTCCGGGTCGGTTTCCTGCCCACCCTGGTAGAAGTCGGGCGTCCAGATTCCGCCCTCGAGCACGGTCGTGATGCCCGCACGGATTTCATCGAGACCGGACGACTTCGAAATGAACCCGGATGCGCCGAGTTCCAGGGCGCGCCGGATCGTGGTGGCGTCGTCGCTCGCGGACACGACGACGACCGGCAGGTGAGGGAACTCCGCCCTCAGTGCCATCAGTCCCGAAAAACCGCTCACGCCCGGCATTGCCAGATCGAGGAGGATAAGGTCGGCGTCGGGATACTGACCGGCGGCCTTGCGCGCTGCCTCGAAATCCCCGGCCTCGACGATCTGCTGACGCCCGCCCATACCGGTCACGGCCTGCTTCAGCGCCCCGCGAAACAATGGATGGTCGTCTGCAATGAGGATGGTCAATGATGGCATGCCAACGCCCCCTCCCAAGAGCCTTGTCGTCTCCTCCGCCGGCTCCAAACGGATCCGTTACCGCGTACTCCAAAATCTATATAACAGTTCAGGTCTTTTGCGGAAGGCTTTTATCCTCCGGCAATTCCTTGTCGAGGTCCTGAACGATGCCCATCAGGCGCTTCATGATGTTTTCCATGAAGCTGAAGACGTGATTCATCTCTTCGTCGCTCGGCAGGATCGCCTTGCCGTTGCCCTGGCGATCGCGGACGATCTTTTCCAGCGCCACTACGCGCTTCTCCAGCCGGTCGATTTCGTCGTCATAGGCCGCCTTTTCGTCGGCGCCCATGCGGCAGACGAGTTCGCCGTCGCTTTCGCGGCATAGCGCCATGGCGCCTGTCTGCCTGTCGAGACGAACGACGCCGCCGTCGGTTCTTTCGATCTGGAAACGGAAGTGGTCGTATTGTCCGGTGGTTGTCGTGTCCTGGGCCATAGCCGATACCGGAATGGCGCCCAGAAATGTGATCAGCAACAGCTTGTTCATGCCTTCCCTCCGGAAATCAGTGCCGCCTGCCAGAAAAAGAGGTCGGGTCGCAAACCGGCCGTGGACAAATGCCACGCTTTTCGGCAAACCGCTGGCGAACATCGCTGAAGAACTCAGGAGCTCGCGCCCATGGCGTCAATCGTCTACAAGATCGTGCCGCACACACTCTGGGATGAGACCAGACAAACCGGCATTTTTCAAGGCGCTCCAGTCGATCTGGCTGATGGCTTCATCCACTTCTCGACTGCCGCGCAGGCGAAGGAAACGGCTGCACGCCACTTTGCCGGGCAGGACGGGTTGCTGCTGGTCGCGGTCGACAGTGCCGGGCTCGGCGACAAACTGGTCTTCGAACCGTCTCGCGGCGGCGACCTCTTTCCGCATCTTTATGCGCCTCTTGCCTTGGCCGACGTACTCTGGGAAAGGTCCTTGCCGCTCGGGCCCGATGGCGTCCATGTCTTTCCGGAGCTTGCCTGATGGTTTCTCCTTTTCGCGATATCGCGCGCCGAGGTCTCTTCCTTTTCGATCCGGAAACCGCGCATGGGCTGTCGATCGCTGCTTTGAAATCGGGCTTGGTGCCTTCCTGTGCCGCCGTGGCCCATCCGCGGCTTTGCCAGACCGTTGCCGGCATCAGCTTTGCCAACCCGCTCGGCATGGCCGCCGGGTATGACAAGAATGCGGAAGTCCCGGATCAGTTATTGCGCCTCGGTTTCGGTTTTGCCGAAGTGGGAACACTGACTCCGAAGCCGCAAGCCGGCAACGACAAGCCGCGCATTTTCCGCCTCGTCGAGGATCGTGGCGTCATCAACCGCCTCGGCTTCAACAATGAGGGCCATGAGGCAGCTTATGCCCGCCTCGCCGCCCGCAAGCCGAATGGCATCATCGGTGTCAATATCGGCGCCAACAAGGACAGCGTCGACCGCATCGCCGACTATGTTGCCGGCATCCGCCGTTTCTATCCGGTCGCAACCTATTTTACCGCCAACATCTCTTCGCCCAATACGCCGGGCCTGCGCGATCTGCAGGCGCGCGAAAGCCTTGCCGCACTGCTGTCGGCGGTTCTGGGCGCCCGCGATGAGGAGGCAAAAAGGACCGGCAAACGCATCCCGGTATTCCTGAAGATCGCGCCGGATCTCACCGAAGAGGGCATGGACGACATTGCCGCCGAAGCGCTGGCCCATGATCTCGATGGGCTGATCGTGTCGAACACCACGCTCTCGCGCGACGGGCTGAGGGACAAGCGCCAGGCGGGTGAGTCAGGCGGGCTTTCGGGCGCGCCGCTGTTCGAGAAGTCGACGGCGGTTCTCGCCCGCATGCGCAAGCGCGTCGGTCCGACGCTGCCGATTGTCGGCGTCGGCGGCGTTTCCTCCGCGGAAACCGCGCTGGAGAAGATCCGCGCCGGCGCCGATCTGGTGCAGCTCTATTCGTGCATGGTCTATGAGGGCCCGGATCTCCCGGGCCGCATTGTCAAGAGCCTTGGCCGTCTCGTTGAACGCGAAGAGGCGTCATCGATCCGCGACCTGCGCGACAGCAGACTCGACTACTGGCTCGCGAGAAAGGTCTGATCGGCGCGGCGGCGCACCAGCATGGCCAGGAAGACTCCGCGCAGCGCGAGGAAGATGTTCAGGGCCAGCCAGAGTCCGTGGTTGCCGAGGCCGGGAACGAAGAGTGCCAAAGCCAGAAGGTAGCCTGCGAAGGCCATCAGCATGCGGTTGCGCATGTCATCCGACCAGGTGGCGCCGATGAAGACACCGTCCATCAAATAGGCAAGCGCACCGGTCAGGCCGGAGACCGCAGCCCATGGCAGGAAGATTGCGGCAGCGGCGCGCACATCGGGCGCGTTTGTCAACACGGCGACCAATCGGGAGCCGAAGACGAAGAAAAAGATCGTGGCGATGCCGGCCAAGACGAAGGACCACAGAACAGTGAGCTTGAGGCCCCGGTCGAAGGCGGGGCGGAAGCCCGCGCCGATTGCCCGTCCGGTGATCTGTTCGGCGGCATTGGCAAGGCCGTCCAGATAGAACGAGGATATCAGCACGAAGTTCATCAGCACGGCATTGGCGGCCAGCGTCGTCGCGCCGAATCCAGATCCGATGCGCGTCATCAGCGCATAAGCGCCGAGAAGCACAAAGGTCCGGATGAGTATATCGCGGTTGAGTGCGAAGAGCTGGACCAGGCGTGAACGGTCGAGGACCTGCGCCATCGTCGGGACATTGCGGCGGTCGAAGCCTCCCAGAATGATGGCGAGCCCGACAAGCGCGCCTGCCACTTCGCCGATCAGTGTTGCCCAGGCAACGCCGGCGATCCCCCAGCCGAGCGTCAATCCGAGAAGGATCGACAGAACGATGTTGATGCCGTTGATGAACGCCTGCAGGGCGAGGCCGAGCGTGCCCTGACCGCGGCCCAGAACGAAGCCCAGTATCGCATAGTTGGCGAGCGCCGCCGGACCCGCGAGGATGCGGATGGCGAAATAGGTCGACGTCGCTTCCGCCACTGCTGGTTCGGGTGCCATCAGCGCAAGCCCGGCAGCCAGCAGCAATGGCGAGAGCAAGGAGAGCAGAAACCCGCAGCCGAGGGCCGAGATCAGCGCCCGGAAAAACACCCCCTGCTGCTCGCGCCCATCACCGCGCCCGAGCGCTTGTGCGGTCAGGCCCGTGGTGGATGCCCGCAGGAAGTTGAAGCTTGCGAAGAGAAGATCGAAAAGCACCGCCCCGACGGCAAGTCCGGCCAGTACCTCGGCACGCCCCATCTGGCCGACCACTGCCGTGTCGACCATTCCGAGCAGGGGGGTAGTCATGAAACCGAGCGTCATCGGAACGGCAATCGACAACACGACCCTGTGGGTCACTTCGAAGGCGCCGCCCCGTCTCGTGGTTTCCGCGCGGTTGTCCATGCTTTTGCGTCACCGTACCGGGTTCGTGGTATCCAGCCGCGGCGCGAATCGTCTCAGCTCGACAACACCATCGCCCAATAGGGGCGGTTTCCGGAAGCAGGATTCTGGGCCACGGCGACGCCGATGCCGCGATAGTTGCCGAGCATGTTGGTGAGATGTCGCGGCGAGTTGATCCACGCCGTCACGGCCTCGGCGGTGGCGTCCTGGCCAACCGCGATATTTTCCGAAGCGGGAAGCGCCACGCCGTTGGCCTTCATGCGGCTGCCGAAATCGTCATTGAGGCCGATCAGGTGCTGCATCTTGCCGGCCTTGGCCATGCGCCTTGCCTGTTGCTGTGCGGCTCGCGACGCCGCGGGGTCGATCACAAGCGCGGTCCGGCCGTGCTTGGTGCGCAGGTCGTTGACCATTGCCAGGGCGCCGGAACTGCGGTCTTCGCCCGTGCCGCCGGAGGTGTCGATATCGCTGAACGTGGTGCAGCCGGCAATGCCGGCCAGCAGCGCAATTGCCGAGGATTGCAGGAAGAGGCGGCGACCGGGATGGAAAAGCGTCTCGTCGTTCATGTCAACGCCGGTAGCTCAGGAGGCGGAGAATGACGAACACGGGTATGACGACCGTGGCGCCGACCAGCAGGTAATTGCCGATGCGGCCAAGCGCGGCAAAGCCGGTCTGCCAGATGTCGAGCACGAAATTGCGCAAGCCGGAGACGATGTCCCAGGGGTCGAGGCCGAAAATCGTCATGACGAAGCCGACGATCAGAGACACCACGATCAGCTTGATCGCCGTACGGGCCGGCGTATCGCCTAGCAATCGGTTGGTTTGATCGGACATGCAAAAACTCCTGTTTCGCCTGAAATAGCCGCGCTTTCGCCGTCGCGCAAGTTTTCCACCGGCGATGTGGGGCACTCCGATGAAATAGATCTTGTGTTTTTTCATGGCTGCGTCAAAGAAATCGGACCCTCGTTAGGATTCCGATCCATGCCCCAGAACCAGCTTTCTTCCGGCGACGTCCTCACCGATCGCCGCGCCGACTACGCGCGCATGCTCGCTGAAAGCGGCGATCCAGGCGCGGCGGCCGAGCTCATGGAGCAGGCGCTGGAACAGGCGCCGAATTGGGTTTCCGGCTGGTTTCGGCTGGGTGAATATCGCGAGAAGGCAGGCAATCGTGACGGTGCAATCGAGGCCTACCGGAAGGTGCTGGGCTTCGGGGGCGACGACATTTTTGGCGCGCACCTGAAGCTCGTGCTTCTGGGGGCGGAGGCCGTGCCGGACGAACCGGCTCGCCACTATGTCGAACGCCTTTTCGACGATTACGCCGAGCGTTTCGACAAGGCGCTGGTGGAGCGGCTGGAATACAGCGTGCCGAAGCAGGTAGCCTCCCTTCTGGAGCGGGAAGCACCCGACTGTCGCTTCGCCTGCACTGTCGATCTGGGCTGCGGCACCGGATTGTTCGGTGTGGAGATCAGGTCGAGAACGATGAGGCTGGAAGGCTTTGATCTCTCCACCCGGATGTTGGCCAAGGCTGCGCAGAAGCAGGTCTATGAACACCTTGGGCGGGCCGACCTGTCGCTGCCGACCGAGGCCTCCGGCCTTTTCGGCGAAACACTTGCACGTCACCGTGCCGACCTCGTAGGGGCCACCGACGTGCTGAACTATCTCGGCAATCTCTCGGGCGTGTTCACCCTCGTCGAAGCGCTGCTCGCCGATGGTGGCCTGTTTGCCTTTTCGGTCGAGGATGCAGGCGGAGGCGACGGGTTCCACCTTGGCGAAGCGATGCGCTTTGCCCACTCCGAGAGCTATGTCCGTTCACTCTGCGCCGGCCATCGCCTGCAGGTGGCTGCGACGGAGCGGGCGGTGCTGCGCAAAGATGGCGGCAATGCGGTGCAGGGCATCCTGTTTCTTGCCGCGAAGGGCAGTTGAACATACGAAAATTGCGATCTGTAAAATAGGTCAGTATTGCTTACATAATTTGCTTGATCGCGGCGCACAATGGCGGCACATTCATGCTGCATAGCAGCAAAGTATCCTCCCAGGAAACGCCATGTCGCAACTCACTCAGCTTCTCGGAATCTGGAATACGACCCCGACTCGCCATACACCGGTCGAGGACGTCCAGGGCATCTTTTCCGGCAGTCTCATCGCGGCGCTCGGCCTCTATTGCCTGGCGAGCGCCGGCCTGTTGACCGGCAGCACCGCCGGCGTCGCCTTCCTGCTGCACTATGCCTTCGGCGTCAATTTCGGCCTGGCCTTTTTCCTGCTCAACCTGCCGTTCTTCTATCTGTCGTGGAAGCGGCTCGGCGTGTCCTTCACGATCAAGACCTTCATTGCCATTGGCCTGACCTCCGTGCTGGCCGACATCCAGTCGCGGTTCCTCGAGATTTCCAGCATCCATCCGGCCTGGGCAGCACTGCTCGGCGGCCTGTTGCTCGGCTTCGGCCTGCTTGCGCTCTATCGCCATCGTGCCAGCCTCGGCGGCGTCGGCATCCTCGGCATCTATCTCCAGGACCGCTTCGGCATCCGCGCCGGTCTTGTGCAGTTGGTCATCGACATGGGCGTCCTCGCCGCCGCCTTCTTCGTCACCACGCCGCCGGTTGTGTTCTATTCGGTGCTGGGTGCAGTGGTGCTCAATCTCTTCGTCGCCATCAACCATCGAGCCGATCGCTATATAGCGCTGTGAGGCATTCGCCGGGCGTTTGCAGACACACGTCGGTTCGTGCTTTGTCCTATTGATCCCGAGCGGCAATCGAATTAAACGGCGGCCGGGAGGCACGGTAGGACGAATTGCGCATGCTGAAGATAGCAAGTTCTCTGGCAATCATACGGTCGACGTCCGATCGCCACTCGCTCCTCGAAGACGCGCAGGCGATCATCACCGGCAGCATGCTGGTGACGCTAGGGATTGCGCTGCTGCAGAGCGCGGGATTATTGACCGGCGGCACGCCCGGTCTTGCTTTCCTCATCCACTATGTGACCGGCGCCAGCTTTGGCCTCTGCTTTTTTCTGCTGAACGTGCCCTTTTACTACTTTGCGCTCAGGCGGCTTGGCCTGCTCTTCACGTTCAAGACGTTCTGTGCTGTCGGACTGACATCACTTCTGTCGGGCATTCTTCCCCGCACCATTGACTTTGCGAATGTCGACCCGCTGGTCGGGGCAATGTTCGGCGGCATCGTCATTGGCGCCGGCATGCTGGCGCTTTTCCGGCATCGCGCCAGCCTTGGTGGTGTCGGCATCCTCGCGCTCTATCTGCAGGATCGGTTCGGCTGGCGGGCGGGACTGGTGCAGCTTGGCTTCGATCTTGCGATCGTTGCATGCTCCTTCTTCATAGCCAGTCCCTGGATCGTCGCCTGCTCCATAGTGGGCGCCGCGCTGTTGAACCTGACACTCGCCGTCAATCACCGCAAGGATCGCTATATCGCCGCGTGAGGCGGCGCGCCTCTTTCGCACCGGGCGTACATTCCCTAACCTGGGTTGGTGACCGGAAACGATTCCCGACTGTCGGAGCCCGATCTCCTGCCCAAGGCCTTCCGCGACTGGTTCGAAACCAGGGGATGGAAGCCGCGTGCCCATCAGCTGGAGCTGCTGGCGCGTGCGAAGGGCGGCGAAAGCACGCTGCTGATCGCGCCGACCGGCGCGGGCAAGACGATGGCCGGCTTCCTGCCGTCGCTGACAGATCTCGCGCGACGCGGCCCGCTTGCGCCCGGCGCGCCGTTTACCGGTATCCACACCCTCTACGTGTCGCCGCTGAAGGCGCTGGCCGTCGATATCGAGCGCAACCTGATGAAGCCAGTCGGCGAGATGAGGCTGCCTGTATCCATCGAAAACCGGACGGGCGACACGCCTCAGGCAAAGCGCCAGCGCCAGAAGATCAAGCCACCGGACATATTGCTGACGACGCCCGAGCAGGTGGCGCTGTTGCTCGCCAACGGCGAGGCAACGCGCTTCTTCAAGGACCTGAAGTATGTCGTCTTCGACGAACTGCATTCGCTAGTCACGTCCAAGCGCGGCCACCTCCTGTCGCTCGGTCTGGCGCGACTTCGCCGTCTGGCGCCAGCGGTCCAGACCATCGGCCTTTCGGCAACCGTTGCCGATCCGATGGACCTGCAAAAATGGCTGGTCGGGCAGGAGCCGGGCGAGGAAAGGCATGCGGATCTCATCACCGTATCAGGCGGCGCCAAGCCGGATATCAGCATCCTCGCGACCGACGAGCACATCCCCTGGTCCGGCCATTCGGCGCGTTATGCTGTCGCCGACATTTATGCGGAGCTTAAGCGCCATAGGACAACGTTGATCTTCGTCAACACCCGGTCGCAGGCCGAGCTGGTGTTCCAGGAACTTTGGGCGGCCAATGACGATAACCTGGCCATCGCGTTGCATCACGGCTCGCTCGACGTGGCACAGCGCCGCAAGGTGGAGGCGGCGATGGCCGAGAACCGGCTGCGCGCCGTCGTCGCCACCTCGACCCTCGATCTCGGCATCGACTGGGGCGACGTCGATCTCGTCATCCATGTCGGTGCGCCCAAGGGGGCTTCCCGTCTTGCCCAGCGCATCGGACGCGCCAATCACCGTATGGACGAGCCGTCGAAGGCGATCCTTGTACCCGCCAACCGCTTCGAGGTGATGGAAAGCCGGGCTGCCCTCGACGCCAACTACGTCGGTGCCCAGGATACGCCGCCTGTCGGCGAAGGTGCGCTCGACGTGCTCGCCCAGCACGTGCTCGGCATGGCCTGCGCCGAACCTTTCGACCTGCTGGAACTCTACGGCGAGGTGGCCAGCGCCTCTCCCTACGCCGGTCTGCAATGGGAAAGCTTCGAGCGCGTCGTCGATTTTGTTGCGACCGGCGGCTATGCGCTGCGCACCTACGAGCGCTATGCCCGTATCCGCAAGACGAAGGAGGGGCGCTGGCGGGTTTCCAACCCGCAGGTCGCGCAGCAGTACCGTCTCAACCTCGGCACCATCGTCGAGGAGCCGATGCTGAACATCCGCCTCGTGAAGCGCAACGCGCTCGGTTCGCTCGGTCGCGGCGGGATGGTTCTCGGCAAGGTGGAGGAGTATTTCGTCGAGCAGCTTTCGCCCAGCGACACCTTTCTCTTCTCCGGCAAGGTGCTCCGCTTCGAGGGCATTCGCGAAAATGAATGCCTCGCTTCCAATGCCTTCTCGCTCGACCCGAAGATTCCCTCCTATGCGGGCGGCAAGTTTCCGCTTTCGACTTATCTTGCCGATCAGGTGCGGCAGATGCTCGCCGATCCCGAACGCTGGCGCCAACTGCCCGATCAGGTTCGCGACTGGCTGGAGATCCAGCGTGAAAAGTCGCGTCTGCCGAATCACGACGAACTGCTTGTCGAAACCTTTCCGCGCGGTAATCGCTTCTACATGGTCGCCTATCCCTTCGAGGGGCGGCTGGCGCACCAGACTCTCGGCATGTTGCTGACCAGGCGACTAGAGCGTGCCGGCGCCAAGCCGCTCGGCTTCGTCGCCACCGACTATTCGCTCGCAGTCTGGGGGCTGGAGGACACGGGGACCATGATCCGCTCGGGGCGCTTGCGTCTTGCCGATCTGTTCGACGAGGACATGCTCGGCGACGATCTCGAGGCGTGGCTTGCCGAATCCTTCCTGCTGAAGCGAACCTTCCGTAGTTGTGCCGTGATTGCCGGCTTGATCGAGCGTCGCCATCCGGGCAAGGAGAAGTCGGGACGGCAGGTGACGGTTTCCGCCGACCTGATCTACGACGTGCTGAGGAGCCACGAGCCGGATCACATACTGCTCGAGGCTACACGGCGCGATGCGGCAAAAGGGCTTTTGGACGTCGAGCGGCTCGGCGCTATGCTGAAGCGAATCAAGGGCCATCTGACCCATTGCGCACTGGAACATGTATCACCGCTTGCCGTGCCGATCATGCTGGAAATCGGCCGTGAGCCGGTGGCGGGGGAGGCGCATGATGCGGTGCTCGCCGAAGCGGCGGATGACCTCTTGATGGAAGCGATGGGCTGAACGGAATAAAGGATGAAATGCCGGAATGCCGATGAATCGACTGGCGCTCGCCATGAACAAGGATCCGCACAGAAGAGCAGCCGGAGTGGAGATCGTCGTCAACGGCGTCGCCGCTGTCTGCGACCCTCTGGGCGGGCTTTACCTTCCGGACGCGGGGGTACTTGTCGTCTCCGACCTGCATCTGGAGAAGGGCGCGGCCTTCGCAAGGCGAGGCCTGCTGCTTCCTCCTTATGACACGCAGGCGACCCTCAACATCCTTTCCGCCGTGATCGCCCGCTACGACCCGCGCATCGTCGTCAGCCTTGGAGACAATTTCCACGATCGCACCGGATCCTTGCACCTGCCCGAACATTTCAGGGCACAGCTCGGTACGCTCGCTCAAGGCCGCGAATGGATCTGGATCAACGGCAACCATGATCCGGATGGCGCGGTGGACCTTCCGGGGCGCTCGACCGATGAGGTCTACCTCGATGGTCTCGTCTTCCGACACGAGCCGAAGCTGGGCCCGCAGAAGGGCGAGATTGCCGGTCACCTGCATCCGGCTGCAACCGTCCGCCGGCGCGAAAAATCGGTGCGCCGGCCCTGCTTTGCCACCGACGGCATCCGGCTCCTGATGCCGGCTTTCGGAGTGATGACGGGCGGACTGGACCTTCGCCATCGGGCGATGGCGGGTCTCTTCGACAGTTCGGCCCTGGTCGCCCATCTGATGGGGCGAGACCGGATCTATTCGGTGCGCTTCGCCAATCTGTTGGGCTGATGCACTCGAAAGTTCACCGATAAACGAGCACCGGTATCGTCGAATGCGTCAGTACCTTGGTCGTCACGCTGCCGAGCACCAGCGCGCTGATGCCCCGCCTGCCATGCGAGGCCATGGCGATGAGGTCGCAGCCCTTTTTCGTCGCCGTATCGATGATGCTGCGGTAGGGTTCGCCACTGACGAAATGCTCGCTTTCGCACGCGACGCCCATCGTGGCGGCCTTGTCCTTCACTCGAGCTAGATGTTGGGCGGCAAACGCCTTTGCCTGCTGTTCGTATTCCTCGCGGGTGCTGGCCAGTTGTTCGGCATCGGCGGAGAGAATGTGATATGGCTCGATATCCATCAGCAGGGTGACTTTCGCGCCGGTTTCCTTGGCGAAGGCAAGCGCCTTGTCGACCGCCATTGCCGAGAGCGGGGATCCATCGGTCGGTACGAGTATGTTTCTGAACATGCTGCTTTTCCTCCTTCGGTTTCCCCAATGAATAGGGCCGAAGAAGCGACCATGCATTGACCAGGATCAAGCGCTCGGCAGCAGACAACCAAATCGCCTCAGGCGGCCGTAGCGCAGGGCCGCCCTGCCGATTCCGGACATTCGGCGCGCAAACGGAAACGGTGCTTCTGAAGCGCTATTCAATCCTTGCGGAACAAGACACTTGCCGACCAGCCGGTGATCACCGCCAGCAACACGGCGAAGAAGCCGTAGTAGACCGGCTGCTCATGGGCGGCGTCGGTGATCGTCTGTTCGATGCCGGTCTTGATGACGCGCAGCTTCAGGTCCTTTTCGGTCACGAATTCGCCGCTCTTGAACAGCATGGCGCGAACCGTATGGACTCCGTGCGGAATATTGGCCGGCAGCCTCAGCGAGGCCCGGAACAGGGTAGGGCTGACGAATCGTACGCCACTCGGATCGCGCTGGTAGAGGCCGCTCGACTGCATCGACTGGCGAAAGGCCTGGCGAAATTCACCGAGACTGCTGCCGTCGCCGATGTAGCCGATAGGAACCAACCGCATATGGTCGATGCCGATCGCAAGGTCGTTCAATTCTTCGGGCGTGGCGATCGTATCGACCGCCCTCGTGCTCGACAGCGAATAGGATCGCGGAACCTGCTCGAAGGTCATGGAGCGGCGATTGACCCAGATTCCGAACAGCCTCTCTTTCCTGCGCACCGTGGCATCCGATTTCGGCCCTTCCAAAGTCACGACGATGTCGTACTGGCCAATCGCCAGCAGCAGTTGGTCGGCATTGTCGACCGAGCCGAAGATGGTGAGGTCGGCGCCACGGAAATCAGAAGTGATGGCAATTTCGTGGGTGGAGGCGCCGATCTGCAGGCTCTCCTTGTCGCCTTGCGCCGGTCCGAGCGGTATTTGCGCGAGCGCAGGGGTAGAGAGGCAAAGGACAATTGCAAGCAGGTGAAGGAAGCGGCGCATCAGCCCATGCCTCCAACGACGACGGAGTAGAGGTCGGAAGGAGTCACCACGAGCGCCACGGCAAGGCGAATGCCCACGGCAAGCACCAGCAGACCGAGCAGGGCGCGCAGTTGTTCGCCGCGCAGCCGCTGGCCGACCCGGACGCCGTATTGCGCGCCGATGACACCCGCGGCCATGAGGATGAAGGCAAGCACGATATCGACGGAATAGTTGGTCGTAGCCTGGATGACGGTGGTGTAGGCGGTCACGAAGATGATCTGGAACAGCGATGTCCCGACGACCACGTTGGTCGGAATGCGCAACAGGTAGATCATCGCCGGCACCATGATGAAGCCGCCGCCGACACCCATGACCGATGTCAGAATGCCGATCGCAAACCCCAGAGCAATGATCGGGATCACGCTGAGGTAGATCTTCGACTTCTTGAAGCGCATCTTCATCGGCAGGCGATGGACCCAGTTGTGCTGGCCCGGCTTCTTCAAGGCTACCGCTTCATTGCGCGCGGCGCGCCGCATCGCGTTCAGGCTCTCCCAAAGCATCAGCCCGCCGACGGAGCCGAGGAAGATGACGTAAAGGAGCGAGATCAGCAGATCGAGCTGGCCCATGCTGCGCAGGAGCGAGAAGATCCATATCCCCACCGTCGCGCCCGCAAGACCGCCGATAAGCAGCATCGTCCCCAGCTTGATGTCGAGTGATCCGCGTCGGAAATGGGTAATAGCACCGGAAATGGACGACGCGACAACCTGGTTTGCTCCGGTCGCGACGGCGACCACCGGCGGAATGTTGTAAAAGATCAGTAGCGGGGTGATCAGGAAACCGCCGCCCACGCCGAACATCCCGGACAGAAAACCCACGGCCGCGCCCATGCCGAGGATGATGAAGATGTTCACCGACAATTCCGCGATCGGCAGGTAAATTGTCACGCCGGACCTCAATACAGCAAATGCCCGTCGGGCCGGACGGGCAGACCAGTAGCCAATTCGGTTTCGAAGCGGGTTGCGGGCCCGCGGTATTCCGTATCCCACATGGAGGGAGGAGAAACGCAAGTCAAATCATGGTCATGCGCCATGGCTCGATTGCAATCTTCTCATGCGCCCGCCTGCGCGAGGAGTCAATTCATCGCCGCTCGGTTGGCCATCATTTTTTGCCTCTGCGACGGCTTGCCTCACTTTTTGCGGACAAGAAGCTCGCGCACGAGTTGGTCGTTGACCCTGCCGGTGGGCTGCTGGCCGATCGATGACTGGAAGGCCTTGATCGCCGCTACCGTCCTGGTCCCCATTTCGCCATCCGGCTGACCAGCGTCGAAGCCGTTGTTGTTGAGGATCGCCTGGATATTGCGGATCGCCTTCTTCATATCGATGGACGCCGTATTGCTGCCCTTGCCAGCCCACTCGTCGGGCATGACGGCGGCGTTGGCATCCGCATCGACCGGTTTGGCACGCCACGAGGAGACGTTGGCGCGGGCACGCTCGATCTGCTCCGGGCGCATGGCCTTTGCCACTTCGTCGCGCTTTTCGGCAGCGTCCTTGTCGCCGCCGTTGGCAGCGATCGAGAACCACTTGTAGGACTCTTCGAGGTCGACTTTCACGCCGTTGCCGCGGGCATAAAGGATCGCGAGATTGAACTGGCTGTCGACGACGCCGTGCTCGGCTGCTGCAGTAAACCAGCGGACCGCATCGTCGAAGTTCGGCGTGCCCGCATTGCCGCTGGCGTAGAGCACTGCCAGGTTGTGCATGGCGCTGGAATTTCCTCGTTCGGCGGCCTGGGTGTAGTACTCGCGTGCCTTGTCGAAGTCGCGGGCGACGCCAGTACCCTTTTCGTAAAGATTTGCCAGACGATATTGCGCCGGCGCGAAGCCGCGATCCGCGGCCAGCTTGTACCACGCCGCCGCTTCCGAAAGGTTGGTTTCGACGTCTCGGCCTTCCGTGTAGCGGGCAGCGATCTCGAACAGCGCCAGCGGATCGCCGTGGCGCGCTGCCTCGGCAAGCGATTGCGGCCCGATACGTGCCGGAACCTCGATTTCGGCGGCCGTCGCCGTGGTCGCCAGGTTGGCCTCGAGCGCAGGCGCGCTTGTTACGGCGGATGATGAGGCAGGTGCAGCCGTGCTGGCGCTTGCCTTCGCCTCAGCAGGTTGGGTGGCAGCCGCCGGCCTCGTTTCGGCGCCGTCGCCGTCCGATGCACTTGCGCTCGCGGCCCGTTCGGCAACCCGGTCGGGTTCGGTCTTGGCAACTGTTTCGGCAGAGACCACCGGCGCCGGTTCCGATTTCAAAACCGGATTCGGAGCAGTCCCGATAGCCGCCCCGTCAATGGCGGCAGGGGATTTTTCGCCCCGCGTCAGCGTGTTGACCAGCGGCAATGACATCATCGCCAGCAGCACGGCGCCGATCGCCATCAGGATCGGGCGGCGATGGCGTGAAAATGCCGACGACTTGCCAATGCCGCGATCGCCGCCACCCGGCGAAAGGCGCTGCATCTGGTCGACTTCCTGCGCTGCGGCCTGGGCAGCACGGCGGGCAGCGGCGATATAGTCGGCCTTGTCGGTCCGCTGGCTGTTCTGGCTGGCGCGAACGCGCTCGAGGATCTTCTTGATGTCGGGCGCACCGGATCCGGGCTCGAGGAGTTGGTTGTCCTCCTCGACGGGGAGCATCTCCACGGGATCGATCGGTGGCGTCGGATCGACGACGGCGCGCTCGGGCGCGGCCGTAGGCACTGTCCTGCGTCCGCCCAGCAGTTTGCGCTTCACGCCGGAAAGAAGCCCATTGTTTCGCGCCGATTGCTGTTCTTCGATCTTCGCCTTCACCTCGTTGGCCACAACGTTTGCCAGTGTTGTCGCGTCATCGTCGCCCGTCGGCTCGACGGTTCGGATGATCGGCGCCGAGCCGGCGTTCGCGTGGGCAATATCTTGGCGTGGTGGATAGGCGGCCATTTCCACGCTCTTGAAGGCAAAGGTGTCGACGGCGTCGGCAAGGGCGGGCTGCGACGGCGTATGGGCCGAACGCGCTGTTTCGCGGGTGTCGGTTTCCCGCTCGACGTGAATCTCTTCGTCGACTTGCGGCGTACCACGGCTGTCGATCTGGTCGAGCCGCGCGGCAATCTGCACAAGCGTCTCGTGCAACGCCTCGAAGGTGCGGTGCGTACGCTCCTCGGAGCTTCGCCCGAGATCCTCGAGATGGCGAAGATTCTCGGCGAGGGCGGCCAGTGCCGACATGTCCGCGCTACCCGGTTGGCCCGCCGCCACTCCTTTGCGCGAGTAGGCCTCCATCACCGCTTCGGCGGCCTGGCGGGCCGCCTCGATGATGTATTCGTCGTTCGTGGCGATATAATCCTCGAGCGCGGCGACGCGGTCCTCGAACCCGGCCGAAGACCCCGTGATCTCGACGCGCGGCTCGCTGAGCAAGGCTGAAAGATTGGCAATCTGTTCTTCGAGGCCCCGCAGGGTCCGTTGGTCGTCCTGCGGCGCGTTTGCTGTTTCGTCGAGACGGGCGGCAATATCGCAAAGCCGTTCCTCGAGGCGCAAGAATGCGGCGTCTTCCACTACGGCAGCTGGCGAGCGCAGTTCCATGTCCTCGATGCGACGGGCCAGCATCTCCAGCCGCTCGGCCAGGCGGTCATTCACCGAGCCCTGGTCCAGCGCGTCGATCTTTCGCGAGATGTCGGCGAGATAGCCGGTGAGTTCGGGCGCGGGCGTCGCGCGGCTGGAGCGTTCCATCAGCAGTGACAACTGCTCGAGGCGTTCGTCCAGGCCACTTGCCGCTTGCTGGTTGCCGATCTCGGCAACGCGCTGGGTCAGGGCCTCGATGCGGCTTGCGAGTTCCAGCGAAGGATCGCGTTGTGTCGCGGTTTCCTGGCCGATGACGTCGAGCTGTTCGGCAAGATTGGCGATGCGGGATTCGAGCCGCTGCAGCAGCCCTTGATCCTGCGCGTTGCGACCGCCGGCGGCGATCGCGCGGCTGATCTCGTCGAGCCGGATGTCGAGACCGGCAAACTGTTCCGCCATGGCCCGGTCGTCCGGTTGCAGACGATCACCGATCTGTTCCAATGCGCCCGCAATCGACAGCAACTTGTCGTCAAGCGCATGATGTGTCGGGTTTGCGGCGAGATCGCCGAGGTGCGACTTGATGTCGTCCAGCCGGTAGGCAAGCGAGAGGAGGTCTTCCTGGATGTCTGCCGGATTGAAGGTGCGCAGCTTGTCTTCCACGCCGGTCCAGCGGGTTTCCATCCGCTGCACGGACTCTTCGCGGGCGAGTCCGTCCATAAGCGAGCGCAGTTCGTCGAACTCGGTGCGCAAGCCCTCGGCTTCGGCGGGGGCACTCTGCTGGCCGATGCGGTCGATACCGTCGGCGAGACGAGCGAGATCGTCGCGGATGCCATCGGCAACGTGGATAGACGGGGCGCTTTCCTTGATAGCGCGGATTTCGAAACGCAGTGCCTCGATCTCGCGGTTGAGACTCTCGGAAATGTCCTGCTTCAGTTCCTGCCGCAGGCCGATCAATGAACGGGCGATGTCCTGCAACGCCGGATCAGTCGCAGACAACGGCCGAGCGAACGTGGGAGACACGGGATGGTAAATTTCTGCCGCGGCACCGGTCTCGCCGTGCGTAGCCAAAAACGCGCGATCACGCGAATCCGCTTGATCGTCGCGGTCCTGGTGCGGACGCAGCCTTTCGCGGTTCGCCTCGAGTTCGCGCTGGCGCTGCCGGATTTCCGCCAGAGGATCGGCCCCTGGGTCGCGCTGCAGCAAGGGACGCGGGCGCAGCTCGCGCGTGCCACCTGCCATCAGTCCCTCGATACGCGCTTCCAGTCCTTCGATGGTGCGGCTCAGCGCATCCAACGACGACCGATCACCAGTGCGGGGAGGGGTAGATCGCGATCCGTTCATTTTTGCTCGCCTCGACGGTTGAACTCGGTGCCTGGGTCGAATGGTCACTTCTCAAGGCGGGTGCTCTCGGAAGACCGTCCGCCTCTTTGCCGGTCGTAAGGACTTTGAACCTGAATGTTTCCCCTGCCTGACCAGCGAGAGCGGGTTCGCGCGGCACGAAAGCACGGGAATCAATGTCGCGGTTCACCACATCTCAGCAGGCACAATCGACTGAACATGGTAAATAACCCGTTAACCGCATTGAGTTTTTTAACCATTGCGGCAGATGAACGCTTTTCGAACGCCCCCTCTGGCTCGCCCCATTCCGAGGCACCCCGCCAACGGCACTCGGAGGATTTTCTCGCGACGATTTGACATTTTGACGTTTACGCAAACGTCAATATTTTATATAGCTCAGGTGAGGCGGGCTTCGGCCCGCGCGATTCTTGCGGAGGAATTTGGGCGATGCCGATATACAAGGCCCCGGTAGACGATACGCTTTTCATCCTGAACGACGTACTCGGTATCGAGCGCTACAACAATCTGCCGGGCTTTTCCGACGCCACGCCGGACACCATCGAGGCGATTGTGAGCGAGGCGGCGAAGCTTGCCGAAGAGGTGCTTTTCCCCTTGAACCATACCGGTGATCAGGAAGGCTGCATCCGAAAGGAGGACGGTACGGTATCGGTACCGAAGGGCTTCAAGGAAGGCTACGACCAGTATTGCCAAGGCGGTTGGATCGGGCTCGCCGTGCCGGAAGAGTTCGGCGGACAGGGGCTTCCCTATACCCTTCACTCCGCAGTCGGCGAGTACATGTCGTCCGCCAACATGGCGTTGATGATGTATCCGGGCCTCACCCAGGGCGCGATCGCCGCTATCGTCGTCCACGGCTCGGACGAGCAGAAGAAGACATATTTGCCGAAGATGATCGAGGGCATCTGGTCCGGCACGATGAACCTCACGGAGCCCCATTGCGGCACCGACCTCGGCCTGCTGCGCACCAAGGCCGTGCCGCAGGCCGACGGCAGCTACAGGATTTCCGGCCAGAAGATCTTCATCTCGGCCGGCGAGCACAGCATGACCGACAACATCGTTCACCTGGTGCTTGCCCGCATCGAGGGCGCGCCGGCCGGGACCAAGGGCATTTCGCTGTTCATCGTCCCCAAATTCCTTGTGAACGGGGATGGTTCGCTCGGCGCTCGCAATGGTGTCACCTGCGGCGCCATCGAGCACAAGATGGGCATTCACGGCAATGCCACATGCGTCATGAACTATGACGAAGCGAACGGCTATCTTATCGGCGCTGAGAACAAGGGCCTGAGCGCCATGTTCGTGATGATGAACGAGGCCCGCCTCGGCGTCGGCCTGCAGGGCCTGTCGATCGCCGAGGTCGCCTACCAGAATGCCGTGGCCTATGCCCTTGAGCGCCTCCAAGGGCGCTCGCTTTCGGGACCCAAGGCGCCCGATAAGCCGGCCGACCCGATCATCGTGCACCCGGATATCCGCCGCACCCTGATGACCATCCGCGCCTTTACCGAAGCCGGCCGCGCCTTCACCCTTTGGACGGCGCTGCAATCCGACATTGCCCATCGCTCCGCTGATGAAGTGGAACGGCAGGCCGCCGACGACCTCCTCGGCCTGATGACGCCGATCCTCAAGGGGGTCCTGACCGACAAGGGGTTCGACCACGCCGTCATGGCCCAGCAGGTCTTCGGCGGCCACGGCTATATCGAGGAGCACGGCATGAGCCAGTATGTCCGCGATGCCCGTATCGCCATGATCTACGAGGGCGCCAACGGCATCCAGGCTCTCGACCTCGTCGGCCGCAAGCTGGCGTTGAACGGCGGCCGCGCCGTCATGGCGCTGTTCAAGGAGATCGGCGACTTCTGCGAGGAAAACCGCAACGACGAACAGATGTCTTTCTACACCAAGGGCCTGAAGAAGGGGCTGAACGACCTCCAGGCCTCGACCATGTGGTTCATGCAGCATGCCGTGGCCAAGCCCGACAATGCCGGAGCTGGCTCGACCGATTACATGCACCTCTTCGGCCTCGTCGTGCTGGGCTATATGTGGGCGAGGATGGCCAAATCGGCGCAGGAAGGACTTGCTTCCGGGGAGAGCGGTCGAGAAGATTACCTGAGGAACAAGCTCCTGACCGCCCGCTTCTATATGGAGCGCATCATGCCGGAGACGGCGCTGCGCAAGGCCCGCATTGAAGCCGGTGCCGAAACCATGATGGCGCTGCCGGCAGACGCATTTTGAGATAGCGGCGTTCGCGCCGACAGGGAGAAGAGATGATGACCGAAGTATTCATATACGATCACGTGCGCACCCCGCGCGGCCGTGGCAAGAAGGATGGCAGCCTGCACGAGGTGCCGTCGGTGCGCCTCGCCGCCAAGGTGCTCGAGGCCGTGCGCGACCGCAACGGACTGGACACCACCACCGTCGACGACATCATCATGGGCTGTGTCGATCCGGTGATGGACGCCGGCTCGGTGATCCCGAAGGCGGCGGCCTTCGAGGCCGGCTACTCGACGCGCGCCCCAGGCATGCAGATCTCCCGCTTTTGCGCCTCGGGTCTCGATGCCGTCAATTTCGGCGCTGCCAAGATCGCCCAGGGGGCCGATGATATCGTGATTGCCGGCGGCATCGAGAGCATGTCGCGCGTCGGTCTTGGCATGTCCGGAGGCTCCTGGTTCATGGATCCGTCGGTCAACTTCCCGGCCTATTTCATGCCCCAGGGCGTGTCAGCCGATCTGATCGCCACCAAGTACGGCTTTTCCCGCGACGACGTCGACGCCTACGCGGTGGAAAGCCAGAAGCGTGCTGCGCATGCCTGGAAGAACGGCTACTTCAAGAACTCGGTCGTGCCGGTGAAGGACCAGAACGGTCTCGTGATCCTCGATCATGACGAACATATGCGCCCCGGCACCGACATGCAGGCGCTGGCGGCTCTCAACCCCTCCTTCCAGATGCCGGGCGAGATGGGCGGCTTCGAGGCCGTCGCCGTCGACGCCCATCCGGAAATCGAGCGGATCAACTACGTCCACCACGCCGGCAATTCGTCGGGCATCGTTGATGGCGCAGCCGCCGTGCTGCTCGGCTCGAAGGCTGGCGGCGAGAGCATGGGCATGAAGCCGCGTGGCCGTATCAAGGCCTTCGCCAATATCGGCTCCGATCCGGCGCTGATGTTGACTGGCCCCGTCGACGTCACTGAAAAGCTGCTTGCCCGCACCGGCATGAAGCTCTCCGACATCGATCTCTTTGAGTTGAACGAAGCCTTTGCCGCCGTGGTACTGCGCTACTGCCAAGCCTTCGAGATCCCGCATGACCAGATCAACGTCAATGGCGGGGCGATTGCCATGGGCCACCCGCTCGGGGCCACCGGCGCCATGATCCTCGGCACCGTGCTCGACGAGCTGGAGCGGCGCGACCTCAACACCGCGCTCGTCACGCTCTGCATCGGCGCCGGCATGGGCACGGCCACGATCATCGAGCGCGTATAAGGTTTTGGGAGAAGAGAAAATGACCTACAAGAACTTCACCGTCGAAACCGACGCCGACGGCATTGCCCTCGTCACCTGGGATATGCCGGACAAGTCTATGAACGTCTTCACCATGGAGGTGATGGACGAGATCGAGGCGATCGTCGATGCTGCCGTCACCGCCGCCGCCGTCAAGGGCGTGGTCTTCACCTCCGGCAAGTCGTCCTTCTCCGGCGGCGCCGACCTCACCATGATCAAGGGCATGTTTGCCATGATCGCCGAGGAAAAGGCGAAGGATCCGGCCAATGCGGTGCAGAAGCTCTTCGACGCCTCAGGCCGCATGAGCTGGCTGTGGCGCAAGATCGAGACCTGCGGCAAGCCGTGGGTCGCTGCGATCAACGGTACCTGCATGGGCGGTGCCTTCGAACTGGCGCTTGCCTGTCACGGCCGCGTTGCCTCCAACGCCAAGAGCGTCAAGCTGGCGTTGCCCGAGGTCAAGGTCGGCATTTTCCCCGGTGCCGGCGGCACGCAGCGCGTCGCGCGCCTGACCGATGCCCAGTCTGCGCTTCAGATGATGACGACCGGTCAGTCGCTGACGGCCTCGCGCGCCAAGGCAATGGGCCTCGTCCATCAGGTGGTCGCCCCCGAGACATTGGTCGAGACGGCCAAGCAGATGATCAAGGACGGTCTGAAACCGGTCGCCCCCTGGGACGAAAAGGGGTTCAAGGCGCCGGGTGGCGGCATCTGGACGCCGGCCTCCGCCCAGCTCTGGCCGGCGGCTCCGGCGATCCTGCGCCGCGAGACCCATGGCAACTATCCGGCAGCCCTCGCTATCCTCAAATGCGTCTACGAGGGGCTGCAGGTGCCGTTCGACACCGGTCTGAAGATCGAACAACGCTATTTCACCGAGATCGTCCAGACCACCGAAGCGTTCTCGATGATCCGCTCTCTCTTCGTCTCGATGCAGGAACTCGGCAAAGGGGCCCGCCGCCCCGCCGGGATTCCGAAGTCGGAGTTGAAGAAGGTGGGTGTCGTCGGCGCCGGTTTCATGGGCGCCGCCATTGCCTATGTCACCGCCGCCGCCGGCATTCCGGTCACCCTCATAGACCGTGACCTTGAAGCCGCCACCAAGGGCAAGGCCCATTCGGAAAGCCTGGTGAAGGATTCGATCGGCAAGGGGAGGCTTACGCAGGAGGAGGCGACAAAACTGCTCGACCTCATCACACCCTCGGCCGACTATGCCGATCTGAAGGATGCAAATCTTGTCGTCGAGGCGGTGTTCGAGGATCGCGAGGTCAAGAAGGCGGTGATCGAGGCGGTCGAGGCGGTGCTTCAGGAAGGCGCTATCTTCGCGTCCAACACCTCGACGTTGCCGATTTCGGGCCTTGCGAAGAATTCGAAACGCCCTGCCCAGTTCATCGGCATCCACTTCTTCTCGCCGGTCGAGAAGATGATGCTGACCGAAGTGATCCTCGGCAAGGAAACCGGTGACAAGGCGCTGGCGACCGCGCTCGACTATGTCGCGGCCATCAAGAAGACGCCGATCGTCGTCAACGACACCCGCGGCTTCTATGTCAACCGCTGCGTCTTCCGCTACATCCACGAAGCCTATGACATGCTGATCGAGGGCGTTCCGGCGGTGATGATCGAGAATGCCGCCAAGATGGCCGGCATGCCGGTCGGCCCGCTGTCGCTGAACGATGAAGTCGCTGTCGACCTCAGCCAGAAGATCCTCCGGGCGACCGTCGCCGACCTCGGTGAAAAAGCGGTCGATCCGCGTCACATGGTGCTGATCGACAGGATGGTGGACGAACTTGATCGACGCGGCCGCAAGAACGGCCGGGGCTTCTACGAGTACCCGGCCAAGCCGGCGAAGAAGTACGTCTGGCCGGGTCTCAAGGACTTCTATCCGCAGAAGAGGGCCGACGAGGTCGATGTCGAGGTGCTGAAGCAGCGCCTGCTCGTCACCATCGCGCTCGAAGCTGCGCGAACCATCGAGGAAGGCATCGTGACCGACCCGCGCGAGGCCGATGTCGGATCGATCCTCGGCTTCGGCTTCGCGCCGTTCACCGGAGGAACGCTCTCCTACATCGACGGCATGGGCGTGAAGAATTTCGTGGCGCTCTGCGAAAAACTTGCCGCCTCCTACGGCGACCACTTCAAGCCGACGCCGCTGCTTCTCGATATGGCGGCCAAGGGCGACACCTTCTACGGCAGGTTTGATCCATACACCGTGAAGAAGGCTGCATAGTCGGTCATCGTTGAACAGCAAGGCAGGCCTCTCGGGGCCTGTCCTCACCATCAGCGGAGCGAGCCAAATGGCCAACGGTATCCCGAAAAAGCCCGAGAAAACATCCGGGTCATCGCCGCGCCGACCCACCCCTGACAACGCCAAACCAAAGTTGCTCTCAGGCGGTAATCCCCAGATCCCGAAAGGTGAGGGTGACGCGCCGGTGCAGGCCTACATTGCGGCAATGCCGGGCTGGAAAAGCGACATCGGCCGTCGGCTGGACGAACTCATCATGCGCACAGTCCCGGGCGTTCACAAGGCGGTCAAATGGAACTCGCCATTCTACGGAATTGAGGGGCAAGGCTGGTTCCTCAGCATCCATTGCTTCACCAAATACATCAAGGTGGCCTTCTTCCGTGGCACCTCGTTGCACCCGATGCCGCCCGAAGAGTCGAGGACCAAGGAAACGCGCTACTACCATATCCACGAGGACGACCGGTTCGACGAGACGCAGTTGGGCGCATGGGTGAGGCAAGCCAGCCAACTGCCCGGTGAAAAAATGTAGGCTTTAAGGGAAGCCAGTCCGATCCGAATAGAGGTGCGCGGCGCAAAACCTCTGATTCAGCAGCTCACCGCTTCCCGGCTTTGTGGCTTTGCCGGGATTCCCGACTTGGCGAGATCCTCGATGAACTGGTCTACGAACGAATGGGGCATGATCGAGAAATTCCCCCAGGAGAACTCGCCGCGCGCATCCTCGAGTGTCATGCCGGGGCGAAAGCGCAGGAGTTCCAGCATGGCCGCGCGGGCTTCGGCGATCCTGCCTTGCCGCGCGAGGGCCGCAGCCAGCACCATGGCCGGCCAGAAGGTCACGTTCGGCTGGCGCAGCGCCGCGCGGGCGTTCGCCACCACCTCGTCCATACGGCCGGTCTGGTAGTAAGCGACCGCCAGCATGTTGTAGAAAGTCCATAGATGCGGGTCGCGCGGGCTCAGCCGGATGGCCGCGCTGATCTCGGCAATGCCTTCCTCTGTCCTTTGCACGTAGCAGAGGAGCTGGCCGAGCGCGAAATGCGCTTGCGCGAAGCTTGGATCGAGCTTCAGTGCGTTGTGAATATGAGCGATGCCGTTCAACGGCTCGCCCGAGAGCGCCAAGGCCCGCCCGAGCGCCATGTGCGCCGCCGGTTCGCGACCGTCGAGAACGATCGCCTTGCTGGCGAGTTCGACGGCTGCACGGGCCCGGTCGGCCCGTTCCTCCAGAGGGCCATACCACCCGAGCTGTATGTGCACATAGGCTAGCCGGGCATGGGCTTGGGCGAAGTCGGGGTCCAGTTCGATGGCGCGCTCGAACAACTGCCTGGCTGTTTCGAGGTGATCCGGTGCAAAGCGGTAGAGATGCCAGAGGCCCTTCAGATAGGATTCCCAGGCACCCATTTCTGATGCGTTGCGTCCGCGCAGCGCCGCAAATTCGATGATGGCCAGTTCCGGCTCAACAGTGCCCGAGATCTCGGCGGCAACCCTGTCCTGGATGGCAAAGACGTCATCGTATTCGTGATCGTAGCGCTCTGACCACAGGTGTGTGCCGTCGGTGCCCTTTAACAATTGCACCGTCACCCTGACCCGGTCGCCTGCGCGCCTGACGCTGCCCTCGAGAACATACTTCACACCGAGCTCCTCCGCAGCCTTGCGCACATCCACCGATCGCCCTTTGTAGGTAAACGAGGAATTGCGGGCGGCTACACGCAACCAGCGGCAGCGCGCCAGTGTTGCGATGATCTCTTCGGTGAAGCCGTCGCAGAAGTTCTCGTCCGCGACTGCACCCGACACATTGAGGAAAGGCAAGACCGCGAGCGAGGGCCTCACCTGCTCCATGGCAGGGTCCTCGCCTTGGGAAACCCTGCGTGCGGACGTCTTGTGCGAGCCGTCGGGAGTCCATTGCCAGACGTGTACGGGACGCTTGATGTTCCTGAGCTTCCTGTCGCCGAGATCCGCCGCATCCAGTTTCAGCTTCGAGCCCATCTGATCTTGCACCTGCTGCGACATGCAGATGCCGCCTGGCGGGGCGAGCTGCTGCAGGCGGGCGGCGACGTTGACGCCTTCGCCATAGATATCGTCATCCTCGACCATGACGTCGCCAAGATGGATGCCGATCCGGAAATCGATGCGGCGGCTCTGCTCGACGCCTTCATTCCGGCGGAGCATCGCCTTCTGGATCGCCATGGCGCAGGTGACCGCGTCGATGACGCTGGCGAATTCGGCCATCGTGCCGTCGCCGATCAGTTTGACGATGCGGCCATGATGCCTGGCGATTGCCGGCGCGACGAGCTCGGTCCTGTGGGCCCTGAGTGCGTATAGGGTACCCGTCTCGTCAATCTCCATCAGCCGGCTGTAGCCGACGACGTCTGCATCCAGGATTGCTGTCAATCGCCTCTTCATGGGCTGATCCCCTTGGAATCGAGAGACTATCAACAGCCGCCGGTGGTGTCCATTTCGCTTGCAGGTCGACAGGAATTTCCCTGCAGATTCCCCACTATCGTCAGGCATCGGCGCATGCCGTCGGTCGATGCCTTGCTTTGACCGGGCCGCTGTAGTTCAAATGCGTGGAAATTTCCCAGCGAACGGGGTCGATGATGGCGAATGAAGGAATAGAAATGACAGGCCGCAGCTATTACGCCCCTCAAGGGGGCGCGCCCGCACAGACCCAACTCCTGACGGACCGGGCCGTCTTCACCGAATCTTACGCGGTGATCCCGAAGGGGGTGATGATGGATATCGTCACCAGCTACCTGCCTTTCTGGGAGGATACTCGGCTTTGGGTCTTGTCGCGGCCGCTATCCGGCTTCGCCGAAACCTTCTCCCAGTACATCATGGAGGTTCTGCCGGGCGGCGGTAGCGACCGCCCGGAACCCGACCGCAGCGCCGAAGGCGCTCTCTTCGTGGTGGAGGGGGTATTGACCGTCACGCTCGACGGTCAAAACCATGTGATGCAGCCCGGCGGCTTCGCCTTTCTGCCGCCGGAATGCGGCTGGACCGTTCGCAACAGGTCGGACAAACCTGTGCGGTTCCATTGGGTCCGCAAGGCCTACGAATTCGTCGACGGGCTCGAGGTGCCGAAGGCCTTCTTCGTCAACGAAGCTGACATCGCGCCTTCACCGATGCCCGGCACCGAGGGCAAGTGGGCGACGACCCGCTTCGTCGATCCGGCCGACCTTCGACACGACATGCATGTCACCATTGTCACCTTCGAACCGGGAGCCGTCATCCCGTTTGCGGAAACCCATGTTATGGAGCATGGCCTCTACGTGCTCGAGGGCAAGGCGGTCTATCGCCTCAACCAGGACTGGGTCGAAGTCGAAGCCGGCGACTACATGTGGCTGCGCGCCTTCTGCCCGCAGGCCTGCTATGCCGGCGGCCCCGGCAGGTTCCGCTACCTGCTCTACAAGGACGTCAACCGCCACATGAAGCTGAGACCGCGCTAGCAGTAGGCGCGGGCCGAGAGGCGAACTTGCGGGCGCCGCCGACGCAGGCGACCACGCTCAGCGTCACCAGCAGCATCGACCAGCCGACGTGCTCCTGCAGCAGTGCCGCGGCCAGGATCAGGCCGAAAAAGGGCTGGAGAAGCTGCAACTGCCCGATCGCGGCGATGCCGCCGAGGGCCAGCCCGCGATACCAGAAGAAGAAGCCGATCAGCATGCTGAACAGCGAGACGTAGGCGAGGCCGCCCCAGGCGGCACCGCCGATGCCCTCCCAACTCGTCGGCATGGTCATCAGGGCCAGCGTGGCTGTCAGCGGCAGCGACAGCACGAGCGCCCAGGAGATCACCTGCCAACCGCCGAGCCTTCGGGAAAGCCGGGCGCCTTCGGCATAGCCGAGGCCGCAGACAATGATGGCCGCCGTCATCATCAGGTCGCCGGCAAACGACCCGCCACCGCCCTGGTAGAGCGCAAAGCCCGCGACCAGCAGGCTGCCGATGCAAGAGAAGATCCAGAAGGCCGGCTGGGGCCGTTCGCCGCCGCGCAGCACCCCGAAGGCAGCGGTTGCCAGCGGCAACAGGCCGATGAAGACCATCGAGTGCGCTGCGGTGACATGCTGGAGAGCCAGTGCGGTCAGCAACGGAAAACCAACGACCACGCCGAGCGCGACGACAATGAGTGAAAGGCTGTCGGCGCGGTCGGGTCGCCGCTCGCGAAAGACGGCGAGAATGGCAAGCGCAAGCACGCCTGCGATCGCTGCCCGCGCCACGGTGAGAAACACCGGGTCGAAATCCGTGACGGCGATACGGGTAGCTGGAAGCGATCCGCTGAAGATCAGCATACCGATAAATCCGCTTAGCCATCCGCCTGTTTTCTTGTCCATTTGCAGCATCCTTTCGTATCGCCGAACGACAAAGCCCGAACGGGTGCGGATCTTCCATGGACACTCCATGACAGTTGGATCAAACTGTACTGGTAATTGGAGGGGTACGGATGGATGAGAGAACGTCACGCGCGGGCGGCGGAACCCTGGTGGACGAGGTGATGGAGGCGGTCCGCCGGCGGATAACCTCGCGTACGCTCGCCCCGGGCGAAAAACTGCCGTCCATTCGCCGTTTCGCCGAAACGATGCGCGTGTCGAAATCCACGGTGGTCGAGGCCTTCGAGCGGCTGGTCGCGAGCGGTGTGATCCGGTCGCGACCGGGATCCGGGTTCTATGTCGCCGGACATACGCTGCCGCTTGCACTCAAGGAGATTGGTCCGCGGCTCGACCGCGAGATCGATCCGCTCTGGGTGTCGCGCCAGTCGCTCGAAGCATCGCCGGCGATGCTGATTCCGGGTTGCGGCTGGCTGCCTGCCGACTGGATGCCGCAGGCCGGACTTCGTCGCGCGCTGCGGACGCTGTCGCGCGCCGACGATGCCGTTCTTGCGGACTACGACAGCCCGCGTGGAAACCTTGATCTGCGCCGGCTGCTGGCGCGGCGCATGGCCGACCATCATATCGAGGCGGGCGCCGACCAGATCATCCTGACCGAATCGGGAACGCAGGCGATCGATCTCCTTTGCCGCTTCCTGCTCGAGCCCGGCGATACGGTGCTGGTCGACGACCCGTGCTACTTCAATTTTCACGCGTTGCTCAGGGCCCACCGGGCGAAGGTCGTCGGCGTGCCATACACGCCCGCGGGCCCTGACGTCGCGCTGTTTGCGGAAGCGCTCGCCGAACATGCACCGCGTCTCTACATCACCAATTCGGCGCTCCACAATCCGACGGGAGCAACGCTCTCGCCCGTGACCGCCCACCGGATCCTGAAGCTTGCGGAGCAGCACGGCCTGACGATCATCGAGGACGACATCTTCGTGGATTTCGAGCATGACCCGGCGCCTCGGCTGGCGGCCTTCGACGGGCTGGAGCGGGTCATCCACATCGGCAGCTTTTCCAAGAGCCTGTCGGCAGCGGTGCGCTGCGGCTACATCGCCGCGCGCAGCGACTGGATCGAGCAACTCGTCGACCTGAAGATCGCCGCCAGTTTCGGCAGCGGGCGTCTATCCGCCGAACTGGTGCTGTCCACACTCCGGGATGGCTCCTACCGCCGGCACATGCAGGACCTGCGCGAACGGCTTTCGCGGGCGATGAGCCAGACGAGCGAGCGCCTGAAGGCAATCGGCATCGTGCCGTGGATCGATCCCGGCGCCGGCATATTCCTGTGGTGCCGCCTGCCGGAGGGGTTGGATGCCGCGACCATCGCCCGCGAGGCGCTTTCGGACGGTATCATCCTTGCGCCGGGCAATGTTTTCAGCGCATCTCAAGGCGCAGGCGGCTTCCTGCGCTTCAACGTCGCCCAGTCCGCCGATCCGCGCATCTTTGCGATGCTGGAAAAGTCCCTGTCGACAAGTGCTTGAAGCCTACTCCGCGGCGGCGCGTTTCATCGCGGAAACCTGGGTCAAGTAGGCACGGAGCGCTGCCGGTTTCACCGGCTTGTGCTGTAGGCTGATGCCATGCCGGTCCGCCTCGGCGCGCACCTCCGGCGAGCGGTCCGCCGTGATCAGGAGCGCCGGCAGGCCGTCATTGTAGTGCGCCCGGAATTCGAGGATCGCATCGATCCCGGTGCCGTCGTCGAGGTGGTAGTCGGCAATGATGACATCCGGAGGCGGATATGTCTTGGCAAGGGAAGGGATGGCGGCAAGTGCGTTGACGGTTTGGACATCGCAACCCCACCCCGAAATGAGAAAATTCATCCCCTCGAGAATCCTGGGCTCGTTGTCGATGCATACCACGCGGAAGCCTTCCAGTGGCCGCGCAGCCTTGTTCTGCGGTGCAGAGGTGCCGATGTTTGCCTCTGCCGGTGCGCTTGCTTCGCGGGGGACGTGGACGCGAAAATCCGTGCCCTTTCCGGGGGTCGAGCGCAGATCCACCGGGTGGCTGAGGACGCGCGAGATGCGGTCGACGATGGAGAGACCCAGGCCGAGGCCGGAGGCCGTGCGGGCACCTTCGTCCAGCCGCGCGAATTCCTTGAACACGGTTCGGAATTTGGAGGCGGGGATGCCGATGCCGGAATCCATCACCTGGATGACGACTTCGTCGCCGTGCCGACGCGCGCCGACCAGGACCTTGCCGGTCAGGGTGTACTTGATAGCGTTCGAGACGAGGTTCTGCACAAGGCGGCGAAGCAGGTGCGGATCGGAACGAACACTGAGCGATGTCGGCATCACCTTGAGCTTGAGGTTCTTCGCACGGGCGATGGGGCTGAAGTCGGTCTCGATGCGCCTCAGCAGGTCATTCAGCGGGACCGATGCCGGCCGCGGCTTCATGGCGCCCGTATCGAGACGCGAGATGTCGAGCACCGCGCCGAGGATGTTCTCCACCGATTCCAGCGCCGAATCGATATTGCGCGCCAGCACTTGTTCGTCGCCATCGCCGATGCGCTCCACCAGCGACGAGGAATAGAGCCGGGCGGCATTCAACGGCTGCAGGATGTCGTGGCCGGCGGCGGCGAAGAAGCGGGTCTTGCCTATGTTTGCCTCGTCGGCGCTGGCGCGGGCCTCGGCGAGTTCGTGGTTGACGCGTGTCAACTCGGCGGTCCGTTGCTCCACGCGCTGCTCGAGCGTTTCGTTGGCCTGCTTCAGCGCCTTATCGGCGGCAACCCGCTGGGTGATATCGGTGAATGTCGAGACGAAGCCCTTGCCCGGCATGGCGTTGGAGCGCACTTCGATGATCCGCTCGCTGGTGGCCAGCATCAGGGGGAAGGGCGTATCGAGAGTGAGGATGTTGCGCATCACCTGTTGCTGGTCGGGGACAGGTATGTCGCCACGCTCGGCCAGGATCGCGATGATGTCGTTCAGCGGATAGCCGACCTGGCCGACATTTTCGCTGAGGTCGAGCAACTGGCGGAATCTGCGGTTCCAGATGACGAGCTGATGCGAGCTGTCGAAGACGGCGATGCCCTGGTCCATTTGCGACAATGCGGTCTGCAGCATGTCTTGGTTGTATTGCAGCGCCTCGCTCGCCTGGTCGAGCAGCCAGGCGGTATCGGCAGATGTATCCTCCGCCTTCTGCAGGATCAGCGACAGCACCAGCCGGGCGGAGGACGAGCCGATGGCGCTGCCCAGCAACTGCTCGGAGAAATGGATCAACGCCATGTCGGCCGGCTGGTCGTCTTCCAGCCGCTTTCCCGATGATCGCTCGTAGCTGTTGAAGGAGCGGCGCATGCGCTCCTCGCCGAGATAGCGGGCGATCGAGATTTTCAGGTCGCCGACGCTGACCCTGGTCTTCCAGCCGCGCGTGGCGAATTGCGTGCGCGAGTGGCGCTTGACGAAGATGCCGGACTGGATGCGTTCGACCGGCTTCGGGTTGCGCGATAGCGTGCCGATGATGAAAGCGCCGGTATTGGCGAGCAGGCTCAAAACAGTGGCGTTGACCAGCGGATCGGCGTCAGGGCTATTGAAGACTGTCGAGCCCGGGAAGATGAAGCCGAGAACCGCCGACGAGACATAGGAATAGTCGGGTCCGCCGAGGCTCGGCAGGAAGAGCAGGTAGGCCCAGATGACGAAGCCGACCGTCAATCCGGCGATCGCGCCGCGCGCGTTCGCCCGCCGCCACAGCAGCCCGCCGAAGAGCGAAGGCACCATCTGGGCGATGGCGGCAAATGAAAGCAGGCCGATCGAGGCCAGCCCGGTGCTGCTATCGGTCGAGCGGTAGTATGCATAGCCGAGCAGCATGACGGCAAAGATGGCGGTGCGGCGGATACGGAGCAGCGTCTTGGCGAAGTCGTTGCTCTGCTCGCGCCGGCTGTTGAGCTTCTGGCGCAGGAAGAACGGCATGACGATGTCGTTCGAGATCATGATCGACAGTGCGACGGACGCGACGATCACCATGGCGGTGGCGGCGGAAAATCCGCCGATGAAGGTGATCAGCGAAACGATCGGCATTTCGCCGGCGAGCGGCAGTTGCAGCACATAAAGGTCGGCATTGCCGTTGCCGCCGAAGGTCAGGACGCCGGCGATGGCGATTGGAAGGACGAAGAGATTGATGGCGATCAGATAGAGCGGCAAGAGAATGCCGGCCAGCCGCAGTTCCTTCGCGGTCCGGTTCTCGACCACGGTGACATGGAACTGACGCGGCAGCAGGATTATGGCGAAGGCCGACAGCACGATCAGGGTCAGCCATCGGCTAACGGGCGTTTCGTAGGTCAGCGCCTGCATCACCTTGTCGTTGACGACCGCTCGTGCCCAGAGATCGGCAGGGCCATCGAACAGCACCCAGACCACGCAGATGCCAACAGTGCAAAGCGCCACCAGCTTGACGACCGATTCCATGGCGATGGCGAGAATCAGACCGTCCTGGTGTTCGGTGGCGTCGGTATGGCGTGTTCCGAACATGATTGCAAAGAGCGCCAGAACCAGCGTAACCGTCAGCGGCAGGTCGATGAAATAGAGATTGCCGTTACCGATTCCGTAGTCGGAAGGATCGACCATCGCCGCAACGCTGTTCGAAACCGCCTTGAGCTGCAGGGCGATATAGGGAACGGCGCCGACCAGCGAGATCAGTGCGACGATGCTCGCAACCGTCGAATTCTTGCCGTAGCGGGCGGCGATGAAATCGGCGACCGAGGTCAGCTTCTCGGCCTTGGCGAGCTCGATGATACGGCGGAGCACCGGCATGCCGAGGGTGAAGACGAGGATCGGGCCGATGTAGATGGCGGTGAATTCAAGGCCCCGGTTGGCGGCGAGGCCGACGCCGCCGAAATAGGTCCAGGATGTACAGTAGATCGCCAGGCTGAAGGCATAGACGATCGGTCGGCCGCTGTTGGACGCGCCGATCATGCGGCTGCGGCGGTCGCCATAGCTCGCAACGGCAAAAAGCAGCAGCAGATAGACGATCGCCGACGCAATGATGGCCCAGCCTGGAAGCATTCACCCTCCCGTTCCCGGTCCGAGATTTCGGCCGGGTGAAGCGAGAATAGGCTAAAAAGCGGGCGAGCGGAATTGCCGCCGATCTCGGCATTTAGTCCCATGGCGCTCAAGGGCTTGGCAGATTTATCCGCGCTTGAGCCGGGCCTTCAGCTCACGCACCAATCCGGCATCGGTCTTGCGCTCGACGGACGGGGCAAAGCCGAGTTCGACCACGGTTGGGTCAGAGACAGGTACGCCCGAAGAACAGGACGAATGTACTTCGCCGACGGCGAGGCGGGAAAGCAACGGATCGATCGTTTCGATGGTGACGCCTGAGCCTGGCATGACCGAAATGCGGCCACGTGCGTGGACGATAGCCCGCTCCAGGATTTCTACGCCTTGCAATGCCGACTTCGCGCCGCCGGAGGTCAGGATCCGTTCGAACCCGAGCGAGATCGCGGCTTCGATTGCCTCTTCGACATCGGGAACCAGATCGAAGGCCCGGTGCAGCGTAAGGCCAAGCCCGGCGGAGCGGGCGACGAGCCTTTCGAGCGAGGCGAGGTCCAGCCGGCCATCGGGGTGGTTTGCGCCGAAGACGACGCCGGGAAGGCCGGCGTTTCTGGCCGCATCAATGTCGCCCATCATGACGTCGAGTTCGGCCTCGGAATAGACGAAGTCGCCGGCGCGCGGGCGGATCATCGCGAAGCTCGGCACGGGCTTCGTCGCCGCAAGCGCCATCACACCGGCCGACGGTGTCAAACCGCCCACGGCAAGAGCGCTGCAGAGCTCGATGCGGTCGGCACCGGCCGCGACGGCGGTCTCCAACCCCTGAACGTCACCGACGCAGACTTCCAGCAGCACGGCTGTCATTGTTTTTCCATTCCCAGGCCGAGGAGGGCTGCACCGATCAGTCCCGGCTCCACGCGGCAGGTTGCGGGCACCACAAGTGGGCGGGTGAAGCGACGCAGGGTGCGGGTCCTGACGGTCTCGTCCAGCAAGGCCAACAGTTCCGCGCTGTTTGACAGACCGCCACCGGTCGGCACGATGGTTGCCCCGGTGATGTTGACCGCAAGCGCCAGCGGCGAACTGACGAGATCGACATAGACGTCGATGGTGCGGGTGGCGGTGGCATCGCCTGCAAGCAAGGCACTGATGATGGCTTCGCTCGAGAGGTCGGCGCCATGCAGTTCGCGATGCAGCCGTTCCATGCCGCGCGCGCCGCCGACGGTATCGACGCAACCCTTCTGGCCGCAGGCGCAAGGGTAGGCGGGGATCGCGACCGGAGGGTTGCCGGCGTACGAAGCGATTGCCGGACCATGGCCCCATTCACCAGCGAAACCGCCAGCAGCATTGATCAGCCTGCCGTCGACGACGATGCCGCCGCCCACACCTGTACCGAGAATCGCTCCGAGCACGATGCGATGGCCGCGGCCGGCACCAACGCCGGCCTCCGCCATAGCAAAGCAGTCGGCGTCATTGGCAATCAGTACGGGCAGGCCGAGTGCCTCCTCGAGATCGGGGCCAAGGATCCGCCCGTGGATGCACGGGATGTTGGCACAGGTGATGGCCTGGGTCTCCGGATCGACCACGCCCGCGATGGAAATCGCGACGCAGTCGGGAGTGACGCCGGCTTGCGTCCGCACTTCCTTCAGTACGGCGACGAATGCGTCGAAACTGTTTAGCGGGGTCGGCCGGCGGCCAAGGGTCTCGATCGTCTCGGCATCATGGGCGACCGCGCCCTTGATGGCCGAGCCGCCGATATCGAAGCACAGGATCATGCGAAATCTTTCGTCAAAATGCAGCGGCGGTGGGTGGCACGCCACCGTTTGCGGCCATGTCAGCGGATCGCGCGGCCATCGCCATCGAAGCGGTGCAGGCTTGCGCGATCCGGCGATGCATAGACGATATCGTCGGCATGGTAGTGCTGTTCGCCGAACAGACGGACGGTCAGCAGACCAGTGGTCTCTGTTTCCAGGTAGAGAATCGTGTCCGCGCCGAGATGTTCGGCATGGATCACCTTTCCCTTCCAGTCGCCGCTTTCGCGCGAGAGCGCGATGTGCTCCGGCCGGATGCCGATGGACTTGGCGCCGCTTTCGCCGAGGCGCGTCGCGTCGATGAAGTTCATTTGCGGCGAACCGATGAAGCCGGCGACGAACATGTTGGCTGGGCGGTTGTACAGCTCCATTGGCGAACCGATTTGCTCGACGGCGCCGGCGTTCAGCACGACGATTTTGTCGGCGAGCGTCATTGCCTCAACCTGGTCATGGGTGACGTAGATCATCGTCGCCTTCAGGCTGCGGTGCAGGCGGGCGATTTCGAGGCGCGTCTGCACGCGCAGCGCCGCATCGAGGTTGGACAGTGGCTCGTCGAAGAGGAACAGCTTCGGTTCGCGCACGATGGCGCGGCCGATGGCGACGCGCTGGCGCTGGCCGCCGGAAAGCTCGGCTGGACGGCGCGCCAGGTAGGGTTCGAGCGAGAGCATCGATGACGCCTTGGCCACACGCTTTTCGATCTCGTCCTTCGGCGTCCCGGCCTGCTTGAGGCCGAGCCCCATATTGTCCTTGACAGTGAGGTGCGGATAGAGCGCGTAGGACTGGAACACCATGGCGATGCCGCGCTTGGCCGGTGGCGTGTTGCTGACTTCCTGGCCGTCGATGGCGATACTGCCGGATGTGGCGTCCTCCAATCCGGCGATGGTCCTGAGCAACGTGGACTTGCCGCAACCGGAAGGACCGACAAAGATGACGAACTCGCCGTCCTTGACCTCGAGGTCGATGCCCTTCAGCACTTCATGATTGCCGAAGGCCTTGCGGATGGATTTCAGTTGAAGCGATCCCACGTGTCTTTCCCTCAAAGTGCGACCGGCTTGCCGGTCCTGACGCTTTCATCCGCAGCAAGGCAGATGCGCAGCGATTGCACGGCATCGTCCATGTGGCGGTCGAGATTGATGCTTTCCCTTATGGCCTTGAGAACAAAGGCCTGTTCCCGGTCGCACAGTTCCTGGTGGCCGGGCTCGCCGTCCATCTTCAGGTCCTCGTCCGGCCGGACGAACCGCCCGTCCGGGCCGGTTTCGGCGGTATGCAGGCGGATGACCGCGGTCTTGGTATGCGTGTCGATGTCGTCCGACTTGGCGTTCGGATCCATGACGATCGAGACGGAGCCCTTCGGCGACATCACGTCCTTCACGAAGAACGCGGTCTCGGAGATCATCGGACCCCATGCGGCCTCGTACCAGCCGACCGAGCCGTCCTCGAACATCACCTGCAGGTGGCCGTAGTTGTACATATCCGGCGAAACCTCGTCGGAGAGGCGCAGCCCCATACCGCGGACCTGCACCGGCTTGGCATCGGTGATCTGGCACATGACGTCGACATAGTGGACGCCGCAGTCGACGATCGGAGAGGTGGTTTTCATCAGCGACTTGTGGGTCTCCCAGGTCGGGCCGCTCGACTGCTGGTTCAGGTTCATTCGGAAGACATAGGGCGGCCCAAGCTTGCGGGCCTCGGCGATGAGGCGGATCCACGACGGGTGGTGCCGCAGGATGTAGCCAATCACCAATTTGCGGCCATGCTTCTTCGCTGCGGCCACGACGCGCTCCGCATCGGCGACGGTGGTCGCCAGCGGCTTTTCGACGAAGACATCGCAGCCGGCCTCGAACGCCAGGACCGCATAGTCGGCGTGGCTGTCCGAATAGGTACAGATCGAGCAGAGATCCGGCTTCAACTCGCGAAGCGCGTTCTCGAAGTCGGGATGGATGGTATATCCCTTGAGCTCGGTGGGTAGGTCAACCTGAGAGCGGTTGACGAGACCGACGATCTCGAAGCCCGGATTGTTGTGGTAGGCGAGCGCGTGGCTTCTGCCCATGTTGCCGAGGCCGGCGACGAGAACGCGGATAGGACGGGTCGACGAACTCACTTGACTGCTCCCGATGTAATGCCGCGGATCAACTGCCGCGAGAATATGACGTAGAGGACGAGGACCGGCAGGATCGCCAGCGACAGGGCTGCCAGGACGGCGTTCCAGTTGGTCACGAACTGGCCGATGAAGATCTGCGAGCCGAGGGTGACCGTCTTGGTCGCCTCGCCTGGTGCGAGGATCAGCGGAAACCACAGGTCGTTCCAGATCGGGATCATGGTGAAAACGGCAACCGTGGCCATGGCAGGCCGCACCAGCGGCAGGACGAGCCGGAAGAAGATCGCGTACTCCGAAAGCCCGTCGATGCGCCCAGCATTCTTGAGGTCGTCGGATACCGTGCGCATGAATTCCGACAGGATGAAGATGGCGAGCGGCAAGCCTTGGGCCGTATAGACGAGGATCAGCGCCGTCAACGTGTTGACGAGGCCGGCGGCGACCATGCCCTGTAGGATGGCGACGGTGCCAAGGCGGATCGGGATCATGATACCGATGGCGAGGTAGAGCCCCATCATGGTGTTGCCGCGGAAACGGTATTCCGACAGAGCGAAGGCGGCCATGGCGCCGAACAGCAGCACGGCGGCGATCGACACCACCGTGACGATCAGGCTGTTCTGGAAATAGAGCGCGAAATCGCCCTGGCCGAGCACCGTCTGATAACCGACCAGATCGAAGGTCGCGGGCGTCGGCACTTGCAACGGATTTCGGAAGATGGCATTGCGGCTCTTGAACGAGTTGATGATCGTCAGGAACACCGGAAACAGCGCCACCAAGGTATAAGCGATCAGCGCTAGGTGCACGAGGGACGAACGGATCGGGGAGGTGCGGGCTTTCGACATGGGCTCGGGCTCCTCAGAACTGGTAGCGGCGCATCCGCCGCTGGATGACGAAGAGATAGAGCGACACGCCGGCGAGGATGATCAGGAACATCACGGTCGCGATCGTGGCACCCATGGAACGGTCACCGAGTTGCAACTGGAAGCCGAAGAAGGTGCGGTAGAGCAGCGTGCCGAGAATGTCCGTCGAGCCGTCGGGTCCGGCGAGCGCGCCCTGCACGGTGTAGACAAGGTCGAAGGCGTTGAAGTTGCCGACGAAGGTCAGGATCGAGATGATGCCGATCGCCGGCAGGATGAGCGGCAGCTTGATCTTGAAGAACTGGCTCCAGCCGGTGACGCCGTCGCACTCTGCGGCCTCGATTACCTCGTCTGGAATGCTCAGCAGGGCGGCGTAGATCAACATCATCGGGATGCCGACATATTGCCACACGGAAATCAGGGAAACGGCGATGAGCGCCGATCCCGGTCGGCCGAGCCATGGGGCAAAAAGCGACTTCATGCCGACAAGATCCATCATCCAGGGGGCAACGCCCCAGATCGGTGACAGGATCAGCTTCCAGATGAAACCGACAATGACGAAGGACAGCAGCGTCGGCAGGAAGATCGCGGTGCGATAGAAGCCGACGAAACGCAGTTTCGGGATCGATAGCAGCGCCGCAAGCGCCACGCCGATCGGGTTCTGCACCAGCATGTGGATGACGAAGAAGATGAAATTGTTCTTCAGGGCGTTCCAGAAGTCGCTGGCCCAGCGTGCGTCGCCAAACAGCACCTTGAAATTGGCAAGGCCAACGAAGGCCGGTTGGCCATCCACCACGTTGAACAATGACAGGCGCAGGGTCTCGATCAACGGCAGCACCATGACCGCCGAATAGATGACGAGCGCCGGCAGCAGGAACACGAGGATGTGCCAGCGGATTTGTCGCCTGATCGGCTCTGCCCGGGCGATGGATTGAAGTTCGGCTTGGCTCATTGGCGTGTGCCCGTTTGCAATTTTGTTGCTGTCAAGGATCAGCGCGAGGGCAGCTGACGACGACGCTTCGCGGTCGGCCGGATATCAAGTGCCGGGCCGGTAAACGGGGCGCGCTACTGGCGCGCAAGGCCGCAAAGCGGGACCTGACCGGCGAACCGGTCAGGTCGGTTGCAATGTTAGTTCGCCGGCTTGTACCAGCTGTCGAGGCCTTCCTGCAGCTTCTTGGCGGCTTCTTCCGGCGTCTGGGTGCCGTTGATCACGTTGGCGGAAGCGGTCCAGGTCTCGTTTTCGAGGTTCGGCGTGCCGCGCGACAGGATCTGGTAGGTCGAGCGGATTGTCGGCTTGCACTTTTCGCGCCAGGAAACGAATTCCTGGGCGAGCGGATCGGCCATCTTCACGGCGGTCGAGTTCAGGCTGAAGAAGCCCGGCAGCGAGTTGGCGTAGATGTCGGCGAAATCCGGCGAGGCAACGAAGGTCAGGAACTTCTTCGCAGCGTCTGCATTGGCGCTCTTGGCGTTCAGGCCGACGCCAATGTCATTGTGGTCGGAGATGTAGCAAGTGTCTCCGGCATTCTTGACCGGCGGCGGGAAGGCGCCCATCTTGAACTGGGCCTGGCTGTTGAACAGGCCGATTTCCCAGGAGCCGGCCGGATAGATGGCGGCGCGGCCGAGCGTGAACAGGTTTTGGCTGTCCGGATAGGTCTGGGCTTCGAAACCGTCGCCGAGATAGTCCTTCCACTTGGCGAGAACGCGATAAGGCTCGACCCACGGCTCATCGGTCAGCTTCTGCTCGCCCTTGATCAGCGCCGCGCGGCCTTCTTCACCCTTCCAGTAGGTCGGGCCGATGTTCTGGTAGCCCATGGTGGCAGCTTCCCAGAGGTCCTTGGTGCCCATCGCCATCGGGATAAAGTTGCCGTCGGCCTTGATCTTGTCGAGGGCGGCGAAGAACTCGGCTTCGGTCGCCGGAACGGCGATGCCGAGCTGGTCGAAGGCGTCCTTGTTGTAGATGAAGCCGTGGATGACAGAAGCCATCGGCACGCAGAAGGTGGTGGCGCCGTCGTCGGTCGTCCAGGCGGACTTGGCGACGTCAGAGAAGTTCTCCATGCCCGAAAGGTCGTTCAGGCTGGCGAGGTGGCCCTTGTTGAACAGTTCGAGCGACGCATCGAACGGACGGCAGGTGATCAGGTCGCCAGCGGAACCGGCGTCAAGCTTGGCGTTCAGCGCGGCGTTATACTCGGTCGGTGCGGTCGGCGAGAATACCACCTTGATGCCCGGGTTCTTGGCTTCGAAGGCCGGGATGATCTTTTCCTGCCAGATCGACAGGTCGTCGTTGCGCCAGCTCTCGATTGTCAGCGTGACATCCTGCGCGTGAGCGATCCCGGCGGTGCCGAGAATGCTCGATGCGAGCAGCATGCCTTTCAGGATTGTACGGGTCATTTTGTTCTCCCTCTTTTACAAGCGCCACCATGGCGCATTTTTGAATGCCTTATGTCGTCTCTCAGTATTTTCCGGCTTTCGCAAGCGCGCGCCTTAGGCTCTGGCCGCTTGCCGCCAGCAGTTCCTCGGCCTCCCGGCGATCCGGCGTACCGGCGGAAAGCAGGATTGCCGCCTTGACCGAGCCCGCAGCCCGGTCGAGCAGGGCATTTGCCTCCGCCACGTCTAACCCGGCGATGTCAGAAACTATGCGGCTGGCACGGATACGCAGCTTTTCGTTGTCGGCACGCAGATTGACCATGTGGCCATCATGCACATGCCCAAGCAGGATGCCGACCAGCGTCGAAAACATGTTTAAGGCGATCTTCTGCGCCGTTCCCGCGCCCATGCGCGTGGAACCGGCAATCACCTCCGGCGGGGTTTCGATGAGGATCGAAATGTTTGCATCGGCAAAAAGGCGCGCGCCGGCGTTGTTGGCGATGGCGACGACGCTTGCGCCGCACGTCTTGGCGATTTCGGCCGCAGCGACGACATAGGGTGTCGAGCCGCTTGCGGACACGCAGATCACGCAGTCGTCGGCAACTGGCGAGACAGCAGCCATGTCCTCGCGGGCGAGGTCCGTGTCGTCCTCATAGCCACCGGCAAGATCGGAGAGGCTGGCGTTGCCGCCGGCGATCAGGATCACGACCTGTTCCTTGGAAATCCCATAGGTGCCGGGAAGCTCGAGGGCGTCCGCCATGGCCATCAGGCCGGAACTGCCGGCGCCCACATAGATCAGGCGCCCACCCTTGCCGAGGCAGTCGGCGGCGATGGTGCTGGCATCGGCTATGGATGGAATCGCGGAATCGACCGCCTGTGCTGCGGCCTGCTGCCCGGCCGCGAGGATGCGCAGGATATCGGCGGGCGGCATTGCGTCCAGCCCCTTTCCGCTTTCATGTCGCGCTTCCGTTTGACCGGTCGTCATGCCTGCTCTCCCTGCTGATCGAAAGAATGCCAAAAAAATACCAATTGTCCAGAGGCAAATTCAAGAAATTGACATGTCAGCGAATCTTAGCGAAACGAAAACAGAATATAATCAATAAAAACAGATAGGTGATCGCTTTCGCTCGTTGGGCCAGAATTCCCTCTTGGTTATTGGTTCTTTTTTGGTATTATGTGTTTCGGAGGTAGACATGCCCAAATTCATCCTAGGAATCGACGGGGGAGGAACCTCTTGCCGGGCCGCCGTGGCGGCTCCTGACGGCCGAGTTCTCGGGCGAGGCAAGAGTGGCGCCGCCAACATTCTTACCGATCCTGATGCAGCGCTGGCAAACATTGAGGCAGCAGCGCGCTCGGCCTTCGCCGAGGCGGGCCTTGCGCCAGAAGCTATTGCCGAGGCTGCAGCGGTGCTGGGCCTAGCGGGCAACAATGTCGGCGATGCCGTCAACTATGTGCGCACGAGGCTTCCTTTCGCCGATGCCGTCATCGAGTCGGACGGGTTGATTGCGCTGCAGGGCGCCCTTGGCGATGAGGATGGCGCGATCGCGATCCTCGGGACGGGCACGATCTATCTGAAGCGGCTTGCGGGAAAGGTAAGCTACATCGGCGGCTGGGGATTTGCAGTCGGCGATCTCGGCAGCGGTGCCCGGCTTGGCCAGGCCGCCCTGCAGGAATGCCTGCTGGTGCACGACGGGATCCACCCGCCCTCCGACCTTGCCGCCTCCTTGCTCGTGGAATTCGGCAACGACCCCGGGCAGGTGGTCGAATTTGCCCGGCTCGCCCGTCCCGGTGATTTCGGCCGCTATGCGCCAAGGGTCTTCGAATATGCCGAAAAGGGCGATGCCGCAGCGGTACGCCTGTTGCGGGCGTCGGCTGCCCATGTCGATGAAGTCCTTGATCTGATTACTGCCGATGGCGTGGAGCGCATCAGTCTGCTTGGCGGACTGGCACCCCTCTATCCGCGGTGGCTGGCGGCGCGGCATCACGGCAAACTCGTTGCCGCCGCTGCCGATGCGCTGACCGGTGCAGTGGCGATCGCCGCGCAGCGCTTCGCGACAGCAGGAGGGCGCTGATGCACGCGAACCTCTCGGCCATCCTCCCGCTCGAAATGCTGCAGTCGGCCGGCACCGGCCCGCTCTACGTCAAGTTGCGCCAGACACTTGAGGAGGCGATCCGTTCGGGGCGCCTCGGCCAGGGCGACGCGCTGCCGCCCGAGCGCGATCTTGCCGAATATGCCAACATTAGCCGGGTAACGGTGCGCAAGGCGGTCGACGACCTCGTCAAGGACGGCCTGCTGGTGCGCCGCCAAGGCTCGGGCACTTTTGTCGTCAAGCCGGTATCGCGCGTCCAGCAGCGGCTGACGCGGCTCACCTCGTTCACCGAGGACATGGTTCGCCGCGGCCTGAAGACCCGCTCCGAATGGCTGGAGCGCGGCCTGTTTCATCCCTCGCCGGAGGAGATGATGATGCTGGGCGTGAAGGCCGATGCCTATGTGGCGCGGCTTGGGCGCCTGCGTATCGCTGACGACATGCCGCTTGCCATCGAACGAGCCAGCCTCGTGGCCGAGTTCCTGCCGGATCCGGCCTCGGTGACTTCCTCGCTTTACGCCGAACTGGACAAGACCAATTCGCGCCCGGTTCGCGCCATCCAGCGCATTTCCGCTTCCAACCTCAAGAACCCGGATGCGGCGATGCTTGGCGTGTCGCCGGGGGCTGCCGGCCTTTCGATCGAGCGCGTCTCCTATCTGGCGTCGGGACGGGTGATCGAGTTCACGCGCTCGGTCTATCGAGGCGACGCCTATGATTTCGTGGCGGAGCTGACGCTCGCCGAAACCTGAAGGACGGTCTGCCAAAGGCCGTCATCACGTATGAAAGATATGACCATGCAAACCAACATGCGCCGTGAAATCGACGAGATCCCCGAGGTTGCCGCACGTCTTTTGGAACAGTCGGCCGGCGAACTGAAGCGGGCCGGGCTGGCGCTGCGGCAGAAGGATCCGTCCTTTCTTGTGACGGTGGCGCGCGGGTCTTCGGATCACGCGGCGCTCTTCCTGAAATACGCGATCGAACTGCAGGCCGGTCGCCCCGTGGCATCGCTCGGGCCCTCGCTCGCTTCGATCTACAAGGCACCCTTGAAGCTCGACGCCGCCGCGGCGATCGCCATCTCGCAGTCGGGCAAGAGCCCGGACATCGTAGCGATGGCTGAGGCTGCGACGGCCGCCGGTGCCGAAACCATCGCGCTGACCAACACCGCCGGTTCCCCGATTGCGGTGGCCTGCCACCATCCCCTCGACATCTGCGCCGGCCCGGAGATCGCGGTCGCCGCCACCAAATCCTATGTGAATTCCATCGTTGCTGGTCTGGCGATTCTGGCCGAATGGACCGACGATGCATCTCTGCGCTCCGCGGTTGCTGCACTGCCCGGCCATTTCGCCAAGGCGATCACGCTTGATTGGCAACCGCTGGCCGACGATCTTGGAGATGCGGAATCCCTGTTCGTGCTCGGGCGTGGCCCGGCGCTGGCGATCGCCAGCGAGGCTGCGCTCAAGTTCAAGGAGACGTCGGGCATGCATGCCGAGGCTTATTCGGCGGCGGAAGTGTTGCACGGGCCGGTCGCGTTGGTCGAAAAGACCTTCCCCGTGCTTGCACTTGCTGCCCGCGACGCCGCCGAAAGCTCGGTTGTCGACGTGGCAGACGGCCTCGCGGCAAAGGGCGCCTTCGCCTATGTGACGTCGGATCGCGCACAATCAGCCAAGCGATTGCCCTATATCAAGACTGGCCACCCGCTGACCGACGCCCTGACATTGATCCTGCCGTTCTATGGGTTCGTCGAATCCTGGTCGCGGGCACGCGGCCTCGACCCGGATGCACCCGTCGCTCTGAAGAAGGTAACCGAAACACGATGACGAAGACGACAGCAATCATTGGCGCACGGATCTTCGACGGCGATACCTGGCATGAGGGCAAGGCCCTTGTCGTCGGGGACGGAAAGGTGAGCGCCATCGTCGCGCCCGATGCGGTGCCCTCCGGTGCGGACAGGGTCGACGCGGCAGGGCAGATCCTCGTTCCCGGCTTCATCGACCTGCAGGTGAACGGCGGTGGCGGCGTGCTTCTGAACGAAAAGCACGATGTCGATGCCATCGCAGCGATCTGCGCTGCACACGCAAAATTCGGTACCACAGCGCTGCTGCCGACCCTGATCACCGATACCGCCGAGATTCGCACCGGCACGATCAAAGCCGGACGCGATGCGGCGGCCAAAGGCGTTCCGGGCTTCATCGGCCTGCATCTCGAGGGGCCGCATCTTTCGGCGGCCCGCAAGGGCGTTCACGATCCCGCGCTCATTCGGCCGATGGAACAGGCCGATCTGGAGGAAATGCTCGCCTGCCGCGACGCCTTTGACGCCCTGATGATCACGGTCGCACCCGAGAGCACGACGACGGAACAGGTTGCGGAGTTGGCCAATGCCGGGTTCATCGTCAGCCTTGGCCATACGGATACGGATTGCGTCACGGCGGGCCGCTACTTCAAGTCCGGCGCCCGTACCGTCACCCATCTCTTCAACGCGATGAGCCCGCTCGGTCATCGCGAGCCCGGTGTCGTCGGGGCGACGCTCGACAGCAGCAACGTCTATGCCGGGCTGATTGCCGACGGCTTTCATGTCGATCCCGTGGCGATGGGGGTGGCGCTGAGGGCGAAGAACGGACCGGGGCGGATATTCCTCGTCACAGACGCGATGTCGACGATCGGCACCGATGATACTGGGTTCCTGCTGAACGGTCGCCAGATCTATCGCAAGGACGGGCGGCTGACGCTCGCCGATGGAACGCTCGCCGGCGCCGATATCGATATGCTCTCCTCGGTGCGTTTCGTGCATGAAAAGCTCGGCTTTCCGCTGGAAGAGGCGGTCCGCATGGCGTCAGTCTATCCGGCCGAAGCTGTCCGGCTAGAAGCCCGCAAAGGCAAACTGCAACCCGGATTCGATGCCGATTTCGTCCTGTTGACGGGTGAACTTGCGATGGGTTCGACCTGGATCGGCGGCGAGCAGGTCTTCAGCGCATCCTGACGAAGGATCCGGCCCGCGTTGTGCCGGGCGTGATCGACAATCGCCGGTTTCACGCTTCAGCAATGATGCTAAGATCGGCCGAATCGCTTGCAGGCATTCCATTTTCCGACACGCAAAACAGGGGTCCTCAGGATGTTGAATGAATTCAAAGCCTTTATCGCCCGCGGAAACGTCATGGATCTTGCCGTCGGTGTCATTATCGGTGGCGCATTCGGCCTGATCGTCAATTCCTTGGTCAACGACGTCATCATGCCGATCGTGGCCGTGATCTTCGGAGGCCTAGACTTCTCCAACTACTTCCTGCCATTGAGCAGCAACGTTACCGCTACGTCGCTGGCGGCCGCCCGCGAGCAAGGCGCGGTCTTTGCGTACGGCAATTTCTTTACCGTCGTCATCAATTTCCTCATTCTCGCCTGGATAATTTTTCTGATGGTCAAGGCTGTCAACAAGGTCCGCGAATCGGTCGAGAAGGAAAAGGCCGCCGAACCAGCTGCGCCGCCGCCCGCCGATGTGCAACTACTCACTGAAATTCGCGATCTGCTCAAGGCCAAGCCTTGAACGTGGGTGCCTGCCGAACGGCAAACCTAAGCTGTTGCTGTATCCTTGATAAGAGCCCGGGCGCACCTGCGGGCGGGCTTTTCAATCATCACCAAAATCGATGCTATCAGGAGATAATCTCATGAGATTTACGGGTTCGGCGTTGCTATAACAGCGCCACAACCGGAGAATTTCATGTCGATACTCAGCAGTCTGAGCCCGCGTTCACTGGCAGCGCCCGAAAGCGGCATCGTCGAACTCATCAACTATGCACGTAGGCGCGACGAACTGCTGCCGCTATGGGTCGGCGAGGGTGACCTTGCCACACCCGAGTTTATCAACAGGGCGGCATCCGCGGCGCTGCTGTCCGGCGAGACCTTCTACACCTGGCAGCGTGGCATTCCGGAGTTGCGCCGCGCGCTGAGCGACTACTATGCTCGCCACTTTGCCGTATCGTTGACCCCGGAACATTTCTACGTGACCGGATCGGGAATGCAGGCGATCGTGCTTGCGGTGCAGGCGATCACTTCTCCTGGCGACGAGATGATCTACCTGACGCCGGCATGGCCGAACATCGCCGCCGCACTCGATATCGAAGGCGCGCGTTCAGTCGGCGTTCCGTTGAGTTTCGAGGGCGGGCGCTGGATTCTCGACATGGATCGACTGAAATCGGCGATCACAGCGAAGACCAGAGGCCTCTTCGTCAACACGCCCTCCAACCCGACCGGCTGGACCGCGACCCGTCAGGACCTGATCGATATCCTTGCGCTCGCCCGCAAGCATGACCTCTGGATCATGGCCGACGAGATCTACGCGCTGTACTACTATCCGGGTGGCCGTGCACCGTCCTTCCTCGATGTCATGGAACCCGGCGACAAGGTCATATTCGTCAATTCCTTCTCGAAGAACTGGTCGATGACCGGGTGGCGCGTGGGCTGGATCGTGGCCCCGCCGGAAACCGGGCAGGTGTTGGAGAACCTGATCCAGTACGCGACCTCGGGTGTGGCGCAGTTCATGCAGAAAGGTGCGGTCGCGGCGCTGGACGAGGGCGACGATTTCGTCCGGTCGAACATCGCCCGAGCGGCTCGTTCTCGCGATATACTCTGCGATGCGCTGATTGCCACCAATCGTGTCAAAACCCTGAAACCCGATGGTGCGCTCTACGCCTTCCTCAAGATCGACGGGACCACTGACAGCCGCAAGGCGGCAATGGAGATCGTTGACCGGACCGGGGTCGGCCTTGCGCCGGGAACTGCCTTTGGCGCCGGCGGCGAGCTTTTCATGCGGGCCTGCTTCCTGCGCGATCCTGCCCAGATCGAGATCGCGGCCGAAAGGCTCTGCGATTACATCCTCAGCCGGTGAAACGAGCGGCTGGAGGCAAGAGTCCCGATCTGTAAAATCCAATCGATCGAGTCAATTCGCTCCTTACCATAGGCGAAAAAATCGAAGCAGTTTCCGTGCGTTAAGCATGAATCGCCATCATTCTTAGGAAACTTGCGTGGTCTGGTCGCTCCGATGGAATTGCGTCGGAGGTTTGGATTATGGCGGTTCTGGTAACGGGCGGCGCCGGCTATATCGGCAGTCATATGGTGTGGGCGTTGCTGGATGCCGGCGAGGACGTCGTCGTTGTCGATCAACTGTCCACCGGCTTCCGCTGGGCGGTTGCTCCGGAGGCGCGCTTTTATCTCGGTGACGCCGGCGACAAGGCATTGCTGCAAGGTATATTTGCCATGCACGAGATCGATGCGATCGTGCATTTTGCCGGTTCCGTCGTCGTTCCGGAATCGGTGTCCGACCCGCTCTGGTACTACGAGAACAATACCGCCAAGACCCGCAACCTGATTGCCGCTGCCGTCGAGGCGGGGGTGCGCTGCTTGGTGTTTTCCTCCACCGCGGCCGTCTACGGCTCGCAGGACAACGACCGGCCAGTCGGCGAAACGGCGCCATTGGCGCCGGAAAGTCCCTACGGTTTCTCCAAGCTGATGTCGGAAATCATGCTGCGCGACACTGCGGCCGCCCACGACTTCAATTATGTTGCTCTGCGCTATTTCAACGTTGCCGGTGCAGATCCGCTTGGCCGCACCGGACAGTCGACGACAGGCGCCACCCACCTGATCAAGGTCGCCTGCGAAGCGGCACTCGGCAAGCGGGGCGCCGTCGAGATCTACGGCTCCGATTATCCGACTTCTGACGGTACTGGCATCCGTGACTACATTCATGTCAGCGATCTGGTGGACGCTCATATGAAGGCGCTCGATTACCTGCGCACGGGCGGCCCGTCGCTCGTCGCGAACTGCGGTTATGGCGAGGGATATTCCGTTCTGCAGGTCATCGAGGCTGTGGCGGCTCATGGTCGTCCCTTCGAGGTCAGCCATGCGCCTCGACGGCCGGGCGATGCGGCCTCGGTCGTCGCCGATTCCTCGCTGATCCGGCAGAAGCTGCAATGGGTGCCGAGGCTTGACAGTCTCGATGTCATCGTCCAGTCGGCGCTCGACTGGGAGGAGCGCCTCAGCCGGAAGAACAGCTTTGACCTCGATCATATCCGCGAGAAGTTGGCAACGGCGGACTTCCTCAAGTCGGGATCGCGCTAGGAGCAACGTTGGACAAGGTCCAGGGGGTGCAACAGCCATACTCAAACGAAGGTTGGCTGACGGGTTGGCGTCGCGGCTGAGCTATGCAAATTTAGCATTGCTGCATCGCAATATTGTGGCTGTTTTTTGTGCGGAGATGCTTTATATCTAAATCATCGAAGCGACGCACTCCTCCTCCCAGCGTCTCTTCGAGTGGACTGGCAACACTCCTCCTCCCAGTTGTCAGTCAGGTTTAAGAGCCCGGTGCACCTCCTCCCGCACCGGGCTTTTACGTTTTAGGATTGTCCGTTCGTTCCCAGTCCATTGCAGTCATTCCTGGGGCGTAGTCAAATGTCCGGGCAGGTGCAGCCAGGCTTTGCGGTCGAAATAGGAGCGAGTGCGTAGTTGCGCCGGATCCTGGCCGTCCATCGACAAGATCAGGAGGAAGCCGTGGCTGTCGCTGCCGCCATCCTCCTTTGAAAACGTCAGATCCGCTCCGAAACCGTCAACGTTGAAATCCTCGAGCTTGTCGATTGGCTCGATTGCATCGAGGAAGTCGGTCCAGTGGGTCTTTTGGATCACGATCCTCAAAGCTTCAATGAGTTCTCGCTTCAACGTCTGGCCATCCGCATTGTCCAGCCAGAATATCTTCATCCGTATCGCGTTGATGGAGCCATCGGGGGACCCTTTGACGGACAGGAACAACGATCCTTGGGCTTCGGGATTTGTCGCGGCCAGTTTCCGTTCCGAAAAGCACGCGGCAATATCCGCGTTGAAACGGCTCGTCAGCCAACCTGCGTTGATGAAGCCTGCATCGTTGAGCAGCGCACAAAGCTCGGGTCCTCCGACATAGACCTGCCGTTGGAAACTGCCGAGGATCTCCGGTTTCTCGGGCTCATAGAAGTTCGCGCGCAGGCGCACCGGCGGCGGCGCGGGCTCTGGCGGCTTCCTTCCGGTCGTTTGGAGTTTCGGGGCGGGGGCGGGCCGGACCGGCGCATCAGGTTGAGCGGGCGTATCAATAGGCCAGGCAACGTCAAAATGGCGCAATGCGGCTTTCAGATTGCGCATGTCATTGGCGAGCAGAAGCGTGGTTCCGATTGCTGCACAGACGAGCGCAATCGAGATCCAGAAAACCGTCCTCCCTTTTCTCACAAGAGATTTGCCCGCCATCGCCATTCGGCTCCTCCCGCACCGGATTGCGCTTCCCGGCCCGCGCTCACAATAATTGTTTCGGCGTTGAGATTAGGTGCTGCGGCAAACGCAGCCACTTGTTGCGGTCGAAGTAGGAGCGCGTCTGTAACTCCGTAGTCCGCCCGGCCAGTGAAAGAACCAGGTTGAAGCCGCGGCTGTCGCCGAACTCCCGCGAGAATTTCAGCTCGACGCCGAAACGGCCGAGCTCAAAATCCTCGAGCTTGGCGATTTTCTCGACCGCCGGGGCGAAATCGTTCCAATGGGTGTTGTCGATCAGGACCTTAATGGTCTCGACGAGTTCTTGCTTCATCGTCCGGCCGTCGGCATTGTCCGGCAGGATTGCCTTCATCCTGATCACGTTGACGGCGCCGTCGGGCGTGCCCTTCATCGACAGGAAGAACGACGCATAGTTGTCGGGATCCTCCATCCGGACCAGCTTTCGCTCGGATATGCACTCGAAGGTATTCGGGTTGAAAGGACTTGCCTGCCATCCTGTATTGGCGATGCCCGCATCGTTGAATAGCGCACAAAGGTCGGGGCCCGTCAGGTAGACCTGCCGCTGGAATCTGCCAAGGGAATCGGGTCTTTCGGTCTGGAAGAAGCCGTCGGGCAATTGGATGGGTTGCGACGCCCTCTTGTCGGTGGTCTGGCGGTTCGGTGCCGGGGATTGCTGCAAGGGGGCGTCGAATGGCCAGGCAATGTCATAGTGACGAAATGCGGTTCTTAGATTGCGCATGTCGTTGGCGAGCAGAAGTGTTGTCCCGATTGCAGCACAGATGAGCGCAATCGAAATCCAGAAAACCGACCTGCCTTTCTTCACAAAAGGTTTGCGTGTCATTATTCCAGCCAGTGCCGAAGGCGAGATATTACCTGTTTCTCCCGCCAAGGTGAAATGGCAGGACGATCGTGAGTAACACTCAACTTCGCATTGTTCTGCAACTCAAGGCTTGTCTCGCGCTGTCTACTGGAAAATGCGGCCGGGCACGAGAAGTTGACATCATTTGACGGAAAACGAGCTACAATTAATTGTAGCGGTGCTTTATGGGGCATCCCCGGAACTTTCCCCGAAGGCACGTGGTTTCCAAGAGTAACAGTGCGGGATCAAAAATGGGGTGGAACCAGATTGACGAGCATTTTTGGTCAATCGGCTACTTCAAACTCTTGTGCTGAAACCTAATATAAGAAATACAGAATGAGCGTGAAATGGAGTCGTCCAATGATCAAGTCCTTCATCGCGACCGCTGCGACATTTGCCGCGCTGGCGGGAACGGCATTGGCCGCTGACCTGACGCCTCCCCCAGAAGCCGCGCCGATCGCCGAAGAAATCCCTGCGTTCACCTGGTCCGGTGGTTACGTTGGCCTGCAGGGGGGTGGCACCTGGGCCGATGGAGACATCAGTGCCGGCGGCAGCGACACGACGAGGAATCTCGATGGCGGGCTCTTCGGCGCCTTTGCCGGCTGGAACTTCCAGAACAACAATTTTGTCTATGGCGTCGAGGGCGACGCCTATTACAACTGGAACGACAACGGAAACGATCTGTTCGGCTCGTCGGCCGAGGTGGGTACCGAGTGGGCAGGCGGCATTCGCGGCCGTCTCGGATATACGTTCGATCGGGCCATGATCTATGGTACCGCCGGCTGGACCGCCACCCGCGGTTTCGTCGACGTGCCCGGCAATGACGACAAGGAAACCCTTAATGGCTGGACCGTTGGCGCGGGCCTTGACTACGCCATTACCAACAATGTCTTCGGTCGTGCCGAATACCGCTACAACGACTACGGCAGCGCCGATTTCGGCGGCGTGAAAATGGATGTCCAGCAAAACCAGGTCACCATCGGCGTCGGCGTGAAGTTCTAGCTCATAATATTCGAACGAAGAAAGCCCCGATGCTTGCACCGGGGCTTGGGTGGTTGGCGCCGTCAGTTTCAGGTTGGCGGCGGAAGTTGATCAAAACTCCATGTCGCCGAGGCCGTCATCGATATTGGCCTCGTCCTCTGGCTGCTTGTCTTCGGCGGCCTGTGCTTCGTCACCACCGAGAATACCCGCAATGGCATTGCCGAGCAGGACACCACCGGCGACGCCCATCGCCGTCTGGGCCGCACCCGCAAGGAACCCCCCGCCGCGCGGTTGCATGCCTTGCTGTCCCCATGGGCCTGCTGCAGGCTGGCCGGGCTGCATCCCGGAAGGCGCGTTGTGAGGCGCAGGGCGCGGCATGGTGGGGCGCGGTGAAGGGCGTCCGCCGCCAAACAGCGACGACAGCAGGCCGCCCGCAGCCGGGCGGTTCGCCAATTGGTACTCAAGCTCCTCGATGCGCTGCTGCGCGGTGGAGAGCGCTTGTTCCTGCACGACGATCGTCTGCGCCATGAAGTAGGGAGAGGCGGGTTGCGCGCTGACGCGGTCCTTGATGTAGGTCTCCGCCTCGGCATCGCGTGGGCCGCTCTGGCGTTCTACGTCGGATAGCTTTCCGAAGAGTCCTTCGATTGCCTGACGGTCGTTGTGGTCCATGGTCTGACATGCTCCTGGAATTTCGGACGAGTTGTTGCGCGCCCCTGGGGAAAAGGGGCGGGCAACGGCCGCTTGGTGTGGAGGGGGGTGCCGGGCAGAGAGAGGCGGGCCCGGCGGCCGCGAACTATTCCCGTTCGCCGGTGAAGTTCAGCAAAAGCTGGAAGATGTTGACGAAATTCAGGTACAGCGACAGGGCGCCGAACACGGCAAGCTTCTGCTGCGACTCTTCGTCGAAGTTTTCGGCATACTGTTCCTTGATGTTCTGCGTATCCCAGGCGGTCAGGCCGACGAAGACGACGATGCCGATGACCGAGATCGCGAACTGCAGGGCGCTCGACCCAAGGAAGATGTTGACGATCGATGCAATGATGACGCCGATGAGGCCCATGATCAGGAACGAGCCGAATTGCGACAGGTCACGCTTGGTCACGTAGCCGTAGAGGCTGGTGGCCCCGAACATCGTTGCGGCGATGAAGAAGGTGCGGGCGATGCTGGTGCCGGTAAAGACGAGGAACACCGAGGCGAGCGACAGGCCCATCACGGCGCAGAACGCCCAGAATGTCAGCTGCGCGGCGCTGGCCGACATCGTCTGGATGCGGAACGTGAAGAAGAACACGAAGGCCAGCGGTGCCAGCATCACCACCCACTTCAGCGGAGAGGAGAAGATCGGCACGTAGAGCGCCGGCGTCGAGCCGACGAAGAAGGCTATGAGGCCGGTGATGACGAGGCCCGCACCCATGTAGTTGTAGACGCGCAGCATGTGCTTGCGCAGTCCCTCGTCGAACAGGGCAGCGGACTGTGCCGCTGCATTGTAGCCAAACCTTGGAGGCGTTGTATTCATCGTGATACTCCGTTGTGGGAATGGTAGGATTGGAACTAGTAAAGTGTGCGCAGCAGCTTGTTCGCCGCATCGCTCAGTTTCACGGCATCCTTGCCGTCCGAAACCAGCGCATAGGCGACCTCGCCGATTTGCCAGTAGGAGGCCTCGACGCCGTCCCTGTTGAACTGCAGCACGCGCTGGACCGCGAAACTGCCGGGGCGGACAGCGAAAAGCGACAGCCGTTCGCCGTCCTTTGGCTCGATTACCATCTCGACGCTCGGGCCGAAGGCGGACGGATAGATCTGCACGTCGACGACCGACCAGTCCTTGGGGACCTCCGGCATCACGATGGCAGTCGCTGCACGGATGTCATTCGGATCATAGGTCGCAAGGACCGCCTGCGACGGCATGGTTTCGCGCAGCATCGTCGTCTGGTGGGCGCGGACCGCCTCTTCGACGAATATCGGCGGCGGGACCGAAGCGATGACCTCTGTTGCCGAAAACGGACCGACATAGGAATTGGCGATCCAGCCCGCCCCGACCAGGGCGATGACGGCAGCCGCCCGCTGCAGCCCGGCGACGACGCGCCATTGCGACAGGCTGCGCTCGAGCTTTCTTGCCGCTTCCCGCGTCTCGGCGCGCAGGGTCGAGGATTGATTGGCGAGCGCCAGACGCAATTCACCTTTGGTGCTGAGATCCGCCATCACCTGCGCGGCCATGGACGGGTTCTCGGAGAGATAGGCCTCCACCTCGATTCGCCGGGCGACGTCGAGTTGATCGTCGACATAGGCATGCAGTTCGGATTCCAGGATTGGATCAATGGCTGTCATCGTCGGTTCCTCCAACGATCCGCAGGTGGCGGAACTGATCGTTCTGATCGGTTGTTGCATCTTCGATTGATCGGAGGCGCGCCCGTGCGCGGGATATGCGCGACATCAGCGTGCCGACGGGTATGCCGAGCGCACCGGCGGCTTCTTCGTAGGAGAGTTCTTCCATGGTCACGAGATGGAGCGCCTCACGCTGCTCTTCCGGCAGTTGGAAGAAGGCCTCGCGGACCTGGCGCAGCCGCACGGAGTGATCCTGGCTTGCGGCCATCGATTGCTCGACGATCTGACCGAGCGCCTCGTGCCGCCTTTGCAATGCCTTGGTCCGGCGCAACCGGTCCACGTGGGTATTGTGCAGGATCGAAAACAGCCACTTGCGGACGTTTGTGCCAGGCCTGAAACCCTGCCTGCCTTCATAAGCCTTGATGAGCGCGTCATGGACGAGATCTTCCGCGTCATCGGAATCGCGCACGAGCGAGCGCGCATAGCGGCGCAGCGAGGCAAGCTGGCCGATTACATCGAAATGGCGTCCCCTGTTTGTGGTCATGTCAGATATACGTTGCCTGATGCGGTTTCATTCCCGGCCAATCAAAAAAATCGACAGGGTTCTTCTGGGGCCCGGTATTGAATCTGGGTTCTTCAGCACCCAAGTGCAATGCGGAAATACCTGATGGAGCAAGCTGTTCCGGCGAAATCCAGGTCGGATTTTATGGCTGTGCCTGCAAGCGCTCGACAGTGATGGTGACCTGCGGCATCCTGTCCCGCGACGACAATGGCGCGGGTCTCAGGACGGCGCAATTTTGCTGCTATTGCTGCCTCCCTCCGCCAACATGCATTTTCATCAAACCGGTTTGCTCCATGTCTGCTTCATCGGAAATTGCACAGCAGGAAGAATTTCCAACCGGTATCGCAATCGACGAACCGGTGCTTCCAGGCTGGCGGCTTTTCCTGAGGCGACAGGCCAGGCTCATCTCGGCCGTCCTCACGCTGCTTATATTCGTGGTGGTGGGTTTCGCCATCTTTCACCTGACAGACGAAGTTCGATATGACGACGTCGTCGCCGCCTTGCGCGCGACGAACCTGCTATCAATCGCGGCGGCGATCGCATTTACGGCGCTCAGCTTCGCAGCACTGACCATCTATGATGTCGATGCGCTGGAATACATTGGCCGCAAGCTTCCCTATCCGCAGGTGGCGCTCACGGCATTCAGCGCCTACGCGGTCGGCAACACCGCCGGCTTCGGACCTTTGAGCGGTGGCGCGATCCGCTACCGCGCCTATTCGCGCCTCGGTCTCTCGCCCGATGAGATCGGCCGCGTCATCGCCTTCGTCACCCTCGCGTTCGGACTTGGCCTTGCGAGCGTTGCGTCGCTCTCCCTATTGGTGATCGGGGAGGACGTGGCGCCGCTCGTCGGCGTTTCATCGGGACTTTTGCAGACGGTCGCAGGACTGGTGCTTGCCGGTCTCGTCGCTCTCCTGATCTGGGCACGCGGTGGCCGCGTTCGGCGGGTTGGACGGTTCAGTCTGAAACTGCCCGACAGTCGCACGACGTCGCGCCAGTTCCTCGTCACCTGCCTCGACATCGCCGCATCGGCGACCGTCTTGTACATGCTTCTGCCGGGCAGCGTCACGATCAGCTGGCCTGCTTTCCTCGGGCTCTACGCAGTTGCAGTCGGGCTGGGCGTGCTCAGCCATGTACCCGCCGGTCTCGGAGTGTTCGACGGCGTCATCGTGGCGGCGCTGAGCGGAGCCGCGAATGTGGAACAAGTCCTCGGCTCGCTTGTCCTTTATCGGCTGATCTATCACGTGCTGCCGCTTGTCATCGCCATGGCCGCCACCATCACCGTCGAACTCAGGCGGCAGATGGGCAATCCTGCCTTGGCCAGCCTAAGGCGGCTTGGCGGCAGGTTGTCGCCCACATTGGTATCGGCACTGACGGTGGTCGTCGCCGCGATCCTGATCTTTTCCGGTGTCACGCCCTTGTCCGCGGACCGCTCGGCGCTCTTTGCCACGGTGCTGCCGCTGCCCGTCGTCGAGGCGGCGCATTTCCTTTGCAGCCTGCTCGGTCTTGCCCTCTTCGTCAGCGCGCGCGGCCTGTCGCAACGGCTTGACGGTGCCTGGTGGCTGGCGATGCTGTCATCGCTCACCGCCGTCATTCTCACGCTCGTCAACACGGTATCGTTCATCGACACGGCGCTCCTGGCGTTTCTTGCGATCAGCCTGTTTGCCACGCGAAAGCTTTTCCATCGGCCAGCGTCGCTGTTCGGACAGGCGCTGACCACCCCCTGGCTGATGGCGATGACGGTCATCTGCGCCACTGCCCTGTTCATCCTGTTCTTCGTCTATCGCGATGTCGAATACAGCCATCAACTCTGGTGGCAGTTCGAGTTTTCCGGCGACGCGCCGCGCAGCCTGAGGGCCATACTCGGCCTGTCGATCGCGGCATCGCTGGTTGCTCTCGCAAGCCTGCTTCGGCCTGCGGCAGCTCCCAAGGGCGAACCCGGGCCCGAGGATCTCGATCGTGCTTATGCAATTGTGGATCGGCAGGACAATGCCGATGCCAATCTTGTGCGCATGGGCGACAAGAACCTGCTCTATTCCCCTGATGGCAGGGCGTTTATCATGTATGGCCGGCAGGGCCGGTCCTGGATCGCGCTCTTCGATCCCATCGGTCCGCAGGAGATTTGGGCGGAACTGGTGTGGCATTTCCTCGAACAATCGCGTCTGGCCGGGTGTCGACCCGTCTTCTATCAGATCTCGCCCGCCTTGCTGTCGGCCTGCGCGGATGCGGGAATGCGGGCCTATCGGCTCGGAGAGCTTGCCACAACCGACCTCCGCTCATTCACTCTGGAAGGCGGAAAGCGGGCCAATTTGCGTTCTGCGCTCAGCCGCATGGAGCGCGATGGCATCGAGTTCGAGGTGATCCCCGTCGAAGGAGTGCCGGCCGTGCTGGATCAACTCGCCGCCGTTTCCGATGCCTGGCTGTCAGTGCACAAGGCCAAGGAAAAGGGATTTTCGCTCGGCGCCTTCGACCCCGACTACATCCGTACCCAGCCGGTTGCGGTGCTGCGCCTCAACGGCCGCATCGTGGCCTTCGCCAATCTACTGCTGACCGGCACCAAAGCCGAAGCGTCGATCGACCTGATGCGCTTCACGCGTGAAGCGCCGAAGGGCGTCATGGATATCCTCTTCGTGCGCATCATGCTCTATCTGCGGGATCAGGGATACGGCACGTTCAATCTCGGCATGGCGCCGCTCTCCGGCCTTTCGCGTCACGAGGTCGCGCCGGTCTGGGACGTGATTGGCCGAACCGTCTTCGATCACGGCGAGCGCTACTACAATTTCAAGGGCCTGCGGGCGTTCAAGGAAAAGTTCCATCCGCGCTGGCAGCCGCGCTATCTTGCGGTTCCCGGCGGGGTAAGCCCCGCGCTGGCGCTACTCGACGCCACGCTGCTGATCGGCGCGGGCATCAAGGGAGTGATCGGAAAATGATGAGCCGAATTGCCGCAATCGCCGCCGCTCTTACGATGGCTTGCAGCCCGGCCGCGGCCCAAGCGCCGCCCAAATTCGACGCGGGCCTGATCCCGTCCCCGAAAATCATGCTGCCCTCGTCGCCAGCAAATGCCGTCGTTGTCCTGATCTCCGACGAAGGCGGCTGGAGCGGGCAAGACCAGACCAGCGCCAACACCTTGGTCGAAGGGGGTGCTGCAGTGATAGGCATCGACCTGCCAGACTATGTCGCGGCGCTTGCCGACGACAAGAACGACTGCATCTATCTTGTAGGAGACATCGAATCGCTCAGCCAGCAGCTACAGCGCGCCTCGAAGAGTACAGTCTACCGCCACCCCGTTGTTGCCGGCATCGGGTCCGGCGGCGCGCTCGCGCTGGCGATTGCGTCCCAGACGCCGGCCGCGACAATCGGGGCCACGGTTGCCATCGACCCGAAGGCGGACGTCAAGCTGCCGAAGATGCTGTGCACGCCAGCGGTGAAGGAGAATACCCCGAACGGAGTGATTTACGGGCTTCCTGAGGGCACCTTGCCCGACACGGTGATCATCGGGTTTACGCCGAACGCGGACGCCCGTGGCCACGCCCATGCCGAACAGCTCAAGCACCAGCACGAGGATATCGAGATACGCGACAGCGATGACGATGCCCGTACCATGCTCGATGATGCGCTGAGCGAGGTCGTCACCCCGGTCGATCCGGACAATCCCCTCGATCTGCCGATTGCCGTCCTTGATGCGTCCCCGACCCGGAACACCATGGCTGTGATCTATTCCGGCGATGGCGGCTGGCGCGATCTCGACAAGGTGATCGGCGGGATGCTGCAGGATAAGGGCATTCCGGTCATCGGCGTCGATTCGCTGCGCTACTTCTGGTCGGGTCGCACGCCGCAGGAAACAGCCGACGATCTCGCACGAATCATCGACGTCTATCGCGAGCGTTGGAAGGTCCGCGACGTCATGCTGATCGGCTATTCGTTCGGGGCGGATACGCTGCCGGCCACCTACCGACTGCTGCCGGAGGCAGATAAGTCGCGAGTTGTTTTGCTATCGCTGCTCGGGATGTCGCACAGCGCCGATTTCAGGATTTCGGTGTTCGGACTGCTTGGCGCAAAGAGCAAGGGCACGGAAGGCGATCCGGTCGATGACGTAAAAGGCATCAATCCGGCCCTGGTACAGTGCATCTATGGCGTCGACGACGATGATGCCTGCGCCGATCTCAAAGATTTGGGGGTCGAGACCATTGCCATGCCGGGCGGGCATCACTTCGATGGAGACTATGATGCATTGGCGGGTCACATTCTCGATGCCCTCGACAAGCGGCTGGCGTCACGGTGAGACTCGCGGTGAGAGGTCCCTGGTCGCCAGTGTGATGTGGGTGCCCCATGGGTCGTGGATCCTTAAGTCGGATCCGCGGTGGTCGGCCACCAGTAGCGCATTGTGGGCCCTTTCGACTGCGCGCTCGACGAGGGCCGGGTCGTCCGCGACGATCTCGACATCGGCCAACCCCGTGGTCGGCTCCTTGCGCGGCGCGGCATCGCGGCTCTTCCAGATGTTGGTGGCCAGATGGTGGTGATAGCCACCTGAGGAATAGAAGCTGCCGCCGGGATATCGACAGGTGATGTCGAGCCCGAGCACGCCGCCGTAGAATTCCTCGGCCTTTGGAATGTTGCCGACCTGAAGATGGACGTGGCCGATGCTGGTGCCGTCAGGCGCCGTTTTCCAGCTCGTGTCAGCTGCAGTTGCGATGAGATCGCCGACATCGAGCTCGTGTGTCGGCATGTCGACACGCCCGTCTTGCCACTTCCATTCCGAACGGGGGCGGTCGGCATAGATCTCGATGCCGTTTCCTTCCGGATCGGCAAGATAGATGGCCTCGCTGACACCATGGTCGGATGCGCCGAGAATGCGCAACTTTTGCTCGACCGCGCGCTTTGCCCAGCGCCCGAGATCGGCGCGGTCCGGAAGCAGGAATGCCGTGTGGAAGAGGCCGGCGTCGTGCGGCGACCGGTCACGTGCGCTTGCGTCGCGGTCGAGCTGCAGCAAAACGGTGTTGCCCGCCCCGAGCGTCACGTGGTCTCCTTCGGCGGAGAGCCGATGAAGACCGAGAACCTGCTGGTAGTAGTCGCTCACCCGTGCGAGATCATGCACTGTCAGGGTGACCTTCCCGATGCGAAGGGGTGTTTTTGTCGCTTCGGTCATGAGATGGCCCTCCAGTTCGCCGTCGTCCTAGTATCTGGTGCGAGGCCTCTCCAAGGCAAGGGGCGGTTGGGCCGGTAGCCGTGGGGCGGGACGCTTTCGAGCGTTGGCGAGACTATTGCTTCTTGCGGATCGGCCGGAAGTATAGAAAAAGACAAGGGAAATACAGCGCCGATCAATTGTGACACTGCGCTGGAGATCGGGGAAACGGGTCGGGATCGTGAAATTCATCCGTCATTACATCCTGGCCATACAGTTTTTTACCCGCATTCCCATAGGGCGGCGGATGGCCGACTGGATCGGCTTCGATCAGACGATGCTGAGGGCCAGCGCTGCGCATTTGCCGGGAGTAGGGTGGATCGTCGGGATGCTGACCGCTCTCATCTTCTGCGCATCCTTTATGGCATTGCCGGATGTTCCGGCAGGCCCGTGGGTCGCAGCGCTCCTCAGCACCGTGGCCGGCGTGATGATCACCGGGGCATTTCACGAGGATGGGCTTGCCGACCTTTCGGATGGGCTCGGCGGTTCATTCGACCGCGATCGCGCCCTCGAGATCATGAAGGATTCGCGTGTCGGCACTTATGGCGCCATCGCGCTGGTGCTGGCGCTTCTCTCCAAGGTGGCGCTTCTTGCGCTACTCGGACAGGTCGATATCTTCGTCGCGTCCCTGGCGTTGTTCGCAGCCCATGTCACCTCTCGCCTGGCGCCGCTGCTGGTGATGTGTACCCTGCCGCACGTGGGCGATGCACCGGTATCCAAGACGAAATCGATCGCCGGCGCGATCTCCGTCCAATCGCTGCTTGCCGGCTTCGTCTGGTGGGCGGTGGCAATGGCGCTTGTATGGTGGTGGGCGCCCGGGAGCGAGTGGGCGCCCGGGATCGTCGGCGCTCTCATCGGCTTCCTTCTCGTGCGCAACTTGCTGTCCCGCCGTCTTCAGGGCTTCACCGGCGATGGGCTCGGCGCGGCCCAGCAGGTCTGCGAAATCGCCTTCTATCTGGGGCTTGCACTGGCGGTAGGGCGCCTGTAGTGCCGCAACACGATTTTTTTAGTCCTCGATCAACGACGCAAATTGCCGCATTGCCAATCGGCCATCCTGTGTATAATCCGGCGTGACGAAAGGGCGAACCATGACTGCAAAGCAGACTTCCAGGGCCGGGCTTGTGCGCATGCTTTGCGCGCTGGCGCTGCTTATGGTCGGCTTTGCCCACAAGGTGCCCGCCCTCGATTATGGTCCCATTCCGCTCAGCGAAATTGCGCACTACACCCTGCCGGACGGCAGCTTGCCCATGCTTTGCCTTTCGTCCGAGCATGGCGATACCAAGCACGGAAGCCACGATCTCGGCTCGGGCTGCGAGGCCTGCCGGCTGAGCGCTTCCGTCTTGCTTCCCGCTCCGCCGGACACGGTGGGAGAGCGCATTCAGCAAGCGATTGCCCACTTCCGGCCCCTCAGGAGCGAAGCCCACTATAGGCAGCTCTTCCCTCCGAACACCTCGCCGCGCGGTCCTCCATCCGGTCTGCTAACCTGAACCGCTGTCGTTTTCTAACGGCAGTTCCTTCAGCCTGCGCCGGAAAAATTCCGTCTTGAGCGGACGTGCCGGCGCGTTGCCGGATTACATTTCATGTTGAACAAACCGACCGACACTTCGATACCTGCCGGCGAGGGAGCACTCGCAAGAACCTTCTACACCACCGCCTGGCGCTGGCATTTCTACGCCGGCCTCTATGTCGCTCCGTTCCTGATCATGCTGGCCGTGACCGGATTGATCATGCTGTGGTCCTCCGTGCTCGTCGGCCGTGACGGGGAAAAGCTCTATTCCGTCGAGCCCGCGAAGCAGACTGTTGCCCTCTCGGCCCAGGCAAACGCTGCCGTTGCCGCTGTTCCCGGCGGCGCGCTCGTCCAGTATATCGCGCCGCGCACCCCCGAGCAGCCGGCCGTGTTTCGGGTCAACTCCGGCGAACAGTCGACCATGGTCGCGGTCGATCCGTACAACGGCGCCGTGCTGGGAAGCTGGGAACGGCACAACGCCCTTTATGACCTCGCCAACACGATCCACGGGACCCTGATGATCGGAGACATCGGCGACCGACTGGTCGAGATTGCCGCCGGCTTTGGCGTTGTCCTGATCGTGACCGGGATCTATCTGTGGTGGCCGCGCGACGGCCGCAGCTTTGCATCGGCCTTCGTTCCCCGCCTCTCCGGTCGCGGCCGGCAACTGTGGAAATCGCTGCACCAGACGGTGGGCGTCTATATCGCCGCCATCCTTCTTGTCTTTCTCGTTTCGGGCCTCACCTGGACCGGTATCTGGGGCGAGCGGATGACGCAGGCCTGGAGCACCTTCCCGGCGGAGAAGTGGGACAACGTTCCCCTCTCGGATGCCACCCATGCCAGCATGAACCACGGCGGCGTCAAGGAAGTGCCGTGGACGCTCGAGCAGACGCCGATGCCCGCGTCCGGGTCTCACGCCGGACATCAGGGTACTTCGGATGGCCAGCCTGTCGATCTCGACAACGTCGTCGCCCTTGCCCGGTCGATCGGCTTTGATGGCCGCTTCCAGCTCTCTTTTCCGAGTGGCGAAAAAGGGGTCTGGACGATTGCGCGAGATACGATGAGCAACGACAGCGCCAAGCCGCTTTCGGACCGGACGGTGCATATTGATCGGTACACCGGCAAGGTGCTGGCCGATGTCGGCTTTTCAGACTATGGCACGGCCGGAAAGGTGATGGCAGTTGGCATCGCTTTCCACGAGGGCGACATGGGCATCTGGAACATTGCGCTGGTGACCGCCTTCTGCCTTTCGGTCATCTTTCTCTCGGTCAGTGGCATCGTCATGTGGTGGAAGCGCCGCCCATCGGGCGCCGGCCGGCTGGTTGCACCGATCGTGCCCGAAAAGGCGGGGCTATGGAAAACCGGAGCCATCGTCATGCTTGCAGTTTCGCTGCTCTTCCCGCTGACCGGCATCATCCTCGTCACCGTGCTAGCACTCGACATGCTGGTCATACGCTATGTCAAGCCGCTCAAGCGCGCCCTGAGCTGAGAGGGTGAAAAGCCGCTCGCAGCCTCGAAAGCACAATGGAGACAAATCCGTGAAAAAGCATTTTCTGAAGCTAGCTATATGCTTCCTCGCCTTGCTCGGTCCCGGGGCGGCACTTGCCCACGACTTCAAGATTGGCGAGATCGAGATCGGGCATCCCTACGCCCGCGCGATGCTGCCTGGCGCCAAGGTCGGCGGCGGCTACCTCGAACTGACGAATCATGGTGGGGCCGATCGCCTCGTCAGCGTCAGCTCGGACCGCGCGGCCAGCGTCCAGATTCACGAGATGAAGATGGACGGCGGCATCATGGAGATGCGCGAACTGAAGGATGGAATCGCAGTTCCCGCGGATACCACAGTGGAGCTGAAGCCCGGTGGCTATCATCTGATGTTCATGAACGTCGCCCAGCCCTTCAAGGAGGGCGAGATGGTGAAGGCAACGCTGACTTTTGAGAAAGCCGGCTCGGTCGATGTGGAACTCATGGTCGGTCCCCCCGCCGGCGGTGCGCCGGACATGAAGCATGACGAGGCAGAGCATGGGGACTCCGCCAAATGACGGCGCGCAATCCGTTCGTGCTAGCCGGTGTGGGGCTGGCGACGATCTTCGTCGCGTTCCTCTTCGGGGTGATGGTCTGGACGGCGGCGGATAGCCGTCGCCCCGGTACCTTCGCGACCACGTTTTCTCTCGTGGACGACCGCGGCCAGCCGGTCGACCAGTCGTTGTTCAAGGGCAGTCCTTCCATCGTCTATTTCGGCTATACGCATTGCCCGGAAGTCTGCCCGACCACGCTGTTTGAAATGGCACTGTGGCTGAAACAGCTAGGCCCCGAAGCCGACGGGGTCAGAGCCTACTTCTTCTCGATCGACCCCGAGAGGGATACGCCGGACGTCATGCACAGCTATGTGACTGCCTTCACCGACCGCATTACCGGCATCACCGGCAAGCCGGACGAAATGAAGAAGGTCGTAGATGGTTGGATGGTGCACGCCTCAAGACTTCCAAGCGATGACGGCAACTACCACATGAGCCACACCACATCGCTGCTGCTGATTGGCGCCGACGGCCGCTTGAAGGGCCTGCTGCCTTACGGGATGGGCCACGACGAAGCGCTCGAGAAAATTCGCAGCACACTGCTGTGAAATCGCGTCACGCGACAGCACCTTGCTCGAGGAACCAGCGGACGACCATCATGCCCACGACCAGTCCGGCCATCGACAGGGCGAGGGACGAGCCCACATAGACTATCGCTTCGCTCGTCTGGCCACGTTGCCACAGCGTCACGGCGTCCAGAGAGAATGTCGAGAAGGTCGTGAAACCGCCTAGCAAGCCGGTTGTGAGGAAAGGTTTCAACTCCTGAGGAACCCCGGCCTTCAGCACGAACAACGCCGCCAGGGCGCCCATTGTGATCGACCCCACCATATTGACCGTCAACGTCCCGAACGGGAAACCCATGCCGAGCAGCTTCGACACGGCGGCACTGACCGCCTGACGCCCAAACCGGCACCGACAAAGATCAACAGATACAACATAGATCACATCCTCAAGAAGCCACGTTGGCTGTCATTTAGGCCGCGGTGGCGGAGGTTTGCTATCATGCATTTATGTAGGTCCCATATACCTTGGTGTCGTCCGCTCGCTTTTTGCAGCAGTCGCCGCATGCATGATGAGCCCCCGCGGAAATGTTGCAGAGGCGGGCACGGCTGGGATTGAACTCAGTGTGCGAGAAAGAGCGGCAGATCCATGGTGTTCACCAGTTCCCTTGTTGTATGGCCGAGAAGCCATTGCAGGGCCTTGGAATGCCGGTAGACACCGGCAATCAGGATGTCGGCGCCGAGGCGATCGGCCTCATGCACAAGCTGGACACCAATCTTTTGAGGGGAGTAGGGCGGGATGTCGAACTCGGCATCAATTTTGGCTTGATGCATGATTGCCTTGAGGACATCCGCATTTTTTTCGTCCGTCAGGCATATGGCCGATATGCGCTGTGCCGCCGTCAGCCAAGGTGTCGCCGCTTCGACTGCGCGGCGTGTCACCGCGTCGTCGGTCAATCCCACGGCGATATGTGCGAAGGTCTTTCGCGGCCCTGCCCGCCATCCTTCCGGGACCAGCAGGACGGGCCGATGCATGGAGAACAATGCGAAATGATAGGCGTGCGCCGCATCTATGGTATTGTTGTGCGAAATCACCATGAGGGCGACGTCCGCTGACCTTTCAGCAATGACGCTTCTTGATTGCGCGCCGGTGATCGTACGCCAGGTGAACTCCGGCGTTCCAGGCGGCTGTTGATCCTTCCAGGCGTGAAAGGCGTTGACGATCTCTTGCCTGCGCTCGGCGGGCGAACCTTCGACAAGCGCGCGCAGTTGCTTGATGTCCATTTCTTCGGGGGACGCTGCCACAAGGGCAGGTTCCAGCACGACTTCCAGCACTTCCAGCGACATGCAAGGGACGGATGCAGCCGCCAGCACCGCGGCGTCCATCGTGCTTGCAACCGTTTCGCCCTTCGTGAGCACCGACAAGACCTTCATCGCAATATCCTCATGCTTCTGTGAACCAAGTGCCTGACGGCTGTCGTTTGGGGCTGTGCTGGGTCCGCAATCCAGGGAAGAGCCAAAAGTCCACCACGCGACGCGTCCCGGGCATCCAAATTCGTTGCCATTTAGGCCCTGGCGGAATCCGTTCACAACTATGCGCCAGTCCAGGTCTCAAATACCTTGGTATGGTCCCGCTGAAGTTTCGGCAACGCTCGACCTGGACGTCCGTTCACGCGACGGAGCCAGGCCTGCAATGCGAAACGCAAACATGTCAGAAATGGAATGCGGTTTCCCGTCGAGTTCGAGCGGCAACAGAAAACGGAACCCGAGGGCGTCTACGAAACTCGGAGCTATTCATACACGCCATAGCGATCAAAAGCTTGCGGGAGCGGGGTTGTGCTGGCCCCCGGCTGTTGTGGTCGCATGAACAGACCACTCTCGACATTGGCGGGTTCCTGAAAATGATCCTTGATCCAGGGAATATATTCGAGGATCGTCGATGCCGCATGCCAGTAGCTCAGGTGGACATGCACCTGGCTCATCTCTCCGGCATGGGGAACGACCGGGAGACGGTTTGCCAGAGCCAAGTCAGCCACCTGGATGTATTCCGTAATGCCGCCGAGGCGGGTCACGTCCGGCTGGACATAGTGGACGGCCCCGGCGGAGATGAAGCTCCTGAAGGCGTCGATCGTGTAAAGTTGCTCACCAAGGGCAACCGGAATGGAAGTGTTTCGAGCAAGAGCCGCATGGCTCGCCACGTCGTCGTACCACATCGGTTCCTCGAACCAATAGATGTCCAGATCTTTGGCTCGCGCACAAAAACGCTGGCAGGTCGGAAGATCCCACTTGCCGTTGGCGTCGATCGCAATGCGGATTGCGCTTCCGACACGCTTGCGGACCGCTTCCAGCCGCTCGATGTCGATGTTCGGGTCGTCATGGCCGACCTTGATCTTGACGCGGGTAAATCCCTCTTCTTCGATTGCGCGGGCAGAGCCCGCGAGAAGGGCATCCTTCGAGAATGAAAGCCACCCGATATCCGTGTTGTAGGCCTCAAGCGCCTCCGTTCGTGCCCCGCCCAGAAGGGACCAGAGAGGAGCGCCGGCGTTCTTCGCGGCCAGATCCCAGAGCGCCACGTCGACCGCCGCCAATGCGAGATGGGTAATCCCCGCTCGTCCCACCCATTGCAATGCCGGGTGACGCGCCAGCTTCGTCCAGAGGCGCTGATGGTCCGAGGCGTCCTCTCCGACGAGCAACGGCCCGTAGCAATCGCGAATGCAGGCAGTGATCAGCCGATCGGACGGCAGATGAGCGTGCGTGCCGGTGAAGCCGTAGCCTTCCAGCCCGTCCGTCGTCGTGATCTTCGCTCCGACCACGCCCCAGTGTGTAATACTGTGTGTTGAATCGGAGATCGAATCCGAGGTGAGCGGCAGATGAAGGATGAATGGTTCGACGGCTGAAATTCTCATGTTGCGGCCTCCTCCGTTGCGCGGCTATTTTTTGAAGGGCCGACCGCACGCCCGGACAAGTGCACCGCTAGAGACGCTCAAGATAGGGCAGGACCGCCGGTTTGACCGTCTCGGCCACAGCGCGGATACGCAGCATTGCGCGATGCCGGGAGACCTTCAAATGTTCAACCAAAGCCTCGCAGGCGCCCGTGATGTCGCGGTGTCTCAAGAGGGTGATGATCTTGAGGTGTTCGGGCAAAAACGGTTCGCTCTCGAAAAGTTGTGACGTTCGCCTGTAAAGGAAGTGATGTGCAACCAACAGAGCCTGCGGCAGGCTCACGGCCCGCAGGAGTGCCTGGTTTTCACATCGGCCAAGCAGATCGACGTGCAACTCCTGCTCGAGCTGATCCAGCTGTTCGCTTCGCACCTCCGGCATTGCCATCGTCATCTCGATGTTCGCCTGAAACGTAGCAAGCAATCCCTCTTGCACGTGTGGCAAGGCCTTGCGAAGGGCTAGCGGTTCAAGCACCCAGCGCAGTTCGTAGAGTTCATCAATATGTCGCTCGGTGAGAGCCGGAGCATACCACCGCGAACTGGCATCCTTTCGCACGATCCCACGCTCTTGGAGACGGGCAACGACATCGCGTGCAACGGTGCGGCTGACGCCATAATGGCGCGCCAGCAAGACCTCGTTGATCCGCCAGTTGGCGATCGATGTGCGCGAGACGACCTCGATCTCGACATCTGGGTAGATCACCTCCCAGGTCGATCGTGACTGCAACTCGAGATGGCCGCCGACGTCTGGTGCCTGGTCCTTGTCCGCCTCGGGGTCGACCTGCAACACTTCGTATCCCCGGCCTTCGGCCTTCTTGAGGAGTTGAAGTCGCTCGAGTTCGACCAATGCCTGTCTGGCAGGGGCCCTACTGATCCCGAAGTGTTCCGCGACGCCTGTCTCCGTCAGGCGAGCACCTGCCGCCAGCACGCCGCTACGGATGTCGAGGGCAAGCGCGTCACAAGCGCGACGATACAGCTTCGGTGCCAGAGAGTTGGGTGCAGTTCGCATGGTGGCAAGATCTTCGGGGAACATCGTTTGATCAGGGATTGCACATTCCCAATCAAACGTCTAGTGTACGCATTATACATTATGCGAGAGTTGGCGATGGAGGTGCTTTCGCGATGAAGCATGTCGATCCGTCGACACGGTTCGCTTTGGCCGAGTTGGTGCGTTTCACGCACGGCGTCTTGTCAGCCACTGGTGCCGATGAGGCGACCGCAGATGCGGCGACCCGCGCCATGATGCACGCCACCCGTCATGGAGTGGACAGCCACGGCATCCGACTTCTCCCGCACTACGTGCAAGCGCTGGAAGGTGGCCGGATCAACAAGCGGCCATCTGTCAAGGCGGTAGCCGGTTTCGGTGCCGTGATGACGCTGGATGCCGATCACGCGCATGGGGCACTCGCCACCTACACCGCCATGCAGAACGCGATCGAACTGGCGGGCCGCTTCGGCATGGGCGCGGTCGCCATTCGCAACACCTCGCATTTCGGTCCCGCAGGCGCCTATTCGGTCGAGGCGGCTAACCAGGGGTTCATTGGCATAAGCTTTGCCAATTCGGATAGCTTCGTGAGGTTGCATGACGGGGCGGAACGCTTCCATGGCACCAATCCGATCTCCGTCGCGGTGCCGACGGCTGGGGCCAATCCGTGGCTGCTCGACATGGCGACAAGCGCCGTGCCTTTCAATCGCGTCCTTTTGTATCGCAGCCTAGGAAAACAGCTTCCGGACGCCGTCGCTTCGGACGGGGACGGGATAGACACCAGCGATGCGGCCGCAACGGAGATGTTGGCTCCACTTGGCGCCGCATTCGGCTTCAAGGGTGCGGCGCTGGCGGGAATTGCGGAAATCTTCAGCGCCGTGCTCACGGGCATGCGCCTTTCTTTCGACATCGCTCCCATGGGCGGTCCGGACTTCGCCACGCCTCGGGAGATGGGTGCGTTCGTGATGGCCGTCAAGCCTGACGCTTTCGTTGATCGCGAGACGTTCTATCAGGGTATGGCGCGTTACCTGGAGCGATTGCGGGGTTCGCGGTGTCGTCAGGATGGGCAGGTGATGGCGCCTGGAGACCGGGAGTGGAAGGTCGCGGAGGGGCGCGAACGAAATGGTGTCGCGCTCGATCCCGCGACGGCTTCCGCATTCGTTGAGTTGAGCGAGCGCTATCGCGTCCCGCTTCCGGGGCAGGCGCGCATAGCGGCGCCCGAATGAGGTCGGGCGCCTTGGCGAAGGTCTCCAACTCTTTCGCGACCTGCTTGACAGGTGCCGAAATAAACTCATAGTAGAAATTGGTCAGACAATCTGACCAATTGTGCATCAGAGGAGTGATGTGCAGGGAGGACTTCGATGTTCGTGGCTTTGGAGCCGCGCCGGCTTTATCGGCAGGTTGCGGAACAAATTCGTGTGCTCATCGAGACGGGGGAGTTGCAACCGGGAACCCGATTGCCGCCCGAACGTCAGCTCGCGGAGCGCTTTTCCGTCTCCCGCCCAACCGTGCGCGAGGCTCTGATCGTATTGGAGGTCGAAGGGCACATCCGGATTCGGATGGGATCTGGCGTCTATATAAGCAACAGGCCGCCCCAACACGCTTCGGCTCCGCTTCCGAAAGAGGATAGCGAAGGCCCCCTGGAAATCCTTCAGGCGCGCTGCCTGATCGAAAGCGGCATTGCAGAAGAGGCCGCACGACTGGCAACGCCAGCCAGTATTGCGCGTATCGATGCCATTCTCGAGCGCATGGCACATTCGTTGGGAGATGCTTCGGTGGCCCTTGCCTGCGACCGCGATTTTCACTCTGCGATTGTGGACATTATTGAGAATTCGGCGCTGAAGCACTTTACCGGGATGGTCTATGACTCCCGGATGTCGCCCTATTTCAAGAAGCTGGCGAGCTACTTCGAGGGACCGCACACCTGGAAGCTGGCGCTTGACGAGCACTACGTCATTCGTGACGCCATTGCCGCCGGCGACCCCGCCGCGGCGCGCGAGGCCATGCGTCACCATCTGACGTTGGCGCAGAAGAGATTCTCGGAAAGCTTCGGGGAGGAGCCGACCAGAGAAGACTGACCGTTGGCCATCCGGCACGGTCATCGATACCGTTCTGTTTCACTCGGGAGGAAAGAATGAAACTCAAACTGAAGACATTGTTGGGCGCAGCCGCCGTGATTGTCGCCTCGACGCTCTCGGCTCACGCCGAGACCGTGCTGAAATGGGCTCACGTCTACGAGACGTCCGAGCCTTTCCACACGGATTCCGTATGGGCCGCCGAAGAGATCGCGAAGCGTACCGATGGTCGCTACAAGATCGAGGTCTTTCCGGCGTCGCAGCTCGGCAAGGAGGCCGATATCAACCAGGGACTGAAGCTCGGCACTGTCGATATCATCATCTCGGGTTCCAGCTTCGCGGCGCGCGACTACAAGCCGATCGGCGTCACCTACTATCCCTATATTTTCCGCGATCCGAGCCATCTTCTCGCTTACACGAAGAGCGACGTCTTCAAGAAGCTGACCGGCGGTTATGAAGAAAGCACCGGCAACCATATCGTGGCGGTCAGCTACTATGGAACGCGCCATACCACGTCGAACCGCCCGATTTCCAAGTGCGCGGACATGGCTGGTCTGAAAATGCGTGTGCCGGATGTTCCTGCCTATCTGGCGATGCCGCGAGCGTGCGGCGCCAACACGGCTCCGATCGCCTTTGCGGAAGTCTACCTGGCCCTGCAGAACGGTACCGTCGAGGCACAGGAAAACCCGCTAACAACCATCGAGGCGAAGAAGTTCTATGAGGTCCAGAAGAACATCGTGCTGACCGGCCATATCGTCGATCATCTGAACACTGTTGTGTCCAAGAGCCGCTGGGAAAGCCTCTCCGACGAGGACAAGCAAATCTTCACGGAGGTCATGCAAGAGGCTGCTGCCCGCACCACCAAGACCATCGAGGCCCGCGAAAAGGCGCTCGTTGACGAGTTCAAGAACAAGGGTCTGACCGTCACCGAAATCGACAAGGCGGACTTCGAGAATAACGTCATCGAGAACGTGAAGCTTGAAGACTTCGGGTACGAGAAGGCCGACTGGGAGGCCATCCGAGCCATTCAGTGATGTCTTTGGCCCCGGCGTCCTGCGTCGGGGCAATTCTTCGCAATTCCGATGAACGGAGTCGATCCGATGACGGAGCATCCGCACGCGCCGATCACCGTAGAAGAAATGGCGCATGCCTTCGAGGAAGAAGCGGCACCGGTTGACCTTTCGCCCTATGCTGTTGAGGATTGGGTCACCCTGGCGGTTTTTTGGGGCATGGGCCTCGCCGTATTTCTACAATTCTTCACGCGCTATGTCTTGAACAACAGTTTTGCCTGGACCGAGGAAATCGCAGCCAACTGCTTGGTGGTCGTGGTCTTCCTGGGCTCCGTAATGTGTGTGCGCATGGTCCGCCACATCCACGTGGACCTGCTTTACCGCTTCCTTCCGGGGCGGGTTGTCAGATTTCTCGAAGTTGCCGTCGACCTGATTGCCATCGGCTTCTTTGCCTATATGGCATGGCTATTGTGGCGCTACCTCGAGATCGTCAACGACGAGCGGATGGTAACGGTCGACCTGCCGCGCGGTATGGTCTTTTATATGGTCTTCGCAGCCTTCGCCTTGATGTTCTTTCGTTCGCTGCAAAACCTGATCAAGGATTTGACGGGCACCAGAACGGTGCGGGAGCGGGCACAGGAAGATATCAGCGCAGGGGGAATCTGATCATGCTTCTTCTTCTTGGCTCCTTCCTGCTGCTGCTTTTGATCGGCACGCCGGTGGCGATTTCCATGGCGGTTGCTTCCTTGCTCTACCTGGTGATCTATGGCGTTGCGCCGGATATCATCGCTGCGCAGCGCATGATCGCGGGCGTTGAAAGTTTTCCGCTGATCGCGGTGCCATTCTTCATCCTCGCCGGCAATCTGATGAATATTGCCGGTGTCACCGGCCGCATCTACCGGTTTGCGCTTGCGCTTGTTGGTTGGATGAAGGGCGGGCTGGCGCAGGTCAACATCATCGGTTCGGTTGTCTTTTCCGGTATGTCCGGAACGGCGCTGGCCGATGCAGCCGGCATCGGCACCATTGAAATCAAGGCTATGAAGGATCACGGCTACCCGGTGGAAGCAGCGGTCGGCGTCACCGCCGCCTCCGCGACGCTTGGCCCGATATTTCCGCCCTCTCTGCCCTTCGTGATCTATGGAATGATGGCCAATGCCTCGATCGGAGCATTGTTCATGGCGGGCATCATTCCGGGTGTCGTCATGACCGTACTGATGATGGTGACGGTCTACATCTTCGCCAGGCGGAAGGGCTGGGGCTCGGATACGCCATTCGAGCTGAAGCAGCTCTTGGGCGCATCGCTCGAAGTGATGATTGTCCTTGCCTTCCCTGTGGCTACGTACCTGATGATCCTTGCTGGCCTTTCGGTCAACATTGCAGTCTTAATAGGCCTCGCAGTGCTGGTAGCGATTGACTGGTATTTCGATTTTTCAGCGGTAATGGCGCTGATGACGCCGGTTCTGCTGATCGGCGGCATGACGATGGGTTGGTTCACGCCCACCGAAGCCGCAGTGGCAGCCGTACTCTGGTCGCTGTTCCTTGGTCTTGTGCGATATCGGACAATGACGCTGCGGACACTGGCAAAGGCCTCGTTCGATACGATCGAAACCACGGCTTCCGTTCTGTTCATCGTCACGGCGGCATCCATTTTCGCGTGGCTTCTGACAGTCAGCCAGGCGGCTCAGCTCTTTTCCGATTTCCTGTTCGGCCTGACGGAAAATTGGTGGACATTTCTCCTCATCGTCAACATTTTGCTGCTCATTGTCGGCGCCTTCCTCGATACGATCGCAGCCATCAGCATCCTCGTGCCAATCCTGATGCCGGTGGCCGCGCGCTACGGGATCGATCCGGTTCATCTTGGCTTGATCGTCACGCTGAACCTGATGATCGGCCTGCTGACGCCCCCGGTCGGCATGGTGCTCTTCGTGCTCTCGCGCATCTCCAGGATGTCTGTGGAACGGACGACGCTTGCCATCCTGCCTTGGATGGTCCCGCTGTTCATAGCGCTTGCTCTCATCACTTTTGTGCCAGCCGTCACCCTTTGGCTGCCTACGCAGCTCGGGCTTATCCGATAAACAGCCGGCCCGCCGCGTCGGGCGGGCCGCTAACTACTAAACGAAAGGCATCCAGGTAATGCGAACGCGCGTTGCCCGCCTTCACGGCAGGCGTGATTTGAGAGTGGAGACGCTCGACTGTGCAACTCCGGGTCCTGGCGAAGTTCTTCTCGCGATGGCGGCGGGAGGGATCTGCGGTTCTGATCTACACTACTATCAGGACGGCGGATTTGGCCCCGTGCGGGTTCGCGAACCCATCATCGCTGGGCACGAGGCGTCCGGCTTTGTCGAGGCGCTCGGTGAAGGGGTCACCAGCCTCGAGATCGGGCAACTTGTCGCGATCAACCCATCCCAGCCCTGTGGCCAATGCCAGTATTGCCGGATCGCGCAGCCGATCCACTGCCTTGAAATGCGGTTCATGGGCTCGGCGATGCGCCTGCCTCATGAGAATGGCATGTTTCGGACTCGGCTGGTCGCCCCGGCCACACAATGCCTTCCGGTGACGGAGGGCGTATCGGCGGGGGAGGCAGCCTGCGCGGAACCGCTTGCCGTCTGCCTCCATGCGGTGGCACAGGCAGGGGATCTGACGGGCAAGGAAGTTCTCGTCACCGGCGCCGGGCCGATCGGTCTGCTGGTCGTTGCTGCCGCGCGCCACGCCGGAGCGGGCGAGATTGTGGTGACCGACCTGATGGACGGCGCGCTCGCCCGGGCGCCCACCATCGGAGCGACCCGGACGATCAATGTCGCGACCGATCCGCTCGCATTGCGCCCCTTTGAGGAGAACAAGGGCAGTTTCGACGTGGCGTTTGAATGTTCTGCAGCAGCCTCTGCGTTGCGGTCTGCTTTCGCCACCATCAAACCGCGGGGTACCATCGTTCAAGTCGGCGTGACGGGTGATATCGAAATTCCCCTCAACGCTCTGGTCGGCAAGGAACTCGTTTGGCGCGGGTCGCAGCGTTTCCACCAGGAGTTCGCTAAGGCCGTGGACTTGATTTCCACACTGCGCATCGATGTGCGGTCGATCATTTCCCATACGTTTGCACTCGAACAGGCGGTCGAGGCTTTTGAGCAGGCCGGCGACCGATCAACTGCCTGCAAGGTGCAAATCAGCCTCCAACAATCCAGCTGGGATTCGACTTCGCCACGCCGTGCCGGCTTCACGCCTAAAGCTCAATGATCCCGCGCTTGATGCCCAATGTGACGGCGTGCGTGCGGTCCTTGGCATGCAGTTTCGCAAGGATGCTCTTGACGTAGCCCTTCACCGTTTCCTCCGTGATCGAGAGCCTTTCGCCAATTGCCTTGTTCGTGTTTCCCTCCGCGATCAGCGAAAGAACCGCAAGCTCGCGGGTGGTCAGTACATCCTCGCCGGCATGGTCGGAGAGCTTTGCAGCAACGTCAGCCTGAACGTGCTTCTGTCCCCGAAAGACGGCTCTGATCGTGTCAAGCAACTCTCTGCGAACCGAACTCTTGAGAATGTAGGCCTGTGCGCCGGCAGCGAGAGCGCGACTGGCGAGATGGTCGCCGTCATAGGTTGTCAGGATGACAATTCGCGCTTGGGGATGGCGGCTCTTGATGTCTGCCAAAGCTTCCAGCCCGCCCATTCCAGGCATCTGCAGGTCGAGGAGCATGACATCCGGCCTCAGCGCCTCGAACTGGGCCACGGCCTGATTTCCATCCGCCGCCTCGCCGACGATTTCAATGTCGCCCTGGCTGGCGACGAGCGCTGCGATGCCTTCTCTTATGAGATGGTGATCGTCCACCACAAGCACCCTGATCGGTCCGTGCGCGGTCATGCTTTCAACCCCTTGTGCCAGGAGACAGCCGGGTTCTTCACGACGAGTTCGATCCTGGTGCCACTACCCGTATGACTTTCGATCAGAAGGTGGGCTCCGATTTTCTCGGCTCTCTCTTTCATCCCGGCGATGCCCCACCTCCTGCCGCCAGGTGCGCCTTCATCGTTACCCACCCGGATACCGCTGCCGTTGTCTTGCACCCGGACACGCAAATCCGTATCGGTGAATTCCAGTTCGCAGTGGATCGACGAAGCACCGGAATGCTTGAAGGCATTCCTCAGTGCTTCGCAGACGATGCGATAGACATCGTCCCGAATCCCAGTGTCCAGCGCGAAGGGCTCTCCATGGACGTCCAGCCTGAAGTTGGCGTGGCATGTTTTCGGCTGTGATTTTGCGAGTTCACTGGCCTCGCTTCTCAGCGCGGAAATGATATCGAAGTCCGCCTGTGTCGAGTCGCGAAGGGCCTGAACCGCATTCCTGCCTTCGATGATCGCCTCGTCGCTCTTCTCGAGAAGCACGTCGAGCGCCGCCGCGGCTGCGGCTGGTTGGTGCGGGAGTGAATTGCGCGCGGCCTGCAGCCGGTAAATCAAGCCCTGAAAGCTTTGCAGAAGCGTGTCATGCAAGTCCCTCGCCAGTCGGTTGCGTTCGCTTATCCTTTCCTCAAGGCGGATGCGGTATTGCGCGGCGACCTTTTTAACGCGATAGCGGTAGAGCGAGGCGATCGAAAGCAGCAACAGCGCCACCGCCGCAGACGTCGCCCACAAGCTGTCCCACCACGGCGGCTGGACAACGATTTCGAGATTGGCGCCAGGCATGTTCCAGTTGCCCCTGGTCGTTGCCGCCTGCACCTGCAACGTGAATGTGCCGGGTGGCAGGGCGGCGTAGCTAATCGACCGCTGATCACTGGCAGCGACGTGCCAATAGTTGTCAAATCCCATCAGCTTGTATCGGTATCGGGTCGTCTCGGGGCTGCGAAAACTAAGGGCAGAGAAAGAAACGGTCACATAGCTTTGGTCATGGGCCATCGTCACCGAAAGCGGCTGCCTGGAGCCGGTCGGGGTAAGGCCGGAAGGTATGGCCCTCGGCGGCATTCCGACCTGTAGGCCCGTAAAGACGATCGGTGGCACAAAGTCGTCCTTGGCGATCGCTGCCTCCCTGCTGGTCGTTGCCCCCGCGAACCCGCCAAAGTACAATGAACCCGATCGTCCCTTGTTGCAGGCATTCCAGCCGGTCAGGTCATTGCCAGGAAGACCGTCGGCGGTGGTATAGTTGTCAAAGCGCGTATTTGCGACATCCATCTTCGAGATGCCGCGATTGGTGCTCATCCACAATTGGCCGTCGCGGCCACCGAGGATGCAACTGACGGCATTCCCCGCCAGGCCGTCAGCCTCGAAAAACCTGTCGAACTTTCCGGTTTCGACGTGAAACCGGTTGAGCCCGTTCTGGGTGCCGAGCCATACGACCCCGCCACCGGGCGCAAGGACGGTATTGACCACGTTGTTGCTCAGGCTTTCCGGGTCATTGGCATCGTGCTTGTAGACGACGAATGTCGCATTGCCTGGATCGAAGTTCACGAGGCCGGCGGTCGTGCCAAGCCAGAATAACCCCGTGTCGTCCTCGACGATCGAAAAATACGGTTCCGCGCTGGCAACGGGGTCTTTCTTGTAGGTGGTGAAGCGCTGCGTCGCCGGATCGTACCTGTTGATGCCGTTCCATGTGGTAAGCCATAGTTCTCCCGACTTTCCAACCAAGATGCGCGTTACGATGTCGCTGCTGATGCTGTGAGGGTTGCCCGCCTCGTATCGGTGGGCCTTGAATTGGCGGGTCGCGGGATCGAAAGCATAGAGGCCGCCCCCGAGGCTCCCGATCCAGAGTATCCCGTGGTCATCTTCGGTGATTGCCAGGACTTCGATCGATGAATTCGGTCCGGACGGCGAAAAGACCTCAACCGTGCCTTTCACGGGGTCGAGCCTGTTGAGAGCGCCGCTGGCTCCAAGCCAGACGGCGCCCGAGCGATCCTCGTAGATCGTATTGACGAGCGCCTCGCCAAGCTTGTCGACATGGCCGGGCGACGGCCAGAGTGTGCGAAACGGAAGGGGATCGATGGGAAAACTGTTGGGAGGAGCCGCGTGCATCCCCGTCCAGATGTTGCCCTCGATGTCCTCGAACAGGGCGATGACACGGTTGCCTGCTATACTGTTGGGATTATTCGGATCGTTGCGGTAGCGGACGAACTGAAAGCTCTCTCGATCGAAGCGCAACAGTCCCGACCCCATGGTGGCAAGCCAGATAGTGCCGTCGCTTGCTTCCAGGATCGCATAGGCACCGGTGAGGCTATTGTCGCCGTCCTGGCCAGCGAAGGCGTAGCGGACAAATTTGTTGGCCTTGCGATCATAGATACCGAGGCCGTTTCCCGAACCATAGATGACCCAGAAGGTGCCGTGCCGATCCTCGTGGAAGGTGAATTCCCTAACCTCCTCGCGCAACGGGATTCTGGTTGTCACCTTGCCTGTTGTGCGGTCGAATGCCTCGAGCCCTTTGCTGTTCGCGACCCAAAACCTGCCCTCCCGATCCTCGCCCGAAGACTTCACGTCGTCGCTCGAAAGGCTCGCCGGGTCGGCCGGATCATGGGCAAATCGCGCACTCTCTCCGCTCTTCGGGTTCAGTCGATAGAGCCCGCTGCCGGTCGAGAGCCAGAGGTTGCCTTGGCGGTCCTCGCTGATATGGATGACGGTTGGATTTGCCGCATCAATCGAGTAGTGACGGAAGGTCTCGGTCGTCTTGTCGAAGGCATCGAGATACTGGTCGCTGCCGACCCAGATCGTGCCGGAACGGGCCTCGAAGAGCGAGTAGATGTAAGTTCCGCTAAGACTGCCTGGCTGGTCCTGCTCCTTCTTGAAGACGCGGAAGCCGTAACCGTCATAGCGATTGACGCCGTGCTGAGTACCGAACCAGAGATAGCCGTCATTGTCCTGGACGATATGCGACACGCGCGTCTGCGACAGTCCGTGCGACAAACTGAGCCTGCGGAACCGGATGTCGTCAGCATCCGAGACGGGCACTACGTGAACCTTGGGATCGACGTCTACCACGGTAACACCGGCCTCCCCGCCTGCCCGACAGGGGCCGGACAAAGTTAGCGCGAGAGCCAGGAATAACTGGGCAAAACGAAGTCCTGCGGTCGACACTGAAGGGGTGGAAAACGGAAAACCGTCAATTATCGGCATGCAGGCTACCTGGGGACTTCGAGCCCCAATGAGGAGCGCCGCAATGATCGACGAAGGGTCTCAATAGTCGCAGGAACATGGTCTTAGCCTCACTACCATTCGACGCAGTTCTCGGGTCTGGGCAATCAGTCTGGTGGTAGTCAGTCGTGCGGCTTCGATATTGCCTTGGTTGCTGATCCAGTTGAAGTTTGCTTGCACGCCGATGCAAATAATCCCCACGAGGCGGCTGATCCCCTCAAGCTCTTCCAGTGTGAGGTCCACCGCCTCGAAAAATGCGGCATCTTCCCTGCTATTGACGGATTGATCCGCAACAGTCACTCCGCCGTGGTCCGCAGACGGATCGTATAGCTCGGCAATCAGCGGTTGGTAGGGATGCTCCGGCTGTTTGGAGTTCATATCCAGTTCCTCGTCTAGCAGGACCGATGCCAACGGCAAGACCCATTCGCGACGTGTATGGGACGGCGAAATCATAGCAAAAAAAGCTACTCCAACACCCGTTGGCTACCTCCAGCATAATAGGGTTCATGCTGCGCCAATCCACCCCCGAAAGGGGGGTGGGTAGGCAAAACACTAGGGGGAGCTTGCGTGCGCACCGCGCGTGTTCAATTCCTGTCAGGACGGCAAGCAATAGCGTCGCTTAACCGGTCTGCATTGATGGTGGCATTCGCCTGCGATGACAAAGCCTCCCATCGCGGATCCAACGCTCCGCGTGGGCCGCGAAGTTCGACCGCAAGTTCGTTCACACTGCTTCGGCGGAAATCTACGTGCGCAAATTGGGTCGCTGAGCAGTGGTCGAGCAACCCCAGGGGTTGATCATGGCCAAAGCTGCAGTATAGCCCGCATCCTTGCGAGATCCTCGTTCATCGGACGATCGTCGGCATAGACGGGAATGGTCTTGCGTATGCGCTCGTAGAGACCTCCCGTGCGCTTTGCCTTGCGGCCTGTGCGGGGTTGCAGGTCATAGGCTTGTGCGGCGGCCAGAAGCTCGATCGCAATGATGCACTCGAAATTGTCGACGATAGCAAGCGCCTTCCAGGCAGCCGGCGTCGCGTGCGTCAGGATGTCTTCCTGCAGGGCCGAGGTGATGCCGCCATCGAGACTGGCCGGGGCCGCCAGGCGGCGGTTCTCGGCGGCGAGGGCGGCAGCCGTATACTGTGCGATCATGAAGCCGGAGCAGACGCCGCTGTCGCCGGCGAGAAAGGCGGGCAAACCGCTCACGAGTGGATTTACCAGCCGATCGATACGCCGCTCCGAGATCGCTGCCATTTCCGCCACGGCAACACCGAGACTGTCCATGGCAAGCCCCAGTGCGGCGCCGACCGCATGCGCCTGCGAATGCACTTCCGGTGCGTCGACCGTGCCGGCAACCGCCGGGTTGTCGGTGAGGCTCGCAAGCTCGCGATCTACCACCTCTGCCACGTGGTCGAAGGTGTCGCGTGCCGCCCCGTGCACATGCGGCACGGCTCTGAGGCTCAAAGGATCCTGCGTCCGGGTGCCTGCCGACTGCGAAAGCATTGGGCTGTCGGCAAGAAAATCGCGCAGCGCTGCCCCGACTTTCTGCAGGCCGGGCGAATGACGAAGTGCAAGCGGTCCTTCGGCGAAGGCGTTTGCCTGGCTGCCGAGATTTTCGTAGGTGAGGGCTGCGGCGGCATCGGCCCAGTCGAACAGCTTTTCCGCGCGCGAAAGCGCCAGCGTCGCAAGGCCGGTGGCGCAGGGTGTGCCGTTGACGAGGCTCAGCCCCTCCTTGGCTTCCAGTCTGAGCGGTTCGAGGCCGAGGCGGGCGAGGGCGTCCTTGCCGGACAAGTTATCCTTGCCGTCGTTCACAGATCCATGGCCGATCAGCACCAGTCCGATCGCGGCGGCATGGGTGAGATAGCCGACAGAGCCGCGAGACGGGATATTGGGGATGAGCCCGGCATTGAGCAAGGCCAGCAGCGCATCGACGGTCTCGATACGGACGCCGGAATAGCCGTGCGCGAAGTTGGCGATCTGGGCCGCCATTACCGCGCAAGCTTCTGGCCGTTCCAGCGGTGCGCCGACGCCGCAGGCATGGCTGAGGATGATGTTTCGCGACAGCGCCTGCTGGTTCTCGCGGTTGATGACGACGTCGCACAGGGCGCCGACGCCGGTGTTGATGCCGTAGCCGCGGATACCGCGATCGACAAGAACGTCGACAATTGCGCGCGCCTCGACGATGCGTCTGCGAGCCGCTGGGGAAAGAGCAAGACGGGCACCATTGGCCACGGCCGCGATCTCCCGCCAGGTCAGCGGCTCATCGCGTATCTGGATGTCAGCCATGGGCTTCCGGTCTCCCCTGCCGACGCTGGACGAAGCGGGCAACGTAGTCGTTGGCGGGATTGTCGAGGATATCGTCAGGCGTGCCGACCTGTACCACCTGCCCATCCTTGAGGATGGCAATCTCGGAGCCGATGCGCAAAGCCTCATCGAGATCGTGGGTGATGAAGACGATCGTCTTCGACAGGTTCTGCTGCAGTTGCAGGAGCTGGTCCTGCATGTCGGCGCGGATCAGCGGGTCGAGCGCGCTGAAGGCCTCGTCCATCAGGATCACGTCGGTATCGGCGGCAAGCGCCCGCGCCAGACCCACGCGCTGCTTCATACCGCCGGACAATTGATGCGGAAACTTGGCGTCATAGCCGGAGAGGCCGACCGTCTCGATCCACTTCATGCCGATGTCGCGGGCATCCGCTTTGGAGACCCCGCGCACGCGCTGGCCGTAGACGACATTCTGCAACACGGTACGGTGCGGCATCAGCGCAAAGCTCTGGAACACCATGCTGACGCGGTGCATACGGAAAGTTCGCAGCGCCTTCGCGTCAAGCTTGAGAATGTTGTTGCCGTCGAAGACGACCTCGCCGCTCGTCGGCTCGATCAGCCGATTGATGTGACGAACGAGTGTCGACTTGCCGGAGCCGGAAAGGCCCATGATAACAAAGATCTTGCCGGCGCCGATCGTCAAGCTGACGTCGTTGAGGCCGACGCTGCAGCCGGATCGGGCGAGGATCTCGGCCTTGTCGAGGCCATCCCTTGCCATCTTGAGTGCTTCATTCGCGTCATGCCCGAATATCTTGTAGACGTTGCGGATCTCGATATCAGCCATTGCGGGGATCCTCCGTCCGGCTCTTGCCGAAACCTTGCGTGATGCGGTCGAGCACGATCGCGAGAATGACGATGCCGATACCGGCCTCCAGCCCCTTGCCGACGTCGAGAGTCTGGATACCGTTCAGGACCTGCTCTCCGAGGCCACGCGCTCCGATCATCGAGGCGACCACCACCATCGACAGCGCCATCATGATGGTCTGGTTGAGACCGGCCATGATCGTCGGCGTGGCGAGCGGCAGTTCGACGCCGAAGAGGATCTGGGTCGGGCTGCCGCCGAAGGCGGTCGCAGCCTCCACCACCTCGTGATCGACCTGGCGGATGCCGAGATCTGTCAGGCGGATCAACGGCGGTACGGCGTAGATAATGGTTGCGAGGATTGCAGGAACCTTGCCCAGGCCGAAGAGCATCAGCGCGGGGATCAGGTAGACGAAGCTCGGCATGGTCTGCATGACGTCGAGCACCGGCAGCGTGACGTTTCGTACGACGCGGCTCTTGGCGACGAGTATGCCCATAGGCACGCCGACGATAACGGAGACGATCGTCGCCATCAGCATCAGCGCCAGCGTCTGCATGGTGAGATCCCAAAGGCCGAGCACGCCGACGAAGAACAGCAGTACACCGACCGAAAGCGTCAGCGTCCAACGTTTCGAGCTCTGCCAGGCAAGCGCCATAAAGATCAGGATGACGACCCACCAGGGCAGGCCGCGGAGGATCCATTCAATGAAGAGCACTGCCTGTAGGATGACTGCGCTGATCGCCTTGAAGAGCCAGCCGTAGCCGCTGACGAGGGTCTCGATGAACGCATTCACCGGGGCGCGAATGGAGAGATTGAGAGAATCCGGAAACATCGGAAATCGTTCCTTGCTCGGGCGCCCCGCCGCCGCGATGCGACCGCCGATGGGCTTGCTTCGGGGTGTCGAAGAGTGCCGACCGGCGAACCGCCTATCCTCGGCCCTAGAAGGGGAGGGTAGCGATCAATCGCCGGCCGGCAGCACGGCCGTTACTTCAGGCTCGCTTCGATCTTTCCGCGCGCCTCGTCAGAGACCCATTTGCCCCAGACGTCGCCCTTGGTCTTCAGGAACTCGACTGCCGCCGTTGCGGCATCGACCTTGTTGTCGGTCATGTAGGCGAGGCTGCCGTTGACGTCGTCGAGCGGAAAAGTCGCCTTTTCAAGGATGGCGATGATTTCCGGAGCTTCCTGCGCGAATGTGCTGTTGACGCCATAGGAGACGTCGACCGACGGGAAGGCGCAACCCTCGTCGCGCTTGCCTGTGGCGCTCGACAGTTCCTTCCAGCAGGCTTCGGTGTAGGCCGGCTCCTCAAGCTGCACGAGCTTGAACTTGCCCATGATCGCGGTCGGCGACCAGTAGTAGAAGAGGATCGGGTCGCCCTGCAGATAAGCCGAGGTAATCGCCGAATCCAGCGCAGTGCCGGTGCCGGGGCGGAAGTTCACGTAGTTTTCGCCGAGCTTGTATGCCTCGAGCTTGGCGGTGCTGACGCCTTCGCAAGTCCAACCGGAAGGGCAGTTCAGGAAGCGGCCTTTCGATGGCTCCTCCGGATCGGCAAACAGCTCGACGATCTTCGGATCGGAGAGTTGCGAAACATTCTTGAGGTCGGGTGCCTTGGCTTCGATGCCCCGCTCGGCATCGCCCTTGATGACATATTCGGGGACGAACCAGCCTTCGCTGGCGCCGACGAAGGTCTTGCCGACGGCGACGACCTTCTTTTCCTCGACCGCCTTGTTCCAGATGTCCGAGCGGCCGATCCACTCTTCCGCAAAAATCTGCACGTCGTTGTTGGCGGTCGCCTGTTCCAGGGTTACCGAGTTACCGGGGATGGAATCGACCTGGCAGTCATAACCCTTGGAAAGGATCGTCTTCATGACCTCGGTGATGAAGGCGCCGCTCTCCCAGTCGATGCCGGCGAAGGTAACGGTCTTGCCGTCGCCGCAATAGGATGCGCTGGCATTGCCAGCGGAGGCGGCCAGCACGAGGCCGGTGGCTGCGAGGGTGAGTTTTAGTTTGCTGATCGACATTTGTATTCCCCTTTTTTGGTCGTCGTTTTCAACTCTGGTTAGCTTCGTCGCAGACCGCGCGAAGGCGCGGTCGATGTCTTCTCCCGATCAATTGCTGACTGGCGCAGACAGGTGAGCCACGTCCGAAAGCCGCAGGCTTTCCGTGGCATGTGGCGGGCATGCATGTCCGGCGAAGAGCCAGTTGACGGGAAACGCTGCCATGTGTCATCGTCCTGTACGTGGTTGTATATGGAACTATAGATATTTTCCTGTGGCGCGCAAGCGCGAAATGAACGAAAAGAATTCTTGCCGGATGCGCACGATTTGTTCGGCATTATCTGAAACCGGGACAAGACAGATGACGGCACTGGGCCGAAAGAACGAAATGGCTACTTTCGAGGACGGGCCGGTGCCGCGCTATGAGGCGGTGAAGCAGTACATCCGCAGCCATATAGACAGTGGCGAATGGCCGGCAAACCATCGCATTCCTTCGGAAAATGAGATCGTCGTCGATCTCGGGGTCAGTCGCATGACCGCCAACCGGGCGCTTCGGGAACTCGCCAGCGAGGGTGCGATCACCCGGGTGCAGGGCGTTGGCTCGTTTGTTGCGGCCCGCAAAGGCAGCACCGCACTTCTCGAAGTGCGAAACATTGCCGACGAAATTCGCGGACGCGGTCACACGCACACGTCCCACCTCGTCGAGATGCAGGAGGAGGCCGCCGGCACAGAGATCGGGGACGCGCTGGGGTTGGCGACGGGCGCACGCATCTTTCATTCCGTGATGGTGCATTTGGAAAATGGCCTGCCGATTCAGATCGAGGACAGGTACGTCAATCCGGTGGTTTGCCCCCGCTACATGGAGCAGGACTTCAGCGCTATGACCCCGACCGCCTATCTGACGATGGTCGCGCCGATCACTCGGACCGAGCAGATTGTCGAAGCGGTCTCCGCCAAGCTGTGGGAATGCAAATTGCTCGGGATCGATCGCACCGAGCCCTGCTTGATGATCCGCCGCCGCACCTGGTCGGACACGACCAACGTGACGACTGCCCGCCTGCTTTATCCTGGAACCCGTTATCGCCTCGAGGGTGTTTCGCAGCTGGCGAACGGCTAGCCAAAGGGTGGCTCGGCTGAGGGGCTCGTGAAGCGACCGAACCGGTGCCACGCGTGATCGCCCGCACTCCGAAATCACACAGAGCGGATTGAATTCGAGTTGCGAAAACGGGGAAGTTCCTAGAGGCTTCCTGCTTGTCGCTGGAATACCCTCGGCAGGCGTGGCGCAGGTCGCGTCAGGACATCAAACTGGAAAGACCTCGTCCTGTTCCGCGCGAAGCGCGTCGATGAGCCGCCCGGCGGGACGCTCCACATCGTCGTAGGTGAGGGCCGCATCCTTCGGCACGTCGCGGAGCAGCCGACAGCCCTCCGCCAGCCCCATCGGCAGCAGCTTCCCGGCGCGCGAGGCGGCATAGGTCTCGCATTGGCCGTAGGTGCAGTAGCCGCCAAGCCCGTCGATCTTGTCGCCTGCCTTCAGGTCCGCCTTGGCGATCGTGACGACATCCACCTTCGGCCCCGATATCGGCTGAAGCACCGGGTCCTTCAGAAGGAAGGCGCGGGCGATGGAGATGGGAACCTCGAAGTGACAAAGATGATAGGGGGTATAGAAGCTGTAGAGCGGCCCCTGGCCAAGCTTGTAGAGTTCGAGGAAGTGCCTCTGCTTCGGATCGTCATGGGTGGCGAGCACGAAGATCCCCGGACCGGGACGCGAGCCGACCACATAGTCCACGATCCCGCCGCGCTCGCGCAGCATCTCGAGATCGTAGCGCGTTACGAGTTCGTCCACATGACCCGCATGTTCGTAACCCAGCATGCCGCGCCTTGCCACGCTCATGGCCGTCGCATTCGCCACGATCGCCTGTTCGAAGCTGATCTTGGTGCCATCGGCAAAACTCGTCACCATATAGGGGTTCTGCCCCCATCGCTTCGCGAATTCCGCCTGGGTGGTGGGTGTCCGGTAGCAATCTTGCAGCCCCTTGATATTGCCGCATACCAGCGGCGTCAGGCCGATTTGTCGAACGAAGCGATAGAGGTTCATCTGGACGCCGGGCTGGTCGCCATCGCTTCCCGTCAGCATTACGCCTGCATTGTCGGCGTGGCGCTTGAGGATCGGACCTACCGTCCCGTCGAGTTCGGCATTCATGGAAACGAGCGTCCTGCCGTTCCGGATCGCGCTCATTGTCAGGCGGGCGCCGAATTCCAGCGCGCCGGTCACGTCGACCAGGCAATCGATCAAGTCGCAGCCGGTCAGCAACTCTGCGTCCTCGGTGATCGCCACATGTCCGCCGGTAATCGCTGCTTCGAGCATACGCTCGTTCGTGACTGTTTTGATTTCACCGATTCCCGCCTCACGGAAGGCACGCTCGGCATTGGCGAGCGTCCGGTTGGCGATCGCGACAAGCCTCATGCCCGGGGTCGAATTGACGATCTGGTTCGCGATACCGCGCGCCATGAAGCCGGCCCCCACCATGCCGACGCGAATGGGCGCACCTTCAAATTGTCGTTTCCCAAGCAGATTATCGACGATGATCATTGCATGCACCTGCCATTTTCCAACTCGATCTCCTATGGCCCGCTTGGATGGGCAATGCCATCATGACCCCCTCCGGGGCGAAGGCTACGGAAGATCGCGAAGCGTTTTCGTATCGGGTGAACGGGGATCGTAGCGCGGCCAGCGTTGATCCTTTTCGGAGAGTTCCTTCAACTCGACAGGCCATTCGATGCCGAGCCAAGGATCGTCATAGCGAATGCCGCGTTCATGGTCCGGCGAGTAGAAAGCACTGGACATATAGAGAGCCTCCGCATTGTCCGTGAGCGTGACGAAGCCGTGGCAGAAGCCCTGCGGTACATACATCATCAACCGGTTCTCCGCCGAAAGCTCGGCCCCGAACCACTGTCCGTAGGTCGGCGATTGCGGGCGCAGATCGGCGATGACATCATAAAGTGCCCCCTGGATGCACCGCACGACCTTCACTTCGGCGGCGGGAGGGAGCTGGTAGTGCATACCCCTGAGCGTTCCGCGCTGGACCGTGAGCGAGTTGTTCAACTGCACGAAGATCGGGTTGAGGCCAGCAGCCTCGAACTCCCTCTGGCAATAGAACCGCGCGAAGAAACCGCGATCGTCCCCTCTTTTCTCGAGTTCGACCAGATGCGCGCCGGCGAGCGGAGTGTCGTGAAAAATCATGCGCCTGTCTCGGTTGCCAAGGCAGATCTGCTGCGCCATCGGAGATCCTCCGTCAGCGCCTGCGTGGACAGGCCCTCCGTCAGGGTCTTCAGCCGAATGAAATGGGAAGCCCTGAAGTTCGGATTGCTGAAGCCGATCTCGTCCAGGCCGGTCTTCAGTCCCTGAATAGCCCTGTCCAGCGTTTCGCGGGGAGTGTGCTGAGGAGCCAATCGCTTGAACATGCTGAAATCCACGCGGTAGGACCGCCGGTCCGGCTGGGCATCCCGGTTTATGGAAACCTCGACCCCGCCGAGAGTATCGGCAACCGCATGGGCGAGGTCCGCCACTTGGAAATTCCAGTCGTCGGATCCGGCATTGATGGTCAGGACCTCGCCATTTTCGTCCGCGTCGCGGATCAGCGCCCATTCGATGGCCCGGGCCATGTCCTTGACATGGATCAGTGGTCGCCAGGGCGTTCCGTCGCTCAGCACCAGGACCGCGCCGGTGGTCAGTGCGCTTGCCACGAAATCGTTCAGCACAAGATCCAGGCGCAGGCGCTTCGACATGCCACAGGCGGTGGCGAAACGCAGGTTGGTGACGACGAGCCTGCTGTCCGCCATCTGTGCGAGAGCCTGCTCCGTGGCGATTTTCGAGCGGGCATAGGCCGTCAACGGATTGACCGGATCGCGTTCGCAGCGCGCGCGCGGGTCGTCCGCCACACCGTATATGCTGCAACTCGAGGCAAAGACGAACCGCTTCACCCCCGCTTCCGCGGCCAGTTCCGCGAGCCGCACGCTCGCACCGAAGTTGATGGCGTCCGTCACACCCTCGAAACGGTTTCCCATCGGATCGTTCGACACCGCGGCGAGATGCACGATCGCGTCGATCCCCTCCAGGTCCGCGGACGTCAGGTCACGGACATCCGTGAACCACTGTTCATCGAGATCGACCTCGGGCAGGCGACGACTTGTCGACAAGCAGTGCGCGAACCAGCCGCTGTCGACACCGACAAGGTGCGCATCGGGAAAAACGCTTCTTAGATGCGCCGTTACCACGGGGCCCACGTAGCCCATGTTTCCAGTGATGAGAATATTCATGGGATCCTTCACGATTGATCCAGCCTTCGCTTCAATTGCATCGGGGGCTTTGCGATTGCCTACCAAATCCGCCAGGGGGCCTCGCCACTGGCCCACAATCCTTCCAGGAGATGGCGGTCGCGCAGCGTGTCCATCGGTTGCCAGAAGCCATCGTGGTGGTAGGCGCCGAGCTTCCCTTCCTTGGCAAGCCGTTCCAGCGGCTCACGTTCCCAGATGCTCATGTCCCCTTCGATGTAGTCGTCGACTTTGGGGCTGACGACAAAATACCCGCCGTTGATCCGCCCCTCGTCGGCCGGTTTTTCCCGGAACGAGACGACACGCGCGCCGTCCGTCCGCAGGTTGCCGAAACGCCCCGGAGGCTGGGTCGCGGAGAGCGTGACCAGTCGGCCCTCACGCTTGTGAAGGTCTATCGTCGCCGTGATATCTATATTGGACAGGCCGTCGCCATATGTCAGGCAAAAGGCCTCCTGATCCGCCACATAAGGCAAGATCCGCTTGATGCGTCCTCCGGTTTCGCTCTTCTCGCCGGTATCGATGAGCGTCACACGCCAGGGCTCTGCCCGCCGACCGTGGATTTCGTAGCTGTTGTTCTCTAGGTCGAAGGACAGATCAGAGGAGTGTATGAAATAGTGAAAAAAATAGTCCTTGATGATGTGACCTTTGTAACCTGTGCAAATTATGAAGTCATTTATGCCGTGGGCACTGTATATCTTCATGATATGCCATAGGATCGGCTTGCCGCCAATTTCGACCATTGGCTTGGGCTTGGTCGAGGTCTCCTCCGACAATCTGGTTCCCAACCCCCCTGCAAGAATAACTGCCTTCATGCGCAAAATCCCCTAGAAGATGTTCATGAAAACCCAAGCCCAAACACAGTATTTTGCCCGGAAAAGGCAATTCAGCAGAAGCCCGTCCGGCAAGGGACTTGATAAACCCGGTCTGCCATGGAATGCCTGACAAGACTGCCCAAATGCATCAGGTCGCTATGCTGTTGCCTCCGTCCATTTCCGAACTCGGATGCCACCTGCCCGACGGAGTCGTCTCGGAAGGAGCCATGCCGAAGACGGACGAAAGCGATGGAGCACCCAAGCCAAGCTCCGCCATGGCAGAGCCAGCGACAGCGCGCAGTTGCTCGGGGCGGTAGCGAAGGCGGGTGAACGCCCGCATCAGCAGGGCGAAACCCATGCGATAGGAGTTGAAGCGAAGTTTTGAGCGCCCGGCGATATTGAGGAGCCCGATGGCGTTTCGGATCCGCACCTCGAACGGTCCGACCCGGCGGCCATTCGCCAGATATCCACCATAGATCTGCATCCCCGGCGGCAGGTTTTCGAAGCTGGCGGTGAACACCCGTACCTCGTCTCTCGGATCGACCCGGCGCTCGGCAAGCGTGTCATACAGCGGACCCGTATAGAGCGGACGGGTATGGGTCATCGGCACCTCGTCCACAATGGCGGCGCGGAAGGCGGGGTTCTCCATAAGCAGTCCCCAAACGAGGTCGGTGCCCCAGGAAGAGTGCCGCTCGAACAGCGGCAGGAGGCTGCGAAGGTAGGACGACTTGATGCAGCAGGCCATCGCTTCGAGGAAGGTGCTGTAGCGTAGCCGGAAGCCAGGCATACGCAGCAGGATGGGATAGGACAGATAGCTCTCCAACGTCAGCGCCGGCTGCGCCATCGTCAGATCGTGTTCCACCGCAATCTCGAACAGCCGGTTGATGTCCGCTGCCTTCATGAGAAGATCGTCATCAGGCAGCATGATGTAGTCGTAGCGGTCGAACAGGTCCGGATGGGCTCTGAAGTGGCGGGCGATGCTGTCCCACTTGGTGCCATTGTCGAACACGGTCGGCAAATCGCCGTCCCGGAACAGGCTCTCGTTCTTGCCGTAGGCATTCAGTTGCAGGTCCCACGTGCGTGACACCGGGGCGTCGGTGAGCCAGCTCTTGTGCAGCGATTTGTCCCCGACGCGGGCGAGGACCAGAAAGCGTCTGCTTTCAGAACACCTCTGTGCTTCAAATTTCGTTGGAGATAATGGCTTCTGCAGCATATCGTGTCCCTGTCAATCCAGCGAAGTCTCATGCCGTATCAACGATGTACAAGACGTGGCGTCGCGAACCGAGACCTTTCGAGCCTCGGATGAGTTGTGATGCCGAATTTGCCAATCATGCCGGATAGCCTGTTCAGGCGATCAAGTACCAATGCCCTTGCTGCATCTGTTCCGCTCGAATCCCGAGCGATCCTTGGAGTGCAAAACAACGCGCGAAGTCTAAGCCCGAAAAGATGTTGCCTATCGTGCCGAAAGACATGATTCGCGCGTTCAGCGTCGAGGTTAGACTTCTTCGCACTGCGAAAAAACGCAAACTTCGACTTATTCTATCAAAACACGGCAACAAACTTGGACGGGCCCGAAGGCCAGAGACATAGACCAACTCTAAAAGCCGTCGTTGTCTAACAGAATTACTTCAAAAAAATTCATATTGCAATGCAATATTCTTGGGCGATTGTCTAGGTTGATTTTGTGGTAGGTTCTTGAAGAAGAACAAGGGGATGACTGGTGCTGCTAGAGAGATTTGAACTCTCGGCCTCTCCCTTACCAAGGGAGTGCTCTACCCCTGAGCTATAGCAGCGTCCGGTGGCGCATCAGTGGTGCGCCGGTCAGGCGAGGGGGCTATTGCCACAGCTTCGGGCCGAGTGCAAGCAGCAAATTGCATCGTTTCCAAAACAAGAGGCGGAAAAAATACCCGGGCCTTTTGAAAAGCCAGCAAATCCGGTATTGAGACCCCATGACCGACAAAAGCAAAAATCGACCACCCGAGGCGGACGCCATCGGTCAGCGACAATCGGCTCGGCCGGCCGTGACCGGCTCGGCCGACAGTTCGGAACGCAATGCGGCTGCACCGGCACCTGGTCGAACGCTGGCGCAGCCCACCGCCGCCGACCAGCGCAAGGCGCGCGCTGCGGCCAAGCTTCGCGAGAACCTCATGAAGCGCAAGCAGCAGGTCCGCGCCCGCCGCGCCGGAAAGGCCGACGAGACGGTGGGCCTGCCTGCCGCAAAATCGGACGAATCATCATGACAAGAAGATCCCGAACGAATTGAAGGCTTCGGGGATATCGTCTAAAGACCCCATCTCTACCGGATCTCACAGCAGACTAATAACGGACAGGAAAGGCGGGCGACCACGCCCGGGGAAGCGCACATGGATCGTATCAGGATTGTCGGCGGCAAGGAACTTCGCGGGGTCATTCCGATCTCCGGCGCCAAGAATGCGGCGCTGCCGCTGATGATCGCATCGCTGCTGACGAGCGACACGCTGACGCTTGAAAACGTGCCGCATCTCGCCGATGTCGAGCTGCTGATGCGCATCCTCGGCAACCACGGCGTAGATGTCGCCGTCAACGGCCGTCGCGAGCGACAGGAAGATGGCTACTCCCGCACCATCCATTTTACCTGCCGCACCATCGTCGACACCACAGCCCCCTATGAACTCGTGTCGAAGATGCGGGCAAGCTTCTGGGTGCTTGGTCCGCTGCTTGCCCGCGAGGGCAGGGCGAGGGTTTCGCTGCCGGGCGGCTGCGCTATCGGCACGCGCCCGGTCGATCTTTTCCTAGAGGGGCTGGCAGCGCTTGGTGCCTCGATCGAGATCGACGCCGGATACGTCAACGCCACGGCGCCCGCCGGCGGTCTTGTCGGGACCCGCTATGTCTTCCCGAAGGTGTCGGTCGGCGCCACCCATGTGATGATGATGGCGGCGACGCTGGCCCGCGGCACCACGGTCATCGGCAATGCCGCCCGCGAGCCGGAGGTGGTGGATCTCGCCAACTGCCTTAACGCGATGGGCGCAAAGGTCACAGGCGCCGGCACGAGCACGATCACCATCGAGGGCGTGACGGCGCTTTCCGGTGCCCGTCACCGGGTCCTGCCGGACCGCATCGAAACCGGCACCTACGCCATGGCTGTGGCCATGGCCGGCGGCGACGTCACGCTGCAGAACACCGATGCGAAGCTGCTCGACACCGCGCTCGAGGCCATTCGCCGCTCCGGCGCCGAAATCTTCGAGGTGGAGAACGGCCTGCGCGTCGTGCGCAACGGCGGCGGCATCAAGCCAGTCGACGTGGTCACCGACCCGTTCCCGGGCTTTCCCACCGACCTACAGGCGCAGTTCATGGGCCTGATGACCATGTCCAGCGGTGTTTCCCACATCACCGAGACGATCTTCGAAAACCGTTTCATGCATGTGCAGGAACTGGCGCGTCTGGGCGCCAAGATCTCCCTGTCGGGTCAGACCGCCAAGATCGAAGGGGTTGGCCGCCTGCGCGGTGCGCCCGTCATGGCGACAGACCTTCGCGCGTCGGTGTCGCTGGTGATCGCCGGCCTCGCCGCCGAGGGCGAAACGGTCGTTTCCCGTGTCTATCATCTCGATCGTGGCTTCGAGCGCCTCGAGGAGAAGTTGACGCGTTGCGGGGCGATCGTGGAGCGCGTCAGCGAATAGCGCGAAACCCCTGCTTTGCCCCGGGTGGACGGTTGCGGTTTCCTGTCATGCATCCTATGTCGAATTGCAGGGTGTAGCCGCACTCCATATCGTGACCAATCGAGAGAGTGTGCTGATGTCGAGCCTCAAGCTTCTTGCGCTGGATACCGAAGATCTCGCCGTAATCTCTGCGCATATGCAGGACAGTGTGTTCAAGGTGGGCGATCTCTCCTACCTGCCGCGCTCGGGCCAGTTTTCGATGGTCGCGAACCGGTTCGCCTGGGAAGCGGAGGCGCAGGGCGACGGGACGCATCAGCGGCACCGCGCCGCCCTGAGCTTCAAGCGGGTCAATGCCGTCCGTTCCTTGGGGTTTGACCGAAACGACAAGGACCAGGTGCTGTCGCTGCTCGCCATCCGTTTCAAGCAGAAAGACGAGGGTCCGGATGGGTCCATCGAACTGGCTCTTTCGGGGGCGGCGACCATCGTGCTCGATGTCGAATGCATCGAGGTGCAGCTTGCCGACACCGGCGCCGTGTGGGAAACCAACTGGAAGCCCCGGCATCCGTAAGGCGAGTGAGCCGATGTGGTTCTTGGGGCCGGCTGAAGTGAGAGGGACTAGGGTAAAGTGGCAATCTGGCTGGAACAGGCGTCTGCAGACTTCGAAACGCGGTTTGCCGCCTTCCTGACGACGAAGCGGGAAGTCTCCGAAGACGTCAATGCCGTGGTGCGGACGATCATCGACGACGTGCGGGTGCGCGGCGACGCTGCCCTTGCCGAATACTCGGCGCGCTTCGACGGCATCGATTTTTCGACGACCGCCATGGCCGTCACCGCGGCCGAGATCGACGCGGCGGTGGATGCGGTCGACCCGAAGGTGATCGAGGCGCTCGAGCTTGCCGCTAGGCGTATTGAGAAGCACCACCGGCGCCAGATGCCCAAGGACGATATGTACGAGGACGACCTCGGTGTCGGTCTCGGCTCGCGCTGGACCGCGATCGAGGCTGTCGGCCTCTACGTGCCGGGCGGCACGGCGAGCTACCCGAGTTCGGTGCTGATGAATGCGCTGCCGGCCCGCGTTGCCGGCGTGCCGCGCATCGTCATGGTCGTTCCGGCGAAGGCCGGCGAGATCAACCCTGCGGTTCTGGCGGCTGCCCGTATCGCCGGTGTAGAGGAAATCTATCGCATTGGCGGGGCACAGGCTGTTGCCGCTTTAGCCTATGGTACCGAAACCATAGCGCCGGTCGCCAAGATCGTCGGACCGGGCAACGCCTATGTGGCGGCGGCCAAGCGTCAGGTCTTCGGAACCGTCGGCATCGACATGATTGCCGGCCCCTCGGAAGTGCTGGTCATCGCCGATGGGAACAATGACCCGGACTGGCTGGCCGCCGATCTGCTGGCGCAGGCGGAGCACGATGTCGGCGCACAGTCGATCCTGATAACTGACGATGCCGGTTTCGGCAGGGCGGTCGAGGCGGCCGTCGAGCGCCAATTGAAAGTGCTTTCGCGCTCCGGGACAGCAGCCGCAAGCTGGCGTGATTTCGGTGCGGTTATCCATGTGGCCGATCTCGAAGCCGCCGTGCCGCTGGCAAACCGGATCGCTGCAGAGCACCTGGAGCTCGCCGTTGACGATCCGGATGCCTTGATGGCCGGCATTCGCAACGCCGGCGCCATCTTCGTCGGGCGCCATACACCGGAAGTGATCGGTGACTATGTCGGCGGATCGAACCACGTGCTGCCGACGGCACGCTCGGCTCGGTTTTCGTCGGGGCTGGGCGTCCTCGACTATGTCAAGCGCACGTCGATCCTGCGGCTCGGGCCGGAGCAATTGCGGGCCCTCGGGCCGGCGGCGATCACGCTTGCGAATTCCGAAGGGCTCGATGCCCATGCCCGCTCGGTCGCCATCCGGCTCAATCTCGAAGGATAGCCATGGCGGTCATGGACAACCACCGGCTCTGTGATGTGATCCTCGACGATACCATCGGGCGCTCGACGCCGGACGTCGAGCATGAGCGGGCGGTTGCCATCTTCGACCTGATCGAGGAAAACAGTTTTGAGCCTGCGGGGCACGGCGGTGGGCCCTATCGCCTGAACCTGTCGCTGGTCGATTCGAAGCTGGTGCTCGGCATTTCCACCGAAAGTGGAGTTGATGTGGCCACTCATATCCTGTCGCTCACGCCCTTCCGCCGGATCATCAAGGACTACTTCATGATCTGCGAGAGCTACTACGAGGCGATCCGCACCGCCTCGCCAAGCCAGATCGAAGCAATCGACATGGGAAGGCGCGGCATCCACAACGAGGGGTCGCAGACATTGATGGATCGGCTGCAGGGCAAGATCAAGGTCGACTTCGATACCGCCCGACGCCTCTTTACCCTGGTCTGCGTTCTGTACTGGCGTGGATGACGCCATGGAACCCGAGATGGCCAGGGACCAAGTGGAAAGGAAACCGGGCGCCATCCTCTTCATGTGCGGCATGAACTCCATCCGTTCACCGATGGCCGAGGTGTTGGCCCGCAGTTTGATGCCGGAGACCTACATCGCCTCGGCAGGAGTGAGGATGGGGGAGCGCGACCCCTTCGTCGACGTGGTGCTCGACGAAATCGGCCTGTCGCTGGGAAAAAGGCAGCCGCAGACGCTGGACGAGCTCGAGGACGACTATTTCGACATCATCATCACCCTGTCGCCGGAAGCCCACCATGCCGCGCTGGAGCTGACCCGTTCCATGGCGATCGAGGTGGCCTATTGGCCGACGCTCGATCCTACCGTCGCCACCGGCACGCGTGACCAGATCCTCGACGCCTATCGCGACGTTCGCAATCAGCTAAGCCGGCTGATCGCAGAGCGGCTCGCGAAGAAAAGCGGCCCCCCCATGTCCCAATCGGAAACTATTTGATAAAGCCCCGTTCAACAAGGTTCACAAATCCGCGTTGATTGTGTAGTTTCCGCCCAAAAATCCGGACCCTCACCCATCCGGCCTTAACCGACAGGAAGAAAAAACCTAGATGCCTAAAGAAGAAGTCCTCGAATTTCCTGGTGTCGTCACCGAACTTCTGCCGAACGCGACCTTCCGCGTGAAGCTGGAAAACGAGCATGAGATCATCGCCCACACCGCCGGCCGGATGCGCAAGAACCGCATCCGCGTTCTCGCAGGCGACAAGGTGCTGGTGGAAATGACACCTTACGACCTGACCAAGGGCCGCATCACCTACCGCTTCAAGTGAACGGATTGAACTGCCGACCAGCCATTGCCGGTCATTTCGAGGATCTATGTCGCTGAAACAGAAGCTGATACTGGCCTCCGGTTCGCCGCGCCGACTTGACCTGCTCAATCAGGTCGGGATCGAGCCCGCGCGACTGATGCCCATGGATCTCGATGAAGCGCCGAAGAAGGCGGAGCATCCGCGTTCGCTCGCCCGCCGCTTGTCGGCGGAAAAGGCGGAGGCGGCCGTCGCGGCTGTCCGCGGCGAACCTGCCTGGCAGGACAGCTATGTGCTTGCCGCCGATACGGTGGTTGCCGTCGGGCGGCGCATCCTGCCGAAGGCCGAATATGTCGAGGAGGCCTCTTCCGCGCTGCACCTGTTGTCAGGGCGCAGCCACTGGGTCTACACCGGGGTATGCCTGGTGACGCCGGACCGCAAGGTCCGCCAGAAAATCGTCGAGACCAAGGTTCGCTTCAAGCGCCTCTCCGGATTTGATATCGAAAGCTATCTCGGATCCGGACAGTGGCGCGGCAAGGCGGGCGCCTATGGCATCCAGGGCATTGCCGGTGCCTTCGTGCAGAAGCTGGTGGGCTCCTACACCAATGTCGTCGGCCTGCCGCTTTACGAAACGGTGCTGTTGCTGCAGGGCGAGGGGTTCGACATCCAGGGGCGCTGGGTAGAAGGATAGACGCCATGACCGACGAACCGATCAAGGTCGGCGCCAAGGTTGAACCGTTGCGCAAGACGCGGCCCTGCCCCGAATGCGCGAGGCCATCGGCACGCGAGCACTATCCCTTCTGCTCGGATCGCTGCCGCAATGTCGACCTGTCGCGCTGGCTGAAGGGTTCCTATGCCATCCCCGTCTCCGATGATGAATCGAAGCCTGGGGTACAGGACGACGAATAGGTTCGGCCGCGGGCGAGCCCTTCGCTTCTCGAACGTTTTCCACGCCACCGGCTCTGCGATGACGATCGCGCGGGCATGCCTCTTTATGCGAAGTCCTTATGTTTCTTGAGGATTTGCCAAATCCTCTTTTCCCTTCAAAAAAGAGTCATTTGGTGCTGGACATGGCCGAACAAGATGTTATAACCCCGCTCGCTTCCGGGGGAAACCAAGCCCCCGCGGTTCCGGAAACGGTACCGGGCGGCTCGAGGCCGCGATGCCCGGATAGCTCAGTTGGTAGAGCAGCGGATTGAAAATCCGCGTGTCGGTGGTTCAAATCCGCCTCCGGGCACCATTTTTACTCAAGTTTCCTCCTCGCGGTTAAGGTCGATCTGCACCGGTTTTGCGCATTTTCGCCGTCGCCGTGCTGGTTCGGACGCCTAGGCGGAACGAATTGGCCCAAGTGGCGTTTGCAAGGCAGTCCGTGTTCCCGGGAGGCCATGCTCGCCATGATGCAAACGCTATCCGACGAATTTTCCTTGAACCTGGCACTGCCGCTCGAGATCCTGTTGGTGAGGGCGTTCGGCGCGGCGCTGCTTTGCGGCCTCATCGGCATGGAGCGCGAGTACCAGAAGAATACGGCCGGTCTGCGCACCAACATGCTGATCGGGCTTGCGGCCGCCACATTCTCCATCATCACCCTGGAAATGATGGAAACGTTGGCCGACACGAGCGAGGCAGCTCGGCTTGATCCGATCCGGCTCGTCGAGGCGGTGACGGCAGGTATCGCCTTTCTCGCGGCAGGAGTCGTTGTCTATACCAAGGGCGATGTCAGGGGGTTGACCACCGGTGCCAGCATGTGGCTGTCCGGCGCCATCGGTCTCGCGGCGGGGTTGGGCATATGGCCGCTTGCGCTGCTGGCGACGATAATCGGGATTGTCGTTCTGTGGGTGCTGCGCAAGGTTGAAGTGGCGGCCGGCATCAAGGACAAATAGGGCGAGCCGTAGCATGCGCGCCCTCGTTGACGTGGCTGTTCCCGCCTCAGTCGAAGGGACAGGGCCAGGTGCGCGGCGCGACGAGGCCGTCCGGCAGTTTCGTCTTGGCATCGCCGCAAGCAAGATTGATCTGATCCTGTTCCAGCCCGAGCGAGGTCGACAGGTCCAGGCCCTCGATGCGTGTCAGGAAGAGGAAGGCATGGTCGAGTTGCAGTGGGCCTTCGAAGATCGACGTGGTGAAATCGGCCCGCGACAGGTTGGCATAGGAAAAACGCGTGTTCGTCAGTGTCGCCCCTTGGAAATTGGCGCGCCCGAGCTCGGCCTTGGAGAAATTGGCGCCCTTGAGATATGCTTCCCTGAAGTCGGCACGCTGCAACTCGGCGTTCGAGAAGTTTGCGCCAGCGGCCGCGACCCTCACGAAGCCGGTCCTGTAGGCCTCTACCCTGGAAAAATTCGCGTTGTCCAGCTTGGCGCCGGTAAACCACGCGCGCTGCAAGGCCGCTTTCTCCAGGTTTGCAGATGTCATGTTGGTTTTGCCGAGATCGGTCACGGAAAGATCGGCACCGGCGAGGTTTGCACGCTCGAAGTTGCTGCCCGGCAGCATGAGGTGTTTCTTGGTGCATTCCTCCCAGTTGACGCCGGGGCCCGGCGGGCTGGAACAATCGGCTGCGGCAGCCGGCAAATTAGGTAGGGCCCACAGGGCCGCGGCGACAATAGCCGCTTGCGCGTGCCCGCGCGTCAGTGCGATCTGTGGCGGCATTTGCTCTGCTGCCGGGGCTTTCTTGGCGACCAAGCTGGGAGTCGACTGTTCCATTCTGCTGCTCCGATCCTCAACCGACCTAGTTTTCGTTCAAGGGTAAACCGTGATGTGCCTTCCGCAAACATCATATAGAGCAGCCAAACGCAAACGGCGCGGTCTTTTGTCGACCTAGGAAGCACGACAGCCATTCCCGAAAAGCAAGGCAGGCGCCTCGCGGCGCCTGCATACTGCCAAACACAGGTGGTGCGGGTGGGCCAGTTCAGACGATGCCGCCGCCGCCGGCCGTTGCGGCCGGCCGTTCGGAGGCCACTCGCGTGCGGTATCCGGCCGTGCGGTAGCAGTCAACCGGTGCAATCGCGCCGCCGCTTTCGACGCGCGCCATGGCGAGAATCGGCTCCACGTCGGTGCGGAATGCCACCTTCAGTGTCTCCGAACCCATCAGGGCGTCATTCGCCTCCTGATATCCGGCGAGCGCCTTGCGGTCTACCAGCAGCGCCTGCGCATAGGCGCGGGCCACCTCCATGGCGCTGACCATCAGGCTCTCGATCGGATCGGTGACGTTGTGGCTCTGGTCGAGCATATGCGCCGGTTCGAAACCGGGCGCGTTGCGCACCTCGGCGTCGACCAGCTCGTTGAACACAAGGAACAGGCGGTACGGGTCGATCGAGCCGGTATCGAGATCGTCGTCGCCATATTTCGAGTCGTTGAAGTGGAAGCCGCCGAGCTTGCCGAACTGGATCAGCCGCGCCACGATCATCTCGATATTGGTGTTCGGCGCATGGTGGCCGAGATCGACGAGGCAGAAGGCTTTCGGGCCGAGTTCCTTGGCGATCAGATAGTTGCTGCCCCAGTCCTGCACGACGGTGGAGTAGAAGGCCGGCTCGAACATTTTGTGCTCGGTAAAGACCCTCCAGTCGTCTGGCAGCGCGGCGTAAACCTGCTTCATCGCTTCCAGATAGCGTTCGAAGCTTCTGGTAAAATTGCTCTGGCCGGGAAAGTTCGAACCGTCGCCGATCCAGACCGTCAGGGCCCTTGAGCCGAGCTGCTTGCCTATTTCGATGCATTCGATGTTGTGCTCGACTGCCTGGCTGCGGGTCGCCGCATCGCTGTGCGAAAGCGATCCGTACTTGTAGGATAGCGGCTGGCCCGGCTGGTCCTGGAAGGTGTTCGAATTCATCGCGTCGAAACCGAGCCCCAGTGCGTTGCCGCGTTCCCTGAGTTCGGCCACATCGCTCACCTTGTCCCACGGAATATGGAGTGAGACCGTGGGCGTGGCGCGCGTCAATTGCTGGATAACCGAGCAATCCTCGAGCTTGTCGAAGATATGGCGCGGCTCGCCCTGGCCCGGGAAGCGGGCGAAACGCGTGCCGCCTGTGCCGACCCCCCAGGAGGGCACAGCGACACCATAGCCGGCGACCCTGTCCTTCACCGTCTCGATGTCGATGCCGCGCCGCGCGAGCTGTTCGCCGAGCCGGGTGTAGTCGGCCCTGAGTGTGTCGAGTCGCTCGCCATTGTGCTGTTCGATCGTGCTGTCCGCGATCATCTTCGTCATGGCGACCTCCTCAGCGTGTGAATGACTGGGCATTGCCCGCGTCGACATTGATGATGTTGCCGGTGGATTTGGCCGACATGTCGGAGGCGAGGAAGTAGATCGCCTCGGCGATGTCTTCCGGATAGACGCTGAGCTTCAGCATCGAGCGCTCGCGGTAGTGTGCCTCCAGATCGTCGACATCCATCTTGTAGGCGGCGGCCCGCCGCTCCTTCCATTCACCAGTCCAGATCTTGGAGCCGCGCAGCACCGCATCCGGATTGACCACGTTGACGCGGATACCGGCGGATGCGCCCTCGAGCGCGAGGCAGCGGGCGAGATGGATCTCGGCCGCTTTGGCGGTGCAGTAGGCGGAAGCGCCCGGCGAGGCGGCAAGCCCGTTCTTGGAGGCGACGAAGACGACATTGCCGCCGATCTTCTGCTGGCGGAAGATGCGGAACGCCTCGCGCGAAACGAGGAAGTAGCCGGTCGTCAGGATGTCGATGTTCCTGTTCCAGAGATCGAGGGTGGTGTCCTCGATCGGCGCAGACGAGGCAAGCCCGGCGTTGGAGACGAGAATGTCGAGGCCGCCGAACTCGACCAGCGAACTGGCAAATCCGGTCTGGACGTCGCTCTCGCTGGTCACGTTGAGGTGGATGGCGCGCACGACGTCTGCACCATACCGCGCAGCAAGCTCGCCGCGCGCCGTTTCCAGCGCGCCGTCATCGATGTCGGCGAGCACGACGCAAGCGCCTTCCTGCACCAGCCGGTGCGCAGTCGCCTTGCCGATGCCGCCGGCGCCGCCGGTCACCAGCGCGATTTTTCCGGCCAGCATCTTCGGCTTCGGCATGCGCTGCAGCTTGGCCTCCTCGAGCAGCCAGTACTCGATGTCGAAGGCTTCCTGTTCGGGCAAGCCGACATAGGTCGATACACTGGAGGCGCCGCGCATCACGTTGATGGCATTGACGTAGAACTCACCGGAGATGCGTGCGGTTGCCTTGTCCTTGGCGAAGGTGATCATGCCGACGCCGGGGATGAGGTAGACGACTGCGTTCGGATCGCGCATCGCCGGGCTGTCCGAATGCTTGCAGCGCTCGTAGTAGGCGGCATAGCCGGCCCTATAGTCGGCAAGGGCCTGCGGCAGGCCGGCAATCGTCTTGTCGACATCCGGGTTCGCCGGATCGAAATCGATCACCAGCGGGCGGATCTTGGTGCGCAGGAAATGGTCGGGGCAGCTTGTACCGAGTGCGGCCAGTGGCTCGAGCTCGTTGGAGCATACGAATTCGAGAACCGCGGCGCTGTCGTCGAAATGGCCGAGCTTGCGCTCCTCGGCACTGATCGCACCGCGGATGATCGGCATCAGCTTCCGGGCAACGGCGCGGCGCTGCTCGGCGGCCAGCGGCTGGACGCGGGCTCCGCCGAAGGCTGCACCCTTGCCAGCGTCTTCGAACCAGGCAATCGCCTTGTTGATGATCTCGATCGTGGTTTCGTAGCTCTCCTTGGCGGTATCGCCCCAGGTGAACAGGCCGTGGCTCTCGAGCACGCAGCCGCGGGCGTCAGGGTTTTCCTTGCAGAACTTTCCGAGCCACAGCCCGAGTTCGAAGCCCGGGCGCTTCCATGGCAGCCAGCCGATATCGTCGCCGAAGATCTGCTTCGTCAGTTCGCGGCTGTTCTTCGAGGCGGCGATGGCGATGATGGCATCCGGATGCATATGATCGACATGCTTGCGTGGCACGAAGGCGTGCAGCGGCGTGTCGATCGATGCGGCGCGGGCATTGAGATTGAAGGTGCAATGCGGCAGGTAGCCGACCATCTCGTCCTCATGCTCGACGCCGCGATAGAGTCCCTTCAGGGCTTCGAGCTTTTCCATGTAGAGGGTGGAAAAGCCGTCCATCTTGATCGTGCCGACGTCGCCGCCCGATCCCTTGACCCACAGCACCTCGACCGAAGCGCCGCCGAGCGGATCCTTCTCCATGACCTTGGCAGAGGTGTTGCCGCCGCCGTAGTTTGTCACGCGCTTGTCGGAACCAAGGAGATTGGAGCGGTAGAGCAGCCGTTCAGGTTCGCTCATGCCCGCCGCGCGTGCATCGTCCCACAGGTTCTCAAGGCGCGCGCCCCGGCTTTCGATCGGCATCGGTATGTCCTCCCACGGCAATGGGGTATGGATTCGCTTGCCATACCCGGTACGGCCAAAATCCACCGAAGCGACGACATTGTCAATCACAAACGATCAAAAACAATCATATTGCGCCGCATAACGAATATTGATGATCATTTGTGATTGACAATGCGCGAAGATGATGGAAGCATGAACGTCATTGGAGGAGCCATGCACGAGAAAGAACGCCATCGGATCATCTTGTCCGCTGTTCAGGAGAAGCCGGTTGTCACCGTCTCCGAGCTCGTGGACCTGACCGAGAGCTCGGAAGCGACGATCCGCAGGGATATCGCCGCGCTTCACGTGCAGAAGAAGCTGCGTCGTGTCCGCGGCGGCGCCGAGGCGTTGCATCCGCCGCAATTTGTTGGCCTTGCCGGGCGTCCGTTCAGCGTCAACGAGTCGATCAATGCGCGGCAGAAGCAGGCGATTGCCAAGGAAGCCGTGGCCCTGTGCGAGGATGGCGATGCCATCATCGTCAACGGCGGTACGACGACCTTCCAGATGGTGCATTTCCTGGCAAACCGCCGCCTGCAGGTGTTCACCAATTCGTTCCCGATCGCCGAGCATCTCCTCAAGCATTCCAAGAATACGGTGATGCTGTCTGGCGGGGTGATCTACCGGGAGCAGAACATCATCCTGAGCCCCTTCGAGAACGACGTGACGCGCAACTTCTATGCGCGGCGCATGTTCATGGGCGCCCAGGGATTGGGGCCGCTCGGCCTGATGGAGGCGGATCCGTTGCTGATCCAGGCCGAGCAGAAGCTGATCGACCAGGCTGACGAGTTGGTGGTGCTGGTCGATTCATCGAAGTTCAGGCAGCGCTCGAGCCTCATTCTCTGCGGCCTGAAGCGCATAGCAGCGGTCATTACGGATTCGGATATCGAGGACAGGCATGCCTCGATGCTGGAAGGTGCCGGCGTACAGCTTATCGTGGCGAACACGCGCGGCTTCAGGGAGGAGCGACCGTCCTTGGCTTGAGGCAAGCCGGCGGAGGTCGGATTTCAATTGGGAGGAGAATGACAATGAAGATTCTGAAGACTTTGCTCGCCACCGTCGCCATCACATCGGCGCTGATGGCGGGTGTTGCGAATGCGGCCGACAAGAAGATCGCCATCGTCGTCAAGGCGCTCGGCATCGGCTTCTTCGAGGCGGCCAACAAGGGCGCCCAGGAAGCGGCCAAGGAACTGGGCGATGTCGAGATCATCTATACCGGTCCGACGACCACCACCGCCGAGGGCCAGATCGAGGTCATCAACTCGCTGATCGCGCAGAAGGTCGATGCGATCGCCATCTCGGCCAACGACAAGGATGCCGTCGTTCCGGCGCTCAAGAAGGCCATGGACCGCGGAATCAAGGTGATCTCGTGGGATTCGGGTGTCGCGCCAGAGGGGCGGATGATGCATCTCAATCCGTCCTCCAACCCGCTGATCGGCAACATGATCATCAAGCTTGCCGCTGACAACCTGCCGGATGGCGGTGACGTGGCGGTGCTTTCGGCTTCGGCGACGGCGACCAACCAGAACACCTGGATCGCCGAGATGAACAAGGTGCTGCCGAACTACAAGGGCATCAATGTCGTAGCGACGGTCTATGGCGACGATCTCGCCGACAAGTCCTATCGCGAGACCCAAGGTCTCATCCAGTCCTATCCGAACCTGAAGGCGATCATCGCGCCGACCTCCGTGGGCATCGTCGCTGCCGCCCAGGCCGTGACCGACGCGGGCAAGGTCGGCCAGATCAATGTCACCGGCCTCGGCCTGCCATCCGAAATGGCTGGCCATGTGAAGTCGGGTGCGTCCAAGTCATTCGCGATCTGGAACCCGATCGACCTCGGCTACTCGGCAACGATGATCGCCAACGATCTGATCGGTGGCGCGGAAGCCAAGCCGGGCGCGGAGTTGAAGATGGGCCGCATGGGCACCGTCAAGCTCGACGACAACAATGAAGGCGCCATGGCCGATCCGTTCGTCTACGATGCAAGCAACGTCGAGGAATTCGCCAAGATCTTCTGATCCGGCACCTCCCGTGGTCCGGCGCGCATGACGCGCCGGACTTCTCCCGGCATCCTGCCCGCGGGGGCAGTACGATGACGTGCTTGGGCGCCCAGATGGCGCCAGAAAAGAAATCCAGAATAACCGGTGGGCACTGCATTGCTTCAGGACCGAACCACAGCGCGGATCAGACCCGCAATTGCCCTCGAAGGCATATCCAAGTCGTTTCCGGGCGTAAGGGCGCTTTCCGATGTTTCGCTGTCGCTCTATCCCGGTTCGGTGACGGCGCTTGTCGGCGAAAACGGGGCGGGCAAGTCAACGCTCGTGAAAATCCTGACCGGCATCTACCAGCCCGACGAGGGCACGATCAACGTCGATGGCACAACGGTGCATTTCGCGACGGCGACGGCTGCCGCCAGGGCCGGCGTAACCGCTATCCATCAGGAGACGGTGCTTTTCGACGAGCTTTCGGTCGGCGAGAACATCTTCCTTGGCCATGCGCCGCGTACCCGCGTCGGCCTCATTGACTGGACAAAGCTGAACACGGACGCCCGCGCTCTGCTCCAGCGCGTCGGCGCCGATATCGATCCGACGATCCGGCTGCGCGATCTCGGCATCGCCAACAAGCACCTCGTTGCCATCGCCCGCGCGTTGTCGATCGATGCGCGCGTCGTCATCATGGACGAACCGACCGCGGCGCTCTCCTACAAGGAGATCCACGAACTCTACGAGCTCATCGACCGGCTGAAGGCCGATGGCAAGGCCATCCTGTTCATCAGTCACAAGTTCGATGAGATCTTCCGCATCGCCGATCGCTACACCGTCTTCCGCGACGGGTGCATGGTGGGCGAGGGCATGGTCGCGGAGACAAACCAGGACGACCTCGTACGGATGATGGTTGGCCGCGACGTCGGGCAGGTCTTCCCCAAGCAGCCGGTCGAGATCGGGAGACCGGTCCTGACGGTCTCCGGTTACCGCCATCCGACCGAGTTCGAGGACATCAACTTCCAGCTTCGACGCGGAGAGATATTGGGTTTCTACGGCCTGGTAGGAGCAGGGCGCTCCGAATTCATGCAGGCCCTGATCGGCGTCACCCGACCGTCCGCCGGTGCCATCCGCCTGGACGACAGGGTTCTGGTGATCCGATCGCCCGCCGAGGCGATCGATGCGGGCATCGTCTACGTTCCCGAGGAGCGGGGGCGGCAGGGCGCGATCATCGGTCTGCCGATCTTCCAGAACGTCACCCTACCGTCGCTGTCGCGCACCTCCCGTTCCGGGTTCCTGCGGCTCGCGGAGGAGTTCAAGCTGGCGCGCGAATACACTTCAAGGCTTGATTTGCGAGCCGCGTCGCTCGACCAGGATGTCGGCACGCTTTCGGGCGGCAACCAGCAGAAGGTGGTGATCGCCAAGTGGCTGGCGACGCAGCCGAAGGTCATCATCCTCGACGAGCCCACCAAGGGCATCGATATCGGCTCGAAGGCGGCGGTCCATGCCTTCATGAGCGAACTCGCCGCGCAAGGGCTGAGTGTCATCATGGTCTCGTCGGAAATCCCCGAGATCATGGGAATGTCCGACCGGGTGATCGTCATGCGCGAGGGGCGCATGGTTGCCGAGTTCGAGCGCGCCGATCTTGACGCCGAGAAGCTGGTGCGCGCGGCGGCCGGCATTCAGGAGGCCGTGTGATGGTTCGAACATTGCTCAAGAATCGTGAAGTCCTCCTCGTCGTGGCGATCCTGGTGCTCCTGGCGCTGATCACGGTTCGTTTTCCGGGCTTCGTGGCACCCGCCAGCCTCGCGCGGGTCTATAACGACACCTCCATTCTCATCATCCTGGCGCTTGGCCAGATGGCGGTCATCTTGACGCGGTGCATCGACCTGTCGATGGCGGCCAACCTGGCGCTCTGCGGCATGGTGGCGGCGATGATCAATGCGACGATGCCCGGCATCCCGATCCCGCTGGTGATCCTCACCGTCATGGCGCTCGGCGCCGCGCTCGGTTCCATCAACGGACTGCTGGTGTGGAAGCTCGACATTCCGCCGATCGTCGTGACGCTCGGCACGCTCACCATTTATCGCGGGCTGATCTTCCTGCTTTCGGGTGGCGCCTGGATCAACGCCCACCAGATGAGCGACAGCTTCAAGGCTTTGCCGCGCTTCGAAATCGCCGGCGCCCCGGTGCTCTCGTGGCTGTCCGTCATCATGATCGCGATCATGTTCCTGATCATGAGCCGCACGCCGCTTGGCCGTGCCTTCTTCGCCGTCGGCGGCAATCCGCATGCAGCCGTCTATACCGGCATCGACGTCGGCCGCACGCGCTTCCTCGCCTATTGCCTGTCGGGCACGCTCGCCGGGCTGTCGGGCTACCTCTGGGTCTCGCGCTACGCGGTCGCCTATGTCGACATCGCGCTCGGCTTCGAGCTTGATATCATTGCGGCCTGCGTCATCGGCGGCATCTCGATCGCCGGCGGCATAGGGTCGGTGCCGGGTGCGGTGCTTGGGGCGCTCTTCCTGGGCGTCATCAAGAATGCGTTGCCGGTCATCGATATCTCGCCCTTCGCCCAGATGGCGATTTCCGGCACGGTCATCATCATAGCCGTCGCCGTGAATGCCCGTGCCGAGAAGCGCAAGGGCAGGGTCATTCTGAAGAAAGCGGAGGCCGTCTGATGGTTGAGACGCAACATTCGCCGCGGATCATACCGGACCGCCTCGAAGGACGTGGCGCCCGTGCGCTGAAGAGCTGGGAAAGCCTGTTGCTGGTCGTCGCGTTGGCGATCTTCATCACCAACTCGCTTGCCTCGCCCTATTTCCTCGATCCGTGGAACCTCTCGGATGCGACGTTCAATTTCACCGAGAAGGCAATGATCGCCTTTGCGATGGCACTGGTGATCATCGCCGGCGAGATCGACCTCTCGGTCGCCGCGATTGTCGCGCTCGCCTCGACCGCCATGGGCTATGCCGCGACGCTGGGCTTCGACACGCCGGCGCTGGTCGTGGTCGGCCTTGCCGTCGGACTCGCCTGTGGAGCGATCAACGGCCTGCTGGTGACCGGTATGGGCCTGCCTTCGATCGTGGTGACGATCGGTACCATGAGCCTGTTCCGCGGCCTTTCGTTCATCATCCTCGGCGACAAGGCCTTTACCGGGTATCCGGACAGCTTTGCCTGGTTCGGGCAGGGCTATGTCTGGTGGGTTTTCTCATTCGAGTTCGTGTTCTTCGCCGCGCTTGCGGTGGTCTATGGCATCCTGCTGCACAAGACGAACTTCGGCCGCAGCGTCTACGCCATCGGCAACAACGCGACCGCGGCGCTCTTTTCCGGCGTGCGGGTTGCGCGGGTGAAGTTCATCCTGTTCCTGCTGACCGGCCTGATGGCGGGCGTGGCGTCGATCTGCCTGACGTCGCGGCTCGGCTCCACCCGTCCATCGATTGCGCTCGGCTGGGAACTGGAGATCGTCACCATGGTCGTTCTCGGCGGCGTCAGTATTCTCGGCGGTTCAGGCACCATTCCCGGCGTCGTTCTCGCGGCGCTGATCATGGGCATGGTCACCTTCGGTTTCGGCCTGCTCAATGTGCCGGGCATCGTCATGTCGATCTTCATCGGCCTCTTGCTGATCCTCGTCATCGCCCTGCCGATCGTCTATCGACGCGTTCGCCGCCGCCTCAAGGAAGGGGCACGCTGAGCAATGTCGCAGGCGACCCGCATTGCCGTCATCGACATCGGCAAGACCAATGCGAAGGTGACGCTGTTCGATCTGGAGCAGGGCCGGGAAGTTCTCGTGCACACGACGCCGAACCGCGTGCTTGCCGGTCCGCCCTATCCTCATTTCGATGTGGAAGCCTTGTGGGCCTTCATCATCACCGCCCTCGGCGAGTTGCATCGCGAGGGCGGGGTTGATGCAATCTCCATCACCGCGCACGGCGCGACGGCCGCACTGATCGACGCTGCAGGCGACCTTGCGCTTCCGGTTCTCGACTACGAGCATGCCGGGCCGGACGACCTTGCGGCAGAGTATGACGCGGTTCGACCGCCCTTTTCCGAGACCGGCTCGCCGCGCCTGCCGATGGGCCTCAACATCGGCAGCCAACTATTCTGGCAGCAAGCGATCTTCAAGGGCGACTTCGACCGGATGGCAACGATCCTGCCCTATCCGCAGTACTGGGCCTTCCGGCTGACCGGGGTACGCGCCGGCGAGGTGACCAGCTGGGGTTGCCACTCGGACCTTTGGGCACCGACGAAAGCGGATTTTTCGTCGCTGGTCGATCGCATGGGCTGGCGCCGAAAAATGCCGCCGCTGCATCGGGCCGACGATGTGCTCGGCACCGTGCTGCCCGAGATCGCAGCTGCCACGGGTCTGCCGCCTCAGACCCCAGTCCATTGCGGCCTGCACGATTCCAACGCCTCCCTGCTGCCGCACCTGTGGCAGTCGACGCCGCCATTTTCCGTCGTTTCCACCGGAACCTGGGTGGTGGTGATGGCGATCGGGGGTGAGCCAGTCGAGCTCGACGAGGCCCGCGACACGCTGATCAATGTCAATGCGCAAGGCGATCCGGTGCCCTCGGCGCGCTTCATGGGCGGGCGGGCGTTCCAGCTTCTTGCCCCGGATCCGAAGGCGGAGATATTGCCGCAGGACCGTGCGAAGGTGCTGGCGGAAGAGATCATGTTCCTGCCTTCCCTGCCACAGGGGTCCGGCCCGTTCCCGCACAGCGCTGGCCGCTGGACGGTCGAGGCGGAAGGGCTGACGCCGGGAGCTCGGTTGCTTGCGGTTTCCTGGTATCTGGCGCTGATGACGGCGACTTGTCTCGATCTCGTCGGGGCAAAGGGCGATATCGTGGTCGAGGGCCCGTTCTCGATGAATCCCGACTATTTTGAAATGCTGGCGGCAGCCACGCGACGCAGGGTCAGGACAAGCGGCAACGGAACGACCGGGACGAGCCTCGGCGCCGCTGGCCTTGTGCGCGCTGACAAACTGCCGCTCGGCATCGGGACAAAAGTCCATCCATGCTCGCCGTCACCGGAGATGGTGGCCTATGCCGCGATCTGGCGGGGCCGCACCGGCTGACTGGGTCAAGGTCCGGGAGAGGATCAAAAAACGCGGCTAGCGACCGAGCCGCGGGTGGCTTCCATGGTGTGGAGCCAGAAGAACGTCACCAGCGTCGCAATGGTGATGACAGATGCACTTACGCCAAGAACAATCATTGCTCTTACCCTGTTTTACAGCACGAAACGCCAAGATCACCCGTAGCACATACTGGTCGAACCTTGTCTGTAGCTGAACGGCTGCAGATTTCCCCGGCGCTGATTTAGGGACGTGACTTGAGGCCTCACGATTTTCCCGAAAGCCGACGGCACAGCCTTCGAAATTAACTTTCGAGCAAGGAATTAACCATAAAGATTGGGCATCACGTCGGAGAGGGACGAGTTCGCCCGTCTCAACCAGGCATGAAGCCGTCCCGCCGTACCGGTATCGATCCGGTATCCCACACATTGAAGCCGTTCCTGGAACAGACTTTGGTGATTTGCGATCGACTGCATTCAGTCGCCGCAAGAAACGGCAGGGTGTTGCTGCCGTTCTCCGAGCCTGAAATCCGGACAATCCGAACCGCCGCCCGCTTGCGCGGGGGTACCGGCTATGCATTGGGGACTAGCTTGGGGCAGGAATTGCCAACAGATCAGGCGCGACGGGCACAGGCAGGCAGCTTGCGCGACCGACTGCGATTTGCCGGTCTGGATGGCGAACAGTGCGAACTCGTGCGCCGCTATCGCTCCATGTTGCAGCCAAGCGTCAGCGCTGGCCTGCGCGACCTCTTCCAGCGTTACCAGTCTTTCCCGGATGCCGCCCGCAATTTCGCGAGCGAGCGCCAGGTCGAGAGGCTGCATGACCTCCAGTCGTCCCATTGGGATGTGCTGACCGATGCCCGTTTCGACAGCCTCTATGCGGAGCGCGTCAAGGTTCTATCCGATACCGAGAGCCGGATGAACTTGGACCCGCGATGGCATGTGGCCGGCCATGCGGTGGTACTGGAACATCTCGTCGGCGGGTTGGTCGAGGAACTGAACGGCCGATCGCTGATGCCGGGAAGCCGCAAGCGCGCCCAGGAAGTGGGAGAGCTCATTGCTGCGCTCATCCGCCTTGTCATGGTGGATGTCGAGATTGCGGTCTCGCTGCGGTTCAACGAACTGCGCGTTGCCCACCACCGGCAGCTTGCCGACCAGCGCCAGGCCGATCAGGCCGAGGCAGTTGCCGTCTTCGCGGATGTCGTCCATGCGCTGTCGGATCGCGACCTGACCGCACGCGTGGCGGATGACGTCCCGGATGTCTATGCCGGCCTTGCTGCCGAACTGAATGCAGCCCTGGAGGGCATGCGGGAAGCAGTCGAAACGCATGCGGAGTGCAGCCGGGCAGCAGAAGCGGCAACCACCAGGGTCGCGGACGGTGCGCGAGATCTGGCACGCAGCAACGGTGACAGTTCGCGACAACTGAATGAGAGCGTCGGAGTGCTCGGTGGCATTGCCGCAGGCGTGCGCCGCAATGCCGGCCTGACAAGGACCGCGCAGGAGGCAACCGCAACCACGCGCGGATCGGTCGAGAAAAGCGGCGCGGTCGTCAGCCAGGCGATCACCGCCATGACCGATATCGAAAATTCGGCGGAAAAGATCGGCCAGATCATCGGCGTGATCGACGAGATTGCCTTCCAGACCAATCTTCTGGCGCTCAATGCCGGTATCGAGGCCGCGCGTGCCGGCGACAGCGGAAGAGGCTTTGCCGTCGTGGCGCAGGAAGTGCGCGCGCTTGCCGGTCGCTCCGCCGATGCCGCCCGCGAGATCAAGTCGCTGGTTAACGGCACAAAGGTCCAGGTCGATACCGGCGTGAAGATGGTGGGCCGCACGCAGGAGGCTATTGCCAGTATCGTTCGCCAGGTGAGCGACATCAACGCTGCGATCACCGACATCGCCAACGAGACCGGCGAGTATGCCAAGGAATTGGAGCAAGTGACCGGCGAGATCGGAACTCTCGGAGAGCGGATCGCAGCGGATTCCGAGACGGCCGCACGCACCGGCGAAGTCGCCGATGACTTGCAGATGACAATCACCGAACTGGGGCAAGCCATTCGCTCGTTCCGCATCGAACGCCAGAACCGCCTTTCCGGTCAAAGGCACCCGCATCCGGTCACGCCGACCGCGGCCTCGCGAAACCCGGCGGCTGCCAACGCGCCGCCCGCGGCGCTTCACGATCAGGGCGTGGAAACAGGCGAAGAGTTCGAAGGCGGATTTCGCGGCTATCTCGCAGGACTAGGAGGATGAGCGGAATGTTTACCTCCTTCGCCCATAAGCATTGCCGGTCGGTGGCGCCGCAACACCCTCAGACATCACGGCATGCCCCGAGGCATGCCCACCAAGACGCAAACCAACGCAACAGACGAGGAAAGTTCTGATGGCGAGCAAGAAAGGCGAACAGGGCAGTTTGAAACTGCCGGCTGTGCTGGACCTGAACGAGGCCACCCAATTGCACGGCAAGTTGATGTCGCTGCGCGGCAAAGCCCTCGTCATCGATGCCTCCGCAGTCGAGAGGGCGGGCATCCAGTGCATCCAGGTTCTGTTGGCCGGTGCCAAGGCCTGGGGAGAGGACAAGAAGCCCTTCTCGATCGCAAAGGTTTCGGACGCATTTCAAAAAACACTGCAGCTCGTCGGAATGAGTGCCGACCAACTGCAGGCTCAGGAGATCCGGTAATGAAGAAAAAAGTGCTCACCGTGGATGATTCACGAACCATCCGGAACATGCTTCTCGTCACGCTGAACAATGCGGGTTTCGAAACCGTCCAGGCGGAAGATGGCGTCGAGGGCCTGGAGGTCCTGGAAGAAGCCAATCCGGATGTGATCGTCACCGACATCAACATGCCCCGTCTCGATGGCTTCGGCTTCATCGAAGGCGTCCGGCGCAATGAGAAGTATCGCGCCATCCCCATTCTCGTCCTGACGACGGAAAGTGACGCGGAAAAGAAGAACCGCGCCCGCCAGGCCGGTGCCACGGGCTGGATCGTCAAGCCTTTCGATCCAACCAAACTCATCGATGCCATCGAGCGTGTAACCGCCTAAACGGGATATTTCTCCTATGGATATGAACGAAATCAAAGAGATCTTTTTCCAGGAATGCGAAGAGCAGCTCGCAGAACTGGAATCCGGTCTTTTGAAGCTGAACGATGGGGACCGCGACCCGGAGACAGTCAATGCTGTGTTCCGCGCCGTGCACTCGATCAAGGGTGGTGCTGGCGCCTTTGGTCTTGATGATCTGGTTTCCTTCGCCCACGTCTTCGAGACGACCCTCGATTGCGTTCGATCCAACAAGCTCGAGCCGAACCAGGATGTGCTGAAGGTGATGCTGAAGTCGGCTGACGTTTTGGCCGACCTTACCAACGCGGCGCGTGACGGCGGCTCCGTCGACGATTCGCGAAGCCGCGCACTGGTCAAGGAACTCGAGGCGCTCGCCAATGGTGAGGTTCCGGCGCCTTCCGCAACGGTGGAAGTGCCCGCTGCCGCGACCGCCGCCGCACCGGCGCCGACCGACGAGAGCGGCTTCGCGCCGATCCCGTTTTCGTTCGATGGTTTCGATGACGAGGAAGAAGCCATCGAAGGCACTGTCTACGATGTGACCTTCAATCCGCGCCCGGAGCTGTTCGCCAAAGGTAACGAGGCAACTTTGTTGCTGCGGGACCTCTCGCGCGTCGGTGAAATGAGCATCCATTGCGATACGGACGCCTTGCCGTCGCTCGACCAGATTGATCCTGAAGGCGCCTACTTCCGCTGGAAAATTGCCGTCAAGACGACGAAGGGCGAGGACGCCATCCGTTCGGTATTCGAGTTCGCCGAGTGGGATTGCGACCTCGAGATCAAGGTACAGGAAGCGGCGACGGATGCGGCCGAGCGCGCAGAAGAACTGCCGATGATACCGGTTCCATTCGACCTGTCGATGCTGGATGGAGCAGGCAGCGAGGGTGATGCCGACGGCGAGGAAGCCGGTGCTGCTGCCAACGCCACCGCGACCACAGCCGTCGCGGCAGCCGAAGCCGTGTCCGGGATCGCAAAGCTTGCAGGAGCGGCGTCGCGAGGCGACAAAAAAGATGCCGGTGCAGCCGCAACGGCAGCTGCGCAGGCGACGGCTGCCGCCGGTGCTGCCCCCACGATCCGTGTCGACCTCGATCGCGTCGACCGCCTCATCAACCTCGTCGGCGAACTGGTGATCAACCAGGCGATGCTGTCGCAGAGCGTTATCGAGAACGATGCCAATGGCACGTCGTCGATCAACATGGGCCTCGAGGAGCTGCAGCAGCTGACCCGCGAGATCCAGGACAGCGTCATGGCGATCCGCGCGCAGCCGGTAAAGCCGGTGTTCCAGCGCATGTCGCGCATCGTCCGCGAAGTGGCGGACATGACGGGCAAGTCGATCCGCCTCATCACCGAGGGTGAGAATACCGAAGTCGACAAGACCGTCATCGACAAGCTTGCCGAGCCGCTGACGCACATGATCCGCAATGCGGTAGACCATGGCGTCGAGACGCCGGAGAAGCGCGTCGCCGCCGGCAAGAACCCGGAAGGCACCGTCCGCCTGACGGCGAAGCACCGCTCGGGCCGTATCCTGATCGAGCTTGCCGACGACGGCGCCGGCATCAACCGGGAACGCGTCAAGCAGAAGGCGATCGACAACGACCTGATCGCCGCCGATGCGAACCTCACCGACGAAGAGATCGACAACCTGATCTTCCTTCCCGGTTTCTCGACCGCCGACAAGATCTCCGACATCTCCGGCCGCGGGGTCGGCATGGATGTGGTGAAGCGCTCGATCCAGGCGCTCGGCGGCCGCATCAGCATCAGCTCGCGCCCGGGGCATGGCTCGGTCTTCACTATGAGCCTGCCGCTGACACTTGCCGTCCTCGACGGCATGGTGGTGACGGTGGCGGGCCAGACCCTGGTCGTGCCCCTGACCGCGATCGTCGAAACGCTGCAGCCCGAGGCTTCCGCCATTCATTCCTTCGGCGCCAGCCATCGCCTCATCTCGATCCGCAACAGCTTCTGCCCACTGGTGGATGTAGGCCGCATCCTGAATTTCCGCACCACCCAGGCCAACCCGGTTGAAGGCGTGGCGCTGCTGGTGGAGTCCGAGGGCGGCGGCCAGCGTGCGCTGATGGTCGATGCGATCCAGGGCCAGCGCCAGGTCGTCATCAAGAGTCTCGAGGCCAACTACACCCACGTCGCGGGCATTGCCGCCGCCACCATCCTCGGCGATGGCCGCGTGGCGCTCATCCTCGATGTTGATGCGGTTGTCGGCGCCTCGCGCGGCCAGTCGCTGAAGCCAGAAATGTCGCTTGCTGCCACAGGATAAGACGATGTCGTATGCCGTAAAGAACTTGACCCAGGGAAGCCGCGAGCTCATCGCCTTCCGGATTGGCGACCAGGAATTTTGCGTAAACATCATGTCGGTGCGCGAGATCCGCGGCTGGACGCCGGCGACGGCGCTGCCGCATGCCCCGCCTTTCGTCATGGGCGTCATCAACCTGCGTGGTGTGGTGCTGCCGATCGTCGATCTCTCGGGTCGCCTTGGCATGAAGGCAGCGGAACCTACCGCCCGTCACGTCATCATCGTCACCCAGGTCAAATCGCGGGTCGTCGGGCTGCTCGTCGATGCGGTTTCGGACATCCTGACGGTGACGGACGACAATATCCAGCCGACGCCCGAGATCTCGTCCGATATTGAAAGGCAGTATGCCCGCGGCATCCTGGCCATGGAAGGCCGGATGATCTGCCTGCTCGAACTGGAAAGCCTGTTCCCCGAAACCGAAAGTGAAGCTGCATGAGCGCGCTTGGCCTCAAGGACATCAGGCAATCCCCTGACGAGGTTCTGGCCAGCGGAGAATATCCGTTGACCCGCCGCGATCTCACCGAAATCGCCGCAATGATCTATGCCGACGCCGGAATTTACCTCAACGACACCAAGGCGTCGCTGGTCTATTCCCGCCTGTCGAAGCATATCCGCAACCTCGGCCTCCGGGGGTTCCGGGAATATTGCGCGCTGGTTTCCTCTCCCGCCGGCGCCCAGGCCAGGCGCGAGATGCTGTCGCACCTCACCACGAACTTCACCCGGTTCTTCCGGGAAAACCACCACTTCGAGCACCTGAAGAACGAGGTGCTGCCCGGCCTCATCAATCGCGCCCGCGCTGGTGGACGGGTGCGCATCTGGTCGGCTGCCTGCTCCGACGGGCAGGAACCCTATTCGATCGGCCTCACCGTGTTGTCGATGATGCCGAACATCGCCGACTACGATTTCCGTATTCTCGCAACCGACATCGATCCGAAGATCCTGGCGCTGGCGCGTGCCGGCGTGTATGACGAAACCGCGCTCGAGACCGTCTCCCCGGCCATGCGCAAGCAGTGGTTTCAGGATGCAGACGGGGCCGGTCGGCGCAAGTTCCGCATCGACGACAAGGTCAAGAAGCTCATCACGTTCAATGAGTTGAACCTGATGGCGCAATGGCCGTTCCGCGGTCCCTTCGACGTGATCTTCTGCCGAAACGTGGTGATCTACTTCGATGAACCGACCCAGATGAAGATCTGGTCGCGGTTTGCCGGGTTGCTGCCCGAAGGCGGCCACCTCTACATCGGCCACTCCGAGCGCGTGTCGGGCGATGCAAAGCACCACTTCGACAATATCGGTATCACCACCTACCGCTACACCGGCAACAATACGACGAAAGGGAGATGAGCATGGCTGCACGTGTCCTCGTCGTCGACGACTCACCCACCATGCGGGGTCTGATCACCGCAGTCCTCAACTCCGATCCGGAGGTCGATGTCGTCGGCCAGGCAGGCGACGCCATGGAAGCGCGCCAGGCCATCAAACAGCTCAATCCCGACGTGGTGACGCTCGATATCGAGATGCCGAACATGAACGGCCTCGAATTCCTCGACAAGATCATGCGCCTGCGGCCGATGCCGGTCATCATGGTTTCGACGCTGACCCACCGCGGCGCGGAAGCGAGCCTGGCGGCGCTTGAAATCGGCGCATTCGATTGCGTTGGCAAGCCGGTGCCCGGCGATATCCGGCCGTTCTACGATCTGGCCGACAAGGTGAAGGCAGCAGCCCGGTCGCAACGCAACTACGCGCGTCCAGCCATCACGACCGAGACACACGTTTCATCTCCGGCAACCGACTTTAGGGTCGGGCGCAAGATCGTCGCCATCGGTTCCTCGACCGGCGGCGTCGAGGCGCTGATAAACGTGCTGCAGAAATTCCCGGTGAACTGCCCGCCGACGGTCATCACCCAGCATATGCCGTCGACCTTCACCAAGAGCTTCGCCGAACGGCTGAACCGCATCTGCGCTCCTGTGGTGCAGGAGGCGACCGACGGTGCACGGCTCGAAATCGGCAAGGTCTACCTTGCGCCGGGTGGCGAGCATCATCTGCAAGTCGCCAATCAATCCGCGCCCTGCTGCCGGCTCGTGCAACGCGATCCGGTCAACGGACATCGTCCGTCGGTCGACGTGCTGTTCGATTCCGTTGCCGAGCTTGCCGGGCGAAATGCCGTTGGCGTCATCCTGACCGGCATGGGTCGGGACGGGGCCGCCGGCTTGTTGAAAATGCGCCACGCAGGCGCGAAAACAATCGGTCAGAACGAGAAAACCTGCGTGGTGTATGGAATGCCGCGAGTGGCCCATGAACTAGGCGCCGTCGAACAGCAACTCCCCCTCGGTGCGATCGGGGAGGAAATCTTGAAAATAACAGCCGCCCGCAAGGAAGGAACTTAAAAATGTCTCTAGCAGAAAAGATCAAAGTGCTGATCGTCGACGATCAGGTCACCAGCCGCCTGCTCCTCAGTGACGCGCTGACCCAACTTGGCTTCAAGCAGATCACTGCCGCCGGCGATGGCGAGCAGGGCATGAAGATCATGGAGCAGCAGCCCCATCACCTCGTCATCTCGGATTTCAACATGCCGAAGATGGATGGTCTCGGCTTCTTGCAGGCAGTACGCACCAACCCGACCACCAAGAAGGCGGCGTTCATCATCCTGACCGCCCAGGGCGACCGTGCCCTGGTGCAGAAGGCGGCCCAGCTTGGCGCCAACAACGTCCTCGCAAAGCCATTCACCATTGAGAAGATGAAGGCAGCCATCGAAGCCGTATTCGGGGCATTGAAATGACAATCGAGGCGACAGCCAAGCGCGTCCACATCATACAGGGTGAATACAAGGTCGTCAGCGATCCCGATGTGGTGCTCTCGACGATCCTTGGTTCGTGCGTGGCTGCCTGCCTGCGTGATCCGGTGGCAGGTGTCGGTGGAATGAACCACTTCCTGTTGCCCGGTTCGGTGAATTCGCTCGCAAGCGGAGGTGATGCGACCCGGTATGGTGTCCATCTCATGGAACTGCTGATCAATGGCCTGTTGAAGAGGGGGGCCCGCCGCGACCGGCTGGAAGCCAAGGTGTTCGGTGGTGCCAAGACGATTTCAACGTTCTCGAATGTTGGCGAGCAGAATGCGGCGTTCGCAATGCAGTTCCTTAAGGACGAGGGCATCCCCGTTGTCAGTTCAAGCGTGGGGGGCGAGCACGGCCGCAAGCTGGAATACTGGCCGATCAGTGGTCGCGCCCGGCAGTATCCCCTTACCGGTGCCGAAACCCAAAAGACCGTGGCGCTCGAGCAGCGTCCGGTTCCCGCCGTCCGCCCGGTCGAAAACTCGATCGAGTTCTTTTAGTACGAGGTTTGCAATGTCGATTGAATACCAGGCGCGGGGCGGGCCGATGGAGCAGAAACTCCCCGAGGTGCTGACGCAGATCGTTTCCGAACTTCAGCATGTCGCCGGGCTGATCGAGCGCGTGGAGTCTCGCATATTCGCGATTGCCGGCGCCGAAGCCCTGCAGTCGACCGAGACATTGGAAGCCCTGCAGGGCATCGATCTCGCGGTTCAGAAGACCCGCGGGATTGCTGAGTTCATCGATACTCTGAGTTCCGGCATCTCTGGCTCCTGTGCGGTGGACCTCACGACGGCGCTCAGTCTCGTCCGGCTGGCGGAACTGCGGGAGAGGCTCGACCCGCAGTCTCGACTGGGCAATACGCAACATTTCAGTGCGGCCGCAGGAGATCTCGAGTTTTTCTAAGACTTTTCAGTAAGATATTGCATGGCTGGCAGGATGCCTCGCCACAAGCAGCCCTCGGGGAATGACTCCCTCGACGGCGCTTTTTTTCAAGTGATCCGGCAAAAAGCAAGGTGCGAAACGCTCGCGCAAGTTTCGCTTTCTAGTGTCGTCACGGGCAAATAAGCCCTTCTTGGATGGCGGCGGCGCGGGAACAGAATGAATCTGTTAAATCAATTACTTCAAGTCTTTAAAAATGTGGCAAGTCTTGGTCGTACGCGTCTCTACGCACTGATCGGGGTCGGCGTCCTGTCCATGGCGGTGGTGCTCTTTGCGGCGTTCTACATCAACAAGCCGGCATACGAGACGCTCTATGTCGGTCTCGAGAGCAGCGACATCAATCAGATCAGCATGGCGCTCGCCGAGGACCGCATCGATTTCGAGGTCGGTGCAGATGGGGCAAGCCTCAAGGTGCCCGTCGGCATGACCAGCAAGGCGCGGCTGATGCTTGCAGAGCGCGGGCTGCCGAATAGCGCCAATGCCGGCTACGAGCTTTTCGACAAGGTCGGTTCGCTCGGCCTTACCTCATTCATGCAGGAAGTGACACGGGTGCGCGCTCTCGAGGGTGAGATTGGACGCTCCATCCAGCAAATCAACGGAATTGCCGCCGCGCGCGTGCACATCGTCATGCCCGATGTCGGCAACTTTCGTCGTGGTGAGCGCAAGCCGACCGCGTCGGTCATGATCCGCGCCAGCAGCAGCACCGGCAGCAAGGCGGCCGCCGCGATCCGTCACCTCGTGGCTTCCTCTGTTCCCGGCCTCGACATCGACGACGTGACGGTGCTCGATTCCACCGGCCAGTTGCTCGCATCCGGCGACGAGGGCGGCAACAGCGCGATCGCCCGCAACCTGGGCGTCGTCCAGCAGGTGCAGCAGGAGATCGAGTCCAACATCGACAAGGCGCTCGCCCCGTTCCTCGGCATGGACAATTTCCGTTCCAGCGTGTCGGCTCAACTCAACACCGACAGCCAGCAGATTCAGGAAACCGTTTTCGATCCGGAGTCCCGCGTGGAGCGGTCGGTCCGCATCACCAAGGAAAACCAGAAGTCCCTTCAGCGCACACCGGACAACGCCGCAACGGTCGAGCAGAACATTCCGCAGGCTGCACCGCAGAGCGCCAGCGCAGGTCCGGAATCCTCCGACGAAGCGGACAAGAAGGAAGAACAGACCAACTACGAAATCAACAGCAAGACCGTGGCGACCACCCGCAACAGCTACAAGCTGGAGAAGGTCTCGGTTGCCGTCGTTGTCAACAGCGGCCGCATTGCCCAGATGGTCGGCGAACCCGCCGATCAGGCGAAGATCGACGCCTACCTCGCCGAGATGCAGAAGATCGTCACTTCGGCCGCAGGTATCGACGCGGGCCGCGGCGACGTGGTGACCCTCACGGCCATGGAATTCATGGAGAACCAGCTCCTGAGCGAGGCATCGACGTCGCCAGGCTTCATGGAGATGTTGAACCGCAATCTTGGCGGCATCATAAATTCGCTGGCCTTCGTCGCTGTCGCGGCACTGGTGATCTGGCTCGGTGTTCGTCCGCTCGTGCGCAGCATCAACGGCAATGCCGACGGCGTAGCCCTCGCACAGGCCGATGCCGGGCTGGAACTGCCTGATTTCGCGCCTGCCATCGGCGGCCCTGGGGCAGCGCTGATGGATGGTTTCGGATCCGACTTCGGCTTCGACAGCACCGACGACCTGCTCACGATGGGTGAGGGCGGAGATTTCAATCGACGCGTCAAGGAAGGCCCGGAGCGGCGCCTCGCCAAGATGGTGGAGATCAGCGAAGAGCGCGCCGCCAAGATCCTGAGGAAGTGGGCAGTCGAGAAGGCCGCCTGACCCGCAAAATTCACCCCAGCGGTCGGCCGGACGATGTCCGGCCGATTCAGCATAATGTGAAACCCACCTCGCCAACCTGCGGGATTGCATGTAAGCTTGTTTCAAAAGGCTGCAGTAAAAATTTGCGGGGATACACCTAAGGGGCTGGTGGATTTTTGCGCGCCGGCGAATACTGTCCCGAGCTACCGAACAAGGTTTGGGAGGGATTCGGTGCATGATGCAATTGCCGTCGATCCTATAGCGGTCAGCAATAGGTTCGATCGGGTCCAACCGGACGAGGTGGCGTATGGATTTGGTGCTGGCCGGAATTAAGCCGCTTTCGTTGTTTTCCGGGCGACAAAAGAACGCCGTGTGCGCACTTTTGAATGCGAGCAGGCGTGAAGTGGGATGTCGACATGTTGCGCATGTCTATGCAGAGCGCAAGGGCGAGAAGCCGGAAACCTATATCTCCGTCACCTATCCCGCCCGTTGGCTGCTGAACTACGCCCTTCGCAACTATTTCGCGGTCGACCCTGTCGTGAATTACGGCCAGGAGAGCGGAATGGTGGTGCTGCTGAACGAGGTCGCCGACCAGAATGCGCCATTGAAGGCAATGATCAACGATGCCCGGTCGTTCGGGGTGGGAAAGAGCTTTCTCGCTGTGTCGGCCATGCCCTATTCAGAATATCGCGGCGCAGTCCTGTTCACCTTCGACGTCGAGCCAGAGGCGATGAAGGTCCTGCTTGAGGAGCGCGAAGAGAAGATCATTGCAGCGGCCCGACACCTGCATGTCGAGACGCTGAAGGCGCGGGGGCTGGTAACGTCCGTCCTGCGCGAGTTCCAGCTCAGCCGACTGGAGTTGCGCTGCCTGTCGTTGATGGCGCATGGCGTTTCGTCCGCCGAGATTGCCGGCGAACTCGGCATTCCCGCAGATCAGTTGTCTTCAATGCTCGCGGACCTATGTCAGCGGCTGGGTTGCATCAACTCGATGCAGTTGATCAGCCGAGCGATTTCGCTCGGCTTGGTCAACATGTTCGATGATGTCATGACGCCACCGCATAGTGGCTCTTCACCCAGGCAAGCTTCTCCAGCGAGGCCGAACTGACCTCCCAGGATACGCAGAGTATGTCGTCGCCATTGCTGGTGGCGCGGCGTCCGATCGTCTGGCACTGCACGCCAAACAGTCTCGTCAGCTTGACGACGCGCTCCTCGCAGATTGCGACGTGACGGGTAATCCCTTGCGAAAGGCCGTATTCCAGCGACGCGTTGCAGAGTTCAATTGCGGTGCGATTGACTCCGCTTGAGACGCGCACGTCCTTTTCCTGGGGGCGAATGACGAAGCGCGTCGTTTCGGTTACCTTCGCAGAGAAGATCTGGGTACGGTCTTCGACCATGTCGGCGAATTTTTCCCATGTCAGCGTAGGTCCCGTCATGCGCATCTGACGCAAGCCGCCGGACACCTCACCGGTCGAGGTGAGATAGAGCACGTAGGTGCAAGGCATGCTGTCGTACTTGTCGTACTCCATGTCTCCGTGCGTCTGCACGTCCCATTTGAGGGTGTCATGGAATACCGTTTTGCGAATACGGAAGTACTGGTCGACCTGTTTGCGATAGAGATGTCGATTCTCGGGCGTGATGTACAGAATCATTCTGTTCCCCTTCATGAGTGGCGGGGAAGAATGAAAACAAATGACCCAACATTTAGTTAAGAAGAAAGTCAAGCAATGTTATGTATAAAACAAAATAAAACATAAAATCTTCGAAAATGTGTCAGAATATAACGGAAAATCAAAAAAATGTACATCAAACACGACATGATTAGAGGTCGTGATGTGTGAATGGTTCTATATTGTTACTGTACAATAATGGAACATTTTGGCCGAAATTGGGAAGCCTATTGATTTTTTATGTCTTTTTTTCCAAACTTGCGTACAAGGAGGCAGTTGTGATCTGCACAAAAATGGCCGATACCGGAATCGTAAATGTGGCATAGTGCGAATCAGTTTATGAATTTGCGTTTTGGTAAATCCCTAAAAGCAGGAATAGCGCTTTGTTTTTCAGCGTTTACAGTCACGGGGAAAGATGATTCGGCGATCTAGGCAACCTGATCCTGCGGGCGTCGTGGTTTGGTTTGTAGCGCGGGCGTGTCCTTGGTTGGGCAGATCCGTTTCGTCCTTCAAGGGGGAACGATATGGAATTTGAAACGTGGCAATCAGGCCGGGGACGGGTTGGCCTCGCATTTGCGGCGTCAGGCGCGGCGCCGGTCCCTGTATCGCGCGAAAAGATGATCGAAGCCTTGGTGAAGATGGCGGATGCAAGCCATCTGCCGAATGCCATGCGGGTGCTGACGGACTATGTCGGCGCATCGCGATTTCTGCTTACCCGCTATGATCTCGTCCTTGAACAGGGCTTGGATTTCGTCGTTACCTCCGACTGGCCCTTCGACCTGGTGCGCCGGTTGAGCGCCGAGCTTGCAAGCGTCTACGCCAGGACGACGGAATACGAGAAGTGCATGCTGCTTCTGCAGCCGAAGTTCTTGCTTCTTCCCGAAGAGATCATTCTGCCAGCTGGTGTTGGCCGCCAGTACTGCTCTTTGACATTCAATGTCGGGCGCGCGCGCTTTGCCGTCATGTTGTTGTTTGCGGAGGGCGCGATCCTTTCGCACGAGCGCTTGCGCGAAATCGGACTTCTTGCCGGCTACTACTCCAGCTTCTCGCGCGGCAGCGAGGTCAAGTCCGATCGTGACTTCGAACTGACGGAGCGCGAACTTGAATGCCTGTTCTGGATTGCCGAGGGCAAGACCAGTGACGAGATCGCCGTCATCCTCGGCATCTCACGCAACACGATCAACAACTACATTACCAGCGTGATGCGCAAGACCGCGACGAAGACGAGGTCGGAAGCCATAGCCTACGCGGTCCGGAACAACCTGGTATAAAAGGAACAGTTAATGGCGCGTACCCAAGACAGAGGCACCGAGACACCCGAGCAGTCGAAGACTATCCGGGTGCAGCGCTTTGCCGGTCGCGCCGATCTTTTCCCCCGGCTTGTGGGGATGCAGAAAGCGATCAACGCAAGGAACTTTGCGGTGTTCCGTCTTGGCGGCAACATGACGACCACCAAGCGCAGGCTCGTCTGCGAACTCGAGAACTGGGGTCCTTCCAACTCTGCCTATTCCAAGGCGTTCATCGATGCCTATGGTGATGAGCTTCTCGACCACATCGACAGCTCGATGCTGCCGCTGATCTGGAACGGCCGTGACGACATGTGTGTCGCCGAAGCGGTTGATTTCGCGCCGTTTACCGTCCGCCTCAAGGCGCGCGTGCTGCCTTTCTCCGGCATCGCCTTCCCGGTGAGACTCGGCGCCGTGGGCAACGGCTACGTGACGTTTACCGCCGACTACCTGGATATCAGCAGCGATACGATCGTCGACCTGCACAGCAAGAGCTGCCAGATCATGATGGACCTGCTGTCGTTGGACGAGCGCCGCTCCCTGCCGGCCGAAGTTCTGAGCGAACGCGAGATCGCATGCCTGCAACTCGCCGGGGATGGTCGCATCAGCGAAGAAATCGCCGAGAAATTGGGGTTGTCCGTTCACACGGTCAACGCCTATCTCGGCTCCGCAACGATCAAGCTGGATTCGGTCAACCGTATCCAGGCGATCGCCAAGGCGATCAGGCTGGGCTATATCAGCTGATCGGTAAGCGGCGTGTTTCGGACGCCCGCTATTCGCCCCCAAACGCAAATCCAGATTGAACACGGGCGTCTCCGCCGGCGGCTGCGCAACAGGCGTGATTTGCCACGCTTCACGCGGGAAAGCGCGGCTCTACAATGTTTCCAGGCTGCTTCTCAGGTGAAGAAATGTCTTGCCGGCCATCTCGGGCGGGTTGCCGCGAAGGGTGGCCGGCTTGGCCGTCAGGCGGCGTCCGAAAGCAACGGGGACGGCGACGTCCGCGAAAACCGCGCTTCGTTGAGGCTGCGCTCCAGGAAGGCCGTGTTGGCCCGCGGGTCGGCGGCAGGCTCCTGGAATGCCACGTGATTGATCTCGATTGCCGCGTGCTCTGCTGCGAGCGTCAGGCGCGCATAGACGGTGACGCCCTTTGGCTTGATTTCGAGGTCGAGCGTGACTTCCGGCACGCCGTTCCACTCCAGCGTATAGTCGCCGCCGGAGCCGAAGTTGATGGTACCCGGGTGAAAGTAAAGTTCCGCTGCCGATGAGACGAGCTCGGCGAGATTGCCATAGCATTCGAAGCGCAGCAGGGAAATGATGTCGGATGCATCAAGCAGGCGGAGTTCGCTTGCCACCGGCAGGATGGCGTTTGCGACGATCCGTTCACGTTCAGCGGAGTAAGGGCATGTTTTCATGTCTTTTATTGTCCCTTCTTTCTTTGTGTGCGGGAGGCGTACACCCGGTGAATTAGCTCCGCCACCGCTTTGTAAAATACTGACGGAATGACACTATCCACCGAGACTTGCGCAAACATGGAGCGCGCAAGCGGCGGATCCTCGAAGACCGGGATGTGGTTCTGTTCGGCTATCTCGCGGATCTTCAGGGCGATCAGGTCCTGGCCCTTGGCAACCACCACCGGCGCGTCGTTTTCCTCCCTGACATAGCGCAGGGCTACCGCGTAGTGCGTTGGATTTGCGATTACCAGGGTGGCGCGTGCGACGCTGTCCATCATGCGGCGGCGGGCCCGATCGCGGGCGATCGAGCGCTGCCGTGCCTTGATGATCGGATCGCCCTGCGCCTGTTTCATCTCCTCCTTGACCTCCTGCTTGGTCATCCGGAGCTTTTCGTACCAGTGGTAGCGGGTCCAGAAGAAGTCGACCGCGGCTACGGCAGCCGTGGACAGAAGCAGCACGACGAGGATCGTTTTCATGGCCGCAGCCATCTTGACGAACGTCACCTGAGGGTCGGAGAACATTGCATCCAGCGCTGCGAAATACTGGCCACGCAGGGCAAAGAACATGATCATGGACACCACCATGATCTTGAAAAGCGACTTGCCGAACTCGACGAAACCAGGCGCGCTGAAGAGTCGTTGCCAACCCTTGACGGGCGAGAGGCGCGACATCTGCGGTCGGACGCGCTCCAGAACCGGAGACGGCAGGTTCTGTAAAACCGAAGCACAGAGCCCGAACACAATGAACATGATGAATGCCGGCGCCAGCAACGCCGCCATCGCCCAGGAGAGATGCGAAAACAGCGAGATCACGTCTGCGGCTGTCTCCAGCTTCCACTGGTCGGGCTGCTCGAAAATGTCGCGCAGCGTCACCGCTATGTGGCCGACGCCGTCTGGCAGAAAGAAGATCAGATAGACATAAATTGCCAGCACGGAGGCAAAGATCGGGATTTCTCGCGAAAAGGGCACGTCGCCTTTTTCGGCCGCATCCCGGATTTTTTTCTCGGACGGCGCCTCTGTTTTGCTGTCCTTGTCTTCTTCGTCAGACAATCCGCCGCCTCTCGAGAAAGGGAAACGCCCGCGATACGACGCGGGCGTTCAATGCTTGAAGGCTATCCGGCTGCAACGCGCTTTTCAATCGAATGCACTGCGCGCCTGGGAGTTTTCAACAAAGGCGGATCAGGCCGCCTGTTGTTCGGTGTCGGATTCCTTGAGCTGGATCTGGCCGGAATTGGAAAGCCGGATGGCTTCCTGGGCCACGGCGCGGCGGGCGAGCGCCACCTCGCGGGGATTGACGCCGGCCATGCCGGCCGCAAGATCCGATTCGATCATGCGGCGCTGGCGGGGGCTGATCGACGCCAGCACGCATTCGCGGATCTCGAGTGTTGCTCCGCGAAGTGCCATGGTGACGACTTCCGCCGCTATGTCGTTGAACAGCATGACGCGGCTGCGCTGCGGCATCTGGAGCAGATCGTCGAAGAGGAAGATCTTCGGGCGGACCTTGCCGACCGCCTCGCGGCTGATCGTGGCGAGCGAATCGAGCAGGGTCTCGACCTGCGGCTTGTCCAGTTCGTTCATCAGTTCCGCGACCTTGGTCGAGCCGGCGGAGTTGCGATCCGCGTCGATCTCGGCGATCAGCTCCATCACCCGGTTCTCGATGATCTCCGCAGCCTTGGGGCTCACGTTCTTCAAGTTGACAGTGCGGTTCATGATGTCGGCGCGCCGGTTGTCCGGCAGCTCGAGCAGAACCTTGGCCCCGAAAGCAGACGGCAGCATCGAGAGGACGTAGGCGACCGTTTGCGGGTGCTCCCGCAGCAGGAACTTGCCGATGAAGGCAGGCTCCGCATCTTGGAGGCGGTCCCAGATGGAGGCTTCGTAGCCCTGGAAGGCGGTGCGTCGTCCCAGCAGGCTGTCGACCTCGTCCGGGGTCAACCCTTCTTCCAGGATTCCTTCGATCGCCTTTGCGTTGTCCATCAGGCCGGTGCCTTCGGTGAACAGGTCCTCGAACTCGTTGACCAGGACGGTCAGTTCGTCGGGGGGGATCGAGCGGAGCGACTGCGCGCAGGCGATGATCACCTGCAATTCGTGCTGGGTGAAGTACTTGAGCAAACGACCGGCAACGGTTTTTCCCATCGCCAGGAGAACGGCGGCGGCCTTTTCTCCCTGGGAGAGTGGCTTGCCCGGCAGATTGCCGCTGAAATCATCAAAGTCCATCATGGTCTTTCCTCTCCGCCCCCACAGGGGTTAGGCCTTCCGCGTCGCTGTCACTTCGATCAGCTTGACGCCGAAGCGGGTATCGTCGTTCTCGAGCACGGTGATCTCGCCGCGTGCGATCCTACGGCCGTTGACGACGATCTCGACCGGCTCGCCGATCTTCTTGTCGAGGCCGATGATTGCGCCCTCCGTGAGGTTCATGAGGCCGGAGACCTGCATGCGGCTGGTGCCGAGCACGATCTGGACATCGATCGGGATGTCCATGATGAGATCCATGTTGGCTGAAAGAGCGCTACCCGGTTCGCGGCTCGACACTTCATTGTCGCCGAAAGCGGAACCGCCGAAATCGGAGGTTCCGAATTCACTGCCGCCGAGGGCGGCCGCCGCGCCGAACTCGGAGCCGAACGTGTCGGCGGCGCCGAACTGCGCAAGATCGGTGCCGGTGTCGGGAAAGTCGCTTTCGATGTCCGGCAGTTCGCCGGCTGCATCTGTTTTCAGGACACCACGAAGGTTGTCGATAGCCTGTTCGAGTTCGCCGTCGTTGCCGGTTCCGCCGATCATCTCGTCAAGGTCGATAGGGGGGGTCTTTTTCGTAGCCATGAAATCACTATTCCAGTTGAAACTTGCCTCAGCCTGCATCGTACACAGGCCGAAGCTGAAATTGCCGTCATCCAATCAATTGCCGAAGAATGTCCCCGTCGGCGCCCGGATTGTCCTTGACCCGGACGGTGTAGTTTGCGCCGGAGCGCCCGAACTCGCAGAGGTAGAGATCCTTGCCGTTGGCGCTGACGTCGACGAGCACCTCGCCGGTGTCGAGGAAGGGGATGACGTCGCCGGGCGCAAGCCGAGCGATCGTTGCCAGCGTCAATGGCTGCAGACTTATGCGCGCCTCCAGCGTGATCTGCGACCGCTTCACCTGGTCGCCAATCCGTTCGGCCCACTGCTCCTGGCTTTCGGAGGAATGCCCGCGCGATTTCGGCGTGATCACCGTCGTCTTGAGAAGGGCCTTTTGCGGGACTATCAGCGCGAATTCCGAAATGACCGGGCCGAGCTGGATGCTCAACTTGATCGCTGCGGCGTACTCGTCGACATGATCCGCGTCCGGGCGCGGTCGATCGTCGGCATTGTGCGGCGCCAGGAGCGTCGCATCGAAGCTGCCCCGCGCGTTGACGCCCGATTTCAATACGTTGGCGATACGATCGAAGACCATGACCGCGAGGTCGAGTTCGATTTTCGAGAGCGGCCGTTCTATCGGCTCGACTATGGTGTCGGGCTCCGCGCCGAGAAGGTTCTCCATCAGCGTGATGACGAAACCGTTGCCGCAGGCGAGCGTGAAGCCCGGCGACCAGTTGCGCAGCGAACCATCTGCCAGCGCCATGTTGTCACCGAGATCGGCGATCAGGTCGTTCATCAGGCCCGTTTCGCATCCGTTGTAGCGGACCTGGATTTCGAGCCCGGTTTCACTTTTGAAAACGTCGGGAAGAAATTCGCAGTAGAGTTCGCCAAACTGGGCAGCCAGCTTGGCGACGGTGGCCTTGTCGCCGAGGCTGCCGGTCAGCATTGCGTGGAGTGCGCGGTCCATCGCGGGTACCTGGGCCGTGGGTGCCGTCGTCCTGGTCGTCATGCCGCCTTCTCGCCTCCCGGGCTCATCATTTCTTGTTCAACGGCGTCGATTGACGGACGCTCGTATGAGGAGATCGTCTTGCGGCCGTATTCGAGTGCGACCTGCGGCACGGAACCGTTCATGTAGGCCAGCAGCGTCTGCTTCACGATGATGTAGAGGCGGTGCTGCTTGGTGCGAACCATCTTTATCTGGGCGGTCAGCGGGTTGCAGACCGAATAGGAAAGCAGGATCCCGAGGAAGGTCCCGACAAGTGCCGCGCCGATCAGGTGACCGAGCACTTCCGGCGACTCGTTGATGGCCGCCATCGCCTTGATGACCCCGAGAACGGCGGCGATGATGCCGATCGCCGGGAAGGCGTCGCCCATCGCCGTGATCGCATGATAGGGCTTCATCTTGTCGTGCAGGATGGTGTTGATTTCTTCATCCATCAGCGCCTCGATCTCATGGGAGCGGGCATTCCCGATGATGATGAGGCGAACGTAGTCGCAGATGAAAGACGTCAGTTCCTTGTTCTTCAGCAGGTTCGGAGCGGACTGGAAGATCGACGATTCGTCCGGATTGTCGATATGGGCTTCGATCTCGTTGCGAGACTTGGTGCGCAGGTCGCGCATCAGCGAATAGAGCACGCCCAGCGTATCGAGGTAGTCACGCTCCTTCGGCACCTTGTTCCTGAATGCTTCCGCCAGCGCCTTGCCAGAGTCTTTCAGTACTTTCAGCGGGTTGGCCATGATGAAACCACCGAGACCGGCTCCGCCGATGATCAGGACCTCGAATGGCTGAAAAAGGACCTCGACATGGCCACCCATGGCCATGAAGCCGCCGATGATGCAGCCAAACGTGACCACCAATCCGATGATAATATTCATTGTGTGCCCGTATCTGAACGTTGTTTTCCATTGCCACCGATACGGGAGCTGGCTTGCGTGAAGCTGTTCCGCGGTGTCGCTTGAAACACGCCTCTACAGACAGTTTCGCGCAAGCCATTGCCGCCATTGTCACGGTCGAGGGGCAGCTTCGTTCTGTTCGATTCGATTCGGGAAACGGGTTCATCGTGACGACAACCTACACAAGCTACAGGCTGATCAGCCAGGACATCTCGAAGTCGCTGGACCGGGTGGCCGGCAAGCCGGATGTGGCGCGCGAGACGGAATACTACCTGGCGAATATTGGCTCGATCAAAAGCATCAACGACTTCATGGCCGATAGCCGCATCTACAATTACGCGTTGAAGGCGCACGGTCTCGAAGACATGGCCTATGCCAAGGCCTTCATCCGCAAGGTTCTCACCGAAGGGGTGGCCAACGAGGAGGCGTTCGCTAACAAACTCGCCGACGGCCGCTACGCGGAGCTCGCAAAGACTTTCGACTTTGCGATGTTCGGACAAGCGACTACATCGTTCGACAAGGCGCAGCGCGGCGTCGTCGACAACTATCTGCGCCAGACGCTCGAGCAGGATGCCGGTGACGACAATGCGGGCGTTCGCCTTGCCCTCTATTTCGAGCGCAAGGCATCCACGATCACATCGGGCATGTCGGTGCTTGCCGACGATGCGCTTGCCGCAGTCGTGCGCGTCGCCCTTGGCATACCGGAGGAGGTCGCGGCGTCGGACGTCGACAAGCAGGCGGCCTTCATCGAGAAAAGCATCGACGTCGAGGATTTCCAGGACCCCGAGAAGGTCGGGCTGTTCCTCGAGCGCTTTACGGCGATGTGGGAGTTGCACAATCCCTCGGACAACTACGATCCCCTGGCAGTCTTCGGCTCCTCGGCCGGTCATGGCATTTCGCCGGACCTGCTGCTTTCCATCAATTCGCTTAAACTCGGGGGTCGCTGACAATGCAGACCGGTATCTATGTTTCCATCTCGTCGCAGATGGCGCTCGAACGGCGCCTGACGACGATCGCCGACAACATGGCGAACGTGAACACCGTTGGCTTCCGCGCCACAGAGGTCAAGTTCGACGAGGTCCTCAGCAACACGCGCAACGATTTGAATGCCAAGGTTGCCTTCGTCAACCAGGGCAACGACTACCTCTCGACCCGCACCGGAGAACTCCAGCAGACCGGCAATCAGCTCGATTTTGCGATCAAGGGCAATGCCTGGTTCGCCATCGACACGCCGGTCGGCACCGTGCTTACGCGCGACGGCCGCTTCACGATGACGGAGACCGGGGAGCTCCTGTCTTCACAAGGATATCCGGTTCTCGATGCCGGCGGCGCGCCGATCCAGCTCCAGCGGGATGCCGGTCCGCCAACTGTCGGCGCCAGCGGCATCGTCATGCAGAATGGCAGGCAGGTCGCCTCGATCGGTCTCTTCCAGGCCGATATCGACAAGGGTTTCGTCCGCTTTGAAAACAGCGGCGTGAAGATGACCGATACTGCCCGGCCGGTTGTCGACAGGTACGATGTTGCTGTGGTCCAGGGTTATCTCGAACAATCCAACGTCAATGCCATCGGTGAGATGACCCAGCTCATCCAGGTCAATCGCGCCTTCGAGAGCATCACGGCGTTGATGCGAGACAGCGAGAACTCGCTGCAGGAAGCGATCAAGACCCTCGGCGGAAGCCGTTGACCCGGGACGGTTGATTTATGATGGATGATGTGCTCCCGGCAGGTGCGATTTCGCGGAAGCTCACCCAGCTTTCCGGACTGGTCGCGCGCTATGCCGATCCGGAGTATTCGGTTGCCCATGGCGGCCGCGTGCAGACGATCGCTGCCGGTCACTACACTGTCAGTGGGCTTTCGCGCCATGTCCGGCTTGGCGAATTTGTCGCCCATCGCAGCACGACGGGTATCCATCTCGGGGAGGTCGTCCGGGTAGAGCCGGATCTTGTCTATGTCTGCCCGATAGAGCCCGGCGAGCCGATCGGCATCCACGACACGGTCATCCGAAAAGGCGCCTTTCGTGTTGCGCCGGACGAAAGCTGGTGTGGGCGCACGATCAATGCGCTCGGCGAACCGATCGATGGCCGCGGACCGCTGGCGCCGGGGACTGTCCGCCGTTCGATCTCCAATACCGCGCCTCCCTCGATGACCCGCCGAAGGGTGCAGGATGGGTTCAGGACCGGGGTCAAGGCGATCGATCTCTTCTCGCCCCTCTGCCTCGGTCAGCGCCTCGGCATCTTCGCTGGATCAGGCGTCGGCAAGTCGACGCTGTTGTCGATGCTGGCGCGCGCCGATGCCTTCGACAAGGTTGTGATCGCGCTGGTCGGCGAGCGCGGCCGCGAAGTGCGTGAGTTCATCGAGGATACGCTGGGCGACAACATGGCGAAATCGATCGCCGTGGTGGCGACGAGCGACGAGAGCCCGATGCTGCGCAAGATGGCGCCGCTCTGTGCCGTGACGATCGCCGAGCACTTCCGCGACCAGGGCGACGATGTGCTGCTGATCGTCGACAGCGTCACTCGTTTTGCCCATGCCATCCGCGAGGTGGCGGTGGCCTCCGGTGAGCCGCCGGTCGCCCGCGGATATCCGGCATCGGTGTTCACCGAGCTGCCGCGCTTGCTTGAGCGCGCCGGCCCCGGACCCGAAGGCACGGGCACGGTCACCGCGATCATCTCCATTCTCGTCGACGGCGACAACCACAACGACCCGATCGCGGACTCCACCCGCGGCATTCTCGACGGGCACATCGTGCTCGACCGCAGTCTCGCGGAGGAGGGGCGCTATCCGCCCATCAACCCGCTGGCGTCGATTTCACGCCTCGCGCGCAAGGCATGGACGGCCGATCAGGAAAAGCTGGTGTCGCGCCTGAAGTCGCTTATCCACCGCTTCGAGGAGACGCGCGATTTGCGGCTGATCGGGGGGTACCGCCCCGGAACCGATGCCGATCTCGACATGGCGATCAAGCAGGTTCCCATCATCTACGAAGTCCTGAAACAGACACCCGACGGAAAGCCGTGCGCGGATGCCTTCGCCGATCTTGCTTCGGCGCTCAAGGCCGCAGCCGGCCTTCCGCCATCGCCGATGCAGCAAGCGCCTAGACAGAGGGGATAGACGTGACCGATTTTGATGCGGACGAAAAGGTAGCGCCTGCAAGGCCGCCGAGCGATCATTCCGTGACCGACCGCGCGTTGACCGTAGCGGGCCTTGTCATGGCCGCCGGCGCGGCGCTTTTCCCATGGTACGTGTTCCTGAACAGCGACAAGTTCGGCATCCACGGCGGCTCCGCCGACACCACCCGCGACTTGCCCAGCAGCCAGGCACGGAACGTTTTCAGCGTCTCTCCGCTCGCCATGGCCGACAATACCGAAGATGCCACGCCGCCCGCCGTCGATCCGGTGGTGACGGCGACCGTGTCCAAGCTCGGCGCGGAAAAAGCCAGGGGCGCGGCATTGAAGGAAGAGCAGCCGTTCCCGGGCAAGGGCGGCTTTCGCCTGCTCCACGTCGCCAATGGCCGCGCGATGATCGAGGACGACGCCGGCATGTACATGGTGCAGATCGGCTCGATCCTGCCCGACAACAGCCGCGTCGCCACACTCGAGCAGCGCGACGGCAAGTGGGTCATCGTCACTTCGAACGGCGAGGTCTACTAGCGTAGCCTTTGGACCGTGGGCTCATTGCGGCGTCGACGGTCGTTCAGCCGCGTCGAGCAGCGCGATCACGTCGTTGTCGGTGAGTTGCGGGAAGTGATGGTAGCTCAGACTGATGGCGCCGAGTCGGTGCAGCGGCTCGAGGCAGATCACCTCGTCCACTTCAGCCCGTATCGTCTCCAGCGAATCCTCTGCAGCGACTGGTACTGCCAGAACGATCTTGCGCGGCTTCCTGGCCTTGATGCCGGCGATCGCGGCACGGACGGTCGCGCCGGTGGCAATACCGTCATCGACGATGATCACGACGCGTCCCTCGAGTGGAACCGAGGAGCGGTCGCGCAGGTAGATTTTCTGGCGGCGATGGATTTCGGCAAGCTCGCGTTGCGCCACCTCATCGAAGATGATCTTGGGGATATGCCCACGCCGGAGGACATCCTCGTTTTTCACGGTGATGGGTTCGTCGCCGTCGACGATGGCGCCCATGGCGAGTTCAGGGTGCATGGGGAATCCGATCTTGCGGATCAGAACGACCGTTAGTGGTGCATCGAGATGGCGCGCGATGGGAAAGGCGACTTCTACGCCACCGCGTGGAAGGCCGACGACGACCACATCCTCACCCTGATAGTCATCGAGCGCGTTGGCGAGACGGGCGCCCGCCTCGGCTCTATCGGCGAATGCCATCATGCACCTCCCGGGCCCGCACCTGACGATCACCCGACCGTCCTTCCGGCTCCGGCATCCGGGCGATTGCCTCCGTAAGTCCCACGCAAGATTGCCTCTCTAGGTTCCGCTTAGAAAAATGGCGGAGAAAAGTCCATGCAACCCATCCAGCTTTTCGCATTGGCGTCCAGGCAGGCCGAGTGGCTGTCGGTGCGTCAGGAAGTCGTGGCCGGCAACATAGCAAATGCCACCACGCCGAAATACCGGGCCAAGGACGTGACGCCATTCAATGCCGTTCTCGATCAGACCAATACCGGAATGGTCCGCACGAACCCCGGACACCTTGTGGACGCGACCAGCCAGCGCGACGTTGACGTTGTCAACGCCAAGCTCGACCAGGAAATCGGCGTCCAGGAGTCCGGAAACACTGTCGGTATCGCCGAGGAACTCGCCAAGAGCGGCGAAATCAAGCGTCAGTATGAACTCAACGCATCACTGATCAAGTCTTTCCACCGCATGATGTTGATGACTGTCAAGAAGTAGAGCCATGGATCCCCTTTCAGCCTCCCTGAAAATCGCCGGAAGCGGACTGGAAGCCCAGTCGACCCGCCTTCGCATCGTATCGGAGAACATCGCCAACGCCCGTTCGACCGGCGATACGCCGGGTGCCGACCCCTATCGCCGCAAGACGGTGACTTTCGGCTCCGAGCTCGACCGCGCGTCCGGAATGACCACCGTGGAGGTCAAGCGTCTCGGCGTAGACCGGTCCGATTTCGTCGAGGAATTCGATCCCAACAATCCGGCGGCGGACGAGGACGGCATGGTCAAGATGCCGAATGTCAACATCCTCATCGAGATGGCCGACATGCGTGAGGCCAACCGTTCCTATGACGCCAATCTGCAAACCATCAAGCAGACGCGCGACCTGATATCCGCGACAATTGATCTTCTGAAGGCCTCGCAATGATTGACTCGATCAAGAACGTCAGCTCGCTCTCCCTGACCCGCGGTCTGAATGAAGCCTTTTCAAGCAATTCCGTTTCCGCCACCGAGACGCCGCAACTGGCGCCCGGCGAAAACACGGGGTTGGATTTCGCATCGGTCATCGGCGGAATGGCGAAGGACGCGGTCAACAACATCAAGCAGGCGGAAATCTCCTCATTCCAGGGCTTGAAGGGTCAGGCCACGACCCGTGAGGTCGTCGATGCGGTACTGAACGCCGAGCAATCGCTGCAGACCGCCATGGCGCTGCGCGACAAGATCGTCTCGGCCTATCTCGAAATCACGAAGATGCAGATCTAGTCTGAAGGGACGTTTCCATGAGAGCGCTTTCAATCGCAGCTACGGGTATGGACGCCCAGCAAACCAATCTCGAAGTGATCGCGAACAATATCGCGAACATCAACACGACCGCGTTCAAGCGTGCCCGCGCCGAGTTCGCCGACCTGTTGTACCAGACCGAGCGCACCCAGGGCGTGCCGAACCGCGCCAATCAGGCGATCGTGCCGGAGGGCGCCAACATCGGCCTCGGCGTGCAGACGGCAGCTATCCGCAACCTGCATATCCAGGGCGAGCTGACGCAGACCGGCAACCAACGTGATCTGGCTCTTATCGGCCGCGGCTGGTTCCAGATCGAAACGCCGGACGGCAACACGCTCTACACCCGCGCCGGCGCCTTCGACATCAATGCCGACGGGCAACTCGTCACGATGGATGGCTATGCCGTCGTCCCGGGCATCACCGTGCCGCAGGATGCGACCGAAATCATCGTCAACAGCACCGGTCTGGTCAGCGCCCGCGTCGGCAACGACGTCGACCTCACCGAACTGGGCCAGCTGACGATTGCCAACTTCGTCAATGAACCGGGACTGAAGCCGCTTGGCGACAACCTGTTTGCCCAGACGGCCGCCTCCGGTGAAGCCATTGTTGCCGCGCCGGGCGATCCAGGCTTCGCGACCATCAAGCAGGCTTATCTCGAATCGTCGAACGTGGATTCCGTCAAAGAGATCACCGACCTGATCTCGGCGCAGCGCGCCTATGAAATGAACTCCAAGGTGATCCAGACGGCCGATGAAATGGCAGCGATCGTCAGCAAGAACCTGAAGTAAGACAGGGAGACGGGCAAACATGATGTTTCGCCGGACAAGGCACACCACTGGCAAGGTTTTTGCGCTTGCTTTGATGATCGCGCTGCCGCTGGTATCGGCGGCGTCGGCCAGCGGTGATCGTGGCCATGCTGTCGTACCGACCGCCATCATTTATCCGGGCGAGGTGGTGAATGCCGGCCGCCTGGAGGAGGTGAAGGTTACCAACCCCAATCTCTCCGGCGACTATGCCCGCTCGATCGGCGAGGTCATTGGCCTCATCAGCACCCGCACCCTGCTTCCCGGGCGTACTATTTCGGTTTCCTCGCTCCGCGAACCGTTTGCCGTCACCCGCGGTTCCAATGTGCGGTTGACCTTCACCATCGGCAACCTGCTGATTTCGGCGGCTGGGTCGCCGCTCATGGATGCGTCGATCGGCGATGTGATCCGCGTCAGAAATCTCGATTCCGGCATCATCGTCAGCGGCACGGTGATGGCTGACGGAACAGTTCAAGTGGTAGCCAAATGAGATATCTGCGTTGCCTTTCCACAGCGGTACTGGCGTTGGCCATCGGCCTTGGGGTCGCCGCGCCCGCCGGTGCGGTGACATCGCGCATCAAGGACATAGCATCGCTGCAGCAGGGGCGTGACAACCAGCTGATCGGTTACGGTCTCGTCGTCGGCCTGCAGGGAACCGGCGACAGTTTGCGCTCGGCGCCATTTACCGAACAGTCGCTGCGCGCCATGCTGCAGAACCTCGGCATTTCCATGCAGGGCAACAGATCCAACGCCAAGAACATCGCGGCGGTCATGGTCACCGCCAACCTGCCGCCGTTTGCCAGCCCCGGCAGCCGCATCGATGTCACGGTAAGTTCGCTCGGGGACTCGACGTCGCTTCGCGGCGGGACGCTTGTGATGACCTCGCTGACCGGCGCGGACGGCCAGATCTATGCGGTGGCGCAAGGCTCGGTCGTGGTCTCGGGCTTCAACGCGCAGGGCGATGCCGCCACCCTGACCCAGGGTGTCACGACATCCGGCCGCGTACCGAACGGCGCTATCATCGAGCGCGAGTTGCCGTCCAAGTTCAAGGACAGCATCAACCTCGTCCTGCAACTCCGCAACCCCGATTTCACCACGGCCGCCGGCATCGCCGATGCGGTCAACCGCTACGCCCGGTCGAAGTTCGGCGCACCGATTGCGGAAGCGCGCGATTCCCAGGAGGTAGTCGTCGCCAAGCCGAAGACGGCAGACCTTACCCGGCTCATGGCCGAGATCGAAAACCTGGCGGTCGCGACCGACACGCCGGCCAAGGTGGTGATCAACGAGCGGACAGGCACCATCGTGATCGGCGCCGATGTGCGTGTGTCCAAGGTTGCCGTCAGCTATGGAACGCTCACTGTCCAGGTCACCGAGACGCCACAGGTCATCCAGCCGGCTCCATTCTCGCGCCGCGGCCAGACCGCAATCCAGCCGGAGACGGATATTCAGGCCGAAGTCGATGGCGGGCCGGTTACGATCCTCGAGGGACCGGACCTGCGAACCCTCGTCGCCGGGCTCAACAACATCGGCGTCAAGCCGGACGGAATCATATCCATCCTCCAGGGCATCAAGTCGGCAGGCGCCCTGCAAGCGGAGCTCGTGCTGCAATGAACCAGCCTGCAACCGGAACAATACTGGCGGCCCTCCGCCTGAAGCTCGCGCTTCCGACGGCGATGCTGGCGATGTTGGCAATTCCGGGTGCTTTCGCCCAGGAGCAGCCCGGCGCGCTGACCGGCATGACCTCGGAAGAGGAAATCCGCCAGTTCTGCACCAACATCGCCGAGCCTGCGCGTGATCGGCGCTATCTGCTCCAGAAGCAGGAACTTGAGAAGCTGCAGGCCGATGTCGATAGCCGCATTGCCGTTCTGGAGAAGCGTCGCGAGGAATACGAGGACTGGCTGACGCGCCGCAACGACTTCCTGAAACGGGCGGAGGCCGGCCTCGTCGACATCTACAAGACCATGAAGCCGGACGCAGCCGGTCCGCAATTGCAGGAAATCGACGTGGAGATCGCCGCGGCGATCATCATGAAGCTTCCGCCACGTCAGTCGAGCCTCATCCTCAGCGAGATGGAGGCCGACAAGGCGGCTATGGTGGCCGCGATCATCACCAGCGCCACCGATCCAAATACCTCGAAGGACCCGTCATGACCAAGCGCCTCACAGCCATTCTGGCCGTTACATTCCTGGCCGGCTGCCAGAGCCAGGCCGTCAGGGAACTCGGCAAGGCGCCGGCCATGAGCCCAATCGGCAGCGGCTTGCAATACGCCCAGACGCAGCAGATCGGGCTTTATCCGAAGCAACCCCACCAGACGGTCTCGGGCTATTCGCTGTGGAGCGACCAGCAGGCGGCCCTCTTCAAGGATTCGCGCGCCATCAACATCGGCGACATACTGACGGTGAACATCCAGATCAACGACAAGGCCGATTTCGACAACGAGACGGAGCGCAGCCGCAAGAACGAAAGCAATTTGCGCTGGGCGGCCGACGCACAGATCTTCGGCTGGAACCCGCAGACCGATTCCTCGATCGGCTATGGTTCCGATACGGATACCGAGGGCAAGGGCTCGACCAAGCGCTCGGAGAAGCTGACATTGCTCGTCGCCGCCGTTGTTACCGGCATCCTCGAAAACGGCAACCTGATCGTCAGCGGATCGCAGGAAGTGCGCGTCAACCACGAGATCCGCATCCTCAATGTCGCCGGTATCGTGCGACCGCAGGACGTCGATTCCGAAAACATCATCTCCTACGAAAAGATCGCCGAAGCGCGCATCTCCTATGGTGGCCGCGGTCGCCTGATGGAAGTGCAGCAGCCGCCGATCGGCCAGCAGGCCGTCGACCTGTTCTCGCCGATCTGAGGCGGACGCATCGACGGAGAGAAGGCGAAGAGATATGGCGACGACAGAAGGCGGCGAGGCCGCGGCAAAGAAAACCGGTCCGATGGCGATGATCGCGAGCCTCGCCGTCCTCACCCTTCTCGGCGGAGGCGGGGGCTGGTACCTCGGCAACATGATCGCGGAAAAGGTGAAGCCGGCAGAAGTGGCGGCAGCCCAGTCCAAGGCAGGTGGCGAAGGCGCGTCTACCGGCAAGAGGGACGAGGACATTCCACGCATCTCGACCGAGGAGAGTGGCGTCGTGCAGCTCGATCCGATCACCGTCAACCTCGCCTATCCGTCGGAGAACTGGGTCCGCGTCGAGGTGGCGCTGCTCTTCAACGGTCCGCCCGACCTGACGCTGGCCGAAGCAATCCACGAAGACATCCTCGGCTATATGCGCACCGTATCGCTGCAGCAGATCCAGGGGCCGCGCGGCTTCCAATTTCTCAAGGATGATGTCCAGGAACGTGTTGACCTGCGCTCTCAAGGGCGCGTAACGAAGGTCCTGTTCAGGACATTTGTGGTCGAATGATTCGATTTATCCTTCTTCTTGGCGCCATGATGGCGCTGCCCGATTTCGCGGTTGCCCAGCAGCTTCCAACGGACCTCTTGAATACACCGATCGACGGGTCGGTTGCGGCATGGATCATCCGCACCTTCGGGCTGCTGACGGTGCTTTCGGTGGCGCCCGGCATCCTGATCATGGTGACGAGCTTTCCGCGCTTCGTCATCGCGTTCTCGATCCTGCGCTCCGGCATGGGGCTCGCCTCGACCCCGTCGAACATGATCCTCTTGAGCCTCGCCCTGTTCATGACCTTCTACGTCATGTCGCCGACGCTCGACAGCGCCTGGAAAGACGGCGTCGATCCGCTGCTCAACAACCAGATCACCGAGGCGCAGGCGGTCGAGCGGATTGCCGAACCGTTCCGCACCTTCATGATGGCCAATACCCGCGACAAGGACATCAAGCTCTTCGTCGACATCGCCGAGGAGCGCGGCCAGACCGTCTTCACGGGCGACAAGCTCGACTACCGTGTCCTGGTGCCGGCCTTCATGATCTCGGAAATCCGTCGCGGCTTCGAGATCGGGTTCCTCGTGGTGCTGCCCTTTCTGGTGATCGACATGATCGTCGCCACCATCACCATGGCGATGGGCATGATGATGCTGCCGCCGACCTCGATCTCGCTGCCGTTCAAGATCCTGTTCTTCGTGCTTATCGACGGCTGGAACCTGCTGGTCGGCAGCCTGGTGCGTTCGTTTTCTTAAGCGAAGCCTGATCAGAGCGGCAATAGCACGATCCGGAGCGCTTCCGTCTGCGGTTGGGCCCTCATGTTTCCGTCACCCCGGACCTGATCCGGGGTCCAGCCGCCGTGCGTCCGCACGGCGAATGACCCTTTCTGTATTGCCGTGAAGAAGTCTCCTGCGCCGCGGACGCGGCGCTGCTGGATTCCCGTGTCAAGCACGGGAATGACGGAAGAGGGCGAAAGTATGGTTAACAGTTGCGGTTAATCTGCTTGGTTTATATTTGACTAAGCTTCTCGCGTTGTTAACTACGTCTTCCGTTGCCTTGAATGCAGGCGCGGAAATTAAGATGCTGGCAATATTTGGTGCCTAATCCTGTCCTCACACGACAGGTTTGGTTTTCATTGAAAAGTATAGAAACCAAGTGGCATGACGCCGATCTGTAGTAACCGGTAAGTATATTTCAGTCCGGTATGTCCCCACAATTGTATTTCGTAAAAGGGACAACTCCTATGTCTAGCATCATGACCAACGTTTCCGCAATGTCCGCCCTGCAGACGCTGCGCTCGATCAACAACGACATGTCCACCACGCAGGACCGCATCTCCACCGGCTACCGCGTCGGAACCGCTGCCGACAACGCTGCTTACTGGTCGATCGCCACTACCATGCGCTCGGACAACTCGGCCATCTCCGCCGTCCAGGACGCTCTCGGCATGGGCGCCGCCAAGGTTGACGTTGCCTCCGCCGGCATGGAAGCCGCCATCGACGTCGTTACCGCGATCAAGGCCAAGTATGTTGCCGCGACCGAACAGGGCGTCGACAAGACCAAGGTGCAGGAAGAAATCACCCAGCTGAAGGAACAGCTGGTCTCGATTGCCAAGGGCGCGTCCTTCAATGGTGAAAACTGGCTCCTGAACGACCTTTCCGAAGCTGACAAGACGGTTGTGTCCGGCTTCGTCCGTAACACCGACGGTACGGTCCAGGTCGAAACGACCGCCTACACGCTGGCAGCAACCAACGTGCTGTTCGAAAGTGACGCCGGCACCGGCGGCATCCTCGGCGACGTCTACGCCCTCGCGGATCTCGACGCCACCACCGATGCAGCTGCGCTCAAGACTGCGCTCGACACGACTGAATTGGCGCTGAAGGCGATGACTGCCTCCGCCTCCACCCTCGGTTCGCTGTCGTCGCGCATCGGCATGCAGGAAGACTTCGCTTCCAAGCTCAGCGATGCTCTGGAGCGCGGCGTTGGCCGTCTCGTCGACGCCGACATGAACGAAGAGTCCACCCGCCTCAAGGCTCTGCAGACCCAGCAGCAGCTCGGCATCCAGGCTCTGTCGATCGCCAACTCGAACTCGCAGAACATCCTGTCGCTCTTCCGTTAATCGGAGCGATCGCGGGGTTCCTCCGCAGGTTGAAGCAATTGCTGGAAGGTCGCGCCCTGCTTGGGGCGCGGCTTTTTTCGTTTTTATTTTTTCTCTTCAATCTTGGTTAACCTTCTTGGTGTTTTCTAAGCCCATCGAAACGACGGGTTAACCAACGAAATTAACCAGTTAGCAGGCATGATGCTGACCGTCGTTCCCGGTGACAATCCGGAATGTCCCTTCCAAACTGTTTTGCTTTTAGGGGCACCAAATTATGACGAGCATTCTGACCAACATCGCAGCCATGTCCGCACTCCAGACGCTGCGCACCATCAATTCGAGCATGGAAGAAACCCAGGGACGCGTTTCCTCGGGCCTGCGCGTCGGCGAAGCTTCCGACAACGCCGCCTACTGGTCGATCGCCACCACCATGCGCTCCGACAACAAGGCCATCTCCGCCGTCCAGGACGCTCTCGGCCTTGGCGCTGCCAAGATCGACACCGCCTATGCCGGTATGGAAAGCGCGATTTCGGTCGTCGAGGAAATCAAGGCGAAGGTCGTCGCCGCTACCGAGCAGGGCGTCGACAAGGCCAAGGTTCAGGAAGAAATCAAGCAGCTGCAGCAGCAGCTCGTCTCGATCGCTTCCGGCGCTTCCTTCAACGGCCAGAACTGGCTGGTGTTCGACAGCACGCCTGCCACCGCAGTTGCAGACAAGACGATCGTTTCCGGCTTCATCCGCAACAATGATGGCACGGTTCTGACCAACACCACCACCTACACGCTGAACGAACTCGCTGCCAGCGGCGATATGAACGTGCTGTTCGGCACGATCGACGCCGCTGACTACAGCGCCAGCGCCGGCGGCATCCTCGGCTCGAATGCCGCCGATCTCGGCGTCACGACGACTTCCGGTACCTGGGTCGCCGCGACGACGATCGTCGACATGGACATCTCCACCTACAACGATGCCGACATGGCTGATGCCCTGTCGCTGATCGAAGCCGGTCTCCAGGCGATGACGAAGGCTGCTTCGCAGCTCGGCTCGCTCTCCATGCGCATCGACCTGCAGGAAGACTTCGCCAACAGTCTCTCTGACGCGATCGACTCTGGCGTTGGCCGCCTCGTCGACGCCGACATGAACGAAGAATCGACCCGCCTCAAGGCTCTGCAGACCCAGCAGCAGCTCGGTATCCAGGCTCTGTCGATCGCCAACTCCTCGTCGGAAGGCATCCTGTCGCTCTTCCGTTAATACGGGTAGATCACAGCTACATCAATCGAAGCCGCGTCCCGAAAGGGGCGCGGCCTTTTCGCATGGTGGCGAAATTCATTAGGTCTCGGCCTCAGCCCCTCGCTCCCGTCATCCCGGCCTCCGAGCCGGGATCCAGCGCGCTCAAGTCCTTGAGCGCAAAAGACTCTTCCGCGCCGCAGACGCGGCGCTGCTGGATACCGGGTCAAGCCCGGTATGACGGCAAAAAGCGAGCATCGCTCCTGCGGTCGAGCATCTTGGCACGAGCAATTTCTTAGCCTTCCGTTAATACCTTTTTGCCATTAACCGGTCGTTAACCATAATCGCATTATCTGGTGCCATCGAAACGATGGGTTAACCAAGACGAAGAACCGGTTAACAGGCATCAGGCCGCGCCATCGTTCCCGGCGATACCGGGATGTCCCTTTTCAAACAGCCACTGAAGGGGCCTTTTTCAATGACCAGCATTTTGACCAACAATGCAGCCATGTCTGCGCTGCAGACGCTCCGTTCCATCAATGACAGCATGGAAGAAACCCAATCGCGCGTCTCGTCGGGCTTGCGTGTCGGCACCGCGTCCGACAATGCCGCCTACTGGTCAATCGCCACCACCATGCGCTCCGACAACATGGCACTCTCCGCCGTCGAAGACGCGCTGGGTCTTGGCGCCGCCAAGGTTGACACCGCCTATGCGGCAATGGAAAGCGCAATCGAGGTGGTCAAGGAAATCAAGGCCAAGGTCGTTGCAGCCACGGAGCAAGGCGTCGACAAGGCCAAGATCCACGAAGAAATTCTCCAGCTGCAGAAGCAGCTGAAGTCGATCGCGGAAGCGGCTTCGTTCAGCGGTGAAAACTGGATCGCAGGCGACGCTGAAATGAAGAGCGTCGTCTCGGGGTTCGTTCGCAGTTCCGATGGTACCGTTGCCGTGACGACAACCGAATACGAGCTCACTGACACGGCCGACGGAACCTTGCTCTTCGGCGGCGATGGCGCGGGTGGCATCGACGACACTACCGGGATCGTCGGCACCACGGCCACATTCACGAACGCCGGTCCGTTCTCCATCTACACCCTCGACATCACGACTTTTACCGGGGTCGACGTCCCCGCCAACATGGCCGAGGCATTGAAGCTGGTTGAGGATGGCCTTCAGGCCATGACCAGTGCTGCCGCAGCGCTCGGTTCCATCTCGATGCGCGTCGGCCTCCAGGAAGACTTCGTCTCGAAGCTGACCGATTCGATCGACTCGGGCATCGGCCGCCTCGTCGATGCCGACATGAACGAGGAATCGACCCGCCTCAAGGCGCTGCAGACCCAGCAGCAGCTCGGCATCCAGTCGTTGTCGATCGCCAACACCAGCTCGGAAAACATCCTCCAGCTCTTCCGTCAGTAAGCGGCGCCCTTGGCTGAGGGCGACTTCGTCCCGCCCTGATGGAAAAATCCGCGGTCCCGCAAGGGGTCGCGGATTTTCCGTTTCGGGCTGCCCCGCAGACTTGCGCCAGGCTTGCCCGTTTGCTGAATGTTTACGAATTCTTTAGAGATCCTAACGGATTACCCGTCGCGTTAACCATTTGTTAACCATTTGGACCTTAACAAAACGTTAAGAATGACGGGGCTCGCCACAGCGACAAAAATGCGTGGCAGCAGCATGAAGCTCCCGTCGTTACCGGTAACTCCGTACTCCGGAATGTCCCGCATTCTTCCTGGGGCAACTACTAATGACAAGCATTCTGACCAACGCTGCCGCAATGGCAGCTCTCCAGACCCTTCGCGCGATCAACGGCAACCTTGAAACGACGCAAGGGCGGGTTTCCTCGGGAAAACGCGTCGAGGAGGCATCTGACAATGCCGCCTATTGGTCGATTTCCACGACCATGCGCTCCGACAACCGCGCTCTTTCGACCGTTCACGACGCGCTGGGACTCGGCGCCGCCAAGGTCGACACCGCCTATGCAGCGATGGACAGCGCCATCGAGGTCGTCAGCGAAATCAAGGCAAAGCTGGTAGCTGCCTATGGCGTCGCCGCCGACCGCGAGAAGATCCAGGAAGAGATCGCCCAGCTGCAGCAGCAACTGAAGGGCATTGCCGAATCGGCGTCCTTCTCAGGCGAAAACTGGATCCAGGCGCCGATCAGCGATGGCGGCACTCCGCCGACATTGACGCCTTCGGTCAAGCAGGTGGTCGCATCGTTCGTCCGCACCGCCGACGGACAGGTCGCGGTCAAGACCGTCGACTATACGCTGGATTCCAAGACGGTTCTTTTCGATCTGAGCGGCGGCAAGCTTGGCATCCTCGACAAGGAAGCGACGATGGAGGACGGTGGCGGAGCCCCGACTTCCCTCGGCTTCTCCGTCACCACGCTCGACATCACCAAGCTCTCCGATGTCGCTACGACGATGGATGGCATCGTTGCCGGTCCCTACACCGATGAAGACGTGCTCGACGAGATGACCCAGTTCATCGACGGCCAGCTAAAGGCGATGACCAGTGCTGCATCGAGCCTCGGTTCGATCCAGAGCCGCATCGAGATGCAGGAAGATTTCGTCGCCAGCCTGATGGACGTGATCGACAAGGGTGTCGGCCGTCTGGTCGACGCGGACATGAACGAAGAATCGACCCGCCTGAAGGCTTTGCAGACGCAGCAGCAACTCGGTATCCAGTCGCTCTCGATTGCCAACACCAGCGCAGAAAACATCCTGCAACTCTTCAAGCAGTAAATATTTGGCTGGGCGCGCTTTCCGACGCGCCCAGCCGACCGCAGTCCAATCCAGTCGGCGGTACCCCATTCATTTTCGCACAAGTTTGAAGTCCTACGTTTGGTGGCTGCGAAAGTTGCGTTTTTTGTCGAAAATCATGAAAGCGGTATCGGGTATCGATGAATTATTTCCAACAAAACCATAGAGATGGCGTATCCCTGCCAGCATCGCCACGGCTATGCGCCCTGTCGCATGGTGCAAGCCTGCGATGACCACAGGCCTTGCCCGATACCTGAAGGATTTCAGTCCCGTGCGCCCTGCTGCGGCGCTCGGCGACATCGGTTTTGCCGACATGCTCGACGAGGATGCTTTCGCGTCGACCGTGGAGACGCCACCACTCGACCTGGATGTCGAGAGGCGTGAAGCCCATGCGGCAGGCTACGAGGCGGCAACAGCCGAACTGACCGTGAAGCATGAAGCGGAACTCGCTGCTCTTGCCGAGGCGCACAGGCTGGAGCTTGCTGCACTGACGGAGAAGTACACGGCTGAAGCGGCGGTTGCGCTCTCCGCCGGCCTGTCGCGCATGGCCGCAAGCATTGCCCACGAGATCAGCGAGCAGGTGGCGATCGTGCTGGGGCCGGTCATGACCGACGAATTGACGCGCAAGGCGGTCGACGATCTCGCAGCGATGGTTCGTGCGGCCGTCATCGAGGGCGCCGCCGGGACGATCACCGTCCGCGGCCCGTCCGCCCTCTTTGAAAAACTCGAAGCCGCGCTTGGCGAAGATATCGCGTCGCTCCGCCATGTCGAAGCCGTCGATCTCGATCTCTCGGTCGAAATCGGCGGTAGCGTGATCGTCACGCGCATGTCGGCATGGGCCGCCAGTTTGAAGAAAGTCCTCGAATGAGCGAGAACGAGAACCACCATCACGGCAGGAACGAGATCATCATCGTCAAGCGTCACTCCGGCGGCGATCATGAAGGTCATCATGGCGGCGTCTGGAAGATTGCCTACGCCGACTTCATGACCGCGATGATGGCCTTCTTCCTGGTGATGTGGCTGGTCAATGCCGCCAACGAGGAAACCAAGGCATCGGTCGCGAGCTATTTCAATCCGATCAAGCTGTCCGACGAGAAGCCGACCCAGAAGGGATTGAAGAAACCCGTCGACCGCGCCGAGGGCGACGAGAAGCAGGAGAAGTCGAAGGAGAAGGAGGAAGCCGAGACGATTGGCGCTTCCGCGGCGACCGGCGACGACCAGACATCCACCTCCGGCGACGAGACGAACTATTCCGAGGCCGATTATTTCGAGAACCCCTATGCCGTGCTTTCCGAAATCGCGCAGGAGGTTGGCCAGCAGGCCAACGTCAGTGCCAAGGGCGAAGGCGGCGCCAGCGATTCCGGTCCGGCGACGGGAGCTGATGGTGGCGAGGCCTATCGTGATCCCTTCGATCCCGACTTCTGGACCCAGCAGGTTGAAGTGACCCGCACCGACGTCGGCAATGCCGCTGCCGAGGATTCTGCCGCGGCGACACCGGAAACACCGGCGGAAGCGGTTCCCGACAAGTCCGATGCTGAAAAGACCGAACAAGCCGTAGCCATGATGTCGCCGGGCAAGCCGGAGGTGTCGCAGGACAAGCCGGACGCGACGCTCGAAGCGAAGGTCGAGGTTCCGCAGAAGGCTGAGGCGCAGAGTCCCGAAGAGCCGGCGAAGGACGCCGCAGAGACCGCTGAGGCCGAGCAGGCAGAGGCATTGAAGGAAGAAATTCGCCGGGCGATCGGAAACTCTGCCGGCAAACTGGTTGAAGGCCTTGTCGTGACGCCTGCCGAGGGTGGCCTGTTGGTGACGATTTCCGACCAGTTGAACGATCCGATGTTCAATATCGGGTCTGCCGTACCACGGAAGGAGCTTGTCGTGGCAATGGAGAAGGTCGGCAAGATTCTCGCCGACCGCAAGGGGGCGGTCGCCATCCGCGGCCACACGGACGGCAGGCAGTTCAAGGGCGGTCAGAACGACAACTGGCGCCTTTCCACCGCGCGCGCCCATAGTGCGTACTACATGCTGGTGCGCGGGGGGCTCGACGAACAGCGCGTGTCCCAGGTTTCCGGCTTTGCAGACCGTCGGTTGAAGGTTCCGGAGAATCCGCTGGACGATTCCAACCGCCGCATCGAGATCCTGTTGCAGGCGGATCAGGGCTGACGAAGATGGCGCGCAAACTCACCAGCCTGACAGTGATTGCGGCAATCGCCATCGGTACGATCGTGCCGATGGCGAATGCGACGCATGCTGCGGAAGGGCTGGCTCCGTACAAGATGATGCGGTCGCTGCAGTTCGTGCAGGACCAGGTCATCCTTGGCGACCATTCGGCCGCGGAAATGCAGCGCTACCTGTTGGCGACCTTCGACGAGCGGTTGCGCACCGCAGACACGGCGGTCTTCGACGACCCACGCAATGTCGACGCTGCCCTGATCTATGCCATGAGCGGCGGCAACCCCGAAACGCTCGACTATCTTGCTTCGCGCGATATCGGCGGCACGTTTGACAATCGCTTGACCGATGTGCTTCGCAAGTATTTGAACGGTAAGGGAACTCTCGTCGCGAAGACACTCGGCAATATGGCGCTTGAGTACAAGGACACCAAGATTGGTCCCTATCTCGCGCTGGTCAGTGCCAATTCCATCCTGCCGAAGGACCGCCAGGGTGCGCTGAAGTTCTACGACCTCGCTCGTCTCGGCGCCCCTGGAACGATTATCGAGGAATCTGCCCTCAGGCGCTCTATTTCCATCGCCGCGAGCATCAATGATGTTCCCTTGGGGTTGAAATACTCCAGTCGTTATTCACGCCGGTTTCTCCATTCACCCTATGCCAGCCAATTTGCCGATCTATTCGTCCATCTGGTCGTCGACCACTTCGGGGAGATGACGGAGGACGACATCGTCATGGTGCTGTCACCGATGGACAATGAAAGGCAGAAGGAGGTCTACCTGCGCATCGCTCGCAAGGCGACGATCCAGGGAAAGACGGACCTTGCACGTCTCGCTTCGATCCGCGCGCAGGCACTCTCGGGTACGGAAGGCGGGCCGGAGCCTGCTCTTGCAGCCCTCTACGGCGGCTTTGCGAACATCCCGACTGAGGAGATCGGTGCGGCGATGCGCAGCATTATCGATGCTCCCGAGGAAGCTCTTTCCAAGCGCGACCGGGCGTTGCGCGATGCGGCGCGCGCCGTGGCCGAGGAGGTACTTCGCGCGCCTGATCCGTCGGACCTCACCGAAACAGACCATGCCGGAGAGTTCGAGGCTGAAAAGTCGGCCGGACCTGCGACGCTCGCTCGTCCGCTGGCTGAAGGCATGACGGGAGAAACGGCAAGCGCAATAACCGCCGATACTGGGGATCACGCAGTTACCGAATTTAGGACATTCATATCCACCGGCCGGAGCAAGCTGGACGAAATCGATACTCTTCTCAATGAGGAAGGCAGTTCGCCATGATGGACGCATCCGCTGTCGGCCCTGGGGCCGGACCCGACGTAACATCCTCTTCCAGGACCTCGCCCAAAGGCGAGGGGACTGAGAGCGGTTTCCAGGACGCGCTCGCCAGTCGTGCGAGCGACGGGCAAGGCGCGGGCAAGGGTTCGAATGGCGAACAGCAATCCACTGCGGGAGCGCCCAGCGAACAGGAATTGTCGCTCGCACAGCGACTGAAGCATGCGAGATGGCTGCAGGAGCATTCGTTGTCTGCGCAGACGCAGTCGAAAGACAAGTCGGAAACCGGGAAGAACGTGATTGGCGGAAAGACCGGTCATGCCAATGATCCCGAAAAGAATGCCAAGGCCGGCGCTGCCAAGAAGGGCACCGAAGCGATGGTGGACGACATTGCGGCGGCGAGGAGCCAGGACGCGAAAGGCGTTACCGGAGCGGAAGAGGCCGACGACCCGATCGCGTCCGATGGCGCAAAGGATGGCGGCGGTGGCAAACCTTCCGGCAAGGGCGACGCCGCCCTGGGGGACGTCCTGACGCTCCTCAGCGGGGCTGAGGGAAGCGCTGCGGCTCAGTCTCGCGCGGCAGGCGGATCGGGCAAGGACGGCGATGCAGGGGCGACCGACCGTCGGGCGCGAGCGGCGGATCCCAACGCACCGCTGCCGGGCGCTGAGGACGCCGCGGTTGCGAATACCGGGCAGAATGATCCGGATATGGCCAGGACCTTCCGTTTTGCGCGCGCCGACGGCCGCGGCCAAACGATGCAGATGGCGATCTCCGGCAGGCAGGGGGATCTGCGCGATGTTGCGACCCGTGTCGGTGGCCTGGATCAGGCTGATACGGTGACTGTGATTGACGCGCGTCGGTTCCTGGGTCTAGCGCCGGATTCGAACTCCAGCGCCGTGGTCAAAGGCCTGTCAGGCGATCCGGAGTGGAGCGCGGCAATGCAACCGTCGTCTGCGCTCAGCAATGCGGCCACTTTGTCGAGCACCGGCAAGGTCGTCAACACGTTGAAAATCCAGATGCATCCGATCGAACTAGGCCTGGTGACGGCGACGATGCGCCTCAAGGGCGACGAACTCAGCGTCGAGTTGACCGTGGAGACCCACGCCGCCTATCGCCAGCTGTCGGAAGACCAGCGCAAGATCGTCGAGGCCCTGAAGGCGCAGGGTTTTGCCGTGGACCAGGTCTCGATATCCGTCAGCAATGCCGACCGGGGGGACCCGGCTGGCAACCAGGCGGGCACCCAGGGGCAAACTGGCGGCCAGCAGGCGTCTCAGGGTGGCGACGGCGGCAACCGATCCAGCGGACGTGGTGAGGCGGAAGGGCAACAGGAACGCAACAGGGGCTTGGTGACCGATGGCACGGCGACCGAAAAACAGTCTGGTCAGGTTTCAGGTACTGGCAGCGCTCGTCCTGGCCACGTCTATCTCTGAGCCGGCAGCTGCCTCCGGAAATTGCGAAGGCGAGATACAGTCGGCAGCCGCAAAGTACGAGATCCCGGAAGGGATCCTGTATTCCGTTGGGTTGACCGAAACGGGACGAAAGGGCTCGCTTTCCCCCTACGCCTTGAACATCGAGGGCAAGGCGGTTTTCGCGAATTCCACGCAAGAAGCCTTGCAGAGGTTCCAGCTCGCCCGACAAGGCGGCGCCAAGCTGATCGATCTCGGCTGCATGCAGATCAACTACCACTTCCATGGAGAGAACTTCTCCTCGCCTGCGGAAATGCTGAACCCGAAGCGCAACGTTGAATACGCAGCGCGCTTCCTGCGCAACCTGCATGACCGGCATGAGACCTGGACGATGGCGGTCGCGCGCTATCATGCCGGGCCCAACAACGACCCGGCGCAGAAGAAATATGTCTGCCGTGTGATCGCGAATCTGGTTGCAACCGGCTATGGAAAATGGACCACAAACGCGTCGCGCTTTTGTGCCAAGTGATTTACCGGGAGTTGCAATACCCCATATTTGGGGTGATTGAGGAATGTGGCGACATTGCGGAAAAAAATGACCGGCAAGAGGGCATTAATTACCCGTTAACTTTTTCACCAAAAAATAGTGTGAAAAATGAACGCCAGCCACAAGATCTAGTGCAAATCATCGGTAAAATCTTAATCAATTGTTAATTTCCGCCATTCAGTTCGCATAGTTGTGCCAGATTCCGCCGATTCGTACCCATTCGTCATCGAAGAGCACCACAACTGATTCGGAGGCGGACGAATGATCGTAGTGGTTGATGAGCGCGAGCTCGTTAAGGATGGTTACACATCACTATTTGGGCGTGAGGGAATTTCCTCGACTGGCTTTGCTCCCTCGGAGTTCGAGGAGTGGGTCAACACGGCTGCGGACAACGATATTGCCGCGGTCGAGGCGTTCCTGCTCGGACAGGGGCAACAGGCATTTTCCCTGCCGCGCGCAATTCGGGATCGCTCGATGGCGCCGGTCATCGCGGTTAGCGACCAGCCCTCCCTTGAGCAAACCCTGGCTCTGTTCGACAGCGGCGTCGACGATGTGGTTCGCAAGCCGGTTCATCCCCGCGAGATCCTTGCGCGTGCTGCCGCGATCCGTCGACGGCTGAAGGCTATCTCCAACTATACCGATATCGGTCCGATCCGTGTCTTTTCCGACGGTCGCGATCCGGAGATCAACGGCGATGTCTTCCCGCTGCCGCGGCGCGAACGCCGCATCCTCGAATATCTGGTCGCCAACCGCGGCCGCCGGGTTTCCAAGAGCCAGATCTTCAATGCCATCTACGGCATCTTCGACGAGGAAGTCGAAGAGAACGTCGTCGAAAGCCATATCAGCAAGCTGCGCAAGAAACTGCGCAAGAAGCTCGGCTTCGACCCGGTGGATTCGAAGCGCTTCCTTGGCTACTGCATCGACTGGAGCTGATTTTTAGCGTGCGCCCCACTCTCGCGGGGCGATCAGGGCTGCCGATAGCCGGCCCTGAGGATTTTCAGGCCTCACAGACAGCTTCACGCAAGGCCCACCCCTTACTCTCAGTGATATTATTCGAATAACGAGGAATTAGCATGAGCCTCTACGGAACCATGAGAACGGGCGTATCCGGCATGAACGCCCAGGCAAACCGCCTGAGCACCGTGGCCGACAACATCGCCAATGCCAATACGACGGGCTACAAGAAGGCCTCGACGCAGTTTTCCTCTCTCATCCTTCCCTCGACCGGCGGCGCATACAATTCCGGCGGCGTCACCACCGACGTACGATACTCGATCTCGTCGCAGGGCACCTTCACCTACACCACCTCGGCGACCGATCTGGCGATCAACGGCGGCGGCTTCTTCATCGTGCAAGGCGCCGACGGCGTCGAGTACCTGACCCGCGCCGGCGCCTTCACGCCGATGGACGACGGTACGCTGCGCAACACCGCCGGCTTCACATTGATGGGCTACCCGTATTCCTCGACCCAGGATCCCACGATTGTCGTCAACGGCTTCAATGGTTTGACGCCGATCAACCTCCAGTCGGCGTCCCTGACGGCGAGCGGTTCGACCAGCGGCGCACTGGACGTCAACCTTCCGTCCAACGAGGCGGTCGGTTACACGAAGTCCACCTCGCTTGTCACCTATGACAGCCAGGGCAACGAGCGCCTGTTGAACTTCGAATACGAGAAAACGGCGGACAATGCGTGGACAGTGACTGTCAGCTACACGGATGATGCGACGCCGCCGGTGACGACCGTGTTGAACGGCCCGACCGCGATGACCTTCGATGCGGATGGCAAGCTTCTCACTCCGAACCCAGCATCGCTCACCACAGCAGCGATGACGATCAACGGTGCAAACCTCGCCTCCCTCGACATCACCATCGGTGGCACGACCCAGTTGGCCTCCGACTTTAAGGTCTCGAATGGCAAGATCGATGGCAACGGCCCGAGCGAAGTCATTGGCTACCAGATCAGTGACGACGGTGTCGTCTCGCTGAAGTACAAGAACGGCGACCTCGAGCCGAAGTTCCGTATCGCCCTCGCCAACGTGCAGAGCCCCGACAAGCTGAAGCCCCTTGCCGGTAACGTCTATACACAGAGCAACGAGTCCGGCGTCATCGTGATGGGGTATGCCGGCAACAGCGGCTACGGCGCCATCCTCTCCGGCGCGCTGGAGGACTCCAACGTCGATATCGCCGAGGAACTGACGGCCATGATCGAATCCCAGCGCAACTACACTGCAAACTCCAAGGTGTTCCAGACCGGTTCCGAACTGATGGAAACGCTGGTCAATCTCAAGCGGTAAAGCAAACTGAATATTTTACGTAAAAGATAGGTAATGCCATGTCGCTCTCAACGGCAATGAAGACTGCCCAGTCTAGCTTTTCGAACACGGCCCTTCAAACGGCCGTGGTATCCAAGAACATTGCCAATGCGAGCAACACGACCTATGCCCGGCGGGCGGCCATGCTGGCCACGGCCGCCAACGGGGCGACGGTTGTCGAGATACAGCGAGCGCAGAACGAATCGCTCCAGAAGCAGAACCTGCTCAGCATTTCCCAGTCCAACGCCCAGGATACGCTGCTGGCCGGTCTGCAGCGCATGAAGACGTTCTTCGGTGGCGATGACTACGAGCTTTCGGCTGCTACCTACATCACCAAGCTGCGGGACAACCTCGAAACCTTCGCCAACAAGCCGAGCGAGCGTTCGCTGGCGGAAACGGTCGTGGCAGATGCGGTCGACGTGGCGAACGCCCTGAACAGCCAGACGAAGGCAGTCCAGGAGATGCGCGCGGAGGCGGATGCCGACATCGCCGCCTCGGTGACCGAGCTCAATCGGCTGTTGGCCGAATTCAAGACTTACAACGACCAGGTCAAGCAGGGTACCGCAGCAGGAACCGACGTCAACGACGCGCTCGACCAGCGGGATAGGCTGTTGACCCAGATCTCGGCAATTGTCGGGGTCAGCAGCAACACGCGCACCCACAATGACATGGTGCTCTACACGAGCGACGGAACGGTGCTGTTCGAAACCAATCCCCGCACCGTGACCTTCACGCCGACGCCGACCTATGGCCCTACGACCGCCGGGAATTCCGTCCGGATCGATGGTGTCGCGATCGAGCCGGGGGTTGGGGGCAATACCAGTGGCTCGGGCACGATTGCGGCATTGCTGCAGGTGCGCGATGAGGTCGCCCCGGCGTTCCAGAAGCAGCTCGACGAGACCGCGCGCGGCCTGATAACCATGTTCGAGGACGCCGGCATGCCGGGCCTCTTCACCTGGATGGATGGTGCCACCGAATCCAACGTCGTTCCCGGCGGTTTGACGAACGGGCTGGCCGGCGCGATCATCGTCAATCCGGATGTCATCACCGCCAAGGGCGGCAATCCGATGCTGATACGGGACGGCATCAATGCCTCCCAGAACCCCGACGGAGACGCAAGCTATTCCACGCTGCTGAACTCCTACCTGGGGAAGTTCGACACGAACCTGACCTTCGACGGCACGACCGGTCTCGATACCTCCATGACCATTCTGGAGTACTCGACGGCATCGATCGGCTGGGTGGAGCAACTGCGCAGCGCGGCAACCACGGCAAGCGAAGACAAGGGGGCCTTGTGGTCGCGCACGGAAGAAGCGCTCTACAGCGTCACTGCGGTCAGCCTGGATGAAGAACTGTCCCTGCTACTCGATCTCGAGCATTCGCAAAAGGCGACCGCCAAACTGGTAACGACGGTCGACGAGATGATGACCGCCCTTCTGAATGCAGCGAGCTAAGCGATGAAAACCTCATTTGTTTCAAACCTGACCCTGCAGAATTCGATGCGCCTGACGATTGCGCGGGCGCAGACCGAAGTGCTGAAGTTGCGGGAAGAAAGCGTGACCGGACGCTTTTCGGATGTCGGTGTCGCGCTTGGCGTCAAGACCTCGCGTTCGCTCAACCTCCAGGGCGATCTCGCGCGGATGGAATCGCTGATCAGCACCAACGCATTGACGACCCAGCGGCTGTCGGCCTCCCAGGGAGCGCTGACGCTCATGTCGGATGCAGCCAACAAGGCGAACGAGGCATTGATCGCCTTGTCCGGTTCGGAAGGGGCGAGCGAACTCGATGTTGCCAAGCAGACCTTTGCCGATGCGATCTCGATCTTCACTGCGGCGGCCAACACCTCTTTCGCCGGCGAATATCTTTTTGCCGGCATCAATACCGACGTCATGCCGTTCAACGACTATCTCGCGGAGCCGGCGTCGCCGGCCAAGGCGGCCTTCGACACGGCCTTCGCCGATTTCATGACGACCAATGGTTACGCGACGCCTGCCGACATACCCGCTGCGGCGATGCAGACGTTCATTTCGGACCTTGAAGCGTCCTTCATGGGCGCGGGCTGGGACGACTGGTCCAACGCGTCGGACCAGAACATGACGAGCCGGATCAGCAACACGGAAGTCGTGCAGAGCTCGACCAACGCCAATGCGGAAGGCATGCGCAAGTTCGCTCTTGGCGCGGTGATCGGCTATGAACTGCTCAGCCTCGGCCTGAGCGACGAAACCCGCAAGACTGTCAGCGATTCCGCCCTGGCCTACATTGGCGAGGGTATCACCGGCGTCGATGCCGAGCGCACCACCCTCGGCATTTCGCAGGCGCGCGTGAAGCAGGCGAATACCTCGCTCGAAGCGCAGAAGACCATTCTGACGACGGGCATCCGTGACCTGGAATCGGTCGATACCTATGAAGCGGCAACACGCCTCAACACTCTGGAAACCCAGCTCTCGCTTGCCTACACGCTGACCTCGAAGCTCCAGAGCATGAGTTTGCTCAATTACCTCTGATGACTAGAGGCGCAAATGAAGGATGCATGAATGTATCAGTTTTCCTACGCCGAGATCATGGAGGATGGCGTTGCTGACGCCAAGGAACGTGAGCGGCAGGTCCTCGATCGATCGATTGAACTGCTGAGGGAAGCAAGCACCAAGACGAGCTTTTCCCCGGTTACCATCGAAGCGCTGTTCTACACGCGCAGACTGTGGATCCGGTTCATAGAGGATCTCTCCGATCCGGAGAACCAGCTCGATCCGGAACTGCGGGCCAACCTGATCTCGATTGCAATCTGGATCCTGAAGGAATGCGATCTTATCCGGAAACGGCAGTCGGACAATTTCCAGGGCATTATTGACGTAACCACCATCATTAGGGATGGCCTTAAATGAAAAGTACACTGCGCATTTCGCTCAAGTCCGGCGAGAGAATCTTTATCAACGGAGCGGTACTGCGAGTGGATCGCAAGGTTGCGCTTGAGTTCATGAACGACGTGACGTTCCTTCTGGAAAACCACGTCCTTCAGGCCGAAAACGCAAATACCCCGCTGCGCCAGCTGTACTTCATCGCGCAGATGATCCTCATCAATCCGGAAGGCGCCGAACAGTCTCGTACGTTGTTCCGCAAGTCCGTTACGATGCTGCTTGCCTGCTTCAAGAATGATGAAGTTCTGGCCGAATTGAAGCGCATCGACGGATTGGTCGTTTCCGACAGGGCTTTCGATGCACTGAAAGCGATCCGGGCTCTCTACCCGATCGAGGATCGCATCCTCAACAATCAGGAAATGGCCCCGGCCACCGTCGAACACATCCGCAAGGAGATCGCCCTGTGGTAGATCCCGTATCGGCAACAAGGACAGGCTACACCCCGGACGTCTCGGCGACCGATTCGGCGAACGACGCCAAGGACGCGACGCTCAACTACGAGAGCTTCCTGAAGCTCCTGGTGGCGCAGCTCAAGAACCAGGATCCGACGGAGCCGATGGATGCCTCGCAGCAGATGGCGCAGCTCGCCACCTTCTCGCAGGTGGAGCAGACCATCAAGACCAACAGCAATCTCGAAAGCCTGCTGCAGCGCACGTCGTTGCAGGAAGCAAGCTCGGTGATGGGCAAGACCGTGACCAGCGAGGACGGCGAAATAACGGGTGTGGTTACCTCGGTTCAGCTCTATACTGATGGAATCGTTGCCACGCTCGATACCGGCGACAAACTGGTCATCGGGCCGGGTGTAACGATCAAGGAAACTACGCCAGCAACACCTGGCGAAACGGAGCCAGACACTCCCGATGAATGAAGCTGATGCGCTCGACATCGTCCAGGCGGCAATATGGACCGTCCTTGTGGCCTCAGGGCCGGCGGTCCTGGCGGCCATGGTCGTCGGCGTGACGATCGCATTCATCCAGGCCCTGACACAGGTTCAGGAAATGACACTGACCTTCGTGCCGAAGATCGTGGCGATCATGATCACCGTCGGCATCTCTGCGCCCTTCGTCGGGGCGCAGATCAACCAGTTCACCAATCTCGTCTTTTCGAGGGTGCAATCCGGCTTCTGACGTTCTCGAGCACCCAGTCTGTGGCGTCATCTCCCTTCACGTAGCCCGCGCAATGCCGCGGGCTACATGCGTTCCGCCCGCACCACACTTTCGCGCAAGCTTCAGGGGTTAACCACGTCTCGAATGGTGCGATGGATGCAAGCTCCGTCGCGCACCTCTCATGAAGAGACGGGAAAGAAATGGCGCAACCACCTGCACTCCCTCTGCCGAAGGTCAATCCGAGCCTGCGCGACGTCGGCTTCGCTTTCGGCATCATCATCATTCTCAGCATCCTGTTCCTGCCGATACCGCCGTTCCTGATCGATATGGGGCTGGCGTTCTCGATCGCATTCTCGGTGCTCATTCTGATGGTTTCGCTGTGGATCCAGCGGCCGCTCGATTTTTCGTCCTTTCCGACGATCCTTCTGATCGCAACAATGACGCGGCTGGCACTCAACATCGCCACGACCCGCGTCATCCTATCGCACGGACACGAAGGACACACCGCGGCCGGCGGCGTCATCGCCGGCTTCTCCAGCCTGGTGATGTCCGGCGATTTCGTGATCGGCCTGATCGTCTTCCTGATTCTCATCGTGGTGAATTTCATCGTCATCACCAAGGGCGCGACGCGTATTGCCGAAGTTGGCGCGCGCTTTACCCTGGACGCTATTCCAGGCAAGCAGATGTCGATCGATGCCGACCTGTCGGCGGGCATCATCGACGAAAAGGATGCCCAGCGTCGCCGCAAGGAACTGGAAGACGAAAGTTCCTTCTTCGGTTCGATGGACGGTGCTTCGAAGTTCGTTCGCGGCGATGCCATTGCCGGCCTCATCATCACCGCGATCAACATCGTCGGCGGCATCATCATCGGTTACTTCCGGCACGGCATGGACCTCGGCCAGGCGGCCGATGTCTTCGTCAAGCTCTCCGTCGGCGATGGTCTCGTCTCGCAGATACCGGCCCTGATCGTCTCGCTTGCTGCCGGTCTTCTCGTCACCCGCGGCGGCAATGCGGGTTCGACCGATCAGGCCGTCGTCAACCAGCTGAGCGGATATCCGCGTGCGCTGATGGTGTCCGCGGTATTGATGGCCGTCCTCGCGCTGATGCCTGGCTTGCCTCTCGTTCCCTTCATGGCGCTTGGCGGCATCATGGCCTTCGGCAGCTGGTTCATCCCGCGCCAGGTTGAGGCCGAGAACAGGGCAAAGCGCGAGCAGGAAGAGAAGAACATCGTCCAGTCCAAGGAGCAGGAAAAGGACTCGGTCAAGAACGTCCTCAAGACGGCTGAAATCGAACTGGCACTCGGCAAGCTCGTCTCGACCAGACTTCTGGGCGCCCACCAGGAGCTTGCTTTTCGCGTCGGCAAGATGCGCCGGAAGTTTGCCACCCAATACGGCTTCGTGGTGCCGGAGATCAAGGTGTCCGACGATATCAGCATCCCGGAAAAGTCCTATCAGATCCGCATCCATGGCACGACGATCGCGTCCAACGCGCTACGCGTCGGCGAGGTGCTGGTCGTCACCGGCTCGGGCCGCAAGCCGCGCATCCCCGGCGACGAGATCCGCGAGCCGGCCTTCGGCATGCCGGCGGTCTCGATTCTCGAGACCTTTGCCGAAGACCTGAAGCGCGAGGGCTTCCACCCGATCGACAACGTATCGGTGGTCCTGACCCATGTCAGCGAGGTGATCCGGAACAACCTGCCGCAGCTTCTTTCCTACAAGGACCTGAAGGTGCTGATCGACCGCCTCGACCCGGAGTACAAGAAGCTGGCGGACGAGATCTGCTCCTCGCACATGTCCTATTCCGGCCTGCAGGCAGTGTTGAAGCTGCTGCTTGCCGAGCGCGTCTCCATCCGCAACCTGCACCTCATTCTCGAAGCCGTGGCGGAGCTTGCCCCGCATGTCCGCAAGACGGAACAGATCGTCGAGCATGTTCGCGTTCGGATGGCCCAGCAGCTTTGCGGCGACCTGACTGACAATGGCGTCCTGCGCGTCCTGCGACTCGGCAGCAAGTGGGATCTGGTGTTCCACCAGGCGCTGAAGCGCGACGGCAAGGGCGAGGTGGTCGAGTTCGACATCGACCCGCGCAGCCTCGAGGAGTTCAGCGAGCAGGCGACCAAAGTTATCCGTGAATTCATGGACCGCGGACTGCCTTTCGTTCTTGTCACCTCGCCGGAAACCCGCTCCTATGTCCGCATGATCATAGAACGACTCTTCGCGACTTTGCCCGTCCTTTCCCATGTCGAACTCGCCAAGGGAATCGAAATCAAGATCCTGGGCTCGATTTCATGATCACCGATCCGCAGGGCACCATCCTTGCCCTGTTCATCGCATTCTGCCGGATGGGTGGATGCGTCATGGTGCTGCCAGGATTTTCCTCGGCGCGCGTGCCGTCATTCATCCGGCTGATGGTTGCGGTGGCGGTCTCGATGGCGGTCCTGCCGCTGCTCTGGGATACGATCTACCCAAGGGTTTCCGCAGCCGGCAACGGCTACATCATGCTTGTGATTTCCGAGACCTTCGTCGGCACCATGTTCGGCCTCATCGCCAGATTCTATACGCTCGGCCTGCAATTCGCCGGCTCGACAGTCGCGATGATGATCGGCTTCAACGCGCCGGGCTCGGGCGACATCATCGAAGATACTGCCGAAAACCAGCTGACCAACATGATCAGCTTCGCCGGGCTGATGCTTCTTTTTGCGCTCGATTTCCACCATGTGGTCTTCCGGGCGTTGATCGATTCCTACAATGCCATGCCCGTCGGCGGCATCGTCGATGCGCAGAAGGCGCTGATCACGCTGACCGACACGCTGTCGGCGACGTTCTTCATCATGCTCAGGCTTGCCAGCCCCTTCATTCTCTACGGGTTGCTATTCAACGTCACCGTCGGTCTCATCAACAAGCTGGCGCCGCAGATTCCGGTTTACTTCATCTCGACTCCATATCTCCTGATGGGCGGGTTGTTCATGCTCTATCTGTCGATTGCCGTGATGGTGCAGCAGTTTGCGGACGCTTTTCCCACCGTGTTCCTGGGCCGATAGGGAGACGAGGATGGCGCCGACGACCAGATCGGAGAAACTGAAGCGGCTGGTGGGGGTCCAGCGCCATCTCGAACAGATGGCCGAGCAAGAACTCGCTGCCACCACCCAGCAGCGTGAGGAGGTCGGCAAGTCGATGGATCGCGTTATCGACGCGATCGGCTCGATGGAGCCGGTGCATCGGCTTTTCGCGCAGCAATATTCCGAACGTTTCGGAAAGCTGACCGCCCAGGACCAACTCCTGGCCGGAGCGCAATTGATCCACGAGCGACAGGTGCTGAAGGAACGCGCCAAGGCTGAGCGGCTGGAAGACAGCATGAAAGAGGCGCGCATGCTCGAAGATCGCGAGGCGGAAGACGATGCGATCTACGACCTCCTCGAGCAACAGCTGGCGACGCCGGATCCCCGCGCACGCAAGTAAGAATGCCTCTTGTCGATGATGATGCGCCCCCTGGAGTGGGCCGGCACAATCGAACTGAAGTCGTCGACGCCGAACACCAGCCTCCAGCAAGCTTCGACGTTCATAAAGGATTTCTATCAAGTCGAGAGGAACGAGGCGTGGCAATTTCACCTCCAAGTGATCTGGTGCTGGATGTCGTCCGGGCTGCGGATCCCGCAGATGTCCAGGCCGCTCAGGCGAAACTGAAGGCAAATCGAGCAGCCTTTGCGGCTACCAGCCTGGCCGACAAGGGCGCGGGCTTTGAAGCGGCCATAGAGCGCATCTCCACCCCTGCGACCGATGCAGGCCTCGGCAACCTTCACGCGCGCGAAAAGTCGTCCGAGATACCGGAGACCTTCAAGCAGTTCGAGGCGGTCGTGCTGCAGAATTTCGTCAAGACGATGCTGCCTTCCGATTCGGAAGAGATTTACGGCAAGGGCTCGGCCGGCGAAATCTGGAAGAGCATGCTGGCCGAGCAGGTCGGCCAGGTCATGTCCAAAAGCGGCGGCATCGGCATCGCCGCGCAGATGTTCGCCGAGCAGCTGTCCAGGGCCCGCGACAAGGGCACGAATGCATCCGCCGATGGGAACGATCGAAATCTTGCGACCAGCATGATTACGGAGTTCGAGCGCCGGGTGCTCGGCGTCAATACGGATAACGAAAATAAAACGGATAAGTCATGAACGGGGCTGTTACCATGGAAGTCACTTCGAACGATTATCGGATTAAGTCCGTTCTCGGCCGGTTGGAGATGATCATTGACAACGAGAACAATCGCATCGGCAACGATCCCGAATTCGACCTAAAGGTGTCGAACGCCCAGAAGAGCCGTTGCCTCTACGAACTGACCATGCTGGTACGCGATACCGATCCGAAGGAGCTCGCCTCGGCCCATGTCGGCCAGATGCACGAGCTCAAGCAGAAGCTCGTCGTCAATGCCCGTCGCGTCGAAGCGCACATGGAGGCGGTTCGTGCGGTCGCCGACCTGTTGAAGAACGCCGAACAGGAAGCCGATGGTGACGGCACCTATTCCGAGGAACAGTTCCGCTACTGCGAGTCCTGATGATCAAGCTAGTACTCACCGGGCTCTGGGTTTGCGCCGTCACGCTGGGATCAGTCTATCTGTCGATCTACCTGGCGACGGCGCCAGTCGGGGAGGCGGGGGCCGAGAACCGGAACACCGAGCTTGTCCCCGGCGAGATGATCACCGTGCCAGTGATTTCCGACGGCAAGGTAGCCGGCTACTTCCTGACCCGAATCTCTTTCACCATCGACAAGGAGAAGGTGGTGGACGGCAGTTTGCCGCTCAATGCCCTGGTGACCGATGAGCTGTTCACATTGCTCATCGGCAACAAGGTGATCGACATCGCCAACACCTCCGCCTTTGATCTGAACGGCTTCCGTACCCAGGTCAAGCAGGACCTGAACAAGCGTCTCGGCGGTGATGTCATCACCGAAGTCCTGGTGGAACAGCTGGACTATCTGTCGAAGGATGATACCCGCAACAACAGTCCGGATGCCAAGAAGCTCAACAAGAAGCCTGTGACGATCGTGGAAGGCGCGGCGGTCAACTGACCGACGAGTGTTCCAACGTTCGAATTCCGATCCGCCCGCCCGGGCGGATTTTTCGTTTCATCTCATGATTCCCCAGTGTTAGCCACATCCGAGGTTAACGAAGCGTATTGAAATCACGTCGCTTTTGATCGTCACCCTTAAATTCGGTTTCAAGCCTTGCTGTTAGGTTCGAACCGATTTTCAAAGGTATCGATTGCGAATGCTGGCTTCCCCCGTGAGATCGAGAATTTCCCTCCAGTTCGGAATGTGGTCTTGCCGCATCGGCGCGCGGAGGCGGGCACCATGAGTGGCGAACATGCCGTGCGGTCGCTTCCCCCGCAGCGATCGATCTTTGGCCTGCCGGTGAGCGATCTCGACTGGAACGAGGCGCTCGCCTTTGCCGATGCGCAAGCCGGATCGCCGTCGGGGCAAAAGGTGATTTCCTTCCTCAACGCCCACAACGCCAACCTGATGCTGAAGGACGGCGCCTATCGAGAGGTGCTGAGCCGCCACGTCGTGCTGTCTGATGGCATCGGCGTCGACATCGCCGCAAGAGTGATGCACGGGTCGCCATTTCCGGCCAATCTCAACGGTACGGATTTCGTTCCGGCGCTTCTGACCTACATGGTGGAAAGCCGGCGAATCGGGCTGATCGGTGCGCGTCCCGCTGTACTGGCCCGTGCCGTCGAGGCCTTCAGGGCGCACGCGCCATGGCATGAGTTCATCGCGGTATCCCATGGCTATCACGGCGAGGCGGCGAGCAAGGATGTGGCCGCCCTGGTCGCGCGGCTGAAACTCGATGTCCTGATCGTCGGCATGGGGACACCGATCCAGGAGAAATGGGTCGACCGCTATATCGGGCGCGAGCATGCGCGGCTGGTCCTGACCGTCGGTGCACTGTTCGACTTTGTCGCCGGCGTCGTGCCGCGGGCACCGAGGCTGGTTCGAAAGCTGCGGCTCGAATGGGCTTATCGCCTGCTTCAGGAACCGCGTCGCCTCTGGCGGCGCTATGTGCTCGGCATTCCGTCCTTCCTCCTGAACGTGCTGCGGCACCGCCTGGTGGGCGAGCCGGAGCCGGTATTTGCCGCACGGATCGAACGCCCGGCCGAGCCGTCGAGCGTCGGCGGCAGCGGGATCGATCGCGCCGCCTGAGGCGGTTCGGCCGCGCCCCGAGCGGTCGTCAAATCTCCTTGCATTTGCCCGTTTTAGACAGCATAGGGCGTTGGCAGGCAATTTCCCGGGCCGTCGGGAAACTACAGTGTCGACAGAATTTCAGGCGGGAGAATGACGTGGCGACAGTGATTGATGGTAAGCAGATGGCCGCTTCGGTAATCGATAGCGTGAAGTCGGCGGCGGCAAATCTCGAAGCTGATACCGGCGTGACGACAGGGCTGGCGGTCGTGATCGTTGGCGACGATCCGGCGAGCCACGCCTATGTCAATGCAAAGAGCAAGATGGCCAAGGAATGCGGGTTCAAGTCGGTGCAGCACACGCTGCCCGAAGATACGACGCAGGAGCATCTGACCGAACTGGTCGCCACCCTCAACAACGATCCTTCGATCCACGGCATCCTGGTGCAACTTCCATTGCCCAAACACCTGAAATCGGAGCCGATCATCCAGTCCATCCTCCCCGAGAAGGATGTCGACGGGCTGCACATCGTCAATGCCGGCAAGCTCGCGACCGGCGACCTCGACACCGGCCTCATCTCCTGCACCCCGGCCGGCGCCATGGTTTTCGTGCGTCGCACCCACGGCGAGGATCTCTCCGGGCTGAATGCAGTGGTGATCGGCCGCTCGAATCTCTTCGGCAAGCCGATGGCGCAACTGCTGCTGGCCGCCAACGCCACGGTCACGACGGCCCATTCCCGTACCCGCGACTTACCGGCCGTTTGCCGCAGCGCGGACATACTGGTCGCCGCAGTCGGCCGTCCTGAAATGGTCAAGGCCGACTGGGTCAAGCCCGGAGCAACGGTGATCGATGTCGGTATCAACCGCGTGCCGGCGCCGGAGCGGGGAGAGGGGAAGAGCAAGCTCGTGGGCGATGTCGCCTTTGGGGAATGCGCAGAGATCGCCAGCACGATCACCCCGGTTCCGGGTGGAGTCGGCCCGATGACGATCGCCATGCTGATGGCGAACACGGTGATAGCGTCGCACCGCGCCGCAGGACGTCCCGCTCCCAAGTTCTGAGCGTCACGGATCCCGTCGTGCGCAGAGCGTCGCCGGCCGGCTTATGCCAGCGCGGGCCCGGTAGAGGCGCGCACGATCAGTTCCGCCTTCCACAATTCCTGCTCGGGCATATCGGCCTTCTGCTGGAGGCTGCCGATCAGCCGCTCGGCGATGCGCGATCCGGCGGCCCGAAGCGACGATCGGGTGGTGGTGAGCGGAACCGAGAAGTTTTCCGGACGCAGCAGCGGCAGTACGTCGTCGTGGGCGATGAGCGAGATGTCCTCGCCAAGCTTCAGCCCCGCCTGGTTGATCGCCCTGACGGCGCCGAGTGCCAACACCGTACTCGAACACAGCACGCCGGTTGGGCGCTCCGGCAGTCGCAGGAAACGCTCCATGGCAAGCTGGCCATGTTCGTCGGTCATGATCGAATGGTGCATATGCTCCGGCCCGAGCATCAGACCCTTATCGCAGAGTGCCGTTGCCAGGCCCATGCGTCGGCGGATGGCGAAGTCGAGGTGCTCCGGCCCGTTGATCAGCGCAATGCGCTTGTGTCCGAGCTGGAGCAGTAGCTTTGCCGCATCGTGGAAAGCCTGCTCGTTGTCGACGTCGAGATAGGGATAGTCCGGCTCCGAACCCAAAGACCTGCCGTGCACGAGGAAGGGGATCGGCAGCGACTTCAGCATCGCAAGACGCGGGTCATTCGTGCGCATGTAGGCAAGAAAGAGCGCGTCGACATTGCCGCTGGCGGCCAGGCGCCTCAAGGCCCCGATCTCGTCCTGCGGATCCGCAGGCATGATGACGAAGTGGAAATCGTGCCGCACCGCTGCCTCGCCGAGTCCGCTCAGGAACTCGCCGAAGTGCACGTCCGAATAGTGGCCGGTCTCCGTCGGCATGACGAGCCCGATCGAGCCTGCCTTGCCTGTCGCCAGGCGCTGTGCCGCCTTGTTGGGACGGTAGCCCGTTTCCTTGACCGCCTTGAGAACGCGTTCGCGCGTCGCCTGGTTGACCTCCGGATAGCCGTTGAGCGCACGGCTGACCGTTGTCTGGGAAAGGCCCAACAATTCGGATAGTTGTTTCAGGTTCACGTGATATAGTCCTCCGGGCGGCTGCCGTATTCCACTACGCCGCGGGATGTTGTGCTCAAAGCGCTTCGAATTACTTATCACTGCTATCGATTTTTCGAAACAGCGAAGGAGAGAATTCGTGAGTGGATGCCCATCTGGAATCCTCCAAATTGCCAATTGTTGTGACATTGGAAGGCAAAGAGCTTGACTTTTTTCCTGCTGCAATGAAGTTTATCAACCAAAGCGCTTTGAATTCGTCTGGGCAAAATGAGCGGATGAAGGCAGAGCGTCAGATGACGATGGGAGGAAATCACATGAGTAAATCGCTTTTGGCGGGCGTTGCCGCCGCGTCTCTGCTGGCCGGAATTGCCAATGCCGCCGAACTGAAGTTTGCGCCTGGTGAAGAGGCGCGGTTCAATTGGAAGAGCTACGAAGACTTCAAGGCATCGCATGGTGACCTCAAGGGCGAAACCCTGACCATCTTCGGGCCCTGGCGCGGCGATGACGAAATTCTGTTCAACAGCGTGCTGGCTTATTTCATCGAGGCGACCGGTATCAACGTCAGGTACTCCTCTTCGGAGAACTACGAGCAGCAGATCGTCATCGATACCCAGGCCGGCTCGCCGCCGAACATCGCTATCCTGCCGCAGCCCGGACTCCTCGCTGATCTCGCCAGCAAGGGCTTTCTCGTTCCGCTCGGTGACGATGTCGAGCAGTGGGTGAAGGACAACTACGGCGCCGGCCAGTCTTGGGTCGATCTCGGCGTCTACAAGGGCAAGGACGGCAATCCGGCCTATTTCGCGCTGCCCTACAAGGCCGACGTGAAGTCGCTGGTCTGGTTTGTGCCGGAAAACTTCGAGGAAGCCGGCTATGAAATTCCGACGACCATGGAAGAGCTGCACGCCCTGACGGATCAGATCGTCGAGGATGGCGGCACGCCGTGGTGCATCGGTCTCGGCTCGGGCGGAGCGACCGGCTGGCCTGCTACCGACTGGGTCGAGGACATGATGCTGCGCACCCAGCCGGCCGACGTCTACGACAAGTGGGTGAAGAACGAGATCCCCTTCACCGATCCGGCCGTGGTCGGTGCGATCGAGGAGTTTGGGAAATTCGCGCTCAATGACAAGTATGTCTCCGGTGGTACCAAGGCTGTGGCCTCGACTGATTTCCGTGACAGCCCGAAGGGACTCTTTGACGTTCCGCCGAAGTGCTACATGCATCATCAGGCATCCTTCATTCCCTCATTCTTCCCGGAAGGCACGAAGCTGGGCGAGGATGCCGACTTCTTCTACATGCCGCCCTATGCCTCCAAGCCCGATCTCGGCAAGCCGGTGCTCGGCGCCGGAACCCTCGTGACCATCACGCAGGATTCCAAGCCGGCGCGCGCCTTCATCGACTTCCTGAAGACCCCGATCGCCCACGAAGTCTGGATGGCGCAATCGAGCTTCCTGACGCCGTACAAGGGCGTAAACGTCGAGGCCTATGGCAACGACCAGATGCGCAAGCAGGGCGATATCCTCACCAGCGCCACGACCTTCCGCTTCGACGGATCCGACCTGATGCCGGGCAAGATCGGCGCGGGTGCGTTCTGGACGGCGATGGTCGACTATGTAGGCGGCAAGCCGGTCAACGACGTGACTGCCGAAGTCCAGAAGGCCTGGGACGCCATCAAGTAGTCCTTTGGATTTGGAGGCCCGGTGCCGCGCTGCAAGGCTGCGGTTCCGGGTATCGCCATAACAGCCCGGACCGTCGCGCGGCTCGGGTCAACGGGTCGATCTGAATGCCGTCGCGGGCCGCCGTCGCAATGTCGATGGGCGTGGCCGAAAATGGCGGTAAGGGGGGAGGCATGGCTTACCAGATATTCTTGGCTGTCGCGGTCATGGCGCTCGGGGTGCTGGCCTGTGCCGGTTACTTCTGGCTGTCGAACAAGGCGCTCGACCTGGTGTTTCCGGTTGGGGATGACGACGTGGCGATCGCCTCCCGAAATCTTGCCCGACGCGCCGTCATTCGGCCCTGGCTTTTTCTCGGGCCCGCGGTCATCCTGCTGGCGGTCTATCTGATCTATCCGGTCGTCGCGACCTTCATCCTGTCCTTCTACGACCGGACCGGCAACCAGTATGTCGGCCTGTCCAACTACACCTGGGCGTTCTCGGATCGCGAGTTTCGCGAATCGATCTTCAACAACATCCTGTGGCTGGCCGTGGTGCCGGCCGCTTGCACCTTCCTCGGGCTCGTCATTGCCGTTCTGACCGACCGCATCTGGTGGGGCAACATCGCCAAGAGCCTGGTCTTCATGCCGATGGCGATCTCCTTCGTCGGTGCGTCGGTGATCTGGAAATTCATCTACGACTATCGCGGCGAGGGCGAAACGCAGATCGGCATTCTCAATGCCATCATCCAGTTCTTCGGGGGTGATCCGCAGGTGTGGATCGCCATGCCCTTCTGGAACAATTTCTTCCTGATGGTGATCCTGATCTGGATCCAGACCGGTTTCGCGATGGTGATCCTTTCGGCCGCGCTGCGCGGTATTCCCGAGGAAACCATCGAGGCGGCGGTCATCGACGGCGCCAGCGGCTGGCAGATCTTCTGGAAGATCATGGTGCCGCAGATATGGGGCACGATCGCCGTCGTCTGGACGACCATCACCATCCTCGTCCTCAAGGTGTTCGATATCGTGCTGACCATGACCAATGGGCAGTGGAATTCGATGGTGCTCGCGAACCTCATGTTCAATTGGATGTTCCGCGGCGGCGGCGATGCCGGCCGAAGCGCGGCCATCGCGGTGATCATAATGATCGCGGTCATGCCGATCATGATCTGGAACGTCCGGCGCGCCCGTCGCGAAGTGGGAGGGCACTGAGATGGTGACCATGATGTCCCGCCTGAAGCGCATCGGCCTGCCGCGGCTCATCGTGCACGCCTCCGTCCTGTTTATCGTGCTGCTCTGGCTGATGCCGACCGTCGGCATCTTCGTCAGCGCTCTGCGCGACAAGGACCAGCTTGCCGTGTCCGGCTGGTGGACGGCGCTTGCCACGGCCGAGCAGACGGAAGCGGTCCGCCTCGGCGCGCCGGAAAGCCAGACTCAGGAGGGCACAACCTTTGTGATTTCCGGGAACGTGTTCGAGGACGGTGCGGCGAAGACGATCATCGCCTTCGGCACGCGGGTGCAGGAGCCTGGCGCTTTTCCGGTCGGAGAGGTGGCGGATATCGGCGACGGCGAGACCCTGCTCGTCAATGCCGATGGCAGCTACCGTTACACCAGTCCCACGGCCTTCGAGGGATCGCGCGGCAAGCGCATCTACCTGACCGCAACTACGCCGCCGCAATTCACCTTCGACAACTACCGTACCGTATTGAACGCGGAGGGCATCGGCCGCTCCTTCATCAATTCGCTCACGGTGACGATCCCCGCGACGATCATCCCGATCCTGATTGCCGCCTTCGCCGCCTACGCCTTGTCGTGGATGGCTTTCCCCGGCCGCACGCTAATCATCGCATTGGTCGTCGGGCTTATCGTCGTGCCGCTGCAGATGTCGCTCATTCCATTGTTGCGAATGTACAACGAGATCGGCAACTTTTTCGGCGTTCCTTCCAAGACCTATGCCGGCATCTGGCTGGCCCACACCGCCTTCGGCATGCCGCTCGCCATTTACCTGCTGCGGAACTACATCGTCGGCCTGCCGAAGGAGATCATCGAGTCGGCGCGGGTCGATGGCGCCAGCGATTTCGAGATTTTCGTCAAGATCGTTTTGCCGCTGTCCTTCCCGGCGCTCGCCTCCTTCGCCATCTTCCAGTTCCTCTGGGTGTGGAATGACCTGCTCGTCGCCATGGTCTTCCTGGGCACGAGCAAGGATCAGCTTGTGCTGACCGGCAGCCTCAACGCACTGCTCGGCTCGCGCGGCGGCAACTGGGAAATCCTGACGGCCTCGGCTTTCATCACCATCATCGTACCGCTGCTCGTCTTCTTCAGCCTCCAGCGATACCTCGTCCGCGGCCTTCTGGCCGGCTCCGTCAAGGGCGGCTGATCCCACCGCCCCGACGCCATGAAACAGGAAATTGCAATGACCACTTCATCGATACCCTCCCAGACGCCGGACAAGGACTGGTGGCGCGGCGCGGTGATCTATCAGATCTACCCGCGTTCCTACCAGGATTCGAACGGCGACGGGATCGGCGACCTCAAGGGCATAACCTCCCGGCTCCAGCACGTCGCCTCGCTCGGCGCCGATGCGATCTGGATCTCGCCCTTCTTCAAGTCGCCGATGAAGGATTTCGGATACGACGTTTCCGACTACCGGGACATCGATCCGATCTTCGGCGACCTCGCCGACTTCGACGCATTGATCGCAGAAGCGCATCGCCTCGGAATCCGGGTAATGATTGATCTCGTCATCTCCCACAGCTCCGACAAGCATCCCTGGTTCGTCGAAAGCCGTTCGAGCCGCGACAACCCCAAGGGCGACTGGTACGTCTGGGCCGACGCCAAGCCCGACGGCACCCCGCCCAACAACTGGCTGTCGATCTTCGGCGGCACCGCCTGGGCGTGGGATCCGACCCGCATGCAGTATTACATGCACAACTTCCTGACCTCGCAGCCGGACCTCAACCTCCACAACCCGGACGTCCAGGATGCACTGCTCGACATGACCCGCTTCTGGTTGGAGCGCGGCGTCGACGGCTTCCGCCTCGACACGATCAACTTCTACTTCCACGACAAGCTGCTGCGCGACAACCCGTCGCTCGCGCCGGAAAGGCGCAACGCCTCGACCGCGCCGGCGGTCAACCCCTACAATTTCCAGGAGCACCTTTACGACAAGAACCGCCCGGAGAACCTCGAATTCCTGAAGCGCTTCCGCGCCGTGATGGAGGAGTTCCCGGCGATCGCCGCGGTGGGTGAGGTCGGCGACAGCCAGCGCGGGCTCGAGATCGTCGGCGAGTACACCTCCGGCGGCGACAAGATGCACATGTGCTATGCCTTCGAGTTCCTGGCGCCGGATCAACTGACGCCGGCCCGGGTTGCCGAGGTCCAGCACGCCTTTGCAGCGGCGGCACCGGAAGGCTGGGCCTGCTGGGCATTTTCCAACCACGACGTCGTGCGCCACATCAGCCGCTGGGGCGCGGATGTCGCCGACCGCGACGCCTATGCCAAGATGCTGTCGTCCCTGCTGATGAGCCAGCGTGGCTCGGTCTGCATCTACCAGGGCGAGGAACTGGGGCTGACCGAGGCCGACATCGCCTTCGAGGACCTGCAGGACCCCTACGGCATTCAGTTCTGGCCGGAGTTCAAGGGCAGGGACGGCTGCCGCACGCCGATGGTCTGGGAGGAGAACGCACCACAGGCGGGGTTCAGTACTGCAGGAACGACCTGGCTGCCGATCCCGCAGGATCACAGGACTCGTGCCGTGGATACGCAGGCCGGCCGCGACGGATCGGTGATGGAGCACTACCGCCGCTTCCTTGCCTTCCGCAGGCTGCATCCGGCATTTGCCAAGGGCGGCATCGCCTTCGAGCCGGCGCAGGGCAATGTGCTGGTGTTCACCCGCGAGCACGGCAACGAGCGGCTGCTCTGCATGTTCAACATGGGGGCTATGCCGGCGACCGGCGGGATGCCGGAAGGCGACTGGGAGACGCTCGAGGGGCATGGCTTCGAGGCGCGACGAGACGGCAACACGATTGAACTTCCGGCATGGGGCGGGTTCTTTGCCCGCGCAGCCTGAGAGCGAAGGAGGGGGAGACAGATGACCGGTGTGGTTCTGAAAGACATCCGCAAATCCTATGGTTCCGTGAACGTGCTGCACGGCATCGATCTTGACATCAAGCAGGGCGAGTTCATCGTCTTCGTCGGGCCCTCGGGCTGCGGTAAGTCGACGCTGCTGAGGATGATCGCGGGGCTTGAGGAGATCACATCCGGCGACATGATCATCGACGGCCGGCGGGTCAACGAGGTGCCGCCCTCCAAGCGCGGCATCGCCATGGTCTTCCAGTCCTACGCGCTCTATCCGCACATGACGGTCTACGACAACATGGCCTTCGGCATGCGGATCGCCAGGGAGAGCAAGGAAGAGATCGACCGCCGGGTGCGCGCGGCGGCCGAGATCCTGCAATTGACGCAGTATCTGGAGCGCTTGCCGAAGGCGCTGTCGGGGGGGCAGCGCCAGCGCGTGGCGATCGGCCGCGCCATCTGCCGCAATCCGAAGGTCTTCCTCTTCGACGAGCCGTTGTCGAACCTCGACGCAGCCTTGCGCGTTGCTACCCGCATCGAGATCGCCAAGCTCAGCGATGCCATGGCCGACACCACCATGATCTACGTGACCCACGACCAGGTGGAGGCGATGACGCTTGCCGACCGGATCGTCGTGCTCTCTGCCGGCCGCATCGAGCAGGTCGGCGCGCCGCTCGAACTCTACGAGCGTCCGGCGAACCTGTTCGTCGCGCGCTTCATCGGTTCCCCGGCGATGAACATCATCCCGGCGACGGTCACGAAAACCGGGCCGAAAACCGAAGTGAAGCTTGCCGGTGGCAAACTCGTCAGCCTCGACATTGCCACCGACCCCAACCAGCAGAACAAGTCGGCGAGCTTCGGCGTTCGTCCGGAGGACCTGAGGATCGAAAGTGGCGACGACTACCTCTTCGAAGGCGAGATCTCGATCATCGAGGCGCTCGGCGAAGTGACGCTGCTCTATATCGAGGGCCTCGTTGCGGGAGAGCCGATCATCGCCAAGATCCCCGGCATCGTGAACGCGCAGCGCGGCAACAAGATGCGCTTCGGGGCAGATCACCAGAAGATCCATCTGTTCGATGGGGCCGGAGAAAGCTACGAGAAGAACTGACGGCAGTGACTTTTTTCGGCGACGCCGTCCCGTTTCGGTGCGGCTCAAACCTTCTGTTAAAGATCCCCGGCTAGCCTCGTGATGAAAGTCTATTAATGCGAATCACGGGTGCCTGGGCTGCAATGGAACATCGCAATTATCTGAACAAGGAAGAATCCTTCATGTACGACCGCGAGGCGCGGTTTCGCATGGAGGACACGATGAATGCGGCCCGCATCGAATACACGGAAAAGGGCGTGACCCACATGGCGGCGCGTCGCTGCGACGTGCTGCGGATCTCGCAGAGCAGCGCACTGCTCGGCATTCTCACCCAGTTCAGCCTTCCCCGGCAGTTCTATCTGGACATTCCAGATGCCCGTATCAGCAAGGTGGGCTGTGTGTTGATGAAGACCTATGTGAACAACACTGTCGAAGTCCGGTTTCTGCGTTTGCTGACGGCCAAGGAACTCGACCGCATCTTCATTTTCTCCACTCATCCCGCCCATCGCGACAAGACGCTCGACGTCCGTTCCTGGTAAGGACGGTTACGGGAAATACGCGCTTCAGGTGACGTTTCAGCACCGTCGGCGCATGGAGATCCGGCCGGTCCCTGAGAGCGTTCTTGAACTCCTCCAGCATCCGTTCGACGAAAGCGTACTGGCTGTCGTCGGCACCAGCGAGACAGGGTGGCAGTTTGGCCACCGCTTCGCCGGAGAGCCCGATCGATTGCTGGCGGCGGAGCGCGCCTCCTGCCGGGCCGCCGGGGCCATCGCTCCGCTGCAGCGGCGGTTGCGGCGGCATTTCCGCACCACGCACAGGAAGAGCAGGCCGCTGAGCGCGGCGCCATGGCGACAGTCGCGTTCGTGGAACTCTGCAAGCCGCCGTTCGTATTCGGCATACGGGCCATCGGTCATGGGCGGTTCCTTCCTGTTGAAGAGAAGCGGACATGCGCAATCGGTCACGCGACGCCTTGCGCCCGTGGCTTGAGGTGTGGACCCGCCTGCAAAGGCGGCAGGGTATCGGCCGGGACACGCAACGTGCCTCGAATAAAAAATACTTATGACACGCAGCGTGCCCCGTTCGGTGTGTTTTTCCGTGCAACTGCGGTCTCTCTGCGGGGATGGCCGGCACCATTGTCACGGCGGGATGATCACGGGCCGTTGTTCTTGTCGTCGTTCGGCCCGGGTCCCGAAAGGCCTGCCATTGGCGGCACGGCCAGTCGCCGGTCCCCTTGTGTGCCCCACAGGCACGTCCAGCGCGGCGGCGGTCCTGTCGGAAAAGCCCATCAAGACCCGCCGGCTCCGGAGGGAGACCAATTTCTGCACGGCCCCCGCGAGCCGACGCGCGTCTGTCGCCGTCCAACGGGGCACCGGTCCCGCCTCGCCGGTAACGCTTCCGGTGTATCCGAAGGCGGGACGGGAACATCATCCCACAGGTGGAAGCGACGGGGATGAAGGAGGATAAGAAATCGGCTAAGTATATGAAATTCATAGGGAGAGCGAAGAGAATCGTCCGCGCGCGCGGGAATGGCCGGCGTGGCAGCGGCCTTCCCGGCATTGTCGGGCGGTAGGCGGGCCGGCGCGAAAGCGGACAGCGCCGCCGCTGTGCGATGGTCGCCCCGGACGTTCGCGGATCGGCGCGCACGGCTTTCCCAAACCCATACTTTCGTTTGACGACCCGCAGTGCGGTTTCGCTTTACATTCCGCCAGATACGGATAGTTTATATCCATAAGGATATTTGGTATCTGTAATTAAGGAGAAATCAGAATGTCAAACCGGCTCAACTACGCAAAGCTGTCGACGGAAATGTTCCAGAAGCTCGCGGAGCTTTCCGGCGTCGTCCGCAAGGGCGTCATCGACCACAAAATTATCGATCTGGTGGAAATCCGCGCATCGCAGCTGAACGGCTGCGCCTTCTGCCTCGACATGCATGTCAAGCAGGCGAAGATCAACGGCGAGCGGGAACTGAGGCTCCATCACGTGGCGATCTGGAAGGAGTCGCCGCTGTTCGACCCGCGCGAGCGCGCGGCGCTGGCCTGGACCGAAGCGCTGACGGCCTCGATCAGCCATGGCGTTTCCGACGAACTCTACGAGAAGGTTCGCGGCCAGTTCTCGGAGAAGGAGCTTTCCGACCTGACCTTCGCCGTCATGACGATCAATGCCTGGAACCGGGCGGGCGTGGCCTTCCTGGCGACGCCGGGTTCGGCCGACAAGCTCTACGGCCTCGACAAGGCCGGCCTCAACTAGGCCGCTCGCATCCGGCCCCCGCGAACATAACCAAGGTAGATCCCAAGGAGAGCAGTCATGAAAGCAGTGATCATTGGAGGCTCCGGTCTCATCGGCACCAGGGTTGCCGAAATCCTGGCGAGCGGGGGCCATGAAGTCATCGCCGCATCGCGGCGAAACGGTATCGACGCCGTCACCGGCGAGGGCCTCGCCGAAGCTTTGGCCGGCGCCGACGTGCTCGTGGACGTTTCCAACTCGCCGTCGTTCGAAGACCAGGCGGTGATGGAATTCTTCCAGAAAACCACGACCAATCTCGCGAAGACAGGCAAGCAGGCTGGCATCCGGCATTTCGTCGCCCTCTCCGTCGTCGGCACCGACCGCCTGCCGGAGAACGGATATTTCCGCGCCAAGCTCGCTCAGGAGACGATCATCAGGAGCTCCGGGATCCCCTACACCATTCTTCGGGCAACCCAGTTCATCGAGTTCCTGGATGCCATCGCCTATACCGCTACCAGCGGCAATGAGGTGAGGGTCTCGACGGCCTTCCTGCAACCGATCGCGGCGAATGACGTTTCTCGCTTTGTTGCCGAGGCCGCGCAGGCATCTCCCGCCAATGGCATCATCGAGATTGCCGGGCCGGAACGCTTCCCGATGGATGTCGTCGTCAAGGAGTATCTCGCCCTCAAGGAAGATGCCCGCACGGTGATCGGCGACGCCGAAGCGGAGTATTTCGGGGCAAAGCTGTTGCCGGGATCGCTTGTCTCCGACGAAAACCCGAAGCTCGGGTCCACCACGCTGAAGAAATGGCTCGCTGACCAGGCGGGCTGAGACTGCCGATCATCATGGCATTGAAAGGAGAACTACAATGGTCAAGTCTGTTCTGACCGCTGCCTTTACGGCGCTTGCACTGACAGCCGCCGTTGCCAATGCCCACGACCTCAAGACGACCGACAAGGACGCGAAGGTGACGCTGGTCTACGACCACGAACTTCCCAACGTCCCCGGCAAGAGCATCCGCGGCGTGCTGGTGGAATATGGCCCCGGCGGCTATAGCTCCGCGCACACCCACGCCACTTCCGCCTTCATCTACGCGACCGTCCTGGAAGGCGAGATCAAGAGCCAGGTAAACGACGGCCCGGTGAAGACCTACCGCGCCGGCGAAAGCTTCAGCGAACTGCCGGGCGATCGACACGGGGTCAGCTCGAACGGCAGCGAGACCAAGCCGGCGAAGCTGCTGGCTGTCTTCGTTGTCGACACCGATCAGCAGGAGCTGACTTTCCCGCAGTAGTGAGCACGCCAGAACCGCCCGCGCACCTCACAAGCGCGGGCGGTTTTTCTTGTCATCCCGCGCGTCGGGCGATCCATTCTCCGGTGCTTTTCCAGATACCCGCCGGCACGTCTTCCGCGACCGTTGCGACAAGCTCCGAGAGGCGGACATTGCGTAGCGACGAGCGCCAGGCCTCGTCCGCCGCCCACATGATCCTCGCCACGGCGCAGGGGCCGGAATCGCAAAACCCGGACGGACGGCAGGGATTGGCAGCGCGGATATTGGTGCATTCGAAGGTCCGCGCCTTTCCTTCCACTGCCTCCACTATATCAAGTACCGTGATATCCGACGGCAACTTGGCAAGCCTGTAGCCGCCGCTCGGGCCAAGTGTCGTGTCGACGATTCCGGCATGGGAAAGCGCCTGCAGCGCCTTGGAGAGGTATTCCTTCGGCAGGCCGTGGAACTCGGCGAGCGCCTTGGTCGAGAGGTAGCGCCCCTCGGGAATGCCCGAGAGGATCGCACAGCAATGAAGCGCCCACTCCACATGGCTCCGCAACACCATGATTGATTTTCCTCATATGGATATCGGATATCCATAACTATACTTTGGTTTGGGTCGATGCAAGATGTGCGCAAGCAGGGGCTGCAATCGTCATATTGCCACTACCGGACATTCTCAGGCCGTCACACGCGCTGCCCAGGCCGCGGCGGTTTGCGCCATCGTCCTGAGGTGGTCGGCGGCGGAAAACCCGGAGACGCTTTTGCGCGGCGTCAGATTGTGATCGCCATCCTCCAGCCAGAGGATTTCGATGGCGTTCGAGAGGGTGTAGCCCGAGACTTCCTCCCTCGTGCCGAATTCGTCGCGCGTACCCTGGCAGATCAGGGTGGGCGTCCTGATGTCAACGAGATGCCGGGTGCGAAGCTGGTCCGGCTTGCCGGGCGGATGAAACGGATAGCCGAGGCAAAGGAGACCGGCAACCTTGCTGTCCGAATGGAGTTCGTCGGCGATCATGCTGGCGACCCGGCCGCCCATCGACTTGCCGCCGATGATGAGCGGGCCGTTCACGCCGAGTTCCGCGATCGCCGCCTTGTATTCCGGAATGAGCGTTTCGGCCCGCGGCGGGGGCTTGCGGCTATCGGAGGTGCGCCGCGCCGCCATATAGGCGAATTCGAAACGGGCGACACGCAACCCGGCCGATGCAAGTGCCACAGTCGCCGCCTTCATCGCCGACGAATCCATCGGCGCGCCGGCACCATGGGCAAGCAGGATGGTGGTCCGGACACCCGCCGGTCCGTCGAAGAGGAATCTGTCGTGCATTTCGCTCTGCCGGGAAAAGGGGGTTGGAAACGTGCGGGCCAACGATAGCCGAACGGGGCGAGCAAACCAAACCCGTATCTCGCAGGCGGGGCGAACCACTGATCCTCAGATCGCCAACTTGCGGGGTCGGCCGTTCGCTCAGCCGGAAATCTCGATCGTCATCGAAAAGGTGCAGGTTTCGTTGCGGCGCGCTGCATTGCGCATGAGATAGGTCAGGATCGTGTAGTCGCCCGCAGTGGGCAAGGCGCCGGCGAACTCGTTGCCGACGATCGAGCCGATGTGCATTGCTTCCTGTGCGTCGGGCGCAGTGAGGTTGAAATAGCAACTGCTGTTGCTCGGTGAAAACAGCACCGAGAGTGTCTGTCCCCTATTGGCTCCGACGATGAAGTTGCTGCTGTCATAGCCCTTTACCGACCCCTTCAGGGTGGTGGAGGACTGGCCGGCCTTGAACTTGACGACCTCTGTCTTGTCGGCCGCGGAAGCGTCAGGGATGGTGCAGAGAGCCAGCAGGGCAAGGGCAGCGGCCGCCCCAGCACACGTGGTGATTCTATAGTGTACCGTTCGCCCCATGGTTTCCTCCCTTGTGCGCTGTCCCCACATCCGCTCGGGTTCGGGGCGCAGCCAGTAAAGGATGGTTGGCGACCGGCGGCAACAGGAATATGCGTCAGGCCGGGGAATTGCTGCCCCGGCCATCGGATGATCGTTGCTTGGCGGCGATCGATGCCGGACGCGTTACTCGGCTGCGCTCGCCTCCGGCGTAAAGTCGGTGGAGACCGCGAGGTCGCGCCAGGTGGCGAGCTCGCCCGCGACAGTGGCGTTCTTCGCCTCGATCGTGGCGACCGTGTCACTGCCGAGCGGGAGGCGCAGCGGCGCTTTTTCGGCGTTGGCAAGGGCAATGAACGCCTTGGCAAGCTTGCTCGGATCGCCGGGCTGACCGTGGTTGCTGCCGGCCGCGAAGTCGCGCATGGCGCCTGCCGGCGTGTTCTTGTAATCGTCGATCGAGCTATGGCTGACCGCCAGCGAGCTTTCGTCGAGGAAGTCCGTGCGGAAGAAGCCCGGCTCGACCACCGTGACCTTGATTCCAAGCGGTTCGAGTTCGGCGGCAAGCGCTTCCGTCAGGCCCTCGACGGCGAACTTGGTCGAGGAATAGACGCCCCAGCCCGGGAAGCTGGCATAGCCGCCGATCGACGAGATATTGATCACGTGGCCGCTGCGCTGGCGGCGCATATGCGGCAGGACGGCGCGGGTCACCTTCAGCAGGCCGAAGACGTTGGTGGCGTAGAGTTTTTCGATTTCGTCCGAGGTCGCTTCCTCGACTGCGCCGAGCAGGCCGTAGCCGGCATTGTTGACGAGGATGTCGATCTGGCCGAAGTGGCGCACGGCCTGGGCGGCGGCGGCGTGGGCCTGCTCCTCGCTCGTCACGTCGAGCGCGACGGGAAGCAGGTTCGGATGGTTGCCGAACCGGGCGGAGATGGTGGCCGGGTTGCGGGCGGTGGCGACGACGGCATCGCCTGCATTCAGGGCTTCCTCAGTGATGAGGGCGCCGAAGCCGCGGGAGGCACCAGTGATGAACCATACACGCATGACGTTTTTCCTTTCGTCCAAGATTTACTTGCAAGGTGAAGGTAGCTAAGGATCACTGATGAGATAAGTCAGATTCTTCTCCATGCATCAGTGAGGAAAACTCATCAATGCGCCGCTTGCGTCCCGCCGACCTGTCTGTCTTCCTCGCCATTGCCGAGCACCGCAGCTTCCGCAAGGCGGCAATCGAACTTGGTGTCACGCCCTCGGCGCTCAGTCATTCGCTTCGGGCGATCGAGGAAAGGCTGGATGTGCGCCTCGTCAACCGGACGACCCGCGGCGTCGGCCTGACCGAAGCCGGCGAGCGGCTGTATGCGCGGGTGCGCCCAGCCTTTCTCGACATCGATGCGGCGCTCGACGATCTCGATACGTTTCGCGGCAAGCCCTATGGCAAGCTGAAGATCAATGCGCCACGGGCCGCCGCCAAGCTGGTGTTGCTGCCGGTCGTCGCGCGGTTCCTGGCGGCCTACCCCAATATCGAAGTGGAGGTGGTGGTCGACGACGCGCTCGTCGATGTGGTGGCAGGCGGGTTCGATGCCGGTATCCGCTTCGGCGAAAGCATCGCCGCCGACATGATCGCGGTCCCGATCGGCCCGCGCCACGCCTTCGCCGTCGTCGGCTCGCCCGGCTACATCGAGCGCCACGGCAGGCCTCGGACCCCACACGACCTCAAGAACTACGCCTGCATTCGCTATCGCTTTGCCGGCGGTACGTTCTACAGCTGGGAATTCGAGCGCGGCGGCATGGACGTCAAAATCGAGGTGCAGGGCCCGCTGGTGCTCGGCGACCAGGACGTGATGCTGGATGCCGCGCTTGGCGGGGCCGGCCTTGCCTATCTTTTCGAGGAGCAGGCGCGGCAAGCGATCGCCGCCGGAAAGCTGGTGCGGGTACTGGAGGACTGGTGTCCCACCTATCCCGGTTTTTTCCTCTACTACCCGAGCAGGCGACAGCTCCCGACCGCGCTCAGGGCCTTCCTGGATTTTGTGAAGGCGGAGAAGAACGTCTGAGCAAAGAGGGGCAGGGGAACCCTGCCCGCCATTGTCAGAACAGCACGCTGGCGCCCTGGTCGGCCGGACCGGCGACGCGGCGGAACGGAGCGAAGAGTTCGCGGCCCAGTCCAAACTCGTTGGCCGAAAGATCGACATCGACCGGCTCGCGCTCGGCAAATTCCTCCGCATCCGCCAGAACCTCGATGGTGCCGGCGATTGCATCCAGCCGGATCAGATCGCCATCGCGGATGCGGGCGATCGGCCCGCCGTCGATGGCCTCCGGGGTGACGTGGATCGCTGCCGGCACCTTGCCGGATGCGCCCGACATGCGCCCGTCGGTCAAGAGCGCCACCATGTGACCCCGGTCCTGCAGCACGCCGAGCGCCGGCGTCAGGCGGTGCAGTTCCGGCATGCCGTTGGCGCGCGGTCCCTGGAAGCGGACGACGGCGACGAAATCGCGATCGAGCTTGCCCTCCTTGAACGCCGCCTGAAGTTCATGCTGGTCGTGGAAGACGATCGCCGGCGCCTCGATGACGTGACGTTCCGGCTTGACGGCCGAAACCTTGATGACAGCCTTGCCGACATTGCCGGTCAGCATCTTCAGGCCGCCGTTTGACTGGAATGGCTTGTCGACGGTGGTCAGCACCTTCGGATCGGCACTTTCGTCTGCCGCTTCCTCGCGCACGACTGCGCCGTTCTCGCCGAGCCTGGGCTCGATCGTGTAGGCCCCAAGCCCCTGTCCGAAGACGGTGCGCACGTCGTCATGCAGCAGGCCCTTCTTCAGAAGTTGCTTGATGAGGAAGCCCATGCCGCCGGCAGCATGGAAATGGTTCACGTCGGCAAGCCCGTTCGGATAGACGCGGGCAAGCAGCGGCACGACGTCGGAAAGGTCGGAGACGTCCTGCCAGGTGAGTTCGATACCGGCAGCCCTCGCCATCGCAACGAGATGCAGTGTGTGGTTCGTCGACCCGCCCGTCGCATGCAGGCCCACGACGCCATTGACGATCGAGCGTTCGTCGATCATCTCGCCGGCCGGGGTGAACTCGTTGCCCATGGCGGTGATGGCGAGCGCCCGCTTGGTTGCCTCGCGCGTCAGCGCGTCGCGCAGCGGCGTGCCGGGATTGATGAAGGAAGCTCCGGGCATGTGGAAGCCCATGATTTCCATCAGCATCTGGTTCGAATTGGCAGTGCCGTAGAAGGTACAGGTGCCCGGGCCGTGATAGGATTTCGATTCCGCCTCCAGCAGTTCGGCGCGACCGACCTTGCCCTCGGCATAGAGCTGGCGGATCCTCGATTTTTCGTCGTTCGGCAGGCCGGTCGTCATCGGGCCGGCCGGGATGAACACTGCCGGCAGGTGGCCGAATGTGAGGGCCGCGATCGTCAGGCCCGGTACGATCTTGTCGCAGACGCCGAGGAAGACGGCCGCATCGAACATGTTGTGGGACAGGCCGACGGCCGCCGCCATGGCGATCAGGTCGCGCGAGAACAGCGACATCTCCATGCCCGGCTGGCCCTGGGTCACGCCGTCGCACATGGCCGGAACGCCGCCCGCCACCTGGGCGATGCCGCCCGCCTCGCGCGCCGCCTCGCGGATCAGCGCCGGATAGGTTTCGAACGGCTGGTGGGCCGAAAGCATGTCGTTGTAGGAGGTGATGATGCCGAGGTTCGGCACCGTGTCGCCGGCAAGCGCCGACTTCTCAGAGGGGGAACAGACGGCAAATCCGTGCGCCAGGTTGCCGCAGGAAAGCACCGTGCGGTGCGGCCCCTTGGAAATGGCGGAGCGAACGCGATCGAGATAGCGTTCTCGGGTGGGCTTCGACCGCTCGACGATGCGTGCGGTGATGGCAGCAATGCGGGTATCAGCGGACATGATTCTATCCTGTCTCTTGCGATGTCAGGCGCGGGGCTTCTGCCCTCAGGGCGCCCAGTAGATCTCGACCGGCGAGGCGGCGCGGCGAAGCATGGCGCGGATCGGCATTTCGGCCTCCTCTCCGGGTTCTTCAGCCTTCTCGAGCACGGTCTTCTTGCCTTCGCCCTCGATGTGAAGAACCAGCAACCGGGCATCCTGGAGGCTCGAGAAGGTAAAGGTAAGGCGCGGTTCGCCGGCACCTTCTGCCTCCATGGTGATCACCCCGCGCGGCGTCGCCGGGTCGAGCGCTTGCACGAGGTTGTTGCCTCCCGGAAAGAACGATGCGGTGTGGCCATCCGTTCCCATGCCGAGGATCACGACATCGAAGGGTGCGCCGATATCCTTCACCTTTTCCGTGGCGATCTTGGCAGCGTCCGCAGCCGTCTTCGCTTCCTGGTAAAGCGGCATGAAGTGTGCCGTGGCAGCTTCGTTCTGTAGCAGGTTCTCCGCCACCAGCAGATGGTTCGATCGCGGATTGTCGGCGGGCACGAAACGCTCGTCGACCAGGGTGATCGTCACCTTTTCCCAAGCGATTGGCAGCCGGGAGAGCGTCTGGAAGAAGGCCTTCGGCGTCGATCCGCCAGAGACCGCAATGCTGGCCGAACCGCGCGCCGACACGGCCGATGCGAGGCTATCGGCAACCCGCGCGGCAAGGCTTTCAGCCAGTTCCGCGCCGTTGGCGAACGAATGCATTGTCGATGCCATGGCGCCCTCAGTCATTCTCGTGCCAGGTTCGGCCGTCGCGCTCGATCAGGGCGATGGCCTGGCTCGGGCCCCAGGTGCCGGCAGTATAGCCCTGCACCTGCTGGCCGGTGGATTCCCAGCCCTTGAGGATCGGATCGACCCACCGCCACGCCGCCTCGACTTCGTCGCGGCGCATGAACAGCGTCTGGTTGGAGCGCACCACATCCATCAACAGGCGCTCGTAGGCATCGGGGTTTCGCACATCGAAAGCCTGGGCGAAGCTCATGTCGAGCGAGATTTGGCGCAGGCGCATGCCGCCAGGACCGGGATCCTTGATCATCAGCCACTGCTTGACGCCTTCGTCCGGCTGCAACCGGATGACGAGCTGGTTGGCCGAGATCCGCCCGGCCTGCTCGCCGAAGATCGAGTACGGGATCGGCTTGAAGGTGATGACGATTTCGGAGACGCGGGTGGCGAGCCGCTTGCCGGTGCGCAGATAGAAGGGCACGCCGGCCCAGCGCCAGTTGCCGATCTCGGCCTTCAGGGCAACGAAGGTTTCGGTATTGGAGACGCCGTTTTCCAGTTCCTCCAGATAACCCTTGACCGGACCGCCGGCCGAGGCTCCGGCCCGGTACTGGCCGCGCACGGTGAGCTTTTCGACGTTCGAATCGTCGACCGGCTTCAGCGCCCTGAGTACCTTCAGCTTCTCGTCGCGCACGGCTTCGGCTTCCATCGAAGACGGGGCCTCCATGGCCACGAGGCAGAGAAGCTGCAGCATGTGGTTCTGCACCATGTCGCGCAGCGCGCCCGCCTTGTCGTAGTAGCCGGCGCGCCCCTCGAGGCCGACCGATTCCGCGACGGTGATCTGCACGTGGTCGATATGGGCCGAATTCCACAGCGGCTCATAGAGCGCGTTGGCAAAGCGCAGCGCCATCAGGTTCTGCACGGTTTCCTTGCCGAGATAGTGGTCGATGCGGAAAATCTGCTCTTCGTGGAACACCTTGCCGATCGTCTCGTTGAGCTCGATGGCCGAAGCGAGATCGCGGCCGATCGGTTTCTCGACCACGATGCGGGTCTGCTTGGTGACGAGCTTGTGGTCGCGGATCTTCTGGGCGATATCGCCGAAGATCCCGGGTGCGACCGCCAGGTAAAAGGCGCGGACGCGGTCCTTGCCCGACTCCAGTAGCTGCTTAAGATCGTCCCAGCCGGTGTCGGATTTGGCGTCTACCGCGACATAGAACAGGCGCGCCAGGAAGCGCTCGACTTCCTCTTCTCTGTATTCGCCGGGCTTCAGATGTTCCTTCAGGGCCGCCTGGGCAAACTTGCGGTATTCCTCATGGGTGAGGGCGGCGCGCGATGCCCCGATGATGCGTGTCGGCTCGGTGAACTGGGCCTCGATCTGCCGGTGGTAGAGCGCCGGCAGCAGTTTGCGTTCGGCAAGGTCGCCGGTGCCGCCGAAGACGACGCAATCGAAGGGATCGACAGGGATGATCTGGCTGCTCATGAGGTATCTCTCATTCGGTATCGGTTGAGAGAGGTTTTAATCTAATCGATTTAAAAAGACCAGAGTGCGATGCAATAAAATGTCGCTGGGACCGGTCAGAGCCGGTCCCTCAACGCATACCATGTCATCGCAAGGAAGAGCAACGGTGAACGCAGCTTCGGTCCGCCCGGAAACGGTGGCACGTCGAGCGAGCGGAAATGATCGAGTTCGGCCGAGCCGCCGATGACCTCGTCGGCAAAAAGCTTGCCGCAATAGTTCGACAGCATGACGCCGTGGCCGGAATAGCCGCCAATGGCGGTGACACCCGGCATTACCTCGCGCACAAAGGGCTGGCGGGGCATGGTGATGCCGACCGAGCCGCCCCAGGCATGGGTCATCTCGATGTCCTTCAATGCCGAATAGATTTCCTCGATCTGGCGGCGGATGTGAATGGTGATGTCCTGTGGGTTGTCGGCGGTATAGGCCTCGCGGCCACCGAACAGCAGCCGGCCGTCCATCGACTTGCGGAAATAGCGCACCACGAAGCGGGAATCGGCGACCGCCTCGCTGCCGGGCAGGATATCCGGAAACGCGTCGAGCGGAACAGTGGCGCCGATGAAAGAGCGGATCGGCATGACATGCGCGGCGGTCACCGGCTCAAGATTGCCGATATAGGCGTTGCAGGCGAGCAGAACCCGGCCGGCCATCAGCGTGCCGAAGGGGGTCTCGATCAGCGTCTTGCCGCCCTCCTGGCGAATGGCAGTCGCCTTGGTCATTTCAAAGATCTGCGCGCCCGCCTGTTGGGCCGCGGCGGCAAGCCCGACAACCAGTTTCAATGGGTGTATGTGGCCGGTGCCGGTGTCGCGCACGCCGCAAAAATAGCGTTTCGAGCCCAGCCGCTCAGCGGTTTCGGCCCGGTCCATGAAGCGTATGTGCGGGTAGTCGTAGCGCCGGGCGGAAATTTCGGCACTGGACTGGTAGTCGTTCTCGTGGCCGGGCTTGTGGGCGACGTTCATTTGCCCCGGCATGTAGTCGATCTCGATCGAATGGCTGGCGGCGAAATCGAGTACGTAGCGCTTGGCGCTCTCGGCGACATCGAAAAGCGCCTTCGAGCGCTCATAGCCGATCACTTCCTCCAGTTCTTCCGGCCAGGCGCGTTGGCCGGTGCCGAACTGGCCGCCGTTGCGCCCGGAGGCGCCGTCACCGAAGCGATTGGCGTCGATCAGCGCCACGGAGATGCCGGCTTTCGCCAGCGTGTAGGCGGCCTGCAGGCCGGTGAAGCCGCCGCCGACGATGGCGACGTCTACGGTCTTCGAACCGTCGAGCTGCGGATAGGTGGGCCTTTCACCCACCGTTGCCTGATACCAGGAGATACCCGGCGCGATTGGGCTTTGCCAGAGGGACATGGAAAGCACCTCACACGTTGAGAAGCAGGAATTCCCGCTCCCAAGGGCTGATCACCTCCATGAAGGTTTCGAACTCGCCACGCTTCACCCCGGCATAGATGCCGATGAATTCGGGGTCGAAGACCTCGGTGAAGGCCGGCTCGTCCTCAAGCAGGGCGACCGCCTCGAGCAGGCCACGCGGCAGGTCGATCGAACCTTCATTAGCCGCGTCATCCGTCGGGGATGTCGGCACCACGCTGTGGTTGATGCCGAGCAGGCCGCAGCCGAGAGATGCGGCCAGCGCCAAATAGGGGTTGGCGTCGGAACTCGGCAGCCGGTTTTCGACGCGGCGCGCGGCGGGATCGGAAACCGGCACGCGGAATGCCGTGGTGCGGTTATCGTAGCCCCAGGCGTTATTGACCGGGCAGGCCATGTCGGGGGTGAGGCGGCGATAGGAGTTCACGTAGGGCGCCATCATGACAAGGGCGCTCGGCACGTAGTTCTGCATGCCGCCGATAAAGGCGAAGAACTCCTCCGACGGCGAGCCGTCCGGGTTGGAGAAGATGTTGCGGCCCGTCTCGATGTCGACGACGGACTGGTGGATGTGCATGGCCGAGCCTGCCTGGCCCTGCATCGGCTTGGCCATGAAGGTCGCGTAGATCCCGTGTTTCAGCGCCGCCTCGCGGATCGTGCGCTTGAACATGAACACCTGGTCGGCCAGCTCCACCGGATCGCCGTGGCGCAGGTTGATCTCGAGCTGGGCCGGGCCTTCCTCGTGGATCAGCGTGTCGATCTCCAGTCCCTGCTTCTCGGAGAAGTGGTAGATGTCGTCGATCAGTTCGTCAAACTCGTTGATACCGGCGATCGAATAGCTCTGGCCGCCGACGATCGAGCGGCCGGAACGGCCCTTCGGCGGATGCAGCGGATAGTCCGGGTCATCGTTCTTGGCGACGAGATAGAACTCGATCTCGGGTGCGACGACCGGTTTCCAGCCCTTTTTCTTGTAGAGCGACACGACGCGCTTCAGGACGTTGCGCGGCGTATAGGGCACTTCCTCGCCATTGACGTTGACGATATCGCAGATCACCTGCGCCGTTGGATCGGTCTCCCACGGAACCACCGACAGCGTCGAAAGATCGGGAACGAGCTTGAGATCGCTGTCGCGCGGCTCGTAGCGGAAGCTCTCTGTCTCTTCCGGGTACTCGCCGGAAATCGTGTGCCGGTAGATGGCCGAGGGCAGTGCCAGCGAGGTATTCGAGGTGAACTTCGAGGACGGCATCATCTTGCCGCGCGGCACGCCTGCGAGGTCAGGGGTGATGCACTCGATATCCTCGATGCCGCGGGCTCGGAGCCATTGCGCGGCCTCCTTCCAGGATTTGACACCGCGACCGGGATTTGGGTTTGGAGGGACATGCGCCGTTTTTGCTGCCTTACCGGAGGGTTTAAGCATCGTTCTTTTTGCAGGCATGTCTCACCAGTTTGTGGTTGATATTGAACGGCATCATAGCCGGAGTTTGTTATTTGGCGAGGGGGGCTGTTGACTTTCATCGCTTGCCCAAAAATACAGACGCTGAACTGTCGGGGAGCCAAAAGTGGCCGCAAGAAGCGATGTTGTTGTAATTGGCGCCGGTGCCGCCGGCATGATGTGCGCCCTCAGGGCCGGCCAGCGCGGTCGCTCCGTGGTCGTGCTCGACCACGCCAGGGCGCCCGGTGAAAAGATCCGCATTTCCGGGGGCGGCCGCTGCAACTTCACCAACATCCATACCTCGCCGAAGAGCTTCCTGTCCGGCAACCCGCATTTCTGCAAGTCGGCGCTCGCCCGCTTCACCGCGCAGGATTTCATCGCGATGGTCGAGCGGCACAAGATCGCCTGGCACGAAAAGACGCTGGGGCAGTTGTTCTGCGACGTCAGTGCCAAGGACATCATCCGCATGCTGCTCGACGAGATGCGCGCGGCCGCGGTGGAACTGCGCCTTGGAGCGCAGGTCGAAGCGATCGAACGTAGCGCCGGAGAATTCGTGATCCGCACCGAAAGCGGAGCGATCACCGCTCGATCGCTGGTCATCGCCACCGGGGGCAAGTCCATCCCGAAAATGGGGGCAACGGGCTTTGCCTACCGCATCGCCGAACAGTTCGGTCTGCCGCTTGTCGAGCCGCGACCCGGGCTGGTGCCGCTGACGCTCGATCCGGTGTTGCTCGAGCGCCTGGCGCCGCTTTCCGGCATCGCCGTGCCGGCCGAAATCCGCCACGGCAGGACATCATTCCGCGAGGCTCTGCTTTTCACGCACCGGGGCTTGAGCGGACCTGCGATCCTGCAGATCTCGTCCTACTGGCGCGAGGGCGACGACATCGCGCTCGTGATCGAGCCGGATGTCGATTTTCTCTCGGTGCTGAAGTCGGCCCGGCAGCACAATGGCCGCCAGGCCGTCCAGACGGTGCTGGGCGAGCACTTGCCGAAGCGGCTGGCGCAGTACATCGCCGAGGCGCATGGCTTTGCCGGGCATCTGGCCGACATGTCCGACAAGGTGCTGGCGAAAGTCGTCGCCGCGATCCAGAGCTGGGCGATCCGGCCGGCCGGGTCGGAAGGCTATCGCACGGCGGAAGTGACGCTCGGCGGCATCGATACGGCGGCGCTCGACCAGAAGACCATGCAGGCGAAGGATGTACCGGGTCTCTATTTCATCGGTGAATGCGTCGACGTGACCGGCTGGCTCGGCGGCTACAATTTCCAGTGGGCGTGGTCGTCCGGCTATGCCGCCGGCGAGGCGGTCTAGGTGACATACGCACCGCCAGCGGGTAGACGACCTGCAGCGATCACTACGATTTGCCAAAACATTGTCTAACGCATTGTCACAACACGCGTATCTCATGAAGATTTGGTGAAATCGACCGGCTGCCGCCCGGTATTTGCCAAGGCGTTTGGCGCATATAGCTATGCGATTTTAGCAAAGTATACACACTTGCAAGGCAAGAATTAGCAATTGTCATTAACTATTCATTGAAGCGGGTGTCCATTGTCTAGGTTCTTTCCTTCGTCCGTTGTTTCGCGGATAGTCGTCCTCTGTCTTTTTCTCATCGCCGTCGCCGTTTCCGCGGTAGGTGGCCTGACGTACTCCTACCTGCGGACAGATATTCTCAATACTGCCAAGAATGACACGCGCGATGCCATTCGCGTCATGGGCCTGCTCTATGAGCTCAAGGTTGAAGGCGCCAAGGCCACGGTGAAGGATGGCGTCCTTGCCCGGGTTGAAGGAGGGCAGAGCGACCATGGCGACCACGACCTGGTCGACAGGACGGCAAGCTCGATAGGCGGTGTCGCGACGGTGTTCGAAAAGCAGGGCGGCGACTACATCCGCGTCTCCACCAATGTGAAGAAGGAAAACGGCGACCGGGCAACCGGCACCAAGCTAGCGGCCGACAGTCCGGCACAGCCCTTGCTGGGGCGGGGTGAGGCCTATTTCGGGCCGGCTTTGCTCTTCAACCGCGATTTCATGACCGGTTACTTTCCGCTGACCGACGCCGCTGGTGCGGTCAACGGGGTGCTGTTCGTCGGCGTCCCCATGGAAGTGTATGCCCAGCAGATGGTGACCGCAGCCTATATCGTCATCGGTACCTCGGTCATTGCAATGGTGATCGTTGGTCTTCTGGCGCTCTTCGCGATCCGCGCACTTGTCCGTCCGCTCGGGATCTTGACCGGCACGGTGCGTCAACTGTCCGATGGCAATCATGAGGTAGCGATTCCCTACGGCTCGATGACGAACGAGTTCGGCAATATCGCGCGCGCCCTCGAAGTCTTCCGCAACAATGCGCGCGAGAAGGAAAGGGTGGAGGCGAGCAGCGCCAGCCACCGCGCCGAAGCGGAGCAGGAGCGCCGCCTGCACGACGCCGAAAAGCACAAGCGGGACGAAGAGATCGACTTTGCCGTCGGCGAACTCGGCTCCGCCCTTGCGCGCCTGTCGCAGGGTGATCTTTCGCGCACCATCGACCAGTCCTTCTCCGGGCGGCTCGAACAATTGCGTCTCGACTTCAACGACTCGATCCTTCGCCTTCGCGAGACGCTCTCGATGGTGCGGTCGAGCACGCTCTCGCTGCAAAAGAGCAGCGCCGACCTCAGCCATTCCTCGTCCGAGCTTTCCCGGCGCACCGAGACCCAGGCAGCATCGCTCGAAGAGACTGCCGCCGCGGTCGACGAAATCACCGTGACCGTTCGGTCCTCGGCCGAACGCGCCCGAGAGGCCAATGCGGCCGTGGCCGCAACCCGGAAAAGCGCCGATAGCTCGGGCACCGTCGTCAACAATGCTGTCGAAGCAATGGCGCGCATCGAGGGCGCATCGAAGAAGATCGAGCTGATCATCGAGGTGATCGACGACATCGCCTTCCAGACCAACCTGCTGGCGCTCAATGCAGGCATCGAGGCAGCGCGTGCCGGTGATGCAGGCAAGGGCTTTGCCGTCGTGGCACAGGAAGTGCGTGAACTGGCGCAACGGTCTGCCGATGCTGCCCGCGAGATCAAGGATCTCATCAACCAGTCGACCAGAGAAGTCAGCTCCGGCTCCAGCCTCGTTACGCAGGCGGGCGAGGTGCTTGCCTCGATCAGCGCCCAGATCGCCGGTATCAGCCAGAACGTCGAGATGATTGCCACGGCCAGCCAGGATCAGTCCTCCGCGTTGCAGGAAATCAACGGCTCCGTCAACCGCATGGACCAGATGACCCAGCAGAACGGCGCCATGGTCGGAGAAACGACAGAAGCAAGCCACCGCCTGGCAAGCGAGGCAGAAGAGCTCATGCGGTTGGTGCAGCAATTCCGCATCGACGCCACGAACGCGCAACGAGCGGAGAGCCGCGCCCGGGTCGCCTGACGGCCCGGCAATGGCCGAAAGTCCATTCCGCGGATCAGGGATTGCGGTCATCCGCAGTTCAAGACTTCTTAACGGCCTTCGGTCATCGTTGGATCATACCCGAAAAGCCAGGAGTTCGGGCAGCACCCGGGCTCCTGGCTGACAGGTGGTTTCAACGCCTTTCGAGGATGCCGAGCCAATGTCCAGACGAACGTCGCGTGCCACTGCAATTGCTGCCACGAAGGAAACTGCCGTCACGCTCGCTTGCCGGCTTTTCGCGATCTGCGCCGCCGCCACGTCCGCCTGGCTGTCGCTGCCTGCCCCCTGATCCAAAAAACCCGGCGTCGATGCGCCGGGCAAGTTGCTGCGGGGTGGGACGTTCCGTACCAAGTACCGGGCGGGACCGGGCCGCAGGCGGGAATGTGTTTGCTGCTGTTCTGCTGCCGGATCAGGCCGGCCGGCCCTGAGTCACGACCACCGGGATCATCAGGTCGCCCCAGTTGCCCTCGTTGTGATGGCGGGCGGAGCGCACTAGCTCTACCGAGACGCCCGCATCGACGGCCTTCATGACGGAATGATTGAGGCGATGCAGATCGTTGGCAAGCATGCGGATTGCTGCCTGCTGGTCTGCACTCATGGCGGAAGCCTGCTCTTCGGCTCTTTCCTTGACGCGGGTCTGGACAGTCATGGCATTTCTCCTCTGATGGGGTTCTTGACGGGATGATCCGGTCCTCCCCGCTCCATCGACCGGACGGGGAGGGATGTTCTTGGGGTTATTCCGCTGCCGGGCGGAACTGGTCGTGTTCGGTCGATTCCTTCATCGCGGTGGTCGAGGATTGGCCGCCGGTGATTGCCAGCGACACCGCATCGAAATAGCCGGTACCGACTTCGCGCTGATGTTTCGTAGCGGTGTAGCCGTTGGCCTCGGCCGCGAATTCCGCTTCCTGCAGTTCGGAGTAGGCCGCCATCTGGCGCTCCTTGTAGCCGCGGGCCAGTTCGAACATGCCGTAGTTCAACTGGTGGAAGCCGGCGAGCGTGATGAACTGGAACTTGTAGCCCATGGCACCCAACTCGCGCTGGAACTTGGCGATGGTCGCGTCGTCGAGGTTTTTCTTCCAGTTGAACGACGGCGAGCAGTTGTAGGCGAGCTTCTTGCCCGGATGCGCCTTGTGCACGGCTTCGGCGAACTTGCGCGCCTGTTCCAGATCCGGCTTGCCGGTTTCCATCCAGATCAGGTCGCAATGCGGGGCATAGGCGATGGCGCGGGCGATGCAGGGCTCGATGCCGTTCCTGACCTGGTAGAATCCCTCCACTGTCCGGCCCTTGTCCTTGTCGACGAAGGGCTGATCCCGCTCGTCGACGTCGGACGTCAGAAGCTTCGCGGCCTCGGCATCGGTGCGGGCAACGATCAGCGTCGGCACGCCCATGACGTCGGCGGCAAGCCGCGCTGCGTTGAGATTGCGGATATGGGCCGCGGTCGGGATCAGCACCTTGCCGCCGAGATGGCCGCACTTCTTTTCCGACGCCAACTGGTCCTCGAAGTGGACGCCGGCGGCACCCGCCTCGATGAAGGCCTTCATGATCTCGAAGGCGTTGAGCGGCCCGCCGAACCCGGCCTCCGCATCGGCGACGATGGGGGCGAGCCAGGTATCGACGGAAAGGCCCTTGCCCTCCTGGGTCTCGATCTGGTCGGCGCGCTGCAGCGTGCGGTTGATGCGCTTGGCAAGCTCCGGCGCCGCATTGGCCGGATAGAGCGACTGGTCCGGATACATCGCCGAGGCGGTATTGGCGTCGGCCGCGACCTGCCAGCCGGAGAGGTAGATCGCCTTCAGGCCGGCGCGAACCATCTGCATGGCCTGGTTGCCGGAGAGCGCGCCGAGCGCGTTGACGAAGTCCTCCTCATGGATCAGCTTCCAGAGGCGATTTGCACCCATCTCGGCGAGCGAGTGGCGGATCTCGACGGAGCCGCGCAGACGCCTGACGTCCTCGGCCGAATAGGGCCTTTCGATGCCGTCGAAGCGCCCCACGGGCGCGCTCGGAACCAGGTTGTAAAAATCAGTCATAGCAATAAGCCCTCTATCTTCCCTCGTTTTGCGTCCCGATCAATTTGAGCGGATTTGCTATGACCATCTTTACATTGCAGTGCGAAAGCATGCGATAAAATTCGCAATATCAGTATCTTGAAAAGGGTTAGCTTGTCTTGCGTTTGACAATCGTCTCCTGTAAATTTGTAAAAAATGTAAAAAGGTACGGCGACCAATTTTGTAAAAGGCGTGTCAATGGCGGAAAACAAGATCTTTGCTGGTCCAAAGGTGCGCCGCATCCGCAACGGCCTCGGGCTGACCCAGATGGCGATGGCGGAGGCGCTGGAAATCTCGCCGTCCTACCTGAACCTGATCGAGCGCAACCAGCGGCCCCTCACGGTGCAATTGCTGCTAAAACTTGCCGCAGTCTATAAGGTCGATCTCGACGAGTTGCAGGGGGAGGCCGGCGGACTGGTGCGCGATCTCCGGGAGGTGTTCGCCGATCCGTTGCTCGCCGGCGAGCTCCCCGGGGAGCAGGAACTGATCGAGGTGGCGGAGGCCGCGCCCAATGCCGCCAGCGGCATCCTCAAGCTCTACCGGGCCTATCGGGAGCAGGCGCAGCGCCTGAGCGACCTTGCCGGATTGCTGGCCCAGGAAGGCCACGACACCTCGATTTCCGCAACCCGATTGCCGGCCGACGAGGTGCGCGAGAAGCTCGAACGACGCCCGAACTTCTTCGCCTCGATCGAGGATGCGGCCGAAGCGTTTCATGGCAGGCTCTCCCCCGGTGACGATCTGGCCGGAGCGCTCCGACACTGGCTGCGCAAGGAACATGGCATCGCCGTTCGTTCGCTGCCGGTTCATGCAATGCCGAATCTCAGGCGGCGCTATGACCGCCATTCGATGCGGCTCTTCCTGTCGGAGCGGTTGACGCCGTTCGACCAGTTGCGCGAAATCGCCATGGAAGCAAGCCAGCTCGCATTGAACGCCGAGATCCTCGCCGAGCTCGACGCACTGTCGCTTTCGAGCCGGGAAGCGCGGCGCATTGCCCGTTTCGAGCTTGCCCGCTATGCCGCATATGCGTTGATGATGCCCTATGGCGCGTTTCTTTCGGCAGCCCAGCGGGCCCGCTACGATATTGATGTCCTGCGCGCACGCTTCAGTGTGTCCTGGGAGCACGCGGCGAACCGGCTGACCATGCTGGTCCGGCCGGGGGCGACCGGCATCCCGTTCTTCGTGATGGAGGTGGACAGCGCCGGCAACCGGCTGAGGCGTGCGGGCGCGCAGGGGTTCCCGCAGGCACGCTTCGGCGGCGGCTGCGCAAAGCTCAATGTCCATTCCGCCTTCGCCCAGCCGGGGCAGGTGCTGGTCGATGCCGCGGAGATGCCCGATGGCGGCGCGTTCCTGCTGATCTCGCGAACGCTGGAAGGTCCGCAGGCGGCGTTCAACGAGAGGGTCAGGCGCACCGCGCTCCTTATCGGCTGCGATTTCGCTCATCGCGACGAGGTCGTCTACGGCCAGGCCGTCGCCGGAGGCGGTTTGCCGGCACTTGCGATTGGCACGGCCTGCCGCCTCTGCGAGCGCCAGGGCTGTCTGTCGCGCGCCGAGCCGCCGGTCACCAGGCCGCTCGGACTCGACGAGATGGTAACGGGCCTCAGCGCATTCGATTTCCAATAGGGCCGCCTTTTATAGACAAATTGCCTCTCCTCCCCCCTTGTGGCGCCAACAAATCCTTTCTAGTCTGCCTTAAAACAACAACCAGAGGGAAACGGCAGGGCCAAAGAAGCTCTGTCGGACGAACAGGAGAATAACCAAGAATGAAAAACTATCTGCTTCGCTTCGCAGCCGCCGCAATGCTCACCGCAAGCTTTGCCGCAGCCGCCAGCGCCGAAGATCGCGTGGTCAATGTCTACAACTGGTCCGACTATATCGATGAGTCGATCCTCCAGGACTTCACCAAGGAAACCGGCATCAAGGTCGTCTACGACGTCTTCGACTCCAACGAAACGCTCGAGACCAAGCTGCTGGCAGGCGGTACCGGCTATGACGTGGTCGTCCCGACCGGCAACTTCCTGCAACGCCAGATCCAGGCCGGCGTTTTCCAGAAGCTCGACAAGTCCAAGCTGCCCAATCTCGCCAACATGTGGGACGAGGTTTCGCAGCGCGTGGCCGTCTACGACCCGGGCAACGAATATGCCATCGACTACATGTGGGGAACCACAGGTATCGGCTACAATGTAGCCAAGGCCAAGGAGATCCTCGGCACCGACGCCGCCCCGGGATGGGATGCAGTCTTCAATCCGGAGATTGCCGCCAAGTTCAAGGATTGCGGCATCTATGTGCTCGACACGGCTGACGAAATCGTCCCCGCCGCCCTCAATTATCTCGGCCTCGATCCCAACTCCAAGGATGCGGGCGATCTGGAAAAGGCGGGCGAACTGCTCGCCTCGGTGCGGCCGAACATCCGCAAGTTCCACTCCTCCGAATACATCAACGCGCTCGCCAACGGCGACATCTGCCTGGCGCTCGGCTGGTCGGGCGACGTGTTGCAGGCCCGTGACCGTGCGGCCGAAGCCGGTGCCGGCGTCGAGGTCAACTACACGATCCCGGCGGGTGGTGCGCTGATGTGGTTCGACATGATGGCGATCCCGGCGGATGCGCCGCATGTCGAGGAAGCGCATATCTTCCTGAACTACATGATGAGGCCGGACGTCATCGCCAAGGCATCGAACTACGTCTTCTATGCCAACGGCAACAAGGCCTCGCAGGCCCTGATCGACAAGGAAGTCCTTGACGACCCGGCCATCTATCCGCCGGCGGAAACCATGGCGAAGCTCTATACGAAGCTGCCATACGACCCGAAGACGCAGCGGGTGGTGACCCGGATCTGGACAAAGGTCGTGACCGGCCAATAATCCGAAACGCAAATTGCCCGGAAGATCCTTCCGGGCAATTTGCTGTATGCGCGTCGTACAGCCATCGGGGGCACAGCATGAAATCACTCGGCAACATCCGCCGCTCCTTTGCGCCATGGGCGGATCCGCACTCCAAGCCGTTCATAACCTTCCGCAACATCACCAAGAAGTTCGGGGACTTCACCGCCGTCGACAACCTGACGCTCGACATCTACCATCGCGAGTTCTTCGCGCTGCTGGGCGCTTCCGGATGCGGAAAGTCCACGCTGTTGCGGATGCTGGCGGGGTTCGAACGCCCGACCGCCGGCGAAATCATTCTCGATGGCCAGGATATCGCAGACATTCCGCCCTACAGGCGGCCGGTCAACATGATGTTCCAGTCCTATGCGCTGTTCCCGCACATGACGGTGGAGAGCAACATCGCCTTCGGGCTGCGGCAGGACGGCATGCCCAAGGCAGACATCGCCGCGCGCGTCGCGCAGATGCTGAAACTCGTCAAGCTCGAGCAATTCGCCAAGCGCAAGCCGCAGCAGCTTTCCGGCGGCCAGCGCCAACGCGTCGCCCTTGCCCGCTCGCTGGCAAAGCAGCCGAAAGTCCTTCTCCTCGACGAACCGCTGGGCGCACTCGACAAGAAGCTTCGCGAAGAGACGCAGTTCGAACTGATGGACCTGCAGCAGGAACTGGGCCTGACCTTTGTCGTCGTCACGCACGACCAGGAGGAAGCCATGACCATGGCCGACCGGATCGCGGTCATGAGCCACGGCAAGGTCGTCCAGGTCGCGACCCCGGCGGAAATCTACGAGGCTCCGAACTGCCGCTTCGTCGCCGATTTCATCGGTGACGTGAACATCGTCGAAGGCAAGGTCACGGCCGTCGCAAACGGCACCGTGGAGATCGCCGGGGCCGATTTCAAGGTGCGCACCGTGAGCGAGGTCGTCCCGGCCACCGGCGCTGCCGCGGCCTTCGCCGTTCGGCCGGAAAAGCTGAAGGTCAGCCGCGCCGCGCCGGCAGATCCCGGCATCAATGCTTCGGAGGGCGAAATCTGGGACATCGGTTATCTCGGCGACATGACCGTGCTGCATGTCAGGCTGCCGAGCGGCCAGGTGGTGAAGACTTCCATGCTCAACGCGCAGCGCGAAGTGGACAACCCGATCGGCTACGACGAGAAGGTCTGGGTCTCTTTCGCCGAGACGGCCGGCGTCGTCTTGAGGGATTGAGGCCATGACCAAGCTCGGCAACGCCATCTTCCGCCGCCTGGTCATCATCATCCCCTATGCCTGGCTGCTGTTCTTCTTCCTGATCCCGTTCCTCATCGTCTTCCGCATTGCGCTGTCGACGACCGCCATAGCCCAGCCGCCCTATGTACCGGTCTTCTCGCTGTCGGATGGCATTTCGGGCATCTGGGCCAACCTCCAACAACTGAGCTTCGACAACTTCATCTGGCTGACGGAAGACACTCTCTATCTGAATGCCTATCTCTCCAGCCTCAAGATCGCGGCAATTTCGACTTTCCTGACGCTGCTGATCGCCTATCCGCTTGCCTACGGCATGGCGCAGGCGCCGCGGTCGTGGCGGCCGACGTTGCTGATGCTGGTAATCCTGCCGTTCTGGACGAGCTTCCTGATCCGCGTCTATGCCTGGATCGCCATCCTCAAGCCGGAAGGTCTTCTGAACCAGTTCCTCTTGTCCATCGGCCTCATCGATGATCCGCTGATCATTCTCAACACCAACTGGGCAATCTATATCGGCATCGTCTACTCCTATCTGCCCTTCATGGTGCTTCCGATCTACTCGGCCCTGGAGAAGATGGACCATTCGCTGATCGAGGCGGCGCAGGATCTCGGCTGCCCGCCGATCACGGCCTTCTGGAAGGTGACCTTTCCATTGTCGCTCGCGGGTGTGGTTGCCGGCTGCATGCTGGTCTTTATCCCGGCGGTGGGCGAGTTCGTCATCCCCGACCTGCTTGGCGGGTCGCAGACGCTGATGATCGGCAAGACCCTGTGGAACGAGTTCAATGCAAACCGCGACTGGCCGGTTTCCGCCGCGGTCGCGACGATCCTGCTGCTGATTCTTGTGGTGCCGATCGTCTTCTTCCAGAATTTCCAGGCCAAAGCCGAAGAGAAGGGGAAATAGCCATGCCAAGATGGTCCCGCTTCAACATCATCTCGGTCGTGCTGGGGTTCGCCTTCCTGTATCTGCCGATCCTTCTGTTGGTGATCTTTTCGTTCAACGAATCCAGGCTCGTGACGGTGTGGGCCGGCTTCTCGACGAAATGGTACGTGGCGCTATTCCAGAACCAGGGCCTGATAGACGCTGCCTGGGTGACGATCCGCGTCGCCCTACTCACCGCAACCTTTGCCACCGTGCTCGGTACGCTGGCGGCGCTGGCCCTGGTGCGATACAGCCGTTTTCGCGGGCGGCTGCTTTTCTCGGGCATGGTCTATGCACCGCTCGTCATGCCTGAGGTCATCACCGGCCTGTCGCTGCTCCTGCTGTTCGTCGCGGTAGGCCTGGACCGCGGCTTCTGGACGGTGACGCTGGCACACATCACCTTCGCGATGTGCTTCGTCGCCGTCGTCGTCCAGTCCCGCCTGCTGTCCTTCGACCAGTCGGTGGAGGAAGCGGCCCTCGACCTCGGCGCGACGCCGCTGCGGACGTTCTTCGAAGTCACCTTGCCGATCATAGCGCCGGCGGTCCTGTCGGGCTGGATGCTGGCATTCACGCTTTCGCTCGATGACCTGGTGATCGCCAGCTTTACCACCGGTCCCGGCGCAACCACGCTACCCATGAAGATCTACAGCCAGGTCCGCCTCGGCGTCACGCCGGAAATCAACGCCGCCTGCACGATCCTGATCGGTTTCGTTGCGATCGGGGTGCTGATTGCCTCCATCGTTACCAAGCAGCGCGAACTCCAGCGCCAGCGCGACGAACACCAAGCCGCTCGCGGAATGTCGTAAGGGTTTTCGAGACGGTCCGGCACGAAAGGCTGCAAGGCTTTCGGTTGTCAGTTCGCTGCCGGCTGCGCCGGGCCGTAGATTACCGCGGAAATCACCGGGTCCGGCCAGGAGCCGCCGACAAAGAAATTGAGCGGCGGATAGCGATCCGCAAGTGCCGGATCGCCGGCGTCGAGCAGGCCGGCCAGTGCGATGCTTCCCGATTCATAGGGAATGACCCCCGAAAGCAGCAGGGTCTGCTGCGGGCCAACGAACCGCGCCCGAGTGAGCTCGGCCGCCCCGTCGGCGAACTTGGCGGAAACATCGGCGCTCGTATAGCTGAACGAACCGCCGTTGGCCGAACGCAGATAGAAAAAGGGCTTGTCGGTTGCCAGTTGGCGGAAGGCGGTCGCATCGAATTTCTGCAGGCTCCCGTCGTCGGCAAACAACCGGAAGGTGCCGGAGATGTCGTGCGCTCCCGTCGCCCACACCGGTTTTTCGGTCCGCAGCGACAGGTCGAGCGATCCGGTCCCGGACGGCAGTGGACCGGTGATTTGCAATCGGCTGAAGACATCGGCGAGATTGGCGTCGCGCACCGAGACCTGGAGGTTGCCGCTGCCGTCGAAATCCTGCTCGGCAACGTCGAGATGGCCCGAGAGCCGGCCGCCCTCGAAGGCGCTGTCGCCGATATCGAACTTTGCCTGGCGTGCATCGATCAGCACGCTGGCGCCGATGTCCTCGATCTGGAACGGCCCGAGAGCCGCCTGCCGGGCGGAAAGTCTCAGGTCGAGCTGCATATGCCTGAGAAAACTTGTGTCGATCGTTTTTTCCGGGACATCGCCGGCACCCGGCGCCTTGATGGAGAAGGCGGCCAGGAAGGCGCCGACATCGAGGCGGTCGAAGGCAAGCGTTCCGGTGGCCTTTGGCGTACCGTCGGCGGTCAGTCCGAGGTCGAGCACGCCCGATCCATGGGCATCGTCGATGGTGAACTGCAGGTTGTTGAAGCGCAGGTTGTCGTCCATCGTGGTGATCTCAGCAGTCACCGAGGCACTGTTCAGTGCGGCGAGCGCCGGGAGCTCCAGCCCCGACCAGGCAACGAGGGCCGGGACGTCCGGTGCATTGATCTCCGCTGTGCCGGAAAGGAACGCATAGCTGGCGAGATTGGCGATGCCCTCGAAATTGCCGGAAAGTGGCGCCGAGGCGAATTCGCCGCGAGCGTCCGCATTGCTGCCGCTGAGCAGCAGCAGCGGCTGGGTTGTGGAGAAATCCAGGCGGACGTCCTTGTCGCGGATCCGCGCGATCAGGTTGGCGCGCAATCCGCTTCCCAGGTGCGGCCAGAAGATGTCGGCGGAGATGCTGTTGATGCGAAAGGGTTCTGTGTGCCGTGCATCCTCGATGACGAGTGTGCCGTCGTCGATCGTCACCTCTCCGATACGCACGTTGAGTTCCTCGGGAATGCGCTGCTGACCATTGCCTGCGGCGCCCGCCTGGCTAATCGCGTCGGCAAGAAGGCCATCGTCGCTCCAATGGAGCTTGCCTGTTTCGTCGCGTTCGATGAAGAATTCGGGTCGGACGAAATGGAAGTCATAGAAGATTGGCCGTCCCTGCCAGGCCTTGAACAGGCTGAAGGTCGCCGAAAGGCTCTCGACATGCCCCAGCACCTCGCCACCGGCCGGTGTGGGACGTTCGATCGTCAGGTCGTTGAGCGTTATTCTTGGCGATGGCCAGAACTCGAGTTGCGGGGAGCCCTTGATGATTGCCCGATGACCCGTCCACTGCGACACCGCATCTTCGAGATTGGTTCTCACCAGATTGGTCGAGATCAGCAGCGGGGCGGCGGCGCGAAAGGCAATGAAGGCCGCGAGCAGCAGCAACAACGCGATGCCTGTACGGCGACCGAGGTTTGGCGCCGATTGGGCGATCTTCTTTCGCATTCTCCGCAGGAACCTGCCGTTCATTGGGGTCATTGTCTGAACTCTTGTCGGCCGTGCAATCCGGTATCCGATCGCCTGCAAGCGGGATACCGGAAATGGCGCACGCTTGCAATTTCCCCGGCGCAAGGAGATGTCTCTTTCAGACGCTTTATAATGCAGCGCAGCATGCTATAGAAAATCCCGAAAAGAGGAGGAAAGCATGGAATTGGACAAGCCGCTATGGGTTCCGTCGGAAGCATTCCGCATGGCGAGCCCGATGCACGCGTTTATGGAGTACTGCGCCGGGCGTTTCAGCCGGACGTTCAGCGATTATGACGCATTTCATGCATGGTCGGTCGAAGAGCGCGGCGATTTCTGGTCGGCGCTCTGGGATTTTTGCGACGTCAAGGGCGAGCGGGGTACGCGGGCGCTCATCAATGACGAGCATATGCTCCAGGCGCGATTCTTTCCCGATGCTCGGCTGAACTTTGCCGAAAACTTGCTGGCCGATGAGGGGCAGGGCGATGCGCTGGTCTTCAGGGGAGAGGACAAGGTGCGCGACCGTTGGTCCTGGGACCGGCTGCGTTCGCAAGTGTCGCAGTTGCAGCAGGCCTATCGCGCGGCCGGAATCGGCAAGGGCGACCGCATTGCCGCGATGATGCCGAACATGCCGGAAACCATCGCCTGCATGCTGGCCGCCGCCTCGATCGGTGCCGTCTGGTCGTCGTGTTCCCCCGATTTCGGCGAGCAGGGGGTGCTCGACCGTTTCGGCCAGATCGAACCGAAGCTGTTCATTGCCTGCGATGGATACTGGTACAACGGCAAGCGTCAGGATGTCGCCGACAAGGTGCGTGCCGTCAGCGCCAAACTTGGCGTGCCGACCGTGGTCGTTCCCTATGCGGGCGATGCGCACGCGCTGGCGACAAGCGTCGCCAACGGGGCGACGCTTGGCGATTTCACCGCACCCTTTGCCTACAGGCCGATCCAGTTCGAGCCGCTGCCGTTTTCTCATCCGCTCTACATCCTCTTTTCCTCAGGCACGACGGGCGTTCCGAAGTGCATCGTCCATTCGGCCGGCGGCACCCTGCTGCAGCACCTGAAGGAGCACGTCCTGCATTGCAGTCTGCGTCGGGGGGAAAAGCTCTTTTATTTCACCACCTGCGGCTGGATGATGTGGAACTGGCTGGTTTCCGGGCTTGCCGCCGGTGCGACGCTCTGCCTCTACGATGGATCGCCCTTTGCGCCGGACGGCAATATTCTGTTCGACTACGCGGCGGACGAAAAGTTCGCTGTCTTCGGTACCTCGGCAAAATACATCGACGCGGTCCGCAAGGGCGGCCTGACGCCGAAGACCAGCCATGATCTGTCTTCGCTGCGGCTCATGACCTCGACCGGTTCGCCATTGTCGCCGGAGGGCTTCTCCTTCGTCTACGAAGGCATCAAGGACGATATCCAGCTCGCGTCGATCTCCGGCGGCACTGACATCGTCTCCTGCTTCGTTCTCGGCAATCCGATGAAGCCGGTGTGGCGCGGCGAGATCCAGGGTCCGGGTCTGGCGCTGGCGATGGACGTATGGAACGACGAAGGCAAGCCGGTGCGCCAGGAAAAGGGCGAGCTCGTCTGCACCAGGGCGTTTCCTTCCATGCCGGTGATGTTCTGGAACGATCCGGATGGCGCGAAGTACAAGGCCGCCTATTTCGACCGTTTCGACAATGTCTGGTGCCATGGCGACTTTGCCGAATGGACCGAGCATGGCGGTATCATCATCCACGGGCGGTCGGACGCTACTCTTAATCCGGGCGGCGTGCGCATCGGTACGGCCGAGATATACAATCAGGTCGAGCAGATGCCGGAAGTCGCCGAGGCGCTGTGCATCGGCCAGGATTTCGACGACGATGTCCGCGTCGTGCTGTTCGTCCGGCTGGCCCAAGGGCAGGCGCTCAGCGACGATCTTGTCAAGGCGATAAAGACCAAGATCCGCACCGGAGCATCGCCGCGTCACGTGCCTGCCAAGGTCATCGCGGTCACCGACATCCCGCGCACCAAGTCCGGCAAGATCGTCGAGCTTGCGGTCCGCGAGGTCGTTCACGGCCGCCCGGTGAAGAACAAGGAGGCGCTTGCCAATCCGGAAGCACTCGACCTATTCGTCGACCTCGCCGAGTTGAGGACCTGAGGTTGCCGGCCCGGCTTCACGATTTGGTGAGGCCGGGAAAACCCGTGACCGAAAGCGGTAGAAATTAACGCTCTGTTAGGAGACCTTTGTCAAAGGTTACTCGACTTGGAACCGGCCGATGCATGGCCGGCGCGGAGCCTTCGGTTCCCGAAACATGATGTTGATCGTCCGAGCCCGTTGGACAGCATCCAAATCTTGAAGGCAGCCCCGTGCTGCCTTTCTTTTTGTCCGCAAGCTTGGCTCGTCACCGTCCCGAATCGAGCGACCGTGACACCATGATGGCGGGGATCAGACCGGCGAGGATGATGATGATTGCCGCGACGGACGCATCCTCGACCTGGGCGCGCGAGGCGTCTTCGTAGACCAGTGTTGCCAGGGTATTGAAATTGAACGGGCGCAGCAGGATTGTCGCCGACAACTCCTTGAGTGCTTCGATGAACACCAGCAGGCCGGCGGTCAGGACGACGGGGTGCATGTTGGGAAGCAACACGGACCGCAATGTCTCGACGCTCGTGCGCCCGAGCGTGCGCGACGCCATGTCGAGGTGGGGGGAGAGTTTCTGAAAGCCCGCATCGATCGTTCCCTCGGCCATTGTCATGAAGCGAACGCTGTAGGCGTAGACGATGGCGAAGGCGCTGCCGGAAAGCAGCAGGCCGGTCGAGAAACCCGCATATTCACGCATGAACGCGTCGATCCTGTTGTCGATCCCGGCCAACGGCAGCAGGACGCCGATGGCAAGAACGGTGCCGGGCACGCCGTAGCCGAGCGATGCGAGACGTCCAAGCGAGATTGCCATCCGCGAGCGTCCGGTGCGTGCGGCATAGGAAAGCACGAAAGCGAAGATGACGGTGACAACGGCGGCGAGGGTCGCCACCAGCAGGCTGTTGGCCAACGCATCGAGCAGACGCGGCTGCACGAATTGAGGCAGGCGCTTTGCCGCATACTGTCCGAGCACCAGGAACGGGATGGCAAAGCCTGCCAGTACAGGAACAAGACAGAAGAGCGTTGCTCCCCACTTGCGCCAGCCGGAAAGCTCGACGCGCACCATGTCGTGCACCATTGCCGTGGTCTTCTGGCTCGAAAAGCGCTGGCGGTTGCGGGCCGCGCGCTCAAGGAAGATCAGACCGACCACGAAGAGCAGCATGACGCAGGCGATCTGGGCCGCGCCCGCCAGGCTGCCGCGGTTGAGCCAGGTGTCGTATATCGAGAAGGTCAGCGTCGGGACGCCGAGATATTCGACCGCGCCGATGTCATTCAGCGACTCCATCATCACCAGTGTCAGGCCGACCATGATGGCGGGGCGTGCCATGGGAATCTGCACACGGGTGAAGACCCGCAAGGGGCCGGCGCCGAGCGTGCGGGCGACGTCGGCCGCGGTGCGCCCCTGCATCAGGAACATCGAGCGGCAGGCCAGATAGACATAGGGGAAGAGTACCGAGCTCATGACGAAAACGGCGCCGCCGAGCGAACGTATGTCGGGGAACCAGTAGTCCCGCGCCGACTTGAAGCCGAATATCGCCCGCACCGCCGTCTGCAGCGGACCAGTGAAATCGAAGAACTCGCCGAAGGCATAGGCGGCGAGGTAGGCCGGAATGGCAAGCGGCAGGACCAGGGCGATCGACAGGACACGCCGGAGCGGAAAATTGCAGGTCACCGTCAGCCATGCCGTCAGGATGCCGAAGAACGCTGTGACAGTGCTGTTGAGAACAAGCAGCAGGATGGTGCGCAGGGTGGCGCGCGGTATGACGTTGGCAAACAGGTGCTGCCAGGTTTCGCTGCCGCCGTGGGCCCCGATCCACAGGATGGCGGCGATCGGCATCAGGACGACAAACGAAATCAGCAGCGCGATGGCCGGCAACAGAATCGCACGGCGCGGCGCGGCCTTGATCTTCTGATGTCGGTCGGATGCGCTTGTCGATGCCTGCAATGCCCTTATCCTCGTTTCAGCGCCGCGTTGAGCCACGGGACGCCCGTCAGGGTTTCGGTCTACGCCATCTGGCAATCAGTCTGCAAGGACGCGCGGCGAGGGGAAGGTGATTTCGACCAGGGTCCCGTCGTTCGGAGCGGAGGTGATGGAGAAGATGGCGCGGTTGGCATCGACCATTGCCTTGGTAAGCGGCAGCCCGAGGCCGGTGCCGTCGTCACGCTTGCGCGTCCCGGTCGTTACCTGGCGGAAGGGTTTCATCGCCTGCTCGAGTTCGGCGCGGGTCATGCCGATACCGGTGTCGCGAATGCGCAGCACCACGCTGCCGTTTGTCTCATAGGCGGTCGAGACGACGATCTGCCCGCCAGACGGCGTAAACCGGATGGCGTTCGCCAGCACGTTGAGGGCGATCTGCTTGATCGAGCGGAGATCCGCCACCACTTGCGGTACCGATTGCGACAACGCCGTGCGGATAATGACGCGCTGGCCGTTTGCCTGCGGCTGAACCAGCGCCACCGCCTCCGAGATCGCCTCATTGAGTCCCACGGCGACGAAATCCAGGTCCATCTCACCGGCCTCGATCTTCGAGATGTCGAGAAGATCGTTGACGATGTCGAGCACGTGGCGGCCGGATCTTCCGATGTCGTTGGAATATTCGACATAGCGCGGGTGGCCGATAGGCCCGAAGCGTTCCGTTGCCATCATGTCGGAGAAGCCGATGATGGCATTGAGAGGGGTGCGGATCTCGTGGCTCACGCGAGCCAGGAAGTCGCTCTTGTGCGCGTTGGCGGTTTCTGCGGCGCGCTTGGCGTTCAGCAGTTCCTCCTCGGTGCGCTTCCACTGGGTGATGTCGCGAATGACGGCGCAATAGCCGCTCGATGCGGTCAGGTGCCCCATGGTCATGAACAGTGGGATGAAGCCGCCGGAGGATTCCCGGCCGATCACCTCGCGCCCATCGTTGAGGACGCTTGCGACGCCGTGGCCGGCGAGGCCGTTCAGGTAGTCGGCAACCGCCCTCTGGCTCTCATGGGCAAACAGCATGACGAAGGGTTTGTCGCGCGCTTCCTCGATATCGTAGTTGAACAGGGCGCTCGCCGAGCGGTTCAGCGCACGGATCAAGCCATCGTCGCCGATGATGACGACACCGTCGGTCGCGGTTTCGAGAATCGAGCGCAATTCCTCGACCTCGACTTGCAGCCTGGCGCGGCTGTCATCGTCTTCGGTTTTCGTATCCGGTGCGTTGTCGTTGGACGATTGCGGCAGTTCGCCGGCCTGGCCGTGGTCGACCGGCATCAGCGCCAGCATCAGGGCGCTACCCTGTTCCCAGCGGATCGATTGCAGGCGGGCCGATACGGGTACAACGGTGTCGTCGGCGCGCACGACCATCATGCCACCCGCAGCTTCCGCCTTGTCGACCAGATCCTGCCGTTGCAACAGAGCATCGAGGCCGCCGAGCTTCTGCAACTGTTCGAGGTCGTCATAGCCCGTCAGGCGCATGAATTCGGGATTGCCGTGAATGAGCTTGTCGCCGCTATGGATCAGCAGCGCGACCGGCATCTGGTCGACGATCTCCGGTGTCAGGCCATCCGCGGTGCGATTGCGGGCCGGCACGAGCGATTGCAGAAGTTCGAGCTGGGCGGTGGTGGATTCCGGAGGCTCGGCGGGAGAACTCGTCCCGGGCAAGGTATCTTCGTCCTTGCCCGCGGCTGCCGGCTGCGGTTCCTTCGTCACCGCCGCATCGGATGCGGCCGTTGCAGCGGCGGTAACCGGGGGCTCGGCGCGCTTGCCGAAGGTTTCCAGCCGGCGGGCGATTTCGCGGAAGGCAGCCTGCTCGACGGGTGTCAGGCCGTCGCGGTCGCGCGTGCGCCGGTCAGGCAGGTGGACGACCTTGTCTGTGTCCGCGGGAGCGGGCGGTTCCGATGGCCCGAGCGCAGGGGGTTCCATCTTTCCTTCGGCAGGCGCGGGACTGGTTGGTGCCGGCTCGCCCACCGGTGGAGCATCGCCCGCATGCTCCTTCCCGTCTTCCCCGAACATCTGATCGAGCAGCGATGCAGGCGCCTCTTCGATTAGCGGCTCGGCGGGCTCGTCCTTGATCACCTGCGTGCCGCCGGTCACAGGGGCAGGCACATCCGGCTCGGCAGCGATTTCGCTTGCCGATGGAGCGGTCTCCACGGGAGCCAGTTTTTCGGTGGGAATGTCTTCCCGTTCGACAGACGCGGAGACGGGTTCCGCGGCGTCTTCGTCCAGCCCAAGCGCCAGTCCAAGGTGCCGGGGGTCCTCGATCGCATCGGCGACACGGACGATCCCGAAGCCACGGAAACCGTCGAACGCGCGGTCGCGGGTGTAGGTCGGCAGTGCCGCAAGATCGACCGGGACCTGCAGGGTCGTTCCTTCGACCGGCCAGTAGATCGTACGTCCTGACCAGGTATCGCGCTTGCCAAGGGATTCGGCGATCTTGCCGTCCGGGTCGAGGTCGAAGAGCGCTGCGATCTCGCCGAAGGCATGGCCGTTGACGTCGGCCGCATTTGGGCCGACGGCCTGGGCAAATTCATCCGATACTTCGCAGAAGCGGCCGTCTGCGTCGATCTTCCACACGAAGCGTATTGCCCTGCCGTTCGGCGAGAAGACGAAATCGCTCCGGATGGTCTTCCTGTCGTCGATCTTTCTGCCAGGCACCGGCGACGCTGGAGAACGCTCGCCGCCCGCCTTTGAATGCACGGAGGGCTGACCCGCACGGATCTCCGCTTCGACATCCGCGGCAAGCTCGTCGGCCCGGTCCAGGATGAGGTCGGCCGCGACCTGGCTGCCGGCATCGCCCGGCTCCTCGATATCCGCGATGCCGACGACCGCATCCAGCGCCCGGTCATACGCAGCGCTCAGCGATTCCTCCCGCGCAAGCGGCGACTTGGAAGCTTCGGCGGCGGCGATTTCGGCTTTTGCCGAAGGCGGAAGAGCCGCTGCTTTCTCTGGTGCGGTCTCGGCGGACGACACGGGATCGAGATTGCCGATGATCGTTTCAATGGCGAAAAGCAGGTGCAGCGCCGGCGCGTCGGTCAGCCTGCCGATTGCCGCCGGCAGATAGCCTTTGGAGGTCAGGATCGGACGCTTGACCAGTCGGTCGGCCTCATGCTCCACGCTGTCGACCAGCATGCGGGCGGTGCTCGGCAAAAGACCGAGGGCGGAGAACTGTTTGGATGCCGCGAGGATCGAGCCATCGGCTGAAAGCACCGCCATGTGGATATCGGGATCGTCGAACCCTTCAAGCATGCGTTTTGCACAGTCGCTGCTTGTCGGGCCATCCGCTGCCGGAGCAGCAAACAACACGGCCGCTTCGCCGCGGGAGGTCTCGATGAGCTCGACGGTCGCCTGTGTCGGAATGCGCTGGAACCGGTTGCCGATACGAACCATGAGCTTGCGCGCGTCGCCGGTGACGGCGAGTTGGCGCGCGGTCGATTCCATCTGTCGGAAGGTGACGTCGGCTTGGGCCGGGCCTTCCTCCAGAAAATCGTAGATGCTCGGATTGCCGAAGATGGCTGCACCTTCGCCGTTTGCCCAGAGCACGCGCGTCAGATCAGCCGAAAACAGCACGAGCGCCTCGCCCCGGGCGAAACGCTCCCGCACGCGCTCATGCACGGCGATATCGATGAACGGGTATTGCACTGCGGACATCGCGAACCTGCTGCTGGCCTACCGGGTCTGACGGCAATTTAACGAATTATTAATATCGCCGCTATGCTGGCGGGTCCAGCATGCGGACGCGAATTCGGACAACACGGTTAATGGGAAAGTCCGTCGTCTTGTGCGACGCACAAAAAATGTTGCAATGCACAAAGGATTCATCTATATACTAACCATCCAATCATTGGGGCGCCTCGAAGAGGGTCCTATCAACCGGAGCGCTAAGAAATGGCTACCAAGAAAAAAGATGATGTATTCGCAATGACCTCGTTCGATCCGTCGAAGCTCTCAGACAGCATTCGCGACTTCACCGAGAAGGGCGCCGAACAGACCCGCGACACCTTCGCCCGCCTGAAGACTGCGGCCGAAGACACCGCGAAGACGGTGGAAGTAACGGTCGAGACCGTCCACGCCGGCTCTGTCGAACTCGGCCTCAAGGCGATTGGCGCACTGCGCGCTCATACCGAAAGCTCGCTGTCGCACATGGAAGCCCTGCTCGGCGTGAAGTCGGTTTCCGAATTCGTCGAACTGCAGACCGCATTCCTCCGCACGCAGGTCGAAGCGACTGCCGAACAGGCGAAGACCCTGCAGGAAGCAACCCGCAAGCTCGCCGAATCCGTCGTCAAGCCGGGCAAGGAAGCCGCTGAGAAGGCATTCGCCGCTCTCAAGGTCGCTTGATCGATCGGCGACATGTGCTAGCTTCAAAAGGCCGGGTGGAAATCTCGGCCTTTTCCACGTCCTGGGTCTTGCAAAAGTCCGAGAACCCTCGTATGTGACCCCCAACACGCCAACGCGGCGTGGTCTTGTGCGGTTGTAGCTCAGTTGGTTAGAGCGCAGGTTTGTGGCACCTGAGGTCGAAGGTTCGATCCCCTCCAACCGTACCATTTCTCTCTCCCCGCGACATGAAAATCCGGACCATTCCAGACTTGCCAAATTTTGGCCGGATACCTACCTTTTTTCCAGCGGGACCGGTGACCGAGCGGCAACGCAATCCCGTCTCCGCATGATTTTCAGTCTTCTCGACTTTCTCGTCCAATAGCCGATGGAGGGTTGAATGGTCATGGTGTTTACGACGAGCCATACAAACGTGGATGACAAGCAGGCGCATTGTCGGTGGAGCCTGCAGGCGGCGGTGAAGAACGCCCTCGAGGACGCTGAGGGCCTGGATGCCTCGGGTATCGAAGTGCGTGTGCTCGGAAAGTTCGTGATCCTCGATGGACATGTTGGCTCCCGCGCCGAGGCGCACCGGGCAGCAGAACTGGCCGAGGATCTGGCTGGCAACGCCTGCGTCCTGAACCGAATACTTGTTCGATGGCAGGGGCTCGTCTCGCAGCCGGTTGTGAGGGGATGAGCGACACCGCGTGTCCACGGCAATCGTTGCCGGGCGCCCGGGGCAGCCTGGATCTCACAAGAACATCTGGCGCTCCGCGCTGACCGCCTCCTGGATGAAGCCGACCACCGTTCGCACGCGCAAAAGATCGCGGGCGGTCTCGTGAAAGGTCGTCCAGTAGGAGCGCCGGATCGAGGTTTCCGGCAGGATACGCTCGACCTCCGGATACTGCCGTGCGATGTAGTTGTGCAGGATGCCGATCCCGGCGCCGGACCGCACCGCCTCGGTCTGGCCGGTGGCGCTGGAAATCTCGAAGCCCGCATCCCAACTGCGCATGATCTCACCGGTAAAATTGAGCGACGCGGAAAAGAGCAGATCCTCGACATAGCCGATCCGCCGGTGGCTCCTTAGATCCTCGACGCTGCGCGGTTGACCCGCCTGTTCCAGATAGGCCTTTGAGGCGTAAAGCCCGAGGGTGTAGTCTGTGAGTTTGGAAGAGACCAGTCTTCCCTGTTCGGGTTGCTCGATGGTGATGGCGATGTCGGCTTCGCGCTGCGACAGCGAGAACGAGCGCGGCACCGGAACGAGTTGGATCTTCAGATCCGGGTAGCGGCTGGTCAACTGCCCGAGCCTGGGTGCAAGGAAGGAGACGCCGAAACCGTCAGGAGCGCCGACGCGGACAGTCCCGGCAACGGTGGAATCGATGCGTCCCACATGGGCCTGCGCCGCCAGCATCTCCGTTTCCATGCGCTCCGCCGCGGCAAGGAAGACCTCGCCCTCGGCGGTCAGTTCGCAACCGTTCGTGCGCCGGACGAGCAGTTGGGTCTGCAGCGCACTCTCGAGCGCGGTCACCCGCCGGCTCAAGGTGGCGTGGTTGACGCCGAGGCGTTTGGAGGCCGCGAGGATCTGCCCGGTTCGGGCCACGGCCAGGAACATGCGCACATCGTCCCAGTTCATGGCTTGCCGCGCATGATGATCGGTTCGGCGTCGACGAGGGTGATGGACTTTACCATTGTCGCCGTTTCGCCCTTGTATTTGAGGAAATGCGGTGTTTGCAGATGCGCCTCGTAGGCCTCCTTGCTCGCATAGACCTCGAGGATGCGGATCCTGTGCGGACTATCCTTGATGGAGACCGCATTCAGAGAGAGGACGCCTTCCTCCAATGCGACGGAAGCCTCTATCTCCTCGGCCAAGTGGGCGCGATAGGCTTCAAGCTGGTTCGGGTCGATCACGAGCTCCGCCATTCTGACGACAAGTTTACTCTTCATCGATTGACGACCTCCGTTCGTGCATCAAAATTTGCACAACGGTTCCTTATATCAGACGATTGCTTTGTGCAAAGTGTAGTGCGAATGTCTGGCATACGAAAAAACAGGAGGAGGATCTCCCATGCGTGAAATCGGACATTTCATTGGTGGCAAGCACGTTGCCGGTACCAGCGGCCGTACTGCCGACGTCTACAATCCGGCAACCGGCGAGGTCCAGGCCAGAGTGGCGCTTGCAAACGACGCCGAGCTCGCAGCCGCCGTCGAGGTTGCCAAGGCCGCCCAGCCGGCCTGGGCTGCAACCAACCCGCAGCGCCGAGCCCGCGTGTTCATGAAGTTCGTGCAACTTCTCAACGATAACATGAACGAGCTGGCCGAGATGCTCTCGAAGGAGCACGGCAAGACGATCGAGGACGCCAAGGGCGACGTCATTCGCGGCCTCGAAGTCTGCGAATTCGTTATCGGCATTCCGCATCTTGCCAAGGGCGAGTTCACCGAAGGCGCCGGTCCGAACATCGACATGTACTCGATGCGCCAGCCCGTGGGCATCGGCGCCGGCATCACGCCGTTCAACTTCCCGGGCATGATCCCGATGTGGATGTTTGCGCCGGCGATCGCCTGCGGCAACGCCTTCATCCTGAAGCCCTCCGAGCGCGATCCCTCCCTGCCGATTCGCCTGGCCGAACTGATGATCGAGGCCGGCCTGCCGGCGGGTGTCCTCAACGTCGTCAACGGCGACAAGGGTGCGGTCGACGCGATCCTGACGCATCCGGATATCGGCGCGGTCTCCTTCGTCGGCTCCACCCCGATTGCCCGCTACGTCTATGGCACGGCGGCGATGAACGGCAAGCGCGCCCAGTGCTTCGGCGGCGCCAAGAACCACATGATCATCATGCCCGATGCCGACCTCGACCAGGCCGCCAACGCCCTGATCGGCGCCGGCTACGGTTCGGCCGGCGAGCGCTGCATGGCCATCTCGGTTGCGGTTCCGGTCGGCGAAGAGACCGCCAACCGCCTGATCGACAAACTCGTGCCGATGGTCGAGAGCCTGCGCATCGGACCCTATTCCGACGACAAGGCCGATCTCGGTCCGGTCGTGACCAAGGAAGCCAAGGCGCGCATCAAGGGCCTGATCGACAGCGGTGTCGAGCAGGGCGCCAAGCTTCTTGTCGATGGCCGCGACTTCAAGCTCCAGGGTTATGAGAACGGATATTTCGTCGGCGGCTGCCTGTTCGACCACGTGACGCCGGATATGGACATCTACAAGACCGAGATCTTCGGGCCGGTGCTTTCGGTCGTCCGCGCCAAGAACTACGAGGACGCGCTCTCACTGCCGATGAAGCACGAATACGGCAACGGCGTCGCGATCTACACCCGCGACGGCGATGCGGCCCGCGACTTCACCTCGCGCATCAACATCGGCATGGTCGGCATCAACGTCCCGATCCCGGTTCCGCTCGCCTACCACTCCTTCGGCGGCTGGAAGTCCTCGTCCTTCGGCGATCTCAACCAGCATGGCACGGATTCGATCAAGTTCTGGACCCGCACCAAGACGGTCACCAGCCGCTGGCCGTCGGGCATCAAGGATGGCGCCGAATTCGTCATTCCGACGATGAAGTAATTTCCCAAGACCGACCCAACTCGACGGGCTCCTCGCGGAGCCCGTTTTTTTGTGCGCAGATCGAGGCGCACTGAGCACAAAAATACCGGGCATGTCTTGCGACATGCCCGGCTTGAGAGGTGAGGGGGCTGCGCGTCGCCCCCTTCGGGCGGCTAGTTCGACGGACCGTCGTTGAGGCCGACCTTGTCGACCAGTTCGGACGCGACCTTGCGGTTGCCGGCGATGTCTGCGAGCGGCAGCGTGTCAGGCTTGATCTCGCCGAACGACTTGACGATCTCGGATGGTTCGGCGCCCGGCAGTACCGGGTATTCGAAGACCTGTTCGGCATAGATCTTTTGCGCTTCGCCCGACGAGAGGAATTCCATCAGCTTGACGGCGTTGTCCTTGTTGGGCGCGTTCTTGGCCAGCGCCATGCCGGAGATGTTGACATGGGTGCCGCGATCGGCGGTGTTGGGGAACAGCACCTTCATTGCTTCCACCCAGTCCTTCTGTTCCGGCTCCTTCTCGTTGGTCTTCATCAGACCGACATAGTAGGTATTGCCGAGGGCGATGTCGCATTCGCCGGCCATGATCGACTTCGCCTGGCTGCGGTCGTTGCCGTCCGGCTTGCGGGCGAGGTTCTCCTTGACGCCTTTCAGCCAGTTCTCGGTGTATTCGACGCCATGATGGGCGACCATCGAAGCGAACAGGCCGATATTGTAGGAGTGCTGGGCGTCACGCATGCACAGCTTGCCCTTCCATTTCGGATCGGCAAGTTCTTCGTAGGTTATGGTGTCTGCGTTGACGCGGTCCTTCGACGCGTAGACAACGCGGCCGCGCGTCGTCAGGCCGAACCAGTCGCCGTCCGGATCGCGAAAATTGGCGGGAATATCCTTGTTGATGACGTCGTTCTGCACCGGTTGGGTCACGCCGCCTTCCTTGGCTTCGACCAGGCGGCTGATATCGACGGTCAGGATGACGTCGGCGGGGGAATTGGCACCCTCGGCCGTGATACGCTCGACCAGGCCCTTGTCGAGGAACAGCACATTGGTGGCGATGCCGGTGTCCTTGGTAAAGGCGTCAAGGACCGGCTGGATCAACTCGGGCTGACGATAGGAGTAGATATTGACCTCTCCATCGGCAAAGGCCGGTGCTGCGGTGGCGGCAAGTGCGGTCGTGGCGACCAGCGCCTTGAGCAGATGCTTCTTCATGGTCACGGCGTCATCCTCCATTTCACTGTGAATGTGGACTGCGTTCTTCATGTTTATAAATGACGGTGTCAATGGCGAAAGTCCCGTTGGCGCATAACATGATTGTGATTTTCAGTTTTTTGGAATTGTTCAAAAGTGCGAAGCGCTCTATATATGCCTCAGCCATTACCGGGCCGTTGGTGCGACTGACGCGCCAAGGCTACGGTAACACCATGATTCTGCGTGAAGTCCTCTCCTGGAGGGGAGCGCTAACCAGTGACGGAGATCGGCGTGCGTCTAACCAAGCAGACCAATTATGCAGTTCGCATGCTCATGTACTGTGCCGCCAACAAGGACCACCTGAGCCGCATTCCGGAAATCGCCAAGGCCTACGGTGTCTCCGAACTCTTCCTCTTCAAGATCCTGCAGCCCCTGAACAAGGCGGGCCTTGTCGAGACGGTGCGTGGCCGCAATGGCGGGGTGCGCCTTGGTCGGCCGGCAGAGAAGATCACCTTGTTCGATGTGGTGAGGGTCACCGAGGAGAGCTTCGCCATGGCGGAATGCTTCGAGGACGGGGCCATCGAATGCCCGCTTGTCGACAGTTGCGGGTTGAATTCGGCGCTGCGCAAGGCGCTGAATGCATTCTTCGACGTGCTCTCCGAATACACGATCAACGATCTGGTGAAGTCGCGCCCGCAGATCAACTTCCTTCTCGGCTTGCCCGAGGCTTCTGCCCCCATCACGGCGCCCACTACCTGATTTTATCCTGCAAGTTTCCGGGTTCGGTGGGTGGCCGCCCCGTCGTCCCTTGAAAATTTCCATCGATGGTTGAAATATTCTTGCTACAAAGTTGTGTGCTGATCGCCGCATCCATGGCGTTGCCCGACGCGGATGTGGCGCAATGAAGACGGCATGTTTCCGAAAATTGCCATTCCACAGCGATTCCAGTCCAAAAATTTCATTTTTGTTCGGTCGGGAAATTTTTTTTCGCGGTCTGTTGCTTTCGTGGCATAAATATCGTTCCATCACCCGATGATCCGGAATGCAACCATCGGGATCGCAAATTTCAGAACAAAAACAAGTCTGGGAAACGAAATCATGAAAAAGTTCTCAACTCTGCTCGCCGCGACCGCGCTGATGTCGGTCATGGCTACGGCAGCCTGGTCGAAGACCCTCGTATATTGCTCGGAAGGCTCGCCGGAAGGCTTCGACCCCGCGCTTTATACCGCAGGAACGACATTCGATGCCTCCTCCCGCACGGTTTACAACCGCCTGGTGGAGTTCAAGCATGGCAGCACCGAGTATGAGCCCGGTCTTGCCGAGAGCTGGACGATCTCCGACGACGGCAAGGAATACACGTTCAAGCTGCGTCCGGGCGTCAAGTTCCAGACCACTGAGTTCTTTACCCCGACCCGTGATTTCAACGCCGACGACGTGGTGTTCTCCTTCGATCGCCAGTTGAAGGCCGACGACGCCTGGAACAAGTATGTCGAGGGTGCTGCCTGGGAATATTCCGCCGGCATGGGCTTCCCGGAACTGATCGCGTCGGTCGAGAAGGTCGACGACCTGACCGTCAAGTTCGTCCTGAACCGTCCGGAAGCACCCTTCATGGCTGACTTGGCCATGGACTTTGCTTCCATCCTGTCCAAGGAATATGCCGACAAGCTTGCCGCTGATGGCAAGATGCAGCAGCTGAACCAGATGCCGCTCGGCACCGGCCCGTTCAAGTTCGTCGGCTACCAGCCCGACGCCGTCATTCGCTACCAGGCGCATGAAGGCTACTGGAAGGGCAAGGAGAAGATCGACGATCTCGTTTTCGCGATCACTTCCGACGCTGCCGTCCGCGCCCAGAAGCTGAAGGCTGGCGAGTGCCATGTCATGCCGTACCCGAATGCGGCTGACGTCGAAGGCCTGAAGACGGATCCGAACCTGGACGTTCTTTCGGAAGCCGGCCTGAACGTCGCCTACCTCGCCTACAACACCACCCAGGCTCCGTTCGACAAGGCGGAAGTTCGCCGCGCGCTGAACCAGGCGATCAACAAGCAGGCGATCGTCGACGCCGTGTTCCAGGGCCAGGCTTCGGTCGCCAAGAACCCGATCCCGCCGACCATGTGGTCTTACAACGATGCCGTCCAGGACGACGCGTATGATGCGGAAGCCGCCAAGAAGGCTCTCGAAGCAGCGGGTGTCTCGGGCCTCAAGATGAAGATTTGGGCGATGCCCGTTTCGCGCCCCTACATGCTCAACGCGCGCCGCGCCGCCGAGCTGATGCAGGCAGACCTGGCAAAGGTCGGCGTTGAAGCGGAAATCGTTTCCTACGAATGGGCCGAATACCTCAAGCTCTCGAAGGAAAAGAACCGCGACGGCGCCGTCATCCTCGGCTGGACCGGCGACAACGGCGATCCGGACAACTTCCTGGATACACTGCTCGGCTGCGAAGCCGTCGGCGGCAACAACCGCGCCCAGTGGTGCAACGAGGAATTCAACAACCTCGTCAAGAAGGCCAAGGTGACCTCGGACGTTGCAGAACGCACCAAGCTCTACGAAGAGGCCCAGGTTGTCTTCAAGCGCGAAGCTCCCTGGCTCACTATCGACCATTCCCTGGTCTTCATGCCGGTTAGCAAGAAGGTGACTGGCTTCGTCCAGGATCCGCTCGGCTACCACCGCTTCGACGGCGTAGACATCGCCGAATAACACGAAATATGCAAGAATGCCCGCACAGGCGGGCTTGCCGGCGGTCAGGACACTGACCGCCGGCATAACATTGGAACACCTGATATGTTGCGATTTTTCTTTGGACGCCTCGCTGTCCTCATCCCAACGTTTCTCGGCGTATCGCTCATCGCCTTCTCCTTCATACGGCTGCTTCCCGGAGACCCCGTCATGTTGATGTCGGGCGAACGCGTGATGTCGCCCGAGCGGCACGCCCAGATCATGCACGACCTCGGCCTCGACCGACCCATGTGGGTGCAATACTTCGACTATCTGTGGTCGGTGCTGCATGGCGACCTGGGGACGTCCATCGTTACCAAGCGCGAAGTTCTGACTGAGTTCCTGGCGCTGTTTCCGGCGACACTGGAGCTTTCGTTCTGCGCCATCGTCCTTGCCATCTGCCTGGGCGTCCCGGCCGGCGTCTTTGCCGCTGTCAAGCGCGGGACCTGGTTCGATCAGTCGGTCATGGGCGTAGCGCTCGTCGGCTATTCGATGCCGATCTTCTGGTGGGGGTTGCTGCTCATCATCTTCTTCTCCGGCTATCTCGGCTGGACACCGGTATCGGGCCGGATATCCCTGATGTTCTTCTTCCCGCCGGTCACCGGCTTCATGCTGATCGACAGTCTGCTTTCCGGCCAGGCCGGAGCATTCAAGTCGGCGGTATCGCACCTGATCCTTCCGACCATCGTACTCGGCACGATCCCGTTGGCGGTGATTGCCCGCCAGACACGCTCTGCGATGCTCGAGGTGCTGGGCGAGGACTATGTCCGCACCGCACGCTCGAAGGGCCTGGCGCCCTACCGCGTCATCGGCGTGCATGCGTTGCGCAACGCCATGATCCCTGTCGTTACCACCATCGGCCTGCAGGTCGGGGTGATGCTTGCCGGCGCGATCCTGACGGAGACGATCTTTTCCTGGCCGGGTATCGGCAAGTGGATGGTCGACTCGGTGTTCAAGCGTGACTACGCCGTCGTGCAGGGCGGACTTCTGCTGATTGCCGGTGTGATCATGCTCGTCAACCTGATTGTCGATGTCCTTTACGGCTTCATCAATCCGCGTATTCGTCACTAGGAGAGGCACATGAGCTCGGTCGAATCAAAAACCGCCAGCCAACCCTCCGCACTGGCGGAGTTCTGGTACTATTTCTCACGCAACAAGGGCGCGGTGATCGGTCTCGCGGTCTTCCTTCTGGTCCTTTTCGTTGCGATCTTCGCGCCCTTTGTGGCGCCGCATTCGGCAAGCGAGCAGTATCGCGACATGCTGCTGCTGCCGCCGGCCTGGATGGAGGGCGGCAATTTCTCGTTCCTGCTCGGCACCGATGCCGTCGGGCGCGACATCTTCTCGCGTCTGATTTACGGCGCACGTTTCTCGCTGTTCATTGGCCTCATCGTGGTGACGCTTTCGGTCATCTCAGGCGTTCTCATCGGCCTTGTGGCCGGTTACTTCCGCGGCCGCGTCGATACGGTGATCATGCGTGTGATGGATATCATCCTGGCGTTTCCGTCGCTGCTTCTGGCGCTGGTTCTCGTCGCCGTTCTCGGCCCCGGCCTCGTCAACGCGATGATCGCGATCTCGCTTGTCAACCTGCCGCATTTCGTGCGCCTGACGCGTGCCGCGGTCATGACCGAACGTGCCAAGGATTACGTCATCGCCTCCAAGGTTGCCGGTGCCGGCACGATGCGCCTGATGCTCCTCACCATCCTGCCGAACTGCCTGGCACCGTTGATCGTGCAGGCGACGCTCGCCTTCTCGGCGGCGATCCTCGATGCGGCCGCCCTCGGCTTTCTCGGCATGGGCGCCCAGCCGCCGACGCCGGAATGGGGAACCATGCTCGCCGAGGCCCGTGAATTCATCCAGCGTGCCTGGTGGGTGGTCACCTTCCCCGGTCTTGCCATCCTTGTCACCGTTCTATCCATCAACCTGATGGGCGACGGCCTGCGCGACGCGCTCGATCCCAAGCTGAAGAGGTCGTGATGTCCCTTCTCGAAATTGAAAACCTGGTCGTCGAATTCCAGATGGCCGCCGGTCCCTTCCGTGCCGTCGATGGCGTTTCACTCAAGGTGAGCGCCGGCGAAGTCCTGGCGATCGTCGGCGAATCCGGCTCCGGAAAGTCCGTTTCCATGCTCGCCGCCATGGGTCTTCTTCCGTGGACGGCGAAGGTGACGGCCGACAAGCTGACCTTCAATGGCCGCGACATGCTCTCGATGTCCGACAGCGAGCGCCGCAAGATCATCGGCAAGGAAATCGCCATGATCTTCCAGGAGCCGATCGCCAGCCTCAATCCGTGCTTCACGGTCGGCTTCCAGATCGAGGAAGTGCTGCGCTTTCATACCGATCTCGGCAAAAAGGCCCGGCGTGACCGCGCCATCGAGCTTTTCGATGCCGTCGGCATTCCGAACCCGGAAGAGCGCCTCGGTCACTTCCCGCACCAGATGTCGGGTGGCCAGTGCCAGCGCGTGATGATCGCGACCGCGCTCGCCTGCAATCCGAAGCTCCTGATCGCCGACGAGCCGACCACCGCGCTCGACGTGACCATCCAGAAGCAGATTCTCGACCTCCTGATGAAGCTGCAGTCCGAGCACCAGATGGGACTGATCATGATTACCCACAACATGGGTGTCGTGGCAGAGACCGCAGACCGCGTTATCGTGCAGTACAAGGGTCGCAAGATCGAGGAAGCCGACGTACTCTCGCTCTTCGAGAGCCCGAAGAGCGCCTATACCAGGGCGTTGCTCTCGGCGCTGCCGGACAATGCGACCGGCGACCGCCTGCCGACGATTGCGGAATTCCTGAGCGACCAGGAAATCTTTGAAGGAGCCGTGCGATGACCCCGGTGCTCGAAGCGCGCGACCTGACGCGCGATTATCATATTCCCGGCAGCTTTTTCAAAAAGGCCCGCACCGTTCATGCCGTGAAGGGCGTTAGCTTCGCCGTTGAGCAGGGCAAGACGCTCGCCATCGTCGGCGAAAGCGGCTGCGGCAAATCGACCCTCGCCCGCATCGTCACGATGATCGATCCGGCGACCTCGGGCGACATGTTGATCGACGGCCAGAAGGTGGATATTGCCCGTGAGACGCTGACATCCGACATGCGCCGGAAGGTGCAGATCGTGTTCCAGAACCCCTACGGCACGCTCAACCCGCGCAAGAAGATCGGTGACATCCTCACGGAGCCGCTGATCATCAACACGAAGATTGGTGCTGATGAACGTCGGGACAGGGCCATGGCCATGCTCAAGAAGGTTGGGCTCGAAGAGAAGCATTACGGGCGCTACCCGCATATGTTCTCGGGCGGTCAGCGCCAGCGCGTGGCGATCGCCCGCGCGCTGATGCTCAACCCGCGGCTTTTGGTGCTGGACGAGCCGGTCTCGGCGCTCGATCTTTCCGTGCAGGCACAGGTCCTGAACCTGCTCGCCGACTTGCAGGACGAATTCCAGCTGACCTATGTCTTCATCAGCCACGACCTCTCGGTGGTGCGCTACATCGCCGATGACGTGATGGTGATGTATTACGGTGAAGCCGTCGAATATGGTAGCCGTGAAGAAGTCTTCAGCAATCCGCAGCACAGCTATACCAAGACGCTGTTTGCCGCGACTCCGCGCGCCGATGTCGAAAGTATCAAGGCGCGTCTTGCACGCAAGAACGCGGCCTAGTGCTTCAGTGGGGCGCTCTCGTGGGCGCCCCACTGCGGGGAACGGAAGCGCACCGGCTCTCCTGCCGCCTCCTGCTTGAGAACGAGCAGGCTTCTTCATTTTTGCACACGTTCATGTTGCGCAAATGCAACCCAGAATATATAGATAGGGCCCGTGCGCGAGTGAGGGCCTTTGTTTTTCTTGTGCCGATTGAAACTATTTCATACGTTGACGTAAAGGGAAGAGGCGGTCGCGCAACCTTGCCTGGCGCGCCACTTCGATGGGGACGGCGATGTTTGACTATGTCATTGTCGGCGGCGGGTCTGCGGGAGCTGTACTCGCGGCACGTCTGAGCGAGGATCCCGAAATCAAGGTATGCCTCCTGGAGGCAGGCGGCGAGGGACGAAGCCTGCTGGTCCGCGTTCCCGCCGGCGCTGCGGCGACGGTCCCCGGATATGCCGCGTCCGTCAACTGGGCCTTCGAGACCGAGGCTCAACCCGCGCTCAATGGCAGGCGCGGCTATCAGCCGAGAGGGCGGGGGCTGGGCGGATCGAGTTCAATCAACACCATGCTCTATGTTCGCGGCCATCGCGCCGACTATGACGAGTGGGCGCGGCTCGGCTGCACCGGCTGGTCCTATACCGACGTGCATCCTTATTTTCTCAAGGCGGAGGCAAACCAGCGTGGCAGCAGCGAGTACCATGGCGCAGGCGGTCCGTTGCCGGTCGCCGATGCGATCTGGGCGAGGCCGATCAACGCGGACTTTCTTGCCGCTGCCGCCCGGCAGGGCATCGCCCGCAATGACGATTTCAACGGTCCCGAGCAGGAAGGTGCAGGCTTGTTCCAGGTCACGCAATTCTGGCAGGGGCCGAAGGCGGGCGAGCGGGCGTCGACTGCCGCTGCTTATCTGCACCCGGCAATGGGGCGACGCAATCTGACTGTCGTTGCCGGTGCGATGGTGACGCATGTCGAGTTCGAGGGGCGCAGGGCGCGGCGGGTTTGCTATCGGCAGGGCCGGCGACTGCATACGGTGGGTGCTGGTCGGGAAATCATTCTTTGCGCCGGCGCCTTGCAATCGCCGCAGCTGCTGATGCTGTCGGGCATCGGGCCGGCGGAGCATATTCGCGCGAACGGCATCGAGGTCGTTGCCGATGTGCCGGAAGTCGGCGCCAACCTGCAGGACCACCTCGATTTCGCCGTGACCTACCGTTCGACCAACCGCAATCTCGTCGGCATCGGTGCGCATGCCGCTTTCGCACTAGCCCTTGCAGCCGGCCAGTGGCATCGCGACGGCACCGGCCATCTTCGGACGACCATTTCAGAGTCCGGCGCCTTCGTGAAGACCGATCCGACCCTTGATCGCCCCGACATCCAACTGCATTTCCTCGTGGCTATGGCCGACGATCACGGTCGCAGCCTTCACCGCGGCTATGGCTATTCGTGCCATGCCTGCGTGTTGCGACCGCATTCGCGCGGCGAGGTACGGCTGGAGAGCCGGGACCCGCTTGCCGAACCGCTCATCAATCCGCGCTTTCTGTCCGACCCGCGCGATCTCTGCACGCTGGTCAAGGGAGCGAAGATCGCTCGCTCCATCATGGAAGCGCAGCCGCTGGCGCGCCATCGCCTCGATGAACTCTATCCGGTTTCCGGCCTGGACGACGAGGCGCTGGCCGAGGAAGTTCGCAGCCGCGCCGACACAATCTACCATCCGGCCGGCACCTGCCGCATGGGCGGCGACCAGCAATCCGTGGTCGATCCGCAACTGCGGGTGCGCGGCGTGGAGGGGCTGAGGGTGGTGGACGCATCGGTCATGCCGCGCCTGATCGGCGGCAACACCAATGCGCCGGTCGTGATGATCGCCGAGAAGGCAGCCGATCTTGTTCGGCAGGCGCGAGCCCGCGGAGAGTTTGGCGCGGTGCCCGCCGACAGGGCCGAACCCGCGTGAGCGCGGCATGCACTGGAGCAATGCACGAAAGGTGGTTCCAGTTGTGACGGAGGTGGGCTAGAAGCAGGTACTGGTTCCCGGCCGGCCAATTCAACCATCGCATCGCCATTTCAAGAGTGAACGCATTTGATGACGACAACCGATCTGCGAGCCTCCGTGCAGTTGCTGATCGTTGGCGCAATCGGCGCGGCCTTGGCCTACTATCTGACCTTTCCTGCACCGTTTCTCATCGGTCCCGCGCTGTCGGTAACCGTGGCAAGCTTTTCCGGCATGCGTTTCGCGCTTCCCGCGTTCGCCCGGAACGTCTGCTTCATCGTCATCGGCATTTCCATGGGCACGTCGATTTCGCCAGAGGTCGTCCGCGCGGCCAGGACATGGCCGGCAAGTTTCCTGCTGTTGATCCCGGCCATCGTCGTGATCTTCTATGCCGCCTATTTCCTGTTGCGCCGCGTCTATCGCTATGACCGCCAGACGGCGATGTTGGCGGCCTCTCCGGGACATCTGAGCTTCATCCTCAGCCTCGGCGCCGAAAGCCGCAGCGACGTGATGACCATCAGCGTCATCCAGAGCGTTCGCGTGCTGGCGCTGACGCTGCTTGTGCCACCGATCATCGATCTAGCCGGCTTGGCGGCGACCGGGCCCGCCGATCCCGCTCCGGTGATGGAGGTTACTATCCTGGCGCTGGAGATCGCCTTCTCGGCGCTGGTCGGCTACGGTTTCCTTCGCCTGAAGTTTCCGGCAGCCCTGCTGCTCGGCGGCGTCGCGGTGTCGGCCTCGACGCATGTCACCGGGTTGGTAAGCGGATCGGTGCCGGCATGGCTGTTGACGCCGACCTATATCGTGCTCGGTAGCCTTATAGGCTCGCGTTTTTCCGGCGTGTCGATCCGCTCGGTCAAGGATGCGATCCTTGCAGGCGTCGCGGTGACTCTTGTCGTGACCGTGATTGCCGGCGCGATTGCCGCGTTCGTGTGCTGGGTCACCGGGGTGCCGCTCAATGCGGTTCTGATCGCCTTTGCGCCGGGCGGGCTGGAAACCATGGCGGCGATGGCGGTGATGATGCATGTGGATGCCACCTATGTCGGTGCGCACCACGTGATCAGGCTGTTGTTCCTATCGGTGTTCATGCCGCTTCTCATGCGCCGAAACCGTATGCGGGAAACCGCTTCACCGTCATAGACGGCGGTACGATGCCAAGACATTCATGCTTCTATAGAACCCTGCAAACAACCGGAATGTTAGATGCCGATGCGACTCACTGAGACCAATACTCTTCCCGTTCTTGTCGTCATGGGCGTCAGCGGCTGCGGCAAATCCTCCGTCGGCGAGAAACTTGCGGCCCACTATTCGGTTCCCTTCGTCGAAGGCGACCAGCTGCATCCTGCATCCAATGTGGCGAAGATGGCCGAGGGCACGCCGCTGACAGATGCGGACCGAACGCCGTGGCTTGCCGAAATCGGATCGGGCCTCAGGGCCGCGAGGGAAAAAGGCGAGGGCATCGTCTTATCCTGTTCGGCGCTGAAGCGCTCCTACCGCGATCAGTTGCGCGCGGCTGCGGGCGATGGGCTGGCCTTCGTCTATCTGGAAGGATCACGTTCGCTGCTCGAGAGCCGCATGGGCGCGCGCAAGGGGCATTTCATGCCGACATCGTTGCTCGAGAGCCAGTTGCAGACGCTGGAAGTGCCCTCCGCCGAACCGGACGTGGTAACGGTCAGCATAGACGACGACTTGGATGGGATCGTCGCAAACGCAGTCCATGCACTGGAGAAGCTTCGTTCCGGCATCGAGACTTGAGCGCGGTCGAAGAAATCCTCGTCGTCCCCCCTGTTTGAAGGGGGACCGTGCATCCGCGGATCAACGACACTACAATATTAGCGACCGGCAAGATGCTGGAGCTTGATTGCTGGTCGGACGAACCGTAAAGATTAAAAGAGAGTCATTGTTGCATATGGTTGATACCAGCATGCCGCAGGAGCGGACGGTACTCAGGCGACAACCGAAGCAGGAAAGAAGCCGCGAGCGCGTCGACGAAATTCTCAAGGTCACGATGCAATTGATCGGCGAGAAGGGGATCGACGCGGTTACGATGAAGGCTGTTGCCGATCGTTCTGGCGGGCCTATTGCGTCGATCTACCAGTACTTTCCCAACAAATCCGCGATCATTTCGACGCTGTACGAGCGCTATTCGATGAATTTGCGGGCTCTGCTGCAGGAAAGCCTTGGCAATATTCGTTCGGTGGACGATGTAATGCTCGCCGTCGATGACATCCTCGGAAAATACTACGCCCTCATCCAGGCCGATCCTTCCATCCGGGACCTATTGAATGCGATCGAGGCCGACAAGACCCTGCAGCACATGGATATCGTCGAGACGCGACTGCAGGCCGCAATGTTCACCGCGGCGACCGTCGCCTTCATCCCCGAACACGTGCGCGAACGCTATGCCCGTACGACTTTCCTGATGTTCCATCTCTCGGGCAGCACCGTCAGCCTCGCCCACATGCTGGATGGCGAGGAAGCCGTGCTGATGCTCGAAGACTATCGCGCCATCATCAAGGGCCAGCTCCAGCTCTTCATCGAAGCCCGGCGATAGCCCATCGGCCTCAGGAGATCCCGTCGAGCGTCGCAAGCGCATCGTAGAGCTCGGGCCTGCGGTCGCGAAACAGGCCCCAGGCGCGCCGCTGCCGCTCCACCGCATCGAGATCGAACGTCGCCGCAAGCACAGTCTCCTCCGTGCGTCCGGCCTCGGCGACCTTCAGCCCGGTCGGATCGGCGATGAAGGACGAGCCGTAGAAGGTGATCTCCGTTCCGGCCTTCCCGGCCTCGGCGCCGATGCGGTTTGATGCCACGAGTGGCACGATGTTCGAAGCAGCACTTCCCTGCATCGCCCGTTGCCAGTGACCGGAGGAGTCGATGGTCGCATCCTGCGGCTCGGAGCCGATCGCCGTCGGGTAGAAAAGGACCTCGGCGCCGAGGAGCGCCATGGCGCGGGCTGCTTCCGGGAACCACTGGTCCCAGCAGATGCCGACGCCAATGGTCGCAAATTTCGTCTTCCAGACGCGGAACCCGGTGTCGCCGGGCGAGAAGTAGAATTTCTCGGTATAGCCGGGGCCGTCGGGGATATGGCTCTTGCGGTAGGTGCCGAGTATCGATCCGTCGGCGTCGATCACCGCCAGGCTGTTGAAATAGGTCTTCCCGGCCTTTTCGAAGAAGCTCACCGGCAGCACGACGCCAAGCTCGGCTGCCAACCGCGCGAAGCGCGCGATCAGCGGATTGTCTTCGGCCGGATGTGCCAGATCGAAAAACTCGGCGCGCTGGTCCTGGCAGAAATACGGCGTCTCGAACAATTCCTGCAGCAGGATGATCTGCGCGCCTCTGCTGGCGGCGTCGCGCACGAGTTTTTCGGCGCGGGCGAGATTGCCTTCGATGTCCCAGGTGCAGTGCATCTGCGTTGCCGCGACGGTCACGTTGCGCATTGCTCGTCTCTCCTCAGGGTCAGATGCCAAACCGGTCGCGCATTCCGTACCACCAGGCGCCGAGCGCGGTCAGCGGCACGCGGAAGGTCTTGCCGCCGGGGAAGGGGAAGTTGGGCAGCGAACTCCACACGTCGAAGCGCCCGGCATGACCGGCCACCGCCTCGCCGAGTATCTTGCCGAGGAGATGCGTGGTGGTAACGCCGTGGCCACTGTCGCCATGCGAGAAGTATACGTTCTCCGAGAGACGACCCATGTGCGGAATGCGCGACAGCGTCAGCGCAAAGTTGCCGCTCCAGGCGTATTCGATCTTCACCTTGTCAAGCTGGGGGAAGGTCTTCAGCATGTTCGGGCGGATGACGGCGGTGAGGTTTTTCGGGTCCTGCCCGCCATAGCCGATGCCGCCGCCATAAAGAAGGCGGTTGTCGGAGGTGCGGCGGTAGTAGTCGAGGATGTAGTTGGCATCCTCGACGCAGTAGTTTGCCGGCAGCAGTTCCTCGATCAGATGCGGATCGAGCGGCTCCGTGGTCATCACCTGGCTGGACACCGGCATCATCCGGTCGCCGATCTGCGGCAAGAGCTTGCCGAGATAGGCGTTGCCGCAGACCAGGACGTACCTTGCCTTCACCGAACCCCGCGCCGTGCGAACCACCGGATTGGGTCCGATTTCCACGTCGGTCACGCGCGAATTCTCGAATATCCGCCCGCCCAGGCTCTCAACCGCGGTCGCCTCGCCGAGCACCAGGTTCAGCGGATGGATGTGGCCGCCGAGCCGGTCGATCATGCCGCCGGCGTAGCGGTCGCTTTTCACGTATTTTCCGACCTCGTCCTTGGAAACCATTTCCAGCCCGGTGTGGCCATGCTTTTCCCAATGCGCCTTGTGGGCTTCCATCTCGCGGATCTGCTTCGGCGTGAATGCGGCGAAGAAGCCGCCTGCCACCAGATCGCAGGCGATGTGGTACCTGGCGACGCGATCACGGATGATCTGGCCGCCTTCGAGCGACATCGCCCCGAGCTTGACCGCCTTTTCCTGGCCGTAGCGCCGGGCGATGGTTTCGAGATCGCGGCTGTAGCCGTTGACGATCTGGCCGCCGTTGCGGCCGGAAGCGCCGAAGCCGACGCGCATTGCTTCCAGCACGACGACGGAATAGCCGCGTTCGGCCAGTTCCAGCGCTGCCGATGTGCCGGTGAAGCCTGCGCCGATGATGCAGATGTCGGCTTCGATGTCTTCCAGCAGCGACGGACGGACGCGCTTGTCGTTGGCGGACGCTGCATACCAGGAGAGGGCGTGACCGGGATTGTTCTTGTTTTGCGTGATGTTCTGGATCATGTCACACCGTCCTGATGTAGGCATCGTACTCCACGTCGGTGACGCGAAGTGAGAATTCCGAGAGTTCCTGCTGCTTGCAGGCCGTATAAAGCGCCCGGTACTTGGGGCCGAGCGTCGCATAGGCAAAGCTCGACTTCGCGAAGCGCTGCAGGGCATAGTCCCAGTTCGTCGGCAGCGCTTCGTGGCTGATGGCATGGTCGTCGCCGGTGATCGCGCCGCCCGGATTGGTCTTTTCGCGCATGCCGGAAAGGGCCGCTCCGAGGATCATGGCGAGCACCAGATAGGGATTGGTATCGGCGCCGGCGACGCGGTGTTCGATGCGGGTCGCGGGCTTGCTGGCGGTGATGACGCGCACGGCGGCCGAGCGGTTGTCGAAGCCCCAGGATGCATAGGTCGGCGCGTGCTCGCTCGGCCGCAGCCGCCGGTAGGAATTGGCGTGCGGCGCAAACACCGCCATGCTCTCGCCCATGTTCTCCAGGAGCCCGCCGACCGAGTGCATCAGCGTGTCGGCCGGTCCGTCCTTGCCGATGTAGATGTTGAGGCCCGCGTCGTCGATGATCGAAAAATGCACATGCATGCCGCTGCCGGCCTGCGTGCCGTAGGGCTTGGCCATGAAGGTGGCGTCAAGATCGTGCTTGCGCGCCACGCCCTTGACGATGCGCTTCAAAAGGACGGCATAGTCTGCCGCCTTCAGCGCGTCGGGCACATGGTTGAGGTTGATCTCGTACTGGCCGGGACCGTTCTCGCGAAGGGTGGTGTCGGCGGGAACGCCCTGCGCCCGGCAGGCATTGGCGATGTCATGGAACACATGTTCGAAATCCTGCAGTTCCGAGATCGACAGGACCTGCGTCTGGCCGCTCTGCCAGCGTCCCTCGCGCGAGTTCGGCGGACGGACCGGATCGAGTGCCGAACGCACCGGATCGATCAGGTAGAATTCGAGTTCGGTGGCGACGACCGGGGTCAGTTTTTGCGCCTTGTAGCGATCGAGAACCTGGGCCAGTACCTGTCGAGGATCGCCGTGGAAGCCTGTGCCGTCGGCGTTGCGCATGCCGAGCATCACCTGCGCGGTCGGCCGCTGCAGCCACGTGACCCGTGACAGCGTGTCGGGGACGGGAAAGCAGATTCCGTCCGGATCCCCGGTGCCTTCGGCAAAGCCGGCCGCATTGACGTCGCGGCCCCAGACGTCGAGCGCATACACAGAGCGCGGGATCGCCATGCCCTTGGTCAGCACATCGAGGGCGCGCTCGCGCGGGATCCACTTCCCTCGCGGCACGCCGTTGACGTCGATGACAAAGGCTTCGAGGACTTCGATATCGGGGTTGTTGCGCAGGAACTCCTGCGCTTTTTCCATCATCTCCATAAGGCACCAATTTTCACGAACTGTCTGATTTCTGTATCACGCGGACTCCTCTGGGCGGAGTGCCGGGCAGCGGAGCGCAGCGACGCTAACGATCGCCGGATTCGCCGTGAAAGATCAGAAAGCGGATCATTGGTTGTGTTCCCTTGATAGTCAAAAGCGACGGAGACGGCTTCTGTCCTGTTCGTTCCCGGCCTCATGCCTCGTAGGTGAAACGGCCGTCGCAAATCGTCTTCGAAGGACGGATACCGGCCAGTGCCTCGAAGGGCACCGCCTCCACGTCCCCGTTCAATATAACGACATCGGCGAGATATCCAGCCTTCAGCATGCCCTTGCGGTCTTCGGCGAACTCCACCCAGGCACCGGTGCGGGTATAGGCGGCAAGCGTTTCCATCAGCGACAGGCGCTGGTCGGGCATGCCTTCCTTCCACGGCCGGCGGGTCATGGCATCGTGGATGCAACTCATCGGATCGAGCGGCGACACCGGCCAGTCGGTTGAGAAAACGATTTTTGCGCCGGCGTCAACGAGCGTCCGCCATGCAAAGGCATAGGGCCAGCGCTGCTCGCCGATGCAGGAGAGATAGGGTTCCAGCGGCAGGCCGGCATTGCCCGGCGGATGCGTCGGTTGCATCGAGGCGACCGTGCCGAGTTCCCTGAAGCGCGGAATGTCGTCCGGATGCACGACCTCGATGTGCTCGATGCGGTGGCGGCTGTCGCGCTTGCCGTTGGCCTTTGCCGCGGCCTCGTAGCCGTTCAGAACCTGGCGCACCGCGCCGTCGCCGATCGCATGCACGGCGACCTGCAGGCCGAGCTTGTCGGCAGCGATTGCCACCTTGTTGAAATGCTCATCGTCGAAGAGCGGGTCGCCGTGCCAGCCCGGCTGGTTGGAGTATTCGTCGATGAAGACCGCGGTACCGGATTCGGTGACGCCGTCCGCGAAGATCTTGACGAAGTCGGATCGCAGCCGATCCGACTTGAAGCGCTCGCGCCAGGCGGCGGCCTTTGCCTCGAGATCGGAAAGCGGCATGAAATTCTTCATGTGGAAGGGAACGCGGGCGCGCACCGGCAACCCGACGGTGCGGTCGATCTCATCGAGCATTTCCAGCTGATAGAGGTTGCCGTCCATGTTCTGGATCGATGTGATTCCGAGCGAGGCGCAGTAGGCAAGCCCCCGCTTGATGATCTCGATGTCGTTGGCTCGTTCCTCGGACGTGATGCCTTCGGGCTCGCCGCCGGTGCCCACCCCAAGCATCTCGCGCGCGCCGGTTTCGCTCAGTGTCGAGACCGGGCGGATGGCGTTGCTCTCGCGCAGTTCGCCATTCGCGAGACCGTCCTCGCCCATGACGATCTCGTTGCCGACGCCGACATCGCGGCCTTCGAGGATGCCGCCCGCCTTCAATGCCGCGGTGTTGGCCCAGGCGGTGTGGTGATCGGGGGCGAACATCAGGAAGGGTCGATCCGGCAAGATGCGGTCGAGGTGATGGCGCGTGACCCGCTCGTTGTCGGAGATGATCGTGTAATCGGCGTGCTGGGCGATCAGCAGGTTCCGCTCCGGGTAGGCGGCGGCATATTTCAGCACAGCCTCCTTCAGGGCCTCGAAGCCCTTCACCTTGTAAAGGGAGAGTTCCGAAAGCTCGACCGAGCCGCCGAAGATGTGCAGGTGCGCTTCGTTGAAGCCGGGAAGGACGGTTGCGCCGCGGGCGTCGACCGATCGCGTGCTGGCCGAGGCGAACGCCTTGATCTCCTCATCCGCGCCGACGGCCAGGATACGGTTTCCCGCAATCGCCAGCGCCTCTGCCCGCGGTGCTTCGTCATCCATGGTCAGGATGCGGGCGTTGTGGATGATGATATCGGCCTGCGTGGTCATGGCGTTTCCGTTCCCTAGATTATTGTTGCATGCGGCTGATCGCCCTGAAGAAGGCGAAGTTGTTCTGCTTCAGCTCGTCGTCGAGCGGATTGGGCTGTGACGACAGCTTGACGATGACGGTCTCGTGGCTCTGGTCGACGTAGAGCCACTGGCCGTGGATGCCGATGGCGCAGAAGGCGCCGTCGCGCTCGCCCGACTGGTACCACTGGCTGCGATAGCGGCCGTTCGGCAAGTTGGTGTTGGCTCCGGCCTTCCAGGCCTCCGGATCGCCGTTCGTCAGCATGTCGTCGAGCCAGCGCGTCGAGACGATCCGCTTGCCGCCGGCGACGCCGCCGCAACGCAGCATTTCACCGACGCGTGCAAGATCGCGTGCGGTGACGCAGACGCCTCCGGCAGCACGCGGATTGCCGGCAGCGTCGACGGTCACATAGGCATCGTTGCGCGCGCCGAGCGGCTTCCAGATCAGTTCCGACATCAGTTCACCGTAGCGACGGCCGGTCGCCCGCTCGATGATGACAGCAAGGACATCAGAATTGGGCGACGCATAGAAGAATGGGCCGCCATGCGGGCGTTCCGCCTTTTTCAGCGTCAGGAGGAAGGCCTTCAGCGTTTCCACCGGCGCGCCAGGCTCGGAACGGTTCCAGAGCGTCGCGCGGCGGTACCGTGCGAAGGCGCCGTTCCTGTTCAGGTAGTCCTCGCTGAAATCCAGGCTGACGCGCATGTCGAGTACGTCGCGGTAGGTGCAGTCGCCATAGGCGCTGCCGGCTGCTTCCGGAAGGTAGGCGGTCACAGGCGCGTCCGGGTTGATGATGCCCCGGTCCTCGAGAACCCCGGAGAGCGTGGCGGTCAGCGACTTGCTGACCGAGAAGACGATATGCGGCGCGTTGACGTTCGCATGCGGGGCATAAAACTCGGCGACGATCTCGCCGCGGCGCATCTGCACGAAGGCGTCGGTATGCGCCTGTTCGAGGAAGGCCCGCATCGTACCGGCGTTTTCCAGACCGGTGTCGATTTTTGCATCGAGAAGCGCAGAGGTATCGAGCGCTTCTTCCGGCTGCGAAGCGCCGCAGGGAATCTCCGAGGTCGGCACGATTTCCCGGACGTTCTGGAAGCTCCAGCGGCTATAGGGTGCCGTGCGCCAGTTGCCGAGGTTCACATCCGCGCGCGGGAAGCCGTACTTTTCTTCGAACATCGTCGTCATGACACACGCCTGCAACTGGGCGGGAAGGCATTGCGCCTTCCCGCTGTCGCTGCTCTGGTTGAAGGTGTTGCTGTTATTTCTGCAATTCTGTCCAAAGCTTGGTGTAGAGTTCCTGCACTTCCGGCGGGCAGGCGAGGTTGAACTTGCCGGCTGCCTTCAGTTCTTCCGGAATGACGATCTCCGGCGCGGTCTTCATGTCCTCGGGCATGAAGGCGTCCGAGCCCTTGATGCCGTTGGCATAGCGCGCGAAGGTCGAAAGCATCGCGGCGTTTTCCGGATCCATGATGAAGTTGAGGAACAGCTTGGCGTTGTCGACGTTCTTGGCGTCCTTCAGGATGGCGGCGTTGTCCATCCAGATCGGGTAGCCTTCCTTCGGGTAGCCGTACTCGATGTCCTTGTTCTGCAGGCGGGCGCGGAAGGAGGCACCGTTCCAGTTTACCCCGGCCATCAGGTCGGCCTTGGCGTATTTCTCGACATTGCCGTAGTCCATCGAGATCCACTTCGGCTTGGCGGCAGCCAGGATGTCGCGCGCCTTCTTGAGCACGGTCAGGTCGCCGGTGCAGGGTTCGCCGCCGGCATAGGTCACGACCATGTGCATGACGTCGGACATTTCCGGCACGACGTTGACCTTGCCGACCAGTTCCGGCGGCGGGTCGAGGAAGATCGAAGAGGTGTTGATGTCGCCCTTGTAGGCGCTTTTGTTGACGGTCACGCCGGTCGTGCCCCACTGCCACGGAACCGAGTAGCGGCGGCCCGGGTCGAATTCGACGTTCACCCACTGCGGATCGACGTTCTTGAAATTCTCCATCTCGTCGGGGCGCGATTCGAGCAACAGGCCCTCGGAGATCCAGATCGGCATGACGCTGGCCGACGGCACGACGATGTCGAAGCCGTGGCCGCCCTGGCGGACCTTGGCGAGCGCGGTGTCGTTGGAGTCGTAGTCGGTGATGGTGACCTTGACCTTGTAGGTGTCCTCGAACTTCTTGATCATCTCGGGGCTGGTGTAATTGCCCCAGTTGAAGATGTTGAGTTCGCCTTCGGCATGGGCGATGGCCGTCGAGGCCAGCAAGCCCATCGCAAGCGCCGCAATTCCCAGTCTGCACTTCATCTGCTGTTCTCCTTAGGTTGATTTCTCGTTGCTTCTGCTGAGGAAGAAGAAGATGGTCACGATGGCGAGCGACAGCACCAAGAAGGCGGTCGAGATCGCATTCATTTCAGGGGTGACCACGCGGCGTAGCTGCCCGAGCATGTAGGTCGGCAGTGTGTCCTGCCCGCCCGACTTGACGAATTCGGTGATCACCACGTCATCGAGCGAAATGACGAAGGCGAGCATGAACCCTGCCAGGATGCCGGGCCAGAGCAGCGGCAGCGTGACATAGCGGAATGCCTTGAACGGTGTCGCGTAAAGATCGGCCGCGGCGCGCTCCAGCGACAGGTCCATGCTTTCCAGCCGCGCGCGAATGGGAAGATAGGCGAAGGGGATACAAAAGGCCGAATGCGCGACGATCAGGTAGCCGAGGCCGGAATAGCCGGTCCAGACCTTGATGCGGGCAAAGAGGATGAGCAGTGCGACTGCGGTGACGATCTCAGGCACCAGCAGCGGCATGTTGATGAAGGCGTATTTGAAGGTTCGCCCCCGGTAGTTCGCGGATCGGGTTGTTGCCAGCGCGGCCATGGTGGCAGCGACGGTGGCGATGACGGCCGCGAACGCCGCGATCTGCAACGAACGGATTGACGCTTCGATGACCTGCGAATTGTTCCAGGCGCTTTCGAACCAGCGCAACGAGACACCTTCCCAGATGGCGATCGACATGCCGTCGTTGAAGGCGTACACGACCAGCGTGGCGATCGGGAGGTAGAGGACGAAGAACGCGAACATCGCGATCATCGTGAAGCCGGGCAGGCGCTTGATCGAGAACTTCCTAGCCATGCCCGCCTCCCGATTTTTCGGCATTTCGTACGTAGTAGAGCATCGCGAACAGCACGATGATGACCAGCGTCACCGACAGTGCCGCGCCGAGCGGCCAATTGCGGCCCTGACCGAACTGCAGTTCGATGAGGTTGCCGATCATCAGGTTCTTGCCGCCGCCGAGGACGCGGGGGACGACGTAGGAGGAGAGCGCCGGGATGAAGACCAGGATGGAGCCGGCAATGAGGCCCGGCTTCACGATCGGCACGATCACCCGCATCAGCACGTTGAAGCGCGAGGCGTAGAGGTCGTAAGCCGCCTCGACGAGCCTGAAGTCCAGTTTCTCCAGGCTGGCATAGAGCGGCAGCACCATCAGCGGCAGAAACACGTAGGTCATGCCGAGCAGGATCGCGAAATCGGTGAACATCATCTGGATCGGTGCCGCGATGATGCCGAGCTTGATGAGAGCCGAATTGATGATGCCTTCGGAGCGGATCACCTCCTGGATGGCGAAGGTGCGGATGAGCATGTTCGTCCAGAACGGGATGGTGATCAGGAAGAGCCAGAGCGAGCGGTTGTTGGCGGGTCGCGTCGCGATGAAGTAGGCGGTCGGGAAGCCGAAGATCAGGCAGAGGATCGTGGTCGCCAGCGCCAGCTTGATCGAGCGCCAGAAGATGGTGAAATGCGCATCCGCGAGCGAGATGGTGTCATCGAAGATGTCGCGGCTGAACAGGACATTGAACCATCCCTCGGTCGAGAACTCCCACTTTACGTCGCCATAGTTGCCCGGCGCCAGGAATGAATAGACGACGACGATCAGGAGCGGACCGACACCGGCGAAGAAGATCAGGAGCAGCGCCGGCGCGGAGAGCAGCCATCGGTCGCGGATGTCCTTTTTCTGGCGGGCTTGACCGGCTTCTGCAGCGCTGAGCGTCATGGCTAGTCCCTCAGGATCTGGGCGACATCGTCGTTGACGCCGATGCCGACCGCTTCGCCCTTGGCGAAACCGCAGGGGCCGCTCTTGGCATTCTGCTGGCGGACGATGAAGAGGGTGCCGTCATCGAGATGGATGTGGAAATGCGTGTCGGTGCCGAGATAGACGATGTCCTTGATCGTGCCCTTGAGCGCCGCAGTGCTGTCCCCGCGGGGGACGACCTGGGCATGTTCGGGTCTGACGACTACCGTCACCTTGCCCTGCGGCAGGAAGTCGGAGGGGAAAGTCGCCGCGATTTCCGATCCCGACGACAGCCGCACGCGGGCGAGACCGCCGCCGAGGGAGACGACATCCGCCTCGAGAAAATTCGTCTCGCCGATGAAGTCGGCGACGAAGCGCTCGGCCGGGTGATCGTAGATGTCCCAGGGCGAGCCGACCTGGCGGACCTTGCCCTCGGACATGACGGCGATGCGGTCCGACATGGTGAGGGCCTCTTCCTGGTCGTGTGTGACGAAGACGAAGGTAATGCCGGTTTCGGCTTGCAGCCGCTTGAGTTCGATCTGCATCGATTTCCGGAGCTTCAGGTCGAGCGCGGAAAGCGGCTCGTCGAGGAGCAGCACCTTTGGGCGCGGGGCGAGCGCCCGGGCCAGTGCCACGCGTTGCTGCTGGCCGCCGGAAAGCTGGGTGACCGGATTGTTGCCGCGCCCATTAAGGCGGACGAGCGAAAGCATTTCGCCGACTGTCCTGTCTACCTCGGCTTTCGGCTTGCCGAGCATTTTAAGCCCGAAGCCGATGTTTTCTGCGACGCTCATATGGGGAAAGAGCGCGTAGTTCTGGAAGACCGTGTTGATCGGTCGCTGGTTTGGCAGCAGGCCGCTGATGTCGCTCTCGTCCAGCAAAAGCCGGCCGTTCGTCGGCATCTCGAATCCGGCTATCATCCGCAGGAGGGTGGTCTTGCCGCAGCCGGACGGACCCAGAAGGGTGAAGAACTCGTTCGGCTCGATCTTCAGCGTAACGTCGTCTACGGCCCGGAAATGCCCGAATTCCTTGACGACACCCAGCATCGCTATGGCACCGCCATGGGCGGAGCCAGCTAAATGTTGTTTCATCTGTTCCCCTGTTTCAGGAAAGGTCCCGGTCTTCGCCGGGTGCCAGTTCATGAAAGCGTGGGCCGTCTCCTTTGGTGGATTGTTGTGTGGCCCACAGTGTGTTTATTATTTTGATCACATCAAAGCATGATTTGATCAAATAGCAACCGTCATTTTTTATGCACGACAGGAATTTGATCAAAAACATGACAGCTGGATGGCTATCCGGCAAGCGCTCGAGGAACTATTTGTGCTGCGCCGGCCCCGCCTGGGCAGGCGGATCCGGTTGAAGAGGGGAAGCAATGTTTGTTCCGGAAACGAAGCAACCGTCTGAATCCGTCAGGCAATGGGTGTACCGTCGCCTGCGCTACGCCATCATGACCGGGCACTTTCCTCCGGGCCGTGCGGTGACCATCAACGGCATCGCCGAAATGCTGGACGTCAGCGCCATGCCGGTGCGCGAGGCGCTGCATCGCCTCGTCGCGGACGGGGCGCTGGAGCATCTCGACAACCGCCGTGTGCGGGTGCCGCCGGTCGATCCGGACAAGTTCGACGAGATGATAGCGGCGCGCATTGCACTTGAAACCATCGCGGCGGAGCGGGCGATCCATTTCATCGACTACATCCGCTTCGCCGAGTTGCAGAAGCTGGATGCCGCCTGCGACGAAGCCTATGCGGCGGGCAATATCGAGCTCGGCATCGAGCGCAATTTCGCCTTCCACCGGTGTCTTTACGAGGTTCGCTCTTCGGCGGTGCTATTGCCGCTGATCGAATCCACATGGCTGCGCCTCGGGCCCTTCATGCGCGAGGCGACCGAAAACCTGCACGAAAGCTACCTCGTCGACCGGCATGCCGAGGCCCTGGAGGCAATCCGAGCCCGCGACGCGGAGGCGCTCAAGGCGGCGATTGCCGCCGACATACAGGATGGCGCCGGCCATCTCGGACGCCGCCAATTTCTCGATGCTGCGGCGCGGTCCGCCGCAGCAGGCATTTAGCGCGCACGCCTCCCTCGGGGTCAGGCTCAGGCGAGGAAGCGTTCCGGCCGGTAGGCGGAAATATCGATGAACGGTTTTTCGCCCGCCATCGCTTCGGCGATCACCCGGCCGGTCACCGGCCCGAGCGTCAGCCCGTGATGGGCGTGGCCGAAGGCGAACCATATGCCCTCGTGCCGCGGCGCCGCACCGATGATCGGCATCATGTCGGGCGTGCAGGGGCGGGCGCCCATCCAGGGCTCGGCGTCAAGCCGCTTGCCGAGCCGCAACACGGTGCGCGCCACCTTTTCCGCACGCTCCAGCTGGACCGGGGTCTTCGGCGCGTCGCGCGAGGCGAATTCCGCCCCGGTCGTCAGCCGTATCCCGCGGCTCATCGGCGCGAGGAAGTAGCCGCGCTCGGTGTCCAGCAGCCAGTTGTTGAGCGTCGCGCCGCTCTTGGTCGAATAGTGCATGTGGTAGCCGCGTTTGACCCCGAGCGGGAACCAGTAGCCGAGCTTGCTGGTGAGCTTGTCCGACCATGGACCGAGGGCGACGACGACATCCTGTCCCTCGACCGGTCCTTCCTCCGTCGTTACCTGCCAGCCGCCCTTCGGCCCCGCCGCCAGCGTCATCGCGTCGCCGATCACCACCCGGCCACCGAGCTTCTGGAGAAGCGCGACATAGGCTTGCGTCAATGCGTAGGGGTCGAGCACCGACCACGGATCGGCCCAGCGCACCGCGCCGACGAAGCGCTGCGTCAGGTTCGGCTCCATGCGCGCCAGGTCGTCGCCGCCGATGGCGTGGAATGCGATGCCGCTTTCGCGCTGCAGGCGTTCCGCCTCCCTGACCTCCTCGTCCATCGCGGCCTGGGTGCGGAAGGATTGCATCCATCCGGTCTTGCGGATGAGGTGCTGGGCATCGGCCGCCTCGATCAGGGCGCTGTGCTCCGAAATCGAATGCTCGATCAGCGGCGCATAGAGCTTGGCGATCATCTGGTGGCGCTTGGCGTTTGAATTCCACCAGTAGCGCGCGAGAAAGGCCACCTGGCCCGGCAGGTTCTTGATGTGGTAGTGCGCGTCGATGCGGTTGTTGAGCGCGTAGCGCAACAACAAGGTCAGTTGCTGCGGAAAGCCGTAGGGAACGACGCCTTCGCGCTGGATCAGGCCGGCATTGCCGAAGGAGGTCTCCTGGCCCGGACCACGCCGGTCCACGAGCACGACGGAGCGGCCGCGCTGTGCCAGGTGAATGGCGGTGGATACGCCGATGATGCCTCCGCCCAATACGATGACGTCTGCCATTCCGATCCCTCAAATCCCCATGAAATCAATAGCTAGGCAAGATGCATCCGGGATATGGCGAGGGCAAATGAAAAATGCGTCCGCTCGGCATTTCCATCGCGTCGCGCGATTGCAAAGGCGCACGCGACATGCTCCATGAAAGACGACCAGATAGTGAGGGGAAAGGTTTGGCAGGCTCGCAGCAGTCGGATAGCGAAGCGATCGGCGAGGCCCTTTCTTGGCTGACCGGTCTTTGGCCGTCGCTCGAAGTCACGTACGGAACGCCCGACGCGGACATGTTCAGTGCTGTCGACCTCGGCGATCCGGGTTCGAATGCGGTTGCGCAACTTCTCGCTTACCATCGCCAACTGTTACCCCGCCCGGACGCCAGGACTTTGGCAGCATCTGTTCTGGGCCAGTACAGCTATTTCCTCGGGCTTGCGGCAGCCGCGCCCTATCTTCTCTCCGGCACGGTTCCCGATCTTTCGGCCGGCAACCTCTTCTTTCGGCTCGTTGCCGCGGAGGAGGGGGCGGATGCCCCGTTTCGTCGTTTTCATCTCCGCCTGCTGTCTGCTGTCCCGTCGATGAAAAACGCCGGCCACTTCGCTGACCCGCCGGCGCGGCGAGCTTTGCTGCAACAGATTCTCGAAGACCATTTGCGCCCGCTCGTCATGGCGTTGAGGCAGATCAGCAGCTTCGGCCGCGACGCCCAGTGGCGCATTGCCGGCGATTCCGTCGCCGCCGCATTCCTCGAAATCGGCAGGCGCCTCGGCGAAACGGAACGCGCCACCGCCGAGGCGCTTGCAATCCTCAGGCAGCCGGGTTCCGCCTTTCGCAACAAGCAGCTCGACTTCGTCACCCTCCGCGTTGCGACGCCCGATGCCGGAGTGATCGAGGAAACCTTTCGCCTGCGCGGCGGCTGCTGTCGACTCTACAAGCTGGACGGCGGTTCGCTCTGCCCGACCTGCGTGCTTGCAGAGCCGCAATGGCGGGAGGAACAGTTGAGGCGCCTCCTGCTGGAACGATCAGGGTTCACGGCTTCCTGAAGGGTCGGTAGTCGGTTCAGGAAATGACGTTGCGCACGAAGCGGACGCGGGTCTCACCCGGGTTGGCGTAGGAATAGGCCTGCGAGGTGCCATACACCGCAAAGGACCCGGCCGGATAGTCGCGAGCCACTCCCGATAGCTCCAGCCGCAGCAGCCCCTCGGTCACGTAGATCATCTCGTGCCACCCCGCGGGATCGGGCTCGGCATCATAGCGGTCGCCCGGTCCGAGCGACCAGAGCCACATCTGTGCCTCGCTCGAGGCGGGCGCCGAACCGAGCAGCATCGCGGAACTCTCCGCGTTCGCACCGCGCCATGTTACCTGGTTGATGTCCGTTCGCGATTCCACCGTCGGGTCGCGAACCAGATCGACGAAGCCGACGCCCATCGCTGCAGCCAGCCTGTCCAGGCTGGAAAGACTGATGTTGGCGTCGCCGCCTTCGACCGCGACGATCATGCGGCGGCTGATGCCGGAGGCCTTCGCCAGCGCCGCCTGGCTGAGGCCGGTGGCCAGGCGATGACGCCGCAGGTTCCCCGAGACATGGGCAAGGACGTCGCCGCGTTCTTGACTGCGCAATATATTGCTCATATCGTCCTTGTACCCGTTTGATCGTCGCAGTTCAACAGCTTGCCGCGACACGATCCCTGACCGTTTATCGAAGGAGCCTACAGTGAAGATTCGTGATTTCGGCGTCGAGATATGGATGAACCGCTATGAGAACGAATGCGAGTGGAACCTTGCGGAGACCTGCGTCGAATCGCTGACCGTTGCCGAGCTTGTGGAGATGGCAGGCAAGACGGAAACGATCCTCGACGAACTTTTGCCGCTGAAACTCACCTATGGCGCGATCGACGGCAGCGAGCGGCTGCGCCGGCTCATCGCCGGCCTCTATGAGAAGCAGGCTCTCGAAAATGTCGTCGTCACCCATGGGGCGATCGGCGCCAACGCGCTGGTGCACGAGACCCTGGTCGAACCCGGCGACCGGGTGATTTCCGTGCTCCCGACCTACCAGCAGCACTATTCCATCCCGGAAAGCTATGGCGCCGACGTCCGGATCCTGAAACTCACCGAAGAGAACGGCTTTCTCCCTGATCTCGACAAATTGCGCACGCTCGCCAGCCCGGGCACCAAGCTGATCGCCATCAACAATCCGAACAACCCGACCGGAGCGCTGATGGACAGCGCCTTCCTAGAGCGGATCGTCGATATTGCACGCGCTTGCGGCGCCTGGATCCTCTGCGACGAGGTCTATCGCGGCACCGATCAGGAGGGCGACGGCATGACCGCCTCGATCGCCGATCTCTACGAGAAGGGCATCAGCACTGGCAGCATGTCGAAAACCTATTCGCTGGCCGGACTGCGCCTCGGCTGGATCGTCGGCCCGCAGGAACTACTCCATGCGGTCTCGATCCACCGTGACTACAACACCATCAGCGTCGGCATGCTGGATGACCATTTCGCCGCGATTGCGCTGGAAAATCGCGACCGGATCCTGGCCCGCAGCCGTGCGATCACGCGCACCAACCTCGCCATCCTCGAAGAATGGGTGGCAGGCGAGCCGCTGATCTCCTGGATCAAGCCCGGATCGGGCACGACCGCACTCTTGAAGTACCACGTGACGATGCCGTCTGAGGTTTTCTGCGTGAAGCTCCTCGAGCGGACCGGGGTGATGCTGACGCCTGGCAGCGCCATGGACATGGAGGGCTATCTGCGCATCGGCTACACCAACAGCGAAGCAGTGCTGCGCGAGGGGTTGCGTCGGATATCGCAGTTCCTCGCAGAGGAGCGCCCTGCCGCCGCATAGGCATCCACCAAAAGTTGTCGTTGATTTCGGATGGAATGCACCGGCTGCCGATGCGGATCTTGAGGAAAGTGGCTTGACAAATTTCGTGTTTACCGTCTGCGCCAGCGTGGCCGCGGAAGCCTGCCCCGTCTCGCCTGGGCAGCCGATGACGGCCCATTGGGGCGTTCCCGATCCGGCCGCATCGAGGGGCACTGATGCCGAGAAGCGTCTGGCATTCGACGATGCCTGTCGCATGCTCAGCAACCATCTCTCGATCTTCGTCAGCCTGCCGATGGCGTCTATCGACAAGCTCACACTTCAGAAACACCTCGACGATATCGGCCGCGAAGAGCCGAAGGCAGGCTGACCGTGGTTTTCGACATCAGGCGGCGGCTCGCGGCCGAGGCGATGGGAGCGGCGATGCCGGCCTGACCGTGCGGCAGGCGCATTGCCTGACCTTCCCGCAGCAGTCCGGCAACATCTCCACGCCCCTGACCTCGTCGCGTTGAGGCCCCTGTTTTAGACGGATCCGCCGTATATCCTCATCCTCTACGCCGCGCTCCAACAGGTGTCCATCGCGCGGCTACTCGCCAGTAGCGGCCATCCAAATCTCGATTGAAGTGGTCTTAGTTCGACAGGGACAGGAAGGTGTCGAATATCGTCAACGGCAGGTAGCCCAGCGATATGGCAGCGTAGAGTGTCCGAGACCTCGCAAAGAATGCGGCGACTGGAAGAATGAACAATATGATGTCGATGTATGCCCACTCGGATGCCACGGGGCTTTTCATGAAAAAGACATTCACGGCAAAGCCCAGCACCAGAAATGCAGAATAGGACAGCAGCGAATAGCGACCGTCCTGTTCGAAATAGATACGTAGTCCTTCCTGTTCATCCTCGCTTCGACTGGGAAGCAGGAGCGCAGCCGAAAGAAAAAGCATCAACGTAAGCAGGACGAGAAAGATAAACTCCTGAAAATTGAAAGTTGGCTTTATCGAAGGCAGTTGGTTGATGGCCCACCAAAATTCGAGTTGTGTTTCGAAAAGGACCAGCGCCCAGACGAGCGGAACCCAATCGATCGGTGACGCGCGACGGATACGGAATACGGTGACGAGACCGAGCAAAAGCCTTGTTACGGAAAGCCCAAGAACCATCGATAGTATTGTCGCTATTATTGGAAAGCTGCTCAATGGTTCCTTCCCCGGATGTGAGCCAATCATTGCAGGTGGAGCAAACTAACAATTTAGGCGTGCCGCAAGTGGTGATTGTTTCGGGTCGAATGATGGCCGAATGACCGTTTAGGACCCCATTTCAACCTTGGCACCGAGGCGCTGGGTTTCCCATCCGCGGACGGTCTTACATCCATTCATTCGGAGATTGCCGTTCCAGGCTTGCTGCGGCGAGGTGCAGGCCCAGCTTGTAGCCCGCTTCATCTCCAACTACCTTCAACGGCCTGCGAGGAAGCAGGAAGGAGACGATCCCATGGCGAGACTTGTCTTTGCATTGAACGCGTCTCTCGACGGCTATGTCGACCATATGGCGTTCGCGCCAGACCCCGTGCTCTTTCGTCATTTCATCGACGACGTGCGCGGTCTGGCCGGCACCGTCTACGGTCGGCGCATGTATGAGGTGATGCGTTACTGGGACGAGGATCATTCTGAATGGAGCGAAGCGGAACGCGACTATGCGGCGGCATGGCGAAGCCAGCCGAAATGGGTCGTGTCGCGCACGTTGAAGTGGGTCGGGCCGAACGCCACCCTGGTCGAGGATGACATCGAGGCGGCGATATTGGGATTGAAGGCCCGGCTGGATGGGGAAATTGAAGTGTCCGGCCCGGAACTGGCGGCAAGTCTGGCGGACGCCGGCCTCGTCGACGAATATCGCTTGTACATCCATCCCGTCGTGCTCGGCAGCGGCAAGGCGTTCTTCGCCGGACCGCGACCTCCGCTGCGGCTCGTGGGTAGCGAGCGCATCGGCGGAGACGTGATCAGGCTCACCTATGTTCCAGCGTGATCCAGGCGACGGGCCGATAGACCGCTGACGCGGGATCGCCTGGGATCGGGTCCTTCATTTCGCTGTGACGAAACGGTCCAGCTTGCCCAGCGTCTGCAGGCCCAGTTCCACGGCGCCGAAGCCTTTGGCGTCCTGGAACTCGGCCGCCGTGCTGAAGACCATCCCCAAGGTCACTTTCGTGAACCCGTCCTGATCCTCGAACGAGGCCCATGCATCGGCATGTTTCGGTCCGTTTTCGCCCCATAGAAGCGTATAGCCGATCCGCTCTTGCGGCCTGACCTCGCCATAGCGATGGTGGTTCGGGAACACCGTGCCGTCGGGCCCGATCATATCGAACACCCATTCGCCGCCCTGACGCAGGTCGATCCTCTTTGTGCGACAGGAGAACCCCTCCGGCCCCCACCATAGCGGCAAGGTCTGTGGGTTCATCCACGCGTTCCAGACCGCCGCCCGAGGGGCCTGTATCACTTTCTGCAACACCATGGTGCGCTCGGCCACGTTGGCGAGATTGTCCAGTCCCGCTCCGAAACCCTGTCGGTAGCCGCCTTCCATATCGCCGGCCAGCGAGGAAAGCTGCACCGTCACCACCAGCCTGCTTTGTTCGCCCATGTCGGCCAGGTCGGCAGTGATCAATGCCGCCGACTGGGTCGCGCCATCGGAAGAGATCACTTCATAGTTCACGCTACGCAGTGCGGGCTGCAATTCCAGCCAGCCGCACTCGCAACGAATATCGGACTGACCTTCCACCTTGCACAGCGAAACTTCACGCCCGCCGATGCTGGTATCGGCCTCCACGAACTCCACCTTGACCGCCGGTGTGGGGGCAGCCCAGACCGCTCGCGCGGCCGGGGCAGTCCAGGCCTGCCACAGCACCGACACCGGCACGGCAACGTTTCGCTCGAAGGTCAGCGTCGCAAAACGGCCGCCACTATCGCCTATCGGCGCCACAGCGGTGCTGCTCGGTTTTTGGGTCAGTGTCATTCTTCGCGCTCCTTCATCATACTGATCACAAATGCATCCAGACGATCCAGACGCGCTTCCCAGATGGCGCGCTGTTCATCGATCCAGGCACGCGCCGGTTCCATGGCCTCGGGCCGGATGGCGCAGGTGCGTATCCGCCCGTCCTTCGACGACGCAATCAAACCGGCCTCTTCCAGCACGGAGAGGTGTCGCATAACCGTCGGTAGACGCAGTCCAGTCGGACCGGCGAGATCCGTCACCCTCGCTGGTCCTCCAGCCAGACGGGTTAGGATCGACCGCCGCGTCGGGTCCGCCAGCGCATGGAACAATAGCGAGAGATCGGGATCATGCTTAGTCATGTCGCTAACTATTCAGACAAACAGGCGGCGTGCAAGAGGAAACTTCGTCTATCAGCTAAGTTTCCGATCCATGAGCCTGCTGCGGCCCCAAATCGGGTCCAGCGAACTCGATTTCGGTCTCTGCACGCCGTCCTCCAATGGCCTCGGCATTTACCTGCTTTTTTCCGTTCAGATAGCGAGAAGTCCTCGGGGGACTTCACGGTTTGAAATGAACGGTCACTTAAAATGACTTCCCATTATGGGCCAGTGCGGTCATGTGACTATCGAAGCCCGTCTGAGCCAACGCTCGACGACTAACCGATCAAAGGCCTGACAGTATGGAAAACCCCGTCGCATTGAATCGCCTTGCCGAAAACAAGGTCTTTCGCAAAGGTGATGTTTTCGTCCTCTTCGGCGAACTATTCGGTCGTGGCTACGCGACTGGCTTGCTTGATGAAGCCCGCAAGGCCGGAATGGACATCGTTGGGATCACGGTCGGGCGGCGCGACGAGAACAACGCACTGCGGCCTCTGGACGCCGAGGAACTCTCTGCCGCCGAGGCGCGATTGGGCGGCAGAATTATCAACATACCTCTTATGGCTGGCTTCGATCTCGACGCTCCGGCAGGAGGCCCCACTCCGACGGATCTCCTCGCAGCCATGACGCTGGAGAGCTGGGAACTTGACACGCTCGACTGGGACTACATCAAACAGTGCCGGGACATCGCCACCGCACGGTTCAGGAATTCGCTTTCGCAGGTCATGGCTGTTCTCGACGGAATGATTGCCGACGGCCGCAATGTCTTCTTCGCCCATACAATGGCCGGCGGAATCCCGAAGGCCAAGGTTTTCCTGGTCGTCGCCAACCGAATCTACAAGGGACGTGGTCCCCGCCACATGTCGTCGCAAGCCCTGCTCGAAAGCGACATGGGAAAACTCGTCCTCCAGAACTTCGACGAAGTCTCCGCAATCACCTTTCAACACCTTATCGACTTCAGCGCAGCGATCCGTGAGCGCGTGGAGGCGTCGGGTGGTCAGGCCCGGTATACGGCCTACGGCTACCATGGAACCGCAGTCCTGATTGACGGGAGCTATCGCTGGCAGACCTACACCAACTACACTCAAGGCTACGCCAAGATGCGGCTCGAATGCATCGCGGAGGAAGCCTGGGCAGCGGGTGTCAAGGCAACCGTCTACAATTGTCCCGAAATCCGGACCAATTCGTCCGACGTATTCACTGGTATCGAGCTTCCCCTAATACCGCTGCTGCTTGCCTTGAAGAAAGAGAACGGCGGCCAATGGGCAGAGGACCAGTGGCAGGCATGCCAAGAGCTTTTGGCAGACGGCTTCACGATGAAGGATGTGTTCCAAAAAATTACCGATATGCAGGCCAACGAGGTCATGCGTCCGTTCTACGACTTCTCGGCGTGGCCCATGGCGAACAGCCAAGCGCAGTCCGATCTGACCATCGGCACGTCCAACGAGATCACACAGATGCATCGAGACAGCAAGTTGATGATCAGCGACCTCCTCAGTGCTCTCGTGGTGGAGGCGACGGGGCAACTCATTTTTGGCGCGTCTTCGGAACCCTCCGGTCCCATCCAGTGGCTCAACCACGATATCGTGGCGCGCCGACTTAACGCTTCCCACCTGCAATGGAAGTCCCCCTCGCCGTTGATCGCGCAAGGGGCGAAGAACTCTCACATCGAGATGGCCTGACAGCTTCGCAGTCAGGGGCCAAATGGTTATGAAGGTCGGGCAGGAGCGCGCCAACGGCAATCAACCTCGATGTCGGCTGACATGTCGAGCTTCACGAAACTCGATGCTCGGGGCTGCTGCGCACAACTTCGAGTATAGCGGTATCGTCATGAGGGCATGGTTGCCGCGGAGCGGAAGGCTCCCGCTCACTACGGTTAGGTCAAGAAATCGACACCAGCCTATCGAGGTGATAGACAAATTCCTTCACGTTTTAAATGCTTTGCTGTCCCGGGCGAAAGAGAACTTGATGGGTTCGCGAAGCGACGGAAGATAGTGTTGTTGCCTTCGATCCAGGTGCGTACCATTTACACTGTTGGCCTTTGGTCGACATGCGTAGCTAGCACGACGAGGATGGAGCATGGTGAAGCCGATCATGAACCTCGAAGAGGTCGAGTTCGACGACGTTGAGGAAAACGGTCTGTATACGTCAAGCCGAGGTCAGATCAGCGACCACATCGGAGCCAAAAAGCTCGGCTATAATCTCACGGTTCTTCCCCCCCGGCAAGGTTCAGTGTCCCTACCACTGCCATTATGGCGAAGAGGAGATGTTCCTAGTCATCGAGGGCGAAGGCGAATTGCGTTTCGGCGAGAAGCGCTATCCAATCCGCAAACACGATGTCATCGCGTGCCCACCCGGGGGGCCAGAGGTCGCTCATCAGATCATCAACACCGGCAAGACGACGATGCGCTACCTTGCGCTCTCGACGTTGTCGGAAGTTGACACCTGCGAGTATCCGGATTCGCAGAAGATTCTGATCGTCACGGGCCAGCGCGGCGAAAGCGGCGTGCACAAGATGTTCCGCGTAGAGAACACGGTCGACTACTACGATCGCGAGCCCTTCTGACCGATGGCTCCAGCGGCTGCGACTGCATAAATTGCCTCGTTGTCACGCGTGAAGGTCTGCTTCGGGGTCAGTTAGAGACCTTGGGCTTGGAACGCCGGGCGAAAGGTCGGTGTCAAGAAGCCGCTGAAACAGCGCCAGATCTGGGCGATCCGCTTTTTGCTTGATAGGGAAGGACGCATCAGAGATCGCGCGTTGTTTGATCTCGCAATCGACAGCAAGCTGCGTGGCTGCGATCTCGAATGAAGATGTCGGTCCAGAAGATGATGCCGGCATTGGCGCCGATATCTGAGAGTAGGTCCGTCACTCCGATCCCGTTCAAGAGCGGGAATCTTTCTTCCGGCATTACAGATGAAAATCGCCAAGAACGATTTTGCCGAACACACCGCCGGCTTCCATTCGACGATGGGCATCCGAGGCAGCCGAGAGCGAATAGAGCGCTCCAACGACGGGCTGAAGTTCCTTGCCCATCATCGGCAGCACCTGGTCACTGAACCGCCGGATCATCGCTCTCTTCTCTGCCCGCGATCTTGAAGCGCTGAACGGGCTGCGCTGGCCGGGATGGGCGTTGCCTTCCTCCCAAGCTGGGTATCGGGACCTTCAGTAAAGGCGGGTGATCTTGTACGCCTGTCGATATCGCGGGAGAGTTGGAATGAGCGGCCTTCGGGAATCTATCTCCTGCGTGCCCTCGCGTCGCCACCTGCGAAAGTCAAGGCATTCATGCAAGCGCTGAAAGATCACGTTGGGACCCCACCTTGCTGGAGCTGAGAAGCGTGAGCGTGAAAAGCTAATCACGCAGAGGTTCTTAGCCGAAACGGCGGCTGAAACCGGCAATTTTTTGTTCGATTCCATTCAACTCGTTGTGGTGTGGGACCTATGGGCTTTGTACCCCATTGTCGGCTTTGCGCCCGCGTTTCGGTCATTTGGAATATCGGATCGAGTTCCTGAATGTCGACGGTCGGCTTGGGAGCAATCGCGCCCGCAAAGTGGCCCGACGACTGAATGTAACTTGCGGACGTTCCCCAAATCTGCGACAACCGCAACTATCCAGCATATCCATATACTTGCATTGCCAATTCACTCCTGCGTCGTCTTGAGAGAAGGATACTTGATAATGCGTCGGATAAGCAGAAAAGCCTTGCTGTTCTCTTCAGCCATGATGCTGGTCGCCGTTTCGGCGGCTGCCCAAGAGCGAAATGCATATTTCGGTGAAACGCATGTCCACACCGGATGGTCGTTCGACGCGTTCATCTTCGGCAACACCAAGAGCACTCCGGCCGACGCTTACCGTTATGCCAAGGGGGAGACGATCAAGCATCCGCTCGGATACGACATCAAGATCGAGACGCCGCTCGACTGGATGGGCGTCACAGACCACTCCGAGTATGTAGGGACCGTCGCTCTTGCCAACACGCCGGGTTCGGCGATCAGCAAGCTTCCGATAGCCCAGAAGCTGATTGTGCGCGATCCGGCAGATATAACACGAATCTACCTTTGGCTCGGAGGCACAATCATCGACAAGAAGCCGATCGAAGAACTGATCTCGCCTCAGGTCGCCGGCTCTGTCTGGAAGCAGAACATCGACATCGCCAACGAGGCGAACGAGCCTGGAAAGTTCACGGCTTTCTGCTCCTATGAGTGGACTTCGACACCGAACAACCGCAACATGCACCGCAATGTGTTCTTCCGCGACTGCGCCAAGGTACCGGAAGCTCCCTACAGTTCGATTGATTCAAGCGATCCGTCGGACCTGTGGAACTGGATGGACGGCCAGCGGAAGGCCGGCAACGAGCTTCTCGCGATCTCGCACAATGCCAATCTGTCCGACGGCCATATGTTTCCCACAGATGTTAATGAGAAAGGCCGTCCCATCGACGCCGCTTGGGCCGCATCGCGTGATCGCAACGAGCGACTGAGCGAGATCAAGCAGATCAAGGGCGCTTCGGAGACGCATCCGACGCTTTCTCCCAATGACGAGTTCGCCAACTTCGAAATCCTGACCTATCTGCTGGGCGATCCCGCGGGCCGTTTCCCGACAGTCCCAGGGAGCTACATCCGTCAGGCGCTTAAAGATGGCCTCTCTATGATGGAGGCGCGCGGTTACAATCCCTACAAGACAGGTTTTGTCGGGGGATCGGATTCGCATAACACGGGCGTGCCCTACCGCCAGGATAACTTCTACGGTGGCCATGCGCGCAATGATGGCGATATCAAACAGCGCATGTCCGGCTACGTCTTCGCAGGCCTCGACGTCAGGCTCGAGAACCCGGCAGGTCTGACAGGAGTCTGGGCCGAGGAAAACACGCGCGCTTCGCTCTTTGATGCCATGCAGCGGAAGGAAACCTTCGCGACCAGCGGGCCGCATATCCAGGTCCGGTTCTTCGGTGGGCCCAATACGGCCAACGTCGCCAATCAGCCGGACTGGATCAAGGCGGCCTATGCGAGTGGTGTGCCGATGGGAGGCGATCTGCCACCGCTCGGCGAAGCGAAAGCGCCGTCATTTGTCGTTTGGGCGGTAAAGGACCCGACCTCCGGAAACCTTGACCGAATCCAGATCGTCAAGGGCTGGTCAAAGCATGGCCAGAGCTTCGAGAAAGTGTTTGATGTCGCCTGGGCTGGAAACCGTACGCCTGATCCTTTCAGCGGCATCGTTCCGCCGATCGGCAGCACAGTCAACATAGCAGACGCCAGCTACACGAATACGATCGGCTCAGTGGAACTGAAGGGCACCTGGACCGATCCCGAATTCGATCCGAGCCTGGACGCTTTCTACTATCTCCGTACGCTGGAAATCCCGACACCGCGCTGGACGACGATCCAGGCAAAGGAACTGGGCATTGCGCCGCCTGACAATGTCGCGGCGACGATCCAGGAGCGGGCATGGAGTTCGCCGATCTGGTACACGCCGACGCAGGAACTGAGGGCCGCCGTCACTAACGGCACCACAGTTGCTGATCTGAAGCAGCAAGGCGCCACGGCGTTGGATGACGCGGCACTCACCGACCTCGTCGTCGGCAAGTCAAGCTGGGTCCGCAACAATGTCACCGGCGAAATCTTCAACATCGCCTGGACAACGTCCGGCCAGCGTCTCGTCAGCAACGTCAACGGCGCAATACCTAAACCGAGCGAAATCGGTGACGTGTTGCATGGCGGTCTGACCGGATCGGGCACCGCTTACGCGATCAAGGACGGTGCGATCGTTACAACGCTCAACAACGCACCGTATGAGGCCACCGTCTACAAGCTCGGCGACAAGTACTACGCCGCCCGTAGCAACGAGTTCGGCTACGCCAACTACGAGGTCGTTCCAACGCCGCAGATGCTCGACCCGTTGACGGAGCACAAGTCCCCGTTCTAGGGCGGCGGAAGACCGCGCCGGTGGATAGAACGCTGGCGCGGCTAGGATTTTTCGGTCGACGACGTTTGGTATTGAGCAATGCTATCCAAAAAGACATCGTTCCGTCTGCTGATCTACATCTGCGTGATGGTCCTGACATTTGCCAGTGGGGCCAGGGCCTGCGTGATCTGTTTCACCGGACTTGTGATCACTCCGGGCCAAAAACTCGACGCCGCAGATGAAGCCGTACTGGCCATTCCTTTGCCCACTCACGGCCAGTTTCGCGTCATCGAGGTCCTAAAAGGGGATGGCGCTGTTGGCGACGTCATCGTGCAGCCATCTCTGTCGGCCCGGATCGCGAAAGCGGTGATGTCCGTCGATGGACCTACGGCGGGCGATGAAGCTTCGGTGATACCTGACAGCAAGCCGTTGCTACTACTGCGCGACAAGGTTTCCGAGACGTGGTCGCCCCTCGGATCGATGTCAGCGGACTATGCTGAATGGCTGCGACAGCTCGCGCAGACCAAGCGTAGCGGGGAACGTCCGAAGAAGGTCTGGCCGCAACTCACGCTCACCACGTCCTATTTGACGGAGGCTGAGTGGCGCGAGCGGATAGCTGTGGTTGCTCCGCGCCTCGAAAGCCCTGAGCCGCTCGTGGCCGAGATCGCGTATGGAGAGTTCATGCGTGCACCGTACGGCATCATGCGGCTTGTCAGGGCCGAGCTCGACGCTGCGCAAATCAGAGGATGGGTCAGCGATCCGAAACTCGCATCCCGGCACCCGGCATACACGTTGTTGATGGGCATTGCGGGAGGTCCGGATGACGCGGTCGAGCTGGAGCGGCAGATTGAACAGGCGATGAAAACGCGGGATGCGACGAACCTTTCGGCCATGCTCGCGGCCGACCTGGAATTGCGCGGTCAGACCCGCGTCGACTGGATTGAAGAGACATTCTTCGCTGACCAGGAGCGCACGCTGCCCGAAATCCAGGCGGCGTTGCTCGCGCTTAGCGTCCATGGCGGGGCGGAAGGGACGGTGTCGCGCAGGCGGGTGATCGAGGCTTATCGCTTCTTCATCAAGGCGCGCAGTCCGATGGCCGGGTTTGTCGCTATGGAACTGGCCGATTGGGAGGCGTGGGATGTCACCCCTGACTATATCGCCGTCATGAAATCGAATGCCGTCAAGGACCCCGCAGAGCAGTTTGCAATCCTCAGCTATCTAAAGCGTAGCCCCCTTACGACCGCGCAAGCCGCGGTGCGTCCCGCAATAGCTCAACCAGGACAGGGCGACCAATGACACATCTGCCGCACGCGCGGGAGGGCGCGCATCAGGCCTCTGAAACGAGATGGCAACGGATACTTCGCGAACCGCTGGTGCATTTCGTGGTTATTGGCGCTGTTCTGTTCGGTACTTACTACCTTTTTACTCCGAAATCGGAGGAGGTGATGGATACCAACCAAATCGTCCTGACCAAGGATGATGTGCGACAGCTTGCCGTGACGTGGCTCGCACAGGGGCGACCGCTGCCGACGCTGGATCAATTGCACGCTCTGATGGATCAGAAAGTCACGGAAGAAATTCTGTTCAGAGAGGCAGTATCCCTCGGTCTCGATCGTGACGATCAGATCATCAAGCGACGGCTCGCGCAGAAGATGGATTTTCTGGCCGCCGATGTCGCCGCGCTGGATGTCCCGAGCAATGCAACGCTCGTCGCGTGGTACTCGAAGAATTCAGACCGATTTGCGCTTGCGCCACATCTGAGCTTCCGACACCTGTATTTTTCGTTCGACAAACGCGGCGGCTCTTCCCGCGAAGATGCCGCCTCGGCCATCGCCCTCATCTCCGGTAAGCCAACCGACGCCCCCGAGGTCGCTTCCGTTGCCGATCCCTTCATGTTCCGCAACTATTACGGAGACGCGACGCCGGAGCAGATGGCCAAGGAGTTTGGGCCCGAATTCGCCAACGCTCTCTTCGGCCTGAAACCGGGATCATGGCAAGGTCCGATTCAGTCGGGATATGGCTGGCACTTGATCTGGATCGACTCCATCGAACCGGGGCGCGTTCCGTCCTTCGAGGAAGTTGCTCCAGCCGTTAAAAGTGCCTGGATGGACGAGCGCTACCTCGAGGTGAAGCGCACAGCGCTCAAGGAGATGCGGTCCCGTTATGACGTGACCATTCCATCGATCAGCCCCGAGGACTTGCAAGACCTGGGGGTCCCTGCCGGGGCCAGCGCTGCGGTCGAGATGTCTGCACAATGAGCAAAAGGACGATGTTTCCGTCTTGGTTCTTGTCCGTCCTCCTTGGAGCGGCCCTAGCCTTAGTGTCGCTGGTATCTCATGCCGGGGCGCATGAAATCCGGCCTGCCTATCTACAGATCGACCAAAGCAGCCCAGGCCGCTACACCGTCACCTGGCGTACGCCCACGCTATCGGGCATGCGGTTGCCCGTTGCACTGCGTTTTTCCGAAGCCGTGCGCAACGTGACTGAACCCGCTGAGCGCAACCTGCCTGACTCCATCGTAGAAACGCGCATCATCGAGGCGCCCGATGGGGGGCTGAGCGGCGAGCGCATCGAGTTCGTCGGTCTGCAGGCCACGATCACTGACGTCCTTGTCCGCGTTCGTTTGCTGGATGGCACGACTTCCACGACAATGGTCAAACCATCTCAGCCCTGGATCGAGTTCGCTGCAAACCCTGGCCCGTTCGCGGCCGCCCGCGTCTACTTTGCGAGCGGCGTTCAGCACATCCTTATGGGTCTCGATCACTTACTGTTCGTTTTAGGCCTTTTATTCATCGTCCGCTCGCGCTGGATGTTATTCAAGACCATTACCGCTTTCACGGTCGCCCATTCCATCACCCTTGCCGTGGCGACGCTGGGAAAAGTCGAAATTCCGGCGCTGCCGCTCAACGCGATGATCGCGCTCTCGATTCTGTTCCTCGGCCCCGAAATTGTCCGTGTCTGGCGCGGGCAGACGAGCTTTACGATCCGCCATCCCTGGATCGTCGCCTTCGTTTTCGGACTGCTCCACGGCTTCGGATTTGCCAGCGGCCTGACGGCGCTTGGCCTGCCGCAGGGCGATATACCCTTTGCTCTTTTGATGTTCAATCTCGGCGTGGAAGCGGGTCAGTTGGCTTTTGTCGGACTCTTCCTTCTGTTGATCGCCGCCCTGAAATCAATCGAGATCAGGTTGCCGCGGGGCATGGAACTCGTGCCTGCCTACCTCGTGGGTGGCTTGGGCGCTTTCTGGACGATTGATCGTGTCGCAGCAATGTTTGGGGGATTGGCATGAAAGGTATCTTGGTTCGGAATATCGGTCTGGTTGTCTTTTCACTATTGGCTACAACGAGCGTTGCTGAAGCCCATGTCGGCACGGGAGGCGCGTCGGGCTTCGTCGCGGGTTTCCTGCATCCAATCATGGGGCTGGATCACGTTGTGGCGATGGTCGCAGTCGGTCTTTGGGGCGCGCAGTTGGGCATGCCCGCGATCTGGCTGCTTCCGATCACGTTCCCGCTCGTGATGGCACTCGGCGGCTTTCTTGGCCTTGTCGGCGTGCCGATGCCGGGGGTGGAGATCGGTATCGCCCTGTCCGGCGTACTGCTCGGCGCGGCAGTCCTGACTGAGTCTCGTCCGCCAATGATCGCGGCGGCTATCCTTGTTGGACTCTTCGCGATCTTCCATGGCTACGCACATGGTGCCGAACTGCCGCTCGGCGAGAACGCGCTGTTCTTCAGCCTTGGTTTCGTGGTTGGCACCGGGTTGTTGCACGCTGTCGGTATCGTCATCGGACTCCTGTACCAATGGCCATGGGGCAAGGTCACGGTCAGGGTGGCTGGTGGCGCGGTCGGCGTTGTCGGCGCTGTCTTCCTGTGGAACGCGATCGCATGACGGCCCATGTGGCTCCGAGGGGTCATTGGTCCGCCCCGATAGCGACGCTGGGGTTTACCGCAGTACCTGCCGACGCCAGCGCGCATCTAATGACGACGGGTCTTGGGCCGCTCTTCGACGGAGCCGCCCATTTCGCAATGTCGCCGGAAGCCATGCTTCCGGTCGTGGCCCTTGCGATCTTTGCCGGACTTAACGGTGTTGCCCACGCTCGGGCCGCCGTCCTATTCCTCCCCGCCGCATGGCTTTTGTCCGGATTCCTCGGGCTGCTTGTCGGGCCGCTCGGTGTCAGTGGGGCATATGAAAGCGTGCCGTTGATAGTGTTGGGCAGCCTTGCTGCAGCCAACCCTTCGGTGCCCGTCTGGGGCACCGCATCGCTGTCGATCCTGCTTGGTATCGCGGGGGGCTACGGACTCGGATCCGAACCGTCAGGAGCACGCGACGGTACCCTTGCCGTTTTCGGGGCAACGGTGGGGGCCTTCGTCCTTGTCGCCCTCGTCGCGGCTGCGGTGTTGAAAGCGCGGTGGGACTGGACGCGCATCACGGCACGGGTGGTCGGCAGTTGGACGGCCGCCTGCGGGGTATTGCTCCTGGGGTGGGCTTTGCGCTGAGATGCAATATTTATCTGGTGGGGTCCTCGCTTCGCAGGTCCCGGGACCATTCTCGTCGGACTTCGCGAGCGGCGGACTGAGATTGCGGCGACGCTGGTGGAACTCCCAACGGTCGCAGCGGTCGCGCCAGCTATCCTGTCAGAATGCGGTGCCGACGACGTTGTTGTCGACGAGGGGGACATTACTGTCGCGCCATCCATCGGTCGATACGATCTGGCGATCTTGAAGGCTGTCGTTCAGGTCCTTCCGCCTGACCAGGCGCGCAGTTCGATCCTAAACGCGGCGCGTTGCCTCACAGCCGGAGGCGTGATTGCAATTGCGGGGTCGGGTGTCGTCGATGACGATCGCCTCTGCTCGCCTGAGGGTGTCTTTCTAAATCTCACCTTCTTGAACCTCTTTCGCCACGGCGAATCGTATGCCGAAGGTCAGTATCGCGCGTGGATGACCGAGGCTGGATTCCAGGATATCTCCAGGTTGCGCCTGGCGGACGGCTGCACGTTGTTTCGTGCGCGTCTCGCGCGCTGATCGTGGCTGAACGGTTGATTTCGCACGTATGGCTCTGCGCGGCGCCCCAATCCTGTCGGGGCCGTCTGCAACCTTCAGCACAGAGCGCGGATTGGTCATAGCGCAAACATCTCCACTCGGCGGCACGTGGCTGGCGAGTTTGGCCGATGCGTTGGTCGCACCTCTATCGAAGGTCATACGGACCACCAGCGCGCTCGGCAAAGGGTTTGTGCCCGACAGCCACCGCCCTCCTTTTCGTCGGCAACGCGTCCCCATATTTGGTCATCAAGTCCCCGGTCGCTGTTGCTACAAGGCGGACATGACGCAGTGACTACGTGGGTCGTAGCGCCAACAGCGGACATCGCGCTTTACCACCCGTACCTTAGATCCCTCCCATTAAGCGCTTCGTCCAGTCCTCCACGGAGTTGGTTTTCAACCTGCGGGTGGCATGATCCTGCCACCCCGCCGCTAGACGCTCCAACCGGGCAATCCCCGAGAGCTCGGCACGGTTAAGAGTATCAACATAGAAGGCACGCCAGATGCGTTCGATCGTCCAATCCGGTGACGCGCGGTCGACCAATGTCAGCCGGTCCCCGGCTGCGACCGTGCCGGGCCGCAGGACACGATAGTACCAGCCGGTGCGGCCGGTCGACTGGACGTCGCTTGCCATCGTCGACCTGCCGAAGCGTTCGTTCAGCTTCCAGCATGGTTGCCGGCCCTGACTGACCTCGACGACCGCGGTGCCTATCTCGAAGACGTCGCCGATCGCCACGGTTTCTTCAGTCAACCCGGACGTGGCGATGTTTTCCCCGAAAGCGCCGGGGCTGGCCAGCAGGGGATGCGGGCCAAGATCATCCGACCAGGCGGAATAGTGGTCGAAGGGGTAGTGGTGAAGGGCCTTCTCGGTCCCGCCGTGCCGGGTCGGGTCGCCCTGCACGTCTCCGCTCAATCCCGTCTCCGATAGCACGAGCGAGCCAGCAACCTGCGATTTGGCGATGCCGCTCGGGACGCCTCGCGGTCCGAGCGGGGCTGCGGGGCCGACGAGAAGACCAAGCAGAGGAAAGGAAGTCATCAGGACGCCCCCACCGCTGCAAGCCAATCGCGGAGCATCATTCTCGCCGCGTCCTTGAGAGCTTCACCGTGCTGCCGCGCCTCGTTCCTCAGCGCCTGCGGCTCAATCTTTGCTGCTGCAAGCTCGGCTGCGTGCCCGACCAGCCAGCGCTCGAACCGCTGGTCCGTCTCGGCCTCGGGATGGAACTGCAGGCCGAGAACATTTTCGCCGATCGCAAAGCCCTGCTGCTCCACGAGGGCCGACGATGCGAGGTTCGCAGCCCCGCACGGCAAGGAATAGGTGTCGCCATGCCAATGCAGGACGGCAACCCCGTCGAGATGCCGGAGAGGGCCGGAACGTCCGGCGTCGGTAAGCGTCAGCCGGGAAAAGCCGATCTCCTTGATTCCGGTCGGGAACACCCTTGCTCCAAGAGCGGCTGCGATCAATTGCGCGCCGAGGCAGATGCCGAGCGTCGGCAATCGGGCGGCAAGGCGCGCGGCGATGAATGCGCGTTCGGCGGCAAGGAAAGGATAGGCTTTGTCGTCATAGACACCGACCGGACCGCCGAGAACGACCAGGAGATCCGGTGCGAGCGGGTCACCGCTGCAGAAACCCGGATCACCGACGTTGCTGTAGCGGACGCTGTACCCGGCCACCTGCAACGGTTCCGCGAAGGAACCGAGATCCTCGAAGTGGACATGCCGCAATATGAGCGCAGTTTTCATCTCTAAAACCTCATGCCGCATCTTTCGACGGGGAGGGGACCGCACATTTTCCGTCGACGCAAGCGCCCTTCTGGTCAGGCATGGCGGTAGGCGCGATCTCGGGCACGCGGGTGGACAGGGCCATCGCGATCCTGGCTCCGACTGCAATATCGTCCTCGACGCCGAAGGCATGATGGAGGATGGAGCCGTCGCGTCCGATCAGCACCGACGAGGGCGTGCCGCGCAATCCGAATCGCTGCATGGTCACGGGAACTTCCGATCCTTCTTCCGCCAGGTCGACCCCGACCGGCGACCTCAACCGATATTCGTGCAGAAATGCCCGCAGCGTTACCGGCGACATCGCCGAATGATGCTCGAAGACCGTGTGGATTCCAATGACCTGAAGGTCGGTGTTGGCAAAGATGCGCTCGATGCGCTGGACCTGCGGAATGGCCTCCGCCACACAGCCGGGGCAAAGCACCTGAAACGTGTGGAGAAAGACAGGGCGACCGCGAAGGGCTGCGAGCGTCAGCGGCGCCGGGGTATTGAACCATTCGCTCACAGCGAGTTCCGGCGCAAGCGGGGCAGTGGAGCTGGACATTTTTCCATCCTTTCGTTGTGGGCGGACCGGAGGGGAGGACGGTCCGCCCGTCAGGTGCGGGACTTAGGCGGCGGCGCGCGTCAGTTTCACACCTGGAAAGTCGACCGGGACGTCGAGGGCGACATTCAGGTAGTTGGTGAAGAGGTTGAGGGCGATATGCGCGATGATCTCGACGACTTCCTCGTCGTCGTAGCCTGCGGCTCTGAGCGCGTCGACGTCGGCGGCCTTGATGCCGGCGCGGTTGTCCACGACCTTGATCGCGAACTGCAGGGCAGCGGCGGTGCGCGCATCGGCCGAGCGACCCGCCTGGGCCTCCGTCATTTCGTGCGCGGTTGCGCCGGCCTTGCGGCCGAGGCCGGTATGAGCGGCGAGGCAATAGTTGCAGTTGTTGCGGTCGGCGATGGCGACGGCAATCTGCTCACCGAGCTTGGCGCCGAGGCGGCCACCGCCGAGTGCGCCGAACGAGCCCCACATGCTGGCCAGGGCAGCCGGTGAGTTTGCCGCAGCCTTGAACATATTGGGCACCATCCCGAATGCGGACTTGATCTCGGCCAGTTGATCGGCCGTGGTTCCCGTTGCATTGGACGGGTCGATGAGGGTAATCCTTGTCATGTTCTTTCCTTTCGTTTGCCTGGAGGGGAGGAATTTGTCGGTCCGGCGATGGCAGTCGCCGGGCCGACGCTCTGATCAATCGGCAGCCATGACCTTGCCGGGCAGGCTGAGATTGCCGGACGCCACCTTGAAGACGTTGCTAACGCAGAGAAGCGGCGCATGCAGGTTGCCGTTGACCTTCAGCCCGGCCGTGACGCCATCAAACGACGCGCCCTTGATGCCGCCGATGAGCGACAGCGGGATTTCGACGTCGACCGTTTCACCCTTGAAGGTGGTCGGATATTCCGGGCTGTCGATCAGCAGCGGGACGCCCGGCCAGGTTTCCGGAACCTTGGGCTTGGTTCCCTCGGGAATGTCGATCACCTTGAGGCCGGCGCCACAGGCCTTGTCTTCGGCCAGAACCACCCAGTGTGGATGCCAGATGTGACGGTTCTTGGCCCCGAACGCGGCATCGTCGAAATCCGGGTGGAAGGTGACGGCGAGCGCCACGATGCCCTGATCCTTGTCAAAACCGATCTCGCCGCTGTTGAGGCTGGTCGGCCAGACATAGGCGTAGACGCTGGAACCCTCGAACTTGCCCGTCGCATCGGGCTTGTCCTTGCCGGCCTCGCCGCGGACCCTGGTGGTGAAGACGGCCGTTTCGCCCTTGGTGACGATGGTCGTTTCGATGATGTCGAAGGCCGCTTGCACGGCTTGCGACGGGGCGGCCTCGATGGAATGGGCGGCAGCCGTGGTCAGCCATAGCGCTGCCGTTCCGGCCGCAATGGCGCCGGTTGCAAATTTCAGGAACATTAAACTCTCTCCTTGTGTCTCCATTGCCTGGAGGGTTGTTCTATCCTTCGACGAATGCGTCCCAGGTGGCAGCCCGGAATGCGGGGTCGGCGGTTTCATGGTCGCGGCAATCGATGCGGATATCCCGCTGGCCGAAAGCCGCGTCGACGAAATTGCAGTGATGCGGACGGGCCGCATCGGAATGAACGAATGGCGCAAAATACCGACAGCTTGCGCACATGCGCTGGATCGGTATGACGTCGCGCTCCTGCAATTGCCGGATCATCTTGACCAGCACGAGCAGAAGCTCCTCCTGCTCGTATTCGGGCAGGACCTCGGTTGCGCGATCGGTAGCGCCCTCAACTGCACCGCCGGCGCGCAGCGCCGACAGGCCCGCGATCGTGAGGGCGACCTTCAGACTACGCTTATCATTCTCGGTCGCCCTTTTCTCGACGTAGCCCTTGCGCTCGAGGGCCGCGATCGAGTCGGTCGCCGTCGGCTGTGACACGCCGAGATGAAAGGCGATGTCCTTGACCCCTAGGCTCAGGACTCATTGATCAGAGCCAGAAGATGTCGGTCGCGGCGATGCATATTGCGGAGAAGAAGGTGTGCGCGCATCGGTCGTAGCG
>JALDYZ010000049.1 GCA_030028905.1 Ferirhizobium litorale | reverse complement strand
AGCCGAGGATGGTGACCATTTGCCGATCACCATCATGGACGCTCTTCAGCCGCCGACGGACTTTCTCCATCGCCGCGGGCAGAACCCATTCCCGGAACGGCGCGCCGTTGCGCAAGGCTCCGGGTTTGCGCGCCAGAACGGGGACGTAGTGCCAAGGATCGTAGATCGTCTCACCACGGCCAAAGCAACGCGGATGCTCACCAACACTCACGCCATCCTGCCGGATCACGATCTTCTCGGCATAGGCATGAACCTCGACAGGGCGGCCGACCGCCGTTGAGAGGACAGAGTATTTGTTGTTGTCGAAGCGGACCGTGCAGGTCTTCG
>JALDYZ010000048.1 GCA_030028905.1 Ferirhizobium litorale | reverse complement strand
TGTCAGGGTAGTTGTCGCCTCTAACTTTTGTATTAGTTCAGACAAGATCTGACACATCAACTTGAAAAAGTGAGAGTTACCCGTTTTGATAAAAGGTGTCGAATCTTTAAATCAAAACATATAAGAGGTAACTCTCATGCTATATACTAACAATCCAATTATTAAACACAAAGCGGGTTTACTTAATCTTGCAGAAGAACTTGGCAACGTATCAAGAGCCTGCAAAGTGATGGGCGTATCCCGTGATACATTTTATCGATATCAAGAACTCGTCGAAGACGGTGGACTTGATGCGTTAATTGATAAAAGTCGTAGAGCGCCAAACTTAAAAAA
>JALDYZ010000047.1 GCA_030028905.1 Ferirhizobium litorale | reverse complement strand
ACTTCAAATATGACGGTCTTGGGACAGGCACGCTCGCCTTCAACAACATGAGCGGGCTTGGCCGGTCAGGCACCGGCACGCTCAAGGTCGACGGCCAGGTCGTGGCCACCCAGACTATGGAGCACACGCTGCCGATGATCCTGCAGTGGGACGAGAGCTTCGACATCGGCTCGGATACGTTGACAGGTGTCAACGACGAGGACTACCAACCGCCCTTCGCACTGACCGCCAAACTCAACAGGCTGACGCTCAAGGTGGACCGGCCGACGCTGTCGCAGGAGGACATAGGCAAGTTGCAGAACGCGGAGGCGATCGCCGTCGACGGCAACCCGATCCACCACAT
>JALDYZ010000046.1 GCA_030028905.1 Ferirhizobium litorale | reverse complement strand
TTCATTGACGGGTGTATCGGCGAAGTCGAAGTCGTCGATGTCCTTGGCGAGCGGCAGCTTGGCGATGCTGAGCTGGTAGCGAATGGAGCGGGCCTGCTTCTCGGCGATCTCAGACTGCAAGAGATCGCCGACGATGCGCGGCGGTTCGTGCTGCCGTTTGATGCCGTTGCCCATGACCTCGTCGTAGGCGCTGCGCATTCCATAGAGCTTCAGCGTGCTCATGAGTTCGAGAACCTGTGTGCGTTCCATCAACTTGCCCTCCTGAGGCTGTCATAGCGTGCGCAGTCGGCGACCGGTTCATGGGTCAGCCGCAGCGCATCCGGGGTTTGCAGAGTTGCGGCCGGAGCGGGATCACGGCTGCGGGCCAGAATGTTGATGATCACCGAGGCCGAGCAAACGCCGTGATCCAAAGCCTCCTGGCAGGCAGCATCGACGGCCGCCAGACCGTCGGTGGGAACACAGCCGAGGATGGTGACCATTTGCCGATCACCATCATGGACGCTCTTCAGCCGCCG
>JALDYZ010000045.1 GCA_030028905.1 Ferirhizobium litorale | reverse complement strand
CCTCGAGGTTCTTGCGCAGGATGGTCTTCTGGTTGGAACAGCAGGTACCACCGAGTTCGTCGATCGGCAGCTTGTTCTTGTGGTTTGAGCCGCGTGCGATTTTGACGCCTTGAGTGGACGGCGCGTCACTTTGCTATATCACCCACCCATACCTGGTTGGCGCGAACAATGCGAACAACGCCTTGAACACTGCATACGGTCGGCCGATTGCGGGATAGTGGGGTGTCTCGCGCGCTAAATAACGGCTCGGCCTCGCGGGGCACACAAGTGTTCCGACACCGTTCGCAGGGCTGTGGCCGATAAAAGCGCCCAGGGCCTGTACCTACAGATAGGTCTGGCTAGACCTGCATCGGGTTTCGGTGCTTCCGACTGCGGGCTAGCGTCCCCTCAACTGCAAGCTGAAGTCACATCTTTTAGCCCCCATCAACCAAGCGAAAATTGAGGTAGCCATGCAGAACGAAACCAATATTCAACGTCGTCGCTTGCTGGGTGCGGCTGCGCTGACCGCCGCAGCCGTCGAATTCTGTCAATCGGCACCCAAAACTGACCCCATATCGGCGTCCAATTTTGACCCCCTT
>JALDYZ010000044.1 GCA_030028905.1 Ferirhizobium litorale | reverse complement strand
AGAAGCGTTCGCGCACGAGACCAACCTGGTTCTCGACCTGTCCCTTCTCCCATCCGGATGCGGGCGTGCAGGCGACGGGGTGAACCAGATAGTGGCTGCACATCTGCAGAAAGCGGCGATTGTATTGCCGCTCCTTGCCGACGAACACGGCCTCGACCGCCGTCTTCATGTTGTCGTAGATACCGCGCGTGCAGGTGCCACGGAAGAAGGCGAAGGCCTTGTCATGCGCGTCGAACACCATCTCCTGGCTCTCGCGCATGTAGGCCCGCGCAAACATCATCCGGCTGTGGCAGAGCCGGACATGGGCGACCTTGACGGTCGTCGTCACGCCGTTGATCAGAATGATCTCGTGGCTCCAGTCGAACTGGTAAGCCTCACCCGGCGCGTAGTAGAGCGGCACATAGGCTTCCGCCGTCACGGCTCCCCGGTTATTCGCCCAGGTCTTGGCATATCGCCGGATCGCGTCATAGCTGCCATCGTAGCCGAGTGCCCGAACCTCCTCGTAAATCCGGATCAGCGTCAGCCGTTCACGCGACGGCTTGCCCTCATTGGCTGTCAGAAACCGCTCGATCTCGGCCTTCCACGCTCCGATCCTTGGCAGCGGTTGCCGCTCTC
>JALDYZ010000043.1 GCA_030028905.1 Ferirhizobium litorale | reverse complement strand
AACGTTAACCGAGCAGCGATCAAAATGTGGGATCTGGCGGTATGACCAGACTTGCCCGTGATCCTCTTTATCGTCGCCATCGGTTTCCAACTGAAGTGATTGCCCACGCCGTGTGGCTCTATCTTCGTTTTCCGCTCAGTCTGCGCATGGTTGAAGATCTTCTGGCCGCGCGTGGGATCATTGTTTCGCACCAGACCGTGCGTCTTTGGGTGGAGAAATTCGGTCGGCACTTTGCCGACGAAATCCGTAGGGCCGCCGGTCGGCTTGGCGACAAATGGCACCTCGATGAGGTTGTCATCTCCATTGGCGGCAAGAAACTCTGGCTGTGGCGCGCTGTCTATCACGATGGCTTCGTTCTCGACGTGCTGGTGCAGAGCCGCCGCGATACCAAGGCCGCCAAACGTCTTATGCGAAAGCTTGTGAAAAGGCAGGGGCGCTCGCCCCGCCGCATGATCACCGACAAGCTGCGATCCTATGGCGCGGCAAAGCGCGATATCATGCCCGGCGTCGAGCATCGCTCGCACAAGGGCCTGAACAACCGGGCGGAGAATTCCCATCAACCGACCCGGCGGCGAGAACGGATCATGAAGGGCTTCAAGTCAGCCCGACATCTCCAGTGTTTC
>JALDYZ010000042.1 GCA_030028905.1 Ferirhizobium litorale | reverse complement strand
GCCGCTCGCCAAGGACATCGACGACTTCGACTTCGCCGATACACCCGTCAATGAACCCCTGGTGCGGGAACTGGCTACCGGCACCTTCGTCGCCGATCAGCGCAATGTCGTCCTCGTCGGCGGCACGGGAACCGGAAAGAGCCATCTGGCCATCGCAATTGCCCGTGCTCTCATCCGCAACGGAACACGAGGCCGTTTCTTCAATGTCATCGATCTGGTCAATCGCTTGGAAACGGAGACGCGTAGCGGCAAGCAGGGGCGGACGGCCGAGTACCTCAACCGTCTCGACTTCATCATCCTCGACGAACTCGGATACCTGCCATTTGCCCAGGCCGGTGGCCAACTCCTGTTCCACCTGATCAGCAGGCTCTACGAGCGCACGTCGATCATCGTCACCACGAACCTCGCCTTCGGCGAATGGCCGACGGTGTTCGGCGATGCCAAGATGACGACCGCGCTTCTGGACCGTCTGACGCATCATTGCGAGATCGTCGAAACCGGAAACGAGTCCTGGCGCTTCAAGAACCGCTCGCAAAGCTAAAGCCGAAAGTCCCCTTCACCCGCACTTGGCCTACCCTCTGCAACCCCGGCCAGCGCCGGGCAGGCCAAGCGCTGATCCACAGAGCAAGGGGGTCAAAATTGGACGCCGATATGGGGTCAGTTTTGGGTGCCGATTGACA
>JALDYZ010000041.1 GCA_030028905.1 Ferirhizobium litorale | reverse complement strand
GCAAGTCTGGTCATACCGCCAGATCCCACATTTTGATCGCTGCTCGGTTAACGTTGCGATGCCCGCGCAGCACTTCGCCGACGAGTTCGGGCTCGAACGCAGACCTAGCCTCCAGCGCACCACACCACCGAGATAAACGTTAGAAACAGGCAGAAGCCCTCTACAACGATATCAATCGCTGCATTTGGTTATCAACGAGTCAAATCAATACAACTTGTTTGTCCCGCGCCGAAGCGAAGTCTGCCGAGGGCGCGAGCACATTGTTTGGCGAAGTGAATCAAACTGAGGCGAAAACGAGCCTGATGGGATAGGGATTATCTCGACACCGTCCTCGGCAGCCTACCCCGTCAACCGTGATTCGGAGCCCTGCACCCTTCTGCGAAAGGGTCGCCGACAGACTAGCAACAAATAGCACGTTGGAGAAAGCCGCGATCACGATTGAGGCGAGAAGGTTTACTTTGATGCGGCACGTGGACGTAGATGCTTGCGCACTCCAATTTGCGATCGATTTAGCTACCCCTAAATGCGGTGTTGTAGGTTATTTCTGCGAATATTACCGTCGCTCATCCTGAGAAAGGGCTCGGAGACAGGAACCTTCGACCCGGTTCGAACGATTTTCGGGCTCCGGCTATCACCCGAATACGCCAAGTGGCTTTGGCACCGATGCCGATCTCTATCGAGCGTTAGTCACCACTGTTTAGGAGGCAGGCATGCGATTTAAGATATCCCGCGCATTACTGATTGCCAGTGCAACATTTCTCCAAACCATAGGCT
>JALDYZ010000040.1 GCA_030028905.1 Ferirhizobium litorale | reverse complement strand
CGGTCGCGGCGATGCATATTGCGGAGAAGAAGGTGTGCGCGCATCGGTCGTAGCGGGTTGCGATGCGCCGCCAGTCCTTGAGCTTTGCGAAGAGGTTCTCGACTTTGTGGCGCTTGCGATAAAGTGTCTTGTCATAAGGGTATGGCACTTTCCGGCTTCGGCTTGATGGAATGCAGGGTTCGATGCCTTTTGCCTGCAGCGCTTCTCGGAATGGCGTGCTGTCGTAGCCGCGATCGGCGATGAGGGCCCTGGCGGGCGGCAACGCGTCGAGAACGAGCCGTGCGCCTTTATGGTCGCTCATCTGGCCTTCACTGAGCAGCATGACGATTGGGCGGCCCTCATCATCGCAGACCGTATGCAGCTTGGAGTTCAGTCCACCTTTGGTTCGCCCGATACGACGGGGAACATCCCCTTTTTTAGCAGGCTTGCGGCCGTGCGATGTGCTTTGAGATGCGTGGCGTCGATCATGATCCGCTCGGGCTTCGGGCCATCTCCCGCCAGGGCCGCGAAGATGCGGTCAAAGATACCAAGGCGGCTCCAGCGGATGAAACGGTTGTAGAGCGTCTTGTGCGGGCCGTAGTCCTTCGGCGCATCCTTCCACTGCAGGCCGTACTTGATGACGTAGACGATGCCGCTAATCACTCGGCGGTCGTCCACCCGAGGAATGCCATGCGCCAAAGGGAAGTGCGGCTCGATCCGAGCCATCTGGCGCTTGCTCAACAAAAACAAATCACTCATCGCGGCCTCCTGTCGGAAACCGTGAATCACATCTCAATCCAAATTAATAGGTCCTGAGCCTAG
>JALDYZ010000003.1 GCA_030028905.1 Ferirhizobium litorale | reverse complement strand
CTGAGGGGGGTCAAAATTGGACGCCGATTACCCCGCCAAGGGGGTCAAATTTGCATGCCGAAACACACATTGGGCTGGCGACGATCATTCTTGCCTGTTTGTTCCAGGATTTCGATGAGCCGAAACGCCACGACATGCTCAATCCCACCTCAACAACCGCTCAAGCCAGCTATTGCGGGCGCTGACGCAAGCCCGGGCAAGGTCGGACTGAGGGGCGATATCGTAAAAACCATGAAAGGCTCCGCCCCAGACATGCAGTTCGCATTGACCGCCCGATGCCAGAATTCGGACCGCATAATCGATGGCCTCATCACGAAAAACTTCGCACGCGCCGACATCGATGAAGGTCGGCGGCAGTCCGGCGAGATCGGTGACCCGCGCCGGTGCGCTATAGGGGGACACGTTGGCCCCACCGCAGTCCTCGCCGAGCACTGCCTGCCAGGCAGTCTTATTACTGGTCGTGTCCCACACACCGACACCATCATAGCGGCTGGCAGACACTGTGCTGTTCCGATCGTCGATCATAGGGCACTGCAACAACTGGCCCAACAATCGCGGACCGTTCCGGTCTCGCGCCATCAGCGTCGTGCCCGCCGCAAGTCCGCCGCCGCCGCTGCCGCCGAAGATCACCAGGCGCTCCGGATCGAACTTGAGCTCCACCGAGTGAGACGCCATCCATACCAGGCCGGCATAGCAATCTTCCACCGGAATTGGTGCCGGATGTTCCGGTGCCAGCCGGTACTCGACCGTCACGCAGACTGCGTCATGCCTGATCGCCCAGTCAATAAGGGGGCCAGCACCGGCAAAACGATTGCCCATGACCATGCCGCCACCATGCAGGAAATAGATCGCGGGGCCGGCTTGGTGATGGTCCCTGCGCGAAATGACCGAAACCAGGATTTCGCCGCCATCGAACCCCATGATCCGATGATCGACGCAATCGACAGGGTGATCCCGCAGCAGGTCCTCTCTGGTCGGGCTGCTTATCGCTCGGAAATAGGGCAAGCGATCCAGGGTCATCCCCGTTGGAACGAAGTCTCCGATCGTTGCCAGAACGGCGGCGAGTTGAGGGTCGTAAACTGGTTGAGACATGATTGCATCCACGCTGGAGAAATTACCTAAGTGAGGCAGTAAGTGCGCTTTCCGCCTGGCTAATTTAACGGAACGCCACCGAAATCCAGCCGCCTGTCTATCTCGATATTTTCGAGAAAGGCGTCGTCGTGGCTGACGATCAAAAGCGCGCCGTCATAGGCCCTCAACACGGCTTCTACCGTCTCGATGGACTCGATGTCGAGATGATTGGTCGGTTCATCCAGGATCAACAGAGACGGGGGTGTGGAGCCGCCGAGCACGCAGGCAAGGCCGGCGCGCAAGATCTGTCCTCCGCTCAACGTTTCCACGCGCTGAAGGGCGGCATCCGCACGAAAGCGAAAACTTGCCAAAGTGGCCCGGCAGGCATTTTCCGTCGCTCCGGGGTTCAGTCGCCTGAAATTGGCGAGGATCGTTTCATTACGATCGAGAAGGCTGACACTCTGGTCCAGCATCGCGGAAGGGACAGAAGCGGTGACCTTGCCGATGATGGGCACAATCTTTCCTGCGATCATTTTCAGCAATGTCGTCTTGCCGGACCCGTTCGGGCCGGCAAGCGCTGTACGTTGCGGACCGACGATCGAAAAGGAAAGATCCCGGAAAACGGGATGTCCGTGATCATAACCCGCGGTAACACGATCGAGCGACAATACTGCCTTGCCGACAGGCAGGTTTGTTGCTGGAAGATGCACGGAAAATGGCTGGAGCACCTCGATCCGCGCCTTGGCGGAAGCAACCGTGTCCAGCGCATCGATGCGCTGGCGCTCGGCGAGTTCCGCCACCTTGCCCCGGCTGGCCTCCGCATTGCTCTTGCGCCGACCGAGGAGAATCTTTGGCATATCTCCCTTTGCTGCTTTGCGGGTACCCGATGCATTCCGCCTGTCCTGTCGTTCCGCTAGGACCTGCGCCTTGCGGTCGATTTCCTCGGCGGTTTTTTGGGCATGTGCCAAGCTCTGCTCGGCAGCATACAACTCGATTGCCTTCGCTGCCTCGTAGCCACTCCAGTTGCCGCCGTAGCGTTTCGCTCCAAGCGTGGTCAATTCGACGATGGCATCCATGTATTCAAGCAGTCCGCGATCGTGGCTGATGACAATGGCTCCACCTCTCCATCTGCCGAGAAGGTCAAGGACCGCTTGCCGCCCGCCTCTGTCCAGGTTGTTGGTCGGTTCATCAAGAAGAAGAAAATCCGGCTCCTTGAAGAGAGCCGCCGCAAGAGCAGCGCGCGTGCGTTGTCCTCCCGATAGTCGGCTGATCAGCATCTCCGGATCGGCAGCCAGCCCGAAGCGGACCAGAGCCGAGAGCATCCGCTCCCTGACTGTCCAATCGGCCTCCACAAGGTCTTCCAGGCTGGCGGTTCCATTTTCTGCCCGCGCGAGCAACTCGATAGCCTGCCTTGCACCGAAAAGATCAGCCACTGTTTCGTGTGGATCCGCATCCAGCATCTGCCGGACGAGCACGACCTTGCCCTCGATGGACAGAGATCCTGCTGACGGAGGCAGGACTCCGGCGATAATTTTGAGCAGGGTCGTTTTGCCCACGCCGTTTCGGCCGACCAAACCGGTCCGTTCCGGTCCGAACGACAGATCGAGGCCCTGAAATACCTGGTCACCGTCCGGTTTTGTCCAGGAAAGCCCTGAAAGCACGATCGAAGACATCTGAAACCTGTTGCATCAAAATTAACTGCACGATATCGTGCTGTTATCAAACAATCGCGGATGGAACAATGGCCGCGGCCGGGATCCTCTCCATTCAAACACTACGAGGCAGCATGAAGACAGCGCAGGCACGTGCCGGCGGACGACCGACACGCGAGGAGGCGGAAAACCTCAGCAGACAGATCCTGGATGACGCCCGTGCGACCTTTGCGAAAAAGGGGGTCGCAAACGCCACGATGGAGGAAATCGCAGCGCACCATGCGATCTCGAAACACACTCTGTATCGCCGATATCCCAACAAGCAGGTGCTCCTGGAGGCGGTGGTAGAGCGTGATCTCCTTCGGTTTCGCAGGGCACTTGCGCAGGCGGCAAAGCAGCGCGAAGATCCTCTCCCTGCGCTACATGCGATCGCGTTTCGGTATTTCCTGTTCGGCACGGACAGGGAGTATTCGGCCTTCTACCTGTCGGTCACGGCAGAAGCTGTGGTGTCGGCTTCCCTTCGGGAACGGCTGGCCATCTGGTCGAGCATTGCATTGGAACCGATGGTCGACGCGATCATCGCTGCTCAGGCTTCCGGCGCCATCATAGCGGGCGATGCAGCCGAAATATGCGGCGTCCTCGTCGACCTGCTGGAAGGCGCCAACAATCGTATTCGCCTTGGCCTGCGCGACAGTCCCGATGACGCCGAATGCCGCCGCGTCTTCGAAAGTCGATGGACCATTTTCCAAACTGCCATGACACCCAAATCCACCTGACCGGACTAGTTGTGACGACGATCAGTAGTTCCAGCCCCCGAGACGCGGAATTTCGAGATCCGTTTCCTCGATCCGCGAGTCGAGGCCTATGCTTTCATTTTCGGCTGAGACCACACATTTCCCTTACCACCCTCCCCACAAACCAAAGGAATCAATCCCATGAAGCGTCACTATATCTCGACCCTCGCGCTCGCCTTCGCCGCAAACGCAATCACCTTTGCGGCACAGGCTGCCGACATCAAGAATATCGTTATCGTCCATGGCGCGCTCGCCGACGGCTCGGGTTGGCGCAAGACGACTGACATTCTCGAAAAGCGCGGATTTGCTGTAACAATCGTGCAGGAGCCGATCACGTCATTCAATGACGACGTAGCCGCAACCAACCGCGTACTCGACCTGCAAGACGGTCCCAGCTTGCTGGTTGGCCACAGTTATAGCGGCATGGTAATAACGGAAGCCGGAAATCGGCCTGACGTTGCTGGTCTCGTCTACGTCGCTGCCTTCCAGCCAGACAAGGGGGAAAGCTTGCTCAGCCTCGCAAGCTCCATGCCTCCCGCTGGGACCAGTATCAAGGAGACGAAGGACGGCAAGTACCTCTACCTCGACCCGGCAGCATTTGCGCAAGACTTCGCTGCGGATCTTCCTAAAGATGAGGCTGAGTTCATGGCGCACTCGCAGGTATTCGCAGCCAAGGAAGCATTTGAGGCCAAGGTTGGCGTACCCGCCTGGAAGACTAAACAGAGCTGGACGATCGTTGCCACCGAGGATCGCTCAATCAATCCTGATCTGGAGCGCGAAATGGCCGAGCGGGCGGGTAGCACAGTCACGGAGATTAAGTCCAGCCATGCCGTCTTCGCCTCACAGCCCGAAAAGGTTGCTAACGTCATCGAGGCCGCGGTGAAGGCACTTTCACGCTGATCCTTGAGGTGGCGATCCGAATAACAATGGATCGCCACTGACCCCAGACTTTGGATCGATTCCGGATCATTGGCTTGCCGCGAGATCAGGATCCGGTGCTCATCCGAGAAACCAGTCAGCCTGCTGACGAACATCCAGTGCACCCGAGTATGCGTGCGAACCCGTGACTGAACTGTGTCGGCTTTCGTACTGCGCCTTGGATAACTTAAACTAAACGGTCTACGGCAAAGCCGGGGCGGTTCATGGATTTGAGTCATGTCTCCCACCAATCGAATTTCCGATGCCCTTTTGAAGGGATCAAGGTTGATCGGTCAGCGCAGTCTTGACATCTGGTCGGGCATCGCAATCGAGCGCCGTTTCGTCGAGGCCATCGAGCGAGAGGAAGAACAACTTGACGTTCACTACGCGATTCTATGGGGCGACAGACCAACTATCGCCGAACGAGAATATCGTGTGGGGCGTTTTCAACGGGTTGTGAAGCCAGCGCACACTCTTTCTTTGGGATGCGCAGGCCGCCTTCCAGCGGTTCGGGCACTGACCTCATACGAGGTAACCGCTTGCGTCATCAACACCCATGCGGCGCAGACTATTGTTGATGAAATGGAGTGGAAGGGATCATTTTCGCTTCACGAGCACTTGGGCGTCAGCGACCTCCCGTTGTCTCATCTCATCACTCTCGTTTCGCTCGAAGCAGAAAATTGCGGCGCGAGCGGAAAGCTGTATTGCGATTCTCTGGAGCAGGCCCTGATCAATCGGTTTTTGGTCGTATCCCGGATTGAGGGCAAGGCCCAACCCACTGTATCAGGGCTACCGAGGCCACAGCTGAAAAGAGTTCTTGATAAGCTGGCAAACGAATATGACCGGGATTTGTCGCTTTCCGACTTGGCACAAGAAAGTGGTTACAGCCGCTCCCATTTTCTGAAGATGTTCGACGTCGCCACGGGCAAGACCCCGTTTGAGTATCTTCGCGACGTCCGATTGGAGGCTGCGCGCACGGCATTGATCGATACGAAAGACAGCATAGTCTCTATTGCCATCCGCACCGGTTTTTGCAGCCATTCTCATCTCACACGACAGTTCGTGAAACGATATGGGCTATCGCCAAGTGCTTACCGTCGTCAGCTCGCCAAACTCTAGACGGCGGTGCAGTTTTCCGGCATCAGGTGGCGAAAACCACCAGACCTGAAATGGCCTACCTATCGCGCCAGGACCTGCGATACATACTGGTGAATCCGAGAAGATCTCATCGAATAGTCGGGACATGGATAACTCCTGCTGATGTTTGCCAGCGGGGTCGATGAGCAGCGTGTCATTGCTTCTACGACAATTGTCGAATTCGTTACAGTTTTAGTTGAGCGCGAGTGCAGAAGTTCTCCCAGGACGTCGTCCAATTGACGGGCATCTGTTGGCGACCAAGTTCGGCAGCACGAGCACGAATGCCACGCCAGTCCTCGAGCATCGGCGCCAGATCCGTTGTGATTTCGACAACCAGATGAAAGGTGTCTTCCGTACTTTTGGCCATCCTGCTCGGCAAGCGCGGTGGTGGCATTGTCAGGCGCCCCGAGGGGATCCGTCCACGGTGAGTTCCATGCGTCGCGGACAATCCATCAATGGTGGAGCCGCTGATGCAGGCAAGCGGCGGCCCCCTCTGAGGAAAGCCACATGTGAGACCATGGCAATAATTTCGTGACGGCGTGACAGTCCCGCTCCCAGGTGAAAGCCTCCTTACCGCTGCCGAACTAAGTCAGGTGATGGCATCAAGGTTTGAATGCCCCACAAAAGGACATGGTGATGGTGAATGGCTGGAATGCCGAAATCCCGGCACATCTTTTCGACAGTTTTTACATTGACGGTGCCTGGACGCGGGGCGGCTCAGGTAACTTGAAACAAATCATCAGCCCGGCGACCGGCGATGTGACTTTCGCAGCTCCACTCGCCGACGCGTCGGAGATGGACAGAGCAATCACAGCCGCAAAAAATGCCTTCGAGAATGGTCCCTGGCCCAAGCTTTCGCCGCAGAGGCGATCGATCTTCATGCATAGGCTGGCGGATCGACTGAGCGAGCGTTTGCCGATTGCCGTGCGCATCTGGACCGCACAGGTTGGTGCGCCAATATCTTTGACGAACCGACTTGCGCCGCTTTCCACTATGCGTCTGAGATATTTCGCGGACCTAGCGGCATCTTTCGATTTCGAAACGGAGCGTTCAACACAACGGGGCCATGCAAAGGTTATTTCCGAACCGATCGGCCCGGCCGCGCTAATTATTCCTTGGAATGCAGCGCTGCCGATTCTCATGACAAAACTCGGGGCGGCATTGGCGGCAGGCTGCACCTGTATCATCAAGAGTTCACCTGAGAGCCCGCTCGATGCGATGCTAGTCGCCCAATGCGCACACGAAGTCGGAATTCCACCCGGCGTCATCAACGTCATCCTGGCTGACGCCGATATGAGTTCGCGCCTGGTCTCCTCGTATGATGTCCCCAAGGTCAGTTTTACAGGTAGCTTGGCGGTCGGCAGAACCATCGCTTCGACCGTTGCAGGTCGCATGGGAAGGCTTACTATGGAGCTGGGCGGAAAATCTGCCGCCATCCTGCTTGAGGATGCGGACGTCAATCAGGCCATGGCTACACTTGATCAGTTCAGCATGCCCTTTTCAGGTCAGTTCTGCTTCTCGCAGTCGCGCATTCTCATCCCAAGGGCGCGCGAGGATGAACTGGTGACGACAATCGCGGCACGGATCGGAAATTTAAAGGTCGGAGACCCTTGGGACGAGACTACTAGAGTCGGACCTGTCCTCAACAATCGACAGTTTGAGAGGGCGATGGGATACATTCTCGGCAGCGTTGCTGATGGTGCAGAAATCGTCTGCGGTGGGAAGCGAAGTTCCTTCTCCGACAAAGGCTATTATATTGAGCCCACGATTATTCGGAATGTCGATCCGAATTCAGACATAGCGAGGGAAGAGGTATTCGGGCCGGTGGTGACAATACACGCCTACGATACGCAGGATGAAGCCGTGGAGATTGCAAACAGCACTGACTTTGGCCTCTGCGGCACCGTCTTCGGCAATCCAGCCACTGCCTATACGGTAGCACGGCGCGTCAGGACAGGACAGATTGCAATCAACGGAATGGAGCTGACACCGACGGTGCCTTTCGGCGGGTTCAAGATGTCGGGCTTCGGTCGAGAAGGTGGCCCCGAAGGTGTCCAGGCGTTCCTGGAAACGAAGGCGGTGATTTTCCCTTCGTAGCCGCACATCCAGGATACAACCTCCATAGGAACGCAATGTTGGTGCTTGTCACCTTCGGCTACTGCCTCATTTCTGGCATTCCCGATTGGGTCAATGAGAGGCGACCTGCGCATTCGGCTTTCGCCACCAAGGCAGCCATGATTGCCGGCACGATCAGCCGATGCTGTGCGCCAGGGCAACCGATGGGCTTTGCATAAAATGGCGGCTACCCCGGTCGGAGGTGACCTAGGATATAGGTTGGAAATGTCGCTGGGAGGTCGGCCCGGCAATCCTCACTGATCGGGCACTGTGCTCGCCGATACTTGCAAATGCAATATCAGCTCGCGATTCTGAAGTCATTCGTCAACACGGGCTGTAAAACTTGCCATGTCGCAAACAGGCCACTGGGCATATGGCGAAAAGGGAAAGCAGTTATGAAAACATTGATCGTCGGGGCCGGTATTGCCGGCCTTGCAACAGCCCGAGCCCTCGAACTGAAAGGCTTTGAAGTCGATATCGTCGAAAGACACACCGCCTCGCCGACAGCTGGCCAAGGGCTCTTCCTTCCGGGCAATGCCACGCGCGCCCTGGCGATCCTTGGCATTCTGGAAGAGGTCCTCAAAATTGCCTTTCCGATCGATGCACAACGGATACTGACGTCGCGCGGTGTTGTGGTCAATGAAGTGGCCACCCAGACGGTCTGGGGTGATTGCGGTCCCTGCCTGGCGCTTCCCCGGGCCAAACTGATCGACGCGCTGCGAAAGTCACTTCGCACGACCAGAATAAGCTACGGGATGTCGGTCAAAGCGACTCGCTTGCGGAACGGCGTCAGGGAAGTGCAGTTCAACGATGACAGTATCGGTGACTATGACCTGGTCATTGGAGCTGACGGCATTCGCTCGGTCTTGCGCGAAGAAAGCTTGGGCGGAGCGGTACCTCGCCCGCTCGGCATGTGCTGCTGGCGTCTGGCCGTCGAAAATCCCAACCAAGTAGATGCCTGGACCGCAATGCTCGGCAAAAAGCGCACGCTTCTCGCGATCCCCATGAGCAGCTCCGAACTCTATATTTATGCGGACTGCCCAACAGCAGAATTCGGCGACGGATCCATTCGCGTCCTCAAGGAGCACTTTTCCAGCTTTGGCAATCCGCTTGGCACGATCATTGCCAACCTTGACGAGAAGACCGTTGCTCACACCGCAACGCTTGAAGAGATTCCCCCCTGTCGCTTTATCGGCGACCGTATCGTTCTGGTAGGCGACGCTGCTCATGCGTGCTCGCCAAGTATGGCCCAAGGTGCCGGCATGGCGCTGGAGGACGCCATAGTCCTCGCCAACTGCCTTGCCCGGAATGGCCAGACCGATCGGCCCCTGGAGGAGTTCTACATGCGCAGAATAGAGCGCGTGGATTGGGTTCGGCAGCAATGTCATGCGCGCGACAAGTTGCGGAGCGCGTCGGATCTTGTCCGAAATCTGGTGCTGCGGCACTTTGGAACTTCGCTCTATTCACGTTCATATCGCCCGCTAACGAAGAATCTGTAGGTGGGACCGCCCACTTGCTGCGCTACTTATCGAGAGTGAGTTCATTGCATTCAGATGCCTGGGCTTTGCGCCTGCGGCCGCCGATCAGGCCAATCCAATCTGAAAATTCTAATTGCTGCTCAACCTCACACTCCCGCATACAAAGAACTAGAAAAGTAAGGATCCGAATCCATGCGAAAGCTCATAGGTCGAACGATATCAGCCGCCGTTGTCGCCATCCTACTGCTCGACGCCAGTATAAATTTGTTCGCGCCTCACCTACTCCAAAATGAAATGAATGCAGTGCAGTTTCCTGCGGAGCTCGCGCCCGTGTTGGCGATGATCATGGTCATTTGTGCTGTGCTTCATGCGTTGCCCCGAACGTCATTCGTCGGCGCGATACTTATCACCGGTTTCTTTGGTGGAGCGATTTGCATCCATCTACGTGCAGGTGAACTATTGTCTCCCGCACAGCTGATATCTTTTGCACTTGGTGCAGCTGCCTGGGGCGGGCTCTGTCTCAGGGACCAGCGACTGCAAGAACTGGTGCTTTGCCGCGCACTTCCTGGCGGTGCAGCCTTGGAAAAGATCGACCGATCAATCTTATGAAGGCAGTGAAGATGCTTCTGATCCACGATTGGTCGAGATCGACGCGAGGGACACGCCGCTCCATGCCAGCGAAAGGCAGGAAAAGCTGGAGGCCGAAACCATGGCGGCGCGACGTATCTTCGGCCTGCTGCCACCGGATCGTGGCACGGAATACTTCGCGCTCTGTGATGAATTGGAGTCCAGTAGAAGCGCCGAAGCTGTTTTCGCCCGAGCGATCGATCGCCTGCAACCTCTGCAGTCAAACCTAGTCCGCGAGGGCGGCACCTGGGCCGAGAATGGCGTCAGCGAGCAGGCGGTCATGGAACGATATGGTCCTGTCATATCGGCGGCCATGCCGGATCTTTGGCTAGAAGTTCAACAGATGGTGCGTCGTCATTTCGCCGGCCATCCATTCGTTCCCTGCCCATCAGCAGCGTGAGGGATAAAACCTCAGATCGTTCGAAAAAGCAGCCATGTTCGCGGAGGCGTCTCTAGCCGAACAGTGTAACACGGCGAGATACATTAATTTGCTGCCCGGCGGACCATAATTTGCTGCCCGGCGGACCATGCGAACGAAAGAGGGATAGTCTCGGGTCGACTGTCTCGGTGGACGGGTCTTCGGAGCCTAACCATGCGGGGCCATCTAGCGTTCGATCGGAAATGCAAAACCTGCCTTCACTCGATCCATGACAACCATGGTTTTGAACCCTTTGATATCGTGGTTTTCGTAGAAGAACCGCCGTGTGAACGCTTCGTAGTCTTCCATGTCCTTTGCGGTGATCACGAGAATGAAGTCGGCGTCACCCGTCACATAGTACCCGATCATAACTTCCTTGGTGGCCCTGATCGCCGCCTTGAACCGATCGACGATGTCGGCGCGTTCGCGCTCCAGTGACACCAGAACGATCATCGTGATGCTCCGTCCGACGGCTTTGGGTGACACGATCGAGACATCTGCCTCAATCACGCCCTCCCCCCGCAACCGTTTCAGCCGCCGTTGGCAGGCCGTCGGTGAAAGATTGACGACGCGCGCCAACTCTTCCGACGTCAGGCGATTGTTTTTTTGAACGGCGTCCAGCAACGCCCTGTCGGCTCGATCAAGTAAAGTCATGCAGAATTCCTGCGCCTATGGGGAACGATGAGTCAGATTTCTGCATAAACTCGGTCTGCTACGCAGTCAAACGACCTCGCTGTGTGGTTACACTCTGGCAAACAGAAAGAGGGAGTCACATATGAAAGGTATCGCCAGCGCCGCGCTTAAATCCCTGCGGAGGCCCGATCTGCTCGAGCATCGCGCCTTCCTCGATGGCGTCTGGGTTGAACGCACCAGGACTTTATCTGTTGCCGATCCGGCAACCGAAGAGCATCTGGCAGAGGTCGCCGCGTGCTCGCTCGAAGACGCCGACGATGCCGTTGAGGCTGCCAGTCGGGCTTTTCTGGTTTGGCGCGACATGCTGCCCGTGGAACGGGGCCAGATCCTGCGCGCCTGGGCGAAACTGATGCGCGACAATGCACGTGATCTCGCCGTGATCATGACAGCGGAACAGGGAAAGCCGCTGGCAGAGTCGGAGGGTGAGATTTCGTATGCAGCGAATTTTCTCGACTGGTTCGCCGCCGAGGGCGAGCGCGCCTATGGCGAAACACTCCCGAGCCATCTTCCAGGTGGCCGCGTCGCGGTGCAGATGCAGCCGGTGGGCGTAACCGTTGCCATCACGCCGTGGAACTTCCCCTCTGCCATGATCACCCGCAAGGCCGGCGCGGCGCTCGCCGCAGGCTGCGCCATGATCGTGAAGCCCGCGCCCGAAACACCGCTCTCGGCCCTTGCCCTGGCAAAACTAGCTGAGCAAGCCGGCATGCCTGCAGGGGTATTCCAGGTTTTGACCGGCGAGGCCGCGCCACTTGCGAGCCGACTGCTTGAACACACCGAGGTCCGGGCTTTCTCCTTTACCGGCTCGACGGAAGTCGGGCGAATTCTGCTGACCCAGTCGGCCGCCACCGTCAAGAAGGCTTCCCTTGAACTCGGCGGCCATGCGCCCTTCATCCTCTTCGAAGATGCCGATCTCACCGCAGCAGTTAAGGGATGCATCGGCGCCAAATTCGCAACGTCGGGCCAGGATTGCCTTGCGGCAAACCGCATCTATGTCCAGCGCGGCCTGTATGGTCGCTTCGTCGATGCTTTTGCCAAGGCAACCTCCGAACTCAAGGTTGGTCACGGCCTTGAACCGGACGTCGACATCGGGCCGATGACGCGTCCCTCTGTTGCCGAAAAATGCCGGAAGCAAATTTCTCAGGCGCTGTCTGCCGGGGCGCGTCTCGTGTGCGGGGGACAGGACAGTCCGCTGGGTGGCAGTTTCGTCATGCCGACCGTGCTGGCCGATGTCACCGACGACATGCTGATCGCAAGGGAAGAGACCTTTGGTCCCGTCGCCGCGATCTTGCCGTTCGATGACGAACACGAAGTGCTTCTCCGCGCAAATGACACCGAAATGGGCCTGGCGGCCTATGTCTACACCCGTGATCTTGCGCGAGCGATGCGCCTCACGGACAGGCTCGAATACGGGATGGTCGCCGTCAACACGCCGAAGTTCACGGGAGCCCCCATCCCCTTCGGTGGCTGGAAACAATCCGGCCTTGGTCGCGAAGGCTCGCGCCACGGTCTCCTGGAATATCTCGAGGCAAAATATGTCTGCTTCGGAAAGCTCGCTGCTTGAAAGGATCTAACGCCATGAATGCCAATCTGAACCAGATCGCCGAGATGGACCGCAATTCTGTCCTGCACCCGTTCACCCAGCTCAAGGATTTTGCCAATGGGAAGCTGGGAGATCCCACGATCGTCGAGACCGGCAAGGGCATTCGCATTCAGGATGCGCATGGAAACCAATTAATCGACGGGTTTGCGGGACTGTATTGTGTCAACGTCGGATATGGCCGGACCGAGGTCGCGGAAGCCATTTCCCGCCAAGCCTATCGCCTCGCCTATTATCACTCCTATGCCGCCCACACGACCGATGAGCTTGCAATCCTCTCCGACCGCCTTGTCAGGATGGCGCCGGGCAAGATGAGCAAGGTCTTCTACGGCATGTCGGGTTCCGATGCGAACGAGACGCAGGCCAAGCTGGTCTGGTACTACAACAATCTTCGCGGCAAACCGAACAAGAAGAAGATCATTTCGCGAGAGCGCGGTTACCACGGGTGCAGTGTCGTTTCGGGATCCATGACCGGGATGAGTTTCTATCATGACCACATGGACCTGCCGCGTGCGGGCATCCTCCATACGGGTGCCCCGCATCACTATTGGGGCGCCGAAGCGGGCGAAACGGAGCTCGAATTCTCGATACGTCGCGCGGGCGAACTCGAAACTCTGATCCTGCGCGAAGATCCAGAAACGATCGGCGCCTTCATCGCTGAGCCCGTCCTTGGAACGGGTGGCATCACTCCGCCGCCTGAGGGCTATTGGGAGGAGGTTCAAAAGGTCCTCCGGAAATATGACATCCTGTTGATTGCTGACGAAGTCATTACCGGTTTCGGCCGTACCGGCTCGATATTTGGATCGCAGCATTACGGCATCGAACCCGATCTCATCACAGTGGCCAAAGGCCTCACCTCTGCCTACTTCCCCCTCTCGGGCGCAATTGTCGGCGAAAAAGTCTACAAGGTCATGGAAGAAGGGGCCGATCGCGTCGGCGCGTTCTCGCATGGTTACACCTATTCCGGTCATCCGATCGGCGCGGCAGCTGCGAACGCGGTTCTCGACATCGTCGAAAAGGAAGATCTGCCGGGCAACGCCCGCAAGGTCGGCGCTTATTTCCAGGCGCAGCTGAAGGAAAAGTTCGCGCAGCTCCCCATTGTCGGCGAGGTTCGCGGTGTCGGTCTGATGGGCGCCATAGAGTTCGTGGCGGACCGCGAAAACAAGACACGTTTCGACCCTTCACTTTCTGTTGGCGCGCGTGTCTCGAAGGCTGCCCGGAGCCGCGGGCTGATTGCACGAGCGATGCCGCACGGCGACATCCTGGGTTTTGCCCCTCCACTCGTCACGACGAAGGAAGAGATTGACGAAATCGTCGCCATTGCCGAATCCGCTGTGCGATCCGTCATGGATGAACTCGTACAGGCAGGCGAAAGGATCTGAAGAGCGACCGACGAAACGCCCGCCGCCCACGGCTTCGCACGCAACCAAAGCCGCAGGAGCACGAAAAAATCTGAGGCGATCACGCCTCAGATTGCATATCGCTTCATTTTACGAAGCGAAGTGTGCATAATGTCATGAAGTTTACGTCGCTTGAGCGAGACAATTTCATGCGCCAACAATCCAATCCTTTCGCCCGCGAACCGATGACCGTCGCCAAGCCCGTGGTTTGGCGACCTCAGCTCGCCAAACATAAGGGTGAGACGAAGCATGCCGCACTGACAGAACGTATCCTGGCGGATATCGACGCAGGCATCCTCAAACCGATGGACCGAATGCCGACGCATCGGGATCTGGCGCGCGACCTCGGCCTCTCCGTCCAGACCGTCAGCCTTTCCTACAAGGAGGCAGAACGTCTCGGCTATCTGAGCGGCGAGATCGGGCGCGGCACCTTCGTCAAGGAACGCGTGACGGATCGGGCGGGGCGCATGATGCTCGATCATAGCGCCAATGAGGTGCTCGATCTTTCCATTGTTCGGGGCGTCTATCTCGACGCACACGAGAACGCGTCCCGCGACATACTTCGAGAGCTTTCAGAGGGTGACAATGCGAGCTTCATGAGGCCTTGCCGCCCGATCGCGGGCCTGGATCGCCATCGGGAAACCGCACGCGACTGGTTGCGAACACTGAACGTGGACGCTACTGCCGAGCGCATTCTCATCACGAATGGTGCCGCCCACGGCATATTTCTCGCGCTGAGCTGTATCGTGCGGCCCGGCGATGTTGTCCTGTGCGAAAACTTGACCGACCATGGAATCATCGGGCTTTCGAACGTGCTCGGCTTTGCCCTGAAGGGCTTGCCGACGGACGAGGAAGGGATTTTGCCGGAAGCCTTGGCTGCTGCCTGTGCGGCAGGTGGAGTGCGAGCGTTGGTGTTCATTCCGACCCTGAACAATCCGACAGGCCACGTGGCGGGTGCTAAACGACGGCGCGAAATTGCAGCGATCGCCAAGCGGTACGGGATCTTTGTCGTGGAAGACGAGGTGTATCGGCCCATGATCGAGGAGGACCTGCCCTCGATCTGCGACATGATCCCTGACCTCGGCTTCTTCGTCACCAGCTTCACCAAAACCGTGCTCACCGGGCTTCGCGTGGGCTATCTCGTCGTGCCACGCTCCTACTCCATACGGGCAGCCTCCATCCTGCGTGTAACGAGCTGGAGCGGCACCTATCTCGCCGGCGAAATAGCGACCCGCTGGGTCGAGAACGGCATGGCGCGGAAGCTGGTCGGCATCCAACGCGGGGAAGCGCGAAAGCGCCAGCAAGTGGCCTCGGACATCTTGGAAGATCATATCGCCTCGAGCCATCCGCTCTCGCTTTGCGCCTGGCTCAAAGTGCCCCCTCACTGGACCGAAGAAAGCCTCATCCGCTCGCTTGCCAATCAGAATGTCGCCGTTACTCCGTCGGAACCGTTCATTGCGGGACCGGGCCATGGCGGCGGCATTCGCATCTGCCTGGGGGGACGCCTGAACGAGGCAAGCCTTGTCAAAGCGTTGACGACCGTGCGCCAGGCATTCGAACAGTTGCCGCCGGTCTATGATATCGGTTCGATAGGCTGAGACAGTCCCGTGCCATCATTGAATCATTACAATATAATAATTGACATGATTTTCTTTCGCTCTCAACATGACAATCATGAAGAGCGAAACCGTCCACAGATCGGCCGACATGGTCCTGCTGCCAGTCACTCTGGCAGACATTGAAGGCGCGTCGGCACGGATAGACGGATGCGTGTCGCGCACTCCGCTTGTTCGCTCCAACTCCCTGTCCAACTGCGCCGGCCAATCGGTGCATCTGAAGCTCGAAACTCACCAACCCATCGGCGCCTTCAAGCTGCGCGGCGCGATGAATGCCATCCTGTCGCTCGACGATGCTCAGCGCCGACGTGGGCTCGTCACGGCGTCTACGGGAAATCACGGACGTGCAGTTGCCTATGCGGCACGAGAGCTCGGCGTGCCGGCCACCGTCTGCATGTCTTCTCTCGTTCCCGCCAACAAGGTCGACGCCATTCGCGCTCTTGGCGCGGAAGTTCGGATCGTCGGGAGTTCACAGGACGATGCCCAGGAAGAGGTCGAACGACTGGTTGAGGAACGAGGCCTCACGTCGATCCCGCCTTTCGACAACGTGGACGTCGTCGCCGGTCAAGGAACGATCGGCCTCGAAATTCTCGAAGACATCCCGGATCTGGCCGCCGTGCTCGTTCCCCTTTCCGGTGGCGGGCTCGCGGGCGGCATTGCCGTCGCGATAAAGGCCTTGCGGCCTCAGGCGTGCCTCGTCGGCATCTCCATGGAACGGGGTGCCGCCATGAACGCGTCGATTGCTGCCGGAAGGCCGATGGCAGTCCGCGAAGAGGAAACACTGGCCGATTCCCTGGGCGGCGGCATCGGCTTCAATAACCGCGTCACCCTCGCGCTTTGCAGCACGCTTCTCGATGACGTCATTCTTCTGACCGAACACGAAATTGCCGAAGGCATCCGCCATGCGTGGCACCAGGAGGACTTGACGGTGGAAGGCGCCGGAGCGGTCGGCATCGCAGCCATCCTGGCGAAAAAGGTCGAAGTATCAGGTCCCACCGCGATCATCGTGTCGGGCGCAAACATCGATCCGAAGCTTCATCAGAGAATTATAGAGGGAGCCGAGGCATGAGCCGCATCAGCATCCTGACGGAAAGAGATCTCCGCTCCATCGTTCATCTGGACAATTCCGCTGTCGACTGTGTCGAGCGTGCATTTGCAGCGCTCGCCACCAAAGCCGTGGCCATGCCGCCGATCCTTCGGCTCGATATCCCCGAATTTCGCGGCGAAGTCGACGTCAAGACGGCCTATGTGCCAGGCTTCGACGGCTTCGCGATCAAGGTGAGCCCGGGTTTCTTCGACAATCCCAAGCTCGGTCTCCCAAGCCTCAACGGTCTCATGATCCTTTTCAGCGCCAGGACGGGATTGGTGGAAGCGCTTCTGCTCGACAATGGCTATCTCACCGATGTGCGCACGGCTGCGGCCGGTGCGGTTGCCGCACGGCACCTGTCACGTGAAGACTCCTCTGTCGCCGCAATTTTCGGTGCAGGCATGCAGGCGCACCTGCAGCTTCGGGCACTGATGCTGGTGCGTCCGCTGAAATCAGCACACATCTGGGCACGCGATCCCGCGAAGGCACGCAAACTGGCTGGCGATTTCACCCGCGAATACGGCATCGAAGTCGCGGCCATGGCCGACCCGCGGGAGGCCGTGAGAATAGCGGATATCATCGTCACGACCACACCTGCCGAAGAACCGGTTCTGCTGGCGGATTGGCTGGAACCCGGTCAGCATCTGACCGCAATGGGATCGGATGCCGAACATAAGAACGAGATTGATCCTGCCGTTTTCACGATGGCCAGATACGTCGCCGATCGCATCACCCAGACGCGCATACTCGGCGAGCTCCACCACGCCATCGAGGCTGGAACGGTTGCTGCAGATCAACAATTCGACGAACTCGGAGCTGTCGTCGCTGGCAAGGCGCCAGGCAGAACCAGCGCCGAAGACATAACCTTCGCGGACCTGACGGGCACAGGCGTGCAGGACACCGCCATCGCCAATCTGGCCTTTAGCCGCGCACGGGAGGCCGGTTACGGGCAGACCATCGACAACAAAATTGACAAGGGAGACGCAGCGTGAACGTGACGCTGAACTTTACGCGCGAGGAATACGCCGAGCGCCTTTCCAAGACCCGTCAAGCCATGGAGGCTGCGGGCATCGATCTGCTGATCGTCACGGACCCATCCAACATGCATTGGCTGACGGGATATGATGGCTGGTCCTTCTATGTGCATCAATGCGTGCTCGTTCCGCCGAGCGGAGAACCGATCTGGTACGGGCGCAAGCAGGACGCCAATGGTGCCAAGCGTACGGCCTACCTCGACCACGCCAACATCATCGGCTACCCGGATCACTACGTGCAGTCGACCGAGCGCCACCCAATGGATCTCTTGTCGCAGATCATCGACGAACGCAAATGGTCGAGCCTCACCGTGGGCGTGGAGATGGACAACTACTACTTCTCGGCGGCCGCATTCGCCTCACTTCAAAAGCATCTGCCAAATGCCCGCTTCAAGGATACCGCAGGTCTCGTCAACTGGCAGCGCTCCATCAAGAGCCCGACCGAACTCGACTACATGCGCAAGGCTGGCAAGATCGTCGAACTGATGCACAAGCGGATCGTCGACGTCGTTGAGCCCGGCATGCGCAAGTGCGACCTGGTTGCCGAGATCTATGACGCCGGCATTCGCGGCACCTCCGAGTTCGGCGGTGATTACCCTGCGATCGTTCCTCTGCTGCCGTCCGGTGCAGACGCTTCCGCGCCACATCTGACATGGGATGACAAACCCATGCGCCTTGGCGAAGGGACATTCTTCGAGATCGCCGGCGCCTACATGCGTTACCATTGCCCGCTATCGCGGACAGTCTTTCTGGGCAAGCCGACACAGGCCTTTCTCGATGCCGAAAAGGCGACCCTGGAAGGCATGGAGGCGGGACTGGCAGCCGCAAGGCCAGGCAACACCTGCGAAGACATCGCCAACGCCTTCTTTGCCGTCCTGAAGAAATACGGGATCATCAAGGACAACCGCACCGGCTATCCCATCGGTCTTTCCTATCCGCCGGATTGGGGCGAGCGTACCATGAGCCTGCGCCCCGGCGATCGCACGGAACTCAAGCCCGGCATGACTTTCCATTTCATGACCGGTCTCTGGCTGGAGGACATGGGTCTCGAAATCACGGAAAGCATTGCGATCACCGAAACCGGTGTCGAATGCCTTTCCAATGTTCCGCGTCAGTTGTTCGTGAAGGGCTGACCCATGTTGACCAGCCTGCTCCGCCCCTCGCCGATCACCCCTTCCGTCGACTTCGACGCCAAAGGAGTACAGCACGGTCATCTGCGTCTGCCCTATAGCCGCGACGACAGCGCCTGGGGTTCGGTGATGATCCCGATTTGCGTCATTGCCAATGGGGAAGGACCGACCGCCCTTCTCACCGGAGCCAATCACGGCGACGAATATGAAGGCCCGGCGGCCCTCTTCGAATTGGCACAGACGCTTGATCCGGCTGACGTGAGCGGACGTGTCATCATCGTTCCGGCGCTGAATTATCCTGCCTTTCGAGCCGGCACACGCACCTCTCCGATCGACCGGGGAAATTTGAATCGTAGCTTCCCCGGACGACCTGACGGATCCGTGACGGAGAAGATTGCAGACTACGTGACCCGCTATCTGGTGCCACTCGCCGACTTCGTGCTCGATTTCCATTCGGGCGGCAAAACGCTCGACTTCCTCCCATATGCCGCAGCACATGAGCTGTCCGACAAAACCCAGGAGGGGCGTTGTTTCGAGGCGGTGGCGGCTTTCGCCGCACCCTATTCGATGAAAATGCTGGAAATCGATGCGGTCGGGATGCTCGACACGACCGTCGAAGACATGGGCAAGGTTTTCGTCACCACGGAACTCGGCGGCGCCGGCACGGCAAGTGCCAGATCCATCCATATCGCCCGCAAAGGTAGTCTCAACCTGTTGCGCCATGCGGGGATATTACGCGGCGTTCCCGATGTTCAACCGACCCAGTGGCTGGACATGCCATCGAGCGATTGCTTCGCCTTCGCCGAGGATGACGGTCTCGTCGCCTTTGTGCGTGACCTTGGGGAACGAGTCAGAGCCGGCGAAACCATCGCCCGTGTCTATCCCGTGAGCAAGACCGGCCTTGCGCCGGTCGACTATCGAGCCGCCATGGATGGTGTGCTTGCGGCACGTCACGTGCCCGGCCTCATCAAGGCCGGCGACTGCCTTTCCGTAATCGCCACGGTTACGGGAGAACCTGCCCGGTAAACCGGCACAAGAAGATCCGAAATGGACAGGCAAAAACAATGAACCAGAGGAGAACTCAAATGCACATCACAAAGATCACCGGACTTTCCACCGTCGTCCTGATCGCTTCGATCACATCGGCGGCAGCCCTCACCCTCGAAGAGGTCAAGGAGCAGGGCTACATCCGTGCGGCCACCGCCAACGAAGTACCCTATTCCTATATGCAGCCGGACGGCACTTCCGCCGGCATCGGTCCGGACGTCGCGAATGCCGTATTGAAGAAGATCGGCATTGAAGAGGTCAACTGGACGGTCACGCCCTTCGGCACGCTTATCCCCGGCCTCAAGGCTCGCCGGTTCGATTTCGCTGCGGCCGAGCAGAACATCTCGCCCGAGCGCTGCAAGCAAGTCTCCTTCACCGAGCCGAACTCGTCCTATGGCGAAGGCCTCCTTGTGAAGAAGGGCAACCCGAAGGGCCTGACAACCTATGCCGACATAGCCAAGGATCCTTCGCTGAAGGTCGCCGTCGTATCGGGGGCAAACAACGTCGACTTCCTTCGGGCAGTCGGGGTCAAGGATGATCAAATCGTCTTCATCCCGGCCAATGCCGATGCGATCCCGACGGTGGAGAGCCGCGTGGATGCCTATGCCGCCACGGAACTCACCGTATCGGAGTTGGCCAAGGATCAGACCAATGTCGAGCAGGTCGCTCCCTTCGAAGACCCGATCGTCAATGATGCGCCGGTTCGCAACTACGGTGGCTTTGCGTTCCGCCCGGAAGACGCCGAATTGCGCGACGCCTTCAATGCCGCTCTCGTCGAGTTCCGCAAGACAGACGAGTACAAGGCGATCCTGGCAAAATATGGCGTTTCCGAAGCGAGTATCGCGGCGGCCGCGGAGAAGAACGTGGCCGATCTCTGCGCCGGCAAATAACGGTAGAAGGCGCCCGGTTTTGATCGGGCGCTATTCAACTTGAAACCGGGAGAGTTCCAGATGGACTGGACAGCCTATCTGCCTATGCTCTGGAAAGGCGCGGTCGTCACGATGACGATTACGCTTGCGGCGATTGCCGTTGGAGCGGCACTCGCCTTCTTTTTCGGCATCCTGCGTGTCGAGGGAGGCGCCATCTTGTCGACGATCGCGCTCTGCTACACGGAAGTGTTTCGGGGCACCTCGCTCTTTGTGCAGCTCTTCTGGTTCTATTATGCCTTGCCCTTGGTCGGCATCAGCTTCGACCCGATCACGACAGGTATCCTGGTGCTGGCAGCCCATGTCGGCGGCTATGGCGCGGAGATCGTCCGCGGTGCGCTGTCTTCGGTTTCTCCCCAGCAACTGGAAGCCGCTCGCGCCCTGAACTTCAGCCGCTACCAGACGCTATTTCGGATTTCGCTGCCCCAGGCAGTCGTCGAGATGATGCCTGCCTTCGGCAATCTGGCGATTGAAACACTCAAGCTGTCCTCGCTGGTGTCGCTGATTTCTATCGCGGATCTCACCTTTTCCGCACAATCGATCCGCAACTTGACCCTCGACAGCACCAGCATCTACTCGGTGACACTCGTCTGCTACTTCACGATGTCGCTGGTGTTGATGATGGCCATGAAGGTAGTCGAACGCTTTGTGCGACGCGGTGACGTCATGCCGCGTCCGGGCCAATCGTGAGGAGCCGGCGTCCATGATGTATGGTTATGAATGGGACACCACGACCTGGCTCACGTATACGATCTCGATACTGCCGATCATCCTGATCGGCCTGACCGTGACGTTGAAGGCAGCAGTGGCTGGCTTCGCAATAGCGCTCTCCCTTGGTCTTGCCTTCGCCTTGCTCCGCCGTAGCCGGGTCACGGCAATCTCCTGGACGACTGCATTCGTTGTCGAGTTTCTACGCGATACGCCATTGCTGGTGCAGCTCTTCTTTCTTTATTACGTCCTGCCCGAGTTCGGCATCGTCCTACCCGCTTTCCTCACCGGCGCACTTGCGCTCGGTCTTCAGTATGCGGCCTATACGTCCGAGGTCTATCGCGGCGGCATAGAGGCCGTGCAACGCGGCCAATGGGAAGCTGCGACTGCGCTCAACCTCACGCGGATGCAAACTTATCGCGACATCATAATTCCGCAGGCCGTCCCGCGCATCGTGCCGGCGATGGGCAACTACCTAGTTGCGATGATCAAGGAGACGCCCGTCCTCTCCGTCGTTACCGTTCTCGAGATGATGGGTCTTGCCACCATGATCGGCGAACGCACGTTCGAATACCTTGTGCCGCTGACGCTGGTCGGCCTCATCTTCCTCCTCCTGACGCTGATCTGCTCCGCAGGCCTCCATCGCCTGCAGAAAGCTCTCCCAAAAGCAGGGATCCCCATGCGATGACCGATGCCATCAACGAGCCCATCATAGAATTCTCCAACGTCACGAAGCGCTTCGGAATTCTGACGGTGCTCGACCAGTTCAATTTCAGCGTGGCAAAGGGTGAGAAGGTGACTCTCATCGGGCCTTCCGGCTCCGGAAAATCCACGGTCTTGCGCATCCTGATGACGCTCGAGCCCTTCCAGGAGGGCTCGTTGAGGCTCGCCAATATATCGTACCATGAGGAGCGCGGCAAAGGTCCTTTCCAGGCGTCCGAAAGGCATCTGCGCGAGATCCGCAAACATGTCGGCATGGTCTTTCAGAGTTTCAATCTCTTCCCCCATATGACGGTCCTGCGCAATGTCGTCGAAGCGCCGGTCCGGGTACTGGGCATGGGACGGGCGGACGCGGAAGCACGTGCCATCGAGCTGCTCGACATGGTGGGATTGGCGGACAAGAAAGACCATTACCCGGTACAGCTTTCGGGTGGACAACAGCAGCGCGTAGCAATTGCCCGCGCGCTCGCCATGCGCCCACGCGTCCTTCTGTTCGATGAACCGACATCGGCGCTCGATCCCCAGTTGGTGGGCGAGGTGCTTTCAGTTATCCGCAGTTTGGCACATGAGCACGATTTGACTATGCTTCTTGTAACCCACGAGATGCGTTTTGCGCGGGAGGTCTCGGACCGGGTCTGCTTCTTTGACAAGGGTCGCATCTGCGAACAGGGTTCACCCGAGGAGATTTTCGGAGCGCCCAGGGAGGAGCGAACGCGCGAGTTTCTGTCTTCAGTGCTGGCTTAGGCAATCGGGCATTCGAGTGCACTAAGAATACGCGGTCGCCTTGGTATCAACCGGCACGCAAAATCGGCTCTTCTCTATTCGGCGTGGTCGCGTCGAGCTCCTTTTCAAGCTTCCGTTGACCGGCTTTCGACGTCCATTTGCGGGCCCTTGCTTCTCTTCGGGATGAGCACCCTGGTTGGCGCTCCCATCATGAGATCAGAAGAACGAGGCGGTGCAATCGGACTCACGTCCCGACCGTCATAGCGATCGGCACAAGAGCCAAACGCGCACTCACCTCATCCATCGTGCGGCGAAGCGACTGGCGGCGGAGGTCAGTTCGATCGCCAGATCTTCCAAGTCCCGATTTCTTTCGGGAAGAAGGGGCTCCATGCTCGCCAAACTGACCATACTTTGCCGATCTCTATGCCGTTGAATTCTTCTTTCTGAACATAATGATAGGTATCGTCGAGACCGATCACGACAAGCTGAAACAGCTGATCCGTTGGTCGCACCAAAGCAGACCTGCGAAGAACGCTGCTCGGCAGACATTGTCCGGCCTGATGTGGGCCGGTGCGGAACGCATGCTTGCGCAGGCCGCTGTTGCGCACAACATTTCGTCTTCGCTCTCCAGTATTGCGGTTGCGTCACCGGAGGATGTCGCTATGCGTCCCGCGCACTTCGCCACTCCCTGCGCAACTGTCGTTTTATACTTTTTCGTAGACTGTTAAGCGCAGTATCCTTTCCTTGGCGTGGACTGTACTCCTTGAAGCATTCCATGAATTATAGAGTGGGCGGTCTTGCATCCCGTCCAAATCGACGAACTTGGTCCAACTGCCTAAATCAGCAAGGAACGACAATGATCGCGAATGAAATTGGCGAGGGTGTGGATCGCCGCGACTTCATGCTGGCATCGGCCGCCGCGATCGGCGCTGCAGCCGCGCTAATAGCGGGACCGGCACAGGCACAAAGCACGAACGCGGCCGTAAGCACGGAAGCCAGCGCTAAGAAGGGAACCGTCTATACAGGTGATGTCATTGGCGGGAAAAAGGTCATAAGTTCGCTCGACGTGAACGAGCTTGAGGCCGGGCAGAAGCATCATTTGTATTTTCAGGGTGTGGAGACGCCCACCGGGCAACACTGGTACGTGTCCGTGACGGTCGCCAGGGGCGCGAAGCCGGGCAAGCGTATCGTTCTGACAAGCGGTGTGCATGGCGACGAGATGAGTTCCATCCATACGGTCCAGACCGTGATGAACCAGCTCGATCCGGCAAAGATGTCCGGCACCGTGATGGCAGTCACCGACATATCCCGGCCGGCCCTGGAAAGCATGCAACGCCGGTGGCCAAACCAGGGCAGAGGCATTGATCTGATCGACATGAACCGGATATGGCCCGGAAATGAGAACGGTTCGACTGCGCCAAGCCGCCATGCCGGGCTGCTGTTCAACCGACTGCTGCGGCCGAACGCCGACGCAGCGATTGATTTCCATACGGGAACGACCGGATTCGAAGTCACTGCATTTAACATCGGCGAGATAGACAGGCCCGAGGTAAAGGCAATGTTGGATCTCTATCCTGTCGGCCAGATCCTCAATATGCCGAAAGCCGCCTATCCCACCGTCCTGCACAATGCGTTCATAGACGTGGGAATCCCGGCCATTGCACCAGAGATCGGCGCTGCGCGCGTCTTAAATCGCGAGATGATCGCGCTGTTTGTAGAAGGCACGATGAATGTCCTCAAACATCATGGGATCGTTGACGAACCGATGGGCCGTACAGCCAAGGGCATGTCTGTCTTTGTCGGCAATAGCGGGTTTCCGGTGCTGGCCACCGCGGGTGGAATCGTCGAACATCTGGTCAAACTTAATGACAAGGTCGTACCTGGACAAAAGGTGGCCATTCAGCGCAACAGCTTTGGCGAAATAGTGGCTGAGTATACAAGTGGAGTGGCCGGAGAAATATCGGGGCTACGCAGCGATGCAATGTCCGAGCCCGGCAACCCCTTGGTATTCGTCCTTTTTAACAAGCCGACGCAGGACGGCGTTGAGACCTATCCCGAATAGGTTATCTGCCCGGGCAATGTCTTAAGTGCGCGGAGGACGAAGCTCGTCGGCTTCTGGTGGCGGCAGCACCTGTTGCCGTCACAAAGGTGACGGGTGTTGTGCACGAGGTGTGCAAGTTTGGAGGTCTATCATGTCGGGGCATCTGTCAGACTTAGCAATCAGCGCCCTGATGCTGGCAAGCTTGGAGGTTGCCGCGTCTGACGTGTCGATCGGCGCGGGCAACCCCTATCCCCTCAGCGACTACACGTGCCAGGACGGCACGCGTCTGGCAGTGCGCCTCCTCGGTGATCGCGCTTCGGTATCTGTCAACGGCGCTACCGCGGTCGACCTCTCCCCAACGGGGCCAGACGGCACGACCTACTCGGACGGCCAGCACACGCTGACCATCATTCAGGGGCACTTATCATGGGGCGTTGGCCGCGCCGTGCCGTCCGCATGCACCGGCGGTTGAGTGTCTCGGGTGGTCAAAACATGGCGGGCAAGTGTCTCAAGGAGACGAACGTACGTGCTAAACCACCTTGGGTGCTTTTGCCCTGACCTGCCTTTGGTCCCTTTATCATAACGAGAGACTGCCGGTCTCTGTTTCCGCATGTTAACTGGATGCAAGCAATATGGCCGCCGAACGTTTGGTAGGACAGTCCAGAGACCGGCAGGCTTCCCTCCAGGCGGTTGCATCCAGGTGGTAGGTCCAGTGATAGACAAAACCGGCCCAAAGAAGCTATCTAGCAAGCCTCTGTAATGCTGCTTCTTGGCCTGATCGGCGCACCATCGCTCCGGTCTACATGCTTCTTATGGCAGTCTCCATGGCGTTAGCCTCCACGCTTGTAACAGCACTAGGGGTTGATCTGTTGGCGCGAGAGAACTCGCGAGAGTTCGGTCTCTTGTTGAAACCGGAACCGTCATCGCCAGCGGAGCCTCCCCGATCGTGATGGGGAGGCTGATCGACGCAGGCATGCGTCTCGAATGGCAAGCGTTTGGATGGTGCACCCCCGCTTTCGATTCGGGCGGCCATACGAGATCGAGTGATCCGGTGCGAAATCAAAATCGTTCGTTCGAGATCCTCGCGATCATGCCCCAGCCGCAATAACAAGATTGGGCCAACGCGGAAGCGCTCAGTCTTTGCCCTCCTAGCGTCCGTCCGCCTCAACAGCTTTTTTCGCATGCGGCCAGGCGGAGTGATCCAGATCGAGGTCCGGAAACGCTGCGGGATGGAATACCGGCCGTGCCACACCTGATTTAAGCTGCGAGCGAAAATCGTCGAGGACGCGCAGCGCCACCGGAAACAGCATCATGATCGCCATCAGGTTGACCACGGCGAGTACGCCCATCAATGGGTCAGAGAAGAAGAACACAGCCGTCGCGCCCGGAGCTGTCGCCCCAAGGAAGACGACGACGACGATCGCGAGCCGCAGCACATGCAGCGCGCCAGCCTGCGAGGTCATCACCTTCAGAGCCGTTTCGCCGAGATAGTAGTTGTAAATGATGGAACTGAAGGCGAAGAGCAGGATCGCAAAGGTCAGGAAATATTGCGACCAACTGCCGACTTGGCTGACCAGCGACTGCTGGGTCAGCACAACCCCGTCGATGCCTTCGGCCCCCGGCTGATAGACCGGGCTGAGCAGGATTATGAAGGCCGTGCACGAGCAGATGATGATCGTGTCGATGAAGACCGAGAACGACTGGGTGATGCCCTGACTGATCGGATGGCGCACATCGGCCGTCGCGGCGACGTTCGGCGCCGAGCCCAGCCCGGCCTCGTTGGAGAACAGGCCGCGCCGAAGGCCTTGGGCAAGTGCTGCACCGACACCGCCGCTGACGGCTTCCTCCAGCCCGAACGCATTGGCGATGATGGACCAGATGACACCGGGCAGCGCGGTAATGTTCGAAAGGATCACCAGCAGTGCCAGGCCGATATAAATGAACGCCATGATCGGAATGATCACGTCGGCGACCTTGGCGATGCGGCGAATGCCACCATAGACGATGAAGCCGGTGATGATCGCAAGACCGATCCCGCTCCACAAGCGATCGACGCCGAGGCTGTCATTGACCGCACCGGCAAAGGTATTGCCCTGGAAGGCGTTGAAGCCGAAGGCAAAAGCGAGCATCAGGCAAAGGGCGTAGACGGTCGCCAGCCACTTATACTTCACGCCGAGGCCATAGATGATGTAGCCGGCAGGCCCGCCCTGATAGGTGCCATCACCGTTGGAGCGCTTGTAGAGCTGGGCAAGCGTCGACTCTACCAGGCTGGTTGCCATGCCGATCACCGCGATCGCCCACATCCAGAACACGGCGCCCGGTCCGCCAAGCGTGATAGCGACCGCGACGCCCGCGATGTTGCCGCCACCGACGCGCCCGCCCACCGAAATCAGCAGCGCCTCGCGTGCGCTGATCGCATTCGGGTCTCCGGTCTGGTTCTTGGAGAAAAGGACACGGAACATCCGAGTGAAGTATTCGATCTGGACGAACCCGCTCATCACCGTGATAAACACGCCAAAAACGACAAGGATGGGGATCAAGGCCCATCCCCAGGTGAGGTCCTCGATCAATCCGAAGAAGCCGGTGATGAAATCCATGGGCCGCATCCTCTCAAAAGCACGACTGCGGTGACGCACTCAGCCAAAAAACACTTGCACGCCAGCTCTACCACGAGACCGTTAATTTGCCCAAAGCCCGATCCAATACACGCATAGTATTGGGGGACGGCGACGTGCAGTTTGCAATCGGCATGTGCTTTTGGCGCTGCCAGCGCTGCCTTGAACGACCCGTTGGAGAGCATTTCGCGTTCCGAAGTGCAGTTGCCACCTGGCACCGCCGCTCTCCAAGCTCCGGTGCCAGAATCCAAACTTCTCCTTGCCGCCGCTCGAATTCTGCTTGGGGACCGACGCCGGGAATTCCTTCAAACTTGCGGCTGAGATCATTGGCGCGGTGCCATTTCAAAACCTGCTGGTCCATTTCCAGTACCGCCGTTTCAGCAGGTCGATCTGGCCTGCCAATGCAGCCAGACATAAACATGCCTCTGCCGGTACCTCAGTTCTCTCGCCCTTCCGGATGAGATCGAGAAGTGCCTGCAGCCCGGTGCAGCCGATACCCGCAACGTACCGAACTCGGCGAGATGCGCGCGGGCGGCGTTGATGGTCGTCGTGCGCTGGCGAGTGAACAGCATACGGGTACGATGAAGCATCAAGTTCGACTGCTGATCCACTGTTTTGATCTGGACAAACCGCATATTCGATCGTGTCACCGCTTCGCATATCGCCTCAGCATCAACCGCGTCGTTCTTGTTGCGCTTGACATAAGGCTTCACATAGCGCGGCGGCCTCAGTCGCACCTCGTCCCCGAGTTTTGCCAACTCCCGCCCCCAGTGATGGGCGGTCGCATAGGCTTCTATTCCAACCAGGCAAGGTTTGAGGCCATTGCAAACTGTCAGAAAATTGCATATATTTCTGACAGGAGAAATAATATGCAACGACTGACAAGACAGATCATGGCCTATGCCGAACAGCTGCCCGAGGGAACAGCGCTGTCCGCAAAGGCCTTCCTGCATTTGGGAAACCGTGCCGCGGTAGACCAGGCACTGTCGCGCCTATATGAACGCGGCGAGCTCGTCCGGGCTGGTCGTGGGATCTATCTCAAGGCGATCAAGAGCCGTTTCGGGAGCCGACCGCCGACGGTCGAGCAAGCCGTCGAAGCCGTTGCACACCAGCGTGGCGAGGTCATCGTTTCGAATGGCGCTGCGGCTGCAAACTCACTCGGGCTGTCCACTCAGGTGCCGATCCGGTCCGTATACTTCACATCCGGTCGCAGCCGAACCATAACTGTCGGCAGCCAGACGGTCGAGTTGAAGCACGTGCCGCGTTGGCAACTCGCCTTGGCGAACAAGCCTGCCGGCCTGGCTGTCCGCGCGCTGGCCTGGCTCGGTCCGGAAAAGGCCGATGAGGCTCTTCCGAGCATCAAGCGGAAGCTCTCCGCAGAGGCGTTCGGCGAACTTGTTGCCGCCGCCCCTCAGTTTCCCAGCTGGCTTGCCCGCAGTGTAGGAAAGGCCGCTCATGGCTGAACAGTTTTTGCGGCTGTCCGGGGAAGATCGAGGAGAAGTTCTTGCGATCGCAGCGGAGAAATCCAGACGGCCTCCACCTCCTGGAGAAGGACACTTGGGTCGTCTGGGCGCTGCAGACCCTTTATGGAACGACGCTCGGCGACCATATTGTCTTCAAAGGCGGCACGTCCCTCTCGAAAGCCTACAACGCCATCCGCAGGTTTTCGGAAGATGTCGACCTGACCTACGATATCCGTGCGCTCGCTCATGATCTCGTGGGTGAGCACGAGGAAGCATTGCCGAAAACCAAAAGCGAGGAAAAGCGCTGGTCGAGTGAAGTTCGCAAGCGTTTGCCGGTCTGGGTATCCGAGACCGTTCGTCCGCTCATTGTCGATGCGATCAGCGTCCAGTCGCTTCCAGCCACCGTCCGGGTCGAAGCCGACAAGCTATCATCGACTACGAAGCAGTCGATGGAGGATCCGGCTATGTCGCTCCAAGCGTAATGCTGGAGTTTGGAGCTCGATCGACCGGAGAGCCGTCAAGCGTTCGCGACATTTTATGCGACGCTGCTGGCCTTGTCGATGGCATCGAGTTTCCCACCACCAGGCCGCGGGTCATGATGCCGAACGCACGTTCTGGGGGCGACGGCAATCCACGTCTTCTGTCTGCAGGAGCGGCTCCGCGGAGAGCGCTTTTCACGCCATTGGCACGATATCGTTCGCCTCGACGATATAGGCATTGCCGATAGCGCGATAGCTGACCGCGAGCTGGCCAAGTCCGTGGCACAACACAAATCGATGTTTTTCGCCGAGAAAGCGGCTGACAAAACGCCGATCGATTTCGAAGCAGCAGTGGGTGGGAGTCTTCAGTTGACGCCCTCCGGTGCAGGGAGGACAGAACTCGAACAGGACTACGCCCGAATGCTGGAAGACGGCCTCCTTCTCGATGAGGCCGAGACCTTCGACGAACTCCTCTCTCGATGCGCAAAAGTCCAAGACAAGGCCAATACCAGCGGCTGAGAAAAGCGTCCATCATCGCGGGAAGCCAACTGAAATGACAATTCGCGCGATGGCTGACCCGTGATTTTCAACCGCTACACCACCTATCGGCCCGGCCTTTTCGCCCGTCTGCTTTTGATCGCTATTTAAGCAAGCTGCATTTCATTTAAACAACTAAGCGGCTAAGGTAAGCGGCCTTAAATAAGCGGGGTTTAAATCGACTTAAACCAGGATTTCACATGTCATTTTCTCAGGGCATTGAAAAAACAGCTCTTACGGCGTGAGCTAAATCCTAGCTGCTACGCCCAAGTTCTTGCTGTCGAACGTTCCGGAATGGTTGGCTTCGTGGAAGAGATCTGTACGTTGAACTCGACGGGGAGCCGCGGGGTTTAGTCCAACATCTTCTTGATCGTTGCGAATGGGATGAACATCCGCATCGGGTTTGTCGGCAGAGGCTGGAAGCCGTACTCTTTGTAAAGCTTTACTCGTCTCTCGGTTCGCTCTGCATCACCGCAATCGAGGACATCAAGCATGACGATTGCCGTACCTATGTCATCCGACATACGCGCTATTCGTGTTAAGCAGTCAATTGAAAGGTCCCGGCCATATCCCGCATCAGCGAATTTCGAGTCTCGGACTATCATTGATATGTAGGCCGCCGGAATTGACCCATGTCCAGACCGGTCACGGGCGAACCGTTTCGGAAGTTCCGTGTAGTCAACAGCGTGACTGTTGATGGCGTAGAAGCCTATCACCGGACCTCCGTTTTGCGTCATCACGAAAACACGAAAATGGTCGCTCTTCTGAAGCTTGTTTGCGGTCTTCTGAAAGAAGTTGTCGACCTGCTCAACGCCGCACGTAAAAGCCGCCCGATCATGTCTTGAGGCATCGAGCGGCTCGATGATTGTCTTTGGCGCTTTGTTTTGAAACGACAGTCTCGCTGTGACGCTTGAAAGCAGCCTTAAGGCTATCTGTCGGCTCTGGCGGGTTGTCCAGCGCAGCAAAAAACGCAGCATGATCGGCTGGTTGTAAAAGGGTCCGTTCATGACCGGCAATCGTCGTCATGGCGGCTTGATAAGCAGCGTTGATCGTAAAAGCGGAGTCATCTACACCTGACAGCGCAGCAGCGCGTTGGATTGCCGTCTTGATGCGCGCCTTCGTACGGAAGCTCATACGTGCGTCGTTTGGTTCATCGATGTCGGCAGTCATGTCTTTGAAAGCAGGCATATTCGCCTCCTTTTCGGGTGTAATAGTTTGGCTATGTGTACGTCAAACGACGTACCGATCAAGTTGAAATATAAATTTTTGTACGTCGAATGTGCGTACGGGCAGGAAACGTCGCGAAACGTTCTTGGTTCCTGAGCACCGTGCTGGGCAGACGAACTTCAAAGATTCTTCGTTGGTGAGACGCGACCCTAAAGATACCGAACGTACCAACATTTTGTGAGCGGATAGCGCAGGTACCAGCTCACTCGTAGCGAGACACCTTTCTAAAAAACAGACTTGACTGTTTGTAAATACTCTCATCCTTATAGCAAAAAAACAAACGCGTCTGTTTTAATCGAAATGAGAATCCTACATCGGCAGGGCAGGAGCAATTGACGTGGCAGAAAAAAAGAGATCCCGCACCCAGGGTGAACGCAGCGCCGAGACGCTGGCGCGTATCCGCAAGGCGACGATCGACGTCATGTATGAAAAAGGACTGTCGCGCACCTCCACGGTGGAGATAGCCGCAGTCGCCGGCCTGTCTCGCGGCGCCATGACCCATCATTTCTCCAGTAAGGAAGAGATCCTCACCGATGCGATCGCCTCCATGCTGGAGGAGGTGAACCAGAAGCTGTTCGCCTTCGCCGAAGACTATGCGGAGCGCGGCGGCACCACCGACGAGATCGTCGACTACATCTGGCAGTTCATGTCGGACCGATTGTTTTACGTCACCATGGAATACCTGCCGGAAACCCGGCACAACGCCGATTTCAAGGATCGTCTGATCCCCGTGGTGCGGCGCTTCCATGCTGGTCTCGACGCGATCTGGTCCGCGCTTGCCCGCAAGAGGGGCGTACCCGAAGACCATGCCCGCATCGTCATGAATGCCACGATGTGCATCGTTCGCGGCATGATCGCCCAGACCATCCTGCGCGACGACCAGGAATACTACGCTCAGATGCTCGCCTTCTGGAAGGATGAGGTCCGTCGTCTCTTCCCCGCCGCCGAGAAGGCGTCCCCCAATCCATCCGGTGTGGAGGCAATTTCTTGAATCCGCGCCGGATGCCGGGCGCGGATCCGGTCCCCGCAGCTCAAGCCAGCCACTCGGGCCGCATGTCTGCGGCCCGGGCCGAATGAACATTTCTGGAGTTTGACATCTTGTCCGCAATTCTTTTCACCAATGCTCGCATCGTCGATGGAACGTCGCCCGAGGCGGCGGCGCCGGTCGACGTGCTGGTCGAAGGCAATACGATCCGCGAAGTCGGCGCAAATCTTAAGGCATCCGCCGAAACCATTGACCTCAAGGGCAAGACGCTTATGCCGGGTCTGATCGACGCGCATGTGCACGTCGTCGCCTCCATGGCCGACCTCGGCAAGAATGCCCTGCTTCCCGACGCGCTCGTCACCATCCGCGCCTTCAAGATCATGGGCGAGATGCTGGGACGCGGCTTCACAACCGTGCGTGATGTCGGCGGCGCCACCCATGCGCTGGTTGCCGCGACCGAGGAAGGAATTCTGCCGGCGCCCCGCCTTGTTGTTTCGGGCAAGGCGCTGAGCCAGACAGGCGGCCACTGCGACTTCCGTGGTCCCTATGTCGACCGTGCGGTCGAGCAGACCGGTCACACGCTCGGTGCCCTCGGCCGCGTCTGCGACGGCGTGCCGGAAGTACGCCGTGCTACCCGCGAGGAGATCAAGGGCGGTGCGAAGTTCATCAAGATCATGGCCAATGGCGGCGTCGCATCGCCGACCGACCCGATCCACTTCCTTGGCTTCTCGCGCGAGGAAATCGTCGCCATTGTCGAGGAAGCGGCGAATGCCGGCACCTACGTCTCGGCCCATCTCTACACCGACGAGGCGATCCGCCGCGCGATCGAGTGCGGGGTTCATTCCCTGGAACACTGCAACCTGATCCAGTCGGAAACGGCCGCTTTTGCGGCATCCATGGGCGCCATCGCCGTGCCGACCCTGGTTACCTACGACAAGCTGTCGAGCGAAGGCGCGTCGATGGGCTTCCCCGAAGGCTCCGTCGCTAAGATCGACAACGTCCGCCTGTCCGGGATGGAATCGCTGGAAATCATGCGCGCCGCCGGCCTTGCCATGGCCTATGGCAGCGACCTGCTGGGCGGCATGCACAAGCATCAGTCGGAGGAATTCGTCATCCGAGGCCGCGTCCTGCCGGCTCACGAAGTGATCGGCAGCGCGACGCATGTCGCCGCCCGGCTTCTGCGAATGGAGGGACAGATCGGTGCGGTTACCCCGGGAGCCTTCGCCGACCTCATCGTCGTCGATGGTGATCCGTTGGTCGATCTGTCGCTCCTGACCCGCCAGGGTCAGCACATGCCGCTGATCATGAAGGACGGTGCGTTCATCAAGCAGGAACGCCTGAACTGACGTCTTGGCGCCGGGCAGTGGCGTGCTGCCCGGCGTCGTATTCGAAGAACGGGAGCAAAGCTCCGGATAAGATAATGAGAGGAACTCGAACAATGAACCTGACCCGTCGCCAGACCCTGGCCAGCCTCGCCGCATTTGCCGGCTCCGGCCTGATGCCGTCCCTGACCTTCGCCCAGGACGCCGGCACCTTCCGCATCGGCGCGCTGAACCCGATTACCGGCGCAGGCGGCCCCTACGGCACCGGCATGCAGAAGATGATTGCCGCGGCTGCCGAGGTCGTAAATGCCGCTGGTGGTGCTGCCGGCCGCATGTTCGAAGTCTTCGCGGAAGACACCCAGACCCAGCCGCAGGCAGCCGTTCTGGCGGCCAAGAAGCTGATCGAGGTCAACAAGGTTCAGGCTGTTCTCGGCACCTGGTCGTCCGGCGTTTCCCTCGCTGTGCTTCCGCTGACCAGCGAAGCCAATATCCCTCTCTTCCATTGCTCCGGTGCGCCGGCCCTTTCGGTGGCTCCCGCCAACGAAAAGAAGCTCGGCTACCGCTACCAGGCGACCAATGACCGCTTCGGCCGCGCCTTTGCCGAGATCGCAACGAAGGAAGGCTTCAAGCGCCCCGCCACCATGGCCTTCAACAATGCATCCGGCATCGGCAATACGGAAGGCTTCGAAAAGGCCTGGAAGGCCAAGGGCGGCGAGATCGTTGCCTCGGTGGTCTACGAGCCTGCACAGCCGAGCTACCGCGCCGAACTTCAGAAAATTCTGGACGCCAAGCCGGATGTCATTGTCATGGGCTCCTATATCGCAGACACCACGATCATCCTGCGCGAATGGTACCAGACCGGCGAGGAAAACAAGTTCATCATGCCAGCCTGGGCCGGCAATCCCGAACTGGTTAAGGCGCTCGGACCGGACGTCGTCGAAGGCATCATTTCGGTCGACAGCATTTCCAACGAAGGCTCGCCGGCTTTTGCGGCATTCGATGCGGCCTACCAGTCGGCCGTCGGCCAGCCTGGCCTGACCAATGTCTACGCCGCCATGACCTGGGACATGGTTACCGTGCTCGCACTGGCCATGGAAGCGGCCGGTCCCGGCGCCGACATGGCGGCGATCAACGCCAAGATCCGTGAAGTCGCCAACCCGGACGGCAAGCAGGTCTCGTCCTTCGCCGAAGGCAAGGAGGCATTGAAGAGCGGTCCGATCAACTATGAGGGCGCTTCTTCGGTTCTCGATTTCGACGAATTCGGCGACGTGACACCGGACTTCGCCGCCTCCTTCATCCGGAGCGGCGAGATCAAGCGCGAATACGTCGTCACGCTTTGATACGTGCGCCCGGTGCCCAAGGCGTCGGGGTCAAGCATCCGGCGGGCGAAAGTCCGCCCGGACATGGCTACTGGCGGGCAGCCATGTCCTCCTTTCACTCCTGAATGCAAGTAGAGCAAACCAACCATGACAGGCTTTGCCGAACTCCTCCTTTCCGGCGTCATGTCCGGGCTTATCATCGGGCTCGCGGGCCTGGCGGTAACGCTCGTCTTCGGCATCGCCCGGTTCTCCAACGCGGCCACTGGCGACACCATGACGCTGGGCGCCTATGGTGCTCTTTTGGGCACGACGCTGACGGGGTCTCTGATCGTCGGCGGTCTTGTGGGCCTGCTGGCCGGCGCGCTAGCTGCGGTCCTCTCCTACGTCCTGGTCTTCAGGCAGCTTGCCAATCGTTCGCCGATTTCCTCGCTGCTGGCCTCGATCGGTCTCGCCTTCTTCATTCGCGCGGGCCTCGGCCTCGCTTTTGGGCACAACCAGAGCGTCTTCCAACTCGACATCGTGCGGCCGATCCGTTTCCTCGGCCTGCGCATTCAGCCCAACGACCTGAAGTTCGCAGCCATCGCACTCGTGACACTGGTCATCGTCTTCATCCTACTGCACATGACCCCGATCGGCCGTCGTATGCGTGCAGTGGCCGACAATCCGCTTCTGGCGCGGGTGTCAGGCATTGCGCCGCGCCCCGTCATGTTTACGCTCTGGTCCATGGCGGGCGCGGTCTCCGCCATCGCCGGCATCATTCTCGGCATGAAGACGGTGGTCTCGCCGGAAATGGGCTGGGACATGCTGCTGCCCGCATTCGCAGCTGCCGTTCTCGGCGGGATAGGTCATCCGGTCGGCGCGATCGTTGGCGGCCTCGTCATCGGCGTCGCGCAGGAGCTTGCCACCCCGTTCGTGGGCTTCACCTACAAGATCGCCGTGTCTTTTATCGTGCTGCTTCTCGTGCTTCTCGTGCGGCCGCGCGGCATGTTCGGTCGGGTGGAAGGAGTACGCTGATATGGACGCCTATCTTATCGCCATCGCGATCATCTCGGGCATCTACCTGTTGCTCGCCCTTGGCCTCAATCTCCAGTTCGGGTTGACCGGACTGATCAACTTCGGCCATGTCGGCTTCTTCTGCGTCGGCGCCTATACCTCGGCGATCCTGTCGACAAATGGCGTGCCGGTGGCGTTGTCGCTTCTGGCGGCGGCCCTGGTCGGAATGCTCGCGGCCTGGCCGCTGGGCGTGATCAGCATCCGTCTGCGCGAGGACTATTTCGCCATCGCCTCGCTCGGTTTTTCGGAGATCGTGCGTCTTGTCGCGACGTCCGAAGGCTGGCTGACGAACGGCGTTCAGGGCATCGCAGGCATTCCGCGCATTTTTTCCAGCGTCACCGGCCAGTCGCAGGCAATCGCCATGCTGGCAAGTGTCACCGTGTGCTGCGTGCTGGCCATTCTCGCCATGCGCCGCATCGTCCGTTCACCCTTCGGCCGCATGATCGAGGCGATCCGTGACAACGAAGAGGCGGTAAAGTCGCTCGGCAAGGATCCAGCCGGCTTCAAGATGCAGGTGCTGCTGCTCGGCTCCATGCTGGCCGGTCTGTCGGGCGCGCTCTATGCCCACTACATCGGCTACATCTCGCCGGACCAGTTCATCCCCTTCATCACCTTCCAGATCTGGATGGCGATCATCATGGGCGGTGTGGGACGTATATCCGGCACAGTGGCCGGCGTGATCATACTCATGCTGTTCCTGGAAGGCTCCCGTTTCCTGCGCGATCTCGCGCCGTTCATCCCGGAAGTCGCCATGGCCAGCATCCGTCTGGGCGCGATCGGTCTCGCCCTGATGCTCTTCACAATCTATCGCCCGCAGGGCCTCATGGGGGACTATACAAAGCGATGACCCTCGAAATCAAAGAGATGAGCAAGGCCTATGGTGGCCTGACCGTGGTCGACCGGGTGTCGATTACAATGGAAGATGCCGACATCATCGGCGTCATCGGACCGAACGGCGCCGGCAAGTCGACATTGTTCTCGCTGGTTACCGGCTTTCTCGACGGCAAAGGCGGCGACGTCGTGCTGGACGGCAAGCCGCTGGGCAATGCGTCCGCCGTGGAGCGGGCGCAGGCCGGCATGGTGCGCACCTTCCAGGTGCCGCGCGAATTCGCGCACATGACCGTTCGGGAAAATTTGATGGCCGCCGCACCGGGACAGGGTGGCGAGAACCTGATGACGACCTTCTTCCGGCCCGCCAGCGTTGCCCGGCAGGAGAAGGAGATTGCCGGGAAGGTGGAGGAGACCATCCGTTTCCTCAAGCTCGGCGTCGTCGCGGACACGCCGGCCGGTCGCCTTTCCGGCGGTCAGAAGAAACTGCTTGAGCTTGGCCGCGCGCTGATGACCGGAGCACGGCTGATCATGCTGGACGAGCCCTTCGCCGGCGTGAATCCTGTACTGATCGAGGAGCTTTCGCAGAAGATCCGCGAACTCAATGCGCGCGGCATCGGCTTTCTCATCATCGAGCATGATCTCGGCGCGCTGTCGAAACTCGTCAGCAAGCTCTACGTCATGGACCGCGGCAAGCTGATCGCCTCGGGCGAGCCGGCGGCCGTGCTCTCTGATACCGCCGTACGCGAAGCCTATATCGGAGGGGGAGCAAACTGATGCTGACCATCGAAAAACTGACCGGCGGATATGGTGAGACCGACATTCTGACCGGAATCAATCTCTCCCTCGAAACGGGAGAGATCCTGACCGTCGCGGGCACCAACGGCGCGGGAAAATCCACCCTGGCCAAAGCGGTGGTCGGCCTTCTCCCGCGCGTCAACGGCCGTGTCACCCTGTCGGGCCGCGACATCACCCGCGTTCCGGCCGAGCAGCGCGCTCGCGCCGGCATCGGCTATGTGCCGCAGACCGCCAACGTCTTCGCGGCACTGACCATTGTCGAAAATCTCGAAGTGGTGGAAGGCGTGAAGGACCGCAAACAGCGCATTGCCGAAATGTTCGACCTGTTTCCGGCTCTCAACGAGCGGCGGCGCTCACGCGCCGGCAGCCTGTCTGGCGGCGAGCGACAGCAACTCGCGTTTGCGCGAGCCCTGATGACGCGTCCGGATGTTATCGTGCTCGACGAGCCGACGGCGGCGCTCTCTCCGATCATGGCGGACGAAAGCTTCCGTCGCATCGGCGAACTGGCGAAGACCGGGACGGCCGTCTTGCTGATCGAGCAGCGCGCACGCCAGGCTCTCGCGATATCCGATCGCGGTGCGATCATGGATGCCGGCAAGGTGGCGCTGGAGGGGCCGGCGGACAACCTGCTCGCCGATCAGCGTGCTGCCGAACTCTATCTCGGCGTCGGCCACTGACGCCCCGGGGGCCTTGTCTTGTCGACGGGGCTTGCTTCCCGCACGCGGAGTCTTCCAATGTCCAAAGGCAGGCGTTTGCTCACCCTGGTGGCGTTCGTGCATGGATCCGAAGTTGGACCGGTTCCGATCTTTGATGAAGTTGACTATGCCGCTTTTGTGTAGTCCCGGAGGGATTTCTGGCGTGCGCAGGCAAGCATACCCGGCCTCGGCCAGAGCATAACCGCGCTGCTTGCCGTGAGAACTGAGCTGATGAAGCAGATCAAAGAAATGGATTTGGTGCTGCGTGAGTTCACCCACCGATCTCGATCCTGCAGGCAACTCATGAGCATTCCCGGAGTCGGCGTTCAAACCTCTGCTGCTTTTGCTGCGGCAATCGATGAAGTTGGCCGCTTCCGTCAATCGCGCACCGCCGGCGCCTACTTTGGTCTTGTCCCCAGACGTCACCAATCCGGAGAGTCGATTGGACAGGGCGCATCACCAAGCACGGCGACAGTATGGTGCGCAAGCTGCTCTACGAAGCCGCCAACTCGATTCTAACCCGCAGTCGTGGCAGCTTCGCTCTCAAGGGATGGGCGATGAAGATCGCGAAGCGGCGCGAGCTGAGGAAGGCACGCGTGGCGCTTGCCAGGGGTCTTGCCGTCATCATGCACGCCATGCTGCGCGATGGCCCGCTTCGAGTCAATGCAACGTTCGGCCTTGTGAAACCCGATACAGCACTATCGCTGCTTGCAGCCATCAGTGCGGACAGATCCTTGAAACTCTCAACCGAAACACCGCCAAGCTCTGCAAATTGCAGATCGTGACCCTAGTCACGTCTGAGACCTCGGAGAAGGCAATGGGTCGCAGGTTTCTACCTTTCAGATGATGGAAATTTGCGGAAGATAGTCCATATATGTATCCAGAATATCAGCTTTTTAGGTCTTTAGAGCACGCATCATTTTGCATGAAATTTGGAAAAAATTGCATTCACAACCATATTTCGCTATAGAGCTATCCCATGACGAAATTACAGGAACTGAAAAAGCATCTGCGGTCCGGCAAGGTCTACCGTCGGGAGGACCTCACCCAATGGTCGTCCTCGGTCGACCGGCACCTGCAACAGCTGATGGCGGAAGGGTACCTGACCAAACTATCGACCGGTGTCTATCATCGGCCGAAGCAGACCGCGTTCGGCAAGGCGCCAGCCGAAGATGATGCTCTCGTCGAAGCCTTCCTGAAGGATGACCGGTATCTCGTCGCCTCGCCCAACGCCTATAACAGCCTGGGTGTCGGAGCGACGCAGCTCTATAACAAGACCGTCGTCTATAACCACAAGCGCCACGGCAACTTCACGCTGGGCGGTCGGGAATTCGAGTTTCGCAAGAAACCGGCCTTCCCCAAAACCCTGACAAAAGAGTTCCTGCTGGTCGACCTGGTCAACAATCTCGACCATCTGGCCGAAGACCGCGAGCAGGTGCTGGCTCGTGTGAAAGAGCGTGCCCTGCAGGGCAATCGCAGCGCCCTCACCCGCGCCGCCAAGGAATACGGCATGGTGCGCACCCGTAAATTCTTCAACGGCCTCGTAGCAGACGCGCATGCCAACTGATTTCCTGCATAACCATAAGGATTTCGGGGCATTGCTGTGCATCGTCGCCGAGGAGATGAAAGTGCAGCCGGCGCTGGTCGAGAAAGACTACTGGATAATGCACTGCCTGTACGGCCTGCAGCAGCTGAAGATGCGGTTCGAGTTGAAGGGCGGCACATCGCTCTCCAAAGGCTACCGCATCATCAACCGCTTCTCGGAAGATATCGATATCCGCATCGAACCTCCCGAGGCGATGGGGTCAAGACCGGCCCTAATCACGACAAACCCGCACATCGCGAAAGCCGCAAGGCCTTCCATGACTGGCTTGCCGAGACGATCACGATCGACGGCATCAAAAGCATCGAGCGCGATACCGAATTCGACAACGAGAGTTATCGCAGCGGCGGCATCCGCCTCTATTGTCCGGAGATGACCGATACGTCGTCGGTGCTCAAAGGCAGCGTATTGCTCGAAGCCGGCTTCGATACGGTGGCACCCAACATCGACAAGGATATCAGCTCCTGGGCCTACGACTGCGCATCATCGCGCGTCGAGCTGATCGATAATCGCGCGCTCGCCGTGCCTTGCTACGAACCCGGCTACACGCTAGTGGAGAAGCTCCAGACCATCTCCACCAATTATCGCAAGCAGCAGGAAACGGGACAGTTCCCTGTCAATTTTCTCCGACATTATTACGACGTCTATTGCCTGCTGGAGCAACCGGACGTGCAAGCCTTCATCGGCACGTAAGCGCATCTCGCGCACAAGGACCGACGTTTCCCGAAACTCGACGATCCCGACATCAGCCGCACTCCCGCGTTCAGCCTCTCCGACCCTGATACATTCCGGCTTTACGAACGCGCATATGAGCGAACTGCGGCGCTTTATTATCACGGCAGGCCCAGCCTGAAAGAGATCCTCGCGCGTTGCGCGTCCAACGCAGAGCGCCTCTAGCGGTCCCGTCGCATTCCGGGGTCGGAACAAGAGCAGTGCGAAATCGTACGCTAAGGGCGAACGGAATGAGAACCTATGCGACCCGCTGCAGCGCAACTGGCAGGCGGAGCGATCGAAATCCGCTCGGCATCTGATGTTCGGCATCCCAGGTGTAGATGCCGGTAAGGTTGATATGTTCCCAACCGAGTGGCGAGATGTGCTTCAACAGAGTATCAGGAATGTCTCGCCCCGCGAGTTTCAGCTGTGTGACCGCGCGGTCAAGATGGACCGTTTTCCAGTGCACGATCGCACTGACGACGAGATTGATCCCTGAGGCGCGGAACCCCTGGCTTTCGAACGACCGATCACGGATCTCGCCTCGCTCGTGGAAAAAGACAGCGCGCTTCAGCTTATGCGCAGCCTCACCCTTGTTGAGGCCGACCTGACAGCGCCGCCGCAATCCCGGAGGCGACGGTCGCCGGAACGCACACATATTGCGCGTCCGCGCATACCGCCCCGAGGAAAAAACTACGGTCCAGAACGTCAGGGCGACCAGGTTTGGCGTTTCCTTCAAGCGACCAAGGCCGAAGCCTGTGGAAGGACAATACGAAATGTCGCCCCCCTGTCCTCGTTGTTGAACGCCTCGACTTTACCGCCATGAGCTTCCGCGATCGTTCGACAGATGGACAGCCCTATGCCCATGCCATGAAGCTTTGTGGTGAAGAAGGCGTCGAACAGCCGGCCCGCGACCCCCTCCGGAATCCCAAGCCCCGCGTCCCGCACTTCAACGGCAACACTGTCCTCACAATTTCGCGAACGGATTGATATCTGACGCTCGCTCTCTGGAGTCGTTGCCATGGCATCGAAGCCGTTCATCAGGAAATTCACGAGGATCTGCTGTAGTTGCACCTCGTCGGCTTCCACCAGCTTGAGGTTCGAATCGAGATCAATCATGCACCGGATGTTTTTGTCCTGGGCTTCCCGCTGCAGGATTTGTACGACGTCGGTCACGACATGGTTTAGATCAAGGGGCCTCGTTTGGGCCTCTGCTTTTTTGCTCATATTCCGGAGATTGGAGATCAAAGCTCCAGCGCGCGCTGCATTGTCGATGATGCGGGATAAACTCAGACGGACGTCGTCCAATTGGGGCGGTTCCCGGTCGAGCCATCTTACGCCAGTTTCTGCGTTCAACTTTATCGCTGCGAGCGGTTGATTTATTTCGTGACTAATGGAGGCAACGAGTTCTCCCATCGCAGTCAACCTGGTGACATGGGCAAGCTCGGCTTGAGATTTCCGTAGCGATGCACTTATTCGTTTGGCCTCGGTCATATCCATAACCGCAGCCGAAACCCGGATCTTTCCACCCCGTTCGAGTTCGGCCTTGCCAAGTACAGCAATCTGCTTGAGGGTACCATCCGGCATCACGATCCGATGTTCGAAATCGATGCGTTTCGCAGGCTCTGTCAGTTGGAAGAACCGGCTGTGTACCAAAGCGACATCACCGGGATGTACACGTGCAATCATGCGCTGCACGCTTGGTGAGATGTCGTTGCTATAGCCTAGTACTCGGTATGCCTGCGCGGACCAGAAGACTTCGGCATCCGGCACAATCAACCTCACGCTCCCGGTCTGGCTCAGCGCCTGGGCATCTGCCAAATATGCTTCGCTTGCTCTCAGCTTTTCCTGGGCGCGTCGTTGCGCCGAGCCAAGTAGCCAGAGTAGCAGGATAGCCTCGCCAAAAAGGAGAAATACATGCAGTTCCTCGTCAGGCAGAGCGAAGGGATCGATTGTGTAGAGGGGCTCAAGCAGAAAGAACCTAATGCTGAAAATCGTGAACACCGAAGCCACCAAGCCAGGCCCTATACCAAATCTCCACACAGAAAACATGACGGCGAGCAACATCGTCGCAAAGGCCGTGGGGACATGAAGGCTATTGAGAGTTAGCGCTATCGGCAGCGTGACGGCAAGTACTAGAACCATAAGTCCGTAGCGGACGGCATGCCTTTTCGGCACCGCCACTGCCTCAGATACTTTTGATAGCATGAAATTCTCCGGGAATTGAAACGGCAGGGCTCAGCAGGGCAAGCGCCTGTGAAATTGCCAATCCTTGGATCGGCAATTCTGTGGTGATGGTTTGTTGTGGAGCCTCTTGTGGGCGAGAAATCTCACTAACTGCGCGCGAAAGCGCAGTTAGAAATGAGTTGCTGAGAGCAAACCAAAATGTTTCGCTGGATACCTCGTGGACGACCCTGTGGCGCTTCCAAAGCGATTTCTCAGGACAGCCAAAAAACGGAGAAATGGCACTATCGAACTCGTGCCTCGACAAAGAAAGAACTCGTTCCACTCACTCAAGGTGCTTGGCATGGCAATCGTCTCCTGTAGCAGGCAGCAGTGCAACTGCTGTCGGTAGGCAAGCCAAGGGTGGCATGCCTGAAATCGGATCAAGGGCATCGCAGTAATATCCGCGTTGGCACCGAAACCTCACTTCGCGCCTTATGTGAGCAATCGGGATGAGCACTCGCAACTACCCGTTATTCTCCGGTCAGAATATTCCCCTGTGGGGGATAAAAAGTTCTGGATGCGTGTCCAGCTACATGCACTTCAGCTGTGACGAAGACCCGACTTCGCACTGTGTCGCTCAGCGATCATCGCCGCGCGAATAAATCGAGGCGCGCGATATGGCGTTCAATCTGAAGAGAGTGAAGCGATCTTGTAGCTTCACAGCGATATGCCCTGATGGGGCATATCAATTCCGCCATCAGATTTCGCGGAACATCAGTGATTCACAACGGCGTCGAATTTCCCGACGAGTTCCGCTGCAGCGCCATCGCCAAGTCTTTCCACGAATTCACGCCAACTGCTCGGTAAATAACGGAAAGATGCTTCTTGAGCGCCTCCTTACTGATCCCCATCGAACTCAGGCAGTCTGCACGCGAGCCGCCCTCTGCAGCAACCAGTGCGATCAAGCGTTGAAGCGGCGACAGCGGCATGTCCAGGATCGCATGTATAATCCGCAGGCGCTTGGGCACTTCCATCTCAAGCGAGATGAGCACCCGTTTCGTACCCTTTGTTGAGACGTCATGCATTTGTGTTGCTGTAGCGCGAAGCCGACCCCACGGAATGTCCAGGATATCGCTTGTCACCCCCGCCGTTTCCAGCCGACGACAAAGGTCCTCGGCAAATCGCGGTGGCAGCGTCGCGGAAGCTGCAACGCGGATGTCCTGCCCGACGATCGCGCACGCGTTGAGAAGGCGGGATGCTTCATCGCTCACCGCCAACAACTTTGTGCCAGACCAATCGACAAGCATATGGCCGGGCGCATAGCGTCGCTCCCAAGGCCCCTCCGGCGAGTGCCGTTCGATAGCATGTCGCAGGTAGGGGAGTGCCTGTCTGAAATACGATGCGTCGTGTTCCTCAAACGGCTTTTGCCCGGTTCGAAACAACATTACAACCGCTCGTGTCTGACTTTCAACGTCGACCTTCAAATCAACGGAATGGAGGTTTGCACTGGCCTTGACCATGAGGTTGAAGGTTTTGGAGCAAAAATAATCCCGTCTTGGATTCATCAGGATTCCGACGGGATTTTCATTCTCCGTAGGCAAGTTGGTGCCATTGAGCTCCAATGGATCTGAAAAGAACCGATGGTAATCATCACCGAAGACCTCAATCGCGCAATCTGCGGTGCTTTCGTAGAAAAGGCCCGCGGGCAGACCGTTCTGATCGAGCCAGAACAACAAGACGGAGTCGGCCCCCACAAGTTCCCGGATTATACGGCAGGCGGCAGGCGCGATGGGTCCGATCCCCGCTTCAGCACGGCACAAGAGATCAAGTTCGTGCCATTTGCGTTTCTTGCGGTATCGTTGAACATCCATCTGTACTGACTCGACATTTTCATATTGCCAACGTGTATTTAGCGGCAACGTATTAGACTCTGGCCCCGCCGGAGTTTACATAAGGAGCGGCTTATTCACGTTCAAATCACAACAACGTAGCCGCTGTTTTGCCCCACGTTGCCCGCTGTCGCCTGATCCGTGATCGACGTTCCATGGATGAGCGGGAAGGAGTTTCTCCATGGACATTACATCGGAAGGTCTCACGACACGACGGGGCCGACGTGAGGCGCATCGCCAACAGCCGGATGAGGTCAAGGCACGGATCGTTTCGGAGGGCTAGCGCGCCCGGGCGCGCGATGGTGAACGAAGTGGCGGAACGCCTCGGGTTGAGGGCCAATCACCTGCCGTCCTGGCGAACGCCAGCGCTACAGGGCAAGCTGGTTTTGCGTGAGCCGGCAGTCGAATTCGCGGCCATGTCTCCGGAGCCGCCGGCTGTCAAAGCAGCCTCCCGCGCCGCGATTATCGTCGGTCATCTTACGATCCGTCTTGAGGAAGGTGCGTCTTCTACCCGGGATCCCTGACATCGTGCGTGCGTTTGCTCGCACAAGTGAATACTTCTAGAATGCGATCTGCATCCGCAACTGGAAGATATCCGCGTCCCCGTCATCTCCGCCCAGGCTGCTGGAAGCCGGGTCGGCCCAGGCATGGATGTAGTTCGCCATGAAGCGCGCATTCGGTTCAGGATACCAATTCAGGCCGATCGTCACGTCTTGCTGAAAACCGCCGCGAATGTCGTGGCTCGACAGGTCGATGGCGGAGTAGCGAGCGACTGTCTCGAATACTCCGGATCCGCCATGGGACAACCGCTGATCCTGCCTCGGCTGCACCCGCTTGAATATGCCGACCTCGGTCGCCGTGTCGGCCTGGAGCACGTAGGGCGCCGCATCGCCATTGATGACCCAGCCCCCTTGCAGATAGCCTCCCTGAAAGAAGGCGTTGGGGTTATTTTCGCGGTCGACTTCCGCGGCGATGTACTCGGCCTGTACCCGGAACGGGCCATTTGCCCAGGCAAATTCCAAGCCCAGGCGGCCAATTGCCTCTGCGTCGTCGATTGCGCCCGTGCTGACCAGGGCGGCATCGAAAAGGAAACTTTCCGGCGTCGTGGAGAAGGACGCGCCGACGTCGTCCGAGAGCGAGTGATAGTTGCCGGAAATGCCGAAATGCAGAACCTCGTGGGCGTTCAGAATAGGCGCGTAGGTCGCACGAACCGTTCCTTCAAGACCGACCCCGTCGACACTGTGGTTTATATTGCCCCCGAAAATACCGGCGGCAAGCGTCCAGTTGTCGCCGTGGGTACCGACGGCCGCACCGGTATTGCGTCCCGCCGGCCCAGAAGCAAAGGCGGCCGCAAGCGAGCGCTCCATGAACATGATGTCGTTGTTGGCCGTCAGCACGTCGAGGCTGAAGGGCTCCTTGAAATTGCCCACGGTGACGGTGAAGGGGGAGAAGCCCTTGTAGGTTGCGAGAAGATTGTTGACCCGGGTCGTGTTGCTGGCGAAGTCATACTGCAAGTTCAAGATCAGGTCGTCATAGATGGTCAACTTCGGCTCGATCCAAAGACGTCGAAAATCGACATGCTCGGGAAATTCGCCCGTAACAACCGAACTGTCGCCGGTTCCGAAATCAACGTGCAGACGACCGCCCAGGTGGAATTTCACGCCGCCGTCGGGAGATTGCAGCATCAGGCCATGCTCATCGAGCGTCGCCAAGCGGGCGCCCTTGGCCGCCTGGGCGTTGTCCTGCGCCAACACATGACTTTCCGAAAATAAGACGAGAGCTCCGGCTTGCAGAACCAGAGACCCCAAACGAGAGATAGTTGAAGTGAATAGCATGAAATTCTCCGGAAATTACAACGGCAGGGCTCAGCAGGGCAAGCGCCTGTGAAATTACCAATCCTTGGATCGGCAATTCTGTGGTGATGGTTTGTTGTGGAGCCTCTTGTGGGCGTGAAATCTCACTAACTGCGCGCGAAAGCGCAGTTAGAAATGAGTTGCTGAGAGCAAACCAAAATGTTTCGCTGGATACCTCGTGGACGACCCTGCGGCGCTTCCAAAGCGATTTCTCAGGACAGCCAAAAAACGGAGAAATGGCACTATCGAACTCGTGCCTCGAAAAAGAAAGAACTCGTTCCACTCACTCAAGGTGCTTGGCATGGCAATCGTCTCCTGTAGCAGGCAGCAGTGCAGCTGCTGTCGGTAGGCAAGCCAAGGGTGGCATGCCTGAAATCGGATCAAAGGCATCGCAGCAATATCCGCGTTGGCACCGAAACCTCACTTCGCGCCTTATGTGAGCAATCGGGATGAGCACTCGCAACTACCCGTTATTCTCCGGTCAGAATATTCCCCTGTGGGGGATGAAAAGTTTCTGTATGGGACCTGATCGTCGATAGCCCGACTACACGCTGGAGCTAAGCGAAGTGCACACCATTTTTCGCGTCGTCCCACAAGGGCGATCGCCCGATAGCGTGGGTAGATGGCGCAGGATAGCAGCCGTTTGTCCCGCCGCGCTGGGCTAGTTGCACGTCGGTGTGAGGGTCGGATTGCCCCTCATATGCCTGCGTACCAGTCGTATCCCTGGTCTTCCCAATAGCCGCCATGGCCGCCTTGGATTTCGGCCAAGCTTGAGACCAATTCGATGGACTTGATGAATTTGCTCATCTTGTAGCCGAGTTGGCGCTCCACGCGTACTCTGAGCGGCGCTCCGTTTGCAACGGGCAGGGGCGCATCGTTCATGGTGTAGGCCAGTATGGTCTGCGGATGTCGAGCATCGACGAGATCGATGCTGCCATAGAACTGAACCTCAGCGCCGTCACTTTGCACGTTGTCGAAGCAATGAAACACCACGTAGCGTGAATCTGGGCGCGGCCGCACTTGGTCGAGAACCGCCGAAAGCGGAACACCCGCCCATTTGGCAATCGTACTCCAGCCCTCCACACAGTCATGACGGGTAATCTGGGTGCGCGATGGCATATTCCGGAGCTCGGCGAGAGAAAACGACGCCGGTCTCTCAACCAAACCGCCTACCGTCAGCCGATAGGCGGAAAAGCCATCGTTCGCCAGGCGCGTGTACTCTTCGGTTCCGACCGCTGTAGTGCCATTTGGTCTCTGCGCCTGCCGGATGTCCGCCTCAGTGTACTCTGGTGCCAACCAGGTGTTGCCGAGCAACAGACGCTGCATCCGATACGTAAGGCCGTTTGCGCTGGATAGGAACTCGCGGACATCATTGTCCCGATCACCGAGAAAATCGAAGTTGCTGCATCCTGCCAAGGCCAGCGACGATCCGGCCACGGTGGCAAAACCAAGCAAGCAACGCCTGGAAATTCCCTGCTGCCTCATTTCTCTTCCTCCGAAAATACCTCGACATCGGCGGCGGGGCGAAACCAGCCCGTTATCATCGAGCGCAGTTCATTGATGGGCCCCGCCGCGACAACCATCGCGATGTGAACGAGGAAGAACAGAACCAGCAGACACGCGACGGCGAAGTGAAGAGAACGGGCAGTCTGCCGCCCTCCAAAAATCTCCAGGAGCCAGGGCCATGCCGCGTCCATGCCGGGCGACATCGTCAGCCCAGTGAGCACCATCAAGGGCAAGAGGGCAAAGATGACAGTGAAATAGCTGAGCTTCTGCAGCGGGTTGTAGCGTTGCCCGTGACTGAACCGGAACCGGAGATGGGAGAGGACGTCATTCGGCAACGCACGCAGGTCACGGCCCTTGGGCAGAAGGTCTCGCCGTATATGTCCATTGAAGAGACCCGCGACCAACCACAACAACAAAGTTCCGACGAGCAGCCACGCGAAGAAGAAGTGAATGACGCGCCCAGTAGCGAGGTCACGATAAGAAGGGACCGTCAACGCGCTCGGGAACCCTTGGAACTGCCGATCCGACTTTGGTCCGCTCACGCCGAACACTCCCGTCGTGTCGAACTGGTGGCCGAACAGTTCCGTTTGCCCTTCCGGTCCAGTTGGTGTCTCGACGGCCGACATCCGTAGCACCGAATTGTCAAAGCCGAATCCCGACTGCTGTCCAATATAGAGATCGGGACGAGCGTTGAATATCTGCAAGCCCGACATCAGCAGAAAGATCAGGCAAAGGACCCAGGTCCAGTGTGTGACGCGAGTCCAGATCGACTGCCGATAGACCAGTTGGCGCATTGGCATTCTCCCTTTGGGCGTTGGTCTGGTGAAAGCCACTTGCGCGTTACGGGTCCGCGACAACTGCGCAAGTAGCTTCGATGCGGGTGATTACTTATGCGGCTTCATGTGGTCGCCAGCCATGGCGCCACCAGACATTGCTTCGCGATGCGTGGCACCCATCGCATGCGCGGCTATTGCCTCGCCTTTCATGGCGCCCGAGGTCGCCATATGTTTGCAGGTGGCGCTCCGGCCTGTCTGACAGGTGGTTGCTCTTTCTGCCATCGCACTTGTTTCCGTGGCGTGCAAGGACATTGCATCTGCCGCGAAGCTCGCTGAAGCCGGGAGGAGGCAGCCGAGGACGGCTACGGCGGATAGGAACTTGGTGCTGGTCATGTTCACTCTCTTTTTCTGGGCATATGCCCATCAGTACGACGCTTTTGCCTCAGCTTCGGTCGCGGTTGGTCAAGCGAGCTTCACCGGGCAACCGCTATGATAGCGCGTGGAAAAATGGACAGCATTAGTCTCAGGTGTATTCTTGCGATACCTTGGTGTAGGGGCAGCCCGCCATTGCCGAGATAGGTTCAAGCGAAGACTCTCGCGGTTCTCGAATACAACCTTAAGGGTTGTCGCCGCGACTCGTCGTCGGCGCTGCTTTCGGCTTCTTCGGGATCGGCGGGCTCCTGATCGTTCCCGGCTTCGTGTGGCAATGGGCACGCCGAGGGCCAATGCGATGGCCACCCCGCCCCGCTCCGTTGGTACGCTCGGGCTCGCGGCGATATCACACTAGGCCGGTTGTGGTCTCGTGGACATGTGGTCACCGACAGGGCCGCCTGACCCTGGCCTTCGTGATGTCCATAAAGTTCGAATTCGCCATATGTCAATCAGCACCGAACATTGACCCCTTTTTGGAGTGAACCCCTCGGCTGGACCGCACTTTGGGGTACTGGAAGGAACTTCATCGCCAACTTGGCGCACAACATGGCCAATCCCTATGACCAGGCTTTTGCAATCGAACCGAGTTTGCCCACGAGAACGGCAACCGTTGCGACGAATAGCACGTAGGCGAGCGCTGCCTGCCAGGCACCTGCCGGGAGACCGATCAGCAGCAGCGTGTCGTTGCCGCCGGGAATGAGTAACGCTCCCAATCCCATGAGGGTACCCGCAAGCGTTCTCTTGACCATGGCCTTCACGGTTGGCCATTTCAGTCTGAACCCATGCTTGCCTAGTCTTGCGGAGACGAAGCTGCCACCGAACATGCAGACCGAGATTGCGGCACCCACGACAGATACCGAAGCTATAGGTCCAAACGATGCAGTGATCGAGAATCCGGGCGCTAGAATGGCCAGAGCCGTGGAAGTGACGCCAACTGTTCCCATTGCCAGCGTCAACCGTCGGAAATTCGTTTCGGATCTGCGTGACACACTGAACCTCGTTGCCACGATTGCCAACAATGCAAGCGAGAGAAGTGTCGCCCCAAGCGACGGGGGTGTACTGGCCACCGGCTGATCAGAAAGGAGATCAAATGCCGTTTCAGTGTAGAGGACCGCATAAATGCCAAGAAACGTGAATACAAACTCGATTTCGCCATTCCCGATATGCCCAACAGACCCGAACACGCACGAGCCGTTGATATAGGTGCCGATCCCAAGAAAAATGGCCGCGGGAACCAGGTAAACGAGTGACGACCAGCCCGCTTCCATTATCGGTTCGGTTTCAAGGATCGCGTAGACGAGGGCAGCCCAGGCGGCGCATTCGACCAAAGCAATGAAGCGCGCTGGCCTCCTTTCCGATACCAACTCCTTCGTGGCGATGACTGTGCAGATCGATCCGCGGTTCATGGCAAAACCAAGAACAAAACCCAGCGCCGCGATCAAGGCCAAACGCCCCCAAATCTCCAAGGTGGCGGCGACAGGTACAAGACCTGTTATGTAGGAGAGGAATTCGCTCATTGGGAAAACGACCTCGCGTGCTGCTCAATCTTCAGACACATGCATGTTGATCGCCGTCGCTGCCACTGCGACTTGCTTTTGACACCCCTGTAATTCGATGTTCGGAACTGCTCGTTCCCGAGTTGCAAGGGCACGTTCCGGCAAATGAATGTGACCCCGCTGCAGAATTCAGCGGGGTCACTCGGGATCACAAGCCTCAAGTCGTTTGCTGAGGACTGTCAGTGGTCTCCTTAGCGCCGGTCATTTGTCGCAAGATGACGAAAAACACCGGCGTCAGGAACAGACCAAACAGCGTAACTCCCAGCATTCCCGCAAACACGGTCACGCCTGTAGCAAAGCGCACTTCCGCGCCAGCCCCATGACCTATCAACAACGGAACGGAGCCGGCAATGAAGGCGACCGACGTCATGATGATCGGGCGCAGTCGCAGTCGGCATGCTTCCAAAACCGCTTCAACAGTGGACTTGCCCTGTTGTTCAAGCTCACGTGCAAACTCGACGATGAGGATGGCGTTCTTGCACGCAAGACCCATGAGCACTACCAGGCCGACCTGTACGAAGACGTTGTTATCACCGCCCGTCAGCCATACCCCAAACAGCGCGGACAATATGCAGAGCGGGACGATCAGTATGACGGAAAGTGGAAGCGTCCAACTCTCGTAAAGCGATGCAAGGACCATGAAGACAAGCAGGGCCGCGATGGGAAAGACGATGGCTGCGGAATTGCTCTGGTTGACCTGCTGATAGCTGAGGTCCGTCCATTCCAGTTCAATCCCGGCAGGCAGATTTTCCTTTGCGAGCTCGGTTATCTTTGTGATGACCTGTGAAGACGACAAGATCCGCGGATCCGAGTCGCCAATCAGGTCGGCTGCCGGATAGCCGTTGTACCTAACCACTGGATCCGGACCGAACGTGGGAACAATGCTGATCATCGACGCGATCGGCACCATGTCACCCTTGCCGTTCCGGACTTCAAGGTTGCCGATGCTCTCCGCGTGTTGCCTGAACGAGGTGTCGGCCTGTGCAACGACGCGATAGACGCGGCCGAAGCGGGTGAAGTCGTTTATGTAAGCTGATCCCAGATAGGTCTGCAGCGTTTCGAAGAGATCCGTGAGGACAATTCCTTGCGCCTTCGCCTTTGCGCGATCAACCTTGACCTCCAATTGCGGAATGTTCGCCTGGTATGAAGTAACGGGATAAGTCATACCCGGCGTTTGGGCGATGACGGCTTGCATCTTGTTGACCGCGTGCTGCAGGGCAGCGTAGCCGAGGCCGGCCCTGTCCTGGAGATACAATGAGTAGCCTGAGCCATTGCCGAGCCCTTGAATTGGAGGAGGCATGAGCGAGTACGAGAAACCTTCCTTGATGCTCGACAGTTTGCTGTTGAGTTCGGCATTTATCTCTTCAGCCGATCTGTGGCGTTGATCGAACGGCTTCAGGATTATGTAGGACGCCGAAATGTTGGGCGTGTTCACAAGTTGCAGTGCGTTCAGGCCGACATAGGAGGATACGGAGGCCACACCCTCGACGGATTTGGCAATCTCGTCCATTTTGTCGGCTACTTCGGTGGTGCGAGCGAGAGACGCGCCTTCTGGCAGCTTCGCCCCGGAAAACAGGTAAAGCTTGTCTTGCGTTGGAATGAAGCCACCAGGGACAATCTGGAATAGCGCCACCGTTGCACCAAGAAGAACCAGGTAAACAAGCATTACTGGTCCACGGTGTCGGAACGATTTTCGGACGGTTTCTTCGTAGCCTTCCGCGGTTTTGTCGAAGAAGCGGTTGAAGCGACGGAAAAACGGTCCAAAGATCCTGTCTATGATTTTCGACAACCGATCTTTCGGAGCATGGTGATCTCGCAGAAGCTTGGCTGCGAGGGCAGGCGAAAGCGTAAGCGAGTTGAACGCGGATATCACGGTCGAAATTGAAATCGTTACCGCGAACTGCTTGTAGAACTGTCCCGTTACGCCCGAGAGGAACGTCATTGGGATGAATGCCGCACAGAGAACGAGACCGATAGCGATGATTGGCCCGGAGACTTCTTTCATCGCGGCGTATGCCGCATCGCGAGGAGATAGCCCCTGGGCGATGTAGCGTTCCACGTTCTCAACAACCACGATGGCATCGTCGACGACAATACCAATGGCCAGGACCAATCCGAAGAGCGTGAGGGTGTTGATCGAGAATCCCAGCAGGTAGAGGAAGGCGAAGGTCCCGACGATTGAGACCGGAACAGCCACCAATGGAATGACCGACGCCCGCCAGCTCTGCAGGAAGAGGATGACGACGAGAACAACGAGGACAACTGCCTCGAGCAGAGTGGTTTGTACTGCGGTGATGGAGTCCTGGACAAAGACCGTGGGGTCCCACGTGGCACGGTAAATGATACCTTTCGGGAACGTCTTGGAGAGTTCATCCAGCTTGTCATACACGGCATTGGCAACGCCAAGTGCGTTCGCACCTGGCGAAAGAAAGATCCCCACCATTGCAGCGTTCTGATTGTTGTCCTTGACTCGCAACGTGTAGTCGCCGGAGCCGAGCTCGATCCGGGCAACATCAGAAAGATGAACCGCCTGGCCAGCGTCTCCGCTCTTGAGAATGATGTCACCAAACTCTTGCTCGGTGCGCAGCCGTCCAGCGACATTGATCGAGAGAAGAAAGTCTGTGGTCGTCGGCGAGGGTTCAGCTCCCAACTGACCCGCGGACACCTGAACGTTTTGCTCGCGAATGGATTTGAGGACGTCACCTGCGGTGAGACCGACTGCTGCAAGTTTGTTCGGGTCCAGCCAAACGCGCATGGCGTAGTCGCCCGCGCCCAAAGCTACAACGTCCCCGATCCCGGTGATACGCGACAACTGGTCTTTGACATTCAGACGAATGAAGTTGCGTAGATACAGTGAATCATACGAGTTGTCGGGTGATGCAAGACTGATATACATCAGGGGCGTTGGAGATTGCTTCTGGGTCGTTACACCAATCTGGCGAACGGCATCCGGCAACCTGCTCAAAGCTTGGCTTACACGGTTCTGAACACGGACGGCCGCGGTATCCGGATCAATCCCTGGCCAGAAGGTGACAACGATCTGAAGCGACCCGTCCGATCCGGCGACAGACTTCATGTACATGATGCCTTCCACGCCGTTTATGGCTTCTTCGAGCGGGGTAGCAACGGTCTCCGCTGTCTCTTTCGGGTTTGCGCCGGGAAAATTCGCCCGGACAACCACGCTTGGCGGGACGACCTCCGGATACTCGCCGACCGGAAGAAACGGGACGGATACAACGCCCACGAGGAAGATCAGAACTGACAGGACAATAGATAGGATCGGCCTGTCGATGAAATAGCGCGAGAAATTCATCGTATGCTCCTATTGGTTGATCGCTGCAGTCATAGAGACTTCAGTGGGAGAAACGGGCGTTTCCGAAGCGTAGATCTTCTGAAATCCGGAAGTGATAATCTTGTCGCCAGAATTGAGCCCGGCATCCACGACGCGGAGACCTTCAACAAGTCGGCCAATGCTTACATCCTTGCGGACGGCGGTGTTGTTGAATCCGAGGGTGTAGACGAAGCGTCTGTCCTGATCCGTCAGGATTGCTTTGTCGTCTACCAAGAGTGCCATGCTTTCGCTCTCGCGAGCTACTTGGACGCGCGCGTACAGTCCAGGCGTGAAAATCCTGTCCTTGTTTTCGAGAAGGGCGCGCAACCTGATACTACCTGTTGCAGAGTCCACTTCGTTGTTGAGAAAACTGAGCTTGGCAGCGTGAGGAAAGCCGTCATCGTTTGCAAGTCCAACCTTTACCAGAAGGTCCGAGATGGAAGACCTGGTTTCGCGTGCCTGAGCGGCATACCTGAGAAAACTGTGCTCATCGGGGTCGAAATCCACATAAACCGTGTCTTGTGAGACGACGGTGGTCAACGACGTCTGATCCGCGACGGCCAAATTGCCCTCAGTCAATTTCGCCTGGCCTACCTTGCCATCGATAGGTGCCCGAACTTCCGAGAAGGCGAGGTTAAGCTTGGCAAGATCAAGCGCCGCTTCGGCTTCAAGAACCTCAGCCTGCGCTTTCTCATATGACTTGCTTCTGTCGACTGCTTCCTCGTCCGAAATGACCCGGCTCTTGTGCAACGACGCGCCGCGCTCCTTCCGGTCTTTCGCCGTAAATATGAGTGCTTGCGCCTGTGCAAGACGCGCGGAGGCGCTCAGGAGGGCAGCCCTGTAGGGACGCTGATCGATCGTGAATAGCAGATCACCGCGCCGGACTTCATCACCTTCGCGGTAGTTCACCTTGTCGATATAACCAGTAACCCGAGGTCGGATCTCCACGGAGTTGACCGCAGATATACGGCCATTGAATTCGTCCCAAATACGTACGCGCTTTTCGACCACCGGAGCGACGTCGACGGCGGTCAAAGGAGGGGCGTCGGGTTCCGACTTGGCGTCGGTACAAGCCGAAAGAGCCACCCCGACCACCAGCAGAACTGGGACGAAGATAATTCGTTTTCCCTGAATCGCGGCTACACTAGCGGTCAAGGCGGGGGAATAGATTGCCTTGAAAATGCTCATCATTCTCACCTTTCTTATCTGGTGTGCTCATGGTGGGGCGGGACATCGCCAGCCCTTTCACGCTTGTCGTTCAGCGCCGGTTCTTCGAAGCGGTAAAGTTCGGCACCCTTGATTAGCTGCCTTAACTACGACTAATCTAGTCCTAGTAAATGAGCAAGGAGTTTTGCATGCCGCTTTGGGGAACGGTTCGTCAACGGCTTGTTGACAAGATTTCTAATGGCGAGCCCATATCCTTGCGCCAGCTGCGCCTCCGAAGACACTGACCTATTCGCTGAGGTGGTTGATGTTGATGATGAAGCGCGCCGCGTGATGCACCGTACGGCAGGTGGACGTCACTCTGTTCCTATTGGAAAGATTAGATTATCGATCGTGCTTTGCATGTCGGCGAGCTCTTCGCAATTCTGCGCGAGTTCGTCATCAACCAGTTGTGAAATGGACGTTGCCTTGCGCCGATGACGGTAAGTCTGACGGCGTATATATTGTTCGGACATGGCCGCATATGCGTATACGGGCCGAACGCACAGTGCCCGAGTAGTGAAGTTTGATCGACTTCAAATGAGCAGAACGAGTTTGGCCTTGCATAGGCTTGCGAGCCCATCAAGTCCTCTTTCGGTCGCATCATGTGATGTGCCGCCGCAGTTCTTCGAACGGTCCACTATTCGCAGGAGTTGATAAATGAGCAGAAAATTGTTCGCAGCCGCTGCTCTAGCTGCTGTATTCAGCGCTTTCGGGAATCATGTCTCTGCCGCTGATGACTCCAAAATCACGGTGGTTTTCGATCAGCAGTTGCCCAATGTGCCGGGCAAAAGCATTCGTGGCGTGCTGGTCGAATATCCACCTGGCGGATCCACCGCTTCTCATACCCATCCGAGTTCCGCGTTCATCTATGCCACAGTGATTGAAGGTGCGATCCGCAGTCAGGTCAATGATGGCCCGGTCAAGGTTTATCGTGTTGGAGAGAACTGGTCTGAAGTGCCAGGGGACCGGCATCTCGTCAGCGCCAACGATAGTGATAGCGCACCGGCAAAGCTGCTCGCTGTCTTCGTTGTCGACACGGGTGAAAAGGAAATTGTCCTGCCCATGAAGTAAGAACTCGGCTGGAGTTGCAAGTCACAACCTGTGCTTTTCCGGCTTGTCATCTGATGGCTGGATACCATACCGCGTGACCATTCATCATCTCCATGACCCGCCACGCTTCTGTATTCAATAGCCATGCCAGACCCAGTCGACGTCACACGTTGCAATCCAAGTTGGCAACTGCGTTCTGGTCTCCGCCGCGTTGACACAGCGTTTCTATGATGCGCCGAGATCGACATTGCAAATTTACTACGATTGCATTACTCGTAGTTATGCGAGCCCTGAGGCATGTCTTCAACATCGACCAGTTCACTGACGCGGTGCGGCTGGAAGATTCCCCAGTTGGCACCATGGGGTCGGCATCAAATGGCTTCTGGACAACGGGAGCTCGAACAGATCTTCGTCAAATCGGCAGGAGAACAGATGACATGCGGAACGCAGTGCGAACCAATGTGCGAGATCTGGGGACGCTACACGCGGGTGACGGCGCTTCTCCGACAATAATTCAATCGCAGATCCTCGAAGACTGCTCAGAAGTACTCAACCCGGCCGCCTATCAGGAGCTACCCGATGACTGGGTTGTCGGCATCACCGACGTCGTGAACTCACGAAAGGCAGTTCGCGAGGGCAGATTTGCGGACGTCAACTTCGCGGGCGCAGCGGTGATCGCAGCCCTCGCCAACGCCATCCGAACGTTTGACTTCCCCTTCGCCTTCGCGGGCGATGGGACTGCCTTCGCTTTGCCCGGGCAATACCGCACTGAGGCCGAAATCATCTTGCAGCAAGTCTCTGCGTTTGCCGAATTCGAACTGGCACTGGAGTTGCGGACAGGATTGGCCAACGTCGGAGAAATTCGTTCAAGCGGCAAGAATGTAGGCATCGCGCGACATGCCGTGGCCGGCGGCGCACTTTGCTACATGTTCTCCGGTGGAGGCATCACCTGGATGGAAAATGCGATCAAGAGAGGCCGCTACATCGTCGACCGCCGCTATGTCGTCGCCATGCCGAACCTTAATGGCCTGTCATGTGAACAGAAATCATTCCCGAGCCGGAACGGACAGTTCCTTTCGCTTCTGGTCGAGCGCTCCGCCAACACCAATTGGTCTGAGTATGCCGCCACCGTCCGGCGGATCATTGTTGCCCTAGGGGCTGACAGCCGCCCTGCAGATCGGGCCGGGTTAGCATCGGCGCTTGCGCCAAACGATGAGGAAAACGCTGCGCTTTGGTCGACAATTGTCTCGTACTCGGACTTTTGCAGGTGTGACGATCGCCTGCGTTTGACGACGGACTGCTCCGACCACCAGCTCAGGGCTGTCGAACGCATACTTCGGGAAGCTGCTCGTGCGTCGCACGTGCGATTCGGAATCCATGTTCAGTCCCATGCGATCATCACCTGTATGGTCCCTTCCGGGCCTACGCCAAACACCCATCTATATTTTCTCGACGGTTATGGTGGCGGGTACACCAAGGCGGCAGCAATGCTGAACGCGAACCTCCGATAGCTTCATGCTCGACGGGCGAGGAGATTATGTTCAAGGAGCGTGCGCCGGCTTGCCTGCATGCACTTGACGCTCGACCGATCGTAGCCTTGGCGCAACGAGAAGTTGGGTTGCGATTTGTTTGGCCTGGCGCACGGGTTCAGCGGTGCGCCTCACCCGCCGCCGCACATGACGTCGGCGACATCGTCACGCCCCACTTCGAGCATGCGATACCCAACATTCCAGGCAAGACGCTGACCGCCCTTGTCGTCGACTATCCGCCGGGCGGGGCCTCGGTGCCGCACCGGCACGCCGACTCGGCCTTCATCTTCGCCTACGTCCTCTCCGGAGCGATCGAGTCGAAGGTGAACGACGGCCAGACGCAGACCTTTCGTGCCGGCGAAAGCTGGTACGAGCCGCCGGCCGCCCGTCATCTCGTCAGCCGTAACGCCAGCAAGACCGAACCGGCACGGCTGCTTGCCGTGTTCGTCGCCGACACCGCCGAAAAGGAACTGACCACCCCGGTCGAGTAAGCCCAACGCTGAAGGAACAGGACAATGAGCAAGCGCCTCGACTACAACCAGATCGCCCCTGCCGGTGTCAAAGCCCTGGGCGGCGTCTACGGATACATCATGCAGAGCAACCTTTCCCCGACACTGGTCGAACTGGTCTATCTGCGGATCTCCCAGATCAACAACTGCGCCTACTGTCTCGACATGCACACGCGGGATCTGCTGAAGAAGGGAGAACCGATCGAGAAAATCGCCCTGCTGCAGGCCTGGGCAGAAGCCGGCAATCTCTTCGACGCGCAAGAACGGGCCGCCCTCGCCTGGGCGGAGACTGTGACGCGGGTGGCCGAGACCGGCGTGCCGGACGAGGCCTACGAGGCCGCACGCGCCGTCTTCGACGAGCGCGAGCTCGTTGACCTGACAATCGCGATCAGCCTCATGAACAGCTACAATCGCATGGCCATCAGTTTCCGCAACACGCCGCAGGCTGCGCTAGAGAAATAGCGCCGGCATGCTTTGGCTCGCAACTGGCCGAGCGGACTTGGGGGCGGAGGCAGCCCTATCGGTGAACGTCGCGAGATTGAAGTCGTCGAACCCGATCAGTAAGACGTCATGGGGAATCGAACTACCCATGGAACGGAAGGCCAGAAGCGCGCCCTGCGTCATCAAGCTGTCGACCGTGAAAAGCGCGGTCGGCGGGTTCTTCCGGCTGAAGAGCCATATGGTAGCGTCGACAGCGCGCTCTACCGTGGATTGCGATACGGATACCATCCGGTCGTCCGGCGACTGGAGGGGCCCGCAGGAGGTACTTTGACGCGATCGGCGCGTTTTCTTGGTAGGGTAGGTGCTGAAACAGTGGCGGCGAGAGAAAGCGGCACCCTACGTGCACCCTATTGCATCAGCGTTCCGCCAAGCTCTTCGATCGCTGCAACAAAGGCTGCCCGCGCATCCTCTCGATCGGCCAGGTCTTCCAGGACGTCCATGCAAACCTCACGGGCCATCAGATGCAGTGGGCCGCAATCCGGTGCCCAGTTCTCTATGAGATACCGAAGGGCGGAAGAGGTGCTGGTAATCGTCTCGATCCCCTTGCCGTCGACAAAGACCACCGGGGAATCCCAAACCTTCAAGACCATCTGTGTCCCGCCCCATCATAGCCGTACCTGCCGGCATGCTTATCTGATCGGTGCGCTTTGTCAAAAATACCGCCCCAGGAGGGGAATTTCAGCAGTCGGCGGGTTTTCCGTTGTACAGGTAAGGGGAAGGGGCCGTGGGAGGAAATATACCTCTAGGGCGGCGCCCAGCAAGCACTATCGGATACGCTATTGAAGAGCCGCTGCCTGTTCAGTATCGGTTCCGTCAACTTGAGCTTCCTCAGCCGCTAACGAATCTCGTACCTGGTCGATTTTGATCTTCGGCATGCCTCCCACTTTTGCCGAGGCAATGGCAAACATTGAGACACTTGAAGATTTTCTGAATAACGCACGCAGCGCGTGAATGCCCGTCACGACGAGTATGTTATCAAGATTCCGTTAGCCTGCGGCGTCCATCAAGTCATAGCCGAAAATGTGCTCGGCGAGCATATCGGTCGTCTCGTACGGCTCGCCAATTCCATTGACCCGCCCGACCTCGGCGATCAAATGGGGGCTTTTTTCTTGAACGCGACGAACTCACGTAAAGAAGTTTCTTGGCGCTATCGAGCGCGTTCGGATCGGCGAAGTGCGGAACCTCAAGCAATGCGGATGCAATAACGCAGTCGAATTCAGCCCTTTTGACGCCACGAATGGTGGAAATCGCAATTCCTGACCGCGTCGCGAACACGCATCTGAACATTGCGATGTTGGACCCCGCTTGGAGGCCGGCAGGTTGTTTGGCAAGTTCATTCTGACTAGTTTTTATGAATGACGCAGGCACACCGGCGTGCCCACCAACCGCCTTGAACGGATATGAACCGATGACCCTGTTGGTAGGGGAGACCCTTCATCACATATACGTCGGTAGCTGACATCTACCCAGCTGAGGAATTGCCGCGATGGGGACGACAAGGGACAGTCCGCTTCTGTCGCGAACGACGGGAGCGGTCATGCCAAAAGAGCAAACAGCCCCTTTTGGAATAAAGTCACTGGCTAGGTCTTGTTGCAGAGCGCCTTCGGTCGGATCTGGCGACGCGTCAAACGCGTGACAACGACGTAGAAAACCGGGACAAAAATCACCGCCAGCACTGTGCCGGAAATCATTCCACCGAAAAGGCCGGTTCCAATGGCATTCTGGGTTTGCGAGCTTGCGCCTGAGGCATTGACCATTGGCACGACGCCCAATGTGAAGGCGAGCGATGTCATGACAATGGGCCGCAGGCCCAGGTGAGCGGCTTCGACGACGGCTTCGGCAATCCCCTGACCATCCATCTGGCGTTTGCGGGCAAACTCCACAATCAACACCGCATTCTTCGCGTAAAGGCCGATCAAGGTGATCAGGCCGACCTTGGAGAAGACATCATTTTCCAGGCCTCGCAGATGAACCGCGATCACGGCCCCGATAGCGCCAAGCGGCACCACGAGCATGACGGAGAGCGGCACCGTCCAGCTTTCGTACAGGGCCGCAAGCACCAGGAATACGATCAGTAAGGACAAGGCCATCCACATGGGGGCCTGAGTACCGGATTGCCGTTCCTGCAGCGATTGGCCGGTCCATTCGACGGCAAATCCCGGATCAGCTCTCAGTGCAAATCAACAGCCATGCCCAATCAGAAATTTGTAGTGCTGGTCGCAAGGCCCAGCCCTAAAGTTTCCACGAGGAAATCGGCGTTCGGCAATGAAGTTCGCCCTCATCCAACCTTTGGCCTGCCCATTGTATCCGGGATTTTCCCCTTTCCTGGGAGCCACGCAGGTGTCATCTCAAAACAGCTCGTATTCCGACATGTCGATTGTAACGGCGTTGAAGTCGCGGTCGAGGGTGCCGTTCGGCTTGAGCGTGAACACGCTGCGTTGGGTCGGATATTTTAGACCATCAACATCGACGTAGTTAGTCGTGAAGTGCGCAGCGGGCGAGTCCGCCCACACATCAACGGTATAGTCGTGACGTCGAAGTAGCCCATTCGAACTGAAGTAAAAACACTGTTCTCGCGTATGGCTGTGGACGTCTTTGGGGAAACGCACGGCCACGCCACGAAGCCTCTCACCAGCGTCCTCGATCGGAGCAATGTCCCGAGCTTCATAGCCTGGATCCGCCAAAACAAATGGCGTCGCGTGGTAGGTCCACATCGCATAGCCATTGAAGTATGCTAGGTTTAGCGGATCCCATTGTCCGTGGAAGCTGCGATCGAATGCGTCTCGTCCGTTGTCTCGCTCGGCGATGAGAGAACCATCGCCGGCGGAGATCTTCACATGCCCGGGGGTCCAGATCATCGTCCAGTCTGGTTCTCCGAAGGGTGCAACCCGAGTCCACTGGCGGCGGAACTCGCTCGTTGCGCGCCGAGGGACGGGAATTAGTGGCGCGCCTTTCAATTCCCATAACTTTCCGCCGGTCCGTATGGTCGAGGCAATTCCGGTAAAGCTCCGCCAGCGATCATACCCGCCGTGCGCCTCCAGCGCTTCCTTCAGCAGCGGGTGTATGTTGTTACTCATCGCTTGATCCTGACCTGACTCCTTGCGGGCACCTGCTCCTACCAATCTATACCACCTTTTCCAATACACCCGTTAGACCCGATTTGGTTGGCGGCATATTTCAGCATCGTACATAACGGAATTTCGCTTGAGGCCAACAGGGGGCCGAATGTCGCGTCACGCAAAGCTGAACGACGAAACCGAGCTCCCCAGGGTCAGGCGTCACACGCCCGCAAAATTGAGAGACCCAAGGGTGGGCCGAAGGTTAGGAATCTTGCATTGGCTCTTCGAGATGATCTTGCCGCTCGCCTGAACGCCGCTTTGCTGCCGAAAGCAGTTGGGTTGCGATTTGCTTGGCCTGTCGCACGGGTTCAGCGGTGCGGCTCATCTGGGCGACGACCATGGCGCCCTCGTGCAACAGATGGATTTCGGCTGCTTTGCGCTGCGGCTCCGCCAGGCGCGCCGCATGCGCGAGTTCCTCGAAATACGCCAGCGCCAGCCGCTTGTGCAGCACGGCGGCACGGAACACCGGATTGCTGGTGTCCTTGTGTTCGCCAGCCGCGCTGACGAAGATGCAGCCACGGAACTGCTTGTCCTCGACCGAGTCCTCGAGAAAATCGAACGTCGCCAGAAGGCGCGAGACGGGATCGGTCGCATGCCGGTCGACATAGTCGCGCATGGCAGTCCGATCCTCCTCGTCGCGCCGCTCGAGGGCGGCAAGGATCAGGTCTTCCTTGGTTTCGAAGTGACGGTACAGCGTCGTCTTGGCCACCCCCGCCTCGGCGATGATCAGATCGATCCCGGCAGCCTGGTAGCCGTGCTGGTTGAACAACCGCAGCGCGGTTTTCAGCAGATGATTACGGATTTCGGAACGGCGCATATCGACCTCACTATAGGAAACTGACCTGTATCTATACATACGAGCGCCACGAGCCAAATGCAAGGGTGACGGCTCACTGCTGGCGCGCGACCTCCACCCGTGGAGTTCGCTGGGATTCGTGGCTTTATCTCAACAGGATGGGCGGAATGCTGCTTGTCAGGATATATCGCCGCGCCATGAACACGGCATAGGGCATTTAGCCCTGAATCGCCGCTCGTTCAAAAATGCTTCTTGCAAAACACTACAGATCTGTATATTAGTGAAGTCAACGATACAAATCGGTATCGTTTTGTTGAGGAGGCAGGATGCCTTCGAGACGACAATCCAAGCGGAGAAAACAATGTCTAGCGATTTCACACCTGCCATCGTGGTCGGCCCGGGCAACACGGCCCGCGCGATCGACCTGCTCGATCGGGTCGAACGCCGCAGCCGGACCGCGGTTACCGCCGGCAAATATGCTTCGCTGGCTGCTATTTACGGCTGGTTCGGCGGCATGAAGTTCACCGCCTACGAGGCGGAGGGGCTGGTTGGTCTCGTCGGCAACAGCCCACTCTTGAGCTGGACCTATTCCCTCTTCAGCGTGAGGGGCTTTTCCAGCCTTCTCGGCGTCCTCGAACTCAGCATCGGCGCGCTGATCGCGGCGAGGCTCGTCAATCCGATCTACTCGCTCGTCGGCGGTTTGCTATCGACCGGTCTGTTCGCGACGACGCTCAGCTTCATGGTGACGACCCCCGGCGTGTTAGTGCCAGAACTCGGCTTTCCGGCGATCTCGGTGGCCCCCGGGCAGTTCCTGCTCAAGGACATCGGCCTGCTCGCCCTCTCCCTGTGGATCGCCTTCGACTCGCTCAGGGCGCTTCGCTGCCGCACCTGACCCCGCATCCACTGTTGCGTTGCCAGAAACCAATTCCAGATCGGCCGGCATCGTCCGGCCAAGCCAGAAAGGAACACCCCCATGTTTGCGACCTATTTCCTGTCCCGGATCCGTGCCCATCGACGCTATCGTCAGACCGTTCGCGAGCTAGCGCAATATACCGACCACCAGCTCAGGGACGTCGGCATCACCCGCTTCGACATCGAAGCCATCGCGCGCCGGCAGTTCTAGCAATAGCGACCGCAGCCCCATTGTGGCTGCTCCCAAGCGGGTGACGGAGGAGTCCCCATCATGTACACCTACGATACCAAGGTTTTGATCATCGGGGCCGGCCCTGCCGGCTACACTGCCGCCATCTACGCCGCCCGTGCCAATCTGAAGCCACTTCTGGTCACCGGCATTCAGCCCGGCGGCCAGCTCACGATCACCACGGACGTCGAGAACTATTCGGGCTTTGCGGAACCTGTCCAGGGACCATGGCTCATGGAACAGATGCGACGGCAGGCGGAGAATGTCGGCACCGAGATCGTGTACGACACCATTACTTCCGTCGATCTTTCCAGCCGGCCATTCCGTGCTCAAGGCGATTCGGGCGATACCTACATCGCCGAAACGCTCATCATCGCAACGGGCGCCCAGGCGCGCTGGCTCGGCCTGCCCTCGGAGTTGACGTACAACGGCTTTGGAGTCTCCGCTTGTGCGACATGTGACGGCTTCTTCCATCGAGACAAGGACGTCGTGGTCGTGGGTGGGGGCAACTCGGCCGTGGAAGAGGCACTGTACCTGTCGAAGATTGCCTCCAAGGTAACGCTCGTTCATCGCCGCGATCGCCTGCGTGCAGAGCCGATCCTGCAGGACCGCCTGTTTGCCAAGCCAAACGTCGAGGTCATCTGGAACCATGTCGCCGACGAACTCGTCGGCGAACTTAGACCGACAAAATCGCTGACCGCCGTCCGGATCCGCGACGCTAGCACTGGCAGTACACGGGAACTGCCCACGCACGGCCTGTTCGTTGCCATAGGCCATGATCCGGCCACGGCACTGTTCCGCGGTCAGCTCGACATGGATCAGGCCGGATACATCAAGGTCGGCAACTGGTCGACGAAGACTTCGGTGCCCGGGTGCTTTGCAGCCGGCGACGTCATCGACCCGGTGTTCCGTCAGGCCGTCAGCTCGGCCGGCATGGGGTGCATGGCAGCGCTGGAAGCCGACAAGTTCCTCGCAGAGCAACCTCTCTTTCTCCCCACCCACGTGGGCGGAGCGGGTCAGAAAACATTGAATGGCTCGTGGAACTGACCGTCGGATATTCGCAGAGGTTACGACGCTTGAGCACGGCGCCCACGCCTTGGCGTGCGCGCCGCAAGCCAGTCCTTGACCCGGTCGGCATGGTCTTTTGGCGCCTTTGCCGCCACGCGCCCGGCGATGCTTGCCAGCGTGTGAGACGCCAGCGCCTCTCTTGTCCGCTGCTCGGCTTCAAGCATGACGGCATGAATGGAACAGACGCCATCCACAGCCCAGGCCGGCGGGCGGGCTCCGAAAAGCGCACATTGCGCCCGGATACCTTTGCACTCGAACAGCGCCTTGTGTCCGTCGATTGCCTCGACGACATCGAGAGCGGTGATGTCGCTCGCCGGACGCGCCAACACGAAGCCGCCGCCGATCCCCTCGCGCGCTGCGACGATGCCCGCCTTCTGAAGCTTGGTGAAAAGCTTCGCAACGAAATCAGTTGACACCTCCTGCAACTCGGCGAGATCGCGCGCGCTCGATGGCTGTCCCAGGTCCTGGGCATCGACGAGGTACACAAGACAATGAAGGGCGTATTCAACGCCTGCGCTGACATGGGCCATGACAAGCCTTTAACACGGATAAAGATAGTCGCAGATAACACGGGAGGCCGCTGCGCACAACTTCGTCTCGTATCCCGGGCGTTGACAATGTGTTCACAGAAGGTCGTCCACCTAGCTCTTGCTCACATACTACGATTATATTAGTCGTAGTTAACGCGATGAGTTGTTGATCGCGGAGGAGTATCGAAATCAACCTCAACCAGGGAGAGACACCATCATGAGTGCACGATCCATTATCGGCGCTGCCTGCGCCATTCTCGCCTTCGCCTCACCCGCCGCCGCACATGACGTCGGCGACATCGTCACGCCCCACTTCGAGCATGCGATACCCAACATTCCAGGCAAGACGCTGACCGCACTTGTCGTCGACTATCCGCCGGGCGGGGCCTCGGTGCCGCACCGGCACGCCGACTCGGCCTTCATCTTCGCCTACGTCCTCTCCGGAGCGATCGAGTCGAAGGTGAACGATGGCCAGACGCAGACCTTTCGTGCCGGCGAAAGCTGGTACGAGCCACCGGCTGCGCGTCATCTCGTCAGCCGCAACGCGAGCAAGACCGAACCGGCACGGCTGCTTGCCGTGTTCGTCGCCGACACCGCCGAAAAGGAACTGACCACTCCGGTCGAGTAAGCCCAACGCTGAAGGAACAGGACAATGAGCAAGCGCCTCGACTACAACCAGATCGCACCTGCCGGTGTCAAAGCCCTGGGCGGCGTCTACGGATACATCATGCAGAGCAACCTTTCCCCGACACTGGTCGAACTGGTCTATCTGCGGATCTCCCAGATCAACAACTGCGCCTACTGTCTCGACATGCACACGCGGGACCTGCTGAAGAAGGGAGAATCGATCGAGAAGATCGCCCTGCTGCAGGCCTGGGCAGAAGCCGGCAATCTCTTCGACGCGCGCGAACGGGCCGCCCTCGCCTGGGCGGAGACTGTGACGCGGGTGGCCGAGACCGGTGTGCCGGACAAGGCCTACGAGGCGGCACGCGCCGTCTTCGACGAGCGCGAGCTCGTTGACCTGACAATCGCGATCAGCCTGATGAACAGCTACAATCGCATGGCCATCAGTTTCCGCAACACGCCGCAGGCTGCGCTGGAGAAATAGCGCCGGCATGCTCTGATCTGCCCGAGCGGACTTGGGGGCGGAGGCAGCCTTGTCAATGACTCCCGCCGTTCTACGACTGTGCAGCGAGTGCCCCGCCGGTCCATTGCGATGGCGAGGAGCCGGGCAGAAGATTCAGGAAAGGAAAACGAAAATGACCTATACAAAGACTGATGAAGCGATCCGGAAGCTGACCCCCGAACAATATCGGGTCACCCAGCAAAACGGCACCGAACGCCCCTTCACCGGGGAGTATAACGATCACAAGCGGCCGGGGATCTACGTCGACATCGTGTCCGGAGAACCGCTGTTCGCGTCGTCCGACAAGTTCGATTCCAGCTGCGGCTGGCCGAGCTTCACCAAGCCGATCGTGTCGGCAAATGTGAACGAACTCCGGGACGACTCGCATGGCATGACGCGCACCGAAGTGCGCTCCATGCACGGCGACAGTCACCTCGGCCATGTGTTCTCCGACGGTCCTAAGGACCGGGGCGGACTACGGTATTGCATCAACTCCGCTTCACTGCGCTTCGTTGCGCGAGACGACATGGAGGCCGAGGGCTATGGCGCCTTCATCGACCAGGTCGAGGACATCTGACGCCATGCAGATGAAGCGGCGCGCAGTCGAGCAGTCATCTGCCCTCCGTCAACCGGCCGCTCTATGTGTAAACAAGGTGTATCGGGCACCGCCCCGAATACATTTGAATACAATACCCCGGATTTCAGGAAACATCCCATACACGAACCGATGTCTTTATCGCCTGAGCCGCAAGGGCGGAAACCCTCGGCGAATTGACCCACTCATAAAGGTAAGATCCATGGCAAAAGCCGCGCATCAGCTCATAGGGCACGCCGTCGTCGGTACGAACGACCTCGCCAGTGCCGCACAATTCTACGACAAGCTGTTCGCCCTGTTCGGCGTCGGGCGCATTCTCGAGCAGCCCGGGCGGGCGATATACTTCGGCACCACCATGCTGGAGTTCGGCGTCATCAACCCTTACGACGGCGGACCGGCCGCAACGGGCAACGGCAATATGGTGGCACTCAGCGCAAGTTCCCGCGATCAAGTGGACCAGGTGCATGCCCTCGCCTTGCAACTTGGCGGATCCGATGAGGGCGCGCCAGGACCGCGCGGTCCCGATGGAAGTGATCCGTACTGCGCTTACTTCCGGGATCGCGACGGCAACAAGCTGCTCGCTTTCCACGTCACGCCGCCCGAACCCCGGGACTAACAGCGTTGATCAAACCAAAGATCAAGCGATCGAACAGCCTGCCCGGCATCCGTCGCAACCAGGCACGAATTCAACAGAGGTAACCACGATGAAAAGCAGTAGTATCCTTATTACCGCATTGTTAGCGGTCGGACTCTCGACACAGGCGGCATCTGCTCAGCAAGGCGCGATCGGCAGAACCGACCTCGTGCAGGAACCCATCAGTGCGCAGGGGCATGAGGTCGTGCAGGTGCGCGTCGACTTCGAAGCTGGCGCCGTGTCGATCAAGCACAATCACCCCGGCGAGGAAGTGGCCTACGTGCTCGAGGGCACGCTGGAATATCAACTCGAAGGCAGACAGCCGGTGACACTGACGGCGGGGCAGTCGCTGTTCATCCCCGATGGTGTTGCCCATGTTGCCAGGAACGTCGGCAGCGGCAAGGCATCCGAACTGGCAACCTACATCGTCAGGAGCGGCGAAAAAATCTTCGCTCCGGTCAAGTAACCCGAAAAGGCGATCCTAGCCGTGACCAATCCGTCTTTTTCCCGCCGGGTACTGCTGCAAAAAGGAGCGGCGGTGGCTGCCCTTGCGGTTTTCCAGCCCGCATTGTCCGTCGCCCGCGCCCAAGTCGGGGCGAAAGCCCCGTCAATGGATATTCGACCTTTCCACGTCGACATTCCGCAGGATGCGCTGGAGGATCTACGTCGACGCCTCTCGGATACCCGTTGGCCGGAAGCGGAAACAGTCGATGACCGCTCGCAAGGCGTGAATCTCGCCAGATTGCGGGAACTCGCAGACTATTGGGAGACCGGGTACGATTGGCGCAAGGCTGAGGCAAAACTGAACGCAGTGCCGCAGTTCGTCACCGAAATTGACGGTCTGGATGTGCATTTCATTCACGTTCGCTCCCGCCACGCCGACGCCCTGCCGCTGATCATGACCCACGGCTGGCCGGGATCGATCTTCGAGTTCTTGAACACATTAGGGCCGCTGACGGACCCCACGGCCTATGGGGGGAGCGCGGAAGATGCCTTCCATCTCGTGCTCCCCTCCATTCCCGGCTTCGGATTTTCGGAGAAGCCGGTCGCCGCAGGCTGGACCCCTGCCCGCATCGGGCGGGCATGGGACATACTGATGAGGCGCCTCGGTTATGATCGCTATGTCGCGCAGGGCGGTGACTGGGGAGCGATCATAACGGACGCGATGGGTGCCCAGGCACCCGAGGGGCTCATCGGCATCCATGTCAACAGGATCGAGCGGGCGACGACCCTGCCGCCGGAGATTGCCAGGGCACTGAAGAGTGGAGAGCCGGCGCCGGCGGGGCTGTCGGACGAAGAGAAGGCCGTGTTTGACGACGCGAGGGACTTCCTGAACAAGGGTTTTGGATATGCCGCCATCATGGGCACCCGTCCGCAGACCATGGGTTACGGCCTTGTCGATTCTCCCGTGGCGCTGGCAGCGTGGATCTATGACAAGTTGGCAGACTGGGTCTTTACCCGCGGCAATCCGGAGCTTTCCCTCGACAGGGACGCAATGCTCGACAATATCACCCTTTACTGGCTGACGAGCACGGGTGCCTCGAGCGCGAGGATCTACTGGGAAAACGGCACAGACATGAACAAGGCGGCCGAAATCAACGTGCCGGCAGCCGTCACCATCTTCCCGGGAGAGGTGTACAAGCCGCCCAAAGACTGGGCCGAGCGCTTCTACAAGAAACTTGTCTACTACAACGAGGTGGACAAGGGCGGCCATTTTGCGGCCTGGGAAGAGCCGGAACTCTTCAGTACCGAGATACGCGCCGCTTTCAGCTCCATGCGCTGAAGCGGACCGCGGTTTGAAAGGGGCGAACTCCCTTGACATAAATTATACCGATCGGTATATTTCGATCATGACAAAAGCTGAAAGAACCCGCCAGTTCATCGTCGAGAGGACGGCCCCGATCTTCAACGCCAAGGGTTATGCCGGCACGTCGATTGCCGACATGACCGAGGCGACCGGACTGACGAAGGGGAGCATCTACGGCAACTTCGCCAACAAGGACGAGGTCGCTCTGGCTGCCTTCGGGCACAACTGGCAACGCGTGAAGTCGATGGTGCGGGCGCAAATGGACAAGCACCCGACCAGCAAGGGGAAGCTGCTTTCCCTCATGGGCGTCTATGCGGACCTGCAGTCCTGCGATTTCCCTGAGGGCGGCTGCCCCTTGCTGAACACCGCTGTGGAAGCGGACGACACGCACCCCAGTCTGCGGGCAGAGGCCGTGAAGGCGTTCGACGGCTGGAAGCACAACATCGTCGCAGTCGTCGAGGCCGGCATTGCCGCCGGAGAATTCCGCGCCGGTGTCGATGCCGAGCAGACAGCCGTCACGTTGATCGCTCTGATCGAGGGGGCACTCATGATTTCCCAACTGACCGGCAATGCCGGGTACCGCGCGGCAGTCATGCCAGCGATTGAACGAACGATATACGAGCTCGCGTAGTCGGGCACCAAGAGGAGAGACCCATGAACATGCATCTGAAACGGAAAATTGCCTTTGCGCTTTTGATGGGCATCGTGACGACCGGAATCATCTCGTTCGTGCTGCTCGCCCTCAATATCGGGTTTTCCGAAACTTTCGCCCTGTCCTGGCTGCGATCGTGGGCGGTCGGATACGTGATCGTCATCCCCGCCATCCTGTTGATCGGGCCCCGGCTGCAGGCGCTGGTCGACCAGATCGTTCGGTGAACGGGCATAGGGACCAAGGACAGCCAAGATGCTCAGACGCTCCCTTCCTGCAATTTTCGCCCTCGCACTCAGCTCGTCGATCGCCTGGGGATGCGGTGAAAACGGTCCCGCGAACGCAGCGAAACCCGAAATCGGCTATGTCGAGATCGACCCCGACATCACTCTCAGGCGAATGGTGGTGCATAGTGCCAAGCCGCAAGGAACGGTCCTTCTTCTGCACGGGTTTCCCGAGACACTGTGCGCCTGGAGAGACGTTTCGTTCGCCCTGGCCGACGACTACGAGGTGCACGCCATCGACTGGCCGGGCTACGGCCTGTCATCGAGACCGGCAGCCGACAGGTTTTCTTATGCGCCGAGAGACTACGCGCGCATCCTGAAGGGCTATATCGAGGCGGCAAACATCGACCGATCCAGGCTCACGATCTACGCGACCGACATCGGCGCATTGCCGGCGCTTCTTCTGGCGCTGGATGAGCCGGACGTTGCCCGGACGATCATCGTCGGCGATTTCGCGCCCTTTAACCGGCCACAATATATGTACGAGAGCCTGCGCAACCTGAAGACGGAGCCGGCGGCGAGCAAGACCCGCGCCTACATGAACAAGACATGGGCCGAAATTCTGGAAAACGCTTTCACGAGGGGCTTGCCAGCGCAAGCGAAATTCGACCTATCCGCCGAATACAGGGAGGACATGGCAAGCGGATGGAGCCATGGCAAGCTTACTTCAGCGGACGCCTTTTTTCACTACTACGCGCACTTCACGCGTGACGAGGACTACCTGGAAGCCAATCTGGACAAGCTCAAGACCCCGGTGACGGTGATCTGGGGTGAAAAGGACATCTACATCGACAGGAATTTGGGCGTCGAGTTCGCTGAGAGGATCAATGCGGAACTGAAGCTCCTTCCCGGCATCGGCCACTATCCGCACTTGCAGGCTCCGGATCAGACCATTGAGGAGATCCGTGCCTCGTTCCGATGAGTGAGTAGCTGCAGAGAATTATGAGTTGGGCGGGTGTGACAGTCTGTGCGGTGGCGCGGCGTCAAACTATAGCCAATTCGATCATGAGGGCATGTCGCATGCACAAGCTGCTAGGCTCAAGTTCAATGGTCTGTCAGCAGAGACCGCACCCGATTTCGTGTTGCGGTGTCATGAGCTTTCTTGAATGAAAATCGGAATCATCGTCGGGAAATATCGATGCAACACCGTGGAACTCTGTTCGAACCGCTGCAACTGCCTTGCGGTGTGACCCTCAAAAATCGGATTGCGAAATCAGCAATGTCGGATTCCCTGGGCGACGGAACCGGCCATCCAACCGCCGAACAGATCAGGTTGTATCAGCGCTGGGCCGCCGGTGGGCTGGCCGTATCCATCATCGGCGAGGTGCAGCTCACCTCCGGCTACGCCGAGAACCCCGGCAATCTGGTGCTCAACGAAGCCTCCGATCTTTACCGGTTCCGGGAACTTGCCCGACATGGCAGCGAAAACGACACCAACCTCTGGCTGCAGCTTGGTCACGCTGGGGCGCTTGCCTACGCGCCGACCAGTAGACCTAAAGGCCCGAGTGCCCTCGATTTGCCGGGTCTTCACTGCGCGGAAATATCATTGGACGAACTACGTCAACTGCCGTCGGAATTTGCGAGAACAGCCCGGTTAGCGCAGCAGGCCGGTTTTGGCGGCGTTCAAATTCACGCGGCTCGTGGATTTTTGCTTAGCCAGTTCCTTTCGCCGCTGTTCAACAAGCGGAACGATGAATACGGAGGAGCAATCGCCAATCGCATGCGACCTCTTCTGGAAGCTATCGATGCAACTCGCGCCGCTGTCGGACCAGATTTCCCCATCGCTGTGAAACTCAATTCCTCCGACCAGCTTGAGGGCGGGTTCGACGCGGAAGACGCGCTCAAGGTGGTGGCGGCGCTGGACCGGTCTTCGGTCGATTTGATCGACATCAGCGGCGGGACTTATTTCCCCGGAGCAAAGTCCGCCTCCGACGGAAAAGGACGCGGGCCCTACTTCCTCGAATTCGCAAAGCGCGCCCGCGCTGAAACGACCAAACCCGTTATGCTGACAGGCGGCTTTAAGACGCGCGCGCAGGCCGAAGACGCTGTGGCAAGCGGTGCAGTCGATATTGTCGGTCTTGCTCGTGCGCTCGTCCTTGAGCCTTCACTTCCCGACCTCTGGAAAGCAGACCGGATACCTGAGCCGCTCTTTCCCAGATTCCCAGATGCCCCAGAGGGCGGGATCACCGCGTGGTACACCATGCGACTGACCGAGATTGGTGAATAGCCCCTAGATTTGTAGACGCCTTCTTTCCTAATTTTGAGGCAAGAAGAGCATCATGAGCAAATCGAATTTCAGCGAAGATTTTAAGCGCGACGCTGTTCGTCAGATTACGGAGCGAGGCTATCCGGTTGCGGAGGTTTCGCAGCGTCTCGGCGTAAGCCAGCATTCGCTCTACGAGTGGAAGAAGAAGTTCGCCGCGTCGAACACCAAGAGCAACGACGAGGCCGAAGAGATCAGGCGGCTGAAGAAGGAACTGGCTCGCGTCACCGAGGAGCGCGACATCCTAAAAAAAGCGGCCGCGTATTTCGCCAGGGATGCAAAGTGAAGTACGCGTTCATTGCCCTGCATCGCTTGCAGTTTTCGGTGCGGACGATGTGCCGCCTTCTGCGGGTTCATCCGAGTGGGTTTTATGCTTGGCTGAAGAACCCGCTGAGCAGGCGAGCCAACGAGGACAAGCGACAGACCGATCTGCTCCTGAAGGCATGGGAAGAGAGCGGCAAGGTCTACGGTTATCGCAAGCTGCACGACGACCTTCTCGATCAGGGAGAGATGTGCAGCCCGAACCGGGTCGCGCGTCTGACGCGTCTCGCCGGGATCAAGGCGCAGATCGGCTACAAGCGCCGTCCCGGCATCTATGGCGGCAGGCCTGCCGTCGCTATCGACAACACACTCGACCGGCAATTCGACGTCGCGGCTCCGGACAAGGCCTGGGTCACGGACATCACCTACATCCGAACCTGCGAGGGCTTCGCTTACCTTGCGGTCGTCATCGATCTCTATTCCCGCCGGGTCATCGGCTGGGCGATGCAGAGCCGACAGACCACGGACGTCGTATTGCAGGCTCTGCTCATGGCGGTGTGGAAGCGAAAGCCGAAGGACAAGGTGCTGATTCATTCGGATCAGGGTTCGCAGTTCACCAGCATGGACTGGGCCTCGTTCCTCAAGCACCACAATCTGGTTCACTCGATGAGCCGACGTGGCAACTGCCATGACAATGCGGTGGCCGAGAGCTTCTTCAATCTTCTGAAGCGAGAGCGGATACGTCGCAGGGTCTACCGTTCACGCGATGAAGCTCGCCTGGATGTGTTCGACTACATCGAGATGTTCTACAACCCGAAACGCAAGCACGTCAGGAACGGAATGCTGTCGCCCGTAGAGTTCGAGAAGCAGCAGAAAATCTAACCCGGGGGTGTCTACGAAACTCGGGGCTATTCAAACAGCTTTTTCAAGCCTTCCATTCGACAAAAACTGATGGCATGGGCATAGGGTTGTCGATTAGCCGTTCCATCATCGAAGCTCATGGCGGGCGGCTATGGGGAGTGTCCAATGCCGAAGGGCCAGGTGCGACATTCGCGTTCTCGATCCCCCGCGATGTCCCTGCACAAGTCAACAGTCGCGCATGAACGATCACTGACCGAGACCCCTTTCACTGCCTTTACGTCATGAATGCTATCGCGATGTCCCCGCCGTCCAAACTGTGGTGCGGAGAAGCGCATCGTCATACTCGGCCCGTTAGGTTGGACCATTGATCCAGAAATGCCGGAAGTGGCCGCGATCGCTTCGCAGCCTTGCCCCGACAGCCGCGCCTTTCTCTTCCACCACTCAGGGCATCGATATCGCCGGATGTGCGACTTCTTCCCAGCCCAGTTTCCCAACCGAGAGCGGCAACCCCGTGCTCCTTTCCGATCGCGATTCACGAACTCGACTTAACCGTCTGCCTCAATGCTTCAAACAAGGGTTGGCAGCGGGCTGTCGAACTATGTGACATTAGTCTCCATCGTCAAGGTCTGCGAGGGGACCGTCAGGTCACGAGGGAAGCGAGGCGGAGCGCATTCTGCAGCTCGTCATCACTGAACGGTTTGAACAGGCACCCCACCGCTCCGTCACTTATCAGGCGCGCGCGCACCATCTCGTCAGCGAATGCGGTCACAAAAATGATCGGAACGCGTAGGTTTCTACGTCTAAGTTCGCGTTGTAATTCGGGACCTGTCATGCCCGGCATCGCCACGTCCAGGATGAGGCCGTCACTGGTCTCCAGTGCTTGCGATTCGAGGAAGGCCTCCGCGGATGGAAATGCTTCCACCGACAGACCGAACGATCGGAGCAGGTCTGGGAGAGCTTCTCGTACAGACTCGTCGTCATCGATCACTGATACGAGCTTTGATCGCTTTCTCATCGGACTGTCCCGGAGATCGAGTCTGACCTGTCTCGCACTTCAACGTCGCAAGATTCTCTGGCGACCTCATATATCGGAATGGCAAACGCAACTGTCGCGCCATGGTTATTGTTTGCCTTCGCCCACAGCCGTCCATTGTGACTTTCGACTATGGATCGACTGACAGATAGCCCGATGCCCATGCCATCGGGTTTCGTGGTATAGAAGGCGTCGAAGATCCGTCCCATTTCCTGCGAACCGAATCCAACTCCGTCATCACTCACGCTGATCTGGACCTCACCTGTCGGGTCTGCTTGCGTCTTGATAACGATTTGCTTCGGTCGGTCGTTGATCCCAGCCAGAGCCTCGATTGCGTTTCGCAGCAGGTTCATGATCACCTGCTGGAGCTGGACACGCGCACCAGCGACGCGTGGCAGGCTATGGCCGAAATCTGTCGCGACCGACACGCGCGCCCGCTGGAGGTCGCTCAGTGCCAAAGCGATCACTTCGCTAGCGATCTCGTTCATGTCGATCGGCTCGATGGTCGGAGGTTTTCTGCTGAACAGCGCCCGCAGCCTGACGATCACTTCCGCGGCCCGGTTGGCGTCGCGGATCATACGGCGAGCTGTGTCTTTCGCGACCTCCATGTTGGGCGGTTCCGCAGTCAGGACGCGCAGGCACGTGCTCGCATTGGTGACGATCCCGGCAAGAGGCTGGTTGACCTCGTGGGCGATCGAGGCCGTTAGCACGCCAAGGCTTGTCACGCGCGTGACATAGGCGAGCTCGGACCGAACCTCGTTGAGTGTCTCTTCTGCCCGCCGGCTTTCAGTTACGTCCTGCACTGCGCCAGTCAGTTCCTGCTCACCGTCCTTGTTTCGCTCGCTGTGCGCCAGCACGCGAACGTGCTTCATCGACTTATCGGGCATAACGAGCGTGATATCGTAGTCGAAGTCGCCATTTCCTTCGCGCGCGCGTTGGAGTACGCGCTGCACCCTTCCGAAACTGTCGTGATCCAGCCGCGACAGAATCGTGCGTAGCGTCACCTTCGCTGAAGGATCGACGTCGAAGATGCGATAGGTTTCCGCCGACCAGGTGACCTCGTCGGTGCCGAGCTTGAGTGAGAAGCTTCCCGTTTTGCTGAGCCGTTGGGCATCGGCAAGAAAGGCTTCGCTTCTGCGAAGGCTCTCCTCCGTCCGCTTTCGATCGTCTATGTCCGTCAGCAGGCCATACCAACGAACAATCTGACCGTCAGTGTTTCGCAATGGCAACCCGCGAAGCTGAAACCAGCGCCATGTTCCATCATGCCGCAGGAAGCGGGTCTCGTAGTCATAGGGTTCTCCGGTCGCGATAGCTCCCATGAAGCTGTCGATGCAGATCTGCAGATCGTCGGGGTGGGTGATTCCATTCGTTGCCCAGTTGTCGAGCTCCTCGATAGGGCGCTGGAAATAATCGATTATCTGCTGGTTACCGCCAATCAATTTGGCGTCCGGCGAAAAGATCGCAATCATTCCCGCTATGCCGTCGATGATAAATCGGGACTCGCGCTCGCGTTCCGCCAGCGCTTCTTCTGCCCGCTTCCGATCGTTGATATCCACGTGGAGTGCGTACCATCGGACGATATTGTCATCCTCCGATTTCAAGGGATGTCCGGTGATCTGAAACCAGCGATGTGCTCCGTCGGCCCTCCGCAAACGCACTTCTGTATCATACGGAGATCCGGATGTGATAGCATCCGACACGGCTGTGATCATTCGAGGCATGTCGTCCGGATGCACAACGTCCGTGTTGCCCCAGTCGCGCAGCTCCTCGAGCGTGCGTCCGTAGTACCGCAGCAGCGGTCCGTTGATCGCTTCGACCTCTCCATCTGGAGCCAGGACGCCAATCCCGGCCGGGATACTTTCCAATACGAGTTGCGCTTCGCGCTCGCGCGCGGCAAGCGCCAATTCAGCCCTTTTGCGGTCATCGATGTCGACGAGAAGATGAAACCAACGCAGAATATTTCCGTCGCGATCCTTGAATGGCAAGCCCAGCACATTGTGCCACCGATATAAGCCATCCGAACGGAGATGGCGACTTTCGACATTGTAGAAAGTCCCTGTGCTGTGAGCTTCGAGCTGATCGGCGATGATATGCTGCAGGTCTTCGGGGTGGACGACTTCGATCGCCTTCCAGTTCTTCAGTTCCTCCAGCGTCATGCCGAAGTATTCGAGAGCGGGATTGTTCAATGCTTCAACGTCTCCAGTCGGTGTTGTGACCGCGACTGGAACAGGAATGCTATCCACGATGCGCTGAAAGTCCGTTTCGTGCTCGGAACGACTATCCCCGCTCGCAAGGTCACATTCGGTGGCAAGACCATACCATTTCTGGACCTTGCCGTCTGTGAGCATGGGGTTGCACCGGACCCTCAGAAGGCGGCTTTCGCCGTCAGCCCGTAGGGTTGGGACATCCATCTCGAATGGCTCACCCAGAGACAGCTTTGATCGAAAACGTTCGACGATCACCGACTCCTCCGGAGGTTCCGCGTGCACCGGCCATTCCCACGTGTTTGTCTCGGTCATCGGGACGCCGGAAAAGTCGGCCAAGTCCTTATTTACAAAATCGATGCGTCCGTCCGGAAGAGCGCTGAACACCATTCCAGGCAGCGTGTCGAGAACCCGACCGAGTTCCGTCTGCATGCATGTCCTTTCAAGAGCTGACCTACCCTTTTCGTGCACTGTATGGCTTCCGCAACCTACCGTACATTGTCCTATGGTGTCGGACTCCGCCGGACTTTGCTGAGATTGCACGCGAACTCGCAGTCTCCTACGCGAACACCCGATCCAGCGTTTCCTGCAGGGCGACATCGCTAAACGGCTTGAACAGGCAGGCAACCGCGCCGTTCTGCATGAGCGGAATTCGATCGTTCTCATCCTTGTGGGCGGTGATGAAGACGATAGGAATTCGGTCCCCGCGACGGATCAACTCTTCCTCAAGTTCGGGACCGGACATGCCGGGCATGGCGACGTCGAGTATCAGGCAGTTCGTCCTTGATACCCATTCGGAATCCAGGAACTCGTCGGCAGAGGAGAATGTACGGACACGGTATCCAAATATCCGGATGAGGTCCGGAAGAGACTCTCTGACCGACGCATCATCATCAACGACAGACACCAACAGGCGCTCGGTCATCATTGCCGATCCGCTTTCGCTGCGCTGGGGCCGTCTTGCGTACTCTGAGCCCGTATCGAAAAGCCAAATACGGCGCCGCCCGCGGGACTTTCGCCTTGGGGCGAGGCAATTTTCAGAACCATGAAATCTACGTTCAACAGAGAGCCAACGACATCCAGGAGCCTTTGACAAATGTCATCGAGACCCAGTCCGAGCCATGTAGTCGGGAGAGCCGTGATTGCCAGGATGTCATTTATGCACCGACGAAGTCGATCACCATCAGTCATCGCCGTGACCTGGGCCGAAGCATGACGCTGCAGCGCAGGATTGTGTGAATTGATACTATCCGTACTCTTCGTCGTCACAATATCCCATCGTGAGCTGGAACATTCCAAATTGGTTGTCGTCCTCGATATCGTCTCGCCGTCCCACCATGCTTTGCGAGGACGACGGCGTCATCGCATGATGGATCACCCTTCGGCATCGATCTATTGTGCAATGGTGTCGGTCTCGCCAAACAAGAGTAAACATGACGCGCCACTCGCCTGAGATTACCTCAGGCTGCGCGGTGGATCAGGTCGGGAGAGGGCCGCCCGACTGCTCGCTCACCATGTACTCGGCGTACCAGTCCGGCCATGCATCGTCGTGTTTCCCACCGTTGCGTTTCTCATGTTCGCCATGGGCTTCGGCGGCATGACGAAGCGCGGTCGCAAGATCGGCTGCGGAGCTGAAGGCTGCACCCGTGGCTTCGATGCGGCCAGGAAGTCTCGCCGTCACTTCCTGTAGGAGCCATCCGTTTCCGTCAGGATCGCTGAAGGAAGCAAACGAGCCATAACTGGCGCGAGAGGGGTGGGGGCCGGTGAGCCGTCCGTCTGTGCCCTGGTGGTGAAACACACCACCCGCGTCATGGAAGACACCGCTTATTTCAGCCCCGCGAGCAGCGAGAGCCGCATGGGCAATCTCGATGTCCGAGACGATGAGGTGCAAGCCCTGTGCCGATCCCGGGACGGCCGCAATAACGTTGCTACCGAATATGACCGAACAGGACGACCCGGGAGGCGTTACCTGGACGACCCTGAAGCCATTTGCGCCAGAAACGTCGGCGTCGAGCCTCCAGCCTAGGCCTGTGTAGAAGGTCTTCGCGCGATCAACGTCGGATACCGGTATCACAACGACCTCAAGCTTCATGTCGATGTCGTTGATGGCGGTGGCAGACTGCGTGTTGCGCTCCTGGAGGGTCATTCGCCTTCTTCCTCTATGTGACCTGCGGACCATCCGCAGACCGCGTGACCATGCTCTCAAGCACCGGTCGCGTCCATTGTGCGATGGTGTCGATTCCGGCCTGGGATCGGCCATGAAAACCCCTTTCAAGGTATCGCCGATACTTTTGTTCAATGGATTCCAAGAGGCCTCCGAACGATCCCTAAGGACGACAAGCGCCACCAGTCGGGAAGGCCCCACGGACGCTCAGCATGGAGACGCAAGATGACCCAATCCTTCAAAGGAACAGCTCTGATCACAGGTGCATCTTCCGGCATCGGTGCGATCTACGCCGATAGGCTCGCCCGAAGAGGATACGATCTCGCGCTCGTGGCGCGCAGCCAGGATGCGCTCACGCGGGTTGCCGGAGAGATCAGCAGGGGGACTGGGCGGCGCGTGACGACGCTGCGAGCCGATCTCGGTGCCAGGGAAGATCTTCTCAAGATCGAGGGGGTTCTTCGCAACGACCCATCGATCATCATGCTCGTCAACAACGCCGGCATCGGTGCGGTCCAGCCGCTGCTTTTATCCGACGTTGAAGACATGGAGCGCATGATCAGGATCAACGTTACGGCGTTGACCCGCCTGGTATACGCCGCCGCTCCTTCGTTCGTGGCGCGGGAGCAGGGTACTATCATCAACGTCGCCTCGGCGCTTGCTCTCGCCCCCGAAATTCTCAACGGCGTCTACGGGGCCACGAAAGCATTCGTTCTGTCGTTGACGTTCTCGCTGCACAAGGAACTCGCCGAAAAGAACATTCGCATTCAGGCCGTCCTTCCCGGGGCCGTGGAGACTCCCTTCTGGGAGGCCTCAGGCGGATCGCTCCAGCATCTGCCAGACAGTATCGTCATGAAGGCCGACGACGCTGTGGACGCCGCTCTCGCGGGCCTGGATATGGGTGAACTGGTGACGCTGCCATCCGTTCCGGACGCCGATGACTGGAACGCATACGAGGCGGCACGGCAGAAGCTGATGCCAAACCTGTCGCGGAACGTTCCGGCCCCGCGATATCGCACCGCGGCAATTTCCCAGGATGCCACGCCGGGACTGTCCCATGCCGGAGTCTAGGCAGCATGCGCAAATTGTCGCGGACGACGTCTGCATTCGCTCCTTCCGAAGGTGGCTGGGGTCGCAACATAGGTCATCTCGGCTCTCGAAATTCCGGCACGGCCGCGCGCCGTCTGGATGCGGATCCCCGTCATGAAGAAGCACCACACCGATGAAGGAGACTCCCAATGCCACTGGTAAGGATCCACGTCTTCAAGGGGCGCAGCGTCGACGAACTTCAAACTCTGCTCGACGTCGCCCATGATGTCGTTGTCGAGGCGTTCGGCGTTCCGCGCCCAGATCGGTATCAAATACTGGAGGAGCACGAGAAATCGCATCTTCAAGTTCTTGATACCGGCCTCGGGATGGATAGGTCCGAAAGATTCGTCCTCTTCGAAATCATCACTCGCGTCCGGTCACGCACAATGAAGCTGGTCCTTTACGAAACGCTTGCTCGGTCGCTTCGCATGCAATGCGGCATCGATCCGTCCGATGTCATGGTCTCGATCGTGGAGAATTCAGACGAGGACTGGTCGTTCGGCATGGGACGGGCTCAGTTCATGACCGGAGAACTGACTGCAAGCAAAACCGACTGAAAAAGTCGTGCCGTACACCAATCGTCATGGAGACAAGCCAATGCCTAAAACAGCGCTCCTAAGCCGCTTTCCGCACACCCGCCTGATTGAGGGGCCGACGCCGGTTCAGCGCCTCGACCGCCTCGAGAGTGTCCTGGGTGCGCGTGCAAAGGATATCACGATATGGGCGAAGCGGGATGACCTCATGGGGTTGGGGGGCGGTGGCAACAAGCTGCGCAAGCTCGAGTTCCTGATGGGGCAGGCCGCGGCCGAGGGCTGCGACACCCTGGTGGCAATCGGAGGAGTCCAATCGAACTTCGCCCGGCTCGCCGCCGCTGCGTGTGCCCGATCCGGCCTGGCATGCGAACTGGTTCTCGCACAGATGGTTCCTCGGGATATGGCGATCTACCAGGAAAATGGGAATGTCCTCCTCGATCGCTTGTTCGGTGCGCGCCTGCATATTCTGGCGAAAGGGGACGACGCGGGAGGGTTCGCCACGCGCCGAGCGTCCGAGATGGCCGCGACGGGGCGGAAGGTTTTCGTGGCCACCCTTGGCGGTTCGACGCCAGTCGGATGTCTGGGATATGTTGACTGCGCCGTCGAAATCGCGATGCAGTCTGCCGAACTGGGAGTGGAATTCGACCAAATAGTCATCCCGAACGGCAGCGGCGGCATGCATGCCGGCCTTGCGGCCGGAATGGTGGTCGCCGGTCGCGATCCGTCCCGGATAGTAGCCCATACGGTCTTGTCGCCGGTAGACACCTGCATCGCTACGACAGTCGACAAGGTCAATGCTGTTCTGCAGCTCATGTCGAGGGAAGAGCAGGTGGGGCCGCCCGATCTCAGGATCAGCGGCGGACAACTCGGCGGAGGTTACGGTATCCCTACGCAGGAGATGGTCGAGACGGTCAGGCTTGTCGGCCGATCGGAGGGCCTGCTTCTCGATCCCGTCTACGGGGGCAAGGCTTTCGCCGGCCTACTTCGCGATATTGAAATCGGCACTATAGCGCCGGGATCAAACGTCTTGTTCGTAATGACTGGAGGTTCGCCTGGGCTCTACGCGTACGCCGATGCCCTGGACAACTGAATGGCTGCCAACCTCACGAAGGCGTCGCTACATCGTATGCCAATCTCGTGCGAAATCCGGCGAGCGAATGGACGCTCGTCGGATGTCGTGAATGACTCGAATTTGACCTATGCTGTTTGGGTTATCGAGATAGCGGCGAGGACTTCCTTCGTATCGACGATGGCGCTGGCATAGCTCGGCATATTGATCTCAAGGGCCGCGTGCATCATTTCATGTGAGTAATCGGCGACCGCGTCGTTGACGACTGTGACGTCGTAGCCAAGCTCGGCGGCATATCGTACGGTCGCCTCGATACATGTGTGCGCAACGAGCCCGATGACGATGAGCCTCTGGATTCCGTGCCGCTTCAGCTCGAGATCGAGATCCGTGTTCGCGAAGCCGCTGGAGCACCAGTGTTCGGAAGCGACGACCTCGCCCGCGACCGGCACGAATTCGGCGCGGAACTCTCCGCCCCAGGTGCCGAATTCGAAGCTCTTGCGATGCCAAGCGGCGCGCTGGATCGGTGCGAGGAACTTCCAGTTTTCGTAGTCGCCCGCGCGATATCGATGATGCATCGCGAAGAAGACGCGGAGCTTGGCTTCTCGTGCGGCGGTCAACACCTCGAGCATGTGCGGAACGCAGTTGTTCGCTTCAGCCACTTCCTTGATCCGCGGCCAGATCTTTCCACCTTCCGAGATGAAGTCGTTGTAGGGATCCACCACCAGCAAACCGGTATTGTTCCGGTCAAAGGACAGTTGAGTCATGGATTCTTCCTCCGCTCTTCAGGCTGCTTTCGTGGAGGAGGCGTTCTTCAGCGCCGCCCGCTCGATGCTTGCCGCAAACAGGGGCGTTTCACCCTTGTTGTGTGCGATCGACATCGGTTGCCGCTGGGTCCGAAAGATCTCGAAGGGGATGCCTTGGCGGTCAAGGAAGGCCATCATATCGTCCGTCGCATAGGACCTGACCCGGTTGGAGAATTCGCATCGACCCGCGTCGAGTTTCTTGACACTCAACTCCCAGGTGACATGGATCGTCACACGCCCGTTCGGGGTGAACACGTCGGAATCGGAGTCGAGGATGAGATGATCCTTTTCGCCGAGCGTTTCGAGGTAGTGCTGGACCATCAGGCTTCCACCGATCGTCTCGACATTGATCGACATGCGCGTGCCGTCGGGCGCAGTGGTGAAACCAGCGGCGATGTGCGCCGGCGAACAATCCTGATATTCCTTTTCCGGCAGGGTGAAGCACCACTTCGGAATGTCCACCTGTTCGATCGGGGCATTGATGATCGCTGAAAAGCTCGAATCGACGATCTGGTTTTCGATCTTGTGCATATGACTTCTCCATGGTCGGTTGGGTTGTTGGCGCGGACGACCGCAATTTCGTCTACGCGGCTAGGAACCGCGCGATTTCTCTGAGTGGGACAGGCAATATGAAGTGCGCGCCCGCGCGGCCTTCCGTTACGACACACAGGCGCGTCTTCGGCCTACTTATCGGCCAAAGTCTGGGTGTAGTGCCCGAGGCGGGCTTCGATGTCAGGGTTCGTCTGAAGCCCCATTTCCATCAGGCGGCCGATATTGTTCTGTGCCACGGGGCGCTGGACGGACGTGATGAAGGCGTCCCATCCTGCTCCGATCTCCGGATCGCTCGGAAGGCTGGCGAAGTCGACGAGACGCTTCGTGTCGGCGATCGCCTGGCGGTCGAATCCCGAAATCCTGCCGGCAAGGGCATCGACGAACGGGTCGAGCTTTTCGTCGTCGAACGAGCGGTTGACGTATCCGTAATCCTCGGCCAGTTCGCCGTTGATGTCGTCCGAACCCAGAAGGACTTCGAGCGCCCGACCGCGGCCCATCAAACGCGGAAGGCGCGCCATCGGCCCGCCACCGGGAACGAAACCGGCTCCGACCTCCCATTGAGACAGGATGGCGTTCTCCTTGCTGGCAAACCGCATGTCGCTTGCGAGAGCCAATTCGCTGCCGACGCCCGTGGCTCGCCCGCGAATGAGGGCGATGGAGACGATGGGCGCCTTGCTGATGCGGACCAGCATATCCGGCAGGGGATGGAGACCCGTCTTCCCATATGGAAGGCTTGTGGACTCGGAAAGCGGCGGTGTGAAGTTGTAGTGGGTGAGGAAGAAGCCCGGAACCGCGCTGTCAAAGACAACGACCCTTAGGTCGGGATCCGTTTCTATTTCAGCGACCACCTTCTCCATCTGCGGGATGGTTTCCGGCCCGAAAATGTTGAAGGGCGGATTGTCGAAGGTTACGCGCCAATAGGCGGGGGTCCGCTTCTCGACGCGGATTTGCGGCTTCTCGCTTGCAGACTGCAATTCGGCGTCAGCATGCTGATCGGTCTTTTCCGCCGCCATCGCCTGTCCGGAAAGTGCGAGCGTCGGAAGCATGAGCACCGCCGCAGCAGTCAGGAATTTCGATGACGCGACGATCGCGGTTATCGAGATGGGTGATCTGGTTTTCATCAATGCCTCCATCACGGGGTTGAAGTGAAAGTGTTCACGAGGGTTCGATCTCGAAAACGAGCTCGAACTCGACTGGCATCGCGAGCGGTAAGCTGGCGACCCCCAGGACGATGGGGGGCGGAACCCGTGCTTCACCGAAGTTGGAAAGGAGCAGTTCCGACGCCCCGTCGGCAGCTTTCGATTGCTCGCGGAAGTCACTGAGGACGGCGGTTCTGGCTGCGTCGCGGCGGAGGGAGGGGAAGATCCCGCACACATGCTTCCGCGCTCGGGACTACCATTTTCCAAGATGTGCGCCGTTGTCGACGTGCAGCACCTCCCCGGTGATGTTCGCAGATTCCGCTAGATACACGACGCCGTTGACGATCTCCTGGACGGAGGTGATCGTTCCCATTGGCGAAAGAGACTTCAGAAAGTCCTTCGGATCCTTTGCATGCATCGGCGTGTCGACGATGCCGGGAGCAACGGCGTTCACGCGGATGTTGTCCTTGGCGAACTCCATCGCGAGGCTCTTCGTGACAGCATTGAGGCCGCCCTTGGTGATCATGGCAAGGGATGCGGTCACGCCGGCGATCGGGTGGTCCGTCAATGAAGTCGTTATAGTGACGATACTGCCGCCCGATCCCTGGCGGAGCATCTGTCGGATTGCAATTTTGGTGAAGTGGATGAACCCTTCGACATTGGTGGCGGCAAGCTGCCGGAAGTCGTTGATCGTGTATTCGAGGAACGGCTTGGTGACGAAAATGCCCGCGTTGTTCACGAGCGCGTCGATCGATCCGAACCGTTCTACGGCGCGCTGCGCCACGAGCTCCGCGGTTGCCGGATCGCCAACATCGCCGTCGATCAGTTCCAGACGCTCCATGGTGTCGGATAGTGATGCTTGAGAGGCTCGCCTCGAGGTGCCGACGACGTTGTAGTTCCTTTCGAGGAACGAACTTACGAGTCCGGCCCCGATCCCCTGCGACGCGCCGGTGATCACGACTGTCTTACGCGTGCTCATGTCGAACCTCCACTTTTGGTCACGCACGATCCTTTGCCCGTCGCGACGTTGCCAGCTTCGTTTGGATTTTCCGATTTCATGTGCTCAATGGTCACGGACGGGAAGACGATCGTCGCCAAGCGCCGTGAGGACACCATCTCGCGGATCAGGGGACTGAACTATTGTACGAAGGTGTCCCCGATACCTTTGGATTGGGTGGCCAATCATGAGGTGCAATAGACCGACCAGATGCCTGGAATTATCACGATTGGAACTCACGCATGGAAAGGTGTTCGATATGACAAGCTGGCGAGACCGACGCATTCTCGACCTGTTCGGCATCGATCTTCCGATCATCCAGGCGCCCATGGCGGGAGCCACGTCCGTCGAGATGGTGGTCGCCACGGCGCTGGCTGGCGGACTCGGCTCGCTGCCGAGCGCGCAGTTGAACGTCGACGAACTGAAGACCGCGATCCGCAGCATACGCGCCTCGACGCGGGCGCCGCTGAACTTGAATTTCTTCGCCCATCACGCGCCTCCGGTTGATGCGGTCGCGCAGATGCGATGGAGGGCATTGCTGGCACCCTACTACGTCGAACTCGATCTCGATCCAGCCGCTCCCGTCTCCGGCGCGGGGCGTGCGCCGTTCGATGCAGCCTTCTGCGAGGTCGTCGAGGAGTACAGGCCGGAGGTGGTGAGCTTCCATTTCGGATTGCCCGACAAGGCTCTCGTAGATCGGGTGAAGGCGGCCGGGGCGAAGGTCGTGTCTTCGGCAACGACTGTGGCCGAAGCCGTGTGGCTCGAGACGAATGGGGCCGACGCCGTCATCGCGATGGGTGCGGAAGCCGGAGGGCATCGCGGCAACTTTCTTACACAGGATATGTCCACCCAGGTGGGGACCATGGCACTCGTCCCGCAGGTCGTCGATGCTGTAAGCGTCCCGGTGATCGCCGCAGGAGGGATCAGTGATGGGCGAGGTGCTGCGGCTGCTTTGATGCTTGGTGCTTCAGCGGTTCAGATCGGCACAGCCTACTTGTTCTGCCCCGAGGCCAAGATCCCCGCTGTGCATGCACAGGCGCTCGCCAACGCAGCCGACGACAGCACTGCGATCACGAACGTGTTCACCGGCCGCCCCGCCAGAGGGATTGTCAATCGTCTCGTGCAGGAGCTTGGTCCAATTTCTAAGAAGGTTCCTCCGTTTCCGACGGCTGGAGCAGCGCTATCGCCGATCCGTGCCAAGGCCGAGATGTCGTCGCGGAACGACTTCACGAACCTGTGGTCGGGGCAGGCGGCAAAACTTGCACCTAGAATGAGCGCCTTCGACCTGACCCGAAGTCTCTACGAAGCAGCGCTAATGGTGATCGAGGGACGGAGCTGTCCGGACATAGGAGGCACTGATCGCCCTCCAGGGTCGCGATCATGAGGCAACGCAGCTATGAAGTGGTCGACCTTGCCGGATCGGCGCCGCTGGTCATCGTCAGGGCGGCGATAGACACCTCAGTCTATTTCGAAACTATCTTCAAGGCGGAGCTTGGCAGCCATGTTCACCAGCTCGGGTAGGGTTCGGGCGCTCATCTTCCGCATCACCTGACCGCGATGCGCCTTCACCGTGATCTCGCTGATATCCAGCTCGAAGGCGACCTGCTTGTTCAGAAGACCTTTGACCACGCGTATCATCACTTCGCGTTCCCTCTTCGTCAGGGCGTCGTAGGAGTGCCGCAGGCGCTGCAGTTCTTCGTCGCTGCGCAGCATCGCCTCGCTCTGTGCCAGTGCCGATTGGATCGCTTCGAGAAGCGCCATCGTGTCGATGGGCTTCGTCAGGAAATCGAGTGCGCCTCCCTTGAGCGCCTTTACTGTCATTGGGACATCGCCGAAACCGGAGACGAAAATGATCGGCATGCGAGTGCCGCGCGTGTTGATTATGGTCTGCAAATCGAGGCCATTCAGACCCGGCATATTCACGTCGAGGATGAGGCAGCAGGGAGTCAACAATAGGGGTGTTGCAAGATAGGATTGGGCGGATTCAAAGAGCAGAGGCCGCCAGCCCGCCGACACTATCAGGAGCTCGAGGGACTCCCTGACCGATACGTCGTCGTCGATGACCACGACCGTCGGTCGCTCGATATCCGCGCCATCGGGAAGCGCTGCATTCGTCATTGCCGAGATCATCCGATACATGTGCTTCGTCCCCAAAGAAGACAGAAGGCGCGTCGCCCAATCGAAATAAGTATCTCACAATTCGCAACTTGCGGCACCTTCAGCGCCTTGTGCGCTCGCTTCTCCAGTCACTTGGCGAGAGTGCGCCTTTCTGGCCAGAAATCCATTGTACGATGGTATCGCCAGAGTTCTATCGGGACTTTGGGACGACGGGTTGCGCCGACACCATCGTACAATGGATTGCGCCACCATCGCCGCGCATGCTGCGCGCGTCGGCTCATCAAGCCGACCGATCGACGTCAGTTGTTAGCGTAATTGGCCACAGAGTCCGTAAAGAGGTTCGACATGAAGGAACGTTTTGAAGAGATCACGGGTGCGGAACAGAAGGCAGGGGATGGTAGCGCCCTGGATGCGCTGATCGAATTCTACAGGGCATTCAATTCGGCCGATATGGCGGGCCTGGAAGCGATCTGGTTCCCTGGGACGGTTCCGAGCATGGACAACCCTATCGGGGGAATCCGTCGCGGTTGGAATGAGATCGCCGAGGGCTATGCCAGGCTATTCGGTGGCGCCGCCACGGTGAATGTCACGTTCCACGATTTCACCAGCCATGGTGGACAAGAGTGGTATTTGTTCGTTGGACGCGAACGAGGGAAGTGTCGGACCGCCAAAGACAGTCTGGATGTTGCCTTTCGAACAACCCGCTGGTTCGTTCGGATGAACGGCGCTTGGAGGCTACTCCATCATCATGGCTCCGTCGAGGATCCGCAGATGCTTGCAGACTATCAAAAGCTCATTTTCGGCAGCAGCAATTGATCACAGTGTCGGCATGGATGCTGGAGTCTGGTACTTCCCTTCGGTTGCGACCGATCATACGGTGATTAGGCGACGTTCGCATCTTCCCATTGGCCTCGCGTCGTTCGATGGCCCAGCTAAGGACGTTGTCCGCGAGCGAGAGGGGCGACAACAGTGCCGAGAAGTTCGATCGAGCGGCGCATCGCCTCGGTCTCCAGTGCAGCGGTGCTCATCTGGAAAGTGATGCGAGAGGCTCCGCGCAAGGTATTGTGAATATGCAGAATCTTGGCCGCAACCGTCTGCGGGCTGCCAACTAGGAACGCGCCGTTCGGACCGCACATATGCTCAAATTGCGCCTTCGTCGGCGGTGGCCAGCCCCGTTCCCGTCCAGCGTCCGTGAACATCTGGAACCAGCCGGGAAAGAATGCTTCCCGGGCAGCCGCGTCGGTCTCCCCGACAAAGCCGAGGGCATGGACACCGACCTTCTGGTCCTGCGGGGGATGGCCGGCGGCGAGCCATGCGCGACGATAGAGTTCGACCAGAGGCTGGAAACGATCGAAGCTTCCGCCGATGATGGCGACCATCAATGGCAATCCGAGCGTTCCAGCACGGACGAAGGATTCAGGCGTGCCACCGACACCCAGCCAGATTGGCAGTTTCGGTTGGTGCGGACGGGGAAAGACACCCTCGCCATTGATCGCAGGACGAAAGCGGCCCTGCCATCTGATGTTGGGTTGCTCCCTGATCTTCAGCAACAGGTCCAGCTTCTCGGCAAAGAGCGCATCGTAGTCCCGCAGGTCGAATCCAAACAGAGGATAGGCCTCGACGGATGAACCGCGACCGACCACCATTTCGGCTCTTCCGCCGGATATCAAATCGAGTGTGGCGAACTCCTGAAAGAGCCGCACGGGGTCGGCGGCGCTGAGGACTGCGACGGCGCTTGTCAGTCTGATCGACTTAGTGCGCGCGGCGGCCGCCGCGAGGATGACAGCCGGAGCTGAATCAAGCGCGTTCTCTCGATGGTGCTCGCCAATTCCGAAAACATCGAGGCCGACTTGATCCGCGAGTTCGATCTCCGCAAGCACGCTCTCCATGCGGTCAATGGCTGACTGCAGGCGCCCCGTGGCAGGGTCGCTCAGGAGCATTGCGAAACTATCGATACCGATTTCCAATAATGAATCCTTCCGAGTTTTGGCTGGTGGTGTCGCCTTACCAATTCCCTCCAGCTTAGTGAGACTGCCCCTCGCCGTGCGATACCGCGGAGAAAAGCTGTGTCTATCTGGAAAAGTGCTTTCCACTGTCACATGGCCAGCAGGTATCGCACTAGCCGCCATTTTCTGATCGATATCATCGAAGTAATCGATATGTGGATTGGGTAGGTCTCGATCGGACAGTGGTATCTCGAAACGCGGCGTATCGCATCGTCATCGCGCGACGTCGCGGCTGTGTTCATCGGCTCGACCGAGGGCACAAGGAAGCTGTCAGAAGGCATACGGATGCGGCGAGGAGGACGAGGTCCTTCAGCAGGAATTGCCCCGGCATGGCGGAAATTGCGGGGAACCCGCCTGCAGTTTGTTCTGCCACGCCGGGCGTGCTTAGCAAGAAGGTAAGCGTGATCGTGAACGTCGCCGTCGACATAGCTGCGCCCAAGGCGGAAAATAGCGGGCTGAAGGCACCGACGACCAGAGCAACAGCAGTTGACAGCTCGAGCACACCGACAACGTAGCTTGCTCCCTGCACCCCGAACATCACGCTCAACCAACCCATGATGGGGCTGTGTTCAATGAAAGGGGCAATTCCAGCGGCCTCGTAGGCGGTAAACTTCATTGCGCCAAACCATACGAAAATGACAGCTAACGACCATCGCAACAGGGCAAGGGAGCGATCTGCTTGTTCGGCGATTTTCACTGGAGCTTTTTCTGCAAGAAATGTCATGGCTGATTGTCCTTCCAAGTTTCGGGCTAGCTAGGAGCACTTTGGTACTGCGAGGTCGCTGGCGCGCAATTCACGCGTCGACCTGGACGTCGGTGCGCACTCTGACGACCTCATGGCCAGGTTATCCACCGATGTCGGCAGCTACGCCCAGCCGTCCACATCGATCACGGCACTAGCGAACGCTTCGGGGGCTTCTTGCGGGAGGTTGTGACCGATCCCGCCTGTGATCAGGCGATGCTCATATCTAGCCTTGAACTTCGCAGCGTAGGTCTTTGGATCTGGGTGGGGTGCCCCGTTCGCGTCACCTTCCATTGTAATCGTGGGCACGTGAATTTCGGGACCGGCCGCGAGCTTGTTTTCCAGCTCGTCGAACCGCTTTTCGCCCTCGGCCAGTCCGAGCCGCCATCGATAGTTATGGACGACAATCGCGACATGGTCGGGATTGGCGAACGCCGCGGCGCTTCGCGCGAATGTGTCGTCACCGAACTTCCAATGTGGAGAAGCGAGCTGCCAGATGAGCTTGGCGAAGTCGTTCGTATATTTTTCATAGCCGTCGCGACCGCGATCTGTGGCCAAATAGAATTGGTACCACCACTGGAGTTCGGCGGACGGCGGCAGTGGCGCCTTTCCTGCGGTCTCGTTCCCGATGAGATAGCCGCTGACAGAGACTAGTCCCTTGCATCGTTCAGGCCAGAGAGTAGCGACAATGTCGGCTGTACGAGCACCCCAGTCGAAACCCGCGATCGTAGCCGCCCTAATTCCCAGGGCGTCCATGAGCTTGATCGTATCGAGTGCAATTGCCGCCTGCTGCCCATTGCGCTTCGTCCGTCCGGATAGGAAGCGCGTGCCGCCGTAGCCCCGCAGGAACGGCACAATAACGCGGTGGCCTCGGTCGGCGAGCAGGGGTGCGACCCGCCCGAAGCTGTTGATGTCGTAGGGCCAGCCGTGCAGCAGCAAGACTGGTGATCCGGTCGCCGGTCCCAGGTCGGCATAGGAGACAAGCAGGTCCCCTGCCGCGATGCTCTTGTTTGCTGCGAGTATGGCTTCGGTAGCAGCCGTTGGTACGTCCACACGCGTGGTCGCCTGAGAGGCTTCAGCCATCTTTTCACCGAGGACACCCGCTGCGGCAATGGCGAGTGCAACGCTGCCAAAAAATCGGCGTGTGAGATTTGCGGGTACGAAATTTGACATTGCGCCAGTCTCCGGTGGTGATTGCTTACCTGCTAGGCCGCGCACACGATCCGGTCTCCGAGAGTGTTGCGCTGACCTTCCGTATCGATATCCCCCGTCGATCCGTGTCCGGGAACATTGAGACTGACCCGTGTAGCGCGCTAGTGAACCATGGTATCGCCTATACAAACGTATCGCCTATTCCAAGGTGCACTGCCTTCCTGGTTGTCCTCCGACATAGTCTCCGTCAGTCGGCGGCTGCGGATCAGCCGCGGCCAGAAATCGGGAGCAGACGATGACCTACCGCGACCAGGAACATCCTAGCTCAAGCTTTCCGCTTATTGAGATCGCAATTGCAATGGTGGCGATCGCCGGGGCTCTGATTGCCATAGCTCACTGTCCTTCGAAAAGGTCTCGAACCGAGCTTGCAGAGTAACTGAATCCCGGTTCTGGTGGATTTGCGAGACGGCGGTAATCGCGCGCATTTACGCTTGAGACTACGTCTGTGGTTATTTGCAAACTCGGTAAAAGACGCCTCTTGGATCTTGTGGGAAAGCTGCGATCAATACCTTGGTATTGCCGATACCAATGTTCAACTGCACCATCGGTCCATCGAGAGCATAGTCTGCGCCGCAGCCTCTTTCGGCTGATCAACCTGGAAGGGAGATTCTCCGATGAAGATTCTAATGGTTTTCACTTCTCATGACACGCTCGGCGATACGGGGCGCAAGACCGGCTTCTGGCTTGAGGAGGGCGCCGCTCCTTACTATGTGTTCCGTGACGCCGGCATCGATCTTACTCTTGCGTCACCCAAAGGAGGACAGCCGCCTGTCGATCCTAAGAGCGATCTCCCAGAGAACCAGACACCCGCGATGGCCCGCTTCAAGAATGATCCCGATGCGCAGAAAGTTTTCGCCCACACAAAGCTGCTAAAGGACATGAGGTCGGAGGACTTCGACGCCGTATTCTATCCGGGCGGCCACGGCCCGATGTGGGATCTGGCAGAGGATCAGGATTCGATCAAGCTGATCGAGGCCTTCTATGATGCCGGAAAGCCTGTCGCGGCGGTGTGTCATGCACCTGGAGTTCTGCATCGTGTCACCCACAAAGGCGCTCCTATCGTGAAGGGCAAGCGTGTGACGGGCTTCACCAATGCAGAGGAGGAAGAAGTCCAACTCACTAAGGTCGTTCCCTTCCTCGTAGAGGATGAACTCACGCGGCTCGGCGGCCTTTACGAAAAGAGAGGAAACTGGGAGAGCTTCGCTATTACCGACGGTCGCCTAATCACGGGACAAAACCCAGCATCCTCGACTGCAGGCGCTCAGCACCTGGTAAAGCTGCTGACGAGTGGCCACGCCTCAACCGCGGCGTGACCCCCTGATATCTTGACTTCTCGAATGGGGCACTGGGTGCGTGCTCGATGCCGTTGACACGAACCTGCCCCGTTCGAACTCTACGCCCAGTGCCTGGCAAAAATCATCGTGGTGTCAGGCAAAGACGAGACTTAATTATCGCCGCCGCATATGGCGTATTGGGACGGTTAAACGCTCGGGGCTAAGGGAGGAGTTCTTGGTATCGAAAAGGTTACCGTTGTGCCCGGTCCATCGTTGGGCGTCGCCCACATGCTGCCTCCGTGGTTTTCGATGATCGACCGGCTGATAGAAAGTCCGATCCCCATTCCGTTACGCTTTGTTGTGAAGAAAGGTTCAAATAGCCTCTCCGCAGAGTCCGCGGCGATGCCGACGCCCGCATCCACGATCGACAAAGTGACCATTTCCTCTTCGCGTGAAGTCAGCACAAGCAGACGGCGGGGCCGCCCCTCGATCTCAACCATGGCTTCGATCCCGTTCAGGACCAGGTTCAAGATGACCTGCTGGAGCTGAATACGATCGCCTCTGACAGACGGTAGTCCGGATGCCAATCCGGACTCGAGGACGATAGATCTTTCCCGCATGTCTCTCGCCGATAATGCGATTACCTCGCGAGCAATTTCATTGAGGTCGATCTCGTCCATAGCCGGAGACTGGCGATTAAACATAGCCCGAAGGCGCTTAACGACTTCGGTTGCGCGCATAGTGTCCCGGATTGTTCTCCGCGCAGTGTCTGCCGCAGAGGCGATGTCCGGCGGATCGAGAGCCAATAGGCGAACACAGGCGTTGGCGTTGGCGAGAATGCCCGATAGCGGTTGGCTCACCTCGTGGGCGATGGACGTCGTCAAGGCGCTGATAGTCATCGCGCGTGAAACATAAGCGAGTTCTTCTCTCGCTTTCAAGAGAGCTTCCTCACCTCGTCGGAGAGCGTCTTCCGCCCGTTTCGTCTCAGTGATGTCCTGTACAGTCCCCATGAAAATCGGGTGGTCACCAATGTAATGTGTTACTTTTGCAAGTCCGCGTATGAACCTGACGGAAGCGTCCGTCCGGATGATCCGAAAGACAAAATCGGAGCCCTCGCCAGCAAGCCCCCTTTGCATCTCGACATTGAAAAGCTCCAGGTCTTCCGGATGGATTCGCTCCCTGACCGCATCGATGCTTGGCTCGAGCTCTGGATCGAGATCGAATATTCTATAAAATTCCTCAGACCAGATGTTCTCGCCCCGCTGGATATCGGATGTGAAGCTACCGGTCGAACTAATCCGCTGGGCTGCGACGAGCTGTGCCTGGCTGCGCTTGAACTGGGTCTCCCGCTTTACCAGCGCTTCCTCATGGCGAGTCCTGTCTATGGAAATGCCTGCGATATGCGCTACACGGTCGACAATTTGCAGTTCCCGAGGCTTAAGTTCGAAGTGTTGTTGGCGAAGGATGGCAAAGATCCCAGCGGTGTTGCCATAGGGGGAGAGAATAGGAATTGCACGACAATAATTGAGTTTGTTGGCCAACATGAACTGGCCCATGGACGTGTTGCTATGATCGGTTTCGACCAGGTTTTGGATTTCAACCGCCTTCTTTGTAAGTGCTGCGAATGAGCACGCATTCTTGTCCGCAGCCACGCTCTTTCGGTCGAAGATCTCTCGGAATTCGCTTGGCAACCGGGGCGCCGCGCCCATTCGAAAGAACTTGCGATCGAGCGACAGCTCGAGAAAACAGCAAAGGAGATCGGGGATCAGATCGTCGACGACATTGCAGAGCTCTTGAAGAACGCTTGCTGATGGGGTGCCTCGAGCCACCATGTCGAGGATCTCCATTTCCTTCCCGAGCAGGTAAGCGGCATCGCGCGAGTCCTGAACGTCGTTCTGAAGTACGAAATAGTTGGTCAGTTCGCCTGACTTCTCGAGAATCGGCACGACTTGCGCCTCAAGCCACCGGGGTGTGCCGTCGGCATGCTGTGCCTGGTATGAGACGACTGCGGTTTGCTCCCCCTTCATGTGCGCCTTGAGCGGAAGCAGGATCTCGTCGAATTTCCTCGGCTCCATATCGGCCAAAGCCTCTTGCTCCGAACCCTCAGGCAGAAAGCCGTACCAACGCAACGCCGCTTGATTGGCAAACTCTAGTTCGAAAGCAGGGGTGATCAGCAGCGCTGGAACCGACAAGGAATTGACGAAGCGTCGGAATCTGCTTTCGATTTCCTCTTGGGTCCGGTCGCTGGCGCTCTCGTGGAGTTCTGTCGCGAGCCAGCAGACCTTTCCACCATCCGCCAGCGGCGACGCGGAAAGCTCGAACCACCTGAACTCTCCATCGTTTCGTCGCAAACGGGCGTTGATCACCGTATGCCCTTTGGTCCGCCGCGCGCTTTGACCGTACTGGACCGCGTACATTGCATCGTCCGGATGCAAAACGCTCGCCCAGTGTGATGAGCGGCTCATGCCGAAATCTATACCAGCATATTCTCCCAAACGGGTATTGCAGTATGAGATCGTGCCCGTTGCGTCTGTCGTCCAGACCAGACCCGGCAGGTGCTCCAGGATCAACGCCGTATCCGGCTCGGTCGGGGTTGCCTCCTCGTTGAGTGAAATGGACATCCAGCCGTCCCGTTACCTTCCTTGCCCGCTCTCGCCAGGCATTCGGCACCTTGCCTAATCTGGTACGCGTCGCGTGCGCGCCGTGGACAGGCGCTGCCCGACGATCAAGTCCTGCACTGAAATCATCCCAATCACGAAAAGGAGCAACCATATCGCTGCGGTCATAGTTAAAGAGACAGACGTCCATCCAAGCATCGATGACGCCAATATCGTCCCAACCGAGGTGGATATCTTCAGCACCGAGAACGTTTCGGCTCTCATTTCGGGCATAACCAATCTGTTGATCTGCAAAGAGTAGTGAATACCGAGTGACGGGGCAAAAAGTCCTACCAACGCACAGCCTACGATCGATAATGCCAAGGAATTTTGAAGTGCGAGCGCGGTGCCAGCGAGGATTGCTGCTAGCATTCCGGCGACCTGGTGCCTCGAAAAAGTTCGGTTAAGGAAGCCATTTCCGATGGCGCCGATCAGGGAGGCCGCACACAAGGTTCCAGTGAACATTGCTCCATATCCCGGTCGGAGCCCAAATTCGATCGCGAGCGATACCGCGCCAACCTCGATCGCACTGATTGCGGCGGAAGTGGCGCAGGCGCACGCTAACCAAATAAAGACTTCAGGAGCTATCGCTCTCTTTCTCGTCTCCGCCTCCTCGATCCTCACAACGGCAGTCGGTGCTGACGGCAAGATCAAAGCAGGTAGCGCGCCCAGAACCGCGATAGCGACTATCGCCAATGATGCCGAGGCCGTCCCCAACGTCGCCGCCAGAATCGGCATGACCAGAAAAGTAAGGTCGTTTGCGAATGATCCGAACGCGAGGACCCTGGTCATCTGCGTCGGTGCGACAAGATAATTCGCAGCGTCGCGTAGATGGCCGAAGGCTGCTCCTTGCACTAGCCCGGACGCAACTGCCGCGGCGATGAAAACCGAGTAGTGCGCCCCCGCGCCGCACGCTGCAGCGCAGCAGAATAGTGCCATGGTCCTGATGACAATGAGGATCTTGAAATACGCGATCGGGTTCGATCCACGTCCCAGTCTGGCAACGGGTATCGCTCCTGCCAGTTGCGCGGCAGTCATAGCAGCGAGGGCGGTAGCCCCGCTCGCTGCATTGCCGGTGATCGAAAGAGCTGCCATAGCAAACGCTATCGACGCTCCGGCACGCGGCGCGCCAAAAAATCCGTATGCGACGGCCCAACGGAGAGACCGATGGCACTTCAAACCGTCCCCCTTAATTTGTCGTTAACTCTAGCCAGCCACGTCTGAACCGACGGACGCTGTCGATCTATCTCAAACAGCCGGGCATAGGTGCATCTCGTCCTGTAATCTTGCATGACGCGCTGCCGCTTGGAGCCGAGCTTACCGGAAACGGGCACCAAACACATCATACTATGGTATTGCCCAAATCGTGAGGGCAAGGTCGCTCTCTGCGCGACTGTCATACGCTATCGCGATCGCTGGCCTCAATGCAGTTGTATTGACGTAGAGCGACAATCGAGTGAGCGGATGTCGGCAACGCTCCACGATGCTGCCGATCTGGTTGGCACGCTGTGGGCTAACCGAGAGCTGCGCGTTCTCCTCTAGGAGAACTGAATTGGGTATCTCACAACATGATCCTGCTGCCGGAACGCAGGCAAGCAAGTTGGTGTCAAGAAGCCCCTGAAGCAGCGCCAGATCTGCGCAGTGCGCTTCTTTCTCGACCGCCATCGACAGCAAGCTCCGCGGCTGGAACTCGCGCGATCGTCATCCAGCAGAAGTCTCCACGCCCCGTCCAATTCGAAATTACGACCAAAGTCAGGGCAAGTCTGCTTGCCTGGCTTCAGCGAAGGGGAGGAACAGTCGATGACTATGCCTTTCCTAGCCGAGTGGACCACGCCGATCATCTCAGCCCTCGGCAGTATGCCCGACTGGTCGATGAATGGATCACTGCGATTTTTTTTGCTGCGTCGGGAGGATTATGGCACGCATTCCCTTCGGCGAACGAAGGCTGCCATGATCTACAAGGCCACCGGCAACCTCCGGGCGATCCAGATCCTGCTTGGCCATAGTTGACATAGAGGATGCACTGGAACTGGCCGAGCGTACTGAAATCTGAAAATTTGCAGCGCCGCACCGGGCGATGCCGTTCGTGCATAATCGAGCGACACCGTCCATTCGAGGAAGCGACTATGCGCCCTCATTTCGGCCATAGAGATAAGTTCGCTTCGACCCAGGCAAGCGATGACCGTCGTCGGCGTCGGGCAACCAAAACTTCTTGCCCTGCATTGACCCTGGCAACATTAACGAGCCCAGCAGCGCAATTCGGCTTCTTGCCTGCTGATGATGCCGCTATGATCGAGTTATGGTTACCCGTCACTGTAACGAGATCGCCGCGTGGTTGGCCGAGGCCGGCTTGCTGGGCATTCGAGACGAGGCCTCGCTGACGCAGGCATTCTGTGAACGATGCGTCGAGGCCGGACTGCCGCTCGGCAAAGTCTTCGTGATGATCGACACGCTTCATCCGATGTATGAGGCGCGCGCGTTTTTTTGGGACGAGGATCCCGAAAACCCTTTCCGTGAAGAAGAACATGTCGGCAGTCGTGATCAGGAAGGTACGGGTCAGTGGTCGCGTAGCCCTTTCCTGCAAATGCTGCGTCGGCGCGAGACCTCGTTGCGCTGCCGGCTGGAGCACGGCGAAACCCACGGCTATCCAGCGATCCAGGAATTGTGTGACGCTGGTCAGACTGACTATCTGGCATTCGTCTACCGCACGCGGCAGGCAGTACGGGTCGAAGATGTCAATGCATTCTATGCGCGTTTCACCACGGCCCGGCCAGGCGGATTCAGCGACGTTGATGCGGCCTGCCTGGCGCAACTTACGCCTCACCTCGGCCTCGCCATCAGGTCCGCTGCGCAATCCCGGCTGACGAAGACGCTCGCTGAAGCATATCTCGGTCGCGATGCCGGTCGGCGCGTACTCAGCGGCGCGATTCGACATGATGCTGTGAGGCGTATCCGGGCCGTGCTCTGGTATTCGGACATCACCGGCTACACCCACCTTTCCGAATCCGTGCAGGCCGATCAGTTGATTCCTCTGATCAACGACTATGCAGAGGCGGTGATTGGGGCGGTCAAGTCGGCCGGCGGTGATGTCCTGAAGCTGATCGGAGACGGTGTGCTGGCGATGTTTACGAGTTCCCGGCCGGAGTATGCCTGCCGGGCGGCCGTTGACGCGGAGCACGATCTACGTCTGCGGCTCGGCCAGCTTGCACGCCGCCGCAAAGCAGAGGGCCTGCCTGTCGCCGACATCCATCTCGGTCTACATGCGGGCGATGTGTTCTACGGCAACATCGGCACGCCCGACCGGCTCGATTTCACAGTGGTTGGCCAGCCAGTCAATGAAGTAAGCCGTATCAGCGACATGTGCCAATCCACAGGGCGAAACATGCTTTGCTCCTCGGAGTTCGCCGACCTCCTGCTGGGGGTGGAACGAGACAAGCTCGTTTCCGTCGGGCGATTTGCGTTGAAAGGCGTTGGAAAAGCCAAGGAATTGTTCACGCTCGATCCAAGCCTTGTAGCCGCGGATACGACACCGAAAATGAGCCCCCCCCGCCGGCGGGCATCTGTGGCGAGGCATTGATGGGACAAGACCTGTCGGGCGTCTGGCCGCCTGTATCAATGCGCTTCCGCTGAGACAGGGCATGCGCGTATTGGAGATCGGATGCGGCTGAAGCCCCCGACTCGCGGCGAACCTTGAACGTCCGCTTGATAAGAGCCGAGAGCAAAAGCGGACCGTCCCCTGTCGTGAAGAGTTTCGGGCGTCGGCAGGCGTACGAAAGTCCCCGAGGAAGGAACCCGCGGGCCACGGTCGATGGCTATGGGGATTTCGAACGGCGGCCGACGCCGGCGATGGCGCGACCGCCGATGGGAAGCGCAAAGGTGGATGCGGACAGGCCGTTTCGTTGCTCCTTCGCGTGGTATTGGCGGCCTTGCCCGCGGCTCGTCGCGACCCCGTCGGTTGCGATAATCGCCATGGACACGCGTGGGTCCGTTGCCGGAGGCGGAGCGTCTGCGGCTGGCTCGACCATGCGATGCCGGGTCATGGGTCGGTCTCCCGGTTTGTTGCCGATCCGTGCGGCGGTCCGCGCGGCTGGTTCCACCGTTCGAACACCTCGATGACGATCATGCGTCCGCCGCAGCAGGGGCATGGCGGGCGGAAGTCTTCCGGTTCGTCTGGTGTGTCGTCACCAGGCGGCGCCGCGACATCCAGGAGTGCGCGGGCGAGCGCGAGACTGGCCCTGCGGGCGGAGGCAGCCAGCAGACCGTAGTGGCGGATGCGGTGGAAGCCTCGTGGCAGGACATGGATCAGAAAGCGGCGGATGAACTCGTCGGCCGCAAGCGTCATGACCTGCTGCCGGTCCGTGCCGTCGCGGCGGTAGTCCTTGTAGCGGAAGGTGACGCCGGTCTCGCCGAAGGCGATCAGCCGACTGTTCGAGATCGCCACGCGGTGGGTGTAGCGCGACAGGTAGGCGAGCACCGCCTCCGGTCCGGCGAAGGGTGCCTTGGCGTAGACCACCCAGCGCTTCTTTCGGACGGGAGCAAGGTAGCGCAGGAATGCCCGCCGCTCGGCGAGATGGGCAAGGGTGCCGAAGAAGCTGAGCCGTCCCGCGTCGTGCAGAGCGACCAGCCGGGTCAGGAACAGCCGGCGGAACAGTTTGCCGAGCACACGCACCGGAAGCAGGAAGGCCGGACGCGAGGAGATCCAGCGGCTTGCGTCCGGCGCGATGCCGCCGCCTGGCACGATCATGTGCAGGTGCGGATGGTGGGTCATCGCCGACCCCCAGGTGTGGAGCACGGCGGTGATGCCGATCCTCGCGCCGAGGTGCTTGGGATCGGCGGCAATCGTCACCATCGTCTCCGACGCCGCCTTGAACAGCAGGTCGTAGACGAGCGTCTTGTTCTGGAAGGCGATGTCGGCGACCTCGGCCGGCAGCGTGAACACGACGTGGAAGTAGCCGACCGGGAGAAGGTCGGCCTCCCGCTCTGCGAGCCAGGTGCGCGCGGCCGCGCTCTGGCACTTCGGGCAGTGCCGGTTGCGGCAGGAGTTGTAAGCGATCCGCCACTGGCCGCAGTCCTCGCAGGCCTCAACGTGACCGCCGAGCGCTGCGGTGCGGCAGTTCTCGATCGCCGACATGACCTTGAACTGGGTAAGGCTCAGGTGACCTGCATGGGCGGCCCGGTAGACAGGCCCCGCTGCACGGAAGATGTCGGCGACCTCGATCAAGGGGCGCACGGCTCAGCCGTCGGGCGAGATCTCTCCCGGCCTGAACAGGCCGAGCTTGTCGAGCGGGCTCGTGACCGTTCTCACCGTCTTGGTCGCGACCTTGGTGTAGAAGGCGGTGTTGTTGAGCTTGGCGTGCCCGAGCAGGACCTGGATGATCCGGATGTCGGTGCCGTCCTCCAGCAAGTGGGTCGCGAAGCTGTGGCGCAGCGTATGCGGCCCGACCCGCTTGGCAATATCGGCGGCCCGCGCCGCCTCGACGACGATGCGGTAGAGCTGCCGCGTGCTGATCGGCTTCATCGCGTGCTGCCCCGGGAAGAGCCAGCCGTCGCGGTGCATCACGCCCTGCTGGCGTCCGACCTTCCACCACTCACGTAGGAGAGCGAGCAGATCCTCGGAGAGCATGGCGTTGCGATAGCGTCCGCCCTTGCCACGCTCGACGCGCAGCAGCATGCGCTCGCTGTCGATGTCGGCGACCTTCAGCATCGACACCTCGGCGACGCGCAGACCGGCGCCATAGGCGACCGACAATGCCGCCTGGTGCTTGAGACAGGTGGTGGCGTTGAGCAGCCGTGCCACCTCGTCGCGGCTCAGCACCACGGGCAGCCTGCGCGGATGCGCCAGCCGGACGAGCCTGCGCGCCAGGTCCGGGCGGTCGAGGGTCTGGGTGAAGAGGAAGCGTAATGCCGACACGATGCTGTTCATCGTCGGAACGGGAACGCCGTCCTCCTGCTGCTCGATCTGGAACCGGCGCAGGTCGTCGGCGGTCGCCGTGTCCGGTGAACGCCCGAGGAATGTCGCCAGGCGTCCGATGTCGCGGAGGTAGTTGCGCTGCGTCTCGCGTGAGAAGCGCCGCATGTTCATGTCGTCGATCAACCGTTGGCGCAGCGGGCTGATGGGTGCGTCGAGATGGGGGTGCTCCATGGCCGGGCTCCTTGTTGAAGAAGCCCGTCATGCTCTGCCGCTGCTGGACGACGCTCAATGCAGGCGCAACCTTCAGCCTGTGCCCTCTACCTCTACCTCAACCGCAGACGCCCTCCCGCGCAGCGGGTTCGTTCATCGGCCCCGAAACTGTCATTGGTCACGGCTTGTTCAGTCGACTAGGGTCCCCAGCCGTCTTTTTACTGAGCTCCAGGCATCCCCGGGATCTGGAGGACGTCACATGGTTCTTGACGCGAAATCGCGCCAAGTAGCTGCAAAGACGTCACTTTTTCTGGTGGGGAATGCCGGATATATTTTTTTCCTCCCGTGAGCGGCCGTGGATACCACCTTTGTTCCCTGGCTTTGGGCGCCAGTCAACAGGACAGGAGAGCGGCAATAATTTCCCCTCTGGCTTCGAGCTAGCCGTCTGGCGGCGATAGGTCGCCCTGCTACTTCGCGCCCACTTGTAGGTCTTGCAGGACGCCGTCGCGCTTGCGGGAACCATGCGTTGCCTTGGGCACGCCTCACAGCGCGTTATGAAGCTGATGTCGCTACGCGGGCGTCATGATGACCGACAAGAGGCCGTGTGCTGTCCGTAAGCTATTTAGCACACGAAGGTGTCTGCACGGGGAAGGGGCCTCCTGAAGCACTGGGAGGTTGCAGAGTTCGTTAGCATGACCCCTCGCAGATCCTGAAAGCGAATCGGGCAAGAAAGCAGCAGATGCACAATTGTTGCGCGGCAGGAGGTGGGTGAGAAGCAATCGTGCGATTTCACCACCTCATTTCGAAATTAAGCTTCCAATCTGCCTTTTCCGAGGCTAGACTGGAACAAATAGCCGGCACCTGAGCCCCGTTTCGATCGCGTCTATGACGCGCATCGTCGGGGCTTTTTGCATTGGAATTTCGATGAAGCGTACCGTAGATATAGGCGTACTTCTTTCACGTAGCGGCATGTATGCCGCATTGTCCCGCGCCAGTCGCGACGGTGTGTTTCGTGGTGTGGAGGAGGTGAATGCCGATCCGAGGCTCGACGTTTCCTTCCGCGTCACCGAGCGCGACCCGGAGGGACGACTCGATCGCTATGCGCCGCTTTGCCGTGAAATCCTGCGTGGTTCCGGGGCACGCCATATCTTCGGCTGCATCACATCTGCGAGCCGCAAGGAGGTCATTCCTGAACTCGAGCGGTTTGACGGAATTCTGTGGTATCCCGTGCCCTACGAGGGCTTCGAGGCGTCCGAGCGTGTCGCCTACATGCACGCATGCCCGAACCAGCATCTGCTGCCGCTTCTGGACTGGGCGCTGCCCACGCTCGGCACCCGTGCCTACCTCGTCGGCTCTAACTATATCTGGGGATGGGAAATGGCTCAGATCGCGCGCGAGAAGATCGCGGCGGCGGGGGGCCAGATCCTCGGCGATCGCTATCTGCCGATCGGCGATACCGAACTCGACCACATTATCCATGACATCCGGACGCTAAAGCCGAGCTTCATACTGAACTCGCTTGTCGGAGACAGCTCCTATGCGTTTCTCGCGCGGCTGACCGAGTTGAAGCAGGAGACCGAATTCGCCCATGACGTGACCGTGTTGTCGTGCAACTTCACAGAATGCGAGATCGACGCGGCCGGCGAGGCGGCCGAAGGACTGGTCTCGGCCGGTCCCTGGTTTGAGCCAGGCGGTGGTACCGGCGGATCGTTTCACGAGATGGCGCGCCAGTCCGTGCATGAACTGGCTCTGCTGCTTCATGGCCGCCCGGGGGCAGAAGAGCTCCCTTTGGCGGAGCTGTTACACACAGCGCTCCGTAGTGGCCGCCCGACGCGGCTCGATCCTGTACACCTTCACGCGCGCCAGCCTGCCATCATTGCGCGGCTCGAGAGCGGGCGGTTCAACGAGATCAAGCGGCTGCCTGAGACGCGGGCCGATCCGTACCTGACGCAACGTTCGCAGCCCGTGCATACGGGTTCCCGGCTGAAGGTCGTGTAATGACGCGCATCAGGACAGAAAATCTGGGTGGAGCAACGGCCTGGATCCTGCACCGGCCTCACCCATCCGTTCACGGTCTTGTCCGCCAGCTCGGGGTAATCGGGCTGGAGGTGCGCGAAGCCTGGCCGGAACTGCCGGCGGAGACGATTGAGGCCGACTTTATCTTCTACGATGCCGACATGGGGCACGACGAGCAGTTCCCTTGGGCGCCCGGTCAATCGCCGATGCCGATGATCGCGTTGATTGGGTCGGAAGCGCCTGGCCGCTTGAGGTGGGCGATGGAAATGGGCGCACACGCGCAGCTCCTGAAGCCCATGAGCGACAAGGGCGTCTACGCGGCTCTTCTCGTCGCGCGCAGCAATTTCGATCGGGCCAATGCATCCGAGGTCCTGATTGCCGACCTGCAAAGCCGCCTCTCGGCGCGCCAGACGATCGTGCGCGCCGTCATGATCTTCGTGATGAAGGGCAAGACCGAGGCCGAGGCCTATGACCTCTTGCGCCAGACTGCAATGGCATGGCGCGTGACGATCGAAATTGCCGCGGAGCGGCTTGTGGCAAACTATTCGAATGAAAGGGGCAACGACGATGGCAGACGCATCGATCCCGCCTGAACCCTTGGTCGTGTCGGAGAGTGGGCCGTCCGTGCTGCGTGAACTGGCTCAGCGCAAGCTGGCACTCTTGGGGCTGCTGATCACCCTCATCTGCGTTGGTGGCGCGGTCTTCGCCAGGTGGCTTGCGCCGTTCGATCCTTACGAGCAGTTCTTTGACGGCTTGACGATCGAAGGCGCACCGCTGCCCCCGAGCGAGACATTCTGGTTCGGCACGGATCTTCTCGGTCGCGATTTGTTCTCACGCATCCTGTACGGCGCGCAGACCTCGCTCGTGATCGGCCTCGTTGCCAACGGAGCCGCTTTGCTTATCGGCACGCTGGTGGGGGTGACCGCAGGCTATTTCCGCGGGGTGATCGGTGCGGTGCTCATGCGTTTCACCGATCTGATGATGGCGTTCCCGGCACTGCTGCTGGCGATCTGTCTTGCAGCGATCTTTTCCCCGTCGCTCTGGATCGTCGCGATGGTGATTGCCTTCGTGAACTGGGTACAAACGGCCCGGGTGATCTTCACGCAAACCTCGTCGCTCGCCGAGCGAGACTACATCGCTGCTGAAAAAACGCTTGGCGCCGGTTACGGCCGCATTCTCTTCAAGCACATCCTGCCTCATCTCATTCCGACATTGATCGTCTGGGGTACGCTCGGAATCTCGACCACCGTTCTGCTGGAGGCGACCTTGTCCTTCCTCGGTATCGGCGTTCAGCCGCCGATACCATCCTGGGGCAACATCATCTTCGAGAACCAGACCTACTTCCAGTCGGCACCATGGCTCGTCTTCATTCCCGGCGCGGCGATCCTGCTGCTTGCACTCGCCTTCAACCTCGTCGGTGACGCGCTGCGCGACATTCTCGATCCGACACAACAGGGGCGTGACTGATGGCTGCCTATATCCTCAGACGCCTCGTTCAGTCGGCGCTTATCCTGCTGGGTGTCTCGTTCATCACCTTCGTCCTGCTCTACGTCCTGCCCGCAGACCCGGTCCGTCAGATCGCCGGCCGTTCAGCAACGACGGCGACGGTTGAAAGCATCCGCCAGCAGCTTGGCCTCGACCAGCCGTTCCTCGTGCAGTACGGCAACTACCTGTGGAACCTTGTTCAGGGCGATTTCGGACGCTCGTATCTTCAGAAGACGGAAGTCGCGGAACTTCTGTTTTCGCGCCTACCGGCAACTTTGCTCCTACTGGTGGCGGCGATTGGTTGCGAGCTTCTGATAGGCCTGCCGCTTGGCATCGTCGCGGCGCTCAATCGGGGCAAGACGATCGACAACGGCCTGATGCTGACGAGCTTCCTGACGGTCTCCGCACCGCAGTTCGTTGTCGCCCTTCTGCTGCTGTATGTCTTTGCGGTGAAGCTTGGCTGGTTTCCGATTGGTGGCTACGGCACGTTCTCTCACCTTGTACTACCGGCAGTGACGCTCGGCATCCTCGGCTCGGGCTGGTACTCGCGCATCATGCGATCCTCCATGATCGACGTCCTGCGCGCCGACTTCATCCGCACCGCCCGCGCCAAGGGCCTCGGCCGCAGCAAGGTCATCCTTGGGCATGCGCTGCCCAACGCCATCCTGCCGATCATCGCCATGATCGGCATCGACATCGGCCTGTTCATGTCAGGCATCGTCGTCGTCGAGAGCGTCTTCGGCTGGCCCGGTATCGGCCAACTCGCCTGGCAAGCGATTCAGCGTGTCGACATCCCGATCATCATGGGGGTCACGCTCGTCTCAGCCTGCGGCATCGTCATCGGCAACCTGATCGCCGACCTGATTTCGCCGCTCATCGATCCGCGCATCAAGCTGCGCTGAAACCGTCAACCCACAGGAGTAAGGCCTATGAAGAAGCTTATCCTTTCAACTGCGCTCGCAACCCTCATGGCCCTGCCGGCCTTTGCCCCGGCTCAGGCCCAGGAGCCGAAACACGGCGGCAACATGGTCGTTACCTACAAGGACGATGTCGCAACGCTCGATCCGGCCATCGGCTATGACTGGCAGAACTGGTCGATGATCAAGTCGGTCTTCGACGGCCTGATGGACTACGAGCCCGGCACGACCAACCTGCGTCCGGGCCTTGCCGAGAGCTATGAGATTTCCGAGGACGGCCTAACCTACACATTCAAACTGCGCCCGGGCGTCAAGTTCCACAATGGCCGCGCGCTGGTGGCTGACGACGTCGTCTACTCGATCAACCGTGTGATCAATCCGGCCACTCAGTCGCCCGGCCAAGGCTTCTTTGCGATGATCGACGGCTATGACGCAGCCGCAGAGGGCAAGGCCGAGACGGTCTCGGGCGTCTCTGCTCCCGATGCGAGCACCGTCGTCTTCAAGCTGTCGCGCCCGGACGCAACATTCCTGCACGTGATGGCGCTCAACTTTTCTTTTGTCGTGCCGAAGGAAGCGGTCGAAGAAGCCGGCGCAGACTTCGGCAAGAAGCCGGTCGGCACCGGTGCATTCAAGCTGACCGAATGGACGCTCGGCCAGCGCCTCGTGTTCGAGAAGAACGCCGATTACTGGATCTCGGGTGTTCCTTACCTCGACAGCTTCACGGTTGAAGTCGGCCAGGAACCGGTCGTCGCCTTGCTGCGCGCTCAGAACGGCGAAGTCGACATTCCGGGCGACGGCATTCCGCCGGCCAAGTTCGTGGAAGTGATGAAGGACGAGGCGCAGAAAAGCCTCGTGGTCGAAGGCGGCCAGTTGCACACCGGCTATATCACCATGAACGTCACAAAGGCACCTTTCGACAAGGTCGAGGTGCGCCGTGCCGTCAACATGGCGATCAACAAGGATCGAATCGTTCAGGTCATCAACGGTCGCGCCGTTCCGGCAACCCAGCCGCTTCCGCCATCCATGCCGGGCTACACCAAAGGCTATGAGGGCTACAAGTTCGATCAGGAAGGCGCAAAGAAGCTCCTGGCCGAGGCTGGTTACGCAGACGGCTTCGACACGGAACTGTTCGTCATGAACACCGACCCGAACCCGCGTATCGCCCAGGCTATCCAGCAGGACCTGAAGGCCATCGGCATCAATGCATCGATCAAGTCGCTGGCGCAGGCCAACGTGATCGAGGCCGGTGGTGCCGGCAACGCCCCGATGATCTGGTCGGGCGGCATGGCGTGGATCGCCGACTTCCCGGATCCGGCAAACTTCTATGGTCCGATCCTGGGGTGCAGCGGTGCCGGCGAAGGCGGCTGGAACTGGGCGAAGTACTGCAACGCGGACCTCGATAAGCTGGCCGCCGAAGCAGATTCCATCGTCGATCCGGCCAAGGCGGACGAGCGTCTGGCCAAGTGGTCCGAGATCTACATGAAGGTGATGGAAGACGCGCCGTGGGCGCCGGTGTTCAATGAACAGCGCTATACGATGAAGTCTGCCCGTATGGGCGGTGACAGCGCCCTGTACGTCGATCCGGTGTCGATCCCGGTCAACTACGATTACGTCTTCATCAAGGAGTGATGCAGCCATGTGCAGGCACTGCAACCACACGATCCACGCCCATCAGCACCATTTCGGCTGGGACAATTCCTTTGCCCCTGCGCTGACGGCTGCACCGGGCGAGACGATCCTGTTCCAGTGCCTCGACAGCTCTGGGGGCCAACTTGGTCCCCAGTCCACCGTCGAGGACGTGGTCGCGCTGGATTTCGCCAAGATCAACCCGGTCTCTGGTCCGATCTACATCGATGGAGCGAAGCCCGGTGACGCGCTGAAGGTGACGATCGAGAGCTTCACGCCGCAGCTTCGCGACGGCGCCGGCTTCGGCTGGACGGCAAACATTCCCGGCTTCGGCCTGCTTGCCGATCAGTTCACCGTGCCCGCGCTCAATGTCTGGAAGTTCGACGCGACGAGCATGGAGCCGGCCCTGTTCGGCAAGAACGGGCGCGTGCCCCTTAAACCCTTTGCAGGGACCATCGGCAATGCGCTCGCTGAAAAGGGTCACCATACGGTTGTCCCGCCGCGGCGCGTCGGCGGCAATCTCGACATCCGCGACCTGTGCGCCGGAACGACGCTCTATCTGCCGGTCGAGGTCGACGGCGCGCTGTTCTCTGTCGGCGATACCCACGCCGCCCAGGGCGATGGCGAGGTCTGCGGTACCGCAATCGAAAGCCCCTTCGACGTCGTGCTGACGCTCGACCTTATCAAGGACCAGCCGCTCAAGACTCCGCGTTTCACGACGCCGGGCCCGGTCACGCGTCATCTCGACGCCAAGGGCTATGAGGTCACGACAGGCATCGGTCCTGACCTGTGGACCGCGGCCAAGGATGCCGTCGCCAACATGGTCGATCTTCTCGCAACAACGCAGAAGATGGATCCAGTCGATGCCTACATGCTCGTCTCGACCTGTGGCGATCTTCGCATTTCCGAGATCGTCGACATGCCGAACGTCGTGGTCAGCTTCTACTTCCCGAGGGCCGTCTTCGAATGACCGCAGCCATGCTTTCTCCCGTGCTCGAATCAACAGCCGACATCGTTTTGTCGGTTCGCGACCTGCAAGTCTCTGCCCGCTCGCACCAGGGGCTCATTCCGCTGGTCGATGGGCTCAGCTTTGACCTTCATCGAGGCGAAACGCTTGCGATCGCGGGAGAAAGCGGCTCGGGCAAGTCGATCACCTCGCTGGCCTGTATGGGGCTCTTGCCCGCACCCGCCGTGCGGGTGACGGGTGGCTCCATCCGCTTCGGCGAAACAGAACTGACGACCCTGCCCGAGAAAAAAATGCAGGCGATGCGCGGCGCGCGCATCGCCATGATCTTCCAGGAGCCGATGACCGCGCTCAATCCGGTCATGAGTATCGGCCGCCAATTGATCGAGGCGATCCGCGCGCACGAATCTCTGTCGGTGTCGCAGGCCCGAGCCCGCGCGCTCGAGTCGATTAAGGCCGTTCGCCTCTCCCAGCCCGAAAAGCGACTTGAGCAATATCCGCACGAACTTTCTGGCGGCATGCGCCAGCGCGTGATGATCGCCATGGCGATTGCGCTGCGCCCCGCCGTCCTTATCGCCGACGAACCGACGACGGCGCTCGACGTGACGGTTCAGCGTGAAGTTCTCGACCTGTTGCGGGACCTGCAGGAGGAACTCGGCACCGCCGTCATCCTAATCACCCATGACATGGGCGTGGTGGCGGAGATGGCCGACCGCGTCATCGTCATGCGCAAGGGCAAGATGGTTGAGGCCGCCAACACGGTCGACCTGTTCGATGCCCCGCAAGAGCAATACACGCGTGACCTGCTCGCCGCCGTACCACGGATCGGTGCCGGGGCATCGCGGCCCGAGCCGGAAACCCGCGACGTGCTCGTGCGCTATGATGATGTGTCGGTGAATTTCCCGATCCGCAAGGGTCTTCTTGGCCGCGTTGCTGCCCGCGTCCATGCGGTCGAGCATGTCTCGCTCGAGATCTTTCGAGGTGAGACGCTGTCGCTGGTCGGAGAGTCCGGCTGCGGCAAGTCGACAATGGCGAAAGCGCTGGTCGGGCTCGTGCCCCATGCAGGTCGCATCGAAATCAACGGCCAGGCCATGGGTGATCTTGACTCCGCCGGCCGCAAGGCGATCCGCCGCGATCTCCAAATTGTTTTCCAGGACCCCATGGCGGCGCTCGATGCGCGCATGACCGTCGGCGAGCTCATCCGCGAACCGCTGGTTATCCACGGGATCGGCACGCCGGCCGAACAGAAGGCGCGCGTGCGCGAATTGCTTGATCGCGTCGAGATGTCGCCCAGCGTCTACGATCGCTATCCTCACCAGTTTTCAGGCGGCCAGCGTCAACGCATCTGCATTGCCCGCGCGCTGGCGCTGAAGCCGAAGCTGATCGTCTGCGACGAAAGCGTTGCGGCATTGGACGTGTCGATCCAGGCCAAGGTACTCGACCTCTTGCGCGACCTACAGAAGGAAGGCGGGGTAACCTACCTCTTCATCAGCCACGACATGGCTGTGGTGGAGAACATCTCTGACCGCGTCGCCGTCATGTATCTCGGCCAGATCGTGGAGATGGGAACGCGCGCGCAGGTTTTCGGTAATCCTCAGCATCCCTATACCAGGCGCTTGTTGGAAGCGATCCCGGTTCCGGACCCGCGTCGCGAAAGGGCGACCGGCCTGCGCTTGGCGGGCGAGATCCCGAGCCCGGTGTGGAAGGTCGGCGAAGCCCCGGAACAGGTGCGTCTCATCGACTTCGGCGACGGTCACCTCGTCGCGCAGTCAATTCTCAATGAGACATGATCCATAGTGAGGCGTGTGCAGAGCTTCTCTTATGTCAAAAGCGGCTGCGGCTTCAGGCCTCCGCCACAAATGCACCTTGAGACGATGACTGCCTTCGAACTGTGATTTTCGTGAAGGCATTCGCGGGCCCCGCGGAGGGCGTCGAAGCAAATGGCGGCAATCCTAACTACTGCGACGCAAACCCGACTTTCCACTTCCGGCCCCAAAACGGAAGTGTCTCCGTCAAGCTCGGCTTGAGGCGGAGAATTTACAAGTCTCTCTGCAATCAGGCCCCCGCAACCAACAAAACTTGTAAATTCTCCCACCCGGGATATTCGCTCAAAAGCTCCTCCGCAGAAGCGTCGAGGAGCTTTTTGCGTTTCTGCTCCGTGTCGAGTTCGCCATTTGCTGCACGTTATTCGTACCACAGTCAAACCGGTCTATCGCTTGCGACATCCAATCGCATCGGGCGATCACGGCATTATGGCGACAGTGCAATTAGGCAAGAACCACCATTTGATGATAGTCTGCGACCGATATTAGTTTACGGCCTGCCGGAGATCGGCTTTCCGACACTTGCGGCTGGCCCCAGGCCACCTGAACGGGCCCGAATGCCACCAGCATGCAGGATGACAGGGGAACGAAATTTTCCGCAGGTGACGTATGGCGCAAGCGAAGGCTCAGCCCCCGGCCGGTGCAGATCGGGATCACGGCACTGCCGCCGTTGGTCCGGTTCAGATTTCGGCTGAACTCAAGGCGCTGGACACGTCGCCCAAGGGTCTGAGCGCGGATGAGGCAAAAGCGCGCCTGCAGAAATATGGGCTGAACGAAATCGAGACCAAGGAAGAGAGCCGCTGGACAAAGCTGCTCGGATATTTCTGGGGTCCGATCCCCTGGATGATAGAGGCGGCTGCCCTGATCTCGCTTGTACGCCGCGACTGGCCGGACTTCGGGGTCGTGACGGGACTGCTGCTCTACAACGCCGCCGTCGGCTTCTGGCAGGACAACAAGGCCGCCAATGCGCTGGCCGCGCTGAAAAAGGGGCTGGCGCTCGAGGCGCGGGTCCTTCGTGACGGACAATGGCTGTCGGTGGGCGCCACGGAATTGGTTCCCGGCGATATTGTGACGGTCAGCGCTGGCGAAATCCTCCCGGCCGATCTGCTGTTGATTGACGGTAAATATCTCAGTGTCGATCAGGCGGCGTTGACGGGGGAGTCCTTGCCGGTCAGCAAGAAGGTGGGTGACAGCGCCTATTCCGGCAGCATCGCCAAGCAGGGTTCGATGACGGCGGCTGTGACCGCGACCGGCAACCAGACGTTCTTCGGCCGGACGGCCAAGCTTGTGGCCTCGGCGGGCACGGTATCGCACTCGCAGAAGGCGGTGCTGCAGATCGGCGATTTCCTGATCCTGCTCGCCGGCGCGCTTGCGCTGTTGTTGATCGGGTTCCAGATCTGGCGCAACGTCATCGTGGCGGACACCTGGACCTGGGCCACGATCGGCAGCATCACCCAGTTCGTTCTGGTACTCCTGGTCGCCTCCGTGCCCGTGGCGATGCCGGCGGTGATGTCGGTGACCATGGCGCTCGGCGCCCTATCGCTTTCAAAGGAAAAGGCGATCGTCAGCCGACTTTCGGCGATCGACGAACTTGCCGGGGTCGACGTGCTGTGCAGCGACAAGACCGGCACATTGACCATGAACCGGCTGACGCTGGACCAGCCGATCCCGTATGGTAACGCAGCACCTGACGACGTCATCCTGGCCGCAGCACTGGCGAGCCAGCGCAGCAGCGAAGACGCTATCGACCAGGCGGTATTGCATGCGCTCAAGACCCCGACCTTGCTGGATCAGTACAAGACGGGCGATTTCTCGCCCTTCGACCCGGTCAACAAGCGCACGATCGCGATCGTCACCGACGCTCAAGGACGGACCCTCCACTATTCCAAGGGGGCACCCCAGGCAATCGCCGATCTGTGCCAGCTCGATCCGGCAACGCGCGGCACGTTTGATGGTCAGGTCAATGACCTCGCAAGCAGGGGCTACCGCGCACTCGGCGTTGCGAGTTCGGCCGACGGCCAGCACTGGACCCTTATAGGCCTGCTCTCACTCATGGATCCACCAAGACCGGATGCCAAGGACACCATCGCCAGGACCCGACAACTCGGTCTCTCGGTCAAGATGGTGACGGGCGACGATGTCGCAATCGGCAGCGAAATCGCCAAACAGTTGGGCATGGGCGACCATCTCCTGGTCGCGGGCGACGTCTTCGCCAAGGGGACAGATCCCGATCACATCCCCCTCGACGAGGAACACGCGGTGGAGCGTGCAGACGGGTTTGGGCGCGTCTTCCCGCAGCACAAGTACGAGATCGTAAAAAGCCTACAGGGGCTCGGCCACATCGTCGCCATGACCGGTGACGGCGTCAACGATGCGCCGGCGCTGAAACAAGCCGATTGCGGTGTGGCGGTAAGCGGCGCAACGGACGCGGCGAGAAATGCCGCCGCGCTGATCCTGACGGCACCTGGTCTGTCCACGATCGTCGACGCGATCGTCGAGGCCAGAAAGATCTTCGGCAGGATACAGAACTACGCCTATTACCGTATCGCAATGACACTCGACATCATGTTCGTCGTCGTCCTGTCCTATATCTTCTTCGGCTTCCAGCCGCTGACTGCGATCATGATCGTGGCTCTCGCCCTCCTCGATGACGTCCCGATCATGACAATCGCTTACGATCGCGTCGTGCCATCACCCAAGCCCGTGCGGTGGAACATGCACCGACTAGTGGTCTTTTCCTCCCTTATGGGGCTCCTGTCGATAGCGCAAAGTTTCGGCCTGGTGCTGGCAGGAATGGAGTGGATGAGCGATCCGTCGCGCATGGCCCGGTTCCCGCTCGACGATGGACACCTGCAGAGCATGTTGTTCCTCCAGCTTGCGGCGGGCGGCCACCTGCTGCTGTTCGTCGTGCGTACGCAGCGCTCAATCTTCCAGCCACCCTCCCCATCGGCCTCCCTGTTTTTCGCCATTGTCGCGACGCAGATCCTGGCCGTCCTGATGTGTGCCAACGGGGTCCTGGTCCCCCGGTTGCCCTGGTCGCTCATCGGCGTGGTCTGGCTCTATGTTCTGGTCTGGATGATTGTGCTCGACATTGTAAAGCTCGTCTTCCTCGGGCTTGAGCGCCGACGCGAAATCGAGAGCAGCCATCTGGTCAGATCGCTCACGGGGGACATGACGCCATGAACTATGCCAAGAAACTTGTCGTCGAGCCGGGTGCGAAGGTCCGGCTGGCCAGATTCGACCCCGCCTATCACGGCAAGCACGGCAATGAAGAGGAAGCGGGCCGCGCGCTCGAGGAGATGAAGAACAAGATCGGTGCGCTCCAACGCAAGATGTACGGCGACAACCGGCACTCGCTTTTGATGGTGTTGCAGGGACTGGACGCCGCCGGCAAGGACGGAGTGTGCTGGCACGTGGTCGGCGCCATGGACCCCCAAGGCTGCCGGGTACATGGGTTCAAGGTGCCGACGGGCGAAGAAGCCGCCCATGATTTCCTCTGGCGGATCCATCCGCATGCGCCTGCCAAGGGCGAAGTAGCCGTGTTCAATCGTTCGCACTACGAGGATGTGCTGGTCACGCGGGTCCACAAGCTGGTGGGCAGGAAGGTCTGGGAGCGCCGCTACGACATGATCAACCAGTGGGAGAGGTTGCTGCACGAGGAGAACGGCACGACCATCCTGAAGTTCTGTCTCGTGGTCTCCAGGCAAGAGCAGTTGCGCCGGTTCGCCGAGCGGCTCGACGACCCGAACCGGCAATGGAAGATCAGCGAGTCCGACTACACGGAGCGGGCTTTTTTCGACGACTACCTGGAGGCATTCGATGAAGCGCTCGAGCGAACCTCCACCGCTCACGCGCCATGGTTTACCATCCCCTGCGATCACAAATGGTACCGCAACCTGGCGGTGGCGGGGATCGTGCTCGAAGCAATGGAGGCAATGCATCTCGAATATCCCAAGCCGTCCGTCGACCTCGGCGAGATCCGCCGCAAGTACCATGCCGCGGAGCAGGCCGAGAAGAAAGGTTCAGTCTGATGATTGAGGATATCGCGGCCGTCGCCCGCGCCGCATTTTACTGGCCTTCATGACCTTTACCGTCGCCATCTTCCTGCTCGTCTATGTGGCAATGGGGGCCGGACAGGTGCCGGGCTTCAAGGTCGACCGCACCGGCGCCGCGGTCGTCGGTGCACTGGTGCTCATCGCCGCCGGCCGTCTATCGCCGCAGGACGCCTGGGATGCCATCGACTACAAGACCGTCGCCCTTCTTTTCGGCCTGATGGTTGTTTCGGCTGCCTTTATCGTTTCCGGGTTTTACGGCTGGGCAACTCACCGCTTCGCCACTCTTGACCTCTCGCCGCCCGCACTCCTCGCAGTTCTCATCGTCATTTCCGGTCTGCTGTCGTCCGTCCTGACGAACGACGTCGTTGTGGTTGCGATGACGCCGCTCCTCGTCGCGATCACGCTATCGCGCGGACTCAACCCTGTCCCCTTCCTTTTGGGTTTCTGCTTTGCGGCGAACACCGGCTCGGCAGGCACGATCATTGGCAGTCCGCAGAATATCATCGCCGCGCAAGGGCTCGGCATGTCGTTCAACGAATTTCTACGCGTCGCCGCCGTCCCGGCACTCGCGTCGCTGCCGATCGTTTGGGGGATCGTTGCCTTCCTGTATCGCGGTCGCTGGCATGGCACGGCCAGCGGCGAGGCAGTGGCATTGCCTCCGACCGATCACCGCGAGACTGTGAAAGCCGCCGCCGTCACACTCATCGTCATTCTCGCCTTCGTGGCCACCGACTGGCCGAAGGAACTCGTTGCGATGGCGGCGACGGCGGTGTTGCTCGTCAATCGCAGGATCGCCTCGTCCGATATGCTTGGCCACGTCGACGGCAACCTGCTTCTTCTTCTGATGTGTCTGTTCATAGTCAACGCGGCGTTGGCCGCGACCGGTCTGCCGCAGCAGTTGCTTGGCGATCTCAAGGCCGCCGGCATCGACCTCGAGCAACCCTTGACGCTGTTTCTGGTGGTCTCGGCCCTGAGCGACACCGTCGGCAACAACCCTGCCGTAATGCTGCTCATTCCCTATGTCGGCGGGGAACGAAGCGATGGCGCCCTTGGTGCAGCCTTCGCGCTGGGCACTGGGTTCTCCAGCAATATGTTCGTTTTCGGCAGTCTTGCCGGCATCATCGTCGTCGAACAAGCGAAGAAGAAGGGCGTTGCCATCTCCTTCGGCGAATTTACCCGTTCAGGCCTTCCCATCTCGCTCGCCTGCATGGCCATGGCCATGGGCTGGATCGCTTTTCTCGGCCGTTAGATTGCGTCGAAGGTCTTCGGTGTCGCAGAAGTATGGATGATGCTGGCCCAGTCGGAGCCGGACACTCTGCGACCGCTTCGGACGCAGGCAATACTGCGATGGACATCCGGGTGATGCACCCATACGGTTGGCATATCGGGAGACTCAACCCTTTCGACCTCGCGTCAAGGCATCGACCTGAATGGCCCTGCGACAACTGCTCAAGAAATCACTGGGTCGCGATGAACGGCGGTCAACTCGTTCGCCAATTGAACGGTATCCAGCCGAGGAGCAAAAATGGCGCAGCATCGAGTGGTTATCGTCGGAGGTGGCTTCGCGGGTCTCAAACTCGCGAAGGACTTAAAATGTCGTGATACATCGATTACGATAATCGATCGACGAAACCATCATCTCTTCCAACCCCTTTTGTATCAAGTCGCGACAACCGTTCTCGCAACATCCGAGATAGCATGGCCGATCAGAGCCTTGTTCCGCGACCGGAAAGATGTGAACACGCTTCTTGGTGAGGTTGTCGGCGTCGATCTCGAGCGGCGGCTGGTGTTGCTGAAGGATGGCAATGCCGTCCCCTACGATACACTCGTTCTCGCGACGGGTGCGCGGCATGCCTACTTCGGTCGAGACGAATGGGAACCTTTCGCGCCGGGCCTGAAGACACTCGAGGATGCTACGACGATCCGGCGACGTATTCTCTTGGCGTTCGAGAAGGCTGAGCTGGAGACGGACCCGGAAACCCGAAAGGCGCTGCTGACATTCAGCATCATCGGGGCAGGACCAACAGGAGTGGAATTGGCTGGCATCATCGCGCAGCTGGCCCACAGAACGCTCGTCAAAGAGTTCAGGAGTATCGATACGTCGTCGGCGCGTATTCTCCTGGTCGAGGCCGGACCTCGCGTCCTGCCAGTGTTTCCGGAAGCCCTATCGGAATACGCCACAAAGTCACTGACAAAGATGGGGGTGGAAGTCCGGACCGGCCAACCCGTGACGGCCTGCAACGAAAACGGGATATCCATCGGTGACGAGTTCGTGGCCAGCCGCACGGTCATCTGGGCGGCGGGTGTTCAGGCGTCCAATGCCGCAGCCTGGGTCGGAGCGGAGATGGACCGCGCGGGCAGGGCGGTGGTGCAGCCGAACCTCACCGTGACCGGTCATCCCGAAATATTCATCGTCGGCGACACAGCCTCCGTTAAAACCGAACAGGGTGATACCGTGCCGGGCATCGCGCCTGCGGCGAAGCAGCAGGGAGAGTATGTTGCAGCAATCATAAAGGCGCGGCGTCGGAAACGCCCGGAGCCACCTCCATTCAAATACAAGCACCTCGGCAACCTGGCGACGATCGGTCCGAGTTCGGCCGTGATCCACTTCGGCAAGTTTCGGCTTAAGGGGGGAATCGCGTGGTGGATTTGGGGTCTCGCCCACATCTATTTCCTGATCGGCACGCGAAGCCGGATGGCTGTGGCTCTCAGCTGGCTGTGGGTCTTTTTGTCCGGCCATCACTCCGCACGCCTTATCACGCAGAAGGAGACACTGAAGGACGAGGTCTGACAACGGCATAACGCTAGGGAACTCCGCTTCGGGAACATCCGACGAGGCGAGTGGAGAGTCGTGCCGGTGCAGCCAGTATCGGGCGGCCTGAGATGCCGACCTTGACGCCACGGGACCGCAATCGGAGCTTCGCCGAAGTCCGGCTATTTTGGACAAAGTTAAAGCCGCTTCTCCGTCTGCGCATCGAAGAGGTGAAGCTGGGCGGGTGCAAAGTCGAGGCCGATCGTCTCTCCGGCGGAAATCTCCGCCCGTCCGTTGACGACCACCGCAAGCTCCGGTGTCGTCGCTGTGGTGATATAGGTCGCCGAACCTGTGGATTCGACCACGGCGACCGGCACCTTCAGCCCACCGCTATCCGCCGGAGCCACCGTGATGTGTTCCGGTCGGAGGCCGGCGATCAGCTTGCGCCCGGGTTCGACCGCATAGCCAAGTCCGATGGCCTGGCGCTGGCCGAGATCGAGTATGATCGAGCGGCCGTCCTCGCCGCCAATTGCCGGGATGAAGTTCATGGCAGGCGAACCGATGAAGCCGGCGACAAACTTGTTGACTGGCCTGTCGTAGAGGTCGAGCGGCCGCCCCTGCTGCTCGATGATGCCCGCGCGCATGACGACGACGTGGTCGGCCATGGTCATAGCCTCGATCTGGTCGTGGGTGACGTAGACCGAAGTGGCGCCAAGCCGATCGTGCAGGGCGCGGATCTCCTTGCGCATGTGGACGCGCAGCGCCGCGTCGAGGTTCGACAGCGGCTCGTCGAAGAGGAATGCCTTCGGGTGGCGGATGATCGCCCGGCTCATGGCGACGCGCTGCCGCTGGCCGCCGGACAGTTCGCGCGGATAGCGCCCGAGCAGGTTCGAAAGCCCGGTGGTCGCCGCCACTTCCTCGGCCGCCTTCTTCGCCTCGGCCTTCGGGGTGCCGCGGATGCGCAGGCTGTAGGTCAGGTTCTCCTCGACCGTCATGTGCGGGTAGAGCGCGTAGGACTGGAAGACCATCGCGACGTCACGCTTGCGCGGCGGCACCTTGTTCATCGTTTCGCCGGCGATCCTGAGCGTCCCGGTCGAGATGCTCTCGAGACCGGCGAGCGAACGCAGCAAGGTCGACTTGCCGCAACCGGACGGGCCGACGAGCGCGGTGAAGCTGCCCTTGCGGATCGCAAGATCGATGTTCTTCAACGCGTGATAGGCGCCGTAGTACTTGTTGACGCCGGACAGTTCGATCTGGTCGGTCATTTCAGGGCTCCCGAAGTAAGGCCGGAGACGATGCGGCGCTGCAGCAGGACGAAGGCAGCGAGGATCGGCGTCACATAGATGGTCGCGTAGGCCATGATCTTGTTCCACTCGTTGGTGTTCGGTCCCATGAAGGTGTTGAGGCCGACGCTGGCGGGCTGGAGTTCCACCGCCTGGATCATCGACTTCGAGTATACGAACTCGCCGAAGGCCTGCATGAAGATCAGGATCGCGCTGACCAGAATGCCGTTGCGGGCAAGCGGCAGCACGATGTTGAAGAAGGCTCCGACGCGGGAATTGCCGTCGACGAGCGCGGCCTCCTCCAGTTCCTGGGGCACGCTCATGAAGGTGGCGCGCACCAGCACGATGAAAAAGGGCATGCTTTTCGCGGCGATCGCAAGGATGACGGCAAGGCGCGGATAGTCGAGCAGTCCGACCTGCGAGAAGCCGACGAAGATCGGCGTGATCATCAACGAAGCCGGCAGCACCTGCAGCATCAGGATGAGGAACAGGCCGATATCGATCCAGACGTTGCGGTAGCGGGCGAGCACGTAGGCGCAACCTGTGCCGAGAATGGCGATGACCGATACCGCGCCGCAGGCGATCACCAGCGAGTTCCAGATGTACCGACCCATGTTCCGGCTTTCCCAGACCTCACCGTAGATCTGCCATTGCGGATCACGCGGCCAGAAGTCCGGCGGGTTGGCGAACATCGCCGAACCGGATTTTAGCGCCGTGATGTACATCCAGTAGAGCGGGAAGAGATAGATGGCGGCCAGCGCCAGCGCCACGCCGAGCATCAGCTTGTCACGGAGGGTATCGCTCATCCCCGCACCTCATGTCGCGTCGAGCGCACGTAGACGATGGAGGCGGCCATGACGAAGACGATCATGATGACCGAAATGGTTGCTCCCTTGGCGAAATCATATTGCCGGAATGACATGTCCCAAGCCCAATACTGCGTGACATTCGACGAGTTGTTCGGTCCGCCGGAGGTGATTGCAGCGAACAGGTCGAATTGCTGCAGCGTGAAGATGAGGCCGAGCGCAATGATGGCGCCGATCGAGGCACGCATCATTGGCAGCGTGATCGTCCAGAAGCGCTGCCAGGCATTGGCGCCGTCGAGTTCCGCCGCCTCGTAGAGGTCGCCGGGAATGGACGACAGGCCGACCGACAGCAGGATCATGTTGAAGGACGTGCCGAGCCAGATGTTGGCAAGGATGACGGCCCAGAGCGAAAAATTGGGGTCGGAACGCCAGAAGATGTTTTCCGAGATGAGGCCGCTTTCGCGCAGGATGAAATTCAGCACGCCGAAATCCCCCGAGAGGATCCAGTTCCAGATCGCGCCGACGACGAGACCGGGCATGACCCAGGAGACCAGGAAGAGACCGCGCAGCCACGAGGCGCCCGGAAAGTTGGTCCAGAAGAACAGTGCCAGGCCGAAGCCGATGACGAACTGCCCGGCAATGGAGGCGGTGACAAAGATCGCCGTGTTCGCAAGGATCGGCAACGTCTCCGGCTGGGCGAAGAGATCGCGGTAGTTCTTGAAGCCGACGAAGGGGCGCCAGAGCGTGCCGAGGCTGAACATGTCGACCTCCTGGAAGCTCATCACCACGTTGTAGAGGAGCGCGAGCCCGGACAGTGCGAGCAGGAAGGCGAGCGGCAGTGCGACGAGCGCGATGTCGAATCCCTTGCCGTCGACGATGCTGGAGAAAAGTCGCTTCATGGCTCCTCCGTCCCCGCTGGGGTCGCTCGCATTCGCGCGAGACGAGCCCCCTCGGGAGGAATGGGTTGCAGCGGCCGCCGGCTCCGTTCCGGCGGCACCCTGTCCCTCGACTCTTTCGAGGGACAGGGAAGCGCGATGTGTCCGGGGGGCCGTCAACCGTCGACCGCCTTGATCTTTGCTGCCGCCTGATCAAGCGCCTCCTGGGAGCTCATCTGGCCGGTCAGTGCTGCCTGGATGGCATCCTGAATCGCCTTGGAGATCTTCGGCCATTCCGGATGCGGGCCGCGCGGCTTGGCATAGTTCAGTTGCTCGACGAAAACCTTGAGCGCGGCGTCCTTCTTCGGCTCGCCAGTCTCCGGAATGGTGATGTCGGAGCGGGCTGGCAGCTGGCCGAAGTCCTTGAACATGCGGTCGTCCTGCGAGACGAAGTATTCGAGCACCTTGAAGGCTTCTTCCGGATATTCCGTATTGGCGAAGATCGCCCAGTTGAAGTCACCCATGGCCGACGAGCGTTCCGCGCCGGCTTTCGGCACCGGCAGCAGCGCCACGCCCCAGTCGAACTTCGCTTCCGCCACCATGCGATCGAGTTCCCACGGGCCGGAGATTGCCATGGCGGCATTGCCGGAGTTGAAGGTGCCGGTCGAATCCCACTGGCTGCGCGTCAGCGTGTCGGGGGAGGCGAGCTTCTCGTCGATGATCGTCTTCCAGGTGTCGAGCGCCTTCACGGCACCTGCCGTATTGATGTTGTCGTAGCCGGCGCCGGCCATCTGCGCCCAGGGCAGGAACTGGAAAGTGCCTTCCTCATTGGCTTTCGCCGAGAAGGTGAGGCCATAGACGTTTGCGGACGGGTCGGTGAGCTTGCGGGCGGTCTCGACCAGTTCATCCCAGGTCTGCGGCGGCTTGTCCGGATCGAGCCCCTTCGACTTGAACATGTCCTTGTTGTAGTAGAGCGCGATCGTGTTGGTCGCCTTCGGGATGCCGTAGTTCTTGCCATCCCACATGGTGGAGGCAAGCGGACCGGGGAAGTAGTTCGCGGTCTTGACCACCTCGGACTTCGCGATCATGGCGGTCAGGTTCAGGAATGCCCCGCGTGAGGCGAAAAGGGCGTGTTCCGGATTGTCGATGGCGATGATGTCCGGCGCCTGGCCGGTTGAATATGCGCGCATTGCCTCGCTGACGACATCATCGAACTGGATCTGGCGAAACTCGACCTTGATGCCGGTGTTGAGCGCGTTGAAGTCCTTGACGAGGTTCGGTGCCGGCTGGATGTCTCGGTCGAGCGCCCAGACATTGATCGTCACGTCTTCCGCCCTGGCCGACATGCCAAGGATCGAGACGGTGGCAAGCGCGAGCGCGCCGAGCATTGCATACTTGCGGATACCCATGGTCTCCTCCTGTTGGTTATCCCGTTCCACCCGCCATCCTCCATGCCGGGCGGCATGCCTTCTTCAAACCGGGTCGGTTACGAAATCACCGCCCCGGCAGGACTTCAGATAGTTGAGCGCGTGAACCTGGCCGGTCATCTCCAGCGCGTCGCGATAGACCGGGTCATGCCAGCCCTCGATGTCGATGGAACCAGACCAGCCAGCCAGCCGCAGTTCGGAAATGACGTCGGTCCAGTTTGTGTCGCCGAAGCCCGGCGTGCGCATGAAGACGAATTTCTCCTTGCCGAAGATTCCGTGCTCGCGGATGACGTCCCAACGGATCGTGGCATCCTTGCCGTGGACGTGGAAGATTTTCGAGGCCCATTTGCGGATCTGCGGGATCGGCTCGATCAGATAGACCATCTGGTGGCACGGCTCCCACTCGATACCGATATTGTCGTCGGGCGTCTCGTTGAACATCAGTTCCCAGGCATCGGGATTGTGGGCGATGTTCCAGTCGCCGGTCTGCCAATTGCCGTCCATGGCGCAGTTTTCGAAGGCGATCTTGACGCCCTTGTCGGCAGCGCGCTTGGCAATTTCGCTCCAGACCCTGCGGTAGCGCGGCAGGCTGTCGGTCAGCGGCTTTCCGCGCAGGCGGCCGGTAAAGCCGGCGATGCAGGTTGCGCCGAAGTGATGGGCATTGTCGATGCAATCCTTCCAGCCCTGCAGCGTCTGAAGGTCAATATCGGTTTCTTCCAGCGGATTGCCGAACATGCCGAGCGTCGAAATGGCGATGTCGCGATCGCCGACCGCCTCGACGCAGCGTTTGCCGAGTTCGGCAAGGTCCTGGCCGTTCGTGGTCTGCCAGAAGAAGGGCTCGAAGCTCTCGAAGCCCATGTCGGCGATCTGGCTGATGCGTTTGGCGGCGTCGCCCTTGGTCGCGCTGACCATGGTGCCGATACGGATGGATTTTGCCGGGTTCGTCATAAAAGTATCCCTATGCTGCAATGGTGACGCGCCTGTGGTCGCGGGCGCTATCGATCGCGCCGAAGACCATGGCAAGGCTCTTGATGTTGTCGCTGCCGTCCGTTTCCGGGCGACCGCCGACGCGGATCGCGGTGATGAAGCTTTCGATCACGCTGGCATGGCCGTGGGTTTCGCTCTCGTTTTCCGGCACCGGTACTCCCACGGGTTCGATCGACCGGAAGAAGCCGTCCCTTCCGATGACGACATTCGCCTCGAACTTTTCGGCACCGTCCCAGAGAATCGTGCCCTGCGTGCCGGTAATGCGCCAGGCGCTTTCCCAGCTTGTAGGCGCGCCTTCGGCACACCAGGAGCCGCGGTAGGTGAAGACGACATCATCGGAGAATTCGAAAATGGCGTTTGCGGCCGCCCCATGACGGTACCAGGAGCCGGGCGGATTGTGTTCGTGGCAGTAGACGGTGAGCGGGTCCTTGCCCGAGATGAAGCGGGCGGCGTCGAAGGTGTGGATCGCCATGTCGAGCAGCAGCACGTTGGCCATCTGTTCGCGGAAGCCGCCGAAATGCGGGCCGAGGAAGAAGTCGCAATGCAGGCCGGTGAGGCGGCCGAGCGCGCCGTCCTCGATCAGGCGCCGGATGCGCCGAACGCCGGCGATGTAGCGGCGGTTCTGCACGATGGCATGCAGCTTACCGGCGCGATCGGCGAGGACGCGCAGTTCGCGCGCTTCGTCGAGAGACATGGCCATTGGCTTTTCGCTCAGCACATGGCAGCCATGGGCGAGGCCGGCGGCGACGACCGAGCGCCGCGCGGCCGGAACGACGACATCGAAAAGGATGTCGGGATTGGTTTGCGAGAGAACGGCCGGCAGGTCCGTGCCGATCGCCACGCCGGAAAGGTCGAACTCGGATGCGAGGGCCTCGGCGGTTTGGCGATCGAGGTCGACGAGGCCGACGACGATGACGTTGTCCCTGAGGCTTGGGGTCTCCCGGAGCGCTCGCAGCCAGCCTTTGGCCATAGCTCCGCACCCGCACAAAACGGCCTTGTAGATCACTGATTTCCTCCTGACGACGAAAGCCGCAACTCCTCAGTTGGCTTCCGTAAACGTTTACGATACTATGCGTGACATCTGATTTATGTCAATAGGGCTTATGCGGCCCCTGTTTGCCGGTCGTGGAGGAACGACAAGAAAATGAAGGGAATTCGACAACTTGCGGAGCATCTCGAAATTTCCATCGGCACCGTTTCACGCGCCCTGAACGGCAAGCCGGACGTCAATGAAGAAACGCGCAGGCGGGTGCTCGAGGCGGCGGAATCGCTCGGCTACGTCGCCAACCAGTCGGGGCGTGCATTGCGCAAGGGCTCGACCGGCGTCATCGGTTTTATGATGCAGACCGGCCGCGAGATCACCGGGCAGGGCGATACCTTCTTCATGAGCGTGTTCGACGGCGTGCAGACAGTGCTTGCCCGCCACAAGCTCGATCTCGTCGCGCTCCTCTGTTCGTCCGAGGAGAATCCCGACGATTATCTCAAGCGCATCGTGGCCCGCGGCTTCGCAGATGGCCTGATCTTGTCCGCCACCCGCCGGCACGATTCGCGTTTCGAGCTTCTCGCCAGGCGAAAGATCCCCTTCATCACGCTTGGGCGGAGCCTGAGCGATGTCGGCCAACCCTGGATCGATCTCGATTTCGAGGGCATGGCGGAAACCTCGGTCGAGCGACTCGTGGCGCGCGGCCACCGACGCATTGCGATCACCCGGCCCCATGACGACATGAACCTCGGCTATGTCTTCGTCGACCGCTGCCGCGCAGTGCTCGCCCGCCACGGTCTCGAACTGGCAGACGAGCATATCTTCCGCTCGACGCCGAACGAGACGGGTGGCTACCAGATCGCTCGCGACCTCATTGCCTGCCACGAACGCCCGACGGCAATCCTGCTCGTCAACGAGGCAATCGCGACTGGTCTATATCGCGGCCTCAACGATGCCGGGCTCATCCCCGGTCGCGACATCGCGGTGATCGGCCGCCAAAGCCCGCACTCGCACTTCCTGTCACCCCGGCTGACGAGCTATAGCCTATCGCTCAGGGATCTCGGCATTGCGCTTGCAGAAACGCTGCTTGGCACGATGCCGACCTATGCCGAGATCTATGCGGGACACCCGGACCGATTGCTCTGGCCGATGACGCTGCTGGATGGCGAGAGTGACGGCGAAGCGCCAGCCGGTTGAACGGTGAGAAATTTCTGAGAGATGGAGGTCGCGGAGGGTATCCTGCGGCTTCTGGACAAGCTGCAGAAGGAGCTCAACCTGTCTTACATGTTCATCACCCACGATCTGGCGATGGTACGCTCCATTGTCGACGAGGTGGTCGTGATGCAGAACGGGCAGGTGGTCGAGCAGGGTCCGGAGGATGTGATGTTCAAGCCACCGCATCATCCCTATACCGATCTCCTGTTGTCGTCTGTGCCGGAAATGGATCCCAACTGGCTGACGACGCTACTGAAAAGGCGCGACGTGGAAGGAGCCAGCGAAGCGGAGGGTACTCGCTAAAGGTGTGAGCGTGTGGGAGCGAACATCTACTCGATACACTCTTGCTCCAATTGACTGGTCGTCATCCGACGACATGGCAGAGCCCTTTTCAGTCAATCTGTTTTCATTGCATGTGCCGCCGCCGCTCGGCGATTGCCACCGGCAGCGCCGACACGATCGCCATCGATGCGGCGATGGAGCGGAAGCCCGCATAGTCGTTCTCGGCAATCTCGAGCCAGACCGTCGACATGGGCGCGAGTGGCGACAGGGGTGAATCGGTGATGGATACGATAGGGACGTCGCGCTCATGCAGCCTGACGGCGAGGTCCACGGTATCGGAGGCATAGGGCGCAAACGAGCAGATGAAGGCGGCATCGTCCGACTGCGCCATGTCGGCGATCTCCTCGTCGATGCCGTTGGTGGAGCCGACCATGATAGCGCGAATCCCAAGCTTGCCGAAGGCATAGGCGAGATGTGCCGCCAGCGGATAGGAACGGCGGCGGGCAATGAGGTAGATCGTTCGCGCTCGGGCGAGAACCGTGACCGCGCGCGCAAATTCCGCATCGGTCACCTGCGCCGAAAGCCTTTCCACCGATCCTCGTGCAGCCTTGATGAAGCCCTGCATCACGGCACCATCGAACGTGTCCGGCGAGGCATCCGATTCGAGCCGGCTCAGCCGTTCCTCGTAGCTGGAGGCGCGGGCCATCAGGCGTTCGCGGAAGACCTGCTGCAGATCGGAAAAACCGTCATAGCCGAGATGGCGGGCAAGACGCACCAGCGTCGAAGGCTGTACCTGCGCAGCCTTGGCGATGGAGGCGGTGGTGCCAAGGGCGATCTCGTCCGGATTTGCCAGTACATAGCCAGCCGCCTCTGCCAGCCGTCTGGGCAGCGTGTCCTGGGCGCCGACGATGCGGCTGCGGAGAATTTCGAAACTGTTCTTGCCCTTGACCATGGCGAATCCTCAGAGATTGACGACAACGCCCGCTTTTGCCGAATGGACGACAGGCTCGGCAAGTCCTCATGCGCAGGCATTGACTGTCATCGTCCGGTCCCAGCAGGCATGACCGGTGTCGAGTATCGAGTCGCGGTCGGTCGACACGCCAGCGATCGCCAGCGTGTGCAACCTTCATCGGCGAACCTGCGAGCAATCGAGAGCTCCAGGCCCCCGCGCTCCTCCAGCGACAAGCGCGTACATCGAGCTGTGCTGCATGGATGTCACGCCGCCGTGTCCTGATATTGGGCACCGGTCTTGGCGCCGGTGATGTAGGCGACAACGTCCTGGCCGTCGGTTTCTTCCTTCTTCAGGTTGGCGACGATGCGGCCGCGGCGGAATACCACGATGCGGTCGACGAGATCGAAGACCTGACGCATGTTGTGGCTGATGAGGATCAGCGGCTCGCCCTTTTCCTTGAGCGTGCGGATGATGTTTTCCACCTGGGCGGTTTCCTGCACGCCAAGCGCCGCTGTCGGTTCGTCCATGATGGTGAGCTTGGAATGGAAGGTGGCGGTTCTGGCGATCGCAACACACTGCCGCTGGCCGCCCGACATGTTGCGGATGGTGTTTTTCAAGTTCGGGATCTTCACCGCCGTCTTTTCGAGTGCTTCCATGGTACGCTGCCGCATTGCTTTGTAGTCGAGAATGGAAAACGGTCCGAGGCGGAACCGGATCAGTTCGCGGCCGAGGAAGAGATTGTCGGGCACGTCCAGTTCGTCTGCGAGCGCAAGTGTCTGGAAGACGGTCTCGATGCCGGCTTCGCGCGCTTCCATCGGATTTTCAAACTCGACCGGCTGGCCATTGAAGATGATCTCGCCGCGGGTCGGGCGCTCGACCCCGGTGATCTGCCTGACGAAGGTCGACTTGCCGGCGCCGTTGTCGCCCATGATGGCTACATGCTCACCTTTTCGAATATTGAAGTTGGCGCCTTCGAGGGCGTGCACGCCACCATAGTGTTTCGTCACGTCACGGGTTTCCAGAATGATGTCACTATTGCTCATGGCTTCCTCCCTCATGCGCCATAGGCCGCGCGGCGCTGGCGCCACTGGTCGAGTACGACGGCGGCGACGATGATCCCGCCCTTGACCATTTCCTGGTAGTAGGCGTCGAGCCTCAGGAATGTGAATCCCGAAATGATGACGCCAAAGATCAACGATCCAATCACGGTGCCTAGGATCGAGCCGCGGCCGCCGGACAGCGAGACGCCGCCTATCACGGCCATGGCGATGGCGTCGAGTTCGTACATCGTGCCCATGCCGGCCTGGGCGGTCAGGTTCTTGGACGAGAGCACGATGGCGGCGATGCCGGCCAGCATGCCCGCGATCGTGTAGACGAGAACCTTGTGACGACCGACCTTGATGCCGGACATGCGGGCGGCATCTTCATTGGAGCCGATGGCGTAGGTGTGCTTGCCGTAGACCGTGTAGCGCAGGATGAGGTGAAAGAGGATCGCCAGCGCGACGAAGATGAAGACCGGCATCAGCCCGTCGCCGAAAACGCGATAGCTTTCTGTCGGGAAGGAAATCGGCTTGCCGGCCGTCCACCACTTGGAAATGCCGCGCGCCGTGACCATCATGCCCAGCGTGGCGATGAAGGGGGGAATTCTGGTGTAGGCGATCAACGCTCCGTTGATGACGCCGGCAAAAAGGCCGCAGGAAAGGCCGATAGCGACCGGAACGATCACTGGCAGGTCGGTCGCCCAGGGGCCAAGTGCCAGCGTCGGGTTGGGATTGCCATTGACCAGGCCCATTTGGGCGAAGCTCATGGCGATCATGGCGGTGGCGCCCACGACCGAACCGGACGAAAGATCGATGCCGCCGGAAATGATGACCTGGGTCACGCCAATGGCGATGATGCCGACAATGGATACCTGCAGGACAATGATCCGCAGCCGCTGTTCGTTGAAGATCGAGTCGGAACGCCCCGAGCTGTTGAAGAGAAAGCTCTGTCCCATCATCAGTTGGCCGAGCAGCTCGAATATTCCAACGATGATAACGAGCGCGATGAGCACGTTCATTTCGTTCGGCCAACGGCGCTTCGACGTGTCGAACGTAAGGCCGCCGACACCGTGCGTCTGGGGGGTAGCCATGCCATAAACTCCCGGATGCTGCGGCATCAAAATCCTGCCGCCAGTCATTCTAGTGAAGGCGGCCCTGGTGGCCGCCCGTTTGCGCGCATATGGACTCAGTTTCGCGACTTGTAGTCGTCGATATTGGCGGGGGTGACGAGCTGGAAGGGGATGTAGACCTTCTGATCGACGCTCTCGCCCTTGGCGAGTTTCAAAGCGGCATCCAGTGAACCCTTGCCCTGACCTGCTGCATCCTGGAACACGGTGACGTCGAGGTCGCCGGCTGCCATGGCTGCGAGTGCATCCTGGGTCGCGTCGACGCCGCCCACGATCACATCGTCCATATTGATGTTGGCAGCCTTCATGGCCTGGATCGCGCCGATGGCCATTTCGTCATTGTTGGAAATGAGGGCGTCGAATTTCTCGCTGGTGGAGAGCCAGTTCGTCATCAGATCCTGTGCCTCATCACGCGACCAGTTCGCCGTCTGCTCGTCGATGATCTGCAGCTCTACCTGGCACTCGCCGGATTTCATGACGTCCTTGATGTCCTGCGTGCGCATGACCGCGGCCTGATTGGAAAGCTCGCCCATCATGATATAGACGCGGGCCGGGTTCTTGCCCTTTTCGGCCAGCAGGCGGCATACTTCCTTGGTCTCGAGAGTGCCCGATTCCTGTTCGTTCGAAGCGACGAACGCCTGGTTGTCCGGCAGTGTGTCGACGTTGATCGGCTCCCGGTTCACGAATACGAGCGGCACGCCGGCGGATTCGGCAGCCTTGGTCATGGCTTCGGTTGCCGACGTATCGACCGGGTTCACGATGATTGCGTCGACACCCGACGCGACAAAATTATTAATCTGGTCAAGCTGCTTTGCCACGTCGTTCTGGGCGTCTTCGATCTGAAGCGTCACGCCGTCCAGCGTCTTGGCGTAGTCACTCATGCCGTTGCGCAGAACGGTCAGGAAGTTGTCGTCGAACAGGGCCATGGAAACGCCGACGTTTTCAGCGTGAGCCACGCTCGACATAAGGGTGGCCGCGATGGCGCCCAGAATAAGCTTTCTCATGATTTTTCCTCCACTTCGGGTGCCGGTTCACCCGTTATCGACCGGTTGGCATCTCTGTCTTGAGAGCCAGTGTCGGCACATTTCCCATCTCCTCATGGAAATAATGCACCATTAACTGACAACAATGAAATGTTTATTCCATTTTTTTACAGAGTCAAGCGCGGCTGTGAAAACCGCGGCTTAAAGCGACCAGCTGGCTGCGGATCGGATATGATCAAAAGATCGACGAAACTCGGCTACGGGATCGCTGAGGGCGTGAACCACCGGCGAGAAGGGCTCAAAGGAAAATGCGCCTTCATAGCCCAGGCCGATCAGCGTGCGGATCTGCGCAACATTGCCGAGGCGGTCTCTGTCGTCGACCAGAGTCCGGTGTTCATCGCGCATCTCGTCGACTGCGAGTGCGGGGTCGACCACTCCGGAAATGTGAACGATGCCGGTATACTCCGGAAAATATTCCACCTCTTCCGCGAGGTGGTGATGAAATGTATCATGCACCAGACGAAAGCTCTTTTCGCCGCCGACCGCTTCGATCGCTTCAACCGCCTCACGTTTGTAGCGCAAGGACGATGTCGTGAAGCCGAGCGGTTCGATCAGGGCGATTATGCCAGCATCGGCAATCATCGGCAGGATTGCAGCAAGCGCCGTCCGGAGATTGCCCGCACGCGCGGAAGCGGTCTGTACCGGAGCATCATTGCGGGGAATGAGGCTGATGCTTTCGGCGCCACTCGTTGCTGCTTGCGCGATCAGCAACCGGACCTTCTCGGCCATTTGCGGGTTCCAATTGTTGAAGCCGTAAGCCTCGGAAAGCCCGAGAATGCGAATGCCACGCTCTCGCGCATAGGCACCGATCGTGGCCGGATCCTCTCCGTCGAAGAACGGGCGGTCGCTCAGTTTCTTGTCGCTCAGATCGTTACGCAGTTCGACGCCGAGGCAGTCCAGCCCGGCTGCGAGATCGATGAAGCTCCGGCAATCGAGGCCAGGAGCGCTCATGTGATTCAATGCAAATGGAATAGATGTTCTCATTTTCTCTCTCCTTGATGTTTTTCGAACGTAGAGCGCGAGGCGGGAGAGCCGTCAATTGCCAGGATCGCTGAACCTTTCAAGCCTGATGGAGTTGGCAATCGCAATGATGGAATAACATCATTGGCTTTCGGGCACATGCACGTCGAAGGGAAGAAAAAGTTGGCCCGGGGTCGCTTCTTCTCCGCCGAGCTTCGCCTGCGCCATCATATCCACCAGCTGGCGGCTGAGCTTAGCAAGCGGCGTGGATATTGCGGCGACGATCAGATGATCCTGGAGCGCGGCAGATGAATCCGCCGTGAGTTCGTTGACCACGACGGCGGGCAACGGATTGGGTGCCCATTCCCGCAGCGCCTTGATGGCACCTTCCATGCCGCCGCCGGCGACATATAGCCCCGTCAGATCGGGCTGGCGGCGCAGCAGTCCGCTGGCTGCCTCTTCGGTGACGCCGCGGGTGTCTAGATTGACGTAGGTATCCAGCACCTCGAATTCGGGCGCATATTCACGGAAGAAGCTGCGAAAGCCGGTTTCGCGCAGTTCGTGGCCGTGCCAGCGAAAACTGCCGACGAAGAGCGCGACCTTGCCGGGCCGTGGTGCGGTCCTGGAGATAAACCATGCGGCGGTGCGGCCGACCTTGATGTTGTTAAGCCCGATATAGTGGTTGCGCACCCCCTGGGCAAAGTCCGACAACAGCGAGAAAACAGGCTTTCCTTGCGTCCGCAACTCACTGACCCGAGTAGTCACCGAGTGATGGTCGGGACTCACGAGGGCGACGGCGTCCACGCGCTTCGACAGTTCCGAGAGCTTTTCGAGAACGGCCTCCGTTGACGGCTCGTCGGTGAAGTCGATCACCGCGGTGCCTCGCACCTTGTTGCAGGATTCCACCGCCTTGCGGGCCTCTTCCGCGAAGGTTTGATAGAACGGCTGCCTGCGCTTTTGAAAAAGAAAGCCGAAGGTCATCGCGGGAAGGTCCGCCTGCATGCGGTGCCGAATGAGTTCCAAGCCGTGATAGCCGATGGTGCGCGCTGCGTCATAAACCTTGCGCGCCGTTTCCTCCCGCACCTTCATGCGTCCATTGAGGACGCGATCCACGGTTGCAACCGATACGCCTGCCGCCTTTGCCACGTCTTGAATTGTTGGTCGCAATGCCATGGAAAACTCCGATAGGTTCCTTCAAGATGGAATGCAATAATACATCAAGGATGATGTAAAAAGCATCATAGATATTGCGCAAAATCACTCACTTGCTTTACGCCTTGTTCCATGTCGGAACCCTCGGTTCGGGAGGAAGGTAAAATGGGCGCATCGAAACCCGCTGCGAAACGGGACTACAGCATGCTCGGAGAGAGCGCCCGCAGCGCCATCGAGACCGGGCTGGCTTCCGCCAAGTGGTACCACACCGAGGTGCCACGCAAGACGATGAAGGAACTGATGCAGCGATCGGACGGACCGGCGGTGCGCGACACGGTGATCTGGCTCGGTTCGATGATCGTTTTCGCGGGGTTGGCGATTTGGCTCTGGCCGAGCTGGTGGTCGGTGCCGTTCTTTCTGGGCTACGGCGTGCTCTACGGTTCGGCAAGCGACTCCCGCTGGCACGAATGCGGTCACGGAACTGCCTTCAAGACCCGCTGGATGAACGACGCGGTCTATCAGATCGCTTCCTTCATGATGATCCGCAACCCGGTGATCTGGCGCTGGAGCCATACGCGCCATCACACCGATACGATCATCGTCGGTCGCGATCCGGAGATCGTCTTCATGAAGCCGATCGAGCTCCTCCGCATCGTCCTCAACGTCTTCGGCATCCTGGACGCCGGGCACGGTATGAAATCCATGGTGATCAACGCCTTCGGCAGGATCGACCCGGAAGAGAAGAGCTTCGTGCCGGACATGGAACAACCCAAGGTGATTCGAATCGCGCGGATGTGGTTCGCCATATATGCAGCGACGATCGTGCTGGCGCTCGCGATGCAATCGATCCTGCCGCTGATGCTCGTTGGCTTCCCACGCCTTTACGGCGCCTGGCACCACGTCATGACCGGCCTGCTGCAGCACGGAGGACTGGCCGACAACGTGACCGATCATCGGCTCAACAGCCGTACGGTCCTCATGAACCCGATCTCGCGCTTCATCTACTGGAACATGAACTACCACGTCGAGCACCACATGTTTCCGATGGTGCCCTATCATGCGCTGCCGCGACTGCACGCCCTGATCCGGGACGATCTGCCCGCGCCCAACACTTCGATCTGGGATGCGTACAAGCAGATGTGGCCGGCCGTGAAACGGCAGCTCATGAACGAGGAATATTTCCTGAAGCGCGAGCTCCCGCCGACGGCAAAGCCGTATCGGGCGGAGTTCCATGACCTCGACGCCATGCCGATGTCGGCAGCGCAATGACCGACAAGACCATCACGGGAGGAGAAACGATGAACAATTGGGTTGAGGCCTGCGCGGCGGGCGACATCGAGCAAGAAGACCTGGTCCGATTTGATCACGGTGGACGCACCTTCGCGATCTACCGCTCACCTGACGACGACTATTTCGCGACGGATGGCCTCTGCACGCACGAGCAGGTCCATTTGGAGGATGGGCTGGTCATGGACGACATTATCGAATGTCCCATGCACAATGGCCGCTTCAACTACAAGACCGGCGAAGCACTCAGGTCGCCCGCGTGCGTGAACCTCAAGACCTACCCCGTTAGGGTCGAGGGCGGTATGGTCTTAATCAACCTCGGTTGAGCCATACCGGACGTCGTGAGAAAAGCCGCAACCCGGATTGCGATCGTGAGGCGGGGCCGACTCCAAGGCTTGAGGCTCATTCGGTCGTGCCGTCCGCGATCAACGGGGTGGCGGCCTTGCGGCAATGGGCGATGAAGGAGCGGATCGTCGGTGAGGGTTCGATCTTGCGATAGGCGCCGGCAAGGTCGGACGTCACGGAGCATGCCTGCACCGGCAGGTAGGTGATGCCCGGCAATCGGACGCATTCCAATGACCGCGGGACCAGGGCCACGCCCAGACCGACTGCGACCATGCTGGCGATGGTGGTGAAATCCTTTCCCATATTATTGATGCGCGGCGTGAACCCGGCTTCGTGGCAAGCCAGCAGCAGGTTGCTGTGGAACCCGACATCGGGCGGCTGTCTCGGTATGATGAAGGTTTCGGCCGACAGCAGCGAGAGCGTAATCGATCCCATTTGGGCGAAGCGATGTCGCTGCGGCAGGGCAAGCACGAAGTCCTCGTTCAGCAACGTGACGGTCGAAACCCCGGATGGCAGTGCCGCTGGTGGTCGAATGAAGCCGAAGTCGAGGCTTCCGTCGCCGATCTTCTCCAATTGCAGCCGCATCTCCATTTCCGTCAGGTGAAGTTCGACATTCGGGTACGCTGCGCCGAATTCCGACAGGATATCCGTCAACAGGCCGGTATAGGCGGCCGATGCGACGTAGCCGATCGAGATCCGACCGGCTTCGCCCCGGGCAGCGCGCGAGACGGCGTCCAGCGCGATCTCGCTCTGGCGCAGCACCCGGCGGGCTTCCTCCAGCAATACCTGCCCTGCGAGCGTCAGCCGCACCGACCTGCGGCTGCGGTCGAGCAGGGAGGCGCCCAGGAGCCCCTCCAGCTTGAACATCTGCTGGCTGAGACCCGGCTGGGCAATGGCCAGGCGAGCGGCCGCGCGTTCGAAGTTGCCTTCCTCGGCGAGGGCGACGAAATAGCGAAGGTGCCGAAGCTCGATGCCGCCCTGCTGCGCCATGGCCACATCCTTTCATAAGTTCTAGTTCTGAAATTAGCGTCATATCGCTATTGGATCGCACGTCAAATCCCGTCTAGTAACATGACGATTTTTGTCAAGTATATATGTTCGGGTCGGCCTCCGCCCGTCCGTTAGACCGAAAGGACCCATCGTGACTTTGAAGAAGACGTCGCTCGTTGCGCTGACTTCGATGGTCGGCGCAGCCACCCCGTTTGCTGCTGCCCCGGCACTCGCCCAGGAAGGCGCGGCGCCGACGCTGCTGGCGCCAATCGTGGTAGAGAACGGCGTCCTGCTGGATCCGACGGGGCCGGTCGACGGCTACGTCGCCAAGACCAGCGTCACTGCGACAAAGACGGGTACGCCGCTGCTGGAGACGCAGCAATCCATTTCCGTCGTCACGGCCGACGAGATCGCCGCGCAAGGCGCCAACACGCTTGGCCAGGCACTCGGCTATACGCCGGGGGTCTTCGGCGAACCCTATGGGGCCGACTCGCGGTTCGATTCGCCCCGTATCCGCGGATTCGACGGTCGCCAGTCGCAATTCCTGAACGGCCTGCGCCTGATGCGGACGGCTGGTGCCGCCCCGATCGATGTCTACGGTCTCGAGCGGATCGAGGTGCTGCGCGGACCGGCATCCGTCATGTACGGCCAGGCCAATCCCGGCGGCATCATCAATCTCGTCAGCAAGCGACCGATCTTCGAGCGCTTCGGCGAGGTCGGAGTGCAGGCCGGAAGCTATGATACCTACGGCACCTTCTTCGATTTTGGGGATGCGACGCAGGATTCGGATTTCGCCTACAGACTGACGGGCATCGGACGCGTCGGTCGCCAGCAGGTCGAGGAACTCGAAAACGATCGCTACTACATCGCTCCCGCCTTCACCTGGGCTCCGGGTGACGATACCACCCTGACGATACTCACCAGCTTCCAGCACGACAACCCGAGTTCGCCTTCAGGCTTGCCGGTCTCGCTGACACTGGACGCGGCAAATCCGCTCGGGCCGGACTTCTACGTCGGTGACCGCAGTTTCGACCGCTCGAGCCGCAACCAGACCAACCTCGGTTACGAGTTCGAACACCACTTCGACGACCAGTGGACCTTCCGCCAGAACTTCCGCTACTCCAACCTAGACTGGGACTACCAGGCGCTCGGAACGTCGTCGCTCACCGGTGGCTTGATGCCCGACGGTGAGATCCGGCGCAACGCCACGTTCCAGGACGAGCGCCTCAACACCGTCAATGTCGACACCAACGTGCTTGGCGAATTCGCGACCGGTGAGGTGGAGCACACGGTGTTACTCGGCCTCGACTATCGTCATTTCGACAACAACGTCGGCACGCAGTTTTTTGCAGCGACACCGCTCGATCCGCGAAACCCGGTCTATGGCGCTCCGATCACGCTTGCCCCGACACCGTCGGTCAATACCTTCGTGGACTCCAGCCTGCGCCAGATCGGCCTCTATGCCCAGGACGAGATTGCCTATGAAAACTGGCGGGCGACATTCGGGCTCCGGCAGGACTGGGCAAAGACGGACGGAACGTCGACCAACCGCAACCTCGATACATCTCGACCCCTTGACCAGAGCGACCACAAGCTGACGGGACGCGCCGGCCTTTCCTACATATTCGACAACGGCGTGGCGCCTTACATCAGCTACTCGACGTCGTTCGAGCCGGTGCCGGTCCCAACCAACGGCATCCCGCTGAAGCCGACGACCGGCGAGCAGGTCGAGGCCGGGGTGAAATACCAGCCCGAGAGCTGGAACGGCCTCCTGACCGCCGCCGTCTACGATCTGCGCCAGGAAAACGTGCCGGTGCAGGTCCCGAACGGAACCGGCGGCGTAGAAACTTCGCAGATCGGCGAAGTGCGGGTCCAGGGTATCGAGCTCGAGGCGGTGGCCAGTTTGGCTGACGGGCTTGATCTGCGCGCGGCTTACACCTACACCAGCAGCGAAATCGTGGGTGGCACCTACAACGGCAACGAACTGGACAACGTGCCGCGGCAGGCGGCCAGCCTCTGGCTCGACTATACCTTCCAGGAGGACATCTTCCTCGAAGGCTTTGGCGCCGGGGGAGGCGTGCGATACATCGGCAAGCGCTATGGCAATAACGACAACACCTATGAACTCGATGCCGTGGCCCTGCTCGATGCCGCCATCCACTACCAGAAGGACAATGTGAAGGCCTCGCTCAATTTTGCCAACCTGACAGACAAGGAATATCTCGCGAGTTGCGGCACGTTCGGATGCACCTACGGCAATGGGCGCACGGTGATGGGTCGTCTCAGCTTCTCGTGGTGATCGCAGATCCCGGATATGGAATTCGATAGACCTTTTGAAGCGAGCCGCCGGCAGTTCCTCGGACTGTTGGCGGCCTTGACGGTTCCGGCACCGACGAAAGCCGCGGACGCGCCGCGCGTGGCTGCGATCGACTGGGCCATGCTGGAAACCGCTATGGCACTGGGCGTGGTACCGATCGCCGCGACCGAACTGATCGGCTTTCGCGACAAGGCGGTCGAGCCGGCAATCCCGCCATCGGTCGCGGATCTCGGCCTGCGCGGCGCGCCGAACTATGAGTATCTTTATCTGTTGAAGCCCGATCTCATTCTCAGTTCGCCCTTCTACGCCCGTCAGCAGCAGAAGCTCGAAAGCATTGCACCGGTATTTTCCCTGCCGTTCTATGTCCGTGGCGAACCGCCTTTCGAAAAGGCGCTGAACGCCGTTTCCGCGCTGGGCGGGAAGCTGGGGCGCGAGCGACGGGCCGAGGAGGTGCTGTCCGGCCAGGCAGCCGAGATGGCGCGAATGCGGCAGCAGCTTGCCGCCGTGCAGAGCCCGCCGGTCTACATCATCAACGTCGGCGATGCCCGGCATTTCCGGGCGTTCGGCCCGGACAGCATGTTCGGCGACGTCGCCGGGCGGCTCGGATTGGAGAACGCCTGGGCCGATCGCTCGAGGTTCACCTTCGCAGCGCCCGTGCCGCTGGAAGCGCTGGCATCCCGGCCGGATGCCACGATCGTCATCGTCTCCGACATCCCCGTCGAAGCTCGCGAAAGCCTTCACGGCAGCATGATCTGGCGGTCGCTGGCGCCGGTGCGGGACGGTCGGGTGCACATGATCGGCAATGTGAATCCCTATGGCGGGATTTGCGCCGCCATGCGTTTTGCCCGCCTGCTGACGGAAGCGCTAACCGGATCGGAGAGCACACCGTGAGCTATCCCGCCCGCTATGCAATCCTCGCCGTCGCCCTGCTGCTGGCCTGCGGACTGCAGATCCACAATGCGACCTCGTTCCTGTCATTCTCCGCCTGGCCGGCCTGGCCGTTCGATCCGGGCGCGATGAACACCGACCAGGTCATCCTGGCCTATGCGGTGCTCCCGCGCGCCGTAGTCGCCATTCTCGCTGGAGCCGCCCTGGGTCTGACCGGTTTTCTGTTCCAGCAGGTGCTGCGCAATCCGATTGCCGATGCCTCGACGCTCGGGATTTCGGCCGGTGCCCAGCTGGCGATCGTCGTCGCTACGCTCTTCATGCCGTCGCTGATTGACGGTAGCCGGGAGATGGTGACGCTGCTCGGGGCTGCGGCTGCGACCGCCATCGTCTTCTGCCTGGGCTGGAAGCGCAACTTCGAACCGGTGACGATGATCATATCGGGACTGCTCGTCGGCATCACCGCCGGTGCCGTCTCGGCGGCGCTGACGCTCGCCCAGGGCGAATACCTGATGTCGCTGGTCACATGGAACGGTGGCGCGCTCAGTCAGCAGGACTGGTCGACAGCCGGCCGTCTGGCCATCGAGTTCGCCCTTGCGCTCGGCGTCTCTGCCCTCCTCGTGCGGCCGCTTCACCTGCTGAACCTGGGCGACACGGCCGCCAGTTCGCTCGGCGTCAGCGTCGTCTCGATACGGCTGGCGGTGTCGGCGATCGGTGTGTTCGTGGCCGCAGGCGTTTCGGCCAAGCTGGGCATGATCGGCTTCGTCGGCCTGGCCGCTCCGCATCTGGCGCGCGCGGTGGGCATCCGCCACCAGCTGCCCGCCTTGGTTGCTTCCGCACTGGCCGGGGCGCTATTGCTTTGGATCTGCGACGGCGTCGTGCAATTCGTGGCCCAGACCTCGGCCGAGCAATTCCCGACAGGGGCGGTGACGGCGCTGATCGGCGGTCCGCTGCTGCTGTGGCTGCTGCCGAAGATCAGGCACGCCCAGCGGCCCGCGTCCGCACCCCCATACGAAATCCGCAGGGCGCCGCGAAAGGGTTTCCTGCTGCTGGCCGTGCTCGTCGGGGCATCGATCGTCGTGTCTCTGTTCGTCGGCAGGACCGAGGAAATCTGGCGCTGGCTTTCGCTGGCCGAGTTCGACCAGCTCTTGCCGATGCGATGGCCGAGACTTCTGGCGGCCTGTGCGGCGGGGGGATTGCTGGCCTTGTCCGGGGCGATGCTGCAGCGATTGACATCCAACGCCATGGCGAGCCCCGAAGTGCTCGGAGTCAGCGGCGGAGCGGGGATCGGCTTTGCGGCCGCGCTGACGCTGGCTGCCAGCCCGACGCAGTGGCAGTTGCTGGCCGGCGCCGGCTTCGGCGCGGCGGTCGCCACCCTGCTGGTGCTCGCCTATGCGCAAAGACGCCACCTCGAACCTGACAGGTTGCTGCTAGCCGGCGTCGCGGCGAGTTCGCTGAGTTCGGCAATCCTCGGCGCGCTGCTGGCGGTCGGCGATCAGCGCGCATGGCAGATCCTCAACTGGCTCGGCGGTTCCGCCGCGACGGTGACTGCGAGCTCGGCGATTTCACTTGCGGCGCTCGGTGTGGTCACCATAGCGATTGCATTGGCATTCGTCCGCTGGCTGACGCTGCTACCGCTCGGATATACGACGAATGTCGCCCTTGGCATGCCGCAACGCACGGCCAGGATCGGCATCATCGCTTGTGCAGCCCTGGCGACGGGCTCGGCCTCGCTCCTGGTCGGTCCCCTCAGCTTCGTCGGCCTGATGGGGCCGCACCTCGCGCGTCAGGCGGGGTTCGTCAGGACGAGGGAGCATCTTTTCGCATCGTTTGCGCTCGGGGCCATGCTGATGCTGCTGGCTGATTTCGGCTCGCGAAACCTCGCCTTCCCTTATGAACTGCCGCTTGGTCTCTTTGCTGCGCTGGTCGGCGCGCCCTATCTCGTCTGGCAGATTGGATGGCGCAAATGAACACGGTCGCCATTCCTTCTCTGCCGGCGCCCTTCACGGATTGCGCCGCCCTGATCGGGCCGGCCAACGGGCGGGAGGTTTTGCTTGCCAGCCTTTTGGACGGTCCCGACATGATAGGATCAGGGGTGGGCGAAATTGCCAGGAAGTGGGGGCCGGGAGATTCGCGGGCCGCGGCCTCGCTGTGGTCCTATGGCTATTTCAGCCGGTTGCTGCGTCCCATCCTCGCCTATGGGGTCCTGGCCGACCATTGGTTTCGCGCCTCATACAACGAGGTTGCGGTCGAGTTTTCCGCGATGTCCACGGTCGCCCGCTTCGCCATGCCGGACGGCTGTGCGCCCGAGGAGGCGCTCGACTGTGCGCTTGCCCATGTCCAGCTGGTCATCGATCGTTGCGGCACCTATACCGGAACCACCGCTCGGCTTCACCGCAGCAATGCAGAGTATGTCTTCTGGCGAACGCACCATATGCTGGCGTCCAGCGAAGACGTTGCCCATCACGATCGCCTGGCGCGGATCGGTGCGCATATGGCCGGCGCGTATCCGGACTTCGGACGGCTGGTGGCTCGGGATATCACGGGGGCACCGACGCGGCGCGTCTGCTGCCTGCGCGACCGGCTGTCGTCACTGAAGCGCTGTACGAACGCATGTCCCTTGCGGCACCAGGGGTGCAGGGATGGCTAGGCGGCCAGGTCAGCGCGGCCTGCGGCAACCGCCACGTCCGACGATCGGAAGATCGCCGCATTGATTCATTTTTTCGGTTCACTTGAAAGGCAACGCATCCATGTCGGCAATCTTCCTTGACCTGTCCGCGGTGACCTACTCGGCCGGACAGAAGCATATCCTCCACGGCATCGACCTGACATTGGAGGCAGGACGCGTTTACGGACTCGTGGGTCCCAACGGTTCCGGCAAGAGCAGCCTGATGAAGATCATCGCCCGGCAGGTCGCGCCGAGCGGCGGACGAGTGGAACTGGAGGGCAAGCCGGTCTCGGAATGGGCCGGCAGGGCGTTTGCGCGGCAGGTTGCCTATATGCCGCAATTCACGCCGGATGCAGACGGGATGACGGTGCGCGAACTCGTCGCTCTCGGCCGCTTTCCCTGGCATGGCACGCTTGGCCGTTTCACCCGTACCGATGCCGACATGGTGGAGCGGGCGATTGCGCGTTCCGAGCTTGATGCCTTTGCCAATCGTCCGGTGGCGACGATGTCGGGCGGCGAAAAGCAAAGGGCCTGGATCGCGATGATGCTGGCGCAGGACGCCAAATGCCTGCTGCTCGACGAGCCTACCTCCGCACTCGACCTCTCACACCAGGCATCGGTGCTGTCGCTCGTGCACACGTTGTCGCAGGAACGCGGACTGACAGTCGTCATCGTGCTGCACGACATCAATCTCGCATCGCGCTACTGCGACGAGATCATTGCGATGAACAGTGGACGCATTGTCGCTAAAGGCGCTCCCGCCGAGATCATGAACACCGGCATGCTGCGGCGGATCTTCGGTGTCGAGATCGGCGTCTTTAGCCATCCGCACACGCGCCAACCGGTCGGCTATCTGATGTAAGCGGCGTGCACCGCTTGCGACCTGCCAGATATCTAGCAAAAGTCAGGTCGATAGCCGGCGTTTACGCGTGGTCCCGCTCCCAGTAGGAAGCCACATACATACGCTTCCTGTCATGTTGGCGGTCCCTCAGCAGGGTGCGGATCACCCTGACGTCTTCTTTTTCACAGGCGACCCAAACGAAGGTGTCGTCATCCATGGAAGCGATCGCATCTTTTGCCGCATCCAGCAGACCGCCCGTTGCCCCGGCCGGGTAGCTCGTCCGGTGCAACCAGCGGACCTCCAGCGAGCCCGCCGAAGGAAGCGGTTGCTCTTCGTGCCCGTCCTGCACCTCGATGATCGCCTGCAATTGCGTATGGGGCGGCACTTCGGCGGCAATGCGGGCGATTGCCGGAAGAGCGCTTTCGTCGCCGGCAAGAAGAATGGATTTCGCCTGCGGAAGGCCGCCGCCGCCCGGCCCGAGCAGTGCAGCGCTGTCGCCGGGCCGCGCATCCCGCGCGAAATCGGCGCCCGGCGTCTCGACGTCAGGTATTGGATGTTGGAGGAAATCGATGCAGAGTTCCCGGCGCTCGATATCGACGGCGCGGATCGTATAGACGCGCACCAGAAGCTCGTCCTCGCCCTGTGGCCAAGCCACGCGTCCGTCCGGGCGCAGCGAGGGCCAGACCGGAGGCCTGTCCTTCGGCGGAACCAGAAGGCGGACATGCATCTCACCGCCGACGAAAGGGGTGACGTCGGCGCAGGCGAATGTCACCCGCCGCATACGCGGCGTCACGTCCTCCGCTGCAACGACCGTGACCTCGTGGATATTCGGCAGTGTCGCCTGCGGCGCAGGGTAGGCCCAGGTGAGATCGAGGGGCGCCTCCCCGGCAAAATAGAACAAGTGCTCGGCGACAATGTTCCGGCAGACTTCAAGCGCCTCCGGAGAAGGGCAGGCGAGTTCGATCAAGAGGTTATTGCCCTGCAAGCGGAAATTTGCGGTCCCGATCTCGCTCTGCAGCGAGACGACATTGCCGGATCGCTGGACTTCGGAATGCTCGATGAAGTGTTCGCAGATCTCGTCGAGCATATGCTCGGCATCTGTCGGCAGCGCCAGGCCGGAAAGCTTGAACTCCGGACTTCCGTTCATGATGCATCCTCGCTGTGCAAATTTTGGTTACCGCCGGCATCGCACGCTTTGGGTGCGCTTCTAGCGTCCGTCGCGATCATCCGATGGCGACCTGTCGGGAACATGGTCGGCCTGCCCGAAGTCGAGTCGTTGAAAAAAGGAGGTTGATATTACTATCCGCCGATACGCAGAGCTGAATCTCATTCAATTCGGCATTTCCGTTGCGCCGCTCATCTGTCAGTCCGTTAACGTGAGCACGATTATCATGTTAAAGTGCGATGACAAGGGAATTGTCGGTACGGCTTCCTGCATTTGCTGTCGGTGGGGGGGCGGAAGTGAGCGGCGATAGTTGATGCCGTATTGAAGATGCGCGCAAACCAGTCCCGCATCGATTTGCGGCGCGGTTCGCGATGCTTTCCGATATCGCGTGATCTGATCGGGATCAGACAGAACGGACGATGCCCGGGCCATGACAGCCCGGGCATCGGAATGACTTGGATCAGAACGGGGAATCCGGGAAGTAATATTCGCCGGCATTGTCCTTGGTGACGAGTGTTGCATCGATGGTGTAGACACCACGAACCGGCACCTGGCCATAAAAGTTGGCAACCGTCATCTCGAGCGCAGTGCCGACCATTGCCGGCGGATAGAGAACGTCGACCGGGATCATCTTGTCGCCGTCCATGACCCTCTTGATCATCTCCTTGGAGCCGGCACCCGCCACGACATACTGGATGTCGTCGCGCTCGGCCTGTTCGATGGCCTGCAGCACGCCGACGGCCATGTCGTCATCCTGGCACCAGACGACGTCGATCTTCGGGTACTTGGTCAGGTAGTCCTGCATGACCTTGAAGGCGTCGTCGCGGTTCCAGTTGCCGTACTGGCGGTCGAGGACCTTGACGTTCGAGCCTGCAATGCCCTTGTCGAAGCCATCCTGGCGCTCCTGGTCGATCGGGATCGGCATGCCGCGGATGACGACGACTTCGGCCTCCGGCGTGGTCGACTTGATGTATTCGCCAGCCGTCTGGCCGAGGGCGAAGTTGTTGCCGGCAACGTAGAGATCGCGCACCGAGTTGTCGTTGACGGACGGTGCCCGGTCGACGATCGACACGAACGTGCCATTGCCCTTGATTTCCTTGATGGCGTTGACGAGCGGATCGGGATCGGTCGGCAGGATGACAAGTGCGTCGATGCCCTGGGTCGCCAGGTCCTGAACCGCGTTTGCCTGGCTGGCCGGATCCGGCGAAGTCTTGACGACGACGTTGAGGCCTGGATGGCTTTCCATCAGCTGCTTGGCAACGCGCTCGGCGTGATAGATGACGCCCGAGGTCCAGCCGTGGCTGGCGGCGGGGATCGAGACGCCGATGGTCACGTTCTTGTCCTCGGCATGACCGGCGCCGGCAAAGGCCGCGACAGCCGCAACAGTCAGGCCCAGTAGTTTCTTACGCATAAGGTTCCTCCCAAAATCAGGTCAGTCGATCGTTTGCCGGGAGACCTGTGGACCCGGCTGAAGCACATCTGGATAAGTCGAATGTGCCTTGTTCCTCTGCATGCGGTCCCGGACGAGGGACCGCATCGCGTCCTGTTTCCGAATTGCCCGGATTTACGATTTGCGCACCAGCGAGCGCTGGACGAGCATCGCGATGATGATGATCGCCCCCTGGATGGCGCCGATCAGGTACTCGCTGATAAAGTTGGACAGCAGCATGATGTTGCCGACCAGTTCGAGAATGAAGGCGCCGCAGATGGTGCCCCAGACGCGGCCCGCACCGCCCTTGAGCGCGGTTCCGCCGACGACGACCGCGGTGATCGCCTGCAACTCCCAGAGGATGCCGGTGGTCGCCGAGGTGGAGCCGAGCCTTGGAACATAGAGAAGAACGGCGGCCGCCACACAGAGCCCCTGGATGACGAAGGCGATGGTGCGAACCCGATTGACCGAGATGCCAGAATAGCGTGCCACATCGCGGTTGGAGCCGACGGCGACCACATGCCGGCCATAGCGGGTGCGGTAAAGCACGAAGGCAGCCACCGCGGTAACAGCGAGGATGACCACGATCGGCACAGGAACGCCGAGGATCGAGCCGAAGTAGGCAGGGCGGTACATTTCCTGCAACTGCGGCTCCTTCAGCGTGATCGCGCCGCCCTGGGAGAGCCAGGTGGTCAGGCCGCGATAGATCCCCATCGTGCCGAGGGTGGCGATGAAGGGCTCGATCTTGCCGAGCGTGGTGATCAGTCCGTTGGCAAGCCCGCAAGCCGCCCCGGCGACGACGGCGAAGACGATTGCCGCCGTCAGCATCAGCGCCGGATCAGCGATGACGCCTGAATTCATGAACAGGATCATCAGGCTGGCGATGAACGCTACCATCGCCCCGACCGAGAGATCGAGATCGCCGGAAGATATGACGAAGGTCGCCCCGACCGCGATGATCGCGATGAAGGCGCTGCGGGTGGCGACATTGGCGAGGTTGTTCAAGCCGATGAAATTCGGATTGACCAAAGCCCCGACGACAAGCAGCAGTGCCAATGCAACGAATGGGGCCACTGCCCTCAAGTCGATGTCTTTCCAGCCGCGACGTCGGATCCCCGCCTGGCTGCCTTCCTCGTTTACGCTCATGTCCAATCCAACCTCCCATCCCGCTCCAGCGGGGAATTCCTAGCTCGCGTCATCCGTGCGCCGGCTACGACGTCAAGCGGCGACCTTCTTCTTCAGCCCGGCCGCATAGCGCATGATTTCCTGTTCGGAGATCTCGTCACCCTCGAGGATGCCTGTGATATGGCCTTCGCGCATCACCACGATGCGGCTGCACAGGCCGATCACCTCGGGCATCTCCGACGACACCACGATGATCGAGCGGCCGTCGCGGGCGAGCGCCGAAATGAAATGATAGATCTGCTGTTTCGTGCCGACGTCGATGCCGCGCGTCGGTTCATCGATGATGATGATCCGCGGGTCGGTCTCCATGACCTTGGCAAGCAGCAGTTTCTGCTGGTTGCCACCGGACATGCGGCCGGCCACGACATTGTCGTCGCGGACCCGGATGTCGAACCGGCGCCGCGCCTTTGACAGTGCGGCGTCCTCGCTGCCGGGATCAAGATAGCCGAGCCGGGTATGGCGATCGAGCGACTGCAGTGTGAGGTTCGCCATCATGCCTGCGTTCAGCAGCAGGCCCTTGGACTTGCGGTCCTTGGTCATGTAGGCGAGACCGCTCTTGTTGGCCGCGTGCACGTCGCCGGACGGTACGGATTGCCCGTAGACCTGCACGTCACCCGAAAGGCGCGGGCACAGTCCGACGATTGCTTCCATCAGTTCCGTCCGACCGGACCCGATCAGGCCGGAAAAACCGAGGATCTCGCCCTTCCTCAATTCGAAGCACGCATCCTTGATGTAGCCGGTCGAAACGGAATCGACCCGCAGCACCACCTCTTCATCCACGTCAGGTTCGGTTTTGGCGGGATACAGGCTGGAGAGTTCGCGGCCGACCATCAGCTGCGCGATCGCCTCGCCGTCCAGAATGGCGGTCGGCGACGTCTTGATCCACTGGCCGTCGCGCAAGACCGTGACGCGATCCGTCAGTTCCATGACCTCGTCGAGCTTGTGCGAAACGAAGACAAAACTGGTTCCCTGGTCACGCAGCTTGCGCACCTGGCGGAACAGGAAATTAGTCTCCTCGCGCGAAAGAACCGCCGTCGGTTCGTCCATGAAGACGACGCGGGCATCGCGGCTGATCGCCTTGGCGATCTCGACCATCTGTTTTTCGGCGATCGACAGCGAGCCGATCATCGTATTCTCGTCGACATGCGACCCGAGCAGGTCGAGCACGCGACGGGTCTCGGCGCGCATGAACTTGCGATCGAGCATGCCGAACCGTGTCACCTCGCGGCCGAGGAACAGGCTCTCAGCGACGGTCAGATGTTCAGCGAGGTTGAATTCCTGGTGGATGATGACGATTCCGAGGGCTTCGGCCGCACCATTCGGCGGCAGTGTCACCGCCTTTCCGTCGAGAACAATCTCGCCGGAGGTCGGCTGCTCGAAGCCGGAAAGGATTTTCACGAGCGTCGATTTTCCGGCGCCGTTCTCGCCCATGAGCGCGTGGATCTCGCCCTGGCGCAGCTCGAAATCGACGCTGAACAGGACCTGCACGCCGCTGAACGACTTGCTGATGCGGCGCGCGGACAAGACGACGGACGCCCCGTCGGCAACTTCCGAAACCATGATTTCCTCCATGCGGCTCCCCACCGCTTGGCGACGATGTAAACCTTTACATCGGCAAATGTAAAGGTTTACATCGTCACTTATCCGGATATTTTTGTTTGGCGTCATTTGACCACCGGACAAGTCTGTGTAGTGTCCTTTGCAACCCAGCCAGAGGCAGAACGCATTGTCGAATTCCACGCCCGCCACGATCGAGGACGTTGCTCGGATTGCCGAAGTGTCGATCGCGACGGTTTCGAGGGCGATCCACACCCCGGAGAAGGTGGCGACGTCGACGCGACTGAAGGTCAATCAGGCCATCGCGATCACCGGGTATACGACCAATGCGATGGCGCGCAGCCTGAGGCTCGGCCGCTCGAACATGATCCTTGTCGTAGCACCTGATATCGGCGACCCGAACTTCTCCAATATTCTCGTCGGACTTGAGAACGAGGCCCGCGCCCATGGTTACGGCGTGCTGATCGGCCATACCCAGAACGATGCCCAGCGCGGCCTGGAATACTTGAAGTTCCTGAATTCCAACCAAGCGGCCGGCCTGATCCTCTTCACCGGCATTCTTCCTTTCGGCCATCAGGCGATGACAGCACGCCTGCCGCCAAGCGTCGGGGTCTTCGAGCCGGTCTTCAATGGCGGCATACCCTATGTCGGCGTCGACGATGTCGAAGGGGCACGCAAGGCGGTGGACCTGCTGATAGCCGAAGGCCATCGCAAGATTGCATTCGTCGGCGATTCGCGCACTCGTCTGGCGTATAGCCGGCGCCGGATAGGCTACGATACAGGACTCGACGCCGCAGGCGTGCCACGGGATCGACGGATCGTGATGGAGGGAGACGGTACGATAGAAAGCGGACGGCTTGCCCTCGAACAATTGTTCATGCGCGACAACCTGCCAACCGCATTCATGTGCGTCAACGACCAGACCGCCATCGGCGTGATGATCGGGCTGAAGGCGCGCGGCTACGATATTCCGAACGACTTTTCCGTCACGGGCTTCGATGACGTGCCGCAGGCAAGCTTCATGACGCCATCCCTTACCACTGTCCGTCAGCCGCGCACCGCTATCGGCAAGAGCGCGATGGCGCTCTTGCTGGAAATGCTGTCCGACGGCACGCCGGCCGAAACCGAGATCCTGCTTCGGCCGGATCTTGTCGTGCGCAATTCCGTAGCAGCCCCCTCGACGCAGTGGACGAGACGCTGACGTGATGCAGCGATAGGTCCACGATGGCGCGACGGCCGATGCCAGGCTGGCGGCGGGCCTATTGGCGGTTGAGAGCTGCGCCCTTTCCGCGGCTGGGCTCGATCAGCCAGCCTGGTCTTTGGGCCGGGAACCGACTCTCAAATCTGCCGCAAGACTGATTTTTGTGCAGGTTCAGGGGCGAGCGAGATCCCAGGCGCCCATGACGCCGTCGCCGGTAATATCGCCCTTCTTGGTATCCTTGACCCAGTAGTAAAGCGGCATGCCATCCTTGGCCCACTGCATTTTTCCGTCTTTGCGAGTGACGAGCGTATAGGTTCCGTCAGCCTCGGCGTCTGCCGGCGCAATGAATGGTGGCCAGTTCACGGCGCATTTGTCGTAGCAATTGGAAACGCCCTGCGTATCTTTCTTGAATGTATAGAGCGTCATGCCGTTCTCGCCAGCGAGCACAGGCCCCTTTGCCGTATCGACGGTCGAGACCATAGGAGCTGCGAGGGCGGGGGATACGGTGGCCGCGGCGATTGCCATTGCGGCGAGGAATTTCATGGGTTTCATCATGTCTCTCCAGTGGTTTGGGGCATGCATCATGCAAAGCCCAAGTTAGACAAGCGACGAGCTTGCCTTATTCCGACCGTCGGAAAAAAATGCTCGAAGCGCATCTTGGGCGGTGTCCTGCCTTCGGTGAGAAAGTCTCCGCGATGGCGATCGCACCAGCTCGGCATTTGGGCCGCATCTCTCAAGCCTCGCTGAGAACCTGCTTGCGGATCTCGTCCGCGAGTGGATGCAATGCATCGACCGGCAGGCCCTCGACCAGACTGTAGCCCATCCCGTTGGATGCTCAACTCCAACCGTCGACCCCCTCCAGAGATCGGCGTCATCTTGCGGTTCTGGTCTGAGTTTACCATGGGCCGTGTCAGCATCACCAGGCATGTGCCTCGGTCATCGTCATACATCAGCATCAGGCTGGCAGCGTGCGGCGTCGAGATCACGCGTCCGCCCAGAAAGAAAGGTCGGCAAAGCTTCCGACTTTGCCGACCTCCCTGGTCGCAGCGACTGAACGCTAGCAATGTTCAAACCTCCGCCTATGGTGGAGGTCGTGACGTGTTACTTCCCTGAGGCCTGAGCGGCGTACATGTAGCTGTCGTAGCTGTATTCCGCGACGCGGAACCACTCGAAGCTCTCGTTGCGGAACTTCTTCCAGCCGGGATAGATCTTTGCCCAGGCCGGATGCTTCTGGCTGTATTCGCCATAGAGCTCGAAAGCCGCCTTGTAGGCTGCATCCATCACGTCGCGCGGGAGTGGACGAAGCTTTACTCCCTTGCCGACGAGCGAGCGGATGGCGGCGGTGTTCTTGACGTCGTAGAGCGCCTGCATGTTGACATTGGCGGCCTTGCAAGCGGCATCGAGCGCCGCCTTGTAGGCTTCCGGCAGTGCTTCGTACTGATCCTTGTTGATGAAGAAGTGGATCGTCAGTCCGCCTTCCCAATACGCCGGATAGTAGTAGTTCGGAGCAATCTGGTAGAAGCCAAGCTTCTCGTCGTCATAGGGGCCGATCCATTCGGCCGCGTCGATCGTGCCGCGTTCCAGGGCCGGGTAGATGTCTCCGCCCGGCAGTTGCTGCGGTACGACGCCGAGGCGCGACATGACTTCACCGGCAACACCGGCGATGCGCATCTTGACGCCCTGCAGATCCGCAGCCGACTTGATTTCTTTGCGGAACCAGCCGCCCATCTGCGCTCCGGTCGCGCCACCTGGGATGCCGACGACACCGTAGTCGGACAGGAACTCGTTGTAGGCCTCGTTTCCACCGCCATGGTAGAGCCAGGCATTCTGCTGGCGGCCATTGAGGCCGAACGGGATGGTCGAGCCGATCGCGAACGTCGGATCCTTGCCAGTGAAATAGTAGCCGCAGGTATGGGCCAGTTCGACCGTGTTGGCCTTGACGGCATCGAGGGCCTGCGCGCCGGGGACGATCTCGCCTGCCTGGAATACCTGGATCTGGAACTTGCCCTCGGTGATCTTGTTCAGCATGTCGGCCATCACCACCGCGCCGCCATAGATCGTGTCGAGATTGTTCGGGAAGCCGGAGGTCAGGCGCCAACGCAGCGTCGGAAGCTCCTGGGCAATGGCGGGAGCGGCAAGAGATGCACCGGCGGCGGTCGCCGCACCCGCAAGTGCTCCCTTGGTCAAAAAGCCTCGTCGGCTCAGGTCTTTCGTCATGTATATCCTCCTCGGTTGGGTTGGTTCAGTCGGGACGGCGATACTGCCGTCCGGAGTCGTTTTATGCGGGCTGAGTGATCAGGGTTTGCTCCCACCCTGCTCGGGGCCTCCGAAGCTCGGCGTCGGAGAGCCGAAGTCTGGCGTGGGAGAGCCGAAGCTCGGGGCCGGTATCTCGCCTTCGGAGGGTTCCGATCCAAACGGCGGGGCAGGCGTGCCGAACGGATTTCCCCCGTCTTCGCCCGGCATCGGCACATTGAGCTCGATCGTCGAGGGGTCTACCGCCGCCTGGCCCGACTTGTAGTGGGTCACGAGCTGGGGGAAGGCGATGACCAGCGCCACCATGACCAACTGGATACCGAGATAGGGCAGGGCACCCATGTAGATCTGCCCGGAGGTGACAGGCTGGATCGTCTGGCCGGTGACCCTGTCCTTGTAGGCACGCGCCGGTGCGACGGATCGCAGGTAGAACAGCGAAAAACCGAAAGGCGGATGCATGAAGGAGGTTTGCATGTTGATCGCCAGCATCACGCCGAACCAGATCAGGTCGATTCCGAGGCTGTCCGCCACCGGCGCGAGCAGCGGGATGATGATGAAGGCCAGCTCGAAATAATCCAGGAAGAAGGCCAGGAAGAAGACGAGCAGGTTGGCGACGATAAGGAAGCCGACTTCCCCGCCCGGGATCGAGGTCATCAGGTGCTCCACCCACACGTGACCGTTCACGCCATAGAACGTCAGCGAGAAGACGCGGGCGCCGAGCAGGATGAAGATGACGAACGAGGACAGCTTCACGGTCGCGTACAGGGCGGACTTGATCATCGCGAAATCGAGGCGGCCATTGATCGCTGCCAGGACAAGCGCGCCGACCGCCCCCATGGCTCCGCCTTCCGTGGGCGTGGCAAGGCCGATGAAAATGGTGCCGAGCACGAGGAAGATGAGCACCAGCGGCGGCACCAGCGAAATGACCACGCGTCGCGCCAGCTTCCATCCCTTCAGCGCGCGTGCTTCCGGCGGCAGGGCCGGAACGCTCTTCGGCCGGATAATCGACATGGTAATGATAAAGGCTGAGTAGGCGGCGACCAGCAACACCCCCGGCACGAGCGCGCCCTTGTACATGTCGCCCACCGAGCGGCCGAGTTGGTCGGCGAGGATGATCAGGACCAGGCTCGGCGGAATGATCTGCGCCAGCGTGCCCGCAGCGGCGATCGTGCCGGAGGCGACCCGGCGGTCATAGCCGTAGCGCAGCATGATCGGCAGCGAGATGAGGCCCATAGAGATGACCGATGCGGCGACGACGCCGGTGGTCGCGGCAAGGATCGCGCCGACGAAGATCACGGCGAAGGCAAGGCCGCCCCGGACCGGGCCGAAGAGCTGGCCGATGGTATCCAGCAGATCCTCGGCCATGCCGCTTCGTTCCAGTATCAGGCCCATGAACGTGAAGAACGGGATCGCCAGCAGCGTCTCGTTCGACATCTGGCCGAAGATGCGATCGGGGATTGCACCGAAGAGATTGACGGGCAGAAGCCCCATCTCGATACCGACAAAGCCGAAAACGAAGCCGACGAAGGCGAGGGCGAACGCAACCGGGTAACCGAGAAGCAGCACCACGATCAGCGACAGGAACATGATCGGCGCGAGATTTTCCGCGAAAAAGGCAAACATGTCGGGACGTTCCGTTCTAGAGGCTGTGTGCTTCGGCGTCGGCAATGGCGACCGCGTCGGGCAAATCGCCGCGCAGGATCGCGATGCGCTTGATGAGTTCGGAGACGCCCTGGAGCGCCAACAGGCCGAAGCCCAGCGGGATCATCGCCCAGACCGGCCAGAGGATCAGTCCACCGGTGTTGTTCGACACTTCTCCGGATACGAACTTGTCGACGACTGTAGGCCAGGAGAGGTAGATCGTGATCAGGCAGAACGGAAACAGGAAGAAGATCGTCCCCAGGATCTCGATCCAGAGCTGGACCCGGCGGGGCAGATGACCATAGACCAGATCGACCTTCACGTGCTCGCTGCTCAGCAGCGTCCAGGCGGCGGCAACGAGAAACGCGGCGGAAAAGAGATACCATTGCGCTTCCAGCCAGGCATTGGAGCTGAGATTGAACAGTTTGCGTGTCGTTGCATTGACGGCGCTGATCAGCACCGCCAGAAGAAGCAACCAGGAAACGGCCTTGCCGAAAAATGTGTTGGTCGCGTCTATCGCCCGCGAAAGCGCCAGTAGTCCGGTCATGAATTCCTCCCGAGGCCGATTGGAGCGGCCATCGGGAGACACCTACGGACAACGGGTCGGCGCCGCAATATCGTGGAGAGGCGATGTGATCGGGCATACCCAGTAGTGGGTACGCACTCTATTCTGTCGAATGGAGACCATGTTCGATGGCAAACCGGGTCAGTTCGGCGGTCGTCGAAATGCCAAGCTTGCGCTTGATCGCCTTGCGGTGGGTTTCAACCGTCGCGACGGAAATCTGCAGCAGTTCCGCGACATGTCGGTTGCTTCGCCCCGCAGCGAGATGGGCCAGGATCTCACGTTCGCGGGTGGTGAGAGGCAGGGAGACGGACTCTTCCTTTGGCCGTCTCTGCATGAGGGCGTCGGATACGCCCGTGGAAAAATAGGTGTTGCCCGCCGCCACAGTCTCGATCGCCCTGACGATCTCCTCATTGGGCACGTCCTTGAGCACATAGCCGAGCGCCCCGCGAAGGACGGACGCCGAGATGTATTCACGGCTATCGTGCATGGAGAGCATCAAGATCTTGCTTTCGGGCGCTGTCTCCTGGAACATCTCGATTGCCTCGATGCCGCTGATTTGCGGCATGTTGATATCGAGAAGGATGACCCGCGGACGCGCTTTCGCGGCAACGGCCAGCCCCGCCTGCACGTTTCCGGCGGTTCCGACGACGTCGATGTCCGGATAGGTTTCCAGCACCGCCTTGAGTCCTTCGAGGACAAGCGGATGGTTGTCGACGAGAAGAACCGATATGGGCCTCGCATCAGTCATGCCGCATCGACCGCTATGGAATCGAGGTTCGCCGACCTGGGCATCATCGCCGTGAGGATCGTCCCTTCGGCGCTCGAATTGACAAGAAGAATACCACGGAAATGGGCCATCCTTTCCTGCATGTTGCGAAGGCCGAGACCACCGGCGGGCGCTTTGGTTTCCCCGCGATTGTTTCCAAAACCAGTCCCGTCGTCGGAGATCGACATGCGCACCCGCCCCTTCGTGCTCCATATCCTGACGTGGACATGGGATGCGCCGGAATGCCTTTCGACATTCGTCAGGGCTTCCTGCGCGATCCGGTAGAGCGCCGTGTTCGCCTCCGGCGCCAGCGTCTGCGCGGCGGTCGATTCCACGGAAACCCCGATGCCGGTGCGTTCGCTGAAATGCTCTGCGAGCGATGTTAGTGCGGCCGTCAGCCCGAGATCGTCGAGCAGGCGCGGCCGAAGCTCATGGGACAGGTCGCGGACCTCCTTGATCGCATCATTGAGAGCCTCGATCCCCCGGTCGATCGCAAGCGCTGCGTCGCCGGAGCCGCCCTTGACCTTGCGACTTGCAAGATCGAACGCATACCGGACCCCGACAAGATTCTGCGAAATGCCGTCGTGCAACTCGCGGGCCAGGCGCGCCCGCTCCTCTTCCTGTGTGTCAATGATCCTCTGGGTAAGCAGTTTCAGCTTGCCGTCTGCCATGCGACGCTCGTGAAGGGTGATCCACATGCAGGTTGCGAACACCAGGAGCACTGCCGGCACCGCAATGAGCGCGACGATGAGGAACGTATCGCCGATGCTCCTGCGCAAATCGGCCTTTGCCGATGCTGTCTGGACGAAGACGTCGTCCAGATAGACGCCGGTCCCGATCATCCAGCGCCACTTGTCGAGCCCGGCGGCGAAGGACAGCTTGTCTGCCATTTCGCCGGACGATGGCTTCTCCCACTTGTATTGATGCAAGCCGCCGCCTTCCTTCGCCTTGATGATGAGGTTGGCGATGACCTTGTCACCGTCCGGATCGACGAGATTGTACCAATTGTGCCCTGGTCGAAATGCCTGGCGCGGATGCACGACATTGTTGCCATCGTAGTCGTAGACGAAGAAATAGCCGTCCTCTCCGTAGTCCAGGGACGTCAGGATCTGTCGCACGCGTTCCTTGGCGGCGTCGTCGTCTGCGCCTGCACTTTGGTAGACGTCCTTGATGGCGGAGAGCGCAAGGTTGGTCAGGTTGAGAAGTTCGGTTTCCTTGGCCTTGAGCATGTTGCGTTCGAAGGTGTCGATGCTGCTGCGCGCCAGTGTGGACGACTGCCATGTGATGAAGGCAGTTACCACGAGAATGACGAGGACCAGTGGCCCGATCGCGAGCGCGACGATTTGATGACGAAGCTGCAAGGCAATGCTCTCCCTACCGGTGCAGATGCTTTATCGTCTTGCTCTGATGTACTCAAGGCTACCTCTGCCCTGCAAGAGAACCGACTACCTGTCCGAACCTGTCAGGGCAGGGCCTCCCCGTCCGCGCAGGGCCGCAACACGAGCGGCTCGCCCGCTTCGGCGCCGAGTTCCCGACAGCCGCCGGCATCGCACAAGGTCCAGCCGGAGACGGTTGTCCCCGATGCGGCCAGCACCAGTTCGGCCAGAGGTGGCAGATCCGGCTGCCAGATCCACCATCCGTCCTGTTGTCGCGCACCTTCGCCAGGTTCCATGCCCGCCCCGGAGCCTTTCACCCGCGCTTCCTGCAGGATCAGGCCGGCCTTGCTCACGGACCAGCTTTCCCGCCACTCGATCTTTTCCACGGAATGGGTCCATCCGAGAGTGAAGAGGCTGGCTGCAACGGAGACGGACTTGCCGCCAGCTATGCAGAGCAGGGCGCTCATGTCGTTCTCGGACTGGGCGCCTGAGCCTCCCGCCTGGCCGCCCGCACCTTTCGCCAGACAAGCAAGAGGAATGCGGTGCCGAGTGCAAAGCCGATTTCGTCGGTCAGCGGAAGCGCGGCTAGCAGGGTGAAGGCCGCGGCCGCAGCAAGGGCTCGTTCGAACAGCGAGAGCCGGACCGCAGCAAAGCCGATCACCGCGGAGCCCCACAGGCCGATGGCAAGGCCCGTCTTGAAGACGATGTAGGCGACTGCGGCCGGATAGCCGACGGACGCGGCAATGGGTCCGCCATCCTGAAGCATCAATGCAGGGGAATAGACGGCCATGAACGGAATGACGAAACCGGCTGCCGCGACCTTGACGGCCTCGATGGAAATCTTGAGGCCGCTTTCGCGGGCGATCGGGGCTGCGGCGAAGCAGGCAAGCGCCACCGGTGGCGTCAGGTCGGCAAGGATGCCGAAGTAGAAGACGAACATGTGGCTGATGATGAGTGGGACGCCGAGTTCGAGAAGCGCAGGGCCGGCAATCGAGGACGTGATGATGTAGTTCGGGATCGTCGGAATGCCCATGCCGAGTACGAGGCAGGTCACCATGGTCAGAAGCAGCGAAAGAAAGAGGCTCTTGCCGCCGACCGAAACGATGAACTGGCCGAAGGTATTGGCCGCGCCCGTGAGCGTCATCGTGCCGATGATGATGCCGACGAGCGCGCAGGCAATTGCGACAGGCAAGGCCGTCTTCGCCCCTTCCGCCAGCGCATCGCGACAGATGGCGAGCGTTTCCCGCCCGCCCTTTCGCGTTGTATTGGCGAAGATCAGGAGCGCCAATGCGACGACGACGACCTCGATGCCGAACTTGAAGAAGGCAGCAGCAACAAGACCGAGTCCGATCCAGAAGATGAGCCGGATGGCAGTCGAGGGCAGCCCGAGTGCGACCGAGCTGCCCAGAATGAGGAGAAGGGTGAAAGCCAGGCCGACCGTGCCGGCGAACAGCGGCGTATAGCCGGAGAACAGCAGCCAGACGAGCGTCGCGAGCGGCAGGATCAGATACCAGCCCTTCGAGATTGCGGCGCGCGCCGATGGAAGCTCGGCCTTGGGCAACCCCAGCAATCCGCGCTTTCCGGCTTCGAGATGCACCATCCAGAAGGCGGATGCGAAATAAAGGATGGCCGGAATAAGTGCGGCCTTGACGACCTCGTGATATTCGACACCCAGCGTCTCGGCCATGATGAAGGCGACTGCCCCCATCACCGGCGGCATGATCTGGCCGCCCATGGAAGCCGTTGCTTCGACACCGCCGGCAAAGGCGGGGCGATAGCCGAATCGCTTCATCAGCGGGATGGTGAACTGGCCCGTGGTCACCACATTGGCGACACCGGAGCCGGAAATCGTGCCCATCAGCCCGGAAGAGATGATCGACACCTTCGCCGCACCCCCGCGCCGCGCCCCGACCAGACTGAGCGAGACGTCGTTGAAAAGCTGGATCATGCCCGCCTTTTCCAGAAAGGCGCCGAATAGGATGAAGAGAAAGATGTAGGTGGCGGAAACCAGCGTCGGAATGCCGTAGATGCCCTCGGTTCCGAAAGCCATGTGATCGATGACCTGCGAGAAGTCGTAGCCGCGATGATCGAGTGGGGCGGGCAGGTACTCTCCGAACAGGCAATAGGCGAGGAAAACGCCGGATATGATCGGCAGCGCCGGTCCCATCAGCGCCCAGGCGGCGGCGAAGACGACACCGATGCCGATCACGCCGAAGGCGATATCGCGGGGGAGCGGATCGCCGGCCCGCACTAGCAGTTCTGCATATTCGTAGCACTGATAGAAGGCCACGCCTGCACCGAGCAGCGAAAGGCTCCAGGCAACTGTCCGGACGGGCAGGCTCTTTCCCGCCATGACCGCAAGCAGTGGAAAGATCAGGACGGAAACGAAGCCGACATGGATCGCGCGCACGAGCTGACTCGGTGGATCGAGCAAATGTGCGGCGGTGGCGATTTGAAAAATGGAAAACAGAAAGGCGATCGCAAAGAGAACCCGCCCTTCCGGCGTCGCAGGGAAGGCACCCCCGAGCGCGTCATGCTTGCCAAGGTCCACGGCGGCGCCATCGACAGGTCCATTGGTGTCGTGCATCTGTTCCTCCCGAACGACCGACGAACAGCGGGCGAGCATGCGGCGGCTCGCGACCGCCGCATGGCATTCCCCGTGCCGTCAGAGCAGCCCCTTTTCCTTGTAGTAGCGCTCCGCGCCGGGATGCAGGGGAACGGGCATGCCATTCAATGCATCCTGGAGATTGATCTTTTCGGCCGCCTTGTGCGCAGCCACCATGGACGGCAGGTTCTCAAAGAGCTGCTTCGTCATCTGGTAGGCGGTCTCGTCGGACACGTCCGAGTGGGTCACGAGGAAGTTGACGACGGCGACCGTTTTTACGTCGCTGTCCTGGCCCTGGTAGGTGCCTGCCGGAACTGTCGCGGCAACATAAGGCGCGCCGAGCTTTGCAGCGATGTCTTCCGGCACGGCCACCATCTGCACGTCGAGCGACGTCGCGAGATCCTTGAAGGACGATACGCCAAGGCCCGCCGACTGCAACGTCGCATCGAGCTGGCGGTTCTTCATCAGCTCGACGGATTCGGCGAACGGCAGATATTCCGTCTTGCCGAGGTCGTCATAGCTCATGCCGGCGGCGGCAAGAATGGCGCGGGCATTGAGCTCCGTGCCGGATTTTGGTGCGCCGACCGAAAGGCTCTTGTCCTTGAAATCGGCGAGCGTGGTGATGCCGGATTCCTTCGCGGCCATGATCTGGATGTAGTTCGGGTAGATGGCGGCAATGCCGCGCAGCTTGTCGAGTGGCGCCTTGAAGCCGGCTTCGGCATTGCCTTCCCAAGCCAACTTGACCGAATCGCCGAGCGCGAAGGCGATCTCGCCGCGCCCCTGCTGCAGCAGGTTGAGATTTTCGACCGAGGCCTTGGTTGCCTGCACCTGGGTGCGCGCGCCGTCGATCTTCTCGCCGTAGATCTTCGACAGAGCGACGCCGAGCGGATAGTAGACGCCCGACGTCCCACCCGTCAGGACGTTGATGAATTCATCCGCGCGCGCAGACGCCGCGGACATGGCAATGGAAATGCTGGCGATCGCCGAAATGGCGGCGCGCTTCATGACATGATTCATGGTACTCCTCCCGTTATGAAAAATGACTCGGGTTACTCCTGCCCGCGTCACCCTAACTTAACTGCAAGAGTAGCGCCAACCTCAAGCCATTGATTTTTTGGGACGGTGGCCTGGTGACGAATCGCAACGGGGCGTGGCAGTGCGGCGTTTCTCAAGCGAGCCCCCGCCGCTTTCATGCGTGCCCGCAGCGGTGCCTGGCTTGGTTTGAATTGGAACGACGGCTTGCCGAGCGAACATGATAAACCTTGGTTTAGGTACGCACGTGCGCGATTCATGGTATGGTGGATTGGCGTCGCGTTCACTCGTGTATTGATTGGAGTGGTTAGGAGGCGAGACGCCAATGGTGTTCGAGCATTTTTTTGAAGACTCCCCAACCGTTTACATCGTTGATGATGAGCCGTTGGTTCGCGTTTCCCTTATCGATCTTTTTGACTCATTGAAGCTAAAGGCTGTCGGCTACGAAAGCGCAGATGAATTCCTGAGCGAGGCCGACCTCAGACAGCACGGCTGCATTCTGCTCGATGTTTTCATGCCTGGCACCAACGGCCTCGACCTTCAGTCGCAGCTGGCACTTGCAGGAAATACGATGCCAATCGTGTTCATGACCGGCCGCGGCACCGTGCCGATGAGCGTTCAAGCTATGAAAGCGGGCGCCACCGACTTTCTGCTGAAGCCATTCGAAAACGGCGCTGTGATTGCTGCGACATTCGCGGCGATCCGCCGCGACGCGGAAAGGCGGCAGTTCGTCGCCGCGTGCGAACAGATCCGGCAGGCGGCTGCGTCGCTGACCCCACGCGAGCGCGAGGTGATGAAGTACGTCGGCGACGGCCTCATGAACAAGCAGATCGCCTATGAGATGAAGATCAGCGAAATGATGGTGAAGTTGCATCGCGGGCGAATGATGAGAAAGATGCAGGCGGGTTCCCTTGCTGAACTTGTCAAGAAACTCGACCTGGTCGCAACCGAATTCGACATCTACCAGTAGCGTGAAACCGGTCGCTGGCGGCGACGGCAAAAAAGCGGGAAAGACTGCTGAAGCCCATGGCACCAACCAACATAAAGAAAATCGCTATCGTGGATGATGATCGATATGTCAGGGAATCGATCAAGGATCTACTCGAATTTGAAGGTTTTGCAAGTGAGCTCTACAGTTCGGCCGAGGACTTCCTGTCGCGGGAGGGCCACCTATCCGTCGACTGCATCCTTGCCGACGTGCGGATGACCGGCATGTCCGGGATCGACATGCTGCAAATTCTCAAGCAGAGGGAAAATTGTCCCCCCATCCTGATCATGACATCCTACGCAAACGCGCAGTTGGAATCCTCCGCTCTGCGAAGTGGAGCTGCAGCGTTTCTTGGAAAGCCGCTTGACAGCGAACAATTGCTGACCTGTCTCCAAAGCGCTGTGGGCGGGGGCAGTGCTGAAAAACCGGCCAATTGAGTGACGTCCCGTCGATTCACGCAGCCTGTTTTCCGCCGTGAACGCTCGCAACAGAGCCTGCTCCGTGCTTGCCGAACGGGACATTCCCTCACCTGCTTCGTCCCCGATCCCCAAACCTTCGTTTGGGAAGCAGCCATCTGCTCCCGGTGGTAATTTCGGTCAGCATTTTGTGCAGGAGGTTGCAATGCAGGTATCAAGATACATCGTCTATGGAATGGTCGGGTTCAACACGCTGCTTGCGGCCTGGCTCTCCCTTCACATGCTCTATGACCCGGAGGGCTGGTACTACCTTGTTCCGGGCGTCACCGACACCGGGATGTTCAACCAACACTTCATTCGAGATATCGGGATCATCCAGGGCTTCATCGCGCTCGCATTTGCGATTGGGTTATGGAAGCCGAGCCGGCGGCTGGAACTCTGGGCCGGCGCGACGCTGTGGTTGATTGCGCACGCCACTTTTCATCTATGGGAGGTGGCAGTTGGTATCTGCTCGGCGTCCGTGCTCATTCGCGACTTCCCGGCCGTGAGCCTTCCAGCCATCTTCGGGATTATCGCAACGCTTTGGGCAGCGCGGCAGGTGGCCGGTATATCGGCCCGTCAGGGGACGACAACCATCCAGGCATAGCCGTCGGCGCAGTCGGATCAAAAAAGGGCATTCGGTGCCCTTTTTTTGTGTACTTCGATACGACTGGAATGCGGTGGATACCCTTGATGCGCAAGCGGCTCTGATCGTGGTCTTCTGGAGCGAGCGCAAGGGCTAGGCGAGCACCGCGCGGTAGAGCCAGTCGTGGAACGTGACGGTGCCTTCCAGTGCGTGTTCGTTCGGCAGAAGCGTGTCTTTTGCCAGCTCCACGCCGAAATAGGGGGCGTCTGCTTCTACAGAAATCGGGCGCGGGTCTTGGGTCGCGGTCAGAAGCTCGCGCGCCAATTCGTTCAGCTCGATGGCTTCAGGACCGGCGATCTCGATGACCGCACGTCGCGCAGCTCCGACCGCAATCCTTGAGATCCAGGTCGCGGTTTCATCTGCAGCGATTGGTTGCACCATGGCAGGAGGGAGGCGAAGCCCGCGTTCGTCGGCGGTGGAATTGATGATCCCTTCGAAATATTCAAGGAACTGCGTCGAGCGAATGATGGTGTGGGGCAATCCCGATGCCCTCACGAGGTTTTCCTGAACCATTTTCGCACGGAAATAGTCGTTCTCGACGAGACGATCGGTACCGACGACTGAGAGGGCGATGTAGTGGCCGACGCCCGCTTCCTTCGCTGCCCGGAGCATGTTCTTCCCCGCCTGTCTGAAAAATTCGAGAGCGTCGCGATTGCCGAAGGAGCCCGTATCGGTGAGGTCGATTACCACCTCGGCATCGGCGAAAGCCGCCGCCAGGCCATGTCCGGTGAAGGCATCGACACCCGTGCGGGTCGAAGCCTGCGTAACGTCCTGACCATCTCTTTCGAGTTCGCGAACGACTTTGGATCCCATCATCCCGCTCGCACCAACGACTGTAATTTTCATGTCACCTCGCAAGCGCATGGCAGATTGCTGTTCCACTAATAATAGCGGCTTGGGGGACAAGATCGATAAAACCAAGTTTTAGCTTGACCGCCCGAATGCGGGGCTTACGTCACCTCGACACCGCGCAATTCACTCTCGCCAACGTGTCTCCGGGCTAGCAGACAGTGCCTGCCTCGGTGCGAATGGTAAACCAATGTATATCATCCCCCGGGCCCCGGTCCGTGCTAGTCATCCTTCCCGGTACGCGTCGAGCGACCGCTACGTTTTCGAGCACGTTCCTTGCCGCGATACCCGGTCGGCATGGTTGAGTTGGTCCATCGCGACCGGCCGCATGCCCAAGACCACCAGCTTCTTGAGCGCGCGGACCTTACGAAACCTGAGCAGATGAGGGCAGGCCGATGCAAAACGTTCACGCAAACGTGGAAAACGCCGCAGAGCCAATCGTATATGTCGTGGATGACGACGCTGAAATGCGTGGAGCACTGCTGGATCTTTTCATGGTCACGAACAAGCAGGCTTCGGCATTCTCAAATGGCATGGATTTCCTGAAGCGAGCAGACGTCAGTGCCCGCGGTTGCGTCGTTGTCGACCTGCGGATGCCGGGTGGCACCGGACTGGATCTTCAAAGCGAACTCGCGTCGAAAGGAAGCAAGCTTCCGGTGATATTCCTCACCGCCTATGCCGACATCCCCACAAGCGTGAAAGCCATGAAGGCTGGTGCCACCGATTTCATTACCAAGCCGTTCGCCAACCAGGATCTTCTCGATGCGGTTGATCATGCGATCCGTCTGGATGACGAGCGTCGCAAATCGACGGCCGAGCTGGAGCGCATTCAGGGGCTCGTAGACACCCTGACACCACGTGAGCGCGACGTCATGTATGCCGTGGTAACGGGCCTGATGAACAAGCAGGTCGCCTATCAGCTCGGCATCAGCGAAATGACTGTGAAGCTGCATCGCATGAGCGTGATGCGCAAGATGCAGTCCCGTTCACTGGCGGACCTGGTCCGGAAAATCGAGCATCTTCAGCGTGGTTAGAGACCGCACAACCACGGGCCACTGGCCAGCATCCGCGGACTAGAACTCCCGTATAGTTACCGCACCTGCACAAAGCGTCTACGCTCTCGGAAGCTCCACTGGTGATCGTCCGTGGAGCAGGATCTTTTGTCCGTGCGAGGCGTGCTTCCGCGTGTGTGTGAAATTCAAGATGACCCATAGCGATATCAGATTGCTCGAAGATACCGAAGCCGAGCTTGTATGGGACATTTCGGAATATTGCAGGCGGGCGGGCATACACGAGGCCGAAGAAAAACGCCTGATCAAGATACTTGGCCGGTATGCGTCAAGACACGAGCTGCAGATGAATATTGTCCGGCTGCCGAGGCGCATGCGCTAGGCAGCAAGCCATCCGGGCGAATTGCTGCGTTCGCGGAAGTCGTTCCGGGTCCTTACCCATTTTGCGCATTGGCTTCGACGCGACGACCTGCCACCGAAGCCTCCCCCAACCTAGGTTTGGGTACCCTCGCGCAGAAAAAGGCTTACGTTTTCAATGACAAGACAGGACTGAGCTGACCGCCCGTGCAGCGTCGCCAGTGCGCCGCGCCACTCCTCCATTTTTCCCCACGTGCTAACAAGGAGCGCAACATGAAAATCGTCGTTATCGGCGGAACCGGCCTCATCGGTTCCAAGCTTGTCAAACGCCTCGAGGCCATGGGCCATCAGGTCACTGCGGCGGCCCCGAACAAGGGCGTCAACACGATCACCGGCGAGGGGCTTGCGGAAGCCCTCGCGGGCGCGCAGGTCGTCGTGGATGTCGCGAATTCCCCCTCGTTCGAGGACAAGGCGGTGATGGAGTTCTTCCAGACTTCCGGTCGCAACCTCCTCGCTGCCGAGACCGCGGCCGGCGTAAAGCACCATGTTGCGCTTTCGGTCGTCGGTACCGAGCGTCTGCAGGAGAGCGGTTATTTCCGCGCCAAACTTGCGCAGGAGGAGCTGATCAGGGACGCGAAGATTCCTTATACGCTGGTTCATTCCACGCAGTTTTTCGAGTTCATGTTCGGCATCGCCCAGTCCGGCAGCGAGGGTGACCACGTGCACCTTTCGCCGGCGATGATGCAGCCGATTTTCTCGGACGACGTTGCCGACGCGCTTGCCGATGTCGTCGTGGGCAATCCGGTGAACGGCACGGTCGAAATCGCCGGTCCGGAACCGATCCGGATCTCGGACGCGGTAGCGACATATCTGCGCCAGATCGGGGATGCCCGCAAAGTGGTGGTCGACAAGCAGACGCGCTATTTCGGAGCCATGCTTGACGACGGCACGTTGATGCCCGGTGCAGGCGCCCGCATCGGCAAGACTGCCTATTCGGAGTGGGTAAAGACAGCTACTCCGCCTCCGGCGCGCTGAGCAAGAACGGTTTGCCGAAGCCTTTTCGCGGGCTTTCGGCAAACCCACCGTTCTTTACCTACCAGGCTGTCGCCGACCACAAAAAACCGGGCTTTGCCAGTGCCCGGTCCTCCTATATTCCACATGTAGAATGTACGAATCCGGCTTGGTGCGTCGAGCCGGATTTTGTGGCGGCACGGTCCCGTCAATGGTATCGGCTCGCCCAGGGTGTCGACGACTGCGAAGATTGCGCCGCTGTGTTGTTGCGAGCTTCATCGATCGTCAAGCCGCCCGACGAAATCGGGAGGCACCTGGTCGGCGCCTCCCGGGAAATGTCACGCGCTGAAGAAGCGCAACAGCTCGGCGTTAATGGTGTCGGCATGGGTCGTCGCCATGCCATGCGGCAGCCCCTCGTAGATCTTCAGCGTCGCGTTCTTCAGCAGCTTCGCCGAGAGGGGAGCGGAGTCGGCCACCGGTACGATCTGGTCATCCTGACCGTGCAGCACGAGGGTAGGGGCGTCGATCGATTTCAGATCTTCGGAGAAATCAGTTTCCGAGAATGCCTTGATGCCTTCGTAGTGGGCTTTCGCGCCGCCGGTCATACCCTGACGCCACCAGTTCTGCACAATCGCCTGCGACACTTGAGCACCGGGCCGGTTGAACCCGTAGAACGGACCGCCGGCGAGATCCATGTAGAACTGCGACCTGTTTGCCGCCAGCGCTGCGCGCAGGCCATCGAAGACCTCGATCGGCAAGCCGCCCGGGTTGGCTGCCGTCTTGAGCATGAGGGGCGGTACGGCGCCGATGAGGACGAGTTTCGAGACCCTGCCCTTGCCGTGGCGGGCGACATATCGCGTTGCCTCGCCGCCGCCGGTCGAATGACCGACGTGGAAGGCATTGCGAAGATCGAGATGCTGCACGACGGCTGCAACGTCTGCCGCATAGTGATCCATATCGTGCCCGTCGCTCACCTGGCTGGAGCGGCCGTGACCACGGCGGTCATGGGCGATCACCCGATAGCCCTTGCCGAGGAAGAACAGCATCTGGCTGTCCCAGTCGTCGCCGCTAAGCGGCCAGCCGTGATGGAACACGATCGGCTGACCGTCCTTCGGACCCCAATCCTTGTAGAAGATCTCTGTGCCATCCTCGACGGTGACATATTCATTGGTCATCAGTTTTTCCTTTGGTTTCGCGGACGCGGATGCCGCAGACGATGTCGACAATGGAAGTGTCGCTGCCGCCGCAGTAAAGCCTATTGCTCCGGCTATTACGCCGCGCCGCGTCGAAATAATTGGTTGTTCGTGCATAAACGTCTCCTGTACCCGCGCCGCGCATGAAAATACGTCGAGGGTTGTCAAGGTTACTTATGTGTTCTTGATGTCTGTCAAGACGAAGACAACCTAGCAATCGGAAGGAACAGGTGTAACTATACTTGTGTTTCATGTCGCAAGGCCGGTTCCGGCGCAGTCATGCTGCGTGGGAAAAGCTGGTGTGGTCAGCGAAGAGGAACGACCTCATCCGAGGTGACAGGCGAGCGCGATGTTGTTCGGTCGATCGTTGTCAGGGGCGACGCGGAGAACATAACGCATGGACCTCTACCGCATCTTCGAACCCCTTCAGGTTGTGAAGGCCCATGCATTTGGTGCGATCCGCACAGCCCGCCCGCTTGACGAACTCGGAAGAGATTAGAACCGGGCGCTGCAGTTCCTTTGTGAGGTTTTCGAGCCGCGAGGCCAGGTTGACCGCGGGGCCGATCACGGTGAAATCCAGCCGCTTCTGCGAGCCGATATTGCCATACATCACTTCGCCGACATGGATGCCGGTCCCGTAGCGCAACTCGTGCCCGAGTTGACTTGCCGCGATTGCATCCTGCGCCTCCGACACGGCGCGCAACAGGTTCTCGCAAGCTTCGGGTTGTTCCAGGGGAAACACCGCCAGCAGTCCATCGCCGATGAACTTGAGGATTTCGCCGCCATACTTTTCGATCGGCCCGGTAATGGCGTCGAAATACTGGTTCAGGATGGAGATCACGTCATCGCGCGATCGACGGTCAGACAGCCTGGTGAAGCCTCGCAGGTCACAGATCATGATTGCCGCATTGAGCGACACGCCGCTGCCACGCGTCGTCGCTCCGTCCAGTATCTGTTCGCTTGCATGCGGCCCGACGTAGGTTTGCAGCAGAGTCCGGGCCAGCTGGTTCTTGATACGGATCTCGCTGACCAGGGAAAACAGCGGCAGGACTTCACGGATGAGGGCGATTTCGCCATCGCTAAATCCGCTGGCTCTATCCGTAGCGAAAGTGACCAGATGGCGCTTGCCCTGCGTGTGTTCGATCGGCCAGGCAGTGTAGTCCGTGTGACCTTCCTGGCGAAGTTCCTCATACAGCGCAAATCTGAGCGGACCGCACATACGGAGGTCCTGCCGGACCTCCGATCCGGTGGTGAAGACAATTTGAAAAGGGCTCTTGCGGAAGGTGTCGGTCGCTTCGACTTCGTACGCCACCGTCTGCACGTCGAGGGCCGGTTGTCCCCTGGACCATATGATTCGTGTTCCAAGCCATTGCGGATGGTGGACGCGAAAGTGCAAACTCGCCCGACTGAGATCGATGCCGCAGGCGACGAGCCGATTGCAGAGCTGCAAGAAAATCTGTTCGACGCCGAGTTCCTCGCGAACGCCAGCCATCAACCAGCTCAAGAGCGCATCGCGGCTGTCGCCTTGCCAGTGTTCTTTCATCCTATCTCCCCATCCCGGGTATTGCCCGTCGAAGAACATGCCGCTTCGGCTACTGATTTCCAAGGTCGCAGCTAGGCTCATATACTGAAACCGCGACCAAGGGTGTGCACGGTCTCGTGAGCATCACCTTGGCTCATTGCGACGCCCTCGGGAAGTGTCACCCGCTCCATCGGTTCTCAACGGAAATCGACTGAAGGAGCCTGATGGTTGCGTGTCTCCAACATTGCCGATTGTCAGTTATCGCTATAAAAGCGGATAATAAACAACGAGCGGCAAGCGGCCAGGGTTGGCTTGCCATCGCAGCTTGCTCTCAGACTCTGTTGCAGCGAAGACGAAAGTTGGCGCCCGGGAGAATCGGTTCATTCCGGCAACCCGTGAAGAAGCAATGTACTCGTCACCTTGCAATGCGTGGAATTCCATCAGGCGAGGTGGAGCATGGCCGGATCACTACTGGGGCACGGGGTCAACCAGCCCGAACCGGAGACGCTGATGATGCAGGTCTGGTTGCACCGTCCGCAGCACTGGCACCTGGGGCTCTTTGTTGCCGCCTATGTGTTGGCTGCCGGATTCGCCCAGTCGCTCGCAATCGTCCCTGGAACCGGTATTTCCATTTGGCCTCCGAGCGGGCTCTTCATTGCGACGCTTATCCTCGCTCCCATGAGAAGCTGGCCGTGGTGGGTGGTGGCCGGACTGCTGTCCGAATTGTTCAGCAACCAGTTGTGGTTCCACAATTCGCTGGCTGTCGCGCTCCTCATCTATGCCGGCAATGCTCTTGAGGCGACCGCCGGAGCATGGCTGGTGATCCGAGCCTGCGGTCGGCCGGTCCGGCTTGATACCGTGCAGGAAGTCGTCGCGCTCGTCATACTGGGAGCCGGAGTTGCGCCATTCATAAGCGCGACGGTGGGAAGCGCGACACTCGCATGGTTCGGCATGCAGTCCTTCACGACGGCGTGGCCGCTTTGGTGGATCGGGGATGCCACCGGGGTCTTGATCGTGGCGCCACTGGCGCTCGTGGTGTTCCAGAACTGGCGGGGCAGTGCCGAGTTCTCGGCCGCACGATGGGTGGAAGCTTGCATCCTTGGCCTGATCTTTTTGGGTGTCGCCGTCCTTTCCCTGAGCGGCTACCTTCCTTTTGCCTATATCATCATGCCGCCGCTTCTGTGGGCAGCGGTGCGCTTCGAGGTCAGGGGGGCGGTCGTCGCCTTGGCGTTTCTCGCGCTGATCACGGCGGCCTTCACGATATCCGGTGTCAGCCAGTTTGCCGGCGATCCGGAGTCTCAGCAACACAAGCAGATCATGCTGCAGCTGTTTCTCGCCATCTCGGCGTTCTCGGCACTCGTCGTCGCTGCAATATCCCGGCAGCATCACATGGCACTCGTCACGTTGCGCGAAAACGAGCGGGAACTGTCGCAACTCATCGACATGGTTCCCATCCACCTCTGGCGGCTCATGCCTGACGGAGAGCCGGTTTTCTTCAACAGACGCATGGCCGATTACCTGGGGATGGACGTGGCCGATACCGGCAAACCGGGAAAAAGCCGGCTGGACGCGGTCATGGAAGCCGTCCACCCCGAAGAAGCAAGGATGTTCGGCGATACGCTCCGCAATTGCCTTGTCACCGGTGACGTGTTCTCGCTGCGGTACCGCTTGCGCCGTGCCGACGGAGTCTATCGCTGGATGTCGAGCCGGGCAGTGCCGATGCGGGATGAGGAAGGGAAGATCGTCCAGTGGTACGGGCTCTGCAATGACATCGATGATCAAATGCACGCCGAAGATGCGCTGCGACGAAGCGAGCAGCAACTGCAGCAGATCATCGACACCGTACCGGCTGTCATCTGGTGTACGACCGCAGAAGGAATACCATGCTACCTCAACAAGCGGGCCACGGATGTCACCGGCGTCGCCCTGAAGGATTTGATCGCGCCTGATGGATCGCGATCCCTGACGGTCATCCACCCGGACGACCGGGACGCCGCGGATCAGGCGCTTGCGCGTTCATTCGAAACCGGCGCGTCCTTCGTTGGGAGATATCGCCAGCGCCGATCCGACGGCACGCATCGGTGGGTCGAGAGCCGTGCCGAGCCGCTGCGCGACGAAGATGGCAAGATAGTCCAGTGGTATGGCGTGAGCGTCGACATCGACGATCTGGTGACCGCGCAGGAGGCTTTGCACGACCGGGAGCGCGAACTCTCGCAGTTGGTGAACCTGGTCCCGGTCCACATCAGGCGTATGACGCCCGAAGGCGAACCGATTTTCTTCAACAAGCGGTTGTTGGACTTCTTCGGTATGAATGCAGTCGTGGAACTGGACAAGCCGGGCATGAGCCGACTGGTGGCAGCCATAAAGACCCTTGTTCATCCAGATGATTCAGCCCGCCTGCTGGAGACCGCCCGCCATTCCTTCGCCACCGGCGAGCCCTATTCCATGAGGTACCGCATGCGTCGTGCCGATGGCGAGTATCGCTGGGTCGATGGTCGCGCGGAACCGGTGCGAAATCAAAGCGGAGCGATTGTCCAGTGGTACGTGATTTCCATCGATATCGACGATGAAATGCGTGCACAGGAGGCCCTGCACGAGCGGGAGCGCGAACTCTCGCAACTGGTGGACATGGTGCCCAGTCTCCTATGGCGGCTGGATCCCGACGGGAGGCCGAACTTCTTCAACAAGCGCGTCAGGGATTTCTTCGGCCCGGGGGTGCTAGACCCGGGCGACCCGGAAATGCGCCGACTGCCAGCAATTGTTGAGGCTATCGCGCATCCCGATGATGTCGACGGTCTCAAGGAAGCGCTCAACCGCTGCCTTGTCACCGGCGAACATTTCTCCATGAAATATCGCATGCGATATGCGGATGGCGTCTATCGCTGGGTGGATGGACGTGCCGAGCCGCTGCGTGACCAAAGCGGGCGCATTACGCAATGGTATGGCCTTTCGCACGACATCGACGATCAGGTGCGCGCCCAGGAAGCCCTGCGCGAACGGGAACGGGAATTACGGCAACTGATCGACACCGTCCCCGTACAGATCTGGTGTGTAACGCCGGAGGGCGAGCCAGCTTACATCAACAAGACCATGATGGATTACATCGGCTTGAAGTTGGCGGATTTTGATGCCGAAGACGGCTTGCGCGGTGCAATCGGCACCATTGTCCATCCGGACGACCGAACCGCGCTGTTTCACGCGCTGTCCCATTCCTTCCATACCGGCGAAGCGTTCGAACTGAAGTTTCGCAATCGCAGGTGGGACGGAGCCTATCGCTGGACGGAAGGGCATGCCGAACCGCTCCTCGATGATAATGGCAGCATCATCCGTTGGTACGGCGCCAATATCGACATCGATGACCAGGTGCAGGCCGAGGAAGCACTTCGTCGAAGCGAGAGGCAACTTCAGCAGATCATCGACGCGGTGCCGGTACACATCTGGAGTTGGACGCCGCAGGGCGAGATGTCCTACGTCAGCAGGCGATACCTCAACTACCTGGGCCTGACCGATGCAAACCTCGAAGATTTCGCGCGGGTGGCGCAGGACTTGGTGCATCCCGAAGACGCCTCGGAGGTTCAGCGCCGCGCGACGGAATGCCTGAAAACGGGAGAGGCCTTCGTGATGCAGTATCGCCGTCGGGAGAAGGATGGAACCTATCGCTGGATGGAGGGGCGGTGCGAGCCGCTGCGAGATCAGGACGGGACGATCGTGCAGTGGTATGGGGTTTCTCTCGATATCGATGACCAGATGCGCTCGCGGGAGGAACTGCGTTTCGCCCAGGAGAACCTTGCGCGTGCCAGCCAGGCGGCCAGCCTTGCCGAGCTCTCGGCCTCGATCGCGCATGAGGTCGGACAGCCCCTGGCGGCTCTGGTTTCGAGCTCCGATGTCTGCCAGCGCTGGCTCTCGATGGAGCCGCCGAATGTCGATCGGGCGAAGATCGCGATGGAACGCATCCGTGTGAGTGCGCATGCCGCTTCCGACGTTGTGAGCCGCGTGCGCGCACTGTTTACGCAGTCGGTAGAAGCGCGCAGCCCTGCAGCGATCGACAGCGTCATCGGTGAGGCCCGCGACCTGCTTGCCGACGAGGCAACGAGGCGTCGGGTGCAGGTGCTTGTCGAGGTGGAGGGCGGTCTTCCCGCTGTTGAGATCGACCGCATTCAGATCCAGCAGGTCCTGATCAATCTCATTCGCAACGGCATGGAGGCGATGGACGCTCTCACGGTCGACAAGGTGCTCCGCGTTCAGGTACGCGCAGTTGGGGATGTGATTCGCATAGAGATCAATGATCGCGGTCCGGGCATTGAGTTCCCCGAGCGGATCTTCGAGCCGTTCTTCACGACGAAAGGACAGGGGATGGGTATGGGGCTCGCGATTTGTCGCTCGATCGTGGAGGCGCACGGTGGAAAACTGTGGGTCGAGAAGAACGAGCCGCACGGAGCGACGTTTGTTTTCACCTTGCCGCTCGAAGTGCAGGCGGCGCTGCAATAGCCATGCCGCCAGGCCGCCGAAGGGAAACGTTCCTCGGCAGCCTGGCTTCCGCGATCAGTTGCTGTCTTTGGGGCCTGTCTTCCTTACCGAATGCTGGAAAATGCCCTACGCAATTCCATCACGAATATCTCCGGTTCCTCCCAGGCTGCAAAATGCCCGCCGTGCTCGGCCGTGTTCCAGTAGTATAGGTTCGGCCAGGCCGCATTGGCCCATGAGCGTGGTACCTGCAAGAATTCCCGCGCAAACATTGTCGCCGCCATGGGGAGATCGATGTGGCCTGCCGAATAGTTCGAGAACCCGGTCCTGAAGACCTCCCAGTAGTAGCGGGCCGACGACGCGGCCGTATTGGTGAACCAATAGAGCGAAATATTGTCGAGCACGGTGTCGAGCGACAGCGCATCTTCGAAGTTGCCGTCGTTATCGGACCAAGCCTGGATCTTTTCGAGGATCCACATGGATTGGCCAGCGGGCGAGTCCGCCAGCCCGTAGGAGAGGGTCTGGGGCCGCGTTCCCTGCTGGAAGGCATAGGCGCCGCCATCGCCGCCGGTTAGTATAGACAGTCCCTTTAGGGCCTTCTGTTCTTCGGGCGTGGGGTTGGCGGGCTTCTCCGCGGGGATCACCAGCGGCAGGTTGACGTGGGCGGCGATGAGCCCTTCAGGCTTGCGTTGTGCGAGGCGATGGGTGATCAGCGATCCCCAGTCGCCTCCCTGGGCGACCCAGCGCGTGTAGCCGAGCCGCTGCATCAGCACGCCCCAGGCATCTGCGGTGCGTTCGGCGTTCCAGCCGGGGCCGGAGGGCCTGTCGGAGAAGCCATAGCCGGGAATGGATGGGATGACGACGTGGAAGGCATCTTCCGCCTTGCCGCCGTATGCCGTCGGGTCGGTCAGCGGATCGATCGTTTCCAGGAATTCCACGATCGAGCCGGGCCACCCGTGCGTCATGATGACCGGAAGGGCATTTTCGTGCTTCGACTTCACATGGATGAAGTAGATGCCGAGACCGTCAATTTCCGTACGGAACTGCGGGTAGCGATTGAGGCGTGCTTCGAATTTGCGCCAGTCATAGCGTCCGGACCAGTAGTCCACCAAGCTCTTTGCGTCGCTGAGCTTGACGCCCTGGCTGTTGTCCGCGACCGTTTCTTCGTCTGGCCAGCGCACATGGGCCAATCTATTCTTCAGATCGTCGATTGCCGCTTGCGGTACTTCGACCTTGAAGGGCATTATTTCGGACGAGGCTTTCGGCAGTGAAAGGCTGGCGCCCTGCATAGCGGTTGCCTTCGAGGCGGCTAGTGCGACACCAATCGCGGCGACGCTGGCAAGAAATCCCCTGCGGTTCTGCGAGCCGAAGCCAGGGCGGCGCTCGAATTGATCCCGATGATTCATGAATATGGTCTCCGAATTGGAAGAGGTGCCAATGGGACGGGGGCGCCGATATGCGTGCGGATGTCCATGCCGTGCCGCTTGGCTCACCACATCTAGGCAGGACGTGATGGGGAAATTAGCCGCGTGCGGCGCACAGCACCTGTGCCTGTGGGTCGCAACGGCTGTGTGTACAGCCAACTCCGGCTTGTGCTTGTGAAGACTGCTTCCTATGGTGGCCGCTTCACGCACCTGAGCAGGGGGGAATGGGGTGCCGACAGAAGCCGCGCGTATTCACCGCGATACGTCTGCCGATCCGGAATTCGGGCCATGGCTCGCACAAGCCTCCATCCTCGTCGTCGATGACGAACCGGGGATGCGCAACTTCCTGCTGCGCACGCTCGGGCCGCGTTGCAAGCGGTTGGAACTGGCGGCCGACACCGACGAGGCGTCGCGCAAGCTGGACGAGCACCATTTCGACGTGGTGATCCTTGACAACATCATGCCGAAGAAGAACGGCGTCGAATGGCTCGCGGAACAGCGTGCCATTGGTTTTTTTGCCGATACCATCCTGATCACCGCCTATGCCGATCTCGAGACCGCCATACAGGCGCTGCGGGCGGGCGCGGTCGATTTCATTCTCAAGCCCTTCCGTTCCAACCAGCTTCTCAACGCTGTGGCCCGCTGTCTCGACCGTATCCGCCTCCAGCGCGAGAACTATGTGCTGCGCTACGAATTGAAGGCGACCTCCGACCATATCCTGCTGCGCGACCGACTGATCGGCGAATCCGCCGCCATCGGCCGCGTTCGCGACACCATTGCACGGGTAGCGCGGTTGCCGACCTCGGTTCTGCTGACCGGCCAGTCGGGCACGGGCAAGGAAGTCGCGGCGCGTTCACTGCACACGTTGTCCGACCGCGCGGCAAAGCCTTTCGTGCCCGTCAATTGCGGGGCGATCCCGCCGGAAATGATCGAGAGCGAGTTGTTTGGCCATCTGAAGGGCGCCTTCACCGGCGCCGAACGGGCGCGCGAAGGCCTCTTCCTGCATGCCCAGGGTGGTACGCTCTTCCTTGACGAGATCAGCGAAATGCCGCCTGCCACCCAAAGCAAGCTGCTGCGCGTTCTGGAAGACCGCAAGGTGCGGCCGGTGGGTTCCGAACGCGAGGTGCCGGTCGATCTCCGTCTCATCTTCGCCACCAATGCTGAACTCGAAAAGGAGGTGCAGGCCGGACGGTTTCGCGCCGATCTCTTTTTCCGCATCAATGTCATGCAGATTCACCTGCCGCCACTGAAGGAGCGGGATGGCGACGCGGTGGAACTTGCAACCCTCTTCATGAACAAGCTTTCCGCACAACTTGGCATGCCGGCGGTCCCCATCGACGAGACTGCACGCCGGGCGCTCTCCAACTACGACTGGCCCGGAAACGTGCGCGAACTGCGCAATCTGATCGAGCGAACTCTCATCCTCGGCCGATTCCCTGACGGGTTCGGACCGGGGGTGGCGGAGCCGAGCGGAGGCGGGGGCGGATCGCTGGCGGATATCGAACGGCGCCACATTCTCTCGGTGCTCGCCGCCTGCGACGGTCAACGGGACGAAGCTGCCCGGCGGCTTGGCATTTCCCGCAAGACGATCGACCGCAAGCTGGTTGCCTGGGGTGTCTGACCGCAGGCGCCGCGCTTCTATCCGTGCGGGACGGTCGGTGCGCTACCGGCTGCTCGCGATTGCGCTTCTGCCGATGCTGGTGATTTTGCCGCTGCTGCTCGGTGTCACGGTCTATCGCTGGAATCAGAAGTTCGACGCGACGCTGATTTCCAAGGTGAACGGCGACCTGACGATCGCCCATCAGTATCTTGCCCACATCCTCGACACTACGGGCGAACATGTCACCGCGCTCGGCGCCTCGGCAAGATTTCGCGACACCGCGCACGATAGCGGCGCGCTGAGAACCCTTCTCGAAGAAGCCCGGACGCGGCTGGAGCTCGATTTCCTTTATGTGATCGAACCGGATGGCCGGCTCGTGGCCTCCGTCGCCGCCGGCACAGCAGGGTCGCTTAGTACGGACTGGCCCGTCATCCGCGATGCGATTTCCGGCAAGCCAGCCACCGGGATCGACATCTTCGCCAATACCGACCTCGGGAAGCTCTCGCCGGAACTTGCCGCCCGCGCCAGGCTTCCGCTTGTACCGACGCCGAACGCCGTACCGACCGATCAGGCGGACGAGACACGCGGCATGGTCGTGCAGAGCGCAAGCCCGGTTACACTCGGAGGCGGGCAAGAGGCCGTGCTCGTCGGCGGCATCCTGCTCAATCAGAATCTGGTCTTCATCGATACGATCAACGATCTCGTCTATCGCGAAGCAAGCCTGCCGGAAGGGAGCCAGGGTACGGCCACACTCTTCCTCGATGACGTGCGCATAAGCACGAACGTCCGTCTTTTCGAAGGGCGCCGCGCGCTTGGTACGCGGGTTTCCGCCGCAGTGCGGTCGGCGGTCCTGGGCGAGGGGCGCACATGGCTCGACAGCGCCTTCGTCGTCAACGACTGGTATATCTCTGCCTATGAGCCCATCACCGACAGTCATGGCGCGCGTGTCGGCATGCTCTACGTCGGCTTCCTCGAGGCACCGTTTACGGCGGCGAAATACCAGACGGTACTCACCATCGTTGCAGCCTTCTTCGCGATCGCCGCCGCCAGCGTGCCGATCTTTTTGCGCTGGGCGCGCGGTATCTTCGAACCGCTGGAGCGTGTTGTCGCGACGATCGCCAAGGTGGAAGGCGGCGATCTCGGGGCGCGAACGGGACTGGTGGATAGCCGCGACGAGATCGGTCGCGTCGCGGTCCATCTTGACGATCTCCTGAACCGGGTCGAACAGCGCGACCAGGAACTTCGCCACTGGAACGAGGAACTGAACGCCCGCGTCGATGAGCGCACGCGCGAACTCCAGCTTGCGAACCGCCAACTCGAGGCGACGACCAAGCAACTCATCATGTCCGAAAAGCTCGCGGCCATCGGCGAGATCACGGCGGGCGCTGCGCACGAAATCAACAATCCGATCGCCGTCATGCAGGGCAATCTGGAGGTCATTCGCTCAGTGGTCGGTGAAAAGGCAGATTTGGCCAAGGTGGAATTCCAGCTCCTCGACGAACAGATTCAGCGCATCAGCCGGATCGTTACGAAGCTCCTGCAGTTCGCCAAGCCGGAAGAATTCGCCGGTTTCGCCGATCGCCATGCGCCCGGCCTGGCCGTCGCGGATTGCCTGCCGCTGGTCCAGCACCTGTTGGCCAAGGCGGCGATCGAGGTCCGGCTGGAAAATACCGCCAGGCGGCTGGTGGTGATGAACCGGACCGAACTCCAGCAGGTTGTTGTCAACCTCGTCGTGAACGCCATCCATGCCATGCCGGATGGGGGAACTCTGACGATTCGCACCGCCGATCGCGATCGAGGCGGGCGCCCGGGCGTAGAAATTGTCGTCAGCGATACCGGCGTCGGGATGGAGCCGGACGTGGCCGCCAAAGTGTTCGATCCGTTCTTCACGACGAAGCGCCAGGAAGGCACCGGCCTCGGTCTTTCCATCAGCCAGACATTGGTTGGCCGGCAGGGGGGGAGCATTGCCCTTGCCACCCTGCCGGGCAAGGGCGCGACTTTTTCAGTGTGGCTGCCCGAAGCGGACTGACCGGACACTTTGTCCACTCTCCGCAGACAAAGTGTCCGAAGCGAAACGGGAAGTTCGGATAACCTATTGATATCACCAATAGTATTTTCTGGCATGGACCTTGCAGCGGTACCGGCGGGAGGTCGGCGGTCTGCCGTGCGCGCGGGGGTGCGGGCGGGGTATGCGCCGAAGGGGTGGTTTTCCCGTCTTCCAAGTCACAGAAATCTTCGCATCCGAGGGGGTGCGTTGCGGAGGAGATCTTATGACCGCATCGACCGAGACCTACGCCGGGGGCTATTCCGGCGGTATTCTTGACCGGGAGCGCATTGTCGCCAAGCCCGGCTTCAACCGCTGGCTCGTGCCGCCGGCAGCACTTGCCATCCACCTCTGTATCGGCATGGCCTATGGCTTCAGCGTGTTCTGGCTGCCGCTCTCCAATGCGCTCGGCGGGACCCAGCCGGAAACCTGTTCCGGCATGTCGCTCATGTCCGCGCTCTTCACCACGAACTGCAACTGGCGCGTTTCCGATCTGGGCTGGATCTATACGCTGTTCTTCGTCCTGCTCGGTTCCTCCGCTGCAATCTGGGGAGGCTGGCTCGAGCGCGCAGGTCCCCGCAAGGCGGGTGTGGTCTCGGCCGTCTGCTGGTGCGGCGGCATTGCCGTCGCGGCGATCGGCGTCATGAGCCACCAACTGTGGCTGATGTGGCTCGGCGCGGGCGTGATCGGCGGCATCGGGCTCGGCCTCGGCTACATTTCGCCGGTCTCGACACTCATCAAGTGGTTCCCCGATCGGCGCGGCATGGCGACAGGCATGGCGATCATGGGCTTCGGCGGTGGGGCGATGATTGGCGCCCCGTTGGCCGATATGCTGATGAATACGTTCAAGGGTCCGGAATCCGTCGGGGTTGCGCAGACCTTCCTCGTCATGGCGGCGATCTACTTCGTCTTCATGATGGGCGGTGCCTTCGGCTACCGCATCCCGCCGGCCGGCTGGCGTCCGGATGGCTGGACGCCGCCGGTGAACACCAAGTCCACGATGATCACATCGCACCACGTTCACCTGCGCGACGCCCACAAGACCCGCCAGTTCTGGCTGATCTGGGCCGTGCTCTGCCTCAACGTTTCGGCTGGCATCGGCGTGATCGGCATGGCCTCGCCCATGCTGCAGGAAATTTTCGGCGGACGTCTCATCGGCCAGCCGGAACTGACGTTCACCCAGCTTGACGGCAACCAGAAGGCCGCGATCGCCGCGATTGCGGCAGGCTTTGCCGGTCTGCTTTCGCTCTTCAACATCGGCGGGCGCTTCTTCTGGGCATCGCTTTCCGACAAACTCGGCCGGAAGAACACCTACTACACCTTCTTCATCCTCGGCATCGTGCTCTACGCACTGGCGCCGACGGCCGCCCATCTCGGCAGCCAGTTGCTGTTCGTCGGGATCTTCTGCATCATCCTGTCGATGTATGGCGGCGGCTTCGCGACGATCCCGGCCTATCTGGCCGATATCTTCGGTACGCAGTTCGTCGGCGCCATCCATGGTCGGCTGCTGACCGCCTGGGCGACGGCCGGCATCATCGGTCCGGTCGTGGTGAACTACATCCGCGAGTTCCAGATCGCCGCCGGAATTCCGCGCGAACAGGTGTACGACTTCACCATGTATATCCTTGCCGGCATGCTGGCGCTCGGGCTCGTCGCGAATGCGCTTGTCCGTCCGCTTTCGGAGAAATGGTACATGAAACCTGAGGAGGTTGCCGCCCTGCAAGCCAAGTCGGCCGCCGCCGAAGCCGGCCCGACCGGTTCCTTCGGTATCGGCAAGGGTAGCTTCGACGGCAAGGCTGCGCTCGCCTGGGCCGTCGTCGGGATCCCGATCCTGTGGGGGGTCTGGATTACGTTGCAGAAAACTGCTGCCCTGTTCTAGTGAGGGCAGGGGAGCGGCGCCGCTAAACGGCGCCGCTCGTTTTTCGTTCATGACCGCATCAGCCACCGTCCCCATCCTCCCGTCGGCGCCAAAGCCAGCACTATCGGCTATCGCGATCACACCATTTCCGGCAACCTGAACGTTGCCATTCTCGATCTACCTTCACGCCGACATTTGAACCGAGCCGCAACATTCGCTTGCCCGTCGGCGTGCTGCAGGACGCCGCGACTACGGATCATGAAAGGTCTGCTGTCGTTCGTTTTGGATCGACGTTTTTTGTCAAACGATCCTGTTTTCGAGCGCCCCCGTGGTTGTGCCGGTGCAAAAGCCGCCTTATAGCAACGGGCAATAGGTCGAAGGCCGTGATACCGCAGCAGGGCCAATCCCGATCAAGTGCTCCTGCCGCGATCGACAAAGAGCTGCAAAGTGAGTAACACCGTGTCCGTACTCCTGAAGCGTTTCGCCACCTACTACAGGCCGCATCGCAAGCTCTTCCTGCTCGATTTCGGCAGCGCGGTTACTTCCGGCCTGCTCGAACTCGCTTTTCCGGTGGCCATCACGCTCTTTATCGACCGACTGCTTCCGACGGGCGAATGGGGACTGATTTCGATTGCAGGCCTAGGACTGCTGCTGATCTACCTGGTCAACTCCGCCCTGCAGGTGATCGTCACCTACTGGGGCCATATGCTCGGCATCAATATCGAGACAGAGATGCGGCGCAAGGCTTTCGACCATCTCCAGAAGCTTTCCTTCGGTTTCTTCGACAACCAGAAGACCGGCCATCTCGTGGCCCGGCTGACGAAGGACCTGGAAGAAATCGGTGAGGTTGCCCATCATGGACCGGAGGATGTCTTCATCGCCGTCATGACGCTCATCGGCGCGTTCCTGCTTATGGTTTGGACTCATCCGGCACTGGCGATGATCACCGGCTTCGTGGTACCAGCCACCGCGATCGTGACGACCTACTACGGCGGACGAATGACCAGCACCTGGCATGCGCTCTATGGCAGCGTCGCCGAATTCAACGCCCGCATCGAAGAAAATGTCGGCGGCATACGGGTGGTTCAGGCATTCGCCAATGAGAACCACGAGCGACGGCTGTTCGCGGAGGAGAACCGTCACTATCGCGAGACGAAGTTGAAAGCCTACAAGTTGATGGCCGCCTCATCGTCGCTCAGCTATCTGTCGATGAGATTCGTGCAGGTCGTCGTCATGCTTGCCGGCAGCTACTTCGTGCTGCGTGGCGACTTGTCGGCAGGCGGCTTTGTCGGCTTCCTGCTGCTGGTCGGCGTGTTTTTCCGGCCGATCGAGAAGATCAACTCGGTGATCGAAAGCTATCCCAAGGGGGTCGCCGGTTTCCAGCGCTACTGCGCCTTCCTCGATACCCGCCCCGACATCGCCGATCACCGCGACGCCAAGGCCGTTGCGAGGCTCGCGGGCAATGTCAGCTATGAGGGCGTCCGCTTCGGCTATCAATCGGGTCAGCCACTGTTCAACGATCTCAACCTGACGATCAGGGCCGGGGAGACCGTCGCACTCGTCGGTTCGTCAGGGGCAGGCAAGACGACGCTGTGTTCGTTGTTACCGCGCTTCTACGAGGTCTCCGCCGGCGCGATCCGAATCGACGGTATCGATATCCGCGACATGACGCTTGCGTCCCTGCGCGGCAATATCGGTATCGTCCAACAGGATGTGTTCCTGTTTGCCGGTACGATGCGCGAGAACATTGCCTATGGCAGGCTCGGCGCCAGTGAGGACGAGATCGTCGAGGCGGCGCGCCGGGCAAGGCTCGACACGCTGCTGGAATCGCTGCCGCTCGGCCTCGACACCATCGTCGGCGAACGGGGCGTCAAGCTTTCCGGCGGCCAGAAGCAGCGCCTCTCCATCGCCCGCATTTTCCTCAAGAACCCAGCGATCCTCATCCTCGACGAGGCAACCTCGGCGCTCGACGCCGAGACGGAACGAGCGATCCAGGAATCGCTCGCCGAACTTTCCGCCGGCCGCACCACGCTGGTCATCGCCCACCGGCTCGCCACCATCATGCATGCCGACCGGCTGCTGGTCGTGGAAGGCGGCACGATCGTCGAAGAGGGCTCGCATGCTGCATTGTTGCAAAAGAAGGACGGCATCTACCGCCGACTGCACCAGGCGCAGTTCGGATCCTGGGCCTCGGCCGTCTAGTCGGACTACCCGGCGCCACAGAGTTTGGCGTCACTTGCCATCGTTCACCCCGTGCAACCCGATACGAAGAAGTCTGCGATGTCTGAAATCGACACCATCTCCCTTGAAGCGGCAATCCGAGTCCTGCCGTCGCGCTACAAGGGGCCGGGCGGCGCTGTCGGGGTCGTCAAGGATGGCGTGGTGATCCTGCGGCACGCCTGGGGTTATGCGGACCTGGAAAGCCGGGTCCCGATGACCGCCGAGACGCTGCTGCCCATCTGCTCGATCAGCAAGCAGTTCACCTGTGCCGTGCTGCTCGATGTTGCGGGCGATCCCTCGACCCTGGACAAGCAACTCGTCGATCTGCTGCCCAATCTCGAAATGCCAAGACCGACAGTTGCCGATCTGTGCAACATGCAGTCGGGCCTGCGCGACTACTGGGCGTTGACGGTGCTGCAGGGTGCAATGGCGGACGGAATCTTCCGGGAGGAGGATGCCCGACCGATCCTGACGCGCATGTGCACCACACATTTTACGCCTGGCAAGCACTACTCCTATTCCAACGGAAATTTTCGCATCCTCCATGACCTGATCGAGGCGAAAGCCGGGCGCCGGCTTGCAGAACTCTACCGGGAGCGGATCTTCGAACGGGCGGGAATGGAGACGGCATATCTGGCAAGCGATACCGGCGCGCCGCTCAATGGCGTCAAAGGCTACGAGGGCAACGAGGACGTCGGCTACTTCCCGGCGACAAACCGCATATTCTGGAGCGGGGATGCAGGGATCGCCGCGACGCTCGATGACATGCTCGCCTGGGAACGCTTCATCGACTCAACGCGAAGCGATGCGGATGGCCTCTACAACAGGCTCTCTGCGCCGCAACCTTTTTCCAACGGTGCTCCCTCGCACTACGGATTCGGCCTGGCCCGCGAAAAGCTTGGCGATGTGGCCCTAACCGGCCACGGCGGGGCGCTGCGGGGCTTCCGCTGCCGGCGATTGCATGCGGCATCGCGACGGCTGTCGGTGGTGGTGATGTTCAATCACGAGGCCGACGCTCATGCCGCGTCGCTGTTTCTGATGAGGGCCGCCCTCGGCCAACCGGAAGAGCCGGTTTCCGGTGAACGGCCAGTGCCGGAATGGGGCGGCAACTATTTGGAATCTGCGACCGGCCTGGTTCTCGAGGTCACGACGTCTGCTGACCATCTCGTTGCACGATTTGCCGGATCGGAGGAAAAACTGATCCTCGATGCCGATGGAATTGCCCGCTCGAAGCTGATGACGCTCGAAAGGACCGGGGATGCGATCCGTCTCAGGCGTCCTGGTGAAAATCTCGACAGTGTCGCGATTCGCGTTTCGGGCGACGCGATGCCCGATATTGAAGGCCGATTCTACTCCCGCGAAATCGACGCATCGCTGCAGATCGTTTCTGCGGGCGGAGCCTACTTTGTCGGCTTCGAGGGCTACCTGGGCAGTGGCGCGATGCACCCGATGTCTCCCGTCGGCGAGGATGTTTGGAGCATTTCTTGCCGTCGATCGATGGATGCGCCCGCTCCCGGCGACTGGACGGTGCAGGTCAGGCGGGACGCGTCCGGCCAGGTCGGTGGGCTCGCCATCAGTTGCTGGCTCGCCCGCAACGTTGAATATGCCAAGATCGATTGACGCCAGTTGCCACTCGGCGCTCGACGCCTTGCTATGTCGCGTGGGGCTTCAAGCCGGCGAGATAATCGACCAGGGGACCAGGATCACCGGAGCGGGCTACGGCTGCGACATATCCATCCGGCCTTGCGAGCCATATGCCGCCGGGGGCCAGGGCCGGGCGCGCCACCGGTTCGAGCAGGTCTCCGAAGATGTCGAACAGGCGGTCGAGATCGTCAGGGGTGTCTGAATAGAGTACGAAGCGCGGCATGCTGCCATCGGTGGCGCGCTTGCCGTCGGCGAGGGGCGGAATGCGTTCTCCCGGTTTCGGGCCGCCCAGGCCGCTCGCGGCCGGACCGTTGAGCGGGCTGTGCGAATATCCGATCGATACCTCGGTCAGGTTCTCGGCGGCGGCGCGACGAATGGGGGCCAGGCCAAAGAGGAAATGCCCAAGCGCATTGCGCAGCGCCTGCGCTGCCGGGTTGCGCATTGTGCCGATGGCAGTCAGCCTTCCCGCATTCGAGAGAACGTGAGCGCCGACGGCGGTGCGTTCGATGTTGTAGCTGTCCAGCAATGTATGCGGCGGACACTCGCCACGACAAACGAGTGCCAGCTTCCAGCCGAGATTGAAGGCATCCTGCATGCCGGTGTTCATCCCCTGGCCGCCAGCCGGGCTATGGATATGAGCGGCATCACCGACGAGGAACACTTTTCCCAAGCGATAGTCGTGCACCTTGCGCTCGTTTATCCGGAAGCCTGCGAGCCAAATCGGATCCGAGGCAACGATGTTGCCCGGGCCACGCTGGTCGAGGATCGACTGTATTTCATCAAGGGTGGGAGTGCCCGGCTGGGGGGCGCTGGCAACTCCGAGGTCGGCGACGACCCGGTAGCGTCCCGGCGCGATCGGGAACAGGACGAGCACCCCCTCGCGATGCCAGAAGATCGAGAGTTCCGTTTGCGGCGTGACCATCCCGGCCAGGTGAACATCGGCCAGAACGAAGTCGCCCTGCACGGTATCGCCTTCGAACTCAAGGCCAAGTCCATGACGAATGGTGCTGTGGGCGCCATCGCAACCGATCAGCCAATCGCTGCGGACAGTCTCCTCGCGTCCGTCGCTATGGCGCAGCACCGTCGTAACGTCCTTGTCGTCGTCGCTGAAACGAAGCAGTTCAATCTCACGCTCGACGGCCACGCCATGGCCGGACAGGCGCTCTTCGAGGATACGCTCGGTGTCGGATTGCGGTAGCATCAATCCGTAGGGAAAGGGACTGTCGATAATGGTAAGGTCGATCCGGGCGACCACGCTGTTGCCGCTGTGGATGACGGCAGCCTTGACCGGCTGTCCAGCCGAGGTGAACGCATCGACCGGGCCGGATTGATCCAGCAGTTCCAAGGTACGCGGCCAAAGCACCAGCGCCTTGGATTTGTCGGTGCGCTGTGCGGCCTTTTCGATGATGCGAACGGTGACGCCGAAGCGCGCAAGTTCGGCGGCCATCGTCAGGCCAACCGGACCGGCACCGGCTACGAGGACTTGCAACGTCATGGCGTATGTCCCTGTGAGGTCGAGATTATGCCGAGATTTGGAGTTGTCCCCTCGGTTGATGGTGCATCGGATCGCCTGCAACCGGTATCTCAAAGGTACCCGAGACCGGCAATGGTGACAACGTCGACATCGCCGAACAGGCCCTGCACCGGTTCCAGGCAGCGCCTCGTCGTCTGCTAGCCTACGTTTAATCCCTGGAGCCGTCGCAGCAGGATGCCGAGACGCGCCTCCGGGGCGATCACCTGGAGTTCGGGCGATGGCTTGCTTTGCAGTTTGCCCTTGATGCCCATGCGTACATCGCTGGGGCTATAGCCGAACTCGCGCTTGAAGGCGCGGCTGAACTCCGCGCCATCGGTAAATCCGCGCTCCTCGGCAATGTCGAGGATCCGGCGCGGGTCGTTGGGATCGGAAAGGGCCGAATGGGCATCGAGGAGGCGCCGATGCTGGATGTAGCGCCGCACGCCTCCGGAGGGCTCGAACATCCGGTAAAGCCGGGTTCTGGAAATGCCGAGTTCGCGTCTGAGCGTCTCGGCGTCCAGCCGGGCGTCGAGGAGCCTCGTCTGGACCACGCGTCGCGCCCTCTCGAGCAGGACGGTGGAGATCGGATCTGAGGCACCTTCCACATGGTCGCGCGACATCGACACGCATGCGAGGATCATGGCCCTCGTGGCAGCCACCAGTGCGGGCAGGTCGGCCGAATCCAATAGCGACAACCGCTTGGCCAGTCCGATCATGTAGTCGGCGAAGAGCCTTCCCATGCCACTGTCGAGCGAAGAGAACTCGACCGCGTCCAATGCTCCGGCCATTTCCTGGCAGAACTCGCGCGGCACGAACATCACGAGCATTTCGCTGTCGGTGATATGGCCGCTGAAACTCTTTCCGAGCGCATGGACCTGCACCACGCCCGCGCCACCGGCGAAGGTGCGCCGGGGTGCGTCGGTGGTCATGTTGCCGTGAAGCAGCAACGTCATCGTCCAGTGGTCCAGCGGATCACGCCGGACGTGGCCCGGCAAGCTCGTAAATCCGAACCCATCCGTACGGATCCTTGCGAAGACAAGGCTACCCATGTCCCAGAGGGTTTGCCGACCATCGAATCCGATGGTCTTGTCGCAGGGTTCCACCAGTTCCAGCATCGGCGCAAGACTTGAGCGCCACGCCGCGAACTGGTCGCCGGGAGCAAGCTCTGCGGTCGAATATTCGTAGCTCGGCAAATGAACACCAACAGGAGAGGTGGGCGCCCTTTGGCCATTGGAGCTCGAAGCGGCGCCCATTGTGCCCACTGGCGGACGGGTGATTTGCGTGTTGATCGTCACGAAATCGGTCTCGTTCATGGCGTTGCCTTGAATTGGGCGACCGCTGCGCCGCCGGCATCGAGCAGTATCAGCGTATCACCATCGAGCGCGTATGCTTCCACCGAGGGGAGGATCTCGAGGAAAGCGCTTTCTTGCCGGGTCTTGGCTTCGTCGCAGGCCATCATCGTGCCGAAGAATTTGCCGAACTTCACCTTTTGCCCGGTAAACTTGGCGCCACCGCCGATCCGGTTGCAACCGCCGCTGCCGGACACCGTGCCGTCTTCGTGGAACGTCAGGTTGGTGTCGACGTCTGGCGCAGCATCCTTTCCACCAAGTTTCACCAACCGCCACTGGATCGCCTTGACGCCATCCGGGGCTGCGGCCGACGGATCTGGCTGTTCGGCGACCCGGTGCATGAGGATCGATATTGGCGCTCCGGGCTTAGAACGGTCGATCGGTGTCGGATCCGGATTGGCGAACCAGACAGTGCCCTGCACCGAAATTTGCGCGACAAGTCCGAGCATCCTGCCCTCGGATAGCTGTGTCTCGGGGACCTTGAGGGTGAAGGCGATCGGGACCTGTCCGGTTGGCTCGACCCGCGTCGTGGCGATCGGAGGGGCGTCATGCATACCGGTTTCCATCAGGTTTACCGTCAGCACCGCATTGTTTGGAAGTGCCATTCGTTCACGATAAAAGACGCTGCCGCTGATCGATGCCTCTTGCGCATGTACCGGCGCTGGAAACAAACCGAGAAGAATCATGAAAGTCAGGCCGAACGCGTACTGAAATGGTGCACTCATACTTCCCACCCCGTAGTGTCGTGCAGTTCGGTTGCCGGAACAAGTCCGGGCCGATCGGTCACTCCACGGTATCAAGGCGGAGTGACGCTTGTTCTTTGGAGTTGTTCAGAAAATCTTGTTGGCTGCGCGTCGCAGCTTTGGTCCCCTCAGATCCACTGTTTCCGCATCTTCTTGATATGCTACTCAAATTAGACTTTCGTCACAAGCTAATGCTGCGTCCGTGAGAACTGCTATGCAGCAAGGACCATTGTGTCTGATAGCCGGACCATGATCCCCCTCCATTCCGATGGGTTCATTCGGCGGATTTGGCCCTGCAGGTTTCGATGAGTGTCGGTTCGGGCGCGGTGTGGTCCATCAGCATCTCGCTCAAGGTCGCCCCATCGCCCTTTGTCCACCATTGCAGCCCCTTGTCCGGCGCAAGGCCCTGCTCGGTGGCATAGCGCGCACCCGAACCGGAGATCACGTTGTAGAGCTTGAAGGTCCGATCTTTGTATTCGAGCCGGGCTGTCGGCTTTTCGGCGTTGCTGTTGTCGTAGCGCACGACGATCGTCTGACCGCTGTCGCAGCCGTAGGTAACCGTGAAGATCGGCTTGTCGAGGGGGATCTCCACCGGCGGATCTGTTGCAAGGGCGGCCACAGGGGCGCAAGCAAGAGTGAGGGGAAGGGCGAAACCGGCGAATTGCCGCAGGCAGGACATGCACATTTCGAACACTCCGTGAGCCTTGGCGGATCGTTTTCCGCACGCTTGAAACTGCTATGGACCGGCCGCGAACTTCCCGGAAGGCCCACCCGACAGCAGTGTGACGAGCCATGTGGAGGAAGACGCCAGCGAGCAATAGACGATGAAGGCGATCAATATGGGCACGCCAATGAAGGCGCCGGAAACGCCCCACATGAAGCTCCAGAAGAACACCGAGAAGATGACGGCGAAGGGCGATATTGCCAGCGATGCTCCTGTCAGGAGCGGTTCGAGATAGCTGCCGATGATGAACTGGATCAGATTGAGGCCGATAAAGACAAGAATGGCCGATTGCCAGGATTCGAACTGGGCGATGGCGAACAGCGTCGGAAATGCGGTCGCCACGAACGGCCCGAGAAAGGGGATGTAGTTGAGTGCAAAGGCAATCGCGCCCCAGGCTGCGGCCAACTCAAGCCCGGCAAAGAGCGCGAATGCCCAGACCACGAAACCGGTTAGCAGGCTGGCGAAAGTGCGGACCACCATGAAGCGGCGAAGTTTTGCACCGATCTCGCGATTGGCGCTCAAGACGCGTACGCCATGCGGCTGGGCACCGGGCGAGGCCAGCCTTCGGTTGAAATCCTCGACCTCCAGCAGGCCGAGCATCACGAAGACGAACACGAGCAGGGCAAAGCCGGCAAAACTGTTGACGCGCCCGGCAAGTTCCTGGGTAAAGCCGACCAGCCAGTTAACATCGAAACGATCAGCGATAGGACCGGCGACGGCGATTCCATGCTCCTCGAGCCACTCGGTCCAGTCGGCGTAGATCTCCTGGTATCGTCCGGCGTTGGCAAATAGCCATTGTCCCAACTTGCTCATACCCCAGGCAACGGATGATCCGACCGCGATGATGACGAAAATCGTGACGCTGAGGGTGAAAAGCAGGGCCAGCAGCTTCGGCATCCATTGCTGCAGCAAGGCCTGAACCGGCCACACGAGCGCGATGATGAAAAGCGAGAACACCAACGGCACGAAGATTGATTGTGCGTAATACAGAAGACCGAGAACAAGAATGCCCGCGACGAGCGATCCGACGATCGGACTGGAATCGCGTACTGCCATTCACCAACTCCGCTTGTCAATTTTTTTCGGGCCCGCCGCATCGGGCCGGACTATTTCGGTCAATGGAAAAGCAATTGCGATGGGCCGAAAGCCTTCCGAAGGTGAGGCGCGCCGAAGGCCTGACGCTCCAATCAAGATGAAGCGTCCCTGCCGCCCTTCTTTGAAGAACCTCTGTGCGGCGTCGCAACGCTTCGGGCGGATCAGGCGGTCGAGGCTTTCTGGAGTGCGTCGCGCAGGACCTGTTCCTTGGTTTCGTCGAGCGACGTTTTGAGAACGACGCCGCCAAAATGAGCGATGTCCTTCAGGACCTTGTCGGAGGTCATTTCCTGCACCAGAAGGAACAGTGCGCCATTGCCGGGTTGCAGGTTGCTCGCCAGGTCTTTCATGAAAGCATCATCGATGCCGACGTCGGTAAGCGCTCCGCCGATCGCACCGGACGCCGCTCCCACGGCCACTCCGAGAAGCGGATTGAGGAATAGCACCCCAATCAGCAAGCCCCAGAAGCTGCCCGTCGCCGCTCCGGCCACGGTCGTGTTCATCAATTGGTTGAGCTTGATCTTGCCGGATTCGGACTTGGTCGCGATCACGGCATCGCCGAGCTTGATCAGATACTCTTTCTGCAGCTCGAGCAGGCGGTTGCGCACCTCTTCGGCTTTTTCTTCCGTAGGATAGACGATGACGATCAGATCAGACATGACCACTCCATTTCAAGATCATTGGATCATAGCTTGCGGTGGAAATCATATCGCGCCGAACGCGCTCGAGAGATTAGCCTAGAATCCCAAAGCTGTGCAACGCGTCTCTTTTTGGGGCTTGAGAACTTGTGTTCGTGAATTCGTTCTCCGTTCGCCATTGAAGGGGAAAGCTTGTCTATCAGGTGCTCGCGACCGCAGGTGTTACGTCGCCAGGGGTCTTCTGTTCCGGTTCCGCTTCGGGTGGAACGCGGAACCACAGGACGTAGAGCGCGGGCAAGAAGATCAGCGTCAGTACCGCGGCAACGATAAGGCCGCCGATCACGGTGAATGCCAGCGGCTTCCAGAAGGGATCTCGGACGATCGGCAGCATACCGAGGATCGTCGATCCTGCCGTGAGAAAAATCGGACGCACGCGGTTTGCCGTTGCATCGATCACGCTCTGCCACGCCTTGCCTCTCTGCGCAATCGTCGTCTCGATCTGGTCGATGAGTACCACCGAATTCCGAATGATCATGCCGATCAGCGCGATCATGCCGAGCACCGCGATGAAGCCGACCGGCGTGTTGGTAACCAACATGATCGCGACCACACCTATGAGGCCGAGCGGCACCACGCTGAGAACCAGTAGCAGGCGCTGGAAGCTCTGCAACTGGAACATCAGGATGATCACCATGATGATCGCCATGATCGGCAGCATCTCGGTGACCGAGCTCAGGCCGGTTTCAGCACCTTCAACGGCGCCGCCGATTTCGATCTGGTAGTCCGGGTTGTCGCGCCGCAATTCTTCGATCTTTGGCTCGGCCTCGGAGACGACCCCCTCTGCCAGAAAGCCCTCGAACATATCGGCCTGAACCGTAATGGTCGTCACACGATCGCGCCGCCATATGATCGGCTGCGTGGTCCGGTACTCGACCGTGGCGATGCTTGCAAGCGGCACGGTCCTGTTGGTGCCGATCGGGATCTGTAGCGAGCGCAGAGTCTCGATGTTGGCACGCTCTTCGGTTATCGATCGGGCGACGACGTTGACGAGATAGATCGAGTCCCTTACTTGCGTGATCGGCAATCCCGTCGCTGTTGCAAAGAGGGACCGGTTGATTGCCGCCGAGTTGAGACCCACAAGACGGGCGCGATCCTGGTCGACCTCGATCACCACCTTGCGGATCGGCTCGTTCCAGTCGAGATTGGGCTTGATCACGCCTGGGTTCTCGTCGAGTACGTCCGCCACCTTCCAGGCCAGTTCGCGTACGCCGGCGATGTCCGGCCCGCTGATCCGATACTGAACCGGCCAGCCGACCGGCGGTCCCATCTCAAGCGGGGAAAGCCGAGCGATCACATTGGGAAAGGTTTCGTCGAGCTTCGTCTGAAGTCGTTCCTGCAGGGCATCCCTGGCGTCGACGCTCTTGGCGATGACAACGGCCTGCGCGCGGAACGGCGCCGGCGGCTGGATATCCATGGGCAGGTAGAAACGGATGGCGTCCGAGCCGACATAGAAGCTCCAGTCGACCACATCTTCGTCCGCGGCTAGGATTTCCTCGACCTGTCTTGCGGTTGCTTCGGTCGCATGGATCGACGAGTTTTGCGGCAGGACGAGCTGCAGCATCAGCTCCGGCCGGTCGGAAGGTGGGAAGAACTGCCTGTTCATGAGGCCGGAGGCGAGGACGGAGACTACGAACAGACCGATCGTGGCCGGCACGACGATCCATCGCATGCGAACACACGTCTCGAGAATACCCTTGAACCTGCGGGTAAGGGCACTTTCCTCCTTCTCCCCGGTATTCTCTCCCGATTTCAGCACCGCAAGCCCAATAATCGGCATCACGAGCACCGCAACGAGCCAGGATATGATGAGGGCATAGGCGATGACGAGGAAGAGCGAGCGGGCATACTCGCCCGATACGCTTCGCGCGAATCCGACCGGAATAAATCCGGCGATCGTCACGAGGGTGCCGGCCAGCATCGGAAATGCAGTGGATTTGTAGGCAAAGGACGCGGCCTTCACGCGTTCCATGCCCTCCTCGAGCTTTTTCAGCATGATCTCGACCGCGACCATGGCGTCGTCGATCATCAGCGTGAGCGCGATGATAAGGGCGCCAAGCGAGACGCGTTGGAGCGCGATGCCGGTGATCTCCATCATCAGGAATGTCATGGCCATGACGAGCGGGATGGACACGGCCACCACCAGGCCGGCGCGCAAGCCGAGGGCGACAAGGCTACAGGCGAGCACGATCAGGATTGCCTGCATCAGCGAGATCGTGAAGCCGCGGATCGCATTGGTGACGACCTCCGGCTGGCTCGCGACCTGCACCATCTCGATGCCGATCGGCAGGTCATGCTGGAAACGCTCCATCACCACATCGATCTTGTTGCCCAGCTCCAGGATGTCGCCGCCTGAGGCCATTGAGACCGCGATGCCGATCGCCGGCTTCCCCTTGATGCGGAACATCGGCTGCGGCGGATCCACCGTGCCGCGCACGACCGTCGCGATATCGCCCAATCGAACGAAACCAGAGCTGGTCGGGATATTGAGGTTGCGGATGTCGTTTTCATCCTTCAGGTCGCCCGAAACCTCGAGAACGGTGCGGTCTGCGTCGGTGGTAACCAGACCGGCCGGGAGCACCGCGTTTTGCGCCTGGATCGTCGAGATGATGGTCGATCCGCTAAGGCCAAGGCTCGCCAGCCGCTGCGTCGAGTATTCGATGTAGATCGTTTCGTCCTGGGCCCCGAGCAATTCCACCTTGCCGAGATTTTCCACCTTGAGCAGGCGGTCTCGGGCCTCGTAGGCCCAGTCCCGGATTTCCCGGTCGCTGAAGTCTTCCGACGTGAAGCCGTAGATGATGCCGAAGGTATCGCCGAATTCGTCGTTGAAAAACGGTCCGAGCACGCCTTGCGGCAGCGTGTGGCGAATGTCGGCGACCTTCTTGCGAACCTGGTACCAAACTTCGCCGACGTCATCCGGCGGCGTTGAATCTTCCAGAACGACGTAGATGACCGACTGACCGGCCGTCGTCAGGCTTCGCAGCGAGTCAAAGAATGGAACCTGCTGGAGCGTGCGCTCCAGCCGGTCGGTGACCTGATCGGACTGCTGCTCGATTGTCGCGCCGGGCCAGGCCGCCGAGACCAGCATGGTCTTCACGGTAAAGTCCGGATCTTCACTGCGACCGAGGTTCCAGAACGAGAAGATGCCGGCTATCGCACCGAGGAGCATGAGAAAGATGATGAGGCCCTGGCGCTTGATCGCCCATTCGGAAAGATTGAAGCTCTCCTTCATCAAAGGCTTCCTTCCAGCAGACGCACGGGCATGCCTGGGCGCAGCTGTTGCGCACCGGCGACCACGACCCGGTCGCCGCTGGCAATACCCTTGGCGACCAGGAAGTCCTGGGTCTCGAAGCGCTGGATCGTCACCGGGACCAGCTTCGTCGTGCTGTCTGCTGGATCGACCACCCAAACCGCGGATTCGTTGCCCTGGTTGAAGAGCGCCGTCATCGGCAGGCGGGCCACGGGGCCGCCCGGAAGATTGACGCTTCCGCGCACGGCGCTGCCAAATCGGAAATCCTCCGGCGGATTGTCCAGCGCAACCCGTACGGTAAAGTTACGGGTAATCGGGTCTGCGACCGGCGAGATCTCGCGTACTGTTCCGACCGCCGTGATGTCCGGGCGGCTGAGCAAGCTTGCCTCGATCGTCAGGTCGCGGCTGGCGGCCGCAATGGCGCTTTCAGGAACCTGGAACACGGCATCCTTGTCCTGAAGCTGGGCGATCCGCGCGATCATCTGGCCGCCGCCGACATTCTGGCCGACCTCGGCGCCGACCGCCGTGACGACACCGTCCGAGTTTGCCCTCAGCACCCGGTTGTCGAGATTGTTTTTGGCGATGCGCAAGGCGGCCTCGGCTGCGTCGACGCTCGCCCTGGCGCCGCTTGCCTGCGCGATCGCGCTGTCGAGTGCCGCGCGGCTGACCGTACGCGGATACTGTTGCTGCGCTCTTGCCCGGGCGGTCTCCGCATTCTCGAGGGTCGCTTGCGCGGCAAAGAGGTTTGCCTCTGCCTTGCGCACCGCGTCCTGCTGGTCCTCGGAATCCAGTCGGGCGATGACATCTCCCGATTTGATCATATTCCCGACATCAACATCGCGCTCCCTGACTTCGCCGCCCTGGCGGAAGCTGAAGCTTGTCTCGAACCGCGGCTGGATCTCTCCGACCAGCGAGCCGAAGGTGTCATCCGGGCTGAACGAAACCGTGACGGTCTTCACCGGGCGGGGTGGCAGTTCGGCCGCTTCATCTTCCCTTTGGCATCCGGTTGCGAATAGCAAGGCGGCGATCGCCGAAATGCCGCACATGATGTTCAATGTTTGAAGACGTAATGGCATGGGACCCCTCTGAGAAACACCGCCAGCGCGCGGCCGTTGCCGCACGCCGGTCCATGGCACTTGTACTAGTAGTCCACCGGATCCCGGATGATCGGGCATGTCATGCAATGCCCGCCGCCGCGACCGCGGCCAAGTTCTGCACCGGTGATGGTGATGACCTCGATTCCCTCTTTGCGCAGAAGCGTGTTGGTATAGGTGTTGCGGTCATAGGCATAGACAACGCCGGGTGATGCGCAGACGAGGTTGGCGCCGCTGTCCCACTGGGTACGTTCACGCATGTAGGCATTGCCGCCCGTTTCGACGACGCGCATCTTTTTCAGGCCGAGCGCATCGCGCACGGTTTCGACGAAGGTGCCCTTGTCCTTGTGCAACTCGACCCCGCCCTTGCCATCCGGGCGATAGGAGAATGCATCGATGCCATAGACGATATCGGGATAGAGCAGCACGCAATCGCGGTCGGCGAAGGTGAAGACCGTGTCGAGGTGCATGGCGGCGCGCAGCTTCGGCATGGCCGCGACGATGACGCGCTCGGCGGCACCCTTCTCGAACAGCGCGGCCGCGACCTGGCTGATCGCCTGGCGCGAGGTGCGCTCGCTCATGCCGATCAGGACGTTGCCCTTGCCGATCGGCATGACATCGCCGCCCTCGATCGTCGCCAGCCCCCAATCCTGGGTCGGATCACCCCACCAGACATTCACCTTGCCGGCAAAGTCCGGATGGAACTTGTAGATCGAGGTCGTGAGAATGGTTTCTTCATGGCGGGCCGGCCAGTAGAGCGAGTTGAGCGTGGCGCCCCCATAGATCCAGCAGGTGGTGTCACGCGTGTAGAGCGTATTGGGCAGTGGCGGCAGGAGATACTCGTTGACGCCCGCGGCATCGCGGATCAGCGCCAGTTGTTCGCCGCCGATGGCCTCGGGGAATTCGTGGGTCGAGAGACCGCCAATCAACGTTTCTGCAAGTTCGCGGTTGGACAGGCCTTCGAGATAGGAACGGACTTCGTTGAGAAGACCAAGGCCCATCTGGTTCGGGACCACCTGGTGGTCGAGGATCCATTTCTTGCCCTCGGGCACGGCGACGGTTTCGGCCAGAAGGTTGTGCATTTCGACCACGTCGATGCCGCGGTCGCGCATCTTGGTCATGAAGTCGAAATGGTCGCGCTTGGCATTGTCGACCCAGAGCACGTCGTCGAAAAGAAGGTCGTCGCAATTGGAAGGCGTCAGGCGTTGGTGGGCCCGGCCTGGCGCGCACACCATGACCTTGCGAAGCTGGCCAACTTCCGAGTGGACGCCGAAGGGGGTGTCGTTTGTCATGACCTTTCTGCCTTTCTGTTCAAGGTGTGATGATGCCCGTCATCAGGCCGTAAGCGCCGATCAGGCCGGCGATCAGTGTGACGACGAACACGATGAGTTCGGTAGGGGTGAACAGCTGCAAATTCTGCTCGCGACGAGCCCAGAAGTAGAGAATCGTCCCCGGCACGAAGAGGACGGCGACAAGCAGCACATATTTGAGCCCGGCGGCGACGAACATGAAGATGGTGTAGATGGCTGCGATCCAGGCAAAGACCTGGTCGCGACCGCGTTCATTGGGCGTGGTCTCATAGCCCACGCCACTGCGGGCGAGCAGAATGCCATACCCGGCGACGAGCAGATATGGCAGCAGCGCCGTGACGCTTGTCATGTCGAGCATGAAGTTGAACGCGTCCCGGGACCAGTAGGTCGAAATCACGAAAAGCGACACGACGATATTGGTCAGCCACAGGGCATTGGCAGGGACCCGGTTGCCATTTTGCGCGGCGAAAAGTTTCGGCATGTCGTCGGACTTGGCTGCGGCAAAGAGCACTTCAGCGCAGATCAGCGACCAGGCGAGATAGGCACCCAGCACAGAAACCAGAACGCCGATTGAAATGAAGACTGCGCCCCAATGGCCGACGACCGCCTCGAGAACGCCGGCGAGCGAAGGTTGCTGAACGGCCGCGATCGCAGATTGCGGCATCGCCGCATAGGGCAGCAGCGTTACCGCTACCATGAGGCCGGTGACGCCGACGAAGCCCAGGATCGTTGCCCTGCCGACGTCGGAGCGCTCCTTGGCGAAGCGTGAATAAACACTGGCGCCCTCGATGCCGAGGAAGACGAACACCGTGATCAGCATGGTGTCGCGCACCTGTGCGATCAACGGTTTCGGCGGCATGTCCGGACCGCCGAAGAAATTCTCGGAGAATTGCGAGAAGTTGAAGGCGAAGATCAGCGCCAGGATGAACACCAGGATCGGCACGATCTTGGCGATCGTGACGACGGTATTGATGAACGCCGCCTGCTCGACGCCGCGAAGGATCATGAAATGAAAGGCCCATATGCCGATCAGCGATACGATGATCGCCGTGGCGCTGCTTCCGTCGCCAAAGATGTCGGGAAAAAAGCGTCCCAGGGTCGAGCCGATCAAGACCCAGTAGAAGACGTTGCCGAGGCAACTGCCGAGCCAGTAGCCGAAGGCCGACAGGAAGCCCATATAGTTGCCGAACCCAGCCTTGGCGTAAGCAAAGACGCCCGAGTCGATGTCCGGTCTCTTCTCAGCAAGCGCCTGGAACACGCGCGCCAGCATGTACATGCCGGTACCTGCAATCGCCCAGGCAATGAGGGCGCCGAACGGGCCCGTGGCGGCGCCGAAGCGTCCCGGCAGGTTGAATATGCCGGCCCCGACCATTGATCCGACGACCATGGCAGTAAGAGCGAAAAGCGAAAACTTTTGAGTCTGACTCGTAGCCATGGGCCGCCCCTTCACAACTCATGATTTTCCAGACGTTCCGGTTTCGAAACGCATGGCCCCTGCGGGAACTATAGTGTTCTTTAAGTCTCGCTGTGATCAGCACAGAATCCCAAAGCTATGCAGTGCGTACAGAATTGTTGACGTTTTCATGAAGCTCATCACTTGTCGGCCTCCTGCCGGGGATCGGTAATCAACCCGCTACGCAAGATCGGCCTCGCGGACGAATCCATGCGCCAGCCGTCATGGTCAGTCAGACGGTAATAATGCCTGTGGCGAGCGCATATATGGCGATGCAGGCGCCGAGCACGGCGATGGCGAACAAGCCGGTTTCAAGGGGGGTGAAGATGGATTTCGCCTGTTCGCGGCGTGCCATGAAATAGAGGATCGTACCGGGCCCATAGATGACGGCGGTGAGGAGCAGATGCTGCGCGCCGGCGGCATAGATGAGACCCGCAGTGTAGATCAAAGCGATGCCGGAGCGCACCAGGTCGCCGCGGTGGCCAGAGGGATCGCGGTCATAGGTTTCGCCGCTCGCGGCAAGCTTGAAGCCGTAGGCGGCGACGAGGAAATATGGGATGAGGATCATCGAACTGGTCAATTCCAGCGCCAGCCGGAATGCATACTGGGCAAAAAGTGTCAGGATCAGGAATATCTGGACGGCGACATTGGTGAGCCAGAGGGCGTTGGACGGAACGCCATTCCCGTTTTCATGCGAGAGGAAACGCGGCATCGTGCCGAATTTCGAGGCCGAATATAGGATCTCCGCGGCCAGCAGCACCCAGGACAGGTAAGCTCCCGCCACCGAAATCAGTAGTCCGATGCTTACGAAAACGGCTCCCCACGGGCCGACTACCGCCTGCAGCACGCCGGCCATGGACGGATTGCGCAGTGCCGCGAGATCGGGGCGCAGCATGACGCCGTAGGAAAGTATCGTCACCAGCACCAGCAGGCAGAGCACGCCGAGAAAGCCAAGCACGGTTGCGATGCCGACGTCGGCGCGGTTGCGGGCGTAACGCGAATAGACACTCGCGCCCTCGATGCCGACGAAAACGAACACGGTGACCAGCATTGTGGCGCGGACCTGGCCGGCAACGCCGGCGAAGCTGACCGTCTCGCCGCCCCAGAAATTGGCAGCGAAAACATCGGCTTGAAAGCCGAAGGCCACGAAGACGATGAACAGGAAGATCGGGATGATCTTTGCGAAGGTTACGATGGTGTTGATGGCGGCCGCCTCGCGGATGCCCCTCAGGATCAATGCATGCATAAACCAAAGAAGAACAGAGGATATCGCCACCGCCGGTATGGTGTTGCCGTCGCCGAAAACGGGAAAGAACAGGCCGAGCGTGGACTTGATCAGCACGAAGTAGGACACATTGCCGAGCAGGGCGGCAGACCAGTAACCGAGCGCCGAGAGGAAGCCGAGATAGTTACCGAAGCCGGCCTTGGCATAGGCATAGATACCGGCATCCAAGTCCGGCTTGCGTCGCGAGAGCGTCTGGAACACCAGCGCCAGCATGAGCATGCCGATGCCCGCGATCGACCAGGCGATCAGGGCTCCGAATGGCCCGGTCGCGCGGCCAAAAGCTTGCGGAAGCGAAAAGATGCCGGCACCGACCATGGATCCGACGACCATCGCCATCAGCGTCCATACCGAAAATTTCTGTTCTGAAGCGGAAGCCATGTCGATCCATCCCCCGTCGCCGCACTGCCAAACCGCCGACTCGGTGCGGTTGCATCGCGGCCCGGTGCAACAATAGCTGCATCGGGTTTGCCGTGTGATCAGCATGGAATCCTGATCCTTGGCCAGGAATCCCGTTTGCGCGTTTATTCGTCGCAATCGCACGGCAAGCCACGAATCGGCTCAAGCCATGCGAATTTGCGGGATCAGCACGAACATTCGCAGGCCGCCATGAAATTGTGACGGGGCGGGCGATGGTGCCGTTCTACAGGTTGTTGCAACTCTGCACCCATTCGTTGCGGGAAGATCACAGTTGTTTGGTGCAAGCGCGAGAGGCGTTGAACATACGCAAAGGGTGGTTGCAGCCGGTCTGTTCCGATGCTCTAAGTCAGGGAGCCCGACCGCAACCTGAGCCGGACCATGCCGACTTCGCGCCTGTTCGCATTTTTGATCGTCCTGGTGATCTTGTCGGGCTGTGGCGGACCACGCGCGATCACCGGCCTGGAAAGCGTGAGTGCCCGTGGCGAGCCCGCGGCCATCGTTCCGATTTTCGTGTCCACAAGTCGGGAGCGCTCCGATAACCTTGCGTTGCCATACTCGGCGGAACGTTCACAAAAGTTGAACTTCGCCAAGTTCGACATCGGCATTCCTCAGCACCATGTGCCGGGCTCTGTCGAGAAGAGCGGCCGCATGCCCGATCCCGAACGGCATTTTACTGCGCGCTCCTACCGGCAGATCGATGGGCGAAAGCAATTCATTGCGCAACTCAACGAAGCCCTGGCACTACGCGCGCCGGAACACCGCGAGATCTTCATCTTCGTCCACGGTTACAACAACAATTTCGCCGACAGCATCTTCCGAAACGCGCAGATCACCCACGACTACAACGTCAAGTCCGTCGCGCTCCACTATGCCTGGCCATCGGGAGGCGCACTTCCCCTGTACGTCTTCGACCGTGACAGCGCTCTTGTCGGTCGGGACGGCCTAGCCGAGACGATCGAGATCGCAGCGCAGACAAACGCCCGCAGGATCGTGCTGGTCGGCCATTCAATGGGTTCCTACGTGGTGATGGAGGCGCTGCGCGACCTCGCGATCAGCGGCCGCGGGCGCCATCTGAAGCGACTGGGTGGCGTCGTTCTTGCGGCCCCCGACATCGACATGGACGTCTTCGAGAGCCAGGCGAACGACATCGGGGAATTGCCGCAGCCCTTCATGATCGTGGTTTCGCGCCGCGACCGCGCGCTTGGGATTTCGACCCGCGTTGCCGGTGGCCACCCGCGCGTCGGCAGCGGTTCGGACATCGCCTTCCTACAATCCAAAGGCATTACCGTACTTGATGTCTCGGATCTCGACGGCGGCAGGCATGGTGTTTTCGCCAGTTCGCCGACGCTGATGGACCTGGTCAACAACGGCCAATTGCTGCGCACCACAATCCGCGACGAGCAGACCGCCGTGTCGCCGACGATCCTGGCCGACGGAGGGGCGGTGATCGAGGGAGCTGCGTCCCTGGTGATCTTCCTGCCCTCGCGCATCATCGGGCGGCTCGCTATTGTCGGGGCAGTTCGCTAGTTGTTCTCACACATCGGGTTTGCATAGCGTCCCAGATTCGAAACCGGGTGCAGTGTACAATATTGACGAGGCATGCATGATGGCAGCATTGTCGAAGTAACGTGCATATTTGAAACGTGTTTTTCCGGAGTGGGTGGACCGGTGCCATCAGACGACGAAAAGGAAAAACTGGTGTCTCCGGGGCTGTCGCTCAATCTGGCGAGCCTTTGGCTTCTTCTTTTTCTCATATGGCTCGTCATCAATTCGTCGTTCGCTGTTCCGATCGTCATGATCGGCGCCTTGATATCATTTGGCCTGGCGCTTGTATTCGTCCGGCGTAGCGCAGTCTGGCACGATGTTGGCCTAACTCCCCGTGCCGCCTATCATTTTCTCGCCTATACCGGTGTCTTCTTCATCGAACTCGTCAAGGCGAACATCAACATGCTGCGCTATGTCTACGCGCCGCGTATCGACATTCGTCCCGGCATCGTCAAAGTCAACCTGCGGCTGAGGTCGCCGGTCGGGCGTCTGGCGCTCGCCAATTCGATCGCGCTGACACCCGGTTCGCTGGTGATGGACATTAGCGACGACGCCCTCTTCATCCATTGGCTCGACGTCAAGACAACCGATCCGGAAACAGCAAGGGAAATCATTGCCGAGCCGTTCGAGAAGCATTTGGGGGAAATTTTTGGCTGATACCATCCTGACGATAGCGGGGGTTTTGATCTTCTTCAGCATTGTTTTCGGCGTCCTGCGACTGATCATCGGCAGGACGGTGATCGACCGGATCGTGGCGATCGACACGCTGACGGTCGTCTCGATTTCGCTGATTGCCCTCTATGCCCATATTTCGGGACGCTTCGTCTACCTCGATGTCGCGCTCGTCTACGGACTTCTCAGCTTCCTTGCAGTTCTCGCCATTGCCCGCTTCCTGGAAAAGGGGCGCTAGGCATGCTGCTCGAACTGCTGCTTCTCCTGATATCCGCGAGTATTCTGGTCAGTGGCGTTCTCGCCGTGTGGCTCGACAATCTCCTGCCGGCCATGGTCAGCGCCGGCCTCGCCAGCCTGTTTGCCGCGGCGTCCTACGTCCTTCTCGCTGCGCCGGATGTAGCGATGGCCGAAGCGGCGATCGGCGCCGGCCTCTCGACCCTCATCTTTCTGTACGCCATTCGCAAGACACGCACAGGGGAGGATTGAGCCATGAGCGAGCTGATCGGAAGCTTGTTCGTTCTCGCGGGCGCGTTTTTCCTGTTTTCCGCGGGACTCGGCCTGTTGCGCATGCCCGATGCCTACACCCGCATCCAGGCGGGCACGAAGGCGTCGACGCTCGGCAATATCCTCGTGCTGGTCGGCCTGGGGGTCTATCATCCGGACTGGGCCTTCAAGCTGCTGGTGGTCGCCTATTTCGTCTTGATGACGAACCCGCTGTCCTCGCATGCCTTATCTCGTGCCGCCCATGCAATCGGCACGCCGATGGCGCCTTCCACCTTTACCGACGCGCTGAAGGATCGCGATGACGAAGGGAAGGCGAGGCCTTCATGAAGCGGACCTTCGACCTGCTCGCGCTCATGCTGTTTGGCTTCATCTTCGCAACGGTCATTGCCGGCTATGTCGAGCGCGACTCCCTGTCGGCGCTTGCCCAATACTATCTCGAAGCGGTGCCCCGCGACCTCGGCGCCCAAAACGTTGTGACCGGCATCCTCATCACCTATCGCGGCTTCGATACACTTGGCGAGGTTGCCGTGCTTTTCATGGTTGCGGCCAGTGTCGGCATCCTGCTCGCCAGCGGCGCTGGCGAAAGGCCTGATGAAGTTGGTCGCGATGCCGCCGCGGGACCAAGCGAACTCGTCATCAGCGGCGCGGAGGTCATACTTCCGATGATCTTCCTGTTTGGAGCCTATGTGATCCTGAACGGACACCTGTCCGCTGGCGGAGGCTTCCAGGGCGGGGCGGTCGTCGCTTCGGGTGTCATGCTGTTGCTCATTGCCCGACCATCGACGCTGGTCAATCACGGTTTCCTGAGCGTGACGGAGTCTCTGGCCGGCGTGGTGTATGTGACTCTCGGCATCCTCGGCATCGTGTTTGCCGGCGGGTTCCTCGACAGCCATATCATGCCGCGCGGCGAACTCGGCGCCTTCATCAGTGCCGGCGCTATTCCCGTCATTTCCGCGTTGCTAGGCATCAAGGTCGGGGCCGAGCTCAGCGTCGTCATCGACCGGTTCCGAAGCTGAGCCGCAGGGAGGAGAAATCATCGTGGGCCTGCCGGTTTCTCATATCCTCCTCGCGACGGGCTTCCTCCTCGTGCTGATCGGCTTATGGGGCCTGCTCACCCATCGCAACATCCTGCGCATCATTATTGGGTTTTCGCTGATCGACACCGGGCTGCACATCGTCATGGTCGCTTCCGGATATGTCACGGGCGGGACTGCGCCGATCGCCGACAAGGCGCTTCCGATCGGGGAGGCGACGCTGCGGGCGGTCGATCCTGTTCCCTCGGCACTGGTCGTGACCGCCATCGTCATCGGCTTTTCTGTGACCGCGGTCATGCTGGCCTTCGCGATCCGCCTCTATGACGCGAAGAAAACCCTGTCTATCGATGCCTTCACGGAGTCGAAATGGTAGAAGGCCTCTCGCAGCCGCTGAACATCTTTCTCCTCGGTCTCGGCGGCGGGTTCCTCATCCCCTTGCTCTACCGGTTCGGAAAGCAACTGCCGGGGATCGCCTTCGTCATTTCCCTTGGCGGCATGACCGTGATTTCCGCCATTTGCCTCTTGTCGGTTTTGAGCGGTGGAGGCGCGATCGATTCCTATACCGCGGGGGCGATGCCGCCCTATTCGATCAACTTGCGCCTGGGTCCGTGGGAAGGAGTATTTGCATTCTCGGTGAACATCATAGCCGTTCTCGGCGCATGGCACCTGTGGGAGCGCCTGCGGGCGAGCTATGCAGTCCTGCTCCTCTATCTGATCCTCGTCATGGGCATCAATGGCATGATCATGACCCGCGATCTCTTCAACCTGTTCGTCTTTCTCGAGATCGTCTCGATCGCCACCTATGGCCTGCTCGGGACGGAGCGCACACCTGCCGCCCTGTCCGCCGGCTTCAAGTACATCATGGCGACGGTACTGGCGTCGTCCTTCTTCCTGGTCGGCAGTGTGCTGCTCTATCACGTCACAGGGACGCTCAACATCGACCAGATGATCGAGCAACGCGCAGCGATCACCGGCCCGATCGGCATGGCCGCGCTGATGTTCGTGCTTTCCTGCCTGATCGTCGAGCTCAAGCCGTTTCCGGCCAACGGATGGGGGCTGGATGTCTATGAGACGGCCCCCGCCGGCGTGGCGGCGCTGGTTTCGGTCGGCGTCTCGGCAGGGGTATTCTTCGCACTGTTCAAGCTTCTGCCTATCTTCGAGCAGCAACTCGGCGTGATTGCCCTTTCCGCCGGCCTGACCTTCGTATTTTCCAATCTCGTCGGGCTCAGGCAGTCGAAGGTCCAGCGCATGCTGGGCTATTCGTCGATCGCCCAGATGGCGCTCGCCGTGCTCGCCCTTGCCCTGTTGACCGAACTCGGCGCTGAAGCGTCGCTGCCGCTGGTGGTCGGCGGCATCTTTCTCAATCACCTCTTTGCCAAGGCCGGTCTCTTCTGGCTGGCCGGGATCATTAATCGCCAGCAGATCCGCGATTGGGGCGCGGTCGCCGCTCGGCCCTCTGTTCTCTTCGCCTTTGCCGTGTTGCTGATTGCCATTTCCGGCCTGCCACCGTTCCCGAGCTTCTGGGCGAAGTGGGAACTGGTGATGCAACTGGCCGAAGGCAGGCTGTACTTCTGGATCGGTGTGCTGCTCGTCGGCTCGCTGTTCGAGGTCACCTACATGTTCCGCTGGTTCCGACAGGCGATCCGCGGCGAATCGCGCGAGGGCGGATTCACGCCCGCGCTTTCGAGGATGCTACCTGTCTACATCTGCGTCGGCATCCTCGCCGCCAGCGGCTACTATGCGGCAACGAGAGCCGGCGCGGCTTCGATATGGCTGTTTGCTCCGCTCTATATCGGCGGCTTTCTCTGCCTCTTCGAGCGCCTGCCGGCACGGGCGAGATGCGCGCTCATGCTGCTTGCGGTCCTTCTGGTGGGAATATGGATGGGCCGCGACGTCGACGGCATCAGTCAACTGTTTGCGGCGCTCCTGCTTCCCGGTGGACTGGTCGTCGCCTCCGCCGGTCTCTACCGGGTCGATCCCCGACCGGGCTACTATCCGTTGATGGCCGTCCTGCTCCTCGCTATCGTCTGCCTGCTGGGCGCCTCCACCAGCCTCGAGTTCTTCTTCTGCTGGGAACTGATTACCCTGTCGTCTTATTTTCTGATCTCCATGCGGCGGGAAGCGCGCGGCCATGCCTTGCGCTTCCTCATCTTTTCGCTCGCTTCGGCATTCCTTTTGCTGGCGGGGTTCGGCATTGCGACCGCCGCGAACGGCACCGTAGCGCTTGCGGCGTTCGAGATCGCGGGTCCGGATGCGGCCGCCGCCTTTGCGCTGCTGGCGATCGGCCTCCTCATCAAGGCCGGCGCTGTCGGCGTGCATGTGTGGCTGCCCGGCACCTATGCGGAGGCCGATGACGACCTGTCGGCCATGTTGTCGGCCGTTGTCAGCAAGGTGGCGATGTTCGGCCTCTTCATGGTCACCTACATCGCCATTCGCTCCGAACTCGGCCTCGACCTCGCCTATGTGATGGGCTGGATCGGCGTCCTGACAACCGTTGCCGGGGCGCTGATGGCGCTCCAGCAGGACGACGTGAAGCGGATGCTCGCCTATTCGAGCATGAGCCAGATCGGCTATATCGTCACGGCCATCGCGTTGATGAGCCACCTCGGATGGGTCACTGCGCTCTATCTCGTTGCCAACCATCTGATGGTGAAGGGCATATTGTTCCTCGCCGTTGCCGGTATCATCCTTCGCGCCGGGACAAGAAGGCTCGATGCCTGTGGTGGGCTTGCCCGCAACATGCCGTTCACCTTTGCGGCTGCGGTGATCGCCCTCATCTCCATGTCGGGACTACCCCCGCTCGCCGGCTTCGGCGGCAAATGGCTGCTCCTCAGCGCCATGATGGATCGCGGCTGGTATGGTCTGGTCGCACTCGGGGTGCTGGCGACGCTTATCGGCCTTCTCTACATGTTCCGCCTGGGATACAGCGTTTTCCTCGGTCCGGCGCGTCCAACTCATCAGGAAGTCCGGGAGGCGCCGGCGGCCCTTTTGGTGCCGCAGTTCCTGCTCGTCACCGCGATTCTGGTTCTGTCCTTCTTTCCCAAGCTGTTCATGGAGCCAATTTCCGCGGCGATCGACCCGCAATTCGCGTCTACACTCGTCTGGGAAGGCATGTCGCTCGAACTGATTTACGGAACCTGGAATCCGGTTCCGGTCATGGCGGTATCGGTTGCGATTGCCGCTGTCGGGTTGGGGCTGATGTGGTTCCTGTACCGCGTGGGACGCGTCGGTTCGGCGGCACCGGGAGTGACGCGCTTCTACGGCTTCTACAAGCCGGTATTTGCCCCCATTCTCACCCCCTATGCCTACGCATTCTGGAGGGGCATATCCGGCCTGGTCGCAAATGCAGCCGGCTTGGTGGCACGGATTTATGGCGGCAATGGTCAGGTCTATGCGCTCTACGTACTCTACTATGTCGCGGCCATCTACTTCCTGGGCACTGTCTTTGCCCCAGAGATCTCGTCGTTCTAGATCTCATCAAAGACGCGAAAACTCGCCATCTCGGCAAGCGTCCAGCCAGTGAAGGCTTTGATGGACGCCGCCTTGATGGACGAAGACAGGATGGAACCCAACGCGGCAAACCGTCCTTGCTTAATCCGATCCGCTCCTTTTGACTGCATAGGAGAGTGCTCGAAACGGTGATAAAATCTGTCTCAACCTGGGGTATGGGTATCAAGCTCGAGAAGCTTGGGGGCGGAGTATGAAATTGTTCCGGTTGATGAGGCTTGCGCTTGCCTTGGCGCTGCTCGCATGGGCGGCCTTCGCCGTTGGCGCTGCGGTCACCAAGGCGCAGGAAACTGCCGGGCCGCTCGTCGCTCGACACACGTCCGATCTCGACGAGATGAAGAAGCGCCGACTTGTGCGCATCATCGTGCCCTACAGCAAGAGCATCTATTTCGTAGACAAGGGCCAGCAGTTGGGCACCGCCGTGGAATTCGGCACGGAGCTCGAAAAAACCCTGAACGCGGGACGCAAGAAAGAGATCGAGCGCATCCGGGTTGCCTTTCTTCCCCTGGCTAGGGACGAGTTGCTGACCGCGCTCAACGACGGCATCGGCGACATCGTGATAGCCAACCTCACGGTCACCGACCAGCGCCGGGAGTTGGTCGATTTCACCGCGCCAATCTACTCCGATGCGTCAGAGGTACTGGTTACCGGCCCTTCCGAGCCTGAAGTGGCGTCTCTCGATGATCTGTCGGGCAAGGAGCTTCGTGTCAGGCAATCGAGCAGCTACAACGAGCATCTTATCCAGTTCAACAAACAGCTAACCGAGGCGGGCAAGCAACCGATTTCGGTCATGGCCATCGACGAAGACCTCGAAGACGAGGATATTCTCGAAATGGTCAATGCCGGGCTGCTTCCGTGGACTGTGGTCGATAGACACAAGGCCGAGCTTTGGACCAAGGTGTTCGACGATCTGGTCATGCGCGAGGATATCGTGATCTCTTCCGGCGGGCAGATCGCCTGGGCGATCCGCAAGAACAGCCCGCAGCTTAAGGCCGAACTCAACAAGTTTGTCGCCAGTCACAAGGTCGGCACTACATTCGGCAATATCCTCCGCAACAGGTATTATCGAAGCGACAAGATGCTGAAGCGAGCCTATTCGGCCGAAGATGTCGAAAGGTATAAGGATCTCATCGAATTGTTTCGCAAGCACGGCACGACCTATTCCTTCGACCACCTGATGTTGATCGCGCAGGGCTACCAGGAGTCGCAGCTGGACCAGAACCGCCGCAGCCCGCGCGGCGCGGTTGGCATCATGCAGCTTCTGCCGAATACGGCAGCCGACCAGGCCGTCGCGATCAAGGGGATCGACAAGGATGCCGACCGCAACATCGAGGCTGGCTCGAAATACTTGCGTTATCTGGTCGGCCGATACCTCGCCGACCCCGATATCACGCCGCGCGACCAGATGCTGATGGGTTTTGCCGCCTACAATGCCGGTCCTGCAAACCTGCGGAAGTTCCGCGCCAAGGCGACCGAGCTTGGCCTCGACAGGAACGTCTGGTTCGGCAATGTGGAGAACGGCGCAGCCGCGATCGTCGGTCGCGAAACCGTCCAATACGTCAGCAACATCTTCAAATACTATGTTGCTTACACCTTGTTGAGCGAGCGGTTGCACGAGCACGCGACGGCGGTGGAGACAGGAACTGCCAACTGACCGCTCTCTCCCGCCTTTTTTGGTTCAGGGCACCTGTGCGAGACCCGCGTTACGGTCGTTTGACGCAACGAAAACCGACATGACTGGTTGATGTATCCTCCGGCTCGGCATGGCGTGCCGCCGGGCGGTAGCGTCGGCAATAGTTTGGCGCGCAGAGATGCGAGCCCCCCTTGAGCACCCGCTGCGGAATGCGAATCTCCGGCTGGCACGGGTCAAAACTGTCTTCCACCCGCCCGCCGCGCGGGTTTTTCGGGATGCAGCAGGCTTTCGCCGCCGCTTCCGGGTGGCGCGTCGACCAGTAGTCGTGCGTCCATTCCCAGACATTGCCGATCATGTCGAAGAGACCGTAGCCATTCGGCGGGAAGCTGCGCACCGCTGAGGTTCGCTCATGCCCCTTCGGTTTCAGGGTTTTGTGCGGAAAAATGCCCTGCCAGGTGTTGGCCATGAGCTTCCCGTTCGGCACCAACTCGTCGCCCCAGCCATATTCGGCCTCGTCGAGGCCGCCGCGCGCAGCCAGCTCCCACTCCGCCTCGGTCGGCAGGTCGAGGCCCGCCCACTCGGCGTAGGCCCTTGCATCGCTATAGGCGACATGTACCACGGGGTGGTCGAACTTGCCGCGTATGTCGCTTCGTGGCCCGAGCGGATGGCGCCAGTTGGCACCGAACTTGAACGTCCACCACTGGCTGATATCTGGACCGCTCACCGGCTTGCTGGGGGGCGTAAAGACCAACGATCCGGCACGCAGCATTTCGGGAATGGCTCCCGGATAGTCCTTCGGATCCGGGGCCTTTTCCGCCATGGTGACGTGGCCGGTCGCCTTGACGAATTCGGCGAACTGGCGGTTCGTCACCGGCGTCGTATCGATCCAGAACCCGTCGACGGTCACCGGATGCACGGGAGCTTCCTCGGGGTAGTGCCTTTCCGAGCCCATCATATAGGTTTTTCCGGGGATCCACACGAGGTCGCGACCGGCGTGCTCGGCACTCGGCGCAGACGACGTTTCCTGAACTGATGCGGGGACCGATATCGCCATACCATTTCTCCATGAGGAAACACATAGCCTTAACGGTATCATCCCGGGTCCTGCCCGACCAGCGCCCTGTTCCGGGAACGGCGGCTGGCATGATGCCGCACGCTAGGCCGGGAGGTAGACCCGCTCGGCTGTGTTCCGGAAGATGTCCGCCGTCGCGGTGGCGCCATGGCTGTCGAGCGCGGCGCGATAGGCGTCGACGACCTGCCCGTACTTTGTCCAGAGCTTTTCGATCGGGAAGTTCGAACCGAACATCAGGTGCGTACTACCAAGAGTATCAATAGCATTGTCGATGATCAGGGCAATCAGCGAAGGATCGTTTGCGTGAACGAACGTCCCGAGACCCGAGAGCTTGGCATGAAAATTGTCCAAGCCGGCGAACTGGCGCAGGCCCTCTTGCCACGCTGCCACGGTCCCGGGCTTGCGGTCGACCAGCATACCACAATGAGTGAGGATGAAGTTCGTTTCCGGGTTTTCGGCGACGAGCCTTGCGCCGTCGCGCATTTGCGCCGGGAACAGCTGGAGGTCGAAGGAGTATCCGTAGTCCTTGAGCCTTGCGACATTCTTGCGTACGACCGGGTCGACGACCTGGGCGGCAGAGGGCGCGAAGCGATACTCCGGCACCTCATGCCAGTGAAGCTGCATGCGCACCCCGCGCACCAGCGGATACTTGATCAGCCGATCGAGCTGTGGCCGAACGTCTTCGACGGTCATGTCTGCATAGCCGACGATCGCATGCGGCCAGCCGTGCTCGCTTGCCGTTTCGCTCACCCAGCCGACTTCCTTCTCGAAATTCTCTTTCGCCCAGTTGGTCTGTACATAGACGGCCTTTTCGACGCCGGTATCCCGCAAGTCGGCGAGATACTCCTCGATCGGATAGTCGCGGCGGATCGGCTCGTAGGGGCCGAAGATGCGCGGTACCATGGGACCGTTCAACCAGGGCAGGTCCGTCTGCCGCCAGATGTGGAAATGCGAGTCAATGATATCGGTCATCCGTCCGCCTCCGCCAGATTTCCTCGGCCGAAGGCGCCTGGCGGCCGAGCGTGAGCACGAAATTCCTGATCCGCGCGATGGACGAGCCGTCCGCGAGATCGTCGAGCAAAGGCAAGATCGCGCTGAGCGCGGCGGTTCCCGGCCTGAACCGTGGATCACCGGCAAGGGGTGTCAGAAGCGACAGGCGAAAGGCGCGTGTCGCGAGCCGGCGGATCGCCTTCTCCATGTCCGTATGGTCGCCGCGCTCTAGCCCATCGGTCAGAAGCACGACCACTGAGCCCCGAGCAAAGGCCGCAAAACGCGGGATGGCCAGGAAGGAAAGCAGGGAAGTACCGATCCGCGTTCCGCCGTCCCAGTCGTCAACCGCCTCCGATGCCCTGGCGAGCGCCAGTTCGCGATCGCGGACACGTAGCGCGCCGGTGATCCGCGTCAGTCGTGTGCCGAACGTGAAAATCTCCGCATGGTCGGTCGCCTGCATGATGTCATGGGCGACCGTCATGTAATCGGCCGTGTGCTGTTTCATCGAGCCGGATATGTCGATCAGCATCACGACGCGTCGGGTGACCGACTTGCGCCGCCTGAACGCAGGCTTCGGCACATCTCCGTCAGCCGCTATCGTCGAGCGCAGGGAACGGCGCAGATCCATCTGCCCGTGCGCTTTTGTCCGCAGGCGTCGGAACGAGCGTCGCACCGGCAGCGATCGTGACAACGACCGGACAAATCGGATAGCGTCAGTGTCGTTCCCGACGGCGTCGAAGCTCCGTACCGCAAGCTGTTCCAGTGCAGAGGTCATCTCGCCGGCCGTCTGCTTCTTGAGTGTCTCGTCCCGTTCTTCCCGGGCACCTCCAGACTCTCGGACGTTTGCGTCCTCGTCCTCCCCACCACCTGGAAGAGTCGCGACTTCGCCGTAGAAGATGGCGCGAAAGATAGCATCGAACTCCGTCTTGCGATCCGGCGGCGGTGCAAGCGCGGCGATGCCTGCCTGCCGGATGTCTTCCATCGAGCGCGGCCCGAGGAGGGAAATTGCCTTGAGGAAGGTCGTGACCTGTTCGGGTGCGACCGAAAAACTGCTGTCGAGCAGGGCGCGGGCGAAGGCCAGGAACGGCCTCACTTCCACGGGCACCGGGCTGGCGTCGCTTCGCTGCGGGGTTGGCAGACGGGCAGTCATGCCAAAGCCTCCTCGATAATCAGGTCGAACTCACCGTCCATATAGGCAAGATCTTCCTCGTCCTTGATCAACACGCCGATCGCCCTTCGGAACGCCTCGGGCCAGGGGCTGCCGCCCCTTTCGAGGATTGTGGCGGCGTTCGCCCATTCCACGGCCTCCGAGATGCCGGGTGGCTTGGCGAGCGGTCGGGCGCGGATCGCTCCGACGGCCCTGGCGACCGCTCGGGCCGTCGTTTGTATCACGTCGCCCGCCCGCGCCATGATGATTTCCGCCTCGCGGTCAGCATCTGGGTAGGCGATCCAGTGATAGACGCACCGGCGTCTCAGCGCTTCCGCGAGTTCGCGTGTACGATTGGACGTCAAGACGACGATGGGCTGTCTTGCTGCCCGAACGGTGCCGCGCTCGGGGATCGATATCTGGAAATCCGAAAGAAACTCGAGGAGCAAGGCTTCGAATTCGTGATCCGCACGGTCGATCTCATCGATCAGCAGCACGGTCTGCTCCGGCGATTGAAGGGATTGCAGAAGCGGCCGCGGGATCAGGAACAGGTCGTCGTATATGTCGATCTCCTGATCCCCGGCCTGACGGATCGCCAGGAGCTGGCGCTGGTAGTTCCACTCATAGAGCGCGTGCTGGGCGTCGATGCCTTCGTAGCATTGCAGACGGATGAGGTCGCGACCGAGGATCGCCGCGGTCGCTTTCGCCGCTTCCGTCTTGCCGACACCGGGCACACCTTCGAGAAGCAAAGGCTTGCCGAGCTGGATTGCCAGGAAGATCGCGGTTGCGAGCCCTTCGTCGGCAATGTAGCGGCAGTCGGCGAAGAGGTCAGCGACGATCTCCGGCGATGTGATGGCATCTATTGCGACGGGGTTTGGCATTGTCGCCTCAGTTCGGGGTAGCGCCGTCGCGCGCCTTCAACGCCCGCAGGATGCGTTCCGGCGTGATCGGCAATGTGTCGATCCGGACGCCGACCGCATCGAAGATGGCGTTGGCGACAGCGGGGATCTGCGGATTGGCGCACATTTCTCCAGGCCCCTTGGCCCCATATGGCCCGTCGGCGGCGGGTCTTTCCAGCACGAACACTTCCGTTTCGGCGAGATCTCCCGGTCCGGGCATCAGGTATTCGTTGAAATCTGTGCCGCCATGCGCCCGACTTGGATAATATGGCTCGGTCGTCTCGTAGAGGGCATGGCTGATCCCCATCCAGGAGCCACCGACAAGTTGTTGCTCGACCATCTTGGGGTTCAGCGCGCGACCGACTTCGAAGACATTCTTGATCGCCAGGACGCGGACCTCGCCGGTTTCGTCGTCCACCTCGACATCAGCGACAGTGCAGGCGTGCGCATAACAGGTCGAGGGCTTCATCGCCCCTGTCTCCTTGTCCGGATAGGAGCGGGGGATCAGGAACATCCCGCGTCCCGAAATCGAACGTCCGCGTTTGAAATGCGCGGCCAGTGCAGTGTCAAATATCGAGATCGAGCGCTGCGGCGCGCCTTTGACGTGGATATTACCCTGGCCGTCGGTATCGAGGTCGGAGGCGTTGACCTCCAGTTCCTCGGCGGCCACTTCGAGCATGACCTGCCGCGCCTCCTTTGCCGCCTGGATCACCGCATTGCCGGCGCGATGGGTACCGCGCGAGGCGAACGTGCCCATGCAGTGCGGACCGGTATCGGTATCCGCGGTATCGACCACGACGCGGTCGGTCGGCACGCCGATGGTTTCGGCGCAGATCTGCGCCATGATCTGCTTCATGCCCTGGCCGAGATCGACGCTCGACAACGACACCATGAAGTTGCCGGTCGGCGTCGAATGGACGAGGGCCTGGGTCGGGTCGCCGCCGAGGTTCATACCGGTCGGATAGTTGATCGCCGCGACACCGCGGCCGTGTCTCAGAGCCATGGCTTATGCCTCCCTCTTGGCGGATGACATCTTCAAGTACTGGTCCGCCACCGGCCAGTTCGCAGCGCGCGAGGCTTCCTGCATGCACTCGATCAGCGCGGCACCCTCGGTGGGCTGGCGATGCGCCTTGATGTCACCGTCGCGGTAGGCGTTGACGAATCGGAATTCCAGCGGATCCATCGCGATCAGCCGGGCGAGTTTGTCCATCTGCACTTCCAGGGCGAAGTCGCCGATCGTCACGCCAAAACCGCGCATGGCGCTGGAGGGCGTGCGGTTGGTGTAGACACAGTAGCTGTCCACCGAGACGTTCGGGATCGTGTAAGGGCCAGGGAAATGGGCCGCCGATTTCTGGGCGCCATAGGGCGAGTGGCGGGAATAGGCGCCGGCATCGATGTACGCCTTGACGTAGCGGGCGACGATGCGGCCGTCATTCATCACGCCGTCCTTGATGACCAGCTTTTCCGCCGCCCGTGGCGAGGAGATCTGCATCTCCTCGTGCCGGCTGTAGATGAAGGATACCGGCCGACCTGTCAGCTTGGCGCCGAGGATGGCAATCGGCTCGACGATGACGTCGACCTTGCCGCCGAAGCCGCCGCCGACCGTGCCACCGACCATGTGCAGCTTGGCGCCGTCCATCTGCAGAATGATCGAGGTGTTATCGAGCGTGAAGAACATTGCCTGCGTATTCGTATAGCAGGTGAAGCGGCCGCTGCCCTCGGGTACGACGATGCAGCCTGTCGTTTCCGTCGGCGCGTGCTCGATCGGTGCTGATGAATAGGTCTGTTCGAGGATATGGTCCGCCCCGGCAAAGCCGGCCTCGACGTCACCAAACCGCACCTTCCGGCACGCGCCGCTGTCATAGCGGTAAAAATTCTGTCCGTGATATTCGTTGACGATCGGTGCGTCCGGTTTCAGGGCATCATCGATGCTCAAGACCGGATCGAGAACCTCGTAGTCAACCTTGACCTTGGCCGCTGCCTCGTGGGCGGCGCGTTCGCTGTCGGCCAGGATCGCGACGATCGCCTCGCCTTTCCAGCGCACCTTGTCGGTCGCCAGCACCGTCTCGTCCTCGGGCCCAACCTGGATCAGCGTCAGGATGGTGTAGACGTTGTGGGGCACGTCCTTGGCCGTCAGGATACGTGCAACGCCGGGATGTTTTTCCGCTTCGGAGAGGTCGATGCCACGGATGCGGGCATGGTGGTGCGGGCTGCGAACCATCTTGAGATGTAGCAGACCGGGAAAGGTGCGGTCGGCAAAAAAGGCGGTCGTGCCGGTGACGTGTCCGAGTGAGTCGGAGCGCGGGCGCGGCTGCCCGATTTCCTTCAGGTCGTCCTTGCGCTCGTCGGAGAAATACTGCTTGCGAAGTTCCATTGTCTTCTCCTCAGGCGACGCTCAGCGAATTGGCGCGCGATGCGTCAAGGATCGCCTGGATAATCGGCTCGTAACCGGTGCAGCGACAGATGTTGCCTGAGATCGCCTCCACCACGTCTTCGCGGCTGGGCGAGGGGTTGCGATCTAGCAGCGCCTTGGCGGCCATGATCATGCCGGGAGTGCAGAAACCGCATTGCGTGGCGAAGCCATCGGCAAAGGCGTGCTGCAGCGGATGAAGCGCACCCGGTTCGGCAAGCCCGCCCGTCGTTTCGATTGCCGCGCCATTGCAGCTTTCCGCGAGCGTGAGGCATGAAAGTCGCAACTCGCCGTCGATGATGACCGAACAACTGCCGCAGGTGCCCTGCTGGCAGCCTCCCTTGACCGACATGTCGCCGATCTTGTCGCGGAGCGCCTTCAACAACGTCACGCCGCTTTCCACGAATTCGGCCTTTTCCTCGCCGTTGAGGGTAAATTGAACCGGAACCCTGGCCATTGTTTTCCTCCCCGAAACCGCGTCCGAATGCTTGTGTCGGCCTCTGCCGTAGAACTAGGCTGTCAGCAGCAGCCTCCCGAGATGTACCGGCAGCACTTCGCTGCGATACCAGGCGCTGGCGATCGCGTCGGTGATCGGTGCCGTTCCCTTTGTCGCAAGCGCCAGGGCATCAGCGATGCCCTGCTGTGATCTGGGCTTTCCAGCCAGTGCCGCCTCCACCTCTGCGGCTCGCATCGGCCGGTCCGCCATGCAGCCATAGGCAATCCGGGCCGAGGTGATCAGCCCGTCCTGTTCCTCGAGAACAGCGCAGATCGAAAGCACTGAGACACCTTTGGGTTTAACGCGCGATACCTTCAGGAAGCGAAACTGGTCGCTGGATGGAATCGCAAAACGCACCGCCCTGACGATCGACCTTGCATACGTGTCGTCTCTGCCCGCCAGGAAAGCCCCGATCGGAATGTCATTGCCGTCGATCTCGAGCGTGGCATCGAGCGCCAGCAGGGCGACCGTGAAGTCTCCATAGGGGGCAGGGGCATAGAGGTTGCCGCCAATGGTGGCCATGTTGCGGATTGCCGGACCGCCAACCGCCCTTGCCGCCGGCGACACGACAGCGAGAGCCCTGGCGCCGATGATCGCCGACATGGTGAGTGACGCTCCGAGGCGTGCGGATCCCGCCGAAATCTCGATCGAGGTGAGGGCAGGGTCAGTGGAGCGGACGAAGGTGGAGAAGGAGACTTCGCCTTCATTGGCGCTTCGAACCAGCAGCGTGCCACCACCAAGATAGCGCGACGCCCGGTTTGCCTCCAGCGCTGCCTTCGCTTGCTCCGTACTCGGAAAGGTTTGGAGTGAAAGTCCCATGACACATCCTCAGCCGTGCTTGGCGAAGTGTTCCTTCAGCGCGTTGAACCCACCCTGGAAGACGTTTTCGCCCATGCCTGCAGCGAGCTTGTCTGCCTCTTCGACCGGCGCATCGAAGGTCGCGCTCCACTCGGCGAAAGTCTGGTTGCCATCGGTTACCGGTTTCAGCGTGAGCGTCGCCTTGTGGTTTGAAATCGGAAGCGGCGTCTCGATGATGCTGTAGGAGACGCTGTAGTCCTCATCGGAAATGGCGAGCAGTTTTTCGCGGATCGTGGCGCCGGAGGCGATCTGGAAATTGCGAACGCATCCGACCTGGGTTGCAGGCAGGCCGCCCTCGATCTCGCTCTTGACCATGCGCGGATGCCACGACGGCAGCCCGTTGAAATCCCGTATGCGCTCCCAGACCTTTTCGACCGGCGCGGTGATGACGGAAGATACAGTAACTTTGGCCATGATCTTGCTTCCCAATCTGGTCTCGATACCACCAGAATAGGGCCATGCCGGAAGGGCGCTTATCGATCAGTCTTTTCGGCCTATCGAACAGTCTGAAAATGTCTCCCGGGTTTCAGGGACAGAGGCGCTCGCGGCTGGGTTCCGAATCCTGTGGGTCGCTGCCGCCATGCAGGCTCTCGCTGAGCGCAGAACGATAGACGGTGGGGCGAACGCCAGTGTGCTCGCGGAAGAAGCGCGAGAAGTTTCCTTGGCTCGTAAAGCCCAAGCTGTAGGCGAGCGAAATGAGGGGTTCGTCCGACGACTGGAGACAGCGCCGTGCTTCCGCGATCCTGAGCGTGTTCCAATAGACGTTCGGCGTGACGTTCATGTGCTCCTTGAACAGCGCGAAAAAATGCGGGCGTGACAGCCCGACGCTGCGGGCCACCTTGTCGAAGCAGACGCGTTCACCGACATTTGCCTCCATAAGCGCGATTGCCTTGCGGATCCGGAAATCCCGCGCCAGGCGAACGTTTTCCGCTGACGTCTTTGCGCTGCGCGCAGCGTCTGCGGCATCGATCAAATGGTCGATGTAGCGCTCGAGCTCATAGGCGATGAGTTCGTAGTCCTCCTCGCCGCCGGACAGAAGGTCGGTGAAGTGTTGGGCCGATTCGCTGAGGAATGGACTGAGGGGGATCGCAGGCGACGCGAAGACCGGGGCGCCGGCAGGAAGCTTGCGCCGCGCAGTCAGCCATTCGAGGTCGATGTAGAACGCCAGGAAACTGCCCGGCGTTTCGTGCTCGGCGAAGACGTGGGCATGTGGCTGAAACGAATTGATTCCGACGGCGATACCCGGTTCGAGGTCGACCGTATCCGATCCGACCGTCATCTGTCCGGGTGCGCCGGCCACCCAGATGATCATGTGCAGTTCCGGATGGGCATGGGTCACCAGGTTGCTGCAGACATTCAGAAGCGAGACATGCCCGAACCTGCCCCGAAAGAGCCTGATGGATTCAGTCATCTGTTCCTCCCGCAGGCGAGACCTCCCGTTTCGGCGCGCATGGCACACCGTCACCTGCATTCATGATCTTGCGATCAAGCTTCCCTGCGCGTCAACCCGCCGGCCCGGGTTTGCCAGTAACAATCCGGCGCCCGTCGTGGAAATTCAGACCGACCGAACGATCGTTGGGCCGATGCGCAGGTCCCTTGAACTTGCCTGACGGAACCGGGCCGCCCTAACCGGCAGCGTCCCACGACGAGCGGATATGCCGATAGCCGTCCCGGTAGACCGCTTCGGGGCTCTCGGCAAAATCGCGCCAGACCTTCGTCGCCGCTGCAAGTTCTGGCAGAGCCCGCCCGAAAGATTCGATCGTCAACCATCCGTCATAACTGCTGTCCCTGATCGCCTTGAACGTTTCCTTCCAGGGCACATGGCCGCGGCCGGGAACGCCCCGGTCGTTTTCGGAGATGTGGATGTGGCAGACATTGCGGACATTGCGGGTATAGGCGCCGACCGGGTCTGCCTCCTCGATATTGGCGTGGAATGTGTCGTACAAGGCCCGGATGTTCGGGCTCCCGATCTCATCGATATGGGCGGACAGGTCGTCCATGGTATTGAGCAGGTAGCATTCGAAGCGATTGAGTGCCTCAAGGCCGATCGTCACGTTGCGTTTTTCGGCGTGCTCCGCGACCGCCCGTTGCGAATCGATGGACTGCTTCCATTCAAACTGGGTCGGGCCGGATCCGGAAAAAAGCCCCAAGGTCGAATGAACCGGCCCGCTCAACAGGCTTGCACCCAGGGCATCGGAGCAATCAATGGCCCATTTCATGTAGTCGATGCCGCGCTGGCGTGTCGCCACATCCGGCGAAATCAGGTTCATCCCGGGATCGCCCATTGCGGTGACAGCTGTCCGCTCGAGGCCGATGCGATCGAGCGTTTCACCCAGGCGACGATATTCCTCCGGCATGCCTTCGAAGATCGGGATCTCGACGCCGTCGAATCCGGTCTGCTTGATGTCCTCGAGCAGGGGATCGTGTTCGCTAGAGACATTCGTTGTCCACAAGAACATGCACATGCCGATCTTCATCGGTGTCCCCTCCCTGAAGCTCTGTTTCCTTGCTTGAATTGGTATTACCAAATATCAAGTCGTCGTCAAGGCGAGTGACGAGCAAGCATTTTGTCAATCGCGGCAAAACGAGTAGAAAAACGTAAAAATGTTATGTTGTACGCATACTTCGGCCTCGGATCGAGCCCGCCTTGCAGAAATGCGGGAATTGATGTAGACGTCAAAACAGACCTGATTGGCCAAACCAGATTCCTGGAATTCGGGGAAGGCTTGCGGGCAGGGATGCCGCCGGGAAAGTTCAGGCGAAAATTCATTGGTGGCTTCTGGGAGGAATGACCATGCATCTTTCGACGCACAACTGGATGCGTGCAGAGCCATTGGCGACGACGCTAAGGCGGATCAAGAAATACGGCTATGAGAGCATAGAGATTTCCGGCGAACCGACACAGTACGACGTCATGGAGACGCGGGCACTGCTGAAGGAGCACGGCATCCGCTGCTGGGGGGCGGTGACGCTGACCCTCGGTGATCGCAACCTTGCGGCAAAAGACGAGGGTCAGCGGGCCCGCTCGGTCGATTACGTGAAGTCCGTGATAACCATGGTCAGCGAACTTGACGGCGAGATCGTCACGCTGGTGCCGGCGACGGTCGGCAAGGTGGTGCCGGACGCGACCGAAGAAGAGGAATGGAAGTGGGTCGTCGATGCCACCAGGGAATGTTTCGCCCACGCCAAGGCGCGCGGCGTGCGCATCGCCATTGAGCCTCTGAACCGCTTTGAAACCTATCTGTTCAACCGCGCGGCACAGGCGCTGGCACTTGCCGATGCCGTCAGTCCCGAATGCGGCGTCTGCCTCGATGCTTTCCACCTCAACATCGAAGAAGAAAACATGTACGACGCGATCCGGCTGGCGGGAAAGCGGCTGTTCGATTTCCATGTGGCGGACAACAATCGCTTCGCCGCCGGGCTTGGCCAACTGGACTGGCCGAAGATCGTCGCCACCCTCAAGGAGGTCGGCTATGACGGCGCGCTGACCAACGAGTTCGTCGCGCCGGTCGACCGCACGCCGGCTGCGAAATACCCCGACATGGTTGAGCGCAATCCCGTCGATATTCCGCCGGAGCAACTAAAATTCATCCAGGATCACGGGTCGAGCCTTCTGACCGAGGCCTTCTATGACGAGCAAATGCGGATCACCGCAGAAACCATCCTGCCGCTGATCAAGTGACAGAATCCGTTGGAGCCGCGACCCTCGTATGAGGTTCGCCGAGGGGCGGGGATCGAGAATGCGCATCAAGAAGGTAGAAGCGTGGTGGGTTCGCATACCCATCGAAGCAAAGCGCCAGCACCGCAGCGATTTCGGCCGCCTGACGACCTTCGATGCGGCGATCCTGCGGATCGAGACCGACGACGGTATTGTCGGCTGGGGCGAGGGAAAGAACGCTGCCGGAAGTGCGGGGACCTACGGCACCCTCGTCCACATGCTGAACCATGAGGTGGGCCCGAAGCTCATCGGCCGCGACCCCGCCGATATCGCCCATATCTGGGAGATGCTCTACAACGGCGTGCGTCACGAGATCGCGGCGCAGTCCGGCCATGCAATGCCTGAACTGTCCAGGCGCGGCCTTTCTGTTGCTGCAATCAGCGCCGTCGATCTCGCGCTTTGGGACATCCTCGGCAAATCGCTTGGCGTCCCGGTCTGGCGGCTGCTCGGCGGACGCAAGGCCGATCGCATGGCGGCCTATGCCTCGGGCGGCTGGGCGGGCGCCGAGGCGATCGGCGATCAGTTGCGTGGCTACATCGCCGAAGGGGGGTTCAAGGCGGTCAAGATGCGCGTTGGCGCCATGGATGGGGCACCACACGTGTCGGCAGCGCGCGTCAAGGCGGCGCGCGCGGCGCTTGGCCCGGATGTCAACCTCATGGCCGACGCGCATGGTACCTATACCGTCGCCGACGCCAAGCGTTTCACCCATCTGGTGGCGGATTGCGATCTCGCCTGGTTCGAGGAGCCGGTCATTGCCGACGACAAGGCCGGTATGGCGGAGGTGCGGGCATTCGGCAATGTGCCGATCGCCACCGGCGAATCCGAGGCGACGCGGTTTGCGTTTCGAGACCTCGCCACACTGAAATCCGCCGACATCTTCCAGCCAGACCCGGCGTTTTGCGGCGGCATCACCGAGGCTATGCGCATCGGCGCAATCGCGAGCGCCTTCAACATCCGCTTTGCTCCGCATCTGTGGGCCGGTGCGCCGTGCTTCTTCGCCGGGCTCCATGTCTGCGCGGCGTCGCCCGCGAGCTTCATTGTCGAGTACTCCCTGGGGGCGAACCCGATGATCCACGACCTCGTCGAAGAGACAGTGCGAGTGGAGGACGGTATGATTGCGATTCCCGACAAACCCGGCCTGGGCTTCACCATCAATGAGCGCGTGCTGGAAGCTTACGCACAAAGTAGCTGACCATGAAAGAAAACAACCTACTTCCCGACCTGGCCGCCCATCTCTATTCGTTCTCGAACGAGGACAACGGCCGCACGCCCTCGGAGCGCGAACTGGCCGAGCATTTTTCGGTCAGCCGCGGGCAGATTCGCGAGGCGCTCGCCATCCTCGAGGCCATGCGCATTGTTGAACGCCGGGCAAAATCGGGGATCTATCTCACCACGACGCAAGCAAGCGTCGAGGCGATGGCGCTTTTTGCAAAGGCTGGGGTGCCGCTCGATCCGCTCCTCATCTACGAGACTGTCGAACTGCGCAAGATCCACGAGATCAAGGCCGCTGAACTCGCCTGCTCGCGGGCGACGGAAGAGAATTTCGAGCGGCTTCGGGAAATCCTGAAGGCCTCCGAGGAGAGGCTTGCTGCCGGCGAGGGCATCGCCCGGGAGGACCGCGACTTTCACCTGGAGATTGTCCGGGCGACCAAGAACAGCATCTTTCATCGGGTCTGCAGCGTCTACTACATGATGGGCGAGCAGCGGCTGCCGATTTATTTCAGCGACCCGCAGCGTGGGCGTCAGTCGCACGAGGAGCACCTGCGCATCTACGAGGCGCTCGAGCGTCGAGACGGCAATCTGGCCCAGGCGCTGATGAACGCCCACCTGCAGGGTGCCGAGAGCTACTGGAAGGGCTTGATCGGGGAGGCCGAGGCTTTGGAGGCGACTGTGGACGCCGGAGCATAAGAATTCGGCGAAGAGGGGGCTGCGTTGGTGAACGTCATTTTCTCGACCCATCCGTTGCATCCGAAGGCCAGCGACATGCTTTCGGGGGCCGGCCGTCTGGTGATTGCGTCTGGTCCAGAGCCGGCGACGTTGCTGAAGGAGGGCAAGGGTGCGGATATCGTCATCGTGCGTGCGCCTTTGCCGCCTGAGTTTTTCGACGAGGCCGCGACGCTTCGCGCCGCAGTGCGGCATGGTGCCGGCCTCGACATGATTCCCTATGAGGCCGCGACACGCGCGGGCGTGCTGATTGCCAACGTTCCGGGGGTGAACGCCCGGACCGTTGCCGAGCATGTCATCTACGTGACGCTATCGCTGCTGCGCCGCTTCAGGCTGATGGATCGTGACCTTAGGCAGAATGGCTGGAACGCTGGCAGGGAGCACGCCAATTCCGCCAACGAACTTTCGGGTCGCACCATAGGCATCGTCGGCATGGGCAATGTTGGCCGTTCGATCCACCAGATCGCCCGTCACGGCTTCGGCCTCGACGTGGTGGCGAACAGCCGCAACATTACAAATTTTCCTCCGGATGTTCGCGCCATGACGCTGGACGAGCTTGTCGAAATTGCCGACGTGCTCGTGCTTTGCTGCCCGCTGACGGCGGTGACGACAGGTTTGATGAACGCTGACCGGATCGGGCGAATGAAGCCGGGCGCGATCCTCGTCAACGTGTCGCGCGGGCCGGTCGTCGATGACGCGGCGCTCATCGCCGCTCTGGAGGAAGGCCGAATTGCCGGGGCCGCACTCGACGTATTTTCAACGCAGCCATTGCCGCTCGACCATCCCTATTTTCGCTTCGACAACGTCATCGTCACGCCGCATCAGGCAGGGATTACAGAGGAAAGTATGATGCGCATGGGTACCGGCGCGGCAAGCGAGGCAATCCGGGTGCTGGGCGGCGAGATGCCGATCAATCTGCGCAATCCTGAGGTCGTCGACCATTATCGCCGACGCTTTGCCGCACGCTGAAAGACCCGGGGCTCAATCCCGATCCGGTGCGCCGAGAGGAAAGAACGGACGATAGGGGCGGGCCTCGTCAACCGCGCGGGCAAACGACGGACGTTCGAGCAGGCGGCGGCGATAGCCGCGCACATTGTCAAAGGACGGATCGATCGGGTGCGTCCAGTCGGCATAAAATAGAGAGGGGGCGGCGGCACAATCCGCCAGCGAGAAATCGTCTCCGGCCGCCCACTGCCGGCCCTCCATGTAGCGGTCGAGCCATCCATAGGCGCGATCCAGCATTTCCCGCGCTTCTTCCACGCCATAGGGATCACGCGCATCGGCTGGACGGATGGCGTCGAAGACCACTCTTTGCTGCGGGGTCGAGATGTAGTTGTCGAAGAACCGGTCCAGCATGCGCACCTCGAGGGCGGTTTCCGCGTCGTCGGGAATGAGACGCACCGGTCCCGGGTAGTGGACGGAGAGATACTCGATAATGATCGATGCCTCCATGATCGTTCGACCCCTGTCGACGAGAATCGGGAAGCGTCGGATTGGCCACCGCGCCGCGAATTCCGAATAGACGTCCGGATGGTCCGGAGCGAGCATCATGAATTCGAACGGCGTATCGTTTTCGTAGAGCGCAATGAGCGCCTTCTGGCAGTAGGACGAGAAGGGGTGGGCATAGAGCACGGGCCTCATGACGCACCTTCACCTTTCCGGTTTCGTGGACTGCGCATGATAGTCAGGCTGCCTGCCTTGGGCAATCAGTTGCCCCGTTCGCAAATGCGGGGCGCGCATGAAGGTCAGGTGGAGCGTTGCTACCCGGCGTGCCGCAAGCTGATCCCGCTCGCGCCATCGAACAGGACGACCTTGCTCGGGTTCCAGGCGAAGCGCACGGCTTCCTCGATCGCGACAGACGTCTTTGCCGGGACAGTGGCACGGAGCACCGCTTCTCCGGCCCGGAGTGTCAGGATTTTCTCGACGCCGTGGTTCTCGATATCGTGCACACGCGCCTCCACCGGTGAGCCAGCCTCGAGATGGAGATCTTCCGGGCGGATTCCGAAAATCAATGGGCGGCCATCGGTAGCCGCCTGCGTCCCGCCATACGGAAGCTCGATTTCGGCGCGAGCCACCACCGCGCTGCCCCCGACCAATTTTCCATCGAGGAGGTTCATCGGAGGCGTGCCAACCGATCGGGCAACGAACGTGTTGATCGGATTGTTGTAGATTTCGTTTGGCGTCCCGACCTGTACGAGCTGCCCGTCGTTCAGGACGCCGATCTTGTCACCCATCGACATCGCCTCGATCTGGTCGTGCGTCACGAAAAGAAACGTCGCGCCGAGGTTCATCTGCAGGTTCTTGAGTTCGACGCGCAACGCCTCGCGCAACTTGGCGTCGAGCGCCGACAAGGGCTCATCCATAAGGAACACGCGTGGTTTTCGCACGATCGCCCGCCCGATCGAGACGCGCTGCATCTCGCCGCCTGACAGCCTGTCGGTTTTCCGGTCCAGCAAATGCTCGATCCGCAATGTCCTGGCGGCGCGCGCCACCCGTTCCTTGATTTCCGCCGGGTCGATGCGGCGGATCTTCGCTTTCAGCGGAAACTCCAAATTTTCGCGCACGGTGTAGCGCGGATAGAGCGAATACTGTTGCAACACCAGCGCGACATCGCGCTCGGCGGCGCCCCAGTCCGCCACGTCCCGGCCGTCAATGAAAATCTTGCCTTCGGTCGGCTTCTCGAGCCCCGCGATCAGGCGGAGCGTCGTCGTCTTCCCGGCGCCGGTTTCCCCAAGCAGTACGAAAAATTCGCCATCGGCAATGTCGAGATTCAGGCCCTTCAGCGCCGTATGGTTGCCGAAGGTCTTGGTAATGTCCTTGAGTTCGATATGCGCCATCAGAGCCTTACTCCGAAAGAATTGCCGTTTGCCGGGTCGAAGAAATGGGCTTGCGAAGGGTCGATGCTGATCCATACCTTCTCGCCGGCGTGCGGAACGAAGCCGCTCTTGGTGCGCGCCCTGAGCACCTGGCTACCGACCCTCAGGTCGACGATGTCATGCGATCCGAGAGGTTCGATGATGCTGGCCACGACCGGCAGGTAGCCGTCTTTCTTCTCGTGCTCGACCAGCACGCCTTCAGGACGAACGCCGAGGGTGAGATCACCCCTTGCGGCCCCGCCGGCATCGAGCCGGTTGACGAGCTCGCTCGGAAAGGAAAAACCGTCCGCCGCACCTTCCATCGCCACCTGCACTTTGCCCGCCCTATTGGATACGGAGGCGCTGGCGATGTTCATCACGGGACTGCCGACGAACTGGGCAACGAAAGTGTTGGCCGGATAGGAGTAGACTTCGGAAGGGGTTCCTACCTGCTGGAGCACGCCCTCGTGCATGATCACGATGCGGTCGGCGAGAGACATCGCCTCGACCTGGTCGTGGGTGACGTAGATGGTCGTAGAGCCTTGTTTCAGATGAAGGCGTTTGATCTCCGCCCGCATCTCCTCGCGCAGTTTGGCGTCGAGCGCACCGATCGGTTCGTCCATGAGCATCGCCTTGGGACGACGGACCAGCGCCCGGCCGATCGCCACGCGCTGCATGTCGCCGCCGGAGAGCGCCGATGGCCTCTTGTCGAGGAGATGGGAGATTTGCAAGGTTCGTGCGACGGTCTGTACCTCCTCGTCCACGTCGGCCTTGTTCATCCGGGTTGCCCGAAGCGGAAAGGCAATGTTCTCGTAGACATTCATATGCGGGTAGAGCGAGAAGGACTGGAACACGAAGGCGATGTCCCGGTCGGAAGCCTTCATGTGCTGAACCGGCTTTCCATCGATCAGGATATCGCCATGATCGATCGTCTCGAGGCCGGCGATCGCCCGGAGCGACGTCGTCTTGCCGCAACCGGACTGACCCAGCAGTACGATGAATTCGTTGTCCGTAACGGCAAGGTTGAGATCCTTGATCACCTGGACTTCGCCAAAAAACTTTTCCACTCCACGGAGTTCTATCTGGGTCATTGTTTGCTGCCCTCGTCCTTGGTCGCTTCCGGCGAGATCTTCGAGGTGATCATGAAGCCGATGAGACCGATCAGGGTGATCGTCATCCCATAGCGATGCAGGAAAAGGTTCCATGGCTGGCAGAGCGCGATGATGCCGAAAATCATCAGCATCTGCGCGCCCGGTTCGAGATATTTCTGGTTAAGTGCACGAAAACTCATTTGCGGATCGCTCCGAATGACATGCCCCTGAGCAGGTGGTTGCGCAGCAGGAACGTGAAGATGGCGACAGGAAGGAGGAAGAGCACGGTACCTGCCGCGATCACGGTCCAGTCGGGCAGGCCGGAGCCCACCTGCGAGGGGATGAAGGGCGGTGCCGTCTGTGCGCGCCGGTTGGTCATGATCAGCGCGAAGGCATACTCGTTCCAGGCAGTGATGAAGCAGAAGACGGCCGTCGCCGCGATTCCGGTCGCTGCCTCCGGAAGCACGATCTTGAAGAACGCCTCCATGCGCGTATAGCCGTCAACCAGCGCCGCCTCTTCATATTCTTTTGGAATTTCGTCGATGAAGCCCTTCATCAGCCAGACCGAGAACGACAGGTTGAAGGCGGTATAGAGGAGGATTAGGCCCCAATGCGTGTCGTTGAGGCCGACCGCGCGGTACATCAGGAACATCGGAATGGCAACGACCACCGGTGGCAGCATGCGCGTCGACAGGATGAAGAACAGGAGATCCGCCTCACCCTTGACCCTGAACCTCGAGAATCCGTAGGCCGTGAGCGTACCCATGCTGACGGCGAGGATCGTCGAAGTGATGGCGATGATCAGCGAATTCATGAAGCGGCTCGGATAGCCGGAGAGCTGGACCTGGCCCTTGCCGTCGCGCACGACCTTCTCGCCGCCGTCGAACACCATCCGCTCCCACCAGGGCGCTGCGGCATAGACTTCAGCTGACGGTGGCTCTCGCAATTGCGAGCGCTTGGTGAAAAGCTTCACGAAGGGTGAGATTTCAGGCTGGAACACGATCGTCGGCGGCGCGGTGGTGGCCAGGTTGCGCGGCTTGAAGGCCGTGGCCGTGATCCAGTAGATCGGCGCCAGGAAGATGAGTGTGATGACGATCACCGCGGCGATGGCAAGCCGGTTGAGCGCCTTTTCAGAGGGCGTGCGAACGGCAGCCATGTCAGCGCTCCTTCACCTTGTTGAGGTACTTTACATAGATGTTGGTGATCGCCAGCACCATGACGAGGACGATATAGGCAAGCGCGCAGGAGCGGCCCGTCTGCCATTCCTGGAACGCCATCTTGTAGAGACGGATCGAGATGACCTCGGTCGTCGGCTGGCTGGTCAGGATGTAGGCAATGTCGAAGGTCTTGAAGGCCTCCATGGTGCGGAAGATGATCGCGATCATGAGGATCGGCGCCACGAGCGGCAGGGTGATGCGGAAGAAGGTGTAGAATGGCCCGGCGCGGTCGATCGCCGCCGCTTCGTAGAGGTGCTTCGGCACCGCCGAAAGCCCCGCAAGCGACAGCAGCATGACGAAGGGCGACCACATCCAGATATCGGTAATGGCGACCGCATAGAGGGCCATTTGGGGGTTCGACAACCACTCGAAAGAGCCGAGGCCGAGCGCATAGTTGATGATTCCGAAGGACGGGTCGTAGAGGAGCTTCCAGAACAGGCCGACGACCGCCATGGACAGCATCATCGGCAACAATAGCAGCGTCGTCAGCAGGCCCTTGAACGGGATGTCGCGGTTGAGGAGCATCGCGGTGCCGAAACCGACCAGCACCTGGCCGGTCACCGAGACGATGACGTATTTCGCGGTGATCGCGAAATTCGTCCAGATGAACGGGTCGTTCAGCAACTCGCGATAATTCTGCAGGCCAACGAAGTTCGCCGGCGCATTGGTCGATGCCCTGAAGTCCGTGAAGGAATAGCCGAGCGAATAGATCAGCGGAAAGATGTTGAAGACGATCAGGAACAGGATCGTCGGTATGATGAACAGGTTGCGGATCTTGATGTCGCTCATTCCGCGGCTGGCCGCGCGCGACTGCGAATTCAACGATGTCATAATTGCGGTGGCCAACACTCTCCTCCTCCGAGAGTTCGCCGTGTCGTGCCGCTGGGAACACGTCACTGCCTTGCTGAGGTCGCCTGCCGATCGTGGGCCCGGCGCGCTTCACAAAGGAGGGGGGCATGCGCCCCCCATCCCGATAACGTTACACGTCAATTCGTGCGGCCGTACTTCTTGAAGGTGTTGTTCCAGTCTTCGGCAAGTCCATCCAAGGCCTCCTTGGCGGTACCCTGGCCGGCGGTGACGTACGGATAGATCCTTTGGTTCATCTGGATCAGCAATTCCGCATATTCCGGCGCTGCCCAGAAATCCTTCACCTTGAACATCGTCTCGTAGAACGCCTTGTTGTAGGGCGTGGCATTCTGGAACTCTGGCGATTCCAGAACCTTGGCGCTCGCGGTGTACCCACCGAGTTCGGCCCAGCGCTTCTGGGTTTCGTCCTTGATGAACCACTCGAGGAATTTCATGGCCTCTTCCTGGTTCTCCGAGTAGGAAACGATCGAGATGCCCTGACCGCCCAAGGCTGCAAACTGATCGCCACCCGGGCCGGCCGGATTGGCGAAGAAGCCTGTCACCTTGGCATTCGGGTTCGAGGCCTCGTTCACCAGCGCCGGGAAGAAGGCGAAGTAGTTCATGCTCATCGCAGCCAGGTTCTCGGTGATCGCCTGGTTGTTCTCGACGAAGAAGCTCTTTGCCCAACCCGGAGGCGTGAAGCCATAGAGTTCGCGATAGGCTTCCAGGGCCTTGACGTTCTGGTCCGAGTTGATGATGCCGTCGACCTTGTAGGTGGCGTAGTCGCCGAGTTCGCCGCCAAACGAGAAGATCGCGTTCTCGACGCCCATCACCAGGCCGTCATAGGAGTTGTCGGTATAGATGGCGATGCCGTAGCGCTTTTCGTCGGGCCGGTGGAAGAACTCGGCGATGTCGCGCATTTCCTTCCATGTCTTCGGCGGCGCCAGGTCGTAGCCGTATTTGGCCTTGAACGCCTCCATCTCCTTAGGATCCTCAAACCAGTCCTTGCGATAGGACCAGCCCACGGCGTCGCCTTCGGCCGGAATAGACCAGTACTTGCCCGAGTTGGATGGATATTCGGAGTAGTATTTTACCGTGGCCGGAGCCATCACTTCATTGAGCTTGTGCTTGTTGAAGAAGTCGGTCAGGTCGACGTAGTGCCCGGCTTCCGATGCTGCGCCGATCCACTGCGAGTCGCCGACCACCATGTCGTAGGCCGACCCCTTGGCATTGAACTCGGTGAAAGCCTTGGTCTGGAAATCCTGCCAGGGGGTCGTTTCGACCGTTACCTTGACGCCGGTTTCCGCCTCATACTCGTTCACAAGCTCCTGAAGGTAGTTTGCCGGATCCCATTCCGCCCAGAAGATCGTCAGTTCCTGAGCCTGGACGGTTGTTCCGCATGCGAACATCAAGCTGATACCGGCGAGCAAGCCGGTCACTTTCTTGCGCATAATGATTTCCTCCCATTGATGCACACTACCCAACCCTGGATCGGGTATCCCACGTCGGCTTGATAGTCCTCCTCGGTGCGCCATTGACTGGCTCGGGCCCTCCTCGACCCATTGTCACCGATTCAGCATACCACGCCTGATCCGTCTTCCTTTCAATCTGGTATTACCAAATAATAGTTGCGTCAAGATGCCCAAATAGCCGGTTCACTATCTATTGATCTGATTTTTGCACGGAATACTGTTGCGCGCATGGACTATTTCCAAAATAGTGGGGTCTTCTGGGTTATCCATTGGATCTCCCTCCGCACAAGTTTCCCAATAAACCTTCTAATTGGTCAAACCAGATGCGGCAAATACCACAGAAGACTGCCTCGTTTAGGCCGGTTCGGCCTTTTCGGCCACTGCTGCGCTTACCAGCGCGGCAGCCGCCCATTGCGCCACATCCTGCGCACTTCGCGTATCGAGCCCCCAGATGTCCTTGAGGATGGTGAGTACCTCTACCCCGAAGACCAGCGAGAGGGCCTGTGCAAGGCGGTCGCGTTCGGCAGGGTCGAGGGTGCCGGCGAGCGGACCGACCGCGTTGCGCAGCAGATCGACGCGATGACCGCGCACGAATTGCGGTTCGTTGCCGAGCGTGCCTGCCTGGCGGCGGGCCCACTGGTCGAGCGACAGTTTTAGAGCCGCCTTGAACGTGGCTTCAAACTCACTGATTCGCGGCAGCGCGGTCGCGAACAGCCCTTCGACACGCTCGGCGACGACATTCGATTTCGGTTCCCAGATAAGGATCGGGCCAAGTGCTTCATCAACGACGGCCTGCACCAGGGCCGCCTGGCTCGGGAAATAGCGGTAGGCGGTCGCGCGCGAAACCTCGGCCGCTTCCGCCACTTCGCTGACGGAGGGCGTGATGCCGGCCTGCATCAACCGGGTTGCGGTTTCGAGCATCAGGCGACGCGTGCGTACCCGAGGGCCACGTTCCCTCTTGCCTTCGGTCGGTTGTTGTTGACGTGAGATATCCATATCTTTACGATACTCGCGTCTCATAAAAATGCAATGGCTGGAGAGAGGGGCTCCGGCCGTTGGGTGGGTATGGAGGCCCGGCCGCTTGGCGGGCAGGGAGGATGTATGAAGCGCATCTACGTCGTCGGTACCGCCGACACGAAAGGCGAGGAGCTCTCCTATCTTGCAGATTGTGTCTCCGCTGCCGGCGGCTGCGTCGCCCGTGTAGACGTCGGCACGCGTGGCGCTGCAATCGCCGTCGATGTGACCGCCGAGGAGATCGCCGCCTGCCATCCGTCAGGTGTCGAGGCCGTGCTTGGCACCAATGACCGCGGCACCGCTGTGGCGGGGATGGGCGAGGCATTTGCCGGCTTCATCCGTTCGCGTGACGACATAGGAGCCGTTATCGGTATCGGCGGCGGCGGCGGAACCTCCGTCATCACAGCCGGCATGCGCGAACTGCCCTATGGTCTTCCGAAGCTGATGGTGACGACGCTCGCGTCGGGTGATGTGTCGCCTTATGTGGACATATCCGACATCATCATGATGCCGTCCGTCACCGACATGGCGGGTCTGAACGGCCTCAGCCGCGTCATCCTCGGCAACGCCGCACGCGCGATCGCCGCCATGGCTCGCAATCCTGTGCGTGAAGGCCAAGGCCTACCATCTCTCGGGCTCTCCATGTTCGGCGTGACGACGCCCTGCGTGACTGCGATCGTCGAGGAGTTGCGCGGTTCCTACGACTGCATGGTCTTTCACGCGACGGGAACAGGCGGGCGAACCATGGAAAAGCTTGCCGACAGCGGCATGCTGGCCGGGGTGCTCGACATCACCACGACGGAAGTGTGCGATCTCCTTTTCGGCGGTGTGCTGCCTGCAACCGCCGACCGGTTCGGAGCGATCGCCCGCCAGCGGCTTCCCTATGTCGGATCGGTCGGTGCCCTCGACATGGTGAATTTCTGGGCGCCGGACACAATCCCGGAAGAGTATCGCGGCCGGCAGTTCTATCGCCACAATCCCAATGTCACGCTGATGCGCACCACGCCGGCCGAATGCGAGGCAATCGGCCGCTGGATCGGCGCCAAGCTCAACCTCTGCGAAGGCCCGGTGCGCTTCCTCATTCCCGAGAAGGGTGTGTCAGCCCTCGATATCGAGGGCGGTGCTTTCTTCGATCCCGTGGCTGACGACGCGTTGTTCTCGGCGCTCGAAGCCACGATCGAGCAATCTCCTTTGCGCCGCATCATTCGCTTGCCATTGCATATCAACGATCCCGAGTTTGCAGCGGCGGCCGTCGCCGAATTCCATGAAATAGCGGTATCCTAGGGAGATCCCATGCCTTCAATCCCCCGCAAGACCATTCTCGAGAAGTTTCGGGGCATGATCGCTCGAGGAGAACCCATTGTCGGCGGCGGCGCCGGGACGGGATTGTCCGCCAAGTCCGAGGAGGCGGGCGGCATCGACCTGATCATCATCTACAATTCCGGGCGTTACCGAATGGCGGGCAGGGGATCTGCCGCGGGACTGCTGGCCTACGGCAATGCCAACGCGATCGTCAGGGAAATGGCGGTCGAGGTCCTGCCGGTGGTGAGGAAGACGCCGGTGCTTGCGGGCGTGAACGGTACCGACCCCTTTGTGCTGATGCCGCAGTTCCTGGCCGAACTGAAGGCTATGGGCTTTTCCGGGGTGCAGAATTTTCCGACCATCGGTCTCTTCGACGGCGTGATGCGCCAGAGCTTCGAGGAAACCGGAATGAGCTACGGTCTCGAGGTTGACATGATAGCGGAAGCCCACAAGCTTGACCTGCTGACGACGCCCTATGTGTTCAATGGTGAGGAGGCGCGGGCCATGACGTCGGCCGGTGCGGATATCATCGTCGCCCACATGGGAGTGACGACCGGCGGATCGATCGGCGCGACCTCGGCAAAGACGCTCGATGTCTGCGTGGAGGAGATCGAATCCATCGCGGCAGCGGCGAGATCGGTGCGAGACGATGTCATCGTGCTCTGCCACGGCGGTCCGATATCGATGCCGGACGATGCGCGCTATATTCTAAAGAACTGCCCGGGTTGCCACGGATTTTACGGCGCAAGCTCGATGGAGCGGCTGCCGGCGGAATCGGCGATACGCGACCAGACGAAAAGCTTCAAGGCGCTGGTGCGCCGGCCCGGCGAGTGAAGCCGGGCTAGCAAGGGAGATAGGATACCATGTCGACCAGGGACCATATGTTTCTCTACCCGAAGGATGTCACCATTTTCGGCTTTGACTGGGGCGAGCTTGCGCTCACCGTGGCCCCCGAGGTCAACGGTTCCGAACGCTTCTCCGGCGGCGTCGTCGACCTGCCGAGCGGTAAGGGGCATGCGCGCCACAATCACCCCGGGGCGGAGGAGATCATCTTCGTGATCTCCGGCAACGGCGAGCAGATGATCGAGGACGAGAACGGCAATCCGACCGTTCATCCGGTCGGGCCGGGTTGCACGATCTACATCCCGGAAAGCAGGTTCCATTCGACCACCAATACCGGTGATGGCCCGATGCAACTGTTTGTCGTGTACTCCCCGGCGGGGCCTGAGCGGGCACTGCGTGAATTGCCCGACTTCCGGCTGATTCCGCCGGCAGAACGACATTCGCAGTAGCGTCTCGCGACCGGAGAACGATGGAAGGCCAAACGCCGCATCTTGGGAGGACGCTATGAACATCAATGCAAACGATACGACATCATCCATGACGCCGTTCGATCAGGCGCGCCTTGACGAATTGATGGAGGCGGCCGGCATCGATGTGATTGTCGCCACCTCAAAGCACAATACCCAGTTCCTGCTCGGCGGCTATAAGTTCATCTTCTTTGCCGCCATGGACGCGATCGGCCACAGTCGTTACCTGCCCGTCGTCATCTACGAAAGGGGCGTCCCGGATCACGCCGGCTACATCGGTAACCGCATGGAAGGGGGCGAACACCAGAATCACCCGTTCTGGACGCCCTCCGTGCACGCGGCCTGCTGGGGAACGCTGGATGCCGCTGCTCTTGCGGTGGAGCACCTGAAGAAGATCCATAAACAGGGCGCCCGTATCGGGCTCGAGCCATCCTTCCTGCCCGTCGACGCTTATGCCCTGATCAAAGACGCCCTGCCGGACGCAATATTCGCCGACGCGACGGGGCTGATGGAGCGCATGCGCGCGATCAAGACCCCGGACGAACTGGAGAAACTGCGCCGCGCCTCCGAACTCATCACCGATTCTATGCTGGCGACGATCGCCTCGGCGCAAGAGGGATCCACCAAGGCGGAAATCATCGAGCAGTTGCGCCGCGAGGAAACCAATCGTGGCCTGCATTTCGAGTACTGCCTGCTGACCTTGGGCGCCAGCCACAACCGGGCGTCGTCGTCCCAGGCGTGGCGGACCGGGGAGGTGCTCTCGATCGATTCCGGCGGCAACTATCATGGCTATATCGGCGATCTCTGCCGCATGGGCGTGCTCGGCGAGCCGGACGGCGAGTTGCAGAATCTGCTAGCCGAAGTCGATGCCATCCAGCACGCGGCTTTTTCACGCGTGAGGGCCGGAGTAGCGGGCGCCGATGTGATTGCCGCGGCGCAGGACGTGCTGAAAGTCTCGCCAAGCGCGTCCTTCACCGATTTCTTTGCTCACGGCATGGGGCTGATCAGCCATGAGGCGCCGTTCCTGATGACCAATCATCCAGTCACCTACGAGGGGGTGGATGCGTCGAGGCCGCTTGAGACCGGCATGGTGCTTTCCGTCGAGACCACCATGCTGCATCCGACGAGGGGGTTCATAAAACTCGAGGACACGCTCGCGGTCACTGCGGAGGGCTACGAGATGTTCGGCGATCGCGGCAGGGGCTGGAATCGCGGCAATGGGTGATGTTGCATCGTCAGCGGCGTGAGCTATCCCGGCCGCTGGTCGCCATCTAGTCACTATGTTGGGCGGTGGCGTGACTATTCATCGCCTCCTTTCATCGCTATGATCTTGCGGGACTATCCTTCCCGAGATGCGCGCCAATGCCTATGGACACCTGACGGTCTATGGGCACGAACGCTTTCGTCACGGGTGGTATCGTCGCCGCTAGACCGTCACACCCGCTACCCGCTTTTGTGCAAGGCCCATGGAAAAGCGTCTTATCAGTTACATCTGGACCCACACGCGAAAGCAGCAGCTCTGGATTCTGCTGGTCGTGGCGGTGTCGATGATCCCGTATTTCATGTCTTTCGACCTGCCGAAGCAAATCGTCAACGGTCCGATCCAGGGGCAAGGGTTCGAATCGGAAGGCGCGACGCAGACGTTCATGCGCATCGCTTTCGATCTTCCCTATTTGGGCAACGTTGTAGTTTTCCCGGGTCTCGAGCTCACGCGCATACAGACGCTGTACGCACTGAGCCTGGTGTTCCTTGCGCTCGTGGTCATCAACGGGCTCTTCAAGCTCTACATCAACACCTACAAGGGACGACTGGGTGAGCGGCTGCTGCGACGCATCCGTTTCGACCTGATCGACCGCGTCCTGCGGTTCCCGCCGAACCAGTTCAAACGGGTCAAAGGTGCGGAAATCGCCAGCATGGTCAAGGACGAGGTCGAACCCCTCGGAGGATTTACCGGCGACGCCTTCGTGCAGCCCGCACTGCTCGGCGGCCAGGCTGTGACCGCACTGGTCTTCATCATCCTGCAGAACTACTGGCTCGGCCTCATGGCGGCGCTGATCGTGGCGGTCCAGGCGATCATCATTCCGAAGATGCGAAAGCGACTGCTGGTGCTGGGCCGCGAACGGCAGCTGACCGCGCGCGAGCTGTCGGGCAGGGTGGGTGAGATCGTCGACGGCATCAGCACGATCCACAGTTACGATACGTCCAACTTCGAACGTGCGGACATCTCGGCCCGCCTCGGGCGCATCTTCAAGATCCGCTATGACCTGTACCAGTGGAAGTTCATGGTGAAATTCCTGAACAACTTCCTCGCCCAGGTAACACCCTTTCTGTTCTACTGCATCGGTGGCTATTTGGCACTGAACGGACGCCTGGATATAGGCCAGCTGGTGGCAGTCATCGGCGCCTACAAGGACTTGCCCGGACCACTCAAGGAACTGATCGACTGGGACCAATCGCGCCAGGACGTGCAGATCAAATTCGTACAAGTCGTCGAGCAGTTCAATGTCGACAATATGATAGACCCGGAGGTGCACAAGGTCATCGACGGCGGGGACGTCAAGTTCAAGCCTCCGCTGGCGGCGGTCAACCTGACGCTGGTTGACGACAGCGGCGCGCGCTTGCTTGAGCGGGTATCGCTTCAGATCCAGCCCGGAGAGAAAGTGGCGATGATCGGCGGCGAGGCGCTTGCCGAAGCCTTCGCCCGTATCAACTGGCCTGAAAGCGGCAAGGTCGTCGCAGGCGGTGAAGATCTGCTTTCGTTGCCGGAAGCAGTTACGGGGCGCCACATTTCCTATGTTTCTTCGGAATTCTATATCTTCCAGGGAACGTTGTGGGACAACCTCCTCTACGGGCTGAAGCATGCCCCCGTTCGGCCTGCGTCCTATGACGCAACCGGCGAGGCGCAGCGCCGATGGGCCATCGAAGAGGCGCGTCTCGCCGGCAATCCGGTGCATGATATCAACAGCGACTGGATTGACTACGAAAGCGCGCTCGTTACCGGCCCCGACGAGCTTTACTCTGCGGTACATCCCGTTCTCGACGCTGTCATGCTGACCAATGACATCATGGATCTGGCATTGCGTTCTGCGATCGATCCCGCAACGCATGAGACGCTTGCCGCCCGGATCGTGGAAATGCGCAAGGGCCTGCGTGACACTCTGGAACACGAAGGTCTCGATGGACTGATCGTTCCGTTCGAGCTCAATAGCTACAATATCGAAGCGACTGTCGGAGAAAACCTTCTCTTCGGAACGGCAACCGGGCCGGATCTCATCGGGGCAGCGATTGCGAAGAACGAGTACTTCCGCGAGGTTCTCTCCAGCACGGGGCTGCACAAGACCCTGTTTGCGATGGGCTATGAGATCGCGGAGAACGCGATCGAACTCTTCGGCGACCTGCCGCCGGACCATCCCTTCTTCCAGCAACTCACCTTCATGACCGCCGAGGACATTCCCGAGTACCAGCTTCTTCTGCAGAAGCTGAGTAAGGGCGGATTTGATGCGGCGAGCGAGGAGGAGCGCTACAACATCATCAGGCTGAGCTTCGCCTATATAGAACCGCGCCACCGCTTCGGTCTGCTCGACAAGCAACTCATGGACAAGATCGTCGAGGCGCGTCGGAAATTCCATGATGAACTTCCGGAAGAACTGCAGGGCCAGATCGAGCGCTATGATCCAGACCGCTACATGGCTTCCGCGACGTTGCGTGACAATGTTCTGTTCGGGCGCATCAGCCAGAAGCATTCCGATGGCGCCGAACGTATCCGGAAGGTTGCCATCGACCTCTTCAACGAGAGGGGCCTCGAGCAGATGATCCTTGCCGTGGGGCTGGAGTTTGATGTCGGGGCAGGCGGTAAGCGACTGACATCGGTGCAACGGCTCAAGCTCAATCTCGCACGCGCCCTCGTCAGGAATTCCACCTACTTCATCCTGAACCGGCCATTGCCGGGATTGGACGCGCGTATCCAGGACCATATCGTGCGCGATGTCATCGACCTCCTGGGCCGCCGGGACACCAACCCGGCGATCGTCTGGGTGTTGTCCAATCCTTCGCTTGCCAACCTGTTCGACCGTGTGGTTGTTTTTGATCGCGGCGTCTTGGTTGAGGATGGAACCCACGAGACACTTGCGGAAAAGGGCGGTATCTTCAAAGAATTGTTATCGTCATGAAATAACGAGGCCCGCAAAGGGCACACTGGGGCAATGGGAACTGCTATGCTGCTGAAAGATGAAGTGAAAATGTTGCAACAACTTCCGCTTTTTGCGGGAGTGCCTCCGACGAAGCTGAAGCTGCTTGCCTTCACGTCGGACAGGCTCAGTTTTCGAGCCGGCGACATCCTGTTCCGCCAGGGTGACGCGGGCGACGCCGCCTATGTCATCCTCACGGGAAAAGCGGATATCCTGGTCGACTCACCGAGCGGACAGATCAAGGTTGCCGAGGTCGAGTATAATTCGATCGTGGGCGAGATCGCTATCCTTTGCGATGTTTCGCGAACGGCGACAGTCAAGGCCGCCGAACCCGTGGAAGTGCTGAAGATCAGCAAGGATGACTTCTTGAAGCTCCTTAATGATTTTCCCGATATCGCCATCGAAATCATGCGGGTTCTGGCATCACGCCTCAGCCATGTGACGAGCGAACTGACAGAAGTTCGCAGCCGCCAACGGCAGACCGGCTGACCCGCCGCGCCGCCTGTCCTGCATATGGTCCGCTCCTGAGAGTTGTTGGGAATTCGATCGACTTGCGGCTACGTCTGCGTCGTAGACATTCGGCCAACTGCTGATGTCGGTGCTTGCTTTCTGAATAAATTACTGATTGTTTTTCAGAATGCGGAGCATTTCACATGCCGCCGGACGCAGGATAGTCCGCGATGCAAACAAGAGAGTGATGAAAGACGTGTTTCGGGTGCGGTTTTGGGGAGTGCGCGGTAGCCTGCCGGTATCCGGTTCGGAATTTGAGTACTATGGGGGAAGCACCACCTGCATTGAGATGCAATGCGGAGAACATCGACTGATGTTCGACGCGGGTTCGGGCATTCGTGCCGCGGGACGGGCGCTGCGAGCCGATGGTGTGTCTGATCTGAACCTGTTCTTCACCCACTGTCACTACGACCACATCATCGGATTGCCCTACTTCGGACCGCTCTTCGATCCGCTGTCATCGGTGACGCTGTGGTCCGGTCATATGGGCGGGCTGATGACGACCCGGGACATGATGTCACAATTCATGCGTCCGCCGTGGTTCCCCGTCGAACTGGCGATTTGTGGCGCCAACCTGCGGTTTCGCGATTTTCACGCCCGTGATGTCCTGCACCCATATCCGGACGTCACAATCAGGACAGGGCTGCTCAAACATCCAGGCGGTGCGATCGGCTATCGCGTCGAATGGAAGGACAAAGTGGTGGCGCTGATCACCGATACGGAGCATGTCCCGGGCATCCTTGATCCCGTCGTCCTGGAACTCATCCGTGATGCCGATCTCTTCCTCTATGATGCAACATATACCGACGAGGAAATGCCGGCTCATGCGGGCTATGGCCATTCTTCATGGCAGCAGGCTGTCAGGCTTGCGGAGGCTGCGAACGCGAAGCAGGTCGCGGTGATGCATCATATGCCGTCGCGCACGGACAGCGAATTGCACGTCATCGACGCAGCGTTGAAAAAAGTGTTTCCGGGCGGATTTGTCGCGCGCGACGAGCTGATCGTGGATCTCTGAGGGCGCGGCGGACCGGAAGATACGTTTCGTCTCCACTTTACCCGGTCGCACCGGGAACATCGCCGATCGAGTGCCAACGGCAGCCCGGATGCGCCTCCATGACCGCAAAAAGTTCCTCGAGGAAGCCCCAGGCCATTTCGTCATGGACGAGGTGGTGGGTCAGGAAACCGACGGCACCGCCGCTTTCGAATGTCCTTGCAAGATTGGCGGCAAGTTCGAGTGCCAGCACGTCGTGCGGGCGCCCGCCGCGCGTGCCGTGCCAGTCCATGAGATCGACATGGGTATTGATCTGGCGGATAGTGCCGGTCTTCTCGGGACCATAGACAGATAGTGCCTCATAGCCGAGACCTTCGAGTTCGGGAACAAGGCGGCTGTCGATGCGATTCCACGGGGGCACGAGAACGGGCTGAATTCGCAAGCGATGCAGTTCCTCCAACAGGGTCAACCCCTTTGCAAGCTCTTCAAGCACGACTTCGGGCGGTCGATGTAGCCCGAGCTCCTGCTTTTTCTCCTGTGGCGACGCATAGTTGCGATGTGACCAGCCATGGACGACGACCGTTGTGTGTGGAGCGCTGTCGAGGTGGCGTGCCAACCGTTCGCCGGTGTGTGCCGGGATGACGGCCAGGGCCACCGGTATGTGATGACTTCCCGTCAGCGACAGCAGCCGTTCCAGCGCTGGAGTAGGTTCAATCGCGTCATCGTCGCGCAGCCACAAGCTTGCCTGCCTTCCAGCCGCCTGCCAGCGATCCAGCTCCAAAAGCAAGGGGTGCCAGATATTGCTAGCGCTCATCTCTTGTTTCCCGGATCGTCGAAAGGATCGCATCCAGCCGCTGGGCGGCACCTTCTATGGAGTGCAATGCGCGCGTGTTCTCGCGCGCTGCCGCGGCCAGACCTCGTCGCTCGACTTCATTGCCAAGAAGTCGCGCGATTGCGGACGCCAGAGCAGGTAGGTCGCCTTCAGGGGTGAGGATTCCGCTTCTGCCGGCAGCAACCACTTCCGGCACACCGGCGGTCTCCATCGCCACGACGGGCAGACCCGCCGCCTGTGCCTCGAGATAGGCGAGCCCGTAGGCCTCGCCGCATCCCGGCCAGACATAGAGCGCGCTTTGCGAAAGCAACCGGGCGATCTCTTCAGTCGGTTTTTCTCCATGCCACTCGATCCTGTCGCCGAATGCTGCATAGCGCTCTTGCAACTGTGGACGGCATGCGCCGTCGCCGACGATCGACAGTGTCCAGGCGATGTCTCGAATTTGCTCAAGCGCTTCGGCCAGCAGGAGATAGCTCTCAAGCTTGTCGCCCTTGCGCATCATCGCCACCGTGATCAGGCGATCGGGCTGCGGCCTCGGCGCGTGACTCATGAACGGAAGGGTGTCGATGAATGGCGCGAGCATCGTCAAATGAGCAGATGGTGCGGCGCGGCGAAGACCATCGAGATCGCGCTTCGTCAGGCAAATATTGACGGCCGCTTGCCGGATCGCGACCAGCACTTCCTGCTGCGATTGTTCCCAGCCGCCGACATTGCGGCGTGAAGAGTAGGACGCTTCGACCGTCAGATATGGGACAGCGAAATCTAGAGCAAGTTTCGGGCCGATCAGATCCGGGGCCTTGTAGTAGGGGTGGTAGCAGAGCCATGCGTCGGGTGGGCCATGCTGTGTCCAGAGCGCTGAAATGCGGTTCGTTTCCGCGACTGCTTCGCGACGAATCGCGCAGTGCGTTTCGGGGGAAGGATCAGGCAGGTACGTGCGCAACTCCGTAGCCAATTCGACCGAATGCCCGGCGCGCCTTAGCGCTGCGATCAGAAGACGGGCCATCAGGCGGTCGCCCGATGGAACGGGATGACGGGGCGATTTCAGCGGTGAATAGAAAGCGATCTTCATGCGCGATCAGGAGTAGGATGATGGGCCTGCGGGTGTCAACGGGATGGCTGCGTGAAGGAAAACCGCAACTGGCACGCACCGCCGGATTTCCGAGACAGGCCTGCGCACAATTACGCTACTGTTCTTCCTCTTCGCCCCCTCCTTCGGCCTGCATTTGCGTGGCAAGTTTTTTCTTGGCGATGGCATCGTTCGCCGCCTTCGCTGCCGCTGCCGTTGAGTGCTCGTCCGCTGCGACCTGAACGACCGGTGAGGCGAACTCGATGCCGTTTGCAGCAAAGGCCTCGCGAATCATGAGATAAGCCGTTCGCCTGATCTTTGCCTGGAAGCCAGGCTTCGTCATGACCGCGAAGCTCAGGGTGATGCCATAGTCACCAAATTGCTCGACGCCCTTCATCTTGACGGTTTCGATAATCTGCGGCCCCATTTCCGGATCCTCGAGGAGTGCCGCGCCGACGCCCTTCACCAGCTTCTTCACCTTGGCAATATCGGCGTCATAACTAACCTGCAGCATGAACTTGTCGATGACCCAGTCGCGGCTCATGTTCTGGACGGCGCCGAGCGAGCCGAACGGAATCGTGAAGACTGGGCCGCGGTGGTGGCGCAGCTTGACCGAGCGGATGCTGAAGGATTCCACTGTTCCCTTGTAGCTGCCGCTCTGGATGTACTCACCGACGCGAAATGCATCGTCCGTCATGTAGAAGATGCCGCTGATGACATCCTTTACGAGCGCCTGCGAACCGAAGCCGATGGCGACGCCGAAGATGCCGGCCCCCGCAATCAGCGGGCCGATCTGCACGCCGAGTCCCGCCAGGACCATCAGCACGGCAACTACGGCGATAACCACCGCAAGGAAGTTTCGAAGGGTCGGCAGTAGCGTCAGCAGGCGCCCCTTGCGGGCCAGTTCCTCGTCGGTGCCACCCGCGATTTGAGCAAGTTCGAGGCGACGGTTGATGAATGCCTTGACGAGCTGCCACACGAGATCCGCAAAAAGAAGGATAAGAACACCGCCGAGAACGCCTCGGATTACTCGACTCACCAGCACGTCCGACGTGGCAATGTTGGGATGGAGTTCCAACTGCAGCGCCAGCCATCCGACTGCGAGCGCGATGATCAGGGCCCTGACACCACGGTCCACCATGACTTCGACGAGTATGTTGAAATTCTCCTTGTCCTTGCGTTGAGCGGAGAATGCGTCGGTTACAAAGCGCGTACTCTTCCTCAGTACGATGGGAAGAAGAACCGCATAGAGAAGCAGCCAGAACATTATGTTGGCCCCCGCGACCCAGATGAGCCATAGCGCGGTAATCCACAGGGTCAGAAGCCAGTCATGCATGCCGCCGCGCCGAGTCTCAGGATTGGTCAGCGGACGCTGCCAGATGGTTTCCACAGCAATTGCCCAAAGGGCGATCCCGAATGCGTAAGCGACAACCCTGGTGGTGCCATAGGGCGCTCCCAGTGCCGCGAGCGATACCGCTGCCACCCAGCCGATGAGAAAAACTCCGGCAAAGACCGCAACACGGCGTGACCAGAAGGTCTCCCTGGCATTGGCGGCTGCGATCGCATCGGGTAGGGGTTCCGCTACTTCCTCCTTCTCCTGTCGGAGTATGAGCCGGGTGACGGCGCCAATCAGGCGGTAGATGGTAATAGCCAGCAGCACGCGGAAGATGAGCGTGGCAACGATCCCCCGAGAACTGACCGCCAGAAACAGGGTAATGAGGACGACGCCGAACAGGAGTGGCGGAACGATCCCGGTTGCCAGGCGTGTTGATATCGTGGGCAACGCAGATTCGTGATCCGGATGGGCGAGACGCCGGCGCGCCATCACCTGGCGATAGAGCCATTCAGCACCGCCACCGAGGACGATCGGCAGCACGAATGCAAACAATGACATACCGATGCCGCGACTTTCGATGGCGACATAGAGATTGTAGAGCGACCGGCCGATTTCCGACGGCAAGTCGGGAATGGCCGACGCAACCTGGCGAACATGCGAGCGAATTCCCTCGGCCCAGAGATCGAGGCTTTGTTCGGCCTCGTTGACTTTTGAGGGTGCGGCGGGCGGCGTTGCCGCTCCTGCGCTTGGCTCACCACTCGCTGCCGAAGCAGATGATCGAGATGCCAGAAATGCGCGCACATCGGGATCGTCCAGAAGATTGATCAGTTGGTCGATCTTATCCTGGGGTGGAGCCGGGGTCTGGGCCCAGGCACGATGCGATGCGATTGCGATCGAAAACATCACGGCGAGCGCAAGAAGCCAATGCGCAATCCGTGTCGGTGGCGAAACCAAATTCATGCCTGCCGCTCTCCTTGCGTCAGCGACGCCTGCTTCAGGCAGGCTGTCGGCATTGCGGTCTACCGGTATAGACGTGGAAGAAATCGTGTCTGCTCTATCGAGTGGTTGCTTCCCAAGGTGGCTCCGGAACCGTTGCCGGCGCGCCTTGCGCACTACGCCAGCCGATCGTGTTTCTCAGAGTTGAAAACGGGCCGCAAATGACTTCCATCCACTGCCCGCTTCATAGATTATGCTTGTAGATCGCAGCATCGCAAGCTTTTGTGCCAAAGACAATAGTGTCGTTACAATGGGTTAGCCTGAGCGTTTAGGGATGCTCCCCAAGACTGCGCCGCGATCTGACATTCGTCAAAGGCGTACGGATTCCCACGTGACCTTGCCGCAAGCTAGGCCGTCTCGTGCAGGAGCGAGCGAAGGATTTCGGCCGTACGCCGCGCGCCGTCGAGATCGAGCGGAGGGGCTACTGTTGGGGGTCGTGCGAGGATCTTTTCCACCATGACCTGCAATCGCGATGGAGTAAGATCGGATTCTGGTAGAACATGCGCGAGGCCGAGCCTCTCCAACCGCTCGGCACGCACACTCTGTTCCGTCTCGCCGCCCGCCATGAACGGAATCAACAGCGAACGGCAACCTGCCTGCAGAATATCGCAGACCGTATTGTAGCCTGCCTGTGAGATCGAAAGACGGCATCCTGAGAGAAGACCCGCAAAATCGCGACGAAAGCGGAAAAGCCGGAGGTTTTTCGGGACCTGCGAGGCGAGAATATCGAAATCCGCCTGCGGCAGATTGGGGCCAGTTATCACACACCAACGAAGATGCTGAAGGTTCTGCGCCGCATCCCGGGCCGCTCGCACAAGGTCCATGCCGACTGCACCGCCGCCGGCGGAGACGACGATATCGAAGGTATCGCCTGCAGGAGGAGCGAGAGATGGCGCGACCAGCCCTGTATAGGTGATCTTGTCGGCGATCTCCGTCGCAAGCGGAAAGGTCTCTTCCAGACGTGCAAAGGCGGGGTCGCCATGGACGAGGACCCGATCGAAATGCTCCTTCACCAGAGCCACCGTTTCCTCGTCGCGACCGGGCTTGGTGCGCTCCTGCAGGATGTCTCGCAGTGAAGTGACGACGCGTGGACGGCGCTCCATTGCCCGCATCTGGGCAAGCAGTGGCAGCAGTTCGAAGCGGACCTGCCGGCGTCCGAAGGGGAAGGCTTCTATTATGACGATGTTCGGATCACACCCCTGAAACGCACCGAGCAACATGTCACGGCGGCGAGCCTCGAATGCTGCGTCGACCGGTTTTCCTGCTTCATCGACGAGCCCCCTGAAGCCTGCATCGCCTGAAAGGACGGCTGGAAGCTCCAGATGCTTGACCCTCGTCCCGGGAAAACCGGGTACGGGCGAACCACCGGTGACGACGGTGACCTCGAAATGGTCTTCGACCAGGGCATCGGCGATACGGCTGGCGCGGGCCAGATGTCCGATGCCGAGCAGATGCTGGACATAGAAAAAGACGCGCGGCGAAGGCGTCTCGTGCGCCATCACGCAGCTTTCCACTCGGTCTCGAAGAGGTTTTCGAGCTGGCGGATGCTGGTATTGTAGTCGAATTCGGTCCGGACTCGCCTTTCAGCGGCTTCGCCTAGCTCGTGCCTCAGCGCTGGGTTTCGGATGGCGGCTTCGAGGGCCGCAGCCAGTGCCTGCGGATTTTCCGGAGGAACCAGGAAGCCGTTCTCGCGGTCGCTCAACAATTCCGGGACGCCGGAAACGGTTGTCGAAACACAGACCAGCCGCTGGCTCGACGCCTCGACGAGCACGTTCGGAAGACCATCGCGGTCGCCATCCGACGCAATGCGGCAGGCCAGTGCAAAGATATCCGCCGTGCGATAGTGGGTGAGAACATCCTGCTGGTCGAGAGCACCCTTCCAGGTGATCCTGTCGGCGATGCCGAGCTTTTGCGCAAGCGCTTTCAGCCCGTCCAGCTGGTCGCCGCCGCCAACGTGCTCGAAGCGCCAGTTGAGATCTCGGGGGATCAGGGCAAGCGACCGGAGCAAGATGTCGAAGCCCTTCTTCTTGACAGCGCGACCGACGCTGAGGATGACAACCGGATCATCGGGACGGCTGCCGTCGCGCAGCGCCCGTTGTCCTTCAAATTGGTGGAAGCGCGAAAAATCAAGGCCGTGGTAGCTGAGATGCACGTTGCGATTGGCACCGCTGAGACGCTGCAGGTGGCTGTAGCCTACATGTGTGCAGGTCACGACCCATCGCGTACTTGCAAGCTTTCCGGAAAGCTCCCAGTCGGGGGAGATCCATATGTCCTTGGCATGGGCCGAGCACGTCCAGGGATTGCCGGTGATCAGGCTGGCATAGTAGGCGACCGATGCGGGGGTATGGATAAAATGCGCGTGCAGCCAGCTCCCGTCCTTTGGCCATTCGGCTGCCAGTACGGCGGCCTGGCCCAGACGGCGGATCCGGTTACGGGTGAAATCTCGCCGGAAATCCGCGACAAATGCCGAAAACGCCTTCTTGAAGCCGGGCTTGTTGCGACACGCCCAGAGCGCACGGATCACGCGGATCGGCTCTTCATGCAGGTATTCCGGCAGGTAGCGAACGGGTGCGCGGATCTCGTCGTGCACGGGGTGTCGTTTTAGGTCCGTCGGTCGGCGCAGTGATACGAGTTCGAGTTCAAAACCGGCCTTTTCGAGCCCGAGCAGTTCCTGGGCGATGAAGGTTTCCGACAGGCGCGGATATCCCTTGAGTACGACGACAATTTTCCGATCCTTTTTCATGCCCGGATCTGCCCCTCGCCCGACTGAAGCTCGTCTTCCTCCCGCTCGATCAGCCAGTCCCCGACGATCCGCGAGATGGTCGGCAAGCCCTCGAGCGTGAAGCCCGGGACGCTCGCGGATGGTGGCAACCGTTCGGGGAGCGCGCGCAAGGTCGCTGCAAGCCGCGCCGGGTCTTCGGCCTCCGCCGGCAATAGCATGTCGACCAGGCCGATTTCCGATGCGCGTCGAGCACGGATGAGTTGTTCCTCGCGCGGTTGCAGCCGCGGGACGATCAACGCCGGCTTGTTGAAGGACAGGATCTCGCAATAGGTGTTGTACCCACCCATTGCTACCACGGCCGTCGCCCCGGCGATCAGCTCTTCCATCCTGTTGTCAAATTCTATGACCTCGATCTGTGGCACCTTCGCCGCCTTGCGCGTCAGCTTGACCCGTTCACGTGCCGGCATGTAGGGGCCGAGCACGACGAGGGCCTTGTGCGGCAGCATCGGATCGTTCTGATAGGCATCGATGACATTGTGGATAAGGTCCGAACCGTCGCCGCCGCCGCCGGTCGTGACCAGGATATAGTCACCCTCTGGCCGCTCGGCCGAAGATTCGTGATAGGAAACGCTTCTCTGCAGGAAGCCGACGAAATCCATCCTGTCGCGAATGCCCTTCGGCGCGTCCAGCCCGACGAGCGGGTCGTAGAACTCCGGCGGACCATAGACCCAGATCCGGTCGTAATACGTATCGATCTTGCCCATCACGTCGTTACGCTTCCATTCTGCCTCGAGCAGCCGGGGCGCGTCCATGACCTCCCGCAAGCCGAGAACCAGCTTGCAGCCGCGCCGCTTGAGGAAGGATAATGTTTCTTCGATCTCGCCACGTAGTCCCATCGGTTCCTTGTCGACGATGAAGATATCGGGCTCGAAGCTCTCGGCGGTCTGGCGGATGATCGACTGGCGCATTTTCAGCGTTTCATGAAGGTCGATATGGCGTGCCAGCGAGGTGTACTCGCCATTGCGCAGCTTGATGACACTCGGGATTTTCACGAAATCGACGCGGGCACGATAGTCGAATGCACCGGCAATGGTGGCGCCCGAAATGATCAGTATGTTCAGCCCGCGATAGTCCTCGACCAGCGAATGGGCAATCGTCCGACAACGCCTCAGATGGCCAAGACCGAATGTGTCATGGCTGTACATGAGGATGCGGGCATCCTTGAAGCGGTGCATCATGTGCTTTTCCCGAGATCGCTGCGAGACGAGCGTATGCATGCGGGTGGGTAGTTTCGCATTACGAGTCCATTCTTACTTGTAGGGGTCGGCCGCGTCGCGAAGCCCGTCTCCGAAGAAGTTGAACGCGAGGATCACCAGGATCACCGGCACGGCCGGTAGCAGCAGCCAGGGGTAGTTCGCGATCACACTGACGTCACGCGCTTCCGTGAGCAGGATACCCCAACTGGTGATTGGCGGTCGCAGGCCGAGGCCCAGGAAGCTGAGTGCCGTTTCACCAAGTATCATTCCGGGGATAGCGATGGTTGCCGTCGCAATCAAGTGCGACATGAAGCCGGGAACGAGGTGCCGGCCGATGATGCGGCTCGTGCTGGCGCCCATCAGTTGGGCGGCAAGCACATAGTCCTCCTCTCGCAGCGCCAGCAATTTCGAGCGAACTGCGCGCGCCAGCCCGGTCCAGTCGAGCAGCCCGAGGATAACGGTTATCCCCAGATAGATGACGATCGGGCTCCACGTCACCGGCATGATCGCTGCCAATGCCATCCACAGCGGAATGCTGGGGATCGACTGCAGAACCTCGATGATGCGCTGCACGACAAGGTCGATTATGCCTCCATGGTAGCCGGCCAGCCCCCCGATCACGATGCCGAGAATGAAGCTGATCGTAATGCCAAGAAGGCCGATAGTCAGCGATATTCGCGCGCCGGAGATGATGCGTGACAGCATGTCTCGCCCAAGACGGTCGGTTCCGAGAAGATGAAAGGTGCCGCCCTCGGCCGGGCAGACGAGATGGAGATTACCTTCGAAAAGTCCCCAGAACTTGTAGGTGTCGCCACGGCAGAAAAAGCGGAGCGGCTGCACGTCGTTGGGGTTGTCCGTATAGACGCGGCGCAGGGTATCCATGTCGAGTGTCATGTCACGACCATAGACGAACGGCCCGATGAACTGGCCCTCGTGGAAGAGGTGCACACGTTGTGGCGGCGCGTGGATCATGTCGACATTGCGGGTATGCAGGTTGTAGGGCGACAAAAACTCCGTGAAGATGATCATCGTGTAGAGCAGCCCCAGAAATATGGCGGAGACCAACGCCAGCCGGTGCTTTTTAAACCGCCACCAGATCAGGCGAATCTGTGACGCTTGATAGACGCGCGATTGCGCCTCCGTCATCGCCTCGACGGAATAGGGGTCGAAGGGGGCGGTCGATACGTAGTGTGGGAGCGGAGCTCCGGGCTCGGGGATCTGTTGTACCGTCACTTGGTGCTCCCACCTTGCAGCCGGATGCGCGGATCCAGGATCGCCAGCGCGATATCCGAAATCAGCACCCCGATGACGGAGAGGAAGGCGAGGAACATCAGGAACGAGCCGGCGAGATACATGTCCTGGCTCTGTAGCGCCTTGATGAGCATGGGGCCGGTCGTTTCCAGAGAAAGCACGATGGCGGTGATTTCAGCGCCGGAAATGATGGCGGGCAAAATCGAACCGATATCGGCGACGAAGAAATTGAGCGACATTCGCAGTGGATATTTCACCAAAGTCCGGAACGGGCTGAGGCCCTTCGCCCGTGCGGTGACCACATACTGCTGCTGCAACTCATCGAGAAGGTTGGCGCGCAGGCGGCGAACCATCCCGGCTGTTCCCGCCGTGCCAATGATTATCACGGGAATCCAGAGGTGCTCGAGAATAGACTTCGCCTTGTCCCAGGACATGGGCTCATTGAGGTACTTCAGGTCCATGAGGTGGCCAATGGATGTGCCGAACCACATGTTGGCGAAATACATCAGGAGCAGTGCCAGGAGGAAGTTCGGTACCGCAAGGCCGATAAGGCCGAGGAACGTCAGTCCGTAGTCGCCCCAACTGTATTGGTGGGTCGCCGAATAGATCCCGATCGGAAAGGCCATGAGCCACGTGAAGATGATCGTGAAGGTCGAGACGAGAACGGTCAGCCACAGCCGTTCCCCCACGACTTCGTTCACGGGAAGCTGGTATTCGAAGGAGTAGCCGAAATCGCCCTGCAGCATGCCGGCAACCCAGTGGAAATATCGCATGACCGGTGGTTGATCAAAGCCATATTGCGCTCGCAGCGCCTCGATCTCAGCCATATCCACTGCTTCGCCCTGGGCGCGCAGTTCGGAAATGTAGCTCTCGAAGTAGTCGCCGGGCGGCAATTCGATGATGGTAAAGACCAACGCCGAGATCAGGAGAAGCGTGGGGATCATCATCATGATGCGCCATGCGATGTAACGCAGCATGCCTAGACCCTCTCCTCGAGCCAGAAGGTATCAGGCATGTAGACACCGAAGTAGCTGGTCGGATCAAAGCCGTAGAGGCCCTTGTCCGGAAAATTGCGGAGCTTGGCGGTCCTGAGGACCGGCTGCAATGTCTGGTTGACGATGCCGATCGAAAACACCTGCTGGGTATAGATATCCAGCATTTCGTTCCAGATCCTGGTTCTTTCGTCCATAGTCGTCGTGTGTCGCCAGTCACGCAGCAATTCCACCAACCGCGCGGCTTCGGGAAGGTCGGGCGCGCTGCCCTTGTCGCCGTTCGAAATGTAATACAAGCCCCACAACGGCCACTGCAATTGATCGTCCATGGTGGGCGCCAGTTGACCCGGGTTCATGTCTGCTGTCGGAACACCGTTGTCGAGACCACCCCACATCGTCATCATGATGTCGCCGCCCATGGCGCGGCTACGCAGTACGTCCCGCTGCGACGTGCGGACGAAGAGGGACAGGCCGACCTGCCGCCAGTGATCGGTGACAAGTTCGAGAATATCGGTCTCCTCGGTACTTTCCCCGGCGGTCTCCACGACCACCTGTGCGGCACGGCCGTCCGGCAAAAGCCGGATTCCATCACTATCGCGGTTGGAAAGACCCATTTCGTCCAGCAGAGCATTGGCTTGCTCCGGGTCGAAGCTGCTCCATGCGGCGGCGAGTTCCGGTCGGAAAAGCGGGCTTTCCGGCAACACGGTATCGGCACTCGGCTTTGCCAATCCGAAGAAGACGGCCTTGTTGATTTCGTCGCGATTGATAGCCAACGAGAGTGCGCGACGGAAGCGGGCGTCATGGAGTATCGGGCGCCAGACCTTGTCGGTGAAATTGAGGTTCGGCAGCAACGCGACCTGAGATCCTTGCGTACGTGTCCACAAACTGACCCGCACGGGGTGCCGTTTTTCGGCATCCTTCAGATAGGTATAGTCTGAAAAGGCCAGGCCGACCGACTGTAGATCGGTTTCCCCCGCGCCAGCCTTGGCGGAGATGATGGCTGCTGAACTCACGTTCAGCAATACGCGGTCGATATAGGGCAGTTGCCGGCCATTCTCATCGATGCGGTGGAAATAGGGATTACGTTCAAAGACGAATTGCTCGGCGGGCGGATTGGTCGTGTTGCGCCAGGGGTCAAGTGTCGGAAGATCAGGATTCTCCGGCCTGTACTGCCGCGACATCTTCACATGGAGTTCAGTCCATTTCTTCACTCGCTGCTCGCGCATGATCGCCGAGAGGCGGACGCTGTCCTGGTAGTCCTCGTGGAACTGTTTCATGTATGCGGAGGGCAGTAGGATGGAAAGTGCCTGCGGAGCCGCCAGCTTTGGCAGGAAGTCGGGATTGGGTCCATCCCATTCGTAGCGCACGGTCAGGAGGTCGATCACTTCGAAACGCGGCGGTTTGCCATCGACTAGCATTTCCCTCGGAGGGCCGTTCTTGCGCAGTTCCTTGTTCATGATCACGTCTTCGAAAACGTAGCGGAAGTCCTCGGACGTAAGATAACTGCCATCTGACCAGCGGTGGCCGTCGCGGATCTTGAACGTATAGATCCGGTCCTCGATCACCTCCGCCCGATCGAGAATATCGGGCATGAGTTCGAGCTTTTCATTGTAGCCGACAAGCCGCGAATAGCCGTATATCGTCATCAGCCGGATATCTTTCTGGCTGCCGATAAGAATACGCATGTCGCCGCCGTAGTTGCCTGGATCACGGCCCATCGAAGCGAGATTGATGACCCGGGGCCGCTTTGGAATGCGCTCGTTCAGTTCTGGCAATTGTGCGGCGCGCAGGTACGGTCGCAGATACTCGGGCTCGAATGAGTGCGCCTCGACAATCCGGGGCATGAAGGCTGAAGCAAGCAACCCAAGGGTCAGACGTCGCGTGATCACGGTCGCAACTCCCTAGCATCGACATTCCGGCTGGCGAGAACCAGATGTCCATCCCCGAGGTCGGCCGGAACGAGAATGTCTCCGTAGAATGCACGTCCCCAATTGCTCTTGTCGGCTGCATCGCGCTCCTGAAGGGCGGTGAAGTCGAGTGGGCGGTCAAGATCCGGGAAGGGAACGGCGGCCAACAGGGATTTCGTGTAGGGATGCACAGGGGCACGCATCAAGGTTTCACGAGGAGCGATTTCGACGATCCGTCCGCCGCACATGACGGCGATGCGGTCCGCCATGTAGTCGACGACCGCCAGGTTGTGCGAAATGAAGAGATAGGTCAGCCCCAGTTCCGACTGCAGGTCCTTCAGCAGGTTGAGAATTTGCGCTTGTACGGAAACATCGAGGGCGGAGACCGGCTCGTCGCATATCAGAAGGTCAGGTCCGAGGGCGAGAGCACGGGCAATGCCGATACGCTGGCGCTGACCCCCGGAAAAGCTGTGCGGATAGCGGTTGAGCGCCCGCTGGTCGAGGCCGATGGCTTTGACCAGTCGCAACACTGTTTCCAGCCGTTCCTTTGCATCGCCTCTTCCGTGGATCTCGAGGGGCTCGCTGAGGATATTGCGAATGGTCATGCGCGGCGAAAGCGACGACACGGGGTCCTGGAACACCATCTGGATCTTGGAGCGCAGGGCCTGAAGTTCGCGACCCTCGGCATCGAGAACATCGATCGCTCCGCTGCCGTTGTCGAAGCTGACAGACCCGGAATCCGGCGTCACCGCACGCATGAGGATCTTGCTCACCGTCGTCTTGCCGCATCCGCTTTCGCCGACCAGCCCGAGGCACTCGCCGCGACGGATGTCGAAACTGACATCGTCGACGGCTTTCACGCTGGCGACATTTCCCGATCCGAACCAGCCCGATTTGCGCGTCGAATAGGACTTGCTAAGCCCTCGCACCGAAAGCAGCACATCCGGCTTGGCGGCGCCGTCGTCTTGCTTCTTGCCGAGCAGGTTCGATGCATCGTGGACCGATACTTCACGCAGCGCCTTCAGCCGCTCGCCCGGCTTCATGTCGAAATGGGGAACGGCCGCCATCAGCCCCTGCAGGTAGGGGTGGGCCGGTTTGCGGAAGATCGTTTCTACAGGTCCGGCTTCCATGACCTGACCATGATAAACCACCACGACCTCGTCGGCCATGTTGGCGACGACCCCGAGGTCATGAGTTATCAGCAGAATGGCCATGTTGAACTTGGCCTGGAGATCGCGCAGCAACTGCAGGATTTGCGCCTGAATCGTCACATCGAGTGCCGTGGTCGGCTCGTCGGCTATGAGGAGTGCCGGTCGGCAAACCAAGGCCATTGCGATCATCGCACGCTGGCGCATCCCGCCAGACAGTTCGAACGGGTACATGTCGTAGGCCCGGGTCGGATTGGCAAACCCCACTAGGCCAAGCATCTCTTCGCTATGCGCCCGGCGCTCGGCATGCGACGCATCCGTATGGATCTTCAACGATTCGCTGATCTGGTTGCCGATAGTGTGCAAGGGCGACAGGGACGTCATCGGCTCCTGGAAGATCTTGCCGACGCGACTGCCTCTCAGCGCACGAAATTCCGGTCCATCCGGGGGCAGTTGCAACAGATCTACCGTCTGTCCCGGTGTCCCCGGATCGTTGAACAGGATGCGTCCCTGGGCGGAAGCGGATTTGGGCAGGATTCCCATGACGGCGCGGCTGATCACCGATTTTCCCGAGCCGGTCTCACCAACAAGGGCGGTTACCTTGCCGGGTAGCACACGCAGACTTACGCCTCTTACTGCATTGATCTGGCCACCGAGCATGTCGAACGAGATGCGCAGGTCTTCAATCCGCAGCAGATCCGCCCCTGAGATCATCCGATTACTTCCGTCTTTGCTCTTTTATATCAATATCGGCTGCTTGTCGGGGGACAGTAAACCAAGGCCATGGACCTGTCCATGACCCCGGATCGACAAACGCCTAGCCCATTCGGGGAAAAGCTACATGGTTTCAAGCTATTCGACAGCGGCGCAGGCGGCTTTGTCGGCAAGTACATCCTCGCAGTTCTGCGAGCGCCGGAAGTCGTCATAATAGACGGTCCACTCATTGCTGTTGGCGGCGCGATAGGGACCGAACTTGAAATACTGATTCTCGCCCAGGCCCTTGTCGTTGTGGCCGATGTACCCCTTGACCGTGGCAATCCACTTGTTGTTGGCGAAGATTTCGATATGGCCGGTCCCATCCGGTCCGGGCTTTGTCAGAATGGCGAAATCGATCCATCCCTCATCGGGCGGCGGCAATGCATTGCCGCGGCTGATAACCTCGATCTTGCTGGTGCAGGCGACAAACTCATCACCGTCCTCGCCAGTCCACAGACGATCCGTGGCAACGAGTGCCCGCATCTGGTTGACGTTGGGGCGTGGCCAGACCGGCGTCTGGGCCGGCATGCATTTTGTTTGCGCCGCAGTCAGTTCGGACTCCGGCGGCTGGTAGTTCGTTTCCACCGTCGCGAAGAGCCGCCCGCGCTTCAGGCGCAGTGCCAGGAACGGACTGAAGTCGCCGTCCGCCCCCGGATCGATCTCACGCTTCCACTGGGCGATCAGGTAACGATGGTCGTCGACCGGAATGGGCTCGGCAAGCTTGACAGCAAATCCGTACCAGACGCCCTTGTCATAGGGCTCGCGCAGCGAGGTCTTTTCCCAGATCTCCGCCCGTTCGCTGCAATTCTCCTCGCCGGCCGGGCAATTCGGCCGAACGCTGAGCTTGAGCGCCCCGGTTCCCGTACGCTTGACGAGGTCCTGGAATTCGACGGTCCCTGCTGCCTGTTCGTTGTTTTCGCGATAGTAGAGACCGCCGGCAGGGGAGAAATCGGTCCCATCGAAGCCATCGACCAGATGTCCGTCAACGGGACCTGCGAGTGTGGAAAGGGATGATGCAAGAAATGCTGGCAATACAACAAATAAAAATCGTTTGGATATCATTGCAGCATCTTCTCCCGGAAACCTTTGGGCTTGGAATTTTTGGTATTGCGATAAAGCAGCATCACCTGTTCGGCCTCGGAGCGTCCGTCGCGCTTGTCCCATTCCAGCGCTTCGGCCTTGGTCAATGCGACGTTCCCCTTACCCGGTTGAAGAACCGTAACTTTTTGGCTCAGGCCGCGCAAGGTCTCGTCGCCGAGCTTTGCCCAGTCGCCGCCGCAGTAGTTGGCGAACTCCTGGCTGGCGATGACCTGCAGCTCATATTTCTTCGTCAAGGTCTGAAGACGCTGCACCTCGTTGACGGCGCTACCGAAGGCCGAAAAAGTCAACCGATCGTTGAGGCCGACATTGCCGAACATGACGTTGCCCATGTGCAGACCGATGCCAAAACGGATCTCGCGCAATCCATCTGCCTTTCGTGCGGCGTTGAGTTCCTCCATGCGCAGCATCGCCTGCCGCACTGCCTTCATCGCGGCTTGCGCGGCCTTCTGTGACGGTTCCTTGTGGCGCCCGCATGGGTACACTGCGATAAAGCCGTCGCCGATGAAGGAAACGATTTCGCCCCCATTGCGGTTGAAAGGGGTGGCGATCGCGTCAAAAAAGTCGTTGAGCGTGTCGATATAGGCCTGGCGGCCTTCCCGGTCGGCAATATTGGTGGAATCGCGCATATCGGCCATGACGAGAGCCGCACGGATGGTTTCACCGTCGCCTCGGCGAATCTGACCTGACATAACGCGTCGCCCGGCATTGCCGCCGAGGTAGGTCGTCAGCATATTGTCGGCGAGCTTGTCCAGGACAGCCATCTTGGCAGCAACCGCGAGGCTGTTCTGCACCTTGAACAATGCCTCTATTACCTCGTCGGTGAAGCCGCCAACCGCGTCGGTCGACCAAGACCCCAGCATCCCGCGATCCACTTCCGAGCCAAAAGGCTGGAGAAAGGCGATGTAGTCGGTCGCCCCCAAGGGTTTCAGGTCGTCAAAGATCGGAAACTCGGATGGAACATCGGGATCGATGCGACGCCGCAGAAATTCCAGGTTGTTGCTGAGAAGGTAGTAGTAGGGGCTTCGCAGGAAGTGATCCATCTTGGCCGGATCGGGGGACTTACGGAAGCGTTCCATTGAAATCCCCTGGCCGCGATGCCAGGTGAAGCCAAGGGCATCATAGAGAGGGTGAAGCATCGAAAAGCTCAGGTGAATGCGAACGAGCGGCAATCCCGACGCAGAGAGCCTTTCACAAAATCCCTCCACCACCTCATCGAGACTGGCACCGCTCAAAGCTGCTTGCTTGAGCCACCTGGATACCCGTTCGAGAAGTGCCGTGGATACGGTTGCGCCATGCGAGCTCATTGAAATTCCTTAAGGCAACTGACGCTGAATGCGCCTTCGATCTATAAAATTGGTCACCTCAATATAAGTACGCCCGGAAATAAAACCAGATTGCGTCGGTCCAAAATGCAGCGAGAATGCAGCGTTCTACGGACGCCGCCTAAGGCGATGAAATACATTGTGAATATTCAAGTTTGTGTTCGCTCAGGCCCAACGATCCGAACGCCAATTGTTACCCGCGACAGCCTTACGCCACGATGTTGATTGTGGCCTTGATGACTTGACAGGGTGGGATTTTTCCCCACATTCGCGCCCGCATTGGACCTTGTCAACACAGCGAGAGCCAAGACAAATCCATGGCCTGACACGCGAACGCAAAGGACACCCCAGTGACCACATTTACGCCCCATCATCAGGGTCTTCTTTCGGCAATCACGTCGCGCAACGCGCGCGCCGGCGTTGTAGGCCTCGGCTATGTCGGGCTGCCGCTTGCAATGGCGATCGCACGCGCCGGCTTTCCGGTCGTTGGGTTCGATGTCGATCCCGACAAGATCATCTCACTCGACGCCGGCAAGTCCTACATTGAAGCCGTTCCGGAAGCGATCCTCCGGGAACAGTCCGCGGCCGGGCGCTTCCGCTCGACGACGGACTTCGATGAACTTGCCGAATGCGATATCGTGATCATCTGTGTCCCGACGCCGATCACCCGCCATCGCGACCCTGATCTCTCCTACGTGGTCAGGACGAGCGAGGATACCGCCAAGAGGCTACGCCGCGGCCAGTTGGTGGTATTGGAATCGACGACCTATCCCGGCACGATGGATGAAGTCGTCAAGCCCATCCTCGAGGCGACGGGGTTGAGGTCGGGCACGGACTTTTTCCTGGGCTATTCGCCGGAGCGGGAAGATCCCGGCAACCGCAATTTCGAGACGTCGAGCATACCGAAGGTGGTCGCTGGTGAAGGCGATGAAGCTGCTGCGCTGATGTCCGCCTTTTATGGAGCAGTCGTCCAGACAGTCGTGCCGGTATCGACGACCGCGACTGCAGAAGCCGTCAAGCTGACCGAGAACATCTTCCGCGCCGTCAACATCGCTCTCGTCAACGAACTGAAAGTCGTCTACGAGGCCATGGGCATCGACATCTGGGAGGTCGTCGACGCGGCTAAGACGAAACCCTTCGGCTACATGCCGTTCTATCCCGGACCCGGTCTCGGCGGACACTGTATTCCGATCGATCCCTTCTACCTGACCTGGAAATCGCGTGAGTTCGAGATGCCGACCCGCTTCATCGAGCTCGCTGGCGAGATTAACTCGCACATGCCCCGGCATGTCGTCAGCAAGCTGGCGGAAGCACTCGACATGCATTCCGGTAAGGCGCTGAGCCGTTCGAGCGTGCTCGTCATCGGCCTTGCCTACAAGAAAAATGTCCCCGACATCCGCGAAAGCCCGTCGCTGAAGCTTATCGAACTGATCGAGGAACGCGGCGGCAAGGCGGCCTACCACGATCCCCACGTCCCGGAAATTCCGCGCACTCGTGAACACGGTCCGCTCAAGGGGATTCACTCGGTGTCGATCGGGGAAGACAATGTCCGAGGATTCGACGCAGTATTGATCGCGACCGACCATGACGCTGTCGATTACAAGTCGATTGCGCAATGGGCTCCCTTGATCGTCGACACGCGCAATGTATTTGCGCGCCTCGGCATATCCGGGCAGCATATCTTCAAGGCGTAACGGTTTTCGGGGCGGCTTTGTTTTGCAAGGCCGCTTTCAGGTGGCGGGCGGCGGTAGCATATCCGCCGGCCGCACCGTCGATGAAATGCATGTGATCGGTACTCAGCGAAGTGGGCACAAGGCAGGTCATGAGGGCAGCATCCTGGCGGTGGATGCCGTAGTGGGCGATACCCTCTGCCTCGGCCTGTTTAAGCCGCGCCTCGATGGCATCGAGCCTTTCGGGCGCAACATCGATCGTCATCTTCAGTCCATCATCGAACTTGCGAAAGTCTGAGTGAGTGGCGAGATCCTGTCGATAGCGTCGGGGATCAAAAGATCCTATTCTGATGCCGGAGCGAAAAAGCCCGATTAGAAACAGATTTTGCAGAAATATCAGTATCTTGCGACGCAGGCGCCTACTTGCGGGGGCGCTCGTGCGGGCCTCGGTTTCCAGACCTACCTTCGAAAAACCCAGTTCAGGGCCTTGAACGGGGACCGGGTGCCCGGCACGCTCCTCGCCACCGGCCAGCGACACGATCTCGGATACGAGTGACCGGAATGCCTCGCTATCGCCGCTGTCTCCCGGCACGGCGATGATCGAAGCGATGCTGCCGTGGCGCGACTGGATAGGATTCCAGCGGCAGGAAAGTCCATTCAGGTCCGGGCGCGTACCCGGTGGTGCCGGGTCGATGGCATATTGCCCCTCCTTCATCCGGGATTCCGCCCAACTGGATCCCCCACCGGCCAGCATCGCATAGGCCACCTGCTGGCTCACCCGGAACCGTGCGACGCGCACGTCCTGGCCGGCGGCCCGGATATCCGCGAGAGGCACGAGAGCGGCGCGCATGGTCAGTTGCAGTTCGTCGCCAACCAGGCGCTGCACCGCGGCAAGGGCGTGGCGCGCCGTCTTGATGGCTGATGGCGGAACCGCCACCACCGCACCGTCCCCACCGAAGACGAAAGGCAGGTCGTGATGCCCAGTGGCATTCATCACGCCGGCGATGACACTGGCACCGGCCGTGTTCACGGCCTTGTAGCGGCCGTCCTCGATTGCCTGCGTGGAGTCGATGATGTCGGCGACGGCAAGTGCCCATCCGTCAGGCAACGGACGATAGTTGCCGGGGTCGGCGACGCCATCGAACTGATCAAAGACCGGGGCGGAAAACTGGCTGTCGTCGGCAGTATGATTCATACTCGCAAACTACCACATGCCTTTGGTGCAAGCGATCACATACGCTTGTTCGCGCGGTGAGGTGGATAGAAAAACCTGGTCGCTATTCCTTGATGTACCAGCCCCATGGCTCCTCGCTTTCGAAGGTCGTTGTCTGCTTGGTTTCCAAGTAATTGGAAAGGCCCCAGCGGCCGAGTTCGCGGCCGATGCCGGACTGCTTGTAACCGCCCCAGGGGGCCTCCGTGAAGGTTGGCTGCGAGCAATTGATCCAGACGATACCCGCGCGGAATGCTCGCGCCACGCGCTCTGCCCGTGCTCGATCCTTCGACATGACCGCGGCCGCGAGCCCAAATCGGCTGTCGTTGGACATGCGGATTGCTTCGGCCTCGTCGCGGAAGGACTTTACGCAGACAACGGGGCCGAAGATTTCTTCCCGCCAGACGAAGTTGTCCTCCGCCATGTCGGTCATAACCGTAGGTTCGAGGAAGTAGCCGGTGTTGAGCCCGGGCGGACGCCCGCCGCCTGCTGCAACGGTCGCGCCTTCGGCCCTGCCGCGCTCGATTGCCGCCACCACCTTCTCGTACTGTCCTCTGGATACCAACGGGCCAAGCAGCGTGCCGTCATCGAGGCCGTTGCCGATCTTGATCTTCGCGGCCTCCGCCACCAGTCGCTCCAGCAGGGCCGGATAGAGGCTTTCCTCGACGAGCACGCGCGAAGTTGCCGAGCACACCTGTCCCTGGTTCCAGAATATGCCAAACATGATCCATTCGACGGCCTTGTCAATATCGCTGTCGGCGAAGACGACGAATGGCGACTTGCCGCCGAGTTCGAGGCTGACGTTCTTGATGTCGCGGGCGGCGGCGGCCATGATCTTCGCGCCCGTCGGCACCGAGCCGGTAAATGCAATCTTGTCGATGCCTGGATGTTCGGAAAGCGGCTGTCCGGCATCCGGGCCGAGACCGGTCACGATGTTGAGCACCCCTGCGGGCAATCCTGCTTGCTCGACGATCGCGCCGAGTTCCAGCGCCGTCAGCGGCGTGAGTTCCGACGGCTTCAGTACCATGGTGCAGCCGGCGGCCAGCGCGGGGGCCACTTTCCAGGAAGCCATCAATAGAGGGTAGTTCCAGGGAATGATGGCGCCGGCCACACCGACCGGTTCCTGCACGACCTTGGCGGAGAAGCGTGGTTCGGCCAACGGAATCACTTCCTCCGGCTTCGCATCCATCTCCTGCGCGAGTCCGGCATAGAAGCTGAAGCAGCCGGCGGTATCCTCGATATCCCAGACGGCTTCCGGCAGCGGCTTGCCGTTGTCCATGACTTCGAGACGGGCGAGTTCCTGCTTGCGTTCCAGGATGATTTCGGCGATACGCCGCAGGACGGCAGCGCGCTGCTTGCCCGTCATCCTCGGCCACGGGCCATGATCGAAAGCCTGGCGGGCGGCGCGTACCGCCAGATCAATGTCGTCGGCCGTTCCGGCAGGCGCACGGTGAATGATGGCTTCGGATGCCGGGTCAATGACCTCGAACGTACCGCCCTTCGCAGGCGAAACCCATCTGCCATCGATGAAGAGCTTTTCGCGCATTGCGTTCTCCCAGGTTGCTTCGCGGCTACAGTGACCTCATGGGCAAGGTCGCCGCTATACTCAATATTTCTTCGGCCGCGCGGGTTGCGCCGGCGGCCGCCTTCATCTTTTCCGAATTCGCCTTGAGGCGCGCCTTCATGTCCGCGTTTTCAAGCAATGTGCGGATCGCACCGGAAAGCCCGCCCTTGCTCCATTCATAGCGATTCAGGCGCAGTCCGACGCCGCATTCTTCGGCGCGCCTTGCATTGTCATGGCCGTCCCAGCAATAGGGCATGACGAGCGAAGGGACGCCGTAGTAAAGCGCCTCGCAAAAGGAGTTGTTGCCGCCATGGTGGATGAACAGACTTGCCTGCTCCACCACGGAGGGCTGCGGGAACCAGCTGTCGATAAAGACGTTGTCCGGTACATCCTGGTATTCGTCGCGCCAATGCCCGGCATTGACGAGGAAGCGGCAGGGAAGTGTCGCAAAGACCTCGATCATGCGTTTCACCATCGAAACGTCCATGGCCCCGAGCGACCCGAAGCTCGTCAGGACGAGGGGGGCGTCGTTGTGGCTGGCAAAGCGGGGCGGCACGTAGGGCGTTTCACGCCGGACGCAGCCATCAAGAAAGACGAAGGTTTCTGGATCGAGCGGTACTTCGCGTTCATGGCGGATGATCTCAGGCGCGAGCAACAGATTGAGCCAGGGGGACGGATCGAGGAAGCCCGGTGAAGCCGGCGCCTTCACGTCACACTCGTTGAGAAAGCTGGAAAAGCGCCGATGCGCCGGTGCGACGACCTTCTCGTAGTGCGTGGAAAACACCTGCCATTCCTTCGATGGCTTGCCGCCGCAGCCGGAGAGATAGGGTGGCACCAGCGGGTCCGGTACCTCTGTCTCGGCGCAGGAAACGACCCGGATCCACGGCACGCCGGCATTTGCGATTGCCGGGAACATGACGACGTTGTCGAGCACGATCGCATCAGGCTTAAGGCGCGCCAGCAACTGGCGCAACGGCTCTTCCACCTGGATGGCCGTGTCGACGATGGCGTCCCAGGTCGGCCCCACATAGGTTTCCAGCTGTTCGAGCGGCGTCTGCCGGAAGGCATCCTTGTGCCGCTCGATGAAGTCGTTCCAGTCCGTCGGTCCCTCCGAGGCGGCGTCCGCAAGCTGGTACTCGGGGAATCCGTATTCGGCGAAGACGCCACTGAAACCCGGATGGCAGATGAAGACCGGCCGCGCGCCCAGGCGCCGCAATTCCTGGGCGATGCCGACGCAGTTGAGTGCTGCGCCATAGCTTGCTTCGGGGAACAGGGCGATGGTCTTGCTTGGCACCATGGACAACTATCGGGAGACGAGCTTGAAGGCGGGAGGGACGCCACGACCGGCGAGACGCGGGCGCTGCGATTGGGAGAGCTGTATATGCACGCGCATCAGATCGGCGGCAAGTTCCATCTGCCCGCGTTCCATCTGCTCGAGGATCTGGATGTGCTCGAGGTTCGATTGCACCAGGCGGAACACATTGACATGTCCCGAAACCGGATTGTTCCGCCGACGTCGATGATGGTTCACGAGCGCCTCGGCCATGAACGGATTACCGCAGCTCCTGGCGACCAGCATGTGAAAATCGAAATCGGTGCGTTCGAACAGCCTGCGGTCAAATGCGGCCTCGTTCATACTCTTGAGGACAAGCATTGACTGGCGCAGCGAGGTCAGCGCCGGCATGTCGCGCTTGAACTCCGGAAGCGTCAGGGCCAGCGGTTCGGTAACGAGGCGAAATTCGTAGCTCTTCGATACGGCATCGGCGCTGATCGCAAACTGCTTCAGGATCCACTGCTGCCCCGGAGCTCTCTCGGCGAGGTTCTCGTCGCACAGTTTCAGCAACGCATTTAGTACCGTCTGGCGCGATACCGAGTACCGCCGCTGCAAGGCGGCTATCGTCTGCATGCCGGAAATGCGCCCGGCGGCGAGATCCCGCAGGATCGCGGCGTAGATCTCGGTCTCGGTCGTTCCCTCGGATGCGTGGTCAAGGCGCGCCGTCACCGACGGATCGGCGACGAGGGCAAAGCCGCCCTCGGCCTCGGCAGTTACGAGGCCACGTTCGGCAAGTATCTGTAATGCCTTCCTGATCGGCGTTCTCGAAACGCTGCAAAGCGACGCCAGGGCTTGTTCGGCAAGCCGCTCACCAGGCGACATGCCTCGCTCGCTGGCGATATCCAGTATTTTTTGCGCCAATTCGACATGGCGAAAATTGGTTCGTTTCGGCTCGGCGTTCATCGATGCAGCGTGCCTCCATTGATCGGCATGCTGCCCTCACTCGGCGCATTCCGCAAGTCTCGGCGACGACAATTGTTGCGATCGCGGTGAAATACGCAAAACCCTATTGACGTATTTTTTTTATAAATAATACTGCCAATGGGTGTGGAGATAGACCGGCGAACCGGCGGCTGCATTCGAGAGAGGTCGGAACAATCAAAAACAAGGGAGTTTTTCATGAACATGAAAAACGGGAAGGTTGCGGCATGCGCGGCCGTGGTCGTCATGGCCGCAAGCTTGCATGCGGGGGCGGCTTTGGCGGCCGATCTCGTCATCTCGAACTGGGATGGCTACATGGCGAAGGACATCGCCGAGAGCTTCAAGCAGGCCACTGGACTTGAGATCGAGGTGGTGAACCACGGCACCAACGAAGAGATCATGGGCAAGATCATGGCCGGCCAGGGGAGGGGCTATGACGTTGTCTTCGTCTCCTCGCCCTTTGCGGAGGTCCTGAATGCGCAAGGCTTGCTGGAACCGCTCGACAAGGCGGCGATCCCAAACCTTGCCAATCTCTATCCGGAAGCAGCAAACCTCGCCTACGATCCGGGCAACGCCTTTTCGGTTCCCTACGCATGGGGGACGAGCGGCCTTTGCTATCGCTCCGACAAGGTCAGCGCTACGCCGGACAGCTGGATGAGCCTGCTGCAGCCCGCCGACGACCTGAAGGGCAAGACGACGATGCTTTCCACCGATCGTTGGCTCATGGGCGCCGGCCTGCTGGCGAAAGGCTATTCGGTCAATGAGGCCGATCCGACCAAGATCAACGAGGCGCGGGATCTCCTGATCGAGGCAAAGAAGACACTGCTCGCCTACGACGATACGACCTTCTACGCGAAGCTGACATCGGGCGAGGCCTCGCTGGTGCACGCCTGGGACGGCTGGTGCAACTACGGTATCGCCGAAAACAAGGACATCAAGTTCGTCGTGCCGAAGGAAGGCTCGGACCTGTGGGTCGACACCATGGTCGTGATGAAGAATTCGGAGAACAAGGAAAACGCGATGAAGTTCCTGAACTTCATCCTCGACGGCAAAAACCATGCCTGGGCGGCCGAAAACATCCTCTACAAGGTGCCGAACAAGGCGGCAATGGAGAGCCTCCCGGCTGAGCTCGGCGAGCAGTATCCAAACATGAAGATGCCGCCGGCAGAACTGGTCAAGTACGAGCTTCTGCGTGATCTCGGCGCGGCCCAGAAGGACTATTCGCGGGCCGTGAGTGAAATCAAGGCCGCGAACTGATCCAAGCGTCTCCCGTGGCGGGCGAGAGGGTCCGTCGCGGGATTTCGGCGCCCCTCAAGAGCCGTTCCTGAAAGTTGATGCCGTCGGCCTCCATCCGACGAAGCCGGAGTCCATTCGTGTCCTTCAATGCCACGCGTTCAAACCTGCTTGCGGCGCCAGCCGTCGCATGGCTTCTCATCTTCATGGTGACGCCGTGCGTGCTGGTCCTGAGCTACGCTTTTTTCGAGCGCGGGACGTGGGGCGGTATCGAATACAATTTCACGCTCGACAATTTCGCCCGGGTCTTCGATCCGCTCTATGCGCGCATATTCCTGACCTCGGCGCGCATTGCCGCAACCGCTGCGATCCTGGCAATCCTGATTGCCTATCCCGCCGCCTACGCCATCAGCCGCGCCCCGCGCTTGCGCCAGCCGATGCTCTTGTTTTTCGCAGTCCTGCCATTCTGGAGCAACTACCTGATACGTACCTATGCGTGGATCGTGCTGCTGAACCGCGAAGGCCTGTTCAACAACTTGCTGCGGTCGCTCGGCTACACCGGAGAGCCGCTGTCGCTGCTCTATACAGAAGCGGCGGTCATCACCGGCCTTGTCTACAACTACCTGCCGTTCGTCATCCTGGCGATCTACTCGACCCTGTCGCGACTGAACCCCGAACTGATGGAGGCCTCGCGTGATCTCGGTGCCGGCCCGGTCCGCACCTTCTTGCGCGTGACCTTGCCGCTGACGCTTCCGGGGGTGGCCGCGGGCGGCGTCTTCGTCTTCGTGCTGTCGATCGGCAATTTCGTCACGCCGGCGCTCTTGGGCGGCGGACGCTTCCAGATGATAGGCAACCTCGTCTACGACCAGTTCCTGACGGCGAACGATTGGCCGTTCGGAGCCGCGCTCGGCATGGTGCTGATCGCCATCATGATCATTCTCCTGTTTCTACAGGCGAGGGCTACGTCGCGTGCAAGCGGCGAACGGGCGGAGGCATGACAATGACGTCACGTTTCCGCCAGCGGCTTCCCGGCCGTGTCGTCCTCATACTGGTCTTCGGATTTCTCTATTTGCCGATCGCCGTATTGGTGATGCTTTCCTTCAACGATAGCGGCCTGCCGACGGCATGGTCAGGTTTCTCGACCCGCTGGTACGTGTCGCTCGTCGGCAATTCCGATATCCTGCACGCCGCCTGGAACACACTGGTCGTCGCCGTCTTCGCAACGCTCATCTCGACGGCGCTCGGCACACTGCTCGCACTCGGCATGGAGACACGGGCGCGCAAGAGCAACGGTCTGGAGGCACTGGCCTTTGCGCCGATGGTCATCCCGGACATCGTGCTTGCTGTGGCGCTGCTTTCCTTCTTTTCCCGTCTCAACCTGACCATGGGCCTGCATACCATCGTGCTGAGCCATGTGATCTTCGATCTGGCATTCGTTTGTTCCGTGGTGCGGGCGCGGCTCAAGAGCTTCGATTTTTCGATCGTCGAGGCTTCCCGCGATCTTGGTGCTTCCGGATGGACAACGTTCTGGCGCGTCACTTTCCCGGTGTTGCTGCCAGCCATCGTCGCGGGTGCGCTTCTCGCCTTCACGCTCTCGGTGGACGAATTCATCATCGCCTTCTTCACTGCCGGCGCTGGCCGCTCGTCGATGACCCTGCCGATGCAGATTTATTCGATGATCCGCTTCGGCGTTACGCCCGAGATCAACGCGCTCGCCACGATTGTCATGGGCGTCAGCGCAACCGCGCTCATGATCTCGCAATGGCTCAACAAAGAACAGATTCAATGAACTCAGCCAATCCCATAGCCCCGCCCATTCTCAGGATCGAGAGCATCGGCAAGATGTTTGGGCCGATTGCCGCCGTCGACGGCGTGACGCTCGATATCCACGAGAACGAATTCTTCGCTCTGCTAGGCCCTTCGGGGTGCGGCAAGACCACACTGCTGCGCATGCTGGCCGGGTTCGAGACACCGACATCCGGCCGGATCCTGCTGGAGGGGCGAGACATCTCGCCCTTGCCGCCGGAAAAGCGGCCGCTCAATTTGATGTTCCAATCCTACGCGCTCTTTCCGCACATGACGGTGCGGCAGAACCTTTCCTACGGGCTGGAGATGGAGCGGTTGGGCAAGGCCGAGATCAGCCGCCGCGTCGACGAGACCATGGCGATGACGGACCTGACACCCTTTGCCGACCGCAAGCCGGAGCAATTGTCCGGCGGACAGAAGCAGCGCGTGGCGCTGGCGCGCGCGCTGGTCAAGCGCCCGAAGGTGTTGCTGCTCGACGAACCGCTCGGCGCGCTCGACAAGAAACTGCGGGAGAAGATGCAACTCGAACTGAAGCGCATGCAGCATGAAGCCGGCATCACCTTCATCATCGTCACCCACGACCAGGAGGAAGCGCTGGTCATGGCCGATCGCATGGCGATCCTGAAGGACGGTCGGTTGCTGCAATGCGGTTCGCCCGAGGAGATCTACGAGGCGCCTGGCGACCGTTTCGTCGCCAATTTCATCGGCGTGATGAACTTCATCGAGGGGAAGGTGAGCGAAAACGGGGTGTTTGGGGCCGGCAGCCTGAACCTCGCCATTCCCGGCGGCAAGACCGGTCCGGCGGCTCTTGCCGTTCGACCGGAACACATCTCGGTCACCACGACCGGCGAAGGCCTGGCGGGAACGATCGCCGACATAGCCTATCACGGGCTCGACCGCATACTGCATGTGAAGACCGCCGCATCGCCAGTGCCGCTACAGGCGCGGGTCGCGGCGAACGGTGCTGCCGCCTACCGGAGGGGCGACACGGTTAGCCTGACGCTCGATCCGGCCAAGTGCCGACTATTCCAGGGATAACAAGGGGAACAACCATGTCCAAGACCATTGCATTCTTTCCGGAGGCAGCCTTCGGGCCGGCGCTGAATTCGGTCGGCATCGCCCAGGCAGTCCAGGCGCTCGGCCACAAGGCCGTATTCCTGTCCGACCCTGGCTTTGTCTCCGTTTATGAAGGCTATGGTTTCGAGTCCCATCCCGTGAACCTTTCGGAACCGATGCCGCCGGAACAGATGGCGAAGTTCTGGGAGGATTTCATCAACGGCCACATTCCCAACTTCCGCAAGTCGCCGATCGACCAGGTCGACAACTACGTCAAGGATTGCTGGACGGCGATCGTCGATAGCGCCAAATGGGCGCAGAAGGATCTGCCGGGTGTGCTCGCCAGGATCAAGCCGGACCTCATCTGTGTCGACAACGTCATTCTCTTCCCGGCCATCAAGCAATACGGAAAGCCCTGGGTACGCATCATTTCCTGCTCGGAGAACGAGATTGAGGATCCGAAGATCCCGCCGCACCTTTCGGGCAGCGGCGAGAAGGACTATGCCGGCCACCAGGCCTTTCGCGACCATTTCAACACGGTCATCAAGCCAATCCACGATGATTTCAATGCCTTTCTGGGCGAAAACGGCGAGGAGGCCTATCCGATCGGCCAGTTCTTCGAAGCCTCGCCTTACATGAACCTGCTTCTCTATCCGGAGCCGGTGAAGTTCGAGCGCGAGAATCCGCTCGATCCGCAACAGTTCCAATATCTCGAGGGGTGTGTGCGCAAGGAGAAGCCCTACGAGGTGCCCACCTTCGAGACTCACAACGACAAGCCGCTGATCTACATCTCCTTCGGCTCGCTCGGGGCCGGGGATACCGATCTGCTGAAGCGGCTTATCCAGACCATCGGCAATCTGCCGTATCGCGCGCTCGTCAATGTCGGCGACTACAAGGACCAGTACGAGAACCTGCCCGGCAACGTCATTGTCGACGGTTGGTTCCCGCAGCCGTCAGTGATCCCGCAAGTCGATGCAGTCATCCACCACGGCGGCAACAACTCCTTCACCGAGTGCCTCTATTTCGGCAAGCCGGCAATCATCATGCCCTACGTCTGGGATGGCCACGACAACGCCACCCGCGTCGACGAGACCGGGCATGGGTACAAGATGCCACGTTACGATTGGACCGACGCAGAACTCGCGGCCAATCTCGATGCCTGCATCAACAACCCGGCGATGAAGGCGAAACTCGCGGCGACGAGCGCCCACATGCAGGCCCGCAACGGCCCGCAAAAGGCCGCAGCCATCCTCGATGAACTCGTCACGACGGGCAAGTTCAATGGCTGAGACCACGAAATCCTCCGCGCCACACATTCATGGCGCCACCACCTTTTCCGATCTCATCGACTGGGGCAGCCAGCCGGACAGTCTCGAGGGGCAGTCACACTCGTCGGGAAGGTTGGTCTTCAAGGGGCCAAACAACCAGCCGGAAAGCGGCATCTGGGTCTGCACGCCCGGTCGCTGGCGGCTGTCGATCCCGCGCGACGAATTCTGCCATTTCGTGGCGGGAAGGGCGATCTACCGCTCCGATGATGGCGAGGTGATCGAGGTCGAACCGGGAACGGTGGTGTTGTTCCCCGGTGGCTGGACCGGTGAATGCACCGTAATCGAAACCATGCGAAACATCTACATGCTTGCCTGAGGGCACAACACTAGGAAAGGAAACATCCCATGACTGCAACCCCGCTGATGCGCAAGCCGCTCGAACAAACCGACCTCGTCGATTGGGGCGTCATCCCCACCATGATCGAAGGCGAAAGCCGCACCTCGGGAAGGGTGATCTACAAGGGGCCGAACAACCAACCGGAATGTGGCCTCTGGATCTGCACGCCGGGCAAGTGGTTCTGTCATGTCACCCGCGACGAATTCTGCCATTTCCTCGAAGGCCGCTGCACCTACGTGCATGAAAGCGGCGAGGTGATCGAGATCACGCCGGACACGGCAGCCTTCTTCCCGCAGGACTGGAAGGGCGAGTGCACGGTCCACGAGACGATCAAGAAAGTCTACATGATCCGCTGAGGTGGGCTGTGATCTCCTCCGACTGCGGGGGAAGGGAACGGGGGGCTCAGGCCTCCTTCGAATGCAAAGGAATAAACCATGTTCAACCCCGCCGAACCCGTCTTCTTTTGGCATCCGGACTATGTGCCGGCCATGGGAAAGCATCATCCGGTGATCGATCCGGCTCGACTGACGGAGGTCGGCCGGTTTGCGAACACAACGCAAAAAGAAATGGATGCTGTCCTCGATGCGGCTATAGACGCCCAGCGCGACTGGAAGCGGCTCGACGCCAAGTCCCGTGCGACCATTCTCCACCGGATCGCCAACCGAATCGAGGCGACCGACATGCGCCGTTGCGCCGAACTGATGTCGCGCGAGATGGGCAAGCCCTATCCCGAGGCCATCGGCGAAGTGGCCAACTGTGCCGGCGCGTTCCGCTATTTCGCCGAGATGGCGCGCGACGAGGCCGGCAAGGTCGCCGGCACCACCCAGGCGGGTTCTTTCCAGTACGCCCGCTACGAGCCACTGGGCATCAGTGTCCACATCATGCCGTTCAACTTCCCGATCCTGCTGATGTGCTGGACCGTGGCCGCCTCGCTTGCCGCGGGCAATGGCTGCATCATCAAGCCGGCCCCGGCGACGACGCTGTCGACGCTGGAATTCATGCAGGTGTTTGAACCGCTGCCGCCGGCCCTCCTTGCCTGCCTGCCGGGCGGGACCGAACTCGGTGAAGCGCTGATCGCCTCGCCCAAAACCCATGCCGTTGCCTTCACCGGCTCTGTTGCAGCCGGCAAGGCCGTGGCGATGGCGGCAGCGGGCCAGATGAAGCCGGCGGTGATCGAGGCGGGCGGTTCCGACCCGATGATCATCACAGCCAATGCGCCGCTGGACGTCGCCGCCGCCGGCGCCGTCACCGCCGCCTTCCATATGTCGGGCCAGGTCTGCACCTCGGCCGAGCGCTTCTTCGTCGTCGAGAGCGTCCATGACATCTTCGTGGAAAAATTCGCGGCACAGGCGAAGCGGCTGCGGATCGGCAACGGTCTTTCCAAGGCGGAAATCGGTCCACTCGTCTCGGAAGCAGCACGCAACAAGGTGATCCGACTGGTCGAGGACGCCAAGGCCAGTGGCGCCACCGTCGTGATCGGTGGGAAGATCCCCGAAAGCGAGCCGGTAGGCTGGTTCTACGAGCCGACGATCCTGACCGGCTGTACGCCCGATATGGCGATCATGCAGGAGGAGTGTTTCGGCCCGGTCGCAGCGATCATGAAGGTGAAGGACTTCGATGAGGCGATCGAAAGCGCGAACGACAGCGAATTCGGCCTTGGAGCCTCGGTCTTCACCACCTCGCTCGAAGAGGCGATGGAGGCTGCCGATCGGCTGGAGTCTGGCATGGTCTGGGTGAACAACCCGCTTATCGACAACGATGCGTTGCCCTTCGGCGGGTGGAAGAAATCCGGCCTCGGCCGCGAACTGTCGAGGCTCGGTCTCGACGCCTTCCGCCGCTCGAAAATGGTCATCATCGATCACAAGCCGGAAATTCAAGGCTGGTGGTATCCCTATCCGGACGAGTGGTTCTACGAGTCCGAGGGGCGCAAGCACGCTTGAAGCTGGAACTCAAAAAAGGAAAGAACATGATTATCACCCTGCTCGGCGGCGCCGGCTTCATGGGCGCAGGCATCGTGCGCGACCTCGTTTCGGACCGCGCCATCGTCGACATCACGAAAATCCGGCTTTGCGACGCATCGCGCGTAAAGATGGAGGCCCTTGCCCGAGAACTTGGCGATCCGCGCATCGAACTCGTCGACCTCAACGTCACCGACCCCGCAGCGCTTTCGACCGCGATTGCCGGCGCCGACATCTGCATCAACTGCGTGCCCACGCTGCTCGGGTTCCAGATGACGATCTTCGAGGCCGCGCTCTCGGCCAAGGTTGCCTACATCGATCTCGGCGGGCTCGGCATCTATACCGTCAAGCAGCTTACCGAGCACGAGAGGTTCAAGGCGGCCGGCGTCACCGCGGTTATCGGGGTCGGCGCCGATCCGGGCATGTCGAACGTCATCTGCCGGGCAGTCGCTGACGAACTTGACGAGATCGACAGGATCAACCTCTACTGGGCGGCAGAGTTGACCGGCGAGGAGAATCCGGTTCTGGTTCCCCCCTACAGCGTCTCGACGGTGCTTGCCGAATATGCCCATCCAAGCACGCAGTTCTACGACGGCAGGCATGTGGAATGCGCACCGATGAGCGGTCGCGAGTTCCTCGACCTGCCGGAGCCCTGGGGGCGCTGCGAATTCATGCATTCGCCGCATTCGGAACAGCTCACGGTGCCGCTCGCCGACGGCATCCGCGACAAGGGCATCAAGGAATTCTCCTGGAAGCTGCACCTGCCGCACCGCGAACACGAGGCCTGGGTCGGGCTGGTCAAAGCGGGCTTTGGTGACTTCAGCGAGCCGGTCGAGATCGGCGGCGTCAGCGTCAAGCCGCTTGACGTGCTCAACAAGGTAATCGAGCGCAATATCAGGAAGAACGCCGACAGGATTCCCTCGCAGGAGAGCCATGAGATCCACTTTGCGATTGGCAGGGGCCGCAAGGACGGCAAGCCGTGCACTGTGCGGGTCGAGGTAACGGTTTCGCCGGATCCGATGTACGATCCCTATGTCGACGCTTGCACCTCGATGAATGCCTCGATCGCTGCCCAGTTGATCCTCAAGCATCCGCAGAAGCCCGGCGTCTATGCGCCAGAAGGCTATTTCGACGTCGCGACCTATTTCCCGGAGTTGGAAAAGCGCAGGTTCCGTATCTCGAAAAACGTGGAATAGATGGCAGAGGCGGCTACGTGGATCGCGCGTATCCGCCATGCCAATCCGTTTGAGGCGAATGAAAGCGGTTCGCTTCGGGCGGCAATCCCGCTATAGGCATGTCTGCTTCAAAGGGACAGGGAACGACAGAGCATGAGTCGCCTCGACAGCTTCATCCGCCGCCTGACGGCGCAACGGGACATCCTCAATCATGTCAGCGACATGCTGGGTGCCGAGATCCAGGGGCCGGTGCTCGAACTCGGTCTCGGCAACGGTCGCACCTACGACCATCTGCGCGAAAAATTCTCCGGCCGGCGAATCATTGCCTTTGACCGCGCCGTCAATTCCTACGGACCTTCGACCCCCGACCCGGAAAACATGGTGGTCGGCGAGATCAGCGAGTCGGCGCAATCCTATCTGGGGATCGGTGCGGCTCTGGTCCATGCCGACATCGGTACGGGATATGCGGAGAAGGATGCTGTGACCTTGACCTGGCTGCCCCAACTGGCAGCCGGCTTGCTGGCCCCCGGCGGGATCGCGGTGAGCGGATTGCCGCTCGATCATCTCCAGCTTGAAGCCATGCCACTGCCGCCCGGTGTTCGCGAGGGGCGCTACTTCATCTACCGACGTGTGCGGTAGCGGGCGCACCACGCGCTTTTCACAAAACTGACACATATGGTTCATTCCCTTGTCAAGGGAGGCCGCCATTGAGGGCGGCGCGCCCCGGAGCGCGTGACCGGAGCGTGCTTCGGCCTTTCAGCCATTCGGGGTTGCCATCAACAAGCGCCCCGTCATTCGGCGGAAAGGTTAAGACAATGAATTCGAACAAGATTATTTCATCCGTCGGGTTTTCGACCCCGACGGGCAAAGGCAATTTTGATACACTGGAGGCGGGCCTCCGGCATATCAGCAATCTCGGAGCCGATGCTGCCGAGCTTTCGATTTACGCCGAAGAAATGATTTCAGGTGGCCGAGTGATTGGCGGGCGGCTCCAACGATTGACCGAAATCACGCGCAAATTCGACCTCCGGTTTTCGGTGCATGGTCAGATCGTTTCGAACTTCATGGATCGCGAGCATCTTGACCTGCAGAAGGCGGTCGTGCGGTCCATGATCGAGATCTGCAACAGCGTCGGCGCGGGAGTCCTAGTCCATCATTCGGGCACGGCGCCCATCCTGGCGAAAACACGCACAACCGACCTCGACCAGATGGAACGTGATGCGTTGGCGGAGATCTCCGATTACGCAAGGCGTCACGGCGTGCGGATCGCGCTGGAAAACATCTTCTCCATGGGCGACGAGCAATACCGCCAGACGCCGGCGGAAGTGGCCGAGACGGTAAGGCATATCGCAAGCCCGCATGTCTGCGGGTTGATCGACTTCAGCCACGCCTATATCGAGAGCACGCGCCTTGGCCTCGACTGGTGCGATGAGATCCGGGCCATGGCTCCGGTGACCGGCCATCTTCATGTTCATGACAGCTTCGGTCTGCCGTACACGATGACCAACTTCTATCATCCTGCCGAAGCGACGGCGCTGGGCATCGGCGACCTGCATCTGCCGATCGGCTGGGGTGACATTCCCTGGGCGGAGATCTTCGACGAACTGACTTTTTTGCCCGACACGACGCTGATCATGGAAATAGGGGAGGATCGCTTCTCCCATGAGCAGGCGGAAAGCCTGGCGCTGGCACGCGATCTCGCCGATCGCGTTAACAACCGCCGCAAGGCGGCCTGAGTTTGGCGGCTGAGCCACTTTCCTTATTGGGGAGTGGCTCAGAAGCTCAAACGATCGACAAGTTCGCAGCCGCACTGGTTGCTGGCAAAGTCATAGGCTGACGCGAACCTCGAATCCTTCGGTCTTGCCGGGAATCGGTGACAAGAACTCGATCGTGCCGTTCATCTGCTGGACCAACTTCACGACAATCGGCAGCCCGAGGCCCGAACCCGGGGCGTTCGTCCTGCCGCGCGCGAACCGTCGGGTTATGGCCGCCAGTTCCTCTCGGCTGGCGACCGGCCCTTGGTTGGTTATGTGGATCGTGCCGTCGCTTGCGACCCGAATGTTCACCGGGCTCCCGGGTGGGCTATGGACAAGCGCATTTTCAACGAGGTTGCGAATTGCGATAGCGAAGGCATCGGCATCGACCGCCCTCTCGAGGGTAGCACCGGCAACGATCGAGAGAGCAAGGCGGCTGGGTCCCGTGCTAATCCGCCTGGCGTCCTCGATGACAGCCCGCAACGCCGGCAGCAGATCAGTGGTTGTTTCAGTAGAACCGATGCCGGCCTCGGCACGGGACAATTGCAGCAGCTTCTCGGTCAAGCGACTGAGCTTGCCGAGCGAGGCCTCCACCTTCCGCGCGCGCTGCATCGGTTCGCCTTCAGGCAGGTCTTCGATCAGGCGCTGGGTCTGCGCCAGGGCGCCGGCGATTGGCGTACGAAGCTCATGGGCACTATTCGACGTAAATTCCCTTTCGGCCTCAAGTGCAGAGCGCAGTCTACCGAGCAGCCTGTTGACCGAATGGGCGATCGGCTGAAGCTCGCGCGGTAACATCGTCTCGGCAATCGGGGCCATGTTGCCACTGTCCTTGCTGGCGATCGCCTGCCGCAACGTATCAACGGGAGAGACCATCCGCCGCACGATGAAGCGTATGGCGAATATGCTGGCCGGGAGCAGGATGAGCAGCGGCAGCAGAAGCGCCATTCCTCCCTCGACGGTCGCCTCCCGTCGGTGCCAGCGGGGATCCGCGACCTGGATGAAGATCGTGCCGCTGACCGCCGCGGCGGTGTAGACACGATACTCCCTTGTATCGTGGAAACCGCGTTGCAAGGGAGCATCGAATGCCTTGGCCGTGATATCATGGGAGTGCAGGAGCACCTTACCGGACGCATCGCGCACCTGGAAGAAGATGTAGTCATCGGCGGATGCGAGGGGCACCGGATCGAGTTGACGCGGCGTGCCCAGGTCGTCCAGGCGATACAAGTGATCGACGACAAGCGGCGTCAGTCTACCGGCGGTTTCCTTCAGTGCGCTGTCGAAGATCTCGTTGAATTCGTCCTGCATGACGAGCACGCCGAGGCCGGTGGCCAAAAGCCAGAACGCAGTCACGACACCGGTCAGGGCGAAGATCAGTCTACGGGTCATGCTGGATCTTCGCTTCAACTTGCCCTCACTTCAGGCTGTAGCCGACGCTACGGACGGTCTGCACCCGCTCGCGACCGATCTTCTTGCGCAGGCGGCTGATATAGACCTCAACCGTATTGCTCTCAATTTCGGAGCCGAAGGCGTACAGGGCGTCCTCGATCCGCGCCTTTGACACGATGGCGCCGGGACGCGTGGCGAGCGCGTCGAGGACAGCCCATTCCCGCGCACTGAGCGCCACTTCCTCGCCATTTACGCGCAGCACTCGCAAAGCCTGATTGATTTCAAGTCCGGGCAGCCTGATGGCCGAACTGGAATTGCCCGCATGGTGCCGGCGCGCGACCGCAAGCATACGTGCCGTCAGTTCGCCGAGATCAAAAGGCTTGACGAGATAGTCGTCGGCGCCTGCGTTCAAGCCCTCGATGCGGTCCGAAATCTGGTCGTGCGCGGTCAGGATGATGACCGGTGCTGCCTGGGTTTGCACGCGCATCTTCCTGAGCAAGTCGAGCCCACTGCCGTCAGGCAGGCGAAGATCAAGAAGCACGAGGCCATACTCCACCGTGGCCAGTGCGGCAGCCGCATCCTCGATCGTGATCATCCAGTCCACCGCATGGCCGTCCGCGATTGCATGATCGCGCACAGCCTCGCCAATGGTGCTGTCGTCTTCAACCAGAAGCACACGCATGACAGGCTCCACTCTTTCCTACCAGTGGCGTAGCGCCCGACTGTCCAACCCGTCAAGCATTCTCTGTTGCTCCCCTTGGCAACCCGATCTCGGCCTGCATTCAGGCTGTTGTCAGTGTTGGAAGCAAGGCTTGCCGGTGTTTTCAATCAAAGGAGAAACGACATGAAATTCCTGGGTATTGCAGTCGCCGTAAATATGGTGTTTGCCGGCACGGCTTTCGCTTCCGACATGTGTTCGGTGCCGACCGCCGAGTGGCAACCGCGCCCGGCACTGGAAGCCAAGTTAAAAGCGGAGGGCTGGGCGGTCCGATCGATCCAGATCGAAGACGGATGCTACGAAGCATATGCCGTCGATGCGAAGGGCAAGAAGGTGGAGGCTTACTTCAATCCAAAAAGCTTCGAGGTCGTGAAGGTCAAGTCGGAGGACTAGCGATGCCTCCTTCAGTCACGATCTGGGATCCGCTTGTCCGGATCTTCCACTGGAGCCTTGTGACGAGCTTCGCCGCGGCGTGGATGACTGCGGACGAGTTTCAGGACGTGCACGAGGTGGCCGGTTACACGGTCGCCTCGCTTCTCGCCCTGCGGCTGGTCATGGGGGTAGCCGGATCGCGCTATGCCCGCTTCACGCAGTTCGTTCGCTCCCCCGGGGCAGTTTCCGCCTATGCCAAGTCGGTCGTTGCAAACCGGGCACGACGGTACCTCGGGCACAACCCGCTGGGCGGAATCATGGTGGTCATTCTCATCATAGTTCTTTCTGCCACCGCCTTCACCGGCTGGCTGCAGACCACAGGCACTTACTGGGGCGTCGAATGGATCCAGGAATTGCACGAGGTCCTGGCAAATTGCTGTCTGGTGCTTATCGCCATCCACCTTGCCGGCGTGGTTTTCGAAAGTATCCGCCATCGCGAAAATCTGGTCGTCGCCATGGTCACCGGGAGGAAGCGCCGCCCGGAACCAGGTGATTGCGTCTGACAAGCTGAAGCCGAGAGGGCGCCCTGCACAAAGCCGGGCGCCCTTTTCATTGATGGCCAAGAATCAGGACGCCCTATTGCTTCGACAGGGCGCAAAGACGTCCAGCGACGGATCATAGACGCTGGTTGCCACGTTCATCATGCCCAACACGCTGTGGAACAGATTGTCGTGGGACCGCGGCGCGTTGGCGGTCTCTGCCAGGCAGGCCGTGTCCAGCCCCATCGACGCGGTGAAGTCCTTGCCCATCCATACGATGAAAGGTACGTGCGTTTGAACGTCCGGAGCGATGAAGTAGGGGGCTCCATGTAGGTAGAGGCCATTTTCGCCGAGCGATTCGCCATGGTCCGACATGTAGAACATGGCTCCGGCCATCTTATCCGATCGATCCTCGAGCTTTCCGATGATCCCTGCAAGTACATGATCCGTAAAGAGGATCGTATTGTCATAGGCGTTGACGATCTCTTCGGAACTGCATTCGCTGAGCTCGCCCGTGCGGCAGTCAGGTGCAAACACCCGGAATTTCTCGGGATAGCGGGCGTAGTAAGCGGGACCATGGCTGCCGATCTGGTGCAGGATAAGGACGCTGTCCTGCTTGACCGAATCGAGCCAGGCATCGAGCCTGTCGAGTAAAATGCCGTCGCGGCACTCGTCCCCGGTGCAGAAGCGCGTATCGCCGGAATCCGACAGGCTGACCGTGGCGATCCGGTCCGCGACCTGCTTGCTGCCGGTGTTGTTGTCCCACCAGCTGACGTTGATGCCGGCGTGGGCTAGCACATCGGTCAGGTTTTCCGTTTCAAGTCCCTTCCTGTGCGTGTAAGCCTGCCTTGGATATACCGAGAACATGCACGGCACGGACACGGCCGTCGCTGTGCCGCAACTCGTCGTATTGGGAAAGTACACGACGTCGAGCTTTGAAAGTTCGGGGTTTGTCGCGCGCGCGTATCCGCCGAGCGAAAAGTTTGCCGCTCGGGCAGTTTCACCAACGACGACGATGGTCACGCGAGGCTTTGCAATTCTGCCGACCGGTGTCAGGCGGTGCGCATCCGTACCCAGCTGCCGGGTGACAATATTCTGTTCTTCGGTGGTGCGAACGGCGTACTTGATCGCATTGCCGATCGGCAAGATGGGGTTGATCATCTGAGCCAGTTCGCGATGCTGCCTGAATATGCCCGCAAAGGTCTTGAAGTGACTGTAGCCGGCAAGGGCGAAGACGATGAGGCAGGGCAAGACGACGGCAAGATTGTGGGCCGCCTTGCTCCAGAAGGGGCGGTGGCGTATCTCCACCCAGCCGACCAGCAGCGCCGGCACGACGCCGACGATGAGCATATGCCATAGAAAGCCCGGGGTAATGAGATGACCGGCTTCCGTCGGTGTGGTCTGGACCGCATTGCGGATCATCTCGGCATCGATGACGATGCCGAAGCGATCGATGAACCAGGAAGCTGCCGCGGCGGCCAGAATGCAGAATATGAAGACCGGTTTCGCAATAAACTTCTGCGATAGCGGCGTAAACAACGCGATGAAACCGGCGCTCAGCCCGATTATCAGTGCCGCGAGAGCAAACAGATCGAGGGCGAAGTACTTCGCCGATTTCATCCAGAAGGTCTGGTTTGTCGCAAAGAGCAGGTAGAGGGCGACGAGAACGCTCAGCGTGACGCTGCCGATCTGCGGCCGCGTCTTGTGCCGCGGCTCCGATAGTGAAAATTCGGCCACAGAAATTCCTTTCGCTTCCATGCCAGTTGGCTCGGAAGCAAAAGGGGAGCGGCGTGCAATTTACTGTCGTTCACCGCTCGTAGCTTCCAAGCCTTGTCGGGCTCGAAGCTGATGGTCATTCCTGACAGGAAACTGAACGGGACTGATGTCCGGCAGAGCCGTTATCCCCGGCCGGGCTTGGCGCTGTGCGCGTTTCGTTGCGATTGCATCGGATCGATGCCGCCGGGGCCGAACCGGGCGGGCTCCGGGGCGTGCTCGAGCGGCACGGCATTGTCCGCGAGATCCTCGAGAATCGGGCAGTCAGGCCGCCCGTCACCGTGGCAATAGGCGGCGAGATGCCTGAGCGTGCGCGCCATCGCCTGCAATTCCTTGACCTTGCGTTCCAGGACATCCACCTGCGCGAGGGCAATCTTCTTGACCTCGGCGCTGGCGCGCGAACGATCGCGCCACAATGCCAGCAGGTCGCGCATCTGTTCGACCGAGAACCCTAGGTCCCGAGCGCGGCGAATGAAGCGCAACGTATGGACGTCGCTGTCCCCGTAGTTTCGGTAACCGGCGTCAGTTCGATCGGCCGGCGGGATCAGGCCGATGGTCTCGTAGTAGCGGATCATCTTCGTCGAAACGCCCGAGGCGCGGGCGACTTCACCAATATTCATGGCTCACCTTTCAAGATCTATGCCGCGGTCGCAGTTGCGCGGAAGCCCTTCAGCCGCAGGGCGTTGCCGACCACGAAGACGCTGGAGAGCGCCATTGCTCCGGCCGCGAAGACAGGTGACAGCAGCACGCCATACGCGGGGTACAGGATGCCTGCCGCGACCGGGATCAGCAAAGCGTTGTAGGCAAACGCCCAGAACAGGTTCTGCTTGATGTTGCGGATCGTTGCCTTCGACAAGGCGATGGCGTTCGGCACGCCGACGAGATTGCCCGACATCAGCACCACGTCGGCGCTTTCGATGGCGATATCGGTTCCGGTCCCGATCGCGATGCCGACATCGGCCTCGGCAAGCGCCGGTGCGTCGTTGATGCCGTCGCCCACGAAGGCGATTTTGCGTCCGGTACTCTTGAGGCGTTTCAACGCCGCCACCTTGCCTTCGGGGAGGACCTCGGCAATCACCTCGTCGATGCCGAGTTTTTGGGCGATAGCGTGCGCCGTACGGCGGTTGTCCCCAGTAACCATCGCCACCTTCAGTCCAAGGGCGTGCAGCATGCGGATCGCCTGCGGGGTGGTCTCCTTGATCGGGTCGGCGACCGCGACGATTGCGGCGAGCCGTCCGTCGATAGCGACGTAGAGCGGGCTCTTGCCCTCGGCGCCCAGCCGGGAAGCGTCGTCTGCAAAGTTCGAAACGTCGAGGCCGATACGCGTCATCAATCGGTCGGCGCCGACATGGACCGTGTGTCCGTCGACGCCGGCGCTGGCGCCATAGCCGGGGATGGCCTCGAAACTCTCTGCATCCTTGATAGTCAGATTGTCGGTCTTTGCCGCCTCCACGATCGCTTCGGCGATCGGGTGCTCGGAACGTGCCTCCACTGCAGCAATGAGCGCCAGCACGGTGTCGCGGCCGAAACCTTCGGCCGCGACCAGGTCGGTGAGTTCCGGTCGGCCCTTGGTCAACGTGCCGGTCTTGTCGATGGCGACGACCTCGACATTGCGCAGGGTTTGCAGGGCTTCGCCCTTGCGTAAAAGCACGCCCATCTCGGCGGCGCGTCCGGTGCCGACCATGATCGAAGTCGGTGTGGCAAGACCCATGGCGCAGGGGCATGCGATGATCAGTACCGCGACGCCGTTGACGAGCGCGAAGGTCAGTGCCGGATCGGGGCCGAAGAACAGCCAGACGAGGATTGTGAGGATCGCAATCCCGATGACGACCGGCACGAACCAGGCGGTAACCCGGTCGACCAGCGACTGGATCGGCAGCTTCGCGCCCTGTGCGTGCTCCACCATGCCGATGATCTGCGCCAGCACGGTATCGGCGCCGACCTTGGTGGCGCGGAAGGTGAAAGAGCCGGTCTTGTTGATCGTACCGCCGACGACCTCCGCGCCCATGAGCTTCTGTACCGGAACCGGCTCGCCGGTGATCATCGACTCATCGACATAGGAAGAGCCTTCGACAACTTCGCCATCCACCGGAACCTTGTCTCCGGGTCGAACCAGCACGATGTCGCCAGCATGGACTTCCGAAAGCGGGATTTCGACAGTGTCGCCATTGCGCACCACGCGCGCGGTCCTTGCCTGCAGGCCCATGAGGTGCTTGATCGCCTCGGAGGTACGGCCCTTGGCACGGGCCTCGAGGAAGCGTCCGAGCAGGATCAGCGTGACGATGACGGCGGCCGCTTCATAGTAGACATTGGCGGTGCCGGCCGGCAGCAGGCCGGACGCGAATGTTGCCACTACCGAATAGCCGTAGGCGGTCGCCGTACCGAGTGCAACAAGCGAGTTCATGTCCGGCGCGCCCCGCAGCAGTGCGGGCACGCCCTTCTGGTAGAAGCGCAGACCCGGGCCGAAGAGAACCAGCGAGGTCAGAGCGAACTGCAGATACCAGCTTGCCTGCATGCCGATCGTCGCCATAAGAAAGTCATGCATCCCCGGAATGAAATGCGAGCCCATTTCCAGAACGAAGACCGGGGCCGTCAAAATGGCCGCCAGCATCAGCGATCGGCGCAGCTTGAGTGTTTCCTGCTCGCGCCGTTCCGAATCCTCGTCGATATCCTTGCTGCTCGAAATGCGCTTCGCTTCGTAGCCGGTAGCGCGCACGGCCAGTTCGAGCGCGCCGGCCGGAACTAGGCTCCGGACGATGCGGACGGACGCCCTTTCGGTCGCCAGGTTCGCGCGAGCGTCTACCACGCCTGGAACCGCCTTGAGCGCTCTTTCGATGCGGGCGACGCAGGAGGCGCAGGTCATGCCCTCAACTGCCATTTCGACCGTTTCTTCTGCCACGTGGTATCCGACCTTCTCGATCGCCCCGACGATGTCGGTCGCCTTGGTTGCTGGCTCGAATCGGACATCGGCGCGTTCAGTGGCAAGGTTGACGGAAGCCGACAGGACACCGGGCACCGCGCTGATGGCTTTTTCGACACGGGCCACGCAGGAGGCGCAGGTCATGCCCACGACAGGGATGCTGGCGGTGTTGGATGGGACAACAGGGGGGTCGGTGGTTCTGGCGAACGGTGCAGTCACGGATCCCATTTCGATGCTCCTCGATTTGCAACTGCATATGTAGGTGCACCTTCCAATCGTTGGAAGGTCAAGAAGCAATTTTGGATCTCTTTGCCGTCCGGTTCAGAGGCGACCTGGTCGCGCCCGGAACTTGTCGCGAACAGCCAGACGTTCGCGACAATGGGATATCCAAAGAGAATTGAGGTCGGCTACTTTGCCTCAACCAGACGGGGAAGATCAGCCAGCATCTTCTCCCTTGCATAAATGCTGCCGGGCTTCTCGGACTTTTCCGCGCCGATGTTCAGGCGGGCGAAGATGACCTCGCGTCCATCTTTCTCTGCCCAGCCGACGAACCAGCCGAGCGGGCGGGTTTCATCGATTTTCCCGTTCTTGTCCCGCAGCCAGCCGCTGCCGGTCTTGCCATGAACTTTCCAGCCATCATCGGCATCGAAGGTCGCAATCGTTGCTTCGGTCTGGCGATAGGCTTGTTCGGAAACCGGCAGGGAGCGGGTCTTGAAGCGGTGCAGAAAGCCAATCTGCTCGTCCGGCGAGATCGCCAGCGATGACATCAGCCATGCTCGCGTCAGGCCGTTGGCCTTGCCGGGATCGCCGGAGACGTCCATGTTGCCGTAGTCGAATTCGGTGACATAGTCCGAGAATCGCTTCATGCCGAGCTTCATCGTCAGTTGCTGCGAATACCAGACGATGGAGTCCTTCTCCCAAATCGCGGGATCGACCGTCTTGTAGGCTTGTTCTCGCTTCGATGCGTGGAATTCAGGCTTGAGTTTCCACACGGGATCATGGGGACTTTTCAAAATGCCGCTGTCGAAACCCATGACGGCAAGGGCAAATTTGAATGTGGATGCCGGCGCGAAGCGCTGATCACAGGTGCCCTCCCGATGCAGGGCTTCTCCGGTCCGTGCATCCGCGACGATGGTGCATTCGAGGGCGTAGTTCTGGCCGCCCGAGGCGTGTGCGCTCCCTGCGGCAAGCAGCAACAGGCAAGCTGCCGCGAGGCTCTTTGTCATGTTCATCTGTGGCTCCGTGGTTGATCTGCCGCGAAGGTAGGGAAAATTGCCCACGCCAACAAACGATGATATCTGGCATCAGATATAAATTAAATTTGGCCATCCATGGTTCGACCGTTTCTGCCCCTCAACGCCCTGCGCGCCTTCGAAGCGTCTGCCCGGCACCTCAGCTTCACACGCGCCGCCATCGAATTGTCGGTTACGCAGGCGGCCGTCAGCCATCAGGTGAAGCTGCTGGAGGAGCGCCTGAAGACGCAATTGTTCCGCCGCCTCCCGCGCGGGCTACTGATCACGGCTGAAGGAGAGGCCCTGTTGCCGGTGCTGCGGGACTCCTTCGATCGCATGGCGGATGTTCTGGAACGCTTCGAGGGCGGACATCTTCGCGAGGTGCTGAATGTCGGCTGCGTCGGAACTTTTGCTACGGGATGGCTGCTACCCCGTATCACCGATTTTCAGCAACAGTTTCCGTATGTCGATGTCCGCCTATCCACGAACAACAATCGCGTCGACATAGCGGCAGAGGGCCTGGATTTCACGATAAAGTTCGGCGACGGCTCCTGGCAGGGTACACAGTCCGTTCGCCTCATCGATGCGCCGCTGACAGCCTTGTGCATTCCCCGGATCGCCCGGTCGCTCGAAAGACCGGGAGACCTTCATTCTCACACACTGTTGCGGTCCTACAGGGCAGATGAGTGGACCAAATGGTTCGAAGCTGCCGGCGCGCCCATGCAGGGGCCGCCGCAAAGGAGCATCGTATTCGATTCCTCCATCGCCATGATGGAGACGGCCCTGCAGGGGCAGGGCGTCGCGCTTTGCCCGCCCCTCATGTTCCAACGCCACGTGGCGTCTGGAGATGTCGAGCAACCGTTCGACGTTCACATTTCCCTGGGGAGCTATTGGCTGACGCGGCTGAAATCACGCCATCCTTCAAAAGCAATGCTGGCTTTTGAAGGATGGCTGCTGGGAACGTGCGAGGCGGGCTAAGCGAAGCCCCGGCTTCTGTAGGGGGTGGTTCCGTGAGCGCAAGCCATCAGATTGGCTGGCACTCATAGCCTGCGTTCTTCAGCGCTTCGGCGATCGGGGCCGGGCCTGCTGCCGTCGCGACGCTGACTTCCTTTGTCGCAAGGTCGATTGTAACGGTTGCTTGCGGATCGACGCTCCGGATCGCCTTCTCGACGGTGCGGACGCAGTGGTCGCAGCTCATGTCCTCGATCTTGTAGCGTTGCATGCCTGTCTCCTTGAATTTGGGTTTCATCAAAGATGAAGCTTTCCACCGTTGGAAGGTCAAGCCCCGTTTCAAGGAAGATCGTCGGTGTGTCGAAACGGTTTATGCTCCGACGCCGAAGGTGGTGAGGAACCCGGCCATGCGTCTGGCAGCGAAGTCCGGTTTGTCGAGCACATTGGCCTTGTCCGCGAGGCGGAAGACGTCTGCGTAGTGCAGGACGCCACGGGCGGCCTGCATGCCTGCCGGCATGGTGAAATGGTTCTGGTGGCCGTTCAGCCAGGCAAGGAAGACGACGCCTGCCTTGTAGTACTGCGTTGGCGCCTCGAATATCTTGCGCGACAGCGGTACGGTCGGCTCGATCACGCCCCGGAAGGTTGCAACGTCGCCGGCTGCGAGAGCGGCCAGCGCCTTCGAGGCCTGCGGCGCCACCGCGTCGAAGATGCCGAGCAGGGCATGGCTGTATTTGCCGCCATCGCCTTCGATCAGTTCGGCATAGTTGAAGTCATCGCCGGTGAAGCAGAGCACGCCCTCGGGTAACTGGTCGCGCAGCGCCACTTCCTTGGCGTTGTCGAGCAGCGAGATCTTGATGCCTTCGACTTTGTCGCGGTTCTCTTCGATGATCGACAGAACGGTTTCGAGTGCAGCATTGAAATCGCGGGCGCCCCAGTAACCGGCGAGTTGAGGGTCGAACATGTCACCCAACCAGTGCAGTACGACCTTGTCCTTCGCCTGTCCGAGGATGCGACCATAGACCTTTCGGTAGTCGTCCGGGGAGCGGGCAATGCGCGCAAGCGCCCGGCTCGCCATCATGATGGCCCGACCGCCGTTCTTCTCGACGAATTCGACCTGGGTCTCGTAGGCAGCAATCACGTCCTCTATCGAGCGGGCGTCGGTCGGCGCGAGGTGATCGGTGCCGGCGCCGCAGGCGAGGTCGGCGCCATCGATGGTTCGGGCTTCGGCGAGCGAGCGGCCGATCAGTTCCTGCGCGCCCGCCCAATCGAGCCCCAGGCCGCGCTGGGCCGTATCCATCGCCTCGGCAATGCGGAAGCCGAGTGACCAGAGGTGATGGCGGAACGCCATGGTCGCATCCCAGTCGATTGCCGGACGGTTCCAAGGATCGAGGTCTCTGAGAGGGTCGGAAACGACGTGGGCTGCCGCATAGGCAATGCGATTGAACCGCGGAGGGGAAGATGGTCGCGCAACGGGCGTTCCCGTCAGCGCGTAGCTTTCTGTCTTTCCATCCGCCAGCGGCAGCTTCAGCGTGATCGTCATGCTCTCCTCCTTGCGATTGGTCGACCTCAATAATTTAGAACGTTCCAAATGACAAGGGGTAAAAATGGGGGAGAGGTGCTCTGTCGCGAGAATGCCGTTCCAGGTGTGAGAACAAATGGCTGACACCTGAGTGAAACCCGAAAACAGTGTTTAAACATACGAGAATTATCGAAAAAATTGAAGTTCCGACGGAGACGCATGTGGCAGCTAGCGCATTTTTTGTCGCCCTTGCGCTTGACAAGTTTGGAACGATCCAATTATTTGAAGGCAAGAACAGGGCGTTGCCCGATGGAGGAATCGCATGAGCAAGGGACGGGTGACGGTGATCGACATTGCGCATGCCGCGGGCGTGTCGAAGTCGACCGTGTCGCTCGTGCTCCAGGGCAGTTCGCTGGTCAATGAGGCAACCCGTGCGAAGGTCAATGCGGTCATCCGCGACCTCGGCTATGTCTACAATCGCAGCGCCGCCAACCTTCGGCAGGCGAAATCCAAGATCATCGGCATCGTTGTCAACGACCTCACCAACAGCTTCTTTGCCGAGCTAGCTGTCGGCGTCGATGTCGTCGTCCAGTCGGCCGGCTATGTGCAGTTCCTTTCCAATACCGGCGAAAACATCGATCGCCAGCGCGAGGTCGTCGCCTCCATGCGCGAGCATGGCATTTCTGGGCTGATCGTCTCGCCGGCGCGCGGCACCGAGGCCGGCGACCTGAAGCCTCTCGTCAACAGCGGCATCCCGGTCGTCGTCGTCGTCCGCAACATCCCGGGCGCCAAGGTGTCGTCACTGGTGTCCGACAACCATGCGGGTTCGGCGGCGGCTGTCGAACATCTCGTTTCTCTCGGGCATCGGCGTATCGCGTTTCTCGGCGGCTTTCCCGATACCGCAGTGTTTGCCGAGCGTATTGATGGTTACAGGCAGGCAATGCAGCGCGCGGGCCTCGATGCCGACGGCGATCTTGTCGTTGGTTCGGCGCCATCGCGCGCCGGCGGCGTCGCCGCGATTGAGCGCGCCATGTTGATCGCCACACGGCCGACGGCGGCACTCTGCTTCAACGACGCTGTCGCCTTCGGGGTTTGTGACGGTCTGCGGACCCTGAAGCTGGAGCCGGGACGGGATTTCGCGGTCGTCGGTTTCGACGACGTGATCGAGGCCCAGACGGCGGTGCCGGCGCTGACGACCGTTTCGGTCGATCCCCAGGGCATGGGGCGCCGCGCGGCGCAACTGCTGTTGAAGCAGATCAATGCAGGAAAAGTGGAGGCCGAGACCCTGGTGAGCTCGGTGCGCCTTGTCGTGCGCCAGAGCTGCGGAGCGGGCCTCGGCGATGTGGGACGGAGGATTACGGCATGACCCGGTGGGGACTGATTGGTGCGAGCACGATCGCGCATGAATGGGTGATCGATGCGATCCGCGCCAACGGCGGCGAGATCGTCTCGGTCATGAGCGCCAGCGCCGAACGCGGCCGCAAATATGCTGCTGACCATGGCATCGCCAAGTCGGTTGCCACTCTCGAGGAGCTGGTCGGCGATCCCGAGGTCGACGCCGTTTACATCTCGACCACAAATGAGTTGCACCGTGATCAGGCGCTCGCCGCCGCCCGCGCCGGCAAGCACATTCTCTGCGAAAAGCCGCTCGCCGTGTCGCTCGAAGACGCTCGCGCCATGGTGAGGGCGGCGAAAGAGGCTGGCGTCGTGCTGGCGACAAACCACCACCTGCGCAATGCCGCGACCCACCGCGCCATGCGCGATGCGATCGCGGCCGGCCGGATCGGCACGCCGCTTTCGGCCCGCGTCTTTCATGCGGTCTACCTGCCGCCGCACCTGCAAGGCTGGCGTCTCGACAGGCCGGAAGCCGGCGGCGGCGTCATCCTCGACATCACCGTGCACGATACAGACACGTTGCGCTTCGTGCTTGGCGATGATCCGGTGGAGGCGATCGCTTTTTCGCAGGCCGGTGGCATGAGCAAGGCGGGGCTGGAGGATGCGGTCATGGGTGTGCTGCGCTTCAAGTCCGGCATGATCGCCCAGTTCCATGACGGGTTCACCACCAGGTACGCGGAAACCGGGCTGGAGGTCCATGGCAGCGAGGGTTCGCTGATCGGCCGCAATGTCATGACCCAGCGCGCAATCGGAACCGTGACGCTGCGCAATGCCGATGGCGAACAGGAACTGCCGCTCGATCACCGCAATCTCTACGAAACGGCGTTGGCCGCCTTCCATGCCGCGGTGGCCGGCAAGGGCAAGCCCTCTGCCACCGGCGAGGATGGCGTCTGGTCGCTGGCGACCGGCCTTGCTGTTGTCGAGGCGGCTAAGACCGGCCATGCCGTCAGAATAGAAACCGGACTTTGAGTGCATCCCATGAGCAAGCATATTTCCCTCTCCGAAGCGGCTAGCCTGATCCCCGACGGCGCTATCGTTTCCGTGTCGTCGTCGTCGGGCCTCGGCTGCCCGGATCTGATGCTGAAGGCGATCGGCGAACGCTTCGACGCGGCCGGTCATCCGAGAAATATCACCACCCTGCATCCGATTGCCGCCGGTGACATGAGCGGCATCAAGGGCGTGGACCACATCGCGAAAAAGGGTCTGCTGGCAAGAATTATCGGTGGTTCCTACCCGTCCGGGCCGTCCTCCGCCGAACCGCCGTTGATCTGGCAAATGGTCACCAGTAACGAGATTCCGGCCTACAATATCCCCTCCGGTATCCTGTTCGATATGCATCGCGAGGCCGCCGCCAAGCGTCCGGGAGTGCTGACCAAGGTCGGCCTCGACACCTTCGTCGATCCTTCCCGCCAGGGCTGCGCGATGAACGACAGGGCTACCTCAGAACCGGTCGTTAAGAAGATCGAATTCGAGGGCGAACAGTGGCTCTATTTCCCGGCGATCGTGCCTCAGGTGGCGATCATCCGCGCCACCACGGCCGACGAGCGCGGCAACCTCACTTATGAACACGAGGGCGCCTATCTCGGGGGTCTTGATCAGGCGCTCGCCGCCCGCAACAACGGCGGCATCGTCATCGCCCAGGTCAAGCGCATTACCAAGGACGGCTCCCTGCGCCCGCACGATGTGCGAGTGCCCGGCATGCTGGTCGACTATGTCGTCGTCGATCCCGACCAGAAGCAGACGACCCAGACACTCTATGACCCGGCAATTTCCGGTGAGCTCATTCGACCGCTCGACACCTTCCGCGTGCCCGAGTTCAACATCCAGAAGGTCATCGCGCGGCGCGTCGCACAGGAGCTTGCCGCCGGAAGCTGTGTCAATCTCGGCTTCGGCATCTCGGCCAACGTACCACGTATCCTGTTGGAAGAAGGTTTGCACGGCGAGGTCACCTGGGTGATCGAGCAGGGTGCGGTCGGCGGCGTGCCGTTGCTCGACTTCGCCTTCGGCTGTGCTTCGAACGCGGATGCCTACATGCCGTCGCCATACCAGTTCACCTATTTCCAGGGCGGTGGCTTTGACGCCTCGCTGCTGTCCTTCCTTGAGATCGGCCGTGACGGCTCGGTCAACGTCTCGAAGCTCTCCTTCCGTCCGCATGTGACGGCGGGCGCCGGCGGTTTTGTCGACATCACGGCACGGGCGAAGAAGATCGTCTTCTCCGGCATGTTTAACGCTGGCGCCAAGTTGGGCATCGAGGGCGGCAAGCTCGTTATCGAAAAAGAAGGCAAGCTTAAGAAACTCGTGAACGAGGTCGAGCACGTAACCTTCTCCGGCCGCCGCGCCGTCGAGCAGGAGCAGGACATCACCTATGTCACCGAACGCTGCATGATGAAGCTGACGCCGAGGGGTATAGTGCTGACGGAAATCGCGCCGGGCGTCGACCTGCAGTCCCATATCCTCGACCAGTCGGAGTTCCCGCTTGTCGTGTCCGACAATCTGAAGGTCATGGACGGCGCGCTCTTTGCTGATCAGCCGCTCGGGCTCACCCTCCCGCGCAGACCCGAGCACAAGCTGGAGGGGGCTGGACATGTCTGAGCCGCGTATCAAGGTCACCGTCGAAGGTGCTGTCGCGACGTTGACCGTCGCGCGGCCGGAGAAATTGAACGCCTTCGACATCGACATGTTGAAGGAACTCTCAACCGCCTGCGACACCATAGAAGTGAATGCGGCGGTCCGAATCGCCATCCTCACGGGTGAAGGCAAGGCCTTCTCCGCCGGTGGCGACATCAAGGCCTGGGCCGGCATGGAGCCGAACGAGTTCGGCCACGCCTGGGTCCGTTTCGGCCATCGGGTGTTCGAGCGACTGGCGAGCCTCCGCATGCCGCTGATTGCAGCTGTAAACGGCCACGCGCTCGGCGGCGGGCTGGAGCTTGCCGCAGCCGCCGACATCCGCATTGCCGAAACGCAGGTGAAGATCGGCCTGCCGGAAGCCGGCCTCGGCATGGTGCCCGGCTGGTCGGGCACGCAGCGGCTCGTCAAGCGCTTCGGCGCCCAGGCGGTGCGTCGCATGCTGCTCGGCGGCGAGCTATTGACCGCCACGGAAGCGCAGGCGCTCGGCATCGTCGACCAGGTCGTCGAGGCCGGTGGCTCGGTTCAGGCGGCGAGGATCTATGCGGCCCGCATTGCCGCGCGCGGCCCCGCCGCGACCGAAATTTCGAAACTCATGATCGCCATCGCCAACGGCGAGGACAATGGCAGCGCGGTGGAAGCCTTGGGCTCGATCCTCGTCGCCAAGACCGGGGACCTGAAGGAAGGCGTTGCCGCCTTTACCGGAAAACGCCCCGCGGAATTCAAGGGAGAATGGTGATGACAGTCATGGTGCAGCCGAAGGCGCTGACGAACTACAAGGTGCGCGACTTCCGCATGCTCATTGACGGAGCATGGGTCGAGACCGACGGTGGCAAGACGCTGGAGCGTGTCGCTCCCGGCCATGGCGTTGTCGTCAGCCGCTACCAGGCCGGCACCAGGCGCGATGCCGAGCGCGCCATTGCCGCGGCCCGCCGCGCCTTCGATGATGGCCACTGGCCGCGCATGACCGGTGCCGAACGCTCCAACATTCTCTTGAAGGCCGCCGACCTGATTGCCGCGCGAGCAGAGGAGCTTGCCCATCTCGACGCGGTCGAAGCGGGCAAGCCGATCAGTCAGGTACGCGGCGAAATCGCCGGCTCGGTCGACATCTGGCGCTATGCGGCGGCTCTCGCCCGCGACCTGCATGGCGAGAGCTACAACACGCTGGGAGAGGGCACGCTAGGCGTCGTGCTGCGCGAGGCGATCGGCGTCGTCTCGATCATCACGCCGTGGAACTTCCCCTTCCTAATCGTCGGCCAGAAACTGCCGTTTGCGCTGGCCGCCGGCTGCACCACGGTGGTCAAGCCGTCGGAGCTTACTTCCGGCTCGACACTGGTCCTTGGCGAGATCCTGACTGAGGCGGGCGTTCCGGCGGGCGTCGCCAACATTGTTACTGGCACCGGTCCGGAGGTCGGCGCACCGTTGACGACGCACCCGGACGTCGACATGGTCTCGTTCACCGGCTCGACCGGGGTAGGGCGCCTGACCATGGCCAATGCGGCGCAAACGCTGAAGAAGGTCTCTCTCGAACTCGGCGGCAAGAACCCGCAGATCGTCTTCCCGGATGCGAACCTCGACGAGTTCATCGACGCGGCCGTCTTCGGCGGCTACTTCAATGCCGGTGAGTGCTGCAATGCCGGATCACGGCTGATCCTGCATCGCGACGTTGCCGAAGAGGCCACCGCTCGCATCGCCGAGCTTTCGAAACTGGTGAAGGTCGGCGACCCTCTCGATCCGTCGACCCAAGTCGGCGCGATCATTACGCCGCAGCATCTGCAGAAAATCGCTGGCTATGTATTGGGAGCGGCCAGCGGCGGTGCGAGGTTGGCGTATGGCGGCGACACGGTGGATTTCGGCCTTGGCCAATACATGGCGCCGACTATTCTGTCGCAAGTCACGCCCGAAATGGCCGTGGCGCGCGAGGAAGTGTTCGGACCGGTGCTGTCGGTCCTGACCTTCGAAACCACCGAAGAAGCGATCCAGATCGCGAATTCCATCGACTACGGCCTGTCCGCCGGCGTCTGGAGCCGCGATTTCGACACCTGTCTGACGGTTGGCCGCCGTATGCGCGCCGGCACGGTCTGGATGAACACCTTCATGGACGGCTCTCCGGAATTGCCCTTCGGCGGCTACAAGCAATCCGGTCTTGGCCGTGAACTCGGCCGTCACGCGGTCGAGGATTACACCGAGACGAAGACCCTCAACATGCACATCGGCGCCCGCACCAATTGGTGGATGCCGCGGTGACTTCAATCGATTTAAAAATACCCGTTTGGGAGCTTGACGAAGGAAAACGAGTTCAATCTAAATGGGCGCCGCGGAGAGGAGTCCGCAGATACTTAGTTTAGAAGTTTGCCGATCTTACGGTCGGAAGCTTGTAGTGGGGCGGAGGAAGTTTCCGCTAGGTAACTTGCAAACGGGAGGAATAACGATGCGCAAGTTCATGACGACGACAGCAATTGCGCTGGCGATGATGGCAGGCGCGGCGCAGGCCGCGGAAAACGTGGAGGTCCTGCACTGGTGGACGTCGGGCGGCGAGGCTGCTGCTCTCGACGTTCTGAAGAAGGACCTGGAATCCAAGGGCATCTCCTGGACCGACATGCCGGTCGCAGGTGGCGGCGGCACCGAGGCGATGACCGTGCTTCGCGCCCGCGTCACAGCCGGCAACGCGCCGACCGCCGTGCAGATGCTTGGTTTCGACATCATCGACTGGGCCAAGGAAGGCGCGCTCGGCAACCTCGATGAAGTTGCCAGCAAGGAGGGCTGGGACAAGGTCGTCCCGACGGCACTCCAGCAGTTTTCCAAGTATGACGGCCACTGGATTGCGGCACCCGTGAACGTCCACTCCACCAACTGGATGTGGATCAACAAAGCGGCCCTCGACAAGGCCGGCGGCAAGGAACCGCAGAACTGGGAAGAGCTCGTCGCGCTCCTCGACAACTTCAAGGCGCAGGGCATCATGCCCGTCGCCCACGGCGGCCAGCCCTGGCAGGACGCGACAATCTTCGATGCCGTCGTCCTTTCGCTCGGCAACGACTTCTACAAGGCCGCCTTCATCGACCTCGATCCGGCCGCTCTCGGCGGCGACAAGATGAAGGAAGCCTTCGACCGCATGACGAAGCTGCGCTCCTATGTCGACGACAACTTCTCCGGCCGTGACTGGAACCTCGCTTCCGCCATGGTCATCGAGGACAAGGCCGGCGTACAGTTCATGGGCGACTGGGCCAAGGGTGAATTCCTGAAGGCCGGTAAGAAGCCCGGCACGGACTTCGTCTGCATGCGCTTCCCCGGAACGCAGGGCTCGGTAACCTTCAACTCCGATCAGTTCGCGATGTTCAAGGTTTCGGACGACAAGGTCCCGGCTCAGATGGCCATGGCTTCGGCCATCGAAAGCCCGACCTTCCAGTCGGCCTTCAACGTCGTCAAGGGTTCAGTTCCGGCCCGCACCGACGTTCCGGATACGGATTTCGACGATTGCGGCAAGAAGGGCATCAAGGACCTGGCCGAAGCCAATGCCAACGGCTCGCTGTATGGCTCCATGGCCCATGGTCACGCCAACCCGGCATCGGTCAAGAATGCGATCTATGACGTGGTGACCCGTCAGTTCAACGGCGAACTCTCCTCGGAGGAAGCCGTGACGGAACTCGTCGCTGCCGTCGAAGGCGCGAAGTAATCCGACAGATTTCCCCGGGGTCGCGCTACCCGCGCAGCCCCGGGGCATTCGGAAAACGATGTGCGTTGCCCGAGCGGCGGTGTCTTCGACCTCGCCGGCAACGCCTGACACTCGAAAACCGCGCATCATTGCATATGGCCCCGGCGCTTGACCGGGTGTTGCGCCAAAGGTGGTGACCGACCATGAACAGTCGCAGCCGACTTCAGGAGCTTCTTCCCAAGCTGGTCTTGGCCCCGAGCTTCGTCGTCATCCTGATCTTCGTCTATGGCTTCATCTTCTACACCGGCTTTCTGTCGCTGACCGACAGCAAGATGCTGCCGTCCTACAACTTCGTCGGCCTGCAGAACTATGTGAAGCTCTGGGCATTGCCGCACTGGTGGCGGGCGATCACCAATCTGGGGATTTTCGCGTCCCTCTACATCATCATCTGCTCGGTGCTAGGGCTGTTCCTGGCGATTTTGCTCGACCAGAAGATCCGCGGCGAAGGCTTCCTCAGGCCGATTTACCTCTACCCGATGGCGCTCTCCTTCATCGTCACGGGTACGGCGTGGAAATGGTTCCTCGATCCGGGCATCGGGCTTGAAAATACCATGCACCTCTGGGGCTGGGAGAGCTTCTCGTTCAACTGGATCAAGGATCGCAACTACGCGATCTATTGCGTGGTGATCGCAGCGGTGTGGCAGTCGTCCGGATTCGTGATGGCGATGTTCCTCGCGGGCCTTCGCGGCGTCGACAACGAGATCATCAAGGCGGCGCAGATCGACGGGGCCTCCACGGTGACGGTCTATCGCCGGATCATCATTCCGCTGATGCGGCCGGTGTTCCTGTCGGCCTTCGTCGTGCTCGCACACCTTGCCATCAAGGCCTACGACCTGGTCATCGCCCTGACCGGCGGCGGACCGGGGCAGGCGACCGAACTGCCGGCGACCTTCATGTACTCCTACACCTTCACCCGCAACCAGATGGGTATCGGCGCATCGTCGGCGATCATCATGCTGATCATGATCTTCTCGATCATCATCCCCTATCTCTATTCCGAAATCCGCGGAGGCAAACGCTGATGAGCGGCGCTGCAAATTCACAGAACGTGATCTCCCACGGGAGACTGACCCGGGCGCTGATCTATACCGCGCTGATCATCTTCGCGGTCTACTACCTGCTGCCGCTCTACGTCATGGTGGTCAATTCCTTCAAGCCGCTGGACGAGATTCGCCAGGGCGGCATGCTAAATCTGCCGCAGGTCTGGACGATCGAGCCGTGGCTTTCCGCCTGGTCGACCGCGCAGATCGGCGTGCAGCCGACGGGCCTTAGGCCCTTCTTCATCAATTCGATCCTGATGGTCGTCCCGGCGGTCGCGATATCCACCATCATCGGCGCGCTTAACGGCTATGTGCTCACCAAATGGAGCTTCAAGGGATCGAACATCTTCTTCGGATTGCTGCTGCTCTCCTGCTTCATCCCGTTCCAGATCGTCCTGATCCCCATGGCCCGTATTCTCGGGCTGGTCGGCCTCGCGGGCTCTATCTGGGGCCTGATCATGGTCCATGTCGTCTATGGCATCGGCTTCACGACGCTCTATTTCCGCAATTACTATGAAGCGTTCCCGACCGAGCTGGTGCGTGCAGCGCAGATCGACGGAGCCACGTTCTTCCAGATCTTCTGGCGGATCCTGCTGCCGTCGTCGGGACCGATCATCGTCGTCTCCGTCATCTGGCAGTTCACCAACATCTGGAACGACTTCCTGTTCGGCGCCTCGTTCTCGGGTCCCTATTCGACGCCTATGACCGTCGCCCTCAACAACCTCGTTTCGTCGTCGACGGGGGTGAAGGAATACAACGTCCACTTCGCGGGCGCGATCCTCGCCGCCCTGCCAACGCTGATCGTCTACATCGTTTCCGGCCGCTATTTCGTGCGTGGCCTGATGTCCGGCGCAGTGAAAGGATAACTGCAATGTCGTTTCTCAAGATCACCAACCTCCGCAAATCCTATGGCGCGCTGGAGATTCTCAAGGACATCAACATCGAGATCGAGGAAGGCGGCTTTCTGGTCCTCGTCGGTCCGTCGGGTTGCGGCAAGTCCACGCTGCTGAACACGATCGCCGGCCTCGAGCCGATCACGTCTGGCGAAATCGCCATCAGGGGGCGCTCGGTCGCGGGCCTGCCACCGTCGCAGCGCGACATTGCCATGGTGTTCCAATCCTACGCGCTCTACCCGAACATGACGGTTGCCGGGAACATCGCCTTCGGCATGGAGATCCGCGGTGTGCCGAAGGACGAACGCGAAAAGGCGATCAAGCAGGTGGCGGACATGCTGCAGATCGGTCATCTGCTCGACCGCAAGCCAAGTCAGCTCTCCGGCGGCCAGCGCCAGCGCGTGGCCATGGGGCGGGCACTTGTCCGCAATCCGCAGGTCTTTCTCTTCGACGAACCGCTGTCGAACCTGGATGCAAAGCTGCGCGTCGACATGCGCACCGAGATCAAGCGGCTGCATCAGCGCATGAAGACAACGATCGTCTATGTCACCCACGACCAGATCGAGGCAATGACGCTCGCCACCAAAATCGCAGTCCTCAAGGATGGAGTGCTGCAGCAGTTCGGCTCGCCGGCCGATATCTACAACAATCCGGCCAACATGTTCGTCGCCGACTTCATGGGATCGCCGGCGATGAACCTGCTTCAGGCCAAAGTGTTCCAGAACGGCGATGGTCTGGCAGTCGCCCTGGCCAGACCCGATGGCGAGCCGTTGAAGCTCTCGGTTGCGCACGCGCCTGCCGCGCTTGGGGCCTATCGCGACAAGGAAGTGGTTTTCGGCATCCGGCCGGAAGCGTTGACAGACCCCGACGGTGCCGACCGCAATGCACGCGCGCTGGTCGAGGGCGACTGCCTGATCGAGGTGGTCGAGCCCGCCGGCGCCGATACGTTTGCCGTCACCCACCTCGGCGGCAAGGAGATCGTGGCACGGCTGCGCGCCGATGTGCCGATTACTGCCGGCCAGAATGCGCGGCTTGCTTTCAACCTGGACAAGGCGGTGTTCTTCGACCCGCAGAGCCAGCTCCGGATAGCATGAGCCGAGATATGCAGGGACAACCGGATATCGTCATCATCGGCTCGGGAATCGGCGGTGCGACCGTCGCAGCCGGTTTGGCGGGAAGCGGCGCCAGTATCCTGATCCTGGAGGCGGGCGGCCGTATCGAGGACCGCCCGGAAAACCGAGACCAGAGGGCGATCTTCCAACGCGGCCATTTTCGCCCGAAGGAGCTGTGGTACGAGACCGACGGCACCGGCTTCAATCCCGGCAACTACTACAATGTCGGCGGCAATTCGAAGTTCTACGGTGCAGTGCTGGTGCGCTACCGCGCCGAGGATTTCATGGAGATGGCGCATCTTGATGGGGTGTCGCCGGCATGGCCTTTCCCCTACGAGGAACTGGAGCCGTGGTATTCCATGGCCGAACAGATGTACCAGGTTCGCGGCGCACTGGACGAGGACCCGATCGAACCGCCGCATTCGGTCCCCTACGCATTTCCACCGGTGCCGGACGAACCGGCGATCGCCAAGGTTCGCGGACGCCTGAAAAAGAGCGGTGTCCATCCTTATTCGCTGCCGCTCGGCGTCGATATCGACCGCTGGCTTGCGAAGGCAAAGACACCGTGGGACGCCCATCCAAACTGCAACGACGGCAAAATGGATGCCGAAACCGTGGGGCTGGCGCTTGCCCTTCAGCATACGAACGTCACCCTGCAAACCGGTGCGCGGGTGACGCGTCTCGAAACTGCGACGGACGGCGGTCGGATCGAGACGATCCATTACATGCACGGTGGAGCCCACCACAAGGTCAGCCCGAAGCTCGTCATTCTTGCGGCAGGGGCGGTTCAGTCCGCGGTCCTTCTGCTGCGGTCGGCCAACGCAAGGCATCCCTCGGGACTCGCCAATTCTTCCGACCAGGTCGGACGCAACTTCATGAACCACAATTCCTCGGCGGTGATTGCTATGGCGCCGTGGTACCGCAACGATTCGATCTACCAGAAGACCTTCGGTTTCAACGATTTCTACCTGTCGGATGGCGAGGGCGGTCCACCGCTCGGCAACGTCCAATTGCTCGGCCGCATCTCCGGGAAGATCCTGAAGGCAAATATGCCCAGCATGCCGGAATGGCTGCTGGACAGGGTGGCGGCGCATGCGATCGACTTTTATGCGATGAGCGAGGATCTACCGCATCCGGACAGCCGGGTCATGGTCGATGGCGACCGAATCGTTCTGCAATGGGTGCGAAGCAACTGGCAGGCGCACCGTGATCTCGTCGCCAAGCTCAAGGCTGTGCTGCGCCGCGCCGGCTTTCCGGTCGTGCTGTCCCGAGCGTTCGACAAGCGTACGCCGTCGCACCAGTGTGGAACGGTCAGGATCGGCAATGATCCGGAAAGCGCGCCGCTCGACGTCTACTGCCGGGCCTTCGACCATCCAAATCTCTTCGTCGTCGATGCGAGCTTTTTGCCGACATCTGCGGCCGTCAATCCGGCCCTGACAATTGCGGCGCAGGCGCTGCGCGTCGCCGAACACATATCCGGGAAGGATTTGGCATCATGACGAAAAAGCGTCCCGTCGCCCTCGTCACCGGCGGTCGCCGCGGCATCGGCCTCGGCATTGCCAAGGCGCTCGCTGCTGCCGGCTTCGACATTGCGATCACCGGCATCGGCGATCCGGACCCCGCAGATCCGGCGTTGGAAGACCTGAAGGCGCTCGGATGCGATGCCCACTACTTCAAGGGCGATCTTGCTGATGTCTCCAATCATGCAGCGGTCGTCGACGAGATAGTCAGAGCGCTCGGGAACCTCGACTGCCTTGTCAACAATGCCGGCATGGCGTCGGTCGTTCGCGGCGATTTTCTCGACCTGACCCCGGAAAACTACGATGCCATCATGGCCACCAACCTGCGCGGCACGGTGTTCTTCACGCAGACCGTGCTGAAGACGATGCTGCAGGCCGAAGCTAGCGTGCCTCGCACGATCGTCAACATCACCTCGGTGTCGGCCGCGCTGACCTCGCCGGAACGCCTCGACTACTGCCTCGGCAAGGCCGGGCTTGCCGCCTTCACCCAAGGGCTGGCGCTGCGCCTTGCAGAGAGCGGCGTCTCAGTCTTCGAGGTGCGGCCCGGTATCATCCGCACCGACATGACCGCCAAGGTTTCGGGCAAGTACGACAAACTGATCGCCGATGGCCTCGTGCCCATGAAGCGGTGGGGGGAGGCGTCCGACATCGGCGGGATCGTCGCCTCGCTGGCATCCGGCAAGTTCGCTTTCGCTACCGGTTCGGTCATCGATGCCGATGGTGGGCTGTCTATCGGTCGTCTGTGACGACCTGGAGGAAATCAATGGCATACGACTACATTATCACTGGAGCGGGTCCTGCGGGCTGCGTTCTCGCCAACCGCCTCACAGAAGACCCCGCGGTCAGGGTGCTGCTGCTCGAAGCCGGCGGCGGCGACTGGAATCCGCTGTTTCACATGCCGGCCGGCTTTGCCAAGATGACCAAGGGCCTGGCCAGCTGGGGCTGGGAGACCGTTCCGCAGAAGCACATGAAGGGCCGGGTACTTCGCTATACCCAGGCGAAGGTCATCGGCGGCGGCTCGTCGATCAATGCCCAGCTCTATACCCGCGGCAATGCCGTGGACTACGACCTCTGGGCCTCCGAGGATGGCTGCGAGGGCTGGGACTATCGCAGTGTGCTTCCCTATTTCAAGCGCGCCGAGGACAACCAGCGCTTCGTCGACGACTACCATTCCTATGGCGGGCCGCTCGGTGTTTCCATGCCCGCGTCGGCGCTGCCGATCTGCGACGCCTACATCCGCGCCGGCCAGGAACTCGGCATTCCCTACAATCCGGATTTCAACGGAAAACAGCAGGCCGGCGTCGGTTTCTACCAGCTGACCCAGCGCAACCGCCGCCGGTCTTCGGCGTCGCTCGCCTATCTGTCGCCGATCAAGGACCGGAAGAACCTGACTGTTCGCACCGGCGCCCGCGTCGCACGCATCGTCCTGGAAGGCCGCCGCGCCGTCGGGGTCGAGGTGGTCAGCGCCAAGGGTGTCGAAACCATCCGCGCCGAGCGCGAGGTGTTGGTTTCCTCGGGTGCAATTGGCTCCCCGAAACTGCTGCTGCAATCGGGCATCGGCCCGGCGGACCACCTGAAGTCGGTCGGCGTCCCGGTCAAGCACGATCTGGCTGGTGTCGGCAGCAATCTTCAGGATCACCTCGATCTTTTCGTGATTGCCGAATGCACTGGCGATCACACCTACGACAACGTCGCGAAGCTCCATCGCACCCTTTGGGCAGGGCTCGAATACATACTGTTCCGCACCGGACCGGTCGCTTCGTCGCTGTTTGAGACCGGCGGCTTTTGGTACGCTGACGAGAACGCCCGTTCGCCCGACATCCAGTTTCATCTCGGCCTCGGCTCCGGCATAGAAGCCGGCGTGGCCCGGCTCAAGAATGCGGGCGTGACCTTGAACTCTGCCTATCTGCATCCGCGCTCGAAGGGGACCGTGCGGCTTTCCTCCTCCGATCCTGCCTCCGCCCCGCTGATCGATCCGAACTACTGGAGTGATCCGCACGACCGGAAGATGTCGCTGGAAGGCCTGAAGATTGCGCGGGAGATCATGCAGCAGGACGCACTCAAGCCCTACGTTCTTGCCGAGCGCCTGCCAGGCGACAAGGTAAGGACGGAGGACGAATTGTTCGAATATGGCTGCGCCAACGCGAAGACCGATCACCACCCGGTCGGCACGTGCAAGATGGGAACCGGTGACGATGCGGTTGTGGACCTCGAACTGAAGGTACATGGGTTGGAGGGGCTGCGCGTCTGCGATTCCTCCGTCATGCCGCGCGTTCCGTCTTGCAATACCAACGGACCGACCATCATGATAGGCGAGAAGGGGGCTGATATCATCCGCAATCGGCAGCCTTTGCCGCGGATGATCTTTGCCCACGAGCGCAACGATACCCGCCCGCGGGCCCGAGCCGATATCCGATAGGAGGCTGTCATGATCCGCCACTGCGTGTTCATTCATTTCAAGCCCTCGGTGACGGAACACGAGAAGGCCGGGCTCTACGCCGAAATCGCCGGCTTGAAGTCAAGGATGCCGGGGCTTGTCGGGGTGCATGTCGGTCGCAATGTCAGTCCGGAAACGGGCATGGACAAGGGATATTCGGAAGGGTTCATGGTGGATTTCGATGGCCCGGCGGCGCGTGATGCCTATCTCGCCGATAGCGAGCACAGGCTGACGGGCGACAGGATCGTCGCCGCCGCGGAAGGCGGCTTGCGCGGCATCATCGTCTATGACCTCGAAATTCCCGACTGAGGACCTCATGAACCAGCGCACCTTCCTGACGACCCTTTTCGACGCGGCAGTCGCCGCTGCAGACCCTCTGGAGGCAATCCGGGCGCATCTGCCGCAACGACCGAAAGGGCGCACGGTCGTGGTTGGTGCGGGTAAGGCGGCGAGCCAGATGGGGGCCGCATTCGAACAGCTATGGGACGGCCCCCTGGAGGGCGTGGTCGTGGCCCGGCACGGGCCGATCGAACCGTGCGAACGCATCAAGGTGCTGCAATCGGCGCATCCGGTGCCCGATGAGGCCGGGCTTGTTGGATCGCGTGCCCTGCTGGAAGCGGTTCAAGGCCTGACGGCGGACGATCTGGTGATTGCCCTCGTATCCGGTGGCGGATCATCGCTCCTGCCCGCGCCGCCGCAAGGCCTGACGTTGGCCGACGAGATTGCCGTCAACAAGGCTCTGCTGGCATCGGGTGCGCCGATCTCGGCGATGAATGTGGTGCGCAAGCACGTGTCGCGGATCAAGGGCGGGAGGCTCGCCTTCGCGGCAGCGCCCGCCCGGGTCGTCAGCCTTGTCGTTTCCGACGTTCCCGGCGACAATCCCGCTTTCATCGCCTCAGGACCGACGGTGCCGGACGGATCTACGGCACAGGATGCGCTCGGTATCGTCGCCGAGTACCGCATGGCGTTGCCAGAGGCGGTCATGGCGCACCTGCGGTCGACAGCCGCCGCGGCACCGCTTGCCGGCGATCCCGCCTTCTCGCGCAACGAAGTCCATGTCATCGCCTCAGCCGGGGTCTCGCTCGAGGCTGCAGCTGCGAAGGCACGCGCAATGGGGGTCGAGCCGGTCACCCTTTCCGACGCGATCGAAGGCGAGGCGAGGGATGTCGGCAAGGTGCATGCGGCCATTGCCCGCGGGACCTTGCTGCGCGATCGACCGTTCCGCAAGCCGGTGGTCATTCTCTCGGGAGGGGAAACGACGGTGACGATCGCCGGAACTCACGGGCGCGGCGGGCGCAACAGCGAATTCCTGCTCTCCTTCGCCGTCGATATCGATGGATGTGCGGGTATCCACGCCCTTGCAGCCGATACCGACGGCATCGACGGTTCGGAGGACAATGCCGGGGCATTCGCCGATGGCGACAGCGCGGCGCGCATGCGCGCGGCGGGCGTCGATCCGCGGGCACATCTTGCCGGACACGATGCCTATTCGGCATTCGCCGCCGCCGGCGACCTCTTCGTGCCGGGCCCCACCGGAACCAACGTCAACGATTTCCGCGCCATCCTGGTCGACGGAGCCAAGTGATCGGGCGGCTCGTCAAAGGGTGCGCCCGAATATTCTCCGGGCGCACGGAATCTGACGATCTCGGACGGCCTACTTCATCGTGTAGATGTCGATCGGGAAGTACTTCTCGTTGATCTTCTGATAGGTGCCGTCGGCGCGAATTTCCTCGAGCGCCTTGTTCAGCTTTTCGCGCAGGTCGTTGTCTTCCTGGCGAACCGCGATGCCGACGCCCTCGCCGACGAACTTAGGATCGGTGATTGGCGGCCCGATCAGTTCGCAGCACGCCTTGCCGTCATCGTTCTTGGTCACCCAGTCGAGAAGCGGCAGCATGTCGCCGACCTGGGCATCAAGACGGCCGTTGACCATGTCGATGTTGACCTCGTCCTGGGTCGGGTAGAGTTTTATTTCGGCATCCGGGAACATCGCGGTCGCATATTCCGCCTGCGTGGTGCCCGACTGGGCGCCGATGACCTTGCCCTTCATGCCCTCGTTGGTGAAGTCCGTGATTCCGGCGTTCTTTGGGGCCGCCATGGTCATAGCCGCGAGATAGTAGGGGTTAGTGAAGGACACCTGCTTCTTGCGATCCTCGGTTATGAACATCGAGGCGATGATCATGTCGAACTTCTTGCCCTGCAGCGCCGGAATGATGCCGTCCCAATCCTGGGTGACGACTTCGCATTCGGCGCCCATCTTGGCGCAAAGCGCCTTCCCGATGTCGACGTCGAAGCCACCGACATTGCCGGCGGAGTCAACGAAGTTGAATGGTGGATATGCGCCTTCTGTGCCGATGCGCAGCTTTTCGGCCGCACTGGCGCCGGTGATGCCGAACATGGCGGTAGCAGCCATGACCAGCGCGGCGATGGTGGTCTTGTTCATAGCGTTCCCCTTCTGGATGCTTTTTTTGTTGCGTTCACTGTCATTTATGCAAACGACCGGACCATAAGCGAAATAGATAGAGGTGATATTGGATATCAATCTCGCTTATTCGGATGCGACGTGATCCGAGGCTCCCGAAATATTCTCCGCAAGCTGCTCGTCAAGAACGACATCCCACCCAGCCGAAGCACTGAAAATATATTATGCGCCAAAATGCTTGTTAGATGAAGTATTTGGAGAATATTATGATGATGTGAACCAGAAAATGCGTTGTCGCGGCTGAAGGAACGCAGCATGGGCATGGGCTCCCTGGAATGGAAGTGGCGCTGATGCTGCGACGGCTGCTGGCCGCGAGCCGCTACATCATGATCGTGCCGGTCGTGGGCACGCTGCTCGGCTCCTTCGCACTGATTCTGTACGAGATCGTGGTCCTCACGGCCTCCATTTACGAAATCCTCGTTGAGGGAGCGATATCGACAAAGGCCGTGAAGGTGTTTGCAGTCGGCATCGTCGAGGCGGTCGATGTATTCCTGATCGGCATTGCGGTCTACATAACGGGCATCGGACTATATTTCCTCTTCGTCGACGAGACGCTGCCGCTACCGAAGTGGCTGAGGCTCAACAGTTTCGAGGACCTGAAGGCAAATCTCATAAGTGTTGTCATCGCCGTGCTTGCCGTTCTGTTTCTCCGTGAGGCGGTCGCCTGGGATGGCAATGCAGATATAGCCGCGTTCGGGGTCTCGCTTGCGCTCGTCATCGCTGCGCTCTCCCTCTATCTGTTCAAGACAAACAGCCGCTAGGGTGGAGTCGCTGCCGCCGTTGGAATCCTCTAGTAGTCGGCGCAACATCGATCCTTCCAAGTGACCAGGTCCGCTATGTCCAGCAATCGCCTCGAGCGCTTCGCTCACTATCTCGACTGGAACCTGCTTCGTACATTCGTCGTGCTGGTGGAAGAGGGCAGCATTACCGCCGCGGCCAATCGCCTGCTGCTGCAGCAACCGGCAGTCAGCATGGCTCTGAAGCGTCTCGAAGCCAGCGTCGGCCACAAGCTGATCGACCGGCGACCCGGTCGTTTCGAACTGACGGAGGCAGGCGAGCGCCTGCACCAGCAGGCGCGCCACATCTTCGCAGCGGTCGTCCGCCTGCCGGACGCGCTGGAAACGGCAACCGAAATGGTGACCGGCCATGTCAGCATCCATTCCGTCAGCCAGGTCGACAATCCCTTCTGGGATGCCAAGATCGCCCGCTTCTGTCACCTGCATCCAAAGGCCACGCTCAGTATCACGGTGGAGACGACTGCCGATGTCATCAATGCGGTCGAACGCGGCGTGGCGACGCTCGGCCTTTGCGACGGTATCATCCCTGACAGTCTCGACAAGGTGCTCTACAAGCGCGAGATCTATGCGCTCTATTGCGGCGTGGGTCATCGCCTCTTCGGCCGGAAGGGCCTGACCCTCACCGATCTGCGGGGCGAACCCTACGTCGCGTTCACGGCGGACGTTCTGGGCGGCCAGCACATGACCGCTGTGACCGCAGTGCGCGCCATCGGCTCGGACAGGACGTGCGTGCCGTGTCCAGCAATGTCGAGGAAGTGATGCGCCTGATCGTCGCCAATGTCGGCATCGGGATGCTGCCGCAGCACCTCGCAGGGCCGGTGGCGCAAGTCGGTTTTGCCGCTATAAATTTGAAAGTGGGTTCTCAGCTCGGTAAGACGGGTTCACGTAACGCCGGACATCACGCGATCCCTTGCGGACCAGGCTTTTGCGCAACGCAGACGAGGGGGAAGATATGCGGGAATTCGACATTGCGATCATCGGCGGCGGAATAGCCGGGCTGTCACTGGCCTATTTCCTGGGCGGCAGCCGTTCCGTTGTCGTCCTGGAGCGCGAACAGGGCCTTGGCTACCACTCGACCGGTCGCTCGGCTGCCGAATTCCTCTTGGGATACATGCCGCTTGAGGTTACTCGCATGGCAGCCGTCGCCAAGGAGTTCTTTGACGCACCGCCGGCGGGTTTCGCAGTGGTGCCGCTATTGCAGCGGCGCGGAAGCCTGATCATAGCGAACGCCGAGAAGGCCGAGAACGTGCGCAAGGCGTTTGAGACCGAGACGGCACGCGGAGGAAGCCCCGCAATGCTGACCGCCGAGGAAGCGATCGATCGCGCACCTATCCTAGACCCCGACTATGTGGCGCATGCCTTCTACGACCCGGACTTCTGGGACATCGAGGTAGACACGCTGTTGCAGGGCTACGCACGCGGCGCGCGCCATGCGGGCGTGGAAGTCAGGGAGCGAGCAGAGGTGTTGTCGGCCCGGTATGACGGCAGGCGATGGGTCATTGTCACAACCGACGGCGAAATTGCAGCACGCCAGGTGGTGAACGCTGCGGGCGCCTGGGCCGATTCGATCGCCGATATCTTCGGCGTCGAGCCGCAGGGTATCGTGCCGCACCGTCGCACCGCGATTCTCGTCGACCTGCCGGAGGGCATCGACGCTGCCGCGCTGCCGGAAGTCAACGAAGTCGACGAGGAATTCTATTTCAAGCCGGATGGCGGCCGGTTGCTGGTCTCTCCGGCCGATGAGACGCCGTCCGTGCCGACCGATGCGCAGCCGGAGGAGATCGATGTAGCCTGGGCCGCTCACTACGTCGAAGAGGCGACGACGGTCGAGGTGCGCAGGGTTGCTCGAAGCTGGGCGGGGTTGCGAAGCTTCTCTCCTGACCGACTGCCCGTCATTGGTCCTGCACCCGATCAGCCGCACTTCTTCTGGCTCGCAGGACAGGGCGGATTTGGAATTCTCAGTTCGCCCGCACTGGGACAACTGGCGGCATCGATATTGCTCGAAAAGGAGCCGCCGGAAGCGTGTTTGCGCCACGGCCTCGATCGGCAGCACTTCCGGCCCGGCCGGTTCTGAAGATCTGCCATTCACAATTCGCAGGGTGAGTGTGATAAGTTTGACAAGATATGTCTGTAATATATTGAAAATAAATGATAAAAATATGACGATGGTGGTCATCGGACGCGGATTTCGGACTTCGTGCCCGGCATTTTGAACGGCAAAAGTAGGAAGTTATTAACTTTGATTTCCTATTCGATCTGGGTGCCCCCAATGCCCGAAATCATCTCCGCGTATAGGTCCCATGCGTATCTCCAGATCGAACCATTTATCGGCCCCGACCGATCGTACGGAAGAGCACAACGCGCGGGGTGAAACGCCCGCGCGTGTGCAGAGAACACAGGCGGAGATTGATGCACGGGAGCAGATGCTGCGTGACGAGCTTGCTCGCCGGCTCGACCCCACATTTTCGCGGGAATCTTACCTGCCGCCCCATTCACAGCCTGCCGCTAACCAGAAGGCTTCGGGCACGGCACCGAGGGAAGTGCAGCGGCATGTGCCGCAGCGTATGGCGGAGCCGCCGAAGCTTCCGTCAGGCGTTGCAGCCGTTGACCTTCCGGTCTGGCAAAGTGCATTCGTGCTTGCCGACAACGTCCGCTTTACTCGCACCCCAGAAAGCGAGATCGCAAAGCGTCGCCAACCTTCGGTGCCGGAACCTGAGCCGAAGGCGAGGGCATCCGACCCGACGCTGCGTCATACCGCGGCGCCAGTGGTGAAGGAACCGATCCCTGCCTCCACCCCTGCAGTCGCCGGTCGACGCGCCATTGCGCCGTCCACAATGCCCGTTGGACCGGCACGGCGCGATGCCGTTGTCGCGTCCGCTCATGTTGCGCAAAGCGTGCCGGTTTCGGCGGCAGAGCCGATTGTGGCAGTCGCGCCGCCTGCGTCTGTTGCTGAGCCGACTCCCCAGGTGAGCGAAGTTCCCGCTACGACCACAACCGTTGAGCCGAATACACCCGTTGGCCCCGAACCGCGGTTGTCCAATGTTTCCGACGATGTCTTCTGGGCAGCCCTGGAGTTTGGTGGCGTCGTCGATTTAGCCGAAACCCCAAATGCTCCGGTGCAAGACATCGCTGCTCCGCCGCGCCCGGTTCTTTCGTTCTACCGTGTCCTAGAATGGCGACGTCCCGGCCGACCGGCGGAGATCATCCGCTTCAGTCCCCCGGCGGAGACTCCCGCATCGCCCGCGCAAGTCGTGCCGACAGGTCCAACCGAAGCAGTCGTCGTGCCCGTCGCCACGGTGTTGAGGACTGCTGTAGCAGCCATCAAGACCGCTCGGATAGAAACGCCAAGGTCGAATGTGCCAACCCTTGCACAAAGCAGATCACCTGCTGTGCCGGTTTCGTCGCCGGAACCAGTGCGAGAAGTGCCTTCTCTGGCACCGGAGCAGGTAAAAGCGCACAAGCCGGTCGTGACCGAACGCGTCGTCGAGGCCTCCCAGGTCCTGATCGCGGAAGCCACCGTTGCTCCCGTTGCGCCGCAGGCGGAAGAAGCTCCCCTGGAGGCGTCGCGGCTGACGGTGGTCCTGCCGGCAAGTGTGCAGCCGGAGCGGCCGCTCGCACCGCTGACTCGAGGTGCGCATGCCCGAAGGGCATCGCTTTTCCACCCGGACTACGAATATCCGTCGACAGAATTCCTGCAGGTGCCTGATGTACGCGAGGAAATCGCCTTCACGCAGGAGCAACTGGAGCAGAACGCCGGCCTTCTCGAAAGCGTTCTGGAAGATTTCGGCGTCAAGGGCGAGATCATTCATGTTCGCCCCGGACCGGTCGTGACACTTTACGAATTCGAGCCGGCGCCCGGCGTCAAGTCCTCGCGGGTCATCGGACTTGCCGACGATATCGCCCGCTCCATGTCGGCGCTTTCGGCCCGCGTCGCGGTGGTTCCCGGTCGCAACGTCATCGGCATCGAGCTTCCGAATGCGACCCGCGAAACCGTCTATTTCCGCGAGATGATCGAATCGGAGGACTATGAGAGCACCAAGTACAAGCTGGCGCTCTGCCTCGGCAAGACCATCGGCGGCGAACCGGTGATCGCCGAACTCGCCAAGATGCCGCATCTGCTGGTCGCCGGCACAACCGGTTCGGGCAAGTCGGTGGCCGTCAACACCATGATCCTGTCGTTGCTCTATCGTCTGCGCCCCGACGAATGCCGCCTGATCATGGTCGATCCGAAGATGCTGGAGCTGTCGATCTATGACGGCATTCCGCATCTGCTGACACCGGTCGTCACCGATCCGAAGAAGGCGGTCATGGCGCTGAAATGGGCGGTCCGCGAAATGGAGGACCGCTACAAGAAGATGTCCCGCCTCGGCGTGCGCAATATCGACGGCTTTAACAGTCGGGTCCGCGCCGCCAAGGAGCGCGGCGAGACAATCATTTGCACGGTCCAGTCGGGCTTCGATAGGGACACCGGCGAGGCGACCTACGAGCAGGAGGAAATGGACCTCACGCCGATGCCCTACATCGTCGTGATCGTCGACGAGATGGCCGACCTGATGATGGTCGCCGGCAAGGACATCGAAGGGGCGATCCAGCGCCTGGCGCAGATGGCGCGCGCCGCCGGCATCCACCTGATCATGGCGACGCAGCGTCCTTCGGTCGATGTCATCACCGGCACGATCAAGGCGAACTTCCCGACCCGCATATCCTTCCAGGTCACCTCGAAGATCGACAGCCGCACGATCCTCGGCGAGCAGGGGGCCGAGCAACTCCTCGGCCAGGGCGACATGCTGCATATGATCGGCGGCGGGCGGATTGCACGCGTCCACGGCGCCTTTGTCTCCGACGAGGAAGTCGAGCGGATCGTCGCGCATCTCAAGACGCAGGGACGGCCCGACTATCTGAATACAGTGACGGCTGCCGAAGACGAAGAGGACGAGCCGGTGCCTGCGGACAGCGGTGCGGTGTTCGACAAGGGCAATGTTGCCGCCGAAGATGGCAACGAGCTCTACGAGCAGGCCGTGAAGGTGGTCATGCGCGACAAGAAGTGCTCGACCTCCTACATCCAGCGCCGACTGCAGATCGGCTACAATCGCGCCGCCTCGCTGGTCGAGCGGATGGAGAAGGAAGGTCTCGTCGGCCCCGCCAACCACGTCGGCAAGCGTGAGATCATTTCAGCCGACAACGATTGAACCTGTCGGGCGTATCAGGTCGGGTGCTCCAGACGCTGTCGAGGTACACAAGGCCCTGAAGGCATCGTACTGCGAAAGAAAGACCTTGCCGGTCAGTTGTTCGAGCAGGTCAGTTTTTCGCAGGCGATCCATGACGGGACCCTTGACCTCCGACAGATGCAGCATGATGCCGGCGTCCTTCAGGCGGTGATTGATCTCCTCGAGACTTTCCAGCGCGCTGGCATCGATTGCATTCACTGCCGAACACATGAGCACCAGGTGGCGGACCTCGGGTCGGGCTGCAACGAGTGCTGCAATCCGGTCTTCCAGGAAGCGGCTGTTGGCGAAATACAGGCTTTCGTCGACGCGCACCGTCAGGATTTCCGGCACGGTGAGGACGTCGTGGCGTTCTACATTGCGGAAATGCTCGGAGCCGGGCACATTGCCGACAATCGCGATATGCGGCGTGCTGGTGCGATAGAGATGCAGTACCAGCGACAGCACTACACCCAGCACGACGCCCGTTTCCACGCCGATGAACAGCGTTCCGAGGATCGTCGCGGCCATCGCGATGAAGTCGATCTTCGAGTAGGTCCAGATCCGCCGGAGCACCTTGACGTCGACCAGGGAGAGGACCGCAACAATAATCGTGGCGGCAAGCGTTGCCTGTGGCAGTGCGGCAAGATAGGGCGTGAAAAACAGGGCGGTGACGGCAATTCCGGCGGCCGTAAATATGCCTGCTGCCGGGGTCTGGGCGCCGGCATCGAAGTTGACGACCGAGCGGGCAAAGCCGCCTGTCACCGGAAAGCCGGATGACACTGAGGATGCGATGTTGGCCGCACCCAGCGCTACCAGTTCCTGGTCGGGAACGATGCGCTGGCGCCGCTTCGAGGCGAGCGTCTGGGCAACGGAAACGGATTCGACGAAGCCGATGAGACTGATCAACAGTGCAGGAATAGCCAGATCCTGCAGCATGGCGGGATCGACTTGAGGGAAGCCCAAAGCAGGGAGACCTTGCGGGATTTCACCGACCAGCGCGACACCTTTGGCCCCGAGGTCGAAGGCCGAGGCAAGTGCGATGGTCGCCACGACGGCCAGAACAGGGCCGGCCTTGACGACCATGTCCCCTGCATGGGCGGGCATCCCGAGAGCTGTGAGGACGTGTTTCAGCCGCAGCCGGACGAAATAGAGGAACGCAAGCACGCCCGCCCCGAGCGCCAGTGTGTAGGGGTTGATGTCTGCGGCGTGCATGGCGAGAGGCGTGAGGATTTCGACAAGGCTGTCGCCGGAGACCGAGATACCCAGAATATGCTTGATCTGGCTTGCGGCGATCAGGATTCCGGAAGCGCTGATGAAACCGCTGATGACGGGATGGCTCAGGAAGTTTGCAAGAAAGCCAAGCCGGAAAATGCCCATGGCCAGCAGCATCGCGCCGGAGAGTATTGCCAGCAGCACGGCCGCCAGTACATAATCCGGGCTGCCTTGCGCCGCGATCGTTCCTGCTGCCGAGGCCGTCATCAATGAGGCGACCGCGACCGGTCCAACGGCCAGCGTCCGGCTGGTGCCGAAGACCGCATAGACCACCAGCGGCAGGATCGAGGCATAGAGTCCGTACTTCGCAGGCAGTCCCGCCAGCATCGCATAGGCGAGCGACTGGGGCACCAGCATGATCGTCACGATCACTGCCGCCATCGTATCGCTTGCCAGGGTTTGCCGGTTGTAGTGGCGACCCCAGTCGAGGATTGGCACGAATGTCGATATACGGTTTATCATCTCTGTCCCCAGCGATCGCTGCTCAGGCGGGTTGCTTGCGATGCTCTGGCAGATTGCGGGCAAGCCACATGCCGGCCAGCATTGCCGGGACGAAGGCGAGCGTACCGGGCGCGGCAAGGCCGAGCGCGGTCAGCGCCGGTCCGGGGCAATAGCCGCCGAGCCCCCAGCCAATGCCGAAGATCGCCGGCCCGAGCAGGATGCGGCTGTCTATGTCGGTCCTCGACGGTAGCTGGAAACTGCCTCCGGAGACCGGTGCCCCTCGTTGCCAGACCAAGCGGTAGCCGATGAAGGTAACGAGGATCGCGCCGCCCATGACGAAGGCGAGCGATGGATCCCAGGTGCCGAAGAGATCGAGGAAATTCTGGACCTTGGCGGGGTTGGCCATGCCCGAGAGAACGAGGCCTAGTCCGAAGATCAGCCCGATGGCGAGATTTGCGAGAAACGGCATCTGTTCAGCCTCCGAATACGTGGCGGACGAGAAAGACGGTGACGAAGGCGGTTGCCATGAAGGCCAGCGTCGCGACCAGCGATCGGACCGACAGGCGCGACAGGCCGCAGACGCCGTGGCCGCTGGTGCAGCCGTTGCCATAGACCGAGCCGAAGCCGACGAGCAGCCCGGCCATGGCCATCAGCGGCAGGCTCGACGGCACGCTTTGAACGACAGTCACGCCGGTAACGAGATAGGCGGCGAAAGGGGCCGCCATCAGGCCGAGGACGAAGCCAAGGCGCGAAGAGAACGCATTGTCCGGGTAAGGCGGCAGCAAGCGGCTTGCTATGCCGCTGATGCCGGCGATCCGGCCCTGATAGGCCATCAGCAGGACGGCCGAGAGGCCAATGAGCGCACCGCCTGCAAGCGAAGCGAGTGGGGTGAATTCGGTCATGACGGGACTTTCGTCGACGAAGTTGAAGGGGGTTTCTCAGAAATGCGCTCACCGCCTGCATTTCGCACCGGCTCGGCTTGCCGGCAGAACATGTCGTGCATCATCGTGATGAACCGCTCGACGCGTTCATCGGCAAGGCGATAGAAAACCGACTTCGATTCCTTGCGCCCGACGATCATCCCGGCATCCCGCAGTTCGGCGATCTGTTGCGAAAGGCCCGGCTGGCGAATGCCGAGCGTGTCCTCCAGTTCCCGGACCGAGCGTTCACCGTCCACGAGCGCACAGACGATCATCAGCCGGTTCGGGTTCGCGAGCTTCTTCAGGAACTCGGACGCTTCGCCGACATTGCGAAGCATATCTTCCATTTCCGGAGCCAGGTCGGTGTTCATCGGCTTACTCCCAGGCTGCCCCGCCGAGCGCGTCGAGCGGGAACTTGAGATACCGCCGGCCGTTCGCCTCCGGCACGGGAAGCCGTCCTCCATTCATGTTGATCTGGAGCGCGTGGAGAATCAGTTTCGGCATTGCCAGCGTGCGGTCGCGCGCTTCACGGATCTCCACGAACTCGGCCTCGGTGCGGTATTTCGACATATGGATGTTCGAGGCTTTCTGCTCGGCGATCGTGCTTTCCCAGCGGGGTTCACGGCCATCCGGCTGGTAGTCGTGGCCGGTGAAGACACGGGTCTCGTCGGGCAGGGCGAGTATCTGCTGAATCGACGTCCACAGGCGCTTGGCGCTGCCGCCTGGGAAATCGGCCCGCGCCGTGCCGCTGTCGGGCATGAAGAGCGTGTCATGGACGAACGCCGCATCGCCGATCACATAGGTGATCGAGGCCAGCGTATGGCCCGGCGAGAACATGACGCGCGCATCGATGTTGCCGACCTTGAAGCGGTCGCCGTCCTCGAAGAGGCGATCCCATTGGGAGCCGTCGGCCTTGAAGTCCGGCCAGTTGTAAATCCCCTTCCACAGTTGCTGGACCTCGACAACCCTGGCGCCGATTGCCGTAGGGGCTCCGGTCTTGTCCTTCAGGTAACGGGCAGCGGAAAAATGGTCCGCGTGCGGGTGCGTGTCCAGGATCCATTCGACCTGGAGGTCGTTGGCTCGAACGAAGTCGATAATGCGATCGGCATTGATTGTGGCGGTCGACCCGGATTTTTCGTCGAAGTCGAGAACGGGATCGATGATTGCGCATTTGTGCGTATCATGATCGGCGACGACATACTGAATCGACCAGGTACGCTTGTCGAAGAAGCCGGTAACATGCGGGTGTTGGGTGCTACCCATCTCTCTCTCCTCACGAAATCGCCCGGCAAACGATTGCCGAACCTCGCGGTGCTTGTTGATGATAATTAAATAATAATGATTGCAAAAAATTGCAAGCATAAAAAATTAACCGTTGTTCCCCACGCTGCAATGCAGGAAGATGCGTCAAATCTCATGTGAAAGGTGCGACGTGCGTCATGATTGCGTACATCCCGCCGCACGGTCCTTGAGGATTGCGAATTGAATACGTTGCTTTCTTCGTTATCAGCCAATTTCAGGCTGATCCTGGCTTGCATCGCACTGGCCGGCCTTGCGATTGGCAGCCTGCTCTGGGCATCGGGCGCCGAGGATCGGGCGGCGCAGATCTGGTGCGCTACGACCGTGCCGGTGTTGGCCGCCTTGATCGCCGAGATCGTCAGTTCCTTGCGGGAGGGGCAGTTCGGCCTCGACGTCGTTGCCGCTCTGTCGATGACCGCCGCGCTGGCCTTTGGCGAGCCGCTTGCCGGAAACGTCGTGGCGCTAATGTATTCAGGCGGCCAACTGCTCGAGCGATTTGCCGAAGGCAGGGCCCGACGCGAGATGACCGCGCTCCTCGGACGCGTCGCCCGCACGGCGATGCGCTACAACACAGGCGGGCTTTCGGAAGTGGCAATCGAGGCGATTTCTCCCGGCGACCGTATTCTCGTCCGCAAGGGCGAGGTCGTTCCCGTCGATGGCCGGGTTGCGAAAGGGATCGGCATTCTCGATGTGTCGGCTCTGACGGGCGAACCCACCCCGGTGAGGCTGAGCAAGGGTGGTGAGGTGCTCAGCGGCTCGACCTCGGTCGGTGATGCGTTCGATGTGGTCGCGACACGACCGGCTGCCGAGAGCACCTACGCCAACATTGTACGGCTGGTCGAGAGCGCCCAGCAGAGCAAGGCGCCAATGGTGCGCCTGGCGGACCGCTACGCCATCTGGTTCCTGCTCTTTACCGTCGTCCTTGCCAGCGCCGCCTGGTGGGCGACGGGCGACCGCATCAGGGCGCTCGCGGTGCTTGTTGTTGCCACCCCCTGTCCGCTGATCCTGGCGGTGCCGGTGGCGATCATATCCGGCATGTCGCGCACCGCGCGCCTAGGCGCGCTGGTCAAGCATGGCGGCGCTATCGAAGCGCTGGCGCAGGTCAGAACGGCCGTGCTCGACAAGACCGGGACACTGACCCTCGGGCGGGCGCGGGTCGAAGAGATCCGCACAACTGGCCATATCGATGGCGACGAGTTGCTCAGGCTTGCTGCATCGCTTGACCAGGCGTCCGGTCACATCACCGCCGAGGCGCTGGTCGTCGCGGCGCAGGAAAGGGGTCTGCAACTCTCGATGCCCTCGCATGTTGCGGAGACCGCCGGCACGGGCATAGAGGGGATGGTCGATGGGCGGCGGCTGATCGTCGGCGGCAGCAGCTTCGTTCGAGACCGCAGCCGGTCCGGCAATCCACGCGACCTGCGTGATGGGCTGCCGGAGGGTTCGGTCGTCGTGGCGGTTTCGGTGGATGGCGTGGTTGCCGGCATTGTCGTGCTCGCGGATCACCTGCGGTCCGATGCGAAGGCGGTGCTGGACGAGTTCAGGCAAGTCGGCATCCGGAGGATCGTTCTTGCATCCGGCGACCGTCAGGATGTCGTCACCGTTGTCGGGCGTCAGCTTGCGGTCGACGCAGCTTTCGGTGAGCTGACGCCGGAGCAAAAGGTCGAAATCGTCGTGAACGAGGGGAGAGGTGCGTCATTAATGATGGTCGGCGACGGGGTCAACGATGCGCCGGCCCTTGCCGCTGCCGATGTAGGGGTCGCAATGGGGGCGCGAGGTGCCGCAGCCTCGTCGGAGGCCGCGGATGTGGTGCTCCTTGTCGACGATCTTGGACCGCTCGCAGCAGCACTTGCCGTGGCACGCCGCACCCGGACGATTGCCCTCCAGAGCGTGACGATCGGACTTGGACTTTCCGTCCTGGCGATGGGCGTGGCGGCGCTCGGATACCTGCCGCCCGTCAAGGGCGCACTCGTCCAGGAGGTCATCGATGTGGCCGTGATCCTCAATGCCCTACGGGCTTTGGGCGGGCGCAGCCTTGAAGGAAAAAGAGACAGGTCCGGTTCGGTGGCTACGGTTGCACCGAACGCATCATTGTAAACTACGTCCTCGTCAGATGAGGAGCCCTGCAGTTGCCGTTGCAACTGCCGCCGCAGTCGCAAGCATCGAAGCAATCCACACGTGAAGGCTGAAGGCGCGGACACCAAAAGCTGTCGCATAGACTGCCTTGGCAAAGGTATTGACCAGAACCGCAACTCCGATCGCGAGGGCGGCGGTCGGCAGTGCAAGGCTGCCAAGCATGTCTGCGACTGTCACGGCGACGGCATCGACGTCCGCCAGGCCGGTCAGGGCAGAGGCAATCAGCAGGCCGCGCTGACCAAAATAGTCGGATGCCGCCCTCGCCAGAAACGCGACGAACACCAGTAGCAGCGCCATCTTGGCGACCGAGAGCAATTCGAAGGGATTGTTCATCGCATGGGATGTCTCCCGAGGTTCGCCCCGTCGCGCGAGAAAATAGGCATACCCCAGAGAAACGGCGGCGCCCGCAAAAAACGGCGGGAGGAGATAGGGAACAAGTGCCGCGGCAAGCGCGATCACCAGAAAACCGGTTCGCACAAGCGATATGGCGGTCGCCGTGATCACGCCGGCGGCAAGCGATCGCGGCGGTCCGGATTCGGCCGACCGCTGCGCGAAGGAGATGGCAACCGCTGTGGAAGAGACGATGCCGCCGATCGCTCCGGCAAGCACATCCCCCTTGGACGAACCGACCAGCTTGGCCGCGATGTAGCCGCAATAGGATATGCCGGCCAGCATGATCGCCAGCAGCAGTATTTTGCGCGGCGAAACCCCGCCGAACGGTCCGATCGGATCTGCCGGTACGATCGGCAGCAGCACGAAAGTCATGGCAAGCAGGATTATTGCCGATTGAAGCTCTTTCCATTGCAGCTTCTTCATCAGGGTATGCAGGAATTCGCGGCTGGCCAGTATGCCCAGGGCGATCACCCCACCGGCGGACGCGATGGTCATGTCGCCTAGAACGGCAAGCGCGCCGAGCGAGAAGGTCACCATGGCGACCACGACCGAGGTGGCGCTGTAGCTCTCCTCGTCCACAGCCTCTCGATACTCGAATGCGGCGACGACAGCCGCCAGCGCCAGGAAAAAGGTTGCCAGTAATATGCCGGAAGAGCCTGTCCCTTGCGCAAGGTAGCGTTCGAGCAGGCCTGTGATCCCGCCGAGCATGCCGATCAGCGTAAACGTGCGGATACCTGCGGTTCTTTGTCCTTCCCCAACGTCCCGCGCGCGCCAGTGTCTCTCCACGCCGACAGCGGCTCCGATCGCAATCGCCAGGCCCAGGCGCTGGAAGAGTTCAAGTTCATCCATGCTTTGCAGCTACCATGATTGGTGAACCATCCGGGAAGGGCTGATCTAGTTGTTTTCGAGCGCTCGGCGGACACGCCGGATGACGACACCCCTTGCCTTGTCGTCGGCGGCATTGTCCAGCTCATCTTGAAGGTCGAGTATCAGCGACTGCAGGTCGTTGTGCCAGTCCGCCCGGCCGGTATGCACAGCTTCGATGCGCGGCGCCGGAAGCTCTTCGGAGAAGCTGATGCTCCGCTCTGCTGTCAACGTGTAGGCGGAATCGAGCCGCGGCTGGATTATCCGCTCGTCCGGCATGAAGGCATGCAGGCGTTCGCGGAATCCATCGAAAGCCGCAGCTTCGCCATGGACCATGAAGACCGCACCGCTGACCGGTTGGCGTTCGCGTACCCAGGCAGCCAGTTCAGGTCCGTCCGCATGGCCGCTGTAGAGGTCGAGCTTGCGGATCCGCGCCCTGACGGTGATTTCCTCACCCTGGATTCGCACCGCGGGCGCGCCCTCCTCCAATATGCGGCCAAGAGTGCCTGACGCCTGATATCCGACCAGCAGGACGGTGCCTTCCTCGCGCCACAGCCAGTTCTTCAGCCGGTGCCGTATACGCCCGGCTTCGCACATGCCGCTGGCGGCGATCACAATATGAAAGTCCCGGATAAAGTCGATGGCCTTGGATTGCTCGACTGAATCAGTGAAGCGGACGTTTCGCGCCTGAAGCGCCTTGGCGAGCAGCCCGCCGTTCTCGAGTTCGCGAAGGTGTTGCTGAAAGACCTTCGTGGCGCGACTGGCGAGAGGTGAATCGATAATGATCGGGCAACTGGGAATCTCCTCGGCGTCCATCAGGAAGACAAGATCGGCGAGAAGCTCCTGCGTGCGCTCCACCGCAAAGGAAGGGATCAGCAACGCGCCATGCGGCTGCACCGCCGCGCGCACCTCGCTGCGCAATTCCGCCCTGCGCCGGGCCTCACTCACCTCCAGGCGATCGGTATCGCCATAGGTGCTTTCGCAGATCACATAGTCCCATCCGGCGGGTGCCTCGGGATCATATTGCAGGAGTTTGTGATCCGGACCGAGATCACCGGAAAACAGCAATCGAAGCGGTTTCGCGCTACCCTTGACTTCCATCTCGATCGATGCGGAGCCGAGCAGATGTCCGGCATTCCAGGAGCGGAAGCGAATGCCGTTTGCGGCACGTTGCCATTGTTCGAATTGCACGGCGCGGAATTGCGTCATCGCCGCCATCGCGTCTGCGGCGGTATAGATCGGTTCGACCGTCTGCCGACCCCGACGGCGATTGCGCTGGTTGAGGTACTCCACTTCGGTTTCCTGGATATGGCCTGAATCCGGCAACATCACCGCACACAGGTCGACAGTCGCCGGCGTCGCGTAGATCGGCCCGCCAAAGCCCGCCTTGACCAGTTTCGGCAACAGACCGGAGTGATCGATGTGCGCGTGGGTTAGAATGACCGCATCGATCTCGTCGGGAATGAACGGGAAGGGCCGGTAGTTCAGCTCCTTTTCCGTCTTGGAACCCTGGAACAGCCCGCAGTCGACCAGGATCCTTGAGTCTTGCAATTCCACCATGTGGCAGGAGCCGGTGACCTGCCCGGCAGCACCATGGAAGCGGATGATCGGATCGGACATGGAATGACCTCCTGTGGAAGAAGGTGTCAACCATGGCGATCATGCGGGCCGCTCATGGCTGCGCCGGACTTCTCGCATCACACGCTACAGGAAGAGTGGGATTTCGCAACATGTAGCCGCGAAACCCGATCTGCGACATTTCTGGGGAATTCAAGGGGATGGGCTTACGGATTCCACCTGGCGAACGTCCTTGACGGTCAGCCTGTGAATGCGCCCGTCTCTGGCTGTCCATTCCATCGATTGACTGGGCGAAAGGCCGAGCAAGGCAGTGCCGATCGGCGTCAGGATGGAGACGCGGCCCTTGGAAATATCGGCATCCACGGGGAGGACGAGCGTCACGGTGCGGGTGGCGCCTTCAGCGTGATAGTCCACGATCGATCCCAGTCGTACGATGTTTGCGCTTATACGGGTGTCCGCGACGATCTTGGCTCGTTCGAGTTCATCGATCAGGGCTTCCGCTATGTCCTCGTCGTGGTGCGATACCGCGTTGGCAAGGCCGAGGAGGATCCTGTGATCGCTCTTCGTCACGACGATGTGCGGCTTGCGGGTGGCTCTGGTTTTCTGCTGCATGACCTGCAACCTCAATTCTGTGCGATCCGAGCCCTTCGACCTCAGGCGGGGGCGGATGGCGTTGATTTTTTGCTTCTGTGTTGTCGCGGAGGGGAACTGGAGCCGGCTCTTGATCGATGAGCGCTTCGTTCCGATGCTTCGGGTTCCCAGACCCGAAGCGCGACGCAACCGGGCCGGGGCTAGTATCCTGCGATCGGATACACCCTGAAGAATGCTCGCAATGCGTCTGCAGTGAAGCGGGTCATAATGTTATGGTGGTGATCCCGTCTCGCGAAGTCAAGGAGCGCTGTCCGATCTTGCGCAGGTGATGTGGTCCACAGTCACATCAAAGTCATAGGCATGTGGTGCTTTTGCCTAATCGCCGTTGAGATTTGCATTCATTCGGGGTATGGGGGCGGCGCTGAAGCGGTAGCACGTGCAGACAGGCACGCCCGCTCCATACTCCGAACAGCTTTAAAAGAGGCTTCCTAGACCGGGAATACGCGCGCCAATGTTGAAGACACCCTACTATCTCATCGACAAGTCACTGCTTCTTCCGAACCTGGAGAAGATCAGGTACGTGCGCGAACAATCGGGCGCGAAGGCTCTGCTCGCGTTGAAGTGCTTCGCCACGTGGTCGGTATTCGACCTGATGAGCCAGTACATGGATGGCACCACGTCTTCCTCGCTCTACGAAGTCAAGCTTGGCCGCCAGAAGTTCAAGGGCGAGACCCATGCCTATAGCGTCGCCTATGCGGACGACGAGATCGCCGAGGTCCTCGACAACTGCGACAAGATCATCTTCAACTCGATCGGCCAGTTGAACCGCTTCGAAGAGCAGTCGCGGGGCAAGATCCGCGGCCTGCGCATGAACCCGCAGGTTTCGAGCTCGGACTTCACCCTTGCCGACCCGGCACGCCCCTATAGCCGCCTCGGCGAGTGGGATCCGGCGAAGGTCGAGACGGTGATCGACAAGATTTCCGGCTTCATGTTCCACAACAACTGCGAGAACGCCAATTTCGAGCTGTTTTCCGAAATGCTCTCGACGATAGAGGAGCGCTTTGGCCACCTTATCCGCAAGGTCGACTGGGTCAGCCTCGGCGGCGGTATCCACTTTACCGGCGACGGCTATCCGATCGACGATTTCTGCAAGCGCCTCAAGGCGTTCTCCGAACGCTACGGCGTCCAGGTCTATCTCGAACCCGGCGAAGCGGCGATTACCAAAAGCACGACGCTCGAGGTTACCGTCCTCGACACGCTCTACAACGGCAAGAACCTTGCGATCGTCGACAGCTCCATCGAGGCGCACATGCTGGACCTGCTGATTTATCGTCAGAGTGCCAAACTGTTGCCGAACACCGGTGCCCACGAGGTGATGGTGTGCGGCAAGTCCTGCCTTGCGGGCGACATTTTCGGCGAATTTTGCTTCGAGGACGAGGTCCGAATTGGCGATCGCCTGTCGATTCAGGACGCAGCAGGATATACTATGGTCAAGAAGAACTGGTTCAATGGCGTCAAGATGCCGGCGATCGCAGTGCGCCAGCTCGATGGCTCGATCGAACTCGTCAAGCAGTTCACCTACGACGATTATATGCAGAGCCTTTCTTGAGGCGAGGCCTCGAGACGAGTTTCCAACTTACCTTCAAAACGGAGTTCTACGTGTGAAATGAAGAAGAACGTGCTTATCATCGGCGCCGGGGGCGTCGCACAGGTCGTGGCTCACAAGTGCGCACAGAATAACGACGTACTCGGCGATATCCATATCGCTTCGCGCACCAAGTCCAAGTGCGAGAACATCATCGCGTCGGTTCACGAGAAGAAGGCGATGAAGCAGCCTGGCGTTCTCGAAGCCCACGCACTTGACGCCCTCGATATCGAGGCGACCAAGGATCTGATCCGCAAGACCAAGTCCGAGATCGTCATCAATGTCGGCACTGCCTTCTTGAACATGTCCGTGCTGCGCGCCTGCATCGACACCGGCGTCGCCTATATCGACACGGCAATCCACGAAGAGCCGAACAAGATCTGCGAGACCCCTCCGTGGTACGGCAACTACGAGTGGAAGCGTGCCGCCGAATGCGAGGAAAAGGGCATCACCGCCATTCTTGGCGCCGGCTTCGATCCGGGCGTCGTCAACGCCTATGCCAAGCTCGCCAAGGACGAATACCTCGACAAGGTCACTGACGTCGACATCGTCGACATCAATGCCGGCAGCCACGGCAAGTACTTCGCCACCAATTTCGATCCGGAAATCAACTTCCGTGAATTCACAGGTGTCGTCTACTCCTGGCAGAAGGGCGAGTGGCAGGTCAACAAGATGTTCGAGATCGGCAAGGAATACGACCTGCCGGTCGTCGGCAAGCGCAAGGCCTATCTCTGCGGCCACGACGAAGTGCATTCGCTGGCCAAGAACATGGACGGCGCCGACGTGCGCTTCTGGATGGGTTTCGGTGACCACTACATCAACGTCTTCACCGTCTTGAAGTCGATCGGGCTTCTCTCCGAACAGCCGGTGAAACTGGCCGACGGTTCCGAAGTGGTGCCGCTCAAGGTGGTCAAGGCCTGCCTGCCGGATCCGGCATCGCTCGCGCCCGAATACGAGGGCAAGACCTGTATCGGCGACTACGTGAAGGGCTTGAAGGACGGCAAGGAAAAGACGGTCTTCATCTACAACGTGGCCGATCACAAGGAAGCCTACAATGAAGTAGGCTCCCAGGGCATCTCCTACACCGCCGGCGTTCCGCCGGTCGCCGCCGCCATGCTCGTCGCGACCGGCGAGTGGGATGCGAAGAAGATGGTCAACGTCGAGGAACTGCCGCCCAAGCCGTTCATCAACATCCTGAACCGCATCGGCCTACCGACCCGCATCCAGGACGAGAACGGCGACCGCGCCGTCAGCTTCGAATAGGCTGCGCGTCAGACCTGAAGAAAGGCCCGCCGATCGCTCAGTGGGCCTTTTTGCGTTTGGTCTACGATTTTATGCATGCTGTGGCAGAATGGCGAAAGATTCGCCGGGGAGGGGTCATGAGTCAGGATAAGTCGAGTACCTACGAAATCCGTGATCCGCGCTTCCGGCACCTCATCATGTCCAGTGCGCGGCTCGAGGAACTCCATGCCGGATGCCGGTGGGCGGAAGGGCCGGTCTGGTTCGGCGATGCCAACTGCCTGCTGTGGAGCGATATTCCGAACCAGCGGATCCTGAGATGGGTTCCGGGTGGCGGCGTATCGGTCTATCGGGAACCTTCCAACTTCATCAACGGTAACACGCGCGACCGTGAGGGACGCCTGGTCTCCTGCGAACATGGTGGCCGGCGCGTGATCCGCACCGAACTCGACGGGTCGGTTACGGTACTGGCCGATCGTTTTGAGGGAAGGCGGTTGAATTCGCCCAACGACGTCGTCGTCCGCTCCGACGGGTCCATCTGGTTCACAGACCCGACCTACGGAATCCTCTCCGACTACGAGGGTTACAGGAGCGATCCGGAACAACCGACGCGCAATGTCTATCGCCTCGACCCAGCAACCGGTGAACTGGATGCCGTCGCCACTGATTTCGGCCAACCGAACGGCCTCGCTTTCTCGCCCGACGAGACGCTGCTCTATGTCGCCGATTCGGCCGCGAGTCACGAAGAGCGCGCGCCCCGGCACATCCGGGTCTTCGACGTCGTCGACGGCAGGCGCCTTGCCAACGGGCGAGAGTTTTGTAGGCTCGACAACGGATTTCCCGACGGCTTCCGGGTCGACGTATCCGGCAATCTCTGGTCGAGCGCCGGCGATGGCGTGCATTGCTTTGCCCCGGACGGGACGTTGCTCGGCAAGATCCTTGTACCGCAAACCGTCGCGAACCTGACCTTCGGCGGACCGCGACGCAACCGTCTGTTCATCACGGCGACGCAATCGCTCTATGCGGTCTATGTGGCAACTTCTGGCGCGCAACGCCCTTGATGTGATCTTCCGGTCAATGGGACTGCGCAAGCGAACAGGTCCGAACATCACGGTGTATTTGACAGTTCCACCGCGATTTTTCGTCAGATTTGGACAGGTGACGCTACGGAAACCTTCGTTCGCCGCGTAATTGCCTGAAAATCACGTTCGTGAGATAATGTTTTTGAATTGATGATTGATTGCGCGTCCATGCCCACAGCCCACCACTACGGGAGGGATACAAAATGGCTGTCGTGCTGGTTTTGGTTCTACTGGTAGTAGCGTCCGTTTTATTTCATATGTTCAGTCCCTGGTGGTGGACCCCCATCGCCTCCAACTGGAACTATATCGACAACACGCTGATCATTACGTTCTGGATCACCGGCTTCGTTTTCGTCGCCGTGGTGCTGTTCATTGCCTATTGCGTATTCCGTTTCAAGCACCGGCCGGGTCTTCGCGCCGACTACGAGCCGGAGAACCGCAAGCTCGAATCCTGGCTCGCAGCCGGCACCACCCTGGGCGTGGTCGCGATGCTCGCTCCCGGCCTCGTAGTCTGGCACGACTTCATCACTGTTCCGGACGATGCGACCGAGGTTGAGGTCGTGGGCCAGCAATGGTTGTGGAGTTTCCGGCTCCCTGGACAGGATGGCCGCCTCGGCAGGGCGGAAACGCAGGACATCGGCGACACCAATATGCTCGGCATCGACCGGAATGACACCGCCGGGCTCGATGACGTAGTGGTCGAAGGTGGGGAACTTCATCTGCCTGTCGGCAAACCGGTGAAGATGCTGCTGCGCTCCGTCGACGTGCTTCACAACTTCTACGTGCCCGAGTTCCGCGCCAAGATGGATATGATCCCGGGATCGGTCACCTTCTTCTGGTTCACGCCGACGCGTACCGGCACCTTCGAGGTGCTGTGCGCCGAGCTTTGCGGCGTCGCTCACTCGCAAATGCGTGGAACCGTCGTCGTCGACACGGAGGCCGACTACCAGGCGTGGCTCGAGCAACAGCCGACATTCTCGCAATTGATGGCATCGGTGGAGACGACGGCGGCCCAATAGATCCGGCGAACGGCCGAAGACACGTAACGCATCGTGACGTTAAGGGAGGTCACATCATGGTCGATACCCGGTCCGGCATGGAGGGTGCCGTCCGTCCAGCGGAAGTGGAAGACGTAGAGTTGTACCACCCGCACAGCTGGTGGACGCGCTATGTCTTCAGCCAGGACGCCAAGATCATCGCCATCCAGTATGCAGCGACCGCGATCGCGATCGGGATGGTGGCACTGGTGCTTTCGTGGCTCATGCGGCTGCAATTGGGCTTCCCGGGCTATTTCACATTCATCGACGTCGAGCGCTACTACCAGTTCATCACCATGCACGGCATGATCATGGTGATCTACCTCCTGACCGCGCTGTTTCTCGGCGGCTTCGGCAACTACCTGATCCCGCTGATGCTCGGGGCAAGGGACATGGTGTTTCCCTATGCCAACATGCTGAGCTACTGGATCTACCTGCTCGCGGTCGTGGTGCTGGCCGCAAGCTTCTTTGCGCCCGGCGGACCGACCGGCGCGGGCTGGACGCTCTATCCGCCGCAGGCGATCCTGTCCGGTACGCCCGGCGGTCGGGACTGGGGCATCATCCTCATGCTCGTTTCGCTCATCATCTTCATCATCGGTTTCACGATGGGCGGGCTGAACTACGTCGTCACGGTGCTCCAGGGGCGAGCCCGCGGCATGACTCTGATGCGGATGCCGCTGACCGTGTGGGGCATCTTCACCGCCACCGTCATGGCGCTTCTCGCCTTCCCGGCGCTGTTCGTCGCCTGTGTGATGATGCTCTTCGACCGGTTGCTCGGCACCAGCTTCTTCATGCCGGCCATCGTCGAGATGGGCGAGAAACTCACCCAGCAGGGCGGTAGCCCCATCCTGTTCCAGCATCTCTTCTGGTTCTTCGGCCATCCCGAGGTATACATCGTCGCGCTGCCCGCCTTCGGCATCGTCTCGGATCTCATCAGCACCCATGCGCGCAAGAACATCTTCGGTTACCGCATGATGGTGTGGGCAATCGTCATCATCGGGGCGCTGAGCTTCATCGTCTGGGCGCACCACATGTATGTCAGCGGCATGAACCCGAAGTTCGGGTTTTTCTTCGCCACGACCACGCTGATCATCGCCGTCCCGACCGCGATCAAGGTCTACAACTGGGTGCTGACGCTGTGGCGTGCAGACATTCACCTGACACTCCCTATGCTGTTTGCGCTGGCCTTTATCGTCACCTTCGTCAATGGCGGGCTGACCGGCCTCTTCCTCGGCAATGTCGTCGTCGACGTGCCGCTGTCGGACACGATGTTCGTGGTCGCGCACTTCCACATGGTGATGGGTATTGCGCCGATCATGGTGATATTCGGGGCGATCTATCACTGGTATCCGAAGATTACCGGGCGCATGCTGAACGAGCTGATGGGCCAGATCCACTTCTGGGTGACGTTCATCGGCGCCTATGCGATCTTTTTCCCGATGCACTATCTCGGCCTGTTGGGCATGCCGCGCCGCTACTACGAGATGGGTGATACCGCGTTCGTCCCGGCGTCCGCGCACACACTGAACGAGTTCATCACGATAGTGGCGCTCATCGTCGGCGCAGCGCAGATCCTCTTCCTGTTCAACCTCGTCTGGAGCCTGTTCAAGGGAAGGGAGGCCGGCGGAAATCCGTGGCGCGCGACGACGCTGGAGTGGCAGACGCCACAAACTCCGCCGGCACACGGCAACTGGGGCAAGGAACTGCCGGTCGTCTACCGCTGGGCCTATGACTACAGCGTTCCGGGCGCGCCGGAGGACTTTATTCCGCAAAACCAGCCGCCAACCGGCCGGTTGACACGGGAGGCGACCGCATGACCCCGATCCTGGTCTTCATGGGCATCCTTGCCGCCATCATGATCTGGTGGCTGGCGCGTCACAGGATCGCGTCCAAGCCCTGGATGGAGGTCGGACTCACCAGCGCCGGCATCGATCGCGGGGGCGCCGCTCCGCCTACTGCGAAGATCGGAATGGGTGTGTTCCTCGCTGTTGTCGGCGCGCTCTTTTCGTTGCTGACCAGCGCCTATTTCATGCGCATGAACGCCTCGGACTGGTGGGCAATGCCCGTGCCCTGGTTGCTCTGGGTCAACACGGCGGTCCTTGCTGCCAACAGCGTGGCGATCCAGTGGGCGGCGGTCTCGGCACGGCGTGGCCAGCATGAATCCGTCAGGATCGGCCTCGTTGGCAGTTTTGTCCTCGGGGGCGCCTTCCTGGCAGGCCAGCTGCTGGTATGGCGTCAACTGGTGGATACGGGTTACCTGCTGACGACCAACCCGGCGAACAGCTTCTTCTATCTGATCACCGGGCTTCATGGCCTCCACATCGTCGGCGGTCTCGTTGGACTGGTGCGCACGACTGCGCACGCCTATGACGGATCGGATGCGAGAAGCCTCCGCCTCGGCGTCGATCTGTGCGCCATGTACTGGCATTTCATGTTTTTCGTCTGGCTGGTGCTGCTGGCGCTTTTTTCCGGCTATGCCAGCGACTTCGTCGAAATCTGCCGCCAACTGGTAACCTAGGGGGAGATGGCCTGATGTCTCGGACAGCGCAAACCGAAAGCAATGAAACAGGGCTGACCCGTGCCTCCGGTCTCGGCGGCTTTGCAGCTGATTGGGCCTCTGATCAGCGCGCATTCAAGAACGTCTCCTGGGGGAAGGCCATGATGTGGATCTTCCTGCTCAGCGATACCTTCGTCTTCGGGTGCTTCCTGGTGGCCTACATGAGCGCGCGCATGTCGACCGTCGAGCCGTGGCCCAACGCCAGCGAGGTCTTCGCCCTGCATATCGGCGGCGAGAACGTGCCGTTGATCCTGATTGCCATCATGACATTCGTGCTGATCTCGAGTAGCGGCACCATGGCGATGGCAGTAAACTTCGGCTATCGCCAGGATCGGCGCAAGACGGCGGCGTTAATGCTGCTGACGGCCGCCTTGGGCGCCCTGTTCGTCGGCATGCAGGCATTCGAATGGACCAAGCTGATCAGCGAAGGCGTGCGCCCCTGGGGCAACCCGTGGGGTGCGGCGCAATTCGGCTCGACCTTCTTCATGATAACCGGCTTTCACGGCACGCACGTGACGTTTGGCGTCATCTTCCTGCTGATCGTCGCCCGCAAGGTGATGCGAGGCGATTTCGAGAGCGGCCGTCGCGGCTTTTTCACCAGCCGCAAGGGCAACTACGAGATCGTCGAGATCATGGGCCTCTATTGGCACTTCGTCGATCTCGTATGGGTGTTCATCTTCGCATTCTTCTATCTGTGGTGAGGAGCGGGTCATGGCCGAAGCGACAGCGCATGCCGAACACAAACAACCTGCGATCAAGCTCTATCTGTTCGTCTGGGGGCTGCTTTTCGTCCTCAGCGCCTTCTCCTACATGGTCGACTATGTCGGCGTGCAGGGCTACCCTAGGTGGTTCCTGATCATCCTCTTCATGCTTCTCAAGGCGGGGTTGATCGTGGCGGTCTTCATGCACATGGCCTGGGAACGCCTGGCGCTTGTCTATGCGATCCTGCTGCCGCCTGTGATGGTGCTGGTTTTCGTGGCGCTGATGATCCCGGAATCGAACTACACGCTCTTCACCCGCATGGCATTTTTTGGCACGGCGCCCTGACGGGATCGGCCCGCAAGACACGAAAGCCGGAGGGCGTCCCTCCGGCTTTCGTGTGTGAGGTACAGGTCGTCTCAATAGCGGCTGAGTGCAAGATCGGCGGACTCTATTTCCGGCCTGTTGCCGCTGACGAGATCGGCAAGCACACGGCCGGAACCACAGGCCATCGTCCAGCCCAGCGTGCCGTGACCGGTATTGAGGTAAAAGTTCTTGTGGCGCGTGCGACCGATGATCGGCGTGCCGTCCGGCGTCATCGGGCGCAGGCCCGACCAGAAGGTAGCCCGGCTCTGGTCGCCGGCGCCGCCGAAGAGGTCCTCGACCGAGTGCACCAGCGTGGATCGACGCCTCTCAGGCAAGTCGTTGTTGAAGCCGGCGATCTCGGCCATGCCGCCGACGCGGATGCGGTCGCCAAGCCGGGTGATCGCAATCTTGAAGGTCTCGTCCATGACGGTAGAAACCGGTGCGCGGCTCTCATCGAGGATCGGCACGGTGATGGAGTATCCCTTCACCGGATAGACCGGAACCTTCAGCCCGAGCGGCTTGACGAGGGCAGGGGTGTAGCTGCCGAGCGCGCCGATGAAGACATCCGCCTCGATATCGCCGATCGAGGTTTCGATCGCATCGATGCGGTCGCACTGGGCACGGATAGCGTGAATGTCGACGCCGTAATGGAACCTGACGCCGAGCGCTTCGGCGCGTTTGGCAAGCTCGTTGGTGAATATGAAGCAATCGCCGGTCTCGTCGTTCGGCAGGCGCAGGCCGCCAACGATCTTTTCGCGCACCCTCCCAAGGCCGGGTTCGGCAGCGACGCAGCCGTCGGGGTCGAGAACTTCGAAGGGCACGCCGTCGGCGCGCAGCACCTCGATGTCCTTGCCGATGCCGTCCAGCTGCTTTTTCGTGCGGAAGACCTGCAGCGTGCCTTGGGTGCGGTGGTCGTATTCGATGCCGGTTTCATCGCGCAGCGCGATCAGGCAATCGCGGCTGTACTCCGCAAGCCGCACCATCCGCCCTTTGTTGACGGCGTAGCGCGCCGATGTGCAGTTGCGCAGCATCGCCGCGATCCAGGCGAGCGTCGCCTTGTCCATCATCGGGCGGATTATCAGCGGCGCATGCTTCATGAACAGCCACTTCAGCGCCTTCTGCGGAATTCCGGGCGCGGCCCAGGGCGAGGCGTAGCCGGGCGAAATCTCGCCGGCGTTGGCAAAGCTCGTCTCCAGCGCCGGACCGCTCTGGCGATCGATGACGGTCACCTCGTGGCCGGCCTTGGCAAGGTAGTATGCGGAACTGACGCCAATGACGCCGGCGCCGAGAATAGTGATCTTCATGAATGCCCCTGTTGATTGCTATTGCCGGTCTCAGGCCGGCAGGTATTCGCGGTGATAGCGTTGGCCGAGACGTGTCAGGATCTCATAGGAAATCGTTCCGGACGCGTTGGCTATGTCCTCGAGCGTCTGGTGCTCGCCGATGAGCTCCACCAGGCTGCCGAGCTTCAGCGCGCTTTCGGGCAGGGCGGAGACGTCGAGGGTCATGCTGTCCATCGACACACGACCGACGATCGGCAGGCGCACGCCGTCGAAGTAGGCGGCACCGGTGTCGCTGAGATGGCGCGGAAGGCCGTCGGCATAGCCAGCCGAAATGGTGGCGAGTCGCGTTTCTCCCTTGGTGACATGGGCACCGCCATAACCGACAGCTGTTCCTGCCGGCACGGTGCGAGTCTGGATGACGCGCACCGAGAGGCGCACGACCGGCTTCATCGGATTGGCTAGCCCGGCAACCGGCGCGCCACCGTAAAGCGCGATGCCCGTGCGGGCGAGATCGCCGTGGAAGTCGGTGCCGAGAAGAATGCCGCCGGAATTGGCAAAGCAGACGCGGGCGGCGGGGAAGAGCGCGGCGACCTCCCTCATATTGGCCAGCGCCCCGGTATTTGCGGCGTTGTCTGGTTCGTCGCCACAGGCGAGGTGGCTCATGATGAAGGAGACATCGACCCAATCGAGGAGCGAGGGCTGTCCGACGATCTCCTGCGTTTCCTCGGGCGCGAGACCGAGACGGGACATGCCGGTATCGAACTGCAGGGCGGCCGGAAGCCGCGTTTGGCGATCGCGTCCCAGCGTCGACCAGTTCGCCAACTGTTCCAGCGAGTTGAGGACAGGAACGATGCCCGCATCGGCGCAAGTGATTTCAGACCCCGGCTGCAGCCCGTTCAATACGTAGATGTCGGCATCGGAAGGGATGTAGGGTTTCAGGCGAAGCGCTTCGTGGAAATGGGCAACGAAGAAATTGCGACAACCCGCCGCGTAAAGCACAGGGGCCACCCGGCCGGCGCCGAGACCGTAGGCGTCGGCCTTGACGACTGCGGCGACCTTCACCGGGGCGGTCCGGCGGCAAAGCGCCAGATAGTTGGCTCTCAACGCGCCGAGGTCAATGCTCAGCAGTCCGCAGGCGCCCGCGCCGTCGTGTTCGATTTTCGCGTTGATCATGCCGGCCTGACATCCCCGTCCATCCAATGGGAATTCTATCGTCGATTCGTGTGGGTGTTCGATCAATTGATGATCGATTGTTGCGTGGGGCGTGCAATAAGGTAGAAATGTTCGAACAATTGGAAGAATCGTTTATGCCTGGTCTCGACGCCATCGACCGCAACATCATCCGCCTGCTGCGCCTCAATGCCCGCGTCAGCAATGCCAAGCTGGCCTCTGAGGTCGGTCTTTCTCCATCGGCGTGCCTAAGACGCCTTCACCTCTTGGAAAAGGAAGGGGTCATTCGCGGCTACACAGTGCTTCTCGGACGTGGCGACGGCAGTGAAAGCATCGCCGTCATCGTGCAGATCACGCTGGAGCGTCAGACGGAAGAGTACCTGAACAGGTTCGAACTGGCGGTGCGCAGGTATCCCGAGATCCGCGAATGTTATCTGATGACCGGCGGATCCGATTATTTCCTGCGCGTCGAGGCGGAAAGTGCCGCCGATTTCGAGCGCATCCACAAGCACGTGCTTTCGGTGTTGCCGGGAGTGCTGCGCATCCACTCAAGCTTTTCGATCCGCAATGTCCTGTCCTCGCGACCGCCAGGTACGTAGCACCTATCCGGCGCAGACGCGGTTGCGGCCCTGCCGCTTGGCTTCATAGAGGCGATGATCCGCCCTGCTGACGAGCGTCTCCCAGTCTTCGACGCCTGGTCTTCCGGTCGCAACGCCGAAGCTCGCGGTCACGGGGAAATCGAATTTCTCGCGGTCGGCCATTTGCGCGAACGCGCTGCGAAGCATTTCTGCCAGCCGCGTTGCTCTTGTGCCTTCCTCGTCCTTGAAAAGCACGATGAACTCCTCGCCGCCGAAACGTGCGAATGCATCTTGCGGATCGAGGAGCGGCTTCAGTGTCGGCCCGACGCTTTGCAGCACGCGATCGCCGAGCCCATGCCCGTAGGTGTCGTTGATAGACTTGAAATGATCGATGTCGAAGAGGATTACGCCGAGCTCGGAGTTTTTGCCGTCGCAGGCCTTCAGCATGTCGAAGGCTCGGTCTTCGAGCGCGCGACGATTCAAGAGACCGGTTAAACCGTCTGTTTCAGACAACATTTTCAGTTGCTCGGCCATTTGTTCCTGATTGCGTTCGAGGATCCGCTTATAACGCCCGTGCTTGCGCAGGATCGCAAGGGCTTCGAACATTTCCCGGATCTCCTTGCTGATCCGTCTTTCGATCAACGGCTCGGAAAGGTCGCCCTTCGATATGGCGATGATCTGCTCCTTGCCGGACATCAAGGGTCGGAAAAGCATGCGGTTCAGTACGATATTGATCGCGGCGATCAATCCACAAACAGCGAACGTCAGGAGGCTGGAAACTACCAACATCCGTCCGGCATTCTCGCGGGAGGTCTGGAGGCGCATCAGCGATACATCTGCAATCATGGCGCGCAATTGTTCGACGGATTTCATGCCCGGCACGTAGAGGCGGGTAAACTCAGCCGCGGTCATCGATGTTTCAGTCGCCTGCGCGATTTTGGCGACGTGCCGGGCAAAGAGCAGGGCATCCGAGAAGTAGGCCCGGTCCATGTTCGCCAAGCCCTCCTCGACGGGGGCAAGGCCGGCGAAGGCATGAGTGTAGGTCGACGCCAGGCGGCGCAACTCGACAAGTTGGCCCCTTGTTTCCGAGAGGTTCCGCAAGAGTCTTTCATCGGCTCCCGGTGGGGATGTCAGCATCATCACGACATAGGAGCCGAAGCGCCCGGCATACTCGCGCAGGTCGCTGCAGACCGTTCCCAGGATGATCTCTGTGCTGATCTGCGGATAGCTCTCCACCATCTTCTGACCGAGCGTGTTGCGGAGGTGCGACGCGAGATCGGCGGCAACGAACATCTGCTCGATCGCGTTCATGATCGCCCTGCCATCGCTGTTCACGATTGGATCTTCAACCACGGCATCAACGGCCGCGCGTCCGCGGGCGAGTTGCCGCTTCAGGTTGGCGATCAACATCGCAAGCCGCGCTGACCCCGGAACCTCCCCAAGCGCATTGAGCTCGATCATCGCATGGTCTGTGGCCTCACGTGCTTCTGCCAGCGCGACCTTGAACTGCGGCCGGACATCTATCGATGCACCCATCGCGCTGTTGGCGGGTCCGCGCTCGGCAGAAACCTTGCTGACCGCGTGCAACACGGAGTCGAACCGGGCGAGTTCAAGTTCGCCGCTTCGGTAGCGCTGGTACTCGAGGAAGCTCGTTACGAACAGCGTGCCGCCGAGCGCCAGACACCCCACGGCCATAGCCAACCCCGCCAATTGGTATAGGTTCTGGAGACGTAAAGCTTTCATCCGGCTAGCTCGAATTGTTTGCAAGTATGGCCGAGCTATAAGGGGCGTGCGTCTACAATTCGTGAACTGCAGTTTTCTTCATGAGGCGGCATCGCTATTTGGCGAGCAGGGTACCTGCTTTCCCGCTCGCTGAACGATTTCTGTCGACGATCGCCGCGTGATCGTCAATTTCATCGACGAAGCAGCAAATGTCATCCGCACTGCCGATGGGGCGTTGGACCGGATTTCAGTGACATCGGAACAGGCGGCTCCTCCGGTGGCTGGCATAGAATCTCCACTCCGACAATGTCGTCCCAGCCGTTGGTAATTATTTCCCTCGCTTTCTCTTGCTCTTCCGCCGTTGGGAACTTCGGTTGGGCGTCGTGATGCAAGTCGTTCTGCCTTGGAACCGTGTCGTCCGGTCGCATCGGCACCTTGCCGTTGCGAGCGAGGTCCGCATAGCGGATGGGATGACAATGGCTCGTCAGCCAGGCGAGTTGCACTTCGTCCGAAAACAGATACTCCATCCAGAGCCTGGCGGCATTCGGGTGGGGAGCGAAGGCGCTGATCGCCTGGACATATTGCCCTGCGACAACGCCGGTTTTTGGCCGGACGACCACGATTCGATATTGGTCGCGAAGTCGGTCGCGATCACTGAGCGCCAAATAGTCCCACCGGATGACGATCGGGGTACGCCCGTCGCCGAGCGTGTCCGATCTGCCGATGAGGGGAACCAGGTTTCCGACCCGGTTGAGCTCGGCGAAAAATTTCAAGCCCTGCGCGGCGATTTCTCCAACGCTGCCGTTCGTACTCGATAGACCCGCGGCAACGATGCTGAGGATCGCCTGGTTCGATTCCAAACCGCCAGCAAGGGCGACCGATTCCCTGTATTCCGGTTTGGAGAGGTCGGCCCAGTCGGTCGGTATGTTCTTGACGAGATCGGTGTTCACTTCGAAAGCGATGGTGCCGTAGTAGTCGCCGTACCAATATCCGTCAGTATCCTTTGCGGAGTGCGGGATCGTGTTCCAGTTTTGCACCTTGTAGGGTTGCAGGAGACCGTCCTCCTTTGCCGATGCCGCGAAGGAAAGACCGATGTCGATCACATCGGGCGTCCCGGGTCCTGCACCGTGTTCACTGGTCCTGACCGCTTCGATTTCTTCGGCCGACGAGGCATCAGGGTCGAGTTCGTTGACCGCCAGCCCGTATTTGTCCTTGAATCCGTCGATTATGCCGCCATAGCCGCACCAGTCTCGCGGCAAGGCGATGACAGTAAGTTGACCTTCTTGTTTGGCGGCTGCAATCAGGTCGTCCATGGGGTCGGCAGATGCCATCGCGGCGAGTGCCAGCATCGCCAAAGACGACGTCATCGCCACGTATCGTGCTCTTCGAGCTCGTTTCATGGCCGTTTCCTCCGCGGATGATTGGAAGGTCAGCATTTTAGCAAGAATGGCGATCCGCGGATACGGCGGCGCGCGGCAAGGAGACCGACGATGGCAGGTGATCGTGCGAGGTGTGCGCAAGGCTGCCGGTTGACGGCGTAGCCAGTTGCCGTCAAAAGCAGCAATCTGTGCCGCCAATTTCCGGTTTGCACGCGTATTTACATCGCTTCGGCACCGTAGCCGAGGTGCATGGAGGAGAGGGGCGAATGCCTGTCCATCAGTTGAAGTCGCGTTTCGAGACGCTGTTGCGGCCGGTCTCGGACCGTTTGGCAGCAAGGGGGACGACAGCGAACGAGGTGACGTTGCTCTGCTTGACCGGCTCACTTGTCGTCGGCTCCTACATGCTGGCGGCGCCAGACCGCCACTGGTTCCTCCTGTTGCCGATCTGGCTTCCGGTGCGTATTGCCATGGAAGCGATCGCAGGGATGCTTGCCCGAGAGCACGGACAGAAGAGTTTCGTGGGGACCTATCTGAGGGAAATCGGGGGACTCGTTTCCGACGCTGTGCTCTATGCGCCGTTCGCGATCGTTGCCCCATTCAGCGTGAATTGGTTTGTCGCCATTGTCGCGCTGATGTTTCTTGCCGAAGTTGCCGGAATCCTTGGTGCGTCGATCGGCGCGTCGCGCCGCAACGACGGACCATTCGGCAAAGTCGACCGCGCGGTTGTGTTTGGCCTCCTTGGCGCTTGGGTTGGAATTTCCGGATTCCTGCCGGAATGGCTACATCTTCTGCAGCCAGCGATATGTCTTGCCCTGGTGCTGACGATCGGCAATCGCATCCGCGCCGGCGTCCGCGAGGCGGAAAGCAAGGCGTCTTCGGGGACCCTTAGCCACCTATCCTGACGATGGCCTTGATCAGGCCAGACTTGTCCCGAGCCCAGACCGGAAGGTCCTGCGCCACGCGATCCAGCGTGGTTCGGTGGGTGATGAGCCGATCGACCGGAACCAGCCCGGAGGCGATCGAAGCAGCGACATGCTCGAAATCGGCCCGAGTGGCATTGCGGCTGCCGACCACCGTCATTTCGCGCTTGTGGAACTCCGGATCGGAAAAGGCGATCTCCTCCTTGACGACGCTCACGAACACCAGCGTTCCGCCGTGCGCCACATAGGCGAAAGCCTTTTCCATCGAGGGGGCATATCCGGTGGCGTCGAACACCACATCGAACCCGTCACCGCTGGTGGTGCTCCGCACGGCTTCCGCCGCAGCGTCATCGGCGATGATCCCCGAGATGAAACCGAAGCGTTCCGACGCCATCTGCAACCGATCGGCGCTGGTGTCGAGCAAGGTGACCTGGTGCCCGGCGATGCGGGAAAACAGTGCCGTGCCGAGGCCGATGGGGCCAGCGCCGATGACGAGTGCGGTTGAGTTGGCCGGTGCCATCGAGCGGCGCACGGCATGGGCGCCGATCGCCAGAAACTCGACGGTGCAGGCGGCTTCGAGACCGAGATCGCCGGCGTCATAGATGTTGGCGACCGGAAGGGTGATTTCTTCGCAAAACCCGCCGTCCGTGTGGACGCCCAGCACCTTGATCGCCGTGCAGCAATTGGGCTTGTCCTTGCGGCAGGCGATGCATGTTCCGCACGAGAGGTAGGGATTGACGTAGACCTTCGTTCCCGGCGCCAGGTCGACGCCGGTGCCACCTTCGAGCACGACGCCCGAAATCTCGTGGCCCATGATGCGAGGATATTCGAGATAGGGATGCTTGCCCTCGAATATGTGATAGTCCGTACCGCAAATGCCGACATGACTGACGGCGAGCCGAACCCATCCGGGCGCGGGCATTTCCGGGGCGGGACGGTCGGTCAGGTGCAGCGCACCCGGTTCACGACATATGACTGCCTTCATCGCAAGGTCTCGTTCCAGAACAAAGGGACGCGGCGCGCCGCGCAGAAAGACGTGCCGTCGAGCGACGGCTTCTGTTTGGTGGCCGTCAACTGCGGCGGCGGCGAAGTTGGTCGAAATAGACGATCAGGATGATCAGCGCGCCAGTGATGATGCGTTGCCAGAACGAATTGACGTTCAGAAGGTTCGCACCGTTGTTGATCGTCGCGAGGATGAAAGCGCCAAGCAGCGGGCCGTGCACCGATCCGACGGCGCCAAAGAGGCTGGTCCCGCCAATGACCGACGAGGCAATGGCCTGCAGCTCCCAACCTTCAGCCTGGGTTGCGTTGCCGATGCCGATACGCGAAGCCAGCAGCAGGCCGACGAAGGCGGCGCAGGTCGAGGACAGGATGTAGGCCATGTAGATGGTGCGGTTGACATTCACGCCGGACAGGCGTGCCGCCTCCCTGTTGGAACCGACCGCGAAGAGGTAGCGTCCCCAGCGGCTGAGGTGCAGGAAGACATAAGCGGGCACAGCCACCACCAATACCATCCAGAACAGGCTTGGTATCCCGAGGAAGTCGGCGCGCGAGAAATCGGTGAATGTCTCGTTGGTGATCGAGATGGTCGATCCGTTGGTGATCAGCAATCCGATGCCCCGCAGCGAGGTCAGTGTCGCCAACGTGATGATAAAGGGCGGCAGGCCCATGCGAACGATGCCGAAACCGTGGAAGGCGCCGATCAGCACCCCAATGCCGAGTGTCAACAGGATGGCCGCCCAGAGCGGCACGCCGGCTGCCAGGAGCCACGCGACGATGACGCTGGTAAAGCCGACAACTGCGCCGACCGAGAGGTCGATACCGGCTGTAATGATGACGAATGTCTGGCCGACCGCCAGGATTGCGGTCATGGCGCCCTGCCGCAGCAGGTTGCTGATGTTGTTGGAACTCCAGAAGCTTGGCGTGGCGAGCCCGAGCGCAATCCACAAAGCCAGGAGCAGGCCGAGCAACGTCAGCCCGAACAGAATGTTCATTCCCCGCTTCGGCGCCGCGCTGCTGTCCAAGGATTCTACGCTCATCAGTTGCCCTCCAAATACCTTTACAAATGCCTTCAGACGCCGATCGCTTCGCTCAGGACTTCCTCATGCGATGCGGCTCGGTAATCATGCGACGCCACGAGCCTGCCCTGCCTGAACACATGCAGCCGGTCGGCGAGTTCGTAGACCTCCGGAAGATAGGAGGAGATCAGGATGATGCCGGCGCCCTGTTTCAGAAGGGCGGCAAAGAGGCGGTAGATTTCCGCCTTGGTGCCGACATCGACGCCTACGGTCGGTTCGTCAAAAATGAACAGCTTGGCACCATGGCTCAACCACTTGCCGATGACGATTTTCTGTTGATTGCCACCCGACATGCTGGACGCCAGCACCGCGCGCGTGGGGGTCTTGATGCTCAGGTTGCGGATCTGACGGTCGGCATTCGCGGCCTCGTTGTTGCTGCGAATGACGAGACCGCGGCTGAGCCTGCGATAGACTGGCAGATTGATGTTGAGCCCGATCGGCAAGTTGAGACACAGACCCTGATCGCGGCGGCTTTCGGGCGCCAGCGCAATGCCGAGATCCATCGCAGCGCGCTCGTCGCGGATATCGACCTTGCGGCCGTACCAGCTGATCTCGCCAGCGGTGGTTGGCTGGCGTCCGTACAGTCCGAGGGCAAATTCGCTTCGACCGGCGCCAATCAGGCCATAGAGGCCGACAATCTGACCCGCCCGCACCGACAGCGAGATGTCTTCGAAACCAGGCCCCGAGAGCCCGCTGACGTCGAGGATCGTTTCGCCGAATGGGATTTTTTCCTTGTGATAGATCTGCTCGATCGACCGGTTGATCATCATGGTGATCAGCTCAGCATCGTTGGTCTCCGCGATCTGCCGGGTTCCGACATGGGTACCGTCGCGCAAGACGGATACGCGGTCGGCCAATTCGAAGACCTCTTCCATCCGGTGGCTGATGTAGACGATGGTCACGCCTTCCCTTTGCAGCCGGCGGATCAGCTTGAAGAGCTGCGCCGATTCCTGGCGGGTGAGGTATGCGGTTGGCTCGTCGAAGATCAGGAAGCGGGTGCCGCGCATCGCAGCGCGCGCGGTGGCGACAAGTTGTTGCTGGCCGATGGTCAACGAACTCAGCAGCGCTCCTGCCGGCAGCGCGAACCCGAGATCGTCAAGGACGGATTGCGCTGCCTTCTCCATGGCGCCTTTGCGCATCAGGCCGTACCGATTCATCTCGTCGCCGAGAAACAGATTTGCAGCGACTGTCAGGTGTGGGCACAGCACGACCTCCTGGTGGACCGCATTTATGCCGCGCATGATCGCTTCGTTCGGCGTGGAAAGCTGGACAGGGTGGCCGCACCAATGAACCTCGCCGGCGGTGCGGCGAATGACCCCGGTCAGGAGTTTGATAAGAGTGGATTTTCCCGCGCCGTTTTCGCCGACGATGGCATGAATCTCGCCGGCGAGGAAGGTGATCGTGGCAGGCTTCAGCGCTTCGACATAGCCGTATTTCTTCTGGAGCCCCTTGAGTTCCAGAATGGGAGCCCCCGATGGGATCCGGTCCGCCTCGGCCAGTGCCGCGCTGTCATCGTGGCGATGACTGAGATCGTGAAGTCCTGACATTGAACGCCTCCTCCCCGGCGAATATTCGTGCCTCCCGCGTGCAGGCGGAAGACCCCTCTCCGTCGTCCGCCAGCAGGCAGCTGCGCCGAAACAATTCGGCGCAGCGATCGATTGGCTCAGTTGACCTTCGGGTTCAGCAGAGCGTCGATTTTCGGGTCGGCCATATTGGCCTGGGTCACGAGGTTTGCGCCGGTGTCGACATTGGCCTCCACCTTCTCTCCCTTGGAGACGGCGAGTGCGGTCTTCACGCCGTCATAGCCCATGCGATAGGGATCCTGCACCACGAGGCCGGCGAGAACACCTTCCTTGAGGAAGCCCACCGTCTTGTCGTCACTGTCGAAGCCGATGACCTTGATCTTGTCGCCAAGCTTGTTTTCGGCGATCGCCTGACCGACGCCCTGGGCCATGATCAGGTTGGAAGCGAAGACTCCGACGAGGTTCGGATTGGCGGTGATCAGGTCGGTCATGATATTGAGACCGGTGGTGGCCTGGCCGTCCGCATACTTGTCGACGACGATCGTGATCCCCGGATATTTGGTCTTCATCTGATCGAGGAAGCCTTCGCGACGCTGGTCGAGCGATCCGACGCCCGGAAGGCTGGTGATGATGGCGACTTCGCCTTCTTCCTTGCCGGTAGCTTCCTTGATGGCAGCGACGAGGCCGTCGGCAGCAATGCGACCGCCCTGGACATTGTCGGTAGTCAGGAACGAGGTGAAGGCCTTGGAATCGGCGCCAGAGTCGATCCCGATGACCGGAACGGACTTGGCGGCTTCATCGACGGGCTTGCCGAGCGCCTTGAATTCCGTCGGCGAGATGACGACGGCTGCCGGGCTGCCTGCAACCGCGTTTTCGAGAATGGTGATCTGGCCGTTGATATCGGATTCCGACTGTGCTCCGAGTTCCGGCACGTTCACGCCGAGATCCTTGCCGGCCTGACGGGCGCCGGCGAGCACGATCTGCCAGTAGAAGGACGTCGTGTCCTTGACGATGATCGGGATAGTCACATCCTGGGCATAGGAAGCGGCAGGCATCATCGTGGCAAGGATCGCCGCGCCGGCAAGGCCGGCAAGCGAACGGCGGGAAATTAAAGACCTAGCAATGCTCATTGGTTTCTCCTCTCTGGGTGCGTCCTTCATTAAGCAAACCGATCCACTGAACGCTTGAGGCTCGGTTTTTATCGATAAAAAACAGTACGCGGAAAAACTAGCTCACCAGTTTTGAAAATGCAAGCGGTCGTCCGCTCTTCTGTCGTTCAATCGATATCCTCCCAAGGCATTGATATATTGTATTTTAATTGCGTTTTCAGTGCGCTCAGACTCGTACCGGATCCTCTCCCAAAGGAGGGGCGGTCAGCGTCTGGGCATCGAATGCAGCAAGTACGTCGGACGAAAGGCGTGGCTTGAACAGGGCGGCATTGCGCTCCAGGCTCGAGGGTTTGGCAGTTCCGATCAGGACCGATGCGACGCGCGGATCTTGCAGCGGAAACTGCATGGCAGCGGCAGCAAGCGTGGTGCCTTCGCGTGCGGCGATCTCCTCCATTACCGATACCTTGGCGAGAACCTCCGTGCTTGCCGGCATGTAGTCGAAATGCGCTCCTGGTACGGCGCCCGTGGCAAGGATTCCCGAGTTGAAAACGCCGCCGACGATCAGCGACGTGTCCTTGCGCCGGCAAAGCGGAAGCAGCTCCGCAACTGCCGAGCGGTCGAGCAGCGTGTAGCGGCCGGCAAGCAGGATGCAGTCGAGGTCGGCGTGGCGCATCACCTCGAGACAAACCGGGATCTCGTTGACACCAAGGCCATAGGCGGAGATCGCGCCGGTCGATTTCAGTTCGTCGAGAGCCTTCAACCCGCCGTCGAGCAACTGCCGCATGTAGACGGCGTTGCGGGCCGCTCCATGGGTATAGGCGCCGATGTCGTGGACATAAAGTATATCGATGCTGCTCAGCCCAAGCCGCGCATAGCTGAATTCGAGCGAGCGCATGATGCCGTCGTAGGAATAGTCGTATGTGACGTCGAACGGCAGGGGATCGACATAGCCGTAGCTCGGCGCCCTGCCGTTTGCGACTGGATGGAAAAGCCGGCCCACCTTGGTCGAGAGTATGTAGCTTTCGCGCAGCTTCTCACGCAGGTAGTCACCCGTGCGGCGTTCGGCCAGTCCGAAGCCATACCACGGCGCAGTGTCGAAGTAGCGCATGCCGCTTTCCCAGGCGGTGGCAAGCGTCTCCATCGCCTGGTCGCGCGGGCAGGCGCGGTAGAGCCCGCCGAGAGCAGCTGTCCCGAAACTGTATTCGGTGACCGCAAGCGCGGTTTTGCCGATGGTTCTCTTCTTCATGCTGCTCTCTCAATCAATCTTACCATTGTCGATCAGAGCGTGGCGCCGAGGTGCCACGGCACGAATTCGTTGTCACCATACCCGAAGAGCTCGCTCTTGGTCTTCTTGCCCGATGCCGTGTCGATCAGAAGTTCGAAGATCTCCCGTCCCTTGTCCGCAATGGTGATGTCTCCGGTCGCGATCGTCCCGCAATCGATATCCATGTCCTCTTCCATCGAGCGGTAGAGCGCACTGTTGCTCGACAGCTTGATGGATGGCGCTGGTCGACAGCCGAAACAACTGCCGCGGCCAGTGGTGAACGCAATCAGGTTGGCGCCGCCGGCGACCTGGCCCGTGGCCGATACCGGGTCGTAGCCTGGTGTATCCATGAAGACGAGGCCGTGCTCGGTGACGCGCTCCGCATAACCGTAGACCGCGGTGAGCGGCGAGCGCCCACCCTTGGCAACGGCCCCAAGCGATTTTTCGAGAATGGTCGTCAAACCGCCCTTCTTGTTGCCCGGGGACGGGTTGTTGTCGAGCGATGCACCGTGCAGGTCTACATACCGTTCCCACCAGGAGATGAGACCGTCGAGTTTTGTCGCGACCTCCTCATTGACGGCTCGGCTGCGCAACAGATGCTCGGCACCATAGATTTCCGATGTTTCCGAGAGGATGGCGGTGCCACCCGCACCAGCCAGGATGTCGACGGCGACGCCAAGGGCGGGATTGGCTGTAATGCCGGAAAAGCCGTCCGAGCCGCCGCACTGGAGGCCTACGACAATTTCGCTGACCGGAAGGGGTTCGCGTCGGGCCTGGCCCACGTCGGCGGCAATCTCCTTCAGGACGCCAAGCGCCTTTTCCACCGCGCGGCGGGACCCACCCGCGTCCTGGATATTGAAGTGACGCTTCCCGGTGCCGGCGCCGCTCTGGCCATAGAGCGTCAATTGGTTGACCTCGCAACCGAGGCCGACCATCAACACGCCGCCGAAATTCACGTGGCGGGCATATCCGGCGAGCGTGCGGTGAAGTGCGCGCATACCGTCGCCCGTCGAACTCATGCCGCAACCCTGGTCGTGGACGATCGGCACGAAACCATCGATGCCCTCGTAGTGCGGTAGAATGGTGCGGTTTGCCTCGTCGGCAATTGCGCGACAGACGGTTGTGGAACAGTTGACGCTGGCAATGATGCCGATGAAATTGCGGGTCGCAGCACGGCCATCGGCGCGACGATAACCCATGAATGTGCGCGCCTTGTCGGCGTCAGTCGCGGCTGCGGGACTGGCGTTCGCCGCGGCGGCGAGCCGGTCGTTCTCGAAATGCAGGTTCTGGCTATGCACATGATTGCCGGCCTTGACGTCGCTCGTCGTTCGGCCGATGGCCTGGCCGTACTTGACCACCGGGGTTCCGAGTGGAATGTCGGCAATCGCCACCTTGTGCCCGGGATCGATCCTGTCTAGGACCGAAACTCCGTTGGCGATCACCGTTCCGGGTTCGATCGCGGCTGTGGCCACGGCAACATTGTCGCCGGCCGACAGTATGATCCAGGGTTGCCTGCTCAATCTGTTCTCCTTGGGCGGCGCGTGCTGTTTCAAAACGGCCGCATTGATTTTGTTTTTTATCTACAATAAACATTTTCTCGTCAACGACAAATTCGAAGTAGGAATTTGACCGGTGACGACGGATGGTCCAGATCGCTTGTCAGGTAGAAAAGAGCGGCGCGGGAGCACGGAATGGCAAGGCAGAACACGGTTTTCAAGGAAGCGTTCAACCGATACGCGGGCACGCTGCGCCGGAACGATACGCTGCCGTCGGAGCCGGATATCGCCGCCAAGCTAGGCGTTAGCCGCAGCACCGCGCGCGCCATTCTCGCCCGGCTCAGCGAAGCCGCAATCATCCGGTGGGACAAGCGCGAGAAGCTCGTCCTACGCGACCCGAGCCCGGCGGATTTTTTTCCGGAGGAGGAAACCAGTTCGCTGCGCGACATCATTGAGCGAAGCTTCATGCAACGGATCCTGTCCGACGACGCTCAGCCCGGCATGCAGATCAACGAACTCGAACTGGCACGCGAGATCGGGACGGGAACGACGAGTGTGCGCGAGTTCCTTATCCGCTTCAGCCGGTTCGGGCTGATCGAAAAGCGTCCGAACAGCCACTGGATCCTGAAGGGTTTTACGAAGGATTTCGCGCTGGAGCTGGCCGATGTCCGCGACATGTTCGAGCTCCATTCGGCCGCCGCCTTCGGGCAATTGCCGGGCGACCACGTGGCCTGGGTGGACCTCGAGAGGATCAAGGCGGAACATCTCGACCTGCTCGCCAACTTCGATAGCCGCAGCAAGGAATTTTCGGCGCTCGACGAACGCTTCCACCTCCTGGTGCATCGCGCTTCGCACAACCGATTCGTCGCCGATTTTTACGATGTGATCGCCATTGTCTTCCACTATCACTACCAGTGGAACAAGGCGCGTGCCAAGGAGCGCAACCATCGGGCCACTATCGAGCATCTGGCCTATATCGACGCCTTGCAGTCCCGAGATCCCGCCCGCATCGATGCAGCTTGCCGTCTCCATCTGCGGTCGGCGCGAGAAACCTTGCTCCAGTCCATACCGCAATACGATACGGAGGATATTTCCAGCCTTTGAGTGCGGCCATCCTTCGCGAAGGAAGTGAAGCCGGGCTTTGCGACTGGCACTGCAACATGTTGCCGATACGCTCGAACGCTTCGACAAGCGGGTCCTGGTTGGAACCGCGCTCCATGGCGGCAATATCTTGCGCTGCGCTTCCTGCAGTAAGTGATAGGATCAACAATCCGACACGACCTTTCGAAGGGTTATCTGATGGCCGACCAGAGGCGCCCGCTACAACCGGGAGAACCTGTGCCCGCATTCGAGCTTCCTATAGTCAACCTCGAAGGCATGATCTCGCACACCGGCCTGCGCGGGCGACCTTTCCTGATCGGCTTCTTTCGCGGGTTGCACTGTCCGTTCTGCCGGCGTCAGGTAGAGCAGCTTGCCGCGGTACAACCCATGTTGAACGCCGCCGGAGTAGAAACCCTGGCAGTGATCAACACCCCGCTAGAGCGCGCCCGTGTCTATTACCAATACCGACCGACGCCGGTAATACTCCTATCCGATCCCGGCTGTCACACGCACGGCGCGTTTGGCGTGCCGTATGGCGAATTTCTGCCGGATGAGAGCGACGAGAAGCCCGAATGGCCTTATCGCGCAAATATGGCCCAGTTCGACGCAGCACGGATCAATCCTACCGGTGAACTGCAGGATGCATTGCACCCGATGGAAGCCAACGATGTACTTAACGCCAAGGACGGCTTCGAGCTTGACGAAGCCGACAAAGCAATGTTCGCCAACCATCCTACCCAACTCGTCGGACACTTCCTGGTCGACGCCGGCGGCAGGGTCAGTTGGTCGCAAATTGAAGCGCTCGATGGACCCAACAGCCTCTGCAATTTCCCGAGCACGACCGAGATCATCTTGGCCGCCGGGGATCTTGCACGCTGACACACGTCGCGGATTGATAGGTTTGGCATGTTTACCTGAAAGCTCGTGGATCTTGTGCATTGCAGCGACGAATGTCTATTGACGTGTTTAGCAAATACGTCTTCACTAAACATAAAGCTCAACATGGTGGAGTGAGTGTTCATGCGGGGCTTCGCGCATAGTGGACTGGATCGATTGGATCCGGCGAAACCGTTATCCGCAAGTTGAGAGTGGTATGGCGCCCCTTTGCGCGTCCAGATGACGCGGGCGCATTCGTGGGAATGGGAGCTTTTGCGAAGGCGGCAAGGGCCGTCTTCATGTATCTGGGAGGATTACATGCAGAAGATGACGAAGACCCTGCTCGGGCTGACATCAGCGCTCACGCTGTCCGTCGCATTGCCCAATATTGCCAAGGCCGATGAGCTGACGCTCTGCTGGGCGGCCTGGGATCCGGCAAACGCGCTGGTCGAACTTTCCAAGGATTTTACGGCGCAGACCGGCACTCAGATGAAATTCGAATTCGTCCCCTGGCCGAATTTCGCAGACCGAATCCTCAACGAACTCAATTCGGGCGGCAAGCTCTGCGACCTCCTGATCGGGGACAGTCAGTGGATCGGCGGGTCGGCCGAAAACGGGTATTACGTCAAGCTCAATGACTTCTTCGACAAGGAAGGCATCAAGATGAGCGACTTCGCCGAAGCCGCCGTCAATGCCTACTCGACCTGGCCGAAGGGCACGCCGAACTATTGGGCGCTGCCGGCAATGGGCGACGCCAACGCCTGGTTCTACCGCAAGGACTGGTTCAACAACCCGGAGATCCAGGCGGAGTTCAAGGAAAAGACCGGTCGCGACCTCACCGTCCCGCAGACATGGGACGAGTTGCTGGAGACTGCAAAGTTCTTCAACGGCAAGGAGATCGACGGCAAGAAGGTCTATGGCGCCGCGATCTTTACCGAGCGCGCTTCGGAAGGCATCACCATGGGCGCCACCCAGGCGCTTTATCCCTACGGCTTCAAATACGAGAACACCACCGGCAAGTACGACATGGAAGGTGCGGTGAACTCCGAGGGCGCAGTGAAGGGGCTCGAGGCCTACAAGGAGCTCTACAAGTGCTGCACGCCTCCGGGCTACACCGACGCCTATATGGGCGAGACGCTTGATGCCTTCAAATCCGGCCAGGCGGCCATGGCGATGAACTGGTTCGCCTTCTTCCCCGGTCTTGCCAAGGACGAGAACGTCGGCGGCGACAAGATCGGCTTCTTCGTCAATCCGAAGCAGGCGACGGCTGCCTCCACGCTCGGCGGTCAGGGTATTTCGGTCGTGGCCAACACCGACAATATGGACGGGGCGCTCGCCTACATCAAATGGTTCGCGCAGCCGGACGTGCAGAAGAAGTGGTGGCAACTCGGCGGTTATGCCGTGCACAACGCGGTGCTGAACGATCCATCCTTCAAGGACAGCCAGCCGTTCGCGGCCGACTTCCTGGTGGCAATGAACCAGGTGCAGGACTTCTGGCAGGAACCATCCTACGCCATCCTGCTCCAGGCCATGCAGAAGCGGCTGCATGACTACGTCGTGGCCGACCAGGGGACAGCCAAGGAAGCACTCGACGGCCTGGCCCAGGATTGGAAAGAGGTCTTCGAGGACGAAGGAAAGCTCTGAGGAGTCTCTCCCGAGACGGCAGCCCGGCACCGTCGTGACGGACCGGGCTGCTGCCGCCCAACCCTGAACATCGCATGGATCAGGTAACGCTCGTGACCGATACCAATTCCTCCTTCGTAGACAAGGCGGCCGATGCCGCCGTGCGCGCTACGCCGACTACAGTTGCAAACCGTGTGCGTGGAATGTCCGACCGCTCGATCGCCTGGGCGTTCATTACGCCGACGATCGCGCTTCTCCTGGCAATCAACATTTTCCCGCTTCTCTGGGCGATCTACCTGTCCTTCACGAACTTTCGCGCCAATCGCCCGAATGCGGCGATCGACAATGTCGGCCTGCGCAACTACGAGCGGGTGTTGAACGACGCGGATATCTGGCAGGCGATGCAGACGACGGCGCATTTCGTCTTCTGGACCATCGTGCTGCAAACGGTGATCGGCTTTACGCTCGCATACCTGATCGACCGCAAGTTTCGCGGCCATGCCTTCTGGACCACCGTCATCCTGATCCCGATGATGCTGTCGCCGGCCGTGGTGGGTAATTTCTGGCGGTTCCTCTACCAGCCGCAGATCGGCCTCTTCAATTACATCGTCTCCTTCTTCACCGGCATTCCGCCGTCGTCCTTCGAGATGCTCGGCTCCGTCTCGTTAGCGCCGTGGGCGATCATTCTTGTCGATACGTGGATGTGGACGCCGTATGTGATGCTGATCTGCCTCGCCGGGTTGAGGTCGATCCCCGACTATATCTACGAAGCGGCCGAGGTGGACCGCGCATCGGGGTGGCGCCAGTTCTGGTCGATCACCATTCCGATGGCGTTGCCCTTCATCATGCTGGCGGTGCTCTTCCGCGGCATCGAGAACTTCAAGATGTTCGACATGGTGATGCTGCTGACCGGCGGCGGACCCGGCTCGACCACGGAAGTGGCGTCGATCACGTTGAAGCGAGAGGCTTTCGAGAGCTGGCTCACAGGGCGCTCGTCGGCTTTTGCCATCTTGCTCTTCGTCGCCGTGTTCGGGCTCGCTAACATCTACGTCAAGGCCCTCAACAAGGTGAAACAGCGATGAGCTCTGCAAACACCGCCCACTCCGTTGTCGAACCGAGCGCCACGACGAAGCGCGTGGCCGGCGCCATCGTGATCATCTATGCGCTGGTGACAATGATCCCGCTCGGCTGGATCTTCCTCACCAGCTTCAAGTCGCCGCCGGACTCGATCAGCTATCCGCCCAAGATCGTGTTCACGCCGACGCTGGAAGGCTACTGCAATCTCTTCACCACCCGTACCCGGCAGACACCGGAATACATCGAGTCGCTTGGCCCGCCGACCAGCACATGTGACGAGATCACCCGCAGCCGCAACATGGTCATCGCCGGTCCGTCGAACTACTGGCCGCGGTTCCAGAACTCGATGATCATCGCCTTCGGTTCGACCTTTCTTGCGGTGTTTCTCGGCACGCTTGCTGCCTATGGCTTTTCTCGCTTCCGGGTGCCGCTTGCTGATGACCTGCTGTTCTTCATCCTGTCGACGCGTATGATGCCGCCGATCGCGGTCGCCATCCCCATCTATCTGATGTTTCGCGGGCTGGGCCTTTCGGACACGGCGCTCGGCATGATCCTGCTCTATACCGCAGTCAACGTGTCGCTGGCGGTCTGGCTGCTAAAGGGCTTCATGGATGAGATCCCGCGGGAATACGAAGAAGCCGCGATGATCGACGGCTATACCCGGCTGCAGGCATTCCGCAAGGTCGTGCTGCCGCAGGCGACGACAGGTATCGCCGCCACCGCGATTTTCTGCCTGATCTTTGCCTGGAACGAGTATGCATTCGCGGTGTTGCTCACATCGGGAACGGCGCAAACGGCACCGCCCTTCATTCCGACGATCATCGGCGAAGGCGGCATGGACTGGCCGGCGGTTGCCGCCGGGACTACGATTTTCCTGGTGCCGATCCTGGTTTTCACCATCCTGCTTCGCAAGCAGCTGCTGCGCGGCATCACCTTCGGAGCGGTACGCAAATGACCGATCAGCTTTTCACCACTCCCAAGGAGCCAAAGCCCCGACGGCCATTCTTCCTGAGGCGCGGCCCGATGGAGAACATCGCAACCGCGGTCATCGGGCTCGGCTTCCTGATGTTGTTCCAGCCGTTCGCAATGATCCTCTACACCTGGTCGCTGGTGACGCTGCTCGCCGGCACCGCGATGTTCATCATCGTCTCGAAGTTTCCGGAGTGACGCAGCATGGCCGAAATCAGAGTTGAGAATTTGCGTAAGCAGTTCGGCGACTTCGCTGCCGTCCAGGATTCCAGCTTCGTCGTCGCCGACGGCGAGTTCCTGGCCTTGCTCGGACCGTCCGGTTGCGGCAAGACGACGACGCTGAGGATGATCGCTGGGTTGGAATTGCCCACCAGCGGCAAGATCTATCTCGATGGCGAGGACGTGACCTTCAACCGGGCGAGTGCCCGCGACATCGCCTTCGTGTTCCAGTTGTTCGCACTTTATCCGCACATGAACGTGCGTAAGAACATTGCCTTCCCTCTGCTTTCTCAGGGCGTTTCGAAAGCCGAGATCAACAGGCGGGTCGAGGAAACCGCGCGGCTTCTGCAGATCGACCACATTCTCAACCGCTCGGTTTCCGGTCTCGCCGGCGGCGATCGCCAGCGGGTGGCGCTGGGACGGGCGATCGTGCGGCGGCCGAAGTGCTTCCTGATGGACGAGCCTCTCGGTACGCTCGACGCCGAGTTCCGCGAGGTCATGGTGCACGAACTGCGCGAACTCCATAACCGCATCCACGCGACGACCGTCTATGTGACCCACGACCAGCATGAGGCCATGGCCATGGCCGACAAGATCGCCGTGATGAACCACGGCGTCATCGAGCAGTTCGGCACGCCGCAGGAGATCTATAACCGTCCGGCGACGATGTATGTGGCCGATTTCATCGGTTCGCCGCCGATGAACTTCCTGCGCTTCCATTCGGGTTTGCAAAGGGGCGCGCGCAGCGTTTCCGTGCAGGGGATCGAAATCGGCGTTCCGGAAATCCACCAGGACATGGCGGAATCCGAAATCGCCCTTGGCGCCCGTCCCGAGCACATCCGGTTCAGCGACGATTCGCCATTTCGCGGCGCGGTATATGGCAGCGAATATCTCGGAACCAACCAGGTCGTTTCGGTGACGACTGCCAACGGCATGATCAAGGCGCGCGTGCCCGCCGACCAGGAATTCCGTATTGGCGAGACGGTCGGCATCGTCTTCAATCACGACCGGCTGGCGCTCTTCGACTGCAGTTCGGGCATGGCCGTTCGCTCGTCGCTCTATTCGGAGGCACATCATGGCTAGGATTGTCCTCAAGGGCATCAGCAAGTCCTACGGTGACACGCAGGCGGTCGAAGACCTCAATCTTGCTATCGAGGACGGGGAGTTCGTCGTGTTGCTCGGCCCGACGGGGGCGGGCAAGACCACGACGCTGCGTTTGATCGCGGGCCTCGAACCGCCAGATAGCGGGCAGATCGCCATCGGCGGGCGAGATGTCGCGGGCGAGGCGCCGGCGGAGCGCGATGTGGCCTTTGTCTTCCAACAGTATTCCCTCTATCCGCATCTCAGCGTCTATGAGAACCTTGCCTTCCCGCTGAAGTCCCCGGCGCGCCGGCTGGGCAAGGAGGAAGTGGATCGGCGCGTGCGCGAAGTCGCGCGCATGGTGCGGATCGACCACAAGCTCGAAAACCGTTCGACCCGCCTGTCTGGCGGCGAGATGCAGCGCGTCGCGATCGGACGTGCCTTGGTGCGGCGCCCATCCATCTACCTGATGGACGAGCCGCTATCCTCGCTCGATGCGAAACTGCGGGCTGAGCTGCGGCTGGAGCTGAAGCGCATCCAGAATGAGCTGGGCTCGACGCTGCTCTATGTGACCCATGACCAGGTCGAAGCCATGACCATGGCCGATCGCATCGGCATTCTATCGCACGGGCGCCTCGTGCAGATCGGCACGCCACGGGAGATCTATGCCGACCCGGCCAACCTTCACGTGGCCGCCCGGCTTGGACAGCCGCATATCAACCTGTTGCCGGTGGACCTGTTGCCGGGCGGACAGACACCTTCCGGCACTCGGACGGTTGGCGCGCGCACCGAGCACATCGAGATCTCGCTCGAAGGCGAGCGCAACGCCTCAATCGACTGGATCGAGCATCTCGGCGACCAGAATCATCTGCACATTCGCGTGCGCGATCACAAGCTTGTCACGCTCGCCGATCCCAACTTCAGCATTGCGGCCGGCGACAATGTCAGCCTGACATTGCGCAACCCGCTCTACTTCGATGCGGCCGGGCAGCGTGTTACGTAAGGGCATGAAACCGCAGAATCGCTGTTAAACAACTTTGGTAAGAGACTGGAACTAATCAATGAAGCACTTCTTCAACCGCAAGGAATCCATTGTTACCGAAGCGCTCGACGGATTGCTCAGGACGGCGCCGGCGGGCATGCTTGCGCGTCTGGACAGCTATCCCGACATCAAGGTCGTGCTGCGTGCGGATTGGGACAAGTCCAAGGTTGCCGTCGTCTCCGGCGGCGGTGCCGGTCACGAGCCTTCCCATGCCGGTTTTGTCGGCAAAGGCATGCTGACGGCAGCCGTCTCGGGTGAGATCTTCGCCTCGCCGAGCGTCGATGCCGTGCTGACGGCGATCCGCGCCGTGACCGGACCGAAGGGGTGCCTGCTGATCGTCAAGAACTATACCGGCGACCGTCTGAACTTTGGCCTGGCAGCCGAGAAAGCTCGGACGGAGGGCTTTGATGTCGAGATGGTGATCGTTGCCGACGATATCGCGCTGCCGGACATAGCCCAGCCGCGCGGGGTCGCCGGTACGCTCTTCGTGCACAAGATCGCCGGCTATCAATCGGAACAGGGTGCAGACCTGAGGACGGTGGCCGAGGCGGCGGGGGCTGCGGCGCGCGACATCGTCTCCCTTGGCGTGTCGCTTTCGTCCTGCTCGATCCCGGGCCAGACGCACGAGGAACGCCTCGGGGCGACGGAAGGCGAATTGGGGCTCGGGATCCATGGCGAACCCGGCGTGGAGAAGATCGCGCTCCAGCAGGCGGCAAGCATCGTCGCGACGATGTCGGAGCGCCTGTCAGCAACGCTTCCCGCCGGTGGCGACTTCGCGCTCCTCATCAACAATCTCGGCGCCGTGCCGCCGCTTGAAATGGCGTTGATCGCCAACACGGTGTTGGCCTCGCCGTTGCAGGAACGGGTCAAGCTGGTCGTCGGGCCGGCGGCCATGATGACTGCGCTCAATATGAATGGCTTTTCGCTCTCCCTCCTTCGGCTCGATCCCGCCCGCGAGGCGGCCTTGCGGGCCGAGGTCGCGCCGCATGCCTGGGTTCCGGCCAGCTCGCGGCATGAGCCGATCGTGATTTCAGCCCCGGCGGCCGGGGTTTCCGTGGCGGCAGCCGCAAGCCGTAACGCCGAGGTGGAGCGATATCTTACTGCGATTTGCGAAAACCTGATCTCGCTGGAGGCGGAACTCAACCGGCTCGATGCCAAGGCGGGGGACGGGGACACGGGGTCCACCGTCGCGACCGGCGCGCGCAGTGTGCTTGCCCGGATGTCATCGCTGCCGCTTGCCGATGTACCCGCAGCACTTGCCGCGATCGGCGGCATTCTCTCGACCAGCATGGGCGGATCGAGTGGGGTGTTGCTATCGATATTCTTCACGTCGGCTTCAAAGGCGATGGCAGAGAAGGCGGATATCGCCGCTGCGCTTGCCGCAGGTCTCGATCGGATGACCTTCTATGGCGGTGCAAAAACCGGGGACCGCACCATGGTGGATGCGCTGCAGCCGGCGCTGGAAGCGCTGTCGCGATCCGGGATCAAGGCTGCGGCCGCTGCGGCGCGTTCCGGTGCCGAGGCAACGAAATCGCTGACCAAGGCCCGGGCCGGTCGTGCATCCTACATTGCGGAGCGCGATCTGCAGGGCGTCGCGGATCCGGGCGCGGTCGCAGTTGCCAATGCGTTCGAAGTCGCCGCGACGCTCGGCTAACGGGGTAGGGCCGGTTGAGCGGGATGCTGTCCATGAAGGTGCGGACGGTGGATCAGGAGGAGAGGGTGCTGGCGGATCGCGGTTTGATAGCCGGTTTGATCGAAACCTGCAGCGCGGCAATCGCCGCGCACGCCGATCATCTATGCCTGCTCGACAGCGCCATCGGCGACGGTGACCACGGCACCAACATGAAGCGCGGTTTCGATGCACTTCGCTCGGAGAGCGACGCACTTTCGGCCTTGCCGTTGGCGCAAGCGATCGAGCGCATCGGCGTGACCCTTGTGATGAATGTCGGAGGAGCTGCCGGGCCGCTCTACGGTACGCTGCTGATCGAGATCGGAAGATCGCTCGGCACTTCCGGGGCGGACACGGACCTTCCGGACGCCTTCGGGAAGGCGGTGGATGCGGTAGCGCGCCGTGGCAGGGCTCTGCCAGGCGACAAGACACTGCTCGATGTGCTTTATCCGGTCCACGCGGAACTGGTGAGGCACGCCGCACCCGATGCGATAGCCGGACGGGCCGAAAGTGCCGCCCGCCACACGATCGGCATGCGGGCAATGCGCGGGCGTGCGGCTTATCTCGGAGACCGCTCGATCGGTCACATAGACCCGGGAGCATCCAGCTGCGCGCTACTGACCTCGGCAATCTGCCGCTATATCGAGGAGTATCGACCAGCATGAACGGCAAGGTCCGGAACGTCGGCATCGTCATCGTGTCACACTCGCCGCTCGTCGCCAGGGGCACGGCCGACATGGTGCGCCAGATGGTCGGCGAGAGCGTGCCATTGGCATGGGCCGGCGGCAACGCCGAGGGCGGGCTCGGAACGCATGCGCCGGGCATATTGGCAGCGATCGAGAGCGCATGGTCGGAGGCCGGTGTCGCTGTGTTCGTCGACCTCGGGGGTGCGGAGACGAACAGCGAAATGGCGATCGAAATGCTGGGGAGCGACAAGGCCGGGCGTGTGGCGATCTGCAACGCGCCGCTGGTCGAAGGCGCGGTGATCGCCGCTGCCGAAGCCTCGGGCGGCGCACCGTTATCGCGCGTCGTCGCGACCGCCGAAGAGCTGTCGCCATGATGGAGGCGGGCAGGAACAGATATGGTGTCGGGGAGGATCAGGTGACGCCGCGTTGCCAGACGGAAATCGAGGTTACCCATGGGGTCGGTCTGCATGCCAGGCCATCGGTGACCTTTACGCGTCTGGCCAAGAGCTTTCCCTGTTCCATCGAAATCGAAGTTAACGGAAACAACATCTGGCTAAACGGCAAGAGTATCGTAAAGATCATGGGGGCTAGGATTCGGCGGGGCTCGCTGCTTCGGATTCGGGCCGAGGGTACTCAGGCGGAAGAGGCAATCACCGCATTGAAGGCGCTGGTAGCGCGCGATTTCGACGAAGGCATCAAGCATGGCCGAACGGCGTGAATTCGATGGCAAGTCAGCATCCCCCGGGCAAGGAATCGGCCCAGCCCATCTCTTCACCTTCATTGCCGGGGAATATGTCCCCCGCGAGGGTTCGGGCGAAGAGATGGAGGAACTTGCAAAGGCGATAGATCGGTCGGTCGAGGCCCTGAGCGAGCTTGCTGCCCGCGCCGGCGGTGAAAGTGCCGAGATACTGGAGTTCCAGATCGAGATGCTGACTGATCCTTCGATCCTGGAAATGGTGGCGGAGCGGGTGGCCGCCGGGGATGGCGCCGCGCTTGCCTGGGTCGGAGCGCTCGACGACTATATCGAGCGGCTCGAAGATGCCGAGGACGAGAGTCCAAGGACCCGCGCCATTGACGTCATCGACATCAAGAACCGGGTGCTGGGTGCTCTGACAGGCAAACCGGTAGAGGACTTCCCGGCTGGTTCGGTTTATGTCGGAACAGACCTCGCGCCGAGCCTTTTTCTTGCCCATGACTGGTCGTCCGGCGGTGGCATTGCGCTTGCGAAGGGCAGTGAGGCGAGCCACGTGGCGATGCTGGCGCGGGCACGCGGCGTTCCAATGGTGGTTGCGACGGGAGAACTGGAAATTGCCGAGGGCGAGACGCTGCTGGTCGATGGAGATGCCGGAAAGGTTGTGATCGACCCGATCGAAAGCGAACAGCCAAGTCGGGAAAGAGAAAGCGAGAGGGATGTGGCACTGCAACCGGGCCCGGCCGCTCCGGAGCTCAAGGCCGGCGATGGTAGCGCCATTGGTCTACACGCCAATATCAATGATCCCCGGGAAATCGCCGTGATCGATCGTGGGGCGATCGATGGCATCGGGCTGATGCGCACCGAGTTCCTGCTGTCCTCGTCCGCTGCCGTGGCCGACGAGGAAAAACAGGCGAGCCTCTATCGCCTGATCCTCGAATGGGCCGGTGAAAAGCCCGTCGTGATCCGCATGCTCGATCTTGGTGGCGACAAGCAGGTCCAGGGTGTCGGCGGCGTCAGCGGCGAGAACTTCATGGGATTGCGCGGGGTGCGATTGTTGCTGGCGCGTCCGGAGCTCGCACGGGTTCAGGCGCGGGCATTGCTCCGCGCCAATGTCACGGGGAACCTCAGGGTCCTGTTGCCGATGGTGGCGCTCGCCTCCGAAGTGGATGAAATACGCCGGATCTTCAAGCTCGAGCGGACGTACCTCGCTCGGCGCGGGCTCACGGTTGCAATGCCGCCAATAGGCATCATGGTCGAGGTCCCGGCGACGGCCTTGATGATCGACAGTTTTCACAATGCGGATTTCTTTTCCTTCGGAACCAACGATCTCGCCCAGTTCCTCATGGCGGCCGCGCGCGACAACCCCACCGTCAGCGCCCTTCATGCCGAAGCGGAGCCGGCCGTGCTCCGGCTGGTCAGATACGTGATGCGGATCGCGCGTGCGATGGGAAAGCCCGTGAGCATCTGCGGGGACATGGCGGGAGAGCCCGCATCGCTGCCGGGGCTGTTGTCGGCAGGCCTGCGCAATTTTTCCGTGGCGCCGTCGCAGGTCGGAGCCGTCAGGGCTGCGCTCGCTCAGCAAACTGCGGAGCATACCGGGCAGGCAGGCGGGTAAGATGGCGCGCGAAGCCCTCGAAGACGCGATTGCTGCCTACAAGTCGATCCTTGCCGAGATCATCGACAATCGTCCGTCGGGCACCCGGCAACGACTGGCGAGTGCCCTTGGAAAACATCGAAGCTTCGTTACCCAGATCACCAGCCCCGCCTATTCCACACCTCTGCCGGCGCGCCACCTCGCGACGATATTCCGGGTTTGCCACTTCAGTCCGTCCGAACAGGAACGGTTCCTTGCCGCCTACCAGACGGCACATCCCGGCAAACTGCCGGATCTCGGGATGGGCGACAAGCTGCGCCAGATTTCGCTGATGGTTCCCGATTTGGGCGACGAGCGCAAGAACCAGATGCTCGACGAGGCTATTTCCGACTTCGTCCAGAGAATCGTAGCGATCGGTACAATTGGCGAGTAATGCTATGGAAACCCATGAGGAAATGCGCGTATATCATTGGAAATAAATAATGATGAAGAAGTTATACATTTTCCCCAAATATGACGTTCTCTCGGCAGTAGTTGTTGAGCATGCGGCTGGACTTGAATAGGATTGCTGCCGGGAGGGCAGGATGAAGAAGTTCATGAACACGGCTGCGACCATGGTCGCCGAAAGCCTTGAGGGCTTCGTGCGCGCTCATGATCGCCTGGTCGTGTTCGGCAGCGGCGACAAGTTCATCCGCAGACGCAACCTGAAGCCCGGCAAGGTTGCCCTCATTTCCGGCGGCGGCGCCGGTCACGAGCCGATGCATGTGGGCTTCGTGGGTGCCGGCATGCTGGACGCCGCCTGCACCGGGCACATCTTCTGCTCCCCGACGCCCGGTCAGATCATTGCTGCGATCGAAGCCTGCGACGGTGGAGCGGGCTGCCTTTTGATCGTAAAGAACTACGATGGCGACGTGATGAATTTCGAGATGGCAGCCGAGATGGTCGCCGCACGCCACCGGGTCGAAACTGTGTTCGTTCGGGACGATCTCGACGGTGGCGGCAGCGCGCGCAGCCACGGGGCACGCGGCGTCGCCGGCACCCTGATCATCGAAAAGATCCTCGGAGCGGCGGCGGAGGAAGGTGCCGATCTCGACCGGCTGAAAGCATTGGGCGACGGTCTTTATTCGCGTGTCCGCAGCATGGGGGTGGCGCTACGCGGCGTCACCGTGCCGGAGACCGAGAGGCAGACCTTCGTTCTCGATGCAGGGGAAATCGAGATGGGGGTCGGGATCCATGGCGAGCCCGGGCGCTTCCGGGCGCCATTCGCGAATGCCGATGCCATCCTGGCCCGCATGAGCGACGCAATCATCGCAGATCTTCCCGCGAATGGCAGGAATGCCGCGCTGCTCTTCGTCAACGGATTCGGCGGCACTCCGGTTTCGGAACTCTATCTCGCCTACAACGCAACACGGCGATTTGCCGAGGAAATCGGTCTGACGATCGCGCGATCGCTTGTCGGAACCTACGTCACTTCGCTCGACATGGCGGGCCTGTCCGTGACGATCGCGCTTCTCGACGACGAGGAACTGCGCCTGTGGGACGGACCGGTCCACACCGCGGCGCTCAACTGGTAGGCGTTCCTCAAGGCATTCGTGCCGGTCGCATGCCTTCGAATGCCTGGCCGAGAATTTCGCGGATCTTGGTGCGATCGAACGGACGGGGATTCCAATAGGGTTTCTGTACGGCCAGTTCGGCGGCACGGTCGAGATCCGCTTCCTGCATGCCCAACGTCTTCAGCGAGGTCGCCGTACCGATCTCGACGGCGAGATCGTAGAGCGCCTGGCCGGCATGTTCGCCACGCAGTGCTGCGGCGGCGGCCGCCAAGGCTGCTGGATCTCCCGCGGCGTTAAAGGCGGCGACGTGGGGGAGAATCACCGTATGGGTCTCGGCGTGCGGCAGGTCGAAGCTGCCGCCGAGCGTATGGCAGAGCTTGTGGTGCAGTGCCATTCCGACCGTGCCGAGAACGTGGCCCGCGAGCCATGCGGCGTACTGCGCCTGTAGCCGCGCATTTCGGTCGGAGCCGTTGCGATGCAGGGTGGGCAGTGCCTCACCGAGCGAGCGGATTGCATCCAGCGCCATCAGGCTCGTGACCGGATTGCGATCCCGCGCATATAGCCCCTCGATTGCATGGGCCATCGCATTCATGCCGCTCGTTGCCGTGACGGAAGAGGGTAGGGCAAGGGTCAGGTCGACATCGTAGATGATCAGGCGCGGCAGGATCTGCGCCGAGCGGATGGTTGTCTTCACGCCGTTTTCGGTCTGTCCGAGGATCGGCGTCATTTCCGAGCCGGCATAGGTGGTGGGGATCACGATCTGCGGCAGGCCGGTACGAAGGGCGAGTGCCTTGGACAGCCCGATGGCGGTTCCGCCGCCAAAGGCGACGAGACAGTCGGCATGCGACTTCGTGAGGACGGCCATGGCACGGTCGGTGACCTCGACCGGTGTATGCATGCGAGCCTCGGCGCATATTCCCGCGGCCGAACGGCCGAGACGGCGGGCTAGGTCTTCGGCCGTACCTTGCTGACCCGGCGTCGAGATGATCAGCGCGCGCTTGGCACCGAGACCGGCCACTTCGGTAGGCAGCGTCTCGATCTTGCCGGCGCCGAACACGATCCGTTGCGGGTGGGTCTCGTATCGGAACCCCCCTGCAAGCATCGCTTCGAGGCCGGTGCGGGTCGCTCCGGAGAGGAGGTTTGTCCGTGGCACCGCTGACTTGCCGAGAACGTCGTTCATGCCATGCCTCCCAGGTCAGAAAGCAAAGCTTACGCCAAGGCAATATGGCAGCCAAGCAGATACGCGTGCCGTGTTGATTGACCTCGGTCTGAGAGTCACGGGACGCGGCGGATCGTCAATGCACCCCGCCGACGCCAAGCAGGCGCTCGACGGCCCCGTGGTCGCTACTGAGTTCTTTCGGCGTCCCGCTCCATGCGAGGCGACCGCGCTCGAGCACGATGACGCGATCGGCGAAATCGAGGGCACTCTGGATGCGTTGTTCGACAAGCAGAATCGTCATGCCGCCGGTCATGGCGAGCCGGGAGAAGGCCGCCATCAGTTCGTCGCAGATGACCGGAGCCAACCCTTCCAGAGGTTCGTCGAGCAACAGCACGGTTGGCTGGCCTAGGATCGTCCGGGCCGTCGAAAGCATCTGCTGTTCGCCGCCCGAAAGCTGCGACCCGAGGTTCTTGCGTCGCTCCTGCAGGCGGGGAAACATGTCGTAGGCTTCCTGAATCGCACTCCTCGGTCGGCTCTTCAGGCCGACGAACAGGTTTTCCTCGACCGTGAGTGTCGGGAATATGCAACGCGCCTGCGGCACGAGCCCGAGACCGGACAGAGCGCGCAATGCACTCGATTGCCGCGTCAGGTCCTTGTCGTCGATGCGGATGTCGCCGCCATAGCGCTTCGTTTGTCCGGCAAGCGAGGCGAGCAGTGTGGTCTTCCCCATCCCATTGCGGCCAAGCACGGCAAGCCTCGCGCCGGCGGGCACCGAGAAGGAAACATCTTCGAGCACGCGCGTCGGACCATAGCCGGCGCTCAGTCCCTTGACCTCAAGCGACGCTGCTGGCATTGGCATAACTCCCCAGATAGGCTTCGCGCACCCGCGCGTTTTCGATAACTTCGCTCGGCAGACCGTCGAAGATGATCTCCCCGGCGGCCAGAACAATGACACGCCGGGCAAAGCGGAAGACGAGATCCATGTCGTGCTCGATCATCAGCACGGCAAGATCGGCCGGCAACTCTGCGAGGGCCTGTTCGATGCGGCCTGTATCACTCTGCGGCACGCCGGCAGCCGGTTCGTCGAGCAACAGCACCTTCGGTTTCAAGGCGAGGGCAACGGCAAGTTCGAGCAGGCGCTGCTGACCATAGGCGATTTGTGAAACCTTGGTGGTCGCAAGCTGTTCGAGACCGAGTTCGTCAAGCAAGTGGTCGACCTCGGCCAGGACCTGCGGCATGCGCCTGAAATCGCCGAACAGGCGATTTGTGCGACCTTCGCGCTGGAGTATTGCCAGCGCGACGTGCTCTTCGGGCGTCATGTCCTGGAAGAGACGCGTGACCTGGAAGGATCGCACGAGACCGCGGCGGACGCGCTCCATTGGCCCCTTGGAGGTCACGTCCTCGCCGCCGAGCCGTACTGTGCCGGCATCGACCGACAGGTTTCCGGTGACCAGATTGACGAAGGTCGTCTTGCCGGCGCCGTTCGGGCCGATAAGTGCAACGCGATCGCCCGGCGCCAGTGAGAGAGAAACGTTGCCGGTGACCTTCAGACCGCCGAAGTGCTTGCTGATATTGTCGACTTCGAGTGCGTTCGTCATCAGCGGCGCTCCCCGCGGCGGGTGAAATAGGCGGCGGCGGAACCATACAATCCACGCGGGGCGAACAACACCACCAGGATTAGCAGCGCGCCGACCATGGTCAGCCAGTGGAACGGATTGGCGGCGGAGACCAGATCTTCGAACCACATGAAAACCACGGTGCCGATGAGGCCACCGTAGAGCGAGCCGGTACCGCCGAGGACAAGCATGACCAGGGATTCTGCCGATAGGGTGAAGCTCAGGCTGTCAAGCCCGACCACCTGGGTAGAGATTGCATTGAGGGCCCCACCGATTCCGGCGACGGCGCCGGAAATGATGTACATCCGCAGCAGCGTCGATTGCACGGCGCCGCCCATCGCCCGGATACGGATCGGATCCTCCTTGATACCGCGACAAAGCATGCCGAATGGTGAACGCACGACGCGGGTAAGGACTGCGAAGACGATGAGCAATAACACGACGCCGAAGACGTAGGCGGTGCGGCCCCAAAGGTCGAATTCGAACATGCCGAGCAGTGGATCAGGGGTGATGCCCGAGAGGCCGTCGCTGCCGCCGGTCCAGGACGAGGCCTTGTTGGCAAGCTCATGAAACAGGTGGATGAGCGCGATCGAGAGTACGAGTTGCGGCAGGCCATGGGCACGCAGGACGACCGCGCCCGAAATCAGGCCGGCAACGGCGCCGGCGATGAGGCCGACCATGACCATGGTGATAGGTTCGTTGATGCCGAAGTGGACGGACGCCATGCCTGCGGCATAGGCGCCGGCTCCGAACAGGGCGGCGTGACCGAGTGTGGCGATACCGCAGAAGCCGGTCACCAGATCCAGCGACAGCACCAGGAAGGCGATGGCGATAATCCGCGTGAGCAGGGCGAGGTTGTTGGGAAACAGCAGGTAGCCGATGCCAGCGACGACGATGATGGCGACAAGGCCAATAAGGTCGCGGGTGACAGCCGTGCGTGTCGTGGCGTTTGCCATTCCATGTTCCTGTTTGACAAGCAGCGCCATTACCGTGCCCTTCCTGCTAGTCCGCGAGGGAACACGCAGATGATGGCGATAACGGCGGCGTAGAAGAAGAACTCGCCGAACTCGGGCCAGAGATAGCGACCGGTGGTATCGATGCCCCCGAGAACGAGACAGGCAAGCAATGCTCCGGGAATGGAACCGGCGCCGCCGACCGAGACGACGACGAGGAACGTCACCATGTAGCGCAGTGCGTAGTAGGGTTCCACCGGCAGCAGTTCGGCACCAACGACTCCACCGAAGGCAGCAAGACCGATACCGATCGCGAAGCTGACGGCATAGACGACATCGGTGCGCACGCCGAGGGCGGCGGCCATGGCCGCATCATCGACGGCAGCACGAAGCTTGACGCCAAAACCGGTGCGTTCGATCAGGTACCAGAGCCCAAGCGCCACGGCCAGGCCGCAGGCGATCGCAAAAATCCGGTGGGTGGCAATGGAGCGAAAGCCGAGGTCGACGGATCCTTGCAGCTCTGCCGGCAGCGGGATTGTCTTCAGCGTCGGTCCGAAAACGTAGTTGGCAATACCGATGATGCAGAAGGTTATGCCGATGGTCATCAGCACTTGCGTCAATTCCGGTGAACCGTAGATGCGGCGGTAGAGCAGGCGTTCGATCGGAATGGCGATCAGCACTGTTCCGAAGACCGCGATCAGTACCGCCGCAGCATAGCCGAGGCCGAGGTCGCGCACGGCGTAGGAGGCGATATAGCCCCCGATCATCGCGAAGGCACCATGAGCGAGATTGACAACTCGCATCAAGCCCATGGTAACGGATAGTCCAATCGAGATAACGAATAGGACCATGCCATAGGCAAGTGCGTCGACTGCGACGCTGAAGACGGTTTGCATGCGAAATTCCTCAGACTATCCGGAAGCGGGCCACTTGCTTGCGCAAGAGGGGTGGGCCCACGTCCGAAGCGATTACGAGAATGCGACGTTACTTCCCAGCGGTAAGGCCCGGGTCGCCCTGGTTCTCGAAAGTCTGGATTTCCTTGTTGTAGTACTTGCCGTCATCACCCTTGGCAACTTCGCGCAGGTAGATGTTCTGGGTCAAATGTCGGCTTTCCGGATCGATCGTCACTGGGCCGCGCGGACTCTGCCAAGAAAGGCCCTTGACGGCCTCGACCGCCTTTTCGGCGTCCTGCTCTCCGCCGGTCGCTTCGATCATCTTGTAGATGACATGCATACCGTCATAGGCGCCGACAGACGGAAACGACAGTTCGGCCGGATTGCCGATCGCCTTGGAGGCGGCTTCGACAAAAGCCTTGTTTTCCGGCGAGTCGTGCGAGACCGCATAGTGGAAAGTGGTGAGAATTCCGGTGGCGGCCTCGCCAAGGGCTGGAAGGTCGGATTCCTGCGTCAGGTCGCCAGGAGCGAGAAACTGCACGCCGGCTTCCTTCAGGCCGTTCTCGTTGTAGGCCTTGACGAAACCGAGCGTCGTCGGACCGGAAGGCAGGAAGGCGAATACGGCCTCCGCACCCGAGTCTTTGATGCGTTGCATGATCGGACTGAAATCGTTGGTAGCGAGCGGTATGCGGATAGCCTCGACGACCGAGCCGCCGGCTGTCTCGAATGCTGCCTTGAAGGCGTTCTCGGCATCAACGCCCGGCCCATAGTCGCTGACGACGGAAATGACCTTGCCTATTCCCTTGTCACGGGCGACCTGCGCAATCGGAGTGGAGGTTTGCCAGGTCGTGAACGAGGTGCGCACGACATAGGGGCTCTTGGTAACGATCGCCGAAGTCGCGGCGTTCATGATCACCATTGGAACGTTGGCCTGCTTGAGCAGCGGCGTGGCGGCCATGGCGTCCGGCGTAAAGTAGAAACCGGCGAGATACTGCACGCCTTCCTTGATCACTAGTTCCTGGGCCAGTGCCTTCGACTGCGCGGGATCGGGTTGCGGCACGTCGCGATAGATCACTTCGACCTCATGGTCGCCGACCTTGTTGCCGTTTACCGCGATGTAGGCGTCGATGCCCGCCTTGAAGTTCTTGCCCTGCAACGCGAAGGGGCCGGAGAAGGGGCCGATGACGCCTACCTTGATGGTGTCGGCGTAGGCTGCGCTGCTCAGCGCCAAAGCCGCAATCGCGGCCATGATATACCGTTTCATAGTTCCTCCCATTCTTTTTCCATTTCCCGGATGCGGATCCTCACCATGTCCGGGCAGATCGCACAACTCTGTCATGCCAAATCATGCGTGTAAAATTACATAAATGTGGAAAAGCATAACCGTATTGTTATTTATCGCATGCCGCTTCACCAAACTCAGGTGTCGAGGCATGCTTCAGTATCCCGGACAAGGCCCCACACGAAGTTCTCTCCGTTCGATCGATCCTCTCTTGAAGGCAGCCGATGAAAGGACATCTCACATTAGATCCGCGTCTCGGCCGAGGCCCCCATGCCGGGCGTCAGGTTGACCGGCTGGAAAGGGCGGAATAAGAAGCTTCCTGACTGCGGAAGCGGAATCCTGAGGCGGAGCGCGGCGATTGCCGCGGACTTGGGGCAGGAAATGCCTGTCGCGCGAGAAAGACGATCTTGAAACAATCCGGAACGTGCATTGCAGTGAATGAAATGAAGGTCCGGAATACGCTTGCGGTTCGCGCCGGTGTATTCGGAGCGTTCATTCTCACGTTCTTTGCACTGTTTGGATTTTCGCTCAGCGATTTGTCCCTCCAGCATTTCCGGTCGCCATCCGCCCTGTCGTCGGCCGGCAAGAGCGAAAGGGCTCCGATTGTCGTCGCCAGGGAGACCTTGCGCCTGGTCGTGTCGAGCGATCACCGCGACCCGTCAAAATCCGGGTGGCACGATGGCGCCGCAAAGGCGCCTTCCTCCCATCCGTTCGAAATCAGCGCGGCGCCAGAAAGCTATAAGTTCGGCGATGGCCGGATTTTCTTTCCCTCTTCGGGCCGCGGCGGATATCTGGCACGCGCACCACCCTTTTCCTTGATCTGATCGCTTCGATCGTCGAGCGCAATCAATTTCAGCTCATGGCGCCCGCTCGAAAACATCGGGTGGCGAAAGCCCATATCAAGGAAACATTACTATGAGAACGTCACCCTGGCTCGTGGCGCTATATTCCATCATCATCCTGGTCGGGATGCTGATCGCCCTTCCCAATCTCCTCAGTCCGGCAACGTTGCAGAAGTTGCCGTCCTGGATGCCCAAGGACCATGTATCGCTCGGTCTCGACCTTCGTGGCGGGTCGCATCTGGTCCTCGAGGTCGATAGCAGCGACCTCGTCCGCGAGCGGCTGCAGGCCCTCATGCAGGACGCGCGCCGCACGTTGCGCGACAACGGCATTCGGGCCACTTCCGTTCAGAAGGTCAGGGACAGCCTGGTCGTAACCCTGGCCGATCCGGGCCAGCGTGACGCTGCGATCGAGCAACTTTCGATGCTCGCCAATCCGATCGCCTTCGGACTTTCGGTCGGACAAAGCGATCTGAACATCGTGCGCACCGGCGACAACGCGATCACGGTCTCCTACAGTCAGGCCGGGCTGGACAGCCATGTCAGCGCCGCCGTCGAGCAGAGCCTCGAGATCATCCGGCAGCGCGTCGATCAGGTCGGTGTCGCGGAACCGACGATCCAGCGCGTTGGCGGCGATCGCATCCTCGTGCAACTTCCGGGCACGCAGGATCCGTCGCGATTGCGCGAGCTTCTGGGCTCGACCGCCAAGATGACTTTCCACATGGTTGCCAACGATCCGTCCGAGGCGGGCGTGACAGTGATGGAAGACGAGGAGGGCCACTCCTATCCAGTGGTTGATCGTGTCGAGCTTGCTGGCGACCGTCTCAACGATGCCCGGGTCGCCTTCGATCCGAACACCAATGAACCGGTCGTCTCCTTTCGGTTCGACAATGCGGGCGCCATGCGGTTTGCGGAAATCACCCGCACCAATGTCGGGCGTCCGTTCGCGATCGTCCTCGACGGCAAGGTGCTGAGCGCACCGGTTATCCGCGAGCCGATAACCGGAGGCTCGGGCCAGATCTCCGGCAATTTCACAGCCGAGAGTGCCACCTACCTTGCCGCGCTTCTGCGCGCCGGTGCGCTACCGGCAAAGCTCACCGTTATCGAGGAACGCACCGTCGGCGCCGATCTCGGCAGCGATGCCATCGAGATGGGCGTCTACACCGGTCTTTTGGGCTTCGGCCTCGTCGTCGCGTTCATGTTCGTGCTCTATGGGGCGTGGGGCCTGCTCGCCAACCTGGCTCTTGCCCTCAATGTCATCCTGACGTTTGCCGGCCTGTCGTTGCTGGGAGCGACGCTCACCCTTCCGGGCATCGCCGGCATCATCCTCGGCATCGGTCTCGCGGTTGACGCGAACGTGCTGATCAACGAGCGGATCAAGGAGGAGACCCGCAAGGGCCGAACCGCTTTTGCGGCGATCGATGCAGGCTTCAGCAAAGCCTACTCGACCATCGTAGACAGCAATGTGACGGGACTGATCGCCACCGTCCTGCTCTTCTACTTCGGCTCCGGCCCGGTTCGCGGCTTTGCGGTCACGATGGCGCTCGGCATCGGTATCTCGATGTTCACCGCGGTCGCGATCGTGCGCGTCATCATGATCGCCATTGCCCGCCGCACCAGGATGAAGACCATCGACATCAAGCCTCTTCTCCCGGTCCGGCTTGTACCCGACGGAACGCACATCAACTTCATGAAGGCCCGCTTCTTCGGAATCGGCGTTTCCCTGTTCCTCTCGCTTGCGTCGGTCGCGCTGTTCATCAAACCCGGTCTGAATTATGGCGTCGACTTCCGTGGCGGCATCCAGATGGAGGTCGTCACCGAACAGCCTGCGGAAATTGCGAAATTCCGCTCGGGTCTGGATGGCCTTGGCGAGGTCGCGCTCCAGGAATTCGGTGACGAGCATCACCTGCTGATCCGCGTCGAACGGCAGGAGGGCGGCGAAGAGGCCCAGACTGCGGCGGTCGACAAGCTTAAGGCCGAAGTCGCGCGGATCGAGCCAACCGCCAAGGTCGAGCGAACGGAAGTCGTCGGGCCGAAGGTGAGCGGCGAACTGGCGACGGCCGGCGTGTTGTCGGTGGTTCTGGCAAGCCTCGCGATGCTTGTCTACATCTGGGCGCGCTTCGAATGGCCGTTCGCCGTCGGTGCCATAGCAACCCTCATACTCGACATCACCAAGACGGTTGGCTTCTTCGCGCTGACCGGGCTGGACTTCAACCTGACGGCGATCGCAGCGTTGCTGACACTCGTCGGCTATTCGGTCAACGACAAGGTCGTGGTCTACGACCGCATGCGCGAGAACATGCGCCTCTACAAGTCGATGCCGCTGCGCGACCTGATCGATTTGTCGATCAACGAAACCCTGGCGCGCAGCCTCTACACTTCGGTGACGGCCTTCCTGGCGATGTTGCCGATGGCGATCTGGGGCGGGAGTGCCGTCGAGAGCTTTGCCGTTCCGATGGTGTTCGGCATCGTCATCGCGGCTTCGTCTTCGGTGTTCATCGCGGCACCGATCCTGCTCTTCCTCGGCGACTGGCGCACCAGCCGCCGCAAGAATGCAGAAGCCGAAGAGGAAAAACAGCAGGCGGCCTGAACCTCCGCGAAGCGAAATGGCAAAGCCGCGGCATTTCCCGCCGCGGCTTTGCGTCTCTGACGCGCCGATTCGGTCGTTGCGTGCCCAAATGGGGGTTGCGGCATCGCTAAGGTATTGGAATCAGAGGTGTTCGCGCTCAGATTGAACATCCGTGCGACGCAGCTATACTTCGCCGCATGCTCGACATCCTGATCGCCTACTGGCCACATATTCTAGCAGTTTTGTCCGGGGTGCTCGGTGCGGTCGCGGCGGTGCACGCAGCCATGACCAAGGATGAGGTCCGCGCGGCGGCCGGATGGGTCGGCGTGATCCTCTTGTCGCCGATTGTCGGCGCTGCCCTTTACGCCATTGCCGGGATCAACCGGATCCGCCGTGCGTCGATAGCCTCCCAGCGGGCACTTCTCGAAGGTGGCGCTCTTGGTCATTTGGAGGGGTTTACCGTTGCTCCGGGCGTCATCGAGGCAGAGTTTGGCGCGCGGTTCTCATCAATGGCGACCCTCGGTGATCGCGTGGCGCGATACCCTCTGACGTCCGGCAACAAGATCCAGGTCCTGGACAGTGGCGACAAAGCCTACCCGGCGATGATAGCCGCAATCGAAGGTGCGCGGCGCAGCATCCTGCTGGAAACCTACATCTTCGATCGCGACGGCATCGGGCTGCGATTTGCGGATGCCCTGATCGCCGCGTCAATGCGCGGCGTCGAGGTCCGCGTGCTCATCGACGCGGTCGGTGCGCGCTACTCGGTTCCGAGCATCATAGGATATCTGAAGGCCGGTGGGGTTGCCGCGGACGTCTTCAACGGCAACGTCATCATGGGACTGAGACTGCCCTATGCCAATCTTCGCACCCACCGAAAACTGATGATCGTGGACGGCACGGTGGCCTTTACCGGCGGTATGAACATCCGCGCAGGATTTACCACCGAGTTCGCCAGCGACAAGTCTGCCCACGATACTCATTTCTGCGTAAGCGGGCCCATCGTGGCGGACCTCGTCAGCGTTGCCGGCGAGGATTGGCGCTTTACTACGGGAGAAACGCTCGGCGGTGACAAATGGGCTATTGCGTTGCCGGCTTCCGGCGCGGGGTCGGCGATCTTCATGCGGGCTGTTGCGACCGGCCCGGATCGCAGCGTGGAGACCAACCACAAGATGCTGATGGGGGCATTTTCCGTCGCCAAGCGCACCATCACCGTTATGTCTCCCTATTTTCTTCCGGACCGCGAGCTCATCACTGCTCTGGTGACTGCGGCGCGCCGCGGCGTGGAAGTGGATATCGTCGTTCCGGCGGTCAACAATCTCACCCTGGTCGACCGCGCCATGACATCGCAGTTCGACCAGATGCTGAGGGACGGTTGCCGGATCTGGCGCGCAAAGGGTGCGTTCAATCACTCGAAACTGATGGCCATCGACGGGAGCTGGGCCTATGTTGGTTCGTCCAATCTCGACCCTCGTTCGCTGAGGCTGAACTTCGAGATCGACCTGGAAATCATGAACCGCCAGTTTGCTGGTGAAATCGAGGACCGGATTCGGGCGACGCTTGCGGATGCGACGGCGGTGACGCTCGAGTCGCTCTACGAACGTCCGTTCATTGTTCGCTTGATGGACCGTGCATTTTGGCTCGGCTCACCCTATTTGTGACAAAGCCGGATACTAACGGACAATTGCTGACAGGACAGGGCGTATTGGCAAAGCTCATTCACAAGAAGAAGGACAGTCTTCCGGCGAACCTCATCGCGTCACTCAAGAACCGGAAGAAGCGGCCGAGCGAGGTGAAGGCGATGGAGCGCCCCGCCGATTCCGGCATGTTGGTTGCCTCCTACAATGTGCACAAATGCGTCGGCGTGGACGGTCGCTTCGATCCCGATCGCATCTCCCGCGTCATCCATGAAATCGGGGCTGACGTGATCGCTCTTCAGGAGGCGGACAAGCGCTTCGGCGAGCGCGACGGGCTGCTTGACCTGCCTCGGCTTGAGCGCGAAACGGGGCTCGTTCCGGTTCCGATCAATGGAATGGCCAAGGCGCATGGCTGGCATGGAAACATCGTACTCTTCCGGCAAGGCCTGGTTCGCGATGTCCACCAGATCAGGCTGCCGGGCCTGGAACCGCGTGGCGCGCTGGTGACCGACATCGATCTCGACGACGGGGTGGCGATCAGGGTCATTGCAGCCCATCTCGGCCTGCTTCGCCGCTCTCGTGCACAGCAGGCCCGGATGATCGTCGACATCATGAATGGACGCGACGAGCGCCCGACGCTGCTGCTGGGGGACCTCAACGAGTGGCGGCTCGGCAACCGTTCGTCGCTGAATACGTTGCACTCCGCTTTTGGGCCACTACCGCCCGCGGTGCCGAGCTTTCCTTCAGGCCTGCCTGTTCTGGCGCTCGACCGCATCATCGCCAATCGTGTGGGATTGCTAGCGCGCATAGAGGCACACGATACACCCCTTGCACGGGTCGCCTCCGACCATCTGCCATTGAAGGCCCTCGTCGACCTTAGCCAGGCCCTGATCAGTTGACTCCGGTGGAACAACCTGGTGGATCCGGTCCCGCGCAACTGGGCGGTGTGCGCCGGTTGCCTATGCTGTTTTTCTCGCTGTAAGGTCGCCCCGCCGCCTGGGCGGCGATTTGTTCGATGCGATTGAGGGGGCCGCGGGGTCATGCATATCCAGAACTTTGTTTTCAACACGACGCCATCGCTGGTCTTCGAGTTTGCCGCTGCCCGCCGACTCGGCGCGATTGCCGGCAAACGCCTCGGCTCCTCCGTGCTCTTCGTCACCGACCCCGGTCTCCGCAAACTTGGCTTGTGCGACGCCGCCTGCGACTCGCTGCGGGCAGAGGGGATCACCATCACGATTTTTGATGGCGTCGAGGCCGATCCCTCGCTCGCGACCCTGATGAGCGCCGTTGCGGCAGGGCGTTCGGCGGCGATAACCGGTGTGGTCGGCTTCGGTGGCGGCTCGTCGCTGGATGTGGCCAAGCTTGCTGCGCTGCTGATCGGCTCGAACGAGGATCTTGAAAGTGCATGGGGAGTCGGTAGTGCCGAGGGGCCGCGGCTGCCGCTCGTGCTGGTGCCGACCACAGCCGGAACGGGGTCGGAAGTGACGCCGGTCTCGATCATCACCGTCGGCGAGGAGGAAAAGCGCGGCGTCTCGTCGCCTGTCATCCTGCCGGACATTGCCGTTCTCGACGCTGAATTGACGCTCGGGCTGCCGCCGTCCATCACCGCGGCGACGGGCGTTGATGCCATGGTGCATGCGATCGAGGCCTATGCATCGAAGAGTGCGAACAACAATCCGCTGTCGAAAATGCTCGCCCGCCAGGCACTGCAACTGATCGGCGCCAACATCGAAAAGGCGGTCGCGGACGGTAGCGACGTCGAGGCGCGCGGTGCCATGCTTCTCGGCTCGATGCTGGCCGGCCAGGCTTTCGCTAATTCGCCGGTGGCAGCGGTGCATGCGTTGGCTTATCCGATCGGCGGTACCTTCCACGTACCGCATGGTTTGTCGAACGCGCTGGTATTGCCGCACGTGTTGCGGTTCAACGCTCCTGAAGCTGCGCATCTCTATGCAGAGATCGCAGCGGATGCGTTTCCGCATCTCGAAAGGGAGGAGGGAGCGCAGGGGCGCTGTGCCGCCTTCATCGAGGAACTGGCGGCCTTGTCCCGCACACTGGGCCTTTCGACACGACTTCGAGATGTCGGGATAGGCGAGGCGGACCTCCCGAAGATGGCGGCGGATGCGATGAAGCAGCAACGCCTGCTCGTCAACAACCCCCGCAGCGTAACTGAAGCTGACGCGCTCGCAATTTACCGCGCGGCGTGGTGAGCATCGCCTCGAGCGGTTGCGATCCGATTTCTGGTCGTGCTAAGCGACCATTGCGCACGTTCACGTCGACTGTCTTGCCGAATGGAGAGTGCCCAAATAACCGACAGGAGCTTGAGCTTGGCCAAGGCGATACACTCAATGATCCGCGTGCTCGACGAGCAGCGGTCGCTGGATTTCTACCGGCAGGCATTTGGAATGGAAATTGCCGATCGCTACGACTTCGAGACGTTCACGCTGGTCTATCTCAGCAATTCGGAGAGCGAGTTCGAACTCGAATTGACGCTCAACAAGGCACGAACCGAACCCTATGCGCTGGGTGATGGCTACGGCCACGTCGCGGTATCGGTCGATGATCTGGACGCCGAGCACGCACGCTTTGCCGAACTCGGGCTAAACCCCGACAAGATCGTCGAGTTCAATCGCGACGGCGCACTGTTCGCGCGCTTCTTCTTTGTCACCGATCCCGATGGTTACAAGATCGAGGTGCTGCAGCGTCACGGACGCTTCACGTAACGGCTTCATGCGTGCCGCCGGCGAAGCAGGGCATCGAGGGCTGAAGCCTCAGGGTGGCTCGATGTCAGCGGGATGGCGCGTTTACGGTGCTGTCGTCGAGTGCGCGGATAAAGGACGACTGGTGCGCATTCACGATGCCGGACAGGAAGTCTATCACCATGCGCACACGAGGCACGTGCCGCAGGTCATGATGGCAGATCAGCCAATAATGCCGCCTGAGTTCGATTTCGTCGGCCAGCACGATCTCGAGTTCCGGATGCTGCTTGGCGACGAAATGCGGCAGGATGCAGAGGCCGAGATCGTTTCGCGTCGCGGTCAGCTGGGCAAAGATGCTGGAGCTCTGGAAGCGCGCCTTGATCCCCGGATGCACGTCACCGAGGTAGTCGAGGCCCGGCGCGAAGATCATGTCCTCGATATAGCCGATGAAGGGGTGCTGGAGCAGTTCGTCGCGGCTACGCACCGGCCCATGCCGTGCGAGGTACCGACGCGATCCGTACACATGTAGACTATAGTCTGAGATCTTCTCACAGAAATAGGGGCCGGCTTTTGGCGGATCGAGGGCCACTGCAATGTCGGCCTCCTTGCGCGATAGGGACATGATCTGCTGGATAGTCACCAGTTCGAGCGCCAGGTTGGGGTAGGCGGCGGAGAAATCGCCAAGTCTGTGGGTGAGGAAAAAATTGGCGAAACCTTCCGGTGCGCTCATGCGGATGACGCCGCGCTGAACTGTCGCTCCGCCGCAGATCTCCGCCTGCAGCCGTTCGGCCTCAGCCTCTATTTTCTCGGCAGTTTCGACGAATCGCTGTCCGACGACGGTGAGCACATATCCACGCGGGTTGCGTTCGAAGAGCTTGACCTTGAGGGCGAACTCCAGCCGATCGATTCGGCGCGATACCGTCGCGTGGCTCGTCCGCAACTGACGCGCGGCGGTCGACAACTGGCCAGTCCGGGCGACCGCCAGAAAAAACATCAGATCATCCCATGTAAAATGCGGATTTGTCGTCACTGCGCCCCTCTGTTCAAAAATGAACAGACCCTGTTTGCAATTAATTGCGACGAGCCCTTGCGTCAATCCGGCAATTGGGGAAACTGATGCTCAATTCGCCGCCGTTGGGAGAACGGTCGGCCAATTTTTGAACAGATCCCTTGTTTCTGTTGTTCTCTGGGAGGAGAAATCATGCAAAAGAGCCTTATTGCGTCCCTGTCGATTCTGCTGGCCACCAGCACCGCGGCCCTTGCCGACGTTTCCGACGGCAAGGTGAAGATCGGCATCCTGAACGACCAGTCCGGCGTTTACGCCGATTTCGGCGGCAAGTGGTCCTACGAGGCCGCCAAGATGGCCGTCGAGGACTACGGCGGCAAGGCTGCCGGCGCAGCCGTCGAAGTCGTCACCGCCGACCACCAGAACAAGGCCGACATCGCCTCCAACATCGCCCGCCAGTGGTACGACACCGAGCAGGTCGACAGCATCATGGAACTGACGTCGTCGTCGGTCGGCCTGGCCGTGCAGGCGCTGTCGAAGGAAAAGAAGAAGATTACCATCAACACCGGCGCGGCGACGACCGAACTCACCGGCAAGCAGTGCAGCCCCTATGGCTTCCATTGGGCCTATGACACCCATTCGCTGGCTGTCGGCACTGGTGGCGCGCTCGTGAAGCAGGGCGGTGACAGCTGGTTCTTCCTGACCGCCGACTACGCCTTCGGCTACTCGCTCGAGGAAAACACCGGCAATTTCGTCAAGGAGAATGGGGGTACGGTTGTCGGCTCGGTTCGTCATCCGTTGGCAACGACAGACTACTCCTCGTTCCTGCTGCAGGCGCAGTCCTCGGGCGCCAAGGTTATCGGCCTCGCCAATGCCGGCCTCGACACCGCCAACGCCATCAAGCAGGCGTCCGAATTCGGCATCGTCGCCGGCGGTCAGAGACTGGCTGCGCTTCTCTTCACGCTTGCCGAAGTGCATGGCCTCGGCCTCGAAGCCGCCCAGGGCCTGACTCTGACCGAGGGCTTCTACTGGAACCGCGACGAGGAGTCTGCCAAGTTCGGCCAGCGCTTCTTCGAGCGCACCGGTCGCATGCCGAACATGGTGCAGGCAGGCACCTATTCCGCCGTCACCCAGTACCTCAAGGCAATCGACAAAGCCGGCACGGATGATGCCGATGCCGTATCCAAGGCGCTGCACGAGATGCCGGTCAACGATGTCTTCGCCCAGAACGGCGTGGTCGGCCCGAATGGCCGGATGATCCACGACATGTACCTGCTCGAAGTCAAGAAGCCGGGCGAGAGCGATGTCGCCTGGGATTACTTCAAGGTACTCTCCACCATTCCGGGGAAGGAGGCGTTTATCGATCCGGCCAAGAGCGGCTGCGATCTGGTAACCCAGTAAGTCCGGATCCGGATATGGCGATGACCAATAGTCAGATGCAACAGGAGCCGCGGGTGGTCTTGTCCGCCCGCGGTCTCCGGCGGGATTTCGGCTCCTTCACCGCGGTGAAGAATGTCGATCTCGATGTCCATCACGCCCGGGTGCATGCGCTCATCGGGCCGAACGGCGCCGGCAAGACGACCGTCTTCAACCTGCTGACGAAGTTCCTGCAGCCGACGCATGGGACCATCACATTGCTCGGCACGGATATTACCAAAACTGCGCCGGACAAGGTGGCCCGCATGGGGCTCGTCCGCTCGTTCCAGATTTCCGCCGTGTTTCCGCATCTTTCGGTGCTCGACAATGTTCGCGTGGCGCTGCAGCGCCCGAACAATCTTTCAACCCAGTTCTGGAAGCCGATGTCGTCGCTCAACCGGCTGAACGCGCGTGCAGACGAACTGATCTCGATGGTTGGCCTCGAGAAATGGCGCAACGGCAATGCCGCCGATCTTTCTTACGGTCGCAAGCGCGCACTGGAGATCGCCACGACGCTGGCACTCGATCCGAAGGTGCTGTTGCTCGACGAACCGATGGCCGGCATGGGTCAGGAAGATGTCGGAGTCATCGCCAGCCTCATCACCGACCTTGCCAAGGACCGGGCGATCCTGATGGTCGAGCACAATCTCAAGGTCGTCGCCAATATCTGCGATCACGTGACCGTTCTTCAGCGCGGCGAGATCATCGCCGAGGGTGACTACGCCACCGTCAGCCAGAACGAGCAGGTCCGCGTTGCCTACATGGGCACGGAGGAGGCCTGAGATGAAACCGCTTCTGCAGGTCAGCAACCTCAACACCTGGTATGGCGAAAGCCACGTTCTCCACGGCGTCGACATGACGGTCCGCGAAGGGGAGATGATCACCATTCTCGGCCGCAACGGTGTCGGCAAGACGACCACGCTGCGCACCATTGTCGGCATCCTGCGCGAACGCAAGGGCGAGATCCTGTTCGACGGCAAGGACATGATGAGCGTGCCGCTGCACAAGACGGCGCATGCCGGTATCGGTTTCGTGCCGGAAGAGCGCGGCATCTTCGCCACCCTCACGGTGGAAGAGAACCTCATGCTGCCGCCGGTCGTCGCCAAGGGCGGCATGACGATCGAGGAGATCTACGATCTTTTCCCGAACCTCGCCGAACGCCGCACCAGCCCCGGCACCAAGCTTTCGGGCGGCGAGCAGCAGATGCTGGCGATCGCTCGCATCCTGCGCACCGGCGTCAAGATGCTTTTGCTCGACGAACCTACGGAAGGTCTCGCCCCGGTTATCGTCCAGCGCATCGGCGAAGTGCTGAAGAAGCTCAAGGAGCGTGGCATCACCGTGCTGCTCGTCGAGCAGAACTTCCGCTTCGCCAGCAAGATCGCCGATCGTTTCTATCTCATGGACCATGGCCAGATGGTGGCGGATTTCCCCGTCTCGGAACTGCCCGACCAGATGCCCATGCTTCACAAAGTTCTGGGGGTCTGAGCGGTTCATGACCATGATTTTCGGTATTCCGGTCCAGGCGCTGTTCGGACAATTGCTGATCGGCCTGATCAACGGTTCGTTCTATGCGCTGCTGAGCCTTGGCCTTGCGGTCATTTTCGGCCTGCTTCGCGTCATCAATTTCGCCCATGGGGCGCAATACATGCTTGGCGCATTCGTGGCTTACCTGCTCTTGCAGTATCTCGGCATCGGCTACTGGCCGGCGCTCATCGTCGCGCCCGTAATCGTCGGCCTCTTCGGCGCAGTGATCGAACGCACCATGCTGAGCCGTCTCTACGACCTTGATCCGCTCTATGGCCTGCTGTTCACGTTCGGCTTGGCGCTGACGATCGAGGGGACGTTCCGTTACCTCTATGGCGCATCCGGCCAGCCCTATGCCGCCCCGGCGCTTCTTTCCGGCGGGACCAATCTCGGCTTCATGTTCCTGCCCAACTATCGCGGCTGGGTCGTCGTGGTTTCGCTTGTCGCCTGCCTCGGCACCTGGCTGCTGATCGAAAAAACCAAGCTCGGTTCCTACCTGCGCGCGGCGACGGAAAATGCGACCCTGGTCCAGGCCTTTGGCGTCAACGTGCCGGTACTGCTGACCTTCACCTACGCCCTCGGGGCAGGGCTTGCGGCCTTTGCCGGAGTGCTGGCTGCGCCGATCTACCAGGTATCGCCGCTGATGGGCTCCAACATGATCATCGTGGTCTTCGCCGTCGTCGTCGTTGGCGGGATGGGGTCGATCATGGGCGCGATCCTGACCGGATACATGCTGGGGATTGCCGAGGGCCTGACCAAGGTGTTCTATCCGGAAGCGTCCAACATCGTGATCTTTGTTATCATGGCGATCGTGTTGCTGCTCAGGCCTGCCGGTCTCTTCGGACGGGATGCGTGATATGGTGGAGCTTTCTGAAAAAATGACAACCACAGAACAGGCCGAACGCGGCACTTCCTCTATCCAGCTCGGCATCCTGCTTGCAGGCGTTGCCTGCCTGCTTGCGGCACCGATGTTCTTCTATCCGATCTTCCTTATGAAGCTGTTGTGCTTCGCGCTGTTCGCCTGCGCTTTCAACCTGCTGCTCGGCTACACCGGGCTACTGTCATTCGGGCATGCCACCTTCTTCGGCGGTGCGGCCTATTTTACCGCCCACGCGGTAAAGGAATGGGGGTTGAACCCGGAACTCGGCATTCTCGTCGGCGTGCTGGGAGCGGCTGCTCTGGGTCTGGTGGTAGGCTTCGTTGCCATTCGCCGCCAGGGCATCTATTTCGCCATGATCACCTTGGCCCTGGGGCAGATGTTCTACTTCTTCTGCCTGCAGGCGGGGTTTACCCATGGCGAGGACGGCATTCAGTCGGTGCCGCGCGGCCATCTCTTCGGGTTCATCGACCTCAGCGTCACCAGTAACATGTACTACTTCGTGCTGGCCGTGTTCATCATCGGCATGGCGGTCATCTGGCGCTTCATCAACTCTCCCTTCGGCATGATCCTCAAGTCGATCCGAGAGAACGAGGCACGCGCCACCTCGCTCGGCTATTCGGTCGCACATTACAAGCTCGGGGCCTTCGTCATGTCGGCAGCCCTTGCCGGACTGGCCGGCGGCGTGAAGACGTTGGTGTTCCAGTTCGCGACACTGACCGATGTCGGTTGGCAGATGTCGGGCGAGGTCATCCTCATGACGCTGCTTGGCGGCATTGGCACGCTGATCGGGCCGATTTTCGGGGCAGGGCTGGTCGTCACCTTGCAGAACTATCTCGCGACTTCGGATTTCCCGGTGACGATCATTACCGGCGTGGTCTTCATGGTCTGCGTGCTGCTGTTCCGTCGTGGCATTGTCGGCGAGTTCTATGCCTCGCGCATCGGAAAGAAACTCGGTTTCTAGGGGTTCGAAGGAGTGGATCACGCCTGAATAGTTTGTTTCATGCGTGATATATAACAAATAAAACAGCGCGATGGCGTCATTCTCTCAGATCCGACGAGAGAACTGATCATCGGCGCAGAACGGGAGGGACGCCGGCCCCGGCGCAATTGCAGGAAAACCGGCTCCCCCACCTGCCAGGAACAAAGAAACCGGCTTGCGGCTCCAAAGCGGAACGCGAGATAGATTTCGCACGGAGTACGAGATGGATCAGTTCGACTATATCGTCGTGGGTGCCGGAAGCGCCGGGTGCGTTATCGCCAACCGCCTGTCGGCCGAGCGCGGCAATCGGGTTCTGCTGCTCGAGGCGGGCGGGAGCGACAACTACCACTGGATCCACATCCCGGTCGGCTATCTCTACTGTATCAACAATCCGCGTACCGACTGGTGCTTCACCACCGAGAAGGAAGAGGGCCTCAACGGCCGTTCCCTCATCTATCCGCGCGGCAAGGTGCTGGGCGGCTGCTCGTCGATCAACGGCATGATCTACATGCGCGGACAAGCCCGTGACTACGACCTGTGGCGACAGCTCGGCTGCACCGGATGGGGCTGGGAAGACGTCTTGCCATTCTTCAAGAAGTCCGAGGACTTCTACAAGGGCGCAAGCGAGATGCATGGCAGCGGCGGCGAATGGCGGGTGGAAAAGGCACGCGTGACCTGGGCCGTTCTGGATGCCTTCCAGAAGGCGGCGACGGAAGCCGGGATCCCCGAGACCGACGACTTCAACCGCGGCAACAATGAAGGCTCCGGATACTTCGACGTCAACCAGCGCTCCGGCGTGCGCTGGAACACTTCGAAGGCCTTTCTCGGGCCGGCACGAAACCGGTCGAACCTCACGATCCTCACCAAGGCTCAGGCGCGCCGGTTGATCATCGAGAACGGCGAGGTGAAGGGCGTCGAGTTCCAGCACGATGGGGTAGTGAAGAGGGCCTACGCGAAACGTGAGACGGTGCTGAGCGCCGGCGCCATAGGCTCGCCGCATCTCTTGGAACTTTCCGGCGTCGGGTCGGGTCCTGTCCTGCAGAACGCGGGAGTCGAATTGGTCAAGGAAGTAAAGGGAGTAGGCGAGAATCTCCAGGATCACCTGCAACTCCGGCTGGTCTACAAGGTGACAGGGGTGCCGACGCTCAACGAAAAGGCCAGCTCCTTGTTCGGCAAGGCGTCGATCGGTGTCGAGTACCTCTTGAAACGTTCCGGCCCGATGGCGATGGCGCCGAGCCAGCTCGGCATCTTCACCCGCTCCGGCCCCGACAAGGAAACACCGGATTTGCAGTACCATGTCCAACCGGTATCGCTGGACAAGTTCGGCGACAGCGTCCATCCGTTCCCGGCGATGACCGCGAGCGTCTGCAACCTGCGGCCGGACAGCCGCGGTTCCGTGCATGTGAAGGGACCGGATTTTGCCGCCCAGCCGGAGATCCGGCCGCACTATCTCAGCGAGCAAAGCGACCGTGATGTGGCAGTCAAGGCGATCCGCCTGACACGGCGCATCGTCGAACAGCCGTCCTTCGCTCGTTTCCGGCCAGAGGAATACAGGCCCGGACCATCCTACGAGAGCGACGCCGATCTGGAGCGCGCCGCCGGCGAGATCGGCACGACGATCTTCCATCCCGTTGGTACCTGCCGCATGGGTGCCGACCACGAGAGCGTCGTCGATCCGCATCTGAAGTTGCGCGCGCTCGGCCGGCTCCGCATTGCGGATGCATCGGTCATGCCGCGCATCACCTCCGGCAACACCAATTCGCCGACGATCATGATCGCGGAAAAGGCGGCGGCCATGATCCTGGCCGAGAACCGCTAGGATTGCGGAAGCCGCAGCAATCTCCGCGACCATGCGGCAACGGTGATAGACTTTGAGGGTGTTTTCCCTGGCGCGCCGTACACCGCTATTCAACACATTCGCATGGGAAGGAACTTCGAGCATGACACAGATCGCATTTATCGGATTGGGCAACATGGGCGGCCCGATGGCTGCAAACCTTGTAAAGGCGGGACATGGCGTCGCCGGTTTCGATCTTTCCGAGGCCTCGCTGAAGGCTGCCGCCGAGGCCGGCGTCACGGCTTGCGCATCTCTGCAGGACGCTGTGAAGGGAGCCGAGGCGGTCATTACCATGCTTCCGAAAGGCGAGCACGTGATAGCCGTGTGGCAGCAATTGACCAGCCTCGCTCCCGCCGGGACGCTGTTGATCGACTGCTCGACTATCGATGTCGACAGCGCTCGCAAGGCCCACCTCATGGCAGGGGCTGACAAGTGCCCGTCGCTCGACGCGCCCGTCTCCGGGGGCACCGGGGGCGCGGCGGCAGGAACGCTCACGTTCATGGCCGGCGGTAGCGACGAGGCCTTTGCGCGTGCAAAACCACTGCTCGAGGCGATGGGCAAGAAGATTGTCCATTGCGGCGGTGACGGCGCTGGTCAGGCTGCCAAAATCTGCAACAACATGATCCTGGGTGTCTCGATGATCGCCGTCTGCGAAGCCTTCGCTCTGGGAGAGAAGCTCGGCCTGTCGCACCAGGCCCTTTTCGACGTGGCATCGACATCGTCGGGCCAGTGCTGGTCGCTGACGAGCTACTGCCCGGTTCCGGGTCCGGTCCCGACGTCACCGGCCAACAACGACTACAAGCCGGGCTTTGCCGCGGCGCTGATGCTGAAGGACCTGATGCTGTCGCAGGACGCTGCATCGGCGAGCGGTGCCTCGACGCCGCTCGGTGCAGCGGCAGCAAAACTCTATGAAGCGTTCGGTGAAAAAGGCAATGGCAGCAGGGATTTCTCCGCCATCATTGAGATGTTGCGTTAAAAGGACGGGCGGCACCTCTTGGCGCCGCACTTTCGTCTGCTATGCCAAGAGTTAGGCTATCGCACGAAGCCTTCGCTCGCGACGAGAAGACGCTTGGTGTAGTCCTCGCTGACCTTGCGGTTCGCCAGATCGGCGGACGAGAGACCTTCGACGACTTCGCCATTGCGCATCACCGCCAACCGCTCGCACATGTGGCTGATAACGCCGAGATCGTGGCTGACCATGACAAAGGTGAGGTTACGGTCGCGGCGGGCCTGTTCGAGCAGGTTCAGGATTTCCGCCTGGATCGAGGCGTCAAGCGCCGACGTCGGCTCGTCGAGAAGCAGGATCTGCGGCTCGACGATGAGTGCCCTGGCAATGGCGATACGCTGGCGCTGTCCGCCTGACAACTGGTGTGAATAGTGGAAGCGGAAACTCGGGCCCAGACCGACCTCGTCGAGGGCGCGGACGATGCGTGCCTCGGTGTCGGCGATCCCGTGGATCGCCAGCGGTTCCAGAAGCAATCGGTCCACCGTCTGGCGCGGGTGCAACGATCCATAGGGGTCCTGGAACACCATCTGGACCGTGCGGTAGAATTCCTTGTCTCGACGTCGCCCCGAATAGTCGCGGCCGTTTACCGCGAGCCGCCCCTGCTGGAAGGTGGCGAGCCCTGCCACAGCCCTCAGCAACGTTGACTTGCCCGAGCCGGACTCGCCGACGATGCCGAAGGATTCGCCCTTGACGACCTCGAGGCTGACATTTCGAAGGGCGACATAGTCGTCAAAGGAGACGAGCATATCCTTGATCGAAAGTGCTGACGTCATGCCGCCCACTCCGGTTTGCGTTCGAGAACAGGCAGCGGATGCCGGTCTGCGCCGATCTTCGGGAGGCAGTTGAGAAGGCCCTGGGTGTAGAGGTGTTTGGCCTTGGCGAGGTCCGCCGACGGCAGTTCCTCGACCACTTTTCCCGCATACATGACAAGGACACGGTCGCAGAAGGACGAGACAAGCCGCAGATCGTGCGAGACGAAGATCAGGCCCATGCCGCGCTCGGCGACAAGCTTGTCGAGGATGGCGAGTACCTCGAGCTGGACGGTGACGTCGAGCGCCGAGGTCGGTTCGTCGGCGATCAGCAGTTCTGGGCCGGCAATCAGCATCATGGCGATCATCACGCGCTGGCCCATGCCGCCCGACACCTCATGTGGGTAGAGGTCGTAGACCCGTTCGGGATCGTTGATCTGAACCGCCTCAAGCATGTCCAATGCACGCTGGCGGGCTTCGGCCTTGCCGACCCGCTCATGGGTCCTCAGCGTCTCGACAATCTGCCTGCCGATGCTCATCACCGGATTTAGCGAGTACTTCGGGTCCTGCAGGATCATGGCGATATCGCTTCCGCGCAGAGACCGGCGCTGGCGGGCGGATGCCTTCAGCAGGTCGATGTCGCGGAACTGCAGCTTGTCGGCGGTGATCCGGGCGTGTCCCGGCGTCAGGCCCATGATGGCCCTGCCGGTCTGTGACTTGCCGGAGCCGGATTCTCCGACGATACCGAGCCGCTCGCGCCCGAGCGTGAAACTGACGCCACGCACTGCATTGACGACGCCGGTTCGGGTCGGGAAGGAGACCTGGAGGTTTTCGACAGTCAGAAGGGTAGTCATTGCCCGGCCTCCTTCGGATCGAGTGCGTCGCGAAGACCATCGCCGAGCAGGTTGAAGCCGAGGCTGACGATGAGGATCGCGGCACCCGGAGCGGCGGCAACCCACCACTGGTCGAGGATGAAGCGACGACCGGAGGCGATCATCGCCCCCCACTCGGGCAGTGGCGGCTGGGCACCGAGGCCGAGGAAGCCGAGACCGGCCGCTGTCAGGATGATGCCGGCCATGTCGAGCGTCACGCGGACGATCAGCGAGGACATGCATAGCGGCATGATGTGGCGCAGGACGATACGAAACGGCGAGGCGCCCATCAGCTTCACTGCGGCAATATAGTCCGAGTTGCGGAAGGTCATCGTCTCGGCACGGGCGATGCGCGCATAGGGCGGCCAGGAGGTGACGGCGATCGCAAGGATCGCGTTTTCGATGCCGGGGCCGAGGGCGGCCACCAGTGCAAGCGCCAGCACCAGTTTCGGAAAGGCGAGGAAGATATCGGTGATGCGCATCAGGATGGCATCGACCCAGCCCCCGGCATAGCCGGAAACCGTGCCGACGAGCAGCCCCACCGGAGCCGCGATGATGGCAACGAGACCGACCACGAGAAGCGTCAGGCGCGAACCGTAGATGAGGCGCGAGAGAATGTCGCGCCCCTGTTCGTCAGTGCCGAACCAGTTGGCAGCGCTCGGGGGCAGGAGACCATTGCGCAGGTCGCCCTGAATCGGCGAGTACGGCGCCAGGACATCAGCGAATGCGGCGACGAACAGCAGCGCCATCAGGATAAGCAGGCCAACGAGCGCAAGGCGGTTTTCGGAAAACCGGCGCCAGATGACGTAGGCCCGGCCGAGCCGTGCCTGGGTTCGGGAAGCCGGGCGATCCGACAGAAGCCAGTCGCGGCGGGTCAAGGGGGGGGTGTATGTGGTCTCGCTCATCGGGCGCGCGTCCTTGGGTCAAGGGTCCGATAGAGTAGATCGGAGAAAATATTGATGGCGATGAAGACGGATCCGATGACGATCGTGCCGCCGAGCACCGCGTTCATGTCGGCGTTCTGAAGCGAATTGGTGATGTAGAGGCCGAGCCCCGGCCAGGCGAAAATCGTTTCCGTCAGTACCGAACCTTCGAGCAGGCCGGCATAGGACAACGCGATGACGGTGATCAGCGGTACGGCGGCATTGCGCAACGCATGCCCCCATATGATCCGGGTCTCCGACAGGCCCTTGGCGCGGGCGGCAACGATGTACTCCTGCTTGAGTTCATTGAGCATGAAGCTGCGCGTCATGCGGCTGATGTAGGCAAGCGAGAAGTAGCCGAGCAGCGATGCCGGCAGGATGATGTGGCGGAATAGGTCCCACAGCACGTCCCACTGGCGCTGCCAGGCCGCATCGAGAAGGAAGAAACCGGTTACCGGGGTGAAGCTGTATTCATAGACGATGTCGACGCGACCGGGATAGGCGACCCACCGAAGCTTCGCATAGAAGAGAACCAGAGAGAGCAGCGCCAGCCAGAAGATCGGCACAGAATATCCGATCAGGCCGATCACGCGGACGACCTGGTCGGCGAAGCTGTCGCGCTTGACGGCGGCAAGGACGCCGAGCGGGATGCCGAGTGCGGCGCCGATGATGGTGCCGATCGTCGCCAGTTCGATCGTTGCGGGAAAAACGCGCTTGATGTCTTCCAGTACCGGATTGGTGGTCAGCACAGAGGTACCGAAATCGCCGGAAAGCGCGCCTTTCACATAGATGAAGAACTGCTGGTAGAGCGGCAGGTTGAGCCCCATCGCCTCGCGTGTACGCTCGACCACAGCGGTCGGGGCGCGGTCGCCGAGGACCGCCAGAACCGGATCGATCGGGATGATGCGCCCGATGAAGAAGGTGACGGCAAGCAGCCCGAGGAAGGTCGTGACCACCGTCACGAGGAAGCGCAAGACCCCCATCGCTAGCGCCGGGGCGCGCGAGCGCCGCGCACCTCTGCTGGTTTCAACACTTGTCAAACAATCAGTCCCTTATGCCACAACGCCAGCCGCCCCGAAGAGCGTGGATGGCGCTGGATTTCGTTGAACAGAGCAAGACGACCGTTGCCGGGAGATGCCGGCAACGGAAGCGGGTGCGTCATTCCTTCGAAATGGTCGACACGTAGTTGGTGTCGAAGCTAGGACCAAGCTTGAAGTCCTTCACATTGCCGCGAAGTCCGGCAACCTCGGTCTGCTGGTGGATGATGATGAACGGGCCATCCTTGAGAACCGCCTGTTGCAGTTCCTTGTACATGCCGGCGCGCTTCTCGCTGTCCTTTTCGAGGAGAGCGGCCTTGGTCTTCTCGGTCAGTTCCGGGACATCCCAGGCATTGCGCCAGGCAAGGGTCTTGTTCTTGCCTTCGTCGGAGTTGTCGGGGTTGGCCGTAAAGGTCTCGGCGTTGGAGTTCGGATCGAAATAGTCCATGCCCCACTGGCCGATGTACATGTCGTGGTTGCGGGCGCGATACTTGGTCAGAGTCTGCTTGCCGTCACCCGGAATGATCTCAAGCTTTACGCCGGCTTGGCCGACGGTCTGCTGGAAGGATTCGGCAATGCCGGACACCGGCTGGGTGTTGCGGACATCGATGGTTACGGTGAAGCCATCGGCAAGTCCGGCCTTTGCCAGCAGTTCCTTCGCCTTGGCGACATCGAAGGTGTAGGGATTTTCGTCGAGCGCGCCGAGTACGCCCTTCGGCAGGAACGACTGGTGGATCTCGCCGATGCCCTTGATCAGGGTCGCTCCGATAGCATCGTAGTCAACGAGGTACTTCAGCGCCTCGCGGACTTCGGGCTTGGCAAGTGTCGCGTTCTTCTGGTTGAGGCTGATGTAGTAGACGGTGCCCTTGGCGGCGCTGGTGGTCGCCAGGTCGGCATTCTTCGCAACCGCCTCGAGATCGCCCGGATCGAGGTTGCGGGCAACGTCGATATCGCCGGCTTCGAGCGCGAGGCGCTGGCCGGAGCTTTCCTTCATGTGACGGTAGATCACGCGGGCGAGCTTGGCGGGCTCACCATAGAAGTTGTCGTTGCGCTCGAGCACGACAACTTCGTTGGCGCGCCATTCGCGCAGCTTGAAGGCGCCGGAGCCGGCATAGCCGGTTTTGAGCCAGTCGTTGCCGAAGTCGGTGTCATACTTGTATTCGGCGTTCGGCGTCATCGGCTTGGCATGCTCGAGCACCAGCTGCTTGTCGACCACCGAGGCAACCGTTGCCGTCAGGCAGTTCAGCACGAAGCTCGGCGCGTAGGGCTGGTCGACGGTGAACACGAAGGTGCTGGCGTCAGCGGCCTTTGCCTTTTCGGTGACGTTGTCGCCGTTCAGGCCGAACTGGGTCAGGATGAAGGCCGGGCTCTTGTCGAGCTTGACGGCGCGTTCGAAGGAATAGGCGACGTCCTCGGCGGTGATCGGGTTGCCCGATGCGAACTTCATGTCCGGCTTCAGCTTGAAGGTGTAGGTCAGGCCGTCATCGGAGACATTCCAGCTTTCGGCGAGGTCGCCGACGACCTTGGTCGTGTCGTTCGGGTCGAGGCGGACCAACAGGCTGTAGGTGTTGCTGGTCATCTCGGCGGTCGAAAGCTCGAATGCCTCGCCCGGATCCATGGTGATGATGTCATCGATCGCGAAGGCTTCGACGAGTGTGTCCTTCGGCGTCTCGGCAAGGGCCTGCGGTGCAGCCATCAGCAGCAGCGACATGGCCGCGCTCGCCGAAAGAATGCGCAGGCGTCCGTTCAGTCCGTTCATTTTCATTTTTATCCCCTGTTTCTGGAAGTTTGGAGTGTGTTCGTCTTTTCTTTCTCATGCCAGGCGCGGGCAAGAACCCGCAGCCAGTTCTCCCGGCAGATCTTGTTCAGATCGGCGTCACGGTATCCGGCACTCTTGAGGGCCGCAACCAGTTTCTGGTTGCCCGCGGCGTCGGCGATTTCCGCCGGAATCGTCGCTCCGTCGAAGTCGGATCCGAGCGCCACGCAATCGATTCCCATGCGTTCGACAAGATAGTCTATGTGGCGGACCATGTCTGCGAGCGGGGTATCGCCGTTTTCCTGGCCGTCGGGCCGCAGCATGGTGACGGCGTAGTTGAGCCCGACGATGCCGCCGCTCTCCTTGACCGCATCCATCTGACGGTCGATGAGATTGCGCGCGACGGGGGTCAGGGCATGAGCATTGGAATGGCTGACGATCAGCGGCTGGTCGGTGGTCTTCGCGACGTCCCAGAAACCCTTCTCGGTCATATGAGCGAGGTCGATGGCGATGCCGAGACGATTGCAAGCGCGCACCAGTTCGAAGCCGGCATCGGTCAGGCCGGGTCCGGTGTCCGGTGACATCGGATAGGCAAAGGGCACTCCATGGCCGAAGATATTGTGGCGGCTCCAGACAGGTCCGAGCGAGCGCAGGCCCGCGGCATGAAAGGTCTCGAGTGCGGCGAGGTCGGGACCGATGGCCTCGCAGCCCTCCATGTGCATGACTGCAGCGAACTTGCCCGCATCCATGGCGGAGCGGATTTCGTCGGTCGTGCGGCACAGCGACCAGGCGCCGGCGCGGTCGAGGCGGAGCGCGATTGCCGCCATTTCCAGGGCGATGTCCAGCGAGGGGCGACGGTCGAGGGGCGCGGCTAGTGGCGTTACATAGTGGCCGTTGTCGTCCGGCCTCTTGAGGACAAGATCACCGGAGGGAATGTAGATGGCGCAAAGCCCACCGGCCAATCCGCCCTTGCGGGCGCGTACCGCATCGATGTGCCCCTGGGTGGTGCCTTCTGCGAATTCCGCAACAGCGTCGCCGCCGGTCTTCGAGTTGTGCCAGAGCCTGAGGAGGACGTCGTTGTGGCCGTCAAAAACCAGCTGCATAGAAGAGATTCCGCATTCCGTATTTCGAGTTGAAATCCAGGAAGGACGCTTGCCCTGAGGTGGGTGAAGCCCCCGGTCGCTTCGAGGATATTTTCTCCCCTCGGGGCTGCCGGCGCTTCGTGGGTGCCAACCTAGTGCCAGTTTCCGGGGCTTCGCAAGATCAAAATTTCGGCGCTGCACGAAAATCAGTCATTGACACGCGGCGAGGCATATCCGTCAGGGCGATGGCCCCAATTCGGTCCAGTATGCCCCTGTGAACGGCACAGCCGCAAACCGATCGTTGATTTCCTTCATCGTTTCCGCGGGGTCGATGTCCGGGAAGATGTCGGGCCTCAACCAGGCGGCCAATGCTTCGGCAGCCAGGATGTTGATGGGAACGGCATTGAAGAAGTTCCACAGGCCGTAGACGCGTCGATTGCGGACCGCATCGAGAGCGGCGAGCACGGTGGTATCGACTGCCTTTGCCAGCGTATCGCGTGCCTCCTCGGGCGATACGCCCGGTCCCACGGAAAAGGCGGAGTACTGGCCGCCGCCCGGGGAAGCGGTGGCGATATAGACTTGCGGGTTCTGCGCCATTACGAACTCGTCGCTCACCATGCCGCCCACCCGGGGAAGGTCGCCCGCGATGTTGCGGCTGCCCGTCAGGGAAATGAACTCGCCCAGACTGCCTGTGCCATAGGCGTAGCAGCACCGGTCGGGATTCGGATAGGCATCCATCAGCACGGTCGGCCCGGGTTGCGGATGGGCTGCGACACGCGACCGGATGCGCTGCACCCGTTCCTCGTAGAAGCGGGCGTAGGCTTCAGCCTGTTGGTCTCTGTCGAGGATTCGTCCGAGCAGGCGGATCGTGTCGGGGGTCTTTTCCAGCACGTGGTCGTTGAAATCGACCACCACGACCGGCACGCCGATCGATCCGAGGTGTTCGATCGCCTGCTTCCCGAGTTCGGTCTGCGCCTGCCAGTTCGCCATGATCGCGAGATCGGCCTTCAGGGAGAGGAGCGTTTCGAACGACAGGCCGTCGCCGGTGCCGTCGCCGATCACCGGCACATCCGCCAGTTTCGGGAACTTGGCGACGAAGCTTTCGTAGATTTCGGTGTTGTAGTTCTTCATGTCGTCCGACCAGCCAGCCAGCAGGCTGACGGGGTCGGGATGGATGAGCGAGAGGGCAATGAGATTGAAGCCGGTGCCCAGCAGGATAGCTTCCGGTTTCTTCTGGATCGTCACCTCGCGCCCGAGCGCATCGGTGATGGTGAGCGGCCATCGCGCATCGTCGGCCATGGCGCCGGCTGCACCGCCGATGGAGGCGGTCGCCAGGAAGAACCAGACTGCCAGTGTACGAAGAGCGGTGTTCGTCAGTATCAAGTCATTGCATCCTTTGGTTCGGGAGTGCGCACAGGCTGCCGCAGCTCGGGATACCGGGAATCATGTACCGGAGACAACAGACCTTGCGGCGGCAGACCGTCTGGCCGTCTTCCTGCTCGAAGCGCAGGCAGCCGTAAAAGGGATTGGAAACGCCGTCCTGTATGCGAGGACATTCGACAAGCTGGTCGACAGTGGCGTTGCCCGTTGGTGTCCAGCTGTTGCGCAGGGCGTAGTCGATATAGACCGCGGCATTGTTCCAGGCGAGGCGGGGGGCGATCCCGGTGCGCGTCCTCAACTGCTCGACGATTTGCCGAAGGTGTTTTTCAACGAGCGGGCCGACGACCGAAAAAACGTCGCCCCCGCCCAGATCCTCCAGCACGCCGACGTCGCGCACGCCGAACGTGCTCGGCAGTCCGTCGGGCGCCAGCGACAGGGTCATCGCGTCGAAATCGATCGGCAAGACCTGCCCCTCGACAGTGCGGGCCAGAATGTAGGGAATGGCCAGTGCTGAGAAATAGTAGAGCGACCACATGGAGGCCGCGACCCTGAGATCGCAGCCCTGTTTCGTTCCGGCATAAGTCGACAGCGCGCGTTCTAGAGCACCCGAGGAGAAGAATTCCGCAAGGGGAACGGCATCGGCGAGATTTGCCGCAAGCGCCATCTTCTCGTTGCACCAGGCGTGCGCGCCGGCGAACGCCGGAGAAAGGTACGATGACCTCTCCCCGTCGTTCTGCAATTGATGGGTCGAGACGCCCATCGCGGCTACCAGCTGTACCGCAGCGAGCCGATCACCGAACGGCCCTGGTCGCGGTAGCAGAAGCCCGCCGAGCACACCGGATCGCGCCGGTCGAAGATGTTGGTGGCGTTGACCTGCAGTCGCAGCCCCTCATACTTCTTGTCGAGCGCCGCGAAATCGTAGTGAACTGCCGCGTCGAAGAGCACCCGTGAACCGTTTTCGACCGTGTTGGTGTCGTTGCCGTAGCTCTTGCCGAGATAGCGGGCGCCTGCGCCGAAGCCGAAGCCATTGGCGAAGCTATCTTCCGGGAGAGTGTAGTCAGTCCAGATCGCTGCCATGTGCCGAGGGACGGACGATACGTCATTGCCGACCGTACCCGCCGGTCCTTCGACGATTTTCATTGCGGTGTAGGAATACGAGGCGGTCAGGGAGAGGCCGTTGTCGAGACTGCTTACCGCCTCGAATTCGAAGCCGCGCGAGCGCAGCTTGCCGCGCTGAACCTGGATATTTGCGGGGCCGGTCGGGAGGTCCACGACCTCGTAGTAAAGTCCGTTGTCCTGGTTAATGTTGAACAGCGCCGCAGTCAGCAGGGTGTTGCTGTTCGGGAGCATGTATTTGACGCCTACTTCCTGTTGATCGCTGGTCGTGGGCTTGAAGGCGGTGCCTGTTTCGACGCTGACGCCTGCGTTCGGCGAAAAGGCGGTCGAATAGCTCGCGTAGGGGGCTAGCCCGAATGCCGTCTCATAGGTGACGCCGGCGCGCCACGAAAATTCGCTGTCGTCCTGTCCCGTGCTGGTTCGTGCGCCCGTGGTCAAGTCGGTGCTGTCCGTATCGGTCGATACCCAGTCCTGGCGTCCTCCAAGCGTGAAGGTCCAGGCATCGTAGCGGATCTGATCCTGCATATAGATCCCCGTCTGGAACTGGTCCTGCTCGTCGCGGGTCTGGAACGGGATGTGCCCGACGGGCCGTGGGGCGTTCGGATTGTTGGTATCAAGCGGCGGCGAGACGCCGTAGCCGTTCACGGCGCGGTAGTCGATCTTGGCTAGGTCGATACCCGTCAGCAGCGTGTGCTGCAACGAACCCGTATCGAATTCCCCGACCAGTTGATTGTCGATGACATAGGCGCTGAGCCGCTCGTCGAACGTACCAGCGCTGCTGTCCAGAAGGATCGGATCAACGGCGTTCGGCTGATAGGCAAATGCCCAGTCCGCATCGATATTGAGCGTTGAGGCACGCGCATTCTGACGGAAGGTAAAGGTGTCGTTCAGCCGATGCTCAAACTCATAGCCGAGCCGGCCCTGATTCTGGACCGACTCGTTGAAATCGGCATTGCCACCGAAGAAGTCCGTTACCTCGCCTGTGAAAGGATCGTTGTAGTAGGCGGCGGTGCCACCCGTTTTGGTACGAGAATACTCGCCGAGTATAGTCAGGTGGGTGTCTTCATCTGGCTTCCAGGTGAAGGCGGGCGCAATGTAGATTCGATCGTCGGGAACGGCGTCCAGTTCGGTGCCCGCGTCGCGAAGCAGCCCGGTCAGTCGGTAGTACACTGGGTCGGTGTCGTTGACGGGGCCGGAAAAGTCGAATTGCCCCTGGTAGCGCTGGTGGCTGCCGTACTGGATCTCGACTTCGCGCAGGGTGTCTTCCGTCGGCCGCTTGCTGATCAGGTTGAACATACCGCCGGCGCCGGAAGCGCCATAGAGTGCTGACGAGGGACCGCGCAGGATCGAGATTCCCTCAAGCCCGTAGGGTTCGGTCTTGAACAGCGAAGAACCGGCGCCTGGTTGGCGCAGGTTGTCGCGGAACACGCCATTGTAGGTCACATCGAAACCGCGCACGGAGAAGGAATCGAATCGCGGGTCGAAGCCATAGGCACCGACACGTGTGCCTGGGGTATAGGCAATAGCATCCAAGAGGGTTTGCGGATTGCGATCCTGCAACTGTTGTTCGGTGACCGATGAAATCGACTGCGGCGTTTCCAGGAACGGTGTGTCGACCTTGGCGCCGGTGGCGCTGCTGATGCCGACATAGCCGTCAGCCTGGATCACGCCGCCGCTGCCGCTGTTGACAACGATATCCTCGAGAACCGTTGCTTCGCCCGTCTGTCCACCGGCCGCTTCCTGCGCCCGTGCGATGCCGGAAAGCGCAATCAGCGATGTTCCGGCAAGGGCGATGCGAAGAAGAGAATTGCGAGCAGGAAGGCGTGCGGGCATGAAATGAGACCTCTTGAACGAATGCGATTTAATAAGGTGACTAATCCACTCATGATAAAATTTTTGCAAGCGCTAAGATGATTCAATCACTCATGTATTTCAGTTCGCACGTTCCCTCTGTGGGATTTCGGCCATAGTTAACCGATTGCGAATATACGGCGTCGGGGCGGGGAGGCGATACGAAGTCGCGAAAGCGGCGTGCCTGTCTGTGAAAGCAATTCCGCTTCCGTGGGTTATGCGCTAAGCAGGCAAGCGAGCCGCAAAGAGGAGCGATTAGGCGTGAGCAAGCTGATTTACATACTGAATGGCCCGAACCTGAATCTGCTGGGCAAGCGCCAGCCGGAAATCTACGGCAGCGAGACGCTTGCCGACGTCGAACGTGACTGCATTCGCGTTGCCAGCGACCTCGGCCTTCAGGTCCGCTTTCTCCAGAGCAATGCCGAGCACCAACTGATCGACTGGATCCACGAAGCCCGCGAGGACGCCGCCGGGATCATCATCAACCCGGCAGCCTACACCCATACCTCGGTCGCCATTCTCGACTCCCTGAACGCTTTCGACAATCCGATCATCGAGGTGCACATTTCCAACGTGCACAAGCGGGAACCCTTCCGCCACCATTCCTATGTCTCGAGCGTCGCCTCGGGTGTCATGGCCGGCTTCGGAACGCAGGGCTACCAACTGGCACTGCAGCGGATGGCCGTGCTGGTCGCGGCCGCGAACAAATAGCCGCGACCCTCATTTCGCTAGCGCTACGCCACTGGGGCTCGGCACCTACCCTTTCGCTTCCTTGACAAGCAGCGCGTGCTTGCGCTCCACGCCCCAGCGGTAGCCCGACAGCGCGCCGTCGTGGCGCACCACCCGGTGGCAGGGGATGGCGACGGCAATGTGGTTTGCCGCGCAGGCTCCGGCTACGGCACGAACCGCCTTCGGCGAGCCAATTCTGTCTGCGATCTCCGCATAGCTCACCGTCTTGCCCGCCGGTATGGCGCGTAACGCCTGCCACACCCGCTGCTGGAATGCGGTTCCCCGCACGTCGAGCGGCAGATTCAATCCGATGGACGGGTGTTCGACGAAGCCGACGACCTCCGCCACGAGCCGGTCGAAGACCTCGTCGCCGCCGATCAGCCGTGCACGTGGAAAGCGGTCCTGCAGATCGCGTACCAGTAGGTCGGGATCATCGCCCAAAAGGATGGCGCAAATCCCTTTCTCGCTCTGCGCGACAAGGATCGAGCCGAGCGAGCATTCGCCGACAGCAAAGCGAATGACGACATTCTCGCCACCCTTGCGATAGTCGGTCGGCGTCATGCCGAGCACCGCATGGGATTTTTCGTAGAAGCGGCTGCTCGAGTTGAACCCGGCATCGTAGATGGCGGATGTCACGCTGCTGCGGCTATCGGCGAGACCCGATCTCACGCGTTCGGCGCGCTTGGCGATGCCATAGGCCTTGGGCGTCACACCGGTCGCAGCCTTGAACAGGCGGTGAAAATGGAAGGGGCTCATGCCAGCTTCTTGCGCGAGCTCATCCAGCAATGGCAGTTCTTCAGCGTCCTCGATGCTGCGGCAGGCCTTGGCGATGGTTGCGGCGTGCTTTTGGGCAAGCGATGCCGCGTTCGGATAGCAGCGGCGGCACGCCCTGAACCCCGCAGCTTCTGCGGCTTCGCAGGTCAGGTGAAACGAGATGTTCTCCGGCTTCGCATGGCGGGCAGGGCAGGAAGGGCGGCAATAGACGCCTGTGGTCCTGACCGAAAAGACGAACTGGCCGTCGAAAGCCGCGTCGCGCTCGGCGATCGCCTGCCACCAGCGATCTTCGGTGGCCGGCAGTCGCGGCTCGGCGTCTGTAATGGGTATGATGTCCTTGGTGACAAGGGTCATGTCACATGTCCTCTTGTTGATCCTTCCGCTGTTTGTAGACCGATCCTCGAGTGGTCTCACTCCGCCGGTTGCTTTCAAATTCCCAATGTAGACCGTCAACACGCCTAAAGCGATGGCGCCGGGCCCGCCGGTTCGGCATATTCCGCGAGCTTTGCCGCCACTGCATCTGCGATCGCATCGGCCGACCGGCGAATGCGATCGAGATGGGCGTTGTCCTCGTGAACGACCAGCCAGAAGGAGCGTTCGAAGCTGACCGATTCCGGCAGGATCCTGACGAGATCGGGATGCCGGTTGGCGATGAAGTCGGGCAGCACGCAGAGCCCGGCACCGCGCTTGGTCCATTCCAGTTGCACATGCAAGCTGGTGCTCGTCAGCCGCGGCACGAGGCCCGGCTCGACCAGCGGAATATAGTCGAGCTCGCGGTCGAAGATCAGGTCCTGGATGTAGCCGATACCGCGGCAGGAGTAGAGGTCCTGGCGCGATCTCACCGGATGGCGCTCGAGATAGTCGGCCGACGCCACGATGTGCAGCCGGTAGTTGGCGATGCGGCGCACCCTGAGACGACCGCTCGTCGGCGGCGATACGGCAATCGCGAAGTCGACTTCACGCTTTGACAGGCTGAACACCCGCGGCAGGGCGACGATCTGCACATCGAGTTCGGGATTGGCGCGGCAGAGCTCGAGAGCGCCCTCGCTGATCAGGTGGCTGGCCACGCCTTCCGGCGCGCCGATCCGGACGGCACCCGAAAGCGTCTTGGCGTTCCCGACGATCGCCTCCTCGGCGCTCTCGACGCGGGCCTCGATCTCCTCGGCAAACGACATCAGGCGCCTGCCGGCTTCGGTCAGTTCGTAGCCGCGCGGGCTCTTGTCGAACAGGCGCGTCTCCAGCTGTTTTTCGAGGTGAACCACCCGGCGGCCGACGGTTGCCTGGTCGACGCCGAGCCTCTGGCCGGCGGCGGTGACCTGCCCATAGCGGGCGGCAGCAAGAAAATATCGCAAGTCATCCCAGTTCATGCACATTTGCTCGCTTGCGTAAGGGCGGGCGCAACAAAATATCATGCATAAACGCATAATGTTTTGGCAGTAAATCGCCTTTGTATCCACAATATCGCAGGTTACAGTTCCGCCCATTGCATTTCAAGCGCGGGAGGAGCGCGCCGTGTCATGCAGTGAACGCTTCCTGGGAGGAAGACCGGAGGGCGCATTGTCGCCCACCGGGACGTTGTGGCGCCGGCGGGAGCGGCGCCGCGCGTCTTGTCGCTGTTTGTTGCGGCGTGCGGCCATCCCCGATGAGGAAAGCCGCCGATGAGTTTTGCCTTCACCGATACCCAGCTTGCCGTGCGCGACATGGCGGAAGCTTTTGCGCGCGAAGAGATCGCACCAAGTGCGCTCCAGTGGGACGAAGAGAAGGTATTGCCGCTCGATGTTCTACGCCGCGCCGCCGCACTCGGCATGGCGGCCATATACACGCGCGAGGGACGCGGAGGATCGGGCCTCGGCCGGTTCGACGCTGTCCTGATCTTCGAGGCGCTGGCACGCGGGTGCCCCACCATTTCGGCCTTTCTCTCGATCCACAACATGGCGACCTGGATGATCGACCGCTGGGGCGTCGAACCGCTTCGCGCCGAACTCGTTCCGAAGCTGGCGGCCATGGACCTTGTGGCCAGCTACTGTCTGACCGAACCCGGCAGTGGTTCGGACGCGGCTGCCCTTTCCACACGTGCCCGGCGCGATGGCGACTACTACGTCGTTGACGGGACGAAGCAGTTTATCTCCGGTGCCGGCCTCTCCGACATCTATGTCACCATGGTGCGTACCGGCGGCGAGGGACCGTCCGGTATCTCCGCGCTCGTCATTCCGAAGGAAACACCCGGCATTTCCTTCGGCGCCAACGAGCGAAAGATGGGCTGGCATGCGCAACCGACCCGCTCGGTCACCTTCGACGGCTGCCATGTACCGGTCGGCAACCGCCTCGGGGAGGAAGGCGAGGGGTTTCGCCTGGCGATGAAGGGGCTGGACGGCGGGCGGTTGAACATCGCCGCCTGCTCGCTCGGCGGCGCCGAGGCCGCGCTCGAACGCACGCTTGCCTACATGAAGGAGCGAAAGGCGTTCGGCAGGAAGCTCGAGGAGTTCCAGGCGCTGCAGTTCCGACTGGCCGACATGGCGACGACGATCGAGGCATCGCGCGCTCTGCTTTATTCGGCGGCCGATGCGCTCGACCGCGGCGCACCCGATGCGACCGCCAGGATCGCGATGGCGAAACGTTTCGTGACCGATAGTTGTTTCGACGTAGTCGACGAAGCCCTGCAACTGCATGGCGGCTACGGCTACCTCGCCGAGTTCGGCATCGAAAAGCTTGTACGCGATCTTCGGGTCCATCGCATTCTCGAAGGCACGAACGAGATCATGCGGATGATCGTCGCCCGCTCGCTGCTGAAGGGGGAAATGCAATGAGCGATCTTGTCGTGAGGACCAAGGGACGCGCGGGGCGGATCACGCTCGATCGACAGACTGCGTTGAACGCCCTCAACCATTCCATGGTGACCGGAATTGCCGAAGCGCTTGATCTCTTTCAAAGCGATGACAATGTCGCGTTGGTGGTGATCGACGGCGCGGGTGAAAAGGCATTCTGCGCGGGTGGCGACATCGTCATGCTCTATGAGACCGGCAAGACAAATCCGGAAATCGGGCGCTCCTTCTGGCGCGACGAATACCGTCTCAACGCCAGGATTGCTCGCTATCCAAAGCCCTATGTCTCCATCCTCGACGGCATCGTCATGGGTGGCGGCATCGGCGTCGGCGCGCACGGATCCCACCGGATTGTTACCGAGCGCACAGTTGCGGCGATGCCAGAGGTCAAGATCGGCTTTTCGCCGGATGTTGGGGGGAGTTCGTTGCTTGCGCATGCGCCCGGTCACGTCGGAGAGTATCTCGCGATGACAGGCGGACGCATGAGCGGCGCCGACGCGATCTTCGCCGGTTTTGCCGACTATTTCGTTCCCTCGGCAAGACTGCGAGAGCTGGTTGCGGCGCTGGAAGAGACCGGCGATCCCGGCGTCATCGCCGACTATGCCGAGGAGCCTGCCCCCTCGGAGCTTGCCGCGCATGCCGCCGAGATCGATGCGATCTTCGATGGGCCGGATGCCCGGACGATCCTCGCGCGCCTCGCAGGCACGCCCTTCGCGGAAAAGACCGCCAATACGATCGCCCGCAATGCGCCGTTTTCGGTCGTCGCCGCGCTCGAGGCGGTTCGCCTGGCGAAACGCAATCCGGAAATCGAACCGTGCCTCGTCAACGAGTACCGCTTCTCGCATCGGGTCCTCGAAGGGCACGACCTTTACGAGGGCATCCGCGCATTGCTGATCGACAAGGACAACGCGCCGAAATGGCAGCCGGCAACAGTCGAGGGGGTCGATAACGCTAAGGTCGCTGCCGCATACGCGCCGCTGGGCGCCGAGGAGCTGCGCTTGTGAAGGAGCGAACCTCTCTCATGTTCACAATTCTGCCGACAGTCCTAAATCCATCTATTGGGGCCATTCTCCGGCCTGCTTCTTGCTGCCGTGCCGGGCGCATGAGTGCATAAACAAAGAGGGCGAACGACATGAACAAGTACGAACCGCTTTCCCTTTCTGTGCCCGAGCCCCATTGCCGCCCGGGCGACGTTCCGGATTTCTCGGACATGGAGATACCCCGGGCTGGGACGGTGGCGAGGCCACCGGTCGATGTCGATCCCCAGGAGATCAAGGATCTCGCCTACACGATCATCCGGGTGTTGAATCGCGATGGCGATGCGGTCGGTCCGTGGGCCGGGACGCTGACCGACGAGCAATTGTTCGCGGGCCTGCGCCACATGATGACGCTGCGTGCCTTCGATCAGCGCATGACGATGGCGCAACGGCAGGGAAAGACATCTTTCTACATGCAGAACCTTGGCGAGGAGGCGATCGCCTGCGCCTTTCGGGTGGCATTGCAGCCCGGCGACATGAATTTCCCGACCTATCGCCAGGCGGGTCTGCTGATTGCCGGCGATTATCCGATCGTCGACATGATGAACCAGATCTATTCCAACGAGAAGGATCCACTGCACGGCCGGCAACTCCCGGTGCTCTATTCCGCCCGCGAGTACGGGTTCTTCTCGATTTCCGGGAACCTCACCACCCAATACATCCAGGCGGTTGGCTGGGCTATGGCCTCGGCGATCAAGAACGATACCCGCATCGCCGTCGGCTGGGTGGGCGATGGCTCGACCGCCGAGTCCGACTTCCATGCGGCACTGGTGTTCGCCTCGACCTACAATGCGCCTGTGGTGCTGAACATCGTCAACAACCAGTGGGCCATCTCCACCTTCCAGGGGATCGCCCGCGGCGGCTCGGCTACTTTCGCCGCCCGTGGCCTGGGCTTCGGCATTGCCTCGCTCCGGGTGGACGGCAACGACTATCTTGCGGTGCATGCTGTCGCCCAGTGGGCGGCAGATCGCGCTCGCCGCAATCTCGGCCCCACCATCATCGAGCACGTCACCTATCGTGCCGGCGCCCATTCCACCTCGGACGATCCGTCGGCCTATCGGCCGAAGACGGAGTCCGATGTCTGGCCGCTCGGCGATCCTGTGCTGCGTCTGAAGAACCACCTGATCCGCAAGGGCATATGGTCGGACGAGCGGCATGCGCAGTTCGAAGCTGAGATCATGGACACGGTGATGGCGGCGCAAAGGGAGGCCGAGAGCCACGGAACGCTCGGCGTGGGCGGCAAACCGCCGCCGCGCGACATGTTCGACGACGTCTACAAGGAGATGCCCCCGCATCTCGTCCGCCAACGCCAGCAATCGGGAGTCTGACCTATGAAGCGCACCATGGTGGAAGCGATCCGCGACGGCCTCGATGTGGCGATGGGAAAAAACGACGACGTGGTCGTATTCGGCGAGGACGTCGGCTATTTCGGCGGTGTCTTCCGCTGCACGCAGGGCCTGCAGCAGAAATACGGCAGCCATCGCTGTTTCGATACGCCGATCAGCGAACTTGGCATCGTCGGGGTGGCGATCGGCATGGCTGCCTATGGCCTGCGGCCTTGCGTCGAGGTACAGTTTGCCGACTACGTCTATCCCGCCTATGACCAGCTCGTTTCGGAAGCTGCGCGGATGCGCTACCGCTCGAACGGAGATTTCACCGCCCCGCTCGTGGTGCGAATGCCGACCGGTGGCGGCATATTCGGTGGCCAGACCCATAGCCAAAGCCCGGAGGCGCTGTTCACCCATGTCGCCGGCCTGAAGACAGTTGTTCCGTCCAACCCCTATGACGCCAAGGGATTGCTGATTGCCGCGATCGAGGAGGACGACCCGGTGATCTTCCTTGAGCCCAAGCGTCTCTACAACGGCCCGTTCGACGGTCATCACGAACGCCCGGTCACGCCATGGTCGAAGCACGACCTCGGCGAGGTGCCGGACGGGCATTATTCCATCCCGCTGGGGAAGGCGGCAATCCGCCGCACCGGATCGGCCGTCACCGTGCTCGCTTACGGCACCATGGTCCACGTTGCCGAGGCGGCAGTGAAGGAAACGGGCGTGGATGCGGAGATCATCGACCTTCGTTCACTGCTTCCGCTCGATCTCGACACCATCGTCGCATCGGTGAAGAAGACCGGGCGTTGCGTGATCGTCCACGAAGCGACGCTGACCTCCGGCTTCGGCGCCGAACTGGCCGCACTGGTGCAGGAGCACTGCTTCTACCACCTCGAGGCGCCCATCGAGCGCGTTACCGGCTGGGATACACCCTATCCGCATGCGCAGGAGTGGGACTATTTTCCCGGTCCGCAGAGGGTCGGACGTACACTGACTGCAGTTCTGGAGGCATGAGACATGACCGTTCACGTAATCAAGCTGCCTGACATCGGCGAGGGCGTTGCCGACGCGGAAGTCGTCGAGTGGATGGTCGCGGTTGGCGACCTGGTGAAGGAAGACCAGTTGCTGGCCGCGGTGATGACCGACAAGGCGACGGTTGAAATCCCGTCGCCTGTTTCCGGCCGGGTGGTTATGCTGGGCGCCGACATCGGCGAGCGGATCGCCGTCGGCGGCGACCTGATCAGCGTCGACACGGAAGTGACGTCGGGCAAGTCCGATGCCGGGCAGGCAGCCGCGTCGCCGGCACCGCAACCGGCTGCACAGGCACCGATTGCCGCGCCAGCAGCACCCAAGCCCTCTGTAGCCGCAGCAACATCGGCTTCGCCATCGTCTGTGGCGGCTGTGGCCCCAAGCGGCAAGGCGCCCCTTGCTGCGCCGGCCGTGCGCGACCGCGCCCGCATGCTGGGTATCGACCTTGCGCAAGTTCCGGCGACGGGCCCCGAAGGGCATGTGACCCATGAGGATCTTGACCGATATCTGTCCGCCGGAAACATTTCTGCACGTCCGTCGGAACGTCCGAGGCAACCCGAGCGGGACGATCTCGTGGACGTGAAGGTCGTCGGCCTGCGCCGCCAGATTTCCGCGGCGATGGCCGAATCCTCGCGGCGGGTTGCTCACTTCGCCTACGTGGAGGAAATTGACGTTACGGAAGTCGAGAAGCTCCGCGCCAGCCTGAACGCCGACGATCATGGGCACACGAAGCTGACCCTGCTGCCGTTCCTGATGCGCGCGACGGTTCGGGCCGTTCGCGACTTCCCCCAGATCAACGCCCATTTCGACGACGAGCGAGACACGATCCAGCGCCACAGCGCCGTGCACATCGGCGTCGCCACGCAGACGGATGCGGGGCTCATGGTGCCGGTGGTGCGCCATGCGGAAACGCGCGATCTCTGGGATTGCGCCTCAGAGGTCAAGCGGCTTGCCCACGCGGCGCGAGCGGGACGCGCTTTGCGGGAAGAACTGACGGGCTCGACGATTACCATTTCCAGCCTTGGAGCACTTGGCGGGATCGCGGCGACACCAATCATCAACCGCCCCGAGGTGGCCATCATCGGCGTCAATCGCCAAGTGATCCGCCCGGTCTGGCAGGAAAACCAGTTCGTGCCGCGCAAGATGATGAACTTGTCGTCGTCGTTCGACCATCGCGTTATCGACGGCTATGATGCGGCAGCTTTCATTCAGCGGCTCAAGGCGCTGCTGGAGCAACCGGCCCTGATGTTCATGTGAGGAGAGTGACAGGACGCGGTGTCGAGGCTCGACGGGAGGTGGAGGAATGTACACGGGCGAAATGAACTTCGGACTTGGCGATTCCATCGACGCCCTGCGAGACAGCGTGCGGCGGTTTGCCGAGGATGTCGTCGCCCCGATCGCCGACGAAATCGACCGAACGAATGCCTTTCCGTCGCATCTCTGGCATGAACTCGGTTGCATGGGTCTGCTCGGCATCACCGCACCGGAAGAGTTTGGCGGCGCCGGCATGGGGTACCTGGCGCATTGCGTGGCCATGGAGGAGGTCAGCCGCGCGTCGGCATCCGTAGGCCTGAGCTATGGCGCCCATTCCAATCTCTGCGTCAACCAGATTTGCCGCAACGGATCCGCCGAACAGAAGACGCGTTACCTGCCGAAACTGATTTCCGGAGCTCATATCGGTGCGCTTGCCATGTCCGAACCCGGTGCGGGTTCCGATGTCGTGTCGATGAAGCTTCGGGCCGAGAAACGCGGCGACCGCTACGTTCTCAACGGCAGCAAGATGTGGATCACCAACGGGCCCGACGCCGACGTCCTCGTCGTCTATGCCAAGACTGACCCGGCTGCCGGATCGCGCGGCATCACGGCGTTCATCGTGGAGAAGGGTTTCAAGGGTTTTTCGACCGGAACCAAGCTCGACAAACTCGGCATGCGCGGTTCCAACACCGGCGAACTGGTCTTTGCCGATTGCGAGGTGCCCGAGGAAAACGTGCTGGGCGAGGTCGGTCGCGGCGTTCGGATCCTGATGTCCGGTCTCGACTACGAACGCGTCGTGCTTGCCGCAGGTCCTGTCGGCATCATGGCTGCCTGCCTCGATATCGTCGTTCCCTACATCCATGATCGCCGCCAGTTCGACCAACCGATCGGCACCTTCCAGATGATGCAGGCCAAGGTCGCCGACATCTATGTCGCGCTCAATTCGGCGCGTGCCTATGTCTACGCGGTGGCTGCGGCCTGCGACCGCGAAGAAACGACCCGTAAGGATGCCGCCGGCTGTATTCTCTTTGCGGCCGAAAACGCCACCCAGGTCGCGCTGCAGGCGATCCAGGCGCTTGGCGGCAATGGCTACGTCAATGACATCGCGGCTGGCCGTCTGTTGCGCGATGCCAAGCTCTACGAGATTGGAGCAGGGACGTCGGAAATCCGGCGCATGCTGATCGGCCGTGAAATCTTCGAGGAGAGCATTTGATGGTGGTGCTTGCTTCCGGCGTCGCGATTCGCAGCGGGGCTTTCGAGGCGAACCGCAAGGCGATGCTCGGCGCCATCAAGGCGGTCGAGAAAGCCGTCGAAATTGCCATGGATGGCGGCGGCAGCGAGGCGAGGGACCGACATGTCGCGCGCGGCAAGATCCTTCCGCGCGAGAGGGTATCGCGATTGCTCGATCCCGGATCGCCGTTTCTCGAAGTCGGGCTTACCGCCGGTCACGGCCTGCATGACGGCGCGACGCCTTGTGCCGGCCTCATTGCCGGCGTGGGGCGAATTGGCGGCCACCTGGCGATGGTGGTCTGCAATGACGCGACGGTGAAGGGCGGGACCTACTATCCGATCACCGTCAAGAAGCATCTGCGAGTTCAAGAAATCGCCTCGGAGAACCGTTTGCCCTGCGTCTATCTGGTGGATTCGGGGGGCGCGAACCTGCCGAATCAGGACGAGGTGTTTCCCGACCGCGAGCACTTCGGCCGCATCTTCTACAATCAGGCGCGTATGTCGGCGGCAGGCATTTCACAGGTCGCCGTCGTCATGGGTTCCTGCACCGCCGGAGGGGCCTATGTCCCGGCGATGAGCGACGAATCGATCATCGTCCAGAACCAGGGGACGATCTTCCTTGCCGGCCCGCCACTGGTGCGGGCGGCAACCGGTGAGGTCGTAACCGCGGAAGAACTTGGCGGCGGCGATCTCCACACCCGTCTATCCGGTGTCGCCGACTATCTCGCGGTCGACGATGCTCATGCGCTGGCTCTAGCCCGCCAGATCATGTCCAACCGCCGGGACAGCGCTGACGCCGCCCCGGACCGGGGGGATGCCGAGCCGCCTCTTTACGATCCGGAGGAATTGCTGGGCATCATCCCCGCCGACCAGCGCACCCAGTACGACGTGCGCGAGGTGATCGCCCGCATCGTCGACAGCTCGCGCTTCGACGAGTTCAAGGCGCGCTTCGGCACCACCCTGGTTTGTGGCTTTGCCCATATCCATGGGCGCTTGACCGGCATCATCGCCAACAATGGCGTTCTGTTTTCCGAAGCGGCGCTGAAGGGCGCGCATTTCGTCGAACTCTGCTCGCAGCGCGCCATTCCGCTGGTCTTCCTGCAGAACATCACCGGCTTCATGGTCGGTCGACGCTATGAAGCCGAAGGAATCACCAAGCACGGGGCCAAACTGGTGACGGCCGTCGCGACCACCAACGTGCCGAAAATCACCATGCTGATCGGCAGTTCCTATGGCGCCGGCAATTATGGCATGGCCGGGCGCGCCTATTCGCCAAGGTTTCTCTGGACCTGGCCGAACAGCCGCATCGCCGTCATGGGCGGCGAGCAGGCGGCCGGCGTTCTGGCGACTGTTCGCCGCGACGGCATCGAGCGGCGTGGCGGTCATTGGTCCGAAGCGGAGGAGTCGGAATTCAAGCGGCCGACGATCGAGATGTTCGAGCGCCAGAGCCATCCGCTCTACGCTTCGGCGCGGCTGTGGGACGACGGCATCGTCGACCCGCGCAAGACCCGTGACGTGCTGGGACTGTCGCTTGCCGTCGCAGCAAATGCTCCCATCGAACCTACGCGTTTCGGCGTTTTCCGGATGTGAGGGAACCATGTTCGGCAAGATCCTGATTGCCAATCGCGGAGAAATCGCCTGCCGAATCATGCGCACGGCGCGCCGGCTCGGGGTCGGCACGGTGGCTATCTACTCCGACGCCGACCGCACGGCGATGCACGTCGAGGACGCCGATGAAGCCTATCGCGTCGGACCCGCCGCGGCGGCGGAAAGCTATCTCGACATCGGCCGCATCGTGGAGATCGCGCGACGCTGCGGCGCGGAAGCAGTGCATCCGGGCTACGGCTTCCTGTCCGAAAACCCGTCCTTCGCCGAGGCACTGGAACAGGCAGGCATCGTGTTCGTCGGCCCGCCGGCCGGCGCCATCCGTGCCATGGGGCTGAAGGATGCGGCCAAGGCTCTGATGGAGCGCTCCGGGGTGCCGGTCGTCCCCGGCTATCACGGGGTCGACCAGGATCCGTCGCGGCTCGAGGAACAGGCAGCCGAAGTTGGCTATCCGGTTCTGGTCAAGGCACGCGCCGGCGGCGGCGGCAAGGGCATGCGCCGGGTGGATGATCCTGCTGACCTGGCGGCGGCAATCGAAAGCGCGCGCCGGGAGGCGTTGGCCTCGTTTGGCGACGGTGGATTGTTGATCGAGAAATGCCTAACGAGACCGCGGCATATCGAGATCCAGATCTTCGCCGATCACCATGGAAACGCGGTTCACTTGTTCGAACGCGATTGCTCGGCGCAGCGCCGCCACCAGAAGGTGATCGAGGAGGCGCCGGCACCGGGCATGACCGAAGAGATGCGCCTTGCGATGGGTGAGGCGGCCGTACGGGCCGCGCGCGCCGTCGGCTATGTCGGGGCAGGTACGGTGGAGTTCATCGCAGATGTCACCGGCGGGCTCGATAGCGACCGGTTCTACTTCATGGAGATGAATACCCGGCTGCAGGTCGAGCATCCGGTCACCGAGGCAATCACCGGGCACGATCTCGTCGAGTGGCAGTTGCGGATCGCCGCCGGCGAACCGCTGCCGCGCACGCAGGAAAACCTCTCGATCAATGGTTGGGCCTTCGAGGCGCGCATCTATGCGGAGAACCCCGCCACCGGTTTCCTGCCCTCGACCGGGCGGCTTGCGCTTTTCGATCCACCGATGGGCGTGCGGGTTGATACCGGCGTCAGGACCGGCGATACGATCACCCCTTACTACGACCCGATGATCGCCAAGGTCGTCGTTCACGGCAAGACCCGCGTGCAGGCACTGCAGCGGCTGGGAAGGGCGCTTGCGGAAACGCGTATCGCCGGCGTCTCAACCAACACCGAATTTCTGGCACGGCTTTGCGCCGAGGAGGATTTCGCGTCCGGCAACGTGGATACCGGACTGATCGACAGGGCGTTGCCGCAGTTGACTGCGGAATTGCCGCCCGATGCCAACGCGACAGCCATCGCGGCCTTGGCAGTCCTCGGAGTTTTAAATCCGCCCTCGCAAGGCGATCCCTGGCAGAGCCTTGCCGGCTGGCGCCTGTGGGGACAGGGGACGCAGCACGTCGATCTTTTGCGCCACGGCGAACGGATCGGTCTGCCGGTGGAGTTCCTCTCGAAAGGCTGTTTCGGGGTCTCGGTCGACGGCACGACTGTGAAGATCCGGCCGCTGGCACGCGACGGCACAAAACAGCGTATCGACTTCGGCGATCGTATCGTGGACGTGGTCGCTGCGCGCGACGGTGCTATGATCACCGTGTTTGTCGACGGTGGGGCGCACATCTTTAACGTCCCCGATCCGCTTGCGGTATCGACGGCGACCGGTCCCGACGCCGACCATGTGGTAGCTCCGATGCCGGGGCTGGTGACAATCGTTGCGACGTCCGCCGGCGCTCGTGTCAAGAAGGGCGAGGCGCTCATCACCATGGAGGCGATGAAGATGGAACTGACGCTCACCGCGCCGCGCGACGGCACCATCGCCGAGATCAGCGTTGCGCCTGGCGATCAGGTCGCCGACGGCGTGTTACTCGTCACGCTGGCCGAGGAGCCGGGAGCATGAGGGAACAGGTCAGCATCGTCGAGGTCAGCCCGCGTGACGGGCTACAGAACGAGAGCCGGCTCGTGCCCGCCGCCGACAAGGTCCACCTCGTGAACCTGCTGTCTGATTGCGGCTTTACGCGCATCGAGGTGACGAGTTTCGTCAGCCCCAAGCGGGTGCCGCAACTTGCCGATGCCGCCGAAGTGCTGGCCGGCATTACCCGAAGGCCGGGCGTGACGTATACGGCGCTGGCGCCCAACATCAAAGGCTATGAGGCGGCGCGCGCCGCCGGGGCCGATGAGGTGGCAATCTTCGCATCCGCCTCCGAAGGGTTTTCCTGGGCGAACATCAATTGCTCGGTGGCCGAAAGCATCGAACGGTTCCGGCCGGTAGCGAAAGCCGCCGCCACCGAGGGAATCCCGGTTCGGGGATATGTCAGCTGTGTGGTGCATTGCCCCTATGATGGTCCCACCCCAACGGCCGCCGTCGCCCGCGTGGTGGCGGCGCTGATGGAACTCGGATGCCGAGAGGTCAGTCTCGGCGACACGATCGGAAGGGGAGTTCCGGCCGAGATTGCAGCGATGCTAGATGCCGTGCTGGACGTGACATCGGCGGCGAAGTTGGCCGGGCACTATCACGACACCGACGGCCATGCGCTCGACAATATCCGGATCAGTCTGGAGCGCGGATTGCGGGTTTTCGATTCGTCCGTGGCCGGCCTCGGCGGCTGTCCTTTTGCGCCGGGGGCCAAGGGCAACGTCGACACGCTTGCTGTGGCGGCAATGCTGGAGCACGAGGGCTATGACACCGGTCTCGACATCGACGCCGTGCGTCGCGCTGCCGAGTTTGCCGCGCGCCTGATACATTTCGACGAGTGGAGTTAGGCCATGGATTTTGGGACGATCAAACTTGCGACCGATGCGCGCGGCGTTACGACCTTGACGCTCGACAGGCCCGATCAGCACAATGCCCTGTCGGCGGAGTTGATCGCCGACCTCACCCGTGCGGCAGCAGCCATCGCCGGCGATCCCGCCATCCGCGTGGTGGTGTTGACTGGCGCGGGCGCCAGTTTTTGTGCCGGTGGCGATCTCGGCTGGATGAAGGCGCAGATGGTGGCCACGCGCGACCAGCGCATGGCAGAGGCCCGCAAGCTCGCCCACATGCTGCGCGCCTTGAATACCTTGCCGAAGCCCCTGATCGCCCGCGTCAACGGGCAGGCCTATGGTGGCGGGGTGGGATTGATCAGTGTCTGCGATGTGGCGATTTCGGTCTCGGCGGCGCGTTTCGGCCTGACCGAGACGCGACTGGGCCTCATTCCCGCGACGATCAGCCCCTATGTCGCCGCCCGTCTGGGGGAGGCCACGCTTCGCCGCCTCGCACTCTCGGGGCGAATCTTCGATGCCTCGGAAGCATTTCATATCGGGCTTGTCTCGGCGGTTGTCGAACCTGCCGATCTTGACCGCGCGGTCGAGCGCGAGGTTGCCGCCTGCCTTGGCGCCGCCCCGGGTGCGATAACCTCGACCAAATCGCTGCTGCGAGCGCTTGGGACCCGCATTGACGACGAGGTGATCGAGATGACCATCGCGCGGCTTGCGGACACCTGGGAAACGCAGGAAGCCGAGGAGGGGGTCGCCGCCTTCTTCGACAAGCGTCCGCCGCCCTGGCGCAAGGCGTAGGCACGCGGCAAATGTTGCCGAGATGGCGATATTCGGGCTTGCGTCGGCTGGTGCGGCTATGAGGCCTTCAGCACGCTTGGTTCCTGCATCTTCTCGGCCGCCTCGCGGACAACTTCCGATATCTGCAGGAGTTGCCTGGCCAAGGGGCTGGTCTTGCGCCAGATCATGCCGATCGTTCGCGACGGTTGGGGGCTTTTGAAGCGCGCCACGGACACCGGGGCCGAACGGGTTTCGACGCCCACGGCCATTTCCGGGATCAGGGTGACGCCGATGCCGGCACCGACCATTTGCACCAATGTCGACAGCGAACTGCCGTCCAGCAATTCCCGTGGCAGCACCGAACGCATGCTGCAGAATGACAGGGCCTGGTCGCGAAAGCAGTGTCCCTCTTCCAGCAGAAGCAGACGCATTTCGCGCAGGGTTTCACGGTTGGGAACCGGTTTGCCTTCGTCCTCGCCCGGCCGCACCAGAACGAAGTTTTCCTCAAACAGTGGAACTTCGGTGAGCGAGGGCTCCGACACCGGCAAGGCGACGATCGCGGTGTCGAGCCTGCCTTCCACCAGTTCGTTAACAAGTTTCGACGTCACCGTTTCGCGAACGTTGATGTCGAGCCCGTCATAGCGTCGTGTCAGGTTGCCGATTATCGCCGGCAGCAGGTAGGGCGCAATCGTGGGAATCACCCCCATCCGCAGGCGTCCCGCCGGGCGATCCTGCGAGGCGCGAGCGAGGTCCCCAAGCTCGTCGACCGAGCGCAGTATGCCATGGACGCGCTGTGCGAACACCTCGCCGAAGTTGGTCAGCCGGACTTGCCGGGCGCCCCGCTCGAACAGTTCGGTGCCGAGAGACTCCTCGAGTTCCTTGATCTGCATGGACAGGGCCGGCTGGGAAATCGCGCAGGCATCCGCGGCGCGTCCAAAATGACCGTATCGTGCGAGTGCCTCGAAATATCGAAGCTGCTTGAGCGTAAAGTTTATCATAAGCGCATCTTATCGTGGCAATCAGAAAATCCAACTTAAATTAATCGACCGGTTTTAGTATAGTGATTAAAGCGGTGGTAACAGCGCTCTGGCTACTACCGCGCCCACTCAACGATTACCGACGACGCGTATGTCCCTCAAACAAAAACCATTTACGACGTTTTCGTCCGGAATCCGTTCATTTCGGCCGGCAACTTCGCATGTGACGCCAAGACGAGGCGGAAGGCCCTTCTGTCAGTCTGCGGGCTGACATGCCACCAAGCTGCTGTTCAGGGGATATTCAAGGTCCAACCCCTGCAAGTACCAAATCAAACAACGACGGGAGAAGAAATATGGACACAAAAGTTGAAAGCGCGGGCAAGTGTCCGGTAGCCCATTCGAATCGTGGTACCAAGACGAACAGAGATTGGTGGCCGAACCAGTTGAACCTCAAGGTCCTTCACCAGCACTCGTCCCTCTCCGATCCCATGGGCGAGAACTTCGATTACGCCGAAGAATTCAAGAAGCTTGATTTCGAAGCCCTCAAGCAGGACCTCCGAGCCCTGATGACGGATTCGCAAGAGTGGTGGCCGGCCGATTTCGGGCACTACGGCCCGTTCTTCATCCGCATGGCTTGGCACAGTGCAGGCACCTACCGCACCGGTGACGGCCGTGGGGGCGCAGGTGCGGGACAGCAGCGTTTTGCACCGCTCAACAGCTGGCCAGACAACGTCAACCTCGACAAGGCACGCCGGCTCCTCTGGCCGATCAAGCAGAAATACGGCAACCGGATTTCGTGGGCCGACCTCATCATCCTCACCGGCAATGTTGCGCTGGAATCGATGGGCTTCAAGACCTTCGGTTTCGCAGGCGGCCGCGCCGACGTGTGGGAGCCTGAGGAGGACATCTATTGGGGCGGGGAAGCGGAATGGCTGGCCACCAGTGAAAAGCCCAACAGCCGCTACTCCGGCGATCGCCAGCTCGAGAATCCTCTCGCCGCAGTGCAGATGGGCCTGATCTACGTCAATCCGGAAGGTCCGGACGGCAATCCTGACCCGATCGCAGCCGCACGCGACATTCGCGAAACCTTCGCGCGCATGGCCATGAACGACGAGGAGACCGTCGCCCTGATCGCCGGCGGGCATACCTTCGGCAAGACCCACGGCGCGGGCGATGCTTCCCATGTCGGCCCCGAGCCCGAAGCGGCCGGCATCGAGGAACAGGGTCTTGGCTGGACCAGCACCTTCGGGACCGGCAGGGGCGCGGACACAATTGGCTCCGGGCTTGAAGTCACCTGGACTTCGACGCCGACGAAGTGGAGCAACAACTTCTTCTGGAACCTGTTCGGCTATGAATGGGAACTGACGAAGAGCCCGGCCGGCGCCCACCAGTGGACGCCGAAGCATGGTGCCGGCGCCGGCACGATCCCGGATGCACACGACAAGTCCAAGCGTCACGCTCCTACCATGTTGACAACGGACCTGTCGCTGCGCGCCGACCCCGCCTACGAGAAGATCTCGCGGCGCTTCTTCGAAAACCCGGACGAGTTCGCCGATGCCTTCGCCCGCGCCTGGTTCAAACTGACCCACCGCGACATGGGCCCGCGCGTCCGCTACCTCGGCCCGGAAGTCCCGACGGAAGAACTGATCTGGCAGGATCCGGTCCCGGAAGTCGATCACGTGCTGATCGAAGAACAGGACATTGCCGATCTCAAGGCCAAGGTCCTGGCGGCCGGTCTGCCGATCTCGCAACTGGTGTCGACCGCATGGGCTTCGGCATCGACCTTCCGCGGCTCCGACAAGCGCGGCGGTGCCAACGGCGCGCGCATCCGTCTCGCTCCGCAGAAGGACTGGGAAGTCAACCAGCCGGCCCAGCTTGCAACGGTGCTGGCGGCTCTGGAAGGGATCCAGAAGGAGTTCAACGACGCCCAGTCCGGCGGCAAGAAGGTGTCGCTCGCCGACCTCATCGTGCTGGCAGGCGCTGCCGCGGTCGAAAAAGCGGCGGCGAATGGCGGACACCACATCAAGGTTCCGTTTACGCCGGGCCGCACCGACGCGACACAGGAGCAGACGGACGTCGAATCCTTCAGCTTCCTCGAGCCGATCGCTGACGGATTCCGCAACTACCAGAAGGGGGAATACTCGATCTCTCCCGAAGAGTTGCTGGTGGACAAGGCCCAGCTTCTGACGCTGACGGCGCCGGAAATGACCGTGCTCGTCGGGGGCATGCGGGTGTTGAACTCGAATTTCGGTCAGTCGCAGCATGGCGTGTTCACGGCGCACCCGGAGACGCTTTCGAATGACTTCTTCGTCAACCTGCTCGACATGGGCACGGTGTGGAAAGCCGTTGAAGGCTCCAAGAACGCCTTTGAAGGCCGCGATCGCAAGACCGGCGAGCTGAAGTGGACGGCAACCCGCGTCGACCTGATCTTCGGTTCGCATTCCCAGCTCAGGGCGTTCGCCGAAGTCTATGGCCAGGCAGATGCCAAGGAGAAATTCGTCAACGACTTCGTCGCTGCATGGAACAAGGTGATGAACGCCGACCGTTTCGACATCGCCTGATGCTTGAAGCCAACGCCCGGGCTCGGAGATGGCCGAGCCCGGGCGCAATATCCAGATCCCCGGGCTCGTCCCGGGGATTTTTTGTCCTGCCGTAGCAGGTGCGGCTATTCAGCCGCCTCGATATCGAGCACGCCGCGGCGGATCTGGTCCTGTTCGATCGACTCGAACAGAGCCCGGAAGTTGCCTTCGCCAAAACCCTCGTCGCCCTTGCGCTGGATAAATTCGAAGAAGATCGGGCCGATCACCGTTTTCGAGAAGATTTGCAGCAGGATGCGCGTCATGCCGCCATCCACGACACCTTCGCCGTCGATCAGGATGCCGTGCTTCTTCATCCGTTCGATCGGTTCGTCATGGCCGTTCACACGAGCATGCGACATCTCGTAGTAGGTTTCCGGCGGGCCGGGCATGAACCTCAGGCCATTTTCGGAAAGCCGGTCGGTTGCGCCATAGATCTCGTCGGTGCCGACGGCGATGTGCTGGATGCCTTCGCCCTTGTACTTCCTGAGATACTCCTCGATCTGGCTGGTGTCGTCCTTCGATTCGTTGAGCGGGATGCGGATCTTGCCGCAAGGCGAGGTGATCGCCCGGCTCATCAGGCCGGTAATGCGACCATCGATGTCGAAGAAGTGGATCTGCCTGAAATTGAAGAGTTCGCGGTAGAAGGCCCACCACTTGTCCATGTTGCCGCGATAGACATTGTGGGTCAGGTGATCGAGATAGTAGAAGCCGACGCCTGCCGGTTGCGGATTGCGGGCGCCGAGCCATTCGAATTCGCCATCGTAGGCGGATCCTTTGGCGCCATACTTTTCGACGAAATAGAGCAGCGAGCCGCCGATGCCGACGATGGCCGGTACATCGAGTGTCTTATCGTCGCCTTCATAGGGCGTCGCCCCCCTGGACACCGCGTGCTCGAAGGCGTGCTTGGCGTCGACGACGCGCCATGCCATCGAAGGCGCGCAAGGTCCATGTTTCTCGACAAATCTCATCGCGTGCGAACCGGGTTCGGCGTTCAGGACGTAGTTGATGTCGCCCTGCCGCCAGACGGTGATGTTCTTGCTTTTGTGCCTGGCGACCGGCACATAGCCCATACGCGCGAAAAGCTCTTCCAGCTTTTCCGGTTCCGGGTGGGCAAATTCGACGAACTCGAAGCCGTCTGTGCCGGCGGGGTTGTCGACGGTGATTTCAGCCGGCGGTGCATCATGTGGGAAGGGGCCCATCGAGTTCTCCTCTCAATTCAAAAAGACTTGGGTGAAGTATGATGGAAACCCGGTGCACAGTGCTTGTATTCTTGCGTGCCTAGTGCGAGATAATGCACGAAATGTGCAGAATTTAGGTGGGGTGCGCACAATTGGAGCATCTTGACAATTTCGACCTGAAAATCCTCGCGGAACTGCAGCGCGACGGGCATTTGACCAACAATGAACTGTCTGAACTGATTGCGCTTTCGCCATCACAATGCTCCCGGAGGCGTTCCCGCCTGGAGGCGGAGGGTTACATCATCGGCTACCAGGCGCAGATCGACCGGCAGAAGCTGGGGCTCGACCTCATGGTGGTGATATCGGTGACGCTGGCGACCCACAATCGCGACAACGCCAAGCGCTTTGGCAAGCTGATCTCCGATCTTCCAGAGGTATTGGAGGCCTATGCGCTGACCGGCGAAATGGATTATCACCTGAGGGTCGTCACTCCCGATCTCGCGGGGTTGTCCCGCTTCGTCAACGACGTGCTCCTGCCGCACGACAGCGTGCAGCACGTCAAGACGTCGATCGTGCTCGACACGCTGAAGAGTTTTTCGGGCGTACCGATTCCGCAACGGATGAAGGGATGATATTGCATTGACCAGGAATTCGAGGGGAGCGTCGTCGAATGGCTGACTTGAAGCTGAGGACAAGGGAAACGGGGGCGACGGCGGTTGCCCGGCGCACAGGGCTCCCGCATGTGACCTCGGTGACGAATGGCGAGCTCGATATCGTCACCAGCCCGTCGCAGCCGGGCTTCAATCCGCTCGACCTGCTTTATGCGTCGCTTTCTGCCTGCCTCGTGCTCAGCGCCCGCATGGCGGCGAGCCAGCTCGGCGTACTCGACAAGCTGACCGAGGTGACGGCCCGGGTAACCGGAGAGAAAGCCACGGACGGGCCCTCCCGCGTACAAACCTTCAACATCGACTTCGTGATCAAGGGCGATTTCGACGACGCCACCCGCCATGCCATCGCCGAGGCGGCGGAAAACGAGATCTGCACCGTCAGCAACACCTTGCGCGGAGATCCGGGGTTCACCAGCCGCGTCTCCGGCTGAAGCGGCTGACCACAGTCAGGCGGGATCCATGTAGTGCACGAGGTCCGCATCCAGATCGACCTGCACCACATTGTTGAACAGAGCCGTGGCGACCATGATGCCGGCGAAGGCCACGAGATTGACCAGGATCGCGGCGTCATAGCGCGCCTTCAACCCGTCCCATAGGACGTCGGGCACCGATTTGGAGTTGACGACCATCGCCCGCCCGAAATCGATGAGAAGCTGTTCTTCGGCATTCGCGGTGATCGCCTTGAAGTCGAGACCGGCACTGGCGAAGGCGCGGCGAAAGAAACCCATGGCGATGCGGGAGTCCATTGCTTTCGATATTGCGTGGCAAAAGAGCCAGATAGAACGGTCATCTAATGCCGGGCGCAGTTCCTCACGCAAGGTAAACCATTCGGCATAGATGCGATGCGCAACCGGGGAATGGAGTAGGGTGCGCTTCATGTTGGTCATGCGGCCCCGAACGCGAACCTCTTCGTCATGGGCCTCTCGAATGGCATCGGAAGCGGTTTCATAGTCGATCTGCGGGATGTGGCTCATGATCGTATTTCGGAGGGTTGTGTCGGCAAATCACCGATTTCGGGTTGCGGCCTTCTAGGCGAGAGATCGTAGCCGCGCTTCGACCAGTTCAAAGATGCGCTCGACATCACCGTCGGTGACGACATGGCAGTTCGGCTTTCTATCACCAAGGTGACGGGTCGAAACGGAGGCAAGCGTGCGGCCTAGGTTGGGGCCGGTATTGCAGTCGATCTCGACCAAAGCGTCGACGCCGGTAAAGAGCGAGGGGTCGATCAGCCAGGCGACGACGCTCGGATCGTGAAGGCACGGGTCGCCCTGAGCATAGGCCACAAGCATCTCCACGACGGTCCGTGCCGCATGGCCGGGCGCTTGGGCCAGCCTTGCCAGACGCTCCGGCGTGGCGACCAGCTTGCGGGTGACGTCGAGACCGAACATCGTCAGCTTCGCGCCGCTCGAAACGACGATATGGGCGGCGTGGGGATCGACATAGACGTTGAACTCGGCGGCAGGCGTCGAGTTGCCCGGACCAAAGGCGGAGCCGCCCATGAACACGATCTCGCGGACGGCGTCGATGATCCGCGGTTCCCTGACCATCGCAAGCGCGATATTGGTCATCGGCCCGATCGGGCAAAGGGTGATTTGACCGGGATTTGCAAGCACGGTGTCGATGATGAAGTCGACCGCATGCTGGTCCGAAAGTGTTGCGCTGTGCTCGAGGCGGATGCCGCCAAGGCCTTCGGGGCCATGGACCTTGGAACGATAACCGACAGGCCGCATCAGCGGCCGGGCGCAGCCGGCTCGCAACTCGATATCCGGGCGACTGGCAAGCGCCAAAAGCCCTTGCGCGTTTCGGGTCGTATCTTCGAGTGCGACGTTGCCGGCAACTGTGGTGACGCCGACAAGTTCGATCGCATCAGGTGCGGCCAGCGCGAGCATCAGCGCCAATGCGTCATCGACACCGGGATCGCAATCGAGGATGATCCTGTGCTGTGCCATGGTCCCGGTCTCCATTCAAATGCTGGTGCCATCAGGAACAGGATTCGTGGCGGCTATGCAAATCTGTTTCTCACTCTTCCGGGTGCCGCCACCGTCTTGCAAGGCGGCCGCGTTCCGGTTACGCCTTACCGTCGAGCCCTGCGATGCTGCCCTGCTGCATCCGTTGCCGGGGCAAGAAACCGGTCGTCAGGGACGGGAGCAAGAACATCTGCCACGCTTCGCGGCAGAAGAGGAGTGCGCGGCAGCGGCTGCGCAAAGAGGGAAACATGAAGAATTCCGAAATATCCGCACGCAAGAACGAGGCGATTTCACGTGGCGTCGGCATGACCACGCAAGTCTATGCAGAGCGCGCAGAGAATGCCGAAATATGGGATGTCGAAGGCCGGCGCTACATCGACTTCGCCGCCGGTATTGCCGTGGTCAACACCGGCCACCGCCATCCGAAGGTGATCGAGGCGGTCAAGAAGCAGCTCGACCACTTCACCCATACCTGCCACCAGGTGGTGCCCTACGAGAATTATGTTGCGCTTGCGGAACGCCTTAACAGGGCGGTGCCGGGCAACTTTTCCAAGAAGACGATCTTCGCGACCACAGGCGCCGAAGCTGTCGAGAACGCGGTGAAGATCGCCCGCGCCGCGACCGGCCGTTCGGCGGTAATTGCCTTCACCGGCGGCTTTCACGGCCGCACCTTCATGGGCATGGCGCTGACCGGCAAGGTCGTCCCCTACAAGATCGGCTTCGGCCAGATGATGGGCGATGTCTTCCATGTGCCGTTCCCTATCGAATTGCACGGTATCGATGTCGAGACCTCGCTCGACGTGCTCGACAAGCTGTTCAAGGCGGACGTCGACCCGAAGCGGGTTGCTGCCATCATAATCGAGCCGGTGCAGGGTGAGGGCGGTTTTTACGAGGTGCCGAAGGCGCTGATGACGCGGCTGCGCGAAATCTGCGACGAGCACGGGATGCTGTTGATCGCCGACGAGGTGCAGACCGGCTTTGCCCGCACCGGCAAGCTTTTCGCCATGGAGCACTACGGCGTGGTGCCAGACCTCACCACAATGGCCAAGGGACTGGGCGGCGGTTTCCCGATTTCCGCCGTCACCGGCCGTGCCGAGATCATGGACGCGCCGGGTCCGGGCGGTCTCGGCGGAACCTATGCCGGTAGCCCGATCGGGGTCGCCGCGGCCCATGCCGTGCTTGACGTGATCGAGGAGGAAGATCTCTGCGACCGGGCGCAAACGCTCGGCAACCGATTGAAGCAGCGCCTGCAATCGCTGCGCGCCGACGTGCCGCAAATTACCGACATCCGAGGTCCCGGATTTATGGTGGCCGTCGAATTCAACCTGCCGGGAACAAAGACACCGAATGCGGATTTCACCAACGCGATCCGGGTCAAGGCGCTCGAGAAGGGGCTCATTCTGCTGACTTGCGGAATTTATGGAAACGTCATCCGCTTCCTGTCGCCGATCACCGTGCCCGACGCAGTGTTCAACGAGGCGCTCGACATCATCGAGGCGTCGATCCGCGAATGCGCCGAGGAGGCAAAGTAATGACTATTTCAACAGTACTGACATCAAGGCTGAAGGATCCGTCGCTGGCTCTCGACAAGGCGCTGGTCGGGGGCGAATGGATCGCTAGGGCGGAGAGCGGCAAGACCTTCGACGTTACCAACCCGGCAACGGGTGAGGTGATTGCCACGCTTCCGGATGTCGGCAAGGTAGAACTGGTGCGCGCGATCGATGCGGCGCATGCGGCACAGAAAGCATGGGCAAAGAAGACCGGCAAGGAACGCGCGGCGGTGCTGCGCAAGCTTTTCGATCTGATGGTCGCCAACGCCGACGATCTCGCCACCATCCTGACGATCGAGATGGGCAAGCCCTGGGCGGAAGCTCGCGGCGAGATTCTCTACGGCGCATCCTATGTCGAGTGGTTCGGCGAAGAAGCCAAGCGCGTCTATGGCGACACCATCCCTGGTCACCAGGCCGACAAGCGGATCATCGTCGTCAAGCAGCCGGTCGGGGTGGTCGGCGCGATCACGCCGTGGAACTTCCCGAACGCGATGCTCGCCCGAAAGATGGCGCCGGCAATCGCCGTCGGATGCACGATGGTGTCGAAGCCCGCGTCGCAGACGCCACTTTCGGCGCTGGCGCTGGCGCTTCTTGCCGAGCGCGCCGGTGTGCCGGCCGGCGTTTTCTCGGTGGTCACGGCCATCGACGCCGCCATGGTCGGCCAGGAATTCTGCGCCAACGACAAGGTGCGCAAGGTTACCTTCACCGGCTCGACGAATGTCGGCCGCATCCTGATGCGGCAAGGGGCTGACCAGATCAAGAAGCTCGGCCTCGAACTAGGCGGTAACGCTCCCTTCATCGTCTTCGATGACGCCGACCTCGATGCGGCCGTGGAAGGCGCGATGATTTCCAAGTATCGCAACAACGGTCAGACCTGCGTCTGCGCCAACCGGCTCTACGTCCAGTCCGGCGTCTACGACGCATTTGCCGACAAGCTCGCTGCGAAGGTCGCCCAGATGAAAGTCGGCAACGGCATGGAAGAAGGTGTCACAACCGGTCCGCTGATCGATGAGAATGCCGTGCGCAAGGTGAAGGAACACATCACCGACGCGGTTTCCAAGGGCGCGAAGGTAGCGCTGGGCGGCGAACCGTCCCCGCTGGGTGGGTTGTTCTTCCAGCCGACGATCCTGTCCGGCGTGACCAGCGACATGATGGTGGCGACCGAGGAGACCTTCGGGCCGGTGGCGCCGCTGTTCCGGTTCGACACCGAGGACGAGGTGATCGCCATGGCGAACAACACCGAGTTCGGCCTCGCCTCCTATTTCTATTCGAAGGATGTCGCCAAGATCTTCCGGGTGGCCGAGCAGCTCGAATACGGCATGGTCGGCATCAACACCGGTCTGATCTCCACCGAAGTCGCACCTTTCGGCGGCATCAAGCAGTCCGGTATCGGCCGCGAAGGCTCGAAATACGGTATCGAGGATTATACCGAGATCAAATATCTCTGCCTCGGCGGGATCGAATAGTCCGCGACGCTTTCGTGAAAGCAGAAGACCCCCGAAGCGGAAGCTTCGGGGGTCTTGTCAATTCTCGCCATGAAAGGATTGTCAGTCCTTGGCGCGCTCGACGTAGGAGTTGTCTTCCGTAAGGATGACGACGCGGGTGCCCGCATTGATATGCGGCGGCACCATGGTGCGAACGCCGTTCGAAAGCATGGCAGGCTTGTAGGAAGAGGATGCCGTCTGGCCCTTGACGACCGGCTCGGTCTCGACGATTTCGAACGTCATCTGGCGCGGCAACTCCATTGCGAGCGCCAAACCTTCGTAGATCGACAGGATGACCGACATGCCTTCCTGCAGATAGGGCTTGGAATCGCCGACCGTTTCTGCGTCGACGACGACCTGATCGTAGCTTTCCGGGTTCATGAAGTGGAAGCCTTCGCCATCCTCGTAGAGGAACTGGAAGGTCTTGTCCTCGACGAAGGCGCGTTCGACCTGCTCGGTCGTGCGCCAGCGCTCCGAAACCTTGACGCCGTCGACGATACGGCGCATGTCAACCTGGGTAACCGGGGTGCCCTTGCCCGGGTGGAAGTTCTGGGCAGTCAGAACGACGTAAAGCTTGCCGTCGACTTCGAGAACGTTGCCCTTGCGGACAGAAGAGGCGATGACCTTGACCATAAGACTTCCTTGTAACTGTTCGAAACGCGTCGTAGAGGACTGTCGGCCCATCCCCGGCGACTTGAGATCTGGTTTTCTGGGGGCGGACTAACCCAGAATCGTGAAAATATCCAGCCTTGGTTGGCTGAACTGCAAAGAAACCTTGGAATGACGTCATCACCATCCGCGCCGTCTCCCTGGTGGACACCCTCGGTCCACGCCGACCGTCGTCCTTTCCTGATCGGGCGAAATGCGATCCAGGCCGGGCTGAGATCGTTTTTTGCAGTCAATGACTTCATCGAGGTGGATACGGCGACGCTGCAGGTTTCTCCCGGGAATGAAGCGCATCTGCACGCCTTTGCTACGGAAGCGCTGACGATCGACGGACGCGGCGCGCCATTCTACTTGCACACCTCGCCGGAATTTGCCTGCAAGAAACTACTGGCCGCCGGCGAGCAGCGAATTGCCTGCTTTGCCCATGTCTACCGCAACCGCGAGCGCGGACCGCTGCACCATCCTGAGTTCACCATGCTGGAATGGTACAGGGCGGGCGAGACCTACGAGACCCTGATGGTCGATTGCGCGCAGATCCTCGCGCAGGCAGCCGAATCCACTGGCACGCGGAGCTTCACCTTCCGCGGCATCGAGGTCGATCCGTTCCTCGAACCCGAGCGCCTGAGCGTGGCGGACGCATTCATGCGCTTTGCCCGGGTCGACCTTCTGGGGTCGATCGATCCCGGCGGCGAGACCGATCTTGAGCACCTTGCGGCACAACTCCGGCGCGCCGGCATCCGGGTCGCGGAAGACGATACCTGGGCGGATCTCTTCAGCCGCGTGATCGTCGAGAAGGTCGAGCCCAACCTCGGGAGAGGCAGGGCGACGATCCTCGACCTCTATCCGGTTTCCGAGGCTGCACTTGCCCGACCGAGCGCCGCCGATCCGCGCGTCGCGGAGCGCTTCGAGCTCTATGCCTGCGGGGTCGAACTGGCCAACGCCTTTGGCGAGCTGACCGACGCGGAGGAACAGCGCCGCCGCTTCGAGATGGAGATGGCGGAGAAGCACCGGGTCTATGGCGAAAGCTACCCGCTCGACGAGGATTTTCTCGCGGCTCTTGCCATCATGCCGGAAGCGAGCGGCATTGCGCTGGGCTTCGACCGGTTGGCGATGCTGGCAACGGGCGCGACCCGGATCGACCAAGTGCTGTGGGCACCGGTTGCGGACTACGGACCATGAGAACGGAGCGAGCGATAAAGTCGATAGACGACCTTGCGTCTGCCGGACTGGTCGACGACGCTCTGAAATCAAAGCTCGAAGAAGTTTCGCGACGCTATGCCGTAGCGTTGACGCCGACCGTTGCGTCGCTGATCGATCCTGCCGACCCCGATGATCCGATCCGCCGGCAGTTCGTGCCCGATTTCGCCGAACTGGACATCTTGCCTGAGGAACGGGACGATCCGATCGGGGACCACAACCATAGCCCGGTCGAGGGCATCGTCCATCGCTATCCGGATCGGGTGCTGTTGAAGGCGGTTCACGTCTGCCCGGTCTATTGCCGCTTCTGCTTCCGTCGGGAAATGGTCGGACCGCAGGGCAATGGAACGCTGACGCCGGAAGACCTCAAGGCAGCCCTCGACTATATCCGCGCCCATGAGGAAATCTGGGAGGTGATCCTGACCGGCGGTGACCCGTTGGTCCTTTCACCGCGCCGGCTGGGGGAGATCATGGTGGCACTCGCCGATATCGCCCATGTCAGGATCGTTCGCTTCCACACACGCGTGCCAGTGGTTGAACCGCAACGGATCGATGCCGACCTCATCGCCGCGCTGCAGGCGAGTGGCAAGACGACCTATGTGGCACTCCACGCCAACCATCCGCGCGAACTCACGCCAGACGCGAGGTTGGCGTGCGCCCGGCTTGTCGATGCGGGTATCGCCATGGTCAGCCAGTCGGTGCTCCTGAAGGGGGTCAACGACGACGCGGCGGTGCTGGCAGAGTTGATGCGGGCCTTCGTCGAGACGCGCATCAAGCCCTACTACCTGCACCATCCGGACCTCGCGCCCGGCACCAGTCATTTCCGATTGACGATCGACGAGGGTCGGCAGATCGTCTCGGAACTTCGCGGGCGCATCTCCGGACTCTGCCAACCCACCTACATCCTCGACATTCCCGGTGGCTACGGCAAGGCGGTGATCGGCGAGGGCGCGGTTCGCGAAACGGGTGGGGGTTGCTACTCCGTGTCGGATTTCCGCGGAACCGAACACAAGTACCCGCCAGACTAGCTCGTAGCGACCGCGGTCGTGTGCGGGTCTCGATGCTACGCCGCAATGGACTTCAACGCCGCGACGTCACGGCGGGGCGGGTTGCCGAACATGCGTGCATACTCGCGAGTGAACTGCGACGAGCTTTCGTAGCCCACCTGGAATGCTGCCGTTTCCACATTCGCGTCCTCAGCGACCATCAGCCGCCGCGCCTCGAGGAGCCGCAATTGTTTCTGATACTGCAGCGGCGTCATCGAGGTGATCGCCTTGAACTTGCGGTGGAACGCCGAGGGGCTGAGGCCGGCGGTTTCCGCAAGGTCCTCGATCCGCATGGGTTCGGAAAAACGGCTACGCAAGCCGTGGATCACGCGGACGATGCGGTGCGCATGATCAGTGCCGAGGGCGAGGCGCGCGATATCGCCGCCGTGCGGGCCGGTGAGCAGCCAATAGCTGATTTCCCGCATGATCAAAGGATAGAGGAGAGGGATCGCATCCGGGGTGTCGAGAAGCCTCACCATTCGCAACACGCAATCGGCGAGCGCACCGTCGAAGTTGCTTACAAAGACTCCGAACGAGACTTCGCTACTCGGTTGTAGCTGTGCAGGCAGTGCCTCAACAACCTCGCGCATGATGCCGAGATCGAATTCAAGAACGAGGCCGAGATAGGGTTCAGCCGGACTTGCTTCGGCAACGCGACCGAAAGCCGGCATCTCGACGGTGACGACTAGCGCCTGCCCGGCACGATAGTCGACATGGCGGCCACCAAACACCGCCCATTTGGCGCCCTGGAGCACGATGCAGAGCGCCGGTTTGAAGATGAGATGGTCCGGACGCTTCTCATGGTCGGAGCGCAGGACTGTAAGCCCGTCGATAGCCGTGCGGAACGGGCTTTCGCCTTGTTGGATTTCCGTAAACCGTCTGACGGCCTCCAGAAGAGCGGTCGACATGGCCATGCCTCCTAGTTCGAGAGACTTCAAAATAGGGTCGCGAGCAGGATCAGGCAAGAAATGGGAGAGTTCGGGCATTCATTCGGCATACCGCTCGGCGTTAGCGTGCAGCCACGGATCGAAACAAGGAGCCCTCAGATGAGCAACGAAAGTTTGAAGACGGCACACAACACAATCGCAATTGTCACGGGAGGCAGCCGTGGTCTCGGCCGCAACACCGTGCTCAATCTGGCAAAGCGCGGGACCGATACCATATTCACCTATCACTCCAACAAGGCAGAGGCCGCAGCCGTGACCGATGCTGTAGCCCAACTCGGGCGCAGGGCCATTGCGCTGCAACTCGATACCGGCGATGTCGCATCCTTCGAGGCCTTCGTCGGCCGGGTTGGTGAAGCGTTGGCCGAACTTGGTGCCGAGAAGTTCGACTATCTCGTCAACAATGCCGGCACGTCGCACCACAATGCGTTCGAGTTGACGACCGAGGCGGAACTCGACAGCCTCTTCAACGTCCATTTCAAGGGCGTCTTTTTCCTGACACAGAAGCTCCTGCCACTGATCCGCGACGGTGGCCGGATCGTCAACATCTCCACCGGGTTGACACGCATCACCGTTCCCGGAAGTGGTGCCTATGCGGCGATGAAAGGGGCGATCGAGGTGCTGACCCGCTATCTCGCGAAGGAGCTTGGCTCCCGCGGCATCGCGGTCAACGCGGTTGCACCCGGTGCGATCGCAACGGATTTCAGCGGCGGCATGGTGCGGGACAACCCGGAGGTCAACAGGCGGGTGGTGGAGATGACCGCGCTCGGCCGAGTCGGCCAACCGGACGACATAGGGCCGATGATCGCCGCGCTGCTTTCGCAGGACAATCGCTGGGTCAATGCCCAGCGGATCGAAGTTTCCGGCGGCATGGCGCTCTGAAATGAACCACCCCTGCCGCCCGCTCGGCAGGGGTATCCGACGGGCGAAGTCCGCTGCGACAGGCTCTCGGTCCTCGCTCGGCAGCTGTCAGCAGGCCAATAGATAAAATTTTAGCGAGTCCCACAGCCCCGGCTTCATCACGTTCCTTACCGGATTTTTATGCTTTCGACGCTAACGAATAGCCCAAGCGATGAACGCGTAATTCCAACTATCCGGAGACGTGAAGATGAACGAAACCATCCGTGGATTGCTGACCAAACTGGGCGGACTTCCCGTTTCGCTTGATCAACTGGCGGACGACGCGGATCTCTACGCGGCCGGACTCTCGTCCTTCGCATCCGTGCAACTTATGCTCGGTATCGAGGAAGCTTTCGACATCGAGTTCCCGGACAACCTGCTCAACCGCAAGTCCTTCGCCAGCATCGCTGCGATCGAAAAGACGGTGCAGTCGATCATCGACGCGAGAGAGGCGGCCTGATGAACGTCTCGGTCACCATCCCGGCGACCAGCCTTGCCGCCCGGGTGGCGCGTGTGGCGGCCATAGCTGCGAAGCATGCTGACCGCGTTGACGTGGAAGGGCGCTTTCCGCACGAGGCGGTCGATGCGATGCGGACCGAGCGCCTCCTCGGCATCCAGATCCCCGAGGTGATCGGCGGCGAGGGCGCCACGATCACCGAGATCGCTGAACTGTGCTCGATCATCGCCCAGTCCTGCGCGGCGAGCGCCATGATCTTCGCCATGCACCACATCAAGCTGTCGAGCCTGGTCGAGCATGGCCTGGAGAGCGGGTGGCATACGGAATTCATGCGTCGCGTCGCTGCCGATCAACTTCTGCTCGGCTCAGCCACGACCGAAGGCGGCATCGGCGGCAACCTGCGCAATTCGATCTGCGCCATCGCTGTCGAAGGTGACCGCTGCATTCTGGAGAAGGATGCGACAGTGATCTCTTACGGTGCGCATGCCGACGCCATCCTGATCACTTCCCGGAGCCATGCCGATGCGGCGCCGTCCGACCAGGTGATGACGGTCTTCCTGAAGGACCAGTACACGCTCGATCGCACCCACGTTTGGGATACGCTCGGCATGCGGGGCACCTGCTCGGATGGCTTCCTTTTCAAGGGCGAGGCTCCTGCGGAACAGATCTTCACCAAGCCTTTCGCAGAGATAGCCGCCCAGTCGATGCTGGCGACCTCGCATCTCTTGTGGAGCGGCGTGTGGTACGGCATCGCCGCCGATGCGGTGGCCCGCGCCCAGAACTTCGTGCGCGCCGCCGCGCGCCGCACACCCGGTCAGACACCTCCCGGTGCGCTCCGTCTGGCAGAAGTGTCAAACCTGTTACAGATGGTGAAGTCGAATGTAGTCGCTGGGCTGAAAGCCTACGAGGACGCGAAATCCGACCCGGACAAGCTCTCGTCGATGGGATTTGCGGTCGCCATGAACAACGTCAAGATCGGATCTTCCGAAATGATCCTGACGATCATCAACCATGCAATGCTGATCTGCGGAATCATGGGTTACAAGAACGGCACGCCCTACAGCCTCGGACGCCACCTGCGCGATGCGCATTCGGCCCAGTTGATGATCTCGAACGACCGCATCCTCGGCAATTCGTCGACGATGCTGCTCGTGCACAAACAAGACACCAGCCTTGTAGGGTAATGCTTATGGACATGCAGACTTCGTTTCTCGACCGCCTCTTCGAAACCGGGCTTCTGATCGATACCGGCGTTGACGGGCTCTATGGGCGCAGCGGCCAGTTCGAGGATGTGATCGCGGCTTTCGAGCGGATGATCGACGCGACCGGCGGGGGTGACGGTGCGGAGGCCATGCGCTTCCCGCCGGGCATGAACCGCGCCTTCTTCGAAACCAGCGGCTACATGAAGAGTTTCCCGCAACTGGCTGGGACCGTTCATAGTTTTTGCGGAAACGAGCTCGACCACATGAGCCTTCTGCAATGCATGGAAGTCGGCGACGACTGGACCAAGGGCCAGGAGGCGACCGAGATCGTGCTGACGCCGGCAGCCTGCTATCCGCTCTATCCGACGATCGCCAAGCGCGGGCGCCTGCCGAAAGGTGGCGGGCTTTTCGACCTGCAATCCTATTGCTTCCGCCACGAGCCCTCCAAGGATCCGGCCCGCCAGCAGCTCTTCCGCATGCGCGAATATGTCTGCATGGGCACCGAAGCCGATGTGACCGACTTCCGCCAGACATGGATGGATCGCGGCGTCGAGATGATGAAATCGGTCGGCCTCGAGGTGGCGATCGATGTCGCCAACGACCCGTTCTTCGGGCGCGCCGGCAAGATGCTCGCCAACAACCAGCGCGATCAGAACCTGAAGTTCGAGCTGTTGATTCCGATCACCTCGGTATCCAAGCCGACCGCCTGCATGAGCTTCAACTACCATCAGGACGCGTTTGGGGCGAAGTGGGGGATTCATCTGGATGATGGCAGTGTCGCCCATACTGCCTGCGTCGGTTTCGGGTTGGAACGAATTGCGCTGGCGCTGTTCCACACCCACGGTCTCGATGTGAAGGAATGGCCGGCGAAGGTGCGCAAGGCGCTCTGGGGCTGACGGGCGACATGCAGGCAGTCTTCCCGAAAATCGATCCGGCGCGCTACCAGCCACATGCGCTGCATTCGAGCGAGCGCATGTGGCCGGAGACGAATTGCTATGTCGACCTCTGGATAGAGGTGCTTTCGACCTTCGGCGCCGCTCCTGAAGCGATGCTCGGCTTCACTTTGACGCAAGACTTTGAGGGCGACCAGTTCACCTTCTTCAAGGTTCCGCTCGAGGATCTGGAAACCCTCTACGGAATCCGCTGCACCGAACTTGCCATTTTCGATGCTGTCGAAAGCCACGTGCTCACCCAGATCGGCAGGGGACGACTGTGCCTGCTCGAGATGGACAGTTTCTACATGCCGGATACACAAGGGGTCGGCTATCGCCGCGAGCATGGCAAGACGACGGTGGCGATCAATCGTCTCGATGTCGCCGGCCGCAGCATGGACTACTTCCACAATGGCGGCTTCTTTCGGCTGGAGGGCGAAGATTTCGACGGCCTGTTCCAGCGGCATCTGTCCGATTTGGACCCGCCCTTTCTGCCCTACACCGAATTCGCCAAGTTCCCGGCAGCGGCCGTCGATCCCGTGCGCTGCCGGGCGGAGGCCATGCGGCTGCTCGCCTGCCATTTCGGGCGACGGCCGGATGCCAATCCGGTGCGCGAGTTTGCGAAGGTCTTTCCGGCGCAGGTCGAGGCGATTGCCGAGCGGGAGTTCGACTTCTTTCACAAATACGCGTTCAATACGCTTCGCCAGTTGGGTGCGAACTTCGAACTCGTTGCCAGCCATCTCGACTGGCTTGCCGAAAACGGCGCGCTCGCCCACGCATCCGAGCATGCACGAAAGATTTCGGAGAGTGCCAAGTCCGTGCAGTTCCAGCTTGCCCGGGCAGTCGCGCGCAAAAAGTTCGAACCGCTTGCGACCGCACTGGACCCCGCAGCCGATGCCTGGGACGGACTGATGGACGCGCTGGCGAACAAACTCGCCGGATGAAGGGAAGTGACCCGTGACGGGACGGCTATCGTTGATCGGAGCGGAGGTGAAATCACTCACCGATGGCTGGCGCCTCGCGCTGACGGCGGCCGGGGCCTGTCTCGGGCCGTTCGATGTTTCGACCGGTGATGCCATCGCGGCGCCCGTACCTGGAACCGTTGCCGCGGCTCTCGAACGGGCCGGCCGTTTCGACCGTGGCAGTCCGGTCCCGCTCGATACACAGGATGCCTGGTACTTTCTTGACCTTGCCGACGAACTGCCGGGACCGGCGACCCTGCGCTTCGAAGGACTTGCGACCACCGCCGAGGTCTATCTCAACGATCAACTGATCCTTTCCTCGCAGAGCATGTTCGAGGCTTACGACGTAGCGATCGATCTGTCCGGCCGGGACACCCTGGCGATCTGCTTCCGCGCGCTTGCGCCGCATCTGGCAAAGGCCGGCCCGCGGGCGCGCTGGCGTCCGCAAATGATGAACTCGCAGGGGCTGCGGCTGGTCCGAACGACAGCGCTCGGATACATGCCGGGCTGGTGCCCGGAGATCCATGCGGTCGGCCCCTGGCGACCGGTTTCGCTGATTCGTCCCGGCGCGGTCCGGATTCGCGATCTTTCGCTCAGCACGGAATTGACTGCGGAAGGCGAGGGGATCCTGCGGCTGTCCTTCACCCAAGAGGGCGAAGCGGTGCGTTTTCGCCTCGCGTGTTCGGGCTCGGAATCGGAAGCGGAACGCGGCGGGGACGGCTGCTACAGCGGAACGCTGCGGCTTTCGGACGTCGAGCCATGGTGGCCGCACACCCATGGTGTGCCGCATCTTTACGAAGTGTCCTTGCTGGTGGATGGCGTAAGCCATTCGCTCGGGCGCACGGGTTTTCGCCGCATCGATATTGATCGCGGCACCCATGGCAACGATTTCGCCGTGCTTGTGAACGGCGAAAAGGTATTTTGCCGGGGTGCAGTGTGGACGAACGCCGATATCGTCGGCCTGCCTGGAAGGCGAGCAGACTACGAGCCGTGGCTGAAGCTGGCGGTCGAGGCGGGCATGAACATGATCCGCATTGGCGGAACCATGACTTACGAGACGCCGGAGTTTTTTGCCCTCTGTGACGAACTCGGCCTGATGGTCTGGCAGGACTTCATGTTCGCCAATTTCGACTATCCGGCAAAGGACGAGGCCTTTCTAGCCCACGTCCGCGCCGAGATCGACAATTTGCTTTCAGCGATTCAATTGTCGCCGTCGCTGTCCATCCTTTGTGGTGGCAGCGAGATTTATCAGCAGGCGGCGATGATGGGCTTGCCGGAACGCATCTGGTCAGGGCCGCTCACCGAGGAGATCCTTCCCGAACTGGTGGCAAGGCGCCGCCCCGGCGTGCCCTATGTCGCCAATTCGCCAATCGGCGGTGCCATGCCGTTTGCCCCGAATGCCGGCGTGACCCACTACTACGGTGTCGGCGCATACTGCCAACCCCTCGACGATGCCCGCCGCGCCGAGGTGCGCTTTGCCGCCGAATGCCTCGCCTTTTCCCATGTGCCGCAGCAGTCGACGCTGGAGCGACATCTGCCGATGCCGTCGGTCCATGATCCGCGCTGGAAGGCGCGCGTGCCGCGAGATCGGGGTGCTTCCTGGGACTTCGAGGATATCCGTGACCACTATCTCCGCGAACTCTATGGGTTTGATCCGCCGCGGCTAAGGCGCGAGCAGCCACAGCGCTACCTGAACCTGTCTCGGGCGGCTACCGGTGAGGTCATCGAAGAAGTTTTCGCCGAATGGCGCCGATCCGGCTCGACATGCAACGGGGCGCTGGTCTGGACGCTGCAGGACTTGCTCCCCGGTGCTGGCTGGGGCGTCATCGACGCGACGGGAAATCCGAAACCGGTGTGGTTTGCGCTCAAGCGCGCCTTCCGGTCCGTCCAGGTGGTCTTCACCGACGAGGGCACGAACGGGCTCGACGTGCATGTGGTCAACGAAACCGCCCGCGCGCTGGACGTCGACCTGGAGGTGGTATGCCTGCGGGCTGGGCAACAGGCAGTCGTCAGCGGCAGGCGCGAGTTGCTGCTGGAGCCGGGGACCAGCGAGCGACTGCCGGTAACGCAACTGTTCGGCGCGTTCTTCGACACCAACTACGCATTCCGTTTCGGCCCCCCATCGCACGACGTCGTGGTCGCAAGGCTATGCCATCGCGAGACGGGTGCGAGCCTCGCCGAGGCGTTCCATTTCCCGCTCGGCCGCACTGCCGCGTTCCACGACGCGACGCTGGAGGTGCAGCTGGTTTCCGACAACAACGCCTGGGCGATAGAGCTTTCTACCGACCGGCTGGCGCAATCGGTTCACATCGATGTCGAAGGCTACCGACCATCGGACGACTGGTTTCATCTGGCGCCAGCGACCACCAGGCGCATCCTCTTGCATCCGCGTGCGGACACGCCTTCCGGACGGCGGCCGGAAGGCGAAATCGTGGCAGCGAGTGCAAACCACGCCTTCCGCTTCTGACTTAGGCAAAGCTGATCCGGTTGAGAAGGAGAACGAGTTCGCTCTGGCGGCTTGTCTGCGTCTTGCGGAAAACGTTCTTCAGGTGGAAGGCGATGGTCGTGGGTGCAATGCCGAAGTCGTCGCTGATCTCGTCCAGCCTCTTGCCGTTGGCAAGCGCCACGCAAAGCCGTGCTTCGGCAGGGGTCAGGCCATACATCTTGCGGACAGCGTCGGGCGAGAGTTCGCGACGGCGATCGGGGTCTATCAGCAGCGCGGCAACTTCCTCGCCATCGATGCCGGTGTGGCCGAGACGCAGGAAATGCATCTGCACCGGATTGCCGTAGTCACGCGGCAAGAGCACGCTTTCTTCCTGGTGCTCGCCGCGCATTGTGGCAGCGAGTGCCTCGCGGAATTGTTGCGTGGCGGTGCGGTTGATGCCGGTCAGCCCGGTAGGTGTCTGAATGATCGCATCTCCGTCGGCTATGATGGCGCGGGCTGTCTCATTGGCACACACCACCCGGCCGGTCGCGTCCAGCAGTACGAAGCCGGTGACCAGTCGGTCGAGCGAGGATGCGAGGGCGTCGACGGTCTCGCGGATACCGCGCTGCAGGCTTTTGGTGACGGAGAGACGAACCACTTCGTGTGAACGCTCGATGCTGTCGCGGATCCGGCCGACTTGCGAGAGCCGCGCCTTCACCCGCGCCAGCAGCATGTCGTAGTCGATCGGCTTGACGAGATAGTCATCTGCACCGGCGGCCATGCCACGCAGCATGTCCATGCGCCCGCCGAGCGCCGTCAGGAACAGAAACGGGACATCTGCGAAATCGGGAGCATGCTTGCGGATCGCCTCCATGAGGCCGTAGCCATCCAGATCGGGCATGGTGATATCGCAGAGTATGAGGTCCGGACGGTGCTCCTTGATGGTCGCCAGTGCCTCGCGGCCGTTGCCGGCTTCCAGCACCCGGTATCCGGCGGACTGCAGTTCCTCGGCAATATCAAGACGCAGGTCTTCCTCGTCCTCGACGCACAGGATCGTAGGCGTGTGAGTGTCCCGTTCTATATCCGTCATGACAGCAACATTGGTTCTTCAACTGGGACCAAAGGAATTTTCAAGGTGACCGAGGTTCCGCGGCCTTCTTCGGAGGCGACGTGGATATCGCCGCCGTGCAACCGGGCGATTTCCCTTGCGACATAGAGCCCGATACCCGTGCCCTGGATGCCTGCAGCAGTGCGCGCCCGGAAATAGCGCCCAAAGATCCTCGGCATTTCGTCGGAAGGGATGCCGACTCCTCGGTCTTCGACGCTGAGCGCGACGTTTCCCCTTTCAACATAGCCCTGGATGCGGATCTCGCTATCTGCCGGAGAGTACTTGATGGCATTCGAAATCATATTGTCGATCACCTGATCGATCAGGATCGGGTCGAAGCTAACCTCTTCCGGCAGGTCATCGAGATCGAACCGGAAGTTGCGCTCCGGGTGAAGATCGTATTGACGCTCGCAGAGATCCTGGACGATAGCAGCGAGATTGCTGGGTTGCGGCCGAAATTCGATTTCGCCGGCCTCCATGCGCGCGGCATCGAGGGTCGCCTCGACGAGCCCGGCCAGCCGGCTTGCCGCGGAGCGGATCTTCGTTGCGCGATTGACGACCTCGTCCATCGACATCGCCGCGCCGCGACGAAGCATCCGCTGCGCCCCGGAATCGATGATGGCCAGCGGCGTACGGAACTGGTGGGAAACCATCGACACGAAATCGGAATAGAGCTGTCGCAGGTTCTGTTCTCGCGCCAGCGCGTTTTCGAGCGTGCGCGCCGCCCGCTTGTAGGTACTGATATCCGCGAGGCGCAGGACGCTGGTTCCGTGGCGCGTTCGCCTCAGCGTCACCATCAGCCATGAGCCCCTTGCAAGCTCAAGCTCGGTGGTTTGGGTTGCGGCATGGCTATCGACTGGGGTTTCTGCAGACAGTCGTCCCTCGAATACCGGGTTGCCCAGAATGTCGGCGAGTGGAGTCCCCGGGGCAAAGCGCGAGACATCGACAAGCAAGGCGCGCGCCTGGGCATTGGCGACAATCAGGCTACCGGCGGCATCGAAGGCGGCGAAACCGTCGGGCGCCGTATTGATCGCAGACAAGAGCTGCTGCTCCGTTCGCTCCAGCGTTGCCGTGCGCTCGCTGACGAGCTCCTCCAGGCGGGTTCGGTGTTCGACCAGTTCGAGGTGGGTCCGGTAGCGTTCGGTCACATCCTGGGCGATGATGACGCCAGCGGTGATCTTGCCGTCTGAGCGGACCGGAAAGCCGTACTTCTCCAGATACTTGTCGTAGCGCGGCATAAAATGCGCCGGAATCAGGGCCGTTTCTCCCTGAAGCGTCTGTTCGACAAGCCTGGTGACGACATGATCATCCGGGTGCGAAAAGACTTCGAGTATATGCTTGCCGACAACCTCTTCCGCCGGAAGCCCGAAGATCGCCGCCATGCCGCTGTTCCAATGGGTGCAGCGAAGGGTCGGATCGAAGGCGACGATACCGTCGCCGCTGGCCTCGATGACAAGATCGAGGAAGTTTTTTTCGCGCCGTAGCCGGGCATCCGATTCCGCAGCCCGGTTCAATCCGCTGAGCAGTCGGGCAATCAGGAAAAGGCCACTCGCCATGATCCCGATGATGAACATGATCACTTCAATGAGGGCGTTCTTGTAGAGATCTCGCTTTGCACCCATGCGATTGTTTTCGGCGATCATCTTGGAATTGGCGAGTTCGCGCAGCACCTCGATATTCGGGGCGAGCCGATCGCGGATAAACTGGATGTCGCCGGGTGTATGGGAGTTCGCAAACATCGGCTCAAGCGCGATGAGATCCGCATAGACGCGTTCGACAAGGGCTTGCTCATCTTCGTTCAACCGTTTGTGCACGGTCCCCTCGCGCAGCACGGTGAAACGACTGACCGCTATATCGAAGCGGAGACGGATGTCGTCGGCGCTCTCGCCTGTCGCTTCGGCAATGATAAGTCGCTGTAGTTCGATTTGCGGCTGGGTCAGGACCCACAGAAGGTTCTCGCCTTCGCCCATGTGAAGGGTTCGTTCGGTTTCGAGAAGTTGGATCAGGGCCAGGACAAGAAGAACGGAAAACGTCACAATCGCGATGACGATCGCACCGACTTCCCGAAGTTTGACGTTCCAGACAGTCAATCGACCTCCAGTTCCTTCACCTGCCAGACCCACCGCTGGTCGACGCGCTCGTCCTGCAGTTCCGGATGGTCGTCGCGAGGGTAGACGATCCAGAGCGGCCCCTTGTCGCGAGCAGTCAACTGGCGCCCATCCATCCGCATCGCCAGAATGACGTCATGGTCGTAAAAGTCGGAAACCGGTATTTCGATCGCGTAGTCATTGAGGGCTCGCACGATCACCGTATGGGCGTCCTGTGCGCCGACAGCGGCAAGCACGTCGCGGGCCAGAACGCCTTCGAAGAGATGGGGGCCGCCATCGGTCCACACAGTCGACGTCTTTACCACCTTCAGGCCCAGACCTTCCAGCATCGCGAGGTCGAACATGGCGGATGGCCCGCGATTGCTGATCTTCAGCTTGCCCTTGACTTCAAGCACGACCAAGCCCTTGGGCGGGGCTATTTCCGAGGTTTGCGCTGAGCCACCGCCCGTCGGAAGCACAAATGCCAGGATCGCGGCGAGAATATACGCACCGATTATACTTGAAGAATATCGAGATCGACTCGAATCAATACACCGGCTCAATTTGCACTCCCCTGCGTATCGCCGAAGCTGCTTTTTACACTTTTCGCCGATGCTGCGCTATGGGCACCGAGAACTTAGGGGTGTGAATTGCGGCGGACGCTCGTCCTTTTTTGGTTGTTCCCCTGTGAATAAGGGGGGACGTTTTGCCTGCACCCCCGCTAATATTTGATAGCCTCCCAATGGCTTGTCGGGCCGCCGGCCGGATTGTGGATGATTCGCAGATACCTTCCGGGTCGGCAGCGCCGACGCTCGAAGAAGACGCGCGTCCAGTAACTCGCCGGCGGCCGAGGGCCGCTGCGACGTCAAATCAATCGTAAAACCCTCAACTAATTGCGCGAGACAGGGGATTGCCGTTTGACGGCGATTTAGTCGCCGGTGGGCAACCTGCGATCGACAATGCGCATTCGGCAACGATCTCGTGCATGCGTTCGCGTGCGGTGCGGGGAGTGAGGTTGTGGTCCGCACCTTGAAGGATTTCGAGGCGGACATTGGGAAAGGCCCGGAGTTTCGCGCCGTCCTGCCCAAAGTGGAAACGGAAGTTGTCGAGACCCTGATCCCGTTCGCTATAGACGAGAGCGAAGGCGACGTTCCGTTCGCTGAGTTTGCGAAAGTCGGCTTTTACCGCGCGGTTCCAGCGTTCTTGCGGCAGGAGTGGTCCCAGAGCAGGCGCGAGCGCCTTCGCGACCCTGCGGGCTATACCCTTCATGATGTTGGGCAGAGCATGGCGGACGTCGACCTCGCCGGCCAGCAATCGGCGGAACGTCTCAATTCGGACCGCCTTTCCGGCATAGTCGCCGAGCGGTCGGGGCGTGGCCCGCAACATTTCCTCGGTAGGTTCCCTTTCCCATCGGAAAAGGTAGGGGTTGATGGAGATACAAGCTTTCCAGCGCGGGTCGCTGACGGCGCAGGTGAAGGCGAGATAGGCGCCACTGCACCGGCCGACGACCAGCGCCGGTTCCGAAAAGCCGAGGCTATCGAGAAAATCGCCGGCCGCGGCAACGTCACCGACCTGCGGATCGTCGTACAGGATTTGGGGGCGGCGGCCGGGGACCGGAGGGCTGTCGCCTACGCCGGCGCTGTCGAAGCGAAGGGATGAGATGCCGATTGACGCAAGATAGCGGCAGAGATCGACCGTGCTGCGACCCCAGCCGGCCTGATGATCATAGGCGGTGCTGAGGATGACGGCGGTTGCTCGCGACATTTGCCCCAGCGGGCGGCAGATCGTGCCATGGAGTCGGCCGTCGTCGCCAAAACGAACCGGAGTTTCTTCGAAAGCCGCGCCGCGCAACGGCTGCGCCACTGGAATGGGGACCGCCGGCATGGCAGGCTTGTCGCGGAAGGCCGGCAACGCACGGAGCCAGTCCAGCAACCGGTGGCCAATTTCATCCGGCAGCTTTTGCGTCAGCGGATTGGAGACGAATGCATCATAGCCATGGAAATCGGTCCGGGTGACATCGCAACCGATCGCGGCGAGGTGATCGGCGAACCGGCCATCGGCGTCGCGGGCAGGGCGCACTGCAATGAAGACCGGTTGCCCCTCTTTCAGTTCGGCGCCTGAGATGTCGAGTTTTCGGACGTCTTCGGCGATGGCCGGAGGCATGCTCAGTCCGGCAATGGCACCAGGACTGGTATTGCGCGCCGTCTCGCTGACCCCCAGTTCGTCGTCGACGACCTTTGACCAGAGCATCAGCTCCCGAAGATAGGCACGCCCCCGAATGACCGGCGCCAGCAAGGCGATCGCTTCGATATCCTGCCGTGGGAGAACCATGGTTGTGGCCAATGTAGCGCCAAGTCCATGCCCGAGCACGACGACGCGGCTTGCTCCGGAATGGCGCTTCAGCGTCTCGATTGCAGTTTCTATGGAGGTTTTCCACGCATCGAGTCCGACCGGGGGGGCAGCGAGATCGAGGGCATTTGCCGTCGAAGGGTAGTCGAAGCGCAGGCTTGCTATGCCGGCGTCGCCGAAGCTCTCGGCAAGCGCGCGCCAGAACTTGCGGGTGCACATCTCCTCGAGCCCCCAGGGGTTGAGAAAGAGCACGGCGAGATTGCAGGAGGAGCCCTGAGCGGGGGAAAACAGCCCCGCCGTGCCAGCAAACGTCACCGGCAAGGCCGCTGCCTTTTGCACCGCTTTGATCGTAGAAGGGGCCGGCGCCCTATCGTTGTTCTTCGTCATGGTATCTGGATTTTTTGTTTTCTCTGTTCGGGTGAAGGGTCAGGTGCGAACGGGCGCCACCAGGTCGATGATCGGGGCAGACAGCCGCCGTGGCCCTGTCGGAAAACGCTCGATGATCTGGCGAATGACGACGACATCCTGGCTGGCGACGGCTCCGAACAGGCGCAGGGCAACGAGATAGGCGAGGGCGCCTCCGCCAATCGCGAGCAGAAGCCCTGCCATCCCCGGCACGACCTCAGCGATACCGTAGGCAACTCCACCGCATACAGCGGCAGCCGATGCGATACGACCGATGGCGAGATACATTGACTTCGGGGATCTGTCGAACTTCAGGGCTCGCACCATGAGGATGCACATCAGCATGAATACGCCGCCACGCACCGCCGCAGCACCCGCACCGCCCCAGTAGGGAATGACGGCAAGGCAACCTCCGACCATCGCGACCGCGCCGATCGATGCAATCACCAGGCGCGCGCGCGCCCTGTCCATCGAAAACAGCAACTGGGTGCACAGTTGCAAAAAGACGCTGGCCGGCGAGAGCAGCGCGAGGATGGCGACGATCGATCCGGTCGGGCCGAAGGCTTCGCCGTAGACGATCGTGACGAGCGGTGTTGCGATGGCCGCCAGGCCGAAGCACATGGGCAGTGTCAGATAGGCGAGGCTGCGCACGACGCCCTCGAACACCTCGTGCGGCATGTGACCGTTCGCCAGCTCGCGTTTTTCGGCATAGTAGGGCAGCAGGCTGCCGGTCAACTGCAGAGGAAGCTGCAGCGCCAGATTGGCCAGCGAAAGGCCGACGGCGTAGAAGCCCACGGACTCGACGTCGTGGAACTGTTGCAGGAACAGGAGTTCCGGCCGGTTCAGGAAGACCGATGTCAGCAGGTACTCGAAGAACAGGATAAGCGAGGTGGATACAAGATAGCGCGAGCCGATGCCGCATGCGTTTCGCCTTGCGGTGACAACGGTCGTGGCGAATGCGAAAAGTACGAGCTGTGCGGCAATGTAACCGACCAATGCGCCTTCCACGCCAATCATAGCGGCTCCGGCCGCCACCACGACCAATTGCAACAGCGAGGCGACGACGGTGAGTCGCAGGAAGTCGGGGAGCCGTTGTTCGCCGATGAGGTAGCTCTTGGCGTAAGAGCCGATCGATTGAACGAAGAGGAGTACGCCGGTCAGAACGGCGACGGAGGGTGCCGTCTCCAGCCAGTTCATCTCCTCCGCCTCCCAAGCCGAGGCGCCATAGATCGCGATTGCGATGATGGTCGCCAGCATCATCGGCGGCGCGAGATAAGCGGCAAAACCGCGTCTTTCCGCATCGCTGTAGCCGCGGACCTTCAATTGCGGGAGGATACGCTGGAGGGTGATGCCGGTGCCAAGTTCACAAAGAAGCGCACCGGTCGTGGCGATCCAGAGCGAAAATGCGATGACGCCACTGGATTCCGGTCCGAGCAGGCGTGCGACGACGATCGATGACAGAAAGCCGGAAACGAGCAAGGCCATGCCTGCGAATGCATTCGAGATCGAGTTTGCAACTATGCTCTTCGTCATGAAATCGGGCTATCCGGCTGGCCTTGCAATGTGGAAATGTCTCTCAAGGGGTGCCATGTTTCTATTTCACATAGTTTAACATTTGGGGCATATCCTCTCGGTTGATCGTTCTTGTATTGCACGGGCCTCGTTGTATTGAGATGCGCCGCCTGACCGCCGGAGACGCTGTTGTTTTCATTGATTGTTTGCTCGGTGAACCGGTTCGACCAGCTCGAGCGGCTATTCGGTTCGCTGACAAGGCAGACGTGTCGCGAGTTCGAGGTGATCCTCGTCGACCAGAACCCGGATGACCGTCTTGTTCCTGTCGTCGCACGTTTCGCGAATGACTATACAATCCGCCATATCCGCTCCGCGAAGGGGCTTTCGCGGGCGCGCAACCGCGGCATGGCGGAGGCGAAGGGTGCTTTTGTCGCCTTCCCAGACGACGACTGCTGGTACCGCCCTGATACGCTGGAAACGGTGAGAAAGCTCTTCGCCGGACATCCGCAGCTTTCGGGCGTGACGGGGCGTACGCTCGATGCGGATGGGATAGTGTCGGTCAGCCCAACGGGAGAGGCACCGGTGACGATCGCGCGCGCGAATTATCTGCTGTGCGGCAATTCGAACGGCACCTTCCTGCGCGCAGAGTCGTTGCGCGCCATCGGCGGCTTCGACGAGCGGCTGGGGGTGGGTGCCGAAACCATATTCCAGAGCGGCGAGGAGGCCGACCTTCTACTGCGGGCGATGGATTTGGGGCAGCAGTTGATGTTCTTCCCGGAAATCATTGTTCATCACGACCAGGTCGATAGTGCAATCACGGATGCGCAGATCGAGCGTGCCCGCAAATACGGACGTGGATTTGGCGCACTCCTCAACAAGCACGGCTTCGGCGCGGCCTATACGGGCTACCGACTTCTGCGCCCCTTCGGTGGAATGCTGGTCGCGTTCCTGCGCCGGGATGGATTGAAGGCCCGCTACAAGTGGGCCTGGACCCTCGGCATCCTGGAAGGATACCGGTCCTGGGGCAGGCAGGCCGAGCAGGGCTGAAAGCGGGCCGCTAGCGGGAGCCCGGCCAAAGCAGGTAGCCGGCGGCGATATTGTAGGCGTAAGCCAGCTTGGGACGCAGTTCCAGCGGCTGCCCGCGGACCAATCTCAGGGGAATTCCGGCGAGCGTCCTGAGCAGCAGGGCGGCTACCGTCAACGGGCTGTAGCCGTTCTTGCGGAAGAAGGCGCCGGTGCCAAGAGAATAAGTGCGGATGCGCTTCAGATAGGTGTCGCCGGCACCCGTGTCGACCTGCTCGTGGAAGATGGTGAGCGACGTGAAGAAATCGACCCGCAAGTTCAGGGCGAGGGCGCGGGCGACGATGTCGAGATCTTCCGCGCTCTGGAAAATCGTTGCCGGACCGGGGCCGAGTTTCTCATCGTAGGGACCGATGGACGCAAGCGCCTCGCGACGAAAGAACAGGGCATTGGCGTTGCCAACATAAAGTACGTCACGCTTGCCGATCCTGCAGTCCCGGGATAGGGCAGGCACGATCGAGTTCATGCCCGCTTCATCGACGGTTCGCCCGATCACGATGCCGGTTTCGGGATTGCGGGCGAACAGAGACACCATCTTTTCGAGAACGTCCGGGGCATACCAGCAATCGTCGTCCGGAAAGCCGATGATCGCCGCCTCCGCATTGGCGATGCCGACGTTGCGGCCGTGCGAGACCCCTTTCGGGGATCTGAGGTGCCTCAGGCGCTGGTCGTCGCGATAGGGTGCGAGCACGTCTTCAAGGTAACCCTTGGGGTTCTGATCGACGACGATGATTTCGTAGTTCCTGAATGTCTGCGCCTGAAGCGAGGCTAGGAGCCGGGCGAGCTTGTCGGTCCTGCCGAGCGTGCTGATGACAAGCGAGATCGCTGCAACGTTTGCGTTGTTTCTGTCCGCATCGGCTACTATGACGTCATGCATCTGGCCATCGGTCATCCGAGCACCCGCTCGTAGATTTCGAAGTACTTGTCGGCCACCGTGTCCCAGGAATAGTCCTTGGCTTGGTCGACGATCGTCCGGCGTGCGGGAAGCTGACCCGAGGAAAGGCGCTCGAAGCATTCGGACATCGTCTCCGCGAAACCCTCGGCACGGGTGAAGTCGCAGAGCGTGATCGCCCGATGTCTGGCGGCGAGATGGCGGTAGGCCTCGTTCGGCTGCAGAACGGGCAGAAGGCCGGCCGACATCGCTTCCACCGCAACGAGGCCAAAACCCTCGTATTCCGAAGCGGAGACGAAGTATGACGCTTTTGCGATCAGATCGCGGATTGCGGCATTGTCGATCGAGACATGCAATGCGACGTTGCCCGCCAGGTTTCGCGCATCGATCTCGCGCTGCAGATCTGCAGCACTGAAGTCGGATGGTGCGCCGGCGATGTCGAGATGCCAGCCCGGCTGGCTTGCAGCGAGCGCGGCCATGCCGTCGAGAAGGCGGTCAAGCCGCTTGTTGGCGGAGAAGCGCCCGATCGTCACCATGCGGCGTTGCGGGACGATCGATGCCGCATCGGCAAACTTGTGCGTATCGGTGCCGTTCTCGATGAGCGCGAGGCGGCCGCTCGCAATCGTCGAAAACAGCCTGGCGTCCGCCTGGCTGCAACTGACGATCGCCCGGTATCCTCCGGCGGAAAGGCGCGTCAGTGTCCGGAACCAGATCTCTTTGGCACGGCGGAACTTCCGGGTATGGAAAAACCCGCCATGGGTGGTGGCGATCAACGGTTTCCGGTGCACGAACCGTGCAAGCGACAATGCATCGAAGAAGAAGTCGATGGCGTGGACATGCACCAGATCGGCATCGGCGAGGTGCCGCAAGACCTGCGGCGCTATCGGGTAACGTGAACTGCCGCGCCACGGGATGCGAACAACCTCGACGCCATCGATCGCCTCCCGCTCGGAAAGTTTGCGCCCGGGATCAGCAAAGAGCGTGTTGCAGGTAACGACGCGCACGCGGTAGTTCCGCTTGAGCGATTGCTGGCAGATGTTGGCTACGACGTCCTCGAGCCCGCCTCGGTTTGGCGCATACTGGCGAACCACATGGACCACGAGCGGCCCGGCCGATCGGGTCGGTGCCTCTGCCGCTAATGCTGCAACGAGCGCGCTCATATTTCACCCTCCCGCGGCACAGGTATGGCGACGCCACCTGCTGCGGATCCAGTATTGATGCTTTCCCAGGCTGAAACAGCGTCAGCAATCTTTAAGAACTGGTGTATCAGGTGTTTGCCCTGCCACGATTGCAGCGTCGGGCGGCAACAGAACGGAATCTTGGTTATCAGATTGCCCACGAAACGCTGCGGCCCAGGGCTCGAATATTTTGTGCCTGTCGCGTTTGACGACGGGAATTCACGCTTTGAAGACGCAACGGGAACGGTATTGTGTGCGCCTTGGCCTAATCTCTGCGCTATGCACCAAAGCGTCCGGTGCGGCACGGAGGCCGGCCGGAATGAGGAGGAGAGACGGGATTGCCGAGCTTGTTTCCCTCACGACTCGGGTGACCCGGGAACGGGCGCCCGCGGCTTGTCAAATGAACCAGATCGGCATGCGCACGGTCGCCTGCATTGTAGAGGGAAAGACAGATGAAGAGCTATGTTCTGACGGTATCCTGCAAGTCGACGAGAGGGATCGTCGCCGCGATCTCCGGTTATCTTGCGGGGCAGGGCTGCAACATCGTCGACAGCTCGCAGTTCGATGACCTCGACACCGGCAAGTTCTTCATGCGGGTCAGCTTCATTTCCGAAGAGGGCGTCGCGCTGCAGGCTCTTGCCGAAGGGCTGAAACCGGTCGCCGAGAAGTTCGAGATGGACGCCGAAATCCACGATTCCGCCTCGCGGATGAAAGTGCTGTTGATGGTCTCGCGCTTCGGTCACTGCCTGAACGATCTTCTCTATCGCTGGAAGATCGGCGCCCTGCCGATCGACATCGTCGGCGTGGTGTCGAACCACTTCGACTACCAGAAGGTGGTGGTCAACCACGATATTCCCTTCCACCACATCAAGGTGACGAAGGAGAACAAGCCGCAGGCGGAAGCCCGCCTGCTGGAACTCGTCGAGCAGACCGATACCGACCTGATCGTGCTGGCGCGCTACATGCAGGTGCTGTCCGACGCCATGTGCCGCAAGATGTCGGGCCGCATTATCAATATCCACCATTCCTTCCTGCCGAGCTTCAAGGGCGCCAACCCCTACAAGCAGGCTTATGAGCGCGGCGTGAAGCTGATCGGCGCGACGGCGCACTACGTCACCGCCGACCTCGACGAGGGCCCGATCATCGAGCAGGACACCGCGCGCATCACCCATGCGCAGAGCGCAGATGACTATGTCTCGATCGGACGCGATGTCGAAAGCCAGGTTCTGGCGCGCGCCATCCATGCCCACATCCATCGCCGCGTCTTCCTTAACGGCAACCGTACGATCGTCTTCCCGGCGAGCCCCGGTTCCTATGCATCGGAGCGCATGGGCTGATCGAATTCATCGGCGCCGGAGCCCCCGGCGCCATTTCCCTGACGGATAATTTACGACGACACGCGGCGGGGATAGACGTCTTGTTTTCCTTTGCTAATGTCGGTTGCAATCGATCGCGGGGAAAGATGAGATGTCGGATGCAGCGCTAATCGACCGGACGCAATTGCCGCGACCGGATGTGACGGCACAGGATGCCTCCGATATCCTGCAGTTGTTCTATGCGCTCGAAGGTGTCGTCTCCGAACTCGGAAGCCAGCAGGACCGCAATTTCCGCATCGACACGGACACGGACCGGTTTGTGCTCAAGGTTTGCCGCACGGAATACGCAACCGTCGAAATCGAGGCGCAGAATGCGGCGCTCCGGCACGTCGCCAAAAAGCCCGACGCGCCACGCGTACCGCGCGTCATCCCCGCCCATGACGACCAGGACCTGATCTTCGTATCGGTCCGGGATGTAACCTACCAGGTGCGACTGCTCGAATACCTCGACGGAGAACAGCTCACGCGGAGCAAGCATCTTTCGCTCGATGCGGTGCAGGAACTCGGCGCACTTGGCGGAAGACTGGCCGCCGCGCTCTCCGATTTCGACCATCCCGGGCTTGATCGCGTGCTGCAATGGGATCTGCGCCGGGCCGGACCGGTGACGCTGACGCTGCTCTCCGACATGAAGGATCAGGTGGCGCGTGAGCGGATCGCCAAGGTCATGGTGTCGGCGATCCGTCGCATCCAGCCGCTCGCAGGCGCCTTGCGGGTACAGCCGATCCACCACGACGTGACCGACGACAACGTCGTCAGCCGCATCGATTCCAACGGTCGACTCATTCCCTACGGCGTGATCGATTTCGGAGACGTGGTGCGCGGCTGGGTGGTGGCCGACCTGGCCGTCACATGCGCATCGCTGCTGCATCACGCGGATGGCGATCCCTACTACATCCTGCCTGCGGTCAAGGCATTTCACGGCCAGTTTCCCCTGAACGACCAGGAGTTGAAGGCGCTCTGGCCGCTCGTTGTCGCCAGGGCCGGGATCCTGGTCGCGAGCAGCGAAAGACAACTGGCGATTGAACCCGACAACGCCTACGTTCGCGACAACATCGAACACGAGCGCGAAATCTTCGAGACAGCGCTTTCAGTGCCCTTCGCGGTCATGGAGGAGGCGATTTCGCAGGCTGTGGCGGCGACCGCGCCGGCCTCCATGCCCTCCACCTTGGGACGCCTGCTTCCGGGTGTCGACCCCGCCACCATCCGCTTTGTCGACCTCGGGGTGCTGAGCCCGCACTTCCTGGCCGGCGAATGGTCGGACCCCGGCATCGAGGAGGAAGTGCTGGCGGACGTGGCGGATGACGAAGGGGGAGCGGCCACCCGGTATGGCGAGTACCGGCTCGCCCGTACCGTGGTCCGCTCGCCGAATGCGGCCGAGACCTATGCGCTTCATGTCGACCTGAGGCTGCCGGGCGGAACCGAAATAGTTGCCCCGTTTGACGGCAGGCTGGAACGCAACGGAGAACGCGTGGTCCTCGTCGGCGATGGACTTGACCTGCATCTCTTCGGCATGGCGAACCTGCACGGGATCGGCGTGCGCGTCGCGCGTGGTGAGCCGCTTGGCACGGTGAGCGCCGGACAGGGCGCCAGAGCGGGAATATTGCGGGTGCAGCTTTGCCGGGAGTCTTCAATCGAACCGCCGCTCTTCGTGCGCCCCGGTCACGCGGCCGCGTGGTCGAGCCTCTGCCCGTCTCCATCGATCGTTCTCGGGATGGAATGCGATGCACCCCGTCCGGCGAGCGAAGCACTTCTCGAGCGTCGCCAGCAGAATTTCGCCCGGCCGCAGAAGAACTACTATGCGGCACCGCCGCAGATCGAGCGCGGCTGGCGCGAACACATGTTCGATATCACCGGTCGCTCCTACCTCGACATGGTCAACAACGTGACGATCGTCGGCCACGGCCATCCGCGTCTGGCGCGGGCCGTCTCGCGCCAGTGGTCGCTGCTCAACACCAACTCGCGCTTCCACTATGCGGGCGTGGCCGAATTCTCCGAGCGGCTGACGGCGCTGGCGCCCGAAGGACTTGATACGGTCTTCCTGGTCAACAGCGGTTCCGAGGCGAACGACCTCGCGCTGCGGCTGGCCTGGGCCTATACCGGCGCGAAGAACATGCTGTGCCTTTTGGAGGGCTATCATGGCTGGACGGTCGCGAGCGATGCGGTCTCGACTTCGGTCGCCGACAATCCTCGGGCCTTGGAAACACGGCCCGACTGGGTGCATCCGATCGCTTCGCCCAACACCTATCGCGGCGAGTTTCGCGGTGCCGATGCGACTGCGGCTTACGTCGAAACCGCGCATCGGGCGCTCGACAAGCTCGAGGAGCGGAACGAGCAGCTGGCCGGGATCATTTGCGAATCCGTCTATGGCAATGCCGGCGGCATACCGTTGCCCTCGGGATACCTGGAGAAGGTCTATGCCATGGTGCGGGCACGCGGCGGGGTATGCATCGCCGACGAGGTGCAGGTGGGCTATGGCCGGCTGGGACACCACTTCTGGGGCTTCGACCAGCAGAATGTGGTTCCCGACATCATTACCGTCGCCAAGGGTATGGGCAACGGCCATCCGTTGGGTGCGGTGATTACCCGTCGGGACATCGCCGAAGCTTTCGAGAAGGAGGGCTACTTCTTCTCTTCGGCCGGCGGCAGCCCTGTCAGTTGCGCCGTCGGCATGGCGGTGCTCGACATTATGGAAGACGAAGCCCTCCAGGAAAACGCGCGAACCGTCGGCGACTATCTCAAGGAGCGACTCGAATCACTCGGCGAACAGTTTCCCCTGATCGGAGCGGTTCACGGCATGGGCCTTTATCTTGGAGTCGAGTTCGTTCGCGATCGCGAAACACTGGCTCCCGCCACCGCCGAGACCGCGGCCATCTGCAGACGCCTCCTCGATCTCGGCGTGATCATGCAACCGACGGGTGATCACCTGAATGTGTTGAAGATCAAGCCACCGCTGTGCCTGACCAAGGACAGCGCCGACTTTTTCGCCGAAATGCTGGGCAAGGCCCTCGCCGAAGGCTGGTGAGCTCGTTCCCGGGTTGCCGGGTGGGCAGTGTGCGAAAGCAGCGACTTTCGCAGTGCGGGCTATTGCCATGCGGCAATCGCGTTCCTATCTGCCGATCAGAACCAGCGCTCCACGTCCGAGCCCGACAGGCTCGCCGATGGCGTGAGATTCATGCTGCATCCGCAATGCTGCGCTGCCCAAGCAAAGTTTTCACGAAGATGCCGTGTTTCTGTCATCATACGGAAAAAAATTCTAAGTAGTCTGATTTCCGTGTTGAAGGACATTCTGGTTTGGGTTAATGATGTCTTTCAATCTGCCTGACATCGGCAGGGCTCGGATTTGTGCAACTCGAACAAGGAAAGTGACATGTTGAAGAAATGCATCATCGCTTCCGCCCTTGGACGATTTGTGCCTGAGGTGAATCTCACGGACGCGAACTCCCGCCCGTGCTGTCGAATGTGATAGCGCCCCCTTACGGTTTCTAATCATTCAGTTCGTCGAGTCCGCGTCTCATGACGCGGGAGGAGTATACCAATGAAACGGCAAGTTATTGAATTTGCAGGCGAACCTGTCGGGATCGTTGTTCCCGACCAGGATCGGTTGAAATTCATAGCGGTGAAATTCCATGTGCACGATCTTGACGAACGCCGCTTCGCTTCGGCTGACGAAGTGAGGGTGGCGATCGGCGATTTGCTGCGCAACCGCAATTCAAAGGAGTTGCACGCGTAAGACGTGAGCTTGATGCCATGCCTTGATGGACGCCAAGTTCCGCCGATGCAACGTCAGATCAGCTAGGGGGCGATATTCGGAAGGATATCGTCCCTTTCATGTTTTTGGAATTTTTTTGCTTTAGGTATTATTAATGGACGAGCCTGTTTCTCCATAAAATGGAGAAGGATAGGCGGATTTGTTAATTGCTGCTCGTCTAGAGGGATTACGAACCGGGCGGCGCGGACAAGCCCGATCGTGAACATCAATCAAGGGTGCCCTGTCCCCGAAGCCCGGCCCTTGTCGGGGAGCAGTGCCTTGTGCGGCATCGTCGGATATCGTGGTTCCAGGGACGCGCCGCCGCGGCCAGGACTGCTTGCGCGCATGGCAGGAGCGATTGCGCATCGCGGCCCGGATGGCGCGGGAACATATACCTCTAGTGGAGTGGGCCTCGGCCATCGGCGATTGAGCGTGATCGACCCTGCAGGTGGGGCGCAGCCGATGTCTGGTCCCGATCGTTCGACCTGGATCACATTCAACGGCGAGATTTTCAACTACGTGGAACTGCGCGATGAGCTTCGGCGCAAGGGCCATAGTTTCCGCACCGGTTCCGATACCGAGGTCATCCTCCATCTCTACGAGGAGGAGGGCGAGGCCTGCCTCTTGCGCCTCAATGGCGACTTCGCATTCGCGATCTGGGATGAGCGCAGACAACGCCTTTTCATTGCACGCGACCGCATCGGCGTGCGCCCGATCTATTATGCCGAGCGCCCCGACGGGTTCTATTTCGCCTCGGAGATGAAGGCGCTGCTGGAAGTCCCGGGCATCGATGCCGAGCCGGATCCCTTTGCTGTCGACCAGATCTTCACATTCTGGGTTTGCCTCCCGCCGCGAACGCCGTTTCGCGGTATCAGCGAATTGCCGCCGGGTCATTTCATTACCCTGACGCCGGACCGCATGGAAATCCGACGTTACTGGCAGCCGGCCTATCCCGACGCGCATAGTGCAAGGGAATGGAGCAGGCCATATGAAGAGCGGTTGAAGGAGGAACTGCGTGCCCTCTTTCTTGATTCGGTAAAGCTGCGCCTTCGCAGCGACGTGCCCTATGGCGCCTATCTCAGCGGCGGCCTTGATTCATCGCTGGTCGGTGCCGCGGCCAACCGCCTGGTTGATTCGGAGTTGCGGACATTTTCGGTGACTTTCGAGGATCCGGAATTTGACGAAAGCTCGCTGCAGCGAAAGATGGCGGCGGCGTTGCAGGCCCGTTACGAGGCCGTGCCGGTATCGACGGATGAGATCGGTCGGCTGTTCCCGCAGGTGATCGACAGCATCGAGCAGCCGGTACTGAGGACCGGGGCCGTTCCGCTCTACCGATTGGCCGGCCATGTTCGCGAGTGCGGGGTCAAGGTGGTGCTGACCGGGGAAGGGGCAGACGAGGTCTTTGCCGGATACGACCTTTTCAAGGAGGCGAAGGTGCGGCGCTTTGTCGATCGCCAGCCCGGATCCAGCCGCCGTCCGCGCCTGCTGTCACGCCTCTATCCCTATCTGCCGCGGATGCAGCAGCAATCCGCACCCTTCCTGCGTGCCTTTTTCTCCCCCGGCGGGCAGGGGGCCGGTGATCCGCTATACTCTCACATGCCTCGTTTTCGCTCGACCGCCGGGATCAAGCTATTCTACGGGCAGGAGACCCGCGAAACGCTCAAGGGCTACGATGCCTTGGCTGACCTTCGCGACCGTCTGCCTGCGGAATTTACCCGCTGGCATCCGCTTTCTCAGGCTCAATACCTGGAAATGACCTATCTGCTGCCCGGATACATACTCTCTTCGCAAGGAGATCGGGTCGCCATGGCGCATGGGGTGGAAAGCCGTTATCCGTTCCTCGATCCCCGGCTCATCGACTTCGCTGCGCAAATTCCGCCAGAACTGAAACTCCGCGGCTTGCGGGAGAAGCATATCCTGCGTGAAAGCCTCAAGGATCTGCTGCCGAGGGAAATCGGCGATCGACCGAAACAGCCATACCGCGCGCCGGAAGGAGAGTGCTTTGTCGGTCCGCAGCAGTCGGACGAGGTACGCGACGCGCTTTCGCCGAATACAATCGCGCGGGGCGGGTTCTTCGATCCCGGCGCTGTGCAGCAACTCGTTAGCAAATTCGCGCTAAAAGGCAGGCTTGGTCAGCGCGACAACATGGCTCTGGTCGGAGTTCTTTCGACCCAGCTCTGGCATCGCGCATTCATCGGCAATCGGGATGGCCGGACGGCCGTGCCGTCGCCGATCACCGCTTCTTGAGCCCGGGAGTTGATCCATGCCTGACGATTTCGATTCCAGCATCCGCGATTTCATTGCCGAAAACTTCCTGTTTCGCGCGGACAGAAATTCGATTGCCGACGACGAGTCGCTGCTTGAAAGCGGCCTGATCGATTCGACCGGCGTACTGGAACTGATCGCCTTCCTCGAACAGCGCTATGGCATCACCGTCGCCGACGAGGAGATCATTCCGGACAATCTCGATTCCATTGGGAACATTGGCAACTACCTGCGTTTAAAACGCGCACCGGTCCGGGCGTAGCGCCTTCCCTTGCGAGGTTCATCGATGCGCATCGAAGACCATCTGCGCAGGACCGCCGAATGCCTCCCCGCAAAGACGGCACTCGTCGCCGGCGAGCGCCGCATGAGCTACGCCGAACTGGACGATCTGTCGGACCGACTTGCAGCGGGACTGGCGGCAAACGCGATCAGCCCGGGTGACAGGATTGCGCTGCTGCTCGACAACGGCTGGGAGGCCGCGGTCAGTCTGTTCGCGATTTTCAAGGCAGGCGCCGTGGCGGTGCCGCTCAATCCGGCAATGAAGGCACCGAGACTCGCAGGTATAGTCGCTCGCGTCGAACCGCGGGCAGTCATCGCCCAAGCTCGCCTCGAGTCGCTCTTCCGGCAGGCTGCGGGCGAAGCCGCCGCCGCCGCTATGCTTTGTGTCTCGGTTCGCACCGGGGACGGAGACCCCATCCCGGGATGGCTGGATTTTCGATCCCTGATCTCGGGCTCCAGTTCGCGTCCAGCCCCCCGCTGCCGCGCCGATGACGCGCTGGCATTGTTGCTACACACCTCCGGATCGACGGGTGCACCAAAGGGTGTGATGCTTTCGCATGCGAATATTTCGGCGGCATGCCGATCGATCGTCGCCTATCTCGAAAACACGTCCGACGACGTCATGCTGAGCGTATTGCCGCTGTCGTTCGGATACGGCATGACACAGCTCGTGACAGCGGCGATCAGTGGTGCGACGCTGATCCTGGAAAAGTCCTTCGCATTTCCGCATGTCATAATGCGGCGCTTGGTCGAGGAACGTGTGACCGGCTTCCCATTGGTGCCGACCATGGCGGCGATCCTCTTGCAGATGAAGGACCTGGCGCCGGGATCCGTGCCGTCGCTGCGGTACATTACCAGTGCGGCGGCGCAGTTGCCCCCCGCACTCAGCGCCGGGCTGAGCGGGCTTTTCCCGGCGACGCAGATTTTCGCGATGTATGGCCAGACGGAATGCCTGCGGGCAACCTGCTTGCCCCCGGCGGAGCTTGCCGCCAACCCGTCCGCGGTCGGACGCGCCATACCGGGGACCGAGGTCGCCGTGGTCGACATCGACGGGAGACCGCTGCCGCCGGGCAATGTCGGCGAACTCGTAGTGCGCGGGCCGCATGTGATGCAGGGATACTGGCGAGACGAGGCGGCGTCTGCCGCAGCATTGCGTGATGCGCCCCCGCCGTGGGGGAGGGAACTCAGAACCGGCGATCTCTTCCGGATGGATGAGGCAGGTAATTTCCACTTCATTGGCCGGCGCGACGATATCATCAAGACTCGCGGCGAAAAGGTAAGCCCTCAGGAAGTCGAGCGTGTGCTCTACGCACTCGACGGCGTCGTCGAGGCCGCCGTGACCGGGCTCCCGGACGCGATCCTCGGCCAAGCCGTAAAGGCGGTGATCGTGCGCGATGCCGGGTCCAATATCGACGCGAAGCATGTCCAGCGTCACTGTGCGCGTCATCTCGAAGACTACATGGTGCCGAAGTGGGTGGAGTTTTGCGACAGCCTGCCGAAAACGGATAGCGGCAAGATCCGCCTCGTGAAACAGCAGGAGACGACAGGGGAAATCGCATGAACGTGCAAATGCAGCAGGACAGGGGTCGGGCGGTCGACTGGCTGCGACTGGATGCCCCTTCCGAAATCGAACGGATTTGCGGGCGCATCCGCGATATCGTCCTGCGCGAGCTTCGTCGGCGCGGCGCAGTGCTCGGTTTGTCGGGCGGCATCGACAGCAGCGTCACTGCGGCGCTGTGCACAAAGGCATTGGGGCCAGACAAGGTACTCGGAGTACTAATGCCGGAGCGCGATTCGGACCCGGACAGTGCCGTTCTGGCGACCCGGCTCGCAGAGGCGCTCGGTATCCGCACGGTCCGCGAAGACATCGCGCCGGCACTTGCGGCCAGCGGCTGCTATGAGCGACGGGACGGATTCATCCGCCAACTCGTACCGGATTATGGGCCGGGCTGGGGCTCCAAGGTCGTACTGGAATCGGCGCTATCGGGGCGCGGCTACAGCATCAACTGGCTGGTTGTGCAATCCCCGGACGGCAAGCAGCAAAAGCTGCGGATGCCACTGGAGGTCTATCTTGGCGTGATCGCCGCCGCCAACATGAAGCAGCGGACGCGCAAGCAGATCGAATACTACCACGCCGACCGGTTGAACTTTGCGGTGGCCGGCACGCCCAACCGGCTCGAATTCGACCAGGGGTTCTTCGTCAAGAACGGCGACGGGGCGTCGGACTTCAAGCCGATCGCCCATCTCTACAAAAGCCAGGTCTACCAACTGGCTGAAGTTCTTGGCGTGCCGGAAGAGATCCGACTACGACCTCCGACCACCGACACATGGTCGCTGCCGCAAACACAGGACGAATACTACTTCTCACTGTCGCACGGCGACATGGACTTGTGCCTTTACGGACTGAACAATGGCCTGTCGGCTTGCGATGTCGGTGACGCGACCGGGCTGACGGATCACGAAGTGCAGTCCGTCTGGAGCGACATTGACGCCAAGCGCAGGGTCGCGCGTTACCTTCACGCGCCGGCACAACTTATTGATGAAATTAAGTAAACGTGTCTCCGATCATGCGACACCAGCTCTCGCCGGCGAGGCCGGTGACGAGCGCTCGCCCCGAGCGAAGTTCGCTGAGGATAGCGGGATTCCGGCTTGATACCAGCATCACGGATCGGGAGAAGAAGAGCGTCTTGCGGTTCATCAGTACGGGAAGCGATTGGGGGTCGCCATTGCCGCGGATTCCGGCGCAACCCCGGCCATATGCGTCGAAGAGCATATCGTCGACGACGGTTTCGATGGCTCCGGGTGTAGCAAGCAACTGCAATACCCAGGCGATAGCGCCGGGGCGGCCGTAGTAAACGGCGCAGCCTGCCGGTTCTCCATCAGGGGCGCGCAACACGCGGCAATGGATATCGCCGAAAAGCGCCTTTCGCGAAGCATGCGCAAGCAACCAGTCGAGCACTTCGGGTTTCCAGTCGGGACGAAGGGCAAAGGTTTCGGAAAGTTGCTGCAGGACAGGGGCTAGGGTGGCTACGTCGGCGTCCTCGGCGTGGTAGCGACGCTCGTCGGGTTTGGCGGGCGCCAATGGTTTTCGCAAGGCGCGATCGATCGCCCAGTCGGTTGCCGCGCCAATGGGGGCCAGTAGACGCGCAGCAGCGACCTTGTGCGCTGCCAAGTCGATGGCTGCGCGCGCCGGCCCGAACATCCGCAACCAGTTGAGACTGTAGGAAGGCTCCATGTGGTGGCCGAGTTTCTGCCACATGCCGAGGGCAATGGAATTCGCGGTCTCGCTGACGAAAAGATCCTGCGGTCCCGACAGGAATGCCCGCAACAGGCGGGCGCCAACGAGCGGATTGTCCTGCGGCCTATCGACCATGTAGGAACCGGCATAGGCCGCTGTGATTGATAGATCGCCGAGCTTCATGCGCGCCGGAACGATACCAAGAAAGCCTGCGACCGCGCCATCGGCATCAAGATAAACCTTCGAGCGCAGACCGTCGTCGAGCCACGGATGGTTCAGGAACAATTCACCGAAATACTCGATCAACGACGCCGGGGCCGGATCGCGCGAATTTCGAAAGGTCTTCTGGAAGAGGGCCGCGACATCGACGAGGTCTCGGTGCTCGACCGGGCGCACGATGCCGCCGCGCGGTGCTTGGGCCCCGGCGCCATGCTTCTGCAAGGTCGATTGCACTGTTGTCCTGATCCCCGGCCCCCTCGCAAACCGCTCATCGAAAGTCGGCTTTGGCCGGCATAGAACACGCACCACCGTGGGCGGTCAAGCTTGGGCGCGGTTGCCCTACCGTTTGGAAAATTGCACCGGGGCCGACTTGTCAGCCGCCCCCGATCAAGGATCTCTACAGCCGGTCGCCGGTTGCTCCGGGCGTGACCATCGCTGCGATGATTTGCTGCAGGCTAACCCGGCCGACCGGACGGTCGGAGGCGTCGAAGACCGCCAGTTCCTTGTGATTGCCTTCCGTGAGCGTGCGCGCGGCCATGTCGAGGGTCGATCCGGTGGCAATCCTGACTGCCGGCGTATCCTGGCCTGCGCCGATCGGTTCCATCAGGGCATCGATGTGGATGACGCGGCCGCGGTTCACTTCCTTGACGAAGCTGGCGATATAGTCGTCGGCGGGTCGCAGGACAATCTCCTGGCTGGTGCCCTGCTGCACGACTTCGCCATCGCGCAGGATCGCGATCCGGTCGCCCAGTCGAAGTGCCTCATCGAGATCATGGGTGATAAAGACGATGGTCTTCTTGATTTCCTTCTGGAGATCGAGGAGCACGGACTGCATGTCGACGCGGATCAGCGGATCAAGCGCCGAGAAAGCCTCGTCCATCAGCAGGATCGGGGCGTCGTTGGTCAAGGCGCGGGCGAGGCCGACGCGCTGCTGCATGCCGCCTGAAAGCTGGTTCGGATACTTGCTCTCAAACCCCTTGAGCCCGACGCGCTCGATCCAGCGCATGGCGGAATCCACCTGCTGGGCGCGGGGAACGCCCTGGATCTCGAGGCCATAGACTGTGTTTTCGAGAACGTTGCGATGGGGAAGCAGGGCAAATTTCTGGAACACCATCGCGGTCTTGTGTCGACGGAACTCGCGAAGCTCCGCCTCGCTCATCTTGACCACGTCCTCGCCGCCGACCAGCACCTCGCCCGAGGTGGGGTCGATCAAGCGGTTGATGTGGCGGATCAGGGTCGACTTACCGGACCCGGATAGCCCCATGATGACCTGGATGGCGCCGCCTGGCATGGAGATGTTGATATCCTTGAGACCGAGCACATGCCCGTGCTCGGCATTCAGTTCGGACTTGGAGATGCCTTGCTCGACAAGCTTGACGAAGGCGGCGCCATTGGGCCCGAAGATCTTGTAAAGCTTCCGGATGTCGATGCCGTAGCTGCCGGTTTCCTGATTAGCCATGGACCACCTCCCGGTGACGTTGGAGACGATGACCATAGGCCTGGCTGACCCGGTCGAAGATGATGGCGATGCCGACGATGGCAAGACCGTTGAACATGCCGAGAGTGAAATACTGGTTGGCGATCGCCTTCAGCACCGGCTGCCCGAGGCCCTGCACGCCGATCATCGAGGCGATAACAACCATTGCCAAAGCCATCATGATGGTCTGGTTGATGCCGGCCATGATGGTCGGGAGCGCCAAGGGCAGTTGGACGTTCCGGAGCTTTTGCCAGTTTGACGATCCGAACGCGTCGGCGGCCTCCAGGACATCCTTGTCGACCAGGCGGATGCCGAGATTGGTAAGGCGGATCATCGGCGGGATGGCATAGATCACCACGGCGATCAGTCCCGGGACCTTGCCGATGCCAAGAAGCATGACCACCGGTATGAGATAAACGAAGCTCGGCATGGTCTGCATGACGTCGAGGATCGGATTGATAAGGTTCTGCAGCCGCTCGGAGCGGGACATGGCTATGCCGATCGGTATTCCAATCGCGATCGACATGACCGTACAGACGAAAATCATCGACACGGTCTTCATCGTATCGTCCCACATGTCGAAGTACCCGATCATCAACAGTGTAAAGACGCTGCCGGCGACGATTTTCCAGTTTCGGCTGGCGAACCAGGCGATCAGGGCAACCAGGATCAGGATGATCGGCCAGGGGGTATTCGTCATGAACCGTTCGGACAGGATCAGAAAGGTCTGTAGCGGCTGGAAGAATGCCTCCAAAGCATCGCCGTAGTGGCGCGTGAATGTGCGAAATCCTTCGTCGACCGCTTTCTTGAGCGCACGTAGCGTGTCGTCGTTCATGTGAGGAAAGCTGTATAGCCAATCCATGTTGATCCCCTTTGGTCGAGAGGCAGGACGTCAATTTTTTTTGTTATTGTTGTAATTGCCGTTCCAGCAGGTAACGAAAAGGCGGCGCGAAATCGCTTGCGCGCCGCCGCTGGATCTCAAAGGTGGGTGATCAGAGCGCTGCCTTGATCTTTTCGGCAGCTTCCGGCGATACCCACTTGGTCCAAAGGTCCTCGTTTTCCGAAAGGAAGTGCTTGGCGCCTTCTTCACCGCTTGCCTGGTTGTCGGTCATCCAGGCCATCAGCTTGTTGACCGTGTCGTTCGTCCACGCGCGGGTGTTGAGATAGTCCATGACCGGGCCGCCCGCGCGATCTGCGAATTCCTTGGTGACGAGGGTCTGGACCTTGTCCTTTGGCCAGTCGTTTTTCTTCGGATCTGCGCAATCGGCGACCGTGTTGCAGCGCTTCCATTCGGCCATGTCGAGCGGCACGTCATGCTCGACCTTCACCATCTCGTACTTGCCGAGAAGTGCGGTCGGGGCCCAGTAGTAGCCGACCCAGCCCTGCTTGCGCTCATAGGCCTTGGCGATCGAGCCGTCGAGACCGGCTGCCGATCCCGTGTCGACCAGCGTGAAGCCTGCCTTTTCACCATCGTAGGCCTTGAAGAACTGAGCGGTCACCACCGTGCCGCCCCAGCCCTGAGGTCCGTTGTAGATCGCGCCTTTGGACGAATCTTCCGGATCGGGGAACAGTTCCGGGTGCTTCAGGACGTCGTCGATGGTCTTGATGTCCGGATGGGCGTCGGCGATGTACTTCGGCATCCACCAGCCCTGGACGGCACCATCGGAAAGCGCCACGGCAGCGCCGACGAGCTTGCCTTCCTCGATGCCGCGGTTGACGACGTCGGGCAGCAGGTCGACCCAGCCTTCGGGAGCGATGTCCGGTTCGCCCTTTTCGGTCATCGAGGTGATCGTCGGTACGGTGTCACCGACGATGAGATCGGCGTTGCAGCCATAGCCCTCTGTCAGGATGAGTTTGTCGACGTTGGCCAGAACTTCGGCGGACTGCCAGTTCATGTTGGCGATCGTCACGTCGCCGCATTCTGCCGCTGACGCGGCGCCGCCGAAGGCAAGCATACCAACGGCGAGGCAGGTCGATGCGAGAAGATGTTTCATTTTTAGGTTCCCTTTGTTGCGCGGCCCCTCAGTCGAAGTGTCGATTGTGCCGCGACAATCGCCACCGTGTAGCCATGTCAGCCATTCCTCTCGGCCGACATGCTCATGGCTCGTGCTTCCGCAGCCTCCAGACCGGCGTGGATAGCCGGTTCGAGGCCGCTCCGCTGCATTGCGGCAAGCGCCGCTGCAGTCGTTCCGTCGTAGGCAAGAAAGGTGTCGATGACAGATGGTATATCCACATCGTCTGCAGCCAGCAGCTGGCTGGCGCCCGCAACCACGCTTTTCACGGCGCGTCGCGCGACCGAAGGCGCAAGGCCTCTGGCTATAGCGTGATTGATCATGGCTTGCGATACGAGCGCGGGCAAAGCCGGTCCGGATCCCGTAAGGCCGGTCATGTAATCGATATCGCTTTCCTGCGGTACCTCATCGGCCTGCCCGCAGGTCTCGAACATGGATTGCACGAACGTCCTTTCTTTGGCGGAAGCTTCCACAAGAGAAAACCACGGCGTGTAGGAACGGCCTATCTCGGCTGCGGCATTCGGCATGGCACGAACGACCCGGCGTGATTTTGTACGTTGTGAAATGAGGTTTGCCGGCACGCCCGCCATCAGGGATATGACAAGCTTGCCTGGCGCCTGAATGTCGATGGCGTCGAAATCTTCCGGGCGTACGGACAGGACGACGACGTCTGCCTGCGCGGCGAGTGCGCGGTTGTCGCGAAACATGCGCACCTGGGGCCATTCCTCATAACCGGAACAATGTCCCGATCGGCTGGAAACGACCAGCGCTCGCGGATCGACGAAGGTTTGCCTGAGCATCGCACGACCGAGCGCCCGCCCGAGCCAGCCGCCGCCGCCAATGATGCCAATGACATCGGTACCGCTCACGAGGTCCCTCCGTCGGGAAGCGGGACGTAGCCGTGCCGGGCGTAGAAGCGCTGGAGCTCCCGCGTCTTCGGCGGCCGTCCGGCAAAGATCGTCACGTATTCCGGGATGCGCTTCATGCGGATAACGAGATCCTCGTTCGTCTTCATGCTGATGTACCCGATTTGGGTCAGATAGATTGTCCGCGCACGCACGTCGGCGGTCGCCAGCTGCGCGCCAAAGCGGACAAACATGTCGGTCAACGCGTGAAGGCGAAGTTCGTCGGCGGTTCTGATTTCCACCGCGACATCAGGCGACTGCAACGCCCAACTGCGGACGGCGAATTCGAACTGGGAATCGAAGAGGTTTTCGTCAAGCCAGCAATCGAACAGATTGAGCACCGCTTCGGCGATGCTTTCTGCATAGGATTCGGACTGGCGAATGAGGTTGCCGGTATTCTTGGCGCGCCACCGCTCGATCAGTTCTGCCAGCAGTTGTTCCCGGTCCTTGAAGAACCAGTAGAAGCTGGTGCGCGAGAGGTTGAGTTTCTTGGCGAGCGGCATGATGCGGACCGCCTCGACACCCGATTCCATCAGGCTGTCATAGGCGGCCCCGAGCCAGGCTTCCTTCGAGCCCCGCCAGCCCGTTTCTCGGATCACTTCCTGTACCATCTAGGCGGCTTCCTAACATCGCGATCTTGTATTGGCAACCTTGGTGTACATTGCCGTCGACGGCGTGGACATCGTTGTACATTTTCTAGCGCTATATAAAACGTAGATAAAACAATGTGATATTGTATCTTTACTTCCTTGGTTGCCGCATTTCCCTGGCTCTGATCCTACAGGACTGTACACCGACGTCAACATAGTTGACACATATGTACATTTCTCCTAGCGTCGTACCTGGAACAAAAATCGGGGAATGCTGCAATGTCGAACGATCCGCTCCTCCAGCCGTATCAATTGAAACATCTGACCTTGAGAAACCGGATCATGACGACCTCGCATGAGCCGGCCTATCCGGAAGACGGCATGCCGAAGGAGCGATACCGCGCCTACCACGCCGAGCGAGCGAAGGCGGGTGTGGCGTTGACCATGACGGCGGGATCCGCGGCCGTGTCCAGAGACAGCCCTCCGGTATTCAACAACGTGCTCGCCTACAAGGACGAGGTCGTCGGGTGGCTGCGGGAGCTGGCCGACGAGTGTCACGATCACGGCGCGGCCGTGATGATCCAGTTGACCCATCTCGGCAGGCGCACCCGCTGGGACAAGGCTGACTGGCTCCCGGTCGTCTCGCCCTCGCATGCGCGCGAGGCGGCGCACCGCGCCTTTCCGAAGAAGCTCGAGGACTGGGATATCGAGCGTATCGTCAAGGACTACGCCGACGCCGCCGAACGCATGAAAGCGGCCGGCCTCGACGGCATCGAACTGCAGGCCTATGGCCACCTCATGGACCAGTTCTGGTCGCCGCTGACGAATACCCTCGACGCTCCCTACGGCGGCTCCCTGGACAACCGGTTGCGCTTCCTGTTCGAGGTGCTGGGCGCGGTGCGCAAGCGCGTCGGCAATGAGTTCATCGTCGGCATTCGCTACACCGGAGACGAACTGCTCGAAGGTGGTTTCACCAGGGAGGACGGCCTGGAGATTTCGAAGCGCCTGAAGGCGAGCGGGATGATCGACTTCCTCAACGTCGTGCGCGGTCACATCGACACCGATCCAGGCCTCACCGACCTCATTCCGATCCAGGGCATGCCGAGTGCACCGCACCTCGATTTCGCTGGCGAAATCCGTGCCGCGACCGACTTCCCGACCTTCCACGCCGCCAAGATCCAGGATGTCGCAACGGCGCGGCACGCCATCGCTGCCGGCAAGGTCGACATGATCGGCATGACCCGCGCCCACATGACCGATCCGCATATCGTGCGCAAGATCGTGGAGGGCCGGGAGGACGATATTCGTCCCTGCGTCGGCGCCAACTATTGTCTCGACCGCATCTACCAGGGCGGCGCGGCCTTTTGTATTCACAATGCGGCTACCGGCCGCGAATTGACCATGCCGCACGACATCACCAAGGCAGACTGTCGGAAAAAAATCGTGGTCGTCGGGGCCGGCCCGGGCGGTCTCGAAGCGGCGCGGGTCGCGGCCGAACGCGGCCACGAAGTGGTGGTCTTCGAAGCGGCCAGCGTGCCGGGTGGGCAGATCCGTCTGACGGCGCAGACGCCGCGCCGCCGCGAGATGATCAGCATCATCGACTGGCGCATGGCTCAGTGTGAGAAGAAGGGTGTGACGTTCCACTTCAACACCTGGGCCGAGGCCGAGACGGTGCTGGCGGAAAACCCAGACGTCGTCATCGTGGCCACGGGTGGCCTGCCGCACACCGACGTGCTGGCGAGCGGCAATGAACTGGTCGTTTCGTCCTGGGACATCCTCTCTGGAGACGTGAAGCCCGGATCCAACGTGCTGATTTACGATGACGCCGGCGATCACGCGGCATTGCAGGCGGCCGATATCATCGCCAAAGCAGGCGCCAGGGTCGAGGTGATGACGCCCGACCGATCCTTTGCGCCGGAAGTTATGGCCATGAATCTGGTTCCCTACATGCGCACGCTGCAAAAGCTCGACGCGACCTTCACGGTCACATACCGGCTCGAAAAAGTGCGCCGGGAAGGAAACGAACTGGTTGCAACGGTCGGCAGCGACTATGGAGGAGTGGCAAGGGAGCAGCGCATCGACCAGGTCGTCGTGAACCACGGCACCATTCCGCTTGATGAACTGTATTTCGCCCTGAAGCCGCAATCGAGCAATCGCGGCGCCGTCGACTACGACGACCTGATCGAGGGCCGCCCGCAGGCGCGCCGCGACAATCCGCAAGGCACGTTCCAATTGTTCCGGATCGGCGATGCGGTCGCCGCGCGCAACACGCACGCGGCGATCTATGATGCGCTGCGGCTGGTGAAGGATCTCTGACGACAGGTTGCCCCAGAAATGCGGGTATGCGTCGCTGCCGAACATCATGAAGGCGAAGAAGAAGCCGCTCGACAAGAAGGTGCCGTCCGCAGAACTGGTCGAGAAGCTGAAGAGCGGTGCCGGCGCGCTGGGATACGCTGCGTCATCCCGGCCTTGAGCCGGGAACCAGCCGCGCCGCTTCGGCGGCGCACTAACACATCGCCGATACACAGGATGCCGATCAGGTCCGGCACAACGGAAGTGCTAGGATCGACCGAATGGAATTCGCTCGAAGCCGCGGCACCAACTCCACCTCTCCCTCACCCCCGTCACCGCGATCCCCCTTTCTCCACCGTCACCCCGGACTCGATCCGGGGTCCAGCGCGCTCAAGTCCTTGAGCGCGAAAGACGCTTGCGCGTCGTGGACATCGCGCGAAAGACCCTTCTTGCACAGTAGATCTCAGCTTGGTTCATTCACGGCGCCGACGCGCCGTGGCTGGACACCGGGTCATGCCCGGTGTGACGGAAAGACCTGGACTGGACCAAGGTCGTTACCTTGAGTGATTGCAGCGGAAGATGATCAAGGAAAAGCATGCCGCGGGAGAACGCCTCAACGAAGGTAACATTACGCAGGCGCTTCAAAGCTCCGCTTCGCTTCAGGTGACGAAAAATGTCAGACCTAGAGTAATTGACTACGACCAAACCACCAGAGTACTTAATGTCGTGGATAGGAGTTTTATTATCTGGTTGTCGATGCAGGATCGAGTCGAACTGGCCCAGGAACTAGGAATTACTTGAGAGTACTATGAGATCCGAACAGGAGATGAAGGAATGACTTGAAGTCAAACCTTCACCCACCCAAAAAAAAACTCCAATCCTTTCAGCCCCTTATCATTTTCCTGCCGCTCCCGTTTTCCCCCTCGCCAAAACCCGTGCCTACAATCATCCCGTTCCGTCGTCGGATACACCGGGTGTGCGTGCCCGGAGAGGCGGGACCGGCGCCGGCGCGCCGGGCGATCGCAGGCCCGGTTCGTCGGGGTTCGTGGAAAATGGCCTTCCCCTGGCGGCCAAGGGGCGCAAGCGGACTGACCTTTCGGGGCTTGTCCGCTTCCCGAAGCCAAGGGCCAGGCGTGCCTGTGCGGCACACAAGGCGTTATGGCGCTGGCGATTCCCGCCACGCCGAGCGCCGCAGAGAGGCCGAGTCGCGGGCATAAACCGCCGAACGGGGCGCTGGAGAGTGCCACTTATATTTATCATACGCGGTACTTTCGAGCGCCCCGTCCTCCAGGTTGAACCGCAACGGCATGGCCGTGTGCGGCCGCCGGGCCGTGGGCAAAAAATGCCCGGAAGCGGCGCAAACCGCTCCCGGGCCCGGTAACGCGATGTGTCACGACACGTCACGACACCCGTTCTTTGACATCTCGTCGCCGACCTGTTCGAGGCCCTGCCCGAATTCGAAAAGGCAGGGTGAGAGGGCGGTTATTGTTCGGGGAAGGGGAGGATGCTGACGGTGTCTTCGCCGCGATGGAACGCAACCGCGAGGCGGAAACTGTGTGCAATCCGGCGGGCCAGATCATAAAAGCCTCGGGCGGAGTCCGGGGAACACGTCGCATCGACCGTTTCGCGGAACAGGTTCAACCAGCGCTCAAAATGCGCGTCGGACAATTCCCCGATCGCGAGGTGCGGCGGCAGGGGGCGACCGCCATATCGGTCCGTCCTGAGGAAGGACGACGACCAGAAATCGCACATCTTTTCCAGATGTTCGCCCCAGTTCTCCTGTGGGATACGCGCATGGAAAACCGGTCCGAGGAGGTCGTCGTTGCGTATTTTGCCGTAGAAGAGATGTACGACGCGGCGGATCAGGGTTTCGTCGAAGTCGTCGGGCAGGGGAATGCCGTTCGGCATCAGGGGACGCATCGGCGGCGTTTCAGAAGTGGGGTCGCGCATTGTTGGGCCTCTAAAAGATGCATATAAAATATATCTATTTGGCGAAGATGCAATGGACCGCGCGATTTGCCGCACGGGCTACGTCCTACTAGCGAGGCCGATCGGGACGGGTGACGATGAAGGTGCCGCTACCGAGCAGGATAGCCGCGACAACTGCTGCCCAGAGTGGCGACGGTTCGACGCGCCACCAGAAAACGACAAAACTCGCTGCCATCATCACCAAGGCAATCGCCTTGCCGCGGCGGGGGATCGCGCCATGTTCGCGCCAATCCTGCAATGGCGGGCCGAGGAACGGATGGGTGAGGAGCCACCGCTCGAAGCGATTGGACGACCGTGCGAATAGCCAGGCGGCCAGCAACAGGAACGGCGTCGTCGGCAACACCGGCAGAAAAACGCCGACAACGCCAAGCGCCACCATCGTCCAGCCAAGCGCAAGATAGATCAGCCGCATGTCATGTCCTGTCGTCGGGCCCGGATCCCGCTCTGCCTTAATATTAGGGTCACCTGCGCTTTAACATGTCGCGCTGCTTGCCTCCAACCGGAAACGTATCGGGTTCAGAATTGCGAGAAGGTCACCGGGCGTATTTTTGTGCAATGCAACGTGAAGGGAACAATTGTGTATTTTCAGCCGTTCCAACGGACGTCGATGCGCGACTCAGCTACTATTCTTGTACCCGGCTCACCTGCCGGGGGTTCCATAGGGGGTATCGATGACCGAAGCACTTCCGAATGTCGAGCAGATCAATGTCAGCCAGCACTACGTGGTTTTTGAAGGTGGCGCGATTGTCCCGATCGATTGCTACCTCGACCTTGAGGAGTGCTGCGTAGAAGATCCGGAGGATGCCTTCTACTGCCGCTGCGAGCATCCGGTGCATGGCTGGCTGGATGTCCAACTGACACAGGAGCCGATCACGCTTCACTGACGAGCGGGTAACCGCTTGAGTGGGATAGGGCGGCCGTCAGGACCGCCCCTCCACATTCTTGTTGACCTATATCAGAACTCTTCCCAGCTTTCGGCGACGGGTGCCGTCGCCGCCGCAGCCCCTCGTCCCGAGAAGGAACGGGTAATCTTGCTCAGCATCGCACGAGCCGGCGATGCCGACTGCCTGGCCGTTGCCTCATCTGCCAAGGCAATTTTCTGTCTGTTCGGTTGAAGTGAATTCGTGACGACCGGTTGCGGTGAACCACCCGCGATTGCGAATTGACCAATCAGCTCCTTCAGTCGAACGGCCTCGCCAGCGAGAGTCGCGCCGGCTGCGTTCGTTTCCTCCACCATGGCAGCGTTCTGCTGCGTGACCTGGTCCATCTGGTTGACGGCGGTATTGACCTCGCTCAAGCCCACGGATTGTTCGCGTGCCGAAGTGGCAATCGCATCCATATGCTGGTTGATCGTGACAACGTAGCTCTCGATTGTCCTCAATGCCTCGCCGGTTTGGCTGACGAGATGAACTCCGTTCTGGACCTCGCCGGAGGAGTTGCGGATGAGGTCCTTGATTTCCTTGGCAGCCTGAGCGGAACGCTGCGCCAACTCACGCACCTCCTGGGCGACAACGGCAAAGCCCTTGCCCGCTTCACCGGCGCGGGCTGCTTCCACCCCCGCATTGAGCGCCAGCAAATTGGTCTGGAAAGCAATCTCGTCGATCACGCCGATGATGTTGGAGATCTGGTTCGAGGATTGCTCAATCTTGCTCATCGCCTCGACCGCGTTGCTGACCACGGAACCGGACTGGCGGGCGCTATCGTTCGCCTGGATGGCGACTAGGCGTGCCTCTTCGGCGCGCTTTGACGAGTTGGCGACATTCGTCGTAATCTGGTCAAGGGCAGCAGCGGTTTCCTCGAGTGAAGCCGCCTGCTGTTCGGTGCGCTTCGAAAGGTCGTCCGCGCTCTGGCTGATCTCTCGCGATCCGCTATCGATGGATCGGGTTGCTTCCGCAACCTCGCCCATGGTGCGGCGGAGCTGTCCGACCGCCTGGTTGAAGTCGGTGCGAAGACTTTCGAAATCATCGACGAAGCGTTCGGTCAGTTCGAAGGAAAGGTCGCCCGACGATAGATGCTTCAGGCCTTTCGCGAGGCCGTTCGTCGCCTGCGCCATCGCTTCGGCCTTGTGCCGGTCGGCCGCCGCGCGCTCGTTCCTCTCGTGCTCGGTCAGGGACCGCTGCTCCTCGGCCTCTTGCTCCATGCGGATGCGCGAAATTGCACCCTGGCGGAAGACTTCGACTGCCGCGGCCATTTCACCAATCTCGTCCGCCCGCCCGGAGTAAGGGATGGTTCGGTTGCTGTCTCCGTTGGCGAGGGCGTTCATCGATTCCGTTATGGTCGTCACGGGGCGGGCAATCTGGGTGAGGGCGAACCAGATGGCGGCGAGTACGATAGCCGCCACGACGGCGGTTGCGCCCGACACGACCATAATTGTCGATGTGTATGCGGCCTGTGCGGCAGAAGAGGCTTCGGCGGCGCCCTTGTTGGTGGCGGCGACGAGGCCTTCGATTGCGGCCTTCAGGAAATCGGCATTCTTGACCATCTTTTCGCGCAGAATTGAATTTGCTTCGGAAGTCTTGCCGGCCTTCGATAGCTCGATGACGCGATGGCCCTCGGCAACGTAGTCGCGAGTATTGGCCTTGATGCTATCGAGATGTTTTGCTTGCTCAGGTGCCGAAGACAGGGCCAGGAATCGTGCGACATTCGCATCGATCGCTTCGATCGCCTTGGCAATTGCCGTTTCGGCGGCTTCCTTGCCGGTTGCATCGTCGCGCAGGATGTGGCTGCGATAGGACACACGCAGTTCGCCGAATCGGGCTTCCATGTCCTTGGCAAGTTCCACGCTCGGCATCCATCGGGCGGCAATCGACACGAGGTGCGCGTTGGTCGCAGCAAGGCTACGGATTGCATAGGTCGCAAACAGCGCGAAGATCAGCCCGATTACAATGAACATCGAAGCGAGTGCAATTTTGATTGTCGGTCGTTTCATCGATCAAATAGCTCCACAGGTGACGGATTATGTTCACCTGCTACGCAATTCATCTGCTGAAACGACTATGCACTTTAGATTTGTCGACATGAACGTGAACGACGCCAGCATCGATATAATTCATTTATATTGAATTAATATCAAAAGCTTGCGACGTAATTTGAATGCATTCAAAGAATGACTGAATTAGCGCTTGCAAAACTTTGAAGGGGAAGAGGTGTTCGCGGCCAGTGTCAGGGTCTGTGCTGAATGTCGTCCTGACAATGTGGACTGTCGGCAGGCATATGAGTTGAGATGTCGTTGCTTGTGATCGGGCCGACCTTTGGATGGCAGCCGCACGGGCCGCGGTAAAATCGCTGTCGCGACTTCTCTGTTCATCATCACGGCCGACCTTAATACTCGAAAGTTCCATAACGTTGATTATGCCGCAGATGTTTGTAGCCGCAAAGTTAAAGTGTCCTGATCCTGCAAAGTTGGAATGTCACTCTCCCGGGTTTTGATGACCTGGGAGACTGCGGATGGGATTGATTGCGATGAGCGAGCGTGACCTGCAGCGGATCGAGATGCCATGTGGGATTGGATACAGCGCGTCGTCCCCTCCCGACCCAACGTCTAGATATGACGCAACCTTCGTGTGATTGGCCGGCACCCCTTGCATTCGTATCCTTGGCACAAAGCCGGCTGCGTCGCGTTTCGGCGAACTGACTTTGAGGCAAACCAGGAGGGCGGATCACCGGCAACGTGAATTGAAACGACGCTTTGCGTTTTGCGGGCTCATCGCCCCGGCCAAAGACTTGGCGGTACGCACTTGGGCGCCTTTTTTGAACATGAAGGAAAACAGAATGGGACGATACGACAGCAAGGTTGTCGCGCTCGATGCCTTGGATGAACACGCGATGAAAAGCCCTGCCATCGGCGAGAAGCCGCCCATAATGATAAAAGATCAACGGACGGGGGCCGATCGCAATGGTTGAGGACTTTCGAGAAACTGTAGTCCTGGCAAGCCCGCACCTTGCGTCCTTTGTCAAGGAGGCGATCGGCAATCGGTATCGCCTTGTCGAGCGCGGCCCGATCCCACCCAAACCGGGCTCATGCCTTGCAAGCGCACTGATTGTCGATGGCAGTCGGCCGTTCGACAAAGGCTGGTATGATGCGATGCCAAACCTCGGCCTCATTGCCTGTTTCAACACTGGCTATGACGGCATCGATGTCGACTGGGCACGCTCGCGTGGGGTCGTCGTCACCCATGCTCTGAACGTCAATCACGAGGACGTGGCTGACTTTGCGATCGGCCAGATCCTCAATATCTATCGCAAGATTTCTGATGGCAGTCGCTGGGTAAGCGATGGCGAATGGCAGTCGAACAAGCGGCTGATGACGACTTCCCTTGCCGGACTCCGGCTGGGTATTGTCGGCCTCGGGAGTATCGGACAGGCGCTTGCGCGCCGCGCCGACGTGATGCGCATGGCGACCTCCTGGTGGGCTCCACGCGAAAAGCCTGACGTTCCCTGGCCAAGAGCGCCAAGTCTGATTGAACTCGCGCGCTGGAGTGACGTTTTGGTGATTTCCGCCAGAGCTGGCGAAGACAACCGGGGGCTGATCTCACGAAGCGTGATCGAAGCACTGGGGCCGCGGGGCACACTGGTCAATGTGTCTAGAGGGTCGCTCGTGGATGAGGATGCGGTAATCGACGCGTTGCGATGTGGTGCGCTGGCTGCCGCGGCGCTGGATGTGTACCAGAAGGAGCCCACGTCCCCGACGCGCTGGAGCGATGTGCCACATGCGTTCCTTTCACCGCACATCGCTGGTGTCACTGACTTGGCGTTGCGCCGCATGGCTGCGCTCGTCGTTGCAAACCTCGATGCATTCTTCAACGGAGAGCCGGTGCTCACAGCCGCAGCCTGAAACGGGGGCGGCCAATACCGTAGTCTCCGACGGACTGCGAGGTCAGAGGCTCCCTGTCCAGGACAGCCCGGGGCCAAGGCCAACGGGCGCTGCCGCAAGTGCGGGGTGACGGCAAGCAGACCCCGCTTCGGGTGGCTCTATCTTTCGGGTAGACCGTCCGCCTATGTTGAACAATGCGTTTGGCCTTCGGCCCCTATTGCCCAACTGCAACTTGTGTCATCAAGGGCTTGCCATCACGCAGCGCAAGACAAGGCGGCATAACGATGAAGAAAATCGGTTTCCTTTCCTTCGGCCATTGGGCACCCTCCCCGCAGTCGCAGACCCGCTCGGCGGGTGGCGCGCTGCTGCAATCCATCGAGCTCGCGGTAGCAGCCGAGGAACTCGGCGCCGACGGCGCCTATTTCCGCGTCCATCACTTTGCCCGCCAGCTTGCCTCGCCCTTCCCGCTCTTGGCCGCGGTCGGCGCGAAGACGACGAAGATCGAGATCGGTACCGCGGTCATCGACATGCGCTACGAGAACCCGCTCTACATGGCCGAGGATGCAGGTGCTGCAGACCTCATCGCCGGCGGCCGCCTGCAACTCGGTATCAGTCGCGGCTCGCCGGAACAGGTGATCGACGGTTGGCGATACTTCGGCTACCAGCCCCAAGAGGGCAAGACGGACGCCGACATGGGGCGGGGCCATGCGGAGGTCTTCCTGGAAGCGCTGAAAGGTGATGGTTTTGCCCAGCCCAATCCGCGACCGATGTTCCCGAACCCGCCCGGCCTGTTGCGCCTCGAGCCCCATTCGAAGGGCTTGCGCGAGCGCATCTGGTGGGGCGCCGGTTCGAACGCGACGGCCATCTGGGCCGCCAAGCTCGGCATGAACCTGCAAAGTTCCACACTGAAGGACGACGAGACCGGCGAACCGTTCCATGTGCAGCAGGCGGCACAGATCCGCGCCTATCGCGAGGCGTGGAAGGAGGCCGGCCATGCCCGCACGCCGCGGGTGTCGGTCAGCCGCAGCATCTTCGCACTCGTCGACGATCGCGATCGCGCCTATTTCGGCCGTGGCGGCAAGGAACAGGATTCGGTCGGCTATATCGATGAGAATACACGTGCCATCTTCGGCCGCTCCTACGCGGCCGAACCGGACGCCCTCATCGAGGAACTGAGGCGGGACGAAGCGATAACCGAAGCCGATACGCTGCTGCTCACGGTCCCCAACCAACTTGGGGTCGAATACAACGCCCATGTGATCGAGGCGATCCTCAAGCACGTTGCACCGGCGCTCGGCTGGCGCTGATCGCTCAGATCTCGATGCGGGCGATGACTGCACCCGCATTCTGATAGCTCCCTTCGGCGGCGGCGATGCGGACCGTGCCGGCGCGGGCGGCGAGCAGCTGCGTCTCCATCTTCATCGCTTCCATGACTGCAAGCAGGTCACCTTCGGAAACGCTGTCGCCATCGGCGACTTTCCAGGCCTGCAGCGTGCCGGAGACTGGGGCTGCGACCACCGCGGGATCCGTTGTCGCTGGGGCGGTTTCATCTGCCGGAACAGGGTGCGTGCCGGCGGCCGTGCCCCACCCGGCAATCAGCATACGCGGAATGGCAAGTTCGTGGCGCTTGCCATCGATCTCGACATGGGTGCGGATCAACGAGGGGTCTGCCTTGCGATCCGGTCGCGCGACCGCCTCGGGCATTGCCACGAAGTCGGTTTCGATCCAGCGGGTATGCACCTTGAATCCGTGCTTGCCACCAAAATCCGTCGTTTCGATCGCCGCGCGATGGAACGGCAGCACGCTTGCCACGCCATCGATGCGGAACTCGGCGAGCGCGCGTCGGGCCCGGCTCAGGGCCTGTTCGCGCGTGGCACCGGTGACGATGAGCTTGGCCATAAGCGAGTCGAACGCCGCCGGAACGGTCGAGCCGGTAGCAACACCGCTATCAAGACGCACGCCCGGGCCGGACGGTGCCTCGAACAGCGTGATCGTACCCGGTGTCGGGAGAAAGCCGCGACCTGGATCCTCGGCGTTGATGCGGAACTCGATCGAATGGCCGCGCGGCTGTGGCGTTTCGGTCACCGCGAGCGGCAGCCCGTCGGCGATGCGCAACTGTTCGATGACCAGATCGATGCCGGTGGTTTCCTCGGTGACGGGATGTTCGACCTGCAGTCGCGTGTTGACCTCGAGGAACGATATCGTGCCGTCCGCGCCGAGCAGGAATTCGACCGTGCCGGCACCGGTATAGCCGGCTGCGGCACAGATCGACCTGGCGGCATCGTGGATCGACTGGCGTTGGGTGTCGCTCAGGAAGGGCGCAGGTGCTTCCTCGACGAGCTTCTGGTTGCGGCGCTGCAACGAGCAGTCGCGGGTGCCGAGCACCAGCACGGTGCCATGACGATCGGCCAGCACCTGCGCCTCGATGTGGCGTGGGCGATCGAGGAAGCGCTCGACGAAGCATTCGCCGCGGCCAAACGCGGCGGTCGCTTCGCGCACGGCCGATTCGTAGAGTTCGGTCACCTCGTCCATGATCCAGGCGACCTTCAGGCCGCGTCCACCGCCGCCATGGGCCGCCTTGATGGCGACCGGCAAGCCGTGTTTCTCGGCGAACGCCACCACTTCGGCAGCGCTGTTGACCGGCCCGTTGCTGCCGGCCACAAGCGGAGCGCCGACGCTCTCGGCGATACGCCGGGCCTCGACCTTGTCGCCGAGCGCCTCGATGACCTCCGGAGCTGGCCCGATCCAGGTCAGCCCCGCATCGATCACCGCGCGGGCGAACTCGGCGCGCTCCGACAGGAAGCCATAGCCCGGATGGACGGCATCGGCGCCGGAGCGCAGGGCGATGGCGATCAGCTTTTCGATATCGAGATAGGTTTCCGATGGCCGATTGCCGCCGAGACCGTAGGCCTCGTCGGCCAGCCCGACAAACAGCGCATCCATGTCCGGATCAGCGTAGGCTGCCACCGAGGCAACGCCATAGTCGCGGCAGGCGCGAATGATGCGGACCGCGATTTCGCCCCGGTTGGCGATCAGGACTTTCTTCATCGAGCGTGCTCCTCGTGGCAGGGGTCAACCGCGGGCCGGCGATATTTCGCCAAAGCGCGTCACGGGACGAAAACGGATACGGGCGTTGACCGGTACCTGACCGGCCAGATCGAGATGGTATTCAGCAACGGTAGCAATCACCGGGTAGCCGCCCGTCAAGGGATGGTCGGCAAGGAAAAGTACAGGCTGGCCGCTGTGCGGCACCTGGATGGCGCCGGTCGCCGTGCCCTCGCTTGGCAGTTCAGTGGTGTCGAGCTTTTCGAGTGGCGTCTCGCCGGAAAGGCGGATGCCGACGCGGCTGGACTGCGGCGTCACCAACCACAATTGCTCCGTCAGGCGTTGGATGGCGGCTTCTGTGAACCAGTCGGTCCGCGGTCCCATCACCACATCGAGGGTCACGATGTCGCCGGCAGCAGGCAGCGGTTGCGGCGGCGTTTCGGTCAATGATACGCTCTCCGTGCCTTTGCCGGGGATTTTGATGCCCAGCTTTGCGCCGGCGGTGACAGGCTCGGGGCCGACGACGGCAAGCGTGTCGGTGGAGGCGCTGCCGAGCACCGGACGCACGTCGAACCCTCCACGCACCGCGAGATAGGTGCGCATGCCGACCGGGGGTGCGCCGAGCGTGACAGTGTCACCGGCCTCCAGCGGGATGGGCTGATAGACCTCTGCTGCGAAGGAGACCCCGCCTCGATCCCGGACAGTGATCGGACATGGTGCGCCGGTGAGTGCTACCACGGAACGTTCGAGGCATTCGAATGACAGTCCGCCAAGGGTGATTTCAAGGCACGGCTGGTCGGCACTGTTTCCGACGGTGCGGTTGGCGGCGACGAGTGAGCCCCTGTCGAGCGCCCCGGATGCCGATACCCCCTGCCCGGCCTGGCCAGGCCTGCCGAGATCCTGAAACAGCGCCGGCATGGGTGCGGCGAGGACCTTGAAGGCCGGGCTCGGTCCCTCCCCCGCGCCATCTGCCGCTACGGGCGTTTCGTCGGCTGTAGCTACGACCGGCGTCGACATGCCGCGCTTGGTCACATCGAAGAAGCGAACCCGGTAGCCGGGTTGGAACAGGGCCGCGGGCTCGCGCGACAGGTCCCACATCTTGAGCGGCGTCGTGCCGATGATTTGCCAGCCGCCCGGGCTTGCCTGCGGGTAGACGCCGCTGAACGCACCGGCGAGCGCCACCGATCCAGCCGGAATTCGTGTGCGGGGGCTCTGCCGGCGCGGTACATGCAGCGTCGGGTCGCCACCGACAAGATAGCCGAAACCGGGGGCGAAGCCGCAAAAGGCGACGGTGAACTCGCTCTCCGTGTGCCGGCGGACCACCTCCTCCGGGCTCAAGTCAACAAGGCGGGCGACCTCCTCGAGGTCCTCGCCGTCATAGCTGACCGGGATTTCGACGACAGTATCCGACGGAGCTGCGCGCGCCGTCAGATCCCGGCCACTCAGGTTTGACGCGAGTTCTTCAGGCGTCAGCACTTCCGGGCGAAAGCGGATCATCAGCGTGCGGGCCGCCGGTACCATCTCTTCGATGCCCTTCACGGGCTCGACCTGGAGGGACGCGAAGAGCGCCAGCGTCTCATCGAGATCGGCGAGTTCGACGAGGATGGTCGTCAGGCTTACGGGCAGAAAGCGCATCGTTACCTCAAGCGTGATAGGCCGAATCCGGAATGTCGGTGATGAACATGTGCCCCGGCGCGTGGGTGATCGCGAAGGGAACGCCCGACGCCATGACGGCGGCCTGCGGCGTGACCCCGCAGGCCCAAAAGACCGGAATCTCGCCGGCCTCAATGCGCACGGGATCACCGAAATCCGGCTTGCCAAGATCGCGAATGCCGAGCAGCGCGGGTTCGCCCACATGAACCGGGGCGCCATGCACTGCGGGGAAGCGGCCGGAGATGGTGGCTGCATCGGCCACCCTGTGAGCCGGGATAGGACGCATGGACACAACCATGTTGCCATGCAGACGTCCGGCGGGCCGGCAGGCACGGTTGGTGAGATACATCGGCACGTTGCTCTGGTCGCTGATGTGCCGGATCTCGATGCCGGCTTCGACCATGGGGGTTTCGAAGGTGAAACTGCAGCCGATCAGGAAGCCGACGAGGTCGGGATGCTCGGCCCAGGCGGCGGTTGCATCCGGCGTTTCCTCGACGAGCGCACCGTCACGCCAGATCCGGTACAGCGGAAGATCTGTGCGCAGGTCGGCGCCCGGGGCAAGCTCCGTGGCATAAGAGCCGGGATCGCAGACATCCAGAACAGGGCAGGCCTTGGGATTGCGCTGGGCATAGAGGAGAAAGTCGAAGGCCCAGTCCCGCGGCAGAACGACTATGTTGGCTTGCGTGAATCCCGGCGCCACCCCGGACGTCGGCTCTACGGCGCCGGAACGGTAGCGAGCGCGTGCGGCGCGAGCCGCCGCCGCGTCGATGGATTTGGTCGTTAGCTCCGCGTTCATCACCCGAGCCTCAAGAAAGCTGCTTCGATGGCAGGAAAGAGCGCACTGCTATGCCTTCCCGCTCGAAAGTCTGACGGATCTGCTGCGCGATCGCGACTGCACCGGGGCTGTCCCCGTGTACGCAGATCGACTGGGCCTCGATCTTGATGGCGCTGCCATCGACCGCTTCGATCACCCCTTCCCTCGCGAGCCTGAGCATGCGGCTGGCGATGAGCTCGGGATCGTGCAGCACGGCACCGGGTTCGCGTCGCGAGACGAGCGCGCCGGAAGGCGTATAGGCCCGGTCGGCGAAGGCCTCGGCCACGACACTGAGACCGGCTTCGCGCGCCTGGTTGAGGATCGGCGATCCGGCGAGCCCCATCAATACCAGGTTCGGATCGATTTCCTTGATTGCGCCGATGACGTCGGCCGCCTGCCGGGCATCGGTGGCGATGCGATTGTAGAGCGCGCCATGGGGCTTGACGTAGCGGACCGTGGCACCGACCGAGGCTGCCAGTCCCTGGAGAGCGCCGATCTGGTAGATGACATCGGCGAACAGTTCGTGGCTGGCGACGTCCATGTCACGCCGGCCGAAGCCGACGCGATCGGGATAGGAGACGTGGGCGCCGATCTCGACGCCCCTTTCCGCCGCCGCCCTTAGCGTTTCCAGGATGCCGACCGGATCGCCGGCATGGAAACCGCAGGCGACATTGGCGCTCGAGACGACGGAGAGCATCGTCTTGTCGTCGCCCATGCGCCAGGCGCCGTAGCTTTCACCGAGATCACTGTTGAGATCGATTGCAGCCATAGTCCCGAGCTCCCTAATGGTTGAGGAATGCGAAAATCGGACCGATCGACTTGAAGCCCATATACCATGTCAGGGCGCAGGTGATGATGCCGAGAACGAGCAGCCAGCGAGGATAGCGATACCCACCCATCAGGTCGGAACGAGCCCAGCCGACATACATGAAGATGGAAAGGCCGATTGGCAGGATGAGGCCGTTGAAACCGCCGACGAAGACCAGCATCGCGGCAGGCGTCGTCTTCATGACGACGTAGAAGAACAGCGAGACGGCGATGAAGGCGATAGTCGCCACGTTGCGGCCGCGCTCGGTCATGTTCTTGTTGAAGGCCGTCAGGAACGAAACCGAGGTGTAGGCAGCGCCGATGACGCTGGTGATGGCGGCGAACCACAGGATAACGCCGAAGACGCGAAGACCGATCGTGCCCGCGGCAGCCTCGAAAGCCTGGGCAGCGGGGTTGGCCCCCTTTCCGGAAATGTCGATGACGGCGCCGCTTGCCACGACGCCAAGAACGGCGAGGAAGAGCACGTAGCGCATGACGCCGGTGACGGCGATGCCGGTCAACGATGCTCGGGTCACGGCGCCCAGGTTTTCCCGTCCGACGGTTCCCTTGTCGAGAAGGCGATGGGCTCCCGCATAGGTGATGTAGCCCCCGACCGTACCGCCGACGATGGTGGTGATGGTGGCGAAGTTGATGGTATCCGGCCATACGGTCTGGCGCAGCGCCTCTCCCACCGGGGGGCTGGAGACGAAGGCGACGAAGAGCGTAAGCGCGATCATCGAGATGCCGGCAACGATGATCGTTCGGTCGAGGGCGAGCCCGGCACGCTTCGACGTGAAGAGGCCGATCGCGATCAAGGCGCTGATCGCCCCGCCCCACTTCGCATCAAGCCCGACCATGGCATTCAGGCCGAGGCCTGCACCGCCGATATTGCCGATGTTGAAGAACAGTCCGCCGATGATGACAAGAACGGCCAGCAGATAGCCGGTCCCCGGAATTGCCGCATTGGCAATGTCGGAGGCGCGCATGCGGGTGAGCGTCACGATGCGCCAGATGTTTAGCTGGACGACGAAGTCGATCAGGATCGAGGCAAGAATCCCGAAGGCGAAGGCCGCGCCCATTGTCGTGGTGAATGTCGCCGTCTGGGTGATGAACCCGGGTCCGATGGCTGAGGTCGCCATCAGGAAGATGGCGGCAATCAACGATGAACGTCGGGCTTTCAATGTGTCGAACGCGGTGACGCCGGCCTGTGCCGGTTGAAATCCGGCGGCAGCCGGCTCGGCGCTGTCGGAGGAAAGCGACTTCTGCTCCATGAAACTTCTCCCAGTAACAAAGAGGACATCCCAACCCGCTTGGGCTAATCCATGGCAGCATCGTGGTGGCGTTTCACAATTCTGTCAATATTGTTCAACAATATAAATTTTATTGTTCTACTAAAGTGCGCTTTCGTTGGGCAATTGATCGCGGCAAAGGCAATGGAATCCCTATTTTCAGGCAGATACGCGGCTGGAACGGCCGCCGGTTCCCATAAGGCGGCGCGCGTCTTGATGCTTCATTCACCCGGATTCGCGTTGGCCGCCGTGCCTCTTGCTTCTCAGCGGCATTCCGGCCACATAGATTGTTGCCGGTTTCATGATAGCGGAGAACGAGGTCGTCGGCGAACGTTTCGACGAGTCGCAGCGGTCGCTCGCGCCGAGAGGAATTGATGACGCAGCAGGATACAGCACCTACTCTCGCGCAGCGGTTGGCAGCGCAGATCCGCGATAAGGTGATCGCCGGCGAACTCGTTCCCGGCCAGAGACTGTCGGAGGCGGCGCTCAGTTCGAATCTCGATGTATCGCGCAACTCGCTGCGAGAGACATTCCGCCTGCTGACCAAAGAGGGATTGCTGAGGCATGAGCCGAATCGGGGCGTTTTCGTCGCCACGCCAAACCTCTCCTCCATCATCGACATATATCGTGTCCGCAAGTTGATCGAATGCGGCGCGCTGGCGCAAGCCTATCCGAAACACCCGGCAGTCGCGCGCATGCGGCGCGCCGTGGAGACCGCTCTTGCCGCCCGCAAGATCAGGGATTGGATTGCGGTCGGCAGCGCCAATATGGCCTTTCACGCCGCCATCGTCGATCTTGCAGACAGCCACAGGCTGAGTGCCTTTTACGAACAGATTTCCGCCGAACTGCGGTTGAGCTTCGGTTTGCTGGACGATCCGGAACTGCTGCACGCGCCTTACGTCGACCTCAACGCCGGCATTCTGGCACAGGTCGAGGCGGGCCAGACGCGCGAGGCAGCGGTGGCTCTGGAGGTGTATCTCGCACAGTCCGAGCGCACCATCCTCGCGGCCTTTTCACGCATCGAAGAGGCTGCTGGGAAGGCGTGACGTCCTCCGGCGCTATGGCGACGAGTTGGCTGCAAAGTCGGTGTAACCGGTATTACAACTGCGAAGCGGCCGACATCAGTTCACTCGTCGTCGGATGGGTGAACAGCTTCGATCCGCCGCCCTCGACTTCGGTAAAGCACCAGCGGATCACGCCATCCCGGTCCACGAGGAATTCACCAACAAGCTGGCTGTTGGCGGTCTGGATTACCCACTCGTCTTCCTCGGTGATTTCATAGTCGTCAGCCTTGTTTAGATAGTCGCTGGCACTTTCGATGCCCATCGGTTGAGGAAGTTCCGGCAGGTCAATCTTCATTTCCATGAACTTGTCGGCGCCTATCTTGTAAGGCCATACGGTTTCCGACTCAGTGAATTCTATATTCGGGAGTCCAAAGGCGCGATGCGATATCCGATCTGGATCGGATGCGGCCAGCAGATTGGGAAGCGGATGGTATCGAAAATAAAGCCGCGCCCGCTCAATGGGCGTATTGACGACGGTCAGGCTTTCGACACCCTTTTCGTGCAGCGGGCCTTCGAGTTGCGACATGGCTGCGATCTGCCGTCGGCAGAAGGGGCACTGCAACCCTCTGAATAGTCCGACGAGAACGGGCTTCTGGCCGCGGAAATCGCGAATGGCGATCTTGCCATTACGGGTGATTGCGTCGAGCACGACATCCGGTGCCCTGTCTCCGGGTTTGAGCGGTGTTTCGGGATAATGGTCCATGACATCCTCCTTGTCTTGCCACGAGTCCCGGGGCATTTTCGGACGACTTGGCCCGTCGCTAGTCCAGAAACGGCAGAACGACTAGCGCCTCAGGATCGAGGCCATGCCGGACGCATACATCCTGCGCCAGCGTAAAATATCGTTCCGCCTCCGGGATATCATCAAGATCGAGATGCAACGTCGCCAAGCCATCATAGCACGGAAACAGCAGTTGCGGTTCGCCCGTTTCACGGGCAACTTCCAGCGCCTCGTTGTATAGCTTGCGCGCAAGATCGGGCCGGCCGTGGCATTGGTGGATCTGGCCGAGGACGATCAGCGGCACAGAGAGGTGATCGCGCTGGTCAAGCGCCCGGTCGATTTCGATTGCCTTTTCGGCGGCCGGCACCCCTTCGCTTCCGCAACTCTGGGTAAAGGTGCAGCTTGCTACTGCGAGATTGGCAAGCAGGCGCGCCTGGAAACCGAGGTCGCCGATCCGTACTGCAACGTCATAGCCTTGCCGGCAAACGTCTAGCGCCCTTCCGGGGTCGGCGATCGTGTAGAGCACGCCGAGATTGGAGTAGGCCCGACATGCCGCGTTCAGCAACTGTGCTTCGGTCGCAACCGACAGGCTTGCCTCGACATCGCCAATTGCATCGCGGATGCGGCCAAGCCGCGCCAACGCGACGCCCTTTGTGTTCAGTGCTTCGGCTGTCGCGAGAGCGGCCTGGCGTCGGGTCTCCGGGCCTACCTCTCCCGCCAGGGAGCGGGCCGACTGCAGAGCCTCCTCCGCCCAGCGCGCCGCCGAAGCATGATCACCCATGCGGAAGGCAAGGTGGCCCCGTTCCTGCAACAGGTGGGCGTATTCGATCGGGGCGTCGGTTCGCTCCAGTAGCGCGGCGGCCTCACTGTAATGGGCCTCGGCCTGATCACGTCGCCCCGCATCCCAATGCAATCGACCCATCTTGCGCAGAACCCTGGCCGCACAGGCGGTCTCCTCAGCGGCGGTGTAGAGGTCGAGAGCCCGCGAATAGTGCTCGAACGCCGCGCGCCTGCGTCCGGCGGGAGCGCTCAAGTCCCCGGAGCGTTCGTGGGCGATGGCCAACTCAGGGTCGGTGCCCGATGCCCCTTCCAGCGCATCGAGCGCCTGCCGGTAGAGCCGTATGGCATCGTCGTTGGCATACGCCCTGGATGCCCGCTCTCCTGCAGCAATCAGATAGCGCGCGCCCTTTGCCCTGTCCGCAGTCTGGCTGAAATGATAACCGAGCAGCGCCAGGTCCTCGATACTCTCGGTTTTGTCGCCGACGATCCGTTCAATGGCGTGGCCGATCTTGGCATGCATCTCGGTACGTCGCTGTAGCAAGAGATTCTGGTAGATGACGTCATGAAGCAACGTCTGCCTGAAACGGTAGCCAGCCGACGCCGAAGGGCCGCTGCTTCTCACCTCCTCGACAATCTCCGCGCTGCAAAGAAAGTCGACACAAGCTTCCACTTTCGACGGGTCGCTCGCTATGGCGCCGAGCAGTCCCGCGTCGAACGTTGGGCCGATCATTGCGGCCTCCTGCGCTATCCGCCGTACATCCGGGGGAAGATGGTCGACACGGGAAAGCAGCATGGCCTGAATGCTGAGCGGTATCTCGCTTCCGGCGCCTTCGACTGCGATCTGCCATCGGGTGCCATCCCGTCTCAGTGCGCCGACATCGATGAGGCCGCGCACAATCTCCTCGATGAACAACGGATTGCCGCTGGCGCGCTGTAGCACCCGATTCCGGAGATCGGCCGGAAGGCCGCGGTTGCCGACGCAGAAGAATTCCGCCAGCAATTTCTGACCCTCCGCAAGCGTCAGAGGGGTAAGACGCATGGCGGTCAGGCTCGTTCGACTTGATTCGAGCTGGTGGGTTTCGAATGCAGGGCGCTGTGTCGTCAGCAGCATGAAGCGGTCGCGCTCTATTCGATCCATGAGAAAGCGCAAGGCCTCGAGGGACACCGAGTCAGCGCAGTGCAGGTCTTCAACGATCAGCAAAAGCGGCCCTTGCGACAGCCGGTGTTCCATGAGCGTGCGGACGGCGTAGAAGATCTGCCGGCGCATCTGTTCTGGCGGTACATGCTGCAAGGCGCCTGACGGATCGCCGAAACCCACCACATGGAAAAATGCGGGCGTCACGCGCTCGATTTCCTCTGGACCAAGGCCGAGGCCCCTGAATGCCGCCGAAAGCATCTCCCGTGCCTTTTCGAACGGTTCTTTCGCGGAAATCCCATAAGCGCTGCGCAGGATCTTTCCCAGCGTCCCGAAAGGCTGCTCGCCCAGCGGCGAGCACACGGCCTGGCGGATAGTGACCTCGGCAAAGCGTGGGATTTCTGATATCCGGGCCAGGAACTCGGATACCAGACGCGACTTTCCGATGCCGGCCTCGCCCATCAATCGAACGAGCTGAGGGGTGCCGGCACACGCGAGATCGAGGCAAGAGACGAGCCTACCCAATTCCGCGTCACGTCCTATGAGCGGGGCCCTGAGGCCGTAGGGTTCAAGGCCCCTCGCCGTCTGCGGGGTTTCGAGCATGCCGACAAGTCGATGGACGACGACGTTGCTCGCCTTGCCGCGCAGCACCCGATCGCCCATCCCGTCAAAAGCGAAGGCGTGGCGCGTGAGCTGGTATGTCAGCGGCCCGACGAAGATCTCGCCGGGTCCAGCCATGGCCTGTAGCCGCTGGGCGGTATTGACCGTGTCGCCAGTGACGGAATAGGACTTCGCGCCCGCCGCTCCAAAACTACCGGTCACCACGGGCCCGGTGCTGATACCGATATGCAATTTCAATGGACAGCCGATCCGCTGCTGCCACCGCTCGCCGAAGCGTTCTCCACGCTCCAACATATCGAGGGCCGCTTGAAGGCTTCGTTCGGGATCGTCTTCGTGAGCAACCGGAGCGCCGAAGAGGGCCAGAAGCGCATCACCGACGAACTTGTCTACGAAGCCGTCATAGGATTCCACCGCCGCAGTGAGTTCCTCGAACAGCTCGTTCTGAAGTACCCGCATGACTTCCGGGTCGACTCGTTCGCTCAATGCCGTGAAACCGCAGAGATCGGCAAACAGGACCGTGATGGGGCGGCGATCCGCCTCGCTGTTGATCGCCGGGGAAAGCGGAGGCGCGACATCGTTGTGCCGCGCTGACAACCTGTGCGCACCGCGAGGTTCTCCGTCATTTTGTTTCGATGATGGCTGGAAGTTGGCGTCGACCAAGCCCAAAGCGGTCCCGCATTTCGGGCAGAAGGCAAATTCCGCCGGACAGGGAAAGGCACAAGCGGTGCAAGCGACCGGCTGCTTCGCGCCGCATTTCGGGCAGAACGCAAAGCCGCTGTCAATCTCAAATCCGCAACCGGAACAGTTCATCGAACCCCACAGTTGCCCCGGTCTATAGCGGCGCAATGCCTTCCGGGTGCTTGTCGCCTTTCGACATTGAACCTGCCGTGCGCAAGAGGCAAGGCGCATTGGGTGCGGGGAGGTCAATTGGGTGCGTGATCTGCTTTCGCGATCGGCGCCTCTGGAAGGGCGCGCGATCGGCAAAGTACGATATCGGTTCAGGATTTCCTGCAGGAGACCGATCAGATTGCGCGTTCGCGGTCTTGACGAAATCCGCACAACCATTAACTAGAGTGGTGCCCCCGCGGTCCGGGCTCGGACCGAAGCGGGTTTAACACTGGTGCCGGGCCCCTCTGGCGAGAGTATAACGGCGCTCTCGCGATGTCGGTACCGCCTGCAGATTAGCCGGCGGAATTCTAACAGATGAAAACCTTGTCCATGCCTGAAACGCATGCAGTATGCTGCATGTGGCCTTTTGCTATTTTTTGCCTGTCCATCGACACTATCCAATACAAAGAGGTGCGGCCATGAAGCACCCGGCTCCCCACATGCCCACCCTCGCCTATTTCAAGTGGGCGTTCATCGTAACGGCTGCCGGCCTTGTTCTCGGCGCCTGGCTCGGCTGGCAGATGACCGGCACCCTTAGCGGTATGGCGACCGTCTTCTTCATTTGTACGGTCCTCGCCGTTCTTGAAATTTCCCTGTCCTTCGACAATGCGATCGTGAACGCCAATAAATTGAAGGACATGACGCCGAAGTGGCAGCACCGGTTCCTGACCTGGGGCATCATCATCGCCGTGTTCGGGATGCGTATCGTTTTCCCGCTGGCGATCGTCGTGATCGCAGCAAATATCGGCCCGATCGAGGCGATCAGACTCGCGGCCATGCATCCGGAAGAGTACGCCCGGATCATGAACGACGCTCACCTGCCAATCGCTGCATTCGGCGGTACCTTCCTGATGATGGTGGGCCTCACCTTCTTCTTCAACCAGGAGAAGGATGTGCACTGGATCGCCTGGATCGAGCGAAAGATGGCGCGCTTCGCTACCATCAAGGGCATCGAAATCGCCTTCGTGCTCATCCTCATCCTCTCGTTTTCCTCGTTCCTGGAGGGAGATGAGCGACACACCTTCGTCTATTCGGCGATATACGGCCTTGTAACTTTTCTGGCGGTGGAAGTGATCGGCGGTTTGCTGGACGCTTCGCAGCAAGCGATGAGTGCGGCGGCCAAGGGCGGTCTCGGCGCGTTCATCTATCTCGAGGTGCTCGATGCGAGCTTCTCCTTCGATGGCGTTATCGGTGCGTTCGCACTCACCCAGAACCTGTTCGTGATCGCGATCGGACTTGGCATCGGCGCGATGTACGTCCGTTCGATGACGATCATGCTGGTCGAAAAGGGTACGCTTGCGGAGTATCGCTACCTGGAGCACGGGGCGTTCTACGCCATCCTGATCCTGGCGGTCATCATGTACGTGCAGACGATGTACCACATTCCGGAAGTGATCACCGGTCTCGGCGGCGCTGCCTTGATCGGCATCTCGCTCTGGTCGTCGATCCGCCACAACCGCCGCGAACAGGCGTCAGAAGAGCAGTTCGAGCACAACGGCGCCCAGCGCAATTCCGGGGCGGCCTGAGATAAAGCAAGACAACACGAAAACCAAATACCCGGCTGCATTGCAGTCGGGTATTTTTGTTTGTTTAAAAATAGATATCGATATTTTTTATGTCGGCGGATGAGCTCTGCACAAAACAAGAGCGCCGGCTTTCTTGGCGCGGCGCTCACATGATTTCTCGATGCTGCTGTTCGCCGGTTTCTTCAACCGGCCGCGGCTATTCAGATGTCGCGGATACGATCGAATGCGGCCGGCTCGATGCCGAGCGTCGTCAGGTGACGGGCAGACGGGCGGCGATGGGCTTCGACTGCAGCGCTGGCGGCCGTGGCGGCACCGATAACGGCGAAGGCGCGGCCAAGAAAACCACTGTTGATCGATTTCTTCAGGGCGGACATTTCGCTTCTCTCTTTCCTTCGTGTGTATGTGCAACACCAATGTGGTGTTGTGTGCGCCGCACAACAAGGAATGGTTCGGCAAGGCAGCCATGCAAACAAGGAAGAGCCGGCGCATACATGCGCCGGCCCTTGAATCGGCAGTAAGTGTGGATCAGTCCTCGCTTGCCGCAAGCTGGGCCAGTACCTGGCCACGGCCACGGGCCCTCAGGATAAGCGGGATGATCAGTGCCGCGGCGGCGACGGCAAGCAGTACAGCCGCGACCGGCGACATCACGAGCGCCGTCGGATCGCCCTGGCTAATAGCCAGCGCGCGCCGCAATTGCTGCTCCGCGAGAGGCCCGAGGATCAGGCCGACCACGACCGGCGCGATCGGATAGCCGAATATGCGCATGATGAAGCCGAGGAGCCCGAAGGCCAGCAGCATTCCGAGTTCGAACACCGACGGGTTGGCGCCAATGGTGCCGAGCGTTGCAAACAGCAGGATACCGGCATAGAGCCAGGGCCGCGGGATCGTCAGCAGCCGCACCCAGAGGCCGATCATCGGCAGGTTCAGGACCAGCAGCATGAAGTTGGCGATCAACAGGCTGGCGATCAGGCCCCAGACAAGCTGCGGGTTCGTGGCGAACAGAAGAGGCCCCGGCTGCAGGCCGTATTGCTGAAAGCCGGCGAGCATGATGGCGGCGGTAGCCGTCGTCGGCAGGCCGAGGGTGAGCAGTGGCACGAGTGTGCCCGCGGCGGAAGCGTTGTTGGCAGCTTCGGGGCCGGCGACGCCCTCGATCGCACCATTGCCGAATTCCTCCGGATGCTTGGTCAGGCGCTTCTCCGTCGCATAGGACAGGAAGGTACCGATTTCTGCGCCACCGGCCGGCATCGCGCCGATCGGGAAGCCGATGAACGTGCCCCGCAGCCATGGCTTCCACGACCGCGCCCAATCCTGCGCGTTCATCCACAACGAACCCTTGACGGCCTCAACCTTGTCGGGCGCGCGACTGCCCTGGGCCGCGATGTAGAGTGTTTCGCCGATGGCGAACATGGCAACGGCAAGCGTGGTCACCTCGATGCCGTCGAGCAGGTCGGGAACACCGAAGCTCATCCGCGCCTGGCCGGTCTGCTGGTCGATGCCGATGATGGCGAGCGCGAAGCCGATGAACAATGACGTCAGGCCGCGCAAGGTGGAGTCGCCGAAGGCCGACGACACGGTGACAAATGCAAGCACCATCAGCGCGAAATACTCGCGCGGACCGAATACGAGTGCCAGCTTGACGATCGAGGGCGCAATGAATGCGAGCAGCAGTGTGGCGATCAATCCGGCAACGAAGGATCCGATGGCGGCGGTCGCGAGCGCAGGTCCACCCCTGCCCGCTCTGGCCATCTTGTTGCCCTCGAGAGCGGTCACGATCGAAGCGCTCTCACCCGGCGTATTGAGCAGGATCGACGTCGTCGAGCCGCCATACATGCCGCCGTAGTAGATGCCGGCGAACATGATAAGGGATCCGGCCGGATCGAGCTTGTAGGTGACCGGCAGGAGAAGCGCGACGGTCAGAGCTGGCCCGATGCCGGGCAGAACGCCCACGGCGGTCCCGAGCGTGACGCCGATCAGCGCATAGAGCAGGTTCATCGGCTGACAGGCGACCAGCATGCCCTGCAGCAGGAATTCGAATGTACTCATCCCTTGGTCACCTCAGAAAAACAGTGCTTCGAGCGGGCCCGACGGCAGATGCAACTGCAGAAGTCGCGTGAAGATGACCCAGACCACAAAGCTGAATGCGATACCGATCGGTAGTGTCAGCCAGAGCTTTCGCTTGCCGAAGCCGGCGGCGGTCATGGCGAACAGTACGCCTGTGGCGATCGAAAAGCCGAGCGGCTTGAGCAGCAGCATCTGCGCGGCAAGTCCGCCGACGATCCACAGCACAGGCCCCATTTCCTGGTGTTCGCGTTCGGGAAAGTCGCCTCTCCATGCCTCGATCGCGGTCCAGATGCCGAGGACAAGCAGACCTCCGGCAACCAGATTTGGCACGGTTGTCGGGCCGATGCGGGCGTAGCTGGCGATCGCGCCGAGACGGGATACATCCCAGAAGATGACGGCTGCGACCGCGATCAGGGCGACCGCGATAACCAGCGCCGCCCGGTCGGGGCGACGCTTCGCAGCTTTTGGGGAGCTGTCGGTGCTCATTGGACCAGCCCGATATCCTTGAGGATGCCCTGAGTAGCCGAGATGTCCTTAGCGAGCTGTTCCTGGAATGCCGGACCCGAGAGGTAAGTATCCTGCCACCCCTTTGTCTTCAACATTTCCTGCCATCCAGCTGACTTCGCTAGTTTTTCGATATCTGCCGTTACGGCGGCCTTCTGTTCATCGGTAAGGCCCGGCGCGGCGGCGATCATGCGCCAGTTCTCCACGACGACGTCGAGGCCGGCCTCCTTCAGCGTCGGCGCGTCGATACCCTCCAGGCGTTCAGCGCTGGTGACGGCGAGCAGGCGCAGCGTGCCGGCCTTCACCTGGGATTCGAACTCGCCATAACCGGAAATGCCGGCCGTGACCTGGCTGCCGAGAATGGCTGCAAGGGCCTCGCCGCCACCGGAATAGGCAACATAGTTGATCTTGGTCGGATCGACGCCGGCAGCCTTGGCGATCAAGCCGACTGCGATGTGGTCGGTCCCGCCGGCCGAGCCGCCGGCCCAGGATACAGCGCCGGGATCCTTCTTCAGGGCCTCGACGAGGTCGCCCATTGTCTGGATCGGCGAAGAGGCCGGAACGACGATCGCCTCATATTCGCCGGTCAGCCTGGCAATCGGGGTTACGTCGGCAAGCGATACCGGAGACTTGTTGGTCAGGATGGCCCCGACCATCACATATCCGCCTACGATCAAGGCGTTCGGGTTGCCTGCGGACTGGCTGGCGAACTGCGCAAGTCCGATCGTGCCGCCAGCCCCGGGGACGTTCTGGACCTGCACGGAGGAGGAAATGCCTTCGTCCTGCATGACCGTCTGCAGCGAGCGGGCGGTCTGGTCCCAGCCACCGCCCGGATTGGCCGGTGCAATGATCGTATAGTCGGCTGCTGACGCCGGCAGTGCAATCGCCGCGGCAAGAATGGATCCGAGAATGAAGTGTTTCACGTTGACGTCCTCCGTTGCGGTGGTCCGTGCCACCGGTCTTGTTGATCACGAACGGAAGGAGTTTGTCGTCGGGCGATGCATGCTGCCCAACTGGCAGCAGGTTCACGATCGCCGATTCTGGTAGTCCTCCCGTTCTTCACCCCGCCGCCTCCACGGCTATGAAGATCCCAAACGCACCATACAAAGCTGTCATTTAGCTGACATTGCAATGCACCATGCGCCAATGTGCACGCCACGCCGGAACAAAATGGCCTACTGTGTGCGCAGCGCTTCGTTCCAGCGATTGATCAATCGCGTCCTTTTCACCTGGTCGAGGTAGACCATCAATCCGGGGCTTACCGGCACCGGTCGCAACTGTGTCCCATGAATGGCCTGCATCGTGCTCGCGGTATTGGCGCCGGCAACATGGGGGTTGACTGCCGGGATCTGCAACTGCCGCGCAAGGATGGTCTGGCCGCGGTCGGACATGAAGAATTCGAGATAGCGACGACCGAGTTCCGGCGACGCAGCCGCCTGCGGAACAAGGCCGATGCGCGACATGACGACAGTGTAGTCCTTCGGCAGAACGATGCCGATGTTCGGGTCGCGCGCCGCCCAATCGGCGGCATAGGAGCCGAGTATGTTGTAGCCCAGGACAAACCGACCATCGGCGACGCGTTCCAGAATGGCAGAACTGGTGGAGTACAGCTTGACACCCGCAGACCCCATCGCGCTGATCACCGACCAGATGTCGCCGAACTGCTCCTGATCGCGCGACATGAACAGAAAGCCGACACCGGATCGCTCTATGTCGTAGGTGCCGATGCGGCCGTGAACCGCATCGCCATTTCGCTTGAGGTAGGTGACAAAATCGGCGCGCGAGCTGGGTGGCGGATCGGTGTTGAAGCTCGGCTTGTGATAGACGAACACCGCGGGCTCGAACGTCAGCGCATAGGCGGTGTTTCGCCAATTCGCCCATTGTGGCCATTCGGCGCTTTTCGGCAGGTCGCTGCGTTGGGCGTAGCCGTCATTGGACAGTTTGACCTGCAGATCCATGGCTGAAGAAAAGGCGAAGTCGGCGGTTCTTCCGCCGGAATCGGTCTCATGCACAATCCGGTCATAGATCTCGCCGGTCAGCATGTCCTCGTAGCGCACGGCGATGTCGGGATTTGCCTCCTGGAACCCGGAGATCATCGGCTTTGCCAGCGGCTCGTCGAGGGACGAATAGACGATGAGGACAGGGGCGTTCGCATTGCCCGACGGTGCTGGAAAAAATATCGGCTCCCCGGCAAACGCGAACCCGGCGCCGGACAGCACAACCGATAGAAAAAAGAAAGTCCTCATCAGTATATATTGCCTGAGCACCACCCCGTTCACAAGCACGCCGAGGACCGATAGAGTGAGTGCGAAAGAGGGGGAGCAGAGTGCGAATACTGCTTGTCGAAGACAATGGCGCGCTGGCCGATGGCTTGTCCGCGATCCTGCGCGGTACGGGGCACGCGGTCGACGTCGTCCATGACGGTGCATCCGCCAATGCGGTGACCGCAGCGGAATCCTTCGACCTCGTGATACTCGACCTCAATCTACCGGAAATGGATGGGCTGGACGTCCTGCGCTCGATGCGGGCACGGCAAAATCACGCCGCCGTGCTGATTCTGACCGCGCGCGGTACTCCCGAGGAACGCGTGCGCGGGCTGGATCTCGGCGCCGACGACTACCTGATCAAGCCGTTCGATATCGGCGAGTTCGAGGCGCGGGTGCGCGTGCTTTTGCGCCGGCAGGCGGGGTTGCGATCCGCAACAGTCGGTTTCGGGGCGGTCTCTCTCGATCTCAACTCGCGGACATTTTCCGCCGGCGGAACACCGCTCGACATTCCCGCGCGTGAACTCGGTCTCCTCGAGGTCCTATTCACCCGGGCGGGCAAGGTGGTGGCGAAGGAAGGCATCATGCAGTCGCTGGCCGCCTTCGACGACGACCTGTCCAGCAATGCCATCGAGCAATATGTCAGCCGCCTTCGCAAGCGGCTTGCGCCGCACGGGCTGACGGTCAAGACCGCCCGCGGCATCGGCTACTATCTCGACAAGTTGCCCGGCATGTCATGAGGAAGGCCGCATATTCGCTGCGCCGCAGACTGCTGCTGTGGCTTCTCGGGGCAGCGGCGATCATCGCAGCGCTGGCGCTGACCGACACCTACCGCGAGGCCGTCCAGACGGCAAACATCGTTTCCGACCGGGTGCTCGCGGGTTCCGCGCTGGCGATCGCCGAGCGCGTTGTCGTGGCCGAAGACGGAAGCCTTGAGGTCGACATCCCCTATGTGGCGCTTGAAATGCTGACTTCCGCGGCGCAGGATCGTGTATTCTACCGCGTCGACGGACCACCCGGAAACTTCATCACCGGCTACCAGACGCTCCCGACCATCACCGACATGCAAGGCGCGATGACGGTCTTTGCCGACGATTCTTTTCGCGGCGAGCCCATCCGGGTTGCGACGCTGCAACGGTCGGCCTCGACCGGGGTGAACTCGGTTCCTTTTGTCGTCACAGTCGCTGAGACGACCATCGCCCGGCGCCATCTGGCGCAGGCGATCCTCGTCCGATCGGCCCTGCGCCTGCTTTTCATGATCGCCGGGGCGGCGGTGATCGTCTGGATCGCCGTCACCTACTCGCTTCGCCCGCTCTACCGACTCGGTGATGCGATCTCCGAGCGCAGCCCGGGCGATCTGCATCCGATCGAGCAGATGGTTCCGAGCGAGGTACAGGGCCTCGTCGATCGACTGAACTCGTTCATGCTGAGGCTGCAATCGGCGTTGGATGCGCTTCGCCATTTCACCGGCAATGCCAGCCACCAGTTGCGCACGCCTCTCGCAATCATCCGCACCCAGCTTGCGCTATCGGCCCGCGCGTCGACGCTCGTCGAGGCACAGGCCGCGGCTCTCAAGGGGGACCAGGCGGTCGCTCATGCCGAGCGCATCATGGCGCAACTGTTGCTGATGGCCAAAATCGATGCAGCAGGCTCTGAGGAAACCCGCGCTTTCCCTAGCATCGATCTGCAGGCGCTTGCGCAGGAAATCACCGCCGACCAGATCCCCACCGCCGCCGACGCTGCGATCGACCTTGGCTTCGAGGCGGAGGAACCGGCATTCGTGAAAGCCGAGCCGCTGCTGATCGGCGAGTTGCTCCGAAACCTGATCGGAAACGCCATCGCCTATGCCGGCGCGAATGCGGTGGTGACCGTGCGGGTGCGCAAGGAGCCGGGAGCTGTGCTGCTCGAAGTCGAGGACAACGGCCCTGGCATTCCTGCCGACAAGCTTGCCGCGGTTCGTCATCGCTTCGAGCGCGGCGGTCAGGACAAGTCGCCGGGTGCCGGCCTGGGCCTGCCGATCGTCGAGGAAATCGCCACGCTTTTTGGGGCGCAACTGCGACTCTTGCCAGGCGTCGGCGGAAACGGTTTGCTGGCTGTCGTCGCATTCCCTGCCGTAGCGTGAACGGGCAGAAAGCAACGGGCACCAACCGCATGCTCAACTACACCTAGGTATCGCTGCGCCTGTACGACCGGGTGATTTCGGGCCGGACAAAACCTTTTACTCTCTGGATGCAATCGCCAAGGCGTGCTCGTGGCAACGGGTCTTCGCCGCGCATGCATCGCCCTGTTTATTTCTGATGACGTTGCGTCAGCATATCACCATAGGAGAGCTGCCCCATGTCCGAATCTCAACTTCACAAGGCGCTGGTGGCCGGCACGGTCGCCCCGTCCTTCAGTTTGCCGGCGACGCCAGACCAGATGGTCTCGCTGGATGATCTGCGCGGTGCGCCTGTCATACTGGCATTCTATCCTGCGGACTGGAGCCCCGTTTGTGGCGACCAGATGGCGCTGTACAACGAGGCGCTTGCGGAGTTTCAACGCAGCAAGGCCCAGTTGCTGGGTATTTCCGTTGATGGCGTCTGGTGTCACGCCGCCTTTACCGCAGACCGCAGTTTGCATTTTCCGCTGCTCGCCGACTTCGAGCCCAAGGGGGAGGTCGCCCGCCGCTACGGCGTCTACCGCGACAAGGAAGGTATTTCCGATCGGGCGCTTTTTGTGATCGATTCCGCGGGAATCATCCGCTGGAGCTATGTATCCCCATTGGGGATCAATCCGGGCGCGGACGGCATTCTTCAAGCGCTCGACGAAATCGGCGCCGACGCCCGAACCGCGGAGGTGCAGTCATGAACCGTCTCAGCGTGGGGGTCGATAGTGGCGACCATATTGCAGGTCCGCGCTCGGCTGCGGTGACTTTGGTCGAGTACGGGGATTATGAATGCCCCTATTGCGGCGAAGCCTATCCCATACTCAAGGCAGTCCAGCAGGCGATGGGCAGTGACCTGTGCTTTGTCTTTCGCAATTTTCCGCTGGCGCAGATGCATCCGCATGCCGTTCACGCCGCCGATTTCGCCGAGATGGCCGCCGCCGAGGGCAAGTTCTGGGAGGCTCATGACCTGCTCTACGAAAACCAGCAGGCCCTGAGCGACAACGATCTGCGGCGTTACGGTAAACTGCTGGGTATTCATCCTGCAGCGGTCGAACGTGCCTTCGATGGCCGTTTCGATCAGAAGATCGAGGACGATTTCCGCAGCGGTTTGCGTAGCGGCGTCAATGGCACGCCATCGTTTTTCATCAACGGAATGCGCTATGACGGACCGCTCGATGTCGACAGCCTCATCGCCGTGCTGAGGGAGGTCCATGCTCGGTGAGCCAACCGCATGTCCGCCGTATCAGAGCAGGCGCGGATCGAAGCGGAACGGCACCAGCTTGGCAATGGCGATGCGGCCGGCGTCCGGGTGGCGGTGGTTGATCATCAGGTTGAGATCCGGCGAGCCCGGCAGCGCGACAATCGCTGACGGCACGCGGATTAGCGGGCTCGTGCCCGATGCGAGCCAGCGGCTGCCGATCTCCTGGGTCATGGCTTCTTGTTGCCGCCAGTCGCCGGGAAGCGTGTCCAGCGGCACGTCATCGATTCCGAGATCGTCGGGAAAGTCGTAGACGACCATGGTCAGGTCCGGCAGAAGCGCCGGGTCTTCGACGTGGACCAGCTTTTCGAGTACGCATAGCGACGGGGACGTGGCGCAGTAGGTTACCGGCCAGCCGGCGGTATTCCATCGTCCGTCGAACAGAAGGCCATAGCCGCCATCGAACGAGCGGGCATGCTGCGTGCCCGACAACCGCCAAAGACGCATCAGGCGGCAGCACCCCAGGCGATCTTGGCGAGGATGGTTTCGATCAGCCGTGTGCCGGCTTCGGTCTGGGCGATGTCCAGCGGCGTGTTGCCGTCCAGTTCATGCAGTGGACGTCGCAACCAGATATTGGCCTTCTCGACATCACCGAACGTGTTTTCCGACAACGTCTGGATCCGCAACAGCCGCACGGCTCGATCTGATTCTTCGACCGTCAGAGGCTGTTGCTTCTCCGCCCGATGACGCCGGGTTCGCTGCGGAATGACGAAACGCTCGATCTCCTGGTCACTGATCCCTGCCCGCGACAGCCCCCGCAGTGTCTCGAGCGGAAGGCGGTGACTGACGACGCGGGCGAGATCCGCTTGCGACCGAACATCCGCCCCGAGCACGGACGATCCTCCGAGCTTTCGGGCGACATCGATGATAACGGCGTGTGCGGCAGACATGGCAAGCTCCTTGTGCGGCAACTTGCCGCCAATATAAGCGGCAAATTGCCGGAGCGCAATTGCTGTCGCAAAAGATCAGAAGGCAGTGAAGGTCAACGTCGTCAGGGAGCGCACGATTCCGGGGATGCTGGCGATGTTCTCGTTGATGAACTTGCCGATCTCCTGGTCGTCCTTGACGTAAATCTTGAGAAGGAGATCGTATTCGCCGCTGGTGGAGTAGAGTTCCGAAACCAGTTCCGTCTGGTAGATGGCATCGGCGACCTCGTATGTCTTGCCGGGGGCACACTGGAGCTGGACGAAAATGGGCTTCATGGGTCTATCCTGCAGGAAAATCTGTCTTGCTCGGCAAGGCTGGGCCTCGCGTCGCCGCACTATGATCGAAACCGGTGTTGCGATGCAAGCGGCTAATCCTTCTTCTGCGCTTCCTTCTCGACCCACTCGCGGAAGGCTTGGAGTGGCGGGTAGTTTACCCGCTCTAACGGGCAGGCGAGATAGTAGCGTTCGCTGCTTTCCATCTCCCTGTCGATCGCCGCAACGAGATCGCCGCGCTGCAACTCCTCCTGGATAAGGAAGGTCGGCAGCAATGCGACGCCGAGTCCGGCGGTCGCCGCTTGGGCAGCTGTGGCGAACTGATCGAACAACATGCCATGCACGTTAGCGGCCGGAGCGCCGTTGTTCGCCAACCACTTCTCCCATGCATCCGGCCGGGTCGTCAGATGCAGCAGGGGGGCGTCGAGGAAATCGGCGGGCTCCTCCAGCTTGTGCTCCTTCAGGAAGCCGGGGCTGCAGGCGGGAATGGTCGTTTCCGGCATGAGGAATGTGAGTTCCGCCCCCGGCCAGTGCGGATGGCCGAAATGGATGGCGGCATCGATCGAATCCAGCCGGAAATCGAAGGGAGAATAGCGCGTCATCAGGTTAATGGTGATGCCAGGATTGGCGGCGAGGAAGCGCCCGAGGCGCGGCGCCAGCCAACGGGTGCCGAAGGTCGGCAGAATGGCAAGATTCAGCGTGCCGCCGCGTGGATTGGCGCGCAGGTTCAATGATGCGCTGGAAATGCGGCGCAGCGCTTCGCGGATCTCGCGGACATAGCTGTCACCGGCCGGTGTGAGCCTGATCGTCTGACGCTCGCGCACGAACAGTTCGACACCGAGCTGTTCCTCCAAAGCGCGGATCTGCCGGCTGACCGCGCTTTGCGTGAGGTCGAGCTCCCTGGCAGCCGCGGTGATGCTCTCGGTGCGTGCGGCGGCCTCGAATGCTGCGAGCAGCGAAATGGATGGCAGGAAACGCCTTGCGGGCAGCATGTCATTCCTCCCCGGAATGAACTCTTGAGAATTTGTCGATATTCATCGCCATAGCGTCGAAGTAAAGGCAAGGGAAGAGAAGTTTCGGAATGAACCCGGCATGTTGCGCATTCAACCGCAAAAGCCAAAACCAGACAGAGGTCCCGCCATGGCGAATGCTGCCTTCGTTTCTACCGACACGATCCGCTCTTTATTCACGGAAGCGATGTCGCAGATGTACCGCACCGAAGTGCCGCAGTACGGGACGCTCATCGAACTGGTGGCGGATGTGAATGCCGAGGTCCTCGCGTACAACCCGGAAACGAAGACGCAGTTGGAGCGCCTTGGCGAACTGGACCGCATTAATGTCGAGCGCCACGGCGCGATCCGCCTCGGCACCGCCTCGGAGTTGCACACGATGCGCCGGCTCTTTGCGGTGATGGGTATGCAGTCGGTGGGATACTACGATCTTTCGGTCGCCGGCGTGCCGGTGCATTCCACCTGTTTCCGTCCGATCGACGAGGCGGCGCTGAACATCAATCCCTTCCGGGTCTTCACCTCGCTGCTGCGCCTCGAACTGATCGAGGATGCCGGTCTGCGCGCCGAAGCGGAGGCAATCCTTGCCCGACGCAACATTTTCACCAAGCGTGCTGTCGATCTGATCGAGATGTTCGAACGCGATGGCGGCCTCAGCGAAAAGGATGCTGAGGAGTTTGTCAGCGAGGCTCTTGAAACCTTCCGCTGGCATGGCGAGGCAACTGTCAGCGCCGAGACTTACAAGCGTCTCCACGATGCACACCGGTTGATCGCCGACGTCGTCAGCTTCAAGGGGCCGCATATCAACCACCTCACCCCGCGCACTCTGGATATCGATGCGGTGCAGAAGCGCATGCCTGAGCGCGGCATTACCCCGAAGGCCGTGATCGAGGGCCCTCCGCGCCGCACATGCGACATTCTGCTGCGCCAGACCAGTTTCAAGGCGCTGGAAGAGGCGATCGCTTTCGTCGGCGACGAAGGGGCCAATGTTGGCACCCATTCGGCTCGCTTCGGCGAAATCGAGCAGCGCGGCGTGGCGCTTACGGCCAAGGGGCGTGCTCTCTATGACGATCTGCTCGCCTCGGTGCGCGGCGAGGTACAGGTCGGCGCCGGCGGAGGAAAGGCCCGAGACTATGACAGCCAGCTTGCGGAGCAGTTCAGGGACTTCCCGGACAGCTGGGAAGAGCTTCGCGCAAAGGACCTCGCCTTCTTTCGCTACTCGGCGACCGATGCCGGCAAACAGGCTGCCTTGCGCGGCGGGCTCAAGGCCGAGGTGAACGAGTTGCTTGCCAAGGGATTGTTGCGCTTCGACCCGATCGTCTACGAGGACTTCCTTCCAGTCAGCGCAGCCGGGATCTTCCAGTCGAACCTCGGCACGGACCAGCAACAGAACTATGCCACCCTCTCGAACCGCGATGCCTTCGAGGACGCGCTCGGCGCCAAGGTTCAAGACGAACTCGAGCTCTATGCCGGGACGCAGGCGGCGTCGCTTGCTGCGGCCCTTGCCGATCTCGGCCTTTCCGACGTTCCACAAAAGTCGGTTGCCTGACGCCGATGGGGCTTGTCGTCCGCGATCATCTGGCGGGTAAGCCGCAGTTGGGGGCGCTTCTCGACGCCCTCAGAGCGTCCGGCTATCGGGGTGATATTGCCGACGATCCGGCCACGCGGACGGTTTTTTCGACCGACAACAGTATCTACCAGGTACCGCCGGCGGCGGTGCTATTCCCCCGCGAGGCGGAAGATCTTAACCGGATCGTGCGCCTTGCCGCCTCGACCCGCTTCGGCCCGATCCCGCTATCGCCCCGCGGCGGCGGTACCGGCACCAATGGCCAGTCGCTGACCAGCGGTATCGTCGTCGACACATCACGGTACCTCAACCAGATCATTTCCTTCGATGCGGAGAAGCGGCTGGTGACAGTCGGGCCGGGCGTCGTCCTCGATCAGATCAACGCCTTCCTCAAGCCGCATGGCCTGTTCTTTCCGCCAACGGTGTCGACCTCATCTCGTGCAACGCTTGGCGGCATGGTCGCCACAGATGCTTCCGGCAAGGGGTCGCGTATCTATGGCCGCACCTCGGATTACATCGAGGCTTTGGAGATCGTCCTGCCTAACGGCGACGATTTTGCGGTCGGGAAGCTGTCCCCCGATGCGCTGAACACCATCTGCGGGCAGGACGACATTGTCGGCCTCATACATTCCGAAGTTCGCCGCATCGTCACCGAGCGGGCCGCTTTGATCGCCGAGGTCTTCCCGGAGATGAACCGCGGCTTGACCGGCTACAATCTCAGGCAGGTCCTGGCTGAGGACGGCTCGTTCAATCTCGCCCGTCTGCTCGCCGGGTCCGAGGGAACGTTGGCGCTGACGAAGTCGATCACCCTCCGCGTCATCCCTCGCCCATCGCATCGTGCAATCGTGGCGATCCGCTATGCCTTTTTCCAGCGTGCGCTGGAGGACGTGCGGCGGCTGCTCGCCGCCGAGCCCGCCGCCATCGAGATCCTCGACGACAAGGTGTTGGCTGTCGCGCAGCAGGACGTCATCTGGTCAGGCATCGAGAAGGTTCTGGGGACCACTCCGCCGCAACCGGTCGGCGGGCTCAACTTTGTCGAGTTTGTCGGCGACAGCGAGACAGTTCTCGCGCAACAAATCGAACGGCTCGAAGCAATGCTCGCCGCTGATCCGGGTGCAGTGATGGACTGGACGGTCGTTCGGGACGCCGCGACCGTTACCCAGATGTGGGAGTTGCGCAAGAAGGCGGTTGGCCTTCTCGGCAAGATGCCGGGCAAGCGCCAGGGCATTCCTTTCGTCGAGGACACGGCCGTACCGCCGGAAAACCTTGCGGCCTATGTCGCCGAGTTCCGGGCGCTGCTCGACGGCTATGGGCTGACCTACGGAATGTTCGGCCACGCCGATGTCGGCTGCCTGCATGTGCGTCCGGCGCTCGACATGACGAACCCTGAGGACGCCAAGCTCATTCGCCCGATCTCGGATGCGGTCGCGCAATTGACCCGGAAGTATGGCGGGCTGTTGTGGGGAGAGCATGGGCGCGGTTTTCGCGGCGAGTACTCGCCCTTCTTCTTCGGCTCGACGCTCTACGCCGAACTGTGTCGGATCAAGGCTGCCTTCGATCCGATGAACATCTTCAACCCCGGAAAGCTCGCGAGTCCGGGACAAGTCGGCCTGATCGACCACATCGACGAAGTGCCCCTGCGCGGCGAGCGCGACCGTGTGATCGCCGCGGCACGGGCGGCCGAGTATGACCGGGCGATTGCTTGCAACGGCAATGGCGCCTGTCACTCCTGGAACGTATTCGAACCCATGTGCCCGTCCTTCAAGGCGACGAGCGACCGCACCCAGTCGCCGAAGGGACGGGCAGCGCTTCTCCGCGAATGGGCGCGCCTCGATACCGAGGCAGGCACTAATCCGGGTCTGATGTCCACATTGCATGCCTTCGAGTACCAGGTGAAGCAGTCGCTCTCCACCTGTTTGTCGTGCAAGGCCTGTTCGAACCAGTGTCCGGTAAAGGTCGACATCCCGACCATGAAGGCGCGCTTCCTCGACCGCTACCATCGCCGCATCGGGCGCTCGCACCGGGACCGGTTGGTGGCGCGGATGGAGGATGGGCTCGCAATCGCGCGTCGCATGCCGAGGCTTGCCAACCTTGTTGCCGGCAACCCGTTGTTCCGCGCTCTTCTCGCCAAGGGTTTCGGTCTGATCGACCTGCCCGCTTTTTCCGTGCCTCGGGGAAAGCGCCCCTTCTATGCAAATCCTGCGGACCTGACGGCTCTTTCAGCCGGGGAAAAGGCTCGTTCCCTCATCCTGATGGAAGACGGGTTTACCGCCGCTTTCGATCGCGGCGCGGTTGAGGCAATCGACACACTGTTGACCCGGCTCGGTTATCGCGTCCATCGTGCGAGGGCGACAAGGAACGGCAAGGCGCTGCATGTGCGAGGCATGCTCGAAGCCTTCCGTCCGGTGGCAGAGGCTGCGCGCGCACACCTCGCCAGATGGGCGGCGATCGGCCTGCCGATCATAGGCGCTGAATCCGTGACCGCTTTGATGCACGAACAGGAGTATGCCGAGGGCGGCTATCAGCCTGCCGCGCCAATCCAGTCCGTCGACCAGTTCCTGGCAAGCGAAATCGCTGCAGGTCGGCTTCGGATCGAAACGCGTTCTGTGTCTTCGTCCTTCAAGATCTTCCTGCATTGCACGGAAAAGACCGCGCGGCCGAAAACAGCGGCAAACTGGACAGCGGTGTTTGCCGCCTTTGGCCTGGAGGCGGAGATACCCGCGACCGGTTGCTGCGGCATGGCTGGACTATTCGGCCATGAAAGCGAGCATCAAGAGATGTCGAAGGCGATTTTCGACATGAGTTGGCGCCCGCATCTTGATAAACTTGAACCGAAGGCCATTCTGGCGACCGGATTTTCATGCCGGTGCCAGACGAAACGGTTGAACGGAAACCGGCCGCGACACCCGGCCGAAGCGCTCCTGGACCATCTGAATGAAAATGGAAGCATGAAATGCTGAACGATCCCCGCTCCCACGGCCTTTGGGAAAAGACGGCTCCCCTTCCCCCGGCAACGGCGCCGCTCTCCGGCAACGTGACAGCCGACGTCGTCATCGTCGGTGGCGGGTTCACCGGCCTGTCCTCTGCCCTGCACCTCGCGGAAACCGGGACCAAAGTCGTGCTGCTGGAAGCGGTTGAGATCGGCTTCGGCGGAGCGGGTCGCAATGTCGGCCTGATCAACGGCGGCATGTGGGTCATGCCGAACGACATCCCCGGCGTGCTGGGTCCGGTTCATGGCGAGCGGGCCCTGGAGTTGCTCGGCGGTGCGCCGCTTCTGGTGCGCGAACTGGTCGAAAGACACCGGATCGATTGCGAGATCCAAACCAACGGAACGCTTCACCTCGCGGTGGGCAACGAAGGCCTGGCGGAGATAAAGGAACGTCATCGTCAATGGGCTGCGCGTGGCGCACCCGTACAACTCCTTTCGGCGGAGGAGACAGCGTCCCGTGTCGGCAGCAGCGCCTATGCGGGGGCGTTGTTTGATCCGCGCGCCGGAACCATCCAGCCGCTCGCCTATGTGCGCGGACTTGCCCGTGCGGCAGTGAATGCAGGCGTCACGCTTCACACAGGGAGCGCTGTTGTCGGCACGGAACGGGACGGTAGTGGCTGGAAGGTCCGCACTGCGAACGGGGCCGTATCCGCAAAGTGGATCATCGTCGCGACGGATGCCTACAGCACCGGCCCATGGGAGAAAGTGCGTACAGAACAGGTGCACCTGCCCTACTTCAACTTTGCGACCGTGCCGCTCGGCGACAACATCCGCAAGTCGATCCTGCCGAACTGCGAGGGCTGCTGGGACACGAAGGAGATCCTGTCTTCGTTCCGCATGGACAAGGCCGGGCGCCTCATATTCGGAAGCGTCGGTGCGCTCCGCAACACCGGCTATGCGATCCACAGAGCATGGGCAAAGCGTTCTCTGAAGCGTCTCTTCCCGCAGCTTGGCGATATCGAATTCGAATGCGCCTGGTATGGCAAGATCGGCATGACCGACGATGCCGTGCCACGCTTCCACAAGTTTGCCGAAAATGTCGTCGGATTTTCCGGCTACAACGGCCGCGGCATTGCGCCCGGCACGGCCTTCGGTAAGGTGCTCGCCAATCACGTTCTGGGTGGCATTTCGGAGGAGGATTTGCCATTGCCACTGACCGAGCCTCGCGACCAGAGCTTCCGCGCCGTGCGGGAAGCCTACTACGAGGCCGGTGCCCAGATCGCCCACTTCGCCACCGCCCGTTTCTGACGGCAAGGCGAAATCGAACCACACCTGACATGCCAACCAATGGAAAGACGAACATGACCATTTCAAAGCTCGACCTCGCTTCGGAAGTGAAAGCAATCCTCGGCGACCTCGGTGTATCCGCCGACCGGTACACCGGCGGAACGCTGGCTGTCCGTTCGCCGATCACCGGCACCGAAATCGGCCGCCTCAAGGAAGACAGCGTCGAAGCCACCAAGGCGAAAATCGATGGCGCCCACAAGGCATTCAAGGAATGGCGCCTCGTTCCCGGCCCGAAGCGTGGTGAACTGATCCGCCTGCTCGGTGAGGAACTGCGCGCCAGCAAGGCCGCCCTCGGCCGGCTGGTCTCGATCGAAGTCGGTAAGATCACGTCCGAGGGGCTTGGCGAAGTCCAGGAAATGATCGACATCTGCGATTTCGCCGTCGGCCTGTCGCGCCAGCTCTACGGCCTGACCATCGCCACCGAGCGCTCTGAACATCGCATGATGGAAACCTGGCATCCTCTCGGCGTCGTCGGCATCATCTCGGCCTTCAACTTCCCGGTTGCCGTCTGGTCGTGGAATGCGGCGCTGGCGCTCGTCTGCGGCAACTCGACCGTCTGGAAGCCGTCGGAAAAGACCCCGCTCACCGCCCTTGCCACCCAGGCGCTGTTCGAGCGCGCCGTCAAGCGCTACGTCGCCGAAGGCGGCGTCGCACCCGAGCATCTCTCGGAACTGATCATCGGTGGCCGCGAGATCGGCGAAGTCCTCGTCGACAATCCGAAGGTGCCGCTGGTTTCGGCGACCGGTTCGACCGCCATGGGCCGTTCCGTCGGCCCGCGCCTGGCGCAGCGCTTCGCCCGCGCCATCCTCGAGCTCGGAGGCAACAACGCCGCGATCGTCTCACCGACGGCCGACCTCGACCTAACGCTACGAGGCGTTGCCTTTGCCGCCATGGGCACGGCTGGCCAGCGGTGCACGACGCTCCGCCGTCTTTTCGTGCACGAAAGCGTCTACGACCAGCTCGTCCCGCGCCTGCAGAAGGCCTATGCGTCGGTGACCATCGGCAACCCGCTGGAAACCGGCACGCTCGTCGGCCCGCTGATCGACAAGGGTTCCTACGACAAGATGCAGGGCGCCCTGTCGGAAGCCAAGGCAGCAGGTGGCAAGGTGACCGGCGGCGAACGCGCGCTTGCGGACGACGCTTCTGACGCCTACTACGTTCGCCCGGCTCTCGTCGAAATGCCGTCCCAGACGGGTCCGGTCGAAAACGAGACCTTCGCACCGATCCTCTACGTGATGAAGTACAGCGATTTCGACCAGGTGCTCGAACTGCACAATGCCGTGCCGCAGGGCCTGTCGTCGTCGATCTTCACCAATGACCTGCGTGAAGCCGAAACCTTCCTCTCCGACCGAGGTTCCGATTGCGGCATCGCCAACGTCAACATCGGCCCGTCCGGTGCGGAAATCGGCGGTGCATTCGGCGGCGAGAAGGAGACCGGCGGCGGCCGCGAATCCGGTTCGGATGCGTGGAAGGCATATATGCGCCGCGCCACCAACACCATCAATCATGGCAAGACGCTGCCGCTGGCGCAGGGCGTCAAGTTCGACGTCGCCTGAGGGGTGGAAGAGATGAACGCGGAAAATCAGGGCGGGGTTGCGTTCATCCCCGCCGAGCGGCTTGGCGCGATCGGGGTCTCGGAGATCCTGAAGATCGGTGCCCGCGCCGCCGAGATGAAGCGCAGCGGCAAGGACATCATCATCCTTGGCGCCGGTGAGCCGGATTTCGACACGCCGGACCACATCAAGGAAGCGGCGACCCGCGCCATGCAGGCGGGCGCAACCAAGTATACCGCGCTTGATGGAACACCCGAACTCAAGGCGGCGATCGCCGCCAAGTTCAAGCGCGATAACCGGCTCGACTATGCCGCCGACGAGATCACCGTTTCGACGGGTGCCAAGCAGGTTATCTACAACGCCCTGATGGCTACTCTCAATCCGGGCGACGAGGTGGTGATTCCGACCCCCTACTGGGTGTCGTACTCGGACATCGTGCAGATCGCCGGCGGGGTGCCGGTGCTGGTCCCCTGCTCGGAATGGAACGGTTTCCGGCTGGATGCCGCCGATCTCGAAAGGGCGATCACGCCGAAGACCCGTTGGATAATCCTCAATTCGCCGTCGAATCCGTCAGGGGCCGCCTATGCGGCCGAGCAGTATCGCCCTGTGCTCGACGTGCTGCTGAGGCATCCGCAGGTGTGGGTTATGGCCGACGACATGTACGAGCACATCGTCTATGACGGTTTCGAGTTCGCGACGCCGGCCCAGGTGGAGCCGCGGCTGAAGAACCGGACGCTGACGATCAACGGAGTGTCGAAGTCCTATGCCATGACCGGCTGGCGCATCGGCTATGCCGGCGGCCCGAAGGCGCTGATCAAGGCCATGGCCGTGGTGCAGAGCCAGGCCACGTCATGCCCTTCCTCGGTCAGCCAGGCCGCTGCCGTGGAAGCGCTGAACGGTCCGCAGACGATCGTGCGTGAACGCTGCAAGTCCTTTGAGGAGCGCCGCGACGTGGTGGTCGCCGGGCTGAATGCCATCCCCGGTCTCGTCTGCCCGAAGCCGGAGGGCGCCTTTTACACCTTCGCCAGTTGCGCCGGCCTGATCGGCAAGAAGCAGCCGGATGGCAAGGTGATCGAAAGCGATCGCGACTTCTGCGAATACCTGCTGGTCTCGGCGGGCGTCGCCGTGGTGCCGGGTTCGGCCTTCGGCCTGGCGCCCTACTTCCGGATTTCCTACGCCACGTCGATGGCGGAGCTGAAAGAGGCAGTGACCCGCATCGCCAAGGCTTGCGTTGCGCTCACCTGAAATCGGTAAAAGTCTGAAAGCGAAAGGCCGGAGAGATGGTCGTCTCTCCGGCCTTTTCATATCGGTCGATTGGCCGTTTACCGGTCGTCGCCGGCCATGGCGCCGAGCAGTTTCGGCAGGTCGCCGAAGCGTGCGATCAGGCTGAAGATCACAGCCGCCGTGACGACGAAGAGAACCGTCACCGATGCCATGGTGGGCGTGTAGCCATAGCGGAGCGCATTGAAGATCTTGATCGGCAGCGTTTCCATGGTGAAGCCGACGGTCATGTAAGCGACGATGTACTCGTTGAGCGACAGCACGAAGGCAAAGGCATAGCCGGACACGAGGTACGGTCGGATCAGTGGCAGCACCACGGTACGGAACACGGTCTTGTCGTCGGCGCCCATCGTCGCTGCCGCCTCGACCAGCGAGCGGTCGATCGAGGTGAAGCCGAGCGATAGTGTCACGAGCGGCAAGGTCACGAAGAAGATCGCGTGGCTGATGACAGCCGTCCATGGCTGGCCGTAGAAGCCGGTCGTCGCCCAGAAGGTCAGCATGCCGAGCGCAGTGATGACCGGCGGCAGGGTAAAGGGGGCAATGCCGAGAATCTGGAAGATATTGGCCCAGGGGGCAATGCGGCGCCACAGGAACCATGCCAGCGGCAGGGCGATGGCGACGGCCAGTGCGGCCGAAAGCAATGCCAGAGTCAGCGAGGCGAGAAGCGCATTTCGCCATTCGTGATTGGTGAAGATCTCGCCGTACCACGACAGCGAGAAGCCCTGAGGCGGAAAGGTCAGGCTTTGCTTCTCGTTGACCGAAACGCCGGCGACCACGATGATCGGCGCGGCGAGGAAGATGCCGATGACCACGAAATATAGGCGGCGGAAGAACTCGGTCATGCCGCTTCCCCCTTGCGCCCGATAAAGAGAGTCAGCCCGACGAGGGCAAGCGTGACGAGGACAAGGAACACCGCCATCGCCGCCGCGAACGGCATGTTCGACTGATAGATCGCCTGGTCGGTGATCAGCACTGACAGTGTCCAGTGCTGCGGGCGGCCGAGCAATTGCGGCAGCAGGTAGGAACCGAGCGCGAAAATGAAGACCATGATCAGCGTCGCGATGACGGTGTTGCGCAGCGCCGGTACCACAACGGTGAAAAATGCCTTGACCGGCGAGGCGCCGAGCGTCCGCGCCGCTTCGGTGAGCGTCGGATCGAGACGCACGAGCGCTGGATACAGGATCAGCACCGTGTAGGGGAATGCCTGGTAGACCATGCCGGTCAGCACGGCGCCGAAGCTCGGTGATAGCGCTACAGGCTTCTCCATAGCGCCGAGGGCCACGAAAAGGTTGGTGATGCCGGCGGTGCGGGAAAAGAGCGTCGACCAGGCAAAGCCGATGATGACTTCCGACAACGACAGGATCGACAGCAGCGCCACCAGCCAGACGACCTGGGTCTTCCTCTGCATGCGGGTTAGCAGGTAGGTAAAGGGGATGCCGAGCAGCACGCAGCAGACAGCGACGGAGATCGCCAGGAAAAGCGAGAAGCCGAGTACGCCGGCAAAGAAGGTGCTGAGGAAGCGGGCATAGTTCGAAAACACGAATGCCGGCTCGTAGAATGCGCCCTGGAGGCGCTGAAAGAAACTGACGGCGATCATCGTTCCGAACGGAATCACGAAAAAGACGGTCAGCATGCCCGCCGGAAAGATGAGCGGTGCGTAGTCTGCCAGGGATTGCGGTGCTTCGCGTCTCATTTTTTCAGCACCACGCAGACATCAGGAGTGAGATTGATGCCGACGTTCTGGCCAACGGTGACCGCGGGGCGCTCGCGCGGTGTCGAGACGGCGACGATCTGCTTGCCGGCGACGTCGACGAAGGTCTCGATCGTGCCGCCGAGATCGCGGATGAAGGTGACCTTGCCGGTCAAGGTGCCCTCCCCCGGTGCCGTGAGGTGAACGTCCTCCGGGCGCACGGAAAGTGTGGCTTTCTTGAGATCGTCCGGCAATACGATCCCTTCGGCGGCATGGCCCAGCACGATGGCGCGACCGGCGCTGTCCGTTTCCGTGTCGAGCAGGTTGGTCATGCCGATGAAGTCGGCGACGAAGCGGTCGGCGGGCTTTCGATAGATCTCGATCGGGCTCGCGGCCTGCCGGATTTCGCCGCCATTCATCACGACAACGGTATCGGCCATTGTCATGGCTTCGCGCTGGTCGTGGGTGACGACAATGGTCGTGATTCCGAGCTGTTGCTGCAACTGCCGCAATTCCACCTGCATGGCCTCGCGCAGCTTCGCATCAAGCGCCGAAAGAGGCTCGTCGAGCAGGAAGAGTTTTGGCGAGATCGCAAGAGCGCGGGCAATGGCGACACGCTGGCGCTGGCCACCGGAGAGCTTGGTGACCGGGCGGTCGGCATAGCCGGTCAGATGGATCATCGCCAAAAGTTCATCGACGCGCTTCTTCTGGGTGGCGGCGTCGACGCCGCGGATACGCAGCGGATAGGCGATGTTCTCGCCGACGGTCAGATGCGGGAAAAGTGCCAGCGACTGGAACACCATTCCGAGATTGCGCTTGTGAGTAGGGATCTTGGTAATGTCTTCATCGTCGAGAACGATGGCGCCATCGGTCGGGCTGTCGAGGCCGGCGATCATCCGCAGCAAGGTCGTCTTGCCGCAACCGGACGGACCGAGCATGCAGACGAACGTGCCGTGCGGAACGTTCAGTTGCACTGATTTCACCGCGGTGAAACTGCCGAATTCTTTCGTGACGCTGTTGAGGGCGAGACCGGACATCCAGGTTCCTTCTGGTCAGTTCAAAAGGGGGCCGCCTCGCAGCGGCGGCCCCGGTCTTCAGGTGGGCTAGTGTCAACCGACGATGAGTTCGGTCCACTTCTGGTTCAGCCAATCCGATTTGGTCTGGTAGAGATCGTAGCGCGGGATGATCGGCTCGATATCGGAGGAGACGGCTGCGAATTCCTCCGGGGTCAGGTCGAGCAGGTCGCGTTTGACCGTAGGCGCGGTGCCGACCTTGCGCGACAGCGTCGCCTGGATCGCCGGCTGACACATGTAGTCGATGAAGACATGCGCCTCGTCGCCCTTGCCCGATGCACGTGACAGCGCCCAGCAACCCGAATCCTGGATGCCGCCTTCCTTGGGGAAGGTGGAGCGGACCGGCTGGCCGTCAGCGGCGGCAAGGCCAGTCACGTCGTGATAGTACTGGCCCATCGGGATCTCTCCGGACTTCAGCGCCTGTTCGAACTGGGCTTCGTCACGATACCAGAGAGCCACGTTCGGCTTGACTTCGGCGAGTTTTTCGAAGGCCTTGAGGATACCTTCCTCAGTATCGAGGGCGTTGGTGCCGCCCATGAAGGTCTTGGCCGTCACTTCGAGGAGGAAAGAGTTGGAAACAAGGGCCAGCAGGCCAAGTTTGCCTTCGTTCGCCGGGTCCCACAGCGCCTGCCACGTGGTCGGCGGTTCCGGATAGGCATCGGTGTTGGTCACCAGGGTGATGTACCATGCCACGGCGCCGATGCCCGCAATGCGACCATCCGGATACTTGTTGACGAAGTGGTCAAGCAGATTGGAGCCGTTCTTGATCTTGCTCATGTCGAACGGCGTCCAGAGTTCGGTCGCCTGGCCCTTCAGCATGGCGACCTGCGACATCATCGAAACGTCAGCGGGCGCCTGGCCGGCCTTCGCCGCCTGCTCGAGCTGGACAAGCCATGCCTCGCCGGTCGGCTCCGCTACGGATTCGATGGCAATCCCGGTCGCTTTGGTGAATTCCGGGAAGATATGCTCGTCGAAGGACTTCTTGAAGTAGCCGCCATAGACGCCGACCTTCAGGGACTTGTCCTGCGCGCGCAGAATGGATGGCATCGCCAGCATGCTGGCGCCGGCGAGACCGGCCCCCAGCACCGTGCGGCGGCTGATGTTGCTGTTTAGAATTTTGGTCATTTTTTTGTTCCCTTTTGTTTCATTCGTATATGCTTTTCATACTCTTTTTTGGCAAGGAGCCCAAATGGTTGTCGCGGCCGGAACCGGTGGTTCACCACTGGGCGCCCGCGCGGAAGCAATCAGGCCCGTTTGCCGTTCACCCATGGGCTGTAGACCATCAGGCTCAGGATTTCAAAGAGCACCTGTGCGCCGACCTGTGCTGTGTTCGTGGTCGCGTCGTATTGCGGCGCAACCTCGACCACGTCACCGCCCACCAGATTGACGCCCTTGAGGCCGCGGATCAATTCCAGCACTTCGCGCGTCGTGAACCCGCCGATTTCCGGCGTTCCGGTGCCGGGTGCGAAGCTCGGATCGACGCTGTCGATATCAAACGAGAGATAGGTGGGACCGTCGCCGACGATGGCCTTCGCCTTCTCGATGATTGCAGGCATACCCATGCCGGTCACTTCCTCGGCGTGGATCACGGTCATGCCGGACGCATAGGAGAACTCCCAGAGATACTCGGCCGCGCCGCGGATGCCGATCTGCACCGTGCGGGTCGGATCGAGCACGCCGTCGAGGACGGCGTTGCGGAACGGCCCGGCATGGTGGAATTTCGTCTGGTCGAACGGCCCGCTGGTATCGCAATGGGCGTCGATGTGGATGAGGCCGACGGGCTGATTCTTGCCGACGGCCTTGAGGATCGGGTAGGTGATCGAGTGGTCACCCCCGACCGACAGCGGCACGACTCCGGCATCGACGATCTGGTTGAGGCGCTTCTCGATATCGACATGGCTCTGTTCCAGGCGATAGCGGCTCGTGAAACCGATATCGCCGATATCGGCCACGCGCAGGTCGAAGCACGGCGCGCATTCGAGAACGTGATTGTAGGGGCCGATACGCTCGATGGTGCGCAGTGCCCGGGGCCCGAAGCGGGAGCCGTTGCGGTTGGTAACTCCGAGGTCCATGGGGACGCCGAGGATTGCGACCTGCAGGTCGCCGAAATCGGGGTTCTTCTGGTCGATCGGCCTGGAGGGGGCAGAAAGGAAGGTCGGGATGCCGGCATAGGGCGCAAGCCGGGTACCGCTCTCGGTGATGATCTTTTCCGCGACGCGGCGGAACTTCGGATCGTGAATGGCGCTGCCCTGGCTTTCACCGAACTTCGCCTGCAGATCCTTCAGCTTGTCTTCATTCCACGACATGACACCCTCGCTCTTCTACGTGCGGATAGCAGGGGTCGGCAGGCCACGATCGTGACCTCGTACGGCGTTCCCCATGTTCTTATTGTTATTGTCGCCTATTACGTAACAAAACTGTTGGAAATGCAATTGACATTGTTATAGCGTTTGGTGTGAGAAATATTCACAACCTCGCTCGGAGCCGCGATGTCCGCCCGCCTGCCGCCACTCAATCCGCTGCGCGCCTTCGAGGCTGCTGCCCGGCGTGGGTCGGTTTCGGCCGCAGCGCGGGAGCTGAACGTTACCCATGGGGCGATCAGCCATCAGATCCGAGCGTTGGAGGCAACCTTCGATGCTCCGTTGTTCGAGCGCGGCGGCAAGCGCCTGAAATTGACTCCTCAGGGTGCGCTTCTGCTTCCGGCCGTCACCAATGCCTTCGATAGCATTGCGGCAGCTACGGCGCTGATGACGCGGCCAACAACCAGCGGCGCGCTGCGGATCTCCTGCGTTTCGGCACTTCTCTCGCACTGGATGTTGCCGCGGTTGAATGAGTTCAGCGAGCAGTTCCCGGAAATCAGCCTCTCGCTCGAGGCAGCGAACGATCCGAACCGTATCCGCTCGCCGGATCTCGATGTCTGCGTCCTCTATGGTGATGGTCAATGGAGCGATTGCTGGATCCGGCGCTGGAGCAATCTCGAATTGTTTCCCGTCGTCTCCCCTTCCCTGCTCAACAGTCGCCCCTTGCGCTCGATCAGGGACCTGCGCGACCACACGTTGCTGCACGGCGACGATGGCCGAGAATGGAACACTTGGCTCGCCGCCGCCGACATTCTCGACATGCCGCGCGGGCGTCAGCACTACATGAGTGACGCACGTCTTTCGACCGAAGCGGCCATCCACGGCCAGGGCGTGGCACTCGGGGATACCATCACCGCCAGCCACCTGCTGGCCAGGGGTGAACTCACAATCCCGTTCGACCTGGCTGTGCCAGCACAGGACGCGTTTTATGTCGCCTGCCGCAACGAGGTGCGTGCCGCGCCGATCGTCAAGGTCTTTGTCGATTGGCTGTTTGCCACGCTCGAGAACGACCGAATAGCTGAACCACAGGCCTCGGCGCGTCACATCCTTCGCGGCAAGGGCAGCAGGACAGGCGATGCGCCCCCGTCGCTCCCCGATGATGGGGCCGCCTCGCCAACAAAATCGAAACCCCGCAAGAGCGCTCCGGTTCGCCGGAAGATTGCAACGCAGAACAGCTAAGCCACCAGGAAGTCCTACATGCCCCATCCCGCATTCAATCCGCTTGTCGCCTCACTGTCGCAGCCGCCCGTCCCGGCGGTGCTTTCCTGGGCGCAGGCCTACCACGGGCAGAACGGCCCCCTGATCGACCTGTCGCAGGCAGTGCCCGGCTATCCCGCCCACCCCGACATGTTGCGCTGGCTTTCAGAGGCCGCGGGTTCGACGGACTATACCGGCTACGGCGCAATCGAAGGCGAGTCGGTGTTGAGAGAGGCCTATGTGCAGCACGTCAGCACGCTCTACGGGGCAACAATTGCCGCAGACCACATTCACATCACCTCCGGGGCAAACCAGGCCTTCATGTGCGCCGCGATGGCGATTGCCGGCGCCGGCGACAGGCTGGCGATGACCATCCCGTTCTACTTCAACCAGGAAACGACGCTCTCCATGCTCGGCGTCGGCACGGTGTTCATCGAATGCGATGCGTCGCGCTCGTTCCTGCCCGATACGGCGGCGGTGGAAGCGGCGCTGGTCGATGGCGTGAAAGCGCTCGTTCTTGTGACGCCGAACAATCCGACCGGAGCCGTCTATCCGGCCGGGCTTCTGCGCGAGATCTTCGATATCTGCCGCCGCAAGGGCGTCTGGCTGGTACTCGACGAAACCTATCGCGACTTCCTGCCTGAAGGAGCGGAGCGGCCGCATGAACTGCTCTCGATCCCCGGTTGGGAGGATACGCTGATCCTGCTCTATAGTTTCTCCAAATCCTTCTGCATTCCGGGCCATCGCCTTGGTGCGATCACGGCCGGGCCGGCAGTGATCGAGCAGGTCACGAAGATCATGGACAACCTGCAGATCTGCGCCCCTCGGGCGGCGCAGGCGGCACTGGCGAAAGCCATTCCGACGCTGGATGACTGGCGGCGCGGCAACCGGGAGGAAATCATGCACCGCACCGATGCCCTGAAAGCGGTGATGGCCGATCTTCCCATGTGGCGGATGGAAGCGGTCGGCGCATATTTCGCCTTCATACGCCACCCGTTCGAAGGTGTTTCCTCGGCCTTTGTCGCGGAACGGCTTGCCAAGGATGCCGGCGTAGTCTGCCTGCCGGGCGTCTATTTCGGCCCGGGACAGGAGCCGTTCCTGCGTTTTGCCTTTGCGAATGCCGATGTTCCGACAATCGGAACCTTGCGTGAGAGGCTCGCGAGTTTCAACCTTCCGTCGGCTTGAGATCGGCGCGAGGTACCGTCAGCGTCGTGAAGCGGTTGAGCGTCATGTCGGGCCTTCCCCTCGCCTGCCTGTTGCGGCAAATATTATTTCAATAGGTGCGAGCTGGGAGGAGCACAAGGTGACTGCATTGCGGAACTTGTTGACCGATGTAGACGGCGTGGCGGTCGGGCATGCAACCGATCTCGATCTCGGCTCCGGGGTGACGGCAATCGTATTCGACGAGCCAGCGGCGGCATCCGGATCGGTCTTCGGGGGCGCGCCGGGCGGACGCGATACGGAGTTACTGGATCCTGCGAAAACCGTCGAGAAGGTGGATGCCTTCGTGCTCTCGGGTGGCTCTGCCTTCGGCCTCGATGCGGCGGGCGGCGTGCAAGCTGGCCTGCGGGAGATTGGCCGGGGTCTGCAGGTAGGAACAGCCCGCGTGCCAATCGTGCCGCAGGCGATCCTGATGGACCTGCTGAACGGCGGCAACAAGGACTGGGGCCTGCATTCGCCCTATCGTGACATGGGATATACGGCGTTCAAAGCCGCGACCGATGGTGCCTTCGAACTCGGCACCGTCGGTGCCGGTACCGGTGCGACGACGGCAAGCTGCAAGGGCGGGCTTGGGTCGGCGAGCGCCCGCGCTTCTTCCGGGCACGTCGTTGCCGCGATCGTGGCGGTCAATGCGCTCGGTTCTCCGACGATCGGCGACGGGCCGCACTTCTGGGCCGCCCCCTTCGAGGTCGATGGCGAGTTCGGTGGACTCGGTATGCCGCATGGTTTTGGGGAGAACGATACGGTCATGCGGCTGAAGGGCGTGAACCTGACGGCGACGACGATCGCCGTGGTCGCAACCGATGCTAAGCTGACCAAGGCACAGGCGCACCGCCTCTCGGTGCTCGGTCATGCCGGGCTGGCGCGTGCCATCCTGCCGGCGCATCTCTCCGCCGATGGCGATACGGTCTTCGTGGCTGCGACTGGCCGGAAGCCGCTTTCGGATGATGCGCAGTTCATGGAGCTTTGCCACCTGGCGACGATCGTCACCGCCCGTGCGGTCGCGCGCGGCGTGTTCGAGGCGCGCCGCCTGCCGGTGTCGGGTAGCCAGGCGACCTGGCACGAGCGTTTCCACCCTGGCGGCATTGCCGATCCGTTCGCGATGTAGCCGTTGCGCGTACCGCTACGGGCCAATTCGCCATTGTGCGAAGCAGCACAAAATGACAGATTGCGCCACGAACGGTACGGCGAAATGGTTGATCGCCATGGGCCAGCCGACGGGGAGCATGATGCCGAACAGCCGCAGTTTTTCTCGCCGCGCATTTTTCGCGGTTGCCGCAATCGCCCTTGCATTCACAGCCGAATACTCAGCCACTGCCCAGGCAGACGCCGGTGAGGCCCGGAACGCGCTGGTTCTCGGAATGGGGATCGAACCGGCCGGGCTGGATCCTACGATCGCTGCTCCCGTCGCTATTGGGCAGGTGACTTGGCAAAACATCTTCGAAGGGCTGGTGACCATCGACCGGGATGGAAAAATCCGCCCGCAACTCGCCAAGAGCTGGGAGATCTCCGAGGATGGGCTCCTCTATACATTCCACCTCGAGCAAGGGGTGACCTTTCATGACGGCGAGGTGTTCGACGCCTCGGTCGCCAAGGCGTCGATCGACCGCGCCCGCGGAGACGAATCGGTCAACCCGCAGAAACGCTTCTTTGCGGCGATCGACGCGGTGGAAGCACCCGATCCGCAGACCTTGGTGCTCCGGTTGAAACAGCCGGCCGGCAGCCTGATCTATTGGTTGGCGTGGCCGTCGTCGAGCATTGTCGGTACGAAGTCGGCTGAGGGCAACAAGGCGGCGCCGGTCGGCACCGGGCCGTTCAAATTCTCCAAGTGGATCAAGGGCGACAGGGTCGAACTTGTCCGTAACGAGGACTACTGGAACAAGGAGGCGGCAGCCAAGCTTGAGCAGGTGGTCTTCCGCTTCATCTCCGACCCGCAGGCGCAAGCCGCGGCGCTGAAATCCGGTGGCGTCGACGCTTTTCCCGAATTCGGCGCGCCGGAACTGATTGCATCATTCGAGGGCGATCCGCGGCTGCAAACTGTGATCGGCAACACGGAGCTGAAGGTCGTCGCCGGCATGAACAATGCCCGCAAGCCCTTTGATGACAAGCGGGTGCGCCAGGCGCTGATGATGGCAATCGACAGGGAAATGCTCATCGAAGGCGCGTGGTCGGGCCTCGGCACCGAAATCGGCAGCCACTACACGCCAAATGACCCCGGCTATGTCGATGAGACCGGGGTGCTGCCCTATGATCCCGACAAGGCGAAGGCACTTCTCGCGGAAGCAGGCTATCCGGACGGTTTCACCTTCACGATCAAGACGCCGCAAATGTCCTATGCACCCCGCAGCGCCGAGGTGATGCAGGCGCTGTTCTCCGAGATCGGAGTGACGATGAACATCGAGCCGACCGAGTTTCCTGCCAAATGGGTGCAGGATGTGTTCACCGGCCGGGACTACGAGATGACGATCGTCGCCCATGCCGAGCCGATGGATATCGATATCTATTCTCGCGATCCGTACTACTTCAACTATCGCAATCCGGCGTTTGACTCGTTGATTAAGGACGTAGAACTAACCACGGACCCGATGCAGCGGAACAGGATCTTTGGGGAGGCCCAAAGGTTGCTCGCCGAGGACGTGCCGGCGCTTTATCTATTCGTGATGCCAAAGCTCGGTGTCTGGGACAAGCGCCTGAAAGGCCTGTGGAAGGATGAGCCGATACCCTCCAACGTCTTGAACGAGGTCTACTGGAGCGAATAGGCGATATACCAGTTGCGGCGCTTTCGGCCTTTCCCCGCAACCGAAGTGAAGGTATTGAGTTTCAAGCCGGTTTTCCTGAGGATCCGGGTTGGCCAGACATGAAGATAATGCCTTTGCCAAGGGAATACGCATGGTCGCACTCCTGTTGCGCCGGATCGCCAGCCTGATCCTGACGCTGGTCGCCGTTTCGGTCCTGATCTACGGAATCATGGACCTGCTTCCAGGTGATCCGGCGGCAATCGCTCTCGGAACCTCCGCCGCGGCAGATACGCTCGCGGCACTTCGACAAGAGATGGGGCTCGATCAGCCGCTCCCGCTGCGCTACGTTCACTGGCTGGCAGGGCTCTTTTCCGGCGATCTTGGCAGTTCCTATACCTACGGGGTGCCCGTGGCAGGGCTTGTCGTCGAGAGGCTTTCGCTGACATTACCGCTTGCGGCGCTTGCCATCGTACTTTCGGTGCTGATCGCCGTTCCCCTTGGCGTCACCGCTGCCGCGCGTCGCAATGGATTCATCGACCACGCGGCCTCGATCTTCGCACAAATCAGCATTGCAGTACCTGGTTTCTGGCTGGGGTTGCTGCTCATTATGCTTTTCGCGGTGGAACTCGGATGGACACCCGCAGGTGGGTTTCCAGGCTGGCAGGCCGGATTGCTGCCGTGCTTCGGTGCACTCGCACTTCCGGCGGTAGCACTGGCGCTGCCTCAGGCGGGAGTGCTCACGCGGGTCACGCGGGCCGCCGTGCTCGATGTGCTGAGCGAAGATTTCGTCCGTACCGCCCGCGCGAAAGGCATATCGCGGCAAGTCGCATTGTGGCGGCATGCGATGCCCAACGCGATGGTGCCGGTGATCACCATTCTCGGATTGCAGTTCACCTTCCTCGTTGCCGGAGCGGTTCTGGTGGAGAACGTCTTCAATCTGCCCGGTCTTGGCCGCCTCGCATACCAGGCGCTGGTGCAGCGGGATATCGTGGTCATGCAAGCCGTGATCCTGGTGTTTTCGGTGCTCGTGATTGTCGTGAACTTCATTGTGGAATTGGCGCAACTCGTGCTCGATCCGCGCATGAGGAGCGATGCCGCATGAGTGTTCGACCTACTGTCCTACCCGGCGACAAACGGACCTCTGTCGCCAGATCATCAAAGCTTGTTGCCGGGTTGGTCATTACCGGGGTGTTGTGCGCCATCGCTCTCGTTTCCCTCGTCTGGACACCGTTGCCGCCCACCAAAATACAGATTGCCTACAAGCTCACCGCCCCCCTGCAACAGGGTCTGCTCGGCACAGATCAACTCGGGCGAGACGTGTTGTCGATGGTCATGGTGGGTGCCTGGAACTCCCTGTCGACCGCTGTTGCTGCCGTGGCAATCGGCGGTTCGCTCGGCACGGTCGCGGGTCTTTTTGCCGCGGCTGCGCGCGGGACGCCGGAGGCGCTGGCGATGCGCGCCTGCGACATCGTTTTTGCGCTGCCACCGATCCTGTCCGCGATGATGCTCGGTGCGTTCCTGGGAACCGGCCGCTGGACCGCGATCATTGCGATCGCGGTGTTCATGATCCCGGTCTTTGCGCGGGTCGTTTGCGGGGCCGCCCGCCAGATCTGGCCGCGGGACTATATCCAGGCGGCCCGTGGTGCCGGCAAGGGGCCGATGCTGATTTCGATCGAGCACGTGTTGCCGAACATCTCCAGCCAGATCATTGTACAAGTGACCATACAACTCGGCCTGGCGATCCTGACCGAAGCGAGCTTAAGTTTCCTGGGGTTGGGGATGCCACCTCCCTCCCCCACCTGGGGGCGGATGCTGGCCGATAGCCAGACATATCTCGCCCAGGCGCCCTGGCTGGCAGTAGCGCCGGGACTGGCGATCGCACTTGCGGTTTTCGGGCTCAACATGCTGGGAGACGGTTTGCGCGACACTCTCGATCCCCGAACACCGTTGCTCCGATGAACGCACCCCTGCTGGAGATAGACAATCTGTCGATCGCCATCGACCGACCCGGCGGCGCAGGATTGCCGTTGCTCACTGATATCTCGCTGCAGCTTGGCCGGGGTGAGACGCTCGGGATCGTCGGCGAATCTGGATCGGGAAAGTCGCTGCTCGCGCTCGGCGTGATCGGTCTGCTGCCAGAAGGCATAGGCTCGTCGGGATCAATCCGTCTTGATGGAACGGAGCTCCTTCCGCTTGCCGACGATGATCTCTGCAAGGTCCGAGGACGCCGCATCGGCATGATATTTCAGGAGCCGATGACGGCGCTCAACCCGGTTATGAAAGTGGGAGACCAGATCGCCGAGGGTATTGTCTGGCATCGCGGGGTTGGTTGGTGCGACGCACGACGTGATGCGGTGAGACTGCTCGATCAGGTCCGGATTCCGGATGCCGCAATTCGGGCGAAAAGCTATCCGCACGAATTGTCCGGCGGCCAGCGCCAGCGCGTCGGCATCGCTATCGCACTGGCTTCGAAACCGGATTTGCTGATTGCCGACGAACCGACCACAGCACTCGATGTCTCCGTTCAGAAGGAGATTTTGGAGATCCTCGACGAGCATGTCAGGAACGACGGCATGGCGTTGATGCTCGTGAGCCACGATCTCGGCGTCATCGCCGCATCCTGCCGCAGGACGATGGTACTGTATGCGGGTGCGCGGATGGAGGAAGGATTGACCGAAGAGGTGCTGAGCGATCCACGCAGCCCCTATACCCGGGGTCTGCTTGCCGCCCTGCCACAGCGTCGGATAGGCGATCGGCGGCTGGCGGCCATACCGGGCAACGTGCCAGGATTTGCCGCTCTGCCGCCGGGATGTCGGTTTTCCGACCGCTGTCCGGACAGGATCGAGCGCTGTCAAACGGAATTGCCGGCATGGCGAAGCTTTGGCAATGGCCGAGGCGTACGGTGCATCCGCGCCGAGACCGCAGCCTCGGAGGCAGGATGATGCCCCCTCCCCTTGTCGAAATCGCCAACTTGACGCGAGACTTCAGAAACCATCGGTTTTTCGGTATTTCGCAGACAACACGCGCGCTTGACGATGTCACTTTGCAAATCGACCAGGGTTCGATTTTCGGTATCGTAGGTGAGAGCGGCAGCGGCAAGTCGACCTTGGCGCGACTGATGGTGGCGCTGGACCGACCGACGAGCGGCAAGGTCGTCTTTGACGGAGAGGACATTTTCTCCCTGCCGGCTGCGGCGTTGCGCCATCACCGCCGCAATTTCCAGATGGTTTTCCAGGATCCTTTCGGTTCGCTTGATCCGCGTCAGAAAGTTGGAAGGATCATCGGCGAACCGCTTCATGTGTTCGCAAGCCAGTCTGCCAGAGGTCGGGTGTCGGAGCGGGTCGCGGCGATGCTGGAGAACGTGGGACTTCCGGCTACGGCTGCGGACCTCTATCCGCATCAGTTTTCCGGAGGACAGCGGCAGCGGATTGCCATGGCCCGTGCCCTGATCACCGAACCGAAGTTGGTCGTCGCGGACGAGCCTGTTTCGGCGCTCGACCTCTCGGTTCAGGCGCAGATTCTGAACCTAGTTCTCGATTTGCGCGACACACAGGGCGTCACGTTCGTTTTTATAAGCCACAATCTAGCGGTTATCGATTGTATAGCGGACAAGGTGGGCGTCATGCATAGCGGCAGGCTTGTCGAAGTCGGGCCGGCACATGAAGTTTTCGATCAGCCCAGACATCCATATACGCACGAACTGCGCGCCTCGGCGCTTTCACTCGATAATGAGATAGGTGCAAATCCAGTTGCGGCTAGGAGGCGGCAGACACCGCTAGGAAAGTTGACCGGGGGATGCGCGTACTATGCGCAATGCCCGATCGCCGTCGCGCGATGCAGTGTCGAACGACCCCAATTGCGCCCCGACGGTACGGGCCGCTTGGTTGCCTGTCATCAGGTCGCGAGCGTCACAGAGTAGCGGCACCCGTCTCTCGTTCACCCGCACCCAAATCCAGAAGTGCCTTTTCGATAAGCCGCAGATCGTTCTGCCAGCCGTCATCTTCCGCCATCGGACTTTCGGTCGCAGCGCGCTGAATTGCCCTTGCTTCCTGCTCGAGTGTCTGCAGTTCCTTGATCTTCCTGTCCTTCGTCAAGCTCGCACTGCTACAGATTTGCCTGATCTTCTCTTGCATGGTCGTTTCGTGCATGGTCCGGCTCCTTCCCGTTTCTATGTGATTGTTGGAAGAACGGACGAGGGTTGCGATCGGTTCCCTCAAGCGGAAGGGTCATTCGGACTCTGCGCTTCAGACGAGAAAAGCCCGGCTTTCGCCGGGCTTTGAATATCTTGCCTGCCCTGTGATGTGTCAGGTCTTGGGAATTGCAGTCGCAGCGGAAACCCCGGTGGGGTTGGCCACCGGCGCTCCGGCCGGCGCATAGCCGCCGCCGATCGCAACGTTGAGCGCGACGAAATCCCTCGCGGTCTGCTGAATGGCTGCTGCGAGCAAGGCTTGAGAATCCGACACGTTGCGTTGCGCATCAAGAACGTCGAGCAGCGAGGACGCGCCGTCCTTATAACTAGCAGTCGATAGTTCGAGTGCTTCCTGGTTCGACCTGACGGTGGCGCGCAGCGCCTGTTCCGTCTGCACGTCGCGCTTGACGGCAGCAAGTGCATTCTCGACCTCTTCGACCGCGCTCAGGACCGTCTGTTTCCAGACGAGATACTGCTGGCGCGCGCTCGATGTCGCGATGTCGACATTGGCGCGCAGGGCTCCGCCATCGAGGATCGGAAGGACAAGGGTCGGGCCAAAGGACCATGGCGACAGCCAGCCGGACTGGAGCGGACCGCTCGAATGGCCCGGCGAGATCGCGCCGCTGAGCTGAATCGTCGGGAATAGTTGCGATTCGGCGACGCCGATATCGGCAGTCGCGGAGGCCAGTTGCAGTTCGGCCTGGCGAATATCAGGACGGTTCCGGATTAGATCGGCCGGGATGCCAGAGTTTACGTTGTAGCGTGCAACCGGTTGCGGGGCGCCCTTGAGCATGTCTGCCATGAGGGTTGAAGCCGGCAGGCCGAGCAACGTGGAGAGCCGGTGGATGGCGACGCGGAGGTTGATTTCCAGCGGGGGAATTTCTGAAAGGGTCGAATTCACCAGGCCTTCTGCCTGCACCACGTCGAGTCGGGAGGCCGCACCGGCTTCGAGCTGGAACTTGGTCAGTTCCAAGGTATCGCGCCGCGACTTCAGGTTTTCCCTCGAAATCGCTATACGCTCCTGGAAAAAGCGCGCGTCGATGTAGGTGGAGACGACATCGTTCAGCAATGCGAGGCGTGCTACGTCAACGTTTGCGTAGGCTGCGCCGAGTTGTGCGGTGGCGCTTTCACGGGAGCGACGAACCTGGCCCCAGAAATCCAGCAACCACGATGCCGTCGCGCCGCCGCCATAGCTCTTGATAGAGCCGGATGTCTGTCGCAATCCTCCGGCAGTCCCGCTGATCGTGGCGTCGGCGCTGGTTGTCAATTGCGGGAACCCGCCTGCGCCGGCGATAATCACATTCGCTTCAGCTGCATTGATCCGTTCGACGGCCTGAAGAACCGTCAGGTTCTGGGCGAGGCCTTCATTTACATACCCGTTCAAGCGGCTGTCCCGGAAAGCGTTCCACCAGGGCGCCTGGGTTACGTTGCCGTTCGATTTAGGGCCGCCTTCACCAAACTTGGTGGGAAGCGCTGCTTGCGGGGGGGTGTAGTCGGGTCCGACCATGCAGCCGGAAAGGAGCAGCAAAACCAAGGGGACGGTGGCACGTGGCGAAATCATCCAGCTATCCTAATTACTTGTCTGGGTTCCGCATTGCTGGCCAAGTCCTTCAAGGCACCTGACCTACAACCGGCCCTTCCATCCAACCTGCAACGATGAGTGCAGACGAGTCGCGCTAATCTAGCAGTAGAATCCTAATCATTACGTTACATTTTTGCCACGATCGCCTCCAAAAAATCGGTTTTGGTTAACGGCCCGGCGCGAGGCAAAAAACTGTGCGAATTCAAAGAAGCGGGTCACCTTTTAGGAGCTGTGTGCGGCCCTGAAACGCCGCGGGTGGCGCGCAAATGCAACTGGGACCCGATGCCTGCTCAGCATCGATGGATATCAGCCATGCGAGCACTGATTCCGATATCCATCCGGGATCGCGGAAGATCGCGCCGCGCCACCGACTGGGTCATGTTTTCGGGAAAAAGGCCGCAAGGTTGGCGCGAACCCGCTCGACAGCCGTCGCGCCGGTGTCGTCTGGAACGAACGGCATGGCGGTGATCGCCTCGAAGGCGCGGATATAGACCTTCGAGGTTTCCTCGATGAGGTCGACGGGAATTTCGGGGATTTCGTCCTTGTACGGGTCGCAGCGCTCGGCCACCCAGGCGCGGACGAAATCCTTGTCGAAGCTCGCTGGCCGCTCGCCCTTTTCAAAGCTCTTTTCATAACTGTCGGCGAGCCAGTAGCGACTGCTGTCGGGCGTGTGTATTTCGTCGGCGAGAATGATGTTGCCTTCGGCATCGGTGCCGAATTCGTATTTGGTATCGACGAGGATCAACCCGCGTTCGCGCGCCAACTCCTGGCCCCTTGCAAACAATGCCAGCGCGTATCGGGAAAGCATATCCCACTGGGCCTGCGTCAGAAGGCCGGTTTTGACGATCTCCTTCGGCGTCAGAGGTTCGTCGTGACCGCCGTCGAAGGCTTTGCTGGTCGGCGTGATGATCGGCTGCGGAAGGATCTCGTTGTCGCGCATTCCCTCCGGCAGGTGCGTGCCATACATCTCCCGCGCACCCTTCTTGTAGAGGGTGAGGATCGAGGTCCCGGTGGTGCCTGCCAGGTAGCCGCGCACCACGATCTCGACAGGCAGAATGTCGAGCCTCTTGCCCACGACCACGTTGGGGTCGGGATATTCCAGCACATGATTGGGGCAGATATCCTTGGTCGCATCGAACCAGTAGCGCGCGGTCTGGGTCAATACCTGCCCCTTATATGGGATGCATGTCAGGATTCGGTCGAAGGCGCTCAGCCGGTCCGTCGAGATGATAATCCGTCGACCGTCCGGGAGATCGTAGTTTTCGCGCACCTTGCCACGGTAATAATTGGGCAGTTCGGGGAAATGAGCTTCAGAGAGAATTCGCAAGGTACACCGCCTGTCTTGTCGCGCCATCCGGAGACTGGTCTAGTTTTCCGGCCCCGGATGTCAAGCAAGGAGGTGGCGGCAACTACAATTTTGTCCAGTACCGCAGCGGAAGACGAATACCCGATTCGCCTACAGGCTGCGCATCTAGACGGCTTCGCGAAACTGGGACACGGCGATCCGGTTTCGACCGGCCCTCTTGGCGGAGTAGAGAGCCTTGTCGGCGGCGTTCAGCATGGCATCGAGATTCAATCCGTCGGCGGTGCCATAGGAAATGCCGGCACTCGCCGTGCAGGAAATCAGGTGTCCGCCTGCGATGATCCGGCGGTTGGCAAAACCGCCGCGAATCCGTTCTGCTGTCTGTTCGGTCCATTCGGGAAGAGTATGACCGAGGACAAGGGCAAACTCTTCTCCACCGAGGCGAACGCAGCTATCGCCTTCGCGGCTATTGGACAACAATTCCTCCGCGAATGCTGCGAGCACGCGATCGCCGACAGCGTGACCATGGATATCGTTGATCATCTTGAAGCGATCGAGGTCGAATACGACGACCGCCATTGCAGGGTTGAAATTCATCGTGCCGTGACGCTCAAAAAGCGCCCGGCGGTTCATCAGTCCGGTCAAGTTGTCGGTGAGAGCGTCACGGCGGCTGCTTTGTGCGGTTCGGGCGTGATTGAGCGCGAGCGAGAGCGCCCCGATGCCGGTCATGCCGGCTATGCTAAAGATGAGGTTGATATCTTCGGCCCAATTCGACGGTGCGCCATCGATGACCCATTTGCCGTCCGCAAGGAGCACGCCTGCGCATAACACAAACGACATGGCAATGAGGCTGTAGAGTATGACCAGACCCGCAATCGGGGTAGGAGCCTCGTCCCGCCCCTTCCAATGCTCACCGGCGGCAACAAACAGCAAAAGAGCGCTGAAAGCGTTCAACAGGATTGTGGCCGCGCCGGAATAGCCGAGGTAGGCGATCGGTGGGCCGAGCACTATCGGAGCCGCGGCAGCGCAGGCGATCTTTCGCCATGGCCAAGAGCCGGTGCGGAACTGGTAGGCTGCGCCGACGAGTGTGGAAAGTCCGGCCATCAACAAGAGGTAGAATACAATCCAAACAGGGAGCGAGAGACTGATGCGATAGGATTCGTAAGTAAAAGTGGAGGCCGCGATGAAGAGCACACCGACTGCCCAGGTAATCAGGAACGATTCAGTTCGTGCCATGAACCAACTGCCGAGGAGCGTGGCCGCAAGGCAAATGCCTGAGAAACCCAGCGCCAGCAGAAGCGAATTGTGGTCGAACATCATCTTCTCGTCTCCGGTTTATCGTTCGCCGGTCGTCATATTTTACTGCGCACTGGTATCGATAACGTTACGCGGATTTCCTATCGGCTTTTCGACCAGCAGTTCGTGAACGTATGCAATTGACGAGTGCTTTTGCCCGGTCAATCTGCGATCCAATCTCCCTTGTCTGAGCGCTGGAGCAGCGGCGTGGAAAAAGCGCCGACGACCCTACCTGGCCAACAGGGCGCAACGGTCGCCAGTGTCTGGCGCCACCGCTCGGTCTGCAGCATTGCCGCCGCAATCGCAACCGGCTCAACGCCGCAGCCTGCAAGGAGGTTCAGGCCTGAAGCGATGGAACTTCCGGTGGAAATGACGTCATCGACCAGCACGACACGCTTGTCGGCCAGAAGCGGCGGCATGCGCGGATCGATGTAGAGGCGCTTCTGCTGCGCTGGGGTCGTGATCGAAGACAATGGGACCGAGAGTTCCTCTCTGTACCAGAACTTCCGCGAGGTTCCGAGAGCCACGTACCGGTGGTGTCCGAGAGCCCTCGCCACCGCGCTCGCAAGCGTGAGCCCTAGTGTCGGCAGACCGACGATGATCTCCGGTCGAAATGCGGAAAGGCTGTTCGCGACGTCCTCGGCCAATGCGTCGACAACATCGAAACTGGCCTGGTTGATGATGAGCGAAGCCAAGGCACCATTGCCGTCAGCAAGCGGCCTGACCGGTAGCAGAAGTTGCCTGCCATCTGCGATCGTGACCGGGTAGCTATCGCTGAATTCACGGGCGGGCTGGAATGTTTTTGGCGGATGGAGTTCCTGCCAGAATTCGTGGGGGTTCATTCTCGCGGACCTGTTTCGTGAGGGTTTCCCATGCTAGCGGAAGCCGCGGCTATATCGTGTAGTATGGGCGCTGAGATTTGGAAACCGCGGCAGTACTTCCATCGAACAGTGTCATGTGACGCCGTTGTTGATAACCCATCACCGCCCGACTCACGGCGTTGCCGAATCGGGTTGCAAATGGCTCATTTCTCTTTCTCACGACGAATTTCGATTCGCTGTGGGGCTGACGCGAACGATCGCAGTCGGTAGGTTCACGACCCCGTGGCCAATAAAACGGCATCGTGGCGTTTGACGTAACGCTATGAAATGCAACGAAAAAATGCAATGCGGAGCACTTTGGGTATAAAGCCGTGAGGTGCATGGCTGCGATGGCCACATGCGATGCGCGTGTTGTTTTCTTTACATTTTCCAAAAAATGCTGGACAAATCCTGCGGTGCAGCGCCATACCCCCTCTGACGGTATTTTCGAGTATTCCGCGAAAAAAGCATCAAATTGGAATGGGTTTGAAAAATGGATGGACGTCCGCAAACGATGAGAGAGGAAACGCCTGAGAAGATCATTCGGTATTCCGAAATCCTCTCGGAGAAGCTCTCGCAGCTTCGGATGGCCCTCTACCCCCCTGAAGCTCGCAAGAGCCTGCGTACGTTCACGACTCTCGAAGTGGCGCAGATGCTCGGCATGTCTGAATCGTCCATTCGCACGCTGGATTTGTCGGGGAGTGGACCCGAGCCGCAACGGCTTGCCAATGGCCGTCGCGCCTTTACGCTGGCGCAGATCAACGAGTTGCGCTCCCATTTCGCCGCAAAACGCACCAACCCGTCCGACGCACTCGAGATGTTGCCGCACCGGCGACCGGGCGATAAACTGCAAGTGATTGCGGTTTCCAACTTCAAGGGCGGCTCAGGCAAGACCACGACCTCGGTCCACCTGACGCACTATCTCGCGCTGCAGGGACTTCGCGTTTTGGCGATCGACCTCGACCCGCAGGCGTCGCTCACATCGATGTTTGGTCTTCTGCCTGAATTCGATGTCGGGCAGAACGAGACGCTCTACGCTGCCCTGCGCTACGACAGCGAGCGGCGGCCGACGAGCGAGATTGTTCGCCAGACCTATTTCGACGGTATCGATCTCATCCCGGCCAACCTCGAATTGGCTGAATACGAGCACGATACGCCGCGGGCGCTGGCCAACCGTGACGCCGCCGCCGAGTTGTTCTTCCAGCGCGTGTCGTCGGCGATCAGTGAGGTTGAAGCCAACTATGACGTCGTCGTTCTCGACTGCCCGCCGCAATTGGGGTTTCTGACGCTCGGTGCGCTCTTCGCCGCGACAGGCGTGCTGGTGACCGTGCATCCGGCGATGCTCGATGTCGCCTCGATGAGCCAATTTTTGCTCATGGCGGGTGAACTGATGACCGTCATTCGTGACGCAGGTGGCAGGCTTGAACATGATTTCCTGAAATTTGCCCTCACCCGCCATGATCCGAACGATCATCCGCAATTGCATGTAGTCGCGCTACTTCGCAGCCTCTTTGCCGATGCCGTGCTTAAGCATCCGATCGTCGAAACGACCGCAATCGCCAACGCCAGCATCGAACGCAAGAGCCTATATGAGATCGAGCGGGCGTCGATCGGCCGGGAAACGCTGAACCGGGCACTCGAGTCGATCAATGCGGCAAATGGCGAGGTTCTGGATCTGCTGAAGCAATCCTGGGGGCGCAAATGAGCAAGAAGCCCTCGTCACGCAATTCGATGCTGAGCGCGCTGATGACTGGCGCGGTCGCAGCGCCGGAACAGAAGACTGCGCCCGAGAATACCACGTCGGTGGTGTCCGCGCCGGTCCGTGAAGAACACGGGACACAGCCGCGTGTGAGCGCCGGCGCTGTCGGCGCCTTGAAAAACACGCTCGCCCATATCACCAAGGACGGGCGTGTCGTTGAACTCGATCCCGCATTCATACAGCCCTCCCCCTATCCGGACAGGATGGACGGCGCCGAAAGCGAGGAGGCGATCGAGGTCCTGGCGAAGTCGATCGCCAAATCCGGGCAGGAAGTCCCTGTCCTGGTGCGGCCTCACCCGACGCTGGCCAATCACTACCAGACGATCTATGGCCATCGACGCATTCGCGCAATTGCCAGGATCGGCGATGGGCTGAAGGTTCGCGCGATCATCCGTGAGCTTACGGATGGCGAACTGCTGCTGGCGCAAGGCATCGAAAACTCGGCACGGCAGGACCTGTCGTGGATCGAGAAGGCGATGTTTGCCCGCCAGCTCGAGACTTTTGCACGCGATAACGGTCGCGATCCAACGGCGCTGGTCATGGAGGCGCTGTCGCTGCATCCACCGGACGTGAGCCGTTTCCGTACGACGTTGGAGGTCATCCCCGATGACATCGTCGTGGCCATCGGCGCCGCTCCGAAGATCGGCCGAACCAAGTGGCTGAAGCTCTACAATGTCGTAAAGGACGATCCATCCTCGATCGACCGAATGCGGCGGTTGAAGAGTATGCGTACGTTCCACAATCGCACCAGTGACGAGCGCTTCTCCGAAATGCTGCGCTCGGCGAGTGACAAGGGGGCGAATGGTGGAATCGATGGTGGCTCTCAATTGGTCGGCTCGAACGGCGAAGCATTGGGCACGGTCGAGCGAAAGCGCTCCTCGACGCGGATCAATCTGACCGATCGCGCATTCGCGCTTTTCGTCGAGGAACGGCTTGTCGATCTGCATCAGGAATTCCAGGCCCGGGCAAGGTAAGTCGCCCGGTCGTGTATGCGTGCACCGTCGCTCCGTCCTTGGATCGGCAGAGCTAAACTGCGGAATCTCCGCCGAATTTTCAGGAAAGGATAAGGGCAGAAAAGGAAAGACCTCCTCAGCAGCGCACCGCCAAGAAGGCCTTCATATCGTTAGCACCTATGTGAATAGTCTTCTGCGAATCACTTGTCAATGAGTTTGCGCCGCTTTTGCGGGCTCTTTCGCTCGTCTGCAATTATGTACCAACCATGGCTGTTGAACATGTGACGACGCCTTTTGGCGCGCGTGGGCTTTCGCGTGGAATGCTGAAAGCCCAGCATCTTGCTGCGACGTGCCCGGAAAAAGCAGAGGCCGGCAAATGGCAGGTTCTGCGCGACCTTACGATCGCGCGGCGGCAGTTCGCGATTTCGGACAGAGCGGTCACCGTGCTTTCGGCGCTGCTTTCCTTCCTGCCACAGGAAAAAATGAGGGCCGATTGCGAGCTGCTGGTTTTTCCTTCGAATGCCGAACTCAGCCGCCGCGCGCACGGCATTTCGGAGGCAACGCTGCGCCGCTGCCTTGCGCAACTCGTAGAGGCCGGCCTCCTCATCCGGCGAGACAGTCCGAACGGCAAGCGATATGCGCGGCGCAATGCCGACGGCTCGGTTGCAAAGGCCTTCGGTTTCGACCTCAGGCCGCTGTTAGCGCGGGTTGTCGAGATCGGGGAGGCCGCGGCCGCAGCGATGGCGGAACGCAATGCAATTGCACTACTTCGCGAAGAGATTACGCTGCTACGCCGTGATGTCCGCAAGACACTTGCTTTTGCCATGGAGGACGGAATTGACGACGAATGGGACGACGTTCTGACCGCCTTCCAGGCATGCGAAGGCAATTCCAATCGCGGACTGACCCTGCACGAGCTCTCCAATCTTGCGGCAGAATTGCGCACGGTTAGCGCCGCGGCTGAAAAGCTGTTGGAAAGAATGAGTAATTTTAAAATTATGTACGGCAATGACGTTCATTATGGGCGTCACAAACAAGATTCAAACCAGACTCCATTTTCTGATCTTGAATCAGCGGCTGAAAAACCAACCCCTGGCGATGCTGGGGCAGACCAGACGGAAGAGGATGATGCAGCTGAACTGCCCGATCCGGTTGGATCAAGCGGTATTGCCCGTGCAAAACGCCTTGCCGCGGCTGGCAAGCAGGATGGCAAACTGCGGAGCAAGGTTCCGCTTGATCTGGTGCTGCGGGCCTGCCCGGACATACGCGGCTACGCTAAGCACGAGATTCGCAGCTGGAACGACTTGAGAGAGGCTGCCGGCCTGGTTCGTGCGGTCCTGGGGATTTCTCCTGATGCCTGGCGCGAGGCCGAGGAAGTCATGGGTGGCGAGAACGCCGCTGCCACCGTCGCCGCGATTTTGCAGAGAGCTGAGGTCATACGGTCGCCCGGCGGCTATCTGCGCACACTATCGGATCGGGCGGCCGAGGGGACGTACTCCCCTGCCCCGGTCATTCATGCTCTGTTGCGATATTGATGCTGTTGGCTGCGATTTTCCGGTTGTTTGAAGCCGTGCGGTTAGCACCTGCTAAGCATGATGTTTTCGATGAGCGAGCGAGTTCGTGTTAAGGGTGTGAAAACGGAGCGTGGATTTGAGGCATCGCTTCCTGCCGGCTCGGACATCGGGTTCTCATGAACTTGTCGTAGCCTGGAACGAGGTCCGGCCTTCAAGTGCGGGCGTGGCTGGCATGGGTCGTCGGTTCTTCGAGCTTGTGATGACGGTTGACCAACTGGGCGTCGTCATCGCGCACCATCGTCCGGCTGAAGTGCTCGGCGCGGCCGTCGGTCACATCTTGGGCTTTGGACTGGACACGCCTGATTTGGATTCCCGTCTTGCGAAGAGTAAAGACGTCGACAGATAAACGAGTGGTGCTGTTGCGGCATACTATTGGCGCATCGATCGATCCACCCATTGGGTGGTAGGTTCCGTCCCCACGGGCTCCACCATATCCCGCGGAGATTGCTGTCGTGCCGGCGTTCGGGGCAGCCGTGTGCATGAACAGAGCTTTCTCAATTGTCAGCGGTGGGACGAAGGGGGAGAAGGCCCAAGCGTTGTGGTCGTCGATCCGGATACGCAATGGATAGCCTGATGATGCCACGCACCGTGCAGGATGCCACAAGAGTATCGACCGAAGCCGTCCCGGCTTCCGCTTTGAGCCAGGAAAATGCGGGTCGGCGTATGGAGCGTACCGACATACTTGGCAGACCGTCACGGCATCTGGGACCCGATGCGGTCTACGTTAGAGACCGCCGGAAAAACAAAGGGAAAGTCGAGTGGCCATTCAGATATATCCGCCAGGACTTCTCCCTCGCACGCCCTTTCCGCAACCTTGAAGACCAGACCGAGCAATTGCACGATTGGCTACGATGCCGTGGCAAATGCCAGATTGCATGGCATGCCCCAGTGCTTCGTCGACGAGGCGTGCGCGAGAGAAAAACCCGAGCTTCAGTCCTTACCATCCGCGTCCTTTGGGGCGCTGCTCCAAACTGGAGCGTCGCATTATCCATGGGCGCGTTTCGATCAGCGGCAAAATCATTGCGCTCCAGATCGGAAGGTCGTCGAAGTTCACCAGCTACCGGATCAGTTCCGTATCCCCGATGAAGGCGTTGCTGTTGCCACGCGTCCCGTTTTAGAAGAACGACGGCAATACCGGATAAATCCTCCGCACCGTCATGACGGAGCATGACAAAGAATCTGGAAGAGCCCGAGCGAAACGATCGTCTTCAGTCACACGGGTGATCACTTCGCCTGCCGCTCGCTCGACTTTTATTGAACCTTCGGTGATCGTCTGTCATCGGTGGGATCGCGACGATGACGGTCCATATTCGATAGCATCCGCTGGAGGCTCGTTGCATTTCGAATGGGGCGTGCGCTCTTAGTTCCGGATGCCACACCGCGGCTAATCGAACAAGGCGGTATCGATAGCTCGGCTGACGACGGTCAAAACCCTGAGCAGCTTCGATTGCGCATTCCAGCCATCGCTCGACAGACACTGTATCGTGGCACTGACGGGTTTGAAGTTCACCAACTGGTCCGAGGTTGTCCATTTACTAGGGCCACCAAGGACTGGAAAGAGCGATCTTGAAATGGCCCTGGCCTTCGAAGCCGTGAAGGCAGGAAAGAGCGTCTGCTTCGTAACGCTGGCCGAAATATCGTCACATCGCCGGCAAGCCGGACGAGAGGGTACGTTGGGCGAGCGTATTTGGTATCTCGCGCTCGCAGCACTGCTGGTCGTTGACGAGACCGCCTATCTCGCGGCTGTGCCTGGCGGCTCATCAACGCCCGTGCGGAAAATCCGACGGCCATTGACGCCACTAGACCAGTGACCCGACCTGGATGTCCTGTCCCCTGCCCTCCTATGTTCAGTGTGGGCTAACGCGCGGACAAGGGCATGCACGGGCGGAGAGCGCGGACGGCGCCGAACCGCTAACTCAAGCCTTGTGCTTCGCATTTATGTCTTCTACCGCCTCCGCACCTCGAGCATAGCGCGTCGCTCCTCCCTCCTCCCTGGTGAGCGGATCGTATCGAGCTTGGCATTCAGCTTCGCTTGCGATTGACATCCACCAGCGGCAAATCTCGGAAGGTGACGCTGACGTTTCGTGGCCGGAGGATACATATCCATCTGCGTCGTTTTGGCGCGTGTTCGTGATCGCGTTGCTCCGTTTTCGCTAGAAAGAAAAAGAAGTTTCTACATGGCGGTAGCGGCGCGGCCCGGCTTGTCGCTCTCGATGTCTTGATTCACCACTCCAAAATCGAAATACTCAATTTCAGCTACCGCAGCATGAGTATTGGCCCGTCGAAACTGCGGGGGCACTCGTCAGCAAAGAGGGCTAGGTCGGCAAAGACGTTCCAACCACAGACCACGCGGTTCATGCGTGCAGTGTGCCGAAGCGCTTCAGTGGCTTGTTAGGAAAGTCTTCAGGCCATTGAATCGTGTTGCATGTGAGTTGTTAGTGGGGGCGGCTTCACCGGGCCATTTGGATCTTGAGGGCATTCGTTAGAGTTTTCATTCATTCCCTCTCTGCTTTGCTGCATGCACCATCCTGCTTTTCGGGTAGTGTTAATACATTGCCCCGTTCTTCTAGATATCCGGAACCGGGACTGCGGGCAGCGCCGCCGTATAGCGCGTGCTTCGATTGCGGCCCCGCGAAGTAACCTGTTATTAGTGCAGACTGGTATCCTTCCCTTCGGCGGATAGTTGATAATGTGGTAAGTGAGTACCGATTCATGAATGGAACTGGACGACTATTTCTGCATTGATAAATCTTTGGCCTCAGCGTTTCGAGAGGAGATTCACTGTCTAATCTGGCTGATGGACCAGCTGCCTAGGTGACCCAGCGGTTTTGTGGAGCCACGCTTGAGAGCGCGTTCTCGACCCTCAGCTGAGTGGGGCTCCTGGCCCAGGTGCGCGCCGGGCGCGATCGGAGTTCTTTGTGGAAATGGGGAATATGGTTCCTGGTGTGACGACCGCCGACGAACGCGTCGTATACGCCGCAACGGGCGGCCTAGATGAGTCGCGGCGAGCGGGCCAATGGGAAGAGTCTGTGCGTATAAATATGCGGCAGGGGTACACGACACAGCGCATGACGCTTTCGCCGTGCTCAAATTTTGAGGTGCATTTTTTTGCAGGGCAGTGAGTGCGATTGACCATCCTGCCGCCAGCGAACCGCCGCGTCCGATGGCCGGGCAGAGTGGACGCTTCAACGATGAGGACATCTAGCTGGCGCATCGTCGCTCGGGGACGTTGCAGGCACCACTGATGTTGGGTGTTTGCGGGACTCGCGGTTGGGTTTTGTTCTGCGGAGCAAAGGGTTTTCAGAAGCTCCGTGCCTAGCAGTTTGAACGGGTTCGGCCCGCGCGAGGTTGGATGAGGACTGGGTTGATTTACGTGCGCTGTTCCCAGGGATAGCGTCGTGCCACGGCTCCGATACGAAGTCTTGGCCCTTCAAACCCACCGTAATTAGCATATGCTAATCGCCATTCTTCGATGACTGCCGAAGCAATTTCGGTAGGCTATAGCGGGCTCGAGCACAACGAGTATGCTGCGCCCTACCCCGAACCTACGCCGCTTAGTGCCGCAGCGCCGCAACGAGAAACACAAATATCTCCAGCGACGCTCCGATCGGCCATGCCTCGATTCGCCGAGTCTCGCGAACTGTTCAATCGGCTGCTGAAACTCGGGCCGACGCGAACCACAGCGCCGTTCGCCGTCCAGACGAACCGTCAGCATATGTCGGCTCAGCCCTTGCCCTGGCGCCAATAGAACCAGCCAAGCTGGACAACCAGAATGGCATGGACCGCATGGCCCACGGCCCGACGAGCCCTCCGATTTCGGACGCATTTGCGCACCAGCATCGGAGCGCCATCGCTGTGCGATTCGCCGGGACTCAAGAATTGGATCAGGACGTTTTCCAGTCCGCGGGTGAGGATACGTTAACCATAGGCGTCGTAAAAAGGAGCATCGTAGAAGGGGCTGTAATGTGACGAGTAACTTTAATGCCGGTGCGAGCGCACCAATAGAAAGACGTGTCGTTCCGTTTCCGCTGGCGCGACGCCAGTCGCTTATATGCAGTTGCGCAACTGTCCTTGATAGCAAGCACGGCAGGGAAGCCACCGACTATTGGCGGGGCGAATGCCGCAAGCTGGCAGACGAACTGTCGATGCTCGGTTTCGACGAACTCGAGGTGCGCAGGCAGGTCCTGGCGTTTCAGGATGCAGTCCAGTTCGAGCTCATGCGCCTAACCGACGCCCGCAATCCGGTCAACGGCCGAGAATTTTCCTAACGGGAAGGCAAGACGCGGGCTTTGCAGGCTGCGTATTGCCGACCTAGTTTGAGTTGCTGCGCCAAGGTCTTTGGCTGGCCACTGCAGAGAGTGTTCTCTATGGGCTGCGCTGCCTCGATGGTTGTGGGTCGACGGTCCAGGATTTACAGCCGCAGGCGTCTGGAATTTTCATGACACTTCCTTGATTGCTAACGCGAGACTCGTGATGGCAACGCGGCGGGCGAGGGGAGGGCGTGATTGCAGTCTTGGCGCACCCGCGCGCCGTTGATTAGGATCCGGCTTTCGAGACTGCATCCAATCTCGAAGGATGTATTCGGATGTTGGACCATGCAGGGTCTCGTCCGAAGCGGCAGGCTCTTTCGTGACTCGGTTTGTTGTGAAGGTGAACCGGTTGGTTTAATTGGTTGCCCATCCAAACAACAGCGCGGGATGAACTACCCACGTAGTGAGCGGCGCCGCACCGCGGTGAGCGCGTGGCCGCTCCCGGGATCCCTGTTCATACAGCCCGGCTTGGTTGCCACCAAATCGATAGTGTGGCAGATTAATTTATAAGACGTCGATTTCGGTGCAACTGGGCGCATTCAGGCGGGCGGATAGCGCGCGGATCGCAATGGAAAGCCCCTCTCGGCAAATTATCGGACATATTGTCGGCTCGACAGGTGCGGCGTTTCGGGTGGGTATTAGTCGCGTAAACCGCCGGGCGCTTAGGGGCACCGGTCTGCGTTGTGCAGTTCGCTTACCTTATCTGCGCTCTCTGCTTTGAATTGGTTATCTGGGAATACCGGGGAGCCTTTCATGTGCGTCGAGGCTATCGTGATCGTCGGCGCGGTATCGGCAGAATTCGGCACTGCGGAATCAATGTGTTATGAATTATTGCAGTTTTTTGAATTTTGGCTGTT
>JALDYZ010000039.1 GCA_030028905.1 Ferirhizobium litorale | reverse complement strand
GCGACGATGACCTTCGAATCCTTCATGCCGGCGAGGTGCTGGATGGCGCCGGAGATGCCGCAGGCGATGTAGAGGTCGGGGGCGACCACCTTGCCCGTCTGGCCGACCTGCCAGTCGTTCGGCGCATAGCCGGCATCGACCGCGGCGCGCGATGCGCCGACGGCGGCCCCGAGCTTGTCGGCGACCGGCAGGATCACCTGCTGGAACTTTTCCGACGAGCCGAGCGCCCGGCCGCCGGAGATGATGATCTTCGCCGAGGTCAGTTCCGGACGGTCCGACGACGACAGCGCGTCCTTGACGTGGCTGGACAGGCCGGGGTTTGCTGCGGCCGCGACCGTTTCGATCGTCGCGCTGCCACCCTCGCTGGCTGCGGCGAAGGACGCCGTGCGCACGGTAATCACCTTCTTCGCATCGGTCGCCTGCACCGTCTGGATGGCATTGCCCGCATAGATCGGACGCTTGAACGTGTCGGGACTGACGACCTCGACGATCTCCGACACCTGGGCGACGTCGAGCAGCGCGGCAACCCGCGGCATGACGTTCTTGGCCGCCGAGGTGGCGGCGGCGACGATCGCATCGTAGGCCGGGGCGAGCGAGACGATGGTCGCCGCCAGCGGTTCGGCCAGATTGTTGGCAAGGGTTGGATCCTCGGCGACCAGCACCTTGGTCACGCCCGACAGCTTTGCCGCCTGTTCGGCCGCGGCCCTGGCGCCGGAACCGGCGACCAGCACATGAATGTCGGAGCCGATCTTTTGCGCCGCGGTCAGCGCCTTGGCGGTCTGGTCGGAAAGGTGGGCATTGTCGTGGTCAGCCAGAAGCAGAATGGCCATGGTCTTGTCCTCTCGAAAAATGGGTTGTCCCTGAAATCCGTCAGGCCCTGCCGAAAACGGTGGAGCGCGAGAACCGGCGCGCAGCGTACGTAAGGTACGTGAGCACCGGAAGCGCAGCGACACGCCGTTTGCAGGCGGGCCTCACGGATGTCCTCACAGCACGCCGGCTTCGGTCTTCAGCTTCTCGACCAGTTCGGCGACGCTCTTGACCTTGACGCCCGCCTTGCGGCCGGACGGCTCCTCGGTCTTCAACACCTTCAGCCGCGGCGTTGTGTCGACGCCGAAGTCGGCCGGCACCTTCTTGTCGAGCGGCTTCTTCTTCGCCTTCATGATGTTCGGCAGCGAC
>JALDYZ010000038.1 GCA_030028905.1 Ferirhizobium litorale | reverse complement strand
ATTACTCGACGATCGAGGCGACGATGCCGGCGCCGACGGTACGGCCGCCTTCGCGGATCGCGAAGCGCAGCTTCTCTTCCATCGCGATCGGAACGATCAGCTCGACGTCAACCGTGACGTTGTCGCCCGGCATGACCATTTCCGTGCCTTCCGGAAGCGTGACGATGCCCGTCACGTCCGTCGTGCGGAAGTAGAACTGCGGACGGTAGTTGGTGAAGAACGGCGTATGACGGCCGCCTTCTTCCTTCGTCAGGATGTAGGCTTCGGCCTTGAACTTCTTGTGCGGCTTGACCGAACCCGGCTTGCACAGAATCTGGCCACGCTCGACGCCGTCACGGTTCACACCGCGGATCAGCGCGCCGATGTTGTCGCCGGCCTGGCCCTGGTCGAGCAGCTTGCGGAACATTTCAACGCCGGTCACCGTCGTCTTCGAGGTCGGACGGATGCCGACGATCTCGACTTCCTCGCCAACCTTGACAATGCCACGCTCGACGCGGCCGGTCACGACCGTACCACGGCCCGAGATCGAGAACACGTCTTCGATCGGCATCAGGAACGGCTGGTCGATCGGACGCTCAGGCGTCGGGATGTAGGCGTCGACAGCCGCCATCAGCTCGCGGATCGCGTCTTCGCCGATCTTCTTGTCGCTGTCTTCAAGCGCAGCAAGAGCCGAACCCTTGATCACCGGAATGTCGTCGCCCGGGAAGTCGTAGGACGACAGAAGTTCGCGAACTTCGAGCTCGACAAGCTCGAGAAGCTCGGCGTCGTCAACCTGGTCGACCTTGTTGAGGAACACCACGATCGCCGGAACGCCAACCTGGCGGGCCAGAAGGATGTGCTCGCGCGTCTGCGGCATCGGGCCGTCGGCAGCCGAGCAAACCAGGATCGCGCCGTCCATCTGCGCCGCACCGGTGATCATGTTCTTGACATAATCGGCGTGGCCGGGGCAGTCGACGTGCGCATAGTGACGGTTCGGCGTCTCGTATTCGACGTGCGCCGTCGAAATGGTGATGCCGCGGGCCTTCTCTTCAGGAGCGGCGTCGATCTGGTCATACGCCTTGAACTCGCCGAAATACTTGGTGATCGCTGCCGTCAGCGACGTCTTGCCGTGGTCAACGTGGCCAATCGTGCCGATGTTTACGTGCGGCTTCGTGCGCTCAAACTTACTTTTTGCCATTT
>JALDYZ010000037.1 GCA_030028905.1 Ferirhizobium litorale | reverse complement strand
TGAATAGCCCCAAGTTTCGTGGACGCCCTCGGGTTACATTTCCTGCTGCCGTTCGAACTCGACGGGTGACAGCATCCCGTTCCTGACGTGCTTGCGCTTGGGGTTGTAGAACATCTCGATGTAGTCGAAAACGTCCTTCCTTGCCTCCTCGCGTGTTGGGTATGTCCTGCGCCGTATTCTCTCGCGTTTGAGGAGATTGAAGAAGCTCTCCGCCACGGCATTGTCATGGCAGTTGCCGCGACGGCTCATCGAGTGCTCGAGATTGTGGTGCTTCAGGAATGCCGCCCAGTCCATGCTGGTGAACTGCGAGCCCTGATCGGAATGGACCAGAACCTTGCTCTTCGGCTTTCGACGCCACACCGCCATGAGCAACGCCTGCAACACGACATCGGTGGTCTGCCTGTTCTGCAGCGACCAGCCGATGACGCGGCGCGAGAACAGGTCGATCACCACTGCCAGATAGGCAAAGCCCTCCTGCGTCCGGATATAGGTGATGTCTGTCACCCAAGCCCTGTCCGGCGTATCGACATCGAACTGTCGGGCAAGGGTGTTGTCGACCACGACCGACGGCTTGCCGCCATAGGAGCCGGGCCGACGCTTGTAACCGATCTGCGCCTTGATCCCGGCCAACCTCGCGAGACGAGCAATGCGGTTGGCGCAACTGGTCTCTCCCTGATCGAGGAGGTCGTCATGCAGCTTGCGATAGCCGTAGACCTTGCCGCTTTCCTTCCAGGCCTTGCTGAGAAGCTCGGTCTGACGGGCATCTTCCCGAGCCCGTTCGCTCAGCGGGTTCTTCAGCCAGGCATAGAAACCACTGGGCCGGATACGCAGGCAGCGGCACATCGCCCGCACGGCGAACTGCTGGCGATGCTCGGCAACAAACGCGTATCTCACTTTGCATCCTTGGCGAAATACGCGGTGGCTTTTTTTAAGATGTCGCGCTCCTCGGTGACGCGCGCCAATTCCTTCTTCAGACGACGGATCTCTGCCGCCTGATCCTCATTGCCTCCTGATGGCTTCGAGAACTTCTTCTTCCACGCGTAGAGCGAATGCTGGCTGACCCCCAGCCGCTGAGAGACCTCCGCAACCGGATAGCCCCGCTCGGTGATCTGCGCGACAGCATCGCGCTTGAACTCGTCACTGAAATTGCCAGACCCCATCATGGCCTCCTTGCCTCAAAAATAGGGAAGAAGGCGTCCACAAATCTAGGGGCTATTCA
>JALDYZ010000036.1 GCA_030028905.1 Ferirhizobium litorale | reverse complement strand
TGTGTTTCGGCGTGCAAATTTGACCCCCTTGGCGGGGTAATCGGCGTCCAATTTTGACCCCCCTCAGATTTCATCTGACCATCCAGCCTTTTGCGGCGGATGGAGCGGGAGTTGAAGCGAGTGGATACGATTGCGCGTGTTCGACGGGCCTTCCATGTGCAGGGCTGGTCGGTGAAGAAGATCGTCCGGGAACTGCATTTGTCGCGCAACACGGTTCGCAAGATACTGCGCTCCAACGAGACCGATTTCACCTATGAGCGAGAGCGGCAACCGCTGCCAAGGATCGGAGCGTGGAAGGCCGAGATCGAGCGGTTCCTGGCAGCCAATGAGGGGAAGCCATCGCGTGAACGGCTAACGCTGATCCGGATTTACGAGGAGGTTCGGGCACTCGGTTTCGATGGCAGTTATGACGCGATCCGGCGATATGCCAAGACCTGGGCGAAGAACCGGGGAGCAGTGACGGCGGAAGCCTATATTCCCCTCTATTATGCGCCAGGCGAAGCCTACCAGTTCGACTGGAGCCACGAGATCATTCTGGTCAACGGGGTGACTACGACCGTGAAGGTCGCGCACGTCCGGCTTTGCCACAGCCGGATGATGTTCGCCCGAGCCTATATGCGTGAGAGCCAGGAGATGGTGTTCGATGCCCATGACAAGGCCTTCGCGTTCTTCCGTGGCACCTGCACGCGCGGCATCTACGATAACATGAAGACTGCGGTCGAGGCGGTGTTCGTCGGCAAGGAGCGACAATACAATCGCCGCTTCCTGCAGATGTGCAGCCACTATCTGGTCCATCCCGTTGCCTGTACGCCCGCATCGGGATGGGAGAAGGGACAGGTCGAGAACCAGGTTGGTCTCGTGCGCGAACGCTTCTTCACTCCACGCCTACGGGTCAAAAGCCTGGAGGAGCTGAACGTCTGGCTGCTCGACAAATGCATCGCCTATGCCAAGGCACACCGCCATCCCGAGCAGACGGAGCGGACGATTTGGCAGATGTTCGAGGAGGAGCGCGGCAGCCTCGTGCATTACGTCGGGCCGTTCGACGGTTTCCACTGTGTCCCGGCCTCGGTGTCGAAGACCTGCACGGTCCGCTTCGACAACAACAAATACTCTGTCCTCTCAACGGCTGTCGGCCGCCCTGTCGAGGTTCATGCCTATGCCGAGAAGATCGTCATCCGGCAGGATGGCGTGAGCGTCGGTGAGCATCCTCGTTGCTTTGGTCGTGGCGAGACGATCTACGATCCTTGGCATTATGTCCCTGTTCTGGCTCGCAAACCCGGTGCTCTTCGCAACGGTGCGCCATTCCGCGAGTGGGTTCTGCCCGCAGCGATGGAGAAAGTGCGCCGGCGGCTGAAGAG
>JALDYZ010000035.1 GCA_030028905.1 Ferirhizobium litorale | reverse complement strand
GCTCGTCAGGCTCATAACCTGAAGGCCGCAGGTTCAAATCCTGCCCCCGCAACCACTGAGACTTGTAACCGCTTCCAATCGGCTTCCTTCTCCCTGAGAATAGCCTGGAAGCGGCTCAGGTAGTAGGCTTTCCCCTTCACATCACTGAACTCGCCGGCCTTCACACGGGTGCTGTAGTCCCGTTGATAGTGCTCGCGCATTCTCATGCTGTAATCCTGAAACGCTTCCATCGACGCGAGGATCGATGCCAACCGGCCATGAATGGTCAGGTCTGCGCGCCGATTATCAGGGGAGGGCGCAATGACCACCTTCTGAACGAGCGAGCGAACAAACTGGCCGTAACTGGCAAGCGTGTCGTTGCCGTCGCCGGCACCACCCTTCAGTGCCGTTGTCATGGCATCCAGGACCGACTGGAACATTGCCGGGTTCACAACGATCGGTTCGCCCGGGTTACGCAGGCCGGCCTTATCGCTCTTCTTCCGCCTCAGTGAAATGGGCGTGGCTGCTTCCAGCTCGAGCGTCAGCCGCGCACGCTCCTTCTCCAAATCGTCGAGCATCTGATCAAAGGCGGCAATCTTCATCTGGCCAGCAAGCATGCGTTCGGTCATCTGCTCGGCGATCAGTTTCTGTTTGGAGTCGATCGCATTCAGTTTGGCCTCGATCGTCTCCGCGGCCTTGGCGCTCGCAGCCGTGGCCTTCTGAACCTGGCGATTGATTTCCTCTTGGAAGGAGGTCGTGCGCTCCGGCGTCAGCAGGTTTGTCGGAATGGCGTCTAACACCCGCGCTTCCAGTTCCTGGCGGCTGATGGTCTTGGCATTGGTGCAGACGATCCCGCCGAGATCGTCGATCGGCAGTTTCTTCTGGCGGTTCGTTCAGCCGTAGCGGTCCTTGGCCATAATGGCATAGGGGCCGCAGCAATGGTCGCATTCGAGCAGGCCGCTCAGCAGATATTGCGGCCGGTGAGCACGGTTGAGACGGTTGGTCGTCGTGTGGCTGAAGCTTGCCTCGACCGTCAGCTGGCGCTTCTTGACCTTCGCCCACAGCTCGTCGGAAACTATTCTCAGCTCCGGCACCTCGCCGACGACCCACTCGCTCATGTCATTCATCCGCGCTTCGCGGTTCTCCGTCTCCGGGTTCTTCCGGAAATTACGGCGGTTGAAGACGAGCCGGCCGATATAGGTCTCGTTGTTGAGAATGCCGGCACCACGATCCCGATGACCACGGATCGCGGTGTCGCGCCATTTGAGTCCGCGCGGGCCGGGCACTGTCGGGATGCGGCTATTGAGTTCGACTGCCAGTTCCTTGGGTGATTTGCCGAGCGCGTTTTGCTCGAAAATCCATCTTACGATCTCGGCCTGTTCTCCGTCGATTTCCCGTTCTCCAGGGATGCGATCGCCTTTGGCGTCATAGACCAGCTTTGCACGATACCCATAGGCGATCCCGCCTGCAGCCCGCCCTTTCCTCACCGCCGTCTTCATGCCTTCGCGCGTCTTGTAACGCGTCTGCTGGATCATGTCGTGACTGATGATCGAGCGAAGGCCGAGCTCCATATCGTTGACCGCGGAGCTGTTCTGCACCGTCCAGAGTTCGACGCCGTGGTGTCGCAGTGTCAATCGGCACCCAAAACTGACCCCATATCGGCGTCCAATTTTGACCCCCTTG
>JALDYZ010000034.1 GCA_030028905.1 Ferirhizobium litorale | reverse complement strand
GTCGGAAACCGTGAATCACATCTCAATCCAAATTAATAGGTCCTGAGCCTAGGCGATGAGAGGCGGAAAATTGGGGGCGTGATGATCATCACACGTTGCATTTTACTACCTCAAGTTTGTGCTTTCCGGCGGATGGCGAGCCGTATGGAACGGAGGCTATTTTGCCGCTTTCGAGTACATTGCGCTATCATGCGTGTCATGCCAACACGATCCCGGCGCTGATTTGCGCGATAGTAGAAAGGGATAGGCACATGAGAACGGCAATTGCTGAGAAAAGCCCGCTGGCGGCGGATATCATCGGATGGCGGGAAAGGATCGGGATATCGACGCCCCAGGCGGCAAAGATCATTGGCGTATCGCTTCCCACCTTTCAGGGATGGCAGAAGAACCGGACTTGCCCGCATGAAAAACTGCTGCGGATCGCCATGGCCGCGATAGAGGCCGATTTTCAGGCGCGCGAAAGGGTCGAAAATGGCTACTGATCCGAATTTCCCCGGCGCAAGCTCCTATGCGAAGAAGGATGGAAAGATCCGCTGGCGCTATCGCGGCAAGGGGGTAGGGGCCAAGGAAATCCAGCTCCCCGGCCTACCGGGCGACGAGGCTTTCGAGCTGGCATATCTGAAAGCCGCCGCGCCGATCCCGCAAGAGGCGGAAATCATCGCCTTGCCGGGCCGGATCGTCCCGAAAAGCTTCGGCCATGCCCAGCGCATCCTTGAGGAAAGCCCGCTTTGGCTTTCGTATGATCCGAAGACGCGCAAGTACAATACCCGGATGATCGAAACGTTTCTGAACGCGCGCGTCGATCCCGGCTATCTGATCACTTGGCGGGATACGCCTTGCGCCGAGCTGATGGCGAAGGATATCCGCGCCTTCCTCGCGCCTTTCTATCGGGAGGGGAAGGCATCGCGGGCCAAGCACCAGCTGGTCGCGATCAGGAAGCTCACCGCGATTGCGGTCGAAAAGGAGTGGGCCGAGACCGATGCGACCTATGGCATCAAGGCGGCGGTTCCGCCGACTGATGGCCATGCCCCATGGTCGCGCGCGGCGCGGGAGCGTTTCGAGGCGCACCATCCGGTAGGAAGCGCGGCGCGGACGGCCTATGCGCTGGCCATGTGGCTCGGCAATCGCCGGGGGGATATCGCCGCGCTGACTTGGGACAGCCTGATGGTCGAGGAGGTCGAGGCCGCCGATGGCGCAATCGATACCGTCGCCGCCTTCGCCTTCCGCCAGCTCAAGAACCGCAATCGCAATGGCGGCAAGGAAATGTTCCTGAAACTCACCGAGCCGCTCAGGCAGGCGCTTGCGCCGCTCAGGCGGGATGGCGGGACGGTCCTGAAAACCGCCTACGGCGAGGCTTTTTCCGCCAAGAGCCTGACCGGATGCATGGCGAACTGGACGCGGCAGGCGGGATTGCCGCCGGGCCATACCTTGCATGGCTTGCGCAAGTCCCTCGGCATCTTCCTCGCCGAAAGCGGCGCGAGCGCGCGGCAGATACAGGATGTTCTCGGCCATGAGAGCATGAAGGAGGCGGATACCTATATCCGCATGGCGAATCGGAAGCTGACGGCGACGGATGCGCTTTCGATCATCGAGGCGAAAGAGGCGAGGCGGGCGGCGCGGCCCCGGCTTTCGTTGGTTCGCTGATTTCCCCAAGGCTGGATGGCATGCTAGGGGAAAGCTTGGGGAAAGATTGGGGAAATCCCCCGCAACCCATTGAAATTATTGAGAAATGGCACGCCCTAGGGGAGTCGAACCCCTCTTTTCAGAATGAAAATCTGACGTCCT
>JALDYZ010000033.1 GCA_030028905.1 Ferirhizobium litorale | reverse complement strand
AAGGGGGTCAAAATTGGACGCCGATATGGGGTCAGTTTTGGGTGCCGATTGACACCGATATACATCGTCGAGAGGAGAAGACTCTCCCTCACCTCGATCTCGCGATTGTCGCGGTGCAGAACTCCGAGGTCGAAAACGAGTAGGGCAATGACGATGGAGAGGAATGTAAGCCACATCCAGACCGGTTTTCCGAGCCAGTCGAAGGAGAATATCGCGAATTCCATTGAGCCAGGCTCCAGCCGGTCGACGATGACTGTCACGTCCGACATCGCGAGAGGACCGGCGTCTCTCGCCAGAGGGGCCCGGACTTTCAGCTTAAAGGACGAGGCCGCCGTCCGGTCGATCCGGTCTACGGCCTCAGCGGTAGTTCAGGCAGTGAGCCGGCGGATCAAACCCCTAGCAACGAAAATAACCAGCGTGCCCGCGAGCCAGAGTATCCCGACGGCAAATCCGCCGGACTGGTCGACCATCTGGCTGCTCCAGGCAATCCACCCGTTGGCGGTACTGTCCGCAGCCACCCATCCCGAAACCGCTCCGAGCAGGGCGTAGATTGCCAGCGCCAGCAGCGACCAGGTCATGATCAGTGCGACAGCGCCGTAGCGGAGCACGCGGGCAAGCCTTAGTAAGAGGGTCAAGCTTCATGGTGCTTTCCTCTTCCGCTTGTGAGCGTTCCCGGCGTCGCTTTCCTCGCCGCCTTCCTCTGCCTCCGCTGGTCCCGGCGTCTCTGCAGATCCGCACGAATTCTCTGGCGCATCCTGCAGATCTCTTGGGAGAGCGCGCTGAGCATGGAGTAGTCGCGATCGCCCCGCATCAGCATGTCGACAATGCGCCGCTTGAGGGCTCGATATCGCCCGAACAATCTCGCCCCCGACACGCGGAGACCGCCGCTGACCTGACCCGGTCGAGGTTTTTCCATTGCTTTCACGGTTGTCATGTCAGGTCCTCCCCGAAAGAAGCGGTCGGAACACGCGACGCCAGACGACGGGAATGGATGTCTTCTCGCCGCGCCGGTTCATCCGTTCGATGAACTCGATCTGTTCGCGGAACCGGAGCTTCAGCCGTTTCAGCGCGCTTAGGCGAAGCTGATCCGGCGCGGGACGCGCCTGTTCGTCTTCGATTCGGGCCTGAATGATTGCCCTGCGGTGGCGGAGCGATTTGATGAACTGATCCATTGTACTGCCTCCCTGGCTTTCATTGCCCGAAGGTAAGAGTGCCAGCGTGATAGATCAAATTCATTGTTGCAATTGCTTCGATAGTTTTTAACTATGCTGCCATGCCATTCCGTCCGTCACTCCGCCAGCTCGAATACGTGGTCGCTGTCCACGACCTGCAGCATTTTGGGCGCGCGGCGCGTCACTGCAGCGTTTCGCAGCCGACGCTGTCGGTTCAGATTTCGCTTGTTGAGCAGGGTCTCGGAACGCCGCTCTTCGAGCGAACGTCCTCGCGCGTCGCCGCTACGCCTGCGGGCGAGAAGCTCGCGCGGGGCGCGCGTCTCCTTCTCGCTTCCTTGGACGATCTGCTGAACGAACTGTCCGCGCAGGACGCCTCGCTCGGGGGGACCATCCGGCTGGGCACGCCGCCTACGTTCGGTCCCTACTTCCTGCCGCGGCTTCTGCCGAGGTTGCATGAACAGTATCCAGGCCTGCAGGTCTATGTCCGCGAGGACAACCCCACGGCTCTGGAAGCTTCGGTTGCCGATGGCAGCCTCGATTGTGGCCTCGGCCCCTCGCCGGAACGTGTTGGATTGGCGTTCAGGCGGATCGGGCGGGAGACCCTCTACCTCGGTGTGCCCTCAGACGATCTGCTGGCCAGAGGCACCACGGTTAGCCTGAGGTCCCTAGCGGGGCAAAAGCTTCTCGCCCTAGGTCGGGGTCACCGTCTGCTGGAGAATGTCCGCCACCTCGCGGATGCTTCCGGTGCTCGCATCATCGAGGACTTTGAGGGTACAAGCCTTGATGCGATCCGCCAGATGGTATCCATTGGCATGGGGCTCTCCTTGTTTCCCGAACTCTATGCAAAGGCGGAATTCCGCGCGGGCGATGACGTAACGCTGCTTGGGTTCGAAGACTGGAGCGAGCAGCGCGAGGTTGGTCTCTACTGGCGCGAGGGTAGCGGACGTGAGCGGCATTACAAGGCGATCGCGGACGCCGCCGATCTCGTGGCGACTACACTGATGCTTCAGTGAAACCGCAATAAGTCCGCGTCCATGAAGGCCGGTGGCCCAGGCGTAAAGCAACAACAGGTTACGCCCGTTCCGAACGCTAGGCCTTGGGGCGTCTGCTTGCCACCACATCACAATTCTAAGCGGACCGTCCCTTGTCGGCCCCGTCGCGGTCATTGCTCGCGGGTCCCCAGCCAATCTCTCTAGCGTCGTTTGAACACGGCGGGCGGCCTCAAAGATTGTGGCCGAGGTCGCCCAAGTTCCTGAGAAGACGTCGCTTTTTGGTGAGGGAGACAATCGCTGATTTGCAGGTCTGAAATAGCTCGCCTGGGAGACCTGGATTCTCACATGATTTCAATGACTTAACGAAATTGCCTTGAAATTTCCTATATTTCCCGCCGCGAGCGACCATGGATGCCACCTTTGTGCCCTGGCTTTGGGCATCAGTCAACAGGAGGGGCTAGCGGCAATTATTTCCGCTATCGGGGCAAGCGGGCCTCGGCTTGGATGACGTGAGAAATCCTTACGGTCTCGGGCGGACAACGTTGAACGGGCCGGCAACGACCGCCCTTTGAATATGCGGAATCGATATTGGTGAGTTTGGCGGGTCTACTGCCTCTGATGAAGCAAAAAAACCAAGCTGGTCTCAAAAACGATCATAGATTCGTATGCATTGAATGCGACATTACTATGATTATCTGATTGCGAATCTTGTTTTGATAGAAAAAAATTCGAAGTTTGATATATAGGAGTGCTGACAAATCAAGAGTTTTCATTTGCGGCCTAGATTCTGCACGATCATTAGTTGAAACGCATTTTTGAAAGGGATTGGTTGTTTACATTACTTCTTTTGAAGCGCACCGTAAAAAATCCGGATTGCCATCGGCTCCTGGTCTGAGCGCGGGCCTGCGCCGTTGAGTGAAACTGGTAAGTTATCCCGACATTAGCTCTTTCAGGCGCGTAAAATGGATCTGACATTGGGAAGAGTTGGTCGGGACGTTATCCATGACACAGGCTCAGGCTTTCGCCTTCGCAATTCTGATCGGCCTGATGGTCGCTTTCATATGGGGACGGCTCCGCTACGACCTCATTGCAGTTCTCGCGCTGCTTGCCGCAGTTTTCACCGGCATCGTGCCGCACAAGGCAGCGTTCTCCGGCTTCGGGGACGACATTGTCATCATTGTAGCCAGCGCGCTTGTCGTCAGCGCCGCGATTGAGCGCAGTGGTGTCATAGAGGCATTGCTCCATCGGGTGGCGCCCAGCGTGACCTCGGTGCAGGGTCAGGTTGTTATTCTCGTGACGACTGTCTCGGTTCTCTCCGTCTTCATCAAGAACATCGGCGCGCTGGCGATGATGATCCCAGTCGCATTCCAGATGGCGCGCCGGTCGAAAGCTTCCCCTTCGTCTTTTCTCATGCCGATGGCGTTCGGTTCCTTGCTTGGCGGGCTCATGACCCTCGTCGGCACATCGCCGAACATCGTCGTCTCCCGGATGCGCGAGGAACTGACGGGCCGCCCTTTCAACATGTTCGATTTCACTCCTGTCGGCGTAGGGCTCGCCGCGGCGGGAGTAGTCTTTCTGGCGTTTGGCTACCGGCTGCTTCCCAGGGAACGTGAGGCGGTTCCGACAATGGAGAAGGCGCTTAATATCAAGGACTACATGACAGAGGCTCGCATTACTGCGAATTCAACGGCTATCGGCAAGTCGGTCAGAGATTTGTCGACCTTGTCGGGCGAGGAGGTTCTTGTCACGGGCCTCGTTCGCAATCGGGTCGAGCGCCTGATGCCGTTGCCGGACCTCGTCCTTCATCAAGGCGATATCGTTCTGTTGGAAGGCGACCCTCAGGCGCTGGAGCGAGCCATCAGTCGCGCCCGTCTGGAACTGGAGGGGCACGACCGCCCCACGGAAGCAAAAGGAGTCGACGAGGAGATTGCCGGAATTGAAGTCGTGATCGGCCCGAGATCGGTTTTGATCGGGCAAACCGCCAAGCGCTTGGCTCTACACGATCGCTTCAATATCAATCTGCTCGCAGTAAGCCGGAGCAGCGAACGCTTTACCCAACGCTTGCGCGACATCGCGCTGAGAGCAGGCGACGTTCTCGTTTTGAAGGGCGATCTTGTGCTTCTCCCGACCAAGCTGATGGAACTCGGTCTTCTTCCCTTGGCCGGGCGTGAGATCCGGTTGGGGAATCCGCGAACGGGCCTGGTTCCGGTGGTGGTCCTGGCTGGTGCCATGGTGCTAACGGCATTAGGCCTGCTCCCCGTTGCCACGGCCTTCTTTGCGGCTGCTGCCCTGGCGGTACTGCTCGGTTCACTTTCGCTTCGGGAAGCTTACGAGGCTATCGATTGGCCCATCCTGATAATGCTCGGGGCTCTCATTCCTGTAAGCGACTCGATCGGTACGACCGGTGGTGCCGACCTTATCGCCGGCGGCCTCGTTCAGCTTTCCAGCGCCTTGCCCCACTACGGTGCCCTTGCAATGATTATGGTGGTCGCGATGGCGGTAACGCCGTTTCTGAACAATGCAGCCACCGTTCTCGTAGTCGCCCCTATCGCGGTTACCCTTGCTGAGCGCCTAGGCTACAATCCGGACGCCTTTCTGATGGCAGTCGCGGTGGGGGCGGCCTGCGATTTCCTCACACCTGTTGGGCACCAGTGCAACACCTTGGTGCTGGGTCCCGGCGGTTATCGCTTCGGCGATTATTGGAAATTGGGGCTGCCGCTGTCGTTCATCGTGGTCTTGCTGGGCGTGCCTCTGATCCTGTGGTTTTGGCCGCCTGTTTAGCGCGTAAGCGTCGTTCCAATGCCAGTTTCCGGTTCTCCGTCTGATTGGCGCCAAGGGCAGGGGACCGTTGAGCGGTTCGGATCGTCGCCGCGAGTGAGGGTGCCCAGCGCTGCATCAGGCCGAGCTTCAAATTCACCGTCCAATTCTTGCCAATGAATAGCCCCTAGATTTGTGGACGCCTTCTTCCCTATTTTTGAGGCAAGGAGGC
>JALDYZ010000032.1 GCA_030028905.1 Ferirhizobium litorale | reverse complement strand
GCCTCCTTGCCTCAAAAATAGGGAAGAAGGCGTCCACAAATCTAGGGGCTATTCAGTCTTCGATGCCATCGACACGCTTAGGGATATCGCACGGGAAGGCATCACGTTGGTCACGCTCAATGATAATCGGGCCTACAACAACGCCAGCCTGCGACAGAACCCGATGGACCTCATGCTGGCGGTCATGAGCTTTGCTCGGGCGAACGAGGAGAGTGAAGTCAAGGCGCAAAGGCTTCGGGAGGCATGGCATACGAAGAGGCTAAATGCTGCCTCTGGTCACCCCATGACATCCCTGTGCCCTGCATGGCTACGTCTCAGCGATGATCGAGAGGCATACGAGGTCATCCCTGATCGAGCGGAGACGGTCGCCCGCATCTTCGCCATGACGCTCGCCGGGTCAGGGCAGCACTTGATTGCGGACACCCTGAACCGAGAGGGAGTAAAGCCTTTTGGTAGAGGAAAGATGTGGCATCGCTCATACGTCAAAAAATTGCTCTCAAACCAGTCCGTTCTCGGCGTGTTCCTTCCCCACGTGACTGAACGCCCGGATGACGGCGGCAAGGTTCGAGTGCCAGGCGAACCAATCGCGGACTACTTTCCGGCCGTTATCGACCGAGAGCTGTACGACGCTGTCCAAGGCATAGGTCGAGGCGGTGCGACAGTGCGTGGCCCCGGAAGCGGACGCTCCGCGCCTGTTCACATGCTTGCTGGGCTTGCCATTTGCCCTCTCTGCGCATCCTCAATGACAAGGGTGTACAAGGGCAAAAAAGGGGGCAGACCCTATCTCATATGTACCCGAGCAAAGTCAGGAGCAGGATGCCGCTATCGGCAGGTCAAAGTCGATGCGGTAGAAGATGCGATCATCAGATATGCAGGCTTCATAGCAGGGCATGTTCCATCACCTGATGGCCAGGCCCAAGCAGAACTGGAAGGCCTTCAAATGGCCCATGAAGCTGTAAGAGACCAAATTGAAAACATCCTTGATGCAATCGAGCGGACGAGGGATGAGGGTTTGTCGAAATCGCTCGTGTCTCGTCTCAAGGCGAACGAAGCCGCCCTGAATGAGGTCGCTTCGGCACTGCACAAGGCAGAGGCAAAGGTCTCTGACACATTGACTAACCGAGTAGTGAACACCGCAGAGGAGTTTGTTAGCTCCATCGAGGTTCACGGGCCGCTTAATATGCCCCGCATCGCCTCCCTTCTTCGTCAGCTATTCACGCGTGTAGAAGTGGATTTCATCTACGGTGTGCTGCGTTTCCATTGGAAATCTGCCGAGGGTCAGTCACTCGACATCGTGTTCGCTTGGCCAGAAACCGAGGACTGACGCCTTCCCTCACTCCTCGTTGATCGGCGGAAGCTCGGGCAATGCCTTGGCCGCATCGGAGCCAATGGCTACGGTCACCGGAGAGGATGACCTTTGGCTTGCCGATGACAGGACTACTGCACCCCTCTTGCGCTCCATTGAGAACCGATAAGGTGCAGTCGGATGCCTTCCCCACCTTCCCAATGTCTCGATTGCGTCAGAGGTTAGGAATTCTTGCTTCTCCCGTGCATTGCTCAGTGCCTCCGCGAGCAGCACTCGCGCTCGTGGCAACTTCTCTGCGAAGTCCGTCCGCTCAGCATCGGTTAACCTTTCGGGGACGCCAACCTCGATCAGGCGACGACTGATGTCGGCAAGGCCGGAACGGAGCGGCCCCAATTTCTTTTGGGCTGCAATTGGGCCTGAACGATCAAACATCCCATACCCAGCAATACTGGCGAAGTGAACCGGGACCACCTCTCTTCGCACCTCGATCACTCCATCGGGCTTGCGGTAGGGAACGTTCCGCTCTTCGGAAACGGACAGTATTCCTCCTCTCGCGACCCTCCACAGAGGTAAAGCCAACTCGTTATCGAGCGCACGGTTCAAATCTTGTAAGAAAACATCAAGCGCAGCGGCGATTGGAGAAACCTCATCAACCATCTTTAGAAGCGCGTCGATGCTCGGACCGTGGCGCCTGATGGTTGCTAATTCGCTCCTGACCTTCTGCTTTCTGCGTAGTTCCACCAGAGCGGCTTGGTGAGCGCCCTCGTTGATAGCCTTGAAGCACTGGGGGCCGATGAGCCGGATGACGCTCTCGTCAGGAAACCAAGCGATTTTACCTTTGTTCTTGTACTGAGGATAGTGTGGGTTGCAGCATGGACAGGGTGCCACGCGAGGAACCGTGTCGGGAGCTGGAACATCGAACTCATCACAGTAGACGACCAGTGCTCCTTGCTCGGGTTTGGTATGAGAGTGGCCTCGCCATGAATGTGGCTCGCGCGTCTCCCGTACATGTTGCTTGATCTCTTGCAGCAAATCCTCATTCGGTTCGTCAGAAAAAATCGGGATATTGCGGAGATTTGCCTGCGGGATTTCGATGTAGTCGGCCAATTGCACCTTCCCCGTTGATGCAACCAAGATAGGTTCTTGTATTGTTCCAAACAAGATGGAGGCGCTTCTGCTCCACTGTCGTGTAGAGACTGCGGAACTTTTATAAAAAAAATCTGTGCCCCACTTAAATATAAAGCACAAACAAGGTTCCCCCCGCGCCCCGCCCCTCAAAATACCAGGAACGTCGCCTTGATCTTTTGGGGACGAGTTGTCCTGAAGTGGCAAGCATTAGTCGCGATCAGACCCTTGGGTCTCTCCGGTTCGAGAGCGTCAATCTTTGGTCAATTGGCTGCCATGAGATTGGAAGCCGCCGTCGATCGGCCAAAAAACCGAAATGGACTGGCTTTCACAGAGATCGAGCAAATCGTCGCGTGGTTTACTGGGAACGAGCACGGCGCAATCCGCCCCCTCAAAGAAACGGCGATAGTCAGACAGTTGGCCGATAGCCATTCTCAAGCTCCCACGCTCCACTGAACCTTTCGCCTCCACCAGAAGGTTCTTGGTCGGAAGATAGATGTCCGTGAAGATCGGCTTCGCTTCACCTTTCGGAAGGATGCGCCGTCGAACGATCTGAAGCCCCATGGCGCGGACGTAGTCGGCAAACTGCCGGACAAGTTCAGCCTCCTTACGCTCCGCTTCATAAGGCTCTCGGCTTGGCTCAACAACCATTCGCTCGGTGAAGTATCCCTCCAAAGGGACATCTTCAAACACCGGCTGGTTAGGTAGAATTGCCCCTACTGTTGGCGCACCTACTGGCGTCTGGACAGGACGAAGCCGGAAGACGATCACTTGACGGACTGGGCCACCTCCAGTTTCGGGCGCGTCAGCAAGATAGTAAGGCTGATGATCGTCAACCTCGAACTCACCCATGTATTCAACCACGCCTCTTGCTCCGTCGAAGAGGCGAAGAGCCCGACCTTCCTGTTTGTGGCGAAAGATCGAGGCGTTTCCCGACTTCATTACCTGGTCGCCTCGCTGCCCCTCGCCAGTGTAGTGAAAGCAGCCGTCTTCGCCCCAACCATCGATGTAGCCGTGCTTCGTACCGGCGATGGGGTCAGTGAAGACGAACACGTTTGGAGATGATTTCGAAGGGCCGATACCTCCTTGGGTGCGACCTCCAAACTGCTCATGCAGCGCCTTTCGCTCAATCTTCTCATCCGGCTTAAGGGTCCATTCTGGACTGATGTTGTCAGATTTCGAGTTGTCCATGTGTGTCCGTCTCCTTCTTTGACGAACAAACTCCTATCTTCAAAAAATCCAACTGTCAATTCTGACATCGATATTTGCTATCCGATTATGATATTCGTATTCATTATCTGTTTGTGGAGTTCTCTATGGGTACACCGTTCGCGAACCAACCTTCTTCTGGTTCGCTAATTGCCGCTTGACCATTTATATCGAACCACCTATTGCAGAACCATTCAAATCGAACTGAAGGGTCATGACAGTGTATGTGCGAGCCTACCTAAGGGCATCAACCATGGAGCAGGATGCCGGCCGAGCAAGAGCTGACTTGGAGCAGTTCTGCCATGAACGGGAATTGCGGATTGCGGCTACCTACGAGGAAAACGAGAGCGGAGCGTCCTTGCGGCGACCCCAGCTCTTCCGGCTTCTATCAGATAGCCAGCCTGGAGATGTCCTACTGATCGAGCAGGTAGATCGCTTAAGTCGCCTCTCGGAAGATGAGTGGGAGAAGTTGAAAGCCGCGATCAAGGACCGGGGAGTGAAGATCGTCGCCCTCGACCTCCCAACCTCGCACATGATGTTGAAAACCGAGGATGTCTTCACTGGCCGCATGTTCGAGGCGATCAACGCGATGCTACTGGACATGCTCGCCGCCATTGCCCGAAAGGACTACGAGGACCGTCGCCGCAGGCAGGCACAAGGGATTGCCAAAGCAAAGGCGGAAGGACGGATGAAGGGGCGCCGTGAAGACACGAAGCGGAATGACGCCATCATGGCCATGCTCGCCAATGGGCAAAGCTGGAACACCATCGTGCAGGCCACTGGAGCCTCGAGGTCTACCCTTTCTCGCCTCTCACAACGGCTGAAATCCTCCAGTCCGGTATCTTGAGAGGGGAGACGCCGCGCCGTAGATCGAGTGCGGCTTTCCATTTACTTGGGTCTGTTGCCCTCCCGGATGGCGGGGTGGCTACTTTGAAGGTTTGAGAATGAAGGTAACGAGAAGAAGTAAGCGGAGGGCCGATGTAAAGGCCCGCGCTCAAGTGATGAGCATGGACGCGGGTCAGTGCCGTGTCATGGGTTGCGGCAATCCAGCACGTTCCGCCACGAGCGATGGATTGGATAACCGCTTCTGCCGGACCCATGCGGACCAATACGCTCGCCATGGCAGTCCTTATAGGAAATCGTACACGGCAACTGAAGTGCGGCGCTATCGGTTGGCGTCGGCGGCATGGCTCAAGGCGAACATGGATGACCCTTCGGTTCGTAACGGCGTTGAGCGCGTAAGGGGGCTTTACGCGTCGGCAGGGCAGCATGTGGAAGCCTTCCGGTTGCGTGGTCTGCCGACTGATGAACGGGCACGGGTCGCATGGGCAAGACTTCGCAAGGCCTCTGTCGACCCGATGAAGGTGCTGGCCGCTGCTCTGGCTATCGAGATGGTGATCCGCGCTGACCCGCAGGCGGACCTAAAGACTGAGTTCAAGCAGGTGCAGACTGCCAAGCTCATCCACCGCATGGCCTCGGGCAGCCACAAGCGATGGGGTGAAGGCCACACCGCAACAGAGCTTCACTTTTACCCGAGATCGAGAGGCCGCATCCTTCGCCATATCGGGCAGGCGGCGATGGAGGCTTGCGAGTTGATCATCGACCATCATCAGGCCACCTTCCCTGCCATAGTATTCGCACAAGGAACGACGATTGAGAAATGACTGAGCAGAACATCATCATGGAAGATGCAGAACCGTCAGCCGAGGAACTGTTCGAGCCTACGCAGATGCTCAGGAAGCTTGAGGCGGATTGGAAGCCGATAGATACCGAGTTGCTCGAACGAGTGCCAATCTCGCAGCTTGAGGTTATGCCTGACCTATTCCAGCCTCGGGAAATGAGCCAAAAGCATATTGAGGATTTGAGGCGAGCTATCAAGACCGCGGGTGTGCTTGACGCCATGCTGGTCTTGCCGGTGGGAAAGAGGCTCATCGTCATCGACGGCCATCACCGAATGGAAGCCTATAAGTGGGCAGAAGTGGTTATCCCGGTGCCGGTTAGCTACTTCAAGGGTGAGCCTCGGGAGGCCTTGTTCGAGGCCGGCAGGTGCAACTCTAAGGCCAAGCTGCCGATGGAAAATCGTGAGCGGCAAAACTACGCGTGGAAGCTCGTTCTGCTCGCACAAGGCAGCAAGGCTGATGTGAGCGGGGCATCGGGTATATCTCCTTCTCAAGTCGCCATCATGCGGAGGGTCTTCAAGAGCCTGGGGGAAGATGCTTACTCCTACAGTTCATGGACGCGCGCACTTCGCGCGTCATCGGGAACCATCGCAACTCTCGACCCAGATCAGCTTGAGGAATGGAAGGAGGCCATGGCTATGGAGTGGGCGGATAAGCTGGCCAAGGGCTTCTCAACGAAGATGGCGAAGAACCCGGAGGTCGCTGCCAAGGCCCTTTATCATTATTTCGGACGGCAGTTGCCTTTGCTCGTAGACGAGCTCAGGGGCATGATTGCGACGGACTATGGTGATCTTGACGGGGTTGAGGACGACAATCCGTATTTCTGACCACCTATACAATGCTTAGGATGTACAAATTATACAGGCTGGACCTTGATGACCCTCCCAATTATGCGAAACACGAGGTCGTCTTTAGTTGCAGCTCGCCAGGCGGTAGCCCTTCGTGCTCAAAAGACTTCGACCATAGGTCTTTTGTTCCGCACTTGAGGAGATTGTGGCCGCCGGCCGCAGCGACCTCGAGCGCCCGCTTGGCGCTCTCCTGGCCCTTGATGTCGGCGAGATCGGGCAAGTTGGCGGGATTGGCGCGTATCGACGGCTCCGGCCGCGTCAGCACCTGCGTGCCACGGAAGTGGTTGGCGAGCGCGATCAGGCTGCGCGGCGCGAGAATATCGATCTCCGCGCCTGCCCAGGCTGCCTCCGCGCCGCTTTCGGCCGGGCAGATCAGGCCCTTGAATAGCCCCTAGATTTGTGGACGCCTTCTTCCCTATTTTTGAGGCAAGGAGGC
>JALDYZ010000031.1 GCA_030028905.1 Ferirhizobium litorale | reverse complement strand
CTCTTCTTGCCTCAAAATTAGGAAAGAAGGCGTCTACAAATCTAGGGGCTATTCAGTTCAACGTCCGTGGTCTCAAGGCCGACGCCAGCGTCGCGCACGAAGATACTGATCGCGCCGTCATCATCAGAGTGACTGGAAATATGCATTTCGCGTGCATGATCGTTGACGGCTCCCATAGCGTCGGCGGCGTTCAGCACGAGATTTAGAATAACCTGCTGGATCTGGATCCGGTCGGCGAGCACCGGAGGGACTTCGCCGGGCAGTTCCGTGCGTACAATGACCCGCCGCCGCTGGAGTTCACTTGATGACAAAGCGAGGACCTCGCGCACGGCCTCGTTGAGGTCAAGATGTTCGAGTGTCGGCGGCTTCCTGGTGAACAGGCCGCGCAGGCGTTTGATTACTTCCGACGCACGATCGCCATCCCTGAGAGTGCGCTGGGCGGTCATCCGGGCGCCATCCAGGTTTGGCGGGTCGGCGGCGAGCATTCGTAGGCAGGTGTTGGCGTTGGTCATAATCCCCGCGAGAGGCTGGCTCACTTCATGGGCTATGGAGGCAGTCAGCGCGCTGAGCGCCGTAACGCGTGCCACATGTGCGAGCTCCGCTCGAGCATGGTTCAGATCGGCCTCCTGAAGCTTCCGATCCGTGATATCCTGCAACGCTCCCATGAAGACCGGTCTCTCCGGAATCTGGTCGATGCGGTGACCGATGACATGGGCATGCCGCATTTCGCCATCGGCTCTTAGAACCCTGAACACGAGTTCAAACTTCTCGCCGATCGCGGCGTTTCGAAGCAGCGTCTCGACATGAGGCATGTCCTCGGGATGTACCGTGCTCGCGATCATATCCATGGTCACCTTCACACCAGGATCGAAGCCGAATACCTGATAGATCACTTCCGACCAATTGTGCTCGTCACGCTCCAGATCCCATGTGAAGCTTCCGGTCTGACTGAGCCGTTGGGCGGCGGTAAGGTAGGTGTTCGTACGCGCGAGTTCTGCCTCACTGGCCTTCTGGACTTCTTCCGCCTGTTTGCTTTCAGTGACATCCTGCACGCTGTCGATATAGATCAGCCGATCGGCGATTTCCGGAATGCGGTTCGCAACAGAGTGTATATGCTTCAGCACCCCTGCAGGTGTGATAATCCGATAATACATCTCGAAGCTTTCGCCGGCGCTCGTAGCCTCTCCAAGATGGGCCCCGACCCGTTCAAGGTCATCAGGATGAATGACTTGCACCACAATCGACATATCCGGCGTAACGGTTGGCTCGAAGCCCCAGATCTCGAAAGTTTCCTCTGACCAGTCAACCTCACCGGACTCAACGTCCCAGGTAAAACTGCCCGTTTTGCTCAGTCGCTGGGCTGCGGTGAGGTATGAGTTCGTACGCCTCAGTTCCGCCGCGCTGGCCTTTTGAGCTTCTTCTGCCAGCTTGCTCTCAGTCACGTCCTGAGTGCTGCCAAGGAACACCGCGTGACTCCTTATCTCCGGCACCGGCATGCTAACCGTATGAAGGTACTTCACGGAGCCATCGCGCGTGACGACGCGATAGTGCGCATCAAAAGCCGACCTTGTCCGCGCGGCCTCTTCTATGGCCGTCATAGTCGCCTCGCGATCGTCTGGATGGAAGGCCTCTACGATCATTTCCATCGTTGGCGGCACGGCGGGATCGAAATCCCAAATCCGGTAGTTCTCGTCCGACCATGTCAGTTCAAGAGTCTCGGCGTCCCATCTGAAGCTACCGGTCTGGCTCAATTGCTGTGCGGCGCTGAGATGAACATTCGCTCGCGCCAGATTAGCCTCGCTTTCGCGAAGCGCCGCCTCGGCAAGCCTGCTCTCAGTGACGTCTTGGGAGCTTCCGAGATAGACGACATGCTCAGTGAACTCGGGTATGATCTCCATGACCGTGTGAAGATGCTTCACGCCGCCGCGCGGCGTTATGATTCTGTAGACGATTTCGACGTCCTTGCGCTCGCGGACAGCGTCCTCGAAGGCGTTGTAGGCGGTATCACGATCATCAGGGTGGATAGCGGCCAGGACCATTTGCATCGTTGGGGGAACCGTGGGCTCGAACTCCCAGATGCGATAGTTCTCGTCCGACCAGACCTGCTCGCCAGTTGTCGTGTCCAGAGAAAAACTGCCTGTCTTGCTAAGCCTCTGGCCGCCTGCCAGGAAATGGTTCGCACGCTGGAGTTCCATTGTGCTAGCGGCCAGTTTGGCATCCGACTCCGCCCGCTCCATTGCAATGCCGGAAAGCTTGGCGAAGCGGTCGATCAGTTCCAGCTCCTCGTCCGTCGGACCGACGCACTCGAGTTTGTAGATGGCGAAAATGCCCAGCACCCGTCCACGGCTTCCAACGATGGGCGCCGACCAGCACGATGAGAGACCGAACTCTACCATCATGCCCGGCCAAGCCGATCCGAGCCAGCGCGGGTCATTCGGCGGGTCGGTGACGATTATCGTGGATCTTTTCTTGATGGCGAGCGAGCACGGTCCGAAGTAGGGATCTATCTTCAACCCATCGAGAACGGCGTTGTAGGTTTCAGGAAGATTGGGGCCAGCGCCTAGCCGAAACCGAAGCTCGTCAGGATCGGAGAAGAGAATACTACAGAGCGCGCCCGGTGACAGTCTTTCCACCTCGAGGCATAATTGATTGAGGATTTCCGGGAGGGCAACACCGCGTGTGACGAGCTCAAGCAGTTGCTTCTCCACCTCGAGCTGAGCTTCGGCACGTCTTTGGCTTTCGATGTCGATATTGACCCCGTACCATCCAGAAGCACGACCATGAGCATCGTGGAACGGCTCAGCCTTTACGCTGAAGCGGCGATAGACCCCGTCGGACCGGCGAAGGCGCATTTCGAACTCTGCGGAATTACCGGTCGTGACCGCAGCGCGCCAGCTCTCGCGGACCCACGGAATGTCGTCTGGATGAATTGTTGCCGTCCAACCGCGTTCCCGAAGCTCTTCAACGGTAATGCCCGTGTACTCGCGCCATCGGCGGTTTACGAAATTTGTTACGCCATCCGGTCCAGTGGCCCAGACCAATCCAGGCAGGATGTCGAAAAGTCTGCGGAGGTCTGCTTCCATGCCTCACTTACCCACAGTTAGGGGCCCAACTATTTTTGAGCAATGGAAGCAATCTCGTCAATAGCACTTAGGCGTCGGGGTACTACGATGTTCGGGCTCTTTGACACCCGAGAAGGACATGGAGGATTTGCTACATCACGAAGCGAGGGAGGGCAGACCGAACGACGCGCCAGATACCAAAGTATCGGCGATACCATGGTGCAATAGTTCCCACGCCCGTTCAGTGTGAGGTTCCTCCACATAAGCCCCAGCAAACACTTAGGAGGATGCCATGTCCCGTATACAGCCCGAAGTCACACGTCGAACGGTTCTCGCCGTCGCCGCAGCCGCAGGCGCGGTGGGTATGCTCCCAGGAACACTCGCCGCTTCGACCACACCCCCCGACATCACACCGTTCAAGTTTTCGGCCACCGACGAGCAGCTTGAGGATCTTCGACGTCGTGTTGCGGCGACCCGCTGGCCGGACCGCGAGACGGTAACGGATGATACGCAGGGTGTGCGGCTTGATACGATCCAGAAAGTCGCCAAGCACTGGAAGGGCCATGACTGGCGCATGGTCGAGGCCAAGCTCAACTCCTTCCCGCAGTTCACGACCGAGATCGACGGTCTCGACATTCATTTCATCCATGTGCGCTCCAAGCACGAGAAGGCGCTGCCGATCATCATCACGCATGGCTGGCCGGGCTCGATCATCGAGCAGATGAAGATCATCAAGCCACTCACCGATCCGACCGCCTTCGGCGGCACGGAAGCCGATGCCTTCCACGTCGTCATTCCCTCGCTGCCGGGCTATGGCTTCTCGAGCAAGCCGAAGCAGCCCGGCTGGAACCCGCCACGCATAGCCAAAACCTGGGCCGTGCTGATGCAGCGTCTCGGTTACACGAAATACGTCGCCCAGGGTGGCGACTGGGGCAATGCTGTTTCCGAACTGATGGCGGTGCAGGAACCTCCGGGCTTGCTCGGCATCCACACCAATATGGCAGCCACCGTGCCGGCCGACATCGCCAAGCTTCTGTCATCGGGCGCACCGGCGCCGGCCGATCTTTCCGCCGACGAGAAGCGCGCCTATGAACAGCTCGACGATTTCTACAAGAACGGCCTCGGCTATGCGATCGAGATGAACAACCGGCCGCAGACGCTTTACGGCATCGTCGACTCGCCCCTCGGCCTCGCCTCGTGGATGCTCGACCATGACATCCGCAGCTACCGGATGATTGCCCGTACCTTCGACGGCGAGAAGGAGGGTCTCACGCCCGATGATATCCTCGACAATGTCACGCTCTACTGGCTGACGAACACGGCAATCTCCTCGGCACGGCTCTACTGGGACAATGCCCATTTCCCCTCAGGCGGTTTCTTCGATCCGCGCGGCATCAAGATCCCGGTCGCCGTCAGCGCCTTCCCGGATGAGATCTACCAGGCGCCGCAGAGCTGGGCCGAGAAGGCCTATCCGAACCTCATCTACTACAACAGGCCGCCGAAGGGCGGACATTTCGCCGCCTGGGAACAGCCGGAGCTGTTTACCGAAGAGCTGCGCGCCTCCTTCAAGTCGCTGCGCGACTAAACGTGAGAGGCGCTGACTGTCCGTTGTCGAATGATTTGTGACTTCTCGCGACGCCGAGACGCTGAAGAACACGATGGCCAGGATGTCGAAGCTTCTGGTCAAGGCGGCGAAGTTCGTCGCATTGAGACCGCGACAACCCCCGATGTCGCGGGGCCCTGCTGATGGTGCAGGCCGGTGTCACACCCGAGGATGCGCCTCTCTTCAGGGCGGTCGGAGAGCTTGTCGAGAGCAACGCCGACCTTCTTGCGAACGGAGTCTCTGCCGAGACCCTCCGTGTGCTGTCTACCGCCTCAGACAATGCTCGGGCGGAGGCCATACGCGCCATCAAGGCGGGTCCCCCGGTTGGCGAGACGAAGATGAAGCATCTTGAAGGCCATTGCCGATGTATCGAAAATGGTACCACCCGAGCTGCTGTGGAAGCAAGAACAGCTAGCCTCGAATCCTTGGCATGTACGTACCATGCTTGCCAATCTGGAGAGCCACGCAGACGCGTTGCGCGACGCGGTCGTGCACTTCATCAACCAGTTTGCTCCCGGAAATCCAGAAGAATTCGAGATGGAGACGCACAGGGCTGGATACTTCGAAGCATATGCGGGCATCACGGAGAAGGCCACCGCCGTTCTCAACCTTTTCGAGCTGGTCCTGGTATCGCTGCCGCACCATCCGGATTACGATGCGTAGCTGAAAACGGGCGCGGGCGCCCCCGCGGACCACCTACGTCAGGAGGGTAACGTGAAATCGCCAACAGTGAGAGTTATGGCCGCGGCCGAGGAAGATCTGGGGGTCGAAACGGTCATGTTGGCGTTTGCAGCGGATCCTGCGGTCAGATGGACCTGGCCGCATGCACACCAGTACCTTGCGGCCATGCCGCGAATGATCCGGGCGTTCGGGGGCAACGCATTCTCTAGCGGAAGTGCCTTTTGCACCGATAGCTACGCCGGGACTGCGCTGTGGCTACCGCCCGGGGTGCATTCCGACGAGGACGGGCTTGCTGCGGTGCTCGAGAGCACGGTTGCGCGCGCTCTTGCCCCCGAAACCACGGCCATATTTGAGCAGATGGCCGCGTACCACCCGACCGAACCACATTGGTACCTGCCCCTGATCGGCGTCGACCCGGCGCATCAAGGCCAAGGTCACGGCGACGCCTTGATGGCGTACGCACTCTCACAGTGCGATCGCGATCACGCGCCAGCCTATTTGGAATCCTCGAACCCGCGCAACATTCCGCTCTACCGACGCCACGGCTTCGAACCACTCGGCGCGATCCAGGTCGGTTCGTCGCCGACACTCGTCCCGATGCTGCGGCGGCCGCGTTGAGCTTCGTGCGATCAGAAAGTTTGTGGCGGGGCCAGCTCGCGGCACAGCCCCCAAACGAAGCTGGCGGACCGGCGAGACGTTTGCTGGCTGCCGCCGAGTTGGGTTATAGACGATGTCCGCTCTTAGAAGTCGGAAGATGTAGCTTTAACGACCGACATCGGGCGCTAAGCTGCCGCATGCTCCATCGCTGCGGCACCGCAAACGTGAGATCCGAAAGCGGAAATAATTGCCGCTCGCCCACCCTGTTGACTGATGCCCAAAGCCAGGGCACAAGGGTGGCATCCACGGTCGCTCGCGACAGGAAAACAGAGGGAATTTCAAGGATTCTCCTATAAGTCTTTGAAATTATGTGAGAATCCAGGTCTCCCAGGCAGGCCATTTTCGACCGATTTTCCAATCCAAATTTGCGACCATCTCCCGCACAAAAAAGCGGCGCCTTCTCAATAACTTGCGCGATCGCAGCCGCTGTTATCTATGCGGCCTGTCGTGTTCGCGGAAGGCTAGGAATATTGGCTGGGGACCCCTCCGAGTAATGGAGGATGGTGACGTTCTGACAGGAAGAGCTGCTGCCGGTAGTCCGACATGTAAGCACTAGGCTCAGGACCTATTAATTTGGATTGAGATGTGATTCACGGTTTCCGACAGG
>JALDYZ010000002.1 GCA_030028905.1 Ferirhizobium litorale | reverse complement strand
CGCTACGACCGATGCGCGCACACCTTCTTCTCCGCAATATGCATCGCCGCGACCGTCATCTTCTGGCTCTGATCAATGAGTCCTGAGCCTAACTTTCACCCGAACTTTTTAAGCAATTCATGACTTTCAGCAATGAACTCAAGAACGCAACCATCTAAGCGTCGATCCGGACTCTGGTGGAAATTCGCGCTTCCCAGATCAACGGCTGCGGCTTTTGCCTGGACATGCACGCCAAGGAAGCGAAGATGCAAGGCGAGCGCGAACTCAGACTGCATCACCTCGGCCTGGAGAGAATCCACCCTGTTCAGCCCGCGCGAACGGGCCGCTCTCGCTTGGACCGAGGCGCATACAAAGCTGCCGGAAACCGGTGTCGCGGATGACCTCTATGAATGGGTCCGCGGCCAACTTCCAAAAAAGGAGGTCTCCGATTTGACCTTCCTGGTCATGTCCATCAATGGGTGGAACCGGGTAAACATCGCTGTCAAGTCTGTTCCAGGCTCTGCCGAAGATCTTCGGTCTGGAAAAACCGGACTCAACTGACCCGCGGAGACAGCGTTGGCCGCAGCGTAACGGCGGCCAACGCCCTCTGGACCGTCCCGAGACGCTTGCCGTCGCCGAAGCTGTCACCCTCGATGATCCGAGAGCGTCAAGGAAACCGCCGCCGCAGTCGACGCCACCTGTGCGGTTTGCCAGGTGTCTGGCCCTCCGGGCGACGTTGTTTCCGCTGTCCGTGCTTTCGGGATGCAGACGCCCCTTGGCGCATCGCAACGCCGAGCGCGCTCGCCGTCGGGTGTCATGGAAGATTTCGTGACCCTTGCGCTATCCGTGCGTCGGGATTCGGAGCTCCCGGTCGAGCCCTGCCTGCGTGATCGTGCATGCTTTTGGACGCTGAGTCGAAGATTGGCAACCTGTTGAAGCGACCGATTTCCTCCTACGCTTTCTTCCCAGACCGGAGTTCGGGAATTCCGGCGGCATTGCGCCACATAAGGAGGAAGGAACATGAATGAAATTGGGCTGAAACCCGAGGGACGGGAACTGGGCCACACCCCCTACAGCAAGTATGTACAAACCGAGGCACTTCATACTCTGCAGGAATTCGTCAGCGACAGCCCGGCTGAACCTGCATTCCTGGCCAACGTGCAGATCAGCGAAATCTACTGGGCATTGATCGTCCGCGAGCTTGTGTCGGCTCAAGCCGAATTGCGCAGGGACCGGGTCGCGGCCACCAATCGCATTCTCCGGCGGATCGTAAGTCATATGGAGGCTTTCAACGCGAACTGGCGCTCGCTGTCATGGCTGACTCCCGCCGAACTGATGCCGATCCTAAAGGGACTGGCGCAGAAGCATGGAAAGGATACCGCCCTTCAGGGCTGGACGTTCCGCGAGATGGTGTTTCTGCTGGGCGTCAAGGACCGGCCGTCCCTGGAGCATTTCGAGCCCCAGCCGCTGCGGCTGAAACAGTTGCAAGACAGGCTGAACGCGCCAAGCCTCTACGACGATGTTCTTGCGGCCCTGGCGCGGGCAGGTAAACCGGTGCCACGTTCCCATCTGCAACCGAGTTACGCGGCGCCATACGTTCACGACGGCGCAGTCGAGGCCATATGGGCGGAGATCTACTCGATGGATGACCCAACCGATCCGTGGCGCGATCTGGCCGAACTACTTGCGGATATTGCCGTGGAGTTCACCAACTGGAAGTATCTCCATTTGATGGCAACGCGGCGGACCTTCGGCGGGCGTCCTGCCTACCACGGCGAGGATGCCATCCAGTGGCTGCTTCCCACTATGGACGAGATTCCATTCCCGGAAGTCTGGACTGCGCGAAGCAAGGTCATCTGACCGTTTCGCGGTCCTCCACCTTGCAATCAAGTTGCGCGGCGAGCCTTCGCCGCCACGATCCCAGTGAAAGTCGCGCCGCAGACCTGCCGGGGGCTTACCAGTCCGCCTGGAGAATCACTGCGCTTTTTTTGTGCCGCCGTCATGGCGCTGAACGGGAGCAACGCAATGGATGAATACGCACTTAAGGTCTTGCTCGAAAAGGCCCGACACAGCATCAGGGACAAAGCCCGGGCCACCGAAATACGCCAGAATCGCGGCGTTGAACCAGGCCGCTTTATTCTTTTTCACGCGGCAATGTCGTTCTGCTCGCAGAAGGTGAGGGCCACCCTGGCGCAGAAGGGTATCACCTTCGAGTCGAACGAGATGTTGATCCTCGGTAGTCGCGACCCGGCAACCGGCGCTCTCACCCCTGCCGAAAACTTCGCCCCGGACTACGTGCGGCTGCGCCTGCGTGGCGGTTCCGAACTGGGGCTGAGACTGGTCGAGGATTATTCCGGCCTATCGTCGGTTTCGACGATCGGACTAGATGCCTGCGCGGTGCCAACCCTCGTCGATGTGAAAGAGGGAAAGGTGATCGTCGATTCGATCCGCATATGCATGCATATCGACCAGGCGGTTCCCGGTTCGTCACCATTGGTGCCGGCCGATGCGACCAAATTGTTGATGATGCAGCGGCAACTGCATGCCGTTGATGTCACCCCACACCCAGCGCTGCTTTACGGTTTCCACCCTGAGGATGATGCGCGGCCAGAATTGCTGAAGCAGGCGATGGTGCCGGTCTATGATGACAAGGTCGAAGCACTCGAGCGGCTGGTCGCCGAAAACCGCGACGATGCGGATCTGCTGCGGGCCTACGAGGCGAAGATTGCCAAAGAAAAGGGCGGCAAGGCGGTGCGCCATGACGCTCAGTTCCAGCATGCGGTGCGGGGGCGTGCCCGGGAAACGCTGCTTCGACTGGCGCAGGATCTCGAGGCCAGCCGTACCGCCTGGCTTTGCGGTCCCGAGATCACGTTGGCCGATCTGTTCTGGGCGGTCAGCCTGGTGCGACTCACCTACCTTGGGCTGGACACTCTCTGGCGCGACTTGCCGTCCGTCAGAAACTACTATCTCGAACTCGTTCGACTTCCCGCGATCAAACAGGAAGTGATCAGGGCTACGATCGAGAGCATGCCTGCCTCTTCCCACTTGGCGATGTGACCCGGATGCCGTCGGCGAAGTTGCGCCAACGCCTCCGTCCATTGCGCATTCGCGCTTCACGTATGAAGCACATCACTCCGGGCTATGGCCAGGCGATGCCTACATGCAGAAAGCGGAAGAGGCGCGGCAGTACCTGGCCGAGACAGATCCGATTGACGGCGATCCTTTGCTTCTGGCCGAGGTCGGCATCACCGCGCCTACGCTCGCCGAGGTGGCTTCTGTGGTCCATGCTGCCTACACCCAGTGGCAGCAGATAGGCGCGGCGATCGAGGCTGCGCGACTGGGTGCAAAGTCGGCGATCTATGCGGCTGCGACGATTGAGGAGGCGGAATCCATTGCGATGGAAGTCGCCTGGCCGGCCATCTGGCGACAGTTATGGGTCAGCAAAAATTGTTGAACGGGACAACGTTTTCGGAAAAGGTCGGCACGGTGGACCTTTTTCGCCGGCCTTACCTGGCTTGCTCCAGTGTCGGTTCCTGTCGAGTCAAAGGCGCGTTGCTGTTCGATGCTTGAAGCGTGACGAGCTGGCGCAAGTTCCTCTCGATCTCGATGAGGATTGCCAGTAGGCCGCAGACGACGGCCGCGATCACCAGGCCGGCAACAAGGCCGATGACGGCACCGATAAGCGGGCCTGCACCTCCCTGCAGTCCCAAGGCGCCGGCCGCAACTGCCACGATAATGATTGCGAGTGCGAGCAGATTGTTGACGGTATCCAGTGCGCTGATAAGTGTACGATTCATTTTTTCCCCCTTTGGTTGAAATCAGCAATCAAACAGAGCGAAAGCAGGTTGTCGAGTGGGGAAGGTGTGCAAAACGATCCGAAGTGGTGGACCGCTTCATAGGCCCCCGATCTTGCGGGCCAGCACTGCAGAGCCGACTACGAACAGCACAATGGACAAGAGTACAGTCGTCATACCGGCAAGCATATAGCAATCAGACGTTCTGAGGTGTTTGGGCATCACCTGTGGGCATCAGTTCTGGGCATCAGGTCGCCAATGATGCCAAAACGGGATCCGGCACGACTGGAAAATCAAGGAATCAAGGGGTTTTAGGAAGAGATTGGCTGGGGAACCTGGATTCGAACCAAGATTAACGGAGTCAGAGTGTTTCTGTAGAGATTGAATTTGCTTTGATATTTCGACCCATGTTGCGTCTATGTCGCGTTTTATACAGCGAAAAGCGCTTTCTCTGCCGCTGCCATTTCGGCTCCTTCGTCGGCAGCCGGGAAAAGGTGGCCGTAGGTATCGAACGTCACCTGGATAGAACTATGGCCCATGCGTGTCTGTACCGCCTTCGGCGTCAGTTCGAGTCCGCCGTCTGCCTTCCGGTTGATACACCAGCTCGCATACCAGTGCCTCAGTGCATGAAAGCCGCTGTATTTCGGTGCCATGATTGGGTTGCCGTCCTCGTCGAGTTTGTTGGTACGTTCCGACACTCCGGCGGCAATCTCGGTTACCCATAGGCCACGGTGCAGCATGTTGTTGTGGAACTCGATGTTGCCTGCCTGGTTCGGGAACACGAGGCCCATCTCGCTAGCAGGGCAGGCGAGTTTCCATTCCTTCAGCGTATTGATGACGATCGGGGGCAGGGGAACCGCGCGCTGTCCTGCTTCTGACTTCGGCATGCCTACGGCGCCGTACCTGTCCGCTCTCTGCCTGACGTGCAGCAACTTTGCATTCAGGTCGACATCTTCCCATCGTAGGCCGCGGGCCTCACTGGCACGAATGCCGGTGAAAATCATGGTGACCAGCAACGGGCGATATCGACCTGTCGCGGCATCGAGTATCGCCTTGATCTCGGCATTGGTGGGGATATCGGTTCCGACTCTCAGCTTCACTTTGGATCGTTTGTCCGATGCCTTGGTCCCCGATCGGGCTTTGGAAAGTTCGTGTACTGCGTTGCGCACGACAAGGCCGCGGGCCTGGGCGTCTGCAAGGATGCTGCCGAGGCTAACCGTGACGCGCTTTATCATCGCGCTGGAGCGCCCTTTTTCGCGAAGGTCATCCTGGAAGGCTCTCACCCACGGCGCTGTTACCTTCGTGAGTTTTACCGCTCCACCAAGCGGGATTATGTGAAGGTTTAGATGTTGTCTGCGCTGATCCATCGTAGTGCGTTCAAGGCCGGCGGCATCACCCGATTTCAGCCATAGCTTGCCGGCTTCCTCGATCGTGATCGTTTCGCGATCGGCGACGTGAACGCCGGCCCGGATCTCGACGGCGGTACTATTTGAAAACTGAACGGCTTCCTTCTTCTTCCCAGACGGGAAAGTCTTGAGGCGCCTCTTTCCGTTGCCGTCCACATAGTCGACGACCCAGGCGGATTTCCGCTCGCCCGTCTTGGGATTGGTCCATTCTCGTTTGCGAACTGACATTCAATCTTCCGTCTTGAGGTGATCCGGTGGCATGTTCCTGGCGATAAATTCGGCTTGCAATTTCAGCATTTTTTCCTCGCGGGCGCTATTCAAGCCCTCGGCAATCTCAGAGATCATTGTCGCCAGCCGCTGAAGGCGATCCGCCGGATCCATTAGATCCGATATGTTTACCAAAAACGATCGTTCAAGCCGGTGGACGATCTCGGCGTTCATTGAGCGGTTATTCCCATTAGCCGCATTTTCTATTGCATCCCGCAACTCGGGAGTGAGGCGCAGCTTGAACTGGGGGTCAGTTTGTTTCGGGGTCGCCATCGTTTCCTCGTCATAAGCATCGAATCGTTATGGACCAAAAAGGTACTTGACGCCAGAGGTACCTATCAGGTACCAATGGACCTGTTAGGTTCTAGCTTTAAAAAGGATGAAGGCGCTATGCACGATACGAATGAAATTGACTTGGTTTGGGGGGTGGAGGCGATCAGCAAATTGATCGGGCGCACTTATCGCCAGACCTACTACATGATTCAGTCTGGCCACCTCCCGATGGTGAAGCAAGTTGGCGAGCGTTACGTCGCAAACCGCCAAAAGCTGGTCGAGTTCTTCACAACGGAGAACGCAGCATGACCAGCCGCACAGAACTAGCGGCTGTCTGGCCACCGACTGCAGCCGTAGCCAAAACCGCCGGACATAGGCCGATGTCGCCCATGAAGGCGATCAGAGAGAAATGCCTGGACTGCTGTGTCGGGCAGCATTCCGAAATACGCCTCTGTGAGGCGATTTCCTGCAGCCTTTGGCCCTTCCGTAGTGGGTCACACCCCTACACGGCCTCGAAGACGAAAATCGGCTCCCAGGAGACGGATTTCACGGAAAGCGACGACATCCAAGCAAAAGGTCCGGCAGAGGCGGCAACCTCTCCGGACCACGGTTCCCTCAACTCCCAAGCAAAAGGATATGAAAATGAACGTTCATACGAATAACACAACCGACCGGCCGGTGTCACTTCGAATCCTCGACGCGCTCGACCTCATCGATACAGCCGAAAGCTTCAACGAAGCCATATTCATGGCCGCCGGTCATCTCGACGCGGAACAAGTCGGCGCCATCCAGGTCGTGAGCGAAGAGGTTAGCAAACGTCTGATCGAGATCGAGAAGATCCTCACAGGTGTACAGGAGGAGCTGAAATGACCTCTTCCCTCGATACTCTCGATATTGTCGATGCCCTGGACAAAATTAAAAGGCTGACGATCGCAGCTCAAATGGCAGCCGGGAAGGTTGCGGACAGGGTACAGGCCAACGCGCTCGACACCCTGCTCGACGTGCTTTTCGACGAGATCTGCACCCTTCGGGACGATATCTCTGAGGAGGCCATCCAATGAACAGGCGCACCGTTTTGAAGGGCGGGCTGGTTCTCGCCGTCACCAGCCACACCGCAATCGCCGATTCTGCCATCGCCGAGCCGTCGCCCATGAGCGTCGACGACTTCCTCGCGAACGCAACCCCGGCCGAAAGAGCGCAGTACCACGCTAACGCGCTCGCCGGGGCCATGAATGAAATCCATCCAGGTACTTACGAGGTCAAGGTCGATCACGATTTCAGGCTGGCGATAGTCTGGGATCTCGGCGGAAAGGCGGTGAAGTCATGAAGCCCGATCCGAAAGAAATCATAGCCGCGATCGACGACACCGACGCGCTTCTGGAACTCGCCAGTGACGCTCTGGACGAAAGCCCCCGCCCAAAAATCCAGGCTGCCATTGCTACCTGCCTACGGGCCGCCAAGCAACGTCTGAACCGAATCGCCGACGAGCTGGATACCTACATGCTCGAAGAGGAGAAGGCTGCCGCAGTGGCAAGGGATGCCGCCGCGGCATTCACTGATCCCATCGAAGTCAGCGATGCCCGCCGTGCGGAAATCACAGCGAAGATACAGGACTCCATCAGACACGGACAGGAGGTCCGTTCCGAGCTGGCCATATTGGACGAAATAAACGCTATCAATCAGGCGTTGAAACAGGTGGGGGGTCGCGAATGACCCCATCACATAAAAATACGGCAAGCCGTAAAAGTGTATCAACGCGCCCCCGCGGCTATATCGACGACTACAATCCGCAGGAGAAAACAAAGCGGCTGCTGTGTGACGTTCAAGCCGTGCTCGAAGAGTACGAAGCCTATTGGCCGCTAACATGCCGGCAGGTCTATTATCGCCTGATCGGCGCCTACGGCTATCCGAAGACTGAGGAATTCTACGAGAGGGTTTGCAACCATATGAGCAACGCCCGTCGTGGACGGGTAATACCGTTTAGCGCGATCCGTGATGATGGCGTGTCAACCTTCGGCCTCGACCATTTCGACGACGAGGAGCACTTCCTGCGCCACGTCCGCGAACTAGGGGAAGGCTACAAGCGCAACAAACTTGCGGGGCAGGAACTTCACATCGAGGTATGGTGTGAAGCTGCCGGCATGATGCCCCAGCTATTCAGCGTTGCTGAACCGTACTCGATCAACGTCTACTCGTCGGGAGGTTTCGACAGCCTTACCGCAAAGAAGCGCTTGGCCGATCGTATCTGCGCTATCGGCAAGCGAACTATAATTCTTCACCTGGGCGACTACGATCCGAGCGGGCAATCCATCTTCGATAGCGTGGCCGCTGACGTCGCAGCATTCGTTGAAAGAGATCGTCCCTGGGCTACCGTTTCTGTCGAGTTCATTCGTGTAGCACTCACCGCGGATCAGGTGCGAAAGCACAACCTACCGACGGCGCCGGCCAAGGCAACCGATAGCCGCTCCAAATCTTGGGAGGGGGGTACGTGCCAGCTTGAGGCGCTAGCGCCGGACGTTATCGCCAGTATCCTCGCAGAGGCGATTGTGGCCCACATCGACATTATCCGCCTGTTGAACGACCGTGCGCTCGAATCGATCGACAAGCGCAAGATTGCGGGCGCCCTGCCGGCACCGAGGGGTGACGCATGACCTACCGCAAAATCGATACACGTATCTGGAACGACGCGAAGTTTCGTACTCTGAATGAGGACGGCAAGCTCGCATTCTTCCTGCTTTTGACGCATCCGGGGATGACCTCCCTGGGGGCGTTGCCTGTTCATCCTGCCGGCCTAGCACACACACTGAAATGGTTACCGGAACGGTTTATGGAAGCGTTAGCGGAACCAATCGCAAAGGGTATGGTGGAGGTCGATGAAGACGAGGGTATGCTGTGTCTCCCCAACTTCATCAGGTACAACCCTCCAGAGAACCCCAACGTGGTCAAAGCGTGGGCATCGAGTGCCGACATGCTCCCCGAGTGCGCAATGAAAACGCGAACGCTTTCAAGGGCTTATGCTTCCCTCAAAGGTCGGTCTAAATCGTTTGAGGAAGCGTTTGTGCAACGGTTCGGCAAACAGTTTGGCAAACCAGCCTTAAACCCTATGCCAAATCAGGAGCAGGAACAGGAGCCGTCTTCGGCTCTGGAAGAGAGAGGGGGTACGTATACGCATGCGTGCGCGCACGAGGGGGAAACAGGGGAAGTTCCATTCGATCCTCCCGACAACCTCGACGAAGCAATGGCGTGGGTGAAACGGAAGGGCGTTCCTCCCGAAAACGAGGCGCGGGCATGCAGCCTGCTCATGAACTGGGGTCTTACCGGTTCCCTGCTCGACGAGTTGCGAGGTGCGGCATGAGGAAGTCCGGCAGCGGAGCGGAAAGGCAACGGCGCCGGCGGGAGCGTCGGAGGGCTGGCGAGATGTGCGTGCGGGTCGTAGTCAGCCGCCGGACGCGCGACGTGCTGACGGAGGCAAGGTGGATCGGCGAGTGGGATGAAGACGACCCCAAGGCCGTTGAGCGCGCGGTTCAGATTCTCCTCGACGGGATTCAGCCTGTCACACGTGACGGGTCCGGCTGACGCGATTTGATAGATTCGGGGCAACTGATTTTCGCAGGAGCCCCGAATCGCAATGAAAGCCCTTATCGCCCATCCTCCCGAACGCAAGAGCCATTTTGTCCGCGCCTGCTTCCTGAAGGCACACGCCGGAATTCAGAATCGGTCCGTTGATGACTTCCTCCTCAGCACCGCGGTGGTAGAACGTGCGCTCATCGAGCGGGCTGCCATAAACCCGGCAAACACGACGACCGCCGGCAACGCGGCGGAACTGGTGCAGACGGCCTTCCCCGGCTTCCTAGCTTCATTGGCGCCGTATAGTGCAGCAGCGCGCATCATCTCGGGCGCTGTTCCTTCGAGTCTTGGCCCGGACGGATCAGCGAAGTACCCGACGCGTACAACCCTGCCGACCGCGCCGCAGTGGGTAGCGGAAAGCGGGGCTATCCCGATCAACATCGCGAATTTCGGGCTGATCGACGTCGGTCCGAAACGCAAGATTGCATCCATCCTCCCTTGGACACGGGAACTCACCAAACGCAGCGACGCCGAAGCAATCTTCGAGCAGATGTTGCGTGAGGACGTAGCCGCCGGCCTGGACGCCGCCATGCTTTCCACAGCGGCCGGTTCCGGTTCAGCCTACGCAGGCCTTCTCAATGGCGTATCCGCGTTGAGCGGCTACGGTGGTGGCGACCAGGTTGCAATCGAGGAGGATCTGATCGCGCTCGGCACGGCCATCACCGCGAATGGCGGATCCGGTCAAGTTTTGTTCATCATGGCGCCGGAGCGCGCGATTCGTCTCAAGGTCCGGGCGCCGCTTCTCACATCCAGCATGGACATAGCAACCAGCGCAGCCGTCCCGGCGGGTCGCGTTATTGCCGTTGACCCCGCGTCCATCATCTCCGCAGTCGACAGCATGCCCGACCTAGAATTTACCGAGCAGGCAACCGTGCACATGTCGGATACGCCGCTTCCTATTTCCAGCGGTGGCGTAGCTGATCCGGTTCGCAGCCTATGGCAAACGGCGAGCATGGCGCTGAGGGTCATCATGGACCTGGCCTGGGCCAAGCGCCGAACAAACGCCGTCGCCTACCTCGAAGCAGCGACATGGTGAGCGACATGGTCACGGAAAGCCAATTCAAGGCCCTGGCTGATGCGTGCACGGATGCGACCGCGAAAGCTCTCGCAGAACTTCGTGTCGAGCGCCAACGGCTGGCAGAGCAGCACCGCGCCCAAATGGCAGAAATTGAATCTCGCTTCGCATCGCTGTCGAAGGGCGACAAGCCCCGGTATCGCGTCAGGGCTCTAACGGCAAGGACAACGCTATGAGGACTATCTGTGGGGTGGAGATAACCAACGAGGTGAAGCTTGCGATTATGTCAGCCTGGACCCAGGTCGAACACAAAGCGGGCAGACCTCTCTCCGACAGCGAAATAGAAATGCTGATTATAGCCGTGGTCAGGCACCTATCAGCACCAACGGCACCGACCACGACACTTCAGTGATGCGCTGTCGGGCAAGACGGGCGCATTGCAGGCGGAGCGCCGGGTTTCGGGGTTTTCCCAGGCGCTCCGCACCTCATCGCAAGGGGCGGGCACCCCCGAAAAACCCTAGAATTGACTAGGCCACAACCGCAGGGGTGACACGCGCAGAAACTGTTGATTTTCAGGGAAAAAATCCGTGACCATGATTGAACCACCTTCCAACCTGTCCCGCTCCGAGAAGAAAGCCTTTCGGAAGCACGCGAAAACCCTTGCGAATGCGGGCGTTGACGTGTCTCTCCGCGCCGACCTGATCGCAGATTTCGTTCGCTCCGACAGTCGGCTGCAGGCGCTCCGGGAGGCGGAAAAGGCGGTTGAACCAGCATCGAAACTCGCAGCCAGTAGGGCCACGACGACGGCAAGCGCTGAGCGGCGGCGATTGCACGAGCTGCTGTATCGGGGCGCATCCACGGCGCCCAGGACGCGGGCGGAGCGTGTCAAGAAGGCTATCGCGGCCTCCGCCGGCGAGATCGACAAAACGGAAGCGCACGAAGCCTGGCGCGACGTGTTTTGGTGGCGCCCCCGTGGCAAGCCAAAACCAACAGCGCAAGATTGGGAGCGGGTGCGCGCCAACTATCCCAATCCCGGCATGGCGCCTCTTGTGTGGTGGTGCGCTGAGGAGGAAGCCGCATGGAAGGGCTTGGTTAAGGCTTCGAACGGCAATCCGACACGTGAGGCGGTCGAAGCGCTTCGTGCGCGTATAGGCGGGTTTGCATCCGATTGGCTGGCGCCCTCCGCGGTAAATTCCCAGCTACCGAAAGGATCTTGCTTGTGAGCGCATTTTTCAGTTTCAAGTATGCCGATTGCGTCCGGTTGTTGACCGATGCCGGCTGGTATTCCGCAGACGGCAGCCTTGTCGCGGTATCTAGCAAGGTGATTTCGCTTGACACGTTGCCTGTCGCCATCACCGGCAGGGGCCTAAACGGTCTTGAAACGTTCGAAACCATCACCGAAATGTGCGTTGCCGCGGAAGACGCCGAGACGGTCGATGATGTTCTGCGGGCGTTTCAGGTGTTCTTCGATGGCATGGCGATCCGCGGCGATCGGGATTTCGAATTCCTGATAGCCGCTTGGTCAGAAACGCAAGGCGCTGTTCATTTTGTCGTGGCCTGTCACAAGCATTGGAAAGTCCCCACGTTCAAACTGATCCCCCTCGGAGAACAGATCCTTGCGGGGCCGGTTATCGGTTGGGGAGAGCTTGCCCACCTCGGTATTCAGCCAGAAGCCGCCCTGGAGGCCGATTTTCCGCTAAGGCACGGCGCTGCGGTAATGACTGCCATGCGCAAGAAGGCATCGCGGATTCCCGGCTCCAGGAGAGACCTTTTTCTCGTTGGTGGCCATTGCGACTTAACCACAGTGACCGCGGGTGGCGTCACGACAACTAAACTGTGCGAATGGGGCGATGAGATCGGCAAACCGATCGATCCGAGCAGGGGATTGAAGGAGGCCGTCAATGTCTGATCTGACGCCTTCAAGCTTTGTAGAGATGATCGGACCATCGGAGACGGTGGATGTCTATTTCCGCAAGTCACCATTCGCGCAGGAACGTAGTCACCTCAAGGTCATAGCCGGCGAGTCCATCGCCGAGATTGTCGAGCAGTGCAGCGCGTTGGGCGTCAATACTGACCGATACCGATTGCACGTCACGATCAACGGTCACGCCATCCAGCGGGAATACTATCACCGGGTCAGGGTCAAGGCAGGCGCTACAGTCAACGTCGTGGCTGTTCCCGCAAAGAACGCGCTGAAAAGCATCCTCGGGCTGGTGGTGGCCGTGGCCGCGCTCTGGTTCGCCGGGGTTGCAGTCGGATTCCTCGGCCTCGCACAGGGTACGCTAGCGCATGCGGCCGTCGTCGCTGTTGTTGGCGGTGGCCTTACCCTGAGCGGCGGCTTGGCTGTGAATCCGCTACTAGGAGCACGTGGATGATAACCGAGATCGAAGTGGAAGGCCTGGGCGTCATGCGCCCATTGAATGACTGGCAGGTGAAAGCCTTGCGCAAGATGCGCGGGCCAAACCGTGCGATTGCTCCGATGGCATTCGGGCTCGGAATGACGGTCCGGCAATTCAAAACGCTACCAGCCGAACAGCGTAACCAGGCATGGGTAGCCTACACCAAGCTGATGTCGGCGAGCAGCATGGACCCTAAACCCGACGTTCCGCGCAAACCACGCCTACCACGGCCATCTGAGCGCGTTCCAATGGATCGGATGATAGAACTAGGCCGGGAACTGCTGGAGGTGAAAAAACAGCTCCCCCACGGCCATTTCCAACTATGGATCGAAGACAAGTCCGGGATCTCCGTCGATCAGGCCCGCAGGTTCATGCGAGCGGCCAGGGACGCGGCGTGACGGGTGCCTAAACCAGAGAGAACCCGGCCACCACTCATCTGTAGGTCACCGGGCTCTCAGCCTGGCAAGGCCCCCCATGCCAGGAACCTGTAGAGTGTAAGCGCCGGCTATCTATGGTGACAAATCACAAAGGATTGTTCTTCGGCTTCGAGCGCCCGAATATCCCGCCCCACAATTCGAAACGCCGTCCGGCGGGGTTCCGGTGCCGGAATGCACCCGCCGAGTTCTAAAGGGTATTAGCCCGGATTTGCTTCTATGTTTGTGCCAGGAGCGCCCGCCGCGTCGTGTTGCCGGGTGCCGTTGTACATCAAGAGCGACAGCACGACGATTGCGGCAAGCACGACTAGCAGGAATATGTTTCGTTCAGTCATCAAATACCTCGGCGTCCCGGTCACCACCAGTTGAGCACAGCCACATCAATAGGGCGCCAAGAACGATCAGGGCCAATGCCGCTTCCCATTCGTGGCGCATAGCTCACTCCTCACATCAAAAAATTGAATGGGAGCAATGAACCACCTACGGAGGGGAAAGTACAAGAATAAAGAGGAGGACCGCCTTTAGGTGTATGGCGGCCCTCCATCGCTTTAGCGACAAGACCGGGTTCGACGGGGACGATTTCGGGGCCCGGTTGGTCACTTGTCGTTATTGCGAAACTTGGTGCGGGCTCTAGGCTGGGTTGGTAGCGCAGAGTCCTTACCGCTTTAAGCGTAATAAAAAAGGAAACCCTTCCGGGTGGAGAGCCTCCTGTCGCTGACTGCGACATCTCCAAAGCACGGGATTGCGCTCAGTTGACGCACTGCGAAACTTGGGTACGGCTTCGGGCTACAGCGAGCCCTGACCGCTCTGGTGATGGGGAATTCGATAGCGGTTGCTACCTAAACTCGACGGGATCGAAATGGTTCCGAAAAGGAAGGCCCGGCTCATAGAGGGATCGCGGCAGATCGTGTACCTATTGCACCTCCGTCGTCTTCCCACCGATCAAGCGCTTCGGGTCTCACCTGTTTGCGCGGCAAATGCCGTCGTGATGTAGAGCTCCTGTTGGCAAGGGCGGCGCATAGCATTTGTGCTGTTCTCATGCCGTTTTGATATGCTTTCAGAATAGTATGAGCAGCGACACGCTTTTGATCCGTTGTTGTGCTGCCGTTGAAACCCACGGAGTTCAACACGTTCCTCAACAGGCGCAAATCATCGGGTTCGAGATATTGTTTTGGGTGGGGGGAAGACATAAACGCCCTCCTTCGGTTGGGGCGAAGGTCAGGATCTGACCTGTAAGCAGTAGCGCCCGCTTCAATTGCTACTGACGATGCATACTGCTCCCTATCTCAATCATAAGCAATCAATGGTTTGCGCTATCACCGAAAGTTGCACGATGCATTGCAGCTACCGTACCTTCCCGCGGAACACCCGGATATCCAGTTCGTTGTGCCTCGCACAGGAGAAGCGCAATGATCCTCTATGAGTATGTCTTCAATAGCCGACGCATCTTGGCCACTTTATGCGGAATCACCACTCATTCGGGCGATGGTACCCGGATCGAACAGCCGCCCCGCACCAGGCCGCTTGGTGACAATTTGCAATTTCAGGATTTTAATTCGGCTTTTTGCTTTTTTTGGGCCGACACCGGTCTAGGATAAGTAGCAGCGTGCAACATTTGACCCCGCCCCCGCCATGTTGCATTCCATGTCGCGTGGAGTAGCCGTATCCCACTGTAAGTCATTGAAAATCAATCGACGCCACTTGCAACAAAACGCGACATAGGACTGATGGTTTCGCCGGCACTAGGGTTGATTATGTATTTGATTTTATTTCAGAAAGTGACTGGCTGGGGAACCTGGATTCGAACCAAGATTAACGGAGTCAGAGTCCGTCGTTCTACCATTGAACTATTCCCCAACAGAGGGCGGCGAAGGCGACGCCCTGTCGGTGTGCCGGGCTTATAACCAAAAGAGCCGGGATTGCAAATACCCGAACCGAAAAAAAATCTGGATAAGCGATTTCGCCTTGGATGTGCGGCCAGGGCGGGCACGATCGCGGAAGCGGAGACGCAAAAACGAAGCCGCAAAAAGAGGTTGGCGAATGGGCACGCCGCTGGTATCTTCGCACCAACGAAAATCAAGAGAGCGCCTGCAGCATCCCTTCCGGGCTTAGCGCGGCGCGATGGACCAGATACGTGAGTGACCCCGACAGCGGCGCGAAGCCGCACGAAGACGGGGCGTCGGCAACGGTCCGCAAGGGGAGCAAGTCCTCCCGGCGCGGCAAGTCCAAGCGGGGCGGCAGCAAGCGCCCTGCGGGGGCGGTTGCCCATGCAGGCCAGCCCGGGCTCTCCGGCGCGGCCGGACGTCCTCAGGATCCCGAAACCGGTGGCCCGGTGCGCAAGCGCAAGCGACGACGTTCGCGCGGCGCCAAATCGGGCGTGGCCCAACATCCGGATGTGGCAGCAGTGGCCGCACCCGCAACGGCAACGGCATCTTCGCAGACCGGGCTCGATCACGCGCCATCCAACGCCAAGAAGAATCGCCGCAGGCAGCGCAACAAGCGCGGCATCCAGGGACGACCGCTCGTCCCGACGCAGACCGCTCCTTCCGCGGGCCGGCCCGCCTCGTCGCAGGCGGCCGCGGGTCAGGCGACATCCACTCAAGGCATGACGTCCCGGCCGGAAGGAAACGGGCGCATGCCGGCGCCTGCTCTGGAACGGCCGGACGTCTACAGCAACGATCTCTATGCGGCGCTCGACCTCGGCACCAACAATTGCCGGCTGCTGATCGCCCAGCCGACGCGGCCGGGCCAGTTTCGCGTGGTGGATGCCTTCTCGCGCATCGTCCGCCTCGGCGAGGGCCTTGGCGCCAGCGGCCGCCTGTCGGCCGAAGCCATGGACAGGGCAGTGGAAGCGCTGCGCGTCTGCGCCGGAAAGCTGAAGAGCCGCGAGATCCGCCGCATGCGGCTGATTGCGACGGAAGCCTGCCGCGCGGCGGAAAACGGCGAGGAGTTCCTGAGCCGCGTCACCGCGGAAACCGGCCTCAGGCTCGAGATCATCAATCGCGAAACCGAGGCGCGGCTTGCCGTGTCCGGCTGTTCGTCGCTGGTCGGTCGCGAGGCCCGCTCGGTGGTGCTGTTCGACATCGGCGGCGGATCATCGGAAATCGCGGTGATCCGCATCGGCGAGAACCGCTCGAGCCGCCTTGCCAACCACATTACCCACTGGACCTCGCTGCCGGTGGGCGTGGTAACCCTTTCCGAACGCCACGGCGGCCGTGACGTGACACCCGATGTCTTCGCCGCGATGGTCGATGAAGTCGACGGCATGCTGGCGAAATTCCAGTGCCCGCCGACGGTCGACCCGATACGCGCCGGCATCGAGGAGGATTTCCATCTGATCGGAACCTCGGGCACGGTGACGACGCTTGCCGGCGTGCATCTCGACCTGCCACGCTACGATCGCCGCAAGGTGGACGGCCTGTGGCTGTCCGACTCCGAGGTCAGCGCCATGCAGTCGAAGCTCCTGTCGTGGGATTTTGCCGGCCGCGCCGCCAATCCGTGCATCGGGCCGGACCGCGCCGACCTGGTGCTCGCCGGCTGCGCCATTCTCGAAGCGATCCGGCGGCGCTGGCCGTCGAACCGCATGCGGGTAGCCGATCGCGGCTTGCGGGAAGGGCTGCTCACCGACATGATGGCCGATGACGGCGTCTGGCGCAGAAACCGATCGCGCCGCCAGGGCCGCGGCGGTCAACGTTGATCTTTTCAGGACGGGATGAATGACGAAGCCACCGATCGGCGGAAACCGCACGGGCCGCAAACTCGGCCAGAAGGTCAAGAAGGGCAAGCTCAAGGCGTCGTCGCGGCGCTGGATAGAGCGCCACATCAACGATCCTTACGTGCAGCGCGCCAAGCTCGAGGGCTATCGTGCCCGTGCGGCGTTCAAGCTGCTGGAAATCGACGAGAAGCACCAGATCCTGAAGGGTGCGCGGCGCATCATCGACCTCGGCGCCGCCCCCGGCAGCTGGTCGCAGATCGCCGCCAAGGTGACCAATTCGACCGACGAGGACATCCGCGTCGCGGCGATCGATTTTCTCGAAATGGCGCCGCTGCCGGGCGTCAACATCCTGCAACTCGACTTCCTCGATCCCGAAGCGCCGCGCCTGCTGGTGGAGGCGGTCGGCGGCGAGCCCGATCTTGTCATCTCCGACATGGCCGCACCGACCACTGGCCACCAGAAGACCGACCATCTGCGCACCATGCATCTGTGCGAGGTAGCAGCCTATTTTGCCGTCGAGGTGCTGGCCGAGGGCGGGCACTTCCTGGCGAAGACCTTCCAGGGCGGCACCGAGCGCGACCTTCTCAACATGCTGAAGCAGAATTTCCGGCAGGTGATCCACGTCAAGCCGGCGTCATCGCGCGCCGAATCGGTGGAAATGTTCCTGCTTGCCAAGGGCTTCAAGGGCAGAAGCGGAAAAGACCAGCCTGACGAGGCTTGATTGCCGCCCCGTTTCCGGTGTTGATGGCACGCACCACTTCCCCATCTGTTTCCGGTACCAATCCATGCTTCTCTACATCACGCTCGGCACCAACGACCTTTCACGCGCCAAGACATTCTATGACGCGGCGCTCGCCACCCTCGGCTATACGTGCCGACGGGCCGACGATATGGAGATCGGCTATGGTACAGCGGACGACTTTCGCAGCCGCCTGTGGGTAACACTGCCGTTTGACAAGAACGCTGCCACGATCGGCAACGGCTCGATGGTGGCGCTCGATGCCCCGACCCGCGCCGCGGTCGACGCGTTCCATGTCGCCGCACTCGCGGCGGGTGGCACCGACGAGGGCGAGCCCGGCCTCAGGCCCTATCACGCAAATTTCTACGCCTGTTATGTCCGCGATCCGGACGGCAACAAGCTGTCGGCGGTCTGCGAACGGCCGGAGTAGTTCTCGGTCCGTGACCAGGCGAGCCTGAAACCCCGCGTCTATTCGCTGCTTTCCGGCTGCAGCCGGCGGGACGGCTTGTGGCCCGAGACAGCCGCACCCGCGCTCCGCGCCATCGCCGCGAACGGCAGTGCCGCCACCATCGAAAGTCCCGCAACGATGAAGAAGGCGAGGTGGAAGTCGGCGAGTTGCAGGTGCGTGCCGCTGATCATCGCCGAGGCTTCGAGGATGGCGGCAGCGACCGCGACGCCGAGCGCCAGGCTGATTTGCTGCAGCACCGAGCTCATCGACGTCGCCTGGCTCGCCTGGTTGTCCGGGATGTCCGAATAGGACAGCGCATTGACCCCGGTGAAGAAGAAGGATCGCGCAAAGCCGGCCGCGACGAGACAGGCAATGATGACGAGATGCGGCGTTTCCGGCGTGAAGGTGCCGTTGACGACCGTCATCAGCGTTGCGGCGATGCTGGCCGAAATCAGCGTCGTGCGGAAGCCGATGGCGGCGAACACGCGCTTGGCCATGAATTTGGTGGTGATGGCGCCGATCGCGCCGGCGAAGGTGATCAGGCCGGACTGGAACGCGTTGAGGCCAAATCCGATCTGCAGCATCAGCGGCATCAGGAACGGAATGGCGCCGGTTGATATGCGAAAGACGCTGCCGCCGATCGATGCGGCGCGAAAAGTCGGATTGGCAAAGAGCGACAGGCTGAGGATCGGGGCGCGATGGCGCCGCGCATGAGCGATGTAGAGGATGCCGCTCAATAGCCCGATGATAGTGGCCGTGACCCCGACGATGGGCGGCAGGGCCGGCAGGCTGATGACGGACAGGCCGAAGACCGTGCCGGAAGCGGCGATTGCCAGTAGCAGGAAACCCTTGATGTCGATGGGCGGTGGGGCCGCCGCCGTCACTTCGGGCAGGAAGACCGCCGACAGCCAGAGCCCGGCGAGGCCGACCGGCACGTTGATCAGGAAAATCCAGTGCCAGGAAAAGAAGGTGGTGATGAAGCCGCCAAGCGGCGGACCGGCCAGCGGTCCCACGAGTGCCGGGATCGTCAGCAGCGCCATAGCCGAAACCAGTTCGCTGCGCTTGGTGGTGCGCAAGAGGACAAGGCGGCCGACCGGTGTCATCATCGCGCCGCCCATGCCCTGCAGGAAGCGCGAGATGACGAAGGCGACGAGGCTGGTCGAGATGGCGCAGAGCACCGAGCCGACCATGAAGACGACGATCGCCATGCGGAAGATGCGCTTGGCGCCGAAGCGGTCGGCCATCCAGCCACTGACCGGAATGAAGATCGCGAGCGCCACCATGTAGGCGGTCAGCGCCAGCTTGAGCGTGATCGGACCGACTCCGAGATCGGCGGCAATTGCCGGCAGCGCCGTCGCAATGACGGTCGAATCCATCTGCTCCATAAAAAGGGCGACGGCAAGTATGAGAGGAACGATGCGGTTCATGCGCTGAGACTCGAGGGGATGCGGGCGCCGGAGGAAGACCAGTCCGATGGCGTCTTTAGACCCGTGTACCGTCATTGCCAATCACCCGGTCGGAACTTCTTCGCGACGCGGATCACGTCTGCGTGAGATCGGTCGGTATGGCCTTGCGGGCCGCTGTGCTCCACCGGAAGATGCGGCCAGTGTTTTCCTGAAAATTCCAGCAACTAGGACGGGGAGGAAACCATGTCAAAGCTGTCGGAACTCAATCGTCGTACCCTGCTTGCGTCAGCCGGTGCGGGCCTGATCGGATCAGTCGCATTCACTGGAAACGCTTTTGCCGAGAACAGTGCGGAAATGAACAACAATCAGGCAATGCCACCCGAAACCCATCGCTTCAAACTCGGCACGTTCGACGTCGTCGTCGTCAGGGACGGCGCGCGTGTTGCGCCAAATCCGGGTGAGATCTTTGGCACCAACCAGAAGCCGGAGGATGTCGCCGCCCTTCTCGAGAAGAATTTCCTGCCCACCGACTCGCTGGTCAACAGCTTTGCGCCGACCCTGATCAACACCGGAAGCGATGTGGTGCTGTTCGATACCGGGCTCGGCGAAGGTGCCCGCAAGGATGGCATGGGAAGGCTGATCGAAGGCCTTGCAGCAAACGGCTACTCACCGGACGATGTGTCGATCGTCGTCGTCACCCACATGCATGGCGACCATATCGGCGGGCTGATGGAAGCCGGAGCGCCGGCCTTTCCGAAGGCGCGTTATGTCATCGGCCAGGCGGAATATGATTTCTGGAAGGACGACGCCCGCAAGGGCACTGCCGCGGAAAACGGCCACAACCTCGTTCTCAAGAACGTCGTGCCGCTTGCCGAAAAGGCTACCTTCATCGGCGACAACGCCGAGGTCGTGACCGGCATCACCTCGATGATGGCGGCCGGTCATACGCCTGGGCACATGATCTTCCTGATCGAATCGGACGGTAAGCAGATGGCGCTGACCGCCGATACCGCCAACCACTACGTCTTGTCGCTGCAGCAGCCGGACTGGGAAGTCCGCTTCGACATGGACAAGGCAGCGGCAGCGCAGGCACGCCGCAAGGTGTTCGACATGATCGCCACCGACAGGCTCGCCTTCGTCGGCTATCACATGCCATTCCCGGCGGTCGGCTTTGTGGAAACGGTCGGAACGGGATATCGTTTCGTGCCCAAGACCTACCAGTTTGAGCTTTGAGCATAGCTGCCATGCAGCCGGAACAGGAGCCCGAGAGCGATTCTCGGGCTTTTGCTATTCCCTTGTGAGCCAAGTCATGTTACCAGCCCTCGCCAACTTCCATGAAACTCCCAAGCGGAGCCGGGCGGACGATGTGTTCCGAAATCCCCGGTAGACGTCGCATATAAAGGATCTTGGCCATGGCACGCATCATTGAATCGGCAACCGGGGCGGACGCCCTGACCTTTGACGATGTCCTCCTGCAACCGGGGCATTCCGAGGTCATGCCGGGCCAGACGAACATTGCAACCCGCATCGCCGGCGATATCGAGCTCAACCTTCCAATTCTCTCTTCCGCCATGGACACGGTAACCGAAAGCCGGCTGGCCATCGCGATGGCGCAGGCCGGCGGCCTTGGCGTCATCCATCGCAATCTCACCCCGGTCGAGCAGGCCGAGGAAGTCCGCCAGGTCAAGAAGTTCGAGAGCGGCATGGTCGTCAATCCGGTGACGATCGGTCCGGATTCGACGCTCGCCGAAGCCAAGAGCCTGATGAAGTCGCACGGCATCTCCGGCATTCCGGTCGTCGAAGGCGGCAGCATCGGCAAGGCTGGCCGCCTCGTCGGCATCCTGACCAACCGCGACGTTCGCTTCGCTTCCGATCCGTCGCAGAAGATCTACGAACTGATGACCCGCGAGAACCTGGTGACGGTCAAGGAGAGCGTTGACCAGCAGGAGGCCAAGCGTCTCCTCCATAAGCACCGCATCGAGAAGCTCCTGGTGGTCGATGGCGACGGCCGCTGCGTCGGGCTGATCACCGTCAAGGACATCGAGAAGTCGCAGCTCAACCCGAACGCCACCAAGGATGCACAGGGACGCCTGCGCGCTGCCGCCGCGATCAGCGTTGGCGACGACGGTTTTGAGCGCGCCGAACGGCTGATCGACGCTGGTGTCGATGTCCTTGTCGTCGACACCGCCCATGGCCATTCGCAGCGCGTGCTCGATGCCGTGACCCGCGTCAAGAAGCTCTCCAACTCCGTGCGCATCATTGCCGGCAATGTGGCGACCGCTGACGGAACGCTGGCGCTGATCGATGCCGGCGCCGACGCTGTCAAGGTCGGCATCGGTCCGGGCTCGATCTGCACCACCCGTATCGTTGCCGGTGTCGGCGTTCCGCAGCTTGCCGCCATCATGGCGGCGGTCGCGGCCGCGCAGGATCAGAACATTCCGGTTATCGCCGATGGCGGCATAAAATTCTCCGGCGACCTTGCCAAGGCGATCGCCGCCGGCGCGTCGGCCTGCATGATCGGCTCGCTGCTTGCCGGCACCGACGAAAGCCCGGGTGAGGTCTATCTCTACCAGGGCCGTTCCTTCAAGGCATACCGCGGCATGGGCTCGGTCGGCGCTATGGCGCGCGGCTCGGCGGATCGTTACTTCCAGGCCGAAGTTCGCGACACGCTGAAACTGGTTCCGGAAGGCATCGAAGGCCAGGTTCCCTACAAGGGCCCGGTCTCCGGCGTCCTGCACCAGCTCGCCGGTGGCCTGAAGGCGGCCATGGGCTATGTCGGCGGCAAGGATCTGAAGGAGTTCCAGGAGCGCGCCACCTTCGTGCGCATCTCCGGCGCCGGCCTGCGTGAGAGCCATGCCCATGACGTGACGATCACCCGCGAGAGCCCGAACTACCCGGGCGGTGGCGCCTGAGGAACCACACGTGGCAGCGAGCGGAAACCGACACCTAGTATGGGCCATCTGGTTTCTGCTCGCGCTCTGCGCCGCGCTTTTGGCATGGATGTCGCTCCGCATCGATCCGGAATTCGAGCGCCTCACACGGGTTCATATGCTCGACTTCCGCTTCTCGGGGTATGAGCCCGATGCGGTGCGCGGCCTGAGCGCGGTTCTCGCAAACAACGACATGGAACAGGCGCGGACCTTGCTTCGCTTCAACTATTCCGGTCCGGACCTGATCCTGCCGCTCGCGGCGACCCTGCTGGGGGTGCTTGTGATCGCCCGCTTCGCGCCGGGCACGGTGATTTTCGGACGCACGGTGACGCCCCGCGTCGCGCGCCTGCTCTGCCTGCTGCCCATCACCTACGGCATTGCCGACTACGCCGAGAATTTCTTTATTCTTTTCTATTTCCCACCCGCCGAGCCTGGTCCCTGGTTGAGCGAAAACGCACCGCAGCTCTTGCCCTGGATCACACGGACCAAGCTCGCACTGGCAACAGTCTCCGCCATTCTGATGGTGCGCTTCACGCTTCTTCGGTATACGGCTCCGGCAGGGACACACGGTCCCGGCTGAACGATTCTCTGGGCTTGAGGGGTATCCATGACTGGGACGAACGCCATCTTCTGGCCGATGATCGCGCATGTCGCGCTGGTCTTCGGCCTCTATGTCCTGCTTTCGATCCGCCGTCGGCGGGCGGTGCTGGCTGGCCGGGCAACCACCGCCCAGTTCAGGGAAAACCGCGTCGAACCGGATGAGAGCCTGTTCGCCCGCAACAGCCTCGCCAGTCAGTTCGAGCTGCCGGTGCTTTTCTATGCGTGCTCTTTTGCCACTTATCTCGTCGACGCCGACAGCCTTCCGGCTATCGCGCTTGCCTGGATCTTCGTGCTGTCGCGCTGGGTGCATGCTGCCATCCATGTGACCAACAACCGCATCCGCTATCGCAGCCCAGCCTTTGCCTTCGGGTTCCTGGCGCTCGGCGCCATGTGGGCATGGCTCGCCGTCTGGATGATCCTCGACTGACGACGGCCGCATCGCGCTGGAGCTGGCGTGATCCGATCCACCTCGGGTTGAACCGGTCACGACTTTGTGTAGCTGTCTTCCCGGCCCGGGAGACTATCCTGCCAGACGTTGCCGGGCGGCGCCGGTCTCTTTGCAAGGCGCCGGATGGAGTTCGAAGCGAGTGGAGGCCCATCATGGAAACGCCAAAAGTTACCCAGGCGATGATCGACGCCTATGACGAGTACACCCACCTGACCCTTGACCGCAGGGCGTTCATGGAGAAGCTGACCGCCATTGCCGGGTCTGCCGCCAGCGCCGCCGCCATTGCGCCGCTGCTGGCTGCCAACAAGGCGAGCGCCCAGATGATCCCCGAGGACGACGCGCGCCTTGTCGCCGAGGAGGTCTCCTATCCGGGATCGAACGGCATGATGAAGGGTTATCTCGTACGTCCGAAAGAGGAGGCCGGGCCGCTCCCCGGCGTCATCGTCATCCATGAAAATCGCGGCCTCAACCCGCACACCCGCGACGTTGCGCGGCGTATGGCGCTGGAAGGCTTCGTCGTGCTTGCTCCAGATTTCCTTTCCATTGTCGGCGGCACGCCGGCCGACGAGGACAAGGCGCGCGAGATGATCAGCGCCCTCGACCGCGACGGAACTGTCGCCAATGCCGAGGCGAGCCGCGCATTCCTGGCCGCGCCGAATCGGTCAGCCGGCAGGGTCGGAGCTGTCGGCTTCTGCTGGGGCGGGGGCCTCGTCAACCGCCTTGCCGAAAGTTCGCCGGAACTGGCGGCGGGCGTGGCCTACTACGGTGCGCAGCCGCCCCTCGATCAGGTGCCGGCGATCAAGGCGGCCCTCCTGCTCCACTATGCCGGTCTGGACGAGCGCATCAACGCCGGTATCGAGGACTACCGCAAGGCGTTGGAAGCCAACAACAAGACCTTCGAGATCTTCATGTATGACGGGGTCAATCACGCTTTCAACAACGACACCTCGCAGGCTCGCTACAACAAGGAGGCGGCCGATCTCGCCTGGTCCCGCACGGTGGCGTTCCTGAAGAAATACCTCGCCTCGACCGGTTGAGCCGCACCTTGGCGGCATGTATTGCCGCCGACCCCATTCCGGCGCAAGCCTTCGCTTTGCGGCACCGACGATCGATGGCTACAATTGCCTTTTCTGACGGGACGGAGGCGCTAGCATGATGTCGGTGTCTGTGGAATTGCGCAGCGTTGCTGGGACAGAGGCGGCGATGGGTTGGGCCGGCGCGCATGCGGTTGTGGTCGACCGCCCGCAGGGCAAGGCCGGTGGCATGGGACTGGGGTTCAATGGCGCGCAACTGCTGGCGCTCGCAATCGGCGGCTGCCTCTGCAATGACCTGCGATACATCGCCCATGGCAGGGGCGTTGTGCTTGGGAAGATCGCGGTGAGCGTCAGTGTCACGCTCGAGGGGGATCCGATCCTCGCCACGTCGGCGACCGCCGACATCACCTGCGAGACGCTCGACGGCAGCGACCCGCAGGTCGTCATCGATGCAGCCAAGGATATCTGCATGGCGAAGAACTCGCTGCAACGGGGTTTTCCCGTGGCGATCACATCTTCTTAGGGGACCACGCGCACTGGATCATCACCAGCCGGGCATGTTGCCCGCCCTGAGGCGAGCCACGCGCGGGAACGTCTTGACGTCCGCGTCCATATCGTCATCGACGGCCGCCGGCGTGATGTTGTCGAGGCAGGCGGTGATGTGGTTGCTGATGGCGTTGATCAGCGACGTCGGCGCACCCGGCCGCTTCATGATGCCGATCTGAACCGGCGGCAGCGGCGGAAAGCCGTCCGACTGGTTGAGGATCTTCATGCCGGTGCGCAGGGCGGATTCCGGCAGGACGGAAACCGCCATGCCGGCAAGCACCGCTGCCGCAAGAACCGTCGAAGACCAGCTGGTAAACAGTACCTGATGTTCCCGCCCGGTGGCGTCGAGCGCTGCGACCGCGAGTTGCCGCCACTGGCAATCCCGTCGCCCGACGGCAAGCGGAACCGGCGCATCGTCGCGCAGCGGATGGTTGGCGGAACCGACCCAGCAGAGCGGTTCGGTGCGTACGACGTCGGAGACGCGCACCTTGGGATGGTGCGTCACCAGCGCGATGTCGAGTTCGCCGCGACTGAGCTTTTCGGCCAGATCCTCGGAGGGTTCGCAGACGATGTAGAGCTCGACGTTCGGATGGGTCTTGGCGAAGCGTCCTATGATTTCCGGCATGTAGCGGTCGGCATAGTCGTCCGGCGTGCCAATGCGCAGCGTTCCCTCGAGACGGTTGTCGTCGAAGGCGGCGATGGCTTCGTTGTTCAGCCGGATGATCCGCCGCGCATAGTTCAGCAGCTTCTCGCCCTCGCTGGTCAGGCGGATGCCGCGGCCATCCTTGGCAAAGAGCTGTTTGCCGATGCGCTCCTCCAGACGTCGCATCTGCATGGAGACGGCGGACTGCGTCTTGAACACGCGGTCGGCGGCCCGGGTGAAGCTGCCCGTGTCCACAATGGTGATGAAGGTATGTAGCTGGTCGATGTCGAGCGGCGCGGTCATGGCAAAACCCATCAGATTGCTTGATGGTAATCATTAGAAACATTCGTTGGACTGATCAATAGGCTTTTGAGATCTTGATCTCGGCAAATCAACGAAACCACGGGGCAGCCTCTGCGCCAGCCCCGCCGATCTTGGTTCCAGCCTTCCCGCGAAACCATGCGGGAGGGAACGCCATGTTTCGTGCCTGAATGAAAGGATGAACGTCATGCGCACGACAGAAAGGACCATTGACCTCGATCTCGCCAAGCCCGGCCGGACGCTTCTTAGCCGTATCGAGACCGTGTGGAGCCTGTTGAAGTCCGCGCGCCAGCGGATGCGAAACCGCGCCGCCGTCTGCCACCTGCAGGATCTCGACGACTATCACCTGCGGGATATCGGACTGACGAGGGCGGAAGTCGACCGCGCAATTCTGACATCGACTTTCTTCGAGGACCCGTCGCGTCGTCTGAACCGCTCGAGGCGTCGCTAGCAGTTTTACCATTTCCCCGCAGGGTGACAGCCAATAAGCCCTGCCTATTGCCCGGTGCCTGGCAAAGCCGCACCGGGCTTTTTTATGCCCGCGCAACGGTGCGAGGCAGTCATTGTCGTGCCGTACTCGCTTGCGCCGGTCGTTACGGAGCCGGCTTTTCCGGTCCGGCCGTAGCAGCGCCATTGGCGCCGTGCTTCATGTAGTTGTCGAAAATCGACTCTATGCTCTTCTGGTAGTTCTTCTGCACTTCGAGACCGCTATCGAACAGCGAGGCGATCATGTCGTTGTAGGCCGACAGGTCCGCAGAAGCGGGCTGTTTTTGCGCTTCCGGCTTCTCCGCGGACGGGGCCTTCGCGGGCGCAGGTGTGGTCTCGAAATTGCCGCCCATCATGTCCTGGAACATTTTGGTGAAGGCGTTGATCGCAAACGGATCGGCTTCGCTCGGCGACGGCGTCGCCTTCTGGCCTGCAAACATCGCTTGCATCGCCTGGGTGAACGGGTTGTCGAAGATGCTGGGCTCGGGCTTCTTCGGTGCGAAACCGGTGCTTTCCATCCATTGGCGCATCATGTCGCCCATCGGTCCGTTCATGAACGGGTTGGGGTAGTCCTGGATCTGGCCCATTCCCTGCTTGAAGAGCCCGCCCATCAGCGTATTGGCCATCACCGGCATCATCTGCTTGAGGATTTCTTGGCCGATGCCGGTCATCTGCGCCGCCTGCGCGGCAATGCCCCTCGACACTTCCTTGGAGCCGAAGATCTGGCCAAGCATGGTGTTGCCGTCCGCCATTCCCTGCGGCGTGAAGGCCTTGCTCATGTCCTCGAAATACTTGGCGTAGTTGCCCGAGGAGACGGCCTGCATCAGCGCCGTGAAATCATAGGGGTTGGCGGAGTTGCGCTTCAGGCCCGAGGAAAAGGCCGGCATCAACGCCGCCATCGCCTTCGTCACCTGGTCCTGCGCGAGGTTGAACTGCTTGGCCATGGCATCGATGCCGGCGCCGTTCTGGGCCCGCATCATCATGTCGAATAGAGGCAGCATGGGGCTTTCCTTTCCCGGCAGGCGCGACGCATCTGCATTGCACTATATCCCGAAAAAACAAGCCGCAAACCGGTTTTTGTCAAAGGCTTTCGCGCCGCACAAGAATATGGCGGCGTCAGTACTGGTAGTCCTCGAACACCGGATCGACCGAACCGTTCCAGCGGCCATTGTAGAGCGCCAGCATGTCGTCTGCGAGCGTCGCCTTCTTGGCGATGACCTCGTCGAGCGGCCCGAGGAAGACGCTCTCGTCGACGCCGTCGTCGTTGAGGCAGGCGCGGGCCTTCAGCCCCGCACGCGAGATATTGATCACCTCACGGCAGACGTCGAGCAAGCTCTTGCCGGCGATCGAGGCCTTCAGCCCCTGGGAGGGGACAGCGTCGCGCAGCGCGCTGACATCCGTAAATGTCCATGAGGACGTCAGTTCCTCCGCCGCCGCCAGCGCCGTATCGTCATAGAGCAGGCCGACCCAGAAGGCCGGCAAGGCACAGATACGCCGCCACGGGCCACCATCGGCCCCGCGCATCTCGAGGAAGCGCTTCAGGCGCACGTCTGGGAAGAGGGTGGACAGATGGTTGGTCCAATCGCCCATGTTCGGCTGCCATTCGGCGACCTCGCCCTTGAGGGCGCCATTCATGAACTGGCGGAAGGTAATGTGGGTACAGTCATGGTAGCGTCCATCCCGGACCACGAAGTACATCGGTACATCGAGCGCCCATTCGACGTAGTTCTCGAACCGGAAGCCGTCCTCCATCGCGAAGGGCAGCAGACCGGCACGCCGGTTGTCGGTATCGCGCCAGATGTCGCCGCGCCATGAAACCAGGCCGTTCGGCTTGCCGTCGGTAAACGGCGACGAGGCGAAGAGGGCCGTCGAAAGCGGTTGCAGCTTCAGCGACACCTTCATCTTGCGCGCCATGTCCTCTTCCGAGGAAAAGTCGAGATTCACCTGGATGGTGCAGGTGCGGTACATCATGTCCAGACCCTTCGTGCCCACCTTGGGCATGTAGCGGGTCATGATCTCGTAGCGCGACTTCGGCATGCGCGGCGTTTCGGCCAGCGTCCATTTCGGACTGCCGCCCACGCCGAGGAAACGGATGCCGAGCGGCTCGGCCACCTCGCGAAGCGTCGCCAGGTGCTGGTTCGATTCGCGACAGGTCTGGTGCAGGTTTTCGAGCGGTGCGCCGGACAGTTCGAACTGTCCGCCCGGTTCAAGCGAGATCGCGCCCATCCCGGCAGGTTCCACGAGCCCGATGATATTGCCCGCGTCGACGATTTCGTCCCAGCCGAGTTTTTCCCGCATGCCGTTCAGCAGCGCCGAGATGCTGGCCTCGCCGAAATATGGTACCGGGCTGTTGTCCGTGCGGAAGAAAGGAAACTTTTCGTGCTCCGTTCCGATGCGGAAGCGTTCCTTCGGTTTTGCGCCCGCCGCCAGATAGTCCGTCAGTTCGGCCACGGATGTAATGGGGGTCTGGTCGGTGGTATCACGGGCCATGAACTAAACCTTGCTGATCAGGAGGCGCCCGCCGGGAAAACGGGCAGCATGGATGGCTGATTGGACCGGAATAAGGTGTTGCGCAAGTCAATTTCTTTCATGGCAGGATCAAAAAAGAAAAAGCATGGCGAACTTCGCCCCGTGCTGGTCAGCGCCAGTCGCCGATGGATGCCTGGATGACGGCCATTGCCGCCACTGCGGCGGTGTCGGCCCTGAGAATGCGGGGGCCCAGCGGTATGGCAGTGACGAAATCGAGGCTGCGCAGGACCTTCTGCTCGTCTTCGGAAAACCCTCCTTCGGGGCCGACCAGCAGCGCCAGCTTGCGTTCCTTGACGGCATTCAGCAGCGGCAACGGATTCTGCCCGTGGTCGCCTTCGTCGCAATAGATGATGCGTCGATCGCGCGGCCAGGTTTCCAGCAGATCCCCCAGCCGTTTCGGCGGCGCAACGTCGGGAACGCTAAGGACGCCGCACTGCTCGGCCGCCTCGATGACATTCGCCTTGAGGCGATCGATGCTGGTGATCTTGCCCTGGACATGCTGGGTCATGACCGGCTGCAAGAGCCCGGCGCCCATTTCGACCGCCTTCTGCACCAGATAGTCGAGGCGCCCCACCTTCAGCGGCGCAAACAGGTAGTAAAGATCCGAGGGCGCAGGTTGCGGCCGGGTCTGCTCGAGGATCGTCATCACGATGCGCTTGCGGGTCGGGAAGGTCAGGCGCGCCTTCCACTCGCCGTCGCGGCCGTTGAACAGCAGGATCTCGGTTCCATCCTCGGCGCGCAGCACATTGGCGAGGTAGTGGAAATGATCCTTGCCCGCCTCGATGTCGATGCCGCCCTTGAGGTCGGCATCGATGAACAGCCGCTGCATCCGGAAGTTGGCCCGCATCCGCATCTCCTCGTATCAGGCCGCGCAAAAGGCGCGACAACGCGTTGAAGTCACACCTTATCCATGCTGGAGGACACACCTTAGACGAAGAGCACGAACATGGCCCAATAGATCGCGGCCGCAAGCAGCGCCGAAGCCGGGACGGTGATGACCCAGGCGGCGACAATGGTCATGAAGTGCGAGCGTCGGACCAGGTAGCGGCGACGCAGTTCGTCTGGATTGCGTTCCTCCGGTTCCTCGATGTCCCAGTTTCCCGCCTTCATCCGCATGTAGTTGATGCGGCGCTTGGAATTGCGGGTATACCATTCGCGGAAGAAGCCGACACCGAAGACGGCGCCGACGGCGATATGGGTCGAACTCACCGGCAGGCCCAGCCACGAGGCGACGATGACGGTGAAGGCGGCCGACAGCGCGACGCAGAATGCACGCATCGGATTGAGCTTGGTGATCTGCTCGCCGACCAGCCGAATGAGGCGCGGGCCGAAAAGCAGAAGGCCGAGCGAAATGCCGAATGCGCCGATGACCATCACCCATAGCGGAATGCTGATCTGGGCTGTGATCTCGTGGTCCTGGGCAGCATGCACGATGGCCGAGAGCGGTCCGATGGCGTTGGCGACATCGTTCGCACCATGGGCGAAGGACAGCAACGCAGCCGAGAAGATCAGCGGCAGGCGGAAAAGCTTGCGCAGCGACTGGTTGCGGTTCTCCAGCCCGATCGACTGACGCCGCACCAGCGGAACGCTCCCGGCCCAGCTCATCGCGCCGGCTACGAGGCCGATCATCGTTGCCGTCAGCAACGAGATGTCGGCTACTTTCTTCAAGCCTTTCAGGGCCAGGTAGGCAGAGAAGGAACCGACCATCAAGGCGATCAGGACCGGAACCCACTTTCGTGCCGCGGCGATCTTGTCTTCGCGGTAGATGATGTATTCCTTGATGAAGGCCAGGAACAGGGCCGCGACGACACCGCCGAGAAGCGGCGAGATCACCCAACTGGTGGCAATGCCGGCCATCTGGACCCAGTCGATGGAGCCGACGCCTGCTGCCGCCACGCCTGCGCCGACGACACCGCCCACGACGGCATGCGTGGTCGAGACCGGAGCCCCGAGCCAGGTCGCCAGATTTACCCATAGTGCCGAGGAAAGCAGTGCCGCCATCATCGCCCAGATGAAGATGTCGGTGTTCGACATCAGGGAAGGGTCGAGAATGCCCTTGGAAATGGTTTCGACGACGTCGCCGCCGGCGATCATCGCGCCTGCCGTTTCGAACACTGCAGCAATGATCAGCGCCACGGTCATCGACATCGCCTTCGAGCCGACCGCGGGGCCGACGTTGTTGGTGACGTCATTGGCGCCAATGTTCATCGCCATATAGGCGCCGATGGCCGCCGCCGCGATGACGATAGCCGCGCCGGGCTGGTTGATGACGTAGACGCCTGCGAAGATCATCGCCACGACCAGGAAGACCAGGCCGATGCCGGGGCCTGCCAGTCCCCGGGAGACGTAGTTGGTCGCTTCTTCTACATAGGCAATCTTGTCGAGGTCCTTGTCGAGCGTCCTCTTGACAAGGTGCGGTGTCGATTTAGGCATTCAGGTCTCCGGGCGCATCCGCATCGAACGACGCCAGAAGGCGTCCGGGGTTGCACAGACAAAAAGTTGGATTTCCCCGTGCGACAAGGCGCAGACGGGCCATTTTACGCAATCGGGTAGCGGCATCCTACATCAAGTGCAAGACAACAATGGCGTGATTGCTGCATTATTTCCGGAGAATCTTGCGTGTTCCCGGTTCTTCGTGACCCAGCATGCGCTGTTCGAAGGCAAGCAGCAGCGCCTTGAGTTCCGGTTCGTCGACCCGCTCGGCAGCCTCTGCGCAGGAAACCCACGCAAGCTGGCGCTGCCCTTTTTCCGGAAAGTCGTCGAGCATGCTCTCGACCTTCAGTGCATGCACCTGGACCCTGCAGAACACCTTCAACCCCTGATCCAGACCCTTGTGATAGGTGAACGAGCCCAGCGGCGCGCGCTCCGCCTTGCCCTTCACCCCGGCTTCTTCGAATGCTTCGCGCTCGGCAACGGAATGTGACTTCTTGTTGGGCATCGGCCAGCCCTTGGGAATGACCCAGCGACCCGTGTCGCGGCTAGTCAGCAGCAGGACCTCCAGGCCATTCTTCTTTTTCAACCGATAGCAAAGCGCGGCATACTGTTGACGCGGCGGCCGCCGGAACATCAACTTCACGTCTTTCGCTATGCGTTGCAGAAGTGCCATTTCGCGTGACCGACCTCAAACAAGGTGAATTGCGTAACTATAGATATAGTTCGCCGAGCTTGTGTAAAGTTTGCGACGAACGAGGACTATTCCCCAGTTTCTTTGGGGTCGTTCCGAAAAGTGAACGTTGGTCAGGGCGTGTTGCCGCCGAGGGAGGTGAGCATCTCCGACAAGGCGGCATCGTAAAGTGCGACCGTATCGCCGTCGAAGCAGCAGTAGATGACCTCTTCGAGCCCGCAGGCGGAGCCCGTCAGCAGGCTTGCTCTGACGGCAATGCGGCTGGCCCGGTCGGGGGGGAAGCCGTAGATTCCGGTCGAGATCGCCGGGAAGGCGATGGTCTTCAAGCCGAGTTCGGCCGCCAGGGACAGGCTTTGGCGGTAGCAGCTCTCGAGCGTCGAATCTTCCCCCTGATCGCCGCCCTGCCAGACCGGGCCCACGGTGTGGATGACGGAGCGTGCCGGCAACCCATAGCCGGCGGTTACCTTTGCCATGCCCGGTAGGCAGCCGTTGAGCCTGAGGCATTCGGCCTGCAACTCCGGCCCGGCAGCGCGGTGAATGGCGCCATCCACGCCGCCGCCGCGGACGAGCCGTGCATTGGCGGCATTGACGATGGCGTCGACGGCAAGGGTGGTGATGTCACCGGTGGCGATGGTAAAGCGCGTCGCGTCCGGGCCGAAAGTCTCGGTTCTCAGTCTGGTCACGATATCCATGGCGTGATCCTGCCTTTTGGCTGCGCAGCCCTTTGTGGCGGCTCGCGTAAGCCGCCCTATTCCCCTTCGGCGGCAGGCTCGTCTTGCCGCGGCCGCGAAGGCCGGCCGGCACCCGCGTGTCCTTCGCGCTGCCGTAGCCGCAATTGCGACACCCGACTCCATTCATCGACGCGCGTAGCCTCGCGCATCGCCTGCATGATGTAGTCGATATGCGCGTGGGCGGCGGCCCTCGCCACCTCGGGGTCCCCGGCGATGATCGCCTTGTGGATCGCCAGGTGCTGTTCCAGAAAGCGTTCACGCGTGCCGGGAAGCGATCTGAGCATGCGGCGGTTGTAGAAGATGCCGTCGCTCAGCAGTCGGTAGCAGGCGCGCATGGTATGCATCAGCACGATATTGTGTGCCGATTCGCCGATCGCGTTGTGCAATTCGACGTCGGCGGCAAGCTCCGCTTCGTCGTCGCCTTGTTCGTGCGCCGTTTGCATGCGGGTGATGATCCGGTCGAGCAGGGCCCGGTCGGTGTCGGTCGCCCTGCGGGCGGCGAGTTCCGCCGTCAGGCCCTCCAATTCGCGACGGTATTCCAGGTAGTCGAGCGTGGCGCGCTCGTGGCGGGCGATCAGTTCCGTCACCGGCTCGGAAAAGACCTGGCCGATGATGTCGGCGACGAACGTGCCGCCGCCGTGCGAACTGGTCAGCAAGCCGCGCGCCTCGAGTTCCTTCAACGCCTCGCGCAGGATCGGTCGCGACACGTCGAACCGCTGCGCGAGCTCCCGCTCGCCCGGCAACCGGTCGCCGTCGCGCAGGATTCCGTCGAGGATCAGCCCTTCGATCTGCTGCACCACTTCGTCCGCCGTGCGGCTATGGCGTATCTGGGGATAGAGATCGGGTACGTCCACGCTCTGGCCTTTTCCGTCCATCATGCGCTGCGGTCGCTGGCGCGATCCAGATCAGTTAAGCCACGCTTTGGCGAAGTGGTCAAATATTTTGGCCAGTGGCGCGGCTGATCGGATTTCTTGCCTGCGGCAAACAGGTCCCTGTCTTTTGATTTTCGCGTTTGTTAGTTATTTCAGCAAAGCCCGGAACGCGCCGTCGGCATGCGGGCCAACCGTGCCAAACAAAAGGAATCGCGACACGATGGCGAAGGGCGATTTTGCGTTCCCGGGAACGCCCGACAGGGCACTGGCTCTGGGCGAAATTCATTCCAGACCATATGCGCTGGTGAAGTCGCCGCGCGTGATCTTCCAGCTTGCCTTCATGATGGACGGAGGCGCCGCTGTCCATCACTCGGTCATCGCCGAGATGTCGCGTGCGCGCGGCATCGCGCCACCAGAACGCGACGCCCGCCACCATGCCATGCCGTGGGGGCCCGGGACGCTGCGCTGGGAGCGGCATACGGAATTCTCCACCTGGTTCTGGGACGGACCGGTGCCGGACAGGTTCGGCGGCGAGGTTCCTATGCATCCCTTTGGAAACGGCTTTTCGCCGCCGGGTTCGCTGATCTCCGGGATCCGGCTGGAGATCCGGCCGGAGGGGCCGCAAACGGACCAGGCCCAGAACCTTTTCGATCCCACCAGTCTTTGTCACAGCGAGGTCAAGAACGGCCAGGCCGCGATTCTTACCGATTTCCGGCAGAATGGCGATGGCCTGACCCAGATCCTTGTGATCGACCGCGGCCTAACCGAGGCCGGGACCGGTGCGTTGGTCCAACGGCTGCTCGATATCGAAACCTATCGCACGCTTGCGATGTTGGGCCTCCCTCTCGCGCAGACCCTGTCTCCGGAAATCCGCCGCATCGAGGACGGGCTGACAGCAGTAACGCAGCGCATGAAGGTCCATGCACGCGACGAGTCGGACGCGATACTGGGGGAACTGACGACGCTCTCCGCCGAACTCGAGGCCAATGCCGTGCTCAGCCTTTATCGTTTCGGTGCCAGCCGTGCCTATGACGTCATTGTCCGAGAGCGTATCAAGACGCTGGGCGAAACGGCGATACCCGGCTTCGAAACGCTCGGTTCTTTCCTCGAACGGCGGCTTGCCCCGGCAATGCGCACCTGCCTGTCAGTCGAGGAACGGCAGGCGAACCTGTCGCGAAAGCTGTCCCGCGCCACCGGTCTGGTGCGTAGCTGGATCGACGTGGAACTCGAGCGCCAGAACTCCGCCGTGCTGGCATCGATGGATCGACGCGCCAAACTTCAACTGAGGCTGCAGCAGACTGTCGAAGGCCTGTCCGTGGCGGCAATCTCCTATTATGTGATCGGCCTCATCGGATATCTCGCGAAGGCGGTCACCCATGACATCGTCGCCGTGGATCCAACGGTTGTCACCGGCTTATTCGTGCCGTTCGTGGTCGTCGGAGTCTGGCTGGTGGTGCGCCGGATTCGCAGGAAGCATGAAGACGAAACGCGTTGATTGCCGTCACCCCAGGTCGAGATCGTCTCGCACCTCAAGATACCAATCGACGAACGCCTTGATGCCTGTATCGAGGCTGATTTCCGGCTTGTAGCCGGTCAGCGCCACCAACAGGTCGGGACTTGCAAATGTACGCGGGACCTCTCCCTTTTGCATCGGGAGCATTTTTCGTCGCGCCCGTCTGCCGAGTGCGCGCTCGATGGTGTCTACGAACTCGAGCAGCCCGACCGGTTGGCCTCCGCCGATGTTGACCACCCGGAACGGCGCCTGGTGCGAAAGGGAATCGATAACATCCGGCCGGCGCAAACGATTGTCTTCGCTGGGCACGACATGCGACAGGCGGATGATGCCCTCCACAAGATCATCGATGTAGGTGAAGTCCCGACTCATGAGGCCCTCGCCGTAGATCTCGATCTCGCGATCCGAAAGGATGGCCTTGACGAACTTGAAGAGCGCCATGTCAGGACGGCCCCAAGGCCCGTAGACGGTAAAGAAGCGGAACGCCGTCACCGGAAACTTGTAGAGATGGGAATAGCTGTGGGCCATCAGTTCCATCCCCTTCTTACTCGCCGCATAGATGGTGAGGGGGTCGTCCGCCTTGTCGCTTTCGTGGAAGGGGATGGTCGGGTTGGCGCCATAGATGGAAGACGTGGAAGCAAGCAGCAGATGGCCGATGTTGGTCTGGCGTGCGATCTCCATAATGTTCCAGGAACCGACCAGGTTCGAACTGACATAGGATTGCGGGTTTTCCAGGCTGTAGCGTACGCCCGCCTGTGCGGCGAGGTGAACGATCACGTCAGGACGCGCTCTATCGACCGCGGCTTCGAGTGCGACCTTGTCCTCCAACATTGCAATCGAGGGTGTGAATGCCGAAAATTGCGAAAGCGCAGCGTGGCGCGCTTCCTTCAGTCGCAAGCTGTAGTAAGGCGTCATTCCATCGAAGCCGGTGACTTCGTGGCCTTCCTCGAGCAGGCGCCGCGCGAGATGGAAACCGATGAAGCCGGCCGTGCCGGTGATGAAGTAACGCATCCTGTTCAGGCTCCGCTGTTTCGACGCCCGACCCCGTGGTAGATGAATCCGTGGCGCGTGACCTCCCGTACCGGATAGACGTTGCGCAAGTCAACGAACACCGCAGATGTCATGAGATTGCCAAGGCGACGGAAGTCGAGCGCGCGGAACTCGTCCCATTCGGTGACGAGAACAAGGGCATCGGCGCCTTCGGCGATCTCGTAGGCATCCTTGCCGAACGTCGTTCCCGGCAAGAGTTCCTTGGCGGCTGCCATGCCCTCGGGGTCGTAGGCATGCACGATCGCACCGTTGTCCTGCAGCGCCTGGATGATGGCGAGCGACGGCGCCTCGCGCATGTCGTCGGTGTTCGGCTTGAAGGTCAGGCCCAGTATGGCGACCTTCTTGCCGCGAACGTCGCCGCCGCAGGCCGCGACGATTTTGCGCGCCATCGCCCGCTTTCGGGTGTCGTTGACGGCGACCGTCGCCTCGATCAGCCGCACGGGGCTGTCGTAGTCCTGTGCGGTCTTCACCAATGCGACCGTGTCTTTCGGGAAGCACGAGCCGCCGTAGCCGGGTCCTGCGTGGAGAAACTTGCCGCCGATGCGCTTGTCGAGGCCGATCCCCTTGGCAACCTTCTGGACGTCTGCGCCGACCCGTTCCGCCAGGTCGGCAATCTCGTTGATGAAGGTGATCTTCATCGCGAGGAAGGCGTTGGCGGCGTACTTGATGAGTTCGGAGGTGCGGCGTTCGCAAAACAGAAGCGGCGCTTCGTTGAGATAGAGGGGGCGGTAGACCTCCCGCATGACCTCGATGGCGCGCGCATCTTCGGTGCCGATGACGATACGGTCCGGTCGCTTGAAGTCGGCGATCGCCGCGCCTTCGCGCAGGAACTCGGGATTGGAGACGACGGCGACGTCGGCAGCCGGGTTGGTTTCGCGGATGATCCGTTCCACCTCGTCGCCAGTGCCGACCGGAACCGTCGACTTGGTGACGATGACCGTGAACCCGGTGACTGCCAGTGCGATCTCACGTGCGGCGGCATATACATAGCTGAGGTCGGCATGGCCGTCTCCGCGCCGCGAGGGCGTGCCGACCGCGATGAAGACGACATCGGCGTCGCGCACCGCCGCGGCGATGTCGGTCGAGAACTGCAGGCGTCCGGCATTCTGGTTGTCCTCGACGATCTTCTGCAGACCCGGCTCGAAGATCGGGATAACGCCGTTGCGCAGGGCTTCGATCTTGCTTTCGATCTTGTCGACGCAAATCACGTCATGGCCGAAATCGGCAAAGCAGGCCCCGGACACCAGGCCCACATAGCCGGCGCCAATCATTACAAGACGCATAAGTACTCCCTACGTTCGCTCTGGGTGCGGGACCGTCAGATGGTCTCCGTCCCTCGGTAGCACATGTTGCACACAGGCGGAATCACCGACTGCTTCAGTTGGGTCGACGTATCGGTTGATGACGGTTCCGGAAATAGGAGCATTGCCGAACCCAAGACGGCCGATGACGGCGTGGATATTCTGCCTTTGGCGGTGTCGAATGAAACGACCAGCGGCCCGTGTCAATATGCTGCAACATCGATATGGCTTCATCAACGGATTGTGTATCGCGGTTCTGGCACGCGGATCGCCCCGCCGGATCGAAATCCACAATCAACTTTGATTTGCTGCAACTGAGAATTTTGTACACACCGACGAATATTAGTGTGTTATTAAATTCACATTCAATCTGGCTTAGTCGACTGTTGTCTCGTCGGGAGACGAACGCGCATGCCTATAACCGATGCACGAGACCTGCGGGACTCCTTGGTTCCGACCCGCATTCGCAACTGATGACTGACTGACGGTGGGGATATGACGGTTGCACGCACACGCTCCCGGATGAAGTTCGACGGCGGCGAAACAGCAGCGAAACGTGTTTGCATGTTCGACGGCGCGCTTCCGGAGGCACATCCATGAGGATCGTGCTCGTCGGCGCATTGGAATCGACGCGGGTGGCGATGGGGACGCTGATCGCCAGCGGAATGCCCCCCGTTGCGCTACTGACCCTGCCACCCGAGACATTGGCTCGCCACGCCGACAGCATCGATCTCGGACCGCTGGCGAGAGAGAACTTCATCGGCGTCCACTACACCAACAATGTCAACAGCAACGAAACCCTGCACATCCTGTCGGGCATCGAACCCGATCTCGTGCTCGTGGTCGGCTGGTCGCAGATGTGCGGCCCCACTTTCAGGGCGGTGGCGCGCATCGGAACGGCGGGGTTCCATCCTTCCGCCCTGCCGAAGATGCGCGGCAGAGCCGTCATTCCCTGGACCATCCTGACGCATCAATCGGAGACGGGTTCGACGCTGTTTTGGCTTGGCGACGATGTGGACAATGGCGACATCATTGTCCAGCACAGTTTTGCCGTCGCGGAGGATGAAACCGCCCGCAGCCTCTATGATCGGCACATGCAGCAATTGCGCGCCATGATCCCGGAAGCGGTCGCGGCAATACGGTCGGGCAGCCCGCCGCGCACGCCGCAGGATCACTCCCAGGCCACCTATTGCGCCCGTCGCAGCGCCATCGATGGCATGATCGACTGGCAGAGGCCGGCCGAGGATATCCTGACCCTGGTGCGTGCTGTCGGGGATCCTTATCTGGGTGCATTCACCCATTCCGGCGGCGCGACATATTTCATCGATGTCGCCTTCCCGTTTGCCGATTCGCATCGTTATATCGGGATGACGGGACAGGTACAGGCTCACACAGACCAGGGATTCGTAGTACGCTGCGGTGATGGAGAATGCGTGGAGGTCACATCGTGGCGCTCCGAGGACGGCTCCAGGCCGAGACGCCACGATTTGCTCGGGCAAGGCCAGTGAAACGATGGAACGTCGTTCGGCCCCGTTTGGACAAATTGCGGTAGTATCCGCTACGCCGGTGGTGAGAGCCAGGGAGGGGCGATGACTGGCTTCATGCCTCACGTGCGCAAGCCCGAGTTCCACCGCTTCCGCGATCTGACCGATGCCATGCTCAACGTTGATTTCCAGATCCACACGAACTGGACCGATGGCGAGGCGACACCGCAGGATATTCTCGAGGTCGCGCAGGCGCGGCATCTGGATGCGATCGCCTTCACCGAGCATATCCGCCACGATACAGACTGGTTTGCCCGCTTCGTCCGTCATGTTCGTGAACATGCGGTCGGATTTCCCGATATGACGGTCTATGTCGGATGCGAAACCACGGCGATGGATGAGAATGGAACGATCGACAGCACCGATGACATCCACCGCGAGTGCGATCTCGTGCTTGGCAGCGTGCACCGTTTCCCGGACGGTAAGGGCGGATATCTGGATTTCAAGGCACTATCAGCCGGGGACGCGGCGGAGATCGAGTTCCTTCTGGCCCTTGGGCTTGCCCGGCATGCCGCGATCGATGTTCTCGCGCATCCAGGTGGCATGTACGAGCGGCGGCACGGGGCCTTTCCGCAGGAGTATTTTCGCGAACTGATGATGGCAACCCTGGAGCGGGGTATCGCCATCGAGATCAATTCCTCCTATCTCGTCGACATGGGTGGCTTCCTGCTGCTGTGCGAGGAGATCAACCCGATCGTTTCCATCGGATCGGATGTGCATCGGCTCGATGACCTCGCGAGATGTCGCGACATGCTGCGCCAATTGGGAGTGGCAAGGGTATGAGAGTTCTTCTTGTCGGCGTTTTCGCCATCAACGTTCCCAATAGGGGACGGGACCATAAAGGTCGGCGAGATAGTCGATGAAAAGGCGCACCTTGGCCGGCAGGAACTGGCGGCTTGGATAGACCGCGGAGAGCGTGACGTTGCGCGAACCTTCGTAGGCGGGAAGGATTTGCACCAGCACGCCGCTTTTCAGCTCCGGCCCGATGTCCCATGTGGAGCGCAGCGCGATGCCCTGTCCCGCGATTACCGCTTCGCGGATCACTTCGCTCGAATTGGTGACCAGCATACCTTCGGGCCGAAAGGCAAGCGTCCCGGCAGGGCCTTCCAGCCGCCAGGCTTCGTGGTTGTGGGCGGGCAGGCAGGAATGGTTCCTGAGGTCTTCGACATCCTGCGGCATGCCGTGGGCAGTGATGTAGGAAGGCGATGCGCAGAGCACGCGGCGCACCGGCGCGAGGCGCCGCGCCACAAGGCTCGAATCGGTGAGTTCGGCGATGCGGATGGCAAGATCGAAGCTTCCGGCGATGATGTCTGTGAATTCGTCCGACAGGTTCAGGTGGATGGCAAGGTCGGGGTGGGCATCCATGAAGGGCTTCAGGTGGGGCGCTATGTGCATGCGTCCGAAGGAGGTCGGTGCCGAGATCTTTAACGTGCCCTGGACCTGGGTGGCACGGCCCGAAGCAAAGGCTTCCGCCTCCTCGATGCCCGAGAGGATGGCAAGTACACGCTCATAGAAACCCTGACCTGCTTCGGTCAACGAGACTTGCCGGGTGGTGCGCTGCAGGAGCCTCGTTCCGAGGCGGTCTTCGAGGCGTTTGATGCGCTTGGAGATCACCGCTGGCGAAAAGCCGAGCGCCCGCCCGGCCATGGACATGCTGCCGGAGGCAACGACGCGTGCAAAGACTTCCAGGTCGCCGAGATTGGTCACAAGTGCCCGCCTATTGTTTCCGGATTGGGAAAGATGCTTAGCATTTGCGCCTACATCGGTGAAGTGGTAAACAAACAAGACCAGTTTGTCAGGCCGGCGCGGGAGGAAGCATGTCCGAGGCAATAAAGTTCCTGGATCCCCGCCCTTCGGTGCTCTCCCGGCGCAAGGATATCATTGCGGATCTCATCGATCTGCTGCCGCCCGAGGCGCTCGTGCATGAGGCCCGCGAACTTGTTCCTTTCGAGACTGATGCCTTCGTCGCCTATCGGCGCGTGCCGCTCGCGGTCGCCTTGCCGCAGACGACCGCGGAGGTTGCGGCGGTGATGAAGTACAGTCATCGCTACGGAATTCCTGTCGTGCCGCGCGGCGCCGGCACGTCGCTTTCCGGCGGCGCGATCCCGCAGGAAGACGCCGTCGTTCTCGGCCTTTCCCGGATGACCCGTATCCTCGACATCGACTATGCGAACCGCACGGCCACGGTCCAGGCAGGTGTAACCAACCTCAGCATTTCCGATGCCGTGTCCGCAGACGGCTATTTCTACGCGCCGGATCCGAGTTCCCAGCTCGCCTGCACGATCGGCGGCAACATCGGCATGAACTCGGGCGGAGCCCACTGTCTCAAGTACGGCGTCACCACCAACAACCTGCTTGGCGTCAAGATGGTGCTGGTGGACGGTACGGTCATCGAGCTGGGCGGCAAGTATCTCGATGCGGCGGGCTACGATCTCCTCGGCCTCGTCTGTGGGTCCGAGGGCCAGCTCGGCATCGTCACGGAAGCGACGGTGCGCCTGATCGCCAAGCCGAAAGGCGCGCGGCCGGTGCTCTTCGGTTTCGAAACGTCGGAAGAAGCCGGCGCCTGCGTGGCCGATGTCATCGCGGCCGGCATCATTCCGGTCGCCATCGAATTCATGGACAAGCCGGCGATCGAGATCTGCGAAGCTTTCGCCAAGGCAGGGTATCCGCTCGATGTCGGAGCGCTCCTTATCGTCGAGGTCGAGGGATCGGAAGCGGAGATGGACGCCACCCTTGCCAGCATCGTCGAGATCGCCCGCCGGCACGGCGTGAAGACCGTGCGAGAGTGCCAGTCGGCAACCGAGGCGGCGCTCATCTGGAAGGGTCGCAAGTCGGCGTTTGGCGCCACCGGACGTATCTCGGACTATATCTGTATGGACGGCACCGTGCCGCTGAGCCAGCTTTCCTACGTGCTGAAGAAGACCTCGGAGATCATCGACCGGTTCGGGCTACGGGTCGCCAACGTTTTCCATGCCGGCGACGGCAACATGCACCCTCTCATTCTCTTCAACGCCAATGATCCCGAAGACGCTGCCCGCGCCGAAGCTGCCGGAAACGAGATCCTCAAGCTCTGCGTCGACGCGGGCGGATGCCTGACCGGCGAGCACGGCGTCGGCATCGAGAAGCGCGACCTGATGCGCCACCAGTACAGCGAGGCCGACCTTGCCCAGCAGATGGCGGTGCGCGCCGCCTTCGATCCGCAATGGATACTGAACCCTTCCAAAGTGTTTCCGCTCGAAGGGCGCAATGCGGCATGATTGACATGATGCCAGCAACCGAAGAGGCCGCGGCCGATATCATCCGCGGCCATGCCGCGGCCGGGCGGCCGATTGCGATCTATGGCGGCAATACCCGCTCCGGCCTCGGAAGCCAGCTTGCCGGCATGGATCGCCTGCGTTCGGCCGGCCTTTCGGGCGTCGTCGCCTACAATCCCGGCGAGATGGTCATGTCGGTTCGCGCCGGGACGCCGCTTGCCGAGGTCGAGGCGGCGCTGGAGGAGAACGGCCAGATGATGGCCTTCGAACCCATGGATCATCGTCCGGCGATGGGCACGTCCGGGGTCCCGACCATCGGCGGCATATTCGCAGCTAATGTTTCCGGGCCGCGCCGTTTCGTCGCCGGTGCTGCCCGCGACAGCCTGCTCGGCGTGCGCTTCATCAATGGGAAGGGCGAACTGATCGCTGCCGGTGGCCGGGTGATGAAGAATGTCACCGGGCTCGACCTCGTCAAGCTGATGGCCGGCTCGCAAGGTACGCTGGGCTTCCTGACGGAGGTGACCTTCAAGGTGCTGCCGCGCCCGAAGGCGTCCGCGACGATCGTCGTGTCCGGCTTGAACGATCCGCAGGCGGCTGCTGCTATGGCTACCGCCATGTCGCTGCCGGTCGAGGTGTCGGGCGCCGCCCACCTGCCGCAAACTGTCAAGGCGCGTTTCCTGGGCGGCGCCTTGCCGGAGGGGGAAGCGACGGTGCTGCGTCTCGAGGGGCTCGAAGCGTCCGTTGCCGTGCGCGCTGACAAGCTTGCGGCGGATATGGAGCGCTTCGGCGCCGTATCGAAGATCCGTAACGAGCAAAGCCACGTCTTGTGGCGCGAGATCCGCGACGTCATGCCCTATGCAGATGGCACGCAGCGACCGCTCTGGCGGGTGTCGGTGGCTCCCACCGCCGGGCATCAGCTCGTTGCCGCTCTGCGTCTTGAGGCCGGGGTCGATGCCTACTACGACTGGCAGGGCGGATTGGTGTGGATGCGCATGGAGGCCGATGCCGAGGCCGATGCGCTCAGGCGCTACATCAAGGCGCTCGGCGGCGGCCATGCGACCTTGATTCGAGCCTCCGACCGGGTGCGGTCCGCCGTTGCCGCCTTCGAGCCTCTGGATCCGGCGGTGGCGCTTCTCTCCCGGCACGTCAAGGAAAAGCTCGATCCGAAGGGGATCTTCAATCCGGGCAAGATGACAGGAGCGGCGAGCTGATGCAGACCAACTTTTCGCCCGAGCAGCTCGCAGACCCGCATGTGGCCGAATCGGAAAAAATCCTGCGCCGCTGCGTCCATTGCGGCTTCTGCACCGCCACCTGTCCGACCTACGTCACGCTCGGCAACGAACTCGACAGCCCGCGCGGCCGCATCTATCTGATCAAGGACATGCTGGAGAACGGCCGCGCTGCTGATGAACAGGTCGTGACCCATATCGACCGCTGTCTCTCCTGCCTTGCCTGTGTGACGACCTGTCCCTCGGGCGTCGACTACATGCATCTGGTCGATCATGCCCGCGTTCACATCGAAAAGACCTACAGGCGGTCGCTGCTGGACCGTATGACCCGCAACCTGCTGGCTGCGGTCCTGCCGCATCCCCGGCGCTTCCGGCTGGCCTTGTCGCTTGCCAGGCTCGGACAACCCTTTGCCGGGCTCTTTGCCCGCACCGACGCCTTGAAGCCGTTTGCGGCGATGCTGAAACTTGTCCCGGCAAGTCCCGTTCCTTCCCAACGCACACGATCCGGCACCCACAAGGCGACCGGCGTAAGGCGAGGGCGGGTGGCGATCCTCAACGGATGTGCCCAGCCGGTCCTCGATCCGGGCATCAATGCCGCCGCGATCCGGTTGCTGACACGCTTTGGCGTCGAGGTCGTTGCGCCGGAAGGCGAAGGCTGCTGTGGCGCGCTCGTCCACCACATGGGACGGGAGGAGGCGGCGCTGGCATCGGCGCGCCGCAACATCGACGTTTGGATCCGCGAGATCGACAAAGGCGGACTCGACGCGATCATCATCACCGCCTCGGGCTGCGGCACGACGATCAAGGACTATGGGCATATGCTGCGCCTCGATCCGACCTATGCTGAGAAGGCGGCGCGTGTTTCGGCGCTGGCCAAGGACATCACCGAATATCTGGGCACCCTGGACTTGCCGCACCAGGAATCGAAGGGGCTCGTCGTGGCCTATCATTCCGCCTGCTCCATGCAGCATGGCCAGAAGATCACCGCGGTGCCGAAGACGCTGTTGAAGGCGGCGGGATTTACCTTACGCGATCCGGCCGAAGGGCATCTCTGTTGCGGCTCGGCCGGAACCTACAACATCCTGCAGCCGGATATTTCCGAGCAGTTGAAGGCGCGCAAGGTGCGGAATCTGGAGGCGACCAGGCCGCAGGTGATCGCGACCGGCAACATCGGCTGCATGACCCAGCTTGGCACCGGCACTGCAATTCCTATCTTGCACACGGTGGAGTTGCTGGATTGGGCCTATGGCGGCGAACGCCCGGCAAAACTGGCCGGCAGTGACCGGTTGGAGACTAACCCATAATATGTTGTTTTAGAAAAACATTGACGAGTTTGTCTGACATGTCATCCTGTTGTGCACAACCTAGGAGGTGCACATGAGGTGGCTGGCAGTGTTTCTCGTATTGGCTTTGGCCGGGTGCCAGACGGCGGGTGGGGGATCGAGCGGCCCTCGACTGAAGTGCAATACCTATCTTGATTTCACCGGGGATGCGCGGACGAGCTGCTACTGAACAGACCAACGTGTCCGATGCGGACGTCTGCGGCACCGTCGTCATCGATGCCGCAGCGGGGGATCCGTCAGCCGCCGCCGAAGAGCGTGCGAAAGACGTCGAGACCCTTGTCCTGGTAGCTCACGTCGCCCTGCTTGTTGCCGGGGCCGACGACGATCACCTTGGTGCCAATGCCGGCGCGTTCGTACAGGTGCTCCACGTCCTTGTTCATCAGGCGGATGCAGCCGGATGACATGTTCTGGCCGATCGTCCAGGGCTGGTTCGTTCCGTGGATGCGGAAAATCGTGTCGTGGCCGTTCTGGTAGAGATAGAGGGCACGTGCGCCGAGCGGGTTGTTGATCCCGCCTTCCTGCGTGATCGGCAGGATGCGCCCGGCCTTGCGTTCACGCACGCGCATTTCAGCCGGCGGCGTCCAGGAAGGCCATTCTGCCTTGCGACCGACCTTGACGACACCCGACCAGCCGAACCCGTCGCGGCCAACGCCGACGCCATAGCGGGTCGCGCGGTTGTTGCCTTCGACATAATAGAGAAACTTGTTGCTCGTATCGATGATGATCGTGCCCGGGGCCTCGTTCGTGACGAAGCGAACCATCTTGCGCTTGTACTTCTGCGGCAGCACCTTCGACTGGGCGACGAGCATCACGTCGCTCGAGATTTTGTGCGGCGCGGCCGGCGCGGCGGAGCCAAAGGCATGTGCCGCCGGTGCGGAAAGTACAGTGGTCGCAGCAATGGCGGCTGCGGTCACCACAGGCAAGAATTTACGCATTTCGATGTCCCCGATAGTCCAAAAAACGGAAGGCTACATATCTCTGTCGCCTTTGCAAGTTGTCCGGCATGTATTTGCCTCTCGGTGCGCGGAGGAAATCTGCCGGAGTTGCGCCTAGATCACGATGACCTTGGTCCCGACCTCGACCCGCTCGTAGAGATCAACCACATCTTGGTTGCGCATGCGGATGCAACCCGAAGAGTTCGCGGTCCCGATCGTCCAGGGGGCATTGGTCCCGTGGATGCGGTAGAGCGTCGAGCCGAGATAGAGAGCACGCGCTCCAAGCGGGTTTGCCGGTCCGCCGTCCATGCGCGCCGGCAGGTAGTGACCCTTGGCTGCCTCGCGGGTGATCATGCTCTGCGGTGGTACCCATTGCGGCCATTCCGCCTTGCGCGTCACCCGATGGGCGCCGGCCCATTCGAAGCCCGGCTTGCCGACGCCGACGCCGTAGCGCCGGGCCTTCCCATCACCGAGAACCAGGTAGAGGAACTTGTTGTTGGTATCGATGACGATGGTGCCGGGCTTCTGGGCGGTTTCGTAAGCCACTATTTGCGGCAGGTACATCGGATCGAAATTCGTTGCAGCAGGCGTATTCGGGCGAACGGCGGCGACCTGCTGGACCGGTGCCGCAACTGCCTGGCCGTCGCGGCGGATGACACGACGCTGGTAGAGGCGCGGTTCGGCGATCACCGGCCGCGGCGCATAGACCACGGGGCGCACATTGCCGCCGCCGAGCTGCAACAGCCAAGGTGCTGCAAGATCAGGACTGATGAGAACCGGGGGGCGGGATCTGTATCGGTCATCGGCGTTTGCCGTACCCGTAACCACGAACATCATGGCAGCGGCCAGAAGGGCGGATTTCTTCATCATCGATATACTCACTACTGTTACCGAGAAAAACCGGGGCGCGGGGAGGGCGCGCTTCACGCCATGGTGGCAGGCTTCGCACCAGCGAAAGGTAAATGACGGCCATTAAAATGCGTCTCTTGCGAGAAAGCTTTCATCAGGGTTACCTACCGGTTTGGAAAGACGGTAAGCGAATCGTAAACCATTGGAAAATCGGGAAATGACCACAGCAGGAATCATCATCGGCGAGGATGGCAAGGCACGTTGCGCCTGGCATGGCAGCCAGGAGGACTACCAGCGCTATCACGACCGCGAATGGGGCCGGCCGGTCACCAACGACATCCGCCTGTTCGAGAAGATCTGCCTGGAAGGGTTTCAGTCCGGCCTGTCCTGGATCACCATCCTGCGAAAGCGCGAGAATTTCCGCGCCGCCTTTGCCGGCTTCGATTTCGAAAAGGTCGCGAAATTCGACGATGGCGATGTCGACCGTTGCCTCGCCGATCCCGGCATCGTGCGTCATCGCGGTAAAATCGTGTCGACGATCAACAACGCCCGCCGGGCCATTGAGCTGAAAGCCGAGTTCGGTTCCCTGGCCCGCTATTTCTGGAGCTTTGAGCCTGGCGCCGCCGACCGTCCGGCCGCCGTCGATCATCCAACCCTTGTCGCCAACCCGACCACGGCCACTTCGACCCGGCTGTCGAAGGACCTTAAGAAGCGCGGCTGGACGTTCGTCGGACCGACCACCGTCTATGCCTTCATGCAGGCCATGGGCATGGTCAACGACCACCTCGAAGGCTGCTACTGCCGCCCCGAAATCGAGGCGATGCGCCTCGACCTGGTGCGTCCGTGATCGGGGCCGCGGATAGGCGTGCAAACCGTGGGAGCGGTGTCGCAATGGCCGTTGCGATGGCTGTTTTCCTGGCGACTTCGGCGTTGGCGCAAACCGCCGAGCCCGAACTCTACGAGGGTGAAACACTGAAGCCGGTGACGATGCCTGCAAGCGGACCGCTGGTGCTCGAAGGCTGGACGCGCAGCGGCAAGGCAACGGTCTATACGCTCGCGGTGAAGAAGGGACAGAGTTACGCCCTGAACTTCACGCCGTCCAGCGCCTATGCCTACCTGGTCGTCTTCGATCTCTCCAAACCCGAAGACGAAGCGATGTACAGCAGCGACATCAACGGCAAGCAGGCGGTCCTGAAAGCCGATTCCGACACGACCTGGTTGATCCGTCCCTATTTTTCGCGGGTTGCATCACGCCGGGGCCTCGGTGCCCACTACCGCATCGAGATCATGGCGAGATAGCTGCATCAGGCGAGCCGCTCGATCAGCGGCGGCAGTTCGCCGAGATGGCCGATCTGCCGGAAGCGCGGCGCGTCCACCGGGGGCTCGACATGCTCGAGGATCCAGGTCAGTTCGTGCGGCACGAAAACGCCGTAGCAGCCGGCCGCGATTGCCGGCACGATGTCGGATTTCAGCGAATTCCCGACCATCATGGCGCGCTCGGGCCCATCGCCGACCTTCGAGAAGATCCGCCGATAGGTCACCGCCGTCTTGTCGGAAACGATCTCGACCGCATCGAAGTAGTCGCCAAGGCCCGATTGCGCCAGCTTGCGCTCCTGGTCGAACAGGTCGCCCTTGGTGATCATCACAAGAAAGTACTTGCCCGACAGCGCCTCGAGTGCGTCATGCACGTGCGGCAGAGTCTCGACTGGGTGGCTGAGCAGGTCGCGGCCGATCGACAGGATTTCCGAGACGACCGATGACGGTGCGCGCCCGTCGGTCACTTGCAGCGCCGTCTCGATCATCGACAGCGTGAAGCCCTTGATGCCGAAACCGTAGTGGGCAAGATTGCGCTTCTCCGCCTCGAGCAGGCGGGCCGAGATCTCGTCGGCATCGCCATAGTCCTTGAGCAGTCCGGCAAAGTGCCGCTCGGTCAGGCGGTAGTACTGTTCGTTTTGCCAGAGCGTGTCGTCGGCATCGAGACCGATCGTGGTGAGCGGACGGATGGTCATTTCAGGCACCCAGTCTGAAGCGTTGCAACACCGAAAAATTAGCAGCCCCATGTGGCGAGGCAAGGACGTTGTGCACCGGCGATCCGCTCGCGTCGACAATTCGCGCGAACGGATCGGATCGATCGCCTAGCGCGCGACTATCCCCTGGGGCCGCGCTTCGGCTTTGCCGGCCCGTTGCCGGGCTTGGAGAACTTCGGCTTGCCGGGCTTCTTGTCCCAAGCCTTCGCCGCCGGCCTCTCGGAGGCCGTACCGCGGTCGCGGTCAGCGCCCTCCGCCTTGAAGTTGCGTTTCGGTCGAGCGCCATCGCGATTTTCAAAGCCACCGGATCGGGGCTTGCGATCACCATAGGACTTGCCGCCACCGCCACCGGAAAGATCCGGCGTGCCGTCCAGCCGGGTCACGCGGATGCTGTCCTCCAGCATCCGGTTCTTGCCGAGGCTCGCCAGGAACGGCTCGGCGCTGTCGGCGGCGATCTCCACGAAGGTTTCGTTCTGCATCATCTTGATGGCGCCGATCTGGCGCTTCGTCAGGTTGCTGGAGCGGCAGAGCGTCGGGATCAGCCAGCGCGGTTCGGCATTCTGCTGCCGGCCGACCGACAGCGAGAACCAGACGCTCGCGCCGAAATCGTCGCGCGGGCCCTTCTTGCGGTCGTCGGCGGGATTGACCTCCTGCAGATCCTCGGGCGCCGAGCGGCCGGCGCGCGACAGACGTACGAATGCCGCTGCCACCTGTTCGGCCCCGTGGCGCTCGAGCAGTTCCGCAACGAAGGCGCGTTCGTCGTCCTGCAGCGGATCAGTGAGGCTCGCGTCGGCGAGGATTCGTTCGTCGTCGCGGCGCAGGATCTCGTCAGCACTCGGCGGACGCGCCCACTCGGCACGGATCGAGGCGCCCTGCAGCATCCGTTCGGCCTTGCGCCGCGCGTTCTGCGTCACGATCAGGGCGCTGACGCCCTTGCGGCCGGCGCGGCCCGTGCGGCCGCTCCTGTGCAGCAGCGTTTCCGAATTGGTCGGCAGGTCGGCATGAATGACGAGTTCGAGATTCGGCAGGTCGATGCCGCGCGCGGCGACGTCGGTGGCGATGCAGACACGGGCGCGCCCGTCGCGCATCGCCTGCAGCGCGTGGCTGCGTTCGTTCTGGGAAAGCTCGCCGGACAGCGCGACCACGGAGAAGCCGCGATTGTGGAAGCGCGCGGTCAGGTGGTTGACGGCCGCGCGCGTCGAGCAGAACACGATGGCGTTCTTGGCGTCGTAGTAGCGCAGCACGTTGATGATGGCGTTTTCACGGTCGCTCGGGGTCACGACGAATGCGCGGTATTCGATGTCGACGTGCTGCTTCTGTTCGGCAGCGGTGCTGATGCGGACGGCGTCGCGCTGGTAGCTCTTGGCCAGGTTGGCGATGGTGCGCGGCACGGTGGCCGAGAACATCAGCGTGCGCCGTTCACTCGGCGCTTCGTCGAGGATGAATTCGAGGTCCTCGCGGAAGCCGAGGTCGAGCATCTCGTCGGCCTCGTCGAGCACGATCGCCTTGATCGCCGAGAGGTCCAGAGAATTGCGGGTGATATGGTCGCGAAGCCGGCCCGGCGTGCCGACGACGATATGGGCACCACGCTCGAGCGTGCGCCGCTCGGTACGCATGTCCATGCCGCCGACGCAAGAGGCAACCGTGGCGCCGGTGAATTCGTAGAGCCATTCGAGCTCGCGCTGGACCTGCAGGGCCAGTTCGCGGGTGGGCGCGACGGCAAGTGCAAGGGGCGCCGCAGCGCGCTCGAAGCGCTCGGCGCCCTGCAGCAGCGTCGGCGCCAGAGCCAGCCCGAAGGCCACCGTCTTGCCCGAGCCGGTCTGGGCCGAGACCAATGCATCGGCATCCGCAAGCTTGGGATCGATCACCGCCTTTTGCACCGGTGTCAATTCTTCATATCCGCGTTTGTCCAACGCCTTGGCCATCGCCGGAACGATGCCTTCGAACTCAATCATCTCTTGTCTTTCGGTATTCGGGTTGCGTGCGCCCGGTCATGCGTCTTGGCATTCAGGCTATGCAATTCGCCGCGGCCAACATGCCGCGGGCCAGTTTCATTCGCGCCCTCCTACCTTGCTCCGGGCCTAAAGTACAGAGCGCAATGCGCCAATCTTGCTGGATTGCTCTTTGCTGCCGTTTGAAATCGGTGCATGGCGTCGCAGGAAACCCTCCGCTATCATGTCACCACAGATCCCATAGGTTTTGCATCCGCATGCGCCAGGCACTGCTTATCGTCGACGTCCAGCCGAGCTTTTCGCCGCCTCAATGGCTCATCGACGGGGTGACCCGACTGGTCGGCACCATGCCGTCGGTCGCGACCGTGGAACGCCACGACGAGAGCCGCACCCCGTTTCGCCGGCAGATCGGCTGGGCGCCCGGCCTTGACGACGAGAGCCTGGTGCCGGCGGACAGGATTTTCGTCAAGCATGGCTACAGCCCGTCACCGGAAACGATCGAGCATCTCGCCGACCTCAAGCCCGAGCGGGTGCTGGTTTGCGGCATCCAGACCGATACCTGCGTGCTAGCCGCCGGTTTCGCACTGTTCGATGCCGGGTTGCACCCGACATTGCTGGCCGACCTGACTGTGGGTTCCTCGCTTGACCGTTCGGGTGCGCTGGGCGTCAGCCTGTGGCGTCACCATTTCGGCGCCGTGATCGAAAACAGTGCCGGCCTTCCGTTCCTTTGAGCGGTCTTTCTTCAGCGGATTGGCATTGAGAGCGGGAGGTAATTTTCCGTCACCCCGGACTAGATCCGGGGTCCAGCAGCGTCGCGTCGGCGGCGCGAAAGATGCTATTGCGCGCAAGGAATTGCGCGCGGTGGATGCCGGTTCAAGCCCGGCATGACGGAGGTAAGGGGCGCTTGGCCACGCGGCTACTTCGCGTTTTTCTCCAGCCACTCCTTCATCAGGGCGATCTCGCCTTCCTGGGCGCGGATGATCTCGTCGGCAAGCTTGCGGATTTCCGGATCCTTGCCGTATTCCAGTTCGACCCTCGCCATGTCGATGGCGCCCTGGTGATGGGCGATCATGCCGCGGACGAAATCGACGTCGGCATTGCCGGTAAATTCGATCGCCATGTCCTTGTGCATGCGATTGTTGGCCTCCACAAAGGCCCGGCTTGACGGGCCGGTGTCGCCCGCCGGGGCAGCCGCCGGCGCGCTGTGGTTGGAGTGGTCGGTGGCCTCCTGGGCCGCAAGCGGGGATGCCAGGATCAGGGCAAGCGCGGGGCCGGCCAGTAGTTTCATTGCAAACATCGTGTGTCCTCTTCGTACGGCCTCGACCTTAGCCCTGCGGAACGGAATTTCAATCGTCGCCCGGTAATCCCCGGTTGTCTTCCGTTCACGTTTGCTTGCGAGTGCGCGTTGCCGTCGGCAGGCGCATTCTAAGCCCCGCAACCCTTGCCGCTCCCCCGGCAATCCGCTAGGAAACCGCAACGCCTCGACAATACCGGATCTCATACGATGAACGACAAGAGCAAGAAACCGCAGAAGCTGAAGGCCCGCCTGCCGCGCGGCTTCGTCGACCGCTCCGCCGCCGATATCCGCGCCGTCAACGAGATGACTGCGAAGATCCGCGAGGTCTACGAGCGTTACGGTTTCGATCCTGTCGAGACGCCGCTGATGGAATATACCGATGCGCTCGGAAAATTTCTGCCCGACGCCGACCGTCCGAACGAGGGCGTGTTTTCCGTCCAGGACGACGACGACCAATGGATGAGCCTGCGCTACGACCTGACCGCGCCGCTCGCCCGCCATGTCGCGGAAAACTTCAACGACATTCAGCTTCCCTACCGAACCTACCGCGCCGGCTGGGTCTTCCGCAACGAGAAGCCGGGTCCGGGCCGCTTCCGCCAGTTCATGCAGTTCGATGCCGATACCGTGGGCGCCCCCGGCGTCCAGGCCGACGCCGAGATGTGCATGATGATGGCCGACACGATGGAAGCGCTCGGCATCAAGCGCGGCGACTACGTCATCCGGGTCAACAACCGCAAGGTTCTGGATGGCGTTCTCGAGGCGATCGGTCTCGGCGGCGACGACAAGGCCGGTGCGCGCCTGGCGGTGCTGCGCGCCATCGACAAGCTCGACAAGTTTGGCCCGGAAGGCGTTCGCCTGCTGCTCGGCGAAGGCCGCAAGGACGAAAGCGGCGATTTCACCAAGGGGGCGGGGCTGAATGCCGAACAGATAGACAAGGTCCTCTTCTTCGTCGGCATCAAGGACTATGCAGAAAGCGCGGTCCATTTGGCGGAACTGGTTGCCGGCACCGAAAAGGGCGTCGAGGGCGTCGATGAGCTCAACATGATCCGCAGCCTGGTGCTGGGCGGCGGCTATAGTCCGGATCGCATCAAGATCGATCCATCGGTCGTACGCGGCCTCGAATATTACACCGGTCCCGTCTTCGAGGCCGAGCTGCAGTTTGCAGTCACCAACGAGAAGGGCGAGAAGGTCGTCTTCGGCTCGGTCGGCGGCGGCGGCCGCTATGACGGCCTCGTATCCCGCTTCATGGGCCAGCCCGTCCCGGCGACCGGCTTCTCGATCGGCGTCTCGCGCCTGATGACGGCGCTGAAGAACCTCGGCAAGCTCGGCCAGGACGAGGTGCTGGCCCCGGTACTTGTGACGGTCATGGACGGCGATGTCGAGAGCATGGGCCGGTACCAGCGCTTCACCCAGGAACTGCGCGCCGCCGGCATCCGTGCCGAGATGTACCAGGGCAACTGGAAGAAATTCGGCAACCAGCTGAAATACGCCGACCGCCGCGGCTGCCCGATCGCCATCATCCAGGGCGGCGACGAGCGGGCCGCCGGCGTCGTGCAGATCAAGGACCTCATCGAGGGCAAGCGTCTCTCGGGCGAGATCGAGGACAACGCCGCCTGGCGCGAGGCGCGCGTGGCGCAGGAGACCGTGCCGGAAGGCGAATTGGTCACCAAGGTTCGCGAGATCCTCGAGGCTCAGGCGGAGGACCGCCGCCGGGCGGGCTGACGCATGTCGCGCAGAAGTGTGAAGCGGTTTTGCGAGAACGACATGCGGCAAGACAAAGGGATGACCCCATGGCGCTGATCAACATGCCGGATTTTGCCGGTGAACTTCTGGCAGATTTCGCCGAGCGCAAGACGGCAAGGGTCGACACGCCGGTGATCCAGCCGGCCGAGCCCTTTCTCGACATGGCGGGCGAGGACCTGCGCCGCCGGATATTCCTGACCGAGAGCGAGACGGGGGCCAGCCTCTGCCTGCGCCCGGAATTCACCATCCCCGTCTGTCTGCGCCACATCGAGACCGCGACGGGCACGCCGAAGCGCTATTCCTATCTCGGCGAGGTTTTTCGCCAGCGCCGCGAGGGCGGCAACGAATTCTACCAGGCAGGGATCGAGGATCTCGGCGACCGCAATGTAGCGAGCGCCGACGCCCGCGCCATCAGCGATGCGGTCGAGATACTCGATCGCCAGTTGCGCGGTGAGCGCTTTTCCGTGACGCTCGGCGATCAGGCGGTATTCGAGGCGGTCGTGCAGGCGCTCGGCTTGCCCGGCGGCTGGCAGAAGCGGCTGATCCACGCCTTCGGCAACATCGAACAGCTCGAAACGTTACTTGAAAAGCTCGCCCGGCCGCAACCGGTTGCCGGGCTCGCTCCGGAAGTCAGGGCCCTCATCGCTTCGGGCGACGAGGGCGCGCTGATTGCCCATATCGACGCAACCATGCAGGCGACCGGATACTCCTCCAATGCCAGCCGCAGCCCGGCGGAAATCGCCCGGCGGCTAAAGGAAAAGCTGGCCCTTGCCGAGACGCGGCTGGATGACGGCGCATTCCTGGTGCTCAAGGAGTTCCTGTCGCTGAGCGTTCCCCTGTCTGAGGCGTCCGGCGCGCTGGCCGGCTTTGCCGACGCGGCCGGCCTGAAGCTCGGCGCGGCCCTTTCGCAATTCGACAGCCGCGTCGCCGCGTTGCGGAATGCCGGGCTCGACATAGCCGGCATCACCTATCGCGCCGCGTTCGGACGCCCCCTGGACTACTACACCGGCCTCGTCTTCGAGGTCGCCGTCGAGGGTTCGAGCGCGGTTCTCGCCGGCGGCGGGCGCTTCGACCGGCTGATGACCCTGCTCGGCGCCACCGAGCACATTCCGGCCGTCGGCTTCGCGCTCTGGCTCGACCGGATCGAAGCGGCGAGGGCCGACGCGGCGGTGCGCCAAGGGAAGAGCAAGGCATGACCATCACCATTGCGCTGCCGTCCAAGGGGCGGATGAAGGATGAGGCCTCGGCGATCTTCGATCGCGCCGGTATGAAGATCGTCGCCGTCGGCAATGACCGGTCCTACCGCGGCCGGGTCGAGGGCTGGGACGATGTCGAGATCGCCTTCCTCTCGGCGTCGGAGATTTCTCGCGAGATCGGCAACGGCTCCGTGGATTTCGGCGTCACCGGCGAAGACCTGGTGCGCGAGGGACTGGCCGAGGCCGACAGGCGGGTGGAGTTCTGTGCCCGGCTCGGATTCGGCCATGCCGATGTGGTTGTCGCGGTCCCTGAAATCTGGCTCGACGTCGACAGCATGGCCGACCTCGGCGACGTGGCCGCCGATTTCCGCGCCCGCCATGGCCGCCGGCTGGCGATCGCCACCAAGTACTGGCGGCTGACCCAGCAGTTCTTTTCCGCCAAGCACGGCATCCAGCTCTACCGTATCGTCGAAAGCCTCGGTGCGACAGAGGGTGCTCCAGCCGCCGGCCAGGCCGACATCATCGTCGACATCACATCTACGGGCTCGACGTTGAAGGCCAACCACTTGAAGGTCCTGGCGGACGGCGTCATCCTGAAATCCGAAGCCTGCCTCGTCAGGGCGCGTAAGCCGGCACACGAGGGTGATCCGGTTGTTGCGAAGATCATCGAGGCTGTCGGAAAGGTGTTCTGAAACCGGTAGGAGGCGGCAGAATGCATGTCACGGGCAGGTGCCATTGCGGTCATGTGACCTACGAGGCCGAGATCGACGCGGCGGGCGTGGGTATCTGCCACTGCACCGATTGCCAGAAGCTCACCGGCTCACCCTTTCGCGTCACCGCCCCCGCGCCGCAGAACGCCATCAAACTCACCGGTGCACAGCCGAAGCTTTATCGCAAGGTGGCCGAGAACGGACATTATCGCTTGCAGTATTTTTGCGGCGAATGCGGATCGCCACTGTTCACTGCCGGCGAAGGTGACGACGCCGATAGCTGGGGCATCCGCTGGGGAAGCATCGACCAGCGCGATCAGCTCAAGCCGAGCGAGCAGATCTGGTGCCGTTCCGCCGTCGACTGGCTGGGTGTGATCGGCGAGCTGCCGGCCTTCGAAAAGGACGACCCTTGAATCATAAAAACCCGCCGGATCGCTCCAGCGGGTTTTTGATCTTCAGGACCGGGTGTCGCTGTTATGCGGTGACGGCGCTGCGGCGTGCGTCGAGCGAGTAGGCGCCGGCGCCGGCGGCGGCAAGCGCCAGGAAGCCACCGGCAATGGCAAGGTTCTTCATCATCATCAGGTGGTTGAACAAGCTCAGCAGGCCGTTTGCAGCTTCCGGGAAGTCGGGAACGTTGATCGGGCCGTTGTGGAATACGAGCGCGGTGAACAGGCTGAATGCAGCCAGCAGGATGGCAGCGATGCGGGTCTGGAAGCCGACGAGAACGGCGATGCCTGCGACCAGCTCGAACAGTCCGGCGACATAGGCGAGAAGGGTGGCAGCGGGAAGGCCGGCGCCAGCGATCATGCCGGCAGTGCCAGCCGGATCGAGCAGCTTCGGATAACCGGAGAGGATGAACATGGCCGACAGCAGGACGCGGCCGACAAGCAGAATGATGTCATTGGTTGTGGAATTGGACATTGCGGTAGCTCCCGTTGAAAGCAGAATTGTCAAAGCGACGGATTGCCGCTGTTTTCTGATCATATTTGTGCCGTTTTTTTTGAGTCGTGCATAGCTTGGCGCTTGCAGACATATTGTTCACCTTTTGTGAACAGTAGTGCTCGCTCGTTCTCTCGAATCGCGCATTGGTGCGCGTTGGCGCAAAGCCCGGGGAACTATGCTCACGGGACGTGTGGAGACCGCAACAAGACCACGCCGCACGTCGGCGCGGCGTGGTCTTTGGCTAGGAGGCAATTGTTGTGTGTGGTGTCGGCCTATTGGCGACTGACGAATTGTGCGCCCGAATCCAGTTGGAACCGGGGAAACAGGAACACGCCGATCATGCTGCCGGAAAACCTCTGCTCGAGACCGGTCGATTCGCCGACGCAGAACAGCGGCTGGCGATGGTTCGACCCCCGGACGATCGTCGTCGAAAAGCAGAAGGACGACGACGTCGTCGCAGCCTGCTCGAACAGTTCCAGGATCCGGGTGCGGTCCTGCTGCTCGTAGGATCTTATCAGGCTGAGCAGCCCACACTCCTGCGCCGGCAGGTCATGCAGGCGTGCCGCCCTGTCGCCCAGGTTTATAACGCCGTTCGACATGTCGGCGACCCAGTTTTCCGACAGGCAGAACTGAGTCAGCAGGTCGTGTTGATCTTCGCTAACATCCAGAGAACCTGGAACGAATGGCATCGAAAGATTGGCTTTGGCAATCTTGAACAAAGTTGATCCCCAGTTCACGCGTAGAGTACTGCTCTTCGTCTTTCACGTTTTACTTCGATCTAAAGTACAGCAAATCGATTTTGCATTGTCCAGTAGATCAGCCCGCATTTAAGAGGCAGCCCCCGCAGCCTCGGTAATCGCATCGCCGGTTCCCCGCCCTGGCGCGCCTGCGCCCAATGATTGCATTTCGGGAAAGTTCGCCTACGTATCGTATTCAGTTGCCGGTTTTTTCCGAGCTCGCTTTGCAGTCCGGGTACCAAAAAGTAGCTCGCCCGGCGGTCTGGATAACATCCGGCGCTACGCTTCTCTTTGCGGATTTATATTTGCTTTTCCCAAAACGGCAATGGGCAATTGATATACAGATGTGCAGGCAGAATGGCAAAACGAAAACTGGCAAGTCTGGCGCAAGGCCCGGCACCCCGCTTTGATGTTTGTCAGCTTTCGCATCCGGTTCCGGCGAACTTTGGCTCTCACAACAATCAAACAGAATCAGTTGCTTGCGGTTCTCGATCAGCGGGGTGCCGGTACAGGCGATCAACGGCCCCCAGGCATCATGCCGTTAGTGTGACTTTTTTTGGGCATTAACGAGTCGGGCCTTGCGAATCAGTTTGGGCAGTCGGAGGTCAGACCAATTTGGAACACGCTTCGTTACCGCCCTGTAGCATGTCGTGAGTGAGAGTGGTTTGGCGGCCGTTCCCGCGCCTGCCCAGCCCCGCGCATGTTGAGCCGTGTTCAGTCGGGATATGCAGCCACAGGAATGGGATGTCGTAAAAATCACGTAAAACACGAAAAAAGGGCGACCCGAGGGCCGCCCTTCCTATTCCGGATACCGGACATTTCAATGACTAGGCTGGCGCCTTATCACATCATGTTCATGCCGCCACTTCGGGCCGCTTGGTGGCCCCCGAAGCATCAAGGATGCATGGGCAAAGCTTTATGGACATTCCTGCGATAGGCTTTTGCCTATCACATCATGTCCATGCCGCCCATGCCGCCCATGCCGCCCATGCCACCCGGCATAGCCGGAGCGTCCTTCTTCGGCAGCTCGGCGATCATGGCTTCGGTGGTGACCAGCAGGCCAGCAACCGAGGCTGCGTCCTGAAGGGCGGTACGAACGACCTTGACCGGGTCGACGATACCCATGGCGATCATGTCGCCGTACTCGCCGGTCTGGGCGTTGTAGCCGAAGTTGTCCTCGTTCTTTTCGAGGATCTTGCCGACAACGATCGAGGCTTCGTCACCTGAGTTCTCAGCGATCTGGCGGGCCGGAGCCTGCAGAGCGCGGCGAACGATGTTGATGCCAGCTTCCTGGTCGTCGTTTGCGCCCTTGACGGTGATCTTGGCGGACGAACGCAGCAGCGCAACGCCACCGCCCGGAACGATGCCTTCCTGGACGGCCGCGCGGGTCGCGTTGAGCGCGTCGTCGATGCGGTCCTTCTTTTCCTTCACTTCGACTTCCGTCGAACCACCCACGCGGATCACGGCAACGCCACCGGCGAGCTTCGCAAGACGCTCCTGCAGCTTTTCGCGGTCGTAGTCGGAGGTGGTTTCCTCGATCTGCGCCTTGATCTGGGCAACGCGGCCTTCGATGTCGGACTTCTGGCCGGCACCGTCGACGATCGTGGTGTTTTCCTTGGAGATCGAAACCTTCTTGGCGCGGCCGAGCATGTCGAGCGTGACCGACTCGAGCTTGATGCCGAGGTCTTCCGAGATCACGGTGCCGCCGGTGAGGATCGCGATGTCCTCGAGCATGGCCTTGCGGCGGTCGCCGAAGCCCGGGGCCTTGACGGCAGCGATCTTGAGGCCGCCACGCAGCTTGTTGACGACGAGCGTTGCGAGGGCTTCGCCTTCAACGTCTTCAGCGATGATGAGGAGCGGCTTGCCGGTCTGGACAACGGCTTCGAGAACCGGAAGCATCGCCTGCAGGTTCGAAAGCTTCTTCTCGTGCAGGAGGATGAACGCATCTTCGAGATCGGCGATCATCTTTTCCGGGTTGGTCACGAAGTAGGGCGACAGGTAGCCGCGGTCGAACTGCATGCCTTCGACGACTTCGAGTTCGGTCTCGGCGGTCTTGGCTTCTTCGACGGTGATGACGCCTTCGTTGCCGACCTTCTGCATTGCTTCGGCAATGTCGAGGCCAATCTGGCGCTCGCCGTTAGCCGAGATCGTGCCGACCTGTGCGACTTCTTCCGAGGTGTTGATCTTCTTGGCCTTGGCCTGGAGATCCTTGACGACTTCTGTGACAGCGAGGTCAATGCCGCGCTTCAGGTCCATCGGGTTCATGCCAGCGGCAACAGCCTTAGCGCCTTCGCGAACGATCGCCTGGGCGAGAACGGTTGCGGTGGTGGTGCCGTCACCGGCGATGTCGTTGGTCTTCGAAGCAACTTCGCGGACCATCTGAGCGCCCATGTTCTCGAACTTGTCTTCCAGTTCGATTTCCTTGGCGACCGATACGCCGTCCTTGGTGATGCGCGGAGCGCCGAAGGACTTGTCGATGATGACGTTGCGACCCTTCGGGCCGAGGGTGACCTTCACGGCGTCAGCGAGGATGTCGACGCCACGCAGCATCTTTTCGCGCGCGGTGCGACCGAATTTGATTTCTTTAGCAGCCATTTTAGAGAACTCCCGGGCTCAATGCCCATTGGTTGTCATAGAAAGTTTCAGCGGGACCGGCTGATCAGCCGATGATGCCCATGACGTCGGCTTCCTTCATGATCAGAAGGTCTTCGCCGTTGATCTTGACTTCGGTGCCAGACCACTTGCCGAACAGAATACGGTCGCCAACCTTGACATCAAGCGCGACAACCTTGCCGGACTCGTCACGAGCGCCGGAACCGACCGCGACGATTTCGCCTTCCTGCGGCTTTTCCTTGGCGGTGTCCGGAATGATGATGCCGCCCTTGGTCTTTTCTTCAGACTCAACGCGACGAACGACGACGCGGTCGTGAAGCGGGCGGAAATTGGTGCTTGCCATTGTCTTATCCCTCGATCAAATGACATTCGCGGGTCTGGACGACCCGCATGGATGAAAGTTAGCACTCGTCGTTCGTGAGTGCTAGCGAAACGGAAATATGTACGGTGAGGCGTGGAGTCAAGCGCGGCCGATGAAAATTCTCGCGGGCGATGGTTAACGCACAAGGTGGCGCGTCGAACGAGGTTGTATCCGCGTTTCTTGACATTTTTATGCCCTCCAGCCTAATGTGAAACATGGAGTTTGCGAATGCTCCACGAGGCGTCATGCTGCAATTTCGCGTCCACCGTTAGCAGGAAGGGACGTGTCATGGCCTCGTACAATTCCATCTCATGTGAGAAAGTTTACAGGCTTGTCGGTACTGCAAAGTGCCCGATGATCCTTGATGTTCGCAGCGACGACGATTTTGCCGCGAACCCCTGTCTGCTGCCGGGAGCCGTTCGCCGCGATTACCGCACGGTTGCGGATTGGGCGCCGCAACATCGAGGGCAGGCGGTCGTTGCCGTCTGCGCCAAGGGCCACAAGATCAGCGAGGGTGTGGCGGCCTACTTGCGCCTCGCCGGCACGGCGGCTGAAGTGCTCGAGGGCGGCATCGACGCCTGGCGACTTGCAGGATATCCGCTGGTGCCGGCCGCCAAGCTGCCGGGTGGCAGAACGACCGGCGGCACGGTCTGGGTGACCCGCTCGCGGCCGAAGATCGATCGCATCGCCTGTCCGTGGCTGATCCGGCGCTTCGTGGACCCGGCTGCCGTGTTTCTCTATGTCACGCCGGCCGAGGTCGAAGCAGTGGCGGTGGAATTCGGTGGCATGCCCTTCGACATCGAAGGGGCGTTCTGGAGCCACCGCGGCGAGGATTGTACCTTCGACACGATGGTCAAGGAGTTCGTTCTTGCAATCCCGGCGCTGGAGCATGTCGCCCGTATCGTGCGCGGCGCGGATACAGACAGGCTCGACCTCGCGCCGGAAGCGGCGGGCCTGCTTGCCGTTTCGCTCGGTTTGTCACGTGGCTTTGCCGATGATCTGCAACAATTGGAAGCCGGCATGGTGGTTTATGACGGCCTCTACCGCTGGGCGCGAGACGCGACGCAGGAAAAGCATGACTGGGTATCGCACGGGCAGGGAACCAAAAGGCATGAATGAAAACAGTCCTGTCGCGGCCGCCCCGGCGATGCCGAGCTTCGCCGAGACGACGAAGGTCTGGGCAAGGATCGGTTTTTTGAGCTTCGGCGGACCGGCCGGACAGATCGCGCTGATGCACCGAACAATTGTCGACGAAAAGCGCTGGGTCTCGGAGGAGCGTTTTCTCCATGCCCTCAACTACTGCATGCTGCTGCCCGGTCCCGAGGCGCAACAGCTTGCCACTTATATAGGCTGGCTGCTGCACGGCACCCGCGGCGGCTTGGTCGCTGGACTGCTCTTCATTCTGCCCGGCTTTGCCGTCATTCTCGCTCTTTCCACCGCCTATGCGCTGTATCACCAGGCCGAATGGCTGCAGAGCCTGTTCTTCGGTTTGAAGGCGGCGGTGCTCGCCATCGTCATCGAGGCGGTGATCCGCATAGGCCGCCGGGCGTTGAAAGCCCGGTTCCATCGTGTCGTGGCGGCGCTGGCCTTCCTGGCATTGTTTGCGCTCGATGTACCTTTTCCGGTCGTCATCGTGCTCGCCGGCCTGGCCGGTTTCGTGCTGCATGGTTTTGCGCCGAAGGCGCTTGTCGATGCCGCGACGGAGCCATCGCAACTGCCGGCCGATCTTGCTGCATTGCGGGCGGCGCCGCCCTTCATCCGCACGCTTGGCGTGCTGGTGTTCTGGGTTGCCGTCTGGCAATTGCCGCTTCTGCTCACCGGTGCCCACGCGCTGAAAGCGGGGTTCATCCCGGAAGCGATGGGCGGCGATGCGAACAGCTTTGCGGCGGTCTTCTCCTTCTTCTCCCGCATGGCGCTGGTGACCTTCGGCGGGGCGTATGCGGTGCTGGCCTACGTGGCGCAAACTGCGGTCGAGCACTATGCCTGGCTGCGCCCGGGCGAGATGCTCGACGGACTGGCGTTGGCCGAGACGACGCCGGGGCCGCTCGTGCTCGTTCTTTGCTATGTCGGCTTTCTCGCCACCTTCCGCAATCCGATGGGGCTCGATCCGGTGCTCGCCGGCATGCTGGGTGCTGGCCTTGCCGCCTGGGCGACCTTCGTGCCGAGCTTTATCTGGATCTTCGCCGGCGCTCCCTATGTCGAGCGACTGCGTGCCAACACTGCCCTCAGCGGCGCCCTGTCGGCCATCACCGCCGCAGTGGTCGGCGTCATCCTCAACCTTGCGATATGGTTTGCGCTGCACGTCCTGTTCGGCGAGGTCGGCCGCGCGACGCTGCTTTCGAGAACGGTGGAAGCAGGTGCGGCGGGACGCGTCGAGGTGCCGCTGATCTCGATTGCCTGGCCCGAGTGGCAGAGCCTCGACCTTGCCGCTCTCGGCGTTTCGCTGCTGGCGGTGCTGCTGACCTTCAGGCTGAAGGTCGGGATGGTGAAGACGCTGGCGATCTGCGCCGTTGTCGGCTTTGTCCTGAACCAGTTCATTTGAGTGCCAGTCCATGCCGGATCGCGTATTTTTGCCCGCAGCGCGGCAAATAATCTTGCCTTCCCGCCGTTCCTTTGCGATGTCACCCGTGCATTGTTAGAAGGCGGGATTGTGCATGGCCGAGCGGATCGAGAATTTTCAGGACATCGTCAGCCAGTATGACGTGGCGTTGTGTGATGTCTGGGGCGTGCTTCACAACGGCGTCGACGCCTTTGCCGCCGCTTCGGAAGCGCTGGCGCGCGCCCGTGCCGCAGGCGTGACCGTGGTGCTGATCACCAATTCGCCGCGCCCGTTTCCGGGCGTCGTCAGCCAGTTGAAGTTGATCGGTGTCGCCGACGAGGCCTTTGACCGGATCGTTACGTCGGGCGACGTGACCCGTGAACTGATCGCAAGGGGGCCGAAGAAGGTCTTCCTGCTCGGGCCGGAGCGCGACCAGCCGATCCTCGACGGGCTCGATGTCGTCCGCGTCGATGAGAAAGAGGCCGACGTCATCGTCTGCACCGGCTTCTTTGATGACGAGACCGAGACGCCTGAGGACTATCACGATATGCTGGTCGCCTTCGAGGCGCGCAAGGTGCCGATGATCTGCGCCAATCCCGACCTGATCGTTGAGCGCGGTCCGCTGATGATCCCCTGCGCCGGTGCCATGGCCGTTTACTATCACCAGCTTGGCGGCGAGACGCGCATCGCCGGAAAGCCGCATACGCCGATCTACGAGGCGGCGCTGGCGAAGGCCCGGGATGAACGTGGCGATTTTCCGCTGGAGCGGGTGGTCGCCATCGGCGACGGCATGCCGACCGACGTTCGCGGCGCGCTCGGCTACGGGCTGGACCTGCTCTATATCAGCGGCGGCATCCACGCCAAGGAGTACACGCTCCATGGCAAGACCGACGAGGCGCTTCTCTCCGACTATCTGGAGCGGGAGAATGCCACGCCGAAATTCTGGATGCCACGGCTGGCTTGAGGCGGACGCGATGACCGTTTTCCACCGGAATGAAACGAAGGAACCGCTTCCCGACCGACTGAAGGACGGGGTGATCGCCATCGGAAACTTCGACGGCGTGCATCGCGGCCACCAGTCGGTGCTCAATCGTGCGCTGGAGATCGCCGAGGCCGGCAACCATCCGGCGCTGGTCCTGACGTTCGAGCCGCATCCGCGCACGGTCTTTCGGCCCGAGACGCCGGTATTCCGGCTGACGCCGGCGCCGCTCAAGGCCACGATCCTCGAAAGCATGGGTTTCGACGCGGTGATCGAGTATCCGTTCGACCGCGATTTCTCCCAGCGCTCCGCGCAGGAGTTCATCCAGTCGATCCTGCTCGACTGGCTGCACGCAAGCCATGTGGTGACCGGGTTCAACTTCCATTTCGGCCGCGGGCGCGAAGGCGGCCCGGCGTTCCTGATGGAGGCGGGGGCGCGCAACGGCTTCGGCGTCACGCTGCTCGATGCGTTCCGCGACGAGGCGACCGACGTGATTTCCTCGAGCCATGTGCGCGAGCTTCTGGCGGCTGGCGACGTGGCCGAGGCGGCGGCGGCGCTCGGCTATCGCTTTACCGTGGAGGCACCGGTCATCGGAGGCCAGAAACTTGGTCGCACGCTCGGCTTCCCGACCGCCAACATGCAACTGCCGCCGGAAACCGAGCTCAAGGCCGGCATCTATGCGGTTCGGTTCCGCCGTGCGGACGGTTCGCTCCACGACGGCGTGGCCAGCTATGGCCGGCGGCCGACCGTAACCGACGACGGCGCGCCGCTGCTCGAGACCTATGTCTTCGATTTTTCCGGCGATCTCTATGGCGAGACCTGTTCGGTCTCCTTCTTCGGCCATCTCCGCGACGAGCTGAAATTCGACGGACTGGATGCGCTGGTGGCGCAGATCAGGCGTGACGAGGAGGAGGCGCGGGCGCTGCTTTCCGGTGTCCGCCCGCTCGGACCCATCGATCTGGCGATCGCCTTTTAGCGGGAATACTCGGCTTTCTCGTGCTGTGGCTTGCAGGGCCCTTTTCAAGCGACGGAAAAACCCGTAAACAACCGCCCGACATGACTGCTTTTCGGTTGACCATAGCAATTCGAATTATTGGCCCGGCCTCCTGCGCTGCCTGAGAGCTGCCGGAGGGCCGGGTTTCTGGCGTCCCGCGTGGACGCTCTGCCGTCACCGATATTTTCCAGAGACATGCGGCCCCAAAAACCAGGGCGCCAGAGACAATGGCCACATCCATGACCGATACCGTCGAAAAACTGGACTACTCCACCACCCTCTATCTGCCGCAGACGGATTTCCCGATGCGCGCCGGCCTTCCCCAGAAGGAGCCGGAGATCGTTGCCCGCTGGCAGAAGATGGGCCTCTACAAGAAGCTGCGCGCCTCTGCCGCCGGACGTGAAAAGTTCGTCCTGCATGATGGCCCGCCCTATGCCAACGGCAATATCCATATCGGCCACGCGCTGAACAAGATCCTCAAGGACGTCATCACCCGCTCGTTCCAGATGCGCGGTTACGACTCCAACTATGTGCCGGGTTGGGACTGCCACGGCCTGCCGATCGAATGGAAGATCGAGGAGAAGTACCGCGAGAAGGGCAAGAACAAGGACGAGGTTCCGGTCAACGAATTCCGCCAGGAATGCCGTGACTTCGCCGCCGGCTGGATCAAGATCCAGTCCGAGGAGTTCAAGCGCCTCGGCATCGAGGGCGACTTCGAAAACCCCTACACCACGATGAACTTCCACGCCGAAGCACGCATCGCCGGCGAACTGATGAAGATCGCGAAAAGCGGCCAGCTTTATCGCGGCTCCAAGCCGATCATGTGGTCCGTCGTCGAGCGCACCGCGCTCGCCGAGGCCGAGGTCGAATATGCCGACGTCGAAAGCGACATGATCTGGGTGAAATTCCCGGTCGCGAAAGGACCGGAGGGGCTGCGCGACGCCTTCGTCGTGATCTGGACCACGACGCCCTGGACGATCCCGGGCAACCGCGCCATCGCCTATTCCTCGCGCTACGCCTACGGCCTATACGAAGTCACGTCCGCCGAGAACGATTTCGGCCCGCAGCCCGGCGAAAAGCTGGTCTTCGCCAAGCGCCTTGCCGACGAGTCCGCCGCCAAGGCCATGGTCACCTTTACATTCCTGCGCGATGTCAAGGCTGACGAACTGGCAGCGATCACCTGCAGCCATCCGCTGCACGGGCTGGGTGGCGGCTATCATTTCGATGTGCCGCTGCTCGACGGCGACCATGTCACAGACGATGCCGGCACCGGTTTCGTGCATACCGCGCCGAGCCATGGCCGCGAGGACTTCGATGCCTGGACGGACAAGGCCCGCGAGTTGGAAGCACGCGGCATCTCCTCGGCGATCCCGTTCCCGGTCGACGACGCCGGTTTCTTCACCGTCGACGCGCCGGGCTTCGGTCCGGACGCCGAAGGCGGCGCCGGACGCGTCATCGACGACAAGGGCAAGAAGGGCGATGCCAACGAGCGCGTCATCAAGGCGCTGATCGCCCGCCATGCTCTCTTCGCCCGTGGCCGCCTGAAGCACTCCTATCCGCATTCCTGGCGTTCCAAGAAGCCGGTGATCTTCCGCAACACGCCGCAGTGGTTCGTCTACATGGACAAGGAACTCGGCGACGGCACGACGCTGCGCTCGCGTTCGCTGTCGGCGATCGACGCCACCCGCTTCGTTCCGGCCGCCGGCCAGAACCGGCTGCGCGCAATGATCGAGAACCGACCGGACTGGGTCCTGTCGCGCCAGCGCGCCTGGGGCGTGCCGATCGCCATCTTCGCCGACGAAGAGGGCGAGATCCTCGTCGACGAGGCCGTCAATGCCCGTATCCTCGACGCCTTCGAGAAGGAAGGCGCGGATGCCTGGTTCGCCGAAGGCGCCAAGGAGCGGTTCCTCGGCAACGACCACGACCATGCCCGCTGGCATCAGGTCAGGGACATTCTCGACGTCTGGTTCGACTCCGGTTCGACCCACGTCTTTACCCTGGAAGACCGTCCCGACCTGAAGTGGCCGGCCGACGTCTATCTGGAAGGTTCCGACCAGCACCGCGGCTGGTTCCACTCGTCGCTGCTCGAAAGCTGCGCGACGCGCGGCCGCGCGCCCTACAACGCCGTCGTCACCCACGGGTTCACGATGGACGAGAAGGGCGAGAAGATGTCGAAGTCCAAGGGCAACGTCGTCTCGCCGCAGGACATCATGAAGGACGCCGGAGCCGATATCCTGCGTCTCTGGGTGATGACTACCGACTACTGGGAAGACCAGCGTCTCGGCAAGGCGATCATCCAGACCAACATCGACGCCTATCGCAAGCTGCGCAACACCATCCGCTGGATGCTCGGCACGCTGGCGCACGACAAGGGCGAGGAGTTCGCCTACGCCGATCTGCCGGATCTCGAAAAGCTGATGCTGCATCGCCTTGCCGAACTCGACCGGATGGTGCGTGACGGTTACGACGCCTTCGATTTCAAGAGGATCGCCCGCGCCCTCATCGACTTCGCGAATGTCGAGCTTTCCGCTTTCTACTTCGATATCCGCAAGGATACGCTCTACTGCGACGCGCCGTCGTCGCTGCGCCGTCGCGCTGCGCTTTTCGTCATCCGCAAGATCTTCGATTGCCTGGTGACCTGGCTGGCGCCGATGCTGCCCTTCACCACCGAGGAGGCATGGCTGTCGCGCAACCCGGGTGCTGAATCGGTGCATCTCGAGCAGTTCGCTGCGGTGTCGTCCGAATGGCGCAACGACGCGCTGGTCGCGCGCTGGCACAAGATCCGCGAGGTGCGCAAGGTCGTCACGGGCGCGTTGGAGATCGAGCGCAAGGACAAGCGCATCGGTTCGTCGCTGGAAGCGGCCCCGGTGGTCTACGTCGCGGATCCGGAATTGCTGAAGGCGCTGGAAGGTGAGGATTTCGCCGATATCTGCATCACCTCGGCGATCACGATCGAGCCGTCGGAAGGACCTGCCGATGCCTTCCGCCTGGACGAGGTCGCCAAGGTCAGCGTCGTACCGTCGTTGGCAGAGGGGCGGAAATGCGCCCGCTCCTGGCGCATCACCACCGATGTCGGTTCCGACCCCGACTATCCGGATGTCTCCGCCCGTGACGCAGCTGCTCTTCGCGAATGGGCGGCACTGCGCTGAGGAAAAATGCCGGATGATTTGCACTTTTGCATCTCATCCGGTACATCTGCCTGAAATTGGACGAAATTTTGCGGCAGTCGGCATGTAATCGGTTTAGTGATCCGATTCGCCGGCGTGGCTGGAAGGGTTTTCATGAAGAAGACACATGGGTTGCGAGTAACTGCAAGCATCGCGGGACTCCTGGGGGCGTGCCTCACATTGACCGGTTGCCTTGGTCCCACCTACGGCACCGACAAGTCATCCAGCGTGCAGTTGATCGAGGATCTCGCCGACGCGACCTCGCTGAAGAGCATCACCAAGCGGGAAGAGAACCTCGCCTACCAGCCCCGTCCGGGACTGGTCGTTCCGGGCAAGACGGCGGAGAAGCAACTTGTGCAGCCGCAGCAGTCGCTCGCGGGCAAGAGCAATCCGCAGTGGCTCGAGTCTCCCGAAGATACCCGCGATCGCTTGAAGGAAGAGGCCGAGGCCAACAAGGGCAGCTCCAGCTACCGTTCGCCGCTTGCGCAAGCCGATGCCAACGGGCGCAAGCTTTCCACCGAGCAGCAGTTCGAGCAGTACCGCGCGGCGCGCCGCGAGCAGCAGGGTGCCTATGACGGGCGCCGGTTCCTGAGCGACCCGCCGACCACCTATCGTGAGGTAGGTGACGATGCGCAGCTTGCGGATCTCGGCGAACCGGAATCGAAGAAGGAAAAGCGCCGCAAGAAGGAAGCCGTTGCCGCCAAGCAGGATTCCAAATGGTGGATGCCTTTCCAGTAAGACGGTTTGAAACCCGCAGATGATGACGCGGCGCCTCGGCGTCGCGTTTTGATTTGAGGCCTACAGCTCGCGTTTCGGCTTGAAGAAGTCGATCAGCAGTTCCGCCGCCGCGGTGGCGCCGATGCCGGAATAGACCTCGGGTGCGTGGTGGCATGTCGGCTGGGCGAAGAACCGAACGCCGTTGTCGACCGCGCCGCCTTTCGGGTCCTCGGCCCCGTAGTAGACACGACGCAGCCGGGCGAAGGAGATGGCTGCGGCGCACATGGTGCAGGGCTCGAGGGTGACGTAGAGGTCTGCGCCTGCGAGCCGCTCCTGACCGAGCGCCTGCGCCGCCATGCGAATGACCTCGACTTCGGCGTGCGCCGTGACGTCTTTGAGTTGCCGGGTGCGGTTGCCGGATGCGGCGATGACCGCGCCGTCGACGACGAGGACGGCGCCGACCGGAATTTCACCTCTGGCCCCCGCAGCTTCGGCCTCGGCGAGGGCGAGATCCATGAAGCGTTTTGTCTGCGTCATGCAGCGATTTCCTCTTAACCCCGGTCGTGTGACCTGATAGGACACGAACGAAAGTTCAGGCAAACAAAAAATGACTTACAAAGACAAGCCAAAGCGGTCCGGGGCCAAGAGCTTCGATCGCGACCGAAACACGAAATCCGGTCCCAAGGGCGGTTTGCGCAACAGCGATAAGCCGCGTCCGGCCACGGCCGAGCGGCGGCCCAAGCCGGCTGCGGTGGCCGAGGGCGGGGATGCGATGAAGCCGGAACGCATTTCCAAGATCATGGCGCGCGCAGGCGTCGCCTCCCGTCGCGACATCGAGCGCATGATCATGGAAGGGCGCGTCAGCCTCAACGGTGTTGTCCTCGATACGCCGGTGGTCAACGCCACGCTTGCCGACCGCATCGAGGTCGACGGCGTGCCGATCCGCGGCATCGAGCGCACGCGCCTGTGGCTCTACCACAAGCCGGCGGGACTGGTGACCACCAACTCCGATCCGGAAGGTCGCCCCACCGTATTCGACAACCTGCCGGAGGAACTGCCGCGGGTTCTCTCGATCGGCCGCCTCGACATCAACACCGAAGGCCTGCTGCTACTGACCAATGACGGCGGGCTGGCGCGGGCTCTCGAGCTGCCGTCGACCGGCTGGCTGCGCCGCTATCGCGTTCGTGCCCATGGCGATGTCGACCAGGCTGCGCTCGACAAGCTGAAGGAGGGCATCGCCGTCGACGGCGTGCTCTACGGCTCGATCGAGGCGACGCTCGACCGCACCCAGGGCCACAACGTCTGGATCACCATGGGCTTGCGCGAAGGCAAGAACCGCGAGATCAAGAACGTGCTCGGCGCGCTCGGCCTCGAGGTGAACCGGCTGATCCGTATTTCGTATGGTCCGTTCCAGCTCGGCGACATTCCCGAGGGTCATGTGCTCGAGGTGCGCGGCCGCACGCTGCGCGACCAGCTCGGACCGCGCCTCATCGAGGAAGCCAAGGCGAACTTCGACGCACCGATCTACAACGAGCCGGCCGTTGCCGTAGCCGAGCTTGAAGAGGAGCCGGAACATCGCGCCGAACGGCCCCGCCGCGAACGCGAGGGCGACCGGCGTGAGCGCGCGCTCGACCGGCTCGATACCCGCCCGGATGATCGCAAGGGTGGCGACCGGTTCGGCCGCAAGGATGACAACGACCGTTTCGGCGGCGCCAAGCCGAAGAAGAAGGCGCTCGGAGAGATACGGACTGCAAACGTCTGGATGGCTCCGGGTGCGCGCCCGGTAACATCCAAGGGCGTGAAATCCTCCGCAATCGACATGGAGCGGCCCTTCGCCATCGAGTTCAAGACGAACACCGAGGAGCAGCCTGCCAAGAAGCGTAAGCCGGCAGCTGCCAAGCGCCCGACCCGCACCGCCGACAAGCGTTTTGGCGACAAGCCGCGTGGCGACCGCAAGCCGCGCGCCGAAGGTGCCGAGCGTCCCCGTGGCGACCGCCCCTGGGAAGATCGCAAGCCGCGAGGCGAGGGTGATGAGCGCCCGCGTTCGAAGAGCTTTTCCGGCGAGCGCCGTTCCGAACGGCCTGCCGGTGACCGGCCATTCGGCGACAGGCCGCGTGGCGACCGCAAGCCCCGCGCTGAAGGTGCCGAGCGTCCCCGTGGCGACCGTCCCTGGGAAGATCGCAAGCCGCGAGGCGAGGGTGATGAGCGCCCGCGTTCGAAGAGCTTTTCCGGCGAGCGCCGTTCCGAGCGACCTGCCGGTGACCGGCCATTCGGCGACAAGCCGCGTGGCGACCGCAAGCCGCGCGCCGAAGGCGCCGAGCGTCCCCGTGGCGACCGTCCCTGGGAAGATCGCAAGCCGCGAGGCGAGGGCGATGAACGTCCTCGTTCGAAGAGTTTTTCGGGCGAGCGCCGCACCGAGCGGCCCGAGGGCGGCAAGCCCTTCGGAAAGAAACCTGGCGGCAAGTCTTTCGGGGGCAAACCGCATTCTGACCGTCCCGGTGGCGACAAGCCGCGTGGGCGCACTGGTGGGGGCAAGGGGATGACGCGCGGTGCGGATCGTCGGCGGTGAGTTTCGCGGCCGCTCTCTGGCCACTCCCAAATCGAACGCGATCCGGCCGACCATCGACCGGACGCGTGAGAGCCTGTTCAACATCCTGAGCCACGCCTATCCGGAATCTCTGGACGGCACCCGCGTGATCGACATCTTCGCCGGCACCGGCGCGGTCGGCATCGAAGCCCTGTCGCGTGGCTGCCGCCATGCGCTGTTCATCGAAAACAGCGTCGAGGGCCGCGGGCTCCTCTGGGAGAACATCGATGCCTTCGGCCTGCACGGTCGCGCACGCATCCTGCGCCGCGACGCCACGCAGCTTGGTTCCGTCGGCAATATCGAGCCGTTCCACCTGCTGTTTGCCGATCCGCCCTACGGCAAGGGTCTCGGCGAAAAGGCGATGACTGCAGCGCATGCGGGCGGGTGGCTGGTGCCGGGTGCACTCGCGCTCCTCGAGGAACGCGCGGACGTCACGGCTTCGCCCGATGAGAATTTCCGGTTCCTGGAGCAGCGGACATTCGGCGATACGAAGATGCACTTCTATCGCTACGAACCCGTCTGAAACGCGCGGGCGTGATCGGTATCGCACCCGGCCGGCAGAGTAGATCCGCGATCCCTTGTAGGTGCCGCGGCCAAGAAGGTGTGATGCGCGATGACGTCCGAAACCGCTGCCGTTGAAGAAAAGCCGTCGGCCACGCCGACCGTTGCGCTCGCCCTCGGCGGCGGCGGCGCCCGCGGCCTTGCCCATATCCACGTGATCGAGGTGCTCGACGAACTCGGCATCAAGCCGGTGGTGATCGCCGGATCGTCGATCGGCGCGATCATGGGCGCTGCCATGGCCTCCGGCATGAGCGGCGCGGATATCCGCGACTATACGCTTTCCACGCTCGGCGACCGCGTCGGCGTCGTCAACAAGCTGTGGAGTCTGCGTCCGTCGAGTATAGGCGAGGCCATGGCCGGCGGATTGCCTTTCGGGCGCTTCAACCTGGAGCGCGTGCTCAAGGCGTTCCTTCCGAAGCCGGTTCCCTCGAAGTTCGGTGAACTCAAGATCCCGTTGAAGGTGCTGGTGACCGACTACTACGGCCATCGGGAAGTCGTGGTCGAAGAGGGCGAACTCTACCCCGCGCTCGCGGCCTCGGCCGCGCTTCCCGCCGTCTTCAGCCCGGTGCGCGTCAACGGGCGCATCATGATCGATGGCGGATTCATGAACCCCGTGCCCTTCGAACATGTCATGGGCAGGGCCGATATCGTCATCGGCATCGATGTGGCGGGCGTTCCGGAGGGCAATGCCGACGAGATGCCGACGATGTTCGACAGCCTGTATGGCGCGACGCAACTGATGATGCAGGCCAATATCTCGCTGCGCCTCAAGCTGCATACGCCGGATATCCTGCTGCGCCCGACGGTCAGCCATTTTCGCGTGCTGGATTTCCTGCGCGCGCGCGAAGTCCTCGCCGATTCGATCGGCATCCGCGACGAACTCAAGCGGGCCATCGAGACGGAAATCGCCAGGCACTGACCCTTTCAGGACAGGGCGTCGGACGGTTCCGGATCCAGGTCTTCGGCAAAGGTCTCGATCGGTCGCTTCGGCTTGAGCAACGGTTCGGGGCGAACCGGGCGCGAATACAGCATGTGACGCCCCGCCTGCAGGCCTTCGGCCGCCTGCAGTACCAGCCGCTCCTCGTCGCGCTTGCGGATATCATCGGCGATCGCCAGCGCGTCGTCCTCGCTCACCCCCAGCCCCTCGATCGTCCTGCGCCCGAACAGCAGACCGGACTCCAGCGTTTCGCGCAGTTCGTAGTCGACCCCGCGAGCTCTCAGGGACAGCGTGTGGATGCGGTCGTATGAACGCACATAGATACGCGACTGCGGGTACTCCGCCTGCACAAGATCGACGATCTGGTCGGTGGTCGACTGCTTCTGGGTGCAGATCGCGACAATATTGGCCCGTTCGATGCCCGCGGCCCGCAACACGTCCTTGCGCGTTCCGTCGCCGAAATAGATCCGGAACCCGAAACTGGCGGCCTGTCGGACACGGTCGGCTGAGGTGTCGATGATGGTGACGTCGCGGCCGCTGGCCAGCAGCACCTGGGCGGCGATCTGGCCGAAACGGGAAAAGCCGATCATCAGAACGTCCGAGCCGGCACCCTCGAAGTCCTCGTCGATTTCCTCGCGTCGCTCGTCGGTCAGCAGGCGCCTGGAGAGCGTTGCGCCGAGCGGCGTCAGCGCCATGGAGATCGTCACGATGGCGATCAGGAGGGAGGCCGTCGAGGACGTGAACAGTTCGGCCCTTGCCGCAGCGGTGAACAGCACGAATCCGAACTCCCCGCCCTGCGGCAGCAGGAAGGCAATGCGGATGGCATCGTTGTGCGGGGAGCCGGTAGCGCGGCAGATCGCGTAGATGACCAGCGCCTTGATCGCCATGAGCACCGGCACCGCGATGGCGATCAGCAGCAGGTTGTCAATGATGACGTCGATTTCGAGCGACAGGCCGACCGCCATGAAGAAGATGGCGAGGAGCACGCCGCGGAAGGGCTCGATGTCGGCTTCGAGTTCATGCCGGTAGGAGGATTCGGCGAGCATGACGCCGGAAAGGAATGCGCCCATCGCCATCGAAAGGCCGGCATATTGCATCAGTGTCGCCGAGCCGAGCACCACGAACAATGCGGCGACGATCATCGCTTCGCGGGCGCCGGTGCGGGCGATGATCTGGAAAAGAGGCGTGAGCAGGTAGCGTCCGGCCACGATCATTGCGAGTACGGCGGCGATCGCGACCACAAGGTCGTGTAGCGGCGTGCCGCCGCTATCGCCGCCGTTGGAATCGATGACGGTGATCATTGCCAGCAGCGGAACGATGGCGAGATCCTGCAGCAGCAGGATCGAAAAGGCGCGCTGGCCGTATCGCGTGTTGGAATCGCCGTCGTTGCTGAGGATCTGCAGGGCAAACGCGGTGGAGGATAGCGCAAGGCCGAATCCGGCAACGAGGCCGCCGCGCCAGTCGGTGAGGCCGAACAGTGTGGCCATGGCGGTCAGCACGAGACCCGTCAATACAACCTGTGCAGTTCCCAGCGCGAAGATATCGCGCCGCATCTGCCAGAGTCGTGACGGCTTGAGCTCTAGGCCGATGATGAACAACAGGAAAACGACGCCGAGTTCGGCGACGCCGAGGATTTCTTCTCCATCGGTGATGCGGTGCAGGACCGGGCCGATCACGATACCGGCAGCGAGATAGCCGAGAACCGTCCCGAGACCGAGCTTCTTGAAGATCGGCGCGGCAACGACGGCGCCGCCAAGCATCAGGAGCGTTTCCGAAAACAGGGCATTGGGCTCAGTCATGGCAACGTCTCTTTCAGGCTACGGAGAATGGGCCAATGCCAAGAATCGGTCGGCTTGCCCTTGATGCTTCCGGGAGTGCACAATAAATGGAACGGGAATGAAAGGCCAAATCATGACCTCAGAAGTTGATACCGCTTCCCTCCTCTCCAGAGCAAGCCAGTTGATCGACCTGGCGCGTGCCGCTGGCGCCGATCAGGCCGATGCCGTGGTGGTGCGCTCGCACTCGCGCTCCGTCAGCGTCCGCCTCGGCAAGGTGGAAGGAACCGAGGCGTCGGAAAGCGACGATTTCTCGCTGCGTGTTTTCGTCGGCCGCAGGGTCGCCAGCGTTTCGGCCAATCCGGGCTTCGACCTGAAGGCGCTGGCGGAGCGGGCGGTCGCCATGGCGAAGGTCTCGCCGGAAGACCCTTATGCGACCTTGGCCGACGCAGCCGATCTCGCCAGCGACTACCCCGATCTCGATCTCTTCGATCCTGCGGAGGTCTCGACCGAAAATCTGGCGAACGCGGCAATGTCCGCGGAAGAGGCGGCACTGGCGGTCAAGGGCGTCAGCAATTCGTCCGGTGCCGGCGCCTCTGCCGGCATGGGAGGGCTGGTACTCGTCACTTCCCACGGTTTCTCGGGCAGCTACATGGGTTCGCGCTTCGGCACATCCGTCAGCGTCATCGCCGGCGAAGGCACCGGCATGGAGCGCGACTACGATTTCGACAGCCGCCTTTTCCATGCCGATCTCGACGATCCGCGCGAAATCGGCCGCCGGGCCGGCGAGCGTGTCGTCAAACGCCTCAATCCCCGCCAGGTCGAAACCGGCAGCAATGTGACGGTCGTCTTCGACCCGCGCATCGCCCGCGGTTTCGTCGGCCATATCGCGGGTGCCATCAACGGTGCGTCCGTCGCCCGCAAGACCAGCTTCCTGCGCGACCGCATGGGGCAGCAGGTGCTGAAGGCAGGCCTCGACATAACCGACGACCCGCTGGTGGTGCGCGGCTCGTCCTCTCGCCCGTTCGACGGGGAAGGCGTCAGCGGCCGGCGACTGGTGATGATCGAGGACGGCGTGCTCAAGCACTGGTTCCTGTCGACGTCCACCGCCATGGAACTTGGGCTTCATACCAACGGCCGCGGCGTGCGCGGCGGCACCGCGGTGTCGCCGGGATCGACGAACCTGGCGCTGGAGCCGGGCGAGGTTTCTCCCGAAGATCTGATCCGCGGCGTCGGCACGGGCTTGTATGTCACCGAACTCATCGGCCAGGGCGTCAACATGATCACCGGCGAGTACAGCCGTGGCGCGACCGGTTTCTGGATCGAGAATGGCGAGCTGACCTATCCGGTTTCGGAAGTCACGATCGCCTCGAACCTCAAGGACATGTTCATGCGCGTCACCCCGGCGAACGACATCGACCGCAAGTTCGGCGTCGCCGCGCCGACGCTTGCGATCGAAGGCCTGACACTGGCAGGCCGATAACACCCATGACGGACTGGCGAAGTGATCTCGAATTGATAACCGATGCTGCACGGCAGGCGGGCGCCGTCGCCATGCAGCATTTCCGGCAATCGCCGGAGGTGTGGTGGAAGAACGAAGGCCGATCGCCCGTCAGTGCCGCCGACTATGCCGCCAATGCGGTGCTGGAAACCGTGCTGCGTAGCGCCCGGCCGGAATACGGATGGTTGTCTGAAGAGACCGAGGACACCAGCTGTCGTCTCGAACGGGAAACGCTTTTCGTCATCGACCCGATCGATGGTACGCGAGCCTTCATTGCCGGGCTCGATACGTGGTGCGTCAGCGTCGCCGTCGTCCATCTCGGAAAGCCGGTCGCCGGCGTGCTGGTCGCCCCTTCGCTCGATGAAGAGTTTTCCGCTTCCGAGGCTGGGGAGGCGACCAGAAACGGCGTCCCGATCCGGGTGAGCAGGCATATCGCCGGCGATCACCTGCGCCTTGCCGTGGCGGAGGATCTGCTGAACAGGCTCGACCCGCTGTTCGTGCGCGACGTCGAGCGCATCAAGCACGTACCCTCGCTCGCCTACAGGCTGGCGATGATCGCGGACGGGCGGATCGATGGTACGCTCGTGAAGCGCAACGCCCATGACTGGGACCTGGCTGCCGCCGACCTCATACTCGAGCGCGCCGGCGGCAGCTTGGTCGATCTTGCCGGCGAGCGCCTGGTTTACAATCGGGCAAAGGTCAGCCACGACGAGCTCTGCGCGGCCACGAATGCGGATCTGCCACGGCTCCTGCGGCACCTCGGCCTGGGACTTCAAGGTTGACGTTTGCTACGAAATCCAGCAGATGAAGGCCGGGCGGAGAACCAACAAAAAGAGATAGAAAATGACGGAAACCAAGGAAAGCAAGCAGCTTCTGCATCTTGTCTTCGGCGGAGAGCTGGAAAGCCTCGAAGGCGTACAGTTTCGAGACCTGAGCCAACTTGATGTTGTCGGCATCTTTCCCGATTATGCTTCGGCGCTGACGGCCTGGAAGGCCAAGGCGCAGCAGACGGTCGACAATGCCCACATGCGGTATTTCATCGTGCACATGCACCGTCTCCTCGATCCCCAGTCCGGCAAGGACTGAGCGGATAGGCCGAAGCGGGACAAGGTACACGCTGGAAGCGGAATTCCCGCTGGGCAGGCATGATGTCTGAAGTTTTCCGCCGCTGACGGTTTTTGATCGGACCTCTGCGGCGGCGTTATTTTCGACGCATTGCTACAAAACAATATTTGGCTGGCCGCTCAGGTCGTGGGCGGGGAAGATGGTTTCTATGTCGATCAGAAGATTTCAGGGGCAGTGCCGGTGAGTGGCCGTCTGGCGCGGGTTGCGCTTGCCGGCTACCGGTGGGCCGGCGTGGCCGCCTATCCGCTACTGACCTCCTATCTCGCCTATCGGGCGGCGAAGGGCAAGGAAGACCGCGCTCGCCGCATGGAGCGGTTCGGCTATCCGAGTGTCGACCGGCCGGAAGGACCATTGGCCTGGTTCCACGCTGCCAGCGTCGGCGAAACCATGGCCGTCACGCCGCTGATCCGCGAGTTGCGCCGCCGCGATATCCACGTCGTCCTCACGACAGGCACCACCACCTCGGCGAAGCTGGCTGCCTCGCGCCTCGGTGATCAGGCTATCCACCAGTATGTGCCGCTCGACCTCAAGCCCGCGATCAGCCGCTTTCTCGGCTACTGGCAGCCGGATGTCGCCATCATCGCGGAATCGGAAATCTGGCCGATGACGATCATGGAACTCGGGAACCGGCACATTCCGCAGATCCTCGTCAATGCCCGCATGTCCGACAGGTCGTTTGCCCGCTGGCAACGTCGACCGTCGCTGGCCGAGGCGCTGTTCGAGAACCTGGCGCTGGTCATCGCCCAGTCGGATGTCGACGCCGAGCGCTTCCGCGATCTCGGTGCGCTGCCGGTGATGATATCGGGGAACCTGAAGGGCGACAACGATACGCCGCCCGCCGATCCTGCCGCGCTCGCTAGCTATCGGCGCCAGATCGGCGCACGCCGGACATGGGCGGCAATTTCCACCTTCGAGGGCGAGGAGGCGGCGGCGGCGACCGTCCACAAGACCCTGAAGGAGCATGATGGCCAGCTGACGATTATCGTGCCGCGCCATCCGGAACGGTCCGACGATATCGAGGCCATGCTGGTTGATCGTGGCCTGAATGTGGCGCGTCGCACGCGCGGCGATGCGATCACCCCGGAGACGGATGTCTTTCTCGGCGACACGATCGGCGAGATGGGGCTCTATCTCCGCCTGACCGAGATCGCCTTCGTTGGCCGGTCGCTGTTTGCCCAGGGCGGGCAAAACCCGATCGAGCCGGCAATGCTGGGCTGCGCCATTCTCTCCGGCGGGCACGTGCAGAACTTCCGTGACACCTATCAGCGGCTGGCGCGCAACGGCAGCGCCCGCATGGTACGCGACGTCGAGATGCTGACCCGTGCCGTCCACTATCTTTTCATCAACGACGATGCGCGGCAGGCGATGATCGATGCCGGGCTCGAGACGGTGCAGGAAATGCGCGGTGCTCTGGCGGCTACCCTCAAGGGCCTGGAACCCTACATCAATCCGCTGACTGTCAAGGCCCGGCTCCAGCCGCGGAACCTGGCGCAGGGCTGACGCGGCACGGGATATTCAAAGGCGGTAAACATGGTACCGAACGGCACGATAAACGGCATCCTCTTCGACAAGGACGGAACGCTTCTCGACTATGCGAAGAGCTGGCTGCCGGTGAACCGTGAACTGGCGCGCATTGCTGCCGAAGGGGATGGCGAACTGGCCGACCGCCTGCTTGCCGCCTGCGGCATGGATCCCGTCACCGGCCATGTCGTGCCCGACAGCCTGCTTGCCGCCGGCAACACGACGGAAATCGCCGAGGGGCTGGTGCGTGCAGGTTCACCGCTTTCGGTCGCGCAACTGGTGGAGCGGCTCGACCCGCTTTTTTCGAGCGCCGCCCGGTCTGCAGTGCCGGTGACCGATCTTGCAGGCTTCTTCCGGGACCTTCACGGTAAGGGCTATAAGCTCGGCGTCGCCTCCAGCGACAATGAGCGCTCGATCCGCGAGACGGCGGAGCGTTTCGGCTTTGCCGGCTATTTGCATTATATCGCCGGATACGACAGCGGACATGGCGCAAAGCCGGAGCCGGGCATGGTGTTCGGCTTCTGCAAGGCGACCGGGTTGGCGCCGGAACAGGTCGCAGTGGTCGGCGACAACAACCATGATTTGCACATGGGCCGCAGCGCCGGCGCCGGGCTGAGGGTTGCCGTGCTCACCGGCACCGGGTCGATCGCTTCCCTGTCGGAGGCCGCCGATCACTGCCTCAACGACATAACCGAGCTCGAAAGCGTGCTGCCCCGGCTTCAGGCCGTCTGAAACACCCGAACGGGTAGACTTGCATTTTCCGATGATCTGTCATCTCCTTGTCCGCAATAAACGAAAAAGGCGCGCGATCGATGGCGGGTCTTAAAAAACGGGCAATGGGGGCAAATCGACGGATGGTATCGGAAGCACCACCGTTCTGGTGGACGAAGCCCGACTGGCGCGCCTGGGCTTTGTCGCCGTTTTCTTTTATCTATGGCCGTATCGCCGGCTATCGCATGGCACACGCCAGGCGGGCATCCGTGTCGATCCCGGTGATCTGCGTCGGCAACTTCACCGTGGGTGGCGCCGGCAAGACGCCGACCGCACTGGCACTTGCCCGTGCCGCCAAGGCCAAGGGGCTGAAGCCCGGCTTCCTCAGTCGCGGTTATGGCGGCTCGCTGGATGTCACTACCGTCGTCGACGTCCACCATCATCGGGCCATCGATGTCGGCGACGAACCGCTGCTGCTCGCCCGCGAGGCCGTCACGGTCATATCGCGCCGGCGGGTCGACGGCGCCCACCGGCTCGCGGCGGAAGGCTGCGATCTCATCATCATGGACGACGGTTTCCAGAGCGCCAGGCTGACGATCGACTACGCACTGGTGGTTGTCGACAGCGTGCGCGGCATCGGCAACGGCCACCTGGTCCCTGGTGGTCCGGTGCGGGCGCCCATCCGCGAACAGTTGCGACAGGCGACCGCCATCCTCAAGGTCGGCAACGGCAATGCCGCCGACCAGCTGGTGCGCCGGGCGGCGCGCGCCGGAAAGCCCGTCTTCGTCGCATCGACCCGGCCGCGCGGCGACAGCGATCTTGCAGGCAAGCCGGTTCTTGCCTTCGCCGGCATAGCCGATCCGGAGAAGTTCTACCGCACCGTCGAGGAGGTCGGCGCCCGCATCGTCGCAAGGCGCAGCTTTGCCGATCACCAGCACTTGAGCGCTGACGAAATGGATGACCTTCTAGGCCACGCGGAAAGGGAAGGGCTGCAGCTCGTCACCACCGCCAAGGACATCGTGCGGCTGGGCGGTCACAACGGGCGGGCGGCGGAACTGGCGGCGAAATGCCGGGTGATCGACATCGACATGGTGTTCGACGACCACCAGGCAGCCGCCAAGATCCTCGACGCCGCGATCAACGCGGCGCGCACCAGGCGCCTGCAGCAGTCGAAGGCCGCCTGAGCAGGCCTGCCGCGTTCGAGCGTCGGATGATTGTAGAACAACGCCCCGCAGCGGGGGCGATCAGCGGTGCTGGGTCGGAAGCGCGCCGGCGCGTTTTTCTGCTTCGAGGGAGGCGGCTGCGTCGGCATAGGCTTCCTGGCGGGCAACGCTCCAGTAACGCAGTTCGTCGATCGGGATCTGCTTGCCGGTCATGGCGCAGGTGACGAAGGTGCCGGGCAGGAGGATCTGGAAATCGGCATCGAGATACTTGATCTTGGCCTCGCGGCTGCCGCTGCCTTCAAATCGGTTCATCAATTTTCTCCTGCCGTGTCTTTCGCGTGAGCCATAGCGCCTGGATCTGTTCATTTCCAGTCTTTTCCGCTGTGCTCTAGCTCCGTCCGAACAGCCGCTCGATGTCGGCCAGCTTGAGCTCGATATAGGTTGGCCGGCCGTGGTTGCATTGCCCCGAACCGGGAGTGGCTTCCATCTGCCTGAGCAGCGCGTTCATCTCCTCCGGCCGGAGCCGCCGCCCGGATCGCACCGATCCATGGCAGGCCATGGTGGCGGCGATGTAATCGAGCTTGGCCGCAAGTCCCGAGGCCGTGTCCCACTCGGCGATCTCGTCGGCAAGCTGGCGCACCAATCCTGCGGCATCGACCTCGCCCAGCATGGCTGGCGTTTCGCGCACCGCGATGGCGCCCGGGCCGAAGCGCTCGATCGCAAGGCCGAGATCTGCGAATTCCGCCGCATGCGCCATCAGCCGGTCGCAATCCTCTTCCGGGAAGTCGATGATCTCCGGGATGAGCAGCACTTGCGATGGCAGTTTGCGCGCGTGCAGCGATTTGCGCAACGCCTCGAACACCAGCCTTTCGTGGGCGGCGTGCTGGTCGACGATGACGAGGCCATCCTCTGTCTGGGCGACGATGTAGTTCTCGTGCACCTGCGCGCGGGCGGCGCCGAGCGGAAACCGGCTTGGCTCGGCGGTCGCTGTTGCCGGCTCCTCCACCAGGATTTCCGCGACGGCGGTCTCGGCCCGTGCCGTGGGCGCGACGATGTCTGTAAAATTCGCCTGGCCGGCCTCGCTGAAACCCTCGGGGCCGCCGTTCACAGCAAACGGCCGGTAGGGCGAACGCTCGGAAGACCAGGGCGCGGAAGGCTGCGGGCGATAGAACGGCTGTACGCCCGGCCGGAAGGCCCGCATCATGCTGCTCGCCCCGGTCGTCGATGCCCGGTCCCCTTCGCGGGCCAGCGCCTCGCGGATCGCGCCGACGATCAGGCCGCGGATGAGGCCGGGATCGCGGAAGCGGACGTCGGACTTGGCCGGATGGACGTTGACGTCGACTAGATCCGGATCGAGGCCGAGCGCCAGGACGGCGACCGCATAGCGACCGTGGGGGATGGTTTCGGCATAGGCGCCGCGGATCGCCGACAGGATGAGCTTGTCCTGCACCGGCCGGCCGTTGACGAAGGCGTACTGATGGGCGGAATTGCCCCGGTTGAAGGTCGGAACGCCGGTAAAACCGGTGAGCCGCACCCCTTCGCGCTCGGCATCGAGTGCGATGGCGTTGTCCTTGAATTCCTTGCCGAGCACCTGCGCCATGCGGGCGAGGTGATCGTCGCCGGTGGCGGCAAACTCGAGCGTCGATCGGTCCGAGCCGGACAGGATGAATCGCACCTTCGGGAAGGCGATCGCCATGCGCTTGACCACCTCGGTGATCGCCGCGGCCTCCGCCCTTTCGCTCTTCAGGAACTTCAGCCGCGCCGGCGTCGCGAAGAAGAGATCGCGAACCTCGACGATCGTTCCGGGATTGGCGGCCGCCGGGCGCACAGGCGCCGTCTTGCCGCCACTGATCTTGATTTCAGCCGCCTCGGGAGCCGCGGCCGGCCGGCTGGTGATCGTCAGCTTCGCCACCGAGCCGATCGACGGCAGCGCCTCGCCACGGAAGCCGAGGGTGCGGATGTCGGTCAGGGCGTCGGAAATCTTGGAGGTGCAGTGACGGCGCACGGCCATTTCGAGATCGGCAGCGTTCATGCCGCTGCCATTGTCGGTTACCCGCAATAGCCCCTTGCCGCCGCCGGCCGTGGCGATCTCCACCCGCGTCGCGCCGGCATCGATCGCATTCTCGATCAGTTCTTTCGCCGCGCTCGCCGGGCGTTCGATGACCTCGCCGGCGGCGATCTGGTTTATCAGTGTTTCGGAAAGCTGCTTGATGGACATCGGCTGATTTAGCCGGATTCGACCCGGCTTGCCAAGCTTGGCGGCAGTTTCGACACCGAATTGCCGCTGCCAGCGGTGGGCACAACTTTGTGCAGCTTATTAATCGCCTTTTAATGATGAGCTGTCAGTTTTCGACCACTACTTGAAATGATCGCAGGGGTCGGCTCCAAGACCGCGCGGACGATGACGGCGGGCTGGATGCCGTCATGCTTTCGGATCGCGGGCTCCTGTTTCAAGGTCGGATTGCCAGCATGTTTCCTCTCAGATTCCTGTCTTGCCATGGACGCAATAGCGCCCGCATGGAGGATCAGGTGTTTGGGCAAATCGAGACTATCCGGTGCACGACCGGGAACGGGGTTCGGGGAATTCACGATGAATGAAGTAGCGTCGGGCGACGCGAACATTCAGACAGCCATGCTGGATGCAGTCTGTGAGGGGCTCTCCGCGGCGTTCATCGTGTATGATCGCAACGACCGCATGGTCTATGCCAGCCGGCAGGTCTTGAGCTACTTTCCCGTCTCATCCCAGTTCATAAAACCCGGAACGCGCATGAGGGATTTTCTCGGCGCAGTCTATGATCTCGGTGTGCGCCATGCCTATGGCTCCAGCAGAAACCTCAACCGCGATGACTGGATCGCCGAACGCATCGCCAGCCACTGGCGCGAGCGCTTCGACATCGTCGAGAAGCATGGAGCGGATCGCTGGTTGCGGCTGCTGAAGCGGCGCCTGGCGAACGGCTTTGCGATCTTTGTCATTACCGATGTTTCCGAGCAGAAGAAGCGCGAGGAGCAGTGGTACGGCGACCTCGAACGCATCCAGGTCACCGAGGAGATCCTCGACACCTTGCCCTTTCCAATTTGCGTCAAGGATCGCAACCTCACCTACGTCGCGGCCAACAGGGCCTTCTGCGCCCTGCACGGGGTCAAGGCCGATGCCATTCTCGGACGCACGGTTCACGATGTCCTGAGCCCGGATATCGCCGCCCGCTTCGATGCCAGCGACCGGCATGTGCTGGAAAGCGGGGCCGCGGTCATGGTCCCGGAGATCATGGAGCGGACCGGCAACACCGATCTGGAACTTGTCGTTCGCAAGCACCGCATCGGCAAGCCGGGGCGCTATCTTCTGGTGACCACAGCGGAGGATGTCACGGAGCTATCCTCCGTCCTCGGCTCGGGTGGAGCCGCCCATGGCGCCAGGCGCCTCGCATTTGGCGAGGAGCGTCCGGCCGATGCGATCGGGCGACGCGGCGATCCGCAGGAGGTTGGCAATCGGGTCGCCCGGCAAAAGGTCCTTCTGGTCACTGCCGATCACGAAGTCGAGATTGCTGCCCTCGACACGCTGTCGCGTCTCGGTATGGAGGCGCAGGCGGTCCGCACGGTCGACGAGCAGCGTGCATTTCTCGATATTGCAGCTGCGCACGGCCTTCGCCTCGATCTCGTCGTCATCGACAATCGCATGGATGTGCGCTGCCTCGATCTCGCCGAGAAGCATGAGATCCCGGTCATGGCGCTGGACGGCTTTCAGCTGTGCACCGAATTCGCCTATCTTCTGACCAAGCATTTCGACTTGCGCGGCAGCCACGTGATCGCATCCGCCATCGCCCATCGACCCAAGGTGGAAACCTCGATCGATGCTCCGAAAGCCGAGCCGGCGGACGGGACCGTGCAGGTGCTGGTCGCCGAAGACAATCCGGTCAACCAGATCGTTTTCTCGCAGATCCTCGAGGGTCTCGGATATAGCTACCTGGTCGCGGCCGACGGTCTTGAGGCCGTTCGCCTTTGGGAAAAGCACTCTCCGGAGGTTGTGCTGATGGACCTGACGCTTCCCGGCATCAACGGCATCGAGGCGGCACTCTACATCCGCGACCGGCAAAAGGACCTGTCGGCCCGCACTGCGATCATCGGTGTGCTGGCACAAGCCTTCGACCAGGACCGCCGCAATTGCCTGCAGGCCGGCATGGACGACACCATCCTCAAGCCGATCAGCCCGGATATCATCGATGCCGCCATCCGCGCGCATATCGCGCAGGACGAAGGTCGCGTTGTGGTCTGAGCGGCGTCGATGGTCGCCCAAAGCCGTCGCAATCAAGCTTTCAGTGCATTCTCTCCCGACGCTATCCTTTTTTTAAGAGATCACCACCATTCTCGGCCTGGGTGGAACAAGTACTCAGGAATGACCGAATATGATGCCGGCCGATCCATCGTTGCCGCGGGCCAGGGCCGGCGAGCAACTCCTGGTCCATACCGATATGCTGACCGGGCTCGGTAACCGCTATCGGCTGCGCGACAGGGTGCGCTTGCTCGCCGAGGAGCGGGCGGAGGACCCGGCACCCTTTGCCATCGGCATCACCAATCTTGACGGGTTCAAGCCGATCAACGACCTGTTCGGCAGCGAGGCGGGCGACGAGATCCTGCGGCAGGTGGCGCTTCGGCTGCAGGCCTGCATTCCCGACGGCGCCGCCGTCACCCGGCACGGCGGCGACGAATTCGCCTTCGTCCTGCCGCTGGTCTTCGAGAGGCTCGGCGCGGAAAAATTCGGCCAGATGGTCAAGGACGTGCTTGCCGCGCCCTATGATCTCGGCGATCGCAGCGTGCGGCTCAGCGCATCGTTCGGCTTCGCCATCCATCCCTTTGCCGGGGAGGGCTTCGAGCCGCTGCTGAAAAGCGCCGAGACCGCGCTCTATCGCTCGAAGCGCCGTGGCCGCGGCCAGGTTACCGTCTACACGCGTGAAATCGCGCAGGAAATGCAGCATGCAACGCTGCTGGAGCAGGCGCTGCGCAATGCCATCATCAACGATGCCGTGGATGTTCACTTCCAGCCGATCGTCAACCTGAAGAACGAGACGGTGCTTGGATTCGAGGCGCTGGCGCGCTGGATCGATCCCGAGCTCGGCTTCGTTTCGCCTGCGGTGTTCGTACCGCTTGCCGAGGAGCGCGGCTTCATCGACACGCTGTCGGAAACCCTGCTGCGCAAGGCCGCGGAAGCCGCGCTCTCCTGGCCGCGCGAAACCTTCCTGTCGTTCAACCTGTCCTCGGCGCAACTGACCGATCCCGCCACCGCGAGCAGTATCCTTGCGATCCTCGGCCGCATCGGCTTCGATCCGCACCGCCTCGTCCTCGAGATTACCGAGACGGCGGTCGTCACCTCCGCCGATACCGCACACTGCATCATCGCAGAGCTGCGCAGGGCCGGCGTCCGGATCGCGCTGGATGATTTCGGCACCGGCCAGTCGAGCCTCGGGCGGTTGCGGGACTTTGCCTTCGACAAGGTCAAGATCGATCGTGCCTTCGTCTCGCGGCTGGCCAGCGACCCGGCTTCGGAGCATATCGTCAGGGCGATCGTTGCCATGTGCGAGGGGTTGCAGTTGCAGGTCGTCGCCGAAGGCATCGAGGAAGTCACCGAGGTCAAGATCCTCAAGGCGCTCGGCTGTTCGATAGGGCAGGGCTATTTTTACGGCCGCCCCGCCGACAGCGCCGCCACGCTCGCCTACCTCAAGGAGCGCAACGTCGAACTCGCCGCCGCAGACTGAAGACTGCACGGCTCAGTCGGCCTGGAGCGATTGCAATCAACCCCCGCTGCCTTGCTCGAGCAACCAGTCGCGCACCCGCCTGGCATGGGCGTTCAGTTCGCGCGACCGCGGCCACACCACATAGAAGGCCTGGCCGGTGCGCAGCACATGGTTGCCGACCGGCACCAGCAGGCCGGAGCGCGTCTGCCTCTCCGTAAGGTGTTCCCACCCAAGCGCGATGCCCTCGCCGGAAAGCACCGCCTGGATCACCAGTACATAATCGTTGATCGCGAGACCGTGACTCTGCGGCTGGTAGGATATTCCCGCGCTCTGGAACCATTGCGGCCAGTCGCACGCTTCCCGCACCGGTTCTTCCAGCCGTATTAGCCGATGACGCGTCAGCGCCTGCGGCGTCTCGGGAAAACCGTGCTGCTCGACGAAGGCCGGGCTTGCCACGGCGTTGACGACCTCGGGTGCCAGCAGGGCGGCATGGTAGCGCGGCCAGGTGGCGGGATCACCGCCGCGCACGCCGAGCGGGATCGGTTCCTCGTCGAGGTCGAGGTCGCGCACGCTGGTCTGGATGCGCAGGTCGATGTCGGGCAGGTCGGCACGCAGTTGCGCCAGTCTCGGCAGCATCCACATCGAGGCGAAGGCGGTCGAGGCCGCAAGCGTGACGTTCACCTCGCGGCCTTTGGCGCGGATCTCCTCGGCCGATTTCTGGATCCGGGTCAGGCCGGCCGACACATCGGCATGGAAGCGCTCGCCGACATCTGTCAGTTCCACCGCCCGGTGCACCCGGCGAAACAGCGGCACGCCGAGTTGGTCCTCCAAGGTGCGCATCGCATAGGATACGGCCGCCTGCGACATGCCGAGTTCCTCGGCCGCGCGGGTGAAGTTTTCATGGCGGCCAGCCGCCTCGAAGATGATGAGGCTGGTTGCCGATGGCAGGAGGCGTCGCAAGCTTTCCATAAGGTGAGCTTATATCTTGTGTCGATTTTTTCCAGCGTTACAGGCCCTTCCCCGGGCGATAAGCTTTGCTGACGTGCAAGGGAGTGAATGGCATGGCACAGACGGTAGAAGCGCTCGCCGAACCGGGCAGGCGGACGAGGGCGGCAAGGAGTGCCAGGCGGGAGGGCGGTGCAAAGCCTGCCGGCGTGCCGTACATCCGGCGCAACATCCCCACCTACGACATCCTCTCGGAGGAAAACCTCCTCAAGATCGAGGCGATCGCCGACCGGATTCTTGCCGAAGTGGGTATCGAGTTCCGCGACGATCTCGCCGCCCTTGACCTGTGGAAGCGCGCCGGTGCCCGTGTTGACGGCGTCAGGGTGACCTTCGAGCCCGGCATGCTGCGCGAGATCGTGTCGTCGGCACCGGCCCAGTTCACCCAGTATGCGCGCAATCCGCTGCACAATGTCGAGATCGGCGGCAGCAACGTGGTGTTCTCGCCGGCCTACGGCTCGCCCTTCGTGATGGATCTCGACAAGGGCCGGCGCTACGGCACGATCGAGGATTTTCGCAACTTCATCAAGCTCGCCCAGGCGAGCCCCTGGCTGCATCATTCGGGCGGCACGATCTGCGAGCCGGTCGACGTGCCGGTGAACAAGCGCCACCTCGACATGGTCTATTCCCACATCAAGTATTCCGACCGCCCGTTCATGGGATCGGTTACCGCAGAGGAGCGCGCCGAGGATTCGATCGAGATGGCCCGCATCCTTTTCGGTGCCGATTTCATCGATCGCCACTGCGTCATCCTCGGCAATGTCAACGTCAACTCCCCGCTCGTATGGGACGGCACGATGACGAAGTCGCTGCGGGCCTATGCCCGCGCCAACCAGGCGGCGGTGATCGTGCCCTTCATCCTCGGCGGCGCCATGGGCCCCGTCACCAATGCCGGCGCGATCGCCCAGTCCTTCGCCGAGACCATCGCCGGCTGCGCCCTGACGCAGCTCGAGCGCAAGGGGGCGCCGGTGATCTTCGGCAACTTCCTCTCGTCCATGTCGCTGCGCTCAGGATCTCCCACCTTCGGAACGCCGGAGCCGGCGATCGGATCGATGGTCGTCGGCCAGTTGGCGCGGCGTCTCAGGCTTCCGCTGCGCTGCGCCGGCAATTTTTCCAATTCCAAACTGCCTGATGGCCAGGCGATGCAGGAAGGGTTGATGTCGATGCTGTCGGCCATCCACTGCGGCGCCAACTTTATCCTGCATTCGGCAGGCTTCCTCGACGGGCTGCTGTCGATGTCCTACGAAAAGTTCGTCATGGATGCGGATCTCTGCGGCGCCCTGCATTCCTACCTGGCGGGGGTGGTGGTCGACGACAATACGTTGGCCATGGATGCCTTCCTGCAGGTGGGGCCGGGCAGCCATTTTCTCGGCTGCGATCATACAATGCGCAACTACCAGACCGCCTTCTGGGATTCGACGCTCTCCGACAACGAGCCGTTCGAAAAATGGAGCGAGGAGGGGGGCTCGACTGACATCGCCACCCGCGCCAACCGGCAATGGAAGAAGACGCTCGCCGAGTACGAGGCCCCGCCGCTCGATCCCGCGGTAGACGAGGCGCTCGCCGCCTATGTCGATGGCAAGAAAAAGGCGATGCCTGACGCCTGGTACTGACCAGCAAAAAGGCGGCGCCGGTGTGGCGCCGCCAGTTGGCCGGAACTGGATCCGGCATCGGGGATCAACTGTTTACTGCGGCTCGGCCGGAGCGGTCGTCGTGCTGTTCGGCGTGATCGAACCGGTCGGCTGGTTTGCCGAGTCCTTTTCGGACTGGACCATTGCCAGCGTCTTGAATTCCGGCGCCGCCTTCAGAGTTTCGGCCGATTCGGTCGTCGTCAGTTTCAATGTGCCGTCGGTCGGGTCCTGGGCAACGGCGATGTTGTCGATCGGTACGGCAACATCCTTCTGGCCGAGGCCGAGGAAACCACCGACGCCGACCACGGCTGCGACGATGCCGCCGTCCTTCTCCATGATCAGGTCGCTGATTTCACCGACATTCTCGTCGGCGGCGTTATAGACGGTCTGGCCGATATAGGTGTTGGCGCTGATCTGGTCGGGAGCCTGCTCGGGCAGGTAAGTGGCCGACGTCATAGGAGCAGCTTCGGTGGAAGGCGCCGTTGCCGTGGTGCCGCCCGAGGCGTCAGGCATGGCAGGCTCGGTCACTGCCGGAGTTTCGGGGGCAGCGGGAGCAGGAGCGGTCGTATCCTGGGCAAAGGCCGTAGGAACTGCCGTCGCACTCACGAGAAGGGCGCCTGCGGCTGCGGTCGTGAAGAGTTTCTTGAGCATGTCGAACCTGCCTTTCATGGTCGAAATCGAATGAACGTTTGACGCTGTTGCAGGAGCACTTCTCGTTCCTTCACAGCGTCGGTTCGAGGGGGAAATGGCACGGAGCGCGGTTTGGTTCCGAAAAAAATACAACGCCCGGCTCAAGAAATTTTGGAACTTTTCGCGACAATGCGCGGCAGGATTGCCATGAGCGGCAGCTCGGAGGTCGTGCTGCCGCTGCTGGCTCGGGACGAGCGCCGCAGCGGCAGCTTTGGCCAAGCTTGCCAGGGGTTTACCCCAGCCAGATCTGGCTGGCGATCATGAAGCTGCCGAGCAGGCTGACGAAATAGGCAACGGTACGTATGCCGGTTATGCCGGCGAAGTAGACCGCGATGTGGGTCAGTCGGGCGGCGAGGAAAATCCAGGCCCCGGCGATAGTGATGGTGTTCGAGACCCCGGCGGCATGGGCTACGAGGACCACCGCTGCAAACGGCACCAGGTTTTCGATGAGATTTGCGTGGGCGCGCTTCAATCGGCCGGCGGCGCCAGTTGGCTCCGGTGCGTTTTCGCGGTTGCTCGACAGCACGGCCTGGCCGACCTGCTTGGAAAAGAGGGCACTGTAGACGACCGGCAGGATCAGGGTGATGACGGCCAGCGCCGCGAGAATGGACAGTTCGGGGGTCATTTTGGTTTCCTTGTATACCTACTGGTTGGTAGGGTAGTTGTCGAAAAAAGGGGTGGTTATCCCCCGTGATGTTGGATGGGTACCAGAATACGATCGAGAGCCGTGTGCGCTGCCGATCGGAATGCGTCAGCGGAACCAAACGCGCGTGCCGCCAGCATGCCGCCGTGGATGGCGGCGGCGAAGGCTTCCGCCTCGACCTCCGCCCTCTTTTCCAGCCTGGCCTTGCCGGCGGCGTCGGCCGCGGCAATGACCGATGCGAGCCAGCCGATGAGGTCCCTGAAATGGGCGCGCACCTCGTTGGCGACATTCTCCGGCAGGGCCGGGATCTCGGCCGCGAGCATCGCGCAGACGCAGAACGTCTGGGTGCCGGTGGCAACGCAGCTTTCCCAATATTCCACATAGGCGCGCAACTGATCGTCCGGTGCGGGGATCGTCTGCGAAAGCCCGGCGATGCTGTCGCGCACCTGTTTGCGGTATTGCGCCACCACCCGGACGGCGAGATCCGCCTTGGTAGGAAAATGGTGGTGAATGCTGGCCTTGCGAATGCCGACGGTCTCGGAAACGTCGGCATAGCTGAAGCCGTTGTAGCCACGGTTCATCATCAGCGCATGGGCGCATGTCACGATTTCGTCGGCGGTAGTCGTCAAATTCGTCATGACACCTATATACCTACTAGTAGGTAGGATGTCAACTGAAACTTGTGCGGGATCTGTGCAGCCCTGCGGCGGCGGCGTACCGCCGGCGCTCACCCGGGCCAGCTGGCTCTATAGAATGTAGGGCCTATCGAAGATGCCTTTGACGGGAATGCCGAGCTCGAAGGTCGCCCCCGCCAGTGGATCTGCAGCGCGCGCCGCGTCGTCCATGTCGGCCCAGGCCGACGTCACCAGCAGCCGGTCGGCTGCAGCACCGATGAAGGCGGGGCAGGTGGTCTGGCGGGCAGGCACCTTGTAATGTGCGACATGGGTTCCGTCAGCGGCATAACGATCGACGCCCGAGCCGTTCCAGCTGGCGTTCCAGATGTACCCATCGGCATCGCAGACGGCGCCATCAAACTCGATCCCGCTTGGGGGGGAGGCAAGGAATACCTCAGGCTTAGCGGTCGGCAGGCCGGTCGCCGGGTCCAGCGCCACCTTCTTTAGCACGTTGGCCTTGCTGTCGGCGAAGTAGCCGATCGTTCCATCGGCAGTGAAGCAGATGGCGTTCGGAATGCTGATGCTGTCGAAGAGCCTGGTCACGACGCCCTTTGCGACGTGGTAGATGGCGCCGGCACCATCCTCCGCATGCTTGCCCATGGTACCGATCCAAAGTGCGCCGGAGGGGTGAACGCGTCCGTCGTTTGAGCGGTTGCCGAGCACGTCGGATTCGAGTTTGGCGTGGGGTGTCAGCGCCCCGGTGGCGGTGTCGCGCAGGAACAGGCCGTCCTCGGAGGCGATCAGTTGACGCGCGCTGTCGATGCGGGCCAGCACGCTTGCCATCATCGGCAGCGGATGCACCGTCTTGCGGCCGCTTGTCAGGTGCAGCTCATGCAGTTCCTTCCCCTTGATGTTAAACCACCACGTCGTGTCGGTCGCCGGATCGTAGGTCGGGCCTTCTCCGAGCATCAGGCGTGCTTCGCAGAGCACCCGGCCGCGGAATTCGAAAACTTCGGTCATTGGCTCAGGCTCCCTTCGCGGCATCATAGGCGGCCAGCGAGAGGCGGGCACGTTCGGCCACTTCCTTGGCATCCATGCCGGGCTTGTAGAGGCTGGATCCGAGCCCGAAGGCGTGGATGCCAGCCTGGCGGTATTCGCCGAAATTCTTGTCGGAGACCCCGCCGACCGCGGCAATCACCAGTTCCGGTGGCAGGATGGCGCGGATGGCCGTGATACCGGCGGGACCGAGCACGCTTGCCGGGAAGAATTTCAGGCCCGTCGCACCGGCGCGGGCCGCCGAGAGCGCTTCGGTCGGCGTAAAGACGCCGGGCATCGTCACCATGCCCTTGTCGCGGGCGCGGATGATCACCTCGGGCTCGACGTTCGGGGTGACCAGCAGGCGGCCGCCGGCGGCATCCAGCCGGTCGACGTCGGCGACGGTCAGCACGGTTCCCGCGCCGATCAGGCAATCGGCCGGCGCCATTTTTGCGGCGATCTCGATCGATTTGAACGGCTCCGGTGAATTGAGCGGGATCTCGATGGCTGTGAAGCCGTTTTCGATCAGCGCGCCGACCACGCCTTCGGTTTCCTGCGGTTTCAACCCGCGCAGGATCGCGATCAGCGGATACTTCATGTCCGGGAAGGGAATGCGGTTCATGCGGTGTGGCTTTCCTGTTGCTGTGGCCAGATGCTGCGGGCGGCGGCGGCAAGGCCGCGGCGCACCGCATCGTCGGCGTCGATGGTTGCGTATTCAAGTCCGAGACGCTGGAAGGCGGCCTCGTAAAGCGACTGCAATCGTCCGGAGGCGACAAGCGCGATGGCGGTGCCGGGCTTGGCCGCGGCATGGGCCCCGGCAAGCTCGAGCCCGAGCAGCGTGCCGGAGAGGCGCGATTGGGCAGCGGTCGGTCCCAGGCCGTTGAGCAGTTGGGCGGCGCGGATGCCGAAGAAGAAGTTGGTCGCCAGTGCCGGTTGGCGGAAGGCGGCTTCCGCGGCCTCGCCGAATTCGGCGGCGTCGGACCCTTCCGCTCCGGCGAGCGTATGCGCGAGAATGGAATGCTTCGAGATCACGTCGAAGAGCTCGCCGGTCATGAAGGTCGAGAAGCCGGTGACGGCGCCGTTCGCGACGTGCACCCACTTGGAGTGCGTGCCGGGCATGCAGACGTGGCGCTCGCCGTCACCGAATGTCGAGAGCGCGCCGAGCAACTGGGTCTCTTCGCCACGCATGACGTCGGGCGTTCCGGAACGCTGCGCGAGCCCGGGAAGTATGCGGACATCGCGCTTGGTGCCGGGCACGGAGACGGCGCCGTCGAGCACGGCAGACAGCGCGCAGGGCACGTCCACATAGCCGGCCTCGATCCAGCCCTGGCGGGCGCCGGCCATGCCGCAGACGATGACCGGCAGGTCCGCCGGCGCCTTGACCGCGTCGAGATGCGCGTCCAGCACCCCGGCAAAGCCCAGCCGGGCGGCCGTCGTCATGCCTTCGCCGCTGCGCCGCTCGGCGAGCACGCGGTCGTCTGCGGCCATCAGCCACAGACGGAAACTGCTCGTGCCCCAGTCGACTGCCACATAGGCGGGGGTGGTCATCAGAATATGCCTCCGTCAACGATGATCGACTGCGCCGTCATGCCGGCCGAACAGTCGGATGCTAGGAAAAGGCAGGGCCCGACGAGGTCCTCTGCCGTCAGTATGCGTTTCAGGCACTGCCGGTCCAGCATGGTCTTCACGCCTTCCTCGGTCAGCCACAGGCGTTTCTGCCGCTCGGTGACGATCATGCCGGGCATGATGCAATTGACCCGGATTTTCTCCGGGCCGAGCTTTCCGGCGAGGCTCTTCGTAAGGCCGACGATGCCCGCCTTGGCCGCCGCATAGGCCGGCAAGTCGCCCATGTGCAACAGGTAGGCGATCGACGACATGTTGACGATCGATCCGCGCCCTGCTGCCCGCATGTGCGGCAGGACAGCCTGCGTCGTAAAGAAGTGGTGCTTGAGGTTCACCGCCTGGTTGGCGTCCCAATAGGCTTCGTCGGCGGTCTCGAGGTCATGGCGGTCGTCCCAGCCGGCATTGTTGACCAGCACGCCGATCGCCCCGATCGCCTCGGCGGCCTTGTTCACCGATGCCCGGATTGCCGAAACATCGCGCAGGTCGGTCGGCAGGAAATGGACGGGGTGCTCGACCTCGGCAGACAGGCGTGCTGCAAGCTCACGGCTCTCGGTTTCGGCGATATCGAAAAAGGCGACCCGCGCGCCCTGGCGAGCAAACCCCTCGACCAGCGCGGCCCCGATGCCGGAACCACCTCCGGTAACGAGGATGCCACGACCCCTGAGATCGGGAAACTGCCCAGGCTGAGACGCCATGATCGAACCTGTCCTTCTTTTTGCCTCGCGCAACGGTCGGACAGGCTCCTCCCGAGAAGACTGATCCGGCAAATTGTTCCGATATGTGGAACTTGATTTGACTATGTGGAACTATCGGATAATAGTCGTACGGCTGTCAAGCGGCAGCGACGTGTTCCACGAAACGGATAGCCTCGCCATGTTGCCAGACCCTAGAATCGGAACGCCCCGCGAGCCGCGGCAAGAGCAGGCGGAGATCAGTACCGGAACGGGCACGCTCGGCAAGGTCATGGCGATCCTCGATCTGGTGGCGGAAGCCGACGAGCCGTTGCGCTTCACAGAGATCCTGGCGAAGTCCGGCCAGCCACGCGGCACGCTCCATCGCCAGCTGAGCCATCTGGTTGAGGAGGGTTTGCTGGATCTGCGGCGCGACATGACCTATGCGCCGGGCCTGCGGCTGCTCAGTCTCGCGGCGCGTAGCTGGGCGCGCAACGATTTCCGTTCGATCGCCGAGCCGCATCTGCGCGCTCTGCACGACATGACCGGTGAGACCGTGCATCTCGGCGCGCTTCGCGGCAATACGATCGTCTATGTCGACAAGGTCGAAGGCCGCCAATCGGCGGTTCGCATGTATTCGCAGATCGGCAATGCCTCGCCGCTCTATTGCACCGGCATCGGCAAGGCGGCGCTTTCGGCGATGAAAGACGCGCCCCTTTCAGAACTCGTGCGGCAGATCGATTTCCACCCCTTCACCGAAGCCACCCATGCCGATGCAAGCTCATTGCTGGCCGATATCGCCGTGATTCGCAAAAGGGGGCATGCCTTCGATCTGGAGGAGCACGAGAGCGGCATCAGTTGTGTCGCCGCCGCCATTGCCTCGGATGACCTCTCCTTCATAGGCGGGGTGTCCGTCACCGGCCCGGCCTACCGGGTGAAGAAGTCCGATCTGGAAGTCTGGGCTCCCCTTGTGCGCGATGCGGCCGTGGGCATCATGCGTGACATGAACGTCAGGCTTGGGCCGCGGCGATAGCTGTCTCCTGCATTCACCGGCTTTTGAGCACTTCTGCGGGGCGAGTGGCGCTGCAGAAGTGTATCGTTCTGGCACAGATGATCGATGGTCGCTGCACTTGCGCCGGACTGGCACTGGATGACGACGACCCTTGGCTGCGGGGAAACTTGCTACTATCGGCAGTATTTGTTGTATTTTTATTTGCAATTATGTTCGTATGTCACTTGCGCCCGGCGGCGGCGTGGCGCTTTCGACCGGGGACATGTTCTGGATGTGTATTGATGACTAAGAAATACTTAATTAGCCAAGTATTCGTTGTGCCCGGGCAGCAGGGGAAAGCCGACAATGGCTCTTGCTGAAGACGGCCCGGATTGTGCATTTGACATCGAACGGCACGTCGAGGAAATTTCCGGTCTGCGGACGCAGTTCGATGTCTTCCGATTCATGCGCAAGCTCACCGAGGCATATGGCGCGCGCGCCTTCATGGTGCTCAACCTTCCGGCCGCATCCGCCTGCGAATTCGCCAGCAGCACGGTTCTATCCAGCTGGCCGGCGGAAATGCTTGCCATCTGCGATCAGGAGGGGCTGGGCGCCGAAAGCCCGGTGCTGGATCATCTGCGGCGCTCGACCCTGCCGTTCGTCGTCAATGTGCCGGAGCTCGCCAAGGGCCGGCGCGACGGCAAGGATGAACTGGTGATTGCCCTCTGCGAACGCTTCCGGCTACCGCGTGGCGCATGTTTTCCCACCTTTGACGCGTCCGGGATGCGCGGCGCCGTTTCCTTCATGGGCGACCGGGAGCTGTTCTCATTCAGGGAAACGATGGAACTCGGTTTCTTCGCGCAGCACATCTACGACCGGCTTGCCGAGATCCGCAAACAGGACGCCAAGGTTACCGACACCCTGACCGAACGGGAAATCGATTGCCTGACCTGGACCGCGGCCGGCAAGACCAGCGTGGAAATCTCCGAGATCCTTTCCCTCTCCGAGCACACCGTCAACCACTACCTGAACCGCGCCGCCAAGAAGCTCGACACGGTCAACAGGACGCAGGCGGTGGCACGGGCGCTGAGGATAGGGCTGATCAAGTAGGCAGATCGGCACCGCGTTTTGCGTATGAAATTGGCGCATTGCACAATTTACCATCGGTCCGCAAAGAGAAAGCATGACAATGTCGATGATACGATCTGCTTTATGCTTATGAAAAATATGGATATTGTACGATAGGCATCGAAGCTGGCACGATTCATGCTTCTGAATGAAGCGGTCCAGAGGGGACTGAAACAAGAAGTAACAGCATTCAAAAAGAATGCGTGCGGCAAGGCCGTCGGTTGGTGTCTGGGCGTATCCGAATGGGCGCCAACGGGCATCGCCGGCGGCTTTGACCTATTGGCATCAGGCAAGGGCGCGTGCGCCGCCGGCAGCTTGTTATCTGCGAAAGAGCCCCGCGTGAGGTGTGTGCGCTTGTGCGCAATTCCCATCAGCTCCATCTAGAACTAAGATGAAAAGCTTGCGAAAGGTTCTTGGTACGGCCGTAACGGCGATCGAGGTCACCCGCGCAGGGCACGAGGAGCATTCTTAGGACATGACGCTGGTTAGCAAGGAACAGGTTCTGGAGACGTTGAAGACCGTGCGCGGTCCCGACCTGGAAGGAAATATCGTCGATCTCGGTATGGTGTCGGATGTGTTCATCGCCGATTCCAAGGTCTATTTCTCGGTCACCGTTCCGGCCGAGCGGGCCAAGGAGCTCGAGCCGATGCGGCAGGCGGCGGAACGGGCGGTCAAGAATATCCCGGGCGTCAAGGGCGCGATGGTGGCGCTGACAGCGGACAAGAAAGCCTCCCCCGGACAACCGCGCGATTCGGCGCCGCCGCAGGCGCATACCGGTCATTCCCACGCCGGCCATTCGCATGCGGCGCCGCAGGCGCGCCCGCAGCAGGGCGCAAAACCCGGCGTGCCCGGCATCGGCGCCATCATTGCCGTCGCCTCGGGCAAGGGCGGCGTCGGAAAGTCGACGACGGCCGTGAACCTGGCGCTCGGGCTCAGGGACATCGGGCTGAAGGTGGGCATCCTCGATGCAGACATCTATGGCCCGTCGATGCCGCGGCTCCTGAAAATCTCCGGCCGGCCGACCCAGATCGAGAACCGCATCATCCGCCCCATGGAAAACTACGGGCTCAAGGTGATGTCGATGGGCTTCCTGGTGGAGGAGGATACCGCCATGATCTGGCGCGGCCCGATGGTGCAGTCGGCGCTGATGCAGATGCTGCGCGAGGTCGCCTGGGGCGAGCTTGACGTGCTGGTCGTCGACATGCCGCCCGGTACCGGCGACGCACAGCTGACGATGGCGCAGCAGGTGCCGCTTGCCGGCGCCGTCATCGTGTCGACGCCGCAGGACCTGGCGCTGATCGATGCCCGCAAGGGCTTGAACATGTTCCGCAAGGTCGAGGTGCCGGTTCTCGGCATCGTTGAAAACATGAGCTACTTCGTCGCGCCGGATACCGGTGCGCGCTATGACATCTTCGGCCATGGCGGCGCGCGCAGGGAGGCCGAGCGCATCGGCGTTCCCTTCCTCGGAGAGGTGCCGCTGACAATGAATATCCGCGAGATGTCGGACGCCGGCACGCCGATCGTGGTTTCGGAGCCGGAAGGCATCCATGCCGAGATTTATCGCGATATCGCCCGCAAGGTGTGGAGCGAGGCCGGTGGCCGGCCAAAACGTGCGACGCCCTCGATTGTTTTTGAATGAATGCTCGGTCTGCCACGGCCCGTCATCGGACGGGCCGTCTCCGTGGACAACGCACACCAGCGGTGCCGCCGTCATGCAAGCCCTCAGCTCTTGCCAATGGCGATCTTGCGTTCGGCCGGCGCGGAGCCTGCCTTCTTCGGCATGGTCACCTTCAGTACGCCCTTGTCGAAGGTCGCGTTGATTGCGCCTTCATCGACAGTGTCGGGCAGCCTCATGGAGCGCTGGAACGACCCGTAGCGTCGCTCGATGATGTGGTAATTGTCCTTGTCGTCCTTCTTTTCCAGCTTCTTTTCGCCCTTCAGCGTCAAGATGCCGTTGTGTACCGAAAGGTCCACGTCGCCCTCGCTCATCCCAGGTAGTTCGGCGGTGAGCGTGATCGCTGTCTCGTTCTCGACAACGTCGACCGACGGTGTGCGGAAGCTGGCGAACATCGGTTCGCCGCCCGCAGCCGTGCCCAGCTGCCCACGATTGCCGAAAAACGATTCCAGCGCCTGATCCATTTCCTTGCGCAGGTCGCGGAACGGATTGTCCGACCAAAGGCTCGGCAGGAAGTTTGAAGATTTGCCGTTCATGTCCAACCTCCGTCTTCAAGTCCACTTTCCAGAGTAGACAACTGCTAGACTATGCCGAGCCGCCGCATTTTCCTTGATGCAGATCAAGCTATCCGCCACCGGCAGCGCACATTGTCACGACACTTGTATATGGACGGCATTTGGACTATTGCCACGCGCCTATGTGCGCCCCGCTGGGCCAGCGCATGGATGATCCTAGCTCTAGCTTGGCAATAGGCCCGGCTTTGGTGTGTAGTTGTACTGGAGACCGAACGTCCGCACCGCGGCCTGTCCGGTCGTCCTGGCGTTCAGGTGCTTGGAATGATTACTGCGTACCGGTCCAATGGCGACGCGATCGCCCTGTCCGTCGAGCACGGTGCACCCGCCTTGACGCCCGATATCGTCTGGGTTGATCTTCTTAGCCCTACCAGGGCCGAGGAGGACATGGTCGAGGGCCTGCTGTCGATCTCGGTGCCGACGCGCGAAGATCTCAAGGACATCGAACCTTCAAGCCGGCTCTACATCGAGGATGGCGCGGTCTTCATGACCGGTTCGCTGGTCTACAAGGCCGACAGCGAGGTGCCGGAACTGACGGACATCGCTTTCGTGCTGATCGACAACCGCCTGGTCACCATCCGCTATGCAGAACCAAAATCCTTCGGGCTCTTTATTGCAGCGATGCACAGGATGCAGGAGGGCTGCCGCTCCGGGCCGATTCTGCTGACACGGCTGATGGAGACGATCGTCGACCGTACCGCCGAGATCCTGGAACAGTCGGTGGCACGTATCGATGGCCTGTCGATGATGGTGTTCGCCGAAACGAGCCGTTCCAAGCGGCGGCCGCCGCACTATCTGGAAGACCGCCTGTTCGACGTCGCCGGCCATCACCGGCTGGTGAGCAAGACCCGCGACAGCCTCGCCTCGCTGTCACGGCTGATGACGTTCCTCTACACGGTGCCCGTCATCCAGGAAAACCGCGAGTCCAAGGAACTGTGCCGCGCCGTCTCGCGTGATATCCAGTCCCTGTCCGAACACGCTTCCTTCATTGCCGGCAACATCACATTCCTGCTTGATGCCTCGCTCGGCCTGATCAATGTCGAGCAGAACGCGATCATCAAGATCTTCTCCATTGCGTCGGTGGTCCTCCTGCCGCCGACCATGGTGGCGTCGATCTACGGCATGAACTTCGCCGTCATGCCGGAGCTGCACTGGAGCTTCGGCTATCCGCTGGCCCTTGCCCTGATGCTTCTCTCCGCTATCATCCCGTTCTTCTTCTTTCGCTGGAAAGGCTGGCTTTAGGGCCTGGTTAGATCTGCATGTCCCACGAAGCTGTGCACCCCGCCACGAGGAAGGAGGAATGGCGCAAGCTGTTTCATCTCGCGCTCGGTTCCGTAGGCGTCGTCTACGGCGATATCGGCACCAGCCCGCTCTATGCCTTCCGCGAGGCGCTGAAACCGATTTCGCATGACGGCCTGATGCGCGACGAAGTGATCGGTCTGATCTCGCTGCTCCTGTGGTCGATGACCATCATCGTCACCATCAAGTACGTGTTGCTGCTGCTGCGCGCCGACAACGACGGCGAGGGCGGCACCCTGTCGCTGCTGGCATTGCTGATGAAGACCGCAAACGGGCATGCGACGATTCTGATGCTGATGGGTCTCGTCGGTGCGGCCCTTTTCCTCGGCGACGCCATGATCACTCCGGCCTTGTCGGTGCTTTCGGCCGTCGAGGGTCTCAAGCTCGTGACGCCGACGTTCGATGGCTACATCGTACCGATTGCCCTCGGCATCCTGATCGGCCTCTTCGCCATCCAGTCGCATGGAACCGGCGCGGTCGCCCGCTTCTTCGGGCCGATCACGACGATTTGGTTCCTGGCCCTAGCTGCGGCCGGATTGAGCCACATCGCCGATGACTTCGGCATTCTCGCCTCCATCAATCCGTGGCACGCGGTGTCGTTCATCTACCGCGAGGGCTTCCTGGCGGTCATCGTGCTCGGTGCCGTATTCCTGACGCTCACCGGTGCCGAAGCCCTCTATGCGGATCTCGGCCATTTCGGACGCCGGCCGATCCAGTGGGCATGGTTCGTCCTGGTCTTTCCGGCTCTGGCGCTCAACTATCTCGGGCAGGGTGCTCTCGTCCTGCAGCATCCGGAGGCAGTTTCCGACCCGTTCTACCTGATGTTCCCGCGCTGGGCACTGCTGCCGATGGTCATCCTGGCGACAGCCGCCACCATCATCGCCAGCCAGGCGGTCATCACCGGCGCCTTTTCGCTGGTCCGCCAGGCGATCCACCTCGGGCTGCTGCCGCGCATGGAGATCCTCTTCACCTCGGAGACCAATACCGGGCAGATCTATCTGCCGTCGGTCAATACGATCCTGCTGTTCGGGGTCGCGGCGCTGGTGATCGGCTTCGGAAGCTCCGAGGCGCTAGCCGTCGCCTATGGTATCTCGGTCACCGGCGCCATGGTCGTCACCACCATCATGTTCTTCGAGTTCGTGCGGGTGCGCTGGCAGTGGTCGATCGGGCTTGCGATCGTTGCACTGCTGCCGCTTCTGGCGCTCGAACTGATCTTCCTCGGGGCGAACCTGCTCAAGATCCACGACGGGGGCTGGGTCCCCGTCCTGTTCGCCGCCTTCTTCACATTGATCATGTGGACATGGCGCCGCGGCACCAAGATCCTGCATGCGAAGACCCGGCACAGCGACATACCGCTCGCCTCCTTTGTGTCGATGATCGAAAAGAAGAGCGAACATGGGCCGGCTCAGGTACCCGGTACGGCGATCTTCCTGACCAGCGATCCGGAGTCTGCGCCCGCTGCATTGCTCCATAACCTGAAGCATAACCACGTGCTGCACGAGAAGAACGTCATTCTCACTGTCCGAACGCTCAACAAGCCGCGGGTTTACGGCGATGACCGCTACACCGTGTCGAAGATAAGCGACCGCTTTACCCTGGTCGAGATCAGGTTCGGGTTCATGGAGACCCAGAACGTATCGCAGGCGCTCGCCGGGCTCAGGAAATCGGGTCTGAAATTCGATATCATGTCGACCTCCTTCTATCTCGGTCGAAGGAAGCTCGTTCCAGATGCGAAGTCGGGCATGCCGCTCTGGCAGGATCATATCTTCATCGCGCTTGCCAACGCAGCTGCCGATCCCTCCGACTATTTCCGCCTGCCGACCAACCGTGTCGTGGAAATGGGGTCGCAGGTCATCATCTGATCCTGTGCACCCTGCCGGACTGCAAAGTTCCCGCACCGCTTGAACCCGGAACCGCGAGCCGGCCCAGCCCCCGGTCAGGCTTGCTGTTCTGCATCCCGTTATGCCGCAAGACCCCGGTTTCCGGGAGCGTCGGGGCACGGCGTTAACCAAGCTTCAAGGTTAATGGGACATTGTTTTTCGAGCTTCCTCGTATCCGTGTTTCCCTTGTGTTGGAGTTTGGTCTTGCGTCAGAAGAACCGTTTCCGCCGCCGCCCCCTCCGTCTCTTCGAAAGATGGGGTTCGCCCGTCGTCTTCGGATTGGCCACCTGGCTCGCTTTCCCGTCGCTGCCCGCCTACGCCGATCTGGCAGGCCTGCTTTCGGGGATGGATCGTGGCGAGGCGCGTTGGCGCATGGTGCTGACGGAATCGCCGGCCGGTTCCATCCACGAATCCGAACTCACCTTCGTCGATCCGATCATCACCGGTCCCGTTGGGCGCAGTGCCGGAATGACGCTTGCCGATGGCAGCAAGGTGGCATTCAACAGTGCGCAGAAGTCGGGCGAGGAGAGCCCCGACGAGGACCGCGTCAACCGCAAGGACAAGAAGGGTCGCATCGTCGCCGTCGAGATCATCCAGCCGCCAAAGGCTTTTTCGGCAGGTTCGGTGCTCGATCGCACCAGTTCGCTGCTTGCCCCGCGCTTCGACAACCCGGAGCGCTATGCGTTCGTGAAGCCGGAGATAAAGGGGCGCGAGATCGAGGTCGCCACTGCTTTCTACAAGAAGCGTCCCGAGATAGCCGATCCCGGCGTTCCCGCATTCCTGGCCAAGCTCGTGACCAACAAGAGCGCCGATGTGCTGGCTACGGCCTATGCCCCGGCACAGCCGGACTACGCCCGCGTATCGCCCTTCGATTCCATCCTGAAGAAGGATGGCGGTGAGGGCCGCTTCGTTCCCAGCATCGGGCCGCAGGACCATGCCTGGGCAGCCGCAGTCCTTCCGCCGTCGGTGTTTTCTCCGGCCGAACAGCAGTGCCTGGCCTCCGGCGTCTATTTCGAGGCGCGCGGCGAGTCGGTGAAGGGGCAGGCGGCCGTTGCCCAGGTGATCCTCAACCGGGTCCGCAACCCGGCCTACCCGAAAACCATCTGCGGCGTCGTCTACCAGAACGAGGATTGGCGCAACGCCTGCCAGTTTTCCTTTGCCTGCGACAATATCAAGGACCGGGTGAATTCGAAGCATCACTGGAAGGTTGCCCGCGAGGTTGCCATGGCCGTCACGGCCGGAAAGATCTGGCTGCCGGAAGTAGGGTCGTCCACGCACTATCATGCGCTGTACGTTCGCCCGAAGTGGGCGTCGACCATGAAGAAGGTCGGGCGAATCGGATTGCACGTCTTTTACCGTACATATGGCGGCGGCTGGATCTGAAAGTCGGGCTTTTTTGCCCGGGGGATGCCATTTTGAGCCATTCGGGCTCCATTCCCGGCCAAGAAACGTGACCGCGGACAGGCGATTCCCGTCAATAGTTGGGGGTAGTCCCTCCCGATATGAATTAAGTCTATGAATTGGCTACGTTAAATGGCTTCGCTGCATTGTCCGCGAACGCCTTGACTATGCGTGCCCCTAAAACTATGTTGCGCGCGACTTCAAAACGGGCCGAAAGATGCACTGTTCTTTGCCGTTTGCGTGACCAATATACCCGGGGGTCGGGATTTGGCCATGATCAAAGGTGGGAGAGCATCATGACGGACGAGCGGGACAAAGGTCTGGAAGAGCGCCGAAAGCGACTGGGTGCCAAGTTGGCCAAGGTTCGCAAGGAGGAGCGAGAGGAAGACGCCAGGGACGATCGCGCGGAGGAAAGCCGCAAGGGCTATGCCGTCGCGATGAAACTGTCGAGCGAATTCATCTCGGCCATCATCGTCGGTGCACTTCTCGGGTATTTGCTGGACCGTTTTGCCGGCACCAGTCCGTGGGGCATGATCGTGCTTCTGCTCCTCGGCTTCTGCGCCGGCGTGCTGAATGTTCTTCGGTCTGCGGGGAAGGTGGCTGCGGTCCATCCCATGGACCGCAAGGGCGGCGAAAACATAAACAAGGGAGACGGCGCCTGACAGGCGCGGTATCCGGGGCAATGACTTCCGCCGCGAGGCGGGCAAATTGAGAGAGACCAAACGGTGGCAAACGATCCAACCCATCAGTTCTTGATCCAGAAGATTGTACCGATTGAAATTGGCGGGATTGATTTTTCGTTCACCAACGCTTCGCTCTTCATGGTCGCGACCGTCGCGGCCGCTTCGGCATTCCTCTACTTCTCGACCACCAGCCGCGGCCTGATCCCGACGCGCAGCCAATCGGTTGCGGAAATGTCTTATGAGTTCATCGCCTCGATGTTGAGGGAAGGGGCGGGAAGCCAGGGAATGAAATTCTTCCCGATGGTGTTCTCGCTGTTCATGTTCGTGCTGACGGCGAACATGCTCGGCATGTTCCCATATTTCTTCACCGTCACCAGCCAGATCATCGTCACCTTCGCGCTCGCGCTCTTCGTGATCGGCACGGTCCTGGTCTACGGCTTTTACAAACACGGCCTCGGCTTTCTCAATCTCTTCGTGCCGCACGGCGTGCCCGGAGCCCTGCTCCCGCTGGTCGTCACGATCGAGATCATCTCTTTCCTGTCCCGTCCGATTTCGCTGTCGGTGCGTCTGTTCGCCAACATGCTGGCAGGCCACATCACGCTGAAGGTGTTCGCAGGCTTCGTCGCCTCGCTCGGATCCCTCGGCGCGCTCGGCATCGGCGGTGCGATCCTGCCTCTGATCATGACGGTCGCCCTGACCGGTCTTGAGTTCCTCGTCGCCTTCCTGCAGGCCTACGTCTTCGCGGTGCTGACTTGCATGTACCTCAATGACGCAGTGCACCCGGGTGGTCACTAAGGATATCGACATTGGCGCCTGAGAGCGCCAATCCATTTGCCGCAACAACCATTCAAGGAGTTCAACATGGAAGCGGAAGCAGCAAAGTTCATCGGTGCAGGTCTGGCTTGCTTCGGTATGGCCGGTACGGCTCTCGGCCTCGGCAACATCTTCGGCAGCTACCTCTCGGGTGCACTGCGCAACCCGTCTGCTGCTGACAGCCAGTTCGGCCGCCTCGTATTCGGTTTCGCTGTTACGGAAGCTCTGGGCATCTTCTCGCTGCTCATCGCACTTCTGCTCCTCTTTGCTGTCTGATTTCAGCTGAGGTCTGGATCACGGTTTGCGATCGCAGGCCGTGATCCTTTGCATTTGCAGTACACCTGGAGGTGAGCATGTTTGTGACCCCGGCACACGCCGAGTCGACCCCGGCCGGAACCGCCGAAGCGGGCCACGGTACGGAAGCGGAGACCCATGGGGCTCCTGCTGTCGGCGAAACCCATACGGAGACGGGCGTTGCACATGACGCCGGTCACGAAACCGGCGTATTCCCGCCGTTCGACCAGACGACATTCGCATCGCAGCTGCTCTGGCTTGCGATCACTTTTGGCATTTTCTACATCGTCATGCAGAAGGTTATCGTGCCCCGTATCGGCGGCATTCTGGAAAACCGGCATGACCGTATCGCTCAGGATCTCGATGAAGCCGGCCGACTGAAGTCGGAAGCCGACGCCGCCATCGAAACCTACGAGAAGGAACTCGCAGCCGCACGGGCCAAGGCAAACACGATCGCCGGCACCGCGCGCGACGCCGCCAAGGCGAAGGCCGATGCCGATCGCGCGGCGGTCGAGGCCGAACTGGCGCAGAAGCTGGCCGCTGCCGAGGCCCGCATCGGCGAGATCAAGGCGAAGGCATTCGCCGACGTCGGCGCGATCGCGGAAGAAACCGCGACCGCCATCGTCGATCAGCTGATCGGCGGCCCGGCCGCCAAGGCCGACGTCGCGACGGCTGTTGCTTCGGCATCGGCAAAGCAGGAGGGTTGATCCATGGCGCTTGATGCAACATTCTTCGCCTTTGTAGGCCTCATCCTCTTCTTCGTTCTGCTGGTCTATCTCAAGGTTCCGGGCATGGTCAGCAAGGCGCTCGACGCCCGCGCCGACCAGATCCGCAACGAGCTTGCCGAAGCCAAGCGCCTGCGCGAGGAGGCTCAGCACGTGCTGGCCGAGTACCAGCGCAAGCGCAAGGAAGCCGAAGCCGAAGCGGCCAACATCATTGCCGTGGCCGAGCGCGAAGCGGCCATCCTGGCCGCCGAAGCGAAGGAGAAGACGGAAGAGTTCGTCGTCCGTCGCAATGCCCTTTCCGAGCAGAAGATCGCTCAGGCCGAGGCCGATGCGGTCAATGCGGTCCGTTCCGCAGCCGTCGATCTCGCCATCAGCGCCGCCGAGGCCGTGATCGCCAAGAGGGCCGAAGCCAAGGTGCAATCCGACCTGTTCAGCAAGGCCGTGACCGAAGTGAAGGCGCGCCTGAACTAAGGCCGCCATGCACGTCAATCATTCGGAAGGCCGGGCATGTCCCGGCCTTTTTGCGTTTCCGGGCTGTCTTGGATACGCGCTGGAGACAGGCTGGCCCTGGGCCTCAGACCTTCAGTTTGTAGCCGATGTGGCTGGCCTTGAAGCCGAGCTTTTCATAGAAGCGGTGTGCATCGGTGCGGCTCTTGTCCGTCGTCAGTTGCACCAGATCGCAATTTCGGGCGCGGCATTGCCCGATCGCCCATTCGATCATGCGGGCGCCGAGGCCGATGCCGCGCCGGTCGGTACTCACCCGGACCGCCTCGATCTGCCCGCGCCATGCACCTTGCCTCGATATGCCGGCGATGAATGTCAGTTGCAGCGTGCCGGCGACGCGGCCATCGATTTCGGCGACGGCAAGGAACTGGTTCGGATCGGCATCGATCGTTTCGAAAGCCCGAAGATAGCTGTCAGACACCGGTAGCCGGGTGTCTTCCCGTACACGCCCCAAGGCGTCGTCGGCCAGCAAGGCGACAATCGCTGACAGGTCCGAAGCCGTTGCCCGGCGAAAGATCAGTTCAGATGTCAAGGTTCTGCGGGTCTCCCAGTCGGAAGGGACTGAAGCTCAGGCGGTGCAGCAGGCACGGCCCGTGGATTTCGATGCCCTTGCGATGAACCGCCGTCGCATATCCGGCATGAGATGAAAAGCCGTAGGCGGGAAACACCATGTCAGCCCGGCTCATCATGCGGTCGCGCGTGACCTTGGCGAGGATGGAGGCAGCGGCAATCGATACCGAACGCGCGTCGCCCTTGATGACGGCACGGCCGGGACAGGTCAGGCCGGGAGGAACGTCGCGGCCGTCGACGAGCACGAAGCCGGCAGCCACCTGCAGGCCGGCAACCGCACGGCGCATCGCATCGAGGCTCGCCTTGCGGATATCCGTCGTATCGATCCGCCGCGGCCCGGAAGAAGCGATCGAAACGATCGCTGAAGCGACGATCTCCTCGAACAGCGCCTCGCGCTGGGCGGCGGAAAGCTGCTTGGAATCGTTGAGGCCGGCGGGGATACTATCTGCGTCCAGGATGACTGCCGCCGCCACCACCGGGCCGGCGAGTGGCCCGCGGCCGGCCTCGTCGGTGCCGGCAATCGACCGGAAACCCTGCTTCAGCGCTTCCCGCTCGAGGCGGAAATCCGGAACGATCGGAAGGTCTTCGAAAAGGCTCGGAGAATCGGGTGGCGTGCGGCGTTTCATGCGGCGAACTTCGCACGCCAACCCGATTTCCTGCAAGCCCCCGGACAGGCGGCCGGGTGTCGCGGCTGCCCATGTGAGGCGGCACACCGGGGGCATTACCGGCAGGCAGGGACAGGAAATGCCGTGCCGGATCTCTGGATCGCTGCCGCCGGCGATCCGGCTGCAGTCTTTCTCGAACATGCTGGCGCGTTCGCGTCACCTCCGCGACCGCTTCTCCATTGGTCCAGTGGACCTTCTCAAAGCAGGGACAGCTGTACCCCGCTGCCATTCGGAGGCACGAACAGGTCGTCGCGCAACTGTATGATGCGGCGCGTCATGCCAAGACGCTTGACGGCCAGTTCGAAGCGGCGGCTGATCTGCCAGGCGTAGGGCCCCGCACCCTTCATCCGCTTGCCGAACTCGGCGTCATAATCCTTGCCGCCGCGCATCGAGCGCACCAGCGACATGACGTGGCGGTAGCGATCCGGATAGTTCTGCAGCAACCAGTCGCGAAACAGCGGGCTGACCTCGAAGGGCAGGCGCAGCACCACATAGCCCGCCTCCCGGGCGCCGGCGGCGTGGGCGGCGTCGAGAACCCGCTCGATCTCGTGGTCGTTCAGCGCCGGAATGACCGGCGCCATCAGTACCGCCGTCGGGATGCCCGCTTCGGAGAGCGCCCGGATGGCTTCCAGCCGCCGTGTCGGTGTCGAGGCACGTGGTTCCATCGTACGCGCCAGCTTGCGATCGAGCGTCGTCACCGACAGGCTGACCCTCGCAAGCCCCTTGGCGGCAAGTTCGCCGAGGATGTCGATGTCGCGCATGATCATCGCCGACTTGGTGACGATGGCCACCGGATGGTTGGCCTTGCTCAGAACCTCGAGGATCTGGCGCATGATCCGCCATTCCTTCTCGATCGGCTGGTAGGGGTCCGTATTGGTGCCAATGGCGATCGTGCGGGGTCTGTAGCCCGGCTTGGCAAGTTCCCGTTCGAGTAGCTTCGGCGCGTCCGGCTTGGCAAACAGGCGCGCTTCGAAATCGAGGCCGGCCGACAGCCCCATGTAGCTGTGCGTCGGCCTGGCGAAGCAATAGATGCAGCCGTGCTCGCATCCGCGATAGGGATTGATCGAGCGGTCGAAGGGGATGTCGGGCGATTCGTTGCGGGTGATCGCGGTGCGTGGCTTCTCCACCTGCACCTCGGTCGCGAAGGGCGGCAGGTCTTCGAGCGACTGCCAGCCGTCGTCGATCTCGACCCGGCTCGTCGGTTCGAACCGCCCGGCAGGATTCAACCCTGCGCCACGCCCGCGCCGACGCTCGCCATCGACCCTGAGGCCGGAAGCAGCGACGATCGCATCGGCAATATCCGCCGTATTGGCGGGCGCAAACGCGGCCCGCCCTATATGGGACAGATCATTCATTGCTATCTCCTGGCGGCTCTATTGCATCGCCTGCTCAATCCTGATTAAATTCCTAACGCACAAAAGAGAACAATGCAAGAACAAAACCGGGTGGCTCCCGCGAATTTCCTCATTCGCGCGGTCAGAAAAAGCGATGTTGACAGTCATATTGGAATGCCGGGATCACGAACCGGAACTGGCGCAGACGCTGTCCGTGCTGGTGGCTGGCGCTGTCGAGGGGCTTGTCTGTGACGTCGTCGTTCTCGACCACGGATCGAGGGACGGAACGTCGAAAGTTGCGGATGCGGCCGGCTGCCGGTTTCACGCCGAATGGGACGTGAAGGATATTCTCGACCAGGCGCGAGGCGACTGGCTGCTGATCGTCGAACCGGGCGCGCGCCCGCAAGCTGGCTGGATCGAGGAGATCGCCGAATATGTCGCACTGAACAAGGGACCGGCCCGGTTCACCGCCTCGCGCAGCTATAGACGCCCCTTGCTGAACCGGATCGGGAGGCGCGCCAAGCCGCTCGAACTCGGGTTCTTGATGGCCAAGCGGCAGGCGGTTGCCGTGGCCAGGCCGGGCATGAGCCTGTCGCAGCTCGTCGCCGGGCAAAGGGCAAAGCGGCTGTCGAGCGAGATCATCCCCTCATGGGTCGCCCGCGCCGCGCGGTAGGACTGACGGCCCAAAGGCAGCCAAAAGGACTGTTCTGGCGGAAACTACCGCGAATGCCCGCCGCGCTTCAGGTGCTCGTCGAGCCGCGGCATGATCTCCACGAAATTGCACGGCATATAGCGATAGTCGAGCTGTTGCTTGAGGATGCCGTCCCAGGCGTCCTTGCAGGCGCCGGGGGAGCCTGGAAGCACGAAGACGTATGTGGCGTTCGCGACGCCCGCCGTGGCGCGTGACTGGATGGTCGAGGTGCCGATCTTGTCGTAGGAAATGCGGTGGAACACCTCGGAAAAGCCATCCATGCGCTTTTCGAAGAGCGGTTCCAGCGCCTCAGGGGTCACGTCGCGTCCGGTCAACCCCGTGCCGCCGGTGGTGATGACGACGTCGATCTCCTCGGCCATCGTCCAGGCGTGGACCTGCGCATAGATGCGGTCCTTGTCGTCGGGAACGATCGTGCGCGCGACCAGCCGGTGCCCGGCATCGAGGATGCGGGCGGCGAGCGTATCGCCGGAACGGTCGTCCTCCGCGGTGCGGGTGTCCGAGACCGTCAGCACGGCGATGCCGACCGGGATGAAGGGACGCGTGTCATCTATGCCCGGCATGCTTGAGCCCCCGAAATCGTTGTCGTTGCCTGAAAATACCAGTCCGGACGGATGCTGAGAAGCGCCGCTTCCGCCGCTTTCGCCTGCGCGCTGTCGGAAAAGATGCCGAAGCAGGTCGCACCCGATCCGGACATGCGCACCAGCGTCGCGCCCTGACCGGCGAGAAGCCCGGAAATGACGGCAATTTCCGCCACCAGCCGGCTGGCCGGCGCTTCCAGGTCGTTGCGCAGGTTGCCGATCGCGGCGATCCATGCTGCTGCCTCGATGAGTTCGCCGGGCAGGGAGAGCGGCGCGTTGGCCTTGCTTTCGAGCGCCTGGAAAACGTCCGGCGTGGAAACCGGCTGCAACGGATTGGCAAGCACCATGGCGAAAGAGGGAAGCCCCCGGAGTGGCTCGATCGCTTCGCCAATGCCACGGGCGATGAGTGGCGTGCCGGCAAGGCACATGGGCACGTCGGCCCCGAGCCTGAGCGCCAGTGTCGGCAAGTCCACGGCCCCTGCCGGAATCTCCCAGAGCCGCATCACTCCCCTCAGCGTTGCCGCGGCATCGGCCGACCCGCCGCCGATTCCGGAGGCGACCGGCAGGTTCTTTTCGAGATGGATATGGACGGGCGGCGCCGCGAGCCCGGCGCCGGCGAGCACGCTGCGCAGCATGTCGCGCGCCTTCACTACCAGGTTGTCGCCGCCCGCGTTGCCTTCGCGCGGGACATTGCCCGCAAAGCGCCCGGATACGCTGAATCCGTCCGTTGATGCCGGTGAAAAGCTGAGCTGGTCGCCGGTATCGGTGAAGGTCACCAGGCTCTCGAGCAAGTGGTAGCCATCGGCGCGCCGGCCGGTCACATGAAGCGCCAGGTTGATCTTCGCGGGCGCGCATTCGCTGATCATCGACATCGATTCAACCGGCTTCCAGGAGGAGGGGCGGGACGTGCCCCCATTGGTCAGTTCTGGCGCGGCAGTTCGATGGTCTGGCCGGGGAAAAGCCGGTTGGGATTGCGCTTGAGCCGCGGGTTGGCGTTCAGGATGTCGGTAAAGCGCTGCCCATCGCCGAGCATGTCCTCGGCGATTGTCCAGAGTGATTCACCCGGAAGGATCGTGTGCTGCGCCGGCACCAGTTCCGCCTTGGTATCGGGTGCCGGCGGCATCTGCCTCGACGGCATTTCGATGGCCGGATCGCCCTGCGGTTCCTTCGTTACCGCCGGATCGGTCGCCGGCTTGTCGCCGTCCGTCGTCGGTGCCGCTTTGCCGCCGTCGCTGGAGGCGCCGCCATTGGCAAGCTGTTTCGGTGCAGCCGGCAGGCCGTCCTTGATCTTCGCCTCGATTTTGGGGATTTCCGGCAGTTCGGGCTTCATGGTCAGTGCCCGCTGCCACTGGTAGACTGCCTCGACCTTACGGCCGACGCGCCAGTAGGCGTCGCCGAGGTGGTCGTTGATGGTGGGATCGCCGGCTTTCAGGTCGGCGGCCCGCTCCAGCTCGTCCACGGCCTCGTCGTAGCGGTTCAGGCGATAATAGGCCCAGCCGAGCGAGTCGACGATGTAGCCGTCGTCCGGCCTCAGTTCCACGGCGCGCCGGATCATCTCCAGCCCCTCGTCGAGGTTGCGATTCATGTCCACCCAGGAATAGCCGAGATAGTTCAGCACCTGCGGCTGGTCCGGGTTGAGTTCCAGTGCCTTGCGGAAATTCGGCTCCGCCTGGTCCCACTTCTTCAGGCGCTCGTAGGCGATACCGCGCTGGAAGAAGACCGGCCACTGGTTGCGGTTGGCAACCGGCCCGATGACCCCGACCGCCTGGTCGAAGGTCTTTGCCATTTCCTCGTAGTCCTTGGCGTCCGAAAGCACACCGCCATAGGCGAGGTAGCTGCGGATGTCATTGGGGTCCGCCTCGATCAGCGACTTCAGGTGCTTGCGGGCTTCGTCGGTCTTGCCGGTCTGCGCAAGCGCGACGCCGAGTTGCAGCTCGGAAATCCGGCGCATCGGCGAATCCTGCGGCACGCGCCGGTAGAATTCGATTGCCTTGTCGATCTGGTCGGTATTCTCGGCAATGCCGCCGAGCAGCACCAGCGTGTCGGCGCTTTGCGGATCGAGCGCATAAGCCGCCTGCAGGTAGAGCATCACGGCGTCGTCCGCACCTTGGCGGTTCAGCGCGCTGCCGACCGAAAAGAGGACTGCCGAGGCTCCCTGCGCCGCGGTGCTGATCTGCTGCGCCGGCTTTTCGCCGCGGCTGATGCTTTCGCGAAGCGCCTTGAGGGGAGCGTAGTTGTTGATGAAGTTCTCGCCGACGGCAATCGTGTCGAGCGCCTTCTGCTTATTGCCCTGCTGCGCCTCGAGCCGGGCCAGCGCCATCACCGCGCGGATAAAGGTATCGGGTGCGGTCGAGCTGCCGTCGCGGTCGAGAATGGCTTCGTTGAGATGATTGCGCGCGGCCGACACATTGCCGGTGGCGGCGGCGAGCGCGCCGGCATGGTAGTTCTTGAAGATGGCGAACCACTGTGGGCCGCGGAGTTTCCGGATCATCGAGAGAGCTTCGTCGCTCTTGCCGGCACCCATGCGCGCCCAGGCCACGAGCAGGCTGTTCATCATCCGCTCGAGATCGTTGGGGCCGTTGTAGATGAGGATCTTCTCGGCTCCGGCATAGTCGCCCTTGTTGATCGCATCGAGGCCGCGCACGATCGAGGTGATGCGCTCGACGGAAGGATCGTTCTGCAGGTCGTTGGCGTACTTGACCCCTTCCTCGAACTCTCCGGCCATCAGCAGCGAGATCATCAGGCGCTGGCGAATTTCGAGGTTGTGGGGATCGAATTCCAGCGCCTTGCGATAAAAGGCGATCGCGTTCTTGTAGTCCTTGTCGACATCGGCGGTGCGAGCGGCCAGGAACGCGCCCGAAAAGGTGGAGATGCCTTCCGGCGCGAATGATTCCGCCGGTTTGTCACCGCCTGCGCCACTTTCTGCCTGGGCGTATGCGGCCGGTCCGCTGGCGAGTGCCAGGAAGACTGTCAGCGCTGCGCCTGAAAGGAGGCGGGTGGCATTTCTCTGCCGCATGTAGAGACCTTTCGTCGTGGAATGCCGGTCAGTAGGCCGGCGGCACAATGTCCTGTGCCGACTGAGTTCATACCAGAATGGCTTTTTTGAAGCGGCCTCGCAAGGAAATCCGCGACATGCGAATTTTGTCGGCGCGCCTCTAGCTCACCCGGTCGATGCAGAAATCGATCACTTCCATGAGTGCCGATTTCCAAGGCGATTCGGGCAACGGCGCCAGTGCGTCGCTGGCGATCGTGCCATAGTGGACGGCCCGCGCGATAGTGTCGTTGAGGGCGCCGTACTTGCCGATCAGGCCGAGTGCCTTCTCCAGATTGTCGTCACCGTTGTCGCCGCTTTCGATGGCCTCCTTCCAGAAGGCGCGCTCGTCCGCGGTGCCGCGCCGATAGGAAAGGATGACCGGCAGCGTAATCTTGCCCTCGCGGAAATCGTCGCCGACGTTCTTGCCGAGATCGGCAGCCTTGCCGCCGTAGTCCAGCACGTCGTCGACGAGCTGGAAGGCGAGGCCGAGGTTCATGCCGTAGGATTTGAGCGCATTGCGCTCGGCCTTGCCGGTGCCGGCGACGATCGGGCCGACTTCGGAGGCGGCGGCGAACAGCGCCGCCGTCTTCGCCCGGATGACCGAGAGATAGTCGTCCTCGGTGGTCTCCATGTTTTTGGCGACGGAAAGCTGCAGCACCTCGCCCTCGGCGATCACCGAGGCGGCGGTGGAGAGCACGTCGAGCGCGTCGAGCGATCCGACGTCCACCATCATGCGGAAGGCCTGGCCGAGCAGGAAGTCGCCGACAAGCACGCTTGCCTGGTTGCCCCAGATCATCCGCGCCGTCGATTTGCCACGGCGCAGGTCGCTTTCGTCGACCACGTCGTCGTGCAGCAGCGTCGCCGTATGCATGAACTCGACGCTGGTGGCGAGCTTCACATGGGCGTTGCCCTGGTAGCCGAACATCGAGGCGGAAGCGAGCGTCAGCATCGGCCGCAGCCGCTTGCCACCGGACGAGATCAAGTGATTAGCGACCTCCGGGATCATCTGCACGTCGGAGCCGGCTTTCGAGAGGATCAACTGGTTCACCCGCTCCATGTCGGCCTTGGTCAGGTCGACCAGCGGCTGCACCGACGCCAGTTTGTTCTTGCTTTCCTCAAGCGGTATTACAACGCCCAATGACCCGGACTCCTGTTCAATCAGTCGATTTGACAATAGAAAGGGGCCGAAGCCGCGGCAAGAGGCGAATTGTCCCGCTGACGCAAAATTGGCAAGGAAGTGAACGATATGCACGAACTTATCCGTACGAACGATGCGGTGCTGCTCTCATTCGCCGAGAGCCTGATGAAGGACGCGGGCATCCATTGCCTGATCGCCGATCAGGGCATGAGCATCCTGGAGGGATCGCTCGGCATGCTGCCGCGACGCTTCCTCGTCGAAGGCGACCGGGCGGACGAAGCACGCAGGATCCTGGCTGACGCCGGGCTCGCGGATGAGTTGCGCGACGAGGACAGGTGAGTCGGGCGAATGACGGCAGACGTAGCAGAACCGGCAGAAGCGGCTGAAACCATAGACGCCTTCCATCGCGGTCGTTTCCACGTGGTCCAGCCGCGCGACCGCGGTCATCGATCGGGCATGGATGCGATGCTGCTCGCCTCGCTGGTGGCGGCCAGCGGCGCCATCCGGGTTGCCGATCTCGGCGCCGGCGCAGGGGCGGCCGGCATGGCCGTCGCTTCGCGGATCGAGGCGGCCGAAGTGACGCTCATCGAGCGCTCGCCCGAGATGGCGGAATTTGCGCGCAAAAGCCTTGCGCTTGCGGGCAACGAGACATTCGCTGCGCGCGTTTGCGTGATCGAGGCCGATGTCACGCTGACGGGCAAGGCCAGGACCTCGGCCGGGCTGGTCGACGACCATTTTCATCACGTCATCATGAACCCGCCTTTCAACGATGCCAGCGACCGGCGCACGCCCGACGACCTGAGGGCCGAGGCGCATGCGATGACCGACGGCCAGTTCGAAAGCTGGATCCGTACCGCCGGCGCCATCATGGTTCCAGGCGGGCAACTGTCGCTGATCGCCCGACCGCAGTCGATCGCCGACATCATCGACGCCTGCGGCAAGCGTTTCGGTGGGCTGGAAATCACCCCTATCCACCCCCGGTCGGGCGAGAATGCGGTGCGTATCCTGGTGACCGCGATCAAGGGCTCGCGGGCAAGGCTCAATCTGCGTGCGCCGCTGGTGATGCATGACGAGGGCACCCACCGTTTCTCGGCTTTCGTCGACGACCTCAACAACGGCCGCACGGTCTATCCCCGCAAGGGTCGGTGACGTCAGCAAGCCTGGCTCAAGCCCGCTTTCGCCAGATCGTCATGAAGCTGTTGCCGCAGGGCGCGGTCCCGGTAGAACTCGGTCAGCAGGAAACCGTTGATCGTGAATTCCGGATCGATGACCCTGAGCTCGCGAACGGCGCTCTCCAATCTCTCGGGGTTGTCGATATGCGCGCACGCGGCGACCCGGTAGGCAGCGGCGCGACGGCTTGTCCGCGTCAACTCGTCGACGACGGCGACGGTGGCGGCATACTCACCGAGGACATAGTGGGCCACTGCCTCCAATTCGCGGCAGTAGACCGGCAGGAAAGGATCGAGCTGCTTCGCGCGCAACTGGTATTTCAACGCTTTCTGTCCGTCGCCCAGGAAATTGTACAGGTCGCCGATACGGCCGACGATGTAGGCATGGTTGGGATTGAGCTCGAGCGCACGCTGGTAGTGATATTCGGCCTCGTCGTACTTGCGGGCATAGAGACTCAATGCCCCGACGATACGGTGGCATTCCGCATCGTCGTCATCCAGTTCCAGACCACGTTGTCCGATTGCCCGAATTTCCGCCCACCGATCCTCGCCGGTCCACTCCATCAGCGTCGCCATTGCACATGCCTGCCAGGCATGTGCACAGGCATAGTTCGGATCCTTCTCGACCGCGAGGGTGAACCAGCGGAGCGCCTCTTCCGCAGACTCGCGGGTAACGCCTCCGAGCCGATGGTGCTCAAGGCCCCGCAGCAAACAGTCGTTTGCCTGCATGTCGGCTGGTCTTTTGCGCTTTGCGACGACGCGGGCCTGCCGCTCGATCCGCCCGGCGACTCTGGATACAATGGAGGCCGCGAGGTCGTCCTGGACATCGAAGAGTTGATCCAGCTTGCAATCGTACTTCTCCGCCCAGACCTGGTTGCCGGTTTCGGTCTCGACCAGCTGGCAGGTGATCCGGACATTGGAGCCGAGCTTCCTGACGCTACCTTCCAGGCAATAGGCGACACCGAGCTCACGGCCCGCCTGGCGCAGGTCGACGGTGCGCCCCTTGTAGGCGAAACTGGCATTGCGCGACACCAGGAAGATGTCGCGAAAGCGGGAAAGCTCGGTGATCAGGTCCTCCGAGAAGCCGTCGGAAAAATACTCCTGCTCCGGATCGCCGCTGAGGTTGGCAAACGGCAGGACGACCAGCGAATGGCTGTTGATCGGACGATCTGCGCCAGCGGGACGGGCGGGCAAGGTCGTCCCGGTGATATAGCTGTGGTTTTCCAGGTCGCCGGTGACCCGATAAAGGCGGATCGGCTCCGAAATGTTCTTCAGCGGTCGCTCGCCGAGATTCTCGAACTTCAGCGTGGCGGTGCGCTTGACCTGGTCGAACACGGTCTGGGTCACCACGACCGAACCTGGATCGGCCACGCCTTCGACGCGGGATGCGATGTTCACGCCGTCGCCGAGCAGGTCCTCGCCGTCGACGATCGCGTCCGCAAGGTGAATGCCGATGCGCAGCTGGAGATCGTAGCTCTGGCCGTTGTCGGGCGCGCGCAGCATGCGCTGGATCTCGAAGCCCGCCTGCACGGCCATCACCGGGCTTTGAAATTCCGAGAGGAAGCCGTCGCCGGCCCGCGAGAACACGCGACCGCCAAATCGGCGAACCTGATCGCCGATCAGTCGTGTGAGGGCGCCTAGCTGGCGGATCGTCTCGCTTTCGGATGCTTCCATCCGAGCGGAGTAGCCGACCACATCCGACGCCATGATGGTGGCGAGACGTCGTTCCATCCACGTTCTCCTGCCGGGAAGCTAGCACAGGGCTTGCCGCGAAGCCATGTGGGGGCGAATTGCCGATCTTATCGGGCAGCGCCGTCTTGCGTTTGGCGCCGACGATCATACATGCAACATAAGCAATGATTTGAAGCGAACCCAAGGAACAGGAAATGGCCGGACTGTTGAAGCGAATGATCCCCAAGCGTTTTCGCAAGCAGGAGGTCATCATCCCCGTTGTCCGGCTGCACGGGGCAATCATGGCTGGCGGCAGCCAGTTCCGCCCGGTCCTCAACCTGGCGGCGGTGGCGACCGCGCTCGAAAAGGCTTTCTCGATGAAGGATGCGCCGGCGATCGCCATATCCGTCAATTCGCCGGGCGGTTCGCCGGTGCAGTCGCGCATGATCTTCCAGCGCATCCGGGATCTCTCTCGGGAAAAGCAAAAGAAGGTGCTGGTCTTCGTCGAGGATGTGGCGGCGTCGGGCGGCTACATGATCGCGCTTGCCGGCGATGAGATCATAGCCGACCCGACCTCGATCGTCGGATCGATCGGCGTCGTATCCGGCGGCTTCGGCTTTCCCGAGATGCTGAAGAAGATCGGCGTCGAGCGGCGCGTCTATACAGCCGGTGAGAACAAGGTGCTGCTCGACCCTTTCCAGCCGGAAAAGGAAAAGGACATCGAGTACCTGAAAGGTCTCCAGCTCGAGATCCACAAGGTTTTCATCGACATGGTCAAGGAGCGCCGCGCCACCAAGCTTGCCGAGGACGATACGATCTTTTCGGGCCTGTTCTGGACGGGGACCCGCGGACTTGAACTCGGCCTCGTCGACGGTCTTGGCGACATGCGCCAGGAACTGAAGCAGCGCTTTGGCGAGAAGGTGAAGCTGGAGCTCGTCAGCGGTGCGCGCGACTTCTTCGGACGCCGCCTGCCGGGCGTGGCCTCGGCCGCGGGACTCGGCGAGCGCGTCGCCGCATCCGCCGTATCGGGGCTTGTCGAGACCGTCGAGGAAAAGGCATTGTGGGCCAGGTACGGGTTGTAGGCCGGGAGGTGCCAGCAAGATGCCGCAACTGATTTTCCTGCTCGTGCTGGTCGTCGGCGGGTGGTTGCTCTACCGGCGGTTCGTCAGCGACGCGCAGAAGCTTGCCAACAAGTCGCGCCAGCAGGAGCGCGAGCGCGAGACCGGCGCCATCGGCACGCTGGTCAAGGATCCGGTGACCGGGGAGTATCGGGTCAGGCGGGACGACGAGTGAGAGGGAGGGCGCGCGTTGCCGCCCACGCCTCCACCCTTTGCCCTTGACCCCCGCCGGCTCCCGTGGCACCAGTCCGCCCAATTTCCCGCGATGAAACCGGACCGCCCATGACCAGCACGAACACGCCCGACCACATGAATCCCAAGCGCTCGTTCCAGGCCCTGATCCTGACGCTGCACAACTATTGGGCCGACAAGGGTTGCGCCGTGCTGCAGCCCTACGACATGGAAGTGGGCGCCGGTACCTTCCACCCGGCGACGACGCTGCGCGCGCTCGGGCCGAAGCCATGGAAGGCGGCTTACGTGCAGCCGTCCCGCCGCCCGTCCGACGGCCGTTACGGCGAAAACCCCAACCGCCTGCAGCACTACTATCAGTACCAGGTCATCCTGAAGCCCAACCCGTCGAACCTGCAGGAACTCTACCTCGGTTCTCTGGCGGCGATCGGCCTCGATCCGCTGCTGCACGACATCCGCTTCGTCGAGGACGACTGGGAAAGCCCGACGCTCGGCGCCTGGGGCCTTGGCTGGGAATGCTGGTGCGATGGCATGGAAGTGTCGCAGTTCACCTATTTCCAGCAGGTCTGCGGCATCGAATGCTCGCCGGTCGCCGGCGAACTGACTTACGGCCTGGAGCGTCTCGCCATGTATGTGCAGGGCGTCGACAACGTCTATGACCTGAATTTCAACGGCCGCGAAGGCGACGAGAAGATTTCCTATGGCGATGTCTTCCTGCAGGCCGAACAGGAATATTCCCGCCACAATTTCGAGTTCGCCAACACCGAGATGCTGCATCGCCATTTCATCGATGCCGAGAAGGAATGCCTGGCGCTGCTGGCCGCCGGCGCGCCCGGCGACTCCAACACGTTGCACAAGTGCGTCTTCCCGGCCTACGACCAGTGCATCAAGGCGTCGCACGTCTTCAACCTGCTCGACGCGCGCGGGGTGATTTCGGTCACCGAGCGCCAGAGCTACATTCTGCGGGTACGCACACTGGCCAAGGCCTGCGGCGAAGCCTTCCTGCTGACCGATGCCGGCGGCGCGAACTGGAAGGGCGAAGCCGCGTAACGACGCGCTTTCTTCTTTGACTGGCGGCGGCCGGAGCAATGCTCTCGGGCCGCCGCTTTCGTTTTCACCACAATTGTCGTGAAGTCGCCGTGCTTCTGTGTCAACCTCGATACGCACGGTAAAATTGCGCAACGGGAGGTCGCAGCGATGACGCATGGCACATTCTGCTGGAACGAACTCAATACCCGCAACGCCGAGGCGGCGAAGAAATTCTATGGCGAGACGATCGGCTGGACCTTCGACAAGATGGATATGGAGGGCGGCGGGGCCTACTATATCTGCATGCAGGGCGAAACCCCGGTCGGCGGCATTTTCACCATGGAAGGTCCGGCCTTCGATGGCATGCCGGAGCACTGGTTTGCCTATCTTGACGTCGATGACGTCGACAAGCGCACCAACAAGGCTCAGGCGCACGGCGCGACTATCATCCGGCCGCCGTTCGACGTTCCGGACGTGGGCCGCATCGCCATCGTCAAGGACCCGTCCGGGGCCGTGATGGGGTGGATGACGCCGGTATCGAGACCCTGAATCGAGCAGTTTGATTTCAGGCACTTTTTCGCTGGGTTTCACATCCGGTGGGAGAAATCGCATCCATTCTCCAAGTGACAATGTCAGGTTGCGTGCCTAAAATCGTCGCAAAATCGGCTCGCGACTCGAGAGGCCTTCAATGTATTTGCTGATCATACTTGCGCTTGTCATTGCCTACGCCGTCTACATCTACAACGGCCTGGTAAAGGCCCGGCAAATGGCGGAGGAAGCCTGGTCGGGCATAGATGTGCAGCTGAAGCGTCGCGCCGACCTCATCCCCAATCTCATCGAGACGGTGAAGGGCTATGCCGCCCACGAGAAGGACACGCTGGAAAAGGTGGTGGAACTGCGCAACCGCGCCCAGGCGATCCCGGCCGGCGACGTGGCGGGCCGCGCCGAGGCCGAGGGCATGCTGTCCCAGGCGCTGGGGCGGCTGTTTGCGCTGGCCGAGGCCTATCCCGATCTCAAGGCCAACCAGAACTTCGCCGAATTGCAGCGCAGCCTCGAGACCATCGAGGGCGAGATCCAGATGTCGCGCCGCTACTACAACGGCGCCGCCCGCGACCTGAACGTCAAGGTCGAGAGCTTTCCGTCCAATCTCGTCGCCGGCAAGTTCGGTTTCGAGAAGCGGGAGTATTTCGAGATCGCCGACGATGCGGACCGCGCCGTTCCCGCCGTGAAATTCTGACAGCCTTCGGGGTTCGCCATGCCGATGCGTATGCTGACCGTGCTGGTGGTGTCGCTGGCGGTGCTGCTGCCGCTGCGTGCGGCAACTGCGGCGGAAACCATCTCGTCGTTCGATTCCGTCGTCGAGCTTGCCCGCGACGGTTCGATGCTGGTCACCGAGACGATCACGGCAACGAGCGAGGGCAGGGATATCCGCCGCGGCATCTTCCGCGACTTTCCGCTCACCTTCCTGGATTCGCAGGGTCGCACCGCCTCGGTCGACTTCGAGGTCGTGTCCGTGGAACGAGACGGCGAGCCGGAGCAGTGGCGCACCGAAAGGATCGCAAACGGCATCCGCATCTATATCGGCAGGGCGGATGTATTCCTTCGTCCGGGCGAGCATCGTTTCCAGATCACCTATCGAACCGACCGGCAGGTGCGGTACTTCGCCGATCATGACGAGCTGTACTGGAACGTCACCGGCAACGGCTGGATCTTCCCGATCGAGCGGGCGACCGCCACGATCACCCTGCCGGAGGGGGTGGAGGCGACCGAAACGACCTACTATACCGGCGCCTACGGCTCCACCGAGAAGAATGCGCGGGTGATGGAAGAGGATGGCGAGATCTTCTTCTCGACTACGCGGCCCCTCGGTCCGGGCGAAGGGCTGACCGTTGCCGTCAAGCTGCCCAAGGGCGCGATCGAGCCGCCAGACGTATCGCAGGCGTGGCTCTGGTACCTGCGCGACAACATCAACAACGTCATCGGCCTGGGCGGTCTCTTCCTGGTGTTCACCTACTATACCCGCGCCTGGATGAGGGTCGGGCGAGATCCGGCGCGTGGCGTCATGGTGCCGCGCTGGGATCCGCCGGACGGCATATCCCCGGCGCTGGTCAACTACATCGACAACAAGGGGTTTTCGGGCCAGGGCTGGACCGCAATTGCCGCGACCGCGCTGGACCTTGCGGTGCGCGGCTATGTCGTGCTCGAGGATCTGAAGAATTCCATCGTCATCAGGCGGACGGACAAGCCGGCCGAGGCGAAGATGCAGGCCGGCGAGACGGCGCTGCTCGATGCGCTCGGCAACAGCGGCGGTACCTTGACCATCGACCGGGCAAACGGCCCGCAGGTCGCAAAGGTCGGTCGCGGCTTTCGCGCGTCGATGGAAAGGGAGCACCGCGACCGCTACTACAGGGCCAACACCCTCTACATTGTCGGCGGCGCCGTCCTCAGTGCCGCGGTCATCGCCGCGCTGTTCCTCTTCGGTTCGATGGACGAAAACCTTGTCGGTCTGCTCATCGTTTCAGTCGTGGTGTCGATCTTCATCGGCGCCTTTGCCGTCGGTTTCGGCAAGAACGTGCGCGGCAGTTCTTCGCTTCCCGGCAGGATCATCGCAATCGTCGCCCTCGGCTTTGCCTGCTTCGTCGGGTTTTCCGTACTCTCCGGCGTACTGGCTACCCTCTATTTCTCCATGGTCGAGGCCCACGAGACGCTGGTCCTCGTCGCGATCGGCGGCATCGTGCTGCTCAATGTACTCTACTTCTTCCTTATGGGAGCGCCGACGCCGCTCGGCGCCCGGATGATGGACGGCATCGACGGCCTCCGGCAATATATGACGCTCGCCGAGCAGGATCGCATGAACATGGCGGGCGCGCCGGAGATGTCGCCCCGGCATTTCGAAACGCTGCTACCCTATGCGGTGGCGCTCGGGGTGGAAAAGCCGTGGACGGAGACCTTCGAGACCTGGCTTGCGACGGCGGCGGCCGGCGCTGCCGCCGCGAGCTATGCCCCGGCCTGGTATGGCGGCAACTTCCGCAGCGGGCGCTTTGCCGATCGCATCGGCGGCTTCTCGACCTCCATGGCATCCACCATGGCCTCGACCATACCGGCGCCGCAGGCCCGCTCCTCCTCGGGCTTCGGCGGCGGCGGGCGCAGCGGGGGCGGCGGCTTCTCCGGCGGCGGCGGTGGTGGCGGCGGCGGCGGGGGATGGTGAGCCTGCTGGTTACGGTGCCCACAAGAAAATCAATTATTTATGGTTGATGCTCGATCTTGCTGGGCGCGCGTTTTGTGCCGGCAGCAGCGCCGTTCGCGTTGACTCGCCAGATGGCGGGGCGTATATTTCAGGTTGTTCTAATTTGAACTCAAGAGTTGCGGAAGATCCGTGTCAGCGTTGGACGTTCCTGACAGTATCAACGATCCCAACTGCGATTGATCGAAATGGAAACGGAATTGCTCCGTCTTGAACTCTTCAAGGCGTCGGGCACCCATTTTCGGGTCTTCTGCCTTTTTTACCTTCTGGCGCATCGCGCCGCGAAACCGGATCCCGCGCGCCATTCCCCCGTCCCGTCGAGGTATGATACTCCGAAACACTCCGTCGTCGCCTCCCTCGCGATATTTGCCATTGTGCAGCAACGGCAAATTTTGCTAGCAGGAGCCAACCATTTTCACCATTGCCGGCACGGCAGTGCCGACCCTCGCCCTCACGGGCAGGGTGAGGAAGAGAACTGATGCCCGATCTCCTGCTTGAACTTCGCTCCGAGGAAATTCCGGCCCGCATGCAGCGCAAGGCTGCGGGCGACCTGAAGAAACTCGTCACCGATGCGCTGGTCGAGGCGGGCCTGACCTATGAAGGTGCGCGCGAATACTGGACGCCGCGGCGGCTTACCCTCGACATCCGCGGCCTGACGGCCCGCTCCGCCGACGTGCGCGAGGAGAAGAAGGGCCCGAGCGTCAAGGCGCCGCAACAGGCGATCGACGGCTTCCTGCGCGGCGCCGGTCTGACCTCGATCGACCAGGCAACGGTCAAGACCGATCCGAAGAAGGGCGATTTCTATGTCGCCTACATCGAAAAGGCGGGCCGCGCTGCGGAAGAGATCATCGCCGAGGTGATGCCGGGCATCATCCGCGATTTCCCCTGGCCGAAGTCGATGCGCTCAGGGGCGGCCTCCGCAAGGCCGGGCGCGCTGCGCTGGGTGCGCCCGCTGCAGTCGATCGTCTGCACCTTCGGCACCGAGCACGAGGAAACCGTCGTGATCCCCTTCGAGATCGACGGCATCACCGCATCGAACGTCACTTACGGCCACCGTTTCCATGCGCCCGAAGCGATCACCGTGAGGCGCTTCGCCGACTACGTGCATGCCCTCGAGAAGGCAAGCGTCATCCTCGACGCCGAGCGCCGCAAGCAGATCATCGCCCAGGATGCCGCCAATCTCGCCTTCGCCAACGGTCTCGATCTGGTCGAGGACGAGGGCCTGCTGGAAGAGGTCTCGGGCCTCGTCGAGTATCCGCACGTGCTGCTCGGCACCTTCGAGGAGGATTTCCTGTCGATCCCGGCGGAAATCATCCGGCTGACCATCAAGACCAACCAGAAGTGTTTCGTCACCCGGCCGCAGGGCGAGCCGGACAAGCTCTCCAACCATTTCGTCCTCGTCTCCAACATCGAGGCCAAGGACGGCGGCAAGGAGATCATGCACGGCAACGGCAAGGTCGTGCGCGCCCGCCTTTCCGATGCGCTGCACTTCTGGAAGCGCGACCAGGGCGACCTGCCGGACCTCGGCGAACTGACGGCATCGGCGGAAAAGTTCGGCCTCGACCTCAAGAAGCCGCTCGACCAGCGCATGGCCAAGCTCGACGCGCTGAACGTCACCTTCCATGCCAAGCTCGGCACGCAGGGTGAACGCGTCGCCCGCATCCGCGAACTGGCGAAGGTACTTGCACCGATCGTCGGTGCTGACGAGAAGCTGGTCGATCGCGCCTCCGTGCTCGCCAAGGCCGACCTCCGCACCGAGGCGGTCGGCGAATTCCCCGAGCTCCAGGGTGTCATGGGCCGCAAGTATGCGGCGCTGCAGGGCGAGGATGCCTCCGTCGCGATCGCCATCGAGGACCACTATAAGCCGCAAGGCCCGTCCGACCGCGTGCCCGACGACAAGGTGGCGATCACCGTCGCACTCGCCGACAAGCTCGATACGCTGGTCGGCTTCTGGGCGATCGACGAAAAGCCGACCGGCTCGAAGGATCCGTTCGCGCTGCGGCGGGCTGCGCTGGGCGTGATCCGCATCCTGCTCGAGCGCAAGATCCGTCTGCCGTTGTTGTCTGTCGCGCGCGACGCCGACCTCCTTGCCTTCTTCCATGATCGCCTGAAGGTCTACTTGCGCGACCAGGGCGCCCGCTACGACATCATCGATGCGGTGCTGACGCCCGATGCCGACGACCTCCTGATGGTCGCGCGCCGCGCCGAGGCGCTGACCGCCTTCATCACCTCCGAAGACGGCGTCAACCTGCTGGCCGGTACCAAGCGCGCCACGCAAATCGTCGCCGCCGAGGAGAAGAAGGGCACGGTCATTGCCGATGGCGTTTCAGAAAAGCTGTTCCGGCTCGAGGCCGAAGGCGTGCTGTACGCCGCCATCACCAAGGCCTCCGCGGAGGCGTCCGCGGCGATCGCCAAGGAAGACTTCCGCTCGGCCATGCAGGCGCTCTCGGCGCTACGCGCACCGGTTGACCGCTTCTTCGAGGACGTGCTCGTCAATGACGAGGATGCCGCCATTCGCGCCAACCGCCTCGCGCTGTTGAGCCTCATCCGCGAGGCGACGGCAACGGTCGCCGACTTCTCGAAGATCTCGGGGTGAGAAAAGGGGGCGATGATGGGAAAGATCCTCGTCAGCGCCTGCCTCATGGGCCATGCCGTCCGCTATGACGGTTCGTCCAAGCCGCTTGTCCACCCGGCGCTCGAGCGCTGGCGCAAGGAAGGGCGGCTCATCACCCTCTGCCCGGAAATGTCGGCCGGCCTGCCGGTTCCGCGTCCTCCGGCGGAAATCGAAAATGGCCGCTCGGGCGAGGATGTGCTCGCCGGGCGTGCGCGCGTACTGGAAATCACCGGCGGTGACGTGACCGCGGCCTTCATCGAAGGGGCTGAGAATGCGCTCAAGCTCGCCCGCGATACCGGCTGCACCCATGCCCTGCTGATCGACGGCAGCCCGTCCTGTGGATCGGGCTTCACCCATGACGGCAGCTTTTCCGGGCGTCGGCTGGCGGGAAGCGGGGTCGTTGCCGCCTGCCTGCGCGCCGCCGGCATCCGGGTCTTCGCCCACAGCGAGATCGAGGCGCTCGCAGCTACTCTCGAAGCCGAAGCATAGCCGAATTTCGAACGGCCAAGGCAAAATGAAACGCGCTCCGGTCTTGCGACCGGAGCGCGCGCAGCCTTGTGGCCTGGATCGTAGGGCCGGGGCAGGGAACGGGCTATTCGGTGCGGAGTTCGAACTTGGAGGTGTCGATCTCGGTCGCTGCCGGCTGACCGGCATCCGCCATGGCCGCGGCGACAGGCGGCTTGGCGCTGACCGCCGGCAGGGCCGAGGTCTTGGCAGCCGTATCGACGGCATCGGCAGCATTGGGTTCAGATGCGGGCTTCGCGGCAAGAGCGGTATCCACCGGCAGCTTGCTCATGAACACGACCGGCGAACCGCCGAGCCATGCCTCGGTGCGCACCAGCTTCCTTTCACCGTGGACTTCGCGGATTTCGGTGGTCTGCGTGCCGGGCTCCAGCTCGGGAGCAACGTAGCTCGCCTTGCGGACCGCTTCCTTGACCGGCGGGCAGTGGTCGCAGCTCAACGAGGCGACGCTCGTGCTTTCGGAAACCGGGGTGGTGGCGACAACTTCGATCGACGATGCCAGGGCCGGCGATCCGGCGGCCAGCATTGCCGCTGTCAGGATGATATGGCGCATCAGAACGTGTCTCCCGTCGTGGTTGATGGGAAACTAGCCGATCTTTATTGCCATCCCGTCAGGGGAATTGGTAAAAATTGAGCAAATTCGCGCAATTGCAGGATATTCGATCATGCCTTTTCGCGCGAGATGGCCTGCCAGCCGATGTCGCGGCGGAAGAAGCCGTTTTCCCATTTCACCGCGTCGATCATAGCATAGGCCCGGTCCTTGGCCTCGCTGACGCTCCGGCCGGTCGCCGTCACGTTCAGTACGCGTCCGCCGGTCGCGACCAGCAAGCCATCCTTCAATGCTGTGCCGGCATGGAACACCTTCGCGCCGTCGCGGGCCTCGGGCAACGCGGCAATCGGGGTGTTCTTCTCGTAGGAACCCGGATAACCCTTCGAAGCCATGACGACGGTCAGCGCCACATCGTCGCTCCACTCGGCGCTCACCCTGTCGAGCGTGCCGGTGGCGCAGGCATGCAGCAGCGGCAGCAGGTCGCTTCTCAGCCGCATCATCAGCACCTGGCATTCCGGGTCGCCGAAGCGAACGTTGTATTCGATCAGTTCCGGACCCTTGGCGGTGATCATCAGCCCTGCGAAGAACACGCCCGAGAACGGATGGCCGCTCTCGGCCATGCCGCGGATGGTTGGCTCGATGATTTCCTTCATGGTCCGCTCGACCATGGCCGGCGTCATCACCGGGGCAGGCGAATAGGCGCCCATGCCGCCGGTGTTCGGGCCGGTATCGCCGTCGCCGACCCGCTTGTGGTCCTGCGCGGTCGCTAGCGCCAGCGCATGCGTGCCATCGCAGAGGCAGAAGAAGCTCGCCTCCTCGCCGTCGAGGAAGGCTTCGACCACGACTTCCGCGCCCGCATCCCCGAAAGCGCCTTCGAAACAGTCGTCGATCGCCGCGAGAGCCTCGTCCACCGTCATCGCCACGGTCACGCCCTTGCCGGCGGCAAGTCCGTCGGCCTTGATGACGATCGGCGCGCCCTGGGCCCGGACATAGGCCTTGGCCTTGGGCGCGTTGTTGAAGCGCTGGTAGGCGCCGGTCGGAATGTCGTAGCGGGCGCAGAGGTCCTTGGTGAAGCCCTTCGAGCCTTCGAGCTGGGCGGCCGCGGCCGAGGGGCCGAATACGGCAATGCCGGCGGCGCGCAGCACGTCGGCGAGGCCGGCGACCAGTGGCGCTTCCGGGCCGACGACGACGAATTCGATCCCGTTGTCGCGGCAGAAGGAGACGACGGCGTCATGGTCTTCGACGTTCAGGGAAACGAGCGTGGCATGATCGGCGATGCCGGGATTGCCGGGGGCGGCGAAGAGCTTTGTCAGCAGAGGGGATTGCGCCAGCTTCCAGGCAAGAGCATGCTCGCGGCCACCGGATCCGATCAGCAGGACGTTCATCGCAATTCCCTTCCGTTTCGAGTTGTGGGCGGGTTAAGGGGGGAGGCAGCAAAGGTCAAGCGGTTTCGGATGAGTAGGGCGGTTCCGTCTTCCATGTGAAAGCTGTGGCCCAAGCTCCGGCGCTGCTTGTCTTGCCATCATGTGTCGTTATGGTCGCGCCTCCCGCATTACAAGACGAGAGTTCCCATGGCTGCCGATATCAAGTCCCTTGCCAAAACCATTTCCGCAGAAGTCAGCGCCCGACCGGAGCAGGTCGTTGCCGCAATCGAGCTTCTCGACGGGGGTGCGACCGTGCCGTTCATCGCACGGTACCGCAAGGAAGTGACCGGCGGCCTCGACGACGGGCAGTTGCGTACGCTCGCGGAGCGTCTCGTCTACCTGCGCGAGCTGGAAGCGCGCCGCGCCTCGATCATCGATTCCGTCAGCGGCCAGGGCAAGATGACCGACGAACTGATGGCCAAGCTGACCAAGGTCACCACCAAGGCCGAGCTCGAGGACCTCTATCTCCCCTACAAGCCGAAGCGTCGCACCCGCGCCGAGATCGCCCGTGAGCGCGGCTTGGGACCGCTGGCCGAGGCCATCCTCGCCGATCGGAGCGCCGATCCCGCAAAGCTTGCCGAAGGCTACGTCACCGAGGACGTGGCCGATGTGAAGGCGGCGCTCGAAGGCGCCCGGGACATCGTCGCCGAAGGCATCGCCGAGAATGCCGAGCTGATCGGCAAGTTGCGCAACTACATGAAGGACAATGCCCTGCTGCGCGCGAAGGTCGTCGACGGCAAGCAGGAGAGCGGCGAGAAGTTCTCCGACTATTTCGACCATACGGAGCGCTGGGCGACCGCGCCCGGTCACCGGGCGCTTGCCATGCTGCGCGGCTGGAACGAGGAGGTGCTGACGCTCTCGGTCGAAGTCGACGCCGACGTCCCGTCGCCGCAGAAGCCGGTCGAGCGGATGATCTTTGCCGCCTGCGAGATCGGAGACTGGGGGCCGGGCGACCGCTGGCTGGCGGAAGTCGCCGGCTGGACATGGCGGGTCAAGCTTTCCATGTCGCTGTCGCTCGACCTGATGCGCGAGCTGCGCGAAAGGGCCGAGGAGGAGGCGATCCACGTCTTCGCCCGCAACCTCAAGGATCTGCTGTTGGCCGCTCCCGCCGGCTCACGCGCCACCATGGGCCTCGACCCGGGCATCCGCACCGGTGTCAAGGTGGCCGTTGTCGACGGCACCGGCAAGCTGCTTGCGACGACGACGGTCTATCCGTTCCCGCCGAAGAACGATGTGCGCGGCACGCAGACCGAGCTTGCGAGCCTCGTCCGCAAGCACAATGTCGAGCTGATCGCCATCGGCAATGGGACCGGCAGCCGCGAGACGGAGAGACTGGTGGCCGACATGCTGGCCGGCCTTCCGGCGCCGAAGCCCACCAAGGTCATCGTCTCGGAAGCTGGCGCTTCTGTCTATTCGGCTTCGGAAACGGCGGCCGCCGAATTCCCGCAGCTCGACGTGTCGCTGCGCGGGGCAGTGTCGATCGCCCGCCGCCTGCAGGATCCGCTGGCCGAGTTGGTCAAGATCGAGCCGAAGTCGATTGGCGTCGGCCAGTACCAGCACGACGTCGACCAGAACAGGTTGTCGCGCTCGCTGGATGCCGTGGTCGAGGATGCCGTCAACGCCGTCGGCGTCGACCTCAATACCGCCTCGGCGCCGTTGCTTGCCCGCGTTTCCGGTCTCGGTCGCTCGATTGCCGATGCGATCGTGCTGCATCGCGACCAGAACGGTCCCTTCGGGAGCCGCAAGGAACTCCTCAAGGTTGCCCGCCTCGGCCAGCGCACCTTCGAGCAGGCGGCCGGCTTCCTGCGCATCCCGAACGGCAAGGAGCCGCTCGATTCATCGGCCGTGCACCCCGAAGCCTATGGTGTGGCCAAGAAGATCGTCGCCGCCTGCGGCCGTGATCTGCGCTCGCTGATGGGTGACAGCGCCGCATTGAAGGCGCTCGACCCGCGCGCCTTCGTCGACGAGCAGTTCGGTCTGCCGACGGTGCGGGATATCATTTCGGAACTGGAAAAGCCGGGCCGCGATCCGCGTCCGAGCTTCAAGACCGCCACCTTTGCCGAAGGGGTCGACGAGATCGGCGACCTGAGGCCGGGCATGGTTCTCGAAGGGACCGTCACCAATGTTGCCGCCTTCGGCGCCTTCGTCGATATCGGCGTCCATCAGGACGGGCTGGTGCACGTCTCGCAGCTTGCCGATCGTTTCGTCAAGGATCCGCACGAGGTGGTGAAGGCGGGCGATGTCGTGAAGGTCCGCGTCGTGGAAGTCGACGTCAAGCGCAAGCGCATCGGCCTTTCGATGCGCAGGGACGATGGCCAGCCGGCGGGCGCGTCGCCGTCGCGCGAACCCCGCACGCCGGCCGGCGCCATGCGCCACGCCAATGCGAAACCGCAGGCCAAGCCTGCGGCACCCCAGCAGGGCAGTCTCGGCGCGGCGCTTGCGGAAGCGATGAAGCGCAAATAGCCGGGTCCGCACGGGCGGCGACGCCCGGCGCGGGCCAATAATTGGCCGATTTGTCGCACCGGTCCGTGGCCGCTTTTGGAACATCTTGTATTCGCACGGGAAAACGCTAACTTTCCCTTCGCAGTGCATGTCGTCGGTCAGAAGCTGGTGAGTCGGCTCGCCAGCTCATCGGAGGTGTTCATGGCAGCGGATTTCTACGAATTGATCCGGAAGATCGTTCGTAAAGGGTCACTGAAGGTGACCCTTTCTTCTGGACAGGTGCATGAATTTGGCGACGGTTCGGAAGAGCAGATTGCTGTCCGCCTCGCCGACGAGGAGGCCGAGCGGCTGATCGCCCAGGATCCGACGCTCAAGCTTGGCGAAATGTACATGGACGGCCGCTTCATTCTCGAGGCGGGCAACATCTTCGACTTCCTGTCGCTTGTCGCGCGCAATGGCGTCCACGAGGCGATGACGTTCCGGATGCTGGCCCACGGACTGATCCGTGTCGCCTCGACCCAGATCGGCACGCGCCTGCCGATCAATCGCAACCTGAAAAACGTCTCCCATCACTACGATCTCAGCGCCAAGCTGTTCGATCTCTTCCTCGACGAGGACTGGCAGTATTCCTGCGCCTATTTCGAGCCGCCGGGCATTACTCTCGACGAGGCGCAACTGGCGAAAAAACGCCACGTCGCCGCCAAGCTCATGCTGGAGCCGGGCAACAGGGTGCTGGAAATCGGTTCGGGCTGGGGCGGGCTCGGCATGTACATCGCCGAGGCCTACGAGGTGGACGTGACCGGGATCACGCTCAGCGAGGAGCAGCTGAAGGTCTCGCGCGACCGGGCAGCCAAGCGCGGGCTTTCCAACAGCGTGCGCTTCGAGTTGCAGGACTATCGCAAGATGAACGGCGGGACCTACGACCGGATCGTCTCGGTCGGCATGTTCGAGCATGTCGGCGTCGGCAATTACGGCAAGTTCTTCCGCACGGTCGCCAAGCTGCTCGACAAGCACGGCATCATGGTGTTGCACTCCATCGGCCGTACCCGGCCCTACTACATGACCAACCCGTTCATCGAGAAGTACATCTTTCCCGGCGGCTACATTCCTTCGGTCGCCGAGGTCCTGCCGGCGGTGGAAAATGCCGGGCTGCTGATCAAGGATGTCGAGATCCTGCCGATGCACTATGCCTATACCCTGCGGCATTGGCGGGAACGTTTCGTCGCCCGCAAGGAGGAAGCGATCGCCCTCTACGACGAGCGCTTCTTCCGCATGTGGGAGTTCTATCTGGCCGGATCCGAGGTGGCATTCCGCCACGACCGGTTGTTCATCTTCCAGCTCCAGCTTGCCCGTCACCAGGATGCTGTACCCTTCCAGCGCGGCTATATTGCCGAGCGCGAAACCAAGCTCCGCGCGTTCGAGAAAAACCGCCCGCCGCTGGAAAAAGTCGTCTTCTGACGAATCTCGCATCTGGTTAACAATGCGGTAAGGCGACCGCAATAATTTGACGCAATCCTGCGGTCGAGGGAGCACCCCTGCGCCGCGTCTTGTATTGCGTTCATGGAGTCCGTTTGTGTTTAAGCGATTGTTCGCACCCATTTCCATGGGGCTTTTTCTGGTGTCCGCAAATCTTGCATGTGCTCAGGAAGGCCGACCCTGGTGGTCGGGCGACTGGTATGTCAGCGCCGGGCTGGAGGGGTTTGTCGGCCCGGAATTTTCGGGTTCCTCGCACAGCAAGCTGCAGTTTTCCCCCCTGATTTCGGTCGGGCGCCAAGGACCCGGTCCGCGGTTTTCCTCGCGCAACGACAATGCCTCCTTTGCGCTACTGGAAAACGAGGCCTTCCGCGCCGGTCTGGTCGGCAAGCTGATCACCAAGCGTGACGACGATACATCCAGTGAACTGGTGGGACTGGCGACCGTTCCCTGGGGCGTCGAGATCGGCGGTTTCGCCGAAGTCTATCCGACCGACTGGTTGCGCGCCCGCGGCGAGTTGCGCCAGGGCATCCGTAGCCATGATGGCCTTGTCGCCGATGTCGCCGTCGACGCGTTCACGGACCTAGCGCCCAATCTCAGGCTGTCGGGCGGGCCGCGCGCCACCTTCGCCACACAAGGCTATTATGACGCCTACTATGCCGTCAGCGCGAAGCAGTCGGCGGCCTCCGGCCTCAGTGAATACGATCCCGGCAGCGGCATCGATTCTTACGGCGTCGGTGCGGCGCTGACCTGGCAGGCGACGGAAAACCTGACCGCCGGATCCTTCATCGAATACCGCCGACTGGCGGGACCGGCGGCAGACAGCAGCCTGGTCGAGGAACGCGGATCGAAGAACCAGCTCACGATCGGCCTGTCGGCGAACTACAAGTTCAATTTCTCGATGCAATAACGATCGTGCCGGCCTGCCGCCGCTTGACCCGCAGCGGCGCCGGCCGATACTAGAATCCATGGAAAATCATCAGGAAATGAGCGGGCGCGTCGCCGATGCGCCTTCGAACAACTGGGTCTATCGGGTTCTGCCGCCGGCGCTTTGGCCCTATGCGCAACTTGCCCGCTGGGACCGGCCGATCGGCTGGCAGTTGCTGATGTGGCCCTGTTTCTGGTCGGCGGCGCTGGCATCGAACGTCGCCGCCGAACTCGGGCAGTTTTCTTTTGGGCGTCTCGTTTTCCACCTCATCCTGTTCTTCATCGGTTCGGTCGCGATGCGCGGCGCCGGCTGCACCTACAACGACATCGTCGATCACCGCATCGACATGGAGGTCGCCCGCACGCGCTCCAGGCCGCTGCCGTCGGGACGCGTCAGCCGTTTCCAGGCGAAAGTCTTCATGGTGCTGCAAGCGTTGGTCGGGCTCGTCGTCCTGTTGCAGTTCAACCTCTTCTCGATCGTCCTCGGCGTCCTGTCGCTGGCGATCGTGGCGATCTATCCCTTTGCCAAGCGCTTTACCGACTGGCCGCAGTTCTTCCTCGGCATGGCCTTTTCCTGGGGCGCGCTGATGGGGTGGGCGGCGGAGTTCGGCAGCCTGTCGGTGGCAGCCATCGTGCTCTATATCGCGGCGATCGCCTGGACGATCGGCTACGACACCATCTATGCCCACCAGGACAAGGAGGACGACGAACTGATCGGCGTTCGCTCGACCGCCCGACTATTTGGCGAAAGCACCCGCGGCTGGTTGATCGGGCTCTACGGCGTGACCTTCTTGCTGCTATGGGTCGCTTTCATGTTCGCCGGCGTCGGCTTGCTTGCCTATCTCGGCCTGCTGGTAGCCGGCGGCATGCTTGCCTACCAGATCCTCGTGCTCGATATTCACCAGGCCGACCAGTGCCTGGAACTCTTCAAGTTCAACACCAAGGTGGGGCTGGTGATTTTTGCCGGCCTCGTGCTGGCGCTACCATTCGCCTGAGCGGCAATCGCACGGCAAAATGTTAAGGCCGGCCCCTGGTGGCGCCGGCCTTTTTCTTGTCTTCTCGGAACGGATCAACTGCGGGCAATGATTTCCTTGCCCTCGATCTTCATCGCCACGCCGAGCGTGCCGGTGGTGCGCCGCACGAGGAAGCGCGGACGGCGGTTGGCGAAGTAGGAGTGGCGGCGACGCGGTTTGGCCGCCTGCGGGCGAACGTCGCCGAGGTGCTCCTCGAGCGGACGGGCAATGCCATCGGCCTCGACCATCAGCATCGGGATGCGATAGGCATCGGCCCAGCTGCGCCAGTCGGCGGCGATGTCGCACAGGTCGTGCGCGACCAGCAGCGGGATGCAGAGGTCGGGATCGTCGTGATGCAGTTCCAGTGTCACCGTGACGTGTCCGTCGCCATGGTCGATCGCCCTGGCCGCGACGCCGCGGAAAGCGCGGGCAGGCATCGCGATGGAAAGCGGCAGGCCGCTCGAGGGGAGGATCTTGCGCAGCACGGCGCCGCGCTCGTCGATCGTTATCGTGACATCACCGGAAGCACCGTGCAACGCGTAGGTTACCTGCTGGGGAAAGCGCGACGGGTCAAGCCGCAGTGTCGATCCAGCCCAATCGGGCTTCAGTACAGTGTTGGTCATCAATTCGCATCCTTGTTTTACCTGAGAGCCGATGTGCGGACATCTCCCGGGACTTCGCGTCCTCTTGGTGGGGTCAAGATAGGTTCGCCCCCTTCCGGACCGCTTAAAAATCGCGGTTAAAAAAAGTTTGCGTTTCCTGATGGTTATCAAAACCAAACCCGGCAGGGTTTCGAGAGGATGAACAATCCGCCGACCGGAAACTGAGCAAGGGATCGCAAGGCCCCCGGGCGTTTCAGCCACGGGCAAGCCCCATGTGCCAGTCTCTGCGGGACGATCGTTGCCGCGCGTTCCAGGCGTGCGAGGCGGTCCATGTTCAGAACCGACACATATTTGCCTGCGCCGGAACCGATCGCGAACCGTTCCGGGGCAACAGGGGGCGCCAAGCGATGGTATCGACCTATTTCAGTTACGACCTGATCCACAGGGATATGAGGGCCAGCCTCCAACGAGTATCGGACGAGGCGATCGTCGCGCGCCAGACTGCCTACTACAAGGAAAACATCGGCAAGGTATCGACCGTCGACGAGTTCTTGGACGACTACCAGCTCTATTCCTACGCGATGAAGGCGTTCGGGCTGGAGGATATGACCTATGCCGTGGCCTTCATGCGCAAGGTGCTGGAAAGCGATCTCAACGACGACAACAGCTTTGCCAACAAGCTGACCGACGAGCGCTATCGCGAGTTCGCCGCCGCCTTCAATTTTTCCACGACGACGGCGACGGTCCAGACCGATGCCCAGCTCGACGAGATGATCGGGCTCTACGGTCAGACGATCACCGACGCGGACGAGGCCGTGGAGGAGGAAACCCGCTACTACAATGTCATGATGGGCAACATCACCAGCGTCGACCAGTTGCTGGGCAACGAGCGGCTGCGCAGCTATGTCTTCACCGCCTATGGCATCGACGAGAAGACCTATTCGCGCGAGATGGTCAGAAACGTGTTGACCAGCGATCCGGCGGACCCGGCAAGCTACATCAACACGGTGACCAAGCCACAGCTCGATACGATCAAAACCCAGCTCGCCGATGCCCAGGAGGCCCTGAAGGACGAAGACCTTACCGCCGCGGAAAAGGCGGCGCTGTACCAGAAGATCAGTTCCTACCAGAACTCGATCGCGACCCTCAACGCCTATGTCGACCTCGCAGCGACCTACGACTTCAACGCCGACGGCAGCGTTCCGGCAAGCGGACGGGCGCAAAGCGAGGAAATGGCCAAGCACGTCAACGAGCTCTACATACTCAGTGCTTCGCGCGTTTCGTCGTCAGCCGCCAAGCTGAACAAGGAATATTTCGAGGAAAAGATCGGCTCGATCACGACCGTCAGTGAACTCGTCAACGACAGCCGGATGCTGAGCTACATCAGGACCGCCTTCGACCTGACCGGGGTAACGATCGTCAAGGCGACGATCGAGAACATCCTGACGAGCGATCCGGACGATCCGGACAGCTACATCAACAAGTTCGGCAAGGGCAACAAGGACTTCCTCGCGTTACGCATGGCCTTCAATTTCCAGACGGACGGTACGCTGGCGGCCGGCGATACGGCGCAGACGCAAACGCAGACCGCCACCACCTCCGGTCGCTACATGAGCCGCTACGACGACAAGGACGTCGAGGCCGACGAGAAGGCGCTGACGCTCTTCAAGGCCGACATGATGAGCGTCACCTCGGTCGCGGATTTCATGGAAAGCGACGCCGTCTACAACTACGCGCTGAAGGCCGTCGGCCTCGATCCGGCGACAGCCAATCCCCGGACGATCAAGCAGGTGCTGCAGAGCGATCTGAGCAACCCGAAAAGCTACGTCTACACACTCAAGGACGAGCGCTATGTGACGCTCGCCACGCTGTTCAATTTCACCGCGGATGGGTCAGCTGGAGCGCCGCTGTTGGCGCAGGCCGAACTCGATGTCCAGTCGACGGCGAAGGAATACATCGTCGCCAAGTCGGCCTTCGGGACGGAAGACGACAAGAAGCTCGCCGAGGCCGAGGCGGAATACTACTCGTCCGAGATCCAGAAGGTGAAGTCGCTCGCCGACCTGCTGGCGGAGCCGCGTCTGCTGGCTTTCGTCATGACGGCCCACGACATCGACCCGGCAAGCGTCGACCTCAAGACCCTCTACGACATCTTCACCTCGGATCTCGACGATCGGGACAGCTTCATCAACTCGGAGGCGGATCCGAAGTTCCGCAGTCTCGTGGCTTCCTTCAATTTCGACCAGGAAGGCAATCTGGTGCGGACCGATACGGAGGGCGTCCAGACGAAGAGGGGCCTGTACGAGGCTCTCGACAACTATATCCGCCAGACCCTCGAGGAAGAGGCCGGCAACGACAACCAGGGTGTCCGCCTGGCGCTCTATTTCGAGCGCAAGGGCATGGAAATCACCTCCTACTACGACATCCTCGCCGATACCGCTCTTCAGGAATTCATCAACGTCACCTATGGCATTCCCGACGAGATGTCCGGCGCCGATGTCGACATGCAGGTCAAGATGATGGAGCGCTATTTCGACATCGAGGACTTCCAGGATCCGCAAAAGCTCAAGAAGGTGATCGAGCGCTTCACAGTGATGTATGACACCACCTACAATGTCACCTACGACCCGATCCTGGCGATTTTCGACAGCAGCGGGTCCGCCGGTGTAAGCGCCGATACCCTGCTCGCCATGGCGCAGCTGAAATCCGGTTGATTTTCCGGTGCCACCGCCGGGTACAACTGGCCCTGCTCACGGGTAAGCGGCGGCAACCGCCGCCGCCCTCGCCAGCTCTTAGCGATTCCTACCACTGCGCAGCCGCAGGCTGCAGACATTGACGCTACAGGTCGGGTCGTCAAGCGTAGGCACGGTTGCCATCCGCAGGAGTCGGCTGCTGCATTGCCAGATATTGTCGACATAGCGGTTGTAGAGGGGCAGGCCTGGCACCCGCGTCGAGGTATAGGAGAGTATGACCGCGCCGTTGCGCGCGATGGCCGTCTGGACGGCGGTGCATGTCATCCTGGTCGGGTTATAGACGGGCTGGGCGACGGCCGGAGACGCCATGGCGAGCATGCCGAGGCAGATGAGCCATTTTCTCATTTCGGGTTCCTTTCGACCGGGTTTCGCAAACCTGCCTTTAGGCAATCCAACGGGAGCGCGCCGCCTTTGGACCGCAACCGGCCCATGAAGGGATCAGGCACAGTTTCAAGGTGTTACAGCCCGTGCCGAAATGACAATCAATTGATTGTGATGCCCGACGGCCGCACCAGCCGCCCGTTCGGGCTGGTATCAGGCTGCAAGCGAAATGGTTGTGCCTCTCTCAGCGGCTGCCTCTGGACCTGGGCATCCGGATGTCGCAGGTCCTGACACTGCAGGTCGCGTCATCGAGAGTAGGGACAGTGGTTTGGCGCAGCAGCCTGCTTCCGCATTGCCAGATATTGTCGACATACCGGTTATAGACCGGCAGGCTCAGTACGCGCCGCGAGGTGTAGGAGAGTATGACGACTCCGTTCCGCGCGATGGCCGTCTGGACGGCAGCGCATGTCATCCTGGTAGGGTTGTAGACCGGTTGGGCCGTGGCCGAACACGCAACGGTGAGCATGCCGAGGCTGAGGAGCCACTTTCTCATATCGGGTTCCTTCCGGCCGCTTTGCCAACTTGAACCAGGGTTGGTGACTCTCGGCATCGGAGCCGGTCCGAGGAGGGGCCAGCATCGATTCACGGTGTTACAATGCACACCGAAAGGACAATCAATTGATCGTGATTCTTGTAGGAAGGACTCAACCGGCGTCGGACTTGAACGCGGGGTTCGTCGCATCGCGCAGGCGAGCGATATCGGCCGCATTGATGCTGCGGGCCTGGGCTTCCATCCGCTGAAAAAGGGCGAGAAGTTCTGTCCCGAAAGCGGTCAGTCCCGCACCGCCACCGCTTTTTCCTCCATGCCGGGTAAAGATCGACGGCTCGCGGAACATGCGGTTGATCTCGTCGGCCAGCAGCCAGGCGCGCCGGTAGCTCATGTCCATGGCGGCGCCCGCGGCCCGGATCGAGCCGTGCTCAGCGATCCTGGCCAGCAGTTCGGCCTTGCCCGGCCCGAGCCGGGTGCCGTTTTCGAAGTCGATCCGCAATGTGACGTTGGGGTTTTCGCCCATCACCGCGCTCCCAGCACCTTGTCCGGGTTCATGATGCCTGCCGGGTCGAAGGCATTCTTGATCCGCCGCATCAGCTCCATTTCGATCGACGGACGGATCGTGGCGAGTTCGTCGCGTTTCAGTTGGCCGATGCCGTGCTCGGCCGATATCGAGCCGCCATGGGCCAGGACCAGTCCGTGGACGATGTGGTTCATCTCCCGCCAGCGCGCGATGAAGGCGGCCTTGTCGGCGCCGACCGGCTGGGAGATGTTGTAGTGGATGTTGCCGTCGCCGAGATGTCCGAAGGCGCAGATGCGCGCCCCGGGCATGGCAGCCATCACTGCCTGTTCTGCCTCGGCCATGAAGCGGGGAATACTGGATATCGGCACCGACACGTCGTGCTTTATCGAGCCGCCCTCGGGCTTCTGGGCATCCGACATGCTTTCGCGCATGTGCCAGAGGGCGGCGCGCTGCGCCTCTGAGGCGGCGATGACGGCATCCTCGACCAGCCCCGCCTCAAATCCCTGCTCGAGCAGCGTTTCCATCATGCGCGCAGCCGTCTCGGCGGAATCTGAAGTGGAGATGTCGATCAGCGCGTACCAGGGGTAAGGGTTCGAAAGCGGATCGCGAACCCCTTCGATATGGCGCACGGTGAATTCGACGCCGATGCGCGGCATCAGTTCGAAACCGGTCAGTGCCGTGCCGCAGAGGCTCGACGCCTTTTCGAAAAGCGCCAGCGCGTCCTCCACCGATTTGAGGCCGGCAAAGGCGACCTGATGCCCGAGCGGCTGCGGGAAGAGCTTCAGCACGGCGCCGGTGATGATGCCGAGCGTGCCTTCCGCGCCGATGAACAGGTCGCGCAGGTCGTAGCCGGTGTTGTCCTTCTTCAGGCGCCTCAGCCCGTCCCAGATTTCGCCGGTCGGCAGCACGACCTCCAGCCCGAGGCAGAGATGGCGCATGTTGCCATAGGCAAGCACTGCCGTGCCGCCGGCATTGGTCGACAGGTTGCCACCAATACGGCAGGAGCCCTCGGAACCGAGCGACAGCGGGAACAGGCGGTTGACCTCGGCCGCGGCCTTGTGGACGTCGGCGAGAATGCAGCCGCCATCGACGACCATGACGTTGGCCACCGGGTCGACGTCGCGGATGCGGTTGAGGCGCTGCAGCGAGATGACGATGTCCTGGTGGCCCTCGCGCGGCGTCTGCCCACCGACCAGGCCGGTATTGCCGCTTTGCGGCACGATCGCCGTCCCGGTTTCGCTGGCGAGCTTCAGGATCGCCGAGACTTCCGCGGTCGTCGCCGGCTTGAGCACCAGCGGCGACGTCCCGTGGTAGAGCCCGCGGTTTTCAACGAGATACGGCGCGATGTCGGCCGGCTCGCGCAGCGCGTTTCGCTCGCCGACGATGGCGACGAAACGGTCGAGAAGTTCGGAGTAAACGGTGTCGTTCGTCATGGGTGTCCGTCCTGGCTCCTGTTGTCCGTCAGTCCCGCGGTGCGGCAGCGCGCTGCAGGCGATCGTTGATCGCCTCGCCGAGGCCCTCGTCGGGGATGGCGGTGAAGGCGATGGCCGTTGCGCCGCTGGCGTCCGCCTTCTTGATGTAGGCGAAGAGGTTGGCCGCCGCCTCGCGCAGGTCGCCGCGCGGGCTGAGGTCGAGCACGATTGTGGCCTCGCTCGCACCCTTTACTTCCGAGCCGCCGAAGCGGATGAGCGCCTCGCCTGGCGATATCTCCGTAACGTTGATGCGCACGGCGGCACCGGGGGCATAGTGGGAGGCAAGCATGCCGGGGGCTTCGATGATGGCGCCGCTCGACGCCGGACGGATCACCGGAAGGCGGCCGACGCGCTCGAGTTCGGCAGCGTCCAGACCGCCGGGGCGAAGCAGTCGGATCGCGCCGTCCTCGACCTTGGCAATGGTGGATTCGACGCCGACCGTGCAGGCGCCGCCGTTTAGGATCAATTCCAGCTTGTCGCCGAGGTCGGCCACGACATGGTGCGCTTCCGTCGGGCTCACCTTGCCGGAGGTATTGGCGCTCGGTGCCGCGAGTGGTCGTCCGAACGTTCCAATGAGGTCGCCGGCGAACCCGGCGGGAACGCGGATGCCGACGGTATCGAGTCCAGCGGTGGCCAGCGGATGGATGGCGCTGTCAGGTCGAAGCGGCAGGATCAGGGTCAGCGGGCCGGGCCAGAAAGCCTGCGCCAGTTTCCGCGATACCGGGTCGAACACTGCATGAGCCTCGGCCATCTCCAGATCGGCCATGTGGCAGATCAGTGGATTGAAGCGCGGCCTGCCCTTGGTTTCGTAAATGCGGTTGATAGCGTCGGCGCTGGTGGCATCCGCTGCAAGACCGTAGACGGTCTCCGTCGGCAGCGCTACCGGTTCGCCGCGCGACAGCGTATCCACGGCTCTGTCGAGGGCCCGCTCCCGCTCGGTTTCGATATCGATGATTTCGGCCATCTTCGTCTTTTCGTCAGGTTTCCGCCTGTCCTTATCCCGTAACCGGTTGTCAGGGCAAATCTTCTTTGGTGCTTGGGCGCGGCCGCCAAGGCCAAAGAAAAATGCAATTCACAATTGCGACTGCAAGTTTTCGGGACGGAAATTAAGCCTTACTCAAATTCTTTGTCGTTTATTGTCGACGGTATAGTGAAAAGAAGTGTGTCGAGATGCAGCAAGTCAAGAATTCCGCAAGCAGCATAGCGTTTCGTGTCGCCACTGCGATGCACCAGATGGGCATCGATGGACTGCCGCGCAACTATGAACTCGTCTACGAGGTCTATTCCGGCAACAATCCGGAACTTGTTCGCGAATTTGTCGCCCTTGGGCGCATCAAGAACCAGGAAGCGCTGGACGAGATCGGGCGCAAGTATCTGCCGCATCACCACGAGGAAGGATTGCTGAAACAGCAGAGCGGGCGTGTCCGTTCAGAGATGAACAGCTTCATGTCGCTGCTGAGCGACGAGCGCAGTTCGCTTGGAGACTACAGCCGCATCATCGGCGAGGCGTCCCGCACGATCATGGCCGAGGGACCGGTCAGCACCAGCGCACTCAGCCAGTCGATCAACGCCTTGAAGGCGGCAACCGAAAAACAGGTCAATCACAACTCGACCCTGTCCGGCCGGGTGGCGGCGCATACGAAAGCGTTGGCCGAAGTCCAGCGAGATGCCGAGCAGGTGGAAACCGCGAAGTTCACCGATGTCCAGACGGGGCTCGGCAACCGTCGCGCCTTCAATAAGGCGCTCGCCAAGGTCTATGCCAATGCGATCCTGCCGGTGTCCTGCGGCATCGTGCTGGCCGAGATCGACGACATGCAACGTTTTGCCGACCCCGCCGCCGCCCCCGTACTCGATCAGTATGTTCGCCAGGCATCCAAGATCGTTTCCGCCGTTGTCGGCACGGAAGGCGAGGACCAGGCCTTCCGGCTGGATGGCGGCCGCCTCGCCATGCTCTTTTATGCCGGCGACGAGGCCGAGATCAGCCGCATGGTCGATGTCGTTCGTTCGCGGCTGCGGCTGACCAACGTCATCCATCCGACGACCGCACGCGCTTTAGGCCCGGCGAGCATGTCCTACGGCATCTGCATGTCGCGCCAGGCGGGCAATGGCTTCGATCTCGTTTCCTATGCGGAGAGGGCGCTCGGTTCGTCGAAGGCCGCCGGCAGCGACAGCGTCACCATCTACGGCACCGTCGAGCAGGGACACGTGCCGAAGGACTGGCTGATCTACCGCCCCTGATGGCCGCCCGGGATGCTCAGAGCTTGCCGACGAGCCGCCTCAGCTCGTCGCTCCGGGCCCCGAGCATCAGCACGTTCTTGTACGCCTCCTTCGGGTCCGGCGTGCGGAACAGCAGACCCGAACTGCGGATGCTGCGGTCGATCGTCATCTTTCCGGCCTCGTCGCCAGGGTGCATGGCGACCGCGAAGAACATGCGGGCATAGTTCCGGTCGATGCCGGTGAAGAAGTTCTCCTCGCCGCCGACGTCGGAGTAGAAGTTGGCGATGTAGAAGGCCCAGCTGACGCCTTCGGCGGCCTTGAAGCTGGTCCGCGATGCGGTCACGTGGCAGTAGCCGAGGTGAGGGCTCTCCTCCAGCGTGCGGTGGAAAATCAGCTTCGGGAAGGTGATCGCGCGGTGGAACGCGTTCAGGCGTTCGTGCGTTGCTTCGCCTGCCGCCTGCAGCTTGCGGCCGGTTTTCTCCGCCACTTCCTCATAAGTGAGGTAGCGGCGCTCGCGGGTCAGCCAGTGCTCCTTGGCACGTGAGATTCGGCCGGTGCGCAGGAACTCCGAATGCGCCGCGGCCACCGGAATGCGGTCGGTCGGTTTTTGTGATCCTGTGTCGAAATATCTGAGCTTGGACATGGTCTTCATCGGTCGTGGCTTGAACTCCATGCAGAAACTAGGAGAACATGGTTAACAAGCGATTAGGAAAATCCCCGCCCATGCAGCCTGCGGCACAGAATGACGCTGCCGGGAAAGCGACCCGCCAGCGATTGCCCGGTTGCGACCTGGGGATGTCCGGGCAGGGGAAATGTCTGCCCATAAATTACTGTTTATGCTGAAAAAATAGCCATCGCACCTTGTCTGATTTCGACGTCGCATTTCGTGTCGCCAATACCGGATCGGATGTCGTTTAGCGACAACACGGCGGCGTTAGGTGGTGCTTATATGGAGCCAAGTTCAAGGTGTCGCCCAGCTAGGGTAGGGCGGAGAATTGGGAAGCCGGTCAAATTCCGGCGCTGCCCCCGCAACGGTGGTGGAGTGAAAACGCGGCAAAACAGCCACTGGGCGACAACGCCCGGGAAGGCGCCGCGCAGGTCCTTCGGGACTGCTCCAGAGTCCGGAAACCAGCCTTGAACCAGCGAAAACGAACCGGTCGCGGCGGGCGGCCAGGGGCGGGGTCGATCGGCTTCGTGCCGGCGCGAGAACCCGTATCCTCATCCCTCCGAGGCGAATGAACGAGATGAGGATAGACCATGGATTTCCGCAGCAATGTCCTGCGCCAATTGAAGAACCGCCGCGAGGGCTACAGCCTGGAACAGGCCTTCTATATCGATCCGGATTATTTCAGGCTGGATATGGAAACCATCTGGTACCGCGACTGGCTGTTCATCGGCCATGATTGCGAGATTCCGCGCGCGGGCAACTATTTCACCACCCAGATAGGCGACTATCCAGTCGTCGTCGTGCGCGGCAAGGATGGCGCCATCCGCGCATTCCACAACACCTGCCGCCATCGCGGCCACCGCGTCTGCACGCAGGAGCGCGGCGCGTCCGCCAAGCTCGTCTGCCCCTATCATCAGTGGACCTACGACCTCGACGGCTCCCTCGTCTTCGCCCGCCAGATGGGCGAGACCTTCGATCGCAGCGAGTTCGGCCTCAAGCCCGTCGCCTGCGAAAGCGTCGCCGGCTACATCTTCGTCTGTCTTGCCCAGGAGCCGGGCGATTTTGCGCCGGTCCGCGCCTCCATTGAGCCCTACATGAAGCCGCACCGGCTGTCGGAGGCCAAGGTCGCGGCGAAGACGACCATAATCGAGAAGGGCAACTGGAAGCTCGTCTGGGAAAACAACCGCGAGTGCTACCACTGCGCCGGCAACCACCCGGAACTGTGCCGCACCTATCCGGAAGCGCCGACCGCGACCGGCGTGCAGGGCGCCAAGGACGATCCGGTCATCGCGGAACACTGGGCGCGCTGCGAGGCGGCCGGCCTGCCGAGCGAGTTCAAGATGGATCCCACCGGCCAGTTCCGCACCGCCCGCATGCCGCTGATCCAGGATGCGGAAAGCTACACCATGGACGGCAGGCCCGCCGTTCGCCGCCGGCTTTCCGACGACGTGACGGCCTCGCAGATCGGCACCATGCTGCTGTTCCACTACCCGACGACCTGGAACCACATCCTCGTCGACCATGCGATTTCGTTCCGCGTGCTGCCGATCTCGGCCGAGGAAACCGCCGTCACCACTACCTGGCTGGTCCACAAGGACGCGGTGGAAGGTGTCGATTACGACGTCGACCAGTTGACGCACGTCTGGAACATGACCAACGACCAGGACCGCGCGATCGTCGAGGAAAACGCCTTCGGCATCCGTTCCCCGGCCTACGAGCCAGGCCCTTATTCCGTCGAGCACGAAGGCGGCGTGATGCAGTTCGTCGAATGGTATTCCAACTTCATGGTCGAGCGTCTGCAGGGCGACAAGGCTCGATTGTCGGCGGTGGCATGATGAAAACGAATTCTGCCGCCTACAAGCATGTCGACGAGATGCGCCCTTGGTCCGACCGGGAGCATATGCTCGAATGCGTCGCCTGGACGCCGGAAGCCCCCGACGTCATGACCTTTACCTTCAGGCCGGATCGCGCCGGCCACTGGTTCCGTTATCTGCCCGGCCAGTTCGTCACGCTGGAGTTGCCGGTCGGTCCGGAGCCGGTCATGCGCACCTACACGCTGTCGTCCAGTCCGTCGCGCCCTTACACGATTGCGGTTACGGTCAAGGCGCAAACGGATTCGATCGGCACCCGGTGGATGTTCGAAAACCTCAAGCCGGGCATGAAGATCAAGGCGATCGGCCCGCTCGGCGACTTTTCCTACGTGAGGCACCCCGGCGAGAAATATCTGTTCATCTCTGCCGGCTCCGGCATCACGCCGATGATGTCGATGACGCGCGACATGGCCGACCGCGAACCGGATACGGACATGGCCTTCATTCACTGTGCCCGTTCGCCCGACGACATCATTTTCCGGGCCGAGCTCGAATACCGGGCCCGCCACCTGCCCTATTTCCAGCTCGGCGTGATCGTCGAGCAATTGCAGCGGTCGCAGTTGTGGTCGGGCCTGCGCGGCTTCATCGACAAGGCGAAGATCGCGCTGCTGGCGCCGGACTTTCTCGAGCGCACCGTGTTCTGCTGCGGTCCGGCCCCGTTCATGGCCACCGTGCGGGAATCGCTGGAAGGCGCCGGCTTCGACATGAGCCGCTACCACGAGGAAACCTTCCAGCCGGTCGCGCCGCAACTGCCCGTCGTGGTCGCCGACCATGCCGGCGATGTCAAGGCCACCAGGGTCACGTTCGCCATGACCGGCAAGGAGGGCCTGTGCGAACCCGGCCACACCCTGCTTCAGGCGGCGCGCGCCTCCGGCGTGCGCATCGGCGCGGCTTGCGAATCGGGCCTTTGCGGCACCTGCAAGGTCATGAAAATCTCGGGTCAGGTCGAGATGAACCACAATGGCGGCATCCTCGACGACGAGATCGAGGAAGGCTACATCCTCGCCTGCTGCTCGCGTCCGATGGGCGACGTCGAAATCGAGGCGTGAGTTCGCCCGGATTGCACGTCTGGCGGTCCGGTGATGCCGGACCGCCTCGCGCGTAGTTCGTGCCCGTCAGCGCTGATGCGGTTCCCACAATCCAAGCGCTACCGTCATGTCGTTGATGATCCCCAGGCGCGCTTCGATCACCGCGATCTTTTCCGGGGTGTCGGCGCCTAAGTCCGCGATGTCGATGAACAACTGCTCGCATCCGCCTGGCGTGAAGATAGCGAACATCTGACCGGGTTCGTCGCTGATATTTCGCCAGCCGTGCGGGACATGCGGCGGCAGGGCGACGACGGTCCCCGGCGGCGCGTCGAACTCCGCGTCACCGCATTGAAAACGGTAAAGCCCGCGGATGACGCGAAAGATCTCGGTTTCGCGGGTATGCGTATGAGGGGCAGGGCCTTGTCCCGGCGGTGTGAACGTTTCCCACATCCCGAACGCGCCCGCTGTCTCGGCGGCGGTGGCATGGATGACGATCTTCGCGCCGAAGGGTGTTCTTGCTATTCGTTCTTCGCCGGGCCTGGAGACAACGGCATTTCGGAATGTCGTCATGGCCATCACTTCGCTGGTTGAACCGTCACAACATATCGCGCGTGGGTGGTTTGTGTCTATCGGGTTCAAGGGCTTCCGCAAGCCGCGTCGAACCATGGCGCCGTCTGGGCTGTGGCGATCCGCACTACAGCATGTTTTCTCAAATCGCAGCCGATTTGAGGAAAAAACATGCAGCAATTCAAAATGTTACAGCGACCTTTGCGCGTCTCATAGGACGCGCGCCGCTGTAGTTCAGAATTCCTGATAGTTGAACCGCGTGATTTCACGGTCGAGGGCCGAAACGGTGGTGGAGAGGTCAAGTCCTGCCCCCAATCCGGTGCCGGCCGAAACGTTGCCGGACAACTGGACGGCAACTTCGGGATCAATGTTGCGCTTCGGAAGAAGATGGCCCTGCGCCCACACCCATTTGAGTGCCTCGCGCGACATCGGCACGACGTTGACGTCGATGTCGTGCAAGGTGCCAGGGACTCGATAAGGGCAGCTTTTCTTGTTGCAGTTGGCAACCGAGGAAAACTGCCACAGCGCGTAGTTCTCCCAGTTGCCGAGGGGGAAGACGTTCTTCACATGCGGCTTGTAGCGGGCATACCAGAGCGGCAGGCGCGACAGGATCGGATAGTCCGAGCGCCGTTCGGCGATGTACTTGGCCGTCACGTGGTTGGTGTAGAGGATGGGATAGCGACCGGTCCGCGTCTTGATGTGTCCGGCAAAGATCTGCGCATCATCGAGCGACATGAAGCGGTCGGGATCGATGCCCTCGATGTCGAGGACCATCAATTCGTCGTCACGCGGCTCGGCGTAGTCGAGGAAATGGTTGGCCTGTTCGACCGGGTTTCCCGGCCGGGCGAGGTGATAGGCGCCCCAGAGCAGGCCGCTGGCGCGGGCGATCATCCGGCGTGTCTGGTAGAGCTCGCGGCTGACCGCGTACTTGCGCCACATGGTCTTGCAGTGCGCATAGGTATCGCCGTCATGTTCGCCGCGACAGGAAAAGCTTTCGGGCAATCCGTCGGAGGCTTTCGAGATGAAGCCCGCGATGCGCTTGTCCTTGACCAGCGCGTCCCACTCGACGTTGTTCATTTCATAGGCATCGACGACGAGGGCGTTGTTCTTGTTCTTCCAGGGTTCCTGGTCGGCCGCCTTTGCGGCACCGGGGCCAAGGGCAACCACCAGTCCCAGTACCAGGCTTTGCAACAGCCGCCGTGGCGTCTGATGGTTCGTCATCATCCAAGCGTGCGCTAATTTGGTTAATCGAAGGTTAATATTCCATCGTATAGCATGGCATCAATCCTACGGGCTGGCTCGACCGATTCCAATGGAACACCGGTAGAAAATGTGCGTTAGATTGTTCAGGTAATATTGGGATTGGAGACCCAGATGACAAAGCTCACGGCAAGGGCTGCGGCCCTCGTCCTCTCGGCATTTGTGGCTGTATCCGGCGTCGCGCCGGCACAGGCTATTGAAGTGCCAAGAGTTCCCGCGCAAGTCGTTTCGGAAGCTGCGAGCGGTGGTATTAGCAGCGTGACAGAAGTGCAGTACCGCCGTGGCGGCCCGCGTTACTATGGTCGCCCCGGTTACTACCGTGGCGGCCCGCGTTACTATGGTCGTTCCGGCTACTACCGTGGTGGCCCGCGCTACTACGGCCGTCCTGGCTACTACGGCGGATATCGCGGCTATAATTACTATCGGCCGGGCTATCGTTACTATGACGGCTACTGGTTCCCGCTGGCTGCCTTTGCGACCGGGGCGATCATCGGCGGCGCGCTTGCTTCGCCGCCACCACCGGTTGTTGAGTACCCGGGCCGGATGAGCTCGGCGCACGTCCAGTGGTGCTTCGACCGCTATCGTTCGTACCGGCAATACGACAACACCTTCCAGCCCTACAACGGGCCGCGTCGGGTTTGCATCTCGCCCTACGGCTGATAGGCTCACACTTACGGCCCCGCCAGCGAAGCGGCGGGGCTCGCCGGGCTCAAGGGGGGCTTGCCGATGAAGACGCTCGCAACCATAGCCCTGTCGCTGGCATTTCTCTTGCCTGAGGCGACGACTGTCGGCGCTCTGCCGTTTCCCGCCGTTGTAGAAAACGGGGCGACCAATCTCGAACGGGTCAACCACCAAAGTCATGGTCGCGATGACTACTATGATGATCCCAACCAGACAGGCTGGTTTTTTGGCATGATAGTCACCGGGACCCTGTTCGATCCCGACCGTGCGCTTCCAACCTACACCGCCCCTCACACCTGGTGGTGTATCCGCCGCTACCGGTCGTACCGGCAGGACGACAACACCTTCAAGCCGACGCGCGGACCGCGGCAGACCTGCGTCTCGCCTTACAGCCAATAGAGCCCTGTCTCACTTCGACTGCTATTGCGTCGAGCGATCACAAAGACGTTACCCTCGGCACAAACCCCGACTGCATCCGTTATTGTTCTTGAAAGGCAAGAGGTGACGCAGATGAAAAGGTTTTTTGTGATCGCGCTGTCATTGGCAACAGCGATTTCCGGCGTCGCGCCGGCGCAGGCATTTCCGACCGCCGGCACGCCGCGGATCGAAAGTTCCGACGCGCGATTGGTTCAGTATCGCCAGCCGCATCACCCGAAGCTGCGTGAAAGACAATTCGAGCGGCGACCTTATTGGAAACATAATAGATACACCAGCAACAGATACAGCAACAAGTGGCGCGGACATTCGCATGATCGCAACCGCTATCATCGTCGCTACTACCGCGACGACGATAACGATATCGGCCTGCTTTTTGGCGGATTGGCAGCCGGAGCCCTGATCGGCGGCATGCTCGCGCAGCCGAGATACTATGGAGCCCCGGCCTATGCCGGCAACGCCCACACCAGTTGGTGCTATTCGCACTATCGCTCGTATCGCGCTTCGGACAACACGTTCCAGCCCTACAGCGGGGGGCGCCGCCAGTGCAATTCGCCGTACGACTGACGGCCAGTGTCGCTCGACCCCGTCTCGGCCGTCCTTCGGAGCGGCCTTGGGCTGCCGACAACGATGTCAATATTTTTGATTGTCTAGAGCGGCAAGATTGTCGGCACCGTCATGCCTCGTGCGGGTATCCAGTGCGATCAAGTCCTTGATCGCGAAAGACTCTTTTGCCGTGCCGACGCGCCGCATACTGGATTGCGGCTCAGGGCCGGAATGGCCTTTCGAGGCTTCCTTTTTACAAGGTGCACAATCTGGTGGCCGGCCGCGCTGCAGCCGGAAATTCAGGCGGAATATCCGAATTGACGTTTACGTAAAAATCAATTAGCCAGAACGAAAGAATTGCGGCGCGTCGGGAGAAGAAAGGCGCAGTCGCGCGGCATGGCCGTGATCGAGGAGGATATGATGTACAAGGCGCCCGTCGAGGAGATCGCATTCACACTCAAGCATGTCGCCGGCATGGCGGACGCCCTCGATAGGGGACTGTTCGGCGAACTCGGAGACGATCTCGTCGACGCGATACTTGCCGAGGCGGGCCGTTTCGCCAGCGACGAGGTGGCGCCGCTCGCCGAGATCGGCGACCGGCAGGGCGCCCGTCTCGAGAACGGCGAGGTGCGTCTGCCGGATGGCTGGAAAGAACTCTATCGCAACTGGGCCGCAGGCGGCTGGAACGCGCTGACGGCAAATGAAGAATTCGGCGGCCAGGCCCTCCCGCACATGCTGAATGTCGCGGCGCTGGAGATGTGGAACTCGGGCTCCATGGCCTTTGCGCTCGCCCCGACGCTGACCATGGGCGCGGTCGAGGCGCTTTCCGCCCATGGCAGCCCGGCACTGAAGGACAAATACCTGGCCAGAATGGTGTCCGGCGAATGGACCGGCACCATGAACCTGACCGAACCGCATGCCGGTTCCGACCTCGGGGCCATGAAGACCCGCGCCGAGCGCCACGACGATGGCAGCTATCGCATCTTCGGACAAAAGATCTTCATCACCTGGGGTGAGCACCAGGCGACCGACAACATCATCCACCTCGTGCTGGCCCGCCTTCCGGACGCACCGGCCGGCACGCGCGGTATCTCGCTGTTCCTGGTCCCGAAGTATCTCGTCAACGATGACGGTTCGCTCGGCGCCCGCAATGACCTTTTCTGTCATTCGCTGGAGCACAAGCTCGGCATTCACGGTTCGCCGACCTGCACCATGATCTACGGCGACGGCAGGCATGGTGAGGAAGAGGGTGCCGTCGGCTGGCTGGTTGGCGAGGAAAACAAGGGACTCGCCTGCATGTTCACCATGATGAACAATGCCCGGCTTGCCGTCGGCATGCAGGGCGTGGCGATCTGCGAGGCCGCCACCCAGAAGGCAGTCGCTTTTGCGAAGGAGCGCACGCAGGGCAAGGCTCCGGGTTGGACGGGGGCGGGCATGAGCCCGATCATCGAGCATCCCGATGTTGCCCGCACGCTCGTCACCATGAAGGCGCTAACCCAGGGTGCGCGCGCCATCTGCTTTGCCTGCGCCCATGCGATCGACCTGTCGCATCGCAGCGCCGGCGAGGGCTCGCGCCACTGGCAGGAACGCGCCGCCCTCCTGACGCCGATTGCAAAATCCTTCGCCACGGATGCGGGCGTCGACGTCGCCTCGCTCGGCATCCAGGTGCATGGCGGCATGGGCTTCATCGAGGAGACTGGCGCGGCCCGCTACCTGCGCGACGCGCGCATCGCCCCGATCTACGAGGGCACCAACGGTATCCAGGCGATCGATCTCGTGACCCGCAAGCTGCCGCTTTCCGGTGGTGATCAGGTGCGCGGTTTCATTGCCGAATTGCAGGGGATTGTCGCAGAGGTCCGGGAAAGCAACGCTGAAGGATTTGGCACCAGCGCCGCCCGGCTTGCTGCTGCCATTGCCGATCTTTCGGTCGCGACCGAGTGGTTGCTCGCCGCGCAGGGCGAGGGACGGGTCCACGAGGCGCTTGCCGGCGCAACGCCATACCAGCGGCTATTCGGCCTTGTTCTGACCGGCAGCTATCTCGCCAAGGGCGCGCTGGCGACGACCGGAGACGGCGCCGAGCAGAACCGCATCGCGCTGTGCCGCTTCGCCGCCGAAAATCTGCTGTCCGAGACCGCTGCGCTCAAGGATCGCGTCGTCAACGGCGCGGCAAGCCTTGCCGCTGCACGTGCAATCCTGGCCTGAGGAGAGACCATGACCGACCACATTCTCGTCGAACGCCCGGCAAGCCATGAAGGCGTTCTGGTCATCCGCTTCAACCGTCCCGAAAAGAAGAACGCGATCACGCGGGCCATGTATCACCGGATGATCGACGCCATTCGCGAGGCGGACCGCGATGCGTCGATCCGCGCGATAGCCTTTCTGGGTACGGAAGGCTGCTTCTCGGCCGGCAACGACATTGCCGATTTCCTCAGCCACGCGATGGACGTCGGCAATGAGGTCCCGGCTCCCTTCGCATTCCTACTCGCGCTTGCCGGCGCCACCAAGCCGGTGGTTTCCGGCGTCGACGGTCTCGCGATCGGCATCGGTACGACGATGCACATGCATTGCGACCTGACGGTCGCCTCCAGCCGCAGCCTGTTCAGAACCCCGTTCGTGGACCTGGCGCTGGTGCCGGAAGCCGGGTCCAGCCTCATCGCACCGAATGTCATGGGTCATCAGCGCGCCTTCGCTATGCTCGTCGCCGGCGAGGGGTTTTCGGCCGAGCAGGCCCGGGAGGCAGGGCTCATCTGGAAGGTGACGGCGCCCGAGAATGTCGAGGCCGAGACGCTTGCGCTGGCCGCATCGCTCGCCGCCAAGCCGCCGCAGGCACTGGGGATTTCCCGTGACCTGCTGCGCGGCGACCGCAAGGCGCTGGTGGCGCGCATGCACGAGGAACTGGACCTGTTCCTGGCGCAACTGGCGAGCGCCGAGGCACGGGCCGCGTTCGAGGCTTTCATGCGCCGGTGACGGCTTGGTCGAAGTATACTCCGCTTTTTCCGTCATGCCTGCTCAGGGCCGGGATGACGGGAGGATCGGCCAAATACGAAGTCATCTGTCAGCACGGGCGTTCGCGGTTGAGTCGGCCACTACTGCTCGCAGACCAGCAGGCTCGCCGGCGTCGGCGGCAGCGGTTTGAGTGAAACCGAGCGGAACCCGGCAGCGTTGGCCATGTCGGCAAGTTCCTTCTCGGCGTAGGCGTCGCCCTTGGGGGTGGTGGCCAGCATCACCCATGCGAAAGCAGCCGGGATGGGAGGCGTCACGCGGTCAGCATTGGGCACGAACTCGATGACGGCCACCTTGCCTGCGGCCGCAAGGCTGGCCTTGCACTTCCTCAGCAGGCCGACACAGGTCTCGACGTCGAAATGGTGGAGGAAGTTTGGAAGCAGGATGAGGTCGTAGTCACGGCCCCAGTCGACATCGAATGCACTTCCGGCGATGACGCGGTAGCGCGCGGCAATGCCCGCCTTTTCAGCATTCTCCACGGCGACATCCAGGACCGGCTGCCAGTCGACTGCGACGACTTCGGCCGTTTCAAGGAGCTTCGCCAGTTCGATGCCGAACCGCCCGGGCCCGGCTGCGATATCGAGGATCTTCCGAGGCGGTACCGGCCAGGTAGCCGCCTCTGCCGCAACGACCATTGCGCTGCCGCCAGTGAATGCCTCCATGCCGCGCGCGAACTTGACCCAGACGGGATTGTTGGCCTCCATGTTGGCCAGGCCGAGCGATCCGCCGTTGCGCACATAGGCGGTTGGATCGGTCAGGAACAACCCGAGCATTTCCGGCGACACGAGAAAATCGATGGCCGCTCCCATGTAGGCCGGCGAGTTTCGCACGAGGAACGCCGTGCTCGATGGCGTCAGGAGGTAGCGGGTGCCGTCCTTGACGAGGAAGCCGTTGACGACAAGAAGATCGCAAAGGATACGCACGCCCCGCTCCGAGGCGTTCGTTGCGGCCGAGAGTTTTTCCGTGGTGCTGCCTTCGGGGCCGATTGCGCTGAAGAGGTCGAGTTCGATCGCGGCCTTGATCGCGGCGCTCTTGGTGTAGGCGTACATCGTGTCGACCAACAGGTAGGGCGATATCTCACCCGCAGGCATGCCGTCAGTTGCAGAAGACATCCTATCCTCCCATGACGCTCGATGGCGGGGAGATCCTACCAGATCCTGCGGCAAACGACACATCGCCCTTCGGCGATGGTCTTGCGCTGCCGCTTCAGGTCGGGGACATCACTTCTCCAGCGATGCCACGACTTCCACATGCGACGACCAGAGGAACTGGTCGATCGGCGTCACCGAAGTCACGCGGTAGCCGCCGGCGACGAGAATGGCGAGGTCGCGGGCGAGGGTCAGCGGGTTGCAACTGACCGCGACGATCTTCTTCACGCCCGAGCGCGCCAGTTCCTGTGACTGGAATTCGGCGCCTGCGCGCGGCGGGTCGAACACCACCGCGTCGAAGACCTTCAGTTCCGAAGCCATCAACGGCCGGCGGAACAGGTCGCGCTTCTCGATGCTCACCGGCTTCAGCCCCTGCGTGTTGCGCGCCGCATGGTCGAGAGCCTTGAGTGCCTTGTCTTCCGCCTCGACCGCATGCACGCGCCCGGTCCGCGCCAGCCGCAGGCTGAAGGTGCCGGAGCCGGCGAACAGATCGGCGATGCGCTTGGCCTTGCCGACATGCGACGTCACCAACTCGGCCATGATGTCTTCGGCGGGCTTCGTCGCCTGTGTGAAGCTGCCCGGCGGCGGTGAGACCTGCACGCCGCCGAAATCGAGGATCGGTTTCATTGGTTCGACGAGGATCTCGCCGTTCAACGATACCCGTGCGATGCCGCGCAGGCCGAGGGTGGTCTCGATCGTGGCGCGGCGCTTCTGGTCGGAGAGGCCCTTGATGCCCTCGACCGAGAGATCGAGTCCCGACAGGGTTTCGAGCACGGTGATGCGGAAGGGTTCGGCGCTGGTAGCCATCGCCTTGCCGATCGCCTTGATGGCGTCCAGCCGCGAGGTGATCGCGGCGGACGCGATCGGACATTCGCTGATCGAGACGATGTGGTGGCTTTCGGCCTGGTTGAAGCCGAGCAACAGTTCCTTCTCCGTCTTGCGCGCGGCAAAGACGACGCGGCGGCGCTCGCCCGGATGCGCGACGACGAGATCGCCGACCGCGGGTGCCAGTCCCTTCGACTTCAGGGCATCGATCACGAGGTCGCGCTTGAAGCTGCGATAGGCGTCGTCGCCAAGATGCTGCAGCGAACAGCCGCCGCATGCGCCGCCGACCCCGTCCGGGCCGAAATGGCGACAGAGCGGCTCGCGACGGTCTGGCGAAGGCCGGGTGATCGACATGATGGTGCGGTGGTTCTTCACCCGGGCGATGGCGACGGTCTCGCCGGGCAGGCCGAAGGGGATGTAGATCGGACCGTCCGGACCGTTTGCGATACCGTCGCCCTGGGCGCCGAGCTTGCTGATGGTGACGGTTTCGGTGCTCATGGTTTTGATCCCGCGAGTAGGAATTCCTGGTTGCCGTCGCCGCCGGCGATCGGCGAGGCGATGAGGCCGAGGCTCTTCCAGCCGATGTCCTCGACCAGCCATCGTTCAAGCTCGGCCGCGACCGCAGGCGCGCTTTCCGGGTCCTTCAAGAGACCGGCCTTGCTGATCGCCTCGCGGCCCGCCTCGAATTGCGGCTTGACCAGCAGGATGCAGCGCGCGCCGGGTTCGGCAAGGGCCAGCGCCGGGGAAAGGGCGAGCTTCAGCGAGATGAAGGAGACGTCGGAGACGACGAAGTCGATCGGCTGGTCGTCGAGATCTTCGGGCTCCAGGTTGCGGGCGTTCAGCCCCTCGATGTTGTTGACGCGCGGGTCGCACGAAATGCGTGGATGCATCTGGTCATGGCCGACATCGACCGAAAATACATGGGCTGCGCCACGCTTCAAAAGCACCTCGGTAAAGCCGCCTGTCGAGGCCCCGACATCGAGGCAGGTGAGCCCCGACGGGTCGAGGTCAAAATGGTCGAGTGCGGCGACGAGTTTCAGTGCCGCGCGCGACACGTAGTCCTGTGCCGGGTCGTTGATGGTGATGGTGGCATCGGCCGGAAAGCTCAGGCTCGGCTTGGTCACGGTCTTGCCGTTGACCGTGACCGTTCCGCGGGCAATGGCGTCGCGGGCGCGCGATCGGCTGGCGACGAGATTGAGCGAAACGAGAAGCTGGTCGAGGCGCTGGTTTTCGGGTGATACTGACATTGGGTGTCAATGGCTGGCAACGCCCGCGCATGCAAGTGTTTTGTTGTATTCCCTTGCGAGAAGGGTGATCTCCAGGCCGCGGCGGATCAAAAAAGCACGGGCCATTCCGACACGAAGGTCCTATACAATCCTGCTTCGACCAGGCCAAGCCATGAACGGCCCGGACGAAAACGAAGGGGAACCACCATGCTTTCGCGCCTGCTCGTCGCCAGCTTCCTGATGATGCCGGGTCCTGCGCTCGCCAACGACACGATGGCGGAACTGGAGACCGGCGGCCTCGCCTACGTCCAGTCCGACGAGGTTTCCATGGAGGAGGAAGACCTCTTCATCTCGCGCGACGAGATCCGGGTTCGCTACGTTTTCGCCAATTCCTCCGACCGCGATGTGACCAGCATCGTCGCTTTTCCCATGCCCGACATCCTGGGGGAGCCCAATGGCATGATCGCCATCCCCGACATGGAAGCGGACAACTTCCTCGGCTTCTCGGTGCTGCAGGACGGCAAGCCGATAGAACCGACGCTGCAGCAGCGGGTCATCGCCTTGGGTATCGACATGACCGAAGAGGTGGTCGCCCGCGGCATTCCGCTCTTGCCCTACAGCGCGGCGACCTCCGAGGCGCTGGAGAAGCTGCCGGCGGAGGTGAAGGCCGGCTGGATCGACAAGGGGCTGATCTTCGCCGACCGCTATGACGAGGGCGAGGGCATGGTCGAGCACCTGATCCCGCTCTGGACGCTGAGGTCAGTCTATTGGTGGGAGACCACATTCCCGGCCGGCCGGCAGGTGCGTGTCGAGCATAGCTACAAGCCGAGCGTCGGCGGCACCGTCGACGTGAGCTATCTCGAGGACGGAAAACCGACAGGCCAGCGCTACCGCGACTACGTGGAGCGCTACTGCATCGACGACAACATGGTGAAGATCGCCCGGCAGTCGAAAGCGGCGCTGGAGGCCGGCAAGCCGCACTATGTCGAGAACTGGATTTCCTACGTGCTGACGACCGGTGCCAACTGGCAGGGCCCGATCAAGCGCTTCAAGCTGACGGTCGACAAGGGCCGGCCCCAGGACTACGTCAGCTTCTGCGGCAGCGGCGTGAAAAAGGTCGGTCCGACGACCTTCGAAATGACTGTCGAGGATTTCTTCCCCGAAAAGGACCTGCACATCCTCTTCCTGATGGCAACGGACTGATCCCGAAGCCACGTTGACGGGGCCTGAGCCCCCATCATGACGCATCGCCGCGATGCAATGCCATTTGACATGCAGGTAAATACCTGCATATTATATCCCTACAGACGAGAGAGACCGATGGACGACGACAAGGTTTTCAAGGCGCTGGGCGATCCGACGCGCAGGAAGCTGCTCGACCTGCTGTGCGAGAGAAACGGCCAGACGCTCGGCCAGCTTTGCGAAAACCTCGACATGGCCCGGCAATCGGCTACCCAGCATCTCCACCTCCTCGAGGAGGCCAATCTGGTGAGCACGACGCGGCGTGGCCGGGAAAAGCTGCATTTCATCAATCCCGTGCCGTTGCACGAGGTCTACGAGCGCTGGGTGCGCAAGTTCGAACGCCACCGGCTCGGCCTGTTGCATGATCTCAAGAAGGAACTCGAAGGAGAGTAGCCATGACCAGAGAAACGACCAGCTTTGTCTACGTGACCTATATCGCCTCGACCCCGCAAAAGGTGTTCGAGGCCATCACCAGGCCCGACCTCGCAAGGCGCTACTGGGGCCACGAGAACGTATCCGACTGGAAACAGGGGTCGAAGTGGCAGCATGTCCGGGCCAACGACGAGCGCAGCGTCGAACTCGTCGGCGACGTCATCGAGACCCTGCCTCCGCATCGTCTCGTCATCAGTTGGGCGAATGCCTCGCAGGCTGCCGACCCCCTGGCCTACAGCCGCGTGACGTTCGAGATCGAGGAATACGAAGACATGGCGCGGCTGACCGTCACCCATGACGAACTCGAGGCCGAAAGCGGCATGGCCAAGGGCATCAGCAAGGGCTGGCCGATCGTGCTCTCCAGCCTGAAATCCTTCCTGGAAACCGGCCGGGGCCTCGACGTATTCGCCAAGCCGAAAGCCGCCTGAACGAATTCTGGGTCAAGGAACAAGACTGACGACCGGAGGATGAGAATGACCAGGTCTTATATCGGCGGCTGCGCTTGCGGCGCGGTCCGCTATGAAACGAGCAGCGAACCCATCTTCGAGAACCACTGCCAGTGCCGCGATTGCCAGAAACGAAGCGGCACCGGGCACGGATCCTACCTGACGTTTCCCCGACGCGCCGAAATGGTGATCACCGGGGAAGCCCGGAGCTGGCGGGTCGCGGGCGATAGCGGAAACGAGAAGATCCATGCCTTCTGCCCGATCTGCGGCACGCAGGTCTTCCTGACCTTCGCAGCCATGCCGGAATTGATTGCTGTCCCTGCCGGAAGCCTCGACGATCCGGAAATGTTCAAGCCGCAAGTGGTCACCTATGCCGCCCGCGGCCATGCCTGGGACACGATCGATACCGACTTGAGAAAGTTCGAGCGGATGCCGGCGGGATAGACACGGCGACGGCCTCGATCTTGGCGACGACCGGGGAACCGGCAGAAGTCAGGTCAGCGTGTTCTTGTGGATGCGGCCATCCTTCATGATCACGGCGAGATTCTTGTCCGGATCCTGCAGGAGATTGATCTCTGCGAGCGGGTCGCCGTCAACCAGCAGTATGTCGGCGAAGGCGCCGGTCTCCAGCACGCCGAGCTTTCCATCGTAGGGATTGCGCGGGCCGGACAGCGCCAGAAGATCCGCATTCGTCGATGTTGCGGTCTTCAGGATTTCGGCGTTGGAGTACCATTGGCTGAGATGGGTGAGCATGGTTCCCTGGCGTGGCGTCAACTCGGGCGAAAACAGGATGTCCGAGCCCTACGCCGTCTTGATCCCGTACTTGCGCGCCAGCCCGTAGGCGATCGGCGTGCCGGCGATCACCTGCTCCAGCCGCTTGGCCGAAGGGCCGGTGAGGGGGACGGAATCGTCGGTCGAAACAAACGGCTGGATGCTGAGCCAGATGTCCTTCTCGGCCATCATTCCCGCCGTTTCCTCATCCATCAGGTGTGCATGCTCGATGCAGGCCGCGCCTGCGGCGATCGCCCGCTGGACGGTGTTCGGCGCATAGGCGTGGACGGTGACATAGGTGTTCCAGTCGCGCGCAACGGCAACGGCCGCGCTGAGATCCTGTTCGCTGAAGGTCGTCATGTCGAGCGGGCTGCGCGGTGATGATACCCCGCCGCCGCCCATCACCTTGATCTGCGATGCGCCTTGCAGCAGTTGCTCCCGGACGCGTAGCTGCACCTCGCCGATGCTGTCTGCGAGCATCGCGCCGCCCGCCTGTTCGATGAGGCTGAGTTGCGCTGGCTTGCGCGGTATTTCCGAAAGCATGCGCAGGTCGCCATGGCCGCCGGAGGTGGTTATGAAGGCTCCGGAAGGATAGATGCGCGGACCGGGTATGGTGCCATTGTCGATCGCCTGCTTGAAAGTGAAGACCGGTCCACCGAGATCGCGCACCGTGGTGAAGCCGCGCAGGAGTGTGCGCTCGGCCTCCGCCGTCGATGCGGTGAAGATCAGCCCTGGATCACCCGATGTTGCCACGCCAGCGGGAACGGCTGCAAACAGCGAGTGCCAGTGCGCGTCGATCAGGCCGGGCATCAGCGTGCGGCCGCCGCATTCGATGACCGTCGCATCGGAAGGCGCCGGGTTGTTGGCTTCGTCGATCGCGGAGATCTTGTTGCCCTCAACGAGCAGCTGGACATTGGGCCTGGCCGTGGCCGAACGGCCGTCGAACAGTCTGGCCTGCCGGAAGAGGATTTTCGGAGGTTTCTCCGTTGATTGCGCCAGGCCAAGACGCGGGGCGCTGCCGATGAAAAGGGACGCCCCGAGGCCCGCCAACACGCCCCGCCGCGTCAGCTTTTCCAGACGCAGCGAAGCCCGCTGGATCTCGGGGGACAGGCAGGCGCAACCGCCGCCATGAACAAGGTGCTGGTACTTTCCACCCAAACGCATCATCGCGGACTTCCCCCTCTGCAGATCGAAATCATGCTACGTGCGGGTTGCGTCGACATGCAACCGTGCGGCCACTGTGGTCAATCGGCATCGCCTTGTCCAGCGCGATGGGTCCCGATTGCGGCAAGCCCCGCATGCTTTTCGAGCTACCGCCACCGTGTCGCTCTGCGCTACATTTCACGGTCTATGATCCATTGCCGCCGTTTGCGACAACGGCGTTGGCAGGAGGACGGGCATGCCGGGCAAAGCCCTTGCACTTGCACTGATGGTCGCGCTGGCGCTGGCGCCGAAACTTCAGGCGCAGGAATTGCCCAGCCAGCCGCCCACCCGAGAGGACCTGGCAGCCGATGCCAGGCTGTTCGTCAACATTTCGCGCAACGCCCTGGATTGGGACGAGCCGACGGAACCGTTCAGGATGGTCGGCCCCCTCTACTTTGTCGGGACAAAGGGCCTGAGTTCCTTTCTCTTCGTGACGTCGGAGGGACATATCCTGCTGAACACGGCCATGCCCGAAACCGGTGGGCTGATCGTCCGATCCATCCGCAAGCTTGGCTTCGACCCGCAGGACATCGCGATCATCATCAACAGCCACGCCCATCCCGACCATGCCGGGGCCATAGCCGAGCTCAAGGAACTCTCTGGCGCGCAACTCGCAATCATGGAAGGCGACGTCGCCGCCATCGAGGATGGAGGCAGGAGCGACTTTCACTACGGGGCGGACTGGCAGGTCATGGGTTTTCCGCCGGCACGAGTGGATCGTGTGCTGCGAAGCGGAGACACGGTGACACTCGGGGATGTCGTGCTCAAGGCCTACAAAACGCCCGGCCATACGCGAGGATCCACCAGCTGGGTCACGCAGCTGAGCGATGGCGGCAAGGTCTACACCGTCGCCTTTCCGGACGGGGTCGGCATCAATCCCGGCTATCGCCTTGTCCGGGAACCTTCGTATCCCGGCATCGAGGGCGACTATCGCAAGACCCACCAGACCCTGGAGTTGCTGCAGCCCGACATCTGGGCGGCGCATCACACCCAGCATTTCGACATGGAGCGCAAGCGCCAGCGCGCGGAAACCGAGGGTGTCGCCGCATGGATCGATACCGACGGCTATCGAAAGTTCATTGCCGGCAGGAGAAGCGCGTTCGAGGCGTTGGTGAACGCGGAACTGGGGGTGGAACAGTAGGAAGCGGGGATACCTGGGTCACTCGCTGCAAACCATCGGTCGATCACGGCGCTTCACGCCGTCAATCAATCCGTATTGAAGGGCACGTGAGGGGTGGCATCTTGTAATTGTCGTTTGCCGGCAAGATCTCTTGTACTTGAACTGCGAATGTCTGGACAAAAGCCATGTCGCGCCAGTCTGCAAGTGCCTATGATCCTCTGACCATTCTTCTCCATTGGCTGATTGCCGCGATCATCCTCGGCCAGATCGTGCTCGGCTTCGTGATGACCCGCCCATCAATCGATCCCGCTCTACAATTCTCCCTGTTCCAGTGGCACAAGTCGTTCGGCATGCTGGTGCTGGTGCTTGCCGCCTTGCGCCTGCTGCATTCGCTTATCCGCGTGCGGGTTGCACCCGCTCCCGGGGCAAGCCGCCTCGAGTACATGGCGGCGCGGTTTGTCCATGCCGCCCTGCTGGCGCTGGCGCTCGTCGTGCCTTTCGCCGGCTGGATGATCGCCTCGGTCTCGCCACTCAATATCCCGACCTTCGCCTTCAACCTCGTCGTCGTTCCCGACCTGCCGTTTGCGAAATCCGATTTCGCCGAGGACGTCTGGACGACCGTTCATACCGTGCTTGCCTACACCATGCTGGCGTTGGTGTTGCTGCATTCCGGCGCAGCCCTCTACCACCACTATCGGCGCCACGACGGGGTGCTCCAGCGCATGTTGCGCCTTCGCCGCTCGCCCGCCGAAACACCTGTCACTGAAGTCCCCACCAAGGAGTTGTAGCACATGACACGCATGCCAGTTGTTTTCGCCGCACTGCTTCTCAGCACGGCCCTGCCCACCACCGGTCATTCGGCCACCAATATTCCAAGCCTCGACGAGGCGGCGGGACGTTATGCGGTGACGCCGTCCTCCGATATCGACTTCGCCATCGACCAGATCGGCGGCGGCGGGATCAGGGGCAAGTTCGGCACGTTTTCCGGAACGTTTGATTTGAAGCCGGGCGATCTCGCCCATTCGATGGTGAACTTTACGCTGAAGCCCGCCAGTGTCAGCACCGGGCAGGGCCGTATCGACGCCTTCCTGCGCTCCGCTGCGGTGTTCGATGCCGCCGACTACAATGTGATTTCCTTCAAGTCGGACAGGGTCGTGCAGACCGGGCCTGAAACCGCTCGCGTCAGCGGGATACTGACGGCCAAGGGCCGCAGCAACCCCGAGAGCTTCGACGTCAAGCTGGCCAACTGGAACGGCAAGGCGATAGGCTTCGACGTGACCGGCAAGATCCTGCGTTCGCACTACGCCATGGACGTCGGCGAGCCGATCTACTCCAATGTCGTCCAGTTCAACATGATGATCGAGGGGCGGCGCGCCTGAGCGTTCGCACCGTCAGCGGAGGCGGAAGGTCAACCTGCCGCACCGATGCCGAGACCCTTCTGTCCGAGCGCCTTGAAGACGGTCGAGACAATGCCGGCCCGATCGAGGCCGGCCTTGGCATACATCACTTCGGGCTTGGCCTGTTCCATCCAGATATCCGGCAGCGCCAGCGAGCGGACCTTGAGGCCGTTGTCGAGCAGTCCTTCGCCCGCCATGAAATGCATCACCTGGCTGCCGAAGCCGCCGACGGCGCCTTCCTCGATCGTCACCAGCACTTCGTGATTGTTGGTAAGCTGGCGGATGAGCTCATGGTCGAGCGGCTTGGCGAAACGCGCGTCGGCGACGGTGGTCGACAGACCCGCCGCATCAAGGTCTTCGGCCGCCAGCAGACAATCGGCGAGCCGCGTGCCGAAGGAAAGGAGCGCCACCTTGGTGCCTTCCTTCATGATCCGGCCCTTGCCGATCTGCAGGATTTCGCCGCGCGCCGGCATCTCGACGCCGACGCCTTCGCCACGCGGATAACGGAACGAGATCGGGCCGTCGTCATAGGCGGCGGCGGTGCGCACCATGTGCTTCAGTTCCGCCTCGTCGGCGGCGGCCATGACCACGAAGCCGGGCAGGGTGGCAAGGAAGGTCGTGTCGAACGAGCCGGCGTGTGTCGGCCCGTCGGCCCCGACGAAGCCGGCGCGGTCGATCGGGAAGCGGACGGGCAGCCCCTGGATCGCCACGTCGTGGACCACCTGGTCGTAGCCGCGCTGCAGGAAGGTTGAGTAGATGGCGGTGAACGGCTTGTAGCCTTCGGCGGCAAGCCCGGCCGCGAAGGTGACGGCGTGCTGCTCGGCGATGCCGACGTCGAAGGTGCGGGCGGGATAGGCCTCGGCCAGCTTGTCGAGGCCGGTGCCGTTCGGCATGGCCGCGGTGATGCCGACGATCTTGTCGTCGAAGCCCGCTTCCTGCACCAGCGCATCGGCAAACACGCTCGTATAGCTCGGCGCATTCGGCTTGGCTTTCGCCTGGGCGCCGGTGATGACGTCGAACTTGTTGACACCGTGATACTTGTCGGCCGCAGCTTCGGCCGGGGCATACCCCTTGCCCTTCTGCGTCACGACATGGATCAAAACAGGACCCTCTGCATTGTCGCGCACGTTGCGCAGGACCGGCAGCAGGTGGTCGAAGGAATGGCCGTCGATCGGCCCGATGTGATAGAAGCCGAGCTCCTCGAACAGCGTTCCGCCGGTCACGTATCCGCGCGCATGGGTGACGGCGCGGGTGATCGCCCGGTCGACGCTCTTGCCGAGATAGGCGGTCAGCTTCTTGCCGATATCGCGGATGCCCATGTAGGTGCGCCCGGAGGCGAGGCGCGCCAGGTAGGCGCTCATGGCGCCGGTCGGCTGGGCGATCGACATGTCGTTGTCGTTGAGGATGACGATCAGCCTGGCGTCCAGCGCGCCGGCGTTGTTCAATGCCTCGAAGGCCATGCCTGCGGACATGGCGCCGTCGCCGATAACGGCGACCACACGCCTGTCTGCATGGCTCAAGTCGGCTGCAACCGCCATGCCGAGGCCGGCGGAAATCGACGTGGAGGAGTGGGCGGCGCCGAAGGGGTCGTATTCGCTTTCGGCGCGGCGGGTGAATCCCGACAGCCCGTCTTCCTGGCGAAGCGTGCGGATGCGGTCGCGTCGTCCGGTCAGGATCTTGTGCGGATAGCACTGGTGTCCGACATCGAAGATCAGCCGGTCGTTCGGCGTGTCGAAGACCTTGTGGATGGCAATCGTCAATTCCACCACGCCGAGGCCTGCGCCGAGGTGTCCGCCCGTGCGCGACACCGCGTCGATCATCTCGTCGCGCACTTCGCGGGCGAGTTGCGGCAGTTCGCGGTCGTCGAGCTTCTTCAGGTCGGAGGGATAGTTGACCTGGTCGAGCAGCGGGGTCTCAGGAAATTGTGTCACGCCGGCGGGCCTCTTTGCTTCATGCGGGGGCATACCTGCCCCCTTTACCCCACATTAGATCGCGGCAAAAGCATTCGTTTTCAAGATGAGGCCCACTGACCGTGCACGATTGTCAGCCTTCCGGCAACGGAATGAATTCTTCCTCGTCGCCCGGCACGATGTCGAAACGGCCAGTGCGCCACTCTTCCTTAGCCTTTTCAATGCGTTCCTTGGATGAGGAGACGAAGTTCCACCAGATGTAGCGCTTGCTCGAAAGCGCCGCTCCCCCGAACAGCATCATGTGACAGCCCTCCGGACCGGCTTCGAGGGTGATGTTGTCGCCGGGGCGAAAAACCAGCAACTGGTCGGCAGGGAAGTTGTCGCCGGCGACGGTGAGCGAGCCGGACAACACGTAGATCGCGCGTTCCTCGTGCGCCGCGGAGAAGGGGAAGCGCGCGCCCGGCTGCAACGAGAGGTCGACATAGAGCGTATCGGAGAAGACCGCGACCGGCGACGTCAGCCCCTCGAAGCTGCCGATGACGACCCGGCCCTTGGCGCCGTCGACATCGATTGACGGCATCTCGTGCTTTTCCGTATGGGCAAAAGCCGGGTCGATCTCTTCCTTCGCGTCGGGAAGTGCAAGCCAGGTCTGCAGGCCCGAAATGGAGAGCGGATGGCCGCGCAGGTTTTCCGGGGTGCGCTCCGAATGCACGATGCCGCGCCCGGCCGTCATCAGGTTCAGGTCGCCGGGATTGATGACCATCTCCGTGCCGAGGCTGTCGCGGTGGCGGATCTCGCCGTCGAAGAGGTAAGTAACCGTCGACAGGCCGATATGCGGGTGAGGGCGCACGTCGAGCGCCTCGCCCGCCTTCAGGATCGCCGGGCCCATGCGGTCGAAGAAGATGAACGGCCCGACCAGACGCCGTTTTGCGGTCGGCAGCGCGCGCCGGACGGAAAATCCGCCGAGGTCGGTGGAGCGCGGGATGATCAGGTGTTCGATGGCATCGCAGGCGAATGCATCGCCGGGAAGGGGATCTTTGCCGGGAAAGAAGGACATAAAACACACTCCCGTTTTTTGGGAAGCCACAGGTCTTCGTGGCGTGATTTCAGGACAACGCGGTCTTTGAATACAGGTCCAGTTGGTCTTCGAGCAACACTATCTGAAATGACATTTGCGCCAGAATAAACCAAAGGTCTAGCTCAGGCGTCGTCCAGTTCCGGGTGCCCTTTGATGCTCACGCCCCGTCAAGCGGCTCGACCCCCTGGGGCTTGCCGGCGCGGTCGAGACGGATCTTCTCGATTCGGTTCTCGGCGGCGGCCAGCAGCGTCTCGCAGTGCTTCTTCAGCGCTTCGCCGCGCTCATAGATCGAAATCGATTCGTCGAGCGCCACGTCTCCGCGCTCCAGGCGGGCAACGATGCCTTCCAGTTCCGCTACGGCCTTTTCGAAGGAGTAGCTCGAAACATCGGTGAGGTTGGCATTCTCGGTCATCATCAGCCCTTCATCATTCGCAGGATATGCAGTCCGGCCGACTCGGCCAGTCCTTCTAAATCATAGCCGCCTTCGAGAATGCTGACGACCCGGTTACCGGCACTTTTGTCGGCGGCTTCGAGTACGCGCCCCGTCACCCAGTCGAAGTCCTCGCCAACCAGGTTCAACTGCGCCAGAGGATCGCGGTAGTGTGCGTCGAAGCCGGCGGAAATGATGATGAGGTCCGGGCGGAAGTTGTCGAGAGCCGGGAGAATGCGCGACTTGAAGGCTTCGCGGAAATGGTCGCCGCCGGTGTTGGCGGAAAGCGGCGCATTGACGATGTTGCCCACCCCCGTTTCCTTGACGCTGCCGGTGCCGGGATAGAGCGGCATCTGGTGGGTGGAGCAGAACAGCACCGAGGGATCGTCCCAGAAGATGTCCTGCGTGCCGTTGCCGTGGTGCACGTCCCAGTCGACGATGGCGACCCTCTCGGCTCCATGTGCACGCTGCGCGTGGCGTGCGGCGATGGCCACGTTGTTGAAGAAACAGAAGCCCATGGCGCGCATCTTCTCGGCATGGTGGCCGGGTGGCCGCGAGGCCACGAACACGTTGCTGGCGGCCCCGGTGAAGACGTCGTCGACGGCCGCCATGGCGCCGCCGACTCCGGCAAGCGCCGCCTCGAAGCTCTTCGGACTCGCATAGGTGTCCGCTTCCAGCTGGATCATGCCTTCTTCCGGCATGGCGCGCTTGATGGCACGCAGGTGTTCCTCGGGATGGGCGAGCAGCACCACCTCCTCGTTTGCCCGTGGCGGCTCCTTGCGCTCGAGGCCGGCAAAATTGGGATGCTCGAGAGCGATGCGCAGCGCCCGCAGCCTGTCGGGTCTTTCCGGATGCCCGCTCGGTGTTTCGTGTTCGAGAAAGACCGGATCGTCGTAGAGGCGGGTTGTCATGGCTGGCCCTTTCCTTGAATCACTTTGGGAGCCTCGTCTTCCATGTCGATGTCGTTGAGGGCTTTTTTCAACAATCGATTGAGCGACAGGGTGTTCCTACACTTGCCGCACAAATGGAGTAATTGTTTGTTTTTTCGGTTTCATAATACAGTACCCTTGCTCATCGTTGAGTTGGGGCGCGTACGAGTATGAAGGACATTGAACGTATAGAGGTGATGGAGGCGCGGATCCCGTCCCGTGACATCGGTATGGACGGACGCATGCAGACGCCGGCCTATTTCTACTACGCCGAAGCGGCGTTGGCGCATTTCTGGCGATATCGCCCGCCGCTCGAGGACGAGCCGGCCTTCGAAGTCAAGAAAGCCGAATGCGTCTATCACGATAGTCTCTACCTCGACGACGTGGCGCGCTTTACCGTGCGTATCAACAAGATCGGCGTCAAGTCGGTCGGCGCCAATGTCGCCGTCGAGGCGGCAGACCGCCTCTGCGCCGAAATCGAGCTGATATGGACCTCGGTCGACCGCGAGAGCCGTGAAGCCGTGCCCCTGCCGGAAGACATTCGCGACTGGCTCTATCAGTTCCTCGATTGAAATCAGGCGCGCTGCGGCAGCAGCGGATAGCCGGCCATGACGGCGCGTCCGGCGAGCGCTGCGATCACCGTCTTGAGGATATCCCCGGGGATGAAGGCGAGCGAGCCGAGGAAGGCCTTGGAAAAGCCGATGCCGCCGACGAAGGCAAGGTAAGTGATACCGAAGAGATAGATCACGCCGATGCCGCCGATGAAGGCGGCGACGAAGAAGCCGACGCCCTGGGCGAGGCCGGACTGCGATGCGGTGACGAGCCGTTCGGACAGGTAGCCGGTCGTGAAGGCTCCGAAGATCCAGCCGATGAAGAAGCCGGCAGTCGGGCCGGCGAACACGGCAAGCCCGCCGCGACCGCCCGAAAGGACAGGAAAGCCGATCGCCACCAGCAGGACAACGATCAGCACCGCGATGGTGCCGCGCCTGGCGCCGAGAACGACGCCCGCCAGCATGACACCGAGGGACTGAGCGGTGATCGGAACCGGGATAAAGCCGAGCGTGATCGGGGGAACGAGCCCGAGTGCGACGATGATCGCGGCGAACAGTGATGCGAAGACGAGATCACGGGTGGTCATGCGGTTCTCCAGTGCATTCTGATAGTTCATTGACGCCGGAATCCGCGCGCGTCAATGGCTGCAGCGATGCTGTCGGCATCGCGAAGCGTGAGTATGATGAGCGGGGCGATCAGCGTGAGCGGCCGCACCGGCAGCCCACGCGCCGTATGGGCCTCGCGGATTGCGGCATAGCGGGCAAGGATTTCGGGCACGAAACGGATAACCAGCCCGACCGCAAGCCCGACATCGGCAGCCTTGAGAAACCCGATCCGCTCCAGCGGGCCGACGAGGACGGTGATCTCGTCGATGAAGTCGGCAATGCTCGTCGTCGCCGTGACGGTCGCCGCCAGCAGCATCAGGGTCGTCAGCCGCAGCAGCACCACCGCCGCGTCCGCCGGCGAATTGAAGAGCAGGTTGAAAAGGCAGACGACGACGATCGTCAGGAAGATGGGGCGCAGGCGGGCAAGGGCCTCGCGCATCGGCAGTCCAAGGCTGAAGTAAAGACCCACTCCGATCAGCACGGCGATGCCGAGCCACGGCAGCGACCGGGTCAGGAAAAGGGCGATGCTGGCGGCAGCAAGCGCGAGGAGCTTGGCGCGCGGCGGGAGGCGATGGAGGATCGTATCCGCTTCCACGTAGAGGGTGCGCATCAGGCGACCAACTCCCTGTAGCGGGTGATCGCCTCCTCGGGTGGCGCATCGACTGCGAGCCGTCCCTTGTCGAACACGAGGACCCGATCGAAGTCGTCGACGAGTTCGAGATCGTGGCTGATGACGACGACGTCCTCGTTCAGGCCCTCGATGGTGCGTTCGACGAGGGCGCGGTTTTTCAGGTCGAGCTGGTTGGTCGGCTCGTCGAGGATCAGGACTTGGGGCCGGGTGACGAGAACGGCGCAGAGCGCGGCAAGCTGCAGTTCGCCGCCCGAGAGTTCGTGCGCGCGCCGTTCGGCAAGGTGCGAGACCTGGAAGCGGGCCAGCACAACATCGACGGCGGTGCGGATTTCCGCTTTTCCCATGCCGCGGTTCTTCAGTCCGAAGCCGATGTCGTCGCGCACGATCGGCAGGATGATCTGGTTCTGCGGGTTCTGAAAGATGAAGCCGACCATCGAAAGCACGGAAGCTGCATCGTCGCGTGTATCGAGCCCGTTGACGGTCACGCGTCCCTCGGTGGGCTTGGTGAGGCCGTTGATCATGCGGGCAAATGTCGTCTTGCCCGAGCCGTTGAGGCCGATGATGCCGATCCGCCGCTCGGTCAACGTCAGTGTCAGTGGCTCGAGCGCAATGCGTTCGCCGAACCGGGCGCCGGCCCCTTCAAAGCGGATGTCCAAATCCGTACCCCGTGTCTTTCCGTTTCCTGCTCTATAGACCGGAGGGGCAGGGGAGGAAAGAGGTGGCACTGGTCGAGCGCCGCCGGTTGAAACCCGCGCGCGCGACGATATGATCCGGCCATGACCGTATTGATTTCAAACAACGACGCACGCCGGATCTTCCTCGCCAAGCAGGGCCTCAGCAATGCGCCGGGCAGGGCTCTCGACAAGCAGGGCCTGCTGCAACTCATCCACGACATCGGCTTTGTCCAGGTGGACAGCATCCAGACGGTCGAGCGGGCGCATCACCAGATCCTGTTCTCGCGCAACCAGACTTACCGCCGCGAGCACCTCACCGAACTCGTCGAGCGCGACGCTGCGCTGTTCGAGAACTGGACCCACGATGCCTCCATTCTACCGAGCGCCTTCTTCGTCTACTGGAAGCACCGTTTCCGCCGCGAAGAGCAGGCGATCATCGAGCGCTGGCGCAAGTGGCAGGGCGAGGGATTTGAACAGGCGTTCAAGGAGACTTACGAGCGCATCGCCAGGGGCGGCGCGATCATGTCGCGCGATGTCAAGGCGGAGGATCACGTCTCCGGCGGCTGGTGGAACTGGCATCCGTCCAAGACGGCGCTCGAATACCTCTGGCGCACCGGCAAGCTGGCGATAGCGGGCCGGGAGAATTTCCAGAAGGTCTACGACCTTGTCGAGCGCGTGCTGCCCGCCCACCACCGCGAACCCGAGGTCAGCCACGAAGACTTTGTCGACTGGGCCTGCCGCAGCGCGCTCGAGCGGCTGGGCTTTGCCACGACCGGCGAGGTTGCCGCGTTCTGGGACCTGCTTTCGCCCGCCGAGGTCAAGCAATGGGTCGAGGCCAATCGCGGCGAATTGCGCGAGGTGCTGATCGCCCCCGCCGATGGCGGCAAGCCGAGGCTGTCGTTCAGTTTGGATGGCTTTGTCGAGACGATTGCGGAAGCGCCCGAGGCACCGGCAAGGCTCCGGGTGCTCAGCCCTTTCGATCCGCTGCTGCGCAACCGCAACCGCACCGAGAGGCTGTTCGGTTTCTTCTACCGCATCGAGGTCTTCGTTCCCGAAGCCAAGCGCGAATACGGCTACTACGTTTTTCCGCTGCTGGAAGGCGACAGGCTAGTCGGGCGCATCGACATGAAGGCCGACCGGAAATCCGGCCGCCTCAACGTCCGGCGGCTGTGGTGGGAGCCCGGAGTGCGCACATCGGTCGGCCGGATGCAGAAGCTTGAGGCCGAGCTTGCCCGCATCGCCCGCTTTACCGGTGTCGACGAGGTGCACTATCTGGATGGCTGGCGCGGCGAGTAGCGCGGCGGACCTAGGAACGCAGCCGCTTTTTCCATCGGCGAAGCGCGATCGCCATGCCGAAGCAGCGGTTGGCGTTGCGGATCCACAGGCTGTCATGACCGGTCTTCTTCAGCGCCTTGTCCATCAGCCTCCGCACCTGCGGGTCCTGGCGCAGCGCGTCCGCATCGTAGTGCACCCATTGCCCGGGTTCGGCGGAAAAGATGCGGCCGGAGGCCGGCGCGGGCCACAGATAGGGCGAAAGCCGCTCGATGATCCGTTCCTCGATGCCCCCTAGTTCCAGGCTGTCGCGGCTGACCGTCATGGTTCGCAGCGCGCCGCTTTCGTGCATCGCCTTGATGACCGCCTTCTTCTCCCACGGATAGAGGAACAGGCGGACGGCGGTGCCGATGCTGATCTTTCCCTTTGCCGGCTGCAGTTTCGCCAGCGGATTGATGGCGCGGATGAATTCGGTCATCTCGATCGGCAGGCGCTCGTTGCGCGTTTCGGCCGAGACGGGCGCGACGTCGTGGATCTGCAGCACCTGTTCCATGAATGCCGTGAAGATATCGAGCTTGCGGCGACGCATCTCGTCGAACAGCAGCACCGTCAGCTCTATGCCGGGCTGGCCGAGGAGCGGCTCGATCTCCTGCACCGGATTGACGAGATGGGAGTTCAGCGGATCGCGGAAATGCTGCTCGAACAATTCCGGGAGGCTGATTGTCGACCCGTTCTTGACCTGCTGCGCCCAGAAGGAGTGGAAGGTACTCAAGGGATCGCGGATCGTATAGACGATATGCAGATCGTCGGCCCGCAGCAGCGCGCGGATCTTCTGGAAGTGCTTCGGCCTCCAGCGCCGGAAACCTTCCGAGGAGAGAAGGACGTTCAGGCCTTCGCTCTTCGCCCTGTTGCCTATCCGCTCGAGCTCGGCATTGAACTTGCTCGTGCCGTCGAGGATCCTGTCCGGATAGTCGGAAACGTCGTGATGGGCGATCTTCACCCGCTCGCCGGTGAGCGGGTAAAGCCATCCCCGCTCAAGCAGCCGGGCGCGGTTGCGGTAGAAGTTGCCCTGCAGATAGGTCGTCGCCGTCTTGTGCGGTCCTATGTGAAGCACCAGCACGAGACGCCTCCGGACCGGTTCAGCCGATTTCCGTATGGGCGATGCGGATGCCGAAACCCTCCAGCCCCACATAGTGGCGCTCGCGGCTCGTCAGCAGCCGGATCGAGCTGACGCCGAGATCCTTGAGGATCTGCGCGCCGAGGCCGATTTCCAGCCACTCGTTTTCGCGCGACGCCGCCTGGGAATGGCCCTCGCGGTTGCCCTGCACCAGCTTGCGGCCGGTCTCGTGATGACCGACGCCGACCGAGCCTTCGCGAAGGTAGACAATGATGCCGCGACCTTCATCGGCGATCTTCTTCATGTACTGGGTAAGTGGCGGGTTCTTGCCGAAGACGTCCCCGGCGACGTTCTCGGGGTGCAGGCGCACCGGAATGTTGATGCCGTCGCGGATGTCGCCGAAGACGATGGCGAGATGCTGCATCGGATCCCAGGGTAGCGAATAGGCATGCGCCTTCGCCGGGCCGAACGGGGTCTCGATGTCGACGCTGGACTGTAGCTCGATCAGCGTCTCCTTGCGCTGGCGATAGGCGATCAGGTCGGCGACCGAGACCTGCTTCAGTCCGTGCGTCTCGGCAAAGCTTGCGACCTGCGGGCCGCGCATCACGGTGCCGTCGTCATTGACGAGTTCGCAGATGACGCCGATCGGCGGCAGGCTGGCCAGCCGGCAGAGATCGACCGCGGCTTCGGTATGACCGGAGCGCATCAGCACGCCGCCCTCGCGGGCGATCAGCGGAAAGATATGACCGGGGCGGACAAAATCGTCGGGTCCGACATTCGGGTTGGCGAGGTTGCGCACCGTCAGCGTCCGGTCTTCGGCGGAAATGCCTGTGGTGGTGCCGTGCTTGAAATCGACGGTCACCGTGAAGGCGGTGGTGTGGGCCGAGTCGTTTTCGGCCACCATGGCGCTGAGGTTCAGCCGCCGGGCTTCCTCGCGCGGCATCGGCGCGCAGACGATCCCGGAGGTGTGGCGCACGATGAAAGCCATCTTCTCTGCGGTGCAATGCACCGCCGCGACGATGAGATCGCCCTCGTTCTCGCGGTCGTCGTCATCGGTAACGACGACGATTTCGCCGGCCTCGAAGGCGCGAATGGCGTCGACGACGCGTTTCTGGTCATAGGCCATGAAAGTCTTCCTATCGCGTGCGGCCGGTCTGGCCGCGGTCTCTCAGATAATGGTCGGCGATCGTGCAGGCAACCATGGCCTCTCCGATCGGAACGGCGCGGATGCCGACGCAAGGGTCGTGGCGACCCTTGGTGCGTACGTCGACCTCGTTGCCGTCAGCGTCGATCGAGCGCCGTTCGGTGAGGATCGACGAGGTCGGCTTAATCGCGAAGCGGGCGATGACCGGCTGGCCGGTCGAGATCCCGCCGAGGATGCCGCCGGCATGGTTGGACAAAAAGACCGGCTTGCCGTCCGGACCCATGCGCATCTCGTCGGCATTTTCCTCTCCGGTGATTCCGGCGGCCTCGAAGCCGTTGCCGATCTCGACGCCCTTGACGGCGTTGATCGACATCAGGTTGGCGGCGAGGTCCTGGTCGAGCTTGGCATAGATCGGCGCGCCGAGCCCCGCTGGCACGCCTTCGGCCACGACCTCGACAACCGCGCCGACGGAGGAACCGGCCTTGCGGATCGAATCGAGATATTCTTCCCAGACCGGCACGATGGCCGCATCGGGGGCAAAGAAGGGGTTCTGGTCGACCTGGGTCCAGTCCCAGTTGTCGCGGTTGATCTTGTGCTTGCCGATCTGCACCAGCGCGCCGCGCACGATGACGCCGGGGACGACCTTGCGAGCAAGCCCGCCGGCGGCGACGCGGGCCGCCGTCTCGCGCGCCGACGAGCGACCGCCGCCGCGATAGTCGCGGATGCCGTACTTGGCATCATAGGTATAGTCGGCGTGGCCGGGGCGATAGCGCCGGGCAATCTCGCCATAATCCTTGGAGCGCTGGTCGGTGTTCTCGATCAGCATCGAGATCGGCGTTCCGGTGGAGATCATCGTCTCGCCATCGTCGTCCAACATCACGCCGGAGAGCACTTTCACGAGATCGTCCTCGCGCCGCTGGGTGACGAAGCGCGATTGCCCCGGCTTGCGCTTGTCGAGCCAGGCCTGCAGTTCGCCAAGCGTGAATCGGATGCCGGGCGGGCAGCCGTCTACGACGCAGCCGAGCGCGGGCCCGTGGCTTTCGCCCCAGGTGGTGACACGGAAAAGATGACCGAACGTGTTGTGCGACATATGTCCTGACCGGGTTGGCGGAGGCCGTTCCGGCCGTCTCTGCCATTGCTTGAAAGAGGCGGCCACACTCATAGTGTAAAACAGCTGGAAGAGAAAAGTCTTTCTTTCCTTTGCGAGAAACGGCGTGGAATGAATTTGGCCGCATTGCGTCGCGGGCAGCCACTGCGGATGGAAAAGCGCGCGACGATGCCGGCGCCCTGAGGATTGCGCGTGAGGGCTATCCACAGGTTGTGACAGGATTTCATGCGCTGCTTTCCCCGGCGCCCCAAGGCTCTTGATCCTGCACGGTTTTCCATTCATCAATTGGGCCCGAAAAGTCACGTTTCGGGGCAATTTTCGCCATATTCGAGGGGATAAATCGTGATCAAGAAATTTTCTTCAACGAGACAAAAAGGGGGAGGCCAGATGCGTTTCATGATAGCGGCACTGTTGGCCACAGCGAGTTTTCTTTCCCCTCTGAAGGGTTTTGCAGAGAGTGCCGATGTCGAGGCGACCATCAAGAAGGTCGACATGAACGACCTGAGCCTCACGCTTGACGACGGCAAGACCTACCAGGCGCCGGAAGAGTTCAATTTCGAAGGCCTGGAGGAAGGCGTGAAGGTGATCGTCTTCTACACCGAGGTGGATGGAAAGCGCGTCATCAACGACCTCGAGGTCGTCCAGTAGGAAATTGGCCCCAGACGGGAGCCGACGTGCCGTCTCAAATGGTTCCCGCATCACCTTGAGATGACTCATCCTTTGTCGTCGACGCTGAAACGAACCGTTTCCGCGCAGAGCTTGGCTGCGCTCCTGCGATCGGCCACGCCGCGACCGAATTCACGCGCTTTGCGCACGAGTGCCTGCCGCAACGCGGTTATTCACGCTCCCCAAGGGTGAACACAAATGATGGCAGGCGGCGCAATCGGGCGCTGCCAGCCAACATTTGAGGTGCATTATGACTGATACCCACACAATCGTGGCCACGCCGCGCTCGCGACAATCACTTCGGCGGATGCTCGCCGCAGTTTCCGCCGGGGCAATCGGACTTTTGATCGCAACGGCGGCATCCGCAGAGGCAGCCGCCACCAAGGCGCCGGTCGCGACCGCGCAACGGGCCAAGGATGCCTCGATCCGCCCATTCCAGTTCCATGCAACCGATGAGGCTCTTATCGACCTCAAGCAGCGGGTCAAGGCGACGCGATGGCCGAGCCCGGAACTGGTTCAAGACGACACCCAGGGCGTTCGGGTCGGGACGATGCAGAAGCTCGCCGACTATTGGGTGAGCGAGTACGACTGGCGCAGGGCCGAGGCGAACCTCAACAAGTATCCTCAGTTCATCACCAACATCGACGGTGTCGATATCCACTTCATCCATGTGAAGTCCAAGCACAAGAACGCCTTGCCGGTGATCATCACCCACGGCTGGCCGGGTTCGATCATCGAACAGCTGAAGATCATCGACCGGCTGACCGACCCGACTGCATATGGCGGCACCGAAGCCGATGCGTTCGACGTCGTCATCCCGTCGCTACCGGGCTATGGCTTTTCGGGCAAGCCCACCGAACTCGGTTGGGACCCGCAGCGTGTCGCTCGCGCCTGGGCCGCTCTGATGGACCGCCTGGGCTACAAGAAATATGTCGCGCAGGGCGGCGACTGGGGTGACGCCGTGAACGAGCAGATGGCGGTACAGAGGCCGGCAGGCCTGCTCGGCATCCACACCAACATGCCCGGCACGCTTCCCGATAACGTTTCGGCGGCGCTGGCCGGCTCACCGAAGCCGACGGGCCTGACGGACGACGAGGAATATGCGTGGAAGCAGCTCGAGTTCTTCTACAAGAATCGCGTCGGCTACGCGCTGGAAATGGGCGCCCGGCCGCAGACCCTCTACGGTCTGGACGATTCGCCCATCGCGCTCGCCGCCTGGATGATCGACCACGACCCGGAGAGCCAGAAGCTGATCAACCGCGTCTTTGACGGTGCGTCCGAAGGGCTGACGAGGGATGATATCCTCGACAACATCACGCTCTACTGGCTGACCAAGACGGGGCTGTCTTCCGGCCGCCTGTTCTGGGAGAGCAAGTTGGCTTTCTTCGCGCCCAAGGGCGTGACCATTCCGGTCGCGGTCAGCGCCTTCCCGGACGAGATTTACACCGCTCCGGAAAGCTGGTCGCGAAAAGCCTTCCCCAACCTGATCTTCTACAAGCGCCATGAGAAAGGTGGCCACTTCGCCGCGTGGGAACAGCCGCAGGCGCTGGTCGAGGATATGCGCGAGGGATTCCGGTCGCTGCGCTGAGCTCCGAATGGCGGGCGGCGAATGGCTGCCCGCCATTCTCATAGACTCACGCCTGCTTCCGCTCTGCGTATTCAAGATTGGAAGAACGCTTCGCAACACATTGAGATAATGCGTTTTGACGACGGCCTACATCCACTTGTAGTGGCGGCTCTCGGTATCCAGCCGCAGGATCTGGTCCTGCGGGATGGCCGCCCAGGCGGCTTCGTCCTTGTCCATGTCGCCGACCAGATGGAGCAGCGTGCGGACCACGCCGCCATGGGCGACGCAGACGGTCGGCTGGTTGACCGAACGCAGCCATGATCCGACCCTCCAGGACAGGATCTCGTAGCTCTCGGCGGCTGTACCGGGCGGTATGAAGTCCCACTTCGAGGCGCGCCGCGCCTTCAGTCTGTCCGGCGTGAGCTTCTTGAGGTCCTGCAGCGTGCGGCCTTCCCAGTCGCCGAAGGAAACCTCCACCAGCCTCTCGTCGGTCTCGTAGTCGGTGGGGTCGAGGCCCATCGCCGCCCGCAGCCGCTCCATGGTCTCGCGGGTGCGCGCAAGCGGGCTGGAGACGAAGGCGAAATCGCCGATCCTGTCACCGACAAGCGCGAGCAGATCCTCGCCGTTGCGGCTCGCCTGTTCGCGGCCGAGCGCGTTGAGGTCGATATTCTGCTGTCCCTGAAGCCGGCCCTCGGCGTTCCAGTCGGTTTGTCCGTGACGGATCATGTAGATGAGCACGGCATACCCCTGCCTTCATTGAAACGTCCCCGAAAGGGGACGAACTCTTGGGAGAACTAGTGCCACATTCGGGGATCCGCAAGATGGCAGGCGCGAGGAGAGGCGCGATCCGCGGTCAGGTACCGCGAATGTGAAGACGCCGCGCTCCGGTTGGGGGCACGGCGTCTCTGAACAATGTTATTCCTTGATGACCGAAATGTCGGGAGCGTCGACCGCCTTCATGCCGACGGTGTGGTAGCCGGAATCGACATGGTGGATTTCGCCGGTCACGGCGGTCGACAGGTCGGAAAGCAGGTAGAGCGCCGACTTGCCGACCTCGTCGATCGTGACGGTGCGCTTCAGCGGCGCATTGTACTCGTTCCACTTGAGGATATAGCGGAAGTCGCCGATGCCGGATGCGGCGAGCGTCTTGATCGGGCCGGCAGAGATCGCGTTGACGCGGATGCCACGGTCGCCGAGGTCGACGGCCAGGTAGCGCACGCTGGCTTCCAGCGCCGCCTTGGCCACGCCCATGACGTTGTAATGCGGCATGACCTTTTCCGCACCGTAGTAGGTGAGGGTGATGATCGAGCCGCCGTCGTTCATGATCCGCTCGGCGCGCTGGGCGACCGCGGTCAGCGAAAAGACCGAAATATCCATCGTGCGGTTGAAGTTGTCGCGGGTGGTGTCGACGTAGCGACCGGTCAGTTCGTCCTTGTCGGAAAATGCAATGGCGTGGACCACGAAGTCGATCTTGCCCCACTTCTTCTCGAGGGTCTCGAACACGCCGTCGATCGTTGCAAGATCGGTCACGTCACAGTGGCCGGCCATGAAGGCACCCAGTTCCTCCGCGAGCGGCTCGACGCGCTTCTTCAGGGCGTCGCCCTGCCAGGTAAGCGCGATCTCTGCGCCTGCGTCGGCGCAGGCCTTGGCAATGCCCCATGCGATCGAACGGTTGTTTGCCACGCCCATGATGACGCCGCGTTTGCCTTTCATCAGGCCGGATGCTTGAGTCATACCTTATTCCTCAAATTTTTTATTGAAAGTGCCTATGGCATAGCCCGCACCACGGTTCAAGCATGGCACGGATCATGAACTGTAAGGGCTCGTAATAAAGGGTGCGTAACGTTGGATAACGTCACGGAATATTCATAAAAACAGTCCTTCGCGCATGCTGCGCATCAAATCCGTTACTTTGTCGTCAGGTTTTTCCCACAGGATAATGCGCAGCTCGACGACGAGATCGCCTCGTGACCCCTTGCCGCTGGAAAGGCCGAGGCCGGGCACGCGGACGGTCTGGTCGGATCCGGACCAGGGTTTGACCTCGATCTCGACTGGACCTGTCGGCGATTCGACCATGGTCGTGCAGCCGAGCACGGCATTTTCGAGCGACACCGGCAGCACCGTGTGGATGTCGTAGCCGTTGACCCGGAACCGCTCCGACGGCGTGACCCGCAGATGGATGACCGCGTCGCCGCGCGCGATGCCCTGCAGCTTGAGACCCTGGCCGTTCAGCCGCACGACATGGCCGTCGGTCATGCCGGGGCCAAGCGGGAATTTCACCTCCCGCCCATCGGAAAACTGCACCGAGGTCCAGGCCTCCTTGATCAGTTCGTCGAGCGACACGGTCGCTTCCGCAACGAGATCCGGCACCTTGTCCGGAGATGCGGGGACGCCGCGAATGCGTCGAACCAGCGAGGCTATGAGGTCGACCGCCTGCAACGGCAGTGGTGCCGCAGGCGGCTTGTCTCCACCCGGCTGTGGCGCTTGATCGCCCGCCTGCGATGCCGTTGCGGTTCGGTCCGCCGGCTCTGCCTGGCCTTTCTGCGGCTGCGCGCCGAAGATCCGGTCGATGACGTCCTCGGCGGTTTCCCCGCCGCTAGCGGAGGATGCTCCGGCCCTGGCGCGCTCGGCGCTGGCCCGCAGCAGTTCTTCCATCACCTGCTGGGCATTTGCCTGCGCTGCCTTTGCCCGCGCCGCGGCATGGCGGGCCGATTCGCGCTGCTGCTGGATGGTCGGCCCGTCCTTGCCGGTTTCGGCCATGCGGCGCGCCTGGTCGTAGCGGCTGCGCTTTTCAGGATCCTTCAGCATCTCGTAGGCCCTCCCGGCCTCGGCAAAACGTGCGGAGGCGGAGGGATCCGCCTGGTTGCGGTCCGGATGAGAGGCCTTGGCGACGGTGCGCCAGGCTGATTTGATCTCGTCGGCTCCTGCATCCCGCTTCACGCCAAGCACTGCATAGGGGTCGCGCATATTTACCACCGGTCAATCTGGGACGGAGCGCCGGTCCGATGGCTCGCACTCCGCAACGCAATACAAACAACAAAGGCATATCCGCCGCGATGCTGTCACGGCTCGGCACACCACCGTAAAACCATAGGGCAAAGTTGCTAATCAGAAGTTACGCAAGGGCCGCGTATGAAGGGCAAAAAGCAGGGGGTGCGCGGCGGCGAATATGTCAGCTGTTCGGCTGGAAACTGAGAAGCTGCCAGTTGCCGTCGCCTTCCATGCAGGTCTTGCCCTCGAAATTGGCGATCCCGCGATAGGAATGACGGCTGGTCGCAAAGGTCCGGCACAATCTGCCGCCCTCGTTCGCTTCACTGATGCTGGTAACGACCCCGGCGCTGCCGGTCGCGGTATTGGCCCAGGGCAGGGGCACACCCTGCATCTTTGCGAGGTCAGCCGAACTCACCGCATTGCGAACCGTCAGTTCGTCGGACACCGATTCGGGATTGCTCTCGACGGAAACGGTACTGGTCGAGACCGATTTGTCGACGCCGGACGACCCGAAAATATCCATTCCCGCCCCGACGCAGCCGGAGAGAATCATAAGGGTCGATGCGAGCGCCACGCATGACGGGAGCCGTCGCGACAAACCCTTTGTATGAACCTTCGACTTTGCTATGACTTCCACCTTGCGTCTGGTTTGGGAATCCATTTCGGGGACCCCACTGACGTTCACTATCAGATAGCGGGCTTTCTATTCAATATGTCAGAAAACGAGTTAACAACAGGTGACTTTACCGAGGAGGGCGAGCCCTATTCCCTGTTCGGCAGATGGCTGAAGGATGCGGAGACTTCGGAGATCAACGATCCCAACGCGGTCGCGCTTGCCAGCGTCGATGAGCATGGCCTGCCGGACGTGCGAATGGTGCTGCTCAAGGGCTTCGACGAACGTGGCTTCGTCTTCTACACGAATTTCGAAAGCCGCAAGGGCGAGGAGATCCTCGGGCAGATGAAGGCGGCGATGTGCTTTCACTGGAAGTCGCTGCGTCGCCAGGTGAGAGTGCGCGGGCCTGTCGAGATCGTCAGCGACGAGGAAGCCGACGCCTACTACCAGTCGCGTCCGCGCGGCAGCCGCATCGGTGCCTGGGCCTCGAAGCAGTCGCGCCCGCTGGAAAGCCGATTCGCGCTCGAGAAGGCCGTCGCCGAATATTCGGCGCGCTATGCGATCGGCGACATTCCCCGTCCGCCCTACTGGTCGGGTTTCAGGATCCGCCCGCTGTCGATCGAGTTCTGGCACGACCGCAAGTTCCGTCTGCACGACCGTATCGAATTCCGCCGCGACGCCCCCGACGGGCCGTGGACCAAGGTCAGGATGTATCCCTGAGGGGATCAGCCGGCTTCGCCAAGCAGCCGGAATGGTATGCCGGAAGCGAGCGCCTCCACGTGGCGGCGCTTCTGGTAGTAGCCATTGAGCGAGATGCGGGGCAGCGCGGTCAGGTGCTGCAGGTGGCCATCTGCCAGCGTTCCCGGACGCGTCGTCACCGCCAGCGAAAATCCGGCATCGGTCGCGGCGGCATGTACGTGCGGCGACACCGACCGGGCATCGCCGTAGGGATAGGCGAGCGTCGCCGGCCTGCGACCGGTCACGTCTTCCACATAGTCGGCCGATTGCCGCATCTCGCACACCGCCTCGGCGTGGTCGAGAAAGGCGAGCGCCCGGTGGCTGATCGTATGGGCACCGAGGCTGGCCAGCGGATGGCGGGCAAGTTCCGCAAGTTCGTCGGGCGCCATCGTCAGCCGGGCGGCGATCCTCTGGCCATTGACGCCATGCCGACGCGCCGTCTCGTCGAGCCGGGTGACGACGTCGGCTTCGTCATCGCCGATGACGGTGTCGGCGATGCGGATGAATGCCAGCTGCTTTTCGCCAGGAGAATACAACCTCATGCGCTCCGGCCCGCGCCCGAAGTCGAAGGCGATCTCCTCGTTGACGGAAAGTAGTTCGCCGAGCGTCTCCCACCAGATCGTGTGGGTGCGTTCCGCAAAGCCGCGGCTGACGAAGACGGTGAAGGGGACGCCGTAGCGTTCAAACACCGGCAGGGCGAACTCGGCATTGTTGCGGTAGCCGTCGTCGAGCGTGAACGCCGCGAATGGCCGGTTGCGCGCCCGGTCCGCAAGCAGGGCAGGGATCTCCGAAAGCTTGACGAACGCATAGCCTTCCGCCTGCAACTGTTCGATCGCAAGGGCGAGGAATTCCGGCGTGATCTCGAGATGCGCATTCGGCGCGAACGAGCGCGGATCCTTCGGCCTGACATGGTGCAGCGTGAAGATGGCGCCGCGGCCGCGCGCACCCGAAATCGCGCCCAGCCGGTTCATCAGCCATGCAGCCTCGAGCCCGCCGCTGATGACGGCTCGTTTTGCGGTTTGCCGCAGCCGGATTTTCAAAGCTTGAACCATCGATCTCTTGAGGTTGCGGCTATAGCGTTCGGCACGATTTCTATCGAAACGAGAGTTAAGCCTTATTGAAGCAAGAGGCGCAACTCACAGTCTCGGGAAGCAAAAAATTCTCGCCTGCGAAAATATCCGGATCCGCGAGCGCACGGCAAACCGCAGCGGGCCGTGCGCTGGCCTTTGTCAGGCCTTCGTGCCCCCGACGGTGATCTGGTCCATGCGCAGGTGCGGCTGGCCGACGCCGACCGGAACCCACTGGCCCGCCTTGCCGCAATTGCCGATGCCGGTATCGAGCTTGGAGTCGTTGCCGACCATCGTCACCCGCTTCATGGCCTCCGGTCCGTTGCCGATCAGCATGGCGCCCTTGATCGGCGCGCCGATCTTGCCGTCGTCGATCAGGTAGGCCTCGGTGCAGCCGAACACGAACTTGCCGGAGGTGATATCCACCTGGCCGCCCCCGAAGGACACGGCATAGATGCCCTTCTTGACCGAGGCGATGATCTCTTCCGGGCTCTTGTCGCCGGAGAGCATGAAGGTGTTGGTCATGCGCGGCATCGGGGTGTGGGCGTAGCCCTGGCGGCGACCGTTGCCGGTGGCCTTCATGCCCATGAGGCGGGCATTCTGCCGATCCTGCATGTAGCCGACGAGCTTGCCGTTCTCGATCAGCACGTTGTGACCGGAAGGCGTGCCCTCGTCGTCGATGGTGATCGAGCCGCGGCGGCTGCCGATGGTGCCGTCATCCACCACGGTGACGCCCGGAGCGGCGACCATCTCGCCCAGCAGGCCGGCGAAGGCCGACGTCTTCTTGCGGTTGAAATCGCCTTCCAGGCCGTGGCCGACGGCCTCGTGCAGCATGACGCCCGGCCAGCCATTGCCAAGCACCACGTCCATCGTGCCGGCGGGTGCATCGATCGCCTCGAGGTTGATCAGTGCCTGGCGCAGCGCATCGTCGGCGCCCGCCTGCCAGCTCTCCGTCGTCAGGAACTCGTTGAAGCCCGTGCGTCCGCCGGTGCCGAAGGAACCGGATTCCTGGCGGTCGCCATCGCCCGCCACGACCGAGATGTTGAGGCGCGTCATCGGACGGATGTCGCGCACCCGGTGCCCGTCGGCGCGCAGGATCTCGACCACCTGCCAGCTTGCCGAGACCGTGGCGGTCACCTGGCGTACCTTCGGGTCCTTGCCGCGCAGATATGCGTCGATGTCCTGCAGCAACGCCACCTTCTCCTCGAAGGTCGGCGAACCAATCGGGTTGTCCTCGCCGTAGAGCTTGTGGTTGGTACGCTGCGGAGCGGCCGCATAGGAGCCGGAATAGCCGCGGGTAACGGCGGCCACGGCATCGGCGGCGCGGTTGAGCGCCGCAACCGACAGGTCGCCCGCATGCGCATAGCCGACCGCCTCGCCGGCAACCGCGCGCAGGCCGAAACCCTGGTCGGTGTTGAAGCTGCCGCCCTTCAGGCGACCATTGTCGAAGGTCAGCGATTCCGCCTGCGCATGCTCGATGTAGAGCTCGCCGTCATCGGCATCCTTGAGGGTCTTCGCGACGACCGACCGTATGGTCGCCTCGTCGGCGTCGAAAAGGTTCAGGAGATCGCTGGTCATGATGAAATACACTCCGTCGGGCGGTGAGGGTGCCGGTTCCAATGGAAAAAACCGCTCCCGCCCCGACGATGTAGGTTCTCGTGAAGGGGTGGGCAACCCCCTCGGTCAAGGAAGGGCGTCGTAGCCGGCGGCAAACCCGTTGAGCTCGACCGGGATGCCGATCCCTTCTTCCGGCGACTGGAAGACGATGAAGGTCGCCATCGCGCCGGCGCGCAGCGCCTTCAGCAGTTCATCCTCGAGAACCACTTCGGCATAACAGCCGTCGGAGAAGCAGCGCACGAAATAGGCGCGGCCGATATCCTTGCCGTCGATGTTAAGGCCGAGCCCGTTCGGCAGCAGCACGCCGAGCGGCGCCAGCACGCGCAGGATCTTCGACTTCCGGTCGGCGGTCTTGATGACGACGACGGAGAGGCCGACCTCGGGCCGGTCCTCGGCGATGACATTCTGCATCAAGGCGCACTGCTCGGTCTGGGCGCCGGCCGGCTTGTCGCAGATGATCGACCAGGCGCCGTGGTTCGACTTGACCGTGCCCGGCGCGGCGTTCTGCTGCGGTTGCTGCGCATTCTGTTGCGCGCCGGCTCCGCTGGCGAAGGCCGATGAAGCGATGGCGACGGCGATCAGGACGGAGCGCGCAAGGGAAGGGAAACCCATGAAAACCTCTAGAATTCGAATCAGTGCGGCTATTCTTCAAGCCCCATGACATATTGAAAAGCCCTCGCTCTGTCATTTCCAATGGAGTGCGGCGGAAATAGGACCGGGGCTATACTTCGTCCGGGTTGCCTTTCCGACGGAGCCATGGGGCTCTTGCCGGGTGCTCGAAAGCGTCAAAAGCAGCGGTCAAGGCTTTGGTCGCGTGCAGGAAATTGATTTTGGGCAAAAATGCCGCATGGGCTTTTCTGGACAGCGGTTGCGGCGGACAACAAACTGTGGTTTGAAGCGGGGAGAATAGCAAGGATTCTGCGTTTTGGTTTGATTGAGATCAAACGCTTTGGGGAGATACATTGTGACAAACAAGGCTTTTGCAGCACTGGCAGCGTTTGCCTGTCTGCTTTTTGCTTCCGGCGGCATGGCCGACCAGCCCGTTGACTGGCAGATGACCCTGCAGCCGGCTGCGACGTCGATCATGGAGGAGATCCGCTGGTTCGAGCAGTACACTCTGTGGTTCATCGTGCCGATTACTTTGTTCGTTTTGGTGCTCTTGATCGTCGTGGCCGTGAAGTTCCGGGCGGAGAAAAACCCGGTACCTTCCAGGACCAGCCACAACACCACGATCGAGGTTATCTGGACGATCGGCCCGGTCCTTATTCTCCTCTTTCTCGCGGTCCCGTCGTTCAATCTTCTGACGGCCCAGCTGACCATCCCGCAGAATCCCGACCTCACCGTCAAGGCGACCGCCACCCAGTGGCAGTGGAACTACGAGTACCAGATGGAGGAGCCGCTATCGTTCGATTCCTACCTGCTGGGGGATGACGATCGCGCCGCGCTCGGCAAGGAGGACCGTGCGGTCTATCCGCGCCTGCTCGCGGTCGACAACGAAATGGTCCTGCCGGTGGGCAAGACCGTGCGCCTGCTCGTCACGGCCGCTCCGACCGACGTGATCCATGCCTTCGCCATGCCATCCTTCGGCATCAAGATTGATGCCGTGCCGGGTCGCCTGAACGAAACCTGGTTCAGGGCCGATCGCGAAGGCCTGTTCTATGGCCAGTGTTCCGAGCTCTGTGGCAAGGACCACGCCTACATGCCGATCGGGATCCGTGTCGTTTCGCAGGAAAAGTACGACACCTGGCTCGCCGCCGCCGCAACCAACCTCGGTGAAGCCAACAAGGCTCTCGTAGCCTCTGTCGATGCTCCGGCCGCCGACGTGGTCGTCGCCGAAAACAACGCACAATAACAGGGGGTGAGGACAATGGCTGGATCTACCGCTCACGACGCTCATCACGATGACCACAAGCCGGCATTCTTCACGCGTTGGTTCCTTTCGACCAACCACAAGGATATCGGCACGCTCTATCTGATCTTTGCGATCATCGCCGGCATCATCGGCGGCGCGCTCTCGGTTGCCATGCGCATGGAGCTGCAGGAGCCCGGAATCCAGATCTTCCACGGTCTGGCTTCCATGGTCTATGGCTACGAAGGCGAGGCCGCCCTGGATGGCGCCAAGCAGATGTTCAACGTCTTCACCACCGCACATGCGCTGATCATGATCTTCTTCATGGTCATGCCGGCGCTGATCGGCGGCTTCGCCAACTGGATGGTCCCGATCATGATCGGCGCCCCGGACATGGCGTTCCCGCGCATGAACAACATCTCCTTCTGGCTGGTCGTGCCCGCCTTCCTGCTTCTTCTCCTGTCGCTCTTCGTCGAAGGTCCGGCAGGCGCCTACGGCGTGGGCGGCGGCTGGACGATGTATCCGCCGCTGTCGACCTCGGGCCAGCCCGGGCCGGCGGTCGACCTGGCGATCTTCGCCCTGCACATCGCCGGCGCCTCGTCGATCCTTGGCGCGATCAACTTCATCACCACGATCCTGAACATGCGCGCTCCCGGCATGACGCTGCACAAGATGCCGCTGTTTGCCTGGTCGGTGCTGATCACCGCCTTCCTGCTGCTGCTGTCGCTGCCGGTGCTTGCCGGCGCCATCACCATGATGCTGACCGACCGCAACTTCGGCACGACCTTCTTCTCGCCCGAAGGCGGCGGCGACCCGATCCTCTACCAGCACCTGTTCTGGTTCTTCGGTCACCCGGAAGTGTACATCCTGATCCTGCCGGGCTTCGGCATCATCAGCCACATCGTCGGCACCTTCTCGAAGAAGCCGATCTTCGGCTACCTCGGAATGGCCTATGCCATGGTCGCGATCGGTGCGGTCGGCTTCATCGTCTGGGCCCACCACATGTACACAGTCGGCCTGTCGCTCGACACGCAGCGCTACTTCGTGTTCGCAACCATGGTCATCGCGGTTCCGACCGGCGTGAAGATCTTCTCGTGGATCGCCACCATGTGGGGGGGCTCGCTGACCTTCCGCACCCCGATGGTCTGGGCGATCGGCTTCATCTTCCTGTTCACCGTCGGCGGCGTGACGGGCGTCCAGCTCGCCAATGCCGGTCTCGACCGCTCGCTGCATGACACCTATTACGTCGTGGCCCACTTCCACTACGTGCTGTCGCTCGGCGCTGTGTTCGCGATCTTCGCCGCATGGTACTACTGGTTCCCGAAGATGAGCGGCTACATGTACAGCGAGTTCATCGGCAAGCTTCACTTCTGGGTGATGTTCGTCGGCGTGAACCTGGTGTTCTTCCCGCAGCACTTCCTCGGCCTGGCCGGCATGCCGCGCCGCTACATCGACTATCCGGATGCATTCGCCGGCTGGAACTACGTTTCCTCGATCGGCTCCTATATCTCGGCCGTCGGCGTGTTCATATTCCTCTACGGCGTCTTCGAGGCGTTCGCGAAGAAGCGCCTCGCCGGCGACAATCCGTGGGGTGAAGGTGCGACGACCCTCGAGTGGTCGTTGTCTTCGCCGCCGCCGTTCCACCAGTGGGAACAACTGCCGCGCATCAAGTGAGATGCAGTGAAACACCAGGCGCCGCACCCCGTGTGCGGCGCCTGCGACAAGAGAAACAGGACGGATAATGACGGTGATCGACAATCACGATGTACTGCGGAAGGATGGCGAGGTTCGCCTGTCCGAAGCCAGTGCGCGCGATTTCTTCGAACTTCTGAAGCCGCGGGTGATGTCGCTCGTGGTGTTCACGGCTTTTGCGGGCCTCGTGCTCGCGCCCGGACCCATTCACCCGGTTCTGGGTGCCATTGCCATTCTTTGTATCGCCGTTGGTGCCGGCGCCTCCGGCGCGCTCAACATGTGGTACGATGCCGATATCGACGCGGTCATGACCCGTACCGCGCGTCGTCCGATTCCCGCCGGGCGGATCACGCCGTCCGAGGCGCTTGCCTTCGGCCTGACGCTGTCGGTCTTTTCGGTGGTCATTCTCGGCCTCGTCGTCAACTGGCTCTCCGCCGGTATCTTGGCCTTCACCATCTTCTTCTACGCCGTCATCTACACGATGTGGCTCAAGCGCTCGACGCCGCAGAACATCGTCATCGGCGGAGCTGCCGGCGCCTTCCCGCCGGTGATCGGCTGGGCCTGCGTGACCGGTGGCGTCTCGTTCGAGAGCGTCATCCTGTTCCTCATCATCTTCCTCTGGACGCCTGCCCATTTCTGGGCGTTGGCGCTGTTCAAGATGCGCGACTATGAATCGGTCGGCGTGCCGATGCTGCCGAACGTCGCGGGCGAGGCAACGACCAAGAACCAGATCGTCGTTTACGCCGTCCTGACCGCGCTGTGCGCCGTCGTTCCGGCGCTGACAGGCGCCGCCAGCATCGGCTACGGAGCGGTTGCGAGCCTTCTCGGCGGCATATTCGTCTACTGTTCCATCGCCGTCTGGCGGATGCCCGACGGCGACCAGAAGATGATCCCCGCGAAGAAGATGTTCGCGTTCTCGATATTCTACCTGTTCGCAATTTTCTCGGCCCTGATGATCGACCGGTTCGCCGCCGGCGCGCTCGGGCTCATCGGAGGGATCCTGTGATGGAAACCGTCAAGCTGACCGAAGCCCAGAGGAAGTCCCGCCGCGGCCGCAACATCGCGCTCGGGCTGGCGCTGGGTGGCCTTGTCCTGCTGTTCTACGTGGTGACGCTGGTCAAGATCGGCGGCAACATGCTCACGGGCTGACGGGGAAGGGGGAACCATGAACACCGTTCACCAGCAGCAGCCGTCTCCGCGCCGCAACGGCGCCGTCGTGGCGATGTGCCTCGCCTTCGCCGGCGGCATGGCCGGCATGAGCTTTGCGGCCGTGCCGCTCTACAACATGTTCTGCCGGGTGACGGGCTACAACGGCACGACGCAGCGCGTCGAGCAGGTGTCGGACGTCGTCCTCGATCGCCGCATGACGGTGACCTTCGACGCCAATGTCGCCGCCGGCTTGCCGTGGGAGTTCAAGCCCGTGCAGCGCGACGTCAAGCCGAGGATCGGCGAGACGGTCGAGGTGCGCTTCGTGGCGAAGAACACATCCGACAAACCGACCCGCGGCCAGGCGATCTTCAACGTCACGCCGATGGAGGCCGGGGCCTATTTCAACAAGGTCCAGTGCTTCTGCTTCACCGAGACCGAGTTGAAGCCGGGCGAGACGATGGAGATGCCGGTCGTCTTCTACATCGACCCCGACATCACCAAGGCGGTCGAGACGAAGGACATCGGAACGCTTACCCTTTCCTACACCTTCTACCCGCACGAGGGGTCGAAGCCCGTCGCGTTGAAAGCCGACGGCGCGGTAGAGGCCGGAAAGAAACTTTGAATAGAGTGAGAGACGTGGCCGGCATGCCCGGCGACGGAGTGGAAGAGAGGCATTCGGGGATTGCTATGGCGGAAGCGCATCAGAAGAACCACGACTATCATATCATAGAGCCGAGCTGGTGGCCGCTGATCGCCTCCATCGGGGCGTTTGTCATCACCTTCGGCGGCGTCTGCTACATGCGCTATCTGTCCGGCGGTTCGTTCAAGCTGTTCGGGATGGAACTGGCCAACCCGTTCCTGTTCTTCATCGGCCTTGCGATCGTGCTCTATGCGATGTTCGCCTGGTGGGCAGACACCATCAAGGAAGCGCATGAGGGTCATCACACACGGGTCGTGTCGCTGCACCTGCGCTACGGCATGATCATGTTCATCGCTTCGGAGGTGATGTTCTTCGTCGCGTGGTTCTGGGCCTTCTTCGACGCCAGCCTGTTTCCGCACGAGGCGATCCAGGCGTCGCGCCTGGAGTTCACTGGAGGCCAGTGGCCGCCGAAGGGCATCGAGGTCCTCGATCCCTGGCACCTGCCGCTCTACAACACCGTCATTCTGCTGCTTTCGGGCACGACGGTCACCTGGGCTCACCATGCGCTGCTGCACAACGACCGCAAGGGGCTGATCAACGGGCTGGTTCTGACGGTCGTGCTCGGCGTCCTGTTCTCGTTCGTGCAGGCCTATGAGTACGCCCACGCTCCGTTCGACTTCAAGAACTCCATCTATGGCGCAACCTTCTTCATGGCGACCGGCTTCCACGGTTTCCATGTTCTCGTCGGCACGATCTTCCTTTTCGTCTGCCTGCTGCGCGCCATGCGCGGGGACTTTACCCCGAAGCAGCATTTCGGCTTCGAGGCTGCCGCCTGGTACTGGCACTTCGTCGACGTGGTCTGGATCTTCCTGTTCTTCTCCATCTATATCTGGGGAAGCTGGGGCGCACCGATCGCGCACTGACGCCCGCACGAGGACGTTGACTACAAGAAGGCGGGGGTTTCGGCTCCCGCCTTTTCCTTTGGAAGCCGATAGGCTAGGACGGGCAATGACTGGCCGGAGAACCACGATGAACAACGATAGCGCTGACTATCCTCCGCTCGATCCGATAAAAACGGGATTGAAGGGGTGTTGCCCGCGATGCGGCCAGAGCAAGCTGTTCGACGGGCTCCTGAAGCTCAAGCCGCGCTGCGCCAGTTGCGGCCTCGACTATGCCTTTGCCGATGCCGGCGATGGGCCTGCGGTCTTCGTCATCCTGATCATCGGCTTTCTGGTCGTCGGCCTGGCGCTCTGGGCCGAGGTCAACTATTCGCCGCCGGTCTGGCTGCACATCCTGATGTGGGGGCCGCTGACCGTCATTCTGTCGCTCGTGCTCTTGCGCGGCCTGAAGGGCGTATTGATCGCGCTCCAATACCGCCACAGCGCGGCGGAAGGAAAGCTCGACCGTGAGTGAGGCGAAATCCCTGAAGCGCATCGGCCGTATCCGGCTCGTCGTCACCGGGGCGGTGGTGCTGGTCGCGCTTGCGATCCTTCTGTCGCTCGGTACCTGGCAGATGCAGCGCCTTTACTGGAAGCAGGCACTGATGAGCGAGATCGACTCTCGTCTGCATGGGACGCCGCTGGAACTCGGCGTCATAGAGGGAAAGGTGGCGCAGGACGAGGCCATCGACTACACGCCCGTAGTGCTCGCCGGCCAGTTCCTGAACGACAAGGAGCGGCATTTCTTCGCGACCCACGAAGGCCGCACCGGTTACTATGTCTATACCCCGCTTGCCCTGGCGGACGGGCGCTACGTCTTCGTCAACCGTGGCTTCGTTCCCTTCGAAAACAAGGATCCGGCCACGCGTGCCGCCGGGCAATTGGCAGGCGAACAGCAGGTGACGGGGCTTGCCCGCGCGAGGCTCGATGCCAAGCCGTCGTCGCTGGTGCCGGACAACGACATCGCCGGCAACATCTTCTACTGGAAGGACCTCGAGGCAATGGCGGCGAGCGACGGCCTCGACGCAGCGCGCGTGCTGCCCTTCTTCGTCGATGCCGACAATACCCCCAACCCCGGCGGGTTGCCGCTCGGCGGTGTCACCCAGGTCGACCTGCCGAACAATCACCTGCAATACGCACTGACCTGGTACGGGCTGGCGGCGGCACTGGTTGCGGTGACGATCGCGGCATGGCTGCGGTCGCGGCGCCGGGCCTGAACTCCGTCGCGACCTTTTGGCGGTTCCACCGGGAGATTTTTATGGTAAACCCGCACCAAAGCTTCGGGCGGGATCGTGCGCTTCGGCGGTGCGAAACCATCACCACGACGGGACTGGAATGAACATAGCGGTAGCAAAACCACCCCTGACCATCCGGCTCTGCGGTCCGCGCGGCTTCTGCGCCGGCGTCGACCGGGCAATCCAGATCGTCGTGCTGGCGCTCAAGGCCTACGGCGCACCGGTCTATGTCCGCCATGAGATCGTCCACAACCGCTATGTCGTGGAGGGACTGGAGGCCAAGGGCGCGGTCTTTGTCGAGGAACTGGACGAAATCCCGGAGCAGCACCGCCAGCAGCCGGTGGTCTTCTCCGCCCACGGCGTGCCGAAATCGGTCCCCGCCGATGCGACGGCGCGCAATCTCTTCTATCTCGATGCCACCTGTCCGCTGGTGTCGAAGGTCCACAAGCAGGCCATGCGCCACCAGCGGCTCGGCCGCCACGTGGTTCTGATCGGCCATGCAGGGCACCCGGAAGTCATCGGCACCATGGGCCAACTGCCGGAAGGTACGGTGTCGCTGATCGACACGATTGAGGATGCCGAGACCTATATACCGGAAGATCCCGACAATCTCGGCTACGTCACCCAGACGACGCTGTCCGTGGACGACACGGCGGGCGTTATCTCCAAGCTTCAGGAGCGCTTCCCGAACCTCCATGCGCCCGCGGCCGATTCCATCTGCTACGCCACCACCAACCGCCAGGAGGCGGTGAAGCAGGCGGCCCCCGGCTGCGATCTCTTCATCGTGGTTGGTGCGCCGAACTCCTCGAACTCCAAGCGCCTGGTCGAGGTCGCACTGAAAGCCGGGGCGGCACGTTCCATGCTGGTGCAGCGCGCTTCGGAAATCGACTGGGAGACGATCGGCGAGATCCGCACGCTCGGTCTTTCGGCGGGGGCATCGGCGCCGGAGGTAATCGTCAACGAGATCATCGAGTCCTTCCGCGCCCGCTACGATGCAGCGGTGGAACTCGCCGACACGGTCGAGGAAAACGAGCATTTCCTCGTCAATCGCGAATTGCGGAATATCGAGCTGACGCACGAGGACATGGCCTGGGTCAACGGCTAGGGCAACCTGCGGCGCGCCTTTTCTGCAGCATTAGGTATCAAAAATCACCGCTTTTGAGTTAGTCGACTGACTTTAAACGACAATTTGTCAAAATCATCGAACCCTATGCGAGTAATGTATCCAGATTCGGTGTCATCTGTGTTCATTGTAGGGGCCGGCATGCCGCTGACGCGTCTGGTCGTCGTCTCCGATCAAGTAGCCGCATTCATCTAGTGTAATTCCGTCCATCAAATGCCCGCCTGAAGCGGTTATTGGCTGAAAGGTAACATCGCCATTTGCGCGTAGCCAAATCTGGAAAGGTACATTGGAAGCATCCCAGACGAACGCTCGCTCCACCGCAGCAATCACCTCAGCCTCTTCTTCTTTCAAGACTGGATAAATGCGATTAGTCATCGGGCCTGCTTGGAAACGCTCGCTAATTGCATCGTTGGCACCGATTGTTGCGCCCCCTCTGCGTACGAATGCCCGAAATCGGAGATCACAGTCACCGTGGAAATAGTCGGCTGCCGTTTTCCCCAAACTGCTTTCCATGCTTGCTTTATCAAATCGTGGCCATAGTGACCAAGCCGCGACAATGCAGACCGCCCCAATGACCGTGGCTTTTACCCTCGCATGCATGTTCCCCTCATCAGACACTGAACAACACCACCGAGCGTTGCACCCCAAACGTTACTACGCAATTTGTTTTTCCCGGGCAAGCTGTAGGGGGGCGGGGGGTAGTCGCAATGCCACTTCAGTTCTGGTGGCTTTTGCTACTTAGTGCCGCTTTTCTGTGCCCACACGCGTGCGGGGGGTAGCCTAGCCCTGTCGTGCACGGTATGCCTTCGGCTGACAATACGGGCAAAACCCAAAACCCATGCCGGGGCATTCAACGTGGCAGTTTACACCGATATCAGCGAAGATGATTTGAGAGAGTTCCTGACCGCCTACGATGCCGGCGAACTGACCTCCTACAAGGGGATCGCCGAAGGCGTGGAGAATTCCAACTTCCTGCTGCACACGACCAGGGCGCCGCTGATCCTCACGCTCTACGAGAAGCGGGTCGACCGCAACGACCTGCCGTTCTTCATCGGGTTGATGCATCACCTTGCCGATCGCGGCCTCTCGTGCCCCCTGCCGCTGCCGCGCCACGACGGGCAGTTGCTTGGCGAACTCTCCGGACGCCCGGCGGCATTGGTCTCCTTCCTCGAGGGCATGTGGCTGCGCAAGCCCGCCGCCCGCCATTGCCGCGAGGTCGGTCGGGCGCTGGCTGAGATGCATGTGGCCGGCGAGGGATTTGCGCTGACCCGCCGCAATGCGCTCTCGCTCGACGGCTGGCAACAGCTCTGGGAGAAGTCCGAGGGCCGGGCCGACGAGGTGGAGGCAGGGCTGCAGGGCGAAATCCGCGCCGAGCTTGAGTTCCTCGCTGCCAACTGGCCGAAGAACCTGCCGGCGGGTATCATCCATGCCGATCTCTTCCCCGACAACGTCTTCTTCCTCGGCGATCGGCTTTCCGGGCTCATCGACTTCTATTTCGCCTGCAACGACCTGCTCGCCTACGACGTCTCCATCTGCCTTAACGCCTGGTGCTTCGAGAAGGACGGCGCCTACAACGTCACCAAGGGCGTGGCGCTGCTGGAAGGGTATGAAAGCGTGCGGCCGCTCGACGAAGCGGAGGCGGCGGCGTTGCCGATCCTCAGTCGAGGCTCTGCGCTGCGCTTCTTCCTCACGCGCCTCTACGACTGGCTGACGACGCCTGAAGGCGCGCTCGTCGTCAAGAAGGATCCGCTCGAGTACCTGCGCAAGCTGCGCTTCCATCGCCAGATCGCCTCCGTGGCTGAATACGGGCGCGCTGGCTGATGAAGCATGTCGACATATTCACCGATGGCGCCTGTTCGGGAAATCCGGGACCGGGCGGTTGGGGGGCGGTGCTCCGCTATGGCGAACTGGAGAAGGAATTGTTCGGCGGCGAGGCCGAGACCACCAACAACCGCATGGAACTGATGGCGGCGATCCAGGCGCTCAACGCGCTGAAGAGCCCCTGCGAGGTCGATCTCTATACCGACAGCGCCTATGTGAAGGACGGTATTTCCAAGTGGATCTTCGGCTGGAAGAAAAACGGCTGGAAGACCTCCGACAAGAAACCGGTGAAGAACGCCGAACTCTGGCAGGCGCTGGAGGAGGCGCGCAACCGGCACAAGGTGACCCTGCACTGGGTCAAGGGACATGCCGGGCATCCGGAGAACGAACGCGCCGACGAGTTGGCCCGCAGGGGTATGGAACCGTTCAAGAAGCGATGACGTCGGCGTGCATACCGCTACCACATGGATATTGATGGGTTTCTAACAGGGAGTAGAGGATGATCCTTCATTGTGTGTTTTTGCGCTTCAAGGCCGCAGTTTCGGCCGCGGAAAAGCAGGCGATCTTTGATTCCATCGCCGATCTGAAGTCCGTCATTCCCGGCATGATCGACGTCAAGGCGGGGTCGAACGTATCGCCGGAGGGCCTGCACGGGGGCTTTGCGGACGGGTTCATCGTTACCTTCGAGGATGAAGCGGCGCGTGACGCCTACCTCGTTCATCCCGACCACGTCGCGGTCGGCGACCGCCTCGTCGCGGCGACAGATGGCGGGCTTGCCGGTCTCCTGGTCTTCGATCTGATCGCGTAAGTGCTCGCCTACGATCAACATTGAAAAGGCGGCGGATTTATCCGCCGCCTTCTTGGGTTTCGGGGTTGCCGTTGGCCGATCAAAGCTGTTCGATGATGGTCGCAGCCGATGAGACGGTCGCCTGGCCCGGGTTCTCTTCGATGTTCAGGCTCTTGACCACGCCGTCCTCGACCACCATCGAATAGCGCTTCGAGCGCACCCCGAGGCCGCCGGCCGAAAGGTCGATGTCGAGACCGAGGCCCTTGGCGAACGAGGCGTCCCAATCGGCGAGGAAGTGGATCTTGCCCATGCCACCCGAAGATTGCGCCCAGGCGCCCATGACGTGCCAGTCGTTGACGGCGACGACGGCAATGTCATCGACGCCCTTCGAAAGGATGGCGTCGCGGTTTTCCAGGTAGCCGGGCAGGTGGTTGAGCGAGCAGGTCGGGGTGAAGGCGCCGGGGACGGCGAACAGCACCACGCGCTTGCCCTTGAAGATGTCGTCCGTCGTCACCTCCACCGGACCGTCGGCGGTCTTTTCCTTGAACTTGGCGGCAGGCAGCTTGTCTCCGACAGCGATGGTCATGGAAGTCTCCTCACTGAAATGCAGGATCGGGGAAAACAGGATCGGGCGGTTGTTCGGCCGCCTTCCGGCGCGACTATAGATCGGCGCTAGTCAAAGGCAAGCTTGGTTTCCATGGCTCGGTTGCCGGCGATGACGAGCAGGCCCCATTGCTTTCCCTTCGGGTCGTACTTGGCGGGAAAGCGGCTAACCGAAATGTCCAGCGCAAGTTCGCCCGGCATCGCGCCCTTCGCCTGCTTGTGGCTGTAGACATAGCCGGACGGACCCGTCACGATCACCTCGAGCGGTCCCCGGGTTCCGTAGGGCAGTTCGAGATCGAGACGAAGCTTCTTCCTGTCTTCGGCGAGTGCAAATCCCCTGACCGCGAATTCATCGGAAGGAGCCTCGGGCAGCGTTGCCTTGGCAGCCTCCAGCACCTGCGTTTCCTCCGCAAGCGACTGACCGGCCTTGTCGACCAGTAGCGAAAAACTCGACTGGAACGGAATGCAGATATTCTTGCACAGGCCGATGAAGACGTCGGCCTTCAACTCCGCAGGCAACGACTTGTCGATGACGGAGAAGGTGAGGGGCAGGGTTACGGCGCGGTCGTAGACGATGTCGCGTGCATCGCCGATCCGCATGCTGACGGGGACCGGGTAGTCGATGCTCGAAAGCGCGAGGTTGCTTTCCGGTGCGATCGACAATTGCGGCGGGATACCGCTGTCGCCCGGCTCGCGCCAGTAGGTCATCCACCCGGCGGCGGGTTCGATCTGCAGCGCGGCCCTGACCTTGCCCGTTTCATCGGGCGGCAGGGCGACGATCCGCATGCGTCCGCCTTCATTGTTCGCCCAGTGCGTCATTGCCGCCTCGGCGCCGCCTGCAACGCTTGCGAGCAGCGCCAGCAACATCAGAAATCCGCAGGTTGGGCGTATGGCGATCGGTCTTGGCAACATAAGGCGGGAAAATAGCCGAGTACGCCGGAAGCCGCCAGACCCGGTGCAAATTTCTTGTTCATTTTCGGTTGATTGATTCGTGACGATGCCCCATCTTTCAATGGAGAAGTTGAACAGCCGCCCCGTCTCGGGCATCAGCCTTTGACGCCCCGGCAGACGGAGGAAGCCATGTCATTGGCCGGATTGAAGGACAAGCGCGAACGCGGCTTTCTCGACGGTCAGTTCTTGATCGCCATGCCGGGAATGTTCGACAGCAATTTTGCCCGTTCCGTCGTCTATATCTGCGCCCATTCGCAGGCTGGCGCCATGGGTTTCGTCATCAATCGCCCGCAATCGATCACCTTTCCGGATATTCTGGTCCATCTCGACCTGATCGACCAGCATGACGCCATCATGTTGCCCGAGCGTACCCGGGCCTTCCCCATACAGGCCGGCGGTCCGGTGGAGACCGGGCGCGGTTTCGTGCTGCACTCCGACGACTACCTCAGCGATTCCAGCATTCCGGTCAGCGACGACATTTGCCTGACGGCAACCCTCGATATCGTGCGCGCCATTTCGCACAACAAGGGGCCGAGCCGGGCGACTATGCTGCTCGGCTATGCCGGCTGGGGCGCGGGCCAGCTCGAAAGCGAGATCACCAACAACGGTTGGCTCAATTGCCCGGCTTCGGAGGACCTGATCTTCGATCGGGACCTCGACGACAAGTACGAAAGGGCGCTCGCACTGATGGGCGTCACGCCGGCGATGCTGTCGAGCGATGCCGGCCACGCCTGACGCGACACGCCTTTTCGGAACAAATTCGGGAGTTTGCCGTTTGCAATTTGCAAGGCCGGGCGTTCGCGCGGTCGCGCATGGGAAGCTGAACGGAGGAATCGTGGATCGCCTTCGGCAGCCCCGAGCGGGTGGCGTGGACCCGTCGCAGACGATGCGGCGGGTCCTCCCTTTTCGGTGGACGGGGCTATGCCCTGCGCGTCAGGGGAAATCGTTCCTTCAGCAGCTTTTGCACCGAATCGGAACCGATCGGCGGTCCGAACAGGAAGCTCTGGCCGAAGTCGCAGCCCATGGCGGCCAGTTCCTCGGCATCCTCGTCGGATTCTATGCCTTCCGCTACCACCTGCATGCCGAGGTCGCGCGCCATGCTGATCACCGAGCGCAGCAGGATCGAGCGCTTCTCGTCGGAGCCGATCACCAGTGCCTTGTCGAGCTTGATCGTGTCGAAGGGGAAGCGGGTCAGGTAGGCCAGCGACGAATAGCCGGTACCGAAGTCGTCGAGCGCCAGGCCAAGGCCGATTTCCTTCAGCTTGGACAGCACGAGGCGGGCCTGCTCGGGGTTCTCCATCACCATGGATTCGGTGAGTTCGAGCTTGATGTTGCGTGCGTCGCATTGGGTGCGAGTAAGCAGCGTGCGCACATCGTTGTAGAGATCGTTGCTGAGCAATTGCGCGCTGGACAGGTTCACCGACACGAAGATCGGCAGGTCGCCGGATTGCCGTTGCCAGGCCATCAGGTCGTTGGTGGCGCGTTCGAGCGCATACATGCCGAGCGGAATGATGAGGTCCGACATCTCGGCGATCGGGATGAACTCCGAGGGCGGAATGTTGCCGCGCTTGGGGTGGTCCCAGCGCATCAGCGCCTCGAAGCCGGCAATCTCGGCATCGGCCAGCCGCACGATAGGCTGGTAGGCCAGCGACAGTTCCTTGCGCTCCAGCGCGCGGCGCAGGTCGGTTTCGAGTTGCAGGCGGTCTGTGCCAAAACTGCGGAAAGCCGGTCGGAACGGTTCCACGCGGTTGCCGCCGGCACGCTTGGCACGATACATCGCAAGCTCGGCGTCGTTCAGCAGCCCGGCCGCGCTCTCCTGCTGGTCCACCCACGACACGAGCCCGATCGAGGCGGTCAGGATGATCTCGCGGTTGGCGAAGTTCAGCGGGACCATGATCGCCTTGCTGACCGCATCGGCGAAGTCTGCCACCTTGGCGGGATCGCGCTCGGACACCAGGATCAGGCCGAACTGGTCGCCGGAGAGGCGCGCCAGCGTGTCCTGCGGCTTGAGGATCCGGCGCAGGCGGCGGGTGAGTGCGATCAGGATATTGTCGCCGGCGGCGATGCCGAGAGAGTCGTTGACCTGCTTGTAGCGGTCGATGTCGATCGCCATTACCGTCGGCCGCACGATGTCGCCGTTCGGCGCCAGCGTCAGCACCGATTGCAGGCGGTCGAGGAAGACCTGGCGGTTCGGCAGACCGGTGAGGTTGTCGTGCATCGCGTCATGCAGCAGCCGGTCGACGGAGTTCTTCTGCTCGGTCACGTCGAGGATGGTGCCGACGCAGCGGATGATCTCGCCGTTCGAACCGAGCACGGGGCGCGCACGGATCGCCAGCCAGTGGAAGTGGCCATCCTCGGCGCGAATGCGGAACTCGTGGTTCAGGCGCCCGCGCCGGTGCTCGAGCAACACGTCGAGCGTGGCCCGGAACCGGTCGCGATCGTCGGGATGCAGGCGCGGCAGCCAGTTGCGGGCGGGGCCGTGCATGGTGCCGGGCGAAAGGCCGAGCCTGATCGAAATGTCGGGGATGGTCACCACCCGGTCGCGGGCGACGTCCCAGTCCCATACCGTATCCCCTGACCCGGTCAGTGCCAGTGACTGGCGCTCGAGATCGGAAAACAAGCCCTGCTGGTAGGCGCCCCCGGCAAAGGCATGCTGCATGACCGTGAAGCCGATGAGCAGCACGATCAGGACGAGGCCGCCGCCAAGGGCCGGCTGGATGATGTCATTGTCCAGCTGGCCCGTCACCGTCAGCCAGGCGCCGAACAGCCAGACAAGGATCAGCGCCCAGGCGGGCACAAGAAGGATGGCGCGGTCGTAGCGGTTGAAGCCGAGATAGATGATGAGGAAGATGCCCGCCGTCGCCGTCAGCGCGAAGGAGAGCCGCGCGATGCCGGCCGCGATCGAGGGATCGTAGATCGCCACGCCGAAAAGCAGGCCGAGGCCGAGCACCCAGGCAAACGTCACATAGCCGAGATGGGCGTGCCAGCGGTTGAGGTTCAAATAGGTGAACAGGAAGATCACCAGGCTCGAGGCCAGCGCGACTTCGGCGCAGGCGCGCCATATTCGTTGGTCGCCCGAGGTGATGCTGATCAGCTTTTCGAGGAAACCGAAATCGACGCAGATATAGCCGAGCACCGCCCAGGCGAGTGCGGCCGTCGCCGGCAGCATCGACGTGCCCTTGACCACGAAGAGGATGGTCAGGAACACCGCCAGCAGACCGGCGATGCCGAGCACGATGCCGCGATAGAGCGTGAAGGCGTTGACGGTGTCCTTGTAGGCGTTGGGTTCCCAGAGATAGATCTGTGGCAGTTCCGGCGTCGACAGTTCGGCGACGAAGGTGATGACGGCGCCGGGGTTGAGCGTGATGCGGAAAACGTCTGCCTCGGTGCTCGGCTGGCGGTCGAGCGCGAAGCCTTCGCTCGGCGTGATCGACAGGATGCGCTGCGAGCCGAGGTCCGGCCAGAACAGCTTCGAGTTCACCAGGCGAAAATGCGGGGCGACGATGACGCGCTCCAACTGCTCCTCGGACACATTGGCGAGCGCGAAGACCGCCCAGTCGCCGCGGTGGTTTTCCGAGCTTGCGCGCACCTCGATGCGGCGACGGATGCCGTCGGCTCCGGGAACGGTCGAAACCTGGAACGCCTCTCCCTGGTTGGTGAAGATCTCGGTGGTCGGCGTCAGGTCGAGCGCGGTGTCGTCGCGGGCGATCTTTACCGGCTCCGCTGCGCGGGCGGTCGGCATGCCGCCGCTCAGGGCGAAGGCACAGGCCATGACCACCAGGACGGCAAGTCGTCTGGCGGTCGGGGCGAGTGGCAGGCGGAACGGTATCATCGAGGTTATGTTTTCCTGGTTGTATCAGCGTTCGCGGCCAATCGGGAAAACATCAGGTGATCACGCCACTGCCCGTTGATCTTCAGATAGTCCCGCAAGTGCCCTTCCTGCTGAAATCCCGACTTTTCGAGGAGACGAATGCTGCGCACGTTGTCCGGAATACAGGCTGCCTCGATGCGGTGCAACTGAAGCTCTGAAAAGATGTAGGGTATAACCAATTGAAGTGCGGCAAACATATGTCCCTGGCCGGCATGCCGCTCGCCCATCCAGTAGCCGACCATGCAGCTCTGGGCGGCGCCGCGGCGGATATAGCCTATTGTCAGGCCGCCGAGCAGCAGCAGATCTTCCTTCCTGAAGATGAAAAGGGGAACGGCCTGGCCGGAAGAAAATTCCTGCTCGTTGCGCAGGACCCGGGCGCGGTACGAGCTTTCCGAGAGTTCGTCCTGGCGCCAGCTCGGTTCCCAAGGCTCGAGAAAGGCGCGGCTTTGCAGGCGCAGCAGGTACCACTGGCGATAGTCGCCGATGCGCGGCAAGCGCAGCATGTGGCGTTCGCTTGCTATCTGAATCGGATCGGATTGGCGGGAGAGAAACCGAAAAACCGACCTAGCCATTCGATACTCCAAGCTGCAATCGGCCGGACAGGGTCCGGCCGGGTGTGAAAACAGGTTGTCGTTGCCCGCTCCGCATCGCGTTCGGTCGTTCGCGGCACGACATGCGGTAACGTGCCGACGTCCGCGTGCCCCGGCGGCCGCCGTCTGCGTGCCGTTGCGCAAGGGCACGCAATGATGGCACGCCGGCAATCGCTGGAGATCAGCCGCTGGCCTTGAGGGTTTGCGGCCGGAGCGTCGACAGGGCTGAAACAATGTCCTCCATCGGGGCCAGTTGATCAACCGGGCCGATGGCTGAAAGGGTCGGTGCAGTATCGAAGAACACCCGGCCGGCAAGATCGGTCAGGCGGTCGGTGGTGATGCCCGCCAGTCGTTCCATCAGCTCCGGGTTTGGAATAGGACGGCCGTAGAGCATCATCTGGCGGGCAATCTGTCCAGCGCGCGCTGCCGGGCTTTCCTGTCCCATCAGCAGCTGGGCGCGGATCTGGGCCCGTGCGCGTTCGATTTCCTGGTCATCGATGCGCTCGGATGCCTTCTGCAGCTCGCCGACGATCACCGGAACCAGTTCCGGCAGGTTCTCGCCGCTGGTTGCCGCATGGATGCCGAAGATGCCGGTGTCGGAAAAGCCCCAGTGGAAGGCATAGACCGAATAGCAAAGGCCGCGGATCTCGCGGATTTCCTGGAACAGCCGCGACGACATGCCGCCGCCGAGAATGTTGGCGAGGATCTGCGAACAGTAGAAGTCGCGCATGTGGTAGGCACGGCCCTCGAAGCCGAGAAGCACCTGCGCGTCCATCAGGTCGCGGCCCTCGCGAACTTCGCCGCCTGTGTAGCGGGCGACCTCGATCACCGGGGTGGCGGAAGGCTTCGTCGGCAGGGTCGAAAACCGCTTCTCGACCTCGCGCACGAATTCGTCGTGCTTGACCGCACCGGCAGCGACCACGAACATGCGGTCGGTGGTGTAGTTGCGGGAAAGGTAGTTGCGGATCTCGTCGGAGGAGAACGACAGTACCGTTTCCGGGGTACCGAGGATCGGGCGGCCGATCGTCTGGTTCCGGTAGGCCATTTCGGAGAATCGGTCGAAGACCACGTCGTCCGGCGTGTCGTCGGCGGCGCCGATTTCCTGGAGGATGACGTTCTTCTCGCGGGCCAGTTCGTCCTCGTCGAACGCCGATTCCGTCAGGATGTCGGCAAGGATGTCGACGGCCAGCGGAACATGATCCTTCAGCACGCGAGCGTAGTAGGAGGTCGTTTCCGTCGAGGTGGCGGCATTCACTTCGCCGCCGACATTCTCGATTTCCTCGGCGATCTGGCGTGCGGATCGTCGGGAGGTGCCCTTGAAGGCCATATGCTCCAGAAGGTGGGCAATTCCGTGCTCTTCCGGTGTTTCGTTTCGTGATCCTGACTTGATCCACACTCCGAGAGCGACGCTCTCCAGATGCGGCATTGTCTCGGTCACTACTGTCAACCCGGATGGGAGCCGGGTGCACTCAACATTCATGGTTCTACTTTCTGCGCTTCTCATGCCTTTGCCCGCGCATGCTTGCCGATGAAATCCTCAACGGCCTTCAACTCGGGCTCGAGAATGTCGAAACGCTCCTCCCTGTCCATCAGATCAGCAAGCCACGATGGAAGCGCCGGGTCAATACCGCTCGCCGATTTTACTGCATCCGGGAATTTTGCTGGATGCGCGGTCGAAAGCGTGACCATAGGCGCGTCCGGCCGCTCGAACTTTTGCGAAACGAAGACGCCGACGGCCGTGTGCGGGTCGAGGAGATAGCCGGTCGACGCCAGCGTTTCGCGGATCGTCGCGGCCACCTGCTTTTCGTTGGCCCGGCCGGCGCGGAAGTCGCGGCGGATGAACTTCAACGTCTCCTCGTCGATCTCGAAGGCGCCGGACTGTTTCAGCCCGTTCATGGCGTTGCGGATGGCGGCGGGGTCGCGGCCGCAAGCCTCGAACAGCAGCCGTTCGAAGTTCGAGGAAATCTGGATGTCCATCGATGGCGAGGTCGTGGCCGCAACCGAACGCATCTCGTAGCGGCCGGTCTTCAGCGTACGGGCGAGGATGTCGTTCTCGTTGGTGGCGACGACGAGCTTGCCGATCGGCAGGCCCATGCGCTTGGCGACGTAGCCGGCGAAGATGTCGCCGAAATTGCCGGTCGGCACGGTAAACGAGATCTTACGGTCCGGACCGCCAAGCGCGATCGCGGTGGTAAAGTAGTAGACCACCTGCGCCATGATGCGCGCCCAGTTGATCGAGTTCACGCCGGAGAGCTTGACCCTGTCCCGGAAGGGTGCGTCGTTGAACATCGCCTTCACCAGGTTCTGGCAATCGTCAAAATTGCCTTCGATGGCGAGCGCATGCACGTTAGAGGCTTTCGAGGTGGTCATCTGGTGCTGCTGCACCGGCGAGACCTTGCCATGCGGGAAGAGGATGAAGATGTCGGTGCGATCGCGCCCGGCAAAGGCGTCGATCGCCGCACCCCCGGTGTCGCCCGAGGTGGCGCCGACGATGGTGGCGCGTTCGCCGCGCTCGGCCAGCACATGGTCCATCAATCGTGCGAGAAGTTGCATCGCCACGTCCTTGAAGGCGAGCGTGGTGCCGTGGAACAGTTCCATCACGAAGGAATTCGGGCCGGTCTGGACGAGGGGAGCGATCGCCGGATGCTTGAAGGTCGCGTACGCCTCGTCGATCATGGCGCGGAACTTGTCGGCCGCAATCTCGCCGTCGACGAACGGGCTGAGCACGGCAAAGGCAATCTCCTGATAGGATTTGCCGCGCAGTCCCCGGATCTCCTTCTTGGTCAGCGTCGGCCACTCGCGGGGCACGTAGAGACCGCCATCGCGGGCCAGCCCTGCCATCAGCGCGTCACGGAAACCAAGGGAAGGGGCCTCGCCCCGGGTTGAGATATATTCCACGACGTTGATCCTTGAACTTATCTGGGGAAGGCAGCGAAGCCGTTGAAAGACAATGGTAAAGAGTGGTCCCATAGCGGGCTCGCCGTGCGGGCGAGGGGGCATGATTCCAGCGTGGGAAGTGCCTCGGCCACCAACCTAGGGGCGGTCCATGGAAGCGAATTGTGCGTTACAGGCGAAAATTGAACCAAAACGATGCAGACCCAATCGATTTTTACCAGCGCCGCTGATATAGACCATCGCCGCGGGTGATGAAAAGGCCCGTAAAAGACGTTTATGACCGGTCGGAAGCCGGAGCTGGAGGATGGCAGTATCGTGTTCGCAAGGGTGTCGCGCTTTCTTTTCTCTGTATCGATGCTGACAATCGCTGCTGGTTGCTCCACTTCCGGTGGCGGAACATCCGCCGGCACCACGCCGGGTGCCACGGCGACCGCGCCCGTGGTGCAAGGCGCCTGCCCGCAGGTGTTCCTCCGCGATGGCACCGCCTATCACCGCGTCTACGCCAAGGGCGGGCAGGACGACGCGACGAAGATCGTCTACCAGGCATCGCTCGCCGAGACGACCCGCAAGTGCACGATCAACCAGACCAACCTTAATATCACCGTCATGGCGCAGGGGCGCTTGGCGCTTGGCCCCGAAGGCAAGCCGGGGCGCGTCAAGCTGCCCATTCGCGTCGCCGTGGTCGACAATACGACGACGCTGTACAGTGAGTTGATGCAGTTCGAGGTCGAAGTCCCCGCCGAAGGCGTGACGCAGTTCCTCTTCACCAAGGACAACGTCGCGATCCCGGGCGGCGCCGGCAAGCAGTCTAAGGTGTTCATCGGCTTCGACGAAGGCCCGCAGGCCACGCAGTAAGCGTTGACGGCCCGGCGGCTTGGCCGGGCATTGGGTCGTCGAGCGGGCTCGGCCGAGTGGGCGGAACCGCCTGACCTTGGGGGAGGGCGAAGCGTGAAGATAGGGATCGTGGTCAATCCTGCATCTGGGGGGTATGGCAGGCACCGCATCTGGCCGGCGCTCAGGCAAAGCCTTGTCGCGCAATTTGCCGGCATCAAGTTTTTCGAGACGGAAGGGACGGGCGACGCAGCCCGCTATGCACGCGCGCTCAGCGACGCGGGCAGCGATCTCGTCGTCGCGGTCGGCGGCGACGGCACCATTGGCGAGGCGGTGGACGGTATTCTCACGTCAGACCGGCCGGAGACCCCCTTCGCCTTCGTTCCCGGCGGCACCGGCGCCGATTTCGCGCGAAACTTCAGCTTTCCGCAATCACCCGAGGCCATTGTCACCGCCCTCGTCAATGCGCCGGTCAGGGCGGTTGATGTCGGCCGGCTGTCCTGTCTGGACGACGATGGCCGCGCCTTCACCCGCCACTTCATCAATATCGCGAGCCTCGGTCTCTCCGGCCCGACGGTGCGGGCCGTCAACAAGGCCAGGCGCGACCGACGTACGCCCGGTTCGCGGCAGTTCCTCTATCATTCCGTCGTGGAACTGTTGCGCTATCGCGCCGACAAGGTGCGGGTGCTGATCGACGACGAAGACGTCCACGAGGGACCGATTACCGTGGTCGCGGTCGCCAATGGCCGCTGGTTCGGCGGTGGCATGAAGGTGGCGCCGGCGGCGGACATCGCCGACGGGCTGTTCGACGTCGTCGTCATCCGCGCCGCCTCGAAGCCGACCATCCTGCGGCTGATGAACCGCATCTATAGCGGCGCCCATGTTTCGCACCCGCTGGTCAGCATTCACCGCGGAAGACGGGTGGAGGTGCTGCCGGCGGACGAAAGCAAGGGCAGGCTGGCGCTCATCGACTGCGACGGCGAGGGGCCGGGCACGGTGCCGGCGACCTTCGAGGTACTTCCCGGCGCGCTCCGGCTCAAGATCTGAGCGGACTCGGATCGAGCCGAAGGAGCCGGGTCCGGATCAGACGACGCCGGCCCATTCGGAAAGGGCGGCCACCATGCCCGGCAGATCCAGCATCCGCGAGATTACCGTCTCGGCCCCGGCGTCGGTCAGCCTGTCGGCATGCGTGGGATAGGTGTGCGAAGCGCCGGTGAAGCCGATCACCCGCATGCCGGCGGCACGCGCCGCATGCACGCCATGGACCGAATCCTCGATCACCAGGCAACGCGACGGGTTGACGCCGAGTTGCTTGGCGCCGTGCAGGTAGATGTCCGGCTTCGGCTTGACGCGGTCGGCACCGAGATCCTTGGCGGAATAGATGTGCGGGCGGAAGTGCTCCATTAGGCCGACCTTGCTCAGCATCATCGTCAGCCTTTCGGTGCCGGAGTTGGAGCAGATGCCGCGCGGCAGCGTCAGCCGCGAAAGCGCATAGTCCACGCCCTGGATGATCTTGACGTCGCGAGCGAGCCGCTGGTCGAGCAGTTTTTCCGACTTGTCGAGCAGCGTGGCCGACAGCGGAATGTCCGCATCCTTTTCCACCTGGAACAGGATATTCTGCCAGGTCATTCCGGCAAAACGGATGCACATCTCTTCGCTGGAGATCGGATAGCCGGCTTCGGTCAGCAGCTTCGATTCGACCTCCGCCGCGATGATTTCGGAATCGACCAGCACGCCGTCGCAGTCGAAGAGGATGAGGTCGAAGCCGCTCATGCAGATAAAGTCTCGCCTGTTTGAAGGGTTTTGCGGCCTCCCTACACGACCGGGGGAAAAAGGACAATGCGCGAATTCGCCTTGCAGCCATGCCTCCTCGACAAGTCGGGCGTCCCATTCTATGGATCGGCCATGCCCAAGGAACTGGACGATACAATCGCAAGCCGCATCAGCCGCACCCTCGCGGAGCGCATCATCCATGGCGAACTCGAGCCGGGCGCGCGCCTTCGCCAGGATCACATCGCCGAGGAGTTCGGCACCAGCCACGTGCCGGTGCGCGAGGCCTTCCGCCGGCTCGAGGCGCAGGGGCTGGCGATGAGCGAGCCGCGCCGAGGCGTGCGCGTCGCCGCCTTCGACCTCAAGGAGGTCAGGGAAGTGGCCGAGATGCGGGCCGCCCTGGAAGTTCTGGCGCTGAAGCACGCTGCACCGCATCTTACTCAGGCTATCCTCGACCAGGCCGAGGAGGCAACCCGTGCCGGCGATGCCGCGCGCGACGTCCATGCCTGGGAGGAGGCCAACCGCCGCTTCCACCAGTTGATCCTGTCGACCTGCGGCATGCCGCGGCTCCTGGCCTCGATCGATGACCTGCATGCGGTCAGCGCCCGTTTCCTGTTTTCCGCGTGGCGCTCGACATGGGAGGTGCGAACCGACCACGACCACCGCGCCATTCTGGCGGCGCTCCGCCAGGGGCGCGTTGCCGAGGCGGCAATGGTGCTCGAGCGTCACGTCCAGTGGATCGGCCAGCGGCCGGTACGGACCGCTTCCGGCAAGACTCACGATGCCTTCGCGATCGTCGGCTGAATCGGGCGCAAACCGCTTCGCGGCCTGCGCTAGGTCAGGCGCAGGGGAAACATCTGCAGGAACCGGCGCTCGCCCTCCGGGCTGAAGTTGACCGTGCGGCTTCCGGGCGCGCGTCTTGCCCATCCCTTTTCCAGGAAGTGCACCAGCAGCGCCTTGCCGAGCGAACCGGCCAGATGCGTGCGTCGCTCGCTCCAGTCAAGGCAGGCGCGGCAAAGCGGCCGCCTGAGCGCCCTCAGGCCCGATACGTCTATGCCGAGGTTCTTCAGTTGCATCTCGCCCGCGGCAGTCAGCGCCAGGTTTTCGCCATCCGTCGACACTGCCCCCTGCGAGACGAGGCTGTCGAGCATGCGCACGCCGAAGTCGCCGGCAAGGTGATCGTAGCAGACGCGCGCCTTGCGCAGGGCCGGGTCCCTCGGCCCCGGCTGGCTCCGCAGGTGGCCGCGACCAGCGGCAAATCCCATAATGCCCTCGAGCATCCGTCCAGCCGTCTCGTCGGAGAGGGTGAAGTAGCGATGGCGGCCCTGCTTGCGCTGGGTAATGAGGCCGCCTGCTTCCAGCCGCGCCAGATGCGTGCTCGCCGTCTGCGGCGTGATCCCGGCGGTCTCGGCAAGCTCGGTCGCCGTCAGCGCCTTGCCGGCCATCAGCGCCGAGAGCATGTTGGCGCGGGCCGGATCTCCTATCAGTGCACCGATCTGGGCGATGTCTGGTCCTTCTTTCATACTTCGATCTTAATCGAAGCATGCGCGTCGCGCAATGTGAGAAGAACGGCCATGACAACAGGAGAAAGGACCGGCCATGATTACCTGCTTCATCCGCTACGAGATCGACCCGTTCAAGCGGGATGCCTTCTGCGAATATGCCCGCAACTGGGGCCAGGCGATCCCGCGTAACGGCGCCGACCTGATCGGCTACTTCGCCCCGCACGAAGGCTCGACGACGACCGCCTACGGTGTCTACAATATCGACAGCCTTTCGGCCTACGAGGACTACCGGCAGCGGCTCGCCGCCGACCCGATCGGCCGCGAAAACTACGCGTTCGCCAGCCGCGAGCGCTTCATCCTCAAGGAAGACCGCATTTTCCTGATAAATGTATCCCTTCCGCACACAGGTCTGGTGAAGCCATGATCGCCGTCATCTTCGAAGTCATGCCCCATCACGACACCCGCGCCGGCTACCTCGACACTGCGGCTCACCTGCGCCCGCATCTCGAGACGATAGACGGGTTCATTTCCATCGAGCGCTTCGAGAGCCGGACCCAGCCGGGCAAGATCCTGTCCCTGTCCTTCTGGCGCGACGAGGCGGCGGTCAAGGCCTGGCGCAATCTAGAGGAACACCGGCAGGCGCAGGCGGCCGGCCGCGGCGGCCTCTTCGCCGACTATCGCTTGCGGGTGGCCGAGGTCTTGCGCGACTACGGCATGTTCGAGCGCGAGCAGGCGCCGGCCGACAGCAGGAAGGTGCACGAGGGCGAGTAGACAAGACTAGGAGGTCGGGCTTGCTTTTCCACTGCGCCAACATTTTTCCCGGAAATCGTCACTCCCCTTCAGCCTTTGGTAACCATCTTCGGTAACCATGATGCTCAAGTTCACGTTCCCGAGTAAGCGTACACAGAGAGTATCAAATGGCGTCAGTATTCCCGCTTGCCGACCTTCGTCGTTCCGAGCAACCCGGCTCCTGGGTCGATACGATCATCAAGGGCGACTGCGTCGCCGCACTCGAGGCCCTGCCCAATCACTCCGTCGATGCCATCTTTGCCGATCCGCCCTACAATCTGCAGCTTGGCGGCATCCTGCATCGCCCCGACCAGTCGCTGGTCGATGCGGTCGACGACGAGTGGGACCAGTTCGCCTCCTTCGAGGCCTATGATGCCTTCACCCGGGCATGGCTGCTCGCCTGCCGGCGCGTCCTGAAGCCGACCGGCACGATCTGGGTCATCGGCTCCTACCACAACATCTTTCGCGTCGGCGCGACGATGCAGGACCTCAACTTCTGGATCCTCAACGACATTGTCTGGCGCAAGACCAACCCGATGCCGAACTTCAAGGGCCGCCGGTTCCAGAACGCCCATGAGACGATGATCTGGGCGAGCCCGAGCGCCAAGGCCAAGGGCTACACCTTCAACTACGACGCCATGAAGGCGGCCAATGACGACGTGCAGATGCGCTCCGACTGGCTGTTCCCGATCTGCAACGGCGGCGAGCGCCTCAAGGACGGGGACGGCAAGAAGGTGCATCCGACCCAGAAGCCCGAAGCGCTGCTGGCCCGTATCATCATGGCCTCGACCAAGCCCGGCGACATCGTGCTCGATCCGTTCTTCGGCTCCGGCACCACCGGCGCCGTTGCAAAGCGCCTCGGCCGCCATTTCGTCGGCATCGAGCGCGAGCAGGACTACATCGAGGCTGCCAGCGCCCGCATCGCCGCCGTCGAGCCGCTCGGCAAGGCGGAACTCACCGTCATGACCGGCAAGAAAGCCGAACCGCGCGTCGCCTTCAACGTGCTGATCGAAAGCGGCCTCATCAAGCCCGGCCAGGTCCTGACCGATGCCAGGCGCCGCCATAGCGCCATCGTGCGCGCCGACGGCACGCTTGCATCAGGCGGCGAGGCCGGCTCGATCCACCGGCTCGGCGCCAAGGTACAGGGGCTCGATGCCTGCAACGGCTGGACCTTCTGGCATTTCGACGACGGGCAATCCCTGCGTCCGATCGACGAACTGCGGGCGATCGTCCGCAACGATCTGGCCAAGCTGGACTGACCTCCCGCGCAACCGGATTCCCGACCGATCCCTCTTCCGTTATGTGTACCTCCAGTTGCGGAAGAGGGGACGACGCCTGGGGTGAGAACCCCGGGCGTCTTTCGTTCAGCAGGGTGTGGCGTTCAGGGTGACAGACTCCCGCCCAATACACCGCTCTCCACAGCTCACTGGCTGGAACTCCGCTCCCCGTTTCTGATAGACTGGATTGCAGCGCAGTGGTCAGACTATCCGGGCGGAGGCAATCGATGGCAGGGGCCGAGAAACGCTTGTTCCAAACCACCTTGAAACGGCGGCAACGATTTCACCCGAAGCGGGAAGTCAAACCTTCAACTCTGGCGCCCGCCAATCGGCTGGTCGCCTGGATCGCCGCGGTCGTCGTGGTCTCGTTTCTCGTCATTGTCGCGCTTCAAGCCGTGTTCGGGTAGCCGCCCGACGGGCGGCTACCGCGCTAGAAATCCTGGTAATCCGTGACCACCACGCTCACCACCCGGCCGTCGTCGTCGAAGGTCACGGTTTCCTCGCCCTCGCGCACCAGCGGCTGGCCGGTCCTGCTGTGGGTTGCCCGTATCGACCACACTGCGCGGGCCGAATGCGACGACAGCGCCTCGACGCGCGAATCGATGCATTTCTGGTCCGGATAGTCCTCGAAGTAGCGGCGGAAGGCGGCCATGATGGCGTCGCGGCCGGAAAGACCGCCGACCGCCCTCGACCCGAAGGTGGCATCCTCGGCGAAAAAGGTCTCGACGGTCGAAAAGTCCATGGCGTCGATGGCGGCGAGGAAAGCCGCGGTGCGCTCTGCCGGATCGAAGCTCAAGCCGCGGCCCTTATGCCGAGCCCGGCGAGATCCGCCTTCAGCTTATCCGCCCCGGTGAAATGCAGGGCCTGCCAGCCGGCGGCCTTCGCCCCTTCGACGTTCGCGAGCGAATCGTCGATGAACACCGTCGCCGACGGCTCGAGGCCGAAGCTTTCGGTGTGGGTGGTGTAGATGGCTAGGTCGGGTTTGATGAGGCGGACGTCGCCGGACACGGTCACGCCGCGCGGCCGCTTGAGGAAGGGGTACATCTCCTGCGCTTCGCGAAATGTGTCGGAAGCGAAGTTGGTCAGCATGGTCACGTCGTGGCCGTCCTCGATCAGGCCCTCCATGATCGCCACGCTGTCGAGATAGGCGTGCGAGACCATCTCGTGCCAGTGCTTGCGAAAGGCGCGGATCTGCTCCTCGCGCTCCGGATGCTCGCCGATCAGCAGCGCCTCGGCCTCTTCCCAGGTCCGGCCGCGGTCCTGCTCGATGTTCCAGTCGTGGGTGCAGACATTGGCAAAGAACCAGTTGCGCTCGGTCTCGTCGGGAATGATGCGGCTGAAGGGAATATGGGGATCGTAGTGAATAAGAACCTTGCCGATATCGAATACAATATGACGGATTTCAGTGGTCATGGATTGTCCTTGTGAGCTTATCTGAATGCATTGGGAATAGCCTGTGCGATTGCCTTTTTCATGACGGTCGGCAGGGCTGCGGCATCAAGATTTGTGATTGCTTGCCACCAACCGTCAGCATCGCTGCCGTTTTCAGCCCGGGCGCGATAGACGGTCAGCCGCAATTCGAAATGAGTGAAGACGTGGGTCACCACCCCGCAAGCCTGCCAGTCGGCGGCAAAAGGAGCGGCTTCGGTGGTGGTGTCGCCGTCGAGGCGCGAGGTCCAGCCGGTCGTCGGCACCTCGGTCATGCCGCCGAGCAGCCCGCTTTCCACCCGGCGCCTGAGGAAGAGGTCGCCATCGGCGGACACGGCAACGAAAGCGGCGCCGACACGCACCGGCTTGTCCTTCTTCGCGGCCTTCACCGGAAAGCGCTCCGGATCGTGGCCGGCGAGCGCAAGGCAGCGCTCGCGCAACGGACAGAGCGCGCAGGCCGGGCGCTTCGGGGTGCAGATGGTCGCGCCGAGATCCATCATCGCCTGCGCGAAATCGCCGGGCCTGTCGACCGGGGTGAGCGCCGCGACTTTTGACTTCATCAAGGGCTTGGCGGCGGGCAGGGGGGTGTCGATCGCATGGAGCCGGGAGATCACCCGCTCGACATTGCCGTCCATCACCGCGGCGGGGCGGTTGAAGGCGATGGCGGCGACGGCTGCTGCGGTATAGTCGCCGATGCCCGGCAGCGCGCGCAGGCCTTCCTCGGTATCCGGGAACTTGCCGCCATGGTCGTTGGCCACCGCCTCGGCGCATTTCTTCAGGTTGCGGGCGCGGGCGTAGTAGCCGAGCCCCGCCCAGGCGACCATGACGTCTTCCTGAGGGGCGGCGGCAAGGTCGCCCACCGTGGGCCATTGCGCCAGGAACTTTGCGAAATAGGGTTTGACCGCCTGCACCGTCGTCTGCTGCAGCATCACCTCGGAAAGCCAGACGCGGTAGGGATCCGGTCGCTCGCCGCCCGCCGCCATCGCAGGCGAAGTACGCCAGGGCAGGTCGCGGTGGTGCCGATCGTACCAGGAAAGCAGGAGCGCGGCCTCGGGAGCCTGGGGAATGTCTCGGATCATCATTTGCCGCCGGGAGGAATTTCACCCTATACTTGGACGACGCAACGCGGGCGATCAAGCGCCGCCGCGCAGGACTGGCAGCAAGGCATGAGTTTTCCCAAGAAAGGCGCCACCCAGATCGCCGCCCTCGCCAACGGCATGATCGATCCGTTGCTGGCCAAGCGCGCGGGTATCAATACCGCGCTTCTCGGCTCCTGGGATGCGATCGTCGGCGAGGATTTCGCCGATTGCACCCGGCCGGAAAAGATCGCCTGGCCACGACGCGAACACACCGCCGACGGCGGCGGCTATGCGCCGGGGTTACTGACCATCGCCTGCGAAGGCGCCCGGGCCTTGTTCCTCAGCCACGCCCAGGGCGAACTGATCCAGCGCATCAACGGCTTCTTCGGCTTCCACGCGGTATCGCAGATCCGTATCGTCCAGAAGCCGGTGTCGCAGGCCTTCCGGCATCCCCGCAAGCCGCCGCCGCTGAAGGGCGAGGCGGCCCGTCGCCTCGAGACGATGATGGAGGGCATCGAAAGCGACCAGCTCCGCCGAGCTATCGAGCGCCTGGGAACCGCGGTTCTGCAGAAGCGCAAGGGGCGGTGAAGAGGGAATAGCCCTGTCGCGTTCCTGTTAAACCTTTCCAATAATTAATACATACGGCCCTTTGCAGGTCACAATTCTTTGAAGAGAGTTGCCGTGAGATGCCTTGTGAGCGGCCATGCGCCGATATATCGAAGTATCGAGAGGCGTTTGGCCCCCGGAAATCGAATCGGTGTTCGGAAAGGACATGCGCAGACCTTGAATTGTTACTGCGTTCTCGCGCGTGCCGTCGGCCGCGTTTCGCGGTAATGCCGGACAACCATTCACTACGGGTGATTCCATGTCGAAGTTTGAACTGAACCTGACCAAGCGCCATCTGCTCGGTGGCATCGCCCTCGCGGCGCTTTCCGCTGCAGTCGGCCTGCCATCGGTGGCCGCCGCCGTGGAGATCCCCAAGGCCGATGCCGACGTCGACATGACCGAGGCGCTGAAGCCCGGCGCCCTGCCTGACATGGCGGTCGGCAAGGAGGACGCCCCGGTCCAGATCATCGAATACATGTCGATGACCTGCCCACATTGCGCCCATTTCCACAACACCACCTTCGACCCGATCAAGGAGAAGTACGTCGACACCGGCAAGGTGCGCTTCATCATTCGCGAATTTCCGTTCGATCCGCGTGCCGCCGCCGCCTTCATGCTGGCGCGTTGCAACCCCTCCAAGCCGGCCGAATTGTCCACCGCGGACACCTATTTCCCGATGGTGTCGATGCTGATGAAGCAGCAGGAACAGTGGGCCGCCGCCGAAGATGGCCGCGCCGCGCTGCTGCAGATGTCGAAATTGGCCGGTTTTACACAGGAGAGCTTCGAGGCCTGCTTGACGAACCAGAAGCTTCTGGATGATGTCAATTCGGTGAGAGATCGTGGCGCGAAGGAGTTCGGGGTCAACTCGACGCCGACCTTCCTGATCAACGGTAAACGCTATTCTGGAGACATGTCGGTTGAAAACATGTCAGCGCTCATCGACAGCCTGCTCTGAACCGTTGCATATTGTGAATGCGGGCGGCGGCTTCGGCCGCGCGCCCGTTTTCGTTGATCTTCCCTGCCGTGGGAGGGTCAGTCGTTGAAGTTCAACAAGCTCCGGGTTCTCGGCTTCAAGTCCTTCGTCGAGCCTTCCGAATTCGTCATCGAGCGCGGCCTGACCGGCGTCGTCGGGCCGAACGGCTGCGGCAAGTCCAATCTCGTCGAGGCCCTGCGCTGGGTCATGGGCGAGAATTCCTACAAGAACATGCGCGCCTCCGGCATGGACGACGTGATCTTCTCCGGATCCGGCAATCGTCCGGCGCGCAACACCGCCGAGGTCGGTCTCTACCTCGACAATTCCGACCGCACCGCACCCGCCGCCTTCAACGACAGCGACGAGATCCAGGTCACCCGCCGCATCGAGCGCGAACAGGGGTCGGTCTACCGGATCAACGGCAAGGAGGCCCGCGCCAAGGACGTGCAGCTGCTGTTCGCCGACGCCTCGACCGGTGCGCGCTCGCCCTCCATGGTTGGGCAGGGACGGATCGGCGAATTGATCCAGGCCAAGCCGCAGGCCCGCCGGCAACTGCTGGAAGAGGCCGCCGGCATCTCCGGCCTGCATTCGCGCCGGCACGAGGCGGAACTCCGGCTGCGCGGCGCCGAGACCAACCTAGAGCGGCTCGACGACGTGACGTCGCAGCTCGAAAGCCAGATCGAGAGCCTCAAGCGCCAGGCGCGGCAGGCCAATCGCTTCAAGATGCTCTCCGCCGACATCCGCTCGCGCGAGGCAATGCTGCTGCATATCCGCTGGGTACAATCGAAGGAAGCCGAGGGTGAGGCCGACAGCGCGCTCAACCAGGCGACCGTGCTCGTCGCCGAAAAGGCGCAGGCCCAGATGGAGGCGGCCAAGGCGCAGGCGATCGCCAGCCTGAAGCTGCCGGAACTGCGCGAGAACGAGGCAAGGTTTGCCGCCGCGCTGCAGCGCCTGCAGTTTGCCAGAACCCAGCTCGAGGAGGATGCCAACCGCATCCTGCGCCGCCGCGACGAACTGACCCGCCGGCTCGCCCAGCTCGGCGAGGATATTCGCCGCGAAGAGCGCATGGTTGCCGACAATGCCGCCATCCTCGCGAAGCTCGATGCCGAGGAAGCGGAGATCGAGGACATCCTCGCCGACTCCGGCCGTTATTCGGAGGAAAGCCGCGAGGCCTTCGAGCAGGCAGCGGCAAGGCTTGCCGAGAGCGAGAAGCTGTTCGCATCCCTGACCGCCGAGCGGGCGGAAGCTGCCGCCTCCCGCAACCAGCTCGAACGCGCCATCCGGGATCTCTCCGAGCGCAAGATGCGGCTGGAGCGCCAGTCGAGCGAGGCGATGAGCGAACTCGCCGCGATTGACGGGCGCATCGCCACGCTGCCCGATCCGGATGAAAAGCGGGCGATCGTCGAGGCTGCCGAACAGGCTGTCGCGGACGCCGAGGCAATGGCTCAGTCTGTCGAGCAGGCCCTTTCCGAAGCACGGCGGGCGGAATCGATGGCGCGCGCGCCGGTCGACCTTGCCCGGTCGAAGGTCAACGCGCTGGAAACCGAGGCCCGGACGATATCCAGGATGCTGGCAACGGGCGCCGCCGGACAGTACGCGCCGGTTGCGGATGAATTGCAGGTCGATCGCGGTTTCGAGACGGCGCTGGGTGCTGCTCTCGGCGATGATCTCGACAGCCCGCTCGATCCCGAGGCACCGGCCTACTGGTCCGGCGGCGTGGATGGCGAAGCCGACGCCGCGCTGCCGGAAGGCGTCCTGCCACTGATCAACCATGTCAAGGCGCCGGAAGCGCTGGCGCGCGCACTGCGGCAGATCGGCATTGTTGACGCCGCGGCCGCCCCGCGCCTGATGGCCATCTTGAAGCCTGGCCAGCGGCTGGTGACCCGCGACGGCGCAGTCTATCGCTGGGACGGCCACGTCACCGGTTCGGAGGCGCCGAGTGCGGCCGCCCTGCGACTGGCGCAGAAGAACCGGCTTTCCGAGCTCGAGGGCGAAATCGACGAGGCGCGCAGTATCCAGGCGGAAGCCGAGGATATGCTTGCCGCGGCAGCCGAACGGATCCGCCGCGAGGAAGCCGGCCTCACTGCTGCGCGCGAAAGCGGGCGCGTCGCCGGCCGCAACCTTGCCGAGGCCCGCGACGCGCTTGCCGCGGCCGAGCGGGCATCCGGCGATCTCATCCGCCGCCGTGACGTGATCGCCGAGACCGCCAGCCAGTTGGCGGGGCAGATCGAGGACATTGCCGCCCAGGACGAGAACGCCCGCATCGAACTGGAGGATGCGCCGGATCTTTCCGGCATCGATCTTCGCCTGCAGCAGCAGCAGGCGGTCGTTGCGACCGATCGCGGCGCGCTGGCGGAAGCCCGCGCCCGCCACGAAGGCCTGAGCCGCGAGAACGAGGCCCGCCAGCGCCGCATCCTCGTCATCCGCCAGGAACGCGCCGGTTGGACCGAGCGCGCCGCAAGCGCGGAAAACCACATCTCCACCCTTCGCGAGCGCGAGGAGGAGGCCCGCGAAGAAGCGTTGACGCTGGAAATGGCCCCCGACGAGTTCGACGACAAGCGGCGCGCCCTGCTGAACGAGCTTTCCAAGGCCGAGGAAGCCCGCCGCGCCGCTGCCGATGCTCTCGCCGAAGCGGAGACGAAGCAGCGCGAGGCGGACCAGAAGGCCGCGACCGCCCTTTCGGAACTGGCCGAAAGCCGGGAGCGGCGCGGTCGCGCCGAGGAGCGGCTGGTTTCGGCCCGCGAAAAGCGGCAGGAGAGCGAGCACCGCATCCACGAGGCGCTGAATGTCGCCCCGCACGAAGCGCTGCGGCTGACCGGCCTTGCGACGATGGACGATATCCCCGACCCACGTGAAGTCGAACGCGAACTCGAGCGGCTGAAGATGGAGCGCGAGCGCCTCGGCGCCGTCAACCTGCGCGCCGAGGAGGAGCAGAAGGAACTTTCCGAAAAGCTCGAAACGCTCATTCGCGAGCGCGATGATGTCATCGATGCCATCCGCAAGCTGCGCGCCGCCATACAGAGCCTCAACCGCGAAGGCCGCGAGCGGCTGATCGCCGCCTTCGACGTGGTCAATGCCCAGTTCCAGCGCCTGTTCACCCATCTCTTCGGCGGCGGCACCGCCGAATTGCAGCTGATCGAATCGGACGATCCGCTCGAAGCCGGCCTCGAGATCCTGGCGCGCCCGCCGGGCAAGAAGCCGCAAACCATGACGCTGCTGTCGGGCGGCGAGCAGGCGCTGACGGCGATGGCGCTGATCTTTGCGGTGTTCCTCACCAATCCGGCACCGATCTGCGTGCTCGACGAAGTCGATGCGCCGCTCGACGACCACAATGTCGAGCGCTACTGCAACCTGATGGACGAGATGGCGGCCTCCACCGAGACCCGCTTCGTCGTCATCACGCACAATCCGATCACCATGGCCCGCATGAACCGCCTGTTCGGCGTGACGATGGCCGAGCAGGGCGTTTCGCAGCTGGTATCCGTCGATCTGCAGACCGCGGAGCGCATGCGCGACGCCGGATGATCGGCCCCGGCCCGTCATTGCTGCATTGCGGCACTTTGGTTGCCGGGTTGTACCGGGAAAGTGCTGATGGCCGCATTTTGCGGAGATAAATTTCAGAAACCCCCTCGATTTGGGAGATGTATGCCTTGCATCTCTAATCTAGAGTTGTTGTAAATAAGAAATTGGTATTGTGCGGTACGGTATGCAGCCTCGTACAATACCGGCGCGGACACGGGGCAACCTTGGTGACGACGCGGACGTAACGCGAATTCCTACCCCCCGTCCGGTTTCCTGGCCGGACGGAAAGCTTTGCGGGGCCGGTTGCAGGGCGGTCCCGCAAAGCTTTATCCCACCGACAGTCTTCAGGCGGTTCGTTTTGCGGGCGCCGCCTTATGTGCGGTCACCTCGACAGGTGTCTTCATGATGATTTCACGATGCGGGAACGGGATTGAAATGCCCGCCGCCTTGAACGCGTCCCACAAGGCCATGAGTACTTCACCGCGAATGTTCGTAAGTCCGTTGCTCGGATCGGAGATCCAGAATCTTAGCTTGAAATCGAGCGATGAGGCGCCAAAGGCCGTCATCCAGCATACCGGTTGCACATAGCTGCTGGCGACCCGCGGAATGGTTTTGGCGGCTTCGATCGCAATGCGAACGACCTCGTGCGGATCGCTGTCATACGAGGTTCCGAAGGTGACTTCGATGCGGACATAATCACTGGAAAACGACCAGTTCACGACTTGCTGGGAAATGAAATCTTCGTTTGGAATAAGGTACTCCTTGCCATCCCGCGTGATGACGGAGACGAAGCGGGAGCGCAGGTCGCGGATCGAGCCAAAGGTCTCCCCCAGTGTGATCGTGTCGCCGGGTTTGATCGATTTGTCGAGAAGGATGATGATCCCGGATATGAAGTTGGAGACGACTTTCTGCAAGCCAAAGCCGATACCAACGCCGACAGCGCCGGAAAAGATTGTGAGCGCCGTCAGATCGATGCCTGTCGCGGACAAGGCGATTGTGCCCGCAAACACGATCGGGCCGATCTTGATGAGTTTGCTGATCAAAACCTTCAAGGATGGCGTGAGATCGCCGGACTTCTGTATCCAGTTCGACGTCATGTTGCCGATCAGAACGGCGATCCATATCAGCGCGACGGAAAGCACAACGGCCTTCAGAACGAGCAACATCGAAAGACGAACGGCACCGAGATTGACGGCAGCGCCATCGAGGGCTGCCAGAACGGTGCGATCCAACCCGAGCGCGAAAAGTGCGAAGTAGAGCCAGCCGACGACGGCAACGACGCGCGCGAGCATCTGGTTCCTGATTATGCGCGTGAGGACCGAGATGACGAACCACGCCGCTGCAAGAGTGAGGGTTGTGGCCACCAGCCATCGATAAGAAGGCCATCCAAATCGCAGCAGGACCAAGTCCGCAATCCATAGCCACACAATCAGGAAGAGCCACCGCAGTCGCCGCATGAATGCGATGATGACACGCAGCAGATCCGGGTTTCCCTTGATGGTGCGCGCGCGCTTCCAATGCCGGCTCTATCCGTTTTGCGAAGAAAACGGAAAGCAGGTATCCGATAACGATCAGGGCGGACTGGTAGAGCGTCCATTCACTGAGAAGGAAAGTCTGCAACCAAGATCCGGCAGCGTTAACCGCTTCTACGAAATCCATCGTCTTTCTCTTCTTGATATTTCTAGGATAACCAACGGAGAGCGGTTTAGTTCAAATCCGGATGTCGGGGTCAGTTCGCGACCGTTGCTGCGGTTTTTTATTGCGGTGCAGCAACATTCCCGATTTATCAATTTTCATTTCGAAACTTATGGAATAGGCTGCAATTTCAGACATTCGGGGCGGAGAAAGCATGGAAAAGTGGGTCTATTCCTTCGGCGACGGCGAGGCGGAAGGGCGCGCGAGCGACAGGGACCTTCTCGGGGGGAAAGGCGCAAATCTTGCCGAAATGGCGAGCCTCGGCCTGCCGGTTCCGCCAGGACTGACCATCACCACCAGCGCCTGCAACTGGTACTATTCGCAAAACCGCACCATGCCGGCCGGCATGGAAGAGCAGGTGATGGAGGGACTTGCCCGCATCGAGCGGATCACCGGTCGTCGGTTCGGCGACCGCGAGCATCCGCTGCTGCTTTCGGTTCGCTCCGGGGCCCGCGCCTCGATGCCGGGCATGATGGATACGGTGCTCAATCTGGGACTGAACGACGATTCCGTCCAGGCCCTCGGCCACGATGCCGGCGATGCGCGCTTTGCCTGGGACAGCTATCGCCGCTTCATCCAGATGTATGCCGATGTGGTCATGGGGCTCGACCACGAAGTCTTCGAGGAAATTCTAGAGGATGAAAAAGGCAAGCTCGGCTACGAATACGACACCGACCTTTCCGCCGCCGAGTGGCAGGAGGTCATCGCGCTCTACAAGGAGATCATCGAGGACGAGCTCGGAGAACCCTTTCCCCAGGATCCGCATGTCCAGCTCTGGGGTGCGGTGAAAGCGGTATTCGCGAGCTGGATGAATGCCCGGGCGGTCACCTACCGCCACCTGCACGGCATTCCGTCGGCGTGGGGAACGGCCGTCAATATCCAGGCCATGGTGTTCGGAAACCTCGGAAATTCGTCCGCCACCGGTGTCGCCTTCACTCGTAATCCGTCGACCGGCGCGAAGGAACTTTACGGCGAGTTCCTGGTCAATGCCCAGGGCGAGGACGTGGTTGCCGGCATCCGCACGCCGCAGAGCATCACCGAGGCGGCGCGCATTGCTTCCGGCTCGGACAAGCCTTCGCTCGAAAAGGTCATGCCCGAGGCGTTTTCGGAGTTCTGCGGCATCTGCAACCGGCTCGAGGCGCATTACCGCGACATGCAGGACCTCGAGTTCACCATCGAGCGCGGCAAGCTGTGGATGCTGCAGACCCGTTCGGGCAAGCGCACAGCCAAGGCGGCGCTCAAGATCGCCGTCGACATGGCCGCCGAGGGACTGATCACCGAGCGGGAGGCCGTCACCCGCATCGACCCTTCCTCGCTCGACCAGCTCCTGCATCCGACGATCGATCCGCGCGTTACCCGCGAGGTCATCGGTTCCGGCCTGCCGGCGTCGCCCGGTGCCGCAACCGGCGAGATCGTCTTCACCGCCGAGGAAGCCGTCGAGGCGGAGGCGGAAGGCCGCAAGGTCATACTGGTGCGCATCGAGACGAGCCCGGAAGACATCCACGGCATGCATGCGGCGGAAGGGATCCTGACCACCCGCGGCGGCATGACCAGTCACGCGGCCGTGGTGGCGCGCGGCATGGGTATTCCCTGCGTCACCGGCGCCGGCACGATGCGGGTCGACATGCGCAACGAGCATTTGATAGGGCTTGGCGGGTTGACGCTCAAGAAGGGCGACATCATCACCATCGACGGCTCTTCGGGCCAGGTGCTGAAGGGCATCGTGCCGATGCTGCAGCCGGAATTGTCGGGCGATTTCGGCAAGATCATGCAATGGGCCGACAGTTCGCGGCGCATGACGGTGCGCACCAACGCCGATACCCCGCAGGATGCCCGGGCGGCGCGCTCTTTCGGCGCCGAAGGGATCGGGCTTTGCCGCACCGAGCACATGTTCTTCGAGGGCGACCGCATCCAGGTCATGCGCGAGATGATCCTTGCAGAGAGCGAGGACGGTCGCCGCGCCGCGCTCGACCAACTTCTTCCCATGCAGCGCTCGGATTTTGCCGCCCTGTTCGAGATCATGCATGGCCTGCCGGTGACGATCCGCCTGCTCGACCCGCCGCTGCATGAATTCCTGCCCAAGACCGACGAGGAGATCGCGGAGGTCGCCGACGCGATGGGCATGGAGCCAAAGAAGCTGCGCGAACGGGTGGACGCGCTGCATGAGTTCAATCCGATGCTCGGCCATCGCGGCTGCCGGCTGGCGATCTCCTATCCGGAAATCGCCGAAATGCAGGCGCGAGCCATCTTCGAGGCGGCGGTCATCGCCGCGCGCGAGACCGGTGCCGCAGTGGTTCCGGAAATCATGGTGCCGCTCGTCGGCCTGCGCTCCGAGCTCGACTATGTGAAGGGGCGGATCGAGGAAGTCGCCCGCGCGGTGATGGGCGAGGCGGAAATGCAGATAGACTACCTGGTCGGCACCATGATCGAGCTGCCGCGCGCGGCATTGCGCGCCCACGTCATTGCCGAGGCGGCCGAGTTCTTCTCCTTCGGCACCAACGACCTCACCCAGACGACTTTCGGCATCTCGCGTGACGATGCATCGGTATTCCTGACGACCTACCAGCGCAAGGGCGTGATCGAACACGACCCGTTCATCCAGCTCGATTTCGACGGGGTGGGGGAACTGATGAAGATCGCCGCCGAGCGCGGGCGCCAGACACGGCCGGATATCAAGCTCGGAATTTGCGGCGAGCATGGCGGCGACCCGACCTCGATCCACTTTTTCGAGTCGATCGGGCTGGACTATGTCTCCTGCTCGCCCTTCCGTGTTCCGATCGCCAGGTTGGCCGCCGCACATGCGGCCATCGGCAAGGCCTGAACTACCGGGTGTCGAGCGCACGGGACGGAAGGGCGCTCACCACCAGTAGGGGCCGGGACCTCCATAGTAGGGTCCGTAGTATGGGCTGTTCAACCGGATCGAGCGCTCGAGACGTCGCTCGAGGTCGATCCTCATCAGGCAATTCGCGAACGCTTCCGTGCGGGGCTTGAAGCCATAGCTTCGGCATTGCGCCTCATCTGCGGCGCGGCGCTGCTCCGGCGTGATCGTCTGGCAGGCCGAAAGCGCCGTTGCCAGCAGGAGCACAGTTGCTGTTGCGCCAAGGTCGCGCCATCGCGGACGATCGCGTTTGGCCGGGGCGGAAGACGTGTGCGCTTGGTGTTGCATGCGGGGCCGATATCCGATGTCAGAACACCCGGAATTCTACGACGATGCAACCATCCGTGGAAGCGCAATCTGGATGTTCGCGATCATATTTTCTCGAGGACTCCGACAAAGGACTCGGCAAAGCGCACGAGACCTTCGGTGCGTTCGTCGGGTTCGGCAACGCGCACGCGCGCCCCGGCGCCGTCGAGCACCACCAGCATGGTGCGCAGTTCCTGATCATGGGCCTCGGCAATCCTCAGCACCGCGATCCTGCTGCAATCGTCGAGAAGATCGGCACCGGGAAGGTCGAAGAGATAAGCGCCGCCAGCCGTCCGAGCGGCTTCCTTGATGGCCGAGGAGAAGCCTGCTTCTCCGGCGCTATAGCCGTCGAGCGACAGCTCGAACTCGAGGAGAGGGAGGGTCTTGCCGGCATCTCGGGGGGCAGTCTGCATCGGGCGGGTCGGGGCAACCATGGTGACTTCCGGTGCAATCATCACGCTTTTTCTCCGTTGTTCCATGCAACTAGGCTTGTGCGGGTTGCTGCTCGTTGCGGCATATTTGCCTTATTTTAGCAAAACGTCAAATTGCAATAACGCGATTAGCTAATGTTTCCCCGTTGCGCCGCGGCAAACCCCGATCCGCCCTGGATGAACCGTCTGTGGAACGTGTGCTTCCGGTCAGCGCGACCCGGGCCAGGCATAGGGCATGCCGTCCTTGTGAACGAAGCGGCCATCGCAGTTGGCGCTCTTCATGTCGATGTCCGAGCACATCGTCAGGTCTTCAGGGCAACGCGAGCCGACCTCGATGTACACGGCCGTGGTCTCGGAGCGGTTGATCATATGGTGGCCGTTGCCGGTATTTTTCGGGAAGGCGGCGCAATCGCCGGCACGCAGGACCGTTTCGCCATCATCCTCGATCAAGGTCACCTCTCCCTCGAGCACGAAGACGAATTCGTCTTCGTGCGAATGCCAGTGGCGCTGGCTCGACCAGTTGCCCGGCGGCAGCCGGGTGAGGTTGACGCCGAAATCGCTGATCCCTCCGGCATCGCCGAGCCTTTGGCGGATGCGGTCGGAGCAGGGAACATCGAATGGCGGCGGATAACCCACCCCCTTGAATTTCGGCACCGCGTCGATCTCGATCTTCGGCATCGTTTCCTCCGTTGCATGGCATCGCACGACAAGCATACGATACCAGTCGCTTGGCAGGGAGCGGTCTTTACCGCTCCGTCTCCATCTTCTAGTTTGCGCACCGAACCCGTTTGGCTCACCTTGATCCGGGACACGCGCATGGCCGAGATCGTACTTTTCCATCATGCCCAAGGTGTGACGCCTGGCATCGTCGCCCTGGCCGAGGAATTCCGCAGCGCCGGCCACATCGTGCATATGCCCGATCTTTTCGATGGCAACGTCTTCGACACCCTGGGCGAGGGGATGGCGTATGCCGAGTCGATCGGCTTCGGCGAAATCGTCCAGCGCGGAGTTCGCGCGGTCGAAGGTCTTTCCAACGACCTCGTCTATGCCGGCTTCTCGCTGGGGGTGCTGCCGGCACAATGCCTGGCGCAGACGCGCGAAGGTGCGCGCGGCGCGCTCCTGTTCCACGCCTGCGTACCGGCCGCGGAATTCGGTTCCGGCTGGCCGGGTGGTCTGCCGGCGCAGATCCACGCGATGGATGCCGACCCGTTTTTCGTGGGCGACGGAGACATCGATGCCGCCCGGGCAATCGCCGCCGGGGCCGACGACGTGAAGCTCTTCCTCTATCCCGGCGACCGGCACCTCTTTTCCGACCGGTCGCTTGCCGACCACGACGCGGCCGCGACCGAGACGATGATGCGGCGGTCGATCGATTTTCTAAAGAACCACCCCGTCGGCTCGCACAGGTAAAAGGTGAACGCAACGATGACGACAAACGAAACACAACAAGGCAACGGCGAGATCTCGCCCACGCTGTTGATCGACGAACGAATCGACGAACTCGGCGATTGGCGAGGCGAGATGCTCGCCCATGTCCGCGCCCTGATCAGGCAGGCGGATCCCGAGGTGGTTGAGGAGTGGAAGTGGCGTGGAGTTCCGGTGTGGTCGCATGCAGGCATCGTCTGCACCGGCGAGACCTACAAGAACACGGTGAAGATGACCTTCGCCCAGGGCGCTTCACTGGAAGACCCCGCCGGCCTTTTCAATGCCAGCCTCGAGGGCAACACCCGTCGCGCCATCGATCTGCACGAGGGTGACACGATCGACGAGACCGCATTGAAGGCGCTCGTTCTCGCAGCGGTGACGCTGAATACGTCGCGTAGCGCCGCCGGCAGCCGCAAGCGGCAGAAGGGCGATTGAGGCGCAGTCCCGCAGAGCCGTGCGCAAGCGGGCTACGCTATGGAGAGAACCTCCAGTTCCTGATCGCCGACGGTTACGGTATCGCCGACCGCCTTGCCCAGCAGCAATCTTGCCACCGGGGATACGTAGGAAATCGATCCGGCCTTTGGATCGGCTTCGTCCTCGCCGACGATCCGATAGGTCTGCACTCGGCCATCGTCGCGGCTGAAGGTGACTGTGCTACCGAACGCGACGGTCTCGGTTGACGTCGGATCGGGCACGGGTTGGGCCGTACGCACCCGTTCGGCAAAATAGCGAAGGTCGCGCAATGGGCCGGCCGCCTGACGCCGGCGCTCGTTCACGTCTTCGATGGCGGTCGTGGCCTCGTAGGCCTCGCGGGCCTGTTGAAGTTGCTCCTCCAGGGCCTTCAGCCCTGCATCCGTCACCAGGTTGGGGTGGGGCGAAATCGGCCGGTCCGGCAACAGGGTTTCCGAAGCAGCTTCGGCGCTCTCTTCCTTGACGAAGGCGACACTCACTTTTCCAACTCCGTTCTGCACCGGCCACACGCCGGCGAAACAGCAAGAATGCCAGAACAGGGGCAGCGAAGACAAGCGGCGAACCGCAACGGGAGCGGTCTCGCCCGACCCCGTCAACTCTCTGGCCAGACGAGCGAGCGGTGCAGCTGGGCACCGCCCCAGGCGCCGTCGCCGACCGCGAGCGAGACCGAATGCGGCACGCGGGCTGCGTCTCCGCAGGCGAACACACCGAGAATGCTGGTTTCCTTGGCGTCGTTGGTCCGGATCTGGATGCCCATAGGGGTTTCCATCAGCTCGCAGCCCATGTCTTCGGCTAGGGGCGTCGCCGGGCTACAGCGCGAGGCGGTAAAAAGGCCGGCGAATGTGAGCCGCCTGCCGTCGGCGAGCAGCACTTCCGCATCGCCCTCGATCCGTTCGATGGGCGTTTGCTCTATCATCACGCCGCGCCGTAGCAGTTCCTGGCGCGCCTCTGCCTCCATCGTCACCGCGCCGTTGACGAGAAATGTCACGTCACCCCATTCCGGCAGGAGCTGGGCCTGATGGACCGACATTGGCCCGGTCGCAATCACCCCGATACGGCCACGATCCAGCTCGTAGCCGTGGCAGTACGGGCAATGGAAAACGGTCTTGCCCCATCGCTCCGCAAGACCGGCGACCGGTGGAAGCTGGTCGGAGACACCCGTGGCGAGCAGGATGCGCCGGCCGGTATGGGTTTCGCCGCCGGCGAGGAACACACTAAAATCGTCCTTGCTGCCGGAGACGGAGGCAGCCTGTCCTTCGACCCATGTCAGGGTCGGATAGGCTTCCAGCTGCCCGCGGGCGGATGCCGCGATCTCGGCGGGATCGACCCCGTCCTGCCCCAGGAACCCGTGCGAATGGCTGGCAAAGCGGTTGCGCCGTTGTCCGGCATCGATCACCAGCACCGTTCTGCGGGCGCGGACAAGCTGCAGGGCGGCAGCCATGCCGGCGTAGCTGCCCCCGACGACGATGACATCATGTTGCATTCTCTATTCCTTCTGTGATCGCCGGACCGCGTGCCGCCGCGCGAAATCAGCGGCCAGATCGGCGAGGGAGACATGGGAGAAACGTTCAAGAAGCAACGCCTCGGCTTCGGCGAATGCGCCGTCGAGCGCGGCATTCACCGCTTGCTCGACAAGGCATTCGGGCGTCTCGTGGCGATTGCCGATGGCAAAGATCGCCGGTTCGCCGAGCGCATCGTGAAGCTGGCGCAGGTTGACGGCCGAGAGGTCCGCCGCAATGCGCCACCCCCCGGAATGGCCGCGATCCGACGCCACCAGCCCCGCCTCGCGCAAGAGCCCCATGGTGCGGCGCACGACGACGGGGTTGGTGCCGAGGCACTTGCCGAGGGCTTCGGAGGTCATCGGGCCGTCATGCTCGGCCATGTGCAGGAGGGCGTGCAGGACGGAAGAAAGGCGGCTGTCTCTTTTCATGTAACTATCAATGTTACATATATGCTTTGTCGTCAAGCCCCGTGCATCCGAGGGGACCGAGCAAAACCCCTGCAATAGCAATTCCGCTTTCAATACGAATGCGCTAGGCTCCGCTTCGAGGTGGCATCCGGCATGCGCAGAGGAGGGCCATCGTCTGTCGCCGCAGTCTGCCCGCCATGGTGTGAGTTGATGACCATCCGCTTTGAACGTCCCGTCTCCCATGCGGCCCGTTTCGCGCATTTTCTTGGACGCTTCGCGCTGCTCTTGCTGCTCGTTGTCGCCGTGGTGCATCGGCTCGGCCTGATGCCCACCCCGTATTTTGTAGCGCTGGCGTTGCTTTCGGCGGCGATAGCCGCGCTGGCGCTGCTTCTCGCCCTCACCGGCCTCTGGCGGCTGTGGAGGGTCGGCGCCGTTGGGGGGCGGTCCGCCATCCGCGGGCTATTCTATTCGCTCGTGCCGATCGCCGTGATCGGCTTTGCCGGATACGCTTATTTCACCCAGCCGGCGATCTACGACGTCTCGACGGATACCGCCGACGCGCCGCCCTGGCTGGACGCGCCACAGGCCGCCCAGATATGGCTGCCGCGTCAGCCGGAGGTGACCGCTACCGATCGCGCCCGGCAGGTCGAGGCCTATCCCGGCCTCACCGGGCGGCGCTACGAGGGCGCCATCGACCGCGTCTATGTGGCCGCCAAGAAGGTGGCGGAACTGAACGGGATGGAGATTGTCGAGGCGTCCGGGCTTGCCAACGCCGAGACGGATATCGAGGACCAGCCGGTCAAGCCGGAGCCGGACGGTGACGTGGCGGCCGAAGCCGCCGCCGCCGATGCGCCCGACATGGTGCCGATCCCCATTCCGCGTCCGCTGGAGGCGCGCGAAACCGTGCTGATCGGCCGCAGCAGCGACGTGCTGCTGCAGGGCGTGGTCGAGACGCTGGTGCTCGGCCTGCATTTCGACGTTATGATCCGCCTGCGCGAGGAGGCGGAGACGACTTTCGTCGATGTCCGCGTCGCCTCGCGCTACGGCCAGAACGACCTCGGCCTCTCGGCGCAGATCGCCGAAAGCTACCTGCGCAACCTCGACGCCGAGCTTCTGGGCATCGCCGGCACCTGAGGCCGGCGGTCGCCGGTCACGAAGTGACGGGGAAATAGAGGCCGGTCAGCCGCGCCGGGCCGTCGGTCAGCACCTGGCCCTTCTCCACCAGGTCCTCCAGATGCGACAGCACCGAAAGGGCGGCCGCGCCATGAAGCCTGGGATCGGTATCGCGATAGATCGCCTTGACCATGTCCGGGATCGCCCGGTCGCCGGCGCGGATACGCTCCAGCACCGCGCGCTCGCGCATCCGCCGGTGGGCTCTCAGCCCGCGCAGGAAGGAGGCCGGATCCCTGACCGGCCCGCCATGGCCCGGAAAGTAGATGCGGTCGTCGCGGGCAAGCAGCGTTTCGAGCGAGGCCATGTAGTCCGCCATCGCCCCGTCCGGCGGCGCGACGATGGAGGTCGCCCAGGCCATGACGTGATCGGCGGAAAAGACGATGCCGGTGCCTTCCAGCGCGAAGGCGGCGTGGTTGGCGGTGTGCCCCGGCGTCATAAGCGCCGTCAGCGTCCAGCCGTCGCCCTCGACGCGGTCGCCGTCGCCGAGCCGGCGGTCGGGCATGAATTCGCTGTCGGAACTTTCCGCGAAGGGGTTGGTCTCGCCCTGGTGCAGCGGCCGGGCAGCCCGGTGCGGCCCCTCGGCGACGATCTCCGCCCCGGTCGCCTGCTTCAGTCGGCGGGCGAGCGGCGAATGGTCCTTGTGGGTGTGGCTGACGGCGATATGGGTGACCTCGCGGCCGGCAAGGGTCGTCATCAGCGCCTGGAAATGCGCCTCGTCGTCCGGCCCCGGATCGATGACCGCCACCGACCGTCCCCCGACGATGTAGCTGTTCGTGCCGTGGAAGGTGAAGGGACCGGGATTGTTGACCGTCACCCGCTGGACGTTGTCGGAGATGGTCACCGCCTCGCCATGGGCGGGAACGAAGTCACGGTCGAATTCGGGATTGTCCATGCGCCTGCGCCTCTTCACGTGTATGCGATCTCGATGACGATGATCGGCCGGGCGGCACGCCGCAGGGCAGGGATCCACGGTGTACGGGTGCGGTGCTGGTTCATGTCGGTCTCCAAGATGGCGGCGAGCCTATAGGGCCGGCCGCGCCATGCCAAGCCTCCCTGGCCGTCGATCGGGTGCGGGGGAAGGGCGGGACACGGCCGGGAGGGCCCGCGGCATAATTCTGCGACAATCGCAAACTTAGTGATTGTCGCCTGCGGCAAGCTTTGCTAATCAGGCCCACGATTTGCCAAGCGGTCCGAGACGGACCGGGCAACACGGTGGGGCGTCGCCAAGCGGTAAGGCACCGGTTTTTGGTACCGGCATTCCCAGGTTCGAATCCTGGCGCCCCAGCCATATAGCGTAGTTTCAAGCCCTTCCGCTCCCCAATCGCTTCGATGATTCGCGCCTCTGGCCATATCAGCCTCGCCGGGTCGCTCGCGATCAATTTTTCGATATTGGCGGATTACTGTCCTTGACAGCGGCCCGAATCGGGGCCAAACGCGCGATCGACCCCGGCGAATGTCGCTTATACGGGCGCAGCAGGCGCCGACATCCAGCATGGTCTTGATCTCTGGAAAGGCGTGATCGGATTGGCTCGGTCCAATGCCGGATCGGTGACCGACGTTTGGAAGTGAATGTGGCGTTTGCGTTAAAGAATGTAGTGCGTCGATCCGGTCCGCTGAGGCTTCTTTTCGTGCCGGACCGTTTCAGGGCATTTGTCCGCCAGAGCGAGCTCGGCCTGGTCCTCCTCGGCGCGATTTCCGGCGTGATTGCCGGGCTTGTGGTGGTCGCGATGACGGCCGCGGTCCGGCTCCTACATGAATGGATCTTCCGTATCGGGGCGGGCGAACGACTGAGCAGCGCCGCATACCTCGACCGGACCACCGTCCTGCTGGCGCCGGTTGCCGGCGGCCTGATCCTCGGGATCGTCGTCTACATTCTCGTCTACAAGCGCAAGCGGCCGATGGTCGATCCGATCGAGGCCAATGCGCTGCACGGAGGGCGTCTGTCGCTGACCGATAGCATCATAATCTGCGTGCAGAACGTGATCTCGAACGGGTTCGGCGCGTCAGTCGGCCTAGAGGCCGGCTATACGCAGCTCTCGTCCGGTTTCGCCTCCAAGATCGGCATCGCCTTGAAGCTGCGCCGCGGCGACCTGCGCATCCTGGTCGGCTGCGGCGCCGCCGGCGCCATCGCCGCCGCGTTCAATGCCCCGCTGACGGGCGCATTCTACGCCTTCGAGCTCATCATCGGCTCCTACGCCATTTCGAGTTTGACCCCGGTCATCGCCGCGTCCCTGCTGGCGACCACCGTTGCGCGGCTTTTCATACCGAGCGGCTTTCTCGTGAATGCCGCGTCCTATGGCTCCGTCATCCCGACTGACTACATGCCGGCCCTGCTGCTCGGCCTGCTGTGCGCCGGCGGCGGCATCCTGTTGATGACCGGCGTGTCGAAGGTGGAAGAGGCGGCCCGCCACAGCGCCATTCCTCCGTCGGTCCGTCCGGTCGTCGGCGGCATGGTCGTCGGGCTCCTGGCCTTCTGGTCGCCGCAGGTGCTGTCGGGTGGCCACGGTGCGCTTCACCTGAACCTCGACCAGGACATGACGATCCCGGCGCTGGCATTTCTACTGCTGATGAAGTCGCTGGCATCGGCGGTTTCCATCGGCTCAGGCTTTCGGGGCGGGTTGTTCTTTGCCTCACTGTTTCTCGGCGCCCTGTTCGGCAAGATCTATGCGCTGACGGGCATGTGGCTTTTCCCCGGTACGGTGTTTGCGCCGACGGTCTATGCCATCATCGGCATGAGCTGTCTTGCTGCATCTGTGATCGGCGGGCCGCTGACCATGACCTTCCTCGCCCTCGAGGTGACTGGCGACTTCTCGATCACCGCCCTGACGCTCGCCGCTGTCATCACCGCCTCGCTGACGGTCCGCAATCTGTTCGGCTATTCATTTGCCACCTGGCGCTTCCACCTCCGTGGTGAAAGCATCCGCAGTGCCCACGACGTCGGCTGGATCCGCAACCTGACGGTGGACAAGCTGATGCGACCCGACGTCAAGACAGCCTACGTAACTGGGACGCTCGCCAGGTTCCGGGAGAGCTTTCCGCTCGGCTCCACGCAGCGCGTCGTCATCGTCGACGAAGCCGGTAAGTATGTCGGGATCGTCCTTGTCGCGGAAGCCCATGCCAGTGACGTCGCGAACGGCGACGGCGGCATTGCCGACCTGATCCGCTACAAGACCTCCTATCTGTTGCCGACGATGAATGCCAAGCAGGCCACGAAGATATTCGAGGCAGCCGAAAGCGAGGCGCTGGCGGTGGTCAACGATAGGATCGAGCAGCGGGTCATCGGTCTCTTGAGTGAGAGCTATACGCTGCGCCGCTACAGCGAAGAGCTGGACAAGAGGCGCCGGGAGTTGTCGGGGGAGACCTGACGGCGGCAAGGCGGGGACGAGGGTCGTCAGCCCAGCCTGCCGATCGGGATGATCTCGGGGGAGGCGGGGGAAAAGGCCGCGCCCTTCCAGTCGCCGAGCCATTGGTCGGCGACGAGGCCCGCTTCGCCAAGCAGTGCCTCCAGACGCCCCTTCTCCGTGAACCTGATCCGCGAGGTGGCACTCCAGCGTTCACCGCCGCTGGCCTGCTGGTAGTGGGTCTCGTAGGTGACGATGCCGGACGGCTCGTCGAAGGCGGCGGTGTTCCAGGCCTTGACGGTACCGTGCTGCGGATGCTCGATCATCCGCAGCGAATTCTCCGGCTGCCATTCGAGCCATTCGCGCGCGGCCGGGTTTCGGCTGTCGAAGATGAAGCGGCCGCCCGGCGCCAGGTGATAGGCGATAGTGCGCAGCACGGCCAGCTGGTCCTCGTCGCTCAGGAACACCTGGTAGGCGTGGCCGGTCAACACCACGAGATCATAGCGGCTCTCAAGCCTGAGCATTCGCGCATCGGCCGCGACGAAAGTCGCCGCGTCACCGCCTTCGCGCTGGCGAGCGACGTCGAGCATGGCGCATGCCGGATCGACGCCAGTGACCGAATGTCCGCCCGCAGCAAGCGCTGCCGCCAGCAGCCCGGTGCCGCAGCCGAGGTCGAGGATGGACTGAACCTCGCTGCCGAGGCGCAGGCAAAAGGCGGTATCGTCGGCCCAGCCGTTCTCGATGTCGTAGAAGCCGACAAGTGCCGGATCGCAATAGAGCTGGTCGTCGTTCTGCATGATGCGAAGCCCTCCGTTCCAGTTCCGGCGGGGCCGGTCGAATTCCGGCCCATGCCCTTGTTTCAGCCGGCGCCGACCGCCATCAATTTTCTTCCGGGGCCAGGAATTCGGCGCAATAGGACGGTCCGCTGATGCCCGGCCGGTCGGCGACCGTCTGCACGTGGCGGATGACATAGCCGGAATCGACCGTCAGCTTGACCTCGCAACGCAGATAGGCGGTCCTGGCCGCCGTCATCTGCTTGCCCTTCTTGCCGCCTTCGCCTTCCGCATACTTAGCCGGGATGCGGGCGGTCTTATAGCCGCCGCGCCAAGTGTAGATCGTGTTGTCGCCATCGCCGACGTCGGCGACCGGCGGGCCGAACTTGGCAAAGAATACGCCGGCCTGCTGGCCGTTCCAGCGCGCCTCGATCGGATCGCGCGGCGTGCCGGCGGTCGTCGCGCAGCCGCCCAGCGCCAGCACGAGGCCGGCCGTCATCATCATGCGGATATTCATTCTTCCCGTCCCTTGGATCTGATGCCCCGTACGCCCGCCCGGCCGCTTGGGTCGACCGAATGCCCCGGCGTGTATGGCGTATCGCTCTAGCGGCAAACGGGAGCGAAGAAAATCGCACGACCCGGCGCCATGCGAAATTTATCGCCGCCGTTGCAATGGCGCACCGCGCCGCGACCGCAGGAATTTGGCGGCCGACATTTTTTTGCAAAATGCGCCCGGAATTTTCGGATCGGTGCTTGTGAAACAAAAAATGCTGGTCTATAGAGGCGCCGCTGGTCACGGAGTGTAGCGCAGTCTGGTAGCGCACCACGTTCGGGACGTGGGGGTCGAGTGTTCGAATCACTCCACTCCGACCAGCGGATCCTTCCCGCGGATCGCAATTTCCCGCCGCCCATCTCTCTCTACGAACCGATATATCTTCGGGAAATGTTGCGTTTCTTACAATACTTGCGGAGTTAAGTAAGAATAATAACGCATACGCAAGAACAAACCCGTAATTTCCTATCCGTTTTAAGGTGTTGCGCCTGTCAACGCCGCGGCGTTAAGCTGGCGGGGTTGTCTGCGGGCAAGTACACGACACCGAATTGCCTTCATCGCGACACTGAATCGCCGCGTTACTCATCAATAAGCGCGACGAACATGGTTAATATTCAGCTAAGACGCCGATGCGCCAGTCTGGTTGGTGCGCCGGTATGGCGTTTGGGGCGTGGCTCCGTTGATGAGGCCGGCGAGCGCTGGGTCCCCGTGTAACTTGCGAGGAAAATTTGAGTAACGGAATGGGAAAGAGCGGCGCGATCGAGCTTCGCCGGGCGCTTGCCAAGGGGCGTGAAGGCTTTATCGCCATCGGCATTTTCAGCTTTTTCGTGAACCTGCTGGTCCTCACCGGGCCATTGTTCATGCTGCAGGTGTATGATCGCGTGCTGTCGTCGCGGTCGGAACCGACGCTGATGGTGCTGTTCGTGCTGATCGTGCTTCTGTTCGCGGTCATGGGCATCCTCGACCACATGCGCTCACGCATTGCCGCCCGCATCGGCGCGCGCTTCCAGTCGGATTTCGACATGCGCGTCTTCCGCGCCGTGCTGGACCGCACCACGCTCGCCCAGCATGGCGTGTCGACCGCCTCCGGCATGCGCGATCTGGATTCGATCCAGCGCGTGCTGTCGTCGCCGGCAGTCTTCGCTGTCTTCGACATCCCGTGGACGCCGGTCTTCATGTTCGTCATCTTCGCCTTCGATCCCTGGCTGGGATGGCTCGGCGTTGCTGGCGGCGTCATCCTCATCACGCTCACCTGGCTCAACCAGAACGGCACGAAGCGGCATCAGGAACAGGCGATGGCCGCCAGCCGCCAGAGCGAGGAAATGACCGCGACGCTGCAGCGCGAAAGCGACACGGTGCGCGCCCTCGGCATGCGCAACACCGCGTCGGTGCGCTGGCAGCAGCTGCGCGATGCCGCGCTGGGCGCCAACATGCGCTACAGCGATGCCAACGGCTTCTATGCGATAACATCGAAGACGTTCCGCGTGTTCCTCCAGTCGGCCATTCTTGCGCTCGGCGCCTGGCTGGTGCTGAAGGGCGAGATCAACGCCGGCGCCATGATTGCCGCCTCGATCCTCATCGGTCGCGGCCTTGCACCGATCGAAGGCGCCATTGGCCAGTGGTCGCTGGTGCAGCGCGCTATCCAGGGCTGGAAGGGTCTTACCGAACTGCTGAGCAACGTGCCGGCCGATGAAAACCGGACGCTTCTGCCGAAGCCGCGTGCGCTCCTGCACGTGGAACAGGTGACCGCCGTACCGCCGGGCGAGAAGGTGGCGACGCTGCGCATGCTGAGCTTCGATCTCCAGCCGGGACAGGCTCTCGGCGTCATCGGCGCCAGCGGATCGGGCAAGTCGACCCTGGCGCGCCTGTTGACGGGTGTATGGCCGCCGGCCGCCGGCAAGGTCCGCCTCGATGGCGCAGCACTTGACCAGTACGGGCCGGATCACCTTGCCGACCACGTCGGCTACCTTCCACAGGACGTCATCCTGTTCGAAGGCACGGTCGCGGAAAACATCGCACGCCTGCAGACGGACCCGGATCCCAAGCTCGTCGTCGAAGCCGCCAAGAAGGCGGCTGCCCATGATATGATCCTGCGTCTGCCGAACGGCTATGATACAGTGCTTCCGGCCTCCGGAGGACGCCTTTCCGGCGGCCAGAAGCAGCGGATCGGCCTCGCACGCGCGTTGTTCGGCGACCCGGCCGTGCTGGTGCTGGACGAGCCGAACTCCAATCTCGATGCGGAAGGATCGATGGCGCTCAACCTCGCCATCCGCAACATGAAGGCGGCGGGCCGTTCGGTGGTCATCATGGCCCATCGGCCGGCGGCCATCGAGGAGTGCGACGTGATCCTCATCCTCGACAATGGATCGCGGGTCGCCTTCGGACCACGCGACGAAGTTCTGCGCGCCCATCTGCGCAATGCCGCCCAACTGGTGCCGGCGAACGCAGGCGGGTCGAATGCAGGGAATGCAGGGTAAGAGGTAACATGTCTTCGCAGTGGAATTCGAGCCGCCATAATTGGATCGGCTATCTTACGCTCGCTTTCCTGGTGCTCGGCATCGGGGCGTGGGCCTTTTTTACCCGTATCAATGGTGCCATCATCGCCGGCGGCATCGTCGAGGTCGAGACCAACCGGCAGGTCGTGCAGCACCAGATCGGCGGGGTGGTCGGTGAGGTGTTCGTCAAGGACGGCGAAGTCGTCAAGGCCGGACAGTTGCTGCTGCGGCTCGATGATACGTTCGACCGTGCCGAGCTTGCGATCGTCGAAAGCCAGCTGTACACGCTGCTCGGCACGACCGCACGGCTGACGGCCGAGCAGGATGATTCCGAAAGCCTGACCTTCGATCCGGAACTTCTGGAGCGCGCAGCCAAGGATCCGGAGATCAAGGCGATTGTCGACGGCCAGGAACGGCTGTTCAGGGCGCGCCGCGAGACTGCCGACAAGCAGGTCAGCCAGTTGCAGGAGCGCAAGCAGCAGGTACTGGAGCAGATCACCGGTCTGGAGCAGCGTACAGAAGCGCTCGGCGATCAGCTTGCCATCGTCGAGAAGGAATTGCTTGGCCAGAACAAGCTTTTGAAGGACAAGCTTACCCAGGCAAGCCGGGTGATGGCGCTAGAGCGCGATGCCGCCGAGATCCGCGGTGACATCAGCGGAGCCAAGGCAAATGTCGCGGAAAACCGCGGCAAGATTGCCGAAATCGAGATCGCCATCCTCAACATTCGCGTGGAGATGCGCGAAGAGTCGATCACGACGCTGCGCGATATCGAGGGCAAGATTGCCGAACTGCGCCAGAAGCGGGCAACCGCGCTCGAAACGCTGAGCCGCATGGAAGTGCGCGCGCCGGTCGGCGGCGCGGTCTTCGGCTTGCAGGTGCATGCCCGTCGCTCGGTGGTGCGCGCCGCCGAACCGATGCTCTACATCATCCCGCAGGACGTCGGCCTCGTCATCACCACCCAGATCTCTCCGGCCCAGATCGACCAGGTCCATGTCGGCCAGGACGCGATCCTGCGCTTCGCCGCCTTCGACCACCGCACGACGCCCGATCTCAACGGCCATGTTATCGAGGTTTCCGCCGACGTCTTCACCGACGAGAAGACCGGCGCCAGCTACTACAAGGCGCAGGTCGAGCCGATGCCGGGTGAGACGACAAAGCTCGGCCAGCGGCAGGTGCTGCCGGGCATGCCGGTCGAGGCCTTCATCCAGACCTACGAGCGTTCGCCGCTCGAGTACCTGATCAAGCCGCTCTCCGACTACTTCGTCAAGGCGTTCCGCGAACGGTAGTCTTGCCGCGCCATCGCGGGAGCTGTCCGACCGGCAGCTCTCGCATCTACACGGGCCGGCGCGCGCGTCGCGCCCTCGGTAACTGCCGCATTGCGGATCTCCAGTTTCAAGGTAAGGTATTCTGATCGGGCCATATTTTGGGGGATCAGGCTTCTCGCCGATAGTCGTGCATGACGAAACAGGAAGCCGAAGGCGGAAAAGCTGCCGACAGCGCTTCGCCCGGCCTCGACATGGCGAAGCGCTGGTCGAAACCGCTCAGGGTGCATCTGAGCTTTACCATCGTGGCGCTGCTCGTCTGCATCTCCGTTCCGCTCATGTGGCTGACATACCTGCAGGGACATGCCGCCGGGATCGCCGCCGGCGAGGCGCAGATGCGCCAGTTCGGCCTTCGTGTCCTGGATAGCTACCAGAAGGTCTACAATGAAGGCTATTCCGCCGTTTCGACGGCGTCGGTGCTGACCCCATTGCTGTCTCCGCCGCCGATGGAAATGACGGCGAAGACGGATTATCTGCTCAAGGTTCTCCAGAGTTCGTCCTATGTGGACGGGATCTATGTCGGCTATCCCGGCGGGAGCTTCGTTCATGCGGTCAGCGTGGCGCGAAACCCGCGATGGGTAGGCGCGCTGCAGGCGCCGCCGGGAACGGCATACGCCCTCAGAACGATCGAAAAGAGCGCCACGGGCACCGTGTCGAAGTGGCGCTTTCTGGATGCCGACAATATGCCGGTCGGCGAGCGGACGGGCGAAAACGTGGCCTATGATCCGCAGCGCCGGCCCTGGTACCGTGCCGCCGTCAGGGCCGGCGGCCAGGTATCGGTCGGGCCTTACGTCTCCGCGACCACCCGCTCGCTGAGCCTGACGCTCGCCATGCCGATGGCGAAGAACAAGGACATCGTCGTCGGCGCCGATGTGCTGCTCGAAACCCTCAGCCAGCTCCTGAACCAGGATGCCGTATCGAAGCGCGCGCGTGGCTATGTCTTCGATAGTCAGGATCGTCTCTTCGTGCATTCCGATCCGGGCATCATGGCCAGGATCATCGATAGGTTGTCCAGCACGCCGGTTGCCGACGATCCGTCCATCTTCGAGAGTGACCCGGTCCTGCTGCCGGTCAGCGCCGCCCTGCGAGAAAAAGGAGGGAACGGTGGTCCGATCCGCTTCATGGTTGGCAACGAACCTTACATCGCCCAGATTTCGCCTGTCGCGTTTTCGGGGGTGCTGAGGGGCAACACGGTGGTGCTTGCCGCGCCGCTTGATGACTTTGTCGGCGAGAGCAATCGCCTTTTGGCGAAGAACCTGTTGATCGCCGGCGGTCTCGTGCTTGCCGGGATAGTGGCCGCCATCCTGCTGTCACGGCTGGTCAGCAAGGCATTGTACGCGCTCGCCGGCGAAGCCAAGCAGATCGGCAATCTGGAGTTCGAAGGCCAGGCCGACACCTACTCCAGGATCAGCGAGATCAACGTGCTTTCGAACGCGCTGGCAGCGGCGCGCGATGCCATCCATACCTTCTCGCTGTATGTGCCGCGCGAACTCGTCCGCAAGATCGTCGGGTCCGGTCAGGCGACCGCGGGCATGGCGTTGCGTCAGGACGTGACGATCGTCTTCACCGATATCCAGGATTTCACGACGATCTCCGAACAGCATTCGCCGGAAGGCGTGGTGGCGCTGCTGTCCACCTATTTCGAGCTGATGAACGAGGTTGTGGAACGCCACGACGGCACCATCGTGCAATATATCGGTGACTCGATCTTCGCGATGTGGAACGCGCCGGTCGCCGATCCGCAGCATGTAGAGAAGGGCTGCGCCTGCGCCCTGGCCCTGAAGGTCGCAATCGACGAGCTGAACAGCGCCAACCGCACCGCCGGGCGTCCGGAGTTCATCACGCGCTACGGGCTGCACACGGGTCCCGCCGTGGTCGGCAGCGTCGGAGCCCATAGCCGCCGCCAGTACACGGCGATGGGCGATACCGTCAACGTCGCGTCACGTCTCGAGGGCATGAACAAGCAGTTCGGAACGACGATCCTCGCAAGCGGCGCGGTTCGCGAACTTGCCGGCGAGGCATTCCTTTTCCGCGATCTCGGGCTCGCGCAGGCCAAGGGTCGGCAGGAACAGATCGAGGTCTTCGAACTGCTTGCGGAAAATGCGCAAGTCGGCACCGGGCCGGCATCCGCCGCTGCACCCACCAAGCAACTGAACCGGCTGGGTTCGTGATGCGGCCATCTGCCGGCGTGCTGGGGGTAGTGTAACTCTTCACGGAAGGTGATAGACGAGAGTGACGGCAGCAACAAATGGAGAATAAGGTGGCGGACGCTATTCGTTTTGTTCTGACCAATATTCCATCAATACTTTTCATCCTGGCTCTCGCTATCCCGACGATCTGGAGAATAGAACCGTTCGGGCATCGTTACCTGTCCTGGATCCTGCTGCTCTCCGTCGGTGTGGAGATGATCTGGGCGGGCTTCTTCCATGTCTTTTTTCCCGCGATCGCGGCCGCCCAGATCGGCTGGCAGGTGAGCCCGTTCCAGTTCGAGATCGGCGTCGCCGACCTTTCGGCGGGCATCGTCGCGGTGATTGCCTTCTGGCGCAGCCTGGCGTTCAAGAGCGCCATCGTGTGCTATGTGGTGCTGTTCTACATCGGGGTGGCGATCGGCCATGTCCGCGAAGCCGTCACTGCGGGCGACTTCGCTCCCGATAATTTCGGGCCCCTGCTGCTGATGACGGTCCTCAAGGTGGGGCTGTTGTCCTTCCTGCTGTGGAAGGCGTGGCAGGAGGAGGACGAGCTGGTTCCGGCGCGGAGCCTGTCGCGGTGACGGAAGCGGTCGAGGGATAGGGGCTCCGAATAGCGATGCTGAGGACTTACACGGGAGGCTGCCAGTGCGGCGCGGTGCGCTTCGAAGCCGATCTGGACATCGGCGCGGGCACCGGCAAGTGCAACTGCACGATCTGCTGGAAGATGCGCCTGTGGACCGCGAGGGTGAGGCCCGAAGCTTTTCGCCTGGTTTCCGGGGTACGCGATCTGACCGACTATCAGGGCAGCAACACGGTGGCGCACCACCTGTTCTGCCGCCATTGCGGCATGCACCCGTTCGAGCGCGTCGACACGCCGAACATGACCGGCGGCCCCTATCTCAACATCAATGTTGCCTGCCTCGACAACCTCGACATCGACGAATTGATGGCGGCGCCCGTCACCTGTTATGACGGCCTCCACGACGACTGGGGTGCTCGCCCGTCCGAAGTGCGTCATCTTTAGGAACCGTGGTGTCTCTCTGCGGACACCCCTCCGAGACTGCGATCGCTATACCGGAGAGCACGCGGCTATTGGTTCACGGCCTTCCAGGTTTCTTCGGCCTTTTGGATGTACTCGGCGGACCGCCGCTGAAACGCGACAGCATCCCCCGGGGCGCTGTTCAGGTAGAGTTTGCCATCGATGATGACCCAGGCCAGGGGATTGGCCCTGAAGATTTCTCCGTTCACCATAGCCATGACACAGTAGCCGCCAAATCGGGGGGCGTAGGCGTCCGGATTCTGGGTGAACATGTCGCGGTGCTCGGCGTTTGCGAATTGCCATCGCGAGCCCATCCATTTCGACTCGAATGCGGAGCTCCCCTTGACCGCCTTTCCGTCGGTGAAATAGGCGACGGTGTCGTAGCCTTGTATTGCGATCTTTTCGCTATCGACGCTTACGGGAAGCACGGTGTTGTCGGCACGTGCTTCGAAACCTTCGAGGAACTGATCGCTGCGAAGCCTGCCATTACAAGAAAAATGCGCTTTGAGACGAACATTCTCCACCTCCCGACTTGGTCCATCGGCAGCAATGGATAGTTCTACTCCAATCGCAGATACGGGGCTATGTTATTCATCGCTTTTGCCGCAAGATCCGTTCAAGGGCCGACCGAACTTGGCAGGGTATTGCGGCATGGAACAGCACGGTTCGCCAAGAAAACTCGCCGCAATACTGATTGCCGATGCTGTCGGCTTTTCGCGGCAGATGGGTGCGGACGACGAGCGCGCCCTCAGGGTTCTTCTTGCTCGCCGCAACCTGATCGAGGAGGTAGTTGCCCGCCATCACGGCCGCGTTTTCGGCGAGGCCGGAGATAGCGTCGCGGCGGAGTTCGCAAGCGCGGTGGATGCGCTGGCCGCGGCGCTCGATGCGCAGAGCGCGATCGTCGCGCTCAATCGCGAGGCTCCCGAGGCCGAGCGCATGTCATTCCGCATCGGCATCAATCTCGGCGATGTAATCGTCGAGGACCACGACCTGTTCGGGGATGGCGTCAATGTCGCCGAGCGGCTGCAGGTGAGTGCCGAGCCCGACGGGATCTGTATCTCCGGTAGCATCGAGGAGCAGGTCAGGGACAAGTTCGATGCCGAGTTCGTCGACCTCGGCACCATGCAGTTCAAGAACATCGCCCGGCCGATGAGGGTTTTTCTGGTCCGCCAGCCGGGCGGAAGCGCGAAAGGCAAGGTAACGGGCAGGTGGATCCGGAGCGACAGAGGGTGGTGGGCAAAGGCCGTCGCTGCAGGCGTGGCGATGGCGATGATAGTCGGCCTTGCCGCGCTTTATCTGTCGGGTTGGCAAGGTGGCGAGCAACCCGCTGTCACGGTATCCGGCCCGCCCACCGTTGCAGTCCTGCCGTTCGCCAATCTGAGCGGCGACTCGGCCCAGGACTATTTCAGCGACGGTGTAACCGAGGATATTGTCGCTGCGCTCGGGCGGTTCCAGAATCTCTTCGTACTTGCACACCGCGCCACCGCGCGCTTCAAGAACAGCACGGCTGATCCTTCCGAATTGCGCCAGCAGCTCGGCGTGCGATATATCGTCATAGGCAGCGTGCGGCGAAGCGGCGATCGAATCCGGGTATCGGTTGATCTGACCGACACCGATACCAACCGGCACCTGTGGTCTCGGCAGTTCGATCGCAGCCTGACCGACCTCTTCACCGTGCAAACCGAGATCACCCGCGATATCACCGGCGCCCTCGCGATCAAGCTTACCCGCATCGAACAGGACCGCGCATTCGCCAAGGAGACGCGCAACCTCCAAGCCTATGATCTCTTTCTTCAGGGACGCACCTATCTGGCGCTCAGTGAGCGGTCGGATGTCCTGCGCGCCCGCGCCCTGTTCGAAAGTGCGATCGATTTAGACCCGCGATATGCCGCAGCCATCTCGGCGCTGGGCGAAACCTACCAGCTGGAGGCCACGATGGGCTGGACGGAATTCGTAGGCGACAGCCTGAAACAGGCTGAGGCGCTTGCCCGCAAGGCGCTCGACCTTTCACCGGACCAGACCGATGCCCGCCAGCTTCTCGCCTTCATCTATCTGGCACGAGGCGAATATGACCGTGCGATTACCGAGACAAATCGGGCCATCGAGATCAATCCGAGCGATGCCTACGGCTATGCCGCGCTCGGCGCGACGATGATGTGGTCCGGTGATGCCGAGGAGGCGATTGCCGCCATCGAACGGGCGAAGGCGCTGGATCCGACGCTCCACCGCGATTTCATCTTCGCTCTGGCCTTCGCCTATTATCTCGCCAATCGATACGAGGATGCCGTGGCCACGTTCCAGTCGATCGCGGCCGCCGAAGCGGAATACAACGTCTATGCCGGGCTGGCTGCGAGCTATGCCCAACTCGGACGCGACCAGGAAGCCAAACGTACCGCAGATGAAGTGAAACGCCGTTGGCCGTTCTTCACTATCGCGTCGTTCGCCGAGCAGTGGAAGGATGAAAAGTCCCGCCAGCACATCGCAGAGGGACTGCGGAAAGCCGGCCTGACCTGAATGTCATGCAGTTGTGGCCTCGTTCAGCTCCGCGCCGACCGCGCGGAACCTTCCATCCGGAGAGGCGTTAGTTTTGCGAAACAGCGATGTGACGTGAAAGGAGAACGCCAATGCTACGTGCAATGATACTCTGGCTGCTGGGGGTGCCGTTCCTTGTGGTGCTGTTGCTCTGGTACCTTTACTTCTGAGCGTCCGTCCATGACTGACCAAGGGGCCGATCGGCCCCTTCTTGTTGCAGTCTCGAAGGCATGGCAGGTCACTCCGCCGAGAGCGCCTTCGTCTCCTGGGCGATGAAATCGCAGAGCAGCTTCACCCGTGCTGGAACCATGCGCCCGAAGGCGTGCAGGGCGTTGAAGGGCAGCGCCGGAAGCGGTTCGTTCGGTAGAATCCGCACCAGGTCGCCACTGGAAAGGTCCTTTTCCACCACGCAGCGCATGAGATGGGCGATGCCCATGCCCTGCAGGGCGGCAGCATGCAGGCCATAGCCGGAATCGCAATCCATGCGTCCGCGCGGAGAGATGGATGTCCCGTTCGAGAATTGCACCGCCCGTGGCCGGCCTCCGAGCGAGTAGCGGGCAAAGGGCAGGTCGCGCAGGTCGTCGATGCTTGCGGGATTGCCGAATGTCGCGACGTAGGCCGGCGAGGCGACCAGCACCATGTCGAGTTCCGCCAGCCGCCGCACCATCAGATCGCCCTGCAGTGTCTGGCCGACCCGGAAGACCACGTCGTAGTCCTCGCGGATGAGATCGACGTATCTGTCGGTGAGCCCCAGATCGAGATGGACCTGCGGATGCTCCCTTGCGAATTTCGACAGAAGCGGTTCCATCAGCAGTGCGGCCAGTTCGCTCGGCATGCTGACCCGCAGCCGTCCCGCGGGACCGGCAGCTGCATGGATCACCTCGTCCGACGTGTCCAGTTCCTTGAGAAGCGGCGCCACCCGATCGAAGAACGCCTGGCCGTCCGGGGTCAGGGTCAGCGCCCGTGTCGAGCGGATGAAAAGCCGCGCCCGGATGTGCTTTTCCAGCCGCCCGACGCTCTTTGAGATGGCAGAAGGCGTCGTCTTCAGGCTGCGCGCCGCCGCGCTGAACGAGCCGGTCTCCACCGTTCGCACGAAGGCGATCAGGCCCGGCGATTCGTTGATCAGGTTCGGCATCTGCACCTCCGGGGCAAAGGTCATGTGCGCGACCTCCGCCTAATCGTGACGGCATCGCGTGGCTATCTCCGGCTCAGTTACCACGGAGAAAGCAAAATGCTCAGTCTTAAAAACAAGGTCGCCGTCATCACCGGCGGCAACAGCGGCATCGGCCTGGCGACCGCGAAGCTTTTCGCCAGCCAGGGCGCGCAGGTGGTCATCACCGGCCGCAGGCCGGAGGTCGTCGATCAGGCGGTCGCGGAAATTAGCCACGGCGCGGTCGGCATCCGCGGCGATGTCGCCGATCTCGAGCACCACAAGGCGCTTGCCGCAGAGGTGAAAGAACGCTTCGGCGGCGCCGACATCTACATGGCCAATGCCGCCATCATCAATCTCGTTCCGTCCGACATGGTCACGCCAGAGGACTACGACCGGCAGTTCGCCATCAACACCCGTGGCGTCTTCTTCGGCGTGCAGACGATCGCCCCGGTGCTGCGCGACGGAGGCAACATCATCCTGACCAGCTCGCTCGCAGCTACCAAGGTCCTCGAGAACCATGCGGTTTATGCCGGCACGAAAGCGGCGATCGCGGCATTCGCCCGCAACTGGGTGCTGGAGTTCAAGCCACGCGGCATCCGCGTCAACGTCCTGAGCCCCGGGCCGACCGATACGGCAATCCTCGGCAAGCTCGGCGTCACCGAGGCCGATCGGCCGGGCTTCCTCGAAATGATGCGCAAGATGATCCCGGCCGGCCGCATGGGCGAGGCGGAAGAACTGGCGCGCGCCGCGCTCTTCCTCGCCTCGGACGCGGCAAGCTTTGTCAATGGCATCGATCTTCATGTCGACGGCGGCATGAAGCTCGTCTGAACCCGAAAGGAAAAATCCATGACCAAATCGTTCAATCCCGAAATTCTCGCATTCATCGACGTGCTTGCCGATACCGGCAGCCACTACCGCATGGACGAGATGGAAGGTCTCTACACCGAGGACCTCGGCTTCCTCGTGCTGACCCCGGAAGGGGAGGTCGCCCGCTACTCCAAGGCTGAGATGTTTTCCGAATTCCGCTCGCGCGGCGAGGCGGGCGAGGAGCCCTTGTCGACGGAAAAGCGCGTCCTCCACGTCGAGGAGCAGGGGGATGACGCCACCGCCATTCTCTACCGCCGGATGAGCAACCGCGCTGCACCGGCCTTCTACGAACTGCGCCTGAAGAAGCTGGACGGCAAATGGCGCGTCGCCGGCGAGACCGTGATGCCGTGGCCGGATCTCGCCACGGTAAAGGGCTTCCTGCCGCCGCGCACGAAGTCGTAAGCGGCAGCTTTTTTCTTTCCGTCATGCCGGCCTTGAGCCGGAAAAACGGGGAATCAAGGTGTGTCGAACACAAGAGGTTTGACAGCAGTCTGAAGGGCCCTCCGGGGCCCTTCTTCCTATTTATGGCGGTCTACCTCAGTCGCGTTCGCTCAGGAGGTCGGCGGCGCGACCGGCGCTGGTGCGGCGGACTTCCGGACCCTTCAGCAAAAACTTTCATTCGAGGACCGAAAGTCCCAAGCCGTGCTTGACCGTTTTGAGCGCGATCAGGCTCTTGTACTTTCGCACGAGTGCTTGTTGCTCACGCATAAGCCGCTCGATGAAGGAATTGTAGTCATCCAGGTTGCGGACGGCCACAAGCAGGACATAGTCCATGTCGCCGGTGACATACCAGCATGACTGAACTTCAGGGGCGCGGTCCAACCATCGCTGGAATTGCTCCAGCGTGTGTCGATGTTCGTTCTGGATTTCAAGCTCGACCAGAACGGACAGGGTGCGATCGACGGCTTTCGGACTGACCACCGCCACGATCTTCTCGATGACGCCATCCTGCTTCAGCTTGCTGATTCGACGCTCGATTGCCGAGGTAGAAAGATTGACCGCGTCAGCAATGACCTTGCCGGGAATATCGGCATTCTCCTGCAGCATCGAAAGAATAGTTCGATCAATATCGTCCACAGCGCGCAACCAAGTTTCTATGCGGAAAATCCGCTGCAAATCCGATCTTGACGCGAACATTCCGCGTCAAGAATTCGTAGCATCTCTCCATGACAAAACAAGCACCTCTTTCAGTCGCCAAAATTGACGATGCCCGCAGGAAGATCGATCCGATTTTTCTCAACTCCAATGTGTTGCGTTCCGATAGGCACGCGCTGTCGCTGGTCGCCAAGGACGAAACGGAAAATCCGATCCGCAGCTTCAAGGGGCGCGGTACGGCGTATTTTCTAGCCCATCTCGCCGGTGACGGAACTCCTCTGGTGACGGCATCAGCCGGGAACTTCGGTCAGGGGCTGGCCTACAATGCCGCGCGGCATGGGCGATCTCTGATCGTGTTCGCCAGTCTGAACGCCAATCCGCTGAAGATCGAAGCCATGCGCAGGTTTGGAGCGGAGGTCGTTCTCGCCGGGGAGGATTTTGACGCTGCAAAGGAGGCCGGCAAGATCTACGCGGTCGAGCGGAAGCTGCAGTTCGTCGAGGACGGTGCGAGCGCAGCCATTGCGGAAGGGGCAGGAACGATCGCGGCGGAATTGACCGAAGAGGTCGACGATATCGACGCCGTTTTCATTCCGCTTGGCAACGGCGCTCTGGCGGCCGGAATAGGATGCTGGTTCAAATCACGGTCACCGCGAACAAGGGTCGTCGCCGTCGCGGCAAAGGGCGCTCCTTGCATGGCTCTGTCCTACAAATCGGGCGGCGTGATCTCGACACCCGAGGCACGCACAATCGCCGATGGCATTGCCGTCCGGATTCCCGTCCCGTCGGCCGTCGACTGGCTTGAAGACACGATCGACGACATCGTTCTCGTGGATGACGATCAGCTTCTGGATGCGATGCTGTTCGCCCATGAAACATGGAAGCGTCTCGTCGAACCGGCCGGGGCGGCGGGGCTTGCCGCTATCCTTGCGCAGGCATCTGACCTGAAAGGCTGCCGTGTCGCGACGATGTTGTGTGGTGCCAACCTCACGGATCAACAGATCAAGGCATGGCTTCCATCTGCGGAAAAAAACGCCACGGATGGCTGCTAGCCCAGTTCTCCAGTTTGCGGGCAGGCGGGTGGAAATCAATCGCAAAAGTGTAGCTTTCGCGACTGATTTTTGCGATGGCAAGCATCCCGCATTTCAGTGTGGGACGGGCCCACGCAGGGCCTCGTTCCAGTTCGCAGTGGCGATTGCTCAGTCGAGCTCGCTCAGGAGGTCGGCGGCGCGGCCGGCGCTGGTGCGGCGGACTTCCGCCTCGTCGCGGCGGTTGGCGAAGATCTCCGTCGACATCAACTGGTCGGCGAGATCGGCGGGCAGCGAGAGGATGACGCGCTTGTCGCTCTGGCGGATGCCGCCGATATCGGCGCGCTTGGCGGAAATCATGCCGCCTGCGATGGTATTGTTGGTGTCCGGGTCGATCAGGATGAAGGCGCCCGTCGAGCGGTTGAGCTCATAGGCGTCGAAGACCGCGGCCTCATCGAAGGTCAGGTGCACCTTGCCGATCGCGTTCATCGGCAGTTGCTCGGCGTGGTGCCACTGGCTGCTCTTCAGGTCGAGCTGGCTGACGGGCTGGACGCTGACGCGCTGGCGGCGGCTGCCGGATTTCAGCCAGTAGCGCTTGCCGGGCTGGATGCCGTCCGGCTGCAGCGCGACGATCTGCGCGTCGAAGGCAAGGCCGACCTGCGGCTGGCTGTCGATCGAGGCGATCATGTCGCCGCGCGATACGTCCACCTGCCGGTCTAGGACCAGCGTGATGGCGTCGCCCGCGACCGCGGCGTTGCGAACCAGATCGAAGGTGACGATCTGCTTGACGTTGGCGACCGTTCCCGACGGCAGGATGACGACGCTGTCACCGGGCTTCACCGCCCCGCCGGCCACCGTACCCTGGTACCCGCGAAAACTCTCGCCCGGACGGGACACGCGCTGCACCGGCAGGCGGAAGCCGACCGCCTGCGACGAACGAACCGTGGCGCGCTCCAGCGTCTCGACCAGCGTCGGTCCTTCGTACCAGGGCATGGCGGAGCGGCCGTCATAGACGACGTTCTCGCCCTTGAGCGCCGACATCGGGATCGCGGTGATCTGCGTCACGCCGAGCGACAGCGCCAGTTCCTTGAACTCGTGGACGATGTGCTCGAAGCCGGCGCGGTCGTAGTCGGTCAGGTCGATCTTGTTGACGGCGAGCACGAACTGCCTGATGCCCATCAGCGAGGCGATGGTGGCATGGCGGCGGGTCTGCTCCAGCAGCCCGGCGCGGGCGTCAACCAGCAGCACGGCGAGGTCGGCCGTCGAGGCCCCGGTCGCCATGTTGCGGGTGTACTGCTCGTGGCCGGGGGTGTCGGCGACGATGAAAGAGCGGTTGTCGGTCGAGAAGTAGCGATAGGCGACATCGATGGTGATGCCCTGTTCGCGCTCGGCCTGCAGGCCATCGAGCAGCAGCGCGAAGTCGGGCAGGCCGAGATCGTTCTGCTTGCCGCTGGAATCGCGCTTCAGCGTCGCCGCCTGGTCTTCCTTGACCGCCTTGGTGTCCCAGAGCAGCCGGCCGATCAGCGTCGACTTGCCGTCGTCGACGGAACCGCAGGTGATGAGGCGCAGCGGACGCGAGTCGCGGGTCGCCTTGGCCGCTTCGGCAAGCGGCTGGGCGGAAACGGTGGCTGTGGCGTGTGCGGTCATCTCAGAAATATCCTTCGCGCTTCTTCTTTTCCATCGAACCGGACTGGTCGCGGTCGATGGCGCGGCCCTGGCGTTCGGAAACGGTGGCAATTTCCAGTTCGGCAATGACGTCTTCAAGCGTGGTGGCGTTCGAGCGGATGGCGCCGGTCAGCGGGAAACAGCCGAGCGTGCGGAAGCGGATCATGCCCTCCTGCCTGACTTCGCCCGGCAAGAGTTCGAGGCGCGGATCCTCGGCGAGGATCATCATGCCGTCCCGTTCGACATAGGGGCGCTTTTCCGCGTAGTAGAGCGGCACCAGCGGAATGTCCTCGGCCTGGATGTAACGCCAGATGTCGACCTCGGTCCAGTTGGACAGAGGGAAGGCGCGCACGCTCTCGCCCTTGCGGACCATGCCGTTGTAGACGTTCCACAGTTCCGGGCGCTGGTTGCGCGGGTCCCAGCGGTGATCGGGGGTGCGGAACGAATAGATGCGTTCCTTGGCGCGGCTTGCTTCCTCGTCGCGGCGCGCGCCGCCGAAGGCGGCATCGTACTGGCCGGCGTCGAGCGCCTGGCGCAGCGCCTCGGTCTTCATGATGTCGGTGTAGAGCGCCGAGCCGTGGGTGAACGGCGTCACGTTCTCCGTTGCCCCACGCGGGTTGGTGTACACGACGAGGTCTAGATCGTACTTCTTCACGATCTCGTCGCGGAAGGCGATCATCTCGCGGAACTTCCAGCCGGTGTCGATATGAAGCAGCGGGAAGGGCACCCGGCCGGGATAGAAGGCTTTGCGCGCCAGGTGCAGCAGGACGGAGCTATCCTTGCCGATGGAATAGAGCATCACCGGCCGCTCGAACTCGGCGGCGACTTCGCGGAAAATGTGGATCGACTCGTTTTCGAGCGCCTTCAGATGCGGATCGAGCGGGGTCTTGGTCGTCTGCGGATTGTGCAGTTCCGTTTCCGGAAGCGTATGGGGCATTGCAATTCTCCGGGATTTTGCCAACCGGGCCGGCGAAACGGCTTTTTGCCATTCCGCCGGCCTGGTGGTTATTCAGTCGCGTCGCTCAGGGGATAATCCGCAGGCAGAGGCGCGTCGTTTGATGTCGGCTTTCGCCGGCGGCGATGTCAGAGTTCACTCGATTCCAGCGAAGGAAGCGCCGCGTCGGGCACGTGCAGGCCGCATTCGCGCTTCTCGTCGTTTTCCCACCACCAGCGGCCGGCCCGTTCGGGTTCGCCCGGCTTGATGGCGCGGGTGCAGGGCTCGCAGCCGATCGACGGATAGCCGCGGGCATGCAGCGGGTTCACCGGAACACTGTTATCGGCGACATAGGCCTTGATCGCGTCGATGTCCCAGTCGGCCAGCGGATTGACCTTGATCAGGTTGCGCTCGGCATCATACTCGGCGAACGGCGTGTCGGCACGGTTGCCCGACTGGCCGCGGCGCAGGCCGGTGATCCACACGGCCGCCCCTTCGAGGGCGCGCGCCAGCGGCTTCACCTTGCGCACGCCACAACAGGCATGCCGCGCCTCGACACTGTCGTAGAAGCCGTTCATCCCGTATTTGGCGACATACTCGTCAATGTCGTCCTTCCTGGGATGGTAGCGGACGATGTCCATGCCGTAGCGGCTTTCGGTCTCGTCGATGAGATCGACGGTTTCCTTGAAGAGGCGGCCGGTTTCCAGCGTCGCGACCTCGATCGGGAAACGGTTTGTGCCGATCTCGGCGGTGATGACCTGGTCCTCGATGCCGAGGCTGGTGGTGAACACTGCTCTCCCGCCGAGGGACGCGACGAGCGAAAGACGCTCCGCAAGGCCAAGCGTGGCCAGCGTTTCGTTCAGTGTTTCGGCCGCGCTGATGGGATCAATCGCATTCATGGGGCTGTCCTGTTTCAGTTTTGCCGGAGTATCGCAGTTGCACCCCGCGGCGGACAGCAAAACGGATTTCGATTACAGCGGCATGAATAGCAAATATCTCTCTGATCGCTGACATGGGCGCAAAAGCTGCCGCTGCGGGCCGCGGACCTCGGGGAGCAACGGTTCTGCCCGACAGCCGCAAACCGACGCCTGCCCCTTCGTTCATTTGTGTTTCCCGCGAGACTGGGTTAAATGCCTCACCAACGACAACAGGCAGCAATGCCCCCGCAAACATTCTTGCTCAGCCGGTTCGAAATGATCTCCCAGAAGGCAAAGTATGCGCTCCGCGCGCTTTCCGCGTTGGCCAAGGCCGATCCGAACGAGCCTGTTCTCATCGGCGAGATCGCCGCACAGCAGAACATTCCCCGCAAGTTCCTGGAGCAGATCCTGCTGGAGCTGAAACACGCCGGCGTGGTCGCCAGCCGTCGCGGCAAGCAGGGCGGCTACCTGCTCCTGAAGCCGGCGAACGCGATCACCTTCGGCGAAATCCTTCGGCTCGTCGACGGGCCGATCGCGCCGCTGCCTTGCCTGTCGATCACGGCCTACCGCAAATGCGACGACTGCGACGGCGAAAGCAGCTGCGAAATCCGTCACGTCTTCGCGCGGGTTGCCGATGCGACACGCGAGGTGCTGTTCTCGACCACCATCGCCGATGCGATCGTGACGCCGAGTTGCTGATCGCCTGATTCCGCACTGACAAAATTGTCGGTTCGCCACGGCAAAAGCATCTTTTTCGGCATGCGTCGGGGCTGGAATTTCAAAATAGTCTTTGCGCCCCAAGCGCATTTTCACCGGCCGCCGTTTTCAAAATATGCTGGCAATTGACATCCTGTTCTCCAATCGACACGCTTGGGGGAACGGATTTTGCTTTCTGATCGGTTAATGTTGACTAACTCTAGTGACTAGGTAGAGTTAAGCCGACTGAGAACAGGGGAGTTTCCGTAATGTCCAATTTCCTGAACAAACTGAGTGCGATAGCATTGGGTGTGTCCCTCGCGATCGGACCCGTCGTGCCTGCCATGGCGCAGACCACGCTGCTGAATGTTTCCTACGATCCGACCCGCGAACTCTACAAGGACTTCAACGCCGCCTTCGCCGCGCACTGGAAAAAGGAAACCGGCGAGGACGTCGCCATCCGGCAGTCGCACGGAGGTTCGGGCAAGCAGGCCCGCGCGGTGATCGACGGCCTGGAGGCCGACGTGGTGACGCTGGCCCTCGAGAGCGACATCAACGCAATAGCGGAAAGAACCGGCAAGATCCCGGCGGATTGGCGCGGTCGTCTTCCCAACAACTCGTCGCCCTACACCTCGACCATCGTGTTCCTGGTGCGCAAGGGCAACCCCAAGGGCATCCAGAACTGGGGCGACCTGGTGAAGGGCGACGTGCAGATCGTGACGCCGAACCCGAAGACCTCGGGCGGTGCGCGCTGGAACTATCTCGCCGCCTGGGCTTGGGCCAACGAGGAGTACAAGGGCGACCAGGACAAGATCCGCGCCTACATCACCGAGTTGTTCAAGCGCGCACCGGTTCTCGATACCGGCGCCCGAGGCTCGACGGTGACCTTCGCCCAGCGCCAGATCGGCGACGTGCTGCTTGCCTGGGAAAACGAAGCCTATCTCGCCGGCAAGGAGTTCGGCGAAGACTCCTTCGACATCGTCTGGCCGCCGATCTCCATCCTCGCCGAACCACCGGTGACCGTCGTCGACGGCAACGCCGACGCCAAGGGTACCCGCAAGGTTGCCGAGGCCTATCTCCAGTACCTCTATTCGGACGAAGGCCAGAATCTCGCGGCGAAGCACTTTTATCGTCCCTCGAAGCGTGATGTAGTGGCCCCCGAACTGTTGCAGAAACTGCCCGATATCAAGCTGGTGACGATTGATGAACCGGTTTTCGGCGGATGGGCTAAGGCACAACCTGAGCATTTCGGCGACGGCGGCATCTTCGACCAGCTCTACAAGCCGGGCAAGTGAGAGGCTGTGGAGCGCGGATGACCGACACCACTTACGCTGTTGCGAAGTGGCGGATCAGAAAGCCAAGCGTCATTCCCGGGTTCGGGCTGACACTTGGCTTTTCTCTCGCCTATCTTTCGCTGATTATCCTCATTCCGATTTCCGGCCTGGTCTGGCGCACTGCGTCGATGGGATGGGGCGAGTTTTTCGCAATCGCCACGGATGAACGCACTCTGAGGGCATTGTACGTCAGCTTCGGGACCGCATTCGTCGCCGGCCTGGTCAATGTGGTGTTCGGAGTCCTCGTTGCCTGGATTCTCGTTCGCTACAATTTTCGGGGAAGACGCCTGATCGACTCGGTCGTCGACCTGCCTTTCGCCCTGCCGACGGCGGTGGCGGGCATCGCGCTCGCCGCCCTCTATGCACCAAACGGCTGGGTCGGAAGCCTTGTGGCGCCGCTCGGCCTCAAGATCGCCTTCACGCCGCTCGGCATTATCGTGGCGCTGATCTTCATCGGCCTGCCTTTCGTGGTGCGCACGGTGCAGCCGGTGATGGAGGAAATCGACAGCGAGGTGGAGGAGGCGGCCGCCACGCTTGGGGCAAACCGCTTCCAAACGATCCGCCGCGTGCTCCTGCCGGGCCTGATGCCGGCCATCCTCACCGGCTTCGCGCTCGCCTTCGCCCGCGGCGTCGGCGAGTACGGCTCGGTGATCTTCATCGCCGGGAACATTCCCTATGTCTCGGAAATCGCGCCGCTGTTGATCGTCATCCGGCTGGAGGAGTTCCACTACGAGGGAGCCACGGCGATCGCCTCGATCATGCTGGTCATATCCTTTGCCATGCTGTTCATCATCAATCTGATCCAGGCCTGGAGCCGCAGGAGGTTCGGACATGCATGACAATGCCCGATCGCCGGCTGCCTCCGCGCGCAAGCCCGAAACCTTCCGCGACGCCGCCTCCGAGACCCCGTTCGTCCGGCACCTGCTGATCTTCGCGGCTCTCGCCTATCTGGCATTCTTTCTCCTGCTGCCGCTGGTTTCGATCTTCGTCGAGGCCTTTCGTCGCGGAGCAGGGGCTTATTTCGATGCGCTGATCGAGCCTGACGCTCTGGCGGCAATCCGCCTGACCCTGCTGGTGGCCGCGATCGCCGTGCCGCTGAACCTGGTGTTCGGCGTCGCTGCGGCCTGGGCGATCGCCAAGTTCGAGTTCAAGGGCAAGGCGTTCCTGATCACCCTCATCGACCTGCCGTTCTCGATCTCGCCGGTCATCTCCGGCTTGGTCTATGTGCTGCTGTTCGGCTCGCAGAGCGTGCTCGGCCCATTGCTGAAAAGCCACGGCATCGAGATCCTCTTTGCCGTCCCCGGCATCGTCCTTGCCACCGTGTTCGTGACCTTTCCCTTCGTCGCCCGCGAACTGATCCCGTTGATGCAGGACCAGGGAACGGGCGACGAGGAGGCGGCGCTGTCGCTCGGGGCGAGCGGCTGGCAGACCTTCTGGCGCGTCACCCTGCCGAACATCAAATGGGGGCTGCTCTACGGCGTACTTCTGTGCAATGCCCGCGCCATGGGCGAGTTCGGGGCCGTGTCGGTCGTTTCTGGTCACATCCGCGGGCTCACCAACACCATGCCGCTGCATGTCGAGATCCTCTACAACGAATATAATTTCGTCGCCGCCTTTGCGGTCGCCACGCTGCTGGCGCTGCTTGCTCTCGTCACGCTTGTTCTGAAGGCCGTCCTCGAACGGCGATTTGGCGCAGAAATTGCCGCCAGCCGGAAACACTGAAAGGCATATCGATGGAAGTCACCATCTCCAACATACGCAAGGAATTCGACCTTTACCCGGCGCTGCACGACGTTTCGCTGAACATCCGTTCTGGCGAGCTCATAGCGCTGCTCGGTCCGTCCGGTTCGGGCAAGACGACGCTGCTTCGCCTGATTGCGGGCCTGGAGCATCCGACCGCCGGCCAGATCTTCTTCGGCAACGAGGACGCATCGAACCGCACTGTGCAGGAGCGCAACGTCGGCTTCGTGTTCCAGCACTACGCGTTGTTCCGGCATATGACGGTCGCCGACAATATCGCCTTCGGGTTGACGGTGCGACCGCGCGCCACTCGTCCCGCAAAGGCGGAAATTCGCCGCCGCGCGGCTGAACTCCTCGACATGGTCCATCTCTCGGGCCTCGAAAAGCGCTACCCGAACCAGCTTTCCGGCGGCCAGCGCCAGCGCGTGGCCCTTGCCCGCGCCATGGCGATCGAGCCGAAGGTATTGTTGCTCGATGAACCCTTCGGCGCGCTCGATGCCCAGGTGCGCAAGGAACTGCGTCGCTGGCTGCGCGAGTTCCATGACCGCACCGGCCACACCACCGTCTTCGTGACCCACGATCAGGAAGAGGCGCTCGAGCTTGCCGACCGCGTCGTCGTCATGAGCCAGGGCAAGATCGAGCAGGTCGGCTCGGCGGACGATGTCTACGACACGCCCAATTCCGCCTTCGTCTTCTCGTTCATCGGTTCTTCCGCCAGTCTTCCGGTCGAGCGCAGGGACGGCATGGTGTTCTTCCAGGACCAGCCCATCGGACTTGCCACCGACGCCACCGGCCCGGCCCAGCTGTTCTTCCGCCCGCAGGACGTGGCGCTCACCTCTGAGGGGGCGGCGCTCAGTGGCAAGGTGACGGCGTCGCGGCGTCTTGCCGGTGCGCGCATCGCCGAAATCGATGTCGGCAACGATGGCAATGCCCACCACATCGAGATCGAGGTTCCGCTGGATGCCGTGGCGACGCTCGGCAGCGAGATCCGCTTCCGGCCGACGCGGTGGGAGCAGTTCGCATCCTGAAAACCGGCGTCATCGCTGCCGGTTGACCTCACCGTGCCTCGGTTTCGTTCCGTTGCTGCGCCCGGTTTATGCGGATCGCCTCGGCGATGAAGTTGCGCGACAGGCCGTGATAGAGGGGCTCGCGCGAGATCATGCGGGAGGTGACATAGCCGAGCATCGCCGCTGCCATGATGGCGATAACGTTGTCGTGGTTGCCGGTCATTTCCAGAATGATGACGAAGGCAGTCATCGGAGCCTGCACGACGCCGGCGAAATAGCCGGCCATGCCGAAGATCGCGCCCAGCCCGATGCTGGTGCCGAACAGCACCGCGATGCTGCTGCCGAGCCCGGCGCCGACGGCGAGCGAAGGTGCGAAAATGCCGCCGGGAATGCCGGAGATCATCGCCAGGAAGGTGGATGCCAGCTTGCCGGCAAAAAACAGCGGCGAGACGGCCTCGCCTTCGATGGCGCCGCGCGCCTGCTCGTAGCCGGTGCCGAAAGTCGCGCCGCCGAAGGCGATGCCGATCACCGCGGTCGCCAGCCCGCAGCCGGCGGCCAGCAGCAGCGCCCGGCGCATCCGGTCCACCTGCGTCCACCGCCGGATGCGCAGGGTCAGGTGAAGCGCCGCGGCACTGAAGCCAGCGCCAAGGATTCCGCCTGCGACGCCGCAGGTGACGATCATCATCCAGTCCCTGGTCGTTCTCACCACCTCTTCGGTCATGCCGAAATAGGTGTAGTTGCCGATGAGCGCGATGGCCGCGAGGCCGGACAGGATCACCGCCGTCAGGACGAGGCCGTTGGTGCGCGCCTCGTAGGTGCGCCCCATCTCCTCGATGGCGAAGACGATGCCGGCGAGCGGCGTGTTGAAGGCGGCCGCGATCCCTGCGGCCGAGCCTGCCAGGATGAGGCCGCGGGCATGCGCCATGCCGCCCCACCGGGCGGCCTGCAGCATGATCGAGGCGCCGACCTGCACCGTCGGCCCCTCGCGGCCGATTGATCCGCCGCCCAGCAGCCCGAGAATGGTGAGCAGGATCTTGCCGAAGGCGAGCTTCAGCGACAGCAGTCGCCCGCGGTCTTCCTCGCGGGGCAGGTGGCGGGCGGCGATCGCCTGCGGGATGCCGCTGCCCTGGGCGTTCGGGAAATAGCGCATCGCGAGCCAGGCGGAGAGCGTGAAGCCGGCCGGCGCCAGCACTAGCGGCAGGAGGAAGTTCCAGGAACCCCCGGTCGTGAGCCCGGTGAACACGTGCTGGGCCCAGTCGGCCATCTTGGCAAACCCGACGCTGACCACCCCGATGGCAAGGGCGCCGGCCCAGAAGACGAGGCGCGGACGCCAGCGGTCGAGCGACCCCCACAAGACCCGGGAGCGACGGAACAGCTTGGTTTTCTTGTATGTAAAGCTCATGAGACGGATGTTTGGGCGCGTGGCAAGGACGGGGCTGGTCGGTGCCACCTGCTGCCTGCAGTGCGATCCCAAGCCCCACGGAAGTGCTGCCTGTAAAGCACTCCTGTCCCGTCTTGTCCAATTTTCATTTGTTTTTCTTCGTGATGACCGGTCCGGCTGACGTCGTGCATCAACAAATCTTGAACACCCGCATCCTGCAAGGAATGCCGACCTGCGCTACTATCCGGCTTCCAGAGAGGAAAAGAGAACATGTCCATCTTGAACGCAAGGCCGGTGCTTGCATCGGCATGCCTGACGGCGTTCTTCGCCGGCGCTGCGATGGCCCATCACGGCTGGTCCTGGGCAGAGGCCGAACTCAGCGAACTCAACGGCACGATCCGGACGATCTCGATGGCGCCGCCGCATCCGAGCCTTGAGGTCGAGACGGCGAGCGACGGTGTCTGGCGCATCGAACTCGGCAATCCGCGGCAGACCCAGCGTTCCGGCTTTGTCGAGGGATCGGCCAAGATCGGCGACCAGATCGTGGTTCTCGGCAACCGCTCGCTCGATCCGAACGAGAAGCGCATGAAGGCCGTCCGTATTACCGTCGCCGGCAAGGTCTATGACATCTACCCTGAGCGGATCCGGATGAACTGATCGGAGCGGCGATGGAGTGGCTGCAATGGCTGTCTGCGACGCCGCTCGCCGAGGCGCTGAAGCGATCCGGCACGCTCTACATGCTGGTCAATGCCGGGCATATCCTGTCGATCGGCCTCATCGTCGGCGCGATCCTGCCGCTCGACCTGCGCCTGCTCGGGCTGTTTGCGGGCTTTCCGGCCACCGTCCTCGGTCCGTTTCTTTCCCGCGCCGCAGCGGTCGGCGTCGTGCTCGCCATCGCCACCGGCGTCTGCCTGTTCTCCGTGCGGCCGGTCGAATATGCCGCCAATCCGGCATTTCTGACCAAGATGGCACTACTCGGCCTCGCCATCGTCAATGCCGCGCTGCTTCACGCAAGCCGGCACTGGTCGCGGTTAAGCACCGACGGCACGGTCACTCCCGCGGTCCGCGCCTTTGCCCTTGTGTCGATCTGCGTCTGGATCGGCGCGGTTCTGGCCGGGCGCTGGATTGCCTTCGTGGCGGAGTGACCACGAGGGCCTTTGTCGCCTACCGGTCGCTCGTCTCCCAGCGCGGATTGATCCACGGCTCCTGGTTGGAGCGGGGCAGGGGCTGCTTGCCCAGGATATGGTCGGCGGCCTTCTCCCCGGTCATGATCGACGGCGCGTTGAGGTTGCCGTAGGTCACATGCGGGAAGATCGACGAGTCGGCGACGCGCAAACCGTCGACGCCGATCACGCGCGTCTCCGGGTCCACCACCGCCAGCGGATCGTCTCGGTCGCCCATCCGGCAGGTGCCGCAGGGGTGGTAGGCGCTTTCCAGGTGCTCGCGCAGGAAGGCGTCGATGTCCTCGTCGCTCTGGACGCTTTCGCCCGGCTGGATCTCCGGACCGCGAAACTTGTCGAAAGCCTTCTGGCCGAAGATCTCGCGGGTCAGGCGTACGCAGTGGCGGAACTTCTCCCAATCCTCCGGATGGCTCATGTAGTTGAAGCGGATGACCGGATCGGCCATCGGATCATTGGAACGGAGCGTGACGTTGCCGCGCGACTTCGACAGGTTGTAGCCGACATGCACCTGGAAGCCGTGCGTGTTCGCCGCCGCCTTGCCGTCGTAGGAGATCGCCACCGGCAGGAAGTGGTACTGGATGTCCGGTTGCTTGACGCCCGGCGCGGAACGCAGGAAGGCGCAGGCCTCGAACTGGTTGGAGATGCCGAGACCCTTCTTGAACAAGAGCCACTGCGCGCCGGCGACGCCCTGCCAGAACCACGGCAGCCAGGAATAGAGCGAGACCGGCTTGGTCGAGATCTGCTGGAAGTAGAACTCCATGTGGTCCTGCAGGTTGGCGCCGACGCCGGGCCGATCGACCTTGACCTCGATCCCCATCTCCTTGAGGTGGTCCGCCGGGCCGATGCCGGACAGCATCAGCAGCTTCGGCGAGTTGAAGGAGGAAGCGGAAACGACCACCTCGCGGCTGGCCTTCACCACCTCGATCTTGCCGTTGCGTTCGATCTCGACGCCGGTGGCGCGACCATTCTCGATCACGATCTTGCGGGCGAAGCAGCGCACCAGTTCGACGTTCGGACGTTTCAGCGCCGGCTTCAGGTAAGCATTCGCCGCCGACCAGCGCCGGCCTTGCCAGACGGTCTGCTCCATCAGCCCGAAGCCTTCCTGCTTCGAGCCGTTATAGTCTTCGGTCATCTCGAATCCGGCCTGGTGGCCCGCCTCGATGAAGGCGTGGAACAGCGGATTGTGGACCGGGCCACGCTTGACGTGCAACGGCCCGTCGGTGCCGCGCCAGCCTTCCTCGCCGCCATGGCTATGCTCCATGCGCTTGAAATAGGGCAGCACGTCGGCATAGGACCAGCCGCGCGCGCCGAGTTCTTCCCAGCGGTTGAAGTCCTCCGCATGGCCGCGCACGTAGACGAGGCCGTTGATCGACGACGACCCGCCGATCACCTTCCCCCGCGGTGCCGTGATGCGCCGGTTGTTGAGGTTGGGCTCGGGTTCGGAGAGATAGCCCCAGTTGTAGCGCTTCATGCTCATCGGCCAGGCGAGCGCCGCCGGCATCTGGATGAACGGGCCGATGTCGGAACCGCCATACTCCAGCACCATGACCGTATTTTTCCCGTCCTCCGAAAGCCGGTAGGCAAGCGCCGAGCCGGCCGAGCCGGAACCGATGATGATGTAGTCTGCCTGCTGCATGGCCATGGTCTCATTCAAAATACGTTGCTTGGGCAGAGGGCTTCAGCCTTCTGCATTTTCTACGGGGGCGAGTTAAGCGCGGCTGGAGGCATTCCCTCCCCAACCCCTCCCCACGAGGGGGAGGGACAAGCCCTCAATACGGCGCCTCGACCTTGCCCATGCCGACATAGACGGTCTTCAGTTCGCTGTAGTGGTTGAGCGCCGCCACCGAGTTCTCGCGGCCGAAACCGGATTGCTTCGATCCGCCGAAGGGGATTTCCACCGGGCAGAGGTTGTAGGTGTTGATCCACAGCGTGCCGGCCTCGAGCCGGTCGACGACCCGGTGGGCACGGGTGAGGTCGGCGGTGAAGACGCCGGCCGACAGGCCGAATTCGGTGGCGTTGGCCCGGGCGACTACCTCGGCTTCGTCATCGAAGTCGAGCACGCACATCACCGGACCGAAGATTTCCTCGCGGGCGATCGTCATCTCGTCGGTGACGTCGGCGAATACGGTCGGCTGGATATAGGTGCCTTCGCCGCTGACGTTGTTGGGCACCCCGCCGCCGGTCACCAGGGTCGCCCCTTCCGCCTTGCCCTTCTCGATATAGTCGAACACCTTCTTGCGCTGCTCCATCGAAACCATCGGCCCGAGCTGGGTAGCCTCGTCCATCGGGTCGCCGATGACGATCGCCTCGGTGCGCTGCTTGAGGCGGGAGAGGAAGGCGTCCTTGATCGTCTTCTGCACGAAGACGCGCGTGCCGTTCGAACACACCTGGCCGGTCGAATAGAAGTTGCCGAGCATGGCCCCGCCGATGGCGCTCTCGAGGTCGGCGTCGTCGAAGACGATGAGCGGCGACTTGCCGCCGAGTTCCATCGTCACGTGTTTCAGTTCCGAAGCGGCGGCCCCCGCCACTTTCTTGCCGGTCGGCACCGAGCCGGTCAGCGACACCTTGGCGACATCAGGATGGCTGACCAGCAGCGGCCCGGTGGTGCGGTCGCCCTGGATGACGTTGAAAAGACCCTTGGGAAGGCCGGCCTCGATGAGGATCTCGGCGATCTTCAGCGCCCCGAGCGGGGTGTTTTCCGATGGCTTGAACACCATGGCATTGCCGGCGGCGAGCGCCGGTGCGCCCTTCCAGCAGGCGATCTGCTGCGGATAGTTCCAGGCGCCGATGCCGACGCAGACGCCGAGCGGCACCCGCTTGGTGTAGGCGAAATCCTGGCCGAGCGGAATGTAGTCGCCGTTGAGCGCCGAGGCGATGACGCCGCCGAAGAATTCCAGGCTGTCGGCGCCCGAGGTCGGGTCGGCGACGATGGTCTCCTGGATCGGCTTGCCGGTGTCGAGCGTCTCCAGTTCGGAGAGTTCGCGATTCTTCTCGCGCATGATCTCGGCGGCGCGCCTGAGGATGCGTCCGCGGGCCGTCGGGCTCATCGCCGCCCATTCCGGCTGGGCGCGCTTGGCGGCGGCAATCGCCTTCTCGACGATGGCGGGCGTCGCCGCATGCAGCCTGGCGATCACTTCGCCGGTCGCCGGGTAGATGCTCTCTATGACGGTGCCGGAGGAATCCTCCACGTATTCGCCGTCGATGAAGTGGGAGGCTTTCGGTTGTGCGCGCATCAGTCGGCCCTCAGTTCGTTATAGGATACCATCACATGCTCCCGGAAGGCGGGGCGTTGCTGCAATGCTTCGTGGTAGCGTTCCAGCGCCGGGCGGGGCCGGCGCTCGATGTCGATGGTGAAGTAGCGGTAGAGTATGTGGCCGAACTGGATGTCGGCCGGGGTAAAGGCGTCGCCGGCAAGGAAGGCGTGGCCTTCGAGCCGGGCCTCGGCAATGGCGAGTTTCGCATCGAGCGCCTTGACGGCTGCTGCGATCGCCACCGGGTCCCGGTCCTTCGAGGGCGTGCGGACGACACGCCAGAAGATCGGGCCGGTGAAGGCGGCGCAAACGGTGACCTTTGCCCATTCCGCCCACATGTCGACGGGCGCCCGCGCGACCGGATCGGCCGGCCAGAAGCCATCGCCGCCGTAGCGGGCGGCGAGATAGCGGATGATCGCGCCCGATTCCCACAAGGGCTCGCCGCCATCGTCACGGATGACCGGCACCAGCCCGTTCGGGTTCATGGCGAGGAATTCCGGCGTGTCGACGACGCCGTAGGTGAAGCCCGCATCGATGCGCTCATGGGCAAGCCCGAGCTCGCCGATGCACCACATCACCGATTGCACGTTGGAGGAGGTCTTTCGGCCCCAGATCGTGATCATCGTTCATTCTCCCCGCGGATAGCGCTTGGATTCCTCGAGATTGTCGAGGTTCATGTGGTTGCGCATGTAGCGCTCGGACGCCTTCTGCAGCGGCTGGTGGTCCCAGGGGTAGTAGGCGCCGTTCCTGAGCGCCTCGTAGACCACCCAGCGCCGCGCCTGGCTTTCGCGCACGGCCGCGTCGAAGACGCCCATGTCCCAGCGGGCTTCGCGCTTGCGCCGGAACATATCGACGACATCGGAATACTCCGGATCACCGGCGAGATTGGTGAGTTCCAGCGGGTCGGCGTCGAGATTGTAGAGCTGGTCGGGATCAAGCAGGCAGTGAATGTACTTCCACTTGCCCTCGCGAATGGCGACGAGCGGCGCGTAGGAAGCTTCGGCCGCATATTCCATCAGCACAGGCGAGGTGCGCTCGATGCCCTGCGTCATCGGCACCAGGCTCTCGCCGTCCGTCCATGGCTGCACTTCGGCGAGCGAAATGCCGGCGAGGTCGGCAAGCGTCGGCGTGATGTCGAGGTTCGAGGTGGGCGTGACATGCAGGCCGGGCGCCACGCCGGGGCCGGCAATCATCAGCGGCACGCGGGCCGAACCCTCGAAGAAGTTCATCTTGAACCACAGCCCGCGTTCGCCCAGCATGTCGCCGTGGTCGGAGCAGAAGACGATACAGGTGTTGTCGAGCATGCGCGTGCGCGTCAGCGTGTCGATCAGTTCGCCGACCTTCTCGTCGAGATAGCTGATGTTGGCGAAATAGGCCCGGCGCGAGCGCCGCACGTCTTCGTCGGTGACGTTGAAGGCCTGGTAGTCGCAGGAATGGATGATGCGCTTCGAATGCGGATCCTGCCGGTCATCGGGCAGGGCGCCCACTTCCGGCAGCAGGTGCTCGCAGTCCTCATAGAGATCCCAGAACTTGCGGCGCGCGACATAGGGATCGTGCGGATGGGTGAAGGAAACGGTCAGGCACCAGGGGCGGCGGCCGGCGTCGTCGGTTTCGCGGCTGAGCTGGTAGAGTTTCTGGTTGGCGAGAAAGGCGACCTCGTCGTCATATTCCATCTGGTTGGTGATCTCGGCGACGCCGGCCCCGGTGACGGAGCCGAGATTGTGATACCACCAGTCAATCCGTTCGCCGGGCTTGCGGTAGTCGGGCGTCCAGCCGAAGTCGGCCGGGTAGATGTCCGTGGTCAGCCGCTCCTCGAAGCCGTGCAACTGGTCCGGGCCGACGAAGTGCATCTTGCCGGACAGCGCCGTGTAGTAGCCGCCGCGGCGCAGGTGGTGGGCATAGGTCGGGATCGAGGAGACATACTCGGCGGCGTTGTCGTAGACCTGGGTGCGGCTCGGCAACTGACCCGCCATCAGCGAGGCCCGGGCCGGTGCGCATAGCGGCGAAGAGGTGTAGTTGTTGCGGAAGCGGGCCGAGCGGGCCGCAAGCGCCTTCATGTGCGGCGCATGCAGGAAGTCGGCGGGTCCGTCGGGAAACAGTTTTCCGTTCAGCTGGTCGACCATGATGATCAGGATATTCCGCTTTGCTTCGGTCACGGCGTCAATATTCCCCGGCAATTGGGCGCAGGTGCGCGTTCAGGTAGTCTTCGGTGAGGGCGATCGACGCCTCGATGCTGATCGGCGCCGCCTTCAGACTCTGGCGGATATAGAGTCCGTCGATCATCGCAGCAGCGCCTTCGGCAATCCGCGCCGCGTCATCGGCGGCGCATAGCCGCTTGAGATTGCACACCAGGTTGGAGCGCAGCCGCCGGGCGTAGATCACCAGCAGCCGTCGGGTCGCCTCGGATCGCTGCGCTTCGGAGTAGAAGGCGAGCCAGGCGGCGATCGTCTGCGGTGCGAACTGGTCGGCGTGGAAGCTGGTGCGGATGATGGCCGACAGCTTCTCACGCGGCGTGTGAACGGCTTGAATCGCTTTCACCACATCGTTGCGTAACTGCTGGAGAAGACTCCGGATCGTGGCGATCAGCAGTTGCTCCTTGGAGCCGAAATAGTGGTGCGCCAGCGCCGGCGAGACGCCGGCGTTGCGGGCGATCTCCGACATGGTGACGGCCAGCGTCCCGTTCTCGCCGATGGCGCGCAGTGCCGCATCGACGAGAGCCTTGCGGCGGACCGGTTCCATTCCGACTTTCGGCATCGCATCTCCCTCTGACCTCGCCAGCTTATTTTTGATTGACGCATCAATCAACAAAAAACTGGCACTTGATTCAGATCATCGCGCTGTGCTTAGTTCTTGTTATTCTTATGCAAGCATGAAGTGCGTCCAACCAGGGCTGCGGCCCTCTTCCGGGGAAAAGGATTTCATCATGACGCATGCATTTGAAAGGACCGAGCTGGGTGGCCTGAGTGGCAAGTGGGGCTGGTTCGTCGTCCTCGGCCTTGTCCTGCTTGTCTTCGGCTTCATCGCGCTCGCCAATCTCTTCACCGCCACCGTCGTCTCCGTCTACTACATCGGCCTGCTGATGCTGTTGGGTGGCGTCGTCGAACTCGCCCACGCCTTCCAGGTCAAGGGCTGGCGCAACGTGCTGTCCTGGGCGCTGAGCGGCGTTCTCTATACGATTGCTGGCATTTGCGCCTTCATCAATCCGGTTCTTGCATCCGCCGTGCTGACGTTGCTCCTCGCCATGGCGCTGCTCGTCTCCGGCCTTCTGCGCATCTGGGCAGGCTTCAAGACCAAGCCCACGACCGGCTGGGGCTGGATCGTGTTCGGCGGTACCATCACCGCATTGCTCGGCCTGGTGGTCGCCGTCGGCTGGCCGGTCAACAGCCTGTGGATGCTCGGCCTGTTCCTGGCGGTCGACCTGATCATGCAGGGCTGGACCCTGGTACTGTTCGGCTGGGGCATCAAACATTGATCCTGCCGCGGTCCCGGCCCGGCCGTCGCGCCGGGACCTCGAACCATGCAACCGCCCGTCACGAAACCTTCATGAAAGTTTCATGTTCGGGAAAGGTTTCCTTGACCTTTTGCCGGAATCCTCCGCGCCATATTTAAAGGCCTTTTTCGGAGACCGGCATGACGGTGGCTGCCCCAGTGGAACCGGGCGTTTTGCGTCGTTTCGCAAACGACCAGATCATTACCCTTGCCAAGCTCGTGGTCGAGAATGCCTTCCAGCCGATTGTGGAGGCCAGCACCGGCGCGGTCTTCGGCTACGAATCGCTGATGCGCGGCCAGGAGCGCATCGGCTTTGCTTCGCCGGTGGCTCTGCTCGATCAGGCCGAGGAGGCGGGCGCACTGCTGGCGCTGGAGCAGATGGTGGCCGCGCGCGCCGTCGCCAAGTTCGTCACCCTGCCGGATTTCGCCTCGGCCACGCTCTTCCTCAACCTCGATGTGCGGCTGATCCGCCATGGAGAGCAGATGATCGAGAGCCTGCTTCAGCACCTCAAGACAAACGGCGTGCCGCCGTCGTCGATCTGTTTCGAACTGTCGGAGCGCTTCGACAATACCAGCGTGCCGGAGTTCGCTGCCCTGGTGCGCCACATGCGCCGCGCCGGCTTCAAGCTGGCGATCGACGATTTCGGCGTCGGCCACGGCGAGATGAAGATCCTCTGCGACCACCCGGTCGACTACCTCAAGATCGACCGCCATTTCATCGCAGGGCTGGACGCCAATCCGCGCAAGCGCCATCTCGTTAAGAACTTCGTCAACATTGCCCATGTGCTCGGCATTCGCGTCGTCGCCGAAGGTATCGAGACGGAGGCCGAGTTCCTCGCCTGTCGGCAATACGGCGTCGATCTCGTCCAGGGGTGGTTCATCGACCGGCCAACGACCTTCGTTTCCGATTTGAGGAAGAGTTTCCCGCACCTGCAGCATGTCGGCCAGGCCAAGCGCAGTGGCCACACGCTCGATGAAATTCTTATCCGCAAGCAGATCGAGCGGCTGCCGACGGTTTACGAGAATGACAGCATCGAGCATGTGTTCGATCTTTTCCGCCTCAATCCGCGCCAGGCCTTCTTTCCGGTCCTGAACGCCAATGGCGAGCCGCGCGGCACCATCAACGAGCGCCACCTGAAGGAATTCATCTACCAGCCATTCGGTCGCGATCTCCTCAAGAACAAGGTCTACGAGCGGGCGATCTCGCATTTCGTCGACCGCGCCCCGATCGTCGGTCTCGATGCCGGTGCCGAGGAACTGATGACCGTCTTCGCCAACATGGAAGGCAGCGACTGCGTCATCCTGACGGAAAACATGCGCTATGCGGGCGTCGTCTCGGCCGCCTCGCTGATCAAGGTCATCAACGAGAAACAGTTGCAGGTGGCGCAGGACCAGAACCCGCTGACCGGCCTGCCCGGCAATCGCGCCATCCGCGACTACATGCAGAACGCCGGGCGTGACGACGACGCCGTGCGTCACTTCTGCTACTGCGACTTCGACAACTTCAAACCCTTCAACGACAAGTACGGCTTCCAGCTCGGCGACCACGCCATATCGCTGTTTGCAGCCCTGACCCGCCGGTATTTCTTTTCCGACGGGCACTTCCTCGGCCATGTCGGCGGCGACGATTTCTTCATCGGTGTCAGTGGCTGGAAGGTGGAAGAACTGACCGAGGTCCTCGACCGGCTGCTGAGCGACTTCCAGGACGATGTCGCCGCGCTCTATTGCGACGAGGACCGGGCGCGCGCGCTGATCCGCGGCCACGACCGCGCCGGGGTCGAGATAGACTTTCCGCTGATGCGCTGTTCAATCGGCGTGCTGGAGCTGCCGCGCGGCCACGTCGTCGACGATATCAGCCGCATGAGCGCGGAGATCGCGGCAATCAAGAGCATGGCCAAGGACAGTGACAATGGCCTTGTCCTCGTCCCGTTCGGAGAGACGATTTGACGCTCGGGCATTGCGCCGCAGCCGCTGCCGGAGACAATGCGCCAATCCATTGATTTTGCGTGCATTGCTGTCCGCGAGCCGGCGAGGGCGCCGCGCCTGCCGATGCAGCCCGCCTTTCAAAGCGGGCCGTTTTGGCCTATTTGCGTGTCTTCCGTTGATTTGAGGAGAGCCGCCCATGTCCCTGCCAGCAGATATGCGCCCAGCCGAAATGCGCTATGTCAACCTGAAGTCCTTTGGCGGTCCGGAGATGATGTCCATCGCCCGTGCGCCGTTGCCGGAGCCGGGGGCCGGGGAGATCCTGATCAGGGTGGAGGCCGCCGGCGTCAATCGCCCCGACGTCGCCCAGCGGCAGGGTACCTATCCGCCGCCGAAGGAGGCCAGCCCGGTGCTCGGCCTCGAGGTGGCCGGCGAGGTCGTCGGCATCGGTGACGGTGTCGCCGGCTATGCCCCCGGCGACAAGGTCTGCGCACTGGTCAATGGCGGCGGCTACGCGGAGTACTGCCTGGCGCCCGCCGGGCAGGTGCTGCCCTTTCCCAAGGGGTATGACGCGGTGCGGGCGGCGGCGCTCCCCGAAACCTTCTTTACCGTCTGGGCCAATCTCTTCCAGATGGCCGGCCTTACCGAAGGCGAGAGCGTGCTGATCCATGGCGGCACCAGTGGCATCGGTACCACGGCGATCCAGCTTGCGACCGCCTTCGGCGCCGAGGTATTCACCACAGCCGGTTCGAAGGACAAGTGCGAGGCCTGCGTCAGGCTCGGCGCACGGCGGGCGATCAACTACCGCGAGGAGGATTTCGCCGAGGTCATCAAGGCCGAAACCGATGGGCGCGGCGTCGATGTCGTCCTCGACATGATCGGTGCCGCCTACTTCGAGAAGAATCTCTCGGTGCTGGCGAAGGACGGTTGCCTGTCGATCATCGCCTTCCTCGGCGGTGCCGTCGCCGACAAGGTCAACCTCGCGCCGATCATGGTCAAGCGCCTGACGGTGACCGGCTCGACGATGCGGCCGCGCACGGCGGAGGAAAAGCGCGCCATCCGCGACGAACTGCTGGCGCAGGTCTGGCCGCTGCTCGAAAGTGGAAAGGTGGCGCCGGTCATCCACTCGGTCTTCGCCTTCGACGACGTCGCCAAGGCGCACGCGCTGATGGAAACCAGCGAGCATGTCGGCAAGATCATGCTGAAGGTCGGTTGAGCCGGCCTTTCACCGGAGCCTGTCGAAACCCGGGCAGGGGGTGGCTCATTCCGCATCACATCTCCCGCGCCATGAAGATTTCGGTATGCGCCACGCTGTCCGGGACCGCCCGGAATGGCGGGCATCGGATGAACCCGCAAGCCTCGTAGACCGAAATCGCATTGCGCATGTAGACCGTGGTGTGCAGCACGACCCTTTTGAAACCGCTCTTCCCGATTTCGGCCAACGCCGTCCGCATCAACGCGCTGCCGATGCCCTTGCCGCGGAATTTTGGATCCACATAGAATTTCTGCAGTTCCGCGGTCGTCTCGTCGAACGTGTCGAAGCCGAGGCTTCCCGCCAGCGCGCCATCCGATCGGGCCAGGTACAGCACGCCGTTGCCGGCGCTGAACTTCCTCGCCAGCGAACTGCTCGTATCGTTGTGGTAGAGTTGCCGCACCTCCTCCGGGTCCAGCCCGTAGGCCAGCCCTTCGACGGCATCCCATTCCCCGAATGCGCGGCCGAATTCGGCGGCGATCTCGAAGTCTTCCGCGCATTTCGCCGTCGAAAGTGAAATCATCCCGCGATCCCCGGACGGGACGTGAAGACGCTTCATACCATGAATGCGGGTCTCCCTTGAAGTGGTGGCCACGAGGCCGCCGCAACGACCGAACAAGCCCCTAGCGGCGGACCTCATGATTGTCTATCACGGGCGATCCACAGCAGATCCCCGAGGCCCTCCCGCATGTCCAATCCCGTTACCGTCGAAGTTACCCGCGGCAATCTCGTCGAAAGCCGCCACCGCGGAATGATCGCCGTCGTCGATGGCGACGGCGACCTCGTCTTCTCGCTCGGCGATATCGACCGCCCGGTGTTCCCGCGTTCCGCCTGCAAGGCGATGCAGGCGTTGCCGCTCGTCGAAAGCGGTGCCGCTGACGCCTATGGTTTCGGCAATCGCGAGCTTGCCCTTGCCTCGGCTTCCCATTCGGGCGAGGACGAGCATGTGGCGCTGGCCGCCGCGATGCTGAAGGCCGCCGGGCGCGATGCCGATACGCTGGAATGCGGCGCCCACTGGTCTTCCACCCAGCAGGTCCTGATTCACCAGGCCCGCACGCTCGACACCCCCAGCGCGCTCCACAACAACTGCTCGGGCAAGCATGCCGGCTTCATATGCGCCTGCTGCCACACCGGCACCGACCCCGGCGGCTATGTCGGCTACGACCATCCGCTCCAGCGCGAGATCCGCGAGACCATGGCCAGCCTGACCGGCGTCACCCTGGGTCGTGAAAATTCCGGCATGGACGGCTGCTCCATCCCGACCTATGCGGTGCCGTTGAAATCGCTCGCCTATGGTTTTGCCAGGATGACGACGGGGGTCGGGCTCGAGCCGGTCCGCGCCCGTGCTTCCAGACGCATCATGGAAGCGTGCATGGCCGAGCCGTTCTATGTCGCCGGCACCGGCCGCGCCTGCACCAGGCTGATGAGCATCGCGCCCGGCCGCATCTTCGCCAAGACCGGCGCGGAGGGCGTCTTCTGCGCGGCCGTCCCGGAACAGGGCGTGGCGATTGCGCTGAAGTGTGAAAACGGCACGACGCGGGCTGCCGAAGCCATGGTCGCCGCCACGCTCGCCCGATTCTTCGACAGGAACAGCGATGTTCATGCGGCATTGATGGCCTCTGCCAACCACGCAATGCACAACTGGAACGGCATTCATGTCGGAAATGTTCGCGTCACGGCAGTATTGACCGATTGACTGTGCCGAACCGGGTCACGGGAACGCCGTTCAAGCTGTGGATCGTAAATAAGTATAAACTAATATTTTAGCTTGTTGAGCGAGGTTGCAGGCCTGCGTGTAGGATAGTGCCCTGATCTATTACGCAACAGTCATGAGGACTGCCATGTTTGCGGGACGTTATCTTTGGTGGACGCTGATGTGTATCGCGTCGTTCATGTTCTTCGCGATCTATTTTGACTACATCACCTGGGCGATGGTGCAGCTTTCGGGTTGTGCCCAGGTGGCTGGATCCTGCGGGCGCATCGGCGCGAGGATGTCGGGAGAGTTCAAGCCGCTCGGCTTCTGGGCCACGGGAGCGGTGATGATTGCCTGCACCGTGATGCGAATCCGCTATCTGCGCCTTCACGTCGGCTGGGCGCTGGCTGCGGCCGTCTGGTTCCTGGTGTCGGCGCCCTTCCTGATGCTCTTCGACGACATGTGGAGCGGGCAACTCACCTTCGGCGCGGTCTTCTCGACGGTTCCGATCGCGTTCCTCTACCTGGTCGCCTTCGCCATCTACCTGAGCTTCCCGCTCGAGGAGCACACCGAGCGCGGCGGTGAGGACGAAGAGGAAGGGCCGATGGCCCGCCTGCCGGAGCGCCTTCGGTTGGCGACCGGGCTGGCGGCCCTGCATTCGGTGCTGCTGAGTCTCGCCATCGCTCCGGAGTTTCCCAAGGTCGTCACCCAACTGAGCGAAAGTGTCGGCCTTGGCGAGATGCTTTCGAACGCCCAGCCGACCGCAGCCTACCTGCTCAACTTCGGCACCGGCGGCATGGCGCCGGCCTATGCGATCCTGGCGATCTTCATCGCCGGTTTGGGTGCCGGCGTCGTCACCCGGACGAACGCCCTGTCGGTCCCCGCCTGAAAAACGGGGACGCTGGCGCTCAGCGGTGCGCGATCTTGCTCGCCGACCTCCCGAACGGCAGGTCGGCGCGTTCGCGCTCGTCCATCCGCTCGATCTGCGGATGCGACAGCGGATCGAGGCACCACACCGTGTCCGGCGCAGTGTCGCGTTCCTTCAGCCAGCGCAATATCATCCACAAAATCTTCATGGCGGCGTTCCTTCGAAATACAGCTGCACGGATATCGTGCGCTATGATGCCGGATTATCTCGCGCCACATGCCTGTGCCGCAATTGAGAAGAAAACGATTTTCGATTAGAAAAACTATATGAAGAACCTCAACCTGGTACACCTGAACGGCCTGAGGGCCGTCGAGGCCGTCGGCCGGCTCGGATCGTTGCAGGCGGCAGCCGAAGAACTCGGCGTTTCGCCGGGTGCCGTCAGCCAGCATGTCATCAAGGCGGAAGCGCAGCTCGGGCGCGCGGTGTTCGAGCGGGTAAGCCGCGGGCTTGTGCCGACGGAGTTCGGCGTCCAGTTCCTTGTCCGTCTGGGCGAGGGGTTCCGAACGCTTTCCGAGGCGGTCGCCACGGCGCGCCTTCGCGACGAGACGGTGCTGACCATCTCGGTCGCGCCGGTGTTTGCCTCGCGATGGCTGATCCACCGCATCGCGAAATTCAGCGCCCTCCATCCGGAGATCAGCCTTCGCATCGAGGCGACAACCGAGCGGGTCGATGTCGGCGCCTCCGACGTCGATGTCGCCATCCGCGTCGGCCCCGGCACCTGGCCCGGAGTGAGGGCGGAGTACCTGATGCCGCAGGAGATGTTTCCGGTCTGCGCGCCGGCGCTGGCGGCCGGGTTGCGCTCGCCGGCGGACCTGGCGAGGCTCCCGGCGGTGGTCGATGTCAACGAGGCATTCACCTGGGAACGGTGGCTCGCCGCCGCGGGTCTCGACGTACCGGCGCCAAAGGCGCGCCATCTCTTCAGCGACGCCTCGCTCTGCCTCGATGCGGCGATCGCCGGGCAGGGGGTGCTGCTCGGCTGGCCGGTCCTTGCGTCCTGGGCGCTCGATGCCGGAAGGCTCGTCGCCCCCTTTCCGATCCGGGTGGCGACCGGCATGGGCTACTACTTCGTCACCGCATTCGGCGAACGCGAGCCGAAGAAGGTTGTCGCCTTCAAGACCTGGGTGCGCGACGAGATGCGCGAGAGCATGGCCTCGATCGAGGGATGGCGACAGGGCGCGCCGGAGGCTATTCCGGTTCCTGCAGGCGGGCTTCCATCATCGCCTTGAAGGCCGGCCGCGACTGGCAGGCAGCGATCCAGGCCGAGATGTTCGGATGGTCGGCGAACAGCGCCTTCTGGCTCTGGGTGTAGCGGAACACCTCGGCGAGGTTGAGATCGGCGACGGTGAAGCGGTCGCCGACGACATATCCGCTCTTTGCGAGCTGCTTTTCGAGTACGCCGAAGGCTTTCCGGAGCGAGCGGGCGCTGGCGTTGATCGCGGCAATGCCGCTTTCCGTTTCCTGCAGCCCGGCGTCGTAGGTCAGCACGATGCGCACCGCATGCGGTTCGACCTCGGTCGCGGCCCACATCGTCCACATCGTCATCAGGCCTTCTTCGGCGACATCGCGCGGGGCAAGCGGCCCGCCATGCTTGCGGGCGAGGTAGAGGTTGATTGCCAGGGACTCGTTGAGAACCAGGCCGTCATCATCGATGCTCGGGATGCAGCCCATGGGATTAATGGCGAGAAAGGCCGGCGACTGGGTGTTGAGCGGCGCGTCGGCGGCCAGCGGATCTTCCAGCCGGCGGCCCTGGATGACCGGGACCGACGTGTAAGAGAGGCCGAGTTCCTTGGCCATCCAGTAGTTGCGCGAGGCGCGCGATCGGTAAACGCCGTAGATCGTCAGCATGGTCTCTCTCCCCGTTCGTGATATGGGCCAAACCTATGCCGCCGGCGTGTGAAACGGAAGCGTCCCGCCTGCGCGCCGCCATGAAATATTTCAATGGGTTGATAGCCGGGATGAATGGATGCTTCGTTGGCAACGTCCTTTCCATGGGACAGATGGGCGGTTCCCGCAGCGGCCGCTTTCCAAACCGTGCCCGTTGCCTCTATCTTCCTGCCAAACCGGGAGAAACACCAATGACCGGATGTGCCTGGGCCGCGCCATTCATCCTTGCCGCCGCCCTCGTGTTCTGGACCACGGGAGGAGCCGCCATGTCGGATCGCGAATTGCATGAAGCTGCCCGCACGGGCGATGCCGCCCTTGTCGAAGAACTGGTTGCGAAGGGCGCCGCTATCGACGTCCGCGACGAGAGCGGCGCCACCGCGCTTCTTGTCGCCACGCATGAAAACCAGGTGGAGGCGGCGCGGGTGCTCATTGCCGCCGGTGCGGATGTCAACGCCAGGGACAACATCAACGACAGCCCGTATCTCTATGCCGGCGCGCGCGGGCATCTGGAGATCCTCAGGCTGACGCTGGCGAACGGCGCGGATCTCGCCAGCACCAACCGCTACGGCGGCACGGCGCTGATCCCCGCATCGGAGCGCGGCCATGTCGAAGCGGTGAAGACGCTGATCGAGGCCGGTGTCGAGGTCGACCACGTCAACAGGCTCGGCTGGACGGCGCTGCTCGAGGCGATCATCCTCAGCGATGGCGGGCCGAGGCACGTTGAGATCGTGCGACTGCTGGTCGATGCCGGCGCCGACGCCAACCTTGCCGATGGGGAAGGTGTGTCGCCGCTCGCCCATGCCCGCTCGCGCGGCTACCGGGCGATGGAGAAGATCCTCGTCGAGGCGGGCGCGCATTAGGTGATGCTTGAAAATGGCACGCTCCCTTGTGCCAATAGGCGACACTCCGCTACGCGGCTGCTGCTGCGACCGTCCTTCCCGTTAAACAACGTGAAAGGGAAACCGGAATAGCATGCCCTGACGCACGAACGAGTGATCGAGACATCCGGTGCGACGTCTTGGGGGGTGCAGCATGAACGATGGCGGTACCCGGCTGCGGATGCCGGAGGAACCAGGCGAACCGCTCAGCGAGCGGGCCAGACGCCTTCTTGCCGTCGCCGAGGCGTTTGCCACCGCCAATGTGTTGGCAATCGGCGACGCCGGCGTCGCACTGCCCTTCGTCGACATACTCGATGCGCTGCCCGATTTCATCTACGTCAAGGACCGGCAGGGACGGTTCGTCTATGCCAACGAAGCGACTGCGAACGCCCACGGTTTCCAGCGAGCCGCCGAAATGCTCGGCCTCACCGACTTCGAGCTCTATCCGATGGCGAGGGCGATGGAATTCCATGCTGCCGAACAGCAGCTCATGGCCGCCGACGAGACGCTGACGGTGGTGGCGGAACAGCTCGCCGCTGCCGATGGCAGGCTGTTGTGGCGGCACACCACCAAGGCGCCGCTGAAGAATGCGGGTCGGGAGGTGATCGGCCTCGTCGGCCTTGCCCGCGACGTCACCGACCGCGCCCGCGAGCACCTGCTGCTCCAGGGCCAGGCGCGACTGCTGGAAATGATCGCGCGCAGCGAGCCGCTGCCCGGCATACTCGATGCGCTGGTCCGCCTGGTCGAAGCCGAGCTGGACGGGATTTCCTGCTCCATCCTCCTGCTCGACCATGACGACAGGCGGTTGCGCACCGGTGCGGCTCCCAGTCTGCCTGCGGCCTACAGCCAGTTGATCGACGGCATTTCGATCGGCCCCGGCGTCGGTTCCTGCGGAACGGCGGCATGGCGCGGCGAGCCGGTGGTCGTCAGCGACATCATGAGTGATCCCCTGTGGGCCGACTATCGCGGCCTTGCCGCCGAGTATGGCCTGCGCTCCTGCTGGTCGACCCCGATCATGACCGCAGGACGTCACGTGCTCGGCACGTTTGCGCTCTATTCGGGTGAGGCGAGGTCGCCAGGCAAGCGGGAAACGGATCTCGTGGCCATGGCGACGCATCTGGCCGGGATCGCCGTCGAACGGCAGCGGACAGAGGAGCGGATCCGCTTCATGGCCCACCACGACCCGTTGACCGGCCTGCCCAACCGCTCGTTCTTCGAGGAGCGCCTGGCGGACGCTCTCGACGGTGCGCGTGCGGGCGACTGTCCCTTGTCGCTCGCCTTTATCGATGTCGACAATTTCAAGGTGGTGAACGATACCCTCGGTCACAGGGCCGGTGATACGCTGCTGAAGGAGCTTGCCGCCCGCATGGACGCGAGCCTGCGTGCCGGAGATATTGCGGCGCGGCTCGGCGGCGACGAATTTGCGGTCGTATTCGCGCACCGGTCCGGCGATGACCGGGAGGTCGATGCGCGGCTCGGCAACCTGCATGCCGCCATGAGCGAGCCCGTCTGGATCGGCGGCGAGATGATCGCCGCCTCCTGCAGCATGGGCGTGGCGGTCTTTCCCGTGAACGGCGACACGCCGGAGCAATTGCTTTCGACTGCGGACGCGGCAATGTACAGGGCCAAGCAGAGCGGCCGCAACAACGTCCAGCGCGTCTAGTCGCGCCAGCCTCGCGCCAGCCGCATCTGTCATCGTGCGCAGGATATCTTTGCCATGAAACGGGTTGCTCCATGATTCTCTCTCGCATGACCGCGCGCGGTGCCTCGCTTGTCGCCCTCGTACTGCCGCTTGCCGGCTTCGGCTGCGTCGATACGAGCACGATGAATGCCGATGTCTTTCGCCAGGAGACGGCGCCGATCGCGGGCATCGCCATTCAGCCGCCCCCGGCGCAGTTCCCGCCGCCATCGCAAAACCTCTTCACCACGCAGTTCCATCGGGCCTACGGCCTGCCGGTTTCCAATCCGGTCTACCGGACGACCTATGGACCCGTGCGCGACGATGACCGGACACTGCCCGCCATTCCCCATGCGCGCATCGATCCGCAATACCTGCGCCAGGAAGTCGCCTACCAGACGACGGAAAAGCCCGGCACCATCGTCGTCGATACGCAGAAGCGCTACCTCTACCTGGTGCAGCCGCAGGGGCGCGCCATGCGCTACGGCATCGGCATCGGCCGTGACGGCTACGCTTGGACGGGGCGAGGCGTGATCCAGCGAAAGCAGAAGTGGCCGCGCTGGACACCGCCGCAGGAAATGGTTTCCCGCCAGCCGGAAATCGCCCAGTTCTCGGCCGCCAATGGCGGCATGAACCCCGGCCTCAACAATCCGCTCGGCGCCCGTGCGCTCTACATCTTCAACGACGGCAAGGACACGCTCTACCGCGTCCACGGCACGCCCGACTGGCAGTCGATCGGCAAGGCGACGTCCTCGGGTTGCGTGCGTATGCTCAACCAGGACGTCATCGATCTCTATGACCGGGTGCCGGCCAAGAGCGCGATCGTGGTGCTGTAGGCGCACGCAAAAGCTTGATGCACGTCAAGGACGCCTGCAGCAACTGCTTGTAGGCTGGGGGCTAACGACATCGCAACAATTTTGCGTGATGTTGCAGAAGCGTAATAGTCACGCCGGGAGCGGCTCTCTATCCTGCGGTGCAATGGAAGCCCGAAACATGGGCCGTCTGTCGCCGAGATGCATTGCCGCTCTCCTTTGCACCAGGGAACCACATCCGCCTCATGCCTTCGTCCCCTTCGCTGTCCCGCCGCAATTTCCTCAATCTGTTCGGGCTGGGTGCCGCCTCGACGCTTGCCGGCTGTGCCACCTACAGCACAGTGCCGCGGTATGTGCCGAGCTATCCCATCGCCCCGACGCGTCTGCCGTGGATGGACGGCCCGGTTTCCGGATCGGGCGTCAGCACCGCCGAACTGGACGTGATGTACGGTCCGCGCGAGGACAACGGCTACCTGATCCCGGCCGTGCCCTACGACCAGATACCGCCGCAATACTATCGACAGAGGGTCAGCAATCCGACCGGCGAGCCGTCGGGAACCGTGGTGGTCGACACCGCTGCGCGCTATCTCTACCTGGTCGAGCCGGGCGGTACTGCGATGCGCTACGGCGTCGGCATCGGCCGCGAAGGTTTTGCCTGGCAGGGCGAGGGCGTCATCCAGTGGCGCAAGAAATGGCCGCGCTGGAACCCGCCCGACGAAATGGTCGCCCGCAAGCCGGAGCTGGTGAAATATTCGATCGCCAACGGCGGCATGGATCCGGGCCTCGACAATCCGCTCGGCGCGCGTGCGCTCTACATCTTCCAGAACGGCCAGGACACGCTCTACCGCCTGCACGGCTCGCCCGAATGGCAGTCGATCGGCAAGGCCGTGTCTTCGGGCTGCGTGCGCCTGTTGAACCAGGACGTGATCGACCTCTACGACCGGGTGCCGAACAAGGCGCGCATCGTCGTCTGGCAGTGATCCTTTCCAATACCGTGGTTGCTGGCGCGGCTTGTTCGCCGGCATTCGCGCGTGCGGATCCCGGGGAAAGCCGAACTCAAGCCTGAGGAGCCAACGGGCGCACCGTTTTCAGATAGTGCTCGATCGGCGCCAGACCGTCTGTAGCGGGCATGTCCTCCAGAGCCTCGCTCGGGCTGCACCAAGGGTAGGGCAGGCTGGCGATCCAGTTCATGATCCGGTCGAGCTCCTCTCCTGGAACGACCTGCATCACATCGATGGTGATGATCAGCCTTTCCGCCAGGCACGGACCGTCGGGCGAGAAATGCCAGTCGTAGCGGCCGCTCCCCACCCGGATTGGCCCGTTGTCTTTCTCCGCCATCGCAACCAGCCAGTTGCAAGGGAAATGACGCCGATTGACGTGAGTCGGTCGCGCCAGGCAGAAGGTGTAGACGTTCTCGAAATCATTGGCGAAACGACGGCACAGGATATCTTCGATCGCGTTCAGTCCTTTTGCCGCACTCGGAAAGGAAATGGCATCCGTCTTGACGATCATTTCCAGCTGCGCGTTCTGGGCGAAAGCCCGGCGCATCAGGAACGGGTGATTGCCGTCCTTGGCCAAAAAGTAGGTGCTGACCACTTCAGCGGGGTTGGGCATGGCCTGTTCTCCCGTGCCAACAGCCACCCTACTGTCTGCCCATCTGCCCGTTTTGTCGAATTCCAAATAGGTGCCGGCAATACTCGACGGGTATGCCTCAGGCGCTTTCGACCAGGTTTGCGCGCAGCCTGTGCAGGGTGTCGCGCAGCGACGTCATCTCGTCGAGGCTGCAGCCGCTGGCCTGACCGATGGCGACCAGCACCTTCCTGGCCTCTGCCTTCATGGCCGTGCCCTTTTCGGTCAGCTTGACGATCACCTGGCGCTCGTCCTTGCTGTCGCGCACCCGCCGGATGAGGCCGGCCTGCTCGAGACGCTTGAGAAGCGGGGAAAGCGTGCCGGTGTCGAGATACAGTGCTTCCCCGATCACCTTGACCGGAACATCGCCGCGCTCCCACAAGACCAGCATGACGATATATTGCGGGTAGGTCAGCCCCAGTTCGTCGAGCAGCGGCTTGTAGGCGCGGGTAAAGGCATGCGCCGTGGCATAAACCGCAAAGCAGAGCTGCTGGTCGAGCGCCAATGCGCTCTCCGGTATGGTAGTGTCCATGGTTCGCTCCAGGAATCTCGGGCGGACGATCATGCAATCATCCTTGCACGAAACCGTGAATTTCTCAATTTGCAAAATTATATTGCACACAATCAAATAGTGCACTATATAAAGCCTGTCAAATCGATCCAGGAGATACCGTCATGCCCATTCTCTACACCACGAAAGCAACTGCCACCGGTGGCCGCTCCGGTCGTTCCGTTTCGGAAGACGGCGTCCTCGACGTCACGCTGACCACGCCGAAGGAACTGGGCGGCGATGGCGCCCGCGGCACCAATCCCGAGCAACTCTTCGCCGCCGGTTACTCGGCTTGCTTCCTCGGTGCCCTGAAATTTGTCGCGGCCAAGGAAAAGGTCAAGATCCCGGAAGACACCACGGTGACCGCCAAGGTCGGCATCGGCCCGCGTGCCGATGGCGGCGGCTTCGAAATCGACGTTGCCCTCACTGTCAATATCCCGGGCGTCGACAAGGCTCAGGCGGAAAAGCTGGCTGCCGCCGCCCACATCGTGTGCCCCTACAGCCACGCCATGCGCACCTCGACCGAAGTTCCGGTCACGGTTGCCTGATCCGTTTCGGTACTGCGTAAAAAGAGGCGCCGCGGCTTGACCGCGGCGCTTCTTTTTTCATGGGATAGGCCGTATCAGGAGGCGAGGCTGGCGCCAGCGCGAAAACCCCGGTATCCGGACCCGCCGCCAGACTGGAGATATGGGGGCGGGCCCGAACCCGGGATGACGCACTTCGAGACGCTGCAGGCATTCCGAAGCCTGACTGAAAACTGCGGTCCGTCGCCCCGATCACAGGGAAAGTCACGGGGACGGCTTGGGAGGAACGCGATACCAGCCTGTTGCAAAGTTATATTTAGTCGATCGATTAAATATGACGATTGCATACTCTGGCCGTGCGCCGCAAATCAAGTGACATTTCCATGAATGTTTAATGTCTGGAGAACTTTGCCTCCGTCGGCCGCCGCGCGTGGACGTTCCGGCGCGCACGGGCGTCGTCCGGTGCTATCGCGGCGAATGCGAAAAACCGTGCCTAGGCGCTGGGCGGGGCACGGTTTGAGAGCATGTTTCGATCGGCAAACGGTATCCCGCTTGCGGGCGGTGTCAGCGCTTGAGGCTGCCCAGGATGCCGCGGACGAGGGCCCGGCCGACCTGGGTGGCAACAGTGCGGGCAACGCTCTTCATCGCCGCTTCGATCACCGTCTCGCGCTGGTAGCCGGAACTGCGGGTCTTGGGCTTCGGTACAGGCTGAGCCTTATCGTCGTCGCCGAAGCCCGGCAGCGTCCAGCGGCCGGCCGCGCCGCCCTTGTCCTGTTCGGCCGGTTCCGGCGCCCGGGCTTCGGCCGCCTTTTGGGCTCGCTGCGCCAAGATCTCGAAAGCGGATTCGCGATCGAGGTCTTCGTCGTACTGGCCGGCGACGGGACTGACCGACATGACATTCTGGCGCTCGGCGTCGGTGAGCGGCCCGAGCCGGCTCGACGGCGGGCGGATCAGGGTGCGCTCCACCATCGACGGCGCGCCCTTGCCCTCCAGCGTCGAGACCAGCGCCTCGCCGGTGCCGAGCGTGGTGATGACCGTGGCGCAGTCGAAGGCCGGGTTCGGGCGGAAGGTATCGGCGGCAGTCTTCACCGCCTTCTGTTCGCGCGGGCTGTAGGCGCGCAGCGCGTGCTGTACACGGTTGCCAAGCTGTGCCAGCACCGTTTCCGGCACGTCGAGCGGGTTCTGCGTCACGAAGTAGACGCCGACGCCCTTCGATCGGATCAGCCGCACCACTTGCTCGACGCGCTCGGTGAGCACTTTTGGCGCATCGTTGAACAGCAGGTGCGCCTCGTCGAAGAAGAAGACGAGGCGCGGCTTTTCCGGATCACCCACTTCCGGCAGTTCCTCGAAGAGTTCCGACAGAAGCCACAGCAGGAAGGTGGCATAAAGCCGAGGGTTCATCATCAGCTTGTCGGCCGCGAGCACCGAGATCGCGCCGCGGCCGTCATTGGTGGTGCGCATGATGTCGGAAATCTTCAGCGCCGGCTCGCCGAAGAAATGCTCGGCTCCCTGCTGTTCCAGCACCAGCAGCGCCCGCTGGATCGAACCGACGGAAGCCTTGGAGATCAGCCCGAACTGGCTCGACAGCGCGGTCGCATTTTCGCCCATGTAGTTGAGCAGCGACTGCAGGTCCTTGAGGTCGAGCAACGGCAGGCCGCCTTCGTCGGCGAGCTTGAAGGCGATGTTGAGCACGCCCTCCTGCGGTTCGGTGGCATTCATCAGCCGCGCGAGCAGCAGCGGCCCCATCTCGGCGACGGTGGTGCGCACCCGGTGGCCTTTTTCGCCGTAAAGGTCCCAGAAGATCACCGGGAACTCCTGGAAGTCATAGGGATCGAGGCCGATGTCCGCAGCGCGCTTGAGGAGAAAATCCTTCGCTTCGCCGACTGCGGCGATGCCGGACAGATCACCCTTGATGTCGGCGCAGAAGACCGGCACGCCGGCATTGGAGAAGGCTTCGGCGAGGATCTGCAGCGTCACCGTCTTGCCGGTGCCAGTGGCGCCCGTCACCAGCCCGTGGCGGTTGCCGAATTTCAGGTCGAGATATTCCGGCTTGTTGATGCTGTCGTCGGGATTGCGGCTGGCGCCGATGAAGAGCTTGCCGTCCTGCTGCATGGAAACCTGTCTCCCCGGATGTGACGCGCGCCGCTGAAATGGTGGAGCAACGCACCTTTTCATTGAATCATCTTGCCTCTGTTATAAGGAGGGTCAGGGGTGCGGACAACCGTCCGCTTCTTGAGGTCGGCAGATGTGAAAAAGGCGGATCTCTGGCGGGTTCTCGCTTGAGTTCGCGGGATCGATGTTTTACGTTGACGTTAACGTCAAAATTAGGAGGCAGACCATGAATGAAATCGTCACCCAGATCGCCGATCGCGTCGGCATTGCTCCGGATGTCGCCGAAAAGGCGGTCGGCATGATGCTCGGTTTCCTGCAGCGCGAGGCCGATGACGGCGCTGTCGCGCAGATGATCGAGGCGATCCCCGGCGGTTCCGAACTTGTCGCCCAGTTCAACGGCGAAGGTTCGGGTGGCGGCCTGCTTGGCGGCCTGATGAGCGCGATCGGTGGCGGCGGCATCATGGGCCTCGGCCAGCAACTGATGAGCCAGGGCCTCGGCATGGGCGAGATCACCAGCCTCGCCAGGGAAACCATCGCCGTCGCCAAGCAGTATGCCGGCGACGAGGTTGTCGACGAGGTGGTCGCCTCGGTTCCGGGCCTGTCGCAGTTCGTCTGAGCTGGCGATCCCAAATAGTTCCGTTATGCCGGACCTGATCCGCCATCCAGCCCGCGCAAGTCCTTGCGCGGGAAAGAACCTTGGGCGCGGCGGACGTGCGCCGCCGGATCCCGGCTCGGGGGCCGGGATGACGTTGCCGCTCGGCGGCTACGGGGCGATCGCCACCATGAACAGCCGGGGAAAGCGCAGCAGCACCCGCCCGTCGGCAAGTGGCGGATAGGCGCTCGCAATCCGGCTCGTATAGTCGGCGAGGAAATCGCCGCGCGCCGCCGGTTCCAGCGCATCGAGATAGGGCCTCAGCCCCGTCGCCTTCACCCATTCGGCGATCGCCCCGGCGTTTTCCAGCGCATGGTTGTAGATCGTGTGCCAGATGTCGAACCGCGCCGCGTGCGGCGCGAGCCGGTCATAGTAGGACGAGGGCGCGGGCAGGGGAGAACGGCGGATCGCCTTGCCGGCGAAGCGTGCCGCCCAGGCGGGGCTGCGGGCCGTCTCCTCCATCAGCAGGTGGCTGGGTTCGCTGAGGTTGTCGGGCATCTGCACGGCGAGCGCGCCGCCGGGATTGAGCTGGCCCATCAGCCGTTCGAGGATGGCCGGGTGGTCCGGCAGCCATTGGAACACCGCATTGGCAAAGAAGAGATCGGCCGCTCTTTCCGGTTGCCAGTCGCCGAGATCGGCCTTCTCGAAATTCAGTCCGGGCAGTCGTTTGCGCGCATTCGCCAGCATGTCGTCGTCGCTGTCGATGCCGATGACCTGGGCATCCGCAAAGCGCGCGAGGATCAGTTCCGTCGAGTTTCCGGGGCCGCAGCCGAGGTCGAAGGCCAGGCGGATCGCTCCGTCCGGCACCTGCGCCAGCAGGTCGCGGGCAGGGCGTGTGCGTTCGTCCTCGAATTTCAGGTACTGCTGCGCCGACCAGGCCATGGTTTTCTCCGATCGCCGGTTTTCAGAGGCCTTCGAGCGAAGGCAGGATCAGGTCGGGGCCGAGGTCCCGGTATTCGTCCGGCATGCCGTGCCGGTTGATCCAGACGGTGCGGAAGCCGAATTTCGCGGCCCCGGCCACATCCCACCGGTTCGACGACTGGAACGAGACCGACTGCGGGTAGAGCCGGTAGCCGGTCGTGACGATGTCGTAGACGGCCGGCGCGGTCTTGAAGATGCGCACCGCGTCGACGGAGATGATGTCGTCGATCATGGTGTCGAGCGCCGCCTTGTCGACGGCGGTCTTCAGCATCTCCGGCGTGCCGTTGGACAGGATGGCGACGCGCGCCCCGCGCGCCTTCAGGTGCCGCAACACCGCCGGCACTTCCGGGTAGCAGTCGAGGGTCCGGTAGGCGTCCAGCAGGTCGGCCCTGAGCGCCGGATCGACGCTCGGAACACGCTGGAAGGCATAGTCGAGCGCTTGCTCTGTCAGCGTCCAGAAGTCGGTATAGGCACCCATCAGCGAGCGCACCCAGGAATATTCGAGCTGCTTGGCGCGCCAGATCTCGGAGAGCAGCTGGTAGTCGGGTCCGGCCCGCTCGGCATGGCGCCGCGCCGCCGCATGCACGTCGAACAGCGTGCCGTAGGCATCGAAGACATAGGCGGAAATGGACAAGGCTTGCACTCCGTTTCTGGGCCGGCGGCCACCTGTACCGCAGGACGATTCTGGTCGATCAATCCGGAAGCAATATGGCGCTCGCACCGGCGCCATACAATCCCGGATCGGCGCGCCTCAAGCGGCTGTCCTGGTGATGCGCACCCTCGCGATGTTGCGTCCTTCGAGCGCATCGACGGTAAACGTCAGGTCGTCGGTCGTCAGGCTCTCGCCGACGCCCGGCAGGTGCCCGAGCTTCCACAGCATGTAGCCGGCAAGCGTGGCGTAGCGGTCGGTCTCGTCGACGAGATCGGCCGAAAGCACCTTCGAGGCCTGGCGGATGTCCATCCAGCCGTCGACCACGAAGGAGCCGTCCTCTCCCTGTTCGATGGTCAGCTTGTCGTCCTCCTCGTCGGAGAATTCGCCGGCGATCGCTTCGAGGATGTCGGTCGGCGTCACGATCCCTTCCAGCGCGCCGTATTCGTCGAGCAGCATCGCCACCTGCGGCGATGCGCCACGCAGCTGCTCCATCAGCTTGAGGGCGCTGATGCTCTCATGGGCCACCAGCGGCTGGCGCACCGAGCGTTCGAGGTTGATCCGCCCGTCCTCGATGAGGTCGCGAAGCAGGTCGCGGGCAAGCGCCACGCCGATGAATTCGTCGAGATTGCCCCTGGCGATCGGGAAGCGCGAATGCCCCATATCGAGGATCTGGCGCTGCAATTCCTCCTGCGAACTGTCGATGTCGAGCCAGGCGACCTCGGTGCGCGGCGTCATGATCGATTTCGCCGGGCGGTCGGCCAGCGCCAGCACCCCCTGAATCATGTCCTTTTCCTCGGTCGAGAAGATGTCCGCGCCGGCCGTCTGCCTGGCGATGTGGTCGGCGCCTTCGCCGAGCGCCACCTGGGACTGCTTGCCGCCGAGCAGGCTCAGCACCGCATCGGCGGTGCGGTCGCGCAGGTCGCCGCTGGCCATGAAGCGCTCGCGGTTCTTGCGGCCGATCTGGTTGAACGCCTCGATCAGCACCGAGAAGCCGATGGCGGCATAGAGGTAGCCCTTCGGAATGTGGAAGCCGAACCCCTCGACGATCAGCGAGAAGCCGATCATCATCAGGAAGCCGAGGCAGAGGATGACCACTGTCGGGTGTTTCGAGACGAAAGCCATCAGCGGCCTCGAAAGCAGCAGCATCACCAGGACGGCGATGGTGACGGCGATCATCATGACCTCAAGGTGCTGGACCATGCCGACGGCGGTGATCACGCTGTCGAGCGAGAAGATCGCATCGAGCACGATGATCTGCACGATGACCTGCCAGAAAACGGCATGGGCGATCTTGCCCTGCTTGTGCTCGCTATGCCCTTCGAGGCGCTCGTGCAGTTCCATCGTGCCCTTGAATAGCAGGAACAGGCCGCCGACGATGAGGATCAGGTCGCGCCCCGAGAAATCGAACTCGAGGATGCTGAAGAGCGGCGTCGTCAGCGTCACCACCCAGGCGATCGAGGCGAGCAGCCCCATGCGGATGACGAGCGCGAGCGTCAGGCCGATGATGCGGGCGCGCTCGCGCTGGTGCGGCGGCAGTTTGTCCGCCAGAATGGCAATGAAGACGAGATTGTCGATGCCGAGTACGATCTCGAGGACGACGAGCGTGGCAAGACCGATCCATGCAGACGGGTCGGAGATCCATTCGAAAAACATAAGTGTCAGTGCTTGGCCAAGGTCGTTGCAGACCTGCCAATCCTCTCCCTTTGGTCAGTTTTGGGTTTCAGGCGATTGTGTGTGCGATCGGCCCCGGCGGCGCGCAAAGGCGCGATCCTGCGGCATGCAGTCCGCGAAAAAGCCGAACACCTGAATGGGTATGCGCCGCTCTTGCTACAATGGTCCTCGTCCGGCTCGTCGGAAATCTCGACGGCAGGCGGGGTGGCGTTGGTACACGAGGGGTCGGAGTCGGGCATGGGGCGCAATCTGTATTTGAAATCCCCGCCGGCGCAAGAGGCAATCAACGGTGTTGACGAAATTCTCATTGCGCGCATCGGTCGCGGGTATGGGAACCACTATCGGGGGTGGTTCGGTTGTAGTATGGTTGTGCCGCCTGTCTTATAGTTGCATTCGGTTTCTGGAGGAATTGGTCATGACTTATTCTAGCAGCAGCCAGCATGATGCATCCGACGTTCAAGACCCCAAGGTGGTCAGGATTCTCGATCCGGTGGATATTCAGGGCCTGACGCAGTTTACCGAAAATGGCGTCATGCGTGGCATCGGATCTGCCGTGATCAGCGCGCGATGGAATTTCGTGGCAAGGGTCAGGGTCCCCGGCGTCACCTTCCGCAGCAACGTGATGGCGAGCATCGCGGAACTGTTCCAGAATCCGGAGGACGGGGGCGCATTCTCGAAGCCCGATATTGGTCCAGCGCATATGTATGTGCGGGCGGTCGCGCCGAAGCGGGACGAGGTCTGGGTCTCGGGCTATATCGACTGGGAACGCAACCTGCCGGTGCGGGTCAGCGTCTTCATCGGCTTCTGACGCAAGTCTGGACGGCGGCGGCCATCGTCGTGTCCGTCACCGCGCCTTGATCCGCGACGCCACCTCGTCGAGCGCCAGCTTGTTGTCGGTGATGAACCGCTCGGCAAGCCGCGTCAGGCTGGCTATGTTGCCGGGGCTGGCGTCGTCGAGGTCGTCATTGGCGCCGATGAGCGGGCCGTCGATGCGGAAATACTGCAGCTTGCCGCGGTTTGCTGCGGTCACCGCGGTCGCGCCGTTTGCCATCTTCGTGCCCGACGGGTTCAGCAGCTTGTTGGCCTGGTAGGCAGCGGTGCTCGCCTGTCCCTGCATCAGCACGGAAATGAGCGGCGTACCGTTGGCCGGGTTGATCCAGCCGAAAGCGCCCCAGTCCTTGGCCTGCTGGTAGGGGATCTTGCGGTTCTGGATGCCGGTGCCGAGCGAGAGAATGACCACCGTGTCCGGGTTGTTCTCCCAACCCATTTTGCGCGCCTCCACATAGGCGGCCAGCACGGGATCGTTGGCGAAGACGCCGCCGTCGATCACCGGGATGCGCCGGTTGGCGTCGGTGGGATCTTCGGCAAAGTTTTCGACCAGCGCCGGCTCGAAATAGGTCGGTGCGGCGGAAGAGCCGCGCGCCGCCTCCCAGAAGCGGAAGCGGCTGTTTTCCGGATCGCAGTTGGTGATGAACACCGCCTGGCGGTTGTGGATGTCATAGCCGGTGATCAGCACCTTGGTCAGCGCGTCGGCGACTTCGGTTTTCAGGCCCAACCGGTTGATCAGCTTCTTTTCCAGTTCGGCGGCGCTGTAGCGCTCCTCCTGCCAGCCGCCGATGTTGAGGATCCGGGTCAGAATCGTGGCCTTGAAGATGTCCTTGCCTTCCTCGGCATAGAGCTTGACGAGGTTGTCCGGCGTACACGCCGCCTTGGCGTGGTTGCGCGGATTGGGGCAGGCCAGCCCGGCGGCGATGATCGCGCCCGTCGAGGTTCCGCCGATGAGATCGAAGCACTCGTGCAGCGGCCGGTCGTCGAGCCGTTTCGCCAGATCGGAAAGGATCAGCGCGGGAATGAGCCCGCGGATGCCGCCGCCATCGATGGACAGGATGAACCGGACTGCCATTGCCTTGCCTCCAGATGCCCGTATTGCGAGTATATGTGACTATACGCGCAACCGCGCGAAGGGCAATGCCAAGAAATCGCCCGTGCAGTCCGGCGGGTTCTAGGCGCGCCTCGGCGCATGGAGATGGCCCGCCATGAAGCGGCCGGCATGGGTCAGGGTCTGCCTTCCGGGCTCCAGGTGCGCATTCCACATCGGCCAGGCGTGGATCATGTGCGGCCAGATCTCCAGGGTCACGCTCACGTCCGCCTCTCCGGCGGTCGCCGCAAACCGCGTCGCGTCCGCCAGCAGCGTTTCGGCCGAGCCCACCTGGATGAGAAGCGGTGGCAGGCCCTTGAGGTCGGCGAACAGCGGGGAGGCCCTCGGATCCCGGCGGTCGACCGTGGACGGCAGGTAGGCGTCCACCAGTTCCTGCAGGTAGGCCTCGTGGATCAGCGGGTCGATGGTCTCCTTGGTGGCGAGCGTCCTGCCCGAGAGCGTCAGGTCGGTCCACGGCGAGACCAGCCAGCCTCAGGCCGGCAAAGGCTCGCCCGCATCGCGCAGGGCGTTCATCAGCGCGATCGTCAGCCCGCCGCCGGCGCTGTCCCCGCCGATGGCGATGCTATCGGCGGCAATGCCCTGCGTGCGCAACACGCGCCATGCCGCTTGCGCATCCTCGAGCGCGGCGGGAAACGGCCTCTCCGGCGCCAGGCTGTAGGCGACGGCCAGCGTGCGCACGCCGGCGGCACGGCCCGCCTCGGTCACCAGCCGGCGATGGCTGACGATCGAGCCGGAGCAATAGCCGCCGCCGTGCAGGAACATGAGAACCCGCGACGCATCGCTGCCCGGCGCGAGCGACCATTCCGCGGAAAAGCGCCCTATCTGCATCGGCTCGAGCGTGATGTCACCGGCGACCGGCCAGGCGGCGCCCACCTCCTCGATGCGCTTGCGCCGCTCGGCCCATCCCACGGGCCTCGGCCGGGAGGTCAGCAGGGTTCGAATGACGTCGATTTCGCTCTTCTCGGCCATCCGAACCTCCGACCTGTGCACCCGTCAATCCGTTTTGCGCCGACGTCGCGGCAGGCGGTCCGGGCAGGTTCCGGAGGCAGGATAGGGTCAGCGCCCTGCCGCCGCAAGAAGGCAGTCCGCCGGCGGCCTCAGAACTGCGTGATGACGCCGATGCCGGTACCCTCGGCCTTGTCGAGCGACATCAGCGCCGGCACGGCTTCCTCCAGCGAAATGGTCCGCCCGATCAGCTTGGCCGGCGCGATGCGTCCCGCTTTCAGCATTTCCATCATCGCCTCGTAGCGCCAGGCTTGCATGCCATGGCTGCCATAGATCTCCAGTTCGTGGGCGATCACCTGCGCCATCGGGATCTTTGGCGCGGCGTCGTCGCCGGTCATCAGCCCGACCTGCACGTGCCGGCCGCGGCGGCGCAGGTTGCGTATCGAGTTGAAGCAGGTCGCCGGATGCCCGAGCGCGTCGATCGATACATGCGCGCCACCCTTCGTGATCTCGCGCACCGCTTCCGCGACGTCGGCGACTTCGTTCGCGTTGATCGTCGCCACAGCGCCGATCTCCCTGGCAAAGGCCAGCTTGTCGTCGGCAATGTCGATGGCGATCGCATTGGCGCCGAGCGCGGCGGCGATCATGATCGCGGACAGGCCCACGCCGCCGCAGCCATGCACCGCCACCCATTCGCCGGGGCGCACCCGACCCTGGTCGACGATGGCGCGAAACGAGGTGGCGAAGCGGCAGCCGAGGCTCGCCGCGGTCGCGTAGTCGAGGCTTTCCGGCAGGTGCACCAGGTTGGTGTCGGCATAGTCGATCGCCACGTATTCGGCGAAGGAACCCCAATGGGTGAAGCCCGGCTGGAACTGGTTGACGCATATCTGCTGGTTGCCGGAATGGCATTCGGCGCAATGCCCGCATCCGGAGACGAAGGGCACGGTCACCCGGTCGCCGACCTTGTAGCGCATGACGCCCTTGCCGACGGCGGCCACCGTGCCGGCAAGCTCATGGCCGGGCACGTGCGGCAGGCGGATGTCGGGGTCGTGGCCCATCCAGCCGTGCCAGTCGCTGCGGCAGAGGCCCGAGGCCTCCACCTTCACCACCACGCCGCCCTCCGTCGGCGTCGGGTCCGGCAGGGTGCGGATCTCCGGCACGCCCCCGAAGGTTTCGTAATACATCGCTTTCATGGTGGTGCTTCCTGCGCTTGCTCGTGACCCATCCGACGGACACAATCGCATGACGCCTGCCGGCAGGCCAGAAGAAGAGGCATCAATTTTTCTGATGCACCCATCTATCAAGTGGTTGTTTCGGCAAAAGTTTCTTGCATTTTAATGCATCCGGGGGCGACAATGATGCAAACTTTCGCGGCAGATGGATTTTGTTCTTGACCGTCGGCCGGGCCGTGGTCTTTCTGGCCGCAACGAGAGGAGAATTGCCATGTCCGTTAACACCGCCCCCCGCACCGCCACCTGGACCCATGTCGATGGCGAATGGCTGTCGGGCAATCCGCCGCTGATCGGCCCGACCTCGCACGCCATGTGGCTGGCCTCGACCGTGTTCGACGGCGCCCGCTGGTTCGAGGGCCTTGCCCCCGACCTCGACCTGCATTGCCAGCGCGTCAACCGTTCGGCGCTTTCCATGGGCCTCAAGCCGACGAAAACGCCGGAGGAGATCGAAGCGCTCGCCTGGGAGGGCGTGAAGAAGTTCGACGGCAGGACGGCGATTTACATCAAGCCGATGTACTGGGGCGAGCACGGCTCGAAGGGCAGCATCGTCGCCGTCGATCCGGATTCGACCCGCTTCGCGCTCTGCCTGTTCGAGGCGCCGCTCGGCAACGGCAAGCCGGGTTCGCTGACCGTTTCGCCGTTCCGCCGCCCGTCGCCGGAAAGCGCCATGACCGAGGCCAAGGCCGGCTGCCTCTATCCGAACAACGCCCGCATGATCACCGAGGCGCAAGGCCGCGGCTTCGACAACGCTCTGGTCTGCGACCCGATCGGCAACGTCGCCGAAACCGCCTCGTCCAACGTCTTCATGGTCAAGGACGGCGTGGTGCTCACGCCGGTCGCCAACCGCACCTTCCTCTCCGGCATCACCCGCGGCCGCGTCATCGGCCTTCTGCGCCAGGCGGGCTTCGACGTGCAGGAGGCGACGCTGACCGTCGCCGATTTCAGGGCTGCCGACGAGATCTTCACCACCGGCAACTATTCCAAGGTCTCCGGCATCAGCCGCCTCGACGACCGCGAGTTCCAGGAAGGCCCCGTTACCCGCAAGGCCTACGACCTCTACATGGACTGGGCCCGCGAGAGCGTGGAGCGGTAGGGGGCGCGAGTCCGGCTACGTATGCAAGCCCGGCGCCATCTTTGCTCCTCCTTGGTCACCCCTGATCCCATTCTGCGGTCATCCGATCTCCCAACCTCCGTCACCCCGGACTTGATCCGGGGTCCAGCAGCGCGATGTCCATCGCGTGGAAGAACCCTTTCAATCGGTGCTGCATGCCTGGTTCGCCGCCTTGCCCGAGAGCGAGACGATGGACGATCTGCAGCGATGGAACCTCAGATGGCGTGGTAGACCAGCCCGCACCACCCTCTTCTGTCCAGCCCAGGGGAACTGTGGCATAACTAGACCATGGCGATACATGTCTTGGCGGTCCATCACGACACGGCCAGCTCGGAACAGGTGGCGAGCGATTCGCTTGGCCGGGCCTATTCCTTGGCGATTTTCTGCTGGCTGCTGTCGGCCGGGGTCTATATCGCCGCGAAATGGGTCTCGACCGAGATGCCGCCCTGGGCACTGTGCTTCTGGCGCGTGACGATCGCCTGGGCGATCCTGCTGCCGATCGTGCGTGGGCATTTCGACGACATGGTCGCGCTGGTGCGGGCTCGTCCCCTGGAACTGCTTGCGATCGGCGGCATGGGGCTGGCGATTTGCCAGGGCATGATCTTTGTCGGCCTCGAGCATGCCGATGCCACCACCGCCGGCATCATCATCGCCCTGATCCCGATCATCACGATGATCCTCGCCCGCTGGATCCTGGCCGAACCGATGGGGCGCTGGCAGGTGGTCGGCTCGATCCTCGCCTTTCTCGGCATCGTGGTCATCATCGTCAAGGGCAGCCCGTCGGCGCTGGTGCATCTCGACTTCAATCCCGGCGAGCTATGGATCGTCGCCGGCGCGTTCTTTTTCAGCCTCTACACCGTGCTGCTGCGCCGGGCGAAATTCGATGTGGATCACCTTCCATTGCTGGTGCTGCTTCTCGGCGCGGCGGCACTGACGGCGCTGCCCTTCTACCTCCTTGAGCTTGCCTCCGACGAACGCTCGACGCTGAACGCCAGCGGGCTCGTGGCGCTCGCCTATGTGGCAATCCCCGGCGGGGCGCTGATGTACTACCTCTTCAATCGCAGCATCGTGGCCCTGGGCGCGGCCCGGGCGGGCGTTCTTCTCTACGTCCAGACGATCTTCATCGCCGTTCTCGCCTGGCTGATCCTCGACGAGCGGATGCATTTCTATCACCTCGAGGGCGCGGCACTCATTGTCGCCGGCTTGCTTCTTATCATCCTGCTGAAACCGAAGACCAGGGAAGGGCCGGCAACGGCCTGAGGCCGCCGCTAGACCGGCACCCCTGCGCCAACCGGCCTGCGCCTCAGCGACCAGACCTGCCAACAGAGGCCGATCAGGAAGATCACGGTCCATATCATCAACGCCGTCTGCACCGGGGCTGAGTCCGGGCCGTTGCCGATCGGGCTCGCAGGCGGCAGGCGCGACAGCGTCTCGTTGAGCCCGGGGATCATCAAGAGGAAGAAGGTGAAGGACATAGCCAGCGTGGCCAGGTAGCGGCCGAGCCGCCCGAACCAGCCGAGCCGCCCGACGGCAAGCGAAAAACCGGCGGCCAGCAGCGCCACGATACCGATGACATGGCCCTCGTTGATGCCGCCGGTGCTCGACAGCCCGAACGACGTCAACACCGAGAGCGCAAGCGTGATCAGGTAGATCCGCCCGGAATCCGTCCTCGGCAGGATCGCGCCGTATTTCGAGAAGCCGTAGAGGCCGGCAATGACCGGCACGATGCTGATTGCGGTATGCACGATGCCCAGCGTGGACAGCGGATTGGCCATGGTATTCCCCCTGGAAGAACCGGTTGACGCGAATCGATGCATGGAAGGCTTTGGCATGAGCGCGGTCGCGGGGAGAATCGCTGCCCGCGCACCAATTGACGGTTGCGAGATTGCTACCGGAGTTGGTTTTTTTCAAGCGCCCGAAGCAAGAACGGCACAGAAGGCAGCTGTGCCCGAAAATACTGGTGAAGTAGGGAAATGTTGTTGGTCGGGGGGCGAGACGATGCCGCTGCCTGTTCTTTCCGGCACCGTCTCGGCTTTTCGGTTTGGCGTTTGGCCCTTACTGGCCGCCGCCGGCATTCTGGAACTGCTGTTCGAGCTGCTCCTGGATCTGGTCGATCGAGAAGCTGGCCGGACGTTGCGCTGGCGGAAACTCCTTGAAGGTTCCGAGGAACTGCGCGACGTAGGCTTGCGCCGGCACCAGCAGGTAGGCGCGTTCGAGCACCCAGTCATAATAGGTGTTCGACGTGATGTCGGCCCTTTCGTAGGGGTCGGCGCGAAGGTCGAAGATCTTCGGTACGCGCAGCGGCGTGAACGGCTCGGCCCAGATGCGAAGGGTACCCGTCGCACGCTGTTCGGAGAAGACGAGCTTCCAGTTCTCGTAGCGCAGCGCCACCGCCTGGCCGTCGTCGTTGAAGTAGAAGAACTCCTTGCGGGCGCTCTGGTCGGTTTTGCCGGTCAGGTAGTCGAGCTGGTTATAGCCGTCGAGGTGGTTCTTGTACTCCTTGCCGGCAATCGTCGTGCCTGCCAGAAGGCGTTCCTTGATGTCGGTGTCGCCGGCCGCCGCCGCCAGGGTCGGGAACCAGTCGAGGCCCGAGAAGATGCCGTTGGCGACCGAGCCGGGCTCGATACGCCCGGGCCAGCGGATCATCGCCGGCACCCGGAAAGCGCCTTCCCAGTTGGTGTTCTTCTCGCTGCGGAACGGCGTGGTGCCGGCATCCGGCCATGAGTTCTGGTGCGGGCCGTTGTCGGTCGTGTAGATAACGATGGTGTTGTCTGCGACATTGAGCTGGTCGAGCTTGTCAAGGATGGTGCCGATCACCTTGTCGGTCTCGATCATGCCGTCGGCGTATTCGGTGAGCGCCGTCAGCCCCGGTGCGCTGCGGTTTTCGGGGCGCACGTGCGTGCGAAAATGCATGCGCGTCGTGTTCATCCAGACGAAGAAGGGCTTGTCGGCCTTTGTCTGCCTGTCGATGAAGTCGATCGCCGCCGCCGAGGTTTCGTCGTCGACGGTCTCCATCCGCTTGCGCGTCAGCGGACCGGTATCCTCGATCTTGCCGTCGGCCGACGACTTGATGACGCCGCGCGGGCCGAACTGCTTGCGGAACGCCGGGTCCTGCGGATAGTTGAAGTTTTCCGGCTCCTCCTCGGCATTCAGGTGATAGAGATTGCCGAAGAACTCGTCGAAGCCGTGCGCCGTCGGCAGGAACTCGTCGCGATCGCCCAGATGGTTCTTGCCGAACTGGCCGGTGGCATAACCCTGGTCCTTGAGCACCGAAGCGATCGTTACGTCAGAGGCCTGGAGACCGACGTCGGCCCCGGGCAAGCCGACCTTGGAGAGACCGGTTCGCAGCGTCGTCTGGCCGGTCAGGAAGGTGGAACGTCCGGCCGTGCAGCTCTGCTCGGCATAGTAGTCGGTGAACTTCATGCCTTCATTGGCGATGCGGTCGATATTCGGCGTACGATACCCCATGAGGCCGAAACTGTAGGTCGAAAGGTTTGTCTGGCCGATGTCGTCGCCGAAGATGACGAGGATGTTCGGCTTGGCGGGTGTCTGGTCCTGCGCGTAGGATGGCATTGCAAAGGTCAATGCGCTGGCCGCAAGGAGCAGACCGCAAATCTTGGATCTTATTGGCATTTCCCAACCTCCACAGATCTTTAGGCAGACCTAATATGCATGATGGGTCAGAAACGTCCATGGCCTACTGATGCGGGATGAGATTTTATATTGACTCACCAAGGATTGAGTTAGGTCCGCTGAAGGCACCCGCGGGCGTTGGCGCAATGACCGGCCCTTTTCAAGAGTCGGTCATTGCGTCCCTGGTCACTCCGGCCTTGAGCCGGGGTCCAGCGGCGCCGCGTTTGCGGCGCGAAAGGCAGGGCATCCGCCCGCTTCTTTACTCTGCGGTGGCGTCCTGCTTGGTGCTGGCGTCGGCATCCTGCGCGCCGTCCTTCTTGGCCGGCAGCCGCACGCGAACCACGTCATCCGTCAGTTCGCTACCGAGCGTGGCCGTCTTCGTGGTCTTGTCGTAGAGGCAGATGAAGGCCGCGCGCGTTTCGGTGTTCTTCAGCCGGCCGAAGGTGATGGCCAGGCCGAACTTGTCGGCGCCGACCGGATCGGTGACGACCCGCGCCGGCTTCAGGTGTTCGGACGCCGCCTGCCGGCACTTGGCATGCATGTCGGCTTCCATGGCCTTCCAGGCCTCGTCGGAGGAGGCGAGCGCGGCGTGGGAGAGCGAAAGTGAAAGGGCGGCGGCAGCGAGCAGGCACCTTGCGGTCGACATCGGAAATTTCCTTTTCATGACAATGATATGGCACTCGTCCCGGGGAGGGTGGGCGAACGCCGCCCAGCATGTCGCGCATTGTGGTTTTTGTACGAAGGCAGGATGAAAAGCCCGGGGCAAAATTTCTCCCGGCGTACCGGATTTCGACAATTCGCAGGTTGCCTCGGGCCGGTTGCGCTCCTATGTTCCGCCTCACCTGCCAACATACGTAAACTGTTGCCAAGAGGAGAATTTATCATGGCTTTCGAATTGCCCGCACTCCCCTACGACTACGAAGCGCTCGCGCCGTACATGTCGAAGGAAACGCTCGAATACCATCACGACAAGCACCACAAGGCCTATGTCGACAATGGCAACAAGCTCGCGGCGGAAGCCGGCATGGGCGACCTTTCCGTCGAGGAAGTCGTCAAGAAATCCTTCGGCACCAATGCCGGCCTCTTCAACAACGCCGCCCAGCACTACAACCACATCCACTTTTGGAAGTGGATGAAGAAGGGCGGCGGCGGCAACAAGCTGCCGGCCAAGCTGGAAGCGGCGATCAAGTCCGACCTCGGCGGCTACGACAAGTTCAAGGCCGACTTCGCCGCCGCCGGCGCCACCCAGTTCGGCTCCGGCTGGGCCTGGGTATCCGTCAAGGACGGCAAGCTCGAAATCTCCAAGACCCCGAATGGCGAGAACCCGCTGGTCCACGGTGCGACCCCGATCCTCGGCGTCGACGTTTGGGAACACTCCTACTACATCGACTACCGCAACGCCCGTCCGAAGTATCTGGAAGCCTTCATCGACAACCTGATCAACTGGGACTACGTTCTGGAGCGCTACGAGGCGGCAACCAAGTAAGCCGTCACTCAAGAACCATCGTCTGGAGCCCCGGTCGCAAGGCCGGGGCTTTGTCGCTTATGGGGCGGGGCGCGATGCCGTTCACCGCGTGGCCATTTGATTGATTTTGCTTGTCCCCTTCAAATAAAAGTTACTTCCCGCACGTCTTCAAAATGCAATCATGCCGACGCAATTTCGAAGCAGCCGGTGCCGCATTGGGCCGGCCAGACAAACGGGAGCTTATCGATGAAATTCAAGGCCGTTGTGGCAGCCGCCATGCTTGTTGCCATGGGAGCAGGTGCCGTCGTCGCAGCCGACGAACCGCAGGAGGTGCGCCAGCAGATGATGAAGAGGGTGGGTGGCGCCATGGGCGCGATGGCCGGCATCGCCAAGGGCGAGAAGCCCTATGACGCCGAGGTGGTGCGGACTGCGCTGACGACCATCGACGAGGTCAGCAAGACCTTCCCGGACTACTTCCCGGCCGGTTCCGACACGGGCTTCGAGACCGAAGCCAGCCCGAAGATCTGGGAAAACATGGATGACTTCAAGGCGAAGGCGGCAGCGCTCGGCAAGGAAGCCGAGACGATCCTCGCCTCGCTGCCGGCGGACCAGGCCGGCGTGGGCGCCGCCATCGGCCCGCTCGGCAAGACCTGCGGGGCCTGTCACGAGCTCTACCGTCTCAAGAAGAACTGAGGCGGTAGAGCAAACAGCCGGAAAACCTGACGATTAACGCCGTGCCGGGCCGCTGCCGGCGCGGTATGTTCACGCAACGGAGGACTTGCATGGTTTCCAGGGTGGCAAAGGCCTCGGCCTCGGTGATCGTATTGGGTCTTGGCCTGGCTGGTGCCTTCTATCTGGCGACGGCGCCCGATGCGCTGCCCGAAAGCCATTGGGCCGGTCTTGGCGTGCCGGATCTCGAAAACGGCAGGCGGGTCTTCTGGGCCGGTGGCTGTGCCAGCTGCCATGCCGCGCCTGGCGCCAAGGACGACGAGCGGCTGGTGCTTGCCGGCGGGCTACCGCTGAAAAGCCCCTTCGGCACCTTCTACGGTCCGAACATCTCTCCCGACGAGACGGCCGGCATAGGCGGCTGGACGCTGGCCGAGTTCGGCAATGCAATGAAGCGCGGCGTCGGTGCAGCCGGCGAGCACCTCTATCCCGCCTTTCCCTATGGCTCCTACATCCGCGCGACCGACAAGGACGTCAATGATCTCTGGGGCTTCCTCGGCACGCTGCCGAAGAGCAGCAACGTCGCCCCGCCGCATGACCTGCCGTTCCCGTTCAACATCCGCATGGGCATCGGCGTCTGGAAGTTCCTCTACCTGACGGATGCGCCGCGCGTCGCGCTGGCCGATGCCGACGACCGGCAGAAACACGGGCAGTACCTCGTCGAGGGTCTCGGCCATTGCGGCGAATGCCACACGCCGCGCACTGAACTCGGCGGCCTGATCGATGCCGAATGGCTTGCCGGGGCGCCCAATCCCGAGGGTGAGGGCAGGGTGCCCGACATCACCCCGGGCTCGAAGAGCATAGGCTCGTGGAGCGCCGGCGACATTGCCAGCTATCTGGAAACCGGCTTCACGCCCGAATACGACAGCGTTGGCGGCAGCATGGTCGAGGTGCAGAGGAACATGGCGATGCTTCCGGCGGAGGATCGCGAGGCGATCGCCGCCTATCTCAAGGCGATACCGGCGCGTTAGTGCGCCTTGCCCTATGCGCGGTGCTCGTTGCCGAAGAGGCCGAGATAATAGTCGGATTCCGGGCTCCAGTGGCCGAGCGCTTTCAGCACTTCGGCGGCAAAGGTATGGGGCGAGGTGCCTGCGGCGGTGACGATGCGCCCGTCGCGGATCGAATGGGCGCTCTCCCGGTAGAGCGCAGCACCCTTGTAGTTCTCCGCCTGCGTGAGGAAGTCGGCGGCGTTGCTGGTGTGGCGCACGTCGTTCAGGACCCCGGCCCGCGCCAGCGCCAGCGTCGCGCCGCAGATGGCCGCGATCACCCGTTCGCGCGCGCGGTAGGCGGTCACAAGCGTCGAGACGTCCGGCGCCTGGTCTGTGTCCCAGATGGTGCCGCCCGCCAGCACCAGCGCGTCGAATGTCTCCGCGTCGATCGCCCCGAAAGCGAGGTCTGGCAGCGCTTTCAACCCGCCCATGGAAGTGACCGGGGCGCCGTCGGGCGAGGCGGTCTTGACCTCGATGCCGAGGTAGCTGCGCGCCACCGCCATCAGCAGCGCGCATTCCCAGTCGGCGAAACCTTCCGTCAGTCCGATCGCAATGCGGGTCATCGTTTCCTGCTCTCCGGGGTTGTCAGCTGATCGCCTGCATGTAGCGCATGCCGGTCACCGGGCGCGCCTTGAAGTCCATGTGCTCGTAGAATCGGTGGGCGGCGAAGTTGCCTGTCGCGGCGCTGACCGAAAGGTAGCCGCAGCCGGCCTGGCGGGCAAGATCGCGCGCGCGGGTGACGAGGTGCTGGCCGATGCCGTGGCCGCGGTGCTCGGGGCGGACGAAGAGCTGGTGCAGGTCCATTCCGCGGGCCCCCTCCTGGGCGCGGTAGAGCGGCACGAGGATGGCGAAGCCGATCAGGTCCTCGCCGCTCTCGGCCACGAGGCCGTTGACCCACGGGTGGGGACCGAAAAGGTCGCGTTCGAGCTGCTCGGGCGTCAGCTGGGCCACGTCGCCGTGGTGGGCGGCGAGTTCGGCGATCATGCCCTTGAGCTGCGGCAGGTCGCGCGGCTTGGCGGCGCGGATGGTGACCACCGGCGGGCGCACGAGGGAGAGGTGGGAAACTGCGGTCATGTCTGGCGTCCTCTTTTCAGGTTTGCCGCCAGCACGCTCCTTGTACAACAAAGCCGCCCTGGCGGCGGCTTCGTTGACGATATGATCTGTCAGCCGCCCCTTACCGGAACAGCCAAAAATACGAGCAGGAAATGTGCGCGATGTTGATCATGGCGCCTAGTTGCCCCGAATCGACGCGCTTGTCAATCGGACTCTTGAGGCATGGCAACTTGGTCGTTGGGTAGCCCGGGCTAGTTCCTTCTTGCGCCGATCGGTGAAGCCCTGTCCGGAAAGATGCGGCGATAGCCCTTTGGTCGATTTGAACGACTGATTAACGGTGATCTATCGTTGTGTCTAAACACGGCAATGACCGGGTGCGAGTTCAGGTTTCCGGGGGGGCAATCATGGCAAAGTTTACGGCAGGCAGCTTGGGCGGCAACGGCTACGACCTGAGGAACATCGATCTGCAATTTCTCGCCGACTACGACAATGGCGACTACAGCGGAAACAGGCTCAGGTTTTTCGACGACGACCAGAACTATACCGAGTTTTCTGTTTCCGGCCTTGTCTATTCCGGCACCCCCGGCACCGGATCGTTTGCGGTGACATCCGGCACGATCAACGCGATTGCGGTCGTGACCGGCAATGTCAAGGTTCTCGACGTCGCGGATGCCGACTTCTCGGCCAAGACGCTCTTCGATCTCTACGCGGCGGCGAACTACCAAGGCGTGCTGAACTACATCCTTGCCGGAAGCGATGCGATCACCGGCTCGAACGCCGCCGACTACCTGCTCGGCCTGGCCGGCGCCGATACGATCATGGGCGGCTACGGCATCGATACCATCCTCGGCGGCGTCGGTAACGACAAGCTCTTTGGCGGCTATGGTGCCGACCGGATCGAGGGCGGCAATGGGGGCGATCTCCTCAACGGCGGCAATGGCGAGGACAAGCTCTTTGGCGGACTGCGCGCCGACAAGCTCTATGGCGGAGCGGGAAACGATGGCGTCTATGGCGGGGAGGGCACGGATACCCTCGATGGCGGCGCAGGAAACGATCTCCTGCAGGGAGGCGTGGGGGGCGATCAGTTCGTGTTCAAGACAGGCTACGGGATCGATCGCATCGCCGATTTCCAGGACGGCATCGACAAGGTCAATCTCAAGGGCGTTTCATCGATCGCGAACTTCGCCGATCTGCAGGAACACATGGCGCAGGTGGGAGCATCCGTGGAGATCGATTTCGACGGCGGCGACGTCCTGAAGATCGCCGATACCACGATCGCCGAACTCGACAAGGGAGATTTCCTGCTCTGAGCGACGTACTGCGCCGTGCGGCGGCATGAAAAGTGATTGAACGAACAGTGGCTTGGCGCGGAAGCCTGAATCACTTTGCGCGGTTCTTCATCCCGGCTTTGAGCGCCGTCAGTGAAGCTCGGTTTCGTCGATGTCGGCGTGCTCAAGATAGAGCGCCCGGACATGATCGACGGAGGCGGTCTCTACCACTTCGGGCTCCGCCGTTTCCGCGCTCTTGCCGCCCTCGACCATCCACAGCGCGCGCGAGAGCGAGGCAGACAGGAGGGTGCTGCTGACGGCCGGAGATGCGGGGAAGCGCGGTGCCGGCCCCGGATCGCGGGCGGGCGCCTCGTCGGTTTCGCGTTCGATTTCGTAGACGCGGTTTTGATAGCTGTAGCCGCTCAGGCCGGCATCGATCCTCATGGCATGCAACTCCATTCCAGATGGTTAACAACCGGTTAACGGACGAAGCTTGCGCCAGGCTTGCGTCGCTCGCCTTCGCCGCGAGCGCAAGTGCCGCAATTGCTGGAGTTGCCGCCGCCGACTACAGCTTCTGATTGGTGAAGAATCACATCGGCTAATTCAGTCGTTGCTCAGCCGACAGCAGCGCCGATGCGACGCGGCGTTGCGAGAGGGTCAGGTGCCGCAGAACGTCTGCAGCACTTCCTCGCCCGGAGCGGGCGGTTCCATATAGGCGGCAAACTGCGGCTGGTCGTCGTAGGGGCGGGACAGCACCTCGAGCAGCGCCTCGAACAACGAGAAGTCGCCGTCAGTGGCGGCGGCAAGCGCCCGCTCGACCCGGTGGTTGCGCGGGATGAAGGCGGGGTTGACGGCGCGCATCGCCTTTGCCCTTTGCTGCGGCGATTGCGGATCCCTTTCCAGCCTTTCACGCCACGAGCCGAGCCACTGGCTGACCCCGTAGCTGTTGGAAAACAGCTGGAACAGCGCCTCGTCGGCGGCGTTGTCCTCGGCTGCTGCCGCCAGCCGCCGGAAGGCGAGCGTATAGTCGGCGCCGCCCTGGTGCATGGCGGTGAGCAGTGCCTGCACGAGATCGAGATCGCCGTCCTCGGCGTTTGCAAGCCCGATCTTGCGGCGCATGCCGTCCAGCCAGTGGTTCTGGAAGATGGTCGCATAGGTGGCGAGCGTCTGCTGGGCGATCTCGATCGCCTTGTCCTCGTCCGGGTCGATCAGCGGCAGCAACGTTTCCGCCAGCCGCGTCAGGTTCCACTGCCCGATGCCCGGCTGGTTGGCATAGGCATAGCGGCCGCCACGGTCGATCGAGCTGAACACGGTCGCGGGATCATAGGCGTCCATTAACGCGCAGGGCCCGAAATCGATCGTCTCGCCCGAGATCGTCATGTTGTCGGTGTTCATCACCCCGTGGATGAAGCCGACATGCAGCCAGCGGGCGATCAGATAACCCTGCCGCTCGATGACGGCGGAAAGCAGCGCCACGGCCGGGTTGTCGCTGCCGCGGATCTCCGGATAGTGCCGGTCGATGACGTAGTCCACCAGACGCTGCAGCCCCTCGACATCGGCGCGGGCCGCCAGGAACTGGAAGGTGCCGACGCGCACATGGCTTGCGGCGACGCGGGTGAAGACCGCGCCCGGAAGCACGCTCTCGCGATAGACCGGCTGGCCGGTGCTGACTGCCGCCAGCGCCCGGGTGGTCGGCAGCCCGAGCGCGTGCATCGCCTCGCTGACGATATATTCGCGAAGCACCGGCCCCAGCGCTGCGCGCCCGTCGCCGCGGCGCGAATAGGGGGTCTGGCCGGCGCCCTTCAGCTGGATGTCGCGGCGCAGGCCGTTGCGGTCGACGACCTCGCCGAGCAGGATCGCCCGCCCGTCGCCGAGCTGCGGCACGAACTGGCCGAACTGATGCCCGGCATAGCCCATGGCGACCGGCTCGGCGCCCGTGGGCACGACGTTGCCGGAAAAGATCGCCGCGCCGGACGCTTCCAGCGCCGCCGCATCGAGGCCGAGTTCGGCGCAGAGCGCATGGTTGAGCTTGATCAGCCGCGGCTCGGCGACCGGGGTCGGTTCGACCCGGGTATGGAAGTTGGCCGGCAACCGCACATAGCTGTTGTCGAAGGGAATGGCCGGCTGCTCGGCCGTCTTGGCGTCGATCGAAGTATCCATAGGGTTATAGGTAGGGCCGGAGGAGAGTGGCCGCAAGCGTGGGGGTGTTCGGTCGGTTCGATTGCCCGCGTCGGGAGCACAACCACATTCGCAACCATTGAGTGTTTCTTAGGAACTTTGCGCTCCACTGACTGGGCGGTCAATTTGCCTTCTCCACCAAGGCCGGAGCCCCTATGAAGCCATTGTTCCTTTTAGTTTTGTTTGGGCTCGCCCTTTCGGGCTGTGGCGAGAGCTATTCCTGGAACCAGAAGCTTACGGTTGTCGTCGAGACACCGGCAGGAACGAAATCAGCCTCAAGCGTTACGACCGCGCGTTTGAAAAACAAGAGCGGGCGTTTCGTGCCGCCGGAGGCCGGAGGAGCGAGTTTCAGCCTCAAAGGTGAGGCGGTCGTTCTTGAGGTGCGGCCGGGCAAGTATCTCTTTGCTTTGCTGAAAGATCTGCCGCGCGCCTATGTGCTGTTCTATCCGGATCAGAAATCGGGGCTGGCGGGCGCGCGTGCCCTGGAAAATGCGCCAGTGGGCCAGGCTATTGAGCTGCCTGCCGACAAGTATCCGATGATGGTCACGTTCACCGACATCACCGATGCCGCGAGTGTAAGGGAGGTCCGTCCGAATAATTTGGAGGAGTTCTTCGGTTCCGGAGTCAAACTAAAATCCCTTGCACTGACGATCACCGATGAAGCTCTGACGACGGACAAGGTCGAGGGTGTGGTTGAATGGGCGGGGTCTCCCCCCGAACGACCGGTTTTACCCTATTTAGAACCCCACGATTTTTCACTGGCCGCGAGGCTGCGGATAAGTGATTTTAATCGGAGATAGCTTGAAGGCAGCCGGCGGCAGCTCGGCAATAGATAGGAATTGCGCAACAACACGACCCCGGCGAAGTGTCCTCCGCCGGGGCCGCTCGGTCGCGCTATGCTCTCAGTAGCGCGTGTGGTCGTAGAGCATTCCGGCTGCCGGGTGACGGCAGCCGCGCGGCTCGATGCCGATGTCGCGCATCAGGTGCCGGTCGAGCCCTTTCAGGTCCATGAACTCGATCGTCTCTGCGCGCCCGCGGCGCTGGCCAAACCAGCTGCCGAACAGGAAGTGGAACCGGCCACGGCGCGTCTGCGCGTAGCTTATCGCGGTCATTGTGCATTCCTCCTCGAATGCGAGTTCTGGTCTAGGCGATAGCGGCTGCCGGCAGGCAGGCCTCGCATATCGCCGCGATGTGGCGGTGGTCGGTGCCGCAGCAGCCGCCGAGAACGCGAACCTGCGGCATGCGGCCGACGAGGTTGCGGTAGCGGCGGCCGAGATCCACGGGATCTCCGGCATCGAGCACCTCGGAGTTGTCGAGCTCGGCGTGGCTCATCGTCGAGGCATTGGCGTTGAATCCGCCGATCCGCCTGATCCAGCTGCTTCCATGATCGAGCGCGTCCTCGAAATGGCTCGGATGGGCGCAGTTGATCATGTAGTAGTGCGGATAGCCCTCCGTTGCCGCGTCGACGCTTTCGATCGCATCCTGCATCGTCCGCCCCGTCACGATCCTGCCGTCGGTCTCGACGGTGAAGGATATGGCGCAGGGGATGCCGTGCGCCTTGGCCGCAAGCGCGATGCCGATCGCCTCGTCGATGTTGTTCAGCGTGAAGCCGGTGACCATATCGGCTTCAGTACCGGCAAAGGTGGCGATCTGGGCCGAGTGGAAATCCTCCGCCTCGATGACGTCCATGTTGCCGGCCTTGTAGCCGTCGCCGCGCGGCCCAATGGCGCCGTTGATGACGATTGGCCGGCCCGGGCGCTCGTGTTCGCGGCGCAGTTCGACGGCCAGCGCCACCGCCTTCTCGTTGATCGCCTTCAGGGCCGCGGCGTCATAGCCGAGTTTCGCGCCCCAGTCGGCACTGCTGCGCCATGTCGGCGTTTCCAGCACGAAGCCGGTATCGTGGCGCCGGGCGAGATCGAGATAGGGGACATAGTAATCCTTGAGCCGCTGGCGGCCTTCCGCAGTGTCGAGCAGCACGAAGGACGCGAATTGCGGCAGCTCCACGCCTTCTTGAAAGATGAGAACCGTCTCCATGCCGCCATCGCTCAGGAATGTTCCGCCCTGGAGCAGCGGCAGGTTATTTCTGTACTTGGCCATAATGGTCTCCACCCGTTGCAATCCGTTCCGAAAGGACTTCGCAAACACGGCCCGTACACTCCCCGGGCCAGAGGCATCACTCATTTTGGTATGGCTTATCCGTTTGCGACGGATCCACTTCTACGCGTGAATCCCACATCTTCCGCAACGCGTGTGGAGTTTTGCCTGTTTTTCGCGTGTAAAACTAGACGACTGATGGTCAAGCTATTCAACGAAAGTCTTATACGGATGCGAAATCAATTGCTTGTGTCCGCCTTTCGCGCCAATCTTGGCAATTGTTATGGGGCGCAGGGGGCCAAAAACTGCACCGATGGTAGGGTAGCGCGATGCGCAAGGGAGAGGAAACCCGTGCGAAGATCCTTGACGTGGCCGAAGCCGCCGTGCTCGCCAAAGGCTTCGGCGCGACCTCGATCGAGGAGCTGATCGTCGAGACCGGTATCACCAAGAGCGGTTTCTTCTATCATTTCCACGACAAGACCGAACTCGCCAAGGCGCTGCTCGAGCGCTACATCGAAAACGACGAGCGGATCTACGACGAGATCTTCAGCCGCGCCCGCGAGCTCATGGAAGACCCGCTGCAGTCCTTCATGCTCGGCCTGAAACTGCTGTCGGAACAGCTTGCCGACCTGCCGAACGGCCATCCCGGCTGCATCGTTGCGGTCATGTGCATCCACGAGCGCGCCTTCGACCGTGAAATCCAGGAACTCAACCGGCAGGCCGCGCTGATGTGGCGGCGTCGGTTTCGCGGCATGTTCGAGGAGATCATGCAGATCTACGAGCCGCGCGAACCGCTCGATGTCGACCAGTTGGCCGACATGGTCTCGACGGTGCTGGAAGGTGGCATCGTCATGTCGAAGGCGCTGAGGGAGCCGAAGGGCCTGTCCGAGCAGCTGCTGGTCCTGCGCACCTTCATAAGGCTGCTCTTCCGGCCGCGCTGAAGGGGCGGTCTCACGCCGGTGCGTGAGCCATCAGGCGCTCGCGGTCCACCTCGAAGGAGAGCGTTTCCAGCGCCCTTGCCCGGGCGATGTCCCTGTAGTTTCTTGCGGCGCGGGCGCAGTCGCCGTCGGCCATGTGCGCAACGGCGCTGAGCGCCTTCTGCAGGCGGATGCATACTTCGATCATGCCGGCGCCGTCGCGCGAGATCGGCATGAAGGCGGCGTCGATCAGGTCGTCGGCGGCAAGCGGCGGCAGGTGCACGCGCGGATAGCGCGGCGGTTCGCCGTCCTCTTCGCCGCCCTCCGGCTCGGTCGCGAAGACGCGCACGATCGCCGCCAGCACGTCGATCGCGGTGCCGGGATCGTTGATGCCCGGCGACAGTGCGCGCGAGCCGATCTCGGAGAGCGCGATCAGCCCGAAGCGCGGGTCCTGTTCATAGGAGCGGCGGTCGGCGACGCCGAAGGCATCGCGGATATCGTCGAGCGCGTCGGCCTCGAGAGTTGCTTGCGGATCATCGAGCACGACATGGGCGATCGGGTTCGAGGGGTCGCAATAGCCACCGGGCCGGCGCGCTACGTAGATCCGGCCCTCGATCCGCTCCGCCACGTCCGACAGTGCCGAGACGTCGAGATGCTGGATATAGCCGATGCGGCCGTTGCCCACGGCGATCGCCGCATCCGGCAGGTGTTCGTAGGGTTCGGCGCCGAGATAGGGCAGGTGGCGGTAGGCCGCCATCGCCGATGTCGCCGCCTTTTCGACCCGGCTGATCGTTTCGCCCATCCGGCCGAGGCCGGCGAGGTGGTCGATCCAGCGCAGCAGCGTCCCGACGATCAGCGCCACGACGACGAGCGTCGCGATGAAGAGCACCAGCCGACCGCCATCGGTATAGAGCCCGGATTTCAGCCCGATCAGCCCGACCAGGCTGAACAGGAAGGCGCCGAGAAAGGTGGAGAGCGCCCGCTGCGCCGTCGCGTCCTGCAGCAGCAGGCTCGTCGCCCGCGGTGTTGCGGTGCTGGCCGCAGTGCTCGTGGCGGAAACCAGCGTACTGAGCGAGAAGGTGGTGACCGCCAGCATGGAGGAGGCGATGATCGTCAGGATCGCATCGACCGCATCAGAGCCTACCCGCCGGCTGAGCCCTTCGGGAATATAGGGGCCAAGCAGGATCGCCACCAGCGCCGTCGCGATTGCGACCGCGCAATAGAGCGTCGCCTTGAACCAGAGCCGGCGCGTCTGCTGCGCGATCAGCCACCAGCGGCGCGTAATCGTCAAATGCCTTCCTCCCCCGGCAGCCGGTCCGCCGGTTTTCTGACGGTGCCGAGGTCGCGCGCCATCGCCTGCGAAAGCGCCGCGGCGTCAGCTTCGAACGACCGGAGCCGTTCGGATAGTGGACGCAAAATTCCGTTTTTGCCAGTCTTGCGTGCGCCTCGCCTGCGGAGAGCACAGTACCGGCGCAGCCCGTGCGCCGGGCAGGCCGATCGGATGTGATGGCGTCGTGTCAGGCCGTGGCGCCTGATGCGGCCTCGCCCTGCTCGGTGGCCTTTGCTTCCTCTACGCCCATCTGGCGCTTGATCGCTTCCTCGATTTCCTTCTCGATCGCGGCGCGCTGGTCGGCGTCCATGGCCGCCAGGTCGTCTTCCGTCATGTCCTTGTCGGCGAGGATCTGCGCCCGGATCTTCTCGGCGAGCGACATTTCGGCCCATTCCATGAATTCGTCCGCCGCGCTCGACTTCAGCGGCTCGGTGACCGTGCCGCTTTCCAGCCGGTCGGCCAGCGATAGCCAGAGCGTGGAAGACAGCGAGGAGGCGGATGCCGTGCCGCCGATCGAAACCGTCGGGGCCTGGCTGCGCGGGCCGCCGATGTCGGAGCCGGCCGGAAGGCCCGTACCGGTTGCGCTGTTGCCGATGCGGATACGGTAGTAGTCGTTGTGGCTGTCGCCGATCTTCATGATGATTCTCCTTGCGGTTGCAGGGAGGGATAGACTGCATGGCCTGCGCGAGGCTTGCCAGCGGGCTGGCGCGCCACCAGAGATGGAGGGGACAATTGCAATGACGGCGCTGTCCGTCGTACTCATTGCGCTCGCTCGATCTTGGAGGAGACTCAAGCATGGACAGGTTTACCGGCGGTTGCCTGTGCGGCAATGTCCGGGTCGTGGCGACGGGACGCCCCTACCGGGTCGGCCTTTGCCACTGTCTCGATTGCCGCAAGCATCATGGCGCCCTTTTCCACGCGTCCGCGATATTTCCCGAGGCGGCGGTGACGATCGAGGGCGAGACACGCGACTACGATGGGCGGTTCTTCTGCCCCCGCTGTGGCTCGCCCGTTTTCGCGCGCAGCGCGGACGAAATCGAGGTGAACCTGGGATCGCTGGATGCCCCGGACCAGCTGACGCCGACCTACGAACTCTGGACCGTCCGTCGCGAACACTGGCTACCGTCGTTCCCGCTGACGAGGCGATATGAGCGTGATCGCGATGCCACGGGCCGATATGAGGATTAGCGGACATGTGCGTGACTGCCGCTCGCATTTGATCGAGCGGCAGCTTCACGGATCGGCGTGTTTGCCGGCTCAGGCGGCCGGCATCTTGCCCGCCACCTTGATCGCGAAGGCGTATTCGAAGGCGATCTCCTCCAGCCGCTGGAAACGGCCGGATGCGCCGCCGTGGCCGGCATCCATGTTGGTCTTCAAGAGGATCGGCGCATCGCCGGTGGTCTTCTCGCGCAGCCGCGCCACCCATTTCGCCGGCTCCCAGTAGGTCACCCGCGGATCGGTCAAGCCGCCGAGCGCCAGCACCGGCGGATAAGGCTTGGCGCCGACATTGTCATAGGGTGAGTAGCTGGCGATCCAGTCATACTCTTCCTTCGAGTGGATCGGGTTGCCCCATTCCGGCCATTCCGGCGGGGTCAGCGGCAGCGTGTCATCGAGCATGGTGTTGAGCACGTCGACGAAGGGCACGGCGGCGATGATGCCGGCGAATTTTTCCGGCGCCATGTTGGCGATCGCCCCCATCAGCATGCCGCCGGCCGAGCCGCCCTCGGCGATGATGTTCGCGTAGGACGTGAACTTCTGTTGATTCAGATAGTCGGCCGCGGCGATGAAGTCCTTGAAGGTATTGGTCTTCTTGTCCATCTTGCCGTTTTCGTACCAGTCGAATCCCTTGTCCTTGCCGCCGCGGACATGGGCGATGGCATAGACGAAGCCGCGATCGGCCAGCGACAGGCAGTTGGTGTTGAACCCGGCCGGGATGGTGATGCCGTAGGCGCCGTAGCCGTAAAGCAGGCAGGGCGCCGAGCCGTCGAGGGCCACATCCTTGCGGTAGAGCAGGGTCACCGGCACGGTCTCGCCGTCCCAGGCGGGCGCGAAGACGCGCCGCGTCACGTAGTCGTCGGGGTTGTGGCCGGACGGCACTTCCTGGGTCTTCAGCAGCGTCCGTTCGCGCGTCGCCATGTCGTAGTCGTAGAGTTGCGACGGCGTCGTCATCGAGGAATAGGTGAAGCGGATGACGTCGGTGTCGTATTCGGCGGCACCCTGCAGGCCCAGCGAATAGGCTTCCTCGTCGAAGGCGATCGCGTGTTCCTCGCCGCTCACGCGGTCGCGGATGACGATTTCCGGCAGGCCGTTGCGACGCTGCAGCCAGACGAGATGGCGGGCATAGGCCATGTGGTTGAGGATCAGCGTGCCCGGCTTGTGGGCGACGACCTCGCGCCAGTTTTCCTTGCCCGGATTGTCGACCGGCGCTTCCATGATCTTGAAATCCTTGGCGCCGTCGGCATTGGTGAGGATGTAGAAGACGTCGCCGCCCTCGGTCATCGAATATTCGGTTCCGGGGTCGCGCCTGAAGACCAGCTTCGGCTCGGCCGTCAGGTCGCTGGTCGACAGCAGCCGGTATTCGCTGGTCTCGTGGTCGTGGATGTCGATGTAGATGAAGTCGTCGAGCAGCGATCCGCCGACACCCATGAAGAAACCTGGATCCTTCTCCTCGTAGACCAGCCGGTCGGACGACTGCGGCTGGCCGAGGATGTGGTGGAAGATTTTTGACGGCCGGTGGTTTTCGTCCTGCAGCGTGTAGAAGAAGCTCTTGCCGTCCGGCGCCCAGACCCCGCCGCCGCCGGAATTCTCGATGACGTCGTCGAGATCCTCGCCGGTCGCGAGATCGCGGACCTTCAGCGTGTAGTATTCCGAGCCCTTGTCGTCATAGCCCCAGATGCCGCGGCTGTGATCGGTCGTGTGGTCGATGCCGGACAGGCGGAAATAGGCCTTGCCCTCCGCCTCCTTGTCGCCGTCGAGCAGCAGTTGACGCTGGCTCTCGTCCATACGGTCGGCGTCGCGCGGGATGCGGAAATAGCGCGGCTGCTCGCCGCCGGTGACGAAGAAGGTGCCATAGGCGAAGGGCCCGTCCTTTACCGGAACCGAGGAATCGTCCTCCTTGATGCGCCCCTTCATCTCGGCAAACAGCGTCTTCTGCAGGTCCCTGGTGTCCTCCATCGCTACGTTCATGTAGGCGTTTTCCGCTTCCAGGTGCTTGCGGATCTCGGGATCGAGGATCGACGGATCCTTGAACATCGCCTGCCAGTTGTCCGCCCGCATCCAGCCGTAGTCGTCGACGCGGGTGATGCCGTGGCGGGTGTCCTCGACCGGCTTCTTCGAAGCGACGGGGGCGGCGGGGAGTTTGTGGAATATCGGCACGGGATCTCGCTCTGTGCTTGAATTGATGTCGTTCCAGAGAGATAAACATGCGCATCCTTGCCATCAAGGCGCAAAACGAATCTCCCGGCCGGAGGGTGGTCGGGCGGCATCGACGTGACGGGGAACGCCATCTTGTAACCACATTGCCCGACCAAGTCACGGTACTTGAGTCGTGCTCGGTTTCGCTGGCAACAGCTGTTCCTGGTGCCGGGATGACGGTTTGCGCATCAAGAACAACAGGTTGACCATTGCATGATAAAAGCCGCCGCCTTGCTTCTGCTGAGTGCCTCGCCCGTCCTTGCCCTCGACAAGAGCATCGTGTCGCAACTTCAGAAGCTTGATCCCGAGACCCGGCTGGAGCAGCGTTGCGACACCGAGGCGCTGGATCGTATCGCCAAGGGCGGCAAGGGCTTCAAACCGGACAAGGTCATCGCCTACACTTTCTCCGATCCGGTTCACGGCAACAATTCGATCGAGGCGCCGGGTGCGGTGTTTCGCAGCAAGGGTGAGTGGTACCGCCTGTCCTATAGCTGCAAGACCGGCCCCAAGCACATCAAGGTCCAGGATTTCGACTACAAGGTCGGCAAGCAGGTCCCTCGTGACAAGTGGGAAGAGTACTACCTCTACGACTGACGGGACGGGGCCGACGGTCTAGTTCCTGCGCCCCCTGATATCCATGTCGAAGCGGACGACGTTGGAGTAGACCGGCGTGCCGACATCCATGCCGTAGCGCGAGCGGTAGAGGCTGCCGGTCACCTCGAAAGCGATGGACGAGCGGTTCCAGCCGGTCAGCCTGACATTGAACGTTTCGGGCCGCGTGGTGCCGCGTGCCGTCAGCAGGCCCTCGACGATTGCCTGGTCGCTGGCGGTTTGCCGCACGGCGGTGGAGCGGAAGGTTACGGTCGGAAACTTTTCGGCGTGGAACACCGCGCTCGAACGTAGAAAATCCTCCATCCGCCGCTCCCTGGTCACGACGCTCTGCGGGTAGATGGTAAACTGGACGGTCGAGCGACCGATATTGCCGCCGTCTATGCGGAAAGTGCCGGAGAAATTCCCGAACGTGCCCTGGATACCTCCGCCGCCGACCTGGCCGATGCTGAAGCCGATGCGCGAGGCACTGGTGACGCGGTAGGTGCCGGCCGCGGCCTGGAGGTCTGGCGCCGGCGCGCCAAGACCAGGCTCGGCGACAAGCGCGGCAAACAGGAACGCGCTGGCGCCTGCCGCTTTCCATCTCATCGCGTTTCCCTTCCGCCTGCCTGCTGTGTCGTCTGTTGGCCACCGCAATAGAGACGCGTCATTTCGCACGTTTATTCTGGTCCGGAGCGAAAAGGCCCCGGGAACAGCCCGGGGCCTCCAGTCAAACGGTCATCAACCCGCTTTCTTGACCGCCGGGATCACCCAGGATCCGTCGATGATCGAGGGCGGGCTGTCATCGGGCCAGTAGAGCCGCATCATCAGGATGAACTTGTCCTTCGGTGCCGGCAGCCAGTTCGATTCCTTGTCCGGTCCGGGGTTTTCGTGCTGGATGTAGAGGTCGGTCGAGCCGTCGGGATTGGTCTTCAGGTCCTGCCGTGGGCTGATCGAGTAGCGGTTGATCGGATTTTCGACGAAGAAATACTTGTCGTTGTACATCGTCACCGACCAGAATCCCCTGACCGGTGGCAACTGCCCCTTGGGGAAGGTCAGAACGTATTTTTCCGAGCCGTGGTAGGCGCGCGCAAGCACGCCGTCGCCGGATTTCAGCGAGGTCGGGTAGACGGCATCCTGCGGTCGGTTTGCGCCGAGGCCGATCGCGGTGATCAGCGCCCGTTGCACATACTCAGTTCCGTAGATGCCCGTCTTCGTGGTGTATCCCCAGCCGTTGATGTTCCTGATGTCGCCGTCGCTGAACTTGAAGTGCAGCATGATGCGATGGAACGCGAACTCCGGAATGCGCTTGACGAAATAGGCGTCGAGCTTGCTCTTGTCGAAATCCTTCCCCGGTACGATGCCGATTGTCGCCATCCTCTCCACCATGGGCGCATCGGCGGCGGTCGGCGGGTTGGTCTTCATCAGTTCGCTGAGCAGGGTGAAGTATTCGACCGCGTCCATGCGGTTGACCTGCTCGCGCACGGCCGTCTTCATGTCGATGGCCGGATCGACCTTGCCTTCCGGCGGGGTCCATTCCTTGCCGTAGGCGCTGAGCGGCACCAGCTTGCACTGGTCCTGAAGTTCATGCACTGCCTTGTAGTCCTCCGGTGTGCCGGTGCAGTAGATTCTCCCGAGAATCCACACCATGCTCGTCGGGGACTTGTATACCGTGACGCCCTCGGGAAGTTTACCCTCCCATCCGGGGCCGGTGATCGCAAAAGTCTGTGCGCCGCCGCCGGTCGTCCTGGCGCCGGGCACCTGGAAGACCGTCGTCCATCCGTCGAGCATCGGAAACAGGAAGTAGCGGTCTTTCATGTCCGGGAACGAAAACACCCAGGGTTCCTTGCCGACGTCGACGAATGCCGTGGTGTAGAGCGTATCGGCGTTCGGTGCGGTGACATCGGTGAAGGATGCGTTGGGGTATTCGCGCAGCTTGATGATCTGGCCCATCGGCCCCTTGGTCCCCTCGACCTTGGGCACGTTGGTCACCACCCGCCGCGTCATCTCCATGGTGACAAGAGGGTAGCCATAAATGTATGCGTCCACAGCCGTCCAGAATTCGTCGGTGCCTTCGATGGGATCGATGAGCACTCCGTCGAGGGCGGTAGCGGGTGATAACGAACTTGAAGCAAGCAGGCCGAGTGCCCCGATGGACACGGCGCGGCGTGTGACATTCATGCTAACCTCCTAGGGAATATATCGGAATATGAATTGATAAGGCACGCGATCCCAGTCGCGCGCGAAGCTAAATTAGCATTCGATTATGTATGTGACTAGATCGGCAGGTGATATCGGTAGTTGTAGTGCAGTGTCTCTTTGGTGCATTTCTTCGCCATAGTTCCGGCGCTTTGTGCGCTGAAGAACTCTGATGGCGCCTCCTTTTGCCGCGCCCCCAGATTTGATCGATAGTCACCGATGCTTCGCAAGTTCCTGTTCACGGCCATTGTCGCGATGGTCGCCACTTCGGCTGCGGCCCGGCCCACGGATCTCGTCGAGCCGAAGCTGCACATTGCCGGGCCGAAGGGCAGCGGCGCACGCGTCGCGCTCACCTTCGATGCCTGCATGGGCAAGACCGACATGCGCATCCTGAAGCTCCTGGTGGAGGAGCGCATCCCGGCGACGCTGTTCGTCACCGCGCGCTGGCTGCGGCACAATCCCGGCACCTTCGACATTCTGAGGGCGCATCCGGATCTGTTCGAGATCGAGAACCACGGCGAGAGCCACATTCCGGCGGTCGATCATCCGGTCGCGATCTACGGTATTCAAGCGGCCGGATCGCCGCAGGCGGTAACGCGCGAAGTCGCCGGCGGGGCCGCGGCCATCGAGGTCGCGGTCGGGGCGCATCCGAAATGGTTCCGCGGCGCGACCGCGCTCTACAGCCCGTCCTCCATCGCCGCCATTCGCGGCATGGGCTACAGGATCGCCGGCTTTTCGGTGAATGGCGACGGCGGCGCCATGCTGGGTGCGCGGGCCGCCGAGCGGCGCATCGCCGCCGCCCGTGATGGCGATGTCGTCATCGCCCACATCAACCAGCCGACCCGCGCCGCCGGCGACGGCGTCGTCAACGGCATCCGGGCGCTGAAGGCGAAGGGCGTAACCTTCGTGCGGCTCGCGGATGTCGTCGAGCAGGGCAGCGACGGTTCGGCCGACTGAGGGCGCGCCCCGCGTGACCTACAATCCGCGCGGGATGTCGCGGTCGAGGGCGAAATCGGCAAACCAGTCGCGGTGGCTGCCGGCAAGCTGGGCATTGATGATGCGCGAGGCCATGAAGGACAGCGCAATGCCGTTGCAGCCGAATCCGAATGCGGCGAAGACCCCCGGCAGGTCGGGTACCGGCCCGATGAGCGGCAGGCCGTCTTCCGTCGCCCCGTAGCTGCCGCACCACGCCTGTTCCATGGCAAGGTTCGCCGCAGGGGTCAGGCGCGCCAGCCGTTCCCGCAGCGCCGCGGTCTTCATCGGCGTCTTCAGGTCCTGCAGCGCTTCCGCACCGCCGTCGATCTCCTCCTCCATGCCGCCGATGATGATGCGGCCGTCGCTCGTGGTGCGGGCATAGAAAAGCGGATCGAAGTCGAAGGCGTCCCACAGCAGCGCTCTTTCCGCCCAGATCGCCTCGGGCGCCTGGGGTGCGGTTGCGATGGCCCAGCTGGAGCGGATGAAATGCACTGAAGGCAGGGCGATGCCCGGGGCGGTGTGGCCCGTTGCCAGCACCACCTGGCTGGCCTCGATGGCATGGCTAGCGGTGGTTTCGATCGTCACCCGCCCGCCGCTGGAGGTGATCCCGGACGCGGCCGCCTCGACCAGACGGGCGCCGCCGACCTGGGCCAGCGACAGCAAGGACCGTTCGAGGATCAGCGGGTCCACCTCGGCCGCCCCCGGAGAAAGGATCGCCGCCGGCCGGTCGAGCCCGAACTGTTCCAGCAGGTCGGGGCGCGAGAGGTGCAGCGAGGGCAGCCCGGCGCGCTGGCGCAGGTCGTATTCGACCAGGATCTCGGCGGCATCCTCCCGGTGGTCGGCGAGATAGAGCGATCTGCGCGGAACAAAGGCGCAGGGAATGTCGTGCCCGGCGATCAGCTCGGTCAGGCCGGTCAGCGCCGAGATCGACCGGCGGTAGAGGGAAGCGGCCTTGTCGAAGCCGAGGATGGATTCGAGCTCGAGCAGCGGCTTTTCGTGTTCCCAGCGCAGCAGCGCCGTGCTGCTGGCCGTACCCGAAAGCCCGCGCTGCGGTGCATCGATCACGCAGACGGAACGCCCCTGCGCCGTCAGGTGCTCGGCAAGCAGCGCGCCGCTGAGGCCGGCGCCGATCACCACCACGTCGGCCACGAGATCCCTGTCGATCGGCCGGAAGAACGGCCGCTGCACCGCACCGCCCCACGGCGAGGACCGGCGGGCGGAAAAAGGACGGCCAGCCCCGAAAAAGGCTTCGTCGTTCGGCATTTCAACTCCCGCCCGGGGTGGAGCCCGGGGTTGGGTCGAACATTGGCCTCATCCCGGCAATTGCGGCATGGGCCGCTCGTCCGGCCAGAGTTCATCGATTATCGTCATGACAATCAGCGAGATAGGCAGTGCAAGCATGGCGCCGACAGCGCCCCACATCCACGTCCAGAAGATTATTGCCACAAAAACGACGAAGGGATTTATCTCCAGCCGACGTCCCATGACGGCGGGAGTAATAATGTTCTCGACGAACATATGCACCCCAAAAAATGCCACGGCCGGCATGAGGCCGAGGATAAGGGTGTCGTGGGTCATCAGTCCGCCGGCGGCGAAGGCCACCGTCATCGAGGCGACGCCGAGGAACGGCACGAAGCTCGACAGGAAGGTGAAGAAGCCCCACAGCACCGGCATGTTGAGCCCGCCGACGAAGGCGATCACCGTCATCGCAAGCCCGATCCCGGCATAGATGATGGTGGCGGTCGAGAAATAGTAGCCGAGTGCCCGCTCGATGGCGTTGAGGATGCGGATGGCCGCGAGGCGCTGTTCACGGCCGGGAAAGGTCATGATCAGCGCCGTGCGCAGTTGCAGCCGTCCGGCAAGAAACAGCACGAGCGCAGCAAGGAAGATCAGCGCCTGCACCAGCGCCGGTGTGACGCCACCGGCCACCACCTGCAGCACGCCGGCCGATTTTTCCAGCAGCGATTCCATCGAGATCGGCCCGCTTTCCATCGACGCGATGCGGAACCAGCGGAATTTTTCCAAATAGGGGATGACCCGGTCCATCGCCTGTTCGGCGAGATCCGGGGCATTGGCGGCGATCTTGGCGAGCGGTTGCGCCAGCGCGTTGATGATGATGAACAGGACCAGCGCCACCAACGCGGTCAGCAACATTGCACCAAGCGCCGAAGGCAGACCGAGTCGCCCGAGCTTGTCGGCGGCCATGCCGAGGATCATTCCCGTGACGATCGCCAGTGTGATCGGCATCAGCACCGCCGCCATGAGGTAAATGACCGCCATGCCGAGGATCATGAAGATGCCGATGACGCACCAGGCCTTGGCAATGTCCAGCCCGTCTTTTTCGATTCGGATCGTCGGCGGCTCGACGTCGGCGGCAGCACGCCCCGGCGCCGATGTCTTGGGGGTCGGGCGGGCCGGTTGCACCTCATTGATCTCGACACCCATGACGCACTCCCCCAATTGAGTGAGCGCCTAACGTATCAGACCGCGCTGCGGTTCCAAGTCCGGTTGCGAATATTGCTGGCGTTTTCGAGATGTCAGAGCGCGAGTTTCAGGCCAATGCCCCACGGATCCTTCAGCGAAACGACGTCGCCGTCGCGACTGGTGGCGATTTCCAGCGCGTCGAGCTTGGCGAGCGCCGTATCGAGCGCCGCCTTGTCGTTGAACTTCAGCGTGTAGTCCGACAGTCCGCTCATGCGGTCGCTGCGGGCGGTGGCGCCGCGGCTGTTCCATATGTTGGCGGCGACATGGTGGTGGTAGCGCCCGGAGCCGAAGAAGCTGGCGCCGGGATAGCGCGCCATCAGTTCCAGCCCGAGAACGTCGCGGTAGAATTCGTCAGCCCTCGGAATGTCGCCGACCTGCAGGTGGATGTGGCCGATGGCGCTTTGATCGGGAATGCCCGTCCAGGCATCCTGGGGCGCGCTGTCGTGGAGCGCCTGCAGGTCGAGGCGCATCGTCGCCATCTCCACCTGTCCATCGGCGTGGTAGTTCCATTCCCCGTGCGGCCGGTCGGCATAGACCTCGATGCCGTTGCCTTCCGGGTCGGAGATATAGATCGCCTCGCTGACCAGGTGGTCGGAGGCTCCGTCGATGACCACGTTGTTGCCGGCGGCATGGCGCAGCCAGCGGCCGAGTTCCGTGCGGTTCGGCAGCAGGAAGGCGGTGTGGAAGAGCCCGGCGGCGTTGCGCGGCGCGCGCCGGACGTCGCCGCCGGTCGTCAGCGTCAGCAGCGGCCGGCCGCCGGCGCCGAGCACCTGGCCGCTCGTGCCGTTTTCGAGCACCTTGAGCCCCAGCATGGTCTGGTAGTAGGCCGAGACGGTCGGCAGGTCGGTAACGACGAGATGCGACTGCCCGACATGGGCCGGACGCGACAATGCGTAGGTCGAGGTTTGCTCATTCATGCCGGTTTCTCCTGCTCTTGCCCCGACACCGGATGTGGCGACCAGGCCGGCGGCCGTCAGGCCAAGAAAATCGCGTCGGTCCAACTGGCTCATCGATCGTCGTCTCCCGAGGTCGTCAACTGTCGTTGACGGCAATATGCGGAACTTTCGTTGTTCACGATAGCGCATCGTTTGACGATTCACCGTCAACGCTGCATTGACGATCAACCACTTTCTCTTGATCCTGGTCAATGCAGCCTTGCCGGGAGCAAGGGAGGATCTACCTATTCAAGAAGGAGCGGCCGCCGGCCGCGGGGGAAGGAGTCTGGGCATGTACAGGAAGATCATCGTTCCGGTCGACATCGGCAATCTTGAAAGAGGCGAGAGCATCCTGCGCAAGGCCGGCACGCTGCTCGACGAAGGCGGCGAGATCGTCTTGCTGAATGTGGTCGAGGACATCCCGGGCTACATCGCCATCGACCTTCCGCCCGACATGATGGACAACGCCATGAAGGACAGCAGGCAGAAGCTCGAGGACCTGCGGGCGAGAGCCGGCGTCAAGGGGGCAATCGAGGTCCGCAGCGGTGCTGCCGCCCACGAGATTATCGCCGCCGCCCAGGAGCACGCCGCGGATCTCGTCATCGTCGCCTCGCACAAGCCTGATTTTTCCAACTACTTCATCGGCGCGACTGCCGACCGCGTCGTGCGGCATGCGAAGTGCTCGGTTCTGGTGGACCGCTGATCTGGCGGATACGAACAAAAAAAGGATCTTCGGACAATGGATACCGGAAAATACGAAAAAATTCTGCGTGACCGCCAGCGCGAACTCAACATCCGCCTGCACAGGATCGAGGCCGATTTCGAGCAGCCCCGCAATCCGGACAGCGACGATCGCGCCCTCGAGAGGAACAACGACGAGGTACTGGACGAGATGGGACAGGTTGGCCAGGACGAGCTCAAGGGCATCGAGGCGGCGCTGGAACGCATCGCCAGGGGGACTTTCGGTATCTGCACCCGGTGCGGCCAGCCCGTCTCCAAAAAGCGGCTGGATGCCGTCCCCTACGCGCCGCTCTGCGAAAGCTGCATTGCCGAGTTGCACGCGTGAGCGGCTGCATTCACGCGACCGTTATCATCAAGTAACAATGATTTTATTGCGGCCGGCAAGCCGCGATGTTTGGATACGAACCAGACGGGTGCGTGTGCCTGGCTGGCGTAGGCCGGCTGGGTGCCGCGCTCTTCGCATCAGGAGGGGGGCCGGAACACCGACCGATGGTGCCGCGATGAGTGACTTCCAGGGCAAGCCATGGCGCTACGACCGCCACGAGATCATCGCCGATGGTATCGTGCACGGCATCGGCATCGTCCTGGCACTGGTGGGCGCGACGGTGCTGATCTTCTATGCGACCGTATGGAGCAGCCATGGCGCCATCATTGCTGCCTGGGTCTATGGGCTCGGGCTTGTGCTCTGCCTGTCGATCTCGTTTTCCTACAACATCTGGCCGGTATCGCGCACCAAGTGGATGCTCCGCCGCCTCGATCACTCGGCGATCTTCCTGCTGATCGCCGCCACCTACACGCCTTTCCTTCAGCGCGGCATCGACGACCCGCATATCCTGCTCATGTTGATTGCCATCTGGGCCGTCGCGATCATGGGCGTCGTGCTCAAATGCGCCTTCCCGGGGCGTTTTGACCGGCTGGCGATCCTGCTTTACCTGGCAATGGGCTGGAGCGGGCTCCTGATGGCGCCGTCGCTGGCCGAGCGCCTGCCCACCACCACCTCGGTGTTGCTGATCGTCGGCGGCGTCATCTATTCGCTGGGCGTCATCTTCCATGTCTGGGAGCGGCTGCGCTTCCAGAACGCCATCTGGCACGGCTTCGTGGTCACGGCCTCCGCCGTGCATTACTCCGCCGTCCTGACCTGCTTCAGCCTGTCGGTGTAACTTCGCTGGCCAGGCTCGCCGCTTTACAGCGCTTCCTGCTTTGCACCAGAGCAAAGTGCGTTCAAGTAGGACCAATTCTGTTGACCCAAACGGCTCGCGCCGCAAGGAAGGTGGCGCAGAGCGTAGCCCGACTACGGTCAAGTCCGCCTGACGCTGCGGGCGGCCTGTTTCGGCCAACCCTCACGGGCCGGATGAATTTTTGCCATTATCGGCGGCCTTCGCCTCGACCGTACCTTCGGGCATGCCTTCGGCGAAGGCCTTGATCCTGACAAAAATTCCTTCCGGCAGAATGGTTCCACTTAAGCGCACTTTGCTCTAGAACCGCCGCGACCCCGAATCCGAACGAAGCTGGTGCCATGGCCGACCCTATCCTGATCCGCGACGCGACCGAGGCAGACCTGCCGGCGATCCGCGACATCTACAATCACGCCGTCGAGCATACGACGGCGATCTGGAACGAGACGCTGGTCGATCTCGACAACCGCCGCGACTGGCATGCGGCGCGCATCGCCAAGGGATTTCCGGTTCTGGTCGCCGAGCAGGCGGGCAGGGTGGCCGGCTATGCCTCCTACGGTGACTGGCGCGCCTTCGACGGCTATCGCCACACGGTCGAGCATTCCGTCTATGTCGACAAGGACTGCCGCGGCGCGGGCATTGGCCGGCAACTGATGCAGGCATTGATCGAACGCGCCGGCGCGGCAGGCATTCATGTGATGATCGCCGGGATCGAGGCGGAAAACACCGCCTCCATCCGTCTCCATGAAAGCTTCGGCTTCCGCATGGTCGGCCGGTTCACCGAGGTCGGCCGCAAGTTCGAGCGCTGGCTGGATCTCGCCTGCATGGAACTGGTGCTGCCGAAGCGCTGAGCGCCGGGCCGGACTTACTCCGGCTCGAACACCATGGCGTGGCCGTTGATGCAGTAGCGCAGGCCGGTCGGGGGAGGCCCGTCCGGGAAAACGTGGCCAAGATGGGCCCCGCAATCGCCGCAGCGGATTTCCGTTCGCACCATGCCGTAGGAGCTGTCGCGGTGCTCGGTAACCGCATCCGGCGTCACCGCCTTGAAGTAGCTCGGCCAGCCGCAGCCGGCATCGAACTTGGTGTCGGAGACGAAGAGCGGCTTGTCGCAGCCGACGCAGCGATAGAGGCCACGTTCGAATTTGTCCCAGTAAGGCCCGGTGAAGGCGCGTTCGGTGCCGTGCTCGCGGGTGATGCGGTACTGCTCGGGCGTCAGCTGATCGCGCCACTCGGCATCGCTTTTCTGAACTTTCAATGTCTTGTCTTCGGCCATGATCATCATCCTGTTGCGTCGTGGGCTGGGGCGACCGGTTTTAGATAGTTTCGCGAATCACCGAATACAATCGCGCGCGCCGATCGCCCGGCATGTGACAAGTAACGGCAAATCCAAATGAAGTAACGGCTAATACACGGGCCAATTCTCTGGATATCGCCGGTATCCGGCCATGCAATGGGTCCGAAAAGACTTGAGGTACGGCGCGCTATGGCCTATCTGGACACACTCGCTCCGACCCGTCCGGGCTTCCGCAAGCATGTTACCTGGAGACGAAATGTCCGCGAATGTCACGGATCTGACATTTCTGGCGCTCAGTCTGCCGTTTCTTGGCGCTGTCCTGGCGCCGTTCCTGACTCGGTTGCTAGGCTCGAACGCCGCCTGGGTGCTGGCGCTCTTCCCGGCTGCGTCGTTCCTGCATTTCCTCGGCTTCCTGCCCGAAGTCGCCGCCGGCGAGGCGCTGACCGGCGGCTTTGCCTGGGTGCCGAGTTACAATGTCAGCTTTTCCTGGCTGATCGATGGCCTGTCGCTCACCTTCGCGCTGCTGATCACCGGCATCGGCCTGCTGATCGTGCTTTATTCCGGCGGCTATCTGAAGGGCCATCCGCAGCAGGGCAGGTTCCTCTGCTTCATCCTGCTGTTCATGGGATCCATGCTCGGGCTGGTGATGTCCGACAGTTTCCTGATGCTCTTCGTCTTCTGGGAGCTGACCTCGATCACCTCCTTCCTGCTGATCGGCTTCGATCACGAGAGCGAGGCGGCGCGCCGCGCGGCGCTGCAGGCGCTGGTGGTCACCGGCGGTGGCGGGCTCTTCCTGCTGGCGGGCCTGCTGCTGATCTGGAACGTCGCCGACGTCACCCAGCTGTCGCTGCTGCTCAATCTCGACGATCCGCTGCGCGGGAGCCCGTTCTATATCGCCATGCTGGTGCTGGTTCTCGGCGGTGCCTTCACCAAGTCGGCGCAGTTTCCCTTCCATTTCTGGCTGCCCAACGCCATGGAAGCGCCGACGCCGGTCTCGGCCTACCTGCATTCGGCCACCATGGTGAAGGCCGGCGTCTACCTGCTGATGCGGCTCAATCCGGTGATGGGAGAAACCCCGGCCTGGGAGACCGTGCTGCCGGTGTTCGGCGGACTGACCCTCGTCATCGGCACGTTGCTTGCCATCCGCCAGACCGACCTGAAGCTGATGCTCGCCTATACGACGGTCGCCTCGCTCGGCCTGCTCGTCATGCTCACCGGCTTCGGCTCCGAGCATGCCGTGGAGGCGGCCGTGCTCTATCTGGTGGCGCATTCGCTGTTCAAGGGCGCGCTCTTCATGGTGGCGGGGCTGATCGACCACGAAAGCGGGACTCGCGACGTCACCCGGCTCGGCGGATTGCGCGGCGCCATGCCGATCACGTTCGCCGCCGCCCTTGCGAGCGCCCTTTCGATGGGCGGCCTGCCGCCGTTCTTCGGCTTCCTCGCCAAGGAGGAGATCTACTACGCGCTCGCCCATGGCGACCTGCGGTCGATCCTCTTCACCCTGGTCGCCGTTTTCGGCAATGCGCTGATGTTCGGGGCTGCCTTCGTGGTGGCGCTGAAGCCCTTCGTCGGTCCGGCGGTCGCCACCCCCAAGCATGCCCATGAAGGGCCGGTGCTACTCTGGCTCGGCCCCGTGGTGCTCGCCGTCCTCGGGCTGCTTTCGGCGCTGTTCTCGACGCTTTCGCATCACTACATTTCCTCGCCGATGGCCAGCGCCGTGAAGGGTTCCCCGACCGTGGTCGACATGTCCGTCGTGCCGCATATCGGATTGCCGCTTGGCCTCTCGGTGCTGACGATCCTGGCCGGCATCGCTGTCTACCTGACGATCGACAGCGGGCGGGCCGCGATGGCCCGGGTGCTGCAGGCGCTCGGCCCCGGCCCGGATGCCGGCTTCGACGGGTTCATTGCCGGCCTCGTGCGCCTCTCGCATCGCCTGACGACAATCGTGCAGTCGGGGCGGCTGGAAGCCTATCTCACCCTGACCTTCATCGGCGTTGCCGCCGTGCTGCTCGTCACCCCGATGCTCTACGGCGAGTTTCCGAAGGCGCCTTCCTGGCCGTCCGGCATCCACTTCCACGAATGGACCTTTCTGGCGATCGGCGTGATCGGCGTGCTGGCGGTGATCTGGGCCAAGGACCGGCTGACCGCGATCGTATCGCTCGGCGTCCAGGGTTTCGCCGTCGCCATGATCTTTCTCCTGTTCGGGGCGCCGGATCTGTCCTTCACCCAGTTCATGGTCGAGACCCTGTCGGTGGTCATCCTGACCCTGGTGATGACCCGGCTGCGCCTGTCGCCCACCGACCACCGCGGCCTCGGCCAGAAGCTGATCGATGCGACGATTGCCATCGCCTGCGGACTCGGTTTCGGCCTCTTCCTGATGCGCACGACCGAAGTGCCCTTCGATGACGCCCTGACGCTGTTCTTCAACGCCTATTCGAAGGTGATCGCGCACGGCGCCAATGTCGTCAACGTTATCATCGTCGACTTCCGCGGCGTCGATACGCTGGGCGAGATCGCCGTGGTGATGGTCACCGGGCTTGCGATCCTGGCCCTGATCCGCATCCGCGTCGGCGGCGAGCGCCGGCCCGCCGAAAACGATCCCGATGCACCGGAGGGTAACCGGTCATGAACACCTTGATCTTCCGCACCGTCGCGCCATTCCTCACCGGCCTGATGATCCTGTTTTCGATCTTCGTGCTGCTGCGCGGCCACAACGAGCCGGGCGGCGGCTTCATCGGCGGGCTGATCGCGGCCTCGGCACTGGCGATCTACGGTATCGCCTGCGGCGTTTCCGTGGTGCGCCGGGCCTTGCGCGTGCATCCGTTGGCGATTTCCGGCTGCGGCCTGTTCCTCGCCTGTCTCGCCGGGTTCGTATCGCTGCCGGCGGCGGTGCCGTTCATGACGGGCCTGTGGATCTACCCGCACATCTTCGGCCTCGAAGTGCCGCTGGCGACGGTGATGCTGTTCGACATCGGCGTCTATCTCGTCGTCGTCGGCTCCATCACCTCGATTGCGCTGGCGCTCGAAGAAAAGGAGAACGACTGATGGAAGCGGTCCTGGCCGTCGTCGTCGGCATCTTCTTCGCGGCGGCGATCTACCTGATACTATCGAAGTACATCGTTCGCATCCTGCTCGGCGTCGCCATCCTCGGCAACGCGGTCAACCTGCTGCTGTTCACGTCCGGGCGACTGACGCGCGAAGTGCCGCCGATCATAGCCGAGGGCATCGATGCGCTGCCCGCCGGAGCCGCCAACCCCTTGCCGCAGGCGCTGATCCTGACGGCGATCGTGATTTCGTTTTCCTTCTTCGCCTTCCTGCTGGTGCTGACCTATCGCGCCTACCAGGACCTCAAGACCGACAACACCGACGACATGCGGATCGCAGAGCCCATCAAGGACCCGCTGCCGCCGCTCGGCTACTGACAGATTGGACACGACTTAGCATGGCCGCAGTCTCCACGAAGATAGCCGATCTGTCCGTCGCCATGGTGACGGCGCCGGTGGCGATATCCGAATGGCTCGTCGTGCTGCCGGTGGCGCTCTGCATTCTGCTCGGCGCGACGCTGATGATGATCCGCGACCGCATCAGCCTGCATCCGCTGGTCGCCATCCCCGGGCTCGCCGCGGTGGTGCTGGTCGATGCCGCGCTGTTGTGGAAGGTGGTGACGGAAGGCCCGGTGACGATGGTGATGGGGCGCTGGCTACCGCCCTTCGGCATTGCCTTCAGCGTCGATATCCTGGGTGCGATGCTGGCGCTCGCGGCCGCCATCGTGGCGCTTGCCGGCAGCCTGTACGCGCTCTCCGACATCAATGATAGCGCAAGGCGCTACGGCTTCTTTCCCTTCCTGCTGCTGTTGCTCGCCGGGGTTTCGGGCGCCTTCCTGACGGGCGACATCTTCAATCTCTACGTCTGGTTCGAGGTGCTGCTGATCTCCTCCTTCGGCCTGCTGGTGCTCGGCTCGGAGCGCGAGCAGATCGACGGCGCGGTGAAATACGCCTTCCTCAACCTCGTCGGCACCACGCTCTTCCTCATCGCCGTCGGTTATCTCTACGCGATCTTCGGAACCCTCAACATGGCCGACATCGCCATGAAGGTGAAGGAAGGTCGCGAGGGGCTGCCGCTCGTCACGCTTTCGGCGCTGTTCCTGTTCGCCTTCGGCATGAAGGCGGCAGCGTTTCCGGTCAATTTCTGGCTCCCGGCCTCCTACCACACGCCGCGCGTGGTCGTGTCGGCGGTCTTTGCCGGCCTGCTCACCAAGGTCGGCGTCTATGCGCTCATCCGCGTGATGGTCATGCTGCTACCGGCGGAGCGGGAGGAACTGAGCCTGATGATCGTGGTCGCCGCGGTCGCCACGATGCTGACCGGCGCCGCCGGCGCGCTGGCGCAGAACGATGTCCGCCGGCTTCTCGGCTACCTGGTGATCTCCGGCATCGGCAGTATGCTGGCCGGTGTCGCGCTCGGCGGGCCGGGCGGCATCAGCGGCGCCATCTTCTACGCGCTGCACTCGATCGTGCTGATGACAGCGCTCTACATGGCCGCCGGCCTCGCCGCCCGCATCAGCGGGTCCTATTCGCTCGAAAGCCTGGGCGGCATCTACCGGCAGAACGCGCCGCTCGCCTTCGTCACGCTGGCGCTGTTCTTTGCCGTATCCGGTCTGCCGCCGTTTTCCGGCTTCTGGCCAAAAGTCATCCTGGTCAAGGCATCGCTCGACATCGGCGCATGGTGGCTGGCCGGCGTCCTGCTGCTCACGGGCTTCCTGACGACGATCGCCGTCGGCCGCGTCTTCCTGCTCGCCTACTGGCGGCCGAAGGCCGGGGATGACGGAGCGCCTGCCGTATCGATCGACCGAACCGCATTCCTGCCGGTTTTGCTCCTGACCGCGCTCGTCTCCATTTTCGGCGTGCTGCCGGAAGGGCTGCTGCGGTTGACCCAGGAGGCCGCGGCCGGCCTCGAAAACCCGGCCGCCTACGTCCATTCGGTCTTTCCGGGAGGGGCGAAATGAACCTCTTTCTTCTCAATCTGCTGCTCGCCATCGCCTGGGTGGCCGTGTCCGGCAGCATCTCGGTCCATAATTTCATCTTCGGCTTCGTGCTGGCGACGCTGGCGCTGATCCTGATCCGCGAGCAGGTCGGCGGCGCGAACTACCTGACCCGCACCCGGCGCGTGCTCTCGCTGTTCATCCTGTTCGTCAAGGAGCTGATGAATTCGGCCTGGAAGGTCGCGGTCACCGTCTGCCGGCCGAACATGGAGTTGAAGCCGGGGATCATCGCCGTCCCGCTCAGGGTGGATCGCGATTTCGAGATCACGCTTCTCGCCAATCTCATCACCCTGACGCCCGGCACGCTGTCGGTGGACGTGTCGGATGATCGCCGCTTCCTCTATGTCCACGCGCTGGATTGCTCCGACCCGGTGGGCCTCAGGCGCGACATCGCCGAAGGCTTCGAGCGCAAGATACTGGAGGCATTCCGCTGATGGCGCCGGAAACAATTCTCTCGTCGGCGATCGCCTTTGCCCTCGTCGTGCTTTCGATCTCGCTGTTCCTGACCGTGTGGCGGGCGCTCAAAGGGCCGACGCTGCCCGATCGGGTCGTGGCGCTCGACATGCTGGTGGCGGTCGCCATCGGCTTCATCGCGATCGTGGCGATGAAGACCGGCTTTACGCTCTACATCGATATCGCCATCTCGCTTGGCCTGGTCGGCTTTTTGGCGACCGTTGCCTTCGCGCGCTTCGTGCTGGCCAGGGGACGTACGGAAGAGGGCGATGCTGCGGGCGAAAGACAAATCGCCGCGCCGGCCGGCGGCAAGGTCCAGAAAGCCCGGTCCGGCGTCGGGCCCGGCCACAAGCGGAAGGGGCGGAAGTGATGGGAAGCGTCATGACGATCGTCGTCGCGATCATGGTCGTCGCGGGTGCGTTGTTCACGCTGTCGGCGGCCGCCGGTCTGGTGCGCTTCCCCGACGTCTACACCCGCATGCATGCGGCCTCGAAGGCGGGAACGGTCGGCTCCGGCCTGATGCTGATCGCCGTCGGCCTGCATTCGGGCGAGTTCCCGGTCATGGCGCGCGCGCTCGCCGGCGTCGTCTTCTTCATCCTGACGGCGCCGATCGCCGCGCATCTTCTGGCAAAAGCGGCGCATCAGGTCGGTTACCGGCTTGATTCATCGTCGGTAAGGGACGATATGAAGCGAAACTAGTCGAGTACAGCGGGTTAATTGTATGGATCGCGGAAATTTGATCTGAAAATCGGTTGATACTTCTGTGACGTGATTTGTAATGAACTTAAGGCTTTAGAAATATCTTCCCCAAAAATTGGTAGAATTTCGAATTGGACTTTTTTTGAAATAGTGATAATTCAATTCAAGTAGAGTTCCGGTGTTGAATTAGTTCTTTTATCCGTTTTTAGAGCTTACGTTGCAATCGCATTCCTTTCAATTCAAGGTCTGTGTCGTTCCGCGCAAGTTTCTGAAATACGGCTAAAAGCTAAAAATCAATGCTAGGTGGTATAAACTGATCAAGGCTGCCAGAAATCTAGGGGTAGGTTTCTCGTTATTCGTAACAAGTGGCGTGCGATCAATTTCATCGAGGGGGGGACTCTACTGGATCGGTAGGCCGGCGAGTAATGCCGGAATGCCAGGCAAGACTAGTAACAGGAGAAACCTCAATGACCGACACTGCTTATGGCAATGGCCAGGAGCTATTGGTGGAGCTTACCGCCGATATCGTGGCCGCCTACGTAAGCAATCATGTGGTGCCGGCGGGGGACCTTGCGAACCTGATCGCAGATGTCCATTCCGCACTGAGCCACACGTCGTCGCCCACCCCTGCAGTTACCGTTGTCGAAAAGCAGAAGCCGGCCGTCTCGGTCCGCAAGTCTGTCCAGGACGACCAGATCACCTGCCTGGAATGTGGCGGCGCCTTCAAGTCGCTGAAGCGCCACTTGATGACCCACCACAATCTGTCGCCCGAGGAATACCGCGAGAAGTGGGATCTGGCAGCGGATTATCCGATGGTCGCCCCCGCCTATGCGGAAGCCCGTTCGCGCCTGGCGAAGGAAATGGGCCTCGGACAGAGGCGCAAGCGCGGAAAGTAAACCGGCGTCTTCGCCGTCACACACGCAAAACCGGGTCGGCTTCCGACCCGGTTTTTCTTTTTTTGCTGTATCGAAAGAGGAAAAAAATCCCAAATCTGGACGCGCCCATAAGAAATATTTAAGCTAATTCAATAACCAAGCATTTTGGGCAAAAATTTAACATCCCCGTCGCTTCAACCCGGTGTATGAATTAATTCCTATTTGAAATGGGAGTGATTGATATGCCTTTTGAAAACAAGCCAGATTCCTCTGCACCTTGCCTGGGCATTTCCACCGGGCCGCTGACGGCAGACGAGCTTGGTGACGCACCCGCAAAGGTGCTGAACCCGCCCGCGTCGCTGCCGCTTCGTTCGACGTGCCGCATTGTCCGACAGATGATTTCCGAGATGACCGAGCTTGCCGGCGACCGTATTCAGGTGCGCCGCGACCGCCGTCGCACGGCATGCCACGTCCGCCAGATCGCCATGTATGTCTGCCATGTCGCCCTCGAGATGCCGATGCATGATATCGGCGAGGCATTCGGGCGCGACCGGACCACCGTCGCCCATGCCTGCGAGGTCGTCGAGGACCGCCGCGACGACCCCGCGTTCGATGAGTTCGTATCGGCCGTCGAACGCATCTCGACCTCCGTCTTCGCGCCTGCAAGGAGCTTCCGCCATGGGTGACCGCAGCGGCGAGACCAAGCAACTGGCGCGCTTGCTTCGCCATCTCGGCGGCGTGACGGCGACCGTGGAGCCGGATGACGACGGCAGGATCCTGGTGTCGGGACGGAACGATGGTGGCCGGCGCTCGTTCGCCGCACCGGTGCTGCGGCGCGCCGTATCGCTCGGCCTGGTGCGGGAAGGCAAGGGCACGATATCCGTCACGGCGGCCGCAAGCGCCTTCTTGAAGCGGGCGCTTGTCGAGGAGCCGGGGGAGGCGTTCCTCGAACAGCAGCGCGCCATGGCGCCCGCAAAAGTTGAGATTAACGGCGCATGGAAGAAAACATTTGTCAACTTGCAGTGCCACCCACTCAACCTAATCGCGAGATTGAAGGACAGGAGCGGGGAGCCGTTCTTGCCGCCGGAGGCGGTTCGCGCCGGCGAAAGGTTGCACGCGGATTTCACCACGGGGCAGCTTCAGCCGCGCATCGTCGCCAGCTGGGAACCGCGCCTGTCGAGCCGCGGCAGCGGCGGGAGGAATGGCGCGGCCGACATTTCCGACAGCGCCGCCGCTGCCCGCCAACGGGTCGCGCGGGCGCTCTCCTCGATCGATCCCGAGCTGGCCGGGGTGGCGCTCGATGTCTGCTGCTTCATGAAGGGGCTGGAAACCATCGAGTTCGAGCGGCGATGGCCAGCGCGTTCGGCCAAGGTGATCCTGCGCCTTGCCCTGCTGGCCCTGTCGCGCCACTACGATCCGGAGCGTAAGCGGACGCGCACCGACCTGAGGCACTGGGGTGAGGAAGGCTACCGGCCGCGGATCGGCTGACGTCGATGGCCGCCCGCGCTACTGCATGTTTCCTCAGATCGCAGCCGATTTGAGGACAAAAACATGCAGCGATAAAAATACTACAGCGACCTTTGCGTCTGATCAGACGCGCGGCGCTGTAGTCTAGGCGGCGGCGCGGGCGCGGGCCTCGTCGCGGATGCGCTTGACCATCGATCTGAGGCCGTTGGCGCGCTGGGCCGAAAGATGCTCGACGAGACCGATCTTTCCGAACACCTCGATGGCGTCGAGATCGGCGATCTCGGAGGCGCGCTTGCCGGAATAGGTGGCCAGCACGATGGCGACGAGGCCGCGCACGATATGGGCGTCGGAATCGCCCTCGAAGGTCATCACCGGATCGGCCGGATCGCCGTCCGGATGGCTGACCAGCCATACCTGGCTGGCGCAGCCCTGAACCTTGTTGGCGGTGGTGCGCTTTTCCTCGGGAAGGTCGGGCAGCGCCTTGCCGAGTTCGATCACATAGCGATAGCGATCCTCCCAGTCGTCCAGGAAGGCGAAATCGTCGATGATCTGGTCAAGTCTGGTCATGGGCTGCTGGTCCGTATTGTCTCCATCGCACATGCATATAGGGGATGTGGACCAGAAAAAGAACCGTCTTCCGGCAATCCCTGGCTCATGAGGGCGACGATTGCCCGGGGGCGTGGCAGGAGCACCGGGCGGCGACGAAAAAATGCGCCGTGAGGGGATGGGCTCTCCTCACGGCGTCAGCAGAAGTGCTGGAAGAATTGACAGTCAGGCAGGCTCAGGCGGCGGGCGGGCATTGCGCTGCCCGCCGCAAGATAGGGAATGGAACGGGAGGTCCCGGCCGGAAAGGGGCGTGCCGGTTTCGGCACGGAAAAATTCAAAGGGCGGGCTTCCGATACGGCTGGGGCACGACGGTTCCGGTGACGACCGCATCCGAGGCGGTCTTTTCCGCCACCGGTTCGTTCTCGCCAGCCTTGGTGGAGGTGGCAAGCTCGGCCGGCGGGGTCAGGTCTTCGGCGGTATCGTCGCCGAACTGCGTGCCGAGCAGTTCATAGGCAACCCTGGCGCCTTCGCGGGCCCGGTGGCCGAGCGCGGTGAAGGCTTCGGCACCCTTCTCGCAGACATCGGGCTTTTCCAGGCAGATCGCGGTCACATATTGATAGGCCTGGGTGGCGGCGCCAAAGGCATCCGTCAGTTCCAGACGCGGGCCGTCCGCTTCCTCGCTCGGCGGCGGGCCGAAGAAGGACAAGGCGACCAGCACCAGTGCAAACCAGAAACTTCCCTTGATCAGAAACCACATTGTCTTGCCCATCCTGTCGTCGACCGGTCTTGCTGCCGATTCGCTGGCCGGCTGTCGTCCGGCTGTGCTGAGACACTAGAAGCGGTATGCGAATATCGGTTTGCGAAATTTGCGCGCCTTTTCGGCAAATTTAGTTCAAATGCAATCGATCTCGCTTTGATCCACATTTAATTCGAATTCGAACGATTGTCGTTAAGCATGAAGGCAGGGGTGGCACTGGAAAGGCTGGCCTTTGCCCGGGCGGGCGCGCCACAATCCTTAACGCAAAGCGAAAAATTGATCCAAATCCGATGCTTACCCCCCGTTAACCACAAAAAGCAAAGCTGTCGTGAACTGTCCTGAAACGGGATTTTTGGCCCGATCAAGGTCGCTAGCGAGGGGCCGCCTTATCCTTTCCTTAAGCGCCGGGGGGCTATTCTTGGACCTCGAAAACGAACAGTTTTTTACAGGTTCAGCGTGCGCGTATTGAGTAACATTGCAGGCGAGGCCGTGGCCTTCGTCGACCAGGCTGCGGGAAGCTGGCTTGCCCGGACGGGCGGCGGCGAGCCGCGCGGTCACGAGGTGGCGATCCTGCGCCGGCTGACGCTGCTGTCCTCCGCGGCGCTGCTTGCCGTGCCGGGCCTGTTGTCCACCGTGACCTCGCCGGCCGTCGCGCTTCCGGTCGGTGTTGCGACCGTCGCCGCCGCCTATCTTTTTTCCGCCGTCGGCAGCATCGCCCTGGCGCGGATGGTCCCGCAAGACGTGCCGGTTGCCAAGAGCGAGGGCAGCGCTGATGCCGCGCTCGTCGATGCCTGTGCCGGCCTCGTGCTCTTCTTCGATCCCCAGGGCGGCGTCACAGCCACCGGCGGGCGCGAGCGCGACGCCTTCCTGTCATGGATGCGCAATCCCGTCGGCCGCGGCTTTGTCGAGCAGATCCACGTTTCCGACCGCATCGCCTTCCTGCAGGCGCTGGACGAACTGCGCCAGGGCGAGGCGGCGGCGGCGATCGATCTTCGCCTCGAGCGGCCGGCAGCTTCCGCCAGCGCCGGCCAGTTCGTCTTCACCCGCATGGACATGACGGCGATCCGCAATGGCCAGGGCGGCTTGAGCGCCGTTCTCGGGCAGTTGCGCGATACCACCGAGGAACAGCGGCTTCGCGCCGAAGCGGCCCTGAAGACCACCGAGGCCGAGACCGCCAACGACGCCAAGTCACGGTTCCTCGCCGCTGTCAGCCATGAGCTGCGGACGCCGCTCAACGCCATTCTCGGCTTTTCCGACATCTTGACCGGCGAGTATTTCGGTCGGTTGGAAAACGATCGCCAGCGCGAATATGTCAAGCTGATCCGCCAGTCGGGCGCGCATCTGCTCGCCGTCGTCAACACCATGCTCGACATGAGCAAGATCGAGGCGGGGCGCTACGAGCTCTTCCTCGAAGCCTTCCCCGCCGACGAACCGGTCAGGGCCTGCGAGGCGATGCTGTCGCTGCAGGCCCGCGAAAAGGACGTGACGCTGTCGACCCGCATCCAGCGCGGCCTCGGCGAGGTCGTCGCCGACCAGCGCGCCCTGCAGCAGGTGCTGATCAACCTGGTCGGCAACGCCATCAAGTTCACCGAGCCCGGCGGCGTCGTGACCGTCGACGCGGAAGCCGCAGGTTCCGACCTCAGGCTCACTGTCAGCGATACCGGCATCGGCATCGCCGACGACAAGCTGGAGATGCTCGGACAGCCCTTCATGCAGATCCAGAACGATTACACCCGCCGCTACGAGGGCACCGGCCTCGGACTGTCGCTCGTCAAGGGCCTGGTCGCGCTCCATGGCGGCACCTTCAACATTGTCAGCCGACCCGGCCAGGGCACCGTGATTTCCGTCACGGTGCCGTTGAACGGCAGCGGAGCCTCGTCTACAGGCACCATGCCGGCCGGGGAAAAGACGGTCGATTTCCCGCCGCGCCTGAAGGCGGGGGCGGAGATCGCCGAAGTGCAGGAAGAGGGAAGTGTCGATGACCAAGCGAAAGCGAAAAGCGCCTGAAAGGAAGGCGGCCCGCCGCCAGCCGGGCCTTTTCTATCGTGGGGTTTGCGCCTGTGGAGCCCTTGTCGCCCGTCACCCGAGCGTGGCCGGCGGCTGCGCAGCCTTTGCCGTGATCTTTACCTTCATCTCCGCCAATGCGCTCTGGTACCAGCCGGGAAGCCATCCGTCGCCTATCTTCCGCACCCGCGACGCAGATCACCCCAATGCCCTTGCCGGTTATCGCCGGCAGGCGGAAATCGACCCCGCCAAGGTGACGACCTTCCGCATCGAGCGGCCGGAGGAGGCCGAGTCGGAAGACGCCGCTGCCGCCGCAGCCGAAGTACCGCATGCCTCGCAACTGGTCATGGGGGTGCAGCAGGAGCTTTCCCGCCGCGGCCTCTATACCGGCGCGGCCGACGGCGTGATGGGGCCGCGCACCAGTGCCGCGATCCTCGCCTTCGAGGCGAAGGCCGGCATGGAGCAGACGGGCGAGGCGAGCGGCGAGCTCCTGGCCGCACTGCAATCCGAAACGACCGCTGGAACGGCGGTGCCAAGGGATCGTCCGGTCGAGGATGTCCCGTCCGTCGACGCGGTCGATCCGATCGCCGCCGCCATCCGCGCGGCTGAAAAGGGCGCGCCGGCACAGGTGGCGCTCAAGGGCATCAGCAGTGCCACAAACGCCGAGCTGGTGATGAAGATCCAGCAGGGGCTCAGCAACATCGCCTATGCCAATGTCAGCATCGACGGGGTCGCGGGCTCGCAGACGCGCGCCGCCATCCGCCATTTCGAAAAACACTACCGGCTGCCGGAAACCGGCGAGCCGAACGAACGGGTGCTGAAGAAACTGCAGCAGATCGGCGCTCTCTGACACGGCGGCGTCCGGCGCCGATCGCGCCCGTTACGGCAGCAGGACCACGGAGCCGCTCGTGCGCCGCGCTTCCAGATCCTCGTGCGCCTTGTGGGCATCGGCGAGCGGATACGTCGTCACGCCCGACGCCCGCACCACCCCGTCCGCGATCGCCGCGAACAGGGATTTCGCTGCGGCCTCGAATTCGCTGCGGACGGCCGTGTAGTGCGCGATCGACGGGCGGGTGACATAAAGGGATCCCTTGGCCCCCAGCAGCGCCACATTCAGTGGCGGGACAGGGCCCGAGGATTCGCCGAAGCTGACCAGCGTGCCGCGCGGGCGCAGGCAGTCCAACGACTTCATGAAGGTCTCGGCGCCGACCGAGTCGTACACCACGTCGACGCCCTTGCCGCCGGTGATCTCCGCCACCCGGGCCTGGAAGTCCGTTTCGCTATAGACGATGGCATGGTCGCAACCATTGGCCCTGGCGACCTCGGCCTTCCGGGCCGAACTGACGGTGCCGATCACCGTCGCGCCGATCTGGCGCAGCCATTGGCAGGCGATCGATCCGACGCCGCCGGCCGCCGCGTGGAACAGAACGGTTTCGCCACGGAGCACGGGCGCGCAGCGGTGGATCAGGTACTCGGCCGTCAGCCCCTTGAAGACGAGGGCAGCAACCTCGATGCTGTCCAGTCCATCGGGAACCACAAGGGCACGGGCGGCGGGCAGGGTGCGATGGGTGGCGTAGGCGCCGGGCGGACCGCCGACGTAGGCGATCCGCTGGCCGACGGAAAAACCGGTGACGCCATCGCCGAGGGCGGTCACCACACCCACCCCCTCGACGCCAAGGCCGCTCGGCAGCGGCAGGGGCGCGGCGAAGACGCCCCGGCGGTGATAGATGTCGATGTAGTTCACCCCGATCGCCAGGTGGCGGATCTGGATCTCTCCGGGAGCGGGGTCGGCAAGCGCCTGTGTTCGCCATTCGAGCACGTCCGGTGCGCCAAATTTGGAAAATCGGAAGACGTGTGCTTCGGTCATAATGGTCCCCGCTATGAATGGATTTTTCAAAGATCACTTGCCTTTTGCCACAAGTCGAGAAACCCTTTTGCAATCCGATTTTCTAAAAATGGAAAGCAAGATGGATTGGAACGACCTGAAGTTCTTCCTGGCTGTAGCCAATGCCCGCTCGCTGAGCGCGGCTTCCGCCCGGCTTGGCGTCAGCGCGTCCACGGTCTCGCGGCGGATCGAGGCGTTGGAGGCCGCATTGCAGGTCAAGCTCTTCCGCCCGCATCGCGATGGGTATGATCTGACACCGGCAGGAAAGGAGCTGCTGTCACCGGCGGAGCGAGCCGAGGCCCAGATGCGCGTCTTCGAGCGCACTGCGCGCGAGAAGGACAGCGACCTCGCCGGACCGGTGCGCATCGACGCGCCGGAATTGCTCGGGCAGGAGGTGCTGCTGCCGGGACTAGCGGATTTCCTCATTGGCCATCCGGATATCCGCATCGAGATGCACTCCACCGTCCGGCCGGTGCGGCTCGCGGGCGAGGAGGCCGATATCGTCCTGAGGCTGGTGCGCCCGGAGCGAGGCAGCTATCGCCAGCGCAAGCTCGGTCACGTCGATTTTGGCCTCTATGCCGCACCGGACTACATCGCCCGCAATGGCGCTCCGGCCAGCCCCGCCGAGTTGCATCGCCATCGGGTCATCGGCTGGACCGAAGATCTGCGCTATCTCACCATGGCCGCATGGCTCGAGGCGCTGTGTCCCGGCCTCACGCCCGCCCTGCGGCTGTCGTCGCTCGGCGCGCAGGTGGCCGCTGTCAGAAAGGGCCTTGGGATTGCAGTGCTGCCGAGCTTTGCCGGCGGAGTCTCCGGGCTGGTCGAGGTGCTGCCGGAAACACCGAGGCTGATGCCGGACCTCTGGATGTTGCTGCACGAGCAGTCAACCGACTTGCCGCGCGTGCGGCTGGCCAGCGACGCGGTTGTCGCGGTCCTCGCCCGTTTCGGGCAACAGCAGCGCGGTCGACTGACCGGCAGGGATGTCCATGGCGTTGTGATTTGAGGCGGCGCGCGCTATAGGCAGCGCATGCGCATCAGGACGGAAATCTTCGTGTCGGCATTGAACCGCCGGGTCTTCGCCCAGGGCGGCTTTGCGGCGGTCGAGCACAAGGGGGCCGACAGTTCGGGCGCCATCTTCATCCGCCAACGTTTTCGCGACGGCTCCGAGTCGCTGTTCGCACCCGCACCGCAGAGCTTTTTCGATGAAGGCGACAGCGACGGCCGGCTGTTCGAGCGCCTGCTCGACCGGGCTGCGCCGGGCGAGGTTGCGGAGCGTCTCCAGCGGGAGCTGAAGTTCGATCCCGATCTCTGGATCGTGGAATTCGAGCTCGACGAGATCGGCGACCTCCTGCCGATTGCCGTTCCCGACGGCGAGTGATTTCCGCAGTCAGCAGTTGCAGCTCCGCGGCATCTATTTGCCGGCCCGGCCGAACAGGCGTTGCGGGGGCCGGGCAGCGGTTTGCCCGCGGGGGGCTGCAGCCGGCGCCCGTTCGCGATTACCGGCAATGACCCGTTCGCGCCCGTCGAAGGTGTAGTCGTCGGCATGCCGCCAGGCGTCGACCCGGGCGGCGCATTCGCCGGGATCGAGAGCGGCGAGCATGGCGGTTGCCCGGTCGCTGTCGCCGTCCCTGTCGGCGAGGTGGGGGTAGAAGCGGCACAGGACGAAGGCGATGTCGCGCGCCTGCATGCCGATACCGACGAGGGTCGTCGCCAGTTGGTGGCCCGAAAGATCGAGCAGGATGCGTTCGGCCAGCGCGCGGCTGGAGGTCAGCGCATCGGCCAGCGTGGTGACGAAGTCGACGGCCTCGCGCAGGCGGGCAAAGCGCACCAGCAGGGCGTTCTGCGTGTCGCTGACGGTGCGCAGTCCGAGACGATCGTCGTCGCCGCGATAGAGATGGCGGACAAGTTCCTTCAACTGCCGGCGCAGGCTTTCCTCGCGCTCGGCGGCGGTGAGCAGCTGTCCGGCAACCTTTGCATCCGAAGGGTCGGCAGGGGAGGCGCCCAACGGTGCTTCCACCGGGCGACTGTCGCGCAGGGGGTCGGCCTTGCGGGGCGCATCGAGGTGGCGCAGGCCGACCAGCGCGTCGATCACGGCGGGCGACAGCCTTTCGCGCCGGACGATCGCGCGCGTATGCGCGGCCCCCTGGGTGCGGGCGATGGTGACGAGCGTTTCGTCGTCGAGCGCCGGTGAACAGGAAAGGAAGGGAGCGGCAACGGCGATCGGCTGGCAGCCGATGAAGAGGGCGACCGCCGGCGGCACGTGGTCGCATTGGGAAAGGGCTGCGACTGCCTGGCGGCGGGCTTCCTCGGAGGAAGCGTGGAACAGCGGCTCGAACAGTTCGGCAAATTGACGCAGTGCGGACCTAGAGGGATGCGACATGGACTCGAAACTCGTGACCGTCGCCATCAGAACGACATCCTTCCTTCGCACGGCCGGGGGCCTTTCCAGTTCTCGGAACCTGTCGGTCACGGCGCACCCACATCAACACATCCCAGTTGATCCCGGTCGCAGAGCAAGCGATGCCCTGTCCGGCAAAACCCTGATTTTACATCTAATTTCGAGCCGTTCGTACGTCGCTGTGACGGGCGACGACAGACCGGGACTCGAGAGAGAAGCTTAGCGCCACCATCGTTAATCGCCGGTAAATTTTATTAGAATTTTAATCAAATCCACGGGCTGAAAGCACCAATACCACGGATTGCCGGGGGCTGTGGCTCTCCCGGCGCTGGCGGCAAGGCATAATTAACGTTCCGTTAACCATAATGTGTTCAAAATTCGCGCAGGGGATATTTGAAGTTTCGAATATAAGTCATTAGTGTCTTGGGTGGCATGATAGCCGCCGGCTGGTGGAGAACCCTGCCTATGCAGGGATTGGGGCATATCGACACAAACCTCATGGCACGATCCCGCAAGGGTCCGTCTTCTCCTCAGGTCATGGCCGCTCGGGCCGAACGCATGGAATATCCGCAAACGCAGAGTAGTTCAGTCATTGGTTCATCCGTCTCAAGCCAACCGAATGGAGACGCGCATGGCAGAGATTGTAGATATCGGCAAAAGGCTGGACCGGTCACAACGCCCGTTGCCTCCGGCACCGCCCATCGTCGCCAAGATCCTGTGGTTCACGGGCGTCCGCTACGAGCCGATCCCGACGCCGGTGGCAAAGCCCGCCGTAACGTCAGCCAAGAAGTGATTTTGAAACGGCCGCGCGCCCGCTGGGGCGCGCGCATGGGTTGCCTTCAGTCCGAGCGGGCGGCCTCACCCGCGGTAAGCGGCTGGCAGGATGCGGTGGTGAGGAACGTCTGTGCCGCCTCTTCGAGGCTCCTTTGCGGGGCCAGCGTGCGCAGCACCGTATAGCCCTCCTCCGTCTGCGGAACTTCCACCAGGATCGATTGCCCCAGCGCTTCCGGCAGCGCCTTGCGCAGCGCCGTCATCTGGATCGGGGTGGCAAGCACGACATCGACGGTTCCGTCAACCGAGGTGCGGTCGTTCATGCTGAACACCTCGTTGGAGGCGGTGTCGTAGATCGACAGCGACCAGAACGGCACCGGACCTTCCGCCTGCAGCCGCACCGGCGCTTGCTCGAGCGAAAAGGCGCACACCGCGTTCTTGACGTAAGGGTCGTCGTTGGCCAGCCCGGAGGCATCCGGCGTCGACGACAGCATGAAGAAGCGGTTGACGTCGTCATAGGAGAGGATGCGCGTGTACGCGTCGCGACCGGTGAAATAGGGCAGCGCCAGCACGATGACGAGGTGCAGCAGGGCGGCGCCGACGAGGCCGGTCGCTATCATGAAGGCCAGCCTAAGCATTGTCGCACCCGATCTTCTCGATCCTCGGCATGGTCAGGTCGATCAGCCCGGAACTGCCGGCGGTCGGGGTGTCGAGCAGCGTCAGCGCCAGGCTGAAGGTGCCGCGGGAGGGCAGGGCGAGCCAGTTGCCGGACTGCGCCTCGCGCGACACGACGATTTCGAAGCTTGTGTCCGGATTGCGCAAGACCGTCCAGGAGTTGGTGGATCCGGGACGGTCGGAATTCGGCGACAGGTAACGCCCGTCAAAACGGGCGACGTAGAGCGTCCAGTTTCGGGCGGGCGGCGTCTGTCCGGTAATCCGGTAGCTGCACGATCCCCGCAGCCTGTCGCCCCGGTCGTCGACCATGGCCGTGAAGGTCAGGCCCTCGGCGGAGCCGTAGAGCAGCTTGCCGGCCTTGGCGCGGTGGGCGCGGGCATAGGGGTCGGCATCGGCCGTCTGGGCATTCGGAAAGGCCTCCCAGGCGCCGAGCTTGATGGCGCCGAAACCGATGGTCGCGTTCAACGCATAGATCGTCGAGGCAATGCCAAGGCCGAAGGCGATCAGCAGGCCGGTCGCGACTAGGAGGGGAACCCGAAACACGTGTCTATGAAGCCCTTAAAGCTCGCCTGTTCATATCCGAGGGTTAGCATTGATTCGCCCGCAGGGGGAGGGGGCGGATCACGGCCGGGATGCCTTGCGGATCGATACGTCCGGGGCTTGCTCGATGGCCGCCACCTTCTGCGGATCCGGAAGCGGGGCGGCGTCCTTGAACTGGTTGGAGATCGCGCGCAGCAGGCGGGTGCTGTCGGAGGACAGCGAGCGCGGGCGGACGAGCGGCGGCAAGCCGCTTTCGCTTCCGTCCTCGGTCTTCTTCGCGGCGACCGCCTCGCCTTCCGGCGGCTTGCCCGGAAGCGGGTTCTCGATACCGGGGATCGGCTTCAGCTCGATGCCCTGATGGGCATAGTCCATCAGGCGCTTGAAGGTCATGGCGGGCAGCGACCCGCCGGTCATCTCGTTGGTCGAGGTATAGTCGTCGTTGCCGAACCAGACGGCGCAGGTGTAGTTGCCGGTGAAGCCGATGAACCAGGCGTCGCGGTAGGCCTGTGTCGTGCCGGTCTTGCCGCCGGTGACGATGCCGTTGTCGAGGGCGGCCTTGCGCGCCGTTCCGCTGACCGGAATGGTGACGAGGATGCGGTTCATCGACGACATCGCCTGTTCGGAAAGGACGCGCTCGGGCGGCGCTTCGTCGCGGCCGAAATCATAGACGATGCGCCCGTCGTAGCCGATCATCTGCGCGATGCCGTGGCGACGGGACTGGAGGCCGCCGGCAGGGAACACCGCATAGGCGGTCGCCTGGTCCAGCACCGTGACCTCCGACGTGCCGAGCGGCATGGTCTTGTCGGTGCGGATCGGCGTCTCGACACCCATGGCCTTGGCCATGGCGGCGATCGGTTCGGTGCCGAGTTCGTCGCGTGCAAGCCGCACCGGGACGGTGTTGATCGACCGCGCCAGCGCGCTCATCAGGGTGATCTTGCCGGCATACTTGCGGGCGTAGTTCTGCGGCGACCAGCCGCGCCAGGTGATCGGCGCGTCGATGATGGTGGATTCAGGCGTGAAGCCCTTTTCCATGGCGACGGAGTAGGTATAGACCTTGAAGGACGAGCCCGGCTGGCGCAGCGCCCGGGTGGCACGGTTGAACTGGCTTTCGCCGTAGTCGCGGCCGCCCACCATGGCGCGCACGGCGCCGCCGCTCTCGACGAGGACCAGCGCGCCCTGCTTGACATGATAGCCCTCGCCATACTCGCGCAGGCTGGTCTCGACCGATTCCTCGGCCGCCTTCTGCAGGCCCATGTCGATGGTGGTGCGCACGATCAGCGAATGCTCGGGGACGCCCCTCAGCTTGGCGATCCGCTGCACCTCGTCGAAGGCCCAGTCGAGGAAGAAGTCCGGGGCCTCGACCTGGGCGCGGTCGATGACGGTCGCCGGGTTGCGCCGCGCGGCGATCACCTGACCCTCGGTCATCATGCCGCCCTGGACGAGGTTGGACAGCACCTCGTTGGCGCGGGCGCGCGCAGCCGGTAGGTTGACGTGCGGCGCATACTTCGCCGGGGCCTTGAACAGCCCGGCCAGCATGGCCGATTCGGCAAGGTCGACATCGGTGATGCTCTTGCCGAAATAGAACTGCGCCGCGGCGGCCGCGCCGAAGGTGCCGCCGCCCATATAGGCGCGGTCGAGATAGAGCCGGAGGATCTCCTTCTTGGAGAGGTTGGCCTCGAGCCAGACGGCGAGGTAGGCCTCCTTGATCTTGCGCTCGATCGACCGCTCGTTGGTGAGGAACAGGTTCTTGGCGAGCTGCTGGGTCAGCGTCGAGCCGCCCTGCACGACGCCGCCGGCCTTGGCATTTTCGGTCATGGCGCGGGCCAGGCCGAAAAAATCGATGCCGAAATGCTCGAAGAAGCGGCGGTCCTCGGTGGCCAGCACCGCCTTGATGAGATGATCCGGCAATTCGTCGATCGGCACCGCGTCCTCGTGGATGATGCCGCGATGGCCGATGGTGTTGCCGTAGCGGTCGAGGAAGGTGACGGCGTAGTCGCCGCGGTTGCGCCAGTCGTCCTTGGTCTCCTCGAAGGCGGGGAGCGCCAGCGCCAGAAGCACGACCGAACCGGCGGTACCGAGCGTCGCGGCCTCGCCGGCAATCTCGAAGACGCCGCGCTTCCAGCCGCGCACCCGGAAGCGGCGGAAGAAGATGGTGGTGTCTTCCCAGATTTCGGCGGCGCGGAAGCCGGCGTTCCAGATGGTCGAATCGATCCAGGAATCGATCCTGAGAAGCAGGTGGCGCTTGCGCCGCGGACGTTTTTCTGGAGGGATTTGGTCCTGCACCTTCGATTGCTTCCCGCGCATGTTGCCTGTTGGCCCTTGACGGCGCGCCGCCAGGCTTCCAAAGGGAGAGTATTGGCCGTATCGGCCGCTGGTCAACTAGCCCATAATGGCTGATAATTGGTTGATTTGCACAAAAGGACAAGTGAAAGGCGGCGCCCGGCGGCAAAATCGCCGATCGCGCCCGGAATGATGGCATGACGGACACAGTTCCCTTCTGGAAAACCAAGAGCCTCGAGGAAATGACCCACGAGCAATGGGAGAGCCTGTGCGACGGCTGCGGCCTCTGTTGTCTCAACAAGCTCGAGGACTGGGACACCGGCGAGGTGGCCTTCACCTCGGTCAGCTGCAAGCTGCTCAACCCCGACACCTGCCAGTGTTCGAACTATGCCTGTCGCAAGGACATCGTTCCCGACTGCATCCAGCTGACGCCGGAAAGCGTGCGTGAGATCGCCTGGCTGCCGCCGACCTGCGGCTACCGGCTGGTGCGCGACGGCGAGGATCTCTACTGGTGGCACCCGCTGCTGTCCGGCAGCCCCGACACAGTGCACCAGGCGGGCATATCCGCTCGCGGCCGCACCATCAGCGAGGACGAGGTCGATGTCGAGGATTTCGAGGATTATCTCGTCGACTGGCCGCTGACGGTGGGGAGCGGGCGGTGATCTGACGGCGCGGAAACGCTTCAATCACAGCGGGAAGAACCGCGATCCACGCCGACACTTTCCGAATTTTAGGTACAGTTAATAGAAATTTCAAAACAGAAGCCTAGCCGGTCAGGCAGCGCGTATTCGAGTGAAATTGCAAGAAATAGGAAAATAGTCCTTGACTGCGTTACGGTTGTCTGCTAGGTTTTGGCTACAGTCGGGAAGGTGTGGCCGCAAGGAACACGTTCCACAGACTTCCAGCAATTCGGCCGGGTTTTCCCCGGCCTTTCTTTTTCTCCATAGACAGGACCGGAACCAGCTTCGCTCGCGCAGGTGAGCGGGCCGATTTGTGCTGTCGAATTGCGGGCAGGGGCAGGGCGGGGGCAGACATGGCGGAAGGCGACGACTTCGACGATCTCGATCCGGCGCTGTTCGGTACGTGGACGGCGGGCGACGGTCACGAGGCGGCGGCGGACGGGGGCGTTCCGCCGGGCACAGGCATCCGGTCGCAGACGGCGATACCCGACCTGGAGGTCAAGTCGGCCGAGCCGCGGGATCTCTGCGTGCAACTGCTCAACGAGATGACGCTGGAGATGCGCGGCCAGTTCGAGGCGTTCCGCGACTTGCGGCGCGCCGCTGAGGGCGCATGCCAAAACGGCCAGGACGATGCGCAGGCGAAGCTTGCCCGCGCCGACATCAAGGCCGCGACCGAGGCGATGTCGGTGATCGTGCGCACGCTTGAAAAGATCGATGCGTTGCAGAGGCAGTTTGCCCGCGACCGCGACATCGAGGCCGAACAGGACGCCGAAAGCTATGAGCAAGCGAAATCCCGGTTCGTTACCCTCATCAACGAGAAGGCCGTGGAGCTTCACGAGCACTGGAAACGCAACGGCTGTCCTGACGATGCTGGCGGCGGCGGAGCAGCCAGTGGCACCGGACCGCCATTCGAACAGGGACGAACGGCGGCGGAAGGACAGGCTTGCCAGACGGGCTGCAAAACAGGCGAAGAAGCTTCGCGAGGCGATGGCGGCGATTGCCGGCCGGCGTGAGGCGGAGATTGCGGCAATCGGGGCGGGGATGATCACAACCCGCCATTCGCTGATCGTGGATATGCGGCGGAGCCAGTACGAGCGGGCGCCGGCAATGAGCGTGTCGGCAGCGGAGGAAACGGCGGCGGCGATGCCCACGCCGGTGGCTGCGGCACTTGATGGGGACGGCGACGACTATCAGGCCTTGCTTCGCGACTGGGCCTTCAACGGCCGGCCGGAGCAGATGGCGCCGGGCGGCCATTGGCGCACCTGGCTGATGCTCGGCGGCCGCGGCTCCGGCAAGACCCGGGCGGGGGCCGAATGGGTTCACGGACTGGCGAGCCGGGGCGCATTGTCCCGCGGGCTGCGCATCGCGCTCGTGGCGGAAACACTGGGCGACGCCCGCGAGGTGATGATCGACGGCGTGTCCGGCATCTGCCGGATCGCGAAACGGAACCGACCGGAATTCGAGGTCACGCGCCGCAGGCTGGTCTGGCCCTCCGGCGCCATCGCCCAGATCTTCTCCTCGGAGGATCCGGAAAGCTTGCGCGGGCCGCAGTTTCATTTCGCCTGGTGCGACGAACTGGCGAAATGGAAAAGCGCCGAGGAATGCTGGGACATGCTGCAGTTCGGCCTCAGGCTCGGGGACGACCCGCGCCAGATGGTGACGACGACGCCACGGCCGGTGCCGCTGCTGAAGCGGATCCTGGCCGATGCGGATACGAAGACGGTGCGGATCAGCACCCGTGACAACCGCGCCAACCTCGCCCCCGGCTTCCTGGCGGCGGTCGAGGCGCGCTATGCCGGCACCCGGCTCGGCCGGCAGGAACTGGACGGCGAACTGATCGAGGACCGCGACGACGCGCTGTGGAAGCGCGGCGCGATCGAGGCGCTGACGGTGCGCTTTCCCGGCGCGCTCAGGCGGATCGTTGTCGCGGTCGATCCGCCGGCGACGGCTGGCGCGCATGCCTGCTGCGGCATCGTGGTGGCGGGGATCGAGGCTTCCGGCCGGGCGATCGTGCTGGCCGATTGCTCGGTCGAGGGCGCGAGCCCGGCGGCCTGGGCGGGCGCGGTGGCAAAAGCCTATCGCCGCTTCGACGCCGACCGGGTGGTGGCGGAGATCAACCAGGGTGGCGACATGGTGACGGCGATGCTCAGAAGCGTCGACGAGAGCCTGCCGGTGTCGACGGTGAGGGCTATGCGGGGGAAATATCTAAGAGCCGAGCCTGTGGCGGCGCTCTACGAGCAGGGAAGGGTCGCCCATGCGGGGCGGTTTACGGCGCTGGAGGACCAGATGTGCGATTTCGGGCCGGAGGGACTGTCTTCCGGCAGGTCTCCCGACCGGCTCGATGCGCTGGTCTGGGCGCTGACGGCACTGATGCTGGACGGCGGCGGGGAACCGCGGGTGAGGGGCATCTGACGACGCCCCCGCCCCATGCAATCTCGTTTTTCAGCCCTTCGGCTTTTCGGTCCGCGGCTGCTGCGTGGATGCGGAACGCATCTGCCGCCATTCGTCTTCCATACGGTCGAGGACGTGCTGCGGGATTGTCTGCTGGGGGATCGATTGCGGTTGCATCCAATACTCCTCGGTTGGACGGTGGCCTTGATGACCCGATCTGTTGCACAGAAAAAAGCGCATGTAAATCATTGCCTTAAACCATTTAAACGATTTAAAAATCTTTAAACCGATTAAAATCCGGTTAACCACAGGAACTTTTGGGAGGAGGGGATGATCGACCGCCGGGCCTTCTTCCACCATCTGCGGGCGAGGCTTCATCCGAACGGATTAAGGCAATCCCAGGTGGATGGATATGGTGCGATCGTCGATGCCTGGGAGGCTCGGCAGGGCGATTGCGACCTGCGGTGGCTGGCCTACATGCTGGCAACCGCCTTCCACGAATCGGCGGCGACGATGCAGCCGGTGCGCGAGACGCTGGCTGGCACCGACGCGGAGGCAATGGTGCGGCTGGAGCGCGCCTTTGCCGCCGGGCGGTTGAAGGGGGTGGCGAGACCCTACTGGCGGCCCGACGCCGAGGGGAGAAGCTGGCTCGGCCGCGGACTGGTGCAGATCACGCACCGGGAAAACTACGAGCGGATGGCGGAGGTCACCGGTGTCGACCTCGTCCGTCACCCCGAGCGGGCGATGGAGATGGATGTCGCGGTGGTGATCCTGATCGAGGGCATGCGACGCGGCAGCTTTACCGGCCGCCGGCTCGACGAGTTCTTTTCGCAAACTGGGGCCGACTGGCTGAATGCACGTCGGATCGTCAACGGTCTGGACCGCGCTGGCCTGATTGCGGGGTATGGGAAAACGTTTTTGGGGGCCCTTCTCAAGGCATGATAAATAGCGAGCGCCGAGCGGTCGCATTGCGGTCGACGGACCTGGCGTGCTATCGGGCGGCCCTGCGGCCAGCCGCACGGGAGAAATTGCATTGATCCGCCATATCGTCTTCTTCACCGTCTCCGACCCGGACAATCTCGAGGCCGTGCGCGCCGGCCTGTCGATCCTGACTGAGAACCCGCATGCGCGGACACTGGAGATCGGCACGAACCTGAAGACCGACCAGCTCGGCGGCGAGGTCGATTTCGTGGTCTACGGCGAATTCGACGACGAGGCGGCGCTGGCAGCCTACAAGGCGCATCCGCTCTACCAGCAGTCGATCGAGCTGGTGCGGCCGCTGCGCGAAATGCGGATCGCCGCGGACTACGACGTCACCAGGGCGGCGACCGCGCCGCTGTGACGGATGCAAGGCCCGCTCCGGCTGGAGCTTCCTGACTGGCATATCTGACCTGATCTAAAAGAGGATCCTGGAATGAAAATTCCCTTCCATCTGCCGTGGCTTGGCCCGGCGGGGCGCAAACCCGAGCCCGAAACCAAGGCCGCTGCCGGCTTCGTCAGCCTGTCCTGCGAACTTCGGGCACACTGGTCGGGCCGGTCCTACGGCGCGCTCGCCCGCGAGGGTTTCATGAGGAACCCGGTGGCGCATCGCTGCGTCAGGATGATCGCCGAGGCGGCGGCATCCGTTCCCTGGCTGCTTTATGACGGCGATCGGGAGGTGGGCGACCACCCGATGCTGGGGCTGCTTTCCCGCCCGAACGTGCGCATGCGTGGCCCCGATTTCTTCGAGACGCTCTACGGCCACCTGCTGCTTTCCGGCAATGCCTATGTCGAGGCGCTGGCGATCGCCGGCGCGGTGCGCGAGCTGCACCTGCTGCGGCCCGACCGGGTGAGCGTGGTGGAGGGACGCGACGGCTGGACGGAAGCTTATGAGTATCGCGCCGGCAAAGTGGTTCGGCGCTACGCGATGGACGTCGAGGGGCCAGCGCTGCTGCACCTGAAGCTTTTCCATCCGCTCGACGACCATCAGGGTTTTCCGCCGCTCGCCGCAGCGCAGACGGCGCTCGACCTGCACAACGCCGCCTCGACCTGGAACAAGGCGCTGCTCGACAATTCCGCTCGTCCCTCCGGCGCGCTGGTCTACCAGCCGAAGGAGGGCGGCAATCTTTCCGCCACCCAATACGAGCGGCTGAAGCAGGAGCTGGAGGACGGCTATTCCGGCGCGGACAGGGCGGGACGGCCGCTGCTTTTGGAGGGCGGGCTCGACTGGAAGGCGATGAGCCTGACACCGAAAGACATGGACTTCGTCGAGGCGCGCAACGGCGCGGCCCGCGAGATCGCGCTGGCGCTCGGGGTGCCGCCGATGCTGCTCGGTATCCCCGGCGACAACACCTATGCCAACTACCAGGAGGCGAACCGCGCCTTCTACCGGCTGACGGTGCTGCCGCTTCTGCAGAGGACGGCGGCAAGTCTTTGCGGCTTTCTGGCTGGCGATCGCGGAGAGGCGCTGCGGCTGGAGCCGGATCTCGACCGCATCGCCGGGCTTGCCGGCGAACGCGACCAGCTATGGGCCCGGGTCGGCGCTGCCGGCTTCCTCACCGAGGACGAGAAGCGCCAGGCGGTGGGATATTGAGAGAGGGCAACCGCGGCCCGATCCGGTTCAATTTCTGAAGACCCTGACCCGGTGCCTGAAGAGCAGCGGCCAAGCGATTCGAATGACTCGGCAAACACGACTCCGGGCTAGGGCTCCCATACCGATTTCGAACGACGACAAGTTAGGGAGGGCAGGCCATGACCGACTTTGCCAATGAACCGACCGTCTGGGCGGCAAGGGTGATCGGCGCGGCGTCGGGGGCGGCCGTATCGCTCGTCTACCTGCTGCCGAAGAGCCGGCGCGAGGCGGCGAGCCGCTTCGTGACCGGGCTTGCCTGCGGCCTGGTGTTCGGCCTGCCGACGGGGGTGTGGATCACCACCCGTCTCGACCTCATCGACCGGCTGTCGGCGAGCGAGGTGATGCTGACCGGATCGGCGGCGGCCAGTCTCTCGGCCTGGTGGGGGCTCGGCGTGTTGTCGCGCATCGCCGGCCGGCTGGCTTCCCGCAACGACCGCCGGCCCTGAGCCGAACGGCATACTTCCGTTTTATTCGAGGAGAGACCCGACATGCACGCCAGACGCGGGCACGGCCCCGCCATGAAGAAATTCGCCAACCTGACGCTTCGCGGCATTTCCGGCGACGGCACCTTTTCCGGCTATGCCAGCGTCTTCGGCGAGATCGACCTTGGCAAGGACACGATCGAGCGCGGCGCCTTCCACACCTCGCTTTCGAGCCGCGGCGCTGCCGGCGTGCGCATGCTCTACCAGCACGACCCGGCCGAACCGATCGGCGCCTGGCGGCTGATCCGCGAGGATGCCCGCGGCCTCTATGTCGAGGGCATGCTGACGCCCGGCGTGGCGCGGGCGCGCGAGGTGCATGCGCTGATGAAGAACGGCGGGCTGGACGGCCTGTCGATCGGTTTCCGCGCCGTCAGGGCGCGCACCGACGCCAAGACGGGGGTGCGCCGCATCCTCGAGGCAGATCTCTGGGAGATCTCGGTGGTGACCTTTCCGATGCTGCCGTCGGCCAGGATTTCGAACGTCAAGAATGCGCGGTGGTTCCGCGACAAGGAAACTGAGCTGATCCGCTCCATGCGGCGGGCGGCGCGGATGATGATGAAAGCCAACTTTAGCTGAGGGAAAAACAGAATGACCAAGCAACAGAATGCTGTGGCGCCGGAAATCAAGGCGGTGCCGGAGACGATAACCGCCGCCTTCGACGACTTCATGGAGGCCTTCGAGGCCTTCAAGGAGGTCAACGACCGCAGGCTCGGCGAAATAGAGCAGAAGCTGACCGCGGACGTGGTGACCCGCGACAAGGTCGATCGCATCAACCGGGCGATGGACGAGCAGAAGCGGGTGCTCGACCAGATGGTGCTGAAGAAGGCGCGCCCGCCGCTGGGCGACGGCGGCACGAGCCCCGACACGGCTGAGCACAAGGCGGCCTTCGACAGCTACATCCGCCGCGGCGACGATGCGGGCCTGCGCACGCTGGAGGCCAAGGCGATGTCGGCGGGGACCGGAAGCGACGGCGGCTACCTGGTGCGGCCGGAAACCGACACCGAGATCGGCCGCAGGCTTCAGGCGGTCTCGCCGATCCGCGCGCTGGCGACGGTGCGCCGGGTGTCGTCGACGGTGCTGAAGAAGCCGTTTGCCGTGAGCGGGCTCGCCAGCGGCTGGGTGGCCGAGACGGCGGCGCGGCCGCAGACGGCGGCGCCACAGTTGGCCGAGCTTTCCTTCCCGACCATGGAACTCTACGCCATGCCGGCGGCGACCCAGGCGCTGCTCGACGACGCCGCCGTCGACATCGAGGCGTGGATTGCCGGCGAGGTCGACATCGTCTTCGCCGAGCAGGAAGGGGCCGCCTTCGTCACCGGCGACGGCGTCAACAAGCCGAAGGGGTTCCTGTCGTATGCCGCGGTTGCCGACGACGACTGGAGCTGGGGCAACCTCGGCTACATCGCCACCGGCGCGGACGGCGCCTTTGCGGCCGCAGGCCCGTCCGACGTGCTGGTCGACACGATCTACGCGCTGAAGGCCGGCCACCGCCAGAACGCCAGCTTCGTGATGAACCGCAGGACGCAAGGGTCGATCCGCAAGTTCAAGGACGCCGACGGCAACTATCTCTGGCAACCGCCGGCTGGCGCCGGGCAGCCGGCCTCGCTGATGGGCTTCCCGATCGCCGAGGCCGAGGACATGCCGGATGTGGAGGCGAACGCGCTGGCGATCGCCTTCGGCGACTTCCGCGCCGGATACCTGGTGGTGGATCGGGCCGGGGTACGCATCCTGCGCGATCCCTATTCGGCCAAGCCCTACGTGCTGTTCTACACCACCAAGCGCGTCGGTGGCGGGGTGCAGAACTTCGAGGCGATTAAGCTGGTGAAGTTCGCGGCGAGCTGACGACAAAGCCCCCCACGGCCAACAGGAGACCTGGCGTTATTCCAGTTCGATGGTGTCAACCGCTCCCGTTCTCTTCCGTCATGCCGGCTTCGAGACGGCATCCAGCGCGCTCAAGTCCTTGAGCGCAACGATTCTCTTGCGCCGCCGACGCGGCGCTGCTGGACCCCGGCTCAAGGCCGGGGTGACGGGGAGGTGTTGCAAGAACCGTGCAGCCTACCCTGAAACCCATAACCGGAGACATTCATGACCTATGCGACGATCCGGCCGCCGCTGGCCGAACCGCTGACGCTGGCCGAGGCGAAGGCGCATCTGCGCCTCGACGGCAGCGACGAGGACGACCTCTTGCTGCCGCTGGTTAAAGCGGCGCGCGAACATCTGGAGCGGTTGTCCGGCCTTTGCCTGATGACCCAGGCGCTGCGCCTCTACCGCGACGACTGGCCGGCGGACGGGGTGATTCAGATTGCCAGGGGGCCGGTGCAAGCGATTGAATCGGTGACAGTTTACGACACTGGGGGCGAGCCGGTCGCGGTCTCGCTCGACGGCCATCGCCTCGATGGCGCGAGCCATCCGGCCAGGCTGACGTTGAATCAGTTTGTGAACTCGCATGCTGCGATCAACGGCATCGAGATCGACTTTGTCGCCGGCTTCGGCGATGCGGCGACCGACGTGCCGGACATGCTGAAGCGGGCGCTCACGATGCATGTGGCGCACATGTTCGAATGGCGCGGCGCAGTGTCCATGGCCGGTCAGCCGGCCGGGGTTCCGGCGGGCTACGATCGGTTGGTCACACCTTACCTGCCGGCGAGGCTCTGACCATGCAGCTCACTTTCTTCGATCCCGGCCGGATGACGGCGCGGCTGCAACTGGAACGGCCGGTGGCGACGCCGGACGGGCAGGGCGGCGCGACGGTCGCCTATGAAACGGTCGCCGCGGTCTGGGCGCGGATCGAGCCGGCGGGACATCGTATCCTCGAGCGGGCGAGCGCCGAAACTTTCGCGCTGACGCACCGGATCTGGATCCGCCACCGGGCGAACGTGGAAGCCGGCATGCGGCTGCGCAAGGGCGGGCGAATCTTCGCGATCAAGGCGATTCGCGATCACGACGAAACCGGGCGCTACCTCGTCTGTCACTGCGAGGAGGAAGGACGATGACGGCGGCGAACGAACTGCTGCAGACGATCCATGCCCGGCTTGCCGGCGATGCGGCAATGACGGCGCTGATCGGCGTCGACGGCATCGTCGACGGGCTGGCTGTGCGCAGGGCGCTGCCCTGCCTCGTCATCGGCGAGGTGGAAACGCGCGCTTACCGGACCTCGACCGAGCCCGGCGAGGAACATTTCCTGACGATCGAGGCCTGGAGCGAAGCGAACGGCAGCCGAGGCGTGCAGGAGATTGCCGGCCTGGTGCGCGATCTGCTTGACGATGCCGACCTGGTTTTGGCGAGCCATGCACTCGTCTCTCTCGCCCACCGCTCGACGCGGGTGCGGCGCCGGCCGAAGAGCCGGCACCATGTGGCCGCGATGCGGTTCCGGGCGGTGACCGAGTGAGGCCTCAGGCAGGAGTGACCGCATTCGCGCGGGCATGGGCCCGGCGGATCAGCGATTGCAGGGCGACGACGAGGACGAGGACGATAGCCGACAGCCCGATGCTGACGGCGATCACCGAACCGCTGCCGCCGCGATCGAGAAGGGCGGTGAAGATGACGGGCGCGGTTGCCATGGCCAGGTTCTGCGGCAGCGACAGGCGCGCGGCCTGCAGCCCGTATTCGCGGGCGGAAAAGACCGACAGAGGCAGCAGCGCACGCGACACCGCGAACACCCCGGAGCCGAAGCTGTAGAGCAGGATGAAGCCGTAGAGCGGCAGCAACGCCGGACCGGCGAAGAGCAGCAGCGGAAAGCTGACGAGCATCAGCGCGGCGGCGATGCCGGCGCTGAGGACGGGGTTGGAACGCTTGCCGAGCGCCATGTCTACGCCGCGGGCGGAAATGCCGATGACGCCGCGTGCAGCGCCAAGCTGCAGCGCCAGCGCCTCAGAAGCGCCGGACTGGCGCAGCAGTTCGAGCAGCGACGGCACGATGCCGAAGGTGAGGAAGGCGGAAATAGTCGTCGCCGCGGCGATCAGCACGAAGGCCGCGCGGCGCGCGCCCGCAGTCATTTCCACCGGCGCTGCATCGACGCTGCCGCCCGCGGTGCTTGTCGCCTGCGGCGCCGGCAGGCCGAAGAGGTGCAGCGGCAGGCAGACGAACAGGTGGATCGACGCCGACAGCAGGAAAGTCATCCGCCAGCCGATGGCCGCTTCGACGAGGCTGAGCAGCGGCCAGAAGATGGTCGCCGACAGGCCGGTGAACAGCATGAGAATGGCGATGACGCGCTTGCCGTCCAGCCCCTCGCGCTCGACGACGGCGGCATAGGCGGGGGCCGAGAGGCCCAGCGCACCACCGATGCCTATCAGCACCCAGGCGGCGGCATAGAGGACGACGCCATGGCAGGCGGCAAGGATCAGTAGCCCCAGCGCAAACGTGAGAGAGCCGGCCGCGAGGACGCGCGCGGCTCCGTAGCGGCCGAGCCATCGGCCGGTCGACGGACCGAGAACGGCGCTCGTGACCATCATGATCGTCAGGCCGGAGAAGACGAACTCGTTGGAGAGTCCGAGATCGGGGGCGATGGTCCGCCCCATGACGCCGAGCATGTCGAATGTGGTGCCCCAGGCGACGATCTGGCTGATCGCGAGGACGGTGATCGTCCGGGCGGAGCGCCGGGTCAGGAATGAGGTCATGAATGGGACTGCCGGTTGGAAGGACTCCCGCTGGGAGCGGCACGGACCTTATGCCGGGCGGTTGGTGGTGACAATGGCCTGCAAGCCACAGTGGTGCAATTTCACGCGCCGGGGCGGCGCAAAATCAGGGGAGCGACGGGGATGGTTGCACAGAAGGGAAAGGACCTGCTGCTGAAGATCGACAGCGGCGGCGGATACGAAACGGTGGCGGGGTTGCGCTCCAGGCGGCTCGCCTTCAATGCCGAGACGGTCGACGTGACCGACGCCGAGAGCGCCGGGCGTTGGCGCGAACTGCTCGGCGGCGCCGGCGTGCAGCGCGCGGCGGTGTCGGGTGCGGGCATCTTCAAGGACCAGGCATCGGACGCGCTGGTGCGCACCAGCTTCTTTGCCGGCGCGCTCAACGACTGGCAGGTCGTCATACCCGGTTTCGGCACGGTGAGCGGCCTGTTCCAGGTGACGGCGCTCGAATATTCCGGCCAGCACAACGGCGAGGTGCAGTTCGAGCTGGCGCTCGAATCCGCCGGGCCGATCAGCTTCGGAGCATTGTGATGGCGGTGGGGACGGGAACGGCCAGGCGGGCCAACCGCCATCGCGGCGAGGTGGAGGCGACGATCGGCGGCGAGGTCCGCATCCTGTGCCTGACGCTCGGCGCACTCGCGGAGCTGGAAGCGGCCTTCGCGGTGGACGACCTGCAGGGGCTGGCGGCGCGGTTTTCCTCCGGTCGGCTGAAGGCAGCCGACATGATCCGGGTGATCGGCGCGGGCCTGCGGGGCGGCGGCAACGTGTTTTCCGACGAGGATGTCGCAGGCCTCGACTTCGAGGGCGGGGTGGCCGGTTGCGCGGCGATCGTTGGCAGGTTGCTGGAAGCCACCTTCGCACAGGCGGCAAGGGAGATGCCGCCGGTCCCTTGAGGGCCGCAGCGGAGAAAGAACCCGCGGCCGAACCGGCTCCCTTTCCCTGGGAGGAGGTGCTGCATGTCGGGCTTCATCTGCTGCGGCTGGAACCGAACACTTTCTGGGCGATGACGCCGCGGGAGTTTTTCATCATGGCGGGCGGTCTGCGACCCGGGCGCAGTGCGCCCGGGCGCGACGAACTCACCCGGCTGATGGGGGCGTTTCCGGACGTGTTGGGGTGAATGTGGGATGAGCAGTGGGGTGTGTGCCCGTATGGTGCGCCATTTCATCCTTCCGTCATCCCGGCCTCCGAGCCGGGATCCAGCAGCGCCGCGTCTGCGGCGCGAAAAACTTTTTCGCGCGCAAGGACTTGCGCGCAGAGGATGCCGGATCAAGTCCGGCATGACGGCGAAGAAAGTCGCGCTGTCCAGTTTTCACCTGACAAAACGAGGCACGGCATGGAACCGGAAGACAATGTTGTCGGCGAGACGAGCGATCGCGCCGAAGCGCTGAGGGACGTGTTCGACGACCTGGAGGCGCGCTCGCGCTCCTTCGGCTCGGCTCTGACAGGGGCGCTGAAGGCGGCGACGGCGGACGGCAAAGGCCTGGAGGACGTGCTGCGCGGGCTCGGCAACCGGCTGACCGGCATCGCGCTTTCGAGCGGGCTGAAACCGCTCGGCAACCTGATCGGCGAGGGGATTTCCGGGCTGACGGCGGGTTTCGGCAAGCTCTTCGCCTTCGCCAATGGCGGCGTGGTGTCGTCGCCCACCTATTTTCCGATGGGCGGCGACATGGGGCTGATGGGCGAGGCGGGGGCGGAGGCGATCCTGCCGCTGAGGCGCGGCGCCGACGGCGCGCTCGGCGTGGCGGCCACGGCGGGCGGCGGGCAACCGCAGATCGTCTTCAACGTGACGGCGGCGGATGCCGACAGCTTCCGCAAGACCGAGGGGCAACTGTCGGCGATGCTGGCCCGCAGCGTGCGCCGCGGCCATCGCAACCTCTGAGGGGACCACATGGCAACGGCATTCCACGAGGTGCGCTTTCCGCTGCGCCTGTCACTCGCCACCAGCGGCGGGCCGATCCGGCGCAGCGAGATCGTCAACCTGACCAATGGGCGCGAAAACCGCAATCGGCGATGGCGTGACGGCCGGCGCAGCTACGACGCCGGCTCGGGTGTCCGCTCGCTTGCCGACCTCTACGAGGTGGTCGCCTTCTTCGAGGCGCGCGGCGGCGAGATGCACGGCTTCCGCTTTCGCGATCCGCTGGACCATGGCTCGGCAGCGCCCGGGGCGTCAGTTTCGGCGCACGACCAGGTGATCGGCGTGGGCGACGGCGAGCGTTTCGAATTCCAGCTCGCCAAGACCTATGGCGACGCCGGCGGCGAAAGCACGCGGGAGATCGCCAAGCCGGTGGCTGGAACGGTGACGGTGTCGGTCAACGGTGCGGTGCTGGCGCAGGACGCCTTCGCCTGCGATCCCACAACCGGCGTCGTGCGTTTCGAGGCGCAACACATTCCGGCAAGCGGGGCGATCGTGCGGGCCGGCTTCGAATTCGACGTGCCGGTGCGCTTCGCCATCGACCGGCTCGACGTCAACCTTTCGGCCTTCAATGCCGGCCGCATCCCGACCATTCCGCTGATGGAGATCAAACCATGAAGACGATCGAACCGGGGTTGGCGGCGCATCTCAAGGGCGATGCCACCACCCTTTGTCATTGCTGGCGGGTGACGCGCCGGGACGGCATCGTTCTCGGCTTCACCGAGCACGACCATGACCTTTCCTTCGACGGAACCGACTACCGGGCGGCGAGCGGCTTTGCCGCCAGCGAGACCGAGGCGGCGTCGGGGCTGCAGGCGGAAGCGAGCGAAGTGGCGGGTGGATTTTCCAGCGACGCCATCAGCGAGGCGGACATCGCGGCCGGGCGCTATGACGGCGCGCGGGTCGAGGTGTTTCTCGTCAACTGGCAGGAGCCCTCGCAGCGCCTGCTCGAAAAGGTGCAGGAGATCGGCGAGGTGACGCGGCAGGAAGGCGAGTTTCGCGCCGAACTGAGGAGCTTTGCCCACCACCTGTCGCAGGACCAGGGCCGCGTCTACAACCGGCGCTGCGACGCCAGTCTCGGCGACGGGCGCTGCCGGGTCGATCTCGAAGCCGGCGGCTGGATCGGCCGCGGAACGGTCGAGGCGGTGCTCGATGCGACGCGGATACGGGTGGCGGGGCTCGACGGTTTTGCCGCCGGCTTCTTCCGCTTCGGGCGTCTCACATTCATCGGCGGCGGCAATGACGGGATAACCGCCGACGTAGGGGACCACGTGCCGGAGGATGGCGGCGTGACGTTGACCTTCTGGCTGCCGCTCGCCGGCCTGCCCGAGCCGGGCGATGCGCTATCCGTTACGGCAGGTTGCGACAAGAGTTTCGAGACCTGTCGAAAAAAGTTCGGCAACGGACTCAATTTCCAGGGTTTTCCGCATATGCCCGGCGCCGATTTCGCCTATTCCTATGCGGACGGCGACACCGTGCACGACGGACGGGTGCTGTTTCCATGAGCGCGGTCCGCGACGAGGTGCTGCGCATCGCCGAAGGCTGGATCGGCACGCCCTACCGCCACCAGGGATCGCTGAAGGGCGTGGGCTGCGACTGCCTCGGGTTGGTTCGCGGCGTCTGGCGCGAGGTCTATGGCAGCGAGCCGGAAGCGCCGCGGCCCTATGGCGCCGACTGGGCCGAGCGCGGCGGCAGCGACCGGTTGGTGGATGCGGCACGGCGGCATTTCGGCGCACCTATCTCCGCCCAGGAAGCACAGCCGGTCGACGTGCTGCTGTTTCGCTGGCGACCGGACTGCGCCGCCAAGCATGCCGGCATCCTCAGCGATACCGATCATTTCATCCATGCCTATGAACAGGCGGCGGTGGTCCGCTCGGCATTGGTGCCATCATGGCGGCGGCGCATCGCCGCCGTCTTCCGCTTTCCGGAGAAGTAACCCCCATGGCAACCATCCTCTTCCAGGCGGCGGGCTCGGCGCTCGGCGGTGTGTTCGGGCCGGTCGGCGCCATCATCGGCCGGGCGGCAGGCGCGCTCGCCGGCAGCGTCGTCGACCGGGCGCTGATCAACGGCTCGCAGACGATTTCGGGGGCGAGGCTCGCGACCGCCCGCATTCCCGGTGCCGACGAGGGCACGGCCGTCAACCGCGTCTACGGCACCCTGCGGATCGGCGGCACGCTGATCTGGGCGACCCGCTTCGAGGAGGAGGTGACGGTCGAACGCTCCGGCGGCAAGGCCACCGGGCCGCGGGTCGAGAGCTTCCGCTACTTCGCCAATTTCGCCATCGGGCTCTGCGAGGGACCGATCGCCGGCATCCGCGGGGTGTGGGCGGATGGACGCGAGATCGACCTGACGAAGATCGAGATGCGTGTCTATCGGGGGACGGCAAGCCAGCCTGCCGACCCGCTGATCGAGGCGAAGCAGGGCACGGGCAGGGCGCCGGCCTACCGGGGGCTTGCCTATGTGGTGTTCGAGCGCTTGCCACTCGACGGCTACGGCAACCGCATTCCGCTGATGCAGTTCGAGGTGATCCGCCCGGTCGGGCGGCTGGAGAAGCAGATCCAGGCGGTGACGATCATCCCCGGCGCCAGCGAGCACGGCTACAATCCGCGCCGCGTGACGGAAAAGACCGGCGAGGGCAGCGCCCGGATCATCAACCGGCACATACTGACGCATGAGACCGACTGGGAGGCGTCGCTCGACGAGCTCACGGCCGTCTGTCCCAATCTCGACGCCGTGGCCCTGGTGGTCTCCTGGTTCGGCACCGATCTCAGGGCTGGGCATTGCCGGATCGTGCCGGGGGTCGAGGTCGGCAAGCGCGACGGCGAGAGCAGCCCATGGGCGGTATCCGGGATTTCGCGCGCCGAAACCCATCGCGTCAGCATGAGCAATGGCGGACCGGCCTATGGCGGCACCCCGGACGATGCCAGCGTCATGGCGGCGATCACCGACCTCAGGGCGCGTGGGCTGAAGGTGTTTCTCTATCCGTTCCTGATGATGGACATACCGGCCGCAAACGACCTTCCCGATCCCTATGGCGCGGCGCGGCAGGCGCCCTATCCCTGGCGCGGGCGCATCACCGGCCACCCCGCAACAGGCGAGGCCGGTGCCGCCGACCGGACCGGGGCGGCACGTACGCAGGTCGCAGCCTTTGCCGGGACGACGGAGCGAGGCGACTTCGACATCGACGGAACGAAAGTCCGCCATGAAGGTAGCGACGAGGGCTACCGGAGGCTGGTGCTGCACTATGCCCATCTTGCCAAGGCGGCCGGTGGCGTCGACGGCTTCGTCATCGGCTCGGAACTGAGAGGGCTCACCCAGCTTCGAGACGAGACAGGGGCGTTTCCATTCGTCTCGGAACTGGTACGGCTCGCCGCCGACGTGCGGGCGATCCTCGGGCCGTCCACCAAGCTCACCTATGGCGCCGACTGGAGCGAGTATTTCGGCTATCACCCGTCCGACGGATCGGACGAGCTGCATTTCAACCTCGATCCGCTCTGGGCCAGTGCGGCGATCGATGCCGTCGGCATCGACAACTACATGCCGCTGGCCGACTGGCGCGACGACGATCTTTCCGGCGAGCAGCCGGACGGATTCCGGACGGCGGACGACCGGCAGCGCATGATGGCGAACATCGCAGCCGGCGAGGGCTTCGACTGGTACTATGCCAGCGACGCCGACCGAAAGGCGCGGATCCGCTCGCCGATCACCGACGGTCTGGCGGGCAAGCCATGGGTCTATCGCACCAAGGACATCGAGAGCTGGTGGGCGAATGCGCATTTCGAGCGCAGCGGCGGGGCGGAGCACGAGACGCCGACCGCCTGGGTGCCACGGTCGAAGCCCGTCTGGTTCACCGAACTCGGCTGCCCGGCGATCGACAAGGGGGCAAACCAGCCGAACGTCTTCGTCGATCCGAAATCGGCAGAAAACGCCGTGCCGTATTTTTCCGGCCGCGGCCGCGACGACAGCACGCAGCGACGCTTTCTCGAGGCGCACCATGACTGGTGGAGCCGGGCGGATGCGCCGGCCGGCATGGTCGATCCGCAGCGGATCTTTGCCTGGACCTGGGATGCGCGGCCCTTTCCGGCCTTTCCCGCCGATCTTTCCGTGTGGAGCGACGGCGGCAACTGGCGGACCGGCCACTGGCTGAACGGGCGGCTCGGGGCGGGGACGCTGGCCGACGTGATCGCCGCAATCCTCGACGATCACGGCTTTGCCGACTACGACGTTTCCGAGGTGAGCGGCGATCTCTCCGGCTATGCCCAGGGCGACGTTACCTCGGCCCGCAGTCTGATCGAGCCGCTCGTCGCCGCCTTCCAGATCGACGTCATCGAGGATGGCGGTACGTTGCGGTTTCGCTCGAGGGCGCGGGCGAGCTTGCCGGCCCGGTCAATCGAGGTGCTCGCCGATCTCGATGACGAGCCGCTTTGGCAGGAGCATCGCGGCCACGACAGCGACTTTGCATCGGAGGCGGTCGTCACCTACTACAATCCGGCGCTCGACTATGAGCAGGCGAGCGTGCGTTCGCGGCGGCTGACGGTCGGCAGCGACCGGGTGCTGCGCTGCGACCTCAAGGCGGCACTCTCCGAGGAGGCGGCGCTTTCGGCTGCCGAAAGCCTGCTGCGCGACCACTGGATCTCGCGGCGCTCGCTGACCTTTCACCTGCCGCCCAACGACCGGGCGACCGAGCCGGGCGACGTGCTACGGCTTGCCGGGGGACCGGAAGGGCGCTTCCTTGTGACGCGCATCGAGGATGGCGCGGCCCGGCGGATCGAGGCGCGGGCGTTCATCGCGTCGAGTGGCGCGGTGCCGCTGGCGGGAGAAGCGTTCAGGCCGGGAGACAACGGGGCCTCGGATGCCTTCGCGCCGGTCGTGCGGTTGATGGATTTGCCGCGCTACGAAACGGGAGAGGCAGCGGACTTCGCTCGCGCCGCGGTGATGTCGAAACCATGGAAACGCGTGCTCGTCTCGTCCTCGGCGACGACCGAGGACTACCGGCTGCGCACGATGCTGGAACGGCCGGCGCGGATCGGCATGCTGACCGGGGCGCTCGCGGCAGGTGTAAGCGGTCGCTTTCAAGGCGCCCACACGATCGAGTTCGACCTGCCTTTCGGCAGCCTGGCTTCCGCTTCGCGGCTGGCGGTGCTGAACGGCGAAAACCGCCTTGCCGTGACGGCGGACAACGGGGCCCTTGAAATCATCGCTTTCTGCACGGCTATCGAAACTGCGCCCAACCACTGGGAGCTGTCGGGCCTGCTGCGCGGGCTTGCAGGTACGGAAGATGCGATGCAGGCGGGAGCGTCGAGCAGTTCGCCGGTCGTGGTGCTCGATGCCGCGGTGAGGCCACTCGGGCTGACCGCGGCGGAATCCGGACTGGCGCTCAACTGGATGGTCGAGCAGGCCGGCGGACGGGCGGGTGAGGGCGAGCGGCTTGCCTTTGCCGGCGGGCTTCGGGCGGAAACGCCGCTGTCGCCGGTGCATCTCAAGGCGAGAAGGCTGCCGAGTGGCGATATCGATATCCGCTGGATCCGCCGTGGACGCGTGGATGCCGACAGCTGGGAGGCGACCGAAGTGCCGCTCGACGAGCCGGAGGAACGCTACCGGGTGGAAATCCTGGACGGCGAAACGATCGTGCGGACGAGCGAGGTGACGGCCCCGACCTGGACCTACCTGGCGGTCGACGAAATTGCCGACTTCGGGGCGTTGCAATCACAGATGCGGGTTCGTGTCCGGCAGATCGGCCGCAAGGTGGCGCTCGGGTTGCCGGCGATGGCGGAGATCAATCTCTAGATGACGGAGGCAGAGGACATGCAGGACAGCAAGACATGTTATCGTTCGCGCTCGGTCTGGGGTGCCATTGTGGCGATCCTGGCGGCGATCCTGCAGCTTGCGGGAGGCGAATTCGGCGCCGCCGAGCGCCAGGAAATGGTCGACGCGGCGGTGACGATTGCCGGGGCGATCGGCGGCGTTCTGGCCCTCTACGGGCGGCTGGAGGCGACCGCCAGAATTGCGCCCGCGGGCACAAACCGCAATGATCCCGAAAGGTTGCGCACAGGCAATTGACAGCCATTCATTTGCCATTCAGGCGCCTTCCGGTACATATTCGGCCCAAGTTGGGTTTATCTTGCTGGACGTGGAATTATGACATCATCCCTGATCCTTGCGGCACTGACCGTCGGTCTGACTGGTCTGGGACCGCACCCGATCGACCTGCAGCGGCATGTTCAGCTGGTTGCGGACGATTGCGGCGAGGCGGCGGCGCGGGTCGTGGCCGAAACGGGCGGCCAATTGCTGTCCGCCAAGCCGGCGCCGGATGGAAACGGTTGTGTCATCATCGTCCTCGTGCAGGGCCAGGGCAGCGAACGGCCGCGCCGCGTGCGTGTTAAGGTACCGATCTGAACCTCGGCCAGCGGCCCTCTGCGGGAACGTCCGGCGGGGGCGAATTTAGAATGATTGGGACGGTCAATGCGCATTCTCGTAGTCGAAGACGATGTCAACCTCAACCGGCAGCTGGCCGACGCGCTCAAGGAGGCCGGCTATGTCGTCGATACGGCCTTCGACGGCGAGGAGGGGCACTTTCTCGGTGACACCGAGCCCTATGACGCAGTCATCCTCGACATCGGCCTGCCGGAGATGGATGGCATCACCGTCCTTGAGAAGTGGCGCGGCAACGGCCGGACGATGCCGGTGCTGATCCTGACCGCCCGCGACCGCTGGAGCGACAAGGTGGCGGGCATCGACGCCGGCGCCGACGACTATGTCACCAAGCCCTTCCATGTGGAGGAAGTGCTCGCCCGCATCCGCGCGCTGATCCGCCGCGCCGCCGGCCATGCGTCGTCGGAAATCGTCTGCGGCCCGGTGCGCCTCGATACCAAGAGCTCCAAGGCCTCCGTCAACGGCAGCCAGATGAAGCTGACCTCGCACGAGTACCGGCTGCTGTCCTACCTGATGCATCACATGGGCGAGGTCGTGTCGCGCACCGAACTCGTCGAGCATCTCTACGACCAGGATTTCGATCGCGATTCCAACACCATCGAGGTCTTCGTCGGCCGCCTGCGCAAGAAGATGGGCGTCGACCTGATCGAGACCGTGCGCGGTCTCGGCTATCGCATGCAAGCCCCCGGCAATGCGCGCTAGATCACTCACGGCCCGTGTGCTTCTGCTGACCACGCTGTGGTCGGTGGCGGCGCTCGTTGCCATCGCCCTGGTCATATCGACGCTCTACCGGGAAGGCGCCGAGCGCAGCTTCCAGGACCTGTTGCGCGCCCAGCTCTACAACGTCGTCAACTCGGTTTCGGTCGGCGAGCAGGGCGCACTCGCAGGGTCGCCGGAACTTGGCGATCTCCGGTTCTCGCAGCCACGCACCGGCTGGTACTGGATCGTCGAGCCGCTGGGCACTTTTGCGACCACGCCGCTGGTTTCCTCTTCGCTCGGCAATTCCAACCTGAAGGTTCCCTCGGTGATCGAGGTGCCGTTCGACCGCAACTACGAGCGGTTCTACGTGTCCAAGGACGAGGCCGGCAACGACGTACAGGTCGCCGAGACCGAGGTTGTGCTCGACCAGGAGGGCCGGGCGGCCCGTTTCCGGGTGACCGGCAACCTCAATGTCGTCCAGAGCGACGTCCAGGCGTTTTCGCGCAGCCTCTACATCGCGCTTGCGGTTTTCGGCGTCGGCAGCCTGATCATCAACGCGCTCGCCATTCTCTACGGCCTGCGCCCGCTCGATCAGGCCCGCGTGGCGCTCGGCCACGTGCGCGCCGGCGAAAGCGAGCGGCTGCAGGGCGACTTCCCGCGCGAGATCCAGCCGCTCGCCAGCGAGGTCAACGCGCTGATCGACAGCAACCGGCGCATCGTCGAGCGCGCGCGCATGCAGGTCGGCAACCTCGCTCACTCGCTGAAGACGCCGATTGCCGTGCTCTTGAACGAATCCCGCGTGCTCGACGAGCAGCATGGCGGCCTGGTGCGCAACCAGGCCGAGACCATGCAGGCGCAGGTGCAATCCTATCTCAACCGTGCCCGCATCGCCGCCCAGCGCGAATCGATCCTCGCCCGCACCGATGCCGAGCCGGTGCTCGAGCGGCTGGTCAGGGTGATGCGGCGGCTGAATTCCGACAAGGAATTCGAACTGGAAGTTTCTCCGAACCTCGCGCTCGCCATGGAGCAGCAGGACCTCGAGGAAACCGTGGGCAACCTGCTGGAGAATGCGGCGCGCCATGCGGAACGCCGGATCTGGGTCTCCGCCACCGCCGCTGCGGCCGATACCAGGGGGCACGACGAGAACCGGCGTGCCTGGGTGGAACTCGTCGTCGAGGACGACGGGCCGGGGCTCGAGCCCGACCAGATCCGCGAGGCGATGAAGCGCGGTCGCCGGCTCGACGAAAGCAAGCCGGGGACGGGGCTCGGCCTGTCGATCGTTCGCGAGATCACCTCCGAATACCAGGGCGTGTTCAATCTGTCGCGCGGCCGATCCGGCGGATTGAGGGCAAGGCTGGTGCTTCCGGCGGTGACAAAGGAGGTTGCGTGAGGGCGCGGACAATGCAAGATTGATTGCGGCCTTATTGCCGAAACTCATTGAAAATTGGCCCTAATTCTGCCACGACGAGGCCGCAGTGGAACGAGGACTTTGTGTTGAATGACGTCTCCGGCAATATCTGGTTTGGTTTCATGAATTTTCCTTCTCGGCGTCTTATAATTCCTGCCTGCGTCTCCGCCATTGCTCTCACCGGATGTTCGACCGCCGGCGGGTCACGCACCATGAGCCTGCTCTCCTCCGAGCCCAAGGAGGTATCGACCCCCTATCTCGACGCGTTGCAGGGCGGAATCGTCGGGCGAACCGGCATTGCGATCGGCGCGGGCGACAAGCAGCGCGCCCTCGAGGCGGAGTACCGCGCCCTCGAAGCAGCGCCGGGCGGGCAGCCGGTCAGCTGGAGCGGGCGGGGGGTCAGCGGCGAAGTCGTGGCCGCGGCACCCTATCAGGTCGGCTCGCAGAACTGCCGGCAGTATACGCACACGGTGACGGCGAACGGCCGCGAAGCGCGCGCCCGCGGCGCCGCTTGTCGCAATGCCAACGGCACCTGGACGCCATTGACGTAAATCAAGGCCCTGAATCGCCAGCGACTATAGAAAACGGCTCGAATTGCGGCGAAACGCCTCAAATGAGCGTGAATGCCGGTTTGTTTGTTGGAAAGCCAAGCCGGTTGAAGTATTTGAGCCACCATGTTGTTCTGGATTCTCGTCGCTGTCCTGACCGCGGTTTCGGCCGTGGTCCTGCTTCATCCGCTGCTGCGCGGCGGTACTGTCCTGTCGGCCCAGCGGGCCGGGGAAGCGGCGGTCTATCGCGACCAGTTGCAGGAGGTGGAGCGCGACCGGGCCTCGGGCCTGATTTCCGCGGACGAGGCCGAATATGCGCGTGCCGAAATCGGCCGCCGCCTGCTGGCTGTCTCGGCCAGGGGCGAGGACGCGGCAAAACCAGAGGGCCGGCCATGGCGTCGGCGCATAGCGGAAGTTCTGGTGGTGGCGCTGGTGCCGGCGATCGGCCTGTCGCTCTACCTGAAAATCGGCAGTCCGGACATGCCCGACCAGCCGCTTGCGGCGCGCCTTGCCGAGCCCGGCAACGACATGGCGATCCTGATCGCCAAGGTCGAGGCGCATCTGGCCGGCAATCCAAATGACGGTAAGGGCTGGGACCTGCTGGCGCCGATCTATTTCCGCACCATGCGCCTCGACGATGCCGAGGCGGCCTACCGCAACGCCATCCGCCTGTTGGGGCCAAGCCCGGAACGGCTCTCCGGCCTGGCCGAGACCTTGCTGACCGACGCCGACGGGATCGTCACCGAAGATGCGCGTCTCGCCTTCGAGAAGGCCGTCGCGCTCGACGGAAACAATCCGCGCGCGAAGTTTTACCTGGCGCTGGCGATGGAGCAGGCCGGTGACCGCGCCAGGGCGAAAGTGGCGTTCGAAGAACTCGCGGCCGCGTCGCCTGCCGGCGCACCATGGCTGCCGCTCGTCAACGAGCATATCGCCAGGAATGGCGGCACGCCGGTTGCCGCGGCCGAGGCCCCAAAGGCGCCGGGAAACCCGAGCGCTGAGGATGTCGCCGCCGCCGAGGCGATGTCGGGCGGGGACCGCCAGCAGATGATCGAGGGCATGGTCGAAAGCCTGGACGCCCGGCTGAAGGACGATCCGAACAATTTCGAAGGATGGACGCGTCTCATCCGTTCCTATGTCGTGCTGGATCGCAGGGAGCAGGCCGAAGAGGCGCTGCGTCGCGGACTGGCGGCGTTTCCGGCAAGTGGAAAAGAGGGGCAGCAACTGGTGGCGCTTGGTCGCGAACTGGGGCTCTCCGGCGAAGGAGCGCAGGAATGACGCGCAAGCAGAAACGCCTCGCCATCATTGGCGGCGGAATGGGGTTCATCGTCGCGGCGGTGTTGCTCGTCATGTTTGCATTCGGCCAGGCGGTGGCCTATTTTTATGTGCCGGGCGACCTTGGCAAGGCCAACGTGCAGCCGGGAACGCGCATCCGCCTCGGCGGCCTTGTGGAGACTGGATCGCTGAAGCGCGGCGAAGGTTCGACGGTGACCTTCACCGTGACCGACACGATCGCAACGGTTCCGGTGCGCTACACCGGCATCCTGCCCGACCTGTTCCGCGAGGGGCAGGGTGTCGTCGCCGAGGGGACGTTTGCGGCCGGCAATACCGTCTTCGTCGCCGACACGGTGCTCGCCAAGCATGACGAGACCTACATGCCCAAGGACGTCGCGGACCGGCTGAAGGCGCAGGGCGTCGAGCTCAGCGGCAAGGAAACGATCAAATGATCATCGAGCTCGGGCATTTCTCTCTGGTGCTGGCGCTGGCGGTCGCGGTGGTGCTCTCGGTGATCCCGCTCTACGGCAGCCGGCGGCGCGACACCGCGCTGATGGACCTTGCGCCGGCCGGCTCGGTTCTGCTGTTCCTGCTGGTCGCGGCGTCCTTTGCCGTGCTGACCTATGCGCATGTCGTGTCCGACTTTTCCGTTCTCAACGTCTGGCAGAACTCGCACTCGCTGGTACCGCTGATCTACAGGCTGTCCGGCGTCTGGGGCAATCACGAGGGGTCGATGCTGCTGTGGCTGCTGATCCTGGTATTCTTCAGCGCCCTCGTGGCGATCTTCGGGCGCAACCTTCCTGACACGCTGAAGGTCAACGTGCTGGTCGTGCAGGCATGGATCACCACCGCGTTTGCGCTCTTCATCCTGCTGACCTCCAATCCCTTCGCCCGGCTGTCGCCGGCACCCGGCGAGGGCAAGGACCTCAACCCGGTGCTGCAGGATCTCGGCCTGGCGATTCATCCGCCGCTCCTCTATCTCGGCTATGTCGGTTTCTCGGTCTGCTTCTCCTTCGCGGTGGCAGCCCTGCTGGAAGGCCGCATCGACGCCGCCTGGGCCCGTTGGGTGCGGCCGTGGACGCTCGCGGCCTGGACCTGCCTCACGGCGGGCATCGCGATGGGATCCTACTGGGCCTACTACGAACTCGGCTGGGGCGGCTGGTGGTTCTGGGATCCGGTGGAGAACGCCTCCTTCATGCCCTGGCTGGCCGGAACGGCGCTCCTGCATTCGGCGCTGGTGATGGAAAAGCGCGAGGCGCTGAAGATCTGGACGCTGCTGCTCGCCATCCTCACATTCTCGCTGTCGCTGCTCGGCACCTTCCTGGTGCGCTCCGGCGTGCTGACCTCGGTGCATGCCTTTGCAACCGATCCGAGCCGCGGCGTCTTCATCCTTGCCATCCTGATGATCTTCATCGGCGGGTCGCTTTCGCTCTTTGCCTTCCGCGCCCCGTCGCTGAACGCCGGCGGGCTGTTCGCGCCGATCTCGCGCGAGGGCGCGCTCGTCCTCAACAACCTGATCCTGACGGTCTGCACCGCGACGGTGCTGATCGGCACGCTCTATCCACTGCTGCTGGAAACGCTGACGGGCGAAAAGATCTCGGTCGGCGCTCCGTTCTTCAACCTCACCTTCGGGCTGCTGATGATCCCGCTGCTGGTGGCCGTGCCGTTCGGGCCGCTGCTTGCCTGGAAGCGCGGCGACCTGCTCGGCGCGCTGCAGCGGCTCTACGTGGCAGCCGGCCTGTCGCTGGTCGTGGCGCTGGCGCTCTACTACCGTGAAAATGGCGGGCCGGTGCTGGCGATCCTCGGCATGGCGATGGGCCTCTTCCTCGTCTTCGGTGCTTTCGTCGATCTTGGGGGCCGCGCCGGTGCGGGCAAGGTTTCAGCGTCGGTCGCATGGCGCCGCCTCAAGGGCCTGCCGCGATCGGCGTTCGGCACGGCGCTCGCCCATATGGGGCTTGGCATCACCGTGCTCGGGGTCGTCGCCGTTACCACCTTCCAGAGCGAACACGTGGTGGAAATGAAGCCCGGAATGACCACCGAAGCCGGCGGCTACGTTCTCACCTTCGACGGCATGCGTGAGGCGAAGGGGCCGAATTTTACCGAGGAGCGCGGGCATTTCACCGTCAGCCGCGGCGGAGCCGCGGTCGCCGACGTCTGGTCGTCGAAGCGCGTCTACGTGGCGCAGCGCATGCCGACGACCGAAGCCGGCATCCTGACCTTCGGCCTCAGCCAGCTCTATGTCTCGCTCGGCGACCACATGGACGACGGCGGCATCGTGGTGCGGGTGTGGTGGAAGCCCTACATCCTGTGCATCTGGGGCGGCGCGCTGTTCATGATGGCGGGCGGGATCGTCTCGCTCAGCGACAGGCGGTTGCGCGTCGGCGCGCCGAGTCGCAGGAGCAGACCGGCAACGCCGGCGATGGAGCCGGCCGAATGATGCGCTCCCTCATGCTCGCCTGCATGCTGCTTTTCTCGGCGCTGCCGGCGCTCGCCGTCAATCCGGACGAGGTGCTGGCCGACCCGGCGCTGGAGGCGCGGGCGCGCGCGTTGTCGACGCAACTGCGCTGCATGGTGTGCCAGAACCAGTCGATCGACGATTCCAACGCCGAACTGGCCCGCGACCTTCGCATTCTCGTGCGCGAGCGCATCACCCGCGGCGACAGCGACGAGGACGTGATTGCCTATGTCGTTTCCCGCTACGGCGAATTCGTGCTGCTGAAGCCGCGCTGGAGCGCCCGGACCTATCTGCTCTGGGGCGCGCCGGCGGCGTTGCTGGCGACAGGAGCACTGGCGATCTTCCTGAATACGCGCAGACGCAGGGCACGTCCCGAGACAGCCAAGCTGACCGCTGAAGAACAGGAAAGACTGGAGAGGATTCTCGGCGAATAGGCCCGCCTCAGTGCATATGCACGACATTCGCAACATTACGAACTTTTCATCTGCCAGACAGATGTCAGTAATGTGAACGTACCTATATCTTGCTCATCAGCTGCGCCAGCCGGTTTGCTGAACCAGCCAGATCAAGAGAAGGTAACCCAGAATGTCTATTAAACGTCCGTCCCTCAAGACTATCCTGCAATCGTCTGCAGTCGCCGGCCTGGCCGTTGTAATGCTGTCGACGGGTGTTCCGGCGCAGATCGCCCAGTCCTATGCAGATGCCGTTCGCGTCGACGCGCCGCAGGTGCCGGGCTTCGCCAACGTCGTCGCTGCCGTTTCGCCGGCCGTTGTTTCCGTGCGCGTGCAGTCGAACGTGCAGCCGGTGGCTGACGATGGCAACCAATCCTTCAACTTCGGCGGTCGCGGCTTTGACGACCTCCCGGACGACCATCCGCTGAAGCGTTTCTTCCGTGAATTCGGCGGTCCCGGCGGCGGCGACCGTGCCGAGCGCGGTCCTGGCCATCGTGGCGAAGGCAAGCCGCATCTCCGCCCGACATCCCAGGGCTCCGGCTTCTTCATTTCCGAGGATGGCTACATCGTCACCAACAACCACGTCGTGGCCGATGGCCAGGCCTTCACCGTGGTCATGAACGACGGCACCGAACTGGACGCGAAGCTCATTGGCAAGGATCCGCGCACCGACCTGGCGGTTCTGAAGGTCGATGACAAGCGCAAGTTCACCTACGTACAGTTCGCCGATGACGACAAGGTCCGCGTTGGCGACTGGGTCGTCGCCGTCGGCAACCCCTTCGGCCTCGGCGGTACGGTGACCGCGGGTATCGTGTCGGCGCGTGGCCGCGACATCGGCTCCGGCCCCTATGACGACTACATCCAGGTCGACGCGGCGGTCAACCGCGGCAACTCGGGTGGCCCGACCTTCAACCTCAACGGTGAGGTCGTCGGTATCAACACCGCCATCTTCTCGCCCTCGGGCGGCAACGTCGGCATTGCCTTTGCAATCCCGGCTTCGACCGCCAAGGATGTGGTCGCCGACCTGATGAAGGACGGCAAGGTGGATCGCGGTTGGCTCGGCGTACAGATCCAGCCGGTGACCAAGGACATCGCCGAATCCATCGGCCTGTCGGACGCCAGCGGTGCGCTTGTCGTCGAGCCGCAGGAAAACTCGCCTGGCCTGAAGGCCGGCATCAAGGAAGGTGACGTCATCACCGCCGTCAACGGCGAAACGATCAAGGACGCCCGCGACCTTGCCAAGCGGATCGCTACCTTCGCACCGGGCACCAAGGTCGATGTCTCGATCTGGCGCGACGGCAAGGCCGAGTCGCTAGCGGTCACCCTCGGCGAACTGCCGACGGACCAGAAGCAGGCTTCCGCCGACGAGGACAGCCAGCAGGAAACCGCTCCTTCCACCGAGAAGGCGTTGGCTGGGCTCGGCGTCACCGTCGCTCCGGCGGAAGACGGAAAGGGCGTCGCGATCATGTCGGTCGACCCGGACTCCGACGCTGCCGACAAGGGGCTGAAGGAGGGCGAGAAGATCACCTCGGTCAACAACCAGGCGGTTGCCTCGGCCAGCGACATCCAGAAGGTCATCGAGCAGGCCGGCAAGGATGGCCGCAAGAAGGCGCTGTTCCAGATCGAATCTGAAGGCGGCAGCCGTTTTGTAGCGCTACCGATAAACCAGGGCTAATAACCTGAGGGTAGCAGCGGGGGTGCCGTGCCGATGCACGGCACCCTTTTCCTTGAGCGCATGCCTCCGGATCGCGTCCGGATACCGGGGACCAAAAGCGCAAAATTCACGATCATGAAGCCTGGCCTTGTGGACCCAACCGGTTGCGAGGCGCTCTGGCGAAAGGGATTCACGATGTCTTCCGGTTCAGCATATACCCAGGGGACGCATGATTCAGGTTGTGCGGAAACACGCACCAGCGATAAGGTTTCGCACATGAAAATTCTGATCATCGAAGATGACCTTGAAGCGGCGGCATACCTGGTAAAGGCGTTCAGGGAGGCCGGAATCGTCGCCGACCATGCAAGCGATGGCGAAAGCGGCCTGTTCATGGGTTCCGAGAACAGCTACGACGTCATGGTCATCGACCGGATGCTGCCAAAGCGCGACGGACTCTCGGTGATCGCGGAACTTCGCCGCAAGGGGATACACACGCCCGTCCTCATTCTTTCCGCGCTCGGACAGGTGGATGACCGGGTGACCGGCCTGCGCGCCGGGGGCGACGACTACCTGCCCAAGCCCTACGCCTTCAGTGAGCTGCTGGCGCGCGTCGAGGTGCTGGGCCGCCGCAAGGGAACGCCCGAGCAGGACATGGTCTACCGCGTGGGCGACCTCGAACTCGACCGGCTCTCCCACGAGGTCCGGCGTGGCGGCAAGGAGATCCTGCTGCAGCCGCGCGAATTCCGCCTGCTCGAATATCTGATGAAGAATGCCGGCCAGGTGGTGACGCGCACGATGCTGCTGGAAAACGTCTGGGACTATCATTTCGATCCGCAGACGAACGTGATCGACGTGCATGTCTCGCGCCTGCGCTCGAAGATCGAGAAGGACTTCGACCAGCCGCTTCTCAAGACCATCCGTGGCGCGGGATACATGATCAAGGACGAGGTGTGATCCTTCTCGATGTCCGGCTTCCGCGTCCTCCTCAAATCGACTGCAGTCCGCCTGTCGGCGCTCTACACGGTGCTGTTCGCGCTGTGCGCAGCGGTTCTCGTCATCTACGTGACGGCGATGTCGGAGCGCCTGTTGAACCAGCAGACGCGCGAAACCCTGCGCCAGGAGGTTGAACAGGTCGAGAGTGCCTATAACCGCGGCGGCATGAACCGGCTTCTCAAGACGATGGAACGCCAGGCCCGCCAGCCCGGCGCCAATCTCTACATCATCGCAGGCACCTCCGGCGAGATCCTCGCCGGCAACGTCGCTTCCGTCCAGCCGGGCGTGTTCGATGTCGAGGGCTGGACCGATGCGCCCTTCCGGTACGAGCGCTACAGCGAAACCGGATCGATGCAGAAGCATCTCGCGGTCGCCCATGTGTTCTACCTCGACAATGGCATGAGACTGCTGATCGGACGCGACCTGGGCGAGCCGGAAAAGTTGAGGGTCCTGGTTCGCCAGGCCCTGATGGTGGCGCTGACGATCATGGGGCTGGGGGCCTTGGTGATCTGGTACGGCATTGGCCGCAGCGCGCTGAAGCGCATCGATCGCATGAGTGGCGCAAGCCAGAAGATCATGGCCGGCGACCTGTCGCAACGCCTTCCCGTCGGCGGCTCCGCCGACGAGTTCGACCGCATGTCGGAATCGCTCAATGCCATGCTGGAACGAATCGAGAAGCTGAACGAGGGTCTGCGGCAGGTTTCCGACAATATCGCCCACGACCTGAAGACGCCGCTGACACGGTTGCGCAACAAGGCGACCGATGCCATGGACAGGCAGGAACCGGAGGCGCGGAGGGCGGCGCTGGAGGGCATCATTGCCGAATCCGACCAGCTGATCCGCACTTTCGATGCGCTGTTGATGATCTCCCGCGTCGAAGCCGGATCGGTTGCGGCCGAGATGTCGCCGGTGGATCTCTCGGCCATCGTCGCCGACAGCGCCGAGCTGTACGAGCCGGTCGCCGAGGAGGCCGGACTTGCGCTCGAGGCCGAGATCGAGCAGGGGCTGCAGGTGTACGGCAATCGCGAGCTTATCGGCCAGGCGCTCTTCAATCTTATCGACAACGCGATCAAGTATGCGCCCGGTCCCGATGGCGGCGGCAGGATCGTGCTGCGGCTTGCCCGGCGCGACGACGGTATCGTGCTGTCGGTGATCGACAGCGGCCCGGGGATACCGCCGGACAAGCGCGGCGAGGTGGTGAAGCGCTTCGTGCGCCTCGACGAAAGCCGCTCCAAGCCGGGTACCGGTCTCGGCCTGTCGATGGTCGAGGCGGTGATGGAGCTCCACCATGGGCGCCTCGAACTCGGCGATGCCGGCGGTGACGGCGACGCGCCCGCATCGGGCCTTGCCGTCAGCATGATCTTTCCCATCGGCAAGCCGTAGGGTACAGCTTGACCTCCGAAGTGTCCGCGGACGCGATTCCGCGCGGCGGACTTTGCCCGCGCGTCAGCGTCCCCAAGGATGCGCTCGTCGCGGCGACGTCCTGGTGAACAGCGTTTGGAGGAAAGTGAATGGCGGCAGTGCATCGGCTGGACGAAGTGGCGGCGGAGGTGATCAGGCCGCTGAACCAGACTGAAGCGAAATCCGTTCTTTCAGGGTTCAAGGACATCGCCAAGACCGAACCGGCGATCGCGGAACTGCTGGCTTCCGATGCGCCGCTGAAGGATTTCCTGGTTGCGGCCTTCACGCTCTCTCCGTACCTGCGCGACATCGCGAATTTCGATCCCGGCCTCCTGGTGCGGGCCATCGGTGGCCCGCTCGAGCCGCAACTCGAAGCGCTGATTGCCGGCGCGCGCGATGCCTGGCGTCCCGGCGAGGACGATGCCGTGCCGGCAGAGGCAGAGGTGATGACGCGCCTTCGGGTCGCCAAGCGGGAGATCGCCTTCCTGATTGCGCTCGCCGATCTCGGCCGCATCTTCGACGGGCGGCAGACGACCCGCTGGCTGACGGCTTTCGCCGAGGCCGCCGTCGCCTCGGCGATCGACCACCTGCTTCTCGCCAACCACCTATCGGGCAAGATCGAACTTGCGGATCCTTCCCGTCCGAGCAATGCCTCCGGTCTGATCGTGCTCGGCATGGGCAAGCTCGGCGCCTGTGAACTCAACTATTCCTCCGATATCGATCTCGTGGTGTTCTTCGATCTCGCCGCCGGAATCGTTCCCGATCCCGAGGATGCGACCGAAATCTTCGCCCGCATGATGCGAAAGCTGGTGCGCCTGCTGCAGGACCGCACCGCCGATGGCTATGTCTTCCGCACCGACCTTCGATTGCGCCCTGACCCGGGAGCGACGCCGCTCGCGGTTCCGGTCGAGGCGGCCATGCTCTACTACGAGGGGCGCGGCCAGAACTGGGAGCGGGCGGCGTTCATCAAGGCCCGCCCGGTCGGCGGCGATGTCGAGGCCGGCGCTGCCTTTCTTCGCGAACTGGTTCCGTTTGTCTTCCGCAAGTACCTGGACTATGCGGCGATCGCCGACATCCATTCGATCAAGCGCCAGATCCACGTCCACAAGGGCCATGGCGAGATCGCCGTGAGGGGCCACAACGTCAAGCTCGGTCGCGGCGGCATCCGCGAGATCGAGTTCTTCGCCCAGACGCAGCAGCTGATCGCCGGAGGGCGGATGCCGGAACTGCGTTCGAGAGCGACCGAGGAGACACTGACGGCGCTTGCCAAGGCCAACTGGATCGACCAGTCGACATGCGACGAACTCATCCAGTCCTACTGGTTCCTCCGGGACGTGGAGCATCGCATCCAGATGGTCCGGGACGAGCAGACCCATCTGCTGCCGGAGACGGAAGCGGAGTTGCGGCGCATCGCCTTCATGCTCGGCTTTACCGATACGTCGAGCTTCTCGCACAAGATCGTCGAGGTCCTGAAGGCCGTGGAACGGCGCTATGCACGTCTGTTCGAGCAGGAAATCGGGCTTTCCACCGAAACCGGCAACCTGGTCTTCACCGGCCAGGGCGACGATCCCGATACGCTGGAGACCCTAAAGCGTCTCGGCTTCGAGCGGCCAGCCGACATCGCCCGCACCATCCGAACCTGGCACTACGGCCGTTACCGCGCGACGCAATCGGTGGAGGCGCGCGAGCGCCTGACGGAGTTGACCCCAGAGTTGCTTAAGGTCTTCGGCGAGAGCAAGCGCGCCGACGAAGCCTTTCATCGCTTTGACAATTTCATATCCGGCCTGCCGGCGGGCATCCAGCTGTTCTCGCTACTCGGCAACAACCCGGCGCTGCTGTCACTGCTCGTCAACATCATGTCGTCGGCGCCGCGGCTTGCCGATATCATTGCAGCACGGCCGCATGTCTTCGACGGCATGCTCGACCCGGGCCTGCTGTCGCAACTGCCGACCCGCGACTATCTCGCCGCTCGCCTCGACACCTTCCTGACCGGGGGCCGACACTACGAGGACATTCTCGACAGGTTGCGAATCTTCGCCTCCGAACAACGCTTCCTCATCGGTATCCGCCTGCTCACCGGCGCCATTTCCGGGACGATGGCGGCGCGCGCCTTCACTCATCTTGCCGACCTTGTGATCGAGGCGGCGCTTGCAGCCGTGATGGCCGAAATCGAATCGGTGCACGGCAGCTATTCGGGTGGACGCATCGCCATCGTCGGCATGGGCAAGCTCGGCAGCTTCGAACTCACCGGCGGCTCGGACGTCGACCTGATCCTGCTCTACGACCACGACGACGAGGCGGGCGAATCCTCCGGGTCGAAGCCGATCGATGCGACGCGCTACTTCACCCGCGTGACGCAGCGGTTGATTTCGGCGCTGTCGGCACCCACGGCCGAGGGGGTTCTGTTCGAGGTCGACATGCGACTGCGCCCGTCCGGCAAGCAGGGACCGGTCGCAACAAGGATCAAGGCGTTCGAAAAATACCAGCGCGAGGAAGCCTGGACCTGGGAACACATGGCGCTGACCCGGGCCCGTCCGATCTGCGGCGACGATTTCCTGATGCAGGAAGCCGGCCGCATCATCGCCGATGTTCTGTGCCGCAAGCGCGACGTTGCCAAGGTCGCCAAGGACGTGGCCGAGATGCGCCAGCTGATCGACAAGGAAAAGCCGCCGCGCGACATATGGGACCTCAAGCTGATACCGGGCGGCCTGATCGACATCGAGTTCATCGCCCAGTACCTGGCGCTTGTCGCGCCGGCAAGGGATGCCTCACCGGCTGTCGCTTCGGCAAGCACGGCGGAGGCCCTGAAGCGGCTCGGCGAGCAGCAGATGGAGCCCGCCGACCTCGACACCAGCCTGGAAGCCCTGACCCTCTTTACCGAGATGTCGCAGATCATCCGGCTGTGCATCGACGGCCCGTTCGATCCGAAGGATGCGCCTGCCGGACTGATCGACCTCGTCTGCCGGGCGGGGGACTGCCCCGACATCAAGACGCTGCAGGGCGAGGTGAAGCGCCTGTCGCAGGCGGTGCGCCAGATCTTCCTGGCGACGGTGAAGGCAAGGGAAGGCTGAGCCGCAACTCTCAGCCGGCGTTGGGGATGGTAACGGAGACGACCGTGCCGCAGCCCTCGCGCGAGCGGATCTTCATCGAGCCGCCGTGCAACTTGGCAAGCGAACCGGATATCGCCAGCCCAAGCCCGGAGCCGCCCTTGCTCTTGGCATACTGGCTCTGGACCTGCTCGAATGGCTGGCCGATCTTGGTGAGGGCCGCCTTCGGAATGCCGATGCCGGTGTCGGCGATCGTCAGCCTGAGAGCGCCTGCGACGCGGCGCGTGCGCACGACAACCCGATCTCCCTCGTTGGTGAACTTCACCGCATTCGACAGCAGGTTCAGCAGGATCTGTTTCATTGCGCGGCGGTCGGCCGCCATTGTCAGCGCACCGGCGATCGACTGCTCGACGCGGATCTTCTTCTGCTCGGCGGGCACGGCGATGAAGCGCAGGCTCTCCTCGATCAGCGGGACGAGATCGATGGCCTCGCGGTCGAGGCGCATGTGACCCGCCTCGATCTTCGACATGTCGAGAATGTCGTTGATGACGTGCAGTAGGTGCTGGCCGCTGTCGTGGATGTCCTTGGCGTACTCGCTGTACTTGGCGGATCCGACGGGGCCGAACATCTCGTTGAGCAGGATCTCCGAAAATCCGAGGATGGCGTTCAGCGGCGTCCGCAGTTCGTGTGACATGTTGGCGAGGAATTCCGATTTCGCCTTGTTGGCGGCTTCGGCGCGTTCCTTCTCGGCGAGATAGTTGGCGTTCGCGGTCGACAGCTCGGCCTTCTGCTGGACCAGCGTCTGGCGCGAGGCGGAGAGGTCGCCGATCGTCGCCATCAGGCGGCGCTCGGAGTCGCGCAGGCGTTCCTGGTTGCGTTTTAGAAGCGAGATGTCGGTGCCGACCGAAACCAGCCCGCCGTCGCGGGTGCGGCGTTCGTTGATCTGCAGCCAGCGCTCGTCGGCGAGCTGGACTTCGCGCGTCTGTGACCGGCCGCTGCTGTCGGCATTGGCGATGCGGCGTTCGATGATCGGCCGTGCCGCCGCGGCCGCGACGACGGCACGCTCCGTTCCAGGCACCAGCACGCTGGCCGGCAGGCCGTAGGCTTGCTGATAGTGGGCGTTGCACATCACCAGCCGGTCGTTCTTGTCCCAGAGCACGAACGCCTCGGAGGTGCATTCGATGGCGTCGGCAAGGCGCTGGTCCGCCTCGGCATAGCGCTGGGCGAGGCGATGCTGTTCCGTCACGTCCATCGCAATCCCGATGATCTGCATCCGCCCGGATGCATTGCGTATGATCTGGGCGCGGGCACGCATCCACACATAATGGCCGTTGGCGTGGCGCATGCGGAAGACCTGGTCGATCTGGCGGGCCTTGCCGCGGGCGATCAGGCGGGCCACCGCATAGATGCTGCCATCGTCGGGATGCATCATGCGTGCCGCATCGCTGAAGCACAGGACGTTGTCGGATGGCGGCAGGCCGAGCATCTCGTACATCGACCGGGACCAGTAGAGGCGGCGGTTGGCGAGGTCGAAATCCCACAGACCGCAGCGCCCGCGCGACAGTGCCGTTTCGACGCGAACATTAGACTCGACGAACACGTCATCGGCGTCGCGGGCACGGCGGACCTGCACATAGTAGGCGTAGAGAATGATCAGCAGGATCGCCGAGATGCCGGAAAACAGGGTGACGTTGAGCGTGACCTCGTTGCGCCACAGTTCGTTGATCTGCCGCAGCGAGTTCCCGGCGAGGACAAGGCCGCCATCCGTGCCGACCAGCGACAGGGCGACATAGTGGGGGACTTCGGCGATGGTGGTCTCGAGCACGCCGGCGCGATCACCGAAGCGGCGGACAGCCATGATCTCGGGCAGCAGGGTGGCAAGGTCATGCCCGACATAGGAGGCGCCGGCCGCGGAAGAGCCGAACACGCGTCCCATCGGGTCGACGAGCAGCACGAACGCGCCTGCATCGAGCCGGTCCTGCGGCAGGAACTGCGACAGCCGGCTTTCGGCCCCGATGCGGTCGCGGTTGCGGAAGAGGTCGCCGCTGGACGAGAGTGCGGCCGCTGCCGCCGCGGCCGACAGCGAGGTGGAGTGGCGTGCCGAAAGATCCATGCGGGAATAGTCGACGACGATGCCGAAGGTGCGCGAGACCGCTACAACCAGAAGGAAAGCGACGATCAGGACCGGAACGGCGCGCTTGAGCACCGGCTCCATGCGCGGCCATTGCTGCGTGACCGGCTCGGAAAGGAGCCTTGCCTGACCCGCGAAACTGTTCTCCCAGGCATTCATGCCCGGAAATTTGGGTCGCAGCCGCTCATCGGCTGCGGTAACCCGCCGCACGTCCGCCATCGTATCTCTGTCCTGATCCCTCGTGTGATTCGCAGCGCCGCCGCCCGAATCTAACCTAATGAATCAAAGGTGATTCGCCTTGTCCAGAGGAAAAGTAGGAATTTGTTAACCAATTGGATTTCGTGGGATTTTCGCCATGGCAAAGGTACGAAGGACGAAGACGTCGTGCGGCGAGCGAGCGGGCGGCGGGCAAATCACCCGCCGTCCGTAGGCAAATCATCCCTTCAGCGTGCGCTCGACGATGTCGCGGGTGTCGGTCGACAGCCCTGTTGCCCGTTCGATCTGCACGAGGGCGCGGCGGGCATGCTCGGCACGGACGGGTTCCAGCGAACGCCAGGAGCGCATTGCCGTGAGGATGCGTGCCGCCAACTGCGGGTTGCGCTTGTCGATGTCGAGGATCTGGTCGGCCAGGAAGGCATAGCCTTCGCCGTCGGCGCGGTTGAAGCCGGTGGCGTTGGCAAACGCGAAGGTGCCGACCAGGGCGCGAACGCGGTTGGGATTCTTGGCGTTGAAATGTGCGCTTTCCATCAACTTGCGGACGCGGTCGAGCGCGTCCTTGCCCGGCGCCGTCGCCTGGATCGCAAACCACTTGTCGATCACCAGCGCATTGCTTGCGAAGCGCTGCTCGAAAGCGGCCAGTGCCGCCGTGGTTTCCGCGGCCTCGGGGAAACGGTGCGACAGGATTGTCAGCGCGGCGCTGAGGTCGGTCATGTTGTCGGCTGCGGCAAAGGCTTCCGCAGCGCGGGCCGGCGAGTCCTCGGCATGGGCGAGGAAGCCGAGCGCGGCATTGCTCAATGCACGCCGGCCGGCGCTTGCCGCATCCGGGCTGAAGGCGCCGTTGGCCTTCGCGGCCCCGCTGAGACTGCGGAAGGTGTCGATCCCGGTCCGGGCAATCTCGCCCAGGACGCCAAGGCGTCCTGCAAAGATGGCGTCGGGATCATTGTTGCCGCCGAGTTCGCGGGCGATGTCGTTTTCGCTCGGAACCGCAAGCGCCTGCGCCCGAAATGCGGGCTCCAGGCTTTCGTCCCGAGCGGTGGCGAGGAGTGCATCGATGAAGGCGGGATCGCAGGTGGCGGTTTCGCCGTTCTGGGCCGCCCGCGCCGCGCGGGTGAGATTTGGCAGCGCCAGGTCGGTCAGCGCCTGCCAGCGGGCGAACAGATCGGTCTCGTACCTGGCGATGTTGGCGATGTCGGCCATAGGTTGCTCGAAGTGCAGGTTGACCGGCGCGGAGAAGCCGCGGTTGAGCGATACGACCGGGCGCGAGGAAATGCCGGTGAACGTCACCGTCTGCGCCCGCTCGGTCAGGTGCAGCACGTCGCCGGTTACCTCAGCACCGCTGATCGAAACCGGCTTGGCCTCGCTGCCGTCTTCAAGGATCAGCGCGTAGCGAAGCGGGATATGCATCGGCTCCTTGGTCGCCTGGCCGGGCGTGGCCGGGATGGCCTGCTCCAATGACAGGGTGAAGGAGGATTTCGCCGCGTCGTAGGCGCCGGACACGGTGACAAGCGGCGTTCCGGCCTGCTCGTACCACAAGGAGAACTGCGAGAGGTCGCGCCCGCTTGCGTCCGCGAAGCACTTGACGAAGTCCTCGACGGTCGCGGCTTCGCCGTCGTGCCGCTCGAAATAGAGGTCCATGCCTTTCTTGAAGAGATCGCGGCCGAGAATGGTGGCGATCATGCGCGTCACCTCGGAGCCTTTCTCGTAGACGGTCGTGGTGTAGAAGTTGTTGATCTCGCGGTACTTGTTCGGCCGCACAGGATGGGCGAGGGGGCCGGCATCCTCGGGAAACTGCTCCGACTTGAGGTGGCGCACCTCGGCGATGCGCTTGACCGCGCGCGATCGCTGGTCGGCGGAGAATTCGTGGTCGCGATAGACCGTCAGGCCTTCCTTGAGGCAGAGCTGGAACCAGTCGCGGCAGGTGATGCGGTTGCCGGTCCAGTTGTGGAAGTATTCATGCGCGATGATCGCCTCGATGTTGGCGTAGTCGGCGTCGGTCGCGGTCTCCGGATCGGCAAGCACGTACTTGTCGTTGAAGACGTTGAGCCCCTTGTTCTCCATCGCGCCCATGTTGAAATCGGACACGGCGACGACCATGAAGATGTCGAGGTCGTATTCGCGGCCGAAGACCTCCTCGTCCCATTTCATCGAGCGCTTCAACGCGTCCATGGCATAGGCCGCGCGCGGCTCCTTGCCGTGCTCGACGTAGATCTTCAATGCGACGTCCCGTCCGGACATGGTGGTGAAGCTGTCCTCGACCACGCCGAGGTCGCCGGCTACAAGCGCAAAGAGGTAGCTGGGTTTCGGATGCGGATCGAACCAGGCGGCGAAGTGCTTGCCCTCGCCATAGCCAGCTCCGCCGAGGAAGTTGCCGTTCGAGAGGAGCAGCGGATTGGCCGCCTTGTCGGCGATGATGTTGACCGTGTAGACGGCAAGCACATCCGGGCGGTCGGGGAAATAGGTGATGCGGCGGAAGCCTTCCGCCTCGCATTGGGTGCAGTAGAGGCCGCCAGCGCGATAGAGGCCCATCAGTTGTGTATTGGCTTCCGGATTGATGAAGGTGGTAACCGTGATTTCGAACGGCTTGCTTTCCGGCAGGTCGCGGATCGTCAGCGATTCGGGCGTTGCGGTGAACTGTGCGGCCGGAACTCCATTCTGGTCGAGCAGCAGGCCGCCGAGGTTCAGTTCATCGCCATCAAGCACCAGTGGCGCCCTGGTGTCGGTACCCTCGCGGCGATGAAAGATCAGCCGCGCTTCGACCTTGGTGTTCTGCGGGTCGAGCTCGAAGGTAAGATCCACGCGTTCCAGCACGAAATCTGTGGGGCGGTAGTCTGCCAGATAGACGATCTGGCCCGTATCTGTACGCATGGTGCTTCCTGATAGGCTCTGGTCTTCTAAGGTGCCGGGGGCTGACACCGTCGCGCGTACCGGACCGAAAGTCTCGCCCCGGATATCGCGCATACACTGTCATCCAATCCTGAATTAAAGCTAAAGTATTTTTTGGCGCTTGTGAAATAGATGCGAAGGTCGGGCAGCGCTCCATGCTCGTGGTCCGATTCCGACATTTGCATCCGTTTGCAGTACCCTCGAGAGCAAATGTCGGAATCTTGAGGACCACTATTAACATTATGATTCTACTGGAATTTTCGAATTTGACATTTGAGTTTGGAGCGTGCGAATGCGGCCCTCCGACGTGCAAAAGCGCCGCATCGTTGCGCCTTTTAACCAACTGTCCTGATGTCTCAGCGGATCCCGAGCGAGGCGCGAATTGTTTCGTCGGTCTCGGTTTTCTGGACGACCACGCCATACCAGCCGAGGCCGTCATAATCCTCGTAGCCGAGCGTCCTGGCGAAGGCGACGATCGAGCCGCTGGCATCGTAATAGCTGCCGCGCATGAGGTTGGACGGGTTGGAAAGCGCGAAATGGGTGAAGACCAGGCCGGGATTGCTGCAGGCGATGACCCGGCTGCGGCCGTCGAGCAGCATCACCGTCGTCCGTTCGGCGATGTGCGGCGGAAGGTTGGCTTCCTTGTCGACAATCGCCTGTCCCTGGTTCTGCCAGTCGAAATAGACGCCCAGCGTGCCGATGAGCTTTCCATCCGACGTGCCGCCCTCCCGGATGCCGGTGGCATAAACGAGGGCATTCTTGCCGTCATGGGACGGGCTCGGCTTCACCTCGTCGACGATGTAATCGTCGCCGCTGCGGCAGGAAAGGGCCGTCTTGAACCAGCTCTCGCCGGCAAGGCTGGTGTTCTTGAGCTGGCGCTGGAACTTGGGGTTGGCCGAGGCGATGACATTGCCCCTGGTGTCGGTCATGACGAGATCGAGATAGACGGTGTAGAACCGGTTGATGACGCCGAGGCGCTCCTGCGCAAACGCGGCGCTCTCCGCATCCCGCTGCTGGAGCGCTTTCCAAAGGGCCGTATCGGTCGCCCACCAGCGCACGTCCGCCGTACGCTCGAAGAGGTTGCGCACGATCAGCTGCACCAGCGTCAGCGCAAGGTCCGTCAGCCTGACGCCCTCCATCTCGTTGACGAGGCTGTCCGACATGGCGCGACTGACGCCGATCCTGCCAAGCACATTGTCCTGGAACTTGCCGGTGATGTCGGTGGCGATCTGTGCCAGTCGCTGCACCTCGTTGGCGACCACGCTGAAGCCCTTTCCGGCATCGCCCGCACGCGCCGCCTCGATCAGCGCGTTGATCGCCAGGAGCTTGATCTGCTTGACCACCTGGGTGTTGTCGGCGCCGAACTTCTCCAGATCGTTGCCGATCGCCTCGGTGATCAGCCGCATCGAGCGGGGCGTGGCGGAAGGGGCGTCGGTCGTGAACTTGTCGGCGGCGGGTAGCGGCATGGAAACTGGCCCTGATCAATGGATGCGGCGCAGGATTTCTCGATGACTATCGACTTGGGATGAAGTCCCGCGCGCGGTTATATTTCACAGTTCTTGGCGCGGCATCGAAATACGGACGCCGTCGTTGGAATCAATTCTTGAAAAATCCAGAGCCAGACCTTGGCCGGTCCCTGAAGATATATTGAGAATATGGTCAGCGCTTTATTAAATTTTCTCTAATTACAAGAATTTGTCATACTTTTTACAAGCGACGGTTGGTCGAGGCGCAAACTACCGGCGTCTCGAGAATTTCATTTCAGTCGCTGGCAGAATTGCTGTAGAGGCCATTGCTGCCTTCCCGTCGCCGATCGAGTCGGCGCACTTCCACAATCCGCAGTTTTGCTGCAAACCCTGTCATGCGAGTCTCCCGATGGGCGCCGACGACACCAATCCCATGAAAGGTATCCTGCTGAAGGTATCTTCCGTGGTGGTTTTCCTCATCATGCAAACCTGCATCAAGCTGGCCGGCACCGGATTGGCTGCGGGGCAGATCACATTCTACCGGTCGGCCTTCGCCATCATCCCGATTGCGATCTACCTTGCCTACAGGGGCGAACTCCGATCCGGGTTCTATACGCGCAATCCGGTGGGCCACCTGAAGCGTGGCGCGATCGGCATCCTGGCGATGGGCCTCGGCTTCTACGGGCTGGTCCATCTGCCGCTGCCGGAGGCTATCGCCATCGGCTATGCGATGCCGCTGTTTGCGGTCGCCTTCGCGGCCATCTTCCTCGGCGAGAACGTGCGCCTCTACCGCTGGACGGCGGTGCTGGTCGGCCTGAGCGGCGTCATGATCATCACCTGGCCGAAACTGACGCTGTTTTCGCAAGCCGGGCTCGGCTCCACGGCGGCCACGGGTGCCGTTGCGGTGTTGCTGGCGGCGGCCTGCGGCGCCATGGCGATGATCCAGGTGCGAAGGCTGGTGGAGGAGGAAAAGACGCCGACCATCGTTCTCTACTTTTCGCTGACCGCCTCGGTGTTCTCACTGGCGACTGTACCCTTCGGTTGGGACTGGCTGTCGATGGAGCAAACGGCGCTGCTGGTGATCGCCGGGTTCTGCGGCGGCATCGCCCAGATCCTGCTGACCGAATGCTATCGCTATGCCGACGTCTCGACGATCGCGCCGTTCGAATACACCTCGATCCTGCTCGGCATCGTGGTGGCCTACGTCCTGTTCGAGGACGTTCCGACGATGACGATGCTGGCCGGCACGCTGATCGTGGTCGGGGCAGGCATCTACATCATCTATCGCGAACACCGGTTGGGCCTGGAACGCCGTGCAGCGCGCCGGGCCGAAGGCCCACGCGGCTGAAGAGGCGAAGTGGCGGCTACCGCCCGGTATCCGGGCCGGGACCCGGCTGGCCGGTGACGCCCTCCGTGACCTGCATCGGAATCGGCATGGACTGGAAGTCGGTCTTGGGCGCTTCGTCGGGGCTGCGGCGGTTCATGCGCCATGCCGCATAGGCGGCATAGAAACCGAAGATCAGGGCGAGAAACGAGAGGAGACCCTTGGGGCCGGTGGTTTCCATCACCGCGCCGCCCATCACCGGTCCCGCCACCGTTCCGAGGCCGTAGAGAACCATGATGCCGCTGGAGATCGCGACATACTCCGCGGGCTCCGCGCGGTCGTTGGCATGGGCGACATTGAGCGCATAGATCGGGTAGAGCACGGTGCCGACGAAGAAGCTTGCGGCGGAAATGACATAGATGTTCATCGAACTGACGAGCGCCATGAGCGTGCAGGCGGCGACGCCCACCCCGCCGCAGGCGATCATCACCTGGCGCCGGTCGATCCTGTCGGAGATCCGGCCGATCGGCATCTGGGCGATCGCGCCACCGGCGAGCACGGACGCAAGCAGCGTCGCACCCTCGGCGGTCGTCAGGCCGATCGTCTGGGTATAGACGGCACCGAGGCTGGCCCAGGTTCCCGAAAGCGCCCCGGCCAGAAGCGAACCGACAAAGGCGATGGGCGAGACCCGGTAGAGCTTTGGAAGATCGAAATTCGCCTGAGCGATGGGGGAGGGAGACTGGGCGGTCGACAGCGCGGTCGGAAACAGCGCCAGCGAGAAGATGATGCCGCAGAGGATGAAGAGCTGGGTGGTCTCCGGGTCGCCGAGCGGCACCAGATACTGCCCGCCGATGGAGCCGACCAGGCAGGTCACCATGTAGACCGAAAAGATCGTTCCGCGATTGTCGTTGGTGACGCGCTCGTTCAGCCAGCTCTCGATGATCAGGTAGCTGCCGGCGATGGCAAAGCCGGCGAGCCCGCGGAACACCATCCAGGCCCGCCAGTCGACCACCATGGCACAAGCCAGGATCGCGACCGTCAAAAGCGTGATCAGCGCGCCGAAGACGCGCACATGCCCCACCCTTTGCACCAGCTTCGGCGTGATGACGCAGGAGATCGTGAAACCGAGCGTATAGCCGGTCGCCATGATCGAGATCAGGAACGTCGACCAGCCCTCGGCGAGCGAGCGCACCGGGATCATGTAGTTCATCAGCCCGAAGCCGACCATCATCAACAGCGTCGACAGCATCAGGCTGGTGATGGAAACAAGGCTGGCCAGCATGATCTTCCTCTCGGCACGGTTTGTACGATTGTGGCTCTATTCGCTTCTTGAAACGCCGTCGATTGCGACTTTCTGCGACGCCATGTCCGTCAACACCTTATTCTTTAGGCGGTGCGGAACGGGCTGCGGCCATGTATGCGGCGGTTTCTGCAACCACAGGAATGTGCGGTCAGGTCGCGCATTTTATTCAGAGTCTTCGGAAAGGCGTTGTTTCTGCTGGTATTCGTGGTTTGACACCCCCGATACTTCATGCTCTTCTTGCGTGCGGCAAGGTGTGGCGGATGAGCCGCGCAATGGAACTTAAAGCATGAATTCGGGTTCATTCGAATTGTGTTTCCGAATGAACGGGTTAGGGGCCTGGATGAGCTTGAGCGCAGCCGAACTGGCTGGCAATCCTGCGTTTGCTTCCACGCTGCAGTATCTGGCGCGGAACCTCCGCAATGCCTACGACGAAGGCCCCCGGCTTGCGCGCACACTTGCCACGCACCAGCGCTGGATGATGAGCCAGGGGGCTTATGCGCTCCATCTCGAGCGGGATCGGGAAAAGCCTTCCACCGGGCTGACGGTGGCGCGGCTTCGCGATCTGGTTGTCCCTTATGGCATCGCCAGCCGAAACACGGTTCAAAACTTCATGGAGGAACTGCTCAACTACCGCTTTGCCCGATACCTGCCGGACAGCATGGGCAGGCGCCCGCGTCCGCTAGAGCCGACGGAAGTGACCGAGGCGGCAATGCAGCGATGGTTCGCAGTCAACCTTTCCGCGCTCGATCTGCTGGATGGCGGACGCCGGTTCGATGACCTGACGAAGATGCCGCTTGCTTTCGACCGCGCCCAGCCGCGCATCGCGCGCAACTGTATTGAGAGTTCCGGCTGGCGCGATCCGCCGCCGGAAGTGGCGCTGTTCGTGTGGACCGATGCTGGCGGGCTCGTGATCGACGAATTCGTCGGCCGGCTCGATCTCGAGGGGGAAGAGGAGGGGCGGTTCGATCTGGGGCGGGTCGATGCGCGCCGGATGGCGGAGCACTTCATGATGTCGCGCACCCACCTGCAGCGGCTGTTGAAGAAGGCGGCCGAGCGCGGCTGCATGGGCTGGTCCGATGACAAGCGCACGCGCATGTGGCTGGCGCGTTCGTTCCTGGATGCCTACTGCGTCTGGCAGGCCGTCAAGTTCTCAATCATCGACGAGGCATTCGAATGGGCGTGCCGGGAGATGGACGACTAGTCCAGGGCCCGGTGGGATGCGGCCCGATTTTCAGAGCGGAATGCCGGCGGCGGCGCGTTGCGCGGGCGTCTGGTAGTGCGGCCTGCCCCTGTCCTGGCAATAGGCGCGCCTGTACTCCGCGGCCGCGTTGACGGCGGCGCCTATCTGGAAGACGAAATCGCTCACGCTTGCCATCAGGCTCCGGGATTTCAGGGGCGTTGTCGCAGTTCCTGTATGCTGAAGCATGGTGCTCTCCACGGCCGAGCCCGCCTTAGCGAGCGCGGAAGTCAGAGAAGATGGCAGCCGGGCGCGACGTCCGGCCGAAGCCGCGGGCGGTCAGCTGCTCGTTGGTGGCGGAGCCGAAATGGTGGTAGCCACGGGAAATTTCCCGGGCGTGGCGCAGCGTTTCGAAGCTGCTATGGATTGGGCGAAGCTGGGCAGTCATGGCCTTGGTTCCTGCTATCTTAGTTATCCTCCCAAGACACAGGCTGTATATTGCGCTGCAGCATTGATTTTGCAATGCGACAAAATACGATGCTGCCATGCAGTCAGCGCATATCAATTTTTACCTAGTTTTCACATTGATGAATTATTGAGCGGAATCCTGGCTAGTAGCCTTCGCAGCGAAGGCCAGGAGATCTGCCCAGGCGAGGCGCTTGCTGACGGGCGCGATCAGCAGTTCCTGCGGATGCAGGCTGCACATCACCGGAATCTGTCGCCCGCCAAGCTGCAGTTCGCGCCATTCGCCGCGCATCGTATGAATCGTCTCGTTGCCGCCGAACAGCAGGCGCGCCGTCAGGTTGCCGAGCGCAAGCACGGCCCGCGGCGCTGCGAGTTCGATCTGGCGCTCGATGAACGGTCGGCAGATGTCGATCTCGATGGGATAGGGCTGTCGGTCGCCCGGCGGCCGCCAGGGGATCGCGTTGGTAACAAGGATCGCATCTCGCGACAGGCCGATGGCGGCGAGCATCCGGTCGAGCATCTGGCCGGCGCGCCCGGAGAAGGGGGTGCCGTCGCGATCGTCGTCGGCGCTCGGCATCGGCCCGATCACCATGACGCCGGCGGCAGGATTGCCGCTGGCGAAGACGGTCGTGCGGGCGCTGTTCTTCAGATTGCAGCCAGCGAAACCCTCAAGGGAGCCCCTGAGTTCATCGAGCGATCCTGCGCCAGCGGCGACGCTGCGTGCCTCGGCAACCGCCTGTTCGCCGGGCATGGCGAGCGTCGGGGCGGGCGGAACCCGTGCGGCAGCAGCCGGCGCCCGTGCTCCGCGCTCAGCGGGGCCGCTTGCGGCAGGGCGAGACGCGGCGGTGGATACGGACGGCGCCTGCGATCGCGCCCCGCGCGAGGCTTCCAATGCGGCGAACTCGGCAAAACGATCGACCGCCTCGTCCTCCAGCAGCCATTCGACGCCGGCATCCGCATGAAAATGCAGGAGGCTGGCAAGCTCGGCGGCAGAGAGGTCTTTTGCGGCGATCATGCGGCGGACCCTATCTCAAGAAGCCGGTGCCGAAAAGGGCAGGTGGCGGCGATGCAGGCATTGAGCCAGAACGAATCACCGCGCCGTCCACTGTTCGATATCGTCACGCTCGCCGATGAGCGCGAGGCCATGCGCGATCGACAACAGTTCGCCGCCGGTTTCGATACGCCCGCCATCGAAGCGCCGGGTGAAGATGCGCCGGACCGCAGGGACGAAGGAGGTCCCCCCCGTCAGGAAGACCCGGTCGATATCGGTCGCCGCGGTGCCGGTCTTGTCCAGGACGTCGTCGAGTGCCGCCTCGATGCGGGCAAGATCGTCGGCGATCCAGGTCTCGAAATCGGCGCGCCGGACGGTCTTGCGCCCGGCATTGCCGAGCGGCGCGAAGTTGAACTCCGCTGCCTCGGCGGTGGAAAGTGCCATCTTCGTTGCCGATACGGCCTGGTAGAGCGGATAGCCTTCGTCGTGCTCGATGAGATCGATGAAGGCTTCCAGTTTCTCCGGCTCGAGCGACGAGCGCACCAGCTTCTTGAGCTCAGCAAATTCCTTCGTGGTCTTGAAGATCGACAGCTGGTTCCAGCGGCTGAAATTGGCATAGTAGCTCGACGGTACTTCCAGCACCTTGTCGAAGCTCTTGAACATGCTGCCCTTGCCGATCTCGGGTGCCACGAGATTGTCGACGATGCGGGCATCGAAATGGTCGCCGGCGACGCCAACACCGGAATGTCCGATGGGGGTCGCGCGAAGACGTCCAGCCACCGTTTCGAAGCGGACCAGCGAATAGTCGGTGGTGCCGCCGCCGAAGTCGGCAACCAGAACCAGCGCATCTTCCTTCAGGTTCTGGGCGAAGTAGAATGCTGCCGCGACCGGCTCGTAGACGTAGTGGACCTCGGGAAAGCTGAAGCGCGAAAGCGCCTCGTTGTAGCGTTGCGTGGCGAGGGTCGGGTCCGGATCGGCGCCGGCGAAATGTACCGGGCGACCGGTGACGATGCGCTTCACCCCCTCCGGCCAGCCGTCTCCCGCATAGGCTTTCAGCCGTCGCACCAGTACCTCCATCAGGTCCTCGAAGGCCTGGCGCTTGCCGTGCACCAGCGTGCCCTGGAACAGAGCGCTGGCCGCGAAGGTCTTGATCGATTGCAGGAAGCGGCAGTCGCCGGGGTTGTCGATGAAAGCGCGGATGGCGGCCTGTCCCGCCTCGACCTTGAGCGCGGCGGCACCCAGTTGCGGGTCCTTCATGAACGACAGCGCGGTTCTCATGCTGTCGCTCGTCCCCGCACTGCTGGTGAATGAGAGCGAGCGGGTGCCGCTGCCTTCCGCGAGCGCCATGACGGTGTTGGTCGTGCCAAAGTCGAAGCCGAGCGCCTGTGCCATATGCGCAGCCTTTCAAAAAACGGTCTGTAATGTGAGGTCGAGAGAATGCTCTGCTCACGGGACGGGCAATGCCGGTCCCGAAGGAGGGCGCGTATTGGCACGGGAAGAAGGCAAAGGCAAGACCTATCGGACCGGTCTTCCAAACAGCCGGGTCCGGCAGCCGTTCAGGCCGCCGACGGCCCATGCATTGGAGCGTGGAGTGCTACGGGCCTTATGGCCGGTAGCTGAAGTGGCCGACCCGCGCGTCCTTCATCAGCTGGTGAAAATCCCGTCCGCTGACATGCACCAGCGTCCGGTGGTCACCGCCCTCGAAATAGACGTCGTTGGCATCCTTGAAGCTCTCGTCGAGGATCGCGGGGATGCCGTAGGCGGCGCCGACCGGCGGGGCCGCACCGACGTCGCAATCGGTGAACAGCAGGGCGACCTCATCCTCGGAGGCAAGGCCGAGGCGCTTGTCCAGGGTCGTTTGCAGGCTCGAAAGATCTATCCGGTGGGTGCTCGGGACAACGGCCAGAACATAGCCGGTTTCATGGTGGATGACCACGGACTTGGCGAGCTTGCTACCAGGAACGTGGGCGGCTTGCGCGGTCTGGCTGGTGGTCGCGGTGCGATGGTGAGAGACGGTGTCGTAGGAGACACCCTGGCTCTCGACATAGTCCTGAAGTTTCTTGGCGATCGTCATCGTGGGCACCTCTTGGCTGGACAAATGACGTTTCAAGACCATTTTTGCGCTCATGATCCCCGATGTCAACGACGAACGGCGACGCAAGCTTGCGGTGCCGCCCGGATCGTTCGATCATGAGCCCCTTGGCTGTGCCGACGCCCTAGAGGGAGCGCGCCGCGCCGCCGTCGCAGCGGATCATGCTGCCGGTCACGTAGCTCGCCGGCTGGCTGCAGAGGAAGGCGGCGGTCGCCGCGAATTCTTCGACCCGGCCATAGCGGCCGACGGGAATCGCCTTTTCCGACTGCACGCGGATTTCCTCGATCGGCTTGCCGGTGCGCTTGGCGGCGGCACTGTCGAGCTGCTCGAGCCGGTCGGTGAGAATGCTGCCGGGCAGCAGCATGTTGGAGGTAATGCCGAAACGGGCGACCTCGGTGGCGAGCGTCTTCGACCAGCCGGCGAGCGCAGGGCGCAGCGTGTTGGACAGCGCCAGGTTCGGGATCGGCTCGATGACGCCGGAAGAAGCGACGGTGAGGATGCGGCCCCAGCCCTGTTCCTTCATGGCCGGCAGGAAGGCGTTCGTCAGGGTGATCACCCTCAGCACCATCGACTGGAAGTAGGTATCCAGCTTGTCGACAGTCATGTCCTCGGTGGTGCCCGGCGTCGGTCCACCGGTGTTGTTGACGAGGATGTCGATGCCCCCGAGCTTCTGGTCGACGGCGGTGACCATCGCCTCGACGAAATCCGCATCGCCGAGATCGCCCCAGACCCATTCGGCGCGGCCCTTGCCCTCCTTGTTGATGGCGTCGCAATTGGCGGCCAGCTTTTCGCCGTTGCGCCCGCACATAAGTACATCGGCGCCTTCCCGCGCCAGCGCAACGGCAATGCCGTGACCTAGCCCGCGCGATGAGGCGAGCACCAAAGCGCGTTTCCCCTTGATACCGAGATCCATGGTCGGTTTCCTTTCTGGTGTTTATGCGGTGTCGCCGGACGGGATGATCCTGCCGTCAGTAGGGCACCTTGCCGCGATTGAAGAGATTGTCGGGGTCGATGGCGCGCTTGAGCGCCTGCGCCAGCGCGCGCCGCTCCGCATTGCCATAGGCGATATAGGCCCGGCGCTTTTCCAGGCCGGCGCCGTGCTCGGCCGAAAAGCTGCCGCCGAGACCGCGGATGCCGGCATAGACAGCGTCCTCGATTCGCTCCTTGTCGGCATCCGTGAGCTCATTCGCGCCGGTGACCGAGATGTGCAGGTTGCCGTCGGCGATGTGGCCGTAGACATAGGCGCCCCAGGCGGGATCGATCGTGCGCAGCCGAGCGGCCAATGCCACGACATAAGTATCGAGCTCGCCCGGGGGGATGGAGACGTCGAAGGAGGGCGCGCCCGGATGCAGTCGGTAGATGAAATCGGAATCCTCGCGCAACTCCCAGAATTTGCGTGACTGGTCGAGCGACCGGGCGACGATCCCGCCGTCGAGTCCGAGTTCCTCCCACAACGTTTCAAGGCCGCTTTCGAGTGTTTCCGCCGCGAGTTCGGCGGTCTCGGCCGAAACTTCAAACAAAAGGACCGCTGCGGTTCCCTCGTCCAGCCAGCCGAGATCGAAGCCGTGGACCGACGCGCTGTCGCGGATGAACTGCGCCCACATCAGCTCGGCGCCTTCCAGCATCAACGCGGGCTGTGACCTGAAATGCCCGACGACGGCCAGCGCCGTAGCGGCGTCCTTGACGCCGACGAGTGCGGTTGCCCGCGCGGTTCTCAAGGTTTCAAGCCTGAGCACAATCCGCGTGACGATGCCGAGCGCGCCCTCGGCGCCGATGAACATCTGTTTCATGTCCGGTCCGGCGCTGACCTTCACCACTTCCGTCAGGTCGGAAAAGACTGTTCCGTCCGGCAGCACCGCTTCCAGCCCGAGCACCTGATGACGCATGACGCCGTTGCGGAAGGCGAGGATGCCGCCGGCATTGGTGGATACCATGCCGGCGATCGTGGCGCTGCCGCGCGCCGCAAGGTCGATGCCCGGCGTCAACCCGTAGGGTGCCGCCGCCTCCTGCAATGCCTGCAGGGTGACGCCGGCCTGCACGATGGCGATGCGCGTTGCCGGATCGATCAGTTCGATCTCCGTCATCTTCTCCGTCGAGACGATGAGTTCGCCGGGGGTGCTGATGCCGCCGCCGACAAGGCCGGTGCGTCCGCCCTGGGGCACGACGCCGATCATCTCGCTGGCACAGAAGCGTACGATTTCCGCAACCATCTCGGTCGAGGTCGGCAGCGCCATCACGCCTGCGCCGAAATTGCCCGGATGTTCGCCGGGGTGGCGCTCGGCCAGCGCCTGCGGACCGATGATCGCGACTTCGGCGGCAATATCCTTGAGGCGGGCGGCAAGCGTTTCGGCTGGAGGGGGCATTGTCGAAAATCCTTTCACCGGGTAGCCGGCAGGCAAGCATCGGTAATTGCGAAGATCACCGGAATCAAGATGCGTCGAAGCAACGCGGGCATTGATCCGGAATTCAGGTACAAGTGTACCCGAAACTTGTTATACAGATGTGCAAATATTGCCTTCTCTGTCGCATCCCGGCTCGACATTTCACGTCGGTTTTGACAAAGACATAGGGCCGCAAAAAGGGGAATGCTTCGGCGAATGCCGGCGATTGGAGAGAGAATATGAGTGAAGCACACGACTTGCCCGAGCGCGAGAGCATGGAATTCGACGTTGTCATCGTCGGTGCGGGCCCGGCCGGCCTTTCGGCGGCGATCCGGTTGAAACAGGTCAATCCGGACCTGACCGTGGTCGTGCTGGAAAAGGGAGCGGAAGTCGGCGCGCACATTCTCTCCGGCGCCGTCGTCGATCCGATCGGCATCGACCGGCTGTTGCCGGGCTGGCGCGAGGAGGAAGGCCATCCCTTCAAGACGGAAGTGACCGACGACCAGTTCCTGTTCCTTGGCCCCGCCGGCTCGATCCGCTTGCCGAACTTCGCCATGCCGCCCTTGATGAACAACCACGGCAACTACATCGTCTCGCTCGGGCTGGTCTGTCGGTGGCTTGCCGAGAAGGCGGAAGCCCTCGGCGTCGAAATCTATCCGGGCTTTGCCGCGGCCGAAGTGCTCTACAACGACGAGGGCGCAGTCATCGGGGTCGCCACCGGCGACATGGGCATCGAGAGGAACGGCGAGCCCGGCCCGAACTACACCCGCGGCATGGCGCTGCTCGGCAAGTACACGCTGATCGGCGAGGGGGTGCGCGGCTCGCTCGCCAAGCATCTGATTGCCCGCTACAAGCTCGGCGAAGGCCGCGATCCGGCCAAGTTCGGCATCGGCATCAAGGAGCTCTGGGAGGTCAAGCCGGAGAACCACAAGCAGGGCCTGGTGCAGCACTCGTTTGGCTGGCCGCTCGACATGAAGACCGGCGGCGGTTCCTTCCTCTACCATCTCGAGGACAATCTGGTCGCGGTCGGTTTCGTCGTCCACCTCAACTACAAGAACCCCTATCTCTATCCCTTCGAGGAGTTCCAGCGCTTCAAGACCCATCCGGCGATCCGCGGCACCTTCGAGGGCGGCAAGCGGCTTTCCTACGGGGCGCGCGCCATCACCGAAGGTGGATACCAGTCGGTGCCGAAGCTCACCTTCCCCGGCGGGGCGCTGATCGGCTGTTCGGCGGGCTTCGTCAACGTGCCGCGCATCAAGGGCAGCCACAATGCGGTGCTGTCGGGCATGCTCGCCGCCGACAAGCTGGCGGCGGCGATCGCAGCCGGCCGCGCCAATGACGAAGTGATCGAGATCGAGAACGAATGGCGTTCCACCGACATCGGCAAGGATCTGAAGCGGGTCAGAAACGTCAAGCCGCTGTGGTCGAAGTTCGGCACCGCCGCCGGCGTGGCGCTCGGCGGCCTCGACATGTGGACCAACCAGCTCTTCGGCTTTTCCTTCTTCGGCACCCTGAAGCATGGCAAGACCGACGCCGCCTCGCTGGAGCCGGCTTCGAAGCACAAGCCGATCGACTATCCGAAGCCGGACGGAGTGCTCACCTTCGACCGCCTCTCCTCGGTATTTCTGTCGAACACCAACCACGAGGAGGACCAGCCGGTGCACCTTCAGGTCGGGGACATGGAACTACAGAAGCGTTCCGAGCACGACGTCTTCGCCGGCCCCTCGACCCGGTACTGCCCGGCGGGCGTCTATGAATGGGTGGAAAAGGACGGCAGGCAAGTCTTTGTCATCAACGCGCAGAATTGCGTTCACTGCAAGACATGCGATATCAAGGACCCGAACCAGAACATCAACTGGGTCCCGCCGCAGGGCGGCGAGGGCCCGGTGTATCCGAACATGTGATGCACATCGAAAAGTGAGTCTCCAATGCAAGCCGCAACCGCGCAGGTAAAATTCGAGCACCGGCCGAACGCCAACCCCATGCCGCAAGCAGAGAGGGAAAAGGCGTTCGAGAACCTCGGCTTCGGTACGCTGTTCAGCGATCACATGGCCGTGGTCCGCTGGTCTGCCGACAAGGGCTGGCATTCCGCCGAAATCACCGCGCGCGCGCCTTTCCCCGTCGATCCGGCGAGCGCGGTGCTTCACTACGCCCAGGAAATCTTCGAGGGCATGAAGGCATACCGCACTGCCGACGACAAGGTGGTGCTGTTCAGGCCGGAACAGAACGCGCGCCGGTTTGGTGCCTCGGCCGAACGCATGGCGATGCCTGTGCTCCCCGAGGACATCTTCATGCAGGCGGTCGAGGAACTGGTGCGGATCGACAGCGCCTGGATCCCGAAGGGCGAGGGCAGTCTTTACCTGCGGCCGTTCATGTTTGCCGCCGAAACCTTCCTCGGCGTGCGCCCGGCCAGGGAATACGTTTTCTGCGTCATTGCGTCGCCGGTCGGCCCGTATTTCAAGGGCGGCGCCAAGGCGGTGACGCTCTGGGTGACGGAAACCTACACCCGCGCCGCCCAGGGCGGCACCGGCGCGGCCAAGTGCGGCGGCAACTATGCGGCAAGCTTGATTGCCCAGGCGGAGGCGGTCGGCCACGGCTGCGACCAGGTTGTCTTCCTCGATGCGGCCGAACATCGCTGGGTCGAGGAATTGGGCGGCATGAACGTCTTCTTCGTGATGAACGACGGTTCGCTCGTCACGCCGCCGCTCACCGGCACGATCCTGCCCGGCATCACCCGCGATTCGCTGATCACGCTGGCGCGCGACAATGGCATCACCGTTAACGAGCGCCCGTACTCCTTTGACGAGTGGAAGGCGGATGCGGCCAGCGGCAAGCTTCGCGAGGCGTTCGCCTGCGGCACAGCCGCGGTGGTTGCCGGCATCGGCACGGTCCGCCATGCGGGCGGCGAGTTCAAGATCGGCAATGGCGAAACGGGTTTCCTGACCGAGAAGCTGCGCAACGACCTCGTCGGCATCCAGCGCGGCAAGGCTTCCGACAAGCACGCTTGGGTTCATCCGCTCGCCGGAGTCTGATCGAAACTTTCAGTCCTGAAAATGTCGGGGCCGGCGGAAAAACTCCCGCCGGCCTCTTTTTTCGCCGTTACAGCAGCGTACCGCTGAGGATCACCAGCGCGACCGAGAAGTAGATCACCAGCCCGCTGACATCGACCAGGGTGGCGACGAAAGGCGCAGACGCGCTAGCCGGGTCGAACCGCAGCTTCTGCAGGATGAACGGCAGGATCGAACCGGCCAGCGAACCGAAGGTGACGATGCCGATCAGCGCGCAAAACACGGTGAGACCAACCAGCATCCAGTGCTCGCCGTAGTCAAACAACCCCAGGCTCTGCCACAGCGCGATGCGGGCAAAGCCGACCAAGCCGAGGATCGTACCAAGCACGATGCCGGTCGGCAGCTCGCGCAATTGCACCCGCCACCAGTCGGAAAGCTTGAGTTCTCCAAGCGCCAGCGCGCGGATGATCAGCGAGGTTGCCTGCGAGCCGCTGTTGCCGCCCGAGCTCATGATCAACGGCACGAACAGCGTCAGAACGATCGCCTTTTCCAGCTCTCCCTCGAAATGCTGCATGGCGCTTGCCGTCAGCATCTCGCCTAAGAAGAGGGCGCTCAGCCAGCCTGCACGCTTGCGGATCATGCCGAGGAAGCCGATCGCCATGTAGGGCTTGCCGAGCGCTTCCATGCCGCCGAACTTCTGGGCATCCTCGGTCTGGTCGGCGATCATCGTGTCGATGACGTCATCGACGGTGACGATGCCGAGCATGTGGCCATCCTCGCCGACGACGGGCAGCGCAAGCAGATTGTGCTTGCGGATCAGCCGGGCGACGTCTTCCTGGGGCATCAGCGGATCGGCACGCACAACCTCTTCTCTTTGTGCCACCGTGAGAACAGACTCGTGGGGAACGCCGTTGATCAGGCGGCGCAACGTCACGACGCTGGTCAGCGCGCGGCTCGCCGCATCCAGAACGTAGATGGCATAAACCGTTTCGCGCGAACGTTCGACCTGGCGCACGTGCTCGAGCGTCTGCTCGACCGTCCAGGTATCGGGCACGCTGACGAATTCTGTCGTCATGATGCTGCCGGCGGTGCGTGGCGGATAGCCCATCAGGTGCTGGACGGCGAGAGAGGTGGCACGGTCCAGCTTGGCGAACAGACAGGCGCGGGCCTCCTCGTCCATTTCCTGGAAGAGGTCGGCCACCTGGTCGTTCGACGCAGCGTTGAGTAGCCGCGCGGCATTCTCGACCGGCATTGCTGAGAGGATCGCGGCGGCATTGCTGAGTTCGGGGCGGCCGAGCATGCGCACCGCTTTCTGCGGCGGCAGCGTGACCAGAATTGCTGCGGCCTCGGAGATGTCGAGTGTGTTCAGCCGCTCGACGCGCTCGGCCGTCGTGATGAGGCCGGACTGGTCGCCGTTGAAGAAACGCGCGGCATGACCTGCCCGCAGGGGGAAGAGATTGATGTTCATGGGCTTGCCTTTCCGTCGATCCGCCGTAGCGTCCGACGGGCAAGCCCGACAGGAGTCGGTCAGTGCACGAAGGCCGCGTACGGCAAGGACAATCGACTGCTACTGTCGCTTGGCATCGTGATGATGGCTCCGTTGATATCCGCGGACGTGACTGCGCTCCGCGTGCGCCGTAGGTGGCCCCAATCGCCGGAAAAGTCAAGCGCCGGGGATGGTCTCGGGCACTTGAATGCGGCAGCCCGGAAGCGCCGTCGCCTCTCGCTCAGGCAATGGTCGCGACCAACCCACCCTCGACCCGGACGGCAGCGCCATTGGTGGCTGATGCCAGCGGGCTGGCGAGATAGGTAACGAGGCTTGCAATTTCCCCCGGCTCGATCATCCGTTGAAGCAGCGATGCTGCTCTGGACTTCGCGAAGAATTCGGCCTCGATCTCGCTTGCCGGTGCGTCCGGACTGCTGGCGACGCTCTTGAGGAAGTCTTCGACGCCCTCCGATCTTGTCGGTCCCGGCAGGACCGAATTGACCGTGACCCTTGTGCCCTTGGTCAGTTCGGCCAGGCCTCTGGCAATCGTCAGTTGCGCGGTTTTGGTGACAGCGTAGTGAATCATGTCCTTCGGGATGGACAGGGCGGACTCGCTCGACACGAAGATGATGCGGCCATAATTTCGCTCAAGCATGCCCGGGAACACCGCACGCGCAAGCCTTACCCCGCTGACGACATTGACGTCGAAGAAGCGGATCCAGTCCTCGTCGGCAATATCGGCAAAGGCCTTGCTCTCGTAGATGCCGAGGTTGTTCACGAGGATGTCCACGGTTCCGGCGGCTTCAAGCAGGGCAGTTGCACCGGCTTCCGTGGTGACGTCGGCGACGACGCCGCGCACCGAAGCACCGCCGGACTCCTTGATGCTTGCGATAGCGGCGTCGACCTTCGGCCCGCTGCGCCCCGACACCACGACATCGGCTCCTTCGATCGCGAGGCTGCGGGCAATTTCGAGGCCGATGCCTCCGGTCGAGCCGGAGACCACCGCTGTCTGGTTCGCAAGTTGAAGATCCATCGTATCGATCCTCCTGATCCAGGATTGGTTGGCGGATGCTGCGGGTGGCGCGATGGTCTGCAACAATGGCCAGTCGGTCAAGATCGAAGTTCGAAACTTCCCGAATTGGGGCGGGCGAGGCGGAACGCGGAAGGACAGATGCCATCCGCGATGCCTTCGATCAGGATGCGTAATTCGGAACTTGGAGGGACTCGGCCTAATTCTACGCTTGCGTGAGCAGCCGGAGGCCCCGCGCAATATCCTCCGCTGTCGCGTCTCCCATGATCGCCGATTGCACGACGGCGCCGAGCAGCACCGTCAGCAGCAACTTGGCCATCGCATCCGCGTCGGCCGCGTTTGAGGAGGGGCGCCAGGAAGCGGCAAGCTTCGCGAGATCTGCCCGGAATGCCGCGTAATGGGACTGTATCGCCACCCGCAGCCTTTCGCTGCGTTGAGCCTCACTCCATCCAAGAAGTGCAATTCGCCTCAGATCATAGCCATCGCGCGCTGCAAATTTGGTGATCGCCGGCAGCAACAGCCCTATGAGATCGTCTGCAGACTTTGCCGGCGCGCGCCGCATCGTCTCGTCCAGCATCGTGCGGAGGTCGTCGAGCGACGTCGCGACGGCGGCAAAGATGAGATCGTCCTTGCTCTTGAAGTAGCTGTAGACCGCGCCAGCGGAGAGATCGCTGGCGCGAATGATGTCCTGCATCGTGGTTTCGTGAAGACCTTCCTTCTGGAAACACAACCGGGCGGCATCGAGAATTTGATTTCGGCGACCCTGGCGGGCCTCTTCGGATATCTTTGGCATACAAGATTGATAAAACGAACGCCCGTTCTTTACAAGCATCCACATTCAATATAAAGAACGGTCATTCGTTTTAAAAAAAGGAGCGAGAAATGATTTCCGTTACCGCAATCGAAACCGGCAAGGCGCGTATGAAGACAGCCCAGCGGACGGGGAGGGACGGCCGCGGTGCGTTCGGCCGCAAGATCGACATCTTCCGTGACAAGGCCTGGGTCGATCCGCTCCCGATTTACGCATTTCTCATCGAGCATCCGGAAGGAAGGTTTCTTGTCGATACCGGCGATACCTGGAGGAACTCGGTTCCCGGTTATCTGCCTCGCTGGAACCCGTTCTTCACCAAGGAGGTGATCATCAAGGTCGCGCCGGGCGAGGAAATCGGACCGCGGCTGAATGCCATGGGTCTCGATCCGGCGCGCGATATCGAGGCTGTGATCCTGACCCACTTCCACCACGACCACACGGGTGGGCTCGACCACTTTCCCCACAACCGGATCATCGCCTCGCGCGAGAGCTACGAGGTCTCGCGCGGGCTCAAGGGCATGCTGATGGGGTGCCTTCCCCAGCGCTGGCCGATCTGGCTGAAGCCGGAACTGGTCGACCTGAACGGACCCGCTGTGGGTCCGTTTCCGGCATCGCATCCGATCACCCGGGACGGGCGCATTTTCCTCGTCCCCACGCCCGGGCACGCGCCCGGACATGTTTCAGTCGTCGTACGCGGCGACGGCGTCACCTACTTCCTTGCCGGCGACGCCACGTATGACGACGTCAACCTGCGCGCCGAAAAGGCCGATGGCGTGACCAACAATCCGGACCTGTCGGTTCGAACCCTCAGGGCGATCAAGCTCTTCGCCGCCGGCGAACCGACAGTTATCCTGCCGGCTCACGATCCCGGAGTCCCCCAGCGCCTGGCCGCCGGGATGACATTTTAGTCGTTCCCTGCACGTCAAGAAATCTAGAACCCGGCGAGAACAGCCTTGCCCTTCATCGTGCCGGTCTCGATCAGTGCATGAGCCTTCTTGAGGTTGGCCGCGTTGATCGTGCCCATGGTCTCCGTCAGCGTCGAGCGGATGCGTCCTGCGTCCACAAGGTCCGCGATCTGGTTCAGAAGCCGATGCTGCTCGATCATGTCGGCGGTTTCGAAGAGCGGACGGGTGAACATGAACTCCCAGTGGACGGAGGCGGCCTTGCGCTTGAACGGCATGATGTCGAGCGTCGCCGGATCGTCGATCACTGCCAGCCGTCCCTGGGGTGCAATCAGTTCCGCGATAGTGGAAAGATGATCGCCGGTGTTGGTGGTCGAGAACACGAAGGCCGGCGCGCCAAGACCGAGTGCAGCCACTTGCGGAGCCAGCGGTTCGGCGTGGTTGACGACGTGGTGGGCGCCGAGGTCCTTCGCCCATTGCTGCGTTTCGGGGCGCGAGGCAGTGGCAATCACGGTGAGGTCGGTGAGCGCGCGGGCGATCTGGATGGCGATGGAGCCGACGCCGCCGGCGCCGCCGACGACGAGGATGGCGTTTGCGGCACTCGGAACGGGGGCGTTCACGTCCAGCCGGTCGAACAACGCTTCGTAGGCCGTGATCGAGGTCAGCGGCAGGGCGGCAGCTGCGGCGAAATCGAGACTGGACGGCTTGCGGCCGACGATCCGTTCGTCGACCAGATGGAACTCGGCATTGGTGCCCTGGCGGTTGATCGCCCCGGCATAGAACACCGCGTCGCCCGGCTTGAACAGCGTGACCTTCGGCCCGACCGCCTTGACGACGCCGGCGGCATCCCAGCCGAGAACCTTCGTCTGCCCGGGTTCGGGAGCGACGTTGGCGCGGACCTTGACGTCGACCGGATTGACCGAAACGGCCTTGATCTCGACCAGCAGGTCGTGGCCCCTTGCTTCAGGCATCGGCAATTCGATGTCGAGCAGGGATGTCTCGGCGGAAATGGGTTGAGGTTTGTCGTAGCCGACTGCGCGCATGTGGGGAATCTCCTTGGTTGCGTTGCACAGGGAGCAGATGCGCATTACTTTCGCCAAGTGCAAGAATGCACATTTTATGTATGTAGTATCAAAAAGGATACCGTCATGTCCCGTCCCCGCGCCAAATTGACCCAAAACTTTCCGGGCTGCCCGGTGGAGGCGACGCTGAGCTTTCTCGACGGCAAGTGGAAGGGCGTCATCCTCTTCCACCTGATGGGAGGAACGTTGCGTTTCAACGAGTTGCGGCGGAAACTTCCAAGCGTGACGCAACGCATGCTGACCAAGCAGCTGCGCGAACTGGAGGAGGCGGGGCTGATCTCCCGCACCGTATTCCCGGTGGTGCCGCCCCGCGTTGACTACGAACTGACGGTCGCCGGTCGCTCGTTGCAGCCGGTGATCGCGGCGCTCGCTGCCTGGGGTCAAGAGAATGTGATCTGCGCGGCGGGCAAGAGTTCTGTCCGGCCATTCGATGACGCGGAAGGCGCCTCAGGCGCGCTTTGCCGCGAGTTCGAGGCGGTAGGATAACGCAAACACCATCAACCCGAAGACGGACAGTATAGCGCCGACATAGCCGGTGGCGGCAAAGCCGTAGCCCCAGGCGATCACCAGGCCGCCCAGCCACGCGCCGAGCGCATTGGCGATGTTGAAGGCCGAGTGGTTGGAGGCGGCGGCCAGCGTCTGAGCGTCGGCGGCGACGTCCATCAACCGTGTCTGCAGGGCAGGGCCTGCGGCAAATCCGCAGCCGACCAGAAGCACGCAGAGACAGAGCATGAACGGGCTCGTCGCCGTCAGTGAGAAGAGGGTTAACACCACGACGTTGAAGACGAGCGAGCCGCAGATCGTGCCCATCAGCGACTTGTCGGCCAGCCACGCGCCGCCGATATTGCCGATGATCATCCCGACACCGAACAGCGCCATGATCACGGCCACCATGCTCTCCGGCATCAACGCAACCTTCGTGGCGGTCGAGGCGATGTAGCTGAAGATCGAGAACATGCCGCCGAAGCCGACCGCAGCGATCGCCAGAGTGAGGAGCACCTGTGGGCGTTTGAACGCGGTCAATTCGCGCATCGGGCTGGCGCCGTCCGCCACCTTGTCCCTCGGCAGGTAGATCCAGATCAGCAGCACCGTCAGCGCGCCGATGCCGCCGACCAGCATGAAGGCGACGCGCCAGTCGAGCACCTGGCCGAACCAGGTGGCCACCGGCGTGCCGATGAGGGTCGCGACCGTCAACCCGAGCATCATCCGCCCGACCGCCTGAGCGCGCTTGTGGACCGGCACCATCGAGGCGGCGACAAGGGACGCGACGCCGAAATAGGCGCCATGCGGCAGGCCAGTGACAAAGCGCAGCAGCGTGAAGGAAAGGAAATCGGGCGCAACGGCGCTCAGGATGTTGCCGAGAGCGAAGACGGCCATCAGCACCAGCAGCAGGTGGCGGCGCGCCATCTTCGCCGCCAGCACCGCGATCAGCGGCGCGCCGACCACGACGCCGAGCGCATAGGCGCTGATGACGTATCCGGCCTGCGGCGTGGTGACGTCGAACGTCGTCGCGACGTCCGGAAGCAGGCCCATGATGGCGAACTCGCCGGTGCCGATGGCAAAGCCGCCGACGGCAAGCGCGAGCTCGATCAGCGCCACCGCGAACCTTGAGAGCGGCTGCTTCGGCATGGTCTCCGCAGCGAGGGCGGGAGCAGATTCATCGATGGCGATATCGGTCACGTCGGGTCCTGGAAATACGTCAGCAGGGCCGTGTCACCGACACGGGACCTTGCGCGCGGTCTGAGCGCTCCCGGATCAGCACTTGTTGGCAGGGCCGGGCCTGAGGATGGAAAGCTGGAAATTGATATATCTCATTTTTATCGGCCATTGCGCAGGCAGGGTCGACCATCATTTTTGCAAGGCGGCAATGCACTGCCGGCATGCGTCGCACGGAGGGGCCGCCGGCGAGGTGGCCTTGGAATTGGCGGATTGGGCCCCGATATACGGGTGGTCTCGTACGGATGGATGATTGCATGAAACTGGTGGCCTATTTCAATCGCGACGGCGGCACGTTCCGGACCACCGACATGGCGGCCTATGAGCGTCACGCCGAGACCGTGTTCGGCGACGCGGGGCATGAGGTCGAGTGCCATGTGGTAGGGGGCGACGAGATCGTCTCTGCCATGGAGCGCGCTGCTCGCCGGGACGATGTGGATGCCATCATCGCCGGCGGGGGCGATGGCACGATTTCCGCCGCTGCCACCGTTGCCTGGAAAAATGGCATCTCCCTCGGCGTCGTCCCGGCAGGCACGATGAACCTGTTCGCGCGCTCGTTGAAGCTTCCCCTCGACATCTGGCAGTCCGTCGACGTCCTTGCCAAGGGGCGGGTCGATGCGGTCGATATCGGCAGCGCCAACGGCCGTCCCTTCGTGCATCAGTTCTCGGCCGGCCTGCATGCCCGCATGGTGCGCTACCGCAACAGCATTTCCTATGCGTCGCGCATGGGCAAGATCGTCGCCAATGTCCGCGCCGGTATCGGCGTGATCTTCAATCCGCCCGAATTCGACATGGAATTCCAGGCGGGCGATCATCAGGAGCATCGCCGGGTCTCGGCCATTTCAGTTTCCAACAACCCGTTCGGCGACAATCCGCTGCTCTACGCGGACAACATTACCCGCGGCCACCTCGGATTCTATACGGCTTCGCCGCTGCGGCCGGCCGGGGTAGCGCGCCTGGCGCTCGACATGCTGCGTGGCAAGCTCCGCTACAATCCCGATGTCACCGAAATGGCCGTCGAGGCCGTGGACCTGCACTTTCCGAAGATCGACCGCAAGGTGAACTGCGTCATAGACGGCGAACTGCTGCCGATGGGCCGGGAGGTGGCGCTGAGGCTGCATCCCGGCGAACTCAAGGTCATCGTGCCCGAAGCGGACGCCGCATCGGGTCGCGCCGTAGCCTGAGTCAGAATCGCGCCAGGTAGGTCTGGTAGTCGAAGTCCGACACCGTGCGTAGGAAGGTGATTGCCTCCTTTCGCTTGGTGTCGCCGTAGAGCTTGCGATACTTCTCCCCGAACACATCGGCGATGAACGGCGAAGCCGAGAATTCCTCGACGGCTGTCAGGAAATCGTGGGTCAGCCGCCTGGCGTCGACCGGCTCGGCGCCCGGTTCCGTCACCGGACCAGGATCGAGGTCTTCGTCGAGCCCGAGCAGCATGCCGCCGAGGATGGCCGCCAATAGCAGATACGGGTTGGCGTCGGCACCCGCGACCCGGTGCTCGACGCGGGCAGCAGGCCCGTCCTTGTCGGGAATGCGGATGGCGGTGCCGCGGTGGCCATATCCCCAGGTGAGATCCACCGGCGCAAACGAGCCCGGCTGGAAGCGGCGATAGGAGTTGGCGAACGGAGCGAAGACGAGCTGGGCGTCGCGCGTGGTGTTCAGCATGCCGGCGCAGACGGATTTCAGCCGCACCGGGTCGTTGCCATCGGCATCGAGGATATTGCGGCCTTGTCTGTCGACGATGCTGGCATGCACGTGCAGGCCGGAGCCCGCCTGGTCGGCATAGGGCTTGGCCATGCAGGTGGATTTCAGCCCGTGCTTGCGGGCCGCCTGTTCGACGATGCGCTTCAGGTAGATGCAGTCGTCGGCGGCGGCGAGCGCGTCCGGGCGGTGCAGAAGGTTGATCTCGAACTGGCCGGGGCCGAATTCGGCCGTCGTCGCGTCGGCGGGCAGCTCCTGGGCGCGGCAATAGGCGCGCACCGTTTGCAGGTAGCCGTCGAGGGCATCGACGGCGCTCATGTCGTAGAGCTGGAAGCCGTTGGGGATGCCCTTGTAGGTCAGCGACGCGGGCGGCGTCGGCTTGCCGGTCTCGCGCCAGTTGTCCTCGATCACGTAGAATTCGAGTTCGGTGGCGACGACCGGCGTCAATCCGCGTTCGGCATAGCGTTCCAGCACGGAGGCCAGGATCGCGCGCGGATCCATGAAGCTCGCCGTTCCGTCGAACTCGTGCATGGTGGCAAGCACCTGCTTGGAGCCCGGCGGGGCCCACGGCATCGGCGCCAGCGACCGCGCATCGGGAATGCAGGCGCCGTCGGGATCGCCGACGCTCAGCGAAAGCCCGGTGATGTCGTCGTTGTCGTCCCCCCAGACGTCGAGAGACTGGGTGGAAGATGGCAGGCGCACCGAGCCGGACCAGACCTTCTTTTCCGCTTCGAGGGGGAGTTGCTTGCCGCGAAGATCGCCGTTCATCCCCACGAGCAGGATCTCCAGTCGGGCATCGCTGCCGGCAATCGCGGCTTCCGCCAATTTCTTGTGTTCGGTCATTTTCTGCCCCGACCCCTCTGTTATTTGTCGTTTTTTGCGCGTTTTTCGGTCGGGGGAAGCGGTTTTGCGCTCCCTTGCCAAACGTTTTTTCTAAGGCCATGTTCGTAGCCGATAATATTATGCCTTTCAATCGGGCCGCCCATCGGCCCGGGGCATGACCGTCCTGCCCGCAGGGCGGTTTTCATCGCAGTGACGGGGAACAACGAAAAAATGCTGAAGACAGTCGAGACCATGTCGAACCTCGGTGCAATCGATGCGGCGCATCACCTGCACCCGTTCTCGGATATGAAGAAGCTGAATGCCGCGGGCACCCGCATCATCCAGCGCGCCGAAGGGGTTCATGTCTTCGACAGCAACGGCAAGAAGTATCTCGACGCCTTTGCCGGGCTCTGGTGCGTGAATGTCGGCTATGGACGGCGCGAGATCGCCGATGCCGTGTTCAACCAGATAAACGAGCTTCCCTACTACAACACCTTCTTCGGCACCACGACGCCGCCGACGACGCTGCTGGCCCAGAAGATCACCGAGCATGCCGGGCCGAAGATGAACCATGTGTTCTTCACCAACTCCGGTTCGGAAGCGAGCGACACCTGGTTTCGCATCGCCCGCGTCTACTGGAAAGCGCTCGGCAAGCCGACGAAGACCAAGATCATTGCTCGCAAGAACGGCTACCACGGCTCGACCGTCGCCGGCGCCAGCCTTGGCGGCATGAAGTGGATGCACGAGCAGGGCAACCTGCCGATCGACGGCATCGTCCACATCAATCAGCCTTACTGGTACGTCGAGGGTGGTGATCTTTCGCCTGCGGAATTTGGCCTGAAGGTGGCCCGCGAACTCGAGGAAAAGATCGACGAACTCGGCGCGGACAATGTCGCAGCCTTTGTTGCCGAGCCGATCCAGGGGGCAGGCGGCGTCATCGTTCCGCCGGAGACCTACTGGCCGGAAATCTCGCGCATCTGCAAGGAGAAGGACATCCTTCTCGTCAGCGACGAGGTCATCTGCGGTTTCGGTCGTCTCGGTTCGTGGTTCGGCTACCAGCATTTCGGCGTGGAGCCGGATCTCGCACCGGTCGCCAAGGGGCTCTCGTCCGGATACCTGCCAATCGGCGGTGTTCTGGTCAGCGACCGCGTCGCCGAAGTCATGGTCAACCAGATTGGTGATTTCGCCCATGGCTACACCTATTCCGGCCATCCGGTCTGCGCAGCCGCCGCGCTCGAGAATATCCGCATCATCGAGGAGGAAGGGCTCGTCGAACGGGTGCGCGACGACATCGGGCCGTACTTCGCAGAGGCCTGGAAAAGTCTCTCCGACCACGAAATCGTGGGCGAGGCGGTCAGCGTCGGCCTGATGGCCGGCCTGCAACTGACGATCGACAAGGCGACCCGACGCCGTTTCGCCAAGCCGGACGACGTCGGCACGCTGGTGCGCAACCATTGCGTCGAGAACGGCCTGATCATGCGCGCCACCGGCGACCGCATGCTGGCTTCGCCGCCGCTCGTCATCAGCCGCGGCGAGGTCAATGAGATGATAGCCACGCTGCGCAAGGGGCTCGATCACCTGCGCGATACCGTCAAGGAGTGAGGACGTCATGGCTGGCAACGAGCATCGCTACAACGTTACCGTCGAGTGGACCGGCAATCGCGGGACGGGAACCTCCGGCTATCGCGACTACGGCCGCGACTACACCATCCACGTCGACGGCAAACCGGACATAGCGGGGTCTTCGGACCCCGCATTCCTCGGCGATCCGTCGCGCTGGAACCCGGAGGACCTGCTGGTCGCCTCGGTTTCGGCCTGCCACAAACTCTGGTACTTGCATCTGTGCGCCGTTGCCGGGATCCGGGTCCTGAGCTACGTCGACCGCGCCGAAGGCACGATGATCACCGATGCCAAGGGTGGCCGGTTTTCCGGCATGGTGCTCAAGCCGCATATCGTGATTGCCGCGGGCGGCGACCGGGACAAGGCGATCGCCCTGCACCACGACGCCCACGACAAATGCTTTATTGCAAACTCCGTCAGCTTCCCGATCGGTTGCGAGCCGGTGGTCGAGTTCGGCTGATGTTCGCCGCTACTTTTGCGGCGGGTACACCCAGGCATAGGCGAAGCTGTATGTGTCCTGACCGCTGCCATAGATATAGGGCAGGGCGATTTCCTTGACTTCGAGAGCCCCGACGGCGGCGCCGTCGCGTCTGGCGATTTCCTTGGCAAGCGCCGGCGGCATCGGAGCATTGGCCTTTCCAAAATTGCGCCAGACGAGCAGCAGTGGTGCCTTGTCGCTCCATTCGACGCTCGGCCGGAAATCCGGATAGATCGGGGTCAGGACCGGGATTCCGGGAAGCTGCGAGCGAAGGTTGCCGGCAAGGTGCTGGTCGGCGGCGATGATCGCGGCGGGCTGTACCGGGTTCTTCCCGACGACCTCATCCGCAAACGCCTGGTAGGGAACATTGAGCTTCTCGTAGTCTCCGACCCAACCCGCCGAAACGACCCGACCGGCGAGAACGGTCGGGATCAGCACCATGATGGCGAGGGGGATCGGCAGGAAGCGGCGCAGGGCCGTCTCCTTGATACCCCCGGCCGCCTCGATCTTCAGGCAGAGATAAAGCGGTAGGATGAGCAGAAGCGGCGTCAGCCAACGATCCTTGATGTGCGAAGCGCCGGCAAAGAGAATGAGCAGCACCAGTGCCGCCACGAAGACGAGGAAGATGCGCTCGATCAAAACCGTCCAGCGGTTTCCCGCCTTGAGCGAGGCGAACAGTTGCTTCCCGAAGGCGACTGCGAACAACACGACTGTGAGCGCGCCGAATCCGATGACCGCGACCAAAAGCGACATCACTCCGGTCGTTATCTGGGCCAGTCGGCTGCCGCCCTCTTCAGTGAGTTTTTCCATCGTCCGCTTCGATGCGAGGTCGAGGTGGTCCACCAGCCAGAGCGCATGCGGGGCAACAATGACGAGTGCCACCGCCGCCGTCAGCAGGATGCGCCAGTCAAGGAGACGCGACCGCATCTCCCGATCCGGCAGGATTGCGATGAGGGCTGCAGCCGGCAGCAACGCGAAATTGTACTTCGAGATCATGCCGATGCCGATGGCGGCGCCGGTCAGCAGGTAGGAAAATGCGGTCGGAGCCGCAAGCGTCCGGAAGAAGCCGTAGAGGAACAAGGTCGCCGCGAAAATCACCGCGACGGTGTGACTGAGATCGCGCTGTGCCTCGAAGGCGATCTGCGGGATGGTCAGCAGGCCAAGCGTGGCGATGATGGCAAGATCGCGATTCTTGAGCACGGTACGCGCGGCAAGAAAGTAGGCAGCATAGGAAAGGAAAAGGAGTGCGTTCTTGAGCAGGCTCAGCGCGAAGACCGAAGGGCCGAGGAGCGCCACGACATAGTACTGGACCCAGTTGTAGAAGGGCGGTTGCGGATCGTATCCGGCAGCCAGCCATTGCGACAGCAGTGCCTGCTGGGCCTCGTCGAGCTCGAGCGAGGTCGGCATGGCGAGCCGCACCACGATGTTCAAAAGGAAGTATCCGGCCAGAAGCACGAGAACGGTCTCTGGAACCTTTTTCAACAAGCCCGCCATTTCATTCCTTGGGTCGGAAACACGCCAACAATCTGGTCTGGAATCGTGGCGTTGCAAGAGTTGGAGTGAGCTGTCGTTGCGAACAGAACACCGATGATCGCTTGTTGCACGGAGGATAGCCGCTGCGTCAAGAGGTTGGTCCGTTCGGCGGATAGACCCAGGCATAGCCGAACTCATAGGCGTCGCCGTCCCGGCCATAATGATAGGGCATCGTCACCTTGCCCGGTGCAACCGTGGCGTCGCGCATGTCCTGCCGGCTTCGCAACCATTGATCCAGATCGTCTGGCATCGAGCCATCCGCGCTGCGGCCCACGCGCCAGATCAGCAGCGCCGGACGGTCCTGCGACCAGTCGAACGGCAGGTCGAATGCCGCGGCCTCGGTAGAAAGTACCGGAACGTCCGGTACGGCGAGCCGTAAATTGCCGGCGAGATGCGTATGGTTGGCAATGATGACGCCCGGACTGGATGGAAATGTGGCCAGAAGCTTGGGCATGACCGAGTCGAAAGGCAGGTTGAGCTTTGTGTATTTTCCGATGATCGGTGCCGCAACCACACGAGCTAGCAGGATCGAAGGGACGACGACAAGGATGGCCGCCGCAATAGGGAACAGGCGCTTTCGCGTCACCACTTCCACCAGGCCTGCCGCCTCGATCTTGAGGCACAGATAGAGCGGCAGGATCAGGAGGAACGGGTCCAGCCATCTCTCCCTGATTTTCGTGGTCCCGGTGGCTACGATAATGACGATCAATCCGATCAGGATGATCATGAACATGCGCTCGATCATCTTTGTCAGCGGCGTCTGCGCACGAAGGGCCGTGATCGTTTGCTTGCCAAGCACGCCGGCGAAGATGGCCATGGTGAGCGCTGAAGATGCAACGATCGCAACCGCCAGCGATCCGAGTCCGGTCAGCATCGCGCTGAGGCGACCGGAAGCCTGGTTGGCCGCCATCTTGCCCAGCGTGTCGGTCGTGGCGGCGCCGAGATTGTCGATGAGCCACAGGCCGTGCGGCAACGCTACGACACCCGCGATCGCAAATGCGATGAAGATGCGCCGGTCGACGATTCTGTCGCGGAACCGCTTGTCCATCGCGAGAGCGAGAAAGGCAGCGACCGGCAATAGTACGAAATTGTATTTGGCCAGGAAGCCAAGCCCGGTCGCGAGCCCGACGAGCGCATAGGCTGCCGCGTTGCCGGTGCGGATCGTCAGGAACAGGGCGTAGATGAACATCGCGCTCGTAGCAAGCAACGCGACCGTATGGGTCAGGTCCTGTTGCGCTATGAAGGAGACCTGCGGCAGGGTCAGCAGTGCAAGCACGGAAACCGCCTGCATCCTGGTGTCCTTCAGCGTCTGTGTGGCGGCGAGTGCGAGAAAGACGTAGCAGGAGAACAACATCGCGTTCTTCAACACTGCAAGGCCCACCAGCGTTGGACCGGTGAACGCGAACATTGCCATCTGCAGCCAGTTGTAGAGCGGAGGTTGCGGACCGTAGCCAGGCAGCAGCCACTGCGAATAGAAAATCTGCTCGGCTTCGTCGAGCTCCAGGGCATGCGGCAGCCACAGGCGCAACAGCACCTGCACCACGAAATACACCGCCAGGAGCATGAGGGCCGCGCCTGGCCCCCCTCTCGGAAAGCCCGTCATCTCACCCCTTTGGTCGGAAAGTCTCGCGGACGATATAGTTGGGCGTCTCGTCGTCGCGGTAATAGGTGCGAGCGATCATCTCGGACAGGATGCCGGTGGTGATGAGCTGCACCGAAGACAGGAACAGCATGACGCCGACGATCAGTGCCGGCCTGGCGCCGATGTCATTGCCGAACATGAACTTGTCGATGAAGAGATAGGCAAGGATGAGGGCGCTGAGCGCACCGGTGCCGAGACCGATCGAGCCGAAGAAGTGGCCGGGCCGCGCCTTGTATCGCATGAAGAACAGCACCGAGAGCAGGTCGAGAATGACGCGGAAGGTGCGCGAAATCCCGTATTTCGACGCGCCATGCGCGCGCGGATGGTGCGTGACGACCATCTCGCCGATTCGCGAACTCGGAACGACGCCGGCCACCCAGGCCGGGATGAAGCGGTGCATTTCGCCCATCAGCTTGACCTGCTTGATGATCGAACTGCGGTAGATCTTCAGGCTGCAGCCGTAGTCGTGCAGCTTGACGCCGGTGATCCGGCCGATCAGCGCATTGGCGCACCACGAGGGGATCTTGCGCAGGAGAAGGTCGTCCTTGCGGTCCTTGCGCCAGCCGACCAGAAGATCGAGCTGCCGCTCGTCGAGCGCGGCGGCCATGGCGCGAATGTCGCGCGGATCGTTCTGGAGGTCGCCGTCGAGTGTCGCGATCAGGCGGCCGCTCGCCATGTCGATCCCGGCCTGCATCGCCGCCGTCTGGCCGAAATTGCGTTGCAACTCGACGACGATGAGCTCGAGGCCCGGGCGGTCGAGATACTTGCGGGCGTTGGGCAGGGTGCGATCCGTGCTCCCGTCGTCGACGAGGATCAGTTCCCATGATTTTTCGTAGCCATCCATCGCCTCGCAGATGCGGTCGATAAGCAGGCCGACGCTTTCCTCTTCGTTGAAGACGGGAACGACCAGCGACAGTTCGATGGATCCGGCTGCGATGCTTGCCTGTAGGATGTCCGGGATCTGTGCCAATTCTTCGCCTTCCAAACCCTTGAACAGTGGTTCTCTGCCACCGCTTCTCGTGCTAACCACGGTGAGCCGCAGCCAACCGATGAGACATCTCACTATATGACTTCCACGCCGGATTCCAGACAACGTTCCTGGCTTATCCGCAACCGCATGACCCTGCTGACGGTTGCCTGCCTGCTGGCCTACGCCGCTTTCGTCCAATGGGGCTGGGGTTGGAACACGATCATCAAGCAGTGGGCCGATATCGGGCCGGGGCCTGGACTTGCCGCACTGGCGCTTTTGACCTCAACATATTTCGTCCGATGCTACCGGATCTACGACTACTTCCCCCGCGAGACGTCGGGACGGTTCCTGCAGTTGTTCCGGCTGACCCAGGTGCACAACCTGCTCAATATCATGCTGCCGCTGCGCGCAGGTGAAACCAGCTTTCCCATATTGATGCGTTCGGAGTTTTCGGTGCATCTCGCCCGCGCGACATCCGCACTTCTGGTGATGCGGCTCCTCGATCTGCACGCCTTGCTCGCCGCCGCCGGCATCGGGCTGGTGATCGAAAGGGACAACACCGCGGTGGCCTGGCTCGTCTGGGGGCTATTTCTCGTGTCGCCGCTCGCCTTCTTCGCCCTCAAGCGGCCGGTGCTGGCGATCGCCAGGAAGCATGCGCCGAAAAAGATCGGGGGGATCGTTCACGAGCTCGAGGCAGGCATGCCGTTCGGCTATGGCGCCTTCACGCGAGCCTGGCTGATGACGCTCCTCAATTGGGGCACGAAGGTTCTGGTGCTAGCCTGGGCGCTCGCCCTCATGGGTGTTTCTCCGCTCGGTGCCGCCTTCGGCGGCGCGCTCGGCGGCGAACTCTCTTCGGTACTACCGTTCCATGCGCCGGGTGGGGTCGGCACCTACCCCGCGGGGATCACCGCAGGGGCTCTTGCCTTCGGCGCGCCGGCGGACCGGCAGGCTTTGTCCAGCCTTGCTCAGGCGAGCATCAACGCCCACCTGCTGATCGTCGCCTCGGCGATTACCGGTACGTTGCTGTCGCTGCTGCTGGCGAGGAAAGGGCGGTGATTTCGCTACCTTCCGCTCGGCCGATCTCTACTGGAAAGCCGTCTCGAAGAAGCTCCGAAGCTTGCGCGAATGCAGCTTTTCCGGCGGCATGGCGGCAAGCTTCTGGATCGCCCTTATGCCGATCTGCAGGTGCTGGCTGACCTGCGTGCGGTAGAAGGCGGTCGCCATGCCGGGCAATTTCAGCTCGCCATGCAGCGGCTTGTCTGAAACGCACAGCAGCGTGCCGTAGGGCACGCGGAAGCGGAAGCCGTTGGCGGCGATGGTTGCACTTTCCATGTCGAGCGCGATGGCGCGTGCCTGCGACAGTCTCTTGACCGGGCCGCGCTGGTCGCGGAGTTCCCAGTTGCGATTGTCGATGGTGGCGACGGTGCCGGTGCGCATGATCCGCTTCAGCTCGAAGCCCTCGTAGCCGGTGATCTCGGCGACCGCATCCTCGAGCGCCACTTGGACCTCGGCCAGCGCCGGGATCGGCACCCAGACGGGCAGGTCGTCGTCGAGGACATGGTCCTCGCGCATATAGGCATGGGCAAGCACATAGTCGCCGAGCCGCTGGCTGTTGCGCAGTCCGGCGCAGTGCCCGAGCATCAGCCACGCATGCGGACGCAACACGGCGATATGGTCGGTGATCGTCTTGGCATTCGAGGGGCCGACGCCGATGTTGACCATGGTGATCCCGGCATGGCCTTTTTTCTTCAGGTGATAGGCCGGCATCTGCGGTAGTCGCAGCGATGCGCCATTGGCCTCCGGGCGGTCGGAGCCGGCCATCGTCATGATGTTGCCGGGTTCGACAAAGGCCGTATATCCGCCACCGCCGCTCGCCATCAGGTCGCGCGCCCAGGCGCAGAACTCGTCGATGTAGAACTGGTAGTTGGTGAACAGCACGAAATTCTGGAAATGATTGGCGCCGGTTGCCGTGTAGTGGCTGAGGCGCGCCAGCGAATAGTCGATGCGCTGCGCCGTGAACGGTGCAAGCGGCAGGGGCTCGCCCGGTGCCGGCTCGTATTCGCCATTGGCGATCTCGTCGTCGGTGGTGGTCAGATCCGGCGCGTCGAAGATATCGCGCAGCGGAATGTCCACGAGCGCCGATGCGGAGGCCTCGACATGCGCGCCTTCGCCAAAGGCAAAGTGAAGCGGGATGGGCGTTGCCGATTCGGAAATCAGGATCGGTACGCCGTGGCTGCGGATCAGGTGGCCGAGCTGTTCCTTGAGATAGTGGCGGAACAGTTGCGGGCGGGTGATCGTCGTCGTGTAGATGCCGGGGGCGGTCACATGCCCGAAGGACAGGCGCGAATCCACATGGCCGAAGCTGGTGGTCTCGATGGTGACCTGCGGGTAACAGGCGCGGTAACGTCCCTGGATAGGGGCTCCCTTGGAAAGGGCCGAAAATGAACTGGTGAGGAAAGCGGTATTGCGATCGTACAGTTCGGTCAGCGCATCGACCGCCTTGACCGGGTCATCGAAACTCCGGGGCGTGAAAGACTCCGGTGAAATGAAAGGAAGGGGTGCCAGTGAAGAGATTCGATTGTTCATGGCCCATTATAGATGGATGTCCTTGACAAGCAAACGACCACCCGCCGCATTTGTCTGTGCACAACGCGGTTGCGTCCCGGGCAATCTGCCCCCGGTCGAGGCAATACTGGAGCCGCATTGCGATGCATCGATGTTATAGGGCGGTGACGCAGCTGCTGGCGGGATGATAGCAGGGGGCGGTCGAACCGACATGGAAGCGCTGCGGGCGATCCGCTGCGTGCTGGATCACCATGGAGAAGGCAACGGCGAACACTGCCGCGGCGAGGCTGATGATGGTGAAGCGGCGTGCCAGGATTGTCATTGCATATCCCCCGAGAGAGATGACGTCACTTTGATGCTCGGTTTTTGACACAATTTGTCTGAACCGCCGCTGAGTCAGCCATTCATCGTTCGTTCAGCTTTGGTCGTGCGCGGAAGATTCGCCTCGGGCAATCCAGGTCGATCCGGCGGCAATCCCGCCGGACCAGGGGGCTGTTCCCGGCTAGAGCCGTGTCCAGGTCTGCGACTTGCACAGGATCTTGAGGACGCACCCCTTCATCTTGAGGGCGTTGCCCGAGACGGTCCCCGAGCCGCTATAGGTCTTGTCCTCGGCGGGATCGGTGATTTCCCCCGAATAGGAGCCGTCGGTCCCCGCAAGCTTGCCGATCTGCTTGCCGCTGAACTTGCCGGTCTTCAATGTGATGCAGTAGCTACCGCCGCAGGGCGCGATCGCCGCGGTTTCGCCGCTCGCGGTCTTCCAGTCGCCCTCGATCGGCTCGCCCGCATGGGCGGAAAACGCCGCCAGTGCCAGTGCCGCCGCCAGTATCATCGTTTTCATTGCCTGTCATCCTCCCAGATGTCTCGATTGGCGGGTTGCCCTTTGGCTTGGCTGCCCGTCTGTTCGCAAGGCGCGACGCGCGCCTCCCTTCGAGAGAAAATTATCTTACCGGCACGTAAAGGTAAATACGCCGCATTCGCGGAATCCACCGTCGAATATGGTTGTTTCGAGTGCCGCACGTCGGGACAGTTCGGATATGCCGATGAAATCGTGGTTAGCAAAGGGTTTCGATCGAGATCTGAATTTTTCGTAAAAGGCGACCCAAAATCCTTAATTTGCAAGGCATGCGATGTTTAACAAAAACCCAAGTTTACCAAGCGTTTGGACTTTGTTTGTCTCAAATTAATCATGCATTTTAAGCGCCTGTTGAAGGCCGTTTGGCATAGTTAACCCATCAAACGAGCGGAGCAAATCCGCCGGACTGCAAGGACCAGGACACGAAGATGGCCGGTCGTTGAGGGTCGAAGCCCGGATGCCGGGAAAAACAGGGACAACAAGAACACAAACGACAGAACAGGGACAAACCGATGGCACGCTTTGAAATTCAGGTTTCCGAAATGGCCACCATGGGTGGCGCGATCCGAGCCGATGTCTTTTGCGAGATGGGGCTCGTCTATGCAACGGGGCGCGGCTGCGACGTGGATCTGGTCGCCGCTCACAAGTGGCTCAACATTGCCGCGATCAAGGGCTGCGACCGCGCCGTCGATCTTCGCGCGGACGTGGCGGCCAGCATGACCAAGATGGAACTCGCCGCAGCCCTGCGCGCTGCCCGCGAATGGATGACGACGCACTGACAGCAGCATCCCTGGCGATACCCATATACGAAGAAAACCGCGTCCGGTGCAGACAAGCCGGCGCGGTTTCTTGTTTTCCGGCGGCTCAGCCGAGAGCCTTGAGGACCTTTGGTAGCGATTCGGCAAGCAGCGCCATGTCTGCTTCCGGCCCGACGCTGATCCGTATGCAGCGATTGAGCGGCGCGACGCCCGGCATGCGGATGAAGACGCCGTGCTCCATCAACCCGTCGACGATTGCGCGCGCGTAGGCGCCGTCGCGTCCGCAGTCGATCGCCACGAAGTTGGTGGCGGACGGCAGTGGCTGGAGGCCGTTGTCGCGGGCAATCGCGCCGATGCGCTCGCGCGAGGCCTTGATCCTGACGATGACCTCCTGGAGATAGGCCTGGTCCTTGAGGGCTGCGAGTGCGGCGGCCGTGCCGATCCGGGACATGCCGAAATGATTGCGTATCTTGTCGAAGGCGACGACCGTGCCCGGCGTGCCGATCACGTAGCCGACGCGGGCTCCGGCGAGACCGTAGGCCTTGGAGAAGGTGCGGGTGCGGATCACGTTTGGCATCTCGATGAGGTCCGCGATCGACGGAATGGCGCTGGCGGGTGCAGTCTCGCTATAGGCCTCGTCGAGCACCAGCAGGCAGTCGGAGGGCAGGGCCCTGGCGAACTCGACGATTGCCCCGGCCTCCCACCAGCTCCCCATCGGGTTGTCCGGATTGGCGAAATAGACAAGCGGTGCCTTCTCGCGCTTCGCCGCCTCCAGAAGGCCATCGAGGTCCTCGCGGTCGCCGGCATAGGGAACGGTCACCAGGCGGCCGCCGAAACCGGCAACGTGGAAGTTGAAGGTCGGGTATCCGCCGAGCGAGGTGACCACCGGTGTTCCGGGCTCCACGACCATGCGGACGATCAGGCCCAGCAGGCCATCCACGCCTTCGCCGATCGCAAGGTTCTCGCGGCCGATGCCAAGGTGTCTCGCCAACGCGTCCTTCAGATCGAAGTTTTCCGGGTCGTTGTACTTCCAGGTCTCGGTCGCCGCTTCATGGATGGCCGCAATCACCGAAGGGGCGGGGCCAAATCCGTTCTCATTGGCGCCGATACGCGCCTTGACGGAAATGCCGCGATTTCGCTCGATCGCCTCTGGACCAACGAAAGGAACGGTCGAGGGCAAGCTGCTCACCAGCGGAGTGAAGCGAGAAAATGACGACATTTCAATTGGATCCCGGACTTCGTTGCAAAGGTGCCCGCAGAGTTGCAACTGTCGGTCCTGCGGGGCTGTTGCTGCTGAGATCTATCAGGTGAGGAGGGCGGTTGACAACCGCCGCCTTGTACCTTCGCCGCCCGGATTGTCTCAGATGAAGAGGAAGGGCTGTTCGCCGCCCTTGGGCTTGTCCGGCTTGTGATTGCCCATCATGAAGTCGGCGCGCACGACGTTTCGAAGCGTTGCCGGATCGAGCGCGTTGATGAACTTGACGCCGACGCGTTCGCCGTTGCGATAGATCTCGGCACAACCGATGCGGTAGGCCAGTCCAAGGATGTTGAGGTAATAGTGGCTCGGAAGTCCGGTGGTCGTGGTCATCGTCAGGGCCGCTCCGCCCTGCGATATGTCGAGCACCTCGCAGCTCCGGATGGAGACACCCGACAGACAGCCTTGAACGGCGATGAGGCGCGCCGGTCGGCGGACGTAGAAGCGTTCCCATTGGCGCTCGTACATCTCCGATTTGACCGTGGCCAGGTGCGTGCCGTAGTGCATGGTGGTTTCCCGCATTGGTGACTGGCGAAAGAGTTGCAGCAATGCCTTTCGTTTGCGCCAAGAATATTCCTAAAATGCAAAATACTTCTGAATATGGGCTCTTGCGGGCGATTTTTCCGTTATGGCCGAACGATTTTCGATCTCCACCATTACGCAATGAGGGGTTCCATCTATACTGGTCGCAAAGAGGTTGGCGCGACAATCGGCAGCGCTTTCTCGTCGTCATCGGAATTCGTGAAGAAACATCGAAAGGAACGGCAATGCTCAAGTTTCCTAAGAACTCGTGGGTGGTTGTTTGTGACGGTGCGAAGGCGCAAATCCTGCAGAATGTCGGGCTTGCCCTGGAGCCACGGCTGCGGCTGGAGGAAAGCCTGGAGCAGCCGGACGAGAAGAATACCGAACTGGCGACCGACCGGCCGGGGCGCGCGTTTCAGTCGTTCGGAACCAAGCGCAGCGCCATGGAGGAAACAGACTGGCATGAGGAAGCCGAGAAAGAATTCCTGAAGCAGGTCGCAGCGAAGCTGGAAACCCTGGTCAGGGACAAGGAGGCTTCCCACATCGTCGTCGTGGCGCCGCCGAAGGCGCTTGGTTACCTGAGGCCGCATTTTACATCGGAGGTTCGCGCCGCCGTGCAGGCCGAACTGGCCAAGGATATCGCAAAGCTCACGCCACCCGAAATCGAGAAGCACCTCGTCGCCTGGGCCTCGGCATAAGACAGCGCCAGCGTCGGGTCGCTGGACCCGTCGCTCAGGCGCCGCCGTGGCTCGTCTCGGGGACCACACCGACCAGATGGCGCAGGAATTCCGCGTCGAGCAGCATGTTGAAACCGATCACGGCCCTCGAGCCTTCGCGTCCGATCAGGGTGCTGCCGATCTCGTCCGGGATGCCGAGGATTTCGAGAAAGAAGTTTTTCGGGATCTCGAACTCGGCGTTGATGTCCAGTTCGGCGGTGCTGAGGGAGATCGTGCGCACGAGGCAGCGTGCGTGCGTGCGCGTGCTGAGGTGATGCCCGACCAGGATGATCTTTCCCGGACGGTCGATGGTGAACACCTCATGGGCGTCACGGGGTTTGGACAAGTTCGGGTTCACCTGGTTTGCCATCGACATGGCACTCTCCGCATCATTGACTGCACGATGCGAAGTGTAGGCGAGGACCCCTTATGATCGGTAAATGGAACGTGACGAAAAGCTGCCAGCGGTTGTAGCGCATCCCGAGGCAGTTGCGCTCGCCCTGTCTGGGCCTTGACAGACCGGCTTCCCGGGGCCATATGCCGCATTGGTTGAGGCGCCGGCCGCCCGCGGGTGAAAACCCTTGGTGAAGTCCTCCCGGTTCGTGGAAACAAGCCCATTCGGCGCATGCGCAAATGGGGCAATGCGGGTCCCTTATTGTCCTCTGACGCATGCCGACCTGAAGAGAGGCAAAGCCATGACCATGGCACATCTGACAATTGACGAGCTGAAATCCCAGGCGAAGCGGTTGCGCACGGCAATGTCCGCGGCCGGCACTCCGCTGACCCACAGCGGCGCGCTTGAATTGGTGGCCAAGAGCCACGGCGTTCGCGACTGGAACACGATGGCGGCGCTGGCCGCCCGCACCGACAACCAGCCCGAGCTTCCGGCCGTGGTCGGTGGCACGGTGAGCGGCGAATATCTCGGCCAGCGGTTCACGGGCAAGGTGTTGTCGCTGACGCGCTTGTCGCAGAGCACGTTCTACAAGATCACCTTGCATTTCGACCAGCCTGTCGATGTCGTGACCTTCGAGAGCTTTTCGGCCTTCCGCCAACGGGTGACAGCAACGATCGACGGCAAGGGTGTTTCGCCTCGCCAGACATCGAATGGCCGGCCGCATCTCGTGCTCGATACCTGAGGCTTCCCGCAAACGGACGGCGCATCCAGCTATTTGGACGTGATACGCTGTCCTGGTCCGCTGAAATCGAAAAGGCCGCGGCCGGTATCCGGTGCGGCCTTTTTCCAGCGAAGTCGCGGACAGGGTTACTGGAACGCCTGCAGGCCGGTCTGGGCGCGGCCGAGGATCAGCGCATGGATGTCATGGGTACCCTCGTAGGTGTTGACCGCCTCGAGGTTCATGACGTGACGGATGACGCCATACTCGTCGGAAACGCCATTGCCGCCGTGCATGTCGCGGGAAACGCGGGCGATGTCGAGTGCCTTGCCGCAATTGTTGCGCTTCATCAACGATATGAGTTCGGCAGGCGCGCGGTGCTCGTCGAACATCCGGCCGAGCCGCAGCGCACCCTGCAGTCCGAGCGCGATCTCGGTTTCCATGTCCGCTAGCTTCTTCTGGATCAACTGGTTGGCGGCGAGCGGCTTGCCGAACTGCTTGCGGTCGAGCGTATATTGCCTTGCTGCATGCCAGCAGAATTCGGCCGCGCCCATGGCGCCCCAGGCGATGCCGTAGCGGGCGCGGTTGAGGCATCCGAAAGGCCCTGCGAGCCCCGAGACGTTCGCAAGCAGGTTTTCCTCAGGCACGAAGACGTCCTGCATCTGGATCATGCCGGTCACCGAGGCGCGCAGCGAGAATTTGCCTTCGATCTTGGGTGTCTCGAGCCCCTTCATGCCGCGTTCGAGAATGAAGCCCTTGATCTTGCCGTCATGGGCATCGGACTTGGCCCAGACGACCGCCACGTCGGCTATCGGCGAATTGGTGATCCAGTTCTTGGCGCCCGAAACCAGATAGCCGCCGTCGACCTTCTTTGCCCGTGTGATCATCGAGGACGGATCGGAGCCGTGGTCCGGTTCGGTCAGGCCGAAGCAGCCGACCCATTCGCCGCTCGCAAGCTTCGGCAGGTACTTGCGGCGCTGCTCGTCGGTGCCGTAGGCGAAGATCGGGTGCATGACCAGCGAGGATTGCACCGACATGGCCGAGCGGTAGCCCGAATCGACCCGCTCCACCTCGCGGGCGACGAGTCCATAGGAAACATAATTGGCGCCGACGCCGCCGAACTCTTCGGGAATGGTCGGGCCGAGAAGCCCGAGTTCACCCATTTCCGTCATGATTTCGCGATGAAAGATTTCGTGGCGATTGGCCTCGAGCACGCGCGTCGCCAGCTTTTCCTGGCAGTAGGCGCGCGCGGTATCGCGGATCATCCGCTCTTCGTCCGTCAGTTGCTCCTCCAGCAGGAACGGATCCTCCCAGACAAACTCGGCCATCTTGGCGCGCGCCTGTTCCGGGGTTGCGGGATGATGGTCTGTCATCTGAATAGGTCCTTCCTCATGTTCCACCCGCAGGCATAGCTACATCAGGACGTGGAGGTGTGAAAGGCCCTTGGTGAGGGATGACTACAAGAGGCTTGCGATATCGTCGAACATGGCCTTTGCATCCCGTCTTGCCCTTTGGACATAGGCTGCAACAGCCGTTTTGTCGGAATCTCTCCAGTCGTCGACCAAATGGAACGCGGCCCGCGGATCGTCAGCCAGCAAGCGAGACGCTCCGGCATCGGTCAGCATTCCCCGCATCTTGGACGTGTTCGAGGACATGGCGGCAAATGGCGTTTCCGATAGCATCGACATGCAAGCCGCGTGGAACCGTCCCGCGACGACGCCTTTCGATATCGCGATCCGCGACAGGATCTGCCTTGACGAGAGCGGTTCGCTCAGTTCCCGGAACATCTTCATGCGCCGGCGAAAGTGCGGCTTGAACAACGACTTTCGAAACGCTCGCAATGCCGTGCTCTGTCGCGGAAGCGGTGGAAGGGGCTCGGTTTCCCGACCAGAGTTCATGAACACGAATTCCGGTGCGTCCGGCCTTTCCATGAAGGGATTATACGGTTCCGACGTGTCGAGATGAAGGAAACGCACGTCCTCCCGCGTCAGAGCCTCGTCCAGCGTACGTTGTCCGACTGCCCGGTTGGCGTTGTCGGTGACGGCAATCGTGGTTCCCCGCGGCTGTTGCCGGAAGGCGGTCATGACGTTGCTCGACAAGGTGAGGTCCGGGACGACTTCAACCAGCAGGCCGGCATCGCGCGCTTCCTTCGCGCTGCCGGTTTCCCTGACATACACCCTGTCAAAGGCCCGGCATGCCAAGGCGATATCGCTGTCGTTTCTTTCATAGACGCTGTTTATCAGGACGCTCGGCACACCGGCCTCCCGGCAGAACGGCGCCACCTCGGCGAGCGCCCGGGCCTGCCTGCTCGAGTCGTGGAGGGTTCCTTCACCGTTGACGATCACGATATCCGCATCCCGCATCATTGCCATGAGGTCAGGATGTTCCCGCCAGTCTGCATGCACCGAGGCGGATGCAGCGATCCGGATCCCCGCCGATGCCGCCAGCCGGGCTATCTGCGCGACAACGATCCGGCATCCAAGATGGGCCTTGGTGGATGTGTCATTGATCAAAACCGCAGTCTTCAAGCAATCTGTTCCTTGGCCAGAGTGCCATTGCTACCTCAGTGCGCCCGTGCGCGAAAGAGCGAATGGGATCCGCGAAAGTTGGGTAGCAGCAATCGCCTTCCTTGCTGACAAGCAACGTGAGAAATCGCGGCCAAGGGATTACGGCGACTGGGATTTTTCTAGCCGCCGCTGATGGCAGTGAGGATGTAGATCTGCGACCCCGGTGCAAGCGGGGTCGAGAGCTTGGCGCGCTCGCCATCGATGAAGATGTTGATGTGCTTGCGGATCGCCGGCCGGCTGTCGCGCAGCCGGTCGGCCATGCCGGGCCACAATGCATCGAGCGCCTCGATCAGTTCCCGGACATTGGAGGCCCGCACCGCGACGTCCCGCGTGGCCTCGGGGAACAAATCGACAAGCACGCCCGGCAGGCGGACGTGCACGTCAGGCTTGCTTTTGAGGGAGGCGCTGTTTCCCATGGTTCTCTCCCTCTAGTTTCAATCGATGACCATGGTTTCGACCGAATAGACCGGCGGCAGGTGGGTGGCGATGCAGTTCCAACTGTCGCCTTCGTCGGCGCTGCCATAGAGTTCGCCGGAACTCGTGCCGAAATAGACGCCAGCCTTGTCCAGGGTGTCGGTTGCCATCGCCTGGCGCAGTACGCCGAAATAGGCATTCTTCTGGGGTAGGCCTTCCCGCAGGTCGTCCCAGGTCTTGCCGGCGTCGCGCGTGCGCCACACCGCTGCCCTGGCATCGGGCGGGTAGCGGCCATGTTCGGCGCCGTTCAGAGGCACGAGAAAGAGGACGTCCGGATCGCGCGGATGAGCGGCGGCCGGAAAACCGAAGCTCGACGGCAGGCCGTCCTCGATGCTCTCCCACTGCTTGGCGCCATCCTCACAGCGATACATACCGCAATGGTTCTGCTGGTAGAGGCGGTCCGGACGCCCCGGGGCCATGACCAGGCAATGCACGCATTGGCCGAATTCCGGATAGTTCTGGCCTTCGGGAAAGAAATCGGCGCGGGTGCCCTTGTTACGGGTTTCCCAGGTCTTGCCGCCGTCAGCCGTGTAGAAGACACCGGCCGCGGAAATCGCGATCCACATCTGCTCCGGATCGTCCGGATGGGGCACGAGCGAATGCAGGATGAGACCGCCGGCGCCCGGCGTCCAATGTTCGCGCGACGGGTGTTTCTGCAGCCCGTCGACATGAATGAAGCTCTTGCCGTCGTCACGACTGCGAAACAGTCCAGCCGGCTCGACGCCGACGTGCAGGGTGCCGTTCGCGCGGGCCAGCGACCAGACGGCCTTGATCGGTGTGACGCCTTCGCTGTAGCTGAGGCCCTCGCTCGAATGGGTCCAGGTCTCGCCGAGATCGGACGTCTGCCAGACCGCCGGCCCGAACCATTCGTCGCCGCCGCCGGCATAGATCGTACCGCTTGCGGCATCGCCGATGACGTGGTTGATCGGCCAGTGCGAACAATATGGCCCGCGCATCGACCAGGACTTGCGGGTTTCGTCACTTTCGAGAATGAAGGCGCCTTTCTTGGTGCCGAGCAGCAAGAGTACCTTCCTAGCCATGCGAACCTCCCAATTCGAGTGCGGTCGTCGATCGACCTCAGGGTTTCACCGAACCCGAAGGACGAACGGCCTGGCGGCGATCCTACATCGAATGCTCCTCGAACGCGAAATTCTCGCAAACGGACTGATCGGGAAGCGAAATTTCCCTCGTCAGGCCTTCAGCATCCACTCGTGCTCGGCGGCGTTGTGGAACTTCCAGACCCGCTTCGGGCCCGCCATGACGTTCAGATAGTAGAGATCGTAGCCGTGGCAGGTGGCGCAGGGGTGGTAGCCCTTCGGCACCAAGGTCACGTCGCCGTCCTCGACCGCCATGGCCTCGTCGAGCGAGCGGTCGTCGGTATAGACGCGCTGGAAGGCAAAACCCTGCGGCGGGTTGAGGCGATGATAGTATGTCTCCTCGAGGAAGCTCTCGTTCGGAAGGTCGTCGCGGTCGTGCTTGTGCGGCGGGTAGGAGGAGGTATTGCCGGCCGGGGTGATCACCTCGACGACCAGCAGCGAGTGGGCGGCGCCATCATCCTCGGGCATGATGTTGGTGACATACCGCGTGTTGGAGCCCTTGCCGCGGATGATCTGCTCGTGCGTTCCCGGCGGAATTGCCCGTGCTTCAAAGCCGGTGGCGCCGGGGCCGGAGCAGACGGCGAGTTCGAGATCGGTTTCGGCGATGACGGACCAGTCGGACCCTGCAGGAATGTAGAGCGCATGCGGCGGCCCTTCGAAGGGGCTCATCCGGCCGCCGAGCGAACCGAAATCGCGGGAGCTGGCCCGTGCCTTGCCCTTGCCGCTCACCCAGACCAGGCAGACTTCCCGGCTGCCGGTTTCGCCCGAGGCGGTCTCGCCCGGCTTCAGCCGGTGAAGGTCGAAGCCGACATGGGTCCAACCCGCATTCTCCGGCGTGACATGGGTCAGGCGGCCGTGGGTGCCGTTCGGTTTTACAAGCAGGTTCGGCATGGGTTTCTCCTTTACCGCTTCGGGAAACCTTCCGTTTCCACAGTATAGCCGGCCGCCGTCATGACCCGCATCAGTTCGGCATGACCGATCTCGGCCATTTTCTGCGGGGGCGCCTTGCGCGGATCCTGTTCGGCCTCGACCACGAACCAGCCTTCATAGCCATAGTCGGCCAGACGCTGGACGATGGCGCCGAAATCGAGCGAGCCGTCACCCGGCACGGTGAAGGCGCCAAGCGCCACCGCATCGAGGAAGGACTGCCGGCTGCGATCCAGCCCGTCCACCACGGCCTTGCGGATATCCTTGACGTGGACGTGGTTGATGCGGGCGTGGTGGTTGTCGATGGCGCGCAGCACGTCGCCGCCGGCAAACGCTAAATGCCCGGCATCGAGCAGCAGCGGAATGCCTTCGCCGGAGTTGCGCATGAAGGCGTCGAGTTCCGGCTCGGTTTCGACCACGGCGGCCATGTGGTGGTGGTAGGAGAGAGGCATGCCCTGGTCGGCGCACCATTCCCCGAACTGGGTGAGGCGGCGGCCATATGCCTTCATCTCGTCATCGGAGAGGCGCGGTTTGGTGGCGAGCGGCCTGGAGCGGTCGCCCTGGATGGAGCGGCCCACTTCGCCATAGACGATGCAGGGGGCGTCGACCGCCTTGAACAGCTCGATCATCGGGGCGATGCGGTCCTTGTTGGCGGCGAGTTCCTCATCGACCAGCGTGCCGGAAAACCAGCCGCCGCACAGCGTCACGTCGGCGGCGCGCAGGATCGGCAGCATTTCTTCGGGATTGCTCGGGAAGCGGCGGCCCTGTTCCATGCCGGTAAAGCCGGCGCTGCGCGATTGCCGCAGGCACTCCTCGAGCGACACGTCGTCGCTGAGTTCGGGAAGATCGTCGTTCCACCAGGCGATGGGCGACATGCCGAGTTTGGCCTTCATCAATAGTCTCCTCAGGGGCATTGTTTGGAGGAGCGGCAACCGCTCCTCCGGAAAGATGACAACAATCGGTCAGCCGATGCGCTGGGCGGCGCGCGCCTTGACATAGGCCGCATGCGCCTTGTTGACCTCACCGCGTGGGCTGACCTCGGGTACGGCGACATCCCACCAGTGACCGCCGGCCTCGGTGGTGATCAGCGGGTCGGTGTCGATCACGATCACGGAAGTTCGGTCGTTCCTCTTGGAAGTCTCGATCGCCTGTTCCAGTTCGGCGATCGAGGAGACCTTGACGGCGATGGCCCCCATGCTCTCGGCATGCGCCCGGAAATCGATCTCCGGCATCACCTCGTGATAGGCGTCCTTCAGAAGATTGTTGAAGTTCGCGCCGCCGGTCGCCATCTGCAGCCGGTTGATGCAGCCATAGCCTCTGTTGTCGAGGAGGACCACGGTCAGCTTCTGGCCGAGCATGACCGAGGTTGCGAGTTCCGAATTCATCATCATGTAGGAGCCGTCGCCGACCATGACGACGACATCCCGTTCCGGTCGCGCCATCTTGGTGCCGAGGCCACCGGCGATCTCATAGCCCATGCAGGAAAAGCCGTATTCCATGTGGTAGCTGCCAGGCGTCGTCGCCGGCCAGAGCTTGTGCAACTCGCCGGGCAGGCCGCCGGCGGCGCAGAGCAGGGTGGTGTTCTCGCCGCCGATCGATCGGGCCACGGAGCCGATCACCTGGGCGTCGGAGGGAAGGGCGGCATTGGTCGCGGCCATCGCCTTGGCTGCCGCCTCCATCCAGGTCTTCTTCTCCCTGCTCGCCCTATCCGCCAGCTCTGCGGGCGCCTTCCAGCCGGAAAGCCCGGCGGAAAGTGCCTTCAGTCCTTCGCGCGCATCTGTCACCAGTGGGTGACTATCATGCTTTATCGCGTCGAACGGCGTGATGTTGAGCCCGATCATCGCGAGCTTCTCGTTCTTGAAGAGCGCCCAGGAGCCGGTGGTGAAATCCTGGCAGCGGGTACCGATAGCAATGACCAGGTCGGCCCCCTCGGCGATCGCATTCGCCGCCGAGGTTCCGGTGACGCCGACCGAGCCGAGCGCCAGCGGGTGGCGCTCGTCGATCGCCGACTTGCCGGCCTGGGTGATGGCGACGGGGATGCCGTGGGCTTCTGCAAAGGCGGCGAGTTCCTTCGTCGCCTGCGAATAGAGGACGCCTCCGCCCGCGATGATGACCGGCTTTTCGGATTTCCGGATCAGATCGATCGCATGCGCCAGCTCGTCCGCATCGGGCAGGGGTCGCCTTGGCGTCCAGACCCGCTCCACGAAGAAGCTTTCCGGGTAGTCGAAAGCCTCGGCCTGCACGTCCTGGCAAAGCGAAAGCGTCACCGGGCCGCAGTCGAGCGGATCGGTCAGCACCTGCATGGCGCGCTTCAGCGCCGGCATGATCTGTTCCGGCCGGGTGATGCGGTCGAAATAGCGCGAGACCGGGCGGAAAGCGTCATTGGCCGAGACGGTGCCGTCGGAAAAATTCTCGATCTGCTGCAGCACCGGGTCGGGGGCGCGGTTGGCAAAGATGTCGCCTGGCAGGAAGAGCACGGGCAGCCGGTTCACATGTGCGACGCCGGCGGCGGTGATCATGTTGAGCGCGCCGGGGCCGATTGACGTGGTGCAGGCCATGAAGCGGCTTCGGAAGCTCGCCTTGGCATAGGCGACCGCCGCATGCGCCATGCCCTGCTCGTTGTGGGCGCGATAGGTCGGCAGTTCCTCGCGCACCTGGTAGAGGGCTTCTCCCATGCCCGCCACATTGCCGTGACCGAAGATCGCCCACACGCCCCCGAAGATCGGCACCTTCCTGCCGTCGATGACGGTCTTCTGCTGCTTCAGGAAGTGCGCGACGGCCTGGGCCATCGTCAGTCGGATCGTCTTGCCCATCGGGGTTCCTCCCAGATTCTCTCTTTTCTATCGCAATCCCGAACGCAAAACCGCGTCACACTTTTGCTGGGATTGCTTTAAAGGCCGCGTGTCCGCAGCCATGCATCCGTCAACTGTCGAAAGCGTCCCGCCATGTCGGCGATTGCCTCGTCATCGCTCATACGGCCGGACAGCCATTCCCGGGCAGCATGGGCAAATATCGTCCGGCCGACGGCAAAGCCTTTCACTGACGGAGCGGCCAGCGTCGCCTTGAAGGCCTTCTCCAGTTCCTCCGCCGGAGCCTCCAGGCCGAGCAGCACGATGCCGCGGCACCAGGGGTCGTTCCGGGCGATTGCCGCCTCCACCGCCTTCCACGCGGCCGGCGAGGCCTGTGGCTCGAGCTTCCACCAGTCGGGCTTGATGCCGAGCGCGTACAGTTCCTCGACCGCCGTCGCGACCGTATCGTCCTTCAGCGGACCGTTCTTGCCGGCGATGATCTCGATCAGCAGTTCACGGCCGACCTTGCGGGCAGCCTCGAACAGGGTAAGCAGCTTTTCCTGCTGTTCCTTCTTGAGCGGCGCCGGATCTTCCGGATGATAGAAGCACAGGCATTTGATGCAATGGCCGAGCGGCCAGTCGACGAGTTGCGAGCCGATGTCCTGGCTGAACTCGAAGCGCAGCGGCCTTGATCCCGGCATTTCCACGGGGCGCCCGATCCATGTGAAGTTCTTTTGCGCCGCATCGAACAGGGCCTCGCGACCGAAGCGCTCGTCGATCAGCATGCCGTAGCCCTCGCGTCCCTGGGAGACGCGCGCTGCGGCTGCGACCGCCAGCCGCTTGAAGGCATGGATGCGGTCATGCGAAACGCCGAGTTCGTCGGCGACGCTGGAAAGCTGCGAACGGTGGTCGATGGCGAGCGCCATCAGCAGCGGAATGTCGCTGCCGCGTCGGGTCGTCGCCCAGTGGATATGGTTGAGCGCATCGTCCTTGCGCAGCGCCCGATGCTTGCTGCCCTTCTCCAGGAAGAATTCCAGTTCCTCCCAGGTCGGGTATTCCGGCGAGCAGAGCAGGCGGGAGACGGCGAAGGCGCCGCAGGCATTGGCCCAGGTGGCGCAGGTCTTCAGCGGCTCGTCCCTCAACCAGCCGCGCAGGAAGCCCGACATGAAGGCGTCGCCGGCGCCGAGCACGTTGTAGACCTCGATCGGAAAGCCCTGGCCGACGATACCATCCTCAAGATTGTCGCTGATCGGCCCGTCATAGACGATGCAGCCCATCGCGCCGCGCTTGAGCACGATGGTTGCCGGCGACAGGCGCCGGATCTCCCTGAGCGCCCCGAGCACGTCGTCGGCTCCGGAAGCGATCAGGATCTCCTCCTCCGTGCCGACGATGAGATCGCAATCCGGCAGGGTCTCCTTCATCTTGGAGGAAACGCGATCCGACTTCACATAGCGTTCGAAGCCTTCCGCATGGCCGGCAAGACCCCAGAGGTTCGGCCGATAGTCGATGTCGAAGATCACCTTGCCGCCGTTGGCCTTGGCGATGCGGATCGCCTTGCGCTGGGCAGCCTCGGTATTCGGCCGGGAAAAATGCGTTCCGGAAACGAGCACCGCCCGGGAGGACCGGATGAAATCCTCATCGATGTCGCCTTCGTCTAGGGCCATGTCGGCGCAGTCGGAGCGGTAGAAGATCATCGGCGAGACGCCTTCGGCCTCGACCGCCAGCAGAACGAGTGCGGTCAGGCGCTCCCTGTCGGTGACGATCCCGTCGGTCGCAACGCCTTCGCGCGCCGATTGCTCGCGGATGAAGCGGCCCATCTGCTCGTCACCGACGCGGGTGATCAGGCCGGACTTCAGGCCGAGGCGGGCGGTACCGATGGCTATATTGGCGGGGCAGCCGCCGACCGACTTGGCGAAGGAGCCGATGTCTTCGAGCCGCGAACCGATCTGTTGGCCATAGAGGTCGACCGAGGAGCGGCCAATGGTGATGACATCGAGCATGGCTTTCGGAAGCGCGCCTTCCGGTGGTGCGTCGGCGTTCGATCCGGTCATCGTCTCCTCCCACTACTTCGCACGGCCAGGCGCCGCGGCATTAATATGTTAAGTGAAACATAAATTCCGCGCATGTGTCAATTCGGAATTTCTATTCCGTTTTCGCCACGCGCTGATTTTCACCGCCCTTCTTGCGGCGGCGTTCGGCGATCGCCACCGGCAGCGCCATGGCGAGCGCCATCGAGGCCGAGAGCGAACGGAAGCCGGCAAAGTCCGCTTCGGCGACCTCCAGCGAGTGCGTGGCGGCAGCGGCAAGCGGCGAGAAGGCGGAATCGGTGATTGCGACGATCGGCACGCCGCGTTCGCAGAGCGCTTGCACTTGCGCAACGCTTTCCGAGGCATAGGGAGCAAAGCTTGCCGCGATCGCGGCATCGCGCGGCGTCGCGAACTGTACGGTTTCCGCATCGACGCCATTCGGCGAGGCGACGATCTGGTGCCGGATGCCCAGCTTCGAAAAAGCGTAGGTGAGGTGGGCGGTGAGCGGGTAGGCGCGCCGCTTGGCAATCAGGTAGATGGTCTCGGCGCCGGCCAGCAGATCGACGCACCGCGCGAAAGAATCGGTCTGTATCGTGGAGGCAAGCTGGCTGACCGATTGCGCCGCGGCGGTGATGAAACCGTTGAGGAGCACCGCATCTTCACCGGCCGCAGGGCTCTTTTCCAGCGAGATCAGCCGTTCCTCGTAGCTGGTCGTACGGTCGCGCAGCCTTTCGCGGAAGATGCTTTGCAGGTCGGAAAAACCGCCGTAGCCGAGGTGATGGGCGAGACGCACGAGCGTCGAGGGTTGCACGTCGGAAGCGGCAGCAATGCTGGCGGCGGTGCCGAAGGCGATGTCGTCCGGGTTGGTAAGGGCGTAGGCCGCGATCTGCGCCAGCCGTTTCGGCATGGTGTCCTTGCGCTCGATGATAGTGCTGCGCAGGCTTTCGAAGTCGCGCGGCACTCTCGGGAGCGTATCGCTGTGCTTGTTCATTCCGGTCTCTGTCCTGTTTCGTAGATGAAAATGTGAAATAAAAATTCCGTTTTAAGCACGATATCGATTTTTGAATGGAGGTCACCAAGAATTTATAATCGCGTGAAAACAGCGGGTTGTCGGTGCATTGCGGTGGCATGGTGCCGTTCGAGCTCGATCGCTACCTTGTAAAAACGGTTTATTTATTCCAAAAAACACGAAGAGGATGGAGCAACGGCAAGGGAGAAGCCGCATGAAACCGCTTGGCGTCGGACTGATCGGAACCGGTTACATGGGCAAGTGTCATGCGCTCGCCTGGAACGCCGTTCGCCAGATATTCGGCGACGTGCCGCGGCCGCGGCTCGTTCACCTGGCGGAGATGAACAGTGATCTCGCCGCCCGGCGGGCTTCCGAGTTCGGATTCGAGCGGTCCACAGCCAACTGGCGCGATCTTCTCGCCGATCCGGATGTCGACGTGATCTCGGTCACCACGCCCAACCAGTTTCACGCGGAAATGGCGACCGCCGCGCTTCAGGCCGGCAAGCATGTCTGGTGCGAGAAACCGATGGCACCGAAGCTTTCGGATGCCGAGCGCATGCTGGAGGCGCAGAAAGCGTCCGGGCGGATTGCCATCATGGGATACAACTACATCCAGAATCCGGTGGTCCGCCATATCCGCACCCTGATTGGAGAAGGTGCGATCGGGACCGTCAACCATGTCCGGGTCGAGATGGACGAGGACTTCATGGCCGATCCGCAGGCGCTGTTCTACTGGAAGAGCGAGGCTGCTTCCGGCTACGGGGCGCTGGACGATTTCGCGGTTCATCCGCTGTCGCTGCTCTGGTTCCTGTTCGGCCACGTCGAGGCGGTAATCGCCGACATGGCAAAGCCTTACGGCGAGCGTCCGCTGAAGGAGGGCGGTACGCGTCCTGTGGAAAACCACGATATCACCAGCGTCCTGATGCGGATGGAGGGCGGGGTGTCCGCCGTCCTGATGGCAAACAGGTCTGCGTGGGGACTCAAGGGGCGCATTGCGATCCAGATCTTCGGATCCGCCGGATCGATCCTCTATGATCAGGAGCGGATGAACGAGTTCGAACTCTACCAGGCCGAGGGCAGGGCAACGGAGCAAGGGTACCGCCGAATTCTTACGGCGCCGGCCCATTCGCCCTACGATCGTTTCATTCCCGCGCCCGGACATGGCCTCGGCTTCAACGACCTGAAGATCATCGAATGCCGCGAACTGATCCGGGCGATCGCCGGCGAAAGTTTCTCGGCAATCACCTTCACCGATGGCCTGCGCATCGAACGGACCGTGCACGCCATGGCGGACTCCTTCCACCAGCGGCGCTGGGTCGGAATCGGTGCGGCATAGTCGTCCTTTGAGCTTCGCAGCGGCGACGGGCCTACAGAATGAAGTCCCATGCCTTCAGGTCGATGATGCCCCGGAGCTCGATCTGGAAATCGGCCTTGCCGTCTTCATCGACGTCGCCAGCAACGATCGTGTTGCCGCCGGCATGCACGTAGCGGACCTCCGGGTGGTCGCCGGAGAAGGCAGCCGTTCCGCGGAACTTGAAATCGAAGGCTGACATGTCGCCCACGTCGATGCGGTCTCCCTCCGCACGGGAAAAGTTGGCGATGACATCACGCGATGCTCCGATCCCCGCTTCCTCGGGGGCCCGGAAATCGAAGACGTCGGCGCCACCCTTGCCGTCGTAGAAGTCCTTGCCGGCGAGCCCCTCGAACGTGTCGCTCTTGTCAGAGCCGATGAAGCGATCATTGTGGATCGTGCCGCGCACCTCCTCGATGCCGGAAACCGTGTCGACATGCCCGAAGCCGTCCCTGATCCTGCCGGCGGTCAGGTTCGCGGCGATGCCGTTGTCGCCGCCATAGCGCCGGTCGCTGTCGTATCGCAGCCAGTCGTAACCGGCGCCGCCGTTGATCGTATCGGCACCGGCCAGCCCCATGAACTGTTCGTCGGCGGCGCTGCCGGTCAGGCGGTCGGCCAGGTGGGTGCCGACGAAATCCTCGATATTGGAGATGGTATCGGTTCCGCCCCAGGGATTGGTCACCGTGCCGGTGGCGGCATTAAGCACGATACCCTGTAGGACGGCAGGGGCATCGTAGAGGCTGTCGCTATAGGACAGCGTGTCCCAGCCGGCTCCGCCATTGATGGTGTTGTTGCCGCTGCCGCCGCGGATGTAGTCGTCACCGCCGCGCGCAAAAATCCTGTCGTCGCCGTAGTTCGTACCAATGGCAAAGTCCTCTGCGGCTGCGGTGCCATGGATGGCGTCGTTCCCCCGCGAAAGCACCGACAGGAGATCGTAGACACTACCCTCGCGTGACTGGCCGGTTGTCGCATCCGTCCATCCTTGTAGGCGCAGCGACAGTTCGTAGAGATCGAAGCTGCCCTGCGTCACGGCAACCAGAGCAATGCCGGCGGCATCGACGAACTCGACCTTGGTGACCGTGCCGGCCGTCGGCGTCGAGCCGTTGTATTTGAAACCGCTGCCGCTCAACCGGATGATGGCGCCGGATGGATCGCGAAACACCATGGTGCTTGCCGTCTTTGCGGTTAACGCCAGATGGGCGTCGTCATAGATGTCGTCGAGGTAGACGTAGTTGGCCATTCCGGGGCCGAAAGCGAATCTTGCCATCTCATCCTCCGAATTTGCGGGGCAAAGCCTGGGACCGGCTGCGGTCACCGTTGAACTCTAGACCCCTGAGCGTCGGGGGAGTATTCACCCTGCGGACGTATGCACATCCGTGCGCCTAGTGCTTAAGGGTAGCCAGGCCATGGGCGGTTTCCTGATGAAAACGGCAAGCCCGGTCAAATTGCGACCCGGCGACGATTCATTTCGGCTGGACGCACCGAGCTCCTAGAGAAGGAAATCGGATGCGGTAAGCTTGTTCCATCCGTTGACGGCAACCTGGAAATCGGCAGCGCCGTCGCCCGTGGTGTCGCCAGCCAGAATTCCGTTGGAGAACCGCAATTCCCCTGCGGTATCGCTGAAGGACGCAGTGCCAATGAAGAAAAAGGACTGGTTGCCGCTGCTGGTAGCGTCGGCATCGATCGGGCGCAAGTCGATGAGATCGCCCTGGCTGCGGGAGAAGTCCTCGACGACGTCGCGGTTCGAACCGACGACCGAATCGTTGATCGACTCGAAGATGAAGGTGTCCGCACCGGTTCCTCCCCACTGGAGGTCATAGCCGCGCCCGCCGATCAGCTTGTCGCGGCTGCTCCCGCCATAGAGGTCGTCCCAACCGGTGCCGCCGTAGAGGACGTCGTTGCCGGCAAGGCCGCTGACGATATCGGCGCCGGCATCGCCCCACAGGGTGTTGTTGACGCCCGACCCGTAGATGTCGTCAGCAACGCCGGTGCCGATGGCGTTCTCGATGCCGCGTAGTTCCTCCTGGAAATCGGTTTCGAAGGTCTGTGCAAAGCCGCGTCCCAGGTCGATATAGACCCCAAGAGCATAGAGATCCGGGTCCGCGTCCTGGGTCTCGTAGCTGATCGTGTCGTTTCCGGAACCGCCGTTGAAGTAGTTGTTGAAGCCGACGGAAAAGAAATAGTCGTTGCCGTTCTCGCCGTAGTAATCACTCTGGTTCGTCGTCACATCGAAGGTGTCGTCGCCGTCGCCGCCGAGGACCTCGTCCCAGTAGGCCGGAGCATTTGACCAGCCAGTGCCGATATAGGTGTCGTTGCCGGACCCCAGATAGATTTCGTTTCCGCCCTCGAAGACGTTGCGGACCCGGTCGTTGCCGGTACCCGCACTGACCCAATTGAAACCGCCATTGACGCCGCCGACGTTCAGATAGATGCGGTCATTGCCGCCATAGCCCCAGATGTTGAGCTCGTAGCCGTAGTCACTCTGGTAGATTGTGTCGGGACCACTCGTGCCATAGACATCGCCTGCCATTGGTTGTCCTCGGGTTCGCGCAAGCCGCTTCGAAACCGAATATGTTGGGTATTCATGGTCAAATCACGGCATCTCTGTCAGAGTTTCCTCCATATTTTCAAGGAAATAAACCTCCGAGCCGCGAGCTCGAAGTCATATCGGCTATTTCAGCCGCATCGGCCGCCAGACGATCACATCCGGCTTGCGGTCCCGGTCGAACTCCGCCGCGGTCACCCGCGCCTCCTTCGCCGAGCAGATCCGGCAGCGGAAGGCGATCAGTTCGAGCGGCTTGGCCGGGTTGGCGAACTTCGAGACATCGGCGGCAAGAAAGCTCGCCGAATGTCCGCATTTCCTGCACTCGACATGCAGGAGCATGCCGTGCTGGGCAGCCTGTCGCAAATTTTTGATGGCCGATGTCATGGAAAAATTAATAGGAACATAAAGAGAACATCGTCAAGGGTAAATCAGTGGCCGGAGCCTGGCTGCGCGTGCTTGACCCATTTGCGGCAAAGGCTTTCCCGCCGGCGGCATCGCCATTTCGGTGCAGTTGACGAGCGGTTGCCCAGGCGTTACCCGTTTTGATCTGCATCATTGCCGACCCGCTCGAAGAAGGCCGGACGGCTGGTGTCCTTGTCGTCCATTGGGAGTGGTATCGTGACAGGCAGACTGGTAATCGTCGGGGCAGGGCAGGCCGCATTCGCGCTTGCCGCCAAACTCAGGGCTTTGAAGGACACGCGTCCGATCACCATGATCGGTGCCGAGGACTGTTTGCCCTACCAGCGTCCGCCGCTGACGAAAAAATATCTGCTGGGCGAGATGAGCTTCGATCGCCTGCTTTTCCGCCCCGATCACTGGTACCCGGACAATGAGGTCGAGGTTCGGCTTTCGAGCTGGGTCGAGGAAATCGACCGCGAGCGCAAGCAGGTCGTGACGCAAGACGGTTCCACCATCGCCTATGACACGCTGGTGATCGCTACCGGCTCGACGCCGCGCAAGCTGCCGACGAGCGTCGGGGGCGACCTGAAGGGTGTCTACGTTGCCCGTGACAAGAACGATGCCGACCTGCTCACGGGCGAGATGCGTGCCGGGCGCCGGCTTCTCGTCATAGGTGGCGGCTATATCGGCCTCGAGGCGGCGGCGGTGGCGCGCCATCTCGGGCTCGAGGTGACCGTCATCGAGATGGGCGAGCGGATCCTGCAGCGCGTCGCGGCCCGCGAGACCGCCGACATCATGCGCGCCATCCACAAGTCTCACGACGTGATGATCCGCGAGGGGACCGGCCTCCACCGTCTGATCGGCACGAACGGCCAGGTTACCGGTGCCGAGCTCTCGGATGGCTCCACGATCGAAGTGGATTTCGTCATCGTCGGCATCGGCGTCGCCCCGAACGACGAACTCGCCAAGGAGGCCGGCCTCGAAGTCGCCAACGGCATCGTCGTGGATGAGTTCGCCCGCACCTCCGATCCGTCGATCTTCGCGGCCGGCGATTGCGCCATCCTGCCGTTGAAGGGGACGCGCGTCCGGCTGGAATCGGTCCAGAACGCCGTCGACCAGGCCGAGGCGGTCGCCGCGATCATCGCCGGTGCCACCGATCCCTACGACCCGACGCCGTGGTTCTGGTCGGATCAGTACGATGTGAAACTGCAGATCGCCGGGTTCAACATGGGCTATGACGATACGCTGCTGCGTCCGGGCATCCGCGAGGGAAGCGCATCGATATGGTATTTTCGCGACGGCCAGTTCATCGCCGTCGATGCGATCAACGATGCCAAGGCCTATGTCACCGGCAAGAAGCTGCTGGAAATGGGCATCAATCCGCCGCGCGCCATGCTGGCCGATTCGCAGGCCGACCTGAAGCAATTGCTCAGATGAGGGAGAGGGAGCACCTCCCTCACGCTTCCTCGATCGAGGTTTCGTACAGAAGCTTGCCGCTGTCGGCGTCCACGCCTGCAAGACTGACCTCGTAGCCCCATAGCCGGCGGATATGGCGCAACGTTGCGTCCCGCGTCTGCTCCGCCAGCAACGAACCGCTCTGGATCGTGTGCTGCAGCCGCAAGCGCCGGTCGCCGAGCAGGTCCACGTCCACCACCTGGATATCCGGCTGGTTGGCGCTGAGATCGAATGTGTGGGCGAGCGCTGCCCGGACCCTCTGATAGCCGCGCTCGTCATGAATGGCGCCGACGCGATAGAAATTCTCGCCGGCCTGGTCGTCGAGCATGAAGAAGCGCATCTTGCGCATCAGTGCCGGGCTGAGGAACTGCAGCACGAAGGATTCGTCCCGGTGGTCGGCCCAGGCATTGCGCAAGGTCCCCCGCCAGTCGCCGTTGCCGGCGATGTCCGGGAACCAGTCGCGATCCTCGGCTGTCGGATTGACGCAGATCCGCTCGATGTCCTGCATCATCGCAAAGCCGAGCGCATAGGGGTTGATCGAGGAAAAGCGCGGATCGTCGAAATCAGGCTGGAAGACGACGTTCGCATGACTCGCCAGGATTTCGAGCAGCGCGCCTTCGGTGATCTGCCCACGGTCAAAGAGGGTGTTCATGATCGTGTAGTGTACGAACGTCGCGCAGCCCTCGTTCATCACCTTGGTCTGGCGCTGCGGATAGAAATACTGGGCGACGACGCGCACGATGCGCAGGATTTCCCTCTGCCACGGCTCAAGGATGAGGCTGTTCTTCTCCAGGAAGTAGAGAAGGTTCTCCTCCGGCAGCTTCAGGGATTTCTTGCGTTCGCGCAGTTCGCGTTCGGCCACCTGTTGCTCAGTGCCGTCCTGCTTTTGCGGAACCGTGCGCCAAAGGTCGCTGTAGGACCGTTCCTCGTATTCCAGCCGCTCCCGAATTCTCTGGCGTTCCTTTTCCGAGGACAGGCGCGGCGGGCGGCGGTAGCGAAATACGCCCTGATCCATGATCGCATGGGCCGAATCGAGGATCGCCTCCACCGCCGCAATCCCGTAGATCTCCTCGCAGCGGGAAATATATCCCTTCGCGAATTCCATGTAGTTGAGGATCGAACCGGCGTCTGTCCACTGCTGGAACAGGTAGTTGTTCTTGAAGAAATGGTTATGGCCGAACGAAGCATGGGCGGTGACCAGCGCCTGCATCGCCATGGTGTTTTCTTCCATCAGGTAAGTGATGCAGGGGTTGGAGTTGATGACGAGTTCATAGGCCAGACCGCGCCGACCTTTGCGGTAGAGCAGTTCCTCATGGACGAAATGCTTGCCGAACGACCAGTGCCGGTACATCAGCGGCATGCCGATGGACGCGTAGGCATCGAGCATCTGCTCGGAGGAAATGACCTCGACCTGGTTGGGGTAGACGTCGAGGCCGAGGTCGTCGATCGCCACCTCCTCGATCGCGTCGTACACGCGCGAAAGCATGTCGAAGTTCCAGTCGGAACCGGTGAAGAGCAGGGAGGACTTGGCCGAGCGCTTGTTCATGTCAGCCGCCCTTTGCCTGGTCGTGGTGCTTGGCAAAGAGTTTGTGGAAAACCGGGTATATGTCGGAAGGGCGAGCGATGCGGGTCATCTGGAAGTTGGTCCATCGTTCGCTCACCTGCCGATAGGCTTTCCAAAGCGACGTCCCGTTGTCGGTCATCCGGAAGATGTCGCTTTCCCGTTCGTCGATGATCTCGACATAGGCGTAGTACTGGCAAAGCTTCATGATCTCGCGGTCGAGCAGGTAGACGCAGTTGCCGGAATCGTCGGAGCTGTTGTCGCCGTCCGAAGCCTGTGCGGCATAGATGTTCCATTCGTTGCTCGGGTAGCGCTCATGGATAATCTTGCGCATCTCCTCCAGCGCCGTCGAGACGATCGTACCGCCGCTCTGGGTGCTGTAGAAGAACGTCTCCTCGTCCACTTCGTGCGCTTCATGGGTATGGCGGATGAAGACGATGTCGGTGCGCTTGTAGCGACGCTTCAGGAACAGGTGCAGCAGCACGAAGAAGCGCTTGGCAAGGTCCTTTTCCCGTTCGCCCATCGAGCCGGAGACATCCATCAGGCAGAACATCACGGCGTTGGCGCTGGGGATCGGCTGCGGCTCGAAGCGGTTGAAACGTATGTCGACCGGATCGACATAGGGGATCAGCTTGCGCCGGCGCTCCATGGTCTTTTGCGTCAGTTGCAGCAGGATGATGCGCTTGCGGATTTCTGCCGTCGGCTCCGGATCAGCTTCAAGCGCCGCAATTTCCCGGGCGATCGCCTCGATCTCCTGGGCCTTCGGCCGCTTGAGCGCAATGCGGCGGCCGTAGCTGTTGCGCATCGTCCGGCCGACGTTGATGTTGGTCGGGGATCCGGTGATCGCGAACCCCGCGCGGCGCGGCTTGAACGTGCTGGCTTCCTTGAGGTTCATCTTGATCAGATCGGGGAGTTCCAGGTCCTCGAAGAAGAGATCGAGAACTTCCTCGCGGGTCAGCACGAACCGAAAGTCGTCCTCGCTTTCGCCGCCGCCGGTTGCCGCACCCTTGCCCGAGCCTTCTCCGCCGCCCTGCGGGCGCGGTAGCCGGTCGCCGGTGCGAAACTCCTTGTTGCCGGGCAGGACATGCTGTTTGTGGCCGGTCGACTGGGCGTGCCGGAACGTCGGTTCAGCCGTGCCTGCCGAGGGAATGGGCACGACGTGATCCTTGTCGGTGTCAACGATCTTTCCGCTGCGGATCTGGTCGTTGATGGTACGTTTTAGCTCTTCCCGAACCCTTTTGAGGAAGCGCTGGCGATTGCCGAGGCTCTTATCCCTGGGATTGAGCCGGCGATCGATGAAATTCGGCATGAGCCATCCTCTTCCGGCGACCTCATCCAGCTTTGTTTACGCGCATGTACCAATCAACAAGCCGGCGGACCTGTCGTTGCGTATATCCGCGTTCGACCATCCTCTGCACGAATTCGGTATGCTGCTTTTCAGTGGCGCTGTCCTTCTTGGAGCCGAAACTGATAACCGGCAGCAGATCCTCCACCTGGCCGAACATGCGGTGCTCGATCACCTTACGCAATTTTTCGTAGCTCGACCATGATGGATTTTTGCCGTGGTTCTTTGCCCTTGCCCGCAGCGAGAATTTGACCACCTCGTTGCGGAAGTCCTTGGGGTTGGCGATGCCGGCGGGTTTTTCGATCTGCGAAAGCTCGGCGTCGAGGATTTCGCGGTTCAGCATCTGGCCTGTATCCGGATCCTTGTAGTCCTGGTCCTCGATCCAGGCATCGGCATAGGCGATATAGCGGTCGAAGAGGTTCTGGCCGTATTCGCTGTAGGATTCGAGGTAGGCCTTCTGGATCTCGTGGCCGATGAACTCCGCGTAGCGCGGCGCCAATTCCGACTTGATGAAATCGAGGTAGCTCGATTCCAGTTCATGCGGAAACTGCTGGCGACGGATCGCCTGCTCTAGCACATACATCAGATGCACCGGGTCAGCCGCGATCTGCTTGGTGTCGTAGTTGAAGGTTTCCGACAGCACCTTGAAGGCGAAGCGGGTGCTGACGCCGTTCATGCCTTCGTCGACGCCAGCGGCATCCCGGTATTCCTGGACCGATTTTGCCTTCGGATCGACATCCTTGAGGTTCTCGCCGTCATAAACGCGCATCTTGGTATAGAGCGGCGAGTTTTCATGTTCCGCCAGTCGCGTCGAGACCGTGAAGCGGCTGAGGATCGGCAGGACTTCGGGCGCACAGGGAGCGTCCGACAGCTCGCTTTCGCGCAGGAGCTTTTCGTAGATCTGCATCTCCTCGGTGACGCGCAGGCAATAGGGTACCTTCACGACCAGCATGCGGTCGAGGAATGCCTCGTTGTTCTTGTTGTTCTTGAACTGCAGCCACTCGGATTCGTTGGAGTGAGCCAGCACGACGCCCTGGAAGGGGAAGGCGCCGAAATTTTCCGTGCCGTTGTAGTTGCCTTCCTGGGTGGCGGTCAGCAACGGATGCAGCACCTTGATCGGAGCCTTGAACATTTCGACGAATTCAAGCAGGCCCTGGGTCGTGCGGTTCAATCCACCGCTGTAGGAGTAGGCGTCCGGATCGGACTGGTTGTAGGTTTCGAGCTGGCGGATGTCGACCTTGCCGACCAGCGAAGAGACGTCCTGGTTGTTTTCGTCGCCCGGTTCGGTCTTGGCGATGCCGATCTGGCGCAGCCGCGACGGCACCAGCTTGACGACGCTGAAGCGGGAGATGTCGCCGCCGAGTTCGTCCAGGCGCTTGGCTGCCCAGGGCGAGATGAGGCCGGTCAGCCGCCGCCGGGCAATCCCGTACTTGTCTTCCAGGAGATTGGCCATGCGGTCGGGATGGAACAGTCCAAGTGGCGATTCGAAGATCGGGCTGATCTTGTCGCTGACCTTGAGCGTATAGATGGGCCGCTGCTCCATCAGTTTCTTCAGGCGTTCGGCGAGCGATGACTTGCCGCCGCCGACCGGGCCGAGCAGGTAGAGTATCTGCTTGCGTTCCTCGAGTCCCTGGGCCGCGTGACGGAAATAACTGACGATCCGTTCGATCGTGTCCTCCATGCCGTAGAAATCGGCAAATGCAGGGTAGAGCTTGATGGTGCGGTTGGAAAAAATGCGCCCCATGCGCTCGTCGGTGCTGGTATCGACGAGCGTCGGCTCGCCGATGGCCTCCATCATCCGTTCAGGAGCGGTCGCATACATGGAAGGGTTTTCGCGGCATGCAAGCAAGTATTGCTGCAGGCTCATCTCTTCCTGCTTTTCGCTTTTATAGATTTCAGAAAACAGATTAAAGACGTCAGATTCACGCGACTGCATAGCGGCCTCCCGTAATGCGTTGGCTGGACGGAAGTCGAATACCTGATCTGCTGGCTGGAAACCGGGAAGAGACCGGTTGAATGTGGTGCTCTGGGGCGTTCGGAGCGCAAAAGTCCGACCCGGACGCAATTACCGTCCAATCACACTGTTGGATTGTCGCAAGGCTCATCGTCGCACTTCCTTTCGCCGCCGACTCACCCCTCTCACATTAGTAATATAGGAAGTGTCGCAGCGAAGAGTACGCCTGTCCAGAAAGAAGAAGGTCGCAGGGCCAACTTTGTGATCCTTTTGTAAGAATATGTGAAATTCGGATTGCAACCGCCTCTAAAACATCCACGGATTGCGGAAAAACTGATCACTATGATTTCTCCGCAGGCAGATTCTCATCGGCACGCGGCGACGCATTGTGTCTGGATGGCCCCGCCAGGAGTTTTTCCACAGCGCCCAGTCCGTTAGTGAGCGCTTTCATGTCTCTCGCTCCCAGCAGCGAAACCAGCTCCGCCTGGTATGCGCTGGCCAGCGCGCTGAGTTCCGCATAGGCCCGTTTTCCCGCCGCAGTCAGTTCCAGCTTTTCGCTGCGCCTGTCGCGTTCGTCGCCGGTGCGTTTGAGCCAGCGGCGCTGCTCGAGACTGTAGACGGCCCGGCTGACCTTGGTCTTGTGCATCGCGGAATGTGCGCCGATCTCGGTCGCCCTCATGCGCCCGACGCTGCCGAGCGCCGCAAGCGCGCGCCACTCCGGTCGGGTCAGGCCAAATTTTTCCTTGTACTGGGTGGCAAAGCGCAGCCCGACGAATTCGGCCGCCCGGTTGAGACGGTAGGGCAGGAAAGTCTCCAGTTCGAAGCCAATTTCGTCGCGCATCGCCGTTCCTTGATAGTTACAAAAACAATAGTTACAAATGAAACCAATATGACATTGCGAGGAGGAGACGCAAGCCATGCTGGACAAGGCACAGACCCAAGCTGACCCGGCCATCGGTCCATCCGACGCCCTTGCCTACATGCCGGGCTTCGGCAATGACTTCGAAACCGAATCGCTTCCGGGCGCCCTGCCGCAGGGCCAGAACAGCCCGCAGAAGTGCAACTACGGGCTCTATGCCGAGCAACTTTCCGGTTCGCCCTTTACCGCGCCGCGGGGCACCAACGAGCGCTCCTGGCTCTACCGCATCCGCCCGAGCGTCAGACACACCGGCCGCTTCACGAAGATCGCATATCCGCATTGGAAGACCGCCCCCTGCCTCGACGACCATTCGCTGGCGCTCGGGCAGTTGCGCTGGAACCCGCTGCCCGCTCCGCAGGAGAGCCTGAATTTCATCGGGGGCATCCGCACCATGACGACGGCGGGCGACGCCATGACCCAGGCGGGCATGGCGGCGCACGCCTATGTCTTCAACGCCGACATGGTCGACGACTATTTCTTCAATGCCGACGGGGAGTTGCTGATCGTGCCGGAAATGGGGGCGATCCGGGTGTTCACCGAACTCGGCATCATGGATGTCGCGCCGTCCGAAATCTGCCTTGTGCCGCGCGGCATGATGTTCAAGGTCTCGCGCCTCGGCGAGGAAAAGCCCTGGCGCGGCTACATCTGCGAGAACTACGGCGCCAAGTTCACGCTGCCCGATCGCGGCCCGATCGGCGCCAACTGCCTCGCCAATCCGCGCGACTTCAGGACGCCCGTGGCAGCCTTTGAGGACAAGGAGACCCCCTGCCGCGTGCATGTGAAGTGGTGCGGCGGCTTCCATGTCACCGAGATCGGTCATTCGCCGCTCGACGTCGTCGCCTGGCACGGCAACTATTCGCCCTTCAAGTACGACCTGAAGACGTTTTCGCCGGTCGGCGCCATCCTCTTCGACCATCCTGACCCGTCGATTTTCACCGTGCTGACAGCGCCTTCCGGCGAGGAGGGGACCGCGAATGTCGACTTCGTCATCTTCCCGCCGCGCTGGCTGGTGGCCGAGCACACCTTCCGGCCGCCCTGGTACCATCGCAACATCATGAGCGAGTTCATGGGGCTGATCTACGGTCGCTATGATGCCAAGGAGGAGGGCTTCGTGCCCGGCGGCATGAGCCTGCACAACATGATGCTGGCGCACGGGCCGGACCATGCCGGTTTCGAAAAGGCATCCGAAACCGAGTTGAAGCCGGTGAAGCTCGACAGCACGATGGCCTTCATGTTCGAGACCCGCTTTCCGCAGCAACTGACCAGGTTCGCCGCCGAAACCGAAAGCCTGCAGGACGACTACACCGACTGCTGGAACGGGCTGGAGCGCAAGTTCGACGGCACCCCCGGCATCAAGTGAGGGCCGAAAGCGATCCGTGACAAACGTCCCGTGCCTGCTATTGTCGGCAGCTGCGTGCAGCCTTGCGATGGCGGCTGGCGTGGGAGGCAAGATCAAGAACCGGCGTCCGGCAGTGCCCCTTTGGCGCTGCCGCGGTGTCCTGAAAACCGGGGAAACACCAATCCATGAAACTTGCGACACTGAAAGACAGCACCCGCGACGGTAAACTGGTCGTGGTCTCGAAAGACCTGACCCGCTGCTCCGAGGTCGGACACATTGCCCGCACCCTGCAGGCGGCGCTCGACGATTGGGCCCATGCCGGGCCGCGCCTTGCGCGCGTCGCCGAGGGGCTGGAAACCGGCGCCCAGCCGGCCATGCGCTTTCACGAGCACGATGCCGCATCGCCGCTGCCACGCGCCTATCACTGGGCCGACGGCTCGGCCTACGTCAACCACGTCGAACTGGTGCGCAGGGCCCGCAACGCCGAGATGCCGGCGAGTTTCTGGACCGATCCCTTGATATACCAGGGCGGTTCCGACAGCTTTCTTGCACCGCGCGATCCCATCCTGCTGGAGGACGAGGCCTGGGGCCTCGACATGGAAGGTGAGGTTGCCGTCATCGTCGACGACGTGCCGATGGGCGCAAGAGTCGAGGAAGCGCGCGACGCGATCCGGCTGCTGTTGCTCGTCAACGACGTTTCCCTGCGCGGGCTGATCCCCGCCGAACTCGCCAAGGGTTTCGGCTTCTACCAGTCGAAGCCGTCCTCGGCGTTTTCGCCGGTCGCCGTGACCCCGGACGAACTGGGCGACGCCTGGGACGGCGGCAAGCTGCACCTGTCGCTGCTGGTCGACCTCAACGGCAAGCCGTTCGGCCGTGCCGATGCCGGTGTAGACATGACCTTCGATTTTCCGCGACTGATCGCCCATGCGGCAAAAACCCGGCCACTCGTCGCCGGTACCATCATCGGTTCCGGTACCGTGTCGAACAAGCTTGACGGCGGCCCCGGCAGACCGGTCGCCGAGGGTGGGGCTGGCTATTCCTGCATTGCCGAACTGCGCATGATCGAGACCATTGCCGGCGCACCGCAGACGCCGTTCCTGAAATTCGGTGACACGGTGCGTATCGAGATGAAGGACAAGGCGGGTCACTCCATCTTCGGCGCCATCGAGCAGACGGTGATGAAGTACGAGAAAGCCTGACGTTTCATGGGCGAGATCGTGCTCTACGACTACTGGCGGTCTTCCGCCAGCTATCGCCTGCGCATCGCGCTCGGCATGCTGGGGGAACCCTATCGGAAGGTTCCGGTGAACCTTCTGGCGATGGACCACAAGAGGCCGGAGCATCTTGCGCGCAATCCGCAGGGGCTGGTGCCGGTGCTCGAGATCGACGGCCAGCGGCTTACCCAGTCGCTGGCGATCATCGAGTATCTCGACGAGACGCGCGGTGTCGGGTTTCTCCCCGAAGATGCCGTGGGGCGCCAGCGGGTGAGGGCGCTTTCCCATTCCATCGCCATGGAGATCCATCCCATCTGCAATCTGTCCGTCGTCGGCGAAGTGCTGGCGCTGACGCGCGGCGGCGACGCGGTGCGGCTCGGCTGGATGAAGAAGTTCATCGGCGCGGGGCTGGCAGCCCTCGAGGTGATGCTCGACGAACCGCGCACCGGCCGGTTCTGCCATGGCGACAGGCCGACCATGGCCGACATCTGCCTGATGCCGCAGGTCTACAACGCCAACCGCTGGGGCGTCGATCTTGATCGCTGCCCGCGTATCCTGGCGATTGCCGAACATTGCGCCGCCTTGCCGGCATTCGCTGCCGCCTATCCCCGGGAAGAGCTATCTGGCTGAGGCTTGAGAGAAGCGGGGATGGTCTTGGCATGGCGTCGCGGCCGGGCATGCCGCAATCGGATCGCCGGTTGCGGGGCGGGAGAAATGACCTTGCCACCGGCCCTCGCACGGCCGTGACGCCACGCGATGCCTGATGGCGTGTTCGCCAAATCCGTCGCTTGGCACTTGGCGATCTGGCACATCAAAAAGGGCAGGAAACTTCAAAAAGCTCTTGCCTGCCAACGGCAAACCGCATATCAGGACCGCACCGGAGAGGTGGCCGAGTGGTCGAAGGCGCTCCCCTGCTAAGGGAGTATACGTCAAAAGCGTATCGAGGGTTCGAATCCCTTCCTCTCCGCCATTAATTTATACATATCATTGTTATAATTTTATTTTTTAAGGTGATCTGGCGATAGCCCATCATCGCAAGCTGGCGGTCACCCGGCCTAACCAGGTATGGGCAACGGACATCAGTACATTCCTATGGCGCTGCTTCGTCTATTTTGTGCGCCGTCGTCGACTGGTTTAGCCGGAGAGTTTTGTCGTGGCGGCTAGCAGGCTTCTGCATCGAAGCGGTCGAGCAGCTTTGGCGGTCAATCAAATACGAAGAGGTCTATCTGCACGCCTGAAAGACCGTGTCCGAGGCCCGCCTTGGCATCGGTCGATATCTGAACTTTTACAACACCCGACGCCTCAACTGGGCTCCGCGGCCCCATTCATATTTGTCTGGCATACAGATCAGCAGCAGGGTGGACGCTTGGAAAAGGTCCCGCGTTGCAACATCAGCTCTGGCCGATCGCTTGTGCCATGGTGGCCGCCACTCATTGCTTTGACAAAGGGAATCGACAGGATCGCGACAACGAAAATCGCAGCGAAGACAGGTCCGATGTTGACGGTTTTCATGTTCCTGAGCCCAATAGCATCCTGACGTCATTGCCGCTCCTGCTGACACGAACCTGAAGGAAAGGTTCGCTGCTTAGACTTCATGAGCTGCCAGGCATCGGTTCCACGCTCACATGGCAAAACCGGTGCATGTTTCGCTGGGGACACAATCCGGTAGAGGACGTCGCTTGTAGATCGCCCCCCGACCGACTCAGGGCGTTGATACATTGCTGACCGGATGGCTCCACCAGTTAACCGCGATGGGTGTTTGATTTCGAGCTGCTATTGATCCAACGCAATGCGTCAAGTCCGCTATCAGAGATAGATTTTGAATAGAAGTGGATGGCCTCAAGATACAAATGAGAGGGCTCGATGGATAATTGCGCCAGTGGATTTTTCGCCCTAGCCACGATGGCCATCGTCGCCACCGCTACGAGTCTTGAGGCGGTAGGCCAGGAAAATCCGGGCGCACCGTTGCCGGTGGTTACAGTGATACGGGCGGTCGCCAAAGACATTCGGCCATCAATTTCCTTCTCTGGACGCGTCGAAGCCATCGACAAAGTGGAGTTGCGCGCTCGCGTTGACGGCTTTCTGGAGCAAAGGCTTTTTACCGAGGGACAGGACGTGAAGGACGGTGACCTTCTCTTTGTGATGGAGAAGGGCCAGTATGAAGCCGCCGTGGTCCAGGCCGAGGGGGCGATCGAGTCGGCGGAGGCAGGGCTGGCCCTTGCCAACATCGAAGTCGAGCGCCAGAGCGCCCTCGTTGCGAAGAACGCTGCGCCCAAGGCGCAACTGGACCTGGCGACAGCCAAACAGCGAGAGGCCGGGGGAAACATATCCCAGCTCCGGGCCGCCCTCGACAGGGCCAGGCTGGACCTGGGCTACACCGATATCCGGGCGCCGATCGCGGGACGCATCGGTCGCTCGCAATACTCTGTGGGAAATTTTGTCGGCCCGTCGAGCGATGTGCTTGCGACAATCGTCAGTCAGGATCCGATCTACGCGACCTTTTCGGTGTCGCAGCGGGAAATTCTGGCGGTTCGCGAAAAACTGGGCAGCACCGGAAAGCTGGGCGGGCATCTGAGCGCGGCGAATGTCTTTTTGCTGCTTGCCAACGGCAAAAGGTATCCAGAGCCCGGCAAGGTCAATTTCGTCGATGTGACCGTCGATCAGGGCACCGACACCGTGCCCGTGCGAGCGGCCTTTCCCAATCCCGACCGCGTGCTGATCGATGGCCAACTCGTCGACGTCATCGTTGAGGGCGGAACTGCGGAGGCCGCGCTGCTCGTGCCGCAGGCGGCGATCCAGATCGATCAGGCGGGTCCCTACGCGCTTGTCGTCAACAAGGAGAACAAGATCGAGGTCCGTCGGATAGAGCCTGGGCAAGTTCAAGGCGCGGATCTGGCGGTAACCAAGGGGCTCGCGGCGGGCGACATGGTGGTTACCGAAGGGGTGCAAAAGGTTCGTCCCGGCCAAGTGGTGGAACCGGTCGAAGCAAAGACGGGCTCCTGAGCCATGCTGTCCGCGACCTTCATCGATCGGCCACGGCTTGCAATCGTCATTTCTCTGGTCATCACCATCGCGGGTCTGGTCGCGCTCGCGGTCATTCCCATCGCACAGTTCCCGGACATCGTGCCACCGCAGGTGTCGGTAACCATGAGCTATCCCGGGGCGAGCGCGGAGATCGTTCAGCAATCCATTGCCCAGCCGATCGAATCGCGCGTCGTCGGCGTCGACAACATGATCTACATGAAGTCGACCAGCGGCAATGACGGCAGCTACACGCTGACCGTCAGCTTCGCGGTCGGCACCGATCCCGATATCAATGCGGTCAACGTGCAGAATCGCGTCAACCTTGCCGAAGCGCAGCTTCCGCAAGAGGCGCGCGCTCAGGGCATCAGTGTCAAGAAGAAGTCTTCGGCGCTAATGCAGTTGATCGCATTGACATCGCCCGATGGCAACCATGACCAGCTTTTCCTGTCGAACTACGCGACAATCAACATTATTGACGGCCTGAAGCGGATTCGTGGCGTTGGCGACGTCACGCTTTTGACCCCGTCCGACTACAGCATGCGCATCTGGGTCACGCCCCAGCGCCTCACCAGCTTCAACTTGACGCCGAACGATATCGTCGATGCGCTCAAGCGTCAGAACATTCAGGCTGCCATCGGCCGCATCGGCGCCCAGCCCGCCTTGCCCGACCAGCAGTTTCAGCTCACCATTCAAACCAAGGGACGCCTCTCTTCCGTACAGGAGTTCGAGAGTGTCATTCTCAGAGCCAATCCCGATGGGTCATTCGTCAGGATACGCGATGTTGCACGTGTTGAACTCGCCTCGAAGTCGTCCGAGCAAATCGGAAGGCAGGACGGCACGGCCGCTGCTGTCCTCGGGATCTATCAATCTCCCGGCGGCAATGCGATCGCAACCGCGGAAGCCATTGGTCAGCTCCTGGAGAAACTCAAACCTTCATTTCCGGAAGGCGTTGAGTATCAAATCACCTATGACACGACGAAGTTTGTCGAGGAGAGCATCCACGAAGTCGTCAAAACCTTGATCGAGGCATTCGTCCTCGTCATCATCGTTGTTTATCTGTTCCTCGGAAGTGTGCGCGCGACACTCATTCCGCTGATCGCTGTGCCGGTATCGCTTGTCGGAACCTTCGCGGTGATGCTGGCCCTGGGCTTTTCGGCGAATACCGTATCGCTCCTCGCCTTGGTTTTGGCTATTGGCATCGTGGTCGACGACGCCATCGTCGTGGTCGAAGCGGTCGAGGCGCATCTGGAGAAAGATCCCAGTATTGCGCCGGCAGAAGCAGCCCGTCGGGCGATGGCCGAGATTACGGCACCCATCATTGCGATCACGCTGGTCCTGCTGTCCGTGTTCGTGCCCGTGGCCTTCATTCCGGGCATTTCAGGCGAGCTTTTCCGCCAGTTCGCCGTTGCGGTGTCGGTGTCCATGGTGATTTCCGCCATCAACGCGCTTACGCTCTCACCAGCGCTCTGCGCCGTTATGCTGAAAGCTCATCATAGGCCGAAACGCGGTCCTATCCGCTATGTCCTGAAAGGCATCGACCTGGCTCGCGATGGCTACGCTTCGATCGTGCGTCGGCTCGTTCGCGTCGCTGTCCTTGGCTTGGTGGTGCTGGCGGCCCTCATTGTGGGCACGGGGTGGCTGTTTAAGACGACGCCCACAGGCTTCCTTCCGTCGGAGGACCAAGGTGCTATTTTCGGCGAAATCGTCCTGCCGGATGGCGCTTCCGTCAATCGGACGGATGCGGTAACCAAACGCGTCGAAGAAATGTTGCGCAGCACGGATGGGGTTCAGGGCGTTATGTCGGTTGTCGGATACAGCCTGCTTGACGGTCAGGTAAAGTCGAACTCCGCCTTGCTTGTGATGACACTGAAGCCCTTTGCAGATCGCACCGAGCCCGAGCTTTCCGTCAACGGCCTGATCGCCAAATTCAGCGGCCAACTCCAGGCGATCCGCGAAGCCAATGTCATCGTCTACAACCTGCCGCCGATCATCGGGCTTGGGACAGGCAGCGGCTTCGAATACCAGCTTTTGAGCCTCAGCGGCGGCAGTGCCACCGAAATTGCCCAGGTTTCCCGCGGCCTTGTGTTCGCGGCCAATCAAGATCCGGTGCTGACCCGGGTGTTTACGACCTATGCGGCGACCACGCCTCAGCTTTACCTCGATATCAATCGTGAGAAAGTACAGACACTCGGCATCGAAGTTTCGGATGTTTTCAATGTGCTCCAGTCGGTTCTCGGCAGTGCCTACGCCAACGACTTCAACCTGTTCGGCCGAACCTGGCAGGTGACGGTTCAGGGCGAGGCGTCCGAGCGGGCGCAGATCGAGGACATTTACCGGATCAACGTGAGAAACAACAAAGGACAGATGGTACCGGTCAGAGCATTTGCCGAGGCGCGCCTCATTCTCGGGCCCCAGCTCATCGTGCGCTATAACAACTATGTGAGCGCCACGATCAATGGCGAACCCGCACCGGGTCGCAGTTCGGGTGAGGCGATTGCCGCGATGCAGGACGTTTCGGCGAAAACACTGCCGCCGGGCTACAGCTATGAATGGACCGGAACGGCGCTCCAGGAGATCGAGGCGAGCGGCAAGACGGCGATTATACTGGGGCTTGCGGTGCTTTTCGCCTATTTGTTCCTCGTCGGGCTCTACGAGAGCTGGACCATTCCGGTTGCCGTGTTGCTTTCTGTGACTGCCGGTATCGCGGGGGCGATGCTGGCCCTCAAGATCGCGGGTCTCGACAACAATCTCTATGCCCAGATCGGCCTTGTCGTGCTGATTGCCCTTGCCGCAAAGAACGGCATTCTCATTGTCGAATTCGCCATGGAGCGACGCAGGCATGGATTGGAGATCTCGGAAGCGGCCGTCGAGGGAGCGAGAGAACGGTTTCGCGCTGTCATGATGACGAGCTTTGCCTTTATTGCCGGTCTCATTCCGCTGGTAACCGCCGAAGGTGCCGGCATGCTCAGCCGCCGCGGCGTCGGCACCGCGGTATTCGGCGGCATGCTGGCGGCGGCACTGGTCGGCATCTTTCTGATCCCGGTGCTCTATGTGATCTTTCAGTGGCTCCGCGAAAAGCTGAAGGGCATCAAGCGCATACCGAAACCTCAGGTGACGAAAAACAGCTAGCATTGGCGTCGGTCGGCTCCAAGCTGAATCAAATCAGGTGCCTTCATTGTGGCGATTGTGACCATGGATTGCCCTCACGACTGGTTGTGATCGGGGGGTCGAAAGAACGGAAGGCGCGGCTTCTTCGCGACAACGCCCAGGGGTGCACGGTGCCTACCAGCATCACGCCGCATGTCGCGAACAATCGCGTCCGCGCTCAGAACAATGAAGGGGACCTGACGTGACACAGCCAGCACACGCCTCGCGCTCCAGCGATCCTTCCCAGACGGGGTTGCGTCCAGATCTCATAGCGGGCCTGACGGCGGCGGCCGTTGTCCTGCCGAAGGCCATGGCCTATGCGACCGTCGCGGGCCTACCGGTCAGCGTCGGGCTCTACACTGCCTTCGTCCCGATGGTCGTCTATGCGCTTCTAGGTACGTCTCGGGTGCTCAGCGTCAGTTCGACGACCACCCTGGCGATCCTTGTTGCGACGCAACTCGCGATGGCCGTTCCCGACGGAGACTCCGGCCGGCTGATCACCGCGACGGCGACGCTCACCGCGTTGACCGGAGTACTGCTGGTCGCCGCCTCTGTCCTGCGCCTCGGTTTTGTCGCGAACTTCATCTCGGCGCCAGTGCTGACCGGTTTCAAGGCCGGGATCGGGCTGGTGATCGCACTGGACCAGGTTCCAAAGCTCCTCGGGATCCACATAAACAAGGAGGGCTTCCTCCTCGATGTCCTGAGCGTCGCGCAGCATCTTCCGGAATCGTCGGTGATCACGTTGGCGATCGGCGGAGCGGCCCTCGCCCTGCTCGCGGCGATGCGTTCGAAATTGCACCGCGATCAGGGCGGCTCGGAAAAATGGATCGGGTAGTCAACTTGCTATAGGCTAGCCGAAGTGGAGGGCGTTCAGCGCGCATGCTTCCGTCAGGGGGTCTCTATGTCGGAGATGGGTTTGCTTGAAGCTCGGCTGATCGAGAGTTTCGCGCCACCGCCGCTGAGGCTCGCCGGCAGCGAGTCAGACAAGCTTTTCGAGCGGCGCATGGGATTGCTTTGGCTCGATATCGTAGGGTTTACCCGCATAACCAGCCATTTTCTTGCGCGAGGACCCGCTGGCATAGAAGATCTCGCGAGTCTTCTGGAACAGCACTTCAACGGCTTGATTGACACCATTATCGCGCATGGCGGGCAACCACTGATGTTTGCGGGCGACGGGCTGCTTGCTGGTTGGCCATGCGAGACGTCGGTGCCTTCCGAAGCGGTTTTGCGTGCCGCCGCGTGCGGACAGAAAATTCTCGCCTCGCCGCGGGCTCCGTTGCCTTCGGGAGAGAATACTGAACTCCACGCCGTGCTCGCCTTTGGGAAATGCCATACCGCAGAGATCGGATCAAGCAGGCTGCGACTGCACGTAACCGTTGGCGGTGGGCTCGCGGATCTGCAAGCAGCAAGCACCGCACGTGCTGAAGGCCAGTTGCTTGTCTCCAAGGCAGCGAGATTGGCCATGGGCGATGCGGCGACTGTGCAATCGATCGGCGGCGAGGCCGCGGTTCTGGAATCCTTGCGAATTGTACCGGAGCCAATGCCGCTGGTCATTCCACCGCTATCATCCGAAGCCCGCGATCGTCTGGCCAGCCATGTGCCGCTGCCCGTTGCTAGCCGTCTTGATCGAAGACTACTCGACTGGACAGCGGAGTTGAGACGCGTGTCAGTGGTATTTGTGGCCCTTCCACGGTTAGACCACGCTTCGCCCGATATTCTCACTCGTCTCGAGGTCGTCGTGGAGTCGATTGCCCCCAAAGTCCTCCAGCAGGATGGTTTCATCCAGCAGCTTCGGGTGGATGAGCGCGGCGCGAATCTGGCCGTCTTGTTTGGAATCCCCCCTGTGGTCCACCCGGATGATCCCGTGCGTGCGGTCCGATGCGCGATCGAAATGCGCGACGCGCTTCGGGAGGTCGGCCAGCAAAGCAGTATCGGGGTTGCGACGGGAACCGCGTTCTGCGGGCTGATCGGAAATGATACGTTTCGATCCTGGACCACCTATAGCGAGGCCGTCAATCTGGCGGCCCGGCTCAAGGGTTTGGCGCACGGCACCATCCAATGCGACGAAGCGACAGTTAGAGCAGCACAAAACGCCATTACCTTCGTCCCTGTAGGGCACAGCCAAGTAAAAGGGCTGGGCATCAATGTTCCGGTCTGGACGCCCCGGCGACAAGATAGTGTCGAGCACGGGCCCAGTGAGTTGATGTGCGGTCGGGAGCGAGAAATGGCGCAGATCTTGGGCGCTCTTCAAGACTCTGCTCAATCTGGCTCCTCGCGATTGATACTTCTGGAAGCGGAATCCGGAATGGGCAAATCGCGCTTGCTGGCCGAGTTGCGTCAGCGCGTGGCCGCTGAGCGGTCCGCTGCATTGATCGGCAACGCGGATCGGGTCGAACGCCGCATGCCTTATCGCGGTTGGCGCGGTGTCCTCGCCCAATTGCTTGGCCTCGATCCCAAGCAACCGGAATCTTCGAGACGAGGCGCGGCGCTAAGCGCACTAGGCCCCGACCTCGCACCGCGTGCCGCACTGCTAAACCCGGTACTGCAGCTCGACTTTCCGGATTCCGTCGAAGTGCAGGAGATGGGCGCACAGCAACGTATGGAGGCTCGGCTCGCATTGCTGCTTTCGCTACTCAGACGCGCGGCTTCCGGTCACTCGTTGCTGGTGATGATCGATGACGCTCAATGGCTTGACGAGGAGAGCTGGGCACTGGCGACGATTGCGGTAAGGGAAGTGCCCGGTCTCTGCCTGGTCTTGGCAATGCAGCCGGTCGAAGATGATCAACGGCTCGAAGAAATAGCACATACTGGAGCGCTTCGGCTGCAGCTTGGCGGGCTCTCGGACGACGAACAGGATCAACTGGCGCTCAAACGGCTTGGCGCCGAGCGCATCGCGCCCGAACTGGCAGCGTTGTTGCGCGCTCGGGCTCGCGGTCATCCCTTTTTCTGTCTAGAACTCGCTCGTGCGCTCCACGATGAAGGCCTGATCGAGGTGGTGGATGGCACCTGCCACATCGCCAAACATGTTGTCGATGACAGCTTGCCGCTGCCGGATTCGGTGCACGCCGCGGTGATGCGCCGCATCGACCGCCTCGACCTGGAATGCCAAGTCACCCTGAAAGTAGCAAGCGCTGCCGGGTTGCGGTTTCCGACCGCCCTTGTCGTCGATGTCCACCCGACAGCAAAGGCAATGCAAGCGATTGTGGGTCGCCATCTGTCGATGCACCATCGTGCGGGCATGCTGGAGCCCGATCATGTGGACGAACTTGACGGGTACGCGTTTTGTCACGGAATCATGCGCGATGTTGCTTACGAACTGATGCTTTACGGGCAACGCCGACAGTTGCACCGGGAAATCGCCGACTGGTACGTACAACACAGCGGCGCTGACCTTTCACATAATTATGCATTGCTGGCACATCACCTGGAGGCTGCAGGAGAGTCAGCGCGTGCAGCTGATTACCTGAGGCTTGAGGCCGAGCGTGTTTTCAGTGTCGGCTTCGTTCGGCAGGCGCTTGCAATAGGGTTGCATGGAGCCGCTCTTCTCGGTTCGGACCTGCCGGTTGACAGCGCCGGATTGCAAAGGGCGATCGGGCAGGAGATGGAACAAATCGGGCAGTTGCTCAACGAAAGGCCGCCGGCGGACCTCATAGGCCTTCCACAATTGCACGATGAGCACGTGGCCAGCCTCGTCCCGCTGCTTCTCAGTATCGCCCCATATGCTTACCAAAGCGAGCAGCCCGAATTGTTCGCGCTGCTCACTGCCAGATGCCTGCGCCTTACGCTAGCTCACGGCCAGGCCGAATTCAGCCCCGACGTCTATGCAATGTACTCTGTCGTCTATGCCGCCATGACTGGAGACCGGCGAGGTGGAGCGGCATGGAGTGACCTCAGCTTGCAGCTGCAGCCGGACCCAAAGGGGGCCAGTTTTGCTCGTTGCAGCTTCATTAACGTATGGTTCCACAATCATTGGGTCGGAAGTCTCGAAGGCGGAATTTCGCGCGCGAGAGCAGGCGCCGACGCGGGCCTGGCGAGCGGGGAAACTGTCTACGGCTGTTTCAACCTCACCGCAGCCGTTGTTCTGCTGGTCGCCGCCGGCCGTCCCATTAAAGAGATCGTATCGACGAGTGAAACCAATCTCGCGCGGAACGGCGGCCGGGTGCGGAATGCTGCCTTTACTCTCATGCTGGAGTTGCAGTCCGCGCGAGCACTAGCGGGGCGGACGTGCGCCTTTGACTCGCTTTCAGACGGGTCGATACATGAAGACGCGGAATTCGCAGTGATGCTGGAGTCGCGGTTCAGCAATCAAGTCGCTTGCTACTACACCGCGAAACTGCGTCTCGCTGCGCTCGGAGGGGACTGGCGCGCGGCACTTTCGTGGTCCGAGCAGGCGCGCGCCCTGTTGCCTTTTTTCGCCGGGCAACCATCCGAGGTTGTACTTGTATTTTTTAAGGGGGTGGCGGCTCTCGCGTTGGCCGCCTTCCAGGAGCCGGAAGATACCGAGGCGCTGCGTGCGGAGGGATGGGACTGTTCAGAGCAAATGCGCAACTGGGAGACATTGAACGAACCCTGGCTCGGCCCCAAGGCGGACATTCTCGAAGGGCTGCTGGAAGCAGGAGCAGGACGTCATGCGGCAGCGCAGCAACTCCTGCGGCTGGCGTCGGAGCGAGCCGGCGCAGCAGACCATCGAGAGGACCGGGCACTCGCCTTGGAATGCCTGGCCCGCGTCCAGAGGGCGGCGGGCGAAAAGCCAGAGGCATTGGCTGAAGCGCTCGCGGCATATCAAAGATGGGGTGCAGAAGGGAAGCGCGAGCGCCTGGCGCAAGAGTTCGGCGCGCATTAGACGTGTGCAATCGATGCTAGAGCAAAGTGCGTTCAGGTAGAACCATCCTGCCGGAAGGAATTCTTGTCAGGATCAAGGCCTTCGCCGAAGGCCATACCCGAAGGTACGGTCGAGGCGACGGCCGCCGATAGTGGCAAAAATTCATCCGGCCCTTGAGGGTTTGGTCCTACCTGGACGCACTTTGCTCTAGTGGCCGCTTGCGCGCCGAAGTAGGACGGCGTGCGCATGCATATCGAGGCCGAGCGCAAGCAGAAGGACATATGGCGTCTCAATTTCCGCCTCTAAGGCGGCGAGCGTCACGGCAATGCTGGCAACAGTCATGTTTCCGAAGTTTTCGATCGTGCTGAGCGCCGCGGCAGGTTCTATGACCTTGGCCCAGGCACCCAGGAGGACGGTCGATGCCTGGTGGCCGATCAGGGTGACATCGCGCCCACAAATCCCCTGGCGGTTCAACAACATTTGCGCCGGAACAGGCGCGGTGTCGGCACCGAATGATCTGAAATCCTGCGCGCCAGCATCCGTCATGTGAAAATAAGGGCCGCTGTATTCCTGGTCTTGCGGCTGGCCGCCTGCGTGAACGACATCGCCACTTACGAACATCGCGCCGTAGAGATCCGAACGAACAAGCGCCTGCTGGTCCAAAATGGTCCAGCGCACGCCAGTTGATGGCCCACACAAAACCGCGGCACCGGCTCCGTCTCCGGCGCTAATCGAAGCACCTTGATCGTAGTCGACCGCGCGCGTCCAATCGCCGCCAGCAACAACGAGAATGGTCCTCATGCGCCCGGCCCTTAGCAGGGCGTCCGCGATGACCAGCGACTGCGTGAAATTGGAAAAATCGTTGGCCAGCGGCAAGGGAATGCAGCGTTGCGGCAACCCGAGCCGCGCATGCAATGCTCCGAGATCGCTGGGCACGATGTATTGGCTAAGCGAAGCGCATCCGAGCAGGAGATCGACGTCACTGGCAGCCACTCCAGCATCGATCATGGCTTTCTCTGCCGCAGCCGCCATGATCGCGACCAGCGTTTCGTTCGGACCAAGCACGTGCCGTCGCTCGATCCCCTGGAACAAGGCCAGGATATCTCCCTGCGACTTGTTCTTTTTCAGCGCATCAAAGATCGGATCGTCGTTGAGGCGGACGCGGGTAGGGAGCTGATAGCCCAGTCCGACAATGCCGATGTGATCGTCAGTCATCGTGCCACTCGCCTTTTGGCAGGCCCAGTCGTTGTTGCAGCACGATCTCTGCCGTTTGCAGTGCGCCTTCGGCCCAGGTCTGATTGGTGGAATAGGCTTCGCCGCAGACGTAGCACGGGAAGCCGTCGACCGGCTGCGTCATGCGCTGAAGCATTTCATCTGACCGGGCGTTGACATTCCAAAGATGGACGCCCCCGCCGAACGGATCGCGTGACCAGTCCATGAAGGCAGCATCGATGGGGTCGGGTGCTCTATCGACGCCGTGCATCAGCATCAGCTCTCGATGAAGTTCGTTGACCATCTGCTGGGTCGCCGGATGGTCGTGCCAATTGTCGAGGAGACGCTGCGCGAAGGGATCGGTGGAGGCGGCCTCGACACCAGGGGCCTCCTTTCGTCCGAAGATCGGCCAGGTGTTATCACCGCTTCTCCGGCTGATATGCAGACCGGCCTTGTGAACTTCCGCGCGCTTGTCGAGCCCTTCCCAGAAGCTGACGTTCAGAAGATCGTCGTAGACCATGATAAGGCCGGGATCATCTCGCTTCGGAACTCCATCCCCCGTGGGTCCAGTCGGCCAGTAGTAACATTGCCGGATTGGCAGATCCGTTAGCGAGCGGCCGGATTTGACCCCGGAATCCTGCCACCAACTGTTGGGATAGAGCAGAAATGCCTTGAACAGCGGGATTGCGGAGACCGATGCAAGATCACGCCGGAAACCTATGTTTTCCGGCCCGAGAACCTCGCCGTCCGCATCAAGCAATTCGATTGATCGACGCGGCATGGCGAGCACGATGGCACGCGCAGTGATGGTCTTGCCGTCCGCGAAGCGCATCTCGATACCTTGCGAGCCATCGCCAAGCGTGGTGCCTGCAAAGCCTGTGAGCCACTTTCGAAAGTGGACTTCGCCGCCAGCCGCCTCGAAGCGACCGCAGAGCTCCCATGGGACTGTCTCATATCCGCCGTTGACCATCCGATAGCTGACGCCGGAAGCAAAGTCATAGTACTCCGCTGTGAGGTCGAGTGCGTTGGTATTGCCGCCAAGGCAGTCGTAGCCAATCGTAGCACGGGCCGCAGAATAACCATCCGGGCTCATGCCCTTCGCCAACAGGTTCCACAAGCCATGCTGCCAGAGCGGCGAGCCTTCGACCTTAATTGTCGCAAGGTATTGGCGGAGTGTCCCGGTCTCGAGGTGCGCCTGCAGATCCGGCATCAGCCTCGTCAGAACGCGACCGATGAGCCCCGCGGGACTCGCCCCCGCTCTGGCGGCCAGCCATGCCACCTCGGACGGATCGAGTGCATAGGGCAACGCCGTCGGATTGCCGAGGTCGCTCGACCGCAGCAGGCGACCGCGCAAGAATGCAATGTTGCCTGTCACATCGACAATCTGCTGGTGCCAAGGTAACTTCAGTACCCGTTCGACCAGACCCGTCACGAGCGTTTGCGCCGGGGTGACATAGCGCATGCCGCCCACTTCTGCGGTCGTATCGGGCATATGAGGCGAGCGCGCGGACAGCAGGCGTCCCCCGATCCGGTCGCTGCCCTCGAACACGGCGACCTTGAGTTTTCCCCGAGCTGCTTCCCAGTCCGCAAGCCGCGAGCCCGCCAGCGGTGATGTGAGCAAACGCCAGCCGGTGTAGATGCCTCCTATCCCGCCGCCCACCACTGCAACGTCGACGTCAGGCATTGTGTCCATCGGTTCGTCCTCGCTCAGTCAACGTTCGGTTGCCAGTAAGGCGTGCTCCAGTAAGGTGGCGCCGCCTTCGGGTCGACATGTGCCACGATCACTTGCGGCTTTCCATTTTCGGCGCCGGCCAAGACAGCGGGCCATATCCGCTGAAGATCCTCGGGTACGTAGACCCGGAAAGCATCTGCACCGAGACCTTCCGCGACCATCCCGAGGTCGGGCTGGCCGAGGCTGTAGGCGCCCTCGTAGCCTCGGTCGATCGGGAAGAACTTCTCCATTCCCTGCGTAACCATCCGCAGGTCGTCGTCCAGCAGGACAAGCCAGATGGCGCCCACATTATGTGCAGCTGCAGTAGAAACCTCCGCGACGTGCATGAGAAAAGCCCCATCGCCGACCAGAGCAACCGCAAGTCGGTCCGGCCGGCCGAGACGGGCACCCACCACGGCGCAGACGCCGAGGCCCATGGCACCCATTGCCAGCGAGACATGCAATTCTTGCCGGCGGCCAATGGTCAGGCAGTGTAGGCCCCAGCCCACGCAATTGCCGGAATCGATGAAGACCAACGCATCGTCCGGCAACAGACCGTTCAGAACTCGGCAAAGGGCTGCCGGCTGAAGTGGGGCAGCCTCGGAATTGTAGTCGTTATCAGAAGCGAAGGCCGAATGGCTCTTCTTGATTTCGGAGATCTCTGCGCCGCGCGCTTCGACTTCCACCTGGTTCCTCGGCCATGCAGCCGCTTGGTCCCACATGGTGCGCAGAAAGGCGCCGGCCTCTGCAACGATCCCCTCGGTGAGAGGAAAGCCGCGCCCGATCATCGATTGGTCGATATCGACCTGGATAAAAGGGCCGTTCGGCACCAGCATGGGGTTCCAGCGATAGGTTGCGAGCTCGCCAAGAGAAGAACCGATGACCAGAAGCGCATCATGCGCTGGCGCGCCGTTCTGGCCGACCATCCAGTATTGTGGCCATTCACTGCCAGCGAACCCGTAGCTCCGTAGTGATAGATCATGAGTCTCGGGAAACACGCCTTTGCCGTCTGATGTCGTGATCACAGGGATTTGCCACCACTCGACGAGACACTCGAACCCCTTGGCCGTGGCCTCGTCACGGAGTGCCGCGCGGCACCCGTTGCCGAGCAGGATCAACGGGCGTTTGGCGGATGACAGCACCTCCAATGCCCGTCTGGCGCCATTGACTGGTGCACTATCGGGCACGCTCCGGTAGGTTGCGGCGGATGTCGGCGGGCGCGGCGAAATCGAGTCAGCCACAGGCAAAGAGGCAACGTTGTCGGATATGCCGAGGCGCACCGCACGACAAGGGATCGAAAGCATGTCCCGCAAGGCCTGTTCAATAAGAATCGGAGCGCCGGCTGCTGCACCGATATCAGCGCTATACCGGGTTCCCGCGGCATAGATATCGCGGATATTGAGCCCGCAATCGGTGCCCTCTTGAAGATAGCCACGACCTAGAAAGTTCTGCGGGACCTCTCCCGTCAGAGCCAGAACGGCGGAGCCGCCAAAATTCGCGTTCATGGTTCCTGTCAAGGCATTGGTCGCACCGGGGCCGCTCGTAACCAGCACAACGCCCGGCTTGCCCGTAGCACGAAAGTAGCCATCGGCCATGTATGCTGCCCCCGATTCCTGTCGGCAAACGACATAGGAAAATTCGGGCCGCGCCCTCAGCCTTTGCAGCAAATGTGCAATGCCTGCGCCGGGAAGACCAAAAATCTTAGTGGCGCCTTCAAGAACGAGGTAGTCGAGAATCTGGTCCGAAACCGTTCGATCATCCGAAGTCGAGGATGCGGCCATCATCATGCACTCCGCTAGATAGGGGCAGTGTTAGAAGAGCAATGATCGTAGGAACCGATTTGAGCGCACGCGGCGAATGCAATCGCGTTGATCGTGCCCGAGTTGTGGCAGGATGTCGAGTCTACTCGTGGCGATTGGAGGCATCTCGACTTCAGGCAGACCCGCGGACTGATCCTCGCCCTGAACTGGTCCAGACGAACGAAGGCTCACTGTCGCTGGAATGTTCGGCTTGCACTGACGTAGCTGCTGCGCGGCGTCAGGGCCACCTGAGAGGCTGGATAGCGTTCGGCCCTCTCAGGTGGGTTCAGTGCGACTAGGTCGAGGCGCGCTCGATCACGACCGGCACGGGCCGGCACACGGTATTGCAGACCGGCGAATGCCGCTGCGCATAGGCCAGAAGGTCGTCGAGCGCCTCGTCGGAGCAATCCGCCTTGACATGCATACGAATGCTGATCTGCTCGTAGCCGGGCGAAATGCTGTCGTCGAGACCGAGCAGTCCCTGCACATCGAGATCGCCCGCAAGCTCGGTCGACAGCTCGCGGATGGCGATGCCACGCGCCATGGCATGCAGGACTAAGGTGGTCGTCACGCAGCCCGCGAGTGCATGCAGCAGGAACTCGACCGGGTTGGCGCCTTCGTTGTTTCCGAGCAGGATTGGCGGCTCGCCGTTGGTGAATTCAAACGCGGTGTCGCGCGAGGTGTCCTCCTTGCCGGCGCCGTAGAAGTCGCGGATCACGGAGCGGTTCACGCCGCCATCGATCCAGGTGTTGCGGGCGCGGAACTGGAACCTGCCGAGGCTCTTGTCGGCCTTGATGGAGGCGATGGTGGCAACGGCGGCATCAACGTCGAGGCCGTTGATGATCGTTGGTTTCGCATGGATAGCGGATTGCGTGTTCATGATGGTCTCCATCGAGGTTTGTAGCTGCTGGATTGTCGGCCCCATAGGTGTCGGCAAGTCGCAAATTAGCTCTGGACATCACGTCCGGTCAGAGCGATTTTTGTCGAAATCGTTCCTTTCGTGCCAGAGGTCGCCATGACGACGACACAACCGCACACGGTGACGGCCCTGATCCTGGCACTGCCGGAAACGGCGGGCTCGGCGCTCTACGGCATGGTCGATGTGCTGGCGGCGACCGGCACGCTGTGGCGCGAGCTTGTCGGCGAGGAAGCCGGATGTCCGTTGATTCGGCCACGCATCGTGTCGCCGGAGCCGAAGCCGTTTTGCTGCGGCAATGCCGTTCCCGTCAGCCCGGAAGCCACGCTGGAACGGGCCGGCAGACCGGACATCGTCATCGTGCCCGAGCTTTGGCTTGCGCCGACCGACGACATCCGCGACCGCCATGAGGCGGTCAAGGACTGGCTTCGGAACTGCTACGAGAGCGGCAGCACGATCTACTCCGCCTGTTCGGGCTCGGTGCTGCTGGCGTCCGCCGGCTTGCTCGACGGGCGCGAGGCGACCTCGCATTGGGGCTATGGGGATCTGTTCCGCAAGTGCTTTCCGAAGGTCCGCTTCAATCCGGCACCCAATCTCGTGGTTGCGGACCAGACCGGCCGCATCGTCACCGCGGGCGGCACGACGTCCTGGCATGATCTTGCCATCCACATCATTGCGCGCCATTGCGGCCCGGGCGAAGCGCTGCGCATCGCCAAGGTCTACCTCCTCAAGTGGCATGGAGAGGGTCAGCTTCCCTATGCGAGCCTGATACGTCGGCAGCCGCATGCGGATTCGATCGTCCGCAAGGCGGAGAGCTGGCTTGCCGAGCACTATCGCGAATCGCTCGCAGTTGCCACGGTCGTCCGCCACTGCGGCATCCCCGAGCGCAGCCTGAAACGACGATTCACGACCGCCACGGGATCGACGCTCATTGGTTACGTGCAGAACCTGCGGATCGAGGAGGCAAAGCGACTGCTGGAAGGCACCGCAACCGCCGCGGACGACATCGCGGCGGTTGTCGGGTACGAAAATCCGGCCTTCTTCCGGCGGCTCTTCAAGCGGTGCACCGGGCTCACCCCCGGCGCCTACCGCCGCATGTTCCAGCCATTAACCGACGTTCCGAACCGGTTCGTGGCCCGCTAATGTTTTCGCCGGTCCCATCGTTCGATCCTTTGATTGGCGATCGATGGGAGAGGGGTAAGGTTCAGCCGAAGGTGAAGGCGTAGGCCTCGACGCCCGGATCGAGGAAACGGATCTCGAAATTCCGCGCTTCGACGTTTCCGGACTGGCGAACGAGCTGGTAGAGCCTTGTCGAGGTCACCGCACCGTTGCCTCCGGCATCGGTATCCGCGCCATGGTCGGCACCGGGGGCCTTGCCGTCGACCGTCACACGGAAGCGAACGGGTTTGCCGTCCGCTCCCGGTCCCAGGACGAGATGCAGGTCGCGCGCGCTAAAGCGATAGGCGATGCCGCCGTCCGCCTGGTCGAGCGTCGCCTGTTCCGGGCCGACGGTCCAGGTACCGGAGAGGCCCCACTCGTTGAGGCCCGGCTGCTCGACCGAATATTCCATGGCGGCATCTGCGCGCAGGCTTTCGCGAGAGGCGAAGCCGGCAGCGCGCTTGTAGCCGAGATAGGTTTCGCCGGAGCGGATGTTGTTCAGGTCCGGGCTTGCCTCGGCGCCCTTCGCATCCGGCTGCACCGGTGCGGTGGCCGCCATGTCCGTGCCGGCTTCGCGCAGCAGATCCTGGATCGCCCCCTCGGTCTGGCGGTAATTGCCTTCCCCGAAGTGATGGTAGCGGACCTGGCCTTTGGCATCGATCAGATAGTGGGCCGGCCAGTAGCTGTTCTGGAAGGCACGCCAGATCTTGTAATCGTTGTCGATCGCGACCGGATAGCCGATCTTGAAGTCGCTGACCGCTTGTCTGACGTTGTCGATCTTCTTCTCGAACGCGAATTCCGGAGCATGCACGCCGATCACCACGAGCCCCTGATCATTGTATTTCTCGGCCCAGGCGCGGACATAGGGCACGGTGCGGATGCAGTTGATGCAGGAATAGGTCCAGAAGTCGATGAGCACGACCTTGCCGCGAAGCTGCTCGGTAGAGAGCGGCGACGAGTTCAGCCACTCAACCGCGCCGTTTAGCGAAGGTGCTTGGCTTTCGACCGGCAGGTCTGCGTGGAACGGTCCGGTCGCGTCGGTCATCATCGCATTGTTGCTCGCGACTTCGGAAGGAGCCATGCCATGCTGACTTGCATTCAGTCGGTCGAGGACCGCCTGTTCGAAGGATGCGGTGCTGGCGTAGGAGAGGCGCGCCAGAAATCCGGTATCGAGACCGAGCGCGATGGCGGCAACGCCGGCCAGGACGGCCGCGCCGAGGATCTGTCGGATCCTCTCGCTGATGCCGAGCGACCGCTTCATGCCGGCAAAAATCTTGCCTCCGACAATCAAGGCGACGGCGAGCGAGCTGGCTGCGCCGGTGGCATAGGCAAGCAGCAGGAAGGATGTTGCAAGATTCGCGCCTTGCAGCGCAGCACCCGTCAGCACGAGACCGAGGATCGGCCCGGCGCAGGGGGCCCACAGCAACCCCGTTGCAACGCCCAACAGGAGAGAGGTTGCGGCGGTCGGTGCGGAGCCGGGCCTGCCGGATGCATTCAGAAGCCGGTTGCCGAAATCGACGACCGGCTGGGCAATGGTGCTCGCGGCGCGGGGTGAAAGCAGGCCGATGCCGAAGACGGCGAGCAGCGCGATTGCCGCGAGACGCCCGTATTCATTGGCATGGATCGCCCAGCTGCCGCCGACTGCAGCAAGCGTCGCAACCAATGCGAATGTAGCGGCCATGCCGACGAGCATCGGCAACGTGCTGCGGACGAAGGGCTGCCCGGCGCGGGCGAAGACGAAGGGGAGGATGGGCAGGATGCAGGGGCTGAGGATTGTCAGCGCCCCTCCGAGATAAGCAATGATAAGAAGCGTCATCAACGTTTCCTCTGAAACCGGGGTTCGGGCTCCGGACGGCGATACGGCTCGACCAGATGCGACGCCAATCTGGCCGGCGCGACGTATCCCGGATGTGTCCGGGTTCAAGGGGAAGTGTATCGAAGTGTAGGAATTGCTCCGGAGCGCTACAGAGCGAAACAATCGGACGGCAAGGGTGGGTCTCCCGATCTTCTTTGCTGTCGGGGTATTGTATCAGAACGTATCTGCGCGACCGGATGCTACATCTGCATGCAATAGCGGGTCGCCCGGGACACATCGGGGATACATGCCGCCATTGTTCTGTGGATCGTGATCAACCCGGATCGGAGAGAAAACCCATGAGCTCCAAGTCGCCTTTGAACGAAATCAACCTCAAGCGCCGGAACTTTTTCGGCGTGGCGGCAATGACCGTCGCAGCCGTCGAGTTCGGCGTCACCTCGCTCGCGAATGCGCAGTCCGCTGCAGCATCGTCACCGGCCATTGCCAGGGTCGGTACCATTACGTCTTTCGAGGCACTGAAGCAGATCGATGCCGGCCTGCTCAACGTCGGCTATGCCGAAGCCGGCCCGGCGGATGGTCCGGTCGTCCTGTTACTGCATGGCTGGCCTTACGACATCCATAGCTTCGTCGATGTCGCGCCGATCCTGGCCTCTGCCGGCTATCGCGTCATTGTTCCCCACCTTCGCGGTTACGGCACGACACGCTTCCTCTCCAACGATACGCCGCGCAACGGACAGCAATCCGCCCTTGCCGCCGACATGATCGCTTTGCTGGACGCGCTCGGCATCGAGAAGACGATCGTCGCCGGCTACGATTGGGGTGCCCGTACCGCCGATATTATGGCGGCACTCTGGCCGGAACGTTGCACGGCTCTGGTTTCGGTCAGCGGTTACCTGATTGGCAGCCAGGCATCGAACAGCAAGCCGCTTCCGCCTGCCGCCGAACTTTCCTGGTGGTATCAGTTCTATTTTGCGACGGAGCGTGGCCGTCTCGGCTATGAGGCCAATACACGCGATTTTGCGAAGCTCATCTGGAAGCTCGCCTCGCCCGAATGGCATTTCGACGATGCAACCTTCGACCGGTCGGCAATTGCTCTCGAAAACCCCGATCATGTCGCGATTACCATCGACAACTATCGGTGGCGCCTTGGGCTTGTCGATGGCGAGAGGAAGTATGACGACCTCGAAATGAAACTTGCTACCTTCCCGGTAATCACGGTGCCGACCATCACCATGGAGGGAGACGCAAATGGCGCCCCCCATCCGGACCCTTCGGCTTATGCCAAGAAGTTCTCTGGAAAGTACGAGCACCGCAACGTCACCGGCGGCATCGGTCACAATCTGCCGCAGGAAGCACCGCAGTACTTTGCCCAAGCCATTCTGGATGTCGCGCGGTTCTAGGCCGGCAGGTCGCTGCCGCGGACAATTCTTTGTTTCGCGGCAGCCAAATCCCAGTCTAATAAGCATGGCAGGCGCGCCGCCATGTCGAGAGAGAAATTCGAAGGTCCGAAAATGGAGCATGTCGACCATATCCTGATCGTCGATGACGATCGCGAGATCCGCGAACTGGTGTCGAGCTACCTGAAGAAGAACGGTCTTCGGGCGTCGGTCGCCGCCGATGGCCGCCAGATGCGCAGTTTCCTCGAGGGCAATGCCGTCGACCTGATTGTGCTCGACCTGATGATGCCGGGCGACGACGGGCTGGTCCTTTGCCGCGAACTACGCGCCGGCAAACACAAGGCGACGCCGATCCTGATGCTGACCGCACGCAGCGACGAGATGGATCGCATCATCGGGCTTGAAATGGGCGCCGACGACTATCTGTCGAAGCCGTTTGCGGCGCGCGAGCTTCTCGCCCGCATCAAGGCGGTGTTGCGTCGGGCGCGCATGCTGCCACCCAATCTGCAGATCAGCGAAGCCGGCAGGCTGCTCGCCTTCGGCGACTGGCGGCTGGATACGGTCGGCCGGCATCTTCTCGACAGGCAGGGAACCGAAATCGCGCTGAGCGGTGCGGAGTATCGTCTGTTGCGCGTCTTCATCGATCACCCGCAACGGGTGCTCAATCGCGACCAACTGCTGAACCTGACGCAGGGTCGCGACGCAGAACTATTCGACCGCTCGATCGACCTTCTCGTCAGCCGGCTGCGTCAGCGGCTCGGGGACGATGCGCGCGAGCCGACCTATATCAAGACGGTGCGGGCGGAAGGTTATGTCTTCTCCGTTCCGGTCGAGATTTCGGAGCCTAGGGCATGACGACCGGTCGCGCCTCCCGCCGAGGGTGGTGGCCGGATACACTTCGTTCGCGTCTCTTCCTCATCCTGTTCACCGGTCTGGCAATCGCCTGCGGCCTTTCCTTCGGCATCCTTTTCCTCGAACGCTACATGTCGGCCAAGACGGTCATGCTCGGCACGCTGGAAAGCGATCTGGCGACGTCGATCGCTGTGCTCGACAGGCTGCCGGCCAACGAACGGCCCGACTGGCTGGATCGCCTGAGCCGCGGCAACTATCGGCTCGTGCTCGGCCCGGGACTTCCAGGCGTGCCGGACACGTCGGGCCGCGGTGCAGAGATCGCGGAACGAATCGAGGAGGCGGCCGGACACAAGTTTCCCTTGCGGATCGAGTCCATCCCCGGTGACGGCAAACGCCTGCAGGGGCATTTGACGCTGTCCGACGGCACGCCGCTGACGATCGACGTGACCCCGACAGGCGTCATGCCGATCGCCGAATGGCTTCCCTATGTCCTCGTCGCGCAGATGGTGCTGCTGGTGCTTTGCACCTGGTTTGCTGTGCGCCAAGCGATCCGACCGCTCGGAGAGCTGGCGGCGGCGGCGGATGCGCTCGATCCGAACAAGAAAGGCCAGCCATTGATCGAGGCCGGACCGAGCGAGGTAGTCCATGCGGCCCGTGCCTTCAACGCCATGCGGGACCGGATTGCCCAATATCTTGAGGAGCGGGTGCAGATCCTTGCAGCGATCTCCCACGACCTGCAGACGCCCATCACCCGCATGCGCCTGCGTGCGGACATGGCGGACGACTCTCCCGAGAAGGACAAGCTCACCAATGACCTGCGCGAGATCGAGCGGCTGGTGCAGGACGGTATCGCCTATGCCCGCAGCTCGCACGGCAGTGGCGAGAAGAACTCGCGCATCGATCTGTCCTCCTTTGTCGACAGCATCGCCTACGACTATCAGGACACCGGAAAAGCGGTCACTGTGGTCGGCGTCGTGCAGGGTACAACCTCGACCAAACCACATGCGCTGCGTCGCATCCTCACGAACTTCATCGACAATGCGATCAAGTTCGCGGGCGCTGCGGAAATCAGCGTCGAGCGGAAAGGCGAGGGCGGTGTCGTCATCACCGTGCTCGATCATGGGCCGGGCATTCCGGACGATATGCTGGAAGCTGTCATGCAGCCATATTTGCGATTGGAGCAATCGCGCAATCGCGAAACCGGCGGCACGGGGCTCGGGCTTGCCATCGCCCAGCAACTGGCGGGCGCGATCGGCGGCTCCGTCCGGCTGTACAATCGTGCTGGCGGTGGACTGGCGGCGGAAGTCACGCTTCAGTAAACATCGGGTCGCTCTTCTGCCGGGATCTTGTACGAGAAGGTATCTCGGCATCTGCGTGCTACGATCTGATACACTTCCTGCGTTTCAGGAAACACTCCGGATACGTCGCCCTGTCAAAAAGCACTCCGTCACCAGATGTCGCAACCCGCGACGAGACAAAGGAGTGTTCCATGACGAAGATCGAAAAGGTCCTCTATACAGGCAGGACTCACACGACCGGGGGGCGCGATGGGTTCGCACGCAGCGATGACGCGCAGCTCAGTGTCAAGCTCTCGCCTCCCGGAGCTGGCCAACCCGGCACCAACCCTGAACAGCTCTTTGCAGCTGGCTGGTCCGCATGCTTCATTGGTGCGATGACCAAGGCCGCCGGCAAGCGGCAGATCAGACTTCCCTCCGATACGGCAGTCGATGCGGAAGTCGACCTTGGTTCGACGGACGGCGCCTACTTTCTGCAGGCCCGTCTGAATGTCAGCCTTCCGGGACTCGCCCCGGACCTCGCTCGCGCGCTGGTCGACGAAGCCCATCAGACCTGCCCCTATTCCAAGGCGACGCGCGGCAACATCCATGTCGAGCTCAACGTCGTTTGAGCTCCACATCCGAACCAGGGAGGGTCAAATGAAACGTCTCGTCGCAGGAATCTTGATGCTTGCCGTCTTTGCGGCTCCATGCGTCTATGATTTCACGTCGTTGGAACCGTCGCCGCTCGCGGTGCTGCTCACAGTGTCGTCGCTGACCTGGTGAAAGCACAAAGGTAGCCACGGATGCTGTCGAAGGATCGGCCGCTTGTTGCCGATCCTTCTCATCATTGGCCCTCACGTCTCGCCTTCTTGGATCAGAATGGCCGCTGCCTCTCTGTGGAGGTAGCCCAGCATACGCCGCTCGCGATGTCCGAATGCGCCTCGCCGACTTCTGAAAGAGGATAGTTTCCGCCCGCTTTGACCTTCAGCGATCCGTCGCAGATCGATGGCCTAAAAAGCCGGATATACGACATTTGAGACGCGACTGTTTAGGCCTATCGTCAGGCTACGAAACCAACCTGAAGGAGCCTGCAATGACCCAGAACTCAAAAGGAACCGCGCTGATTACCGGTGCCTCCTCGGGCATCGGTGCAATCTACGCCGATCGCCTGGCGCGCCGGGGATATGATCTGATCCTCGTCGCCCGTAATCGTTCGCGACTCGAAGAACTTGCGCGGCGCATCGCCGATCAGACCGGGCGCACCATCGAAGTGGTGGCGGCGGACCTTGGCGACAAGAGCGATCTTGCGCGCATCGAAAAGGTGCTGCGAACCGATGCCAGCATTACGCTGCTGGTCAACAATGCCGGCGTCGGCGCCACCGCCCCGTTGCTGGCATCCGACGTCGAGAAGATGGAGGAGATGATCACGCTGAACGTGACGGCGCTGACGCGGCTGACCTACGCCGCCGTACCGGCCTTCGTCGCGCGCAACACCGGCGCTATCATCAACATCGCATCGATCGTGGGCGTCGCCCCGGAAGTGCTGAACGGCGTCTATGGTGGCACCAAGGCCTTCGTGCTTGCCTTTACCCTGTCGCTGCAGAAGGAACTTGCCGACAAGAACATTCGTGTCCAGGCCGTTCTTCCGGGCGCCACGGCGACCGACTTCTGGGGCGTCGCTGGCACACCCGTCGAGCACCTGCCGGGCGAGATCGTCATGCCCGCCGAGGCGATGGTGGACGCCGCACTTTCCGGCCTTGACCTAGGCGAGGGCATCACCATTCCCTCGCTGCCCGAGGTCGCCGACTGGGAGGCCTATGAAGAGGCTCGGCAGAAATTGATGCCCAATCTGTCGCGCAGCGTACCCGCGGCCCGGTATGGGAACGGAGCCGGCAAGTAGCATGGCCGCATTGGCGTGTTCCCCGTTTCCGGGACTACGTAGTATGGCGCAAATATGATACATACGGCGTTTAAGGACTAGGAATGTATCATGCACAGGATCGGATTCGTCGTCTTTCCGGGGTTCCAACTGATGGGCTTCGCGGCAGTAACCGCCTTCGAAATGGTCAATGCCGAGCTCGGCGAGCCTGCCTATGCGATTGACCTCCTTTCCGAAGCCGGCGGCGCAGTCCAGTCGTCGGCCGGCTTCGGCGTCATCACCAAAGCCTTCGATGAGACGACGTATGACACGGTGATGTTCGGCGCGGCAGCGGTGATCGAACCGATGACGCCGGGCCTGATCGAATTCGCGCGCCGTTCGTTTCAGACCTCGCGGCGCATGGCGGCACCCTGTACCGGCGCCTTCGTGTTGGCGGAGTCCGGGCTGCTGGACGGGCGCCGGGCGACCACGCATTGGGCTTTTGCACGACAGCTGCAGGAGCGCTTCCCGGCGGTCAAGGTCGAGGAGGACCGCATCTTCATCGTCGATGGCAGCGTCTGGACCTCGGCCGGAATGACCGCGGGCATCGACCTGGCGCTGGCGATGGTTGAGAAAGACCATGGGGCAGAGATCGCCCGTGCCGTCGCCCGCAAGCTCGTTGTCTATCACCGGCGTGCCGGCGGCCAGTCGCAGTTTTCCGCGCTGCTCGAGCTCGAGCCGAAATCGGACCGTATCCAGAAATCGATCGACTTCGCCAAGGCCAACCTGCGAAGCGTCCTCTCGGTGGAAGAACTGGCCGATGCGGCGGGTCTCAGTGCGCGGCAGTTCAGCCGGGCATTCCGCGCCGAGACGGGGCAATCTCCCGCCAAGGCCGTCGAGACACTTCGCGTCGAGGCGGCGCGGCTGATGATGGAGCAGGGTCGTCACTCCATGGACGTGATCGCCGAGGAAGCCGGATTTGCCGACCGGGATCGCATGCGTCGCGCTTTCTTGCGGACGTTTGGCCAGCCGCCACAGACGATCCGGCGGAATGCGCGCCAGGGCGTCCCGGAGCATGTGCTTGCCTAGAGCAGCGACCGGAATGCGCGAACTTGCACCGGGGACACGGGCCGAGATCCGTGTCCCCGGCCCGCGTTGATGATGCCGGGAACGATGTTACGCGCTGAGCGACTTGGCGAACGGCATAACGTAGATCCGCTTTCCAAGCGCCTTGTAGACGGCGTTTGCGACCGCGGGCCCGATGGGCGGAACGCCCGGCTCGCCGATTCCCGAGGGCGGATTGGCCGACGGGAGAATATGAACCTCGACAACTGGCATCGCATCGATCCGAAGCGGTGTGTAGACATCGAAGTTGCCCTGGTCGACCATTCCTTTGGACAGGGTGATTTCCTCGGCCAGTATGGCGCCCAAGCCGAACCCGACGCCACCCTCCACCTGCGCACGGACCTGATCCGGATTGACCGCCAGCCCGCAATCGACGGCGGCAACAACGCGTTCGACCTTGATGCCACCGCTACTGTTGACGGAAACTTCGGCGATCTGCGCAACGACCGTGCCGAAGCTTTCCGCGACAGATACGCCACGAAAACGACCCGCTGCCAATGGCTTTGCCCATTCCGCCTTTTCCGCCGCCATCTTGAGAACAACGGCATGGCGCGATTGCGGCTCAAGCATCGACAGACGGTACTCGACGGGATCTTGTCCAGCGGCCTCGGCGATCTCGTCAAGAAATGCTTCCGCGGCAAAGGCCGTATGCGTCGAACCGACCGAACGCCACCAGAGAACCGGCACCCCGACCTCCGTGGTTGTCAGGCCGACGGTCTGGTTGGGAATGGCATAGGGAAGATTGTTGGCGCCTTCCACGGATGTGGGATCGACACCGTTCTTGATCATGCCGTCAAACATCGTCTTGCCCATGATGGACTGGCCCACCACGTGGTCGCTCCAGGCAATGAGCTTTCCTTCGCCGTCTATCCCGGCCTTCATCCGGTGGACATAGGAAGGACGATAGCGTCCACCGCGAATGTCGTCCTCGCGTGTCCACTGCACCTTAACCGGCGCCTTGTAGCCGATAGCCTTGGCAACATGGACAGCCTCGACGACGACGTCGCCGTCGAAGACAGCACGACGGCCGAAGCTGCCGCCTGTTTTCATCACATGCAACTGCACCTTGTCAGGGGTGATGCCGGCGATCTGACCGGCGAGCATCTGATAGACGTCGGGGAACTGATGCCCACCCCAGATTTCGAGCGTTCCGTCGTCATTTTTCCGCGCGACAGCGTTCAGTGGCTCCATTGCGGCGTGCGAAAGATACGGAAACTCAAAAGTCGCCTCCAAGACCTTGGCGGCGGACGCAAAACCGGCATCGGCGTCGCCGTCCTTGCGCGCAATCGCAGCCGGGGCCTTGCCGGCGATGTCCTTGTACAGCGACATCAGTTCAAGCGTGCTCCGCTTTTCAGCGGTGCTCTCATCCCATTCGACTGAAACGGCGTCCCGGCCACTGATCGCGGCCCACATATGTTCGGCAACCACGGCGACGCCGCGCGGCGTCTCGACAACATCGACGACACCTTTGATAGCCTTTGCCGCCGTTGCATCGAAGGACTTGAGCGTCGCACCGAACAGGGGCGGGTGGATCATGACTGCCGTCAGCATGCCGGGCAACTTGACGTCGATCGTGTATTGCTCCGTGCCGTTCGACTTTCGGGCGCTGTCGAAACGTTTCAACTTTTCGTTGCCGATCAGCTTCCAGTCGCTCGGCTGCTTGAGCGTTACATCGGCCGGAATCGGCATGGATGCAGCCTTGGCGGCAAACGCACCGAAGCCGCCACTCTTGCCGGACGGATGGGAAACGACGCCGTTCTCGACGGCAATTTCCGATGATTGCACTCCCCATTCGGACGCGGCGGCGGCAACCAGCGTCGCGCGTGCAGCCGCGCCTGCCTTGCGATAGCGCTCCCAGGAGGTGAACATCGACGTGGATCCGCCTGTCCCCTGAAATTTGCCCCCGAACGCGATATTGCCATAGGCTGCTACATTGCCTGCAGCCCCCAGGACCTCAATGGTCGACCAATCGGCATCCAGTTCTTCCGCAACCAGCGTGGCGATGCCGTTGTAGGAGCCCTGTCCCATCTCGAACTGAGAGGACAGCACGGTTACCTTGCCGTTGCCATCGATTGTCAGATAGGGGGTAAAGGCAAGAGCTTCCTTTGCTTTGTCAGCCGTCTCGGCGGCGGCGGGAGATGCGGCCAGGATGTGATAGCCGAAGGCAGCGCCGCCACCGGCCGCCAGCACACCAAGGATGAATTGCCGTCTCGACGCCTGGACTTTTTCCACGGAAAGATGAAGAGATTGCATCTGTTTCGGGATCATGACTTATGCCTCCAAGCGCTTTGAAGCTTCGTGAATCCCAGCGCGGATCCGATGATAGGTGGCGCAACGACAGAGATTTCCTGTCATGGCAGCGTCGATATCGTCGTCGGTAGGTTTCGGATTGTTCGTCAGCAGATCGGTCACAGACATAATCTGCCCGGACTGACAGTAACCGCATTGCGGTACATCGAGATCGGCCCAAACCATCTGTACCGTTTCGGCTACCTTGCCCGACAAACCCTCGATGGTCGTCACCTTCGCATCCCCGACGTCGCCGACAAAGGTCTGACAGGAACGCACGGGCGAGCCATCCAGATGAACCGTGCAGGCGCCACATTGCGCTATGCCACAGCCGAATTTCGTTCCGGTGAGGCCAACGAGGTCGCGGATCACCCATAGAAGCGGCATGTCCGCTTCGGCTTCGACCTCATGTGCGGTGCCGTTGATCGTCAAAGTCACCATGGTTCTCTCCTTGTGTTTCAACGCCAGATCTTGGTGCTCTGGCTCCGGGACATGCTGAACCGCAGCTATCGTATAAGACCATGTGCGCGTGGAACATGTTCAATCCTGCGTGATTATTGCCTAATCCTGCCGATCTGGATCACGTCGCGGGTATGCTGGCTGCACGGATATTGCGGCCTGGTGGTCCGGTGTTCCATATCGGCGGCGGCACAGGCGGACTCGAAGGCATGCCTCCGAAACATTTCCGCAATTCTCAGCCAAGCTCGAGCGTGGTGATGCCGTACACGCCGCTATCCGCGAGATCGGGCGCGGCGCCCCGGTACATGCGCATCGTCGTGAATCCCGGCAGGAAGCCGAGATGTACAAGCCTCTCGCGGAAGCCGACCTGATAGCGCGGGACATCGATATGGATCAGTTCCTGCGGGGCCGAGGCGAGGCAGGCCGAGAGCAGTTCTCCGGCGATGTCATCTCCTGCGGCGAAGAGAGGGCCGATCTTGAAGCCTTCGCGGCAGCCGCGGATGACGGCGTAGCCGGCGATGCCACCGGCGTCGCGGGCGAGAAAGGCCTTGTGCGGTGGCGACAGCCAGGTTTTGAGGAAGGTTTCGCGCGCAGCCGGGAAATGCAATCGATCGAAAGCGAGCAAGTCCGCATGGTCGCCGTCCTCGACAGGTAGCATGTTCTGCGGAGGCGAGGGCACTGCTGCCGGGGATCCGGACCAGCGCACGGTCTCATAGTGCGGCGCAAAGCCGATGCTGGCATAGTTCGCCTGCTGTTCGGACACGCCGTCGAGGCCGATAGTACGGTCGCCGAGATAGGCCATGCCGGCGTCCCAGACGCGGCGGCCGAAGCCCTGTCCACGGAACCGCGGCTGGCAGATGTAGAGCCCGATGAAGCCGAAGCCTTCGTCATAGGCGACCGCCGATATCCCGGCCGCCAGTTCTTCATTGACGAAACAGCCGATGAAGCCGTCCGGATCGGCGCAGCGGAAGGCTTCGGCGTCGCCAAGGCCCGGGTTCCAGCCCTCGATGGCTGCCCAGTCGACGAGTTGCTCGACCTCTTGCAGCCGCAATGCCCTGACGGCGATCCCGCTCATGTCAGGCCACTCCGATTGTCGCGGGCGCGAAAGCCTCCAGCGCCCCGATATAGGGTTTGTGGACAGGGGCGGCATAGGCGCCGCGCTTGGCGGTCGATAGACCCAGGGCCACGAGGCTTTCGGCCTGCTTGACCGCCGCCGCGACGCCATCGATCACCGGCACGCCGAATTCACGCCGAAGGTCGAGCGTCAGATCCGCCATGCCGGCGCAGCCGAGCACAATGGCTTCGGTCTTGTCCTCGCGCAGCGCGGTCGCGATTTCGTTTCGAAGCCTGTCGCGGGCGTTTGATTGAGGGTCGTCGAGGGAAAGGACCGGGATGTCGGCGGCACGCACCTTGACCCTGCCGGCCATCCCGTAGCGATGAACCAGATGTTCCAGAGGAAGGCGTGATCGCTCCATCGTGGTGACGACGGTGATGCGCTGGGCAATGAAGGAGGCAGCCGACAGCGCCGCCTCGCAGATGCCCAGAACCGGAATGTCGGCCAGCGCCCGCGCGGCGTCCAGCCCGGTGTCGTCGAAACAGGCAATCACCGCGGCAACCGCGCCGTTTCGTTCCGCTCTTGCGATTTCGAGCAACAGCCCGGGCAGCGCCAGCGCCTCGTCGTAGTAGCCTTCGATGGACACCGGCCCCATGGAGGAGGTGATGGCCTCGATTGTCGTCGTGTCGTTGGCCACGCGCCTCGCCGCGTCCGCGATCGTCGCGGTCATGCTCGACGTGGTGTTGGGATTGATGACGGCGATTTTCATGTAGGTTCAGCCCTGGCTTCGGCGGCGGTTGATGCCGATGATGAGCGCCAGTGTGCCCGCGATCACCAGGAAGGAGAAGACCGTCGTCACCGTGCCCAGCGCATAGAGCACCGGCGTCGTGACGTTGGTGGTCATTCCATAGATTTCGAGCGGCAGGGTGTTGTAGGTTCCGGAAGTCATCAGAGTGCGCGCGAACTCGTCGTAGGAGAGCGTGAAGCCGAACAGGCCGACGCCGATCAGGCTCGGCAGGATCATTGGCAAGACCACATGGCGGAAGCTCTGCCAGGAGGTGGCGCCGAGGTCGCGGGCGGCTTCCTCATACGACGGGGAAAAGCGGTTGAAGATCGCGAACATGATCAGCACGCCGAAGGGCAGCGTCCATGTCAGATGCGCGCCGAAACCAGAGGAATACCAGGCCGGCTGCAGGCCGAGTTGTGAAAACAGCACGCCGATGCCGAGCGAGATGATGATCGAGGGCACCACCAGGCTGGCCACCGACAGATAGAACAGCGGCGTCGCGCCGATGAACTTGCGGCGGAAGGCGAGGCCCGCCAGCAGCGACACCAGCACCGTCACGACCGTGACCATGAGGCCGAGCGCGAGGGAGCGGCGGAAAGAGCCGCCGAAGTCACCCACGGCCTGCCTTTCGAACAGGTTGAAGAACCAGTGCAGCGAGAGACCGTTGAGGGGGAAGGTGAGGCCGCCGTTCGGTCCCTGGAAGGAGAGAATCAGGATCGCCGAGAGCGGGCCGTAGAGGAACAGGACGAACAGCGCGAAGAAGACTGCGAGCAGATAGAATTCGCGGGAGCGCTTTTCCGAATACATTTCAAAGCTCCTTGCGGATGTCTACGACGCGCAGGATTGCCGAGACCATGAGCAGGACGATGATCAGCAGAACCACGGCATTGGCTGCGGCTGCCGGATATTGCAGCAGCGACATCTGGTTCTTCATCATCAGTGCCACGGAGGCGCTCTGTCCACCGGACATGACCTGCACGGTCGAAAAATCCGCCATCACCAGGGTCACGACGAAGATGGTGCCGATTGCCATGCCGGGCTTGGAGAGCGGGATGATGACGTTGGTGAGGATCTGCCAGCCGGAGGCGCCCGCATCCCGCGCCGCCTCCACCAGCGAGCGGTCGATCCGCATCATGGTGTTGAAGATCGGCGTCACCATGAAAAGCGTATAGAGATGAACCATGGCGAGCGCGACGGCGAAATCGGAATAGAGCAGCCATTCGATTGGCTGGCTGACGACCCCTGAGCCCACGAGTGCGCTGTTGACCAGTCCGTTTCGGCCGAGCACCGGGATCCACGAGATCATGCGGATGATGTTCGATGTCAGGAACGGTACCGTGCAGATCAGGAACAGCACGCTCTGCATCGCCGCGGTCCGTATGTGGAAGGCGAGGAAGTAGGCCACCCAGAAGCCGATGAACAATGTGATCGCCCATACCAGGAAAGCGTATTTCAGCGTGTTGAGGTAGGTTTTCCAGGTGACCCAGGAACCCAATGTCTCGGTGTAGTTGAAGGTCACGAAGTCCGGGTACATCTGGGCGAAGTCGTAGTCCCAGAAGCTGACGGTCACGATCATCAGGATAGGCAGAAGCAGGAAGGCGCCGAGAACGAGTGCCAGCGGCGTCGCCTGCAGGTAGGAGGTGAGCCAGCCCGGAAGTCGAAGCTCGCGTTTCTGCTTCGGTTCGCCGACGCCCAGTAGCCGCACTTCCACCATGGTTCTCCGCCTTCTGCCGGTCGGGGACTGTTCCCCTCTGTCCTGCTGGTCATCTCCCCACGACGGGGAGAGACCGGGTTGTAAGCGCTTCGTCTCGCCTGCTGCTTCTCAAATCGGAACGAGGGAAGGGAGGGATTGTGACCGACTCCGCGAGACACCCCTTGCGGGGGTGCAGGCGGGCGGCCGGCCTCAGGCCGCGATGAACTCGTTCCAGCGACGAACCATGTAGCGGTCCTCGTCCATGACCGAGTTCCAGCAGGCGACCTTGCCCATCCGTTCTTCGAAGGAGCCGCCATCGCGCACCGCACCGGCCTTCTCCATGACCTTGCCCTCCGGGGAGAGAATGTCGCCGGCAGCGGGCTTGCCCTCGATCCAGTAGCCCCACTCGTCGGCGGTCATGAATTCCTTGGCAGTGTCCATGGCAGCGGAGTAGTAGCCCTGGCGGTTCAGGTAGCCGCCGACCCAGCCGGAGGTGTACCAGTTGATGTACTCGTAAGCCGCATCGAGCTGCGCGCCTGACAGGTGCGAGGCAAGGCCGAGGCCGCCGCCCCAGGAGCGATAACCTTCCTTGAGCGGTTGATATTTGCAGGCAATGCCCTTGGAGCGAACGGCGGCGACGGCGGGCGACCACATGGACTGGATGACGACTTCGCCCGATGCCATCAGGTTGACGGACTCGTCGAACGACTTCCAGAAGGCGCGGAACTGGCCATCCTGCTTTGCCTTGATCAGGAAATCGATCGTCTTGTCGATTTCCTCCTTCGTCATGTTGCCCTTGTCGGCGTAGGTGATGTTGCCCATGGCTTCCATGATCATCGCGGCGTCCATGATGCCGATCGACGGAATGTTGAGGATCGACGTCTTGCCCTTGAAGGCCGGGTCCATGATGTCTGCCCAGGTGGTGATCTCGCGGCCGACGAGGTCCGGGCGGATGCCCAGCGTGTCGGCATTGTAGATCGTCGGCATCATGGTGAAGAGCTCGGTCTCGCCGGCGGCGAAGGTCTTGGCGTCCTTGCTTTCGACATAGCCGACGGTGTGCGGCGCGGTGCCCTGCGCGATGACGCTGTCGGGCAGCAGCTTGCCCGTCTTGAACAGCGGTACGACCTTGTCGTAGTACTTCAGCTTCGCGGTTTCCATTGGCTGGATCACGCCGGTCGGATAGACCTTCTTGAGGATCCAGTATTCGATGTCGGCGATGTCGTAGGAGTTCGGTTGGGTGACGGCGCGCTGGGCTGCGGCATCCGAATCCGTTGCGGTCATCTCCAGCGTGATCCCGAGGTCTTCCTTGCACTTCTCGGCGATGGCGTTGATGTTCGACACGCCGGTACCGAATTGGCGCAGCGTGATCGGGTTCTGCGCCCAGATGGTCGGAAAGCCGGTGATCGCGCCCGAGCCGGCAGCAAGGCCGACGGCGGCAGAGGCTGTTTTCAACAGTTTGCGGCGGGTAAGGCCGCCCTTGGTCGTCTTGGTTTCGGTGGTCATTTTCAGGTTCTCCTCTGTAGATCTGGTTGTTGATTGCTTCGTCATCCTGCGACCCGTCCGAGGACGATGACGTCCGTGGCCGCCCACGACAGTGACACGGCATCGCCGATCTTGACGGGTTGGGCGAAGTAGGCGTCGTCGCTGACGACGATCGTGAAGTCGTCGATGCCCGCTCCGGTGACCGAAAGGTTCACCGTCGAGCCGAGATACTCGACGTTCGAGACGATGCCGTTGAAGCCCAGCAGGTCGTCTTCCGCGCCGGCTATGCGGACACGATCGGTGCGTACGGCAAGGTCGAGCGGCTCGCCGCGGGCCGATTTCGTACCTCCGGGCGCCTTGAAGCGACCGCCGCCGGCGACTTCGATCACCGTTGTGTCGCCGCTCGCCTCGACCACCTTGCCGGAGATCACGTTGTGGTCGCCCATGAAGCGAGCCACGAAGGCCGTTGCCGGCCGTTCGAAGACGACGCGCGGGCTCGCGGCCTGCTCGATCCGGCCATTGTTCATGACGACGATCAGGTCGGCGAGCGCCATGGCTTCTTCCTGGCTGTGCGTCACGTGGATGAAGGTTATGCCGAGCGATGCCTGCAGCTTCTTGAGTTCGGCGCGCATGCGGATCTTCAGGAACGGGTCGAGCGCTGAGAGCGGCTCGTCGAGCAACAGCGCCTCCGGCTTGGTGATGAGGGCGCGAGCAAGCGCGACGCGCTGCTGCTGACCGCCCGACAATTGCGCCGGCCGACGGTCGGCATAGGGCTCGAGCTGCATCAGCCTCAGCATCTCCATCGCTTCGTGCCGGCGAGCTGCCTTTTCGACTCCCTTCATCTTCAGGCTGAAGGCGACATTGTCGACGAGGTCGAGATGCGGGAACAGAGCATACGACTGGAACATCATCGCGGTGCCGCGCCGGGCAGGGGGCAGGTCGGTCACATTGGCGTCGCCGAGCAGGATGTCGCCAGAGGTCGCCGCCTCGTGGCCGGCGATCATCCTGAGCGTCGAGGTCTTGCCGCAGCCGGAGGGGCCGAGCAGGCAACAATAGGTGGTCGCCGGGATCTTCAGGCTGATCGGATGCACCGCCAGCGTCGAGCCGTAGGCTTTGGATACGGCGGCAAGTTCGATGTCCGCATTTTTGTTCATGGCGCGATCCCTGTTTCGCTTTGGTCATGCATGCGCCATGCCAGTTTGCTGCGCTGCACCTAAGTCACTGAGATCACTCGACTGTCCGGGTGGGTTCTCGTGTATGCGCGTGGCGCAAATTTGTGCGTGCACATAGTTTTGTCATTGTATACAATATTGCACTATCTTTGAGCGCAAAAATCGCTTCCCAGTTTCGGCTGTGCTATTTCCTTCCGCGGATATCAGGGGTAGAACCGCTTCAATGGAGTCCCGAATGAAGCCCGTCGTCAAAAATACCCTTGTCGCCGACAGCCAGCAGGAAGATCGTGCCCGTGCCATCCGCGATGCGCTGCGCGATGCCATCGTCGACCGCCGCCTTGCGCCGAGCACGAAGCTCTCCGAAGCCGAGGTCGGCACCCTGTTCGATGTCAGCCGCACAGTCGCGCGCGACGCGCTGCAGATGTTGGCTTTCGAGGGGCTGGTAAAAACCGAACGAAATCGGGGAGCTTTTGTATCCAATCCGTCTCCGGAAGAAGCGCGTCAGGTCTTCGCCTCACGGCGACTGATCGAGCCAGGCGTCATCGCGGCCGCTGCCGAGAGGTTGGCCCCAGGCGACATGGCCCGGTTTCACGAGCACTTGCGGGAGGAAGCGCGCTACAAGCTGGAGCGCGGAGCGAGTGCGCGCCGCGCCGAGATCAAGGCATCCGGCGAATTCCACCTTTTGCTCGCCCGTCTCGCCGGCAATGCAATCCTGGAAAAGTTCATGGACGAACTGGTGGCGCGTTCCTCGCTGGTGATCGCGCTTTATGGCCGCACCGGCGTGTCGAGTTGCGGCCATGATGACCACAGCGAGATCCTCGAAGCGCTCGAAAAGGGCGACGTCAGGACAGCCACCGACCGCATGCTGCACCATATCGCCCATATCGAGGCTGATCTCGATCTGCGGGAGGTCGAAGCGATGACCTTGAGAGACGCTCTGTCGCTCTGATTGGGAAGATCACCCTGTCATTCCGCCGTGAGGCAGGGCGAAACGAACAGCGAGCGATTGAGAGCCCCGCGTACTGTCAGAGCCGCGACGAACAGCCAGATCACCGCAAGCGCCGTGACGAGGAGGACGCCGAAAGTGGAGATGGCGGTGATCGGCAGGATCGTCGCGAAGCGCAACGTGGCAACCGCATAGACGCCGAGCGGGAACGTGTAGCCCCACCAGCCGATGTTGAAGGGGATGCCTTCCCGGGTATAGCGCAGCGTTGCCATGACGGCGATCGCCATCCACCAGATACCATAGCCCCATAGCAGCACGCCGCCGAGCAGGCTTGCACCGCCGACAGCAGCGGCCACGCTGCCGAAACCGTTGGCCGCCAACACTGCGGGGCCGTTCTGGTACATGAGCAACAGGCTGAGCGAACCGGTTCCGACCGGGCCGAGAGCAAGCCAGCTCGACGATGCCATGCTGACATGCGGCAGCTTGTGCACGACCATACGCAGGAACAGCACGACGAGAACGCTCATGGCGAGCGGCACGGAACATGCCCACAGCAACCAGGTGGTGAACAATACCGTCAGTTGCATGTTCATATCGGCGATATGGGGCAGAAGCAGGCCACCGGAAACGGACGCGACTTCGCACGCCACGATCGGCAGCAGCCAGACCGCGGTCATCCTCTCGATCGAATGCGACTGGCGGGTGAACATGATGAACGGTATGGCAATGCCGCAGACGAGAGAAAGCGCCACGTCGATCCACCAGAGAGTGGTGGCGATCGCAACGGCCGTATTGCCGATATGCGGAATTCCGTAAATCAGGAAGCCGTTGATGATCGTCGCAAGCCCCATCGGCACGCAACCGAAGAACATCGAGACGACCGAATGATGGAAGATGCGGGCCGCCTCGTCCGGATACAGAGCCCACCGTGCGACGTAGAGCGCCGTATAGGTGCTGAAGAGCACCATATTGAACAACCACAATGCCTCTCCGATCTGGAAAAGCACCGGATGCGCCGGAAACTGCGCAAGCGCCACAGAAAGAATTCCGGTCCCCATGGTCGACGCGAACCAATTGGGCGTGAAATGGCGAATGACATGGCCCTGATGCGGCATCCTGCTAGCATCCGGAGCCTGCCGATCGGCCAATGCGATCACCTGCGACATTCAACTTCTCCTTTGTTTGCAGGCAGCATAAAGGCAAAGGATCGTTCAGTTCCAACGCGCATTGATGTATATTACGTTCGATAAATTCGATTAATCTTCATCCTCCGCCAGCAGGGCCTCGAAAGCGGCGGTGGCCTTGCTGCGGTATCGCTCCTTGTGCCTCAGGAGAAAAAAAGGGCGAGGGACGGGAGGATAGGCAACCTCGCGCAGAACCGCGGCGGAAAGTGCGGTGGCGGCGGCGCTGCGCGATGTCAGCGTAACGCCGACCCCGGCCTCGACCGCGCCGAGCACGGCTTCGTTTCCCGGCAGCACCATGGCGATACCGAGCGCAGAGATCGCCAGGTTCTCTTTTTCCGCCATGCTCTCGAAGGCGCGACGCGTACCGGAGCCCGGTTCGCGCAGCACCCAGGGGACTCTGGCAAGATGCGCGCGATCCACAAATCGCAAGTCAGCCAGGGGATTGCCGGGCGCCGCGACGATGATCATCTCGTCGATCGCCACGACACGGGACGACAGGGCGGGCCGGTCGACCTGCCCCTCGACGACGCCGACCTCGACCAGGCCTGCTTCTACTGCGTCGGCGGTGGCTTGCGTATTGCCGATCCGGACATCGAGCGAGATCCCGGGATAGCGCCCGTGGAACCGGGCGAGGCGGAGCGGCAGCCAGTAGGCGCCGATTGTCTGGCTCGCCATGATGGAGAGTTCGCCACGTTGAAGTCCGGCAAGGTCGTCGAGCGCGGCTTCGGCGGCTTTGGCTTCCGAAAGTACCCGCGTGGCTCGTTCCAGAAAAATGCGTCCCGTCTGGTTGAGGACGATTGACCGGCCGACGCGGTCGAACAGGGTGACGCCGTGACGCTGTTCCAGAGCCGTTACCGCCGCGCTGACCGCCGATTGAGTCATGTTCAGGGTCTTGGCCGCCTTCGTGATGTGCTGATGTTGCGCAACCACGGCGAAGATGCGCAATTGGTCGAGGGTCATAAGGGCGGCGTCCTTTGCTGCGGGATCGATTTCCAATCGATATCGGCGAATGTCTGGAGCTGTATCATCCGACGAATCCGATGATTTTCGATCATAGCGTCTCGCACGATGGAAATCGAAGGTTGTGGAACCAATGGAGTTGTCGCGGTTGCGGCGAAGGCGTCTGAAATTATTATTGACTGAATGTTCCAAAATGTCTATTCGATGCCCATGGCAAGACCTAAGGAGTTCGACAGGGACGAGGCATTGGATGCCGCTATCGGCGTGTTCCGCGAACACGGCTACGCGGCGACCACGGCGGGCATGCTGACCGATGCCATGCGGATCGGCCGCCAGAGCCTCTACGACACGTTCGGCGACAAGTGGCAACTCTATTGCCTGGCGGTGCAAAGATATGCAGATGCAGAATCAGTGGAACATGTTGCCGCGCTGCGCAGCGCTACGAGGGCCGTCGGCGGCATTTCCAACATGATTGAACGCGTGGTGGCCGAGGCGCGGAAACCCTGCCTCGGCGTGAGTTCGATCTGCGAATTCGGCGACGGCCGGGAGGACCTGGTGAAGATCCGGGATGCGGCGGGCCGCAGGCTGCGCGTTGCCATCGTTGGCAGTGTCCGGGAGGCCCAGGCCGACGGCGATGTTTCGACGCGCGTCGATCCGGAGCACGTCGCCGGCTTTCTTCTCGCCAATGTGGCAGCGATCAGGCTTGCCGCGCGCGGTGGGGCCGGGGATGCGGAGTTGCAGGCCTTGGGGCATCTCGCCCTGCAAGCGCTGCGGTAGGCCTCATTTTTTTTGATTAATTATGGAATGATCGTTCAAGAAAAGGAGACGAAAATGAAAGCCATTGTTATGACCGGATTGGGTGGTCCTGAGGTGATTGAGTATGTCGAGCGACCGGACCCCGTACCAGGCCCGGACGAGGTGCTGGTCGAGGTTGCCGTCGCCGGAGTCAACTTCATGGATATAGGTGTCCGGCAGGGCATGGCCTGGAACGAGACACCCAACCCGAAGATCTTGGGCGTCGAAGGAGCCGGCAAAGTTGTCGCGGTTGGCGAAGAGGTCGACGACTTGAGGCTCGGGCAGCGCGTCGCATGGATCTACGTGCCCGGCAGCTACGCCGAAAAAATAGTGGCCCCCGCCAGCGCGTTCGTGCCGTTGCCCGATGAGATCGATGATCGTACTGCCGCTTCGGTAATGATGCAGGGGCTGACCGCCAGCCATTTCGGGACCGATTTCTATCCCGTTCGACCGGGCGACATCGCGCTTGTACATGCGGCAGCGGGCGGCGTCGGCCTGCTTTTGACTCAGATCATAAAGCTGAGGGGCGGCCATGTCATCGGGCGGGTCTCCTCCTCCGACAAGATCGCTGCGGCGAAGGAAGCCGGCGCCGATCACGTGATCGTGGACACTGAAGGACAGTTCGTCGAGGAAGCAGTTCGCCTGTCCGGCGGCGATGGCGTCCACGTCGTGTATGACGGCTCCGGTCCGAAGACGTTCCAGGGTTCGCTGGATGCGCTGCGGCGGTCGGGAACGTTCTGCTGGTACGGCCCTGTCCTGGGTGGCCCGGGTCCCCTCGATATCATGAGCCTGCCGAAGAGTATCAAGATCGGATACGCGGTCGTCTTCGACCACATCCATACGCCGGAACTGCTGCGCGCCCGGTCGGCGCAGCTGTTCGAGTGGATCATCGAGGGCAGGCTCAAGGTGAGGGTTGGCGGCGAATATCCGCTGGCACATGCGGTGAAGGCTCAAGTCGACATGGAAAGCCGCGCCACCACCGGCAAGCTGTTGCTGGTCCCATGAGCAGTGATGGAAGGTATCGTAGCAGGGGAGCGCTTTGCTGCGTCCCGCGTCGATCCGTGTTTTTTTCCCACAGGTCTTGAAAGCCACGGAGCGCTGCTCCATATACCGTCCACCACCCGTTTTCGAGAATGTCATGCGCTGACCTGCGGTCTGGCGACGTTCGCGTTCTCCGGGTTGAAGGGCGCTCCCCGAAAGGGTCGAGCGCCCTTTTGGTTTTCAGAAACATCGGTTCACTGGCGCTGGCATGGCTGGCAGGAGAATGTCCTGTTCGAAGGCGTCAGCCATATCTCGCATGATAAAGCAGGCGAACGGCGTGGGCCGATTGCCGCAATGTTGCCTCAATTTCGGTAAGCGCCTGAGTCTCGTGACATCTGCGCAACAGGCCGGTGCCAAGGCGAAGGACCCGGATGCGGCTTTGCGGATTTCCCGATTGCGAGACGACCGTCATCTTGTAGTTTGCGGGCACAAGGAATGCGCGTTTTGCGCAGCCCTTGCCGCACATTGCCATGGGACGCACGTCCCAATTCCTCGAGCAAGCAGGTGCGGTCGATACCAATTGACTTGGAGGTCAATCATGAACATCAAGAGCCTTCTCCTTGGCTCCGCGGCAGCTCTCGCCGTAGTTTCCGGCGCACAGGCCGCTGACGCGATCGTCGCAGCCGAACCCGAGCCGATGGAGTATGTTCGCGTCTGCGACGCCTTCGGCACCGGCTACTTTTATATCCCGGGCACGGAAACCTGCCTCAGGATCGGCGGCTATGTTCGCTACGATGCCGAAGCGGCCGATTCCTACACGGCTGACAGTGCCGACGGTTGGCGCAAGCAGTCGCGATTGGAACTGTGGGTAGACACGGCGAGCGACACCGAATTCGGCGCCCTGAAGACCAACATCAAGGCGCGCTGGGACTGGACGACCGCCGGCCGAAGCACCTCCGGCCCGGTCTTCAATGAAGCCGGCGACCAGATCGGCACGGCCGAAGACATTGGTCTTGGCAACACCCGCGTGCGCCTGATGGCGGCGAATATCAGCATCGCCGGCTTCGTCATCGGGCTTGTCGATTCTCAATACACCTCGTATCTCAACTATGCCGGCGACGTCATCAATGACGACGTGATCGAGTTCGGCACGCAGGATGACGACCCGCGCAACCAGATCTCCTACACGTTCGATCCGGGCAACGGTTTCACGGCAGTGGCGGCCGTGGAAGACCGTGGTCAGAACGGCGACAACGAATATCTCCCTGACATGGTGGCGGGTGCCGGCTATTCGGCGGGCACTTGGGGCCTCAAGTTCGTCGGCGGCTATGACGCCGTAGCGGAAGAAGGTGCGGTCAAGGCGCGCTTTGACGCCACCATCGGCAGCGTTTCCGCCTTCCTGATGGGTGGCTGGAATACCGATGGCGACACCACCAACAACTACGCTCCGGCTGATGGCTATGGCGTGGGTTGGGGGGACTGGGCGGTCTGGGGTGGCTTCGGCGCATCGCTCACCGACAACCTCGGCACGAACCTGCAGCTTGCCTACTCCGATTCGAAAACGTTTGCCGCCGCTGCCAACCTCAAGTGGACGGTGGTGCCGGGCATGCTGATCGAGCCGGAAGTCACCTACACCAAGTGGGACAATGACGTGATCGACGACGATCAGTGGAACGGCATGGTTCGCTTCCAGCGCACGTTCTGACCAGCGCGATCCATCGATCTTTCCGGAGCCCGGTTGCCCTGCAGCCGGGCTTTGTTGTTGTCGTTCAAGTGATTCTCCGTGGCGGGGATTCGGCCTGGAGGCATGCTGCCCGATCACTTGGCGTCGGTTCTGCGGCATTCCATGCTGCGCCGCCTCGTTGCAATCTGCGAATTTTGTCACGGAACTGTCACAAATCCCGTCGGCCACGGCGGGCATGTGTTCTGGCGGACACAGTCGTCCCGGGAGCGCGAACAAAAAGTAATATTTATAAGCACCCGTTGTTGCGCGAGTTAGTCATATGATTAAATTCCCGATCGAACGCGGCGCTGCTTCGTTCGACTACTTCAATGGGGTTGGGCAACAACAGTCCGCCGCTGGCGGTCTGGCTTTCAACTCGCCCAGATTTTGACTTGGAGATCACTATGAATATCAAGAGCCTTCTTCTTGGCTCCGCGGCAGCTCTCGCCGTAGTTTCCGGCGCACAGGCTGCTGATGCAATCGTTGCTGCCGAACCCGAGCCGATGGAATACGTCCGCGTTTGCGACGCTTTCGGCACCGGCTACTTCTACATCCCGGGCACCGAGACCTGCCTCAAGGTTGGCGGTCGCGTTCGCTACGACGTCCAGGCTGCCGATTCCTACAAGCCGGACAGCGACAACGGCTGGAACACGAATACCCGCGCCGAACTGTACCTGAACTCGGCAAGCGACACTGAATTCGGCGCCCTGAAGACCAACATCATCGCACGTTGGGACTGGACGACCGGTGGCCGCAGCACGTCCGGCCCGGTCTACAATGACGCTGGCGATCAGATCGGTACGGCCGAAGACATAGGGCTCGGCAACACCCGTGCACGTCTGATGGCAGCCAACATCAACATCGCAGGCTTCACCATCGGTCTCGCCGATACGCAGTACTCGAAGTATCTCGGCTACGCTGGCGACATCATCAACGACGACGTGATCGAATATGGCACTAAGAGCCGTGATGAGCAGAACCAGATCAGCTACCTCTACGAGGCAAGCAATGGTCTCTCGTTTGTCGCGTCGTTGGAAGATCGTGGCACCGGTGGCCCGAACGAGTACCTGCCGAACCTCGTCGCAGGTGCCGGCTACACGACCGATGCGTTCGGCTTCAAGATTGTCGGCGGCTATGACGCCGTTGTCGAGGAAGGTGCGATCAAGGCACGTGCAGACGCCAAGTTTGGCAGTGTATCCGCATTCCTGATGGGCGCCTGGAACACCGATGGCGATCAAAAGAACAACTACGCGCAGTGGTCCGGCGACTGGGCCGTGTGGGGCGGTCTCGGCGCGCAGCTGACGGACGACCTCAAGGCCAACCTGCAGCTCGCCTACGATGACGGCGAAACGTTTGCTGCTGCTGCCAACCTCAAGTGGGACGTTGTTCCGGGTCTGCTGATCCAGCCGGAAGTCACCTACACCAAGTGGGATGACGAAACGATCGACGACGATCAGTGGAACGGCATGGTCCGCTTCCAGCGCACGTTCTAAGCGCAACACTCCGAGCTCATGAAGGCCGGTTGCTGCGCGGCCGGCCTTCATCTTTTGCGGTGTATGAGCTGATCTCGGCAACGAGGAATCATATGCGGCAGCCGTGTCTGCTCTCCCGATGGCGACCTCGCGGATGGCCATTTCAAGGTGCAAGTGCAATCTGGAATCACTAATATTGTCATGAGGTTGACACGAAGCGCCACCAACGATGGCGAAAATGTGTTTTTAAGGACACAGTCGTCCTGCACGCGTTGTCATAAAGTAATATTTTCCGAGCCTTCCGTTGCGTTAGGTAATCGGTTGATTAATTTCCCGGTCGAACGCGGCGCTGCTTCGTTCGACTACTTCAATTGGGTTGGGCAATGGCAGTCCGCCGCTGGCGGTCTGGCCTTCAACTCGCTTAAAATTTGACTTGGAGGTCACTATGAACATCAAGAGCCTTCTTCTTGGCTCCGCTGCAGCTCTCGCTGTAGTATCCGGCGCACAGGCCGCAGACGCAATCGTTGCTGCTGAGCCCGAGCCCATGGAATATGTCCGCGTTTGCGACGCTTTCGGCACCGGCTATTTCTACATCCCGGGCACCGAGACCTGCCTCAAGGTTGGCGGTCGCGTTCGTTACGATGCGCAGGCTGCTGACTCCTACGCCCCGAACAGCGACAACGGCTGGCGCAAGCTGACCCGTGCCGAGCTTTACTTGCGCACGGCCAGCGACACTGAATTCGGCGCCCTCAAGACCAACGTTACGGCCCGCTGGGACTGGACGACCGCCGGTCGCAGCACGTCCGGCCCAGTCTTCAACGACGCTGGCGACCAGATCGGTGAAACCGGCGATCTCAGCCTCGGCAACACCCGCGTTCGCCTGATCGCCGCCAACATCACCCTCGGCGGCTTCCTGGTCGGTCTCGCCGACTCGCAGTACTCGGCATTCCCGGGCTACGCTGGCGACATCATCAACGACGACGTGATCTCCTACGGTCAGTTCGAGCGCAACCAGATCAGCTACACCTACGAGGCCGGCAACGGCTTCTCGATCGTCGGCGCCGTTGAAGACCGCGGTCAGGGTGGCGACAACGAGTACCTCCCGAACCTGGTCGGCGGCGTTGGCTACACCGCCGGCGCATTCGGTTTCCACCTCGTCGGCGGTTACGATGCCGAAGTTGAAGAAGGCGGTATCAAGGCTCGTGTCGACGCTGAGTTCGGCAGCTTCTCGGCATTCTACATGGCTGCCTGGAACACCGACGGCGAAACCACCAACGCTTATGCACCGGGCGACTCGATCGGCCAGAGCTGGGGCGACTGGGCAATGTGGGGTGGCGTTGGCGCCAAGCTGGCCGACAACCTCGGCGCAAACTTCCAGGCTGCTCTGACTGACAACGACACGATCGCTCTCGCTGCCAACCTGAAGTGGGACGTCGTTCCGGGCCTGCTGATCCAGCCGGAAGTGACCTACACCAAGTGGGACGGCGACGGCACCAACGGCACCGACGTCATCGACGAAGACCAGTGGAACGGCATGGTCCGCGTACAGCGCACGTTCTGATCCGCGAACTGCGAATCGCGAGGTCCCGGAGTTTTTCGGGACCTCGACTTGCGGTGAACCCGACTCAGGCGGTTATCCGGGCTGGTGAGTAGCTGCATCAAAGAGCTCCTCCGGGAATCGATTCCGGAGAATCGCGCCCGCAAGACTGCAGGCGAACGTGTATCGGGATCGAATTTCGCTCGCTGATCGATCAATTTCATTAAGTCTTTGGAAACCTTTGTGGCCACCCGGCCCCAGTTTTGTGTCGTTTCGGCAACAGACAGCGGGCAAGCACCTCCAAACCTGGTGGGCAACACAAGTTGGCGATTGCGCGGCCAACCTCGTTTTGTATTTTCAACATCAGAAGCGAGGCGGTGGATCGTCCGTCTTCTAACAAAAACGGGGATGGGGCAGGGAAAGCTGTCCTTCAGCAAAAGACCCAGACCCTTGTGAAACTTGACTGGAGGTCAACAATGAACATCAAGAGCCTTCTTCTCGGCTCCGCTGCAGCTCTCGCTGTAGTATCCGGCGCACAGGCTGCTGACGCAATCGTTGCTGCTGAGCCCGAGCCCATGGAATACGTTCGCGTTTGCGACGCTTTCGGCACCGGCTATTTCTACATCCCGGGCACCGAAACCTGCATCAAGATCGGTGGCAAGGTTCGTTACGACGCCGAAGCTGCTGACTCCTACACCCCGGACAGCGACAACGGCTGGCGCAAGAAGTCCCGCGCTGAAATCACTGTCGACACCGCAAGCGACACCGAGTGGGGCGCCCTGAAGACCAACATCATCGCTCGTTGGGACTGGACGACCGGCGGCCGCTCGACCTCGGGCCCGGTATTTGATGCAGACGGCGTCCAGATTGGTACGGCTGATGACATCGGCCTCGGCAACACCGACGCCAAGCTGATCGCTGCCAACATCACCCTCGGCGGCTTCCTGGTCGGTCTCGCCGACTCGCAGTACTCGGCATTCCCGGGCTACGCTGGCGACATCATCAACGACGACGTGATCTCCTACGGTCAGTTCGAGCGTAACCAGATCAGCTACACCTACGACGCTGGCAACGGTTTCTCGATCGTTGGTGCGTTTGAAGACCGTGGCCAGTTCGGCAACAACGAATACCTCCCGAACATGGTTGCTGGTGTTGGCTACACCACCGGCGCATTCGGCTTCCACCTCGTCGGCGGTTATGACGCCGAAGTTGAAGAAGGCGGCATCAAGGGTCGTATCGACGCAACCTTCGGCAGCTTCTCGGCATTCTACATGGCTGCCTGGAACTCCGACGGCGACACCACCAACGCTTACGCACCGGGCGACTCGATCGGCCAGAGCTGGGGCGACTGGGCAATGTGGGGTGGCGTTGGCGCCAAGTTCACCGACAACCTCGGTGCTAACTTCCAGGCTGCTCTGACCGACAACGACACGATCGCTCTCGCTGCCAACCTGAAGTGGGAAGTTGTTCCTGGCCTGCTGATCCAGCCGGAAGTCACCTGGACCAAGTGGGACGGCGAAGACGGCGGTGCAGGCACTTTCGACGTCGACGACGACCAGTGGAACGGCATGGTTCGCTTCCAGCGTTCGTTCTAATCATCTGGCGCAAGTCAGTTGATGGAGGCCCGGTTTTCGAACCGGGCCTTTTCCTTTTTCGGCAGGGTATTGGAAGAAACGTCACCAGTCTGCCTGTCGTCGGCTGCATTGGGCCCGCAACGCTGCCCGCGGGCGATCGTGCGCGCGCTAAACTAGACGTCTGAGAGGAAGTTCTTCACTGCACCCGGTATGTCGGCGAGGTGGAGCAGCGGCGCGTGGCCCTGGCCTTTGGCGGTGAGAGTGATCATCCCTGGGTGTCGGTCGCGCATTTCAACCACCGTTTCCGGAGACAAGAGTGTCGAGTTCTCGCCGCGGATCGCCATCAGCGGTGTGCCGGCAAGACGCTCGAACTGCGGCCAAAGATCGGGGACGGGCTGGCTGAGATCGGCGCCGGCCAATTGCTCGGCGATCGCGGGGTCGAAGTCGGCAACGATGTTTCCGTCCGATTCGACGTAGATGGCGCGCGCCATGTCCTGCCAGTCATGCTCGGCGAGAGCGGGAAAAGCTGCGCCATGGATTTTCCGCAGCAGCAGGACGGCGTCATCCCAATCCATTGGTTTTCGGTCGCTCGTCAGATAGCTCTGGATCAGGGCGAGTCCGGCGTTCTCGATGACCGGGCCGATATCGTTGAGAATCACGCCAGAAAGCAGGTCGGGACGCATCGCCGCGAGCAGGTGCAGCGTCAACCCGCCGCGCGAAGTGCCGATGAAAGCGGCCTTTTCGATTTCGAACGCGGTCATTGCCGTGAGTACGTCCTCGGCTTCTGCAACGAGGTTGTAGGTGGCTTTCGAATTGTCCCATTGCGACAGGCCGCGCCCGCGGTAGTCCAGCGCAATAACGCGTCTCGGTGCGTTCGCATCCGTTGACAGCAACAGTGCCAGTTGATGGAAGTCGCGGGAGTTGCGAGTCAGTCCCGGAAGGCAGATGACGGGAAGACGCTGGCGAGTGCGCGGGTCTGCTGCGCCGTAGTCACGGGCAAAGAGCCGTAGCCCGTCGGCAGAAGTGTACGTTCGCGCGGCAAATCCGCTGTTGAAATCGCGTGTCATCCGGTCCCCGCAATCGTTTCGGCAACTGTCGGTAGACAGGTGTAGCGCAGATTCTCGCTGGAGAGAACGGAGGCGTCTCGGACGTCGTCGGATCAACGCCCGAAGCGCAGGTCCTGTTCGATGTTCGCCTGCTGGCCGAGCCTGCTCTTGTAGACCTGATAGTTCTCCATCACCCGCTGCACATAGCCGCGTGTCTCGGGAAACGGGATGCGCTCGATCCAGTCGACGACCTCGTCGATCGGTTTGCCGCGCGGATCGCCAAAGCGGTTTATCCATTCCGGGACCCGGCGCGGTCCGGCATTGTAGGCGATGAATGTCAGGATATAGGACCCGTCGAAGCTGTCGATCTGCTCGCCAAGGTAATGTGCGCCGAGCGTGGCGTTGTAACCTGCGTCCTGGGTGAGCTTTTCCGGTGAATAGGCAAGCCCGTAGCGGCTGGCGACACCCTTTGCGGTGCCGGGAAGGAGTTGCAGCAGACCGCGGGCATTGGCACCCGAGACGGCCGCCGGATTGAATGCGCTTTCCTGGCGCGCGATGGCATAGGCGAGCGCCTTGCCGGATCCGGATATGTTGGCATTGGGAGGGATGACACCGATCGGAAAGGCGAGGGCGGCGACATCGATGCCGCGGCCATAGGCGATCTTGCCGATCTGCAGCGACAGCTGGTGGCCGCGGGTCTTTTCCGCACGCGCAGCGAGAATGGCGAGTTCGCCCGGGCTCTGAAGCTGCTCGGCCAGCGCCCGATAGAGGCTGTCGGCACGCCAGGCATGCCCCGCCGCCTCAAGGCGGCTGATCGCCTGTACGGCTTCGCGCGACTGGAAACGGTCACGATCGGCGGCGCTCGGCGTGGGATAGGCCACGCTGAGCGCGGCGCGCTTGAGCTTTGCCGCCGCGAGTTGCCCGTAGAAGGTGCTCGCGTGGGTCGCGGCCTTCGAATAGAATTCCCTGGCATCGCCGGGGCCACCGGCATCCGCTGCCCGGCCCAGCCAATACCAGGCGCGTGATACCGAAATCGGGCGGTCAGACACCGCGAGGATCATGCGGAAGTGGTTGGCCGCAGTCTCTGGATCGTTCAGGCCTCTGAGGGCATACCATCCGGCGTGGAACTCGGCATCGACCACATCCGTCGGGCTTTGCGCCGCATGGTTTGCGACGATGCGATAGGCCGATTTGTACTGGCCCATGTCGACGAGACCGCGGCTGACGATTCGTTGTTCGTTCCACCAACTGCCGGGATTGATGAGCCGTGCGGGGTCCGACGGGACCTGCGCCAGCAGCTTGGCTGCCTCGACATATTTTTCCTTGCGGCGCAATTGCTCGATCCGGATGTACAGATAGGCGGGATCGGAGCCCCAGCTCCGGTCGACTGCAGCGATCAGCGCGTCGGTATCGGGCAATCTGTTGATCAGCGCGCTCCAGGCCTTGTAGAGCGTTTGCGCCTTGCCGAGGTCGCCGAAGCGCTTTGCCTGGAGAGCCCGGTTGCGAAACAGAAGATAATCCATCCGTGCCTTGTGATCGGCGGCGCCGAGCAGACCGGAAAACTCCTCGAGAATATTGTCCTCGGTTGCAATGTCGAGGCTGTCGCCCAACCATATCCGCCGCACGACCTTCTGTGCGGCAGTCGTATTTCCGGTTGCCACCAGCGCCCGCGCCAGGATGATGGCGCCTTCGGGTGTTTCCGGCGCCGTGGTGCCGAAAGCCGAGAGTACGTCGGCGGGGGCAGGGTTTTCGGCGAGCATCGCCCGTTCCGAATTGGCGCGCAGCGATTGCAGGCCGGGCCAACCCTTCAGTTCGCGCTGGGCGGCGGCAATTTCGTGAGACGGAATGCCCGGCTGCCCGGAGACGGCGATTGCCCAGGTCAGGATGTGCCGGTCGAGGCTGGTTGGCGCCATGCTGTCACGAATAGCCAAGGCCCGGGGCGCATCCTTGTCGGAGAGAGCATCGAGTCCCGATTTGAGGTCCGTGCTGACGGTTGCGACCGACACGACATGGGGAATTGCCCCCGTCATTTCATAGGTCGGCGCGGCCGCCGAGGCATCGACGCGCGGCCTCTTGGCCGGCAGGGGAACGTTGCCAGCAGAGACCGGTGACGCTACGCTTCCCCATGCGGCAGCGACGATTCCAAGGGTGGACAGGATCAGAAGGGCCTTGTTCATCCGGGACACTCGCAACAAATTTCCGTATATCTCCATTTGCTGCCAGGCGGATTAACGAAACCTTACCGGTTTCGATCAAATTCGCGCGAGTTTGGTGGCGCAATCACGCACAAAACGCGCGTCAATGCGCTTGTCGCGGCAATCGCGCCGCTCTATGGTGCGCGAGTTTTAACCGTGGAATGCGGCCGAAGAATGAGTGTTCGGCGTTGAGGAGTTTTGCATGTTCAAGGGATCCATTCCCGCTCTTGTCACCCCGTTTACCGCAGCGGGCACGATCGATGAGGAGACATTTGCGCATCATGTAAACTGGCAGATCGCTGAAGGCAGCAGCGGGCTCGTGCCCGTCGGCACCACGGGAGAATCGCCGACCCTTTCCCACGCAGAACACAAGCGCGTCATCGAGCTCTGCATCGAGGCAGCCGGCAAGCGCGTTCCGGTCATTGCCGGTGCGGGATCGAACAACACGGTGGAGGCGGTCGAGCTTGCCCAGCACGCCGAACAGGCGGGCGCCGACGCCATACTGGTCGTGACGCCCTACTACAACAAGCCGACCCAGAAGGGTCTCTTCGCCCACTTTTCGGCCGTCGCCGAGAGCGTGAGGCTGCCGATCATCATCTACAACATCCCCGGACGCTCGGTCGTCGACATGAGCCCCGAGACGATGGGAGCCCTTGCCAAGGCATACCCGAATATCGTCGGGGTCAAGGACGCGACCGGCAAGATCGAGCGAGTCTCCGAGCAGCGCATCGCCTGCGGCAAGGAATTCATCCAGCTCTCGGGAGAAGATGCGACGGCGCTCGGCTTCAACGCCCATGGCGGGGTTGGCTGCATCTCGGTCACCGCAAACGTCGCGCCGCGCCTGTGCGCGGAGTTCCAGAAGGCGACGCTTTCGGGCGATTACGGCAAGGCGCTCGAGTACCAGGATCGCCTGATGCCTCTGCACAAGGCAATCTTCATCGAGCCGGGGCTTTGCGGTGCAAAATACGCGCTCTTCCGGCTTGGGCGAATGAACCGAAAGGTGCGCTCGCCGCTGCTGTCCACCCTGGAGCCGGCCACGGAGGCTGCCATCGACGGTGCCTTGATGCATGCCGGCCTGCTGAACTGATTGACGGAACGGCCGTGCACCCGTGCACCACTTGGCGCTGTACGGGTGCGCCGCTCCTTCACATCTGCTCCGGCCTATCCTAAATAGCACCTTGAGGATATCTCGCCCCGGCGCCGGGGGCGGGAAATATTTGATCGAAAAGGCGCTGCAAGAACTGGAATTTCACCCATGGCCCCCAAAGGCAGTCAGCGCACGGTCAACAAGATCGTCGCGGAAAACCGCAAGGCACGCTTCAACTACGAGATCGTCGATACCTACGAGGCCGGCCTGGTCCTGAAGGGAACCGAGGTCAAGTCGTTGCGCGAGGGCAAGGCCAATATTGCCGAATCCTATGCATCCGACGAGGACGGCGAGATTTGGCTGATCAATTCCTATCTGCCGGAATACCTGCAGGCGAACCGCTTCAACCACGAGCCGCGACGCCGGCGCAAGCTGCTGCTGTCGCGGCGCGAGATCGATAGGTTGCGCGTGGCGGTCAACCGCGAGGGAATGACGCTGATCCCGCTGAAGATCTATTTCAACGAAAAGGGCAGGGCAAAGCTCGAACTGGCGCTCGGCAAGGGCAAGAAGCTGCACGACAAACGCGAGACCGAGAAGGAACGCGACTGGAATCGCCAGAAGAGCCGGCTCCTGAAGGATCGCGGCTAGGGACACTGCCGTCGGGCATCCGGACCGTCAGGACACTGCTGCCAATCGAAGGGCGTGAAATAAAAGGACCCCGTGGATCGATTCCGATCCCGGGGTCTGTTGCATCCAAGATGCTGGCTCGCCTCCTGCGGGCGGCATCAGTGTTCGGCGTCTTCGGCCACCGGTTCCGCCACGACGCGCACCGGCCGCTCGGAAGGATCGCGACCGACCTCGGCCTTCAATGTCACCAGGTCGATGAAGTGATCGGCCTGCCTGCGCAGATCGTCGGCGATCATCGGCGGTTGCGTCGCCATCGTGGATACGACCGAAACCTTGCGGCCCTTGCGTTGCAGCGCCTCGACCAGGGTCGTGAAATCGCCATCGCCGGAAAAGATCACCAGATGATCGACGGTTGAGGATTGCTCCATGGCATCGATCGCCAGTTCTATGTCCATGTTGCCCTTGATCTTGCGGCGACCCATGGAGTCGGTGAATTCCTTGGCCGGCTTCGTAACAACCTTGTAGCCGTTGTAGTCGAGCCAGTCGATGAGCGGGCGAATGGACGAATATTCCTGATCTTCGATCAGCGCGGTATAGTAATAGGCGCGAAGTAGATAGCCTCTTTTCTGGAAGGCTTTCAGAAGCTTGCGATAGTCGATATCGAAACCCAGGCTCTTCGATGCTGCATAGAGATTGGCACCATCGATAAAGAGAGCAATTTTTTCGCGCGGGTCAAACATTGTATACCAAATCCCTTTGCTGCTACTGAGCGCAGCAGTTGGAAAAATAAGTCGAAACAGTACTTTAGTGTCTTTTTACTGAGTGGCCGCTGTACATTACGAACCATTCATATAAAAATCATTTAGGGCACGCCCCAAAATATTCCAAGCAACCTGTGATTGAATTCGTGATTTACGCAATATGTTTTTATATGCGTTCGTGTCCGAAAAATGGTGCGCCTGGAGGAAAAACTTGAATTTGCCGGCCATTGAATGTATCGGGCTAGCTAATCATCGAATTTCAGTACGCAAAGGACAGGCAATGGCCCGTGTCACCGTAGAAGACTGCATCGACAAAGTTGACAACCGATTTGAACTCGTCCTGCTGGCGAGTCACCGTGCGCGGCTGATTTCGCAGGGCGCATCGATCACCATCGACCGCGACAACGACAAGAACCCGGTCGTCGCGCTGCGCGAGATTGCGGACGAAACCCTTTCGCCGGACGACCTCAAGGAAGATCTCATCCATTCGCTGCAGAAGCATGTTGAAGTGGACGAGCCCGAGCCCGATCCGTCGAGCCTCATCAGTGCAGGCGTGGCTGTACCGGCCGAGAAAAGCGAAGAGGAAGAGGATCTGCCGGAAACGCTGACCTTCGACCAGATGACGGAAGAGGATCTTCTGGCCGGCATCGAAGGTCTCGTACCGCCGGAAAAGAGCGACGATTACTGATCGTCAATCTAGTTGCTCTAGCCCGTCGTTTTGAATTAGAGGAGATGTGCGCCAGCCACGCGGTTGGCGCGCATTTCGTTTCGCGGAGCTGCTTCGGATGATGCGCCAGTACGAGCTCGTTGAGCGCGTTCAAAAATACAAGCCGGATGCCAACGAAGCACTTCTGAACAAAGCCTATGTCTATGCGATGCAGAAGCATGGGCAGCAAAAGCGCGCAAGCGGCGACCCTTACATCTCGCATCCGCTCGAAGTCGCCGCCATCCTGACGGATATGCATCTCGACGAGTCGACCATCGCGGTCGCCCTGCTGCACGATACGATCGAAGACACGACAGCCACGCGCGCAGAGATCGACGAACTGTTCGGAGAAGACATCGGCCGCCTCGTCGAGGGCCTTACCAAGATCAAGAAGCTCGACCTGGTCTCGAAAAAGGCCAAGCAGGCGGAGAACCTGCGAAAGCTGCTTCTGGCGATTTCGGACGATGTTCGCGTGCTGCTGGTCAAGCTCGCCGACCGGCTGCACAACATGCGCACGCTCGACCACATGTCGCCGGAAAAGCGGGCCCGGATCTCCGAGGAAACGATGGATATCTATGCGCCGCTTGCCGGCCGCATGGGCATGCAGGATCTTCGGGAGGAGCTCGAAGAACTCGCCTTCAGCCACATCAATCCCGAGGCCTACGAGACCGTCACCAATCGCCTGCGGGAACTGTCGGAACGCAACGAGGGCCTCATCAAGAAGATCGAGGCGGAGTTGCAGGAACTTCTGGTCGCCAGCGGCCTGACGGGAGCCTACGTCAAGGGGCGACAGAAGAAGCCCTATTCGGTCTTCCGCAAGATGCAGTCGAAGTCGCTGTCGTTCGAACAGCTGTCGGATGTCTACGGTTTCCGGATTATCGTCGACGACATTCCGTCCTGCTATCGGGCGCTCGGTATCGTGCACACGCGCTGGCGCGTGGTTCCCGGTCGCTTCAAGGACTACATCTCGAACCCGAAGCAGAACGACTATCGTTCGCTGCACACGACCATTGTCGGGCCATCGCGCCAACGCATCGAACTGCAGATCCGCACCAGGCGGATGCATGAAATCGCCGAGCGCGGCATCGCCGCTCACACGCTCTACAAGGATGCGCTGGGAACCGGCGATGGTGAGCTCCTGTCCCGAGAGTCCAATGCCTATTCGTGGCTTCGCCACACCATCGAAGCGCTCGCCGATGGCGACAATCCGGAAGAATTTCTCGAGCACACCAAGCTGGAACTGTTCCAGGACCAGGTCTTCTGTTTCACGCCGAAGGGCAAGCTGATCGCGCTGCCGCGCGGGGCGACCCCGATCGACTTTGCCTATGCGGTGCACACCAACATCGGCGATACCTGCGTCGGCGCCAAGATCAACGGCCGAATCATGCCGCTGGTGACCCGGCTCAACAATGGGGACGAGGTCGAGATCATCCGCTCCGGCGTGCAGGTGCCGCCGGCAGCCTGGGAAGAGATCGTTGTGACCGGCAAGGCGCGGGCTGCCATCCGGCGCGCCACCCGGCTTGCCATCCGCAAGCAGTATGCCGGCCTCGGACACCGCATTCTCGAGCGTACCTTCGTGCGTGCCGGCAAGGTGTTTTCGCGCGAGACGCTGAAACCTGCGCTGCCGCGACTGGGTCACAAGGATGTCGAGGACGCCATCGCCGCCGTCGGGCGCGGCGAGATGTCCTCGCTGGACGTGCTGCGCGCCGTGTTCCCGGATCACCAGGACGAACGGGTGACGGTAAAGCCGAGTTCGGACGACGGCTGGTTCAACATGCGCAGCGCCTCGGGCATGATTTTCCGCGTGCCGGGTAAATCCAAAGCCGAAATCGAGCGGTTGCGCGCCACTGGCGAGGCGACCGACGAGGAAAATCTGCCGATACGCGGGCTCTCCGACGCCGCCGAGGTGCATTTCGCACCGTCCGGTGCAGTCCCCGGCGACCGCATTGTCGGCATCGTCGAAAAGGGCAGCGGGATTACCATCTATCCCATCCAGTCGCCGACGCTGCAGCGCTTCGATGACGAGCCGGAGCGGTGGATCGACGTGCGCTGGGATCTCGATGAGGCGAACAAGGCGCGTTTCGGTGCCCGCATCCTCATCAACGGGCTGAACGAGCCGGGCACGCTTGCGAAGGTCGCCCAGACGATCGCCGGACAGGACGTCAATATCCGCAATCTGAACATGGTCCGGGTCGCAACCGATTTCACCGAGATGGAAATCGACGTCGAAGTATGGGATCTGCGGCAGCTCAATCAGCTCCTGACACAGTTGTCAGAGCTGGAATGCATCGCCACCGTCAAGCGCGTCTACGAATAGCAAATCGCAAGCAGTTGCCGCTGTCGCAATCTTCCCGCGTGCCCGCCGCAGGCGGGCGCCTCAGCATATTGATGGCGGAGGCGCTGGCGAGGGAGCGTGCCACACCGCCTGACCTTTCGTGTTCGTTCTGCGTTTCGCCAATGCAAAAGCGCAAATACTAGGCACATTTGTCGATGGATTGACTGCTGTTTGGCCTTGATATGCGTTTGGCGCATGGCTGGTCGATCGTTCCAACGTTGGTAAATCCGCCGGGCTCACCTTATGTTAGGCTCATCCAAAGAAGGAAAGTGAGCTAAGATCATGTTTGACCAGTTCAAGAAAATCGCCCGTGCAATGCGCGTCCCCACTGTTGCTGAACGCGAGATGGCCTACCTCAACGGTTCGCGCGACCGTATCGATCTCGAATATCGCCAGCGCCAGGTTGACCGCGGCCTGTTCCGTAAGGGCTTCTGATTTCGCATGGCTCCTGTAGCGGCAGCGCACGGCTCTGCTGCACCGACGAGCGATCCGGATCGGCAGTGTCTGCCGGTGCGTGAGAGGAAGCGGTACAAAACGTACCGCTTGTCAGGGGCAAACAGGCTGCCCTAAGATTGAAGCATGTTGTTTCAGCGTAGAAATCCTGTCTCATTCAAGCAGCGACTGCGAGAGATCGTCTGGCCCCGGAAGGGATTGACGCGGCAGTTATCCTACTACCGCCTGCGCGTATTGCGTCTGTCCGCATCGCCGCGCGCCGTGGCGACGGGCGTGTGCGCCGGCGTTTTCGCCTCATGGCTGCCTTTTCTGGGATTTCACGTGCTGATTGCGGTGTCGACAGCCTTCCTGTTGCGCGGCAATCTCGTTGCGGCAGCGCTGGGCACAGCCTTTGCCAATCCGTTGACGCTGCCCGCTATCTGGGCCGCCACCTGGGAGATCGGGCACCAAATGCTCGGCCGGGACGGGACGGCGACCGTCAGCATCGAGGATGTCTTTCATCTGCACGATCCGTGGAGGATCGCGGAGTTGTGGGGACCGGTGCTGAAGCCCATGACGATCGGCGCGATTCCCCCGGCACTCATCTCGGTCCTGGTGATTTACCCATTGACCTATTTTGCTGTACGCAGTTTCCAGGTGCGTCGGCGCCCAGGCGCCATGCCGCCACCGCAGGCAGGGCTGACCTCGGGCGGCGGCACGTCTCCGGGCGCAGACGGCATGCTCTAGGTGCAGAGGATATTTGGATGATCATCGGTATTGGCAGCGATCTCATAGACATCCGGCGTGTTGAAAAATCGATCGCGCGTTTCGGCGAACGATTTACGCTGCGGTGCTTCACCGAGATCGAACGCGCCAAGTCCGACCGACGCAAGAACCGCGCCGAGTCCTACGCCAAGCGCTTTGCTGCCAAGGAAGCCTGCGCCAAGGCGCTCGGCACCGGCATCGCTCACGGCGTTTTCTGGAAGGACATGGGAGTGGTGAACCTGCCGGGCGGAAAGCCGACCATGGTGTTGACCGGCGGCGCAGCCGACAGGCTTCGAGAGATGGTGCCGGCCGGGCAGGATGCGTTCATCCACCTGACCATCACCGACGAGTACCCGATCGCCCAGGCTTTCGTGATCATCGAAGCTCGCCCGGTCGCTGAATAGCCGCCGCGCCGCGGGTTCCACCTGCGTGCGGATCAGTGTTACGCGGAATTAATTTGCCATCGCGGCCGCAATGGTGGCTTTTTCCGGGGCTGCCTTGCCGCCGATGCCGGAAGCGGCTAGAGAGGACGCCGAAGAATATTGACTGCGGTTCGGGACGGGCCGCGACGAAGGAAATGAGTGCGTGACCGAAAAAGCCCAACACAAGCCGAACGCCCTGTGGGAAAATATCAAGGTTATCATCCAGGCGCTGGTTCTGGCGATGGTCATCCGTACCGTCTTGTTCCAGCCGTTCACCATTCCTTCGGGCTCGATGATGCCCACGCTGCTGGTCGGTGACTATCTTTTCGTCAACAAGTTCGCCTATGGGTATTCCAAGTACTCACTGCCTTTCTCGCCGAACCTGTTCAACGGCCGTATTTTCGCAAGCGAACCGGCGCGTGGCGACATCGTGGTTTTCCGATTCCCGCCGAATCCGGAGATCGACTACATCAAGCGCGTGATCGGCCTACCGGGCGACCATGTCCAGGTAACCGACGGTATCCTCTACATCAACGGGAATCCGGTTCCGCGTCAGCCGGACGGCACGTTCAACTCCGACTACAGGCTCGATCCGGGCAAGGACGTTCCGGTGTTCCGCGAAACGCTCGACAATGGGGTTTCCTACGACACGCTTGACCAGACGGAGAATTCCCGCGGCGACAACACCCGCGAGTTCATCGTGCCGGAAGGCCACTACTTCATGATGGGCGACAATCGCGACAACTCGCTCGACAGCCGCTTCGACGTCGGTTTCGTCCCGGCCGAGAACCTTGTCGGTCGCGCCAGCATCATCTTCTTCTCGCTCGGCAACGACACACCATTCCGCGAAATCTGGAAATGGCCCGCCAACATGCGTTGGGATCGCCTGTTCAAGAGCGTTGAATGAGCAAGGCTGCGACGCTTTCCGAGGCCGACCGGGCGAAGCTGGAAGCGGCGATCGGCTACGGCTTTATCGACAAGGGGCGCCTGGATCGGGCGCTCACCCACGCGAGCGCCCGCACCGCCAAGGGTGGCAACTACGAGCGGCTTGAATTCCTCGGCGACCGGGTCCTCGGGCTGTGTGTCGCCGAACTGCTGTTCACGACGTTTCGCAATGCGACGGAAGGTGAACTGTCGGTCCGCCTGAACCAGTTGGTCAGCGCCGACACCTGTGCGGAAGTCGCCGACGAGATGAATTTGCATCTCTTCATTCGCACCGGCGCCGATGTGAAGAAACTCACCGGCAAACGGATGATGAACGTGCGCGCCGACGTGGTCGAGAGCCTGATCGCGGCGCTTTACCTCGATGGCGGTCTTGAGGTTGCCCGGCGCTTCATCATGCGTTACTGGCAGGACCGAGCGGTGCGGGCCGATGGCGCGCGGCGCGACGCGAAGACCGAACTTCAGGAATGGGCGCACGCGAAATTTGGCGTGACGCCGCTTTATCGGATTGATGAACGGGCCGGACCGGATCATGATCCCCGTTTCACGGTAACCGTGGAGATTGCCGGCATTGCGCCGGAAACCGGAATAGAACGCTCCAAGCGCGCTGCCGAGCAGGTAGCTGCGACAAAGGTGTTGGAGCGCGAGGGTGTTTGGCAGAAATCCCCTGCCGGAAATTGACGGATACAATGACCGAACATGAAGTGACCCCCGCCGGCGATGATGCACAGGGCGGCAACGAACCGACCCATTCCGGATTCGTCGCCCTGATCGGCGCCACCAACGCCGGCAAGTCGACGCTGGTCAACCGCCTCGTTGGCGCCAAGGTGTCGATCGTCAGCCACAAGGTGCAGACGACGCGCGCCATCGTGCGCGGCATCGCCATCCACAACAACGCCCAGATCGTCTTCATGGACACGCCCGGCATATTCAAGCCACGCCGGCGGCTCGATCGCGCCATGGTGACGAGCGCCTGGGGCGGCGCCAAGGATGCCGACATCATCATGCTGCTGATCGACAGCGAACGCGGCCTGCGCGGCGATGCCGAGGCGATCCTCGAGGGGCTGAAGGACGTCCGTCAGCCGAAGATCCTGTGCCTGAACAAGATCGACCGCGTCCGCCCGGAGGATCTGTTGAAGTTGGCCGCCACCGCCAACGAGATGGTCAAGTTCGAGCGCTCCTTCATGATCTCGGCTACCACGGGTTCCGGCTGCGACGACGTGATGGACTACCTCGCCGAAACGCTCCCCGAGGGGCCGTGGTACTACCCGGAAGACCAGATCTCCGATCTGCCGATGCGCCAGCTTGCCGCCGAGATCACGCGCGAAAAGCTGTTCCTGCGTCTGCATCAGGAGCTTCCCTATGCGTCGCACGTCGAGACAGAGAAGTGGGAAGAGCGCAAGGACGGATCCGTTCGCATCGAGCAGGTGATCTATGTCGAGCGCGACAGCCAGAAGAAGATCGCGCTCGGCAAGAATGGCGAGGCGATCAAGGCAATCTCGACGGCGTCGCGCAAGGAGCTCTCGGAGATCCTCGATCAGCCGGTGCATCTGTTCCTGTTCGTCAAGGTGCGCGAACATTGGGGCGACGACCCCGAACGCTTCCGCGAGATGGGACTCGATTTCCCGAAGGGCTGAGCGCGGCTTCGGCGGGCTCTCTCCATGACAGCCGGAAGCAACTGCTCTAGAATGGATTCGTCAGTTTCGAAGGATCCGTATTAGCCCATGCAGTGGCGGGACGAGGCAATTATCCTGGGTGTCAGGCGTCTCGGCGAGACAAGTGTCGTCGCGGAAGTCATGACTCGTGATCGTGGCCGCCATTTGGGCGTCGTGCGCTCCGGCCGCTCGCGCAGCATGCAGCCGGTGCTGCAGCCGGGGAACCTGGTCGAAGTCACGTGGCGTGCCCGTCTGCACGAACATCTCGGAGAATTCCGCATCGAGCCGGTCCGGCTGCGCGCGGCGCGGCTGATGGAAAGCGCCACTGCCGTCTATGGCGTACAGGCGATGGGCGCGCTGCTGCGTCTGCTGCCCGAGCGTGATCCGCACCCTCATCTTTACGAGGCGCTCGACGTTATCCTGGAAAACCTGCACGAGCCCGCCGACGCTGGGGAGTTGTTCGTCCGCTTCGAGCTTGCCGTGCTGAACGACCTCGGCTTCGGGCTCGATCTTGGCGAGTGTGCAGCGACGGGCGTTCGCGAAGAACTCGTCTATGTCTCGCCGAAATCGGGCAGGGCGGTGTGCCGGGCTGCGGGTGCGCCATGGGCGGACAAGATGCTGGCTCTGCCGGCGTTCCTGTCCGGTTCCGCGCAATCGGCTGCCGATTGCGATAGCCTTGCCGCGGCCTTCCGCCTGACGGCCTATTTCCTTGCGCGTCACGTCTATGAGCCGCGCGGACTGGAGATGGCGTCCGCGCGCGCAGGGTTCGTCCAGGCCGCGCTCAAGGCGCTGAATGCACAGCCGGCGGAGGGCAACGCCGTCCGCCAACACCTGGCCTGAAACTCCGCAACCGGCGGGTGCGTCCCGTCAGGCGGGAAGGGGACGAGCCACTGCCTCTTCCTGGATCGGCCAGTGGATGATCGCGGCAAAGATGCCGAGCGCCACGCCGAACCACCACACCGGATCGTAGCTGCCGAAGTGATCGTAGAGATAGCCGCCCATCCACACGCCAAGGAATGAGCCGATTTGGTGGGAAAGGAAGACCAGCCCGCCGAGCAGGCCGAGGTGGCGCGTACCGAACATGATCGCAACGAGACCGTTCGTCGGCGGCACCGTCGACAGCCAGAGAAGGCCCATGGCGATCGCAAAGACGATGACCGAAAACGGTGTCTGCGGCAGCAGGATGAACAGCGTCACCACCACCGAGCGCAGGATGTAGATCACCGCCAGAAAGTGGGGCTTGGAATATTTCTGGCCCATGAACCCGGCGCCGAGCGAACCGAAGATGTTGAAGAAGCCGATCAGCGCCATGGCGATCACCGCGTAGCGCGCATCGATTCCGATGTCGCCGAGATAGGCTGGGAAGTGTGCGGTGATGAAGGCGACCTGGTAGCCGCAGACGAAGAATCCGGAAACGAGCAGCAGGTAGCTTTTGTGCCCGAGAGCCTCGCGCAACGCCTCGGCAACGGTCTGCTCGTACTGAGCCCGGCTCTGGCTGCCGGAATTCGCGTTGCCGCGCAGAGGTATGGCGAGCACAGGCACCAGCAGCATCAGCAGGCCCAGATAGACCAGGCTGTCCGACCAGCCATAGGCCGAGATGAGTGCCTGGCTGAGCGGTGCGAACAGGAACATGCCCGCGGACCCGGCGGCAGTACCGATGCCGAAGGCAAGCGAACGCTGCTCCGGGGTGACGTTTCGGGCGAAGGCGGACAGGACGATGCCGAAGGATCCGGCACCAACGGCCAGGCCCACCAGTATGCCGCCGCCGACATGCAGCCAGAGCGGCGCGTCGGCATGCGCCATGATGAACAATCCGAGGGCATAGAGGATGCCGGAAAGGGTGAGTACGCGGCCGGTGCCGAACTTGTCGGCCAGCGCGCCGAAGAATGGTTGCCCGAGCCCCCAGCAGAGATTCTGGATGGCCATGGCCAACCCGAAGGTGGAGCGGTCCCATCCGGTATCGGCCAGCATCGGCAACTGGAAGAAGCCCATGGCCGAGCGCGGGCCGAAGGTCAGCATGGCGATGGCCGATCCGCTCAGGATAATCAACCAGGGCATCGGGTGGCGGATGGCTCTCGACATTCTCTCTCCTCGTGTCAGGTGCGGGAGAATAGGTCGGTGGCAATCTTCCGCCAAACAACTTTTGCTGAACGATTGATCAGCACGGTTGATGATTGGAAAATCAGCGTCAACGTTGCTTGATGGCCCAGCCCTCGGGCCTTTCTTCGACGACCGCGACGGTATCGCCGACCGTGATGGAGCCTTCGGCTCGTGGTGTCGCGTTCCAGCCGAAAAGCGGACCGGGCACGCGCCGGTCGGCGGACATGCGGATACGGCCCATGGCCGGCATCGGATTGGCCACTTCCCGCGAGCCGGTCAACTGGTCCTGGGTAGTCATGATGCATCGCGCGCAGGGCTTGACGAGATCGAGCCGTATGCCGCCGATCTCGATCGCGGCCCAGCGATCTTCCGCAAAGGGCTCGTCGCTGTCGATGACGATGTTGGGACGGAAGCGTTCCATACCGACCGGGTCTTCGCCATTCGCGATCATGTTGTCGTTGAGTGCCCTCAATGATCCGGTGGTCGTCACCAGGATCTGGTAACCGTCTGCGAAGGCGACCGGCGTGCCTTCGCCGGCCCAGGTGCTGCTTGCCGTCCTTTGCGCATCCTCGTCAAAGAACACGAGGCGTACCGGACGACCGAACCAGGCCGAGAGCGTTTCGTTTGTGAGGTCATCGGCCAACGCGGCGCTCACCTCCGATTTCCAGACGGTGATTGTGGCGCGCCGCGGTGGATCGGGAAGGTCGACGATGACATCTCCCTTGCCATCCATAAACAATTGGTAGCCTTTGGCGCCGGGCGTCACGACGAGCCGGGCAAGGTAGGTCAGTTCGCGCTGGGTGATGAACCGCCCGGAAGGATCGACGAGCATGGCACGGCGGTCGCCGGCCATGCCTTCCAACCCGATCTCGGCGGTCGAAAGGGCGATGCCGCGGGCGCTCTTGAAGGGGTAGTAGAAGAGATTGCTGACGCGCATGGAATGCCCTTTCTCAAATCTCGTCGATGAACATGTCGAGGATCTGCTTTAGCCGCTCGTGGCGTGCCTCGGCAAACGTCCGGCCGGTGGCAGTCTGAAAACCATCCGCCAGCTTGAACAGCTTTGCGGCGAAATGGTCAATGGCAAAGCGCTTGTCGTCCAAGACCCGGCGTTCGGCCAGTGGATCGACGGGATCGTAGAGCCCGGAGCCCATGCGCCCGGCAATGTAGAAGCAGCGGGCTGCGCCCACCATGCCGATTGCGTCAAGCCGGTCGGCATCCTGCAAGATTTTCGCCTCCAGCGTTTCGGGCGCGATATTGGCCGAGAAGCTGTGGGTCAGGACAGCGTGGGAGACGGCCGCGATGTCGTCTTTCGACCAGCCGAGCGTTTCGAGAATCCCGGAAGCCTTTTCGGCGGCAAGCCTCGATGCCTGGGCTCGCAGTGGCGCGTTCTTTTCGACCGCGACGCAATCATGGAGAAGTACCGCCGCCGCAAGGATCCGTGCGTCCCCGCCTTCGCTCGCCTGAATACGCATGGCATTGCGGTAGACGCGCAGGATATGGGCAATGTCATGCGATCCGTCGTTGCTGTCCGTCGCATGCGGGATAAGTTGCGCCGCCAGATCGGCATATGGCGCAAATTGGTCGGCAATGGTTCGATGCGGCATCTAGTCCCCACGAGAGATTGCGGCTTGTGCCTCCATAGCGGCTCGCCCCAAAGACGGCAATCACGTTGGATGATCGATCCCGTCGTTTCTGCCCTGCGTCGCCGGCGTCGAAGACCTGCCCGTCAAGATCCTCTGGTAGAACAGCCCGATGCCGATCAGCACGATGCCGAGGCCGATGAAGGACAGCGCCCGCAGGAAACCCTCGAGATTGGCCATGTCGATGAGGAAGACCTTGACGACGGCGATCAGCACCAGCGCCGCCGAGGTGATCCGCAGGCTCCTGGCGTTGAACCGCGATCCGAGCGCCAGGAGCGCCACGCCGATCAGCAGCCAGACTACCGAATAACTGTAAGTCTCGCCGGCGAGAAAGCCCTTCCATTCGGCGAGATTTTCGCCCTGCCAGTAACGCCGGACCGACAGCGTCGCCCAGGCAAAGCCGAGGATGACGCTGCAGACCGCAAGCAGGGTAACATAGAGGGGCGGGCGCTTGTCGCGAGCATAGACGGCAAGCGCGGCATAGCCGATGGCGGGAAGCAGGTACCCGATCAGCAGCAGGTTGAAGAACGGGTAGCGCCCGGTGTTCTCGCCGGTCAGGAACGGGTTCAGCGCGACGAGATGCGCGGAGAGGACCGACAGCATGGAGATCACGCCCAGCACCATCGATCCGTAGCGGAACACCGGTCCCGGCGACTTGAGATCGAGTGCCATCAGCGTCGCCGAGGCGCCGATCACCAGCAGGGTGTAGATCGATTGCTCGCCGAGCGACGGCGCTCCGCTTGTCAGCACACCGCCGTTCATCGCATGGCGTACCAGGATCGCAAGGGTCAGCAGGCACATGATCGAGGCCAGCGCTTCGATCACCTGCAGCACCCTGGCGTTCACCGATCGCCGCAACATGTAGGCGCTGACGACGGAAAGCAGGGCGGGGATGCCGTAACCGGCCAGCAGCGCGTTGAACACCGGCGTCCGGCCGAGGTTTCCGGCGCCTACGATCGTCGGTTCGATCGCGATCCGTGCCATCACCAGGAGGATTGCCGCGACCATCATCCAGGGAAGCGACGGCCATGCCCTGAAACGTGAGCCGAGCACGTAGGCAAATCCGAGCAGGGCGACGAGCACGGTCGTCGCGGCGCTGCCGGCCAACGCATGCAATGCGAAGGCAAAGGCGGCAAACGAGCCCCCGACGAGAAGGTCGCTCGGCCCAAACGCGGCCGATCCGGCCTCCCGCCGCGACAGCCATTCGGCACCCGCGAGGAAGATCGCGCCGATGGCGATGCCATAGAAACCGTGGATCCAGTCACGGTTGAGGTCGCCGTAGTTGAGGAAACTGATCGCCACGATGGCGATCGGCACCAGCGCCATCAACGCGGCCCAAAGCATGGCGAATTGCCGGTCGTCCCGGCCACGACGATGGAGGAAAGAGAAACCACAAAGGATGAAGATGCCGCCGAGCCCCAGCCCGATCGCGATCTCCCGGGTGTAGCCCGTCGATGACGCGCGGGCGACCTGCGGGCCGGAGATGACGAGCAGATCGGGCGAGAGGCTGGCGACGGCAAGCAGGCAGGTACCGGCAATCGCCGCAGTCGCGGCGAAACACGCCGGCACCGCCGCGTAGGGCCGGCTTGCGCCAAGGGCCGCCAGTGCTGCGACGATGGCTGCAAAGCAGAATGCCGGGTCGACGGTCGCTGGCCGCACGGTGGAAGCAAGCAGCAACGCGACCAGCAGGAGGCCGACTGAAAGAGTGATGGTGATGGCGAGTGGGGGCCGGGTGAGCAGCAGGTCCCAGGCGCCCGGCTTTCCGAAGAGCCATCGCCTTGCTGTTGACGCCGCCTGCTTAGGCGTTGGCGCAACTTCCAGCGGGCTTGCAGGCCGCCACGCGCGACCGGGCCAAATGAAAACGGTTCCGCCGATCAATACCAGCAACGCGAGCATGACCGGCAGGAGATCGAGGACGCTGCCAGCCAGCAGGTATCCGATCGCCCAGAGGCCAAGGCCGATATTGGCAATTGCCGGCACGATCTGCCATCGCTGATGGCGCGATGCGATTGCCGTGGCGATCCAGGCAATCGCCAGGTAGCCGAATAGAACGGCGATGTTCGGCTCCGACGCCGTGACGAGAAGCGGCGTGATCATCGAGCCGAGCAGGCCCAGTCCCGCCAGAGCCTGACCGTAAAGGAGCGAAAGGCCGAGTGTTGCGAGTGCAACGGCTGCCATCATCGCAAAGGCGGAAGCGGGGCCGACGAAACTGTAGATGTCATGCGCGGCATAGGTGACACCGAACAGCGTAACAGCCCCCGCAGCCGTCAGAATGCCGGGGATCATGGCGTTGCGGAAGGCGCCCAGCCGTCCTGGCCGGGCCGTGCGGCGGACGAACTCGCCCGCGCCCATCAATGCGACGCCGAAGACCGCCGCCAGCATCAACCGTACGGCAGGGCTGAGCAGGCCGCTCTCGATCGAGTACCTCACCATGAAGATGCCGCCGAGCGCCAGCGCCAGGCCCCCGACCCACACGGCCCAACGGGCGCCAAGCCGGCTTTCGAGGGTTTCGGCGACAGCGGGTTTCGTCGGTGGCGGCGCGGCTGCGGTCTCCTCCCCGTTGTCCGCCGCCGCGGCCGAAACAGCCCCTGCCGCATTGCCGGCATCCGTCCGGCGACCGGCTTCCTGCTCGGCGTCGAGACTTGCCGGGATAGGTGCGTCTTCGCTCGCTGCCACTTGCGCACCGGGTGCGTCGGCGGCGATTCGCCCGGCAAGCGCCTGCTTCACCGTGTCCAGTTCGGCTTCCAGTTTCCGGAGCCGGCGATCATATCCACGCTGGGATGCAAAGCCGACGACGAGAACAAGGAGAAGCAGGATTTCGAGCATGCGGGTACCGGGTGTTGACGGGATTTCCGCAGGCTATTCCCTTTTTCGCCGGTACGAAAGTGCAGTATCGACAGATACTTGCGCCTTCAGGGAGGTGAATGGGGTGCTGCGATGTCGGCCAGCGGGCCTTGCAATATCCAGCAGAAGTTTCTAAATCACCTCTACCGGCATTGCCGGTTTTCTTTGGGTTTATTTATGCTCAAATAGAGCATAATTATGCCGCTAGCCAGGCGGAAGGAGGGTGTCATGGCGATGTCAACCGTTGAAGCACGCGAGAGTGAGCGCGCGACCGCGTTGTCTGCGGCCGAGCGTTTCGGGATCGTCGAGAAGCCTGATCTCACTTTCACGCCGGAAATCGCCAGCGCCACAGCACACCTCTACGAACGGGTGAAGGATTTCATCCCGGCAATCGAGTGGCCCGTCTATGCGCCCTATGTTCATGGCATCAACCGGCTGAAAAAGGAGCGCAACGCCGTCATCCTGGCGCACAACTACCAGACGCCGGACATTTTCCATTGCGTCGCCGATATCGTCGGCGATTCGCTGCAACTCGCCCGCGACGCCACCAGGGTCGATGCCGAGATCATCGTCCAGTGCGGCGTGCATTTCATGGCCGAGACGTCGAAGCTGCTCAATCCGGATAAGACGGTGCTCATCCCCGACGGTCGCGCCGGATGCTCTCTTTCGGAATCGATCACCGGCGCCGACGTCCGCCTGTTGCGGGAACGCTACCCCGGCGTGCCGGTGGTGACCTACGTCAACACCTCCGCCGACGTGAAGGCTGAGACCGATATCTGCTGCACCTCGTCGAACGTGCTGGATGTGGTCGAGAGCCTCGAGTCGGACACCGTGCTCTGCATCCCGGACGAATATCTGGCGATGAACGTTGCACGCCAGACGAAAAAGAAGATCCTCACCTGGAAGGGTCATTGCGAGGTGCACGAGCGCTTCACCGCCGAGGAATTGCTGGAATACAAGAAGGCCGATCCGACGATCGAGATCGTCGCCCATCCGGAGTGCCACCCGAGCGTGCTCGAGGTGTCCGACTATGCCGGATCGACCTCCGGCATGATCAACTACGTCAAGACGAAGCGGCCGCCGCGCGTGCTGCTGGTCACCGAATGTTCGATGGCGTCGAACATCCAGGCGGAGGTCCGGGATGTCGATTTCATCAAGCCGTGCAATCTCTGTCCGCATATGAAGCGGATCACCCTGCCGAAGATCCTCGACAGCCTGGTCTTCATGACGGAGGAGGTGCTGGTGGATCCGGCCATTGCCGGCCGGGCGCGCCTGGCCGTCGAGCGCATGGTGAACCTCAAGCAATAGCATGCCCGAACATATCGGGAGGAGAATGTAGACGTGGCCGTTAATCTGGAATCCATGCGCCCCCAATCCTGGCAGGGCATAGATGATATCGTCATCGTCGGCGGTGGGCTTGCTGGCCTGTTCTGCGCCTTGAAGCTTGCTCCGCGGCCGGTCACCGTGCTGGCGGCAGCGCCGATCGGGCAGGGGGCATCCTCGGCCTGGGCGCAGGGTGGCATCGCCGCCGCGATGAGTTCTGGCGACACGTTTGAGAGCCACGTCGCGGATACGATTTCCGCCGGCGCCGGCATCGTCGACGAAAAGATCGCCCGCCTGATGGTGCAGGAAGGGCCGGACCGCATCCATGACCTGCTGAGCTATGGCGTGCCCTTCGACCGGGATCTGGAAGGGCGGCTGGTTCTGTCGCGCGAGGCCGCCCATTCCGAGCGCCGCATCGTGCGGGTGCGCGGCGACATGGCCGGGCGCGCCATCATGGAGGCGCTCATCACGGCGGTCCGCAACACGCCGACCATTCGCGTGCTGGAAGGCTACGTGGTCGAGGAACTGGTGAGCGAGGGCCGTTTCATCTCCGGCGTGATCGCAAGACCGGATGCCGGCCAGTCCAAGACGCGCGTCGCCTTCCCGGCCCGGGCCGTCGTTCTTTGCTCCGGCGGCATTGGCCACATGTACAAGGTCACGACCAACCCACCCGAAGCGCGTGGCGGCGGACTCGGCATGGCGGCCAGGGCCGGGGCCGTGATCGCCGATCCGGAATTCGTGCAGTTCCACCCGACCGCGATCGACCTCGGGCTCGACCCGGCGCCACTGGCGACCGAGGCCCTGCGCGGCGAGGGCGCCTGGCTCGTCAATCGCGCCGGCAAGCGTTTCATGGCCGACATTCACCCGGATGCCGAGCTCGCCCCGCGTGATGTCGTCGCCCGCGGCGTCTTCGCCGAGGTGCAGGCCGGCCGAGGCGCTTTCCTTGATTGCATCAAGGCCGTCGGCAAGGACTTCCCGGAACTCTTTCCGACCGTGTACGCCTCCTGCACGAGGGCCGGTATCGATCCGGTGACACAGCCGATCCCCGTTGTGCCGGCAGTGCACTACCACATGGGAGGCGTGCTGACCGATGCCGATGGCCGCACCTCGCTCGACGGCTTGTGGGCCGCAGGCGAAGTCACCTCGACCGGTGTGCACGGCGCAAATCGCCTTGCCTCGAATTCGTTGCTGGAAGCGGTCGTCTTCGCTGGCCGTATCGCCGAGAACATCAAGGGCATGCTGCCCGAATCCTCGCTGTACGAGTGGGCGAAGAACGCCGGCGAGAACGATGACCTGGTGACTCTCGAAGACAGCCCGTCGCTGACGGAGTTGCGCGGCCTGATGTCGGCGCACGCCGGCGTCATCCGCGATCGCGCGGGGCTCGAGCATCTGATCCGCGAGATCGTCCGGCTGGAGCGTGGCAACACCCGTGTGCGCTTTGCCAGCATTGCCTCGACCGCCAAGCTGATCGCGACCGCCGCCTGGAGGCGGCACGAGAGCCGTGGCGGTCACTATCGCTCCGACTATCCGGAACCTGCCGCGGCATGGCAGATCCGCACCTATCTTACGCTGGACGAGGCCGATCGCATCGCGGCCGAGATCGCCGGCTAGAACCGCATGTTTCACGTTCAAGGGAGCCGATCGATGACTGCCACTGTCTTGCGCCCCACCTTGCCCGCGTTGATGGTAGAGGAAAATGTCCGCGCCGCGCTTCTCGAGGACCTGGGACGGGCCGGCGATATCACCACCTACGCGACGATCGCCCCGGATCTCAAGGCCACGGCCGCCATGAACAGCCGCGAGGACGGCATCGTCGCGGGCATCGAACTTGCCCGCACCGCCTTCCGGCTGGTCGATCCCACGGTGACGTTCGAAGCGCTGGCGGACGATGGTGACAAGGTCGGGCCGGGAACGCCTGTCGCGCGCGTCGCTGGCACGGCGCGATCGGTGCTCTCAGCAGAGCGCGTCGCGCTGAATTTCCTCATGCATCTCTCCGGCATCGCTTCCTACACCGCGCGCTTCGCCGGGGAAATCGCTCACACTTCGACGCGGGTCTGTTGCACCCGAAAAACTCTGCCTGGCCTGAGGGCGCTGGAGAAATACGCGGTCCGCATCGGTGGAGGATCCAGCCACCGATACGGTCTCGATGATGCGGTGCTGATCAAGGACAACCACATTGCCGTATGCGGCGGGGTGGCCAAGGCCATCGAGGCGGCGCGCGCCTATGTCGGACATCTCGTGAAGGTCGAGGTCGAGGTCGATAGTCTGGAGCAGATGCGCGAGGCGCTGCACGCAAGCCCGGATGTGATCCTGCTCGACAACATGGGGGCGGACCTGTTGCGACAGGCGGTTGCGATCAATCGCGCGCATTCCGGCCTTGCGGCGGACGAATACGCGGGTGATCGCCGTCGGGTTCAGCTCGAAGCATCCGGGAACGTCAACTTCTCCACAGTTCGAGCTATCGCCGAATCCGGGGTCGATTTCATTTCCACCTCGAAGATCACCATGGCGGCGCCGACCCTCGACATCGGTCTTGATATCGTCGTCGGGTAGGCTGCTGGGACGGGCCAACCTGCCGCCACGCGTGCAGACGGTTGACGGACAGGCGGCACCGGCGTTTCGGCAGGGGTGCCCCTCAGGCCTCCTTGCGGTCACGCCCTTGCGGGGCCGGCGATGGAGGAGCGTTGTGGTAGGTGACCTGCGGGTACGGGATCGATATGCCGAGCTTGTCAAAGGATTGCTTGACGCGTTTGATCATCTCGCGCGTTGTGTCCCACCAGTCCGGCGACGCGACCCAGTAGCGCAACGTCAACATTACGGCGCTATCGCCGAGGTTGTCGATGAAGACTGACGGCGGCGGGTCGGCGAGTATGCGTTTTTCGGCTTCCGCCAGCGACATCATGGTGCGCATCGCGAGCTCGATGTCGTCGTCATAGCCTATACCGACCTGGAGGTCGTGCCTGCGCGTATCCTGGCGGCTGTAGTTGGTCACCGGCGTGTTCCAGAGCGTCGAGTTCGGGGCCAGTCGATAGAGCCCGTCGATGGTGCGCAGTTCGGTTGCGAAGAGGCCGATCTCGATCACCGTTCCCGCCACGTCGGCCGTCTCGATGTATTCGCCCACCCGGAACGGTCGCAGAACCAGCAGCATGATGCCGGCCGCAATGTTCTGGAGCGTGCCTTGGAGGGCAAGCCCGATGGCAAGACCTACCGCGCCGAGGGCGGCGATGATCGATGCGGTCTGGACTCCGAACTGGCCGAGTACGGTAACGAAGACGATAACCAGCACGCCATAGCGGACGATGCTGGAGAAAAACTGGGCCAGCGCCAGGTCGATACCCCGAACGCGCGCGAGGCCACGGAGCGACCAGCGCTGGAAGAGCCCCGCGAGGAGCCAGCCGACGAGCAGGAGGATGATCGCGCCCAGGATCGAAAAGGCGTACTCCACCGCAAGTGCGCTCGCCTGGTTCCAGGCCGTCTGGGTCGCGAGGATGATATCGTTTGCTTGCTGTTCCATGATCCCTTCCTGGTTTGCAGATCACCTGGAAATGGGGCAAGTGGAACAAAGGTCCAGACTGATTGCCGTTTTCAGCCTGTCGATCCGCGGCCGCCGACCTTGAGGCCCGGAGCGGGGCGTTCGTTGAAAATCTTCCGGCGGAAGCGGAAGAGCGCGGCAGGCCGACCGCCGGTGCCGGTTGCAGTTTCGCCTGTCGGCTCGACCAGTGCAGCGCCATCGACGAGGCGGCGGAAATTCTGCTTGTGCAGGTGACGTCCGGAGATCGCCTCCACCGTGGTTTGCAATTCGGTCAGGGTAAATTCCGGCGGCATAAGCTCGAAGATCACCGGTCGATACTTGATCTTGCCGCGCAACCGGGCGAGCGCGGTCGCCGCGATGCGCCGGTGGTCGTAGCGCATCTGCAAGCCGAGCGGCGAGGACAGTCCGGTGTCTTCGCAGCGTCCGTTGGCAACGGCCTCCTCGACAAGTCCGGCTTCGTAGAGCAGTTCGTAACGCTCGAGCACGCGCTCCTCGTCGAAGGGAAAATCATCAAGCCCGAAGGCAAGCCTGAGGCGCGAGCGGCGGGAAGGCAGCAGGCCGGATCTCTCGGGTGCCGGACGAGAATGCGCCCAGTCGGACAGCGCCGGAATGATGACCTGATCGAGAGCGGGAGGCCGGCCCTGGCGCCAGTCCTCCCAGGGGAGATAGGCATACCAGTCGCGCCATTCGGCCCCGGCCGCGGCAATCCGCCTGCTGCTCTCATCGTCCATGCGGGTCAGCGCGAGATAGCCGACCGAGACCACATGCGGCCCGCTGTCTCCCGGGACCTTGTGGCGCCCGCGGTCACCAAAGGTATAAAGCTGCTCGATGTAACCCATGTGCAGCGCAGTCTGCCGTTCCACCGTGGTCCGCAGCGACGTTTCCATGGTGCGGTGGCGCGCCGGATCGAAGGGACCGAAGGGAAGGCCGTCCAGTTCGTCCCTGTCATTGCCCTTCACGACAAGGATACGGGGGCTCTTGCCCGAAACCGCGACGATCGCCGCATTGAGGCCGATGACGAACTCGGTCGTGCCCGCGTCATGCATGGGCCCCGTTCCCTCCACCCACGTGCAACAGGAAGGGGGCGTTGCCATCGGCGTCCGCTCCCCGTCCGATGGTGCGAATGGCAGACGCCAGCCGTCCGCCGCGGCCGAGCATGCTGTCGCCGATTTCGATCAGGCGCGAATTGGGGGTGGCAAACGGGGAGGCAGCGCGCAACCGGGCCGCGAGCTCGCCGTCATCCTGTTCCGGATCGAGGGCAAGGGCGGCAATCACCGCGGCTGCCGGCGAGCGCGAGACACCCATCCAGCAGTGGATGAGCAGTGGCGCCGACTGGTCCCACCCCCTGGCGAACGCGATGATCTCTGCGACATGCCTCTCTTGCGGCGCGACGAGGTCGCCGGTTCCGGCGAAGGTGATATCGTTGACGCCGAGCAACAGGTGACGCGTGCGCTCGATCACCGCAGGCCGATGAAACGCCTGGTTTGCAGCCATCAGGCTCACCATTTCGCGCGCGCCATGTTTCACTGCGAGTTCGGCGATGCGGGCCAGCGGTGAAACGATGATCGTCGGCATCAGGATCTTCCTGTGTTGGCTGCCAACCGCTGGTCCTCGATCGCGGCGAAACGGGCCAGGAACAAGCGCTGGGCCTCCACGGCAGGCAGCGGTTCAATCAGTAGCATGTCCCGCGCGATCCCGCGCGGCTGGCCGAAGAATTTCTGCGCCTCGGCTGCGGCAAAGCCGGCAAGCTCGGTCGCCTCGAAGTAGGCTGCGATTCGGTCGGCCTTCTTGATCCGGTCCTTCAACTCCTTTGACGGATGCGCCGGCAGGCCGAAACGCAGATGGATCGCGCTTTCCAGGCGCTTTTCGACCGTCTTGTAACCGCCGCCGACGACCGACTTGAACGGCGAGATCATATCACCGATCACATATTCCGGCGCATCGTGGAGCAATGCCATCTGCAATTCCACCGGCGAAGCGTCGTTGCACCGCCTGAAGATTTCCTCGACGACCACACTATGCTGGGCCACCGAAAAGGCGTGATCGCCGAAAGTCTGGCCGTTCCATCGCGATACGCGCGCAAGACCGTGCGCGATGTCGGAGATTTCCACGTCCAGGGGCGAGGGATCGAGCAGATCGAGCCTGCGTCCTGAAAGCATGCGCTGCCAGGCACGCGGTGATGCGGTGGACTTCACGGCTGGGCCTCTTCACCGGTCGCGGGGAACGAGAGCCCCGACCACTCCGGCAGCGCAGCCGCCACGGCAACGTCGCCGGCTGTCAACGGTGTGCCGTTTGCCATCGCTTCGCCGACCCGGTCGACGCGCACGATGGCGAGCCCCTTGTTGCCGGCAACGCTGCCGAGCGTTCCGACGGTCTTGGCTCCCGCGAGAATGTCGGTTCCGGCCGGCGGCAGGTCGCGATCGCCGGTTACCGTTGCTACGCGCCGCCGCGCCGTGCCGCGGTGTTGCATGCGAGAGACCACTTCCTGGCCGACATAGCAGCCCTTCTTGAAGGAAAGCCCGCCGTTCAGGTCGAGGAGCGCGTCATGCGGAAAGGCGTCCTGCAGCGGATAGTCGATCCCTGCGACGGCGATCCCGTTTTCGATCCGCAGGGCATCATAGTCGCGTTCGTCGCCGCCGCCGTGTTGTCCGGCGGAACGAACGAGCATCACGCCGGCTTTCGCGAACCTGTGGTCGACGATCCAGCCGGACGGCGCTTCCCCGTCCCATGAGACGGTGACGCCGTCCGTTTCGGATGCGGCGATCTCGACGGCGGCCCGCAGCTTGTACATGGAAAGCCGCCGTACCAGCGCATCGACTTGGCCACGAGCGGTCTCCAGCGCGATTGCGTCGCCATCGCGCCAGACCAGAAAGTCGAAGAGGATCTTGCCCTGCGGCGTCAGCAATGCCCCGGGGCGCGCCTCGCCGTCAGGCAGGGCGTCGAGGTCGGTGGTGATCAGCGCCTGGAGAAAACTCTCGGCGTCCGATCCGGAGATGTTGAGAAGCGCCCGGTCAGGCAGAAAGGCGGTCGGCATTGTTGGTCCCATCCCTGTTCATATGCGGAATGAGCTAGTGTTTTGCACGGCGATCGGCAAGCATTCGCATGCCGATCAGTCGCCCGCCACGAAAAATTTCCACTGGCCGTCGGGCGTGATGCCGATCCGGTAGAAGTTGTAGCCACCGAATTCCAGCATGTCGGCAAAGTCGCCCGCCGTGACGATGCGCAGAAGCTCCACCTTCTCAGGCGGGGTCAAGGAGGTCAGCGATTCTTCGGCGAAGTAGGGCCAGACGTACATTTCGTCCGCGGTGCCCTGTCCAACGTGGACGAAGCCGGTGGATATGATGTCGAGGAGAATGGCGAGAACTTCGATGCCCTCATCGTCGCCCGAAAGCGATTTCAGGAATTCGATCGGATCTTCTGCGCTTTCCCCAACCGTGACCTGCGTCTGGTTGGGGCCGGGATTCATTAGCGGGCGCAACCGCTCGATGTCGCCGGAGGCAGCCGCCTCAACGATCAGTTCCCGCATCCGTCGCACCGGTTCAGGCGCCTTTTCGATGTCGCGGATGACCTCGACCGGCTTGGAATCGTCTGCCTGAGGCCGGGCGACGCCACTTTCGCTCGTACCCTGGTTGATCAGCGGATCGGGGAGGGGCAGTCCTTCGCCGGTGGAGGAACCATCATCGGCAGGTACTTCTGCATCGGGTTCATCGCTGGCTTGGGGTGGTTGCTGCGTCTCGCCGGTGGAGCCCTTCAGCTCCGAGAGGGCCCAGGTTGCATGAGGCTGAGCGAGGAGCACGCTTGCGAAGACGGCGCTGGACAAGAACAGCGACAGTATGACGGCGCGCCGCGCGCCCCTGGGCATTACCGGCATCAACAAAGCCTCCGACCGCTACTGGACGATGCGCTTTGGAGAAAACTCACCAGCGAGCATGCGCTCGCGCAACGATTCGAGGATTGCCTCGGCGCTATCCTCACCATGGATGCGGATCGTCTCGCGCATGGCCAGAGCGAATGCTGCATCTGCGATGATTTCCGGTTCGATGCCATCCGCCATGCCGTCTGCCCAGGCCTCGTTCTGGTATTCCAGAGCGACCTGCATCTTTTCGTGCACGATCATGTCATCGATTTCGTTGAGGCTTGGTACCATTTTTCTTTCCTCGGAAGCGTCTTTGTCCTTACCGGGACATTAACGACTGTAACAGCCTTTTCCCATTTCAGCACGGATGGCCGATAAAGGAGGTGAATAAATCGTTAATTCCCAAAGCGGGCGGCAATTTCTGTGGCGAGTGTTGCACCTTCGTTACGGTATCGCTCTTCTGCGACAACCGCGGCGGCGGTGCAGGTGGTGTAGACGGATGCGAAAGATCGGTATCCCCGGTTGAAGGCTGCCGTCAGTTGCGCGCGTCTTTTCGGTTCGTTCGATGTCTCCTTGTCGAGCAGTTGCTGCATGGCCGCACGCCACCCGTCCTCTTTTTCCGGATTGCAGAGGTTGCGCAGGTAATGCACGGAACCGAGAATTTCCGACAGGCGGATCAGCCTGTCGTCATAAGGTGCAGGCTTTTCCTGCGGGGCGATTTCGACCGAGGGCGGCGCCTGCTCCATCGGCGCAGGGTCCTGCGCAAGCGCGCAAGCCGGTACCATGGCCGCAAACATCGCGACCAATACCGCCTCCTGAACATGGAATCGAACAGACGTCATGAGGTCAGATGACCGTGGGGCCATGATTCTGGCAAGCCGTCCGTAGTCCCTGTCTTCACCAGTTGCCATTTTTCGCAAGCTTTTCAACACATTCTAGAACGCTCTCTGGAACGGAGAGCTCGCGCACGGCTCCCGCCGTGTACCAGCCGAGACTGGCGGCGTCGTCGGCCGCCACCGCTTGGGCATGAGGATCGGCTGCGACGAGGAAGACAGACAGGTAGAAATGCGATTCCAGATTGCCGTCGGGGCCGCGAGTCTCCAGATCGTAGGTGGCGAACAGGCTGGGGCTATGGACCGTCAACCCGGTTTCTTCCGCGAATTCCCGGATTGCCGTTTCCTCGGGAGTCTCTCCGGGCTCGGCGCGTCCGCCTGGAAAGGCGTACATGTCGGCGGCTGGCGGATTGCGTCGTCGCACCAACAGGAAGCGACCGTCCCTGATGAGGATGCCCGATGAAGCGGGCTGCGGGAATGTTGACATTCGGTTCCTGGTTTGCTCGTTGTCCACGTATTCATATCCTGCTGCGCCGCACCATAGCGAGAATTGTGGCGCCCCTCGGGCGTCGCTGGCGATCACTTGGGAATCCGGTTAAACGATGTGGGTGTCACGAGGCTGGACAGCCCCGCGTTTCGAAGCGGCGACAATCGGAAAATCACCTGACCATGGTCTATGCAATCTACATCGTCGCGGCACTGGGAGAGATCGCGGGTTGCTTCGCCTTCTGGGCGTGGCTGCGCCTCGGGAAGTCCGCGCTCTGGCTGGTGCCCGGCATGATGTCGCTGGCAATCTTCGCCTGGGCGTTGACGCTTGTCCCCAGCGATGCGGCGGGCCGCGTCTATGCAGCCTATGGCGGCATCTATATCGCAGCCTCCATTCTTTGGCTGTGGCTTGCCGAAAACCGCATGCCGGACCGCTGGGATCTTTCCGGGGCTGCGGTCTGCCTTGCCGGGACGGCGATCATCCTGCTCGGGCCGCGCGGTTGACCCTCCGCCGCGAGCCTTGACCGCATCCGGACGGGGTGCGATGAAAGTCGGATGTGTGGAAGATTTGCGGTCACGGCGACACCGGAGGAAGTGGCGGAACTGTTCGGGCTCCTGGAGCTTGAGGGATTTCCGGAACGCTACAACATTGCCCCGACGCAACCGATCCTGATCGTCATGGCCGGCGAGAAACAGAAACCTGGAAGTAATGTGCCCGAGCGGAGGGCACTGCTTGCCCGCTGGGGGCTCATTCCCGGCTGGGTCAAGGATCCGAAGGAATTTCCGCTTCTGATCAACGCGCGGGCCGAGAGCGCCATCGGCAAGGCATCCTTCCGTGCTGCGATGCGTCATCGCCGCGTCCTCGTTCCTGCCTCCGGTTTCTACGAATGGCATCGCCCACCGAAGGAAAGCGGCGAGAAATCGCAGGCCTACTGGATCAGGCCGAAGCGTGGCGGCATCGTCGCGTTCGCCGGACTGATGGAAACCTGGTCCTCGGCCGATGGCTCCGAAGTCGATACCGCGGCCATCCTCACGACCTCGGCGAATACGGCGATTGCCCGCATCCACGACCGCATGCCCGTCGTCATCGAGCCGGAGGATTTTGCCCGCTGGCTCGATTGCCGCACCCAAGAACCGCGCGAGGTCGAGGATCTCATGCGGCCAGCTTCGGACGACTATTTCGAGGCGATCCCGATCTCCGACAAGGTGAACAAGGTCATCAATGTCGGGCCGGACATCCAGGAACCGGTCGCCGCGGTGCTTCCCGAGGCGAAATCCGAAGCCAAAGGAAAGAAGGGCGGCGGCCAGATGTCGCTGTTCTAGCCGCTCACCCGACGGTGATGCTTCTACGCACTGTCCGACGCCGTGCTGATCGCCACCGGCCTCGGAACGCTGGTCTCGCAGACGCCGAAATTGCAAAGCTTGTCGTGGTAGTGCCGCCTCAGGCTATCTTCTTGGCGATCTTCGGCTTCAGCATCAGCGCTGCGGCCAGAACGGCCTTCAGGCCAAGCGGGCGGTAGCGGCTGGCAAGATCCGTGTTCTGTTGTGGCTGGCTGGGTTTTTTCTGTGTCGGCGTCACTGTCATCTCCTCATGTTCCCCGAATACTCGATCCGTTCGCCGAATTGGAACCTGCCCCTCCTTCAATGCCCGGGAGGTCCCATAGAGCATTGAAATCATTAGCATGATTCGCCACCGCGGCGAGCGGCGCCTCTCTCGGGGGAAATCGTGACAAAAGAGAGGCGTGGCATACCGTTTTCTGAGGAAACAAGCGTAAGCGCCGGAACTGACAGAAGTTGGGCGAGAATTGCATAAAAATGCGGCAAATCGTCCCGATCAAATATCGCGATCGATGTCGTCCTTCGCCGTGTGCGGATCCGAATCGTCGTCGAGTGTGGTGTCGCCGACCGTCAGCGTTCCGTAGCGCCGCTTCCAGGAGTGCGCGCCGAAGGGCAGGGAGACCAGATAGGCCATGACGGTAACGACCATGACCTCCCAGGTGAAGCTCATCAGCAGCGCGACGTACAGCACGACCGCCAGAATCATCGGCAGGACGAGGTCGCGGCGGATCCGGCTGGTCTCCGACTTGCCGGACCAGACAGGCAGGCGGCTGACGAGCAGGAACCCGATCAAGACGGTATATGCCGCGCTGGCATAGGCGAAGAAGGGCGTCGGCGGCACGCCGAGAAAACCTAGATAGACGGGCAGCAACACGAGCATGGCGCCGGCGGGAGCGGGAACGCCGACGAAATATTCCGATTGCCAGGAGGCCTTGTTCTCACGTTCCGCCATCACATTGAAGCGTGCAAGCCTCAGTCCGGCGGCGATCGCATAGATCAGTGCCGCGATCCAGCCGAGGGAGCGCGCCTGGTCGAGCAGGAAGACGTAGACCACCAGCGCCGGAGCGACGCCGAAATTGACGATGTCGGCGAGTGAATCCATCTGGCCGCCGAACTTCGACGTGGCTTTCAGCAGCCGCGCGATGCGGCCGTCGATCCCGTCCAGGAACGCGGCAAGCAGGACCATGCCGACGGCCAGTTCGTAGCGGTTCTCGAAGGCGAGCCGGATACCGGTCAGGCCCGCGCAGATTGCGAGTACTGTGACGAGATTGGGAAAGACCAGACGCAGCGGGATTTCCCTGAGGCGTGGTCCGCGCGCCGCATCATTGGGGCCGTTCGGCTCGAAGGGCGGGAAGGGCGTCTCCATTCCTGGTCTCCTGTCTCTAGCCTTAGCTGCGGCGGCTCGTGACCGCGCCCTTGCTCGAGCCGAATTCCGCAAGCACGGTTTCGCCGGCAATCGCGGTCTGCCCCACGGCAACGCGAGCAGCAGCGCCAGTCGGCACATAGACGTCAAGGCGCGACCCGAACCGGATCAGGCCGAAACGCTCGCCGGCGTCGAGAAAGTCGTTCGGCTTCGACCAGCAGACGATCCGGCGCGCCACGAGACCGGCGATCTGTACGACGCCGATATCACCATGCGACGTTTCGATCACCAGGCCGTTGCGCTCGTTGTCCTGGCTTGCCTTGTCGAGTTCGGCATTGAGGAAACTGCCCTCGCGATAGGCGATGTTGGTGATGCGGCCACGGACCGGCGCCCGGTTGACGTGGCAGTTGAAGACATTCATGAAAACCGAGATGCGCAGCATCGGTTCGTTGCCGAGGTTCAGTTCTTCCGGCGGAACCACGTGCTGGACCGAGGAGACGCGCCCGTCTGCCGGGCTGATCACCAGTTGGTCGTCCTGGGGGGTCAGGCGCTCGGGGTCGCGGAAGAAATATGCGCACCACAAGGTCAGCACCAGGCCGACCCAGAAGAGGGGATCCCAGATCCAGCCCAATACCAGCGAGGCCGCAAAAAACGCCGCGACGAAGGGATAACCTTCCTTGTGCACCGGAACGATCACGCTGCGCACGGTATCAAACAATGTCATTGACCGTCATCTCCTGTCGTTTTTGTGATTGCTGACTACAGGCAAACGCCCTTCCGGGCAATGCCGCGATGGCAGGGTGAGCGAACGACGCACGAGTTATACATGGGAGAATGCGGTACAGGTCCTTGTCCATTTTTACTATCCATAAATTGTATTTCCATTTTTCGGTTGGGATGTACTGCCGACTTTGCCAGCATCCACTGGTTGTTAACGACAATGTCCGAGTTATCTGCTCAAGTATAAAAAAGGGAACTGGGCAATGCATGATGGGGCGACCGGGGGGCCGGCTTCTCAGCGCGCATTCGCAACGATGCCCGGAGAGGCTACATGCACGCAGCAAATAAACCGCAGTATGACAGCGGTTCCCGGTCGCTTGCGACTATCCGCTGGTTTGCGCTCGACGGCAGGGGTGTGCCTGATTTCCTCGCTGCCTCGGGTCATGATATTGGCGTTTGCGACGTTGCCTTGCCGTCCGAAACACCCCTCATCATCGCTTCTTCCATCAGGCCGCAACGAATTGTCGCCGATACGATGGCTATCAGGGAAGCGATCGGCGAAATCGCCTATCTCATCGTGGTTCCTGAAGGCCCGGTATCCGAGGCCTGGAGCGTGCGGGCACTGGAATGCGGCGCCGACGATATCCTGCTATCCGATCCCCTGTCTGGCGTAAGCCTCTGCCTCGCGCGGGCCCGCATTGCCGTTCGCAAGCGTCGGCAGGCGTTGGTCGAGCGGGCCACCGCCGAACTGGAACGGGACTACCTGCAGGGCTGCATCGACAGCTTGCCGACGCCGATCTTCTTCAAGAACAGCAATTTCGTCTACGTCGGCTGCAACAACGCGTTTGCCGAATACATCGGACGCCCGGTCGAAGAGATCATAGGCCGCAACGTCCACGACATCGCCCCGGAGGCTTTCGCCAACGCCTATTCGGCGGCGGATGTGCGGCTTCTGAGCAGTGGCGGGACGAGCGTCCACGACGACAAGATCAAGCTGGCGGATGGGGGCGTTCGCGACGTCAGCTACCACAAGGCGGCAATCACCGATGCGCATGGCAATGTCCGGGGCATCGCAGGCTGCATGCTCGATATTACCGAACGAAAGCGGCTTGAGGCGAAGTTGATCGATGCGGCCGAACGCGATCCGCTGACCAACGCCTACAACCGGCGCAAATTTTTCGCCTTTGCCCAAAGGCTCGAGGCGAAGACGCTCAGGTCGGGCATGCCTGTCAGCCTCGCGGTGATCGACATCGATCATTTCAAGGCGGTGAATGATCGCTGGGGGCACGCGGAAGGCGATCGTATTCTTTGCGATGTGGCGCGCATACTGGAAGACGCGATCGGAAAGGACAATTTCCTCGCGCGCGCCGGTGGCGAAGAGTTCTTCGCGATCTTTCCAAACACCACCGGCGCCGCGGCGGTGGAACTGGCAGACAAGGTCCGCCTCACGCTAGCCGAGGCGAAGCTCGGTGGCGAACTCGGCGTCGAGACCCCGACGGTGAGCATCGGAATATCCGAGTGGCGGATCAGGCAGGAATCTCTCTGGGATGCCGTCAAGCGGGCGGATGGCGTTCTCTACGATGCCAAGCATAGCGGCAGGGACCGCGTGCACTTCGCAGGCTGATCCCTCGCGCCACTTCAGGTCGCCGGTGCGAGACGCGTGATGACGCCCATGTCGTCGCTTTCGCGCACCTTCTTGAGGTACTCTTCGGCTTCCGTTGCTTCCTGCTGGCGGTTCCACATCGAGGCATAGAGCCCGTTCCGGGCGAGCAACGCCTGGTGCTTGCCGCGCTCGGCGATCTGGCCGTTCTTCAGCACGATGATCTCGTCTGCTCCGATGACGGTGGAAAGCCGGTGGGCAATGACCAGCGTCGTCCGGTTCTTGGAAACGATGTCGAGTGCGGTCTGGATTTCGCGCTCGGTGGTTGTGTCGAGGGCCGATGTCGCTTCGTCGAGGATCAGGATGGGCGGCGCTTTCAATATGGTGCGGGCGATTGCTACGCGCTGCTTTTCCCCCCCGGAAAGTTTCAAACCACGCTCTCCGACCTTGGTCTGGAAACCTTCGGGCAAGGCGCGGATGAAATCGCCGACCTGGGCGACTTCCGCTGCCGCGGAGACTTCCTCCTCGCTTGCCGAGGGACGCCCATAGCGGATGTTGTAGGCGATCGTGTCGTTGAACAGAACGGTATCCTGCGGGACCATGCCGATTGCTGCGCGCAGGCTTTTCTGGGTGAGGTCGCGTACATCCTGGCCGTCGATCTCGATCGAACCGGATTGCACGTCGTAGAAGCGGTAGAGCAGGCGCGACAGCGTCGATTTTCCCGCACCCGAAGGGCCCACGACCGCAACGGTCTTTCCGGCGCCCACTTCGAACGAAATGCCCTTGAGGATCGGCCGTTCGGGATCGTAGGCGAAGTGCACGTCCTTGAAGGAAATCACGCCGCCGGCGTTGATCTTGAGCTCCCTGGCGTCAGGCGTATCCTTCACCTCGGCCTCAACCTCGAGCAGGTCGAACATCTGCTCGATATCCGTCAGGCCCTGGCGGATTTCGCGGTAGACGAAACCGATGAAGTTGAGGGGTGCGGCGAGCTGCAGCAGCATGGCATTGACGAAGACGAAGTCGCCGATGGTCTGCTCTCCGCGCTGCACCGCGAGTGCCGACATGATCAGCATGACCGTGGTGCCGAGGCCGAATATTACCCCCTGGCCGAAGTTCAGCCAGCCGAGCGACGTCCAGACCTGGGTGGCCGATCGCTCATAGCGCTCCATCGACTGGTCGAAGCGGCGTGCCTCCATCTCTTCGTTGCCGAAATATTTCACGGTCTCGAAGTTGAGCAGCGAGTCGATCGCCTTGGTATTGGCGTCGGTGTCGCTGTCGTTCATGGCCCGGCGAATGCCGATGCGCCAGTCGCTCGCCCGGATGGTGAACCAGATGTAGGCCCAGACCGTGAAGGCGGTGACGCCGAGATAGGAAAAGCCGTAGCCCCACCAGAAGATCGCGGCTGTCAGCAGGAATTCGATGACCGTCGGGACGGAATTGAGGATGGTGAAGCGAACGATCGTCTCGATGCCCTTGGTGCCGCGTTCGATGATGCGCGACAGGCCGCCGGTCTTGCGCTCGAGGTGAAAACGCAGCGACAACTGATGCATGTGCACGAAGGTGCGGTAGGCAAGCTGGCGCACGGCATATTGGCCGACGCTGGCAAAGAGCGCATCGCGAAGCTGGTTGAGGCCGCCCTGGATGATCCGGGCAATATTGTAGGCGATCACGAGCATGACCGCGCCGAGCAGGAAGGTGGGCAGGATCCCGGCCATGTCCACCTTGCCGTTCAACGCATCCGTTGCCCACTTGAAGAAGTAGGGCACCAGCATCAGGACTGCCTTGGAGATCAGCAGGAAGAACGTCGCCCAGACGACCCGCATCTTCAGGTCGGGACGACCGCTCGGCCACATATAGGGCCAGAGGTTGACGAGTGTATGCAGGGGATTGCTGCTGTCCGCCGAAACGGTTTTTTTCTGTCCAGGCATTTCATTCTCCGGGGAGGAGCGTCGCGCGCGGGTCGGCGGCGGATCTCCATCGAGTCTGGCGGCATACGCGATTTGCCGAGGCGGCATGCAGCCTGATGCAACGGACTCCAATATGATTCCAGCAAGAAAAGCGGCGATCCCTGAGGATCACCGCTCATCCAGTGAGATAGTTTGCCATTGCGCCCATTGCAATGCCCATTGAATGCAGGGGCGAGAATGCGGACCTACCGGGAATGGTCCATGTGTTCGCGATGCCGTTCCTCCGCGTCCGGAAGCGCTTCATTCGGGATGCCGAAGATCTGCCCGGGCTGGATCAGATCCGGATCCTGGATCTGATCCTTGTTGGCGAGGTAGATCGTCGTGTAGCGAACGCCCTTGCCATAGATGCGGCGGGAGATCTGCCAAAGCGTGTCGCCGCGGCGGATGATCACCGAGTTGCGGCTTTCGGTGAGCGGAGCCTGTTCGATGGTCCTGGGCTCGCCCGGTGTCGTCAATGTAGTTTCGGTCGTTGCTGTCTCAGTCGGCGCTGTCTCGGCCGGCGCCGCTGCAGTGGTCGTCGAGGGTTGGGTCCCATCGGTGGAGACCGGAGTCGTGCTGGAGGGCACCAGGGGCAGGGATGTGGCCCCACGACCGTCAAGGGCGGGCTGCAGCGTTTCGTCGATCATGGACTTGATGCCCGAAAGGCCATCGCCCACCGACTTGGCATCCGCCGGAAGCTTGTCGAGCGCCTCGAGTGTCGCCGTTGCGCTTCGGCCCGTGCGCTCGACCATTTCCTTCATGGCAGCATCCGCATCGGTGCTGAGGCGGAAGCCGGCCAACGATTTCAATGCAATCTGGGTGGCTGAGCGGGCCGCCGCCAGTTGCTCGTCCGTCGGCACCTTGCCCTCGGCATAGAGACCGTCAAGGATCGCGAATGCGCGCGCCGCCTCGTTGCGAAGCTTGTCGAACGCGCCATCCTCGAGCGGCGTCATCGCTGCCGGCGAACCGGCTTGCGGCGTCTGCGCGACGACCGCAATCTGTTCGCCTTCCGGCCGGTTGAAGGGGACCGAGGCGCGAACGGCGACCTTGCCGGCAGTGTCGATCATATCGACCCGGATGGAGTGATCTCCGACCGCAAGCGCCATGGTTCCGTCGACCACGAAACTGCCGTCGGTGCCGGTGACCGCCTCGCCGATCAGCTTGTCGTCAGCATAGGCCCGGACTGTTGCACCGGGTTGCGCGATGCCTGCGACGAAGATCTTTTCGTTTTCGATTTCCACCGCCGAGACCTGGACCTCCGGCTTGCCGGTCGTGGCCGCGGCAGCGCCGGTTTCTGTTCCGACGACCGGGGGAGTCGAGGCAAGATCGGTCGCGGCCGTGGGTAGTGCCGGCGTCGGCAATGCGTTGCTTTCGCCGTCGGCCTCGGCAGCACTGCTGCCCTCTGGCGCGTTGATGATCCGGCTTGCCTCGCCGGGCTTCGATACCATGGCGAGCAGTTCGCCGCTTCGGGTCTGCGGAACGGAGATCGTCGCGACCTCGTCGGAAGTCGTGCTCTTGCCGTCCTTGCTCGTAACCTTCAGGACCAGTTCGTGGTCGCCCGGCGCCAGCGGGTTGCTGAGCACCGCAGCAAAATCGCCGCTCGGGCCGATCTCGGCCGTGGCGATCACCTTGTCCTCGCCATCGACGACGTCGAGGCGCGATCCCGGCTCGGCGCTTCCGGCAATCACCGTCGAGCCATCGGGTTCGACGCGCAGCACGTCGAAGGTCGGCGTCCGTAGTCCGGCTGTGGCGACTTGCCCTTCTGTACCGGTGCTTGCAGCAGGCGGCGCGATTGTCGCCACTGCCGAACCTGCGGCTGCCGGGTCGGAAGGAAGCGTCCGCAGGATGCCGAGTGCGGTCTTGGCGGTTTCCTGTGCCTTCGCGACCGCCGCAGTGGTTGCGGCGTCGGCGCCTTGCGGCAGTTTCAACTCAGCCAGTTGCTTCACGGTCAGCTCTGCACGGGACTTGGCTCCGGCAAGCGCTTCGGCCGACGGAACCTTGCCCTCGGCGAAGAGAGACTGCAGGTCGGTGATGGCGGCGTGGCATTCCGCCGAAAGGCGCGCAACCTGCTCGACGGCGGACCTGGTCTCCGCAGCAAGCTTGTCTGCGGTTTCGCCTGTCGCCTTCTGGGCCTCGCTGCCCGCTTCCGTCACGGCTTCCTTGACTTCATCACCGGCATTGTTGATGGCTTCCCCGATCGGTTTCTCGTCGCCCGCGATCTGCGGCAGCACAAAGAACACCATCAGGACGGTGGCGATCGCGAGGACCAGAAGCGCCAACCAGCCGGCGCGGTTTTTCATCATAGTCTATCTCCGAGCGGACCTGCCGCTATACTCGTTGTAATTGCTAGCGATTCTTACCGCGCTCCACAAGCATTCTACGCCTCAACCCCATTCTAACTGTCGATTTTCCCGCCATTTTTCTTGACTGAGCATGTGCAGCATAGTTCTTTGCTCATATGGCCAAGAAAACTGTCTCGATTCGATCCATTTGTGTCTATTGCGGGTCCCGTCCCGGACACGACCCGTCCCACATTGCTGCAGGCCGTGCACTCGGCAAGTTCATCGCGGAGAATGGCCTTCGTCTGGTCTATGGCGGCGGGACCAAGGGCATCATGGGCGCTGTGGCAAGCGGCGTACTTTCGAGTGGCGGCCAAGTCACCGGCATTATACCAGAGTTCCTGGTCGACATGGAGGCGACGCGCCATTCGCTCGGCCAACTCGACGAGTTGATCGTCACGCAAGACATGCACCAGCGAAAGCACATCATGTTCGAGCGGTCGGACGCCTTCGTGGCCCTGCCGGGCGGTATCGGCACGCTGGAGGAGATCGTCGAGATCATGACCTGGGCCCAGCTAGGGCGTCATGAGAAGCCGATGGTGTTTGCCAATGTCAACGGCTTCTGGGATCCGATGATGGAACTGCTCGGCCACATGCGCGAGCAGGGGTTCATCCATACCAATCACCTCGTCCAGCCCATGGTGATCGATCACATCGAGGACATCGTGCCGGCGATTATCGAGCGCGGCAAGAAACTGAGCGGCGACTGGGACGGCGAGGATGCCGTGATCTCCAAGCTCTGACCTGCGCGGTCAATCGGGCGGCCTTGCGCACAAGCCACCGCCCGCGAATCGCTATCGTGATCGGCTTTGCCGGAACATCGACCACGAATAGACCAGAAGCGCAGCCCAGATCAGCGGGAATGCGATCATCTTGGCGGTGCCGAAGGGTTCCTTGAAGGCGAAGACGGCGATGATGAATATCATCGTCGGGGCGATGTATTGCATGATACCGATCGTCGAGAGGCGCAGCAGCTTCGCGCCGTTGGCGTAGACCATCAGCGGTACGGCGGTGACGACGCCTGAACCGACCAGAAGAGCGGTATCAATGCTGGTCCCGCCGAAGAAGTGGCCCTGTCCCGTGATTTCGAGATAAAGGACGTAGATCAGGGCAGGCAGGCCGAGGATCATCACCTCGAGGAAGAAACCCTGGTTCGGGCCGACCGGCAAGGTCTTGCGGAAGAAGGCATAGAAGCCCCAGGAAAGGGAAAGGCTGAGTGCCACCCAGGGCAAGCCGCCGGCCTCCAAGGTCAAGACCGCGACGGCGAGAACCGCCAGCCCGATCGCAACCAGTTGCGCCGGATTGAGCTTTTCCTTGAGCAATACTGCGCCGAGAAAAACGCTCAGCAGCGGATTGATGTAGTAGCCGAGGGCGGCATCGATCGCCCGGCCGGCGCCGATCGCCCAGACGTAGATGCCCCAGTTGATGGTGATCAGAGTGGCGGTGATCACTGCCATCTTGAGCATTCGCGGGGTTTTCAGGGCGACCTTCAGTTCGGCGGTGCGGCGAAGGTAGAGGAGAACCGCGCCGGCAACCGGCAGCGACCAGAGGATGCGGTGCGCAATAACCTCCGCTGGCGAGATATGAGCGACCGCCTTCATGTAGAAGGGCAGAAAACCCCACATAAGATAGGCACTCAGCGCGAAGGCAAAGCCGCGCGGGGTGTCTTCGTTTTCGATCGCCGGAGCGGCGTCGTTGGCGGACATGGGGGTGTTTCCTTCGCAGTGGTTTTGCAACCGCTTAACGCAACCGGTATGAATAGGCCAATTCATTTCCGTGAAGGAACATGAAGCATTCCTGAACATCGCCACGCCCGCCCTGCAAGGGAAGGCGCACTACTCCGCTGCGATCCTGCCCGCCAATTGCCTGTTCTTCATCAGCTTGTAGATGATCGAGTCCATCAACGCCTGGAAGGAGGCGTCTATGATGTTCTCCGAAACCCCGACGGTCCACCAGCGCACGCCGTCGCGGTCGGTGGATTCGATCAGGACCCGGGTGATGGCGCCGGTGCCCCCATTGAGGATACGCACCTTGTAGTCCACCAGCTCGAGGTCGGAAATCTCCGTCTGGTACTTTCCGAGATCCTTGCGCAAGGCGATGTCGAGGGCATTGACCGGACCATGGCCCTCGGCGACCGACATGACGGTATCGCCGTCGATCTCCATCTTCACCACCGCCTCCGAGATCGTCTTCAGGCGCCCGTGGCTGTCGAAGCGACGCTCGACCATGACGCGGAAACTGTCGATCTTGAAGAATTCCGGGATGGAACCGAGCGTGCGGCGCGCCAGCAGCTCGAAGCTCGCATCGGCGCCTTCATAGGCATAGCCGGATGCCTCCCGTTCCTTGACCATGGAGATCAGGTGGTCGAGGCGGGGATCGTCCTTGCGGACCTCGATGCCGCGCCGCTTCAGGGCGTTGATGAAGTTTGACTTGCCGCCCTGGTCCGAGACCATCACCTTGCGGAAATTGCCGACGCTTTCCGGTTTCACATGCTCGTAGGTCTGCGGGTCCTTGAGAAGGGCGGAGGCGTGGATGCCGGCCTTGGTGGCAAAGGCGGACGCCCCGACATAGGGCATCTGGTGGTCCGGCGAACGGTTCAACAACTCGTCGAAGGCATGCGACAGGCGGGTTAGTCCCTCGAGTTGCTCGGGGCCGATCGCCGTTTCGAAGCGGTTGCTGTAGGTGTCCTTCAGTGCCAGCGTCGGGATGATGGCCACGAGATTGGCGTTGCCGCAGCGCTCGCCGATACCGTTGAGCGTGCCCTGGATCTGCCGCACCCCGGCCTCGACGGCGGCGAGCGAATTGGCGACCGCCTGTCCGGTGTCGTTGTGGGCATGGATCCCGAGCGATGTGCCGGGCACGCCGGAGGCGATCACCGCTTCCACGATCTTGCGCACCTCGGCGGGCTGCGTTCCACCATTGGTGTCGCACAGCACCGCCCAGCGTGCGCCTGCCTCGTAGGCAGTCCGGGCGCAGGATAGCGCATAGTCGGGATTGGCCTTGTAGCCGTCGAAGAAGTGCTCGCAGTCGATCATCGCCTGCTTGCCGGCGTTGTTCGCAGCCTCGACGCTTTCGCGGATGCTTTCGAGGTTTTCCTCGTTGGAACAGCCGAGCGCCACTTTCACGTGGTAGTCCCAGCTCTTGGCGACGAAACAGATCGAATCCGCCTTTGCCTGCAACAGCGTCGCAAGCCCCGGATCGTTGGATGCGGAGATCCCGGCGCGCTTCGTCATGCCGAAGGCGACGAAGTTGGCCTTTTCGGTGCGCTTGCGGTCGAAGAAGGCGGTATCGGTCGGGTTGGCGCCGGGATATCCGCCCTCGACGTAGTCGAAACCGAATTCATCCAGCAGGGCGGCAATCGCTATCTTGTCCTCGACCGAAAAATCGATGCCGGGCGTCTGCTGCCCGTCGCGAAGCGTCGTGTCGAAGAGATAGATGCGTTCCCTGGTCATGGTTCGGTTCCGATGGTGCGAATGAAGTTATGCGGTCTTGCCGGCGAACGTGTCGGTGGCGCGGATCAGCCGGTCGAGAATACCGGGTTCGGAATAGGCGTGGCCGGCGCCTTCGATGAGGTGAAACTCCGCCTTCGGCCAGGATTTGTGCAGTTGCCATGCATACTTGGCCGGGCAGGGCATGTCGTAGCGGCCCTGGACGATGACGCCGGGAATGTCTTTCAGCCTGGAGGCGTCGCGGAGCAACTGTCCTTCTTCCAGCCAGCCGGCATTGACGAAGAAGTGGTTTTCGATGCGCGCGAAAGCGTAGGCAAACTCGGCCTCCTCGAACTTGCCGCTGGTTGAGGGCTCGGGCATGAGCGTGATCGTTTCGCCTTCCCAGATGCTCCAGGCCTGGGCTGCCTCAAGCGCGATCATCCGGTCAGGTCCGGTCAGGCGGCGGTTGTAGGCGAGCATCATCTCGTGCCGTTCCTCCGGCGGGATCGGCGCAACGAAGCGTTCCCACTTGTCCGGGAACATTTCCGACACACCGAACTGATAGTACCAGTCGAGCTCGGCCTTGGTCAGCGTATAGATGCCGCGCAGCACCAGTTCGCTGACGTGCTCGGGGTGGGTCTCGGCATAGGCGAGGGCCAGCGTTGAGCCCCAGGATCCGCCGAAGACCTGCCAGGTCTCCACGCCGGCCATTTCGCGCAGGCGCTCGATGTCGGCGACGAGGTGCCAGGTGGTATTGGCGTTGAGATCGGCATGTGGGGTGGACTTGCCGCAGCCGCGCTGGTCGAACAGGATCACGTCATAAAGCGACGGATCGAACAGGCGGCGGTGCTTCGGCGAGAACGTGCCGCCCGGACCGCCATGCAGGAAGACGGCCGGTTTGGCGCCGGGCGTGCCGACGCGCTCCCAGTAGATCGAGTGGCCGTCGCCGACATCGAGGTGGCCGGACGCATAGGGTTCGATCTCCGGATAGAGCGTACGCAGCACTTCAGTCATATTTTCAGTCCTTGAGAAGGCCAGTTCTCTGTGTCGTGGTCGGGGTGCTGGAAGGAGATGATCTCCTCCTGGCGGGCGTAGTGGTCGGGATCGTGCAGCACCGGCTGCTCGAAGATCGTCTCGACCCAGGGCAGGCGCACCTTGTAGTTCACCTGGATCTGGGGAGCGAGATCGCTGCGGTCGTCAAAGGAGCCGATGGCGATCTCCAGCCCGCCCGGATGCCTGTAGGTCAGCGGCGTGCCGCAGTTGCTGCAGAAGCCGCGGGCGATGTTGATCGATGACTGGAAGTAGCTGGGCTCGCCGCGTGTCCATTCGACGCCTTCCTGCGGTGCGGTCACGAGCGGCCCGAAGAAGCCGCCGAAAGCCTTCTGGCACATGCGGCAGTGGCAGATCGAGGGACGGCCCAGTTTTCCATGGATGCGAAAGCGGACGGCGCCGCACTGGCATCCGCCTGTTCGAAAGGTGTCATTCATGAGCTTTCTCCGGTGGCCAGGTTGCAGTGTCGTGGTCTGGATGCTGGTAGGAGACGATCTCGAGCACGAAGGGGGCCGCGTCGGCGTCGTCCTCGGTCCTGTGGCCGGGCAGGCGGTGCAGGTCGTCGAAGAACGGCAGCTTGCCCTCGGTGCCGAACTGAACGATGGGCGGGAGCTGCGATGGGTCGTCGAAGGCACCGGCGGCGATGGCGACGCCGTCGGGTGCCTCATAGGTCAGCGGCGTGCCGCAATCGCCGCAGAAGCCGCGAAGGACGAAATTTGAGGATTTGTAGCTCTTCGGACGGCCGCGGGTCCAGGTGAGATCCGCGCCGCGGGTCGAGACCAGCGGGGCAAAATAGGAGCCGAACGCCTTCTGGCACATGCGGCAATGACAGATCGAACTGTCCGGTAGTGCACCTTCCACCCGAAAGCGCACCGCGCCGCACTGGCATCCGCCGGTATAGGTCTGGCCGGTCACCTCTTCACCTCCCACGTGGTCACCCGCTCGCCCGTGTGCGGATCCTTGCCGTCCTTCAACTGGATCCCGCGGGCAACGAGATCATCGCGGATCTTGTCGGCCTCGGCAAAGTTCTTTGCCTTGAGAAGCTCGAGCCGATGGCCTACGCGGGCGTCGATCTCGTGGACGACGGCATCGTCGAGTTCCACCCGCTGCGGGACGATGCCGAGAAGAACGAGGCTTGCCGCATAGGCAGGCATATGCGCCGGATCGGCGGACGCCTTGTGCGCCAGTGCATGAACGGCCTGGATGGCGGCGACGGTATTGAGATCATCGGCAAGCGCTGCCACGACCGCCGGATCTGCTTCGCCGATCTCCGATCCCGGAACCGGCCATTTCGCCAGCATGCGTTCGGCTTCCTCCAGACGCTTGATCGAAAAGTCGATCGGTTCGCGATAGTGCGTCATCAGCATTGCGAGCCGAAGCACTTCGCCCGGCCATTTTCGGCCACCGAATTTTTCCGTGTGCAGCAGTTCGTATATCGTGACGAAGTTGCCTTCGGATTTCGACATCTTGCGGCCTTCGACCTGCAGGAAGCCGTTGTGCATCCACACGTTCGCCATCACGCTGGTGCCATGGGCGCAACGCGATTGTGCGATCTCGTTTTCATGGTGCGGGAAGATCAGGTCCAGTCCACCACCATGGATGTCAAAGGTCTCGCCGAGATAGCGTCCGCTCATCGCCGAGCACTCGATATGCCAGCCGGGACGCCCAAGGCCCCAGGGAGTTTCCCAGCCAGGCTCGTGGTCGGCCGAGAGCTTCCAGAGCACGAAGTCGCCGGGGTTCTTCTTGTGCGCTTCCACGGCGATACGGGCGCCGGCCTGTTGTTCGTCGAGGTTGCGATGCGAAAGCTTGCCGTAGTCCGGCATGGACCGGGTATCGAACAGTACTTCGCCTTGCGCCTGGTAGGCGTGTCCCTTGGCCAGCAACTTTTCGATAATCTCGATCATCTGGGCGATGTTTTCTGTGGCTCGCGGCTGATGCGTCGGCTCGAGGCAGCCGAAGGCTTTCACGTCATCGAGGAACTGTTGTTCGGTCGTCTGGGTGACGAGCCGGATCGCCTCGTTGAGTGGAAGGCCCGGATGGTCGCGAAGCGCACGCGCATTGATCTTGTCGTCGACGTCGGTGATGTTGCGGACATAGGTCACCTTGTCGGCGCCATAGACATGGCGAAGCAGGCGGAAGAGCACGTCGAAGACGATGACAGGCCTGGCATTGCCGATATGGGCGAAATCATAGACCGTCGGCCCGCAGACATACATGCGCACGTTGTCGGGATGGATCGGCCGGAAGTCGACCTTCTCGCGCGTCAGTGTGTTGTAAAGCTTCAGTGTCTGGGCCTGACCCATCCGAAATTCTCCCAAGTGCAGGTGTCCGGCGAGGCCGGGTCGTTTGTCATCTTGGGCTTTTCAGGAGACGAAAACGGCCGGGCCAGCGTTACCACTAGCGGATAATAATGCAGCAAATGCAAAGCGGCGTCTTCATGGCGGGCTTTATCGCGCGCCTGAGGATTGCGGTCAAGGGGGAGGGACGGAGCGGGCGCCTTATTCGGGCAGCCGGTAGTCCTGCATCCGGCCTTCGCGCACGTTGAAAAGCTTGCCGGTTTCGGTCATTTCGGGCGAAAGCAGCGGCAGAAGCTTGGCGGCCACTTCGGAAGGATGCGGCAGATCGTTCGGATCCTCGCCGGGCATCGCCTGGGCGCGCATGGCGGTACGAGTGGCACCGGGATTGACGCTGTTGATGCGCAGGTTGGTGCGTTGGGTCTCTGCCGCCCAGGTCCGCGCCAGCGTTTCGACAGCAGCCTTTGATGCGGCATAAGCGCCCCAGAAGGGACGCACGTTGTGGGCGACGCCGGATGACAGGATGATCGCGCGACCGGCATCCGATTTTAAGAGCAGCGGCTCGAGCGAGCGGATCAGCCGCCAGGTGGCGACGACATTGATGTTCATCACCTTCTCAAAGACCTTCGCCTCGGTGTGGCCGATCGGCGAGATCGTTCCGAGCACGCCGGCATTGGCGACGAGGATGTCGAGCTTGCCCCAGCGCTCCGCGATCGCCGCGCCAAGTCCGTCGATCGCCTTCATGTCGGCAAGGTCGAACGGAACGAGCGTCGCCGAGCTGCCAACGGCCTTGATTGCGTCATCGAGTTCCTCAAGGCCCCCGACCGTGCGCGCGCAGGCGATGACGTGGGCACCGGCCTTCGCAAGTTCGAGCGCCGTGAAATAGCCGATGCCGCGCGATGCGCCGGTGACGACTGCGATCCTGTCCTTGAGATTGACGTTCATGCTCCGCTCCCCATGCCCTTATGTTCGGGAAAACAGTATCGTTCCCCGGCTCGTTGCCGCCTCTATAACCGTCGGCGACGGACAAGCGCAATATCGGGCCTTTGTTGCAGCACCCACAAATTGTCGCGCCGAAAAGAAAAAGGCTGCGGGCCGAAAGATCCCGCAGCCTGGTCGCGAAAAAAGTAGCTTCGGCTCAGCCGTTGCTGGCGAGCATGGAGAGCTTCGTACCCATGGCTTCGCCGTTCTGGTCGAGCAGGCGGGTCGGATAGTCGCCGGTGAAGTAGTGGTCCGTGAACTGCGGCCGGGCAGGGTTGCGGTCCTCGCCGCCGACGGCGCGATAGAGACCGTCGATCGACAGGAAGGCAAGAGAGTCGGCGCCGATGTACTTGGCCATGGCGTCGACGTCGGCATACTGGTTGGCCAGCAGCTTGTCGGCGTCCGGCGTGTCGATGCCGTAGAAGTCGGGGAAGAAGATCATCGGGCTGGCGACGCGGATGTGCACTTCCTTGGCGCCGGCCTCGCGGATCATCTGTACGATCTTCAGCGAGGTGGTGCCGCGGACGATGGAATCGTCGACGAGAACGACCCGCTTGTCCTTGATGATGGCGCGGTTGGCCGAGTGCTTGAGCTTCACGCCGAAGGCGCGGATCTGCTGCGTCGGCTCGATGAAGGTGCGGCCGACATAGTGGTTACGGATGATGCCGTATTCGAAGGGAATGCCGCTCTCCTGGGCGTAGCCGAGCGCGGCCGGGGTGCCGCCATCGGGAACCGGCACGATGACGTCGGCGTCGATCGGCGCTTCCTTGGCGAGATTGATGCCCATGTTCTTGCGCGTCGTATAGACGTTGCGGCCGCCAACGACTGAATCCGGGCGGGCGAAATAGACATATTCGAACAGGCAGAGGCGCTCCGGCTGCGGTTTCACAGGCTTGCGCGCGTCGATGCTGATCGAGCCGTCGGCCTGGATCTCGCAGATGATGACTTCGCCGTTCTCCACGTCGCGGATGTATTTTGCACCGATGATGTCGAGGGCGCAGGTTTCCGAGCAGAAGATCGGCTTGCCGTCGAGTTCGCCCATGACCAGGGGACGGATGCCGATCGGGTCCCGGGCGGCAATCAGCTTGGTCCGGGTCATCGCCAGCATCGAATAGCCGCCTTCCATCTGGCGGATAGCGTCGATGAAGCGGTCGGAGGTGGAGGCGTGGCGGGAGCGGGCGATCAGGTGAAGGACGACTTCGGTATCGGAGGTCGACTGACAGATGGCACCGGTCGCGATGATCTGGCGGCGAAGGGTGAGGCCATTGGTGAAGTTGCCATTGTGGGCAATGGCGATGCCGCCTTCTTCGAGTTCGGCGAAGAGCGGTTGCACGTTGCGCATCGCCACTTCGCCGGTCGTGGAGTAGCGGGTGTGGCCGATCGCCATGCTGCCGGGCAGGCGGGCGATGGTGGTTGGATTGGTGTAGTGGTCGCCGACGAGACCCATGTGGCGTTCTTGGAAGAAGCGCTTGCCGTCGAAGGAGACGATGCCGGCTGCTTCCTGGCCGCGATGCTGGAGGGCGTGCAGGCCGAGCGCCGTCAGTGTGGCCGCGTCGGTATGCCCGAGGATGCCGAATACGCCGCATTCCTCATGCAGTGTATCGCCGTCGATTTCCTCGTTGAGCCGGAACGAATGTGACTGGTTCATTGCTGCAGGCCTCTGCTCTCTCAGAAAGGTTACGCGTTAGCGGTAATGCGAAAGCCGCTCCGGCACTGGCCGGAACGGCAGAATTCTCGTTTCCCCCCAAATGGCCCCGGCGATGCGCCAGATCAAGTGACCGAACAGATTGTCAACCGTCTGTAGGCGGCACTTCCTCTGCGGGCGCAGGCTCGGTATTTTCCCCTTCGCCACCGGTTCCCTCCGGAGCGGCTTCCTCCGGCGCTTGCTTGCCGGTGATGCGGGCGCGGATCTGCGGTTCGATATCGTCCGGCAGAACGGCTTCCAGCTTCACGACAAGCGCATCGAGGAAAGGCTTGGATTTCGCGTTGTTGACCCAGTCCGGGCGGTGGGCGGTATCCACGAGCCAATTCCAGAAGGCCACGGCCACCACCAGAAGCAGGATACCGCGAGCGGCGCCAAACAGGAAGCCCAACGTACGGTCAAGGGCACCGATGCGGCTGTCGATGATGAAGTCGGCGATCTTCATCGTAATGAAGGAAATGACGATCAGCGCGATGATGAAGACGAGGGCAACCGAACCGGCGATGGCGATGCGGTCGTCGTCGGTGTAGTTCTTCGCATAGGGAACCAGCACCGGATAGAGATAGTATGCGGCGGCGGCCGAACCGCCCCAGCTCGCGATAGAGAGGACTTCCCGAGAAAAACCGCGCACCATGGCGAGCATGGCGGAGAACAGCACGATGCCAATGACTATTCCGTCAAAAATCGTAATGGGCATTTATTTTCCACTCCAAATCCGGCCTGCCGAGAGTCGCGAAGGCCGACGTGCCATATTGTCCATTTTTGATGTCGATGCCGGTCGGTACTTGTGCATCATTCCTCTTGTTCGGCGCGCTGCAGCGCTCCCTTGGAGCCGGCGATGCGCGCCACCAGGTCCGGCAAGCTCTCGATTTCATTCCACTGGCCACCGTTTCCCTTGGGAAGATCGGCAGAGGCCGTAGGCAGAAGGGCGGAAGAGAAACCGAGCTTTTCGGCTTCCTTGAGGCGCTGGGCGGTGTGCGCAACCGGCCGGATCGCGCCGGACAAGCTGACTTCGCCGAAATAGACGCAATCGGCCGGAAGGGCAAGACCGGCAAGCGACGAAACCAGTGCAGAGGCAACCGCAAGATCGGCAGCGGGCTCGGATACGCGATATCCGCCCGCGACGTTGAGATAGACGTCGTGCTGGCCAAGCCGCACGCCGCAATGGGCCTCGAGAACGGCGAGGATCATCGACAGCCGGGCGGAGTCCCATCCGACGACGGCGCGGCGCGGCGTACCGAGCGAGGTCGGGGCGACGAGCGCCTGCACCTCGACCAACACGGGCCGTGTCCCCTCCATGCCGGCAAAGACCGCTGCACCCGGGGAGGTGGCGTTGCGCTCGCCTAGAAACAACTCGGATGGATTGGCGACTTCGCGAAGACCCTTGTCCGACATTTCGAACACGCCGATTTCGTCGGTTGGGCCGAAGCGGTTCTTGACGGTCCTGAGGATGCGGTAGTGATGACCGCGGTCGCCCTCGAAGTAGAGCACCGCGTCGACCATGTGCTCGACCACCCGCGGACCGGCGATCTGGCCTTCCTTGGTCACATGGCCGACAAGCACCATCGTGGCGCCGGTCTGCTTGGCAAAACGGATCATCGCCTGGACGCCCGTGCGAACCTGCGTCACGGTCCCGGGGGCCGAATCCGCCGTGTCGCTCCACAGCGTCTGGATGGAATCGACGATGACGAGGTCCGGGCGCTTGCCCTCGGACAGGGTTGCAAGGATGTCCTCGACATTGGTCTCGGCGGCCAGCAGGACTTCGGTGCTGGCGGCGTCGAGGCGCTGGGCGCGCAGCCGCACCTGGGCGACAGCTTCCTCGCCGGAAACATAGATGATGCGGTGGCCGCGCCGGGAGAGGGCGGCTGCGGCCTGCATCAGGAGCGTCGACTTGCCGATGCCGGGGTCGCCGCCGACCAGTACCGCCGAGCCGCGCACAAAACCGCCGCCCGTTGCGCGGTCGAGTTCGGAAATGCCGGTGTGGATCCGGGGGGCTTCCTCGATCTCGCCGGAGAGCGCGGTCAGCGCCACCGCGCGCCCCTTCTTCGGAACCTTGCCGGGCCCTGCGCCGATGCCGCCCATCGGATCTTCCTCGACGATGGTGTTCCACTCGCCGCATCCGTCGCACTTGCCCGCCCAGCGGTTGTGAACCGTGCCGCAGTTCTGGCAGATGAATTGAGTGCGGGCCTTGGCCATAAGATCTTGTTTCCATGTGAAGCGCCGAGGCGCCCGAATCGCATTCGCTCTAGATAATGACTTGTGGCACCGATCAAAACTAATGATTTTCCCATCAGCAATCGCGGTGGCAGCATCGAGCCTTCAAACGATGGACACGCCATGCTCGACTATTCGCTTGCTCATTGGGTTGCTTTTCTGACAACCGCCCTTCTGTTGAACCTTTCGCCCGGGCCGGACATCGCCTTTATTCTTGGCCACACGATCAGGAACGGAACCCGAGCAGGCTTCGCAGCGGTCTTCGGGATATGGTCCGGCGCATGCATGCATGTGTTGCTTGCGGCCTTCGGGCTGTCGGCGATCCTGGCGGCCTCTGCGGTCGCGTTCTCTGCGGTCAAATGGATTGGAGCGATCTATCTCGTCTGGCTGGGCATCCAGGCGCTGCGATCGAGCGGCGAGGGCGGATTTATCAAGGAAGCGGGCGAGACCGCGCAATGCACCCGCATCTACCGGCAGGGTGTTCTGGTCTCCCTGCTCAATCCGAAAGTCGCCATCTTCTTCCTCGCCTTCCTGCCGCAGTTCGTCGTTGAGGGCGCCGGCCCGGTATGGTTGCAACTCGCCGTTCACGGCGGGATGATCATCGTTGTCGCCGCCTTCATCGAGCCACCCCTGATTCTTGCGGGCGGCCGCCTTGGCGATCTCGTCAAGCGCAACAGGAAGATTGGCCTCTGGCTCGATCGCGGGCTCGGCGCATTTTTCGTCGCTCTTGGCGTGCGTCTTGCGCTGACGAGCCGTTGAGCGGGCTATTCCACTTCGACCTGGTAGTTTCGCTCGTAGCGCAGGCCGATCCCGGTCAGGATTTCGTAGCCGATGGTTCCAGCCGCACGCGCGACCTCGTCTATGGTGATATTCCGGCCGAAGAGTTCGATGTAGTCGCCTACGCGAACTGCGTTTTCCGGCAATTCGGTAATGTCGAAGATCGTCAGGTCCATGGTGACGCGACCGACGATCGGCACGCGGTGGCCGGCGATGAAACCGAAGCCGCCAGCCTCAACGGTGTCTCGAAGCGGAACCCCGGCACCCGAAAGGTTGCGCATGTAGCCATCGGCATAGCCGACGGAGGCCACGGCAAGGCGGCTGTCGCGATCGACCTTGTGCATGCCGCCATAGCTCACGGTCTCCCCGATACTTGCTTCCCGAATCTGGAGGATGCGGGCTTCGGCGATCGCGGCCGGGCGCATCGGATGCGTGGCGATCGTCGAGGCCTGGCCACCGTAGAGGCCGATGCCGGGGCGGGTGAGATCGAAGTGGTAGGCTGAGCCGAGAAAGATGCCGGCCGATGCCGAAAGACTTGATTCGATTCCTTCAAAGGCGGCGCTAACTTTATGGAATGATTCGAGTTGCAGCCGGTTCATCGGCGACATCGGGTCGTCGCCGCAGGCGAGGTGGCTCATGACGAGGACAGGGGAAAGGCTGGCCGGGCGCGAACTGTCTTGCGCAAGTTCCAGCGCATCGTCGAGAGGAAGCCCCAGCCGATTGAATCCGGTGTCGACCTGCAGCGCGCAAGGGTGGTCTCCGTTTTCGGCAACACAGCCCGTCCAGAAGGCCACCTGCTGCTCCGACGCGATCACCGGAACGAGATCGTGGCCGAAGAAGTAGCCTTCCTGTCCGGGCCAGATGCCCGAAAGCACGAAAATCCGCGCCTCCGGTGCGTAGGGGCGTAGTGAGACACCCTCCGATGGAACGGCGACGAAGAAGTCGCGCGCACCGGCATGATAAAGCGCCTGGCCGACATCCTCGATGCCGAGGCCATAGGCGTCCGCCTTCACGACGGCCGCCGTACGCGCCTTGCCGGAGAGACGGGCCATCGTCCGCCAGTTGTCAACGATCGCGGCCAGATCGACCGTCAGCCGTAGCGCGGCAGTGTCGAAAGCTTCGAATTCCGAGGTTTCATCGGTACTGAAGGTCATTTCATCCTCCTCCCGCACCTGGGGCCACCCATAAGGCGAACCGGATTGCGGTTGCACCCCGCCGCGGGCATGGCCGCCAAGGGCAGAGTGCAGGGCTGTTGTCAGTGCTCTTCGTACTGCGAGAACGACGGGTCGGCCAGATCCGCAAAGCGGGTAAATTCCGACTGGAATGCCAGCTTCACCGTACCGGTCGGTCCGTGGCGCTGCTTGGCAATGATGACGTCGGCGGTACCCTTCACCTTGTCGAACAGGGCTTCCCATTCGGCGTATTTCGGATCGTGGGGATCGCGCGGTTCGGAGTTCTTGACATAATATTCCTCGCGGAACACGAAGAGCACCACGTCGGCGTCCTGCTCGATGGAGCCCGATTCACGCAGGTCGGAGAGCTGCGGGCGCTTGTCCTCGCGACTTTCCACCTGGCGGGAGAGCTGCGACAGCGCGATGATCGGGACGTTCAGTTCCTTGCCGAGCGCCTTGAGGCCGGTCGTGATCTGGGTGATCTCCTGGACGCGATTGTCGCTCGACTTGCCGGACCCAGTCATCAGCTGGATATAGTCGACCACCAGGCAGTCGAGGCCGCGTTGCCGCTTCAGGCGACGGGCGCGGGCGGCAAGCTGGGCAATCGAGATGCCGCCGGTCTGGTCGATGTAAAGGGGCACCTTCTGCATCATCTGTGAACAGGCGACAAGTTTCTCGAAGTCGGCTTCGGTGATGTCGCCGCGGCGGATCTTCGAGGACGAAACTTCGGTCTGCTCGGAGATGATGCGGGTAGCAAGCTGTTCCGACGACATTTCCAGCGAATAGAAACCGACGACGCCGCCATTCTTCGCGCTCATCGAACCGTCGGCCTGAACCTCCGATTCGTAGGCGGCGGCAATGTTGTAGGCGATATTGGTTGCGAGCGAGGTCTTGCCCATGCCGGGGCGCCCGGCAAGTACGATCAAGTCCGAGCGCTGCAAGCCGCCCATGCGCGCGTCGAGCGAGTGAATGCCCGTCGAGATACCGGAAAGGCTGCCATCGCGTTCAAAGGCTGCACCGGCCATGTCGATGGCAAGCGAGACGGCGTCGTTGAACGATTGGAATCCGCCGTCGTATCGGCCGTTCTCGGCGAGTTCGAAAAGCCGTCGTTCGGTATCCTCGATCTGCGTTTGCGGCGGCATGTCGAGCGGTGCGTCGTAGGCGATGTTGACCACATCCTCGCCGATGGTGATCAGCGCCCGTCGCAGCGCCAGGTCGTAAATGGTGCGGCCATAGTCCTCGGCGTTGATGATCGATACAGCTTCGGCTGCGAGACGGGCGAGATACTGGGCGACGGTCAGGTCGCCAACCTTCGAATCGGCTGGAAGATGCGTCTTGATCGTGACCGGATTGGCGGTGCGGCCCATGCGGATGATGTCGCCGGCCACCTCGAAGATCTTGCGATGCAGCGGTTCGTGGAAGTGCGGCGGCTTGAGGAAATCCGACACCCGGTAGTAGGCGTCGTTATTGACCAGGATGGCGCCGAGAAGCGCCTGCTCGGCCTCGACGTTGTTCGGCGCTTCGCGATAGTGCGGTTCCGCAGGGTTGGAATTGGCAATCTTGCGTGCAGCGTCGTTGATCATCTCGAATCTCTGTTCCGAATAGTCATTGACGGGTTTGCTTCCATGCGCGGCAAAGGTCAACACGAGTTTGACCCGCATGGGAGAGGAGTCGCGAAGGTATCTGATTCTCTGCCCGTTGTTCCACTGATCCACAGGCCGGGGCGAGCGAAGGACCTATTTTTGTCCGCAACTGTTGCGACGATTGACACTTGTATTGTTGCAACAGGAGGGCGGCGGCGTCCGGATTCGCGCAGGTTCAAACAAAAAAGCCCGGGTCGAAAGACCCGGGCCAATGCGTTGAGGCGATGCCTCGACGAATCAGGCTTCTTCTTCTTCGTCGCGGTCGGCGTTCGGATCGAAGAAGTCTTCCGGACGCAGTGCGTCCTCGTCAATGCCGTAGATCGCATCGGCGGAGGTCAGCGTCTCGCCCTTGGCCTGACGCTCGGCTTCGTCGGCCGAACGGGCAACGTTCAGGTTGATCGTGATCGAGACTTCGGAATGCAGGTGCAGAACAACTTCGTGCAGGCCGATTGCCTTGATCGGGTTGTTGAGGTCGACCTGGTTGCGGCCAACGTTGAAGCCTTCGGCGGCGAGGATATCGGCGACGTCGCGGGCAGCGACAGAGCCGTAGAGCTGGCCGGTTTCGCCGGCGGAGCGCACGACGATGAAGGACTTGCCGCCGAGAACGTCGGCAACCTTCTGGGCTTCGGACTTGCGCTCGAGGTTGCGGGCTTCAAGCGTTGCACGCTCGGCTTCGAAGCGGGCCTTGTTGGCGGCGTTGGCGCGCAGTGCCTTGCCCTGGGGCAGCAGGAAGTTGCGGGCAAAGCCGTCGCGGACCTTTACGGTTTCGCCCATCTGGCCGAGCTTTGCGATACGTTCAAGAAGAATGACTTCCATGTTCGTTTCCTTTCGATTTCAGTTCAGGAGTTGGTCGTACTTGCGTTTTCAGGTTTCTTGACTGGGGTAAGCGCGATTGCGCGGCGCGTATCGGCCAGTCCGAGAACGAGAATGAAGAATGCCGGGAACAGCATGGTCGCCGACAGGTATGCGAGGATCAGCACGGGAACACGCCAGGACTTGCCGCGGCTGCGGTAGTGCAGGGCCGCGAAGCCGGCAAGCAGGAAGCCCGCGCCGAAAGTGCCGCAGGCGACAGCGCCGATCATGGCCGGTACGCCGCCGAAGAAGCAGGCAAGCAGTCCGCCGAGGAAGATGAAGATCGCATTCCGGTTCATCCTGAGCGCCGAGGGCATGTCCTCGCGCGGGCGGAAGTTGCGGCCGGAAGCGGTCACGATGCGGGCTGCGAGATAGTAGGCGGCGAACAGCAGGATGACCCAGAGCGCTCCCTGCGTCATCGGCAGCACCAGCACGAGAAGTTGCTTCGTCTGCTCGATCGCAGCGGGGTCGGTCACGAAGGACGGTTCCTGCGTCTGCAGCGAGGTCATCATGACATCGACCATCTGGTTGGTCAGTTCGGGGCCGTAGCCGATCAGGTAGCCGATGATGACCACCGAGATGGCGACGAGCGCGCACAGATGCATCAGGATGTCGGACAGCGGGTACCAGGCAAGAAGGTCATCGGGCCCGCCGATCTCGGATGCCGGGCGCGCAAGGTTGGCCAGCCGGCTGAGCCAGCCCGCGGGCGCAAGCGTCACGAGCGTCATTGCGAGTGCGAACATCGGCGAAACGCTGGCTGCGCCGACGACGGCGGCGGTCGCGATGGCGACGATGGCCGACGGAACGCCCCAGCCAAGGCCGACGATCAGCACCGGCATGGCGGACGCGGCGTAGAGGAAGGCGGCGAAGAAGGACATGTGAACGCTCGCGCCGAGCACGAGGAGTGCGGCGGTAATGCCGGCAAGCACGCCGGTCAGCAGCGATTTCGGGTCCAGTATTCTCAACGTCGCTGTCCTGCTTTTCGAGCAGTTAGAGGAAACGTGCTTCCATCCGGAAACAGTTCCCCAACATGGGCTTTACCGCGGATGCCGCGGCAACGGAATTTTCCGATCCGCACCCAATGCGGAAGGGAGAGGGAAGGCAAAGATGCCTTCCCCGATTTCAAGCCGTCAACAGATCAGGAAACGACGTAGGGCAGCAGGCCGAGGAAACGGGCGCGCTTGATCGCCTTGGCGAGTTCGCGCTGCTTCTTCTGGGAAACGGCCGTGATGCGGGACGGAACGATCTTGCCGCGCTCGGAAATGTAGCGCTGCAGGAGGCGGACGTCCTTGTAGTCGATCTTCGGGGCGTTGGCGCCGGAGAACGGGCAGGTCTTGCGACGACGATGGAACGGACGGCGAACCGGAGCGGACGATACTTCAGCCATATCTCAAATCTCCTTATACGCGGTCTTCGCGCGGGCGGCGCGGACGGTCATCACGGTCCGGGCGAGGGCCACGGTCGCCGAAGCCGCCTTCACGCGGGCCACGGCCATCGCGCGGACGGTCGTCGCGGTCGCGCTTCTGCATCATCGCGGACGGACCTTCTTCGTGCTTCTCGACGGCGATCGTCATGTAGCGAAGAATGTCTTCGTTGATGCGCATCTGGCGTTCCATTTCCTGGATCGCGGCAGCCGGAGCGTCAATGTCCATCAGGGCGTAGTGTGCCTTGCGGTTCTTGTTGATCCGGTAGGTAAGGGACTTGAGGCCCCAGTTTTCGATACGCCCGACCTTGCCACCGTTTGCTTCGATCACACCCTTGTACTGTTCTACGAGGGCGTCGACCTGCTGTGCGGATACATCCTGTCGGGCAAGGAATACATGTTCGTAAAGAGCCATGATGACTTTGCCTTTCTTGCGTTTATCGTGCACCCGGGTTCGGCGGCTAAGCCTCAACGACTGTTCCTAAAGGGCTGAAAGCCCGGCAAGAAAAGCGTTCCATCGAGACGGTCGAGAGCGGAGACACGGGAGGCTGGATCACTTCTGTTCCGAACGGCTCCCGCAAGCGGAAACCGGCCCTCCGTTCAGCCACCAGCCAGAAGACCGGGTGTTGCGAACAGCGCGCTTATACGGATTTTCACCGGAAAGGCAAGGCTTGCATCGATAAAAGCCTCGCGCCGCCGAGAATGCGCCGCGAGGAAAGTTGTAGCGAGCCGTCACATCGGCAGCGGATACTGCCGGTGGACCTTCCCGATTTCCTTGAGAACGTCAGGTGACAACGAAACGTCGGCAGCGCCGATATCCGTCTTCAGCTGATCCATCGTCGTCGCACCGATAATGACCGAGGCCATGAAGGGTTTTGTCAGGCAATAGGCGATCGACATCTGCGCCAGGTCGAAGCCGTAGCGGCGGGCGATGTCGAGATAGGCCTTGACCGCCGGTTCCTGCAGCGGCTGCAGGCGTCCGCCGAGATCGCCGTTGAGGGAGGCGCGCGAACCCTGCGGCTTGATCCCACCGATATACTTGCCGGTCAGCAGGCCGGCGGCGAGCGGCGAATAGGAGAGCAGGCCGACATCCTCGTGATGCGAAAGCTCGGCCATGTCGAGGTCGTGGTGCCGGTAAAGCAGGTTGTATTCATTCTGCACGGTAGCGACCCGCGGCAAGCTCTTCTCCTCGGATAGCCGCAGGTACTTCTGCGTGCCCCAGGTGGTCTCGTTCGACAGCCCGACGGCGCGGATCTTTCCTGCTTTCACCGCCTCGTCGAGTGTTTCCAGGATCATCAGTATGTCCGCCGCCGCCCGGGCGCGATCCTGGCTGTACGGGTTGTAGCTCCAGTTCTGGCGGAAATGGAAATGCCCACGGTTCGGCCAGTGGATCTGGTAGAGGTCGATATAGTCGGTCTTCAGCCGCTTGAGGCTGCCATCGAGCGCTTCGCGAATGCTGGCCGCATCGATCGGCCGTCCTCCGCGGATATAGGAACGACCCGGCCCGGCGATCTTCGAAGCGAGCACCACATCCTTGCGCCTGCCGGTCTTCGCGAACCAGTTGCCGATGAACTCCTCGGTCTTGCCGTAGGTGTCCGCCGACAGCGGTGTCGTCGGATAAAGCTCGGCCGTGTCGAAGAAATTGATGCCGGACTCGAGCGCGTAGTCCATCTGCTCGTGGGCCTCCGTCTCGCTGTTCTGGCTCGCCCAGGTCATGGTGCCGAGGCAGATTTCGGAAACGGAGATATCCGTCCGGCCGAGCTTGTTGTATTTCATGAAGAGTATCCCGATGTGAAAATTGACCGCGCGACTTTAGGGCCGTTTTGGCGAAGCGCAAGAAAAGGATTTGCGAAAGCTCAACAGCGGGTGGCTTGGTCTCGCACTCGCGGAAAGCCTGCCGGGATGGCTGTTGCGCTCTGTCCTTACTATTGACTCGCGGGTTAAGAATGTGAATGGAGAGTGGAAAAACGACCCTAAGGAAGCACTCCAATGACAATCGCATTCACATTTCCGGGGCAGGGCAGCCAGTCGGTCGGCATGGGCAAGGAACTTGCCGACAACTTTGCCGAAGCCCGTGCCGTGTTCGAGGAAGTGGACGACGCTCTCGGCGAGAAGCTCTCCGACGTCATCTGGAGCGGTCCCGACGACAAGCTGACGCTGACGGCCAACGCCCAGCCGGCGCTGATGGCGGTGTCGATCGCCGCGGTTCGCGTGATGCAGGCCAAGGGTCTGGACTTGAAGCAACAGGTGTCGTTCGTGGCCGGACATTCGCTCGGCGAATATTCGGCGCTCTGTGCCGCCGGCACGTTCTCGCTTGCCGACACCGCGCGGCTCCTGCGTATTCGCGGCAATGCCATGCAGGCCGCAGTGCCCGTTGGTGCCGGCGCGATGGCGGCGATCATCGGGCTCGAGCATGCCGACGTCGAGGCGACCTGCGTGGAGGCCTCCTCGGTCGGGGCGTGCCAGATCGCCAACGACAACGGCGGTGGCCAGGTGGTGATTTCGGGCGCCAGGGCGGCGGTCGAAAAGGCGGCCGAGATCGCGACGGCAAAGGGCGCCAAGCGCGCCATCCTGCTGCCGGTTTCCGCGCCCTTCCATTCCGCCCTGATGGCGCCTGCCGCCGACGCGATGCGCGAGGCGCTTGCCGGCGTTGCGAAGCAGAACCCGGTCGTGCCGTTGATCGCCAACGTGCGCGCGGCCCCTGTCGGCGATGCAGACGAGATTTCCCGGCTGCTCGTGGAACAGGTCACGGGTCAGGTGCGTTGGCGCGAGACGGTGGAATGGTTCGCAGCCAATAACGTTGCAACGCTTTATGAAGTTGGTGCCGGCAAGGTGTTGAGCGGGCTTGCCCGTCGCATTGACAAGACCGTGTCCAGCACCGCGGTCGGCACGCCCGCCGAGATCGATACGGCACTTGCCGCGATCCTCGGTTGATTTGCAGGTCTACTGACCGGCCCTGATTCTTGCGTGGCGCCGGAAAACCGAATTCGCGTGGTCTCATCGCCAGCCGGCTTGGGTCGCGCGCATGGAACAAGGAAGTACGAAGATGTTTGAACTGACCGGCCGCAAGGCCCTGGTAACCGGTGCCACCGGTGGGATCGGCGAGGAGATCGCCCGGATGCTGCACGCGCAGGGCGCGATCGTCGGCCTGCACGGGACGCGCGTCGAGAAGCTTGAAGCGCTTGCCGCCGAACTTGGCGACCGCACGAAGATCTTCCCGGCCAATCTCTCCGATCGTGACGAAGTCAATTCGCTTGGCGAGCGCGCCGAAGAAGAACTCGGTGGCGTAGACATCCTCGTCAACAATGCCGGCATCACCAAGGACGGCCTGTTCGTGCGCATGAGCGACCAGGACTGGGACAGCGTGATCGAGGTCAACCTGACGGCGGTGTTCCGCCTGACGCGCACGCTCACCCATCCGATGATGCGCCGTCGCTTCGGCCGCATCATCAACATCACCTCTGTCGTCGGCATCACCGGCAATCCGGGCCAGGCGAACTACTGCGCCTCCAAGGCGGGCATGATCGGTTTCTCGAAGTCCTTGGCCCAGGAAATCGCCACCCGCAACGTGACCGTGAATTGCGTCGCCCCGGGCTTCATCGAGTCGGCCATGACCGGCAAGCTCAACGACAAGCAGAAGGAAGCGATCATGGGGGCCATCCCGATGAAGCGCATGGGCTCCGGCGTGGAAGTTGCGTCCGCTGTCGCCTATCTCGCTTCCAACGAGGCCAGCTACATCACCGGCCAGACGATCCACGTCAACGGCGGCATGGCGATGATCTGAGATCGGTCGCGGCAATTTCCCGGCTTTTTACCGGTAATTGCATGTTGACCATTGCGAAAGCCGTTATTTTCTGGCTTTGCGACGGACATAAAGCATGTTAAGCGGGCCATGACTGTGAACAGTCGTCCCGAAAACGTAGGCGGCCGTTATGCTTGTGCATGGCTTGGTTGTGTGTGATGTCCGGGTAAACGGGTTTGCCGGCGGTGCTTGCGTAAAACGGGTGCTGTGGGCTTGAAACAGGGTAGGGATGCCCCAACGGCATTCCGGTGAAGACAAAGGTCGAGGATACCGACATGAGCGATATCGCTGAACGCGTAAAGAAAATTGTTGTTGATCATCTTGGCGTTGACGCCGACAAGGTTGTCGAGGGCGCAAGCTTCATCGACGACCTGGGTGCGGACTCGCTCGATACCGTTGAGCTGGTCATGGCATTCGAAGAAGAATTTGGCGTTGAAATTCCGGATGATGCCGCTGACTCGATCCTGACCGTCGGCGACGCCGTCAAGTTCATCGAGAAGGCCCAGGCCTGATCCAAAGTATCCGGGCGGACCAAATGCGGTCCGCTCATTTCAGCCCGGTTCACCGGGCTGTTTTTGTCCTATACTGATATCAATTGTTTTGTGGGTGGATTACGGACGATGAGACGTGTCGTTATCACCGGTACCGGCATGGTATCTCCTTTGGGCTGTGGCACTGAAGTCACCTGGTCCAGGTTGCTTGCGGGCCAGAATGGTGCGCGTCTTGTCACCGAATTCGAGGTCGACGATCTTGCTGCAAAGATCGCCTGTCGCATTCCGGTCGGTGACGGCAGCGACGGCACCTACAATCCCGACGACTGGATGGAGCCGAAGGAGCAGCGCAAGGTCGATCCGTTCATCGTCTACGGCATGGCTGCCGCCGACATGGCGCTTGCCGACGCCAACTGGCATCCGGAAACGGATGAAGACCAGATTTCCACCGGCGTCCTGATCGGTTCCGGCATCGGCGGCATCGAGGGCATCGTCGAGGCGGGTTATACGCTCCGCGACAAGGGTCCGCGTCGCATTTCCCCCTTCTTCATTCCTGGCCGCCTGATCAATCTCGTTTCGGGTCAGGTTTCCATTCGCCACAAGTTGCGCGGGCCGAACCACTCGGTGGTGACCGCCTGCTCGACCGGCGCTCATGCCATCGGCGACGCTGCGCGCCTGATCGCACTCGGCGATGCCGACGTGATGGTGGCCGGCGGCACCGAATCGCCGATCAGCCGCATTTCGCTTGCCGGCTTTGCCGCCTGCAAGGCGCTGTCGACCCAGCACAACGACGATCCTCAGAAGGCATCGCGCCCCTATGACCGCGACCGCGACGGTTTCGTCATGGGCGAGGGCGCGGGCATTGTGGTTCTCGAGGAACTGGAGCACGCCAAGGCCCGCGGGGCAAAGATCTATGCTGAGGTCGTAGGCTACGGGCTTTCCGGCGACGCCTTCCATATCACCGCCCCTTCCGAAAACGGCGAGGGCGCGCAGCGCTGCATGACGATGGCGCTGAAGCGTGCCGGCCTCACGCCCGACGACATCGACTATATCAACGCCCACGGCACCTCGACCATGGCCGACACCATCGAACTCGGCGCCGTCGAGCGCCTCGTCGGCGATGCGGCCTCTAAGATCTCCATGTCGTCGACCAAATCCGCGACCGGTCATCTTCTTGGCGCTGCCGGTGCGATCGAAGCGATCTTCGCAACGCTGGCGATCCGCGACAATGTCGCGCCGCCGACGCTGAACCTCGACAATCCCGAACGGGAAACCCGTATCGACCTCGTGCCCCACAAGGCGCGGCAGCGCGAGATCGACGTGGCGCTCTCGAACTCCTTCGGCTTCGGCGGTACCAACGCCTCGCTGGTGCTGCGTCGCTATCAAGCATGACGTTCCGCGCGAGATCGTCGCGCGGACACGACAATGGCCGACATCTTGCCGGGTTGCGGGTCATCCTGAACCTGTTTTTGCCGTATTGCTCGCTCAAAGAGCGGTCGATACCCATTGAAGAGGATTGCCGGTGAGCGATACGAACCAGTCCAGCGAAACGCCGTTCGGACGCGACGGGCAGGGCAAGGGGCCGATCATCCCCAAGTCCGCCAGCGAGGCGTTGCGGCCGGAACGGGTGCCCGGCCCGCCGAAACGCTCGCGCAAGGCGCGCAGTCAGGTCGTCATCTTCCTGAACTTCCTGATGACGCTCGCGGTGATGGTCTGTGTGCTGGCTGTGCTCGGCTTCTATTACGTCGTGACGAGCTACCAGAAGCCCGGGCCGCTCGAAACCGATACCCACTTCATCGTTCGAAACGGTGCCGGCCTTTCCGAAATTGCCTCCAACCTGGAGCGGAACGGCATCGTCAGCGATTCCCGCATCTTCCGCTATGTCACCTCGACCTACATGAAGCCGGGCGATACGCTGAAGGCCGGCGAATACGACATCAAGGCGGGCGCCTCGATGAAGGAGATCATGGAACTGCTGAAATCCGGCAAGTCCATTCTCTATTCCGTTTCGCTGCCGGAAGGGCTGACGGTCAAGCAGATCTTCCGCAGGCTGGGTGACGATCCCGTGCTTGAGGGCGAACTGCCCTCGGCGCTTCCTTCAGAAGGCAGCCTGCGACCGGACACCTACATGTTCTCCCGTGGAACCAAGCGCGCCGACATCGTTGCGAAGATGGCGGCCGCGCAACAGGCCTTGATCGACCAGATCTGGGAAGCCCGCGACGCGAACCTTCCTATTCAGTCGAAGGACGAGTTCGTCACGCTCGCCTCGATCGTCGAGAAGGAAACAGGGGTAGCGGACGAGCGCGCCCATGTTGCGTCCGTCTTCGTCAACCGTCTGAACAAGGGAATGCGCCTGCAGTCCGATCCGACCATCATCTACGGTCTGTTCGGCGGCGACGGCAAGCCGTCGGATCGCCCGATCTACCAGTCGGACCTGAAGAAGAACACGCCCTACAACACATACATCATCAAGGGTTTGCCGCCCACGCCGATCGCCAACCCCGGCCGCGCCGCGCTGGAGGCTGTCGCCAATCCGCTGGCGACGAAGGATCTCTACTTCGTCGCCGACGGCACCGGCGGGCATGTGTTCGCGGCGACACTCGAGGAGCACAATGCCAATGTAAGGCGCTGGCGCAAGATCGAGGCGGAAAAGGGCGTCAGCGACGACGTCGTGGTGGATGGCCAGCCGGCCGATCAACCCGATCCGACCGGCAAGGCAAACCAGACGCAGGATTGAAACTGGTCGCCGCCCTTCCTTTGAAGAGCGGCGGCCCCGCATTCAAGTGAGCACCCGTAGAGTTCCGTGTTCGATCCTGATCCGCGGGGCGAGGCGCCGACGGAGGTATATATGGCATTGCAGTCGATGACCGGATTCTCCCGGCGCGAGGGTACGAGCGGGCGCTATCGCTGGGCGTGGGAATTGCGGTCGGTGAATGGCAAGGGCCTCGACTTGCGGCTGCGGCTGCCGCCCGGCATGGAGCGGCTAGAAACCGAAGTTCGCCGTATGACGGCGGAACGTTTTACGCGCGGCAACCTGCAGATGTCATTGTCCGTTGCGATCAGCGAAACACAGGTCGAGGCGGTGATCAACAAGGATGCCCTTGCTGCGGTCATGGCGCTGCGCGAGGAACTCGGTCCGCTGATCGACCCTGCCCCATTGCGGCTCGACGCACTGCTGTCGATCCGAGGGCTGGTCGACTTCCGTGAGCCGGAGGATACCGAAGAGGCCGCCGCTGCCCGTGACGCGTCGATCATGGCGGGGCTTGCGGACGCTCTGTCCGACCTTGCCTCGATGCGCGAGCGCGAGGGCGCAGCGCTTGCCGGCGTCTTGAATGGACATGTGGACCGCATCGCCGAACTCACCGGCATCGTCGAGGCGGATCCGTCCCGGACGCCGCAGGAGATCGCCAGGCGTCTCGCAAGCCAGGTGGCAGCCCTGTTTGACGGAAATGCCGCTTTCGACCGCGACAGGCTGCATGCCGAGGCGGCACTGCTCGCAACCAAAGCCGATCTCCGCGAGGAAATCGACAGGCTCAAGGCCCACGTATCCGCTTCTCGCGAAATGCTGGCCAGCGCAGGTCCCGTCGGGCGCAAGCTTGATTTCCTTGCACAGGAATTTAACCGCGAATCGAATACCATCTGTTCGAAGTCGAATGCCGCCGCGATCACTGCGGCAGGTATCGAATTGAAAGTCGTTATCGACCAGTTCCGCGAACAGGTCCAGAATCTGGAGTAAAGCATGACGCCGGCGAAAACCTCGCCCACCAAAATTGCCCGCAGGGGCCTGATGATGGTGATTTCCTCGCCGTCGGGCGCGGGGAAATCGACCATCGCGCGTCTCCTGCTGAGCAAGGATGACAACCTGAGCCTCTCGGTCAGCGTGACAACTCGTTCGCGCCGCCCGAGCGAGATCGAAGGTGTGCACTATCATTTCGTCAGCGAGCGCGAGTTCGAGCGGCTGCGCGATTCCGACTCGTTGCTGGAGTGGGCGCAGGTGCACGGCAACTTCTATGGCACGCCGCGCGAGCCGGTGGAGATCGCCATGGCCGAAGGGCGTGACATGCTGTTCGATATCGATTGGCAGGGAGCGCAGCAACTCCAGGAAAAGATGAAGGCTGACGTTGTTTCCATCTTCGTGTTGCCGCCGACAATGTATGAGTTGCAATCGCGCCTGCACCGCCGTGCCGAGGATACCGAGGAGGTGATCGCCAAGCGTCTTGCCAATTCGCGTTCGGAAATCGAGCATTGGCGCGAATACGACTACGTGCTGGTCAATGACGACCTCGATACGGCGTTCGAGGCCGTCCAGAGCATCATCAGGGCCGAGCGCATCCGGCGTGATCGCCGCCACGGCCTTTTCGATTTCGTCCGCGGACTTCTCGAGGAGGAGCCGAAGCTCAACTGATCAGGGCAACTGCAGGAGCGGGGTGAAGTAGCCGATAGCGTGGACGTATTCGAGCAGCTCTATCAATGGATAGAGCGCGAGGAAAGGCAGGCAATCCAGGAAAGTCTTCGCAAGCGCCGCAGTGGAAAAGGTGACTTCCTTGTGGCTCTGGTATCGCCATGGGTACGGCACGATCAATGGGGTGCGCCGTGCATAGGCCTCATAGGCGGCTCCGAACGTGGACTTCAAGTACGACGCCTCGCGCCGGGCGGTATAGTAGAATACGATCGCGCCGGCGAGCAGGATGGCGATGGTAAGTACCATCGAGCCGAAGATGAGACCGATGCCCGCCAGCCCGCACAGCGAGAAGAAGTAGAGCGGATTGCGCGTCATCGAATAAGGGCCTGTCGTCACCAGCTCCCGGTTCTTCTTCGAACCGATATAGAGAATGCTCCAAAGCCGGCCGAACACTGCGAGGATGACGAGCGCCAACCCGACCGTCTCGGTCGCTTCATGCAGGTAGCTGTTCTCGGGGAGTGCGGGTTGGGTGAGGATCATCACCGTCGCCAAAGCGAGACACAATAGCCAAAGTGTGGCGATCCGCTTTTTCTGGTTGAATGGCTGATGTGATAGCGCCGAGACGTACATTCACAAAAACTCCACGGATGATAAGCACGAACGTCTCGTCCGACATTCGGACAATTTGATGTCGCCCACTTGGTGGCCCGATGCCTGACTATAGAGCATTTGCCAGTCGGCAGAACTCCTCCACCGACAAGGTCTCAGCCCTTCGTGAAGGTTCGATGCCGGCTTTGAGCAGCAGCGTTTCCCCACCGAGGGATTTCAGGCTCTGGCGCAGCATCTTGCGCCTTTGGCCGAATGCGGCCAGCGTCACTTTCTCGAGCTTGTCCACGGCGCATGGAATGGGCGTGGCCCTCGGGAGCAGATGCACGACGCTCGACGTCACCTTCGGTGGGGGCGTGAAGGCCTGGGGCGGGACGTCGAAGGCCATGCGGGCATCAGTTCGCCATCCGCATAGCACCCCGAGGCGACCATAGGCGTCGTCGTTCTCTGTGGCGACTATCCGCTCACCCACCTCTTTCTGGAACATCAGCGTCAACGATTCCCAGAAGGGGGGCCAGCGCTCGGGCAGGAGCCAGTTGACGAGCAACTGCGTACCGACGTTGTAGGGCAGATTGGCGATGATGCGCACCGGCCCGTCGGTCGCCAGGGATGAAAAGTCCACCTTCAGCGCATCGCCCTCGATTACTTCCAGGCGATCGGGATAGTGCTGGGCTATCTCTGCGAGTGCAGGCAGGCAGCGGCTGTCGCGTTCGATCGCGATCACCTTCCTGGCGCCGAGGGCAAGGATGGCGCGGGTCAATCCGCCGGGACCCGGTCCGACCTCGATGACGGTCACGCCGTCGAGAGGGCCGGCTGTGCGCGCGATCTTCTGGGTCAGGTTGAGATCGAGCAGAAAATTCTGCCCGAGCGCCTTGCGGGCATCGAGGCCGTGGCGCTGGATGACCTCCCGCAGCGGTGGCAGTCCGTCGAGTGCGGCCATCAAATGTTTCTTTCGGCGATGCGGCCGAGCTCGGCGGCCAGTTTCAGGGCGGCGACGAGGCTCTGTTCGCGGGCGATGCCCTTGCCGGCAATTGCGAAGGCGGTACCGTGATCCGGCGAGGTGCGGATGAACGGAAGGCCAAGCGTCACGTTGACGGAATCGTCGAAGCCCAGGGCCTTGGCAGGGATCAGCGCCTGATCGTGGTACATGCAGACGGCGACGTCGTAGCGCTGGCGCGCCTCGTCGTGGAACATGGTGTCGGCGGGGAGGGGACCGAACGCGTCGATCCCTTCTGCCCTCAACTGGTCGATCGCCGGACGCACCACCGCATCATCCTCGAGCCCGAGCGCGCCACCCTCGCCGGCGTGCGGATTGAGCCCGGCCACAGCAAGCCGCGGTGCGGCGATGCCGAAGCGCGTCGCAAGATCATGGGCGGCGATCCGGCAGGTCCGAACGATGAGGTCCGAGGTGAGGGCAGCGGGCACGTCCCTGAGGGGGATGTGGATCGTGACCGGGATTGCTTTGAGCTTCGGTCCGGCCAGCATCATGACGGGGAGCACCGGACTGCCCGTGGCGCGTTCGGCCAGGTCAGCCAGGAACTCGGTGTGTCCGGGAAAGCCGAAACCGGCCTCGTAGAGCACCGACTTGGCGATCGGATTGGTGACGATGGCGGCGGCATCGCCAGCGATGCTGAGGCCTACGGCGGTCTCGATTGCGGCAATGGTGCCGCTTGCCGTTGCCCGGTGGGGACTGCCGGCGGTGACTTCTGCCCCGGCCGGGATCGGCAGGACGGGCAACGCGCGTGTGAAGGCAGCCATCGCCCCGGCACAATCGGTCTCTTCGAGAACGATTTCCACGCCGAGCAGCCTTGCGCGTGCATGCAGCACGGCTGGATCGCCTACGAAGAGGAAGGGCGGCACGTCGAGCTCGTCGCGGCGGCGCCATGCAGCCAACGTGATGTCGGGGCCAATTCCGGCCGGATCACCTTGGCTGAGCGCCAGGGGGCGCGTGAGAGGCTCGCTCATCGGCGGATGTCAGGGATTTACGATCTGCGCCTTCTTGCGCAGTTCCGCCACATACTTCTCGTCGTTCGGGTCCTTGCCGGTTTCGCTCTGCTTGCCGATGTCCTCGGCGCGGAAGACGATTTCGGCCGCGAGGTCATCCGAGACCTGCCGCTGCTTGCAGATCGCCAGATATTCGACGCCGCGCTCGGTGACGCGTGGCGCGGTCGTGTTGCCCTTCGCTCCCTCGATGAGCGGTTTCCATTCGGGTGGAAGCTCAGGGGCCAGGACACGACCCAGATTGCGAATTGAAACGTCCATCATGGTTGCAGCAAAGGCCTTCGATTGCTCGCATCCCGGGAACTTGGTGCGCGAGGCTTCGGCCTCCGCCTTGCGCTTGCCGGTAATGGCATTCTTCTTGGAGGCGGGAATGACGAAGATGACCTGCTGCAGGAAGTATTCGGTGGTGACCGGCTTCTGCTTGTTTTCAAGCATGCGCTGGACGACCTCTTCCCTCGACATCTTGCCGCCCTTGCCGTAGCGGGCATTGACCACGCGCGGCCAGCTCATCGAAATGGCGATATAGGCCTTGAAGTGATCGACTCCGACGCCGGCGCGGTCAAGCATCTGTCCCAGCTGCTCCACCGTCATCTTGTTGTTGGAGGCAAAGCGGGCGAAGGTGGCGTCGACTTCCTGGGTGCTCACCGACATTTGCACGCGGATGACTTCCTGGCGCTTCAGGGTCTCGTCGATCATCTGCTGGCGGGCCATCGCATTCAGGTCGCCCTTGGCGCGCTGCAGCTTCAGGAATGCCACGCGGCGGCCGATGTCGCCACTGGTGATCGCGGTCCGGTTGACAACTGCCGCGACTTCGCTCGCGGCGAATGCCGGCGTTGCGATTGGCTGGACAATGCTCGTGAGAAGTACTGCTGCCGCTCCCGCCAGCAGAGCACGCATCGACGTCTTTGCAGTCATCTTCAACGTTCCTTTCCTCGGCAGCCCTTCCCGTCAGCGCCGAGATTACCCATGTCGAGACAAATTTGTTTCCTGCGAATTGCACAATTCTTGGGGCAAAACAATGACATTTGCCCCATTCAAAGGATTTTGGGCGATTTCGCCGAATATCGTCTGCGAATACAACTGGAAAACTCGACCGGAGGGCGCGCCCCGGTCGGCGCGCTAGTTGAACGATGCAAGCCTGGTTTCACCGACATTGATGTCGCCGAGTGTGCGGAACGTGATGCGAGCACCGATCGTCCAGTCACTGGCAGATTCGTTTACGTCGTCACGCTTATCGGAGTAGACGATCGAGAAGATCATGCATTCGTCCTCGTATGTGAGGCCGATGCCGCGCCGTGACAGCAGGTTGTTGTTGATGTCCCATGCCACCGCGCCGAAAACAGACCAGTTTTCTGCAAACTTCAGCGTGCTTGCGGACTGGATTTCGCTGTTCTCCCCATCGTCGCGATACAAGGGCTGTGGCGCGATCTGGGTGTAGATCAGGTCCGTCTGAAAGACGTCGTTGCGGTAACCGACAAGCGCATCGGTGCGCTCCAGGCTGAAATCGTCCTTGTCGAACCGCGCGCTCGTGCCCAGCGAAAACCCATTCGGCATGTCGACCCCGGCCATGCCGACGAAGTCGGATACGTCGGAATCAAGGCCTGAATTGGCACCCGCATAGACCAGGTCGGGCTGGTCAAACGAATTCTCTCCGGCAAGATGGTAGGACTGCCCGAATACCCCGTGGAGCACGTAGCCGCTGTCGAAGGTACCGCTGTAGCGAATGCCAAGGTTGGCGCGGGTGCCGCCCTCGATACGGTCGTATCCGGAGAACTTGTCGCGCTCAAACAGCGTGGTCCCGTCAAAGACGAAGCTCTGGGCATCCTCGTTCGGCAGTCCGCCGGCCATCTGCTCATTGGGACGCACGAAAATCTGCGCGATCGGCTCGAAGAGGTGGCTGCTGTTGTTGGTCGTCATCAGCACCGGGTAACTCGCCTCGAGACCGGCGGTCAGCATTCCGACCGCCGCGGTGCTCGAATTGTCGAAGTCCCCGGGATAGGAATACTGAGCGGAGATCGAGTTCGGCGAAACGACGTCGAGCGCCAACACATCCCCGCGCGCCGCCAGCAAGGGCGTGAGAACCAATCCGCCCGGCGTAACGATCTGCCGCTTCCATTCCATTTCGGTCACAAGCCGGGTCGAGTTGCCCGACAGACCGCGGAACCGATCTATGTCGTTGACCGTGAACACGTCGCTGTCGTTTCGCGACAGGTTGGTCAGATTCATGTTGAACGACAACTCACCGCCGTAAACCGACGATGGGGCGATATACTGATAGTCCAGCGAAGGATAGACGATCGGCTGCTGACCTTCGGCGGTCGGTTCGGAGAAATCGCCGGTCCTGCCGCAGCGCTCATCCGAGTCGCACGCATCCTGCACATCGAAGTAGAATGCCCGCATGTCGAAGTAGTTGCGATTGCCGAGACCGGTCAAGTAGACCTGATTTACAAAGACAGAGCTATCAAGCCCCTTCAACGAATAGGTACGTGCAAAGTTGCTGTCGGTTTGCAGCATGCCGTCCCAGCCGAACGCCCAGCGTGGGTTGATCTTGAACTGGCCGGTCGTCGCGATCATGCCGCGACCATCGGCCTCGGCATCGCTCGTGCCAGCCCTGAAGACGCCGGGATCCATCTGGTTGATGCCCGCCGCGCGCAGCGTATACGTTCCGTTTTCAAGCCGCTGGCGGTACTCGCCTTCCAGCAGGAATCCCTGAGTGGTATACCCAGTGCCGGTAACGGTCAGGTCAGCACTCTTGTTGATGACGTAGTAATAGGGAATCGAAAGCCCGAAGCCGAGGTTGTCGGCCACCTTCATTGTCGGAAACAGGAAGCCCGACTTCCGCTTCACCGTATGGTCCGGCATCTCCAGCACCGGGAGCGTGGCGATCGAATGCCCGAATAGCTCGAAACGGGCTTTCTCCAGGCGAATCGTCTGGGTTTGTCCGTTCTGAACGACGCGCTCGGCCCTGATCTGCCACAGCGGCGGCTTGTCGGGGTTTTCCGCGCACGGCAGGCAAGCCGTGTAGATGCCGTTGTTCAGAATCATTTCATTGCCGCCCACGCGTTCGCCACTTTCGGCAATGAGGCGGGTATTGTCGGTGGTCTCGACGCGCAGGGCGTTGATGAAACCGTCGGCGAAGTTGTCGGTCACGTCCAGCGTGTCGGCATATATCCGGTTGCCACCCGGTTCGATCAATTCGATGTTGCCGATCGCGGTCATGCGGCCGGACTTCTGGTCATATTCAACGCGCTGCGCGACCATCTTGTAGCCGGCATAGTTGATCTGAACGCCGCCCACCGCGGTGATTCGCTCCGCATCCCGGTTGTAGACCAACTCGTTGGCGGTCAGCACGAGCTTCGCGTCATCCGGGATGCGCGGCTCCATGGACTGAAGTGTACGTGATTCCTGGGCAAATACTGCGCTTGCGCCGGTGAGATATGCGCACACGGCCGCACCCGCCATCAGGGCGGTCACAAGCGTCCTCTTTGTCTTGCGGTCTTTTGCCGCCACTTAGCCATCCTCCTGATGAAGCAGAACTGTCGCGCCGATCGCCATTGCCACGACCACCGGAATCCAGGCCGCAATGAACGGGGGTACAACACCACTACTTCCGAATGCCTTCACAAGCACGGTGACCACATAAAGCATGAAGCCGGAAATGATGCCACCCAGAATCACTGAACTGGACTGTGCAAATCTACTGAATTTAAGCGTCACTGTCGCCGCGATGAGGGTCATGGCAACGAGTAGAAAAGGAAGGGACAAAAGCGAGTGGAACTGTGTCTCCAGCGCCTTCGTCGAAACACCAAAGGATTTCGCGATCGCGATTTTTTCCGAAAGCTCAAAGAATGCAACGGTTTCAGGCTGAGACAGGCGTTGTTGGACGAATTCCTGTTTCAGATTGGTGCGGACCCTGGCGGTATCGAGTTTCGTTGAAACCTCTCCCGGGCGGCTTTCGGTGACGCCCTTAAGAAGCCAGTAACCATCTTCCAATTTTGCCGTCTGGGCGTCCTGCCGCAGGATCACGCGACCGTCGCCGGAGAAGTGAATCAGAACGACGTCGACAAGCATCGTGCCGTCGTCGACAATCGCCTTGGCGCCGATGATCGTATCCTCGTTGCCGCTGATCTGGCGCAGCCACGGAACCGTCTGGGAGCGTCGCGTAACGCCTGCCGCTTCGCGCCAGTTGGTTTCAAGGTCGAGCGCGGCGCGCTGGCCCCAGGCCGCGAGCGGATTGAGCACGGTAAGGACAAAGAGGCCGACGAGCAGTGCTCCCGTCACGAATGGCCCCATGAATTGCCACACCGATACGCCGGCCGCGCGCGTCACCACCAGTTCGTAGCGTCGGTTGAGCGCAATCAGCACCGTCATGCCGACAAAGAGCGTGATGAACGGGATCGTCTGCTGGAGAATGAGCGGCAGCCGCACGGCCGTCATGAACAGGGCGCCCGGCAGCGAATATCCCGCGAGCGAGGACATGCGGCTGGTGGTCTCGGAAAAATCGACCAGGAAGATAATCGACATGATGCCGACGAAGAACCAGAACGTCGTAATAATGTAGCGCTTGAAGAAGTAGCGTCCGAGGGTCGTGTGGATCATGCGCTTCCCCCGCTCGACGAATCGCGTTGGGGGAACAATCGGCTGCTGGCCCTGTTCCAGAGATCCATGCACCGCTCGTTGAACGCGGTGTAGAGCTTCATTTGCGTCCGCCTGTTCATCAGGAATACCGCGGCGGCCGCGCCTACGATCGGGATCGCATAGAGCACCGGTACGAAAGACGCGTTGTTCTCGATCCGGTTGGCGACATAGAACGACGCCCAGCGAAACGTAAAGGCGAGCGCGAGCGCCGAAACCATCGGATGCAGCCGTGTTTCGCGATGGGATCGGGCGTCGCCGGCTATGACGAGCGCGAATAGCGCAAACAGGAACGGAAACGTCCACTCTGTCAGCCGGCGGTGCAGTTCGGCGCGGTAGTCGCCGGGATGCGACTTGACGTTGGAATCGTTCGGGTCCGGATTCCACAGGAATCCGAGGCTGCGATCATTGGCGCGGAGGGTTGCCTGGCCGCGCGTTTGCGTCAGGTCGGAAAGGTCGAACGAGTAGGAATCGAACTTGATGATGGAAACGTTGCCGCCGTTGGTCATTTTCCGCTGGACCTCGCCGTCCCGCATGATCAGCGACGTGCCCTTTGCGTCGACGGCGCCCTCGCGGGCATAGTAGATAAGGTCGAAGTTCGGGTCGCGAGAATCGGCGACGAACAGGCCCCTGAGGACGCGCCCCTGTAGCCGTTCGGAAATCTGTACGTAGAGTCCGTCCTCGATCTTGCGGAACGTCTTTTCCTCGATGACCGAGGAGAGCAGGTCCGCATAGGCTGCTGCAACCATCTCGCGCACGGCGACGCGCACCTTCGGCTCGACGAAGTTGTCGACGGTGAACGAGAATATGCTGAGGAAAGCCGCGAGCAGCAGGATCGGCCGGAAGATGAGGCTTCGGGCGGCCCCGGCCGCGTCGATGACCGTCAACTCCGAATCGTTGTTCATCGCAGTCAGGGTCTGGGTGATGCCGATGACGATCGCGAAGGGCAGGACGATCGGAAGGATTGTCGGCAGGATCAGCGTCGCCAGCTTCATGAAAGAGCCGATCGACTGACCGCTGTCCGTGACCAGGTTGATCCGCTGAAGCACCTGCGTCGTCCAAATGATGGCCAGCACGGGCAGCAGGGCGACCAGGAACATCTGTCCGACGCGGCGCAATATGTAGGATTCGAGAAGCTTCATTGCGGCCCTTGAAACACATGGCCGCGTGATTTGCAAACCGCGGCGGCGACTGGATTCCTCTACGCTGTTTGGCGTTTGTTGGCGACAGGGAGACGGTCAAAAATCCGTTAACTTTCGTTCATTTTGTCTGCCGGTGAGGCATCGGAACGACACTTGCCCCTGGCACTCCGTAAGGCAGGCCGCATCCGGGCGACGGGGCAGGTGGCCGAAATCTCGTTGCCGAAGGTCGCGAGGACTAACGAAGGGTTGCGTTCGCGTCGAAAAAAACCATGATCGCGAGTCGAATTTCTGCTGATTTAAGACCGGAGACGATATGTCCGCGAACATAGAGATTACCTTCTCAAAATCCGTCCGCCTGCATGGCGGGCTGGCGATCTTGTTGAAGACCGTAGAGGGCGACGCTGCCGCTGGTGCTTCGCTGGCCGACCCGGAAAGTGTCATCGGGCGGGCGGCGAAAATCGCGCAGTTCTCGGCGAAGTCGGGGAGCGCGCTGGATCTCGTCGCGCCGCAGGGTTCGCCGGCCGAGCGCGTCGTCGTTCTCGGCCTTGGCAAGACCGGCGATCTCGTCGCCCACGACTGGCTGAAGGCCGGCGGTGTTGCCGCATCCAGGATCAAGAACACGGACAAGGCCGCAATCTTCATCGATGCGCCCGGCGCTGCGGTCAGCGGCGAGGCGGCGGCTGACTTCGCGCTGGGGCTGCTTCTGCGCAACTACAGGTTCGATACCTACAAGACGAAGAAGAACGACGAAGATGGCAAGGCTGCGAACGACAAGACGGTGAAGATCACCATCGTCACCGACAGCGCGGCGGCCGCCAAGAAGGCATTCGCCACGGCCGAGGCGGTCGCCGGTGGCGTCGTGCTTGCCCGCGACCTTGTCAATGAGCCAGCGAATATCCTCGGACCGGTCGAGTTCGCCGCCAAGGCGAAGGAACTGGAGAGGCTTGGCGTAGAGGTGGAGATTCTCACGGAGCGCGAGATGAAACGTCTGGGCATGGGCGCACTCCTTGGGGTCTCCCAAGGGTCGGTCCGCCCCCCGCGCATGGCAATCATGCAGTGGAAGGGCGGCAAGCCAAAGGACAAACCTGTCGCCTTTGTCGGCAAGGGTGTCGTATTCGACACCGGCGGCATCTCGATCAAGCCGGCGGGCGGCATGGAAGAGATGAAGGGAGACATGGGCGGCGCGGCCGCGGTGACCGGTCTCATGCATGTGCTGGCCGCGCGCAAGGCGCGCGTCAACGCGGTTGGGATCATCGGCCTCGTTGAAAACATGCCGGACGGCAATGCGCAGCGTCCGGGAGACATCGTCACCTCGATGTCCGGACAGACCATCGAGGTCATCAATACCGATGCCGAGGGTCGTCTCGTGCTGTCCGATTGTCTCTGGTACTGCAACGACCGCTTCAAGCCGCAGTTCATGATCAACCTTGCGACGTTGACCGGTGCGATCGTCGTGGCGCTCGGCAGCTCTCATGCCGGACTGTTCTCCAATGACGACAATCTCGCTGCCCTGATCACTGCCGCCGGCCTTGCAACCGACGAGAAGGTCTGGCGCATGCCGATGGGTCGCGACTACGACAAGCTCATCGACAGCAAGTTCGCCGATATGAAGAATACCGGCGGACGCAACGCGGGCTCGATCACTGCGGCGGAGTTCCTCAAGCGCTTTGTGCAGGACACGCCCTGGGCGCATATAGACATCGCCGGGACCGCGATGGGTTCGCCCCAGAACGAGATCAACCAGTCGTGGGGATCCGGTTTCGGCGTTCGGTTGCTGGACGAACTGGTCCGGGCCCACTACGAAGCCTGACCTGAAAGCATTGCTGCGGATCCGGAGATCCGGAGCAATACACCGAATTCATATAGGTTGCGGCACTGATCGAAGGATGCGGTGCCGCAGCCCGGAGTGCCTGCAAGCGTGACCGAAGTCCTTTTCTACCACCTGACCGAATCGAAACTCGAGGACGCGCTGCCGCCGCTGCTCGACAAGAGCATCGAAAGGGGCTGGCGGGTTGCGGTGCAGATGTGCGACCCGGCCCGCCGCGACGCGCTCGATGTGCTTTTGTGGACATTTCGGGAAGAGAGCTTCCTGCCGCATGGCACGGATTCCGGCGACGCATCCGACCGGCAGCCGGTGCTCTTGACCATCTCTCCCGAAAATCTCAACGACGCGACCGTGCGTTTTTTCGTGGATGGCGCCGAGCCGCAGGCAATCGATACCTACGAGCGCATCGTCTTCATGTTCGACGGATATGATCAGGCGGAACTCGCCAGTGCGCGCGCCCAATGGAAGAAGCTAAAGGGTGTCGGTCATGCGCTGACCTATTGGCAGCAGACGTCGGAAGGTCGCTGGGAAAAGAAGGCCTGAGCGTGAACCAATGGAAAACCCCGAAAGTGGATGTCCAGCTTTCGGGGTGCAATCAGGCGAGCCTTTGGGCGCCAGTTTGCGACTGGGCTCAGTCGTAGAATGCGTCCACGAACTTGCGGCGACCAAGCATGAATGCGTCCGCGACGTGGGTGAGCGGCGCCAGGTCGACGTCCGACGTGCCGGCGCGGACGATCTCGCTGAACCGATGGTAGAGCGAGGGATATTCGCGTTCCGGCTCCTCGTGGACGATCTTGCCGTCGATGGAGAGCTTCGCGCCGCCTTCGGAAAGCACCATTTCGCCTGCGGCGGTCTTCGCAACAATATCCCAACTTTGCTTGCCGGTCTGGCGCCAGTCGAATTCCGCGCGAACGCCGAGGCCGGTAGAATCGGCAAAGACCAGGTCGGCGGCGATCGGTGCGTCACGGTTTTCCGGGAATTCGAGCGTCGCGCCAGTCAGGAAGATCGCGCGCGGCAGGACGTGAGTCACGATCGACAGCGCATTGATGCCGGGGTCGAAGACGCCGAGACCGCCAGCCTGCCAGATCCACTCCTGGTTCGGGTGCCAGTGGCGCACGTCTTCCTTCCAGTTGACATGCACGCTTTCGATCTGGGTCGAGGCGAGGAACTGGCGCGCCGCCTCGACTGCGGGGGCGTAACGCGAGTGCCAGCTGGCGAACAGCGAAACGCCCTTAGCCTCGGCGAGACGAGCGAGATCTTGGACTTCGCTCAATGTCGCGCCCGGCGGCTTTTCGAGGAAGACGTGCTTGCCGGCCGAAAGTGCCACATGGGCGGCTTGGTAGCGATACTGCGGCGGCATGCAGAGCGATACCGCCTCGATGCCGGGAACAGATTCGAGCATTTCCTCGATGGACTTGAAGGCGGGAATGCCGTCCACCGTGCCGTGGCGGCTGGCGGTGGCGATCAGTTCGAAGTCTGGGTCGGCGGCGATCGCCGGCAGGTGCTGGTCGCGTACGATCTTGCCGACGCCGACGATTGCAAGCTTAGTTGGGGGCATGGCTTCCTCCCGAGCAGGGCTCGTAAAAAGTATTACTTATTCGCCGCACTATTAGCAGAACCATTGATGCGGGCAAGCCGGACATTGCGCAGCCGCGTCAACTATGCACGAAAACGACAAGGGATGCCCGCCCGGTGCCGCCTGCCTGCCGGCAGCGCCCGGTAGCGTCGGATCAGCCTGTCATCGCGGATTCGTACTCGGCGGAAAGCTCCAGCCACTGCTCTTCGGCCGCTGCGAGCTTGCTTGCCGCCTCAGCCCGCTGCCTGGCCTTTTCCGCGGCCTTGGCCGGGGATTTCTCGTAGAGCGCCGGGTCCGCAAGTTCCGCATCAAGCGCCTGAATCAGTTTCTCCAGCTTGCCGGTCAAGGATTCGATTTCGTTGATCTTTTTCTTGAGCGGAGCGAAGGAGGCGCGCTTTTCGGCGTTCAGCTTACGCTGGTCGGACTTGGAGACGGAATCGTCCTGGCCGTTGCCCTTGGCCTTGTCGTCGCGCGGCTTCGACGTGCTGACGATCTGCGAGCGGTAGTCTTCCAGGTCGCCGTCGAAGCTTGTAACCGTGCCGTCGCGCACCAGCCACAGCCGGTCGACGGTAGCCTCGATGAGATGACGGTCGTGCGAGATCAGGATGACGGCGCCGGGATAGTCGTTCAGCGCCTGGATCAGGGCGTTTCGGCTGTCTATGTCGAGGTGGTTGGTCGGCTCGTCGAGGATCAACAGGTTCGGGGCGTCGAAGGCGGCAAGCCCCATTAGCAGGCGGGCCTTTTCTCCGCCGGAAAGATCCTTTGCTGCGGTATCCATTTTTTCGGTTGCAAGCCCCATCTGCGCGACCCGGGCCCGCACCTTGGCTTCCGGTGCGTCGACCATTCGGCGGCGGACGTGCTCGACGGCGCTCTGGTTGGGGATCAGGTCGTCGAGCTGGTGTTGCGCGAAGAAGCCGATCTTGAGGCCGGGCGCCAGCTTGATCTCGCCGCTTTCGGGCGCAAGTTTTCCGTTGATAAATTTCGCAAAGGTCGACTTGCCGTTGCCGTTCGAACCGAGCAGCGCAATGCGGTCGTCGTTGTCGATCCTGAGGTTGATGTTCTTCAGGATCGGCTTGCCGGGCGTGTAGCCGACGGCGCCCTTGGCAATTGCGACGATCGGCGAGGCCGGCTGCTTTTCCGGCTCGGGAAACGTGATCGGCTGGACGTGGTCCTCGATGACGGCGGCAACCGTGCCCATGCGCTCCAGCGCCTTGATGCGGCTTTGCGCCTGCCGCGCCTTGGACGCCTTGTAGCGGAAGCGGTCGATGTAGCTCTGGATGTGCTTTCGGGCGGCGTCGCTCTTGGCCTTGGCCTTCATCTGCAGTTCGTCGGCTTCGGCCTTCTGGCGCTCGAACTGGTCGTAGGAGCCGCGGTAGAAGGTGAGCTTCTTCTGGTCGAGATGCACGATCGAGTTCACCGCCGTGTTCAGCAGGTCGCGATCATGGCTGATGATGATCACGGTGTGTGGGTAGTGGCGGATGTAGTCTTCCAGCCACAGCGTGCCCTCGAGATCGAGATAGTTGGTCGGCTCGTCGAGCAGCAGCAGGTCGGGCTCGGCGAACAGGACCGCCGCAAGCGCGACGCGCATGCGCCATCCGCCGGAGAAGGATGACGCCGGGCGTGCCTGCGCCTCGTGGTCGAAGCCGAGGCCGGCGAGAATGCTGGCGGCGCGGGCTTCGGCAGAGTGGGCGCCGATGTCGGCGAGCCGGGTCTGGATCTCGGCGATGCGATGCGGATCCGTCGCCGTTTCGGCCTCGGCAATGAGCGCAGCGCGTTCCTTGTCGGCCTTCAGCACGATCTCGATCAGCGGCTCTTCCGTACCCGGCGCCTCCTGGGCAACCTGGCCGATCCTGGCATTGCGCGGGATCGCGACGGAACCGCTCTCGGCGGAGAGTTCGCCGGTGATGATGCGGAACAGCGTGGACTTTCCGGCGCCGTTCTTGCCGACAAGGCCAGCTTTCGTGCCCGACGGAAGGGTCACGCTGGCGTGGTCGATCAGGAGGCGTCCGGCGACGCGGGCGGAAAGGTCGGATATCGATATCATGCGCCGGTTTTGGCCGAACTCAATCGCCAAAGCAAGAGTGCATCGCCGCCGGCCGCGATCGGGTGTCGGCAGCTCGGGTCATCGGGGTGCCGAACTGCAACAGTCGCGCGCGGTCGTTCGGACGGTCAGGCTGCCTTGCCGTGCACGCGCAGCAGATCACGTGTATAGCCGACCACCGGCGTGCGGCTGTTGGCTCGTGCCGTGGCCAGCGCGAGGACGGCCTGCCCCTGCAATTGCTCGGGCGACGCGGCTTCGTCGGTCAGCGCGAAGCCGATCGAGACCGTCAACCTGCCCGGATCGCCGGCATCCCCGGTCGCATAGACCAGATTATCCTCGACCGAGCTTCTCAGCCGCTCGGCGATGGCGTGCGCGCTCTGGAGCGAGACATTGCGGAAGATGAAGGCGAATTCGTCGCCACCGATGCGAGCGACGAAGTCGTCCTTCTTGATCGATTTGCGGAAAACGCCCGCAAGTTTCTTCAGCAACTTGTTTCCGGCTGCGGCGCCATACTTCTCGTTGATGGCGCGGAAGTGGTCGATATCCGCGACGATCAGCGCGCTGCCGGACTGTCCAGCCGCGCTGTAGAGCGCATCGACGTGGTTGGCGAAGGCGATGCTGTTCGGCAAGCTGGTCAGCCGGTCACGCAACACCGCCTGCTGGGCGTCGTTCATGCCCTCGTCCACGGCTTCGAGCGTTTTCAGTCCATCCTCGAGTTTTCGACCGAGCTCGGTCTCGGTGAGAAGAAGCTGCGTGAGCGCCGCCGACACGAACTCGGCTTCGGCGATGGTGTCTGCAAGGCCCCTGCCGTTGTCGATGGCGAGCGAACGGGCGGCAGCATCAAGGGCACGAAGCAGCGTGCGCTTGTGCGTGACGCCGTTCGACAGATGCAGGGCCAGGTCGCGAAGCGTCCGGGCAGCCTCCGCATGCGACTTTTCCGCGGCCAGACCGCAATGGGTGACAAGGCGGTGGCGCAACCCGATCTCGTCGAGAAAGATCTGCGAGGGGCGGGATCCGAGAGCGGCAATCTCACGTGCGACGGCGGCGTTGCGACCGCAGATGGCCTCGTGGAAAAGCTCGTAGTTGCGCGGCAGACCGTCCACATGGAGCATTGCCATATGCTGCGCGACCCTCTCCACGTCTGAGGCTGTCGGAGCCGCCGGCTTGCGGCCCTGGGCTGATGGTGCTGATTTCGGCGCGTCCTGCATCTTTTCCCCCGTAGCTCCCCGCAGTCCTGTCTGTCGGTCGGGAAGCCTTTGTCGGGGACGAGCATTCAGCGTCGCCCGTTAAGAACGGCTGAATCGAAGGTTGTTTGGCGCCTCAAGGATGCAACCAAAGCGAATTGCGGTTAACGCTCTCTTTTTGTGCTGCGATCTAGAGCCATTGTTTCCCCTGGTCGCGCAGAAAATAAACCAGGTCGAGGATCGGCGAGGGCCTGCCGAGCGTGGTGATCATCGCATGCACCTGTCCGCGGTGATGGGTTTGATGGTTGAAGAAGTGGGCGAGGGCGGGCGAAAGGCGTTGCGTGACCTCGACGGGATTGGAGATCGGCACGTAGGTTAGCTTGCCGCTGAGATCGTCGTCGTCGAGCGTGGCGATCCAGTCGATGATGCGGACATCCTCGGTCTGGCGCGCGCGGGTGAGAACCGTCAATTCGTCGAACACGACATGGTCGAGGCGGCCCGGCACGTCTCCCGCGCCGGTGAAGCGCTTCATCCAGATGCGGTCGGCGACCAGAACGTGATTGAGGGTGCGGTGAATGGAACCGAAGAAGGCGCCCATGTCCTGTCGGTATTCGGCCTCCGTCAGTTCGGCCACGGACTGGTAGATGATCGTATTGGCCCAGCGGTTATAGGCGGCAAACATCCTGAAGTGGTCGATCATGTCTCTGTCTCCCCAGTCGCGGAGCGCAAGTCTACGGCAAAGTCGTCCGTTGCGGCGAGCCCCCGCAATCATGAAAAATCGTGATTTGATTATCAATCGTCGTTCGCATCGAATGCGCGCGACGTTTCGATACCGAGGTATTTCGATGAACCGAGTGCTCTATTCTCTCTGCGGGTCCAATCCGGCCCGTCCTTTCTCGCCCCATTGCTGGAAGGTCGTGATGGCCCTGGAGCACAAGGGGCTCGCTTTCGAGGAGATGCCACGCGCCTTTACGGCGATCCCGGAGATCGAGGGGGGCGCCACGGCAACGGTACCCTTGTTGAACGACAACGGCCGTCTGGTGAAGGACAGTTTTGATATCGCCCTCTATCTTGATGAAACCTACCCTGATCGCCCGACGCTTTTCGGTGGAGAAGGCGGCAAGGCGATGGCGCGGTTCGTCGAAAGTTATTCGCTGACGGTTCTCCATTCCGCCATTACGCGGATCGCGGTGAAGAACATCCACGACATCATCGATCACGACGACCAGGTTTATTTCCGAAAGAGCCGCGAAGCGCGGCTGGGCATGCCGCTCGAAGAGGTCGCAGCCGCACGTGACGAGGAAATCTCCGCCTTTCCGGCCAAGCTCCAGCCGTTGCGGCAGATGCTGAAAGTTCAGCCGTTCATCGGCGGCGACGGTCCGTTGTTTGCCGACTACATCGTCTTCGGCGCGCTGCAATGGCTGCGCATCACCTCGGGCAGCACCCACCTCGAAGCCGACGATCCGGTCTCGCTGTGGTTCGAGCGCTGCCTCGACCTGCACCAGGGGCGGGGCCGCAGTGTGACAGCGGCGTGAAACTTCGCAGTCCCCCTTGTTTTCGGCCTTGCGGGCGGGTAAACACCGCCCACTTTCCCGATTAGACAAAGGACGAGAAACATGGCGATTGAACGCACGTTTTCGATGATCAAGCCGGATGCGACGAAGCGCAACCTGACCGGCGCCATCACCAAGATGCTTGAAGATGCCGGCCTCAAGGTCGTTGCTTCCAAGCGCGTATGGATGAGCCGCCGCGAAGCCGAAGGCTTCTACGCCGTTCACAAGGATCGTCCGTTCTTCGGCGAACTCGTCGAGACCATGACCTCCGGCCCGACCGTCGTGCAGGTCCTGGAAGGCGAAAACGCCATCCTGAAGAACCGCGAAGTCATGGGTGCCACCAATCCGGCCAACGCCGACGAAGGTACCATCCGCAAGGTTCACGCTGTCTCGATCGGCGAGAACTCCGTACATGGCTCCGACGCCCCGGAAACGGCAGCCCAGGAAATCAAGTACTGGTTCTCCGACACCGAGATTGTCGGCTGAATCAATTTGCCAGCCTTCGGGCGCAGTGCATTGATATGACTCTCGAAACCGGGGCCTGACGGCTCCGGTTTTTTCATGTGCGGCACAGCGGATCGGGCGAATAGTCGGCCTTGCCCTGGTCCTTGAACACTTCCGGGTTGCGCTCGTAGGCGGGGCCCACCACCAGCGGCTTGGCCGCCAATGTCGTCTGGTCGAGGTCCGAAGTAACGGTCGTCTCGATCGTCTGCAGCGTGTTTTCGTCCGGGCCGACAAGGCGGACAGTGATCGCGTACGGCCGGTCCTTGACCACGCAGTGGAGCGCCGGGCTTTCCAGGTCGATCTTCTGCCAGAAGGGGAAGATCTTTTCCCTTGTGACCAACGGTTCCCCGCCCATCGGGTTTTCGAACTCGGCGATCGCCACCGTGCCCTCCGGTATGTCGCCGGTCTTCTTCAGCGTGACAAGGTAGGTGGCGGTTGAAACGCGGTAGTTGAACACGAAGATCCGCCCGGTGAGTTCCGTGGGGCCGACTGCTTCCTCCCTCTGGCAGCCCGCAAGCACGAACGCGCCGAGAAGGAGCACGGTCGGAATGGTTCGCTTGTTCATGTCTGCGCCTCATCCTTTTTGCGGCGATAGTGCCGGCTTGCCTTCGCCCGGTTCCCGCACACCGCCATGTCGCACCAGAAACGGCTCCTGTTCTTGCTCCGGTCGAGAAACAGCCATCCGCAATTGCCGCAGATCTTCAGCCTTTCGGGATCCGGCATGGAGAGAAGACGCAAGGCCGAGCGGGCGGTTGCCGTGTCGAGCGACGCATTGGAGCCCGAATGTCGCAGGATGGTGGCGATCGCCTCCAGCAGGTCCGCCAATCCGTCGTTGGTCGCATCACCCGAAACCCGGGCTCGGAAATAGCCGTCGATTGCCTCGCGAAGGGCCAGGAAGGCCGGCCGGTCCTTGGCCGGCACCGGGGCCAGGCCGTCGAAGTGGGTGCGTTCCGCGGACAATTCGGCCGCGGCCGCCGCGAAGCGGTCGATCTGCGACGGCTGCGCGAAGCGGTCGGTCCGGCGCACCGGATCGGAACGCAGGATAACGCTGTTGGCGACGTCGAGAGCCAGCGCGCCGCCGGCAAAACGGTGAGGGGTCCAGGCAAAGGTCATGGTGAATTATAACTGGTAAAAAACATTTTGATAGTTATTGTTGTGGCATCCGGGAGTACTGACAAATGGCCTATCTGCTGCAGCAGTTGCTCAGCGCGGTTCCGATCGCCGCCCTTTATGCGGCGCTTGCGTTCGGCTATGCCATCGCGTTCGGAGTCACCCGGCGGCCGGACATCACCTATGGCGCCTTCTTCGTCTTTGCAGGACAGATCTACGTTCTATTCGTCGACGTGGGATGGAACCGGTTGTGGCTGGTCCTGCCGGCGGCGCTTGCCTTCGGGGCGGGCGTCGCCATCGCCTACACCGCAAGTACCGGCCTTTTTCTCGGCCGTGCCGTCGTGCGGCCGCTGGTGCGGGCCTCACCCCATGCGGTCATCGTCGCCTCGCTGGGCGTCGTGATCGTCCTGATGGAAGTCGGGCGCATGGCGTCGGGCTCGCGCAGCCTGTGGCTGCCGCCGTTCCTGAACGAACCGATCGTATTCTGGGTGGACGGCGGGTTCCGGGTGACTTTGACGGTGATCCAGATCCTCAATGCAGTTGCGATGGTCGCACTCGTCACACTGGGACACAGGATCATTACGACAAGCACCTGGGGTCGCTCCTGGCGGGCGGTGTGCGACGATCCTCTGGCGGCGGAACTCTGCGGCGCGAATTCGGGGCGGGTGTTCGTGCTCGCCTATGGTGCCGCCGCCCTCATCGCCAGCATATGCGGCGTGCTCGCCACGTCCTACTACGGCAACATGGACTTCGGCTCGGGAATGATGTTCGGACTGAAGGTGCTGATGATCGCCGCGGTCGGCGGCTACGGCGATCCGTTGCGGTCGGCCGGCGGCGCGGCCTCACTTGGATTTGCCGAGACCCTCTGGGGTGCCTACGGCCCTATCGCCTGGCGCGATCTCGTTATCTTTTCGCTGCTGGTCTTCATTCTGGTGGTCAGCCGCCGCGAGCGGCCGGTCCCCTGATCCGTTCCAATTCAACGCCACTTGTCGCGGGCGCTGTCGTCGGCATCCTTGGCGGCAACCCAGTCGCCGGTCGTGCCGTCGCCGTGATGTTCCTTCTTCCAGAAGGGGGCGGACGTCTTCAGGAAATCCATCACGAAATTGGCGCCGTCGAACGCGGCCTGTCGGTGCGGGGCGGCGGCGATGACGAGGACGATGTTCTCGCCGGGGGCGATCTTGCCGTAGCGATGGATGGCGGTCAGCCCGAGCAGGCCGAAGCGTTCGATGGCGAGCGTACCGATGCGGGTCATTTCGGCTTCCGCCATGCCGGGATAGTGTTCCAGTTCGAGGGCGCTCAGCCGTCCATTTTCGCTGCGGCACAGACCCGTGAACGAGACGATTGCACCGATATCGGTTCTTCCCGCCGTTAGCGCCGCGGTTTCCGCAACGATATCGAAATCGTCGGGATGCACCCGGATGATGGGCGCCAAAGGCATCGGTTCAGCCCCCGGTCATCGGCGGAAAGATACCTATCTCGCGCGCGCCGGCAAGGGGTTCCAGATGATCGACATGTTCCTGGTTGATCGCGACGCGGATCGCTTCGGGAAACTGAAGCGCCGTTTCATATTCCTCGCCGAGCGTCTTGAGATGATTCAACAAATCGCCGACCGTCGCCACTGTCGGCGGCAGAGAAATTTCTTCCTCTGCCTTGCCGATCCGTTCACGCACCCAGGCAAAATAGACGAGTCGCGTCATCACTCATTGTCCACGATATGCTTCACGCCGGCGCGGAAGTAATCATATCCAGTATACATCGTGAGAAGCGCTGCGATCCACAACAGCACGATGCCGATGTTGGTGGTGTAGGGCAGGATCTTCTCGCCGGCGGGCCCGGCCAGCAGGAAGGCGATGGCCACCATCTGCACGGTTGTCTTCCACTTGGCGATCCGCGTCACCGGTACGCTGACCTTGAGTTCTGCCAGGTATTCGCGCAGGCCCGAAACCAGGATCTCGCGGCAGAGGATGATGATCGCGGCCCAAAGCGACCAGCCGGCGATGGTGCCGTCGGCGGCGACCAGCAGCAGGATCGACGCGACCAGCAGCTTGTCGGCGATCGGATCGAGCATGCGGCCGATATTCGAGGTCTGGTTCCAGATGCGCGCCAGATAGCCGTCGAAGAAATCGGTGATCGAGGCGATGACGAAGATCCACAGCGCCGCCCAGCGGGCAAAGTCGGAACTTTGCAGCTTACCTTCGATAAAGAAACAAAGGACGATGAGCGGAACCGCCAATATGCGGCCGTAGGTGAGAATATTGGGTAAGCTGTATGCGCGCGAAGCCATGGAATCCGTTTCTCTTCATTTTGTTCGTAAATGAGAACTTTGCGGCGGTGCCGTCAACCGGCATTTCGTTTTTCGTATGCAATTGCAGCAATATTCCGACTGCGGGCGCGCGTCCGCTGACGACTTTTCCGGACGTTTTTGCTGGTTCGCGTTAGTGCGGCGAAACGCCGAAACGCCGGCATCGCTACTTCCCGGCGTTCTCGTGGAAATGCTCGTAGACGAGCTTCGCGACGGTTTCGGAAATGCCCTCGACGGCCATGAGGTCGGATACCCCGGCGCGGGACACCGCCTTGGCAGTGCCGAAATGCTGCAGCAGTGCCCGCTTGCGCGTCGGCCCGATGCCGGCAATTTCGTCGAGCGGATTTTTGACCATCTCCTTCTTTCGGCGGGCGCGGTGCGAGCCGATGGCAAAGCGGTGCGCCTCGTCGCGCAGGCGCTGGATGAAGTAGAGCACCGGATCGCGTGGCGGCAGGGTGAAGCTCTCCCTGCCGGGCGGGAAGAAGCGTTCGCGTCCCGCATCGCGGTCGACGCCCTTGGCGACGCCGACGGCAACGACACTGTCGGTGATGCCGAGCTCGTCGAGAATGGCCCGCACGGCCGTCATCTGGCCCTGGCCGCCATCGATCAGGATCACGTCCGGCCAGGCGGGGAAGGGCATATCGGCCGCATCCGCGGCCTCCGGCGGAAGGCTTCGGTCAGGAATCCCTTCCTCCTTCAGGAGACGCGAGAACCGGCGGGTCATCACCTCGCGCATCATCCCGAAGTCGTCGCCGGGGGTGATGTCGGTCGATTTGATGTTGAACTTGCGGTACTGGCCCTTCACGAATCCTTCCGGTCCGGCGACGACCATGCCGCCGACCGCGTTGGTGCCCATGATGTGTGAATTGTCGTAGATCTCGATGCGGCGCGGCACATAGGGCAGGGCGAAGGTTTCGGCAAATCCCTGTAGCAGCCGGGATTGCGAGGCGGTCTCCGCGAGCTTGCGGCCGTGCGCTTCTCGGGCATTGGCCAGCACATGGTCGACGAGGTCCTTCTTCTCGCCGCGCTGGGGCACCAGAATCGACACCTTGTGGCCGGAACGTTCGCTGAGCGCCGCAGCCAGCAACTCGCGCTCCTCGATCTCCTGCGACAAGAGAACCTGCCGCGGCACCGGCTTGTCGTCGTAAAACTGGGCGAGAAAGGCGTTGAGGACCTCGGCGCCGGAAAGAGCGGGATCGGCCTTGGGGAAATAGGCGCGGTTGCCCCAGTTCTGGCCGGTGCGGAAGAAGAACACCTGGATGCACGAGATGCCGCCTTCGTGGTGGATGGCGAAAACATCCGCTTCCTCCACGCCGGCCGGATTGATGCCCTGGTGGCTCTGGACGTGGCTGAGCGCCGCCAGCCGGTCTCGGTAGACCGCGGCGCGTTCGAAATCCAGGTTCTCGGCGGCGTCGGCCATCGCCTCGGCCATGTGCGCCTTCACCTTCTGGCTCTTGCCGGACAGGAAATCCTTGGCCTCCTGCACCAGTTCCGCATAGCCGGCGTCGCTGATTTCATGGGTACAGGGGGCGGAACAGCGCTTGATCTGGTAGAGCAGGCAGGGGCGGGTGCGGGTTTCGAACACGCTGTCCGTGCAGGTCCGGATCAGGAAGGCGCGCTGCAGCGAATTGATCGTGCGTCCGACGGCGCTGGCCGACGCGAACGGCCCGAAGAAGTCGCCCTTGCGCGAACGCGCTCCGCGATGCTTGAAGATCGCCGGGGCGCGATGGTCGCCGGTGATGAGGATGTAGGGAAACGACTTGTCGTCGCGCAGCAGCACGTTAAAGCGTGGCCGCAAGCGCTTGATGAGATTCGCTTCCAGCAGCAGCGCTTCCGTCTCGGTGCGCGTCGTCACGAATTCCATGTTCGCCGTCAGGCGCACCATCTGTGCGATACGGTTGGAGTGGACGCGGCCCATCGCGTAGTTGCCGACGCGCTTCTTCAGGCTGCGCGCCTTGCCGACATAGAGCACGTCGCCCGCCTCGTTGAACATCCGGTAGACCCCGGGACTGTTCGGCAGTCGCTTCACGAATTCGGCGATGAGATCGGCGCCCTTCAGGCCGCTTTCATTCTTCCATTCGTCGCTCCAGTCGATCTTGGCCGCAATGCGCGCCGCATCGCTGTCGACGACGACATCTTCGTCCTCGTCGTCCTTGCTTCCGTCATAGAGCACGCCGCCATCCGGCAGCTTCTGCCCGTTCATTCCACGATCTCCATGATATCGGGCGTTTGCCAGCCAAGGTGCTGGCCGCCGTCGAGAGCGATCATCTGGCCGGTGATCGACGGCGTGTCAAAAAGAAAACGGATGGTGCGCCCGAATTCATCGAACCGGGGCCCGACCTTGAGGATAGTCCTGTCGACCTGTGCTTGAAAGTCCGCGATGCTCTGGCGTGAACTCGGGACCGTGGGGCCGGGGCCGATGGCGTTGACCCGGATGCGTGGAGCGAGTGCCTGCGCCATGGTTTTCGTGGCCGTCCACAGTGCCGATTTCGACAGCGTGTAGGAAAAGAAGCGGGGATTGGGCTTGAGCACACGTTGGTCGATGATGTTGACGATCAGGCCCTGGACATCCTCGGGCAATTGCCGCGCGAATGCCGCCGACAGGATCGCCGGCGCGCGCACATGGACGTCGAAATGCTCGTCCCATATCGCGTTTTCGAAGGCCTCAGCCGAATCATACTTGAAGATCGACGCATTGTTGACGAGGAGGTCGACCGGTCCGAGCATTTCTGTGGTTTTCTTCAGCAACCCGCCGCAGGCAGCGACGTCGGCAAGGTCGGCCTGAACGGCGACGGCACGCGCACCTTCGGCTCTTAGGTGCTGGGCCAGCGCTTCCGCTTCTTCAATGGATTCGTGGGCATGGATCGCTACGGCAAAGCCTTGATGCGCCAGATCCTCGACGATTGCGCGGCCTATTCTTCTGGCGGCGCCGGTAACCAGGGCCGTCCTCAGTCTCGTGCGATCCAAAGTCTTTCCTTTTCCATTCCGGGAAACGTTTTTGAAAGCATATAGTGTATATCGACGCGATATGAATAGGGAGATATTCCCGGGTGTTCGATTTTTCACTATAGTATTTAATAAGAACTATTTTTATTAAGTAGCGTATATTTTCGTTAAGATTTTAGTAAGGTTAATAATGTCTTTGTTGCTGCATAGCAACATCGAATTGATGACATGTGTGCGCCACAATAATTTCACAATTCGGCTCTTCCTTTTCCTCAATTGAACGCCATTTTCACCCTCGAACCGGGCGTTGAATATTAGGAATGACTTACGTTGCTGTCTTTTTGTGAGTGGCAGCTCGTGAGACTGTAAAGGAGAATAGCATGCATACCCTCATCAAGACCCTCATGGCCTCTTCCGTCGCCGTTCTGGCTTTCACCGCCGCCCAGGCAGCGGATGCGATCGACCAGATCCCGGAAGCTCCGGTGGCCGACGTCATCGAATCCGCTCCCGCCGGCTGGCAGGGCGCCTACATCGGTGGCGCAGGGACTTACAACATGGGCCGTTTCCAGGGCCACGGCGACTATGATGCCAAGGCATTCGGCGGCGCAGCCTATGGTGGCTACAACTGGCAGCAGGGCCAGATCGTGTACGGCGGCGAAGCTGACCTCGGTTATTCCGGCGCCGACGCAACGCGCGACGGCGTCAAGAGCGAGCAGCGGGCCAACGGCTCCGTCCGCGGCCGCGTCGGCTATGACCTGAACCCCGTCCTGGTCTATGGTACTGCAGGTGTTGCAGTGGCGCAGGACAAGGCTTCCGACGCCACCTCGTCTGACAAGAAGGTCGCAGCCGGTTACACCGTTGGCGGTGGCATCGAAACCTTCGTGACCGACAACGTCACGGCGCGTGCGGAGTACCGCTACACCGATATGCAGAGCAAGAGCTACGACCTCGACAGCGGCAGGGTGTCCCGCGGCTATGACGAGCACAGCGTCAAGCTCGGTATCGGCGTCAAATTCTGATCCGATCGTCCAGCACCACCTCGAAAGCCGGGCTTGTCCCGGCTTTTTTCGTTCTGTGCGCCGGCCGGACTCTGGCCGCATTGTCTCTTTTTCTTGCCTTGCCGCCGCCCATATCCGATCGCATAGCTCACGCGTGACAGACTGGAACCGGGGAGGAGAGCTGTTCATGAGCTACAGGACATCGGTCGGATTGACGCTTTTGGTCGCTTCGCTGCTATGCGCGTGGAACGCGCAGGCGACGGACAAGCCTCCAGGCGGCGTCTGGCGGATCGTTTCGGCCGGTGAACTGGAGGGGGAAAAATTCAAGCCGCTGTCGGGCAGGGAGGCGCCGTTGCTCGGCCAGGCGGTGTCGTTCCATGAGGATGGCGTCGTCGGCCCCCCGCCGCTGGCGTGTCGCACCGCCAGCTACGGCTATGAGCAGATGTCGGCGCTCGGCTTCTTCCAGGGCTATGCCGGCAACGAGGCTGAGGCAAAGCGCATCGCCGCGACCACCGAACTGCCCGATCCGGCCGACAGCCTGACGGTCACCTGCGACAACGGCGTCTTCGACTTCCACATGATCGACAAGAACCGGATGGTCATCATGCTCGATGTGGTCGTCTACACCCTGAAAAAGGAGTAGCAGGGAAAGGAACGGCCGGCCGGCGATCGCCCGCTATTGCGGTTTCAGCCGGCCATAGTCCTCGAAGCGCTCCCCGAATTTTGCCTGCCAGGCCACGAGTTTTTCTCGGCCTTTTTCCCACTGGCCGGCAAATCGCAGGCTCAGGTAGCCAAGCATCGCCGCCAGGGCGAAATGCCCTCCATGCAGCTTCTTTCCGGCCTTCGGAAGATTGGCGTCGAGATAGTCGAGAGCCCTTGCTACCTTGGTCCACTGCTTGTCGATCCACGGCTGGTGGATAATGTCGTCGGGGCGGAAGCGCTTCTCGTAGACGATCGACAGCAGGCAGTCCGTGATCCCGTCGCACAGCGCTTCGAGCACCTCCGCCTCGGTGCGCCGCCCCTTTTTCTTCGGGTAGAGCTTGCCGCCGCTTTCCCGGTCGAAATAGTGCATGATTGAGCGGCTGTCGAATATGGATCGGCCGTCCTTCATGATGAGCGTGGGGATCTTGCCCAGGGGGTTGTTGTCGATCAGTTCGGGCGGCGCGGCATTCGTGTCGCAGGCGACTTCGGTATGTTCGACGCCGAGATAGGTCGCCGCCATGCGGACTTTCGACGAATAGGGCGAGGTTGACGAATAGAGCAGTCTCATCTTTTTTCCTTGGGTTGATCAACGCAGGACAGGGATGACGATATTTGTCAGCGGACATGCCTTGCGGTCAACCTCCGGGCAGTCCCGGAAATCGAGGTCCTTCGTCAGGCAGATTCGAATTTCATCCAGCCGGTTGCCGTCGCAGGTGACGGCAATGGCTCCGCGCGTCAGTCCCGGGTTTTCCGCAATGATCTCGGTCTCCAGATCGGAAATCGGCAGGTTGTGCCGGCGCGTCACGTTTTCGAGTTCATCGGGAATGATGATCCGGTCTCGGGCCTTGCGCACCAGCGCGAAGTAGTCGCGTTGGCCGAGCCCCGTACAACTGCCGTGCTTGCGCCACTGGTGACCGACCAGCCCCATTCCCGGCATGATGTCGGCCACTGTCTTGCCGAGCGCGGATGGAACGCGCTGGGGTTCATCGCTTGCACAGAATTCCGGATAGCCGGTTTCGTATTGCGGCCAGAGGCCGTGAACGATGAAGCCGTGCCGCAGGCCCGTGTCGCATTGCTGGTTGTTGTTGCCGGCGGAAGATGTCAGGCAGAAGGTCGGTGACCATGACAAAGCCAGGACGTAGAAATCGAAGCTGGTACCCGGATGCGCCTGCTGGGTCGAGGCGGTGGCGAGGGGCTGGGACCGATCGTCATTGGCTAGCTCGTCCCTGTACCAGAGGGCGATTGCCATTGTGGCAAGCAGCAATGCAATCGCGAATCGACGGCTCATCTATCGAAGGGATGCGCAGTCCGCGCCGTTGACATACCAGGGGTCGAGCCCGCTCACGCAGAAATTGACCGAGGAACCCAGTCCGGCAAAGGCGAAGGGATGCTCGATCAGGTACCAGAGATAGCGGTGCCGGCCGTCGCTGGTGGTAACGGTCGCGTAGCAGTAGCGTCGTTCCACCGACCAGTATCTGCTTTTCAGTTCGAGCCTGTTCTCGCCGATGTTCCCGATCTGGACGATGGCGATCGGGTGGCCGATGACATTGGGCGTGTAGGTGGCGAAGCGGCTGAACACGGACCGCAGGATCAGGTCGTTGTTGCATTCAGGCGTGCGGGGAAAATAAGGTGGTTCCGATCCCCCGGCGAGAACGATGGTCGACAGTGCGGCTGCTGCGATCGTGACGAGGCTGCGCATCGGAGAATCCCTCCCAACAAGGCGAAGGATGTTGCCAAAGCCCGGTCCGGTCAAGGGTGTTCAGTTCTCGCCACGCAGCCAGAAGGCGCGCTGGGATGCGTAGCGGTCCTCCGCCAGCAGGTCCTTGAGGAAGGGCAGGAGCGTGTGCAACTCGTCCTTCAGCGTGTAGGGCGGATTGACGATGATCAGCCCCGAGCCGGTAAGTCCCGTCGTGTTGCGGTCGCTCTTCACGCTCAGCTCGGCGCACAGCATCTTCTTGATGTCGAGGCCCTTGAGTGTCTCGTGGAACGCGGCAATCGGCGCGCCCTTCTTGATCGGGTACCAGAGGCAGTAGACCCCGGTCGAAAAGCGCCGGTAGGCTTTCGCAAAGCCATCTGCCAGCCGTTCATACTCGCCCTCCAGTTCGAAAGGAGGATCGACGAGAACGATACCGCGCTTCTCCTTCGGCGGAAGGTGGGCGCCGAGAGACAACCAGCCGTCGAGTTCGGTGACCCGCACTTGGAAGTCGCTCTCGAATTGGCGGCGAAGCGCAGCGAAGTCGTCCGGATGCAGTTCCATTGCCGAAAGCCGATCCTGCGGGCGAAACAGCATGCGCGCCAGCTTCGGCGAACCGGGATAATAAGTGATGCCGCCTTCCGGGTTCAGTTCCCGAACGGCTGTCAGATACGGTTCGAGGATCGAGCCCACCGCCGTTGGAAGTTCTGCGTCCATCAGCTTGCCGATGCCGCCCTGCCATTCGCCGGTCTTCTGCGCTTCCTCCGACGAAAGGTCGTAGAGCCCGATGCCCGCATGCGTGTCCAGCAGCCGGAATGCGGCGTCCTTCTGCTGGGCATAGCGGATCAGGCGCGCCAGCACGGCGTGCTTGAGGACATCGGCAAAATTGCCCGCGTGGTAGATGTGCCGGTAGTTCATGTGTTTGCGTGATGCCTCGATGAAAACTTGCGATCGATCAGTTTTGGACTTTTGGGCCAAGGGCCGTTGGAATATAAACTGCGCATGAACATCGCCATTCCGAATAGCCAAAGATCTTCCGTCGGTCATACGGCCTGTCCGCATGACTGTCCATCCACATGCGCCCTTGAGGTCGACATCTCCGCCGAGGGACGGATCGGCCGTGTCAGGGGGGCCGCAGACAACTCCTACACAGCGGGCGTGATCTGCGCCAAGGTGGCGCGCTATGCCGAACGCCTCTACCATCCCGACCGGTTGTTGAAGCCGCTGCGCCGCAAGGGTGCCAAGGGCGCCGGCGCGTGGCAGGAGATCGGCTGGGACGACGCGCTCGACGAGATCGCCGAAGCCTTCGTCAAGGCCGAGGCCACGCATGGTACCGAAGCGGTCTGGCCCTATTTCTACGCCGGTACGATGGGCTGGGTGCAGCGCGATTCAATCGAGCGTCTGCGCCATGCCAAGCGCTATTCCGGCTTCTTCGGGTCGATCTGCACCAATCTCGCCTGGACCGGGCTAGTGATGGCGACCGGCGCTCTGCGCGGCCCGGATCCGCGCGAAATCGCCAAGTCGGACTGCGTGGTGATCTGGGGCACAAATGCGGTCGCGACCCAGGTCAACGTCATGACCCATGCGGTCAGGGCGCGCAAGGAGCGCGGCGCCAGGATCGTCGTCATCGACATCTACGACAACCCGACCATGAAGCAGGCGGACATGGGGCTGATCGTCAGGCCCGGTACCGATGCGGCACTGGCCTGTGCCGTGATGCACATTGCCTTCCGCGACGGCTATGCCGACCGCGCCTACATGGAAAAGTACGCCGACGATCCCGCCGGACTGGAAGAGCACCTGAAGAGCCGCACGCCGGAATGGGCGGCCGCCGTCACCGGGCTTTCGATCGAGGAGATTGAAGCCTTCGCGCGGCTGGTCGGAACGACGAAACGCAGCTATTTCCGGCTCGGCTACGGCTTTACCCGCCAGCGCAACGGCGCCGTCGCCATGCATGCGGCGGCAAGCGTTCCGACCGTGCTCGGCTCCTGGCAGCATGAGGGTGGCGGCGCCTTCCACTCCAACAACGACATTTTCGGCCTCAGCAAGGCCGAACTGCTCGGCACGGCCATGGTCGATCCGGACATCCGCATGCTCGACCAGTCGCAGGTCGGCCGTATCCTCACAGGTGACGCCGAGGCGTTGCGTCACCGCGGTCCGGTGACGGCAATGCTGATCCAGAACACCAATCCGGTGAACGTCGCCCCCGAGCAGCGGCTGGTGAAGCAGGGCTTCCTGCGCGACGACCTTTTCGTTGCCGTGCACGAGCATTTCATGACCGAGACCGCGGAACTGGCCGATATCGTCATTCCGGCGACGATGTTCGTGGAGCACGACGATATCTATCGTGGCGGCGGCCAGAGCCACATCCTGCTCGGACCTAAGATCGTGGAGCCGCCGCCGACCGTGCGTACCAATCTCTTCGTCATCGAGGAACTGGCCAAGCGCCTCGGCGTTGCCGATCGCCCGGGCTTCGGCAAGAGCGAGCGGCAGGCGATCGACGTCATCCTCGCCACCGGAGGCTTTGAAGGTTTCGACGACCTCAAGGATCGCAAGTGGATCGACCGCCAGCCACCGTTCGAGGAGGCACATTTCCTCAATGGCTTCGGTTTCGCCGACGGCCGCTTTCGCTTCCGTCCCGACTGGGTGGGGACGCCGGCGCCGAACAAGCCGCCGAAATCCGTCGGCCTGCTCGGTCCCTATGGGGACTTGCCGGAATTCCCCGACCAGGTCGACCTCATCGAGGTGGCCGATGCCGATCATCCCTATCGGCTCGCGACATCACCGGCGCGCAACTTCCTCAATTCGACCTTCGCTGAAACGCCGACCTCGCGGCAGAAGGAAGGACGCCCGGAAGTGATGCTCAATCCCGACGATGCATCGCGGGAGGACATTGCCGACGGCGACCTCGTTCGTCTTGGCAATATGCGTGGCAGTATCCGCCTGCATGCCAGGGTGACGGACTCGGTGCGGCGCGGCGTGCTGGTCGCCGAGGGCCTGTGGCCGAACAAGGCCCACGTCGACGGCGAAGGCATCAACGTGCTGACCGGTGCGGATGCGCCCGCGCCGCATGGCGGGGCAGCCTTCCACGACAACAAGGTGTGGCTTCGAAAGGATGCGGGATGACGAAGTTCAGGGATGCCAAGATCGAGATCCTAAGGGATGAAACCCTTTCGAACCATTGGTATCACCTGCGCAAGGTCACGTTCAACTACACCGGATCGGATGGCCGAGCCGAGGAGCTGACACGCGAGGTCTACGACAGCGGCAACGGCGCCACCATTCTGCTGTTCGATCCGAAGCGCCAATCCGTCATTCTGGTGCGGCAGTTCCGCATGCCGGCCCATGTCAACGGCCACTCCGGCTGGTTGCTGGAGACGCCGGCCGGGCTTCTCGACGGTGAAAATGCCACCGAAGCGATCCGCCGCGAGGCGATGGAGGAGACGGGCTACGACGTCCACGACGTGACGTTCCTGTTCCGAAGCTTCACGTCGCCGGGATCAGTCACGGAAACGCTGGACTTCTTCTTTGCCATTATCGACGGGGAAAACCGCGCCGGGGAAGGTGGCGGTCAGGCTCAGGAGAGCGAGGACATCGAGGTGGTCGAGGTCAAGCTGGTCGACGCCATGGCAATGATCGAAAGCGGCGAGATCTGCGACGCCAAGACGATCATGCTGCTGCAGTGGGCGATGCTGAACCGGGAGAAGTTGGCTGACTCGTGACGGCTACACGCTGAAAGGCGGCACGCCTTCGGATTTAGCCGCCTGTTGCAATTTCCTGTCCAACGTCGCCAGGGGTAGCCCTTCGGTCGAGGCCAAGGCCAGATAGGCTGCGTCATAGGCTGAAAGGTTGTGTTTGCGCGCGAGCCTCACGATGAGCGCATCGTCACCGCCAGCCACAATCCTTATGGGCAGTTGCTTGAGGCGAATGAGTGCCGTCAGAACGTCGTCTCCCTCGATGCGGTTCCGCTTTTCCGCAACGAGCAGAACACTGCGGATTTCGTGCGGGAGAAGATCGGGCGCCGTTGCCTGTTGGCGGATCAACAGGTCCATTGCAGCTTCGGCTACCTCATGCTCCTCGTCGGGCAGAAACCACACTGCAACCACCGAGGCATCGACGATGAAGGAGGCCACTATTTGCGCCCTTCATCGCGCCATCGAAGAATCTCATCCAATGAAACGGGTTTGCGCGCCGCGCGCTCCTTGCGCAACAGCCGCACCAGATTGGCGCGTTGCTCCTGATCGCCCATAGGAACCAAGCGGGCCACAGGTGCATCACCCCGCGCGATGATGATTTCCTCACCTGCTTCGACGCTGACAAGAAGCTCGGACAGATGGGTCTTTGCTTCGCCAACCTTCACCGTTCTCATCACTATCACCCAATTCCGTTGGAAGTTCTGTGAGAACAAATTTAGGAGTCATCGCCAGCATGGTCAAGCGGTTGACCAAGTATATCGGTATATATGCGTGTTATTGAGTTTACTGCGCGACGGGATCCTCGATGACGGCTCGTCCATCCTCCATCTTCACCCTGCCTTCGGCGACCAGCTTGAGGGCGAGGGGATATGTACTGTGCTCGACCGTCAGGACGCGGGCGGCGAGGCTGTCGGCGGTATCGCCGGGCAGAACCGGAACCGCCGCCTGGGCAATGATCGGCCCCTCATCCATGCCCTCGGTAACGTAGTGCACGGTACATCCGGCGATCCGCATACCGGCATCGAGCGCACGCTGATGCGTGTGCAGGCCGGGAAATAGCGGCAGCAGGGACGGATGGATGTTGAGGATGCGGCCCTCGTAGCGACCGATGAAGGCGCCGCTCAGCAGGCGCATGTAGCCCGCAAGGCAGATGATGTCGGGCGCCTGACGCTCCAGTTCGGCCAGGATGGCGGCCTCGTGCGCTTCCTTGCTGTCATAGTCCTTGCGCAGGAAGGCAAAGGTCGCGATGCCGCGGTCGGCCGCCTTGGCCAGGCCACCGGCGTCCGCCTTGTCGGAAAATACCGCGACGATCTCGGCGGGATAGGAAGGGTCGGTCGTGGCGTTGAGCAGCGACATCATGTTGGAGCCGCCGCCGGAGATGAAGACGACGACCCGCTGGCGACGGCTGGTCATAGTGCGAGCGTGCCCTTGTAGATGGTGCCGGCAGCCCCTTCGGCACGTGCGACCATGCGGCCAAGGGTCACAACCTTCTCACCTTCGGCGGAAAGCACCTGGGCGACTTCATGAGCCTTGTCCGCTGAGACGACCACGATCATGCCGACGCCGCAGTTGAAGGTGCGCAGCATTTCGTTCTGTGCGACCCCGCCGGTCTTGGCGAGCCACGAGAAGACAGCAGGCACTTCAACGGCATCGAGATCGATCTCGGCAGCAAGGTGCTTCGGCAGGACGCGCGGAATGTTCTCCGGAAAGCCGCCGCCGGTGATGTGGGCAAGTGCCTTCAGCGAGCCGGTCTGGCGGATCGCCTTGAGCAGCGGCTTGACATAAATGCGGGTCGGCGTCAGCAGGGCCTCGCCGAGCTTGGCTTTTGTGGCGAAGGGCGCTGCCGCATCCCAGGAAAGACCGGAAAGCTCGACGATCTTGCGCACCAGCGAGAAGCCGTTCGAATGCACGCCGGAGGAGGCAAGCCCGAGAATGACGTCGCCTTCGGCGATGTCGCCGGCCGGCAGCAGTTCGCCGCGCTCGGCGGCGCCGACGGCAAAGCCCGCAAGGTCGTAGTCGCCATGCGAATACATGCCCGGCATTTCGGCGGTTTCGCCGCCTATCAGCGCGCATCCCGCCTCGCGGCAGCCGGCGGCAATGCCCTCGACGATCGCCGCACCCTGGTTCGGGTCGAGCTTGCCGGTAGCGAAATAGTCGAGGAAGAAGAGCGGTTCGGCGCCCTGCACGACAAGGTCGTTGACGCACATGGCCACAAGGTCGATGCCGACGGTGTCGTGGTAGTCGGCGTCGATCGCAATTTTCAGCTTGGTGCCGACGCCGTCGTTGGCCGCGACGAGGACCGGATCCTTGAAGCCGGCCGCCTTCAGGTCGAAGAGGCCGCCAAAACCGCCGATCTCACCATCGGCCCCCGGGCGGCGGGTCGAGCGGACGGCCGGCTTGATCTTTTCCACAAGGAGGTTGCCGGCATCGATATCAACGCCCGCATCGCTGTAGGTCAGGCCGTTCTTTTCCGACTGGCTCATGCTTTTATCTCCGCTGGCTGCCGCTGGCGCCATCGTCCCCGGCGGGTGCCCCGGCCGAAAATCGAGCGCCAATCCGAAGTCGTCGCGCGCCACCCGCATTGGGGAACCGGCATCGCTTTGTTGCGGGTCGCCATTGCATGACGGATCGGGATATGCAAGCGCCATGGCGCGCATTTGCGGAATTTTCGCGGTTTTGAACCTCTTCCAGCGGCTGGATGCTGGTGGGCGCTGGTCGAGTCGCGAATATGGTGTATCCATGATTTCAAAGGACGAGAAACAATAGGCGGGGAGGGATATGACGATAGCGAACCTGATCACCATCGGCCGGCTGCTCGCCGTGCCGTTGTTGGTCTATGCCCTTATCAACCAATATAATCTGGCGGCCTTCGTGCTGTTCGCAATGGCCGGAATTTCGGATGCGGTCGACGGATATATCGCCCGGCACTACGACCAGCAAAGCGAGTTGGGCGCGTGGCTCGACCCGATTGCCGACAAGCTGTTGATGTTCTCGAGCTATCTCTTTCTCGGTATCATGGATCACATCCCGGACTGGCTCGTGATAGTGGTGGTGTCGCGGGATATGTTGATTGTTGGTGCGGTGGTACTGTCAAGCCTGATGGGGCGGCCGGTCAAGGTAGCGCCGATCATGATTTCCAAGGTCACTACGGTCGCGCAGGTCGCCTTCGCCGCGATCGTGCTCTACGCGCTTGCGTTCGGCTGGGCCGTCGGACCTGTGATCTATGTCCTGGCACTCGTCACGGCGGGCTTGACCGTTGTCTCGGGAGCGTCCTATCTCGTGGGCTGGATGCGCCACCTGTCCGGGACGCAGGCATGAGCATGCCGCATGTCCACGGTCACCCGGCGCCTGCGAGTGATGCGCCACGAACGAGGAATGCCGGATGTCATATGAAATTAGCGGGGTAGGGCTCAGGCGCCAAGTCTTGTTCTGGCTTGCCGTGCTCGCAATCGCCGTTCTGTTTCTCTACATTTTTCGCGACATCCTGCTGCCGTTCGTGGCGGGCATGGCGCTCGCATATTTCCTCGATCCTGTCGCCGACAGGCTGGAACGGCTGGGGCTCAGTCGCATGATGGCGACAGTGGTGATCCTCATCGCATTTGTGGTGATCTTCGCGTTGTCGTTGATGATCATCATTCCGGTGGTCGCCAGCCAGGCGTCCGACTTCGTGCAGCACATCCCCGGCTACCTGACCCAGCTTCAGGAACTGATCGCAAATTCGGGCGCGGCCTGGGTGCCGGACTGGATCGGCAGCCAGCTCGACACGATCAAGGAGAACTTCTCCAAGGTCCTCGCCGAAGGTGCGGGCTTCATTGCGTCGTTGTTCGGCCAGATATGGGATTCGGGCAAGACGCTGGTCGACGTCATATCGCTGTTGATCGTTACGCCGGTCGTCGCCTTCTACCTGCTGCTCGACTGGGACCGGATGATCGCCAAGGTCGACGGCTGGATTCCACGAGACTATGTCACCGATGTTCGTCAGATCGCCATGGAGATGAACACGGCGATCGCAGGTTTCGTCCGCGGCCAGGGCTCCGTATGCCTGATCCTCGGCACCTACTACGGGATCGGCCTGTCGCTGGTGGGATTGAATTTCGGGCTGCTGATCGGTCTGTTCGCCGGCGTCATCAGCTTCGTCCCCTATGTCGGTTCGATGGTCGGTCTCGTGCTGGCGGTCGGACTGGCGCTCGTGCAGTTCTGGCCGCATTACTTTTCGATCGTCCTCGTGCTGGCGGTGTTCTTCTCGGGTCAGTTCATCGAGGGCAACATCCTCCAGCCCAAGCTCGTCGGGTCGAAGGTCGGCCTGCACCCGGTGTGGCTGATGTTCGCCCTCTTCGCCTTCGGCGCGATGCTGGGCTTCCTGGGGCTTCTCATAGCAGTCCCCGCCGCAGCCGCAGTGGGCGTGCTTGTTCGCTTCGCGTTGACGCGATACCTTCAAAGCGACCTCTATCACGGGGAAACGCAAGCACTTCCCCCAGCGCATAAAACCGGAACTTCTGAAAAATAATGCGTGACCTCAAGACGACAGAAGCAAAAAGGCAGGCGGAGCAACTTCCACTCGTCTTCAACCACGATGCAGCAACGGGCCGGGAGGATCTCCTCGTCGCCGATCCCCTGCATGCCGCCGTCTCCGTTATCGACACCTGGCCGCGCTGGCCTTCCCCGGTCGTCATACTCGCGGGTCCAGTCGGTTCCGGGAAATCCCATCTTGCCAGCATCTGGCGGGAGCGCAGCGGCGCGGCGGACATTCATCCGGTAGCCGGTTCGGATGCCGCAAGGATAGCCGCGGGCAGTCCCGTTGTCTTCGAGGATGCCGACCGTGTCGGTTTCGACGACACGGCACTGTTCCATGTCATAAACAGCGTTCGCGAAAACGGCACTTCCCTGCTGATGACCTCGCGCCTTTGGCCGATCTCCTGGCCGGTCGGCCTGCCCGATCTGAGATCCCGCCTGAAGGCGGCGACGGTCGTCGAGATCGGCGAGCCCGACGAGGAACTGCTGTCGCAGGTGATCGTGAAGCTGTTCGCCGACCGCCAGCTCCACATCGACGACAAGCTGGTCGCCTACGTCGTGGCGCGGATGGAACGCTCCATGAGCGCAGCCCAGACGATCGTCGATCGTCTCGACCGCCTGGCGCTGGCGCGTGGGACCCGGATTACACGCGTTCTCGCATCCGAAGTGCTAAACGAGATCGGCAATCCGGAGACCGGCGGTTGACTGTCACAGTTCCGTCGTCAAACTGTTATACGGGCGGTAGCATTCACTAAAATGGGGCGGGCATGATGGATTCGGCGGGTTCAACGGAAGGTCAGGGCGTGCAGACGCATGGGGCAGAATTGCCGTTGGAGCCTGAGACCGATCTGCTGGAACAGCCGGGCCGCTTCATCAATCGGGAATTCTCCTGGTTGCAGTTCAACCGCCGTGTTCTGGAAGAGACACTGAACACCGCGCACCCGCTCTTGGAGCGCGTGCGGTTCCTGTCGATTTCCGCGACCAACCTCGACGAATTCTTCATGGTGCGTGTCGCCGGCCTGGAAGGCCAGGTTCGTCAGGGCATCGTCATGCGCAGCCCCGATGGAAAGACGCCCGCAGAACAGCTCGAGGAGATCCTCCACGAAATCGACAACCTGCAGATGGAGCAGCAGGCATCGCTTGCCGTCCTGCAACAGTACCTGGCAAAGGAAGACATCCTGATCGTGCGCCCGGCGGCGCTTTCGGAAGACGATCGCACCTGGCTGGCGACTGAGTTCGATCAGTCGATTTTCCCGGTCCTGACGCCGTTGTCGATAGACCCGGCCCATCCGTTTCCCTTCATTCCCAATCTCGGGTTCTCCATGGGGTTGCAGCTCGTCAGCAAGAATGGGCGCGAACCGATGACGGCGCTCTTGCGCCTGCCGCCCGCCCTGGAGCGCTTCGTCCGCCTTCCGGACGATGTGAAGACGATCCGCTACATCACCCTCGAGGATGTGGTGGGCATGTTCATCCATCGTCTCTATCCCGGATACGAGGTGAGGGGATTCGGCACGTTCCGTCTGATCCGCGACAGCGATATCGAGGTCGAGGAAGAGGCAGAGGATCTCGTGCGCTTTTTCGAGACGGCGCTGAAGCGCCGCCGCCGCGGGTCGGTGATCCGCATCGAGACGGACTCGGAAATGCCGGCCTCGCTTCGTCAGTTCGTGGTGGAGGAGCTCGGCGTTCCGGACAACCGGGTGGCGGTTCTGCCCGGCCTGCTCGCCCTCAATACGCTGTCAGAGATTACCAAGGCGCCGCGCGATGACCTGCGCTTCGAGCCCTACAATGCACGCTTTCCCGAACGTGTCCGCGAGCACGCGGGTGACTGCCTGGCGGCTATTCGCGAGAAGGACATGGTGGTCCACCACCCCTATGAGTCCTTCGACGTCGTCGTCCAGTTCCTGTTGCAGGCGGCCCGCGACCCGGACGTCGTCGCCATCAAGCAGACACTCTATCGCACCTCCAACGACAGCCCGATCGTTCGCGCGCTCATCGATGCGGCCGAGTCTGGCAAGTCGGTGACAGCCCTCGTCGAACTCAAGGCGCGCTTCGATGAAGAAGCCAACATCCGCTGGGCGAGGGACCTCGAAAGGGCCGGCGTGCAGGTCGTCTTCGGCTTCATCGAGCTGAAGACACACGCCAAGATGTCGATGGTCGTCCGCCGTGAGGACGGCAAGTTGCGCACCTATTGCCACCTCGGCACCGGCAACTATCATCCGATTACCGCCAAGATCTACACAGACCTGTCGTTCTTCACCTGCAATCCGCACATCGCCCACGACATGGCCAACATCTTCAACTTCATTACCGGTTATGGTGAGCCGGAAGAGGGAATGAAGATCGCCGTTTCACCCTACACGCTTCGCTTGCGCATCCTGCGGCATATCGCCGAAGAGGTCGAGCATGCCCGAGCCGGGAGACCGGCTGCCATCTGGATGAAGATGAATTCTCTGGTCGATCCGGAAATCATCGACGCGCTGTACATTGCAAGCCGCGCGGGCGTCGAGATCGACCTGGTGGTTCGCGGCATCTGCTGCCTGCGTCCCCTGGTGCCCGGCCTTTCCGATCGCATCAGGGTCAAGTCGATCGTCGGTCGCTTCCTCGAACACAGCCGCATCTTCTGCTTCGGCAACGGCCATGGGCTGCCATCGGACAAGGCGCTGGTCTATATCGGCTCGGCCGACATGATGCCGCGCAACCTCGACCGGCGCGTCGAGACGCTCGTGCCGCTGTTGAACCCGACCGTGCACGAGCAGGTGCTTTCACAGATCATGCTCGGCAACCTCATTGACAACCAGCAGAGCTACGAGATACTGCCCGACGGTACATCTCGTCGCATGGAAGTGCGCAAGGGCGAGGAACCGTTCAACGCGCAGCAGTATTTCATGACCAATCCCAGCCTTTCGGGGCGCGGTGAAGCCTTGAAATCGAGTGCGCCCAAACGCATCGCCGGCCTCCTTTCCGGCAAGCACGTTTAGCTTGGAACTGCATGGTTGAATCTGAAGCACAGGGACGCCTCCCCGGCATAGCCCCGGTCTCCGTCATCGATATCGGATCGAACTCGGTTCGTCTCGTCGTCTATGAAGGGCTGTCGCGGTCGCCCGCGATCCTCTTCAACGAAAAGGTCCTCTGCGGGCTGGGCAAGGGCATTGCCTCAACCGGACGCATGGACGAGGAAGGCGTGGAGCGGGCTCTGGCGGCGCTTCGTCGCTTCAAGGCACTCTCCGATCAGGCCCGCGCCCGCAACATGTATGTTCTGGCGACCGCGGCCGCCCGCGAGGCGAGCAACGGGTCGATGTTCGTGAAGCGCGCCCAGGAAATTCTGGGCCAGGGCATCCAGGTTCTTTCCGGCGAGGAAGAGGCGCAGTTTTCGGCGCTCGGGGTGATCAGCGGATATTTCGATCCCGACGGTATTGCCGGCGACCTTGGTGGCGGCTCGCTCGAACTGATCGACATCCGCGGCAAGAAATTCGGGCGCGGCATCACGCTTCCGCTAGGCGGTCTCAGGTTGTCGGAAAATGCCGGCGGCTCGCTGACCAAGGCGCGAGAGATCGTGCGCAAGAGCATCAAGACGGCAACCCTGCTCGGCAAAGGCCAGGACCGTACCTTCTACGCGGTCGGCGGCACGTGGCGTAACATCGCCAAGCTGCACATGGAGATGCGGAATTACCCGCTGCACATGATGCAGGGCTACGAACTGCCGCTGGACGAGGTACTTACTTTCCTTGGAGAGGTCGAGGAACTGCGCGATCCCAAGGCACCGCAGCTCCAGGGCATCTCCAAGAATCGCCGCAGCCTCCTTCCGTTCGGCGCCATCGCCATGCAGGAGGTGCTCGGCGCCATGAAGCCGGCCCGGATCTCGTTTTCCGCCCAGGGTGTGCGCGAGGGTTATCTCTACTATCTTCTCAACGAGGAAGAGCGGGCCAAGGACCCGCTGCTGGCGATCGCCGGGGAACTGGCGATCCTGCGGGCACGTTCGCCCGAACACGCTCGAGAGCTGGCGGTCTGGACCGGTCGGATGATGCCGTTCTTCGGCGTAGAGGAGACCGAGGAGGAGAGCCGCTATCGGCAGGCGGCCTGCCTGCTCGCCGACATCAGCTGGCGGGCCCATCCGGATTACCGTGGCCTGCAGGCCCTCAACATCATCGCCCACAGTTCCTTCGTCGGCATTACCCATGCGGGTCGCGCATTTCTCGCGCTGGCCAACTACTACCGCTTCGAGGGGCTCTATGATGACGGTGCGACGGGCGCCCTCGCAACGATCGCCACGCCGACACTGCTCGATCGCGCCAAACTACTCGGCGGCCTATTGCGGGTAGTTTACCTGTTTTCCGCCTCGATGCCGGGCATCGTCGATCACCTGACGTTCCGCAAGTCTGACAATCCAGATCTGGATCTCGAATTCGTGGTGCCGCACGCATACAACGTTTTTGCCGGGGAGCGCCTCGATGGGCGTCTGCAGCAACTGGCGAAGCTGACCGGCAAGCGATTGGCATTCCGGTTCGAGTAGAGCTCTGTTTTTGGCGGCTTTCGTCAGCGGCTGAGCGCGTAGACCCCGAGCGCCTGGCCTCGGCCCTTGACGGAGTGTTCCCCGAGGTACTCCGCCTTGACCGTTGCCGGGAGGCTGATCCGGTCGAACAGGTCGGAAGACATCAGAAACGGCCGGCCGAGCGTCTTGCACAACCCCTCGATGCGCGACGTGGTGTTCACCGTATCGCCGAAGAAGGTGATCTTGTGCCGGTCGACGCCGATTTCGGCAGTGATGATCGCGCCTCCATGCAGCGCCGCCCGCAACCGTGGGGTTTCCCCGAAATTCTCGATCCAGTAGGCGGAATCGGCTTCGATCTGTTCGAAGATGTCGAAGACGCATTCGACGCATTCCGCATGCTTGAGAGCACGATCGAGCGGCCAGGTGATGATCGCGCAATCCCCGACATAGTCGACGATCGCGCCGTTGTGCCTGCGCACCGGTTCGGCCAGTGAGGCGAAGATCGCCCCGAGATACTCTTGCGTCCTCAGGTCACCGTGTCTTTCCGCGAACGTCGTTGAATCGGCGAGGTCGACGAACAGGAAGACGCGCGACTCCTGTGTGGGACGGCGATAGCGCCCGCTCAGGAGGCTGGCGAACACATCCCGGCCGAGCAACTCGCGCACGCGCAGCACGAACACGATCACGAGGCTGAGGACAAGCGCGTAGACCGACGCCCGAAACGATGGCGTGATCGCGCGGTCCCAGGTGAAGTCATAGAGGCCGGTCGCCCACACCAGGATGCCGGCGATCGTGCTGCCGCAGGTCATCAGCGCAAAGGTGATAAGCAGTGCCAGGATGAAGAACACCGGCGTCGTCTGGGCTCGTACCCAGTGGTACAGGCGCGGAAACAGAAGGCCACGTTCCAGTGCGAGGATCGGCAAGCACATGAACAGTGCGTATGTCGCCCCCACCAATGCCCCGCCGCCATACTCGAGAATGGCGTAGACGCCACCCCCTGCTGCGACAGCAAGGAGCAGGATGACCAGATCGAGCAGGTGGATTCGCGGTGCCATGCCTTCTATTAGAAACTGAACAGCCCGGAGTAAATGCTCCTCGCCTCAGATGCTTCAGCCATGATCATCGTGGCGAATGCCGTGCGCGCGCCCGACATGTGCTACGCCGATTGCTGGCCTTCGAGTTCGACTGCTTCCACCTTGCGGTCCACGAAGCGCAAGGCGACGTCGCCCTGGATCAACCGCAGCGCGGTTTCTCCGAAGAGATCGCGGCGCCAGCCGGTCAGCGCCGCCACGGCAGCCTTCTCGCCATCGGCCGCAATCTTGTCGAGGTCCTCGCTGTTGGCGATCACCTTGGCCGCGACGCCATGCTTCTCGGCAGTCAGCTTCAGGAGCACCTTCAGCAGTTCGACTGCCGCAGCCGCACCCTCGGGAGCGGGTGTGTGGCGGGGCACTTGCGGCATCTCGGACTTTGGCAGCCCGAGCGCGGCGTTGACTGCCTCGACGACGGCCGCGCCACCGGCTGACCGTTCCCAGCCCCTGCCAATGGTGCGCAGGCGGCCCAGTGCCTCGGCGTCCTTCGGCTGCTGCTGGGCGATCTCATAAAGGCAATCGTCCTTGAGGATGCGCGAACGCGGCACGTTTCGCGAGCGGGCCTCCCGTTCGCGCCAGGCGGCGACGAATTTCAGGATGGCGAGTTCCTGCGGCTTCTTCACCCGCATTTTCAGGCGCTGCCACGCATCGTCGGGATGGATGTCGTAGGTCTCGCGGGCCTCGAGGATGTTCATCTCCTCGGTCAGCCAGTCGGAGCGCTTCTCACGCTCAAGCTGCGCCTTGAGGGTAAGATAGACGTCGCGCAGATGGGTGACGTCGGCCAGCGCATAGTCGAGTTGCTTCGTCGACAGCGGCCGGTGGCTCCAGTCAGTGAAGCGCGACGACTTGTCGATCTGGACGCCCTTGATCCGGTTGACGAGCTGGTCGTAGGAAACCGAGTCACCGAAACCGCACACCATCGCCGCAACCTGCGTGTCGAAGATCGGGTGCGGGATGAGGTTTCCGAGGTGATGGATGATCTCGATGTCCTGGCGGGCGGCGTGAAATACCTTGACGACCGAGGTATTCGCCATCAGCTCGAAGAACGGGGTCAGGTCGATGTCCTTCGCCAGAGGGTCGACCAGCACCTCTTTTGTCGGGCTTGCCATCTGGATCAGGCACAGGATCGGCCAGAAGGTCGTTTCGCGCAGGAATTCCGTATCGATCGTTATGAATTCGGACTTGGCGAGTTCTTTGCAGGCGGCCTCGAGTTCGGCTGTTGTTTCGATCATCTCTACTTCGTTCGTCAGGAAAAGTTGGTTGTCCTTCCTTTCCCTTTCCATCCTTGATGTCAATACGAACGTCCCACCGCAGGATCAAACAACACGGACATAGCCGGTCATTCCGGTTTTCTGATGTTCGATGATGTGACAATGAAACACCCAGTCGCCCGGATTGTCGGCAACCAGGGCCAGCTTCACCTTCTCGTCCGGCAGGATCAGGTAGGTGTCGGTCACGAGCGGCATGACCGGCCGCGCCGACGAGGAAATCACCTTGAAGCTCATTCCATGCAGATGGATCGGATGGGTGCGCGGCGTCGGGTTCTCGAGATCGAAGATATAGCTTCGTCCGAGTTTCAGTTCGGCGAGCGGCGCGGTCGGGTCGGCGGTGTCGCCGGGCCACGGAACCCTGTTGATGGCCCAGAACGAGTAGCCGAGCGAACCGCAAAAGCTGTCCTTGGCGGCATCTTCCGCCGTTGCGCTGAGGATGAACGGAACTTCCTTCGCCGATGCGAGGTCCGGCTCCGCGACCGGGTTGGCGGGCAGGGGGGCGAGGTCGCCCATCTCCCGTTTCAGGGATGCACCGATCGCCCGGAAGGACGCTACCGTCTGCACGCTGCTTGCCCGAACGTCTTCCAGCCGGACCACTGCGCCCTCGGCGTCCGGCATGCGGACCGCGAGGTCGAGCCTCTGTCCGGGGCCGATCATCAGCACGTCGAGCGCGAAGCGGGACGGCACAGGATTGCCGTCGATAGCGATGACCTCGGCCGCCGCACCCTCGAGCTTCAGGGAATAGATCCGCGTCACGTCCGTCGCCGCGATCCGCACTCGGACTAGGCCGCCCGCTGGCGCGTCGTATTGCGGCTCGCGCTTCCAGTTCGCGGTTCTGACTGTTCCGAACGTGCCGCTGCGCGCGGCATCGCGCGGCTTGAACATCGCGATGAACTGTCCGTCGCCGCCGAGCCGCCAGTCGCGAAGATTGAGGGTGATTTCGGCATCGAACATCGGGTCATCGGGATTTTCCACGACGATCACACCGGTCATGCCATGCCCCATCTGGGTCAGCGTGTTGCAGTGCGGGTGATACCAGAACGTGCCCGCGTCCGGCGGCGTGAACTCATAGGAATACGTGTCTTCGGTGTAGACGTAAGGCTGGGTAAGGAAGGGCACGCCGTCCATCCTGTTAGGGATTCGCAGGCCGTGCCAGTGGATCGTCGTCGGCTCGTCGAGCCGGTTGACCAGGTTTGCGGCAAACGGCTTGCCGCGCACCATCCGGAGGGTCGGCGGCATGCCGCCGTCGCCATAGGTCATGATGTCCCTGGTCGGCCCTTGGTCGGTCAGGCTCGCTTGCGTGGTGTGGGCAACGAGTTCGATCGGATCGACGGTCTCCGAGGCGATGCCGAAGCGGTTGGCCGCTCCGATCCCGAGTCCGTAAGCGCCAGCGACGGCAGACGCCTTGAGGAGGTTGCGGCGGGTCAGCAGGGGCATTGCGGTTCTCTCGGCAAGGATACTCGCCTCCTTTTAAAGTTGAGCACCGCTTTCATCAATACAGATGTCACGTCATGATGCCGCAGTCCCGGCGGGCGGAATCACCTGTCCTTGCGCTCTTCGGGAGGAGCCGCCAGCTTGTTGAAGAAAGACGAGGTGCGGAGCAGGTTTCGGAATCGCATTGAACGGGCAGTCGCCGGAACGCCTTCGCGCACCATCATCCGCTGCAGCGTATAGAGCATGAACGCCGCCAGCACCGCAGCAGTGTAAATGAACAGCGCCTGCGGACCGAACAGATCAAGCATGAACGAGGCAAAAAGCGGACCGATGATGGCGCCGAGCGACCAGAAGAACAGCATGCCGGCCGAGACGAGAGCATGCTGGCCCTCGGCGGCATGGTCGTTGGCGTGTGCCGAGCAGAGCGAGTAAAGCGGCATGGCGAATGCGCCGAAGACGAAGATGCCGGCAAAGTTCAGCCACTCGTCGCTTCCCGCGAAGAAGGCAAGATAGAGGCCGGCCAGCAGCGAGCCGAAAGTGGCGAATAGAATGACCAGGCGACGATCCAGCCGATCCGAATAGATCCCGAGGGGATATTGCAGCACGACCCCGCCGATGATGCCGATGCTCATGAAGGTGGCGATCGCCGTGATCGACAGGCCGATGCCCTCGGCATAGATCGGTCCGAGCGAGCGGAAGGTTGAATTGGTGAGGCCGACGACGATGCAGCCGACCGTCGCGAGCGGCGAAATGTTCCAGAGTGCCTTGATGTCGAAACGGATCTCCTTGGGTGCGCCAGGGCTGGAGCGATCCGCAAACGAGATCGGCACCAGCGACAGGGTAAGCGCCATTGAGATGATCGCGAAGAGTTGGAAGCCGTCTATTCCCACCGTCGGGATGAGGTATTGGGCGGCAGTCACCGATCCGAGGTCCACGAGACGGTAGACGGAAAGCGTTCGTGCCCGGTTGGCGTTGGTGACGCGGGCGTTCAGCCAGCTTTCGACGGTTGCAAACAGGCTGGCGAAGCACAGGCCCGCGACGAGGCGCATGAGAAACCAGAACCACGGGTCGATGAACAGCACCATGGCGATCGAGACCGCCGATGCGATCGCCGCCATCGCCGAGAAGGTACGGATATGGCCGATCGAGCGCAGGATGCGCGTGACATAGATACAGCCGATGGCAAAACCTATATTGTAGCCCGTACCGACCAGGCCGATGAGCAAAGTTGAAAACCCCTCTTGTAATGCGCGCAGCGAAATATACGTGCCCTGCAGGCCGTTGCCGCCGATCAGGATGCCGGCAGTGACGAGGAGGGGGATAAGAGGACGAATCTGGCTCATGGGACGGCCTGGAAATGGAATGAAATAGCGACTCAGTACATGCGGGAGCGCTCTGCCCTTGTAGAGAATTCGACCGGTAAAGACAGGCTAAAACGCGCCAGCTTCGGCACAAGCCTTGACAAACGGAACCGGCCATGCGCTTTTCCGCCCGATTTTCTATAGGTAGTCGGATTGCGCCATATGGCCCCCACTGCCCAAGCCTTAAGTCCAGGATCGACCAAGATGCATCGTTACCGCAGCCATACCTGTGCCGCCCTCCGGAAGTCCGACGTCGGCACGACAGCCCGCCTTTCCGGCTGGGTCCATCGTGTTCGCGACCATGGCGGCGTGCTGTTCATCGACCTTCGTGACCACTACGGCATCACCCAGGTCGTCGCCGATCCCGACAGCCCGGCCTTCAAAACAGCCGAAGCCGTACGCGGCGAATGGGTCATCCGCATCGACGGCCTGGTGAAGGCGCGTACCGAGGACACCGTCAACAAGCACATGGCGACGGGCGAGATCGAACTCTATGCCCAGGAGATCGAGGTGCTGTCCGCTGCCAAGGAACTGCCGCTGCCCGTCTTCGGGGAGCCGGAGTACCCGGAAGACGTGCGCCTGAAGTACCGCTTCCTCGACCTGCGCCGCGAGACGCTGCACAAGAACATCGTCAAGCGCACCCAGATCATCGGTTCGATGCGCCGCCGCATGGGCGACGTCGGCTTCACCGAATATTCCACCCCGATCCTGACCGCTTCCTCGCCGGAAGGCGCACGTGACTTCCTCGTGCCGAGCCGCATTCATCCGGGTACCTTCTACGCGCTGCCGCAGGCGCCGCAGCAGTACAAGCAATTGCTGATGGTGGCCGGTTTCGACCGCTACTTCCAGATCGCCCCGTGCTTCCGCGACGAAGACCCGCGCGCCGACCGCCTGCCGGGCGAATTCTACCAGCTCGACCTCGAAATGAGTTTCGTCGAGCAGGAAGACGTCTGGTCGACCATGGAACCGATCATGCGCGGCATCTTCGAGGAGTTCGCCGACGGCAAGCCGGTGACGCAGACCTTCCCCCGCATTCCCTACGACACCGCGATCCGCAAATACGGCTCCGACAAGCCGGATCTGCGCAACCCGATCGAGATGCAGGCGGTCACCGAGCATTTTTCCGGCTCCGGCTTCAAGGTCTTCGCCAACATGATCGCCTCGAACCCGAAGGTCGAAGTCTGGGCCATTCCGGCAAAGACCGGCGGTTCGAGAGCCTTCTGCGACCGCATGAACGCCTGGGCGCAGAGCCAGGGTCAGCCGGGTCTCGGCTACATCTTCTGGCGCAAGGAAGGCGAAAAGCTCGAGGGTGCCGGCCCGCTCGCTAAGAACATCGGCGAGGAGCGTACGGATGCGATCCGCACCCAGCTCGGCCTCGACGACGGCGATGCCTGCTTCTTCGTCGCCGGCGACCCGGAGAAGTTCTACAAGTTCGCAGGTGAAGCCCGCACCAAGGCCGGCGAGGAACTGAACCTCGTCGACCGAGACCGCTTCGAGCTGTGCTGGATCGTCGACTTCCCGTTCTTCGAGTGGAACGAGGACGAGAAGCGCGTCGACTTCGCCCACAACCCATTCTCCATGCCGCAGGGCGGCCTGGACGCGCTTGCGAACCAGGATCCGTTGACGATCAAGGCGTACCAGTACGACATGGTCTGCAACGGTTTCGAGATCGCATCCGGTTCGATCCGTAACCAGTCGCCGGAACTGATGGTCAAGGCATTCGAGAAGGTCGGCCTCAGCCAGGCCGATGTTGAGGAGCGCTTCGGCGGGCTCTACCGCGCCTTCCAGTACGGCGCTCCGCCGCATGGCGGCATGGCGGCCGGCATCGATCGCGTGGTCATGCTGCTCGTCGGCGCCAAGAACCTGCGCGAGATCTCGCTGTTCCCGATGAACCAGCAGGCACAAGACCTGCTCATGGGAGCGCCGTCGCCGGCAACGCCGGCCCAGCTTCGCGAACTTTCGATCCGTCCGATCCCGCCGGTCAAGAAGGACTGAGTTCGAAGCACGGATGACTTTTGCAAGGCCCGGCAGCGCCCCTGCCGGGCCTTTGTCGTTGGCCGTCGGTATTGCAACGCACAATATTGCAGTCTATACAGGGCCTATTCACCATGGACCCGGTGAGATTCCGGGTGGCTCTTCTGGCCGCCGATCCGCCAGACAACGCAACAGCATCAAACCAGTTACGAGCCGGCGTTCCGCCGACCCGGGTGCACTACTTTTGCGGAATTTTTCAACATGAACATCAATACCTACCAACGCGAATGGTTTTCCAACATTCGTGCGGATATTCTCTCGGGCATCGTCGTCGCCCTTGCCCTCATCCCCGAGGCGATCGGCTTTTCCGTCATCGCCGGCGTCGACCCGAAGGTTGGCCTGTTTGCCTCCTTCGCCATCGCCTGCGTTTCCGCGTTTGCGGGCGGGCGTCCCGGTATGATTTCGGCGGCCACGGCCGCCACCGCCGTCCTCATGGTGACGCTGGTCAAGGAGCACGGTCTCGAATACCTGTTTGCGGCCACGCTGCTGATGGGCCTGATCCAGATCGGCGCGGGTTTCCTCAAGCTCGGTCGCGTCATGCGCTTCGTGTCGCGCTCGGTCATTACCGGTTTTGTCAATGCGTTGGCGATCCTGATCTTCATGGCGCAGATGCCGGAACTGATCGGCGTGCCGCATCTGACTTATGTCATGATCGCCGCCGGCCTGGCGATCATCTACCTCTTTCCTTACGTCACCAAGGCGCTTCCATCGCCGTTGGTTGCTATTGTGGTGCTGACCGCCGTTGCCTACTGGGGCGGGTTGGACCTGCGTACCGTCGGCGATCTCGGCGAGCTTCCGTCCGCCCTTCCGATCTTCGCGCTGCCGCAGGTGCCGCTGACGCTCGAGACGCTGCAGATCATCTTTCCCTACTCGATCGCGCTTGCCGCAGTTGGACTTCTGGAGTCGCTGCTGACGGCGCAGATCGTCGATGACATGACCGATACGACCAGTTCCAAGAGCCAGGAATGCATTGGCCAGGGCTCCAGCAACATCGCCTCCGGCCTGATCGGCGGCATGGGTGGCTGCGCCATGATCGGCCAGTCCGTCATCAACGTGACCTCGGGTGGCCGCGGCCGGCTTTCGACGTTCGTCGCCGGCGCCTTTCTGCTCTTCCTGATCCTCGTGCTCGACGATCTGGTGCGCATCATCCCGATGGCAGCGCTCGTCGCCGTGATGATCATGGTCTCGATCGGCACTTTCTCCTGGCGCTCGATACTTGATCTGCGTCGCAACCCGCTTTCCTCGTCGGTCGTCATGCTGGCGACGGTCGTGACCACCGTGGGAACTCACGATCTGGCGAAGGGGGTGCTGGTCGGCGTGCTGCTGTCGGGCGTGTTCTTCGCCGGCAAGGTGGCGCGCCTGTTCCATGTCCGCTCCGAGCTGAGCCCCGACGGAAGCGAGCGCACCTATGTCGTCGATGGCCAGATATTCTTCGCGTCGACCGAGAGCTTCATTGCCGCCTTCGATTTCGCCGAGCCGTTGCGCAAGGTGACGATCGACGTCTCCGATGCGCATCTATGGGACATCACCGCCGTCGGTGCGTTGGACAAGGTTGTCCTGAAGTACCGTCGCCACGGTGTCGAGGTAGAGGTGAGGGGTGCAAACGAGGCGAGTGCGCACATGCTCGACCGGTTTGCGGTGCACGACAAGGACGGGGCGGCCGTTGCTGCCGCACACTGAACCTGGCACTGACCAATCAGGGAAAGACCCGGCAGTCACCGCTGCTGGGTCTTGTTCTTGTTGTGACGCCGCTTCTACATCTGGTCGTTGGCTGAAACCGTCACGCCGAGGACCTTGGGCAGGGTATTCGGAGCGCCCATGGCCGCCCCCATGATCATCGGGAAGGGAACAGGGCTCTCCGGTTCGGCGCTGATAGTGATGCTTTGCGGATCATCGATGAACTCGGTGACCGCCGCGGAAATCGCGTTCTGCAGTTCCGGGATGTTGAGCTGCGCGACCATCAGCGGCACCATGGCCTTGACCGTCTGGGCCATCTGCGTCCCCGACACGCCCTGTTCCTTGCCGGCATAGTCGAGGAGGCGCGAGGTGATCGACGCATCCTCGAAGCTGAGCGAGGCGCTGTTGAAGTTTAGCTGCTGCGCCAGCCCCATCACCGCGAGGCCGGCGGCCTGCTTGGCCTGGTCGTCATTGGCGCCTGCCGTTTCGATCGCTTTCATCGACTCCTGCAGCGAGCGCATCAGTTCCATCGTGTAGCCCGAGAAGCTGAATCCGAGACTAAGGCGGCCGATGTCGTTGAGGTTCAGCGCGTATTCCTCGAGGTCCACCGTGCCGGTCGCAAGATCCCAGCCGCCGGCGACGCTGACATCACCTTCGACCTGGGTGATGGCCAGCTTCTGCAGGGCTTCCCTGGTGGCGGGATCGTCGATCCTGGACACGTCGCCCTTCAGCCCCGATGCAAGGAAGTCGAAGTCCAGGCCGGAGGCATTATCGCGTTTCGCCAAGTTGGAGGTTATCCCCGTCAGCGAGAAAACCTCTGCACCGTCCTTGGTAAACTTCACCGGCCCGGACTGGGCCTTCTCGTAAAGGATCAGCGAGGAAAGGCTATTCTGCGTTGCATCGGCCGGGATGGTGACGTTGGTCAGGCTAAGGTCCTGCGCCGTCAGATTGACGCCGTCCTCGGTCACATTGATGTTCGGGAACTTGATCGAAGCGATGCCGTATCCGCCCTGCCCATCCTCCTCGACGCCATCGAGGGAGACGTCGCCGATGGTGCCGTCCGTGGCAGGGGCGCCCACCCGGGCGATGCCGACGCCGGAAAGCGTCACGGTCGACCCATCGACCTTGACGGATGTCGCGGTGATGGCGTGACCCTGGGGGGCATAGGCGGCGTTGATCTTGTTCAGGAGATCGGTTCCGTCGATCGCGAACGCCGGGCCCGAGAGGCTCACGAGGGCGGCCCCGGCCAGCATCAGCCGTGTTCTGCGGTAGTATGTCATCAGTATTTCCTTGTGAATGAGGCGGTTCGTCCTGTCTCGCACACCTTCCCACCATTGCCACCCTTTGTCTTCGGGGGGAGCAGGCGTTTTGCGAATTTGTGTGTGCGCATTGCGAAGGAATTGCGGCGCCCCGGCGGGTCTTTGCGATGGTTCGTTCGTCGAGGAGCGGATCTCCCATATCCTGCCCGCATTGCGATTGTCTTACCGGCACAACCGGCATCCGGCGGTGGTGGGGCGTCGGGATGGCCCTGCGCCGTGCGCAAACGGCGCGAGCCGGGTGGCGAAGCTGCGTCAGCACCCTGAAAAGCAAGACGATCGGCAGTTTCTATCCACAGGCCTTTGCCCCTGATTCCTTGCTCGGCATCGCCATCTCGGCTAGTCAAGGCGCATGGGACAAAATCTTTTGCCGCCGTCGGGCGGGGACGACAATATCCAGCCGGTCGATCTGAAGGCCGCGCTTGAAGAACGCTATCTGGCCTATGCGCTCTCGACCATCATGCATCGGGCTCTGCCTGATGTGCGCGATGGCCTGAAGCCGGTGCACCGGCGCATCATCCACGCGATGAGCGAGATGGGCTTGCGTTCCAACTCCTCGTTCAAGAAATGCGCGCGCATCGTCGGCGACGTGATCGGCAAGTTCCATCCGCACGGCGACCAGTCGGTCTATGACGCGCTCGTGCGCTTGGCCCAGGATTTCTCGCAGCGCTATCCGGTGGTCGACGGGCAGGGCAATTTCGGCAACATCGATGGCGACAGCGCCGCCGCCTATCGTTACACCGAAGCGCGCATGACCGATGTCGCGACCCTGCTGCTCGAGGGCATCGACCAGGATGCGGTCGACTTTCGCCCCACCTACAACGAGGAGGACGACGAGCCTGTCGTCCTGCCGGGTGCGTTTCCCAATCTCCTGGCCAACGGCACCTCCGGCATTGCGGTCGGCATGGCCACATCGATCCCGCCGCACAATGCGCATGAACTGTGCGACGCTGCGCTGCTCCTGATCAAGAACCCGGCGGCCACCGTCGAGGATCTGATGGCGGATCCCGCCGATCCCACCAGAGGCGGGATCGAAGGTCCCGATCTTCCGACCGGTGGCATCATCATCGACAGCCGCGCGTCGATCATCGAAGCCTACAAGAGCGGGCGGGGCGGTTTTCGTGTCCGTGCGCGCTGGACGATCGAGGATCTCGGGCGGGGCGGCTATCAGATCGTCATTACCGAAATTCCCTTCCAGGTGCAGAAGTCGCGCCTGATCGAGAAGATCGCGGAACTGCTGTTGGCCCGAAAGCTGCCGCTGCTCGAGGACATCCGCGACGAATCGGCCGAAGATGTCCGCGTCGTCCTTGTGCCGAAGAGCCGTTCGGTCGATGCGACCCTGCTGATGGAATCGCTGTTCAAGCTCTCCGAGCTCGAGAGCCGCATCCCGCTCAACATGAACGTGCTCTCCATGGGCCGCGTGCCCAAGGTGATGGCGCTCAACGAAGTGCTGCTGGAATGGCTGGCGCACCGCCGCGACGTACTCGTTCGCCGCTCGCGCTTCCGCTTGGCGGCGATCGACAAGCGGCTGGAGATCCTCGGCGGCCTGCTGATTGCCTACCTCAATATCGACGAAGTGATCCGCATCATCCGCGAGGAGGATGAGCCGAAGCCGGTGATGATGGCGCGCTGGTCACTCAGCGACGTCCAGGTCGAGGCAATCCTCAACATGCGTCTGCGCGCCTTGCGCAAGCTCGAAGAATTCGAGATCCGCACCGAGCACGATAACCTCACCAGGGAGAAGTCGGATATCGAGGCGCTTCTCGCCTCGGAAGACAAGCAATGGCGGGTCATCGAGCACGAGATCCAGGACGTCCGGAAGAATTTCGCCAAGGGCCGCGGCAAGCCCTTTGCGCGCCTGACGACCTTCGCCGACGCGCCGGAAGCCGATCTCGAGGCGATCCAGCAGGCGATGATCGAGAAGGAGCCCATCACCGTAGTGGTCTCCGAGAAGGGCTGGATCCGCGCGCTGAAGGGTCATATTTCCGATACGTCGACGCTGGCATTCAAGGAGGGCGACGGCCTCAAGGTTGCCTTCCCGGCGCAGACGACCGACAAGATCCTGCTGCTGACCACCGGTGGCAAGGCCTACACGCTAGGCGCTGACAAGCTGCCTGGCGGTCGCGGACACGGCGAACCGCTGCGCATCATGGTCGACATGGAAAACGACCAGGACGTCCTGACGGCATTCGTCCATGATCCGGCGCGCAAGCTGCTCCTGGCCTCGACGGCGGGCAATGGCTTCATCATCGCCGAGCAGGAAATGATCGCCAACACCCGCAAGGGCAAGCAGATCATGAACGTCTCCGTGCCTGATGAGACCAAGCTCAGCGCACCGATCCGCGGCGACCACGTTGCCGTTGTCGGCGAGAACCGCAAGTTGCTGGTCTTCCCGCTGTCGCAGGTTCCGGAAATGACCCGCGGCAAGGGTGTCCGCCTGCAGCGCTACAAGGATGGCGGCATTTCCGACATCCGCTGCTTCGCCATCGAGGAAGGACTGACCTGGGAAGACAGCGCCGGGCGTACCTTCACCAAGACGAAGGACGAACTGATCGAATGGCTAGGCGACCGCGCCTCGGCCGGACGCGCGGTGCCCAAAGGCTTCCCCCGAAGCGGCAAGTTCAACGGTTAAGAACGACAGGAGCGGGCGCGACGAGCGACCGCGTTCTATGACACCTTTTGCCTTGGAGCGGCTCCAAACAGCCACGGAACGCAAATGCGTCCGCTACGCTGCCGCGGGTGCCGCAGCCACGGCTCTCGATCGCATCTGCCAGATCGAGTGGCCGATAAGCGCGAGGATGAGGATCGAGCCGCCGATCAGCGTCGGCGTGCCCGGCGTTTCCGTGAAGATCACCCACACCCAGATCGGCGCGAGGATCGTTTCCAGCAGGTAGAACATGCCGACTTCGGGCGCGGAGAGATAGCGCGGGCCGGTGGCAAGGCACCAGAAGGCGAGCGGCATCATGACGGCGCCGTTGAAGACGATCCAGAAGGGTTCGGCGATATGGAAACTTCCGGACCCTGCGAACACGAAGGCAAATCCGATGCAGGCTGGAATGATGGTACCGGCCATCGACACGAAGCCCATCTCGCGCCGAGAGGCGCGAGCGATGGTGATCGCAGCCGCAAGCGAGAGCGCAGAAAGCAGGGCAAGCGCGTCACCGACGAGATGGCCGGATGTGAGGCCCGCGGAGACGATGGTTCCGACGCCGATGACCATGACCGCCATGGTTACCAGGGTGGCGCGGGCGGGGCGCTCGTTGAGGAAAATCCATGACAGCAGTGCTGCAAACATCGAGGCGAACGCCAGGATGAAGACCACATTGGCCGTCGATGTATGATAGACCGCACCGAGAAAAGTCATGGTGCCCAGGGCATAAAAACCGCCGACGGCGACACCGATCCACCCGGGTACGAGCGGCGGCCGCGCATTGGTGAACTTGCGAATTGTCAGCCAGACCAGGATTGCGACGGCGAACGTCGTTATGCTGCGGACTGCCAGCGTCGACCAGACATCGCCGTTCGAAAGGCGGATGAGGGGAATGTCCCAGGAGAGGGCCAAGCCGCCGACCGTGGTAAGGGCGATGCCTTTTTGATGTTCCGGCAATTTCGCAAAAATCATGTCTGGTCGTTGCCACTCTGCCTGTCGGGATCGAAACGTTCCCATCCGCGCGGCATGAGATGTTCCTGGGGTCGGAATCGCGTCTTGTAGTCCATCTTCTGCGATCCCCTGACCCAGTATCCTAGATAGACGTGAGGCAGGCCAAGCGCCTGCGTGCGACGGATATGGTCGAGAATCATGAAGGAGCCGAGAGAACGGCGCTCGAGTCCGGGATCGAAGAACGAATAGACCATCGACAGCCCGTCCGCCATCACATCTGTCAATGCCGCGGCGACAAGAACGCCCTTGGGATGGCGGGACAGCCCCGAGCCTTCCTCCCTGACCCTGTACTCGATAACCTTCGTGTTCACATGCGTGTCTTCGACCATGATCGCGTAGTCGAGCACCGACATATCCGACATTCCGCCCTGCTGGTGGCGACTGTCGAGATACTGCCGGAAGAGGGAGAACTGTTCGCTGGAGGGCTGCGCGGCGAATTCGGTTGCGATCAGATCCTGGTTCGTCGCCAGGACCCGTCGCATCGAGCGGGTCGGGCGGAACTCATTGGCGAGGATGCGCACGGAAACGCACGCCCGGCAGGTTTCGCAGGCCGGCCGATAGGCGATGTTCTGGGAACGGCGGAAGCCGCCCTGGGTCAGGAGGTCGTTCATCTCGGCGGCACGGGGCCCGACGAGGTGGGTGAAGACCTTGCGCTCCATCTGGTTCGGCAAATAGGGGCAGGCAGCGGGCGCCGTCAGGTAAAACTGCGGTGATGGCGTCGTTTGGGTGTTCATGGTCCGCTGGGCCGGTCCGTCTATTGTATCGTCTTGTAATATTACCATGGCGTAAGATTGGAAAACGTCAACCTCATCATCGTCGGCCACAGAAGATCGCGTCTGATAAAAAGCAGAATGGAGCGCGTTGGCGCTCCATTCCGGCTTCAAACATCATATTCATTGCATCTATTGCGTGCGGACAGTGGCGGTTCCTATCAGCAGGTCGTGTACCAGGCGGCTGCGTTCAGTGAAAAGACCGGCAAGCAGAATCAGCGGCGTCAGGATGGAATTCAGGATCCAGAACAGCACGAGATGGATGATCGCCGTCAGGAAGTCGATCTTCTGGCCGTCGACCCGGATCATTGCGATCCCCATGGCGCGCATGCCCGGCGAGGCCTGCGCATTTCCACCGACCGTAGCGCCGAAGTAGAGCGCAGCGACAACGAAAAACAGCACCGGGTAGAGGTAGAAGCCGAGGCCGAGCGTCAGAATGCCGAGGAAAAACACGACAACCGCCGCCGGAATGCAGAGAACCAGGATCAGGACGTAGTCGATCGCGAATGCAAAAATCCTTCGCGACAGCGTCCCGCTATAGGCGCGCCAATCGTCAGGAACTGCTTGTACGGCATGTGGGTCCAGGCTCATTCCGGTCTCCAGTGAGTTTTCCAGCCCGATATGGGGTTTCCAGCAGGAAAATCAAAGGGCGGCAGGGAATATTTCACCTTGCCAGCGCGCGCGCGACGTCCATTGCAAAATAGGTGAGGATGCCGTCGCAACCGGCGCGCTTGAAACAGAGCAGCGTTTCCATCATCACCTTGTCACCGTCGATCCAGCCGTTCATCGATGCCGCCTTGATCTGCGCATACTCGCCCGAGACCTGATAAGCATAGGTCGGCAGCCCGAAGCCCTCCTTCACTCGCCAACAGATGTCGAGATAGGGCAGGCCGGGCTTCACCATCAGCATGTCGGCGCCTTCCTCAACGTCAAGCGCGGTTTCGCGCATTGCCTCGTTGCCGTTCGCCGGATTGATGTAGTAGGTCAGCTTGTCGCCCTTGAGCAGCCCACCGGTGGATATGGCCTCGCGATAGGGTCCGTAGAAGGCGGAAGCGAATTTCGTCGCGTAAGCCATGATGCCGACATTCTGGTGGCCCGCCGCGTCCAGCGCCATTCGGATGGCGCCGATGCGGCCATCCATCATCTCCGAGGGCGCGATGATGTCCGAGCCCGCATCCGCCTGGGCAATCGCCGCCTTCACGATGATCTCGACGGTCTCATCATTAACGATCTCGCCTTCGCGCAGCACCCCGTCATGGCCATGGCTGGTAAATGGGTCGAGCGCGACGTCGGTAATGATGCCGATATTGGGTACGGCCTTCTTGATCGCGCGGGTGGCCTGGTTGATCAGATTGTCGGCATTGAGGCCGTCCGAGCCGGTCTCGTCGCGCAGCGCCATGTCGATGTTCGGGAAGGTGGCGATTGCCGGTATGCCGAGATCGGCGGCCTCCTTCACGGCCTCGACAGCCTTGTCCACGGACATGCGATTGACGCCCGGCATGGACGCAACCGGCTCGACGATGCCTGAACCCGGAACGATGAAGATCGGCCAGATCAGGTCGTCGACCGTCAGGCGGTTTTCCTGGACGAGACGACGCGTCCAGTCGGCCTTGCGGTTGCGCCGCATGCGGCGGTGACCGGTGATTTCGTCGACCAGATGTGTCTTGTCCTGCATGGGTAACCGTCCTTGTGCACGCGCGTCTCGATTCCGGTCCGTGGCATATCACGGGCGCAGGCCGATTGAAAATGACGAAAGGCCGCATGGCAATTGCGTCTGGCGGCTTTGGTTCGCTCCACCTATGCTCCGGCCATGGAAAACGATTCACCCGCCGTGCCGAAGCGCACCCTGACGGAAATTCTATTCGTGACCTTCCTGCGTCTGGTCGCGCTGTCATGCTTCTGGTTCGGCCTCCAGTACTGGGCGATGCTCGTCGGCTATTCGCAGAACGGGCACACCCGCTTCGACCTGCTCGACCTGCCGTGGAAAGTCGCCAGCACCGGGCTCGCGGTCGTCTATCCCGTGGCTGCCCTCGGCCTGTGGCTGACGGTCTCCTGGGGGCCGGTCCTGTGGATCGCTGCCGCCGGCAGCCAGGTGCTCATGTATCTGGTCTGGCCCGATATATTCGGCCACAATCCATATGTCGTGCCCATGCATGCGGGGGTGGCGGTACTCTACATCGCGTTCCGCCTTGCCCTGTGGCGGGAGAAGCGCAAGCAAGCCGAGCGGGTAAGGGTTGATTTACCCTGAGACAAGCTGAGCCTCTGGTAAGGCGCTGTTAAGGCTGCAGTTTAAGTAGAATTTTATAGGTATTCGATAGGGTCTCACTCAAGGCGGGAAGACAAACAGACGCCGCCAAACAAAACAGTGAGGCACTCTTATGAACGCGAAAATGAAACCACAGGCTGTTGCCACTCACCAGGATCCGCAGGAACAGGCAATCCGCGACCTGTACATGGAATCCCTTCACCTCGTCGAGCGTCTGCATCGCCGCCTGCTCGACGTGATCAAGGACGAATTCGACCGCCAGGGACGCAGCGACGTCAACGCCGTCCAGGCCCTTCTGCTCTTCAACATCGGCAACTCCGAGCTGACGGCCGGCGAACTCCGCTCGCGCGGCTACTACCTCGGCTCCAACGTTTCCTACAACGTCAAGAAGCTCGTCGACCTCGGTCTGATCAATCACCAGCGCTCGCGTGTCGACCGCCGCTCGGTCCGCATCAGTCTGACCGATGACGGCAGGGAAATCGCCGAAACGGTCGCGCGGCTCTATGAGCGCCACGTGGGCTCCATCCAGAAGGTCGGCGGCATCGGCAATGACGAGTTTACCCAGATGAACAAGCTGTTGCAGCGCCTTGATCGCTTCTGGAACGACCAGATCCTGTACCGCCTGTAAGAAGTGGCGGGCTTCCATTTCGAAAAGCCGGGCGCCTCCCTGCGCCCGGCTTCGTCGTTTTCTGTGGAGGGCTCGCACACTGAATGCGCGGCGTTCCCACCGATCCGGTGTCGACACGAATTGGCCATATTGATATGGGACCGACGAGCCAAGGTGTCTGCAGTCGGTTCGACTCGATGAGCGGGCAATCTTCACAAACGCTTGATGTAGGGGGCGGTAGTGCCTTTGGTTAACTGCTGTTAACTAGGGCAATGCTAGATCTTGTGACCTGGCTTCCGCGCAACGATGGTAGGGATGATGTCGAAGAAAACCGGAATTGATGCATATTCGCGCCGCGCGTTCCTGCGCTCGGCGGCAACTGTCGGTGCCGCTGCCTTTGCCGCGCCCGCCCTGGCACAATCGGCTATCGACGAATTGATCAATGCACCGCGCCGCGGCAACTGGGACGACCAGTTCGACGCCAACGCCTCCCGGTCCGCCGCCGCCATCGTCTCGACCAACCCTATTCTCGGCCCCGGCGCTGTCGCCAACGTCCAGCAGGCAATCTACGACTACCAGACGATCGTCGCCAATGGTGGATGGCCGCAGGTCAATCCGCAGCAGAAGCTCCAGATCGGCGTCATCGACCCGTCGGTGCAGGCGCTGCGCCAGCGCCTCATGGTGTCGGGTGACCTGCCGCGCACGGCCGGGCTTTCGGGTTCCTTCGATTCGTACGTCGACGGCGCGGTCAAGCGCTTCCAGGCGCGCCACGGCCTGCCGCAGGACGGCGTGATCGGCGAGTTCACCCTGAAGGCGCTGAACGTTCCCGCCGAAACCCGGCTGGCGCAGCTCAATACCAACCTCGTGCGCATCCAGGCCATGTCCGGCGACCTCGGCTATCGCTACGTGATGGTCAACATTCCCGCTGCCTACATCGAGGCCGTCGAAAACAACCGCGTGGCGCTACGCAACACCGCCATCGTCGGCAGCATCTCGCGCCAGTCGCCGGTGTTGAATTCGAAGATCTACGAGGTCATCCTCAACCCCTACTGGACCGCGCCGCGCTCGATCATCCAGAAGGATATCATGCCGCTCATGCGCAAGGATCCGACCTACCTGTCGCGCAACAACATCCGTCTCATCGACGGGCAGGGCAACGAAGTTTCCCCGGACACGATCGACTGGAACGCCGAAAAGGCGCCGAACCTGATGTTCCGTCAGGATCCAGGCAAGATCAACGCCATGTCCTCGACCAAGATCAACTTCCACAACGAGCATGCGGTCTACATGCACGACACGCCGCAGCAAGGGTTGTTCAACAAGCTGATGCGGTTTGAATCCTCCGGCTGCGTCCGCGTCCAGAACGTCCGCGACCTGTCGACCTGGTTGCTCAAGGATACGCCCGGCTGGGATCGCCAGCAGATGGAGCATGTCATCCAGAGCCGTGTGAACACGCCGATCCGTCTCACCGAAGAGGTGCCGGTCTACTTCGTCTACATCACCGCCTGGTCGGCCAAGGACCGGGTCGTGCAGTTCCGCGACGACATCTACCAGCGCGACGGCGCAACGGAACTTGCCCTGCAGACCACCACCGGCATCGAGCGGTCGGCCGGTTCGGTCGAAGACGATATCCTGCCGCAATAGGCTGTCTTGCAGTCGATCATCTTTCTGCAGAATGCCGCGCCCCCTGCGCGGCATTGGTATTTCTGGACCGTCGCGATCCTCCATCGTAGATTGCTCAGCAAATGTCGCTGATCGTATTGCCCTTCGGTTCCCATGCCGGTAATACGCCAATGCGCCATTGCACTTCAGGGAGCCCACCGCAAATGTCGAACACCGAAGCTTTCTTCAGCCGTCCGCTTGCCGAAACCGATCCGGAAATCTTCGGGGCAATCGAGAAGGAACTTGGCCGCCAGCGCCACGAGATCGAACTGATCGCCTCGGAGAACATCGTCTCCCGCGCCGTGCTCGAGGCACAAGGCTCGATCATGACCAACAAGTATGCCGAAGGCTATCCGGGCAAGCGCTACTACGGTGGCTGCCAGTTCGTCGATATCGCCGAGGAACTGGCGATCGAGCGGGCCAAGAAGCTTTTTGGCGTTAACTTCGCCAACGTCCAGCCGAACTCCGGTTCGCAAATGAACCAGGCCGTATTCCTCGCGCTGCTGCAGCCGGGCGACACCTTCATGGGTCTCGATCTCAACTCGGGCGGCCACCTGACGCACGGCTCGCCGGTCAACATGTCCGGCAAGTGGTTCAACGTGGTGTCCTACGGTGTGCGCGAAGGTGACAACCTGCTCGACATGGACGATGTCGCTGAAAAGGCGCGCAGCCACAAGCCGAAGCTGATCATTGCCGGCGGCACCGCATATTCGCGCATCTGGGACTGGAAGCGTTTTCGGGAAATTGCCGACGAGGTCGGCGCATACCTGATGGTCGACATGGCCCACATTGCCGGTCTCGTCGCCGGTGGCCAGCATCCGTCGCCGTTCCCGCATTGCCATGTCGCCACCACGACCACCCACAAGTCGCTGCGCGGCCCGCGTGGCGGCATGATCCTGACCAATGACGAGGATCTGGCGAAGAAGATCAACTCGGCCGTGTTCCCGGGCCTGCAGGGCGGACCGCTGATGCACGTGATCGCCGCCAAGGCGGTTGCATTCGGCGAGGCGCTGCAGCCCGAATTCAAGGATTACGCCGCCCAGATCGTCAAGAACGCGAAGACGCTCGCCGAAACCCTGGTCGCCGGGGGCGTCGACGTGGTGTCCGGTGGCACCGACAACCACCTGATGCTGGTGGATCTGCGCAAGAAGAACGCCACCGGCAAGCGGGCCGAAGCCGCCCTTGGTCGCGCCTATGTCACCTGCAACAAGAACGGCATTCCGTTTGATCCGGAAAAGCCGTTCGTGACGTCCGGTGTTCGCCTCGGTACGCCCGCCGGTACGACCCGCGGCTTCAAGGAAGCCGAATTCAAGGAGATCGGCAACCTTATCATCGAGGTTCTCGATGGTCTGAAGGCCGCCAACTCCGACGAAGGCAATGCTGCCGTCGAGGCTGCGGTTCGCGAGAAGGTGGTCAAGCTCACCGGCCGCTTCCCAATGTATCCGTATCTCGGCTGAGGAGGCACGATGCGCTGCCCTTACTGCGGGTCGGAAGACACACAGGTCAAGGATTCCCGCCCGGCGGAGGATGGCTCGTCCATCCGCCGCCGGCGCATTTGCCCGGATTGCGCGGGACGTTTCACCACCTTCGAACGCGTCCAGTTGCGTGAACTGATGGTCACGAAGAAGACGGGCCGCAAGGTTCCATTCGACCGCGAAAAGCTGGTGCGGTCGTTCGATATCGCGCTGCGCAAGCGCCCTGTGGAGCGCGACCGGATCGAACGTGCAGTCTCCGGCATCGTGCGACGGCTGGAAAGCTCGGGCGAAACGGAAATTTCGTCCGAGGAAATCGGCCTGCAGGTTCTCGAGGCATTGAAGAGCCTCGATGACGTGGCTTTTGTCCGCTATGCTTCCGTCTATCGCGACTTCTCGCATGCAGAGGATTTCGAAAAGGTGATATCGGAGATCAGCGCCAAGATCGCGCGGGATCCGGGATTGGAACGGTAGGCTGTGGCGAACGGGCGCGACGACGACGAGCGGTACATGGCGGCAGCCATTAGGCTGTCGCGCTGGAACACCGGGCGCACCTCCACCAATCCTTCCGTTGGTTGCCTCGTCGTTCGCGACGGCGTCATCGTCGGGCGCGCCGTGACCGCCAAGGGCGGACGCCCGCACGCCGAGACGCAAGCGCTCGCGGAAGCCGGCGTACTTGCGCAAGGGGCAACAGCTTACGTTACGTTGGAACCATGCTCGCACCACGGTCACACCCCTCCGTGTTCCGAAGCCCTGATCGCGGCAGGCGTCGCCCGCGTGGTCGTGAGCGTTACCGATCCGGACAGTCGAGTGTCGGGACGCGGCCTCGCCATGCTTCGTGATGCCGGCATCGACGTCGAAACGGGCGTGCTCGAGAAAGAAGGCCGGGCGGCACTTGCCGGTTATCTCATGCGACAGATCAAGAATCGCCCGCATGTGACTCTGAAGCTTGCCATTTCCGCGGATGGAATGATCGGACGACTGGGGCAGGGGCAGGTGGCGATTACCGGATCGATAGCCCGAGCCCAGGTGCATGTACTGCGCGCCGAGACCGACGCCATTCTGGTGGGAGGCAATACGGCGCGCGCCGACGATCCAGAACTCACCTCCCGCTTGCCGGGTCTGGAGGACCGGTCGCCGATCCGTATCGTGCTCGATCCGCGACTGGAACTGCCGCTCGACGGCAAGCTGGTGTCGTCGGCGAAAACGGTGCCGGTTCTGGCCGTTGCGGATGAAGAGGATCTTGCGGCGGAAGCGGTGCCAGGTGGCTTTGCGTTCAGGCGTTCCACGCTCGATGGCGCCGGCGTGGAGGTGCTGGGATGCGATCCGCGCAACCTCGGGTCGCTTCTTTCGGCGCTGGCCTCACGCGGAATATCAACGCTGATGGTCGAGGGCGGCGCGGCAACGGCGCGTTCGTTCCTGGACGCCGGGCTGGTTGATCGCATTCTGCTCTTCCGGGGACCCGGGGAAATCGGTGGGACCGGTATTGAATCGCCGCTGACGAACGCCAATATCCCGGCGCAGTACGTCCATGTTCGTACCGACAGGTACGGTGAGGATATTTGCGAAGAATTCGAAAGAGGCATTTGATGTTTACCGGAATTGTCACCGATATCGGCCGTGTCGAGAAAGTCTCCAGCCTCAAGGAAGGCGTGAAACTGCGGGTCGCAACGGCCTACGATCCGAAGAGCATCGATATGGGCGCCTCGATCTCGCATTCCGGCGTCTGTCTCACCGTGACGGGCCTGCCGGAGACGGGCAGCAACGAGCGCTGGTTCGAGGTCGAGGCCTGGGAAGAGGCGCTCCGGCTCACCACCATCGCCACCTGGGGTGCCGGTACCCGCATAAATCTCGAGCGCGCCTTAAAGGTCGGCGACGAACTCGGCGGTCACATCGTATCCGGCCATGTCGATGGCAAGGCCGAAATCCTGTCGGTGACCCCGGAAGGCGAAGCGGTGCGCTTTCGCCTGCGCGCGCCCGAACAGCTTGCGCGCTTCGTTGCGCCCAAGGGTTCTGTGGCGCTCGACGGCACTTCACTGACCGTCAATAGCGTCGAGGGCACCGAGTTCGACGTGCTGCTTATCCGCCATTCGCTCGAGGTCACCACCTGGGGCGAGCGCAAGGCCGGTGACTTCGTGAACTTCGAAGTCGATACCATGGCCCGCTACGCCGCGCGCCTTGCCGAGTTCCCTATCGCGAAAGCACAATGACCTCGCCATTGTAGTTCGTGCGGGCCAGTTCACGGAAACCGAGCTTGGCGGCGACGCGCAGCGACGGCTCGTTTCTCGGGTCGATGATGCAGGACATCGTCTTCCCGGGAAAGTGCGTCTCGGCCCAGGCAATCAGCGCTGTCAGTGCCTCGGTTGCGTAGCCCCGCCCATGCACGTCAGGGGTCAGTACCCAGCCCGCTTCCAGCGTGCCCTCGATCGAGGGCACCATGTCCCGATGCATCTCCTGAAAGCCGGCCTCCCCGATAAAGCGGCCCGTTTCCTTCTCTTCGACGGCGAGGAACCCATAGCCGAGGTAGTGCCACATTCCGACCCAGCGCAGCATGCGCACCCAGGTCTGTTCCTTCGGCAAGGGAACGCCGGAGATGTAGCGCACGACCGCTTCGTCCTTGCTCATTTCCACGCAAGCTTCCAGGTCGCTCAGTCGATGCGGCCGAAGGATCAGGCGTTCGGTTTCAATCGTCGGTATTTGAGGCACGAATCGTCCCAGCTCTGTTGCGCGTCGCGTAGTTATCACGCGCCGGGCTCGCCGTCCCAGTAGTCTGTGTTGGACTCCTCGCGCCCGACGAAGCGGAAGCTTGCCCTGCCGCCCGCCTCGGGTCGGGTCTTGGCCATGAACTTGCCGGAATCCGGATATTCGCAGATCTCGGTGGCGGCCATCGTCGAGATGCTGAGGTACTTAAGTGGCTGGCTGCCGTTGTTGATGATCTGGTGTGCGGTTTCCGAGCCGCCGGCCGGCGCGCCGAGCACGTCCCCCTTGCGGACCGGCAGGCGCTGGTCGCCGATGCGGTACTCGCCTTCTCCCTCGAGGATGACGAAGAGTTCGTCCTCGACATGGTGATTGTGGAAAGGGCAGCCGGCCTTGCCGGGTGGTACTTCGCTATAGCTTATCCCGAGATCCTTCAATCCGAGCAGGGCGCCGAAGGACGCGTCCCTGCCTCCGTAAAAGGTGCCCTGGTTCCATTGATCAAGTTGGAGGTCGTTGATATTGATGGTCGAACGCTTTTCGTTTGCCATGATGCAGCCCTGTTTTTCGGTCGTTGTTTGCAAGATTAGCATCGTTCCAGCGGATTTGGCCGGCCTGCCGTCAAATATCGGTAAATCGCCGCCCTTGTCCGAAAAAGACTTGCCAAGCGCGGTTCGGCATGGTTTGACCGCGGCCTGTCCGGCTGCAGCGAGCAGCCTTCTCCTTCCATCCGGGGTGTTCCATGGCAAAAAAGTCCGCACCACATCTCCTGATCGTCGAAGCCCGCTTCTACGATGACATGGCCGATGCCTTGCTCGACGGCGCGAAAGTTGCGTTGGACGAAGCCGGAGCGACCTACGACATCGTGACCGTGCCGGGTGCGCTCGAAATTCCTGCGGCGATTTCCATGGCTCTCGATGGTGCCGACAATGGCGGCACGGAGTATGATGGTTTTGTCGCGCTCGGCATGGTCATTCGTGGAGAAACATATCACTTCGAGATCGTCTCGAATGAATCCTCACGGGCGCTGATGGATCTGGCGGTCAGCGAGTCGCTGGCGATCGGCAACGGCATCCTTACGGTCGAGAATGACGACCAGGCCTGGGTGCGCGCGCGCCGGTCCGACAAGGACAAGGGCGGTTTTGCCGCACGCGCTGCGCTGTCTATGATCGGGCTGAAGAAGAAACTGAGCGGCTGACACATGGCAAAGCAGGAAACACCGAAGCCGGGCGTGAAAACCGCCAACCAGCGCGGCGCTGCCCGCCTGGCTGCCGTCCAGGCGCTCTACCAGATGGACATCGGCGGCACCGGTGTTCTCGAAGTCGTCGCCGAATACGAGGCGCATCGGCTCGGCCAGGAAATCGACGGCGATACCTATCTCAAGGCCGACGCCTCGTGGTTCCGCTCGATTGTCGCCGGCGTGGTGCGCGAGCAGCGCAAGCTTGATCCCTTGATCGATTCCGCCCTGCAGGACAGCTGGGCGCTTTCGCGCCTCGACAGCACCGTACGTGCCATCCTGCGGGCAGGCTCGTTCGAATTGCTCGAACGCCGCGATGTGCCGGTTGCGGTCATCGTCACCGAATATGTCGAAATCGCCAATGCGTTCTTCGAGGGCGACGAACCCAAGCTGGTGAATGCCGTGCTCGATCGCATCGCCAAGCAGGTGCGCACCCCACAGCAAAACCCCTAGGCGAGCGGGGCAGGGGCCGGATGAGCGTTGGCGAGGCAGCGGGCATCGAAGGCCATTTGCGCAGCGCCCGCCAGAACGTCTACATCCTCACTGCGGCCCAGGCCATCCTCGGTTCGGTCGGGCCCCTGAGCTTTGCAGTCGGCGGCCTGGCCGGCTACCAGATGCTTGGCGATGACAAGTCGCTCGCCACCGCACCCCTGACCGGCTTCAACATCGGGGTGACCGTTGGGGCGATATTTGTCGCGACCGTTTCGCGGATCATCGGGCGAAAGGCGAGCTTCATGCTCGGCGCGCTGCTCGGGGCGATTGGCGGGGCGCTCGCAGCCCTGGCCTTGTTCCGTCAGGACTTCTGGCTGTTCGCCGCCGCGCTGGCAATGATCGGTTCCTCAAACGGCTTCAACCAGAAGATCCGCTTTGCCGCCGCCGACGTCTCCCCGTCCTTCTACAAGCCGCGGGCTATCTCGTGGATCCTGGCGGGCGGCATCGTGTCCGCCATCGTCGGCGCACAGGTCGCGATCTGGGCAAAGGATCTTTTGCAGCCGGTCACGTTTGCCGGATCGTTCGTGGCACTGGTGCCGCTTGCACTCTTTGGGATCGCAATCCTTTCTTTCCTGAAACTCCCGGAGATCGGCAAAACGGGTGCAGTCGCCACCACCCATACCCGCCCGCTTGCCGAGATCGTCATGAACCAGCGGTTTTTGACCGGGATGATCTGCGGCATCTGCACCTATGCGCTGATGACGTTCATGATGACCGGCGCGCCGCTTGCCATGGTAATCGGCTGCGGCTTTTCTTCCGACCTGGCGACGTTGGGCATCCAGTGGCACGTGCTGGCTATGTTCGCGCCGAGCTTTTTCACCGGCATGCTGATCACCCGCTTCGGCACAGAGAAGGTGGTGGCGGCCGGTCTCCTGATCCTCATGGCCTGCGCGGTCGTTGCCCATGCGGGTATCGAACTCTGGAACTTCTGGGGTGCGCTGGTGCTGCTTGGCGTGGGTTGGAACTTCGGCTTCATCGGCGCGACCGCCATCGTCGCCTCCAGCTACAGGCCGGAGGAGGCCGACAAGGTCCAAGGGTTTCATGACATCGTTCTGTTCGGAACGGTGGCGCTTGCATCGTTTGCATCCGGCAAGGTGTTCTCCACTTTCGGATGGTCGGTCATGAACCTCGCCATATGGCCGGTCACCGGCGTTTGCCTTGTTCTCGTCCTGCTACTGATGCGCCGAAAGGCCTAGCGCCCTTTCACCAAAGCCCGATTCCAGGGTTCTCCCTCGCGCCAAGGTTGCCTATGGGGCAGGGCTTGACGCAACGTTATCCTGCACGCAATCTCGCTGTCACGCGGGGACTCAGCAATCCTGGGGAGGAATGAGGTCCGGTTGCGGATGCACGGCCGGGGATGGAGTGTGCTCCGGCGCTTTTGGAGGGTAAAGCGAAATGACCATACTTTTTGGCGTTATCGCGTGCGGGTTGCTTTCGGTGGTCTATGCCATCTGGGCGACTCAGTCGGTGCTTGCCGCCGACCAGGGAAACGCACGCATGCAGGAGATTGCCGGCTATATTCGCGAGGGGGCGCAGGCCTATCTCACACGCCAGTATAAGACCATCGCACTTGTAGGTGTCGTCGTATTCATTCTTGCCTGGTATCTGTTGTCCGCCACCGCCGCGATCGGCTTCCTGATCGGTGCGGTCCTTTCCGGTGCGGCCGGCTTCATCGGCATGCATGTGTCGGTGCGCGCCAATGTCCGTACCGCACAGGCCTCGTCGAAGAGCCTGGCAGCCGGCCTTGACCTCGCCTTCAAGTCGGGCGCCATTACCGGCATGCTGGTCGCGGGCCTCGCGCTTCTCGGTGTATCCATCTACTTCCTTATCCTGACAGCCGGACTCGGTCACCCGGCCGGTTCGCGCGAAGTGATCGACGCGCTCGTTTCCCTCGGATTCGGCGCCTCCCTGATCTCGATCTTCGCCCGTCTTGGCGGCGGCATCTTCACCAAGGGTGCCGACGTCGGTGGTGACCTTGTCGGCAAGGTCGAAGCAGGGATACCCGAAGACGACCCGCGCAATCCCGCCACCATCGCCGACAATGTCGGCGACAATGTTGGCGACTGCGCCGGTATGGCCGCCGACCTCTTCGAGACCTATGCGGTATCTGTTGTCGCAACGATGGTGCTGGCGGCGATCTTCTTTGCAGCCTCACCGCTGCTCGATACCGTGATCATCTACCCGCTGGCGATTTGTGCAGCCTGCATCGTGACCTCGATCATAGGCACCTTCTTCGTGAAGCTCGGCGCCAACGGGTCGATCATGGGGGCGCTCTATAAAGGGCTGATCGTGACGGGCATCCTGTCGATCTTCGGTCTTGGCGCGGCAACGTCGTTGACCATCGGCTGGGGTTCGATCGGCACCGTCGGGACCATCGACGTCACCGGCTGGAACCTGTTCCTCTGCGGTATACTCGGCCTTGTGGTCACCGCACTGATCGTGGTGATTACCGAGTACTACACCGGCACCGGCAAGCGCCCGGTGGTCTCGATCGCCCAGGCATCCGTTACCGGTCACGGCACCAACGTCATCCAGGGCCTTGCCGTTTCGCTGGAATCGACGGCGCTGCCAGCCATTGTCATCGTCGGCGGCATCATCGCGACGTTCCAGTTGGCCGGGCTTTTCGGCACGGCCATTGCAGTGACCACGATGCTCGGTCTTGCCGGCATGATCGTGGCGCTCGATGCCTTCGGACCGGTCACCGACAATGCCGGTGGCATTGCCGAGATGTCGCATCTGCCGCCGGAAGTGCGCAAGTCGACCGACGCGCTCGATGCCGTCGGCAACACCACCAAGGCCGTCACCAAGGGTTACGCGATCGGATCGGCCGGCCTCGGCGCGCTCGTGCTCTTCGCCGCCTATTCGAACGACCTGCAATACTTCGCCGCCCATGGCGACCAGTACCCCTATTTTGCCGATATAGGGACCATCTCGTTCGATCTGTCGAACCCCTATGTGGTCGCGGGCCTGATTTTCGGCGGCCTCATTCCTTACCTGTTCGGCGGCATAGCGATGACGGCCGTCGGCCGCGCCGCGGGATCGATCGTCGAGGAAGTGCGACGCCAATTCCGTGAAAAGCCGGGCATCATGGCTGGAACTGAAAAGCCGGACTATGGCCGCGCAGTCGATCTTCTAACCAAGGCGGCGATCCGCGAGATGATCGTACCGTCGCTGTTGCCTGTGCTGGCGCCGCTCGTCGTCTATTTCGGCGTGCTGCTGATCTCCGGGTCCAAGGCTTCCGCATTCGCGGCTCTTGGTGCGTCGCTTCTGGGCGTCATCGTCAACGGGCTGTTCGTGGCGATTTCGATGACATCGGGGGGGGGTGCCTGGGACAACGCCAAGAAGTCGTTCGAGGACGGTTTCGTCGACAAGGACGGAACGCGCCATCTGAAGGGCTCGGAGGCCCACAAGGCGTCGGTTACCGGGGATACGGTCGGCGATCCCTACAAGGATACGGCCGGCCCTGCGGTTAATCCGGCAATCAAGATCACCAACATCGTGGCCTTGCTGCTGCTCGCGGTGCTCGCCTGATGCGGCAAGGGGCGGGCCCTTGGGGCTCGCCTCCCATGCGCGATCACGAATGCAAGAAAAAGCCCCGCGAGGCATCTGCTTCGCGGGGCTTCGCATTCAAGTGCTGCGACTACTGGGCCGACTGATTGATGATGGACTTCGCCATGTTGGAGGCGGTGCCGCCGGCAAGGATCTGCTGCAGGAAGGTGAAGTCCTTGCCGCCCGTCGGCGTGGTGCGCGAGATCATGTCGAAGACCCTGCCGTCCTTCAGCGTGTAGTTGGCGCGCTCGGAAACGACGCCATCCTTGTCGAAATAGATTGCCAGCACGCTCTGGTCGATCAGCTTCGGCTTCATGAAGGCGACCGGGCGCTGGCGCTTCTGGGAGATGTAGTAGAAGACCTCCCCATCGAAGGTTGCGGTGGTCGACGGCGAGCCGAGCGACAGAAGCACCTGCTCGCGGCTGGAGCCGACCGGGACCAGCGCAAGCGACTCCTCGTCGACGATGTAGCCATTGTTGAAAACTTCTGCCGTCGAACTGCATCCCGAAAGCGTGCCGGTAGCGATCAAAAGGGCGAAAGCGGCCTTGCCGAATAATTTCATTTCAGACTTGAAATACCGTTTCCTCAACGACATCTCCCTCACTGTAACCAACATGCGCCAGTCTGGCATTCGATACACCGCTGCTCACATCAATGTGGCCATTCCGGGGAAAAAACCCGCGCAACACCAATGTTCGCCGTTTCGCATCGACACCAGGCTTGCCATTTCGCGGCATCAGGGCTGCAACATGGATGGCGCGGGGGACAGGAGGCACAAACGGCATTGCAATTCGTGCCTGCTTCGGTAAACCAGCTTTCGCAATCATGCAACATGGTGCGCGATGAAGACACGAGTTCCGTGTGCCAAATCTGGGAATATCGATGATTTTCGGGCTTTTCCGCAAAAGAAACAACAACCGGGCGATTGTCGATCGGCAATACTCGGCCCTAACGACCGCGGCCCGGGACCCCATTTTCTACACTGATCTTGAAGTGCCGGACACGGTGATGGGGCGCTTTGAAATGCTGTCCGTCGTGATGATCCTGTTTTTCCGCCGCACGCGCTCTTCCCAGACGAGCGGGCAGGAGATCGCCCAGGAAATCGTCGATTTCTTCTTCCAGGATGTGGACTATTCGATTCGCGAGCTCGGAGTGGGAGATACCAGCGTTCCGAAGCGGATGAAGAAACTGGCCGGCATGTTCTATGGCCGGTTGGAAACCTATGCGGCGGCGCTGGACAAGCACGATGCGCAAGCGCTGTCGCAGGCGCTGAGGCGCAATATCCATCCAGAATCGAGTGTCGAAGGGCCGACCATGGCCGGCCTTGCCACGTGGATGCTGGCGGCCGAGGCTCATCTGTCGGCCGTGCGGGAAACCGTGATCGAGACAGGTTCCGTGACACTGCCGGCACCGGGTGTTTGAGGTTTGATCATGAAAGACGACAAGACGGGCGGTCAGCCGCCGTTCTCCTATCTGCTCAAGGTCGGGCATATTTCCGCCAATCCCGTTACCGTCCGTCTCGAAGCGGACAAGCGTGAACGCGAGGCGCTGGCGCGGCTATGGGGCGTGCAGTCGGTTGGTGATCTGCATGCGGAATTGCAGGTCAACCGCTGGAAGAAGGATGGCATCAGGATGCGTGGGCGGGTAAAGGCCCGGATCGTCCAGGCCTGCGTCGTGACGCTGGAGCCGGTCGAGTCGGATATCGATGAGGAGATCGATCAGATATTCGTACCGGAAGGCTCGAAGCTGGCGCGTATCATGACTGACGAGAGCGGAGAGATGCTGCTTGATCCGGATGGGCCGGACCTGCCGGAAACGTTCACCGGCGATACGATCGATGCTGGCGTGGCTGTGGCGGAGTTTGCCGCGATGGCGATCGACCCCTATCCGCGCAAAGCCGGCGCGGCGTTCGCCGACCACGTCGAAGATACTGGTGAAGGCGACAAGAAGCCTTCGCCGTTCGCAGTCCTGAAGGACTGGAAAAAGGAATAGACTGCGCTCGTGAATTGACACAATTCAGTTGTAAGCAGCCGCAAAACCGCTATTTTGGCCGAAATTTCGCCTGGTAGCGAAAAGGAAGGACCAGGGACGCGTGATCAGAATTTCTATCGACTTGATGGGTGGCGACTTTGGTCCCGAAGTTGTCATCCCCGGCGTTGCCAAGGCGCTGGATCGGCATCCCGATGTCACGTTCGTATTGTTTGGTGTAAAGGCCGATTGCCAGGCCCTGTTGGACCAGTATCCCAAGCTCAAAGCGAAATCCGTCTTCCACGAATGCGAACTCGCCGTCAGCATGGATGAAAAGCCGAGCCAGGCGCTCCGGCGAGGACGCTACATTTCGACGATGTGGCGTTCGATCGAGGCGGTAAAGGCAGGCGAGGCCGACGTCGTCGTCTCGGCCGGCAATACCGGCGCACTGATGGCCATGGCAAAGTTCTGTCTGCGCACGATGGCCAGCATCGAACGCCCCGCCATCGCGGCGATCTGGCCGACCCTGAAGGGCGAGAGCATCGTGCTCGACGTCGGCGCGACGATCGGAGCCGACTCCCAGCAGCTTCTCGACTTTGCCCTGATGGGCGGTGCCATGGCCCGTGCCCTCTTCGAGATCGACCGCCCGACGGTCGGCCTGTTGAATGTCGGGGTCGAAGAAATCAAGGGGCAGGAAGAAGTTCGTGAAGCCGGCCGCATGATCCGCGAAGCCAACCTGGACACGATCGACTACTTCGGCTTCGTCGAAGGCAACGACCTCGGCAAGGGCACCGTCGATGTGGTGGTCACGGAAGGCTACACTGGCAATATCGCCCTCAAGACGGCGGAAGGCACTGCGCGTCAGATCGCCGAATACCTGCGCGCCGCCATGTCGCGCACCTGGCTCGCCAAGCTCGGCTATGTGCTTGCCAAGAGCGCCTTTGATCTGCTGCGTGAGAAGCTCGATCCGCGCAAGGTGAATGGCGGCGTGTTCCTCGGTCTCAATGGCATCGTCATCAAGAGTCATGGCGGTACGGATGCCGAAGGATTCGCCGCCGCAATCGACGTCGGCTACGACATGGCGCGCAACGGCCTCACCCAGAAAATCGAAAATGATCTCAAGAAATATCACGCGAAGCGCTTGCCTCCGGCAGGAACGGAAGCGGACATCAGCGCAAGGGTAGAAGAAATATGATCCGTTCAGTGGTTCGCGGTTTTGGTGCGGCGCTTCCGAAGAGAGTGCTGACCAACCGCGAAATGGAAGACATTGTAGAAACCAACGACGAATGGATCGTCCAGCGAACCGGTATACGCCAGCGCTACATTGCAGGTGAGGGAGAGACGACCGCATCGCTGGGGGAAGCCGCAGCACGCGCCGCACTCGACCGTGCCAAGCTGACGCCAGCCGATATCGACATGATCATCGTTGCGACGTCCACGCCCGACAACACCTTTCCGGCCACGGCTGTCAACATCCAGGCCCGGCTTGGCATGCACCACGGCTTTGCCTTCGACGTACAGGCGGTCTGTACCGGTTTCGTCTATGCGGTCGCGACGGCTGATGCCTACATTCGCGGCGGCCTGGCCAGGCGTGCGCTTGTGATCGGTGCCGAAACCTTCTCGCGCATCCTCGACTGGACGGACCGCACCACCTGCGTGCTGTTCGGCGATGGCGCCGGAGCTCTCGTTCTCGAGGCCGCAGAAGGCAAGGGTACGATTGCCGACCGCGGCGTGCTGACCGCCAACCTTCGCTCCGACGGGGCGCATCGCGACAAGCTCTACGTCGACGGAGGGCCATCGACCACAGGTACCGTCGGCCATCTGCGCATGGAGGGCCGCGAGGTCTTCAAGCATGCGGTCGGCATGGTCACGGATGTCATCGAGGGCGCATTCAACGCGACGGGAACGACCGCCGACGACCTCGACTGGCTGGTCCCGCACCAGGCGAACCGCCGCATCATCGACGGCTCCGCCAGGAAGCTCGGCATCCCCCTGGAAAAGGTCGTCGTCACTGTCGATCTTCATGGCAACACATCGGCCGCATCGATCCCGCTGGCGATTGCAACCGCAGCCGGTGATGGTCGTATCAAGGAGGGGGACCTTGTGATGCTTGAGGCCATGGGTGGCGGCTTCACCTGGGGCGCGGTTCTGCTGCGCTGGTAGACATCGTCGACCCGAAATATCCGACTTCAAACAAGAGCTTGACCGTTGCCCGCAAGGGCAATAGTCTTTCCCTGTTTTTTCAAAATCAAATTCGAGAACGGGCGGGGACGATGACCGGAAAGACTGTTACGCGCGCGGACCTGGCGGAATCGGTGTTTCGGAAAGTCGGTCTCTCTCGAACTGAGTCCGCCGAGCTCGTAGAAACCGTTATCGACGAAATCTGCAACGCGATCGTGCGTGGCGAAACGGTGAAGCTGTCTTCCTTCGCGACCTTTCAGGTTCGCGATAAGAACGAGCGCATAGGGCGCAATCCCAAGACGGGCGAGGAAGTGCCGATCTCGCCGCGCCGGGTGATGACCTTCAAGGCTTCGAATGTGCTGAAGCAGCGGATCCTGAAGGCGCATACCATGCGCAAGCTCAAGCAAAAACCGGCGAGCGCGGCACCCTGAACGGCCGTTAGCAGTTCTCATATATCTGCGCGTTTGGCGGGGAAAAGCTTGAAATTTCCGGTGTAAACCGTTGAAATGAGGCTGATTCGTCATCCCGTCTTGATGGCGCTCGTTATCTAGCAAGGGGTAGGGAATTTGGACAAGAGCCCGGATGCCTTCCGCACCATCAGCGAGGTCGCAGACGATCTCGACCTGCCCCAGCATGTCCTGCGTTTCTGGGAAACGCGCTTTCCGCAGATCAAGCCCATGAAGCGCGGTGGCGGGCGACGCTACTATCGCCCCGAAGACGTGGATTTGCTGAAGGGCATTCGTCATCTGCTCTATGATCACGGCTATACCATCAAGGGCGTGCAGAAGCTTCTCAAGACAAACGGCAACAAGTTCGTTGCCGCGATTGCGACCGGGGATCTCGCGACCGTGGAGGCCCTGGCTGCAGCAAGCGATGAACCGCATGTAGAGCCGAAGGTCGGCAACCCTGATGAGGACCAGATCGTCGGCCGGGCGAAGGCACCGGTCAGCCGACGCTTCTTCAATTTCGGCGGGGGCGACGATCAAGCGTCCGAGGTCTCGATCGGCAAGACCAGCGTAGGCAAGGAAGACCGCGCGCTCCTCCAGGAAACGCTCTATGATCTTCTCGAGTGCAAGCGCCTTCTTGACCAGGTGCGCTAGCCACATCTTGACGCGACATACAAATCAAGGGCCGCTCAGTCAGTCTGGGCGGCCCTTTCGTTTTGGCTTGGATCCCAGGCGCCACGGCCGGCGACTGAGTTGCGTACCCAGCGCTACCGCTTTCTAGCGGACGTAGAAGACGAGACCGCCATCGGCAGCCACTTCGGCGGCCACGATGTTGTTGACCTCGACGTTTTGCGCTTCAAGCTGCTTCATGAGCCCTTCGTTAGACATGATGGATGCCTGTAAGGCCTGGTAGTCGGGTGTCTTCATTTCCGCATCGGCCTCGGCGGGGAGATCGCCGGCGCCCGATGGTTTCAGTTTGTTGACGACGAATTTATCGCCGGTGAAGCCCTTCACGGCACTGTCGACTTCCGGCGTCATCATGAATGGGTCGGCGTATGCGACGCTGTAGAACGATGCAAGCGACATGCCTGCTGCGATTGCTGCCACGACAAATCTCTTCATAGCGAGACTCCTTTCAGGTCCTATGACAGTTGTCCTTCGAAGATTGGATTGGTGCCGGGATCGTACGCGACGAACAAGCAACAACCGTATATTTCAATAATCTGAAATAATAAAGTCGGATGAGTTGCGCACGCGAAAAAACCTGGCGATGCGGGTTTGCAGCGCATAGCGCCTGCGGTCGTGCGCACGGCAGTCGCCAATGCAGGGAGACTGGCTCGCGGGCGGGAAGCGACGCTCGAGCCCGAATGCCCCGAATTGTCGGTTCATGTCCGAGCTTGCAAGATCGGCCATGCTCCTTCCGAAGCATAGCCGACCTGCATTTCTACTGTACGTAGAAGACCAGACTGCCATCGGTGGCCACTTCAGCAGCCACGATGTTGTTGATCTCGACGTTTTGCGCCTCCAGTTGCTTTGCCAGGCCTTTGTTTGCATCAATTGATGCCTGAAGGGCTTGGTAAGCAGGCGTATTCTTTTCTGCAGCGGCCTCTGCGCTCAGGTCACCGGCGCCAGAAGGTTTCAGCAGCTTGACGAGAAACCTGTCGCCCGTGAAGCCCTTGACGGCGCCGTCGATCGCTGGGGTCATCAGGAACGGGTCGGCATAAACAACGCTGCAGAAAGATGTCAGGGAGATACCGGCGGCAATAGCAGCTACAACAAGTTTATTCATAGTGAGACTCCTTTCAGTCCTATGACGATGCTTCGAAACTTGGATTGACTTGGCTCGTTCGCGGCGAAAAGCCATTACGGTGTATTGCCAATCAGAGAAGTCGAAAACTATCTGTAGATGTAGGTTGGACAGGACCGGGGGAGACTAGAAACCGCATCCGTTCTTTGTCACGGCGGGCCATGGGGCTGTGTGTTGCAGCATTCGAGGCCGCATTGCAGGTCATCTGTCGGGTAGGAAGTATGGACGCGGCCAAACAGGGCGTAAGGAGTTCAGGCGGTGTCCTGGACGTCATTTTGGGCACAACCACAGACTGGGGCATGTGGTTTGAAAATGGTCGGAGCGGCGGGATTCGAACCCACGACCCCTTGACCCCCAGTCAAGTGCGCTACCGGGCTGCGCTACGCTCCGACCTGCCTAAAAGGCTTGTTCCCTTTATTGTTTCGTTCGGCGGGGCGCAAGGGGAAAAAGCGTATTCCCGGAAAAAATGGAAGGGGATGGTGAGATTGTAGCCTGAATGAGAATGGATCGATGGTTGCCCTTGCCGCATTGCCTTGTAAAGATCGAGGGGGAGGGCGACTGCCCGGCAACCTATCTACAGAAATAGGTTGACCGACTGCGGTCAGATGCGATCCTTGCGATGCAACCTGAAGGAGGCATTTATGAAACAGTTCGTGGTGATGATTGCCATGGCATATCTATTGGCGGGATGTGCGACTTCGGGGGGCGGCGATGGGCCGACCGTGAAATGCGACACCTATATCCAGTCGAACGCGGATGCGGGGACCATGTGCTATTGATAGCTTTTCCGACCGGCGCCAAACATTCACGGTCCACAGATTGCGGCCTGGATAACGGTGCAAGCCACCAATTTAGCGAGGACTGTCCAAAAGGATGATGATTTGGGGCTTGGAGACGCCCTTGCTGGGTGCAGTGCCGAAAAACTTGCACAGCGCAACGTATCACTATGGTGTAGGCCGGTCCGTTGACTTCCCCTTTCGATCAAGGGGGTTGACCTCGTGACTGAACGGAATTTGCCCCTTGCGGATCTGCATCCGGGGTGGGCCGGCATATGCATCATTTCTCACGGGTAAGCATTCACCGTTGCTGGGGGACCCGCCTTTGCTATGATCTGCATGCGGTTCTGATATGCCCCCTCTGGCCCCCCAAGGGCATCTCCAGTTCGCTTTAACCCGCTTCGGCGGGTTTCTTTTTTTCAGTATTTTGAAAAGCCCATCCGCACAGCCACACCGTGGGAAGCCGGCATCGAGATGGGATTGTCGGGTAGGCTCAGTCGTCGTTTGTGGCGTTGAGATGTTCGGGACGGATGCCTTCTTCGTCCTCCCTGACTTTGAGGCGGATCCCCGGACCGCCCGGCTCCTGGGAGCCGTTTGTCAGGAAGACGATGCCGCGATCCTCCAGTGTCCTCTTGAGAGCCTGCAACACCGTGTCTTCGACTGCATGTGTGTTGGTTTCCAGGTCGAAGATGACGGAAGCAGGTAGGCCGGATTGCTCGGACAACTCGCCGATAGTCATGCCTGTCATGGCGCGGGCTGCGCGCAACTGTGCGGAGGTTATCATCCGCCGAAATATAGGCCATTGCGGACGTTTATCAATTGCCCAAACGGCTGCGGCGCAGGTGACGGTGCTCCAGTCCGCGACATCCCCACATGATTCCGAGCAACAGATAGAAGTGGCGCCAGTGATCGGTATCGATAACGTTGCCGATACCCACATGTCCGACGAGGACGATCCACGCGATCATCAGGAAGGGCTGCCAGGGGCGATCGCGCAGCAGGTAGCGCAAGCCGAACGCAAGTGTCCAGGAAATGAGCCCAATGTAGGTGACGAAACCGAGCCAGCCATAGGTCGTCAGCGATTTCAGCAAGACGTTGTGCTCGTCCTCGGCGAAGGTCAAGCCGAACACCAGCGGCCCGATGCCGAGCGGATGCTCCATTGCCATCTCGAAACCGATGCGATGCCGGTCGAACCGGCCGAGATGACCGCCGTCATAGTCTTGCACCAGCTGGGTGCGCGAGGAAAACAGACCGGACACTTTCTCCGATTGCAAAGCGGCAAGAAGTGCGGCGCCAAGCAGGATCACTGAGGCAAGGCTCAGTCCCAGGATCTTCAGGCGAAAAGCCGCGGTGCGTTCCTTGAGCAGCATGACGAGCACCAGAGCGCAGGCCGAGAAGAGAAAGAGCGCCCATGCGGCACGGGAAAACGACAGGAAGACGGCGAGCGAAAGCACGAGCAGCCCGGCGATGCGCAGCGGGGCACGCTTGAGCGTACCGGTCAGCAGGCCGTGAATGAGGTATAGCGCTGGGGCCACGAGGAATGGACCGAAGACGTTCGGATCCTGGAAGGCACCTTTGGCGCGATCGTAGAGGGTGAAGGTCTCCGATCCGGCAAATGCGTGGAAGTAGCCGAGGATGCCAAGCGTCCCTGTCAGAAGCGCGGATATCAGCCAGGCCTGGAAGATGAGTCGCAAACGCCTTGGGTCATCCTCGACGATGGCGGCATAGAAGACCGAGGTTAGCGCCAGGAACAGCGATACGGCGATGTAAATCGGACCGTCCGCAAGGTCCGCCATGACAGTCAGCGAAAACAGGCCGCCGACATTGAAGGTCAGAAGCAACGCCAGCAGCGGCGCAATCGCGCGCGAGATCCTGAGACCAAGCAGAAACCAGATTGCCACCAGGCCGGCCATCATCAGTTCGTAGGGTGCTGGCTCGGATATGACGAACCCGGAAAGCAGGACGCCGAGCGCGACAAACGCCGAGCCGGCCAGTCTGACGACCGCTGCCTGCGGGCGAAATGCCACCGCTCCTATGTGGTCGATCGCGCTCAATAGGCGTTTTCCGTATTGAGCAGTCGAAACGGCGTGAGGAAGAGGATCTTCAGGTCGAAAAACAGTGACCAGTTCTCGATGTAATAGAGGTCATAGGCCGTGCGGAACTTGATCTTGTCGTCGTGGTCGATCTCGCCGCGCCAGCCGTTGATCTGGGCCCATCCGGTCACGCCCGGCTTGACGCGGTGGCGCGCGAAATAGCCTTCGACGATATCCGCGTAGGCGCGGTCGTGGGTTTGCGCCAGAACGGCGTGCGGGCGCGGGCCGACGAGGGACAACTGTCCCCTCAGCACGTTGAAAAGCTGGGGCAGTTCGTCGATCGAGGACTTGCGCAAGAACCGGCCGACGGGGGTTACGCGGGGATCGCCCTTGGTTACCGCAAGGCGCGCGGTCGGGTCGCTCATCTCCGTGTACATGGAGCGGAATTTCAGGACGTTGATGATCTCGTTGTTGAAGCCGTGGCGTTTCTGCATGAAGAACACCGGCCCCTTGGAAGTCGTCTTGATGGCGATCGCGGCGCCAATCATCGCCGGCCACAGCAGAGCAAGGGCGACGAGGCTGAAGGCGATATCGAAGATGCGCTTGGCAACCGAATCCCAATCGCGAATGGGCTTGTCGAAGATGTCGAGCATCGGCACCGCGCCGATATGCGAATAGGAGCGCGGCCGGAACCTCAGGCTGTTGGAGTGCGCGGCAAGGCGGATATCCACCGGTAGCACCCAGAGTTTCTTCAGCAGTTGCAGGATGCGGGATTCGGCGGTCAGGGGTAGGGCGATGATGAGCATGTCGATGCGGGCGAGCCGGGCGAATTCAACAAGTTCGCCAATGGTGCCCAGTTTCGGGTAGCCGGCGACGATGGCGGGCGAGCGTGCTTCGCCACGGTCGTCGAAGATGCCACAGATGCGGATGTCGTTGTCCGGTTGCTGCTCGAACGCGCGGATCAGCGCTTTTGCCGGGGCACCACCGCCGACGATGACGGCGCGGCGCTCCATCACTCCGTTGCGGGCCCAGCGTCGAATAGCGAATGCCACCAGGCTGCGCTCGAGGACAAGGTAGCCCGCACCGCCCATGAACCAGGAGAGGAACCAGACGCGCGAATATTCGTGTCCGGATTTCAGAAAGAAGATGGCGACGGCCATCAGGGCAAAGGTGATCGCCCAGGCGCCGAGGATGCGTGGCAGGATCTTGGACGGCGTGCGCAACGCGGGGATCTGGTAGGCATCGGTAATCTGCAGCAACAGCACGGTGAAGGCCGAGCCGACGGCGATGATCGAGATGTAGCCGAGGAATGGAAAGTGGCTGCCGGTGTTGTAGGTGATGTGAACGAGTAATCCGGTGATGAAGACCCCTGCGAATTCGGCAAGACGCAGGAGGCCGACGATCATCGCCGGGGTAAAGCTGCTCTCGCTGAATTGTTGCGCGATCTGCTGCGCCAGCGGATTGATACCTTGCCCTTCGGCTGGTTCCGCTTGGTCACCACGCGCCGAAGCCCCGGAAATCTTCTTGCGGAGCGACTGCACGTCGATCTGTTCGGGCTTTTCAAACTTATACATACGCAAATGTCCGGACAAAATATGCCGGACATTAGGCTGCAATGCGCTAAGAAACCTTTACGCCGCGCGCCTTGGTACTTCCGTGGCGGGGAGATCGAGGATCTCGCGGTAAAGTCCGAGCATCTCGCGGGCCATTGTCGAAGCGGAGAAGACAGTTCGTACCCTGTCCCGGTCAGGCATGGCCGCATCGTGCCAGTTCGGCGAGGCGGCGGCCGTCGCCATGATGCGGGCGAGATCGGCCGCGTCGTCCGGGATCGCAAGGGCAGGGCTGTCGGCACCCAGGATTTCGGGGATGCCCCCGACGCGCGCGGCAATCACGGTCTTTCCGGCGGCGAGCGCCTCGATGACGATGTATGGCATGGCCTCCGCCCGGGAAGGCACCACCACGTTCTGTGACATCGTGAAGGCTTCGGTGGCTGGCAGCGCCGGCAGCATGCCGATACGCCTGCCGAGCCCGCGCTCGGTCATCATCGTCTTGTATTTCTCACGGTCCGGTCCGTCGCCGACGATCAGCGCCGAGAGGGGACGACCGACCAGCCGCTCCGTTTGCGCGAAGGCGTCGATGAACAAATCGGGACCCTTGAGGTCCCGAAGCATGCCGATGAAGAGGAAGTGGACGGAATCGGATCGCATGGGTACCGGCATGAATTCGCTGTCGCGAATGCCGTTATAGATGATGCGCTCCCCGGTACGCGGCGGGCCGATCTTTGTCTCGTAGGTGTTGCGCTCGAAATCGCAGACGAAGACCAGTGAATCGGTGAAGCGTTCCTGCATCCGTTCAAGTCGAAGGATGACCTGGCCGGCAAGCGTGCTGCGATCGAAATGCATGCTGCCGCCATGCGGCGAATAGAGGCGGGCTACGCGATACCTGTTGACCCGCAAGGCTGAACCGATGATGCGGGCGATCGCGCCACCCTTGGCGCCGTGCCCATGCAATACATCCGGTTGCAAGCTTCTGATTTCCTTGTAGCTGCGCCAAAGCGCGGCAAAATCCGTCGGTCCGATCGTGCGCCGGATCGGCAGTCGTCTCAACCCCAGCGCCAGATAGGGGCGCACCTGGTCGAACAGCTTGTCCTCATGCGCACCGCCGGTCGTGCTGTCGCAAATGATGCCGACTTCGTGGCCAGCCTTTGTGTGCTCCTCCACCAGGTCGCGAACGTGCCGGAAAATCCCTCCGACGGGCGACCTGAAACAATGGATGATGCGAAGTGGGCGGTCTCCTCGCATGACGCGTCAGAACAACCGCTCGCGCACATAGATCGTGTCGCCGGCCATGACGGGATCGGATATCGAAACACGGCCGGTGACGATGTCCCCGTTGATCTTGCGGGTAATGTCGACATTGCCCTGATATCCTCGGCTCGAAAATCCGCCGGCAACCGCGATGGCATTCTGCACCGTCATGCCCGGGACATAGGAATATTGCCCCGCCTGACCGACTTCTCCCATGACGAAGACCGAACGATAGCGATCGACTTCAATCGAGACGTCCGGATCGCGCAGGTAACCCTGTTTCAGCTTCTGCGCGACGACGCCTTCGAGTTGCTGCAACGTCTGGCCTCGTGCGGGCACTTGCCCTACCAGCGGGAAGGCAATGTATCCGGCCTGGTCGACAGTGTAGGTATTGGTCAGCCCCGCCTGTTCGAAGACGGTGATGCGCAGCCTGTCGCCTGCGTCCAGGGTGTAGGGCTGGATGGTCGCCTCGTGAAACGCCTTCGGCGCTGGCTTGTACGTCGTGCAGCCCGCAAGCACCGCGACGACCGCGGCAACGGCAAGTGCAAACACATGTCCCGACGTTGAGGATTGCATCTGCAAACCCGCTCCAAAATAATATCAGTTTCAACCTGTTATCGAACCATCATGGTTAACGTCCGGTAAATGTCGCATCCAAAATCTTGGTTCATGAGAGGTGGGTTGCAATCGACGGCGGCAGTTCGCCCATTAACCCTTGGGTTACCATGTTCGTTTAGCTTCTCTTTCAGTTTTGCCTTTGGAGTCGGGTATGCCAGGCGTCAGCAATAGTCACAATCAGGACGTGGACATTGACCTCGGTCATCTTTTCCGTGCGGTCTGGCAACGGCGCCGCAGGATCCTGATGGCGACCGCAGCCGTGGCCGGAATCGCTTTCGCGACAGCAAGCATGATCACGCCGAGCTATCGCAGCGAAACCCGTCTCCTGATCGAGCCGCGAGCCCCTGCGTTTGCCACGCGCGACACCGCCGGCGTCGACAGCCAGGTTCTGGACGAACTGAACATTGCAAGTCAGGTACAGGTGCTGCAATCGGTCGACCTCATCAAGCAGGTTGCCCGCGACATGAAGCTCTATGAACTGAAGGAGTTCGATCCGCAGGCCAATCCCTCCGCTTTGTCGGAGATCCTGGTTCTGGTTGGATTGCGGAAGAACCCGCTCGACATGGCGCCCGAGGAGCGGGTGATCAAGGAATTCACCGAAAGGCTGCAGGTCTATCAGGTCGAGAGGTCCCGGGTCATCGGCATCCAGTTCACCTCCAGCGATCCCAAGCTGGCGGCGGCGATACCCAACAAGATCGCCGAGGTCTACCAGGCGCTGCAAAGCGGCGCCAAGCTCGACTCCAATTCCGAGGCCACCCGATGGCTCGAGCCGGAAATCGCCAATCTTCGCGACAAGGTCAGGGAAGCGGAGCGCAAGGTCGCCGACTACAGGTCGGACGCAGACCTTTTGCCGACCACGAACGCCGCCAATTTCGCGGGCCAACAGCTCAACGACATATCCGGCGAGCTTGCCCGCGTGCGGGGTGAACGGGCGACCGCGGAGGCGCGTGCGGCAAGCGTACGCGACGTCATCGAGGCAGGGCGACCCGCCGACACGCTGACCGACGTCGTGGGCTCTCAGATGATCCAGCGGCTGAAGGAAACCGAAGCCAATCTGCAGGGTCAGATCGCGGATCTCTCCACGACCATGCTCGAGGGACACCCCCGGCTCAAGGGGCTGAGGGCCCAGCTTGCCGGCATCCGCCGACAGATCGACGAAGAGACTCGCAAGATCCTCTCCAGTCTCGAAAACGAGGCAAAGGTGGCGCAGCGGCGCGAAGGCCAGTTGGTACAGCAGTTGAACCAGATCAAGGCGGATTCCGCGCGTGCCGGCGAGGACGAGGTTGGCTTGAAGGCGCTTGAACGCGAAGCCGCCGCCCAGCGCCAGTTGCTCGAGACCTACCTTGCGCGCTACCGTGAGGCCTCGTCGCGTTCCGACCAGAATTCAAGCCCCGCCGATGCTCGGGTCATCTCGAACGCCGTCGTGCCGACAGAGCCGCATTTCCCGAAGGTCATCCCGATCGTCATCGTTGCCTCGCTGGCGACGCTGATCATCAGTTCGGCGATCATCCTGCTTCTCGAACTGTTCAGCGGCCGTGCGCTCAGACCGACAGCGGCGTCACGTTCCGGCAGCGGCTTCGACGGGGATGACTCCCAGCAAGAGACGGACGCCCACTTCGCGGCTTCCAGCATGCTTGCCTTTGCCGGGACGGATGGCCACGCCGAAGCGGGCGAAGAGGACAGCGAGTATTCCGTCCGTTCGGTCGCCGCCTACCTCAAGGAGACGGGGATCAACCTGGCGATCAGTATTTCACCATCCGGTGACGACGGGTCGACCGCGACGGTCATGCTGGCTCGCGAGATTGCCGATGCCGGATCGAAGACCGTGCTTCTCGACATGACTGGTACTGCCTGCCCGACGAGGCTGATGGCCGATTCCGCCGATTTTCCAGGGATCACGGACCTGCTGACCGGCGAGGCTGCCTTTGCCGACACGATCCATCAGGACAGGCTTTCCGCGGCCCACATCATTCCCCATGGCAATGCCGATACCAAGCTGGCGATGCGCGGTGCCAATCGTTTGTCGATAGTCATCGATGCTCTATCGAACACCTACGACGTCGTACTCGTGGAGTGTGGTCCGGCCAGCATCCAGAGTGTCGCAAAGCTGACTCAAGGCAAGCCGGCGTCGATCATCCTGTCCGTTCCTGATCCAAAGGAAGAGGAACTTGTAGAGTTGTTCCAGGCCTTTGGCGATGCCGGTTACGAGGATCTGGTGCTGATGTCGGCCTCGCGAAGCAGCGGTCGTTCCGATCCCGGCAAGGAAGCTGCGTAGCGCGTGTCACCGACCGGCGGCAACCGCCGTCTCAGTCACGAAGACTGGGCACCTCGCCGCGGCCAGTTTTTTGCGCGCAGTCGTTGCAGCAGCGCATATACCTGCGGCATTTCCTTGATTGCAGCCTTGGTTCGCGTGACGCCCCGATGGGCCAGAGCTGCGAACGCGCCAAGCTGGGAGACGGGCAGAAGGATGTCGTGGTGGATCGTTTCGCGGGTGCACCAAGCGCGCTTGTAGGGCTGGTCGCCGATGCCGAAATCGAAGATGGCGACGTCTCTTGCGCTTGCCTGTTCGATCATCAGCCAGAACAGGAATTCACCGGGGCTCGCTTCTGCGAGCACGCTTTCATCGATCGAACCGAACTGGCAGATCACATGGTCGCCCTTGCGCGAGAGCGCGGCGATAGCGGCGATGTGCCCTTCGTGCTCGCCGCGCAGGCAAAGTGCATGCATCTCCAGCGGTTTGCTCCTGCCGATGGGCTCGAGATCGAGCAGTCGGTGGAAGAAGATCTGGGTTTCGGGGGCCTGAAAGACGTTGGGAAGGCTACGTGAGCGGAAGCGCTCCGCTTTCTGTTGGAAAAACCGGTCGAGCAGTGCATGCCGATCGCCGGCGTCGGTCGCAACAATGTGGTCATAGCCGCCGGCCGCCTCGAGCTTGCGAGTCTGGTTGCGGAACCGCTTGAGCCGCTTCTTCCTGTCCAGTCGGGCAATCGTTTTCTGAAAGGATGATGCGATCTCCAGCTGAAACGCGCTGTTCTGGTTTTCCACCGAGGGAAGCTGGGCGAGGGGGCTCCGGACACCGCGCCAGACGAGTGGCACATTGCGCAGCGAGACGAGGTCCGTTCGGCCCGCCAGCAGTCCGGCGACGTGCTCCATGATTTCCGCAAACCGGCCGCTCTCCGGCGCGTCCAGGAATATTGGGGAAAAAAGACCGGTGTTGATGTTGCTGAAGCGATCGCCGACGAATTGTGCGACCCGCACCACGTTGTTGCGGACGATCTCGAGCGGCAGGATGAAGGCCGGCTCGCCGCCAAGCGACGCGAAGACGATCGCCAGGGGCATACCGTTGGTTAGCCTCCATGCATTGCACCAGTCGTAGCTTTGATGCAGCGAACAGTTTTCGTCGGCCTCGAGCCGCCGCCAGGCGTCCTCGACTGAAGTCATGTCGTCGAAGATCGTGATGTCGAGATTGCCTGTCATCGTGCCGATGCTGCTTCCATCGCGACGAAGACGCCGCTGCCGCAACCGGTTGAACGGTGCATTCTCAAGCAATCCGGATGCGGGGCAGGCACGGAACAATCTCCAGCAACGACTTTTACCTGTGCCGCCATCCTACAAGAACATCGGGTATTTTTGCTTTAACGTCTGAAGCGACAACGGGTATTCCGTTCATCTCGGTTATCGGACGATTAATGTCCGTAACTGCTACTTCTGCCGCGGCCCGGCCATCCATTTGATGATGACCATGGCCGGCAGGATCCAGAGCAGCCCGGACAAGGCGAAATAGGCGAGATGCACCCATCCCGAGGATGCGCCGAGCGTGCGGCTGGCGATCGTCGTCGCCACCAGCGCGTAGACGAGCACGAGAATAATGATGAGGATCGTTCCGATGAACTTCTTGAGGCGAATGGGCATGAATTCTCTTTCCGTCAGGCCGTGCCGCCCGGCCCGGGGGCGCGACCGGATGCCGCAAAACAGCGGGACTTGTTTTGCATGGCCATGTGTTGCAAATCAACCGCTATCGATCAAGGAGCAGTCATGACAGTCGCAAGGGCAGCCGCCGAGGGCAAGATCCGCAGAGAGATGCGCCGCGAGGAAAGAAATCGTCTGGCCTTGCGCATATGGCTCGGCGTCGTGCTTGTGACGCTTTTCTGCCTCGTGCTTGTCGGCGGTGCCACCCGCCTCACCGATTCCGGTCTTTCGATCACTGAATGGAAGCCGATCCACGGCGTCATCCCGCCGCTCACCGCCGCCGAGTGGGAGGAGGAGTTCAAGCTCTACCAGCGCATCCCGCAATACAGCGAACTCAACACGCACATGAGCGTCGACGAGTTCAAGACGATCTTCTGGTGGGAGTGGGCGCACCGATTGCTGGCACGCGGCATCGGCGTGATCTTCGCGGTGCCGCTGTTGGTCTTCTGGGTGACGGGCAGGATCGAAAGACGGTTGCGCCTGCCGCTTCTCGCACTTCTGGCGCTGGGTGGCTTCCAGGGCTTCATCGGCTGGTGGATGGTATCGTCCGGGCTTGCCGACCGCGTCTCTGTCAGCCAGTACCGGCTTGCGACGCACCTGACCATCGCCTGTCTCATCTTTGCCGCCGCGACGTGGATCATGCGCGGGCTTTCACCTCATTCCGATGATCCGATCCCGTCGCCGGGGTCACGCCGCATGGCGATGGTCGTTGCCCTGATGGTGCTGTTCCAGATCTATCTCGGCGCGCTCGTTGCCGGACTCGACGCCGGATTGTCCTATACGACATGGCCCCTGATGGACGGCGCGCTCGTCCCGGGCGACCTCTTCATCCAGCAACCAGGGTGGATCAATCTCTTCGAGAACCCGAAGACGGTGCAGTTTGTCCACCGGCTTGGTGCCTACACCCTCTTCACCCTGGCGCTTCTCCACATGATCCAGTGCCTGCGCGCCGCACCGCAGACCACCCACGCCCGACGGTCGGTCGTGCTGTTCGTGATGGTGTGCATGCAGGCGGCAATCGGCGTGATCACGCTGGTGCTGCAGGTTCCGCTGGCCTGGGCGTTGATGCATCAGGCCGGTGCGCTGATCGTGCTTGGCTTCGCCATTGCCCATTGGCGGGTTTTTTAGGGCGAGTATCCGCCGGAAACCGCCGTGACGGTTAGGGACTGACATCCAAAAGATGCAGAAGGCCCGCGGCGGTTGCGGCGGACCCTTTGTCGTAGAGATATTGATTGGTCACGACGACTACGCCGACAACATCAGGTCCATGTTCTGGACGGCCGCGCCTGATGCACCCTTGCCGAGGTTGTCGAGCAGGGCGACGAGATTGACGTGGCTGCCGCTGGGCGTGCCGAAAACGAAGAGCTTCATCGTGTCTTTGCCGGCAAGTTCGGTCGCATCGATGCGGGCCAGGCCCGTGCTTTCGGAAAGCGGCACGACGGTGACGATGTCCAGCCCGGCATAGTGCGCGGAAAGGGCGGCGTGGATGCTCTCGAGGGTGCTGCCGGTTTGCAGGTCTTCGAGATGCAGCGGCACCTGCACGATCATGCCCTGGGCGAACTTGCCGACCGACGGCGAGAAGAGGGGCGCGCGATCGAGCCTGCCATGCACGGTCATCTCCGGGACGTGCTTGTGCTTTAGCGGCAGGCCGTAGAGGAAGTGCGGCGCGGTGATCGGGTCCGGATTTTCGGGATCCTCGATCTGGGCGATCATCTGCTTGCCGCCACCGCTATATCCGGAGACGGCATTGATCGAGACGGGATAGCCGTCCGGCAGGATGCCGGCGGCGCGCAGCGGGCGGATCAGTCCTATGGCGCCGGTCGGGTAGCAGCCGGGATTGGCTACGAGGCGCGTATCGCGGATCTTCGCGCCTTGTTCCTTGTCCATCTCGGCAAAGCCGTAGGCCCAGTTCGGGTCGACGCGGTAGGCGGTGGAAGTATCGATAATCCGCACCTTGTTGTTGCCTTCCAGCATGCGTACTGCTTCCTTGGAGGCGTCGTCCGGCAGGCAAAGGATGGCGATATCGGCGCTGTTCAGCAGGTCCTCGCGCATTGCGGCATTGCGGCGCTCGGCCTCGGGAATGGAAAGCAGTTCGACATCGCGTCGCCCGGCCATGCGCGTGCGGATCTGCAGACCCGTGGTGCCGTGCTCGCCGTCGATGAAGATCTTCGCTTTCATTGTCCTGCCTTTTCAGTCGGTTATCAGAATTTCCGGATTCAATGCGCGATCTGCTTGCGCGCATGTCGGGCTCTCGCGCAAGCTCCTTCCGAATACTGCGCTTCATATAAACCAGGTCGGCTCGAATTTGAAGCGGCGTAGAGCAAGCAGCGCGCCTGGACACGCGCCAACTGCATCAGCCTTCGCGCTGGCGGGCAAGTCGCTCGGCGTGGAGACCGAGCATGTACATGGCGATAGTGGCGCCGGCAATCGCCGTCACGTCCGCATGGTCGTAGGCCGGAGCGACCTCGACGACATCGGCGCCGCGGATGTCGAGCTGGTGCAGCCGTTGCAGCACGGAGAGGATCTTTGCACTGCTCGGCCCGCCGGCGACAGGAGTGCCGGTGCCCGGCGCAAATGCCGGGTCGAGGCAATCGATGTCGAAGGTGAGGTATGCGGGTACGCCCTGGGTATGGCTGACGATCAACGAAGCGAGGGCGGTCGGGCTCATATCCTCAACCTCGTGGCCATAGATGATCCTCATGCCGCAGTCCTCGGGCGCATGGGTCCGGATACCGATCTGGATCGACCGGTCCGGGTTGATGATGCCGTCGCGCACTGCGCGGGCGACGAAGGAGCCGTGATCGATGCGCTTGGCCTCATCGAACCATGTGTCCTGATGGGCATCGAACTGCACCAGCGCCAGCGGGCCGTGCTTGGCCGCGTGGGCTTTCAGCAGCGGCCAGGTGACGAAGTGGTCGCCCCCGAGGGTCAGCAGGAAAGCACCGCTGTTCAACACCCTGGAAGCTTCCCGTTCGATCGTCGCTGGCGTCTTCTGGTGGTTGCCGTAGTCAAGCAGGCAATCGCCATAGTCAATGACTGCCATGTCAGCGAAGAGGTCGCGGGCGAAGGGATATTGCGGATCATTGTCGAAGATGGCCGAGGCGCGACGGATGGCCTGAGGCCCGAAGCGGGCGCCGGGCCTGTTTGAGGTTGCGGCATCGAAGGGGATCCCCCACACGGCGACATCGACGCCCTTCAGGCTCTTGGAGTACTTGCGTCGCATGAAGGACAGGATGCCGGCGTGGGTGGGGTCGGTCGCCGCAGACTTCAGAGATCTGGCGGTAATTGCATGGTCAATCGTCTTGGATGGCATGGCCGGCTGTCCCCGTTCTCAACATAGTCCGTTTCCGGGTCGCACTGCAGCTTTGACCGGCATGTGTCATGCATCCTGCTGGAAACGCCATTCGGAAATGTGACAGTTCTGGAGTGCTTCGCCGCCGGCGTCAACTCGGGTGGGCCGGCGGCGATATCGAGAGAGCGGTGCGCGATCGGCGTCAGTGGCGCCGGTCGAAATGGCGTGCGATCAGGTGATCGAGCGAGAGCCGTCCCGGTCCGCCGGCGATGATGACGAGGAAGCATACCGCCCAGGTACCGTGCGTCGGCCAGGCGTCGGGATAGACGAAGATCTCGATGACCAGCGTCATGCCGAGCAGGGCGAGGGCGGAAAGACGGCTTGCCAGGCCGATGAAGAGCAGGATTGGGAAAAAGTGCTCGGCAAAGGCGGCAAGATGCGCGGCGAGCCACGGGTCGATGAAGGGCAGCTTGTACTCGTGCTCGAAGAGATAGACCGCAGTGTCCGTGACGTGCCAGCCGTCCACCTTCGTCTGGCCAGATCGCCAGAAGACGGCACCGACCGAGAGGCGGGCGATGAGGGCGATCAGGTCATGCGGGATGCGGTCGAGAAGCTTGAGCAGGCCGTAGAGCCTTTGCAGCATTGTCTGGTGGTCCATAACCGACATGGAAAGATCCTCGTTCACGGCTAATCTCCTGCTGGCGGCTGGTGAACAGCGGCGAATGCGCCGGCCCCGAGGGCGCCGGCAATATTGGCGGAAAGATTGAAGTCGGCGGAGTCAGCGCTTGCCGACTCGACCGCTGCCGCAAGCGTGGAACCCGTTTGGAGAGCCTCTAGGAATACTGCTCCCCCGGGTGGCAACCGGTGAACCTCGACGTTCATCTGCGGTCGAACGATGAGGGCATCCTCGCCCGCCAGACCGGCGATCGGCGCGATCTCCATCTCGCCGGCATTCATCGCCCAGATCGTCACCACCGGATGCGGCGAGCGGACGACCGAGGCTGAAGGATGCATGACGAAGGTCAGCCCTGCCAGTCGTGATGGGTCGACGGCGGCAAGAACGTCGCCTGCCATCGGCTGCGCGTCAGCCGCGTGATAGGCATGGCCGCGTGCGATCTCGAGGCGGATGATATCGGGCAGGTAGGCAAGCGCCCGCGCCGGCTCGAATGCTTTGGCGAAATTGCCGAAGTCGTCGCCGTAGGACAGGAGCAGCGGCGAGCGGGGCGGGTGATGCCGGATGAACTCCCGTGCCATGGCCGCGAAGAACTCTTCCCCGACGATCCTTTCCGTGGCGGGGAAGCGCGAGGCGAGGGCGCCGATCAGTCCGACTGCTACATTGTTGCGGTAGACGCCGAAGCGACGCTCCGGCCGGCCTGCGTTCCATGAGTTAAGGCCCGCGGGAATGGGCAGCGTCCCGTCTTGCAGTGCCGCTGCAAATCGCGTCTGTGTTTCGGTCGACATCGCGGGCCTCACGCGGCGCTGCGCCGGGCGGCGCGGCGGAGAATCGCCTCGGCGGCTTCGGCCTCCGCGCGCAATACCGACCATTGCGGCACGTCGTTGTCCCATTCGACCAGGCTGGCAACGGGGCCCGTCCGGTCGATCAGTTCCTGGTAGAGCGCCCACACCGGATCCTTGACCGGCGTGTCGTGGCTGTCGATCAGCAGCGGTGCTCCTGCTTCGTCGACCGTTTCGGAATGGCCGCTCAGATGGATCTCGCGCACAAACTCGAGCGGGAACCGGGCAAGATAGGCACGCGGGTCCATATGGTGGTTGGTGGCGGCGACGAAGACGTTGTTGACGTCGAGAAGCAAGCCGCAGCCGGTACGAAGCACCACCTCGGCGAGGAAATCGGTCTCCTCGATCGTGCTTTCCTCGAACAGCAGGTAGGTTGCCGGATTTTCGAGCAGCATCTGGCGCTTCAGCGCTGCCTGGACCTGGTCGACATGCTCCACCACGCGGTCGAGCGTCTCTTCCGTGTAGGGCAGCGGCAACAGGTCATTGAGGTATACGCTGTCATGCGTCGACCAGGCGAGGTGTTCTGAAAAGCTGTCCGGCTGGTAGCGATCGCAGACGATCTTCAGCCGTGCGAGATGTTCCTTGTCCAGAGACTGCATCGAGCCGATCGACAAGCCGACGCCATGCACGGAGAGCGCATAGTCTTCGCGCAGCTTGCCGAGCCTTGCATGCGGCGGACCGCCGGCGCCCATGTAGTTTTCGGCATGGACTTCGAAGAAGCCGACGGGTTGCGAACCGGCGATGATGTCGGAGAAATGTTCGGGCTTGAAACCGACGCCGGCACGGCGCGGCAATTCGGACGGTATCATGGGGCACCTCTCATGGGTCTGGGTGGCGGCGGCGCAGGCCGTGCGCCGCTCGCCTTGGTTTCACGCATCCCGGCGGGTCAGGCGGGGGCGGGGCCCTGTGTCAGCATGCCGTGGCCGTTCGGCGTCGTCATCGCCTCGCACGTGCCGGCGGGGACGAGCTTCCAGGCGTTCTGCTGGTAGTCCACCTTGGACGTGCCGGCGCAGGTCGTACCTGGGCCGGCGGCGCAGTCGTTCTGGCCCTTGAGAGCGACGCCGTAGCACTTCTCTTTGGCATCCTCGGCGCTCGCGGGCTGCACGCTGCCGATCAGCGTCAGGGCCGTCGCAAGCGATGCGGCAAGAGCGGTTGCGGAACGTTTTGTCATGTCTGATCTCCGATTGCGGGACGAGAGTCTGTAATCAGGCCGGCTCGAGCTGGCCGTGGCCGCCGTCCGGGGTCATCATGGAGGTGCAGGTGCCGGTGGGAACGAGCTTGAAGGACGCCTTGTCGTAGTCCATCATCGACTTTCCGGCGCAATCATGGCTGCCGGCGGCGCAATCGTTCTGGCCCTTCATCGCTACACCGTAGCACTTTTCCTTCCCTTCCTGGGCGACAGCCGGTACGGCCGCGAGCGTGGCCAGAGCAGAGGCGATCGAGCCGGCGAGGGCCAGCGTGGCGAGGGTGGTCTTCATGGGTCTGTCTCCGTTTTGAGGAAGCCATCATTGGCTTGCACTGGGGCTACGGCGGCGCGGGCGCTTTCGTTACATCGAGTTCATCTTTTTTTCGCGAAGGGGCTTGCCGTCGACGCGAATGCGGAAGAATGATCCTGCAAAACAAGATGTTGGACGCTTTTCAAAGTAAAGTTCGAAGGGGCGGTAACAAAAGCGTGTGTTGTTTCGTAGAGGAAGTTATCGGGTGAAGCATTCCGCGCGTGAAGAGGAGTGGGCAGGCTGGATGCGCAACGCCATGGACGGCGACGCCCAGGCCTACCACCACTTTCTCACCGCGGTCACGCCGCACTTGCGCGCCATGGCCCGGCGTCGCTGCGACCAGTTCGGCGCGCCGGCCAGCGAGGCCGAGGATGTGGTGCAGGAAGTGCTGCTCGCCGTTCATCTGAAGCGCGGGACCTGGGATCCGGCGCGCCCGATCGGACCATGGCTGTCGACGATCGTGCGCAACAAGTTGATCGACAGTCTGAGACGCCGCGGCCGGCATGTCAGCGTGCCGATCGAGGACGTCATGGCCACACTCGAAGCCGAGGCGCAGGTCGACGCCTTGGATCGGCTCGACGCCGAACATATGTTGGAGCGGCTGAAGGATCCGCAACGCGACATCGTGCGCTCGATTTCCCTCGAGGGCGCCGGCGTGCGGGAGACGGCCGAGAGGCTGAAGATGAGCGAAGGCGCGGTGCGAGTCGCGCTTCACAGGGCGCTGAAATCCCTGGCGACCCTTTATCGGAGTGACGGACGTGAAGACGGATGACCTGATCAACCTCATGGCGCAGGATGCCCCGGTCCGCATGCGGCTCGGCCGCATGATGGGGCTGGCGCTGCTGGCAGGCGTTGCCGTATCCGTCGCGATCCTGGTGCTCACCATCGGCCTGCGCCACAACATGTCGACCGTCGTGGAGACAGCCCGCGTCCTGTTCAAGGTCTGCGTGACGCTTGTGCTTGCAATCACCGCATGCCGTCTCGTTTTCCAGATCGGTCGTCCCGGCGTGCCGGTGAGGACTTTGGCGCTCACCCTTCTCGTGCCCGCAGCCATGGTCGTGCTGGCGGTTGCCGTGGAACTGCTGGTCTTGCCGCAGCAGCAATGGGCGACGAGCCTGATCGGCGGTCATCCCTTCTTTTGCATGGCGTTCATTCCGGTTCTGGCCCTGGCGCCCCTGACGGGCTTCCTGCTGGCGCTGCGAGCCGGCGCACCCGGCAATCCGGGGCTTGCGGGTGCTGCCGCGGGGCTGGCCGCAGGCGGCATCGCCGCGGCCGTCTATGCCTGGCATTGCCCCGACGACAGCCCGCTGTTCCTGGCCACCTGGTATACGATCGCGATTGCCGTGGTCACGGCCATTGGCTTCGTAGCCGGCAGGCGACTGTTGCGCTGGTAGTCGGTCGGACGGCCAAGGTGGCGACCAAAAAGAAAGGCCGGGACGAACCCGGCCTTTGCAGAATGCGAAGTTCTGGCAGCGATTAGCGCTTGGAGAACTGGAACGAACGGCGGGCCTTGGCCTTGCCGTACTTCTTACGTTCGACAACGCGGCTGTCGCGGGTCAGGAAGCCACCCTTCTTCAGCACCGAGCGCAGGCCCGGTTCGAAGTAGGTCAGCGCCTTGGAAATGCCGTGACGAACGGCACCGGCCTGGCCGGAAAGACCACCGCCGGCTACAGTCGCGTCGATGTCGAACTGGCCATCACGGGCAGCTGCGACGATCGGCTGCTGCAGGATCATCTGCAGAACCGGACGTGCGAAGTAGTTGGCGTAGGGCTTGCCGTTGACGGTGATCTTGCCGGAACCCGGCTTGACCCATACGCGGGCAACGGCGTTCTTGCGCTTGCCGGTCGCGTAGGAGCGGCCCTGGGCGTCGACCTTGCGGACGTGGACGGGAGCCGAAGCTTCCTGTGCCGGAGCCAGGTCCTTCAGAGAGGAAAGATCAGCCATTATCAGGCGCTCCTTGTGTTCTTGCTGTTCAGCTTGGCCACGTCGAGAGCGACCGGCTGCTGGGCTTCATGCGGGTGGTTGGAACCGGCGTAGACGCGCAGGTTCTTCATCTGGCGACGGCCGAGCGGTCCGCGCGGGATCATGCGTTCGACGGCCTTCTCGATGACGCGCTCCGGGAAGCGGCCTTCGATGATCTGGCGAGCCGTGCGCTCTTTGATGCCACCCGGGTAACCGGTGTGCCAGTAGTAGGTCTTGTCGGTATACTTCTTGCCGGTCAGGGCAACCTTTTCCGCGTTGATCACGATGACGTTGTCGCCATCATCAACGTGGGGGGTGTAGGTAGCCTTGTGCTTGCCGCGCAGGCGCATAGCGATGAGGGAAGCGAGACGACCAACGACGAGCCCTTCGGCGTCGATGATGATCCACTTCTTCTCCACCTCTGCAGGCTTCTGGGAGAAGGTAGCCATGTTGAATACTCTCTTTTGTTTGGATCCCGGCACCCCGGAAGGCGCAGGACGTTTCTTGTTGCTTGCTTGCGGCCGGCGTGCCGGCCCGAGGAAACAGGAACTTGAGGTTCTATTTCCGTTGCCGCTTATACTTGCGGCCGATTTTCCCGTCAAGGCGACGCAAATTGGTGATCGAAAATTTAAGTCATAAAAATCAACAAGATAGTTGTGGGGTATTATAATACCACAAACTATTTCGGCGGAATTGAGTATGTCGCGGTTGCATGCGCCACCAATTCTCCGGGATTTTCCTGATAGATCGCGGCGTCGATCACCGCCAGGCGCTTCCCGAGCTTCAGCAGCCGGCAGGTGCAGTTCAGCGGTGCCGGCTTCGGCATCCGCAGGAAATTGATGTTGAGATTGGTCGTGACCGCGAGCGCCACCGGACCGATATGGGCGAGCACGGCGACGTAGGCGGCGACGTCGGCGAGCGCGAACAGGGAAGGGCCGGACACCGTGCCGCCCGGCCTCAGGTGCCGTTCGTTCGGATCGAGTTGCATGGTGATGCGGCCGGCCGAGATTGCGGTCACCGTGAAGACGCGCCCGTCGGTGTGGATCTGCGGAAAGTCGGTTTCCAGGAACGCATGGACCTCATCGATGGTCATGACCGGCTGCATCGGTGGCGAACTCCCTGTTTATTTGTCCGGTGCGGGGTGGTGGCGACCGGCTCTCCTGTGGCAAAACCCTGATAGCATGAAAGCCGGGCTTGAGGAGTTAGACGATGGCTGAAGTTGTTTCGTTCAAGAAGGATGCTGCCACCGGGCAGGCCCCGATTTCGGTTGCCGTCAACGATGGCGTCGCCAGGCTGACATTGGCCAATCCCCCGGCGAATGCGCTGTCGATCGCGGTGATGGAAACGCTGATGGATGAACTCGACAAGGCCGCGGCCGATCGTGATGTGCGCGTCGTCGTCATCGCCTCGACGGGCAAGGTGTTTTCCGCGGGCCACGACCTGAAGGAAATGACGGCCCGTCGCGGCGACGGGGATCGCGGCCGTGCCTTCTTCGAAAGAACCATTCGCCTTGCCGCCGATCTGATGCTGAAGATCACCCACCTGCCGAAGCCGGTCATTGCCGAGATCGACGGACTGGCGACTGCGGCCGGCTGCCAGTTGGTCGCGTCCTGCGACCTCGCAATCTGCACCGATAAGTCGACCTTCTGTACGCCGGGCGTCAATATCGGCCTGTTCTGTTCGACCCCGATGGTCGCCGTCAGCCGTGCCGCCCATCGCAAGCAGGCGATGGAGATGCTGCTGACCGGCGAGACCATCGACGCCTCGACCGCCAAGGATTTCGGCCTCGTCAACCGCATCGTTCCCCAGGAGTACCTGAGCCAGGTCGTGCAGAAATATGCATCGGTCATCGCATCGAAATCGCCGCTGACCCTGAAGATCGGCAAGGAGGCTTTCTATCGCCAGATCGAAATGCCGGTGGAAGAGGCTTACGACTATGCCGCCCGCGTCATGGTCGAGAACATGCTCGTGCGCGACGCAGAGGAGGGGATCGGCGCCTTCCTCGAAAAGCGCCATCCGGAGTGGACGGGCGAATGATCAGGCGAGCTTGAGGACGAGGACGCCGGCGGCGATGATCGTGCCGGCGATATAGCGCCAGATGCTCGCCTTCTCCTTCAGGATCACCACCGAGATCAACAGGGCAAAGAGGATTGCCGTTTCGCGCAGCGCCGCAACTGTCGCCACCGGTGCCTTGGTCATGGCCCAGAGCGCCAGCCCGTAGGACGTGATCGAACCGGCGCCGCCCAGCAAGCCGCGCTTCCAGCTGTAGCGAACATGCAGGATCACCGCGAGGGTTCCGCGCCGATAGAACGCCCAGGAAAACAGCAGCACCGGCGGCAGCAGCGCCATCCATAGCGTATAGGAGATGGCGTTGCCGGATGCGCGCGCGCCGGCGCCGTCGACGAACGTGTAGGTGGCGATGACCAGTGCGTTGGCAAGCGCCAGCCCGATGGCCTGCCGGCTGCCATGCCGGGCCTCGAAGGCGAGTGTCAGGACGCCGACGGAAATCGTCAGCACGCCAGCGAGAGCCCCGGCCGACAGGTGCTCGCCCAGCACGATGCCGCTGGTCGTGGCGACGATGAGTGGGGCAACGCCGCGCATGAGGGGATAGACGAGCCCGATGTCGCCAGCCCTGTAGGAGGCCGCCACAAGCTGGAAATAGCCGAACTGCAGCACCGCCGAGGCGAGGATGAAGGGCCAGGCTTCCGGCTTCGGCAGCGGCAGGAAGGGCAGGAAGGCAAGGCCGACGAGGCCCGCCCCCAATGCGATCATCGCGGCGTCCAGCGATTTGTCGGTGCCGGCCTTTACGATGGCGTTCCATGTCGCGTGCAACAGGGCGCCAAAGAGGACGAGGGCGATCACGTCGATGGGCAAGGAATGACCTCGGGGAACGGCGGCGCGGACGTATCGAAGCAAGCGCCAGTTGGAAGGTGTTCTATTTGATTGCGCCGCTGAAAATTTGCAATCGGAAAAGAAGCTGTTGGGCTGCTTTCGCGCAACCGCAAGCCCCTGCTGAGGGGCCGTTTACCTGTCGCATATGCGACTGAAGCGCGATTCAAAATCGTCGTTAGTAATACTTATTCACGGATTTGTTTTTCGTCAGTATAACTGAGTCGCTTGGTCATATGTGAAGCATAAGATACTTCTAATACGCACAAGAACATAAACAGAACATAATAGGAAAATAAAGCGAATATTAAAGTTTAGATGACAAAAATTCATTAATATGAGTGGTTATCTGATTTTGTCATGAAGTTGCTATTCATTCATGAAGAAGTTCGACAATTTCGAATGCGACATCCATCCTTCGTTTTGCGAAGGGCAATCGCGTCGGCAACGAACCCAAGCTGAACTTTCACGAGGGCGATAAGAGTGCGCCGCGCCTCAGCGGAACGGGAAGATCAGGTCGTCGTCCGGATCCCACTGCTTGCAGGAATAGACAGGGCATTTCGGGGTGTCCTTCGTGGGGATGTACGATCTCTGGGCGATCTCGCGGTTTCCGCACATGCTGCTGTTGATGACGTAGCGGTCATAAAGGGTCATGCCCCTGACCCGCGTCGACGGGTAGCGCAGGATGACGGCCCGTTCGTTGACGATCCGGCGATGAGCTTCCTGGCAGGATATCGACAGCGAATTGTACCGGGATATGGCGAGGGCAGGGCCGGCAAGCAGTACGAGCGACAGGCAGATGAGAAGCCCTTTCATGATGGTCGTCCTTTGCGAAAGAATCCCTACATATGCAAAAGGTTGCACTGCATACTTGTGAAAAGTGCTGCACAACCGCCGTTCTTCAAGAGCCGCAAGGGAATATCTTCGTGAACCACGACCACTATGACGACAGCTACATCGCCGACATTCTCGGCTCGGTAAAGACCATTGCGCTGCTTGGCGCATCGCTGAATCCGGCCCGCCCGAGCCATGGCGTGATGCGTTTTCTGCTGCAACGCGGCTATCACGTTATCCCCGTCAATCCTGGTCAGGCCGGAAAGCAGATCCACGGCCAGAAGGTCTATGCCCGGCTTGCCGACATTCCCGAGCCGGTCGACATGGTCGATGTCTTCCGGGCAGCCGAGTTTTTGCCGTCGATCGTCGACGAGGCCATGGCGCTGTCGCCGCTGCCGAAGGTGATCTGGGGGCAGTTGCAGATCCGCGACGACACCGCCGCCGCCAAGGCGGAAAAAGCCGGCATCCGCATGGTGATGAACCGCTGCCCGGCCATCGAGATCCCACGGCTGGGGCTGTGATTGCCGATCAGCGATTGCCTGTCGGTTCGGCACGCAGGTGCTCGAGCGCCTCTTTGTTGCCGCAGTAGCCAGGGCATTCGCCGTGGTACCTGTCGGCGGCGATGTCGTTCCGGCACTGAGCCTTCGCGCGGCAGAGCGAGCACGTCACTGCCATCTCCCGCACAAGCAGCGAATCGGATGTGGCGGCGGCCGTCTCCTCGATCCCGAGGCGACGCAGCAGCACATGCATCTCGTCGGCGGCATGAGGACCCCGGGCCGCCAGTTCGATCAATTGCTCCGCGGTCGCGCCGCAGTCGCGCGCAAGATGATCGAGATCGCCAGCGGTCAGCGCGCCAAGCGCATGGAGATTTCCTGTCGTCCTGCAGCGTTCCTGCCACCAGGAGCGTATCTGCGCGGCGATGGCGTAGGCTGTTTGGCTGGTCGTCGGGCGCATGGTCTTCCTCCTTCGTTCAAGCAACATCGCCCTGCTTCCGCGCCCGCACCTTGATCCTGATCAAACCGAGGCCTGCCAATGGCGAAGGATGGGCGGACGCGAAATCTCGCAATTAACAACGGCCTCAAAACCGCTATGATCCGCGCCGAAACGAAAGAGGAGGATAACGATGTCGAAAAACAACCCGGGTTTCAGCACACTGGCCATCCATGCCGGTGCCCAGCCCGACCCGACCACCGGCGCCCGTGCCACGCCGATCTACCAGACGACATCGTTTGTGTTCCAGGACGCCGACCATGCCGCGGCGCTATTCGGTCTGCAGCAGTTCGGCAATATCTATACCCGCATCATGAACCCGACCCAGGCGGTGCTCGAGGAGCGCGTCGCCGCGCTCGAAGGCGGAACCGCCGCACTTGCCGTCGCCTCCGGCCACGCCGCGCAGTTGCTGGTCTTCCACACCATCATGCGGCCCGGCGACAATTTCATCGCCGCCAGGCGCCTCTATGGCGGTTCGATCAACCAGTTCGGCCACGCCTTCAAGTCCTTCGACTGGCAGGTGCGCTGGGCCGACCCGGCAGAGCCGTCGAGCTTCGAAAACCAGATCGACGAACGTACCCGCGGTATCTTCATCGAGAGCCTTGCCAACCCCGGCGGTACCTTCGTCGACATCGCCGCCATCGCCGAGGTCGCAAAAAAGCACGGGTTGCCGTTGATCGTCGACAACACCATGGCCAGCCCCTACCTGATCCGCCCGCTCGAGCATGGCGCCGACATCGTCGTGCACTCGCTCACCAAGTTCATGGGCGGCCATGGCAATTCGATGGGCGGCGTCATCGTCGACGGCGGCACGTTCGACTGGTCGAAATCCGGCAACTATCCGATGCTGTCCGAGCCGCGACCAGAATATGGCGGCGTCGTGCTACATGCCACCTTCGGCAACTTCGCGTTCGCGATTGCCTGCCGGGTGCTTGGCCTGCGCGATTTCGGACCGGCGATCTCGCCGTTCAATGCCTTCCTGATCCTGACGGGCATCGAGACGCTGCCGCTGCGCATGCAACGCCATTGCGACAACGCGCTCGCCGTCGCCAAGTGGCTGAAGGCGCATCCGAAGATCTCCTGGGTCAACTATGCCGGGCTCGAGGACGATCCGAACCATGCGTTGCAGCGGCGCTATTCGCCCAAGGGCGCCGGTTCCGTCTTCACCTTCGGCGTCAAGGGCGGCTACGATGCTGGTAAGGCCTTCGTCGAGGGGCTTGAACTTTTCTCGCATCTGGCGAATATCGGCGACACCCGTTCGCTCGTCATCCACCCGGCTTCCACGACGCACCGCCAACTCTCCGAAGAGCAACTGGTCGCGGCCGGCGCTGGGCCCGATGTCGTCCGCCTCTCGATTGGAATCGAGGATGTCGGCGACATCATCGGTGACCTCGAACAGTCCCTGGCGAAAATTTGATCCACTGGACGCGCCACGGCGCTATTGCCGTGGCGCTGGAGCCCTGACCATGATCAGCGTATTGAATTTCGATATCGATGGCATCGAGCCCGAGGTGGGTGCACCTTCCCCCGAACGGCTCGTTTCCGGAACCCCCGAGCACCGCACGTGGAACATCGAGGATGTGGACGGGGCGCTGTTTGCCGGCGTCTGGGAATCGACGCCGGGCAAATGGCTGGTGAGCTACGACGAATGGGAATATTTTTACGTCCATTCCGGCCACTCGATCCTCACTTCCGACCAGGGGGACGTCTTTCACCTGAAAGCGGGCGATCGGCTGATCCTCAGGCCGGGGTTCAAGGGAACCTGGGAGGTCGTTGAAACGACGCGCAAGGACTACGTCATCCGGCTTTAGTCCCCAAGCCGGCATGCCCGCCTTATTCCAGCGACTCGGCCACGGCGATCCAGAGGTAACCCTCGCCATACTGCGTGGCGATGAAGCGGGGTGCGCGCGCATTGTCGTTGAGTTTCTGGCGCAGGCGATTGACCAGGAAATCGACGTTTCGATCCGAGCTGTCGGAACCGACATAGTTCAAGGCGTCCAGGATCTGGCTTCGGCGAAGAAGCTGGCGGGGGTGCCTGGTGAAAAGGATCAGCAACGCGCGCTCCTGGCGAGTAAAGCGCAATTCCTCCTCTCCTCGCCGGGCGAAGACAAACGACTCCTCGAAGACAAGGTCGCCATAGCGAACACCGTTCATCCCTGCCATCCGAATGTCTGAGGTCGTCGCGAATCCACGCCGGGCAAACCAGTCGAGTGGCTGCATCTTTCGGCTCCGGATAGTGTCACAATGAAACGGTGTTGTGGATTCAAATAATCATACAACAATTGTGATACAAAATTTTGATTGCGCAACGGGTGCTGCGTCGAGAGAATCTGCGCCGTTCGTTGGCGAAATACATAAAAATCAGAGAGATAGGGAGTGTTGCACCAACGGGCAACGAAGGTTTGTTGACCTTGCCGTTGCTCGCCTGAGGAGCGGAAGGCCATGTTGAGTGGATCGGGTTTTCGTCAGCGATCAGCACGAGCTCCTCTTGGCGTCGGGTTTGCGTGCCTGCTCGCGGCTGCACTCGCACAGCCGACGCTGGCTGGCACGGCGGTCGATGTCGAACTCGTGATTGCCGCCGACGTGTCGACGTCAATGAGCCGAGAAGAGAAAGTTCTCCAACAGCAGGGTTTCGCGGAGGCGATGTGCCATCCCGGCGTCGTCGATGCGATCCGCACAGGGCACTATCGCCGTATCGCGGTCACCTATGTCGAATGGGGCGGAAACGAGCAGGTCAAGGTGGTGATCCCCTGGATGATGATTGCCAGCGAGAGCGATGCCCTGTGGTTTTCCCTGCAGCTTCAGGAAAACTTCCCATCCAAACTCAGACGGGGCACGTCGATCAGCAGCGTGCTTGCCTATTCCTTATATCTGCTGAGGACCAATGGCTACGAAGGTTCGCGCCAGGTTGTCAACGTCTCGAGCGACGGCATCAACAACACCGGACCTTTCCTCGACGGAGTGCGCCACGAGCTTTCGGGGCGGGGCGTCACCATCAACGGCTTGCCAATCGTTTACGAGAAACGGCGCCAGGGGCACTTCAGCGACCACGAGGATGACATAGAGCCCGAGGCACTCATTGCCTACTTCCGCAATGAAGTGATTGCCGGGCCAGGCGCATTCGTCGAGCCGGTGCAGTCCTTCGACGACTACAAACGGGCGATTTTCAACAAGCTGTTGCGCGAAATTTCGGGCAGCGGTTACACCGCTTCGACAACGCCCCCGGTTTCGGGATCGAGGGAATTGCCGGAGGCCGTTAGCGGCAGCGCGACGGCGCCGCGCTTTTCACCAGGACAGATCGAGCCGGTCGAGGCCGTGGAAGTGATAGACATCCTTGACCGTTGGCACGCCGTCCATCCGGAGATTGGGCAGGCGCTGGAAAAGGATCGGCAGCGCAATGTTCAGTTCCAGCCGCGCAAGCGGCGCGCCGATGCAGAAATGGATACCGGCACCGAATGACAGGTTCGCGCCTTCGTTGCGGTCGGGGTTGAAGGTCAGCGGGTAGGTGAATTTATGGGGATCGAGATTGGCCGCCGCAAGGATGAGGCTCACCTTGTCGCCGCGCTTGAACTCGATGCCGTCGATCTCGGCCGGTTCGAGCGTCCAGCGTTGGAAGATGTGGACCGGCGCGCAGATCCGCAGCGATTCCTCGACCGTCCTCGAGGTTGCCGCTTCGTCGGCGAACAGTTTTTCTGGGGCGATGCCGCTTTCAAGGATCACCCGAACCGAATTGCCGATCTGGTGAACCGTCGCCTCGTGACCGGCATTCAGCAGGACGATCGTGGTCGAGACGAGTTCGTCCTCGGTCAGGTACTGGCCCTTGTGTTCCGTGTGGATCATGTGGGTGAGCAGGTCGTCCTTCGGGTTGGCACGCCGATCGCGGATGACCGATTTGACGTAGTCGGCAAATTCCATTGCGGCCTGGTCGGCCAGGTATTCGTCTTCCTTCGTGCGCGAGAACATGTACATGCGCACATAGGCATGCGACCACTTGAGCAGTTGCGGGCCCATCTCGTCCGGGATGCCGATCATCCGCGCAATCATCGTCACCGGGATGATGTCGGCGAATGCGGACAGGAGTTCGACCTCGCCCTTGTTTTCGAAACCGTCGATCAGGCCGTGACAGAGCGCGGCGATTTCCGGCTTCAGCTTCTCGATGTGGCGCGAGACGAAGGCCCGGTTGACGAGGGTGCGGAGCCTGGTGTGTTCCGGCGGTTCGATCTCGAGCAGCGAATACTGTTCGGCGAGATCGAAATTCTTCAGGTGCGCCTGCGGTTCGGGAAGGCCGAGTTCCTCGCGCGCGGCGATGTGCAAAATCTGGCGGCCGAAGCGCCGGTCCCGCAAAAGCCCGTTGACATGGTCGTAGCCGGTAAAAAACCACTGCTTCTGTTCTTCCCAGAAGAAGGTCGGCGACCGGGCATGGAGCGCGGCGTAGACCGCGTTCGGATTGCTGTAGAATTCCGGATTGCGTCCGTCGAGGGATACGTTCCGACGGGCGGCATCGATGGTCAGGCAGGAAGGTGTCGTCATGACGGGTGGCTTAGCGGAATTGCGCGTTGCAGGGAAGGGCGCATCCGATCACTGACCGATCGTTCATCTGCAGGTGACGCAAGATCATGGCGATCGTGTCGCCGGCGGCGTGGCGCCACCGATTACCTGTCGTTTACCATGCCGGCTGGAAAGCTGTGGGCGACTGCCCGTCGCGTGGAGCGCGGCATGTCCGACGTTCGCGAATCCGGTATGCGGTCTTCAATGGTATTCCTTCGATGGGGTGCTGAGGTTAAGGATAACGGCGTGTGTGTCTTGAAGTCGGGGGCGGGCACACTCTATGTAAGGAATGACGCATTCTAATCTGATTCCTCGGGCGGTACGCTGTTCAGGGAGAGAGTTTGACAAAGGACGGACATGAAAAATCCAGTTGATACCGCCATGGCTCTCGTGCCGATGGTCGTGGAACAGACCAATCGCGGGGAACGGTCCTACGATATCTTCTCGCGCCTCCTGAAGGAGCGCATCATTTTCCTGACCGGCCCGGTAGAAGACACGACGGCAACGCTGGTTTGCGCGCAGTTGCTCTTCCTGGAAGCTGAGAACCCGAAGAAGGAAATCGCCCTCTACATCAATTCGCCGGGCGGCGTCGTGACATCGGGCATGGCCATCTACGACACCATGCAGTTCATCAAGCCTGCCGTGTCGACGCTGTGCATCGGCCAGGCCGCATCGATGGGCTCCCTGCTGCTGGCTGCCGGCCACAAGGACATGCGCTTTGCCACGCCAAACGCCCGCATCATGGTGCACCAGCCCTCCGGCGGCTTCCAGGGTCAGGCATCCGACATCGAACGCCACGCCCGCGACATCCTCAAGATGAAGCGCCGCCTGAACGAGGTTTACGTAAAGCACACCGGCCGCTCCTACGAGGAAGTCGAGCAGACCCTCGATCGCGATCACTTTATGGATCCGGACGAAGCGCTGTCCTGGGGCCTGATCGACAAGGTGCTGACCTCCCGCGTCGAACTCGAAGGCGGGGCAGAAGCGTAAGGACAAAAGTGGCGTTCCTCGGTGCCATGTTTCTATCCCATTTGTGAACGAATGAGGGGTTTAATCTGGCGAGGAACGCGCTATTAGTAACGATTAAGGCTATGTTGAAATATTGTGGCATAGCATTTGAAGTTTCTGAGGGGATTTCGTTGCCGCCCGAACCCGATGCGAAATCGGGTCCGGTTAGTGTAGTACCCCGGAAGGCTTCGTCGGCTGCGGACGGACTGGAGTTGCAGCAGGCGGGGCGGTTTACATGGATCGCAAACAATCCACGGGTTTGCGGCGTGCTGGAAGGAAAGTGATATGAGCAAAGTCAGCGGCAGCAACGGCGGCGACTCGAAGAACACGCTTTATTGTTCATTCTGCGGCAAGAGCCAGCACGAAGTCCGGAAGCTGATCGCCGGACCGACAGTGTTCATCTGCGATGAATGCGTCGAATTGTGCATGGACATCATCCGCGAAGAGAACAAATCCTCGATGGTCAAGTCCCGCGATGGCGTGCCCACGCCGCAGGACATCATCAAGGTGCTCGACGAATATGTCATCGGCCAGAGACAGGCCAAGAAGATCCTGTCGGTTGCCGTCCACAACCACTACAAGCGACTGGCGCATGCTTCCAAGAACGGCGATGTCGAACTGGCGAAGTCGAACATCATGCTCGTCGGCCCGACCGGTTGCGGCAAGACCTATCTCGCCCAGACGCTGGCGCGCATCATCGACGTGCCCTTCACCATGGCGGATGCAACGACCCTTACGGAAGCTGGCTACGTCGGGGAAGATGTCGAGAACATCATCCTGAAGCTGCTGCAGGCTGCCGACTACAACGTCGAGCGCGCCCAGCGCGGCATCGTCTACATCGACGAGGTCGACAAGATCTCGCGCAAGTCCGACAACCCGTCGATCACCCGCGACGTGTCGGGCGAGGGCGTTCAGCAGGCGCTCCTGAAGATCATGGAAGGCACCGTCGCATCCGTTCCGCCGCAGGGCGGCCGCAAGCATCCTCAGCAGGAGTTCCTGCAGGTGGACACGACCAACATCCTGTTCATCTGCGGCGGTGCCTTTGCTGGTCTCGACAAGATCATCTCGGCCCGCGGCGAGAAGACCTCGATCGGCTTTGCCGCCACCGTCAAGGCGCCGGATGACCGTCGCGTCGGCGAAGTCCTGCGTGAACTGGAGCCGGAAGACCTCGTCAAGTTCGGCCTGATCCCGGAGTTCATCGGTCGTCTGCCGGTGCTGGCGACGCTCGAGGATCTCGACGAGGATGCGCTGATCCAGATCCTGTCCGAGCCGAAGAACGCGCTCGTCAAGCAGTACCAGCGCCTGTTCGAGATGGAAGACGTGGAACTGACCTTCCACGAGGACGCTCTCCGCGAGATCGCAAAGCGTGCAATCATCCGCAAGACGGGTGCTCGCGGCCTGCGCTCGATCATGGAGAAGATCCTGCTCGACACCATGTTCGAACTGCCGACGCTCGAAGGCGTTCAGGAAGTGGTCATTTCCGACGAAGTGGTGCGTGGCTCCGCCCGTCCGCTCTACATCTATGCGGATCGCCACGAAGAAAAGGCGAACGTATCGGCCTGATCCGAAACGATCTGAGGAAAAGGGCCTGCTGCCGTAGGCCCTTTTTTGCTTTTCCGTTGCTTAACGGCTGCACCAAAGTAAAGATATGGGAATCCGGGATGGGCGAGGATCTCGCCCGGGCCGGCAGCAGTGCCTCCGAGAAGCCACGGCTACGTTTTCTGGCTTATGTGTACCCCGAGTTCCAAGTGAAATGTGGCGTTCGTCATCAGCGGGTGGATCCCAATCCGCCGCGGCTTGAATTCCTGACTGCGACACTCCACCTGTAACGGGAAACGATTTGCCGGTTCGTGATTTGTCCGGCAGCAGCCCGCGAGGCGGGCGATGGAAAGGAAATGATATGACGAAGCAAGTGTCTGCTGCGACTGAGAGCTCTGCCTATCCGGTATTGCCGTTGCGCGACATCGTGGTTTTTCCGCACATGATCGTGCCCCTATTCGTCGGACGGGAAAAGTCGATCCGTGCCCTCGAAGAAGTCATGGGTTCGGACAAGCAGATCATGCTGGTGACCCAGATGAATGCCGGCGATGACGACCCGGCGCCTGCCGATATCTACAAGGTCGGTACCGTCGCCAACGTGCTGCAGCTCCTGAAACTCCCCGATGGCACCGTCAAGGTGCTGGTCGAGGGCCGCGCCCGTGCGGAAATCGAAAACTACAACGAACGCGAAGAATACTACGAAGCCAACGCTCGTACGCTCACCGAACCGGAGGACGATCCGGTCGAGGTCGAAGCACTGAGCCGCTCGGTTGTTTCCGAGTTCGAGAGCTACGTAAAGCTCAACAAGAAGATTTCGCCGGAAGTCGTTGGCGCCGCGAGCCAGATCGAGGATTACTCGAAGCTGGCGGACACCGTTGCGTCGCACCTGTCGATCAAGATCACCGAGAAGCAGGAGATGCTGGAAACGACGAGCGTAAAGGCCCGTCTGGAAAAGGCGCTCGGCTTCATGGAAGGCGAGATTTCCGTCCTGCAGGTGGAAAAGCGCATCCGCTCGCGCGTCAAGCGCCAGATGGAGAAGACCCAGCGCGAATACTACCTGAACGAACAGATGAAGGCGATCCAGAAGGAACTGGGCGACAGCGAGGACGGCCGCGACGAGATGGCCGAGCTCGAGGAGCGCATTTCCAAGACGAAGCTTTCCAAGGAAGCCCGCGAAAAGGCCGATGCCGAGCTGAAGAAGCTGCGGCAGATGAGCCCGATGTCGGCCGAGGCGACGGTTGTTCGCAACTATCTCGACTGGCTGCTCGGCATTCCGTGGGGCAAGAAGTCCAAGATCAAGACCAACCTCAACAACGCCGAGAAGATCCTCGAACAGGATCACTTCGGCCTGGAGAAGGTCAAGGAGCGCATCGTCGAGTATCTGGCGGTCCAGGCTCGTGCGACCAAGATCAAGGGCCCGATTCTTTGCCTCGTCGGTCCTCCGGGCGTGGGCAAGACCTCGCTTGCGAAGTCGATCGCCAAGGCGACCGGCCGCGAATACGTGCGCATGGCGCTCGGCGGCGTTCGTGACGAGGCCGAGATCCGTGGTCACCGCCGCACCTATATCGGCTCGATGCCCGGCAAGGTCATCCAGTCGATGAAGAAGGCGAAGAAGTCTAACCCGCTCTTCCTGCTCGACGAGATCGACAAGATGGGCATGGATTTCCGTGGCGATCCGTCGTCGGCGCTTCTCGAGGTGCTCGATCCGGAACAGAACTCGACGTTCATGGACCACTACCTGGAAGTCGAATACGACCTCTCGGACGTGATGTTCATCACCACGGCGAACACCCTGAACATTCCGGCGCCGCTGATGGACCGCATGGAGATCATTCGCATCGCCGGTTACACCGAAGATGAAAAGCGGGAGATCGCCAAGCGCCACCTGCTGCCGAAGGCCATTCGCGAACACGCCCTGCAGCCGAAGGAGTTTTCGGTCACGGACGGCGCGCTGATGGTGATCATCCAGCAGTACACCCGCGAAGCCGGTGTGCGTAACTTCGAACGCGAACTGATGAAGCTCGCCCGCAAGGCGGTGACCGAGATCATCAAGGGCAAGACGAAGTCGGTCCAAGTGACTGCCGAGAACGTCAACGACTACCTCGGCGTGCCGCGCTTCCGCCACGGCGAAGCCGAACGCGACGATCAGGTCGGCGTTGTAACGGGTCTCGCATGGACCGAAGTCGGCGGCGAACTGCTGACGATCGAAGGCGTGATGATGCCCGGCAAGGGTCGCATGACGGTCACCGGCAACCTGAAGGAAGTGATGAAGGAGTCGATCTCGGCCGCCGCATCCTATGTCCGCTCGCGGGCCGTGGACTTCGGCATCGAACCGCCGCGCTTCGACAAGAGCGACATCCACGTTCACGTTCCGGAAGGCGCAACGCCCAAGGACGGTCCGTCGGCGGGTGTTGCCATGGCAACGGCGATCGTGTCGATCATGACCGGCATCCCCGTTTCCAAGGACGTCGCCATGACGGGTGAAATCACCCTTCGCGGTCGAGTCCTGCCGATCGGCGGCCTCAAGGAGAAGCTGCTTGCCGCGCTTCGTGGTGGCATCAAGAAGGTTCTGATCCCGGAAGAAAACGCCAAGGACCTGGCGGAGATCCCGGACAACGTGAAGAACAACATGGAGATCATTCCCGTGTCTCGCATGGGCGAGGTCATCCAGCATGCGCTTCTTCGCAAACCTGAGCCGATTGAATGGGATGGCACTGTCGAAACCCCCGCGATCGGTACCGTCGAGGGAGTGGATGACGCAGGGCAGACGATCGCCCATTGAGCCGCTGTGGCCATATTTGTGTCACTAAGGACCAAAACATCAAAAAGGCTGGCGAAAACGCCAGCCTTTTTTGTGAAAACCCGCGCCACAACCTTGCTTTTCCTTAGATTTCAGGGCTTTTGGGTTGCGACGGGCAAGAGCTTTCGTATTCTGCGCCCGACTTGAAGTGAGTCGTTTCATACCATTTAGAAAGGGGTGGAAACATGAACAAGAATGAACTCGTGTCCGCAGTTGCCGAGAAAGCTGGCCTGACCAAGGCCGATGCGGCCTCCGCCGTCGACGCCATCTTCGAAACCGTCCAGTCCGAACTGAAGCAGGGCGGCGACATTCGTCTCGCCGGTTTCGGCAGCTTTACCGTTTCTCGTCGCGAAGCCTCCAAGGGCCGCAACCCGTCGACCGGTGCGGAAGTTGACATCCCGGCCCGCAACGTGCCGAAGTTCACGGCCGGCAAGGGTCTCAAGGACGCCGTCAACAGCTAATTGCATGCTTTGGGTGTGGCGCCTCCGGTGCCTGAACGCCAAAGACCGAAAAGGTCCGGCCTTGAGTGCCGGACCTTTTTTGGTTTGTGGGGACAGTACAGCCGCTGTCATCCCCTTGTCATTCGCGTGACGCAAAAGCCTCCTGTTCATTAAATCGAGCAAACAGGAGATATCCCGTGGCTTCCCGTTTTCCCTTTGCAGTCCTGACGGCTGCGCTGCTCGCGTCTGCGGCCACTGCCGCCGATGCCGAGCCGGTATTCAATCGCGTTGCATCATTTGCCGTTTCCCAGAACATCCCGTCCGATAAGGACAAGAATACCGTTTCGTCCGCTGAAATCATCACGGCGACGGAAGACGGCAACACGCTGATCTATAGCGACAGCCCGCTCGGCGCGATCGGCTTCGTCGATATCACCGATGCCAGTGCCCCGAAGGCCGGTGGCGCGCTGATGATGGACGGAGAGCCGACCTCGGTCGCTGCTGCAGCCGGCAAGGCGCTGGTTGCCGTCAACACCAGCGAGAACAAGCAGAACCCGTCCGGCCGCCTCGTAATCGTCGACATCGCAACGAAGAAGATCGACGCGACCTGCGATCTCGGCGGGCAGCCGGATTCGATCGCCCTCAACAAGGACAGGACGCTCGCCGCGATCGCCATCGAAAACGAACGCGACGAAGACCTCGACGACGGCAAGATCCCGCAGATGCCGGCCGGCGACCTCGTCGTCTTCAAGGTGAATGGTGACGGCAGCGTCGATTGCGGCGCCATCAAGCATGTTGCCCTGACGGGGCTGGCGGGCATCGCTGCTGACGATCCGGAGCCCGAGTTCGTCGCCTTCAACGAGGCGAACGAGATTGCGCTGACGCTGCAGGAAAACAACGAGATCATCATTCTCGACGGCGCAACCGGCGAAGTGAAGACCCACTTTTCCGCCGGCAGCACCGACCTCGCCGGTATCGACACCAAGAAGGACGGCGCCCTGAACTTCACCGGCGAGAAAAAGGGCGTCCTGCGCGAGCCTGATGCCGTGAAGTGGCTGGACAACGATCGTCTCGTCGTCGCCAATGAAGGCGACTACGAAGGCGGTTCGCGCGGCTTTACGATCTTCGACAACACCGGCAAGGTCCTCCATGAGTCCGGCAGTTCCTTCGAGCGCGCCGTCGCCCGCCTCGGCCACTATCCCGAGGGCCGCTCGTCCGCAAAGGGCGTTGAACCGGAAGGTCTCGAAGCCGCGAAGTTCGGAGACGACAACCTGTTCTTCGTGCTCGCCGAGCGCGCCTCCGTGGTTGGAGTCTACAAGGACACCGGCGCCGAGCCGGAACTGATGCAGATCCTGCCCTCGGGCGTCTCGCCGGAGGGCGCAATCGCCATTCCAAACCGTAACCTGATCGCCACTGCCAACGAGGTCGACCTCGTCGAGGACGGCGGAGCGCGCTCGCATGTGATGATCTATGAGCGCGCTGAGGGCGAAAAGGCTTATCCGCAGATCGTCTCGGCAGACAAGGACGGCAATCCGATCGGTTTCGCCGCACTTTCGGGCCTCACCGCCGTTCCCGGCCAGCCTGGCATGCTCTATGCGGTCAGCGACAGCGTCCTCGGCTCGCAGCCGACGATCTACACGATCGACGCGACGAAGAAGCCGGCCGTCATCACCGACGCCCTCTATGTCAAGCGCGACGGTCAGCCGGCCCAGAAGCTCGACATCGAAGGCGTGACGGTGGACGAGGAAGGCTGGTTCTGGCTGGCTTCCGAAGGCAATACGGAAAAGCTTCTTCCGCACGCCCTCTACCACGTCAACCCGAAAGGCGAGATCAAGACCGAGATCGCCCTGCCGAAGGAACTCCTCGCCAATGAAATCCGATTCGGCTTCGAAGGCGTGACGATCGTCGGTTCTGGCGACGACGCGACGCTGTGGATGGCGGTCCAGCGCGAATGGAACGACGACGAAAAGGGTTTCGTGAAGCTTGTCTCCTACAATCCGAAGAGCGAGGAATGGGGCGCAGTGCGTTATCCGCTCGACAAGACGGAGAGCGGCTGGGTCGGTCTGTCGGAAATCACCGCCAACGGCGACAGCCTCTACATCATCGAGCGCGACAACCTCATCGGCGACCAGGCGAAGCTGAAGAAGCTCTACAAGGTGGCGATCGCCGACCTGAAACCGGCCAAGCTCGGTGGCGAACTGCCGCTCGTCAAGAAGGTCGAAGCCTACGACTTCATCGGCGACCTGAAGAGCGCCACGAACGGCTACGTCGTCGACAAGATCGAAGGCTTTGCCTTCGATGCCGGCGGCAAGGCCTTCGCAGTGACCGACAACGACGGCGTCAAGGACTCCTCTGGCGAGACCTTGTTCTTCCCGGTCGACCTGACCGCCACCAACTGAGGCTGTCTCACGCACAGCAAAAAGAGGCCGGGCTTGATCGCCCGGCCTCAGTCTTTTGACAAACTATTGTGAGAGGAACACTCCGTCTCGTCACCCCGGACCTGATTCGGGGTCCAGCAGCGCCGCGTCTGCGGCGCGCAAGACCCTCAGCCACTCACCCTACCAGCGCTGGTGGACGTGCGGTGCCACCAGGCTATCGTAGATCTCGCGGGTCGCGGCCATGACGTCGGCGGAAAGCGGCGCTAGATCGGCAGCAGCCGCGTTGGCCCTTGCCTGTTCGGCATTGCGGGCTCCGGGAATGACGACGGTGACGGCCTCGTTCATCAGGATCCAGCGCAGCGCGAAGGCCGCCATGGTCTGGCCGGCAGGAACGAGCTTGCGCACCTCCTCGACGGCCCGCAGGCCAATTTCGAAGGGAACGCCGGCAAAAGTCTCGCCGACATCGAACGCCTCGCCGTGGCGATTGAAGTTGCGGTGGTCGTCGGCGGCGAACTTGCTGTCCCGGGTGATCTTGCCGGAAAGCAGGCCGCTTGCGAGCGGTACGCGGGCGATCACGGCAATCTGCTTGCGGCGGGCTTCCTTGAAGAAGAGGTCGGCGGGCCGCTGGCGGAAGATGTTGTAGATGATCTGGATGCTGGCAACGCGGGGATACTCGATCGCCTTCAAAGCCTCTTCGACCTTCTCGACACTGACGCCGTAGTTCCTGATCTTGCCCGACTGCTTCAGTTCGTCGAGTGCGGCAAACACCTCCGGGCGATAGAAAACCTCGGTCGGAGGGCAATGCAACTGCACGAGGTCGAGGCTGTCGACCTGGAGGTTCTTCAGGCTGCGGTCGATGAACCCCTCGAGATTGGCCTTCGTGTAGCCGTCCGCCACATGCGGATCGAGGCGGCGTCCGGCCTTGGTCGCCACCATCGGGCGGTTGCCGCCACGCGCCTTCAGCACGTCGGAAATGATCTTCTCCGAGCGTCCGTCGCCATAGACATCGGCCGTATCGATGAAGGTCATGCCGGCATCGAGCGCCGCGTTCAGCGCTTTGCGGCCATCCGCCTCGCTGACATCGCCCCACGCCCCGCCGATCTGCCAGGCACCGAAGCCGATGTCAGTGACGGTGAAGCCGGTCTTTCCAAATGCGTGTTGTCTCACGGCATATCCTCCATTCGATCCGAATCGCCGCACCGACTAGCAGTTGCCCCGGTCGCGAACAAGCTCGGAGATCATGAAAGCGTTGGATGACGGCCGCCGGCCGGTATGCATGCGGTGCGACTCCCTTTAAGACTGGACACAGACCCGGCATATGACGACGAGACCCGATGGCTTCATTCCGCTTCATCCACGCCGCAGACCTCCACCTTGGCAGCCCTTTCCAGGGGCTCGCGCTCAAGGACCCGGACATCGCTGCGATTTTCGCCGAGGCGAGCCGCAAGGCGTTTTCGGCGCTGGTGTCGCAGGCAATCGAGCTCAAGGTGGATTTTGTCGTGATCGCCGGCGACGTCTATGACGGCGACTGGAAGGACAACAAGATCGGCCTGTTCTTCAATCGCGAGGTCGCGCGGCTGGACCGCGCCGGGATACCAGTCTACCTGCTGCGCGGCAATCACGATGCGGAAAGCGTGATCACCAAGACCATCTCCCTTCCGGCCAACGTGCACGAGTTTCCGACCGCAAGGCCCGGCAGCTTCCGCCTCGATCATCTGAAGGTCGCGCTGCACGGGCAGGGCTTTGCCGACCGCTCCGCCAACGACAATCTGGCGCTCAACTATCCGGGGCCGGAGGCCGGCTGGTTCAACATCGGCGTCCTGCACACCTCGTTGACGGGACGCGAGCCGCACGCGCCATACGCACCCTGTTCGGTCAACGACCTGAAATCCCGCGGTTACGACTACTGGGCGCTTGGACATGTCCACGAATACGAGGAGGTCGCCTCCGATCCGCCGATCATCTATCCCGGCAATCTGCAGGGGCGCAGCATCCGCGAGTGCGGCGCGAAGGGCGCAATGCTGGTCACGGTCGATGATGGCGTCGTTCGACACGAGAGGGTGATTGTCGACGAGGCGCGCTTTGGGCAGGTCGACGTCGCGGTTGCCGAAAGTGACGATCTCACGGCCATCCTTCGCAAGGTGGAAGAGGTGGTGATGCCGGTTGCGGATGAGACGGAGGGCAGGCCGCTTGCGCTGCGCGTGCGCCTCAGTGGCGACAGTCCGCTCTACGGCGACATCATTGCCCGCCGTCAGGACGTCCGAGACGAGGTCCAGGCCGCCTGCCATCGCTGCCACGAGGATATCTGGCTGGAAAAGCTCGAGCTGAACCTCAAGCCGGCCAATGGGCTCGATCTCGATGGCGACCTGTCCGGCCTCGACCTGTCCGCGCTGATCGGCAAGGAATTGCCGGCGCAGGCATTGCTGGAGGAGGCCGTGGCACGGATTTCGGAGATCGCCGTGAAACTTCCCGGCGGGACTGGCGCCAGCGATCTGCCTTTGGATGTTGACGCCCGGGACCTGCTTGCCGAGGCACGGCAATTGCTGCTCGCCCGCGCGGGAAGGGCGGAGTAGTCCGATGCGCTTTGCTACGCTGGACCTCGTGCGCTACGGCGCTTTGACCGACACGGTTCTTCGCTTTCGTCCGGACGCGCAACTGCATGTTATCTATGGACCCAACGAAGCGGGCAAGTCCTCCGCGCTGTCGGCTTTTTCCGATCTCCTGTTCGGATTTCCGCGCACCACCTCTCATTTCAGCTTCGCACACGACGCGGCGTCGTTGCGGGTAGGCGCGGAAGTCTTCTCGCGGGCTGGCGACAAGCTATCCTTCCGCCGCCGGCGCGGAGCCAAGAACACGCTCCTTGCTGCCGATGACAAGGAGGCGGCTCTTGCCGAGGATGCGCTCGCAACTTTCCTCGGGAGCCTCAACCGCGACGTTTTCGAAAGGGCGTTCGGACTGGATTCGGCGCGTCTCAGGGAAGGGGCCGCCGCCATGCTGCAAAGCGGCGGCGAGATCGGCAGCCTGTTGTTCTCGGCCGCCTCCGGCCTGATGGGACTCACGAACCTGAGGCAGAAGCTCGAAAGCGAAGCAGACGGCATCTTTGCCCAGCGCAAGTCCCAGGACCGTCTGTTCTATCAGGCGGTCGAACGCCACGAAAAGGCCAAGCGAAGTGAAAAGGAAAATGAACTCAAGGCCGGCGACTGGAAGCGACTGACGAACGAAGCGACCGATCTCGACCGTCAGCTTCTGTCGCTGCAGGAAGAACGCCGATCGACCCGCCACGCACTCGACCGGCTGAAACTGCTGAAGAGGCTGGAGCCGCTAATCGGAGAAATCGATGGCGACATGACAGCGCTTGCCGACTATGCGGATCTGGCTGCCTTGCCGGTCGGATTTGTCGCTGCGTTGGAGCAAAAGCTTGGCGCGCGGCGTCATGCCGATGATCTCCTCCGCCAGGTGCTGGCCGAAGCCGATCGGGTCAAGGATGGGATGGACCTGATTCATGTGGATGCTCGCGCCGTCGATGCGGCTCGCGAAATCGTTGCGCTCTATGCTGAGACCGGAGGATATCGAAAGACCAGGCAGGATCTGCCGCGTGTCGACAATGAACTCGCCGGCTACGAAGCAACGCTCGAACAATTTGCCCACAGGCTCGGCTTTGCCACGACCGCCGATCTTGTAGATCGCCGTCCGACAGATCCGGATCTTGTGCAGTTGCGCGCCCTCGCCGAGGAAGGGCAGATGCTCATTCGGGAGCATGCGGCTCTGGAGCTACGGGTCGAGGAAGAGCGCCGTCTGCTTGCGCAGTTCGACGAGGAGGGCGGGGCCTCAATCCTGATCGATCCGAAACCGTATATAGAGCAGATGGAGGCGCTATCCGTTGATCTGGCGGCCATGGCGAAGCGCGACTCGATCGACATCCAGGTTGCGCGGGCCGAGGCGAACCTCGGCGAGGCGACTGCACGGCTGCAGCCGTGGGTCGCCGACCTCGATGCCGTTCTTGCAAGTCCGTTGCCGGACATTGCCTCTATAGCCCTGCACCGCGAGACCATCGATGCCCAGCGGGCCGTTTGCGGCAAGGCGCAGGAGCGCGTCGGGGATCTCCTTCGGCAATTGCGGGACCTCGAGCAGATCCTCGAAACAGAGGTGGCAGCGGGTCCGATCGTCAGCCGCACCGAGATCGAGGAGGCGCGCCGGAGCCGCGACCGGCTGTTGCAAACGCTGGTGGGCAAATCGGTCGAGGGCGAGCCGGCGCACCTGCAGGAGAGTTCTGCGGCGCTTGCCGGATTTGTACTTCGCGCCGATCAGTTGGCCGACATGGCGCTTGCCGATGCCGACCGGGTCGCACGCCACGCCGCGAACCGCCTGCAGCAGGACCGCCTGAAGCGCGAGGCTGCCGCGGCCGCCGAGCAACGAGACGAGAACCAGCGCAAGCTGGACGGTATGATGGCGGAGTTCGCTGAACTGTTCGCACCCTGCGGCGTTTCGACGCTGGCGCCTGCGGAGATGATCGAGTGGCGGCGGGCGATTGCGGCTCTTGCCAACGAACGCGATGCCCTGCGCGATCTCTATGACCAGCTAGCGGGCATCCGCCTTGCCGAGGGAAGGTCGACCCCAGTTCTGCGCCAGCTTGGCGAAGCCTGCGGCTATGCCGGCGCCGCCCTGCTGCCGATCTCGGCTCTCGCCGACGGCATGCGCCGCCATCTGTCCATGTTGAATGCGCGGTGGTCCGACAGCCGAGCCCGGGAAGGCGAACGTGCCGGGACGAAGGCGCGTCTCGATAGATCGCTGGAGCGTCTGGCAGCGCTGGATGTAGAGCGTGAAGAGTGGAAACGGCGCTTCTCGGCTGCGGCCGCACACATCGGTCTCGCCAGCGATGCAACCGCCGAGATGGTGCTTTCGGCCCTGAAAATTTGGGGAGAACTGCCCGCAATTCTCGTCGAACGCGAAAGCCGGGCGCGACGGGTCAACGGCATGCGCCGGGATATCGCAACCTTCGAGGACAAGGCTAGCGTGCTTGCGGAGAGGCTTGTGCCGTCGCTTTTGACGCTGCCAGCCGACGTCATGGCAGAGGCGCTGCACGAACACGCGATCAAGGCACAGCGAGCGGCCGAGCGAAGCCAGGAACTGGCAGAGGAACTCAAGGGTATTCAGTCGCAGGTCGCGCGCCTGAACGATGAAATTGCGGCCGTGGACCTGGTCCTTTCCGAACTTCGGGCCGAACTCCCCGAGGGCGCCGATCTCTCGGGAACGCTGCATCGCCTTGGCGAAAGGGCGCGCCTTGTGGAACGGCTGGCAGAGAGCCGCAACCGTTTCCTGATGCATGCCGAGGGCATGACCGAGGAGGTCGTGCGCAGCGCGCTGGGGGATTTCGACCGCATTGCAGCCGACCTGGAGATCGACCGCCTGAGCAGCGAAGACCAGCGGCAGGTGGAACTCTTCGGTGAGCTGACGGCACGCATTGCCGAGAACCGGCGCCAGCGCGGGGCAATCGAAACCGGTACAAGCGCAGAACTTGCGGTGTTCGAACGACTTGCGGCCGATGCAGAGGCCAAGGACCTTGCCCGCCAGTGGGTTGTCCTCAAGCTCGCGGCGAGCATGCTGTCCTCGTCGATGGAAACCTATCGGGAGCGGCAGGCGGACCCGGTCCTCATGCGTGCGAGCGAGCATTTTTCGCGTCTTACAGGTGGTCGCTTCGCCCGGCTCGTGCAGGAATATGGCGATGGCGACGAATTGCAATTGCTGGCGGAACGGCAGGGTGGCGAGCGCGTGCCGCTCGGCGGTCTCAGCGAAGGCACCGGCGATCAGCTCTACCTGGCGCTGCGGCTTGCCTTCATCGAGGACTATTGCAGCCGCAACGAGCCGGCCCCGCTGATTCTCGATGACATCTTCCAGACCTTCGACGACGAACGGACCGCCTGCGGGATCAAGGCGCTGTCCGGTCTGGGCGGGACCTTCCAGACGATACTCTTCACCCATGAGAGGAGCGTCATCGAGATCGCGCGGCAGGAACTGGGCGATCGTCTCGGTCTCATCGAACTGTAGGCTTTGCGTGGTTCCGTGCCCGCGCTATGATTTTTGCGAATTGTCAGGGAGGACAGCGAGAGATGGAAATCAAGCCGTGCGGATCGGTTGCCTCGCGCAAGGCTCCCGCCGAATATTTCACCGGTTCCGTGCGTCAGGAACCGATCATGGAGGCGCCTGCGCCGGCGCGTGTTCGTGCGCTCAGCGTCACGTTCGAACCCGGCGCCCGAACCGCCTGGCACACCCATCCGCTCGGCCAGACTCTGATCGTCACCTCCGGCAAGGGGTTTGCGCAGAGCTGGGGCGGTCCCGTCAGCGAAATCAGGGCAGGGGATACCGTCTGGTTCGCGCCTGGCGAGAAGCACTGGCACGGCGCAGGGCCTGAGACGGCAATGACGCATATTGCGATCCAGGAAGCGCTGGATGGCAAGACGGCCGACTGGATGGAGCCGGTAAGCGACAGCCAGTACGGGGGCGGCGATACTTGATTGTCGGTACCGAGCGCTCGTCGGCGCTTGCGATGGCGGTCAACGGATCTGCATATGCCCCGCTTTTGTGCGCCGCCGGGTATTGGAAGACACGGTATAGCGACACCACATAGGTGGAGTCTCTAAAGGGGCCGCCGCCGCCGGCTTCCGTCAGATCCACCAGGGAATCCTCATTGTCGTACGTTGCCGAGTTCATCAGCTTCATCCAGGCGTATCCGCATCTCGCCTACGGTGCAGCACTGCTGTTGGCGTTTTGCGAGTCCCTGCCGCTGCTGGGTGCGGTGGTTCCCGGAACCGCCATCATCATCGGGCTTGCCGCGCTGGTACCGTCCGGCGTCCTCAAGCTTGCCCCCCTGGTCGCCGCCGCGACGACCGGGGCAATGCTCGGGGACGGATTGTCATTCTGGCTTGGGCGCCGATACAACCGCCAGATTCTCCACCAATGGCCCTTTCACCACTATCCGGAAGTGATCGAACGCAGCGAGGCATTCTTCCGGAAACATGGCACCGCCAGTGTCTTCCTGGCCCGCTTCGTTCCCGGAATCCGCGCCTTCGTTCCGCTGGTGGCCGGTATCCTGCAAATGCCGGCACGACGGTTCTACCTGGTGAACATCCTGTCGGCGATCGTCTGGGCTCCCTCGCATATCCTGCCGGGTGTGCTGCTGGGCGCGTTCGTCCATTCGGCCGGCGCGGCAGCGGGCAGGCTTGCCATACTCATCGGCATTGTTCTCGTTCTCCTCTGGGCGACGGTGCGGTTGGTCAGGCTGGGCATCGGATGGGGAGTACCCCTGCTGCATTCGGGCTTGAACCGCCTGGCTTTTTGGTCGAACAGCCATGACAACTGGCTGACCCGCAGGATCTCCGCACTGGTTGATCGCAGCAAGCGAGAGACCGCGGTCCTGGCCGGATTGGCTTTCCTGCTGATCGCCAGCGGATGGTTATTCGTCGAGATTCTCGACGCCGTGGTCAATGACGATGCAATCGTGAACGTCGACCTGGCGATCTACCAGTTCCTGCAGAAGCTGCGTACGCCTTTGGGTGATTCCCTGATGGTCGGGGTCACCGAACTTGGTGACACCAGGGTGGTCATAGCCGTTACAGCAGCAGTGCTGCTCTGGCTCGTCTGGAAGCGTGCGTGGGGCACTGCCGCTTACTGGCTGGCGGCCGTTGCTGTGGCTTCCTCATTCAATACCGTCATCAAGGCCGCCGTTCACCGTTCGCGGCCGGTCGAAGAACTCTATGCCGGCTGGAGCAATTTTTCGTTCCCGAGCGGCCACAGCACCACGAATGCCGCGCTTTACGGGTTTCTGGCGTTCCTCATATGCCGGCGCCTGTCCCTGGTGCAGGGCGTACTTGTCGCATTCGCGGCAACCGCGATCGCCGTCCTGATCGGATTCTCGCGGGTCTATCTGGGTGCACACTGGTTTTCGGATGTGGCCGGCGGGTTGGCTTTTGCGGCATCCTGGCTGACATTGCTCAGCATCGCCTACATGCATCACCGCTCGTCCGACGAGGCTACCGACGGACTGCTGGTCGTTGCGGTGGTGGCGGTCACCGTTGCCGGCGGCTTCAATATCTATAGTCACCACGCCACGGACATGAAGCGCTATGCGATTCGGTACGAGGCTCCGCTGGCGGACGTTGCCGACTGGTGGGGGCTGGGGTGGCAGTCACTCCCGCAACGGCGGATCGATTTTACAGGCGAGGTAGAGGAGCCGCTAACCCTGCAGTGGGCGGGAACCGTCGCCGAGCTTGAGGCCAATCTGGCAAAGGCGGGCTGGCGGCCCCCGGTGCCCTGGTCGGTGACGAGTGCCTTGCAATGGCTTTCCCCCGGGGTGACGCCCTTGCAGCTACCCGTTTTCCCCAGCCTGGACCGCGGACATATGCCGTCCCTGGTTCTTGTTCGCGCCGATTCGAAAAATGAAGGTACGTCCAGGTATGTGCTCCGGCTCTGGATCACCGACAAGCGCTCCGGAGACATGGCACTGTGGGTCGGTTCCGTTGTCGAGGAACAGTTGAGTCACCGGCTGTTGCTTTTTACCTACCCCGTGACCTCGGATGGAATGAACCGACCTCGCGACATCTTGCTCCCGGCGCTGCCAGGCGCTCGGTTGGCATATCGCCAGGATTTCGATCGAGATGGCGAGTGGGATGGCGGGGTCGTGCTGTCGCGCGGATCGTCCAGCGGTATCGAGTGACGCACGTTGCGTAGACTGCGCGGCCCCGCGACGAACGCTGCCGCTCATGGCTCCCGGATTGCCGTGTCCAACCCACGCAGCAGCGGATAGAGGAAGTAGGAGATCACCGATCGGCGGCCAACCTTGATCTCGGCGGATACGCTCATGCCCGGCAGGAGGACGATCGGTACGCCCGAGGTTTTCAATTGCGTGTCGGTAAGTGCCAGGCGCGCCTTGAAGTAGGGGGTCGGCGGCATGCCGGAGGCCGCATCCTCCTGGGTCGGGCTGAAGGCGTCGCGGCTGATCGTGCGTATCGTGCCGGTAGCGGTGCCGAACTTCTGGAAGGGATAGGCATCGAACTTGATGCGCGCCTCCTCATCGACGGCGATCCGGCCTATATCGCGGGAATTGACCGAGACTTCCGCTTCCAGCGGTACGTCCAGCGGAACGAGGGTTACGATCGGCTCGGCCTCCGTCACCACCGATCCGACGGAGCGCCTTGCGAGATCCAGAACCACCGCATCCGCCGGCGCGGTGAGCGCGACCATATTGCGCCTCAACTCCATCTTTCGCAGTTCATTCTCGGCCAGATCGCGCTGGTTGCGCAGTTCGGCCAGCTGTTCCATCGCTGCGCGGCGGAAATCCTCGATGAAGGCCTGTCGATCGGCCCGCAACTTGGCGAGCGTGTGAGTGGCCTCTTCGGACCTGCCCTTCAGTTCGGCAAGTCTCGCGTCGATATCGAAACGCGCGTCGCGGGAGCCGAGGAAGCTTATTCGCGAGCCGCTCTCCTTGATCCACAGCAGTTCACGCGCCTTTTCGATCTCGGCGAGGTTGTCCCGTCGAGTGACAAGGATTTCGTGCTGGTTCTTGTTCGATGCGAGGGCAGCGATCTGGGCAGCGATCTGCTCGTCGTAGTTCTGGACCTGCGCGGTATGGAACGCGCGGCGCTGGCCGAAGAGTTGCACTTGAAGCTGCTCGTCCGGCGTACTGCCGGCGAGCAGCGAGTAGTCGTTGCCGGCCAATTCCGCCTCGATACGCTTGACCTGGGCATCGAGGGCCGCGAATTTCGCCCGTTGCTGGTCGACGTCGGCCTGGCTGAAGGTCGGATCGAATGTGGCCAACGTCTGCCCCGCCTTGACGATCTCACCGGCCGTCACATCGATCGTGCGGATGATCGAGGTCTCGAGCGGCTGTACCACGATTGTCGGTTTGGTGGTGATCAGCTTGCCGGTCGCAACCACGACTTCGTCGATTTCGGAGACGATTGACCAGACAACCGCGGCACTGATCAGGGCGGTGATGCCATAAAGGGTCATCCGTGCGATCCTTGGAGGGTCCTTTTCCTCCAGTTCCACGGCGTCGGTCTGGAACTCGGCAATGACAGGCGGCATCTGCGGCCGGACGATCAGAGACGTTCCGGGCGAGGGAGGCTCGGTGCCACCGGTTTTTGCGAGTTCGTTGCTCATGCCACCTGCCTCGTCTGCTGGGTCCACAGGTGCCGATAGGTCATGCAGCGTGACACCAGTTGGTCGTGCCGGCCGATATCGGCGATCTTGCCGCGATCGACGACAAGAATGGCGTCGGCGTCCACGAGTGTAGAAAGCCTGTGCGATACGATGATCACCGTGCGGCCCTCGGCGATCCTGCTGAGGTTTTGCCGGATGATCGCCTCGCTGTCAGGATCGAGGGCGCTGGTCGCTTCGTCGAAGATGAGCAGTCTGGGATCGGGAAGCAATGCGCGCGCGATGGCAAGACGTTGCTTCTGTCCACCCGACAGGTTCGATCCGTTCTCCTCGAGCATCGTCTCGAAGCCGCGCGGGAGCCGCTCGATGAATTCCTCGGCGCCGGCCATGCGGGCCACTTCGACGATTTCCTCAATGCTGGCGTCCGGCTTGGCAGCGGCGATGTTGTCACGAACCGTTCCGCGGAAAAGGAAGTTGTCCTGGAGCACCACGCCGATGCTCGTTCTCAGGTGGACGAGATCGATTTCCCGGCTGTCATAGCCGTCCATGCGCACAAGACCCTGCTGGGTCTGGTAAAGACCCTGGATCAGCCGGGTGACGGTCGTCTTGCCCGAACCACTCTTGCCGACGATACCGAAGACGGAACCGGCAGGAACGGTGAAGGACACGTCGTCAAGGGCAGGCGGGCCATCCGGCCCGTAGCGGAAGGTGACCTTGTCGAACTCGATTCGCCCCTTGAGCTCCGGCCGCATGCCCCGGCCACGGCCGAACTGTTCGGGGCGCTTGTTCATGATCTCGCCGAGCATGCGTACCGAAAGCGCGACCTCCTGGTACTCGTGGACCATGGTGACGATCTGCACGAGCGGTCCGGAAACGCGTCCGGCCAGCATGTTGAAGGCCACGAGCGCGCCGATCGTCATCGCGCCGCTGAAGACATCGAGCGCGCCCAGGCCGATGATGGCGACGCTCATTAGTTTTTCGAGCAACCCGGTCAGCGCCTGGGCGGTCGTCGAGATCTTGTCGACGCGAAAGCGTACGGAAATCGATTGGGCCGAACTGTCGTCCCAGACCTTGCGCTGGCGTGGCTCTAGCGCCAGCGACTTGACGGTACGCATGCCATGCACCGTTTCCACGAGCAAAGACTGTCTTTCGCCCTCGGCCTGGTAGAGCGCCTGCAACCGTCGATTGAAGGGGCCGACGAGCAGCATGACGACAAGGCCGACGAGCCCCGCGAAGGCCAGCACGACGAACGTCAGCTTGACGCTGTAGAACATGAGGATCGGTACGAATACCAACAACGACAACCCATCGAGAAGTGTCAGGAAAAGCCGCCCCGTCAGGAACTCGCGGATGCGCGCCGTCTGCTGCATGTGCTTGATGAGCACGCCGGAGGATGTCTGCTCGAAAAGGGCAATCGGCAGGCTGAGCAGATGGCCGAAGGTCCGCGTGGCGATCCTGATGTCGATCTTGTTGGTAGCGTAGAGTAGCAGGTAGCGTCTGAGGAAGGTGAAGACTGCGTCAAATATCAGCGCGATGCCGATACCGATTGTCAGCACCGTGAGTGTCGCATAGCTCTGATGCACCAGCACCTTGTCGATCACGAGCTGGAAGAAGATCGGCGTTGCGAGACCGAGCCCGTATAGGACGACTGCGGCCAGCGCCACATCGCGGAAAAGGCTGCGCTGGCGAACGATCTCCGGGATGAACCAGCGAAGACTGAACGGCTGATCCTCATCCGTCATGCGGTAGTTGCGCTTGGCGAGGATGATGGAACCCCGCCACGAGCGCAAGAAGCGCTGCTCGTCGAGGAGGATGAATTCCGGACGCTGCGCAAGCGGATCGAGGATCCGCACCATCCTGTTTTCACCTTCCCCGGCAGCGCCCGCTATCAGCACCCAGTTGCCGTTTTCCAGTTCGGCGAGAGCAGGATAGGCATCTCCGAGCCGGAAAAGCGAATCCCACTCAAGTGTCAAATGCCTGGCGCGCAGGCCCGCGTCCTTTGCCATGCGGAGCAGCTGACGCCGTGAAACGGGTTCGTCGCCCACGGCGTAGTCGTGCATCAGTCTTTCGGGCGAGAGATCGATGCCGTGATGGCGTGCGATCAACGCCAGGCACTTCAGGCTGGTGTGCTGGTCCGTACTCATGGCCCTACCGAACTAAAAGAAAAGCGCCTAGTTAAAATTGGGGGAGGCGTTTGTTGCAGACTGCCCCGACTGCTTCTGGTCGCCCGCCGGCAGGGTCGCGGTATCGCCGATCCGCCGGACTGCTCCGGCTTCGACAAGGCCACCGAGGGCCTTCTGCATCAGGTCGACCGCGTTCGCAAAGGCATCGACCGGCATGATGATCCGCTGACGGAAGACCGGCTTCGGATTGTTGCTCGCGTCGCGTTCTGTCGCGGAAAGCGACATCAGGTCGATGCGCACGATCGTGCCGGTGACGGTGATTTCGCCGATGCCGTCGGAATAGAGTTCACTGGACATATTTTACCCTCCTGGTTTGAAAAATCTGGCCTCAGGCAGCGTGAACATGCTGCCATGGCGGGAATGGATCGTTCATTTTGTTTGCAATGGTCGGATCGAAGCCATTCTCCCGTCCGGCCAGGCATTGATCCAGGGCGGCACGGATCTCGTTCTCCGCGAGTCCCGTGCCGATGAAGACGAGTTCCTGCCGCCGGTCGCCCCAGATCGGGCTCCAGTTCTTTTGCAGGATCTCCTGGAATTGAGGGTGGCGTGGCCAATGTGCCCTCGGGGTGTTCACCCACCACATGCCCTTGGCTTCAACGCGCTTCTGCCCGCCCGCGATCGAGAGGAGACCGATCCAACCCGGTCGGGTGGCCAGCCAGAAATGCCCCTTGGCTCTCAGCAGTCCGGGCCATTCCGTTTCCAGGAACGCGTGGAGTTTTGCCGGATCGAAAGGGCGGCGCTGCCGGTACACAAAGCTCGATATGCCGTATTCCTCGGTCTCCGGCACATGGTCGCCCCACCCGAACAGTTCTTTGTGCCAAAGGGGATGACGCGCGGACTTCGCTTCGCTGAAGAGGCCGGTATCGAGAATCGCGGTTGGCGCCACCTGCCCGAAGTCAGTCTCGACGACCCGCGCATCGGGGTTGAGTGCGGCGACGATCTGGCGGATCGCCGTCCTGATTTCCGGCGAAACCTCGGAGATCTTGTTGATGATCACGACGTCGGCAAACTCGATCTGCTCGACAAGCAGGTCGACCAGGGTGCGCATGTCGTCCTCGTCGCGGGCACCGCCGCGATCGCGAAGGAAATCCGCGCTGTTGTAGTCGGAAAGCAGGTTTGCCGCATCGACGACCGAAACCATGGTGTCGAGGCGCGCAATATCGCAGAGGGCTGCGCCCGTCTCGTCGCGGAACGAAAAGGTCGCGGCGATCGGCAGGGATTCGGCAATGCCGGTTCCCTCGATCAACAGATACTCGAAGCGCCCCTCGTTGGCGAGGCGGCGAACCTCGCCCAGGAGGTCATCGCGAAGCGTGCAGCAAATGCAGCCGTTCGTCAGTTCCACCAGCGTTTCGTCGGTTCTCGACAGGCCCGCGCCGCCGTCACGGACCAGATCCGCGTCGATGTTGATCTCGCTCATGTCGTTGACGATCACAGCCACGCGCATGCCCTCGCGGTTCTTCAGGACATGGTTCAGAACGGTCGTCTTGCCGGCGCCAAGGAATCCCGCCAACACAGATACTGGGAGCCGATTGTCACCTGCCATCGATGCGTACCGTCCTCCTTACGCTGCCAACTGCGGCCGGAAGGCCACGTCGACGTAGTAGTTCGTGTTGTTGTAGGTGCTCGTCGGGAAGAGCCCGGCGGATCCGTAGGCATAGACGCCATTGCCACCGCTCAGCGCGGAGGAAAGGGCGGTGAGATTGTCGTTGGAGATTTCCGAACTGAAGGCGTTCGGCGTCGCCGAATAGTTGCCGTTCGTGCTGTAGGAGACGACGTAGGTGGTGTCCGCCTCGATGTTGACCGGACTGGCAAGGTTGACTGTCTGCCAACCGCTTGCCGTCTCGTTGGTGAACGTGGCGCTTGCGAGCAGCGTGCCGGTCGCCGTCCAGAGGTAGCCGGTATGCGGGCCGGTGTTGTCTTCAGCCTTGTAGAAGCGGATGCTGGTGATCGAACCGGCAACGTCGGCCTGGAACTTCATGCCGAGGTTAACGGGGGCATTGTCGTCAACTGAGACGATCGACGGGGTCGCGTTTGCCGCGAAGACGTTCTGTTCGTTGGCCACCGTGATCGAAACCTGAGCGGAGGCCGTGCCTCCGTTTCCGTCGGAAATTGAATAGGTAAAGCTTGCTGGTCCCTGGTAGCCCGCAGTCGGCGTGAAGGAGATCATATTCGTCTGGCTGTCGAACGAAACGGTACCGTTCACTGCATTGTTGACACCCGTAACAGTGAGCGAGTCGCCATCCGGATCACTATCGTTCGCGAGCAAGGACGACGCTTGGAACGTTCTGGCAACGCCGACGTCGGTAAAGAAACCTGCATCGTTGGCTGCAACCGGTGCGAGATTGCTTGCGGATTGTTCGAACAGGACATCGATCCAGTAGTTTGTGGCGCTGTAGCTTGCGTTCGGGAATTCGTTTCCCGCACCATAGGCATATACGCCATTGTTCCCGCTGGCAGTGCTGAGTGGGCCGTTGCTAATTGGGCTCGTGAAGTAGTTTGGCGTCGCAGAGTAGAACCCGTTGGACTGATAGCTTGCCACGTAGGTCGTGCCGGCCGATATGGCTACCGGCTGCGAGAACATCACCGTCTGCCAACCGCTTGCCGTCTCGTTGGTGAAGGTCGCTGACGCCAGCAAGGTGCCCGAGCTGGTCCAGAGTGAGCCGACGTGGGTGCCGGTATCCTGAGCGCCCTTGTAGTAGCGCAAGCCGGTAATTTCACCACTCGCGGAAGCAACGAATCTCACGCCGAGTTCCACTGCATCGGGGTCGTTGACCGATGCTACTGTCGGCGTATCGGCTGGCGAGAACAGGCTCGCCGTCGTCGATTGCTCTGCCACTGTCAGGTTGACCGTGGCTGAGGCAGTGCCTCCCCGCCCATCGGAGATGGTGTAGGTGAAACTTGCCGCTCCGGCATGGCCGTCGGTCGGCGTGAAGATCAGCGCATTGAGCTGGCTGTTGTAGGTCACGGTTCCGTTGACTGCGCCGCCCGCTCCGCTGATGGTAAGCACGTCACCATCGGCATCAATGTCATTGGAAATAATTGCTGAAGCCGCGATGGTCAGCGGTGTGTTGTAAGTGGCGACGAAGCCGTTGTCGTTCGCCGCAACCGGTGCGGTGTTGGGGGCGGTCGTGGACTGGTTGAAAACGACGTCGACCCAGTAGTTCGACGAATTGTAGCTTTGCCCCGGGAAATTCCCGCCAGAACCGTATGCATATACCCCGTTTCCGCCGCTGGTGCTGGAAGAGGGTGCGGTCAGAGGTCCGTTCGTGTGCGATGTTGCGAAGTAGTTTGCGCTCGAGTAGTAGGTCCCGCTGCTTGTGTGGTAGGACGCGACGTAGGTCTGGCCGGCCGCAATCTGGATCGGATTGGAGAATGTGGCCGTCTGCCATCCACTGAGTGACTCATTGGTGAAAGTCACAGTACCGAGCAGTGTTCCATTCGCCGACCAGATCGATCCGGTGTGTGTGCCCGTATCGCCAGACGGCTTATAGTAGCGGATGCCCGTCACCGTTCCGCTTGTGGAGGCTACGAACTTCATCCCCAGTTCAACACCGGTATTTTCGTCATAGCTATTGCCGGTGGGACCGTCTGTCGGCTGGAACAGGGAAACCCCGCTTGATCCTTCCTCTACGGTGAGGCTCACATTCGCGATGTCCGCGCCGCCGCGCCCATCCGATACGGTGTAGCTGAAGCCCGCAGGGCCGGAATAGTCCGCAGTCGGGGTGAAAATGACATTGCCGGTCTGCGCGTCGAGAGCAACTGTACCGCCCACCGCGCTCCCGACCGCCGTGATTGTAAGCGGATCTCCGTTTGCATCGGTATCGTTTGCCACAAGAGCAGCAATCGACAGGGTCAATGTGCCATTGCGGCTGATGGTGAGCCCACTGTCATCTACGGCAACGGGCGCAACGTTCTCGCCAACATTGAAAAGCACGTCCACCCAGTAGTTTTCGCCGTTATAACTGCTGCCCGGGAACGATCCGGGCGTATTGCTGTAGTTAAACACGCCCCCATTCGCGTCCACCCTCAGGTAGCCATTGTTGTATGCTGTGTCGAAATAGCCTCCCGTCGAAGAGTAGTAGCCCTTGGTGTGATAGGAGGCGACGTATGTTGTGCCGGCCGATACCTGTATCGGGCTGGAGAACTTTACCGTCTGCCAGCCGGACAAGGATTCGTTGGCGGATACGCCGGTTGCAATGAGCGTTCCGTCAGCGGTCCAAAGACTGACAGTATGGCCGCCGGTATTGTAAAAGCCCTTATAGAACCGGATGCCGTCGATGGTGCCGTTGGTCGTGGTTTCGAACTTTACGCCGAGTTCCACTCCATCGCGATCGATAACCACCTCCGTTTCCGGTTTGGAAGCGAGTGTCCAGAGACTTACCGTCGACGATGGCAGGTTGACGTCAACCTGCTTGCCGGCGGATGGCGCTTCGATATTGAGGCTGTCATCGACTGCCCGCGACATGAGAGTGTACGTGCCACTGGCCTGAACCACCCAGTTATAAGACCAGTTCTCGCGGCCGGTTGCCTTGAACCAGCTCAAGCCGCCATCGGTCGAAACTTCTATACCGGCGATGACGCCACCGCCTAAGTCTTGTGCGGTACCCGTGACCGTAACATGCTGCCCCTCGATGAAGCTCGCACCGATGATCGGCGACGTGATGGTCGATGTGGGTTTGGTCGTATCGGTCGATTGCGTCGCGAGAACGAGGCTCGAAGCCAACGTCGACGGCTGGATTCCCATGTCCGCGAACATGTTGACCATCGCCTGCTGCACGTTCGGGTCCGTCGGTGTTTCCGCGCCTTCATGCTGGTCGTCCAGTGCCCAGGACCAGAAAACGGTTCCCGCGCTGAAAACGAGCGCGCCGCTTTCTGCGCGGTACATGGTCAAGCTATGTTGGACGTCTGCCGGACCGATCGACGTGCCATAGTCGCGCAGGTATGTTTCCACGGAAACATTCGAGAGCGACAGGTTAGCCAAGCCAGCAGGGCGGAAGCCATTCTCGACGTCAGAGTTCCACTCATAGCCAAGGTAGTTCGCCGGCATTTCGTAGACTTCGCCCGGCTGCAGGTCGGCAATATCGGTGTCGCGCCAAAAACGCAGATTGGAGAAATCATAAGGTACCGTGATTGTGTCCTGGCGATAGCTATCGACGGTGAACATCGTACCGATCAGCGCATTCTCGGGCTCCTGCCCAGGATCGGCATATCGAGGGTCGCGCCATGTTCCGGTGCCGACGTCACTCGGATCGGTGCTGGTGCCCCAGGTTTCCTTGTAGCAGACCATGGTGCGGTAGGGCGTGCCGTTTTCATCGATACTGGTTTCCCACCGGATCTTCCAGTACATGTCATTGCCGCCCCAGAAGGCGAGGTTGACACCGGCATCGCGGGCGGCTTCGACACCTTCCCTTTGCTCCGCCGACCAGTACTCGTCATGACCGACGGACAAGAACGCCTGATGATTGAGCAGTTGATCGGGATTTCTGGAAGCATCGACGCCGGAAATATAGCTGACGTCGTATCCGTTCTGCTCGAGCCAGCGAATGGCGGAATGCTCGGCCCCGAAAATGAAGTCGTGTGTGCCACCAGCGAGGCTCGTATTGGTTACTATTGGCCGGTTGTAGCTGACGGCGGATGCGCGTCCGATGGCATTCACGCCGCAACCACAGTTAGGCGGCATGTAGCCTATCAAATCGGCCGGATCGACCGGCACCTGTCCTTCGTAGAGGCTGGCGCCGCCCCAGGCATTGTAGGCCTGCCAGGTCGTGTCGGACGTCTGGAAGACGATATCGCTGGTCGAGCTGTCGTCGCGCACCACGAACGGGATATGACTTGCGCCCTCGGTACCATCCAGCCGAACGAGCTTGGCGATATAGACGCCGGAGACAGCGTCATCCGGGATTTCCCAGCTTGCCGATACATCCCAGTTGCCGCAGTCGATCAGCCCGATCGACATATCGACGATCGGATGCGGTTGAACCTGAGCAGTGGTGAGCGACTGTTCGATGGAGCCCACCTTGCGGGCGCCGTCTCCGCCGTAGTAGCCGAGGCGGTAAATGTCGATCCGGTAGTGCGTGGAGTCCGTGGCGATCTTGAAGTCCACGGTGCCGCCGACATTGGTGCTGATTTCCGTGGCGAAGCCCTGAATATTTCCGTCGCCGTCGCCTTCGATGCCCCACTCGTCGATGGAATTGCCCTGCTTCATGTTTTCAAGGGCAATCTTGCTCGGGGTCGCGGCGGCGGCAGGCACGGCAGTCGGAGCGTCACCCTCGACCTCGGGAGCCGCGGCGAACGAAGCGACGGCAGGCGCCGCAACAGGCGTTTCGCCCCCTCCACTGTCGGAACCAGCATCGGTCGCGGAGTTGCTTCTGCTTGTCGAGCCAGCGCCTGGATCCACGCGCAATGGTCCAGCCGCGCCCAAGCCCAGATCGAGTGTGTCGTGGAGACCCGCATCGTGTCCGCTATCGGAACTGGTCTGAGACGACTGATCGTTGGGCGTCATGCTGCGACGCAGCGTCGGGGGCATCTCGGATTGCCCGCCGTCATCGCTGCCGGATCCATCCCCAGCCGAATTGGCGCCGGAACCGCCGGCTCCATCGCCTGATGGCGCGTTGCCCGTCGCACCTGGGGCGGCGCCTTCCTGAGCGGCTGGCGACGAACCTGTTCGGGGCGCATCGGTTCTTTGGTGGCGCAACGAGCCTGGAATGAGGGTCGCGCCGGTGTCGGCACCGAAAACGGCCTGCAAGCTGCCTGCGATAGCGGGCATGTCGAATCCCGCGCCGATAGTTGTGGCCACAAAGACGTCCGGCAGCGCGGAATACCGACAGATCGCCATATTGCCGGTGTCTGGCTTGTGCACCTTTGCCAGGGTGGGTGCCTCGTCTTCGCCGGGCACGAAATCCTTGTCGGCAGAAGGGTAGTAGACCCTGCTGGTACCGCCGGAAATGCTCAAATAGTCGTGGTTCTTGAGATGAAGCCTGAACATGACCCGCCGTCCCTCATTCCAATATGGGGATAGTTCGACGTCTCTCCCCGCAAGCGCCCATTCTGCCAACAATTGTCGTCCATTGAACGGTAGCAATCGGTGGTATCGGTCGCGCGGCGGTTCTCCTCCAATGTGAGTAGGGGCGAAACGGCGGATTTCTCCCTTTCGCCGGCTGGGGAGGGGAGGATCATTTTACCAGGTCGATGGATTTTTGTGGGGGCGCTTGGAATTTGACGCGATGCGACAAGAGGGTGTTCAAATTACTTCGGGCAAGCCCGGGACAATCGGATGGCGGAAGCGATGTTGCGGGATAAATGCGCGTAGGCGCGGTCCACCATGCTGACCGCGCCTACGACACCAATGCCCTGACCTGGCAACCGGTCAGTAGTCCCAGAAGACCGGCACCCAACGAAAGGCGTCGCCTTCAACTGCCACATGGCCGACGGATGGGAACGGCAGGTGAGTGGCCACCAGCAACGATCCGGTCTCCGCAAGCTCGCGCAAAAGACGGACCCGTACGCGAACCGCCTCCTCGGGATCGTGTTCGAAACCATTGAACCAGTCGGGGTGTTCGAACCCGACCGCGAACACGGCGTCGCCGGCGAACATCAGCCGGTCGCCACCGGACGCCACACGGACCACACAGTGCCCGGGGGTATGGCCGCCGGTGCGGGAGACGACCACACCCGGCGCCACCTGCTGCTCCTCGTCGAATGGCCGCAGATTGCCGCTGTAATCCTTGCTGAATCGCTTGGCTGCTGCCCGAAGTGCGTCTGGGAACCCCGGCGGCATGTGGACGTGGGAGAAGTCGGGCGACTCCCAGAACTTGATCTCGGCAGCCGCCACATGGATCCGCAAATCGGGACGCAGCCGCTCCTTCACCCCGTCGACGAGCAGCCCGCCGACATGGTCCATGTGCATGTGGGTCAGCACCAGGTCGGTCACGGATCCGAGATCGATGCCGGCGGCTTCGAGTCGCTTGGCCAACTGCCCGGCCCGCGGCAGGTTCAATTCCGGGTCAAATCCCAGCCCGGCGTCGACGAGTATGGTCTGATCGCCGCTGCGCACCAGGACCACATTCAGCGCCCAGTCGAAAGCGTCCGGCGGCAGGAACCTATCTTTCAGCCAGCCAGCTCGTTCGGTCGCGTCGACGTTGTGTCCCAACATTTCGGTTGGGAGCGGCAGCACGCCATCGCTGATCACCAGCACTTCAATTTCGCCGATCTGTACCGCGTAGCGCGACGGAACCAACTCCTCGACCCCCGGTTTGCCGGGGTGTACGGTGTTGTCCAAATTCATGTTTGTCTCCTGATGTCCAAGCGTAGGGGGCTTTGTTTTTGTCTGCGACATGATGCGCTCCTCTTTTTGTGTGATCGGGATCTGTCGGCTGCCGGCCACGTCAATGACTCTAAGATGAGGCGCGTTGGCGTTGAAGCTATACGGTCGTTGGGCTTGATCCCCGTACACTTCTGCACGGGACGATGAGCTTTGCGCCGATCGCAAAGGCCTGTTCGATCATTCGGGCGTACATCCGCGAGGGGCATAATTTCCGCGATCGACGGCGTGGCCCGCGGCAGAATCAGCAACCAGCCGGCCGGCAAATGTTGAAGGCGGAATCAGGCTTCCCGGACGCCATCTGGGGGAACCAACCGCTCGCGGAGCACGTTGTAGAGCGAACTGGTTCATCACATCGGGAGACCGGCCATGCATCATCAATCGGCAGCCATGAAGGAGTGCATCGACAATTGTCTGAACTGCTACCGGGAATGCCTGTCCACGGCGATGTCACATTGCCTGGATATGGGAGGCGAGCATACGAAGCCGGCCCACTTTCGCCTCATGATGGCATGTGCTGAGATTTGCAGGACATCTGCTCATTTTATGCTGATCGGCACGGAGCATCACAAGCATACCTGCCGAGAGTGTTCGGAAATCTGCCGCGAATGCGCTGATGACTGTGAAAGGATCGGCGACATGGCCAGCTGCGTCGAAGCATGCCGGCGTTGTGCGCAGAGCTGTGAACGAATGGCGGCCTGAGCTTCCTCATCCCGAATATAGTGCCGCGGTTCAAAAAAGTTCTGAACCTCGGTCCCCAGGCTCTTACGCAATAGTCGCTGCGGTGGGTAGGAAGGGGATATAGAGCATACCCCGACCAAGGAATACCGGAATACCCGCATCCGCAGGGCACCAGAGTATACAGTCTGCAGGAAAGAATGGTGGGCGATGAGAGACTCGAAATCGCTCCTCCCCAACTCCAAGCGCTGAAAATATTAAGCTTTTTGGCGTGGCGATTGGCAAAACCATAGCAGTTGGACCTAACAGTTTCAAGCTATGGAGACTTATCGTGAGTGCTTTCAAACTCGGCAAGACATTTGAAGCCGAAATCCATTTCGATATGGTTTTTGTTCGTCTCGGCAGGAATACCCTTCAGGTGGAGTCATGGTGCGGCTTTACCAAGTGGAGCGACTGGGGCTGGTACATCGAGAGAATGCCTGAGGGTACTCGAAGGGCGATCTTAGGGCCGCTCCAGGTCTGCACCCATCGAGCATAGGACACCCGGATAGCCCCGGACCGGGAAACCTCCGGGGCCCTCTCGGGGGACACCGCACCCAACAAGTCCCATATAGAAGAAAGGTAGCGCCGCCCCTGCCTCCCTGCCAACTTCAATTTGCTTCCTACAAGGGAAGAAGTAGCGCCAGCACTCTCCGCCAACTCAATGAGTTCCCTACAAGGGAAGGTTAAGCCTCCGTTCCTCGGGCAATAGGCGTCCTATAAGGGAAGCGGTGCTTTCCAACTCCCTCCCTATAAGAGCACGGGCCGAAAACAATAGCCTTCATATAAGAGAGAAGAGCCGCTTTCCGGCCACTACAAGAAATTCCCTTCCTATAGATGGGAGTGGGCCGCCGCTTCCGGCCAAACTCTTAAACCTCCTCATCCCTCATCCGAGATTCCAACCCCATCGGGACGCACCCATGCGAGCCCACCATCACGCACGCCTATCAACAAGGAGAACTATATGGACGAACTGTTTCTCAAAGCCGCCAACCAGGTGATCTCCGAGCGCAAGCAGAGGGACATCAAGAACATGGCGGAAGCCCAGGGTGCGGGTAACCCCGTGACTGAGACATTGCGGGGCGGCGCTAAGTCACTCGTGGGAGCCATCGGGGACCTCTTCAGTGGTGGAGACGAGCCGGGTGTCCTGGATGAGCTGGACCAGCCAAGCACCATGCCTAACAGTGAGGATGACGTTCTGGCCTCCGAGATGGGAATGGTCCGCAATCCTGAGACCGGGGAGTTCGACCTTCCGTCAGACGCTCCGGTAGACGCTGGGGCCGCCGAGGAGAATGCCGTGGGGACCGCACCCCTCACGGGGGCCGCAAAGGCTGCCTTCGAGACCTACGACTTCATCAAGGATGACTCGTGGGAAGGCAACAAGACGAAGAGCGGCATCCGGCAGGACATCGAGGCGCTTAGTGCGGCCAACGCCGAGACTACTCCAGTGGCCCCCATCGTGGAGGGCATCGCCCAGTTCACCGCCGGGATGCTTGGGGTGGGCAAGATCCTGGGACCCATCAAGGCGGTCCAGAAGGTCAAGAACGCGGGGAAGGTCGGGAAGGCCATATACGAAACGGGCCGTGGTGCCACTACTGGGGCCATCGTTTTGGACCCTCACGAGGATCGCCTCTCCAACCTCATCCAGCAGTTCCCCGCCCTGGAGAACCCCGTCAGCGCCTACTTGGCGGCCAACCCAAATGATACCGCTGCCGAGGGCCGCCTGAAGAACGCCCTTGAAGGTGTCGGGATGGACGTGGCCTTGGTGGGCACATTCGGTCTCGCCCTCAAAGTCCTTCGGGCCGGGAGGAGCGGAGACCAGAAGCTCGCCAAGGAGGTGGCCGCCGAGCTGGCCGCACCGCAGAACGTCGCGGCTGTCACCGAGTCCACCAAGCCCAGGGTCCGCGTCAAGGCCGGATCCACGACGGAGGAACTCCCAGGGAAGGTGGCGGATGATTTGGTCACCCCAGCCCCGCTTGTCGATGAGGTTGTTCCCACCGAGGCCGCAGGGCTCCCAGCCGCGAAGGCCGCCAAGGCGGTAACCCTTCAGGTGATCACTGAGCCGGACATGAAGGCGATCCTCGATGGGACCGACTGGGACCTCCGAGCGATAGATCAAGCAGGCTCCTATGCGGATGCCGTCTCGCAGGGGCACAAGTTTGCACCTTCCGGGAACCTACCGTGGCAGAAGCTCAACACGACCGAAGAGGTGGATGCGCTCATCAACAACGTGACCACCACGCTCCGCCCAGAACTCGACAAGGTGAAGGGTGGGGACATCCTCTCCGACGCCCAGGTGGATGCCTCGGTGCGGCGCTATGCCCGGTACTACAATGAGGACCCCTCGGCGGTGATCGGGGAGCTGGTCAAGGCGGGCAAGGATGCCACCGCGATGGTCCGCAACATGGAGGCGGGCTACCTGGTCTCCAACAAGATGTTCCTCGATAGCTACCAGCTCATCAACGACATTCGGTGGGGCAAGCTGGATGACTTCGGGGGAGACGCCACGGCAGCCATGGCGGAAGCCAAGCGACGCCTGGAGCTAGCCGTACAGGTCTTCGGATCCTCCCAGTCTATCCGCTCCAATGTGGGCCGCACCATGCGCCGCCTGAGGTCCGACTTCGCGGTGACACCCGAGGACCTCGCCAAGATCAAGAGCATGGATGACGAGAAGTTCATGAGCCTGATCCTGTCCACCGGGGGCGACCCCAAGAAGATGAAGGAGATGGCCAACCCTGGTTTCCTCCGCAAGGCGCTCGATGAGGTCAGCTTCTCGATGCGCAATGGTCTCCTCTGGAACTACCCCACGCACCTCATCAACATGACCGGCAACGTATTGATGCAGGTTGCCCGCCCGTTGGAGAAGCAGATCGGATCCCTGGTGATGGGCAGCCGTGGAAGTCCCATCCGGCAGCAGGCCACCAAGGAGTACTATTACACCGTGGCTTCCATCACTGACGGATTAAAGGCGGGGCTCGATGCCTTCATGAATGGCGACAGCGGGCTCTCCCCGCACACGACCGAATGGCTGGAAAGCAGTGGGTCTCTCGCCACCCAGCACCAACGCCTCGGGCTCCCAAATTTCCGACCCATCAATGACTTCGCGGACCTCTGGCATAACCTCAACCTGTCCTCCCTCTATCGGAATGTTGGCGGTCTCCCCACCCGCGCCCTCGGAGCCCAGGATGAGTTCTTCAAGACACTTCGCTACCGTGCGGTGGTCCAGGCGAAGGCCGCCATGGATGCCGAAAGGCTGGGGCTTGAGGGGCAGGGCTTTAAGGATTTCATGGAGGATCGCCTCAAGCGGGCCTTTGATGCGGACGGCAGGGCGGTAGACAGGGAGGCACTCCAGGAGGCCCAGACGGTCACGTTCAATCAGGAACTCCTCCAGGGCACGCTTGGGGCGGGCTTGCGGAACCTTCGCGGCCAATATCCGGCGATGGGCCTTGTGGTGCCGTTCCTGAAGACACCAGTGAATGTCCTCCGGTATGCGCATAAGTACACCCCTGTCCTCAACCTTGCCCAGACAGAGTTTCGCCAGATGATAAGCGGAAAGATGGGCGCTGAGGCCCAGGCCCAGGCGATTGGACAGATGGCAATAGGCTCCATGTTCATGGCGTTCTCCGCGATGATGGCCGCGAATGGCCGTTTCACCGGAGGCGGGCCTTCAGACCCTCAGTTGCGGCAACAGCTAGCGGCCACCGGATGGAAGCCCTACTCTGTGAGGATTAAGAATGACGACGGCTCAACCACCTTCGTCCCATATGGCCGCTTGGATCCGGCTGGGATGGTCATGAGCATAGCGGCGGATCTGCACCACCTCTATACGGTGGACCCGGAGAATCGCGACATTGCAGACCTCGCTACGGCTTCAGCGATGGCTCTAGCTCGGAATTTTGGGGAGCGGTCCTTCCTCCTCAACCTCAATCAGCTCTTCGGTGCGTTGTCCGATCCAGAGAACCGCATGGAAGCCTACGTGGGGAATATGGGGGCCGCGATGCTCCCCGGTAGCTCCGCCATGCGCGGCTACATGAACACCGACCCGTATCTCCGCGATGCTCGTAGCCTCATGGATCGGGCCCTCAAGGATGTCCCTGGGTACGGTGACAGTCTGCCGCCCCGGAGGGATGCTTTTGGAGAGCCGCTCGCCAAGAAGCTGGGCCTCACGTCCACCGCCACGTTGGACCTGGTGGAAGAGGAGCACAACCGCATGATGGTGGAGACCGGAAGGGGCCTCTTGCTGCCAAACCCAGTGAAAGACGGTGTAGACTTCCGGGACATCACGCTACCCGATGGCCGCAACGCCTATGACGTGCTCCAGGAGTTCTCCGGGTTTCCTCCGAGCGGGCCCAGCCTGAAAGAGGCACTGGAGGAGCTCATCAAGTCTGACGAGTACCAGGACATGGCGGATGGCGATGCGGGGACAAAGGGGACACGCCTCAATGCTCTTGCTGGAGTGGTCCAGAAGTACCGAGCGGCGGGCTACAAGCGCCTGATCTTTACTTTCCCGATGTTTCGAAAGCTCGCGTTGGAGAAGCAGGCACGGGCCACCGCCGAGTTCTTGAGCCGCCGCACGGGCGACGAAGGCGCGGGGGAGCGACTCCTTAAATCGCTGGGCTACTAACCGAGTGCGGGTGCCCTTGGGGATTTGCTGCCCAGGGTGGTGTTTGATATACTGCCCTTGGCGCATCCACAACGGGGTAGACACATGCCGGAACTGGCCAAACGCTCTGACATGCTGGCGACCAAACAGGACGTGAAGGAAGCCTTCGAGCGCATCACCTTCGTACTCACCATCCGCATGGGGCTACTAGTAGCTGGGTTCCTCGCGGCTACTGCCGTGCTCATTATAACGAAATAGCACCCTAGATAACATCCCGCGTTCTGAGCGCTCGGGCAGAAGTCCGAGTGCCTCCTTTTATTTCCCACCGACACAATGGAGACAAACATGAACCACGCTGTTTCAGCGGGGCCGCATTTCCACGCCTACTTGGTAAGCCGGGGGCGCATGTGGGGAGAGGCCGGAATAGGGCTAATTCTCACGGACGGCACCACCACGCGAACATTCAGCGGCTTCGGCTACGCGACTGATGGGGAATACCCCCGCTTCCATGCCGCCCACCACATCTTCTATCGCGTACTACCACCGGACGCGACTCTGACAATCCATTCGGTTGGCCTTGAGGACCGCCTCAGGCACTACAGTTTGAGTCTGCGCGGCAGGAAGAGCGATGGCTCACCATTCATAGGGGAGGAGTTCCTTGGGCCGCTTGCGGCTGCCAGGGAAGAGGGCCTCCTTTCAATCAAGAAGCCCAGTCCGGCCACCAAGCCCCACATGAAGGCAGCCAAGGAGATCGCCGAGACGGCGCTTCGAGAGGAACTCCGCATTCCCGGTTTCCCCGAGACGGTGGTGGCCGAGAGGAAGGCTAACGCCATACTTATCTTCCGAGAGGTGCAGCCGTCATGAGCCGCCTGGAAAGCCGCAGGGAGATCAAGCGACGAGCTGCCCTTCCGCCGGACGAGGGTGAGGAAAGGCGGAGATGTCTGGTCTGGGGATGCGGGCGGCCCACGCAAAGGGCCTCCGCCCGTGGCCTCTCGCACGGGTTCTGTAAGTCTCACGTCGAGTTCCACCGCCGCCATGGTTCGTACTCCCGTCGCAGCTATACTAAGGCGGAGCTTGCCCCCTATCGCAAGGCGGCAGACAAGTGGTTGCGGGATAATAACAGCGGTCCCATGGTGCTGCCTACCATCGCCACGCTCCAAGCATTGCTGGATGGCTCGGGCCGCACGGTGTCCGCGTACAGTCTTAGAGGCCTGGACCCAGAGGACCGTGTAAGGGCCGTCCTAGCGAACCTCCGAGATGCAGGGAAGAAGGGGCGGCAGCTATTGCTCATCACCCTCGCCGTGAAGGCCGCAACGGCGGACTTAGGTCCACGCGGAAACCCAGAGTTCCGACATGTCCAAATCTCCAAGGCCCTCCATAGATTGGCGAGCGGGACGCACAGGACGACCTCAGGTTTCCCCCTGAAGTCCAAGTACCCCCGAGCGGAGGGCAACTTCATGCGTGTCCTGGGGCGGAAGGTCGAAGACATAGCGGGGATCGTCGCCACCCCTGAAGCCGTAGCCGAAGTGGTTGACCTTGCGGAGGCGCTCAAACGCGAGGTCCCGTCCGCGCCAACTTCCGGTTTTGGTCCCGCAAGGTAGAAAGCGAGTACCCATGCAATCCCTAGAAGTACGACAGGCCGCTCCCCCCGAGCCGGTCTCAGTGTTCCATGACCCGTGGTTAACCTGCAAGGGGGACCCGCTGTTAGACATGGCAGAGACCATCTCGGCAGAGATCGAGCGCGGTATCCCAGGCAGGAAGAGGCGAGACGCAACCTTGAGGCGGCGGCAGGTCATCTCCAATGTGCTGGCCAATCTGGTTGACCTCAGGATGACACCGGGGCGGCAACCGGGAGCGCGGCTCGCAGTCGCCACCGCCAAGAAGAAGCCCACGAGGTACGACCGTGCGGACTACCCCCAGCGGATATTGGCGGACACACTTCTTGCCATGGAGGAGGTTGGCGCAATTCATCGCCATGATTACACCTTCAAGCGCCACCTCACCACCGTGGAGCCTACCGCCGATTTCCAACGTGCGATCATGTTGTCACCCTCCAGCCTCGCGGACATCGGGCGGGGAGTGGGCGCGGAGACAATCTGGCTAGCTGCGAGGTCCGGTGAGCGGCCCCGTCATGGTCAGCCAATGACCAAGGTTCTGGTGTCTTATCGGGACACTTCCGATAGCTGCCGGTATAGGGCGGAGGTAGAAACCATCAACGCCTATTTGAGAGCTGCGGACATCACGTTTGACGGAAGGCCCCAAGTTCCCGTTTCGCTTCGGCGTGGGTTCACCCTTCGCTCCCCCCATGAGACCCCCGAGTTCAATCTTGGAGGCCGTCTCTTTGGCGGTTTCTGGATGAACATCTCCAGCCGGGAGCGCTACCGCCTAGGTCTTCGTGGGGAGCCCGTGGCCGACTTGGACTATAGCGCCATGTTCGCACGGCTGGCCTACCTTAGGGCGGGGCAGGTACCGCCGAATACAGACCCCTATGAAATCCCAGGCCTTGAGGCGCACCGCACGGGGGCGAAGGTGGCGATGCTGTCTCTCCTCTCCCGCTCCTCCGACATGAAGCAGCTAACCCCAGAACTCCGAGCGGCTCTCCCTGAGGGCTGGACCGCAAAGCACCTCCGCGAGGCTGCCGCTAGGTTCCACCCACGTATTGCTCAACTCTTCGGGACGGACGTGGGGATAGACCTCATGTTCGCTGAAAGCCAGCTCCTGGTGCGGCTGCTGCTAGAGCTGGCGGCGGCGGACATACCGGCTCTCCCGATGCATGATGGCTTGATGGTGCCCGTTACTGAGACCGAGCGGGTTGCACACATGATGCGGAATGCTTCCGTCAAGGCGTTTGGCGTATCGATCCCCGTGAAGGAGAAAGAAATCTGGTGGCCCAATACGATAACCGGCCACTAAAGGGGGCCCCTCCTGGGGTAACTCCTGGTGTTGACGAAGGGATGAGGGCTAGGCTCCTCTCCATCTCGCTTTAAGTTCGGACTATAAGGGCTGCTTTAGGCAAGCTGGGCTTTAGTTCTTGAAGTGACCGCCTAGCAGTGCAGCAAGAACCCCTTCAAGTTGGGCAAGGAGATGAGGTGTCTATTCCCTCTCCCCACTACCCCATGTCCCCCTGAAGCAAACCTGAAGCCGCCCCCACGACAACATCCTGGCAACACCGGGGGCGGACATATGCTTGATGGGCGCTTGGACGTGGCACAGTGTCCGACGCCGGGGGGCTGGGGACACCGTGTTCTTGTGCCGAATGTGACCGGCCGTTTACCGGCGCAATGGCGAAGGAGCGTGTGTCTTCACACTTTCGGCACGACTTCCAATCCCGAGCTATATCCGGCACCGGTCGCTATACAACTATGCCCAATACCCCCTCGATTACCTCCCTCAGCTCAGGCTTTGAAGCAGTGCCCACCTCATAGCGGGATCGCTCCATGATCTTGTCGGCGGTCATCTTCGGCCAAAAGATGTCAATAACATCGTCTGCCTTCACGCCTACAGCTTTTCCAATGATCTTCTTGGCGTCGCAGGTATCCGTAAAGGTGACTTCTTTCCCTGTTGTGACCTTGATTAGTTCGGGGCAGAGGTAATTTTCGATTTCCCGTTTTCGTGTGCTGTAGAAAGGACGACCTTGTGCCTCCACTTCTTCGCGGCGCTTCTTGATGGACTTCACCTGAGCCTCATCGCCGCCAATATCGGAGTCCAGGAAAACACACCATGGCAGGCCCAAATCATTGGCCAGATTTAAAGTGACCCAATGCTTCACACTCCCGCATCCCCCGATCAAGATAGGGACAATAGCGGCATCCTCCAAGTTCGATGATACGTAGCCAGCATCGTGTAGAGCCTTTGCAGTATGGCGCAAGAAGGTAACATCGGACTTTCCTTCAACAAGTACGACGCCCTTTGCTCGCTCCATGCCGCTCTCAGGGAGCACACCAAGACTCTCTGCGGCTTCTTTGAGCACATTGGGATCGGGCATCTTGATGGTAGGCTTGTTGTCTTCGTCCCTCGTTACGTAGCGTAAACCCTCCGTTGGCATCAATCCAGCGAGAGCGGGCACATGGGTGGTGACGATGATCTGTCGATTAGGCTGATTGGATAGCGCAAGTAGGGCCTTCATGAGCATCATCTGGTAGTTTGGATGCTGGGATGTCTCAGGCTCTTCTATTGCGTAAATTACGTTGCGTTGTGAACCTAGTGCAGCCTTCTCCGCTTCGGCGCGGAAGAAGTTTAACAGGATCAGACGGCGCACACCGCTGCCACGCTTATTGATGGGGATGCCGTTCTCGCCATCCAAGGTGAAGCTGAACGTCCATTTTGGCTTCTCCTTAAACCGTGGCGTCAGCTCGTTTGCCAGCTCCGGGGCCATCTCTCTCAGCTTGTCTAGTGTCCGGCCAGCCACCTCTAGCACGCTGGTTTCGATCTGCTGCTCCAGCCTACTGATTTGTTCCTGAAGTTCCGCTTGGGCTTCCTTTACGGCCTGCTGTAATGGATTTTTAGCCTCGGCGTCCCCATCGCTGCTCTCTCGGTCGGCCTTAAACAGGGCGAAGGTGGGCAAGCGGTCCTGTATCTTTCCCCATATGGACTTGCTGTCGGCTGACATTCCTTTGTCCACATCGAGGAGCGTTTCTTGGCAATCTATTGGAGCAGCAGCGGCGCGGATCGCCTGTCGCCAATGGGACGCAACACGTTTGTCTGCTACCTTATTTTCAACTCCACGCTGTTCACCAAGTTTCTTTAATTCCGCCATCTTCAGACCGAGCAAGCCGCTCAAAGCCGGATCGGAAGGGTGCTGGCAGCGGATTGCCGTCTTATCGAGCTTGCCCGTGGTCGCCTTGTACGTCTTGACGATTTCAAGCTCGCCTGAGCCATTGAGAAGATACTCACCGGTCAAGGTCGTCTCGACGTTTTCGTCTAGTACTAGCGTTGCGGGCAAATCAGTGAACACACACGAAATTTCGAATTGCTCCGCGCCTTCGGCCAGACTGAAGCAATTGATGTCGCCTTTGTCCGGTTTCACACCCTCGGTCTCAAAGAATATAGCCAGAGCTTCCAGAAGGGTGGATTTTCCATAGTCGTTGCGGCCCACGATTCCGGTCATCGCCTCATCGATTGGGACCTCGACTGTAGAGCGATAGCCACGAAAATTAGTGAGTTTGAGGCACTTTAATCGCATGAATAGTCCCACTCCCTGAAATCTTTGAGAAGTCCCGCATTGGACAGGTCGAATTCTGGTTTACCGACGATTGCTGGCGCGAGGCTGGGGGAGTCTCTATTTGCGCTTATACCGCGAGTTTGCTACTATCTGCTACCTAAGCATTCGTCTTCATGGTTCCTCGTGGGAGTATGCGAAATGTCGGGCTTTCGGTGTTCGGAAGAACTTAGCAAAGAGCAGTCCGAGGCGGTGGAGAAGGCCGCGTATCACATCATCAAGGCACGGCAGGAGGCGGACGGTATGCTCGTGCGGGCGGGCATGGAGCCGGTCCCCGAGGGCGGTTGGTTCGGGTGTCCTTGCGGTGTGACCCTGCCGCCGCCGCCGCAGAACCACCGATGTGGATGCCGCAACTACACTGGCGATGGAGGTCCTTGCCGGACACGGTACGTTGACTTTACCGGCCCCGACTTGGGCTCTGGTCCACCTACGGCAACTTGCAGACACATGCCGTCGCAACATCTGGAAACATAACAGAAGGTGTGTTTTCGCCGCCTCCACCTACTTGACAGGGCACGACAGTATGCGGCTCGAAAACCCGCCTTGCCAGGTTGGCCTAGAATAGCCATTCTAGATACAAAGCAGTCACATTTTCAGGTACCGTTTGATGCAGATGCATAAGAAGTTGGAATTTCCAGCCGACAATGACCTCTTTCAGAAAATGCTCGCGGCCCTCGCTAGGCGAGTCGCCTCGCCTTGGAGCCATGTCGCCTCTAAAAGCCGCGAATTGTCCAATGCAGACACCAAATTCGGTGTATTTCGCTATGAAGGCGATGACTGGCCCAAGGCAGACCTTTTCCTTGTTTGCAATCGAGGAAATAGCTCGATCAGCAATATTGTTCCGCGCAACTACGGATCACTGACAGTCCGAGAGTACAACGGAATATTGGATTTGTTTTTCCAGAGATATTTAGAAAGTGTACTGCGAGATTCTCATATAAATGTGAAGCCTAGCGAGGGCGAGCGGAGTATAGGCGATTGGCTCACTCCTTCGGCCGAGGACCATCTCCGTCGGTTTTCTCTATATGCGAACAAGAGTTCTGGGGCATCGCATCCGGCAGACCGTAAGCGATGGAATGATTTTATTATTGCATGCCACAGAGCGCATAGCGATCTCCCAGTGCACGTTCTCATGGACTGGCTCACTTCAGAGGGACGATGGCCCGAAACGGTTGCCTCTGATTTGGCGGGGGATTTTGAGAATGCGATTGAACTTCTGCAGAACTACGACCTACAGAAATGAGATCAATCGATGTTATTATTGGAGAAATCGGGGTTAATAACCACCCAATAATATTCTTCGACACTTGCTCACTTCTAGATATCATTCGAACGCCAGTGAGGGGCACATTTAGAAGCCCCCATGCAGACGCAATTTCTACGATCGTTGCCAAGGCTGAAGAAGGATTGGCAAACATTTTCCTCGCTCAACAAGTGAAAACAGAGCTAGACGAGAACCGAGGGGGCATACTGGCCGACGCGGAAAACGGAATCGCGGCGGTAGATGAGCAAATCGACAACTTTCTAAAGTTGATGGCGGCGTACGGAGCCGACGTTTCGGCGTTCTCGGTTAGGCTTGGCTCTTTGGGTTTTGAAGCGGTTGCACAAGGAAGACTTTCGGAACTGCTGGCCACATCAGAGGTTGTGATGCAGCCCGCTACGGCGGTAGACCTCGCATGGGGAAGGGTGGGTTCCTCAATAGCGCCTGCTCGTCCCGGAAAGCAGTCCATGAAGGATTGCGTCGTCATCGAATCCTATTTCGCAGCCCTTGATGACTTGCGGAAAAGTGGCTTTACCGGCGGCGCTCATTTCTTGTCCTCCAATACAACTGACTATTGTGCTGCCGGTACAAAAGTAATTCATCCAGAACTGGAAGCCGATTTTCAACGGCTTGGCCTTGCTTTTTATCACGACGTAGCCGCGATGAGGTACGCGATTTGGCCGTAGCCCGGATGATACTTTAGGGTCACTCACGCGAAATTCCAGACAACGTGACAACGCTCGCGACTTCCCCCCCCCACGGCACCCTCGACTTTTCTAGAATGACCACGGGCCCGGAGCGGTCCTACCGCCCCGGAATCCTCCTCACTTTGCACCACTTCGAAAAGGTATACCCCAAACGAATCGCTCCAAGACCCTCCTAATAACACTTCGATAAATCGTGTTGACAACTCAAAGCGAAGCATTATGTGTTTCGGCGTGCAAATTTGACCCCCTTGGCGGGGTAATCGGCGTCCAATTTT
>JALDYZ010000029.1 GCA_030028905.1 Ferirhizobium litorale | reverse complement strand
AAAATTGGACGCCGATTACCCCGCCAAGGGGGTCAAATTTGCACGCCGAAACACAAACGCGGTGCATGAGATCGGCCATGCGGTCGTCGGTGCCGTGCTTGGAATGAAGCTGTCGAGCGTTTCCGTCGCGTTGACGCTGAGATTTGGCCAGTTGGCGCAGTCGGTCGGGCGGGCCGTGTTCGCGCGCGATGTGTGGGCGCGCAGGACGAAGGACTACTATCTCGATACCATCGCGATGACGATGTCGGGAATGGCGGCCGAACAGCTTCTTCTCGGGTCATGGGACGATGGCGCAGCAGGCGGTGTGGGATCCGACCTGCACGAAGCCACAAAGACGGCAATCGCGCTCGAGCGGTCATTCGGCATGGGACGGAAGCTGGCATCCTACGGTCCCGTCGACGATCGCGATACAAACGAGATGAAGCTTCTCGACACCGCTCTCATGTCGGAAGTCGACGGCATCCTGCGGAAGCAGCTCAAGCGGTCGATGGCGATCCTCGAACGCCATCGGGAGATGTGCCTGAAGCTCGTCGACGAACTCGTCGAGCGTGGCGAGTTGCCGGGCATGGAGGTCTTGGAGGCGCTTGCGGAGGATCACACTGAGGACGACGACGTCCGGAAGGGTTGTGATAGGATGTCCGGCGGCGCGCTTCCCGGTTGATGCCGGCTTGAAAGTTGGACGATCGCGTCGCAATGTTGGGCATTGCGGACTTTCTCGGACGTGACAGCGACCAAGGGTCCGGGGCAGCGTTGGAAGACACGTCGTCTCGCAGTGCGGACTACTACTTCAATTTGAAGCCGTCACCCGGCTCTTCTGAAGGCAAGCCGGGCGAGAACAAAACTGGCGCTCTTCGAACGCGAACGGAAGACGCGGTTCGGTATCGCCTCAGGATTCTGCGTCAAGACCGTAACAAATGTCGGGTGCCTCAAATTTGGCTTTCTGTTTTGCTCGTTTCGACGACAGCCGCGATTCTTCCTGTCCGCTTAAAATCTCGATCAAAGTGCGCGCTACGTCAACACGATCGCAAAGGAGAGCTCGCGCTTCGGACCGGCGCGCATGCGGCACGCCTTGACCAAAAGAACGGCTGGTTCCGCGAATGTCGATCTGCTTTGGCGTCGCCTCCGGACAGAGCGAGAAGGTGTTTCCAATCGCTCCCAAAATGCCCATCGGCTCTCCCAGATCTGCACCCGATGAGTTAATCCAAAAAAGTATCGCGGTCGCGCTCCAGAATCTACTTGCTAGGGTTGGTGGGCGCTTTCTTCTTCAGCATTTCCCTACGCTTTCCCGGGGACACAATCTTACGCCCGGCGTTGGCCGGCACGAATCCTACCTTTGACAGCGCTTCGCCAAATGTTTCGCTTTCGGCGACCGACTCTCCCATCGGGCTACCATCGCCGGTTTTGCCTACATTTTTCCCTCCACCTTGTGGCATGTCAGTCTCCATTTTAAATGGTCGCTATCGAGTGGGCGGTCTTATCAAGCTCTAGCATTTCCGTTACGGCGTAAGCCTCTGGCTAGATCATCCACAACGAAAAGATGGATAATTCTAACATAAATTCCGGGTCAACATGCGGCCTTTCCGGAAGCTCTTTGTCGTCGCCTTCGACGCTCGCGCGCCTCCCGCAATCCCACGATGAGACGTTCCAACGTGCGGATCGAAGCACCCGTCCAGGCGCTTGCCAAGGCATCCAGTTCGAATCCTTCAAGCGGCGTGGTTCATTTCGCCAACGCGGGAGCGGCACACCGGTTACAGTTCTTCACCGAGTTTCGTCGCTAAGCGCAGCCGACTTCGACCTTGCTGCCGGGCCATAACTCTTTCGCTTGCTCGGCAGGCAGGAGCAGCAAGCTGGCGCTTGCAGCGCCAAGGGTCCGCTATTCCGATCTATGCGCTTCGGCTCCCCGGAAGCGGGCTTTGCACCCGTTGTAGCATCCGGAATGGTCCGGACGTCCGCATGCGTACCTTATAGTCCTTCAACTTGAATACCGTTTTCCGCCAGCCAGGATTTCCGAGTTCGCCAGTCGGGTAGGTGCTGCTCGACTTTGATCCAGAAGTTAGCCGAATGGTCTGGGTGGTGCGCATGTGCAAGCTCATGAATAATAACGTATTGCGCAATCCTCGGAGGCAACAAGATCGCCTTCCAATGAAACGAAACCCTCCCATCGGCGCCGAACGATCCCCACCTGAAGCCAAGATCTTGAACCTTGACCTCGCATACTTCGACACCCATCCGGTTGGCATGTTCAGCGACCTGCTGCGAGAACCATTTCAGAGCACGCCTTGTGTACCATGCGATGAAGACATCTCTAGCGCGGTGAGCTGAGGAGGCGCGGAGGCAGAAGCGGCCATTCTTCAAACAAAGATCGACGAGCTGGTTCTCGACTATCCGGAGGCGGTGACTCTTGCCGAGATACAGGAAGCCCTCACCATTCACAAATTCCTTGATCGGAGCGCGTTTTTGCAGCCGCGCTTTCTCTTCGATTTTGGTGTGGATCCACAGCAGCTTTTCTTCAACGAAGGACGCCAAGTCCTTCTCCGCCACTCCAGTGGGAGCAGTAATCGAGAGCTCTCCGGACCGTTCCACCGTAATCTGCAGTGTCTTGCGCCTGTCGCTTCGGTGGACCTCGAAGATCAGCCCATCGATTTCCAGCGCATGACACGACGAACGGGCTAACTTCCCTCCGGTTCGAACAGGTGAGAGCGGAAGCAACGGCATCAGGCGCTCCGGAGGATGTCATCGTTGGCCTTGGCCTGCTGCAGAATTTGATCTGCAAGGCGTTCAGCGTCGTCAACTCCAACGCCAGGCAGTTGTTTGTCGAATATGATCTCGAATACCTCCGAGCGCAGATTCTCTTGATCGGCCATCTTGAACGAGTTCCAAATTGACCGGTTCGCGCGGATTTCTTCGATAACTCGATCCACAACTTCGATAGTCATCCGGTGGATTGCTTGGAGCTCAGCCTCCGAAATGTTCTGGTCTCTAGCAAAAGCGTCGAGCGCGGTCCGAAGAAACGGAAGGTAAATGGCAGGGATGTCCGATGGATCATCATTGTCAGGGTTGCTGCCTGAGCGCAATTCATCGATGATCGTTTGCAGTTGTTGGACTATTTCTTCCCACTGTTGTCCCAGGCTACGAAGGATCTGGTTAAGCCGTTCAGACATTCGCTTGAAGCGGACAGGGTCTGTGTCGAGATTTTTCCTAATATGAGAACGGATAGCATGTTCCATTTCGGAAGCCTTCGCACGACTGCCGGATGCCTGGCCAACTTGGTGCTCGAATTCAGCATCTGTCAACTGGACGGGCGGGATCTTTGGATTGATCCCTAGCGAGATCACGTGGTCATCAATGAGCTTCCGTACTTTTGCCCCGACGTCGGATCCGATCGGCACAATATCCCGATATCGGTTTCTCGCCCGTGCATAGATATAGGCAAGTCGTTTCGCGTCCTTAACAAAAGGTAAGCCTTCAGACCTCGGAAGAACGATCTCCAGAGACTTCAAGAAATCCTTCAGTTTCACAGAAAACTCGGCGCGCGCCTTTTCGGTCGCCAGGACATTCAGACATATTTCATCGTCCGCCAGATCATCGAGACCCGCACGTCGAAAGATGTCCACCACACGAATATGGCGATCTCGAAGAATGGGTATCTGGTCATTCAGACTGACAAGAGCACCATCGATGTCTTCATCGGAATAGGCCGCAAGAGCTGCCTTCAGATGGTGGGCAACGCCGAAGTAATCGACGACGATGCCACAGGTCTTTCCATGGCCAGTCCGGTTCACGCGGGCGATTGCCTGCAAAAGCTCGGCCTCCCGGATTGAGCGGTCAAGATACATCACCCCCTCAATGGGGGCGTCGAACCCGGTCAGCAGCATCGATTTCACAATAAGGAATGCCAAGGGATCCGTTTTGGAAGGATCAGCGTGGAGCAGCGGCTTCTTGAAGCGCTTTATCCGCACCTCCTGCGTGCTTCCATCAGTCCATTGCTTCCAACCCGCATCATCGTTATTGCCTCCGGACATGACGGCGGCGAACTCGATCCGCGCCAGAGTGTCACGGTAACGCCAAGCCTGCACGAGAGCTTGAAGCCGAGGCGGTTTTGTACAAAGCGCCTCGTCATCCAAGGCCTTCTCATGATCGGAGAGCGCTGTGGCTTCGGCCAGCAATTCGTCGAGTGCTTCGAGAAAAGCCGCATGGTACCGCACGACGGCAGTCCGGCTATATGCGACCACCTGAGCCTTGTACCCGTTCGGCAAGATGTTGGTCACGTAATGTCGAAGCATATCGCGTGCCTTTTCGGCAATCATTGCGGGCGCTTCGAGGATGTTGCCTTTGGTCGCGTACTTCTTGCGGATCGCCTCCAGTTCTTCCTCGCTACGCTCTTGGAACATGTCCTCAAACAGATCGTCGAGCGTCGCACCGTCCTTTACCGCACCTTCTGCCGTGCGCCCCTCGTAAAGAACTGGCACCGTGGCGCCGTCCGCCTCCGCTTCCTTGATGGTGTACCTGTCAATGAAATCACCGAAGATTTGCGTGGTGCGCTTCTTCTCACCCATGATGATGGGCGTGCCGGTGAAGCCGATCCGAGCGCAGTTTGGCAGGGCAGCCAGCAAGTTTGCGTGCAGATCACCTGCTTGCGTGCGGTGCGCCTCATCAACCACGACAAGGATCGTTTCATCTTCGTTGAGTACCTCGAAGGCGGGTCCCCTTGTAACCTCGGGCGCATCCTCGTCCGTCCGATACTTCTGGATCGTGGCAAAGACCAGGCCTGGCCCCTTGCGCCGCGCCAATTTCTTAAGCGCTCCCACGTCTGTCGCCAGCTCGACCACATCCCCCGAGAGCGCCGCCGTTTCCGACAATTGCCGTTGTAGGTCGCGTCGGTCGGTGACCACGAGCACCTTGAACTTCCGTAGGTTGAGGTTGGTGCGCATCTTGCGGATCATGAACACCATGGTCAGGCTCTTGCCCGAGCCTTGGGTATGCCACACGATACCGCCTCGGCGGTCGTATTCGCCATCCTTCAATCGTGTCTTGCCCGTCCGCAGCCGCTCAAGAGCGCGGTTCACGGCACGGTATTGCTGGTATCGGCACACTGTCTTGATGGTTTGCCCGCCGACCTGCATGAACAGCAGGAAATGCCGCAGGAGATCCAGCAGATGCGCAGGGCGTAGCACGCCGGCGACAAGGCGTTCCTGCTCCGACAGCGCGTTTTTTCCCAAGTCTGACGCCACATCGGCCTCGGATCCTGTGCCATCCGGTCCGACGACCGTCTTCCACTGTCCGTAATGTTCCAGCCCCGCGCCGATGCAGCCCACACGGGCTTCATCGAAACTGGTGGCGATCAATAGCTGGACCGAGCCGAAGAGCGCGGGGGCGCCTTCGTTTTCCTCCACTTCAAGCGCGACCTTTCGGGCGTTGTGATAGCGGCGCAACTGCTTGACCGCCTCGGCTAGAGGCTCCGGGATGCCTGGGCTCTTGGCCTCTACTACGACAAATGGGATGCCGTTCACCAGCATCACGATGTCGGGGATGATGAAACCCTTGCCCACATCATGGCCAGGCGGGCAGTCGACGCGGAACTGGTTAGCAATGGTGAAGGTATTGGCCGATGGATTGGACCAGTCGATATAGCGGATCGTTTGGCCGCGCCCGCCGTCCCAACCGGGCAGACCCTCGACTGTCAGCCCTTTAAGGAGCAGGTCCGTCACCGCGTGGTTCGCCTCCATCAAACCGCGCTGGCCGTGCCGCGTCAGCGCGCTGACTGCCTCGGAGAGGCGAGCATCGTCGAGCCAGGACTGACCATCCGGGCCGGGGTTGATGGCGCGCAGGCGCTCGCGCAGGGTGGTCGCTTGGATGATCTCCCTGAAGCTGGCGCGTCCGGTAAGGCTGGGGTCATCCTTGCTCCCCGTCTGCGCCTGCCAGCCCATGGCAACGCATTGGTCGATGAACGGCTTTTCTACATCGCAATACTCGTGACCCATGGCCGGCCCCTTCCGGTTACAACAGCGGAGTGACGGGAACGCGCCCGGTAAGCAGGTCGTCCATTAAGCCAGATTTCTGGAGGCGAAGTTTGTCGAGTATGTCCCCGTTTCCTTTAATTTCATTATCTATGGAAAGGGTTCGCTCAAGAATGGCTAATTGTTCGTGAATTTCAGGCAATGCAATTTTCAGTTCCCGAACGTCTCTCAACGTAACCTTCGGTCGGGTAACGCCGGCTGTAATTTGATCGACTTGCCGCTGAACGTTCGGAGAATTCAATGAAATCGAAAGCCACTCGGGACGCACCAAGTTTAGTTTTGGGCGCACGCAAACCACGTCTGCCGTGACAATCCCATCTGGCATGGTAGAAGGATACACCGCCGAAATACACGGCGGAAAGCCCATCTTGGTGGCGACTACATCACCCGCGGCAACCTTATGAGCCAAAAGGGCCTGAGCCTTTCGCTCGTCCAAGAAAACATTGCTCCTCCAAGAGAAATTGTTGGGCTTGATGTCGCGTACGAATACGACGGGGACACCCTCGGATCGATAATCTGATGCCACCAAGTCACTACCAAATGGCCCAATTGCGGAGGACCGCGACAGTTCGTTGACCGTTAAATGCTCCCACTCTTTCGGCAGCCAGCCAAGCGGGCTTTCCTTGTAGAGGTGGGGGGCCTTGCTTTGCAGGGGGCGGAGGTTCCCGTTTGCGTCGATGCCGCGGGTTAGCAGGTCATGCATCAGCCCCTGTTTTAGCGCCTTCAACTTGGCTATCACCGCGTCGGTCCCCCGGATCGCCTCATCTAGCGTGTCGAGGATTTCCGCGATTTTGGCTTGATGATCAAAAGGTGGAACGAGGCATCCCACGGTCTTCAGCGTCGAGAGATTAATTCGAATGCGCGTCGAACCAATTGCTTTCTTCTCCGCCTCTTGTCGAGTGTAGGGGCTATTGATTGCCTTTACGATAAATGAGGGGACGAACTTGGTCGTGTCCGGTCGTAGACGGATGCAATCCGCCACCACCACGAACTGCTTGCTGGCTTCAGGCACGATGCATGCCCTCGCAACGGGGTCGGCCATTTTTGCAATGGCTATGTCACCTGGCACTGCGCCGTGCCGCTGAAGCGAGAGGAATTTCTGCTCGGAGATAAATTTCTTGTTGTCGTCATTCCATTCGTTGATGCCGATGTTTTGGAGCTGAATTAGCCGAATGCCTGCTTGTGTGTACTCGTCGGACTTCAAGCTTGATCCAAACGGCCCATCAACGAAGCTGTTGCTGGTACGTTCAGCAATATCCGCGAGTTCGATCCTCTTAAAAGCTGGTTCAGACATACCCCAACCCCTTCAGGAACCCGGCCAGCTTTTCGGTCGCCTGCGCCCGCGCGAGCTCGATCTGGGTCAGGGTTACGCGATACTTGTCCCACCAGTTCTCGAAGGCTGCCACGATCTGCCCGCGCTGCGCCGCAATGTAGCGGGTCAGAATCTTCTCCATGTCGTCATGCAGGATCTTTAGCAGCAGTTCGCCGGCTTCCTCGGGCGTCAGTCCGTCAACCGACCTGTTGATCTCGTCGGTGAACTGGGCGTGCTTGGCCTTGAGGGCTTTATTGACCTCGGTCAGGTCTTTCTTCCACCGCTTGATCTGGGCCTCGTCCACCGGATCGGTGTTGTCCTCGTCCTCCTCGCCTTCCTCGGGCGTGGCGGTGGCGGCCTTGATCTGCGCGTCCAATTCGGCCTTGCGTCCTTCAAGCTCGGCAATCTCGGCCACGAAGCTGCCCATCAGGAAGGTGACCAGCTTGTGATCCAGCGGGCTGTCCTTGTTCCCCTTGTCCTCCAGCGCCGTGACGATCGAGGTGCGCCAGGCATCGATCACGCCTGTAGTGTCGCGGGCCATGAGGGTGAGAAAGTCGAACCGCGACTGGTTCCAGAATTGCGCGATGATCCCGCGCACTGTGAACGGGTCAAGCGTACCGAGGCTCTCGAGCGTCTCCGGGAAGCTGGACAGGAGTTCGTCGCGCAGCGCGATCAGCCCCGCCGGATCATTCACTTTGGCGAGAGCGAGGATATTCGCCTGATGTGCGCCCCACCAGGCGTTGAAGCTGTTCTTTACCTCGGCCTCCCGGGCCAGCAATCCCGAATTGGTTTCGACAGCGGGCTTCAGGCCGACCTTGGTATCGAGACCCTGCGCAAAATCCAGATAGCGGTCATCCCGGGCTGCCAGGAGATCCATTGGATCCAAACCATGAGACGTGAATAGCCTTGCCTTCGCCTCGACCTCAGCTTGGGGGATGCCGCCAACGAGATGAGCACGCACGTCATGCGGTTCCGGCGATGGTGCATTGTCGGCATAGCGGCGGATATTCAGGTTCCAGTCGTTCTCTTTTAGGGTCTTGATATCAACGATGGCCGAGAATCCAGGAACTTCGCGGTATTCTTCAAAGGTGGTGACGATCTTCTCGATATGCTCGGGCAGCAGGTGGTTCTGCGCTCGACCTTCGAAATATTCGCGGTCGGCGTTGATGAAGAGCACTTTGCCCTGGCGATCCTTGGGCTTCCCCGAGACAAGGTTGGCTCCGTTATGGACTCGTTGGCGCAGCACAATGATGCAGGCCGGGATACCAGTGCCGTAAAAGAGCTGTGGACCAAGGCCGATGACCGCTTCGATCTGATCGTTCTCGATGATCCTCTGCCGGATCTTACCTTCGTCCCCACCGCGGAACAGCACGCCGTGCGGCATGACGGTCGCGATCATGCCGCCTTCCCGGGTGACGTGAAGCATGTGCTGCAGGAACATGAGATCGGCCTTCTTGGAGCCAAGGGGGACCTCGTGGAAGAAGCGTTCGCGAAACTTCGGCTGCCAGATTGGGTTGCCGGCGCGGTCCTTGTCCTTCGTGCCCCACGTGATCGAAAAGGGAGGATTCGTCAGGATTCGATCGAATCGAAGGAGCTCACCATTCTCGACGTGCTGAGGCTCACCCAAGGTATCTTCGTTGCGAAGATCAGCGCTGTTGATCCCGTGCAGCAGCATGTTCATCTTGGCGATGGACCAAACGGTGCCAGCGTTCTCTTGACCAAAGAGGTTGGCCTTACGTCCGTCCTGGCCATGCTCGTCGATGTACTCCTTGGCGGCAATTAGCATCCCACCGGAACCACAGCACGGATCGTAAATGTCATGTTCGAGCGAGGGCTTCAGGAGCCGGACCATCATCCGCACCACAGAACGGGGAGTGTAGAATTCGCCACCCTTCTTTCCGGCTGAATCCGCAAAGTCTCCGATGAGATATTCGTAAGCCGCCCCAAGGAGATCGGGAAATTCGAAGTCTTCGTTACGAAGACGGATCTGGCCGAAATGCGTGATCAACTGACGAAGTTTCAAATCGCTGATTTTGCTCTGGCCGACCTTCCGGGTAAAATCGATGTGGTCAAGGACTCCTTCGAGCGCGATGTTCTCGGACTCTATGCCACCTAGGGCCTTGTTCAGCGTGTCGCCAATGTTTTCATGAGCTTCGTTGACCAAGAATTCGAATCTGGACTGCGGTGGAACCCAAAAGGTTCCGCTGCGTCCGTACCAGACCTTGTTTTCCGCGTCCTTCGCTGCATGCTCTGGCGAAACGCCACTGGACACGCGCTTCTCGATAACTTCTAACCGTGCCTGCTCGAAGACGTCGGAGCACCTCTTCAGAAACAGCATTCCGAAGATGTACTCTTTGAACTCCGACGCATCCATTTTGCCGCGAAGAATGTCTGCTGCGCTGAAGAGATGGCGCTCGAGCTGAGCCAGGGTTAAGGGCATTTACGTTTCTCATCACTGTTTGCATGCAATCTGCGCATTCTGCATCGCACGAACAACGATGATTCGTCTGCCCTATCGTTGTTGAATAGACACTATCGCAGACTGCGGAACTCCGCGCAGTGGCCACCGAGGCAAGCTCCACAACATTCGATTGTTGTTGCAAAGCGGGCACTGCTCCATGGTCGATGACGATAGCTTAACAAGCACCCAAATATCCAACCCTACCGGGAGATTGACACGACGGCGATGGCCGTCAACGGCAAGCCGTCCTCCGCTGCGCTGCGGCCCTACGGGTGACGGCCATCCCCTTACATGTCGTCCTGAACCTATCGGGACGGGGAACATTAAAGGCCGCGCGGAGCGCAATTCGATCCTCTGGAGGATCGAACAGGGAACGGGAGATTTTCGGAATCCGGTAACAATGAAACCTAGCGCTTAGCCAATCTTCTTTTTCGAGACGGTGGTTGCAGTTGTCAGAGAGATGACTGCAGTGCCCCGGAAATGGTCGTTTAACCCTCATGTCGGTGGCGCACCGTTAAGCATTTTCAAGAGGGGAGGGTGTGCTGAAGAAATCAAGCCCGTATGTCGACAGAAAATTGAAGTTTTAATTCAGCACGAGTGACGCGAATCTTGGCCTCGCCTAGAGGTTGAGAATCAGGCAAGTATCCCTTCGATTCAAGGGTGAACAATAATGGCATTTAGTCAGAGCGATATACGAACTTCGGCGAGCTACACAACCGTGAGAAAATCGGCCAGCGAAGGGAGGAGGGAAGGAAAGCGCACCGCTTTTCTGTGCCACAGCCATCTGGACGCCGATCTCGCAAAGGGTCTTCAGGGCTATCTCCATAGGAAGGGGTGGGAGGTTTACATCGATTGGGAGGACCATACGATGCCTGAGCGTCCTGAGCGCCGAACAGCCGAGAAAATACAGGCAAAGATACGCGACTTGGAAATGTTTTTCTTCCTCGCCACCCAAAACTCCATGGTTAGTCGCTGGTGCCCTTGGGAAATCGGATATGCCGACGGCGTAAAGGATCTTAGCCGTATCTTGGTGGTTCCGACGAGGGATGGCCGTGGTGTCACACACGGAAACGAGTATCTGCAGCTCTACCGTCATCTCGATGACACGCAGTCAGGCGGGATCGGCAGCTTCGACGCGGGTGGGAAGGGATATCGCTTGAGCGGCAGTCAAGCGCCCACCTAAATTTGCGCGATTGTCAACTTTGAATATGGAAAGCAGCCGATGGCGCGACGAACATTTTTTTCCTTTCATTATTCGCCGGATGTCTGGCGCGCTTGGATCGTTCGCAACTCCTGGGTGGTCGCGCCCGCAAACCAGATCGACGTCGGCTTCTTCGACAGCAGTGTTTTCGAAGCGTCGAAGCGCGAGAACGACGACACGCTGAAGACCTTTCTGCGGAAAGGGCTCGAGAACACTTCGGTGACCTGCGTTCTTGCCGGCACAAATACCTGGCAGCGGCGGTGGGTGCGCTATGAAATCGCGCGGAGCATTATCAAGGGCAATGGCCTGCTGACGGTGCACATTCATGGTGTCAAGGACAAGAACGGCAACATCTCGACGAAGGGCGCGGAGCCGCTTGCCCAGATGGGTGTCTACAAGGCCGACGCTGGGATCTATCTCGCGGAATGGAAGGACAACAAGTGGGTAAAGTATGCCGATTATACGCTTCCAATTCCTAGAGGCGACCTTTGGTTCGACCCGCCAACGTCGACTGCCGTCGTACAACTCTCCCAGCATTGCCTCAGCTACGACTATGTGCAGCAGAACGGCCACAAGAACATCGGCGGGTGGATTGAAACG
>JALDYZ010000028.1 GCA_030028905.1 Ferirhizobium litorale | reverse complement strand
CTGTCGGAAACCGTGAATCACATCTCAATCCAAATTAATAGGTCCTGAGCCTAGGCGTAGATCAGTCGTTGAGCCACTCTGACCTCGTTTGTCAAACTGGGTTGCACCACCCAATCAAGTGCTTCGCACCTGAGATTGGTTCGAGCAGGTTAGCAGCAATCAGCGGTGCCGATAGCTAGACGTCCGTTAGGGGTGATCAGCCGGTTGCCGTTGGCATTACGGTCATGGTGACGATGTCATCGATAGGTCAGGGGCGTAAAGGCCGTCACCTTGGGAACTTCGACCGCCAGAAAGTCGACAAGGGAGCGAACGGCAGGCAGCAGCCCCGTTCTGTAGGGGATCACCGCACTCATCCGGGCATCGGCAGCCATCCATCCAGGCAATATCTGGCGGAGCTTGCCAGCATTGATCTCGTCGCGACAGATGTATCCCGGGAGTGCCACGACGCCCAGATTGGCGCAAGCCGCTTCCTTGAGAGCAATCATGTTGTTGCTGAGGAAGCGAGGCTCGATCGGAACCTCCACTTCCCGGCCCTCAGGACCCTTCAGGCGCCAGATGTCGGCGCCATGACGGTCCATGGCGAGGGTTGAAAGTTCGGAAAGACGCTCAGGCGACGCCACCTCCCCCACCTGGCTCAGGTATTCGTGGCTGGCGAAGATAAACCAAGGCACACTGGCAATGGTGCGTTGCACCAGGGTCGAATTCTGCAGAGTGGCGACATGGCCGCGCAACGCCAGATCAAACCCCTCACCCACCATGTCCACCAACCGGTCGGTCGCGATCTCCACGATTTTCACCTTCGGATATCTGTTTAGAAATTCCGGGAGAAGATCTCGCAAGGCGAACTGCGCTATCTCCACCGCAGTGGTCAATCTGACGGTGCCGCTCGGCTCGCTCAGTCGTTGCCGGACCATCTCCTCGGCAACATCCGCGCTGTGCAGCATCTGCAGGGCGTACTGGTAGAACTCGGTGCCTACATCGGTCATGCCGAATTGACGCGAGGTACGATTCAGCAACCGGACGCCAAGTGTGTTTTCGAGTTCACGCACGCGATGGCTCAGCGTCGACTTGGGAATCCTGAGACTATTCCCAGCGGATGTAAAACCACCGCGGTCGACAACTTGAACAAAAAAATAAACGTCCTTCAGATCAAGCATTTGATAGACCTTTTGCATGAGAAGGTCGCATGCGCAAAAATAGCAGATACGAAAAAGCCATCACGGATGCCCGTGATGGCTCTAAATAGACACCCCGCTGTAGCGGGTGTGTCAAGCCTGGGAGGCTTTTCTTGACGATGGCTATTCAAGGAAAGTGACAAATTCCTCGATCGCCAGCTTGTGATTGTCCATGTTGTTTTCGGCCAGGCTGTTGTCCGCCCATCCGAGTGACATGCCGGCTACGACCATATCGGTTTCCGGGAACCCCAGTTCTTCACGAAGCATCGCGTGTTGGAGCGACCACACCTGCTGCGCGCACGTATCCAGGCCGCGAGCCTTTGCAGCAAGCATGACGTTCTGCAGGAAGCACCCGTAGCAGATGAAGCTCGCCCATTCGAGACCACGGTCCATCGTAAAGATGATGCCGACGGGCGCTTCGAAGAAACGGAACTGGCGCTCCACATCCTTCAGTCGACCGTACTTGTCGCTGCGCGGCACGCCGACCGCATCGCCGAGTTGCCCTCGAAAGAGATTGAAGCGCGAAATAAACGGGTCGTGGAGGGGCTGAGGAAAGAACGGATATTCGGGCGCCAGCTTATCCGGCCCGGCACGAAAATTTTCGACCGCCTTCGTGGTGATGCGCTTGCGCGATTCTCCAGTCAGAATGTAGCATTTCCACGGCTGCGTGTTACTCGAACTCGGAGCATATCGCGCCGCTCTCAAAATATCCTTCACAACGTCAAGTGACACCGGAGCATCCGTAAATCCACGTTTTGCACGCCTGTCGCTCATTACTTTATCTACGATCATTGGTTGATCTATTTTACTTTCTTCCCATTTTGCATTTGCGTTCATGGCAGTTCCCTTTTCTTTATTACTTGAAGGCTAATACAAGACTAGACCCACTTTGCGATTTTAGAAGACCGCTCATTTGCACACATGGTCCGACATTGCCGAACGATCGACCGCACCGGATCATGACCGGACGCTTCTCGTCGACGGAAGCATAGTTGCGGGTCGTCTCAAGGGTCACTCGATCGGCGGAAGATGTCCGCGCGTTCAGCAGTCGCCTGCAACTCGGCATGGCTTTCCGAAGGATTGTGCCGGCGATGGCTTCCATGCCGTCGTCCTAAATCAGACCGGCCGACGCGCCCACTTCGCGTAACCAGAGGTGCGTCAGACGAAAGGTAAGCAAAAACAACAGGGTTTTTTTCAGCATCTGAGCGGCTCCGGTAGGACGAAGCCATCCAGTGTCCGCACAATGTGCGCACTGTCAAAGCCAACTGAAGTTTGGGTAGACCCCGCCGCGCGCGACTGCGCCGCTCTGCTGCAGCTTTCCTCGTCCATTGGTCCAGCAGATTTTGCAGGGTATTAGCGGAGCCCGAACATCGACCGGATCGCTTTCAACACGTCGGAGCGCCGGCGCGCACCCTGGGTGACAGGATTGTCGGGCGCCCCGGTCGGTCCCTCCCTGTCGGCGAGATGTGCGGCCAGATCCTCGGCAAGTTCGGGACGCTCCTTCAGGAGTCGCGCGAACGTCGCCTTGTCGATTTCGGAAAGGGTTACCCGTGTAACCGCCCGCAGGGCATGGGTCTCGCCCGTACCTGTGAGGAAGCCCCGTTCTCCGAAATAATCGCCCGGAGCAAATCGCGCCAGCTCGGCATCTCCCGACATCATGGCAACGATACCGGTCTTGATGATCATCAGACTGCCAAGGGACGCGCCTTCGGCGGCTATCTCCTTCCCAGGAGGGAAAGTACGCATTGCCGCCGACGCCGCCAGCAGGTTCCTTTCGTCCTGCGTCAGGACGGAGAAGACGGGAACCGCATCGATGAGGCCTTGCTGAGAAGCTGTCGCGGATGCGGCACCGCGCTGCGCCGAAGGGTCGCCTGCCGCGATCAGCGCGGTCGGGGGCATTGCAAGCCGGAGACCGTTTGCCTTGCAATGACGGTACACCAGGTCGATCACCTCGTTGCGCGCCGGTCGCCGTTGCGCCGGACTGGTGACCCGAAACCACAATTCGACCTCGATGGCACTGGCGTCTATTCCCATCAATGCGACGTTCGGAGCTGGATCTTTGACAATCATGTTGCAGCTTTCCAGCACCGCGTTCATCACCTCGACCACCAGGCGTGGCACATGCGTGGGCGCGATCCGGATCGGCATGGTGATCTCATGGCTCTCATCCGGCCTGCTGGCATTCGTGATGCCGAGCTTGGCAAGAATGCTGTTCGGGATCACCACAACGTTGTGCGTGGCAGTGAGCAGATAGGTCGAACGCCAGTTGCTGGCGATCACCCTGCCCGAGGTGCCATCGCTCAACGAAATCCAGTCGCCGATCACGTATGGACGCCCAAGCGTCAGCGCGATACCGGAGAAGACGTCGCTGAGCGTGTTCTGGAGCGCCAATCCCAAAATGATGGCGGCGACGCCCGAGGTCGCCAGCAATGTCTTGATCGGAAAGTCGAAGACAAATGTGAGCACGGACAAGGCAACGCCGAGATAGACGACCGTGACGACCAGATCCTGGACGAGCCTTTCTTCCCGGGGTCGCCCTTCGAGGACGATATAGATGCGAATGAAGCCGATGAGCGCCCACGACAAGTGAACCCACCAAAGGATCTTGCTCGACACGACGAGCATGTTCCGACTTTCCAGATTTGGCGGGTCAAACTGAAACGGGCTTATGCGCGCAAGGACCAGAACCCCCGTCATCGCCGCAAAGAAAACGATCTGCACGACCAGCCGCGCCATTGGGCGGGATCGACCTTGGAGCTTCCACACGAGGATGCCGGCAATGCCGAGGACGTTTAGAACGACGGGCAGCAACGGAGTTCCTTGGAACATCGGATTTTCTCTCAGGGGCGGGAAACAGCGGCGCAAACACTATCGTCAGGCCACCGCAGGCAGCGGCTTCGTTCCCAATCGTTCAAACAGCTTGCAATATCGTCTCGCCAATGGCGGCAGCAGCAGGAAGGACCAATCCGGGCCCGGACCCGGCTCGCCTAGCCGGCCTGGAACCGGCTCTGGTCGAAAATCCCCAACCAGCCGGGTTCGGCCTTTACGCGCTCGATCCATTGCCGGATGCCGGGGAACCGATCCATCTCGAACTTTCCCTCCGAGGCCAGCGAAACATAGGCAGACACCGCCAGGTCGGCGATAGTGTACCTGTAGTCGACCAACCATCGATTCGTGGTGAGCCAGCGATCAACTTTCTCCAATCCAACATAGCCGTCTGCATGCAATCGTTCGATCTGCTGCGACATCTGATCCGCAAGCCCCCTGATGTGATACACGCGCGCCAGCGCGATGGGTCTCTGAAGATCTCCCTGCTCGAAAAACAGCCAGCCGGTGACCTGGGACCTGAGGTACGGGTCGGACGGCAGGTATTTCGTTCCTTCCGCGAGGTGAAGCAGAATGGCCGCCGACTCGACGATCGTCCGGCCGTCTTCCAATTGCAGCACCGGGATCCGCGCGAACCGGTTCAGTTCCAGAAAGGATGGCGTCTTCGTCTCGCCAGCCGCGAGATCGAGGGTCCTGCGTTCGAACGGCAACTCGAGCTGATTCAGCATGATCCTGATTTTCCAGGAGTTTCCTGAATATCGGCTGTCGTAGAGACGAAGCATGGTCGAGCCCTCATTCACATTGACGTGCGACTCGTAGCATAATCGTCAAAACACCGCCTTGGCTATGGAAAGTAGCACCCTGTCTCCTTGTATTTGTTTCAGAAAAGTCAGCTCGCGATATAAGACCGAATATACTCTGCCTCGTATTCGATCGCCCTGATATGGTGGCGGACGGCATCGCCGATCGAGACAATTCCAGCCAGGCGCCCATTGCTCTCCACCGGCAGATGGCGAGCCTTGTGCTTGTTCATCATGTCCATCAGCGTGTTGACGCTCGTGTCACGGCCGCAGCAATAGACGTTGCGCCACATGGCTTTCGCGAGCGGCTCCTCCAGGGAATCCTCCCCTCGACCGGATATGGCCGCAACCACATCGCGCTCGGTGAAAATCCCTTCGATGCGCCGCTCGGAATCGACGATGACCACTGCGCCGATATGATTGGCGTGCAGCAGCCTGCATGCGTCCTTAACGGTCGCGTCACGGGTAGCGGTGACCACTTGGCAGCCCTTTTCTCCCAAAATTGCTTGCACCGACATGTCTTCCTCCTTCTGGTCTCAAATGTCGTCCTTGGAACGGGGACTTCAGCCGCGCAATCGCATCTGCCCCTCATCTCGCGCCCCCGGGAGGGGGCCGTCGCAGAGCAGCGCCTCGAATTCGCTGGCGATCCGCAGCAGGTCCTCGTCGCGGCCAAGCGGGGCAACGATTTGCAGGCCGACCGGCAGCGGGCCAGGATTGCCGAGCCCAATCGGGATCGAAATTGCCGGGTTTCCTGTCAGATTGAACGGCGCAGTGTTCGCCATGAGGGCCTCGCGAATGGTGCCGGTCCATTCCCCGATGGCAACGGTGTCTTCACCGACCCTCGGGGCAACGCATGGGCAGGTGGGCAGCAGCAGCAGATCGAACGACCGCATCTGCTCCGAAAACTGGCGCTGGATGCGGCGGCGCGCTTGCTGGCACCGGGCGTAGTCCCCGAGCACCATGACCTCGGCCAGCCTGAGGCGTGACGCCGTCTCCGCCTCATAGGTGCTCTGGATGAAGCCGATATCGTTTCGGCTGAAGTGAACCACGCCACCTTCGGTCAGCACAATGCCGGCGAAGGCCTCAAAGGCGTCGTCAAAAAGACCGACATTGATGACAGGAACAAGGTGATGCCGAAGCGCCAGCTTCGAGCAGGTGGCGGCAAACGCCCGTTCCACAGCCGGTTCCATTGGAACAGAGCCGATGCACGAGACGACGCCGACTCGCAGGCGCCCCGGATCTCTGTTGGCGGCGGCTTTGATGCCGAGGGCGGCTGCCAACCTGCAGGCATCGTCGACCGTCCTGCCCAGAATACCGACATGATCCAACGAGAACGAAAACGGAAAGACTCCCTCGGTCGACAGCCGGCCAACGGAGGGCTTGAAGCCGACGACGCCGCAGAGGGCCGCTGGAATCCGCACCGAGCCACCGGTATCCGTACCGAGGCCGACGGGAACTGCGCCGTAGGCAATCGCGGCCGCCATTCCGCCACTGGAACCGCCGGGGATCCGGGACCGGTCGATCGGATTGAGCGTGTCGCCGAAATTCCGGCTCGCGGTCGTCACACCCCACGCAAATTCATGGGTCGTGGTCTTGCCGAGTATGACCGCACCACTGTCGCGGAGTGCCTCGACTACCCGCGCGTCTCGCAACGGAATGTGCGTCGCATAGGCGGCAGATCCATAGCGGGTCGGCACGCCGCGAGTGTCGAAGAGGTCCTTGACGGCAACGGGGATACCTTCGAGCTGGCGATTGTTTGCACTGGCATAGTTTTCGTCGCATGCCGCTGCGGCTGCAAGCGCGCCGTCCGCGTCGATCTCGGAAAAGGCCCTGATGTCGTTTTGACATGCATGGGCCGAAGCCAGGCTCCGGCCCACGAGCTCCGACGATGACGTCCGCCGGTCCGACAGATCTTGGAGCATTCGGGCGATCGAGACCTCAGGGGCAGAGAGTGGTTGGCCGGTGTCCGTCATCACCACAGCCTTTCCAGCAGGGCATCGAGCTTGGCCGGGGCATCATTCCCCAGATCCGCAACCTCGGTCGGATAGTTCTTCAGCAGCATTTCGGAAACCGCGCCAAGATGACCGCGGTCGAAATCCAGCTCCCGCAGGCGCCTCGGCAACCCCAGTCCGATCACCACGTCTTCAATGGCGTCCGAAAGCTGTTGTGCGGCCTCCGCCGCCGATGGCGCCGAATTGAAGATCTGAAGCTTCGTTCCGTAGAAATCGCTACAAGCCCGGATTGTCGGTGCCAGCGTGATACAGGAGGTCAGGCTGTGCGGCAGGCCGAAAGTGCCGCCGAGAATATGGCCGATACGATGGCTGAGTCCGTAGATGACCGAGGCCGGATAGAAGTAGCTTTGCCAGGCAGCCAACTGAAGTTGCAGCAAATCGTCAGGCTTGACGAACCGCCTCTTAAGTGCCTCCTCCGTCTCAATGTTCTGCGGCCATCTGCGCAGGACCGCGAGGAACCGCGTGACACCGCTGCTGGCAAGGATGGCATGCGGATGATCGACGCCGACCAGACGCATGCCTTCGACAGCGTGGTCGATCCCCTTGATGGCCGAGGACAGCAGCAAGGCACGAGGCGTCCCGCGAACCAGTTCGGGATCGATGACGACAACCTTCGGAGCCGTCTCTCTCACCGCATAGCTGCGTTTGAATTTCGCCGCTCCGCCGGTCTCGGTTATGCCGAAATAATGCGAGAATTCCGATCCGGACAATGTTGTGGGCAGGGCAGCGATCGGCAGATATTTGCCGCTCTTGAGATAGTGGAAGTGCGATACCGCCTTTGCCGCATCGAGAACGGAGCCTCCTCCCAGAGCGACGATCGATTGCGCCCCCGACTGCAGACACGCCTCCAATGCCTTCCTCACCGCAAAGTCGGGGACGTGCGGTGGCAGGTCCAGAAAGGTGCCGGCGCCGCGGACGAGGTTGGGCTCCACATAGGTGTTCTTGAGCGCCTCGAGCGGCTCGACGGTAAAGACGATCGGCTTGTTGATGCCGTAGTCGCCGAGCCTGGCGATCGCATCGGGTAATACCTGCCGCCCCCAGATAACTTTGTCCTGCGGTAGAAAATCCAGCTTTTCCATAGGTTCAATCCGCGTTGATACGACACCTGGGGGTCGACTTATGTCAGAACTGTCTATTCAAGAACCGGCACCGGAGCTGGCCGATAGGCGATATGCCGCTCGATCGTGGTTCGTTCTGTCTCAAGGCTCTCCGGCAGGCAGAGTTTTTCGCCGAGCGAACCGGCTTCTTCGTCGACAGTGAACTGGCTCGGCGTGGAAAGCGCGCAGATATGCCCGTCCGGGTCGCGGAAGTGGAACTGCTGGGCATAGACCGTGTCCTGGATCGAGGAGACCTCGATGTCCAACCGGGACAGGCGCGCATGCTCATGCGCCAGGGCCGCGTCGTTTTCGACCTGAAGCGTAAAGTGGTGCGACAAGCCCGTCCCGAGACGGCCCGACTTGTAGCCTGGCAAGCCGAAGAAGGTCAGCACCGACCCGGGCGACAGGTCCTCGTCGCAGGCATAGTAGAAGTGCGTCCCGCCCTTTTCGTCCAGGTAGTCCGTCTTCTTGATGAGTTGCAGACCGACGGTCTCGACAAAGAACTTCTCGGTTCTCTCGGCATTGCTTGAAATCGAGGTGATGTGATGAAAGCCCCGCAACGCGAAGTCGGATGTCACCTCCGGAAGCGGCTGCGGCCACGTCTCCGCCGCGACATGAAGTTCGTCGCGTCCGCCGATGAGATTTTCCTTGGGCTGCGGGCGAAAGCCCGACCCGAGGACCGTTTCGTCGTGGCCGAAACCAGGTTCCGTCGTTGCAATCTCGATGATGGCGCCATCGGGGTCGCGCAGGTAGATCGCGTGAAAGTAGTGGCGGTTGTAGGGCCCGGTCACATGGACGCCGTGATCAGTCAGCCGGCGCTTCCACTTCAGAAGACCATCGCGGTTCGGCACATGCAGTGCGAGGTGGTGGTTGGTTCCGGCGCCCCAGCGTCCCCTGGGATCGCCGACGCGGGGGTTGGCGACGCCCTTGACCGTTGCCGCGCGCTCGATGAAGCCGGCTTCCGGCATCATGTAAAAGATGGGGTTCCACTCGACGTAGGTAACCGTTTCTGCCCGGTCCGGTTCGCCGGCAAATTTGCGAAAGCCGAAGGTGACGATGGGCAGATGTGCATCCAGGTGGTGCACGGTCCGCTTGACAACCGGAAGTCCGAGCACTTTCGTGTAGAATTCCTCGGTACGTTTGATATTCGCCGACACGAACGTTTGGCTGTTTACGCCCCTAATCACCATCTGGTTCATGCTCCACCCTTCCATGTCTGGGACTTGTTACGGGCTCGTCTGTTCGAGCTCGTTAAGGGGAGAGGCTAGTTCCGTCGATGGGAGGCCAGAAGCCGTCGATGGGAAGACGGAGCGTCCAAACGATTGGACGATGCCGGTTCGGGCTTGTCACGGGAAGACCGCTGAGACCCTGCATCGACGCAAAGTTTGCCTCAAAGCGAATCTTTCCCGTCGATCCGACTTGAACCTCGCTGCCGTCTCCACCCGTTTGGTCGGCTCTCTGTGCGGCAATCGTCCGATTTCTTGGACACACGTTCCAGCTTTTGCCGGCTTCTGGGCGTCGTGCGCTTCCTCCATCTTTCCGCCAGCGCTGTCGCCGGGCGGCAACAGCCTGGAACTTCTCATTGCTGGAGGCAAGAATGTCTAAACCCAAGGTCCTCATCGCTTTTTATTCGCGCAATGGATCAACCGAGATCCTCGCGAATGCCGTCGCAGAGGGAGCGATACAGGAGGGCGCCGAAGTACGCCTGCGCCGTGTTCGCGAATTCGTCGGCACCGATGTCATGTCGCAAGCGCCAGGCTGGGTCGAAAGCGCCGAGGAGATGAATACGAAATACGATGCGCCGACCGAGGCTGACGCCGAGTGGGCCGACGCCATCGTGTTCGGCACCCCTACCCGCTTCGGCTCGATCTCGTCCGAGCTGAAATCCTACATCGATACGCTGGGCGGCCTGTGGTTCCAAGGCAAGCTGAACGGCAAGGCCGGCTCCGTCTTCGGCTCCACTTCCTCGAAGCATGGCGGCAACGAATCCACGCTGCTATCGATCTACACGCCGATGGCGCATCTCGGTCTCGTCATCGTGCCTCTCGGCTACGCCGATCCCGCCATGTTCAAGGCCGGGACACCGTATGGCGCAACCCACGTTTCCTTCCGCGACAGCGTGAAGCCCGACGAAGACCATCTTGACGTCGCGCGGTTCCAGGGGCGTCGGGTAACGTCCGTTGCACGCGGCCTGCTCCACACCCGGATCGTCGGCGCCTCCAGCTAATCGGCTCCCGACAGGCGCGCCCGGCATCCATCGGGCGCGACCGCTCTTCGGAAGCGCTGAAGCGTCATGGAGACGCTGACTTCTGATCATCGCAAGCACGGTGGAGCGAGGTGCCGACCTCGCTCAATAGAAAAAGCAACATGGATCAAGCGCCAACGCCCAGCCGTCATTCCGCGTCACCTGATATCGACCCTCTTGCCGCCCGGATTGCCGACGCGGCAACCGAGAGCGTGATCGTCTACGACACGCAGGGCCGCGTGCGGCATTGGAACCACGCTTCGCAGTTGCTGTACGGCTGGGTAGGCCCGGAGGTCGTCGGCCAGCGCCTGTGCGATGTCATGGGCAAAGGCACCGACGAAGGGCATTGGCCCGACCTGCTGGCCAACGGCACCTGGCACGGAATCGTCCAGAGGAGATCGCCGGAGGGCGAGCCGGTCCTGGCCAATATCCGGCTGCAGATCCTCTACACCGCAGAAGACCAGGTCGCAAAAGTCCTCGAGTACGGCGTCCCGGCGGATGCCCGCGTGGTCGACGGCTATGTGCCCGGCATCAACAAGGACTGGATAGCGGTGTGGAGCATCGATGTCTCCGCGGCTCTCGTCCTACAGGCGGAGATTGACCGCCTCAAGGTAACCGGAAGCCCGCTGGGAAAGATGGCCGAGGCGAAGCTGATCGCCGAACAACTCAGAGTGCATGACCTCAACGCAACCGCCGCACAGATCTTCGGTGGTGACGCGACCGTAGCGACCATGGTAGGCAAGAGCGTCTATCGATTCTGGCCGAACAAGCATCGGGATGCGTTGCTGGAGATGACCATCAAGCTCCTCCGATCGGCCGAAAACGAGAGCCCGATACTGAAGCGCCAGGTCGGCAGCGACATCCTGGCGGTGTGGCGCGGCACCTCTTCCTTGCCGAACATGGTGGCCACCAGCGTTACAGGATCGTGGAGCGATCCGCAAAAATACTGGGAACTCGAGGCCAGCGAGCAGCGCTACCGAAATCTCATTCACAATGTTCCGTTGCCTCTCTGGCAGGTCGATGCCCGCGTCATGAGCGATGTCGTCGAGCAACTCAAGGCGACAGGCGTGACCGATATCGCCAAATACATTAAGGAGAACCCCGAACTCATCGAGTTTGCCTGCGACGCGGTGGTCGTGACCGAGCTTAACGATAGCGCCATCCGGCTGTTTCGCGGGACGGACAGGAACGATTTTCTTCAAGGCGTCCGCTATCTCTTTTCCGAGGCGCCTGAAGCGGCGACCCGGGTGGTGATGACCCACTTCAACGGTACGCGCAATCATATCGAGGACATGAAGGTTCGCGCCCTCGACGGACAATTGCTGGATGTGCTCTTCTTCGTGACCTTTCCCAAGGCGCCGGAAAAGCTGGACACCACACTGCTCATGATGGTCGACATTACCGAGCAACGGCGGACCGAGCAGCAGCTTCGCAAGGTGGAAGCGGACTTCGCCCATGCCGCCCGTCTGTCGGCGCTTGGCGAACTCGTCACCTCGATCGCCCACGAAGTCAGGCAGCCCTTGTCGGTCATCGTTACCGACGCCGATACCGGAATGCGGTGGCTGGATCGCGACGAGCCCAACCTGGCCAAGGTCAAGTCCCTCGTGACCCGTATCATGGACAACGCCCATCGGGCCGATCAGGTCATACGCCGCATCAAGGACATGGCCGTCAAGAGCGATCCCCTGCGGCAGCCGCTGGACATCAACGCCGTGGCCAGGGAAGCGATAGTCATCGTCAGCGCGGAAAGCAAGGCCCATGCGATTGCCATCAGGATGCAGCTCGCCGACCACCTTCCCACCATACCGGGCGATCGTGTCCAGCTTCAGCAGGTGGTCGTAAACCTGCTGATAAACGCAATCCAGGCGATCTCGGCGAGGGGAAAGACCCTGCGCGAAATCATCATCCGAACAACGTTCGACCCGAACGGCTCGGTCCTGCTCTCGGTACGCGACACAGGTGGAGGTGTTCCTCCCGAGGATCTGGACAGGATATTCGACAGCTTCTTCTCCACCAAGACCGATGGGATCGGCATCGGCCTCGCCATCTGCCGCTCGATCATCGCCGATCACGGCGGTACGATCAAAGCCGAAAACCACCAGGGCCTGGGCTTGAACATTCAGGTCACGCTTCCGGTCCCGGCAGGCGAAGAACCCGCGAACTGAGGCAAGGACGAAACGCTAACATTCGATAAACGTTCGTTTAATTGATGTTCTGCGGCGGTCGGTATATGGAGTGTACAATGGAGCTTTTGTCACCAGTGGGAGGACTGACAATGGCAGAAGCCGATACCGGTCTACGGAATATTGATGACGCTGTGTGGCGCAGGTTGGTCAATGTTGCGGCCCGTCGTCTGTTTTGTCGAAGCGCTTCCGCCGCTCCGTCTTTAGACCGAGAGCTGCGAGCCTTGTCTGCCGGGATCCTTCAATCCTATCCGATGGAATTCGGGATCGGCAGCATCAAGGAGACGACGATTTTTCTTCGCAAGACGAAGCGATGGCGATTACCTATGGACTTTTTTATGAATTGAACTTCCCCCGCAAGCCGGCACGGCGCGGGATTGTTGCCGTTTTATCAATCGCCGCGAACCCCTCCGGCCAAGCATTTTCGAGGTCCCATGCAGTCAGAGAAGCAGACGACGATCGCGATAGTGGACGACGATCATTTCTTGCTGGAGTCCCTCAGAGATCTCCTGGAAACGTTCGGCGTCGAGAGTCGTATCTACAACTCGGCAGACGCCTTTCTCGTCTCCGGCGACCTGCATCGAGTGAACTGCGTACTCGCCGACGTGAAAATGCCCGGAACCAGCGGCCTCGATCTCCTCCATGCGGTCGTTCGGCAATGCGGACCTCCTGTCTGCATCATGACCTCGTATACCGACAACCGCACGAAGGCGATCGCGACCTCGTCCGGCGCGGTCGCATTCCTGGAAAAACCCTTGAACTCCCAGGACCTGATCGATTTCATCGCGCACGCCGCCGATCGCTGACAATGGGGTCAGATGGCGCGTACCGCCGTCCGACCCGTCCATCTGGTGTCGAGCTTGCATTAAATCTAGTCTGGGAGATACCTATACCATGGAAGTGCGATGCAACTCGACGGATGCCGATGACAGCCGACGCTGCCCGACCTGAGAGATAAGTAACATTTTTCCACCACTTTGTCCGGTTCCGGCAATCGCCCAGCACGACCTTGAAGTACTGGTGGTTGGAGCCGCCCCCAGAACTCTGCCTGATATCGCAGCCGCGACCGGGTTGACCCGCGTACCGTGACGCGGCTGTTCGAAGCCGAAGTTGGGATGGCGCCCGGAGAATGGTATCGGCATCGCCGCGCTTTGCGGGTTTTCTTGCGCCTCATCGTTGAGGCGCGCCTTTGTCCACGCCCAATCCGGGCCGGCCCAATGAAGTGGTCAAGGAAGCCCCGGAGTCGATTGGCTGTTTTTAGCCGTCGGCGACCCAACCATTTCTTTCGCCAGCGCCGCCTCGGACGCGTTCAGGGATGTCATTGCTGCCGCCTGAATGATCAAAAGAACGCAGGTTTGACCAGTGCCTTACTCCCGGTAGGCATATCAGCCCCCGGGGAAACCGACGATTTCCCGGGACCCTTAAAACGACCATTTATTCAAGCAAAGCCAATCGCCACTTCTGGCGCAACCCCGGCCCACATTGTCGCTTCACAATATCCGCTTTGTGGTGACAGCGACCGGTGGCCCACTGACCGGCATCGGGGCGCAAAGAGGACTTTCATCCGCTATGTCCTTTCTGTTCGGTCCCCCTCCTGAGGGGATGTGTTGGCGGTTGTCTCGCAGCCGTGCCGTGTAGCTGCTCCGGTGACGAGACACGGTGACCCGCGCGGGCTATCGATGTAGCTTGTGGAACGATTCTCCTCTTCGATCCGCTGCAATATGGAAACTTCGCTCTATCTGCCCGTAAAGGGCTTTCTCGAGAAGTCAGGTTTCGCCGTCAAAGGCGAAGTTGGCGGCTGCGATCTTGTCGGCCTCAGTGATAACGATCCGTCCGTTGTCGTAATCTGCGAACTGAAATTGACCTTCAATCTGGAACTCATCCTGCAGGCCGTCGACCGGGCCGCCATTGCAGATGAGGTTTGGATCGCCGCCAGGATTTCGGCAAAGGGCAGAGGACGGGAGGCCGACAAACGCTATCGCGATCTCTGCCGCAGGCTCGGCATTGGCATGCTCGGCGTTTCCGATGCTGGCGATGTCAGCGTCATCGTCGGCTCCGTCTCACCAATGCCGCGGACCAATCCAAAACGGCGTTCTCGGCTCATGCGCGAACACCGGAACCGACGCGGCGACCCCGCACTTGGCGGCAGTACGCGCGCACCAGTCATGACGGCTTATCGCCAGCAAGCTCTGGGCTGCGCCGCGGCTTTGGCTACAGGGCCGTCGCGTGTTCGCGATGTAAGAACGGGCATACCAGAGGCGGGGAAGATTTTGCTTTCGAATGTGTACGGTTGGTTTGAGCGGCTCGACAGAGGCGTCTACGGGTTGACGGACGCTGGTCGCGAAGCGCTCCAGCGATGGCCGCAGCCGGACATTCATGCAAACCAGTAGCTCGGTCGCTTTGAGCGTTGCCTGCATTTGGCCCGAAGCGGAACTCTTCAACCGAAGACTTTCTCCACCGGATAACCGCGTATTCGCCGGGAAGCGACGGACCGGCATGACGGGAAAGGGCTCGCGGGGCATGACGGAGCGCGATGTCCATCGCGGGGGCACTTTTGGGCCTGTTGGGGTCATCGCCGGTCGTGGCATGTGTCTTCGTCACAAAACGCCTGAATCGCCTAACGAAGACTCTGCACTGGCAATGTGATCCAGATTTTTTATCAGCCGGGTCAGTAGATCGACAAGTTGTGCCGCTTCCGCACCCGTGAAACCGATCAATGCCTCGCGATTGCCTTGGAACAAGGTTTTCGTTGCCTCAGGCATGCGCTGCTGTGCAGCCTTCGTCAGCACGATGCGGCTGCTGCGACCGTCCGCCGGGTCGCGCGTCCGCTCGATCAAGCCATCCCTCTCCATGCGCGCCAGCATCTGCGCCATCGGCGGCTGCTCTACCCTGGCGAAGCGGGCGAGGTCTCGCTGCGTGCTGGCTTTGCCATTTTGCAGCGCAACCAGCACAGGCAACTGACCAATACCGAAGCCGAGCGGCTTAAGGCGTGCCTCGCTCATGCGGGCGAACCCCCGCGCAGCCAGACTGATGAGATGCCCCGGTGTAGACAGCACGTCTTCGTCCATTCAGTTCACCCCTCTGCCCACACTTGACGGAATAATACATATGTACGTATATATGTCGATGCAAGGCACCTGACAATTTCGAACCGATGCCGCCCAGTTCATCAACCACCATCGAGGAACGATATGTCGAACAGTAGCGTCGAACTGATCAAGCGCATCTATCACAGCTTCAACGCCAGAGACATCGACGGGGTCCTGACCGTGCTTTCCGACGATGTTGCCTGGGCCAACGGCATGGATGGTGGCCACGTTCATGGTCGTCAGGCTGTGCGCGACTATTGGATACGGCAATGGGCTATCGTCAGTCCGCACGTTGAGCCGGTGGCATTTGAAAATACCGAAGATGGTGCCGTCGCTGTTGAGGTGATCCAGTCCGTATTTGATCTCGATGGCCAACCGCTGGAGGGGCAAACCCATGGCCTGAAGGACAAAACCGTGACGCACATCTTCCGCATGAAAGGCGAAAAGATCGTTCGCTTCGATATCCAGGATGCCCTGTAGGGATGTGACAGACTATGCCGGGGATGGCCGCAACTGGCGCAGAGCCGTCGCGCACTTTATGCCACATCACCGCAAACTTGAGTCCGAAAGCGGAAATTATTGCCGATCGACCGTCCAGTTAACTGATGCCCAAAGCCAGGGCACAAAGATGGCATCCACGGTCGCTCGCGATGGGAAAACAGAGGGAATTTCATAGCTTTTCTGCTAAGCATTTGAAATCATGTGAGAAAACCCAGATTCCCCAGCCATCTACTTTCTGTAACAAAATCAAACGCATAATTGAATCACAACCCGGTGAATGCATCGCTTTCTTATTGCGTTTTGTTGCAAATGGCTTCGATTGATCTTCAATAACTTACAGTGGGATACGGCTACTCCATGCGACATGGAATGCAACATGTTTACGTGTCGGCCGAGGCGCAAGATTGGCGCTAAATCTACGAGGGTGAGATTCGTTGCCGGTATCCCAAGCCACACCGGAACTTCATACATTCTGACGCATTGAACTTTGAGAACTGTTCCCTCGCGCGAGAACCGAAAATGCCCCACCTGAACCAGCACATTGAGAGTTTGAACAAGGCAAAGCAAAATCTGATCGAAGAGCGTCGGGCAACGGTACGAAAGATTGGCGAGAGTTCATCCGAAGCCCGTTGCCACGCAAGTGAGCTAGTGACGCTGCAAGCTGCCATCGATGCGGTCGACCGGGCAATCAAGGACGAAAGTTCGGTTGCTCGATCAGATCTAACGAGTGAATCCTACGGAACATTCTGAACATTCACGAGTGTTTGGATGGGGTGGTGGTGACGTCGGATCGGATCCGGCCCCTCTCCTACATGCCAGGTGATGCTTCCTCCGGTTTTCCTCCAGGGCACCTGCGTTGCGGCGCATAGTTCCTTTCGGCATGCGCCAAGGCGAACTGCCGCAAAGTATGCCGCTCCGTCAGGCCATTCTCGTAGAACGAGATCAGATCGATCGCGAACTGATTGTATTCGGCTGGATGATTGGGAAACCAGTGCAAGCGGGTAACATCATCGAAAATCCGCTGCAACATATTGAGGGTTTCCGGTGTGAAATAATGTGGCGCCAGCTGGTAAATCATCGCTGCCTCCCTTCGATGATGGAAATATATCGCGACAGCAAATACGTGTGTAGATGATGCTGGTTTGCCTTGCAGCCCCTTGTCACTACCGTCCGCGTCGCAACCCGATTTACTCCCTCGGCCCTGGAAAGCCCTGCGATCTCGCCAAACCGCTTCCTACGCAGCCCGGCGCGGAAAAGAATGTCTGGATGTGCTAGGCTCAGGACCTATTAATTTGGATTGAGATGTGATTCACGGTTTCCGACAGG
>JALDYZ010000027.1 GCA_030028905.1 Ferirhizobium litorale | reverse complement strand
CGCGTCCAACCTGGCGACGTGCATCTCAAGCCGGGCAATATCGTCGACAAGGTTCGCCGCCGTGCGCCGTGCGACCGCGATGTCTGGAACATCCTGATCGAACCAGCGCATGGTTGCTTGAATTCTGAGCGCTAGCGCACTGAGGCAGACATTGACCGCGTGCATGTTGGCCGAAATACCCGCGGGCGGTTCAAGATGGCGGATCGTTGTGGCGACGTCTGGCCTCGACTCGGGCATGTGGGGATGACTGACCGTCAGCCCGGCGTTCGATGGCGTGCATTTCGATGAGTTCATTGTCGATTTCCTTAGATTTCGAGAACGGAGCGACCCAGGGTCTCGCCGGCTTCCAGTGCACGATGAACCTCCGCGACGCCCTCGAAGGGAACCACGCGGTCGATATGGACGCGCAGCTTTCCCTCGTCGACGAGATTCGCGACCTTCTTGAGGATGCCGACCTGCCGGAGACGAATCACATGGTTCCGGCTGATTTGGGGTAGGCCGATGTTGACGAAGGCGATTTCCATGTTCTTCCACTCGGCCATGGCGTTGCCACCGGACGGCCAGTCGGAGACGACGGTATTGACCAATCGCCCGTAGTCGGCCGTGTGCTTGAAGCTCGCGGCGAAGTTGCCGTGCCCGACGAAGTCGAACACGACTTGCGCGCCGGGCGCACCGCGCCAATTCAGCAGCGCGTTCTCGACACTCTCCATGCGATAGTTGATCGCCAGCTCCGCGCCGAACTTACGCACGAGATCCGCCTTGGCATCGCCTGACACTGTTGCGGCGATCTTTGCCCCCAGCATGGCGAGATATTGGATGGCGATGTGTCCGAGGCCGCCGGCACCACCATGGACGAGAACGTGATCGCCAGAGCTGACATGACCCTTGTCGAAGACGGCTTCCCAGGCGGTCAGTGCAACGACGGGCAGGGCAGCAGCGTCCGTAAATCCGAGTGTCTTGGGCTTTGCAGTCACGTAGTCGCCCCGCATCACCTTGTATTCCGCATAGCTGCCGGGATTTCCGGCATAGCCGCCGTCGATGTACCAGACTTCGTCACCGATCTGGACGTGGTGGACGGCCGAGCCGGTTTCCGCAACGACGCCGGCGCCATCGATACCCAGTATCGTTTTCTCTCTGGTTGTCTCGCCATCGTTGTCATAGACCGCGCGAGTCTTGCGATTCTGCCAGTCGGCCGGATTGATGCCCGCGGCTTTCACCCGGATCAGGACGTCGTGCTCGTCGCGGAGCCTTGGGCGATCTACTTCATGCACTTCGAGGACTTCCGGCCCTCCGGGGCGGGTCACGACCAGCGCGCGCATTTTCTCAGACATTTGCTTTCCGTTCCTTGCCTTGATGTCGAGGTTGTTCCAACGAAGCTCAGGGATCGCCCACCGCACACGGCGATCCCACCGGTGTAGCCGACGAAAGCTCACCGGGGAGCGGCTGGCGCAGCGAGATGGCGCCGAGCCGATCTGATCCATGGCCGGCTATGAGAAATAGGTGCTGTAGGACACGTCCTTCCACTTCTCGTATTCTGCCCGCAGGGCATCGAGCTTGCCCATGATGGCCGTCCAGCTGTCGGCACCCATGCTGAGCCGCTCGGGCATGTCGCCGGACTTCACCAGGTCCATGAGGATTTGCGCCATGCGATCGGGATCGCCCGGCGCGTATTCATGCTGGTTATCGACCCGCAGGAAATCCATGATGGCGTGCGCGGTCGGGCCATAGGCGTCAATCCTGGGGCTTTGCAGATTGCGTCCGGCCATGCCGGTGCGGAAACCGCCGGGCTCGATGGACACCACCTTGATACCAAGCGGAGCGACTTCGGCCCGCAGGGCATCGGTGAGGCCCTCCAACGCATGTTTCGATGCGCTGTAGTAGCCGAGACCGGGCATGGAGACGACGCCGCTCAGGGACGAGATGTTGATGATCGTGCCGCTGGCCCGGGCACGCATGCCGGAAAGGGCGGCCCGGATGGTGCTGGCAACGCCAAAGACGTTGGCGTCGAACAGCGCCCGGATGGTGTGCTCTTCGCCTTCCTCGATGGCGGCCTTGTAGCCGATCGCGGCATTGTTCACGAGTACGTCGATACCTCCATGCCATCCCTCCGCCGCGGCGACCGCCGCTTTGATTTCGGAGGGATTGGTCAGATCCATCGACAACGGCAGAACCGAGTCGGGATGGGATTCGACCAGCTTTGCGAGGCGCGCGTTGTCCCGTGCAGTGACGGCGACGCGATGGCCGGCGCGCAGTGCGGCATTGGCGGTAGATGCTCCGAGACCGCTTGATGCGCCGGTAATGAACCAGGTTTGAGTGCTCATAGGTTTCCCTTTCTGCGGACGCTGAGGCGTCGCGGATTGATGGTTGTTGACTGTTGAGATGTCGGCTTCAGTAAGCCGCGGCAGAGCCGCCATGTGCACAAGGCAAGCTCATTGACCCACAAGGCTTGCGACGTACGGAACTATTGCCTGGGCTTGATTTCCAAAATGGTCCGGCGCAGTTCGAGATCGGTCAGCCGCCATTTGGCGTCCATTAGCCGCCAGGTCTCATAATAGTGACCAAAACCATGAATCGATGCGGGTCGATCGCTGCCTTCGGCGAGGAGGAGATAGTCTTCCATTGACCAGATTGCCTTCACCTCGGTGTCGGAGACGACTTCGATCTCGTCGTTGTGCACCTGATGGATCGTGTGGGAACCGTCGAGGTAGTTTCGCATCAGTCCGATCCACTCTGCCGCCGAGTCGAATTCGTACAGCAGCGTGCCGTCTGGAGCGAAAAAGCGCAGCTGGGGCCGATCGGCAATGAGCTCAGCGAGACTGGCCCATTCCTTGGTGTCTACGAAGCGGCAGTATCTGGCCTTCTGACCGCGGATCGTATTTATCAGTACAAGTTCGTCTTGCATTGGCAGTCTCCTTTCCCGACACCATATAGCGACGGACGGCAGTAGCCTTCAGTCTGTATCGTCTCGATTTCTGGCGCGATCGTCCATTATAGGAATGTATGACATGGATCCCCTGACAGAACTCTTTTCGTCGATGCGGGTAAGAAGGGCGGGCTTCACGCGTATGAACGCCTACGCCCCGTGGGGCGTGGAGTCGGCCGGAGATCCGGCCATCAAGTTCGTGCTGGTCGTTCGCGGAAGCGCGGTCCTGACCACGAAAAGCAACCCGACACCGATCCCGCTGGGCGCAGGCGACGTCTTCATCATACTGGGTGACGAGCCGTACCAGGTGTGTGATCACGAGAGTTCGACCATGGCAGCATGCGTCGATGTCGATGCCCAACGCATCGGCAACCAGATCGAGTTTGGCGGCGGCGGTGCGGTTACCACCTTCGTCAGCGGATTCTTCGAGATCGACCGACTGGATGCCAAGCCGCTTCTGTGCGTGCTGCCGGTGTTGCTTCATCTGAAGATGGAGCAGGAACGGACACTGGCGTTCCAATCGGTGCTCGAGTTGCTGGCCACCGAAACCGAAGGCCCGCGCCTGGGATCGGATGCGGCAGCGGCCCGCTTGTTCGAGTTGTTGTTCATCCACGCGGTCCGCGCATTCACCCAGGAATGTTCCATCCCGAAGAAGGGGTGGCTTGCCGCCGCCGCGGACAAGAACCTGGCTCCCGCCATCCGAGCCATCCACGCGGAACCGAAAAAGGCCTGGACCGTGGATCTGCTCGCCAGGGAGGCGGGAATGTCGCGCTCCGCTTTTGCCGCCCGGTTCAAGAGCGTCGTCGGCCAGACGCCGCTCGGGTACCTGACGGAGTGGCGCATGCACAAGGCGAGCAGGTTGATGGAGGCGAATTCTGTCAGGATTGCCGAGATTGCCCGCAGCGTCGGCTACGAGTCGGAAGCGGCGTTCACGAAGGCATTCAAGAAATCGGTCGGGACAAACCCAAGTATATTTAGGAAGACAGTGTTTGGGCACAAACCCACGCTTGCAAAGGATCCACTTTGGCCAGGATGAGCAGGGCTATATCGATCCAGCCCGCAGTCTCCGCATTCGCTTCCCCGGTTTTTCGAAAGGCTAGCTCTGCTCGCTTATCCCCCGCCCACGACATTTGCCACATGTAAAGAAACCTGTAATTTACAAACCACCACCTCGACAGGACAATGCTGACGACTGGCAAGGACAAAACCGAAGTCGCTTGGCAGTTAAGCGGACGAGGGCCATTGCGGCTCTGCCAAGGTTCAACAAAGTAATAGTAAACCCAGATCGCGGATCGAGCCGAGCTCCGTTGGAGTGCGGGCGGTGCCCGTTGCAAGCAGTGACCTTAGGAACGTTTATTATGTTGTACGAACATCATATGGAACCGCCTATCGGCATCTCTCATGAGATGCATCTGGTGAACCTCTGCCTGACCGCGGTTGCGCTACGCATCCACGCCAATCTGCGCTGGTTGGATCGCGAAGATCCGAATATTGCGGAGGCGCGACGCACGTCCGCCAAGCTCGTCGAGCATATCAACCACCTCGAGACGCTTATTGCCAAGTTGAACGAGGCCACGATCTCCAGCGATTAGGACGCGACGTCAGCGGAACCAGTGTCGTAACAATCCTTGCGCCGCAGTTAGTCACGGCTCCGGGGTTCCAACCGAAAGAAACTTTCACCATGAGCTCTGATGACCGCGGCACGAAGTCTGTTCACGGGGAAATGCGCCCGACCAAACCTACCAAGATCGGGCCGCTCGCGTGGGACGCACTAACGTTTAGATATGCCAGCTTTTTGGGGACCTGCAGTGTCGTTGCCGGCATCCCGTCGCTTGCCTTGGCACATACCGGTTCAACTGATACGAGCGGGTTCGTTCACGGGTTCAGCCACCCTATTTCGGTCCTTGATCATGTTGTCGCAATGATCATGGTTGGCGTGCTCGCCTGGCAGCTTGGCGGTCGCGCCTTGTGGCTGCTACCCGCAACTTTTCTCATGGTGATGGCTATTGGTGGCACACTCGGCGTCTTGGGCATCGGTGTGCCCTTTGTTGAAGTCGGAATCGCCCTTTCCGTCCTGGTCCTCGGTGTCATCGTGGCGCTGGAAGTCAGGGCGCCCGCCGCCGTGGCAATGGGTATCGTCGGCTTGTTCGCAGTATTTCACGGTCACGCTCACGGTGCGGAAATGCCTGAGACCGTCGAAGGGGTTGCATATGCATTGGGTTTCGTAGCTGCAACCACCGTACTTCACGTGGCAGGACTCTCGATTGGTTTGCTGCTCGGGAAGGTATTCGAGAAAAAGGGTGCTCTCGCAGTGAAATCCACTGGAGCTGTTGCTGCGTTGGCAGGTGCCGGCCTGCTTATCGGCCTCATTTAGACTGAGCGATAGGTCAGCCTTTCAACATCGCCGGGCGTCAGCGCCCGGCACCCTCGTGCCAGACGTGCAGACCCGTGTGTTGGCAGACCGACGTGCTTATCGTCATTTCGAGCGGCAACGATCTAAATTAGTCGGACAATCTCATTGCGACAACACAGTCATCCCTTGACCGACACAGCCCAGATCAGGCTTACTTCGATGTGCAGGCAACGCGTTCTGCATGACGGGAAGTGGCCAGGACTGTTCAGGCTACTGCCCCTCTCCTACAACTGGGCGCGAACATCTTCATGTAAGTATCAGCGGAGAATGCATCGACATGACTCTGCCGTACTGGGCTCGCGATGATGGAAAGACCAGATATCACGTCGTCACGGAGGACGGCGATCGGGTTCTCCTCAGGGGCGTCGGCGCGATTGCGGGCTCGAGTTCATTCCTTGTCGCCGGTCCTTCAGACGGGCATTCAACTCGCGAATTTGGCGCGCGGCTGACCAACGAGCACAGCCTCAGACCTCACCTGGAAAATTCCTGGGCAGCTCGCCCCGCAAGACTTGTGGACACGTATGCGGTCACAACCCTTGTCCTTGACGATCCCGGCGGCGATTGCCTGAAACGCATGATCGGTGCACCCGTCGATATCCGCTCCTTCTTGCGACTTGGCATTGCGATCTCGGATGCGGTAGCAAGCGCGCACGAGGCCGGACTGCTGCACAAGGACATCAAGCCCAGCAATATTCTCGTCGCGGCCTCCGGTGACCACGCATGGCTCACGGGTTTCGGCATTGCTTCACGGCTGCCGCGGGAGCGTCAGGCGCCAGCGCCGCCCGAGGTGATTGCGGGCACCTTCGCCTACATGGCACCGGAACAGACCGGACGGATGAACCGCTCGATCGACACTCGCAGCGACCTGTATGCCCTTGGCGTTACGCTCTACGAGACGCTTACAGGCGTCCTTCCGTTCGCCGCCTCCGATCCAATGGAGTGGATCCATTGCCATATCGCCCGCCAACCGGCTTCGCCCAGCGACGGGCGACCCGGAATCCCGGCTCAACTCTCGGCAATCATCATGAAGTTGCTGGCCAAGGCCGCCGAGGACCGCTATCGCAGTGCCGTGGGCCTGCGATCGGATCTTCGGCGTTGTTTGGCTGAGTGGGAAGTGCATGGCGAGATCCCCCCTTTCGATCTCGGAGCAACCGAAGCGCCGGACCAGTTGATCTTTCACGAAAAGCTCTATGGTCGTGAGCAGGAGATCAACCGCCTTGATGCCGCTTTCGAGCGCGTAGTGACGACAGGCGTGCCCGGACTGGTGCTCGTGTCGGGTTACTCGGGCATCGGCAAGTCATCGGTCGTCAACGAGCTGCATAAGTCCCTGGTGCCGGCGCGGGGGCTGTTTGCCGTCGGCAAATTCGATCAATACAAGCGGGACATCCCCTATGCCACGCTGGCGCAGGCGTTCCAGGGTCTGGTCCGGCAATTGCTGAGCAAGAGCGATGCCGAGCTTGCGCAATGGCGCACCGCGCTTTCCCAGGCTCTGGGCTTCAACGGCCGTTTGATGGTGAACCTCATTCCCGAGCTTGCCCACGTCATCGGAGAGCCTCCACCCGTGCCCGACCTGTCCGGACCGGAGGCTCAGAAGCGGTTTCGTTTGGTGTTTCGACAACTCATCGGGGTGTTTGCGCGTCCAGAGCATCCCCTCGTGCTGTTCCTCGACGATCTTCAATGGCTCGATGCCGCCACCTTGGACATATTCGAAAGCCTGACGGACGAGACGGAGCTGGGCAGCCTCCTTTTGGTCGGCGCCTATCGGGATAACGAAGTTGGCCCCGACCATCCTCTGTCGGCCCGGCTCGAAGCAATCCGCAGGTCCGGAATACCCATCGAGGAGATCGTGTTGCGTGGAGTCGATGTCGAAGACGTCGGTCGAATGATTGCCGATGCGCTGGAGGCTCAGAGCGAAAGCGTGAATCCTCTTTCGGGGATCGTCTTCGTGAAAACGGGGGGTAATCCGTTCTTCACCACGCAATTCGTCACCTCCCTGGTGGACGAGAACTTGCTCTACTACGATTCAAGCGCGGCACGCTGGCGGTGGGATATTGACCGCATCGGTGCCAAGTACGTCAGTGGCAGCGTCGTGGACCTCATGGTCGAGCGCCTGAGCCGACTTTCCGATCGCTCGCAACAGGCTCTGAAGCAGCTTGCGGGCATCGGTAGCAACGTCAAAATAGTAACGTTCCAACGGATGAGCGATGTCGCCGGGAACGACACGCAAACGCTCCTGCAGGACGCCTTTCGCGCGGGCCTGCTTTTCCAGACCGAGGACGCCTACTCGTTTGCGCACGACCGCGTTCACGAAGCCGCCTATTCCACCATTCCCGAGAGCGAGAGGGGCGCGACGCACTGGGCAATCGGATCCCGTTTGGTGTCGACGCTGGACGAAGACGAGATCGAGGCGAACATCTTCGACATCGTCAGTCAGTTCAACCGTGGTGAAACCAGCGATGCGTCCCAGCCGGAAATAGCGGCCGTCGCCTCTCTGAACCTGCGTGCTGGGCGGAGGGCAAAGGCGTCCGCCGCTTATGCCGCTGCTTGTGGCTACGTTGCAAAGGGCCTAGCACAACTTGGCGAGATCGGGTGGAAATCGGATTACGATCTTGCCTTCGCCCTCGCGCTGGAGCTTGCCGAATGCAACTTCCGCAGCGGCGACATCGATGAGAGCGAGCGCATGATCGAGGCGCTGCTTCTCCGGCAAACGACGGATGTGGACAGGGCAGCGATCTATCGTATCAAGGTCGAGCTATGTGTCGTCAAATCGGACAACAGCGGAGCGGTCGAGAACGCAATCGAAGGTCTGAAGCTCCTGGGAATCGACCTGCCACGGCGCCCGTCTTGGGACGACGTGCAGCGCGAATACGACGCGATCCTGGAAAACCTGCAGGGCCGTCCGATAGAAACCTTTGCGGATCTGCCGCCAACGACCGATCTGAAGGCGCTTGCGGCCATGCGTCTTTTGGCCGAGATGCAGCCGCCGGCCTATTTCTCCAACTTCAACATGACGATCCTTGTGATATGCCGGATGATCAATCTCTGCCTGGAACGAGGCACGGCGAGTACCTCGGCGCAGGGACTTGTCTTACTGGGCTACGCCATTGGTCCTGCATTCGGTCGCTACGAGGACGGATACCGGATAGCGAAGCTTGCCGGTCGTCTCGCCGCCGAGCGCAACGTCGCGGTCGATATAGCGCGGGTCAACCACCTGACAGGGCTTGCAGCTGCCTGGACGGAGCCCTTGCCGACGGCACTCGACTGGCTGCGGTCCGCGTTCCGAGGAGGGGTCGAGGCGGGCGATCTCTACTACGCCTGCTTCGAGGCCGCGGTGATCGTCCTGCACGTGTTCTTGAGTGGTCAGAATCTCAAAGATGTCGACGCAGAGTGCGCACAGGCGCTCGAATTTGCCCGTAAGACCGGCTTCCGTGCGGGAATGGATCTCGTCATCGCCACCGAGCGGGCAGCAGCGAGCCTCAGCGGCCGGACTCGCGCGCTCGCCAGCTACGATGCCGACGATTTCGACGAGGCTGCGTTCGAGGCGAACCTCACCACCACTCAGAACTCCGTCGTGATGTGGTGGTATTGGACCCGCAAGACGATGACGCATGTGCTGGCGGGACAGTACGAGAACGCCCTGGCTGCGGCTGCAAAGGTTCGCTCGAACCCCTCGATCAGGAACATGCAAATCGAGCAGATGGACTACCACTATTTCTCGGCATTGGCCACGGCGGCACTCATCGAGAAGTCGCCCGATGCCGAAAGGGAGGCAATGTCTGCGGAAATAGCGAAGCATCATGCCCAGTTGAACATCTGGGCGCAGGAGGCCCGCTCTCCGAGCTTTGACGACAAGCATGTTCTGGTCGCCGCAGAAATTGCGCGCCTGGAAGGCCACGGTGCGGATGCGCAACGCCTCTATGATGAAAGCATCCGAATAGCCCGTACGAATGGGTTCGTGCAGTATGAGGCCATCGCCAACGAAACGGCCGCACGTTTCCACGCCGGACGAGGTTCCGAGAACCTAGCGCGATCTTATCGGGCGGAGGCCCGCGTCTGCTATGCCCGCTGGGGGGCCAGCGCGAAGGTGCGGCAGCTTGACGAAATGTATCCCGATCTTCGCGAAGACCAGCCCTTGATGCATTCCACCAGCACCACTCTTTCCGGCGTCGAGCAGCTGGATCTGGCCACCGTGATCAAGGTCGCGCAGACGGTTTCGGGTGAGATCGTTCTCGAAAAGCTCGTCGATACCTTGATGCGGACCACGATCGAACACGCCGGGGCGGGGCGGGCCGTACTCATCCTTTCAGGCGGGGCAGGCTATGCAGTTGAAGCCGAAGCCTTGATGACAGGTAAGGGTGTGGTCGTTCGGCAACGGCAGGATTTCGAAACTGCAATCGGGCTTCCGGAAGCCGTGACCCAGTACGTGATCCGCACGAAAGAGACCGTTATCCTGGACAATGCCTTGGCTGATCACAGGTTCTCTGTCGACCCCTATATCCGCCAGCATCGGGTTCGCTCGCTGCTGGTGCTTCCGCTTGTAAACCAGGGAAAGCTTCTTGGGCTGCTCCACCTCGAAAACAACCTTGCCGCCAACGTCTTCACCCAGAACAGGTTGTCGATCCTAAAGCTGATCGCTTCGCACGCCGCAATCGCCCTTGAGAACACGCGGCTGTATCGGGATCTGGAGGAGCGCGAGGCCAGGATTCGACGGCTCGTCGACGCCAACATCATCGGCGTCTTCATGTGGACGCTCGACGGCGAAATCTTCGAGGCAAACGATTCGTTTCTCGAGATGGTCGGCTTCGACCGCGAGGATCTGGCCGCGGGCCAGTTGAAATGGACGGATCTGTCGCCCCCGGAAGGATGGGCGAGCGATGCAAGAAAGGCCGAGGAGGTCAAGACGACTGGCATTGCGAGCCCATGGGAGAAAGAGTTCCTCAGAAAGGACGGCAGCCGGGTGCCGGTGTTGATTGGCGCTGCTGCGTTCGGAGAAACGGAGTTCGAAAGCGGTGTCTCGTACGTCCTTGATCTGACTGCTCGCAAGCGAGCCGAAGATTCCGCTCGGGCAAGCGATCACCGTAATCGCGAGCTGCAGTCGGAATTGGCCCATGCGAACCGGGTCGCAATAGCCGGGCAATTGTCGGCGGCGATTTCGCATGACGTGATGCAGCCACTCGTCGGCGTCGTTACAAGCGGCACGGCAGGATTGAACTGGTTGGCCGCGGATCCGCCGAAAATCGGCGCAGCCCGTCGCGCATTCGAGCGCGTTGTCAGCGAAGGGCACAGGGCGGCTGAAGTGCTGGAACGTACACGCGCGCTGGTGAAAAAGTCACCGCCGAAGACCGAAGTCATCGACATCAACGCGATCATTACCGACACTGCATCTTTGATAAATGCGGAAGCGCTCAAAAAGGGCGTCTCACTAAGGATCCAACTTGGAGACACGCTACCACCGGTAGCAGCTGATCGCGTGCAGGTGCAGCAGGTCATCCTCAATCTGAGCGTCAACGCCATTGAAGCCATGGCCGCCGAAACCAACTCGGCTGGCCGCGAGCTTACTATTATATCAGCCGAACAGGGCGAGGACGGCATAACCGTTTCCGTACACGATACCGGGCCGGGAATACCTCAGGAGGTGCGAAACAAGGTGTTTGACGCCTTCTATTCGACCAAGGCCCATGGAATGGGGATGGGTTTGGCAATCAGCAAGTCAATCGCGGCATCTCATGGCGGCAAACTCTGGGCAACGGCGAACGAACCCACTGGCGCGATTTTCTGGTTTTCGCTACCGGCTGGCGCCAATTGAAACATATCGTGACGATCCTGTTTTCTGGCAGCATTATATGTTCCTGTAACATCTGCACTTCGGCTTTTCTGCTAGATTGTGACATCGGATGGAGTAGATCCACTCGTTACGGATAGTCGGATCGGCGAGAATGGAACGAGCTCATGGGCAAGAGATTTGCAGCGGATGAATTGCAGCTCATGAAACAGCTGCGGGCCCAGATGAGAGATGGCGACCATGTAGTCTTTGTTGTCGATGACGATCCGAAGGTTCGCGAGTCGGTCTGCGATCTGCTGGCATCCGTCGATCTAAAGACCGTCGCCGCAGGATCCGTAGGTGAATATCTGACGCTTCCGCGACCCGAGATTCCGGGGTGCATAGTATTAGACATCGAGCTTCCGGACATCAACGGTCTTGAGTTTCAAGCCCAGGCCGCAAAGGCGGATCATCCTCCCGTCGTGTTCATTACGGGTCATGGAGATATCCCCTCCTCCGTGTCTGCGATGAAACGCGGCGCCGTAGATTTCCTCACAAAGCCGTTTTCCGCGGTGGAACTCATCGATGCCGTTCGTGCCGGCATCGAACAGGATCGTCAACGTCGCGAAGAACGCGACAACCTCGCCGACCTGCAAGAACGGTTCAACGAATTGACGCCTCGGGAGCGGCAAGTGTTCCCGCTTATCGTCAGCGGACTGCTCAACAAGCAGGGGGCCGCGGAACTTGGTATCAGCGAGATCACTTTTCAGGTTCATCGCGGTAGAGTGATGCAAAAGATGCGGGTGGCATCCTTCGCTGATCTCGTGCGAATCGCAACTAAGTTGGACATACCGGTTACCCATTCGCGTTACAGTGGAGCACACTCGAAATGATCTTGAGACAATCAGTAGTCGCGATTGTTGATGATGATCCGCGTCTGCTTGAATCTCTGGGAGATTTGCTTGAGTCAGTCGGTCACGCCGTTCGGACTTTTTCGTCGCCGCATGCCTTTCTCGCTGGTGACCTTCTTTCCGAGATCGATTGCCTTGTCACCGATATCACGATGCCGGAACTTGACGGCTTCGATCTGCAGCAAATGGCGAACGAAAAGCGCCCAGACTTGCCAGTCATATTCATCACGGGCACTCACGACATCGCAACTGAACAACGCGTGATGGATCTGCCGCGTGGGCGGTTTTTTCGCAAACCGTTCAACAGTCAGGAGCTTGTATCGGCAATTGCCGGTGCTCTGATGGCCAAAGGTCCATCCACATAACGATGTTTTATCCCTGCCTTAGCGGGTAGATCACCCCCCCTTCAGGGGTGTACACGGCGCCTGCTGTTGGCTTTGCGAGTTCCGTTCGTCCAACGTCCAATAGATGGTGAACGATATGCCCGCGCAAGATCAAATAGTCGGTGATTATCCGCCGGTGGCAGCGCCACCAAACCGCTTCCGAACACATCACCGCCAAACGCGAGGAATGCCCGCGCTCAATCAAAGCCTCGAGAGCAGCTTGAAAGCCGTCTGACAACGCATAGTCAGCATAGTTGTGAAAGCTGCGATTGTGCCACAGAGCGTTACAGTCGTCAGATACGTCATCCTGTCGGTGTCGCCGTCCACCCAGGCTAGGCCAATGTTCGTATGTGATGCGGTGCGCGCCCAAGCTACGCGGAAGGGTATCGATGTTATATTGCGGATTGCTGCGGGAACGGGGAAACGCCCTGACGTCGATAATAACATCGATGGAAGCGTCATCGAGGAGCGCGACGAATTCGACAAGCGGACGATTCGAGTGACCTATCGAATAATACGGCATGCTCATGTTTCCTTGGAGAGGGCGCTCTCCTTGTGAGCGGCAACGTGATCTGTCTTGTCGCTCTGGATTTCATATTGCGGTTCGGTATCGGAGGCGTGATGGGTGTATCCCTTGAAGACGAAATCCTTCTGGTGGATCCTCATGATGTGTCCGGACACAAATCCCGCTTCCGAATTCCAACTCACGTGATCACCGACATTGTACTTGGGCATATTGCACCGTTTTCGAATTGGGAATGCCTCCGGGCATGTTGGACTGCACGGCTCTCGCGTGGTTTGGGAGCCGTGCTTGCTCCATGGCGTCGTCAGCCCTGAATGAATGCGAGCAGGTCGGGATTGATCACGTCGGCATGGGTGGTGAGCATGCCGTGCGGATATCCGTTGTAAATCTTCAGGGTGCTGTTCTTGATCAGCTTCGCCTGCAGCAGACTAGCGTCCTTATACGGCACGATCTGATCGTCACTGCCTTGGGTCACCAACGTGGGAACTGTGATTGCCTTCAGGTCGTCGGTCTGGTTGGTTTCGGAGAACGCCTTGATGCCTTCGTAGTGAGATTTCGCGCCACCCATCATGCCTTGACGCCACCAATTGAAGATTATGCCCTGCGAAACTTTCGCACCCGGACGGTTGAAGCCGTAAAAGGGACCAGAGGCAACGTCGAGATAGAACTGGGCGCGATTGGCGGCAAGCGCCTGACGGTAACCATTGAACACCTCGATCGGGGTACCGTCGGGATTCCTCGGCGTCTTCAACATCAACGGCGGAACGGAACTGACGAGTATGGCCTTGGCAACACGGCCCTGGGGCTCCCCGTATCTTGCGACATAGCGGGCGACCTCGCCGCCGCCAGTGGAATGGCCGATATGGATAGCGTTTCGCAAATCGAGGTGCTCGACCACTGCTGAAGCATCGGCGGCGTAGTGATCCATATCGTTGCCGCCGCTCACCTGTGTGGACCGCCCGTGCCCGCGCCGGTCGTGGGCGACTACCCGATATCCCTTGTAGACAAAGAACAACAGTTGCGCGTCCCAGTCGTCCGAAGACAGTGGCCATCCGTGATGGAAAACTATTGGTTGTGCGTCCTTCGGACCCCAATCCTTGTAGAATATCTCGACTCCATCTTTGGTCGTCACAAACTCTTGTGCCATTTGGCTTGCTCCTTCTGGTGCGTTGAGGATCTGTCTTTCCGTTGCATATGCCGGCATGGCGAATGCAAACGGCATAGCCGCTCCCGCAAACAGTGCTTGCCTGCGGGACATCGGTAGAGAAAAGTCACCGGTCATGAGGTGCTCCATTTCAAAAACCTGCCTCTGTCGACATTCAGTCGTGGGCTAAGCCGGTTAGATCAGCGAACCACGGCCTCGACGGTCGATCGCAATGCCTTAATGGCCGTGTCATCGAGGTTGAGGTGACCGCGCACCAGATCCGGAGGGGTCAATGCCAGCCATTGGTTGAGTGAAATGTCGGTGCACAGGCGGCTGTTGAAGACATTGATCACCCGAACCGGCGTCGTACCGAGATTCTCGATGTAGTGACCCAGCGTCCTTGGGACGAAGCCGACGTCGCCGGCACGATAGTTGAAGGTGCGCGCCTTCGACGTCGCGTCGAACACCGTCATGCGCGCCTCGCCCTCAATATAGTATTGCCACTCGTCGGCATCGGGATGCCAGTGGATCTCGCGCATCGCGCCCGGCTCGATCTCGATGATCAGCGCCGACAGGGTGGTCAGCGGAAAGTTGCGGCAATCGATCGTCTTGACCGTGCCGCCGCTGTACCGCGCCGGGTCGATCTTCGAGGCGTGCAGCACATAGTCCTGAGGCGGCGGCTTGTGGTCGGGCAGCTGCGCGAGAACCACGTCGACCGGCTGCGGCACAGGCTGGCGGAAGATGTACTTTTCCGATTTCGGAATATTGGCGAAGTGCTCGCTGCCGATGCCGAAATTCTTGGCCAGCACGCTCGGCGGCGTATGGGCCATGAATTCGGTCACCAGCAGGGTTTCGTTTTCGGAAAAATTGCCGTCGTCGAAGACGAGCAGAAACTCGGTCCCCTCCGCCATGCCCTGGATGGCATGCGGGATGCCGGTCGGAACCAGCCAGACGTCGCCGGGAACGAGGTCCTGGATGGAGACATTGCCGTCCGTGTCGACCACAGTCAGGCGGGCCGTTCCCTGCAGGATATAGGCCCACTCGGCTTCCTTGTGCCAGTGCAGTTCGCGCACGACGCCGGGACCGAGGCGCATGTTGACGCCGGCCATCGACTTGGAGGCCGGAAACTCGCGCACTGTGACCTCGCGCGCCCACCCCCCATCTTCGAGGCGGTTGTGGGCAAGGGCGAACGGAAACTTGAGGTTCGGCAATGAGCCGTTGTCGGTGTTCGGGGGAATGAGGATGTCGGGATTTTGCAGGTCCAGCGCGAGGTTGCGCGGGCCTGGATCATCAGCCCCCCGCGTCGCGCGTATCGGCTGGATGATCGCGTCATTGCTCATGGTGAAGTTCCTCTTGAATTTGCGCTGGCGCCGCTGGGGCAACATAGAATGCAAGCATTCGCGATCGACATTGCGGGTCGATGGCGGAACAGAAGCAGACAACACGCTTGCAGGAATGGGCGTCGATCCGAAGAACGGTTTCCGATACCGACGATCAGGAAACTAGGCGCGCCCACAGACGCGGGCAATTATAGAAAGGTCTCGGATGCGGAGGGGGACGCGGATCCAAGGGACAATTCATAGTCGAAGGCGCTACAAGGGCGCCATATGAGCACCTGCTCTCACTGCCAACCAACACCATGAAATCCCAGAGGTTTTCGGCGACAATCAATTGGACTACCTGCGATACCGTCGCGCCAAGCCAGCAGCCGTTGCGCCCGCCGGCTGTGGTGTCGGCCTATATCTTTCTACAATGGACCGTCGGGTGGGAAACTGCGACGGTCGGGTCCGGTGGCATGGCCTGCCGCGTTATAGGTACGCTATCCCGATGTTGCCGTGGGCAGCTTTAGGTTCCGTTTGATCGCGAAAATTGTAGCGCTCTTTCGCTCCTACCCATGCAATCCAGCACTCGGAAAACGAGAGGAAATCATGTCGCATCACCTCGATTCACCGCTCGCTCGGCAGGATATCCGGCTTGACATCACCGACCTCTACGTCTTTCGAGGCGAAGTCGGCACGGTCCTTGCCATCAACGTTTGCCACTCGATCTTCGGCCCGATCCCAGCACCTGGATATCACCCTGAAGGCATGTACGAGTTCAAGGTCGATCTCGACGGGGATGCTGTCGAGGACATCACTTTCCGCGTGACGTTCGAGGAACGCGACGAACACGGACAACAGGGCTTCGTGCTCCGCAAGATCGATGGTCCAGCGGCCACAGATCCCCACGCGCAGGGGAGCGTGCTGGTGAAAGGCAAGACCAACGAGGTTTCAATGGCCCCATCGGGTATTCGCATCTGGGCGGGCAAGGCTGGCGATCCCTTCTGGATCGAACCCGACGTGTTGCACGCAGTCGGTCATGCATTCGAAGATGGCGCGAAGATCAATCTTGCAGGCTGGAGCCTGGCAGCTGCGAAGAACCTTTTTGCTGGACACACGGTATATTCAATTGTCCTGGAAGTGCCGGACGGCGACCTTGTCGGGGAGTCCGTCATTGGCAAGGAGGTCGGTGTGTGGGCAGTCGCGACGTTGGCGACAGATGCCGGTGGTTGGCGATCGATAAACCGAGTGGGCCTGCCGATGATCCATCCGCTATTCACCCAGTTCAATGAAGACTTGGGCAATCGCCTCAATGCGGGCCGCCCAGCCGATGATCTCACCACCCATGGCGAGGCGGTAACCGCGGCAGTGGCGGCAGTGGTAGCCGCCTATGGTACGGCGGAAGATCCGCGCGGCTATGCCGAGCAGGTCACGCGTCGGATTTTTCCGAACATCCTGCCGTATACCGTCGGAACAAGAGCTGTTTTCGGTTTCGCCCACTGGAACGGTCGCTCGCTAACCGACAATGCGCCAGACGTCATGTATTCGATTGCCACAAACGCCCCAGTGGCACAGGGCGTCGGCAAGGAATCGGTCACGTCCCAGCCCATAGACAACTTTCCATACGTCGGCGTCGCGGGCTGAATCATTCTGGATCAATGGCTCGGGCTTGGATGTAAAATCACCCCCGTTTAGCTTCCCACGCGCACAATATTGGGAAGGCTCGGCTGAACGCGGATTTGGAGAGCTATGCGAAGCCACAATCGCTACAATTTACTCGCTAAAGCGAGGTGTATGTCACTTCCGCCGGCAGCGTCGTATGATGCCCGCTCAGCACACTTGGCGCTCACGATAAATAGGTAGATAAACTGCATCGGATTTGTCGGATTAGCTAGTGGGTTGAACCGCGCCGAGTTTACCGGAGACCGTTTGGTTTAATGCGGCCATGGCTGGCGCGTCCAGCATGACGTAGTATCGTTCTTCGGCCTCGGCTGGCGGGATATTCCCGATGGGCTCCAGAAGGCGGCGGTGGTTGAACCAGTCGACCCATGTGTGGCGAACTCCACAGCTTCGAAGTTGCGCCATGGTCCTCGCCGATGGATGACCTCGGCCTTGTAAAGACCGTTGATCGTTTCGGCGAGAGCATTGTCGTAACTATCGCCAACGCTTCCGACAGACGGCTCGGTGCCCGCCTCCGCCAGCCGTTCGGAATAGCGAATGGACACGTATTGGGCAGATTCAATCGGTCGCCGCAACACCTTCGATCATATCTGATTTGAGCAACCCGTCGAGAGCCTCTGCAGGAGTGCGCCAGCCCAGCGTTTTTCGGGGTCTGCTATGGCTTCGGTTCTCAGTTCGCGATGATGGTCTGATGAGATCTCGTGGCGTGGAA
>JALDYZ010000026.1 GCA_030028905.1 Ferirhizobium litorale | reverse complement strand
CGCGAAGGCGGCCGTACCGTCGGCGCCGGCATCGTCGCCTCGATCGTCGAGTAATCGACGGAGGCGCGGTGGCGAAAGCTGCCGAATGGAGAAGATTGAGAAAGGCCCTTGCGGGAAACCGCGAGGGCCTTTCGCTTGAACAAGCACCGGTGCGAGCGATAGCGAACGGACCTGATGGTGATAGAACCCGTCAGGTGGTCCAGGCTCGGAAGCGACGCCACGCGAGCCTCATCCAGCGACTCACAGATCCGCGGATCGGGCCTGCGACAATGCGGGGCGCCTTCGACATTAGAGGCTTGGTCATTGAAACAGCGCGATAATTTAGCCGAGACATAACTATTGGCGCGCTAATTCATTCTGTGTACGCTGGTTGCATTCATCAGGTGCTCGATGCGGCCGGTTGGCCCGTTAGTGGGTACGGAGAATTTTCCGCCCATTGTAGGGCTCACTGGAAACTCTTGTTTGGGGGTGCGGATGCTGGATCAGATTGCGCGTATCTTCGTCGGCTTCGATACGAAGGAAGTTGTTGCCTATCACGTGCTGGCGCAAAGTATCATCGAGCGTTCCTCCGTCCCCGTCGTGTTCTCTCCGATCGTGCTCGACAATCTCGCCGGCATTTTCAATCGCGAGCGCAATCCGCTGCAATCGACCGAGTTTTCCTTCTCTCGCTTCATCGTACCCTACCTGTGCGGCTACGAGGGTTGGAGCCTGTTCATGGACTGCGACATGCTGGCCCGTGCCGATGTTGCGGAACTCTGGGCCCTTCGCGACGACCGTTACGCGGTAATGTGCGTCAAGCACGACTACCAACCGAAGATCGACACCAAGTTCCTGGGCCAGGCGCAAACGAAGTATGAAAAGAAGAACTGGTCGAGCGTGATGCTTTTCAACAATGCCAGGTGCAAGGCGCTCAGCAAGGAGTTCGTCAATACGGCAACGGGATTGCAGCTTCACCAGTTTAAATGGCTCGAAGGCGACGACCTGATTGGTGAGTTGCCGCCGGTCTGGAATCATCTGGTCAACGAATACGACTATCGCGAGGATGCGAAGATCGTCCATTTCACAGACGGCGGGCCATACTTCGACGAGTATCGCAACGACGACTATGCGGAAGAATGGTTCGCCGCACGGGAGCGTATGCTCTTCGTTCAGCAAAGGCAGGGGTAGGGCAGTAGTGAGCAGATCTGCCGAGAGCGCGCCGAAAAAGACAAGCGGACCAGTGCCGGGGACCACCGCCGGCCTTGAAACCGTAACGGAATGGCGCGCTTTGCTTTCCAGATACTCGCATATCGTCCTTGTCGCCAACAGTGACGAATGCCAGCTCGAATCGTTGGTCGCCACGCTGCCCGATACGGCCCTGTTCGTCTTTTTCAACAAGGTCTACAAGGTTCTTCGCCGTCCGTTCGCCGGCAATGCGTTGCTGGTTGCCCGAAGCTCCGCCGCCGGTGCCAACATCGTCTATCGTCGCGAAGTCGGCGACGTGCTGCGCTTCTTCGAGGGGGCGAATTTCCAGGGTATCCTGAATATCCGCGCCCACCACGAGGAGCGGCTGAGTGCCGCCGCCGAGTTCGGCGTGCCAAACGTCGGACATCTCGACCTCGCCGGTTACTTTTCAGGTTTCTATCCACAGGGGCGGATGCCGACCAGCGGGTTCGCGCTTGCGATCTGGCTGTGCGAACTCGATATCGGCCGCCCGGTCATCCTCACGGGCTTTTCGGCACGGCGCAGCGAGAAGTGGAAGCTGTTTCACCAGCACGACTGGACGTTCGAGCAGGTCCTCCTTCGCCTGTTCGTTCGGCTGGGGAAACTTCAAGCCTCCGACACTGCCGAGCTATGCCCTTACGCCGTGCTGCAGCAGCGCTTTCCCGACATCAAGCCCGCAGACATTGCGCTTTCCGCAGCCGAAGTGCTGTCGGAGCGGCTGGACGGCGCCAACCATGAGATCGACAGGCTGATTTCGCTGACCAAGTTCAATCGCGCAATCCAAAATTTTACCCGGTGGCTAAAGCCGAAGACCCGCAAGCAGAAACTCGCCGAGAAAAATCTGCGAGAGGCAGCCCAGGGTGGCAGTCCGGCGCTTGCCGACCGCCGCAATGGACTGGATGACGTGTCGCCGATCGGTGACGTCGCCGAAAGCCATGGGTTTGGCAAGAAATGATGGAGCGAACGGAATTTCGTTGAAATTCAGCTTGTCATCTTGCGGCAAGTTGAATATGAAGCCGCAGTCCCGCCGCGAAGCGCGCCTTACGGCCGCGAAGCGCTGGAGGGAATAGGGGTATAGCTCAGTTGGTAGAGCGGCGGTCTCCAAAACCGCAGGTCGGGGGTTCGAGCCCCTCTGCCCCTGCCATTTTCAGGATCGCGAGCACGATTTATTGATGTTCGTATCCGGATTATGGTGCCGGCCCGGTCCGGCGAATTTCGTATGGCGGAGATTTTCCACTTGTTAAAAGTGGAATCGGCGTCTATGTAGGGGTTGAAAACAGACACGCGGTGCGTGGGGCTGACAAGATCAGCTTTACGCGCCGTAATCGCGTGGGCAGTCAATGGCATCGAAAACAAATCCTTTTACGTTCCTGCAGCAGGTTCGTGCCGAAGCAGGCAAGGTGACCTGGCCGTCGCGCCGTGAGACGGTGATCTCGACGGTGATGGTTTTGTTCATGGTGCTGTTTGCGTCGCTGTTTTTCTTCGCCGCCGACCAGCTGATTGGCTGGCTGATCAGCTTCGTGCTGAACATCGGCAATTAATCGGACGGAGATTTTCATGGCTGCGCGTTGGTATATCGTCCACGCTTATTCCAATTTTGAGAAGAAGGTCGCTGAATCCATCGAGGAGAAGGCGCGGCAGAAGGGGCTCGAGCACCTGTTCGAGAAGATCCTGGTTCCGACCGAAAAGGTCGTTGAAATCCGCCGCGGCCGAAAGGTTGATTCCGAGCGCAAGTTCTTTCCCGGTTATGTGCTTGTCCGTGCCAACTTGACGGATGAGGCCTATCACCTGATCAAGAATACCCCGAAGGTTACCGGCTTCCTCGGTTCCGACAACAAGCCGGTACCGATTCCGGACTCCGAGGCTGATCGCATTCTCGGTCAGGTCCAGGAGGGTGTCGAGCGCCCGAAGGCATCTGTTTCCTTCGAGATCGGCGAGCAGGTACGCGTTTCCGACGGTCCGTTCGCCTCCTTCAACGGCATCGTTCAGGATGTCGACGAAGAGCGTTCGCGCCTCAAGGTGGAAGTTTCCATTTTCGGCCGGGCGACCCCGGTCGAGCTCGAATACAGTCAGGTCGAGAAGGTCTGATTGCCGCAGGGGTTGATTGCCCTTGCATCGCGCGTGGAAGGAGAGGGGTCGTTAGCCTGGCTCTTTGATCCGCACCACGCAACCGCAGCCGCCGGTATCCGGCACAAGATTGGTCGCGATGAGCGACCAGAACTGAAAGGCAGAGAGAAATGGCTAAGAAAGTTGCAGGCCAGCTCAAGCTGCAGGTAAAGGCCGGCTCGGCGAATCCGTCGCCGCCGATCGGACCTGCACTTGGTCAGCGTGGCATTAACATCATGGAATTCTGCAAGGCGTTCAATGCCGCCACGCAGGAAATGGAAAAGGGTATGCCGATCCCGGTCGTCATCACCTATTACCAGGACAAGTCCTTCACCTTCGTGATGAAGCAGCCGCCGGTTACTTACTTCCTCAAGAAGGAAGCCAAGATCCAGTCGGGCTCGAAGACCCCGGGCAAGGGCGCAAAGGCAGGTTCCATCACCAAGGCTCAGATCCGTACGATCGCCGAAGCCAAGATGAAGGATCTCAATGCTGCCGACGTCGACGGCGCAATGCTGATGGTCGAGGGCTCCGCCCGCTCCATGGGCCTGGAAGTGGTAGGTTGATCATGACTAAGCTCGCAAAGCGTACACAGAAGATCCGCGAAGGCGTAGATCCGACCAAGCTCTATGGTCTGTCCGAAGCCGTATCGCTCGTCAAGGAACGTGCGGTCGCCAAGTTCGACGAAACCATCGAAGTCGCGATGAATCTCGGCGTTGATCCGCGTCACGCTGACCAGATGGTCCGCGGCGTCGTCAACCTGCCGAACGGCACCGGCCGTACGGTCCGGGTTGCTGTTTTTGCCCGCGGTGCCAAGGCTGATGAAGCCAAGGCTGCCGGTGCGGACATCGTCGGTGCGGAAGACCTGCTGGAAATCGTTCAGGGCGGCAAGATCGACTTCGATCGCTGCATCGCAACGCCGGACATGATGCCGCTCGTCGGTCGCCTCGGCAAGGTTCTTGGACCCCGCGGCATGATGCCGAACCCGAAGGTCGGCACCGTCACCATGGATGTGGCCGGTGCAGTCAAGGCTTCGAAGGGCGGCGCTGTCGAGTTCCGCGTCGAGAAGGCCGGTATCGTGCATGCCGGCATCGGCAAGGCTTCCTTCGACGCGAAGGCGATCGAAGAAAACATCAAGGCCTTCGCTGACGCCGTCATCAAGGCAAAGCCGGCTGGTGCCAAGGGCAACTACGTCAAGCGCGTCGCTGTTTCGTCCACCATGGGCGTCGGCGTCAAGATCGATCCGTCGACCATCAGCGCCTGATACTGTTTCGGGTCCCCGATGGGGCCAGACTAAAGAATTCCCGGTCTGCTTACCAGGCCGGGAATTTCCGGGGAGACCCGGAAAATTCCTGTCCGAGATTGCAGGTGGTTAGACCTTAATCACTTTGCCTGCATGAGACGGGTTAGATCCGAATTCGTTTGTGAGCGCCATGCGCTCGTGTGATGTCGGTTCGAGCCTAGTGTGCCTTGTGCCTTCAGCCGCTTGCGGCAAGGAGGCGAGGGGACAGGATCCTCAAGCGTCACTTGGGGTCCACGAGTTGGATCTCTTGAGGCAAAAGGCAAACCCGGCAGGATCTTGCGAGTTTCGCAATCCTGTCAACTGGAGACAGACAGTGGAAAGAGCGGAAAAACGCGAATTCGTCACGGAGCTGAACGAAGTCTTCAAGGCTTCCGGTTCGGTTGTCGTGGCCCACTATGCTGGTGTCACAGTTGCGCAAATGAACGACTTCCGTTCGAAGATGCGCGCTGCTGGCGGCACCGTCAAAGTCGCGAAAAACCGCCTGGCCAAGATCGCTCTTCAGGGCACGGAGTCGGAAGGGATCTCGAATCTCTTCAAGGGACAGACGCTGATCGCATACAGCACTGACCCGATCACGGCTCCCAAGGTCGTCATGGATTTCGCCAAGACCAACGACAAGATCGTTGTCCTCGGCGGCGCCATGGGCACAACCACGCTCAACGCTGATGCAGTCAAGTCGCTCGCGACCCTGCCTTCGTTGGACGAACTGCGCGCGAAGCTGCTGGGCATGATCCAGACACCGGCTACCCGCATCGCAGGCGTTGTTGCAGCACCGGCAAGCCAGCTTGCTCGCGTGTTCTCGGCCTATGCCAAGAAGGACGAAGCCGCCTGAGGCGGATTTTCGCTGTAGTTATTCAAACCAGTTCGAACCGAACACAAGGAAAAGTAAAATGGCTGATCTCGCTAAGATCGTTGAAGACCTCTCCGCACTGACCGTTCTGGAAGCCGCAGAACTGTCCAAGCTGCTCGAAGAAAAGTGGGGCGTTTCCGCCGCTGCTCCGGTAGCTGTTGCTGCCGCTGGTGGCGCTGCTGGCGGTGCTGCTGCAGTTGAAGAAGAAAAGACCGAGTTCGACGTCATCCTGACGGACGCTGGCGCTAACAAGATCAACGTGATCAAGGAAGTTCGCGCCATCACCGGTCTCGGCCTCAAGGAAGCCAAGGACCTCGTCGAAGGCGCTCCGAAGGCTGTCAAGGAAGCCGTTTCCAAGGCCGAAGCTGCCGACCTCAAGAAGAAGCTTGAGGACGCTGGCGCCAAGGTTGACGTCAAGTAATCTTGGAACTGCTTGGGAGATGGCCAGTGGCCATCTCCCGTTTGCCGTTTCTCCGGAACTTATTACCCAAAAGCCCTTGAACCGGCTTTTGGGTAATGGGTTCTTCAAGAGGATGGTCTTGAACCGAAGCACTCGGCAATCCGGCCGACAGCCGAGGGGAAAGACGAGATTGAACAATTCCATTGATTGACGGAGCTGCCTGGCCAGCTGTTTCCGTCTGTTGCAGGCCCGGATGCAAATTGACAAGGAGCGACGATGGCTCAGACCCTTTCGTTTAACGGTCGCAGGCGCGTACGCAAGTTTTTTGGTAAGATCCCCGAAGTTGCAGAGATGCCGAACCTCATCGAGGTTCAAAAGGCTTCCTATGATCAGTTCCTCATGGTTGACGAGCCGGTGGGCGGTCGTCCGGAAGAGGGGCTGCAAGCTGTATTCAAGTCCGTTTTCCCGATCACCGATTTCTCCGGCGCGTCCATGCTCGAGTTCGTTTCGTACGAATTCGAGCCGCCGAAGTTCGATGTGGAAGAGTGCCGCCAGCGCGATCTGACCTATGCTGCGCCGCTGAAGGTGACGCTGCGCCTAATCGTGTTCGATATCGACGAGGATACCGGCGCGAAGTCCATCAAGGACATCAAGGAACAGAGCGTCTACATGGGCGACATGCCGCTGATGACCATGAACGGCACGTTCATCGTCAATGGCACCGAGCGTGTCATCGTGTCCCAGATGCACCGTTCGCCGGGCGTGTTCTTCGACCACGACAAGGGCAAGAGTCACTCGTCGGGCAAGCTTCTGTTCGCTGCCCGCGTGATCCCGTATCGCGGTTCCTGGCTGGACATCGAGTTCGACGCCAAGGATATCGTCTTCGCCCGCATCGACCGCCGCCGCAAAATCCCGGTGACCTCGCTGTTGATGGCGCTTGGTATGGATGGCGAGGAGATCCTCGACACCTTCTACACCAAGTCGACCTACGAGCGTTCGGGCGATGGTTGGCGCATTCCGTTCCGTCCGGAAACCCTGAAGGGTGCCAAGGTCATCGTCGACATGATCGACGCCGATACCGGCGAAGTGGTTGTAGAGGCGGGCAAGAAGCTCACCCCGCGTCTGCTGCGTCAGCTGCAGGACAAGGGTCTCCAGGCGCTGAAGGCCGGCGACGACGATCTGTACGGATCGTACCTCGCTGAAGACATCGTCAATGCCGAGACCGGCGAGATCTACCTTGAAGCCGGCGACGAGATCGACGAAAAGACACTGCCGATCATCCTCAATGCTGGTTTCGACGAAGTACCGGTCCTCGGCATCGACCACATCAATGTCGGCGCCTATATCCGCAACACGCTTGCTGCGGACAAGAACGAGAACCGCCAGGACGCGCTGTTCGACATCTACCGCGTGATGCGGCCGGGTGAACCGCCGACCATGGACTCCGCCGAAGCGATGTTCCAGTCGCTGTTCTTCGACGCAGAGCGCTACGACCTCTCGGCCGTCGGCCGCGTCAAGATGAACATGCGCCTTGACCTCGACGTTCCGGATACCGTGCGTGTTCTGCGCAAGGAAGACATCCTGGCCGTGGTCAAGATGCTGGTCGAACTGCGCGACGGCAAGGGCGAGATCGACGATATCGACAACCTCGGCAACCGTCGTGTCCGTTCGGTCGGCGAGTTGATGGAGAACCAGTATCGTCTGGGCCTGCTGCGCATGGAGCGCGCCATCAAGGAGCGCATGTCGTCGATCGAGATCGACACGGTCATGCCTCAGGACCTCATCAACGCCAAGCCGGCAGCCGCCGCTGTCCGCGAATTCTTCGGCTCCTCGCAGTTGTCGCAGTTCATGGACCAGGTGAACCCGCTCTCGGAAATCACTCACAAGCGTCGTCTTTCGGCACTTGGGCCGGGTGGTCTGACCCGCGAGCGCGCCGGCTTCGAAGTCCGCGACGTTCACCCGACCCACTACGGCCGCATCTGCCCGATCGAGACGCCGGAAGGCCCGAACATCGGTCTGATCAACTCGCTCGCCACCTTCGCCCGCGTCAACAAGTACGGCTTCATCGAAAGCCCGTACCGCAAGATCGTCGACGGCAAGGTCACGAACGACGTCGTCTACCTGTCGGCCATGGAAGAGGCGAAATACCACGTCGCCCAGGCAAACTCGATCCTCAACGAGGACAACTCGTTTTCGGAAGAGTTCGTTGTCTGCCGCCATGCCGGCGAAGTGATGCTGGCGCCGCGCGACAACATCAACCTGATGGACGTTTCGCCGAAGCAGCTCGTTTCTGTTGCGGCAGCGCTCATCCCGTTCCTGGAAAACGACGACGCCAACCGCGCTCTGATGGGCTCGAACATGCAGCGCCAGGCGGTTCCGCTCGTTCGCGCCGAAGCACCGTTCGTCGGTACCGGTATGGAACCGATCGTTGCCCGTGACTCCGGTGCGGCCATCGCGGCTCGCCGTGGCGGTGTTGTCGACCAGGTCGATGCGACCCGTATCGTTATCCGTGCGACGGAGGATCTCGATCCTTCCAAGTCCGGCGTCGATATCTATCGCCTGCAGAAGTTCCAGCGTTCGAACCAGAACACCTGCGTAAACCAGCGCCCGCTGGTGACCGTTGGGGACGTTCTCAACAAGGGCGACATCATCGCGGACGGTCCGTCGACCGACCTCGGCGACCTGGCTCTCGGCCGCAACGCGCTGGTCGCGTTCATGCCCTGGAACGGCTACAACTACGAAGACTCGATCCTGCTCTCCGAGCGCATCGTGTCGGACGACGTGTTCACCTCCATCCACATCGAAGAATTCGAGGTGATGGCGCGTGACACCAAGCTTGGTCCGGAAGAAATCACGCGCGACATTCCGAACGTTTCGGAAGAAGCGCTGAAGAACCTCGACGAAGCCGGTATCGTCTACATCGGTGCAGAAGTGCAGCCGGGCGATATCCTCGTCGGCAAGATCACGCCGAAGGGCGAAAGCCCGATGACGCCGGAAGAAAAGCTTCTGCGCGCCATCTTCGGCGAAAAGGCTTCCGACGTTCGCGACACCTCCATGCGCATGCCTCCGGGTACGTTCGGCACGGTTGTCGAAGTTCGCGTCTTCAACCGTCACGGCGTCGAGAAGGACGAACGTGCGATGGCGATCGAGCGTGAGGAAATCGAGCGCCTGGCCAAGGACCGGGACGACGAGCAGGCAATCCTCGACCGCAACGTCTACGGGCGCCTGGTCGACATGCTGCGCGGCCAGACCGCGATCGCCGGACCGAAGGGCTTCAAGAAGGGCACCGAACTTTCGAACGCCGTCGTCAGCGAATACCCCCGCTCGCAGTGGTGGATGTTTGCCGTCGAGGACGAAAAGGTTCAGGGCGAGCTCGAAGCGCTCCGCAGCCAGTACGACGAATCCAAGTCGCGCCTCGAACAGCGCTTCATGGACAAGGTCGAGAAGGTCCAGCGCGGCGATGAAATGCCTCCGGGCGTCATGAAGATGGTCAAGGTCTTCGTCGCTGTTAAGCGCAAGATCCAGCCGGGCGACAAGATGGCCGGCCGTCACGGCAACAAGGGCGTGGTTTCGCGCATCCTGCCGATCGAGGACATGCCGTTCCTCGAAGACGGTACGCATGTCGACGTGGTGCTGAACCCGCTCGGCGTGCCTTCGCGCATGAACGTCGGTCAGATCCTCGAAACGCACCTCGGCTGGGCTTGCGCCGGCATGGGCAGGCAGATCGGCGAAATGCTCGATGCGTACAAGGCGGGTGGCGACATCAAGCCGCTGCGCGACACCATCGACGGCGTCATCGGCTCCGGTCCGAAGGGCGAGCCGATCAAGCAGTACGATGACGAATCGATCGTCCGCCTGGCGGAGCAGACCCGTCGCGGTGTGTCGATCGCGACCCCGGTCTTCGACGGTGCCGTCGAGAAGGACGTCAACGAGATGCTGAAGTTGGCGGGGCTCAAGGAGTCCGGTCAGTCGACGCTCTATGACGGCCGTACCGGCGAGCAGTTCGACCGTCAGGTGACGGTGGGCTACATCTACATGCTGAAGCTCAACCACCTTGTCGACGACAAGATCCACGCCCGTTCGATCGGTCCTTACTCGCTCGTGACCCAGCAGCCGCTGGGCGGCAAGGCGCAGTTCGGTGGTCAGCGCTTCGGGGAAATGGAAGTCTGGGCTCTGGAAGCCTACGGCGCCGCCTACACCCTGCAGGAAATGCTGACGGTGAAGTCGGACGACGTGGCCGGCCGTACCAAGGTCTACGAGGCGATCGTCCGTGGTGACGATACGTTCGAAGCCGGTATTCCGGAAAGCTTCAACGTTCTCGTCAAGGAAATGCGCTCGCTTGGCCTCAGCGTCGAACTGGAGAACACCCAGGTCGAAGAGACTGCTGCTGGCCAGTTGCCGGACGCAGCCGAGTAACGTTTTGACAGGGTGTGCGCTGTAAACCGGCGCACACCGTTTCCGTTGGATCGCCGCGCTGGCTGATTCGGCAGGAAATTTTCGCCGCATTCTGCGGTTATTGTCGTTTTCGCGACGGAACGGTTCCCGGGAAACACCGGTCCGCTCGCAAGCCGAGGGCTCATCGCCCCATGAAGGAGACAGGCATGAACCAAGAGGTCATGAATCTTTTCAATCCGCAGGTGCCTGCACAGACATTCGATTCCATTCGGATCTCGATCGCGTCACCTGAGAAGATTCTCTCCTGGTCTTACGGTGAAATCAAAAAGCCGGAGACGATCAACTACCGTACGTTCAAGCCGGAACGCGACGGGCTTTTCTGCGCCCGTATCTTTGGTCCGATCAAGGACTATGAGTGCCTGTGCGGCAAGTACAAGCGCATGAAGTACAAGGGCATCATCTGCGAAAAGTGCGGCGTCGAAGTGACGCTGTCGCGCGTTCGCCGCGAGCGCATGGGCCATATCGAGCTCGCCGCTCCGGTTGCCCATATCTGGTTCCTGAAGTCGCTGCCGAGCCGCATCTCGACGCTGCTCGACATGACGCTGAAGGATGTGGAGCGCGTGCTCTACTTCGAAAACTACATCGTCACCGAGCCGGGCCTGACCGCACTCAAGGAAAACCAGCTGCTCTCCGAAGAGGAGTACATGCTGGCTGTCGACGAGTATGGTGAAGACCAGTTCACGGCCATGATCGGCGCCGAAGCCATCTACGAGATGCTAGCGTCGATGAACCTCGAAAAGATCGCGGGCGACCTGCGCGCCGAGCTTGCCGACACCACGTCGGACCTCAAGCAGAAGAAGCTGATGAAGCGTCTGAAGATCGTCGAGAACTTCATGGAATCGGGCAATCGTCCCGAGTGGATGATCATGAAGGTCGTGCCGGTGATCCCGCCGGACCTGCGCCCGCTGGTTCCGCTTGATGGCGGCCGTTTCGCGACGTCCGACCTGAACGATCTCTATCGCCGCGTCATCAACCGCAACAATCGTCTGAAGCGGCTGATCGAACTGCGCGCGCCGGGCATCATCATCCGCAACGAAAAGCGCATGCTGCAGGAATCCGTTGACGCGCTGTTCGACAACGGTCGCCGCGGCCGCGTCATCACCGGCGCCAACAAGCGTCCGCTGAAGTCGCTCTCCGACATGCTCAAGGGCAAGCAGGGCCGCTTCCGCCAGAACCTGCTCGGCAAGCGCGTCGACTATTCCGGCCGTTCGGTCATCGTGACCGGCCCGGAACTGAAGCTGCACCAGTGCGGCCTGCCGAAGAAGATGGCGCTCGAACTGTTCAAGCCGTTCATCTACGCCCGCCTCGACGCCAAGGGTTACTCCTCGACCGTCAAGCAGGCGAAGAAGCTGGTCGAAAAGGAAAAGCCGGAAGTCTGGGATATCCTCGACGAGGTCATCCGCGAGCATCCGGTTCTCCTGAACCGTGCCCCGACGCTGCACCGCCTGGGCATCCAGGCCTTCGAACCGACCCTGGTCGAAGGCAAGGCGATCCAGTTGCATCCGCTCGTCTGCACCGCCTTCAACGCCGACTTCGACGGCGACCAGATGGCCGTTCACGTGCCGCTGTCGCTCGAAGCCCAGCTCGAAGCCCGCGTGCTGATGATGTCGACCAACAACATCCTGCATCCCGCAAACGGGGCGCCGATCATCGTTCCGTCGCAGGACATGGTTCTCGGTCTCTACTACCTCTCGATCATGAACCAGAACGAGCCGGGTGAAGGCATGGCCTTCTCCGACCTCGGTGAACTGCATCATGCTCTCGAAACCAAGGTGGTGACGCTGCATGCCAAGATCCGCGGCCGCTTCAAGACCGTCGACGCCGAGGGCAACCCGGTTTCGAAGATCTATGAAACGACCCCCGGTCGCATGATCATCGGTGAGTTACTGCCGAAGAACGTCAACGTGCCGTTCGACGTCTGCAACCAGGAAATGACCAAGAAGAACATCTCCAAGATGATCGACACGGTCTACCGTCATTGCGGCCAGAAGGACACGGTCATCTTCTGCGACCGTATCATGCAGCTCGGCTTCGCCCACGCCTGCCGTGCCGGCATTTCGTTCGGTAAGGACGACATGGTCATCCCGGAAACCAAGGCCGCCATCGTTGAAGGCACCGAAAACCTGGTGAAGGAATACGAGCAGCAGTACAACGACGGTCTGATCACCCAGGGTGAGAAGTACAACAAGGTCGTCGACGCCTGGGGCAAGGCAACCGAGAAGGTCGCCGAAGAGATGATGGCCCGAATCAAGGCCGTCGAGTTCGACGAAGCGACCGGTCGCCAGAAGCCGATGAACTCGATCTACATGATGTCGCACTCCGGCGCCCGCGGTTCTCCGAACCAGATGCGCCAGCTGGGCGGTATGCGCGGCCTCATGGCCAAGCCGTCGGGCGAGATCATCGAAACGCCAATCATCTCCAACTTCAAGGAAGGCCTGACCGTGAACGAGTACTTCAACTCGACGCACGGTGCCCGCAAGGGTCTGGCCGACACCGCCTTGAAGACCGCGAACTCTGGCTACCTGACCCGTCGTCTCGTCGACGTGGCGCAGGATTGCATCGTCACGCACGTGGATTGCGGTACCGATACCGGCCTGACCATGACCGCCATCATCGATGCCGGTCAGGTCGTCGCCTCGCTCGGCGCCCGTATTCTCGGACGTACTGCACTCGACGACATCGACCATCCGGTTACCGGCGAGCGCATTGTCGATGCCGGCAAGATGATCCTCGAGGCTGATGTCATCGAGATCGAGAAGGCTGGTATCCAGTCGATCCGTATCCGTTCGGCGCTGACCTGCGAAATCCAGACCGGCGTTTGCGGCGTCTGCTACGGCCGTGACCTGGCCCGCGGTACTCCCGTCAACATCGGTGAAGCTGTCGGCGTCATTGCCGCACAGTCGATCGGTGAGCCGGGCACCCAGCTGACAATGCGTACCTTCCACCTTGGCGGTACCGCCACCGTGGTCGACCAGTCGTTCCTGGAAGCTTCGTACGAAGGTACGGTCCAGATCAAGAACCGCAACATGCTGCGCAACTCCGAAGGCAACCTCGTTGCCATGGGCCGCAACATGGCGATCACGATCCTGGACGAGCGCGGTGTCGAGCGGTCCTCGCAGCGCGTTGCCTACGGCTCGAAGATCCTCGTCGACGACGGAGACAAGGTCAAGCGCGGCCAGCGTCTTGCCGAGTGGGACCCATACACCCGCCCGATGATGACGGAAATTGCCGGTACTGTTCAGTTCGAGGACGTCGTCGATGGCGTCTCCGTTCTGGAAGCGACCGACGAGTCGACCGGCATCACCAAGCGTCAGGTCATCGACTGGCGTTCGACGCCGCGCGGCACCGATCTCAAGCCGGCGATCGTCATCAAGGACGCCAGCGGCAATGTTGCGAAGCTTGCCCGTGGCGGTGACGCACGTTTCCTGCTCTCGGTTGATGCTATCCTGTCGGTGGAGCCGGGCCAGAAGGTCTCCCAGGGCGACGTGCTTGCGCGTTCGCCGCTGGAAAGCGCCAAGACCAAGGACATCACCGGTGGTCTGCCGCGCGTCGCGGAATTGTTCGAGGCTCGCCGTCCGAAGGACCACGCCATCATCGCAGAGATCGATGGCACGATCCGCTTCGGCCGCGACTACAAGAACAAGCGTCGCGTTCTCATCGAGCCGGCGGAAGACGGTGTCGAGCCGGTCGAGTACCTGATCCCGAAGGGCAAGCCGTTCCATCTTCAGGATGGCGACTTCATCGAGAAGGGCGACTACATCCTCGACGGAAACCCGGCACCGCACGACATCCTGGCGATCAAGGGCGTGGAGGCGCTTGCGTCTTACCTCGTCAACGAAATCCAGGAAGTCTACCGACTGCAGGGCGTCGTGATCAACGACAAGCACATCGAAGTGATTGTTCGCCAGATGCTGCAAAAGGTGGAAATCACCGATGCCGGCGACAGCCACTACATCGTCGGTGACAACGTCGATCGTATCGAACTCGAGGACGCCAACGACCGCCTGATCGAGGAAGGCAAGAAGCCCGCTTACGGCGATCCGGTTCTGCTCGGCATCACCAAGGCTTCACTGCAGACGCCGTCGTTCATCTCGGCCGCTTCCTTCCAGGAAACGACCAAGGTGCTCACCGAAGCAGCGATCGCCGGCAAGACCGACACGCTGCAGGGCCTGAAGGAAAACGTCATCGTCGGTCGCCTCATCCCGGCCGGTACCGGTGGTACGATGACCCAGATCCGCCGTATCGCCACGGCGCGCGACGAGATGATCCTCGACGAGCGCCGCAAGGGAACGGGCGCCTCGGTCGCTACCCCGATGCTTCAGGATTTGGCATCCGGCGACGCGGTTCCGGCTGGAGAATAACGAAACGGGAGAGGGCGATTTGCGTCTTCACCCTTTGAACAAGGCCGTCCGGAGCGATCCGGGCGGCCTTTTTGCTGCGGCCATACGCATTTTGGAGAGATTACCCGCCGCTGCCGGTTCGTGATAATTTTCCCGGCTTGGGGAGGAGGGCGCCAACGATCGATGTGCCGTTGGAGGCCATGATGACGTGGAAAGATTCGAGCCAGCCAATAGTACTGCACCGGCCTGTCGCATCGGAACCGCGGAGTCGGGATGGGCGGAACGCGGTGGAAACCGCGATTGGGGCGCTAGTTGCGTCCGCCGCCTTGATGGGGCGCAGTCCATGTTTCGCTTTCGTCGTCGATAGGGCGAGGAGAATCATCGATGCGAATATGGATGCCCGGGTTGCGCTGGCTTCGGGCACCGTGGTTCGGGTGCGCGCCGGGCGGTTGCACTTTTGCGATCCGCCGGTCCAGGCGTGGTGCGTTCGCGCCAGCCGGGACCTGATCGATCTCGATCAGGTGGATGCCGCCAAGACCTTCTTCACCAGGGAGGATGCGACTTGGGAGCTGGCAATGGACCGTGTTCCTGTCGAGGATTTTTCGTCCGTGGAGCTTTTTCCGCCGCACGATATGTTGTTGGTGCTGTTGAAGGATGTCACCAGACGGTGTTCGGATGCGCATACGCTGCAGATCCTGCTGCATCGCCACGGCCTGACGGCGGCGGAAATCCGGCTTTGCCACACGTTGGTCACCGATCTTTCCCTGAACGAAGCGGCGGCACACCTCCACATCACCCGGGAGACGGCGCGGCAGCGGCTGAAGGCTGTATTCGCCAAGACCGGCATCAGAAGGCAGGCCGATCTCCTGTCGCTGTTTGCGCGTCTGGTCTGACAAGAACTGTTAGCGACAACGGTTCCTTGATTGTATTTGTCGAAGGCCTCCCAAATGGGAGTTGCAGCGTTGCCTGCAGCCAGCAATCCTCCGCCTCTTTCAGTGCGGGAGGGACAGATGGCCAAAATTCAGATCGGTGCAGCGCTTGGTCCGTGGGAGTGGCTCGGCGACGTCTACGACGGCAACACGCTTACGCTCGTTTCGAAGTCGGCGACCAAGGCAGTCTACAAGGATGCTGAGGGGGACCGCATCGTTCTGACTGGCACGGGCCTCACCTATACCGGGAACTTCGCGACGGGGGGAACCGTGACAGGCGCGAGGTTCGTCAATCAGGCGGGTGACGACTATCTGACCCTCACGAACGGCAATTTCGCTGCGGCGAGCGTTTTTGCCGAGGTCAAGGACAAGGACATCTTTGGACTGTTTACTGTTCTGACTTCGGGGAACGACAACATTACGGGGTCCGTAAAGGGTGACGACCTGCTGATTGGCCGAAATGCCGGGAATGACACGATCAGAGGCCTCGGGGGTGACGATTTCATAAAGGGGTCAGGCGGCAACAACACCATGAACGGTGGCAAGGGCTTTGACGTTTTGTCATATGAAGAAACGAACTGGGACACCGCTGCGACAAAGGGCGTTGTGGTCGACCTGACAGTGGGGACGGTCGAGAACAGCTGGGGTGGCGTCGACACGATCTCGAACTTTGAGGAACTCCGGGGTTCGAAATTTGCAGACACATTCCTCGGCGGTGAGAACGATGACGTCTTCGTCGGCTTTCAGGGCAAGGACAAATTCAGGGGCAGGGAGGGGGAGGACGAACTGCGATACCATTTGGATCAGAAGTATGGGGGGAACGGCGGCATCGACGTCGATTTGAGAGAAAATCGGATTGTCGATGGGTTCGGCAAGCTCGACAACGTTGACGGCATCGAACGGATCTCGGGCACTTATTTCAACGACGTCTTCAGGGGCAACGGGGCTGACAATACATTCAAGGGGCTGTCGGGCAAGGACAGCTACAACGGGCGGAGCGGCTCAGATACGCTGAGCTTCGACTGGTGGGAGGATCTCGGCCAGAAGGGCGTGGTCGTCGATTTCCGAAGGGCGACCGGCAACATCCGCGATGACGGGTTCGGAAATGTCGAGACCGCGAATAATATCGAGAACGTCGAAGGCTCCCGCTTGGCCGATGACATTACACTCGGCAGCAGTGATGGCTGGGCATCGGGCGGTCGCGGCGACGATCGACTGGTCGCGGGGGCGGGGCAAAACTGGCTCGCTGGGAATGCCGGTGCCGATACCTTCGTTTTCCTGTCGATCGCAAAATCCCCAACCGCCACTCCTGACTCGATCAGCGATTTTTCGCAAGGGCAGGCCGACAAGATCGATGTCTCGAAGGTGGCAAGTTTCGAATTCATCGGCACCGCCGAGTTTTCGGGTACTGGTCCCGAACTTGCCTACAAGATCATCAACGATGAAACGATTATCAATGGCGACACGGACGGAGACGGTGAGAGCAATTTCACCGTCGTCATTCAAAAGGCCGTCAACCTGCAGGAGAGCGATTTTCTCCTTTGACGGCCGATGGACCGGCACGCGCGGGGGTATGTCCTGCGCGTGCCGGCGGGATTGCTTCAGGTGAAGCGGATGATCGCCACTTCGCCCTCAAGCGCGCCCTGGTAGGCGGAGGCATGCGGCTCGTCGATCGGTACTTCCGTGATGGTGCCGATCTGGTCGAGGTCGGCTTCGATGAAGCCTTCCTCGGAAAGCGCGTTCAATGCTTCGCGCACGGCACTGTCATCGTCCGGAGCGGCCAGCATGACGTGTAGCTCGACGCCTTCGCTGTTCTTGTCCTCATATCCCTTGCCGATGATGATGAAGACCATCGGGGTGTCGAGGTTGTTGTCGTTGTCGGGGGACGCGGTCATGATATTGTCCTTGTTCGGTGCCGCGACGAATCGCGAGCAGGTTCGATGGCGCCTGCAGGCAGAGCGGGTTGCGGTGTCTCGCGATTCTTTAAACGCATTTGCCGCAAAAGCCCAATATGATCTTTGCGACCTCGCTGGTTTGGCCGTATTATGTCGGAAAGCCCTTGAGACCATGGCCTAAGGGGCATGTCTGGCAAGAATATTTGGCGCCAACTCTTGACGTGGGTGAGGGAAAACAGTAGTACGCCCTCCATCGGAACCCATGTGAAGCTGGCTGTTCGAGGCGCCGCGCTTTGGAGATCGCTTCAAACAAGGTTCCAAACGCACGTTGAATACACGAATGCCGCGCGCACGACGCAATAGTTTGCGTCCTCTGCCTTTTGTGGTCCATCTGCGAAAAGCGGATCGGGCCACGTTTTGCGCATGAGGACACCGTGTGGCCACCGCCGGAAACGGCAAATGTTACGCCCGCAAGGGTATCGAGACAAGATTTTGCAAGGGATGGTTATATGCCTACCGTAAATCAGCTGATCCGCAAGCCGCGTCAGGCACAGGTAAAGCGCAACAAGGTTCCTGCTTTGCAGGAAAACCCGCAGAAGCGCGGCGTTTGCACCCGCGTATACACGACGACCCCGAAGAAGCCGAACTCGGCTCTGCGTAAGGTCGCAAAGATTCGCCTGACCAACGGCTTCGAAGTCATCGGCTACATTCCGGGTGAAGGCCATAACCTTCAGGAGCACTCGGTCGTCATGATCCGCGGCGGTCGCGTCAAGGACCTTCCGGGTGTTCGCTACCACATCATCCGTGGCGTGCTCGATACCCAGGGCGTCAAGAACCGCAAGCAGCGCCGTTCGAAGTACGGTGCAAAGCGTCCGAAGTAATTCGGGTTTAACGAATTCGGCGCTGCGCGAGGTTCTCCGCGTGATAAGGTGCCAGCAACAGTTGAGAGACAAGAAGTATGTCCCGTCGCCATAGTGCAGAAAAGCGCGAGATCAATCCGGACCCGAAGTTCGGCGATCTGATCGTTACCAAGTTCATGAACGCCATCATGCTTCACGGCAAGAAGTCCGTGGCTGAAAGCATCGTTTATGGCGCATTCGACGCCGTTCAGGGCAAGACGAAGCAGGAGCCGCTCGGCGTGTTCCATCAGGCGCTCGACAACGTCGCGCCGCACGTCGAAGTCCGTTCGCGCCGCGTCGGTGGTGCAACGTATCAGGTTCCGGTCGATGTTCGCCCGGAGCGTCGCCAGGCTCTCGCCATCCGCTGGCTGATTGCCGCCGCTCGCAAGCGCAACGAAACCACCATGGTCGATCGCCTTTCCGGCGAACTCATGGATGCAGCAAACAACCGTGGTTCGGCTGTCAAGAAGCGCGAAGATACGCACAAGATGGCTGACGCCAACCGTGCCTTCTCGCACTATCGCTGGTAATCGAAAAACGGTATCGAAAGGCAGTCCACTATGGCTCGCGAATACAAGATCGAAGATTACCGTAATTTCGGTATCATGGCGCACATCGACGCTGGCAAGACCACGACGACCGAGCGCATCCTCTACTACACCGGCAAGTCCCACAAGATCGGCGAAGTCCACGACGGCGCCGCGACCATGGACTGGATGGAGCAGGAGCAGGAACGCGGCATCACCATTACCTCAGCTGCCACCACGACCTTCTGGAAGGGCCGTGACGGCAAGATGCGCCGCTTCAACATCATCGACACTCCCGGCCACGTCGACTTCACCATCGAAGTCGAGCGTTCGCTTCGCGTTCTCGATGGCGCCATTGCGCTTCTCGACGCCAACGCCGGCGTTGAGCCGCAGACCGAAACCGTCTGGCGCCAGGCTGAGAAGTACAACGTCCCGCGGATGATCTTCTGCAACAAGATGGACAAGACCGGCGCTGACTTCTACCGCTCGGTCGAGATGATCAAGACCCGTCTCGGCGCAACGGCTGTTGTCATGCAGTTGCCGATCGGCGCAGAAACCGAGTTCAAGGGTGTTATCGACCTCGTCGAGATGAATGCGCTCGTTTGGCGCGATGAATCGCTGGGCGCCCAGTGGGACGTCGTCGAAATCCCTGAAGACATGAAGGCCAAGGCGGAAGAATATCGCGAGAAGCTGATCGAGACCGTTGTCGAGATCGACGAAGCAGCGATGGAAGCCTATCTCGAAGGCGAAATGCCGGACAACGACAAGATCCGCGAGCTCGTGCGTCGCGGTACGATCGACGTCAAGTTCCACCCGATGTTCTGCGGTACCGCGTTCAAGAACAAGGGCGTTCAGCCGCTGCTCGACGCGGTCGTCGACTACCTACCGTCGCCGCTCGACATTCCGGCGATCAAGGGCATCGACTTCAAGACCGAAGCCGAGATCGAGCGTCACGCTGACGACGCCGAGCCGCTGTCCATGCTCGCGTTCAAGATCATGAACGACCCCTTCGTCGGTTCGCTGACCTTCGCCCGCATCTACTCGGGCAAGCTCGAGAAGGGCTCGTCGGTACTGAACACGGTGAAGGACAAGCGCGAGCGCGTCGGCCGTATGCTGCAGATGCACTCGAACTCCCGTGAAGACATCGAAGAAGCCTTCGCAGGCGACATCGTTGCTCTTGCCGGCCTGAAGGAAACCACGACGGGTGACACGCTCTGCGACCCGCTGAAGCCGGTCATCCTCGAGCGCATGGAATTCCCCGAGCCGGTCATCCAGATCGCGATCGAGCCGAAGTCCAAGGGCGACCAGGAAAAGATGGGCCTCGCGCTCAACCGTCTGGCTGCCGAAGATCCGTCCTTCCGCGTCAAGACCGACCAGGAATCCGGCCAGACGATCATCGCCGGCATGGGCGAACTGCACCTCGACATCATCGTCGACCGCATGCGTCGCGAGTTCAAGGTCGAAGCCAACGTCGGCGCTCCGCAGGTTGCCTATCGCGAAACCATCACGCGCCAGACCGAAGAAGACTACACGCACAAGAAGCAGACCGGTGGTACCGGCCAGTTCGCGCGCGTCAAGATCATCTTCGAACCGAACCCGGATGGCGAAGACTTCAAGTTCGAATCCAAGATCGTCGGTGGTGCCGTTCCGAAGGAATACATCCCGGGCGTTCAGAAGGGTATCGAGAGCGTTCTGTCTTCCGGTCCGCTCGCTGGCTTCCCGATGCTCGGCGTCAAGGCGACGCTCATCGACGGTGCGTTCCACGACGTGGACTCCTCGGTTCTCGCCTTCGAAATCGCATCGCGCGCATGCTTCCGTGAAGCTGCCAAGAAGGCCGGTGCCCAGCTTCTCGAGCCGATGATGAAGGTCGAGGTTGTGACCCCGGAAGACTACGTCGGTGACGTGATTGGTGACCTCAACTCTCGTCGTGGTCAGATCCAGGGTCAGGAATCGCGTGGCGTGGCAGTTGTCATCAATGCTCACGTGCCGCTGGCGAACATGTTCAAGTATGTCGATAACCTGCGCTCCATGTCGCAGGGCCGCGCTCAGTACTCGATGGTATTCGATCACTATGCGCCGGTTCCGTCGAACGTGGCTCAGGACATCCAGGCGAAGTATTCCGGTCAGAAGTGACCGGAATACCAATTGACCGATAACAAGAATTAGCTCCCCTCGGGGACGAGCAGAATGGAGAGCCGGAAATGGCAAAAAGTAAGTTTGAGCGCACGAAGCCGCACGTAAACATCGGCACGAT
>JALDYZ010000025.1 GCA_030028905.1 Ferirhizobium litorale | reverse complement strand
AGAGCATCGCAAGGGCTGCCAAGTCCGAATACCCGCACTATGTCAGCGAGGAATACCTGGGCGGGCAATTCCCCGGGGCAGACTGACTTTTTCAAGCCCGCTTCAGCTGCTGATACCGGTCGCGTCGGCCAAGGCCGGAACCTGCGGAACTCCCGGCCCTGTTCAAAGACATGTTCGACGCGTTTCGTCGCGGTGCTTCGCGCAGCGGCAACATCCTGTTCGTCCCGACAGACCCGCGCATGTTCGCATGAATTCTCAGGGCTACGCCGCTGAGGCAGAGGTTCACCGCATGCAACTCGCGCGAGAAGGCCAATCGAGCTCATCTTTCGTAACAAGCAATCGATGCAAAGCCGGGTGATCGTCTATCTGTACGGGTTCGATGGTACCTTGATTTTGGTGGCGGCGATCTTTTCATTCCTGCCGCTGCTGTTTCTGCTGGCAGAACGCTTGCGCAATGGCGGTGCGTTCACGCTCGCCGAGGTTTTGTCACGGCGCTTTCCCGATCCCGTCGTGCGGGTGGTCATGGCGGGAACATCCCTTGTGGTGAGCCTGCTCTACCTATTTGCGCAATTGGTCGGCGCCGGGATCCTGCTGCAAGCCTTGTCTTCGACAGCCGTAATTCTAACCGGCGGACTGATGACGGCATACTTGGCATTTGGCGGCATGCCCGGGGCGACGTGGGTGATGATCGTGAAGGCGCAATCGACCCATTCGTGGTCGAAAATACTGCATTTCCCTTCATGGTGGCAATAAATCGGGCAAAATGTTCCTGAAAAGCGGAACAACACGCTGTGAGTGCAAGCGCGCGTTTTTAAGGACGCGTTCGCATATCTAATTGTAAATATGATATAATGTGCCCTATTTCATTGGGACAAAAAACGCGAAACAATGGCAGCGAAAGTGACGCACTTCCAAAATTCTATCACTGGTTGGTGCTTCTGAGCGAGGAGGTATAAACACAAGAAATCAGAAAGTTACGGGTCATTGTTCTCGTGCCAGATCACAAGCTAGGCGTGAATGACCGGCAAAGACGCATTTTGTGTCCAAGCCCAACGCGCGCGTCATGCGTGAGCCTGGCTTCACTGGCCGAAGCCCGCACACGAGTTGGGGCCAAGATATGATAGCCCGTGCAGCGGATTTTGTGTTGCTAGGCAACGGTGAGTTCTGACTCAGGGCTGCTGTTAGCACGGGTTGATGATTGCAATCCCGATGGGTCGCCGGCGACAAGGATCCTTAAGGGTCTCCGCTCAACCTTCAGGTCACATTCCCCTGCCCCGCCGAATGCTCAGGTACGGACAAATTTTGGATGAAAACGAGCCGAAAACGCCGCGAAAATCGTTTGAAAACTTCGCGACGACATCGAAAAACACAAATAAAAACAATGAAAAGGTATTGGCAATTGTGTTGTAATACCAGAACCAGAATAAGATATAGAAACAAATATCTGATGGTAGAGGAGGATACGACCAGGGGTTTGATCTGCTTCATCCGTCATGGCGACCCAATCTTGGAGTTGAAGGCAGAACCCCGGGTGGCCCGCAGATAGGATAGGCCCTAATTCTGCCGGGGAAGTCCATGGAGCGCGTTCCGTTGAGATTTCGCACCCAGACTAGGGGGCGACAGAAAACGACGCTCAGTGAGCCAATATGGGAATATTCGGAATGAGTTAATTACTGTTGACGGGTTGGAGGCGCGCAGAGCCAAGTCGGGCTTCGAGATTGCTGAAGGGTTACGGGTTTGCGAATTGTGAGAGCGTGCCGGCAGAGCGCTAGGTCAGACACCGCCTCTGTGAACTCGCCGGATGCCAATGCTAGCCGACGAACCGACACGAAAGACAACTTTAACGGTAGTTTGGGGATTGTCAATCGATGATTGTGAGCCAGCTGCGCGGGTCTGTCTATCGCGTTGAGGGATCTCGCCATCTCAGGGGGCACGGTCGGCCGCTTTGCGTATCGCTCCGATGCGCCAGTTGTTCAAGGCGATGTGCAGTGCGGCCCCTGCTCCGCAACCCCTACCCTGCCGCCAGCTTTTTCGAATTTTCCCAAAAAATGACCAAAATCTCGCTAAAATGCGCTCGAGAAACAGAAGATAAATCGAAAAATATCCGCGCGCCGTATCCCTCTGTTTTGCGCGAGGAAGGCTGAGAGTGCGTTGGTGCAACTACAAACGACGCCCAGCGGGCCTCTATGAGAATATCGATAAGAGCTTATATTCAATCAGTCTTTCCAAAGCACGCCTAGCGCGGCTAATTGGTTTCCGAGCCTGTCGCACGATTTACTTTGTCCTCGGATTGCACCCAATGGCTATTCGCTCCTTTCATTCGATCGACGATTTCATCGCGAGGAGTTAGAGGTTTTTAGCAAACTTACGTTGGAAGAGCGCGGCGCCTACGTCACGCTGCTCGATTTCCTGTACTACTGCCAAGAGCCGATTTCGGCGAATGAGTACAGTTTGGCAGGCGGAATGCTATGTATTCGGGGCAAGGTGCGGAAACTGCTGGCATCGCTGAGTTCAAGGGGCTTGATCTACAGGACTTCTTTCAAGGGTCACGATTGTTTGAGCAGCCCAGCCTTTGACAGGGAGATGGCGCATATCGACCATATCTCCAAAGTGCGTAGCGAAAGCGCGGCAATTCAATGGGCCAGTGCATCCACTACGTCCGTGGCAGCCAAAGCTTCGAATCGAACTTCGTACTGTGCGGAGCAACTCCAGCGGCCGACGGTCGAGCCGGCTACAGTCTCCTCCAGACGGAGAACATCTAATCGCGGCATTGTAGCGGCGCCGAAACGAAGGTTGTTGGCCGCTTTCTGAACTCCTTGGGGTGGCGAAGAAAAACAGGCGATAGTGCGGTCTCAGAATACTGCCGCTTCGAGGGACAGAACAGGAGCTGTTCTGCTCCAGCCTTCGGGAACGCTTCTCCCGTATCGAGACCAGCTTGGCGACGGTGCAACAAACAGGATATGTTCGTTCGATGCTTCCGAGTTTGCGGAGAGAATTCGCCAACTCGCCAGGGATGTCCGAACGGGGATCAGTGTTCACGCTGAATCGAAACGTTCGCAGAACACCATCGAAATTGGCGGGGTGGCCAGCGCCGGTAGGGCGCCAGGTCAGACACCGCCACTACAATGTAGCCGGATGCCATCACTAGCCGACGAACCGACACCAAGTTGACCTTGCCAGCAGAATGTCATCTGTCGATTGCGCGCAGGTTCTCTCGCGACCAATGCAAACATGCAGAGACGAGGTGCTGTCGACCATCGGGGCTGCATCTCCGCCAATTCGATCTCTCGCCACGAGGCGCAGCGGCGGTCGTGGGCCGGTGAAGAACGGCTTGCCGCGTCCAAGCACGACGGGATGGAGATGCAGTCGATACTCATCAAGAAGACCAAGGTCGGTCAGACTTCGCGCCAGTTCAGGTTCGGAAACTTCGATTGTGCCATCCAGTTGTGCCTTCAGCCAGCGTAGGGCTGCATAGACTCCTCTGCTTGTTGTCCGCGGACAACTCGATCCTGGCGAAATTCAAACGAGATATTCGATAGCTTGTGTGCAACTCCGGTTGTCCGCGGACAACCGGAGCCATAGTTAAACGTTTGTAAATTGTTTACGAATCGGGGCATACTCTGTCTGCGTAGTTTTGCTAAATATACGAAAAATTGCGCAGTTGGGGAATTGAGATGCTGCTGACATTGAACACCAGATCCCATCAAGAACATTTGCCGTCGATGCTGGCGACAGATGCTCAGGAATTGCAGCGGCAGTTACAACTGCATCAGGCTCGCGTTTTCCCGCCGACATCGCAAAAATCGATTCGCCAGTTTTCACCGGCGGAAGCGTCGTCCCTGATTGGAATCGGTGAAGGATATCTCCGGCAAATCGCCGCCGAATTCAACGTGCCTGAGCCGCTGGCGAACGGACGGCGTATGTATACACCGGCGGACATGAACCTTATCCGGCAAATGCTCGATGAGAAAAACGGGATTCCGAAGTACGTTCCTGGGCGCCGAGACGGTGAAAAACTCCAGGTCGTCGCGGTGATGAACTTCAAGGGAGGTTCGGGAAAGACGACGACGTCGGCGCACTTGGCACAATACATGGCGCTACGTGGCTATCGTACTCTCGCCGTCGATCTTGATCCGCAGGCGTCGTTGTCTGCGATGTTTGGACATCAACCGGAACTTGATGTCGGCGAGGGCGAAACACTCTATGGCGCGATCCGCTATGAGTATCCGATCTCGATTTCCGAGATCGTCCGCGCTACGTATACACCGAACCTTCACATCGTGCCCGGCAACCTTGAACTGATGGAATTCGAGCATGAGACACCTCGCCTTATGGCTGCCGGCTCGACTGAGACGATGTTCTTTGCCCGGATCGGTGAGGTGTTGGGACAGATAGAGACCCTGTACGACCTGGTTGTTATCGATTGCCCTCCGCAGCTTGGCTTTCTGACCATGTCTGCACTTTGCGCGGCGACATCTGTGCTGATTACTATTCATCCCCAAATGCTCGATGTCATGTCGATGTCGCAGTTTCTCTCGATGACGAGTGATCTCATGTCCATCGTTGAACGGGCAGGCGGGCGCACGAGCTATGATTGGATGCGCTATCTCGTTACGCGATACGAGCCGAATGATGGGCCGCAGTCTCAGATGACTGGCTTCATGCGGGCAATCTTCGGCAATCGCATGCTTCAAAACCCGATGTTGAAATCCACTGCGATTTCGGACGCCGGGGTCACGAAGCAGACTTTGTATGAGGTTGATCGCGCGCAGTTCACGCGAGGAACCTATGACCGCGCTATCGACTCTCTGAATGCTGTGAATTCGGAGGTCGAAGCCCTGATTAAGTCGACCTGGGGAAGGAAATAAGGGATGGCCCGCAAAAATCTGATTGGGGTTTCCGACGACCTGATCCCGCCGACCCAAGATCAAGCACCGATCGTCGGTTCCAGGCCAATCGCAGGCCTTGTGCCTCCTCTGCGCAATGGGAGCCCGGTTGGTGGTATTACCAAGACACTCGGCAACATCACTTCAAAGATGGAGCGCGCGCAGAACCTGGAAAAGCAACTGGCTGAAGGCATTGCCATCGTCGAGCTCGATCCTGCAACAATCGACGGATCTTTCGTTCGCGACCGTATTGCGATCGATGCCGCGGAGCTTGTTAAACTGAGCCAGCAGATAAAGGAACACGGACAGCAGGTCCCCATTCTAGTACGTCCACACCCCGACGCTAAGGGGCGCTATCAGGTTGCGTATGGTCATCGCCGTCTGGCGGTCGTCCGGGATCTGGGTGTGAAAGTAAAGGCGGTTGTCCGTGACTTGAGTGATGATCAGCTTGTCGTCAGTCAGGGGCAGGAGAACAACACACGGACCAATCTCTCTTATATCGAACGCGCGCTGTTTGCGTCGCGGCTCGAAGAACGGGCTTTCACGCGCGACATCATCATGGCTGCTCTTGGCGTAGATAAAGCGGCCTTGTCGAAAATGCTGAGCGTGATCAACCTGGTGCCGCTCAATTTGATTGAAGCCATAGGCGCTGCGTCGGACGTGGGTCGCCGTCGTTGGATGGATCTGGCGGAGAATCTGCAGCGCGCGGAGCTCGACGTCCTGCTGACGATGTTGTTAAGCGAAGACATGCGCAAAAGAACCAGCGAGGAGCGCTTCCAGGCGGTCGTTAATAGTCTTGCGAAGCAGCCAGAAAAGTCACCACTAGTAGTCCCGAAAGACACAGCTCTCGCAACCTGGGCGCCTGGTGACGGAACGGTCAGCGTCACATTCAAGAAATCTGCGAAAAAGGGTGTGATTGCCATTGAAGCGCCTGAAGGCCCAATGTTTGCAGAATTCATCACCAGTCAACTGGAAAGCCTCTACGAAGCCTTCAGGAAATCAAAGCCGCAGTAACAGGAGAATAGCCGCAAAAGAAAAAGGCCCCCAATCGGTCGCCCGAGGTGGAAGCCTCTCTCGTATTCTGTAGCAAGATCGAGAATCGCATTTCCACGAATCGCAGTCAAGAGTCTTTGGCACCGTTTTTGGTGAGCGGATTTCTTTTGCCTTTTGGAAGGTGAAGGACAATGCAGAGTGGGACTGTGACGACGCCCTTCGGGCGGCGGCCGATGAAGCTTGCCCTGGTGAAAGGGCAGTTCGAGTCGGCCAAAATCAAGCATGGCAAATCAGCCGACAAGTGGAAGGTCTATCGCGACGCCTGTGACGCGCGCTCGTTGTTGGGTCTGCGTGACCGGGCTTTCGCGGTCCTGAACGCCTTGCTGTCGTTTTATCCGGAAACGGAATTGAGCGACGACAACAATATGATTGTCTTTCCGTCGAATGCGCAGCTTTCGGCGCGGGCGAACGGCATTGCCGGCACAACGCTGCGGGAAAACCTGGCGCTGCTGGTGGATGCTGGCCTGATTCATCGCAACGACAGTCCGAACGGCAAGCGTTATGCGCGAAAGGGCAGGGATGGCGAGATCGAGGCGGCCTACGGCTTCAGTCTGGCGCCGTTGCTGGCACGTTCGGAAGAATTGGCGCAGATGGCACAGCAGGTAGCCGAGGATCGTCGCCGGCTAAAGATCACCAAGGAACGCATTTCGCTGTGCCGCCGTGATATCCGCAAGCTGATCACGGCAGCCATCGAGGAGGGAGCTTCCGGTGACTGGGGGCTTATCGAGACGCACTATCTCGCGGCGATTGGCCGGCTATCGCGGGCAAAGACGGACCAGGCGCTGTCCGCATGTCTCGAAGAATTGACGATGCTGCACGAGGAAATCACCAACATCCTGGAAATGCAGCTTATTTCTCAAAAAACCGGCACCAATGGTGACGAATACCGTCACCACATACAGAATTCAAATACCGAATCCAGCTATGAACTTGAACCTTGCTCTGAAGGTGAGCAGGGCGAACCGGCAGTGCCAACCAGGGAACCCCTGCGGGAGACGATCAAGGCGTTCCCATTGGGCATGGTGCTGCGAGCCTGCCCGGAGATCGCCATGTATGGCCCCGGCGGCGCGATTTCGAACTGGCGCGAGCTGATGACCGCGGCGGTCGTGGTTCGATCGACGCTTGGTGTCAGTCCGTCCGCCTACCAGGAGGCCTGCGAGGTGATGGGGCCGGAGCATGCGGCCATCGCCATTGCCTGCATCCTCGAAAGGGGAGGGCATATCAACTCGGCCGGCGGTTATCTGCGCGATCTGACACGCAAGGCTGCACGCGGCGAGTTTTCGCTGGGGCCGATGCTGATGGCGCTGTTGAGATTGAACGGGAAACCGGTACAGGGGACCGGCTAAGACGACGCTCGGACAGGGCACTGAGGCAATTGCGAGGTTGAGGCAAATGGCGGTGCAGTACGACATGTTTGATCCGGCTTCGGAACCGGTGAAGCGGGAGCGTGGGACAACCCGGCTTCCGGCCGACATCCAGGAAGCGGAAATGGTGCGGCTGCTGCTGGCGACGGGTCGCTATCGGGTGCTGACCAAACTGCAGCCGCGACCACATGTCCGCTCGCCGTTTGCTGAACTTTTCGACGCCAGCCAGCGTTCGCGGGTGCGCATCTATGCCGAATACAGTCCCTTCGAGCTGAAGGATCAGTTGAAGGCGAGTGGCTATCGCTGGTCGGACGTCAGCGACGGCCGTCCCAAAGCCTGGTGGACCGAGGTCGGCGAGGCAGATCTGGACGGGGAGCTGTCGTGGCTGCGCAGCGAGACCTATCGCTACGACGCCAACCCGCCGATGCGTCAACTGACGGCGTTCGATCGCTTCAAGAGCTGAGGCGGGGTGGGCCGGTTTTTCAGTCCTCGGCCATCAGGGTGTCGAAGACCGCCTGGTCCAATGCGTTGGCCGCCTCAACGATCTTGTCGTCACCGCTGTCGCGTGCTGCGAGTGCCAGATTGCCGCCCTGCTCGGCGACGATGGCGCTGGCCCGCTCGATCGCCCATTGAGCGAAATCACTGCGGCTTTCGATCGTAGTCGTCCATTGCCCCGCGTGGAAACGTGGACTATATATCCCACAGTATCTATATCATTCAGGATATAAAATGACGGAATGGAAGGTCTTGTTTCATGAGCGCTTTAAGGGCGAGATCACAGACCTTCCAGCTGATGTTCGGGTTGAATTGCTCGCGCATTTGGTGCTGCTTCGCGAAAAGGGCTTTCGACTGGGACGGCCTGAGGTCGACACGCTCGAGGGCTCCAGACACGCGAACATGAAAGAACTGCGCGTCAAGGTGTTGAAGGTGCAATGGCGGTTCGCCTTTGCCTTCGATCCGGAGCGAAAGGCTGTGGTTCTCTGCGGTGGTCCGAAGAGCGGTGTGAGCCAGAAACTTTTCTACAAGCGGCTGATCGACCTGGCTGACAAACGATACGACGAGCATTTGAGCGAGTTGGAGAAGAAACATGGATGATCTCGATAAGCTGACACAGACGCTTCCTGAGGATGAACAGCGCGCCGTAGCAAAGCGTGCCGACGAGCTTGTCACGGCGCACAATCTGCGTGAATTGCGGGCACTCGCGGGACGGACACAGGAAGACGTGTCTGCCGGGACCGGCTTCAAGCAGACCAACGTCTCAAGACTGGAGAAGCGCGCCGACATGAAACTATCGACGCTTCGCGATTATGTCGAATCCCTCGGCGGCACCTTGAAGATCGTTGCGGACGTCGCAGGTAAGAAAGTCGATCTTTCCAGCATCGCGGAACGATCCCGACATGGTTCAAAGATCTGAGCGAGCCACGGTGGGGGAGGGCTTTTTTAAAGCCCGGCCGCTTTTGTCAAATTCACCCGGAAGCGGTCGCGCCGGCGCTGGTATTTTCGGGTCATTTCGGCTGAGGCATGGCCGAGCTGCTTTTGCACGTGGCGTTCGTCGACCTCGGCCGAGGAGGCGAGGCCGGCGCGCAGCGAATGGCCGGAAAACTTCTTTGCCCGTTCGCCCTGGGTGAGATCACCGCGCACACCGGCGGCGAGCGCCGTGCGCTTGACCAGCCGGGCAACCTCCTGGTCGTTCAGCCGCTCCGGCCCCACATCCTTGCCCTGGCCGCGCACGCGGCGGAAGAAGGGGCCCTTCGCGATCTTCGCGAATTTTATCCAGGTCTCGACCGCATCGACCGGGCAGGTGGAGGGGGCCGAGCCACGGCCAACCTCAACCTCGCGCCAGCCGGTCTTGCCGCGCAGCGTCAGCAGCAGGCCCTTGTCGAGAATTTCGATCCAGCCACGGCCGTCTTCGCTCTGGTCGCGACCGCAATCGAGGCCGACGATCTCCGAGCGGCGCAGGCCGCCGGCAAAACCAAGAAGCAGCATGGCGCGGTCGCGCAGGCCACGCAGCGTTCCACGATCGAGGGTCTCGAGCATGGCGATCAGGTCCTCGGGGAGGATCGCGTCCTTCTGCAGCGGCGGGGCGGCGTGGCGGTTGCGGATGCCGGCGAGCACGGTAGCGATGGCGCGATCCTTGCGATCCAGTTTTTCGCCGCGCTGGGAATAATTCCAGACGATCGCCGACAGCCGCCGCTCGATGGTTGCGACCGAACTCGGTTTGGCGCCGCGCGTCGTCGTGCCAGTGGCACTGCCGGAGGCGGCGCCACTGGCACAGGCGGTGATGTAGAGGCCGACGACATGTGGATTCGGGGGGAGGGGGGACAGGTTGGAGCGCCGGCACCAGTCGGTAAAATGCTTCCAGTCGCTGGCATAGGCGCGCCGCGTGTTGGCGGAACTGGCCGCCTCGATGTAGCCACGGGCGCGATCGGTCAGGTCTCGCAAGTGGGCCGGCAGGGCGGAGTTTGCGTTGACGAGCGGGGAGGGGAGCGCGGCCGACACCTCTGCCGCGGAAACATCTCCGGAAACCGCCATGCTGAGCGGCGGAGCAGAGGTCTTCCGGGGGTGATTTTGGCTGATTTCGTCGGCGATTCGGCTCATTTCTCTATAATGGAAAAAACGAACGATAATGCAAACTTATCAGTCGTTTTGCAGCGTCGACAGGCGCGGCGGTTATGAATTCATATTGGAGGGAAAGCGCCGCACCGCCGGGTGCAGAGGCGCGAAAGTCGCTTGCGTTCGCTCCTGCCATGATCACGTTGCCGCCTGCCTATGAAGCCTACACTGTCGATCAGATGCGCAAGCGTCGGATCCAGACGACGATTGCCGCCTTTGAAGCCGAGACCGAGTTCGGACGCTGCGACGTCCAGTTTGAAGCTGCCTGTTTCGCACGCTTGCTAGAGTCAAAAGGGTGCGGTGGAAAACGCCAACAAGCGCATTCGCCGCTTCATGCCAGGCGATACCGATCTGGCAGCCGTGTCATAGCGAGACCTCACCCAACTCGCCCGCCATCTCAACGATCAGCCGCGAAGGTGACTCGGCTACAGGACGCCGGCCGAGGTGTTCATGGCGCATTTGCAGGAAGCGGGGTGATCCCCTATCCTCAACCCGGCGTGATGCACTTGTGTTAGATTCTCCAACTATTGCCGCGGTCCGCGGTTGCCCCGATGGAAGCCAGGCTGGCATTCGAATCGTGGTTCAAGACGGTGCGCCAAAGTAGTCGGCGCACATATCCCGACGCTAACTGCGGGAATCACCCTCAGGACATGATCAATCCGCCATCGACGTTAATCGTCTGGCCAGTGATGTAGCGAGCATCATCCGAAGCAAGGAAGGCGACAAGGGCGCCGACCTCTGCGGGTGTGCCGGCGCGGCCCATGGGGATGCCTTCGACCCATTCGGCCATCAGTTCGCCGGGGCCGTACTCGCCAAGCATTTGGCCCCAGACGCGGTCGTTGTAGTCCCACATCTCGGTGTGAATAATGCCGGGGCAAATCGCGTTCACTGTGATACCTTCGCGGGCGAGTTCCTTGGCAAGGCTCTGGGTCAGGCCAACAACACCGAATTTCGAGGCGGCGTAGTGCGGTGTGTATATGAAGCCCTGCCGGGCCTGGCCGGAGGCCGTGTTGATCAGTCGGCCCTTGGTGCCGCTAGCGCGGAAGCGGCGGATCGCCTCCTGGCAGCACAGGAAGACGCCCTTGGTGTTGACGTCGAGGTTGAGGTCCCATTCGCGCTCGGTCAGGTCCTGCACCTTGGCGATGGTGATGACGCCTGCATTCTGGACGGAGACAGAAATGGCGCCGAGTTTCGCCTCGGCCTCGCCATAAGCTTCCTGCACCGCCTTGGCGTCGGTCACATCCAGTGCGAGGCCGATCACGTCGGTGCCGGTTTCCTGTGCCAGAGCTCCGGCGGCCTCAGCAGTATCCTTCTCGATCGCGGCGATGGCGACCTTGGCGCCCTCATCGGCAAAGCGCTTGGCGATGCCGCGCCCGATTCCCTTGTTACCCCCGGTGACGAAAACCGTCTGGCCAGCATAACGTCTCATGGTCTTTCCTCCAGAATGCGCAGCCGACCAAAAACCGATCCCATAGAGATCAGGCCGTGAGCCGGGCTGCTGTGAACTTGTCGGTGACGAACACATCGATGACGCCCAGCTTTAGGGCGCCGGCGATGGCCTGGGTCTTTGATTCTCCGCCCGCGAGCGCCATGACGCGGTTGGTCTTGCGTAACTCCTCCAGCGAAATGCCGATGACACGCTCGTTGAGCGGGGTTTCGACCGGCTTTCCGTCCTTGTCGAAGAAGCGGTAGGAAATCTCGCCAACCGCGCCGGCTTCGTGGAGCATCGCCATTTCCTGGCGGGAAAACGTGTTGCCCGAGCGGGCAAGAAGCTCGGAGGGCTCGACGGCACCGATACCGACGATCGCGAGGCTGAGGCGGCCAAACAGGTCCATCGTCTCGCGCACCACCGGATCGGCCAGCATGACGAGCTTCGCCTCGCGCGAGGAGGTGATACCCTGGACGAAGAGGAGCCGCGGCTCGCCGCCGGTGAGCCTGGCAAGACGCGCGGTCAGCTGCGTGGCATGGGTCTGGACGGACGCGTCGCCCATGCCGCCGAGGATCTGCACGACGTACTTGGCCTTGGCGCTTTTGAGCGGGTGGATATTGTCGACCATGCGCAGGATCGTCTGGCTCCAGCTGGAGACGCCGACGATTTCGTCCTGCTGAAGGGTGACTTCGAAAAAGTGGGCGGCCGCCTCGCCGATGCGAGCCATGACGGCGCCATCGCGGTCCTCGGAACAATCGATGACGATAGCTTCGGTCAGGCCATAGCGGTCGCGCAATGCGGTCTCCAGATCCGCGAAGGTGCCGGCCGGGGGGATGACGGTCGTGCGTACGATGTCTTCCTGTTCAGCCCGCTTCAGCATGCGCGAAACGGTCGCCTGCGACATATGCATTGTGTCGGCGATCTCCGCCTGCCGCTTGCCCTCCAAATGGTACATCTGGGCAATTCGGGCGATCAATCTCAGCTCGTTGAGCCGTCCCATAAGGTCCTCCAGCAGTGAATTTTTATTCACTCATAGTTGATGGACTCGGGACGGTCGAGCGGTAGATCGCGTCCTGCCAAACCAGAAGGCGATCTGTGGCGTCGGAAACACGCGGAGCGATGGGATTGCCGGCGCGTGGCAGCGCGGTGATCACGGCCAGATCCGGCCAAACCCCCAGCGAAAGACCGGCGAGATAGGCTGCTCCAAGGGCTGACGCCTCGGGCGCGTCGCATTGGGTGATGACATGGTTCAGCGTATCGACGACACACTGCATGAGGAAGCTGTTCCGGCTCGGCCCGCCGTCGGCATAGAGGTGCCCGAGCGGTGTCGGCGATTGCACGGACATCGCCTTGAAGACGTCATGGACCTGGAAGGCCATGGAATCGGTCACCGCGCGCGCCATTTGGGCGCGTGTGGTGTTGAAGGAAATGCCGGAGAACAAGGCCCGCGCATCGGATTGCCAGTAGGGCGCGCCGAGGCCGACGAAAGCCGGGACAAATCCGGGCCCACCGGGTTCAGCGGTCTCGGCAAGATCGGTCAGCGCCTGCACATCCGGCAGGCCGAGCATCTCGGCCATCCAGGGCAGGGCAGCGGCCGAGACCAGTATGTTGCCTTCGAAGGCATAAGTGGGCTTTCCGCCGATCGACCAGGCGATCGTTGTGGTGATGCCCTGCTCCGGCGCGATAAAGCGCGGCAGGGTCGTCATGATCGACGAGCCGGTGCCGAATGTCACCTTGCCGTCGCCGGGATTGAATGCGCCGTGGCCGAAGAGGGCGGCATGACTGTCGCCGATGGCCGAGGCAATCGGGATGCCGTCCCTAAGTCCCGGCACGTTCCTCGTCACCCCGAAGCGGGCGGCGCTGTCGCGGACCTCGGGCAAGGCGGATTTCGGCACGCCGAAGAGATCGCAGAGCTCGTCGCTCCAGGCCTGCCGGTTGAGGTCGTAGAGCTGGCTTCGGGCGGCGTTGGCGGCGTCGCATGCGTGGACGGCGCCATCCGTGAAGCAATGGATCAGCCAGGCGTCGATAGTGCCGAGCCGCACCGTGCTGCCGGCGGGCACGCGATCGAGCAGCCACTTCATCTTCGGTCCGGGAAACATCGGGTCGATGGGAAGGCCGGTGAGCGCCTGCACGCGTGCGGCATGGCCGGCGGCAACCAGCTCGGCGCAGGCCGGAGCGCTGCGGCGGCATTGCCAGCTCACCACCGGGCCGACCGGTTTTCCTGTCGCTGTGTCCCAAACCGTGACGGATTCGCGCTGGTTGGAAATCGCGATGCCGAGGATGTCGACCGCGGGACCGGCGTGCAGGCAGGCGGCAATCGCCTCCTGAACGGACTGCCAGATGCGAAGCGGGCTTTGTTCGACCCAGCCCGGCTGCGGGTATTCGATGCCGACCGGCGAGCTGCCACGGGCCAGGATCTCGCCGGCAGTCGAGACCAGGACGGCCTTGGAATTCGTGGTGCCTTGGTCAATGGACAGAATGGCGGTCGTCATGGCGGCTCCGGTGGACAGGATTTGGGGCGCGGCGAAAGGGAGGACTTGCCGCGCCCGGCACGAAATCTAAACGCGCACGATCATGCGCGGGAAGACTTGCGTGCAATCAATGCGACAGCGGCCTCGGCGATCGCCGCCGGAGACATGCCGAATTCATCGAGCAGGAATTCGGCGGAGCCGGTGGGGGCGAAGATGCCGGGAACGCCGAGGATCTTCATCGGCACGGGCGCTTCGGCCACCACGACTTCGGCGATGGCCGAACCGAGCCCGCCGAAGGTGGAGTGTTCTTCCGCCGTCAGGATGGCGCCCGTCTTGTGGGCGGCGGCCACCACGGCCTCGACGTCGATCGGGCGAACCGTCGCCATGTTCAGGACACGCGCTTCTATGCCCTTTTCGGCGAGCAGATCGGCGGCCTTGAGCATGCGGTGGGTCAGCGTGCCGTTGGCGATCAGCGTGATCGCATCGCCGTCGCGCAGCAGATTGGCCTTGCCCAGTTCGAACTTGTGGCCGGCCGGCAGCAGGTCCGGAACGCCGACGCGCGACAGGCGCAGGAACACCGGCCCGTCATAGTGGGCGGCCCATTCTACGGCGGCTGCCGTCTCGATAGAGTCGCAGGGTGCGATCACCGGCAGGTTTGGGAGCACACGCGTCCAGGCGAAATCCTCGATGGAGTGGTGGGTCGGTCCAAGCTCGCCATAGGCCATGCCGGAGGAAATGCCGACCAGCTTCACATTGGCGTTGGAATAGGCGATGTCGGCCTTGATCTGCTCCAGCGAGCGACCGGTCAGGAAGCAGGCGGCGGCACAGACGAAGGGCAGAAGTCCGCCATTGGCAAGACCGGCGCCGACGCCCACCATGTTCTGTTCGGCGATGCCGACGTTGATCAGCCGTTCCGGCCACTTGGACTTGAAGCCGCCGAGCTTCGAGGAGCCGACGGAATCGTTGCAGACGGCCACGACCTTCGGGTTGTCCGCCCCGAGGCGCTCCAGGACGGCAACGAAGGCGTCGCGGCAATCGTGCAGCTTGGGAGAGGTTATTACGTCTTTCATCACAGGCCCTCCGAAAGCTCAGCCACGCCAATCGCGTATTGTTCGGCACTCGGCACCTTGTGATGCCAGTCGACCCTGTCCTGCATGAAGGAAATGCCGTGCCCCTTGTTGGTATGGGCGACGATGCACTGCGGGCGGCTTCCACGCTTTTCCAGCGCCGCAACGATCTCGCCCATGGCGTTGCCGTTGATCTCGGTGACATCCCAGCCGAAGGCTTCGAGCTTGGCGGGGAAGGGGGCGAGGTTGTTGGTGTCCTTCAGCGACGCGCCCTGCTGGAAGCGGTTGTGGTCGATGATCAGGGTCAGGTTGTCGAGGCCGAACTGCGCAGCGGAGGCGATGGCCTCCCAGTTTGATCCTTCCTGCATCTCACCGTCGCCGGTCATGACATAGGTATGATACCGCGCTCCGGTCAGCTTGGCGGCTTTCGCCATGCCGACCGCGACCGGCAGTCCGTGGCCGAGCGGGCCGGTATTGGTTTCGACGCCCGGCACCTTGTTACAGTTCGGATGGCCGTTGAGGCGCGAATGCGGCTTCAGAAACGAACCGACTTCTTCCTCCGGTATGAAGCCCCGCTTGGCGAGCGTCACGTACAGCGCCAGCGCCACATGCCCTTTGGAAAGCACGAAGCGGTCGCGGTCCGGATGCTTCGGTTCGTCCGGCCGGATGCGCAGAACGCGGAAGTAAAGCGCTGTGAGAATGTCGATGGCCGACATTTCCCCGCCGATATGGCCGGCGCCAGCTTCGAATACCGCTTGCAGATCGCGAAGACGGATCTGTCGAGCGATGCGGTCGAGATCGTTCGGCTGCATGGAACCCTCTGTATGAATAAATATGCATCTGTACATATATTTGCAGGTTGGCTCGCCAAGTCAAGAAAAATATCGCCCTTCGGCGTCAAAATAATCTGACGATGCGATATTGACACACCATTGATCGATCATATACGAATTTACACACGATGGTGAATAAATATGCGCCAAGTGAAACCGCATGGCGATGGACTGACCGGGAGGAAAGCTCATGCTGGCAGCAGCAAAGGAAAGACAGGGATTTGCGAGCGGGGTGCTCCCGTCACTGCGCGGAGCCACGGGGCCTCTGATCGGCCTCATCGTCCTCTGCCTGTTCCTCACTTTCGCGACGGACAAGTTCCTGTCGGTGAGGAACTTTCTCAATGTGCTGGATCAGATCACGGTGCTGGGCATCATGGCTGTGGGGATGACGCTGGTCATCCTGATCGGCGGCATCGACCTTGCGGTCGGCTCCGTCATGGCGTTGGCGATGATGGTTCTCGGTTACCTCAACGTCGTTGCCGGGGTGCCTATGGGGGTCGCCATTCCGCTCGCCTTGCTTGTCGCGTCGCTGAACGGCCTCGTCGCCGGCCTGCTGATAACGCGCTTCAATGTGCCGGCCTTCATTGCGACGCTCGCGATGATGTCGATAGCGCGAGGGCTGGCGAACATGATCACCGACGGCCAGCAGATCATCGGCTTTCCGGCCTGGTTCAACATGATGGCCATCGTGCGCTTCGGCGGATTCCTGACGCTGACGGTCGCCGTCATGCTGGTGGTGTTTATCGTCGGCCTTCTCTACCAGCGCTATCGCCACGGGGGACGCGTGCTCTATGCCATCGGCGGCAACGCGGAAGTGGCGCGGCTTGCCGGCATCAACGTCCAGCGGGCGACCGTGCTGGTCTATGTGGTGTGCAGCTTCCTCGCCGGCCTTTCCGGCATGGTGCTCGCGGCGCGCCTCGACTCGGTCCAGCCGTCCTCGGGCGTGTCCTATGAGCTCGACGCCATCGCGGCGGTCGTCATTGGCGGCACCTCCTTGTCAGGCGGCACCGGTGGCATCGGCGGGACCATTATCGGCGTTTTGATCATCGGCGTGCTGCGCAACGGCCTCAACCTGCTCAGCGTCTCGCCGTTCATGCAGCAGGTGATCATCGGCGCCGTCATCGTGCTCGCCGTCACAGCCGAAACCTATCGCAAGCGCAGATAGCGAATCTTCACCCGGACGGCGAATGCGCCGGCGGGATTGGAAACGGCCAGCAATGGTGCGGGCCGGCAAAAGGGAGGTGGGCTTCTGCAAGTCAGGAAGCCGCCAGGAAACTCGGAGGATAAACCATGAAACTGTCCAAACTTCTGATGGCGGCAACCGCTGCTGCGGTCCTTGCGTCCCCGTTAGGCGTGTCCGCCGCAGAGGTCAAGAAGATCGGCCTTGCCGTTCCGAACCTGCAGGCCGACTTCTTCAACCAGATCAAGCTCGGTGTTGAAAAGTACGCGAAGGAAAAGGGCCTTGAAGTCGTCGTCGTCGACGCCAAGAACGATACCGCGACGCAGGTCAGCCAGGTCCAGGATCTGATGACCCAGGACATCGACGCCTTCATCTACATCCCGGCCGGGGCCGCCGCGGCGGCCGTGCCGACCCGCCTTGCCCGCGAAGCCGGAATTCCCGTCATCAACGTCGACCGCGTTCCGGAAGGCGCGCCCGGCGACACCTTCATTGCTGGCGAGAGCGTCGAATCCGCCTATGCCGTCTGCAAGCACATCATCGAGAAGGCCGGCGGCTCGGGCAAGATGGCGATCATCCATGGCCAAAAGGGCACGACGCCGGAAGTCGACCGCTTCACCGGCTGCAAGCGCGCCATCGACGAGGCCAAGGGCGTCGAGCTGGTCGATCAGCAGTGGAGCAACATGTGGTCGGCGGACGAGGGCTTCTCCATCGCCCAGAACATGCTGCAGGCCAATCCGGAGATCACGATCATCTTCGGTCAGGCCGACGGTCTCGCCATGGGGGCTGCGAAGGCGGTGGACGTCGCCAACCTCTCCGACAAGGTGATCATCGGCGGGTACGACGGCGACGTTTCGGCTCTCGAATATCTCGCCAAGTGCAATGGACCCTTCATCGCCACTGCCACACAGAGCACGCAGAAGATGGGCGTTCTCGCGGTCGAATCGGCACTCGCCGTTGCGGCCGGCCAGAAGGTCGAAGAACGCCAGACGCCGAACGCTGTCCTGACCACCTGCGAAAATGCGCCGGAATTCGTGAAGAACCATCCGTAATCCGGCTTGATATCCGAAAGGTAGTAGCGCCATGACGACCAGCTCTCCCATTCTGTCGCTCCGTGGAATCCAGAAGTCCTACGGTCCGATCGAGGTTCTCCACGGAGTCGATCTCGACATACATGCGGGAGAAGTCGTGGCGCTGCTCGGGGAAAACGGTGCCGGGAAATCGACCTTGTCGAATATCATCTCCGGCACCGTCCAGCCCTCCTCGGGGGAAATGAGCTGGCTCGGCAAGACGTATGCCCCCGCCAATCCGCGCGCCGCGATGGATGAGGGCGTGGGCATGATCCACCAGGAACTGAAACTGCTCCCCAAGCTTTCGATCGCCGAAAACGTCTTCGTCGGCCGTTATCCCCTGAAGTCCGGCCGCATCGACCGAAAGGCGATGGAGGAGAGGGCGCGCAGCGGCCTCAAGCGGCTCGGGCTCGATGTTTCGCCGGACCGCCTCGTCGAAGGGCTTTCGACCGGCAAGCAGCAGCTCATTGAAATCGCCAAGGCGCTGACGTTGAACGCGCGCCTGCTCATCCTCGACGAACCGACCGCCGCACTCGGCGGCGAGGAAACCCAGCTTCTGTTCCAGCAGATCGCGCGGCTGAAATCGGAAGGCGTCGGCATCATCTACATTTCGCATCGTCTCGAAGAAATCCGCCAGATCGCCGATCGCATCGTCGTCATGCGCGACGGTGCCAAGGTGCAGGAGTTCGATAGCGGCAACGTCCCGATCCGCAAGATCGTCGAGGCCATGGTCGGACGCTCCCTCGAGCGCATGTTTCCCACCCTTCCGGCGCCGGCCGAAGAGGTGACGCTGGAGGTGCGCAAACTTTCTTCGCCCTCGAACATGTTTCGCGACATCAGCTTCTCGGTCCGCAAGGGTGAAGTCTTCGGTATCGCCGGCCTGATGGGTGCCGGACGCACGGAGCTCGTCCGGGCCATCACCGGCGCCGATCCCATTTCCGGCGGCGAGGTGCTGCTGCATGGCAAGCCCGTCACGCCCCGCTCTCCGATCGATTCCATCCGCAATGGCATCGTGCTCGTGCCGGAGGACCGCAAGCTTCAGGGCGTGGTGCTCGATCAGTCGATCGCGGAAAACATCGCCTACGCCAATCTCGGCGAAATCGCCCGCAATGGCTGGCTTTCGTCCCGTCGCATCCAGCAGTTCGCCGAAAGCTACATCAAGAAGTTCGGGGTCAAGGGCCGCGGCGGGCAGAACGCGGGAGAGCTATCCGGTGGCAACCAGCAAAAAGTGGTGCTAGCCAAGTGGCTGGCGCGCAAGCCGCAGGTGGTAGTGCTGGACGAGCCGACGCGCGGCATCGACGTCGGCGCCCGCTCGTCGATCTACGATCTGATTATGGATCTCGCCCGCGGCGGCGTCGCGGTGATCGTGGTCAGCTCCGATCTCGAGGAAGTGCTGGGCGTCTCCAGCCGCATCATGGTCATGGCGCAGGGAAAACAGGCCGGCATCCTGGACCGCCAGGACGCGAACGACGTCTCGGTCATGGAACTGGCAACGATCTGAACAGGGAATACTTCATCATGTCTGAAATCACGCTCAACGCGCCGAAATTGTTCGACCTCTCCGGAAACGTCGCCTTTGTGACCGGCGCCGGCAGCGGTATCGGCCAGCGTATCGCCATGGGGTTGGCGCAGTGCGGCGCCGATGTCGCGCTGCTCGACCGCCGTACCGACGACGGTCTCGCCAAGACTGCGGACTTCATTGCGCGGGCGGGACGCCGCAGCATCCAGATTGGCGCGGACGTCACCAGCAGCGGGGCACTCAACGAAGCGGTCGCCCGCACGGAAGCGGAACTCGGGTCTTTGACGCTCGCTGTCAACGCCGCCGGCATCGCCAATGCCAATCCGGCGGAGGAGATGGAAGAAAGCCAGTTCCAGACGATGATCGACATCAACCTGAAGGGGGTTTTCCTCTCCTGCCGGGCCGAGGCGCGGGCCATGCTGAAGACGGGGCGCGGCGCCATCGTCAATATCGCCTCGATGTCCGGCGTCATCGTCAACCGCGGCCTCAGCCAGTGCCACTACAATGCCTCGAAGGCCGGTGTCATCCACATGACCAAGTCGATAGCGATGGAGTGGGTCGGCCGCGGCATCCGTGTCAACACGATCAGCCCCGGCTACACCGCGACGCCGATGAACACCCGGCCGGAAATGGTGTATCAAACAAAAATGTTCGAGGAGCAGACGCCGATGCAGCGCATGGCTAGCGTCGACGAAATGGTCGGCCCCGCCGTCTTCCTGCTGTCGGATGCGGCAAGCTTCGTGACCGGCGTCGACCTGCTTGTCGATGGCGGCTTCTGCTGCTGGTGACACCTCGTAGCAGGGGCCGGATTGCGACCGGCCCCTTGGCTGGCTGTGGCGGTCTTACGCTGCCTTTGTGGCGAAACGGGTGTCGTTCTGTGCACGCCGGTATTCAATCAGGTCCTTTATTGTCACGAGATGGAGATTGTTCTGCTGAGCAAAAATCTCCAGGTCGGGAAGGCGGGCCATCGTCCCATCGTCATTTGCCACTTCGCAAATAACCCCTGATGGATACTTGCCCGCCAAGCGGCTGAGATCGACGGCGGCTTCCGTGTGACCGGGGCGCCCCAGCACACCATCCGGATTGGCCCGCAGCGGGAAGATATGGCCGGGGCGAGCCAGTTCCGCCGCCTTTGTTTCCGGCGCTATCAGCGCCTTGACCGTTGCAGTGCGATCGGCGGCAGAAATTCCCGTCGTCGTACCCGGCAGGTAGTCTACCGATACGGTGAAAGCCGTTTTCAGGGACTCGGTGTTGTTCGGCACCATCAGCGGAAGGCCCAACTGGTCCAGCCGCTCACCTTCCATCGACACACAGATCAGTCCCCGTGCCTTGTTCATCATGAATGCAATCTTGTCGGCGGTCGCATCTTCGGAGGCAAACACGATATCGCCTTCATTTTCGCGATTTTCATCGTCGACAACGATCACCATCTCCCCGCGGGCAATGGCGGCGATTGCATCCTCAATTTTCGAGATAGTCATCAAGCAGTCTTTCAAGGGTTGGCCGGAAATCTGGCTTCGTTGCACCATCACCGCTTTCGCGAGTGAGACAAACGTCCCTTGGGCGAACAGAGGTTACGGCACCGCCCTTTCGGGTTGGCCGCTTCCTTGCTCTCTTCCATCCGGACTATACCGTCGGCTCCGGCCTCTCACCGGATCTGCTGACCCTCCGGTATCCCGGAAGCGCTCGCGGGCTCCGGGATCACTCCCGATACCGCCGGTGGGGAATTGCACCCCGCCCTGAGAACAGCGAGAAAATGGGGCAATCGCACAGAGAATGCAAGGGCCCCATCTCTTGATCATGCGCAATTTTTGACCGAATGATTGAACACACTGTCGACGACTTCGCCATTTCATCCAGAGCGCTGCCCAGGGCTCCCTACATGGCGCCGAACAAGGCTTTCTGGGCAACCTTCAGCGCGCCGATGGCGTCGTGGCGGCCCTGCGCCGCCTTGAGCGCCTCGATATCGAGCGCCTCGAGCCCTTTCGCCGCGGCTTTCAGGAAGTCGATTGCGTGATTGGCGGCGGCGACGCTGTCCTCGCGGAACGGGAACTGGTCGAGCTGCCATACCCCTTCCCACTTGTTCTTCCGGAGCACGTAGAAGAACTCGAATAGTTCGATCGGATGCAAGCTGCCGGCCACGAGGTCGTCGTCCCAGCTGCGGTAGTTGTCGTTGACGTCCATGCCGAAGAGGCGGCCGTAGTCGATGGCGAGTTGGGCGCTGTCGGCCGCCGATTCGCCGCCCATGATGGCGTGGCCGAAGTCGAGCAGGATGCCGACATTCGGCAGGCCGATCTTCTCAATGCCGAGCAGCGTCCGGGCGACCGAGCCAAAGCTCATCCGCACGCGCGGTTCGCGCGGCTTGTATTCGATGACGAACTTGAGATCCGGGTTTTCGCTCGCAAGTTGCCCGACGCCATCAAGCGAGTGCTTCCACAGCGTTCCGTAGTCCACCTGGAAGGGATAGTCCCAGCCGTCCTGCCCGGGCCATAGCTTGACGTAGTCGGCGCCGAAATAGCGCACCTGGTCACAGGCTTCTGTCACCAGTTCATGAGTCCGCCGGCGCACGCCCGCATCGGGGTTCGTGAACGACCCCTTGACGAATTCGCGCGTGTAGATCTCCGGCGTGATACCGATGACGCCGAGCTTGTTGCGATCCAGCGCCTCCTTCACCTGGGCGTTGGTAAAGTCGCCGCCGAAAAACGGGTAATTGATGTCCACCACCGAAAGGTCCCGGACCTGGCCGGCCAGGTCGATGGCCTCGATGACGCTGCGCGGGGTGCCATAGCCATCCGTGGCATAGCGGTCGAGATAGGTGGCAAAGTGCCAGATGCCGGCTCCGTAACGTTGGGCTGTCATGGGGTTCCTCCAATGGTTTGATCTTCGGTTCGGCTGGCGTCGAAGGCGCACCCGACGTCCTGAGCGCCAATGGCGACCAAAAAGTGCGGCGCGGTCCGGCTCCGAATGCCAGCGCATGTGCGAACAATGCGGCTCAATCCCTTCTCCATTGAACCACTCTCGTTTGTCGGGTATTTTCGAATGCTTTTATTTGGTTTCGATATTTTTCACGGATTGGCTATCTCGGCAAGCAAAAATTCGTGACGCTTCGCAGCATTTGTACTGCAATGCAGCAAATCATTCACATTTTCGGGATCATTTACTTCGCAATCGATTGCGTACGTGGCCTATTTGCTTCGAAACGAAAGAAAATTCAAGGTCTATTGACATGAATCGATAACATTCGATAGTATTTGAGAAGGCCGCTATATGTGCCCGGTTTGAGAAAGGGAGGTTCTCATGAAGTTCACACGTCGCCTGCTCGTATCCGTATGTGCCCTCGGTCTGTCTGGCTTCATGTCGGGCTTTGCAATGGCAGCGGACACGATTGCAATTATCACGCCCAGCCATGACAATCCGTTCTTCAAGGCGGAAGCTGATGGCGCGGCCGCCAAAGCGAAGGAGCTTGGCTACGAGACGCTGATTCTCGTCCACAACGATGACGCCAACAAGCAGAACGAGCTGTTCGACAGTGCCATCGCCGCCGGCGTCAAGGCCATCATCCTTGACAATGCGGGAGCCGACGCCTCGGTCGCTGCCGTGCAGAAGGCCAAGGACAAGGGCATTCCGTCCTTCCTGATAGACCGCGAGATCACCACAGCCGGCGTTGCGGTGTCCCAGATCGTATCGAACAACTATCAGGGCGCTCAGCTCGGCGCCGAGCAATTTGTCAAGCTCATGGGCGAGAAGGGTAACTACGCCGAGCTCGTAGGCAAGGAATCCGACACCAATGCCGGCATTCGTTCCCAGGGCTATCACGATGTGATCGATCAGTATCCCGACCTGAAGCTGGTCGCCAAGCAGACGGCGAACTGGTCGCAGCCGGAAGCCTATACGGTGATGGAATCGATGCTGCAGGCGCATCCCGATATCAAGGGCGTGATCTCGGGCAACGACACCATGGCCATGGGCGCATACGCGGCGCTTGAAGCTGCCGGACGCAAGGACGTCATCGTGGTGGGCTTCGATGGTTCGAACGACGTGCGCGATTCCATCTTGAAGGGTGGCATCAAGGCAACCGTTCTGCAGCCGGCATATCAGCAGGCGCAGCTGGCGGTGGAACAGGCGGATAAGTTCATCAAGACCGGCTCCACCGGGCTGGAAGAAAAGCAACTGATGGATTGCGTCCTCATCAATGGGGACAACGCTTCGAAACTCGAAACGTTCGCTCTTTCCAACTGACGTCGGACCAACACTTCCCGGGAGCGCAAAGCACCCGGGAAGTACTGTCGACGTGCGAAAATTCGGTTGCGCCCATGAAGATGAAACTGTTCGTTGCTGCAAGCATCGCGATTCTCTGCCTGTCCGGCTGCAAGCTGGTGAAGACGGGTGAACCCGGAAAAGACGGCGCCGGGGGGGACCAGGAGCGCGTCTCGAACGTCGTCGCGACCACATTCGACAGCAAGCTTGTTCCGGCGCTGAGGGAAAAGGCCGTCGATTTGCCGGCGCTGCAGGCCGCGATCAAGAGTGGCCTCGATGGCGCAGGCAAATCTTATGGCGTCCGCGTCGGCGGCGCCGGCGGCGGGTGGAATTTCTCCGTCAAGGGAACCGGCGTGGTGGTGGAAGAAGATCTGGCAACCAAGGCGGCGGTGGCCAAGGTCGATGTCGATGGCGACGGAAAGCCGGATGCGACGCTGCAACTGGGGCCTGTAGTCAAGGGCACCGCGCTTCGCGACACTACCACGCTCTATGACTTCTCGACGTTCCGCGACCAGATCGAATATGCCAAGCTCGGACGTGCGCTCAATGAAAAGGCCGTATCGAGCCTGTCCCTTCCGAAGGGCAGTCTGAACGGCAAGAAGCTTAGCTTCGTCGGCGCAACCGCGATCCGCTCGGCAACCGAGCAGCCGTTGATTGCGCCCGTTTCGATCGAGGTCGCGCCATGACCGATGCGCATCCGATCAGCCTGTCCATCCGCAACGGCTCCAAGGTGTATCCCGGGACACAGGCGCTGAAGAACGTCGATTTCGACCTGCGCATGGGCGCGGTCAACGTGCTGGTCGGTGAAAACGGTGCGGGGAAATCGACGCTCATGAAGGTCATCGCCGGTGTCGAACAGCTGAACGGCGGTACGATCGAACTTGACGGCAAGCCGGTCGTCTTCGCGGACAAGTCGGATGCCGCGCGTCATGGCGTCGGCATCGTGTTCCAGGAACTCAATCTCTTTCCCAACCTGACGGTGACGGAAAACATCTTCATTGGACGAGAAAAGACGCGCGCCGTCGTCCATATCGACCGGGCGGCCCAGACGGAAGCGGCCCGCGCCTTGATGAAGCGGCTCGAGCAGGATATCGATCCCGGGACGCCGCTCGGCAATCTGCGCATCGGCCAGCAGCAGATCGTCGAAATCGCCAAGGCTTTGGCGGAAAATGCCCGCATTCTCATTCTCGACGAACCGACGTCGGCGCTATCGGCGACCGAGGTGGAGGTTCTTTTCCGGGTCATCAAGGACCTGAAGCGCCAGGGTGTCGGCATCGTCTACATTTCCCACCGGCTGGAAGAGCTCATTCGCATCGGCGACTACATTACCGTGCTGCGCGACGGGGTGATCACGGGATCGCGCTCCATGACGGGCGTCGATATCCCCTGGATTGTCAGCAACATGATCGGCAGCGCCTCCAAGGAGTTTCCGAAAATCGTGGAGCACAGTCTCGGGGACGAGGTGTTCAGGGTGGAGAACATCTGTCTGCCGAGTCCGGCTTCGGGGTATGCCGTCGACCACATGTCGTTGACGGTGAGGGCAGGCGAGATCGTCGGCCTTTACGGGCTGATGGGGGCCGGTCGCTCGGAACTGCTGGAATGCATCATGGTACAGCATCCAAATTCCACGGGCCAGCTCTTCATCGGCGGCGAGCTGGTGCGCGAGAAGAGCGTGTCCGGCCGAATCCGGCGGGGATTGGCATTGATCCCCGAAGACCGCAAGCGCGACGGTCTTGTGCAAATCATGAGCGTTCGCGAAAACCTCACGCTATCGTCGCTGGGAGACTTCACCCGTTTCGTCCATCTGAACCTGAAGCGGGAAGCCGCCAGGGCCGCGGAATTCGTCAAGCGCATGGCGATCAAGATCGCTAGTCTCGAACACCCGGTTTCCAGTCTGTCCGGCGGCAACCAGCAGAAAGTGGTGATCGGCAAGGCGTTGATGACGCAGCCGAAAATCCTGCTCATGGATGAGCCGTCACGCGGTATCGACATCGGTGCCAAGGCCGAGATTTTCCGCACCATGCGTCGCCTCGCGGCCGACGGCCTCGGCATTCTCTTCGTAACATCGGATATCGAGGAGGTCTTGGCCCTCTCGGATCGCATTCTCGTTATGGCAAATGGCAAGCTGACCGGGAGCTTTCCCGCCGGTGCCGACGCGTCGGCGGTCATCTCCGCGGCGACGCCCAATCTGAGCAGGGTCGAAACACAATGAGCAGCATCAAATCCGCAAGCGCCACGCAAGAGGGATCGAGGGCATCGGCAACATCGGCGCTGCTCCTGCTGCTGCACATGCGCACATTTGTCGCGCTGATCCTGGTTTTCGGCTTCTTCGCCCTGGCCGCCCCGAATTTCCTCTCGGCCGCCAACATGCTGATCATCTCCAAGCACGTGGCGCTCAACGCGCTGTTGGCGATCGGGATGACCTTCGTCATCATCGCCGGGGGCATCGACCTTTCTGTCGGTTCCATCGTCGGTCTCTGCGCCATGGTTGCCGGCTATCTCGTGCTCTACGGCATCGATCTCGGCATTGGCTGGAGCGTACAGTTTAATACGCTGGAAATCTGCCTTATCGTGCTGCTGGCCGGCGTTTTCATCGGCTTCGTCAACGGCATGCTGATCACAAAACTCAACGTCGCCCCCTTCATCGCCACCCTGGGTACGCTGTATGTTGCGCGCGGCGCAGCCCTGCTGTTCTCCGACGGGCGCACGTTCCCAAATCTCGCCGGCAATCCCGAATACGGATCGGACACCTTCAAGCTGATCGGCTCCGGCACGCTGTTTGGCTTTCCGCTGTCGATCTGGATCATGGCCGTCGTCGCCCTTCTGGCAGCCTACCTCGCCACGCGCACGCCGCTCGGCCGGCACATCTATGCAGTCGGCGGAAACGAGCGCGGCGCGGCGCTTTCCGGCGTCAATGTCGATAGGACCAAGCTCTTCGTCTATATGTTCTCCGGCCTCTGTGCGGCGCTGGTCGGCCTGATCATCTCCTCGCAGCTGCAGGCGAGTCATCCGGCGACGGGCGAGACCTTCGAACTGAACGCGATCGCGGCCGCGGTCCTCGGCGGAACGTCGATGTCTGGTGGGCGGGGACGAATCGGTGGAACGATCATCGGCGCCTTCGTCATCGGCATCCTCGCCGACGGCATGATCATGATGGGCATCTCGTCCTTCTGGCAGACCGTGATCAAGGGTCTTGTCATCATCGCCGCAGTCGTGGTTGACCAGATCCAGCAAAGATTGCAGGCGCGGGTCATTTTGCAGCAGCATTCCAATTGAGGATTTCAACGGACGGTCTCTTGCTGTAACGGTCCCATGCAGTAGAATCGGATTACTTTCGTTTGATTGCGAATATCGGGGTTTAGGCGGTCCACATGGAAGCGAAGACAGAAAGCGATGCTTCCGAGTCCATGGTCGGATTATTGTCCGAACCACGGCGCCGGCGCATCCTCGAATGGCTGGAAGAAGAGGGTTCCGCCCGGGTGCGGGAGCTGGCAACGGCGTTCCACGTCTCCGAAGCAACCATCCGCCAGGATCTCGAGCGTCTGGAAAACGAAGGTTTCATAACCCGCGAACACGGCGGCGCCTATTTGAATCCGGTCTCGCGGCAGATCGGCACCATGACCCTGCATCACCAGGAAAACATGGACAAGAAGCGGCGGATCGGCGCGCTGGCGGCGAGCCTCGTCAAAGATGGCGAAACGCTGATCCTCGACGCGGGGACGACGACCACCGAAATCGCCATGCGCCTGACGACGCGGCGCGATCTGACGCTGATCACAAACGCGCTCAACATCGCGATCATACTCGGTTCAGTGCCGACTTTTGCCGTTCACATGCCGGGCGGACAGTTCAAGTCGCCGACACTGTCGCTCTCCGGCGACAAGTCGGTCGAGTATTTCAACAATATCTTTGCCGGGAAACTGTTCCTGGCGACTGCCGGCGTCGATCTCGAGGCCGGCCTCACCTATCCAAGCTTTGCTGATCTGCAGTTGAAAGAAGCGATGATCAAGGCCGCAGCGCACGTGTACCTAGTTGCCGATTCCACCAAGATCGGCAAATCATCTTTTACGCGGCTGGGTTCACTCGACGTAGTCCATTCGCTTATCACGGACGATGGCATATCAGATGCAGTTGCCAAGGAGTTCGAAAAACGCGGTTTGGAAGTTTTGGTGGCGACTTAGTAGGTGGGGATATTCGCAGACCGTATGCAACGCTGGGCGAAGAATCGGCGTGATCCCGACACGGCTGGATGTGTACTTGGAGCAAGCTGCCCACCGTACGTTTTTCGTGAGGGTGTTGTGAAACGAAGCCGTCGTGCTTGGCGCTGATGCGATAGACTCCCTCAGAGGGAAGCAATTGAGAGCGCATACGTCGGGATCGTCCGCTCCGGGATGGTGACTTGAATGGAAAGGAATTGACACTTGTGCGGCAAAGCCGACATCGTCGCCCAATTGCAGGTGGTGCCCCGCTTAGGCGGCTGGCCTTGCTGTCTCATCCCGATTCGCTCGCCATTCGACGCGACCGTGCTGTGGTGGGACTATCTCATCACTGTGTCGTCATGGCATCGTAACGTAAATTGTCGATCGACCTTGGTCTGCGATGATGGCGCATGACCCTCAAGTCTCGTGACCCGCTCTACCGCCGCCATCGTTTTGCCGGTGAAGTCATCGCCCATGCTGTGTGGCTTTACTTCCGCTTCCCGCTCGGCCTGTGCATGGTCGAGGATATGCTGGCGGCTCGCGGCACCTCGACGAAGTCGTCGTTTCGATCCGTGGTGAGAAACACTGGCTCTGGCGCGCAGTTGATCAGGATGGCTTCGTGCTGGATGTTCTCGTGCAGAGCCGCCGCAACGCCAAAGCCGCCTGGCGATTGATGCGCAAGCTGCTGAAGGCTCAGCGCCATCCGCCTCGGATCATAATCACCGACAAGCTGCGGTCCTACGACGCCGCGAAGGCGAAGATCATACCCGGCGTCGAGCATCGTTCGCACAAGGGGCTTAACAACCGGGCCGAAAATTCTCACCAACCAACGCGAAGGCGCGAGCGGCTTATGAAGCGCTTCAAATCACGCCGGCACCTTCAGCGCTTCGTTTCGATCCATGACCCGATCGCCAATCTCTTCCACATTCCTCGGCACGACATTCCCTCAAACCACCATCGCGAACTGCGGGCCGCGGCAATGCAGATGTGGAACGAGATCGCTCAGCGTTCAGTTGAAGCGGTCTTTGGCGTTAATCGCTTCCCTACTCGTCCGCAACTCCCGCAGTTCTTGGGTCTGCGCGTCAAGGGCGTCAACAAGGCGATTGGACGACGCGATCTGACTGCCAACAACCGCCCGAGCGTCGCGTCGTTGCCGGACTGTTCTCGGACTTGCACTGCGTGCGAATAGATTACTCCACACAGTGCGAACCGCTAAACATCGTGCTGACGAACCCGAAGCTGTCACCAAAGTGCGCGCGTTCAATCCATGTCTCGAACACCACGAACGGGAAGAGAAACAAGGCGATCTGCACTCCCAGCGCGACGGCGAACATAACCAGTAGGGGTGCGGGTAAGGTCGTTCGCTCACCGATTCGCATGGTTCTTCGGAGTCCGATCGGCTCGCATTCTATAGGGGCGCCCGTAGAGATCAATCCAAGGTTTGATGACGGTCAGTTGTTGTCATGTCTATAGCGCGGCGACCAGGATGAGGTGCGCCTTTTCAAGCTGTCGTGTTCCAGCCGGTGAAAGTCTGGCTCGGTAAGGGGTAGCTCCCGCCCGGGAGCGAGTGTTGCGGCGTGGGCGGTGACAACCGCGGCGAAACGAATAGTCAAGCTGGGCTGTAGACACATAACCACGGAGCCATGGCGCATTGAGGCGAGTTGGACGATTGCGAGGAAGTTTTCGCGAAGGGGTGTTTTGGCACCAACCTGTGCCCTCGATCACGTTGCGGATGCCATCGGCATCGTCTTTTTTCTGCCAGAAAGACGAGGATTGAGTCAGTCAAGCAACCGATAGGCGGCGGGATCATCGTGTGCCTGCCCTGACGTTAGACCGAGACGGATCGGAGCCCGCCGCGTGACCGTCCAATACAGCGATCTCGATCCCCCTCTTCGCCGTCGCAGCCTGTTGGTGCGTCCGGATGGAAGTGCTGTCGATAATCTGGATCTCGCCGAAATGCGCGGCGGTCGTTGCATCCAACAAGCCGTGCCATACACGCGCCTCGCACAACCGGACGAAGCGATTGTAGATTTGTAGCGTGTGGTGCGTGGCCCATAACCCTCTAGGGAAGCCACGCCATGCTACGGCGGGGCGTAAAAGAAGATGCCGTTCAGCACGCGCCGGTCATCAATGCGCGGCACGCCTCTTGGCTTTTTTGGCAGCAACAGCGCATTCACGCGCCACTCGAAGCCGGTCGGCTCGTAGTGACTCATTCTGAACCTGAATCAGAATCCCGCGACGAAAGCGCAACTGCCGCTCGGACTACAACCTCATTCCTGCCGTTGAGCATCTCCAACGTAGGTAGTAGGTCTAACCTCTCCGAAAAGTTGTCTCCCTCTCGACGAAACTTTTTGCAAGCGAATCAAAACTCTGTACTCTCCCGGAGCCGTCGTGACTGAAAGCCAACGGAAGACGGTCATCATCGACGCTAATCAGAGGTTGAAGCGCCATGTACAGACGATCGCTACTCAATGTGGCCACGGTTTGCCTGCTGCTCTCAGCGCTACAAGCGCGAGCAGACACAGTCACGTCGATCCCACCGTCGGTCGCTACGCCGGATGTGGTGGAGACGTCGCGCGGCAGGTTCGAGTTCAAGGATGGCGCGCCGACCGAAGCGACCGCGAAGGCGCTCTACGATCAGCATGACTTCGCTTTCGCCTACCGTGCATTCATGGACACGATGCGCGGAGTCAGCATTCGCGCGCTCCGCCGCGGAATGGAGGACATGGGCGTCAAAAAGAACGAGGTGATGGTCTTTACCGAGCTGATGGACGCGAAGTCGCTGTTCCTGACCCCGAACGCGGACACGATCTACGTCATGGGTTGGCTCGACCTCAGCGACGGCCCGGTGGTGATCGAGTCGCCGCCCGAGTTCCTCGGCATCGTGCAGGACGCCTGGTTTCACTGGGTGACGGATATGGGCAGCCCGGGTCCGGACCGAGGTCTTGGCGGCAAGTATCTCATCGTCCCTCCCGGGTATACTGGCGAACTGCCCCAGGGTGGCTATTTCATTGCGCACGCGAAGACCAACGGCATCCTCTGGTTCGGCCGCTCGTTCCTGAAGGACGGACGCGACCCCAAGCCCTCCGTCGACCTGATCAAGACGCATACGAAGGTCTACCCGTTTGAGCCAGGCGGCGTTGGAACTTCGATTGCGTCGTTCCTCGCCGGGACGGCTCGGCTGGGGAAGATCACCGAGCCTCCGGCAACGGTCTTCCACGAGGGAAGCGGAAAGGTGATGAATACGCTTCCCCCGAACGACTGGAGCTATTTCGAGCTCCTGAACCAGGTGGTGCAGAGCGAGCCGGCAACCGCGCTCGACGTCGAGCTGATGGGACCAATCGCGGCCCTCGGCATCGTGAAGGGAAAGCCGTTCGCGCCCGACGAGCGCATGAAGGGGATCATGACGGACGCAGTGGCGGTGGCGAATGCCGCTTCGCGCAACCTCCTCATGAACCCGCGTGACCCTGACTGGTTCTATTACCCGGACTCGTCGTGGTACAACATGCTCTTCGAGAGCGGATACGAGTTCGAAACACCGATTCCCGAAATCACGGCGGAAGGCGCGAAGCCGTTCCCGCCGACCGGCTATCGACAGATGGACGCGCGCACGACCTTCTTCTACGGCATTACCGGGATCACGCCAGCGATGGCCATGCGATTGACGGGGGTTGGCTCGCAGTACTTGATCACGGCAAGGGATGCTGACAAGAAGTACTTCGACGGGTCGAAGACCTATAGGGTCAAACTTCCGAAGAGCATTCCCGAAGCGAATTTCTGGTCACTGACGGTCTACGACAACCAGACTCGCTCGATGCTCGACACGCCCCAGCGCTATCCGCGCGCGGGCAGTCAAAGCTACCCTTCACCCGCGGCGGAAGCCGAAGCAGACGGCACGACCACGGTCTACTTTTCACCGACCCAACCGGACGGCGTTGGACGGGGGAACTGGATACAGACGATGCCGCAGAAGGGCTGGTTCGTGTGTCTGCGCCTCTACAGCCCTCTGGAGCACTTCTTCGACAAGAGCTGGCGGATCAGCGAAATCGAACTCGTCGAATAAAGTCCCGATAGAGACCGACGATATACAGACGACCAAGCCGGATCGCCGCCTTAGCTCTCAAAGCCGAGAGGCGGCTTTCCCCAATTTCGGCCTCCCGGTTCACTGAACCTAACCAACGAGTACCTTCCTAGCCTCCCTTCCGACACCCGAGGTAGGAGCCACGTGCGGGAAGCCGCCCGCGTGGATCTTATGCGGGGGGAGGGGCCAGTAGTGGGCGTCCCGACCGCGATACGGCTCACCGTGACTGCCGCGCGCACACGTCCCCGAGCGTGGTTGCCGATGAACCTATTTGATCCGCAAATGGCCTACCCGACCTGCGGCGCTCACCGTTGCGCAAAGAATATGGGATCGGCTTTATCAAAGTTTGCCGTTGCGGCGAAACATGACCACTTCCCGCCGCCTTAGCGTGTCTGATGGCAGCTCGCCGAACAGGACCTGGTAGTAGTGCGAGAAGCGCCCGAAATTCTGGAAGCCCTGATTCGCCGCGGCCTTTGTCACCGATGAGGGGCCGCTGCTGACCGAAAGCAATTCGCGGCGAGCAAGGTGAAGCCGCCGCGTGAGCACATATTGCAAGGGCGTTAGGTCCAACGTCGTCTGGAATGCATATTGCAGCGCTCGAGTGGTGCATCCCAGTTCCTTGCAAATGTGATGGACGGACAATCTACCGTGCTCTTGGCGGTCGACACATTCGAGTGCGCGCGAGGCAAGTCCCCAGTTATGCACGTGGTCGAGCGGATGCGTGCTGGTGCCGATGTTCCCATTCTCGTGCATAGCGTCGTACAGAAGCGCAAGCGTACGCTCACGTACGATGTCCGCCCAAAATGGAGGTTCGTCTTTATTGACCTGCAACCGGAAAGGGGCAAGGAAACTGGCGGACCAATCCCGAAACGATGCCGTAAGCTTCTGCGACAAGGGCATCACAGAGCGTTCCGGACCGAGTGCGAGCCGACGCGAGGGCACCGTAAAGTTAACCGAAACCGGTCAAACATGCTGTGCGCGGCTTTCGGTTATGCGGTTTGCGGGCTTGCGATCTCGTTCCACCTCTGCATGGCTTCGGTTCTCAGTTCGCGATGATGGTCTGATGAGATCTCGTGGCGTGGAATGTGGAAAAGGTTGGCGACAGGGTCATGAATTGAAACGAAACACTGGAGATGTCGGGCTGACTTGAAGCCCTTCATGATCCGTTCTCGCCGC
>JALDYZ010000024.1 GCA_030028905.1 Ferirhizobium litorale | reverse complement strand
AATAAATCTAACCCGGATGATCGCTTCGCAGAATTGCAATAATGATTTCGATTGTGTTGCTGTTTTTGAAACAATAATCCGTTCCAGTTTCTCGAGTCCCCTGCGTCATCGTGGGCCGGACGGAAAGTGGATCCGGTCGCCGCCGTTATCTTGGATATTCCTGACCGTCGTGTGCGAACTGATCGTGAAACTTCGACTGCTCTATGTACAGATCGACGCCACTCTCGGCGAGCGTGACAGGCGGCGCAAGTGCTTCGCCGAGCGTCCCGCCGGGGAACTTCCCGGCTAACTCTACCGCAGCTTCTCCTGTATCCGGTGCAAAGGCAGCTACATAAACCAGCGATTTGATATTTTCGTGCCCCTGCGCAGCATTTGAGATGACCTGGCCACCGTAAGAGTGGCCGACTAGCACGACAGGGCCCGCAATGCTTTTAACGATGTCAGAAGCAAAGCGAGCGTCGCGCGAGACACTGCGTAGCGGATTAGCGACCGCGGCCGTCTTGTATCCGCCCTTCTGAAGGTGCGTGATGACCCCGTTCCAACTTGACGCGTCAGCAAATGCGCCGTGGACGAGAACGATTGTGGGTTTGGCCGAATCGGCGATAGCCGAACCAGATAGAAGTGCGGTTACGACAGCAAACGTAGCTGCAAACTTGGACATCACAATTTCCTATCGTGATTTGGTTCTACGGGACGAAGGCGCTCGGACGCGAACAGGATTGGCATCGGTCTCTCGTATCCGTGCAGAACAGCGTCATCCTCGGCGGGATGCTTCATGTCGACGGCACAGGTCGCTCCTGCACTGGAAACAGCTTCACTAAGTTGTTGGTATGGTAGGTCATATCGTCGACATCCCGAGTTTGATCCAAACCTCTGCCTATCCAGTTGCGGACGGATAAACTGGCGTTGGTAGGTTTGATACTAGTGATCGTTTGTGCACCGTGCGACGCCGGATCTGCCGTCGGGGTGCCGATCTTGCGGGTTCTTAATCCGCTGCATGGAGATCAGTACGGCCTATCCCGTCATGTTGAAGGTCAACTCGCGGCTGGAAACCTTGGTCCGCCTAAAGCGGCGTTGGGGTTGTCGCGACCTTGATGTGCAATCAATGCAAATTGCTGGAACGGACTACTAGTCTTTGACAGGCCGCTTTGATCCGCATCATCCAGGCTACGGAAAACCGATTCCGATGCAAACGTCGCTATAGGGAGTAATGGGGGGAAGAGAGCGGTGCGATGGTAAACGTCGTTTGCCAAAGGGGATTGGATATCGGAATTGATCTGGGAAGCTCTTGAAGAGAGTATGCAGGCAAATGCTGGTTGGGAAGCCATTGTTGTGAAGGCACTGTCGGCTAGGCTAGTCCTTGATCCTGATTGTGCTCAAGCTTAGGTCGAAACGGAAACAGGCCGTCAGCATATTTTCTGACCAGGTCCTCGAATACGATCTCGCTCTCGCGAACATCGAATCCCTAGTCTTCCCGATTGCGTCGCTTGAACGTCTCGTTGGCAAATAGGCGCTGGAACTGGAGTTTCTAAAGGGAGGCTATGAAAAACGCACCGCCGCCGAGAAGCGGAGCTACATCCGCCATCACCGGCCCGCTGGTATCTCCCTCGCCGAAGGATGCCGGCTAATAGGTATCGCACGCTCGACTTATCATGACAGACCGGTAACGGCTCAAGATAGAAGGCACCCCATGAGAAACCAGGCGCTCGGTTGCTCTGGCGCCCAATCTCGCCTCGGAGGCACTCCTTGGCTCGGATACCTCCTGAGTGTCGACCCCATCCATCCAGAACGTATCGCCATCGACAACACATGTGTGTCGGACCGACCCGCATGTGCCGCTGATGGCTGGTGTTCTGGACTGCTGATCGAAGTCCTGGTCAGGCCTGGATCGGCCTACAGCAAGAACAACAGGCATTGCTTCATCGCCTCCGCGGCTGCACCTTCGGGTCCCCGCTCAGGGCGAGATCTCACGGAACGCCTCGCCAGGGTTAGCTGGTCGGATTTTGCGCCACGATTGCATACCGGTGCTGAAGTCCGCGCGCGAGGTTTTTTAAGAAGCCGAAATGATTAGCCTGCGCCTTGTGGATCTGCCGCAGGTTAGTGTCGGTCATCACCAGCGAAAAGCCGGCATCCGCGAGCATCGGGCAAACGGCATGGACTCGTGCGCCTGCAGAAAAGTGGACGCGCGAAAGAATGCTCTCATGCGTGTCGGCCATTGCGGCAGGCGCATGCGGCGCTTGCGCCTTGGCGGCGCCAGTTCGTTCGAGGACCGCAGCCAGCCGTTTCACCAGCCGTTCGGCAAGGCTTGTGTTGACGAAATCACCGTCGATGATCAAGAGCCTGCCCCCGGGCTTCAGCACACGCAGCCATTCGCGAAAGCAGGCCAATGGATCGACCAGGGTCCAGACGAGATGCCGCGTGACGATCACGTCGTAGCTGTCATCCGCCTCTAATGTGCTTTCCGCGTCGCCGAGTTGAAAGCGGATCGCCCGGCCCCGCGACGCCGCTTTGGCCCGCGCCCGTTCCAGCATCGCTTCCGACCAGTCGATACCCGTGACGCGGTAGCCGAGATCGTCCATTAGGTGCGAAATCACGCCCGTCCCGCTTGCAAGGTCGAGCGCCTTGCGACCATCGCCGGGGCCGAGATGGCGTTTGATCAGCGCATGCCAGGCTGCCCGTTCCTCCTCGGAAAAGATTTCATGGCCGGGCGACAAGTCGAACGTGGCGGCCCGGGCCGACCAATAAGCCTTGATTTCGTCACGCAAAGTGAAATTGGCCCCGCCGGCGGTCTGGTCGCTGTGCATGCTTGCATCACCCATTTTCAACTTCGAACGCTTCTAAAAGATAAAACTTGACTACGAAAGTCACAAAATAATAAGTGCCTCGCAGTTTCCACCGGAGATGAATCTGATGCGTTTTCCTGGCAAGTCGGCGATGTACGCCCTTGGTGTGCTTGTGTCCACCGTACTTCCCGCTATCGCCGATCCCGTCGTCGTGAAGGACGTGACGGGGCGCAAAGTAGAAGTTAACGTGCCGGTCAAGCACGTCATCCTCGGCGAAGGCCGGCAGATTTACTTCCTCGCCGCGCTCGACAAGGAAAACCCTTTCGAACACGTGGTCGGCTGGCGCGACGACCTTCCGAAGGCAGACCCGGAATCCTACGCGGCCTACCTCGCGAAGTATCCTGATATCGCCAAGTTGCCGACCTTCGGCGGCATGAAGGACGGCACGTTCGACATCGAGCAGGCCGTGGCCCTGAAGCCCGACGTCATCCTGATGAATGTCGATGCCAAGACGGCAACGGAAGAGGCTGGCTATATCGAGAAGCTCGCCAAGGTCGGCATTCCGCTGGTCTATGTCGACTTCCGCGAAAAGCCGATGGAAAACACCGAGCCGAGCATGCGCATCATGGGGACGCTGATGGGCAAGGAGAAGGTGGCCGAGGACTTCATCACCTTCCGTGCCGAAGCCATCAAGAAGGTGACGGATGTGCTGGAGAAGAACCAGCCTCCACGGCCGCTGGTCTTCATGGAGCGGGCAGGGGGGTATTCCGAAGATTGCTGCATGTCCTTCGGCAACGAGAACTTCGGCAAGATGGTCGAACTCGCCGGCGGCACGAATATGGCGAAGGACATCATACCTGGCACGTTCGGCACGGTGAACCCCGAACAGATCATTGCCTCCAATCCGGACCAGGTCATCGTCACCGGCGGCATGTGGGAGGGGTACGTGCCCGGTGGCAACTGGGTCGGCGTCGGCTATGGCGCGGACATAACCGAGGCGCATCGCAAGCTGGAGAACCTGACAATGCGACCGGCGTTCACCGGTATCAAAGCAGTCAAGGACGGCAACGTCCATGCGATCTGGCACCAGTTCTATAACAACCCGTATCAATTCGTCGCGATCCAGCAGATCGCCAAGTGGCTGCATCCGGACCTGTTCCAGGATCTCGACCCGGAAGCCACCTTCAAGGAACTGCATGCCCGCTTCCTGCCGCTCGACTACAAGCCGGGATATTTCGTCTCGCTGAAAGACAAGTAGGCCATGTCGTTCACGGCAAGCCAAACGAAGCCAGCGGGGCGCGATCAATATCGCGCCCTTGCCCTTCGGCGCATCCTTATTCTCTTGGCCCTTGCGGTGGCGCTTGCCGCCAGCGTGGCGATCGATATGGCGCTCGGACCGGCGAACTACAGCCTGTCACAGGTGGTGTCCGCCCTATTCTCACCGGATACGGCAGGCGAGCAGCTTCGCGTCGTCATCTGGGATATCCGCATGCCGATCGCCCTGATGGCGGTCACCGTCGGTGCGTCGCTCTCTGTCGCCGGTGCGCAGATGCAGACCATCCTCTCCAATCCACTAGCAAGCCCTTTCACGCTCGGCATCTCGGCGGCTGCCAGTTTCGGCGCGGCGCTGGGGCTGGTGGGCGGCGTCGCCATCTTCCCGGGAGCTGTCCAGTACATGGTGCCCGTCAACGCCTTCATCATGGCAATGGTGGCGGCGCTGTTCATTCATTTTGCCTCGACGCTGCGTGGCGTGACGGTCGAGACGATCGTACTTCTGGGTATTGCACTCGTCTTCACTTTCAATGCCGCCCTGTCGCTCCTCGAATATCTCGCGTCCGAGCAGGCGCTGGCCGCAGTAGTTTTCTGGACAATGGGCAGTTTGACCAAGGCAACCTGGAACAAGGTCGTGGTCACCGCCGTCATTCTCTTCGTCATGCTGCCGCTCTTCATGCGCAGCGCCTGGGCTCTTACGGCTCTGCGCCTTGGCGATGACAAGGCGGCAAGCATGGGTGTGAACGTGCGCCGTCTGCGTCTTCATACCATGCTCGTCGTCAGCTTGCTTGCCGCCGTTCCGGTTTCCTTTGTCGGCACGATCGGCTTCGTCGGTCTTGTCGGCCCGCATATCGCCCGCATGGTCGTCGGCGAGGATCAGCGCTTCTTCCTGCCCGGCGCGGTGATTTGCGGGGCGCTGCTATTGTCGGCAACTTCAGTGGTCAGCAAGGTGCTGATCCCCGGCGCCATCCTGCCGATCGGCGTCATCACAGCACTTGTTGGCGTGCCCTTCTTCTTCGTCCTGATTTTCTCCAACAGGAGGCGCGCATGGTAAGCTTGGTGCTGAAAGACGTTGGCGCCAGCTATGGCCGCACGACGGTTCTTTCCAGGGTGGCGATCGATATTCTGGCGCCGGGAACGACTACGGCCATCATTGGCCCGAATGCGGCGGGAAAGTCGACGCTGTTCAAGCGGATTTCCGGCCTGATTTCCGGCCCCGGTGTCGTCCAGCTTTCTGATGCAACGCGCGGCGATCGATCGATCTGCTATATGCCGCAGGATACGGGCTCGAATGCCGTGCTGACGGTGTACGAGTCACTGCTTCTTGCCGCAAAGCAGGGCGGCAGCTGGCGCGTCGAGGACCATGAACTCTTCGAGATCGACGCCATACTCGAAGCGCTTCGTATCGAGGACCTCGCCTTCCGTGGCCTTGATGCCCTCTCGGGTGGCCAGCGCCAGCTTGTCTCGCTCGGCCAGGCGTTGGTGCGCAAGCCGGAAGTCCTGCTCATGGACGAGCCGACCTCGGCGCTCGACCTCCATCGCCAGATCGACGTGCTTGAATTCGTGGCGGATCTTGCCAGGCGAACCGGCACAATCGTCTTGATAGCACTGCATGATCTCAACCATGCGCTACGCTACTGCACGAACACGATCGTCATTGCCAATGGCGAAATGGTATCGAGCGGTACAACAGCTGACGTGATCACGCCGGCCATGCTGCGCGAAATCTACCGTGTCGAGGCCCGGATCGAGTCCTGCTCCCGCGGCAGGCCTATGGTGATCGTCGACGGGGCGCTTTGATTGCATCGACACACCGTCTGGCAGGACCCGGGATCATTGATTGAATCTACCGCCGATGCAAGCCGTGCTTTTTTGATCGTTTCGCATGTTCGCGTCGGGTCGTTGAATTCGAGAGTAGGGGAAAAGGAAAACCTCTCTTTCTTTACTTCCAATCCACGACTGACAGCCACTTGGTCAGCCACTGTCGCATGGCAAGGATTTCCGATATCCGCCAAACTCGAAACTGCCGCACACGGTTTTGCACTAGCACGCGCTTTCTCCAAAGCGCCCGATGCGAAAATCGTCTATAGGCGTTTCCGACTGTCCACTGGCGATAAGCTCGGCCATCACGTCGCCTACACCGAGGCCGAGCTGGAAGCCGTGTCCGGAAAAGCCGAACGCGTGAAATAGACCGGGTGTGGTCTTCGATGGGCCCATCACGGGCAGGCCGTCGGCCACATAGCCTTCACAGCCGGACCATGTACGAATGACGGAAACCTTCGCCAGTGCCGGCAGAAGCGGCAGCAGCGCACGAAGTTGTCGCGGCAGGCTGGCCGGATCGGCCTTCGCGTGGCCTGGGTCGAGCGCAACGTGGGTGCGTTCGACGGCACCGCCGTGCCCGCCGCAAGAATGTTATTACGTTACATTTCCGATTGACGAATGTAATAACATTACCTATGCAGTCGCTGTCAATCCCCGAGGACGCCATGAACAACACTTGTCTGGTATTCAGAAATCTTACGTTTGGCTGCTCTCGCTACCGGACGAAGTGTCTGTGAGCGAGCTTGCCTGCCTCGTGTCCGGCTGCCCTCCGAAAGAGACCGTGATCCTGGTGATGCAGGGCACCGAGACGGTCCAGCTCTCTATTCATAAACCCTTGTCGGAAGTGACGGAGGACGACGTAGCCCAGGCGTTTCTCGCTTCCGCCAGTCCCCATTGATTTTTGCACCTCAAACTGAAAACGGAAAATGTCCATGCGCATTGTGAAAGCGCTTTTCCTCACTCTCATGCTCGGCACCTCGGTACCGGCAGCCTTTGCACAGGCCGAAGCGCTGAAAGTGGCAGGCCCGTGGGAAATCACCGGCATCGAACCGGCACAGACCGGCTATGTCTTCAGCCGTCTCCAGGTCGCCGAGACGCTCGTCACCACAGACAAGGATGGCACGCTTGTTCCGGGTCTTGCCGAACGTTGGTCGGTCTCCGAGGATGGGCTCGTCTGGACGTTCAAGCTGCGCGACAACGCCGTCTTCCATGACGGGACACCGGTGACGGCCGAGGCGACAGTCGCCAGCCTTCAACGGGCACTGGCAGGCGTCGGTGTCCTGTCGCAGGCGCCAATTTCGGAGATCGCCGTCGAAGGCAGGGATATCCAGATACGGCTGACCAAGCCATTCTCGGCATTGCCTGCCTATCTCGTGCATTTCAGCACCATCGTGCTCGCGCCGTCGTCCTTCGATGCCGCCGGCAAGGTCACACAAATCGTTGGCACTGGCCCCTACAAGGTGAAGACCCTCAGGCCCCCGGCGCGGCTTGAACTCGAAGGATCCGGCGCCTGGTGGGTCGGCGAGCCAGGCATTTCCGAGGTGAATTATCTCGCCGTGGGGCAGGGGGAGACACGAGCCCTGATGGCCGAGAGCGGTGAGGCCGACCTTGTCTTCTCGATGCTCCCCGTCTCCGTGGACCGGCTGAAGGCCAATCCGAAACTGGATGTGCAGATCGCGACCATCCCGCGCACCCGGCTGTTGAAGGTCAATGCGGCATCGCCCTTCTTCGATCAGGTCGAGGAACGGCAGGCGATCAGCGCCGCGATTGACCGTATCGGAACGACGAAGGTCATTTTGCGCAACACGGATCTTGCCGCGACACAGCTTTTCCCGCCCGCGATGAAGGGCTGGAACTCACCTGACGTCCAGCCGCTGGAGAAGGATCTGGAAAGGGCAAAGGAACTGCTTAAGGCAGCAGGTTGGGTGCCGGGCAGCGACGGCATCCTGGAAAAGGACGGCAAGCGCTTCAGCGTGACGATGTTGACCTATGCAAGCTGGCCGGAACTGCCGCCGATCGCCACCGCACTTCAGGCTCAGCTTCGACAAGTCGGCATCGACGTCAAGGTTGCCGTCGGCAACAGTTCCGAAATCCCCGCGCGCCATCAGGACGGCACGCTGGAGATGGGCCTGGTATCCCGGCTCTATTCGATCGTGCCCGACCCCCTCGGCACGCTGCTCCAGGATTACGGCCCGGGCGGAAGCGACTGGGGCTCGATGGGCTGGGACAACAAGGAGATGCAGGCGATCGTCGATCAGCTGGTCGCGACAAGCGATCCCGCCGTTCGTGCACCTCTCCAGAAACGTGCCGTCGAAATCCTGCAGGAGGAACTGCCGAGCATTCCGGTCACATGGTCGGAACTGGCCATCGTGTCCAGCAAGCGCATTGCCGGCGTCGAGGTCGATCCGCTCGAGGTGAATTACGGCCTCTCTGCCATCCGCTGGGCGGAATGACGGGCATGGCGATGAGGAATTATCTTCTGGCGCGCCTGCTGCAGGCAGGCATCGTCGCGATCGTGGTCGGAGCCCTGTGCTTCGTGCTGATGCGCGTGCTGCCGGGCGATGCAGCGATGCGCATCGCTGCCGGCCGCTACGGGCCGGACGCGCGCATTGCCGATGCGGCGGAAAAGGTACGTCTGGAACTCGGGCTCGACCGTCCGATTGCCGTGCAGTTCGTCGAATGGCTCGGCAGTCTCGCGCGCTTTGATCTCGGTCATTCGCTGGTTACCGGCCGCGCGGTGGCCCATGAATTGCTAGTCCAGCTTGGCGCCTCGGTCTGGCTGGCGGCGGCGGCGCTCGCGCTGTCGCTGCTGATTGGCCCGGTCGTCGGCCTCTTCGGCGGCCTTAAGCCTGGTGGAACAGCGGATCGCGTCGGCCTCATGGGCGCGGTGACCTTCCGGGCCATCCCGCCTTTCGTTCTGGGCCTCATCCTGATGCTGATCTTTTCCCGGCAGCTCGGCTGGCTGCCGCCGGCGGGCTTCGGTTCGCCGCGGGAAATCCTGCTCCCGGCACTGACCTTGGCTCTCGGCCTTGCGGCGATGTCGAGCCGTGTCACACGCAATGCGGTGGCAGCAGTGGCGCAGGCGCCATATTTCGCCTTCGCACGCTACAAGGGGCTTCCCGAGTCGGTAGTCGTGCGCCGCCATGGGCTGCGGAACGCCGCTATTCCCGTCGTGTCCTATCTCGGCCTTCAGGCGATCTATCTGATCGAGGGGGTTGTGGTCGTAGAATCCCTTTTTGCCTATCCCGGCATCGGTCACGCGCTGGTGCACGCCATCGTCGAGCGCGACGTGCCGATGGTGCAGGGCACGGCGCTGACCATGGGCCTGATGTTTGTCGCCATCGCCGCCATTGTCGACCTTGTGACGCTTTGGCTCGACCCGCGGATGAGGAAAGTCGTATGACGATTATTGACCAGACATATCAGCCGCCAAAGGGCGGCCTCGGAGCAACGCGTTTGGCTGGCGCCGGCCTGCTGATCGTTCTCGCCGGTTTTGCCATCATCGGGCCGGCGGTCATTTCGAGCGATCCGGCGGCCCAGGATTTTGGTGCCAGTCTTGCCCCGATCGGTGGCGATTATCTGCTGGGCGCCGATCACTACGGCCGCAGCCTGCTGGCGCGGCTTGCCCATGGCGCGCGGCTGTCGTTCGGAATGGCCTTCCTCACCATGCTGGCTGCTGCCATACCCGGTGTCCTGTTCGGTCTCGTCGCCGCCTGGAGAGGCGGTTGGGCGGAACGCGGGCTCGAATTCGTGGCAACCATCGTCCTGGCATTGCCCGGCCTGATGCTGGTCCTGCTGTTGCTCGCCTTTTCGCCGGGCAATTACGGCCCGCTCTTTCTCGGCCTGGCCCTGACGCTCTGGGTCGAGTTCTACCGGGTGACGAAGGCGAGTACGAAAACGATCTTGTCCCAGCCGCATGTCGAGGCGGCGCGCATGCTGGGTTTCGGTTCCCGCTACATCCTTTTGCACTACGTGATGCCGGTCATCACGCCGATGCTCTCGACGCTGGCCGCGTTTGCCATGGCAACGGCCATCATCGCGGTATCGACGCTGAGCGCGATCAGCGTCGGACTGCAACCGCCGACACCCGAGCTGGGCAGCATGATCGTCGAGCTTCTGCCCTATTTTGCCGAAGCGCCGGTTCATGTGCTGCTTCCCGCGGCCCTGATCTTCCTGCTCGTGCTTGGCCTGCAACTTTTCGCTCAGGGAGAGCGCGCATGAACGTCCAGATGATGAATGATCTTGCGGTTCACGACCTGTCGATCCATGCGGCTGATGGCCCGATCGTCTCGAACGTCTCGCTTTCACTCGGCCGGGGCCGGCCACTGACCCTGCTTGGAGAAAGCGGCTCCGGAAAATCCCTGGTCGCCCAGGCGATCATGGGCAATCTGCCTGCGAGGGTGCACGCCACGGGGAGCGTGGTCTTCAAGGGGGTGGACCTCCTTGCAGAAGCGGCCGGGGAGAGGCGCCAACGCTGGGGCCGCAGCATCGGTCTCCTGCCGCAGGAGCCATGGCTGGCGCTGGACCCGACGATGCGCGTCGGCTCACAGGTCGGCGAGGTCCACCGCTACGTCAAGGGCAAGGCGGCCAGCGATAGCCTGGCGGCGACCAGGCAAAACCTGGCTGAGGTCTCCCTTTCAGCGGCCGAGGCTCTTTATCCGTTCCAGATTTCGGGCGGCATGGGTCAGCGCGCGGCAATCGCGATGGCCCATGCCGCCGGGGCCGAATTGTTGATCGCCGACGAGCCGACGAAAGGTCTGGACGCCGCGCTGCGGGACTCGGTGACGGCACGGCTGAGGCAGGAGGTCGAGGCAGGGCGATTGCTCCTGACAATCACCCATGATGTCGTCGTGGCGAGGGCGCTCGGCGGCACGATTGGCGTCATGCTCGATGGCCGGCTGGTCGAATACGGCCCTGCCGAGAAGCTGCTCGCCGAACCGCAGCACGCCTACACCAAGGCACTTCTTGCTGCTGAACCTTCGCAATGGGGGCGCAAGACAAGGGCAACGCCCGGCAAGACCGTTGTTACAGCGCAGGGGCTGGAAAAGCGTTATGGCGACAGGGTACTGTTTTCCGGCTTCGATATTGAAGTTGCCGCCGGCGAAATCGTATCCATCGTCGGCCCGAGCGGCTGCGGAAAGACCACGATCGGCAATATTCTGCTCGGCCTGACCAAACCCGATGCAGGTGCGGTCGTGACAGATGCGGAGCTGTCGCCACTCCGTTTTCAAAAGCTCTACCAGGATCCACCGGCTGCCTTTGCGCCGCATCAGACGATCCGCAAGGGTCTGAAGGATCTGGCGCGTCTCCATGGCAAAGACTGGTCCGGGATTGAAGCGTCGTGCAGGCGGCTGCGTTTGCAGGACGTCTTGCTCGATCGCCTGCCGGGGCAGGTTTCCGGTGGCGAGTTGCAGCGCTTCGCGCTCCTGCGCGCTCTTCTGCTTGATCCCGCCTTCCTCTTCGCCGATGAGGCGACATCACGCCTTGATCCCGTTAGCCAGCAGGACGTTGTCACGTTCCTGCTGGAGCTGGTCGAGGAGACCGGGCTCGCGGTTCTGTTGGTCACCCATGACCGCGATCTTGTCGAAAAGGTCTCCACGCGGCTCATCGAATTGGAAGGCGCTGATGGACGAACCGCCTAACGTTATCCGTGGTGCCTCCAGGTCGGGACTTGACCGGTTGCCAGCTTCTCCCTTAACTGGCCGCGACGGTTCCCCTACCCATGAGGTGGAGGGGAATAATAGGGAACACGGTGCGGACGACCCGCATGGGACCAAAACCGTGGCTGCCCCCGCAACTGTAAGCGGATTGCAGTCCATCTTCGTGGCGCATAGCGCCATGCCACTGTGCGAACGGCACGGGAAGGCAGATGGACGGCAGATATCCGCGAGCCAGGAGACCTGCCGTCACAGATCGATCCATCGTCACGGGCGGGGAAGCCCGGAACAGGAGTATGCAATGAAGATCACCAGCGCCACGCGGCGTGGACCGACCCTGTCTTTCCCCCAGCCTGTCGATTGTTAGATCGTGCGGACGGCCTGACCGTCCTTCGTTTAGCTGTGTCGCCTTGCGCGGCTTTCAATCCGAATTCGGGGAAAAACAATGACATCGCTTTTCAACACACCGCTTTGCGCGGGTTTCCTGTTCGCGTCGCTTGCAGCCGGCATCTTTGCCGGTCAAGCACAGGCCGCCGAGACCGCCTATCCCTTGACTCTGCAAAACTGCGGTCGCCCAATCACCATCGACAAGGCGCCGGAAAAGACCGTGTCGATCGGCCAAAGCAGCACCGAGATTCTCTATCTGCTCGGCCTCGCCGACAAGGTCGCGGGCACGGCGCTCTGGGTCGGTCCGGTTCTGAAAGGCTACGAGGAGGTTAATGCCGAGATCGACCGCCTGGCCGACAACGACCCGAGCTTCGAAAGCGTGCTTGCCAAGAAGCCGGACCTCATCGCCGTGCAGTTCCAGTGGCAGGTCGGCCCCGAGGGTGTCGTGGCCAAGCCCGAGCAGTTCGAGGAACTGGGTATTGCCGTCTATACCTCTCCGTCCGATTGCACCGGCAAGGAAAACTCGGCCGCTAGCGACGGCGTGCGCCATCAGGTCTTCACCATGGATCTTGTCTACCAGGAGATCCGCGAACTGGCGCAAATCTACAACGTCCAGGACAAGGGCGAGGAGGTCGTTGCGGATCTGAAGAAGCGCGAACAGGCAGCCCGCGCCAAGGTGGCGTCGGCCGAGGGCAAACTGTCGGCTGTCTTCTGGTTCTCCAGCGCTGCGGATGCCGACCCCTATGTTGCGGGAAAGAATGGCGCACCGGGCTATATCATGTCGGCGCTCGGAATCGAGAACATCATCAAGACCGACGACGAATGGCCGACAGTCGGATGGGAGACGATTGCCAAGGCTGATCCGACGATCATTGTCGCCGGTTCCATGGAACGTCGTCGCTATCCTCTGGACAGCCTTGAAGCCAAGCTCGCCTTCCTCAAGACCGATCCCGTCGCAAGCCTCATGCCGGCGGTCACGAACGGCCACGTCTTCAACATGGACGCACAGGCCATGAACCCGACGATCCGCACGATCGAAGGTATCGAGGCACTGGCGGACGCCATCGCCGAAGCCGGCCTCGCCAAGTGAGCCGGACGCTGACATCGTTCGGACGAACGGGTGCGGCATTTGCCGCGCTCGCCATCCTGCTGATCGCACTCTGGCTCGGAGCGGCGATCGGGGAAACGGCCATACCCTTCTCGACCGTGGCACAGACGGTTGCGAACCGGTTGTGGGATGCCGGCTACCCGGTGGAACCGATCGACGAAGGCATCATCTGGAGCTATCGGCTCAGTCGAGCCGTGGTCGCTGCCTCGTGCGGCGCAGCACTTGCGCTTTCCGGCACGGTGCTGCAATCGCTGCTGCGCAATCCTTTGGCTGATCCTTATATCCTCGGCATTTCGGCCGGCGCTTCGACGGGCGCCGTCAGCGTCGCCATCCTCGGTGTCGGCGCCGGTTTCCTGAGCATGCCGCTCGGCGCCTTCCTCGGGGCGGTCATCGCGTTCGTTCTGGTGAGCATTTTGGCAGTGAAGGCCGGCCGCGGCACGGCGGCGATCATTCTGGCGGGTGTCGCCGGTTCGCAACTTTTCAACGCACTCACCTCCTTCATCGTCACGAAGGCTGCAACGGCGGAGCAGGCGCGGGGCATCATGTTCTGGCTGCTTGGCAATCTTTCCGGAGTGCGCTGGCCCGATGCCTGGCTGGCCGTGCCCGCGGCGCTCGCGGGCCTCGTGATCTGCCTTCTTCACGCGCGGGCGCTCGATGCCTTCACCTTCGGCTCCGAATCGGCCGCTTCTCTCGGTATTTCCGTTCGCCGGACCTATCTGGTTCTTGTGGGGGCTGCAGCGATGATGACGGCCGCGATGGTCTCGATCGTCGGATCGATCGGGTTCGCCGGCCTCGTCATCCCGCATGCGGCGCGAATGCTCGTCGGCGTTCGCCACGGTGTCCTGCTGCCCGCCTCGGCCCTGATCGGTGCCGTCTTCATGATCGTCGCCGACATTCTTTCGCGCACGCTCATTCCCGGACAGGTTCTGCCGATCGGCGTCATCACCGCGCTGGTCGGTGCTCCCGCCTTTGCTCTTATTCTCGGACAAAAGAGGGCTCGCGCATGACGCTTTCCGCCAACAGCGTTGCCTGGGCCGCCGGAGGGTCCGAGATCCTGAAGGATGTTTCCCTTACGGTGGAGACTGGCGAGTTTCTCGGCATTATCGGCCCCAACGGCTCCGGCAAGACGAGCCTGATGTCGCTCCTTGCGGGCCTTCGCACGCCGAAATCCGGCTCCGTTCTGCTCGATGGCGTCCCGATCGGATCGCTCGGCAGGCGCGCGGTCGCACAACGCCTCGCCCTTGTCGAACAGCAGGCGGAGACCGGTGAGCGCATCACGGCGCGGCAAGCCGTCGAACTCGGCCGCACACCCTATTTAGGACCATTGTCGCCGTGGACGTCGCAGGATGACAGGATAGTCGTCGCGGCTCTCGAAAACGTCGATATGACACACCTCGCCGACAGGTTTTGGCACACGCTTTCGGGTGGCGAACGGCAGCGTCTGCATATCGCCCGCGCGCTCGCGCAACAGCCGGAAATCCTGCTGCTCGACGAGCCGACCAACCATCTCGACATCGGCCATCAGATCAGCCTGCTCGATCTGGTGCACCAGCAGGACCTGACTGTGGTTGCGGCCCTGCACGATCTCAATCACGCAGCCCTGTTCTGCGACCGGATCGCGGTGTTGGAGGAAGGCCGTGTTGTCGCCCTCGGTGAACCGCGCGCCGTTTTAACTGAGGAGCGCATCCGTACGGTCTTCGGCGTCGATGTCGAGATCGAGCAGGATGACGGCGGCATCTGCAACATACGCTTTTTGACGCGGCGGGCGCAAAGGCGCGCGCCGGTTCGGCAAGGGCGGAGAAATCTCTCTGTCATGGAAGCCTGAGCCGATGGACATGCGCAATCACGATCTGAAGGAAGACATTCGGGAGTACTGGCGCGGGGCTCGGCTACGTTCGACCTCGCCTTCGGTCATCGCATTCCGCCCGGTCCGGAGCTGGATGCGTGGGCGGCTGCCGTGCGCGATGCGATCGGTCCGGCCCCACAGAAAGTGCTCGAACTTGCCTGCGGTAGTGGCGAGGTGACCAATGTCCTGCTTTCACTCGGGCATGAGGTTACGGCGCTCGATTTCTCCGAAGCGATGCTCGGTGTGGCACGCGCAAAGCACGCCGGTAATACCCGCGCGCGCTTCATTCTGGTAGACGCCGAGCGCACGATGGAATTCGACCAGACCTATGACGCGGTGATCTGCTGGCATCCGGTCTGGACACTGACGGAGCCGGAACAGGCGTTGGCCGAGCGTTCTATTTTTCGATGTTCGAATCGATAGGCGGAGCGCGGCGATACCCATGAGACCGGTGAAATCGAGCGCGTGGTCTCGTTCCTGCTGATGCAACTCGACCAACTGCCCAGCTACGTCGTCGTGATGGCCGCAACCAACCACGCCGAACTGCTGGACCGGGCAGTCTGGCGCCGCTAAGGCAGTTGCCGTGTGTCGGCAAAAGCTGATGGAGGGCATCGATGCCGCCCGGAAGGCCGGCCTGAAGGTCAAGCTCAATGCGGTGGCGCTCAAGGATTTCAACGACGCCGAGATCCCCGAGCTGATGCGCTTCGCCCGTGGCCGCGGCATGGACTTGACCGTCATCGAGACCATGCCGATGGGCGAGATCGACGAGGACCGTACCGACCGCTACCTGCCGCTGTCGACGCTGCGCGTCGATCTCGAGAGCCAGTTCACGCTGACCGACATCCCCTACAAGACCGGTGGCCCGGCCCGCTATGTCGAGGTCGCCGAGACCGGCGGGCGGCTCGGCTTCATCCCCCCGATGACGCACAATTTCTGCGAAAGCTGCAACCGGGTGCGGCTGACACATGTGCCTCGGCCAGAACGACGCCGCCGACCTGCGCACCGCGCTTCGCAAGACGACGCACCGCTTTCGGCCGCGATCGACAAGGCCATCACCCGCAAGCCGAAAGGCCACGACTTCATCATCGACCGCACCCACCATCGCCCGCCACATGAGCGTCACCGGCGGGTGAGTGCTGCCGGTCGGATCTCGGATCGTGCCGCGCCACGGTCATCCTACCGGTACGTATAGTGTCAGGCGCGCTTCGATCCTCCTACAATCAAGTCGATCCGAACCGAGGAGAATGGCATGACCACCGACACGATCCAGCCAAGCCCGTATCCGGTTGCGACGGCCAAGAGCTGCGTGCTGATTGCCGATGCGGAGGTCACGCCGGCTTCGGCCCTGGTCGAGCGGCTGATCCGGAACGGTCTCGAGGTTTGTCTTGCCGACAGCGCCGATGCGGCAAAGCGGCACCTGCGCGAGAGGGCGGTCTCATTCGCTATCATCGAGCTCGTCCTCGAGGACTGCGACGGGCTGGATCTGGTGGCGGATATTGCAAGGGCTCACCCGCAGTGTCGGACCCTGGTCCACAGCCGGTTCTGCAACCTCTCCAACGCTGTCCAGGCGGTGAAATCGGGCGCCAGCGACGTCCTGCCCAAGCCCACCGATGTCGATTTTCTTGTCGGCGTGCTGCTGAACAGGGACATGAGTCAACGCGCCTTCCCGCCGTCCCTCCCGGCTCCCGACAGCATAAGAGGGGAACACATCCGGGAAATCTTCATGTCGTGCGACGCCAATGTCTCGCGTGCGGCGCGCCAGTTGTCCATGCACCGCAAGACGCTTGAACGCTTCCTCAAGCGTTCCGCCCTGCTGTGAAGGGCCCAGGGCGGATGGCGCCGGGCGGTCATCTGCTTGAACGGCGTTTGCCGAGGTCCGGACGAATATCGTGGATTGTCCCGCCTGATGGCCTTGCTGCTCAGGGAGCAAAGGCCTGCGTCGTGGCGCTTGTGCCTTCGAACGGCACGGTCAGCTCCGATATCCCGGAGACGTCGCGGCCTGCGCGCGAGATGGATTCCCAGAATACCTTGTAGCTGCCGGGAACGAGCGGCGAACTGATCGGCGCGACGAGCTCGGTTCCCTCGTCGTTGGTTTGGAGCCCGTCGGTGGCGATCTCGCGCCCGAAGGCGTCGAACACGCGGATCTTCGATCTTTCCGCATCCACCGGCGCGGTAAAGGACAGGACGACGCTTCGCAGGATGGGCGCCGGCGTGTTGTCGATGGTTGTTTCCAGCCTTGCTTCGGCGCTGGTGGCGAAAGCCAGCCAGGTTACCAGTGCGCATGCCGTCAATATTGCTTTCAACATGACCGTCTCCTGTGTTCGGAGTTCGCATCGAGCATGTCTCGGGGACCCGAACGATCATCGAGGAACGGGCGGCGGGAAGTATCGCGTCTATGGCGCTGCGACACAAGATCTGAGGAAGCAGAGGCGTATGAGCGCGAGGAAAGCGTTGTCAGTCAAAGGGGTGCCTGTGGCGCTGCTGGGCGCCATACATGTCATCGCGGCTGCGCACGCGAAGGTAGGCCGGCTGGCTTGGCCGGATCGCGAAGCCCTCGACCCAACGTGCAACCGCGTCCATTGCGTTTGCGAGGTGGATCGCGACCGACCCGAATACCCCGTTCCGGGTTGCGGCCGGGGTGGTGGTTGGCTTCTTCTCGAACCTGGACATCGCGTCCTCCTGTCGACTGAATGTTATGACGACATGATACTGCGGGGAAAGGGGCGTGCACATCTATACGCAGGTCTAGTGCCGCTCGGCGGAAAGTATGCGGCACACGCGTGCACCGACGAGCCAGGCGACCAGTCAGCGCCTCTGCGGGCGCCGCATTCGATTGAGTTCAATTCGGGCGAGCGAGCGCCGATTCGAGAAATCGGATCAGCTTGGTGATGTCGACCGGCTTGCCAAGGAAGGCGAAGGCGCCGCCCTTCATTGCCGCACTGCGGGTGCGCTCGTCCTTGTAGGACGTAACGAAGATCATCGGGGGGCGGTGCGACTGCTTGTTCAGTTCCGCCTGCAGCTCGATGCCGTTGAGCCCGGACATTTGCACGTCGACGAGCATGCAATCGATTGCAGAGCGCGGCTGGAATGACAGAAAATCTTCGGCCGAGGTGAACAATCGGCTTTCGTAGCCGCAGGACTTCACCAGGTCATCCATGGCTTCACGGATCGCCTGGTCATCATCGACGACGGCTATGGTGGGGACTCTGGACACGGAGAACGACCTTTTTCGCTGTTTTGCAGCTCTTCTTATGCGCTCATGGCCGTTTCGAGGGTATCATACTAAGAGACAGGCGTTCGTATGCCTTCGCTGAGGATTTCGGCCTTCCGCACCAGTTCGGCGACGGAACGGACTTCCATCTTGCGCATGACGTTGCCGCGGTGCAGCTTCACCGTCACCTCGCTGATGCCGAGTTCGTAGGCGATCTGCTTGTTCATCAGGCCCTTGACTACCGCTTCCATGACTTCGCGCTCGCGCGGCGTCAGTGTTTCCGCGAGCGCCGTCACGGCCTCGCTTTGCGCGCTCTGGTGCCGGCGGGCGGCATCGCGTTCGATTGCCGCGCCGACGGCATCCAGGATGTCCTGATCCTTGAACGGCTTGGTCAGGAAGTCGACGGCGCCGGCCTTCATGGCCTTGACGCTCATCGGCACGTCGCCGAAGCCGGTCATGAAGATGATCGGCATCCGGCTGCCGATGCGCGCCAACTGCGTTTGGAACTCAAGCCCGCTGACGCCCGGCAACCGGACGTCGAGGAGAATGCAGCCGGGGCGATTGAAGTTCGCCGCCTCCAGGAACGATGCCGCGCTGTCGAACGCCTCGACGTCGAACTTCATCGAATGAAAAAGGTCGGTCAGCGCGTCCCTCATCGAAAGATCGTCGTCGACGATGAAGACCACGGGTGCGTCGTGTTCCTTCGGGAGCTTGCGTATATCAGGCATGTTCCAACTCCGGCTTTGTCAACAGGTGCATCTCGAAGACGGCCCCCCCTTCGGGATCATTGCTTCCATCCAGTTTCCCGCCCCTGGCTTCCAGCGTGCTTCGGCATATCGAAAGACCCATGCCCATGCCGGTTGCCTTGGTGGTGAAGAACGGCGCAAAGAGCTTCTCCTTTACATCTTCCGCTATCCCGGGCCCGCTGTCACGTACCGCAATGCGGACATGATCGTTGTCCGGATGGTCCGTCGTCACCGTGATGACCCGCTTGGCGCTGCCGGCTGCATCCATCGCCTGGATCGCATTGGTGATGAGGTTGATCAGGACCTGTTGGAGTTCGATCTTCACGGCCGGCACTGGCGGGACCGGAGTCTTTCGGTCGACGAAAACCGTAGTACCGCTTCTCTGTAGTTCGTACTCCATCAAGGCTATTGTTTCGTCGACCAGCCGTTCCAGGCTGACATCCTCAAGCTTGTTGCTCGAGGAGGACAAAAGGCTGCGGGTATTGTGGATAATCTCGCTCGCCCGCTGGCTGTCGCGGATCATCCGCTCCGCCGAGCGCCTGACCGCGGCGAGATCCGGCGGATCGCGGTCGAGCCATCTGAGCAGCGTCTGCGAGTTGACGACGATTGCGCCGAGCGGCTGGTTGAGTTCGTGCGCAAGCGACGCCGACAGCGCGCCGACCGTCGCGGCCTTCGACGCCATCGCCAGTTCCGCCTGCGCCTCGGCAAGCGCCTTCAGGGCCATCTCGCGCTGCGTGATATCGACCATGCTGACGACCACGCGGTTGAAGGCCGCCGGATCGTCCGGAAAGCTGATGCTGAGCAGCACCAGCTTGTCTTCGCCATTATCCGCCGTTATCTCGACCTTGTCTTCGAAGATCTTTTCGCCGTCGATGATCGCCTGCAGCAAGTCGAGGAACTTGTCGAGGGTGATGGACCGGCGCAGGGTGATGCCAAACGCGGATTGCGGACCCAGCATATCGCGCGCTGCCTGGTTGGCGTCGACGACGCTGATGAGGCCGGCACAGTGGTCGACAAAGGCGGGATTTGCTTCTGCGTAGTTCCTGATGTCCGCTATGCCCTGCGCCTTGATGCCGATCAGATGGCTGCGCAGCCTTGAGTAATCGCGCTCCCAGAGCGCCACGCGCGTACGATCGAAGATCGATCGATACCGGGCCTCGCTCTCCTTCAGCGCGTTATTGATGGAAAGCGTGGAGAGGCGGGCGCTCTCGGTCTTGAGCAGCAGCATCGTCGTCACGAACAGCGCGGCCAGGGCAACGGCCAGGCGGATCGTCGACTGGAGGTCGCCGGTTTCCCCGTGCGTCGTCGCGTAGGAGAATATGGCGAGCACCGCACATGCGGCTGCGATGACCATGAGACCGAGCCGTGTCGCGGCTTGCGCGGCCACCAGCATGACAACGACGTAGAGCACGGCGATGGCGCCCTCGACGTCCGTGTAGGTGTCGACGTAGTAGACCGCTGCCGCAAGTGCGATGGCGAGCAGACCGAAGACGGGACCATGGAATGCACCTTCCACCTCGCGCGAACGAAATACTCTTGAGCTAATAGTCATCATTGCCCCGATTTGAGTTCGACGGGAGCATACCCACTTCTTGTCGTGATCTAACCTATACATAGGTGTGGTCCGGCGACCACGTGCGGTGCCGTGACATCATCATCCGAGGGCGGCGGTTCTTCCGCCCATCACGCCGCTCTCGCTGGTGCCTGCGTGCCGTGCTGCGCATGGTTGAATTCGGGATGCAGCGGACCAAAGGGCATGGCTCCCATGACGATCACCAGCGCCAGGCCGGCGAGCGCGAACCAGAAGGACAGCACGAAGACGTCGGCGAAGGCGAGCACATAGGCCTGGGAGCGCACCTGGGTCGCGACCGTGGCCAACGCCTCAAGCTTGGCGTGCGGCAAGGTGCCGAGCAGCGTCCCCAGCCTGTCCAGCGCGCTGTCCAGGCTGCGCGACCAGGTCGCGATGGGACCACCGAGTATGTTGGAATGAAACTGCTCGCGCTGCCGCAGCCACGTGGCGAGCAGGCTAGTCGCCAGTTCCACGCTTCCCAGCCGGACGACCTGGATGTAGGCGGAGACCGCGGTCGAGCGCTTCGGATCGGAATTTGCGAGCAGGTATACGATGATCGAGAAGAAGGCGAACGACTGGCCTGCCGTATACAGCAGCACGACGGGCAGGAAGTTCCATGGTCCCCATTCGATCGTCAGGCGGGAACCCGTCAGCGATGCCGCGGCCATCGCCGAAAGGCCGATGATGATGCATAGCCGTGCATCGATGCGGCGCTGTAGCGCGACCGCGAGCGTGATGAACAGAAAGACCGGAATGACGGCGCCGACCATATACAGACCGGATATCGCCACCGGCCGCAGACCGAGGACAGTCTGCAGGAAGCCCGGTACGGCGATCGAGCCGCCGGCACTCGAAAAGGTGAAGGCGATGATGACGGCGTAACCGATGCCGATATTGCGCGATAGGATAGCGCTCGCATGCGCCCAGGGGCGTGCGACCACGCTTTCGTTGATGAGAAACCCGATGGCGAGAATAGCGCCGCCGACAAGCAGCGAGGTGACGACGCCCGACTGGAACCAGTCAAGCCGGTTGCCCTGATCGAGCCCGACATAAAGCATGGTCATCGAAGAGCCGAGTAGCAGCATGCCGCCCCAGTCCGCATCGGCGAGCAGGCTGGTGTTGATCTGCTCCCTGGGCGCCGCGATAATCAATAGCAGCGCGATGAGCGGTGCGACGATCACATCCTGCCAGTAGAGCCACTGCCAGCCGAGATAGTCGCCATAGATGCCGACCAGGACGAAGCCGAGGCTCTGCGACAAGGGTAGCCGCAGCGCATAGAGCGCGATGCCGATCAGCCAGTATTTCATCTCGAGATTGCGGAAGATCACCATGATGGTCGCCGGGATGAAGACGCCGAGCAGCAGCGCCCTGCATGCGTGGAGGGCGAAAAGCGTTGCGCTTTCGTGAACAAGCGGGATCACCAGCGAAATGCAGGCATAGATGAGGCTTGACGGGATCATCACCCGGCGCACCCCGAAGACGGTGACCAGCCATGCGACCGCCGAGGCGATCAGGATCTGCGGGGCGTTCGCAACCGTGCTCAGCCACGCCGCCTCGTCGAAACCCAGCGAATAGGCGCCGCGCAGATCGGGAAGCCCGACGGCGAACACCCTCGTGTCGAAGCCGACCACGAAGGAGGCGAGCAGAAGTGCGGCGACGATGAGGTATGGGCGTTGCGCCGTCGTGCCTCTGGTCACCGGGCCGAAGGCGCGGGGCGCCGCGGTCATGGTGCCGCATCCGGCGGCGTCTCGACGGTGACTTCCGCCGACATGCCCGGCCTCAATTCGTCCACCAGCGGCTGGCCGGGATCGAATTCGATCCTGACCGGTACGCGCTGCACCACCTTCGTGTAGTTGCCGGTGGCGTTGTCCGGCGGCAGGAGCGCGAAGATGGAGCCGCTGGCCGGCGATAACCGGGCGACCCTGCCGTGCAGAACCTGCCCCGGGAAGGTGTCGATGGTGATCTTCGCCTTGCGCCCCGGCGTCATGCGCGAGAGTTGCGTTTCCTTGTAGTTCGCGGTCACGTAGACGCTTGGCAGGGGCACCTCCGAAACGATGCTCGAGCCTGGCCCGACATAGTCGCCCTCATGGACAAGTTTGCGACCGAGAATGCCGTCGAAGGGCGCATAGATGCGGGTATAGCCCTGCTGGATCAGTGCCGTGTCGAGGTTTCCCTGTGCCGCGCCGACCTGCGCCTTCAGCAGCGGGTATTGTCCGTGCAGGACCTTGAGTTGCGCTTTTTGCTGTTCGATCGCGGCCGCAGTCGATTGGACGGAGGCCTCGGCCTGCAGATAGGCGGCCTGAGCCTGCTGCAGCAATTGCTGCGAGGTGGCGTCGCCGAGGTTTTTCTGGCGGGTGAATTCCTCCCGCGTCTGCGTCTGCTGCGCCTGGGCAGATGCGTTCTGTGCTATGGCAGCCTGGACGACCGCGCCCTGCAGCTCGATCTGGTTGGCGAGGTTTGCCAGCGAGGCATTGGCGGACGCCAGGTTTGCCCGTGCCACTTCCACCGCAGCATCGAATTGCCGCGGATCGATTTCCGCCAGCAACTGGCCCTTCGTCACCTGCTGATAGTCCTTGACCGGAGTGGTGAGAATGGTACCGCCGACCTGCGCGCTGAGCGTGGAGACATCCGCATTGACCGTGGCGTCGTCCGTCCACTGATGATCCGCGCCCGCGACCCACCAGTTCCAGTCGGTGATGACCAGCGCCACGCTGGCGCCGACCACGCTGACGGCCAGCAGCGGAATAGCGAGACGCCTGATCGTTGCGATCGCCATCGAAGGCTTGGCTCCCGGGGTGGCAGGCTCCTCGGCAGGGGCGCGGCTCGAAGGCTGCGACGGGCTGAGGCTCTTAACGTTCGTCTGATCCCCCATGGCGCCCTCACTTCCTGGAACGGTCTGCGGAGACTTTTACGCGAACGGCAGCCGTTGTTGGGACAAAAGACACGTGGCCGCTGCTGCGGAACTGCGCCCAGTAGCCGAGCGCCATGAAGACCGCGCCGCCGACCAGGTTGCCGAGCGTGACCCAGACCATATTGTGGGCCGCGCCGGCCAGCGTGATGTTTTCGGGATGATCGCCCATCAGCGCCATGGCGAAGGTGAACATGTTGGCGACCGAGTGTTCATAGCCGGCGGCGACGAAGATCGTGATCGGCCAGAAGATCAGCATGATCTTGGCGGCCGCGTTGTCCGTGCGCCCCGCCATCCATATGGCCAGGCAAACCAGCCAGTTGCACAGGATGCCGCGCGCAAACAGCGCCAGTGACCCGGCCGACATCTTGGCGGACACCGCCGCAAAGAACGACTGGCTGCCATCGCCGAGCAGCACGCCGCCGCCCGCCATGTGGAAGAGCCCGGCAAGGATGACCGCACCGATGAGGTTGCCCATCCACGCACTGCACCAGACGAACAGCATGTCGGAAATGCGGGCGCGCCGCGTCAGCACCGCAAGCGGCATGTACATCGCCGTGCCGGTGAAGAGCTCGGAACCGGCGAACACGACGATCGTCAGCGCCGACGAGAAGACCACGCCCATGACGAGATGCATCCAGGCCGGGTCCACATGGGCCGCGACGGTGAACATCAGGATGTCGCCGAAGCCGATATAGGCGCCGGCCATGGCCGCCCCGATGAGGAACGCGAACGGTTGCGTGCGTACCACAAGTGCCTTGTGTGCGCCGGACTCGGCAAAACTGGTGATGGAATCCTGATACATGGTGACGGCATCCTCGCGTCTTGTCCGGGCGCACCGAGCGCATTGCTGATTGTTGGAGGAAGTCTAGCCACCATGGCCGCAGCGCAGAATCATACCTAGGTGTAGGAGGATAGGCGGAGGGTCTAGCAGAGGAGCAATTGCGGTCGGTAGCAAGCGCTGCAGCAACGTGCCGGCAATACACGACGTCCCGGGATCATTGGCGACCCCGGGGAACCGTGACAGATGCTAGGATGGGGCGCTCAGCCCATGGCGGCCGACACCATCACGGGCACGCCCTTGTAGGAGGGCGTTCCCGACTGCCGGTCGTAGTGGCTCAACGACAGGACCGCATTCATCTCAGGATAGTAGCCGGCGATCGATCCGTTCGGGATATTGTATTCCACCGCCGTGAAACCCCGCACGATATGGGTCCCTTCACCGGTGCCCACCAGTCCACGGATGTCGATAAGGTCGCCATCCTTTAGGCCACGCCTGGCGAGCTCCTCCTTGTTGATGAAGATCACGTCACGCCTGCCGAAGACGCCCCGGTAGCGGTCGTCGAGACCGTAGACCGTGGTATTGTACTGGTCGTGGCTGCGGATCGTGGTCAGGACGAGCGCATCGGGGCTTTTCAACAGCGGGTCCTCGTCAAGGCCCGGCGCGAGCAGGAAGTTGGCCTTGCCGCTCTTCGTGTTCCAGCGGCGGAAGGAGGCCGGAACGTCGAGCCGGAAACCGCCGCGCACCCGCACTCGCTTGTTGAACTCGAAGAAGTCCGGAAAGACCTCTTCGATCTTGTCGCGAATGCGGTCGTAGTCTGCGATCAGCCCGTCCCAGTCGATGCCGTAGCGGTCGCCCAGCGTCGCCTTTGCGATGCCGGCGATGATCGCCGGCTCGGACTTCAGGGCATCGCTCGGCGGCTTCAGGAAACCGCGAGACGCGTGGACCATCGACATGGAGTCCTCGACGGTCACCGCCTGCGGGCCCGAGGCCTGGGTGTCGAGATCTGTCCGGCCGAGGCAGGGCAGGACGATGGAGGTCTTGGCGGTGATGAGATGCGACCGGTTGAGCTTGGTGGCGATATGGACTGCGAGGTCGAGCTTGCGCATGCCTTCCCATGTCGCCTCCGGATCGGACATGGCCACCGCAAGATTGCCGCCGAGGCAGATTAGCGCCCTGGATTCGCCGGCGATGATCGCCTCGATGGCTTCGATCGCGTTGTGACCCTTTTCGGCGGTCGGGCGGAAGCCGAACGCGCGTTCCATGCCGTCGAGCAGTGCCTTGTTGGGGATTTCGGTGATGCCGACGGTGCGGTCGCCCTGGACGTTCGAATGACCGCGGATCGGGGCGATGCCAGCGCCCTGGCGGCCGAGATTGCCGCGCAGCATCAGCAGGTTGGCGATCTGCTGCACGTTGCCGGTGCCGTTGGCATGCTGGGTGATGCCCATGCCGTAGCAAACGATGACGTTTTTCGCGTTGATGTACACGTCGGCCGCGCTCTCCAGCGCGTCCTTTGTGAGGCCGCTGACCGTGACGATCTGGTCCCAACTGGTGGTCTCTACATCCGCGCGTAGGGCGTCGAAGCCGACAGTGTGTTCGGCGATGAAGGCACGATCCAGCACGCCGGAGCCGCCCGCGGCAATGTCGGCCGCGTCGCGCTCGAAGATCGCCTTCATCATGCCCTTGAGCGCGGCGAGGTCACCGCCGGTGCGCACCTGGTGATAGGCCGAGGCGATCGGCGTCGAGGACAGCGTTACCATTTCGATCGGGTTTTGCGGTGCAGCGAACCTTTCGAGGGCCCGCTCCTTCAATGGATTGAACGCGATGATCGGTACCCCGCGGCGCGAGGCATTGTGCAACGTCGTCATCATGCGCGGATGGTTGGTGCCGGGATTGTGCCCGAAACTGAAGATCGCATCGGCGTAGTCGAAATCCTCCAGCGTCACCGTGCCCTTGCCGACGCCGATCGATTGGGGAAGCCCGACACTGGTCGCCTCGTGGCACATGTTGGAGCAATCCGGGAAATTGTTGGTGCCGTAGGCGCGCACGAGGAGCTGGAACAGGAAGGCGGCTTCGTTGGATGCGCGGCCCGAGGTATAGAACTCCGCCTTGTTGGGGTTATCCAGCTTGTTCAGCTCGGCCGCGATAACGCTGAATGCTTCTTCCCATTCGATCGGCTCGTAGCGGTCGGTTGCGGAATTGTAGCGCATGGGTGACGTCAGGCGCCCAACGTCTTCCAGTTTGTGGTCGATCCAGTTCCACAGTTCGGAAACGGTATGATTGGCGAAGAAATCCGGGCTCGCGCGTTTGGCTGTCGACTCCCAGGTGATTGCCTTGGCACCGTTTTCGCAGAACTCGAAGGAGGAGGTGTGCTTGGGATCCGGCCAGGCGCATCCGGGGCAATCGAAACCTTCGGGCTGGTTGGCCTTCAGCAGCGTCAATGTGCCCTGCGCAACGACCTGCTGATGCGCCAGCGTTACGGCGACAGCCTTGAGCGCACCCCAGCCGCCGGCCGGCTGATCGTATTGCTCGATGCCTTCTGGACGACGATCCTTCATGTCTGGAACTCCTTCGATCCTGCGCGGTCGGATAGGTCGCCGCAGATGATTGGACACTGGAGGCGGAGGGTAACAGCCGCTATTCATACTGGACACTATACTGAGGCATAGGCTGCACCCATGCTCCGGCCACAGCCACAGCCACAGCCACAGCCACAGCGACGGCCACGGCCACGGCCCGCGCCGGAGCGGGTGCAAAAGCCACGTCCTCGACAGTTCTGCCGGTGACCTGCCCCCAAAAGAAAAGGCCGTCTCCGGCGGATGGAGGCGGCCTTAATCGGATCCTGGGAGGATCCTGGACTTCGGTCGAGGGGAGAACCAAAGTCCGGTAGCCGGGAGGGAGCTACCCGCCTCAGGGGGGCGAGGCGATGAAAGGAAAGTAGCCGGATCGTTTATGAGACGTAACTACACTTAGGTATGGGGTCGGACCGGGCGATTGCGGGGACGGTGTCAGACGGCTGCGTGGGGGCATGCCGAAACCTTGGCAGGCGGCTCGTAGCGCGGCAGCGCGCTGTCGGCGAAGAGTTCGGCAAAGTGCTGGGGCTTTCTACAAGAAGGAGACCGTCCCCGGGGGAAAGGGACGGTCTCCAGCGGATCAGGGGGATCCGCGGCTCCGGCGGAGGGGAGGGCGCCGGAGTGAGTAGCTTCTTCGCTACGTGTCTCACCCGGAGGGGAGGGGTGAGGCGACGGGTTCAATGTAGCGCGCAGGGCTCGGCCGGATAACTATACTTACGTGTAGCGAAACTAAACGAGCATCGGATATCGCGACGCGCCGGCTCTCCATAGTTTCTGACCCTCTCACCTTCAATTGCCGCCAAACCCAAAGGAGAACTGCCATGAGCCGTCAAGCAGCCAGCGCTATCCGCAAGGCACCCCTTGCCACGCCGACCGATCTCAGCGCCAATGCGTCCACCGACGTCGCAGCGGCGCTGACAGCGTTGCTCGCCGATGTCTTCACCCTCTACCTGAAGACCAAGAACTTTCACTGGCATATGTCCGGGCCGCATTTTCGTGACTATCATCTCTTGCTCGACGATCAGGGCGATGAGATCTTCAATGCGACCGATGCGATCGCCGAGCGTGCCCGCAAGATCGGCGGCACGACATTGCGCTCCATCGGCCATATTGCCCGGCTGCAGAGAATTCTCGACAATGACGCCGACTATGTGACCCCCGAGGACATGCTTTCGGAACTTCGTGACGACAACAAGCAACTGGTGACGATCCTGCGACAGGTGCACGAGTTGACGTCGGATGTCGGCGACTATGCCACGACCAGTCTCATCGAAAACTGGATCGATGAGGCTGAGCACCGCGTGTGGTTCCTTTTCGAAGCCACGCGCCGTGGCGAATGAACACTCTAGTCTCAGAATTTTATATACAAGAAAGGAACGAAGAATGCGGAGCATTTTGATTGGATCGGCCCTCGTGCTGGCAACAATCGGCGGTATCGGCGCAGCCAGTGCCGAGCACGCGGAGGTCGGCCAGCTGGATTGCGATGTATCCGCCGGCATCGGCGTCATCGTCGGCTCGAAGCAGGATGTCAGTTGCGAGTTCAAACCCTCGGCGCCCGGACCCTCGGTCAAGTATGTCGGCAGCATCACCGAGTTCGGTCTCGATATCGGCACTGTCAAGGAGGGCCGATTGACCTGGCTGGTCTTCAACGTCACGGGCAAGCCGGTGGGTGGCCTTGCCGGAACCTATCGCGGCGTCGAGGCCGATGCCAGCCTCGGCCTCGGCGGCGGAGCGAAAGTGCTTGTCGGTGGCGACCGGGAATCGGTCTCGCTGCAACCGCTTTCTGTGGAAGGCGAAAAGGGCCTCAACCTCGCAGTCGGCGTCGCGGCGCTGAGGCTGCGCGAGGCCAACTGAAGTACAGCGACGACACCCAGGGCCACGCTCGTCACGGCGCTTTTCGCGCCGCCGCGCGTGGCCTGATCGCGTCCGGGGTTCTCGACGGTCCCGGCCGCAACGCGTCTTTCCCGGCAGGGCCGCAATCGACTGCCAACCCCTGGAGCCAGGTCACGATCAATGCGAAGTGGCGGTCAACGGGCGGTCGACGCGGCAACCTTTTCGGCGCCGGCGGAATTCGGTCCTATGGATATCTGCAGCGGATTGACCGGTGCCGAATTCGAGATGAAGGGCAAGCTCAGGACCGTGCCGACCATGCACCCCACGATGAAAAACATGATCATGCGCACTGTCTGATCCTCTTCCAGAAATGTTCCGCCGTCACCGGGCTCTCCGCAGCCGAACGGATCCATGCCCGAGCATGATTGCCCCGCGCGCATGTCGTCATGGCTGCCGATGGCTGGGTGTTTGCGGCGTCAAACGCGCCGTCCGCTGCGGCTTTCGCCATGCGGAACATACGATCACCGGCCTCATTTCCTGATGGCTGCCGTGATGCATGGTAGAAGGATAGCGATTGCCGGCGCTTCGATGAATCATACCTAGGTTTAGGGACGGGTGAACCATCGGCAGGGGCGACCTTGGCACGGGCGGCAAGGGAAATCCAACCAGTGCCCAAGACGAACGCCGCCGGTCCAACCGGCGGCGTCATGGCATGGCATGGGAGGAAGAGGTCCCTGGGTAGGGCACGACACGGTCGAAGGGTTGGCTGCGGCCAGTTCGCGTCGCGCTCCAGCCAGAAACTCTCCAATTCGTGTAAGCGCTGAACGCTTCAGAACCCGAAATGCGACAGTCCCGGATGGTCATCGGGTCGCCGCCCGAGCGGCCAGTGATACTTGCGGTCGGCCTCTGCAATGGGATGTTCGTTGATGCAGGCCAGGCGCCGGCGCATGAGCCCATCCGGATCGAACTCCCAGTTCTCGTTGCCATAGGCGCGGAACCAGTTGCCGCTGTCGTCGTGGAATTCATAGGCGAACCGGACGGCGATACGGTTGCCGGCGAAAGTCCAGAGTTCCTTTATCAGCCGGTAGTCCAGCTCGCGCGTCCACTTGCGGGTCAGGAAGGCCTCGATCTCCGCCCGGCCGTTGACGAACTCGGCGCGGTTGCGCCATGCGCTGTCGACGGTGTAGGCGAGCGCCACCTTGGCGGGGTCGCGGGTATTCCATCCGTCCTCGGCAAGGCGCACCTTTTCGATCGCTGATTGTTCGGTGAACGGGGGCAGTGGTGGGCGTGACATCGTCAGATCTCCTTGCAGGTGGCATTGCTTCCTCGCGGTGATCGCAGGGACCACGCCCAACGTCCTGCGAAAGGCGACCGTTTGCCAGTTAAGAAATGTCAAGAGATCTATCGAGTCGTCAAATATCGTTCTCGTTGTGGTGAACGACCGCACCGGATTGCCGCTCGGGGGCGGGGCGGGCCACATCATCCTTGCCTCGCTTCGCGCATTTCCGGGCCGACATAAAAATTTCCTTGCGGTCCGTCATCGACCCGCTAGCCTTTCTCGTTCAGATTGACCTGCCGACCAATTGTCATTTGTGTTGAAGGTGCTAGCAACGATGAACGAACCGCGCCACCACTCGCCTGCCCTCGCTGAACCGCAGAGTGACGGGGCGGGCGCCACCGATGCCGAACTCGAGGATTTCCTGGCTTCGCACGGTGGCGTGTTCTTCGAACTGCAGGAACGGCTCGGGCTCTTGCGCCGCAATGCCTTGTGCTCGGCCAAGCGGGCGTTGCTGTTCGTTGGGCTTGCTTGGGGAGTGCCGTTGCTGCTCGGCATTCCGCGCAGCTTCTTGCTGGACATCCAGGGCGCTTACCTCGCCGATTTCGGCGTGTGGGCAAAGTTCTTCATTGCCATCGGCGCCTTCATCCTCGCCGAGCAACAGGTTGAAAAGGGATTGCGCGCGAAACTGTCCCAACTCGTCCGCGCGCCAATCATCTCGCCGGCATTTATTCCGAAAGCCGCGGCGATTGTGACCGCAGCCCTCCGACAACGCGATTCGCGTGCGGCCGAGCTCGGGTGCCTGGCGCTGGCGATCTTCGCCTCGGTCCTGTCCTATCTCAACTTTCACACCGCCGACGCTTCCTTCTGGGCTGTCGAGCATATGCCCGAAGGCAACCGGATCACCGCCGCAGGCTGGTGGTCGATCTGCTTCAGCCTGCCACTGTTCGTGTTTCTGTTCCTGCGTGGCGTCTGGCGGCACTTTGTCTGGGCGCGTCTCCTGCGCGGGCTGGCGAAGCTCGACCTGCGGCTGGTCGCAACCCATCCCGACGGCAAGGGCGGGCTGGCTTTCCTTGCGCAATATCCGAATGCCTATGTCTTCTTCGTCTTCGGGATGAGCTGTGCGATCGCCGCGGCGGTTGCGAAGAATCTGCTGCATGAAGGCCTGACGCTGACAACCTTCAGCATGGTGATGGGCGGCTGGCTGGCAATCATCATGGGTTTTTTCGCCTACCCGCTGTCTGCTTTCACGCCAGCCCTTGTCCGCCTGAAGGAAGAAGGGCTGGCGTTGCTTGGCGCACAGGCGACACAATTCTGCAGGGCGGCCGAGCGCAAGGCCATCGGCCGCAACGTCTTCATCGATCCGGTCCCGGAAGCCGACAATGACCTGTCCGACCCGGCCAAGCACTATGAAGCGTATCGCAAGCTCTCGACGATACTCGTGAGCCGGGCAGCGGTCATCCCGGTTGCCGCCGGGGCTCTGATCCCGTTTGCGATTGCCGGAGCGACCAAACTGCCTTTCAAGGAGGTCTTCTCGGTGTTGAAAAAACTCCTTCTCCTTTGACCGGGCGGGGCCGGCGACGCTGCCAACCGGATAGGGTCGCCCACACGTATGGATAGATGCCGGCATCGACATCGGACGCTATTTTCCCGGCCATCATGGATCCGGAAGGAGGTTTTCCGATGGCAGCAGTTCCAGCACATCACGCTCGGTTTCTGATCACGATCGCAGGCCCGCAGGAGGACGTGTCATGCTGATGAGCCGGCGCACATTCTCGGCCGCCCTGCTTGCCGGCGCGGCCGCTTCCCTCATCTCGACCCGCGGCATGGCCGCAACGACGGCTGCCGTCAAGGCGCGCAACATCGTGCTGGTCCACGGCCTGTTTGCCGACGGTTCCTGCTGGTCGGAGGTCATCGCCCGGCTGCAGCCGCAGGGCTTCAATGTCACCGCCGTGCAGAACCCGCTGACGACCTTGCCCGATGCCGTCGCTTCCGCCCAGCGCGTGCTCGACCGCCAGGACGGCCCAACGGTGCTGGTCGGACACTCCTTCTCGGGTATGATCGTGACCCAGGCCGGTGTGCACCCGAAAGTGTCGTCGCTGGTCTATGTGGCCGCGCGCGCGCCTGATGCCGGCGAGGACTACACCGCACTCGCAAAGACCTATCCGACGCCCCCCGCTTCGGCGGGCATCGTCTTCGATGGCGACGAGGGCCGCTTGACCGAGGCTGCGTTTCTTCGCGATTTCGCCGGCGACATTCCGGAGGCGAAGGCAAAGGTGCTCTATGCGGTGCAGGAGCCGTTCCACAAGGAACTGCTGGCGGGCAGGACCACGGAGGCCGCCTGGCGTACCAAGCCGAGCTGGTACGCCGTTTCCACGGAGGACCGGACCATCAACCCCGACCTTGAGCGCTTCATGGCAAAGCGCATGGGCGCCACGACGATCGAGGTGAAATCCAGCCACCTGTCGATGATCTCGCATCCGGACGAAATCACCCGGCTTATCCTGGAGGCTGCCGGCTACTGACCGGCACGCTCGAGCGCAATTTAACTGGCCAGGTTGGAGGATATACCGATGAAGCGTTTTGGGTCAGCCAATTGGGACGGAACGTTGCGTGATGGCGCGGGCTCGGTGTCGACCGAGAGCGGCGCGCTTGAAAACCACCCGTTCACCTACTTCAGCCGTTATGGCGACAAGCCGGGGACTAACCCGGAGGAACTGGTCGGTGCAGCGCATGCGGCCTGCTTCACCATGTCGTTCGTCCGCATGCTGGGAACGCTGAACCTGGCGCCGCAACATCTGGACGCCAGGTCGGAGGTGACGATCGACAAGGACGGCGAGGGGTTCTCGATCACCGCCGTCCACCTGTCGCTGGTGGCCCGGGTCCCCGGTATCGACGAGGAGACCTTTCAGTCGGTCGCCCACAAGGCCAAGGCCTTCTGCCCCGTCTCCAAGCTGATGAATGTCGAGATCACCTTCGAAGCCAGGCTCGACAACGGTTAGCGCAGTTTCAGGCGCGCCATTGCAGGTCGGTGCCCGTGAGGCGGACGCTTTCCTCCCAGAGTTTTTCCGCGACAGCGGGATCGACCGCATAGGGCCTGACACCGCGACGGTCTTGTTCTTCCAGCGCGGCGATGTCGCTGTCCTCGCAATAAAGGCCGCCGAGATCCTCGAGCAGGGGACTGGTGGCGCACCACACCGTCGTGGCGGCGCCCTGTGCCGGATTCTTCATGTCGCGGGCGGGATCGATCACCGGCGCGCCATCCGCGTCGACGGCACCGAAGGCGTCGATTTCGTCACTCGTCAGGTGACGCGCCAGCGGGCTGAGGATCGAGCCCGGATGAACCGAGAAGGCACGGATGCCATGCTCCCGCCCGCGGGCATCCAGCGCCACGGCGAACAAGGCATTTGCCGTCTTCGATTGGCCATAGGCGAGCCACTTGTCGTAAGGGCGGCGCACAAAGGCAAGGTCATCGAGGTCGAGACCGCTGATCTGGTGCCCGCGCGACGAAAGCACGACCACCCGGGCATTCCCCGAGGCAAGCAGCGCCGGCCACAGCCGGGCGGTCAGCCGGAAATGCCCAAGATGGTTGGTGGCAAACTGGCCCTCGTTGCCGCCGGCGTCGCGAAAGAGTGGTGTCGCCATCACGCCGGCGCTGAGAATCAGCCGGTCGAGCGGCTGCCCGCTGGCGAGCAAGCTTTCGGCGAAGCCGTCGATGGAGGCGGGGTCCATCAGGTTTATTTCCGCCACTTCGACCCCGGGGATCCCGGCAAGTTCGGTGCGCGCTTCTTCCGGTCTCCGGGCCGGAACGATGACGGCCGCCCCCATCTTCGCCAGCGCGCGCGAGGTTTCGAGCCCGAGGCCGGAAGCGCCGCCGGTGACGATCACGGTCTTGCCGGAGAAGTTCAGGCCCCCTGCTACATCCTCGGCCGTTGCGGTCGGACCCCAGCCGGTGGCGAGAGGTTTCTGTATCGATGCCATTCTGTTCTCCAATAATATACAGGGAATATTTGGCATCGTGCCGCCGGATGATCTATGCTGTATTAACCTGATTTATCTCGCGATCGGCCGAAAATGTCTTGCGATCCCCTTTCAGACATCCTTTCTCTCATCAAAGCCCGCGGCGTATTCTCGGTCGGACTCAAGGCGACCGGGCAATGGGCCATTCGTGTCGAAGGGCATGCCGGTCTGAAGTTCAACGCCGTCCTCGAAGGAAGGTGCTGGCTGCTGGTCGCGAATGCGGAACCGGTCCTGCTGAAGGCCGGCGACTGCTTCCTGCTTTCCTGCGGCGCGCCTTTCACGCTGGCGACCGATCTCGATGCGCCGCCGCGGCCAGCAGCCGAGGTGTTCAGCGACATGGCCGGCCACTATGCCCATCTCGACGCCGGTCCCGGCAATGAATTCGCCTCGCTCGGCGGCAGCATGGAGGCGGAAGGTGGGCTCGAGCTCATCGTTCAGGCGCTTCCGGCGGTCGTCGTGCTGCCTGCGGCAGACGCCGCCGCCAAGCGGGTGCGTTGGCTGCTCGACCGTTTGGACGAGGAATTTTCGGGGGGCGGCCCGGGCCACCAGGCCATCACCGGGCAGATCATGCAGATGATTTTCGTCGAGATGATCCGCGCCCTGCCGGGCGGCACGGAACCAAGCTGGCTCGGCGCGCTCTCGGATCAGCGCATCGGCAGGGCGGTGCGGCTCATCCACGCCGATCCCGCCCGCAGCTGGCGACTCGAGGAGCTTGCGTCTGCCTGCAACCTCTCGCGCTCGCAGTTCGTCGCCCGCTTTTCCAAGGCCGTCGGCATGGCGCCGATCGACTACCTGCTGCATTGGCGCATGGCGCTGGCCCGCCGTGCGCTGACATCGTCGGATGCCGCGGTCACGCAGATCGCCGCCGACCTCGGCTACCGGTCGGAGAGCGCCTTCGGCGCAGCCTTCAAGCGCGTCTACGGTACCTCGCCGCGGCGGCTGGCGAAAAAGGCGGGATAGACTATGTCAGCAGCGGCCCACTACTGCATGTACCAGCCGTGGCTGACGACAAGCGACTGGCCGGTGAGAACGTTGCTCTTGGCGGCTGCGAAATAGAGTACGGCGTCCGCCACATCGTCGGTGGTGGTAAACTGGCCGTCGACGGTATCCTTCAGCATGACGTTCTTGACCACCTGTTCCTCGGTGATGCCGAGTTCCTTGGCCTGTTCGGGGATCTGCTTGTCGACCAGCGGCGTGCGCACGAAGCCGGGGCACACCACGTTGGCGGTGACATTGTGCTCGGCCCCTTCCTTCGCCAGCACCTTGGCAAGGCCGATCAGACCGTGCTTGGCGGTGACATAGGGCGCTTTCAGCTTCGAGGCTTCCTTGGAATGCACCGAGCCCATGTAGACGACACGGCCGTAGTTGGCGGCATACATGTGCTTGAGGCAGGCGCGGGTGGTGAGGAAGGCGCCGTCGAGATGGATGGACAGCAGTTTCTTCCAGTCGGCGTAAGGGAAGTCCACCAGCGGCTTGACGATCTGGATGCCGGCATTGCTGACGAGGATGTCGACCTTGCCGTATTTGGCAACCACATCGGCTACGCCCTTTTCGACTTCCGCTTCATCGGTCACGTTCATGGCGACGGCAAAGGCATCGCCGCCCTTGGCCTTGATTTCCTCGGCCGTGGCCTTCGCCGCATCAAGATTAAGATCGGCGATGACCGGCGTGCCGCCCTCGGCGGCAAGGCGAAGGGCGATCTCCTTGCCTATGCCGCTCGCCGCACCGGTGACGATCGCAATCCTTCCGTCAAAACGAGACATGGTATCTACCTCCTGAATTGTGGGTCATTCCTGTTTCAGATAGTCGTACACGACCTCGCCCAGACCGAGCGTCAGGTCGGCGATATAGTGGGTTGCGGAGACGACCTCGAGCACCGGCAGGCGGGCGACGTCGCACATCGCATGCTCGAAGAGCTGCAGTGCCGCAGGGCCGGACCATGCGCCTTTGAGCGTTACATCCTCCATGTAGTAGCGCACCAGTTCGCAGACCCGCGGCGTGCAATCCACATGCGGGATGATCTTGATCATGAAGGCGGGCTTGGCCATTGCTTTCGCCACTGGTGCGAGATCGATCTCGCGGTGCTTGTACCCCATCGTTGCGGTGACGCAGAGCACCGACCCGTAGTGCAGCGTGCCGACGATCGTTTCCTGCTCGTGGGACAGCTTCGGCGAAGCGAGTTTCTTCGGGAAACCCCAGATCTCGCGCCCGCCGGCGATCGGCGAGTTGTCGTCGAGATACATGGCATGCACGTAGCCGCCCTCCTGCACCTCGCCGGACGGTGTCTTGAAACGCACCGGGATCACCTGGCCGGTCTCGGTATAGTCGCCGAAACCGGTCGAATCCGGCATGCGGATGAACTCGTAGGCCACCGTGTCGCCCGCCACCACGAGCGGTTCGGGCACGACGGCGCGCAGCGCATCGGGGTCGGTGCGGTAGGTGATGACGACGAATTCGCGGTTGTAGAACTTGTAGGGGGGCTTCGGATAGGCGGGATCGTTCAGCGGCATGGCGAAGGCTTTGGCGCGGACATCGGCGATCTTCATGGCGTGCTCCACTGAGTTGGCATCGGCTGGCTGACGGCTTGCTTGGCGTTGAGGCCGGAACCTCCGTTCTCACATGAAATACCGGTTCGAGGCGAACGCTTATCCAGGTGTCTTGTCGGCGAAGTCAAACGTCTCGACGCCGTCGATCGACGTCGGCCGCTCCATTATTTCGGGATGGCGCAGGGTCTCGAGAGCGTCGTCGTAGCCGGAGGCCCAATGCTCCTCCATCGTGCGGCGCGAAAACTCGTAGTCCTTGGAACTGCCCTCGTAAGCCTTCGCGCGGTAGATGAGATGGACGATGTTGTAGACCTTCTCGCAGGCCTCCTCGCAAAGCAGGTTGATTTCCGGGCCGGCCCGTTCGAGCTCCCCCTCCGGGATCATCTTCATCAGATGCAGCAGCGCCCGGCGCAGGCGCTGTTTCCTCTTGAACTGGTCGGTTGCCGCCCGGGTGCGGCTGGAGAACCGGATATCCTTCTGGCGGAGATCTAGGCTGATCAGGTCGCGCGGGAACTCGCCCTCGGCGCTCCAGAGGTCCACCTGGAAGGTCAGCGTGTCCTTGCGCGGAACCGTATCCAGAACCCATTGCAGCGGAGTATTGGAAACGAGGCCGCCATCCCAGTACTGTTCGCCGTCGATGGTCGTCGCCGGAAAACCGGGTGGCAGCGAGCCGCTCGCCATCACGTGCTCGGCGCAGATGACGTCCGTGGTGCTGTCGAAACAGGTGAAATTGCCGGTGCGCACATTGACCGAACCGACGGCGAAGCGCATTTCGCCGGAATTGATGCGGTCGAAATCCACCAGACGCTCGAGCGTCGCCTTGAGCGGACTGACGTCATAGAAGCTTTGCGCCTCGATCGTGCCCGGGGACGAAAGGAACGGCGGAATGGGGCGCGGCGAGAAGAAACCCGGTGCGCCGCCGGTCAGGCTGGCGAAGGCGCGCACATCGTTGACGAGGCCGTGGCCGAAGTCGTCGTCCAGCACGACCCGGCCGAGCCAGGCCGAGACGAGCGACGGCATGCCGACCGGCGGCGAGGTGACCTGCTCCCAGAAGGCTTGCAGTGCCTCGACCCGTTTCTCCGGCGGATTTCCGGCAATCAGGGCAGCATTGACGGCGCCGATCGATATGCCGGCTACCCAGTCCGGGTGCAGGTCGGCCTCGGCGAGCGCCTGGTAGACGCCGGCCTGGTAGGAGCCAAGCGCCCCTCCACCCTGCAGCACGAGGGCGATCCGCTCGAATGGCGGACGCGTGGACAATTTCCTGCTTTTCGACGACGCCCGTTGACCGTTCACGGGACCCCCTTTGTCCGAGAGACGCGAGTGTGCAGTGCAGAATAGCCAAAAATCCCGCTCCGGATAGGGAAAATATGACGCAACTGCGCCTTGCGCATCGAGCGCATCCCGCGGTTATCAGAACGTGGCGGCGACTCTCAGCCCGAGGACCGTGGCGTTGGGGATCGCCGAGCCCGGCCGGTTCGGATCGGCAGCGCGACCACCCGGGCGAATAATATACTGAAAGAAAGGCTGGACCGACAGGGCCGGCGTGATCGCTGCCTGGTAGGTGATCTCTATCACCGCCTCCGAGGTGGGCACCGGCGTGGAGGTTCCGTCGAGCGCATTTGTTGCCTCGGTCAGATCCGCAACGTCGTCGCTGATATGCGCATAGGCGAAGGCTATTCCGGCGACATCGGCTTCGCGCCCCTTGAACGGCCCCTTGTAGCTCAGCCCGGTATCAAAGTACCAGTTGATGAGGTTACGATCCTGCCTGGGAACCATAGCGAGGCGGGCGAAGCCGTCGAGACCGACATCGCCACCACTCTTTTCCCGCCAGAGCGCCTGGTCGACGACGCCATAGATGGCGGCGTTTCCCGACAGTCGCTGCGGCAAGCCGTTCGACGCCGTCAAAACGCTGTCGAATTCCTCGGAATTGTACCAGGCGCCGAGTTTCAGCGTGCCGGCCAGACCGGCTCCGGCATCGAGATCATAGCCGTAGGACGACTCGACGATCGCAAGAACGCCGTTGCCGATCGGAAAGCCCAGTCCATTGGCATTGCCAGCCGGACTGTCGCCGGTCGGACTGCCGTTGAACAGCGCGGCCTGGAACGTCCATGCCTCGTTCGGCTTCGCAATTACCTGGACGCCGGGTGTCGCCAGGGGATAGGCGGGGCCGCCGCCGGGCAGGTCCGACGCGAAGATCCCGGGCCAGCCGAACGTCGAGTTCACGAACAGCGAGGCGGTATTGCTGATGGCAAAGCTCTGGTCCGCCAGGATCTGGCCGACCTTGAGGGTCAGAGCATTGCCCAGCAGGTCCTGAGAGAGATAAAATTCGCCCAGCCTCACTCCGGCTTCCGCTTCCACCGATGTCACGGTCAATAGATTACCAATGTCGCTCGCCGAGAGGCCCCGGCCCTGGATGGCATAGCCGGAAACATGGACCGCAGCGCCGGACCAGCCCGCCAGGCGCTCCATGTCGAAATCGCCCTGAAACTGGAACACGCCGTCATAGGCGGTGCCGGTCTTGATCCCACCCGAGGGATTGCCGAGGACGTCACTCGTCTGGGTGATGGTGAAGGTGACGCCCCGGTCCGTCAGCCAATCGCGGTAGCCGTCCCAGTCACCGGTCAGGGTCGTCTCCTCGAACGATGGGGGAGCGCCGTCTTCCGCGCGGGCCGCCTCTCCCCAGGCAACAACCGTGGAGACGACCGCGAGGGGCAGAGCCCGGATTTGTTCCTTTCGTGAACCCATTCGGGGCCTGCTCTTTCGAGACGAATTGAGTCTTCGCAGCAAACCGGCGGACTCAGCACTGTCCCGATCTTAGCAGCCGCGAGGCGCCGATCCAGAGACTTTTGGAGGCACGATGCGGAAGATGTCAGCGCGAGAGTATTTCGGAACCCGAGGACGGCCATAGCGCGGCGATGTCCCCGCGCAGGAAGGGGACGTCGTCCGTAGCCGGGGCGGCGCCGTAGCCTCGCGCATAGTCGTGGCCCGAATAGGTGGCGGCCGCGATCAGCCCCGGCGCAAGGCAGTCTCCCAGCCGGGTGACGGATCTGATGCCGGCGTCCGCGCATTCGTTCGCGCGTGCCTTCAGCTCAAGCCACAGCGCCTCGTCGGGCAGGCGAGCCGTGACCGGAACGAGCGTCGCGCATTCGATCGAACGGGTCCTGCCGCTGTAGACGCAGGCGATTTGGAGGGTGTCGCGCGTGCGGCCGGCAAGGCTGGCGGACGGGATGATGCGTACGTCGAGTTCGATCAGGCGCGCCTGGATGCGGCCCTGCTCGAGGGTGTGAACGCTCCATGACGCGACCTGGGCTTGCGGCGTGACGAACACGACCTGCCGGCCCGCCCGCGCCAGCAATTCGGCAAGCACGCTTCCCATGTAGTAGCAATCGTCGTCGAAAATGACGACAGGCCCGTTTGTCGACACCGCATCCGCGCCAAGCGAGAGCAGCGCGTCCGGGGAGACGAGGGGGCCTTCGCCGAGAAATTCCAGCGGCGTGCGGTGGGTGCGCCCGACGCCGTCGCATCGCCAGTGGGAGCCGGTGGCAAGCGCCACATGCGGGATGCCATATTGCAGCACGTCGTCGGCATTGAGCCGGCTATGCAAATAGAGCTCGGCGTTGGTCGCGGTGTTGAGCTGGCCGATACGCCAGTCGCGCACGCGCGCCCATGCGGCGAGGCCCGGCAGCCTGCTTTCGCGCGAAACCCGGCCGCCCCATTCATGACCGGCGTCGGCGAGGGTGACGTCCACGCCGCGCTGGGCGAGCGCCCGCGCCGCTTCGAGGCCGGCCGGCCCGCCGCCGATGACCAGCGCGCCATCCGCGGTTTCCGCCGCTGCAATCTTCTCCGGGTGCCAGCCCTTGCGCCATTCCTCGCCGATTGCGGGGTTCTGGGTGCATCGCATCGGAACTCCGAGATTGTCGCCCGAAGTACAGATGTTGCAGCCGATGCATTCGCGGATGTCGTCGATACGGCCTTCCTCGATCTTCTTCGGCAGGAACGGGTCGGCGATCGACGGACGGGCCGCGCCGACGAAATCCATGATGCCCTGCCGGATGACGCGCACCATGCTGTCGGGCGACGTGTAGCGCCCGACGCCGACGACCGGTTTGGTGGTAACGGACTTGACGAAGCGGATGTAGGGTTCCTGGAAACCTTCCTCCGAGAACCGGGAGGTCTGGCTGTCGTTCGACCAGTCCGACAGGTTCACGTCCCACAGGTCCGGGAGCTCGGCCAGCGCCGATATGATGTCGCGGCCTTCGCCCTCGCTGGTAATCCCGGCGGGACCGAGGAGTTCGTCGACGGCAAGCCGGACGGCGAGCGCGCAGGTGTCGCCGATCGCCTCGCGCGTGTCCTCGAGGATCTCGCGAAACAGGCGCAACCGGTTCTCGAACGAGCCGCCATACTCGTCGGTACGATGATTGTGGCGCTTCGACAGGAAGTGCTGCAGCACGCTCATGTCGTGGCCTGAATAGATGTAGACGATGTCGAATCCGGCTCGCTTGGCGCGGATTGCGGCATTGCGATACCAGCGGCGCATGTCGGCAATGTCGGACTTGTCCATCGCACGCGCCTGGACGGGATCGTGGCTATCGCCGACGGCGTGCGACGGCGCAAGCGGGATCATGCGGCTGTAGCGGTTGGCCACGTGCAGCCCGTTGTGCACGAGCTGGATCGCCGCGAGGCTGCCATGCGCATGAACCCTTTCCGCCACCAGCGCCAGCGCGCCGATATCGCCGTCATCCCAGAGACGTGCCTCGTTGGCGGGCGTCAGGTCGGAGGTCGGGTGGATCTCCGCCTCCTGGGTCGAGACGACGGCCCATCCGCCCTCAGCCTTCATGCCGCGCAGGTCGGCCTCGGCATTGGGATAGCGGTAGCCCATGCCGGAACAGTGGGGTACCTGGTAGAAGCGGTTGCGCGCCGTCAACGGACCGATCCTGACCGGCTCGAAAAGGATATCGTATCGGGAATCGCGCGCCATCGCCTGCCACCATGCTCTATCTTGATTTGGCCGGTCTCCCTCCGGCTTTCATGAACATACGCGGGCGCCGATCTCTTGCAAGATAAAATTATACGTACATATAACAACGACCTTAACGCATTGAAATAAAGCCGGTATAATTGTTTGGCTGGCTAAGCGCAGGATCGTGGATGGGCGAATTGTTATATGAGCGTATAATTTCTCTTGCGCGGTTTTTCGTTTCCGCCTAGCCTTCGCGCGACGGCTGGTTGCGAAGGCATTGAACGACGGAGAGGACCCCATGAAGATCTTAGTCCCCGTGAAGCGGGTTGTTGACTACAACGTGAAGATCCGGGTGAAGCCGGACGGGTCGGGTGTCGAGCTTGCGAATGTGAAGATGTCGATGAACCCGTTCGACGAGATTTCGGTCGAGGAGGCGCTCCGGCTGAAGGAGGCCGGCAAGGCCGAGGAAGTGGTTGTGGTGTCGATCGGTCCGGGCAAGGCCGAGGAGACGCTGCGCACCGCGCTGGCCATGGGCGCCGACCGGGCGATCCTGATCGAGACCGAGGACCAGGTCGAGCCGCTGGCGGTGGCCAAGCTGTTGAAGGGCGTTGCGGACGCCGAACAGCCGGGCCTGATCATCGTCGGCAAGCAGGCGATCGACGACGATTCGAACCAGACCGGCCAGATGCTGGCGGCGCTCCTGGGCTGGGCCCAGGGCACGTTCGCCTCCAAGGTCGAGATCGGCGATGGAAGCGCTCAGGTCACCCGCGAGGTCGATGGCGGGCTGCAGACGATCGCGGTCAAGCTG
>JALDYZ010000023.1 GCA_030028905.1 Ferirhizobium litorale | reverse complement strand
GAGAAGCAGCAGAAAATCTAACCCGGGGGTGTCTACGAAACTCGGGGCTATTCATCATGTCTTTCTCGTAAGCCACGTGACCCCGCCTCTCTACGGAGAGAACATTTGTACTAGAAGGGGGTTCCACCCATGAAGCAATGCACGCCCACATATCAAAGTTTAATGTACGTGGCTCTGAGGAGAGTAAGCTGAAACATGGGCGGAAGATCGCCGCATGAAAGGCAAGTACCCGAATTGAATACCCCCAGGTCAATACTGATCGCCGAGGACGAGTTTCTGATAGCCCTTGATCTCGAGGACACGCTAGTCCGCGCTGGTTATACGGACACAAGCATCTACTCATCCTGCTCACAGGCCATCGCAGCGCTCAGTATAAAGATCCCATCCGTTGCCTTGCTCGACATCCATCTTCATGACGGGTCGTGCATCGAGTTGGCAACCGAATTGAAAGCGCGCGGTATTCCCTTCATTGTCTGCTCGGCATGGCCGAAATCCGATGTCCCGGAGATCTTTCTACAGGCACCTTGGGTATCAAAACCGTACAACGAGACAGAACTTCTGACCGCTGTTGTGCAGGCCATGGAAGCCAGTGTTCGCGCGCCTCGCCATAGAGACCTCGAGCATGAGCATTGAGTTCAACATTTCACGCCAGCACCCCCTGGCCGAACACAGGGATGCGCAGAACCAACGATGGTGTCCATACCCCTCATCCGTTGAAACGGGCTGACGTCGACTACGAAGGAACTTTTCCTGCGCGCAAAGGTTTATCCGCATTCTCAACATCAGGAGACGGGACATGGCACGCAAGATCTCAAAGCCGGCGAGTGATCTCGCGAATGTTCACGACCAGCAGCTCCATCGGGGAAATGGCGGCGAGCTCCACCAGTTTGCGGGGGACGGATACGACGTCCTGACCACCGCGCAGGGTGGCCCGGTGGATGACGACCAGAACACGTTGCGCGTCGGCGCTCGCGGACCAGTGATTATCGAAGACTTTCACTTCCGTGAGAAAATCTTTCATTTCGACCACGAACGCATTCCCGAGCGGGTAGTGCACGCTCGCGGCTACGGAGCTCACGGATATTTCGAAACTTACGAATCCTTTGCTCACTACACCAAAGCCGACTTTCTTCAACGCGCCGGCGAAAAAACTCCGGCATTTGTTCGCTTTTCCACTGTTGCCGGCAGTAAGGGGTCGTTCGACCTTGCCCGAGATGTGCGCGGCTTCGCGGTCAAGATCTATACCAATGAGGGCAACTGGGATCTGGTCGGAAACAACATTCCCGTCTTCTTCATCCAGGACGCGATCAAGTTTCCGGACATTATCCACGCGGTCAAGCCCGAGCCGGACCGCGCCTTTCCGCAAGCGCAGTCGGCTCACGACAACTTCTGGGACTTTATCAGTCTCACGCCCGAAAGCATGCACATGATCATGTGGGTGATGTCGGACCGTGCCATCCCGCGATCGTTTCGCTTCATGGAGGGCTTCGGCGTCCATACATTCCGCTTGGTCAATGCCAAGGAGGAATCTACGTTCGTGAAATTCCATTGGAAACCGAAGCTCGGTCTCCAATCGGTGGTCTGGAATGAAGCTGTCAAGATCAACGGAGCGGATCCCGACTTCCATCGCCGCGATCTATGGCAGGCGATCCAGTCGGGCAATTTCCCAGAGTGGGAGCTTGGCGTTCAACTTTTCGACGAAGATTTCGCCGACAGCTTCGATTTCGACGTCCTCGATCCCACCAAAATCATTCCGGAAGAAACCCTCCCCGTCCAGCCGATCGGTCGTCTTGTCCTCGACCGCATGCCGGACAATTTTTTTGCCGAAACTGAACAGGTGGCGTTCATGACCCAGAATGTACCTCCCGGCATTGGCTTCAGCAACGATCCGCTGCTCCAGGGGCGAAACTTCTCCTACCTGGACACGCAGTTGAAGCGCCTCGGCAGCACCAACTTCACCCACTTGCCTATCAATGCGCCCAAATGTCCCTTCCACCACTTCCAGCAAGACGGCCACATGGCCATGAGTAACCCGTCCGGCCGGGTCAACTATCAGCCCAACTCTTGGGGTGAAGGACCGCGCGAGTCCCCCGATTCTGGCTACCGCCATTTCCCCTCGGAAGAAGCGGGTCAAAAAGTGCGCTTGCGCCCGGAGAGCTTTGCCGATCACTACAGTCAGGCGCGTCAGTTCTTCATCAGCCAGACCCCTCCCGAGCAGCGTCACATCGCCATGGCTCTGACCTTCGAACTTAGCAAGGTCGAGACGCCGGCAATCCGCGAACGGATGGTGTCTCATCTGCTGAACATCGACGAAACCCTTGCCAACAAGGTCGCGACCGCTCTGGGTATTAGCGAAATGCCGAAAGCTGCAGACGCGGCTGTCCAGCCGAGGCAGGACCTCGAGCCGTCGCCGGCGCTGAGCATCATAGAAAACGGCCCGAACCGCTTCGAAGGCCGAAAGCTCGGGATGCTCGTTACCGATGGAAGCGAAGCAGCGCTGGTGCAGGCCGTCGCATCCGCAATCAAAGACGCAAAGGGCGTTGTCGAGTACATCGCTCCAAAGGTCGGCGGCGTCACGCTTTCTGACGGCAAGTTTTTGGCGGCCCGGCAGATGATCGATGGAGGTCCGTCAGTCCTCTATGACTCGGTTGCCTTGCTACCCGGAACGGATTTCGTCCCGGATCTGTTGAAGGTAGCCACGGTGCGAGACTTCGTCGCGGACGCCTTCGCCCATTGCAAGTTCATCGGATATGCCGCCGCCGCCCGGCCATTGTTTGAGAAAGCGGGCGTCGCGGAATTGGACGAAGGAACGATCGAGCTTTCAAACAGTGAAACGGTGGACGCCTTCGTCGGCGTACTTGGCAAGCTACGGGTCTGGGCCAGGGAGCCGGCGACGAAACTTCGCTAGGCCGTCGACTCATAAACTTTGACACCAGATTCTTGCGGCGACGAGCTTTACGGCGGCGAGGTAGTTTTCGGGGCGCTTGTCATATAGGGTTGCGATGCCTCTGAAGTGTTTGATCCTGTTGAAGAACCGCTCAACGAGGTTCCGCTGCCGATAGACCCAGCGCGAGAACACGAAAGAGCCCTTGCGGTTTGTCTTCGGCGGGATGTTGGCCCAGGCCCTTCGCTCGGCGGCCTTGGCCCGAATGGCATTGCTGTCATAGCCTTTATCGGCCAGCAGGATGTCTCCCTCGCCGAGCCCGTCCGTCAGCGCGTCGGCCTCGGTGCAGTCGGCGATCTGTCCGCCTGTCAGACGGAGGGTGACGGGGCGACCTTCGGCATCGACGAGCGCGTGGATTTTGCTCGTAAGCCCGCCGCGGGAACGTCCCATGCCGCCGTCGTCTCCATCCCCCTTTTTCCCGTGACCGCATGCTGGTGAACGCGGACACAGGTCAAGTCGATCATGACGATGTCGCCATCGTAAGCCTCCGAAACCGCTTCAAAAAGCCGATCCCAGACCCCGGCTTTCCGCCAGCGGACGAAGCGGTTGTAACAGGTGGTCGACGGACCGAAGCGTTCCGGAATCTCCGCCCAGGGCGAGCCCGTTCGGAACCGCCAGAGGATGCCATTCAGCACCCGCCGATCATCGACCCGGGGAACCCCGCGGGGCTTGTTGGGCAACAGCGGCAACAGGATTGACCATTCGTGATCGGTGAGTTCGTAGCGGCGACGCGTCATAGAGGCTCCCTTATTCGGAAGCCTTGAATCACGACAGGCGGTAAACACCAAGTGATTTTATGAGTTTACGCCCTAGTACTCCTTCTGACGGTTGGCGGACGCAACCAAGTTTGGCGGCCGTCAGCCCGCGGGCCGAAACCCTTGTATTGGATCGAAGAGCTCTAGCTTGGTCTGACGCTTTCACTGCTGACAAGCGAGTTCGTCATGATATCAACTAGCGAGCAAGCCACCGCGTTTCGTCGAGGACGACCGTTCTTTTGAAAGGAAAGTGTGGGTTGGTCAGAGGATCGCTTGGTTAATTTTTTCCTTGATCCTCATCCTCGGACTTTTAGGATCGTTCGGGCGCGGGGAATACTTCTCTCGCCAGGAGATCCGACTGGAAAGATATTATCTTCCTTCTGCAGCGCTAGAATCTCATCGGATTTCACGGGTACTTTGTAGCTACTCTGCGCACGCATTCGGGCAAGCAGTTCGACACCATTTATCCCATTAGGGAACCCGCGTGGTTGTGCGAAATCGCGCAGCACGGCTGGTTATCGAAGACTGCGGTCGAGAGGTGGTAGCGTGCGAGGTAAATCGCGGTCGTGAGGCCTGCCGGCCCACCACCAACGACGATGCAGTCCATCAGTCTTCCTGGTTGTTCATTCATGATCTTCTCCGCTGGTCTTATCGCAAAAGTGAGGCGACCAACAATCGGCCTCCGCTTTCCGGGGCTGCCTCTTACTCACGCCACGCTTTAGCGGCTACGCCCCCACACAAAGCCGATCACAGACGCGATTCCGAACGCGACAAGAGGTTGCCTTCTGACTACTCTGCGGAAATTCTCTGTTATGTCTGAAACCCCTGCACTTGCGACGCGAATTGAAGTAGTGCCCGTTTTAGCGATCTCCCCCCTCATGCGTACCAATTCGCTCCGCATCGCAACCATTTCCCGACGCGTATCTATCGATCGTTCGTTCTGGGTATCTGATCGCGCGTTGACCGCGGAAAGTGCCTCTTCGACCGGCGTCGCACCGTCACCGCTTCGCTCCGCGGTAGGTATAGTTAGGGACACCGGATCTGAGGCGGGAAGAGTATCTTCCAAGCCGGTCTCGAGCTCGTCCTTGTCGGGCGTTTTCGACTGGCGGGCATTTTCGAGATTCAAGGATTCGACTGCGGGCGAATCGCTGAGTTCTACGGGCACGGCAAGTTCCTCCAGGTTCATCCTGACTAATCCCATGGCCGACCGGAAGTTCCGCCTTCAAGATACTAAGAGCCAGCCCAACGGGCTGAATAACAAATTCGAGTGGGAGCTTTCGGCGTGTGAAACCTCTACAACGTGACGACCAACCGGGAAGCCATTCACCAGTTCACTCGCGCCACGCGCTACAGCATCGGCAACCTCGAGCCGTCCTTCGACGTCTACCCTGACCCGGCGCCGATCGTCCGCAAGCCCGTTCGTTGGGATGCCAACCGGATCCAGATAGCAGGTCAGCGGATTGCCCTCGTGGCCACGCACGATGGCGCGCCCACTTGGACGTGGTCGTGATTGTCATTGGGATTCCTTTGTGGGGTGGTGAATGTTGCGCCACCGTCGGAACCAAATCGCCTCGAACGCATTGGTAATTCAGCCGCAAAAGATGTCCCCGATTGCGGTCAGGGCCCCGGCCACCGTGGTGGGAACCTAAGGAACCGGAGGCCCGAAAGTTCTATGAGTTGTTCCGGGACGCGGTCGAAAGTACCGCAACTCCGTATCGTTTTCGCAGTGCGTCAACAAAGTGCATTCCGTGCATAGAGATTTCGCAGTCAGCAACAGGAGGCCCGCCACCCGGTAGGGACCTCCTTTTTTCTTGTTGCTTCGCGTAGGATCAAACTTTGGTCAAACGACAGCCGCTGGCACAGGCCCGCAATTTCCTGTGTGGGAGCACGGATTTGTGCATTGAGCGTCTATGTGTCAAGGCTTGCGGGCGGTCTCGCCTGGTTGATCCTCCTCAAACCTCAGTATCCGCCCCAGGTCATCCGAATTTGACAACCCCGATATTTGCCCCCAATTCTTCTTGCATGGGTTTGGAGAATTGAGGTTGTGATACTGAGTCATGCTCAGCTAAGCAGTGCATTGAGGAAATGAATGTTTGGCCGTGGCAACCCTCACCATGCGACCCCTGTTTCCTCGATGCGCAGCTTCTGGGGCCTGATGAGGGCATCGTAAACTTAATGGTCCCAAATCATGGTGTCGAATTGCAGCTTTGGTTTAGGCGGCGCGAAGGCGCGCGATCTGGTGCCATGTTTCCACGGCTGTTGCTCGCAGTTCGCGATGATGGGTGGATGAGATGTCGTGGCGCCGAATTTGAAAGAGGTTGGCGATCGGATCGTGGATGGATGCAAAGCGCTGGAGATGCCTCGCCGACTTGAAGCGCTTCATGATCCTCTCGCGCCGTCGGATAGGCTGATGAGAATTCTCAGCCCGATTGTTCAAGCCTTTATGCGAGCGATGCTCGACGCCGGGCATGATATCGCGTTTTGCGGCGCCATAGGATCGAAGCTTGTCGGTGATCATCACACGCGGTGAACGGCCTTGTCCTCTCAGGAGCTTCCTCATCAAACGCTTTGCAGCCTTGGCATTGCGGCGGCTCTGGACCAGGACGTCAAGGACGAAACCATCCTGATCGACGGCGCGCCAGTGCCAGTGTTTCTTACCGGCTATCGTGATCACAACCTCATCCAGGTGCCATTTGTCACCAAGCTTGCCGGCTGAGCGCTTGCGGATATCATTGGCGAAATGCCGGCCGAACTTCTCCGCCCAGTGCTTCACAGTCTGGTGCGACACGATGATCCCACGCGCTGCCAGCATATCTTCGACCATACGCAGACTGAGTGGAAACCGGAAATACAGCCACACCGCATGGGCAATCACGTCAGCTGGAAATCGATGTCGACGATAAAGTGGATAACAGGCAAATCTGGTCATGCCGCCAGATCCCACATTTTGGTCGCCGCCCGGTTAACGTTACAGTGCCGGTGATAGCCCTCAAATGTCTTGCGCCAGTCGGTGAGGACTTCGCCCGCCGGCCGTTTCTCGTCGGAAACGTAGTCCAACGGAAAGTAGGCCAAGCCGAAGCCTGCTAGACATGCCTTTAGAATCTGACGCGGAACCAAACCCGATGCTGCACGTTGTATTCGCAGGAGTAATCGCCAGCAGCGCACCGCGTAGATCAACGCGATGGAGACGGCCAGGGTGCTCCCGGGAGACTCGAAATGGACCTCACCACGCTTCTCATCATCGTTGTCTTGGTTTTGTTGCTTAGTGGCGGCTTATACGGTCGGGGTCGCTGGTATTGATCGGCCCCTTCAATTCGGGGATACTTCCAACACTGGCCGAGGAAATGCGGCCAGTGTAAGGTTATTGGCCAGCTTACGCCTGCTAAACAACCGGACAAGCACGGGTATGCCTGAAACACCGTCAACGTACGCAAGACAACAGGCTGCCGAAGCAGATGTCGAAAACTTCAGGCAAGCCCTTGGCCCATTCGTCGTTGCGGCTGAAACAACACGCATGGCGATGGTTTTTACCGACGCGAAACAACCCGACAACCCCATCATATTTGCCAATCGGGCCTTCCTCGACCTGACGGGCTATGGGCGCGACGAGGTGCTCGGCCAGGGCTTCAACTTCCTGATGGCCCGGGGCAGCGATGCCGACGCGCTGGCGCGTATCGAGAGGGCATTTGCGGGTGCGGTCCAAGGCGGTTCGGAAATATTCTATCGGCGCAAGGATGGCAGCGAGTTCTGGTCGGCAATCCAGATCAGTCCTGTGTACGACCAAAGCGGTGATATCGTGCAGAACTTTGCCTCCTTCATCGACCTTACCGAGCACAAGCAGGTGCAGGCCGGATCGAGAATGCTCATCGATGAACTCAATCATCGCGTCAAAAATACGCTTGCGACTGTCCAGTCGATCGTGTGGCAGGCCTTGCGGCATAGCTCCGACCCCGAAGAGATTCGGGATTCCATCGAGGCGCGGTTGTTTGCTCTCTCCCGCTCCCACGACCTGTTGACCCGCGAAAATTGGGAAAGCGTCGGGCTGCTCGATTTGATCAAGGCAGCCTTGGAGCCCTTCGGTGTCGCAGATGGTGGTTCGGAGCACTTTGTTATTACGGGCAGAAACATCCGTGTATCACCAAAGATTGCCTTGGCGCTCGGCATCGCGTTCCATGAACTGGCAACCAATGCCGTAAAATACGGGGCATTCTCCAACGAGACCGGATCAGTCCTGATCTCATGGGCAATCGAGCCGTCGTCGGCAGCCGACCGGGTTGTCCTGCGCTGGCAGGAGAAGGGTGGTCCAACTGTGACGCCGCCGTCGCGCAAAGGTTTTGGCTCGCGTGTTATCGAGCGTGGCCTGGCTCATGAACTGGAGGGCAGTGTCAATCTCGACTACCAGGCAGACGGTGTCGTCTGTACGGTCGTGTTTCCTCTACCGAACGGTGGCCGTGATGGATAAACTGCTTGCTGGCCGGCGCGGGCTTGTTGTCGAAGATGAAATGCTGATCCTGATCATGATCGAAGATATGCTGGCAGACTTGGGATGTGAATCGGTGAGCACCGCTGCCACCGTTAGCCAGGCCTTGGCCCTGATTGAACCCCAAATCTTCGATTTTGCCATGTTGGACATGAATCTCAATGGCAGCAACAGCTATGCGGTAGCAGAAGCGCTCGCAGCGCGAAATGTGCCCTTCATCTTTTCGACAGGCTATAGCGGTAACGCGATAGTGGATGGTTTTGGTGACCGGATTGTTCTGAGGAAGCCGTTCCTGGAGAAGGAACTGGCCAATACGCTCAAGCGACTTCTTGCTCTTTGAATGTAGACCCGATTGTCTGCTCGTCTTTTGTGCGTCGGCGGCACCGCGACCATTGCCGCCACTGGCGGATTGTTGCTGGGTCTGAAGCCGAAGGATGCCGGAGCTAATCGGAGGGCATTCACACAAGACGGATTTGATCATGGTTCCTATTGGCCGCCGGATCGAACAGGCTCTGGGCATCGGTGCGCTCTTGCTGCTGGCAATTGGTTGCACTCTTGTCCTTTGGCCCTTCCTTTCTGCAATACTATGGGCTGGAGTTATTTGTTTTTCGACGTGGCCTGTCTATCGCTGGTGCGAGCGTGCTGTCGGAGGTTACCGGGCGGTGGCGGCCGCAGCGACGACCTTGCTGGTGGTCTTGGCTATCGTCGCGCCGCTTGTTTTCCTCGTGACGGCGCTTGCCGACGACGTAACAAGTTTGGCCAAAGGAATAACGCGCATTCTCGACCAAGGTCCCTCGGCGCCTCCAGGCTGGGTGAGAGAGCTGCCGATTATTGGCGAGAGTCTGGCAGCTTACTGGGATAGCCTTGCCGACGACGCTCCCGCGTTCATCGTCGAACTGAAAAAACTGATCGGCCCTGTCACCGATATAGCTCTCGCTGGTGGGGCAGCTTTCGGTACCGGCCTCCTCGAACTCGCGCTCAGTGTGTTCATTACCTTCTTCCTGTTCCTGCATGGCCGACGCATGATCGGTTTCATGCGCCAGATCGGGGAACGCGTTGCCGGTCCTCGCTCCAGGAGGTTGCTTGCAGTAATTGGCCTGACGGTGAAAGGCGTCGTATACGGAATGATCGGAACGGCCCTTGCGCAAGGTCTGCTGGCCGGCATAGGTTTCTGGATTGCCGGTGTGCCTCAATCGTTGTTACTGGGCTGTCTAACATTCGCGCTGTCGTTCGTGCCTGGCGGGCCACCATTCTTATGGGGGCCGGTTGCACTTTGGTTGTTACTGCAAGGGTCTATCGGCTGGGGTATCTTCGTTGCGATATGGGGATTGCTTCTCATCAGCAGCATCGACAACTTTCTTCGACCGTATCTGCTGAACCAAAATACCAACCTGCCTGTACTGCTGGGGCTGTTCGGTCTCATCGGTGGTGTCCTGGCCTTTGGTCTGATAGGACTTTTCCTGGGCCCCACGTTGCTGGCCGTGGCCTACAACCTCTTTCTGGAGTGGGTCGCAGCGGAGCTCGAAGAGCGAATGCAAACCGCGGCTTCGGATCAACGCCTGGAATCTGAGCCCAAGACATGAAGCCCCCTGGTGGCGGTTGCTTTCTCAGAAGCCGTGCATCCTGCGAAGTCAAACTCGATTCAACGGCATCGTGCATCGCGCACTCGCAGTTTAAAACACTGCGAGGTATCGCAGCAGCGAAATGATCCCGATGATGATGACGATGGCCTGTGCGATCTGCTTCGCGCGGCTGTCCAGCGGCAGCCGATTGATCAGATAGAGAACCAGCACGATCACCAGGAAAGTGATCAGAATACTGATGAGCACCGAAGTAGCCATATTCCTCTTCCTTCGAAAAAATGAAGTGAATACAGCAAGTAACTATGGCCAGAACCGAAAAATGGAAGGGGAGCGGTTGAAATGGCAAGCCCCGCTCCACAACCTAACCCTCGGCCCAGGGGATGCGCGCCTACGCCTGCTTTGCATCGGTGCGGGTAGAGGAAGCATCTGCCGGGCTACGCACGTCGAACGAGCCATTGCCAAAAGGTTCCTGCGAGTGTGCATACGGATCTTCCATAGCCGAACAATGCGGGGGCACGAGCGTTTGCGTTTAGGATAGCGATTTCGCGCGTCGCAAAGTTGCACGGCGGGGAATCCAAAATTTATCGGGTGTAGTTTTTGCTTTACAATGTCTGTTGAATAGGCAGATCATCCTCGTATTACGGTTATAGATTCATGGACACGCACCTTCCTCTCTGGCAGCGACTGATCATAACGGTGGTAACGATGTTGGCGGCCAGTTACGTGATTGGCCTTGTCTGGCAGGCAGTGTTTGCCGGATCCATTCCGAGCTATGTGGCGGGCGTCATCGGTGGTCTTGCAGCACTTCCCGTCTGGGACTTACTCAAGCGTATTGGCCCGTCGTCAAAATGAGCTATTCGGCAGCGATGTCTGTCTGCGCCCCGCCGGAACGGTCTACGGCCTCGCCGTTCTCCACCTGGGGGACCACGCTCGCCGAGCTGATCGCCATCTAGCTCTATGTCAGTATGCCGGCGCCACGTTCCAGGCGCGGTCGATGAAGTGCGCCATCGATCCGAAGAAGGTAAGCCGACCGCTATCGTGCCGCGCGAGCAGCCGGGTGAGGAACAGCCGGCGGAACAGCTTGCCTAGTACCCGAACGCCTTGCTGAAAGCCATCCGTCCGCTTCGCTAGTGTGGCCGCGTCCGGAACGCGCCAGGGAAGCAGACATGCCGCTTGGAGGTTTGCTAGTTTCGGCGCTTCGATGGGTGTAGACTGCCGTCACAATTGCATGTTCATGCAAGGCAACGATGATGAGTGTCCCCGAGCTCGACCGGAAGCTACTGGCGATCCTGGCGGCGGATATGGTAGGCTACTCGAAGGCGATGGAAGCCGATGAGGCCGGTACCATCAAGCGACTGAAGACCATCCGTGCCGAGTTGATCAACCCCGCCATCTCCCAGCGCCATGGCACCGTTATCAAGCTGATGGGCGACGGCGCGCTCGTCGCGTTTGACAGCGTGGTTGATGCGGTTGCCTGCGCCGCGGACTTTCAGAATGCCGTGGCGGCGCGCAACGCCGGCCTACCGGAGGCTGAGCGCATCGTATTCCGCGTCGGCATCAATCTGGGCGATGTGGTGTTGGTGGACGGCGATATGTATGGCGATGGCGTAAATGTCGCCGCGCGGCTAGAGCAATTGGCGGAGCCGGGCGGCGTGATCGTGTCGGGAACGGCATACGATCATCTCCTGGGCAAACTCGACTGGCCCCTCGATTTCGCCGGCGAGCAGCAGGTCAAGAACATTAGCCGCCCGGTGCGGATGTACAGGCTGAGACTCGACGGCAAACGGACGCGTCGCCCGCTTCTCGGAATGATACCACGTTGGGCGAAAACGGCTACGGCGTCGATAGTAGCGCTTGCTCTGGCGGGCGGCGGGGTCTGGTGGTTCTTGCAGCCCGAACCTTTGAGCGGCAAACCGTCGGTGGCGGTGCTGCCCTTCGACAATTATGGCGGCGACGAGGCCAGCGGGCGTCTGGCCGACGGCCTGACAGAGGACATCATCACCGACCTCGCTCGGTTTCCCGAATTCGAGGTGATGGCGCGGAATTCGACAGAAGTTTATAAAGACAAACCGGTGGATGCCCGCCAGGTCGCTATCGCGCTCCATGTGGGCTTTGTACTGGAAGGCTCGATCCAGCGTCAGGCGGACCGGGTGCGGATCACAGCACAGTTGATCGATGCAAAAAGCGGCCAACAATTTTGGTCGGAGAAATGGGACAGGCCCGCTGAGAACGTGTTCGCCGTTCAGACCGAAATCGCAGAGCAGGTCGCCAACCGCCTCGGCGGTGGAGTGGGACTGATTCAAGAGGCCGGGCGGGCTGCAGCCAAGCGTAAACGGCCTGAAAACCTCAATGCCTATGATTACTATCTTCTAGGGTCCGAGAAGATTGAAAAGCTCACCATAGCGGATGAGGAAGAGGCCATAACGCTTCTCAACCGCGCCGTCGAGTTAGACCCGGAGCTGGCACGGGCCTGGGTGGAACTTTACCATGCTCATGAACTATTGGAGTTGTTTGGTGTCAATCCCGAAAGCAACCGCAAGGCGGCCGACGATGTGGCCGAACGCGCGGTGCGGCTTGATCCGAGCGACGCTGAAGCACATGCGGTGTTTGGTATGAGCCTAGCTAATCGGGGCGACATGGGCCGCGCCAAGTCTGAGCTGGACACGGCCCTTCGCCTAGCTCCGGGTTCGTCCGAAATCCTGACTTTCTACACCGGCTTTGCAGCACGCTTTGGTGAACCCGAACGCGGGGCTCAAATGGTCGACCAGGTCATGCGGCTCGACCCGAACTATCCGATGTGGGCGTCCAACTTCTTCGCACCTGCCTATTTTATGGCGGGCCGGTATGAGGACGCGGTGAAGATGCTGGAGCGCATGACGCCTAACAACTACCAAAAGTGGACGTGGGTGGTCCGCAGCAGCTCCCTCGCGGCACTTGGTCGAACCGATCAGGCGACTGCTTCGGCTACAGAAGCTCTCAAGCAGCACCCGGACCTGACTGTAGAGAGCATGATCAATGAACCGGGCCTAAGCGCAGTGGAGCGCGCTCGGTTCATCGAGACGATGCCGCTGGCTGGCTTCCCGGCGTGCGCCAAGCCCGAGGCGCTGGCGAAACTCGCCAAACCCGTGCGACTGCCGGAATGCGAGGCGGCGAAGGCGAACCCTCTCGGGCAGCCATAGAACTTGCGACGCGCTTGCGAGCCGCTGATCGCTGCCGCTTTTCTCCTCCCCATTCGACCACAAGCTAAAGTTGGCGCGGTGATCCTGAAACGGTGCGCTGTCAGCAATGGGCCGGCCGCAAGCGGAAATGATTTCCGCTTCGCGCCCGCAAGTCGGGCACTGAACGGAGCACGGTAGTATCCCAGAAGCGGACATGCACAGATGCCGCCGAGTTGCAGGTTTGCGCCAGCAGCGGAAGTCGTCCGGTCAGGCGTCGAACTCCCGGTGCTGGCCGTTGATGGACCGTCCGCCTTCCGAGCCGGTAGCCGAAAGCGGACGCCTCAGATATATATTATCATCAAGCGGATCACCTTTGGACGGTCACAGCTTACCGCTTGCGCGGGGTCGGATGCCGCACACTATTGTGTCGCCACATAGAGCATATGAATGCCTGCCGACCAAGCGCAATCCAGTGATCGACCGACTGCACGAACTGGCTTGCGACGACGCCTGCCGCCCACCGCCCCCAACCATCAAAAGATGGGGATCGTTCAATGCCTCCTTCGAGCCGATATTGTTGATTTAGTCGCGCATTCAACGTGTCTGCCGTCCCGGAACTGGCGGCTACGTCGGTTAGGGACCAGTTTGCCGTAGTTCGTCGTTGGTGGCAGGCGGCGTGGTCCGCATTTCCCGGCAAACACCGATCCCGAGCCATATCAGACTCGCGCGGTCAGCACGCTCATACAAATCATGCAGATACGCGGTGAAGAGCATTTGCGCCTCGTCTTGACAACGCTCGCCGAGACGAAAGGTGCTCAGGCACCGTTGGAATCCCATGTGATATGGGCCGCGTCTGACCTGGTTACCTCATGCTCCGAATTCATCGAGCAAGACGCCAGCGCATGGCTTGAAATGTGGGATCGCCTGCCGCTGGGGTGGATCATGTACGCGATCAGCAAATTGAAGGGCGAAATGGATCAGCGCCGCGCGCTTGCAGGGGCGATCTATGTGGATCTGTTCAAGGCGCCTCGGGGAGAGAGCCTAACGGGCCTCAAGGCAACGCCTGCGGCATCCAGACACGTCAAGGTCACTAACGAGAAGATTGTGGAATATACGGACGCGAACTGCTGAAGGTGAAGGCTGATCGTCCTCGCGGCCAATGGCTCTACTGGGTCCGTAACAAGTCCGGAATGCCGGAGCAGACGGCGCGAAAGTATATCCGTCTTGCGATTGCGGCAAGCGGCGTGACGATCTACTGCCTGCGAAGAGAGGAACCCGGCCCGCCACTCATCTATGGGCCACCGGGCTCTCCGCCCCCGCTTGCTTCCCTTAACCCCGGAAACGAAGACCTTACTCCCCGGCTGAGGGCAAGACAAATCACAAAGCGATTGTTCCCGGCTCCCACTGCCCGAATTTCGCCAACTAGTCTAGGTTTCGGTGCTGCGTCCAGCGATGTCACGGTGCCCGATTGTGCCAGTCGAATTCTGAAGGTGGGCTTTCCCGCCTTGGCTCAATCCTACATTTGCTGCAGGGGCACTAGCTGAATCGAGTTGCCGCGTGCCGCCGTTGTACACCAAGAGCAACAGCACGATGATTGCGGCAAGCACGACTAGCAGAAAGATGTTTCGTTCAGTCATTGAATACCTCGGCGTCCCAACATCACCACCAGTTGAGCACCGCCGACGACTCCTCGCTCCGATCCACTCTGTAACCGGCAGTCAAAGGAGGCGCGAAAGGAAGAGGAGGCCCTGTAGGGGCAGATCGGGCCTCCGTTGCTATTGCAACCCGAGAAGCTGGGGGCAATAGGGTTACCGCAGCAAAAATGGGACGGGCCCTTTCCAAGTTCTGGTTTGCCACCAATGGGCAGCGGGGCCCTTGCCGCTTTGTTTTGATGCTACGACGCGGCTACGTGCGAAACGCCTCTAAGCCCGTTTTGTTCCCATCCACGCGCCAAAACATTGTCCTTATTCGCAGGCGCGAGCCAATTGTCCTGGTAGGTGGCTTCGGTTCATGGCGATACGCCGGTCTATCTCCACACTGGGGTTCCCGTTGATATGGGCAGATTGCGAAGCTTCGGGGATCGCACCTCCGTCGTCATCCCACCGATCAAGCGCTTCGGATCTCACCAGTTTGCGCGGGAAATGCCTTCGGGATAGCGAATTCCCTCGAATGGCAGCAATCAGCTTTTGTTTCGTCTTCGTGCCGTTCTGATATGCTGTCAGGACAGTATGAGCAGCGACACGCTTTTGATTCGTTGTCGTGCTGCCGTTGAACCCCGCGGAGTTCAACACGTTCCTCAACAGGCGCAAATCATCGGGTTCGAGATATTGTTTTGGGTGGGGGGAAGACATGGACGTCCTCCTTTGCTTGGGGCGAAGATCAGGATGTGACCCGTAAGCAGTAGCGCCCGCTTCAATTGCTACCGACAAGACATACTGCGCCCTATATCAACCATAAGCAATCGATGGTTTGCGATATCGCCGAAAGTTGCATGAGCACGGAACACCAAGACATCCAATTCGTTCTGTTTCGCAGAAGGAGGATTTGCAATGAACCAGTTTGAGAATGTCTATAGCGAGCGCCGGCTACTGGCCACTTTGTGCGGCCTTACAACTCATCTGATCGATGGTACTCTGATAGGGCAGGCGCCCTGCAACATGCCGCTTGGTGACGCCATTCTCCAGATGGCGGCTGCCGACAAAAAGGGAATGGATACCCATGAGGCGCTGGTGGTGTGGGAAGGTGGTATTCTCGACTGCAACACATGTCTCAAGATCGCCGATCAGCTCGGGGATAGACTAGCGCATTAGAAGGGGACGCGAAGCTTTTACTGGTTCGCGATTTCATGTACCACTCGCGTGTACAGATCTTCAGAGACCGCAGATCTTAAGCGAGACAGCCGCGTGTGAATGTCAATGAACTCGGCGAGGTCAATGGTGCGCAGGTCCGTTTCTTCAGCCAATTCTTCGAGTTCATCACACAGAGAATAGACCGCCTGCCTGTGGTCATCAATTTCCGATGCACTTGGCCCTCTTCCCACATCGCTTGGTATGCACCCGGAACCCTCGCGACACTCACGGGCGATTTCTCTTAGCAGTTTGGGAAGCTCATTCATTTGACAGGTCCTCCCTTCTTAAGGATGCCCACAGATACAGATTCTCAGAGGCCCTGGAATCATGCAAGGGGAAGGAAGGGCACGGGATGGCCGTCTGCCGTCAAAATGACTGCTCCAGGGGCACGATTTCCGAGATCGGCGCACAATCCGGTATGAAGGTGGACTTGTTCTCGGAAGATAACCCGCCTCCTACGTCACCGCCCCAGCCAGTCACTTCTTCTTGTTGGGCGTGCTCTCGCTGTTCTTGTGTGACCCAAGGAGGGGAGCCGCTGCGGGTTTCTCGGAGCCTTTGTCCTTCTTCGGTTTGCGAGCTTCCTTGTTGCTTCTAACCTGACCCTTTGCCACTTCTTACCCTCCTGCTCGTTGACTGGAATGAGCATAGCCGGAATTAGTCCCGCCATCCACGGCTCCCGGTTCACCACCAGTTGAGCACAGCCCACATCAATAAGGCGCCGAGAACCATCAGGGACAATGCCGCTTCCCATTCGTGGCGCATAGCTCAGTCCCCACATCAAAAAATTGAATGGGAGCAATGAACCATCGACGGAGGGGAAAGTACAAAAATAAAAAGGAGGTCCGGCGTAAAGTAGGGGCCAACACCTGTCAATCAGCACCGAACATTGACCCCTTTTTGGAGTGCGCCCCTGAGGGTGGACAGATAGGCCTGATGAATTGACCGGGCTTGCCGGGTTTCCGAAAGTGGAACCCATGGCAAAACATCGCATTCACAGTATGGAATTCAAATGGCAGGTCGCGCAGGAGTTTATCGCGGGCGAGACGCTGCATGGTCTGGCACAGCGCCACGACGTGTCGCGCAACTTGATCCGGATTTGGGTGCGCAAGTATGAGGAAGGCGCGTTCGACGATGACGCTCAGGCCGCTGACCTCGTCCAGGAATACGAGGCCCGGATCGCCGCCCTAGAACGTCTCGTCGGCAAACAGGCGCTGGAACTGGAGTTTCTAAAGGGGGCTCTGAAAAACGCACCGCGGCCGAGAAGCGGAGCTACATCCATCATCACCGGCCCGCTGGCATCTCCGTCGCCGAAGGATGCCGGCTAATGGGTATCGCACGCTCGACCTACTATGACAGCCCGGAAAAGCCTGTCGACGATACCTCTATCGTCGAGGCTATGTTTGCCATCTGCGATGAATTTGAATTCACGGCTATCGTCGTGTGGGTGCCGCGCTACGCCAGCAGGGCTTGGTCATCAACCACAAGAAGATCAGGCGGTTAATGCGTCAACACGATCTGCATCCGAAGGTTCGGCGCAGGTTCGTCGCCACCACCGACAGCAATCATGATAGCCCGATCTTCCCGAACGTGGCGAAGGACATCGTGCCGACCGGCCCCAACCAGCTCTGGGTTTCCGACATCACTTACGTCGCGCTGCCAACCCGCTTCATCTATGTCGCGGTCATCCTCGATGCCTGGTCACGGTTGATCGTCGGTTACGCCGTCAGTCGGAGTATCGACGCGCGTCTGACGGTTGCAGCATTGAAGGCAGCGATAGGGCGTCGCCGGCCGCCGCCGGGTTGCATACATCATTCCGACAGTCAGAAGATTATAGCCAGTTCCTGGGCGGTCTGACTCAAACACCGATCGAACGTCTGGTACGCTGGCCCCGTAGGGCTTCCCGGTGCGGTTTGACCCGCACTCCGATCGACCAGTCGTGTCTTTCCTTGGACCTGTCGACCGCCCGGGAACGCCTTGCGGTGAGGCTTTGCCTCGCCGATGCCTGTGACCCAAGAAGGGCCTGACCTCATGGTCTCGTGACTGTCCTGTCCGCGCATTCGGTCTCGGCGAAGCCATTCGATGGCGGTTCAAGCTGGAGGCTGGAATGGATATCGCTGAAGCAAGCAGGCATCGCATCGTCGGCGGCGTTGATACCCACAAGGATTTACACGTCGCAGCAGTGGTCGATGAACGGGACCGCGTTTTGGGAACCGGGTGCTTTGCCACCACCCGTCAGGGTTATCGGCAAATGCTCGCCTGGATGCGGTCGTTTGGCGATGTCCAGCGCATCGGCATTGAGTCCACCGGAAGCTACGGCGCGGGCCTGCTGCGATATATGCAGAAGGCCGGGATCGAGGTGATGGAGGTCACGACACCGGACAAGCATGATCGGCGCAGACGAGGCAAGAACGATGATCTCGATGCCCAGAATGCCGCCCATGCAGCCTTTTCCGGCAGGCGAACGGTTACTCCCCGAAGCCGCGACGGGATGGTCGAATCCCTGCGTGTTCTCGCGGTTTGCCGGAAAACTGCCGTTGCCGCGCGACGTGTCGCACTGCAAATCATTCAGACCACCATCGTCTGCGCTCCCGACGGATTGCGTGACACACTGCGTTCCATGACGCGCATGCAACTCGTCAGGACCCTGGCCGCCTGGCGACCGGACCTGAGCGAATACCGCGATGTGGACGGGGCCTACCGTATCAGCCTCAAATCCCTGGCCCGCCGCTACCTCGAGCTTCATGACGAGATCGCCGATCTCGACGCGATGATCGGCGTCATCGTCAAGGAGCTCGCTCCCGAACTTATCGCACGCAATTCAATCGGCAACACCGGAGCTGCACAATTGCTACTGACAGCCGGCGACAATCCAGAACGGTTGCGATCGGAGGCCAGCTTTGCCGCACTGTGCGGTGTCAGTCCTGTGCCAGCATCTTCGGGGAAGACCGTTCGGCACCGTCTCAATCGTGGCGGTGATCGCGCCGCAAACAGCGCGCTGCATATCATCGCCATCGGACGACTTCGAACCGATCCGGCGACAAAGGCCTATGTCGCCAGACGCATTACTGAAGGACATTCCAAGCTCGATGCGCTACGCGCCCTCAAACGCTACATCGCACGCGAAGTCTTCCACATCATCACAAGACGCCACCGGCAGATCAATCAGGCGCAAATCGCCGCTTGACAAACAGAAGGGCGTCCGCGGCTCCCAATACGCAGCTCAGGTGTACCGGGATGCCCTGTCTGGCAGCGATCTCATCGGTTCAATGGGCCGCAGGGGGAATCCCTATGACAATGCCAAGGCAGAAAGCTTCATGAAGACGCTGAAGGTCGAAGCGGTCTATCCGATGGCCTATGAAACATTCGAAGAGGTGACCGAACACCTTCCCCACTTCATAGAGGAGGTTTACAACACACGCAGACTTCATTCAGCGCTCGGCTATCTGAGCCCGCAGCAGTTCGAGGATCAACACATCCGGCAGACTGGCAAAACAGCGGCCTGATCACTGTCCACCCTCAGGGGCGCACTCCACACAGGGGTCAATGCCGGATCACACCAACACCGGGCCTCCACCGCTGATAACGACAAGACGGGCGCCGGGGACAGGGCGCGCTGGACTCATCGTTCGGGAAATTGAACGGGCCCCGGTTAGGATCCGAAGCCCTGACCGCTGCAGGCGATGGGGACGATCGATAGCGGCTACTTCCTAAATTCATTCGACGGGATTTGGTTTCGTGCAGCAAAAATGAAGCGTACGTACCGCGGAGGGGCGCCCCACTCCGGACCGATAAGAAAAAAAAGGAGGTCCCTACCGGGTGGCGGGCCTCCTTTTGCTGACTGCGAAATCTCAATGCACGAAATGCACTTTGTTTACGCACTGCGAAACTTAGGGCGGGCCCGGTTCCGGGGATGCACCCTATCGTAGCCGATAGCCCTGACCCCTCAGAGAGAGCCTGAGCGGCTGTGATCTAAACTGTGTTGGTTCAAAATGGTTCCAATCTAGGTGCTCTTCCAACGGAGAACATATCGCGCAACACCAGACATGCCCGCTTCCATTGCAGAGGCCTGTCGGAGGCACTTTGGCGCGATCGGCGGTGTTTCGGGTGGTTGGGTGCGGAAAGCGTGCGGGCGAAAGAAAACGGCCTCCTACAGCGGGCCACATCACCGCCAGCCTGAATTGGGACCGTCCTCTCCCAAACGCTTCCACTCACAACGGAACTAGTCGCCTCCAGTCTCGTTGTGCTCCACAGCACTCTCGAAAACATGTGGGTTGCTCGCACTCGAATGGAGAGTGGACTTATGGTTCAAATCATCCCGCCACCGGGCATCCTCGATACGCAGCAAACCCACGAACAGGTTAGCTTGATCCAAGCTATCCAAAGTGCGCTCGCCTATGGGTGTGGCCTGAATTCGTCGCGAATTGAGGTAACAGCCCTTGGGAAGTTCATTGTCCTGGATGGAGTGGTTGAGACGTTTCAGGATGCTGAAAAAGCAATGGCCATAGCCGTCAGTATCGCAGGATCCGAGTATGTCAAAGATCGGCTTTTGGTCGGCCGCGGAGCCCCAACCGAAGATTGATCACATCCATGGTCGTCTGCGCTTTGTCTCTCAAGCACATCCTGGGCCTCGCTAGGAAAAGCACCTCCCTTATCGAGCGGAACTTCCGGCTTCCTCCTTGGTTACAGATCCATAGGAGGACCGGATATGACATTTGAGGTGCAAAGCAGGAGGGCTTCGGAGTATTCCAATGGCGAGCAGAACATGGGAACGGTCCTAGTTCCAAGAAAAGCTCGACAAGGTCGGCTGGACCCACAGGTACTTTTCGTGCTCGCCTTTGGGCTGTTCCTCGCTGCAGTAGTCTGGGTGCTCATTGAATATTCGGGGCCCGCGGAACAAGCTATGGCAATCAACTTAGATGCTCCTCCTCTGAGCGATACTCGGAATGCGGAGGGAGCAGCAACACAAACAATCCTGAGACCAGCAGTGGCTGATAGGGATCCCACTCGACAAACCGGAGCGGGCCGGCCCTAACGGGGTATACCGCTTGGAGAGGATAGTGGCCGGTGGCACCAGCGTCGTTCACCACCACCCATCCAGACCCCGACATGCAGCATCAGGCCGGCGATCTGGGTGAGGGCCGATCCAGAGCACAACTAGAATGCCCCGTAGCTGTCGTCCACCATATCATCTTGCGCTGTCCGCGCCTCGTCTTTGCTCGGGGACAAGCTCTCAGACGCATGGCCAAAAGCGGGTCACCTCCCGGAGGACTCAACTTCCTCCGCGGCGAGGTCGGCGCCATCGTGCGCTGGCGCAAGGCCGACAACCAGGAAGAGTTCCGGGTGCACCCCCCGAGATGTTTGGGAAGCCGTTGTGCCGGAGCTTGTTTTCGGCTGATAGTTTGCTCGTCGCGAACGGCGGATCGATGGGGATAGCTTCGCTCAGTATTTGGTGTCATCGCACATACTCGTGCGCAATGACAAAAGATCAGGTTTCAGACCTTGCGGTTACGGCCTGAACGTCTGCTTCTGCTCCGTTGTCCACAGAGCTGGCTCGGGAAATTTGAACAGCGGGGATAAGTGGAATTTCTGCCTGACTTTGGCATAGATGCCGGAAACAGGAGAGACCATGACGAGACGACCGCGCCGGAACCACAGCCCGGCTTTCAAGGCGAAAGTCGCGCTTGCCGCGATCAGAGGCGAACAGACGCTGGTGGAACTGTCCCAGCAGTTCGACGTGCACGCCAATCAGATCAAGCAGTGGAAAGACCAGCTCCTTGAGGGGGCGACGGGCGTTTTCGGCGATGAAGCCAAGACAGAACCGACGACACCCACAGTCGATGTCAAAACACTACACGCCAAGATCGGCGAGCTGACGCTGGAGAACGATTTTTTGTCCGATGCGCTCGGCAAGGCGGGATTGCTGGGCGGAAAGAAATGATCGACCGCACGCACAGACTGTCGGTCGTGCGCCAGGCGAAGCTTCTCGGCTTCAGTCGTGGCAGCGTCTATTATTCTCCGCGTCCAGTGTCGGACGGCGATCTGGCGTTGATGCGCCGGATCGACGAACTGCATCTCGACTACCCGTTTGCCGGGAGCCGGATGTTGCAAGGGCTTTTGAAGGCGGAAGGACTGCAAGCGGGACGGTTGCACGTCGCCACGCTGATGAAGAAGATGGGCATCGAGGCGATCTACCGTCGCCCGAACACGTCGAAACCGGCACCAGGTCACAAGGTCTATCCCTATCTCCTGCGAAAGCTGGCGGTCACCGGGCCCAATCAGGTCTGGGCGATGGACCTGACCTATATTCCGATGGCGCGCGGCTTTGTCTATCTCTGCGCTGTCGTGGACTGGTTCAGCCGGAGGGTTCTGTCGTGGCGGCTGTCGATCACGATGGAGGCGGCCTTTTGCATCGAAGCGGTCGAGGAAGCGCTTGCCCGCTACGGAAAGCCGGACATCTTCAACACCGATAGTCAGAAGATTATAGCCAGTTCCTGGGCGGTCTGACTCAAACACCGATCGAACGTCTGGTACGCTGGCCCCGTAGGGCTTCCCGGTGCGGTTTGACCCGCACTCCGATCGACCAGTCGTGTCTTTCCTTGGACCTGTCGACCGCCCGGGAACGCCTTGCGGTGAGGCTTTGCCTCGCCGATGCCTGTGACCCAAGAAGGGCCTGACCTCATGGTCTCGTGACTGTCCTGTCCGCGCATTCGGTCTCGGCGAAGCCATTCGATGGCGGTTCAAGCTGGAGGCTGGAATGGATATCGCTGAAGCAAGCAGGCATCGCATCGTCGGCGGCGTTGATACCCACAAGGATTTACACGTCGCAGCAGTGGTCGATGAACGGGACCGCGTTTTGGGAACCGGGTGCTTTGCCACCACCCGTCAGGGTTATCGGCAAATGCTCGCCTGGATGCGGTCGTTTGGCGATGTCCAGCGCATCGGCATTGAGTCCACCGGAAGCTACGGCGCGGGCCTGCTGCGATATATGCAGAAGGCCGGGATCGAGGTGATGGAGGTCACGACACCGGACAAGCATGATCGGCGCAGACGAGGCAAGAACGATGATCTCGATGCCCAGAATGCCGCCCATGCAGCCTTTTCCGGCAGGCGAACGGTTACTCCCCGAAGCCGCGACGGGATGGTCGAATCCCTGCGTGTTCTCGCGGTTTGCCGGAAAACTGCCGTTGCCGCGCGACGTGTCGCACTGCAAATCATTCAGACCACCATCGTCTGCGCTCCCGACGGATTGCGTGACACACTGCGTTCCATGACGCGCATGCAACTCGTCAGGACCCTGGCCGCCTGGCGACCGGACCTGAGCGAATACCGCGATGTGGACGGGGCCTACCGTATCAGCCTCAAATCCCTGGCCCGCCGCTACCTCGAGCTTCATGACGAGATCGCCGATCTCGACGCGATGATCGGCGTCATCGTCAAGGAGCTCGCTCCCGAACTTATCGCACGCAATTCAATCGGCAACACCGGAGCTGCACAATTGCTACTGACAGCCGGCGACAATCCAGAACGGTTGCGATCGGAGGCCAGCTTTGCCGCACTGTGCGGTGTCAGTCCTGTGCCAGCATCTTCGGGGAAGACCGTTCGGCACCGTCTCAATCGTGGCGGTGATCGCGCCGCAAACAGCGCGCTGCATATCATCGCCATCGGACGACTTCGAACCGATCCGGCGACAAAGGCCTATGTCGCCAGACGCATTACTGAAGGACATTCCAAGCTCGATGCGCTACGCGCCCTCAAACGCTACATCGCACGCGAAGTCTTCCACATCATCACAAGACGCCACCGGCAGATCAATCAGGCGCAAATCGCCGCTTGACAAACAGAAGGGCGTCCAGGGATCGCAGTTCACCTCCGTCGACTTCACTGCCGTGCTGAAGAAGGCTGAGATCGCCATCTCGATGGACGGCAAGGGCGCGTGGCGGGACAATGTCTTCGTCGAGCGGCTCTGGCGGTCGATCAAATACGAGGAGGTCTACCTCCACGCCTACAAAACCGTGTCCGAGGCCCGCGTTGGCATCGGTCGATATCTGACCTTTTACAACACCCGACGCCCACATTCATCCCTTGACCGGCAGACGCCGGATCAGGCTTACTTCAACGCGCTGACACCGACGATGGCGGCAGCATAATCGAGGCGGAAATCCACTTAGCAAAACGCCCGAAACTGTTCAGACAAACCGAGCCAGCTCTGATGTCACCTTTGTGCCCTGGCTTTGGGCATCAGTCAACCGGAGGGGCATAGCGGCAATTATTTCCGCTTGCGGACCTCACGGTTGCGGTGAGGCGGCCATAAAGCGCCCGGCAGCTTTGCGCCCCGATTTCGGTCGTTCCCGGTGACATTGCCGACGCCCAAAAGCGGATGTCGGTTGATCGTTGCGCCCCCTTCATGAACTTCAGAAAACCAGCCTTTTCCAAGAGAATGCAAACACAGCGGGTAAGCGCCAGGTTCAACGTGATTGCCATGTCGACGGCTGCCACCGCAAACCTGATCACCTGCATTGGCGCCAGTGACGCGGTCACGCGATCGCAATTATCAGGCGCAGCTCGTTTTCGATGACACCAACGACCATCAGGGCCTTCGTCCCTGAGACCACATATTCATCGACAAGTTGCTCGCGTCGGAGGCGCATCATGCCGGAGATGTCATCCTTGGAATTCTTATGTTTGGAGGCATGTTGATCACCTTGTTACCCTCGCCTGGCTTGGCTTCGTTCTTCGCCTCTATTTTCGACATGGGACTCTCCTCAGGTTGCAGTACGCAGTTAGCCGCGGCGCTTTTCCGGGTCCGCAATTCGGATTTTCAGTGCCGCAATTTCTTCCTCTAGTGCAGCGATCTGGTCGGGAACGGATTTGGTCTCGTCGGTGGTTTCAGGAGTGTGTTCGTCGCCGAGTACGGCGGTATCGCGGCTGACCGCCCCAAAAGGGATAAGCTCACCCAGTTCAGTGCGTTGTGATCTGCCGCAGTAAGCTCGCTGGACGGAATACGGTTCAATGACCCTTGCTTCTCTGCCAAGGCTAAGCGCTGCTGAAACCACGACTGTATCCGTCATCCCCACGGCTTCGATAAAAAATCTCATGCATGTGTGTAGCGGCGGCGACGTAGATATCCCGACATCCGTTTCGCTACTCCCGTCGGTCGCTCAGGATCGGCGATACCGGACTCCGCAAGCATTTCTTCATCAGCCGTAAGCTCGCGCATTCGCACTTCCACCAATCCGCGCCCGTCCCTCCGGTTGAGAGCTTCGATCGCCTTGATCAGCGAGCCGTGTTTTTCGATCTCTCTTTCGATTTCAGATGGTTCGCATCCGAGGTGTTCTGCGACGAGTTCGTTTCGATGCGCGAGAATCTTCCGGGAGATGACGTCGCCGTCTTCACGCGACTCAATAACGAGATCGCACTCCGTATCGTAGCCCATCGAGCGGTTGTTCAAATTTGCCGACCCCAGTTTGAGAACACGGTCGTCGGTGATCATGATTTTGGCATGCACGTAGATCGATGTTCGCGCGTCGTTGACCGGATAAAGGAGCTTGAAGCGCCCATGCCGATCCGCATCACGAACAAGCTTCATAAGTCTTATACGCGCCGAGTCCATGAACTTCGCTTCTAGCCATCCCTCCGCCCCCTCGGGATTTATCAGCACCACCTCGGGCCCGTCCTCTTCAGCTAACCGTTCGGCGATAGCTTCCGCGATCACCCTTGAGGCAAAATACTGGCTTTCGATGTAAACAGACTTGCGGGCGGTTCTAATCATCTCCAGCTTCGCCGCCTGGATTTCGCGAACCTGGTGTTGCTCTTCATATTCCGGCTGAGTCCGCGCGATGCCGATCTCGATATCCTTGAAATTCACCTCCAATCCGTCCGGCCATGGATCGGACGGAGCGTCGACGGCGTCAAGCTTCTCGTCAGTCGCCAGTTCCCATCTGGTTCTCGCCAGCTCACCGAGAGCTTCCGCCACCGGTCCGGACACGCAGGTCGTCGCGTCGTGCCACGGTCCCTGTGCGAAGCCCATTGGCGAGCGTCGGCGCTTGTCCTTGTCCAGATGGTCGCGCGTGTCCCACCGTCCGACCGTCATGTCTATCCCGCCGCAGAACGCGACGCGGTCGTCGATCACGAGAACTTTCATGTGATGGGCAGACATCGAGGGATGCGCGCCGTCGAGTTTCAACTGCACGCGCTTGGAAAACATCCAGCTCAAGATGTAAAATGGCGTCTCGCCGCGGGTGATCGAGTTGATCAACCCGATGTCCCATTTGAGAATCCGGATGTCGAGTCCGTCGCGCCGTTTAGAAAGCCAGTTCAGAAAGTCGCCGAGTTTTTCCGGAGCGTCATCTTTCGCATCGCCGGCTACAAGATCGATCCGGGTATCAAAGTCCCAGCCGATTATGAAGATGGAGCGTTCCGCCTTCAGCATCGCGCTGCGAGCATGCTTAAAAAATCCAGCGGCATCGACAATGACAGACGCCCTGTCGGCATGTTCAACGCGCCAACAGGTCTGGCCTTCGACAAGTATCGACTTCATCTTTTTACCTCGACTTTTCCTATTTGCGATATAGGTGGTCGCTTCCCCATTGGATCCGAGAGGCATTGATAGTCATGCGCATCTCTCGCTTTCCTCCTTTCAGAAGGTCTTTTGGAGTGGCCACCGACATCATAGGCAGCAACACGCAAACGCGAGTGGATCGACGACCCGAAATGAACAAGGCATGTGGTATCTAACGTGGGTCGAAAACAATCAGGTCGCCGTCGGATCGCGTCCGCAAACGATTGAGGTAAAATCGGTTCTTGCTGGAAACGATATTCCTGACTCATCAATTTGGCACGCATAGACGCAACCATCTGACCCTTGAACGGTTGAAATCATCACATTCAAAGATAGGTCAGGCGCATTATTGTCCGTGGCCGTATGTCTCACGGCCACGGAGTCAGAATTACAAAACGCGGTTCGGATAACGGTTGCGCTCGGCATCTATTTCCGCCTTGGAGTACGGATCAGCCGCATCGTCGAAGGCGGTCCAACCCTCACCTTCATACGCGGTACGTCGAGTCGGTAGGTCGACCCAGTTCGAGCGTTGAAGGATAGCCTCGGCTTCGACCGCTCGAGACTCGTCAACCTTCGCGGTCACGAGCGTTCCGCCGCGGCGTACGCCTTCCGCATAGACATGTGCGTCGCGTTCATCGACGCCGGACTCCGTAAGGGCACCGATCAGGCCGCCAGCCGCGCCGCCGACGACAGCGCCTGCTACGGCTCCTGCCGCAGTTGCTGCGAGCCAACCTGCAGCGACGACCGGGCCGACGCCCGGGATCGCCATGATGCCCAAACCCGTCAGTAGGCCGCCGACACCGCCGACTGCGGCACCAATACCAGCGCCCGTGCCCGCGCCTTCAGCGGCATCATTATCGCCGTCCTTGTAACGCCCCTCCGCATTGTTCGCGACGATGCTGATGTCACTGTCCGAAATCCCCGTTGCCCTTAGCTCCTCGACTGCGGACATGGCGTCAGAATAATGATCGAAAAGTCCGGTTACCGTTCTCGTCATGGTGTTTCTCCTAGTTGTTGGGATGCGCTTACTTCGCGACAATGTTGCCCTGATAGTCGAGCGAGACAGCGACTGGCTTGCCGTCCTTCGTCGCCTTGCCCTGCCAGACACCCTTGTCGTCCAGCTTCAGTTCTGTGACGTCGGCGTACCCGTCTTCTACGATCCGGTCCTTTGCCTGGTTCTCGGTGAAACTGTTCGCGCCTTCGACGGGAGCAGTGGCGTTCTGGTCGGAAGGCGTTGCGACCGACGGAGTATCGCCGTCAGGGTTCGGAGTTGGCGTCGCGGTCTGCGCGAACACCGAGGTTGCCGAAAAAGCGATTGCCGCAGTGGTGGTGATAAGCAGGTTCTTCATGGAGGCTCTCCTGTCCTGGATCGTGAGTGATCGTTGGCAAGAGAACCGACGAGCGGTCGATTTGTTCCGACCTCCGATGGTCCGTGGCCTGAAAGGTCACGGGTACCTGTACAATTGCGGTGGGATGCCCGAATAGGGTGTCAGGGGGACGCTGTGGCGAGTATATGCGAGCGGTGCTCGACGCCAAGCATGACATCTCGCTTCGCGGCGTCGTAGGAGTCGAAGCTTGTCGGTAATCATTACCCGTGGCGGCCGTCCTTGGTCCTTCAAGAGCTTCCGCATCAGGCGCTTTGCCGCCTTTGCATTTCGGCGGCTTTGCACGAGAACGTCCAGCACGAAGCCGTCCTGATCGACGGCACGCCAGAGCCAGTACCTTCTGCCGCGAAGGGTGATGACCACCTCGTCGAGGTGCCACTTGTCACCAAGCTTTCCGACCGAGCGACGGCGGATGTCATTGGCGAAGGCTCGGCCGAACCTCTCCGCCCATAGTCGGATCGTTTGATGCGACACAATGATCCCGCGGGCCGCCAGCATGTCCTCGACCATCCGCAGGCGGCCAAGCCGAGGCTTAGGATGGCGGGGTCGGACAAGTCTCACTCGGACGCGATCGGCATATTCTGTTAGCGGCCATGCTGCTTTGTCCGCCCAACGGCTGGAAGCCCAGGACGAATTCGATCACCTTGTCGGATGACATTTCGCAGGGCTTGAGGAGAGGCCTGTCTCCCGCCAGCACATACAGGTTGAACGAGACGATAGCGGTGCCGCAAAGGTCTTCGGCGAACAGCCAGATTCTACGGCTATCTTCCGAACGCCTTACGGTCGCGCTCCATCGTCGCCCCGTAAACAGGCCCTCCATGTAACCGTCCGGCAGGCGGGCGAGCGCGCATACGAACTCGGCAAGATCTCGCGATTCGCTCATGGCGACAGGCATTCCTCGCAGATGCCACAACCGTCATCATCCATCCAGGACGCCGGGCGAAGTCGCTCGCAACAGAGGCACGTTTTCGCGTCCGCGCCTCTGCATTCATCCTGATCCGGAGGGAGGATTTCGATCAGGTGCATGGAAAGGTCGACTGTCTGGTCATCCATTTCGAACTCCTCATCAGTACATCACCAGGAGATGGGATGTCGGCGACGCTTGAGCAAGAGATCGCACGCATGCATCCATGGGCCTGAGCCCAGTCGCGGCAGCAGTGAGCGAATTGTGAGGTTCTCGCTGAGGACGTATTTAGCGCAAATACTTTAGCTGTTGGCGCATTCTGCCTTTGATGCTGAATTGAAAGGACCCATTGGCATTCAATCAGATAGAGACCGAGCGCAACCGGGAGTTTGTCATATGCAGAAACGTTAAAACCCTGTTCAATTTCGATCCTCCGGCGACGGAGGAGGAAATCCACGATGCTGCATTGCAGTTCGTGCGCAAAAACTGAGCGGAACGACCCGACCCACAAAGCGGAATGATGCTGCATTCGATCGCGCAGTAACTTCAATCGCGAAACGCGCCCACGAACTGCTCGATTCCATGGAGACATCGCAACGACCACGCAACCGCGAAGAAGAAGCCGCAAAGGTGCGCGCGAGAAGCGCACTCCGGTTCGCTTGATCTACTGGCAGTTTGGTCAACGAAGAAAAGCAGGCCAAGTTCGAGGGAAATACGCGGTGGCGGGGGCCCTTCGCGTAGTGAGCGGTGCTACGTCAACCCGGTCATACCATTCCAAATGCAGATCCGTTTTAACGTAACCACGTCGGACGTGCTGTTCTCTTGCTTCGCCAGCCTATGGAAGTTCAATCTCACCGTCCACCACGTGCGTGAGATCGGCGCCCTCCGCCGTCAGGGTCATGCGTATCTTCAGTTTCTTGCCACCGATCTGCCCGTCGCGCACCGTCTCCTCGATCTTACGCTGCGAGGTTACGCCAACTTCCTTCAGGAACTTGCGGATCGACATGTTGAAAGCGTCTTCGCTCATCGTGGACCTCCTCGGCGTCCGTGAGGAATTGTAGGCGAAGGAAGTGCCTAAGGAAACACGGCGCGCCGCAGCGTAGAAATAGCCCTGCAGCCGGGTTGGAGCCACCGGAGTACTCGAGCTTGAGTTGCCCCTTGGGTAGGAGTGGATCCGATCGGCAGCTTGCGCAAGTTGGGCACGCAAAGCACGGGAATTTTTCGGGAGTAGGTAGCAAATGCCACCAACGGCAGTTTATGGGCCATTGCGGTCATTCGCTAGATCGCTTCCGACGCGCGTGGACACTTGACAGACGCCCAGAAACATCCATATACCATCCAAGCAGATGTTAAAGGGATGGTGAAACTCATGGTCAACAATGTCCACGAACTCCGACCAAAGCCCGCCGACACCGAAAAAATTACGATCAATCTTGGTTTTGTCGACCTTGGTCACGTCGATTTAATGGTGCAGGAGGGGTTCTACTCGAACCGTACCGATTTCATTCGAACGGCAATCCGCAACCAACTCGAACGTCACGCAGACGTAGTCAAGCAGTCCACGGCACGAAAAAGTCTCGACCTCGGTCTGCGAAACTACAGCCGCGAGGATCTCGAAGCGGCGCGGCGAGCCGGTGAGATGCTGCACATAAATGTTCTGGGTCTTGCCAGTATCGCCCAAGACGTCACGCCCGAGCTTGCTCGCGCGACAATTGCCTCAGTCTCCGTGCTGGGCGCTTTCCATGCCAGCCCGGCGGTCAAGGCCGCCCTCGCCGAAAGGACGAGGTGAAGGCGATGCTGAAGCAGGACATAGTTCGCGAAGCCACACGCCTCACGCGCGCCGGCCAACTCGTCGAGGCCACCGAGCTCCTTCAGCGCATGCTTCGCGGTGAGAGCGCCCCAGACGCGACATTGCACACCGCCGGTCGCATTGCTCCTTCGACACGCCAGCCGCCAATCATTGACGCGAAAGCCAATATTGAGGAGACGGATAGTCCGTCCTTAGCGCGGACCACATCCGCGCAACCTCGCATGCTCCGGACGTTGATCGATCGCCCAAAGGAGCGCCCTAGGCTCGGACTGCAAGGTGTGATCAAACGCGCCCCGCCGTCCACGACGGACATCATGCCGGTGGGCGCAAGGTTCATCGAAGCTACCTACAGCGATCCGGCGGGAAGCCGAGCCTACAAGCTTTTCATCCCCAGCCGTTATCAGGGGCAGCCGCTTCCTTTGGTCGTCATGCTACACGGCTGCACCCAATCGCCAGACGATTTCGCCGCCGGTACGAGAATGAACTTTATAGCAGAAGAACAAACTTGCTTTGTGGCATATCCGGCGCAGCGCAGCGAGGCAAACCAGGCGAAATGCTGGAACTGGTTTCGCGCAGCCGACCAACAGCGGGGCATAGGTGAACCTTCGCTTATCGCGGGCATCACTCGCCAAATCATGCGCGACTATTCGGTTGACCCAAAGCGAGTCTACGTTGGTGGACTGTCGGCCGGAGCGGCCGCTGCCTCTATCATGGGAGCAACGTACAACGATCTGTACGCGGCAATCGGTGTGCATTCTGGTCTCGCCTGTGGGGCCGCCATTGACCTTCCCTCTGCGTTTGTCGCCATGCGACAAGGTGGCGGGTCCGATGTCAGGATAATCCGAGGTGACGGGCCACCTGTCCCGACCATCGTTTTTCACGGCGATCGCGACATTACGGTACATCCAAACAACGGCGATCAAATTCTTGAGCAGTTTATGAGAACGACTCGCACACAAAAGGCGGTGCTTCGCGGGCTGGTGCCTGGAGGCCATGCCTATACCCGCACGATCCATACAGACGCGAGCGGGCGCGGAATCTTTGAGCAATGGAACATCCACGGGGCTGGACACGCATGGTCGGGAGGCAGCCCCGCGGGCTCCTACACTGATCCGCAAGGACCGGACGCAACGAGGGAAATGCTGCGTTTCTTCCTCGAGCATTCGCACCCCTAGCAGCCAGGTTGAGGCTAATCCGTTCGTGGGCGCGAAGCTGCCGCCGGGCGGTAAGCGGCTGGTTGCATCTGCTACATAGTTCCGGAATTTTTCCTTCGTCTGCTACGCGTCGCATCGTCGCATGTCGGTCATAAAGGCAAATCATCGGCCTGCCTGAAAGCAGACATCGTCCTGTCAGCGGCGTCACGTCGCCTTCGATGAAGCTCATACGTCACCCGCCGATACCCATAACAAGGCAGTTCGTCTTGGATATCCTCGATGAGCGCGACAGAGCAGGCTTGGGGCCGGTGATGATGAAGGATTTCTGGCTGTCGCTCACGGGATGCTGGCGCGGAGTTTTTTTCACCGCGTCCAGTTCCATTGTAAGCTGGCCGACCTTTTGCAAATTCCGAGGCAATCCGCCCCCTGATTCCGCAATGATCTCGCCCCCCGATTCCGAGAAATAGTCGCCCCCTGATTCCGAGATGATGCCGCCCCCGTGGTGAGGCATCTGGCGTGGGTGTTCTGCTGGTGTGAAGTTTCTTCCTTCGACGGTGACGAGGAAGGAACGGGATGCCTGCGGAGAGACTAGAGATGCGGCGTGTCCGCGAGATATTGAGATATCGCTTCGAGCAAGGACTTGGTCACAAGTCGATTGCGATCCGGGTTGGAGCCGCGCCCTCAACGGTGCGCGAGACGCTGCGACGTGCGACCATCGCGGAGCTATCGTGGCCTTTGGGTGACGATGTCAGCGATGCCGTCCTGGAGCGGGCGCTTTACAAAGCGGCCGGGACGAAGACAGGGCACCGTAGGAGCCCTGAGCCGGATTGGGCGCTGGTCCATCGGGAATTGAAGCGTAAGCACATGACGCTGCAAATCCTTTGGGACGAATACATCAGCCGACATCCGGACGGCTATCGTTACAGTTGGCACTGTGACCTTTACCGCGGCTGGGCGATGAAGCTGCCTGTGACGATGCGGCAGGACCAGGCGGCCGGCGACAAGCTGTTCGTCGACTATGCCGGCGACACGCTCACGGTGGTTGTTGATCGGTTGTCCGGCAAGACACGGCAGGCCCACCTGTTCGTGGCGGTTCTGGGAGCGTCCAGCCTTTCGTTCGCGCAGGCGCGCTGGAGTGAGACACTACCCGACTGGATTGAATGCCATATCCAGGCGCTGGAGTTCTTTGGCGGTGTGCCAGCCTTCGTCCGGGGTGGCTTGCACTAGGGCCTCTTATCCCTGCTCGTCACGATCCGCCAACAACTATGATTTTGTCGAAGATTGATCCAGAAGCCCATGCCACCGCACAAGAATGCGGTTCAGTACACGGCCCTTTCCCGCCAGCTTTTCAGCCAGCTCTGCTGCCCGCACAACATCGGCTCGCGAGTCAACATAACCATCCAGCACCACGAAGTTGCCAAGCACCCTTACCTCGATATCGGATGCGTCGAGCCATTTCGCATCTTCCAGTGCATTCTTCACCGCGGACTGCAAGCGCCACCTGCAATGCGCTTGTTTTAGATCCACATCGGCGTGGCTTGTCGTAAACACCATGACCATCTAACCCTCCATCGGCCACTAGGCGAGAAGTCGAGAAGACTGAACATCATGCGGGAGTCGGATCGCAAAGCAGGTCAGCCGCCAGCCCCCGCTGGTCGAAAATTTAATCACACGGCCACTTTTTTCAAGTCCGGCTCGACGCTTGACACGACAAAACAAACTTCCCAAATTTTTTGCGTCTATCAATTCCAGATAGGAGGTAGAAATGGCGGGAATGCTGTTTGCGTCCCCCATCTTCGGTAGAAGGAAACAACACATTCAGGAGGTTGCCGGCGTTGAAGACGCATTTGACTTCCTCGACGAGTGGCCGGAGGATCGGCGGGATATGGTTTTCGGAGTCGTCTACAAGGCCTGCAGGGATGCATACGTGGGGCTGCTACCTTTGAGCGCCACCGAGAAGGCATTCCAAAATCGACGCACTCATGCCGTGGAACTACACACCCTGAACGGCCTCGGTTTGGCGCTTACCTTTCTTCGACATGGGACGAAATCTGTCCCTCTTCAGCCGGGTCCTGCCGTTGCAGCATTGAAGGCCCGACCTTGCCGCCTCTCGAGTCAGGCCCCTCGATCAATCCAAATGTTGATGTTTCAACTATTGTTCGCGGCTTACCCGCCAGATGACGTTGCCCACATCATCGGCCACAAGCAGAGACCCTGTCTTGTCCAGTGCAACGCCGACGGGCCGGCCCATCGCCTTGTCATCGCGACCAATAAAGCCGGTGAGCACATCTTGTGGTAGCCCTTCGGGCTTCCCGTTCCGAAAAGGAACGAAGATTACTTTGTAGCCACTGCGAACGCCTCTGTTCCACGAACCATGTTGGCCCACAAACGCGCCATTGGCATAGTTCGGCCCGAGTGACGAGCCGGTCGAAAAGGTTAGTCCGAGCGATGCCGTATGCGCACCCAGTGCATAGTCCGGCTTGATTGTTTTAGCGACCAGATCCGGACGCGGAGGCTTTACCCGCTGATCAACGTGTTGACCGAAGTAGCTGTAAGGCCAGCCATAGAAAGCGCCGTCGCGGACTGAGGTCATAAAGTCCGGCACGAGATCATCGCCGAGTTCATCGCGCTCGTTGACTGCGACCCAAAGTTCGCCGTTTTCAGGGTTCCATGATAGGCCGTTGGGATTGCGAAGTCCTGACGCGAAGACTCGTGTACGGCGGCTCGCCTTGTCCACTTCGAGGACAGCGGCGCGATCCTTTTCGGCTTCCATTCCATTTTCACCAACATTGCTATTGGATCCGACGGTTACATAGAGTTTGCCTCCGTCCGGACTCGCAATCACGTCCTTGGTCCAGTGGTGGTTCAGCCTTCCGGCTGGCAGATCGACGAACTTTTCAGGTTGAGCAGTAACCCGGGTCTGGCCACTGGAATACGGAAAAGCGACCAGCGCGTCGGTGTTGGCAATGTAGAGCATTCCCTGTGAGAGCGTCATTCCAAAAGGCGAGTTGAGGCCTTCGACAAACACGTTGCGCAAATCGGCCACGCCGTCTCCGTCCGTGTCGCGCAAAATGGTTATGCGATTGGCGCTTTCCGTGGCGGCCCCAGCGCGTTTCATCGTAATCCCCATGAGGAATTTCTTGAGGCTGAACCCTTCGTCATGCTCGGCGGGTGCATTGGTTTCCGCGACCAGCACATCGCCGTTGGGGAGGACATAGAGCCAGCGCGGATGCTCGAGATTAGCCGCAAATGCGTTGACCTTCAGTCCCTTTGCGGGGATGGGCATCGCGTCCCTCGGCCACCCCTTCGCCGCTGCGATATTAACGGTGGGGATCAAGGTAGGCTGCGGTTTTGGCAAAGTGGGATTTGAGCCGTAGCCAATCGTCCCAGACGCGTCCTGCGTCTTGTTCGCGGCGCAACTGACCATGAGTGCCGCCGCCACGGCCATGACGATGGAGGTTTGCCCAAAGGCTATGCTCATCAATGCCTCGCAAAGGATTGGCGCGTAGGTACTAACGCCAAGCCTCTACTCTTGTTCCTTGCGCCGACATACTTGTATCAGCCTGAGAGCGGTGAAGGAAGGTCGACGCGCATTCGCGCAGTCGTTGACAAGGCTAGTGCTCGCCAGATCTCCCAGCTTCGGCTTTTTGGCATGTTGGTGTGCCAAGACACTTGCAGGGGCATCGTAAACTTAATCGCGATTGGCGACGATTATCACGATGGTTTGTCGCTCAGACGCGAGCGATTTCCGACCGCAAGCGCATCTGTGCGTCTCGCAGTTCGCGATGATGGCTGGAGAGAATGTCGTGGCGAGGGATATGAAAGAGGTTGGCAACCGGGTCATGGAGGGAGACGAAACGCTGTAATTGTCGCTGCGACTTGATGCGTTTCATGGTCCGCTCCCGTCGCCGGGTTGGCTGGTGAGATTCTCCGCCCGATTGTTGAGGCCCTTATGCGAGCGGTGCTCGACGCCAGGCATGACGTCTCGCTTCGCGGCGTCGTAGGATCGAAGGTAATCATTACCCGTGGCGGCTGTCCCTGGTCCTTCAAGAGCTTCCGCATCAGGCGCTTTGCCGCCTTTGCATTTCGGCGGCTTTGCACGAGAACGTCCAGAACGAAGCCGTCCTGATCGACGGCACGCCAGAGCCAGTACCTTTTGCCGGTAGGGTGATGACCACCTCGTCGAGGTGCCACTTGTCACCAAGCTTTCGACCGAGCGACGGCCGATGTCGTTGGCGAAGGCTCGGCCGAACTTCTCCGCCCATAGTCGGATCGTTTGATGAGAGACAATGATCCCGCGGGCAGCCAGCATGTCCTCGACCATCCGCAGGCTGAGAGAAAAGCGGAAATACAGCCGAACGGCAGGAGCGATCACCTCGGCGGGAAAACGTTAAGTTTAGGATGCAATGGATAGTAAAGGACCCGCCGACAAACAGGCTACACGGCGCTTTTTGCCTCCTTTCGCATGACAACCGCCGCCGCTGTCGGCATTCCAAAACGATCGATAAGTTTGCATTATCGTTCGTTTTGTTCTTTATAGAGAGAATGGCCGATCTCGTGCGGTTTTCATCACCAGAGGCCCCATTTCGGTGTCTTTGTCGTCGACATCCGCACTCAATCATTGATCCAAACTGGACGAAATGGTAGATTCTTCGCAAATGGTAGAAACTTCGGATCTCTCATGTCTCTCAACATCAAAAATCCGGCAACCGTGGCGCTGATCGACGAACTCGCGCGTCGCCGCGGAATCAGCAAGACCGCAGCCATCCACGAGGCATTGACCGAGCGCCTGCATCGTCTGGGTTACGGTGGCGCCGCACAAGACCGACTGCTTGCGGAAATGCGGGCAATTCGCGAGCGGGTGGCAAGTTTGCCAGAACTTGATCGCCGCAGCGATGACGAGATCATCGGCTACGACGAACACGGCATACCCAACTGATGGTGATCGACACCTCCGCCATCGTCGCGATCCTGCGCAACGAGCCTCAGGCCGCCGTCCTTGAGCACGCTGTGGTCGCCGACCCCGTTCGCCTCATCCCGGCAACCTGCGTGCTCGAGGCGCGCATGGTTCTGGTCAGTCGCCGCGGCGAACATGCGCTGGCCGAGATCGATCTGTGGCTGAGCAGGATTGCCGCCGATGTCATTGCCGTCGACGCCGATCTGGTGGACCTCGCGACCCAGGCCTGGCTGACCTATGGCAAGGGACGACATCCAGCGGCGCTGAATTTCGCCGACTGCCTGTCCTACGCCCTGGCAAAACGCGCCGACGAACCGTTGCTGTTTATCGGCAACGACTTTTCCCAAACCGATGTCGAGGCGGCATAGCGATGACTGACAACACTGCTGCCGATAACGGCCTGCCCGAAATCCTCCCCTCTCCTGCCCCGCTGCCGGTGCCGCCCGGCCTGCCTGCCCATCTCCGGGACCTCACCGATCGCGCCCGTAACTACGTCGAGGCCGCCAGTTCCGCCAACACCCGCAAGGCCTATGCCAGCGACTGGCGGCACTTTTCCGCCTGGTGCCGTCGCCAAAACCTCTCTCCCCTCCCCCCGGATCCGCTGGTGGTCGGGCTCTACATCACCGCATGCGCGTCAGGGAGTGACGGTGTCACCGCCGGGCGGCGCGGATTGAAGGGGAGTTCCGTTTCCACCATCGAGCGGCGGCTGTCGGCGATCTGTTGGAATTATGTTCAGCGCGGCCAAAAACTCGATCGCAAGGATCGCGCCATCGCCACCGTGCTCGCCGGCATCCGCAACAGGCACGCCGCCCCGCCGCTGCAGAAGGACGCGATCCTCCCCGAGGACCTGATCGCCATGCTCGAGACCCTCGATCGTGGAACGCTGCGTGGCCTGCGCGACCGCGCCATGCTGCTCCTCGGTTTTGCCGGCGGGTTGCGCCGCTCGGAGATCGTCGGGCTCGATTGCGGCCGCGACCAGACAGAAGACGGTCGCGGCTGGATCGAGGTCCTCGACAAGGGCCTGCTGCTGACCCTGCGCGGCAAGACCGGCTGGCGCGAGGTCGAGGTCGGCCGCGGCTCCTCCGACACCACCTGCCCGGTCTATGCGGTCGAAACCTGGATAAAATTCGCGAAAATCATCAAGGGTCCCCTCTTCCGTCGTGTGCGCGGCCAGGGCAAGGATGTGGGTCCGGATCGCCTCAACGACCAGGAGATCGCCCGGCTGGTCAAGCGCACGGCGCTGGCCGCCGGCGTGCGCGGCGATCTCACCGAAGGCGAACGGGCGCAAAAATTCTCCGGCCATTCGCTGCGCGCCGGCCTCGCCTCCTCGGCGGAAGTCGACGAACGGCATGTGCAAAAACAGCTCGGCCATGCCTCAGCCGAAATGACCCGAAAATACCAGCGCCGGCGCGACCGCTTTCGGGTCAATCTCACCAAGGCAGCAGGGCTGTAGAGCCCTCCCCTGCCGCGCGGCAGTAGCAAGCAAAGGCACCCGGCGACGAAGCGCACGTTCGTGGAGTCTATGACCAGCATCCGTCAACGCCAGCGCCCGGGTGGACCGCGCCAGCAAGGCAACACCGAGATCCTGCTAAAGCGCATCGATCTGGCGTACGACTGCAGACGGCGTCATTGCCCGCCTTCGCGCGGCCGCGGAAAAGCTTCCGGTGCGCACGACATCGACGAAGGTGGACAGAAACACCGCGAAATAGGGTTTCATCTTTGCATTCCGCGCAAAACCGTTTGCAGGAGAATACGGCTTATTGCCTGCCGCAAGCGGATGCAATTTCTTCCTCGTCAGAACGCCGGTCGCGCTGGACCAAGGGATAGGTCCTGGAACCATAGGAATAGTTGAGACCGGCCATGTCCGCCGCCACTCTCGTCGTCGTGCGGGGCGCATCCGCCTTGCTCGCCGAGAACCCGATCACCCCACGCCAATCTCGGCGTGATTACCCTGAATCCCAGTAGCTATGCCACCGGCGATAGCCGACGATGGACCTACCGCACCGAAAGGAAAAATCATGCAAGTCCTGATCGACACGATCCTCTCCCAGTCCGCCTATTCAACGGAAATCGACGTTCCGTTTGAGAAGGTCGATATTGCCGACTGGTTGTTCAATTTGCCGGAGGCGGAATACCAGCGCTGCTGCGCTCCAGACCATATTTCCGCCGGCACGACCACCACCGACGACGGCCGGCGCATGTCGATCAATGTCGAGATGATCGGGACGGGCCTTGTGATCCAACACTACGTTGCAGAATCGGCCACTCCCTCATACTGCCGGATGAACTCAATCTCCGACGTCTTCACACCCGCCGGACGCACTCAGGTGAACGTCGTTTGGGAACTGATTGCTGAACCGATCGAAGGTGGTCGCACCCGTTACACCAACCGCGTGACTTCACACCCAACGGACGCCTTCATGTCGTTCATCGAACAGCATGGGCAAACCTTCGAGCAGGCCGCAGAAGCCCGTCAGGCAGCGGGTGGCGATCACAATATGCGCGAGACCCCTCTCTTTGCGGCCAGCATCGCCCGCAAGGCGCAGGCAAGGAGAAACTAGAGTGAAGGCCATCGTTTATGATCTGTTTGGCGAGGCGGATGTTCTCCGCCTCGCCGATGTAACCAAACCGGAGATGCGACCAGGCGATCTTCTGGTGAAAGTAATGGCGGCAGGTGTCAACCGCGCCGATCTGTTGCAGCGGCAGGGCTACTACGGGAAGAGAGCAGCCTGCTGGGGCTGGAACTGGCGGGCGAAGTGGTTGCATTTGGCGGCGATGCGACCGGCTTCTGTAAAGGAGACCGAATCATGGCTAATTGTTGGCGGTGGTGCCTATGCGGAATACGCCCGTGTCGATCACCGCATGGCCGTTCGCATTCCTGAAGACCTTGGCTATGTGGAGGCGGCTGCGATCATGGAATCCTTCGTGACCGCATGGGAAGCCGTCGCTCATCTTGGTCAAACACACAGAGGCGATGCAGTCCTCATCCATGCGGCCGCGGGTGGTGTTGGCTCTTCGGCTGTCCAGATCGCGCGCGCGCTCGGTGCGAATGTCTTTGCCACGGCCGCCGCGGCCCGCCGTAGCGAGGTCGGGGCGCTGGGTGCGCAAGCCGTGTTTGACTACCGTTCGCAAGATTTCGAACGCGGTTTCCGAGATGCCACCGACGGCAGGGGCGATCGTTGGCGGCGATTATCTCCCCCGCAATCTGCGCAGCCTTGCGCCAGGCGGACGTCTCGTGCAAGTTGGTTTGCTGAGCGGCCGAGATGACGTTGAGATCCCTCTGGCGCTGGTGCTCCACAACCATCTCCGTCTCATCGGAACGGTTATGAAATCCCGCAGTGCAGAGGAAAAGCGAGAGATGGTGCGTCGCTTTGTCGACAATGCTCTTCCGATGTTCAAGGACGGTCAATTGCCCAGTGGTCGGACAGACCTTCCCTCTTTCTGAAGCCGCGCAGGCACACGCTTTAATGGAAGCTGGAGGTAGCTTCGGAAAGATCGCCCTGACTGTGCCGCATGACCCACTGTGATGAGCCACCTGAGGGGTTTGCCCATGCCGAGGTCCGAGGCCCTGCTCTCGGATCCGCCAACCCATTGAACACGGCTTCGATCTCCGTTATACCTTTTTTGCGAAACGGTATAACGGAGCCAGCACCCCATGCTGAAGCAGATCGATCTCATGTACCAGACGATGCTGGCGGAGCTGGGGCAGCGGTCTCTCGATGCGGCATGGAACGCGGATTATCCCCCGGATGGTCGCTTCACACCTGTCACCGTGAAGCAGCGCAAATACTGGTATTTTGACCAGCCTGACGGCAAAGGTGGCAGGACACGCCGTTACGTCGGTCCTGCGGACGATCCCGAGATCTCGAAACGAGTCGAGGAGTTCCAAGTCCAGAAGGACGATCTGCGAGCACGACGTCGCATGGTGACCACCCTCACCCGCGAAGGCGGCATGATATCGCCGGATAAGATGTCGGGCGATATCATTGAGGCATTGGCAACCGGAGGCCTGTTTCGGCTGCGGGGTGTCCTCATCGGAACGGTCGCATTCCAGACCTATGCCGGGATCCTGTCAGTCCGCCTGCCTGGCCCTCTGCTCATGACTGGAGATGCGGACATTGCCCAGGACTTCGCCGTAAGCCATGAAGTCGACGACAGCCTGCCGCCGATCCTCGAGCTGCTGCGATCTGTCGATCCGACCTTCAGCCCTGTCCCACATCGCTCGGGACAAGCCGCCTCCTCAAGCTTCCGAAACAAGGACGGCTATAAGGTCGAGTTCCTGACGTCGAACCGAGGCTCTGACGATTACACGGATCAGCCTGCCAGAATGCCGGCACTGGGTGGGGCAAGCGCGGATCCGCTTCGGTTCCTGGATTTCCTCATCCGCGACCCGATCAGAACCGTCCTGCTCCACAAGAGCGGCATCCCCGTGACCGTCCCTGATCCGTCTCGATACGCCGTCCACAAGCTCATCGTGGCTTCGCGCCGCCACAACGACGGAATGAGCGCCGTCAAACGTGACAAAGACGTCAAGCAGGCAGGCGTTCTCTTCGAAGCTCTCCTGCAGACGCGCAGAAGCTCCGACCTGGCGCTCGTCTACATTGAAGCGTGGCACCGCGGAGATGCGTGGAAGGAAGGCATCAGAACGGGAGCAGCCATGCTCACGGATGCAGCCAAAGACCGTCTTGCGGACTGTCTCAGGACTGGTTCAAAGGAAATTGGGGAAGAACTAATCTTGCCGTTCTGATTCACGCACTCCTCGCAACCGAACGCAACGAGTGATCATCCATGACCTCAAGATGCAAGGTGCACAGACGCGCCGGCACACGCGATATGCTCTGTCTCTGTTGCGCGTACACAATACCAAACGCGCCGGCCGACTATGCCCGCGGATGGTGAAGCAATCCTGAACGCGAAAGGAATTTTAAGTGGAGTCGACAACGATCGAAAACCGCAGCGATTTCGCCCAGTGGGCGATCGAGCGGGCCAGCGCCATCGTCGCCGAGCAGGGTGGCAATCTGGCACTTGCAGCCCGCAACGGTGGAGACGACAAGATCGCCGAGGCTGCGAACGCATTGGGCCAGGTTGTCGTTGATGCGCTGCTCGAAGTCTTCGACGGCCTGATGGCCGAGGACTGAAGGAGCTTCCCCGCCTCAGTTCTTGAAGCGATCGAAAGCCGTCAGTCGCCTGAGCGGCGGATTGGCTTCATACCGGTAGATCTCGCTGCGCAGCCACGAAAGCTCGTCATCGAGATCCACCTCTGACACTTCGGTCCACCAGGCTTTGGGACGTCCGTAGGTGCCGTCCGACCAGCGGTATCCCCTGCCCTTCAACTGGTCCTTCAGCTCGAAAGGACTGTGTTCGGCATAGATGCGCACGCGCGAACGCTGGCTGGCATCGAAGAGTTCAGCAAACGGCGACCTGTCCTGACAGTCGCTCTTACGGTCAAGCACCTCAAACAAGGCAAAACAATCATCGACGGCGCGGTGGCCATCATGAAAATAGCCAGCCTGCCCGACCAGGTAACCGAGTTTCGTGCCCTCGAAGCCGCGTGCCGACCAATCCACCTCTGAAACGGAACACGCCCACGCCTTATCCGCAAACACCGGCGACAGCTGTTCGCAGAAGGGGCGATCAAAACCGGCATTGTGGGCAATGATCAGGTCCGCCGGCGCCACCAGTTCGTCCAGCCGCGCGCGATCGATCGCCTGCCCCGCCACCATGGCATCTGTGATCCCGGTGAGCCGGGTAATTTCGGGTGGAATGGGCCGGCTTGGCTGTTGCAAGCTACCATAGACACCGGTCACTTCACCAATCGTGCCGTTTTCCGCAAAGCTGAAAGCAACCGCGCCGATCTCGATGACCTCGTCCGACCAGGACTTCAGGCCGGTGGTTTCGGTGTCGACAATCACGCCGCACAGCGGGAACGACGGATTGCTTGCCTGAACCACTGGCCGCGGCTGCAGTTTGGTCAGCACCCGATAACGACCCGTTGCCTGCAGCAGCCGCACCATTTCCGCTTCGTGGATTTCGGTCGGGAGCCGGGTTGTCCCACGCCCCCGCTTCACCGGTTCCGAAGCCGGATCAAACATGTCGTACTGCACGGTCATTTATCTCAACCCTCGCAACTGCCTCAGTGCCCTGTCCGAGCGTCACATCACCATTCAAGCTTAGCCGGTCCCCTGCACCGGTTTGCCGTTCAGTCGCAACAGCGCCATCAGCATCGGCCCAAGCGAAAACTCGCCCCGCGCCGCCTTGCGGGTGAGGTCGCGCAGGTAGCCGCCGGCCGAGTTGATATGCCCTCCCCTTTCGAGAATGCACGCCACCGCCGCCGCAGCATTTTCCGGCCCCATCACCTCGCAGGCTTCCTGGTACGCCGACGGACTGACACCCAACGTCGATCGGACCACGACGGCCGCGGTCATCAGCTCCCGCCAGTTCGAAATAGCGCCGCCGGGGCCATACATGGCGATCTCCGGGCAGGCGCGCAGCACCATGCCCAGTGGGAACGCCTTGATCGTCTCCCGCAAAGGTTCGCTGGTTGGCACTGCCGGTTCGCCCTGCTCGTGTTCAGAGCGACGTTCAAGTTCATAGCTGGATTCGGTATTTGAATTCTGTATGTGCTGACGGCATTCGTCACCATTGGTGTCGGTTTTTTGAGAATAAGCTGATATTTCCAGGATGTTGGTGACTTCCTCGTGCAGCATTGTCAGTTCCTCGAGGCTTCCCGCCAGTGCCTGGTCCGTCTTTGCCCCGGATAGCCGGCCGATGGCCGATAGATAGTGTGCCTCGATCAGTCCCCAGTCGCCGGCAGCGCCCTCCTCGATGGCGGCCGAGATCAGCTTGCGGATATCCCGACGGCAAAGCGAGATGCGTTCCTTGATAATCTTCAGGCGACGCCGATCCTCGGCCACCTGCTGTGCCATCTGCGCCAGTTCTTCCGAACGTGCCAGCAACGGCGCCAGGCTGAAGCCATAGGCCGCCTCGATCTCGCCGTCCCTGCCCTTGCGTGCGTAGCGCTTGCCGTTCGGACTGTCATTGCGGTGGATCAGGCCAGCATCCACCAGCAGCGCCAGGTTTTCCCGCAGCGTTATACCGGCAATTCCGTTCGCACGCGCCGAAAGCTGTGCATTCGACGGAAAGACAATCAGGTTGCGATCGTCGCTGAGTTCCGTTTCCGGATAAAATGACAGCAACGCGTTCAACACAGCCAGGGCACGGTCCCGCAGCCTCAGCACCGAACGCGCGTCACAGGCGTCACGATAAACCTTCCATTTGTCGGCCGATTTGCCCTGTTTGATTTTGGCCGACTCGAACTGCCCTTTCATAAGGGCGAGCTTCATCGGCCGCCGCCCGAAAGGCGTCGTCACATTCCCACTCTGCATTGTCCTTCACCTTTCAAAAGGCAAAAGAAATCCGCTCACTCAAACGGTGCCGTCACTCTTGACAGTGATTCGTGGAAATGCGAATCTCTTTCTTGCTTAGGGAATACGAGAAGGGCTTCCACGACTTGGTCGTTTTGGGGGCCTTTTTCTTTTGCGGCTTCAGTCTCCTTTGCTTCGCTCCTCCAGGAATTGCTCATAAAGCGCATCCAACTTTCCGGAGAGAAATTCCCCAAAAAGGCCAGCGTTCTTCGCCTTCAACGAGATCGAAAAAGCTTTGCCCGTATTCTTGATGTCAGCCTGCACTGTTTTGTCATGAGGCTGCCACTTAGCCTTGAGTGTTATAGTCTCCGCTTTCTTCACTGGTCGCGCCGACCTGTTTAGAGCGGTATAAAGGGATGCAAAGCGATCCTCGCTCGTCAAAGCGTCAAAGCCATCAGCGCTTAAAACGTCAGAAATTTTGGCGGCGTTGCCTACTTTTCCAACCAAGAGAGATAGCTCGACCCAACGCTCTCGGCCGACCCCGGGAGCTGAACCTATTTTCTCGATGACGTCAGGCGACACACGTTCTGCAACCGTCATCATCTTCGAAATTGACGATGCATTCGCGGCCAACGCAGAGGAGATCACCTCACGGTCATAACCGAAGTCATCCAGACGCTTTGCAAACAACGCCCGCTCAATGAAGGAGAGATTCGCACGAGCGGAATTTTCTTGCCCCTGTGCAATTACGTGCGCACGATCATCTATCGACTTAACAACCGCTCGGACTTTCCTGCCGAGTTCTCGCGCAGCCCTTACCCGTCTATGGCCAAACACGACTTGGTAGTGGCCGTCGAGTTTTGCGTGGGGACGCACCAGGATAGGCGTATCCTGACCTCGTGTCCGGATCGCTTCTACCAGATCCCGAAACTCGCTATCGTCCTCCGAAATCCGATCCTTTATGAACGAACCTTCGATTTGCGTTGGATCAAGTTCGACAATTGCCTCGCCCTCGAGGAATTTGTCAGCCTGCTTTGCCAACTCGTCCAGCGAACGAACGAGCGACTTGCCAGCGCCGCGCATTGGATATGTTGATGCCACGCTGTTGTCGTCGGGCAGGTCAGCAAGCCCCTCCAGCAGATTCTTCCGTGCCATATCAATCGCTCCGAATGGCCGCTAGCCATCTGATTTTCCGCATAAAAACCCTGTTTTTGTCAGCCGACAAATCAACGCCCCCATGACTCATGGACGAGACCAGCAATTTCAGCATTCACTGCATCCAGGGATTCCATCGCACGGTCATACGTGGCTCTGTTCATGGAGGAGCGTTCGACCTCATACAGAGTTTGCTTGGTGATCCCGGCATCCGAAACCGCGGTCGACTTGACCATCTGGTTCTTCAGCATAAACTCGTGGAACATCGTGGACATGAAGCCAACCATCTGAGCTTGTGGTACGTCGGTCGGCTCGTAGCGCGTAATTAAATATCTGTACCAGGATAGGTTCACCTCGGCGCCGGCCGCGCGGATCGGCTTGAGAATTCCGCCAAGCATCAGAAGAAATTGTCCCATCGACATTACGTCGAGCATCTGCGGATGTATGGTTATGAGGACGCTGGTTGCAGCAGTTAGCGCAGTTAGCGTTAGATATCCGAGCTGCGGTGGGCAATCGATAACGACCACATCATAGCGGTCATCAACCTCGGCTAAAGTTCTCGAAATGCGAGTAAAGAACTTCTTCCCTTCATTGGAAGACTTGTCAGACATTGCCAGCGGCGTGTCGTACTCATATTCCTGCAAATCCAGGTTTGCCGGGACAATATCCAACCCAGGGAAGTTCGTGCTCTGTATGATGTCCCGGAGGGGTCTTCTTGCATCGTCATAGCGAATAGCGTCATAGATTGACGCCACCTGATCGAGCTCCGGTTGAAAGCCATGCAGAGACGAAAGGGACGCTTGCGGATCCAGATCCACAGCGAGAACGCGATGACCAGTAAGCGCCAGATACTGAGCCAAGTGAGCAGCGGACGTAGTTTTGCCCGAACCACCCTTGAAGTTGACCACGGCAAGTACTTGCAACTTTTCGCCGGCACGACGATGTGGGACGTACATCCGACTTTCAGATCGACCATGCGCGTCAAGATACTGTCGAAGCTCCAGCATCTGTTCAACGGAATAGGAGCGGCGACCGGAAGACGAAGTTTGAGGGGAGGGGCCTTTTCCTTCGAGGTGCAGCTTTTTCAATGTACTTTGCGAGACACCGACATATGTTGCGACTTCTGCAAGCGAGAAACTCCGGAGGGTCTTTCTCGCGTTTGGCGGAAATCGCTGTACGCTAAGGAGGTGCAGCTTCTTGGAAATCAAATCACCTTGTTCAAGGATTTGATCTTCGAACTGCATCGGCATCCTCAGCGAGGCTATCGAATTAGCGTTCATTGTCAGAAATCTTTCAGATAACGGTTTTCGACGTGAAATTGTCGATTAACCGTTATTATGTCCGATTCTTACAGCCCGGCAAGGAAGTTTAGTTTAATGGGCTCTTCGCGTGGACGGCCTTTCATGGTTTGCGGCCGGTAAAGAACCGTATATTACCTCATAATTACAATCACTTGCTTTCTCAACAGACAGTATCCAGTGCTTGTTTGTTCCCCTGTGAATCCTACAAACTGGCCCTCTCGCTTCCGAGCGATTTCCCTGCTGATAGCGGTGGTTGGGGCCGACTCACCTCGCCTGGACCCTGTAGGATTCTACAACTGCCGCCCGAGTCCTATCTGTGCTGAATTCCCCGTCGATAAGCGACGACGGAGAAATACATGCAGGTTATGGCGATCTCACGTCCGCGGAACGCTGAGGAAGCGGAGTTGCTGCACGCCCATCGCAGGCTTCGTGCTGAGGTATTTTCGGGACGGTTGGGTTGGGAAGTTCAGGTTTCAGACGGGATAGAGTCCGATGGATTCGATGACCTTCGACCAACCTACATTTTAGCTGTCTCTGCAGCGGGCAGAGTTGTTGGATGCGCCCGCCTTCTTCCAGCACTTGGCCCCACGATGGTTCAGGACGTATTTGCTTCGCTCCTTCCAGAAGGGAAGATCCGCGCCCATTCCGCGATGATCGAGAGTTCGCGGTTCTGCGTCGATACCCGCGTAGGAGGGAGGAAGGGAAGGGGCGCCATCCACCACGCAACGCTCGCCATGTTTGCCGGCATCGTCGAGTGGTCGATAGCGAACGGCTATCACGAGATCGTCACAGTCACTGATCTTCGCTTCGAGAGAATCCTCTCCCGTGTCGGATGGCCGCTGCAGCGGCTTGGTACTCCGCAGAAGATCGGCATCACAACCGCGGTTGCAGGAACCCTGCCCGCAAACGAGAGCACGTTCCAGCGCCTGCGACCCGTCAACTACAGTTCTTTGATCTCACCAAAAGGAGAAGCATGTGACGCAGCTTCGTTCCCATCCCAGACTCGTACGTAAACTCCAGGAGGCGCTCGGTGACCAGCTTTGCGTCGCACTCGACGACAATAGCGTCGTCGAGATCATGCTGAACCCCGACGGAAAACTGTTCATAGAACGGCTGGGGCACGGAGTTGCCCCTGCGGGAGAAATGTCATCGGCCGCTGCGGAAATGGTAATCGGCACGGTCGCCCACGCGCTCCAGTCGCAGGTCGACAATGACCAGCCAATCATTTCCGGGGAGTTGCCAATCGGCGGGCACCGTTTCGAGGGCTTGCTCCCTCCGGTGGTCGCCAAGCCTGCCTTCACAATCCGCCGACGTGCATCCCGCCTGGTCCCGCTCGATGACTACGTTCGCACCGGGGTCATGACGGAAATACAGGCAGCCACGATCAGTAGCGCAATTGGATCACGCCTCAACATCATCATTTCTGGCGGAACCGGCTCTGGCAAGACGACGCTCGCCAACGCTGTAATAAACGCGATCATCGAGAGCGCACCCGAAGATCGGCTGGTCATCCTCGAAGACACCGCCGAAATCCAGTGCGGCGCCGAAAACGCCGTTCTTCTTCACACCAGCGACGCGGTCGACATGGCCCGGCTCCTGAAAAGCACAATGCGGCTGCGTCCCGACCGGATTGTGGTTGGCGAGGTTCGGGATGGTGCGGCCCTCACACTCCTCAAGGCATGGAACACGGGCCATCCTGGCGGCGTGGCGACAATCCACTCCAATACGGCAACGTCTGCGCTTCGTCGGCTGGAACAACTGACCGCAGAGGTCAGCCAACAACCGATGCATGAAGTGATTGGCGAGGCCGTCGATCTCATCATCTCGATCGAGCGCACGCCCCGCGGCCGGCGAGTCCGCGACGTGATTCACATCGAGCGCTTTGCGGGTGGCCAATACGAAATTCATTCCGACCAGCCGACAGAAGAACAGGAAGCACGCAATGTCGCCTAACAGGCCTTTCCTCACTGTGTTTCGGCGTGCAAATTTGACCCCCTTGGCGGGGTAATCGGCGTCCAATTT
>JALDYZ010000022.1 GCA_030028905.1 Ferirhizobium litorale | reverse complement strand
CGTGATTGCCGCCACCGTGATTGCCGCCACCGTGATTGCCGCCGCCATGGTTGCCACCGCCGTGATTGCCGCCACCGTGGTTGCCACCACCGTGATTGCCGCCACCGTGATTGCCGCCGCCGTGGTTGCCGCCGCCGTGGTTGCCGCCACCGTGATTGCCGCCACCGTGATTGCCGCCACCGTGATTGCCGCCGCCATGGTTGCCGCCGCCGTGGTTGCCGCCGCCATGGTTGCCACCGCCGTGATTTCCGCCACCGTGATTGCCGCCGCCGGTATCTCCACCGCCGGTATCGCCGCCGCCGGTATCTCCACCGCCCGTATCGCCGCCGCCGGTATCTCCGCCGCCGGTATCTCCACCGCCCGTATCGCCGCCGCCGGTATCACCGCCGCCGGTATCGCCGCCGCCGGTATCACCACCACCCGTGTCGCCGCCGCCGGTATCACTACCACCCGTGTCGCCACCACCGGTATCACTACCGCCGGTACTACCGCCACCATTGCCGCCGCTGTTGCTGGCCTGGCTGAAGGCGCCGCTGCGGTTGCCTCGATCGCCCTTGTCGATCGATGTGTCGCTAAAGCTGATTGTGGCTGTCGGCTTGCACAGCGCGGCTTCGATCGTGCCCGGCTGCAGTCTCTCGCATTCATCTGCGAGAGCTCTGTTGACGTTGAGTGTCGTCGTTGCCAGCAGTGTTAATACACTCGCTGCAACAATAAGGCCCCTATTCCTCACTGTTTCTCTCCATCTAGTTTTGTTTGTTATTTTGTTCTTGGAGATATGTTTTATGTTAATAAAGTAATAACTTCAATATACACTGTTTGTACTATAACATATCAGCGTTGTATTTTATTCAAAGGGGTAGCGGTGGATACAAGCGACTATCAGTTTGGGGATGTCTTTTGCCGTTTTCGCCTTCCGCTACTACTTTTGTACGTTCGTTTAACAACGAACTCTGCCCCTCGATTGCGGTGACCGGTCACGTAGGGGGGCACGGCGAAGGGGGCGGGGCGGCGGACGGCGACCGGAAATGCGATGAAACGGCACGCCGGGCCAAAAAATGCCGATATCTCAAAGTCTAATCAATCTCTTCAGAAAATCGGAATTGGCGCTTTCTATAAGTAGTTCCAAATGTATCGGGCGCGTCCGCTGCCCGCATTGGGGTACTGAACATGCGACACTACCTGATTGCTGCATGCGCTTTGCTGGCTGGCCTACTGTACGGCGAAGGCGGATTTGCCGGCTCGATGATCCAGGCGACACGGTCCATACACCCACCCGAGGGCTTCGTATCCGCCTGCAGCCGTTACGACTGGCTTTGCACCAGTCGCTCCGGCCGGTCGATGGGCGACGCCGAGGCGATGGGCCTGTTGAAACGGGTCAACGGCGCGGTCAATTCTTCGGTGCGGGCCGTCGCCGACGGCAAGTCGGTCGGCCGGCGGGAACACTGGTCGCTGCCGATCAACGGCCGCGGCGATTGCGAGGATTTCGCGCTCGCGAAGATGAAGCAGCTCATTGCTGCCGGGTTCAGAGCCGACCGTCTGGCGATGACCGTGGTGCTGGACCGCCGGGGCAACAATCACGCCGTGCTGCTGGCACGGCTCGACAGCGGCGATTTCGTGCTCGACAACCTGAGCGGCACAGTCAAGGCCTGGCACCGGACCGGCTACACCTTCCTCGCCCGCCAGAATTTCGACAACAAACGCGCCTGGAACGTCATCCTGGCCGGTCCGCGCGCCGGGCGGTTCTTCCGGGAATCGTAGGTCGTCGTCGGGAATGCGCTGCAGCGTGGTCACCGTGTCGGGGAAACTGGCCTTTTTGCCGGAATTGCTGTAGCGGCGGGCAAAACGAGGTTGCCCGATGTATGCACACGCCCTGAAATCCGGACAAAAGATCTTCGCGGTCGCGCGGATGATCGAGTGTACAGCGCGTTTTTAAGCAATTGAAATCGTTAGTTTATTTATTTTCAAGAACCCGATGGTGCAGTTCTGGTGCAGTTTGCACCAAGCGGCGGGTGCAGATTCAACTGATGGTCGCCCGAGGTGGAGGATGATGCTGAGTGTCAAGTAATCGCAGACCGTTCGCCGAAACCCATCCGCACCTGATCGGATTTTCCGATTTTCTGGACGACTTCAACAAGGAGACCGAGCGTGGTGCAGCTCTGGCCGCTGCGGCTATGATCGACGATCAGCTCGGCAAAGTCATTGAGGCTTTCCTGATCCCGAACAAGGGCAGCCAAGCACTGCTCAATGGCTTCAACGCACCGCTCGGATCGTTCTCTGCCAGGATCGCGGCAGCGTTCGGTCTTGGCCTGATTTCTGAAGCCGAGTACCGGGAGTGCGAATTGATTAGGAAAGTGCGTAACGAGTTCGCCCACCAGATCAAGGTGTCGTTCGCGACGGAGAAGGTGGTCGGCTTGTGCGCGCAGCTTCAGTTGGGGATCAAACCCTACGCGGATGTGGAGGTCAGTACACGCGCACAGTTCACTACGGCGGTCGTGTCAGTGATACTGAACCTGACGAACCGCCCTCACTATGTCGGGCAAAGGCGGCTTCAGGTTTTCGAGTGGAAGATTTAGCCGAGGACCCACTCGCGCCAAGCGTCCCAGTCCAAGGCGTCATTATCATTCACTGGAAGAGGGGCAACTGGTGAACCTGAGATGGATGCGACACGGGCAGGTACCAGTTCGGCATACTCCGGGTTCAGTTCGCACAGGATCGCGTTACGTCCGTGCTTAACGGCGACCCCTGCCGTAGTGCCGCTGCCACCAAATGGGTCCAGCACGACGCCGCCGAGGGGGCATCCGGCCAATACACACGGCTCGATCAAATCAGAGGGGAAGGTGGCGAAATGCGCGCCCTTGTACGGTTTTGTGCTAACTGTCCAGACACTCCTCCGGTTGCGTTTTCCGTCTTCGGAACGCTCTGCTTCGCTGCTACGTCCTAGCTGGTGTTCAGCGGTTTTTCCTTTGTTAAATGATGACCCGGCTGCACCCTTCACCGCGTCTTCGCGCATTGCCTGCCAATCGAAATGGTATTTGGGCGATTTGCTGAGAAGGAAGACATACTCATGAGCCTTCGTGCAGCGGTCCCGTACGCTTTCGGGCATAGGGTTCGATTTCTGCCAGATGATGTCCTGGCGCAGATACCAGCCGTCGGCCTGCAACGCGAGGGCTACCCGCCACGGGATGCCAATCAGGTCTTTGGGCTTGATGCCTTAATCGCGCAGATCTGGTCGGAAGTTTCCCCACTGCTCAGGGTTTGTTTTGCTTCCTTTCGTCTACGGGGCGTTCCGTGTCCCCGGGGCGGTGCTGGCATAGCTATCCCCTAGGTTCAGCCACAGCGTCCCGTCATCGCGCAGAACACGTCGCACTTCGCGGAGCACGTTCACAAGCGCTGTAACGAACTCGTCGGGTGTCGGCTCGAGGCCGAGTTGCCCATCGACACCGTAGTCGCGCAACCCGAAATACGGAGGACTTGTGACGCAGCAATGAACCGACTGATCGGCGAGACCCTGAAGGCTCTGCATGCAATCGCCGACCAGAACCTCGTAGCCAACATTTTCGTGGACCATGTCCTTTCCTGTTTGAGTGTAGGTATTTGCGAGCATGGTACAGGACTATCCTTTGCGTATTCAACAACTGGTTGAATATCCGCGACACACGGACAACTGAATCTAACGGGGTTGCTGCTTCGGACCAAGGAGATAAACAATAATTCTCGGCCATTTTTGGCAGCTTAGGCGGCGCTTTGTGGTGCAGTTGCAAGCACGGATCGCCATTGTCGTGGTGCAGTTCGTGGTGCAGTTCGTGGTGCAGTTCGTGGTGCAGTTCGTGGTGCAGTTCGTGGTGCAGTTAGGGAATTACCCGGAATCTACTTCCAATGGATTCAAATGGTTACTCGTGGTAAAGAGTGGCCAAAAATGGTCGTGGTGCAGAGTGTTCAAGCGTGGTGCAGTTGTAGAAAACCATGAGAAATCAATACCTTAATCGCGAAAAAGTCTTCGCGGTCGCGCCGATGATCGACTGGACTGATCGCCATTGCCGGTTCTTCCACCGGCAGATCAGCCGCCAGACGCTGCTCTATACCGAAATGGTGGTGGCCGATGCGATCATCCACGGCGTGCGCGACCGGTTGCTCGGCCACAATGCCGTCGAGCACCCGCTGGCGCTGCAGCTTGGCGGCTCCGATCCGGCCAAGCTCGCCGAGGCGGTCCGGATCGCCGCCGAATATGGCTATGACGAGATCAACCTCAATGTCGGCTGCCCGTCCGACCGGGTGCAATCCGGCACCTTCGGCGCCTGCCTGATGCGCGAACCGGAAACGGTGGCCGACTGCGTCAAGGCGATGAAGGCGGTGGCGCGGGTGCCGGTCACGGTGAAATGCCGCATCGGCGTCGACGACCAGGATCCGGAAACGGTGCTACCCGACTTCCTGTCCCGCGCTATCGATGCCGGGGCGGATGCGGTGTGGATCCATGCCCGCAAGGCCTGGCTGCAGGGGCTCAGCCCGAAGGAGAACCGCGAGATCCCGCCGCTCGACTACGGCATCGTCTACCGCATGAAGGAGCGCCACCCGGACGTGTTCATCGGCATCAACGGCGGCATTCCGGACATCGACGCGGCCGAGGAGCATCTGCGCCACGTCGACGGCGTCATGCTGGGGCGGGCGGTCTATCACAATGCCGCGCTGCTCGCCGACGTCGACCACCGCATCTACGGCGCGGCCGAACGCGCAATCGACTGGGACGCGGTGCGCGACACGATGATGGCCTACGCCGCGGACCATATCGCCAATGGCGGCCGGCTGGTGCATGTCACCCGCCACATGGTCGGGCTGTTTGCCGGGGTGGCCGGATCGCGGCGCTATCGCCAGATCCTGTCGGCCGATGCGACCAGGGCGGGGGCGGGGCCGGAGGTGATCGCCGAGGCCTTTGCCGCGGTCGACCTTGAGACGTCGCTGCAACAGACGGCGCCAGCGGCCTGACTCTGCTGCACAAACGGAAAACGGCGCATCCGAAGATGCGCCGCTTCCAATTACGAGGTCCGCGAGGAACCGTCAGTCCGGCAATCAAGCCTGGATGTTGACGGCCTTCGGGCCCTTGCCCATGCGGTCCGGCTCGGTGTCGAAGGTAACCTGCTGGCCATCCTTCAGGGTGGCGAGGCCGGCAGCCTGAACGGCCGAAATGTGGACGAATACGTCCTTGTCGCCGTTGTCCGGCGTGATGAAACCAAAACCCTTGTCCTGGTTGAAGAATTTTACGGTGCCCTTGGTGGCCATGGGGAGAAGTCCTTTTCCCTGTCTTTGGTCATTTCCCGCACCCTCGAAAGGAGGCGGGGATAGTGATCTTCCCCTAAGGGAAGGTGGTCGAGAGTTACCTACGGGGAAAGAACGTCTACGCGCATGGGTGTCACCCATGCCGCCATCCTTTCGGAAGGCATAACCACTTCAGTCCAGTCACCGGCATGCAAATGCCCGAGTGCTGAAATGGGTACAGGATTTGCGCAAAAACGCAAGGGGCAATATTGTGACCGGCTGGCAGTGGTCAAAAATTCCGGCAAATTTCAGCGGCTTGCCGGCGAAATGGCCGGCCGGCCTCCACAATTTCGCCAGCCTGCGGTCGCATGGCGATGCTGTCGACCAGCCTGTGCGTCGAGCCCGCCGGCGCTTGATGCAACCGCCGCCAGACGGTAGGGATAGGCCACAGGAGAATGCCGCAATGCCCGCAGTGCCAGGAAGGGTTAAGCCTTGATCGATCCCTATGCGATGCTCGAAATCGACCGCGACGCCGACGACGCCGCCATCCGCCGCGCCTATCGCAAGCTCGCCAAGACCGCGCACCCCGACGCCGGCGGCGACACCGAGCAGTTCGGCAAGGTCACCGCTTCCTACGAGCTGCTCAAGGACCCGGTGCGCCGCAAGGTCTATGACGACACCGGCTACGACCCGCAGCTCGCCGACGCCCGCGACCTCAAGGGGGTGATGATCCTCGAGACGCTTGTCAACGAGGTGATCCTCGACGAGCGCGAGCCCGGCAGCTTCGATCCCGTCGCGGCGCTGCGCCGCAAGCTCACCGACGACATTTTGAAGAGCCGCTTCCACATCCTCGAGCTGGAGCGCCACCGCACCCGGGTGCGCCAGCACCTCGACCGCATCGCGCGCCGCCCCGAAACCGACGTGCTCGGCTCGATGCTGCGCGCCCGCGCCCAGTCGATCTCCGACGCCATCCGCGGCGCCGAGGCGCAGATCGAGACCATCGAGCAGGCCTACGGCATGCTGGAGGGCTATTCCTACGAGCTGGAGCCGCCGACGCTGGTGGCCGTCAAGGCCAAGAGCAAGGCGGCGCCCGAAGCCGAACCCGAGCCGGTATCCGCCGGGCCGGAGACGGAAGCCGCCGAATAGGTTTGCGGCAAGGGCCGGCGCCGGGGCCAAGGCCGGCGAAAGGGCAGGGGCCAAGGCCGGTAAAAGCGCCCGACCCGCCATCTCAGAGCGAGCAGTTCTCGGCGCCCAGCTGGTGGCGCAGGTAGCGTGTGAAGCTGCGGTATTCCTCGAGGTCGGCGCCCTCCTCGAGCAGCGGCGGCGCCAGGGCCAGCCGCCATCCCAGCCAGGCGACGAGCGCCGGCTGCCATGCCTCGACCAGCGACAGCGCCCGCGTCGCGGCCTCCACGGCAAGATCCTGGCGGGCCCGCACTTTTGGATCCGCCGACGGCGCCGGCTTCCAGCCGCCGAGGATGATGCGGCAGGCGCGTTCGGCCTCGGCGAGATCGGCCGCGCATTCGGCGCGTTCGCCATCCTCCAGCCATCCGAAGCAGAGCGGAGCGCCGGTTCGGGCATTGCGATACGCGCAAGAACGGTGGCGGCGGCAGGCGCGGATGCGGCAGCGGGCGGCCGGCATCCTGTCCGCGACGATCGCCGCCAGCATGGTCTGGCGCATTTCAGGGGTGATGTCGATACGACCGGGCAAGCGCATTCTCCTCTCCCGTGAGTGGGGCCTCCTGTCGGCGGGCGCGCGAAAACGCCGCGCGCGAAAAGTTCCGCCGTGGTTTCGGGCATTTCCAACTCTCCCGCCGACCTTTCAGGCCAGCGAGCATCGGACGGGGCGCTCGAAGCTGCCTCGTGTGAGTAGTGTATGTGGCACCTTCCAGCGCCCCGTTCGGCGGTTTGTGCCCGCGACTCGGCCTCTCTACGACGCAGGCGGTGGTGGAAACCACGCCGCGCCTTGTGCGCCACACAGGCACGCCTGGCCCTTGGCTTCGGGAAGCGGGCCGCCCCGAAAGGTCATGCCCGCTTGCGCCCCTTGGCCGCCAGGGGAAGGCCATTTTCCGCGAACCCCGACGCTCCGGGCCTGCGATCGCCCGGCGCGCCGGCGCCGGTCCCGCCTCGCCGGGTACGCACACCCGGTGTATCCGACGACGGAACGGGATGATTGTAGGCACGGGTTTTGGCGAGGGGGAAAACCGGGGAGGTGGGAAAATGATAAGTGGTTGAAGGGGAAGGGGGAATTTTTGTGGGGCGGGAAAATTTATATTCCGTGACTAGTTCGCAGTGAAGAAAGATCGAGGGATCATGCAATGGAATTGCTCGTAGTTCCGCCTATCGTGGGCAACGATGCAAACGAGGAACCGCAAAAATCAGAACCTCGTTTCAACCCAACGTTGACCTTCTTGCGGTGAACCGGTAGCAATCAAGGCGGTCAGTTTCATAGGAAGAAACAATGATTGATTTTGGTAAGTTCAAACGGCCTCCAGGTGGAGGCGCCCCTTTGGATCCTATTGAAATTTTTAAGAATTCACCCAACCTTGGTAACGCTCCCAACGACTTGTGGGAAGGCCAAGCTCAGGCTTTGAAGACATGGCACGTAAACCGCGCAAAATCTGATAGTCTTATCGTACTTAATACAGGGGCGGGGAAGTCTATCGTCGGCGTTCTAATCGCGCAAAGTCTCGTAAATGAAAAAATCGGACCGGTCCTTTTTGTATGTAGCACAATAGATTTGGTAACCCAGACCGCAAAATAATGCGAGCGGATTGGTATAAAATATACATTAAGAGTAAAGCAAAATTTTAGTAATGATCTATTTGAGTCTGGGAAAGCGTTTTGCATAACCACCTACCAGGCGCTTTTTTCATCAATTAATGCGTTTACTAAAGATAACAAGCCTGCGGCTATTGTTTTTGATGATGCTCATGTTAGCGAGCGAATGATCAGGGACTCTTTCACGATTACGGTGAAAAAAGATGAGCACAAAGGGCTCTATGATGAATTGGTTGACATCATTCGTCCTGAGTTTGACCGCATTGGGAAGTCTGGCCATCTTAGCTATGTTCTTGAAAGCGTTGGTCAGTCGAGCGTCACGATGTGTCCTCCTGCCACTGCATTTAACAACAAATCTGCTATTCTTGAAGCATTCAAGAGGGCTGACTATCAAAAAGTGCCAGCTTTAAAATTCCCTATTATTCAAAACTATGAAAACATACAATATTGTTCGATTTTTGTATCTTCTAATTCAATAGAAATTACTCCGCCTTTCGTGCCGAGCGGTAAATTTGAATTCTTAACCGGGGATGTACGAAGGATTTATTTATCGGCAACGATAGAATTCGAGACTGACTTTGTTAGGGCATTCGGACGGCGGCCTGATATTGAAATTCGCCCAAAAAATGACGCCGGAAACGGCGAACGGCTAATAATATTTGGGGACAAGCTTCACCCTTCATTGGGCAAGCAAAAATTGGCCAAAAAGCTTGCTGCCTCCCGCAAAGTCTTAATTGCTATTCCGACGTACTCCGATGCCAAGCATTGGGCTTTGGTAGGGACTCCCCCGGACACAAGCGAATTTACAGATAGTTTAGAGAAGTTCCGACAGTCAAATAAGGGCACTTTCCTATTGGTGTCACGGATTGACGGCATTGATTTGCCGCAAGACACATGTCGAATTATGGTTATAGATGGCGCTCCATCAGGAATTAGTTTGATGGAACGGTATATGATTGAGGGCATGCAGCTTTCAAATCTTATGTCTACAAAGATGGCAACTAGGATTACGCAATTACTTGGCAGAATTAATAGAGGTAGGTCAGATTACGGAATATTCTTCATTTATGGGCAAGATATTTCCCGATGGTTTTTACGGGAGAAAAATGTCGCGTTGCTCCCCGAGCTAATACAGAAACAAGTGGAGCTCGGCAACAATATTCACGATGAAATACCATATATGGAAGAGGCAAAGCTAAACGAGTTTGTCGATCAGGTGCTGACAGTTAAAGATGGCAAAAGAGATGATGGATGGGTAGAGTTCTATTCGGATTCTATTAAGGGAATCAAAGCTAATACCGAAGCTATAAGTGCCGTAAAGGATAGAGAGACAAAATTAGCGTCCGGCGCTTTGGCTGAATGCGAATTCATGACAGCTCTATGGTCCGGTGATATCCAGAGCGCCCGCAATACATTAAGTGATGTCATCGACAAAATCGCCATTACCGACGCTCGAGTGGCGGGATGGTATTCAGTATGGCTGGGAATGACCTATGAGATCGCTGGAGATCCTGTAACAGCCGGAACTAACTATCGGACGGCTCGGTCACGCCTGTCAAAGTGGCTTAATCTGCCTTACACGATTGATTCGATTGGAAATTCAGACGCGAAAGTTTATGGGTCGATTCACAAAAATCTGATTGATTTGAACAGTTCGGGCACGCCTCAACTCGCGGACTTCGCCGCAAAAATGAAGGTTGCAGTACGACACTTTAAAGATCCCTCTCGTTCAGCTGAAGACCATGAAGAAGCTTTGAGGTTTTTTGGCGAACTAATTGGTTTGGAAAGTACCAGGCCGGATAACGAGTTTGGTTCCGGGCCAGATGTAGTTTGGCATGACCCTGCAAGTGGTTATACAATTGCGTTTGAACTAAAAACGAAGAAGGATGATCCTGCTCTTTACTTTAAGAAAGAGGTAGGGCAGGCGATGAATCATATCGGCTGGATGGCCGAAAATCGGCAAGACGACAAAGTCCAAGGTGTCGTAATTGTCGGTCCACCCGGCAAGTGCGATCCTCAAGCTACGCCAGTTGATGAAGTATACTTATGCGAGATAGGTCGAGTAGTAGAGAGAATGGAGTCATTTGTTGCAAAATTAGACGACTTTCGCGCACGTATTACTGCCGAAAGGAATGTGATCATAAACGAATTTGGAACACTCGCTGAATGGCAACTAGAAGGTTGGTTCTCAGGGTTTGCCTCCAAGCGCCTTAAAGAACTGAGATGAATGTTAAGCGGGTGTCTTAACTAGGGGATAGTGGGAGAACACACACTTACCGCCCCGGCCGGCCGGTCTTGCCCTTGGTGCGGCTCTTGCGCTTCTGCTCTCCGGCGTCTTCGTAGCTGCCCGCGCCGACCTTGCCGCGCACCAGTGGGCGGGGATCATCGTTTGCGCCCGCGCTCCTCCTGGCGTCGTCGCTGGCGGGGTCCCCGGTCGGCTTTTCCGGGATCTTTCCGATCACCGGCTTCTCGGTGCGGCCGACGGTCATCTCGTCGAGGGTATTCTTGCGGAACAGTGAGTTGCCGGTCGGAATTGCCGTATCGGTGCCGGGCCCCATGTCGTCGAGCGAGGGCTTTTGGAAAAGGGATTGGTTTGCTGTGCTCACGGCCGTATCGCCCTTCGGGCTGGCCTCCGCACGGGGCGCGCCATCAGGCGCGACGGCCGCTTGGCCTTGCGGCTTCGCCGATCCTCGTCCCCCGCCACCTTCCATGCCCCGCGCTTCCTTGTCCTTGTTCCCTGTCGTGCCTTCGGCACTCCGCGCCTCTTGTCGCGCCATGGGGTCGTCCATGCTGGCCAGCTCGGCGGCCTTGAGGCGCTTGATCTCGTCGCGCAGGCGGGCGGCCTTTTCGAAGTCGAGGTCGGCGGCGGCGTCGCGCATCTGCTTTTCCAGCGCATCGAGATGGACTTTCAGGTTGTTGCCGACCAGGTGGCCGGCCTCGGCAAAGCCCTTGCCGGCGACGCCGGAGATATCGGCGCGGACATGGTCGCGCTCGTAGACCGAATCGAGGATGTCGGAGATGCGGGCCTTGACCGATTCCGGGGTGATGCCGTGCTCGGCATTGTAGGCCATCTGCTTCTCGCGGCGGCGGGCGGTCTCGTCCATGGCGCGCTGCATCGAGCCAGTGACATTGTCGGCATAGAGGATGACCTTGCCGTCGACATTGCGCGCGGCGCGGCCGATGGTCTGGACCAGCGAGGTTTCCGAGCGCAGGAAACCTTCCTTGTCGGCGTCGAGGATGGCGACGAAGCCGCATTCGGGAATGTCGAGGCCCTCGCGCAGCAGGTTGATGCCGACCAGCACGTCGAAGGCGCCGAGGCGCAGATCGCGGATGATCTCGATGCGCTCCAGCGTGTCGATGTCGGAATGCATGTAGCGCACGCGCACGCCCTGCTCGTGCAGGTATTCGGTCAGGTCCTCGGCCATGCGCTTGGTGAGCACGGTGACGAGGGTGCGGTAGCCCTTCGCGGCGGTCTCGCGGATTTCTCCCAGCACGTCGTCGACCTGGGTGCGGGCCGAGCGGACCTCGACCGGCGGGTCGATCAGGCCGGTCGGGCGGATGACCTGCTCGGCGAAGACGCCGCCGGACTGCTCCATCTCCCAGTTGCCGGGGGTGGCGGAGACGGCGATGGTGTCGGGGCGCATGGCGTCCCATTCCTCGAAGCGCAGCGGCCGGTTGTCCATGCAGGACGGCAGGCGGAAGCCGTATTCGGCCAGCGTCGCCTTGCGGCGGAAGTCGCCGCGATACATGCCGCCGATCTGCGGCACGGTAACGTGACTCTCGTCGATGAAGATCAGCGCGTCGTCGGGGATGTATTCGAACAGGGTCGGCGGCGGCTCGCCGGGATTGCGGCCGGTGAGATAGCGCGAATAGTTCTCGATGCCCTGGCAGGAGCCGGTGGCCTCGAGCATCTCGATGTCGTAGCGGGTGCGCTGCTCGAGGCGCTGCGCCTCCAAGAGGCGTCCGGCCTTTTCCAGCTCGGCGAGGCGGTGCTTCAGCTCCTCCTTGATCGCCTTGATGGCGCCGTTGAGGGTGGGGCGGGGCGTGACGTAGTGCGAGTTGGCGTAGATCTTCACCGACTTCAGGTCGCCAGTCTTGTGGCCGGTCAGCGGGTCGAACTCGGTGATGGCGTCGATCTCGTCGCCGAACATGCTTATGCGCCAGGCCGCGTCTTCCAAGTGGGCCGGAAAAATCTCGATGGTGTCGCCGCGCACGCGAAAAGAGCCGCGGATAAAATTGATGTCCTGGCGCTTGTACTGCTGGGCGACGAGGTCGGCGAGCAGCTGGCGCTGGTCGAGGCGGTCGCCGACATTCATCTGGAAGGTCATGGCGGTGTAGGTCTCGACGGAGCCGATACCGTAGATGCAGGAGACCGAGGCGACGATGATGCAGTCGTCGCGCTCGAGCAGCGAGCGGGTCGCCGAGTGGCGCATCCGGTCGATCTGCTCGTTGATCGAACTCTCCTTCTCGATATAGGTGTCGGAGCGCGGCACGTAGGCTTCCGGCTGGTAGTAGTCGTAGTAGGAGACGAAGTATTCGACCGCGTTGTCGGGGAAGAAGTTCTTGAACTCGGAATAGAGCTGGGCGGCGAGCGTCTTGTTCGGCGCCAGGATGACGGCCGGGCGCTGCGTCGCCTCGATCACCTTGGCCATGGTGAAGGTTTTGCCCGAGCCGGTGACGCCGAGCAGCACCTGCGATCGCTCGCCGTTCTGCAGCCCCTCGACAAGATCGGCGATTGCGGTCGGCTGGTCGCCGGCCGGCTGGTACTCGCTGTCCATGCGGATGGCGATGCCGCCCTCGGATTTCGGCGGCCGGGCCGGGCGGTGCGGCGTCCACATCTTGCCGTCCTTGAACAGCGGATTGCCGCTCTCGATCAGCGCCGACAGTGCCTCGACGGTGGCGGTGACGGCGGTGCCGGCGTTGAGCGAGGCGGCCTCCTCCAGCGTCGTGTCCATGCCGGCGACCGGATTGAGGCCGGCGCGGGCGCGGGTCTTCGGGTCGGTGGTGCCGCCCATGGAGGTGCCGCGGGCGGTTTTCTGGGCGGTGACCTTTTCGGCCTGCTTGCGGGCGGCTTCCTCGACCTTCTTGCGGTGCTTTCCGGCCTTCGAGGCGACGTCGCGCCGGGTCTCGACGCCCGAGGCTTCCGCCTCGGCCTCCAGCTGCTTTACCCAGTCGGCGACGGAGGATTCCTTTGCCGGGACTCGCTTGTCCTTCTCGTTCCACTCGAAGGGCGTCCCGGTGAACGGCGCGCCTTCGAATTCGGACTGAGGGGCTTCCTCGAAACCGGGGTTCGAGGGCGACGATTTTTTCGGAGTTTTGGCCATGGCCGGAATATGGCGGGAGTCACCGCGAAAGAAAAGGGGGAATGAGTACAAAAAGGAAACGCGGCACAAGCCGCGGCAGCCTACTCATTCAATCGCGTGGCGGGCAATCCGGGGCCGGCTGGGGAAGGCACGACCCGGGTATCGAATTGCATTGCGCCGATCACGGCCGCGTGCGGCCGCAAAAGTCACAGGTAGGATTTGCGCGGCCGGGCGCGTACTTCGCTCGGGTCGTGTCCCAGGGCGATCAGGGTCTGATCGTCCAGCCGGCTCAATGCTTCATTGACGAACGGACGCATCCGGCGCTCTTGCGCGGCGACGAAGCGGTTCAAAAATCCAATCTTTCCAGACATGGGAAGCTCCTTTGTTCTTGCCGCCATTCATACACCATTGCGTGCACATGTGCTGTGCTAACTCGGAAACCGAGCTATGCGGGCAGTACGTATCTGTGGATGCAGTTGGAGGCTCGAACGAAAGCGGGTGCTGCTGGAGTGTGAAGCCAACTCCGCGCGCAATGGAGACGATGCTCCGTCGATTTCGAATTGACTCTCTAACGCGGATCGATATAGGTAGCGTTATATTTAACGCGGAACTAACCAGGTGGTGTTATGGCGGACGAGCATGGCGACGTAGAGACCAACGGTGGTCATGCCGTGGCGGAAAGAGTCGGGTCGGGGCACCGCAAGGGCGTTAGCCTGTTCGGAGTCTCGGTTGAATATGGGCTTCATACGCTTCTCTGGCTCGTCGCCAACAATCCAAGACGCGCAAGCAGCCGAGACCTTGCGGAGATGCAGGGTGTACCGCCTGCGATGGTCGCGAAAATCATGCCGAAGCTTGAAAAGGCCGGGATAGTCAACTCCAGCGACGGCATCAGCGGTGGCTATGAACTGGCCAAGCCGCCCGCGGACATATCGGTTTTGGATGTCGTCGACGCCATTGAGGGCGACCGCAAGCTCTTCGACTGCAAGGAAGTGAGGCGAGGGTGCGTGTTGTTTGGCGGCACCCCGCCGCCTTGGTCGATCGACGGCGTCTGTCGCATCCACGCGGTGATGCTGCGGGCCGAGAAGCGCATGCGCTCCGAACTGGGAAAGACAAGCTTGGCCGATCTAGCGCAGGGCGGCCGTCCTGAAGACTTCGAGAGCTTGGTCGCCAATTGGTTCAGAGACCGCACGGCGGCACGCGAGACCGCGCGCGTGAAGGGTCTGAAGGAAGGACGCCGCTTGCCCCGGTAAATCGAATCTACACTTCGGGCGCACCCTGGCGACGGCACCGTGTGGCCGGCGGCGGGAGGATTGCAACCATCACAAACGGAAAGGATCAACTCGATGACCCGCATGAACTGGTACGAAGTCGCCCCGGAAGGCGCGAAAGCTTTGCTTGGCGTCCACCAATACGTCATGAAGAACACCAACCTGCCTGAGGAACTCATCCACCTCGTGTTTCTCAGAGTGTCCCAAATCAACGGTTGCGCTCATTGCATCGACATGCACGGCCGTGATCTGCGCAAGACCATGTCAGTCGACAAGGTCGCTCTGCTACCAGTTTGGGACGAGCTACCACACATCTTCACCGACCAACAACGCGCGGCACTGGCTTGGGCGGAGGAAGTAACGCGGGTCAGCGAAACACACGCTTCCGACGAAGCGTATGCGGCCGCGTCCGCGGCATTCGAACCGAAGGACCTGGTCGATCTGACGATCACCATTGCCGCCATGAACGCGTTCAATCGGTTGGGTGCCCCTTTCCGTCTCCCAGTCTCGGCTAAGGCCGCCTGATTTGGGTCGTCGCGTTCGGATAGTTGTCGGCAGGCACGTCAAAGCCCGTGACGCAATCTCGGACCATGATCATTCTGAAACCGAGATCCGATCCGCCCAAACGGTCGTATCCCTGCCGGCGGCGCTTTGCTGCCGGCAACCCCGTCGGCTACCGGAATTTAGGAGCTCGCCTCGCATTGTGCAGAAGTTCACACGCGGTGGCGAAAGGCCCGAAGAGCTGGAGGAGCCGTTGTTCCTCATCCTCGTCGATCCTGTGGCGAAGGCAGAATGCCGTTACGGACCACACACGCGTCAAGCCTTCGGTCGCAACACGATCGAGCATTTCCGTCATTGCACTGATCCTCCCTCGCTCCACAGCAGGATCATACTAAAGTATAAATTAGCGGAAAATGAAATACTAAATTGCCCTTAATTATTGGGGGTGCGTGGTATCCCCGTTCAGGCCGCCCTGGTCGGGCTCGCCGGCAGGCTCGGCGAGCGGTATTGGCGACTACCCATCGCCGCAATTTCAGCGGATCCCCGCCTAGGCGGGGACCCACAATGTCCGGTCGGCGGATGAAACTCAGATCAGCAGATCCGCGTGCAGGCTGCCCGCATCCGCCCTCATCTGGGCGACGATCCTGGCCAGCGCGTCGTGTGACGCATCGGCAACCTCGGCCGGCGCCTGGAAGTCGAACGAAGGCCCCGTGACCCGCGACGCGACAGCGTCAAGGTGTCCGAACATCTCTGCCATCTCGTCGAACAGGTCGGAAATTTCGTCGGCGTTGCCGTGGGCCGCCGCCGACGGCCGAAAATGCAACTCGTCACCGCCGGGCGCGAAAGCGGGATGATCGCCATTCCCGGCCACAGGGGCACCGTCACCGTCGCTTGCCGACAGGGTACCGCTCTGCTTGAAGAACTTCGCAAGCCAGGCGTTCGACGTCGGGTTTGCGCTGCCGTCCGATGCATCGGAAGCAACCGGCGCCTGGACCGGCGCCGCATCTGGAGCCGGAACATCTGTTGCCGCAGTCGCGCTGAGCGTTCCCGACGTCATCGTCGGATCAACCAGGTCCACCTTCACGTTCTTCGTTCCGATGGTGACCGTCTTGGTCGATTTGGCGATGTCTGCGCCCGAGAAGGTCACGGTATAGGTGCCGGGCTTCAGCACGAGGTCATAGCCGCCGGCGGCGCTCGTCGTGGTCTTGAAAACCTGGCCCGCGGAATTCTTGGCGGTTACCGCAATGCTGCCGAGACCTTCGCCGGGATCGTAGAAGCGGTCGCCATCGCGGTCGTCGAAAGCCACGCCCGTCAGGAAGGTGTCGGAACCGGTCTTTGCGAAATTCTCAGTCACGAATGCGCTGCTGCGGCCCTTATAGTCGCCGACCTCGACGCCGAGGCCCACCTCGCGAAAATTCGGATTGAGAAGATTGGCGCGGTGACCCGACGAGTTCATCAGGTTGGTGTGCAGGAGCTTGACTTCATCCTGGTAGCCGGCAGGGGCGCGGGTCGTAGCCCAGGCGATATTCTCGCCGGTGGCCCAGGACCCCTGCAGGAGATAACCCGCGTCCTTCATGCGCTGGGTGGCGCTGGAACCGCCGGAACCGGTATGCGAGAAAACGTCGGCAGCGAGCATCCACTTGCTGTGCCCTTGGGCGGCTTCGCTAAGATCGTTGTCGAAGGCCAGCGGCTGTGCGCCCGCTTTCGCCCTCTCGGCATTGATCAGTTCCAGCAGATATTGCTCATTCGCATTGTGCTTCGGCATTCTATAGGTCTCCCCGTAAGTCATTCCTTGCCGGGCGAGTGCATCGCCCGCCCGCTCAATAGGAACGAACTGTGTTCTGGATGCGGAGCAAGATGGGCCATCTTGAGGATTCGCTCATGTATGTTGGCGGCCCGCTGCGCGCGGTGTCGCGCATGCAAGAGCCTGCGCTCGGTTGCTGCTGAGCTACTGTTGCGGCGATCCTGGGCGTCAAAGGCCGCGCAGCAACTGGTATGCGATCAGCCACATGACGGCGGCAATGGCGGTTTCCAGAACGCGCCAGGAGGCCGGGCTGGAAAAGATCGGCCGCAGCCGGGTTGCCCCGAAACCCAGCGAAAAGAAGAACAGGAAGGACCCGGTGACCGCTCCCGCGGCGAACGACGCCTCGCTGCCCGGAAACCGCGTCGAGATCGTCCCAAGGAACACGACGGTATCGAGATAGACGTGCGGATTGAGCCAGGTGAGCGCCAGGCATGTCGCCATGGTGCGGCCAAAGCTCGACGGCGTGCCTTCGCCGACGGTGAGCGCTCCGGACGACCGCAGCGCCGAAAGAAGGCTCCGGCCTCCGAACCAGATCAGGAAGGCCGCGCCGCCATAGCGCATGACCGGATCGAGCCATGGCGCAATTGTCGCGATCTTGTGCAGGCTGGTGACGCCGAGGACGATCAGCAGTGCGTCGGACACCGCGCAGGCGAGGCAGACCGCGAAGACATGCTCGTTGCGCAGGCCCTGACGCAGCACGAAGGCGTTTTGCGCACCGATGGCGACAATCAGGCTCAGGCCCATCATCATGCCGGTGAAATAAATGGAAAGATTCATACTTTTGTTGCACGCCCCTGAAAATCGGTTGCGCACTGGATATTTCCGAAAATGGAATTAGACTAGTTAATGCTTCTAACTGCAATTAAGCAAAGCTAATCCATGCTTGACTATTCCGCTCTTCGCGTCGTTCTTGCCGTCGTTCAATCCGGCAGTTTCGAAAAGGCTGCTGCCGTGCTGAACGTGACGCCATCGGCGGTTTCACAACGCGTGAAGCAACTGGAGGAGCGCCTCGGCGTCGTCCTGGTCGTTCGCGGCAATCCCTGCACCGCAACCGAAAAAGGGATGCAACTGTGTCGGCACATGGAGAATGTGGGCATGCTGGAAGGGGAGTTGCTCCAGCATCTGCCGTCGCTCGTCGATCCCGATGCGCCCGGCCACAGGGTCACGCTCCAGATTGCCACCAATGCCGACAGCCTTGGAACATGGTTCCTTGAGGCGATGTCGAATTTCTCCAGGTCGTCCCCCTATCTGTTGAGCATTGCAGTTGACGACCAGGACCATACGGCCGATTGGCTGCAACGCGGCCGTGTCATCGCTGCGGTCACAAGCCTGGAGAAGCCCATGCCGGGCTGCCGGCGCTTTTCGCTCGGGGCGTTGCGCTACCACGCGACCGCAAGTCGCGAGTTTGCAGCCCGGTACTTCGCCGACGGCGTGACGCGGGAGACCATCGGCAACGCGCCGGCACTGACGTTCAACCAGAAGGACCGCCTGCAAGCCCAGTGGATACGCCGCACCCTGGGGCGGGACGTCAACGTTCCAACCCACTGGCTGCCATCCACGCAGAGTTTCGTCGAGGCCTGCCTCTCCGGAATGGGATGGGGCATGAACCCGGCACAGCTCACCCGCGAGCACCTCCGGTCCGGACGACTGGTGGAACTGGTCAGCGATACGCCGATGGACGTTCCTCTCTACTGGCAGATAAGCCGTTTCGCTGCCGATCGCCTGGCGGGGCTTACCCGCGAAGTGATCGATGTGGCCAAACGCCATCTGCATCATGGATCTGCCTGACCGCATTGCGCCAGGTTGTGGGGATGCACGTCCATGCCCCCGAATGGATATATTTGTTAACCAATTTCCATCTGGTACAAATAAGCATTAGTGAGAATCTGGGGCATGGACCGGGGGGAGGTGCCGTGACTCCAAAATGCGCACTGCACGCAGGACAAAGCCAGGCATTGTTATCCTCACAGTCCGGAGGGGTGGAATCGCAGGACCGGCACTCGTTTGCGCCGCTTGCGGTCGCGCATCCGGCCAGCGGAGGTCGGGGTCGCTCTGGAGACACGCCGATGGCGGCAGGAAAGGATACGCCGGCCGCGGGGGCCGGCGCGGCACGGTGGAAGCTGATCCGGCGCGAGGTTGAGGCCTTCAACCGGAACCGTCCGGCCGTCGAGCGGACGATGTACAAGGGCATGGCGCGGATGATGCTGCCCTTCGTGCTGGTGGTGCTGGCGATCGCCATCGTGGCCCAGATGCAAGGGGCGACCGGCATTACCGTCATCGTGCTGGCGCTCGCCGTGCTCATCGGCTTCGGCCTGCGGCGGCTCGTCCTCAAGCCGCTGGACGACCTCAGGGACCGCAACCGCGAGCGCCTGCTGCCGGTGATCTACGGCCAGATCGACGATTTCCGCTACATTCGTGACGAGACGCCAGACGTCATGCCGTGGTTGCACAAGATCGAACTCATCCCGTTTCACTCCAGCCTCCACGCCGGCACCATCACCGGGCGCCATGGCGGCACCGTGTTCACGCTGAGCGAGACCGAACTTCTGGCCGACGAGGGACGCCGGGCGCGCAGCCTGTTCGAGGGCACGATGTTCCACTTCCGTCGCGAGGTGTTCTTTCCCGGCACCTTCATCGCCCAGTCGCGCGCCGACGCGGCTGCCGGCGCGCTGTTCTCGGACGACGAACTCGGCGACGTCAGCGCTCCTGGCGGCGAACCATCGGACCGCATCCTTTTCCGCTCGACCAATCCGCAAGCGGCGCAGGCGCTTCTCAAGGGGCGGTTCGCGGGCCTCCCGGCGCGGCTCGACGCCGCCTGGCCGGACGCGGCCTGGAGTTTCGCGCTGTCGAACCACGACTGCTACTTGTTCATTCCGGCTGATACCCGGATCTTCGACCTGCCGCCGATCGGCAAGGACATCGACGTCGAGCGCGACATCCGCCCGATGACCGACGAGATGAGGTGGTTCCTGAAGCTCATGAAGGATACGCGCAACCTGCGGTGAGGGACGTTGGGGCGATGATTGTCGGACGAGTGCGACCGACGCGTCGGCGGAGCGAAGGCGTCATTTGCGCCCAAGGACTTGTGCGCGCTGGACCCCGGCTCGGGGCCGGGGTGACGGAGGGTGAGGGGACGCAAACAGGGAGGGCTGAATGAAGGTGATCGTCGGATTTTTCATGACCAAGCCGGGCAAGCGGGCGGAGTATCTCGCCGCGGCGCAGAACCACCTGGAGAAAAGCCGGCACGACCCGGACTGCCTTTATATCGAGCTGGTGCCGATGCCGGACCATCCCGACCGGATCCTGCTGGCCGAAGCCTTCACCAGCGAGGAGGCGCATCGCCGGCACGAGGACACCGACCACATGCGCGAACTCTGGGCCGTCGGGCCAAGGCTGCTGTCGCATGTGGTGATCGACAACGTGATCTCCGAGCAGGTGCAGCACATCGACGAGCGGTTCGACTGAGGGGAAGGGTTGTCGGTGGTTTTTCCGTTTGCGGTCGGTGGCAAGGGATGCGATGCTCTTCCTTCACCAATCAAGGAAGGTTGGTCGTCATGGAACAGACACACGCAGCCGAGTTGGCGCAGCAGTATCTTCGCCTTGGCGGACGCCGGCTCTCGAAGCTCGATGACAACCACGTCACCACCCGCATGTGGGAGCGCGAGAGCGCCGAGGCGGAAGCGTTCTGGAAGGAAAACATCGAGCCACTGGACGAGAGCCATCAGCGCGAAGTGATCACGCTGCTGCCGTCCATATGCGAAGCATAGGGCGCGTAGCAAGAACAGACCGACACTCGTGGTCTCGATTGTTGCCGCATGCGATTGGTCATGCCGGATCGGGGTCCGGCATGGGTGGTGGATGGCGCGCGCCAGACGCGGGTCAGCCGCGCCGGGCCGCCTCGATCGCGGCGATGTCGATCTTTCCCATCTCCATCATCGCGTCGAAGGCGCGTTTCGCCTCGGCGCCGCCGGCCGCCATCGCCTCGGTCAGGACGCGCGGCGTGATCTGCCAGGAAACGCCCCACCTGTCCTTGCACCAGCCGCAGGCGCTTTCCTGCCCGCCATTGCCGACGATGGCGTTCCAGTAGCGGTCGGTCTCCTCCTGGTCATCGGTGGCGATCTGGAACGAGAACACCTCGTTGTGCTTGAACATGGGGCCACCGTTGAGGCCGATGCATTTCACCCCGGCAACGGTGAACTCGACCGTCAGCACGTCGCCCTCCTTGCCGGACGGGTAGTCGCCGGGCGCCCGGTGCACCGCGCTGACGGCGCTATCGGGAAAAATCCCGGCATAGAAGCGGGCGGCCTCCTCGGCGTCCTTGTCGTACCAGAGGCAGATCGTGTTCTTCGACATCCTGTGTTCCCTTCGTTTTGAAGACCAATTTCGATTTGTCATTTCCGCGCCCGGGAGTGATCCGCGCGTCTGCGCCAGCTCGGCATTCGAAGATAGAATGCGCCTTCGCCACACCGGTTCCTGCGCGGGTGCATATTCCTCTAGGAGTCTCCAGGCGACTTCTTGCCGGACAGAAGGGCGTAGATCGCCATGGCGTGGCCGTGGCCCAACGGGTACTCGGCCTTTATCCATTCCAGTACGGCCCCTGCTTTGACACCGGGCTTCAGCCTGCCATTCTCGCTGAGCCCCTTCCGGTCCGCGAGTCCACGGAAGTCGTCGGCACTTTTCCCAGTTTTCGCCTGAATGGTATTCAGATATCCCTGAAACGACATTGCTGCTCTCCGGTCCTGGTCGAATTGCGTTCGACAAGATGACGAGTGAAACAGGCCATAGCCGACATGCCCGACAAAAAAACTTCGAGGCTCGCGCCCGCAGCGTTCCGCGTCGCTTCCCGTCCTATCCATAAATCCGATTTCGCCGGCGAGAAATTTGCGCTAAAGGCGGGCGATTTCCTCCCCGGACGCAAAAGGATTTGCGCATGCCGTTTTCGCTGAGCCCGGCCGCCCTCTGGCCGATCGTGATGCTCTTCATCTCCAACATCTTCATGACTTTCGCCTGGTACGGGCATCTCAAGCACAAGTCGACCGCCATGTTCTTCGCCATCCTGGCGAGCTGGAGCATCGCCTTCTTCGAATATTGCCTGGCGGTGCCGGCAAACCGCATTGGCTCCACGGTCTATTCGACGGCGCAGCTGAAGACGATGCAGGAAGTGATCACTCTCGTCGTCTTCGTCGGCTTCTCGGTGTTCTGGCTCAAGGAGAGCATCACCTGGAACCACATGATCGGCTTTGCCCTGATCGCGCTCGGTGCTTCCTTCGTGTTTCGCGCCTAGCGCCGGTAGGCGTCCAGCGATTGATTCCATGGACGAATTGTAAGGTGACATTGTCCAAAAATGTCGCAATGCTGGGCAAATCTGTTGTCCGACAGAACAACTGGATTGCGCGGCAGGATGACGATGAGTCTCTCGGTTCCGACCATGGCAGCCATCCGCTACGGCTACGGCATCCGGCCGGGCGAGCCGCCGGCCAGGGGCGCTGACGACCTGCTGGCCCAGGTGCAGGCCGGACGAACGGCGGCGCCGCTGTTTCCCCCCGAAGGCATCGAGAGCCGGCGCAAGCGCATTGCCGAGCAGCGGGCCTGGCTCGACGCCTACCGCAAGGCGGTGCAGAACGGCACCGCCGACAGGGAGCGGCGCAAGCGGTTCCAGCAGGATCGGCTGAAAACCTTCCAGACGGATGCGGTCGCCCGGATCGTCGGCGCCACCATGTCGCCGCTCGGTTTCAACGAACGGCTGGCGGGTTTCTGGACCAATCATTTTTCCGTCAACGCCGCAAAAGGGCTGGCGCTGTGGCTGATGGCGTCGCTGATGGAGGCCGAGGCGATCCGGCCCAACATGAGCGGGCGCTTCGCCGACCTGCTGCAGGCCGTGACGCTGCATCCGGCCATGCTGATCTATCTCGACCAGATCCGCTCCGTCGGTCCGAATTCGCGGGCGGGCAAGCGCAACGATCGCGGCCTCAACGAGAACCTGGCGCGCGAGCTCATGGAACTGCACACGCTCGGCGTAGACGGCGGCTACACCCAGGATGACGTGCGCTCGGCCGCGCTGCTGCTGACCGGTCTCGGCATCAAGGTGCCGGAGCAGACGACGCAGTTCCGGCCGCGGCGCGCCGAGCCCGGCCCCTTCGAGATCCTCGGAAAGAGCTACGGCAAGCGCCGCCGGTCGATGGCCGATTGCGAAGCGCTGCTCGACGACCTTGCCGCAAACCCGCATACCGCCCGGCACATCTCGCGCAAGCTGGCGACCCACTTCATCGATGATGCGCCGCCCGACGACATGGTCGATGCCATGGTCGCGGCATGGCAGGCGTCGGACGGGACGCTGATCGAGGTCTACCGCGCCATGCTGGAGCATCCGCGCGCCTGGACCGAGGAGGGCCGCAAGATCAAGACGCCGTTCGAGTTCATCGTATCGGGGCTGCGCGCGCTTGATGTCGACGACGAGACCCTGACGGCGATGATCGCGGTCAGGGGCGTGGATGAGGCACCATCAGGACCCGCGTCACCGGCCGGAGACGAGATGGCCGGGGTAGACGAAGACAAGGCGACGGGAGAGGCGGCGGCGGTTGCCGGCGCGCCAGCTTCCGGAACCGGCGTGATGGCAAAGGACAATCCGGCCGGCACCGCTGCGGAAAAGCCGGACAGACAGGCGCGCCGCCTCACGGCGCAGGCGCTGGCGCAAATGGGGCAGGCGGCATGGCGGCCACCGAGCCCCAAGGGCTTTGCCGACGACGCGGCCGCCTGGCTGACGGCCAGCCAGCTGACGGCGCGGATCGAATGGGCACGCAAGGCGGTGACCGTCTTCGGCAAGGACGACGATCCGCGGGAATTCCTGCGCAAGGTTTTGGCCGACGCCGCCCGCGACGACACCATCCAGGTGGTGTCGCAGGCGCCGAGCAAGGCGTATGGCATGACCCTGGTGCTGGCGTCCCCGGAATTCAACAGGCGATAGGACCCCTATGGAACAGCCCTTCACCCTGACGCGACGCAGCCTGCTGATCGGCGGATGCTGCGCGGCCGCAGCGCCGCTGCTGACGCCGGTGACCTTTGCGGCCATGCCCGGCGACAACCGCTTCGTGACCATCGTGCTGCGCGGCGCCATGGACGGGCTCGACCTGGTGCAGCCGCACGGCGATCCGGCATTGAAGCAACTGCGGCCGGACCTCGCGCTCTCTCCCGATGACGGGCTGATCGACCTCGACGGCTTCTTCGGGCTCAATCCGGTGGCGTCCGACCTGATGCCGCTGTGGAAGGCCGGCGAACTCTCCTTCGTGCATGCTGTCTCGACGCCCTATCGCGACGCGCGCAGCCATTTCGACGGCCAGGACATGCTGGAAACCGGCGAGGAAACGCTGGGCGGCACGACATCCGGCTGGCTCAACCGCTCGCTCTCGGTCATTCCGGGCGCCACGGGCGGGCTGGCGATCGACGTCAACATGTCGTCCGACCTGATCCTCAACGGGCCGAACCCGGTGAGCATCTGGTCCACCCGTTCGGACCTGGCGATCGCGGACGACGAATTGCAGTTCCTGAAGCGCCTCTACCAGAACGATCCGGCCTTCGCGGCGGCGATCACCGAGGCCACCCGGACCGATGCGACGACCGACAGTCTCTATGGCGATGCAAGGCGCGCCGGCGGTGCGGTGGAGGTGGCGAAGTTGGTCGGCGCGATGCTCCTGAAGGAGTACCGGATCTCCAATTTCTCGATCAATGGCTGGGATACCCATGTCGGGCAGAAGGTGCAGTTTCCGCGGGCGGCGAGGCAACTGGTACGCGCCATCGTGACGCTGAAGGAAACGCTCGGCGAAGCGGCCTGGAACAAGACCGCGGTGCTGGCGATGACCGAATTCGGCCGCACCGTGCGCCAGAACGGCAGCAAGGGAACCGACCACGGCACCGGCGGCTGCTGCATCCTGGCGGGGGGCGCCGTCAACGGCGGCAAGGTTTTCGGCAAGTGGCCGGGCCTCGGGCCGGGCAAGCTGCTCGACGACCGCGACCTGATGCCGACCGGCGACGTGCGCGCGGTGGCGGCGGCGATGCTCTATCGCCAGTTCGGCGTACGCGAAAGCGACCTCACAGGCACCGTCTTCCCCGGCCTGACGCTGGACAGGAACTCGCCGCTGCTGCGCTCCTGACGATCGGCCCGGTCATGCCAAGAGGTCGTAGAGCCGAAAAATCCAGCTGACCTGATAGAGGAGCCCGAGACCGACGAACAGGGCGTGGAAACGCCGGTTGGCCGAGATCGCCGCGGTGATGCAGAGCAGGACGAAGGCGAGATTGCGCAGCGGATATTCCCAGCCGAAGGAGAGGAAATAGTCCTTGCCCTTGATCGTCGTGTCGGCGAGGTCAAGCGCATAGGCGAGCGCCAGCAGGCCGAAGAACCATTTGCGCCGCGACATGAAATATTCCTCGTAGCCGCCGTAGTCGTCGACAGAGGACGGAAACAGCAGGGCGCAGAGGAAGAAGAACAGGCAGCAGAAGCAGACGAGGAAAAGATAGGTGCCGAAGCCGATCACCGCGAGCGACTGCAACCGGTGCTCCCACCACCAGAAATGGATGATGAAGAGGAAGAGCGACAGCGCCCAGCCGAGGTGCACGGCATAGATCCTGTTGCGGTCCGGATGCTGGACGATCGCGGCCAATCCGGTCAGCAACCGGGCGAGGCTGAGGCTGATGATCATGCCCAGCACCACCTTGATATGCAGGAAGACCTCGACCGGGCCCGGCTGGTCCATGGTCTCAGACCTCCGGCGGCACCGGCGTCGGCTTGCCGTCCTGGTCGAGCGCCACCATGACGAAGGTGGCGGCGGTCACCTGTTCCATGCGGTGGGTGAGGTAGCGCTGCGCCCAGCTTTCGACCGACAGCGTGATCGAGGTGCGGCCGACCTTGACGATATCGGTGTAGACGCAGAGCGTGTCGCCGATCTTCACCGGCAGCGCGAAGGCCATCTCCCTGACCGCGGCGGTGACGACGCGCCCGCGGGCCCGCTCGGCCGCCCTTATGCCGCTGGCAAGGTCCATCTGCGCCATGACCCAGCCGCCGAAGATATCGCCGGCGGCATTGGCGTCGGCCGGCATGGCGAGCGTGCGCAGGGTGAGGGCGCCCTTCGGCGCGGAAGAATCGTTCATGGCCTGTCCTCTCGATGGTCAACTGGAATTTGTACAGGAGCGGCGGCCGCGACGAAAGACGGGGCACCAACTTCCGTTACGGAAGGTATCCGCCGCGACCGCGACCAACGAATTGCGGGTCCGGCCGGGCCGTCGCCGCGAAAAAAATATGCCGAGCCGGTCGACCCATGTGATCACAGGAAGTTTGATATTTATCAACATGATAAAATTCGGAATTGACGCAATCCGCGGACATGCCTGTCGTCGCGTAAGAATTATCTAAAATACATTCATCCGGAAGTAAGCTTTCTCCCCGAAGTTTTGTCATGGACAGAAAACCTGGAAAAGCTCGATTGCCATGAAGAACCTCAAGATCTCCACCCGTCTCTACTGCCTCGTCGCGCTGGCCGTGAGCATCCTTGCTGCCGCGATGATCTTCTTCCTCAACTATTCCTTCGACGAACTGGCCAGCGAGCGCAAGGCGGGACTTGCGCAGATGGACGCCACGGCGGTTGCCATCTTCGAGAAATACTATGAGCTGGAACAGGCCGGCAGCCTGACCCGGGCCGAGGCGCAGGCCAAGGCGATCGAGGTGATCGGCGCCATGCGCTACGGCGACAGCGGCTACTTCTGGATCAACGACATGAAGCCGGCGATGGTCATGCACCCGATCAAGCCGGAGCTCAACGGCACCGATCTTTCCGGCAACAAGGACCCGAACGGCAAGTTCCTGTTCGTCGAGTTCGTCAACACCGTAAAGGCGCATGGCGAAGGCTTCGTCGACTACTACTGGCCGAAGCCGGGCGCCGACCAGCCGGTGCTGAAATATTCGCACGTCGCCGGCTTCGCGCCCTGGGGCTGGGTGGTCGGCACCGGCGTCTACGCCGACGACCTTGCCGCGCTTTACTGGCAAAACGCCGCCTGGACCGCCGGCATCTGCCTGGTGGCGGCGCTTGTCATTCTGGCGGTCGCCTATGCGGTGGTGCGCAGCGTGACGCGGCCGCTGGCCCGCCTGAAGGGGGCGATGGCATCCGTTGCCAACGAGGAGACCCAGGTCGCGATCCCGGAGACCGACCGCCGCGACGAAATCGGCGAGATGGCCAAGGTGCTGACGATCTTGCGCGACTCGGTGGCCGAGCGGGCCGAACTCCGCGGCCGCGAGAGCGAGCAGCAGCGGCAGATCGCCGAGGAGCGTCGCGGCAACGAGCGCTCGCTGCAGGCCGCTTCCGACCGCCAGAACCACGCCATCCACGCGCTGGGCGAGGGGCTGGAACGGCTGGCGGCCGGCGACCTGACGGTATCGCTCGGCGATATCGGCGGCGAATACGCCAAGCTGCGCAAGGATTTCAACGCGGCTGTCGGGGCGCTTTCCGGCGTCATCCAGGCGATCTCGCACTCGAGCCACGTGGTCAACGACAGCGCCGCCGACATCAGCGAGGCGACCAACAACCTGTCGCGGCGCACCGAGCAGCAGGCCGCCGCGCTGGAAGAGACGGCAGCAGCACTCGACGAGATCACCGCGGCAGTTCATACGGCTTCCGAACGGGTGTCCGAGGCGCGCCAGATGGTGACCGAGACCAAGACGAGCGCCGGACGCTCGGGCGAGATCGTCCGCAATGCCGTCGAGGCCATGGGCCGCATCGAGGGCTCGTCGCAGCGGATCAACCAGATCATCTCGGTGATCGACGAGATCGCCTTCCAGACCAACCTCCTGGCGCTGAACGCCGGTGTTGAGGCGGCCCGCGCCGGCGAGGCAGGGCGCGGCTTCGCGGTCGTGGCGCAGGAAGTGCGTGAACTGGCCCAACGCTCGGCCAACGCCGCCAAGGAGATCAAGACGCTGATCAGCACCTCGGCGCAGGAGGTCGGCAACGGCGTAGCGCTGGTGCGCTCGACCGGCGAGGCGCTGGTGGAGATCGAGAGCCTGGTCAACCGCGTCAACGACCACGTGACGACGATCGCCACGGCAGCCCGCGAACAGGCGACCGGCCTGCAGGAGATCAGTACCTCGGTCAACCACATGGACCAGATGACCCAGCAGAATGCGGCGATGGTGGAGGAAACGACGGCGGCCAGCCAGACGCTTGCCGCCGAAAGCCGCCAGCTTCACCAGCTGCTCGGCAACTTCCGGCTCGACGGGCAGGCGGGTCACGCCGCCCAGCGCCTTACCCGCGCCGCCTGACCGATAGAAACCTGCATCCACTGACCCGCCGGCGCGCAATCGTGCCGGCGGTTTCGTTTTGGCACATCCGGGTTGGCGAGAGTGCGCGGTTAGACGCCTGCGGAAAGCCTTCATTTACCATGTCTGGCTAAAGTCACCATTGAATTGCCAATGGTTTCGCGATGGCCGCAAGGACGCCGCATCGGCGGTCATGATCGGAGCGACGGCAAGCGGGCAGGGCGTCAGGGGCGCTCACAACGGGAAAGGTCTTGGTATGGCGTTTGGCACCTTTCTGCGACGGATCGCGGCACCGATGCTCGTCACCTCGGCCCTCGTCGCCTGCTCGACCGACGGCTGGATGCCGCCCGAGGCAATCGACGGCAGCGCCACGGTCAGTTCGCTGCAGCCGGTGCCGCCGGGGTCAGTGACGCGCAGCCAGTCGACCCAGACCTATGCGACGGCGAGCGCACCGATCGCGACCATGGATGGCGCCGGCGCGACTGCGGCAAGCGGCAATTATCTGCGCGTGCCCGAGCAATCCTACGAGGGCGGCGGCACGCAGTCCCAGGCGCGAAATCTGCCGATGATCGACAGCGACGAGGGCCTCGGCGTCACCGCCGGACCCGACGCGCCGCCGCAGGCGCTTGCCATTCCCGCCGGCGGCGTCAACATGGACGAGGGCCTTGGCGTCGCCCAGCCGGTCGTCGGACTGGCGCAGGAGCAGTCGCAGGAAATTGCCGAAGGCAATGCCAGCCAGCCGGTGGTCGACGGGATCGGCACCGACAATCCGTCGATGCTGCAACCGGCCGCGCTGCCGCAGAGCGAGATCGGGCAGGAGATGGAGGCGCAGCCGACCTGGGACGACCAGACGCCGGTGACCATGCCGAGCCGCCCGAAGCGCACGAGCCCGCAGGAGCAGCAGGTTGCCTTTCTCGGGCGGCCGCAAAATCCGATGTCGGCGCCGCAATCGCAACCGGAAATGCCGGGCGTGCTGCCGGCCTCCGAGCGCGCCTGCCGCGACCAGTTGCGCCGTCTCGGCGTGCAGTTCCGCGACATTCCGCGCATCTCCAACGGCCCGACCTGCGGCATCGACTATCCGATCGAACTCTCCGGGCTTTCCGGCGGCATCGCCGTCAAGCCGGCAACCAAGCTGAATTGCCAACTGACGCTCGCCTTCGCCAAGTGGGTGAAATACGAGCTGGCGCCGTCCTCGCGGGCCCGCTACTGGTCAGGCGTCAAGACCATCGTGCCGATGGGCGGCTATTCCTGCCGACGGATGAATTCGAGCAGCCGCAACCCGTGGTCCGAACACGCCCGAGGCAATGCCATCGACGTCGGCAAGTTCGTGCTGAAGAACGGCAAGCAGATCGACGTGCGCAAGAAGGGTTTCTTCGCCTTCCGCGAAAAGGGGCTCCTGAAGGCGGTGCGGAGCGACAGCTGCAAGTACTTCAACACCGTGCTCGGGCCGGGCAGCGATCGGAATCACAAGGACCATTTCCATTTCGACCTGAGGACCCGCAAGACCGGCTACCGGCATTGCGATTGAGGGGCGCGGAGCATCGCGACGGCGGGGATTTATGCCTTGCCTTCCGCACCACTTGTTCCATTTCTACTGGCATGAAGCGAGGAGACTGCGGCCATGGCTGAGAATTTCCAGGCTGTCGAGGTGCGGGTGCGCGGCAGGGTGCAGGGTGTCAGCTACAGGGTATGGACCCGCGACCAGGCAGAAAGGCTCGGGCTGACCGGCTGGGTGCGCAACGACGACGACGGGTCCGTGGTGGTGATGATCGCCGGGCCGGGCACGGCCCTCTCCACCATGATCGACCGCTGCTGGCATGGTCCTCCCGGCGCTTCGGTTTCCGCCGTCGAAACGAGATTGGCGGCAATCGAGGAAAAGCCGACGGCCTTTCGGATCACCCGGTAGATGCCGGTCGGCGGCGGGAGGGATGCGGATGCGCTCCGCGGCAAAAAGAGCCGCGGGAGCTTGGAAACCCGGCTGGTATCCGTCTATCCGACGAATCTCATGCCTTCTGCAGGCTACGTGACGAGAGCCAAGTCTCGAAGTCGATGGCGCCCCGCTTGAACGTTGCAAGAGGTACCAACGACTTGTCGTCGACGAGCGAACCGAAATACTCAGCAGCCGGGTCGGCAACCACCTTACGGGCATCGCCGGCGACAGCGAGATAGTGGCTCACGAAATCGCTCATCGGCTTCTTCTGCGGTCCGGCAATATCAAAGGAACCGTTGAGAGGTGGGGCTACGGCAGCCTCGGCAACGAAGCTGGCGACGTCGTCGGCGGCAATGGGCTGGAATGCTCCGGAGGACACACGAACGATCTGGCCGTCCGACGCGCTGTCGGCAATGGCGCCGATGAACTCCAGGAACTGCGTCGAGCGGACGATGGTGTAGGGAACACCGCCGTCCTTGATCAGCGCTTCCTGGGCAAGCTTGCCCTTGAAATAGCCGTTGTCGGGCGAGCGCTCCATGCCGACGATCGAAAGCGCCACGTGGTGGCGAACGCCGGCGTCGGTCTCGGCCTTGAGGATGTTTGTAGTCGAACGCCGGAAGAAGTCGAGCACGGCGGCCGGCTCGAACGAGGGCGAGTTCGCGACATCCACCACGACGTCGGCGCCGGCGAGCGCCTCGGGGAGGCCCTCTCCGGTCAGCGAGTTGGTGCCGGTCGAGGGTGATGCCTGAAGGACACTATGCCCACCGGCCCTCAGGTGTTCAGCGACTTTTGTTCCAATCAGGCCGGAACCGCCTATGATTACAATCTTCATGGGTCACTCTCTCACTTGTCGGGTATGGTCAGTTCGGTTTCCGTGGTATCGACGACAAAGACCGCGAGGATTTTGGCATCTTCCGTATCACTGGCATTGGCGCTGACCTGATGGTGGTCGCCGGGGAGTTCAACCCAGTTTTCGCCGGTGTTGTAGATCCTCGAGACCCCGTTGACCTGGCTTCGGATACGGCCCTCGATGACGGTGGCATAGATGAAGGCGCTCTTGGCATGGGTGTGCGAGGGATTGTGGCCGCCGGGACCATATTCAACCAGAACGCCCCGCACGCTCTTGCCGGGGATGTTCGGAAGCTCGTGGTCGAATACAGTCGTGACCTTGGCATTGTAGGGTTCGTCGGCGGCCAGCGGGGTGGCTGCCGTCAATGTCAGCACGATCGCAGCAGCCGTGTATCTGAGCATCGGCTTTTCTCCTCGAAATGAAAGCGAGGGGATTCTAGGGGCTCAGGCGCCGGGAGACTAGACAAACGATGGTTTGGTGTACGGAGAGCGCGCCGCACCGGAAAGTATCGGAGCCACTGGCCGCCGCCTGACGGGAAGCGATCGGCCGGCAGTTCTTGCTATCCAGTTGTGGGCGCTATTCCTTGATCTCCGGCTCGACGAGTTGCGCCAGGTTGCGCAGCGAATCCTGCCAGCCGAGATAGCAGGCCTCGAGCGGAATGATATCCGGCACGCCTGCCTGGGTTATGTTCAGCTCGGTGCCGACCGACACCTTTTTCAGCTCGACGGTCACCTGCATTTCGCCGGGCAGGTTGGGGTCGTCGAACATATCGGTGTAGCGCAGGCGTTCGCCCGGAACGAGTTCCACATACTCGCCGCCGAAGGCATGGCCGTGTCCCGTCGTGAAGTTGCGGAAGGACATCCGGAACGTGCCGCCGACCTTGGGTTCGAGGTGATGCACGGTGCAGGCAAAGCCGTTGGGGGGGAGCCACTTGGCGAGTGCGTCCGCCTCGATGAAGGCGCGATAGACCTTTTCCGGGCTGGTTGCCAGAACGCGGTGCAGTTTTACGGTATTCGGCATGGTTGTCTTCCTCGTGAGTTGCTGGACTGGACAACCATAAGGACGATCCGGAATTTGCCAATCCGACACGGGACGGAACTTTTATTGCGCCCAGTTCATCCTGAGTTCGCGCTGCCGAGCCTCGCCATCCGCCCCCGGTCGATCCCCGCCCGACGGGCACGCGCACCATCGAGGAAAATGCCGACGACGGAGGTGGCCAGCCTTTCGATCTCGTCGGGCGCCGGCGCCGGCCTCAGCCCGAGCACGACCTGCATGTGCAGGTTGTCGCGCAGCATGCCGCAGAAGTGGTTGGCCGCCGTCAGGCAGTCGGCGACGTCGATTTCTCCTCTGGCCCTGGCCGTCTCAAGCACCTCCGCGAGGCGGGCCGAGGTCTGGCCCGGGCCATTCTCGTAAAACGCCCTTGCGAGGTCCGGAAAGCGCGCGGCTTCTGCCATCACCGTTCGCAGGACGCCGATCAGGGTCGGCGACATATAGACATCGAGCAGCCGACGGCCGATCTCCAAGAGCGTCTGGTCGAGATCGCGCTCTTCGAAATCATCGACGTCGAGGGCCGTGCGGGCCTTGCCGGCGGTTTCCGACACCAGCGCGGTGAACAGCCCTTCCTTGCTGCCGAACTCGTTGTAGATGTTGCGCTTGGAGCCGCCGATGCGGGCGATGATGGCGTCGATGCTGGTGGCGGCATAGCCCTGCTCGAAAAACACCTCCGCGGCGGCGGACAGGATCGTGGCACGCCGTTTTTCGGGTGATAGGCGCCGTGAAGGTTCGCTATTGGCCATTCGTATCCTCTGATCGATCTCGCATCCGGCCCGGTTGTCAAGCCAAACGCTTTGTCTATTGACCGGTACGGTAAGTTACCGTATCGGTAAAATCAAACGGTAATTACTAGTACCAAAGGTGAAGAACATGCGCCGGATTCTCAAAATCGTGGTCCTGAGCGGTCTGGCCTGCCTCGTCGTGGTCCTGGGCTCCTCAGGCTGGACCTGGTGGCAGACCGGACGCTTCGAGGAGGCGACCGATAATGCCTATCTGCGCGCCGACATTACCTCGCTGGCGCCGAAGGTGGCGGGCTATGTTGTCGAGGTGGGAGTCGAGGACAACCAGCAGGTCAAGGCCGGCGATGTCCTGTTTCGTATCGACGACCGCGACTACAAGGCGCGGCTTGCCCAGGCGGAGGCCAACATCGTCGCGGCCGAGGCGGCCCTTGCCAACCTGGCGGCGGAACGCGGCCTGCAGCGGGCCGCCATCGAGCAGTCGAAGGCCCAGCTGGATTCGGCTGTCGCCGCCCAGACGCTGGCGCGCCTGAACTTCGAGCGCTACACCAGCCTGACCAAGGCAAGGACGGCGAGCCGGGCGCAGTTCGAACAGTCCGAGGCGAGCCGCGACCAATCCGTTGCGGCTGTTTCAGCCGCCAAGGCGGCGCTGCAAGCGGCCACCAAGAAGCTCGACGTGCTGGCGGCGCAGGAAGAATCGGCAAAGGCTGCGCTGGCGCAGACGAAGGCCGCGCGCGACCTTGCCCAACTCGATCTCGACAACACCGTCGTCAAGGCGCCGGTCGATGGCGTCGTCGGCAACCGGCAGGTTCGCGTCGGCCGGTTCGTGACCACGGGCGCGTCGCTGCTCGACATCGTCCCGGTGGACGACATCTGGATCGTCGCCAATTTCAAGGAGGTCCAGCTCGAACGGATCAAATCCGGCCAGCCGGCGCGGATCCAGGTCGACGGCTATCCGGACCTGGAGATCAGGGGGACGGTCGCGAGCCTGGCGCCAGGAACCGGCTCGGCCTTCAGCCTGATCCCCTCCGACAATGCCACGGGCAACTTCGTGCGCGTCGTGCAGCGTGTGCCGGTGAAGATCATCCTTGACGAAAATCCGATGGCGGGTCGCCTCGTTCCCGGCCTTTCGGCCCGGGTTGCCGTCCGCATTGCCGGATCGGAAGGAGAGGCGCGGTGAACATCCGCCGCGCCATAGATCCGGCTGGCGCCGTCTCGGTGAGTGCACCCCCCGGAGCAATGACGGTCGTATTGCTCATGACCGGCATCGTCCTTTCGGCGCTCACCGAGGCGGTCGCCTCTACCGCGCTCTCGCTCGCGCGGCTGGACATGCTGGGCGACGTGCATGCCACGCCGGACGAATTCGCACGGCTCGACTATGGCTATACCGCCGTGAAGCTGGTGTTCTTCCTGCTTGCGCCATGGCTGATGAGCCGGCTTTCGGCGCAGACCTGCCTTCGCGCTGCGACGGGCGCGATGACGCTGACCTGCGGAGTAGCGGCACTGACCGCGAACCTCGACCTGCTGCTGGCGCTGCGGCTCTTCCAGGGCATGACCGGCGGCGTGCTGCTGGTCGCCGGACAGACCATGCTGCTTCAGGCCTTTCCCCGGACCAGCCAACCGGTCGTCCAAGCGCTCTATGCGATGGGAGCAGTGGTCGCGCCGGCGACGCTTGCTCCCTACATGCAGGGCTGGCTGGTCGACAGCTTGACCTGGACCTGGATTTTCCTCGCTGTCGTGCCGGTTGGACTGGCGGCGCTCGCGCTTCTCGCCTCGACGCGCCTTGGCGCCGATGCCGAGGTGCGCGCCGGACGCTTCGACTGGGTGGGGATCGCGCTGTTCTCGGTTGCCGCCTCCTGCCTGACCTATGTGCTCAACCAGGGAAGCCGCTGGGACTGGCTGGAAGAGCCGTTCATCGTCAATCTGACGATTGCCGGAGTGGTCGCGCTGGTGCTGTTCGTGGTCCGGCAGTTCCAGGCGCAGGGCGAGGGCGCCCTCATGGACCTGTCGATCTTCCGCGACGAAGGTTTCGCCTTCGGCTTCCTGGCGAGCTTTGCGGCTGGGTTTGCCTTGTTCGGCAGCGCCTATCTCATCCCGTCGTTTGCCGTTTCGGTGCTCGGGATGACGCCCACGGAGGCCGGCTGGCTCCTGTTGCCGAGCGGGGCGATGTTCGTCGGCAGCCTGCTGCTGACGGCCTTCCTGGTGACGCGAGTGGGTCTGCCGCCGGTGCTCACCGTACCCATCGGCATCCTGATCTTCATGACCACGATGTGGATGCTGTCCGGCTCGAACGGCGAAAGCGGTACCCCGGACATGATGCCGGCGATCCTGCTGCGCGGCCTGGGGCTTGGCTTCCTGTTCCTGTCTATCACCCTGATCACGCTGGTCGGGCTGCCGCGGCAGACGGTCGCCTATGGGGTCGGCCTGTTCAACCTCGGCCGCCAGACGGGTGGCCTGATCGGCGTCGCCTTCCTGCAAACGATGATCGATCATCAGGTGGTGCTGAACAAGGTCGTGCTCGGCGCCAGCATCGCATCCGGGCGGGTGGCCGTGACCGAACGCCTGGCGATGGTGACGAGATCGCTGACCGCGCGCGGCATGGAGACCGGCGAGGCGGCCCAGGCTGCCGTCCAGATGCTGGGCCGCGAGGTCGCCAGGCAGGCGACCGTGATTGCCTACGACACCGCCTTCCTGACGGTGGCGCTGTTCTTCCTTGCGGCCGCGCCGGTACTCGTGACGTCGAAGGTGATCATCTCGAAGATCCACGCCCGGCAACGGCAAAAAGAGGCGCAACCAGTGTAGGCGTGCGGCTACCTGGTGATCCTGCCGGCGATCCGGAAGGCGAGCGGGCCAACGACGAGCGACAGGCAGAAGGCGACCGGCCACGCGACGACGAAGGCGCTCGGCCATTCCTGCAGCCACTGGAGCGTCGGCCCAAGCTTCAGGAAGCTGAAGAAGCCGGTCATCAGGCAGGCCATCATGCCGGAAATGAAGATCTGGGCGATCAGGATGGTCTTGGTATCGGTCATGTGTGCTCCACGAAAGCAGGTGGAGCGCACGGGAAGATATGTTCTCACGTCACAGCACCACCCTGTTGAAAGGTAAGGTGCCGTGGGTTCGCGGACGCGACTAATTCCCGCTTGCGCGAGGACCGGAATAACCGAACCGGCCTTGCATTTTTCGGCAGTTCTCACGTATCGGGAGTCGCTGCTGCTGTCAAACCCGCCAACATCGAGGGCGGGCGAGGGCATGCGCACAATAATAATATACGATCGTATAATTATTGCTTGAACCCACTGAAACGGCGTGGTTTGTTGTCATCCTGGCCGCTCATGTCAAGGAGCGCGCGCCCCATCCAACCGCTTCGGAGGTGACAGCCATGCCCCGTTTTTCCGGATCCTCGGCATCGATCGCCTATGAGCAGACGGGTTCCGGTCCGGACATCGTCTGGGTCGGCGGCGGCGGCACCCGCGGCCGCGACTGGCAGCGGTTCCAGACGCCGCATTTCGACCCGAAATTCCGCAGCACGGTATTCGACAACCGCGGCATCGGCGAGACGGCCTGCGACAAGCCGCTGCCGTGGCCGCTTGCCGATTTCGCCGACGACGTCGCCGAACTCGTCGAGGCGGTGTGCGGCGAGCCGGCGTTCCTGTTCGGCAACTCGCTCGGCGCGGCGATCATCCAGGAGGTGGCGATCCGCCATCCGCAGGTGGTGCGCTGCGCCATCCTCATGGGAACCGGCGCGTGGAGCACCGGCTGGGGCTGGGACTACCAGGAGGCGGAGATCGAGTTCCGCCGCCGCGGCGGCACGCTCGACGGCATGATGGGGGTGGCTCACTATGCCAGCATGCTCTATCCGGCGAAGGCGCTCGGCGACCGCGAACTCTGGCCGAAGCTCAAGGCGCTGATGCTGGAATGGATGGACAGCGGCGAGAACGAGGCGAGCGTCATCCCGCAATGGGAGGCGTCGCTGCGCTTCGACCAGCGCGACCGCTTGGCGTCGGTGCGGGTGCCGGTCCACGTGGTGGCCTTCGCCGAGGACGTGCAGGCGCCGCCCCAGGACGGCGAGGAACTCGCAAGGCTGATCCCCGGCGCCGAATTCCACCTGCTTCAGGGCATGGGGCACGGCTCGTGGTACGGGCACGCCCATGATGAGATCAACAGGTTCCTCGAGGGATTGCTCAACCGCCATCTCTAGCGCGGCGCGGAGGTGCGGCGGGCAGTACCGAAAGCAATATCGATCCCGGGGACGGGCGGTGCCGGTTTCCTTTGCCCTGAACGCCAGGGCCTTCGAACGCGCACTGGCCGCCCGACCCGTCGCCAACAGATTCGCACTGCGCCGATCCCGGAGTCATGAAACACGGTAGATTGAAGTCTTTCAAACTAATTTGAATTGCAATTCAAATTAGATTTCGTATAGTGCCCTTCATGACCTCCACATCATCGTCTTCGTCCCGTTCACGCTTCGGGATCCGCTTTTCCTTGCTCGCCCGACGCTGGCGCCGGGCGATCGACGCCCATCTGGCCGCCGCCGGGTTGACCGACGCCACCTGGGTTCCCCTGATCCATCTTCAGGAAACCGGCGGCGGCATCAGCCAGAAGGAATTGGCGCTGCTGGTGGGCGTCGACGGATCGAGCCTTGTGCGGGTGCTCGATATCCTGTGCCGGCAAGGCCTTGTCGAGCGCCGGCCGGACGAAACCGACGGCCGCGCCCGCCTGATCCACCTCACCGCCACGGGCGAGCGGCGGGTCGACGAGATCCGGCGGGAATTGGAAAGGGGTGAGGAGGAATTGCTGGCGGGCCTGTCCGACGCCGATATCTCCACCATGCTTGCGATGTTCGACAGGATCGAGGAGCGGCTGACGACCGCCGAGGTCGCCCGGCGGAAGGACAAGGGGAGATGAGCGCACAGCAAGAGTCTTGCCGGGAAGCGATGCCGGCTGCCGAACTTGCTGTCGGCCGGGTCGAGGCGGCGCGCCACCTCCTGCAGTCGCGCCAAGTCCGGGACAGTCTTGCGTTGACGAGGCAGCCCTCGCTGCGCAATTCCACGCTGGCGGGCTTGCAGGCGGCGATTGCCGTCGCGGTCGCATTGCCGCTCTTTCACCTTTCCCCCTGGCCGCACCTGATCGGCTTTGCGTCCCTGGGCGCCCTGGTGGCGCTCTTCGGGCGTTTTGCGCCGGAGCGGAGCCGCAGCCGCATCGTCTTTGTCTGCGGTCTCCTGCAGACCCTGGCGGTGCTTTTCATGTCCACCGCCGCCTGGCTGGGGGCGTCCGTCGCGATCCTGCTGGCGCTGTTGGCCCTGGCCTGCGGTCTTTTCTACTTCATCGCCGTTACCGGACACTTCGGCGCGCCGGGGCCGCTGATCTTCGTGTTTGCGGCCGGGGCGTCCATGGGGCCCGTCGGCTCGTTGCGGGAGGTTGCGGAGCGCGCGGCCGCCACAGCCGCCGTCGCGGCGCTCGCCTGGGCGATCTGCGCGCTGAGCGAAGGCCTGCGCCATCCGGCGACAGACATGCGGCCACTCCCGACCGAGCCGTTGCGGCCCGTCGGACACCGATTGACGGCGGCCCTGCGCATTGCCGGCGGCGCAGCAATCGCCGTTTATGCGAGCCATGTTCTCGGGGCCGACCATCCCGCCTGGGCGGCCATGGGAACGCTTGCGGTGATGCAGGGCGCCCACCTCCATATCAACATGAACCGGGCGTTGCAGCGCATGGCGGGAACGGTGATCGGAGCGCTCCTGGCCTGGCTTATCCTGGTCCATGAGCCCTCGACCTGGACGGTAATCGCGGCGCTCTTCGTCCTGCAGTTCGGGACGGAGGCGATCATCGGAAGCAACTACGGACTGGGACAGATCCTGGTCACGCCGATGGCTCTCCTGATGAGCTACCTTGCGGCGCCGCGGCTCTCCGGGGCAGCGATGGCGCCCGAGCGCATCCTCGACACCTTGCTGGGCGTCAGCATCGGCATCGCCATGGCCGTGCTGTTATCGACGATCGACGACCGGCGTCATCTCGCCAACCACCGAGCCTCGCCGACGACCGGCTGAGAGGGGACTGCAAGCGCCTTTGCGGGCAGCTTGCCACCGGCCCGGATTGCCCATTTTCAAGCAGGCGGCCGTCAGCTGTGCCGGGCCCGGGGCGGATGAAAGACGTTCTTGCCGAAGAATGGCATTGGCGTACCGATCCCGCCGATGCACGGCTTGCCATGGCTGACGCATGCTTTATGAACGTCAAGGTTTTACGAGGGCTCCGGCTGCACTCGGCCGGGGCACGTCGCTCCTTGGCCTTTCGGACTGTCGCGGGCATCAGGGACGGTGAGGGGGAGACGTGCCGCCGATTTCGGAACTCATGATGTTTGCTGCGCTGCTGGCCATTGCCGGCGGCATTGCCGGCCTGCTTGCCGGGCTCTTCGGCATCGGCGGCGGCGCCATTCTCGTGCCGGTGTTCTACCAGGTCTTCGGGCTGATCGGGGTGGACGAGGCGGTGCGCATGCATCTTTCGGTCGGCACGTCGCTCGCGATCATCGTGCCGACATCGCTGCGTTCCTTTCTCGCACACCTCAAGCATGGGGCGGTGGATCTCGACCTCCTGAAAGGCTGGACGATCGCCGTGCCGCTCGGCGCCGTCATCGCGGCGGTGATCGCGTCGGAGGCGTCCAGCGAGACGCTTCGCATCATCTTCGCGGCAATCGCGCTTCTGGTCGCCTTCCGGATGATCTTCAACCGGGAGAGCTGGCGCCTCGGTTCCGACCTGCCGCCCAATCCGGCAAAATTCCTCGTCGGCACCGGCATCGGCGTCCTGTCCGGGCTGATGGGCGTCGGCGGCGGCGTGCTCAACAACACCTTCATGTCGCTCTACGGGAGGACGATGCACCAGGCGGTGGCGACTTCGGCCGGCGTCGGCGTGCTGATCTCCATTCCCGGCCTGTTCGGCTATGTCTGGGCCGGCTGGGGCGACGCCGGATTGCCGCCATTTTCGTCCGGCTTCATCAACTGGGTGGCGGTTTTCCTCATTATCCCGGTCACCATGATCGCGGCACCCTACGGCGCGCAGCTCGCCCATACGATGAGCAAGCGGCAGCTCGAAACCGGCTTCGGGATCTTCATGGTTCTGATCGCGTTACGCTTTGTCTATTCAATATGGGGCTGACAAGGCGGTGCGAACGGGGCTATTCAAGCGTCCGGGCAAACTTCGGCCGCCGGATGGTCCGTCCGGCAACGAATGCTAGAGGAACAAGATGGCTCCGATCGTATCCATACGGGACCTGACCAAGACGTATGCCAACGGGTTCAAGGCGCTGAAGGGCGTCAACCTCGACATCGAGCGAGGCGAGATCCTGGCGCTGCTCGGGCCGAACGGCGCCGGCAAGACGACGCTGATCTCGATCGTCTGCGGCATCGTCAATCCGAGCGGCGGCGAGGTGCTGGTCGACGGCCACGACGTGGTGAAGGATTTCCGCGTCACCCGGTCGCTGATCGGGCTGGTGCCTCAGGAACTGACCACCGACCAGTTCGAGACCGTTTGGAACACGGTGCGCTTCTCGCGCGGGCTGCACGGCTGCAAGCCCGACCCGGTATATATCGAAAAGATCCTGCGCGAACTGTCGTTGTGGGACAAGCGCGACAACATGATGCGCCAGCTTTCCGGCGGCATGAAGCGCCGCGTGCTGATCGCCAAGGCGCTGGCCTACGAGCCGCGCATCCTCTTCCTCGACGAGCCGACCGCGGGCGTCGACGTCAACCTGCGCAAGGACATGTGGAAGGTGGTCGAGCGGCTGCGCGCCGCCGGCGTGACCATCATCCTGACCACCCACTACATCGAGGAGGCGGAGGAAATCGCCGACCGGGTAGGCGTCATCAACGGCGGCGAACTGCTGCTGGTCGAGGACAAGAACACGCTGATGAAGAAGCTCGGGCGCAAGCAACTGATCCTCGAGCTGGCCGAGCCGATCGATACGGTTCCGACGGGGCTTGCCGATCTCGGGCTCGAGCTCAACGGCAGTCGCAACCGACTGGTCTACGACTACGACGCCGACAAGGAACACGCCATCGCCGCGGTGTTGTCGCGCATGGTCAAGGAAGGCATCCATTTTCGCGATCTCTCGACGCGCCAGAGCTCGCTCGAGGACATTTTCGTTGCACTGGTGGGAGAGAAGGCATGAACTTCGAAGCGATCAAGGTGATCTATTCCGCCGAGATGGCCCGTACCCGCCGCACGCTCTTGCAGAGCGTGGTGTCGCCGGTGATCTCGACCTCGCTCTACTTCATCGTCTTCGGCACGGCGATCGGCTCGCGCATCGACGACATCGGCGGGGTCTCCTACGGCGCCTTCATCACGCCGGGCCTCATCATGCTGACGCTGCTGACGCAATGCATCAGCAACGGTTCCTTCGGCATCTATTTCCCGAAATTCACCGGCACGATCTACGAGGTCCTGTCGGCGCCGATCGCATTGACGGAAATCCTGATCGGCTATGTCGGGGCGGCGGCGACCAAGGGGTTGATCGTCGGCACGATCATCCTGGCGACGGCGACCTTTTTCGTCGACATCTCGATCGCCCATCCGTTCATGATGATCCTGTTCTTCGTGCTGACCGCGGTGACCTTCAGCCTGTTCGGCTTCATGATCGGCGTATGGGCGCGCGATTTCGAGCAGTTGAACCTGATACCGATGCTGGTGGTGCCGCCGCTGACCTTCTTGGGCGGCAGCTTCTACTCGATCGACATGCTGCCGCCATTCTGGCAGACGGTCAGCCACTTCAACCCGGTGCTCTATCTCGTCTCCGGCTTCCGCTGGAGCTTCTTCCAGATCGCCGACGTCAATCCGATGGTGAGCCTCGTGATGGTCTCCGGCTTCCTCGCCGTCTGCCTGGCGACGCTCGCCTGGATGTTCAGAACCGGCTACAAGCTGAAGAACTGAGGGGCCGGGGCGAGGGGGCGGTCGGATCGGCCAAGGCGCGTTTTGTCTGACGCGGATCACTGGCGCGTGGCCATGCCGGACACGCGACCGGCGCCCTATTGCAAGGTGCCGGCAAGCGGTCCGGCCGCGCAGGGTTCAAGCCGGGATTCCTGCGATCCGATCGTCATCCGGTTGCCGCGCCAGTCGGCGCTGCCGGCAAGCCAGCCACGCACCCATATCATTGGCAGCAACGCGTCGCGGGTGAGCATGGCCAGAAGCGACCACCGGGAAACGTGCCAGTTCTTCTGGCGGGCAAGGGCGAGTTCCGGCAGGTAGACAACCGCCGCGACGAGCCCGGCGATGGCGGGCACGCTATAGCCCGCAAGGAGAGCGGCGATCGCCGACAGCGTGAGCGGCGGCACCGCCCCCAGCAGGATTTCCGGTGAAAAGAACTGCGGAAAGGTAACGCGGCGCAGCCTCGCCCAGCGGCACTGCCGGGCCCAGACCTCGCGAAACGTCCTTTTGCCCAGCGGCTGTTCGAACGGTGCGGAAACCAGGTGTATTTTCAAGCCGAGGCTTCCCATCAGCTTCGTCGCGGCGGCATCCTCGGCGATCTGCGCCGCCAGTGCCTGAATGCCGCCTTGGGCATCCAGGATGTCCTTGCGCCACAGCATGCTCTTGCCCTGCGCAAACCCGAATCCGAGGGCTTCGCCGGTATATTGCCAGCGCGCCTGGTGGCCGTTGAGGAATGCACATTCGACCTCCGCCCAGAAGCCATGCGGGCGCGAACCAAGCGGGGTCGAGCAAACCAGCCCGGTATCCGGGCGCCAGGCTGCCATCAGACGAATGAGATAGTCGGCCGGCATGAGGACGTTCGAGTCGGCGAGAACCACCCATTCACGCGACGCCACATTCCAGCCCTTGACGCAGTTGTTTAGCTTAGGATTGGCGCTGATGAGGTCATCGCCGACAAGAATTTTAGCGGGAATGGCCGGGTGGCGCTCCCGCACTTCCTCGACCAAAGGGAGAACCGCGTCCCGAGCATTGGCCACGCAGAAGATGACTTCGTAGTCCGGCCAATCGAGGCGAAACGTGCTTTCGAGCGTTTCGGAGGAAAATTCCTCGATGCCGCAGAGCGGGATCACGACAGAAACGGGAGGTCGATACAGCGTCTCGGGCTGAGGACCCAAGCGCGGCCATAGGCGCCAGGCCGCAATCATAAGGCTCAAGAGATTGATGGCGAGGAGCGCCCCGGCGGCGGCAAACAGATTCAGCATCATTTACCCAGCGATGAGTCGCGCCGACATCCGTGCGACCTCAGGCGACGGATAAACATCACCGGAAGATGACATGCATGTGACGATTGCTGCCCGGACCTATGCCGCCAGCGACGCGGCGGCGGTGGCTCCCGGCCGGGAAACGGGAGACCGGGATTTCGCAGGGCGCCCGCGCGGCCTCGCAAGCAGCTACAATCGGTCTGACTTTCGCATGCCGTAGCGAGATCAGTTTGCCGTCAACCGCAAAATCTCGCGTTCGAGCTCGGCAATCTTCCGATCCCTGTCAGCCAGAGCGGCCTGAACGTCCGCGGCCTCGAAGAGTTGCGGTATGTGCTGGGGACAATTGGCGTCCCAGGCCGTGACGGTGAACAGGATAACCTGCTCGACGCGCGCGCGATACCCTGAAGGAAACAGGCGATCGGTCAGTGCGGCGTCGCCTTCGACGACACTGGCTTCGCCCCAGATCTTCACGCGTTGACGATTTGCGTAATCGATCAGGAAGAGGTGCGCCTTCGGGTTTTCCGACAGGTTGCCCTGGGTGATATACTGGCGGTTGCCGGCAAAGTCGGCGAAGCCGATCGTCCTGTCGTCGAGGACCTTGAGGAACCCGGCAGGACCGCCGCGATGCTGGATGTACGGCTGCCCAGCGGCATTTGCCGTTGCCAGGAAGATACTGGTCCGGCTCTCGATGAAGGCGGTAAGGTCCGCATTGATGTCGGTCCGCCAGGATCCGCCGGTCTCCATCCGCTCGTAGGCATGCCTCGAGCCTTTTCGCGCCTGGATGGCCTTCACCGTTGGCGTGAAGGCAATGTCGCTGGAAAAATGGTCGTCACCGGACATGGGCTGGTTCCTGTGGGCCGTATCTGTTCATTCGGGCGTCGGCCCGGGCAAGTTCAATCGAACCGGCCCGGGCAAGAAGGCCTTGCCGCTCCGGCTAGTCGGTCTTCGCGACTTTCCGATCGAGGAAGTCGCGAATGACTGGAGCCATCACGTCGAGCTTGTCTTCGAGAGCGAAGTGCCCCGTGTCGAGAACATGAAGCTCGGCCTGCGGCAAGTCGCGCAGATAAGGGTGTGCGCCCTCCTCGGGGAAGATTTTGTCGTTCTTGCCCCAAACGATCAGCGTCGGAGGCTGGTGCTCCCGAAAGAACGCCTGGAACTGGGGATAAAGGGGTACGTTCGTGCGATAGTCGTAGAAGAGGTCGAGCTGGATCTCCCTGTTGCCCGGGCGATCGAGGAGCGCCTGGTCATGGACCCAGTTGTCGGGGCTGATGCGAGACACGTCCCTGACGCCGTCGGTATACTGGAACTTGGTTATCTCGAGCGTTACCATGCCGCTCAGCGCTTCCCGTCTTTCCGTCGTCCCGTCCGTCCAATAGGCCTTTATCGGATCCCAGAATTCACCAAGGCCCTCCTCATAGGCATTGCCGTTCTGGACGATGAGGCCGCTGACCTGTTCGGGGTTCTTGAGCGCGAGGCGGTAGCCCACGGGTGCGCCGTAGTCCATCACATACATGGCGTAGCTCTCGACGCCCTTCTGGTGGAGAAGCGAATCCACCACGTCCGCGAAGTGAGCGAACGTGTAGGCGAAGCTTGCCCGATCGGGCGCGTCGCTCTGCCCGAACCCAGGATAGTCCGGCGCGATGACATGATAGCGATCCGCGAGGAGCGGGATCAGGTTGCGGAACATGTGCGACGACGTCGGAAAACCATGCAGCAGCAGGACCACGGGGCCATCTGCGGGACCGGCTTCGCGGTAGAAGACATTGACGCCATCGATGTTCGCCGAGCGATAGTGAATGGTGGGGGGGACCCGAATTGCACTTGCCTTGCCCAGTCCGTTCATCACTTTTCTCCACTTCTGTCGAACTCGTGAAAGCCCCGTACCGGGGGTGAACGATAGGTATCTCCTTTGCCCGCGATCGATAATCAGCGAAACGTGGAAGGCACTATTGCCTGGAGTGGAATAAAGAGCATGGCCGCGACCGGAGAATCAGGCCCGCTGAACGGAAGGCCTGCGCTTTGTCAGTTGAACACGCGGTTCGAGCGCAGACGGTCGACCGCCAGATCGACAAAAGACCTCACCTTGGCAGATGCGCGCCTGCCCTCCGCATGCACGACATGGACCGGCATCGCGTGCTCCTCGTACTCGGACAGAACCGTCTGGAGGCGTCCCTCCTGAAGCGCAGGTGCGATCTGATAGGAGAGGATGCGGGTGATGCCCCAACCCTGTTCGGCGGCGGCGATCGCGGCGTCGTTGGTGTTGCACTGCAGACGCGGACGAACTGTGACGCTCGTCCTGTTCTTCTGGCCGAACTGCCACTCGAACGATGCCCAGGCGGCAGTCGGCGCGATGATCCGGTGATTGACCAGGTCCGACGGAACTTCGGGAACGCCGTATTTTTCAAAATAGGATGGAGCGCCGCAAACTACCCGCCTTATCGAACCGACCCTTATCGCGCTCAGGCCCGAATCCGGGAGGTTTCCGATCCTGATCGCAACGTCGATCCCCTCATCGACGAGGTTGACGATGCGATCCACAAACACGCTTTGCAGGGTCACCAGAGGATACTGATCGAGATATTCGAGCAAGATCGGAAGAATATGCATCTGGCCGAACAGGGCCGGTCCCGTGACGGTAAGGGTTCCCGTGGGATTGCCGTGGAGACCGGCGGCCGAAGCTTCGGCCTCGGCGATATCGGCGAGAATTCGTCGACAATCGTCAAGATAGCGATCCCCCGCTTCCGTCGTCTTGACCGCTCTCGTGGTCCTGGTGAGGAGCCGGACGCCAATGGTGTCTTCCAGCGAGGATATCGTTCTCGTGACCGCAGGCGGGCTCATGTGCAAGTGACGGGCGGCTGCAGCGAAACCACCGGTCTCCACGACTTTAACAAACACGCGCATCGCTTGCCAGCGGTCCATTTCAGCTCCTCTGTCGGGAATTGGCAGCTATTCCATCGTCGGATCATGCATGAGAATGGCATTTCTCGAAAAGGTATGTGCGCACCTCAGTTCCTGAGCCGGAGTTCGTCCGGCTGCATCTGCAGCGAGCTCAGCGTCTGCAGGAAGCTCATGCCGAGCAGGCTCTGGTCGAGCCTGCCCTGTTCGGCGACTGCGGCCGTGACATTGCGTCGAACGATCGGGCCGATGGCGACCGAGGAGAGGCGAACCGGGGCGGCGCTGGCGGTGCCGTTGGCGGTGGAGACGCGCATCGAGTAGGTCAGGTTTTCGGGGATGATGCCGATGCGCTCGGCATCCCGGTGGGACAGCACCACCATGCTGGCGCCGGTGTCGACGAGCATGTCTATATCCTGCCCGTTGACGCGGGTATCGACATTGAAATGGCCGTTCATCGACTTGTAGAGCACGACCTCCTGATCGCCGTCCCCACCCGTCACCACCATGGCCCGACCGGGAACGAGACCGGCGATCAGGCGCGAGCCGATGCTGCCGACGTCGTTGCGGTAGAGATAGGCGGTGGCAATCGCCAGGATGATTACCACCCACAGCGCTAGGTTGCGCAGGTTCTCGCCGAGGTTGCGCCGGCTCGCGAGAACGCCGGCGCCGAGCAGGGCGGCCAGCGGCATCAGGTAGACGACGCGACCGAAATCGTCGTTGTCCAGGCCAAGGGTGCGGCCGTCGTCATGGTTGAACAGCAGCAGGGCAAGGCCCACGCCGAGAATGATCCACACGATGGTCAGTCTGTTCATGCCGTATCACGCTCCCGCGCCATGCGCTGGCGCCGGGTTTCGCGCCGGGGCCGGCGCTCCACCGTTGCGAGCCGCGCTGGCAGAACCGCCATGATCTCGCGCCGCTCGGCATCCGTATAGGTCATCCACCCGCCGATCTCGTCGCGGGTGCGGCCGCAGCCGAAGCAATAGCCGGTCTTCATATCGATAGAGCAGACAAGAATGCAGGGTGATTCCATTGGGCCTCTACCTGAACTACCCCCAATATCGGGGCTCGGCGCCGCCAAGACAAGCGCGCCTCGCTTCCAATAACGGAATTTTGCGCTGTTCCATAGCAGGTGTTTGCGCGGATCGGTACGTGATCCCGCCATTCGCCCATTCCGGTGTGCATCTCTTACCAGTTGCCGGGGTCCGCCGTGTGATCGACACTGGCAAACTCATCTGCCTCCTGGCGATCCAGCGTCACGCTGGTCGCAATCCCTGTCCCTTCCGCGACCGAGTAGCGTAGCGGCGGCGCTCCCTTGAACAGATCCTGATACATCAGCAAGGCGGCCTCTTCGGCGGTCTCGGCCTCGAATTCTGCTGCAATGGTCACGATGAATTTGTGCATGGCCTTTACCTTGTCTGTTCGGTTGCAATCTGGGCGTGGCGTAAACCCTGCATGGCGCTTGTGGCGTTCGCTAAAAGGTGGCGCAATTTCATGGCGCCGTGCGCCTGGCTATTCCAGGACAAGGCGATGGTGGTCGAATTTTCGCTCCGCGTCGACAGGCGTCGCATTTGATGTTGTTTGCCGCCGATTGGCCGATTATGAGAGGGCCGACACAAAGCCTCGCATCAGACAAACGACAAGGAATGTTTTTCGATGAGCGTCACCGGTCTGCCTTTCGATGATTTTCGCGCGCTACTCCGGGAACTCCCGGGGCCGGATGCCCAAGCGCTCGTGGCCGCGCGTGAGCGCGACGCACAGCTGACCAAGCCGGCAGGCGCGCTCGGAAGGCTCGAGGAAATCGCCTTCTGGCTGGCCGCCTGGTCGGGCCGTTCGCCGGCCGTCAATCGTCCGCTGGTGGCCGTCTTCGCCGGCAACCATGGCGTCACCAAGCACGGCGTCACGCCATTCCCGCCGTCGGTTACCCAGCAGATGGTCGAGAACTTCGCCGCCGGCGGCGCCGCGATCAACCAGATCTGCCTCACCCACGACCTCGGCCTGAAGATCTTCGACCTGGCGCTCGACTATCCGACCGGCGACATCACCTGCGAGGCGGCGCTTTCGGAGCGCGACTGCGCCGCGACCATGGCCTTCGGCATGGAAGCGGTCGCCGGCGGCACCGACCTGTTGTGCATCGGCGAGATGGGGATCGGCAACACCACCATCGCCGCGGCGATCAACTATGCGCTCTATGGCGGCAGCGCCGCGGAATGGGTCGGCCCCGGCACCGGGTCCGAAGGCGAGGTGCTGCAGCGCAAGATCGCGGCGGTGGAGACTGCGGTTCGCTTCCACAAGGATCACCTCGACGACCCGCTGGAAATCCTGCGCCGCCTCGGTGGCCGCGAGATCGCCGCCATGGCGGGCGCCATCCTTGCCGCGCGCGTTCAGAAGATCCCGGTCATCATCGACGGCTATGTTGCGACCTCGGCGGCTGCAATCCTGAAGGCGGCCAACCCGGCTGCGCTCGACCACTGCCTGATCGGCCATGTCTCGGCCGAGCCCGGGCACCTGAAATCGATCGAGCGGCTCGGCAAGACGCCGCTGCTCGCGCTCGGCATGCGGCTTGGCGAGGGAACCGGCGCGGCGCTGGCGGCGGGGATTGTCAAGGCGGCGGCGGCGTGTCATTCCGGCATGGCGACCTTCGCCAGCGCCGGCGTCAGCGGGCGCACCGACTGAAACTTGCAGGCCACCGGCGGCAAACCGCGGGCGGCGTTCAGGTCCGGTTCAGGCTGGATCGCTTGTAAGGGCGGCGCTCCCGACGGCCGGTCGGCGGGGGCGACGACGAACGGAGATTTTGACGTCCATGCACAGGGGTACGATCAAGAAGGAAGTGGGCACGCGGCACCTGTTTGCCGCGGCGCGCTATTCCCTGCAGGGCTTCCAGCGCCTGGTGGGCGAGGCGGCCTTCCGCCATGAGGCGCTGGCCTTCGGCGCGGCCCTGGTCCTGTTCGCGCTCGTCGGCGCTGCGCTTGTCGAATATGTCGCGCTGTTCGTTCTGGCCATGGTGCTGTTTGCCTTCGAGGCCATTAACACGGCGATCGAGGAACTGGTGGACCGCGTTTCGCCGGAAATCTCCAGCGTCGGCAAGCATGCAAAGGATCTCGGATCGTTCGCCTGCTTCTGCCTGATCGTCGCCAACGGCGCGCTTGTCGCCTATGTGGTGCTGGGCAGACTGCTCTTCTGACATCGGGTCGGCTGAAGCCCGTCAGGCAAAGCTTTTCTTGCGGCGCTCGACGGCATGCGCCTCCTCGACGGCGGGCAGGCTCTGCAGCACGCGCTGCTGCGGCAGGATGGCGATCGCCTCGGTGCCCTCGCGCAGCTTCGACTTCAGCAGGAAATGGCCACCGTGCTTGGCGAGGATCGCCTGGACGATCGGCAGGCCGAGCCCCGTGCCCTGTTCGGCGCTCTTGATGGCGATCGAACCCTGGCCGAAGGCGGAGAGCACCACCGGGATCTCTTCCTCCGGGATGCCGGGACCATTGTCGCGGATCGCCACATACTGGCCGCCGCCGGCCGTCCAGCCTGCCTTGACCACGACCTCGCCGCCCTTGGGCGTGAATTTTACCGCGTTCGACAACAGGTTCAGCACCACCTGGCGCAATGCCTTCTCGTCGGCCCAGACAGAAGGCATTCCATGCTCGAACTGCTCGGAGATCGCCAGGCCCTTGTCACGGGCGCGCAACTGCACCATGCCGATGCAGTCCTCGCAGATATCGACGAGCGCGATCGCCTCCTCGTTGAGGTCGTACTTTCCGGCCTCGATGCGCGACAGGTCGAGGATCTCGTTGATGAGATTGAGGAGATGCTGGCCGGAGCGGTGAATGTCGCCGACATATTCGTGGTAGATCGGATTTTCGAGTGGGCCCATGACCTCGCTCGACATCACTTCGGAAAAGCCGAGGATGGCGTTGAGCGGCGTGCGCAGCTCGTGCGACATCGAGGCAAGGAAGCGGGACTTGGCCAGGTTTGCCTCCTCGGCGCGGCGGCGCGCTTCGTCCGACAAGGACTTGGCGACTTCCAGCTCGGCGATGAGGTCGTCCTTTTCCGACTGGAAGGAGAGGATCTTGACGTTGGACTGGAACAGGCGGTCGGTGATGAAGACGAAGAAGACGAGCAGCGTGGCGAACAGGGCCGCCAGACCCATGTCGACGCCGGTGCCCGTCAGCGAGGCGTTGAGCGAAAGCGCCACGACCGTCGGGGCGAAGGCGAAGAGAACCGCGCCGCGCAGCATGACATTGGCCATGGCCGTGGCGGAAAGGGCGATCAGCAGTGTCGCGCCCTTGAAGAAGATGAAGGTGTCGGGGCCGCAGGCAGCGCAGTTCTGGAAGGCGAGTGCCGCCCAGCCGCAGCCCATCATCACCTGCCCGGTGATCAGCCGCCAGCGCCACTTGGCGGTGTTTTCGGCGGTGATCTCGCTCTTGCTGGCGCGTCGTGCGATGATGATGTTGAGCGCATGCAGGCAGAGCGCCAGCAGCGCCCAGCTGAATAGCCCGATGTCGCGCGTGACATAGGTTCCCGCGGCGGTGATCAGCAGCACCAGCAGAGGCATGACGGAGGCGCTCTGGAGCAGGGCGCCGGCATGCATGACCACCATCTCACGATCGAAGGCGTGCAGGGATGAATTGCCGGATTGCAGGCGTTCGCGGGTCGCGCGCACGGCCTTCGACACAGCCTTGTTGCGATGGCTGCGCGAACGGTCGACGATATTCTTGTCCGTCGATGTGCTGACGCCTTGTATCATCTACTCGAAACGACTTCTTCCCCGGGTGCACTTGCAGCATAGGCAGGAATCCTTAAGAAGATGCTGCCAAGCAACGATTTGTTTGCCATCTTTGCCAACGGAATTTTCACATGAGGACGAAAGGGTGAGGAGTCGAGGATCCCGGTTTCGGGACGGCATCACCGCATTTGCGATGCTTGCGCTCATCGGCCTCCTGGCACTGAAGCTGGATGACGGCGGGCAAAGCCTTCATGCCGGACGGTTCGAGGCGGTCGACGGCGACACCCTGCGCCTTGGCCCGGACAGGTTGCGGCTCAAGGGGCTCGATGCACCGGAATACCTGCAGACATGCCACGCCGCCAGTGGCGACTGGCCCTGCGGACGCCACGCGCTGCAATTGCTGGCAACCCTGATCGCCGGCGGGCAGGCCGAATGCACCGGCAGCGGCCGCGATCGCTACGACCGCATCCTTGTGATCTGTCGTGCCGGCGGCCTCGAGGTCAACAGCGAGTTGGTCCGGCGCGGCATGGCCGTTGCCTATGGCGCCTACAACGACGAGGAAGTCGCCGCCCGCCGCGAAGGGAAGGGGCTATGGGCCGGCACATTCGACGTGCCCGAGGACTGGCGGCGCCAGCACATCGGGATCGACGCCGACGGCTCCCCTGCAGATTCGCCCGTCGACTACCTCTTGAAGCTGTTCGGCCTCACATGACAGGCGCGGCCATGGACGGCGACGGCAGGGGGAGAGGGCAAGATGCGCTCGACGGGCTGAGGGAAGCGATCGCCGCCTGCCGGATCTGTCGCGACGCACCGGCGCGCGGGCCGGCAGACCGCCTGCCGCACGAGCCGCGCCCGGTTGCCGTCATCTCGTCCACGGCCCGCATCCTGATCGCAGGCCAGGCCCCGGGGCTGAAGGTGCACGAGACCGGGCTCCCCTTCAACGACGCCTCCGGAGACCGGCTGCGGCGGTGGCTCAACATCGACCGGACGACCTTCTACGATCGCGATCGGGTGGCGATCGTGCCGATGGGCTTCTGCTTTCCCGGCTACGACGCCAAGGGCGGCGACCTGCCGCCGCGGCGCGAATGCGCCCCGCAATGGCGGGCAAGGGTGATGGCGGCGATGCCGCAGATCGAGCTGGTGCTGGCGGTCGGCCAGTACGCGCAGGCCTGGCATCTCGGCAGCAGGCGCATGAAAAGCCTCACCGAAACAGTTCTCAACTGGCGGACGTATGCCGGCGCGAATACCTATCCAGCGGTGCTGCCGCTGCCGCATCCGAGCTGGCGCAACACGGGCTGGCTGAAGAAGAACCCCTGGTTCGAGGAGGAGTTGATTCCGGAGCTGCAGCGGCGTGTGGAAATATTGTTGCGTTGAAACAAGTTTCTTTTCTTGGGTCGGAATCGCGTTATAAAGAGAAAATAATTCGAAGGGATATCAAGATGGACCGACTAGACCGCAAGATTCTGCGCCTGCTTCAGGAGGATTCCACTCTGGCTGTTGCAGATCTTGCCAAGAAGGTCGGTCTTTCGACGACGCCCTGCTGGCGCCGCATCCAGAAGATGGAAGAGGACGGCGTGATCCGCCGTCGTGTGGCGCTGCTCGATCCCGGCAGGGTCAACACCAAGGTCAACGTCTTCGTCTCGATCCGCACCAGCTCGCATTCGATCGAATGGCTGAAGCGCTTTTCCGAGGTCGTGGTGGAGTTTCCGGAAGTGGTCGAGTTCTATCGCATGAGCGGCGACGTCGACTATCTCCTGCGGGTCGTGGTGCCCGATATCGCCGCCTACGACGCCTTCTACAAGCGGCTGATCGCCCGCATCGAGATCCGCGACGTTTCCTCCGTGTTTGCCATGGAGCAGATCAAGTACACCACCGAGCTGCCGCTCGACTACATGACGGTCGACAACCAGAAGTCTGCGGAGGACTGAGACGCCGCCGCGGTGGCCGGGAAATTGCGACCAGACTGCCCGGCACCGCAGGCAATCATTTCGGCTTGGCGGGATCGGTCTGCGTCGATTGAAGCAGGTTGTCGCGCATGCGCACGCGGACAAACATTTGGAGCGCGATTCGCTCTAGCCGGCCAGCAGCGCGTTGAAGGTTTTCAGGTCGACGTTGCCGCCGCTGAGCAGGATGCCGACCCGCTTTCCGGCACAGTCTATCGTGCCGTGGAGGACTGCCGCTGCCGCGAGGCACCCCGTCGGTTCGACGATGATCTTCATGCGCTCGGCAAAGAAGCGCATCGTCTCGACCAGCTCAGCATCGCTGGCTGTGGCGATGTCGTCGACCATGGCCTTGAGGATGGAGAAGTTGCGGTGGCCGATACTCGGCGTCAGTGCGCCGTCGGCGATCGACTTCGGCACCGGGATGCTGACGATCTCGCCCTTGCGCAACGACTGCTGGCCGTCGTTGCCGGCCTCCGGTTCCACGCCAATGATGCGGACGCCGGAGGCGAGGGCCCGCGCCGCAAGGGCGCTGCCGGCAAGCAAGCCGCCGCCGCCGAGCGGCGTGACCAATATGTCGATCTCGCCGATCTCCTCGATCAGTTCGAGTGTCGCCGTGCCCTGTCCGGCAATGACGTCCGGGTGGTCGTAGGGCGGAACGAGCGTTGCACCGCTTTCGGATGCAAGGCGCCGGCCGATTGCCTCGCGGTCTTCTGAGTAGCGGTCGTAGAAGACGACCTCGGCGCCGTAGCCGATGGTCGCGTTCACCTTGGGCGTGGGCGCGTCGTTCGGCATCACGATCGTCGCCGGCACCTGCTGCAGGCTCGCGGCATAGGCGATCGCCTGGGCATGGTTGCCGGAGGAGAACGCCACGACACCGTTTTTTCGGACATCGGGGGCGAGGGCGGCGATGGCGTTGTAGGCGCCGCGAAACTTGAAGGCGCCGACGCGTTGCAGGTTTTCCGCCTTGAAGAACAGCGACGCGCCTGTCCGCCCGTCGGCAGTCCGCGACGTCAGCACCGGCGTGCGATGGGCGATGCCTTCTATGCGCGTCCGCGCGGCCTCGACATCCGCGAATGTGGGGATGCGCAAGGGTGGTTCGAGCACGGTGCTGGTCACGTATATTTCTCCAAGATCTGTCGATGGTGCGGCGCGCCGGGGCGATGCCGTATTGTTCACGGCACCGTCACGCATGTTGACGATGCCGTCCGTCCGGTTCTCAAAATGCGATCTGCATCCGCAACTGGAAGATATCCGCGTCCCCGTCGTCTCCGCCCAGGCTGCTGGCGCTCGGGTCGGCCCAGGCGTGGATGTAGTTCGCCATGAAGCGCGCATTCGGTTCAGGATACCAGTTCAGGCCGATCGTCAAGTCTTGCTGAAAACCGCCTCGAATGTCGTGACTCGTAAGGTCGATGGCGGAGTAGCGAGCGACTGCCTCGAATACTCCGGATCCGCCATGGGACAACCGCTGATCCTTGCCCGGCTGCACCCGCTTGAATATGCCGACCTCTGTCGCCGTGTCGGCCTGGAGCACGTAGGGCGCCGCATCGCCATTGATGACCCAGCCCCCTTGCAGATAGCCTCCCTGAAAGAAGGCGTTGGGGTTGGTTTCGCGGTCGACTTCAGCGGCGATGTACTCGGCCTGTACCCGGAACGGGCCATGTGCCCAGGCAAATTCCAAGCCCAGCCGGCCAATTGCCTCCGCGTCGTCGATTGCGCCCGTGCTGACCAGGGCGGTATCGAAAAGAAAGCTTTCCGGCGTCGTCGAGAAGGACGCGCCGACATTGTCCGAGAGCGAGTGATAGTTGCCGGAAATGCCGAAATGCAGAACCTCGTGCGCGTTCAGAATTGGCGCGTAGGTCGCACGAACCGTTCCTTCGAGACCTACCCCGTCGACACTGTGGTTTATGTTGCCCCCGAAGATGCCGGCGGCAAGCGTCCAGTTGTCGCCGTGGGTACCGACGGCCGCACCGGTATTGCGTCCCGCCGGTCCAGAAGCAAAGGCGGCCGCAAGCGAGCGCTCCATGAACATTATATCGTTGTTTGACGTCAGTACGTCGAGGCTGAAGGGCTCCTTGAAATTGCCGACGGTGACGGTGAAGGGGGAGAAGCCCTTGTAGGATGCGAGAAGATTGTTGACCCGGGTCGTGTTGCTGCTGAAGTCGTACTGCAAGTTCAAGATCAGGTCGTCATAGATGGTCAATTTCGGCTCGATCCAAACACGTCGAAAATCGACATGCTCGGGAAATTCGCCCGAAACAAGCGAACTGTCGCCGGTTCCGAAATCAACGTGCAGACGACCGCCCAGGTGGAATTTCACGCCGCCGTCGGGAGATTGCAGCATCAGGCCACGTTCGTCGAGCGTCGCCAGGCGGGGGCCTTTGGCCGCCTGGGCATTGTCCTGCGCAACGGCAGGGCTTTCGAAGACGACGATGGCGGCACCGATCCAAAAAGCTCGCGAAAGGAAACCAACGTTTCTCACAACTGCCTCCATCGGTAGCGCCATGAATCGGGACTGACCGACTTCTGCCAAATGAGCAGCCAGGAACGTTTGATTCGGTCGGCATGCCAGTTGAACACGGGACGGCGACGGTGGGCAAGCTTCTCCCAGATAGACCGATAGCGGGCGGTACCTAGACCCCTGTATAGATGGTTGGTCCTTCGGGTGATGGTAGACCTTTGTGGGCAAGGAGCGCTCCATCCGGAGCAGGCAATCGGGATCAGCAGACGCCGGCCATGCCAGCGACCGACCCGGGTGGCCCGCACGACGATCCGGCAGCACCCCGAGCGCGGCCTATCCTGATTGTCCAGGTCGCCGCCCCGCACCATACCGGCCAGAGGATACCAGAGCCATGGACCCTATCTCACGTCGTACAATGCTTGCACTCGGCGCCCTCGGGGGCACTGCTCTCGCCAGCGGTGCCGTCAACGCCGCCACCTTCGGCAATCCCGACCAGCCGCCGGAAGGCGCGATCAACGCCAATCCCGCAGGCCTCTCCGACCCGGGACCGCAGAACCCGGCGCTCGACAGCCAGTTCCCCTCCTTCGAAAGCCCGCCGGCGACCGATGCCGGCAACATGCAGCTCTTCTGGTCCTCGTTCAACAACGCGCCGAAGCGCATCCAGAACGGCGGTTGGGCACGGCAGGTCACGGTGGACAGTTTTCCGATCTCGACCTCGGTCGCCGGCGTCAACATGCGCCTCGGCCCGGGCGGCGTCCGCGAAATGCACTGGCACCGCGCCGCCGAGTGGGCGATCATGACCAATGGCCGCTGCCGCATCACCGTGCTCGACCCGCAGGGCCGCGCCTATGTGCAGGACGTCGGGGTGGGCGATCTCTGGTATTTTCCGGCAGGCTACCCGCACTCGCTGCAGGGGCTCGGTCCGGACGGCGCCGAATTCGTGCTGGTGTTCGACAACGGCCACCAGTCCGAATACAGCACGCTGCTGGTGACCGACTGGCTGGCGCATACCGAGCCGGACCTGCTGGCGGCCAACTTCGGGGTGCCGGAAAACGTCTTCAAGAACATCCCTCTGACCGACCTGTGGATCTTCCAGGGCAAGGAGCCGGGCCCGCTTTCCATTGATCAGGAGGCCGTGGCGTCCGGCGGGCTTCCGCCCGAACCCTTCTCCTTCCGGCTCGGCGCGGCCAGCCCGCTGAAGGACAACAAGTCGGGCAACATCAAGCTTGCCGACAGCAAGACCTTCAAGGTGTCGAAGACGATCGCGGCGGCGCTCGAGACGATCAAGCCCGGGGCGGTGCGCGAGATGCACTGGCATCCGAACGCCGACGAATGGCAGTACTGGATCAAGGGCAAGGGTCGCATGACCGTGTTCGATGCCGGGCCGCAGGCGCAGACCGCCGATTTCAATGCCGGCGATGTCGGCTACGTCAAGGCACAGCAGGGTCATATCATCCAGAACACCGGCACAGAGGACCTGATCCTGCTCGCCGCCTTCAAGACCGACGAATACCAGGAGATCAGCCTCTCCGACTGGCTGACCCACACGCCGCCGGCACTGGTCGCCCAGCACTTCAACATTCCGGTGAGCGAACTCGCCAAGTTCCCGGCCAATCAGCCGGCGATCATGCCGCAGTAGGTTCCTGTCGAACGGAATAGCTCATTCAATCCGGTCGTGCCCCAGGCGCGGCCGGGATTTTTTGTCCATCGCAGCAACAGGCTGAAGCTTGCTGGCTCCGGCCCGCTGCGGGCGTCAAGCAACTGGGCGTTTCGGCCACACTATCGGATGCCTGGAGCGCCTAGCACTCCGCAGCGGTCTGGCACTTTTCTCTCGGGGATTCGTCTTCCGGAACGCCACCGACCATGTCGTTGTTACTCTGGCAAGCAGCCAGCATCAGCAACATCAATACAGCAATCCATCTCATCGTCATCTCCTCAGAAGGCAGTGAATGTTGGACGGGAAATTGCGGACTGTTCTTGCCTGGGGCTATTGCGAAAAGGTTTCGCCGCGGGTTGGACTGCGACGACACCGCCAGCCACTTTCGGCTCTTTGCGGTGGCTTGCTGTGGCGAAAGATTTTGATTGACGCACTCAATTTAGAGTATAGTAATACGCTGCCTTACATACGGCAATCCTAATATAAACAATGCATCTTTCGAGCTGGCATTTTGCAACCTGAGCACCTGAAAGGAGCCAGACCATGAACCGATGGACCAAACTTGCAATAGCCGCAGGCTTTTCTCTCGCATCGCTGTCCGGCATCGCCTTTGCCGA
>JALDYZ010000021.1 GCA_030028905.1 Ferirhizobium litorale | reverse complement strand
CCTGTCGGAAACCGTGAATCACATCTCAATCCAAATTAATAGGTCCTGAGCCTAGGAAGGCTCACTCGGTATCTGCTTCGGCCGCCAATGCCTTGACCAGGTCGACGATCCGACGGCGTACTTTCGGGTCGGCGATCTTCACAAAGGCGCGGTTCAACTGCAGGCCTTCCGACGACGACAGAAAATCGACAACATAGTTCGAACTCGACGCTTCGGCGAAGCCGGCAGGGCCCGAGGCCTGCTCGCCCGGTGCATCTTCGAAAAAGAAGGAAACCGGCACGTTCAGGATGCTGGAAATGTTCTGCAGGCGGCTGGCGCCGACGCGGTTGGTACCTTTCTCGTATTTCTGGATCTGCTGGAACGTGATTCCGAGACTCTCGCCGAGTTTTTCCTGGCTCATGCCCAGCATGGTACGGCGAAGGCGAATCCGGCTCCCGACATGGATATCGATCGGATTGGGCTTCTTCTTGTTTTCAATCATGGTGCAGTCCTAAACGCGTTTGTCTTCTGTCTTAAAGCCCGGTCTGCTTGTTATGCGCGTATAACGTAACGTTGCAGAGTCCCTCCCCGGCAAAGAGCATACGATACTACGATCGATGTAGGCCACTATGCATTTTTAGGGGTTTTTGGTCAATTCTTACCCAAAATAAAACCCATGCGTGAAATCACGGCGGCTATGGATATTACCGCGATTATCAACCAGAAGTTTTGACTTCGAGAGCGCTCGTCCCAGAACCTCTCGGTCCTTCGATCGATGGTTGCATCAAGTACGCCGTCCGCACCAAAGCCCAGGCCGACAATGACGCGTCCCGATGAATCCACCACCGCTGAAATGCCGCTGTTGGCTCCGCGAATCAGCGGCAACCCACTTTCGACGGCCCTGACGCGCGCCTGGTGGAAGTGCTGATAGGGTCCGGGCGTCTGTCCGAACCACGCGTCGTTTGTGAGATTGAGGATCGCATCGGCGCCGCTGGACGCCTGGCCGGTCAGTGCGGGAAAGATCACCTCGTAGCAAATCAGCGGCCACAATTTCAGGCCCTGCGGCAATGTCAGGACCGATCGATTCGCAGCCGGCGAAAAGCCGCCCGGCAGATTGACGAGGTTGTCGATCCCCCAGCGCCGCAGGATATCCTCGAATGGCACATACTCGCCGAACGGCACCAGATGGACCTTGTCGGATGCGCCGATGATCTGTCCCTTGTCGTCGATGACATAGACGGAATTGTAGTAGCGGGGCGGTCTGCCCGCTCCCATTTCCTCGATACGCACCGCGCCGGCGATCAGGATCTGCCCATCGTCCAGAACCTCGGCAATGCGGGCCAGCGCGTCCTGGTTCTGGGTCAGGATGAAAGGAACCGATGTTTCGGGCCAAACGACAATGTCCGGTCGTGCGGCTCCTTCCTTCACCGGCGTCCGGGACAGCTTCAGGTGCTCCTCGAATATGGCGTTTCGTTCGCGGTCATCGAGCTTTGCCGCCTGATCAATGCTCGGTTGGACCAAACGGATGGTGATCGGCTTTTCGCCCGGCACCGGCGTCGCAACGGTGAGGCGATAGGTGCCGTAACCGACATGGGCGGCAAACAGCACCAAGGCAAGCGTCAGTCCAGGGACCAAGCCACGTCGTGTTCCGAATAGAGCGGGCGAGGCAAACACAAAAACCGCAAGCGTCGTCACCCCGAACAGGCCCACGACGTTGACCGACTGCATCATCAGGGGAAAGGGCATCGCGCCGTATCCGATCGCATTCCACGGAAAACCGGTCGCGATGAAGCTGCGCAGCCATTCCGCGATGCCGAAACCAGCGGCAAGCGCTGCGATTCGCCCCATTCCGTCGGACCAGACGAGGCGGGCGAGCACGGCAGCCAGTCCGTAGTAAATGGCGAGCACCGCTGGCAACCCTAGGATTGCCAGCGGCAGTGCCCAGGCAAACTCGCCGGCTTCGATCATCAACGCATGCCCAATCCACCATAGCCCCGCGACGAAGTAGCCGAAGCCAAACAGCCAGCCGGTCGCAAACGCGGGAATCAGCCGGCCGAGCCAGCCGCTGTCAGGATTGCTGGCGGCGCCATCAAGCAGCCAGACAAGGACCGTGAAAGATATGAACAAAGCGGCGAAGAACCCGAACGGCGGCAAGGCAAGGACGCCGACGGCGCCGGCGGCGACAGCCAGCAATGCGCGCTTCGCTCCCCACAAAAGCATGACCTTGCCTGCAAGCCGTTCCACACGATCCCCCTGCATCTGTTCCGAATCAGTTGCGCCCAGTCTTTCAAAAATGAAGCGATTTGTCGTCTAAGGGCGAACGCGGGTGCGGCCCCTCTTGCGGGGCCCGGACGATGGCCTGAATGGCGGGATGCAGAAGTGCGGGATCAGGCGCTTTTGCGCCCGATCATTTCGGGAGCGCCGGTTCCGGTAGCAGGCGGCGCATCGGCAGCCGCTTCCACGGCCTCCCTGCCCGTTGCTGCGAAATCGCCGTCACCCTTCGTCGGGCGGCGGCGCGCGACCGTATGACGCTTGCGGGAAATCCGCACGCGCTTGATGCGCCGGGGGTCGGCGTCGAGAATATGGAACTCGAAACCCGGAATCGCCTGGACAAGCTCACCGCGAGCCGGGATGCGCCCCAATGCCGAGAAGATCAGCCCGCCAAGCGTATCGACTTCCTCGGCATGCTCGCGGACGTCGAAATCGGAGCCGATCGCCTCTGCGATCTCCTCCAGTTCGACGCGGGCGTCGGCAACGAACACATCTTCCGAAGTACGGGTGAACATCGCCTCTTCGTCGTCGTGTTCGTCCTCGATATCGCCGATGACCATCTCGACGATGTCCTCATGCGAGGCCAGTCCGTCGGTCCCGCCATATTCGTCGATAACCAGTGCCATCTGGGTGCGGTTTGCCTGCATTCGCTGCAGCAGATCAGAGGCGAGCATCGATGGCGGCACAAACAGCACCTGGCGGATGATGCCGGCCTCGGCAACCGTCTTGTCGAGGTCGACGCGTCCGAGATCGAAGTTGGCGCGCGCGGTGCGGGTTGCCTTTTCCGGCTTTTCCGTCTTTTCGGGCGAGGCACCGCTCGCTGTGGGTTTGACGCCCGTGCGGCGTTTGTTGCGGGCCTGCTTTGTCACATAGGCAAGGAGGTCGCGAATATGGACCATTCCACGGGGATCATCGAGGGTCTCGCAATAGACCGGCATGCGCGAACGGCCGGAATCCTCGAAGAGGATCATCAGTTCGCCGATGGTGATGTTCTGGTCCACGGCCTCGATATCGGCGCGCGGCACCATGACGTCTTCGACCCGAACTTCGCGGAAACGAAGGATGTTGTGAAGCATCGCCTTTTCTTCAGGCGAAAACGCATCGCTCGCCTCGTCCGTCGTCAACAGGGCGTCGGCAAGGTCTTCGCGAAGCCTGGAACTCGAGCTGGGTCGCCAGATTCGCGCCGCCCGTGCCCAGAACGATGCGTGGGACTTGTTGCTCGGCTCCGCCTTCTGCGGACTGGCGCCCTCGTCGGAAGAAGAACCCGAGGCTTCCTTGGCCTCTTCGGCCGGCTTTGTCGAAAAGTCGCTCATTGTTCCAAACTGTCAGGCCGGCTCATGACCGGCATAGGGATCAGATAGGCCAAGAGTGGCCAGAATGCGAGTCTCGAGAGACTCCATTTTTTCAGCTTCCTCGCGATCCATATGATCGTAGCCGAAAAGATGCAAAAATCCATGCACCAGCAAGTGTGTCAGATGCTCGTCGAAATTCTTGTCGAGTTCAACCGCCTCGCGGGCGACCGTTTCGCGGGCAATGACGATATCGCCGAGCATAGGCCCGGGCTTCCCACCCGGGACCAGAGGGAAAGCGGGAAAGGACAGGACATTGGTCGGCTTGTCCTGGTCTCGCCATTCCGCATTGATTTCGCGGATCGATGCGTCGTCGGTGAAGACGAGCGAAACCTCGACCGGCATCGGCGGGAAGGGCTGCGTCTCGTTCTCGGCCAGATAGGCGGCAGCGGCCTTCAGGACCCGTTCGGCCGTCTCCCCGAGAACCGGCTCGGCAGGCCAATCCGCGTCTTCAATACTGATCTGTATGTCCAGTTGAGGCATCGTTCCGGCGACCGGCAGGACCGGTCACCCCTGCTCGCTTTCGTCGGGGATTGCGTATTCCGCATCATAGGCCCGGACAATGCGTGCCACCAGTGCGTGACGCACGACATCCGTGTCGTTGAAGCGGACGACGGACACCCCTTCGACGCCCTTCAAGATCTGCAACGCCTCGACGAGGCCCGACTTGACGCCGCGTGGCAGGTCGATCTGGCTGGGGTCGCCGGTGACGATCATCCTGGCATTCTCGCCGAGACGGGTCAGGAACATCTTCATCTGCATCGACGTGGTGTTCTGGGCCTCGTCGAGGATGACCGCGGCATTGGCGAGCGTACGGCCGCGCATGAACGCGAGCGGCGCGATCTCGATGACGCCAGCCGTGATGGCACGTTCGACCTTGTCGCCGGGCATCATGTCGTACAGCGCGTCATAGAGCGGACGCAGATAGGGATCCACTTTTTCCTTCATGTCGCCCGGCAGGAAGCCGAGCCGCTCGCCTGCCTCGACGGCGGGACGAGAAAGGATGATGCGCTCGACGACGCCCCGCTCCAGGAGTTGAGCCGCGTGGGCGACGGCGAGATAGGTCTTGCCCGTGCCGGCCGGACCGACGCCGAACACCAACTCTGCCCGCTCCATCGCCCGCATATAGGCGTCCTGGGTGGGGGTGCGGGCGACGATGGTCTTCTTGCGGGTGGAAATCTGCGACATGGTGAGCTTTGCCTTCCGCTCCATCGTCGGCAGCGTCAGCTGGTCATCGGAAGCAACCGCCATGCGGATCGCTCCTTCGACATCCGAAGGCTCGATCGATCCGCCCTTCTGCAGCCTCTCATAAAGGTGGTCGAGCGCGCGACGAGCCTGATTGGTGGCGACGACATCACCCGAGATCGCCACGGAGTTGCCGCGTGGATGCGCCTCCACGCGAAGCCTTTGCTCCAGGAGTTTCAGGTTCTGGTCAAACTGGCCGAAGAGCTCGCTTGCAAGGCGATTGTTCTCGAACGTCAAGACGAAATGGTTGGCGTCGGTCGCAGCGGTTCGGGGTTGGCGCGAAGATGAAGTAACCAATTCTGGTCCGTTCAAGCGGTCAGGCTCCTGTTTCTATGCCCCTCAGACCCCAATCTAACCTCATGCCACCTCGGCAAACAAGCTGTTCGGGCCGGTACCTGTGATTCGCACACTGATAATGTCACCGATTCGCGATGTTTTTGCATCTACATTCACGGACTGGAGCCACGGCGAGCGGCCAATCAACTGGCCAGGCATGCGGCCGGGCTTTTCAAGCAGCAGATCGATGACCTTGCCGACACAACTTTCGGCAAACTCGTGCTGCTGCTTCAGCAACAAAGCCTGCAGCCTTTCCAGCCGCTCCGCCTTGACCGCTTCAGGGACCTGATCATCCAGTTCGGCACCCGGCGTACCCGGGCGCGTCGAATACTTGAAGGAAAAGGCCTGGGCATAGCGCACGGCCTCGACCACCCTCAGCGTGTCTTCGAAGTCCGCGTCCGTCTCGCCGGGGAAGCCAACGATGAAATCTCCGGACATCGCGATGTCGGGGCGCATCGAACGGATGCGCTCGATGAGCGACAGGTACTCGGCAGCCGTATGACGCCTGTTCATCGCCTTGAGGATCCGGTCGGAGCCGGATTGCACCGGAAGATGCAGGTAAGGCATCAACGTACGCAGGTCACGGTGGGCTTCGATCAGCCTGTCATCCATATCGCGCGGATGGCTGGTCGTGTAGCGCAGGCGCGCCAGACCAGGGATCGCCGCAAGCCGGTAGAGGAGATCGCCGAGGCTCCATTCCTCGCCCTTCGGTCCGGCGCCGTGCCAGGCATTGACGTTCTGGCCGAGGAGGGTGATCTCGCGCACGCCGCCATCGACCAGCTTCATGGCTTCGTCGACGATCTGCGACACGGGCCTCGATACCTCGGATCCGCGGGTATAGGGCACGACGCAGAAGGTGCAGAACTTGTCACAGCCTTCCTGCACCGTCAGGAAGGCTGTGACGCCGCGGGCGCGGATCTTCGCCTTGTCGGTGTCGGGAAGGTATTCGAACTTGTCCTCGATCGCATAGTCGGTCTCGACCACGCGCTCGCCGCCCTTGGCACGGCGAAGGGCCTCGGGCAGGCGGTGATAGGTCTGCGGACCGACCACGACGTCGACGGAGGGTGCACGGCGCAGGATCTCCTCGCCTTCGGCCTGCGCAACGCAGCCCGTGACGCCGATCATGAATTCCCGGCCTTCCGCAGCCCTTTGCTTTTTCATGTCGCGCAGCCGGCCAAGCGCCGAATAGACCTTCTCGGCCGCCTTCTCGCGGATGTGACAGGTGTTGAGCAGGACGAGGTCGGCTTCCTGCATGTCCTCTGTCGGCTGGTAGCCGTCACGGGCCAGCGCATCGGCCATGCGGCCGGAATCGTAGACATTCATCTGGCAGCCATAGGTCTTGATGAAGACCTTGCGGCTGTTTGCGCCATCGCGAACGGCGGCATCCGGGACGGGAAGGAGGACGTGCTTCTGGGTCATGGCCGCTATTTAGAGGTTTTTCGGAGCAGTTGAAACTAAAAATGCGCCGCGATCAGGCAACGGAACGCCCGCGCAACTGGCTGACGAGCATTCGACGGATGCGATGCTCGACGACGGCGCTGACTTCCTTGCGCTTGCTTTGCGCATCGTAGTCGATCGTCGCGCCGAAATGAACGTCGACATCCAGCGCACCAGCCTTCAGGACGCCCACGAGATGCGGGAGTAGCCCGATGTCTCCCGGCCAGGATGCCACCGGCCGATGGTAACGGCCCATGGCGACCCCATGGATGCGCGTATAGGCGATTGCTACCGGCTGCACATGCACCACGCCGGCGGGCGAATGGGGCACGGCGGAAGCGGCTGCACCGAATAGCGACGACTTGACCTCCAGCAGGCGGTTGCCGTCCGACGTCGTTCCCTCGGGAAACAGCACCACGATCTCGCCGTCGGCGAGGCGGGTCGCGATCTCGTTGACCTGGTCGCCTGCCCTGCGCTTCTGTTCGCGCTCGACGAAGATGCTCTTCTGCATCTTTGCGAGCGCCCCGAACACAGGCCATTGCCGGACATCCGATTTCGCGATGAAGACGACATCGGCAATCGCGCCGAGCACCATGATGTCCTTCCAGGACGCATGATTGGCAGCGATCAGCAGCGGTCGACGCCGGTCAATCTCGCCGTGGACATGAATGCGCAAGCCGACCAACCTGACGACAATGCGGTGCCACAGGCGGGGAATACGGCGACGGAGCTTCAGATCAAGCGCCAGGCTTGCCAGTTGGACCGGAGCCAGCACGAGGGTCAGTGCAGAGATTGCGAAAGCGACGAAGCCGATCCGCAGCCACGTGATCATCGAATCGCGCCCCCGGCTGCCGGCATCGCGTCAGCGCTCGTCTTTTTTGAGCGGCACGCCATAGAGCTCAAGCCGGTGATCGACCAGCTTAAAACCGTATTCGCGGGCGATGCGCTCCTGCAGGGCCTCGATTTCCGGCGAATGGAACTCGATGACAGTGCCCGTCTTGAGGTCGATCAGATGATCGTGATGCTCCTCGGGAACTGTTTCATAGCGTGCACGACCGTCGCGAAACTCGTGGCGCTCGATGATGCCCGCATCCTCGAACAGCTTGACCGTGCGATACACAGTGGAGATCGAAATCTTGGCGTCGACCTTGACCGAACGCCTATAAAGTTCCTCCACATCCGGATGGTCTTCCGACTCCTCCAGGATGCGCGCGATCACCTTGCGCTGCTCGGTCATGCGCATGCCGCGTTCGGCACAAAGCTCCTCCAGCGATTTCGCAAGGTCTGCCATGACGTCCGCTTTCCTCAGGTATTTTAATCAGTTCAGGACAACGGAACTAGCGAAGATCACGCTTCATGACAAGCGCCGTCGACCGGACGCCGTTCTTGTCGGCGTAATATGCGGAGCGCTCCCCAACTTTCGCGAAACCAAGTTTTCGATAGAGGCCAAGAGCGGCGGCGTTGCCCTCCTCGACCTCAAGGAACATGCTCTCTCCGCCGCGGACTTCCGCCTCCCGCAGCGCTGCCTGCATCAGCCGCCACCCGAGGCCTGAACGCGAGAGCTTGGCGTTAACGGCGATAGTGAGGATCTCGGCCTCACCCGCTACTTCCCGGGCAAGGACGAAGCCTGAGAGAGGCTGCTTGAAAATTCCGTTCGTCTGTCGCGCCACGAAGCCGTAGACGGACGGCTGCATCAGGAGACCGTGAATCTCGCCATCGCCCCACGGGCGAGCAAAGCGCTCGCCGTGCAGGTCGGCTACCGCCGGGCAATCCTCACTCTCCATCGCTACGATCTCGAATTCGGGCTTTCTGGAGAGGTAGGATTCAAGCATGGTCAGATCCTGGGAATTGCAAACCCCGCCTGTGGCTTGGCGTCGGGTCCGCGCAGATAAAGCGGGCTTGGCGAGCCGCCGCCGAGGTCTACGGCGGCACCGAGTCGAGCCACTATGGATATGGGAAAACGATCCCGCTCTCCAGCCTGATCTTCGCCACGCAGAAGCGGAGCAGCGGAGCCTGTCACCACCCCGTCAAACCCGGCAACCATGGAGATGGCTTCGGAAAGTGCACGCAGTTGCGGGCGACCTATGGCGACACCCGTTGCATCGAAGGGCTGGATGTAGACTTCGCCGCGCTTGGCGTCCATCGCCGCAATTACGGGGCCGTCCGCACGGCGTTCAGTGGTCGTTTCCGCCAGAACTTGCAGCGTCGTGACACCGACCGCGGGGATGCCCAGCGACAAGGCAAAGCCGCGCGCCGCCGCCACGCCGACACGGATGCCGGTGAATGAGCCAGGTCCGACCGTGACCGCAAGGCGATCGATCGCACCCAACTCGACATCGGCTGCCGCCAGCGCCCGGTCGATGATGCCCATCAGTTTTTCGGCATGGCCGATGCCGATGTTCTCTGTGACCTCGGCAAGGATGGCATCGGCATTGGTATCATACAGTGCGGCCGAGCAATCGGGCCCGGCCGTATCCATAGCCAGAACGATCATGTCGTCAGCCCCACGACCGCCACAATCAGACTGCCTCGACTTCCTGTACTTCCGGAACAAAATGCCGCAGCAGGTTCTGCACACCATGCTTCAGCGTCGCGGTCGAAGACGGGCAACCCGAGCAGGCTCCCTTCATGTTGAGATAGACCTTGCCGTCCTTGAAACCTTTGAACGTGATGTCGCCGCCATCCTGGGCAACCGCCGGCCGAACGCGTGTTTCCAGCAACTCCTTGATCGTAGCCACGATGGTCTCGTCGCCCTCGTCGAAAAACTCGCTCTCTTCGTCCTGGTCGCCAAGTCCTGCAGACGCACCCATGATCGGCGCGCCGGACATGAAATGCTCCATGATCGAACCAAGGATGGCCGGTTTGAGGTGTGGCCATTCCTGGCCTTCCTTCGTGACGGTCACGAAGTCGTAGCCGAAAAACACCGCAGTCACGCCGGGAACCGAGAATATACGAGAGGCCAGCGGAGAAACGGCGGCTTCCTCGGGATTGCGGAATTCCGCGGTCCCGTTCTCAAGCACGACCTTGCCCGGCAGGAACTTCAGCGTCGCCGGGTTGGGCGTGGCTTCGGTCTGGATGAACATCGTCTTCTCCTTGTGGCGGGCCAATGGGCGCCGCAGAAATCTTCTTTAGAATGTTTCAAAAGAAAGTAAGGCGTTTGCAAGCAAGGTTCAAGACCCCTAACGCGCGCGCTTCAGCACAGGGCGTCGATTTCCTCGTTGGTAAGCGTTTCGGGCAGAACCGTGACGGGGATCGGGAAGGCAGCCGCGCGACCAGCGATCGATGAGACGAGGGGACCAGGGCCATCCTTGGCAGATCCGGCCGCCAGTACCAGAATGGCGATATCCCTGTCCTCTTCGATCACTCGGTGGATCTGCTCGGTCGCCGATCCCTCGCAGATCACCATCTCAGGTTCGATACCGATCGTCTCGCGTACGATTTGTGCAGTTTTGGCCAACGTTGCCTCTGCCTCCTGGCGCGCCTCGGCGCGCATGATCTCCTCGACGCCGAGCCATTGCTGGAAATCAGCATCGGAGATGACATAGAGGAGAACCAGTCCGCCGTTGGAATTCTTCGCCCGCCGACCGGCGTAGTGAACCGCTCGCTGGCATTCCGGGGTGTCGTCGATGACCGCCATGAACTTGCGGCGATGGCCTTCGAGACGGGATAGACGCTTCGATACCATGGAGCGATTCTGCCCTTGATGTAACAATGAGTCCAGCGGCTCCCCCAGGAGCCGCTGTGGGATTTATCGGCGAGCTTACTGCAGGAAACCGATGATGTCGCGAACTTCCTTCATGGTCTTCTCAGCGCGGGCGCGGGCGCGTTCGCCGCCCTTGCGAAGGATCGCATCGATGTGGCTAGTATCGCCCATGAGGCGACGCATCTCGTCGGTGATCGGCGACAGGACCGAGACCGCGAGCTCGATGAGCGCCGGCTTGAACACCGAGAACTGCTGGCCGCCGAAGTCCGTCAGCACGTCTTCCTTGGACTTGTCGGTCAGTGCCGCAAAGATGCCGACAAGGTTGTCCGCCTCGGGTCGGCCCTGAAGGCCTTCCACTTCGCTCGGCAGCGCATCCGGATCGGTCTTGGCCTTGCGGATTTTCTTGGCGATGGTTTCGGCGTCGTCCATCAGGTTGATGCGCGACAGGTCCGAGGGATCGGACTTCGACATCTTCTTGGTACCATCGCGCAGCGACATGACGCGCGTCGTGGCACCGCCAATCAGCGGCTCGACCGGCGGGAAGTAGGCGTGGATCGGCTCTTCGCCGACAACGATGTCCACACCGACGCCGGCCTGGCGGATGTGATCCTGGAAGTCGATGTTGAACTTCTGGGCGATGTCGCGCGTGAGTTCGAGGTGCTGCTTCTGATCGTCGCCGACCGGCACGTGGGTGGCGCGATAGACCAGAATGTCGGCCGCCATCAGGCTCGGATAGGCAAGCAGGCCGAGCGAGGCGTTTTCGCGGTCCTTGCCGGCCTTGTCCTTGAACTGGGTCATGCGGTTCATCCAGCCGATGCGCGCGACACAGTTGAAGATCCAAGCGAGTTCGGCATGCTGTGGCACGGCCGACTGGTTGAAGACGATGTGCTTTTCCGGATCGATGCCGGAGGCGATGAAGGCTGCCGCAATCGAGCGGATCTGGCCGCGCAGGTCGTCATGGACTAATTGCGCAGTGATCGAGTGCAGGTCGACGACGCAATAGATACAGTCGTTTTCTTCCTGCAAGGCCACGAACTTGCGGATGGCTCCAAGATAGTTGCCGAGATGGAGATTGCCCGTCGGCTGGACACCGGAAAAAACAAGCGGCTTGAATTCGTTCATTGTGGTCCTCAAAAACAGGCTGGTGGAAGGCCTGACCCGTAAATACTGCAAATTCTTCCAGTCGGCGCTTATGCACGGCGGACGACCGGCAATCAAGTGGCTCCGGGCCGCACTCCATGCTCGATCAAATCCCAGCGATTGCCATAGCGATCCCTGAAAACCGCGACCGTGCCATATTCTTCGCGGCGCGGTTCCTCGATGAACTGCACGCCGCGCTGCTTCATCGCCGCGTGGTCACGAGCGAAATTATCCGTCTGCAGGAAGAAGCCTACGCGGCCGCCGGCTTGGTTGCCGATCGCCGCAATCTGGTCTGCGCCTTCCGCCTTGGCGAGCAGAAGTGCTGCTCCCGCCCCGCCCTTCGGCTTGACGACCAACCATCGCTTTCCGTCCTCCAGCCACTGGTCCTGCAGGCAATCAAAATCGAGAGTGCCGCAATAGTGCGCGAGTGCGCGATCGTAGTCGTCGACGACAAGCGCGACCAGAAACAGAGCCTGTGCGATTTGGTGCCCGCCGTCAGCCATCGGTCCCCCCGGTCTCCGGAGCGGGCGCCCGCTTGCGCTTGAGATTGCGACGGATCATGCCGATATCCGCGCCGCCGATCAGGAAAGCGAGGCTGAAATAGATCAGCATGGAGATTGCGATCAGCGCGCCGATTGCCATCACCTGGGTGAGAAGGGTTGCCTGCGGCGCAAGCCAATCGCTCCAGCGCTTTGACAAATAGTCAAGCGCGAAGGCCATGACGGCGCTCGCGACGACGAGCAGCGCCGTCCGGCGAGCGAGCGTCCATTCCCAGACGAGATGCCCCCGCCACAACAGGGTGAAAAACAGCAGACCGGTGGAAATCCACCCGGCGGTCGCTTCGGCAATCGCAATGCCTCGTTCGGCGAAGATGGGAAAGAGCGAGAGCGCCAGGCCCATGTTGACGGCAACGGAAATGCCCGTGAACTTCATAGGCGTGCGGGTATCCTCGCGGGCATAGAACCCCGGCTGCAGCGCCTTGATCAGCACGAAGGCCGGCAGCCCGAGGCCGTAGATCGCCAAAATGCCGCCGACGATGGCGGTATTGTGCTCGTTGAAGGCGCCGCGCTCATACAGCACCCGGATGATTTCGTCGGACAGCACCCAGAGCGCCGCCGCGGCGGGCAATGTCAAGAAGAGAACGAATTCTATGGAGCGGTTCTGCAGGTTGCCGGCTTCCTTCAGGTGCCCGCCCTTCAGCGCCCTGGACAGTTCGGGCAGCAGCACCACCCCGACCGCCACGCCGACGACGCCGAGCGGCAGCTGGTAGATGCGATCGGCATACTGCAAAGCCGCGATCGCACCTTCCTTGCCGGAGGCAATCGCCTGGCCGACCAACTGGTTGATCTGAGTGATACCACCGGTCACCGCCGCAGGTATGGCCAGTACAAGCAGGCGTTTCACATTTGGCGTGAAGCGCGGAAACTTGAAGCCGATGCTCATTCCGGCGTGTCGGACCCCGCCATAGACGACGGCAAGCTGCAGCACGCCCGCAACCAGGACACCCCAGGAAAGGTACCAACCCGTCGTCAGCGGATCCGACCCCGCCCAGAGCGAGTATGCGAGAGCCGCAATCATCACCAGGTTGAGGAATACCGGTGCAATGGCCGCCGCGAAGAAATGGTGAAGCGAATTTAGCATGCCGCTCATCATCGCCGTCAGCGACATGCACATCAGATAGGGAAACATCACGATCGCCATGCGGACCGTGATCGAGAACTTTTCCGGATCGCTGGCAAATCCGGGCGCGATGATCCAGGTCACCAGCAGCGGCATCATAAGCTGCATGACGATCGTCAGCAGCAACAAAACCGAGAAGAGGACGCCGAACACTTCTTCGGAAAAGCGCTTGGCGCCGTCGATCCCGTGGGTTTCGATTTCCTTGGAAAAGAGCGGCACGAAGGCGGCGTTGAACGCACCCTCGGCGAAAAGCCGGCGGAAGAGGTTGGGAAACCGGAAGGCCGCATAGAAGACATCTGCCATGGGACCGGTACCAAGCGCCGCCGCCATCATGGTCTCACGGACGAAGCCGAACATGCGGCTTCCGAGCGTGGCGCCGCCGACGGTTGCGAATTTCCTGACCAGGCTCATGCTTCGAAATTCATCCTCATTGGCCCGATGTGACCTTGACCTTCTTCGGGGCGCTCGCCACCCGCAAGCCGGCGGGCGCGATGATGCCCTGCGGCATGCCTTCGCGCAGTTCGTCCACCTCGCCGCCCATGACCGCCTTCAGCCGTGCAACGATGTGTGCGCGCCTGTTGTCATTGACGATCTTCTGCCCGATCAGGTCGGTGACGTAGAACGTATCGATCACCTTTTCGCCAAAGGTGGTAATGCGGGCGCTGGCAATATCGATCGACAAATCCGCCAACATTGCGGTGATTTCGGAAAGCAGGCCCACGCGGTCGAGGCACTCGACCTCGATGACGGTGAACTTGTTGGACAGTGAATTGGAGATCGTCACATGCGGCACGACCGTGAAAGCGCTCTTCTTCCGCCGCGATCTGGCGCGCGTGGCGATCACTTCCGGCAAGCGCTTGCGACCGGAAAGGACGTCCTCGATCATCTTGCCGATCGTGGCAGCGCGACGCAATTCATCCTCGTCGTTCGGGAACTCGCGGTTGACGAGGATCGTATCGAGCGCCCGGCCGTCCGAGGTGGTAAATATCTGCGCGTCGACGATGTTGGCACCGGCGGCTGCACACGCCCCGGCTATGACGGCCACCAGACGTGGATGGTCAGGCGAGAGCACCGTGATCTCGGTGATCGCCCGGAAGGAATCGGTGCGCACCACGGTGGCCAGCGCCTGCCCCTTCTTGTCTGCTTCGCGGATGAACTGCGCGTGGCGCACCTGGTCCTCGATCGGCACCGACAGGAGATAGGGCTGGTAGTGAAGCTTGCTATAGGTCTTGCGGTCCTTCTCGCTCCAACCGATCAGGGCATCCCTCAGCGCGGTCTGCGCCTGTACCGCCCTTTCCTTGCGCGATACCTCGGAGAACCCGCCCGCGAGCAACAGTTCGGTCTCGTAGTAGAGCGTGCGCAGCAATTGCCCCTTCCAACCATTCCACACGCCGGGGCCAACCGCGCGAATATCGCAGATTGTCAGGACAAGCAGCATCTTCAGGCGCTCGAGCGACTGTACCTTTTCGGCAAAATCGGTGATCGTCTTGCGGTCGTTGAGGTCGCGGGTCTGGGCGACCATCGACATCAGCAGGTGTTGCTCGATAAGCCAGGAAACCAGCTCGGTGCGCTTGAGCGACATACCGAATCGGGCGCAGAGCTTGCGCGCTATCTTCGCACCGGCGATCGAATGATCCTCCTGCCGGCCCTTGGCAACATCGTGGAAGAGAACGGCGACATAAAGCGCCTCGCGATCTTCGATGCCCGGCATCAGCTTGTTTGCCAGCGGATGGAGGTCGTCCGCCTTCCCCTTGTCGATCTCGGAGAGCACCTCGACCGTGCGAATGAGATGCTCATCGACGGTATAGTGATGATACATGTTGAACTGCATCATCGAGACGATGCGACCGAACTCCGGAATGAAGCGACCAAGCACGCCAGCCTCGTTCATGCGACGCAGCATGAGGGCGGGGTCGCGTGGCGACGTCAGGATCGCCAGGAACAGCCGGTTGGCTTCCTCGTTTTCGCGTAGCTGGTTGTCGATCAGCGAGAGCGAACGGGTGACGCCCTTCAGAGCATCCGGGTGAAACTCCAGGCCGTGGATATCGGCCATGTGAAAGAGCCGGATGATGCTGACCGGATCGCGCTTGAAGACGTCGGGATCGGCAAGGGCAATGCGCCCGCGATCGTTGACGAATTCCAGCGAGCCGGGAAGTTTTCGCGTCCGGTTGGCAAAGCGGCCGATGACCGCCGCCAGCCCCGGGGCCTCCTTGGCCTGCTGGTCCTCGAGTGCAGCACAGAAGATGCGCGTCAGGTCGCCGACATCTTTCGCGACCAGGAAGTAGTGTTTCATGAAACGTTCGACGGCCGAAAGGCCCGGTCGTTTGTGATAGTCGAGACTCTCGGCAATCTCCGGCTGGATGTCGAAGGACAGCCTTTCCTCGGCCTTGCCGGTGAGGAAATGCATGTGGCAGCGCACCGCCCAGAGGAAATCGTCAGCCTTCTCGAACACATGCCATTCGTGCCGGGAGAGTACGCCGAGCTTTACCAACTCGGCGGAGTCGCGGATGTGGTAGTAGTATTTGGCGATCCAGAAGAGCGTGTGCAGATCGCGCAGGCCGCCCTTCCCTTCCTTGACGTTCGGCTCGACGAGATAGCGCGTATCCCCGGCCTTACGATGGCGCTCGTCGCGCTCGGCGAGCTTGGCGGCAATGAATTCCGGCCCGGTGCCGGTAACGATCTCCTTGTCGAAACGGCTCTCCAACTCGTCAACCAGAGCTTTTCGGCCGCAGATATAGCGACTTTCGAGGATAGCGGTCCGGATGGTCATGTCACCCTTCGACAAGCGGATGCATTCATCGACGCTGCGTGTCGCATGCCCGACCTTGAAGCCCATGTCCCAGAGGATGTAAAGCATGAACTCGACGGCCTTGTGGGTCCCGTCCTGCTGTTTGGAAGGAAGAAGGAAAAGCAGATCGATATCCGAACCAGGCGCCAACGTCCCACGGCCATAGCCGCCGACTGCCGTCACGGCAAAGATATTCTTCTGCTTCGGAAACAGGTAGGTGACGACGAGGTCGTAAAGTATGGCGATCAGTTGGTCCTGCAGCCACGAGATGCGGCGGGCGCAATTGCGGCCACCGCCGTCGATGGCGAGAAGCTCCCGCGCCTTCTGCCGGCCTTCCTGGCTGGCCTTCTTCAGAACAGCGAGGAGGGCCGGACGCAGTTCCGCGCTCCCCGCCCCGAATTGTCCCACCATGGCATCGCACTCGGCCTTCAACTGTGCGACATCGAGGAGCTCGGAGAATTCGATTTCAGTCCTGGTCATGCTGGGTCGGTCGGCTTTCGATCCGCTTTGGCGGGTCCGAGCGGACCCGTCCGATTTTGTTGGCACATGCGCTATAACCTGTTTGTCGGCCGATTGACAGGCTTCCCTTGGATCATCCGGCGGCGAGCTGGCTCTTCAATGCGTAGAGCGCGTCCATCGCCTCGCGCGGCGTCATGTCGTCGGGGTTCATCGACTTCAGCGCCTCTTCGACCTTCGACGGTTTCGCAGACGATTGTTCTTGGCTGCGCACCGCCACCTGGAAAAGCGGCAGATCGTCGATCAGCTGGCTCGCCGGATTCTTGCGGTCGGCATCCTCAAGGCGGGTAAGCACGTCGCGGGCGCGGGCGACGACCGTCGCCGGCAGGCCAGCGAGGCGCGCCACTTGGATGCCGTAGGAGCGATCGGCCGCCCCCGGCCCCACTTCATGCAGGAAGATGACGTCTCCATGCCATTCCTTGACCCGCATCGTCGCGTTCGAAAGCCGCACGAGCTTTTCCGAAAGCACCGTGAGCTCGTGGAAATGGGTGGCGAACAGCCCGCGGCAGCAGTTTGCCTCATGCAGGTGCTCGACCGCAGCCCAAGCGATGGACAGGCCATCGAAGGTCGCAGTACCGCGACCGATCTCATCGAGGATGACGAGCGAGCGATCCGTCGCCTGATTGAGGATCGCCGCCGTCTCTACCATCTCGACCATGAAGGTCGAGCGACCGCGAGCAAGATCGTCCGACGCGCCGACACGGGAAAACAAGCGGTCGACAACGCCGATATGTGCCGAGCCCGCCGGCACGAACGAGCCCATCTGCGCCATGATGGCAATCAGTGCGTTCTGGCGAAGGAAGGTCGACTTGCCGCCCATGTTAGGGCCGGTGAGCAACCACAGCGCTCCATGCTTGCTACCGTTTTGCGGCGAAAGATCGCAATCGTTGGCAACGAAGGGTCCCGCCGATTGCCGCCGCAATGCCTGCTCCACTACCGGGTGCCGCCCGGCGACGATTGCGAACATCCTGGAGTCGTCGACATGCGGGCGGCAGTAACCTTGTTCCTCGGCCAGCGCTGCAAGCGCCCTTGCGACATCGATGACGGAAAGCGCGCGTGCCGCCGCCTTGATGGGCTCCGCCTCGGCAACGACGGCGGCGGCCATACGCTCGAAAGCTTCGAGCTCGATTGTCAGCGCCCGGTCGGCGGCATTGGCGATGCGGCTTTCGAGATCGGCGAGTTCCGTGGTGGTGAAGCGCATGGCGTTCGCCATGGTCTGGCGATGGATGAACCGCGCCTTGGCTTCCGGGGTATCGGTCATCGATCCGGCATTGCCGGCGGTCACCTCGATGAAATAGCCGAGCACGTTGTTGTGCTTTATCTTCAGCGACTTGATACCCGTCTCATCCGCATACTGCAGTTGCAGGCCGGCGATCACCCGGCGCGACTGGTCACGCAGCGCCCGCACTTCGTCGAGCTCAGCACTCGCTGCTTCCCTGAGGAACCCGCCATCGCGCTTCAGCAGCGGCAGATCGTCGGCGAGTTGGGAGGCGAGCAAGGACCAGAGATACGCTGGCAATGTCTTGAGATCTGCAAGCGCCTCTGCCAGTTCACGCGGCAGATCCGCGACATCGAGACGTTCCGCGATTCCCGAAGCGGTCGAAAGTCCCTGCATGATCGCGTCGAGATCGCGCGGACCGCCGCGATCGAGAGCCAGGCGGGACAATGCCCGCGGCATGTCAGGCACGTGCTTCAGTGCGTCCCGCAGATCCTCGGCGAGCGACGCCTCGTTCAGGAAGAGGCTGATTGAATCGAGGCGTTCGTTGATGCGCGCCGGATCGGTCAGCGGCGACATCAGGCGTTCCGCCAGCAGACGTGCACCGCCGCCGGTCACGGTCCGATCGATCGCCTTGAGAAGGGAGCCGTTGCGATCGCCGGTCAGTGTCCGCGTCAGCTCGAGGTTGCCGCGTGTCGCCGGGTCGATGAAGAGCGTCGAAGCCGCGCTCTCGCGCTCCGGACGCCCGAGCGGCGGGCGCTCGGCAATCTGGGTCTTCTCGACATAGGCGACCGCGGCCGCGGCGGCTGCAAGCTCGGCACGTGAAAAGCTTCCGAAACCATCGAGCGTGCCGACATCGAAATAGCGGGCGATGCGGCCCTCCGCCGTAGCGCTATCGAAAAGGACAGCCGGCTGCGGTACGGCCGTTCGCCCGAGCACATCGAAAACCGGCTTCAGCTCCGGATCGTGGAACATCGAGTCCGGCACGATCAGTTCGCGAGGATCGATCCTCAGAATGTCGGCAAGCAGCCGCGGACCGTCCGATTCAGCAAGGCGGAAAACGCCGGTCGATATATCGATCCAGGCAAGCGCCATTGCCGGCTCTGAACTCCCGCGAATGCGGGCGAGCGCCATCAGGTAGTTGGATTCGGAGGGCGACAGCAACTTCTCTTCGGTCAGCGTGCCGGGGGTAACCAGTCGCACCACGTCGCGCTTGACGACCGACTTGCCGCCGCGCTTCTTCGCTTCCGCCGGATCCTCTACCTGCTCGCAAACTGCAACGCGGAAGCCGAGCGAGATCAACTTCTGCAGATAGTCGTCGGCGGCATGCACCGGCACGCCGCACATCGGGATGTCGTGGCCCATATGCTGGCCGCGGCGGGTGAGCGTGATGCCGAGCGCTCGCGAGGCCTCAACCGCATCATCGAAGAACAGCTCGTAGAAATCACCCATCCTGTAGAACAGCAGCGAACCGGGATTGTTCGCCTTGATCTCGATAAACTGCTCCATCATCGGCGTCGCCGACGCGCGACTCTCCTGCGAAATGAGCACGGCGGTATTCAGGGCCTCTGCCGTGGGCGAACTGTTCTTTGTCACGATCCGGTTGTTTTCTTGCATGAGAAGTCGTGCAACAGTATCGGGTGTAGGCCCACGATTTCAATGACAAAGACCCCATATCCACCTGCTGCCCACAACAAGGTAGGGAATCATGCCAGCCAAAGACAAGGCCGAACGGTCGATAACGAGCGTGACCGATCAGGAAGCCCTGGAGTTTCACGCTCGAGGCCGCCCCGGGAAACTGGAGATCAATCCGACAAAGCCGATGGCGACGCAGCGGGACCTTTCGCTTGCCTATTCGCCGGGCGTAGCCGTGCCGGTCAAGGCGATCGCTGACGACCCGGCCACCGCCTACGACTACACGACGCGCGGCAACATGGTAGCCGTCATCTCTAACGGTACCGCAATCCTCGGCCTTGGAAATCTGGGCGCCCTGGCTTCCAAGCCGGTGATGGAAGGCAAGGCGGTGCTGTTCAAGCGCTTCGCCGACGTCGATTCCATCGATCTCGAGATCGACACCGAAAACGTCGACGAATTCGTCAACTGCGTGCGCTACCTCGGCCCCTCCTTCGGCGGCATCAACCTGGAGGACATCAAGGCCCCTGACTGCTTCATCATCGAGCAGCGCCTGCGGGAACTGATGGACATTCCGGTCTTCCATGACGACCAGCACGGCACCGCGATCATCGCGGCGGCCGGCCTGATCAATGCGCTGGAGCTGACCGGGCGCGATTTCGCAACCACGAAACTGGTCTGCAACGGCGCCGGCGCGGCGGCGATCGCCTGCATCGAACTCATCAAGGCGATGGGCTTCAATCCGGCGAACATCACACTCTGCGACACCAAGGGCGTCATCTACCAGGGCCGCGCCGAGGGCATGAACCAGTGGAAGTCGGCCCATGCGATCAAGACCGACAAGCGCACCTTGAAGGAAGCGATGGTCGGCGCCGATGTCGTTTTCGGTCTGTCGCAGAAGGGCGCCTTCACCGACGAGATGGTCCGGTCCATGGCCGATCGGCCGATCATCTTCGCCATGGCCAATCCTGACCCGGAGATCACGCCGGAGGAGGTCGCGCGCATCCGCGACGACGCCATTATGGCGACCGGCCGCTCCGACTATCCGAACCAGGTGAACAACGTCCTCGGCTTCCCCTATATCTTCCGGGGCGCGCTCGACGTCCGCGCCTCGACGATCAACGACGAAATGAAGATCGCTGCTGTGCGGGCACTGGCGAACCTTGCCCGCGAGGACGTCCCCGATGACGTGGCAGCCGCCTATCAGGGCAACCGCCCGCGCTTCGGCTCCAACTACATCATACCGGTCCCCTTCGATCCGCGGCTGATCTCAGCCATTCCGCTCGCCGTCGCCGAGGCGGCAATGGAAAGCGGCGTGGCGCGGCGTGCCATTCCGGACATGGGCGTCTATGCCCATGAATTGTCCGCCCGACGCGACCCGATCGCCTCCACGCTCCAGCGTCTCTACGAGCGCGTGCGCCGTCATCCGAAGCGCGTCGTCTTCGCCGAGGCCGAGGAGGAGCACGTGATGCGCGCCGCGATCTCGTACACCAACCAGCAACTCGGAACGGCAATCCTTCTCGGGCGCGACGAGCAGATCCGCGCGACCGCGGAAAAGGCCGGCATCGATCTCAACCGTCCCGGCATCGAGATCGTCAACGCCCGCATTTCAAAGCGTGTCGAAGCCTATACCGACTATCTCTATGCGCGCCTGCAGCGGAAGGGATATCTCTTCCGTGACTGCCAGCGCCTCGTCAACACCGACCGCAACCATTTCGCCGCCTGCATGGTGGCGCTCGGCGACGCCGATGCGATGGTCACGGGCACGACACGAAACTATTCGACCGCGCTCGAGGACGTTCGCCGCTGCATCGACGCCAAGCCGGGGCACCGGGTGATCGGCGTGTCGCTGGCACTCAACCGCGGCCGCACCGTCTTCGTCGCCGATACCGCGGTCCATGACATGCCGACGGCAGAGGAACTGGCGGATATCGCCGAGGAAGCGGCCAGCACCGCGCGCCGCATGGGATACGAACCGCGCGTGGCAATGCTGGCCTACTCGACTTTCGGACATCCCTCGGGCGAGCGCTCCGAAAGGGTTCGAGAAGCCGTCCGCATTCTCGACAAGCGTCGGGTCGATTTCGAGTATGACGGCGAGATGGCAGCCGACGTGGCCCTCAACGGCCAGCGTATGGAGCAGTATCCCTTCTGCCGCCTTTCCGGCACGGCGAACGTGCTGGTCATGCCGGCGATCCACTCGGCGGCAATCTCGACCAAGATGCTGCAGGAACTCGGCGGTTCGACGGTGATCGGTCCGCTTCTGGTCGGCCTCGACAAGTCGGTGCAGATCACCTCGATGGGCGCCAAGGATTCCGACATCGTCAACATGGCGGCGATTGCCGCCTACAACGCCGGCGCTTGAACCCCGACCCCGGGAATTCAAGGGCCCGTCGCGGCATTCCGCGGCGGGCCTTTCTTCATTGCAGAACCTGAAGCGTCAACTTGAAAAGCGGCCGGCGTCGGCGCCGTAGTAGTTGACGTAGCGATCCGAGATACTGGAGATCGGCAGCACGACCAGCACGTCGGTGGTGTTGAACGCGTGATCGACGACAGCGCCGGAGCCCACCATGGCTCCGAGCCTGAGATAGCCCTTGATCAACGGCGGCAGCGCCAACAGCGCCTTGCGCGGATTGACGGCCTCGACCGGCATCAGGTCCATGTTGCGATGCAGTTCCGGCAGGGCGCCGGATGCCCATTCGCCCTTCGCCGCGGCGTGATGATGCAGGAAGGAAAGCGCAAGGGCATGTTCCTCCGGATGTACGCCGGGGAACGAGGCGCAGCCGAACATGGCGCTGATCCCGTGCTTCAGCGCATAGGCCCAGTTGCCCTGCCAGAGAAGTTCGACGGTGCGCTTGCTGCGATATTCGGGCAGGACGCAGGAGCGCCCGAGTTCCATGAAGCGCTTTTCAGGGTGGCGCCTCATCAGCGGCCCGATATCGAATTCCGAAGCCGTGTAGAAGCCGTTCGCCGCCGCTGCGACCTCCTGCCGGAGGATGCGGTAGGTGGCGACGATCTGGTCCTCTTCCTCGCCGTCGATCGCGCGATCGAGCACGAGCAGGTGGTCGCAGATCTCGTCCCATCCATCAACATCGCGGCGCGCGCGCATCGCGTCTGGCGCCAGACGGGCCCCCATTTCCTCGACAAACACCCGATAGCGAACGCTCTGAGCCGCTGCGATCTCGCTTGGTTTGCGCGCGAGCCGCGTTTCGAGCGAACCGATGCGTCCCAGAATGTCGGAATTTTCGCGATTGGCTGGATTAGCCGCGGGCCGAGTATTTTCGACCAGCGTACCACGGTTCAGGAGATCAATGGTCATGGCGAATCTTCCACTGCCGGTTGGTTTGCTCGCCATAAAACACTTCTGTGCAACAGGAAAGTGACATGCCTGTGCAGTCACATGTCCGGGGTTAAGGCTCCTTCCTATTGAGCCCCGAGATCACCGTCTCGGCAAGGGGCAAGCGCACCTATGTCGGCGAGAAGTCGATCGGGATCGACCGGTTTCGGCAGCGCCAGATTGGCGCCGCTCATCAGTACCGAACGCCGGACGTCCTCGCGATAGTCTGCCGTGAGCACGATGATGGGCAGTGGCGCAAGCCCCTCCTGCCGCTCATGGGCGCGAATGCGCGTGAGTACGTCCAACCCCTCGCCTCCCGGCATGTTGAGATCGGATAGGACGATATCGGGCCTTCGGGTCTGCCCGTTCCATACCGCATCGAGAAGGGCTTCGAAATCGGCAACGCTGCGCACATGGTGTCCGGCGCCGACCAACATGGCCTTGATGAGCATGGCATTGACCGGATCATCTTCGGCCAGGAGGATGTCGAGCCCGGGTGCGCCGGCGGCATCGGCCAGCGACAGGCCGACGCCCGGCTGGTTGTCGTTGAGCGCATCGCGCTTCTCCATGCCGCGCATGCGGCCACGCAATACGTCGATCAGCGACTGTTCGCGCAGTGGACGGATGAGCCAGGCATCGAAAACGTCCTGCGGCTGCAAGTTGCGCTCTTCCGGATTGACGAGGAAGACCTTGCGCAAGCTGGGTGACACGACATCCGGACGCTGGGCGATATCCTCGGCGAACTGGAACGTCATGCGGTGATCGACAATGATATCGGAGAAGCGCCACCCTTGACCCGCAGCCGTATCGAACAGAACCGCGGCAGCGTTTTCGTCATCCACGCAGTAGCATTGACCGCCAAGCGTGGAAATTGTCGCGGCGGTGGCGGTGCGCGCCGGCCCTTCCGGCGCCAGCACCATGACAATGCTGTCCTTCAGGATCGTGTTTCGGGTATTGCGGCGGCGCGCGGCATGGGTCGCGGCCGCCGGAAACCTTACGGTGAAGATACTTCCCTTGCCCTTGACGCTGGAAACCGTGAGCGACCCGCCGAACTCCCGCATGATGCGGGCTGAAATGGCAAGCCCGAGACCGGTGCCGGCGCTGCGGTCGTGATCGTTGCCGGCCTGCTCGAACTCGCCGAAGATGCGTGCTCTTTCTGTTGCGGTCATGCCCGGTCCGGTATCGGTCACCGAGATGATGATATCGCCCTCCTGCCAATCGGCGGCGATCAAGACGCCGCCCTTGATCGTGAACTTGACGGCATTGCCGATGACATTGAACAGCACCTGGCGAAGGCGGGCGGCGTCGAAGTTCATGAGGTCGGGAAGATCGGCCGCAAAGGTCGCACCGATCTCTATTCCCTTTTCATGCCCCCGGTGGGCGAGCATCTCGACGACGCTTTCGAGAAGATTGCGAAGAGACTCAGCCCTGGGGCGCAACTGGAACCGGCCGACCTCCATCGTGGAGAAATCCAACAGGTCCTCCACGAGTTGCACAAGCGCATTGCCGGACTGGCGGATGCCGTCGAGATAGTTCTTTTGCTCGGGCGTGAGTCGCGTCTGCCCGAGAAGATGGCTCATGCCGAGAATGCCGCTGAGCGGCGTGCGGACCTCGTGGCTGACGGTCGCCAGTAGCCGGGACTTTGCAGCGCTTGTTCCTTCCGCCTTCAGCCGCGCTTCCTCGCGCGCCCGGGACTTTTGCCGTTCGTCAGTCACGTCGCGGCCGATGCTTTGAAGCAGCAGGCGACCGGTCGCCGGATCCCTCGTGATGATGTCGTGCCACACGAAAATGCGTTGGCCGAGTGGCGTTGCGATCTCTACGTCGAAGTTATGCGGTACCGGTCCCGGCCGGAAAGCGAGACCGATCTCCTCGCAGGTAAGACCATGCGGCACCTGACATCCGGTCATCTCCCGGAAGATCGCGTTCGCCTGCACGATACGCCGGTCCATGGTGCGGGTGAGCGCGATGTCTCCCAGCGCGTCGTGAATGGTCGAAAGCAACCTCGCGCTGTCTTCCGCTTCACTCACGCTCTCGTTCGGAAATTCCCGCTGTTCGGAGCGATCATCCAGGCGTTCCAGGACGCGAATGACCGCACAGACTGTGCAAAAGGTCGCAACGGCGAGTGTTGCTGCATAGAACGCATCGTGACGTCCGATGAGCAATATGGCCGTGACCGCGATCAGACCGCCACCGCCGAGCCAGAGGCGCCCGAGTTTCCTGGCGGCAAGTCTTGCGTTCGCTACGGCGTCGTTTTCCAACGAGGGGGGGACGGCAATACCCGTCGTATCGGGTTCTGTCCTGGACTCGCGCGCTCTCGCACGGTTCGCGGCCGTACCTTCGCCGCGAGCCGCAGACAGGCGCTGTTGAACATTTGCCCGATAACTCATGTGACCCGAATAGCATACGGGTCGTTCCGAATGCTTTCAGCGAAACGCTAAAACTTTAGGCGTTCTTGCGCTTAGACCCCAGGAATTCGTCCAGGATGACGCAAACGGCGCCTACGGTAATGAAACTATCGGCCAGATTGAACACCGCAAACGACCAAGTCTGGGTATAGAAGAGGATGTAGTCGATCACATGACCGTAGAAAAAGCGGTCCAGCAGATTGCCGAGCGCACCCGCGATGATCATCGCGAAGCCGAGATGCGCGAGCCATCGATCTCCCGGCGTCCTTCGCCACAGCCACAGCACGAACGCCACGATCACCAGCCGCATGGAGACGATGAACCAGCCTTCCATACCCGACAGCATCGAAAAGGCGACGCCGAGGTTGTAAGTCCGGTAGAGCGCCAGCATCGGCATGACATGGACCGGTTCCTGCAGCGGCAGGTAGTTTTCGACGGCGATCTTGATCGCCTGGTCGAGGAGCACGGCCAAGATCACGAAGATTGCGATCGGCAACGGACGGGAGAAAGCGGCTCGACCTGCGCTCATTTGTTGCCTTCCAGAGCAAGAAGATGACGGCGGGCCTCGAACAGCATGACGGCCGTGGCGACCGCTAGATTGAGCGAGTCGGCGCGACCCGCCTGCGGAATGCGGGCAAGCGCATCCGCTTCCTTGGCCAGCACCTCGGGAAGTCCCGACTGCTCGTTGCCCATCAGCAGCACCACCGGCTTCCGCTTGTAGTCGATCGTGCGATAATCCACCGACCCGGCGAGATGAGTGGCCACGACCTGCGCACCCGATGTCCTCTTCCAGGCGATGAACTCGTCGACATTCGTGCGGACCACGGGCATCGCGAAGACCGATCCCATCGTGGCGCGCACGGTTTCGAGAGAAAACGGATCTGTCGTCTCGCCGACGAGGATGACGCCCGAGGCGCCAGCGGCGTCGGCGGTTCGGATAATTGTGCCGAGATTGCCGGGGTCGCGCACACGATCGAGCGCAACCCAGGTCTCCCCCTCCTTCGGTCGCACCTCGCGCAGCGCCTTCCAGCGCTGCTCGAATATCCCGACCACCATCTGCGGATTGTCGCGCCGGGTGATCGCGGACATTACCTTTTCGCTTACCTCGAGAACCAGCCCGCCATGGGCAACCGTGCGCGCCGCCAGCTGCTCGACGGTCGGCTTGCCCTTCGCCGCCTTGGAATAGACAAGGGTGCGTATCGCCCAGCCGAGTTCCATTGCATCGATGACCAGCTTCAGTCCCTCGGCCATGAAGGATTTCGTCTCGTCACGGGTCTTCTTCTGGCCGAGCGCCTTGATATCCTTGACGATGGGATTTGCCAGGCTGGTGATTTCCTTGACCTGACCGACGCGATGTGGGCCATGGTCTCGCATGTCGTTGCTCATTTGGGTACCCAACGGCTGAAGAGGGAAGTCGAAAGGGCGCGGCCCGGTGTCTTGCCGTCGAGACCGGCTTCACGGATGACAAGTTCGCCCGACTCGACCACGCCGCCGCGCCCGCGCATGGTCTCACGCATCAGCTCGTGGGTGGAATAGAAGCTTGCCCGTATCGAATAGGCGGTGAGGACGAGACCGAGCGCCTTGGGCGAAAGGATTTCGCGGCAGACGTCGAGCATCAACGGCAGGTGGTCGAAGAGCTGCCAGACCTCGCCGTTCGGGCCGCGGCCGAATTTGGGCGGGTCCGTCAGTATGATGTCGTAACGATTGCCGCGGCGCTCCTCGCGCAGGATGAACTTCATCGCGTCCTCGCAGATCCAGCGGATGGGCAGCTTGTCGAGCCGGCCGAGCGCCTGGTTTTCACGCGCCCAGCCGATGGCTTTCCTCGAGGCGTCGACATGGGTCACCTCGGCGCCGGCTGCTGCGGCCACCAGCGAAGCAACACCGGTATAGCCGAACAGATTGAGCACCTTCAACGGGCGTTCCGTCGCCTCGATCTGCTCCTTCATCCAGCGCCAGTGAACGATCTGCTCGGGGAAAACCCCGACATGCCTGAAGGCGGTGAACCGCCCATGGAATTCTATGCCGAGAAGCGACAGCGGCCAGGTCTCGCCGAGCGCTGCCTGCGGGAAGCGCCAGCGCCCCATGCCGTCCTCGTCGGTATCGCCGGTAAAGATGGCGTCGACCTTTTCCCACACATGCGGCCCGAGTGAGGGCTGCCACAGCGCTTGCGCCTCCGGTCGTACGACCCGATAGGGGCCATATTGTTCAAGCTTCAGGCCGTTGCCGCTGTCGATCAGATGGAAATCCCCAGCGCCAAGCGATTCGAGGATAACAGGAACCCGTTCGGGCGGACGGTCGCCGCTGCGGATCACAAGCGGCCTCGCGGCAGCTTCGGCTGCGGTCGGTTTCTGTTCCGGTTCGGGCTTTGCCACCCGCTGATGCATGGGCCGAGCCCTCTTCGACGGGGTCTGATCCTTGGGCATGCCTATCGACCTTGACGCAGGCTTATCATGCCGATCGCGCTGAACCTGACCAGGGCCACCTTTCGGGCCGGGCCGGCGTTCTTTGTTTTTCAAAGGCGTTCTTCCGCTTACCTACACTCGGTTTAGGCGAGCAAATAGCATTCCGGCGCCACTTGGCAAAGCGCTTTCCCATCTGCGATATTCCACCCGAGGACAGAATGGGAGGACACAACATGGACATGACAGGTGAAGAGCGGATCGCGGCACCGCGCGACATCGTCTGGGCGGCGCTCAACGACCCCGACATTCTCAGACAATGCATTCCCGGGTGTCAGAGCTTGGAGATGAAGTCTCCGACGGATCTTGCTGCGACGGTGAAGATCAAGATCGGACCGGTTTCCGCCTCGTTCAGCGGCGAAGTTCTTCTGTCCAACATCAACCCACCCGAGAGCTATACGATTTCAGGGGAAGGCAAGGGCGGCATAGCAGGTTTCGCCAAGGGCGGCGCCGACGTCATGCTTAGGGAAGACGGCGGCGAGACGTTGCTGCAATATGACGTGAAGGCCCAGATCGGCGGCAAACTCGCGCAGCTCGGTTCGCGGCTGATCGATTCGACCTCGAAGAAGCTGGCCGAACAATTCTTCGCCGATTTCAACGCCGCCGTCAGCGCGCGGGCGAACGGAACGGCCTAGAAGGGCTACTTGGCGAGTTCGACGTAGGTCCGGCCGGAAATCTGTTCGGCGCGGGACTTCTGCCGATCCGCTTCTTCATGCCATTTCACGGCCTCGCGCGCCTCGGTACGGGCAAGCTTGCGATATTTCGCCTGGGTGAACCAGGTGACGGTCGAGCCGATCACCAAGCCGAGTATCAGTGCGGAAAAAAGGAAAACGAAAAACGGGGCGGCGAGCGCCAGGAGCTGATCGTCAGGCCTGAAAGGGTTGAGCGCCAGCGTCACACTCTGGCGGTTAGCAACGGAAAGCACGATCAGGATAACACCCAGCGGTATCATGACTGCGAGGGTAATGACTTTCTTGACCATGCCAGTTCTCCATTGCCGCACCTGATGTCCGGTGCCATTTCCCCGCAAAATAGGGAAACTTGGGTCGCATTCAATGCGACATGTCGAGCATTGCCCGTGTGCTGCCGCTCGGAGCGACGATCAATCGTCCTTGTCGGCCATGCCCGGGTTGAGGCGTTCTCGCAATTCCTTGCCGGTCTTGAAGAACGGAACCCACTTCTCCTCGACGAACACCGCGTCGCCGGTGCGGGGGTTGCGGCCCGAGCGCGAGGGTCGGTTCTTCACCGAAAACGCACCAAAACCGCGAAGCTCGACGCGGTTGCCCGCAGCGAGCGCATCGGTGATTTCATCAAGTACAGCATTGACGATATTCTCGACATCACGGTGATAGAGATGCGGGTTACGGGCCGCAACGATCTGCACCAGTTCTGACTTGATCACGGTTGTCCCCTTAACTGATTGATTTCTTAGTCACGTCCAACCTGCCAAACGGAAATCAGGCCGTCAAGGAACAACTTCTCGCCCGTGAGGTTGCGCAAGTCTTCGGCCCGAATAAAGTCACCATAGCCGACGAGATTAATCAATCTTGAAAGGGCGTCGGAAAAGAACAGCAGCGAACTGGAGCGCGGCGCCTCCCAGTCGATGATCGGCAGATCGGCCGTCACACCCTTTTCCTCGAGATATGCGCGGATTTCAGGTTCGTCGCCGAGCCGATCGACCAGCTTGGCCTTCAAAGCCTGCCGCCCCGTGTAAATGCTGCCATCGGCAAGCCGCAGCGCCTCCGAGCGTGGCATATTCCTCCGCTCTGCGACGAGGTCGACGAACCAGTCATAGCTGTCCATGACCATGGCCCGGATCATCGCCTTGGCCTCTTCGCTGGCGTCGGTGAAGGGAGAAGGCTCGGCCTTGAGCGGAGAGGATTTGATCGATTGCAGCGAAATGCCGAGCTTGTCCATCAGTTCCCGAACCTGCGGATACTGAAACAGCACGCCGATCGAACCGGTGATCGAGGTCTCGCCGGCGATGATGGTATCGCCAGCCGTGGCAATCATGTAGCCCGCGGAGGCGGCAAGCGTGCGGATGCTGGAAACGACCGGCTTCTTCTCAGCCACTTCGCGGATCGAATAGTAGAGACGCTCGCCGCCATAGGTCGTTCCACCGGGCGACGAGATCGAGACGATCAACGCCTTGACCTGGTCATTTTCGGCAATCTTTTCCAACCGCTCCTGCAGTTCGGTGTCGTCCTGGATCAACCCGGACACCGTGACGCGCGCGATATGCGGCCGCAAGGCGCGTGACGCAAAATCCCCGGCAGTAGCGCTGTAGAGCGCAAAGCCCAATCCCACGATCAACAGGGCCGCCAAAACACGCCAAAAGCTCAGTTTCCGGCGCAAGCGCCCCCGGTCGACGATTACCGATTGATCCATAGCCGTTGTGCCTTTCGTTGGGGCCGCCTTGGGCTGGCCGTTCGTACGCCGGATACCCGATCGATGTTTTCATGGATGACTTCTTCGACGATTCATTGTTTGTTGCAAAAAAATCTCCATATTGGCAAGCAAACACGATCATGCGAGATGTCCGGCCAACAACGGCGCGATGCCTCAGACGCATCTCGAGCCCGTGGTCAAAGGCTCAGTAACGGAAAAAACATGGACAATGCGCTCTCCCACGCGCGGACGACGAACGGTGCCAGCCTGGATGCTGACGGTGCCTATCGCGCGGCAATCGCCCACTCGAGCCAGGTCAGGCGGCTGAAGGTCCTGCTGCCCATCCTCGCCGTGATCATCTCCCTGATCTTCATCGGCGTATCGGTGGTGCGCACCTATCTTCTGGAAAACGTTACGATCGAATCTGCCCGTATCGAGAACGGCAAGATCGTCATGGAAAAGCCGGCGATCTCGGGCCGCAATGCCGACGGCATTGAATATTCCATGATGGCGGCGCGGGCATTGCAGGACATCCGCAATCCCAACCTGATCACGCTCGAGGATATCAAGGCAGCCGTGCCGGTCAGTGACGACGTGATCGCCAGGGTGGTTGCTGTCGGCGGGCTGTTTGACAAGTCCACGGACCAGCTCGACATGACAGCACCCTTTACGATCACGCTGAATTCGGGCATCGAAGCAAAGTTCCAGTCGGCGCATCTCGACGTGAAGGCGGGCAAGCTTGTTTCGGACGATCCCGTATCGATCGTCGCGAATGAAGGGTCGATTCTTGCACAGACGCTCAAGATGACGGATAAGGGACGCACCATCATTTTTGAAGGCAAGGTCCGCGTGAATGTCGACCCCGCCGCAATCCGCAACAAGAGCAATTGAGAACCGGGCAACTCATGACGAACATCGGTCGCTTACTCATTCGCAATATCGGTGCTGCTCTGTTGGCTGGAGCCTTCGCGCTCGGCATGGCGGCAACCGCCGGGGCGCAAAATACAAAAAGCAACATGGAGGGTCTAAAACTCTCCAATGACCAGCCGATCCAGATCGAGAGCGACAAGCTCGAGATTCGCGAACAGGAAAATCTCGCCCTCTTCACCGGCAATGTGAAGGTCGTCCAGGGCACGACAACGCTGCAGGCGGGAAAAATGACCGTCTACTATCGTGGTGAAGGTACGTCGGTTGCATCAGGCGATGCCGACATCGACCGCATCCTCGTCGACGACAAGGTGTTCCTGAGCTCGGGGACTCAGCAGGCGACCGCCGATTCGGGTTCTTTCGACATGGCGTCCCAGACCTTCGTGCTGAAAGGCGACAAGGTGGTGCTGTCGGAGGGACAGAACGTCTTCGTTGGCTGCCAGCTGACCGTGCTGATGGCCAGTGGCGAAGCAACCCTCGAAAGTTGCGGCGGAAGGGTGCAAATCCAGCTCGACCCGAAGTCCCAGAAAAAGAACTGACCTGCCGTGCACGTGAAATTACCGTCCCCCTCGCAGCTGCTCGGCGTGGCGGCCAAACCGGCCGTTTCCCCGGACACCCGTCCCGCCGACAAGACCCGCTATGAAGGGACACTGATTGCGCGCGACCTTACCAAGGCCTACCGCAACCGGCGCGTTGTCAACGGGGTGTCGCTGGTGGTGCGGCGCGGCGAGGCTGTCGGTCTGCTTGGACCGAACGGCGCCGGCAAAACCACCTGTTTTTACATGATCACCGGCCTTGTCCCGGTTGACCAGGGTTCGATCCAGATCAATGGCAACGATGTGACTTCGATGCCGATGTATCGGCGCGCGCGCCTCGGCGTCGGCTATCTGCCGCAGGAGGCATCGATCTTTCGCGGCTTGACCGTCGAGGAGAACATCCGAGCCGTTCTGGAGGTCCACGACAAGAACAAGGAGCGCCGCGAAGCCAAGCTCGACGAGCTTCTCGATGAGTTCCATATCGAGCGACTGCGCAAGTCGCCTGCCGTGGCCCTTTCGGGCGGCGAACGCCGCCGTCTGGAAATCGCACGCGCACTTGCCACCGACCCCACTTTCATGTTGCTCGACGAACCCTTTGCCGGTGTCGATCCGATTTCCGTCGCCGATATCCAGAACCTCGTGCGGCACCTGACCGGGCGTGGCATCGGCGTGCTGATCACCGACCACAATGTACGCGAGACATTGGGGCTGATCGATCGGGCTTATATTATCCACGCTGGCGAGGTCCTGACCCATGGCAGGGCCAACGATATCGTCAACAATCCGGAAGTACGGCGGCTGTATCTAGGCGACAAATTCAGCCTCTAGTACAAGTTTCACGCCAATTTCCGCCAAAAATTCCCTGGCGACCGAGTTCCCCTTGACCGGACTGCTCAAAAAAGCAATTTTTGGGCCAAATGGAGTAAGGGGCGTATCCGGTCGCGCGGGCGTCGTGAAAACTCCAGGGAATGAAGTGGAGTATCACCCCCGCCATGGCATTGTCCGCCAGTCTGCATTTGCGGCAAAATCAGTCCCTCGTGATGACGCCCCAGCTGATGCAATCCATCCAGCTGTTGCAGATGACGCATTTCGAACTCATCCAGTTCATTGCCCAGGAAGTCGAAAAGAACCCGCTTCTGGAGATCGCGCCATCGGACGGCGAGGCAAGCGGAACCGACGGTGCGAGCGATACGGCCTCGGCAATCGAAGACTCCGCCTCTGACGAGACCGCCGGCTTGCGCAGCCGCGACGGTGAAGGCGACTGGTACGAAAGCGAGCACACGGGTCATGCCGATTTGCTCAACAAGGAACTGGATACCAACTTCGACGCCGCCTATGCGGAAGAGAATGTCGTGCAGCGCACCGATGCGCCCGAACTTCTCAGCCAGTGGAAATCGATGACAGGCGGCGGCGAGGCCGCAGACGGCTTCGACCTCGACGAATTCGTGGCGAGCCAGGTCAGCCTGCGCGACCACCTCAACCAGCAGGTGCCGTTCCTCCTGCCGCAAGCTGCAGACCAACTGGTTGCCCAGCATCTCATCGATCAACTCGACGACACGGGCTACATCCAGGCGGACTTGCGGGAAATCGCCGAACGTCTCGGCAGCCCTCCAGAAAAGGTGGAGGCCGTCCTCCGGCAACTGCAGACACTCGACCCTCCCGGCGTATTCGCTCGATCGCTCAGCGAGTGCCTGGCACTGCAGTTGCGCCAGCAGGACCGCTACGACCCCGCCATGGCGGCTTTGATTGACAATCTCGAACTGCTGGCCCGACGCGATTTTGCGTCTCTTAAGCGCATCTGCGGCGTGGATGAGGAAGATCTGCTCGACATGCTGGCCGAGATCCGCAAGCTCAACCCCAAGCCGGGCCACGCCTTCGAACAGGACATTTGCGAAGCCATCGTTCCCGATCTCGTCGTACGCGCCTCCGCGGATGGAGGATGGCAGGTGGAGCTCAATCCTGAGACGCTTCCCAAGGTACTGGTCAACCAGAGCTATTTCGCCTCTGTTTCACGGCATCCATCGCGAAATGCCGAGGACCAGAGCTTTCTCAGCGAGTGCATGCAAAACGCCAACTGGCTGGTGCGAAGTCTCGACCAGCGGGCAAAAACAATCATGAAGGTGGCGACGGAAATCGTCCGGCAGCAGGACGCGTTCCTCCTGCACGGCGTGGATCACCTGCGGCCGCTCAACCTGAAAACGATCGCCGAAGCAATCAAGATGCACGAGTCGACCGTGAGCCGCGTGACCACCAACAAGTACATGCTGACACCCCGTGGTCTCTTCGAGCTCAAATACTTCTTCACGGTGTCGATCAGTTCCGCTCAAGGCGGGGACAACCACTCGGCAGAAGCGGTCCGCCATCGCATCCGCACGATGATATCCCGGGAGGCGCCCGACGCGGTGCTCTCCGACGATGACATCGTCGACATGCTGAAGGATGGCGGTATCGAACTTGCCCGTCGCACCGTCGCCAAGTATCGCGAAGCGATGAACATACCCTCCTCGGTCCAACGCCGCCGAGAAAAGAAGGCCCTCGCAAAAGTCTCCGGCTTCTGACAATAGCCCTCTCCGTGAGGCCGGAACCGATCAATTCAGTCGTTATACTAAAGTACAATTCGGGCCGCTTTCAACGTTTCGAAGCAGGCCCATAGCCGTCAAGCTCACCGTTAGGCCCGCTTCCTGGCGCGTCAAAAAAGTCTTAAAATACCGTTGACTTTTAGGGGGCGTAAGGATAGAAGCGCGCCGCAATCAGGACAGGGAGATGCGGACTTCCGACGTTGTCCTCAATATCCTCAAAGCCTGAGGATTGCATTTGGGCCCCGGCCGAGTGAAAGGCTTGGATGAGCCCGATGCTTGGCGTAGACTGATACTCGCAAATCACTACCAGAAGGAAAATCCCATGAGTGTGCGTGTATCCGGCAAACAAATGGAAATCGGTGATTCTTTCCGCGAGCGGATCGAGGCTCATATCGGAGAGGCCATCACTAAGTACTTCGACGGTGGATATTCGGGACAGGTGACAGTGACCAAATCCGCGTCACGTTTTGAGGCCGACTGCAAGGTCCACCTGGACACGGGGGTTATCCTTCACGCGACCGGCGAGGCGAATGACCCGCAGCCCGCGTTTGACGCTGCGGCCGAGCGTATCGAGAAGCGGCTGCGTCGCTACAAGCGCAAGCTGCGCGACCATCATGTCGGCAATGGCCAGGGTGTTGCTGTGGCCTACACGGTGATGGATGCAATGCCTGACGAGTCCGAAGAAATTCCGGAGGATTTCGCCCCGACCATCGTGGCGGAGAGCTCCAAGCAACTGAGAACCATGTCGGTCGCAAGCGCCGTGATGGCGCTCGACATGACCGATGAACCGGTGCTCCTGTTCCGCAGCCTTGGCAAAGAGCAGTTGAACATCGTATACCGTCGCAATGACGGAAATATTGGCTGGATCGACGCCGCCAATATCAAAGGCTGAGAAGGGATCGAGGGGGTGACGGACGCCTGGCGCCCCCCGACTACTTCCCGGCGTCATAAAGGATAAAGAGAATGGCGTTGGCAGATCTGCTGCAACAAAATGCGATTATTCCCGCCCTGAAGGTAAATTCCAAGAAGCAACTGCTCCAGGAACTGGCGGCGAAAGCCTCCAAGATCACCGGGCTTCCGGAACGGGAGATCTTTGACGTCATTCTTCAACGCGAGCGTCTGGGATCGACCGGCGTCGGAAACGGCATCGCGATACCGCATGGCAAGCTGTCCTCCGTCAGTTCTATCGTCGGCATTTTTGCGCGTCTCGAAACGCCCGTCGATTTCGAGGCGTTGGACGACCAACCGGTAGACCTCGTATTCCTGCTGCTTGCGCCCGAAGGCGCGGGCGCCGATCACCTCAAGGCTCTGTCGAGAATTGCGCGAGTGCTGCGTGACGCCGATCTGGTCGCCAAGCTCAGGGCAACCGATTCCGCATCGGCTATTTTTGCGTTCCTGAACCAGGAGCAAGCGTCGAACGCAGCCTGACAAGCGGGACCGCGGCTGCTCTTGCAACGACCGAAATGGAAAAGGCCCGAAGATCGTCGAGATCTCGGGCCTTTCTCGAATTCACCGGACTATGGTCAGGCGTCCTTTTCGTTCACCGGCGCTGTTCCCGGTTCGGCGGCAGGATCGGCCTTCGGGCCTCCCTTGGCAACGCCGACCATCGCCGGGCGCAGCACCCGATCGCCAATGGTGAAGCCTGCCTGAACCACCTGAACGACGGTGTTGTTCGGAACGTTCGGGTTGGGGATCTCGAACATTGCCTGATGAAAGTGCGGGTCGAACTTCTGACCCTCGGCGGCAATCTCGCGCACCCCATGGCGCTCGAGCGTCGACTGCATCGAGCGATCGATCATCTCGACGCCTTCGATGAGGCCATCCAGTCCCGCCACATGCGCCGCCCGTGCTTCCGCCGGGATTGCATCGAGTGCACGGCGAAGGTTGTCGGACACGGCCAGCATGTCTCGGGCAAAGCCGGCGATCGCATAGGCCTTGGCGTCCTTGACGTCGCGCTCGGTTCGGCGGCGAAGATTGTCCATCTCGGCTGCAAGACGCAAAAACTTGTCACGCAGTTCAGCATTCTCGGCCTTTGCCGCAGAGAGCAGGTCCGCCTCGGCTTCCGGTACACCGGCTTGAGCTTCGCCGCCGGCCGAAGGTTCGTTCAGGCCGCCTGCCTCTTCGACAGCCGCTGCGTCAGGTCCGTGTTTGCTTGTTTCGTCGGTCATGACGTTCTCCGAATTAGAACTTTTATAGATTTCGTGCCCGATATCGAGGTTTGGGATCGAAAAATCAAGGCTTGCCGGAAAAGAACCGGCGTCTCGCTGCGCGGCGATCCCGCTTGCATCTAGGTACGGGAAAGCCTTGCCATCAGTTGCGCCGTATAGTCGACCATCGGGACGATACGGGAATAGTTCAGCCGCGTCGGACCGATGACACCCACCGCGCCGACAATGCGTTCATCGCTATCGCGGTAAGGCGCTACGATAAGCGACGAACCCGACAGAGAGAAGAGCTTGTTCTCGGATCCGATGAAAATCCGAACGCCCGAGCCGCTTTCAGCCAGATTGAGGATTTCGATGAGGCTGTCCTTCCGCTCAAGATCGTCGAACAGCATGCGCAGACGTTCCAGGTCGTCCTGATCTTCAAGCCCTTGAAGCAGGTTCGACCGTCCGCGCACGATGAGCCGTGCGGGCATATCTTCAGCGACATTTCCGGACCAACTCGCCAGACCGCGCTGTACGAGATCCTGGGAAAGAGCATCGAGTTCCTGCCGGACGTTCTGCTTCAGGGTCTGCAACTGGCTGCGCAGTTCCGGCAGCGTCTGCCCATTCATGTGTGCATTGAGGAAGTTCGCGGCTTCGGTCAGTTGCGAAGAACTGGTGCCCGCAGGCAGGTCGATGATCCGATTCTCGACCTGATCATGATCGCCGACCAGCACCGCCAGCGCCTTCGTTGGCTCCAGCCGAATGAATTCGACGTGGCGTAGCACCGGATTGCTCTTCGAGGTGATAACCAGGCCGGCGCCGCGCGAAATACCGGAAAGCATCCGGCTTGCCTCCTGCATGAGGCTTTCAACCGGCTGGTCGCGGCCGGCCGGTCGGATCTGCCGGTCGATCGACGCACGCTCGTCTTCCGTCAGATCGCCAACCTGCATGAAAGCATCGACAAAGAAGCGCAGGCCGAGTTGTGTCGGTAGTCTGCCGGCGCTGATATGCGGAGAATAGATCAGCCCGAGATGCTCCAGGTCGCTCATCACGTTGCGAACGGAGGCAGGCGACAGCGACATTGAAAGCAGGCGGGAAAGATTGCGCGATCCCAACGGCTCGCCGCTTTCCAGATATGTCTCGACGATGCGCCGAAAGATTTCCCGCGAACGTTCATCCAACGCAACGATCTCGTTCATGACCGGGGTCGTGGTGAAACCCATCTCGCCTACAATTTCTGTCCTGTTGCTCTCCCATAGAGATATAGTGGCCCCGCTACGGAACGCCAAAAGGAAAATGCCGGCCACTACAGCAAAGGTGCGGCTTTCCAAGCTTTTCCTTTGCAAAAGGCAGCAGTGGGACGTAGAAGGCGGGAAACAACGTCAGGAGTGGAAAATGCGGCCTTCAGGCAGAAAAACCGACCAGATGCGCAAAGTCTCTTTCGAGCGCAATTTTTCCAAGCACGCGGAAGGCTCCTGCCTGGTGAAGTTCGGCGACACGCATGTGCTCTGCACTGCAAGCCTCGAGGAAAAGACGCCACCGTGGCTGCGCAACAGCGGAAAGGGTTGGGTGACCGCCGAGTATGGAATGCTTCCGCGCGCCACGGGCGAGCGCATGAAGCGCGAAGCTGCTGCCGGCAAGCAGGGCGGCCGCACCCAGGAGATCCAGCGGCTGATCGGTCGTTCGCTGCGCGCAGTTGTCGACCTCGAGGCTCTGGGCGAACGCCAGATCACCATTGACTGCGACGTCATCCAGGCGGACGGCGGCACGAGAACGGCATCGATCACCGGCGCATGGCTTGCCCTCCACGATTGCCTGAGGTGGATGGAAGGCCGCAACATGGTCAAGGTCGAGCGGGTTCTCAGGGATCACGTCGCGGCGATCTCCTGCGGCGTCTTTGCCAACCAGCCGGTGATCGACCTCGACTATCTAGAGGATTCGGCCGCCGAGACAGACGCGAACTTCGTCATGACCGGATCGGGCGGCATCGTCGAGATCCAGGGCACCGCCGAGGGCGCGCCGTTCAGCGAAGAACAGTTCGCAACGCTGATGGGCCTCGCCAAAGTCGGGATCTCCGAACTCGTCACGCTCCAGAAGCAGGCGATCGGCTGAGCGAAGGAAGCCCTGCCATGCCCGCGCCGCTGGAAGGCATCCTGGAAACCGCAATCTACGTAGACGACCTCGATCGGGCTGAAGGCTTCTACAGCAACCTTCTCGGTCTCGAGATGGTTGCCCGCGCCGGGAACCGGCATGTCTTCTTCCGTTGCGGTCCGGGAATCCTGCTGATCTTCAATGCCGAAGAAACGGTGAAGCCGCCGCATGCAGGCTCGCTTCCGGTGCCACCGCACGGCACGACCGGCAAGGGACATGTCTGCTTCCGGGTTGCGGCGGAAAACCTCGATGCCATGGTTTCCAGGCTGATGTCGGCCGATGTCGCTATCGAGGCGGATTTCCGCTGGCCGAACGGCGCCCGCTCGATCTACTTCCGGGATCCGGCCGGCAACAGCCTGGAATGCGCCGAGCCGGCACTATGGAATATCAGTTGAAGGATAGACCTTGATGCGCAAGCTTGAAACAAAGACCATTGTGGTCGCGAGCCACAATGCCGGCAAGATCCGCGAGATCCAGGACCTGATTGGCCCCTTCGGGTTTTCAGCGAAATCTGCCGCTGACCTCAAGTTCGAGGAACCCGACGAGACCGGCACCACCTTCGAGGAGAACGCGACGATCAAGGCGCTGGCATCGGCCAAAGCCTCCGGCCTTCCGGCACTATCCGACGATTCCGGCCTGGTGATCGATGCCCTTGACGGGGCTCCGGGCGTGTATACGGCCAACTGGGCCGAGAAGGCTGACGGTACGCGCGATTTTGCCATGGCCATGGAAAAGGTGGAGAAAGCACTCTCCGAGCGTGGCGCCATGGCGCCCGACAAGCGCACTGCCCGCTTCGTCAGTGTCCTTTGCCTCGCCTGGCCGGATGGTCATACAGAGCACTTTCGCGGCGAGGTGGAAGGCAGGGTCACCTGGCCGCCGCGGGGAACCCAGGGCTTCGGCTACGATCCGGTGTTCCAGCCGGAGGGCTATGTGCAAACCTTCGGAGAAATGAGCGCGGACGAAAAGCATGGCTGGAGACCGGGCGATGCTACTGCCCTTTCGCATCGCGCCCGCGCCTTCAAGCTGTTCGTCGAAACCTGTCTGGAAGCATGAACGCCGATGGCCGAACCCGCCTACTCCCTGCTACCTGACACGGGCGAACCCGGTTTCGGCGTCTATGTGCATTGGCCGTTCTGCGCGGCCAAATGCCCTTACTGCGATTTCAACAGCCATGTCCGCCACCAACCGGTCGACCAGGAGCGTTTTGCTGCAGCCTTCCTGAAGGAAATGGCCACCATGCGCCAGTTCAGCGGGCCAAAGGTGGTTACCAGCGTGTTTCTCGGCGGCGGAACGCCATCGCTGATGAAGCCGGAAACAGTGGCGGCGATCCTCGATGGCATCGCCCGGCACTGGCACATGCCGGACGGCATCGAGATCACCATGGAGGCCAACCCCTCGAGCGTCGAAGCCACGCGTTTTCGCGGCTATCGGGCCGCCGGCGTCAACCGGGTATCGCTCGGCGTGCAGGCGCTGAACGACCGCGACCTGAAGTTCCTGGGTCGCCTGCATGACGTCGAGGATGCGCTGAAGGCGATCCGTCTTGCGCGCGAAATCTTTCCGCGGATGTCCTTCGACCTCATCTATGCCCGCCCGGAGCAGACTGTCGAGGCATGGGAACAGGAACTCAGGCAGGCGATTTCCTATGCCGTCGACCACCTGTCGCTCTACCAACTCACCATCGAGGAGGGCACGCCTTTCTTTGGTCTGCACCGGGCTGGCAAGCTGATCGTGCCGGACGGCGATCAATCCGCCCTGCTCTACGAGGCGACGCAGGAAATCACCGCCCGCGAAGGACTGCCCGCCTACGAAGTGTCCAACCACGCACGCCCGGGTGCGGAAAGCCGTCACAACCTGACCTACTGGCGATACGGCGACTATGCCGGCATCGGCCCAGGCGCCCATGGCCGCCTGTCCCATGGCGCGAACAGGATCGCCACGGCGACCGAGCGCAAGCCGGAGAGCTGGCTGGAGATGGTCGAGCGCGATGGCCATGGGATGATCGACCAAGAGATCCTGGGCTACGAGGAACAGGCCGACGAGTTGTTGCTGATGGGCCTTCGCCTCAAGGAGGGCGTCGACCTCGCCCGGTGGCAGGAGCTTTCCGGCCGCGATCCCGACCCCAGGCGCGAGGAAACCCTTCTCGAACATGGATTTATCGAGCGGCTCGGGAACTCCCGGCTGCGGTGCACGCCATCCGGTATGCTGATCCTCGACGCCGTGGTGGCCGACCTCGCCTGCTGATCGGCTACAGGGTCCGAACCCTGGTTAGCGGCTTATCACGTCCTTGTCGTGGTCGCGCGGCGGCGAAGCCATTCCATCGGCCGGCCATCGATAGCCGCAAGGCCGACGGCAATCAGCGCCATGCCGGCAAAGTGTTTCGCCTCCAGCCGCTCCCCGAGGACCACGGTGCCGAGAAGGATCGCGCTGATCGGTATGAGGAAGGTGACCAGCGAGAGGTTGGTGGCGCCGGCAGTTTCGAGGATGCGGAAGAAAAGGACGTAGGCAAGCGCCGAGGACAGCAGCGCGATACCGAAAATTGCTCCCCAGGTCGCCGCGCCCGGCATGGGGAGCGCCCAGGGGTGATCGACCAGAAGCGTCACCGGCAGAAGCAGGATGGTCGAAGCGCAAACCTGCCCAGCGGCGGGTATCATCGGCGGCAGGCCCATGCGGCGGAAGCGCCGCCCGAAAATTCCGGCGAACGAGTAGGAGATCGCCGCGCCAAGCACAGCGAGCGGCGCCAGCACGTGCCCGACGGAACCGGAGAGCGCGGCGGGCCCGATCATGATCGCAACGCCCGCAAAGCCGACCAGCACGCCGAGCAGACGATTGGCCGTCATTTTCTCATCGGTGGTCAGGAAATGCGCGACGATCACCGTGAACAGAGGCGTGGTCGCGTTGAGGATTGAGGCCAGCCCGCTGGCAATCTCGGTCTGTCCCCACACGATCAACGAAAACGGAATGATATTGTTGAGGAGGCCCATACCGAAGAAGGCCCGCCAGGACTGCCGGTCCAGCGGCATTCTCAGGCCCATCATGCGAACCAACAGGAGCAGCGCCGCCGCCGCGAGCGCGACGCGAAGGGTGACGATGGTGAAGGGCGGCAGTTCCTTGACGGCTATTCCATTGAAGAGGAACGAACCGCCCCAGAGCAGCGAGAGCACACAGAGCATGCTCCATTCGGCCCTACCCATGCGCTTCGTGTCCATCTCGCCCCCCTAGCAAACTCGAGCATTCACTACATTGGCGCGCAGCATCGTACCACCCGTTTCTTGCGTTCGCCTGTATGTCGACTTTCCGCAAGGCTTCGCTTTCTGGTTTTATCCGGTGCCTGCGCAACAAAAAACCGGCCAGCGAACGCCGGCCGGTTCCCGTTGGTGGATGGGATGTCCTATTCGTTGATCAGGCGCTTCAGAAGTTCGATCTCGTGCGAGAGCTTCGTGTCCCCGGCGATCAGTTCCTCGATCTTGCGTACGGCGTGGAGGACGGTGGTGTGGTCACGCCCTCCGAACCGCCGGCCGATTTCCGGGAAAGACCGCGGGGTCAGCGTTTTCGACAGATACATGGCGATTTGCCGTGGCTTGACGATAACCCGCGTGCGGCGATTGGATACGAGCTCCTGGCGCGAAACGTTGTAGTGGCGCGCAACGATGCGCTGGATGTCCTCGATACGAACCCGTTTTGGCTCACCGGAGCCGACGAGGTGGGCGAGAAGCTCGTCTACGCGGTCGATGGAGAGGTTCGGCTCGAAAGAACGGCGGAAGACGAGCTGGTTGAAGGCCCCTTCCAGTTCGCGCCCGCTGGCAGTGACGTTGCGGGCCACATGGGCAAGGATATCGGTCGGGATATCCAGCGATGGATCGTCCTGGCGAGCTGCAAGCAGGCGACGTTGCAGCATCTCCTCGCGCATATCGTAGTCCGGCGCTTCGAGTTCGATGGCCACGCCGCCCTGAAGGCGCGAACGGACACGCGGATCGAGGGACTCCAGCTCCCACGGCGCACGGTCGGCGGCGACGACGACCTGCTTTGCGCTATCGAGCAGCATGTTCAGCAAGTGGCAGAACTCGTGCTGGATCATCTTTCCCTGCAGGAACTGCATGTCATCGATGATCAGCAGATCAATGTTGCGCAGCGAATCCTTCAGCGTCAGGGCATCGTTGTCGCGGATCGCGGTGGCAAAACGCCACATGAAGTATTCAGCCGTCAGATAGACGATCCGAGGCGCGCGCGGGCTCTGTACGGCGGCATTGGCGATCGCCTGCAGGAGATGGGTCTTGCCCAGACCGACACTCGAATGAACAAAGAGCGGATTGAAGCGCACCGCACCGGAACCGGCCTCGGCAATGGTTTTGGCGGCGGCGAGCGCCACCCGGTTCGACGATCCCTCGACGAAGGTGTCGAATGTGTAGCGGGAGTCGAGGGGCGAACCAAATAGCGGCGCCGCCGATGTGGCAGGGCGCGGGCTGGCAACCGGAGCTGCCGCCTGACCGATGGTCAGCGGTGCCTGGCGACGCGACTGCTGTGCGGGCGCCGCTTCATTAGCCGGCACATGATCCTCCGCGGCACGCATGCTTCGCGTTGCGGTGCGCACCACGATCTCGACCTTCAGGATCTCGGAGTCCTCGGCCTGAAACAGCGTGGTGATGAGATCGAGATAGCGATTGTTGATCCACGACTTCAGGAATGTCGTCGGAACGGACAGACGCACAACGCTCTTGGACATCGAATGCAATTTCAGCCGCGCAAACCAGCTTGCATATACTTCCGGTCCAACCTGCGCCTTCAAGCGCGCACTGAAGCGCTCGAAGAGTGCGTTATGCTTCATGTCCGTCTGGTCTCCCGCCGCTTCGGAGCAAACGTCCTTGATGACCCGTCGTGCATTGTCCCCGTTTTCCAATGCACCGGCCGTCATTGTAGTAATTTGCATGTCGCCGCCTTCCACATCTTCATTTTTTAGCGGACGGTGGCTTCATCCACCGTCCGAACATTGTTTGTCATTATCCAGTCCGTGGACGCTCCCCTCGCGAGACCGTCCCCGGCGCGTTTTTTAAACCTCTTCTGGGTTCGAGCCAAACGAACCGTCGAAGATCTTTGCATGGGAACGAGCCTTCAGCCCATTCCCATCTCCGGGAACAATATCCCGTTATTGCCCGACAGCCCCTCCTCGTAACTTGGGCCACCAGGCATTTTTTGCGTCAAGTACTCCCCACCCCTCGTGGTCCGGCGTTGACGGCGCCTCGCCACAATCAGGCAGCAGAAGCCATTCACGGTTGCATCGCTGAAACCGAGCGTACGCTTGAAACTGCCTGAAAACGCGGAACTGGACTGCCCCGCCCCAAAGGACACAAAGACAACCTGCTGCCCGCATGGCAGTTCAGACCAGCCTTTGCAGTTATTGTCCGTGCCCCCTGTCGAAAGGCATTTAGGCAGGATCAAATGCCAAGATCAACAGTGAATTTTACGCAAAATTAAGAGGCGGCCATTGACTCTGACGGCGCGATTTGACTGTCACAATCGCCATCACAAAGAATCGCTGTTGAATCAAAGGGATTCATTTTTTCCCGTGCTGCGTTTAGGCGATCAGAAAAAAACAAAAAAATTTGCTTGACTCCAAACCGGGCCAAGCCACGTTCGCAATGGCCCACAGGAGCTACCCGAACCTCTCGCAAACTATTGTATTTATTTCGTTTTTTATGTCATCCACCTGACATGCAAGACGGATGCCGAATTAACCAAATGACTAAGGAAGCCCTGAATCCAAAAAGCCCGGTCCAAGGACCGGGCCAAATACTCAAACAACTGAGCATTGTAATATTAGGCGGATAGCGCCTTCACACGCTGGGCAAGACGCGAAACCTTGCGCGAAGCCGTGTTGCTGTGCAGCACGCCCTTGCCGGCCGCACGCTGCAGTTCCGGCTGAGCGGCCTTCAAAGCAGCCTGCGCTGCGACTGCATCACCAGCTGCGAGGGCTTCTTCGACCTTGCGAACGAAACCGCGAACGCGCGAGCGACGAGCCTTGTTGACTGCGGTGCGGCGAGCGATCTTGCGGGTCGCCTTCTTCGCCGAAGTTGTATTGGCCATGGATGCCTCTCTTCGAAATCTAACCAAACTCCGTCATCGCCGCTCTGGTCCTGCGACCTGTCTCATCAGCAATACGGGAGCATTCGCGGAAAACCGGGCGGCTTTCCAAACCGTGGGCGGGCATATAGCTCGAAAGGACCGCCTCGTCAACGCGCATTTGCCTGCAACCGTCAAGTTTTGCGGATTCCCGCCATCCACTGCGCCTATCGGTTGCGGAAGTCCGGCTTGCGCTTTTCCGCGAAGGCCGTCATGCCTTCCTTCTGGTCCATCGTGGCAAAGAGCGAATGGAACAGACGTCGCTCGAAGAGCAGCCCTTCGCCGAGCGTCGTCTCGAAAGCGCGATTGACGCTCTCCTTGGCCATCAGCACGGAAGGCTGGGAAAGCGCGGCGATGCGCGCGGCAGCGGCAAGGGCCTCGTCAATTAGTTGTCCCGGCGCCACCACGCGGGCAACCAGACCGGCGCGCTCGGCTTCTGCCGCATCCATCATCCGTCCGGTCAGAATGAGATCCATCGCCTTCGCCTTGCCCACCGCGCGGGTGAGGCGCTGCGTGCCGCCCATGCCGGGTATCACGCCGAGAGTGATCTCCGGCTGACCGAACTTCGCCGTTTCCGAGGCGATGATGAAATCGCACATCATGGCGACTTCGCAGCCGCCGCCGAGTGCAAAACCGCTGACCGCGGCAATCAGGGGCTTGCGGAAGCCGGCGATCTCCTCCCATCCGCTGATGAAATCGCCGAGGAACATGTCGACGAAATCGAGCGACTGCATTTCCTTGATGTCGGCGCCGGCAGCAAAAGCCTTTTCCGAGCCTGTCAGGACGACCGCGCCGACCGCTGCATCGGCCTGGAACGCGGCAAGTGCCTGTTGCAGTTCCGTCATCACCTTGGAGTTGAGGGCATTCAGCGCCTGCGGCCGGTTGATGGTCACCAGGCCGACGGCATCCTTCGTCTTGACAAGAATTGTTTCATAAGCCATCGGCACTCCTCCATTGAACGACGATTCTATTTCTGACAGGACGCGCAGAAGAATGTCGAGCGTCCTGCTTGCACGATGCGTCCGACTGTGCCGTGACATCCCGACGTGCGGCATGGCTGGCCTTCCCGGTCATAGGCGCAAAAGGAATGCTGGAAATAACCGAGCGAGCCGTCGGTCTGGATGTGATCGCGCAGGGACGAGCCGCCGGCGGCGATCGCATCGGCGATGACCGCCCGGATCGCCTCGGTGAGATCCACCAGCTCCTTCTTCGCCTTGCCGCCCTTCGTCACGAGCGTGCCCGCGGCACGCTGCGGCGACAACTGCGAGCGCCACAACGCTTCGCACACATAGATATTGCCGAGCCCGGCAATGTTCTTCTGGTCAAGCAGCGCACTCTTCAGCGGCTGGCTCTTGCCGGCAAAGCGGGCGGCGAGATAGACCGCGTCAAACGCATTGCCGGTCGGCTCCGGCCCGAGATCGCGAAAGGCAGGATAGAGATCGAGATCGGAACGGCGAACGAGATCCATGAAACCGAAGCGGCGCGGGTCGTTGTAGATCACGCGACGCGACGCGCCTGCACCATTCAGGTGAAAGATCACGTGATCATGCTTCACGTCCTTCGAGCGCGCCTGATGGAAGGATCCGGGTATCGCGTTCTCGGCTCCCTCCTCGATCCGAAACGAGCCCGACATGCCGAGATGGGCAATGACCGTCGCACCGTCCTCGAGATCGATCAGCAGATACTTGGCTCGCCGCCCGAGCGCCCTGATCGTCCGCCCGGCAACCCTTTCGGCAAAAGCTTCCGGAAATGCGAAGCGAAGGTCGGCGCGGCGCAATTCCAGCCGTTCGAGCCGCGCGCCCTCCATCGAAGGCGCCAGACCGCGCTTGACCGTTTCAACCTCTGGCAATTCCGGCATCGTCGCTTAACTTCCTGTTTCAACTGCGGTGGTAGTCGTCTATAGACAGCCAAAGGGTCGCAGCAGACCGCGTCCCGCACAGATAGCGCTACAAAGGCGATTTCGCTATGGCAATTCGACCATATGATGCACCGCGAAGCTCGCAGGCAAATGCTGGTGCGCAAAGAGATATTGATAGGGTCCGTCGTATTCATCCGAAATCGCATTTCGGGATCCGGGCCAGGCAAACGGAGTTTCGTTGATGGCTGAAAGCCGCACCTCTGCCGATGGTGGCATGGAAACGTCCTACGGCTTCCGCGATGTGGCGGTAGGCGAGAAGCAGGGCCTCGTCAACGAAGTGTTCCACAAGGTCGCGAAGCGCTACGACATCATGAACGACGTCATGTCGGCCGGCCTGCACCGGGTCTGGAAGGATGCCTTGGTCGCGGCCCTGAACCCGCGCAAGGAAGAAAGCTATAAGGTGCTCGACGTAGCCGGCGGCACCGGCGACATCGCTTTCCGCATCGTCGAAGCGTCCAATCGGTTGGCGCACGCGACCGTCCTCGATATCAACGGATCGATGCTGGCCGTCGGCGCTGAGCGAGCAGAGAAGAAGGGCCTTTCGGACAACCTGACCTTCGTCGAGGCCAATGCGGAGGAACTACCCTTCGAAGCGAACACCTTCGACGCCTATACGATTGCCTTCGGGATCCGCAACGTGCCGCGCATCGACGTGGCGCTGTCGGAAGCCTTCCGGGTGCTGAAGCGCGGCGGACGGCTTCTGGTGCTGGAATTTTCGGAAGTGGAAATGCCGCTGCTCGACAAATTCTATGACCAGTGGTCGTTCAAGGCGATCCCCCGCTTCGGCAAGATGATCACGGGCGAAAGCGAACCCTACCAGTATCTGGTGGAATCGATCCGCAAATTTCCGAACCAGGAAGCGTTTGCGGCGATGATCCGTAGCGCCGGCTTCTCGCGCGTGACCTTCACAAACTATACCGGCGGTATTGCGGCCCTTCATTCCGGCTGGAAAATCTGACCGCATGAGCATTCTCGGCGCATATTTCCGCCTGGCGCGGGTCGGATGGGTCTTGGTGCGTGAAGGCGTGGTGTCGGCGCTGCCCTCAGAAGGCTTGCCGCCCTCGGCAAGGGTGGCAAAGTCGCTGGCTGGGCTTTTCGCCCGCAACCGCGCAATGCAGCAGAAGCGCAGCGACCGGCTGGCAATCGCCGTCGAGCGGCTTGGGCCTTCCTATGTCAAGATCGGCCAGTTCCTCGCAACCCGTCCCGACGTGGTCGGCGTCGATTTTGCCGATGATCTGGCGAAATTGCAGGACCGCATGGCCTTCTTCCCCAAAAGCGAGGCTCGCGCCTCGATCGAGGGATCGCTCGGGCGGCCGATTGAGGAGCTCTACAGCGACTTCGGAGACCCGATCGCGGCGGCGTCGATCGCCCAGGTTCATCCCGGTGAGGTCGCCAACCGGGAAGGCAATCGCAAAGTCGCCATCAAGGTTATCCGGCCGGGCGTGCGCCAGCGTTTCGCCAACGACCTCGAGGCCATGTATCTGGTCGCCCACCTGCAGGAGACCTTCCTGCCAGCGACGCGGCGCCTGCGTCCGATCGAGGTGACCAAGACCCTTGAACAGACCACCAAGGTGGAGATGGACCTGCGGCTCGAAGCGGCGGCACTGTCCGAGATCGCCGAGAACACCAGGGACGATCCCGGCTTCCGCGTACCCCAAGTCGATTGGGAGCGCACCGGCCGCGATGTGCTGACGATGGAGTGGATCGACGGTATCAAGCTGTCCGACGTCGAGGGCCTGCGCGCTGCCGGCCACGACCTGAATGCGATTGCCGACACGCTGATCCAGTCGTTCCTGCGCCATACGCTGCGCGACGGCTTCTTCCATGCCGACATGCACCCCGGAAACCTGTTTGTCGATGCGCAAGGCCACATCGTCGCGGTTGATATGGGCATCACAGGCAGGCTCGGCCGGAAGGAAAGGCGCTTTCTTGCCGAGATCCTCTACGGTTTCATCACGCGTGACTACATCCGCGTGGCCGAAGTTCATTTCGAGGCGGGCTATGTTCCCGGTCATCATGACGTTGCGAGCTTTGCCCAGGCAATCCGGGCGATCGGCGAGCCGATCCACGGCCAGCCGGCCGAAACCATCTCCATGGCAAAACTGCTGACTCTGCTCTTCGAGGTCACAGAGCTCTTCGACATGGCGACACGCCCGGAACTGGTCATGCTGCAGAAGACGATGGTGGTCGTGGAGGGCGTGTCGCGCATGCTCAATCCGCAGTTCAATATGTGGAAGGCATCGGAGCCGGTCGTCGGCGACTGGATCCGCAACAATCTCGGACCGAAACGGATCGTGGCGGACATCCGTGATGGTCTGAAGGCGGCCGTCAAGCTCGCCGAGGCGGCACCGGAGATCGCGGCCAAGACGGAGAAGTTCCATCACGAACTCTTGCACATGAGCGAGCACGGGCTGCGCTTCGACCCGCAGACGGCCGAGGCGATCGGCAAATCGGAAGCGCGCCACAGCCGATCCGGCCGCGCCGCTCTCTGGGTGATTGCTCTGACGCTCATCTACCTCGCCTGGCAATTTTCCTAGAGACCGTCGCGATTGATACTCACATGGGCCGCGGCGCCTCCTTTGGCCTGATGTTCTGGTTCATGCGAAAGAGGTTTGCAGGATCATAGCGGCGCTTGACTTCGGCAAGCCGCCGATAGTTCACCCCATAGGCGGCCTCGACGCGATCCGGCTCATCCTCCGGCATGAAGTTGACATAGGCAGTACCGGCTGCCTCCGCCTTCGTCTTTTCGAAGATCTCGCGGGCCCACGCTACGCAGGCGCCATCCTTGGCCTTGTCGCGCCAGCGTCCATGGACATTCATGACGAAATGCGAGCTTCGCTGCGGAAACGCCGTCGCCTCCACCGCGATACGACCGGCAGCACCTCCGACGTGGCCGATGAAGACTTCGCATTCCGGATCTGGCAGCTTGCCGATCGCGTCAATGAGTACCGACACGGTCTGGCCGGACAGGGCGGTGAAGTCGCGACTCTTCCAGTAGTTCCGTGCACCCGGCGTCAGGAGCGGATCGAAAGCCTGCTGCCATCCCACGAACGGATGCGGCGCCACAACATCAGCAATCGGCTTACCGATGCCCCGTAGTCGCGCCGTAGCGCGTTGGCCGCTTTCGATGTCGCCGCAGTAGCACATCGCCAGCACGAGAACCTCCTTGCCGTGCCACTCTACAGGAAGGAACGGCAAGGGCGGCGCCTTGCGCATGACAACCCAGCAGGTGAGTTCATCCGGTGCGGCGGAGAGCGCTTGCTTGTACTCTTCCAAAACGGTCGCCGCTTCCGAGAACGGGTGGACCACGAGGCCTGACAGCACCTCGCCCCCCGACAACTCATGCAGCCGGAACTCGAAGGCCGTCACCACCCCGAAATTGCCCCCGCCACCGCAGATCGCCCAGAAGAGATCCGGGCGCTCTGCTGCATTGGTCCTGACAAGCTCGCCATCAGCAGTCACGACATCGGCGGACAGCAGGTTATCGATCGTCAGGCCGAACTTGCGCGTGATCCACCCGAAACCACCGCCAAGCGTCAGGCCGGCAATACCGGTCGTCGAATTGATGCCGGTCGGCACCACCAGACCGAAGGCAAGCGTCTCCTTGTCGACGTCGGCGAGGGTTGCCCCCGGTTCTACCCAGGCACGCTGGCGACCCTGATCCACCCGCACCGACTTCATCGGCGACAGATCGATCATCAGCCCCCCCTCGCAGACCGCATTTCCACCGATATTGTGACCACCGCCGCGCACCGCGACAAGCAACCGATTGTCGCGCGCGAACTGCACCGCCTTCACCACATCGGCAGCCCCCGCGCAACGGGCGATCAGGCCCGGCCGCCGGTCGACCATCGCATTCCAGACAGAGCGGGCTTCGTCGTATCCAGGGTCGCCTTCGACCAGCAAGGCGCCGCGCAATCCAGCCCGAAACGAGTCGATGGTTTCTGTCTCGACTGCGGTCTTTTCACCATCCAATGTCGTGAGATTCAATCTGCCCATGGTCTGCTTCTCCCGAGTCTGCTATTCCCCCAAGCCAACCAGTGGCGGATTGTGCGCCTCCCATCCATCAACCACAAGCACCGGGTTGCATCCGAGGGCGTAGAACCCGGATCAGACCAAAATCCGCTTCAAAAACAATTCCGAACAGCCATCTTATGCGCTAGGTTGGGGCGAGACGGGACAATTTTCCCGACAATTATGGATCCCTGAGCATGGCTCTCACAGGCAAGCGCATACTTCTCATCATCTCCGGCGGAATTGCCGCCTACAAGAGCCTCGATCTCATACGCCGCCTGCGCGAGCGCGGTGCGGCCGTGCGTCCCGTGATGACGGCCGGCGCACAACAGTTCGTCACGCCGCTCGCCGTCGGGGCACTCGCCGCCGATCATGTGTTTACCGATCTCTTTTCTCGCGAGGACGAACAGGACGTCGGGCATATCCGCCTTGCTCGGGATTGCGACCTGATCGTCGTTGCCCCTGGCACGGCCGACCTGATGGCGAAGATGGCGAACGGCCTTGCAGATGATCTCGCCTCGACCGTGCTGCTTGCAGCCGGTCGGCCGGTGCTGATCGCGCCCGCCATGAACCCGAAGATGTGGGCGCATCCCGCGACCCGTCGCAATGCCGAGACACTCAGCCGTGACGGGGTGCATTTCGTCGGCCCCAATGCCGGCGAGATGGCGGAAGGGGGCGAAGCCGGGCTGGGGCGGATGGCTGAAGCGCTGGAGATCGTCGCGGCAATGGAAACGCTACTCGACGACGGCGAAAAGCCGCTGGCCGGCAAGACCGCGATCGTCACATCCGGCCCGACGCATGAGCCGATCGACCCGGTTCGCTACATCGCCAACCGCTCGTCGGGACGCCAGGGGCATGCGATCGCCGCAGCCCTTGCCGCCCTTGGCGCCAGGGTCACGCTGGTGTCCGGCCCTGTAACAATTCCCGACCCTCAGGGCGTCACCACCATCCACGTGGAACGCGCCGACGAAATGCTTGATGCGGTCATCTCTCGCCTGCCGGCGGATATCGCCGTGATGGTTGCCGCCGTTGCAGACTGGCGGGTCGCCGCGTCGTCGGACCAGAAGATCAAGAAAAAGACCGGCGAGGCGCCTTCACCTCTACAGCTTGCGGAAAATCCCGACATCCTCAAGACCGTCGGCCATCACGCCAAGCGGCCGAAGCTGGTGATCGGCTTTGCCGCCGAAACGCAGACGGTGGAGGCCAACGCCCGCACGAAGCTGCAGACAAAGGGCGCGGACCTGATCGTCGCCAACGACGTCTCGCCGGCGACCGGCATCATGGGTGGGGCGCGCAACAGGGTGAAGATCATCGGCCCCGAAAACGTCGAGGAGTGGCCGGACTTGTCGAAAGACGAGGTCGCAGGGCGGATCGCCACCCTGATTGCCGAGCGGTTGCTGTCCCAAGGCTGAATGCCGCGACCTACTGCGCAGCAACCAACTCCGCCGCATCGGTATCGTCGGGCTTGAAGAGCGCCGCATCGAGGCCATTTTCGCTCAACACGACGGCACTGCCGTCCGGGATCTCGACCCAGGTATCGGCCTCGTCGTTCAACGGCTCGGAGACCAGGCAGTAACCGCCGCCTGTACCCATCGGCGCGGCATAAAGCGTTGGCGCCCTGCGGTCAGTTGCGTAGCGGACGGCATAGAGTACATCGCCATCGGAAAAAGCCGCAGTGAAGCGGACGAGCGCCTCGCCGGTCAGGTGGCGGGACAGCCGCTCCACGAAAGCAATCGTCTCGGACATCGCTTCGAGCGGTTTTTCCTTGAGGCCGAGTTGCAGCGCAAGCAGGAAGAGAAGCTCGGAATCGGTGGATCCTGCACGGGCGTGAAACAGCCTGTCATCGAGCATGTTTTCGAGTTGTCGCCGAAGCCGGTCGAAACCGGCGATCTGGCCGTTGTGCATGAAGGACCAGTTTTCGTGCACGAAGGGGTGGCAGTTGTCACGGCGCGTCCCACCGTTTGTTGCTGCGCGCACATGAGCCAGGAAGAGCGGCGAACGGATCTGCCGTGCCAGGCTCTTCAGGTTGCAGTCCGACCAGGCGGGCAGCACGTCGCGGTATCGTCCCGGTTCCGGTCGGTCGCCATACCAGGCGATACCAAAGCCGTCGCCATTGGTGGCGCTCGGCGCGCGCGTGGCGCAGTGGGACTGTTCGATCAGCGAATGGGCCGGCGAGGAAACCAGTTCTTCGAGATAGAGAGGATCTCCGCGATAGGCGGCCCAGCGACACATGGCTTGATATACTCCGGTCAAATTTTCCGACGGGCGACACAGCTACCCACCAGTTTTGGAAATTATGGTTAACAAACAGTAAATTATCGGCGCATTCGGGCAGAGATGTCCGATTCGCGCAATCAGTCTCGACAGCAATGCGATCATATTTTGCATCGCTTGGGACAATTTTGTGAACACTGCGTTCGGGACGGCATACGCTGCGCAAATCCGTGGACCGACTATATTCGCTGCAAACGCACCTCACCGAAAGGACCAGCTCATGTCGATACGGCCCGTAAAGCACGAGAGCACCGCCACACCGACCATGGAGGGCGCCGGCGTCAAGCTGCATCGGGTTTTCGGCTTCGGAGATCCTTCGATGACCGACCCGTTCTTGATGATGGACGATTTCCGCAACGACGATCCGCAAAGCTACATCCGCGGCCTCCCCTGGCATCCACATCGCGGCATCGAGACGATCACCTATGTCCTGGCGGGGACGGTGGAGCACGGCGACAGCCTCGGCAACAACGGTCTGCTTGGCGCCGGCGACGTGCAGTGGATGACAGCCGGCAGCGGCATCATGCACCAGGAGATGCCCAAGGGCGACTTTGCCGGCCGCATGCACGGCTTCCAGCTCTGGGCCAACCTGCCCTCGTCGCTGAAGATGACGGCACCGCGTTACCAGGACATCAAGTCCGCCGACATCCCGCTCGTGGTTGACGACGACGGTACTGCGGTTCGGATCATTACCGGCAATTTCTGGGGCAAGAACGGCCCGGTCGACGGGATCGCCGCCGAGCCCGTCTATCTCGACATATCGGTGCCGCCAGGCAAGAAGAAAACGTTCCCCGTCGACACCTACCGCAAGGCCTTCGCCTACATTTTCGCTGGTTCTGGCACGTTCCGCGATGCCTCCAGGCCCTTCGGCGTCAAGGTGGAGAAGGAGTTCCAAGGCGAGGAACTCAACATCCGCGACCTGTCGGGCAACCGCACGCTGGTGGTCTTCGATACCGGTGACGAGGTGACGGTGCAGGCCGGAGACAAGGGTATCCGCTTTCTGCTGATCTCCGGAAAGCCGATCCAGGAACCCGTCGCCTGGCACGGCCCGATCGTGATGAACACGCGCGAGGAACTGATGCTAGCCATGAAGGAATTACAAAACGGCACGTTCATCAAGCCGGCGCATTGACGCAATATTGGCCTTTGGTAGCCCTTGTATCTACCACGAATCGGCTTACCTTGAGTGTGTCAGCAACAGAACGAAAGGAAGGTGATCCAATGTCGAGTGAGATTTCGAACCTCGTGACGGCAATGGGAGTGGTGACGAAAGCGGGGCAGCCCCCGCTGTAAGCCTACCTTCCTGCGGGCCCCTAGGTCCGGGCCAGTCTCAAGGCCAAAACTCACGAAAGGGTCGCCAGCAGCGGCCCTTTTTCTTTGCCTGAACCGACCACTTGACGGATCCGCAGGCTACAGCTAATCCATCAAGTCATCTGATGATTTGATGGATTAGCTGCGTGCAACCTCTCAATCGAAACAACCTTGCGGATACCGCGGCCGAGGCGATCCGGAGCGAAATCATCGCCAAACGCTGGCGCATTGGTGAGAAACTGCCTAACGAGGCGACCCTTTCCGCAGCGCTTTCCGTCAGCCGTGGCACGGTGCGCGAGGCGGTTCGAGTCCTCGCAGCACAGGGGTATCTCGAGACCCGACAAGGCTCAGGGACCTATGTGCTCTCGGCGGTCGATCCTACGCCACGGTTCACCATGGCGCGCAGCGCCAGCCTGCGCGATCATTTCGAGGCGCGTTGCGCCCTTGATGTGGAAGGTGCCCGCCTTGCCGCGATCCGGCACACGCCGCAGATCATGGCTGAACTCAGGGTTTTGCTCGCGGGTCGCGGAAATTACGACGATGACAACCGCGCAGTCTTCATCGAACGCGACCTGGCCTTCCACAAGGCTATCATCGCCGCGGCTGGAAACCGAGCGATGGTTGAAATCTACGATTTCTTCTCGGCATCGATCGCAGAGACGATCGAGGCCACACTGGACAGTGAATTGCCCGAACCGGACCAGCAGGCGCATGCCGATATCGTCGATGCCATAGAAACGGGCGATCCGAATAAGGCCGATACTGCCGTGCGTCGCTTCATGGCACCGGTACTCTCCGCCCTCGACCGGATGTTGTTGTCATGAACATGAATATCAATGTCCAAAGCCAGGACGCCCCGCACGCCATGGATCTGGCGGACGAACAACTGATCGATGCGGAAGCCGATAGCATTCCGGCACCGCAACCACCGGCCCCTGCCGGCAGTCTTGCCCGCTTTATCCTTGGCGGCAGTCTGGTGCTGATCGCCTTCAACCTGCGTCCGGTGTTTTCCAGCGCCTCGTCGCTCCTCAACGAGATCAAGAGCGAACTGGCATTGTCGGCGCTGGGTGCCAGCCTGCTGACCACCTTGCCGGTCGTTTGCCTCGGACTGTTTTCGCCGCTCGCCCCCCGCCTCGCGCAGCGAATCGGCAGCGAGCGAACCCTGCTTTCCGTCCTGCTGCTGCTGGCGCTTGGCACGGCGATGCGGGGCCTTGCTTCGGTGCCGCTGCTCTTCGTCGGCACGGCGCTTGCCGGCGCCTGCATTGCCATCGGAAACGTACTCCTGCCGGGGCTGGTCAAGCGTGACTTCGCCGACAGGGCGGCTCTGATGACCGGTCTCTACACCATGGCGCTCTGCAGCGGGGCTGCCGCAGCGGCCGGACTGTCCATCCCGATCGAGCGCGCATTGGGGGGATCGCTTGCAGGTGCGCTGTCCATCTGGGCGCTGCCGGCCCTGATCGTCGCGATCATCTGGCTGCCGCAAGCACTCTCCACCGGCAACGTTGCCCGACGCACCGGGTTCCGCGTGGAAGGGCTATGGCGCGACCGCCTCGCCTGGAACGTCACCCTTTTCATGGGCTTGCAATCTGCTCTTGCCTACTGCGTCTTCGGTTGGCTGGTCCCCATCCTGCGCGAACGGGGGCTCGACGGCGTCACCGCGGGCGCCATCGTTTCCGTCTCGGTGATGGTCCAAGCGGCCGCGTGCATCGTCGCGCCTCAGATCGCCGTCCGCGGCAAGGACCAGAGGCTGATCCACGTCCTGCTCTGCGCGGCAGCGGTCGTTGCGCTGCTCGGTCTGCTCTTCGCGCCGCTTGCGACGGTCTGGCTCTGGGCAGTTCTGCAGGGGATCGGCCAAGGCGGGCTTATCGCAGTAGCGATGACGGCCATCGTTCTGCGCTCGCGCGATGCCCATGTCGCCGCTCATCTTTCGGGCATGGCGCAATGCGTCGGCTACCTGCTCGCGGCCACTGGTCCGCTCATCGTCGGTCTCATCCGGAGCTGGACGGGCAGCTTCAGCGCCTCGGCCGTGCTCTTTGTCGTCTTGGGACTTGGTGCCGGCTATAATGGTTGGCGAGCCGGCCGCGCAATCCATGTCGGCGCAAGGACTATCGAAATCGGACGATAATCCCATCCCCACTTGATGCGACGCGATCATCCATCCGACCCAGCCACAGCCAAGGACGATCCGCTGGATTTTGCAAGACCCGGACACTACCTTGAGAAGCGTCGCCCGATGGGCGGCGCGTCTCTGGTTCTACCGCTCCCGAAGGACGATTGCCATGAACCACGCCACCAAACAGAATGGACTGCACCACCCCGACCGCCGCCTGTTCCTGGCTGGTGGGGCAGCGCTCGGCCTGCTGCCCCTGCTTCCCAAGGGGACCTTTGCCGCGGAGACCTACCGTTTCAACCATGGTGATTTCGACCTTACGGTGCTGAGTGACGGCTTCCTCACACTCCCAGCCGAAATCCTGCTGCCCGATGCCACGGCGGAGGAGCGCTTTCCGATCCTGAAACGGCTCGGCGGCGATGCCAAAAGTGCCCCGGTACAGGTCAACATTCCGCTCATTCGGAAAGGCAACGAGCTGATCCTCGTCGACATTGGCTCAGGCGGCAATTTCCAGGAGAGCGCCGGCAAACTCGCCACCAATCTCAAAGCCTCGGGCGTCGATCCGGCTTCCATCACCAAGGTGGTCTTCACCCATGCGCATCCCGACCACTCCGGCGCCACGGTCGCGCCCGATGGCAAGCTGCTCTATCCGAACGCCGAGTATCTCGTCAGCGAAGCCGAATGGGCATTCTGGACCGATGCGGATTTCGACAAGAAGCAGCCCGAGGCGCTGCATGGCTTCGCCCAAGGGGCCAAACGCGACCTATTCGCCGTGAAAGACCGCATGAGGCTGGTCAGCCCCGGTGATGAAATCGTCGCAGGCATGCGTGTGCTCGACACCCGCGGCCACACGCCGGGCCACATCTCGCTGCACCTCGACGGCGGCGACGGTCTGATCATCACCGGCGACGCGGCCACCAGCAATGTCATCTTCTTCGAGCATCCGGACTGGCACTTCGGATTCGATACGGAAGCCGAGATCGCGCTGAAGAACCGCAAGGCGCTGATCGAGCAGGCTGCGACCGACAAGGTCAAGATGCTTGGCTATCATTGGGCCTATCCGGGTGTCGGCTTCGCCGAACGCAAGGACAATGCCTATGTCTTCGTCGCGGCCTGATCCGGCACGTGGTGCCTATCACGCCGCCTTGGCGACGTGATACTCCTTGATCGCGACCATCTTGATCGCCGGGTAGCGCTCGGCCTCATAGCGAAGCGAGAAAGCATCCTGTGCGAGGAATACCGGATCGCCATCGAGATCGCGGGCGATATCGCCGCGGCGCGCAGTCACGAATTTGTCCAGGTCCGCGGCATTGTCCGCCGAAATCCAGCGGCACACTGAGAAACGCGACATCTCGAAGGAGACCGGCAGGCCGTACTCGGCCGACAGACGCTCCTTTAGGACGTCGAGCTGCAGCGCGCCGACGACGCCGACGATTGCCGGGGAGCCATCTTCCGGCGAGAACAGCTGCACGACGCCCTCTTCCGCCATCTGCTGCAGCGCTTCCTTCAGCTTCTTCGCCTTCATCGCATCTTCCAGACGCACGCGACGCAGGATTTCCGGCGAGAAATTCGGCACGCCCTGGAACACAAGCGCCTCGCCCTCGGTCAGCGTATCGCCGATGCGCAATGTCCCGTGGTTCGGGATCCCGACCACATCGCCCGCATAGGCGGTGTCGGCCAACTGTCGCTGCGAGGCGAAGAAGAACTGCGGGGCGCTGAGGCCCAGTTGCTTGCCGGTGCGCGACAGCCTCGCCTTCATGCCGCGCTCCAGCTTGCCCGAGCAGACCCGGGCGAAAGCGATGCGGTCACGGTGGTTCGGGTCCATGTTGGCCTGGATCTTGAAGACGAAAGCCGTCATCTTGTCATCGGTTGCGTGTACGGTACGTATGTCCGCAACCTGATCGCGCGGTGGCGGAGCGATGTCGCCGAGCGCATTGATGAGGTCGCGCACACCAAAATTCCGCAAGGCCGAGCCGAAGAAGACTGGCGTCAGGTGACCTTCGAGAAACGCCTTCTTATCGAACGGTTTGCAGGCCTCGATGGCAAGTGTCAATTCCTCGATGAAGGCCTCGCGCTCGTTCTCCGGCAGCCGGTGCGCCGCCATTTCCGGGCCATTGACCTTGGTCGGGATTTCCTGCGTATCGGAGCCGCGCAACGTATTGTCGGCGAGGTGGTAGGAGCCGCAGAAGGTTTTCGAGCGACCGATCGGCCAGGTGACCGGCGCGCAATCGAGCGCCAGTTTTTCCTCGACCTCGTCGAGAATTTCGAAGGGATCCCGGCTTTCGCGGTCCATCTTGTTGACGAAGGTGATGATCGGGATGTCGCGCATGCGGCAGACTTCGAAGAGCTTCAGCGTGCGCGGCTCGATACCCTTGGCAGCGTCGATGACCATGACCGCGGCGTCCACCGCCGTCAGCGTGCGGTAGGTATCGTCGGCGAAGTCTTCGTGGCCGGGCGTGTCGAGAATATTGAAGACATTGCCGTGATACTCGAACGTCATCACCGAGGTCACGACCGAGATGCCGCGCTCGCGCTCGATCTTCATCCAGTCGGAGCGCGTCTGGATGCGGTCCTTCTTGGCCTTGACCTCGCCGGCCAGTTGGATCGCGCCGCCGAACAGCAGCAGCTTTTCTGTCAACGTGGTTTTACCGGCGTCCGGGTGTGCGATAATAGCAAAGGTGCGGCGGCGGGAGACCGCCTCGGCGAGACTTTCAGCCATTGATGAAATTCCTGTTGGTTGGCCGGTCTTCTACAGACTCCGTGGATAACATGCAATTGCGATTGACGCCGTCGCTGCAAACGTCGTTCATGCCCGGATGACGACGTTTCACGATATCCGCCCGACCCTGAAGCTCCTCCGCCTTGCCAACGGCGAAGAGCTTGATCTACCGGCCTATGAAACCGACGGCGCGGCCGGCATGGACCTGCGCGCCGCCGTCGACCTGGATCTGCCGCTGGTCATCGAACCCGGCAAGCGGGTCCTGGTGCCGACGGGCTTCATCTTCGAGATACCGGAAGGTTTCGAGGGTCAGATACGGCCGCGCTCCGGCCTTGCCTTCAAGCACGGCATCACCTGCCTGAACACGCCTGGGACCGTCGACAGCGACTATCGTGGCGAGGTGAAGGTGTTGCTCGTCAATCTCGGCGAGGGGCCGTTCGAGATTTCCCGGGGGATGCGCATTGCGCAGATGGTGATCGCTCCGGTCACGCAGGTCATCGTAGCTGAAATTTCTGCCATCACCGAAACGGCGCGCGGCGCCGGCGGCTTCGGCTCAACCGGAGCGGCATGACGGCCGCGGCGCAGATCGCCGGCCTGACGTTTCGCCAGGACTACTTCGACGATCCCCAAGGCTGGTGCGCGATATCGGATCTGCTGCTGGAAACATTCGGCGTCGACATTTCTCCGCTCGACAAACTCGGTGGTCACGACCGGACAAATCTGCCCTCGGCCTTCTTCGATGACGGCGGCCGCTGTATCGCCAATTTGAGCGCCTTTTCGATGCCGTTGATGATCGACGGCGGGGTCGTGCGCGCCGCCGGCCTGCAATCGGGGGCGGTCCGTCCCGAGTATCGCGGCCGCGGACTTTTCCGCGAACTGATCCGTATCACGCTCGCGCGTTGCGAAGCACATGGCTATGAAGCTCTCGTGCTCTATACCGACAAGCCAGGTCTCTATGAGCCCCACGGGTTCGTGACCATTCCGCAGCAGCATTTCCGTGGCCCACCGCCACCGCCATTGCCACGCGGAGCAGTGCGACCCATGCGACCGCTCCGGATCGATGACCCGGAGGATCTGGCGCTGATCAAGCGCGTACTGGCCGAACGCACGCCGGTATCATCACGCTTTGCCGTCACCGCCCAGTCGGAAATGTTCCTGTTGAACAGCTACCTCGTTTCCGGCACGAGGCTAGCCTACCTTCACCAGTCCGACGCCGTCGTTGCCTGGCGACAAAGCGAGACGCGCGGCTTCGAATTGCTCGATATCGCCGGACAGCAGATCCCTGCACTTGCCACCATCCTCGCAGCGCTGGATGCAGAGCCGGGCCACGTGACAGTTCACGTTCCTCCGGACCGGCTGGAATGGGAGGGAACGCCCGAGGCGGCGGCGGGCGATCTCGTCTTCATGGTGCGAGGCACGCCTTCCCTGATCCCCGACAAGCCATTTTGCCTGTCGCCCATGGCGGAATTCTGAAAGAAGTCGAACTCGGAACGAGGCGCCGGCGGGAGATGCTATCTTGCCGCGCGAGTGATTTCGAACAGGAACCAATGGCGGCGCTCGGCTTCATCGATCCAGACTTCGATCAGGCTGGTCGTCGCCACGTCATTGTGTTCCTCGCATACCGCATGGGTCTCGCGCAGAAGCGTGATCAGTTGCTTGTTGTCGTCGCGAAGTTCGGCAAGCATGTCCTCAGGGGTGACATAGTCGGCATCATTGTCGAGGATGCGTTGCAGGCGTGAGATGTGCCCGATCGAGTGCAGCGTGGTACCGCCTACCTTGCGGGCACGTTCGGCAATGGCGTCCGTCGTGGCGAAGATCTGGTCTCCGTGCTCGTCCAGAAGCAGGTGATAGTCGCGAAAATTCGGCCCCGACATATGCCAGTGAAAGTTCTTCGTCTTCAGGTAGATCGCGAACATGTCGGCCAGCAACGCCGTCAGCGCTGCGGCAATGTCGCTGGTGGCGTTTGACTGAAGGTCCGAAGGTGTGGCCAAGGGGGCCCGCCTGCGTTCTTTGGCAGATTTCGCATTCATGAGTTCTCTCCTGTGGGTAGATCCGAGCACTAGCCTTCGGCTGGGTGGGCAATGGCCTTCTTCGAACAGGCAAGGCCAAATGCCGCACATGGCGGGAGCACTCCTAGCGCCCAATCAAACACCCGCTGATTGTGTCCGTCAACACGGCTGGCGATACACCCCCGCGATGCCGCAAGAACAACCCGCAACCACCTCAATGGTTGCGCCGGCAGACCGCGACTTGAAAGAAAGCATGGCGCGGGGTAGATATCCGGGCCGAGGAGGAACAATCCCGATGACGCTGACAGCCCTGTCCGCTTATTGCACGGCGCTCTTAATTGCGGCCGCTATTCCGGGACCCGGCATCACGGCAATCGTCGCGCGGGCGCTCGGCTCTGGCTTTCGCGAGACCCTTTTCATGGGCCTCGGCCTTGTAATCGGCGACATCGCCTACCTTACGGCGGTGATCCTCGGGCTGGCCTTGGTGGCCCAGACGTTCGCCGGGATATTCATCGCCATAAAATTCGCCGGAGCGCTGTACCTCGTCTATATCGCCTGGAAGCTCTGGACCGCAGGGCTGCTGCCTGAGCACATAGCCGCCCGCGGATCGAGCGGGCCCGCAGCCGCTTTCCTTTCCGGGTTGCTGGTCACGCTCGGCAATCCGAAGACTATGCTGTTCTATATTGCGCTGGTTCCGACCCTGATCGATATCGGCACGATCGGCCCCGACGAGTACTCCATATTGTTGGCTGCCACTTTTTGCGTACTGATGGCCGTGCTGATCCCGTACATGCTCCTGGCGGCGCGGGCCCGTACGTTGCTGAAGAAGCCCCGTGCGCTGCAAGTTCTCAACCGCATGGCTGCCGCCATCCTTGCGAGCACGGCCGCGTTCATCGCAACACGGACAGCCTGACGGAAGAAACTTCTTCTCTCAGCTGAGAAAACGAGAAGCTTTTCTGCAATAGTTTACTATTCACATGGGGTGTTGACTCGTTTTGGACCCGCAGACGCCCTATGGTGCTGCAACGTCAACTGGGAGTTTGTCATGACTGAATCCCACAAGCCCGGCAGAGGCCGGGTCTACAACTCGATCACGGAGACCATTGGCGACACGCCGATCGTTCGGCTGGACAAGCTGGCGAAGGAAAAGGGCGTCAAGGCAAACCTGCTCGCCAAGCTCGAATTCTTCAATCCGATCGCCTCGGTGAAGGATCGTATCGGCGTAGCCATGATCGAGTCGCTCGAAGCGCAGGGCAAGATCACTCCGGGCAAATCGACCCTCATCGAGCCGACGTCCGGGAATACCGGGATAGCTCTTGCCTTCGCCGCAGCGGCGAAGGGCTACAAGCTGATCCTGACTATGCCCGAGACCATGTCGATCGAACGCCGCAAGATGGTTGCCCTGCTTGGCGCCGAACTGGTGCTGACCGAAGGTCCCAAGGGTATGAAGGGGGCGATTGCCAAGGCGGAAGAACTGGCCGCAACCATTCCCGATGCAATCATCCCGCAACAATTCGAAAACCCGGCCAATCCGGAAATCCACCGCAGGACGACCGCCGAGGAGATTTGGAACGACACCGACGGCGGTGTCGATATCCTCGTCTCCGGCATCGGCACCGGAGGCACGATCACCGGCGCCGGCCAGGTGCTGAAGGCCCGCAAACCCTCGATTAAGGTGGTGGCGGTGGAGCCGGCCGACAGCCCCATACTGTCTGGTGGCAACCCCGGACCGCACAAGATCCAGGGGATCGGCGCAGGCTTTGCACCGGCCATTCTCGACCGTGAGATCTATGACGAGGTGGTGACCGTGACCAATGACGAAGCCTTCGAAAACGCCCGCCTGGTGGCGCGCCTCGAGGGTGTGCCCGTCGGCATCTCCTCCGGTGCGGCGCTGGCCGCGGCGATCAAGGTGGGCAGCCGGCCGGAAAATGCCGGCAAGAACATCGTTGTCATCATCCCCTCCTTTGCCGAGCGCTATCTCTCGACCGCCCTCTTCGAGGGACTTGGCGGCTGAAGGCAACGCGATGCGGCCTGAAAGGGCGCGCTGCGGCGCCCTTTTTTTTGTGGCACCACCTCCTGTGCGGGACCCTGCCAACAACAGGTCCGGTCGCAGCCTTCAAGCCACCGCGGCCAACCGCTCGCCGGCGATGCGGTACGATATCGCTTCGGCGAGATGTATGCGGCCGACAATCGACTTGCCATCGAGATCGGCAAGCGTGCGGGCGACCTTTAGCACCCGGTGATAGCCGCGCGCCGAGAATTTCAGTTTTTCCGCCGCATCCCGCAGCAACTGCAAGCCGCCCGCATCAAGCTCGGCAAGCGTCTCGATCAGCGAAGTGGCGCAGCGGGCGTTCGTGGTCACTTCGGGAACGCCCGCGGCCGTGAAGCGCTCGCGCTGCATGTCGCGGGCCCGCGCGACTCGGCGCGCAACATCGGCGCTGCGCTCGGCGGCCATCGGCCGAATGAGGTCGGCAGCGGAGACAGCCGGGACGTCGATGCGGATGTCGATACGATCCATCATCGGCCCCGAAATCCGACCTTGATACTCGCTCATACAACGTGAGCCGCGCGCGCACACATGCCCCGGTTCGCCCGCCATGCCGCAACGACATGGGTTCATGGCCGCGACGAGCTGTATGCTCGCCGGATAGGAAACGCGATGGTTGGCGCGGGCGATGTTGCATTCACCGGTCTCGAGCGGCTGGCGCAGCGCATCGAGCACCTGCGGCGCGAACTCGGGTAGCTCATCGAGGAACAGAACGCCGTGATGGGCAAGCGACGCCTCCCCCGGCCGCGCCCTGAGGCCGCCACCCACCAGCGCCGCCATGGTGGCCGAGTGATGCGGTGTGCGAAAGGGACGGCGATCGGAGAGTTTCCCGCCGGAGAGCTGCCCGGCTATCGAGTGGATCATCGACACTTCGAGAAGTTCGGCGGCGGTCAGCGGCGGCAGGATCGAGGGAAGTCGCGCCGCCAGCATGGACTTTCCCGACCCCGGAGGTCCGACCATGAGCCTGTTATGGACAAAAGACCTCATTCCATTCTAAAGGGTTTGTCCATGCCAAACGATACCTCCCCACGCCCTCGCGCATACTCCTATGTCCGCTTCTCCACGCCAGAGCAGATGCGCGGTGATAGCTTTCGTCGTCAGCTCCAAGCAGCAGAGCGATACGCGCTCACCAACGGGTTGGTGATAGACACGAAGTTCACTTTCCACGATCTTGGAGTTTCTGCTTTCCGTGGAATGAACAAGTCGGTCGGTATGCTGGGCGAGTTCCTCTCCTATGTTAGATCAGGAGACATCGCGGCTGGCTCCTACCTTTTGGTGGAGAACCTTGACCGCGTATCGAGAGCGAATGTCTGAATAGCCCCAAGTTTCGTGGACGCCCTCGGGTTACATTTCCTGCTGCCGTTC
>JALDYZ010000020.1 GCA_030028905.1 Ferirhizobium litorale | reverse complement strand
TCTTCTTGCCTCAAAATTAGGAAAGAAGGCGTCTACAAATCTAGGGGCTATTCAAAAGGCTGCTGCCGCCAAGGCGAAGGCTGCGGTTCGCAAACACGCATCCAAACGCAAGGGCAGTGTCCTGGCGGAACAGCGGAAGAAGGTAAGCGATGCCAAACGTCTGGCCGGTAGCGAAGCCGCGAGCCGACTTGATGCGCTTGAGCCCAAGCTTAACGACATTTGGGACGCGGCCTATCGCGATGCAGCAGACGTAGCATTCGGCACGGCAACGAAGCTGTGGTTCAAGCGGTACGCGCGAAAGTACATCGACACTCTCAATCGTGTAAACGAGAGGAGCGATGGTCTCTTCGTACGCGGCATGGCTGGCGAAGATCGCGAGGCCTTGAAACAGTACCTCACGGAAAGCGGAATGGACGCTGCCGAAGCCGATATTGCTGTCATGATGTTGAAAGGCACGAACACGAACGGGGTACGAAATACCCGGCGTAGAGCCCCGCTTGACGCTGATCTTGAGGTTCATCTTCCGCAGGGCGTATTCCGAGCCAAGGATATGTTCGAACGGGACGTATTCAAGAATGCCGACCTCTACCGCCGCTCGATGCTCTCGGCTGCTGCCCTGTCCCGTGCTGGTTTTCAATCGGAAGCGGCGGCACGTATGCATATCGCCGATATCACCGACGTCGAGAAGTTGAGGAGGGCCGGTACGTTCGTGTCTGCCAAGATGGAGGGAGACTACATCAAGGCACGTCAGGTCATGGACATGTACGTGGATCGCATTGTCGGGAAGCCTGAGGGAGACCCCAACGCATTCGCGCAGCTAAAGTCTACGGGTCGCACGTTCCGCAACTTGGCATTCGCCACCTTCATGGTGATGAACGGTATCTCTCAGATTGGCGACTTGCCGAAGATCATTGCTCGCAATGGTGTTGCGGCAGCGTTCACGCACTTTGACCTAGCTGACATCTTCCGCGTCTTCCGCTCTGGAACAGCGGGCAGGGCTGGCAATGAGCTTGCCGAAGGTCTGGAGATCCTGACAGGGCAGGGTAGCAATACCGCACGTACTCGCATCTTCACAGCATATGAAGGTCTCGACAAGTTCTATGGTGAAAGCTTACTTGAGAAGATCGTAGGCCGTGCTGAACACATTACCAAAGGCATGGCGTCTGCCACAAACCTGATCGGGATGTCAGCGCCTGTTACCGACTTCCTTACTCGCTGGTCGATGCGCTCGACACTGCAAGCGTTCGTGAACCATGCCCAAGGCCGGAAGGCGATCAGCGCAAAGCTGCTCAATGATATGGGCTTTACCGCCGAGATGGCGGCGAACTTAAACGCCATGATCAAGGACGGTGCAATTGAACTTGCCGATACGGGCGTGGTGAAGAAGCTTCATCTCGACCGGCTAGCCGCTAAGTGGGCGCGGGAGATTGACGACTTGATGGCCAATGTCACCCGCGAAAGCAAGCTCCAGGTTCTCGAAGCCAGTCCCGCGCACCTTCCACCACTCATGCAAAATGAGATGGGCCGATTGCTTGGGCAATTTAAGACCTTCATGATCGCGAGCTACGCGTCAAACTCACTTCGCGGTATCAAGATGCATGACGCTTGGGCGGCAAGCTCCCTCATCATGTCGAGCGTTCTAGGTGCGGCGACGTACGCGTTGACCATACACATGAAGGCGTTTGGCAAGCCGGAGGAGGAGCGTGAAGCTTACCTCGACAGAATGCTCTATTCGCGTAAGGCGATAACGGCAGCGGCTTTGGGCCGGTCTGGCGATCTGGCTATGCTGCCGTTCGTCGTGGACTCTATCACTGCACCGCTCTCGATGCTCAGTGGTGAAGACCTGCGGGTATTTGATGCGTCTCGTACTTCCGGTCTCGGCAACGATGTAATCGGAGGGCTGCCGTTCTACCAGATGGTGAAACGCGTAGGAGACCTGACGTTTGGTTCGCTGGTCGATGCAATGCGGTCTGATCAGCAAGTCACGCGTCAAGAGGCCATGAGCCGCGTATCTACCGTCGTACCGTGGTTGCGGACTTATGGTCTGCTCAACGCCACGCAAGCGGCTCTCTCGCATCTCCCTGACCGCGAACCGAGCGATAAGACGTTCTCCCAGTAGTGGTTATAAAATGAGTGCTGGCGGTCCTTCACGGGATTGCCAGTGCTTCCCCTGTCTCTGGCTGCGAATGCGCCGCGACTGCCGCGTGACCGGATTCCCCGGCACCAAGCAACACGCATTCAGAGACCCCCATGCATTCCCGTTTTACCCCCATCGTTTCTGCGGACTCGATCTTCAAGCCGATTCCTGGCCACGCACCCTATGAGGCGAGCCAATATGGCGTCATTCGCAATGGATTGAGCGGCCACATACTGCGGCAGAAGCTTAACTCGTCTCGCTATTTTCAAGTTGGCCTTAAGGTAGGTGGTATCCAAGTCTGGAGAACCGCGCACAGGCTCACTGGTCTGGCTTGGCATGGCGCGCCGCCTGAGGCCGCTATGCATTGCGGCCACATTGATGCCGACCGCTACAATAATCACTATACTAATCTTGCCTGGATGACCCCTGCGGAAAACTGGTCTTGTAAGATCAGGATCGCGCGTTTGGCCGTGGCGCGGCAACGTGCTGCGAAGCTTCGCGAACAGATGCGATCTGCCAAGCCAAAGATCCCTACGGGCAGACACCGGAAGATTGACTACGGCAAAGTGATCGCATTGTTCAAACACGGCCATTCAATCCGAGCAATTAGCGAACAACTGTCACACAGCTACACGGCTGTGAAACGCGCCATTACCGTTAGCGGGTTGATGACAGGCAGCGCGCAACTTGAGCTAGCTGAAAGCCTCGCGTCAGCGTCTGCCGCCGCTTAGCCGCTGCGCAGCCTACTGAGAGGCGTTGCGCCTTTCCTGCGTCCATCACCATTAAAATCGTTAGCGCGCTTCCTGACCCCATGGGAGAGTCAACGTGCGCTGGTCCCGAGGAACTGCCCATGGCTAGACGCAAACCCAATCTCAAGAACTATCCATCGACGCTGGAATACCGCCCGGCTCCGCGCTTTCCAGGCTATATAGTCAGTGAGGCTGGCATTATTCATAGAGCCACCCATCTAGACGCCGAGGACTTGGTAGAAACGCCTTCTGGCAGTGTGAGGGTGCGAGCTGCCGTTAAGCTCAGTCGGTATCCTGCCGTCAAGTCTCGCGTAAAGAACGGCAACAGAATGGTGCTCCTCTGCATTGGCGGCAAGTACCGCGCCCATAGGCTGGCTTGTGTCGTGCTTGAGGCGTGGGCTGGAAGCAAGCCGGAAAACAGTATGGCTACCCCTCGCGATGGCGACCCGGCTAACACGCTTCCGGCGAATCTCGAATGGACCCCAAAACCTCCGCGTAAGATCAGCGATAGGTGGCAAAAGGCCGTGCGCGAGGCTGGCGTAAGGCGACGGCTACATGATCGTGCCGAGATAGTGCGCCTCAGACGTCAAGGACTGCGTATCGCTGACATAGCATCTCGCGGCATTAGCAACGCGACGATTTTCCGAGCGTTGAAAGCAGAGCGCGAACTTGGCTAATCGTGTCAGGAATCCGCGCGGGTAAAAACTGCAGCAAATTTTTGAGACGGTATCGAAGAATAGAACGCGCAGATTTCCCCCATCCCCTGCCTCAACTTCTGCGCCAACTGCCCATACCACTCTCCCCTAATGCCAAGGTTGCCGTACCGCTGCGCGCTTGCCTGGGCTGGCTTGCCGTTTCCTTCCCCGTTGATGTGGTGTCCACGAGGAAAGGGACGGCAAACCTCATTCCTATGCCTGTCCAGCAGTGCGGCTTTCAGGCATCGAACAGGGCAAGCAGCCCGATAACACCTATGACCAAAGCTAGAAACACGATGCGGTGCAGCACGCTGTACCTCACGCGATGGGCAAAGCCGTCGCCTGTTTTGGTCGGCAAGAGTTTCTGCGCTATTGGATTGCTGATGAACACTTGAAACAATACGAACGCCATGGCGATGCCGAGCACCATCAAAAATCGATCCATTACATCCCCATCCTTTGTTATGCGCGCCTACGAAATGCATGACACGCATAGGATGAAAATCAAATACGGCATCTACAACCGTGTCAACGGGTTGGATGCGAGCGTCTCGAATGGGTACACCGTAGCAATACGTCTTTGTGAGACACTTAATGCGTCTTATATGGGTTGACATTGGATTTATGAGACACTATCCATTGTGCATCTAGACCCTAACGAGACACATAGGAAGCTCCACCATGACCCTCTACGGCTACGCTCGCGTATCGACCAATGATCAAGACCTCACGATTCAGCGCGAAGCCTTGCTTAGTGCTGGCTGCGAGCTTGTGCGGGAAGAGAAGCGCAGTGGGACCACGTTAGAAGGGCGGCAGGAACTCGATACCCTCATGGCTTTCATGCGTCCTGGGGACACGCTTATGGTTACGCGTATAGACCGCCTCGCGCGTTCTATTGGCGATCTACAGGACATCGTAAGGCAGCTTAAGGCCAAGGGCGTATCGCTTCGCGCTACTGAGCAGCCTATCGACACGAGCACGGCAGCGGGGAAAGCCTTCCTTGATATGCTAGGCGTGTTTGCAGAGTTTGAGACCAATCTGCGCAAGGAGCGCCAACTAGAGGGCATCGCCAAAGCCAAAGAGGCAGGGGTCTACAAGGGCCGCAAACCATCTATCGATGTTGAAAAGGTCAAGGCTCTACATGCAAATGGGCAGGGAGCCACAGCCATAGCTAAGGCGTTGGGCATTGGCCGCGCGTCGGTTTACCGCGTGCTTGAGGGAGATGCGAGCTAGCACGATTTCAACATAACGTACGGTTGCGCTTACACTTCCGTGCGGGTATCTTTGATATAGAAGTGGTGGTACCCCGCCCCTTCGTTACAGGGTACGAAAATGAGGGTCACGGCGATCAAAGCCGTGGCCTTCTCTTTTTGTCGAGACTGTCCTGTGATTGGACACCATACCCGACCTCGAAGGCATGTTGCCTTCTGTTTCTTCGGTTCCAATAAAAGCGCCGCGTGGCGCGCCGACTTGCGAGCCCGTTGCATTTCAAACAAGATGAAGAGCGAAGGTTAAGGGGCGGAGTATCAATGGTCGACTTTCAAGACTCTTCGGCAGGGGAAGGTTTCGAATCGGGTATTCTTCGTCTCTATGGGAGAGGAGATGAACCAGTTGACGAAATCGTAGGGCTTCTTAACGCAATTAACGCCGCCTACGAGGGGCTTGTCCGCTATGAATTCCTGGTAACTAGGCTTTACATATACTGGCGACACTACTCATCACGGTATGACGCATTCGATCGAGTGCATCCTGAGCTATATTACAGTTACCCCGCTAACGACCTTCCACCTGGATTTAGATTGTCTCTGAAAGGCGTACGGCTGCAGTCACCCGGTTTTTGGGACTTCTTTGGAAAGCTCAATCCCCTTGAGGTCTTGCGGAATGCCATTAACGACGCGCATGAACGCAGAAAAGATCGTGCCTATCGCGAGTCTGCTGAGGCTAAACGGCTGCATCTCGAAAACATTATCCTGGAGAACGAAGCACTAAGTGGCCGAATCGCGGTCCTGCGCGATCTAGGCATGACGGAAGAAGAAATGGCCCAAATCCGCACTACCTTAATTCACCAACCAATCGAACGAGTTCTGCAGTTTCAGAACAGCCGCTTGATTGATTCCGCCGATTTAACGCCGTCAAGGAGAACCGAGCCGCCCAGTACCAGTGGCTAACATATTGGTCGGTTCTACAAGATTGGAAGAGTGGTACCGGTGTGTGGACTTACTAAAGCTCCCGTGGTCCGGCCTTAGGCGTGCTGTCAGCAATCGCCTTGAGATCGAGTTTGGTGATTGCGCCTAGCATCATTGCGGTATCAGCGTGCGCGTACCCGCTTGAATCCGTCCTATCGCTATGGCCTTGGATCTTGTCAGCTAGCTTATCCGACACCTCAGCGCGCATCATCTCAGACTTAAACCAATGTCGGAATGAATGGGTTGGGCCTTTGCGGGCATCGGTAATTCCAAGACCACGTACCCACGCGCCCACGCGATTGCTTATACCCTTAGAGGGGTGCTTCTGGTCGTCTCGTAGCTGTACAGCAGCCTTGCCCTTACGCCCACCGTAGAACAGCGGCCCGTTGCCACGCGTAGCAACAAACTCAAGGAAGCCATCTGCAATGACTTGCGGATGAATTGGGACGACACGCTCCGACACATCATTCTTAAGCGTGCCGCCGTCCGGCGCTGGCGTTATGTGAATGCAAGGGTGGCCATCATCATCCTTGACGATCATGCTGCCCCATAGCTGCGCAATCTCTGCAACACGCGCTCCTGTCTGAGCTTGCAGCCAAGGTATCCATCGCAGATGGGCAAGGGACTCCTGGCGCGCTGCGTTGAGTATCATCCCGACCTCGGCCCTTGTGAATGGAAGCCGCTTTGTACCCGCAACGGCTTTCTGTCTTATCTTCACACCGTCAAACGGGTTGCGCGTAATGCCCGTCGTTTCGCTGTTCTCTAGGCCAAACCTGTAGAGGGCGTTGAACGTGGCTAGGTAGGTTGTCGATATCTTCTTGAGACCTTCGGCGTTCAACACATCTTTCCAGCGCTGCGCGTCCACTCGCTCCACGCGATGCGGGTCATCATGTACCACGAACTTGGAGAACCGCGTTATGTGACCGCGAAATGTGGAGAGGGTAGAAGCAGAGCGCGGCCTTTCGGATTTCCATCTTTCAAATAGATCATCGAAGGTCTTCACGATACCGACAGATGAAGTGGGATTCGATGCCTTTGCAGTAAGAGGGGCAGGGGGAGCGGCAAACTGCTTTGCCACCAAATCCTCAGAGTAGTCACCTCGTGCTCTATCAATGAGCGTGCCGACAGCTTTGCCCATAGTTGGAGGAAGCCCCTCAACGACACGTGCGTAGGTATCGTCTGTAAGGATCATTGCCTTCGATGCAAGAAAAGCGTCCAGGTCCAATATGGGCGCAAGCACTGCGACGGCTGCACGCCTACCTTGAGCCGTGCGATACGCGATCAAATCGTCTGCTTGGTGCAGTATGTCATACCAAGGATCAAACTCAGACCACACGTCTGTCGGCTGGTCATCGGGTCGAGGCTTATACAAAGCCGGTGGATTGGCCTCATGCTTGGCGACAAGATGGCGATAGATCGAACCCAAAATGCCACTTACGCCCTGGTTGCTCAGGTCTTGAGGTCCTCGCATAGCCGCTTCGAAGAATGCTTCGATTTGGCGTGTTGCTGCCGCGTGACGGATTCTTGAAAGTCTGCCTTCCGGCGCGCGTAAGGAGAAGACGACTTCGGCTGAAATAGTCGTAGCAACGCTGATCGTCGCGCTATCCGGTGCTGCGGACTCGGGCAACTCAACGGAGAGCGATTTGCCTCTGAGGATCGGAAGGAGTGTAGTTGGGACACGCTTGCGGAATTGAGCGTTACCGCTTCCTTTTCGCAGAGTAGGTCGCGCCATTTTGATCACCATTGTGTGGCGCTCCTGTGTAGCAGTCGGGAGCGACCATCCCCTTGAAAGGGGAATATAATATAGATTTCAAGGTGGATAAAATGGAATGGTGCCCAGAAGAGGACTCGAACCTCCACACCCTTTCGAGTACCAGCACCTGAAGCTGGCGCGTCTACCAATTCCGCCATCTGGGCGACGAGGAGCGATGTAAGGGGGAGGCCGTCTGGTGTCAACAGGCTTGTCGAAGATTTCTCCGCGTTCTGCAAAAAACCTGTTCAAGGAACCGTTGCGGCAAAGCCGCGAATGGCATCAAGTCCTTGGTCGAGCAGCGCTTTTGCCGCTTCCGAGGTTGTCGCTTCAACATAGCAGCGCATTTCAGGGGCATTACCGGATGGGCGGAAGTGAATGATTCGCCCGTCGCCAAGTGTTACCCGCAGGCCATCAATGTCGCTCGTGGAGGCAACGTCGCCGATCGGCGCGAGGAATCGTGCCAGTGCATCCGGCGAACTCCGTAGGCGCGCCATCAGGGCGGAGGAAGTCGCCTGCGGAAAATCTTCCAGCCGGTCGGCATCGGCGACAGGAAGTTTATAGGCGGCGGCGACCGCCGACAGTGGTTGCTTTTCCACGTTGGCGGCGTGGAGCGCGGCCAGAATCGGCAACGCACAGTCGCGAGTCGGCAACGGTTCCAACGTCGAGCCGCTCACAGTGAACGCGGAAGCCGTCAGCACGCCGCCATTGGCTTCGAAGCCCATCACCCGGTCCTCGCCCTTGTGAAGGGCGTCGTTCATGCCGGCGATTACATATGGCGAGCCGACCCGCGTGCGCTCGACCCGGAATGTGCCGCTGGCTTCGATTCCCGAGTTCGACGTCACGGGAGTGACAACTACGCTCGCGCCAAGGAAGTTCGCGCTGATTAGGCCAAGCAGGTCGCCGCGCAACGGGTTTCCCCTTTCGTCGGCAACCAACGGCCGATCGCCGTCGCCATCTGCTGATACGATGGCATCGAGGCGATGTTCTGCAGCCCAGGCAGAGAGGAAATCCAGCGTTTCGCTCGTCACGGCTTCGGTATCGACGGGAATGAACCGATCGGAGCGACCCAAGGCAACGACTTCTGCTCCATGGCAGGCGAGGATCCGGGCAAGCATGTCGCGTGCGACGGTGCTGTGCTGGTAGACGCCGACGCGCAGGCCCTTGAGCGCCAGAGGTGGAAGGAGGGAAGCGTTGCGCCGGAAGTAGCGTTCTTCGGTGGCACCATCGTCCGCTGCGTATCCGGCCGCCTTTTTCGGAAGGGAGAAGCCTTCCTGCTCGAGCCGCACAGCCTCGCGACTGATCGCTGCCTCGTCCGCCTTGTCGATCTCACCGTCGGGACGGTAGAATTTGATGCCGTTGCGGTCGGCCGGAATATGAGACCCGGTGACCATCAGGCAGGCCCGATCGCGCTCAAGGGCATCGAGTGCAAGCGCCGGTGTCGCTATAGCCCCGCAATCGACCGGTCGAAGGCCGACCGCCGCAAGCGCATCGATGCAGTTCGTTGCGATCTCGGGGCTGGAGTCGCGATAGTCGCGACCGACGAGAACCTCGTCATTGGCTGCGATTCTGCCGCTTTCGAGCAGATACCGTCCAAAAGCAGTGGCATAGAGCGCCGCCGCCCGGCCGGTGAGGTCGACCGACAGGCCGCGAAGGCCGCTGGTTCCGAATTTCAGGCTCATCGTAAACTCCCGGCAATTCATCAAACTTTTTATGGCCCATGGCCTATTGATGTTCAACCGTCGATCTTGCGCGAGCGTTGGCCGCAGCCGCTGGAGTGGCGACCGAGACAGGAACGATGCAGATTTCGCGCGTCTGTCGTGCTATAGTTTAATTCGCTCAAATAGATGCTCGGGCATGGCCGCCAAACAATGCGACGTCGCGCGGCGTGGTTCCTCGGGTCATCGAGAGGAAACGGTCATGAGTCTTTTCAGCAAACTTGCCCTCGGATGCGTGTTTGGACTGTCGGCCCTGTCGACAGCGGTACCGGCGGATGCCGTGCCCCGCGCTCAGATCCCGGTCATCGACCGCCATAGCGACGTCACCAGTGTTCGGGTCGTATGCGGGAGCGGCGGCTGCAATCAGCCCTGGAGCCCGGGCTACTATCGCCGGCCATCCTATCGGCCATACTACGGCAACAGCTACAGTCCCTATAGGCCATCAAGGGCCTACCGGCCATACTATCGCCCATATTACGATGGGCCGTATTCCAGTACCGCTTATATCGGCTTGGGGTTCTCTCCCTATTATGCCGGGTACTATGGGGGCTATTTCGGATCCTACTATCCCTATTACAACCACTATCCCAGATACACCAACCGGCGCGTCTATCCTCCGCCGTACTATGCGCCGCGCACGGTCTATCGCGCCGCCACCTCGAACAGTCACCAGCAATGGTGCCAGGCACGCTACAGGTCGTATAACCCGGCCAGCAACATGTATCTGGGCTATAGTGGCGCCTACAGGGTCTGCCGCTCGCCTTGGAACTAGAGCCAGCGTTTTCGATCCGGCAGCCGAACTGCGCTCGACGCCGTTCGTGCGTCACTCGTCAACCGAAGTGCGGCCGGAACGATCGATATGGCCAAGATCACGCTCGGGCTCGATGATGTCGCGCACCCGCTGCTTGAGTTCCTTGGGGCCGGGGAAACCGCCGTCACGCTTGCGTTCCCAGATGAGTTCGCCATCGACACGAATTTCGAAGCTGCCGCCGGTGCCGGGCAAGAGCGCCACCTCGCCGAGGCTTTCACCAAACGTGGACAGCAGTTCCTGCGCCATCCAGCCGGCACGCAGCAGCCAGTTGCATTGGGTGCAGTAGAGTATGCTGATGCGAGGCTTGGCGGTTATCATATCCAACTCCTGATGCTGCGGCATCTATAGCGCCCGCACCGGGGAGCGGCAACGCTCTTCGGCATCCCTCCTCACGGAAATGTTAGCCAGATTTGTCAGGTTTCTTGTTGTCGCCCGCTTGCATCGAAGCATCGCGTTCGGCAGTTGTTATTGCACTGCAATAGATGCTGTCCCGCGGAGGAAAATCCATGGCTGATCAAACCACTTCCGCTCGTTCGAGCCTCGTCATCCCGGCGCTGTCGCCGCTTTATGCGGCCGGAACTACTGGCGCCGAAACGCTGCTGCGCGTCCTTGCCGGCGTACTTTTTGCGGTCCATGGATTCGGCAAGATCATCAATCCGTTCGGTGCCGTCGGCATGGTGGAAAGCCTCGGCTTCTATCCCGGAGTCTTTTGGTCGCCCCTGCTGGCCGCCACCGAATTCTTCGGCGGCATCCTCCTTGCAATAGGCCTGCTGACCCGCCCGGCCGCCGTTGCCGCAACCATCGTGCTGCTCGTCACCGTCTATTCCCATTGGGTGGTAAAGGGCGAAGGGCTCGGCGGCGCCGAGCGCTCGATCCTCTGGTCGGCAATCACATTCTACTTCGCCTTCCGCGGTGGCAACGCGCATTCGCTAGACGCCAGGATCGGCAAGCAGTTCTGACGGTTATTTTTGCCTCGTCGCAAAATTGCGGTCGCAAGCCGGCTTGTATGTCGGCGAGGGACGTGATTGCTTCTCCATCGAGTGGAACTTGCAGGATGGATAGGCATGCGCGTCGCTGTGATTGAAAACACCAGGGTCTCGCATCTCGGTCAGGTCGGCGTCGCGCTTGCGGAGGCAGGGGCCGAGATCGATGTTTTCCGTCCGTGGGACGGCGAAAGCCTGCCCGACGGTATCGCCGATCACGATGCGATCGTCGTGCTCGGCGGCGGGCAGAGTGCGATCGACGACGACAAGCACCCCTATCTGCCCGAGCTTGCCCGGCTCATGCGCGAATTCGGCGACGCTGGCAAAGCGGTGCTGGGGATATGCCTCGGCAGTCAGATCCTCGCCCGCGCCTACGGTGGCGAAAACAGCTTGAACGCGGGGCTGGAATTCGGCTGGCATCATGTCGAACTGACCGAGGAGGGGGGCGACGATCCGGTATTGCAATCGGTAAGCACTCGCTTTCCGATCTTCCAATGGCACTGCGACACGTTCACCCTGCCGGAAAATGCCGTCCGGCTTGCCACCAACGAAACGGCGACCAACCAGGCATTCCGGGTCGGGCGCGCCGCCTACGGCACGCAGTTCCATTTCGAGGCGAGCACCAGTGTGGTTGAGGACTGGAACACGACCTTGATCCATCACATGCACGCCCTCGATCCAAGCTGGATGGAACGCTACCCGGAACTGGCCGCGCGGCACGGAAACATCGCCGACGAGACCGGATTGGCGATCGCCAGAGCCTGGGTCGCCCGCATCGAATCGGCGGAGGGCTGAATGCCCGGCATGGGCGATCGGGAGGGAAGGGATGAGCGAAGTATTCGATGGCGGCTGCTTCTGTGGCCGCATCCGCTACCGGCTGAACGACAGGCCGATGTTCGTGCATTGTTGCCACTGCCGGGATTGCCAACGCCAGACCGGTAGTGCCTTTGCGATTAATGCTTTGATCGAGGCGGACCGGGTGGAACTTGTTGCGGGCGAGCCTGTCGTGACGACGCTCTCGACGGACAGTGGTCATCCGCACGATGTCTATCGCTGCAGCGAATGTCAGTCGGCGCTGTGGAGCGACTACGGGCGGCGCAGGTGGATGTCCTTCGTCCGCGTAGCCAGCCTCGATGATCCCAGCGCCTTCGCGCCGGACGTGCATATCTACGCCCGCTCCAAGCTCCCGTGGGTGCGCCTGCCGGAAGGGGCCACTGTCTTTGAGGAATACTACGACATGAAGGAGCAATGGCCGGCAGATAGTCTGGCGCGGCGGCGAAAGGCCGGAGCGGCCGCGAAGGCATCGCAATGACGACGACCGAACGAGACAAAATGGCTGCCGGTGAGTGGTACTCCTGTCTCGATGCGGAACTCGACGCCTTGCGCAATGTCGCTCGCTTTGCCGTCCATCAGCACAACACCATGCCGCCTGGCGCGCGCGGAAGCATGGCTCCGGCGTTGCGAGCACTGCTGGGTTGTGTCGCCGAGGATGTTTTTGTCGAGGCGCCTTTCCACTGCGCCTACGGCATCAACATCATCCTTGGCGCTCGGGTCTACCTGAATGTCGGATGCACTATCCTCGACTCCGGAACCGTGCGTATCGGCGAACGCTGCATGCTCGGCCCAGGCGTGCATATCTACTGTGCCGAACACCACAAGGATCCTATCTTGAGAGCAGAGGGCATGGAGATCGCGCGGCCAGTCGAGATCGGCGATGACGTCTGGATCGGCGGCGGCGCCATCATTATCGGCGGCGTGACGATCGGCAACGGTGCGATCGTCGGCGCCGGCGCCGTCGTGACCAAAAGCGTGCCGGCGGGAGCGATCGTGGCAGGCAATCCGGCCCGGCCGATCACCCGTGCTTCGGCCGATTGAGAAAGACGCTTTTTCTGGCCGGCGCGAGCCAATAGACTTCTCCATATCCACCGGCTTCTGCCTCATATTGAAAGGAAACCCAATGGATCGCGCCCATGACCCGAGCCAGCTCGAAATGGTGGTGCTGATGACCCCGGACATGGCGAATTTTTCCGGCAAGGTGCATGGCGGCGCGCTGCTGAACCTGCTTGACCGGGTCGCTTATTCCTGTGCTTCGCGCTTCTCCCAGCAATATGCGGTGACGCTTTCCGTCGACCAGGTCGTTTTCCGCCAGCCGATCCATGTCGGGGAACTGGTGACCTTCCGCGCCTCGGTGAACCTCGCCGGCCGGACCTCGATGGAAATCGGCGTTCGCGTCGAGGCGGAAGACATTCGCACCGGCAAGCGGCGCCATACCAACTCCTGTTATTTCACCATGGTTGCCGTCGACGCCGGCGGCAAGCCGACGCCGGTGCCGGCGCTGGTGTTCGACACCGAGGTCAAGCGGCGGCGGGCAAGGGCAGCGGAAGAACGCCGGGCACTGCGCCATGAATTCGAGGCGCGTTTCAAGGAAGTGAAGGAGAGCGGGGAGTAAGGCTCACTCGTCGTTCATCTTCAAGGCTGCGATAAACGCTTCCTGCGGGATCTCGACCTTGCCGAACTGGCGCATGCGCTTCTTGCCTTCCTTCTGCTTCTCCAGAAGCTTGCGCTTGCGGGTGGCGTCGCCGCCGTAGCACTTTGCGGTCACGTCCTTGCGCAGCGCGCGAACCGTCTCGCGGGCGATCACCTTGCCGCCGATGGCAGCCTGGATCGGGATCTGGAACATATGCGGCGGGATGAGTTCCTTGAGCTTCTCGCACATGCCGCGGCCGCGCCGGTCGGCAGCGGAGCGGTGGACCAGCATGGAGAGCGCGTCGACCGGATCGCCGTTCACCAGGATCGACATCTTCACGAGGTCGCCTTCGCGGTAGTCCAGGATGTGATAGTCGAAGGAGGCATAGCCTTTGGAGATCGACTTGAGGCGGTCATAGAAGTCGAACACCACTTCATTGAGCGGCAGTTCGTAGGTCAGCATTGCACGGTTGCCGACATAGGTCAGTTCCGTCTGGATGCCGCGCCGGTCCTGGCAGAGTTTCAGGATGCCGCCGAGATACTCGTCCGGCGTCATGATCGTCGCCTTGATCCACGGCTCGCGAATTTCCTCGATCTTGACCACGTCCGGCATGTCCGCCGGGTTGTGCAGTTCCTTCTCGGTGCCATCGGTCAGCGTCATCTGGTAGATGACGGAGGGCGCGGTGGCGACAAGATCGAGATTGAACTCGCGCTCGAGGCGCTCCTGGATAATTTCGAGGTGCAACAGCCCGAGGAAGCCGCACCGGAAGCCGAAGCCGAGGGCGGCAGACGATTCCATTTCGAAGGAGAACGACGCATCGTTGAGGCGGAGTTTGCCCATCGCGGCGCGCAGATCCTCGAAGTCGGCCGCATCGACCGGGAAGAGACCACAGAATACGACCGGTTGGGCCGGCTTGAATCCGGGCAGGGCTTGCGCCGTGGGCCGCTTGTCGTCGGTGATCGTATCGCCGACGCGGGTATCGGCCACCTCCTTGATCGAGGCGGTGATGAAGCCGATTTCGCCGGGGCCGAGGCTGTCGACATTGACCATCTTCGGGGTCAACACGCCGACCCGTTCGACACCATACCGGGCGCCGGTACCCATCATGCGAATCTGCTGGCCCTTGGTCAGCACGCCGTCGATGACGCGCACCAGAACCATGACGCCGAGATAGGTGTCGTACCAGCTGTCGACCAGAAGGGCTTTCAGTGGCGCATTCTCGCCGCCCTGGCTCTTCGGCGCCGGGAGCTTGTGAACGATCGCCTCCAGCACGTCGGGAATGCCGAGGCCGGTCTTGGCCGAAATCATCACCGCGTCGGACGCATCGATGCCGATCACTTCCTCGATCTGTTCCTTGATGCGCTCCGGCTCGGCGGCCGGAAGGTCGATCTTGTTGAGGACGGTCACGAGTTCGTGATTGTTGTCGATCGCCTGGTAGACATTGGCGAGCGTCTGCGCTTCTACGCCCTGCGAGGCGTCCACGACCAGCAGAGAGCCTTCGCAGGCCGACAGCGAGCGTGACACCTCGTAGGCGAAGTCGACGTGGCCGGGCGTATCGATAAGGTTCAGCACATAGGTTTCGCCATTGTTGGCCTTGTAGTGCAGCCGCACGGTTTGGGCCTTGATGGTGATGCCGCGCTCCTTCTCGATCTCCATGTTGTCGAGCACCTGTTCCGACATCTCGCGGTCGGCCAGTCCACCAGTAGACTGGATCAACCGGTCGGCCAGCGTCGACTTGCCGTGGTCGATATGGGCCACGATCGAGAAATTGCGGATGTGGTCAAGGGGCGTGCGGGACGAATTTGTGCTCATGGCCTGCGCATATAGCAGCGGTCGTGATTGCCGCAAAGCGGAAAAGAAGGATGCGTAAACTATAAATTGTCGGCACGGACGCCCTGGCGAACCTGTTCGGAAGCTGGCTCCGTAAGGGCGATCGCGTTGGGTACCTGGGCGCTCATCACCTCGAAATTCTCCCGCGCCTGGATGGGGACTTTCTTGCGCTCGCGCAGCCTCAGAAGCACAAAAACCGCATAGGCAAGTGCCACCACCATTGCCGCGTAGATGAAGGTCTGATCGCCGAACAAAGGTGTGAGTGCGGTCACCGCGAGTGGCACGGCAGTCGCGGAGATCGACCAGGCGACAAGCAGCGTGCTGGCAAGCTGCACGAAATCCCTCGGTGGTGCGCGATCATTGGCATGGGCATTGGCAATCGAGTAGACCGTTTCGACGGCGCCGGCAAAGACGGCGAAGACGAACATCAGCAGGAAGAAATTTCCGAAACTGACATTGAGTGCCACGACGGCCGTTGCAGCAATCAGCGCGCAGGTTCCGGCGAGCACGATCCGGCGGTCGATGCGATCGGAAAGTACGCCGAGCGGATACTGAACGAAAAGCAGGCCGAACTGCATGAGGAACACCAGAAGGGCGATGTCCGTTTGCGACATGTCATTGGCAGCAGCGTAGATCGGGGTAAATCCTTGCACCACCATGGACAGTCCGCCTGCGGCAAGCACGCCAATGAATGCGACCGGCGAGCTGCGCCAGGCCATCTTTATGTCGACGCTGACCTGCGCCGGTGGTGGCGGGGTCGGCAGCGTCGTCAGCCCGATCGGCAGGATGGCGAGCGCGGTAAAGAAGATGGTCAGCAGTGGTGCGAGATTGCCCTCGGCCGGGATCCGGCCAAACAGCCAGGCGCCGACCCCCATGCCGATCACATAGGCCATATAGAAAAAGGACATTGCCTTGCCGCGCCATTCATTGGAGGCGGCATGATTGAGCCAGCTCTGGGAAATGATGAAGTTGGTGTTGCCGGCAATACCGTAGATCATGCGCGCCACGATCCAGAGAACGGGGTGGACGCCAAGGCTGATCAGCAGCGCGGCGATGATGACCAGTGCCATGGAACAGGAGAAGAGGCGCGCATGCCCGACCCGGCGGATCAAGGGACCGGCAATGGCGCAACCGATCAAGCCGCCGAAGGCAACTGCCGTCACCGCGGCCCCGGCCGCCCAGGATGGTCCCGCCTCGCGCGCAAGCGTGAACGGAATGTAGGTGAACATGATACCATTGCCGAGCGCGACTGCCGTCATCGAGGCGACGATGCTGAATATGGACAATGGCGAGGCAGATTTGCTGATGTCGCTTTTCACTGGGCACCCTCATTTGCTCGCCAGTTCCGCCATGCGTGCCGCGAAAGGTGGAAATTGTTGAATATGTTATTGAATTATCAGGCTTGGAATAGGGAACAAGTTCGTCCTGTCGGCGATATTAGCCGGAAGGCAGAGCCTGTGATGTCGCCAATGCGCCATCGACGGACATTTTTTCAGCTAGCATCGAATATCGCTTGATTCCACAATAGGAGAATGAAATTATCAAATAATGGAAAACGAAACCGATCTCGAATGCGCGATTGGCGAGCGCGTCAGGCAATTGCGGACGGGCAAAGGCATGACGCTGGACGAGCTGGCGTCGGCCTCGGGCGTCAGCAGGGCCATGATATCACGCATCGAGCGCGCCGAGGCCAGTCCCACTGCGCCATTGCTTTCGCGGATCTGCGCAGCGCTCGGTCAATCTTTGTCGAGTTTTTTCGCGATGGAGGAGGATGGCAGTCGATCGCCATTCTTGCGCCGTGACGGCCAGCCGGTGTGGCGCGATCCGATCATCGGTTATCAGCGGCGTTCCGTATCGCCGCCGGGCACGGGATCGGCGGTGGATATTGTCGAGGTCGAGTTTCCTCCCGGGGGGCGCGCAAGCTTTCCGCCGCAGGAGGCGAGCCGCGGTATGACACAGCATGTCTGGTTGCTCGACGGTGTCTTGGAGATGACGACTGCCGATGGGGTCTATCGGATGGCGCCGGGAGATTGTCTGTTCATGCATGTCGGCGCCGGCCATTCATTTTACAATCCCGGCGGTATCGCCGCCCGCTACGTCGTGGTTTTCGATCGCGGCTACCGATAATCAAATTGCAAACATGGAAGCAAAGATGACCGTCGAAATCCGCCTGCTGAATGAGTGCGAAGCCCGCGCTGCCTTGGACGATCTGTGCCATGTGCTGTCCGATTGCGTCCAGGACGGCGCATCGGTCGGCTTCATGTCACCCTATACGCCGGAGGACGCGGTTACTTATTGGTCCGGCGTCATCGGCAGTGTCGCAGCGCAGGCCACGGTTCTTCTCGTTGCCGAAGATGAGGGCAAAATCATCGGCACGGTCCAGGTCGGCTTGGCCCAGATGCCGAACCAGCCCCATCGCGGCGATCTCAAGAAACTTTTGGTCATGCGCGCTGCCCGTGGAAGGGGCCTCGCCCGGCTGCTGATGGACGCGGCCGAGCATGAGGCGGCGAAGCGCGGGTTGACGCTGCTCGTGCTCGATACGGCAACAGGCAGTCTTGCCGAAAGCATCTATCCGAAGCTCGGTTGGGAGCGCGCTGGTGTCATTCCTGACTATGCGCTTTATCCCGACGGCCGCTACTGCGACACCACTCTGTTCTACAAGCGGCTTGCCCGGATCGGCTGATCGGGGCCTTTGCCGGCGCCGTCGTTTCAGAATGATGCGCGCCTTGCCTTTCGGGAATGAACAACGCTACCTTCCGCCCGTCGAAAACATTCAGGACCTGGCGATGCGCGTTATTTACTCCGAAGATCACAAGCTTCGCGATGCGAAGACCGAACTCCACGGCGGCCAGTTGGTAACGCCGTTCGAGGGGCCATTCCGTGCCGAGTGGATTCTTGCTGCGGTCAGGGAGGCCGGCTACAGCGATGTGGTGGCGCCGCAAACCTACGACATGGAAACAGCGCAAAAGGTCCATGAGCCTGCCTTCCTGGCCTTTCTGGCAACCGCGTGGGATCGCTGGGTGGCGGAAGGCTATGAGGGAGAGGCGATCCCGACCGCCATTCCCTATAGGCGCAGCCGCCAGCGCGTACCCAACAACATCGACGGGGCTCTGGGTTACTATGCCAACGCCCTCGAAACCTCGATAACCCAAGGAACCTACGCGGCAGCCATTTCGTCGATGAACGTCGCCATCAGCGGTGTCGACTGGGTTAATGCCGGCAACCGGTTTGCTTTCTCACTCTGCCGTCCCCCGGGTCACCATGCCGGCATCGACCTCTATGGCGGCTACTGCTTCATCAACAATGCCGCCGTCGCCGCCCAGCGTTTCCTTGATCACGGAGCGAAGAAGGTGGCGGTCCTCGACGTCGACTTCCATCACGGCAACGGCACGCAGGACATCTTCTACGAACGTGGCGACGTCTACTTTGCATCCCTGCACGGCGATCCGGTCGATGCCTTTCCCTATTTCCTCGGCTATGCGGATGAAACCGGTGCCGGCGCAGGAGAAGGTGCGAACCGCAACTACCCTATGCCGGCCGGCACGCCCTGGGACGTCTGGGCCGCGGCGCTCGACGATTCGCTTGCCCGCATCAAAGCTTTTGGGGCCGAGGCGATCGTCGTCTCGCTCGGCGTCGATACTTTCGAGAAGGACCCGATCTCGTTCTTCAAGCTCACATCTTCCGACTACATACGCATGGGCGAAAGAATCTCCACGTCAGGGCTGCCGGTGCTTGTCGTCATGGAAGGCGGGTATGGGGTTCCGGAAATCGGCCTGAATGTCGCCAATGTCCTCAAGGGGCTGGAAGCCTGATCCCGCAATATTGAACTCCCGGGGCCAAACGCCAATCGACGCCTCCCGGGGGAGGCGCAGACGGCGGCCTGCGTTCATGCTATGAACGTGTATTGCGCTCCGCCCGGGAGGCAGGTTCGATGCTCTGCCGAGGAAATATCGCGAACCCGGTTTTATGCGAATATCGAGGGAAGCCTGGCTTCGCCGATTCAGGCAGAAGCTGGCAGGGCCTCACTCTGCCCGCCTTGGCTGCCGTCGGTGTTCTTGTGTCGATCCCGGCGAGCGGAGCGTCTCCCTCGGACGACAGGACGCTGCCTTACTGCGATGAGCGCGCGGACATTGCGCGTCTTCTGAACGATCAGTTTGCGCAGAAGCTGGCCGCGATCGGTCTGGTGAACCGTCGCGCGGTGATGGAAATCTACGTCAGCAGGGTGGGAAACTGGAGCATCATACTGAGCCGCGCCGACGGCAAGAGTTGCGTGCTGATGACCGGTGAGGGTTGGAAGATTCGGACGCGGGATTAGCGATTACGCGAGGTCCAATGCGAGAGGTACTGTCAGCACGATCACACAGTTCCGGCAGTTCGCATGGTGGCGGTCAATCCTGGCCTTGACCCGTGTCGTGCTCAGATTTAGAATTAGAATAATTCTAAATCTGAGGTCGCGTATGTTTTCCCGATTGCTCTCCGGAGCCAAGCGCCCGTTCTCGTCGCTCAGCGAACAGGAAATTCTCGCACTCGCGATATCTTCGGAAGAGGACGACAGCCGTATCTATCTCGCCTATGCCGATGCTCTCCGCGAGCGCTATCCGCGTTCAGCAGCGGTTTTCGAGGATATGGCCAAGGAGGAAAACACCCATCGACAACGCCTCATCGACATGCACAAGGCCCGGTTCGGGGAACGTATTCCGCTGATCCGTCGCGAGCACGTCCGCGATTTCTACGAGCGCAAGCCGGATTGGCTCGCCCGTTCCATGCCACTGGAAAAGGTCCGCCGCGAGGCCGAGCGCATGGAAGATCAGGCCTATCACTTTTACCTCTCAGCCGCCGCGTGCAGCGAGGACGCTGAGATCCGTACGCTGCTTGGCGATCTTGCAATGGCGGAGAAGGCCCACGAGACGCTTGCCCACCGCCTCGGCGAAACCCATCTGCCAGCCGACGTGAAGGCCGAGGAGGATGCAACGGCCCACCGGCAGTTCCTGTTGACCTTTGTCCAGCCGGGTCTTGCCGGGCTCATGGACGGATCGGTATCGACGCTTGCGCCGATCTTCGCAGCCGCCTTCGCCACTCAGGATACCTGGCAAACCTTCCTGATCGGCCTCTCTGCCTCCGTCGGGGCAGGGATTTCGATGGGCTTCACCGAAGCCGCCCATGACGATGGCAAGCTTTCTGGCCGGGGTTCTCCGGTCAAGCGTGGACTGGCATCGGGGATCATGACGGCGCTCGGCGGTCTCGGGCACACTCTGCCTTACCTCATCCCGGATTTCTGGATCGCGACGACCGTCGCTGCGGCCATCGTTTTTGTCGAACTTTGGGCCATTGCCTTCATCCAGAACAAGTACATGGAGACCCCGTTCATGAGGGCCACATTCCAGGTGGTGCTGGGAGGATCGCTGGTGCTGGCGGCGGGAGTGCTGATCGGCAACGGATGAGCAGGCGGAAACAGCAAACACAAAATGCCGGACACGGTCCGGCATTTCGAATGGTGTAAGTAATGGTTGACGTTACTTCGCCACGGCGCCGACCATCAGATCGCCGCTGTTCTCGATCGTCACCCAGCGGCCGGAATTGAAGGTCGCCTGGCGCTTCAGGTAGGTATAGGGGGTCTCGTACCAGACCTTGACCTCGTCTTCGAGATTGTCGAGCACATAGTCGCCTTCCGAGGTGCGGACGGTCAGAACCGCATGGCCTTCGCCATCGGGCTTGCGCACGACGGTGATCAGCAGGTCGGAAGCGGAAAAGCCCTGATCCATCAGCTTCTTGCGCTTCAGCAGGACAAAATCCTCGCAATCGCCAGCGTCCGCCGGATAGGCCCAGACCTCGTCACGACCGTAGAGGTCCTGGTCGGTCATCGGCGCGATGCTGTGGTTGACGGATGCATTGATGGCCCGAACGGTCGCCCAGCCGAATTCGGTGAGCCGGACGGCGGTGGTCGAGCGGCTGCGCACGGAACATTCGTCGCGGTGGGACTGGCAAAACTCGTAGTGGCCGATCGGCTGGGACGTCACGCTGCCGGTGATCATGCCGGCATGCGGCCTGGGGGCTGGCACAGCAATGGTCGCGGAAGAAAGGACGGCGATCATCGCCACCAGAACTCCCCTAGCACGCGCAAAACTCATGTTTGATCGTCCCTTTAATTCTTAACAAAGAGTTAAGAACTTTCGGGGGCGGAGAGTCAATCGTTACCAATCCGTTAACGGCCGGCAATAGAGAATATGGTTAAAATGCGAATTACTCCGCCTTGGCCACCAAGGCCGAGACTGCGGCAAGCATGCGCTCGATATCCTCGGGCCTCGACAGCCGGTGGTCGCCGTCGCGCACCATGGTCAGCACGGCGTCGTCCGCGGGGAGGTGTTCCATCAGCCGCAGTGCATGCCTGTAGGGCACATCGCGGTCTTCCATTCCTTGCAGGATATGCACCGGGCAGTTGGTCTCGATGATGCCGGTCAGGACACGGTTCTCCCTGCCATCCTCGATCAGGACGCGCGTATATATGTTGGGCTCGGGGCTGTATTCGGATAGTTCCTCGAAATAGCCGCGCGAAGAAAGGGAGGCTTTGTCAGCTTCGCTCAGGTGCGGCTCGATCAGTTCGCTGGTGAAGTCAGGCGCGGGGGCGATCAGCACCATACCATCGAGATCGGGCCCGGTTCCTCGACGAGCCAATTCCTGGGCCAGCCTGAGCGCGATCCAGCCGCCCATCGACGAGCCGACGAGGACCGCCCGACGCGGGGCGGCGTGGTCGATGACGGCAAGCGCCTCTTCGAGCCAGCGCGAGATGGTGCCGTCGGTGAATTCGCCGCCTGAGAGACCGTGGCCGGAATAATCGAAGCGGATCGAAGCCAGGCCGAGGCGCGCTGCAAGCCCGTCCAGTTCGACCGCCTTTGTGCCGCTCATGTCTGAGCGGTAGCCTGACAGCCAGACGAGCGATGGGCCATCCCCGCCGCCGGCGGCAGGGCGCAGGATCATGGCGATTTCGCGTGCATCGCGGCCGCTACCGATCGTCAGGAAGTGCCGTTCTTCAGCGTTGATCGCGTCGCTCATGGTTCAAATCTCCTGCGTCTTTTGGGCCCCTATACACCAGATTCGCAAAAAGCCCGACAGGAGGTGATTTTTTCCTGAATGCATGCTATTGACTTCGTCGCAGCAATCGCGACATTGCCGTCCATTTTCGCCGCAGGTTCAAATGCGGGACGCACCTATCCGAAACTATTCGAGGAGAATACGACCATTCGCAGACCCTTCAAAGCCGAAGCCCCCACAAAGGACGGGCCGCGCTCCAACCGGGAAATCCGGATCCCTAAAATTCAGCTCATCAATGAAGAAGGCACGAACCTGGGCGTTGTGCCAACAGACCAGGCCTTGAAGATGGCGGAAGAAGCGGGCCTCGATCTCGTAGAGATTTCCCCGAATTCCGAACCGCCGGTATGCAAGATCCTCGACCTCGGCAAGCTGAAGTACGCCAACCAGAAGAAGGCGGCGGAAGCGCGCAAGAAGCAGAAGATCGTCGAAATCAAAGAAATCAAGATGCGTCCGAACATCGATACCCATGACTATGAGGTGAAGATGAAGGCGATGAACCGCTTCTTCGAGGACGGCGACAAGGTCAAGGTTACGCTGAAGTTCCGCGGCCGCGAAATGGCTCACCAGGAACTCGGGATGAAACTGCTGTTGCAGGTCAAGGAAGACACGCAGGCGATCGCCAAGGTCGAGGCAGAGCCGAAGCTCGAAGGCCGCCAGATGATGATGGTGCTGGCGCCGAAGTAAGGCTGCCGCTTTGTTTGTTCGTAAATGCGAAAGCCGTCCCCGAGAGGGGCGGCTTTCTTCGTTCGAGCGTCACGCCGTGGCGTTTCGGTGAAGTCCTTCGGTGAAACCCCGTTGCACTTTTCCGGTTCTGCGGTTATAAGCGCCCGTCCGAACGGTCCGGCAGGGCATGCCGTGGCCGTTCTTATGCTTGAAAACGGGCGTCGTCTGTCCGTTTCGAAACAAAAAACAATGGAGTAGCAAAATGCCCAAGATGAAGACGAAATCGTCTGCCAAGAAGCGGTTCAAGATCACCGCAACGGGCAAGGTCGTAGCGGCTGCCGCTGGCAAGCGCCACGGCATGATCAAACGTACCAACAAGTTCATCCGCGACGCCCGCGGCACGATGATCCTTGCCGAAGCTGACGGCAAGAAAGTCATCAAGAACTACCTGCCGAACGGTCTCTGAGACTTTCAGGCTTTTTGGATACGTTTAAGGAGATCATGACATGGCACGCGTAAAACGCGGCGTTACCGCCCACGCAAAGCATAAGAAGGTTCTGAAGGCCGCAAAGGGCTTCTACGGCCGTCGCAAGAACACCATCCGCGCTGCAAAGGCAGCCGTGGATCGTTCGAAGCAGTACGCTTACCGCGACCGCAAGGTCAACAAGCGCAACTTCCGCGCTCTCTGGATCCAGCGCATCAATGCTGCCGTCCGCGAGCATGGCCTGACCTACGGCCGCTTCATCGACGGCCTGAACAAGGCTGGCATCGAAGTTGACCGCAAGGTACTTTCGGACATGGCAATCCATGAAACCGCCGCCTTCGGCGTGCTCGTTGCTGCCTCCAAGAAGGCTCTTGCCTATCTCAAGGATGCCGGCACGGCCAACGAGTTTGAAAGCGCGGTTCGCTAAGACCAGCGCTTCCCAAAGCTTTTATACCTAAAGTTGGGAAACCCGCGCTGGCAGGGCTGGCGCGGGTTTTTTCATGACCAACGGCTTTTCACCTTTCGCCCGGGCGTGACGCAGCCCGTTTCATGCACAGAAAGAGCAGGACATGTCCGACCTCGACAGTTTGAAAACATCGCTGCTGGCAGAAATTGCCGCCGCCAGTGACGAGGCTTCGATCGAAGCCGTGCGCGTTGGCGCCCTCGGCAAGAAGGGCTCGATCTCGGAACTCTTGAAGACGCTGGGCGCGATGTCGGCGGAAGAACGCCAGACGCGCGGAGCCGCCATCAATGCGTTGAAGAACGAAGTTGCGGAGTCAATCGCCGTCCGGAAGGCCGAGTTGAAGGACGCGGCGATCGCCGCCCGCCTCGCCGCCGAGACCGTCGATGTCAGCCTGCCGGTGCGTTCCTCGCCGACCGAGCTCGGCCGCATCCATCCGATCAGCCAGATCGTCGACGAGATCACCGCAATCTTTGCCGACATGGGCTTCTCGCTCGCGGAAGGCCCGGATGTCGAGACCGACTATTACAATTTCACCGCGTTGAACTTTCCCGAAGGTCATCCGGCGCGCGAGATGCACGACACCTTCTTCTTCCAGCCGGACGAAAACGGCGAGCGGAAGGTCCTGCGCACCCATACCTCGCCGGTGCAGATCCGGACCATGGAAGCGCAGCAGCCGCCGATCCGCATCATCATCCCCGGCAAGACCTACCGGCAGGATTCCGACGCCACTCATTCGCCGATGTTCCATCAGGTCGAGGGGCTGGTGGTCGACAAGAAGGCCAACGTCGCCAACATGCGCTGGGTTCTCGAAGAATTCTGCAAGGCCTTCTTCGAGGTTGACAGTGTGACGATGCGCTTCCGCCCGTCGTTCTTTCCCTTCACCGAACCGTCGTTCGAGGTGGATATCCAGTGTGACCGCTCTGGCCCGATCGTCAAGTTCGGCGAAGGCACCGACTGGATGGAAATCCTCGGCTGCGGCATGGTCCATCCGAACGTGTTACGCTCCGGTGGCCTCGACCCGGATGAGTATCAGGGTTTTGCCTGGGGCATGGGCCTCGACCGCATTGCCATGTTGAAATACGGCATGCCGGACCTGCGCGACTTCTTCAATGCCGATGTCCGCTGGATTGCACACTACGGCTTCCGCCCGCTCGACATGCCGACGCTGTTCGGCGGCCTTTCTGCTTAAGGGAAACGATCATGAAATTCACACTCTCCTGGCTGAAGGAACATCTGGCGACCGACGCCTCGCTCTCGGAAATCTGCGAGCGCCTGACCTCCATCGGCCTCGAGGTCGAGGATGTTGACGACAAGGCCTCCTATCGACCCTTTGTGATCGCCCGCGTCGTCGCTGCCGAGAAACACCCGAATGCTGACAAGCTGAAGGTCCTGTCGGTGGATACCGGGACGGGCAAACCCGTTCAGGTGGTTTGCGGCGCGCCGAATGCCCGCACCGGCCTCGTCGGGGCGTTTGCTGCGCCCGGCACCTATGTTCCCGGCATCGACGTGACGCTCGCCGTCGGTAATATCCGCGGTGTCGAAAGCCACGGCATGATGTGCTCCGAAAAGGAGCTCGACATGTCAGACAATCATGACGGCATCATCGACCTGCCGGGCGATGCGCTGGTCGGGACCAGCTTTGCCGCCTATGCCGGCATCGACGACCCGGTGATCGAGATCAATCTGACGCCGAACCGCCCGGATTGCACCAGCGTCCACGGCATTGCTCGGGACCTGGCAGCCTCCGGCCTCGGCACGCTGAAGAGCCGCCCGACACCGAAATTCAACGTCGAAGGCGAGACGCCCGTCGGACTGGTGCTCGATCTTGACGACGACCGGCTTTGCCCGGGCTTTGCGCTTCGCCTTGTGCGCGGCGTCAAGAACAGGCCGAGCCCGCGCTGGATGCAGCAGCGCCTGATCGCCATCGGCCTGCGTCCCATCAATGCACTGGTCGATATCACCAACTACATGACCTTCGACCAGGGACGGCCGATGCACGTCTTCGATGCCGCCAAGGTGAAGGGAAATCTTGTCGTTCGCCGCGCTCGCGAGGGTGAGACGGTACTCGCGCTCGACCAGCGCGAATACATTCTTTCGCCGGCTAACGTCGTCATCGCCGACGACAACGGAGTCGAGTCGATCGGCGGCGTCATGGGTGGCGAGCATTCCGGCTGCGACGAGAACACCGTCGACATGCTGATCGAGTCGGCACTCTGGGATCCGATCAATATCGCCCGTACCGGCCGTACGCTCGGCATCATCACCGACGCCCGCTATCGCTTCGAACGCGGCGTCGACCCGGAATACATGGTACCCGGGCTGGAACGCACCACGGAATTGGTACTGGAGCTTTGCGGCGGTACGCCGGCCGCTGCCAAGGTGGTCGGCTACAAGGGATTTGAGCCGAAGGTCGTCGATTTCCCGTTCTCCGAGGTCAAGCGCCTGACCGGCCTCGACGTGTCTCCGGAGGAGAGTGTCGACATCCTGACAAAGCTCGGCTTCTCTGTTTCCGGCACAGGCGAGCAGGTTTCGGTCAAGGTTCCGTCCTGGCGACCGGACGTGGACGGCAAGGCCGACCTCGTCGAGGAGATCATGCGCATCCACGGCGTCGACAACATCAAGCCCGCACCGCTCGAGAGCCACTCGGTGGTCAACGGCAAGATCCTGACGACGCTGCAGATCCGCACCCGTACGGCCAAGCGCGCGCTCGCCGCCCGCGGAATGCTCGAGGCCGTTACCTGGTCCTTCATCTCGGAAGAGCAGGCAAAGCTCTTCGGCGGTGGTTCGCCGGTGCTCAAGCTTGCCAATCCGATCGCGTCCGACATGTCCGACATGCGGCCGTCGCTGCTGCCGGGCCTGCTGTCGGCTGCCCAGCGCAATGCCGACAAGGGCTTCGGCGATGTGGCGATCTTCGAAGTGTCGGGTACCTACGAGGGTGACACGCCCGAAAGCCAACGTCGCGTGGCCGGCGGCGTCCGTCGCGGCACTGCGTCGCTGAGCGGCGCCGGCCGGATGTGGTCGAATGCCGCCAAGGGCGGCGGCAAGCCGGTCGACGTCTTCGATGCCAAGGCTGATGCACTGGCGGTGATCGAAGCCTGCGGCCTGCCGATGGGCAACGTCCAGATCGAGAAGGGCGCGCCGTCCTGGTATCACCCCGGTCGCTCCGGCACCATCAAGATGGGGCCAAAGATGGTACTCGGCTATTTCGGGGAGTTCCATCCGAAGACGCTCGAAGCGATGGATGTCTCGGGCGCGCTATGCGGCTTCGAGATCTTCATCGACGCCATGCCCGAACCGAAGAAGAAGGCGACGCGCACCAAGCCGGCGCTTGAGCTCTCACCTTTCCAGGCGGTCAGGCGCGACTTTGCCTTCGTCGTCGACAAGGCAGTCGAGGCGGGAGCACTGGTCAAGGCGGCCGCAAGCGCCGACCGCAAGCTCGTCAGTGGCGTCAATGTCTTCGACGTCTTCGAGGGCGCGTCGCTGGGCGAGGGCAAGAAATCGGTGGCGATCGAGGTTGTGATCCAGCCCGTCGAGCGCACGCTGACGGATGAAGATTTCGAGGCGCTTACGGCAAGGATCGTCGCCAACGTCACGAAGACCACCGGCGGCGTGCTGCGCGCCTGAGCCAGTGTCGTATCCAATGTGAACACCAAAAAGGCGGCTGCCGTCCGGCAAGCCGCCTTTGTCTTGCCTTGCTTTCCGTCAGAAGCTCATCCGATACCGGATGTGGTCGTCGGTCTTGACGTACTGGTCGTAGAGCTTGCGGGCACGGTGGTTGTCGGCGCTGGTATGCCAGTAGAGCCGCGCCCAGCCGTTTTTCCTGCAAAGCGCGACGAGATCGTCGAGCAGGGCGCGTCCGAGCCCGTGGCCGCGTGCCTCGGCGTCGACGTAGAGGTCCTCCAGGTAGCAATCGAGATCCTTGACCCAGGTGCCTTCATGGGTAATGCAGGTCGCGAAGCCCACCATCTTGCCGTCGAGTTCGGCAACCCGCATGAAGATCGCCGAAGCAGGGTCATGGGCCCGCCGCCAGGTCGCATCGGTGATCTCGGGGTCGAGCGTGGTCTCGTAGAAATCGAGGTAAGCGTCCCACAGGCGGCGCCAGTCTGCCTCGTCCTGCGGACGCGCATCGCGGATCGTAACGGTCATCCTTGCTCCGATCGTCGTTCTCACGCGCCGGCCCGATCGAGCAGGGCGATGGCGTCGGCCGATAGCTTGAGGCTTGCAGCCCTCGTCAGGCTCTGCAACTGGCTGTTGTTGGTGGCGCTGGCAATCGGGGCAGTCACGGCAGGCTTGGCGATCAACCAGGCGATGGCAACTTCGGCGGGCCTGGCGCCGCTTTCCGCCGCGACCTTGTCGAGCGCGGCAAGGATGCGCAGACCCTTGTCGTTGAGATAGTCACCGACCCGGTAGGCCCGGGCGGCCCCTTCGATGTCCTTCGTGGTTCGGTATTTCCCGGAGAGGAAGCCTGCGGCGAGCGCATAGTAGGAAATGACGCCGATATCCTCCTTCACGCAGAGATCGGCAAGCGGACCTTCGAACTTGTCGCGGGTGTAGAGATTATATTCCGGCTGCACCACATCATAGCGGGGCAGGCCGGTCTTGGCGGCGACGTCAAGCGTATCCTGCAGCAGGTCGGCATCGAAATTGGAGCAGCCGACCGACCGGATCTTGCCTTGCTGTTTCAGCTTGGCGAATGCCTCCAGCGTTTCCTCATGCGGCACACCGGGGTCGGGTTTGTGGGCCAGATAGAGGTCTATGTAGTCGGTTTGCATCCGGCGGAGCGAAGCCTCCACGGCCTCGGCGATCCACGCCTTGCCAAGGCCGGTCTTGCGGCCGTTGTTGTCGAAACCGACCTTGGTGACGATCACCGCCTTGTCGCGGGCAACATGACCCCGCTTCAGCCATTTGCCGATGATGATTTCGCTTTCGCCACCTTCATGGCCATCAACCCAGGCGGAGTAGACATCCGCCGTGTCGATCGTGTTGAATCCGGCATCGAAGAAGCCGTCTAGCAGTTCGAAGGATGTCTTTTCATCCGCCGTCCAGCCGAACACATTGCCGCCGAAAACGATCGGGGCAATCGACAGGCCGGTTTTTCCAAGTCGGCGCATGTCCATGGCGCTCTCCCAAATTGATTGATTGAAAAAGTGGAAACGGCGAACTGCCGCCAGACATACTTATGCGTTTTCGCGCGTCCGGAAAATGGACCGCTGCAAAAAGTGATCGCGCCATTGCCGGAGGAGCGCTGGCTGAATAGAGTTGCGCGCAAGCGAAAGAGGAGAAAAATCATGTTGCGCTTCGGGATCCTGTCGACTGCCAAGATCGGTCGCGAGCTCGTCGTTCCGGCAATCCAGGATGCCGAAAACTGCGTTGTGACGGCGATCGCCAGCCGGGACCTTGCCAAGGCGCGTGCCATGGCGGATCGGTTTTCCGTGCCGCACGCCTTTGGCTCCTACGAGGAGATGCTGGCCTCGGATATGATCGACGCGGTCTACATCCCGCTGCCGACCTCGCAGCATGTCGAATGGTCGATCAAGGCGGCGAATGCCGGCAAGCACGTTCTCTGCGAGAAGCCGATCGCCCTCAAGGCCGATGACATCGACCAGCTGATCGTCGCGCGCGATCGCAACAAGGTGCTGATCACCGAAGCCTACATGGTCACCTATGCCCCGCTCTGGCACAAGGTGCGCTCGCTGATCGCCGAAGGGCGGATCGGCGCGTTGCGCCACGTCCAGGGCGCTTTTTCCTACTTCAACCGTGATGCGAACAACATGCGAAACATCCCCGCGCTCGGCGGTGGGGCTTTGCCGGACATCGGCGTCTATCCGACCATCACCACCCGGTTCGTCAGCGGCAAGGAACCGCTGCGCGTGCAGGCCGTGACCGCGCGCGATCCGGAATTTGGCACCGACATCTATTCCTCGGTCAAGGCGGATTTCGGCGACTTCGAGCTCAGCTTTTACGTGTCCACCCAGCTCGCCGCCCGCCAGGTGATGGTCTTCCATGGCACGGAGGGTTTCATCGAAGTGAAGTCGCCCTTCAATGCCGACCGCTATGGTGCCGAGGAAATCGAACTCACCAACCAGAACCACTCGCAGTCCCAAGTCTTCCGCTTCCAGGACAGTCGCCAGTACAAATGCGAGGCGGAGGCCTTCGCCCGCGCCGCCATCGGCGAGAGCCAGGAAATCGTGTCGCTGGAAAGCTCGAAGCTCAGCCAGAAGTTCATCGATGCAATCTACCGCGCCAGCGAGAAGGATGGCTGGGAGCCCGTGTGAGCAATGCAGTTCGCTCAGGACCTGCGAAAGACGAAGCGTGCGTAGCCGAAGAAGCTGAAGGCCATGGCGGCAAGCGAGGCCATTGCCAGAGCAGGCAGGGGCCGCAGTTGCGGAATGGACAGCAGGAGCGCCGCGTAGAGCGCATAGTTCAACAGTGCCGACAGCAGGCCCACGGAACCGTAGCGCACCCCTTCATCGGCAAGCGTTCGACCGGACCGACCAAAGGTGAAGGTTCGGTTCAGCCCCCAGGTCGCTGCCATGGCGACCGCGATGGCGATGGCGCGGGCTGCGAATGGCCCGAACGGCGTGAAGGCAACGAGCAGGCTGAGGACAGCGGCGTCAACGGCGAACCCACAACCGCCGGCAAGAACAAAACTGACGATTCTCCTCATGCAGCGTCAGCCTCGTCAGCGCGCGCGCTCACAGGCGGTTGCATCGCTGGTGTGTATGGAATGCGGGCCAAGGTGCGTCTTTTGGAAAGTGCCTCGACGCCCATGTAGTGGATGCGTAACTGTTCGGCGCGCGCCCGGGCGACCGAATCGAGGACCAGCCCGGCGGTGAACAGCATGAAGGAGACCATCATCAGCGCCATGGCGAGCACCCAGGTCGGAAGACGCTCGACGAAACCGGTCTCGAAGTAGGCGACGAGCACCGGCACCATGAAGGCGGCGCTTGCAGCCATGAAAGCGGTACTGATCGCACCGAAAAAAGTAAAAGGGCGCGTTTCCTTCATCAGCATCGCAAACATCCAGAGGATCCTGGCGCCGTCCCGGAAGGTAGAGAGCTTGGAATGCGAGCCTTCGGGCCGTCGACCGTAGTCGAGTTCGAGCTCGGCCACCGGCAGCTTCAGCCGCGATGCATGCACCGACATTTCGGTCTCTATCTCGAACCCGACGGAGACGGCGGGGAAGCTCTTGGCGAAGCGGCGCGAGAAGGCCCGGTAGCCGGAGAAGATGTCGGTGAAATCGGTACCGAACAGGGCGCGGTAGAGGGTGCTGAAAATCCGGTTCCCGAAGGCATGTCCCTGCCGGCCGGCATCCGATGTAACGCCACGCCGCGTGCCGACGACCATGTCGGCGCGTTCGGTCAGCAGGGTGCGGATCAGTTCCTCGGCATCTGCGGGAGAATAGGTACCGTCGCCGTCGGCCATCACATAAATGTCGGCATCGATATCGGAAAACATCCGGCGCACGACATTGCCCTTGCCCTGACGGCGCTCGCGCAGCACTTCGGCACCCGCAAGCATGGCGGCGAGCGCGGTCCCGTCCGTCGAGTTGTTGTCGTAGACATAGATACGGGCGGTCGGGAGCGCCTGGCGGAAGCCCCGGACGACAGAGGCAATGGTCGCCGCCTCGTTGTAGCAGGGCAAGAGCACTGCGATCTCGAGAGAGTCCACTCCGGATTCCGTCATGATTGCCACCCGCCTCAAAGAACAAGCGCCGGACTCCCGTGATCCGAGCCGTTTTACTATTTCTTGAGAAGGTTAAGGCTAGGTTTCGCGGGATCGGTCGAAGGACAATAAAGGGTCAGTTGGCATGACAGATGCGGTGCCGGTGGCAGAGAAGGGCGACTTCTTTCGAAGACGGCGGACGGTTGGCGCCAGTGCCGGTCCCCTATACGCGCGTTTGCTGCCGATGGCACTATGCTATGCGATCGCGGTCATTGCCGCGCTGGTCGTCGTGAATGTTCCCGGTGCCACCGATTATGTCGGCGCCGACAATGATGACGTCATGCGGCTTGTGACCGTGCGCGATCTGCTGGCCGGACAGAGCTGGTTCGATCTCACCCAGTATCGCCTCGGCCTCGCCGGCGGCACGCTCATGCACTGGTCACGGCTGATCGACCTGCCGATCGCGGCGCTCGTCTCCCTCTTCAGATTGTATCTGGAAGGCACGCAGGCAGAGGCAGCCGCCCTTCTCGTCTGGCCGCTTCTGCTTGTGATTCCATTGTTTGTAGCGATGGGGCTTGCCGGCCGCCGCATGGGCGGAACGGCGGTCATGCATGTCTCGCTGGGTCTGACCGCGATCTTCGTGCTGACCACCAACCGCTTCCTGCCAGGCGCCATCGACCATCATAACGTCCAATTGGTTCTTGTAGCCTGCATCGCTGCCATGCTGATCGACACGGCAGGCGCGAAGGCGAACTTTGCGATTGCCGGCCTGATGGTCGCCTTGGCGATCGCCATCGGGGCGGAGACCACGCCCTTCGTGGCGATCGTTGCTCTTGTGGTGGCAGTGCGCTGGGCCTGGCATGGCGCAGCCTTCGCGCCGGCCGCCCGCGCCTTCAGCCTCGCTCTTGCCGGCGCGATCACCGCGGCTTTCGTGACAACGGTTCCGCCGCATCTCTACGCCATGGTCACCTGCGACAGCCTGTCGATCGGGTTCTATGGCCTTGCCACGATCGGAAGCGGTCTGCTGCTCGCCTCGACCTATGTCGGTGTCCCGCTCGGACGTCAGGCGAGGTTCGGCATTCTTGCCGGCAATGCCGTCGTCATCGCTGCCTCCGCCCGCATCCTGGCGCCGCAATGCCTCGGCAATCCGCTCGGCAACCTCGACCCGCTGCTGATCAGCCTGTGGCTCGACCACGTGACGGAAGCACGATCCTTCCTCGCGATGGTCCGGATCGATCAGGGCGCCGTCGGCGGCTACTATGCAGCTGGCGTTTTGGCTATCGCAGTCTGTGTGTTCCGCATCGTCCGGCGCGACGATGTTGAGCGTCATGCAATTCTTCTGAGCCTGATCACCGTCAGTTTTCTGGTGGCGCTGGTCCAGGTGCGTGGCGCGGCGTTTGCCAACCTCCTGTCGATCCTGCCGCTGTCGCTGCTGATCATCGACCTGCGACGCATCGCCCATGCCGATCCCGACGACATGGGAGCGGGGGCCGTCTATTTTCTGATGGTGATCATTTCGGTTCCCGCGGTCTGGGCGCTCGGCGGCTCGCTCGCAAGCAGCGGTGCCACCGGCCTTTTCGAGCGTGCGCGGGAGACCCATCTTGCATCGCGAGGGGAGTGCGAGTCACGGGCTGCGCTTGCCCCCTTGGCCGCATTGCCCAAATCGGTGGTTGCGGCGCCGTCGGAACTGGGGGTTCATCTGCTGCGCTACACGCCGCACCGGGTGCTATCGGCACCCTACCATCGAAACGAAGGCGGGATGCTGACCGAACTACATATCGGCCTCGCAAAACCGGAGGAAGCAGCCGCGTTCCTTCGCGGTGCGGAGGTCGGCTACCTGGCATTCTGCCCCGACGACCCGCAAACGAAGATCGTGGCGAAAACCAAAGCCGATGGCCTCTATGCCGCACTGAAGCAGGGCAGGGTGCCGATCTACCTGGAGCCGTTGCCCGGTGGGGAGACCGGCCTGCAACTCTACAAGGTGCTTTCCGTAAAGGAGTGAGCGCCTATGTCTGTCGCCGGAGCAGCTTCACGAACACGCCGTTTTCAGAGCGCAGCGAAAGCCTGGCCACGGGCTTCGGAACGCGGCTTTCGACCGGCGCAATGACGAAATAGCGGGTCATCATTGCGAGGATGATGGCGCCTTCCTGCATGGCGAAGGAGGCCCCGAGGCAGACCCGCGACCCTTCACTGAAGGGCATGTAGGACGTGCGGATGGATTCCTTCTCGTCTTCGCGCGAGAATCGGTCCGGGTCGAATACGTCCGGGTTTTTCCAGTGTTTGCGATGACGGTGCAGAAGCCAGGGCGACACAAAGATGGTGGACCCTCGTCTGACGTTCTTGTCGCGGATCACCTCGTCGCGGGTGATGTCGCGGGGCACGAAGGGAACCGGAGGATACAGTCGAAGGGTCTCGCGGAAGACGTCGCGCGTGAGCTTCATCAGCTTGAAGTGGCGTGGCGCAAAGCCGCCTTCCTGGGCGAAGACGAGGTCGATTTCCTCCCGCATGCGCTTCTGGATTTCCCGGTCCTCGCCAAGCAGGTAGATCGCCCAGGCCATTGTGCTGGCCGACGTTTCGTGTCCGGCAAGGAACAGCACGGCGATCTGGTCTGTCAATTCGGACTCGGTGAAATGGACGCCGTCGTCGTCGGTCGCCTCGATCAGCGAGGCGAGGATGTCGCGCGGCGGATTCTCCGGATTGGCCGCCAGCAGCTCGAAGCGCCGGTGCACCATGCGCCCCAGCATGGTGCGGATGATGCGGGCATATTTTTGCGCCCGCATCCGGGCAAGCGAAAACGCCTGCGGTAATCCGGCCATGCTCCACACGCCGTGCTCGTAGGCCAGTTCCTGGTAGCTGTTGAAAGCGCTAAAGATGGTTTCGGCGTCCTCGCGTGTCAGCGGCTCGGAGAAGATCGTGCGGAAGATGATGTCTGCAGCCACATGGGTCATTTCGAAGTCGATCCGCACCTCTTGGCCGTCGGCCATCAGGTCGAGACGTTCCTTCATCGCCTTGGCCGCGTCCATCATCAGGTCGAAGACTTCGGAGATGCGGGCCAGTTCGAAGGCGGGTGTCATCATCTTGCGCTGGCGGCGCCAGGTCTGCCCCTTGGAGACGAATATGCCATTGCCGAGAACCTGGTGGAGCGTGGCGCCCATCAAGTCGCTTTTCGGATAGAGATCGGGATCGGAATGCAGGATGCGGCTAACGATGTCCGGCTGGTTGATGAAGTACATCATCCCCCGTGGTGTCCAGATGTCCCCCATCTTCATCACGTAGCTGCGCTCGTATAGCACATTGATGGAGCAGTGCCGGGCCTGCAGGATGCGCGCGACGGGATTGAGTTTCTTCGTGCGGATATTGGGCATGGGACCGACGACGTTGCCCATCACTGCGCTCCCGCCGGCACGGCGCATTCGGTTTTCATACGCCGTGGATATCGGTTACTCATAAGCCGCAGCCCCCTAGACATCCCGTAAACTGTTATCTTTCATTGCACTAATAGACAAGGAGATTGGAGCGTGCAGCGCTGCGGTACCTGGCTGCCAACGGGTCGGTACGATCCGGGCCCCTGGAGTAAACGGCTGGGCATATCGAGGTACCCGATGTTACTTGCTGCTGAACTTCCCCGTCACTTGGGCTAGAAAGAGTTTCATGACCAGTCTCTTCGAGAATGATTCGCCCTCCAATCTCGCCGAATATTCGGTGTCCGAGCTTTCGGGCTCGATCAAGCGAACCATCGAAAATGCCTTCGACCAGGTGCGCGTCCGTGGCGAGATTTCGGGCTATCGCGGTCCGCATTCCTCCGGCCATGCCTATTTCGCGCTGAAGGACGACAAGGCCCGCATCGACGCAGTGATCTGGAAGGGCACCTTCTCGCGGCTGAAATTCCGGCCGGAGGAAGGGATGGAGGTGATCGCCACCGGCAAGGTCACCACGTTTCCCGGTTCCTCGAAGTACCAGATCACCATAGAGAGTCTCGAGCCCGCCGGTGCTGGCGCGCTGATGGCGCTGCTCGAGGAGCGCAAGCGCCGCCTTGGTGCCGAGGGGCTGTTCGATCAGGCAAGCAAACGCCGCCTGCCCTTCATGCCGAAGGTGATCGGCGTTGTGACATCGCCGACGGGTGCGGTTATCCGCGATATTCTCCATCGCATCTCGGACCGGTTTCCGGGGCATGTCATCGTCTGGCCGGTGAAGGTGCAGGGCGAGGGGTCGGGGGAAGAGGTGGCGGCGGCGATCCGTGGCTTCAATGCCATGAAGCCCGGTGACGCCATCCGCCGCCCGGACGTGCTGATTGTTGCCCGCGGTGGCGGTAGTCTGGAGGACCTTTGGAGTTTCAACGACGAGGTGGTGGTCCGGGCAGCGGCTGCAAGCGAAATCCCGCTAATCTCAGCGGTCGGCCACGAGACCGACTGGACGCTGATCGACTATGCAGCAGATGTGCGCGCCCCGACACCGACCGGTGCGGCCGAGATGGCTGTTCCGGTGAAGGCCGATCTCGAGGCCCAGGTGAAAAACCTCGCTGCCCGCCTCGGCGGAGCGATGACCCGTCAGATGGACAATCGCCGTCAGGGAGTGCGGGCGTTGGTGCGGGCAATGCCGTCGCTCGATCAGTTGTTGGCACTGCCGCGCCGCCGCTTCGACGAGGCGGCCACGGGTCTCGGGCGCGGGCTTGAACTCAACACCATTACCAAGCGGCGCGGTTTCGAGCGTGTGGCCGCCCATCTGCGTCCGGATGTGCTGGCGAACCGCATTCTCGAGCGGCGACAGATGCTCAATGACAGGCTCATGCGTGTCGGGCGGATCGTCGAGAGACTGGTCGACCGCTCGAGGGCCCGGATCGAGCGCTTCGATGCGGTCCTGGCAGGCGTGCCGGCGAGACTATCGGCGCAAACGGCGCGATCCCGGGATCTGCTGGCGAACCTGTCGCGGCATGCCGACACCGCTGTCGTTCACCAACTCACCCGCCGCCGCGCCGATGTCGCCGCACAGAATCGTGTTCTGCAGTCGCTCTCCTACAAGAACGTGCTGAAGCGCGGCTATGCGGTGATCCGCGACGTCGAGGACCGGCCGGTTTCGGCAGCGGCAGCATTGTTGCCAGGCGCGCCCGTTTCGATCGAGTTCGCCGACGGCCGCGTCAACGCGGTGACGACCGAAGGTAACGCGGTCCCGCCACCAGCATCGGCACCCCCGCAACCGTTGCAACACAAGCGATCGACGAAATCTGTCGATCCCGAGGTGAAGCCGAAGCAGGGCACCCTGTTCTGACCTTTCGTTGCCTTTCGCTGTCCTGCCGCTTTTGCTATCCCGGAAACCGGCAATGTTTGAAATTCGAGAAGTGAATTGCATGACGACGACGATTTTCGGAATCAAGAACTGCGATACGATGAAGAAGGCGCGGAACTGGCTCGAGGCCAATGGCATCGACCATCGCTTTCATGACTACAAGGCCGAGGGCATCGACCGTGAACATCTCGAAAGATGGACGGCAGAGGCCGGATGGGAAACCGTGCTCAACCGTGCCGGCACAACCTTCCGCAAGCTGCCTGACGACGAGAAGGACGGCTTGGATGGCAAGAAGGCTATCCTCCTCATGCTCGCCCAGCCCTCGATGATCAAGCGACCGGTGCTGGAGGTGGGCGGCAAGCTCATCATCGGCTTCAAGCCAGAGACCTATGAGCAAACCTTCGCGGGCAGGAACTGACGGAGCCAACGCAGATGTCGAAGAGCACTCGCGCCACACAGACGCTTGCGAAGGCAGGCGTGAGCTTCTCGGTCCATAGCTACGACTACGACCCCTCGGCCGAACGCATTGGCATGCAGGCGGCCGAGGCGATAGGCGAGGAGCCGCGCCGGGTGCTGAAGACATTGATGGCAGAAGTTGATGGCAAGCCGGTCTGCGTCGTCGTTCCCTCGGACCGGGAGGTGAGCATGAAAAAGCTCGCGAGTGCTTTCGGCGGCAAGGCGGCGAACATGATGAGGCCGGCCGATGCCGAGCGCGCAACCGGATACCATGTTGGCGGCATCAGTCCGTTCGGCCAGAAGAAGCAGGTTCCAACGGCGATCGAGATCGAGGCGCTTTCCGAGCCGCATGTCTTCATCAATGGTGGGCAGCGTGGATTACAGGTGAAGCTCAGCCCGGCAGACGCCCGCGATGCGTTGAAGGCGATTGTTGCGCCACTGGTTACCTGAGGCTCTTGGTGGTGCTCGTCGTGCCTTCTGTTCTGCACAAATCGATCCTACATATTGGCAACGCAATCTAAGACATCAGGACCTGCAATGAACGCTCCTCTCCAATCCGCCATCAACCCAGTCGATCCCGCCAAGCTCGAAAAACTCGCCGAAGTCGCCGTCAAGGTGGGCTTGGGGCTTCAGAAGGGTCAGGACCTGGTGGTGACAGCGCCGATCGCGGCGCTGCCGCTGGCCAGGTTTATAACCAAGCACGCATATATGGCAGGTGCCGGGCTAGTCACGACCTTTTACGCCGACGAGGAGGCGACACTCGCCCGCTATGCCTATGCGCCCGACGAGAGCTTCGACAAGGCTTCCGGCTGGCTCTACGACGGGATGGCCAGGGCTTTTGCCAACGGCGCCGCACGGCTCGCCATCGCCGGCGACAACCCGATGCTGCTTGCCAGCCAGGACCCGGCCAAGGTCGCCCGCGCCAATCGAGCCAACTCCATAGCCTACAAGCCGGCGCTTGAGAAGATCTCGAACTTCGACATCAACTGGAACATCGTTTCCTATCCGAACCCCTCCTGGGCCTGCCAGGTGTTTCCGGAACTCGATGAAGTTCAAGCGGTAAAGAAGCTCGCAGACGCGATTTTCGCAGCGTCGCGGGTCGATGTCGCCGATCCGGTCGCCGCCTGGGCGGAGCACAATGCCAATCTGAGGAAGCGTTCCTCCTGGCTGAATGGAGAACGTTTTGCCGCCCTTCATTTCACCGGGCCGGGCACCGATCTCACGGTTGGCCTTGCCGACGGTCATGAATGGCACGGCGGCGCTTCGACAGCCAAAAACGGCATCACCTGCAATCCGAACATCCCGACAGAGGAAGTGTTCACAACCCCTCATGCGCTGCGCGTCGAGGGCCATGTTTCGAGCACCAAGCCGCTATCGCACCAGGGAACGCTGATCGACGATATCCAGGTGCGTTTCGAGGGCGGGCGCATTGTCGAGGCCAGGGCTTCGAAGGGCGAGGAAGTACTGAACAAGGTTCTGGATACCGATGAGGGCGCTCGCCGACTGGGCGAGGTGGCGCTGGTGCCGCATTCCTCGCCCATTTCGGCAGGCGGTATCCTGTTCTACAATACCCTCTTCGACGAAAACGCCTCCTGCCACATCGCGCTCGGCCAGTGCTACTCGAAATGCTTCCTCGATGGCGCTTCACTCAGCGAGGAGCAGATCAGGGCGCAGGGCGGCAATTCCAGCCTCATTCACATCGACTGGATGATCGGCTCCGACAAGGTCGACATCGATGGCGTGCGCGCCGATGGTTCGCGGGTACCGGTCATGCGGAAGGGCGAGTGGGCCTGATTGCGGCTTGTCGGATTGAGCCAAAAACGCCCACGCCGGGAAACCGGAGTGGGCGTTTTTTTGTTGTTGGGAAAACTCAATAGCCGGCGGGCGGTGCTTCCGGTCGATCCTTGAAACGCGCGGCGAGCGTCGCGGTCGCCTGGGTAAAAAGCGTGACATCCGTTCCGACCGCCACAAAGCTGGCGCCGAGTTCCAGATAGCGCTGTGCAAGCGACGGATCACCGGTCAGGATGCCTGCGGCCTTCCCGGACTTGATGATCCGCTTTAGCCCATCCTCGATGACGCTCTGCACCTCCGGCGCCGTCGGCCGGCCGAGAAAGCCCATGTCGGCTGCAAGATCGGAAGGCCCGATAAAGATACCATCGACACCATCGACCGCGGCAATTTCATCGAGCGCGTCGATCGCCGCACGGCTCTCTGCCTGGAGAAGCAGGCAGACCTCGTCGTTGGCTGTCGTCAGGTAGTCGGTGATCCGGCCGAAGTTGGAGGCTCTTGCCAGCATTGCACCGACACCGCGCATGCCCTCTGGCGGATATTTCATAGCGCGCACCAGCTGTTGCGCGTGTTCCGCGGTCTCCACCATCGGCACCAGGATCGTCTGTGCACCAGCATCCAGCACCTGCTTTATGATCCACGTTTCGCCGATCGGCACCCGCACGACTGGATGGCTCGGCGAGGCATTGAGGGCGGCAATCTGCGCCGATATCAGCGGCAGGTCGTTGGGGGCATGTTCACCGTCGATCAGCAGCCAGTCGAAGCCGGCGCTCCCGGCAATCTCTGCAGAATAGGCACTGGCAAGCGCCAGCCACAGACCAATCTGCTTTTCGCCACGCGCAATAGCGGCCTTGAAGTTGTTGGTGGGAGCGGGCATGCAAACAATCCTCGGCCATTCTGGTCCTACGCACCGGGCCGGTGCGGATGAATCGCCGGAGAGTAGCATCTCCCGGCAGGAAATCGAGGCGAATGTGCCGGCCGCGGTCTCACCCTTCTCCGGGAAGGACGAGTCGCGTGCGGATTTCGCCGAGCGGCCGGCCGGTTGCTCGGTCCACCACGATAGGCTCCACCTCCGACCCGCTATCCTCGTCGATCGAATAGCTGGTTTGACCCAGGCCGTAGTGCTTTCGCCCCCAGGCACCGATTGCCGCCAGCACCGGCAGGAAGTCGCGGCCCCGCTCTGTCAGCACGTATTCCTGGCGCGGCGGCCGCTCGCTGTAGCGGTGCTTTTCCAGAAGCCCCGCTTCTACCAGAGCCGTCAGTCGGTGTGTGAGGATGTTGGGCGCAATGCCCAGCCCGGCGCGAAACTGATCGAAGCGCGTGAACCCACGACCCGCTTCGCGCAGGATCAGCAGGCTCCAGCTGTCTCCGACCCGGGCCAACGCCCGCGCGATCGGGCAGGTGTTTTCAGATTGATGAGTGGTGTCCATTGCAATTTGATAGCATAGTAACTATCGTTATGCAAGTAACTCAGATCCTCCCCCTGAGCGCAATAGGAGATCAAAGCATGACAACCTCTCTCGGCACCGCCCTCATCACCGGTGCGTCGACCGGCATCGGCGCCACCTATGCCGACCGCCTCGCCAAACGCGGCTACGACCTCATCCTCGTCGCGCGTAATGTCGAGCGGCTGGAGACCCTTGCAGCTCGCTTTCGGGCCGAAAGCGGCGGTAAGGTCGACGTCCTCCCCGCCGACCTTACCGCGGAGGCCGATATCGCTCGGGTGGAGCGCCGGCTGGACGAGGACGCAACGATAACCCTGCTCGTCAACAATGCGGGCATGTCGTTGAACGGCGGCGTGCTGGAGAACGGCGCTGCCGATATCCGTCGCCTCCTCACCCTGAACGTCGAAACGCCGGCGCGTCTGGCCTCGATCGCCGGAAAGGCGTTTGTCGCGCGCGGTGCCGGCTCGATCGTGAATGTCGCCTCGGTGCTGGCGCTTGCGCCGGAACTCGGGGAAGGAACCTACGGTCTCTACGGCGGCACCAAGGCGTTCCTCCTGGCTCTCAGCCAGGGCATGGCCACGCAGGGACGCGCTAAGGGTCTTTACGTGCAGGCGGTGTTGCCCGGCGCCACACGCACCGAAATCTGGGAACGCTCCGGCAAGGACATCGGCAGCTTCCCTCCGGAAATCGTGATGGACGTCAACGATCTGGTCGACGCCGCCTTGGTCGGCTTCGATAGACGCGAGGAAGTCACCATTCCGCCATTGGCCGAAGTAGACCAGTGGGAGGCGCTTCACCGGGCGCGGGTCTCGATCACGCCGAAGCTGAACAACCGGGACGTCGCACCACGCTATCGCGAAACTCGGACTGGCTGAGCTCGCCCAGCGATGCAGGCAAACTTCCTCAACAGCTAATCCGCGGTCCGTTATGTTTCACATTCATGACGCCGGAGCCAGTTCAGCACCTCCGCGGGCGCGGCTATCAGCGGGGTCGGTACCATCCTCGCCGACCCCCAAAAAAGCTATCTCAAGAGGCAATCAAAATGACCAAGCTCAACTGGAATCTTTTGACCAAGCGGCGCGACAGTTCAACCCAGGGTGTTCCCCCCGGAAAAGAGAGCCTCGCGTGGGTCAACAATACCGTCACTCTAGTCACCGGCAACGATGACGCGGTACTTGTCGACACGTTCCTGTCTGAGCAGCATTCGAGAGAGCTGGTCGAATGGGTCGTGCAAAGCGGTAAGAATCTAAGAACTATCTATGTCACCCACGCTCATGGCGACCATTATTTCGGCTTGGCCCTTCTGCTGGAGCGCTTTCCAGCTGCAAAGGCTATCGCGGCAAGACCGGTCGCAGAGGCAATCAAAAAACAAATCGACCCTGCGTTCATCAAGTCATTCTGGGAGCCTCGTTTTCCAGGCCAGATTCCGAAAACCCTCGCAGCGCCGCAGGCTGCCGTTGGAGATACATTCGAGCTCGAAGGCGAGCAACTGCGGATCATTTCCCTGGGTCACACCGATACATCTCAGACCACCGCATTACACATTCCATCTCTTGAACTCGTTATATCCGGCGATGCCGTCTACAATGAAACGCACCTCTACTTGGCGGAGTGCGATGCCGCTGCGCGATCAGAATGGCTAAACGCGCTTGATATCATCGACGCATTGGAGCCCAAGGCGGTTGTCGTAGGACACGCGATAACAAACCCAGACAGCTCTCCACGGCACATCGAAGTCACGCGACGTTACATCCAAGACTTCAATGCCACGCTGGAGAAGGTTCCGACGGCTCTCGATCTCTACGATGCGATGCTTGCGCTATATCCGGATCGTGTGAACCCGGGATCTTTATGGGGTGCGGCAAAAGTTGCGAAACCCGCAGTTTGACTGTCGGGGTAGACACTTTGATGTGGGCGCCGCGAGGAAGACAGCCGGCGTCCAATACCGATCTTGAAACAATGAGCGATTTGGCCTGCCTGAGCGTAATGTGGAGGATCGCCATAGCAGGATAAATCGCAATGGAGCAACAATACGCGAAAGCGAAAATTGCCGCCGAAACGACGCTGTTGCCGCCGATTGTATCCGTCACTCCCACTCGATCGTGCCGGGTGGCTTCGAGGTGACGTCGTAGACGACGCGGTTGATGCCGCGCACCTCGTTGATGATGCGCGTCGCGGCGCGACCTAGGAACTCCATGTCGTAGTGATAGAAATCAGCGGTCATGCCGTCGACCGAGGTGACGGCACGCAGCGCGCAGACGAATTCGTAGGTGCGGCCGTCGCCCATGACGCCAACGGTCTGGACCGGTAGCAGCACGGCAAAAGCCTGCCAGATCGCGTCGTAGAGTCCCGCCTTGCGGATCTCGTCGAGATAGATGGCATCCGCCTCGCGCAGGATTTCCAGCTTCTCGCGGGTAATACCGCCCGGGCAGCGGATGGCAAGACCCGGACCCGGGAAGGGGTGGCGACCGATGAAGCTTTCGGGTAGGCCGAGTTCGCGGCCGAGCACGCGCACCTCGTCCTTGAAGAGTTCGCGCAGCGGCTCGACGAGCTGCATGTTCATGCGCTCCGGCAGGCCGCCGACATTGTGGTGCGACTTGATCGTCACCGAAGGGCCGCCGGTGAAGGAGACGCTCTCGATGACATCCGGGTAAAGCGTGCCCTGCGCCAGGAAATCGGCGCCCCCGAGCTTCTTCGCCTCGTCCTCGAAAACCTCGATGAACAGCCGGCCAATGATCTTGCGCTTGGTCTCCGGATCGCTGACGCCTTCCAGTTCGCCGATGAAGCGGTCGGAGGCATCGACGTGGATCAGGTGCAGGTTGTAGTGCTCCTGGAACATGGCGACGACGCTTTTCGCCTCGTCCTTGCGCATCAGTCCGTGGTCGACGAGGATGCAGGTCAACTGGTCGCCGACCGCTTCATGGATCAGCAGCGCCGCAACGGAGGAATCGACGCCGCCCGAAAGCGCGCAGATCACCTTCTTCTCGCCGACCCGCTTGCGGATCGCCTCGACCGCCTTGGCGCGATAGGCGGACATCGTCCAGTCGCTCTTGATGCCTGCGACATTGTGCACGAAGTTGGCGATCAGCTTGGCGCCGTCCGGCGTGTGCACGACCTCCGGATGGAACTGGACCGCATAGTACTTGCGCTTCTCGTCGGCGATGAAGGCGTAAGGCGCGTTGGCGGAGGTCGCCACCACTTCGAAACCTTCGGGAAGAGCGGTTACGCGGTCACCATGGCTCATCCATACCTGGTGGCGCGATCCCGGCGGCCAGATGCCCTCGAACAGAGCGCATTCTTTGTCGACTTCGAGGAAGGCTCGGCCGAATTCCCGATGGTGTCCGCTCTCGACCTTGCCGCCGAGCTGCGCGCACATGGTCTGCTGGCCGTAGCAGATGCCGAAGATTGGCAGGCCGCTGTCGAAGATTGCTTGCGGTGCGCGCGGGCTTCCCGCGTCGAGTGTCGAGGCCGGGCTGCCGGAGAGGATCACGGCCTTGGGGTTCAGCCGCTTGAAGCCTTCTTCGGCGGACTGGAAGGGGACGATCTCGCAGTAAACGCCGGTTTCGCGCACGCGCCGCGCAATCAGCTGCGTTACCTGGCTGCCGAAATCGATGATGAGGACGGTGTCGGAATGGGCTGTCTGGGTCATGGCGAGCCTTTAAAGAATACTGCCTGTTCTTGCAATGCCGGAAACGAGGAGGCGGGGCGTTTTATTGTCCCGAATGTAACCCTCTACAGGCGTATCTCGCCGCTTTCGAGGCCCAGGTAGAGGCGGTCGACCGCATCCGCCAGATTTTGATCGATGATGTGCAGGTATTCCGTCCAGTCGCCAATATGCTTGAGGTCGGCCTTGCCGTCGGAAATGCCGCGCAAGCCGATCACATCGATCCCGAATGCCTGGGCGGCGCGTAGTACGGCGTAGGTCTCCATGTCCACCATGTCCGCATCGATGCCGTCGTAGGCGGCGCCGGAAACGATGTTGGCGCCGGTCGAGAGGCTGGCGGGTGCGACGCCCGGAATACGATGAGGCAGTTTGAGGACCGCCGGTAGGCCGAGGAAGGGTGTTTCCCCCTTCGTGAAGCCGAGTGGCGAGGCGTCCATGTCCCGGTAGGAAACGGCGGTCACCTGATAGACTTCCGACTGGAGAAGCTTGGCCGAACCGGCCGACCCCAGCGACACCAAGAGATCGGGCAGGTTGTCCGCCACGGCCAGTTCGGCCAGCGTCTTGGCGAGCACGACGGCCGCCTCGACCGGACCGACGCCGGTCATCAGAGGCTTGAACCGAGCTGCAAGCCGTGGGCCGTATTCGGCATCGGCCGCCATGACGAACAGGATGGAAACATCGCCGATGCGCTTCTGTTCGAACGTCATCCGGCAATTCCTTCGCGCCCGCGGATCACCATCATCGTTCCGGTCATCGAGGCGATGAGCTTGGCCGGACCGTCACCAATGGCGTAGGCCCGCCCGTCGGCGACGATGATCGTCGAGCCCGGCTTTGTGACCTCGCCTCGGAAGAGAAAGCGCTCGCCGCGACCCGGAGACATCAGGTTGACCTTGAACTCGATGGTAAGAACCGACGCTTCCGAATCGATCACCGTATAGGCGGCATATCCGCAGGCGGAATCGAGCGCCGCAGAGATGATGCCGGCATGCAGGATCCCGTGCTGCTGGGTGAGCTTTTCATCGAAGGGGAGCTCGATTTCCACGGTGCCGTGTTCCACTCGCGTCAGTTCCGCGCCGATCGTGCGCATCACCGCCTGCCGTGCAAAGCTCTTCCTTATCCGATCCCGAAAATCGCCGGGCTCATTGTCGTTCATAACTTCCGCCTTTCTCGCATGTGCGAAATTGGCACGGGCCCCTTGCAAGGACAAGCGCGGGATAGGCATTCAGTTCAAATAAGCTATCGAAGCGTTAAGAAGTGTCGCGAATGCCACCCAAGCCCCATAGGGAACGAACAGGAGCGCCGCAAACCGATCCTTGTCCCATCGCGCGGCGATGAAGACGACGATCGCGGCCAAGAGCGCAACGATGACCATCAGGGCGAGCACGGGCATTTCAAGCCCGAAAAACAGCGGCGACCAGAGAAAATTGAGGACCAATTGGGTGAGCCAGGCATTCATCGCGCGAGATGATCTGGCCGTTATGAAGGTCCTAGCCCCGGCAATTCCAATCAGCACGTACAGCACGGACCACACCGGCGCGAATACCCATTCGGGCGGATTGAAAAACGGCTTTTCCAGTGATTGATACCATTGGCCGGGCATGTTCGCGACGCCGAGCAGCACGCCTCCGCCAAGGCAGATGGCGACAAAGACTATATGGATCAATACCCTCATGGTTTCTGATCTATAGTTTGTTCGGGAGACGGCAAGTATCAGTCGCAATTGAGGCTGGCGATGTGCTGGTCCCAGGCGACCGGGCTCTTCTTGCCTGCAAGCGATCCGTCATAGGACGAGAAGGCCAGACCGTGCGGTCCGGCGGCGACGCCCGCAGCATCGGCGATGTGCTCTTCCCGCAGCACCCGCCCGGTCGTAGCATCGATAATGACCGCGTTGCCGCCCTTGGGCGAGGTTATGCCGACAAGGCGCTCGCGCCGGTTAATCGCAATAGCCCCGACATAGTTACCGAGCCGGACGGTTGTGTCGTCCGGCAACGATACGAAGGCGAGCGCCTCCCCACGTGCGAAATGTCCGACAAGCGGAGGCAGGTCGTTGCGCGGCCCTTCGTATTGGCAGGCAAACCAGATCCGCCCGTCCGCCGCGATATCCAGGTGCCGCGTCGAAAGCCGGCGGAGGTCTTCCGGAAGCGTATGCTTCTGGACCAGCGCCCCGGATGCGGCGTCGACCAGCACGAGCGACGGCTCCATGTGATCGAGGTTGAGTTTGGTGCGGCCGAAATCCGGGTGGGTTTCGATACCGCCATTCGCGGCGATGAGGGTGTTGCCGTCATCGGAAATGGCAAGGTCGTGCGTGCCGATGCCGTAGGTTTGGAATTCGCCGATGCGGCGGAACCGGTCGCGGCCGTCGTAGATGCCGATCATGCCGCGATTGTGGTCGAAGTCGTTCTCGCTGGTATAGAGCAGGCTTCCGTCCGGGGAAAAGCAACCGTGGCCGTAGTAGTGACGTCCTTCCGGGGCGCTGATGACGACCGGCTCGACCGATTCGCTCCTGTCGATCACCATCGCGTAGGTTCCGGGACGTCGGGCAAAGGCGACGATCCGGTTGGTTGCCGAATTATAGGCCATACCATGGGCGCGCCCCGGGAGCGTCGTCTTGTCGATGATCTCACCACGTTCGGTGACTGTGGCTATGCCGTATGATCCATCGGGGGCCCGGAAGCCGGAGGCATACACGGCTTCGCTGCGACCAAGGGCCAGAAGCGATTGTGGCGCCAGCGTCGCCGCGAACCCGATTCCGGCGGCGCGAAGGAAGCCGCGGCGATCGACCAGTGCGCCTTTCCACATGCTCAGTCTCCGTCAGAAAAGTAAAATCCGGCGCCAAGCCCGATCGCAGCGCCGTACTGATCGTTCAGCCGATATATCAGGTCCCTGGTGTCGACGAGGAGGAAGTCGATCTTGCCGCGTTCCTTTTCATTCGCAACGGCCTCGTCAATGTCCGGATCAATCGTCGGCGCCACGCGGTCGAGCGATTTCATGACGAAATCCACCGAGCCTGCCACCGACCTCCAGTCGGGATCGAGCAGGCTTGCCATGTCCGACCGCTTCCAGAGAGTTTGCAGACCCTGCAGATTGCCGGCAATCGACGACCAGGTATTACCGGAGCGCCAGTAGATCGCACTCTTGGGCCGGGGGTTGGACTGGCCACTGCGATAGAAGGTCTCGATACGCTGGTCACGCACCATCTCTACGCCGTGGACAAGGATTCCGAGCAGAGCGGTGATCGCCTCCTTGCCGTCCCGGAATTCGGGATTGTCGGGGCCGGGATGTTTCCACGCTGCCTGGACACCGTCCGGCGCATCCCATGCGGCAACGAGTTCGCCAGCTACGTTCTGGATATTACCGGCGACCGCCGCCCCGTAGCGGCAGCGAAAGCTCATTGGCTCAGAGGTCAGATCCTCGGCTCCGGTGCCGGAAAGCACATATTCGAGCGCCCCGAGCCCCTGCACGGCGACGCTGCGTTCGGCAAATCCATCCGACGAGACGTCCTGTTCATCGCGCGTGGCAAGCACCGCCTGCACCTGCTTCAAGCCGGTGCTTTTGCGGTCGGGATAGAACAGGATGCGTTCCAAGCGGTTGCCCTCGAGCACCGGGCCGATGCGGACGATTTCGATGTGCGACCAGGATCGGACGGTGTCGTCGAAGGCGGATTTCGCGCCAACAAGGCTGTCCGCGGATGGCGTCTTGCACAGGGCGTTCATGGCAGATACCAGACGTCCGGCAGAGGCATGGAATTCACGATATCCCGGGCGGATCACCTCGTCGACCGCCTTTTCCATGATCGCCGGGACGAGTTTCTCGTCCACGGTGCCCGGTGGGGGCGGATTTCCTTCCTGGGCTAAGGCCGGCAGTGCCACCGGCAAGAGGGCAAGGCTGAAGATGACGTAGTGCAGCATGCGCATCAGAGCGACTCCAGGAAAGTGAGCAGGGACTGGCGGCCGTCCGCCGGCATCGACGAAAAGGCATCGCGGGCGCGCTCGGCCTCGCCGCCATGCCAGAGTATGGCCTCGGTGAAGTTGCGGGCGCGCCCGTCATGCAGGAAGAAGCTATGGCCGTTGACGGTTTGTGTAAGACCGATCCCCCAGAGCGGCGGTGTGCGCCACTCGCGACCGGTTGCGAGCCCGACTGCTTGGCCGTCCGCAAGTCCATCGCCCATGTCGTGCAGCAGAAAATCCGAATAGGGCCAGATCAACTGGAAGGCCTGCGCCTTGTTGGCGGCGTCCCGGCGGGTGACAAATTTGGGGACATGGCAGGTAGGGCAGCCCGCCCCATAAAACAGCGCCTTGCCCTTGAGGACGTCCGGGAAGCTCGCCTTCCTTCGGGCCGGCACTGCGAGGTTTTCGGAGTAGAACGTCACAAGGTCGAGGACGGGCGACGGCGCTTCGGTATCGCCGAGGCGGGGCTGCACGCCGTTCGACATGGCGAGACATTTCGGCTGCGATTTCGTGCAGTCGCCGAAATGGCGGGGAACATCCGGCGTCGAAATGCCGATATCGCTCGCAAAAGCCCGCGCGCTTTGCTCGCGCACCGTAGCGTTTTGCGCCTTCCACCCGAAGCGCCCGAGCGCGAGCTTGCCGGTGCTGCCGTCTCGCACGATTGCCGCCTTGCCGGATATGCCGTCGCCGTCGCGGTCGTCGGGATCGGCATGGGCGAGGATGTCGGCTTCATGAATCGCCTCGATCAGTCCGAGACCGATCATCGGCGGTGCGACACGCGCAGAAAGGGTGGTTTCGGGTGAAAGCGGTCCATAGGCGAGGTCGGAAGCCTCATAGTGCGGTTTGCGCAGGTTTACGCTCGTTCCGTCGGCGAGCGTGACAGTCCGCTCCTGGTAAGCAATGGACATCCGACCTTCCGCGGCCAGCCCGGGAACTGCGAGATCCTGGAGTTGCTCTCCATAGATCGGATCCGGGAAGTTCAAGACCTCGTGGGCGCCGATCGCCGCCTGCTCCCCGGCGTTCTTTGCCGGTCGGGCAAGCCGTAGAAACATCGACGTCGCATCCCGGTCGCCTTCCGGCGGACGGCCGCGGCCGTCCTTCAGGTGGCAACTCTGACAGGCGCGGGCATTGTAAAGCGGTCCAAGACCGTCGGAGGCCTGGGTCGAGGAGGGCGACGAGACCCAGAGTTTTCGGAAAAGCGCGTTGCCGAGCTTGAAGTCCTGTTCTTCGACAAAGGAAAGGTTCGCTGACATGTGCGAAAATGCATCGCCGTTGACCGGATGGATTGAGGTTGCAGCACCGCCCTGCATCGCCTCGTAGGGTTCGGCTTTCGTGAATTGGTCCGCCGGGCGTGTCACTTTCCCTACGCGGGCCTCGTCCGGCTCGGAAAGGTCGAGACGGGCTGCGGGAAGATCCGTATTCGCGGAAACCGACGCATCGAGCGCAACTGCCAGCATGCCTGCAGCAAACCCGAATACAATAGCCCGTGCCCGAATGCCGTTCATGAAATGCGGGCCGTTCCGCACACGGAACGGCCCCCTTCTTTCTTACTGGAAGACAGCGTTAGGATTATCCAGGCTGTCGGAACCTTCAAGCTCAACCGTGCCAATATCTAGCGCCGAAATGACGCGCTCGATCGTCTTTGTCTGGTCAATCAGGCCATCGATCGCAGCCTGCACCGTGGCATTGCCTTCGGTGTTGCCTTCGCCGATCATCTGGTCGTAGGCTTCGGTCGTCTCGGCGCGCTTGGCCATGGCGTTCATGGCGTCGAGCGTCACCGTCAGCTTGGTCCTCATTTCGTCGTCGAGCGTCTTGTCCTTTTCGGCGACAAGGTCCGAGAGCGACGGACCCGTCATCTTCGTGCCGTCGACGCGTGTGTATTCGCCGGTATAGGCGGATGCGATGCCAACGGCGTCGTTCAGGTGCGAATTATGGGTGTTGTCCGAGAAGCAATCGTGCTCCTCTTCCGGATCATGCAGCAGGACGCCGAGCTTCATCCGTTCGCCGGCCAGTTCTCCGTAGGACAGAGAACCCATGCCGGTGAGAACGGCGGTCAGGCCTGTCTTGGGATCGGCATTGACGGCCTTGGTGGCATCGCCGTCCGCCTTCCAATTGCCGACCATCTCCTCGAGATCGCTTACCAGCAGCGTCGAGGCGGATTTGAGGTAGGCCGCACGGCGATCGCAATTGCCGTGGGTGCAATTCGCGAGGTCATAGTCGGTGAAGGGACGATTGCCGGCGCCGGGCCCGGTGCCGTTCAAGTCCTGGCCCCAGAGGAGGAACTCGATCGCGTGATAGCCGGTGGCAACGTTCGCTTCGACTTCGCCCGCTTCGTGCAGTGTGCCCGAGATGAATTCCGGCGTGATGTTGGAGGCATCAACATCCTTGCCATTGATCTTGACGGTGTTGTTGGCAATGACGTTGGCGACATAGAGTGCGTTTTCATCACTCTCCGTGCCATAGGCCGGGTCGACGTAGTCGATCAGGCCTTCATCGAGTGGCCAGGCGTTGACCTTGCCCTCCCAGTCGTCGACAATCGGATTGCCGAAGCGGTAGACTTCCGTCTGCTGATAGGGCACCCGCCCCTTGATCCAGGCGTCCTTTGCAGCCTGCAGCGTTGCGTCGCTCGGTGCGGCGAGGAAGGCGTCGATCGCCGCGTCGAGCGCCTTGGCGGTCGCCAGCGAATCCTCATACTTGGCAAGCGCCACGTCGGAGTAGTGTTTGACCACTGCAGCCGGATCGGTAGCCGCAATGGCGGAATGGCCTATGAATGCGGCGGATGCGGTAAGAAGCGCCAGCGCGGCGCGGAAATGGATTTTCCGTTTCATGATCCTCTCCTGTGGCGACCTCGGGTGCCGCCCCTAAACACGGACAGGGTGTCATTGCGCAATTTCAAACTTGTGTCAAACGCTCTAGTTTAGAACGGTTTCAAACTATGCGCTGAAGTTGTATGGCATGCCAGCTATGCGTGGTAGCGCAGCAGTTGCCCGCCCGAACTCACGCCGGACGCCGACGCATATGGCAAAAGAAGAAGCCATCCGTATCCGTGGTGGCAGGGGTAAGCGTCACCGTCTTTCCATCCGATGAGCGCGGTCGCGGCGCAGCGGTGCCGAACAGGCCGTTCCAGGTGTCGAGCACCGGAAGGATCTCGAAATCCGGGTTCTCGGCGCAGAAGCGGTCGACCTGGGCTTCGTTCTCCTCGGGCAGCACCGAGCATGTGATGTAGATCAGTGCGCCACCAGGGCGGACGAACTCCGCCGCCTGGGCAAGTGCCTCGCGTTGCTGGGCAATGCGCTCGTCAAGGTTCTTGGCGGTCAGGCGCCATTTCGTATCCGGGCGCCGCCGCCATGTTCCAGTTCCTGTGCAGGGCGCGTCGACGAGCACCCGATCAAACCGCCCTCGCGATGCGAGGAGATCGTTGCGGTTGTCGTGCACCTGGACATTTCGGGTCCCCGCTCGCTTTAGGCGCTCGATGATCGGCGCAAGGCGCTTGCGATCTGCGTCGTAGGCGTGGACCTGCCCCTTGTTCTGCATCGCCGCCGCCATGGCAAGCGTCTTGCCGCCGCCGCCGGCACAGTAGTCGAGCACCTGGTCGTGTTCTTGGGGGGCGGCCAATGCCGCAACAATCTGCGATCCCTCGTCCTGAACTTCGAACCAGCCCTTCTGGAAGGAAAGCTCGGCCGTAACGTTCGGCAGCCGGGAAGGCCCTTCTCCGGCAGCGATGCGGATGCCATTCGGCGCAATATTGGCCGGCTGCGCGCCCGAGCGCTCGAGCGCTTTGACTACCTTGTCCCGTGTCGCCTTCAGCGTATTGGTCCTGAGATCCAGCGTTGGCCGACCGGCCAGCGCTTTGGCCTCATCCAGCCAGGCATCGCCGAAACCCTTCTTTAGCGACGGCTCGATCCATTCGGGGATGTCGCCCTGGACGTGCTCTGGTGCGTCGCTGAGCCTGCGTGAGGCAAAGGCAGACAGTTGCACGGCATCGAGCGGTGGCGGCGCGAAGCGGTCGTCCTTGAGTTCGGCAGCAAGGGACTCGGGCGTCATGCCCCACTGGCGAAACATCACCGCATGGGCAAGTGCCGCCGGCGTCTCGTCATCCATCAGCCAGGCGTGCGAAAGACGCATGCGCAGGGCATCGTAGACGATGTTGCCGATTGCGGCGCGATCGCCAGACCCGGCAAAACGATGGCTGAGGCCCCAGTCCTTCAGGGCGTCGGCAACCGGGCGCTTGCGCGCGTCGATGTCTGCCAACACCTCGATGGCCCCTGCGAGCCTTCCGCCCAAACGCATTCCTGGTCACTCCTGTACAATTCCCCGGGGTGGTAGCCGTGATTGACGGGAAGAGCAAGCGTTTCGGGCTAAATCAGCGGACGATCTCGTAACAGACGCTGGCCGTGCCGCTCTTGACCATGCCGATGTTCTGCGCGGCGGCCTTAGATAGGTCGATCACGCGCCCGCGGATAAACGGCCCGCGATCGTTGATACGCACGACGACAGTTTTGCCGTTGCGCTTGTTGGTGACCTTCACCTTGGTGCCGAACTTGAGCGACCGATGGGCCGCCGTAAGATTCGCCGGGTTCATGCGCTCACCCGAAGCGGTCTTAGACGTCAACGCATACCAGGACGCACCGCCACAGCCGGCGGCAGATGCCTCGATGGGCATTATGATTGAACTCGCTGCAATGATAGCGGCGGCGACAAAAGAACGCCCGAAAGTCGTCGTCATTTGGCTTCCCCTCTCTGAGAGCTGCTAAGCGGCTTGCTTATGAGGGGGGGCTTGAATCGGCTGAATCATGGCGAAAAGGGGCCGGCGACGATCACGGAAAGTTACAGCGTGTAACATATGGTATCCTATACCTATGTATAGGTAACGTTTGGTAAATTATTGAAACTAGAAAAAACGAATAGAATCAGGGAAAAAGGCGAAGAAATTTTCTAAGCAGGCGGCATGCCCGTGTCGATCACGAAAAGCCTTAAAAAAAATTTCTCCCATGACGCATTTCTCCGCCAAAATTGCGCAAATTCAGAGGCGGTTAACCATGATCCCGGGCGATTAAATCCGAAAATACGTCCTTGGAAGAAAATTCCTGCTTTTCCGCGTGGGACAAAAAGGACCCGAATGCGCGCCGCGCTGGTAGAAAAACTTCACGGCAATTCCATCCAAAGGGATGTTCCGCGGCCGGCTTCAACCTGCGTTGGATCACCCCCGCCAATTGCCGCTCCATAGCTCGGCAAGCGAAACCCGATAGTCGGGAAATTGAAATTCGAATCCGAGATCACGGATCTTGCGGTTCGAGACGCGTTTGTTTTCGCCGTAGAAGGACCGCGCCATGGGCGAAAGTTCGGCGGTTTCAAAGGGCTGCTCCGGCGGCGGCTCCACCCCCATGAGGCGGGCCGCCTCGGCCACCACGTCCTGGGGCGGGGCGGGCTCATGGTCGGTGACGTTGTATTTGCCGCCCAGCTTGCGTTCCACGAGAAACCGGGTCGCCGCGCCGATATCCTCGACGCGAATGCGGTTGAACACCTGGTCTTTCTTGACGAGTCGCCGCGCCGTGCCCTCGGACATATTGCGCAGGGCATTGCGACCCGGCCCATAGATACCGGACAGGCGCAATTGGGCTACAGGGACGCCGTCGGTGTTGCCGAGGTCGGTCCATGCGCTTTCTGCTTCAAGCCGTTCTCGCGAACGGGATGACACCGGCTTGCATTCGCTTTCCTCGTCGACCCAGGCGCCCTCGTGGTCCCCGTATACGCCGACTGTGGAGAGATAGCCGATCCATTCGAGCTTCGGCATCAGGCTGCGTACGGAATTGCCCGCAATCCGCAGCAGCGGGTCGCCGTCCCGGCCGGGTGCGATCGATTGCACCAGATGCGTCACCGTCTGCAATTCGCCACGAAGCGCTTCGCTGAGAGCCACACCGTCGAACAGGAAGGGAACGATACCCTTGGACGCAAGCGAAGATGCCTTGTCCTCCGAGCGCGTCGTGCCGGCAATGCGCCAGCCCAAGTCCTTCATGCTGGCTGCAATGGCCTTGCCGGAATATCCGGCTCCGAAAATCATCAAATGCGTCATGCTGCCCCCGCCTTCCGCCATTCCAGGACCACATCGGTATCCGTCTCATTTGGTCGTCCGGCTGCTAGGGTGGCAAATTCCGCATTGGTCATCAGCCGTGACAGGGCCCAGACTGCCATGCCGCGCACGATTGCGGATGGATCCCTAGTCAACCGGCGACAGCCGGCTATCAAGTCGCGATCGCCGGAATTTCCGGCGGCGATCAATACATTGCGGATGAAGCGGTCACGGCCGATGCGCTTGACCGGAGAGCCGGAAAAAAAGGCCCTGAACGCCCCGTCTTCAAGCGTCAGCAGGAAGGCGATCGGCGGCTCCTTGAGATCCTCGCGGGCCTTCAGCTTCATTTCCGATGCGCTTCGGGCGAACTTGTTCCAAGGGCAGGCTGCCAGGCAATCGTCGCAGCCGTAGATGCGGTTGCCCATCAGAACGCGCAGGTCCGGATCGATTGGCCCCTTGTGCTCGATCGTCAGATAGGAGATGCAGCGGCGCGCATCGATCCTGTAGGGCGCAGGAAAGGCGTTTGTCGGGCAGGAGTCGAGGCAGGCGCGGCACGAGCCGCAATGGTCGATTTCGGGCTCGTCGTAGTCCAACTCGGCGGTGGTGAACATGCTGCCGAGGAACAGCCAAGAGCCGTGCGAGCGGCTGACGAGATTGGTATGCTTGCCCTGCCAGCCGAGACCGGCGGCAGCAGCGAGCGGCTTCTCCATCACCGGCGCGGTATCGACGAACACCTTGACGTCCGCCTGGGCACGGGCGGCGAAGCGGGTCGCGATCTCCTTGAGCCGCCCCTTGATGACGTCGTGATAGTCGCGATTGCGGGCGTAGACGGAAATGGCGGCCCGGTCGGGTTTGCCGAGAACGGCGCGTGGATCTTCGTCGGGGCCGTAGTTGAGGCCGAAGACGACGATGGAGCGCACCTCGCCCCACAGCACGCGCGGATCGGCGCGGCGCTCGCGCGTTTCCGCCATCCATTCCATGGTGCCGTGATAGCCGGCGGAAAGAAACGCACCGAGCCTTGCAGGCGCGTCCGGCATGACGTCGGGGCGGGTGACGCGGCAGAGGTCGAAACCGAGTTTCTCGGCTTCGCTGCGAATGAACCCGGTCAGGGTTTCGCGGCGTCTGGCAACCTTTTCCTCTGTCCGGTCATGCGTCATGCCTTGCCTTCGTCAGAAATCGAGGTCCGCGTAGTGCGAGACCGGCGTCAAGCCGCGCACGCGATCGGTCAGCAGCGGACGGAAGGAAGGTCGCGACTTCAGCCGCTGGTACCAGTCCTTGGCCGTCGGCGATTCCGACCAGTCGATCTCGCCGAGATAATCGAGCACCGACAGCGCGGCCGCGGCCGCGAGGTCGGCATAGCTCAGCCGGTCGCCGGCAAGCCAGGTGCGCGAGCCGGCTAGCCAGGACAGGTACTTCATGTGCTGGCGGATGTTCGCCCGTGCCGTCCGCAGGATCTTCGAGTCCGGGGCGCCACCGCCTTGGTCCGGCGTCATCTGCAGCTTGTAGACGCGCTCGCGCGCCAAGGGGCGCGTGACATCCCTTTCCATCTTCTGCAGGAACCATTCCGTCAGTCGCCGGATCTCGGCCCGCTGGAATGGATCTTCCGCCAGAAGCCGCCGGTCCCGCTTCAATACGCCATGGGTTTCATCGAGATATTCGGAGATGACCGAGGCGCCGCAAAGGGCGCGCATGCTGTCATCGACATAGACCGGCAGCGACCCGGCGGGGTTGAGGGCCAGGAAGTCGCGACGCTTTTCCCACGGCTGTTCATCGATCAGATCCGCATGAAAGCCATATTCGGTGAGGATTAGACGGACGAACCGAGACGCTGACGACATCGGGTGATGATAGAGTGTGGGCATCTTTATCAGAACTTTGCGACGATGGGTTGAGTTGGCGGCAAGCGGTTGATGACGACGGCTCTGGCCATGCCTCGTATAGCGAAGCTATAGGAGGTTGCCTGCGCCAATACAAGCGAATCAGGCGGTTTCGCCGCCCGTACAAAGGACATATCATGGCTGACCAATCAATAATCAGCGCACTCGTTCTAGGCCTTCTGGAAGGCCTGACCGAGTTCATTCCCGTTTCCTCCACGGCCCACATTTTGCTCGCCGGGCATTTTCTCGGCTTCAAATCGCCCGGCAATACATTCGCCGTTCTCATCCAGTTGGGCGCGATCCTTGCCATCCTGCTCGTCTATTTCCAGCGACTGTGGTCGATTGCGAAGGCACTCCCGACCAGCGCCAGCGCCCGCCGTTTCGTCTTCACCATCCTGCTCGCATTCCTTCCGGCGGTAGTGATCGGCATGTTGGCGCACGGCTTCATCAAGTCGGTGCTCTTCGAAACGCCGATGCTGATCTGCGTCATGTTGATCCTGGGCGGGTTCGTCCTGCTCGCGGTCGATCGCATGACATTCAAGCCGATCTACCGGGACGTGATGGATTTTCCGCCGGGACTGGCCTTTCGCATCGGACTGTTCCAGTGCCTGGCGATGATCCCCGGCACCTCGCGCTCCGGGGCCACCATCGTCGGCGCCCTGCTGATGGGAACGGACAAGCGTTCGGCAGCAGAGTTTTCGTTCTTCCTGGCCATGCCGACCATGATCGGGGCGTTCGCGCTTGATCTCTACAAAAACCGCAATGCCCTGACTTTCGACGACGTCGCAGTCATCGGCGTCGGCTTCGTCGCGGCTTTCGTGGCCGCCGTGCTGGTCGTCCGGTCGCTGCTGGATTTCGTCTCGAAGCGCGGTTACGCGCCATTTGCCTACTGGCGGATCGCTGTTGGCGTCCTCGGCCTGGCAGGTCTTCTCATCTTCGGATAACCAGCCTGATACGATTGCCGGCGATGCGGCAGTCGCATTCACAAAGAAAAGGGCCGGTCGCGATGCCGGCCCTTTGTCTTGGTTACTCGGCGTCGGCCGATTGGATGGATCCGGTGTTGCAGGGATCGACACCATAGGCAGGAGCGCATTCGGCTTTCACGGCGGCTACGGTGCCCGGCGCCATGAATGAGCCCGCGAGAATGACGAGTGCCGCACACGCGAAAAAGAGTGCGATGGACTTGCCCATGGGGGAATGCCTTTCCGTACGAGACCGCCAGATCCCGCTGCGATGTTGGGTAATTATATTGAAGCGCGGGGGTATTTATTCTCGGGCTCGAAAAACATCAATAGTCTATCTTGCTGAATTCAAGGTTAACGCATCCATTTTTGCGGATGCGATATTTGTGCAACGCTTTGATGACAAAAAGGTTCCGGGCCGGTCGGATTCTGTAGGGTCGCAGGCCTGAAATCATTGCCTGCGACCCGGCAAGAAGGAAAATGTTCAGGCAGCCCGGCCGGAATTGCTGTACTGGCCATGCGGGCGGTACTGCACGAGATAGGAGGGCAGGATCGAGACAAGCATCGTTGGGGTGATGCCCAGGCCGTGAAGCGTGCGTCCTTCTGCTTCCGCAGCCTTGGAGACCACGTTGTCGTGCTTAAGGAGCTTTACCTGATCGGCTGTGATCGGTGGTGCAACGAAGGGGATCATCGATGCCAGGCGACCGATCAGCGAGGCGATGCCGAAGGGGATGGAGACCAGCATCCGCTTGCGGTCGATAACCTTCAGCATGATCTCGAGACATTCGCGGAATGTCAGCACGTTCTGGCCGCCAAGTTCGTAGATCGTGCCGGGTTCGACCTTGCCGTCGACCGAAAGTCCCACAACCTCGGCCACATCGCCGACGAAGACCGGCTGGAACCGGGTCGCGCCGCCGCCGATCAGGGGCAGGACGGGCGAAAGGCGGGCCATGTCGGCAAACTTGTTGAAGAAGCTGTCCTCCGGGCCGAAAATGATAGAGGGGCGCAGGATGACGGCGTCCGGCTTGATGGCGAGGATCCCGGCCTCTGCCCGGCCCTTGGTGCGCGCATAGACGGAGGGTGAGTTGACATCGGCGCCGATCGCCGAGACATGCGTGAGGCTTGCGCCCGCCGCGCGCGCCGCTTCGGCAATGGCCCGGGCGCCGAATTCCTGGACCGCGTCGAAGGTATTGCGTCCCTTGGGCGCCAGAATGCCGACGCAGTTGACGACGTGGGATGCGCCTTCGACGGCGCGGTCAACCGATTGCCGGTAGCGAAGATTGGCCTGGACGAACGAAATCTGTCCGACGGTGCCGAGAGGCTGAAGGAAGCCCGCGAGGTCCGGGCGCCGCACGGCCACCCGGATCCGGTAGCCGCGCTTTGCAAGGTCGCGAACCACATGCCGTCCCACGAAACCCGAGCCTCCGAACACGGTGACGAGCGGGGGAAGATTGGCGAGGGTCATAATGCGCTCCTTGTAAAAAGCACGGTGTTGATCGGCGAAGATTGCCGGTGTCTTAGCCCAATTGCGGTGCAAGGTGAAGTCTCATAAAGGCCCGGACATTACACCCCGCTCGGCCAATGTCAGGCGCCTTCCACCAGCACCATTTCGGCGTCCGCCACTTCCTGGCGGATCTTTGCCGCGATCTGATATTCGGGCGAGTAATAGCAGTCCCTGGCCGCCTGCAGCGATGGGAACTCGATGACAACATTGCGGGTGCGTGCCTTGCCCTCGAGTTCGACCATTTCGCCGCCGCGGGCAAGGAATGTAGCTCCGAATTTCTCGAAGGCCGGTTTGGCGGCCGCGACGTAGTCCTTGTAGCGCTCGGGATCGCGAACGTCGACGCGTGCAATCCAGTAACCCTTTGCCATGTACTCAACTCCTTGTTGGGGTGCGCGCCACGGTAGCTGCCCGCACAGAATCATGGTGGCCACGTTCCCGCAGGACGTCAGACCGCGCAAGCCTGCTGTTTTGCAAACATGTGCAAAGCGGGTCAGCGCACCGCGTTCATCTCATCGAGGATGGCGCGCGCGGCGGCACGGGGATCTTCCGCCCTGACGATCGGTCGGCCGACGACCAGGTGGCTCGAGCCTGCGCGGATCGCATCGCCAGGCGTCATGACCCGCTTCTGGTCGCCCTTGTCGCTTCCCGCCGGGCGTATACCCGGTGTGACGATTGCCATGTCTGGACCGACGACAGCGCGAACGGCAGCTGATTCTTCCGCCGAGCAGACGATGCCCCCCATGCCGGCCGTACGCGCCTGCGCGGCGCGCTTCAGCACCAGATGACGTGGATCCAGTTCGTATCCGGCCTCGGCGAGGTCCGGCTGGTCCATGGAGGTGAGCACGGTCACGCCGAGAAGGCACAAGTCGGAGCCGTTGGCGGCCGCGACGGCAGCGCGCATGGCCTTCGGATAGGCGTGCAAGGTCAGCATCGACATGCCCATCTTGACGATGTTCTCCACCCCTGAAGCTATCGTGTTGTCGATGTCGAGCAGTTTCATGTCCAGGAACACCTTCTTGCCGTCCTGGGCAAGTTCACGGGCAAATTCCAGCCCTCCCGCAAAGACCAGCTGGTAGCCGATCTTGTAGAAAAGCACGTCCTCTCCAAGTGCCGAAACGATGCGCTCGGCCTCCTGTACGGTCGGTATGTCGAGGCCAACGATCAAGCGGTCGCGTGCGGTCATACTTCGTTCCATCCCTGCCAGTTGTCCACTCCCGTGCAGTCGCATGAGACGAGGCGTGCCGCAAGACGGAAAAGACGATGGATGCCGCCGCTTTTGGCCGGAGCATAGTTAGTTGCGGCGATAGAGCCAGAGCTGGGCCGGCGGAAGGTTACGCACGACGAAATCGAAATGCTGGATGTGATAACGGTCCGGCCTTGCCACGATGGGCGAAACCGGCCCGTAGGATATCTGCACCACCGGACGCCCAAGGGGCATGCGGTCGAGCAGGCTCTCGAGAAGCTCGATGCGTGCCTGCATCGGAAAATTCAGAAGCGGAATCCCGGAAATGATCGAGTCGAATTTTTGGTCCTTGAGATCGCCGAGTGTCCTGTCGAGATCAAAGGCGTCGCCGTTGACGAAGCGGACACCGGGATAAGTACGCAGCAGATGCTCGTAGAAATCGCTTGAGTACTCCACCGCGACGAGGTTTTGCGGCTTCACGCCGCGGCCGAGGATCGCCTTGGTGATGACGCCTGTGCCCGGTCCAAGCTCCAGAACAGGAAGTCCGGAACGCGGGTTGATGACGCTGGCCATTCGCCGAGCGGTAATCGAGGAAGTCGGCAGAATGGCACCCACTCGCTTCGGCCCGTCGATCCATCCCTTGAAGAACCGGATCTCCTCGTCGAACTTCCTGCCGAACCGCTCCTTCAGGCGTATTGCCATATTTCACTCCCCCGCAAAAGCAACGCTCATCCAATAGTGCAAGTTGTTGCTTATGTTGTCCTCCTTTGCCGCAAAAACAAGGCAAAATGTCGTAGAAGGAGAACTCGTTTCCTGGATTTTTGATGTTGTACAGGAAACGCGACGGGGGCCGCCCTGGTTGAGCAGGCGGTCCCCGTCGATATGCTCTGGTACTCGCAAGCTGGCGAGCAATGGTCAGACGCGCATTGGCATCAGAACGTATAGGGCGTCATCGCCAGCGGTGTCTCGGATCAGCGTTGGAGAACCCGCATCAGCGAGCATGAACACAGCTTCGCCACCGGAAAGTTGGGCGGTTATGTCGAGCAAATACTTGGCGTTGAAGCCGATTTCCATAGGGTCGGTATCGTAGCCGACAGCCAATTCATCGGTGGCGCTGCCCGAATCCGGGTTGTTGACCGTCAGCAGCAACTGTCCGTCGCTGAGCGCGAGCTTGACTGCGCGTCCACGCTCGGAGGAGATGGTCGACACGCGATCGACGGCCTGGGCAAACGTTTGGCAGTCGACGCGCATTTCCTTGTCGTTGTTCGCCGGGATGACCCGCTGATAGTCGGGGAAAGTGCCGTCGATCAGCTTGGAGGTGATGACGATCGAGCCGATCGTCAGGCGGATCTTGGCGTCGGAAACCTCGACGGCGACGACGGTGTCGGGCAGGTCGACGAGCTTCTGCAGTTCGCCGACCGTCTTGCGCGGGATGATGATGCCGGGCATGCCCTCGGACCCCGATGGCGCCTCGACATCGGCGCGTGCCAGGCGATGGCCGTCGGTGGCAACCGCGCGCAGTTTCAGATCACCGCCGCTTTCGATCGTGTGGAAGAAGATGCCGTTGAGATAGTAGCGCGTTTCCTCGGTCGAGATCGCGAACTGCGTCCGGTCGATCAGCATCTTCAGGTCGGAAGCCTTCAGGCGGAAGGTGTGGCTGAAGCTGCCGGCGGTGAGATCCGGGAAGTCCGACTGCGGCAGGCACTGGAGAGAGAATTTCGAACGGCCTGAGGCGACCGTCATCGAGGAGCCATCCGGATTGGTCGCCAGAAGCACCTCGGAGCCATCGGGAAGCTTGCGCACGATGTCATAGAGCAAGTGCGCCGGCACTGTGGTGGCGCCCGCCTGCTCGACGTTGGCGGGAGTCGCTTCAGTGATTTCCAGATCGAGGTCGGTCGCCTTCATTTCCAGGCTTGCGCCATCGGCGCGTAGCAGGACATTCGACAGGATCGGGATCGTGTTGCGTCGCTCGACCACGCGATGGACGTGGTTCAGCGATTTCAGGAGATTGGACCGCTCAATAGTAATACGCATGGGACACTACCGCTCTCGATCATTGCCGGCCCTGACAAAGCCGGCCTGCATATTTCGCTTTCCGGTCTTCGGCCGGCTGATGTGGACCGGCAAAATGGCAGATTTTGACGCGGGAATGCAAGAGGTCTGCCTCGCGCGCCGGTGTAATTCCGCGCTTTAACGCACTATCCACAAAGGAATCACAGGAATGGCGGCTCTTGCCCGGCGGGCGCAACCGGACCATAAGTGCGAGACTGCATCGGAAGGCAATGAAATCCCGTGACGCATAACCAAGATTCAAGTCGCGAAGGTGAGCGCACCTACCGCGTCGCCAATGTGGCGATCCCCGCCCGTCCGCTGCAGCCGGCGCTGTATCTGGTCGCGACTCCGATAGGCAATCTCGGCGACATCACCTTGCGGGCGCTCGAGACGCTGGCCGGCGCCGATGTGCTCGCCTGCGAGGATACGCGCGTTACCCGCGTCCTGCTCGATCGCTATGGCATCCGCGGCCGCCCCTATGCCTATCACGAGCACAATGCCGGCGAAGTCGGGCCGCGCTTGATACAGGCGCTTGAGGAAGGAAAGTCGGTGGCACTGGTCTCGGATGCCGGGACACCGCTGGTCTCCGATCCCGGCTATCGTCTTGGCCAATTGGCGATCGAAGCCGGGTATCGCGTCGTGCCCATCCCGGGTGCTTCGGCGCCGCTTGCCGCGCTCGTCGGCTCAGGGCTTCCAAGCGATGCCTTCCTTTTTTCCGGTTTCCTGCCGACCAAGGACAAGGCGCGGCGCGACCGGCTGACCGTACTGGCAAGCGTACCGTCCACGTTGATCTTTTTCGAATCCCCGCATCGGATCGGGGCGACGCTTGCGGCGGCTGCGGACGTGCTGGGCAAGGAACGGGAAGCAACGGTCTGCCGTGAACTGACCAAGGCATTCGAGGAGTTCCGGCGGGGCACGCTCGGCGAACTTGCGCAATACTACGACGACAGAACCGTGAAGGGCGAAATCGTCCTGGTGATAGCTCCGCCGCGCCAAGGCGACGTTCCTGCCGAGGCGGACGTGGACAGCCTGCTTTTGCAACTTGCCGCCGATCTTCCTGTTTCGAAGGCGGCAGTCGAGGCCGCGAAGATGACCGGCCTCCCGCGCAAGGATCTCTATCAGCGGCTCGTCGAATTGAAGGAACGGAATGATCGGTGACGGCGGAAGCAGGCTGAGACGGAAGGCGGAGCGCCGCGGGCGGGTATCCGAGTATCTGGCCGCGCTTTGCCTGCTCGTCAAGGGTTACAGGATCGTTGCGCTGCGCTACCGAACGAGGCTTGGCGAGATCGACATCATCGTCCGCAAGGGCGATCTAATTGTTTTCGTTGAGGTGAAGGCCAGGCGCGAGGAAGGGCAGGCCGTCGATGCGGTGGGCTTCGCGGCGCAACGCCGCATTAGGGCGGCAAGCGACCAATGGCTGGCGCGGCAGCCGGACGCACATTTGCTGTCGCAACGCTATGACATCGTGGCTGTCCTGCCGCGCAGATGGCCACGGCACTATCCGAATGCGTTTTAGTTCGTTTGCGATTCAAGCGAAAGAATTCGAAATATTACACCTAATGACATGAAACTGCAAAGAAACTGTCATGCAAGGGCACTATCGACTCCCCATCCTTAGCTGATGGAGAGAGTTCGATGTTAAAAAAGATTTCCCTGGCCGCAATGGCCGTCGGTTTTTCAGCCACTTCGTCCTTTGCTGCAACCAACATCACCTGGTGGCACGGTATGGGCGGACGCAACGGCGAAGTCATCAATGAGGTCGCCCAGAAGTTCAATGCCGCGCAGAGCGCCTGCAGCCTGACTCCCGTCAGCAAGGGAACCTATGAAGAAGCCCTTGCCGCCGGCATCGCCGCTTTCCGTTCCAGCGAGCAGCCGAATATCCTTCAGGTCTTCGATGCCGGCGCCGCGACGATCATCAACGCCAAGGGTGCGGTCATCCCGGCCGAAGATCTCATCAACCAGGCCGGCTACACCTTCAACCGCGATGACTTCATCGATGGCGTACGCTACTTCTACGCCGATGCGGACGGCAAGTTCGTCGGCATGCCGTTCAACTCGTCGGCTCCGATCATGTACATCAACGACGAAGCCCTGAAGAAGGCTGGTGTCGAGGCCCCCAAGACCTGGGAAGAGTTCGAGGCAATTGCCCCGAAGCTGAAGGAAGCCGGCTTCGTGCCGCTCGTCCAGTCGCAGCTGACGTGGGAGTTCACCGAGAACTTCTTCTCGCGCAACAACATCCAGTTCGCCTCCAACAACAACGGCTATGACAGCGTCGTCGACACAAAGCTGAATGTCACCGACCCGAACCTCATCATGATGTTCGACAAGCTCAAGGCCTGGGCCGACGAGGGCTATTTCGGCTACTACGGCGCCGGCTGGAGCGACAACCAGAAGGTCTTCGAGGAAAACAAGGCTGCGCTCTGGATCGGCTCTTCCGGTTCGTTCGGCGGTCTTTCCAAGACGGCGCAGATGCCGTTCTCGGCAACCTTCCTGCCCTACTGGAACTCGATCGAAGGTGCCGGCACCAACTCGTTCATCGGCGGTGCGGCCCTGTTTGCCATGTCCGGCAAACCAGCAGAAGAGAACAAGTGCGTCGCCGACTTCTTCCAGTTCCTGACCTCGCCGGAAATCCAGAAGTTCTACCATCAGGCAACGGGCTATGTCGCTATCACCAAGGCGGCTTACGAACTGGCCAAGAAGGAAGGCTACTACGAAGAGAAGCCTGCCGCCGAAGTCGGTATCAAGCAGCTTTTGCTCAAGGGCGGCGAATGGTCGAAGGGCTACCGCCTCGGCTTCTATCCGCAGATCCGCGAGATCATGGAGCGTGAATACGGCCGCATCTTCTCGGGTGAAACGACCGTCAAGGACGCCTTCGACACGATCGAGAAAGAAGGCAACGATCTGCTGGCCCGCTTCGCCAAGACGGCCGGCTGATCAGAAATAATTGCAAGGAACGGATCCGGAGGCGCCTGTCGTCTCCGGAACCGCATTTCAGGGATCCCGCCATGAAGCGCGTGCAGTTTTCCTCGCCAACGCTCCCATATCTCTTTCTGCTGCCGCAACTGGCGGTGATTTTCATCTTCTTCTATTGGCCGTCGGCGCAGGCGATCCAGTCCTCATTCTACCTCGAGGACCCGTTCGGTTTCGGATCGTCCTTCGTGGGGTTGAGCAACTACACAGACGCGATTTTCAATCCTGAATATCTCAAGATCGCGCGCTTTACGGTGATCTTCACCGTGCTTGTCACCTTCTTCTCGCTGTCGCTCGGCCTGCTTCTCGCCGTCAAGGCGGATGCCGTGATCCGCGGCAATTCCACGTACAAGACGCTGCTGATTTCGGTCTATGCCATAGCGCCGCCCGTGGCTGGTCTTATCGGCATGATGTTCTTCGACCAGCATATCGGTCCCTTCGTAACAATGGCGGCGACGTTCGGCTGGGACATGAAGGTCGGCATCAACTATTTCGATACGGCCTTTGCCATGGTGGTCGTCGCGGTCTGGAAACAGGTTCCGTACAACTTCATTTTCTTCCTGTCCGGTTTGCAGGGTGTTCCGGTTTCCGTTCGCGAGGCGGCGGCAATCGACTGCCGCTCCGGCATTCGCCGGTTCTGGACGGTGATCCTGCCGCTGCTGGCGCCGACCGCATTCTTTTTGTTGATCATCAACATCACCTATGCGCTCTTCGATACCTTCGGCATCATCGACGTCATGGTGAAGGACAAGGCGGCCAACAATCCGATCACCCTTGTCTACAAGGTCTACATGGACGGTTTCCGCGGCAACGACATCGGCGGTTCGTCCGCCCAATCGGTGATCCTGATGCTCGTCGTCTTTGTTTTGACCATCATCCAGTTCCGCTTCATCGAGCGGCGCGTACACTACAACTGACGGGAGTGCATCGTGCACAAGACGAAACTTTCCGATCATCTCGTTCTGATCGCCGGCGCGCTGTTCCTGATCCTGCCGGTCGTCGTCGCTTTCACCACCTCGACCCACGAGGCTGCGGAAATCCATCGGTCCGGACTGATGCTGTCGCCGGGAGGCCATTTCGTGGACACTTACGAGAAGGTGCTGACGAAGCAGGGCGGCTTTACCGGCCAGGTCACCGGCGCGCGCATGTTGATGAATTCGCTGATTCTGGGTATTGGCTTTGCGATCGGAAAGATCGTTCTGTCGATGCTTGCCGCCTACGCCATCGTTTATTTTAGGTTTCGCTTTGCCACGCTCGCGTTCTGGGTCATCTTCACCACGCTGCTCTTGCCGCTTGAAGTGCGCATCATGCCATCCTTCGAGGTGATGACCAGGCTGGGCTTGCTCAACACCTATAGCGGCTTGATCGTGCCGCTCCTGGCCTCGGCGACGGGAACCTTCTACTTCCGCCAGTTCTTCAAGTCGGTACCGGACGAACTCCTGGAAGCCGCCCGCATCGATGGCGCCGGGCCGTTCAAGTTCTTCATCGATGTACTGGTGCCGCTGTCCAAGACGATGATCGCGGCGATCTTCATCATCATGTTCGTCTATGGTTGGAACCAGTACCTCTGGCCGATGCTGATGACCTCCGACGAGCACTTCTTCACCCTGATGCGCGGCATCAAGCAGATATTGCAGGTGTGGATCGGCTCGCAGATTCCGGAATACAACGAGGCCTTCGCGCTCGCGGTGCTGGCAATGCTACCACCGGTGCTCATCGTCGTGGTGTTCCAGAGCTGGTTCATCAAGGGTCTCACGGAAAGCGACAAATAAGGAAACGTCCCATGGCGACAATCGAGATAAACCAGGTCTCCAAGATCTATGCCGGCAACGTCCATGCGGTGAAGTCGGTGGATATCGACATCAAGGACGGCGAGTTCATCGTCCTCGTCGGGCCCTCCGGATGCGGCAAGTCCACGCTGCTACGGATGGTGGCCGGGCTTGAGGAGATCTCGGAAGGCGAGGTCAAGATCGGCGCGCGCGTCGTCAACAAGTTGGACCCGGCAGAACGCGACATCGCCATGGTGTTCCAGAACTATGCGCTTTACCCGCACATGTCCGTCTACGAGAACCTGGCCTACGGACTGAAGAACCGCAAGACGCCGAAAGCGGAAATCGATGCGCGTGTCGCCGAGGCGGCCCGCATGTTGCAGCTCGAGCCCTATCTTGAGCGCAAGCCGCGCGCGCTTTCCGGCGGACAGCGCCAGCGCGTCGCCATGGGCCGGGCAATCGTGCGCAAGCCGGCGGCCTTTCTCTTCGACGAGCCGCTCTCCAATCTCGACGCCAAGCTTCGCGTATCGATGCGCGGCGAGATCAAGCGCCTACAGCGCCGCCTCGGCACCACATCGATCTACGTGACTCACGACCAGCTCGAGGCTATGACGCTCGCCGACCGCCTCGTCGTGCTCAATGCCGGCAGGATCGAACAGATCGGCACGCCGCTGGAGGTCTATCACGCCCCGGCGTCCACCTTCGTGGCAAGCTTCATTGGCTCGCCGGCCATGAACCTCGTCCAGGGCGAACTACATGGCGACAAACTGGTAATCGGCCCCAATCTCATCGATTTGCGCGGGTCGGCGCCGGCATCCGGTCCCTTGACCGTCGGTATCCGAGCCGAAGACCTGTCTCTGGCAGGCCCCGGCGATGCGTCCGTCACGTTAAAGGTGGACTATGTGGAGGAGCTCGGTTCGCAGCGGCTTGTGCACGGGGTTGTTGGCGACCAGCCGATGACTGCGGCGCTTTCACCCGATATCGAGATTGGCGCCGAGCTTGCCCTTCGCATCTCTTCCGACAAGCTTCATTTCTTCTCGGCGGAAACCGGCAGACGCATAGACTGGTCTGAACGAGGCGTGCACGAGAAGACCGCGATTGCCCGATCACTTGTAAAATTCTAGCGATTGCTTGAACGCGGAAGTTACTCCCCTCATGCGATGAGGTTCAGGCATGAGTTGCGTGAAAGGGGATGCTCCATGGCGTGGAAGATGATGCTCGCCAGTGCCGTTGCGATGGTGGTCAGATCGGTACCGGTTGTGGTTCCGGGTTCACCGCCAAGGCCATTCGTCGCTGGTGCCAGCGATCGCATGGTCCTGAAGCCTGCTCCGATCGATCCATCCTGGATCGTCAATGGCAATCCGGTGGCACGGGTGGGGGAACATTCGCGAAGCGCCGACGAGGCGGGACAGACCGCGATATGGGACTGCACCGCGGGCGAGTTCCGCTGGTTCTTCCACTGGGACGAAACGGTGATGATCCTGGAGGGCGAGGTCCACGTGACCACCGAAGACGGCACCGTCAGCGTGTTGAGGGCGGGCGACATCGGCTATTTCGCCGGCGGCACCTGGGCCACCTGGCGGATCGACACCTATGTCAGGAAAATTGCCTTCCTGCGCAAGCCGTTTCCCGCGCCGGTCGCCATGGCCTATCGCTTGCGAAGCGCGTTGCGCGCCCTGAAGAACACGGGCAGGTCCACCTAGCGGCCGCAGCGAAACAAGCGCGATTGGTGCTGCCGGGCGTTGCGTTTGAAGGCCTGTCCTCCTAAATGTTGCGGGAACGCACGCAAAGGACAGGCAATGGCGAAAATCAAGAACGTGGCGGTCCAGATGGACCATGTATCCGGCATCAGCATCGCGGGTGATTCCACATTCGCCATGAGCATCGAGGCCCAGGCGCGCGGCTACCGCCTGTTTCACTACACGCCCGAACGCCTTAGCCTGCTTGACGGCAAGGTCTATGCGACCGTCGAGCCGATGGAATTGCGCGACGTCAAGGGTGACCACGTGACCCTTGGCGATCAGGAACGGGTCGACCTCTCGACCATGGATGTGGTGCTGCTGCGCCAGGATCCGCCCTTCGACATGGCCTACATCACCACCACGCACCTGCTGGAGCGCATCCATCCGAAGACGCTGGTGGTCAATGATCCCGCCTGGGTGCGCAACTCCCCGGAAAAGATCTTCGTTACCGAATTCGCCGATCTCATGCCAAAGACGCTGATCACCCGCGACCCGGCGGAGATCCGTCGCTTCCGCGATGAACTCGGCGATATCATCCTGAAGCCGCTCTACGGCAATGGTGGGGCCGGCGTCTTTCATTCGGCGCGCGACGATCGCAATCTTTCCTCGTTGCTGGAAATGTTCGGGCAGATGTTCCGCGAGCCGCTTATTGCCCAGCAATACCTGCCGGCGGTGCGCAAGGGCGATAAGCGCATCCTGCTTGTCGATGGCGAGCCGGTCGGCGCGATCAACCGCGTGCCGGCTGAGCATGACAGCCGTTCCAACATGCATGTCGGCGGCCGCGCCGAGGCGACCGAACTGACGGAACGCGAGATCGAGATTTGCAAACGTATCGGCCCTTCCTTGCGTGAACGGGGATTCATATTCGTCGGTATCGATGTCATCGGAGACTACATGACCGAGATCAACGTCACCTCGCCGACCGGCATCCGCGAGGTCAAGAAGTTCGGCGGCGCCGACGTCGCCGGCCTGCTGTGGGACGCGATCGAGCGCAAGCGCGCATGACGGCTGCGGGCAGCAGGGGGCGTTTGTTCCTCTGACTGTCGCAGATGCAACCGCATGCAACTCGATTGCACGGAAAGGCTGAAAGCTGTTCCGTTAATGTTCTTGTTTTCTTCCGGTTTCTATGCCAGATTGCAAACCGCGGCTCGCGCAAGGTGCGGTAGGCAAGTGGGCGGCGGGATCGGATCAGGGGGCGGAGCATGGTGTCGCGTGTCAGTACCGTTGCATTCCAGGGAATTGAGGGTGTTCCGGTCGATGTCCAGGTCATGGTCGCGCCCGGAAAGGTCGGCATGCAGATGTTGAGGTGGATTAATTAGAAGTGTATCGTCCAGTGCGCTAGTGAATGGAGCAACTGTGACGAGACCCAAAGCCTTCTCATATGTACGTATGTCCACCGATATCCAGCTGAAAGGGGACAGCCTTCGAAGGCAGCGAGAGCTGTCGAAACAATACGCTGAGGCGAATGAGCTGGACCTGGTCGAGGACTTCAGGCTTGAGGACATCGGCGTTTCGGCCTTTGGTGGGCGGAACGTCGCCTACGGAGCTCTTGGAAGATTCATCGATGCTATCACTTCAGGTGTCGTTCCGCGCGGGTCGTATTTGCTGGTTGAGTCGCTCGATCGGCTGTCTCGCGAAAAACCGCAAGTCGCGACGGGCCTGTTTCTCAACATACTCAATGCCGGCGTGAACATCGTCACACTAGCGGACGCCCGCGTGTTCTTGGCGGACAGTGACGATCTGTCTGACCTTCTTGTTTCTGTAGTGGTTCTTAGCCGTGCGTATGAAGAGTCATTGACCAAGTCGAAACGTGTTGGAGCTGCTTGGCAAAACAAGCGCAACAATATTGGTTCGCGAAAGCTAACCGAAATTGCGCCGGCTTGGTTGAGGTTGCTCCCGGGGAGAGGCGCCTTTGAGGCCATCGATGACAGGGTAGAGTTGCTTCGCAGGATTTTTCACGAAGCAGACCTCGGAAGGGGGTCGTATCAGATTGCTCGTCGCCTCAATCTTGAGGGAGTGTTGCCTTTCACACCTTCAAACGGATGGCACGAGTCGTATATCACAAAGATTCTGACCAACAGGGCTGTTCTCGGTGAATTTCAACCACACAAGTACGTCAATGGCAAGCGAGTTCCAGAAGGAGTACCAATCGCAGGATATTTTCCTCAAATTGTCGAGGCAGACTTGTTTGAACGGGTTCAAGTTGGCCGCAAATCGAGGAAGAATCGCGGAAGTGGTCGGAAAGGCAATTCGAATATAAACTTGTTCTCTGGGGTCGCGAAATGCGGCTATTGCGATGCAAGCATTGAATAGCCCCAAGTTTCGTGGACGCCCTCGGGTTACATTTCCTGCTGCCGTTCG
>JALDYZ010000001.1 GCA_030028905.1 Ferirhizobium litorale | reverse complement strand
AGATCGAACGGCGGATCTGAGGAGCGCGCGATGCAAGCACCTGCGGATCACTTCACCCCCTTTGCGGCCCGCACCGTGGGCCGCCTGCCGGCCTCGTCCGGCCCCTTCACCCCGCGCCTTCCGCGCATGAACCCGGTCCTTGCCGACCGGCTTCTCTTCGCATTGCTTTGCATCGCCGCCCCCTGCATCACCTTCACCATCGCCGGGGGGATCTGATCATGTCGGGATCGCTTAACACCGCCATCCTCACAGGACTCCTCGCTGTCAACGCCATCCTGTTGATCCGCGAGGCCTTTCTTCGCCGGCTGACTGAGAAGCGCGTCAGCATCCGCTATCGCGTCGTGATCGAGTATGCGATCGCACTCGGCAGCATCAACAGCCGCGCCACACGGTTCCTCAAGGCCATGCAGGATGGCGACAGCTTCACCACACGGCAGGATTTCGCCAGCTGGCAGCAGTTCCGCTCTCGCCGAGAGCGCGAGCTGCAGGACGAGGAGGCATCGCTTTGACCTCCTCTTCTGTGATCCCATTTCCAAATGCTGCGCGGCATCCGGCCCCGGTCCAGGACGCAACCGGCGAGGCCCGTGCCTATCACCTTGGCCTGCTGTCCGAGGCCGGGCTTGCCGCTCGCGAGGCGCTGGCCGACATCTATCGCGCCACCCGAACCCACTACCGTGGCAAAGCGCTCGGCGAGGCCGACTCCACCCTGTCCGGCGAAACGCTCGGCAGTCTCGCATCCGCCACCATCCGCATGATCGACCTGCGCGGCAGCCGCAACTCCGATCTGGAGTTGCGCCGGGCGCTTACCCGCTGGCTCGACGACAATGGAGGCAAGGATGGCTGACAGCCTCACCCGCTTTGGCGCATGGCAGCACATCTGCTCCGCCTGCACCAAGGTCCGCAAGGGCGGGAGGTTGCTGTAGATGAACCTCGACGAGGCCCGCACAATCTACAAGAAGGCCAAGGACACAGCCGGGCTGGCATCACCGGAATGGGTGCGGATGCACGATGCCAAGGCCCATCGCCCGCAGCTTGCCGTGCGCGACGGCGGGACCGGAACCGTGGCCGTGATCGCCACTCTCTCCCGCAACGCACCCTACGACGACGAGCATCTTTTGTTCAACGCACCTTACTACCTGCGCGCCGCGATCATGGTCGCCGAGCAGGCTTTTGCCGTCATCCGCACCCAGCGCGCGACGATCGTGCGACTCGAGGGCAAGGTCAATGCCGTCGCCGAAGCCAAGGATTTCGCCGCCAACTGCGCCATGCTGTGCACCGAACCCGCCTTCAAAAAGTTCCTCGAGGAGCGCCACGGCTTGGCCCGCCCCTTGACCGACCAGAAGGTCGCGACCCGGATCCGCTCCATTCTGGCCGTCGGTTCGCGCTCCGAACTCAATACCGACCCTGCAGCCGCCGAGCGCTGGAAAGCGCTGCGCGCCGACTATGACGCCTGGAGACGAGCATGAACAGCCGCCGCGAGAAGATCCGCCGCAAGGTCATGGATCGCATCAGCATCGACGAGCAGACCGGCTGCTGGATCTGGACCGGCCCGACATCGGGAGAGAGTGGCCGCGGCGCCGGCTATCCGCGCATGTCGCTCGACGGGCAGACCGTTGCCGTGCACCTAGTGATGTTCACCAACGAACACGGCTTCATTCCGGGGAAGAAGCAGATCGACCATGTCTGCCGCAACCGTCTTTGCGTCCGGCCACACCCGGAACACCTCGAAATGGTGACGCCCAAGCGCAACGCGATGCGGCGCGAGCAGGCCCGCGCCGAAATCAAATGCCAGGAGGTGAGCCAGTGACCCGTCGGCATGACAATATTTCCTACCCACCGCGTGGGCTCGGCAGGGAAGAGGCGGCGCGCTACGTCGGCGTAGGTACAACGAAGTTCGACGAGATGGTGGCCGATCGCCGGATGCCCAGGCCAAAGCGCATCGACGGGCGGGTCATATGGGACCGCATTTCCCTGGACGTGGCATTCTCGGAACTGCCGGCTGAAGGTGAGAACATGATCGACGAGATATTGTCAGGTCGTGCGTTTCGCGCGTAACGTGCGCCCAATGACCGAGGAAAAGCGCCCCCACCTTTCTGATTTCAAGGACCGTCACGGAAAAACCCGGTGGCGGTTTCGACGCTCCGGAAAAACTATAGCAATCCCTGGAAACCCTGGTGAGCCGGAATTTGAGGAGGCATATAGCGCCGCCGTCGAAGGCAGACCCCGCAAGAAAGCGACAGTTGTCTCTATGCCAGGTGCAGCACTGCCCGGGTCGTTCCGAGCGGCATGGTCAAGAGTGCAGCGCTCTCCAGAGTGGATAAAGCACGATCCCGCGACGAAGGACAAGAATACCCGCTTGGCGGCCGAATTCCTCGACCTGCCACTGGTGGCGGGTCATCCGGCGCTATGGGGCGACATGCTGGTGCGAGATCTGAAACGGAGGCACGTGAAGGATATTTTGGCTCGGTTTAGCGCCACGCCTCACAAGGCCAAGCATATGCTGGTCACCATTCGGAAGATGCTTGCCGTTGCCCTCGACGAGGAATGGATAGAGACCGACCCGACATGGAAGCTGTCCTATAGTCCGGGGTATACTGGTTGGAGGGCATGGACTGACCAGGAGCGCGCCATGTTCGAGGATCGCTGGCCACTTGGATCGACACCACGCACCGCCTATGGCCTGGCGCTTTGGCTCGGCAATCGCAGATCCGATATTGCCCGCCTTCGTTGGGAGTGGTTCGACTTCCTGACTGGCACCGTGACCATCCAGCAAAAAAAGGGTGGCAAAACACTTGTCCTGCCGATGACGCCGATGCTGCGAGAGATACTCGCACCGCTGGAACGCAAGAGCGAGTTCGTTCTCGTGACAGCCTATGGCCAGCCGTTTTCGGAGAAGTCTTTGACGGGAAGAATGGCGGACTGGACGCATAGCTCGGGTATGCCGAAGGGATGCACGATACACGGCTTGCGAAAATCGTTGGGGAAAATGCTCGCGGAGACCGGTGCGACGACCCGCCAGCTGATGGAAACTCTCGGCCACGACAATATCGAACATGCTGAGCTGTATAGTCGGGAGGCCGAACAAGCGCGCTTGGCGCGCGATGCCATGACGCAACTGACGAAGAGTATTCGCGGCAAGCGAACGACCCCAGCGACCGGCAGCAGTTGACGACATGTTAGCGCCATGAGCGATCCACCATCTAAAGGAATTCAATCGTTGATGGGCATCGAGACTGGCATTTAGTTTGAGTTGCGGATGAATGAAAGTGGGACAAACGCCTCAGCAACAATCTCGCCGACAACAACTTCTGTTTGCGGGGACTCCCTAACAATTGACGCCAGCGTTTTGAGTGGGGCTCGATACTGATCTGACAAAAGCGAAGGTACAATGCAAACGAGCATAAAGCCGTCTGCAAGGCCCTTCTTGATGACCTCATTGGCAACCATAATTGCACTCTTCGCGCGCTCTAAGTATTCCGTCGGACCCTCCTTCCCCGGCGACTTAACCTCAACTGCCAGTTTCGATTCGGCACTGAAGGCGAATGCATCTGGAAATCCATTTGAATTCACCTCGACCTTGTCGAACCGTGTTTCTAGGTAGGCGAGCACGATATCTTCGATCCGGCTTTCCGTCAAAGGACGTGCAGGCTCTGTGATCCAGGAAGTAAAATCTATTCGCCATTCGCGATTCTTTAGCGCCTTCAGGTCGTCCACTGAGGAGTTCGACACCTTGGCAATTGAATGGTCTTTGGCCATCTCCAGGAATTGATCTGGCCGATACATCCAAAAAATTTCAACCGCTGCTTCCCGCTTGATTTCTGCGATCAATTCTGGGCTAGGGCCGAGCGTCTTTCCCTTCTCCTCCCACCACCAATCGTCTTTTTTATCTCGCGTAACCAGAAGAACGCTCTTCACGTTCTTGATCTTGATGTAGTTGATAAGTTGTCGCCATAAGATCAAGTCGCCGAATTTTGCGGCGTACTTGATGCCATTGTAGACATACGATGCCTTCTTGGGGTCTTTCTCTTTGTCACTATCGCAGTAACCTGGAGGTATCCGACTGGCATACCTCTCTTCACCGTCTTTGGTTAGGTTGTTCAGATCGTCTTGGGATGAGGGAGGATCGCCGACTTTGCCTTGGAGGATTTTATCCAGCCGGTCACGGATTTCATCACTTTGGCCGGGATCAATTCGAGCGTCATGGACGGCCGTCAGGGCATCCCGCAACTTTTCACTGGAACTATTAAGATCTTTTAGAAGCTCATCAGGCTTAAGGCCAAGGCCGTGTTTATCAAGCTCGAGATCTTGGACCTTCTTTGTGAGCGCATCTACAAGATGTTTTGCCGAATCGAGCGCCTCCTGAGAGACTTTTCGCTCATCTGCCATGACGGCGAGCCGGTTTCGTTGAAATTCGAGCGCTACTTGGAACGGGATCCAAAGACGATCTTTCAGTCCCGCGAGCACCTCTAGAAATTCGTCACGAGCGTTCGCTGGCAGGCGATATAGATCGAGAAGAGAATTCGTGTCGAAAACAACCAGCGCTTCCTTTGAGATCGTCTGGTATTCTTTATCGCTTGGAGGATAAAACCCTGGAAATAGATCACGCACGGGTCAACTCCCTAAATCAACTGACGAGACGATAGATAGTGAAAGAGAATCGAGCAAGTAGTACGGGTTGATGAGTCCATATTCGCTTCCAAGCTTCCTATTTCCTAGATTTTAGCCAAGCACTCCGATTTCCGAGCCTGTCGACGCCGGCGTAAGTCGACGCCCGCTGTTAGGCCCCGAAAGTAGTGCAACTGGCCTTGACGAAAGGTTGGAAACCAGTTGTCCAAATGGGTCTGTCAAAATTCCGTTACCAACGATCGACATTCGTGGCTAACTGCTTGGCTAACCTCACTGGCTAACCACCTTGTAAGTTGTTCATTTTATTGAATTTTGGTGGGCCCGGAGGGACTCGAACCCCCAACCAAGCGGTTATGAGCCGCCGGCTCTAACCATTGAGCTACAGGCCCGGCCGGGCACGGCCCAGCGGTGCGGCGGGCAATGGCCCCCGGCGCGGGTTCCGCTCTAGCGCAATTCTCGATAGGCTACAAGCCGTTGCCGTAATCGCTTCACAATCTGTCGCCACAAGCTGGTGTGTCAGAAACATTCAACCAGGAATCACCTAATGATATTGAGCCTCGCATATTCCAGGAACATCGCCCTCGCCGGCATGGCCGTCTTCGCCCTGACGACGGCGGTGCCCGCCGCCGCGCAGGACGGTCGCGAGCGGCCCGCGGTTATCACGGTTTCCGGCGAAGGCGAGGCCTCGGTCGCGCCGGATATGGCGATCGTCACGCTCGGGGTCGTGCGCCAGGCGAAGACTGCCCGCGAAGCGCTCGACGACAACAACAAGGCCATGGCCGAGGTGCTCAAGCAGTTGAAGGCGAACGGTATTGCCGACCGCGACCTGCAGACGTCCGGTTTCGGCATCGCGCCGCAATACAACTACCCGACGGACAAGAACGGCCAGCCGATGCCCCCGGAACTGGTCGGCTACCAGGTGACCAACACGCTGACGGTTCGCCTGCGCGACATGGAAAAGCTCGGCGCCCTGCTCGATACCTCGGTGTCGCTCGGGATCAACCAGGGCGGCGACATCCGTTTCACCAACGACAAACCGGAGGCGACCGTTACCGAGGCACGCAAGGCCGCAGTGGCGTCGGCCCTGGCCAAGGCGAAGACGCTGAGCGAAGCTGCCGGCGTCAAGCTCGGCCCGATCGTCCGCATCACCGAGACTCCGGATCGCCCGCAGCCGGTGCCGGTCTACCGTGCCGCCGTCGCCAAGGAAATGTCGGATGGCGGCGCCGTGCCGATCGCCGGCGGCGAAAACAGCTACAACGTCAATGTCATCGTGACGTTCAGGCTCGAGCAGTAAAAGCAGGAACGGGCCGCACGAGCGGCCCTTCCCTTTTAACAGTCTCGCGCAAGGCCGGTACAACCCCGGCCAAAACAAAACCGCCCTTCGCTGAACCGGGTCGGGAGACCACGCGAAGGGCGGCTTGCACACGAGCCACGCGCGGAGCATGGCCGGTGAGAGATCTCAAGAAGCGGGTCGCCCCCTTGGGCGATCAACGGTGGATCAGCGGGCAACCGGGCACGTTGGCAAACACCATGCGGCCCCATCCATAGCGGCCGGTCCCCTCGACGACGACCCGGCGCGGGCCGACCTGCGCGACACGGGCGCGGCGCAGGCCGTTCCAGCGAGCCTTCTCGATCGCCTGTCCAGGAGAGCAGACGCGCGGGCGATAGACCGGGCGCGGATAGTAGGGGCGCGGCTGATAGTAGCCGCCATTGCCGACATAGAAGCCGAAGCCGACGTCCTGGGCGGCAGCCGTGGAAGCGGTCGCAGAGATGGCACCGAAAGCGATGAGGGCGGCAAGGCCGGCCTTGGCGAAGAATTGGGTCATGGATCTCTCCGAATATGCGAGGGGTTGTTGCGCTTGCAATCACCGCGTCCCCAGTGATTGAGCCGACACTAGCAGCGGCTCTCTGAACGGTTGCGGAACCGGCCGTTCATCTTCAGTTTAAAAAGGTAAACAGAAGGTTGATTTGCTAATTTAGTGTGCGCGCGGGAGCCTCATCCGGACAGGTGCAGGACCACTTCGCGCCAGTGGTGGCTGTCGCGGTGCTCGAAGAGATAGATACCCTGCCAGGTCCCGAGAACCAACCGGCCGGAAGCAACCGGAATGCCGAGCGAAACCTGCATCAGGGCTGCCTTGATGTGCGCCGGCATATCGTCCGGGCCTTCCATCGTATGGACAATCCAGCGCATGGACGGATCCGTCGATGGCGGCACGAGCCGTCTCAGGAATTCGGTGAGATCACGCTTGACGTCCGGATCGGCATTTTCCTGGATGAGCAGAGAGCATGACGTATGGCGCACGAACAGCGTAAGCAGGCCCTCGTCCACACCCGATGACCGGATGAAGGCCTGCGCCTCGGCGGTGAACTCGTAAAGCCCCTGCCCATGGGTCGAAAGCGTCAGGACGGTTTGCGGCATACGTGCTCCCTGGCCGTTGCCGCAACGAACCGCAGACGGCGTCTGCCGGTTCCGTAGCGGCCTGCGCCTACAATGTCACGAGAGTCTCGAAACCGCCATAAATCATACGCTTGCCGTCGAACATGTCCTTCGCCTCGTCGAATTTTATCCGTGGATCGGCCATGACCTTGGCGTTGATGGCGTCGCGGGCCTCGCGTGATTCGTAAAGGATCCAGGAGAAAATCACGACTTCGTCCTCGGTGGCCTGCACCGCGCGCGGAAACGACGTCAATTCGCCGTATGGCACATCGTCGCCGACATTTTCGACAAAGGCGAGCGCACCATACTCCATCCAAACCTTGCCGGCGCGCGTCGCCATGTCCTTGTAGGCCACGATGTTCTTCTTTGGAACGGCAATGATGAATCCGTCGACATAAGCCATGATCTTCTCCCTTTACTGGTGTGTTCATTCAAAGGACGGAGCGGGCCTACAAGTTCCGACATGCGGCGAAAAAAATCCACGCTGCCGCCATTCCGACGTCAGCATGACATCGAAATGGCGCAGGAATGCAGATAGCTATTCTCCAGTCTGGTCTAGCAACCGCCGTTCAACTGGCGCGAATAGATGGTGGCCATGCCCGCCGCCCTCTTGGCGCCTTTCGTGGCGTCGCCGTTCGTGCGCCAGCTTCCCTTGGCATAGCCCGCGTGCCCCGAATGATAGGCGAGATACAGGCGATAGGGATCGTTGAGCGGGATGCCGTTCACCTCATGGCTCTTGCGGTGATACCAGCCGATGAATTGCACCGCATCGGAGAAGTCGCTACGGCGCGCCGTCCAGCGGCCGGTCTCGTCCTTGTAGCGCTCCCAGGTGCCATCGAGCGCTTGCGCGTAGCCATAGGCGCTGGACGGCCGTTTCCAGGGAATGAAGCCTAGCAGTTTGGTGCGCGGTGGCCGGGCATACGGCTGGTAGCCGGATTCCGCATAGATCGTCGCCATGAGGATAGGAACGGGAACGCCGTACTCGCGCTCGGTGCTCTCCGCGGCCTTGCGCCAGTTGTTGAAAATACCATCTCGTTGCTCGAAGACTGCACAGGCATTCCGGGTCTGGCTCGGCACGGTGCCGCAACCAGCAAGCAACAAGAGGACGACGACCAATACGCCACGCATCGCACAACCTCTCATTTCCGGGAGATTGATAAATGGTGAAGATTAACGATCGGTTTTTATGGGAATGCGTCGTCAGCCTGAATTCTTCTGAAACATGCTGAACTGGAATTTCTGCGTAGCGCCCCACGGCGTGACGTGTTCATGCGGCTGCGTCGAAAGCAGCTTGTAGCCCTCGCCGAGGATCGCCTGGAGGCTGTCGGCATTGTGATGGGAGACCTCCAGACCACTGCATTTCTGGGGCCCGTCCGGCGCATAGGTGCCGATGATCGCAATGCCGCCTGAGCCGAGCGCCTTGTCCATCACGGCCGTATAAGCGGCCTGGTCTTCTTCGGCCGTCAGGAAGTGGAGCGCAGCACGATCATGCCAGACATCGTATATCCTGTCGGGAACCCACTCGGTAACATCGGCCGCAACCCACGAGACGTTGGCGGGACCGGAAAGCCGCGCGCTCGCCTTTTTCAGGGCGGTGGGGGACAGATCGAGCACCGTTACATGTGCCTGACCGGCCGCAACGAGCGCATCGACCAGGTGGGACAAGCCGCCGCCGACATCCAGAACACAGGCAGCCCGGCCGACGCCTGCCCTACGAATGAGGTCGAGCGAGATCCCGGGCGCCGCTTCGTACCAACTCAACTGCTGCTCGTCCTTCAAGGAGTAGATATTCTCCCAGTGGGTCTGTCGGTCAAACTCTGCCATGGCGATCTCCGACACGGGGGCAAACGACAAGCACGCCCGGCCGGCTGCGCCGACCGGGCTTCCGCTTTCCCGATTGTTCCCCTGCCCCTGGAAGCGGCAATGCCGCGTACCAGTGCGATGTCCGGTTCACCGGGCAGCGTCAGCCGAGCGAGGTAATGATTTCGCGATAGGCGGCTTCCGGAAATGCCTTCAATGTCCGGGTGCGCACATTGCCGCCCATGCCGAGCACCAGGGCGAAACGCGCCGCGACGGCGTCATCCGGCGCCTCGCAGACGGCGACCATGTCGTGGTCGCCCATGGTCAGATAGAACTGCTTGAAGGATCCTCCCATGTCGGACAGCAGCTTCTTAGCTGCGTCGAGCCGCCTCGGCGAATCCCGCACATTCTTGATACCCTGTTCAGTCCAGTTGATAAGAACGATATAAGTGGTCATTGCACACCTCCCGTGGCACGACCCGCACCGGCGCCCAGACGATCCCTTCGCCCCCGGTTTAAAAAATATACTCCCCGCGCCGATACGGTACAAGCGCGCCACCGGGTTGCTCAGAGCAGCCAGTCCGGATCGAGCTGGAAGGCGCGGATATAGTCGATCTTCATTTCGGCTCCGTCGTCGAAGTCGCTGGAAGGCGTGCCGGCGGTGCCGCCGACCGCGAGATTGACCAGCATGTACATCGGCTCGTGCATGTCGGCCGGCGTCTCGGCGCGCGCGATCTCCACGTCGTCGAAGTACCAGACCAGTTCGTCCTTGGTCCAGAGCAGGCCGTAGTTGTGGAAGCCCTCGGTGCTCGGAACATGCGTCGCCGTCGACTGCGTCGTCCGTGATCCGGTCTCCATGGAATGGGAAGTGCTATGGATCGTGTGGGGTTCCTGCCCACGCATCTCCACCACGTCCAATTCCGGCGGCCAGGTTCCGTCCTTCGGCAGGAGCCAGAAGGCCGGCCATGCGCCTTGATCATCCGGCATGTCGGCGCGGATCTCGAAGTACCCATACGTCTGGGAAAAGGATGAGTGGGTGGTGAGGACGCCGGAGGTATAGTCGTAGCCGCCGACCGCCCCCTTCATATCCTCGGGGGTTGGCTTGGCGGTGATCGTCAGGACGCCGTTCTTCACCGAAAACGGATTGAGGGAAGCCGTCGGCGCATGGGCGGGATTGACGTACCACTGCTCTTCGCCGTTGGTGTGCAGCGTTCCGCCGTTCTCCGGCGCCCAGGGAAAGCGCGCATCCCATACCCCACTCGTGCCGTTGTTCAGCCAGAGCGTGGTGAAATTGTCGAAGAAGCTCTGCGTCATATGCGACTTGTCGATCGAAAGCTCGAACTGGTCGGCGCGCAGGTCCTCGACCGTGAGCCCGGCAAGCACGAGCTTCTCGCCGTTCCCGAGATTGAGGATGACGTCGTCGCCCTTCTGGATCATCCGCGACTGCACCTGATCGAAGGAGGTGAGCCCGTAGCCCTTGATGCGCAATGTATCGTCGGCACCGAAGTCGGCGATCAGGTCGCTACCCGCACCACGCTCGATCAGGAAGATATCGGCGCCGCCTCCGCCGAACAGCACGTCATGGCCACGCCCCCCGTAGATCGTTTGCGTGCCCGCACCGCCGGAAATGATGTTGTCGGCGCTATTACCGAAGGCATAGGATCCGTTGCCGGTGACCTCCAGATTCTCGAAGTTTTCGGGCAGCGTGTAGCTCATCCAGGTCGATATGGTATCTGTGCCCTGCCCTGCCAGTTCTTCGGCCCTATTGATCGCGGAATAGAGGTAATAGATGTCGTCGCCCGTGCCGCCGGCCATGGTGACATTGACGGCGCTATCGCCCCACATCGAGTCGTTTCCCGCCGTCCCGTCGAGCACCGGTCCCGATCCCTTGGCGGAAAACCAGGCCGTAGATCCTGCACTGTAGTAGAGAGGTTTGCCGAACGCGTTCGGAACAAAGTTACCCATCCGAAGTCTCCATTGTCTGCCGTCCTCCCGGAGGAAGGCTAACATGCCCGGGAAAGCGGGTCCGCCCCCAGGACTGGCCCCCGAGATCTCACTACGAGAAGTGACTGGAAATATTCAGGGTTGGAGATCGTCGGAAAGCGATCGCAATGCCTTTGCCAAGCCGGCGCCGTCGTCCACGATCAGGCGTCGAGCCGGCCATTCACTCTTTGGAACGGCGCTTCCGATGTTGAAGCTGAAGGCCACGATCCGGGTCGTGTCCGCATCGACCTCGCAGCGGAAATCGACGTTGAACCAGTTGCTATGGCTGCGATAGGCACCGCCGGTGGCATTCAACACGTGGTCTTCGATGAGGCCCCTGGAAATGCCGAATGGCACCAACAGGTCGGGGAACGAGTTCGCCCGGCTGCGGCGTATCTGTTCGAGCGCTTCGATACTGCAGAGCTGCACTATACGCCGCTCGGGCGGCAGGCGACCGAGAGCCTGCTTGACCCTGGGGTCCGCCAGCATCTTCGTGGAGTAGATGCTCTTGGCCTTTTTCATCTCGTCGAGCTTCTTTTCGCTCTGCAGCGAGGTCTTTTCCGCCCGGTCGTCGTTGACCGAAGGTATTGCGGCGCGCTTGGCCGGCTCCTCAATCTCCGGGGGCAATGCGTTCGCCGGTCCCTCCGCAACGGACGTCTTTGCAGCGATGTCCGCCTTTGGCGGCGTCACGTCCTTGGGCAGACCGCTCGCCTTCGGACCGGCCTTCTCTTCGTTCTCCGTGATTGGTTTCGTCTCTGGAAGCGATGCATTTTCCTCTGAGGGAGGCGGGTTTGCCTCTTCCGCCTCGGCGGCCTTCTCCTCCGCTGGCGCGCCGCCGGACTCGAAAGCCTGCGGCTGGCGAGGTGGCGCTGCTTTCGCAGGCTTCTCGGTGTCCGCCGGCGGATCGGCCTTGGGCTGCGCCGCCTTCGCGACCGGCAAGGGCACTTCCGCCTCGGCAGGCGGCTTTGCGGCAGGCTCCATCTCGGGCGCGGGAAGGATCTCGACCTTGACGACGTCCTCCTCCGGCTTCGAGAAGTCCGCAGGCAGATGCAGGAAAAAGGCCGCCGCCAGCAGGGCATGCAGCGTGACCGAGGCGACGACGCCCCGTGAAAAATGCCCTCTTGCGTTTGCCGTCTCGTCCTGCATCAGGCAATCAATACACGCGCCGTGCGCGGGAGACCACATCAATCCGCATCACGATTGATCGACGCGCAGTGGGTGACGCGAACAAAAAACCCGGCGTCTCCGCCGGGTTTTTGTATTCGAACTCTCCGTCGCTCAGCTGTCGAGGAAGCTTCTCAGCTTCCTGGAGCGGCTCGGATGCTTCAGCTTCCTGAGCGCCTTGGCCTCGATCTGGCGGATACGTTCGCGGGTGACCGAGAACTGCTGGCCGACTTCTTCCAGTGTATGGTCCGTGTTCATGCCGATGCCGAAGCGCATGCGCAGCACGCGTTCCTCGCGCGGCGTCAGCGAGGCCAAGACCCTGGTCGTCGTTTCGCGCAGGTTCGCCTGGATGGCGGCATCGATCGGCAGCAGCGCGTTCTTGTCCTCGATGAAATCGCCGAGGTGGCTGTCCTCTTCGTCACCCACCGGGGTTTCGAGTGAAATCGGCTCCTTGGCGATCTTCAGGACCTTGCGGACCTTTTCGAGCGGCATGGCGAGCTTTTCGGCCAGTTCCTCCGGCGTCGGTTCGCGGCCGATCTCGTGCAGCATCTGGCGCGAGGTGCGCACGATCTTGTTGATGGTCTCGATCATGTGCACCGGAATGCGGATCGTGCGGGCCTGGTCGGCGATCGAACGGGTGATCGCCTGCCGGATCCACCAGGTGGCATAGGTCGAGAACTTGTAGCCGCGGCGATACTCGAACTTGTCCACCGCCTTCATCAGGCCGATATTGCCTTCCTGGATCAGGTCGAGGAACTGCAGGCCGCGATTGGTGTACTTCTTGGCGATCGAGATGACGAGGCGAAGGTTTGCTTCGACCATCTCCTTCTTGGCGATGCGCGCCTCGCGCTCGCCCTTCTGGACCATGTGCACGATACGGCGGAATTCCGAGATCGAGATGCCGGTTTCGGTGGCGAGGTTCTGGATCTCCTGGCGGATGTCGCGGATCGTGGTGTTTTCGCTCTTGGCGAATTCCTTCCATCCGCGTGCGGCCAGATTGCCGATCGACTTCATCCAGTTCGGATCAAGTTCGGCGCCCTGATACTGTTCGAGGAACGAGTCGCGCTTGACGCCGTAGGATTCGGCCAGACGCAGCAGGCGGCCCTCGTTCTGCACGAGGCGCTTGTTGATGTCGTAGAGCTGCTCGACCAGGCTGTCGATGCGGTTCTGGTTGAGCGACAGCGACTTGACCGCCTTGATCAGTTCGTCCTTGAGTTCCTTGTAGCGGCGCTCCTGGGCGGACGACAGCGTTCCGGTGGCGGCAAGGCGCGCCTCCACTTGCTGGTCCTGCAGCTTGCGCAGCTTCTTGTAGGTCTCGGCGATGATGTCGAGCGTTTCCATGACCTGCGGGCGCAGTTCCGCTTCCATCGCGGCGAGCGAGAGGTTGGATTCGTCCTCGTCCTCTTCCTCTTCTTCGGGCGGCATCATATCGCCGCCGACATCGGTAATGTCGTCGTCGCCGGAGGACGAGCGGCCTCGTCTGGTCTTTTCCTTCTCTTCGGCCGCCTTGCGGTCGGCCTCGATCTTCTCCGGGCTCTGGAACTGCGGCGCCGCCTTGGCCTCGGGACCGGAATAGGTGGTTTCGAGATCGATGATCTCGCGAAGCAGAGTCGTGCCTTCGTTGAGTTCATCGCGCCAGATGATGAGTGCCTGGAACGTCAGCGGGCTTTCACAGAGCCCGGCGATCATCGTTTCGCGGCCGGCCTCGATGCGCTTGGCGATGGCGATTTCGCCCTCGCGGGAAAGCAGCTCCACCGAACCCATTTCGCGCAGATACATGCGAACCGGATCGTCGGTGCGATCGGTCGGTTCCTTCTTCTTGGCGGTCGCCAGCGCCGTGCCGCTGGAGGGGGCAATCTCTCCGCCTTCTCCCTCGCCGTCACTATCGTCGTCGTCGTCGCCGGCCTGGGCCTCTTCGGCTTCCTCGTCCTCGATCACGTTGATGCCCATGTCCGAGAGCATCGACATGGTGTCTTCGATTTGTTCCGAGGTCACTTCTTCCGACGGCAGAACCGAGTTCAGTTCGTCCATCGTGACATAGCCGCGCTTCTTGGCGGCCTTGATCATTTTCTTGACGGCGTCGTCAGAAAGGTCGAGAAGCGGTCCGTCGGTTGCGCCGTCGCGTTCGCCTTCTGCTTCTTCGTTTTCTTTGACTTTGGTTGCCATTTATTTCGTCGCCTTCCCTGACGCTTGCTCTTTGCCGCGGTCAAAGCCTTCCGGCTCGGATGCCTGACCGCACCCGCCGCGAATCAATCGTCTTCACCTAACGGAATGATCTCTAATACCTGATTAACCACATTGGCGGGCGTGGTGGAGCTGCGCGTTTGCGCCCTCACACGCCCCGTCATGGTTCCCGGATCCGCCTGACCTATTCCACCTTTTTTGCCTGAAATGGTGATTCCCACTATTTTTCGTCCCGTCAAGCTTTTCCGGTGAGAAAAATACAGACACCCTGCCCTGCAGGAGCCCCACAGGTGCATTACATTTCTAGCGTCATGTAGGTACTCGGCGGCAAAAGGCAAGGGTTTCAAGGCATAGGCCGCGCAAACTGATGCTTTGGTCAATAGCAACCACACACATCTGGCGGAATCCACCCCATGAATTTATCCACAGGTTATCGCCCCTGATTTCCCTCCGCCCGCAATGCCGTCCGTTGCTTACCAATCCATCACGACCTTGCCGGAATTGCCGGTGCGCATCGCCTCGAAGCCATCGCGGAACTCGTCGATCTTGATGCGGTGGGTGATGATTTTCGAGACATCGAGCCCGCCCTGCACGAAGGCGATCATCTTGTACCAGGTCTCGAACATCTCGCGGCCGTAGATGCCTTTCAGCGTCAGCATCTTGAAGATCACCTTGTTCCAGTCGATGCCGAAACCATCGGGCGCAATGCCGAGGATGGCGATCTTGCCGCCGTTGTTCATCGTGTCGATCATCGAGCGGAACGCCGGCGGTGCGCCCGACATCTCCAGCCCGACGTCGAAACCTTCTTTCATGCCGATCGTAGCCATGACATCCTCCAGCCTCTCCTTGGATGCGTCGACGACATGGTCGATGCCGCACTTGCGGGCAAGTTCGAGCCGAAGCGGGTTGATGTCGGTGATCACTACCTTACGCGCCCCGGCGCGTTGGGCGACCATCGCCCCCATGATGCCGATCGGTCCGGCGCCGGTCACCAGCACGTCCTCGCCTACGAGATCGAAGGAGAGCGCGGTGTGCACGGCATTGCCGAAGGGGTCGAAGATCGCCGCCACCTCATCCGGCACGTCATCCGGGATGGAAACGACGTTATGCTCGGGGATGCAGACGAACTCGCCGAACGAGCCCGGCCGGTTGACGCCGACGCCCTTCGTATAGTGGCACAGATGCCCCCGGCCCGCCCGGCAGTTGCGGCACTTGCCGCAGACGATGTGCCCCTCGCCCGATACGCGTTCGCCGACGTGGAACTTTGTCACCGCCGAGCCGATCTCGGCAATCTCGCCGACAAACTCGTGGCCGACGACCATCGGCACGGGAATGGTCTTCTGTGCCCACTGGTCCCAGTTCCAGATATGCACGTCGGTGCCGCAGATCGCCGATTTCTTCACCTTGATCAGCACGTCGTTCGGGCCGACCTCCGGAACCGGAACATGTTCCATCCAGAGCCCGACCTCCGGCTTTGACTTGACCAGCGCCTTCATCATGTTCGACATGATCTTACGTCTCCAAATACTTCAAATGATTTCAAGTTCGCGGCCGACCTCGGCAAAGGCCGCGATCGCCCGTTCGACGTCAGCCTTCGAATGCGCCGCCGACATCTGGGTGCGGATGCGCGCCTGGCCCTTCGGTACGACGGGAAAAGAAAAGCCGATCACATAGACGCCCTTTTCCAGCATCCGCGCCGCCATGTCCTGGGCAAGCTTCGCGTCGCCGAGCATGACCGGGACGATCGGGTGCCCCTCGCCGGCGAGCGTAAAGCCGAGCTTGGTCATCTCGGCGCGGAAAAGATTGGCATTGGCCGTCAACCGCTCACGCAACGCGTCGCCATTGTCGATCAGGTCGAAGACCTTGAGCGATGCGGCGGCAATGACCGGGGCGAGCGTATTGGAGAAGAGATAGGGGCGCGAGCGCTGGCGCAGCCACTCGACGACCTCCGCCCTGGCCGACGTATAGCCGCCGGATGCGCCGCCCAGCGCCTTGCCGAGCGTGCCGGTGATGACATCGATCCGCCCTTCGACGCCGCAATACTCCGCCGAACCGCGACCATGCTTGCCGACGAAGCCGACCGCATGGCTGTCGTCGACCATGACCATCGCACCGTATTTTTCGGCGAGATCGCAAACGCCCCGGAGATTGGCGATGATGCCGTCCATCGAAAACACCCCGTCGGTGGCGATCATCTTGAAGCGGCTGCCCTCGGCCTTCTTCAACTCCTCCTCGAGCGCCGCCATGTCGTTGTTGGCGTAGCGAAAGCGCTTGGCCTTGGACAGACGCACGCCGTCGATGATCGAGGCGTGGTTCAACGCGTCGGAGATGATCGCGTCCTCCTCGGAAAGCAGCGTTTCGAACAGGCCGCCATTGGCATCGAAGCAAGAGGAGTAGAGGATCGTATCCTCCATGCCGAGGAAGGAGGAAATGCGCGCCTCGAGTTGCTTGTGTTCTTCCTGCGTGCCGCAGATAAAGCGCACCGAGGCCATGCCGTAGCCATAGCGGTCGAGCGCTTTCTTGCCGGCCTCTGCCAGTTCCTGGTTGTCGGCAAGGCCGAGATAGTTGTTGGCGCAGAAGTTCAGAACCTTCTGGCCGCCGACGATCTCGATCTCGCCCGCCTGCTTCGAGGTAATCACCCGCTCGGATTTGTACAGTCCCGCGGACTTCAGTCCGGCTATCTCGGTTTTGAGATGGTCGATAAAGGGTGACGTCATGGCTCTGTTCTCTCGTGTCTGGTGGCGGCCGGGCAATGTGACCGGAGTCTGGATTTTCTCATGGGCCCCGATGGCCCGCAATGCAGGTTGGATCGTCAGGAACGCTTGAAGGCAGGACCTTTGACCCGACCCGACATGACCCCGAAGCCCTCGATGATGGCTTCCTGGTTTTCCATGCGAATGATCTCGAGTTGCACTTCCTGCAGCGCGCGCATGATCTGGTCGATGCGATCGGCATCTTCGGCTTCCGTTGCCTCGGCAACTTCCCGCTCGAGCTCGATCTTCTGCCAGCGAAGCGCTTTCGTGCGCTTGTGAAGCGACAAGGACTGGCGGTACATCTCCCTGGCGTCTTCCGGAGCGGCCTGTTCGGTCGCGGTCCACAATCCGGCGTTGCGGATCTGCTGGTCGAGGTTCTTCAGCAGCGGTTCGAACCCCTGTACCGCAAGCTGTTCCAGAAGATATTCGCGTGAAAACCCGGCGCCGGCTGCCGCGGTTGCCCCCAGCAGGGCCGACCAGAGCCGCTGGAGCTCGCGATTGTCGAAGTCGATTGCGGCGATCTCGTCGTACTCCTCGCGCAGAAATTGCGGATGGTTCACAATCGTCAACGCCAGAACGCTTTCGCGCAACGTCGCCTGCTCCTGATGGCGCTTGACGAGGCCCGAGCGCGCCAGGCGATCCGAGACCGTTCCGGTGCCGGCAGCCCGCGGCCCCTGCTGCGCATTGGGCCGACCGCCGGTCGCACGCGCGCCACCCCGCTCGAACCGGCCGCGCCCGCCGCCGCCGCGTTGCGCCGATTGCCCTTGCAGGAAGGCGTTCAACCGGTCGCGGATCTCCTGCTGATAGTGACGTCGGACGTTTTCGTCGGCAATCACCGAAGCCACCTGCTTCAGCTTCGCCTCTAGTTCGGCGCGCGCTTCCGGCGTCTCGAACACGCCGGTATTGACCTCTCGTGACCAGACCATATCGGCGAGCGGCCGCGCCTGCCCCATCACCGCATCGAAGGGAGCCCGCCCCTCGTGACGCACCAGGTCGTCCGGGTCCTTGCCGTCGGGCAGCATGGCGAAGCGCAGCGACCGCCCGGGCTTCAAGTGCGGCAGGGCGAGATCAACCGCCCGGTTGGCGGCACGAATGCCCGCACCGTCACCGTCGAAGCAGAGAACCGGGACCGGCGTCAGTTTCCAAAGGAGTTCCAGCTGATTTTCGGTGAGCGCCGTGCCGAGCGGCGCCACGCCATTCTCGACCCCGGCCTGATGAAGCGCGATCACGTCCATGTAGCCCTCGACGGCGATGATCGTGCCCGCGCCATCGGCACCCGACATGGCCCGACGGGCCCGGGTGAAATTGTAGAGCACGTTGCCCTTGTGGAAGAGCTCGGTCTCGTTCGAGTTCAGGTATTTCGCCGGTGCGTCCGGCGCCATGGCGCGTCCGCCGAAGGCGATCACCTTTTCCCGTGACGAGAGGATCGGGAACATGATGCGATCGCGGAACCGGTCGTAGGACACGGGGATGTCCGGCCCGTGGACGACAAGGCCGCAAGCCTCGATCTGCTCTTTCGCGATCCCCTTCGAGGCCAGGTGCTCCTTGAGCGCGTTGCGACTTTCCGGCGCATAACCGAGCCGGAAGGTCTCGATCGTGCGGCCGGTAAGGCCGCGGTCGCGCAGATAGGCGCGGGCCTTGGCGCCGTTGGCGGTCTGCAGTTGATCCTGGAAAAACTGCGTCGCCATTTCCATCACGTCGAGCAGCGAAGTGCGCTCGCGCTCTCGCCGTTCGGCCTGCGGATCGGGCTGGGGCATCGCCACCCCCGCCATGTCGGCGAGTTGCTGCACGGCTTCCGGGAAACTGAGGCCCTCGAGTTCGGTCAGGAAACGGAAATGATCGCCGGTGACGCCGCAGCCGAAGCAATGGTAGCGGCCCTTCCGATCCTCGCAATGAAAGCTCGGGGATTTTTCGCCATGGAAGGGGCAACAGGCCCAATAGTCGCCGCGCGGCGCATTGGTCTTCTTCCGGTCCCACGTCACACGGCGGCCGATCACGTCCGAAATCGGAACGCGATCGCGAATCTCGTCGAGGAAGGAAGGAGAAAAACGCATGAAATATCCCGGCCACGCCCGTTTTGACGCCATCCTACATCGCCGACGGCTGCATGGGCATCCATAATGTGAACTTCGCCAATTCGCAAATGCCGTCACAAGGGCCGGGTGAAGCAAACTTGCGCGTATTGCGCGCGGCTGCCGTGGCGAATCGGCAAGATTGAGGCCGCTAGCGCACGCAAAAGATTATTTTTTTGTAATTTGAAAGCGCGACTGCACGCACATAGTTTCGCCTTTGCCGGTGGACCCCCGCCGCCGGTGCCTACCACGGACTGGACAAGGCAATCTCCTCATCCCCCCGGAGATCCCTTGTCAGATTGCCTGCACCGCGTACTTCCGTTCAAGGATGGTCTCCCGGGCGGAAGAATGGCCAGGCAGAAAAGGCAGGAGCCCGCGCTCCTGCCTTTTCCAGTTCCGCTTTATGCGGCAGCCCCGCGTCCCTACTTCAACAATTCCTTGACGATGCCGGACGCCTTGGCGAAATCCATCTGCCCGGCATAGCGCTCCTTCAGGGCCGCGATCACCTTGCCCATGTCGCGCAGGCCCTGCGCGCCGACTTCGGCGATCACCGCGGCACAGACCTCGCGTACCTTCTCGTCGGAAAGCTGCTCCGGCATGAAGGACTGGATGACCTTGATTTCCTCGCGTTCCTGGCTGGCGAGTTCGGGTCGCCCGGCGTCGTCGTAGATCTTGGCGGACTCCTCGCGCTGCTTGATCATCTTGGCGAAGATCTGCAGGATTTCGTCGTCGCTGACGGGGTCCTTGCCCACGCCGCGGTTGGCGATGTCGCGATCCTTGATGGCCGCCTGGGCCAACCGGATCGTCGATGTCCTGACCGTGTCCTTGCTCTTCAGGGCATCCTTCAGCGATGCGGCAAGCTTGTCACGCATGTCTTTCTCCTTGGGCGCACCTGTTGCATCGGTGATCCGGCTGCGATGCGCCTCGTTATCGTTTGCGGTGTCATAGCGCATAACGCATGAAAGTCGAAATCGATTTTCCGAACATCGCCGACGCAGCACATTGCGACCGTTCCGCCCAATATTTTCGGGATGCGCTGGCCAGCCATGCGCATACGGTGATTGACCATGGGGCATGCTTTGGCTATTTACCATCACCTGCACGAAAATCGACATCAGGGCCCTTGACGCGATCGCCATCGCGCGCCCTCGTCTGCGAGAGAAAAGGCCGGCGTATCCGCTTACAGGGGCGGAGCGCTGCAGCCGGAAACGGGATAGAGATGACCGCAACGCCCCCATGGACCACCGAAAAGCCCACCGCCATGCTCGTTCTGGCCGACGGCACCGTCATTGAAGGCAAGGGCATCGGCGCGACCGGCAAGGTGCAGGCCGAAGTCTGCTTCAACACCGCGCTGACCGGCTACCAGGAGATCCTGACCGATCCCTCCTACCTCGACCAGATCGTCACGTTTACCTTTCCGCACATCGGCAATATCGGCGCCAACGACGAGGATATCGAAGACCTCACGCCTGCCGCCCGCCATGGCGCCGTCGGCGTCATCTTCAAGGCCGACATCACCGACCCGTCCAATTTCCGCGCGGCAAGGCATCTCGACCAGTGGCTGAAGGCGCGCGGCATCATCGGCATGTGCGGCATCGACACGCGAGCGCTGACCGTCTGGATCCGCGACAACGGCATGCCGAACGCCGTCATCGCCCATGATCCGGGTGGCGTCTTCGACATCGATACGCTGAAGGCGGAAGCGAAGGCCTGGAGCGGGCTCGAGGGCCTCGACCTCGCCAAGGTCGCCTCCTCCGGCCAGTCGAGCAACTGGGACGAGAAGCCCTGGGTCTGGAACGAGGGCTTTGACGACCTCGCCGAGACCGACATGAAGTACCACATCGTGGCGCTCGACTACGGCGTCAAGCGCAATATCCTGCGCCTGCTCGCCGGTCTCGGCTGCAAGGTTACGGTCCTGCCGGCAACGGCAAGCGCCGAAGACGTGCTGGCCCACAAGCCAGACGGCGTCTTCCTGTCCAATGGCCCTGGCGACCCTGCTGCGACCGGCACTTACGCGGTACCGGTGATAAAGCAGTTGATCGAGACCGGCCTGCCGATCTTCGGCATCTGCCTCGGCCACCAGATGCTCGGTCTGGCCCTCGGCGCAACGACAGCCAAGATGCACCAGGGACACCACGGCGCCAACCATCCGGTCAAGGACCATACCACCGGCAAGGTGGAGATCGTCTCGATGAACCACGGCTTCGCGGTCGACTCGAAGTCGCTGCCGCAGGGCGTTGAAGAGACTCACGTTTCGCTTTTCGACGGAACCAACTGCGGCCTGCGCGTCGTCGGCAAGCCGATCTTCTCGGTCCAGCATCACCCGGAGGCCTCTCCCGGCCCTCAGGACAGCCACTATCTCTTCCGCCGCTTCATCAACCTGGTGCGCGAGCGCAAGGGCGAGCCGGCTCTCACCGAACGTTGAGCCCCCAAATCATCCGATAAAAAAGCCCGGTTCGACCGGGCTTTTTTATCGATTTCGTCTCGCATCCCGGTCAGTAGCGCGCCAGCCGCATCTCCTTGCGCACCAGTATGTAGAAGCGCGCGGTCAGCAGTGCGGCCGCAGTGCCGAGGCCGATGAGGAAGCCGATCCAGATGCCAACCCCCTTGAAGCCAAAGGGGAATGCCAGCAGCCAGGCAAAGAAGAGGCCGATCGGCCAGTAGGAAATCAGCGCGAGGATCATCGGCACACGGGCATCCTTCAGTCCGCGCAGCAGGCCGGCGGCGATCGCCTGCAGGCCATCGACCAGCTGGAATGCACCGGCAACGATGATGAACTGGCCGGCAATCGCCAGCAGCTCGGCGGAACCCGGCGCATGGACGTTGATGAACAGGCTGCCGAGATACTGCGGCATCGACGCGAACAGGATGCCGCCCGCCAACGAAATCAGGCTGGATATGACAAGGACGGTAATGGCGGCGCGCACCAGCCCGCTGAAATCGTTACGGCCATGCGCGATGCCGACCCGCACGGTTGCCGCCTGCGACAGCCCGAGCGGGATCATGAACGCTATGGATGCGAGCTGCATGGCGATGCCATGCGCTGCAAGGTCGAGCGTGCCGATATTGCCCATCAGCAGCGAGGCGGCAGTGAACAGGCTGACTTCCGCAAGCACCGTTACGCTGATCGGCAGGCCGAGATGGACGACCTCCCACAGCGCTCGCCAGTCGGGCCGCCAGAAGCGCACGAAGAGCTCGTACTTGCGGGTTTCCTCGCGGCTTTGCACGAAGCCGACGATGAACAGGAAGCCGGCCGTCTGCACGACGACCGAGACGATTGCCGCACCGTTCAGGCCCATGGCGGGAAAGCCGAAATGGCCAAGCACCAGCGCATAGGCGAAGATCGCGTTGATAATGAGCGTGGCGATGGTGACGTAGAGGATGATGCCGGCCTTGCCGATGGCGCTGACGAGCGCCCGCAGCACCACGAAAAGAAGGGCCGGCAGCATGCCGAATTGGGCGATGGCCACATAGTCACCCGCCATGGCCGCAACATTCGGGGCCTGCCCGGCCGCAAGCAGGATGCGCTCGGCATTGAAGAACACCGGCACCGCCAATAGCGAATAGGCAATTGACACCCAGATGCCCATGCGCAGGGACCGGCGGATCGATACCGTATCGCCTTGGCCATAGGCCTGCGCGACCATCGGCACGACGGCCATGGAGAAGCCGGACCCGAAGATGAAGATCGTGAAGAAGAACTGGCCGGCCAAAACGATCGCGGCAAGCTGTTCTGCTCCCAACCGGCCGACGATCATGACATCGGTCGTGTGAATTCCGAGCTGCGCCAGTTGCGCTCCGATCAGGGGGATGCCGAGCGCCAGCGTGGCGCGGAAATGCGCAGACCACGAATTGTCATCGCGCGCAACCGCGAGCGTCTGGGGAGGCGTCAACATGTCAGCAATCCGAAAAACAAGGGCCAGGACGGCTCCCGGCGAAAGCATCGACGCTTAAATCATGTGCAACCAAAGCGCCAGTACGAAAACGAAGAGATGCCTATAGTTTCATCAAACCATCACAAAAACTGATGAATTTTACGGCGCGCCCGCGAACGCCGGCGTCGGTGACGTGCGGACCTTCCACGCGAATACGGCAACCCCCAGGAACAGGATCACTGCGGCCAGAAGATATGGAGTGCCGGCAAAAGGCAGGGACGTCCCCGCGGCGGTGGAATAGCTGAACATCTGGGTAAAGATCAGTGGTCCGATGATGGTCGTGATGCTCGAGACGCTTGACAGCGCACCCTGCAACTCGCCCTGCGCATCGGCCGGCACCTTGGCCGAGGCGATGGAGCGAAGGGGCGGATCGGCAAGCCCTTCCAGTGCCGTCAGGGCAATGACGGCATAAACCATCCATCCCTGCCAGGCAGCGCTATAGCCCACAAGGCCGAGGACGGAAAAGGCAAGGCCCAGGCCCGCTGTCCGCCATTCGCCAAGGAGCGGCACGACCCGTGGCAGCACCAATCCCATGACGATGGCGCTGCCGATGCCATAGATGCCGAGCGACAGCCCGATCTGGCCTTCGCTCCAGCCGTAGCGGTAGGCGGAAACGAACGACCAGACGGCCGGGTAGACGGCATGGGCCAGCCAGTAGCAGAAGAAGACCAGGCCGACCCACAGGATGCCGGGATAGTTGCGCATCTGCTGCAGGGCGCCGAGAGGATTGGCGCGCAAAAATTCGAAACGGCGCCGGTTTGACCGGTGGAGCGATTCCGGCAGCAGGAAGAAGGCGGCCACAAAGTTCATGAAGGCGAGCAGTGCAGCGCCGTAGAATGGCACGCGCGGCCCAAGTTCGCCCAGAAGCCCGCCGATGACCGGCCCGAGCGCAAATCCGGTGCCGAAAGCAATTCCCATCAGGCCGAAGTTCTTGGACCGGTTCTCGTCGGTGCTGACGTCGGCTATGTAGGCAGCGGCCGTACCATAGCTCGCACCGCTGATCCCGGCGAGAACCCGGCCGATAAACAGCATCCAGAAACTGGTGGCGACCGCGCAGATCAGGTTGTCGATCGCGAAGGTGAAGATCGATGCCAGCAGCACCGGCCGGCGGCCGAAACGGTCGCTCAGGTTGCCGATCAGGGGTGCGAACAGGAACTGCATTCCCGCATAGACGACCAGCAGCCAACCACCGTCGACAGCCGCGGCGCTGATGCTGGCTCCGGTCAGTTCTTCGAGATAAGTCGGCAGGACCGGCATGATGATCGCGATGCCGATCACGTCGAGGAACATGATCATGAAGACGAGGAAGAGGCCCCGCCGCACCGATTTTTCGTCCAGCATGAATGCAATCCTCTTGATCGCTCAAGCCGGGCGGCATCGCTCCCGGTTCTCTCCCCTGTTTCGGCGGGCAGAATAGCGAACGAAACATTCCATGAACATCGCAAGTTTTTGATGGAATGCCCGTAAAAATTGATGGTTCGGGCGGAAGCATCCAGTCCGGGCTTCGGACGAGGCGCGGCGAACTAGGACGCTTGCTGTCGCTGCTCGACCTTCAGGAAATCGACAAAGGCTCGCAGCGGCGCCGGCATGTGCCGGCGGCTGGCATAGTAGAGAAAGGGACCGGAGAACTCGGTCGTCCATGCATCGAGGATGGGAACGAGATCGCCGTTGCGGATCGACGGCATCAGGAACTCCTCGAAGGTGCGGATGATACCCAGGCCGGCGACCGCGACGCCGATTTCCAGGTCGATCGTGTTCGCAATCAGGCAGGCCGGCGGCGTGATCGTGATCGTCTCCTCGCCGTTGCCGAACTCCCAGGCGAGCGACACGCCGTGGGTGAAACGGTGCCGGATACAGGTGTGCTCGAGAATGTCGCGCGGATGTCCGGGCACACCGTGCGCATCCAGGTATCCCGGCGCGGCGGCGGTAATGTAGCGCTGCACGCGCGGCCCGACCGGTATCGCGATCATGTCGCGCTCGATCCTCTCCTCGTAGCGGATGCCCGCATCGAAGCCCTCAGCCAGCACGTCGACCAGGCCGTCCTCCGCCATCACTTCCAGCGTGATCCCTGGATGCGTTTTCAGGAAACGGCTGACGAGCGGCGGCAGGATCTCGCGGGCGACGATGCCTGGCACGTTGAGGCGCAGAGTGCCGATCGGACTGTCGCGGAAATTGTTGACCTGGTCGAGCGCGCTGGCGATTTCGCCAAGTGGCGCCGTCAGCCGTTCGAGCAGACGCGTCCCGGCCTCGGTGGCGGTGACGCTGCGCGTGGTGCGGTTGAGAAGCCGCACGCCCAACCTTTCCTCAAGCCGCCGCACCGCCTCGCTTAGCGACGACGCGGAAACGCCCCGCTTGCGTGCCGCAGCCCTGAAGCTCCGTTCATGCGCCACCATCGCGAACGCATCGAGGTCAACCAGAGGAAGCTCATTCATTGTGCACCATTTCGTACAACCTGTTCACTGACGCGCGAATTATCGCACAAAACGCAATGAGGTAGAAATGCACTCGACGGCTTTGATGATGCATCGACCAAGGAGAAGCAAAATGAAGATGAATCGATTGGGAGCGCGCGGTCCGGAGGTTTCGGCCATCGGCCTCGGCTGCATGGGCATGTCCGACTTCTATGGCCCTTCCGACCGGGCTGAGAGCATCGCCACCATCCATGCGGCGCTCGATGCCGGCATCAACCTCATCGATACCGGCGACTTCTACGGCATGGGCCACAATGAGATGCTGATCGGCGAGGCACTCAAGGGTCGCAATCGCGACGAAGCGGTCATCAGCGTCAAGTTCGGTGCCTTGCGTGATCCGGCGGGCAACTGGAGCGGCTACGATTCCCGGCCGGCCGCGATCAAGAACTTCCTGGCCTACACGCTCAAGCGGTTGGGGGTCGACTACATCGACATCTACCGGCCAGCGCGGCTCGATCCGAACGTACCAATCGAGGAAACGGTCGGCGCCATCGCCGAGATGGTCAAGGCCGGCTATGTCCGCCACATCGGCCTTTCGGAGGTGGGTGCCGAGACCATCCGCCGCGCCGCGTCCATCCATCCGATCTGCGACCTGCAGATCGAATACTCGCTGATTTCGCGCGACATCGAAGCGGCTATCCTGCCCGTCTGCCGCGAACTCGGAATATCGATCACCGCCTATGGGGTATTGTCGCGCGGACTGATCAGTGGCCACTGGCAGAAGGCGAAGGAAATGGCAACGAATGACTTCCGCGCCTACAGCCCACGCTTCCAGCAGGGTAACGTCGAGCACAACCTCGAACTGGTCGAGGCCCTTCGCAATGTCGCCGAGACCAAGGGGGTGACGGTGGCGCAGATCGCCATCGCCTGGGTCGCCGCACGCGGCAACGATATCGTGCCGCTGGTCGGTGCGCGCCGCCGCGACCGCCTGGCGGAGGCGCACGGCGCCCTCCACGTCACGCTCTCGGGGAGCGACCTTGCCACGATAGAAGCGGCCGTGCCGAAGGGGGCCGCAGCTGGTGCCCGTTATGCGGAAGCGCAGCTCAGGCACATGGACAGCGAAAAATAGTACCCGCATCGCCAGCCCGGCCGATGCAACCAGCCGGGCTCGATCGCCGTTGTCAGACCGGATTGGAGAACGTATCGCAGGCGTTGATGTCGCCGGTGTCGAAGCCACGCTTGAACCACTTCATCCGTTGCGCCGAGGTGCCGTGGTTGAAGCTTTCGGGAACGACATAGCCCTGGGTGCGCTTCTGCAGCGTGTCGTCGCCGATCTGCTGCGCGGCATTGAGCGCTTCCTCGAGGTCGCCGGCCGAAAGGATGCCCTTCTGCTCGGTGAACCTGCCCCACACCCCGGCAAAGCAATCCGCTTGCAACTCCACCCGCACCGACATCGCATTGGCCTCGTCCTGGCTCATGCGCTGGCGCGCCTCGTTGAACTTCGGCAGTACACCGATGAGGTTCTGGATGTGATGGCCGACTTCGTGGGCAATCACATAGGCCTGGGCAAAGTCTCCGGACGCGCCGAAGCGCTGTTCCAGCTCGCGGAAGAAGTCGGTGTCGAGATAGACCTTCTTGTCGAGCGGGCAATAGAACGGTCCCGACGCAGATGATGCCGTCCCGCATGCCGACCGAACGGCGCCGGAGAACAGCACGAGCGTCGGCGGCGGATAGGTCTCTCCCGAGGCCTTGAAGATGCCGCTCCAGGTGTCTTCCGTCTCGGCAAGCACGGTGCGGACGAACTGGGTCATCTCGTCACTCGCGGCGGTGCCACCTTCGGCGACGGTTTCGGTCTGCTCAGTGCCCGTGCCGCCGCCAGGCATGCCGCCCTGGTCGAGCACCTGCATGAGATCGATGCCCATGGCCTTGAGAATGAAGAAGACAACCACGAGCAGGATGATTGTGCCTATGCCTCCTCCGGAGGCCCGGCGCATGCCGCCCCTCGGAAAGCCCATGCCCCGCCCGAGTGGATCGCGGCCGAAACCGCCGGGGCCCCGCGCCTGTCCGCGCCGATCCTCGACATTGTCTGATTGACGGCGTCCCTTCCACTCCATGGCCTGTCTCCCGGCAAAGTGCTGCAACCGCTTATATCAAAGCAATCATATATCCGCAGCCGGCCCGAATTCCAGCACCATTGCCAATTGCGGCATTCTAGCGGGGATGAACTTAGGGTCCGACCGCGAACTCCTTGAGCACTTCGAAGTGGTTCATGTCCGCAAATCTGCAGAAGGTGGGTGCCCGCAGTTCCAGATAGTCGACTCGCCGGCGAATGTCCTCGGCGACCTCCCCCAGCATCGATTGCCAGTTTGGAATCGCCGCGTCGTCAAGGCGTTCGATCATGTAGCCGAAGGTGATGTGGAACTTGTAGGTCTCATGATCCGGATGGCGATAGCCGAAAATCTCGGCCAGATCGTTCCGCCAGGCCTTGAGCGCGGCGCAATCAGCCTCGGTGACGCCGTCGACCACGAGCCCGGTCGGAACTGCCTCGGTGACCTGCACGCGGAACGCAGGCCCGCCCGCAAAGGAAGCCAGCCTTTCGGCATACATGGCGGTCATTTCGTCGATGGGGCTGTCAAGCGGCACATCTGCTGGCCAGAAGGGCAGTCGTCGGCGATACTCGATGATTCCCTGGAACAATGTCATGTGCAGGCTGGAAATCGGCGTGAAGGCGATCTGTCCGGCTTCCGGCATGGCAAGGTAGCGCGCCCGCGCCGCAATGAGTGCCGCTTCGGTTTCCGTGTTTTCGACGAGATGGCAAACCACTGTATTGCCGGGCTCGGGCAGGAAGGCACCGCTTCGGTCGTAGCGGGTTCCGAAATACTGCGGCGGCAACGGGTTTGCGGTTTTGGAGTAGGAGGACAAGTCGGGGAAACGGGCGTGGGACATGCTGAGGCTCCTGGGCAAATCGCCCTGCGCCTAGCAAACGTTTGCCACAGTTCGATGACACGACCGCCTGCGTTCGAAGCCGCCCTTTCCACAAAGGCTGCAATTTCCTGCCGATTCCGGAAAATTCGGGGTTCCGCTTGGCCAAACATTTGCCTATAAGCCCCTTCTAGCCTTTAAAGACCAATGATGCGCGCCCCGGCCGGTGATCTCCCACCCTGGCCGGTTTTTCGCGCACGCGGAAGAATGGATAGAGATCATGCCAAAGCGCCAAGACATCAAATCGATCCTCATCATCGGCGCGGGACCGATCGTCATTGGCCAGGCTTGCGAATTCGACTATTCCGGCACCCAGGCCTGCAAGGCGCTGAAGGAAGAAGGCTACCGGGTCATCCTGGTCAACTCCAACCCGGCGACGATCATGACCGATCCGGGCCTCGCGGACGCGACCTATGTCGAACCGATCACCCCGGAAGTGGTCGCCAAGATTATCGCCAAGGAACGCCCTGACGCGCTGCTGCCGACCATGGGCGGCCAGACCGCACTCAACACCGCGCTCTCCCTGAAGAGAATGGGCGTGCTCGATCGCTACAATGTCGAGATGATCGGCGCCAAGCCGGCAGCGATCGATATGGCCGAGGACCGCGCCCTCTTTCGCGAGGCGATGGCCCGCATCGGCCTCGAAACGCCGAAATCCATGCTGGCGAACGCCACCGAGATCAAGGATCTCGACCGCAAGGCGCATGAGGCCGAACGCGCCCGGGTGAAAGCCCAGCTCTCCGGCGCCGACCTCGACAAGTCGCTCGACGACCTGGAAAACCACTGGAACCTCGGCGAGACCGACCGCAAGCAGCGCTACATGAACCATGCCATGGCGATCGCCGCCCAGGCCCTCGACCATGTCGGCCTGCCGGCCATCATCCGCCCCTCCTTCACGCTCGGCGGCACCGGCGGCGGCATTGCCTATAATCGCTCGGAGTTCTTCGAAATCGTCTCGGGCGGTCTCGACGCCTCGCCGACCACGGAAGTGCTGATCGAAGAGTCGGTGCTCGGCTGGAAGGAATATGAAATGGAGGTCGTCCGCGACAAGGCGGACAACTGCATCATCATCTGCTCCATCGAGAACATCGATCCGATGGGCGTCCACACCGGCGATTCGATCACGGTAGCCCCTGCCCTCACCCTGACGGACAAGGAATACCAGATCATGCGCAACGCCTCGATCGCGGTGCTGCGCGAGATCGGCGTGGAGACCGGCGGTTCGAACGTGCAGTTCGCCGTCAACCCGAAGGACGGCCGCCTCGTCGTCATCGAGATGAACCCGCGCGTCTCGCGTTCCTCGGCGCTGGCTTCCAAGGCGACCGGCTTCCCGATCGCCAAGATCGCGGCCAAGCTTGCGATCGGCTACACGCTCGACGAACTGGAAAACGACATCACCGGCGGCGCGACACCTGCCTCCTTCGAGCCGTCGATCGACTACGTCGTCACCAAGATCCCGCGCTTCGCCTTCGAGAAGTTCCCGGGCGCTTCGCCGGTGCTGACCACCGCCATGAAGTCGGTCGGCGAGGTCATGGCAATCGGCCGCACCTTCGCCGAGTCGCTGCAGAAGGCGCTGCGCGGCCTCGAAACCGGCCTGACCGGCCTCGACGAGATCGAGATCCCCGGCCTCGGCACCAACGGCGACAATGGCGACGACAAGAACGCCATCCGCGCTGCGATCGGCACGCCGACGCCGGACCGCCTGCGCATGGTCGCCCAGGCACTGCGGCTCGGCATGTCTGAGGCCGAAGTGCACGAAGGCTGCAAGATCGACCCGTGGTTCATTTCCCAGCTGAAGGTGATCGTCGACATGGAGGCCCGCATCCGCGAGCACGGCCTGCCCGAGGATGCCGAAAACCTGCGCATGTTGAAGTCCATGGGCTTCTCCGACGCGCGCCTGGCAACCCTGACCGGCAAGCGCCCGAAGGAAGTTGCCGAACGCCGCAATGCGCTGAACGTGCGTCCGGTCTTCAAGCGGATCGACACCTGCGCTGCAGAGTTCGCCTCCCCGACCGCCTACATGTATTCGACCTACGAGACGCCGTTCGTCGGCGAAGCCCGTTCGGAAGCGCAGATTTCCGACCGCAAGAAGGTCGTCATTCTCGGCGGTGGTCCTAACCGCATCGGCCAGGGCATCGAGTTCGACTATTGCTGCTGCCATGCCGCCTTCGCGCTGAAGGACGCCGGCTTTGAAGCGATCATGGTCAACTGCAACCCGGAAACGGTCTCGACCGACTACGACACCTCCGACCGGCTCTATTTCGAGCCGCTGACGGCCGAGGACGTCATCGAAATCCTGAAGGCCGAACAGACGAATGGCACCCTCGTCGGCGTCATCGTCCAGTTCGGCGGCCAGACGCCGCTGAAGCTCGCCGAAGCGCTGGAAAAGAACGGCATACCGATCCTCGGCACCGCACCCGACATGATCGACCTTGCTGAGGACCGCGACCGCTTCCAGAAGCTGCTGATGAAGCTCGACCTCAACCAGCCGAACAACGGCATCGCCTACTCGGTAGAGCAGGCGCGCCTTGTCGCCGGCGAAATCGGCTTCCCGCTGGTCGTGCGCCCGTCCTACGTGCTTGGCGGCCGGGCCATGCAGATCATCCATTCCGAGGGCCAGTTGCAGACCTACCTGCTCGACACGGTTCCGGAACTGGTGCCGGAAGACATCAAGGCGCGCTACCCTAACGACAAGACCGGCCAGATCAACACCCTGCTCGGCAAGAATCCGCTGCTCTTCGACAGCTACCTGACGAACGCCATCGAGGTGGACGTCGATGCGCTGTGCGACGGCGAAAACGTGTTCGTGTCGGGGATCATGGAGCATATCGAGGAAGCCGGCATCCATTCGGGCGATTCCGCCTGCTCGCTGCCGCCGCGCTCGCTTTCGCCGGAAATGCTCGATGCGCTGGAGCACCAGACCAAGGCGCTCGCCAAGGCGCTCAATGTCGGCGGTCTGATGAACGTCCAGTACGCCATCAAGGACGGCACGATCTACGTGCTCGAAGTCAACCCGCGCGCCTCGCGCACGGTTCCCTTCGTCGCCAAGACCATCGGCGCTCCGATCGCCAAGATCGCCGCGCGGATCATGGCCGGCGAGAAGCTGGACGCAGCGATTTCCGCCTACGGCAGGAAGCCGGATCCCCGCCACCTGAACCATATCGCCGTCAAGGAAGCAGTGTTCCCCTTCGCCCGCTTCCCGGGTGTCGACACGCTGCTCGGACCGGAAATGCGCTCGACCGGCGAAGTGATCGGCCTCGACACCGATTTCGCCCTCGCATTCGCCAAGTCGCAGCTTGGCGCCGGCGTCGAGCTGCCGCGCGAAGGCACGGTATTCGTTTCGGTCCGCGACGAGGACAAGGAGCGCGTGCTGCCTGCCATCCGACTGCTTACGGACATCGGATTCAAGGTCATGGCGACCGGCGGCACCCAGCGTTTCCTCGCCGAAAAAGGCATAGAAGCCACCAAGATCAACAAGGTGCTCGAGGGTCGTCCGCACATCGAGGATGCAATCCGCAACCGGCAGGTCCAGCTGGTGTTCAACACCACCAACGGCAACAAGGCGATCTCGGACTCCAAGTCGCTGCGCCGCGCCACGCTGATGCAGAAGGTGCCCTACTACACCACGATGGCTGGCGCGCAAGCGGCGGCCGAGGCGATCCGGGCGCTGAAGGCGGGCAACCTCGAAGTGCGTCCGCTGCAGGACTATTTCCGCGATTGACCGCGCTTGGGCGCCCCGGGCGGGGCGCGCTTTCCGCGTGATCTAGAACGCGCGGCATCCGCGAAGATGCAATCTGGAGACACCAACTCCCGATAGCAGCGATTCCGACCAACCTCCCGATGCCAGCCCGTTGAAAGACATCCGCACTTTCCTGCGGAGTATATCATAACATCATGAAAAATATGCGGTTTATGGCCGCATGCAAATTCGCTGGCATTCCGCATCGACAATCTGCTATAAGCAAATTATCCGTTTATTGCATGGTTCCGAAGTTTTGCTTCGGGACCTGTTTCTTTTTGTGTCCGCAGCAGCGTGACATGAAGCTCAAGGGATAGGGAAATGGTAGAAAAAGTACCGATGACACAGGGTGGTTTCGTCAACTTGCAGGAAGAACTGCGCTGGCGGCAACAGGAAGAGCGCCCGCGAATCATCGAGGCCATTTCGGAAGCGCGCGCCCATGGCGACCTGTCCGAGAATGCAGAATACCATGCCGCCAAGGAAGCGCAGAGCCACAACGAAGGCCGGATCTCCGAGCTCGAGGATCTGGTTGCGCGTGCGGAAGTCATCGATCTGTCCAAGATGTCGGGTTCGAAGGTAAAATTCGGCGCCCGGGTCAAGCTGGTCGACGAGGACACCGAAGAAGAAAAGACCTACCAGATCGTCGGCGACCAGGAAGCCGACGTGAAGGCCGGCCGGATTTCCATTTCCTCTCCGATTGCCCGCGCGCTGATCGGCAAGGAAGTCGGCGATTCGATCGAAGTGAATGCGCCGGGTGGCGCCAAGGCCTATGAAATCCTCGCGGTAAGCTGGGGCTGATCGCTCAGCGCATGACGATTTCCGGGCAAAAACGTCCCGATAACGTCGACATCGCCGATGTCGACGTTATCGCGCCAAACTTCAAGCGGCGCCTGTCCGGGGTGACCTCAACGATTGTCCAACTGGTGCCGAAGCAACGGGCCCTCGGCCAGCGCGTGGCGACACTCGGGCCGGGACTGCCGGCCGACATCGCGCATATCCGATTTCGCGACCTGCTTTCTCTTTGGCAACCGCCCAAGGGTCGCAACCATCGCGTCTGGCATGCACGTCGCAACACCGAGATGCTGCCCGGCATCCTGATGCGCGACGTGCTGCGCATGCCCGTGAAACTGCTGTTCACCTCCGCGGCCCAGAGACGCCACAGCGGCTACACCAAGTTTCTCATCAGAAAGATGGACGCGGTGATCGCGACCAGCACGCGCTCAGGCTCCTTCCTCGACGTTCCCCACACCGTCATCCAGCACGGGGTTGACCTGGAACGGTTCCACCCACCCTGCGGGCCTGAGGATACGATCGCCGCCACCGGCCTCCCTGGAAAATACCTCGTCGGCTGTTTCGGCCGCGTGCGCCCCCAGAAGGGCACCGATCTTTTCGTGCACGCGATGATCGAACTTCTGCCGCAACATCCTGATTGGACAGCGGTGATCTCCGGCCGCATCACCCCGGAGCACAAGGCCTTTGCCGACGGGCTCAAAGCCGACATCGCCGCTGCCGGCCTCTCCGAACGCATGGTCTTCCTGGGTGAGGTCGATGACATCAAGCCGTGGTACCGGCGGCTCTCGCTCTACGTCGCTCCCTCGCGCAACGAGGGCTTTGGACTGACGCCGCTGGAGGCCATGGCCTCGCAGACCGCGGTCGTCACCTCCGACGCCGGCGCATACAGCGAAATGACGATCGAGGGCGAAACCGGCTCCGTCGTGCCTGCCGGTAACCGCGACGCGTTGACGACGGCAATCGGTGGGTATATGGCCGATCCGGCAAAAACCCTCGAGGCCGGCCGCAAAGCGCTGGACCACGTTCGCACCAACTTCGCGCTGGAATGCGAAGCGGTTGCACTTGGTGCGATTTACACTGTACTTTCGTGAGCTTTTACTAATACTTGTAGCCCGCGAAACGGAGAAAAGCATGATCAGTGCAGTCACGATCAACCTTGCCGTCGCGGAAGAACGCATGCAGTTCCAGGCGGCCCAGTTGGGATATCTCGGACTGCACTACGAACGCATTTCCGCGATCGAGGCAGAGGACGCGCCGGGGCTGCGTCCGGCCGCATACTGGGACACCTGGGAGCGGCCTTTGAAGGATGCGGAGAAGGCCTGTTTTCTCAGCCATCGCGCCGCCTGGGAAAAGGTGGTAGCGGGCGGAAAGCCCTTGCTGATCCTGGAGGATGACGCTGTCCTCTCCGACCGTGTGCCCCACCTGCTCGAGAAACTCTCCAGCGCAACGGGTATCGACCTCGTGACGCTCGAGACCCGCGGCCGCAAGAAGTTCGTGGCGAAAGCAGGCCATCCCGATATTCTGGATTTGCCGATCCGCCGTCTCTATCAGGATCGAAGCGGTGCGGCTGCCTATGTGCTGTGGCCATCGGGAGCAAGGAAGCTGCTGAGGCGGACAGAGGACAAGGCCGGCCTTGCCGATGCGGTCATCTGTGCGGCCTATGATCTTGCGACCTATCAGGCCGACCCGGCATGTGCACTACAGATCGATCGCTGCACCCTCTACGGCATCCGAGAGCCGGTCGCCACCACATCTGCGATCGACGCCGGCGAGGCGCCAACGGCATCAACGGGCAGCGGCCCCACAGATACCCTCGCATTCAAGGCAAGACGGATCCGCGCGCAGCTTCGCCTCGGTTTTCACCAGTTGCTCAAATCGCCTCTGGCCGAGCATCGGGAAATCGCGGTCGATCCCGGCGATTTCTCCCACCTCGACAGATTGACGCGGCTGATTGCGTAAGATCACCACCAGCCGGTCTTGTCACGGCGATGCAACTCGCGAAGGCGTGCGAATGCCGTATCGTTCACCTGCAGGCGATCGTAGACTGTCTTGAGGATCTTTCCGACGGGACCTTCGGCAAACAGGGGTTCGAGGCGCCACCGCATATTGCGAAGCGTGTCGTCCGTACCGACGGTGAAGCACGACAGCCCCTCGAAAAGCGGCACGAGTTTCGTCTGCAGATGTTCCACCTTGTCTTCATCGACCGGATTGTCGGTCGAATTCGTTATCAGGCGTTCGCTTTCATAGACCTTTACTGTGTTGACGAGCACCGAGCCTAGGAGAGCGGCGTTGCGAAGCGCAGGGTCAGGGTCGTGATCGGCGAATGTATCGCAGGCTGAAACGAGCCAGCGAATATTGAGCTTCGAACAGAGAAACTCGCCCTGCCGCTGCCAGAGGTCCTTGAACTGTACGTACTTCTCCTCGACCCGGAACTCCCGGCGGATGAGGACGATGAGCTTGGCGTGGTAATAGACGATCTCCGGTTCGCCGGAAAACTCCCGACGCAAGTTCGAAAGGTGCAGTTCGAGGGATTTTTCAGCGCCCCGCGTCTGCTGTACGTCGTCCCCTTCGATCAATCGCGCCTTCAAGGCTTCTAAATCTTCGGCCGGCGAAGCATGCCTCGCCGCACGCCAGCGCTTGCGATGCTGGTTGAACGAAAAGAACCGCTCGAAACCCGATTTTCTCCGAGGCATTCACACTTCCCTGGTACTTGTCGCCGGCCTTCTGCCGGGGTCTGGTGAGCAGATACACCATGAATTCGCCAAACCGGCATAACTTTGTCCGATTCTCGTTTAGAAAGTGCGGTGAACACGGCCGGCGGCAGGGAGGGATACCCGCAGGCGTACCGGATGTCGAATGGCATCGAATAAACCGGGGAAAGCGCCATGACTGTTATCAACGAGAACTATGTGTTCATTCACGTGCCCAAGGCCGCCGGGCGCTCGATTACCAAGCTGCTCGGGGGAGAGACCCCTGGCATCCCGACCCACCTTCCCCATTTCGCCTTGCAGCCGTACGGCTACGACAACCGCTTCAGCTTCGGCTTCGTGCGCAATCCCTGGGATCGTATCGTGTCGACTTACAACTTCGTCTGCCAGAAGAAACTGCGGCCGCACGAATCGGAAGAATACCAAAGGCGCGCCAGGGACATGGGTTTCAAGCGCTGGCTGATGGAGGACGAGTTCTTTATCGATCAGGACAGGTTCTGGCGAAACGCAGGACTTCCGCCGATCCAGAAGCGTTCCCAGATGTTCTGGCTTGATGGCTGCGATTTCATCGGACGGGTGGAAAGCATCGACCAGGACTTTGCCGCCATCAAGGTACGGGCCGGCATCAAAAGCAGGCTCGACGCCCTGTTGGGTCTGTTTCGCAAGGTGCCGCGCCGCAACAGGTCCGTCAGGGGAACCTATGAGCGCTACTTTGACGACGAAAGTCACGACTTCGTGGCGACCCATTTCCACCGCGAAATAGAGCTGTTCGACTACCAGTTCTGACGGCATGCCTGTATTGCCTGTGCAGATCATCCGTCAAAAGCGGCTTGCGAACAAATTTGTAGGCCCGTACCGGATGCCAAATATTGCCGGAGGCGACATGGGCTATTTCCGAGATCTGAGAACCCGGCTCGGGTTGCGCAAGGCGAAGCCGACCGACCGGTGGCCCTATCCCGGCATCCGTATCGGCCGACATACCTATGGAATCGTTCCCGAAAGCATCCACGGCTATGACGCGACGTCCGTGCTCGATGTCGGATCATTCTGTTCGATCGCGGAAGAGGTTCTGTTTTTTGTCCGCAGCAACCATCCGACGAACCTGCCGTCGACGTTTCCCCTCGAGGTCTATGTCAGCAAGACCAAACGCAGCAAGGACGATCTCGTCTCGAAGGGCCCCATCAGCATCGGCAACGACGTTTGGATAGGGCGCCGCGCCGTCATCATGTCCGGTATCACCATCGGCCACGGGGCAATAATCGGTGCATGCAGCGTCGTCACCAGGGATGTGCCGCCCTATGCAATCGCAGCCGGAAACCCGGCACGCGTGGTGGGCTACCGCTTTCCCGAGCCGGTTATCAGGCAATTGCTGGAACTGCAGTGGTGGAACTGGAGCGACGACAAGATCCGCCGGAACATCGATGCTTTCATGCGGCCCGCCGGGGAATTCATCGAGGCGATTGCACACAGGCCGCCGCCCGGAACGCCACCTACCTGAACACCGTCTCGACAGAGGCGTCGAATGCGAAGTCGTAGGACTTCAGGGCCAGCTTGAACGGCTCCGAGATATCGTCGCTGCCGCGCTCGTCGCCGCCGGGCTTCCTTGAGCCGTCGACAAAGGATTTCAATGTCCGGGAGGCCTGTTTCTGGTCGACGAACGGCCTGATCTTCTTCTGCCGCGGATAGTAGAGCAGTCGGTCGCGCAGATCCCTGATCCATGGACGGGGAAAGCGGAAGATGCCGTCGCTGAGCCACATGCTGGCGACCCGCTCGTTCCTGGCGACGCGGAACCAGGCAAGGGTCAGCAGCACCTGGTCCCACACATGCGGATTGTCGCGGCAGAGCTGTGCCCAGGTGGCGACGATCCGGCCAGCCGTTTCCGTCTTGTTGAGATATACGAAGCTCGAAATGTCGTACCAGCCGAGCCGGCGGACGACGGCGATGTCGAACGGGTTGTCGAAGACAAAATCCGGCCGCCGCAACAATTCCGCGTCGGCATCGACCCAGCAGATGGGACGATCGCTCTCCTCCCAGGCCCGCTTGATGAAGGCTGCCTTGAGCCCGGTATTGGCGACCCATGTGCCGAGCGATTCGATGGCCTCGATGCGGTGCGGCACGCCGAGTCTGTCGAGTGAACGCCGCAGTCGGGTGGCAAGGGCTTCGTATGGAGTATTCGAAGTGTAGTAGGAAACAAAGAGTGGCGGCGTGCTGCGCGGCAGCTCCAACAAGCGAATCAGCGACTTGAGATCAGCGACACATGACTCGTCCCCGCTATCCAGGCGCCTCACGTGGGCAATCTCGTGCCCATCACACGGCAGGGCATCACGAGCCCCTCTCCAGTCCCGGAGCTTGAGCTCGCCGAGATATTCCTCGATTGAGGGCATATCCGTTCAGATCTCCACGAGACCGCGTTTCTTTACCTGGCGAATTGTCAGCATGGTTCGTACCGTGTCGACATGCTCGTTGGCAGTCAGCACCTCGATGACGAAGTCCTGGAACTGCGTCAGGTTCTCGGCAACGCAGTGAAGCAGAAAGTCGCTGTCGCCGGAGACCATCCAGGCCTGACGCACCATCGGCCACTCGGCGGTCGTGGCGGCAAAGGCCTTGAGGTTGGCTTCCGACTGGTGCTTGAGCCCGACCATGCAGAAGGCGACGAGATCGAAACCGAGCAGCGGTGCATTGAGCATCGCGTGATAGCCCTGAATCACGTCCGCCTCTTCGAGCTTGCGCACTCGCCTGAGGCAGGGAGGTGCCGAGATGCCGACCCGGTCGGCCAATTCCACATTGGTCATGCGCCCGTCACGCTGCAATTCGCGCAGGATCTTGATATCGATGGCGTCCAGTTCAACCCGCAACACGGAACAATCCTTCTGGTGATGAGATTTTCCTTCTACAGAACGACATGGATTCCGCAAGATTATTTCGCACGAGCGGTCGAATATTACCGCCCGTGCATTTGCCCTGTTGGTATTGCAACGCTGCCCTTGAATATATGCATGCAGCAATCATAAATGAGGGCGACAGCCGACCCTATCTATGATGATCCCCGCAATCGCGGCTATCAAGGATCAGGTCAGCCATATTCGAAAGGACATGCAATGACTGCCCGTCATACCAAGGTGCTGATCATCGGCTCCGGCCCTGCCGGCTACACCGCAGCCATCTATGCCGCGCGCGCAATGCTGCAGCCCGTACTGATCGCAGGCATGGAACAGGGTGGCCAGCTGATGATCACCACAGACGTGGAAAACTATCCGGGCTACGCGGATCCCGTCCAGGGTCCCTGGATGATGGAGCAGATGCTCAAGCAGGCGACCAATGTGGGAGCGGAAATCGTCAGCGACATCGTCACCGAGGTCGCGCTCGACAAGCGGCCATTCGTGGCCAGAACAGATTCCGGCAACGTCTGGACGGCCGATGCGCTGATCATCGCCACTGGCGCCAAGGCGAAATGGCTGGGCATCGAGAGCGAGCAGCACTTCCAGGGCTTCGGCGTTTCCGCCTGCGCCACCTGCGACGGCTTCTTCTATCGCAACAAGGACGTGATGGTGGTCGGTGGCGGCAACTCTGCCGTCGAGGAAGCGCTCTATCTCTCCAAGATCGCAAAGACGGTGACCGTCGTTCACCGCCGCGATGCGTTCCGGGCGGAGAAGATCCTGCAGGAGCGGCTGTTCGCCAAGGACAACATCAAAGTCATCTGGAACAGCGAAGTGGCCGAAATCACCGGCACGCCTGCCAAGCCGCCGATGCCGCCTTCGGTCACCGGCGTACGCCTGCGCGACACGGCGACCGGTGCGCTGACCGACATGGCGATCGACGGCGTGTTCGTGGCGATCGGCCACGCACCGGCGGTCGAGCTGTTCAAGGGCAAGCTGAAGCTCAAGCCGAACGGCTATCTCTGGACAGCTTCCGATTCGACCGCCACCGACGTACCGGGTGTATTCGCCGCCGGCGACGTGACCGACGACACTTTTCGCCAGGCGGTTACGGCCGCGGGTATGGGCTGCATGGCAGCGCTCGAGGCCGAGCGTTATCTCGCGGGACACGTCCCCGTCGCCATCGCGGCAGAATAAGGGGGACCGATGCGAGGGGGAGGCATGCCACTGGACTGGGACAAGCTGCGTATTTTTCACGCAGCGGCAGAAGCGGGTTCGTTCACGCATGCGGCCGATAAACTGCATCTTTCCCAGTCGGCGATCAGCCGCCAGGTCAGTGCCCTCGAACAGGACGTGGGCGTCAAGCTCTTTCACCGCCACGCCCGCGGCCTGATCCTCACCGAGCAGGGCGAACTTCTCTACCGCACCGCCCACGATGTGCTGCTGAAGCTCGAAACGGTGAAGATGCAGCTCACCGAAACCACTGAGAAGCCGAGCGGAAAGCTGCGCGTCACCACCACGGTCGGTCTCGGACAGGGCTGGCTCACCGACAAGATCCAGGAGTTCCTGCAGCTCTATCCGGATGTGCAGATCCAGCTCATCCTCGACAACGAGGAACTGGACGTCAACATGCGGCACGCCGACTGCGCCATCCGCCTGCGCCAACCCCAGCAGTCGGACCTTATCCAGCGCAAGCTGTTCACCGTGCACATGCACGTCTATGCCGCGCCCTCCTATATCAACCGCTACGGCGAGCCGCAGTCGATCGATGATCTCGACAATCACCGCATCATCAGCTTCGGCGAACCGGCACCGGGCTACCTGCTCGACGTCAACTGGCTCGAAATCGCCGGGCGCTCGTCGGACAATCCGCGCGTGCCGCACCTGCAGATCAACAGCCAGACGTCGATCAAGCGCGCCTGCCTGCTCGGCATCGGCGTCGCGCTCCTACCCGATTATATCGTCGGCCGCGACCCCGGCTTGATCCAGCTTCCGATCAGCACTGAGGTCCCCTCTTTCGACACCTATTTCTGCTATCCGGACGAAATGAAGAATGCCGCCAAGCTCAAGGCTTTCCGGGATTTCATTGTCGCCAAGGCGCGCAACTGGAATTTCTGACGTTCGCCAGTTGAAGCCCGCGATGGCCGGAGGCGTCGGGCACAAGCTGCGCGTAAAACGCATGGCTGACATGCACAAACACGCATTGTAGCTTGCATAAAAAAGCACCATATCGCCTATAGCTGATGCACTTGGCGGTTTTCCTCCCAGTACCGCCGCAGCAGCTGTTCCCCTCTGGAGGTTTTATTGACCTTCAACAATTATGGGCCCTGGAGCGATCCTGTGGCCCTCTTTTTTTGTCTTGGGGGGCGGCATTTGCGTTTCGCCAAATTTCCCGATTGAAATATGCCCGCGAAGTTGCCACATTAGCGAAAGCTGATGCACGTGGCGGACTTTCCTCCCCAGCACCGCCGCAGCAGCTGTTCCCCTCTGGAGGTTTCTGACCTTCACACCTGCAGGGCCCCGACTCGATCCGGTGGCCCTCTTTTTTTGGCGGACAATTGATCATTCGATCAAATCGCATGGCTGGCATGCGTTGGGTGCTCTTGTGCTTCGCACAAAGAATAACCATATCCACAACAGCTGATGCACATGGTGGTCTTTTCCTCCCAGTGCCACCGCAGCAGCTGTTCCCCTCTGGAGGTCGAATTAAACCTCCACAATTACAAGGGCCCTGGAGTAATCCGGCGGCCCTCTTTTTTTGACTTTTTATCTTTTGGTCAAAAATGCATGGCTGGCATGCGCTGGCCGCTCTTGTGCCTTGCACAATAAAGTACCATATCGCCTACAGCTGATGCATATGGTGGTTTTTTCCTCCCAGTACCACCGCAGCAGCTGTTCCCCTCTGGAGGTTCATATTGACCTTCACACTTTAAAGGGCCCTGGAGCGATCCGGTGGCCCTCTTTTTTTCCTTTCGCCCCAACCTAAATAAATTCGCTCACCGGATCGTGAGCGGATATATCGAGATATATCGATCTAAGTATTGAAACTGGTCGATGTGCACCCCACCTACCGGACATGGACACCGACATCATCCTCAAGGCTCTGGCGCATCCGCGAAGAGTGGAGATCCTGAACTGGCTGAAGGAACCGGAACAGCACTTCCCGTTCCAGGAGCATCCCCTGGACATGGGAGTTTGCGCCGGCCAGTTCGAGCGCTGCGGCCTTTCGCAATCCACCGTCTCATCCCATCTCGCCATATTGCAGCGCGCAGGTCTGGTCACCTGCAACCGCGTCGGCCAGTGGGCGTTTTACAAGCGCAACGAGGAAACCATAGCGAAGTTCGTTGCCCACCTGAGTTCCAACCTTTGATCCCGGTGTGGAACGCTTTCCCGATATCTCCCTCCCAAGAAACTGAAAGAGGACTTACCATGCCAACGCTTTTCGACCCAATCACAGTCGGCGATATTCCGCTTGCAAACCGCATTGTCATGGCCCCGTTGACCCGTAACCGTTCACCGGGCGCGGTTCCGAACGACCTCAATGTCACCTACTACGAGCAGAGGGCATCCGCCGGCCTGATCATCACGGAAGCGACGGCGATCACCCAGCAGGGCCAGGGCTACGCCGACGTACCCGGTCTCTATACCAAGGAGTCGCTCGACGGCTGGAAGCGCGTCACCGAAGCTGTTCACAAGGCAGGGGGCAAGATCGTCGTGCAGATGTGGCACGTCGGCCGCATCTCGCACACCAGCCTGCAGCCGAACGGCGGCAAGCCGGTTTCGTCGACCAGCCGGGTCGCCAAGGCCAAGACATACATCATCAATCCGGACGGTACCGGTGCCTTCACCGACACTTCGGAACCGCGGGCGCTCGAAACCGCCGAGATCCCCGGCATCGTCGAGGATTATCGCAAAGCCGCCCGTGCAGCTATCGACGCAGGCTTTGACGGCGTGGAAATCCACGGCGCCAACGGCTATCTGCTCGACCAGTTCATGCGCGATGGCATCAACGACCGCACTGACCAATATGGCGGCTCGATCGAGAACCGCACGCGCCTGACCTTCGAAGTCGTAGCCGCGATCGTCAAGGAGATAGGCGCCGGGCGGACCGCCATCCGCATCTCTCCGGTAACATCATCGGGCGAGAGCTACGATTCCAACCCGCAGGCGCTTTTCACCCATGTCGTCGAGGGTCTCGCGAAGTTCGATCTCGCATATATCCACGTCGTCGAAGGCCAGACCGGCGGCGACCGGGACTATACCCAGGGCGACAACCCTCCGTTCGACTACAAGGCGTTGCGCCAGTCCTATGAGAAGGCTGGCGGCAAGGCCAGGTGGATGGTCAACAACGGCTATGACCGGCATCTTGCGCTCGACGTGGTGGCAAACGGCGAAGCGGACCTCGTCGCCTTCGGCAAGCCCTTCATCGCCAACCCGGACCTGGTGGAACGTCTCAAGACCAACGCGCCGCTCAACAGGCCGGAACAGCAGAGTTTCTATGGCGGCGGGGCGACGGGCTATACCGACTATCCGGACCTGAACGCCGCCTGAGCGATCACGTTGAAGACGACAGGAAATCCCGCCGCTGGCGGGATTTTCTGCTTCGGGAGCCGCAACCTTCCCGAAGCATCTACCCCTCGCCCGCCCGAAAATGCTATCGATAGTCTGCACGGCACCGTTGACACGATACCGGAGTAGCGATGGAGAGGGATGCAGCGGGATTCACGATAGCGCAACACATAGCGGCATGGCTTGCCGCGGTTGCAATGCTCGCCTTCCAGCCGACCGAACCAGCGCGCGCCCAGTCGGAATTCAGCGCCCCGCCGCCCTGTCTCTTCTCCTCCCCCCTGCCCGGCGGCGACGGCGCCAGACTTTGCGTGCGCCAGCAAAGCTATGACCGGGACATCTGCATCGCGCTCGAACGCTTTGCAGCGGCCAACACCATCCCGCCCGACTATTTTGCGCGTCTCATCTGGCGTGAGAGCCTGTTCCGCGCCGATGCGGTCAGCCCGAAGGGTGCGGAGGGCATCGCCCAGTTCATACCCTCCACCGCCCGCATGCGCGGGTTGGAAAACAGCTTCGATCCCCTGCAGGCGCTTTCCCGATCTGCGGAATATCTGGCTGCTTTGCGTGACCGGTACGGCAACCTCGGGCTTGCCTCGGCCGCCTACAATGCCGGCGAAGCGGGCCTCGAGAATTTTCTTGCCAGCGGCCGCCTGCCCTTCGAGACAAGGGCCTATGTGATCGCCATCACCGCGCATGATGCCGAGACGTGGAAGGTCGACCCACCGGAGGAACCGGACTTTCGGCTGGATGCCGGCCGGCCGTTCATCGAGGCTTGCGTCGCGCTTGCCAACACGCGGCGACTGAAGGAGATGCTCTTCGCCGATGAGGGCCAATGGGCGCCCTGGGGCGTGCAACTTGCCGCCCATTTCAGCAAGGCCACCGCGCACCGCCTGTTCCGCAGGGCCGTGGCGCGTCTGCCGGACCCGCTCAACGCCGAGAAGCCTCTGATCCAGCGCAATCGCAACGCCCGGCCCGGCGTGCGTTCACGCTATACCGCGCGCATCGCCCGCCAGACGCGCGACGAGGCGGAAGACCTCTGCGCGACGATCCGCAGCCATGGCGGTTCCTGCACGGTTTTCAAGAATTGATGGTAGAATTGGGTGGCGCCCTCGCCGTCTACTGGTGGGTTGCACCGTCGTCGCGCCAGACCCCGTCGACGACTTCCGTTTCCGGCCTGTCGCCTCCATCGGCATATTCCTCGCGCCATACGCCCCGATCATCCTGAAAGCTGATCTCCGCAGCGTCGCCGCCCACCCGCTGTTCCTCGGCAACGATACGGGCCGCCTCGAGCGCATCTGCGTGCGTTGGAAACGTCTCCGAATAGACATCACCGAGGCGATAGGCCCAACCACCATCATGGGGCACGACTTCGTAGATGACCTTGATCATTCGGCACCTCCTGTTTCCATTCCAAGGCCGTCTGTTCCGGATGTCTTCCGGCCGGTGAGCGGCATCGAGTGGAGCGAACAGATCGTTTGTGCCGCAAATTCTGCCCGGCAGACTGTCAAAAGTGAGTATTCCATTAAATCGCGGATACTGCAAATCCCGGTCATGGATCAGCGGCCAGATGGCCCATCGGCGCGTTGCGGGCCATGGCCCGCGATCCCGTCGCGAGGCTTGATACGATGGGCGGAAGCAAGCATGCTCCCATCCCGGGCCAGAGCCCTGGCCAAACCCTTTGCGACGGAGTGTGCGCGTGGATGCATCGGCGTTCCTGAGACAGGAGAAGTCCCTGCTGCTTGCAGCGATCGTCGGGGCAACCGCCTATTTCCTCGAACATGCCGTGCTCGGGACCGGCCGAGCCGGCTCGCTCATCGCCGCCGCATTCCTGGTCGCCATCATCGTCCTCGTCTCGGTCCGGGTCGCTCGTCATGCGGAAAACCTCGCCACCAAGGTCGGCGATCCCTACGGCACCATGATCCTCACCCTGTCGGCGGTCGCTGTGGAAGTGATCATCCTGGCGATCATCATGCAGAGCGCCCACTCGCCGACACTCGTGCGCGATACGATCTATGCGGCCGTGATGCTCGATATCAACGGCATCCTCGGGCTTGCCGCCCTGCTTGGCGGGTTGAAGCACGGAGAGCAGCCCTATAATGACGATTCCGGCAAGACCTACGGCGTGATGATCCTCACCGCCATGGGTATATCCATGATCGTGCCGGAGTTCATCCCGGCCGCCAAATGGCACTACTATTCCGCATTCACCATCTGCGCGATGATTGCTCTCTACGCCCTGTTCCTGCGCATGCAGGTCGGCCAGCACAGCTATTTTTTCAGCTATACCTACCCCCGAGCCGAGACGGGACGGCAAGGCACCGACACCGGCCATGCAGGCGATCGAACGGCGGTCTCCATCGCCACGATCCTTATCGGCGTTGTCGTCATCGGCATATTGGCGGAGTTCATGTCGACCTTCCTGACGAGCGGCCTCGAGGGCACGGCGGCGCCGCCCGTCCTGACGGCCATCGTCGTCGCGACGATCTCGGCCGCTCCCGAAATCGTTGCCGCTCTTCGCGCCGCTCTCAAGAACCGCATGCAGGCAACCGTCAACATCGCTCTCGGCGCCTCGCTGTCGACGGTGATCCTGACCGTGCCGGTGATGGAGGCGATCGCACTCTACACCGGCCAGCCCTTCGTCATGGCGATGACGCCGGTGCAAACCGTAGTGGTGGCGATCACTCTGATCGCGGCGGCGATCAACCTCAATGACGGCGAAACCAATGCAATAGAGGGCATGACGCACTTCATCTTGTTCGCCACGTTCATCATGCTCAGCGCTCTTGGCGTCTGAGGCAATACGGATTCAAAACCAACAATTTCGTCGGAGATCTTGAATCGGATTGCCATACAGTTGAATCGGTTTGTCACTGTCGCAACCAAAAACGAAAAAGGGCCCGCCGTCGCCGGCGGGCCCCCATGAACTGTTGCGGTCGCTGTCTTACTTGCAGGCGGCGCAGAAGCGCTGGATGCGCTTGCAGGCTTCCTCGAGAAGCTCTTCCGAGGTCGCATAGGAGATGCGGAAGTTCGGGCCGAGGCCGAAGGCCGAGCCGTGAACCACGGCGACGCCTTCCGATTCCAGAAGCTCGGACACGAAATCCTCGTCGGTCTCGATGACCTTGCCCGAAGGAGCGGTCTTGCCGATCAGGCCCTTGCACGACGGATAGACGTAGAAGGCGCCTTCCGGTGACGGGCAAGCGATGCCCTTGGCCTGGTTCAGCATCGAGACGACGAGATCGCGGCGGCCTTCGAAGATCTTCTTGTTTTCCGGGATGAAGTCCTGCGGACCGTTGAGGGCCTCGACGGCGGCCCACTGGGCGATCGAGCACGCACCCGATGTCTGCTGCCCCTGGATCATGTCCATGGCCTTGATGAGAGCCAGCGGGCCGGCGGCGTAGCCGATGCGCCAGCCGGTCATGGCATAGGCCTTGGAGACGCCGTTCATCGTCAGCGTGCGGTCGTAAAGCTTGGGCTCGACCTCGACCGGGGTCGCAAACTTGAAGTCGCCATAGGTCAGGTGCTCGTACATGTCGTCGGTCAGGATCCAGACCTGGTCGTGCTTGACCAGCACGTCCGTCAAGGCCTTCAGTTCGGCATGGCTGTAGGCGGCACCCGACGGGTTGGACGGCGAGTTGAACACGAACCACTTGGTCTTCGGCGTGATCGCCTTTTCAAGCGCCTCGGGGGTCAGCTTGAAATTGTTCTCCTGCGTGGTGGCGACGAACACCGGCGTGCCGCCGCAAAGCGCCACCATCTCCGGATAGGACACCCAGTAGGGAGCCGGGATGATGACTTCATCGCCCGGATTCAAAGTTGCCATGAAGGCATTGAAGAGAATCTGCTTTCCGCCGGTGCCGACGATCGTCTGCGCGGCCGTGTATTCCAGATTGTTCTCGCGCTTGAACTTCCTGACGATCGCCTCGCGAAGTTCGGGAATGCCCGAAACCGGCGTGTACTTCGTCTCACCGCGCTCGATCGCGGCGACTGCGGCCGCCTTGATATTGTCCGGGGTGTCGAAATCCGGCTCGCCGGCGCCAAGCCCGATCACGTCCCGGCCTTTCGCTTTCAGCTCGCGAGCTTTCTGGGAAACAGCGATGGTGGCGGAAGGCTTTACACGGGAAAGAGCGTCGGCAAGGAAGGCCATGATGTTCGGTCCTGAAGCTGTTGAAACAGACGGAACCGCTGGACATTCAGGGTTCCGGCGTCATGCTCTATGTCGAATGTGGTCCGGGGTTTCAAGCAGAAAGGCGTCACCGAGGCATGTTTTTGCGTGTCCGGCCGTTTGCAGCGGCGCGCAAGCGCGTCTGAAGCGGCCCCGCTGACGATTTAAAATGGCCTTTACGCTGCAGTAACGCTTGTGCCGCTATGGTTGCCAAGGGGTGGCGCGGCGTGTCGCACCACGGGCTAGGGACATGAATACGAAGAGCATTTTTGCCAATCTGGTGCGCTCGGAAGACGGCGCCTACTCGACCGCCTATGGACCTTTCGTCCTGCAGTCGGCATTGCAGCCGATTTTCCGGCAATACTCGGAGGAGATGATCGACATTGTCGCCTTCGAAGGACTGGTGCGCGCATCGCGTGACGGCATGGCCTTTCCGGCCTCGCAGTTCTTCCCGCTCGTCGCCGCCGAGGATCTTGCCGGCCTGGACAGCCTGCTTCGCACCCTCCATATCCTCAACACCGGCCGGCTCAATCGAACCCGGGCCAAGATCTTTGTGAAGTTCCACCCGGGCCTTCTCGTCACCCCGGAGGCGATGCGCCAGGAACTGGAGCATATCCGCCTCGCTGCCCACGAAGCTGGCCTTGGCACCGATCGCGTTGTCTGCGAGATCACAGCCAAGGATGATATTGCCGCAACCCTGGCGCTGCGCTTCGCCGACACGATCCGCGGTACCGGCTTCCTGATCGCCATGAACGAATACGGAGCCCAGGACAACGACATCGCCCTGATGCAGGCACTGCGCCCGGACTACGTAAAGTTTGATTCGCGCTGGGTCCGCGATTTCATGCACAATTCCGCGGGTTTCGCCCTCTTGAAGGTCATCGTCCGCCAATTCGTGGACGAAGCGATCGTCCCGATCTTCGAAGGGTTGGAAGACGCTGACCAGTTGGCTCTCTGCCGCGACCTCGATGTCCCCCTCGTGCAGGGTTACGTGCTCGCCCGGCCGGAACTCGCGCCAACCAGCTTCAACGATCGTTTTCCTGAAATGCTGCTCCCGCCGGCACCTGCAAGGCCGCACAACGAGCGACCGCTGTTCGGCGCGGTCGAACGGCCGAGCCAGGAACCGATGCTTGCAGGTTTACCCTTGCGCGGCCGCAGCGCTCCCGTCTTCGGTCGCCGGACGGCAAGGTAGCGCCACCGACATCCACAGTTTGGTCACAACAACTGTCGGCGCGTGCCGCATTCCCGTCTCCCTCCAGTCGATTTTCACGCCTTTCCTGCCAGTGTCGAAACATCGAGCCCGGAGTACCGATCATGTTTGCTGGTGACAGGACCACATTCAGGTTTCCATCGTCGACGACGCGCGCTGCCCTGGCGGGCACGTGCGGCCTCATGGTCGTAGCCGGATCGGCCGATGCGGCGACGCTCGCCGCCGACGTCGCGAGCGCGAGCGGGCTGTCGCAGGCAGCCGGCTATGATCCTGCGACCATGGCATTGTTGGTGCTCGCCTTCGTGACGATGGCTGTCGCCGGCCGGGCGGTCAGGCGCCGGACTGTGAAGGACATCATCTCCGCCGAGAGGCGCAGGCGGACCAACTAAGCCATTGCTGCCCTTGCAATTTCGATCGCACTGCACCAGTTAGCTGGAGGGTGGCGACGCGCCTTGGCCACGACACCCTGTGGAGGAGAAACGCAAACGATGGCTGCATGTGTTGACCGCAAAAAGTTGGGTGCCTTGTGGCGTGGCGCTGCCACGTTGGCAATGTTCTTGACTTTCGCTGCGGCGACGCCGGTCGCAGCCGTCGAGATGCGGGAATTCCCGACCAAAAAGGTGCCGGTGATGGTGGAAACGATCGCCAGCGACCTTGAACATCCCTGGGCAATCGAAGTGCTTCCGAGCGGCGACTACCTCGTCTCCGAGAGGCCGGGGCGGATGCGCATCATCCACGACGGCAAGATCTCTCCGCCGATTGCCGGTGTGCCGAAGGTCTATTCCGGCGGACAGGGCGGTCTGCTCGACGTCGCCCTGGATCCGGATTTCGAAAGCAGTCGCAAGCTCTATTTCTCTGCCTCCATTCGCGGCGAAGGCGGCCAGGGGACTGCAATCTTCTCGGCCCGCTTGTCTGACGACGGCAGGAGCCTTGACGACGTCAAGCGCATCTTCGCGATGAACCGCTTCACCACGAGGCCGCAACACTTCGGATCGCGCATTGCAATCGCACCGGACGGCAGCCTCTTTTTCGGCATAGGCGACCGCGGCAGCGCCGATCGCGCCCAGGATCTCCGCGATCATGCCGGCTCCATCCTGCACATCAATGCCGACGGCACCATTCCCGCCTCCAACCCCTATCTGGGCTCGACCGACGGACTGCCGGAAATCTGGTCCAAGGGGCACCGCAACCCGCAAGGCATCACCTTCGATCCGAAGGAGAACATCCTCTATACGGTGGAACATGGCGCGCGCGGCGGCGACGAGATCAACAAGCCGGAGCCGGGAAAGAACTACGGCTGGCCGGTCATCAGCTACGGCAAGCACTATTCCGGCGCCGAGATCGGCGAAGGCACCGCCAAGGAAGGCTACGAGCAGCCCCTCCACTATTGGGATCCGTCGATTGCTCCTGGCGCGATTGCAATCTACCGCGGCGCCATGTTCCCCGAATGGGACGGCGACTATCTCGTCGCCGCTTTGAAATACGAGTTGCTCGCCAGGCTGGAGCATGACGACACCGGAGAAGTCGTCGCCGAAGAACGCCTGTTTAAAGGCGAATTCGACCGGATGCGCGATGTCAAGGTCGCGCCTGACGGATCGATCCTTCTTCTGACCGACAGCGAGAACGGGTCGCTCTTGCGCATCCTGAGGTCGGATCTTCATTGAACGCCACCATCCTTGAATCTGGCGATCCGGGCGACAATGGATGTCGCCGTCTACGACGTTGTTCCACCTTGCCGAACCTCGGGGCAGCTGGTAACCGTCCGCCTGTCCTTCCAGCCTGAATCCATCCCTTCAAGGTGAACCATGACCCGCATACAAGCGAACCTCGTTTTGTTGATCGCAGCTGCCGTCTGGGGCGGCGGCTTCGTTGCGCAATCGACGGCGATGGATTCGATCGGCCCGTTCTGGTTCATCGGCCTGCGTTTTGCGGTTGCGACCGTCGTCATTCTGCCCTTCGTATGGTGGGAGGCGAAACGTGCCGACACTTCGGTGAAGCCGCGGAGCATCCGTGCCTTCCTTCTGATAGGGCTTGCACTCTTCGGTGGCGCGGCCACGCAGCAGGTCGGCCTGCAGACGACGACCGTCACCAATTCGAGCTTCCTTACCGGTCTCTACGTGGTGTTCGTTCCGATGATTGCCGTGACCTTTTTGGGACGCCGTCCGCACTGGATCGTCTGGCCGGCAGCGGCGATGGCGGTGTTCGGCATCTACCTGTTGAGCGGTGGCGCACTCTCGAGCCTGACGGTCGGTGACTTCCTGACGATCGTCTGCGCCGCCTTCTGGGCGATCCAGATCACCCTGATCGGCCTTGCGCTTGAAAAGTCGCCCCGTCCCCTGGCGCTGTCCGCGGTGCAGTTTTCCGTCTGCGCGATCGGCGGGCTTGCGGTCGGGGCATTGACCGAAACGATCAGTTTCGACGCGATCCAGAACGCCCTTTCCGAGATACTCTTTACGGGGATATTCTCCTCCGGCCTCGCCTTCGCGCTGCAGGTCGTGGGCCAGCGCTACACCACCGCGCCCCAGGCCGCGATATTCCTCTCGTCCGAGGCCCTGTTCGGCGCATTGCTGGGGTCGCTGATTCTTGGCGAAACGATTACTTCGATCGGATATGTCGGCTGCGCGATCATCTTCTTCGCAATGCTGATCGTCGAACTGGTACCCGAGCTTTCCAGACGGCGAACGCTCACCGCTCAAGCCCTGGATTCGGCGGCAACCGGTTGATCATCTACACAAATCAAGATTGCCTCCGGAAAAAATCCTCACTAGGATCGTGAAAAATCGTCAACTGCCGACCTTGAGCACGCAGACAGCCATTTTGGCCGGAAGTTGAACGACTATGATACATTTCCGGCCGAGAAAGCTTTCCTGACACAGCATCTTTGCCGGAAAGCAGTAGGGTTATGCTCTATTGAAGCGAGTGTAACGACGTACAGTGAGAGCTTTCCGAAAAGTTTTGCTTGCCAACTCAAAATAAAAACATCAATCTGCCGCAGTTCGGGCATTTTGCGAGCACGGGAAGACCTTATAATTCATGCGCGCCGGAAGCGTAAAAAAATCCGGGCGGCCGGGGGGCGTGAAGATTCTAGAGATCCGATCGAAGCCAGTCGCGGTAAACATAGGCCCCTTTCCTCTCATACAAGAACTGCCTGCCGCACGCCCGCAAGGGCATTCATACCGTAGTGCTGCCCGCAGCCAAAGACTGGGCAGAGAGAAAAGGACCTGAAGCATGGCCGAGACTGGCACTGTAAAATTCTTCAACACCGACAAGGGCTTCGGCTTTATCAAGCCGGACAATGGTGGCGCAGATATCTTCGTACATATTTCTGCCGTTCAGGCTTCTGGCCTGTCCGGGCTCTCTGAAAACCAGAAGGTAAGCTTCGACACCGAACCTGATCGCCGCGGCAAGGGCCCCAAAGCTGTCAATCTCCAGATTGCCGGCTGATTGCCCACCAAGGCTTTGTGAATTGCATTGAAGCCCGGCAGTAATGCCGGGTTTTTTACTGTTCAGATTGCGTTCAGCCTGGCGTCGCTAGCTTTGCCAAATCGCGCCAAGTTGGCTCAATCCGTACAGGAACCGCATACATGAAGACATTTGCAAGAAACCTCATCCTGTCCGCCGCTGTTGCAGCAGCGACGATTGCTGCTGTGAGCCCGGTATCCGCCCGCGATCGCTATCGGGACCACCGTCCGCGCGACTACCATCACCACCACCACAACAACAACGATGCCGTGGTCCTCGGAGCGGCTGGGCTCGCAGCCGGCGTGTTGCTCGGCACCGCGATTGCCAGCCAGCCGCGCTATGTCGAACCGGCGCCGGTCTATGTCGATCCGGAACCGATCTATGACGAGCCCGTGCCCGTCTACCGTGATTCCAGGCCGGTCTATGCCGAGGAAGGTCCCGAATACTATCCGGTACGCCCGCGCAACGTCAGTGGCGGCAGCCTCAGGCCCTGGTCAGCTGGCTGGTATGAATACTGCACCGAGCGCTATCGCAGCTTCAATGCCAAGACGGGTACCTATGTCGGCTATGACGGCCAGAAGCACTTCTGCACGGCCGGTTGACAACCGCTTTGCGTACCTGACACGCGCCGGTCAACCCGGCGCGTTTCTGTTTCATTTCGCCCGTCCCGGTCACAGTCCCTGCAGAAAGGGGTTTGTCCGGCGCTCCTCGCCGATCTGCCCACCGGGACCGTGACCGCAGATGAAGCCGACGGTATCGCCGAGCGGCAGCACCTTGTCCCGGATTGACTGAAGCAGCTGTTCGTGGTCACCGCCCGGCAGATCGGTGCGGCCGATCGATCCATGGAACAGGACGTCGCCCACATGAGCGAAACCCTGGTCGCGGTTATAATAGACAACATGACCGGGGGCATGGCCGGGGCAATGCAGGACTTCAAAGACATGGTCGCCGAAGGATACGGTATCACCATCGTCCAGCCACCGGTCCGGCAAAACGTTGCTGACCTTCATCGCGATGCCGAAGCGCTGCGCCTGCATCTCGAGGTTTTGGAGAAGCGGCAGATCGTCCTTGTGTGGGCCGATGATCTCAACACCAAGAGCGTCCTTCAACTCCTTCGCTCCGCCTGCATGGTCGATATGCCCATGCGTCAGCCAGATCGCCTTCACCGTGAGGCTATTATCCTTCAGCGTCTGCAGGATCACATCGACATCGCCGCCGGGATCGACGACCACGCCTTCCTTCGTTTCGCTATCGAACAGAACGGTGCAGTTTTGTTCAAAGGGGGTCACCGGGATGATCCCGGCCTGTAGCTTGCCCATTGGCACCTCGCTTCGGGCATGATCCCTGACATGGACGCCACTGGGAAGCATGCTTCATGATGGACGGATCGGCCCGCCGCCTGGGGAGAGCGCAGCACATCCGTTCTACGGATATAGCGACAAACGACCGTCGGCACAGCCCAAAAAATCGCGCCGCTGACGGCCGGTGTCGGCGCAGTACCGCTCGGCCGGCCGCTCCCGTGGCATGCGAAGGTCCGCCAAGTCACTGGTCCGGCGTCAAAATTGACAATGTGCAGATTTGGGTTGACTCTGGTTGTGCCAGAACCGAGTCGGACACGCTTTGGAGGAGATTGCGGCCCGGCGCCGGCATTGGGCATGGGAGCGCGCCACGACGGCCGCGCAGAGAGGAAGGAAATCATGGAAGCATTGATGCCTTTGATCACGCAACTCATCGCCGGCGCCATCGGTGGCAACGCGGCGGGTGCGGCCCTCAAGCAGGTGGCCATGAGCACGGTCGCACGCACCATCGTCGGCGCTATTGGCGGCATTGGTGGCGGCATGCTCGTCAGCATGATGGGGGGCGAAGCGGCAGCCACCAACCTCGTCATGGAAGCGATCGGTGGCCTTGTCGGCGGCGGAGTGCTGTCCGGTATCGTCGGGGCCGTCCTTGGCGGCATGCGCAAAACCTGAGTTAGAGCGCCTTCTGACCTCGCGACCGCGATGCCGGCGCCTTGTTCCGGCATCGAATTCGGTGTTGACAGCGGTCCGTTCGGGCAAGTGGCCGGGCGGGCCGTTACCGTTTGCAGCGTTGGCGCGTCAAGCTTGCCGACCTCTTCGCCGAGGCAGTCAACGCGTCGAGACAATGATATATTGTTGGTGTTGATTGTTTTCCCGATTGCGTTTTATTCAGGGAGGCAAGAAAGTGACAAAATCCGTAATATTGTTGGTGTTTTCAGGCTGGGTGAAGGAATGACCGATGCGCGCCGCTCGGGCCCGGCAAATGCATGAAAGGAAATGCGCAGGTGTCACGTCAGAGAACAGCTAAGGTGGCCCCGGAGGAACTGCTGGAGACACCGCTAGGCAGCACTGACGAAATCGACTTCGAAATCATCGAACTCCTCTTCTTCTCCTATCGCGATTTCGTTTCCGATCCTGACGCCATCCTCGCAAAGATCGGCTTCGGCCGCGCCCATCACCGGGTCGTGCATTTCGTCAACCGTCAGCCGGGCATGACCGTGGCCGACCTTCTCGATACGCTGAAAATCACCAAGCAGAGCCTCGCCCGGGTGCTCAAGCAATTGATCGATTCAGGCTATATTCGGCAGGTGGCCGGCCCCGAGGACCGGAGACAGCGCAAGCTCTACCCGACGCCGCGGGGCCGCGAACTTGCGCTCGCACTCGCCGAGCCGCAGTCCCGCCGCATTGCCGCGGCATTGGCGAGTGGTCCCGAGGATACCCGCACCAGCGTGCTGCATTTTCTTCAGGGAATGCGAAACAGGAAATAGTACGGGGACCCGACGAGATGACCGCTCCCAAACCCAGCATATCGGATGATGCCGCCCATCTCTTGGTCGTCGACGACGACAGTCGCATCCGCACCCTGCTCAATCGCTACCTGATGGAGCAGGGTTTCCGGGTGACCGTCGCGGCGGATGCCGGCGAGGCACGGCGCAAGCTGGAGGGGCTGGATTTCGACCTCATCGTCATGGATGTCATGATGCCCGGGGAGACGGGCCTATCGCTGACCGAGAGCCTTCGCGAGATCAAGCAGGTGCCCATCCTGATGCTGACTGCCCTTGCCGAAGCCGATGCCCGGATCGCGGGGCTGGAAGCCGGGGCGGACGACTACCTTGCCAAGCCCTTCGATCCGCGCGAGCTCGTGCTGCGTATCAACAATATCCTGAAGCGCCACACACCGACCGATGCCCCCAAGATCGAGATGGTGATGTTTGGCCCCTATACTTTCTCGATTACCCGCAAGGAACTTAAGAAGGCGGCGGAACTTATACGTCTGACCGATCGCGAACAGGAGATCATGCTGCTGTTTGCGCTTCGCGCTGGTGACACAATTCCCCGCCATGAGTTGGTCGGGGGGGATGCGGAGGTTGGCGAACGCACGATCGACGTGCAGATCAACCGACTTCGCCGCAAGATAGAAGATGATCCGGCCAATCCCGTATGGCTGCAGACGGTACGCGGGATCGGCTATCGGCTCAGTATCGATTGAGGGGACACGACGCACGGCGGTCGTGGCAACGGGCAATAAGAAGACACAAGGAAGAAATGGCAACCTTGGAATCATTGCGGCGCGACCACGACCGGTCCCAAGTAACCGGGTTCCGGGGCTTTGGGCGCTGGCTGCGGCGGCAATTGCCGACTGGGCTTTATCCACGGTCGCTGCTGATCATTATCCTGCCGATGGTGATCCTGCAGACGGTCGTCGCCTATGTCTTCATGGAGCGTCACTGGCAGTTGGTCACAGAACGCCTGTCTGCCGCAGTGACACGAGACATTGCTGCGGTCATCGACCTCATCGAGGCCTATCCCGACATCAAGGACCAGGACGACATCATCCGTATCGCGCGCGAGCGGCTCGACCTTACCGTTTCGATCGAACCCGGCACCGAACTGCCGGCGCCTCGCCCCAAACCGTTCTTCTCCATTCTTGACGAGACCCTCAGCGAGCGGATCGAGCGCCAGATACGCCGCCCGTTCTGGATCGACACGCTGGGAGACTCCCGTCTCGTCGAGATCAGGATACAGCTCGACAACGAAATATTGCGGGTCTTCGCGCGGCGCAGCCAGACCTATGCATCCAACACCCACATCTTCATATTGTGGATGGTGGGGACGTCGCTCGTGCTGATAGGAATTGCCATCCTGTTCCTGCGCGGCCAGATTCGTCCGATAACCGCGCTTGCCAAGGCAGCCGAAAGCTTCGGCAAGGGACAGAAGACGCCGGACGACTTCTCGCCGCGCGGGGCGGATGAAGTACGCCGCGCCGGTCTTGCCTTCATCCTGATGCGCGAGCGCATCGAAAGACAGATCGAACAACGCACGGCGATGCTGACAGGCGTCAGTCACGATCTGCGCACGATTCTCACCCGATTCAAGCTTCAGCTCGCCCTTTCCGGCGACAATCCCGAACTGCAGCATCTCAACAAGGATGTCGAGGACATGCAGTCGATGCTGGAAGGCTACATGGCCTTCGCGCGCGGCGAGTCGGAAGAAGATGTCGGTCAATTGAAGCTCAGCGAGCTCTTCGAAAAGCTGAAGGCCGAAGCGGCGCTCCATGGCAAGTCGCTGTCCTACAGCATAGAGGGCGACGACGAGGTCGAAGTTCGCACCAACGCATTTACCCGTCTCGTCACAAACCTGGCCTCAAACAGCCGACGCTATGCGACGCATCTCGAAATCGGGGCAAGGAACAGTGCGAAATGGCTTACCATCACCTTCGATGACGATGGCCCCGGCATTCCGGAAAACGCGCGCGAGGACGTGTTCAAGCCGTTCTTCCGGCTCGACGAAGCGCGCAATCTCGACGCCTCCGGCACCGGCCTCGGCCTCGCGATCGCCCGCGACATCGCCCGCAGTCACGGCGGCAACGTCACTCTCGCCGATAGTCCCCTCGGCGGCTTGCGCGCCGTCATCCGTATTCCCGTATAACAAAACTAGCTGACGGTAACGTGACGATTGCCTCATCCGCTTCAGCCTCGGGCATCGGCAACCACCCGCAACCGGAGCCAATGACGCAAGTGCGACTATTCCGCAACGCAGCATTCGTTCGGGAGGCGACCCCTACCCAAAAGGTAGGAGGATCCTCCTTTTGACCGTGACTGGTTGGCCTCCCTACGCCCATTTCAGGGCCAATCACAAAAAAGTCTCAATGTTTTGGGGACCACAAAACAAGGTAGGATGGTGACACATATGTAATCGTGTATCGGCTGGAGGAATTCGATGTCTAAGCCTGAGGAGAACCAAACGCAGATCAACAGGACAAGGCGTCATTTCCTTGGGCTGGCTGCTGCGACAGGTGCAAGAGCCGCAGCAATAGGGGGTCTTGTGACCTCCACCTTATTCCCTTTCTCCAAGGCGCGGGCCATGGGGAACAAATGGTGGCAGAAGCCGGGACCCGGGAACGGAACCATGTGCTTCCTTCGCGGCACCGCCATCAGGACACCGCAAGGCGAGACCCCCATCGAGAACCTCCAGATCGGTGACCTCGTTGAGACGGTGAATGGGTCCGCCCAGCCGGTCAGGTGGATCGGCCGCCGTACCTACAAGCGCAGTGGGCCATCCTGGCACGAAAGCATGCTACCGGTACGCATCGCCCGCCATGCCATCGACGACCAGACCCCGCATAGGGACCTTTACCTTTCGCCATACCACGCCCTGCTTGTCGATGGCGTGCTCGTCCGGGTGAAGGATCTCGTCAATGGGGTCACGGTCGCGCCTGCGCTGCCCGACGACCGGAGTAGCATCGAGTACTTCCATCTCGTCCTCGATACGCACGAAATCATCCTGGCCGAAGGCGCCCCGGCCGAGACCTTCCGCATCGCCGACAACAACCACGAAAGCTTCGACAACTTCGTGGAGTTCGAACGTCTCTATCCCGCCGAACAGCAGCCGACGATGGAGGCTTTCGCCCCGACCGTCGGGTATGGCGGCGGTGGTCGTGAACACCTGAAAGCTCTGATACGCTTCGGCGTACGGCGCTTCGTTCGGCGGCCGGACCCGGTGGAGGACGCCTACGACCGTATTGCCGCGCGTGTGCCATTGGTCGTCAGCTGAATTCGGCGACCGTTACATCAATTTCTTGCCGTTGGGCACCGGCTTGCCGGTGCCTGCGAGCACGATCGCCCCGCTTTCATCCTCGAAGCCGAGTGTCAGGACCTCGGATCTGACCGGACCGATCTGGCGCGGCGGAAAATTGACGACTGCCATCACCTGGCGGCCGACGAGTTCTTCCGGTGCGTAGTGGACGGTAATCTGCGCCGACGACTTCTTGACGCCGATCTCGGGGCCGAAATCGATCAGCAACTTGTAGGCCGGCTTGCGCGCTTCCGGAAACGGGGCCGCTTCCACGATGGTACCGACACGAATGTCGACACGCTCGAAATCGTCATAGGAAATCTGGTCGGCCATGGTGGTTCCCGGGGTCAGTTGGCGAGCTGCTCCGCCCGCTCGCGTGCGGCCGCAATTGCCCTATCGAAAAGCGGCTGCATGCCATCATCCGCCATCAGCACGGAAAGAGCTGCGGCAGTCGTACCTCCGGGAGAGGTCACATTCTCACGCAGGCGGGAAGCGTCCTCGGGGGACTGATGCAGCAGTTCACCAGCCCCCGAGACGGTTTCTCGCGCAAGACGCATGGCGAGGTCCGCCGGCAGGCCGGCCTTGCGACCTGCCTCCGCCATGCACTCGACGAGATAGAAGACATAGGCGGGGCCACTGCCCGACACTGCTGTAACCGCATCGATATCGGCCTCCGTCGCGACCCATTCGACCGGCCCGCTGACTTTCAGCAGGGCGTGGACCCGCTCGCGCTGGTCGCCCGAAACGCGCGCGTTGGCGAAGGCGCCGGTCACGCCACGGCCGATCATCGCCGGTGTGTTGGGCATGGCGCGCACCATGGCGCCGCTGCCGAGATGGCTCTCGAGATAGGCGAGCGTCTTGCCGGCGGCGACGGAAACCACGACCGTTTCAGGACCGGAGAGCCCCTTCAGCGGCGGCAGAACGACATCCATCAATTGTGGCTTGACCGCAAGGAACAGGACACCCGCCTTCATGCCTTCCGGCGCAGACGTCACATGCGTCGCGCCCGCCTTGGCGATCAGGTCGAGCATCGTCTCGGATGGGCGGGGATCCACGACAACGACAGACGAACCGGCCACACCGCTCCTCAACCATCCCGAAAGCATGGCGCCGCCCATGTTGCCTGCGCCGATAAGGACGATCGAACCGGAATCCGCCGGGGCCATGGTCATGCCTCCCCTACAGTCTCGAACAGAACCGCAGTCATCGCGCTCTTGGCATCCATGCCCGACCACACGACGAACTGGAATGCCTGATAGTACGCCTCGCAGGCGTCGAGCGCACTCGAAAGCAGCACTTCCACCTGCTGGTTGGTCGGCTCGGCACCGCCGGCGAGCAGCAGCGACTGACGGAAAATAACCACGTCTTCCTGGCGCCACAGATCGAAGTGGCCCATCAGCACCTGGCCATTGATCAGCGACAGCAGGCGAATGACCTCATTGACCCGTGTCGAAGGCACCTTGATATCGAAAGCACACGCCAGGTGCAGCGCCTCGAACTCCTCCATCCACGAAAAGGAAACGTGATAATCGGCCCATCGACCCTCGACGGTCATGGCGATTTCGTCCTCGCCGGAACGCTCGAAGGACCAGTCATTGTTTGCTGCGACGAACTCGATCATGTCGACCGGGTTGGACTGGCGTTCAAATTCAACTTCCACAAGGCTCATGCGGCACCTTCTTTACCGGAGGGAATGCGACGCTTCGTGCAGCAATCAACACAAAGGTACACAGACTGAACTACCGGAACTCCCAATGGGATGATTGCCTGAACGGTCACCAGAATTACACGCAGACCCTGCCTGGAACTGACCTAATCCGTTTCGAATCATCATTTAAAATCAGTGTATAACGCCAGACTCGATGCGCCAGCCCCCGCCGGGCGAATTCGGGGGACAGTGCTGTGGATAGGTGTTGTGATTTTGATTCAGCCCGGAGTCATAACCGACTCTGCCCATTGATGTTTTTGGCAGTGTCCACAGGCCGGAAAAAGTTGATGAATTTATATCGGCGCCGGCGGGGCCGATGGCCCCGCTGCTCCATTGTGGCACACTTACTTGGATTTCGCCGCCAGCTTGGCCTCGAGCGCGTCGATACGGGCTTTCAGCGCGTCATTCTCGTCCAGCGCCTTGATGGCCATCTCGCGCACCGCCTCGAACTCCTCGCGCTTGACGAGATCCATTCCGTTCAGCCAGCGCTCGGCCTGGGCATGAAAGGCGGTCTCGACTTCCTTGCGAATGCCCTGTGCAGCCCCGGCTGCATCCGTCATCAGCTTGGCGAAGTCATCGAGAATGCGGTTCGGTCCGGTAGACATTGTTTCGGCTCCCTGGTTGCCGTGGATACCACTGGCGTCTTCGATTGCGGATAACTTTGAGGTAGGATTTCAATGCCTTTGATGCAAGGAAAATCCGGCCGGCCCTTGGCGGGCGGATATCAGGGCGTCCGAAATTGCATCTTGACCGCGCGGCGGCGGACCGCCATTTTCCCGCGCACGTTCACGGATTGGAAACCCTTGCTGACAGCCCCTACCCTCCTCGCCGCCATCCCGTTTCCGGCAATCGATCCGGTGGCATTTTCCGTTGGTCCGATAGCCGTCCACTGGTACGGCATGGCCTATGTCGCGGGCATCCTGATCGGCTGGTACTATGCCCGCCGGATGGTCTCGACACCTTCCATCTGGCCCAACGGGCAGCCACCCATGACGAAGACGCATCTCGACGACTTCCTGGTCTGGGTCGCCCTCGGCATCGTGCTCGGCGGGCGCATCGGATATATCCTCTTTTATGATTTTCCTGCGGTCGCAGCCAATCCGCTGCGCGCCATCGAGATCTGGAATGGCGGCATGTCGTTCCACGGCGGACTGGTCGGCACGACCATTGCGATGATCCTGTTTGCGCGTCGCAACGGCATCATCGCCTGGAGCCTGTTCGACATCGTCGCAGCCGTCTGCCCCATCGGCCTGTTTTTCGGGCGGATCGCCAACTTCATCAATGGCGAACTCTGGGGCCGGATTTCCGACGTTCCCTGGGCGATTGCCTTCCCGACCGGCGGCCCCTTCACCCGCCATCCGAGCCAGTTGTACGAGGCCGGGCTCGAGGGCGTCGCGCTCTTCCTGCTCCTGCGGTTGCTCACCCACCACTTCAACGCATTGAAATCCCCGGGACTCGTGACCGGCGCCTTCATCAGCTTCTACGCGGTCTCGCGCATCTTCGTGGAATTCTTCCGCGAACCGGACGCGCAGATCGGCTACCTCGCCGGCAACTGGCTGACCATGGGCATGGTGCTGTCGCTGCCGATGCTTGCCATCGGCATCTGGGCCATGGCGCGGGCGCGCCGATCCGCGCAGCTTCGGGAGGTCCAGGATTGAACGATCCGACGTCCACGACACCGCTCGGCGAACGGATAAAGGCGCTGATCAGGGCGAGCGGGCCAATTAGCGTCACGGACTACTTCTCCCTTTGCCTCGCCGATCCCGAGCACGGCTACTACAAGACGCGCGAGCCGTTCGGCCAACTCGGGGATTTCGTCACCGCACCGGAAGTGAGCCAGTTGTTCGGAGAAATGATCGGCGTCTTCATGGTCCACGCCTGGCAGCGTCACGGCGCGCCGCGGGACGTTCGGCTGGTGGAAATCGGGCCGGGTCGCGGCACGATGATGTCGGACATGCTGCGCGTCATGTCGAAGCTGGCGCCGGCACTCTACGAGGATATGAGCATCCACCTCGTAGAGACGAGCGAGCGCCTGCGGACAATACAGGGCGAGAGCCTCTCCGGTCATGCCGCGAAGGTGACATGGCATGCGGATTTCGCCGAGGTTCCCCCGGGCTTCGTGCTGATCGCCGCAAATGAGTTGTTCGATGCAATCCCGATCCGGCAGTTCGTCAGGACGACAACCGGCTTCCGCGAGCGAATGGTGGGGCTCGATGCCGGCGACAACCTGACCTTTGCAGCGGGTATTGCCGGCATCGACAGCGCCCTGCTGCCGCACCCGGCTGCATTGGAGCCGACCGGAACGATATTCGAGATCTCTCCGGCACGCGATGCGGTGATGGCGGGCATCAGCGAGCGCGTGCGCACCCATGGCGGTACAGCGCTCATCATCGACTACGGCCATATGGCGACCGGCTACGGCGATACGCTGCAGGCGGTTCGCATGCACGAATATGATCCGCCGCTCGCCCACCCCGGCGAGGCCGATCTTACCAGCCATGTCGATTTCCAACGGCTGGCACAGACCGCCAGGGCACAGGGCCTTTACATCAACGGCTGCCTGCATCAGGGGGATTTCCTGATCGGCCTCGGGCTCGGCGAACGCGCGTCCGCGCTTGGACGCGGCAAGCCGCCGGCCATACAGACGCAGATCCGCGATGCCGCCGAACGACTGGCCGGAGCCGGAGAAGGCCGGATGGGCGAACTCTTCAAGGTGCTGGCCGTTTCGAGCCCAGCCATCGATCTGCTGCCATTTCGCCCGGTGGATTGACAGACAGCTTTTGCTTGGGCCAACATCCCGCCCGTTCCGAACCATGTGTTCGCAACAGGGCCGAAGCAATTGAAATGCCGGGAAACCGGCGCGCCGGCGCGGTTAACAGCCTGCCGGGACCAACGACAGGAACACGGGCCAGCCAATGCAAATTCATGCGTCGCCATCACCGATCGGATGCCCGATCCTGAGCGAACTCTCCGGCGACCGCATCCGGCATGGCTTCTTCACGCGACAGGGCGGCGTCTCCGAGGGAATTTACCGCGGCCTCAATGTCGGTCTCGGCTCGCATGACCTTCGCGAAAACGTGCTGCACAATCGCACCATGGTCGCCGACTGGTTCGGCATGCCGCTGGAGCGGCTCGCGACCGTCCATCAGGTCCACTCCCCCGATGTCGTAGTCGTGGACGACAGCTACGACGGGGCGCGGCCGCAGGCCGACGCGATGGTGACGGCAACGCCGGGTGTGATCATCGGTGTGCTGACCGCCGACTGCGGCCCCATCCTGTTCGCAGATCCGGAGAGCGGCGTTGTCGGCGCGGCCCATGCCGGCTGGAAGGGCGCTCTCGACGGCGTGCTGGAAAACACCATTGACGCGATGATCGCCCTTGGCGCCAGGCGCGACCAGATCAGGGCGACAGTCGGCCCGTCGATCAGCCGGAAAAACTACGAGGTGGGACCGGAATTCGTCGCGCGCTTCCTCGCAAAGGACCGCGGCTACGATACCTTCTTTACCCCCTCGGCACGCCCCGGGCACGCGATGTTTGATCTCCAGGGCCTTACCGTCAAACGGCTCCAGGACGCGGGCGTGCAGGCATCGAGCCTCGGCCTCTGCACCTATCCCGACGCGGAACGCTTCTACTCCTATCGCCGCACCACCCATGCCGGCGAGCCCGACTATGGACGACAGATCTCGGCAATCGCTATCCTGGAGGGCTGACATGGCACTGCATTTCGACAAGGGTGAATATGCCGCCCGCCTATCGCGCCTCATCGACAGGATGCGTGACGAAAAGCTGGATGCCATTCTGCTCTTTGCCCAGGAAAGCATGTACTGGCTGACCGGCTACGACACCTTCGGCTACTGCTTCTTCCAGACGCTGATAGTCAAGGCGGATGGGACGATGACGCTCCTGACGCGTTCGGCCGACCTGCGCCAGGCACGCCATACCTCGATCATCGAGAACATCCAGGTGTGGGTGGACCGGGTGAACTCCGACCCCACCCAGGATCTCCGCAACCTGATGGTCGACATGGACCTGCTGGGCGCCCGCATCGGCGTGGAATACGATACGCACGGCATGACTGGACGGATGGCGCGGCTGCTGGACAACCAACTGGCGACCTTCGGCGAGATCGTCGATGCCTCGCGGATCGTCAGCCAGCTACGCCTCGTCAAGAGTGCCGCCGAGATCGTCCACATTGCCCGTGCTGCCGAGCTTGCCGACGACGCGCTGGACGCGGCACTTGCGCTGATTGGCCCCGGCGCCGACGAGGCGGAGATCCTCGCGGCGATGCAGGGCGCCGTCTTTCTGGGCGGAGGCGACTATCCGGCCAACGAGTTCATCATCGGCTCGGGGGTGGACGCACTGCTCTGCCGATACAAATCCGGGCGCCGCAAGCTCGTTGCGAAGGACCAGTTGACGCTGGAATGGGCAGGCGTCTTTGCTCACTATCATGTCGCCATGATGCGCACGGTCGTGATCGGCGAACCGACCCATCGCCATCGCGAACTGTTCTCCGCCTGCCTCGAAACCATCCGTGCGGTCGAGACAGTGCTCCGCCCTGGCTATACCTTCGGGGACGTTTTCGACATGCATGCCAGGATCATGGACGAGCGTGGATTGACCCGGCACCGCCTGAACGCCTGCGGATACTCGCTCGGCGCGCGCTTTTCGCCCTCTTGGATGGAAGATCAGATGTTCCATGCCGGCAATCCGCAACCGATCGAGCCCGACATGTCGCTCTTCGTCCACATGATCATCGCTGATTCCGACACCGGCACGGCAATGACGCTCGGCCAGACCTACCTGACAACCGCGGACGCGCCGCGACCGCTTTCGCGCCACGGGCTGGACTTCATCAACAAGTGAGGAAAGAGGTGGATACCGGGAGGGGAATTTATCGCTGGATTTGCATCGCCGGGGCAGTATCTGTCCTGGCGGGGGCGGTCTTCGCGCTCTCCTCGTGCAACACCACCGATGCGCTGACGCCGCAGGTCGACGTCGGAGGTGGCCTGTACCCCGACGCGTCCTCGCCAGTGACACAGGCCGAAACGGAAAGGCTCGCGGGGATGCACACGTCGCCGCAGAGCACCATCCAGCAGCAACCGACGAACCAGCCCACCGACGCGGGCGGCGGGCCGCAGAACACGCTGGAAGCGCAGGCGCATGCGCTGGCACACGGTCAATCGGCGGCAAGTGCGCCGCTTGAAGGTACGCAACCGGCAGCCGGAGCGGCTACGGACGGAGCAAGCTCAGGGCAGGCAAGCGCAAGTGTGGCGTCCGGTCAGAACGGCAGCATACGCTTCCTGCCGATCATCGGCGCCCCGGTGCAGGCTGTGACGCCGTTGTCGCGCGAACTCGGCGCACAGGCCCGATCGCACGGATTGACGATCAAGAGTTCGACCGACACCTCGAGCGAGCACATTCTCAAGGGTTATTTCTCCGCCTTTGGCGACGAGGGAAAAGTCACCGTCGTCTATGTCTGGGACGTGCTCGACACGAACGGTTCCCGACTTCATCGCATCCAGGGCCAGGTGAACGTACGAGGTTCCGGCCGGGAGCCCTGGACTTCTGTACCGCCGACGCTGATGCAGCAGATCGGCCAGCGCACCATCGACGAATATATGCAATGGAAGCAGGCGCGGGCCGGTTAGCCGCCGGTTTTTTTGCGAAAGAATCGCTCCGCACGCGGACAAGGCACTTGCATTCGAAACCGGGGGCGCTAAAAAGCGCCCAACAGCGTGGTTACAGGCGGGCCAAAATGAAGGTTTTCGCAGGCAATTCGAACCGGCACTTGGCCGAAGCGATCTGCAACTATCTCAACGTTCCCTTGGGAAAAGCAAGCGTCAGGCGGTTCGCCGACCAGGAAATTTTCGTCGAAATACAGGAAAATGTGCGCGGCGAGGACGTCTTCATCGTCCAGTCGACATCCTTTCCGACCAACGATCACCTGATGGAACTGCTCATCATGATCGATGCCGTGCGGCGTTCGTCGGGAAAACGCATCACCGCGGTGATCCCCTACTTCGGCTATGCCCGCCAGGATCGCAAGCCCGGCCCGCGCACGCCGATCTCCGCGAAGCTTGTCGCCAACCTGATCACTGAAGCCGGTGCCGATCGCGTCCTCACGCTCGACCTGCACGCCGGCCAGATCCAGGGCTTCTTCGACATCCCGACCGACAACCTCTACGCGGTTCCGATCCTGGCACGCGACATCAAGGCGAACTACAAGACGGAAAACGTCATGGTCGTTTCGCCCGACGTCGGCGGTGTGGTCCGCGCCCGTTCGCTTGCCAAGCGCCTCGACTGTCTGCTGGCAATCGTCGACAAGCGCCGTGATCGTCCGGGTGAGTCCGAAGTCATGAATGTCATCGGCGACGTGCACGGCAAGGACTGCATCCTGATCGACGACATCGTCGATTCCGGCGGCACGCTCTGCAATGCCGCCGAGGCCCTGCTGAAGAACGGCGCCACCAGCGTCACCGCCTATATCACCCATGGCGTCCTTTCCGGCGGCGCGGTGACCCGCGTCTCCTCGTCGAAGCTGAAGGAACTGGTCATTACCGACTCGATCCAGCCGACGACGGCCGTGCAATCGGCGCACAATATCCGCGTCATCAGCACCGCCACCCTGATGGGCGAAGCGATCAGCCGCACCAGTCTCGAGCAGTCGGTTTCCAGCCTGTTCGATTGAGCACCTGCACTATGGATCTGCATCGACGCCGGGGACCTTGTCTCCGGCGTTTGTCATCGTGTCCCGACCCAAGCTCGCGGTCAGTCGCCCAGCCGGTGCGAAGGTTCATATTGCGTTCAACTTTCGATAGATAGGCTCGGGCATTGATTCTGTTTGAGAGGATTTCGACCATGCTGGGCAAAATGGTCCGGAACGCGCTGAAGGCGTTGCTTCCGATGCACGAGCGCGAACGCGCACTATCCGCGCCAAGGGGCCGGTGGCTGACCTGGCAACGGTTCGCGCCGGTTCTGCTGCTGCCGGTACTGAGCGCCTGTACGGTGGATGTCGCCCCAGCCCCCACCTATCCGGGCCCCCGCCCGCCAGGACCACCGATATGCACGATGGAGTATGCACCGGTCTGCGGCCAGCGCGGCGGCTATGTCCGCACGTTCAGCAATGCCTGCCAGGCGCGTGCCGACGGCTTCCAGATCATCGACCGCGGCGAATGCCGCCGCGAACCCGTTCGTCCATCGCCACCTCCGCCGGTGCGCCCGCCGCAGGCCTGCACCATGGAGTACGATCCGGTCTGCGGCCAACTCGGTAGCCAGATGCGGACCTTCGGCAATGCCTGCCAGGCGCGCGCCGATGGCTATCGCGTGGTCGGTCGCGGCGAATGCCGCCGTGAACCGGTTCGCCCGTCACCGCCCGCGGAACGTCCGCCACAGGCCTGCTCCAGGGAATATGCCCCCGTTTGCGGCCAGCGAGGAAACAGGACCCGCACCTTCGGCAACGCCTGCGAGGCACGCGCCGACGGTTACCGTGTCATCGGGCGCGGCGAGTGCCGCTAGCCTAACCTTCTTCGAAGGGCGCCGCGACTTCCATCGGGAAGCGCGGCGTTCTTTTATGCTCCGCGGCCAAAAGCCATGCAATGGCTGAGGGTTGTGGCATCCTTCTGAATCAGATTATCGGGATACGCGATCCGTATTCCTCTTCCAGCCGAGTGTGCTTGGGCCAGAAGAGTTCCGGTTCGCGACCTTCGAGGCGGTCGCGCAGGATGTCGAGGTGGGTGTGCCAGCCCGCGGTAAAGCTGAGCATGGCGGCCCGGTTCGGGATGCGCGTATGCGTCACCACCAGCAAAACCTGGCTGCCGCTCTCCGACAAGTCGAAGCGCACCTCGGACGGCTCGCCGGATTCCTCCGAAAAGGTGTAGGCGAGCAGACGCGGCGCTTCGCAGGCAGTAACGATGCCATGGGATTTGACCGGACCATCAAGGGCGGCATACTTGGCAGGCGGATGGTCGTCGCGGGAAGTCAGCCGGGAGTTGTCGAAAACATGGCAAACCACTCCACCTTCCTGCATTTCGACAACACCGGCTGCCATCCACCGGCGGCGCTTTTCCTGCTCCGTCAGATATGACCAGACACGCTCTATTGGCCCAGGCAGCAGGCGCTCGATCCTGACGCTGTCCTTCGTAGTCGCCACGGCGAAATCACCAGCAGGAATAGGTTCGACCAGGGTCATTGCTTCTTCTCCTTTTCGCTATCTTCCGTGTTGAGGATCTGCTCGAGTACATCGAGGCGTTCATTCCAGAATTTTTCGTAGAAGCGCATCCATTCGAGCCCGCCATGCATCGGCCCGGCGTTGAGTTGACAGACATGGCTGCGTCCCTGCACCTCGCGGCGTAGCAACCCCGCATTTTCAAGCACCTTGATATGCTTGGAGGCCGCTGCAAGCGAGATATCGAATGGAGCGGCAAGCTCCCCGACCTTCAGCTTGCCGCCCGCGAGGTGCTGCAGCATTGCTCGTCGGGTCGGATCGGACAACGCGTGAAAGACGGCATCGAGTTCTTGCGAAAGATATTCAACCATATTGTTGAATATAGAGGGATCGCAAACTTTGTCAACCGTTCGGTTGAATATAGGGGATAGACTGACGCTTCACGGATGAGGCAGATTGCAATCGCTGTCGACAGCGCGCCACTGCCGCTTAGTTCGCGCCCTTTATCGCCTGTCCGTTTATGGTTACAGCGCCACCCTCGCTGACGCGGATGTCCCAGTGTTGAGTTCCGTCCGGGTCGGCGCGGGCGAAGCCTTTGGCCATCATCAGGCCGAAGGAGGCCTGGTTCAGCCGCGGATCGATGCGAGCCGCCTGCTGGACCGCGGCAATCGTCTTGTCGAAGTCACGGGCAAGGATCGAGAGATCGACGGAAACGCGCTCGGTGCGACCGATCCGGCTGGTGAGGTTGCCGCTGATCTCAAAATCATAGACGCCCGACTTCGCGCTGAACAAAGGAAATTCTACCTCGATCGCTCCGCCGGGGAAAATCGCCAGCGCCGCCTCGCCGAGTTCCGTCCGGTCGATCCTGTCCGGCTGTGCCGGATCGAATTGCAGCAGCCTGTCGACGGCGGCGGCAAAGTCCAGGCCCGGCATGGCAACCTGCACTTCCGCCGTTTGCGGTACGAAGGGGGTGTACGCCGCGGGGAGCACGACCGTTCCGACATCGAAATCGCTGACGCGGATGCCGAACTGCGGGCGCGAAGCGTTTGTCAGGCCTTCCATTTGCACCCGGTACTCGAACTGCCCGGCGACCATGGTCCCCTCCGGGATGCCGACAGTGAGGTTGTTTGCTGTCACCGTTTCGTCGAAGGATGCAAACAACGGCATCGCCTTGCGCATCAGGTCGTCAAGCCGGTCGCCGTTCGCCCTGTCGATCCGGCCGTCCTCCACGTGTGTCAGCGCAAAGGAGACCAGATCGCGCAATTCCGGGGCCATCAGTCCCTTGAGGTCGATGTTGAACGCCACATTATCGGCCTTCAGCACCATTGGCGGCATGCCGGGTTGGGTCAACTGCTCATGCACCGCAAGGGCAGTTCCGGTTGAACTGACGTCGATCGTGCGGCCATCCGGGTTCAGAGAGCCCTCGGATCTGCTCTGTAGACTGTCGATGCGCGTCGCGGTCTTGGTGGCGCCGGTGATCGAGGTCGTCTGGATATCCTTGATTGCAGCCTCGCCCGACCTGAATGTGCCGATGGAATCGTCGAATATTCCCGAAAAGGTGATCGACCCCAGTGTGTAGTTGAAATGGTTCGTAGGGCCACGTGGCACCTTTGCCTGGCCGGAGACATCCAGGCTTTCGCTGCCCTCCACCTTCCAGAGATCACCATCGAGCGGCGACGCGAACATTCGCAAGGGCTCAAGACCGTTGATCACCAATGTCTTGGGGTCGATCTTCTCCAGCAGTTTCGAAAGCTCGTAGACGATTTCAAACCGGCTGTCGGCAGGCTTGACAGTGACGACACCGCTCTCCGCAAAACCGTCCGGCAGGAACCGCGTCAATGCCGACTGCAGTTCCCTGGCACGTTGCTCGCTGATCTCAGCCGCGACGGCAGGGCCAAGCGTTGCCACCAGGAGGACGACGCCGGCGGCAAGTGTACAGATGCGCATGGGCTGTCCTCACGTTGCTGAAGTCGACCATCCAGCATGTGATGAAGTTGCGGCCGAGATGTCAACCGGAGCCTCAATCAGGCAGCATCCACTTCGGGTGCTTCTGCTTTCACGTTGCGGTTGACGACCGCATCGATAGCGTCACGCGGCATCGGTTTGCCAAAGAGAAACCCCTGTACCTGCGGGCAGCCTTCGCGGCGCAGGAAATCGATGTGCTCTTCGGTTTCGACGCCTTCCGCCAGCACCGGGATGTCGAGGCTTGACGCGAGGATCAGCGTCGAACGCACGATCGCTGCCGATTGGCGGCTGGAGGCGACGTCCTCCACGAAGGCCCGGTCGATCTTGATCTTGTCGAACGGAAAGGTCTGCAACGTCGAAAGCGACGAATAGCCGGTGCCATAGTCATCCATGGCGATCTTGACGCCGAGGCGTTTCAATTGCCGGATCACGTGCAGGGCGTGCTGCTGGTCGGCGATCAGGCTCGACTCCGTGATCTCGAGCTCGAGCCGCTTCGCATCGAGGCCGGTCTGGGTGAGGATCTCCCCAACGATCGCCGGCAGCTTGTTGTCGGTCAGTTGCTGGGCCGCGACATTGACCGCGATGCACAGCGGATTGCCCCAGGTCGCGGCCTCGGCGCAGGCGGTGCGCAGCACCCACTCGCCGAGTTCGGCAATGAAGCCGGAACGCTCTGCGACCGGTATGAATTCGGACGGCGCCACCATGCCCCGCCGCGAGTGCCGCCAGCGCAGCAGCGCCTCGTATCCGATGACCTTGCTGGTGACCGCATCGATCTGCGGCTGGTAGAAGAGCTCGAACTCTCCTGCCTGCAATCCGGACCGCATCTCCATCGCCAGCGCGTTGCGCTCGCGGGCCATCTGGTCCATCGACGGATCGTAGAAGCAGATGGTGTTGGTGGCGGTCGACTTCGCCCGGTACATCGCCACATCTGCCTGCGCGACCAGTTCGTCCATCTGCAGGGCGTGATCGGGATAGATGGCAATGCCGACGCTGGAACCGATGCTGAAGGTCCGGCCCGCCCATTCGATCGGCTTGCAGATTTCGCCGAGCAGGCGTTGGCCTAATGCCGAAGCGTCGCCCCGCACATCGTAGTTGCGGGTGACCGCGACGAACTCGTCGCCACCGACGCGGGCGAGGAACTCTCCGGGCTTGAGGCATCGCGAGACCCGCTCGGAAACGACGCGAAGCACCGCATCGCCCGCCGAGTGTCCGTGTACATCGTTGATCTCTTTGAACCTGTCCAGGTCGAAGGACAGGATGGCAATACGCGCCGTCGCATCCCTCGGTCGGGCCAGCAGTCCGCAGAGATGCTCGTTGAAGGCGGCGCGGTTCGGCAACCCGGTGAGCGGATCATGCAGGGAAAGGTGCCGGTAGCGCTCGACCGCGTCCTGGGTGGATTGCAGGTCGATTGCATAGGTGGATGCACCGAGCGCCAGGATGGCCACCATGACGGCCGTGACGATCCCCGTCATGATGGCGTCGGAGATGAACTCCGGTGGGATCGCGGCAGTCGGGTCCGGCACGACGGTGAGCGCCGCCATACCGGTGAAGTGGGCCGCCGTGATCGCCAGAATCAGCGTCAGCACGGCTCCGTATTTGCAGTAGCGGGTGAGAGGACGGGCTATACGGTTGGCGCAAAGCGCGCCGAAAATGGCGGCGAGAACGAGGGAAGCCAGGACATAGCTCCTGTCCCACTCGAGCCGGCCCTCCACGAGGAGCGCCGCCATGCCGGTATAGTGCATGAGGCAGATACCGAGGCCGACGATCGCACCACCCGCCTCGATCAGTGCGCCCTTCTTGCTGGCCGCCGCGATGAAGAAGCCCAGCGAGGTGACGCCGATGCCGATCAGCAACGATATGAGGGTAAGGACAGGTTCGAAACCATCCGCAACCCCGGTTCGATAGCCGAGCATGGCGACGAAATGCGTCGTCCAGATCGTCGAGCCGCCGATGAAGCCGGACAGAAACAGCCAGTTTGCCTTCTGCACGCCTTCCGTCAGCCGAACACGGGCGAAGAGCCGCACCGTCAGCAGCGACCCGAGTACACAGACCATCGTTGCGAGAAGAAGATAGGTCAAGTCGTGCTCGACCACGATGCAGGACAATACTTTGAGCATGGATCACCGAGTTGTATTCCGCTGCTCTATACGCGCCGCCGGACAACCCAAGTGTTAAGACCGCGAAATTCGATTGTTCATGGTTAGGGCACGTTTAACGGCCCTGTTTCGGCGCGACCGAAGGCGCGTCGGCACCCCACGGCGAACGACGCTGGCGCCTCCGGAGATTCTCGGGACCGAAACTTGCGTTTGCGGCCCCTTTGTACTATAGCCCCCCGGTCCGCGCAGACACCCTTGGAGGCAACGCGGATGGCGGCATCGCAGGATGCCCCCGGTTTTGCCCCGGAAGGCGCTATCGCCGAACGGGCAGGACTCTCCAAAATAACCTCGAAAGGAATAGCCATGAGCCAAGCAACTTACGAGCTCAAGGCCGAGGCGCGCGAACGGGTTGGTAAGGGGTCCTCCCGTGAACTTCGCCGCAACGGTTTGATTCCCGCTGTCATCTATGGTGACAAGCAGGCCCCCATTTCGATCGCTCTCAACACCAACGAGGTGACGAAGCGCATTCACGCCGGTGGTTTCATGACCACCATCGCGACGATCGAACTCGACGGCAAGAAGATCAAGGTCCTGCCGAAGGACTACCAGCTTGATCCGGTCCGCGACTTCACCATGCACGTCGACTTCCTGCGCGTCTCGGGCAACACCCAGGTGACCGTTGAAGTTCCGGTGCACTTCCTCAACGAAGACAAGTCCGGCGTCAAGGTCGGCGGCGTCCTCAATGTTGTCCGTCACGGCGTCGAAGTCCACTGCCCGGCCGACAACATCCCGGAAGCGATCAACGTTGACCTCAGCGGCAAGAAGATCGGCGACAGCATCCACATCTCCGATGTGAAGCTGCCGAAGGGCGTGACCCCGGTCATCGCCGACCGCGACTTCACGATCGCCACCATCGTCGCACCGGCCGGCGGCGTTACAGAGGAAGAAGCTGCCGAGGAGTAATCCCTGGCGCTTTGCCGAATACATGATCGAGGTCCCGTCTCCATTGGAGGCGGGACTTTTCTTTTTGCGCCATCAAGCACCGCTAAATTATTCAACTCATAATTGTTTTTCACGGGTGCGATTAAACTGCAGCCCATCCGCTTCAGCAACATTTAACAGTTTCGTGGAACTATCCCGCAACTTACAGGTGGCGGGGCAGATACCTTTGAGACTCGTAGCAGGGCAGTATGTCGACCGGGGCGCTGGGCATGATGACGCATTCCGTTGAGAATCGCTTCATAGCGATCATTTGCGGAGCGCTGCTCCTTTTCGTCGCTCCACTGTTCGTCGTTTTCTTTCTTCTTTCTTCGGAACGGTCTGCAATCGAACTGCGAAACCACGCCGATGTCGTGGTCAAGGCGAACTCGCTCGCACTCGGAAAGCCTCTTTGGGATCTCGACGAACAAAGCGTCACCCAGATCGCTGCCACCATCGTCATCGACCCGTCCGTCCTCAAGGTCGAGATCAACGACACCTCCGGTCAGCTCAACATCGCGCAGTCGACTGTTCCGAAGCGCACCCACCGGCCGCTCGAATCGATCACCGCCCCCATCGTCTATCGCACTGTCGAAGGACCGCAGAACGTCGGCTCGATCACGGTCTACTTCGACAAGATCGGCATATTCTCGGCGATGAACCAGCTCGAGGTCGCGTTCATCTCGATCTTCGCGGTTGCGATCATGGTCGTATTCGGCGCGGCCGTACTCGGCCATCGCCTGATGATCATCAAGCCGCTGATGCGGCTGACTGCCGCGATCGAGGCGACGCGCAAGCTCGGATCCCGCCAGCACGTCGATTGGCATTCGAACGACGAGATGGGTCGCCTGGCGCTGAGCTTCAACGAGATGCAGACGCTTCTGGAACGCGAGGAGCGCGAATTGAAACGGGCGCATCGCCGCACCAGCGACATCTACAACCAGACGCCCGCAATGCTGTTCTCCATCGACGACAACGACTGCATTACGGCCGTCAGCGACTACTGGCTGCTCGCAACCGGCTATACCCGCAGCAACGTCATCGGCCGCAAATTCACCGACATGGTCGATCCATCCACCCGTTGCAAATACGAAACCCGCAAGGAGGGACGCCGGGACGAGTCCACGCCATGCGAAGTCACCGTCAAGTTCGTCTGCGCCGACGGCCGTATCATGGACGTGCTGATTGTCGAGACGCGCACGGTCGCCGCCGCCCGCTGGAACGAGCTTTCGCTGAGCGTGATGACCGACGTCACCGAGCTTAAGCGGTCGGAAGATCGCAACCGACGCCAGGCGCTGACCGACCACCTGACCGGGTTGATGAACCGCCAGGGCTTCGAAGCCGCGCTCGACGCCAAGATCCAGGAGGCAACCGCAGAGCGTACCGAACTCGCCTGTCTCTTCATCGACCTCGATCGCTTCAAATGGATCAACGACAATCTCGGCCACGTTGCCGGAGACGCGGTACTGTGCGGCTTCGTGCAGCGCCTGACGCCGCTGCTCGGTCCCGGCGACACCGCAGCCCGCCTGGGCGGCGACGAGTTCGCCGTCCTCATTCTCGGCTCCGACGCCGAGGAGACGGCGCTCGACCTCTGCCACCGCATCACTGCTCTTTTCGACGAACCGTTTCGGGCGGAGGGCGCCGAGGCCCGGCTCAGCGCCAGCATCGGCGTATCGCTCTATCCGCGCCACACGAGTTCGGCGGCCGAATTGCTGCAGAAATCGGACGTGGCGATGTATGCCAAGAAGCGCGATGGCAAGAACGGCGTACAGATCTTCCATCCATCGATGATGGAGCAGGCAGCGCGCAGGGTCGAGGTCGAAAGCAATATTCAGCTTGGCCTCGAGCACGACTGGTTCGACAGCTATTTCCAGCCGATCGTCGACCTGAACACCAAATCGGTGATCGGCTTCGAAGCGCTGATGCGCATGATCCATCCGCAAAAGGGCATTCTTGCGCCCGCCGAAATCATCCATATAGCCGAGGAAACCGGCACGATCGGTTATATCGGCAACCGTATCCTGGAAAAATCCTTCGCAAACCTGAGCGAACTTTCGCGGGTCCCCGGCATGGCCGACACCTACGTCGCCATCAACTTTTCTCCATTGCAGTTCGAGCCGAGCCTTCCGGTCCGCCTCGCCAGCCTTGCCGACAGGTACAATATACGCCCCGGCAGGATCGTCATCGAAATCACCGAAGCCGTGTTGATGAACGACAATCCGGAAATTCGACGGATCCTCGACGAGGTCAGCGGCTTCGGTTGCCGCATCGCGCTGGACGACTTCGGCACCGGCTATTCCTCTCTCAGCTATCTCAACCGCTTCCCGGTGGACATCGTCAAGATCGACCAGTCCTTCACCCGCGCCATGACCGACACGGCCCCTGAGATCCGCGCCAAGAGCCGAACGCTCGTCGAAGGCATTGCGGCGATCTCGCGCAAGATGGAATGCAAGATCATCGCGGAAGGGATCGAGACCAGTGAGCAGTGGCAATTGCTGGATCAGTTGGGGATCGATTGCGGCCAGGGGTATTTCATCTCCCGCCCGCAGCCGGTAAACCGTCTGCAGGCCATGCTTGCCGAGCCGCTCGTCATCAGGGTCGAGGACGTGGGATAGAAATGCCCAACAGTCGCGGACGAAAGCAGGAGGTGCCCCCCGTGAGGATGTCCGCAAGTCTCGTTGCAGTCGCGTTATTTTTCACCGCCTGCCCGACACTGGCTTCGACACTGCATTTCAAGACCGAGGTTTACGCACCCTACAGCTACCGAGTGGGCAAGGCGTACCGCGGCGCATCGATCGAACAACTGCAGCAGCTCATGAAGGACATTCCGGTCGACTATACGGTAGAGATCATGCCATGGGCGCGCGCCTATGCGCTTGCCCGGCACGAGCCGATGAACTGCCTCCTGACGACCGCCCATACCCAGGAACGGCACGAGCTGTTCAAATGGGTCGAACCCTTGATGACGGACCGGATCATCCTGGTATCGCGGTCGGGCGCCGGAGTCATTGCCGCGAGCATTCCGGATGCCCGCCAATACGTGGTAGGCACGCAGCGACACGACTATACCCAAACCCTTCTGAAGCAGCTCGAATTCCAAAGAATCGACGTTGCCACCGCGTTCGACGCGACGCTGAAAAAGCTCCTCGCCGGCCGGATCGCGCTGATGCCTGTCGCGGCAAGAACCTACCGCAAGCTGAAGAGCGAAGGCGTAGAAATCGAACCGCAGGCGACGATCGCCGTGCAGCAGTTCTCGATTGCCTGCAACAGGGATGTCCCCGACGCATTGATCGAGCAGATGCAAGCCGCGCTCGACCGGCTGATCGCCGACGGTCGCCAGATGGAGATCTTTCGCAAGTATGGCCTCGAACCGGCTGAATGACGCCCTCCCCTTGCCCCCGCGACAGATTTCGTTTGACATCGGCGACGTTTCGCGTTGGTGAAGCGGGACATGCGCTCAAGCGGCAACCATTCAAGGCAGGGTCATGCTCATCATCGCGGGTCTCGGCAATCCAGGCGGCAAGTATGCCGGCAATCGTCACAACATCGGCTTCATGGCCGTCGATGCCATCCAGCGGCGCCATTCCTTCTCTCCGTGGTCGAAGAAGTTCAAGGCGGAAGTCTCCGAAGGCGAGATCGCCGGCGAAAAGGTGCTGTTGATCAAGCCGCAGACCTACATGAACCTGTCCGGTGATTCCGTCGGCGAGGCGATGCGCTTTTTCAAGCTCGCCCCCAAGGATATAGTCGCCATCTACGACGAACTCGACCTTGCCCCCGGCAAGGCACGCATCAAGGTCGGCGGGGGGCACGGTGGCCACAACGGCATCAAGTCGCTCGACGCCCATTGCGGCAAGGACTACCGCCGGCTGCGGCTCGGCATCGGCCATCCGGGCGACAAGGAACGGGTGCACGGCCATGTGCTCGGCGACTTTGCCAAGGCGGACCAGGCATGGCTGGAGCCCCTTCTCGATGCGCTGGCCGACAATGCGGCGATGCTGGTCAAGGGCGAGGATTCGCAGCTGATGAACAAGCTGGCGCTCGCAACAGGGACCAAGCCGGACGACGACAAGGCGAAACCGGACAAGGCACCGAAAGCACAGTCGCACATCCACCAGGCACGCAGCACCCAGCCGAAGAAACTGCCGGCGACCGGGCCGATGGCAGATATGCTGAAGAAGATGTTCGGCAACAAGGGCGAGTAGCACGGGCTGCCTGCCGGCACGCCACCGACAAACCTAGTAGAAGCTGACCGTTTCCCACCGATACAGGAACAGTTCCCACAGCCATACGAGGCTGAAGTCGATCGCCGCGGCAATCGCGATCGACGCGCCGTCGGAAAGAAGCATGACGGCGATCCCGCCGAAGCCGGACAGAAGACAGGCATTGCGGAAATTGCGGTATGAGTCCAGCCGGTAGTAGCCGGCTTCGTCATACTCCGTGCGGAACAGGTGGTCGGTCCAGTCGTAGCCGTCGCTGATCGCCAGATCGAGAATCGGCCTGTCGGTGATGCGGTCGGGCAGCACGTTGAAGACCGCGCGCGCCACATGGCCCGCCGCCCCGAGCAGCAGGAAGAACACGAAGGCAACAATGTAGTGCCAGGTGGCCGCCTCTTCGCCCATGCCGGTCTCTCCGTTCCGGCAAGTCTACGAACCAAGGGCTAACAGAGCCTGAACGCACTTCACCGCGCAGGGTCTACTCCTCCGGCTCAGTCGTGAACATCAGCGGAAAGCCAGCTTCCTTGCCGAGATCGGTCGCTTCCTTGGCTTTGGTCTCGGCGATGTCGCGGGCACAGACCACCACGACGCAGGAACCGAGCTTGTGGGCGGTGATCATCACGCGGTAACCGGCTTCCGCGCTCATACGGAACACGGCTTTCAGCACGCTTGTGACGAATTCCCTCGGCGTATAGTCATCGTTGAGCAGGATGACCTTGTGAAGCTTCGGGCGCTCCAGCTTCGGTTTCGTTGCCTGTTTCGGTGTGAGGATCGTTTCGTTTCCGCTCATCGCAGGAACTTTCCGGAGGAAAAGGGACCTCTGCCGGCCGACTTGCCCTATATTCTACCGTCGTTGCGTCGCGATCAAGTCCCGCCAAGACTTGACCGCTCCCCTCCGATCCCCCATAGGCAGGGCAAAGATCTTCAAGATACGGATTACGTCCCATGGGTTTCAAATGCGGTATCGTCGGATTGCCGAACGTCGGCAAGTCCACACTCTTCAACGCGCTGACCAAGACGGCCGCCGCGCAGGCCGCCAACTATCCCTTCTGCACCATTGAGCCGAACACTGGCGAGGTGGCGGTGCCGGATCCGCGCATGCAGAAGCTCGCGGCCATTGCCGGCTCGAAGGAAATCATCCCGACCCGTATCTCCTTCGTGGATATCGCCGGTCTGGTGCGCGGCGCGTCGAAGGGCGAAGGCCTCGGCAACAAGTTCCTCGCCAACATCCGCGAAGTCGATGCCGTCGTACATGTCCTGCGCTGCTTCGAAGACGACGACATCACCCATGTCGAAGGCAAGATCAATCCGGTAGGGGATGCTGATACGATCGAGACGGAGCTGATGCTCGCCGATCTCGAAAGCCTCGAGCGCCGCGTCGAGCAGGCTCGCAAGCGTGCCGCTTCCAAGGACAAGGAGTCGCTCGCCCAGTTGCCGGTCATGGAAGCCGTGATCAAGCTGCTGAACGAAGGCAAGCCGGCCCGCATCCTGCTGAAGACCCTTGCCGTCGACGAGATCGAAGTCCTGAAGGGCCTGAACCTCCTGACCTCGCATCCGGTGCTCTATGTCTGCAACGTCGCCGAGGGCGATGCTGTCGACGGCAACGCCCATACCCGTGCCGTCGCCGAAATGGCAAAAGCCCAGGGTGCGGAATGCGTCATCATCTCGGCCGCCATCGAGTCCGAAGTCGCCCAGCTACCGGAAGAGGAAGCCAAGGAATTCCTCTCCGCCCTCGGCCTGGAAGAAGCTGGCCTCGACCGCCTGATCCGCGCTGGCTACCACCTGCTCGACCTGATCACCTATTTCACCGTCGGCCCCAAGGAAACCCGCGCCTGGACGATCGTGCGCGGCACCAAGGCGCCTGCCGCCGCCGGCGTCATCCACACCGACTTCGAACGCGGGTTCATCCGCGCCTTCACCATCTCCTATGACGACTACATCGCCTACAAGGGCGAGGTCGGCGCCAAGGAAGCCGGCAAGGGCCGCGACGAAGGCAAGGAATACGTGGTCCAGGACGGCGACGTGATCCACTTCCGCTTCAACACCTGAACAGGTACCACATCAGGATCGGAAACCCAGCACTGCCGCCCTCGCCTGAGTGGCGGCAGTTTGCATTTGCGCCGGGGCACAGGAAGGAACGGACGAAACCGGGTTGTGTCCCGGCCGAAGTCTTCGTAGCTTCGGGCGCGAGCATCGGGGAGTCGATATGAGCGAAGCAAATCTGTATTACGAAGACTTCGCGCCCGGGCGAAGCTTCGCCCTTGGACCCAGGCAGGTCACCACTGAAGAAATCATCGAGTTCGCGCGCGAGTTCGATCCGCAGCCCATGCATCTCGATGAGGAGGCCGGCAAGCGGAGCATCCTCGGCGGGCTTGCCGCTTCCGGCTGGCATACCTCGGCAATGTTCATGCGGATGATGATCGACAGCTATCTGCTCCGCTCGCACTCGGAAGGCGCGCCCGGGGTCGACTTCATGGAATGGAAGAAGCCGGTGCTGGCAGGCGATACGCTCGGCGGCAGTTCGACCGTTCTCGAAAGCCGCCCGCTGCGCTCGCGCCCCGGCATCGGTGTCGTCAAGTTCCGCCATGAAGTGACAAACCAGCATGGCGAGGTCGTCTGTCTCTCCGAAAACTCCATCATGTTCCGCATGCGTGAACGCTCGGAGGTTTCGGCATGAGGATGAGCGAACTCTACGAGATCGGCGCGAAGACCGAGCTCGGCACCTACCGCTTCACCGAGGAGAGCATCCTTCATTTTGCCACCCGCTTCGATCCGCAACCCTTTCACGTCGACCGCGAGGCGGCCGAGCGCTCGCTCTTCGGCGGTCTTTGTGCCTCGGGCTGGCATACCTGCGCCGCCTGGATGAAGACGTTTCTCGCCTACTGGGCGGCGGAATCCGCCCGGTTGGCCGCTGAAGGCAAGGTGCCTCCGACGCTCGGTCCATCGGCGGGCTTCCGCAATCTGCAATGGCTTCGGCCGGTTTTCGTTGACGACACGGTCGCCTATTCGGTGACCCTCGTCGCGAGCCGCCCGCTCGCCTCGCGTCCCGGGTGGATCATGAACAGCACGCTAGCCGAGGGCGTCAACCAGGCCGGCGACCCGGTCATGCGGTTCCAAGGCAGCGTGCTCGAATTCGAATAGGGAGGATACGGTGGTGTCCGAGCGCCATGCCGGCAGCTTCATGATGCTTTCAACCGGGACGTCCGGCCTGAGGGCCGTCATGGCGGACTCCTCCCATGTCTTCCCGCGCCATACGCATGACGAATTCGGTATCGGTGTCATCTGTGCGGGCGGACAGATATCGGCCTCCGGACGCGGACAAGTCACTGCCGGCGCCGGCGATGTCATCACCGTCAATCCCGGAGAAGTCCATGACGGCGCGCCGCTGCGCGGCGAGCGGCGGCACTGGCAAATGCTCTACTTCGACCCGGACCTGATCAGCGATTTGCATCGCGCGGTTCACCCCGGGGCATCGACCGATTTCGAGTTCACGGCGCCGGTGCTCAGCAACGAAGCGATAGCCGCAGCCCTTCTCGCAGCATTCCGACAGATCTCGACCGGAGTGTCGATCGCTCCTCGTCTCGCAAGCGAACAGGCGCTGTTGCAACTCCTCGCGCCACTGATGCAGATACGGCCCGCCCCCATGGCGCCCCGGCGGCACCCCGAAATTCGACGCGCAAGAACCCTTCTTGACGATATGCCGGAAGCCAACCTGTCGCTTGCGCAACTGGCCGCGGAAGCCGGCCTCAGTCGTTTCCAGACGCTACGGGCCTTTACCGCGAGCTATGGCATGACGCCGCATGCCTATGTGATGCAGCGCCGGGCGAACATTGCCAAACAGCTTATCATCAAAGGCACCGGCCTTGCGGCGGCTGCAACCGAGGCCGGCTATGCCGACCAGAGTCACATGACTCGTGATTTTCGCCGTCGCTATGGCCTGACGCCGGCCGTCTTCCAGCAAATTTCCTAGCCCCGATCCTGCAATTGCGTTCAAGACCTTGCGGCGAGGCAGCCATAGTCTGTGTCACCACAATCGGGAGCCACAGCCATGATGCTTGAATTCGCGCTTACGTCCCTCATCGTCATCGCAACGCCGGGAACCGGCGCGCTCTACACCATCGCCATGGGTCTGGGACATGGGCGGCGCGCAGCGATCATCGCTTCGCTTGGATGCACGGCCGGAATAGTTCCCCATATGGCCGCGGCCATGCTCGGCCTGGCGGCGGTGCTCGCGACGAACGAAACGGCCTTCAATCTCGTGAAAACGGCCGGAGTCGCCTACCTCATCTACATGGCGGTGACGATATGGCGGGACCGGAGCCTGCTCGCGCCATCCGCGGACGAACGCCCGCGGTCGACCTTCGAGATCATTCGCCACGCCGTGCTCATCAACCTGCTCAATCCGAAGCTGTCGCTCTTCTTCCTGGCATTGCTGCCGCAGTTCGTCGGGCCGAGCGACGAGAATGCGTTGATTTCGATGCTCGGCTACAGTCTCGTCTTCATGGTGCTGACCTTCATCGTCTTCGCGCTCTACGGCATCTTCGCCGCCGCCGCGCGCCAGAAGGTCCTGGCAAGCAGCACGGTCACAAACTGGCTTCGGAGGAGTTTTGCGGCGGGCTTTCTGGTCCTGGGGATCAGGCTTGCCATTCCCCAGCCCTGAAGCGCGTCGCCCTCAGTGCCCGCTGAACTCGACCAGGGTCCGGACTTCCACGCCCAGCGCTTCGAGTTTCTTGCGGCCCCCGAGATCGGGAAGGTCGATGACGAAGCAGGCCGAGACGACATCGGCTCCGATCTGGCGCAGGAGTTGGACCGCTCCGACGGCGGTGCCGCCGGTGGCGATCAGGTCGTCGACCAGGATCACCTTCTCGCCCGGTTGTACCGCATCCTTGTGCATCTCCATCTCGTCGATGCCGTATTCGAGGCTGTAGGCGATACGCACCGTCTCGTAGGGCAGCTTGCCCTTCTTGCGGATCGGAACGAAACCGGCGGACAACTGGTGCGCCACCGCGCCGCCAAGGATGAAGCCGCGCGCCTCCATGCCGGCGATCTTGTCGATCTTCATGCCGGCATAGGGGTTCACCAGTTCGTCTACGGCGCGGCGAAATGCGCGCGCGTTGCCGAGCAGCGTGGTGATGTCGCGAAAGATGATCCCCGGCTTCGGGTAGTCCGGGATCGAACGGATGGCGTCAGCGAGGTCCGACAGGTGGGTTTTCATGGGCAATCCATCTTGTTTGAAGTCCGGGCGGACGAATTGCAGAAACTAGCAACAGGGCGGACCCGGACCAACAAAAAAAGGCGGCACGAGACCGCCTTTCTTCAATCATACAAAGTAACGATCAGTGCTTCTTGTTGGCGTAGACCGACTTCTTGGTCAGGTAGATCAGCGCCGTGAAGATCGCCAGGAACACCATGACCATGAAGCCCGTGCGCTTGCGCCCCTCGAGATGCGGCTCGGCCGCCCACATCAGGAAGGCCGCAACGTCCTTGGAATACTGGTCGATCGTCTGCGGCGTTCCGTCGTCATAGGTGACCTGGTCGTCCGAAATCGGCTGGGCCATCGCCAGCGCCGAAGCGCTGGCAAAATACGGGTTGTAGTGCGTGCCTTCGGCCACTTCCGTACCCGCCGGCGGTTCTTCATAGCCGGTCAGCAGCGAGTAGATGTAATCCGGCCCGCCTTCCTGGTACTGGGTGAAGATATCGAAGACGAAAGTCGGGAATCCGCGCTCGATGCCGCGTGCCTTGGCGATCAGCGAGAAATCCGGCGGAGCCGCCCCGTTGTTCGCTGCGGCAGCCGCCTGCTCGTTCGGGAACGGCGACGGGAAGTGGTCGGAAGGAATAGCCTTGCGGGTGAACATTTCACCGTCGGCATTCGGACCGTCCTCGACTTCGTAGTTCGCCGCGAAGGCTTTGACCTGCGCATCCGAATAGCCGAGGTCTTCCAGGGTGCGGAAGGTCACCAGGTTCATCGAATGACAGGCGGCGCAGACCTCGGTGTAGACCTTCAGGCCGCGCTGGAGTTGGCCCTTGTCGTAGTGGCCGAAAGGTCCCGCAAAGCTCCAGTCGACGTTCCTCGGCTTGTGGATCGGAAAATGCGGCGTCCCGCCGGCATGCTCCCCTCCTGCTGCCTCCTCGGCAAAGGCCGAGCCGATGCCGATACCGGCGACCATCGCGAGCGACAGAATGCTTGTGACAAGCTTTTTCATGTGTTTCAAATCCCCTTGGTCGCTTGCCGTCACGCCCGCACCTGCACGGGCGCCGTCCTGCCACTCTTCTCCAGCACCGCCTCCGTAATCGAATTCGGAAGGCGGCGCGGCGTCTCGATCAGGCCGAGGACCGGCATGATGACGAGGAAGAAGCCGAAGTAGTAGAGCGTGCCGAACTGCGACATTACGACATAGGTGCCTTCAGCCGGGCGGGAGCCGAGCCAGCCGAGCATGATGGCATTGGCGACGAAGATCCAGAAAAACACCTTGTACCAGGGACGGTAAGCTGCCGAACGAACCTTGGAGGTGTCGAGCCAGGGCAGGAAGAACAGCACGATGATCGCGCCGAACATCACCAGAACGCCGCCGAGCTTCGAATCGATCGGACCAACGTTGAAGGTGATCGCGCGCAGCATCGCGTAGAACGGCAGGTAGTACCATTCCGGAACGATGTGGGCGGGGGTCTTCAGCGGATTGGCCGGGATGTAGTTGTCCGGGTGACCGAGGTAGTTCGGCAGGTAGAACACGAACCAGGCATAGGCAATCAGGAACACCGATACGCCGAGTGCATCCTTCAGCGTCGCATAGGGCGTGAAGGCTACCGTGTCGGTCTTCAGCTTGACTTCTACGCCGGTCGGGTTCGTCTGGCCAACGACGTGCAGCGCCCAGATATGCAGGACGACGACCCCGGCGATCATGAACGGCAGCAGGTAGTGCAGCGAGAAGAAGCGGTTCAGCGTCGGCTGGTCGACGGCAAAGCCGCCGAGCAGGAACTGCTGGATCCACTCGCCGACGAACGGGAAGGCCGAGAAGAAGCCGGTGATGACGGTGGCGCCCCAGAAAGACATCTGGCCCCAGGGCAGGACGTAGCCCATGAAACCGGTCGCCATCATCAATAGGTAGATGACCACGCCGAGGATCCAGAGGATTTCGCGCGGCGCCTTGTAGGACCCGTAGTAGAGACCGCGGGCAATGTGCAGATAGACGGCGATGAAGAAGAAGGACGCACCATTGGCGTGCATGTAGCGGATGAGCCAACCGAAGTTGACGTCACGCATGATCTTCTCGACCGAATTGAATGCCTCGTTGGTGCTGGCGACGTAGTGCATGGCCAGCGTAACGCCGGTCAGGATCTGCACAAGCAGCATCACCGCCAGCATGGCACCGAAGGTGTATGCGTAGTTGAGGTTGCGCGGGACCGGATAGGCCACGAAACTGTCGTAGGCGAGACGCGGCAGCGGCAGGCGCGCATCTATCCATTTTTCGAGCCCGGTCGAAGGCTCGTAACTCGAATGACCACTCATAAATCAGTCTCCCCTCAACCGATCTTGATCACTGTATCGGAAATGAACGAAAAGGTTGGAACCGCCAGGTTCTCCGGGGCAGGTCCCTTGCGGATACGGCCCGCCGTATCGTAGTGCGAGCCATGGCAAGGACAGAACCATCCGCCAAAATCACCCGCCTGGCCAAGCGGCACGCAACCGAGATGGGTGCAGGAGCCGATCATCACGATCCAGTTTTCCTTGCCTTCGCCGGCCGAACGATCGATATCGGTTGCAGCGGCTTCAGGGGGAAGGTTCGCATTGCGCGCAACGGGATCCTTGAGATCCGCGAGAGCGACGGCGTTGGCCTCCTCGATTTCCTTCGCCGTGCGGTTGCGGATGAAGATCGGCTTGCCGCGCCACTTGGCTGTCACCGACATGCCGGGCTCGATACTCGAGACATCCACCTCGATCGACGCGAGCGCCAGCGTAGAGGCGTCTGGACGCATCTGGTCGATAAACGGCCATGCAACGGCAGCAGCGCCGACAGCCGCCGCCATACCTGTGGTCAGATAAAGAAAATCGCGGCGAGTGGGCTCGCCCAAGGCCTCGCTCTTCGTCTCGTGTTCGCTCACGGTTTAACCATCCTCTGCGCAAATTTTGCGGATAACCGCATCCCCCAAATCCCGGGAGACCTCCCTGCGTGCAAAATTTGGACACAGATTCCCCGGCATTTGGGCGCTTTCTAAGCTTGATCGCAAATTATGTCCAGCCTTGACAAGGGGATATGGGCACAATGTCGCGGGAAAACACCGATCGCCACCGCGGCAAATCCGCCTATGCAGAGCGCCTGTTCCATGGGCGACATGGTTCCTGTCGCGGCTTGTCGATGACGGTATCGCGCGCGGCCCTCAGTCGCCGTCGACCGCAAGGAAGCCGCCGGACTGCCGGGCCCAGAGTTCGGAATAGAGCCCTCCCCGGGCAATCAGTTGCTCGTGCGTGCCGTCCTCGATGATCCGCCCTCTGTCCATGACCACCAGCCGGTCAAGCGCCGCAATCGTCGACAGACGGTGGGCGATCGCCAGCACCGTCTTGCCGTGCATCAGCCTTTCAAGGTTCTGCTGGATCGCCGCCTCGACCTCGGAATCGAGTGCCGATGTCGCCTCGTCGAGCACGAGAATCGGCGCATCCTTCAGCATGACGCGGGCAATCGCGATACGCTGGCGCTGGCCGCCGGAGAGCTTGACGCCGCGCTCGCCGACATGGGCGTTGAAGCCGAGCCTGCCGGCATGGTCCTCGAGCCCGGCGATGAAGAGATCGGCTTCGGCGCGCTCGGCCGCTTCGAGAAGCTGGGCGTCCGTGGCGTCAGGCCGGCCGAAGAGGATATTGTCGCGAATGGAACGATGCAGCAGCGCCGTATCCTGCGAGACCATGCCGATATGCGCCCTGAGACTCTCCTGGCGGACTTTGGAGATATCCTGGCCATCGATGAGGATGCGCCCCTTGTCGAGATCGAAGAAGCGCAGCAGCAGATGCGCGAGCGTCGTCTTGCCGGCGCCCGAACGACCGACGATGCCGACCTTTTCGCCGGGACGAATTACCAGGGACAGATCATCGATCACCTCGTCGGCGTGCCCGTAGTGGAAGGTGACGCTCTCGAAGCGAATGCCGGGCGAGCGGACCACGAGATCCCTGGCATCCGGAACATCGACGAGGCCAAGCGGCCGCGAGATCATCTCTGCCGAGTTCTGGATCGTGCCGACGTTGCGCATGATGGAATTGAACTGGGTCATCATCCGTCCGAGCAGCATGTTGAGCCGTAGCACCAGGCCGAGCGTATAGGCAACGCTGCCCGTGGTCATGGCGCCGGCAAACCAGAGATCGACGGAGAGAACGGAGATCATGGCGATCATCAGTCCGGAGAGCAGCGCGAGCGACGCCCGAACCCCGGTGATGTGGCGGGTAAAGCCGATCACCGACGCCTGAAATCGTTCGAAACCCTGTTTGATATAAAGGTCGTTCGCCTCCTCGCGGCCGAAGAGTTTCAAGGTCTGGATGTTGGCGTAGGCGTCGACCATGCGCCCGTTGAGCATGGACGAGGCTTCTGCCGTGATGCGCGCGTGGCGACGGATCCGCGGCACGAAGTACCGCGCAAGGAAGGCGAACCCGACGAGCCACAGCGCGATGACGCCTGCAAGCCGCCAGTCCAGCAGGGCCACCAGCGCGATGGTCGAGATCGAGTAGACGACGATGAACCACACGACCTGCAGCAGCGACACCATGAGGTCGCCGGTCGCCTGTCCTGCCGACCAGACCTTGGTGACGATCCGGCCGGAGAAATCGTTCTGGAAAAAGGTCAGCGACTGCCGCGCCACATGCACATAGGCCTGCCAGCGCATCAGATTGAAGAAGCCGGGAACGATCGTTTGTTCCTCAAGCAGGGCATTGAGGGTGACGGCGACGAAACGGCCGACGAGCACGACGGCCAGCATGCCGAGCAGTTGCGGGCCGTGGCTATCGATCAGTCCCGTCCATCCCGCGTCCTTCGGCACCGCATCGAGCATGTCGACAAGCCGACCGACGAACCAGAAGAGCGCCGCCTCCAGCATGGCGACGAGCCCGCCCACCGCCAGCATGGCCGCAAAGGGGCCCTTTGCCTGCGAAGTGTAGAACCGGATAAAAGCGAACGTGCCCTTCGGCGGTCGGAGGTCGCCGCTTCTGGAATAGGGATCGATCCAGTTTTCGAAGACTCGGGCGACGGAACGAATGGGCATGGATCGGATATAGGCCGTTTTCGCCCTCCGACCAAGTTAAACTCTTGTTAGAATGGAAGATGTTGACAGCCGGAGTGGATGGTAAGACGAGGGCGGCCTTTTTCGGCCGCCCTCGTTTCTATTCCGCTGCCACCTCCGCTTCGCCCTCGTGATCGGCGAGGAAACCGCCGGATTGCCGGTTCCACAGGTCGGCGTAGATGCCGCCGTTCGCGACCAGTTCCGTGTGCGTGCCGACCTCGACGATACGGCCCTTGTCGAGCACGACGAGCCGGTCCATCTCCGTCAGCGTCGACAGGCGATGGGCGATGGCGATGACGGTCTTGCCCTCCATCAGCGCGAACAGGTTCTCCTGGATCGCCGCCTCCACCTCGGAATCGAGCGCCGAGGTCGCCTCGTCGAGCACGAGGATCGGCGCGTCCTTGAGGAAGACGCGGGCGATGGCGACGCGCTGCCGCTGGCCGCCCGAAAGCTTCACGCCGCGCTCGCCAACCTGGGCGTCGAGCCCGGTCCGGCCGTGCATGTCCGCGAGACCTTCGATGAACTCCCAGGCATTGGCACGCTTTGCTGCCTCGATGATCTGTTCGTCGGTCGCCGAAGGCCGGCCATAGGCGATGTTGTCGCGAATCGAGCGGTGCAGCAGCGAGGTATCCTGCGTGACGACACCGATCAGCGAGCGCAGGCTGTCCTGGGTCACGTGGCTGATATCCTGCCCGTCGATGGTGATGCGTCCCGCCTCCAGGTCGTAGAAGCGCAGCAGAACGTTCATCAGCGTCGTCTTGCCGGCGCCCGAACGCCCGACCAACCCGACCTTCTCGCCAGCGCGAATATGCAGCGACAGATCCTCGATCACGCCCTTGTTCTTGCCGTAGTGGAAGCGGACATGCTCGAAGTCGATCTGGCCGCGGTTTGCCTTCAGCGCGGGTGCCGCGGGCCGGTCGAGGATATCGTGCGGTTTCGTCATCATCGACATGCCGTCATAGACGGTACCGATGTTTTCGAAGAGCGCCGAAACCTCCCACATGATCCACTGCGACATACCGTTGATGCGCATGGCGAGACCGATGGCAATGGCGATGGCGCCGACCGAAATCGCTCCATTCAACCAGAACCAGATGGACAGCGCGCCGACGGTAAAAAGCGCCACGCAGTTGTTGAAATAGACGAGCGCGTGGAACAGGGTCACCTTGCGCATTTGCCGGTAGACCGTGTTCAGGAACTCGTCCATGCCATCGCGGGCATAGGCTTCCTCGCGCCCCGCATGCGAAAACAGCTTCACTGTCGCGATGTTGGTGTAGCTGTCGACGATGCGCCCGGTCATCATCGACCGGGCATCCGCCTGCTCCGACGCGATCTTGCGAAGCCGCGGCACGAAATAGGCGACGATGGCGACATAGACCGCCAGCCATACCAGCAGCGGCAGGACGAGCCTCAGATCGGCCGCGGCGACGACGACGATCATCGAGACGAAGTACGACACGACATAGACGAAAACGTCGAGGATCTTCATCACCGTTTCGCGGACGGCGAGCGAGGTCTGCATTACCTTGGTCGCCACGCGCCCGGCGAACTCGTTGGCGAAGAACGTCATGCTGTGGCGCAGCAGGAAACGGTGCATCTGCCAGCGCGCGATCATCGGATAGTTGCCGAGCAGCACCTGGTGCATGATGACAGAATCAGCGAGCACGAGCACGGGCAGGCCGATCAACACGATCAGGCCCATCCAGACCAGCCGGGTGCCCTCGGTTTCGAGGAAGGTGGCACGGTCGGCCTTCGACAGCCAATCGACGATGTCTCCGAGAAACTGGAAGAGCGCCACTTCGCCGACGGCAATCAGCATCGTCAGCACGGACATCGCGACGAGCCAGGGCAGCGCCGGGCGGGTGTAGTGCCAGCAGAAGGCAAACAGTCCCTTGGGCGGCGGACCGGGCTCCTCCGTCGGATAGGGGTTCAATCGCTGTTCGAACCAGCCAAACATTAAAAACTCCTTGAGTCTCCGAATATCGCGCGAAAAACCACGTTGCGCGATGCATTTCCGAAACGAACGACGCAGGAAGGCTTGCGCGAATTCCCGGTCGTCCGGTTAGCGGACGGTTTGCGCGACAGTCGGATCCAGAAAAATCGAGAAGCGCGAACCCGTCAGACCGGCATGGCCGGCGGCTTTACCCGGAGGCAATCAAGCATTCGAATAATCATTCCTGCCTCCCTGAGGTTCGCGTAAAAGATGCGTATTTCTATCCGCATCCGCGGCGAATTTCCAGACCCCGATCGATCACATTCACGTCCATTTCGTGTCGAATGCATCAAAAATTTCGTCCGAAGGCCGGTTCGACAACGGCCATGACCGATCAGACGCTCGCCAGGTCCCAAGGCGTCATGCTATTCGGCTCACCCGAAGCCCTACGGAAAAACCATGACCGACCTCAGTATCGCCCTCTACCAGCCCGACATACCGGGCAACACCGGCACCATCCTGCGCCTCGCCGCCTGCCTCGGGTTGACGGTCGACATCATCGAACCAGCGGGTTTCGACCTTTCCGACCGCAACCTGAAACGCGCCGGCATGGACTACATCGCCGCCACCACCCTCACGCGCCACGTCAACTGGGAACGGTTCGAGGAATGGCGCAAGGCCAGCGGCAGGCGGCTGGTCCTCGCCTCGACCCGGGCGGCCGAGCCCTACACCCGCTTCCAGTTCCGGACGGGCGATGTCTTGCTGTTCGGCCGCGAAAGCGCCGGAGTGCCCGATCATGTCCATGAACGCGCCGACGCCCGTATCATCATCCCGATGGTGGAGGGCCAGAGGTCTTTGAACGTGGCGATGTCTGCTGCGATGATCGCCGGCGAAGCCCTGCGCCAGATCAGCGCACCCTGAACGCGACAAGCCCAACGATAGCAACGATCCGGGCCGTGCAACGCGGCGGTGACATGCGTTCTTCATTTGCATCGTCTCTAAAATATGCCATGCTGCAGCGCAACAAGACATGGCAGAGAAACGGCGAGGTGACCTATGTTCGAAACGGCTTTCACGCTGAACCTGACGCAGTTCGCACGCAGTCTGAGCCTGCCTGAACGGCTTCAGAAGACCCCCTTCCGGAACATGTCGCTCGAGATCCTGCGCCAGCGCAACACCGCGCTCGACGCTTTCTTCTACGATATCAGGAACATCACCGCCGACGAGGCCTTCTATATCAGCGACTCGCTGGCAGCCGAGGGTTCGATCATGATCGTGCCGCCGACCGGCAAGGGGCAACTGGTGTTGTGCGAGGAGATCGATGAGTTCCTCATGCGGGGTGGCCGCGATGTTCACGTCCTGGCCGTGGCCGGCATGGGCGGATCGGCACTAGGGGCGGCGGCCTTCGCACGCAACGTCGCCGACGCCGCCGGAGCGCCGGTTGCCGCCGTCATTTCCGGCTATGGCCTTGCTGACGCCATGACCGAGCCGCTTGGGTGTTCCTTCCTCTTCGGTTGGCTAAGCAACCTTCGTCATCCCCTTGAATTACTGGATGAACTTTCCGGACAGCCCAACTTCGGCATCGGCCGTTCGGTCGATCCGGAAGCCGGCTATAGCAGCCGGGACACCCGCACCGTCCTGGCCTTGCTCGGCAATTCCAAACTTTCGTTCGAACTGGTCGTCGGTCATTCAAAAGGCAGCAGCGTCCTTGCCGAAGCATTCGAAACGCTTGCCGAGGAAGATCCGGCGCGCTTGAAACAACTGGCCAAGACGGCCAAGGTGGTGACCTTCGGCGCACGCATCGCCATGCCGAAGCCCGTGAAGGACGTCACCGATGTGATGGGCCGCTGGGACTGGTACGGCGAAATCAATTCGCGCGCCGACATCGCCTGCGATCGCGATATTCCCGACGCCGGCCATCACACCAACACCGAGATTCCCGGCCATCTGGCGGTAACCCGCTTGCTTCAGGAGATCCTGGCGGAGAAGCCCCTTCCTGCAATGCCGAAGGAGGCGGCCGGCACCAGCAAGAACGGGACCATCCTGAAGATGCCGGAGGCCGCTCCGGGTGCCGGAGAACCGCAGGACGTGGCATCGGAGCACGAGCCGGCGAAGGCGCGAACTTCGGAACCTGATACGGAGTCCGCGTCTCCGGAGGCTGCAGGTGCCGAGCCCGCCGTGGAGGCTGCCTCCCCGGTATCCGCCGGGGTCTCGGAAGATCCCGTGACAGAGGCGGCACCGCTGCCGGAGCCGCCTGCCCCGAAAACCAATGTCGTACAACCGGAACCACCCGCTGTTGCAGCGTCCCCGAAGGTCGCTGTGCGCGAGCCCGCTGTGGCCGAGCCCGTGCCAAAGCCGCGCGGCAAGCCGCAGATCAAGCTTTCTTCAACAAAAAAGCAAGACGTAGCCGCAACGCCTCCGGAAGAGGCGCCCCAACCGTCCGAACCGACGTCCGCTACAAAGGAAGGGCCCCCTCCGCGAACGACGCACTAGGATGCGTCGCGCCCGAATCGGCTAGCTCGTTGACGGAAACCTCGGCTCAGTCGGCCGAGGGCAGACGCCGCATGGTAAACTCTATGCGGTCGCCTTCGAGTTGACGCCAGCTTTCGACCTCGGTCCAGTAGGCGGCCTTGGGAAAGGCTTCGAACCATTCCCGAGCCTTGGCGCGCGCTTCGTTGCGCGTCAGGCAATAGGTCTCACGCACGAAATTGCTGTTGCTGCGCCCGCCGGGGTTCTTTTCCCGATGCCGGGCGATCCTGTTTCTCAGGCCGTCAAGCGACGGTGGTCCGGGGATCTTTGCCATGCGATCTACCTCTGGTCGAAAGATAGTACCGGCAAGCTTCGTTTGCGAGTCCAATTTCCCGTTAACTATCTGTGCGGTATCTGGCAGCGGCCTGCTCTTGCTGTTAAGCCTGTCACAAATGTTGATGCGCGTCGTCTGCCCCGCCGGGCCTGCCGATACGGAGGAAATTCATGGAAAGACCGCAACTGCCGCAGGGCCTGCCAGAGGATATCGAAGACAAGAAGGCGCGGGCACAAGCCTGGTTCGAAACGCTGCGCGACCAGATCTGCGCCGCCTTCGAGACGATCGAGCGCGATCTTGAAGGACCTCTCTCGAACGAGGAGCCGGGTCGCTTCGGCGCCAGGGACTGGCTGCGCGAGGAAGGCCAGGGCGGCGGCGGGCGGATGTCGATGATGGAAGGCCGCGTCTTCGAGAAGGTTGGCGTGCATACCTCGACCGTCCACGGTGAATTCTCGCCGGAGTTTCGCAGCCAGATTCCGGGTGCCGCGGAAGATCCACGCTTCTGGGCTTCGGGAATCTCGCTGATCGCCCATCCGGTCAACCCCAATGTCCCGGCCGTGCACATGAACACCCGCATGGTGGTGACGCGGAGCCACTGGTTCGGCGGCGGGGCCGACCTCACCCCTGTCCTTGGGCGTCGGCGCACCCAGGCCGACCCAGATACCGTCCTCTTCCACCGGGCGATGGAGATCACCTGCAATCGCCATAAGGTGGCCGACTACCAGCGCTACAAGGCATGGTGCGACGAGTATTTCTTCCTCAAGCACCGCAACGAGCCGCGCGGCGTCGGCGGCATCTTCTTCGACTGGCTGCAATCCAGCGACGAACAGGGCGGTTGGGATGCAGATTTCGCCTTCGTGCAGGATGTCGGCCGCGCCTTCTCGCTGGTTTATCCGAAGATCGTCCGGTCGAACTTCAATACGCCCTGGACCGAGCATGACCGCGACGAGCAGCTTGTTCGGCGTGGCCGCTATGTCGAGTTCAACCTGCTTTATGACCGCGGTACGATCTTCGGGTTGAAGACCGGTGGCAACGTGGAGTCGATCCTGTCCTCGCTGCCTCCCGTGGTGCGCTGGCCATAGGGCAAGGTGCCTCCCGGTCGAGCCGCGGCAAATCGCATCAGCACAGTGGATCAGCGACAAATCGTCGTTTCCCTCCCCCGCAAACGTGGTACTTTAGAAGTCCATGATAATCGGAGGAGGATTGACATGGTGACACTCGCCAACGTGACCGTACCGCAAGAACAGCCCCTCACCGAAGCTGCTCCGGAGGCCACGAGCTTTCTTTACAGGCTTGCTGACCAGATGCGCCGCGAAAGCGGCTGCGACATACCGTTTTCCCATTTCCTCGCACAGGCAAGGCTTCGGCTTGCCGCCGATCCTGACCTTGCGCGGAAGGACGATGCACGCCGCAGCGCGGCCCGCGACGTCGAATCGTCCGCCTGCTTCGAGGCTTGGGCACACCGCGAATGATCGTTCGTGTCGCGCGTCCGCCCGGACGCGCGAAGGATGCGGCAATCCCTCGAACGCGGATCAGATTCTCAGGCTCGAGCCGCTGGCCGGCTTCGGGGCCCTGACGGCAATCGTGGAACTTTTGCCCGCCTGTGCTATTCTGGTCCGAGAGAAACTGACAGGAGAAAAGTCATGCGACTGTTTGAATGCGGTTCACTGGTCCCCGGATGCCCCTGGCATACGCGGGCCGATAATGATGCCGAAGTCGTCCGCCGTGTCGTCGAACATATGCGGACCGCCCACGGCGAAACCATGATCCGGGAAAACATGATCGAGAACATCAAGGCCAGGATCGTCACGGCGAACGAAACGGCCTGATCAACCATCCTTCAGCTGATCAAGCCGGGCGAGAAGGCTCGCCCGGTCGAGCGAAAAATTGACATCCACCCATTGCTGCTCAAGCTGCTCGAGGAGCTCGCCGACGCGGGGACCGGATGCAATGCCTGCGGCGATGATATCGGCACCGCCCAGCGGAAACTGCGGCTTCTTCCAATCCAAGGCACGTTTGAGCAAGGCGGTCAGCCTGCCCGTCCGCACCATCGCCTCGGCATCGCCTTCCGCCTGCCGGGCGCGGCTGGAGGCCACGGCGTGTTTCAACCGCATCGAAAGTCCGCCGGCGCCATGCCGGTAGAGCATACGATCGAACGCCGCATCGACGGTCGCCTCGCTCACCGCGGGCGACCTTGCCCAATCTCGCAGAATGCCTGCCTCGGCATTGGAAAGACGCAACCGTCCGGCAAGTGCATCGATCCTGCCTTCGTCCGGCGGGATGACGGCGGCAAGCCGCAGCATCGGATCGATTGGCCAGCCGAGGGCCTGTTCCGCGGCGATCAACCCGTGGATCGCGTCGATGCCCCATTTCTCCGATTCCGGCAAAACCGCGGTCAGAACGCCCGCCTGGCGCATCCACAGGAGCGCCCTGCCGGGATCGCGCGCGGAGAGTATCTTCTTGAGTTCCGACCATACGCGTTCGGCCGAAAGCGTTGACAGCTTGCCGCGCGCCTGCGCCGAAGCTCTCAGGCCATCCGCATCCGGGCGTCCGGAACCGTAGTGCGCAAAGAACCGGAAGAACCGGAGAATGCGAAGATAGTCCTCGGCAATCCGCTCCGCCGCATTGCCGATGAAGCGCACGGTTTTCGTCTCGACATCGCCAAGGCCACCGACCAGATCGATGACCTCGCCGTCGGCATCGGCGTAGAGCGCGTTGATCGTCAGGTCGCGACGCTCTGCATCCTCCTGCCAGTCGGTGCCGAAGGCGACGGTGGCCTTGCGTCCGTGGGTCTCGACATCCCGCCGCAAAGTGGTGATTTCGAACGGTTTTCCATCGACGACGAGCGTGACGGTGCCATGGTCGATACCGGTCGGAACGGCCTTGATCCCTTCCGTCTTGGCGCGATCCACCACCATTTGCGGCAGCAGGGTCGTGGCGATGTCGATGTCTCCGACCGGCAGGCCCATGAGGCTGTTGCGCACCGCCCCTCCGACCACCCGGCCCTCGCCGCCATCGTGGTTGATCAGCGCCATGACACGCTTCAGCGCCGGGTCCTGGAACCAGCTTTCGCCAGCGATGCTCGTCATGCGTACAGCCTTTCATAGAGGGAGCGGACGATCCCGGCGGTAATCCCCCAGATGTTCCGCTCGCCGTAGGGCATCTGATAGAAATGCCGCTCGATACCCTGCCGGACAATGCTGTCCTGGCGGTGATTGCGGGGATCCATGAGGAACGACAACGGCACCTCGAAGACTTCGTCCACCTCCACGGGATTGAGCGTCAGGTGGTATCCTCTCGTCACCACGCCGATCACCGGAGTGATGCGAAACCCGGTGAAGGAGACATAGTCGGGCAGCCGCCCGACCGTTTCGACATAGGAGCGCGAAAGCCCGATCTCCTCCTCGGTTTCCCGCAGCGCGGCCTCCTCCGCCGAGCGATCTTCGGGGTCGATCGCCCCCCCGGGAAAGGCGATCTGGCCGGAATGGCTGCGCAATGTCGCCGTCCGCAGCGTAAAGATTACGTTCGCCTGCCCGCCGTCGTCGATGACCGGCACCAGCACGGCAGCATCGCGCAGCTTGCGGCCCTCGAACTCATGCAGCGCGTGCGGGTTGAGCAGATGGTCGCCGACATGGTCCACCGCGCCGATCTCGCCGCGAACATGCCGGTAGGCGCGTCTACGCAGTTCATCCGCCGAATAGACCTCTGACAAGCTCATCGGGACAACCGGTCCAGTTCCTTCGCCGGCATCACCGGAAACACCTCGCCGCCGGAGCGCAGCGAAAACATTTCCACGCCGTCGAAGACTATCACTTCTCCGTGTTCGACGAGGTCATACATCACGGCGCGGGAAACAAGCGCCTCGAGACGCCCGCGCACCAGGAGGTAGGGTTTCAGTTCGCTGTTTTCGCCATGCATGACGAAGCGAAGCGGATGATCTGCCCCCGCTTCCACCACGTCGCCGACATTGGTGCGGAAGGTGAGGATCTGCTCGTCATCCCTTTCCGTGGCGCTCATCTCGACCGCCAGGAACGGCGCATCGGCGATCCGGATTCCGACCTTCTCGACCGGGGTCACGAGATAGGTCTTGCCGTCCTCGTCCTTGCGCATGACGGTGGAAAACAGTCTGACCAGCGGCTCGCGGCCGATCGGCGTGCCCATGTAGAACCAGGTGCCATCGGCCTTGATTTCCATGTCGATGTCACCGCAGAACGGCGGGTTCCAGCGATCGACGGGCGGCAGACCGCGGGCGCCGCCCCCGGTCTGGGTTGCCGCGCGCGAGATCAGGGCCGCCAGCCCTGCCGCATCGGTCGTCGCCTTAATTTCGTCGTCTGCCATTGATCAGTTCCGGTTAGGCCTTTAGTCACACTATCCCTGTCTTTCACGAGATAGTCATTTGAATCGCGCTTGTCAGCCGCTGTCATGGGAATAAGTTGTTGGGAGCCATCGGAGAAATGCGAACTCCACAAATCGCACGGGACGCTGCAAGCCAATGGAGAGCCGCATGGGTATCATGAAGACAGACGAGACCGTCCTTGACGAAAAGGCGATCGTCGCAGCCGCCGAAAGTGCCCTTGCCGACATCGCAACCGTACGCAAGGAGGTGGCCAAAGTCATCTTCGGACAGGACGACGTGGTCGAGAACACCCTCGTTGCGGTCCTTTCGGGCGGCCACGCGCTGCTCGTCGGCGTCCCGGGCCTTGCCAAGACCAAGCTGGTGACGACGCTCGGCACCGTGCTGGGCCTAAATGCCAACCGCATCCAGTTCACCCCCGACCTTATGCCATCGGATATCCTCGGCTCGGAAGTGATGGACCAGGACGAAAACGGCCGCCGCTCCTTCCGCTTCGTCCGCGGCCCGATCTTCGGGCAACTCCTGATGGCCGACGAAATCAACCGCGCTTCGCCACGAACCCAGTCCGCCCTGCTGCAATCGATGCAGGAGTATCACATCACCATCGCCGGAGAGCGTCACGACCTCCCCTCGCCGTTTCATGTCCTGGCGACGCAGAACCCTCTGGAACAGGAGGGCACCTACCCGCTGCCGGAAGCCCAGTTGGATCGTTTCCTGCTGCAGGTCGACGTCGGCTACCCCGAACTCGAGGCCGAACGCCAGATCCTCCTGAACACCACCGGCCTTTCGGAAGCGACACCGGATGGCGTCATAAACGCCGCGCGTCTGATCGAGATCCAGAAGCTGATCCGGCAGATGCCTGTCGGGGAAACGGTCGTCGACGCCATCCTGGCGCTCGTGCGCTCGGCGCGCCCCGGTCATGGCAACGAGGCGACCGACAAGAACGTCGCCTGGGGGCCGGGTCCCCGCGCTGGCCAGGCGATGATGCTCTGCGCCCGTGCACGGGCCCTTTACCAGGGACGGCTAGCGCCGTCCCTCGACGATATCCATGCCCTTGCCGAACCGGTGTTGCAGCATCGCATGGCGCTGACCTTCGCAGCGCGGGCCGAAGGCATGACGGTACGTGACGTGATCGCCGGCCTTGTCAGGCAGGCCAAGGGATAGGGGGCGTCCGCGCGTGGCACCCATCGGCCAGATCGTCCGTCCGACGCCGGGAAGTGAGGCGCTGGCGCGTGCGCGCCAGCGTGCGGCGCTCATCCCTGATTGCCTGGTCGAGGCCAAGCGGATCGCCAACACCGTCATTGCCGGATGGCACGGACGCCGCAAGCGCGGCATCGGCGAGAATTTCTGGCAGTTTCGTCCCTATGCCGATGGCGAGAGCCTGTCACGCATCGACTGGCGTCGCTCGGCGCGCGACGACCACACCTATGTTCGCGAGCGCGAGTGGGAAGCCGCCCACACCATCTGGCTTTGGCCGGACATGTCGCCGTCGATGATGTTCAAGTCGAACTATGCCCCGGTTTCCAAGGAAAGCCGCGCGCTGGTGCTGATGCTGGCGCTGGCCGAGATCCTGGCGCGCTCGGGCGAGCGCATCGGTTGCCCGGGCGTCATGGACCCCGTGACCGCCCGCAATGCCGCCGAGCGGCTTGCAGCCGCCCTGATGCACGCACCGCTGACCGGCGGCCTCCCCGAGACCGGCATGATCCGCGGTTTCAGCGATGTCGTGCTGATCGGCGATTTCCTCGATCCGGCCGACGAAGTGATGGCGCAGTTGGCACCGCTTGCCCGCCGTGGCCTGCGTGGCCACGTCGTCGAGATCTTCGATCCGGCCGAAGAAACATTCCCCTATGCGGGGCGCACCGAATTCGCCGACCCCGAAACCGGCGACAAGCTGGTCTCGGGACGCGCCGAAAGCATTCAGGAGGCCTACCGGATCGCCTACAAGGCACGTCGCGACAATCTCGGACAGGCGCTTCGCCACCTTGGCTGGACCTTCACAAGTCATCGCACCGACCACCTTGCCTCCGAGGCGCTGGTGGCCATGCACATGTACCTCTCGGGCATGCCCGCAAGGTCGGCGCCGGGAGGTTTGCGATGAGTGCTCTGCCCTTTGCATTCGCCAGCCCCGCGATCCTGTTCGCCCTTTTGGCGCTGCCGGTCATCTGGTGGCTGTTGCGGTTGACGCCACCGCGTCCGCAGGCCGAAGTGTTCCCGCCTTTGAGAGTTCTCGCCTCGGTCCTGAAGCGGGAGGAAACGCCGGCGCAGAGCCCGTGGTGGCTGACGTTGCTGCGCATGCTGATGGCCGCCGCCGTGATCCTCGCGATCGCCGACCCGATCGTCAATCCGCGAACCAACACGTTGAGCGCTGCGGGTCCCATGGTGCTGTTGATCGACAACAGCTGGTCGACATCGGTCGACTGGGAACGACGGGTGGCCACCGCCGAAGCGCTGATCGACGACGCCGAGGCGAGCGAAACCCCGATCGCCATTGCCTTCACCGCCGAGCAGAGCCACGACGCCACTCCCGGAACCGCCGCCGCAGCACGTGAAAAGCTGACGGCTGTAGCCCCGCGACCGCTTCGCCCGGACCGCGCCCGAGCCATCGAGGCGCTGCGGGCGGCGCTCGCCGGCACGCGGCCCGGCACGCTGGCCTTCCTTGCGGACGGCATGAAGGCGGATGATACAGACCGGACCTTGTCGGCACTCGCCGACCTCAACCCTGCTGAACTGCGCCTGATCGAGGGTGACGGGCAGTCGGCCGTAGCCCTCACCGGCGCCAGCAACACCGCCGATGCCATGGCGGTAACCGCAACCCGCCTCAACAGCTCAGGCCCGGCGCTGCTGGCGCTGAGCGCCGAGGACAACAGGGGCCGCAAGATTGCCGCTGGCAGCGTCCGCTTCACCCCCGGCGAGACCCAGGCGACCGGAACGATCACCGCGCCCTTCGAGATGCGCAACGACTTTGCCCGGCTGACAATCGACAGCCAGGCAACGGCCGGTTCCACCTATCTTCTGGATGATGGCTTCAAGCGCCGCCGCGTGGCTTTGCTCGCCGGCGAGCCGACGGATGCCTTCCAGCCGCTGCTCTCGCCACTCTATTACATCCACCGTGCCCTGCAGCCCTATGCCGACCTCGTCGAACCGAACGAGACCGACCTTTCGGTTTCCATCCCCGAACTGCTGAACAGCAATCCTTCGGTGATCATCATGGCCGACATCGGGCGGCTGCCTGCTGAAACCTATGCCCCCGTCGAACGATGGATCGCCAATGGCGGCACGCTGATCCGTTTTGCCGGACCGCGCCTTGCCGCCGCCCCCGCCGACGACCCGTTGGTGCCTGTGACCCTGCGCCAGGGCGAGCGCGCGCTTGGCGGCGCACTTTCATGGGCCGAGCCGCAGCCGCTCGCCGACTTCCCGCCGATCGGACCATTTGCGGGCATTCCGAAGCCCGACGACGTCCTGGTCAAGCGGCAGGTTCTGGCCGAGCCGACACCGGATCTGGCGGAGCGCACCTGGGCAAGCCTCGCCGACGGTACGCCGCTGGTGACCGTCAAGGAGATCAACAGCGGGCGCATCGTGCTGTTCCATGTCACCGCCGAGGCGACGTGGTCGGACCTGCCTATCTCCGGAAACTTCGTCGAGATGCTGCGCCGGATAGTCCAGCTTTCCAAGGCCGGCGGCGCCACAGCCGCGAACTCTGCCCCTGCCGCCGCGGAAGCGCTTCCGCCCTATCGCCTGCTTTCCGCAACGGGAGTCCTGACCGCCGAAACCGGCACCGCCCGCCCTCTCGACCTTGCAAGGAACCCGAAGCCCGTCACCAACTTCGACAATCCTCCGGGACTGTACGGCAGCGAGGACGGCTTTACCGCCCTCAACCTGCTGCCGCAGGGAGCCACGATCGCGCCGCTTGACCCCGCATCGGCCGAAATTACGGTTGCGCGCGAAGGCCTTGTCGGCGGCGAGGCGTGGTCGGCGAAGCCCGCCCTCTTCTTCCTGGCCTTCCTGATGCTGCTCCTCGACAGCCTGATCGTCCTTTTCATGAACGGTGCGCTCTCCATCGCCCGCCCACGCACGGCGGCGCGCACGCTTGCGGTCTTGCTGGCGCTCTCCGGGCTCGTGGGAATGCCGCACGGCGAGGTCCGTGCCGACGACTCCAAGCCGAATGACGGAGAGGTCTTCGATCGACTGGACACGACCCACCTCGCCTATGTGAAGACGGGCGAGAACGACGTCGACGACATCTCGCAACGCGGGCTTGCCGGTCTCAGCGAGTTCATCACCTATCGCACGACGCTGGAGCCGGGCGATCCGGTCGGCGTCGATATCTCGAAGGATGAACTCTCCTTCTTCCCGATCATCTATTGGCCGGTCTCCGCTTCGGCGCCGATGCCGACCAACGCGACGATCAGCCGAATCGACGCTTATATGCGCTCCGGCGGCACGGTGCTGTTCGACACCCGCGACCAGTTCAGCGGGCTGAATGAGAATGGCATTGCCAGCGCCAATGGGGAGCGGCTGCGGGCAATCCTCGCCAACCTCGACATTCCGCCGCTCGAACCCGTGCCGGCAGACCATGTGCTGACGAAGTCGTTCTATCTGCTGTCGAGCTTTCCCGGCCGCTACAACGGCGGCCAGTTGTGGATCGAGGCACGGCAGGATACCCGCAACGGCAGCAATTCTTCCTCCGCATCGGCTGATGGCGTAACCCCGATCATGATCACCAGCAACGATTTCGCCGGAGCCTGGGCGGTGGACCACCAGGGCGTGCCGCTGTTGCCGACGGTACCGCCCGACGAAATCCAGCGCGACTATGCCTTCCGTACAGGCGTCAACATCATGATGTATATGCTGACCGGCAACTACAAGGCCGACCAGGTGCACGTCCCGGCGCTGCTCGAACGACTGGGACAATGAGATGACGATCGACTTTGCTCCCTTCCTCCCCTGGTCCGCGCTGATCGCGCTCGGCGTCATCGCCGCAATCATCGTCGGGCTCGGCCTCTGGCGCGGCGTGCGAGGCGCTTGGCTGAGGACGCTCGGCGCTGCCGCACTCCTGGTCGCGCTCGCCAATCCGCTGCTCCTGCAGGAAGACCGCGAGCAATTGACCACGGTCGTCCCGATCATCGTCGACCGCAGCCAGAGCCAGCAGATCCCGGAGCGGGCGCGCATGACCGACGAGGCGCTCGCAGGTCTCAAGGAACGGCTTGCGCGCTTCCCGCGCATCGAACCTCGCGTTGTTGAAGCGCGCGACAACGAGATGTCGGATACGCCGTCCACTCAGCTTTTTGCCGCGCTGTCGTCAGCAATCGCTGACGTACCGCCCGCCCGCATCGGCGGCGCGATCATGCTGACCGACGGCCAGGTCCACGACTTGCCGGCAAGCAGCCAGGCTCTTGGCTTCAACGCCCCCCTTCACGGCCTCATTACCGGCAAGCCAGACGAGTTCGATCGCCGCATCGAGGTGATCCGCGCGCCGCGCTTCGGCATCGTCGGAGAGGAGCAGCAACTGGTCTTCCGGGTGCAGGACGACGGCAACAGTCCCGGCACCACCGCAACCGTTTCGGTGCGCATGAACGGTGAGGAAATCGCGACGCTGCCGGCGACGCCAGGACAGGAAACACCGCTGACGTTCAAGCCGCCGCGCGGCGGCAACAACGTGATGGAGTTCTCGGTTGCGGAAGTTCCAGGCGAAATCACCGCCACCAACAACCGCGCCGTCCACCTGATCGAGGGGATACGCGAAAACCTGCGCGTGCTGCTGGTCTCGGGCGAGCCGCATGCCGGCGAACGGGCATGGCGAAACCTCCTGAAGTCTGACGCCTCGGTCGACCTCGTGCATTTCACCATTCTTCGTCCGCCGGAAAAACAGGACGGCACGCCGATCAACGAGCTTTCGCTGATTGCGTTTCCGACGCGCGAGCTCTTCGTCGACAAGATCAACGACTTCGATCTGATCATCTTCGACCGCTACCAGCACCGCGGCGTGCTGCCGATCCTCTACTACGACTATATCGCCCAATACGTCGAAAATGGCGGCGCGCTGCTGATCGCCGCCGGCCCCGAGCATGCCGGCCAGGATTCGATCGCGCTGACGCCGCTCTCCGCCATCCTGCCGGCCAACCCGACCGGCGACGTCGAGCAGAGAGCCTTCTACCCGCGCCTATCGGAAGAGGGCAAGAAGCACCCGGTCACGCGGGGCTTGGATGGCGCCAACGACGAACCGCCCCATTGGGGACGCTGGTTCCGCACCGTCAGTGTCGACCATCCGCTCGGCGAAACGGTCATGGTGGGCGCCGACAACGCGCCGCTGCTGGTCCTCAATCGCGCCAGGGAAGGCCGCGTTGCCATGCTGCTTTCCGATCAGGGCTGGCTCTGGGCACGCGGCTTCGAGGGCGGGGGGCCGCACGTTTCGCTCTACCGGCGCATTGCCCATTGGCTGATGAAGGAACCTGCGCTCGAAGAAGAGGCCCTCACCGCCCGTTCGACCGGCCGCACGCTGGAGGTCACCCGCCAGACAATTGGCGACGATCCGGGTCCGGCGCGCATCACCTACCCGTCGGGCAAGACCTCCGAACTGATCCTGACTGCCGACAGCCCGGGCCTCTACCGGGGGGAAATCCGCGTGGACGAAACCGGGCTCTTCGAAATTGCCAATGGCGAACTCAATGCGCTTGTGCATGTCGGCGCGGTCGATGCGCCAGAGTTCAAGGCGATGATCTCGACCCCGGACAAACTCAAGCCGGTCAGCGACGAAACACGCGGGCTGGTGCGGCGCGTCGCCGAGAATGACGGTTCTTTGGACCTCCCCGCCATCCTGCCGGTCCGTGGGCTGGTGCGCGTGGCCGACGACGAGCGCATGGTGATCCGCATGACCGACGAGACCATCCTGAAGGGTGTCCGCACGATCCCATTGTTCGCCGGATTTGCCGGCGTCGGAATCCTGCTTTTCGCCTTCGGCGCCATGTGGTGGCGCGAGGGGCGCTAGTGGTCCGATTCCGACATTTGCATCCGTTTGCAATACCCTCGAGAGCAAATGTCGGATGACAGAGCTGGAAATCATTGAACAGCCTTCGCCCGAGGACCTGGCGGCGATCGGCCGGAGGCTTGCCGCTTTCAACGAAGGCGATGTCGGGCCGGCGGAACGCAGAGCCATCTCGGTGATTGTGCGCGATCGCGCGGGCAAGGTCGCCGGCGGCCTCTCAGGCTACACCGCCTGGGGCTGGCTCTACGTCCAATGGCTGGTGGTGCCGGAGGACATGCGCGGCCAGGGTCTTGCCAGCCGGATGCTGCAGGCAGCCGAAACGGAGGCCAGGGCCCGCGGTTGCCATGCGGCCTGGATCGACACCTTCAACCCGGCGGCGCTGCGAGTCTACCAGCGCCAGGGTTATTCTGCGTTCGGGGAGTTGGCGGACTTTCCGGTCGGGCGCACCCGCACCTTCCTGCAAAAGCGGCTCTAGAGCAAAGTGCGTCCCGGTAGAACCACTTCTGTTGGCCTAAACCGGCTCGCTCCGCAAGGAGGGCGGCGCAGAGCGTAACACGACTACGGTCAAGTCCGCCCGACGCAGCGGGCGGCCGGTTTCGGCCAACCCTCAAGGGCCGGATGAATTTTCGCCACTACCTGCAGCCCTCGCCTCGACCGTACCTTCGGGTATGGCCTTCGGCGAAGGCCTTGATCCTGACAAAAATTCCTTCCGGCAGAATGGTTCTACCGGTGCGCATTTTGTTCTAGCTCAGACTTCCCGCCGCCAGGCGATGTCGCCCTTCAACCGCGAATGGATATCGTCGGCCATGGGCACGACGAGAACCCGGCCGGGATCCACCGGACCCGGGAATGCCAGCGCGTTGTAGGCGACCCTCTCGAAACCGAGCGGTTGGTAGTAGGGTGGATCGCCGACCAGAATCACCGCTTCCGATCCCGTGCGCCGGGCGGCGTCTATTGCGATGCGAACGAGCTCGCGGCCGATTCCCATGTTCTTGTGCGACGGCCGTACCGCGAGCGGTCCGAGCAGGTGGCCCTTGACGCCGCCGGCGTTGACCGGCGTCATGCGCACCGAGGCGATCGTCTCGCCATCGTCGGCGCAGACAAAGGAAAGAGATCGATCATGCGGGCCCTGCTCGCGAATGCGGGCTGCGGCGCGCGTATGCCGTCCGGGACCAAATGCTTCTTCGTTGATGAGTTCAATGACGACGTCGTGCGACGCGTCCTCGGTGAGGTAGACCAGATCGTGCTTTTTCATGAGGGAACAGAAACCGGATACAGACGCTGACATGGGTTCTCGATGCGCACTTGGGGCGCTCGGGAGCATCAGCGTCGTCGCAGGTTCCGTATGTCAGCCATCGATAAGGTTTCCTGATCTTGCGCCAAAGCGGATAGCAGGAAAATTTCCATTCGTCCAATGCAAAAAACGCACTGTTCATTGTTTGCTATCTCGTCATCCCGGCCCGCATCCATATCTTGAGGTCAGAGCACGAGCACAGAGGATCAAGGAGAGAGTCCATGGGCATGTTGGTTGAAGGCGCCTGGAAGGACGTCTGGTACGAGACGAAAGAAAACGAGGGACGTTTCAATCGCCCGCAATCCCGGTTTCGCAACTGGATCACCGCGGACGGGTCTGCCGGACCGTCGGGCCACGGCGGATTTGCCGCCGAAGCCGGCCGCTACCACCTTTATGTTTCCCTTGCCTGCCCCTGGGCGCATCGTACGCTGATCTTCCGCAAGCTGAAGAAGCTGGAGGAACTGATCTCGATTTCGGTGGTCGATCCGCTGATGCTGTCGAACGGTTGGGAGTTCCACGAGCGCGATGGCGCCACCCGCGATCACCTCTTCGGTTCGGATGCGCTCTGGCAGGTCTATCACAGGGCAGACCCGAACTACACCGGCCGGGTGACGGTGCCGACTTTGTGGGATCGCAAGCAGGCCACGATCGTCTCCAACGAGTCCTCCGAGATCATCCGCATGTTCAACAGCGCCTTCAACGGGCTGACCGGCGATACCCGGGATTTCTATCCGGAGGAACGGCGCGCGGAGATCGACGAACTGAACGCCCGAATTTACGATGCGGTCAACAATGGCGTCTACAAGGCCGGCTTTGCGACCAGCCAGGATGCCTACGCAGAAAGCGTCGGCAATCTCTTCGACATGCTGGATGAACTGGAACTGCGACTTGAGGATCGGCGTTACCTGTTCGGCGACCGGCAAACCGAAGCCGACTGGCGCCTTTTCACCACGCTCGTGCGGTTCGACGCGGTCTATGTCGGGCACTTCAAGTGCAACATCCGCCGGATTGCCGACTATCCGAACCTGTCGGCCTATGTCCGTGATCTCTACCAGACGCCGGGTGTCGCCGACACGGTCAACCTCAGGCACATCAAGGACCACTACTACCGCAGCCACCTGATGATCAATCCGACCGGCATCGTACCGGTGGGACCGGAACTCGACTTCATGGGCCCTCACGGCCGCGAAAGGCTCGTCCGCGGCAACTGACGAAAACGGTTACCAATAGGCATCCGGCTCGGCGGTGCCCCGCAATTCGTCCAGTCGGCGCCTCGTCGCCGCCGTCGTTCCGGGCGGCAGCCTGTCGGGGTCGAAGAAGCCGGATTCGACGATCTCGCGGTCGGGCAGCCGCGGTGCCGTCTGGTGAACCGCCACCTTGTAGAACAGCACGTGATCGCGCTTGCTGACCTTGCGGTTGTAGTAGACGTGAAAGAGCTGCGGGCGGCCCGTGATCTCCAGGTTGCCCTCTTCCTTGAGTTCCTTCTCAAGCGCCTGTTCGGCCGTCTCGAACCGCTCGACCCCGCCGCCCGGCATGTACCAGCCGGGCACATAGCCATGCCGAACCAGGAAGATTCGGCCCCGGTCGTCGAAGCAGGCGGCGCGCACGCCGACGGTCATGCCGCGGGAGAGCGAGAAGTATCCGTGCACCAGTCGAGTGAGGATCCGTGCCCTGAGGCTCCGCAGTTCCGGCGGACGATCCTTGTTCATTTCGCTTGCTCCAGCCTGATCGCATCTTTATGTGTGGCGCATGTTCAAGCTCGCCCATATTTCGGACGTCCATCTCGGCCCGTTGCCGGAACTGACGCTGCGCGAGCTGGCAACGAAACGCATCACCGGATTTGTGAACTGGCACCGGAACAGGCGCAAGCATCTTTTCTCCAATGCACTGGAAATGCTGCTGGCGGATCTCGGCAAGCACGAGCCTGACCATCTGGCGATTACCGGCGACTTGGTAAACCTAGCCACCGGCATCGAAATCCGCACGGCGGCGGAATGGCTGCGCGAGATCGGCGACCCCGCAAACACATCGGTCGTACCCGGCAACCACGATGCCTATGTCCGCGGCGCCTACGAAAAGGCGATGCAGGCGTGGTACCCGTATGTGCGCGGCGACGACGCCCCAGCCGAATGGCCACGGGGTCGGCATGTGTTTCCTTATATGAGGGTACGAGATCGGGTGGCGCTCATCGGCTGCTCCACATCGGTTGCGACGCCCCCTTTTTCGGCAAGCGGCTATTTCAGCCCGCGTCAGGCACGCGATACCGCAAACCTGCTGAAGGCCGCCGGCGAGGCGGGGCTGTTCCGGGTGGTCTTGATCCATCACCCGCCGATCCATGGCGCCACGGCGATGCACAAGCGGATGATCGGCATTCGTCGATTTGCCGCAGCCATCTCGGCGGGGGGCGCCGAACTGGTGTTGCACGGTCACACGCACCTCAACACCATCTATTGGCTGAATGAACACACCACCCCCGTGCCGGTGGTCGGCATAGCTTCAGCCTCGCAGGGAGCGGGTGGCCGCAAGCCGCGCGCGGCCTACAACCTGTTCACCATAGACGGCGCCCCCGGCGCCTGGAAGATGACGCTCGAGCGCCACTCCCTTTCGCCGGAAGGCAACCACTTTGCGCCCGAGATGAGCCGGTCGTTCTACAACCCGGCGACGATGCGTCTCGTCTCCGAGATCTCGCCCGCCGACTTGCGGTAATAGTCCAGCAACGCCTGCAGGTTGACCTTCAGCACCTCGACGATCGCTTCCGCCTCCTGCGGGCCGATATCGTCCCATTGCATCTTCTGGGTGATGACCGGCTTGCTCATCCGGAAGTACATCGCCTGTCCCATCATGCTGAAGACGATGACGGAAACGTTGTCGGACGCGATCGATCGTCCGGTGGCGATCGCGAACAATTCGCACAGCCGGTCATGCACCGGTCCGATCGTCTCCCGGCAGAGGTGCTGCACCACCTCCCCGGGGCGAACCATTTCCCGCATGATGAAGGTGAAGATCTCGTCCGCATCGGCTTGCTCGGCCGCATGGGTGACGAAGGTCGTCAGCATACCGATGAACATCCGGGATGCTTCCTCGGGCGGAAGGTCGGCCGGCAGCGTCTCCGGAAAATCCGGCGCCAGAGCCTCGGTAATTGCCCCAACGACATACTGCGCGCAGGCGGTCCTCAAGCCCGGCTTGCCACCGAAGTGATAGGCGATGCTACCGATATTGGCATCCGCAACGTCGGCAATCTGCCGCGTCGAAACCGAATCGTATCCATGTTCCCCGAAAAGGCGCAACGCCGCCGATACCAGCGCATGGCGGGTTGCCATTGCCCCGGAAACTAACTTTTCCATGGCTCTCGCTCCCCACTATTTTTTGTTTGAACAATTGAACAATGATATCGGTCGGCCGGTCAATGAGTGACCGCTCCTCCTTTCGTCAAATAAATTTCCCATCCAGAATAAATCCCCCATTTTATTCGTTCCCCTTGCATGCCCGCTGTTGTTTCTGCTGCGGGTCCATTATGTTTTGATCCTATGCGCAACTGGAGGGTTCCGAAAAATGTCGAACTCAACCCCTGCCCTTGGCCTGTTCTGCGGCGTTGCGGCATTCGTTGCAGCGTCGTTGGCTTCCCCCATTGTTGTTCTTGCGGCAGGCGACGGCGGGTCTGGCGGATCCAACGGGTCCGGCGGCTCCTCCGATCCACCAGTCAAAACCCAAACGACCACCAAATGCAAGGACGGCAAGATCTGGAGCACGGAAAAGAAGATGTGCGTAAGAGCACAAAAGAACAGTTTCAACGATGATGAACTGTACGACGCGGCACGCGAACTCGCTTATGACGGCCAGTATCAGAAAGCTATCGAGTTACTTCAACTCGCCAGAAACCAAAAAGATCCCCGCATCCTGAACTATCTCGGTTTTGCCAATCGCAAGGCCGGCCGCATGGATGTGGGCATGGAATACTATCGCGAGGCGTTGAAAATCGATCCCGATTATATCCTGGCCCGCTCCTACATGGGCGAGGCCTTGCTGCAGCAGGGAGACAGGGAAGGCGCGCGCGTCCAGCTCGTCGAGATACGCGACCGTGGCGGAGAAGACACCTGGGCATACCGCGCCTTGCTGCAAGCCCTGAACGGCTACAGCGCCTATTGAGCAGGGCGGAAATATCACGCAGTGGCAAAGCTGTGGGTAACCGGTCGAAATGCGGGCGACGGTCGCTGTTGGAGCGCCCGTTGAAATCCGGCGCGCTTGCAGATCCATGAGCAATTGTTTCATATCAATCCAGGTGTGGGACGACATCATCAGCCCCGCGCGACAACGTGAACTGGAACTCTTCCTCCTGGAATGGCAATGCGGCAACCGGCGGCACCCCAAGACATCCGGCGCGATCTGGTCGGCCTGCTGCCGAAGATGCGGCGATTTGCATTGACCCTTACCCGCAACGCCGGAGACGCCGACGACCTGGTGCAGGAAACCTGCGAACGGGCCATTGCCAAGAGCCACCTGTGGGATGGCAAGGGGCGTCTCGAAAGCTGGATCTACGCCATGCTCCGCAACCTCTGGGTCGACGAGGTACGCAAGCGCCGCGTTCGCGTCGGTTCAGGCACTGTTGATGCCGCCGATCACAGTGAACTCTCGATCGATGCCGCTGCCGAATCGTCGGTCTATGCACAGCAGATGAACAGCATGATCATGTCCATGCCCGAGGGCCTCTCCAGCGTGTTCGTTCTCGTCAGCATCGAAGGTCACAGTTACAAGGAAACCGCCGACATCCTTGGAATTCCGATCGGTACCGTCATGTCAAGGCTGTCGACCGCCCGGTTGCGCCTCGCGGCAATGGTCACAAAGGATGGGGGGCGCAAGGCCTGATCATGGAAGATCTCCGCAACCACCCGCTCGATGTCAGGCTCTCGGCTCTCCTTGATCGCGAAATCGACGACAAGGAAAGGGAGGAGCTTGAGCGGCTGATCGCCACCGACGACGATGCGCGGGCCCTCTACGAGAGGCTGAAACATGGCTCGGACGTAGGAAGGAAAGCCTTCAACGACATGCTGAAGGAACCGGTGCCGCTGGCGCTTGTTCGTTCGATCAGGAACGCACAGCCTCCGAAAGAGCCGTCCCGCCTTGCCAGGTTCAGCCCGCCGAAGATCGACCTGGTCCCAACCGGGAAACAGGCACTGGCGGCATCGATCCTGCTTTTCTTCCTCGGCGGCGGCATCGGCTACCTGATCGGCATCAATCCCGCCGCACCACCGCCGCCCCTAGAAGCGGACCCGCATGGCAGCACCTGGCTGGACGAGATTGCCGCCTATCATCGTGTTTATGCCCGCCAGCAGCGGCATCTCGTCGAAGTGCCCGCCTCCGAGGCCGACCATATCGTCAAGTGGCTGACCAATAGCGTCGGCGTCGGCTTCAAGCTTCCCGATCTCTCCGCCAGCGGCCTGGAGTTCCAGGGTGCCCGCCTGCTGGTGGCGGGTGGCAAGCCGGTCGGCCAGTTGATCTACAAGAGCATGGACGGCGATATCGTGGCGATCTGCTTCCAGAGGGACGCTGCTCCCTCCGCGCAGGAAAGCGACAGGTTCGAAGAGGTCATCCGCGACGACCTCGGCATGGTGACATGGCATGGCAGCCAGGCCTACTACGTGCTGGTCGGCCCTTCCGCCGAGGCCAACCTTCCAGGCCTCGCCCGCCAGGCATCAGCGGACATTTGAGAAGTTTTCCGCCACCTCACCACCACCAGAAAAAGCAATATTTCCAATAATATAGATGACATTCATGAATCAGGCCGTATTCACGTTGAATCAAAATGTGAAGACGGCCGGAAGCACCGTGCATCCTGCGACGCCCGGTGCTCCGGATTCTCTACATTTTTCAGCGTTGACCGTTGCACCTACGCCTTGGCGGCCCGCTCCTCAAGAATGCGGTTGGCCGCCGAGACGACCGCCTCGAGCGATGCGCCGACGATGTTGGTGCTGATCCCGGCGCCGAACAACTTGCCGCCCTGGTGCTCCATCTCGACATAGGCGATGGCCGCCGCGTTCGAACCGTGCTGGAGCGAGTGCTCGGAATAGTCATTCACCGACATGTCGATGCCGAGGTAGATCGACAGCGCGTTGATGAAGCCGTCGATCGGGCCGGTACCCCTGCCCTCGATCCGCTTCGTCTCGCCATTGTCGGTGATTTCAGCGGCAACGATGCGTATGCCCTTGGCATCGCCGACCGGATAGGTGTGGTGGTCGACGAACTTGATGCGCGCGCCGGGCTGGTCCACATAGCGCTCGATGAAGCGCTCGTGAATCCGCTTGGAGGGAAGCTCCTTGCCTTCCTCGTCGGTAATCCGCTGGATCTCCTCGCGGAACTCGACCTGCAGGTTGCGCGGCAGGTTGATGCCATAGTCCTCCTGCAGGATGTAGGCGATGCCACCCTTGCCCGACTGCGAGTTGATGCGGATGATCGCCTCGTAGCTGCGCCCGACGTCACGCGGGTCGATCGGCAGGTAAGGCACCTCCCACTGGGGCTTGTTGGCCACCTTGATCGCCTTCATGCCCTTGTTGATCGCGTCCTGGTGCGAGCCGGAGAAGGCGGTATAGACCAGTTCGCCGACATAGGGGTGGCGTTCCGGAATGGTCATCTGGTTGGAGTATTCGTAGACCGCCTTGACCCGTTCGATATCCGAGCAATCCAGTTCCGGATCAACGCCTTGCGTGAACATGTTCAGCGCCAGCGTTACCACGTCGACGTTGCCAGTGCGCTCGCCATTGCCGAACAGCGTGCCTTCGACGCGGTCGGCGCCGGCCATCAGTCCGAGCTCGGTCGCGGCAATCCCGGTGCCACGGTCGTTGTGCGGATGCAGGGAGATGATCAGGTTCTCGCGGTTGTCGAGGTTGCGGCACATCCACTCGATCTGGTCGGCATAGATGTTGGGCGTCGCCATCTCCACGGTCGAGGGCAGGTTGAGGATCAGCTTGTTGTCGGCGGTCGGCTTGACGATCTCGGTCACGGCATTGCAGATCTCCAACGCCACTTCCAGTTCCGTGCCGGTAAAGCTCTCCGGCGAATACTCGAAGCGGAAGCCGCCTCCAGCCTTGGCGGCCATGTCGGTGATCATCTTGGCCGCATCGGTCGCGATCTGCTTGATGCCCGGCACGTCCTTGCCAAACACGACGCGACGCTGCAGTTCGCTGGTCGAATTGTAGAAATGCACGATCGGTCTATGGGCGCCTTCCAGCGCCTCGAAGGTGCGGGTGATGAGCTCGGGCCGGCACTGGACCAAGACCTGCAACGACACATCTTCCGGCACGTTGCCTTCCTCGACGCACCAGCGGGCGAAATCGAAGTCGGTCTGCGAAGCGGACGGAAAACCGATCTCGATTTCCTTGAAGCCCATCTCGAGCAGCAGGTGGAACATGCGCGCCTTGCGATCATGGCCCATCGGATCGACCAGCGACTGGTTGCCGTCGCGAAGGTCGACGGAACACCAGATCGGTGCCTTGGTGATGGTCTTGGAGGGCCAGGTGCGATCCGGGAGATTGACGGTCGGGTAGGCGGTATATTTCGTTGCCGCCGACGGCATGCCCTTGTTGTTTGGGGAACTGGTTTTCGCGTCCATCGTAACTTCTCTTCCTCTTCCCGCCACTTGCCCGCGTCTCTTAGCCGATCGAATACGGCTTGGCGACGGCAAATGCGGACCTCTTGCGGTCAATATACAATTCTGACAGGGGTGTTGCGAGGAGCTCTTTGCCTGGCGGGCTTGATCGGCCGCCGGGCGCCCCTCAAAGGACCCGGCAACCGCGTGTAAGGCCGAGAAGAAGAAGCGATGCGAGGGCGCGCGAACGTTCATGCAGCGCGATGCGGCCACGCATGATCTGTTCGGAAATGGTTGCGCCTGTGTTCTTCATGGTCGCGCTTATAGCGTCGCGAACCGAAAACGGCAAGTGGCAAAACAAAACAACCCGTCGCAGCGCTGCATCCGGCCCCTTTCGGCATGCAGACCGAGAGGTTTTCAGCCCTTTGCCGCCCGCACGAAATTCTGCAGGGCAAGCATCAACCCGCCGGCAAGGAGACCCCAGAATGCGCCGGTGACCCCCAGGAAGGAAACGCCGGAGGCCGTCACCAGGAAGGTGATGGCAGCCGCTTCGCGCGCTTCCGGCTCCTTGAAGGCGGTGACGGCGGAGCCCGCAAATGCGCCGACAAGCGCAAGACCGGCGACGGCCTGGATGAGGATCGGCGGCGCCAGCGCCACGAAGGCCGTGACCCCACCGGCAAGAAGCCCGAAAACGATATAGCCGACGCCGGATATGAGCGCGGCCCAGTAGCGCCTCCTTGGATCGGGATGCGCATCCTCGCCGGCGCACATGGCGGCCGTGATCGCGGCAAGATTGATCACATGTCCGCCAAAAGGAGCGGACAGCAGCGAAAACAGGCCGGTGACGGCAAAGAGCGGGCCGGGCCTCGGATCATAATGGTTGACCTTGAGCACGGCGATGCCGGGGATGTTCTGCGACGCCATGGTGACGATGAACAGCGGCAGCGCAATCGACACCAGGCCGGCCACGTTGAAGACCGGCGTCACGAATTCGGCGGGCGGCGTCAGCGACTGCGCCACCTGGGCGAAAGCGCCCTCCGGAATGTCGATGCCAAAGGTCAGCACCAACGCAAAGGCGGCGAGCGCCGCCGGCACCGCCCATAGCCGTTTCAGCGCGCCGACCACTATCCAGGCGAGCACGATCGGCAACCCCAGCAGCGGATCGAAGGCGATTGCCCTGACCGGCGCAAAGCAGAGTCCGATCAAAACACCCGCCAGCATCGCGTTTGCGAGCGGTGCGGGGATCGCCGCGACCGCTTTGCCGAGCGGGCGGAAAAGGCCGGCCATGATGATCATCAGCGCACAGACGATGAACGCACCGACGGCTGCCGGAAAGCCTCCCTCGATGACGCCGGCGCTTGCCAGCAGTGCCGCGCCGGGGGTCGACCAGGCGATGCTGACCGGCAGCCGCGTCGCCGCACTCAGGACGACGGCGCAGAGCCCCATGGACACCGAAAGCGCCATCAGGCCGGAGGCGGCTTCCACATCCGTGGCGCCAACGCCCTTGAGGCCCTGAAGCACGACCGCGAACGAGCTTGCAAAACCGACGAAGGCCGTCAGCACGCCCATGAACAGGCTTTGAACCGAAAAATCTTTCAACATCGCGAGGGTCCGCCGGCAGTGAGTTTGCGAGCAAGATAGGCCGCGCTGGCAAAGTAGTGAAAGCCTGCTGGCAGGCGGAAGGCCAGGAGCGAACGAATAGAATATGCGCAATGAAAATTGCCGTCCTGCCCGGGCAGGACGGCAACAAAGCCTCGAACTTGGATCAGATTTCCGCTTGCGTGGTGATGATCCGCGAAACCAGACCGTATTCCTTTGCCTCCTCTGCGGAGAGCCAGTAGTCGCGGTCGGTATCCTTGGCGATCTTTTCGACCGGCTGACCGGTGGCGGCGGCAAAGATCCTGTTCAGCCGCTCGTTCATGCGGATGATTTCGCGGGCCTGGATCTCGATGTCAGAAGCCATGCCGCGCGTTCCGCCCGACGGTTGGTGCAGCAAGAAGCGAGTGTTCGGCAGGCAAAGGCGCTGCTCCTTGGGAACGCTGACATAGATCAGCGCACCGGCAGAAGCGACCCAGCCCGATCCGATTATCCAGACGCGCGGCTTGATGAACTTGATCATGTCGTGGATCGAATCACCCGATTCGACATGTCCGCCCGGAGAATTCACATAGATCCGGATGTCGTCGTCGCCGGCGGCAGCCATGGCCACGAGCTGCGAGCAGACCTTCTGAGCCAGTTCCTGGGTGATTCCACCGTAAATGAATATCGACCGGGATTTGAACAGGTTGGCTTCCGCATCCTTGCCCAGGGGGGCTTCGTTCTTCTTGTCTTCTTCATCTTCGTTCATGCGAAACTCTCCACCATGATTTCCAGTACCACGCAAATAATGCGTCTCCCGTCGTAAGACAATGCGGGAAAAAGGCAAGACGCAGAAGATGCCTAACGCGGATGCGGCTATCGCCTGTTCGTCGCAGTCGGCAAGGGCGGATGCCGTTTCGTGACTTTCGTGCCGAAGCCTGGCATGTCATTCAGGGCCAACCGGATTCGCGGTAGACAGCGATCAGAATCCTCGCTTAATCTGCCGCATCCATTTTCAAAGGCGGGCGCGACTGAACTCCAGGCGCCCTGTCGACCAACCGAGGGACACATAATGTTGAAACGTATTGGCCTTGCGGCCGCAATTCTTGCCTCCGCGACAGTTCCTGCATTCGCGCACCTGAACCCCGATGAACACGGCTCGTTCATGGCCGGCTTCTCCCATCCGCTGTTCGGCGCCGACCACATCCTGGTCATGGTCGCCGTCGGCATCTGGGCCGCCCAGATCGGTGGCCGCGCCCTGTGGGCCGTTCCCCTGGCATTCGTCGGCACCATGTCGATCGGCTTCCTAATGGCGCTTGGCGGCGTGGAACTGCCGTTCGTCGAACCGGCCATCCTTGCTTCGGTGATCGCACTCGGCCTGCTCGTCGCCATGGCCGTGCGGCTGCCGGTCAGCGCCTGCGCCGCGATCGTCGGCGTTTTCGCCCTGTTCCACGGCCATGCCCATGGCGGCGAACTCGGCAGTGCGGGCGCGCTCCAGTTCGGCGTCGGCTTCGTCATCGCCACCGCACTCCTGCATCTCGCCGGCATCGCGCTCGGCATGGGCGTTGCCCGCTTCGCACCAAAGATTGCCCGCGTGCTGGGTGCCGCAACGGCACTCGCCGGCGTCTCACTGATCTTCGGCTGATAGGCCACCAGCATTCCGAAATGCGAACGGCGGGCATTGCCCGCCGTTTTTTGTCGCTTGCTGTCACCCGCGGCCGCGGTAGGGCGCGACGCCCTGCTCGGGGATCCACACGCCTTCCGGTGTCGGGCCCGTCTGCCAGAAGACGTCGATCGGGATGCCACCGCGCGGATACCAGTAAGCCCCGATTCGCAACCATTTCGGGTGCAGCAGGTCGACAATGCGTCTCGCAACGTAGATCGAGCAATCCTCGTGGAACGCACCGTGGTTGCGAAACGAATGCAGGAACAGTTTCAGCGATTTCGATTCCACCAGCCAGTCCGAGGGAATGTAGTCGATGACGATGTGCGCGAAGTCCGGCTGACCGGTCATCGGGCAAAGCGAGGTGAATTCAGGGGCGGTGAATCGCACCACGAAATCGGTTCCGGCATTGCCGGACGGAACACGCTCCAGGATCGCGGTCTCCGGGCTCGCCGGCGCATCGACATTGGAACCAAGTTGGGTGAGCCCGGATACGTCGGTGTGGCTCATTTGCTTTTCTCCTTAACCTTGACGCGCACGCCGTGCGCCTTTTCGCTTTCCGGCTCGACATGGATGGCAATCCTGGCACCCGGATGGGCAGCGCGGATCGCGTCCTCGAGCCGGTCGCAGATCGCATGGGCATCGCCGACCGCCATCGCCGCCGGCACGACCAGGTGGAAGTCGACAAAGGTCGCCGCCCCCGCGCTGCGGGTCTTCAAATCATGGACGCCGAGCGACCCCTCCGCATTGGTCGCGATCGCCTTCTTGATGGCCGCTTCCTCGTCCGGATCGACGGCCTGGTCCATCAATCCGGCGATCGAACGGGAAATGACCTTCCATCCCTGGTAGAGGATGTTGAGGGAAACGAGGATCGCCAGGATCGGATCGAGGATCGCATAACCAGTCGCGACCACCAGAACAAGACCGACCAACACGCCGACCGAAGTGATCACGTCGGAATTGATATGGTGCCCATCAGCCGTCAATGCCGGTGAACGATACTTGCGGCCCGCGCGAATGAGGATCGCTGCCCAGACTGCGTTGATGACGGTAGCGGCCACGTTGATGGCGAGGCCCAGCACGGGGGCATCGAGCACCTGCGGGTTCCCGAGTGCGCCGATTGCCTCGCGCACGATCAGCAGTGCCGCGACGACGATCAAAACGCCCTCGACGACGGCGGACATGTATTCCGCCTTGTGATGGCCGAACTGATGAGTTTCGTCGGCCGGTTTCTGCGCGTAGCGGATGACGAAGAATGCGATGAAGGCGGCGACGACGTTCACTGTCGATTCCAGCCCGTCGGAAAGCAGCGCCACCGATCCCGTCACCCACCAGGCCAGCATCTTCAGGCCCATGACGCCAAAGGACAGCGGTATGCCCCAAAGCGCCAGCCGCCTTACGGTAAGCTTTCCGTGCTCGTCCATTTCGATCCCTCTGCGGATGCGAATGAGTTGCAGTGCAACAGCCATTCAAACGCAAAACCGCCCACGCGAAAATCGCGCAGGCGGCTGATGGAGTGCATATGAGGGAAAGCGAGCAATTTGTCAAAAACTATCAACATTGACCTCGAAGGAACACTGGAAACCATTGCCCGAATTTACATTACTTGTTATATAACCATTAATTTAATGGAGGAGAGATTGCCCCAAGATATCGTACGCGACCTGGGTTTCCTGTGCCTTGGCAGTCGTTTCCGCCGGATCGGCGAACGCCTTCAAGCCGACACGCAGCAGATTATCGAGGAGCGCGGCGTTTCGTTGCAGGCCGGCCAATACCCCTTTCTGGCTGCGCTCGATCTGTCGGGTCCCCTGTCGATCGGCGAACTCGCCCAGACGGTCGGCATCACCCAGCCGGGCGCGACGCGTACCGTGGCGCAACTCCTCGAGCTGGGTTTCGTCGACATGCAACCCTCCGAGGAGGACCAGCGCCGGAGGCTTGTCTCCCTCACGGCCAAGGGGCAGGCCCTCGTCGACTATTCGAGACGATCGGTCTGGCCCGTGATCGCCGCCGCGGTTGGCGACCTGTGCGGCGATCTCGATGGTCCGCTTCTCGAACAACTCGCAACGATCGAAGACAGACTTGCCGAGGCACCGTTGGCCCGACGCGATCTCGCAAAGGAACAATCGCAATGACCCACATTCTCGACCGGCCGGTCTGGAACGCGCTCCGCACGGCTCACGCTTCTTTTGCCGAAGGCAGCGGTTGCGCCCGCCGCTATCCACCATCGATCGTCCCTTTTGCCGCCGCTGCCGATGACACACGAGAGAGCCTCGAAGCACTCGAACGCTTGCCGACTTCCGACGAGGCCATGGCAATTGTCGAGGCCGGCCCGATCACCGTGCCCGAAGGTCTGACGACAATCGTTGAAGGGACGCTGGTGCAGATGGTCGCCGAAAAGCCATTCGACCGGATATCGGACGACCGGATCCGTGCGCTGACGGAAGCCGACGCGGAAGACATGCTGGCGCTTGCGGAACTGACCAGGCCGGGCCCGTTCACGCTGCGTGCGCAAAGCCTCGGAACCTTCTGGGGCATCAAGGTAGACGGCCGCCTTGTCGCCATGGCCGGCCAGCGCATGCGCCAGACCGGCTTTGCCGAGCTCAGCGGCCTTTGTACGCACCCGGATTTTCAGGGCCGCGGCCTTGGCACGCTGCTCCTGAAATTCGTAGCCGGCGAGATTTCCTCCCGGGGAGAGGCCGCCTACCTGCACGCCTATGCCACGAACACGCCGGCCATTGTGCTCTACAGGAGATTGGGCTTCCACCTGCGAAGCGAGATGAACCTGTGCATCGTCAAGCGCAGAGACTGAAGAACCGGCCCGCCGATACGGGCCTGTCAAACCGGAACTTCAGGCCGCCTTCGTCTTCGCCCTGCGGGCGAGATGCGCCACGACGTTCTCGATCATGCGCATGCCGGCATCGCCGCCGAGCGTCATGATCGATTCCGGGTGGAACTGCACCGCGGCCACCGGCTCCTTGGTGTGCTCAATGCCCATGATCGTACCGTCCTCGCTCTCGGCGGTGATGGTGAATTCGAGCGGCAGCGTCGAGGGATCGGCGAAGATCGAGTGGTAGCGGCCGACCGTCACTTCCTTGCCGAGCCCGGAGAAGACGATCCCCGGTTCGAGCACGCGGATGCGCGAGGGCTTGCCGTGCATCGGGATCGCCAGTTGGCGAAGCTCGCCGCCATAGGCTTCCGCAAGCGCCTGCAGGCCGAGGCAGACGCCGAAGATCGGCAGGTTGCGGGCACGCGCCTTCTTGATCGTCGCCTTGCAGTCGAAGTCCTTTGGATTGCCCGGACCCGGCGACAGCACCACGAGGTCGGGATCCATCCGTTCGAGAACCTCCTCGGCAACCGGCGAACGCACGGTCGAGACGGTCGCGCCGGTCTGGCGGAAATAGTTCGCCAGCGTATGGACAAAACTGTCCTCGTGATCGACGAGCAGGATCTTCACGCCCTTGCCGACGCTGGCGACGTCGCGCGCGGTCTTGCCGGTGTTGCCGGTCTTGGCGTCTCGAATGGCAGCAAGCATGGCAGAGGCCTTCAGTTCGGTTTCCGCTTCCTCGTCTTCGGGAACGGAGTCGTTCAACAGGGTAGCACCGGCCCGCACTTCGGCAATACCGTCCTTGATCCGCACGGTGCGCAGGGTCAGGCCGGTATTCATGTCGCCGTTGAAGCCGACCATGCCGATGGCGCCGCCGTACCAGGCGCGCGGGCTCTTTTCATGCGCCTCGATGAATCGCATCGCCCACAGCTTCGGCGCACCGGTGACGGTCACGGCCCAGGCGTGGCTGAGGAAGCCGTCGAAGGCATCCATGTCGTCGCGCAGCCGGCCCTCGATATGGTCCACGGTATGGATCAGGCGCGAATACATCTCGATCTGGCGCCGGCCGATCACCTTCACCGAGCCCGGCTCGCACACCCGGCTCTTGTCGTTTCGGTCGACGTCCGAGCACATCGTCAGTTCCGACTCGTCCTTCTTCGAGTTCAGCAGCTTGAGGATCTGCTCCGAGTCGGCGATCGGATCCTCGCCGCGCTTGATCGTGCCCGAGATCGGGCAGGTCTCGATGCGGCGACCGGAGACCCGGACGAACATTTCCGGCGATGCCCCGACCAGGTATTCCTGGTTTCCAAGGTTGATGAAGAAGGAATAGGGCGACGGGTTGGTAGCCTTGAGCCGCCGGGAAATGTCCGATGGCCTGCTGTCGCAGCGCTCCATGAACTTCTGCCCCGGCACCACCTCGAACAGGTCGCCGCGACGGAAGCTCTCCTTGGCGTGCACGACGAGATCGGCATATTCGCCGGGACGGTGGTCGCTCTTTGGCGGAATGGCATCGGTCTGCTTGAACGGCTCGGCCGCGATGTCGCCCGCCCTGCCCTCCGTCGAAAGGCCGCCCTTCGAGAAATCGTAGCGGTCGATCCAGGCCTTGGCGGAATAGTTGTCGACGACAAGAATTTCGTCCGGCAGGAACAGCACCATGTCGCGCTGGTCGGCCGGGCGCTCGAGCTTCAGGTCAATCGCGTCGAACTGGAAAGCCAGGTCGTAGCCGAAGGCACCATAGAGACCGAGGCTCGCATCCGCTTGCGAATGGAAGAGATCGGTGATCGCCCTGAGAACCGTGAAGACGGTCGGGATCTTGGAGCGCTCCTCCTCGGTGAACACCCGGTCGGGCTGCCTCACCGACAGGTCGATGCGGCGACCGGTCGCCGAGGTGATGTCGATATCGGCAACGGTTTTCAGCCGCTCGCCGATGAAACCGAGGATGACCTCGCCGCGCTCGTTGTAGGCCTCGATCCAGACGTTGCGGCCGAAGCAGGAAATGCCGATCGGTGGGTCGACGATCGCCGTATCCCAGCGCGTGTAGCGGCCCGGATATTCGTAGTTGGAGGAAAACACAGCCCCGCGCCGCTCGTCGAGCTTGTCGACATAGCTCGACACCGCGTCGGCATAGGGCGTCGGACGCCGCTGCCGCGTCACGGTTATGCCGCCTTTGGTCTCGTATATTTCTGCGCCGTCATCCCGAATGATCGTTACCATTTATCCCTCACTCCGTTTTGCAGGGGCCCGGATGACAGGCGCTTCAAATACGAAAAAAGCCGCCTGAAAGTTCCGGGCGGCTTGTGTCTTCTGTCTCAGGACATGACTGGTCAAGGCCGCCGTTAGCGAGCCCACCACCAGTTCGAAATGTTCATGGACGTTGTCATGGGCGGAATAGTTAGCGTGGAGCCGACGGGAGTGCAAGAGGCTTATTTCAAGTTACCTTGAAACCGAAGTGCATTCCCGGCGTTGCTTCAAGACACGGCACAGGAGCACGAATGACTGCATCGACGATACTGGTCGCGATCACCGGCGGAACGGTGCTTCTGGCGGCTACAGACCTTCCGCTCGTCGGACCTCTCCCCGACCCGAAACCTGCGCCGGCCACTCAGCCGGGTAAGATACCGGTGCCGGAACCGGCCCCTTCGACGTCGCCGGAAGCCGGAAGCGATGCCGCCAAAGCCGAACCGCCGCCCCCGATCGAAAAGGAAGATCCCGCGCGATATGCAGCTTGCCTTGCAAGCCTTCGGGAAATGGGAGTCCTGTTTCAGGAAAAGCCCCGCATCGATGGTGGTGAAGGTTGCGGCATCGACAAGCCGATATCGGTCTCCGAGGCGGGCGGCGGCATCAAGCTTCGGCCCGCAGCGACCCTGGGCTGCGGCGCTGCCCTCAGGCTTGCCCGCTGGACCCGGGACATCGTCGTTCCCATGGCCCGGATTGCCTTTCCGGACAAACGTGTGCTGGCGCTCGAAAACGCTTCCTCCTATGTCTGCCGCCTGCGCAACAATGCCAGCGTCGGCAAGATTTCCGAGCATGCGCGCGGCACCGCGATCGACATATCATCGATCATTTTGTCGGAAAAGCTGACGGTGACGATGCAGCCCCGCAACGGGGATTCGACTATCGAAGGCGCCTTCCAGCGATCGGTCACGACTGCCGCCTGCCTTTACTTCACCACGGTGCTATCACCGGGGAGCGATGCCGCGCACCAGGACCATCTCCACCTCGATGGCCTGGAACGAAGCAACGGCTATCGCTACTGCCGCTAGCCCCGCGGCAGTAGGAAGGCTGGCGCACATGCCTCTCTCCCGACACTTTTTTGCCACACCCGATTAAACTTGAGTCATTGACTCATTTTTAAACTTGACTGTTTTTGTCCATATTTATAACGCTCGCTGACGGGGCTTCTACCGAGGTGGAAACTACAGATTTCGGAAATTGGATGCGCGTTTGCACCCGCTGCGCGCGGCGGATTTCTGCGTGCATTTTTTAAAGGGGTTTTTAACATGACTGCGAACTCGCCACTAATCCGGCATCTGCTGGCTGGCACGGCCATTGCGATCGCAATGAGCGTCTCCCTTCCGGCCTATGCTCAGGAGGCAACACAAGTCGCCGAGCCGACGGCGGAACAGGCCACGACCGACCAGGCGACGGAACTGAAACCGATCACGGTGACGGGCAAGGGCGCAAGGGTGGCCACGTCGCCGTTGACGGAGACCGTTGAGCGCGCCGAAATCCAGGAGCGGATGGTCACCGATTTCCAGGACTTCTCCCGTCGCATCGATGCCGGCGTCAACTTCAACACCCAGAACAACAGCATCAACATCCGCGGCCTGCAGGCCAACCGTGTCCTGACGACGCTCGACGGTATCCGGGTGCCGTGGCTGACAGATCCGCGCGACTCCGCGCAGGGCGGCCTCAACGCCTTCGACTTCGACAGCCTGTCGCAGATCGACATCACCAAGGGCGCCGATTCGAGCCGCTATGGTTCCGGCGCGCTGGGTGGCGTGGTCGAGCTCAGGACCCTCGACCCCGAGGACCTCATCGAGCCGGGCAAGACTTTTGGCGCCATCACCAAGGCGACATATGACAGCGCCAACACCAGCATCCTCGGCAACGCCGCCGTCGCCACCCATTTCAACGACACCTGGTTGCTGTTCCAGGGCGGCTACAAGCACGGTAACGAGACCAAGAACGAGGGCGACGTCGGCGGGTACGGCACAAGCCGCACCGAAGCCAATCCGATGGATTTCAACCAGGGCAACTTCCTGGCCAAGATCCACCAGTATATCGATGGCGGCCACCGCATCGGCCTGACCGGCGAGTATTTCAATCTCGACGAGGACACCGACAACATGCGGGGCACTACGGCGAGCTACGAACCCGGTTCGCTGAAATCCGGCGAGGAGATCAACCGCAGGCGCATCTCGGCCTCCTACGACTTCATCTCGCCGGACGGCACCGACTGGGTGGACACAGCAAGCCTCGTCGCCTACTGGCAGAAACAGAAGCTGAACAACACGACGGACGGGTTCCGACTGCGCGACGGTCGCGCCGATATCATCCCGGGCGATCCGTTGCTCTATGGATTCCCGACCGGAGTTTACAAGCGCGATAACCTTCTGGAACAAACTACCTACGGCGTCAGCGGTGACGCCTCAAAAGACGTCCAACTCGGCGGCATCGAGCACGGCCTGCGGTTCGGCGGCGAACTTTACGGGCAGAAAACGCACCAGTACTCCTGGGGCCAGGACAATTGCCCGGATGTCGACTGGACCACAGTCCCCGATTGGTTCGGCCCGCAGGCTTGCCGCTTCCTGCACTCGAACGCCTCCGACATGCCGGACGTCGACAGCGCCTTCTTCGGCATCTATCTCGAAGACGACATCAAGCTGCTCGACAACCGCCTGACGCTGACGCCCGGCCTGCGCTTCGACTGGTACCGGCATTCGCCGAAGTCGACGGCTGCCTACGAGGACAGCCCGAACTTCGACGAGGCCTACCTGAAGTCGTCGAGCGACTCGCGCTTCTCGCCGAAGCTGCGCGCCGCATGGCAGGCCACCACCGAACTGGAACTCTACGCCCAGTGGGCCCAGGGCTTCCGCGCGCCGAGCGCGACCGAACTCTACCAGAACTACGGCCAGCCTGGCTCCTATGCCCGCGTCGGCAATCCGAACCTGGAAGCGGAAACGAGCAACGGCTTCGAGATCGGCGCCAAGTATGACTCCGAGGACTACACCGTCCAGGCGACCGTCTTCAACAACTACTACCGCAACTTCATCGACATGGTACAGATTGCTCCTCCGGGCGGCGAGTTCCCCATTGCCGGCATTACCGGCTATGAGAACCTCGCCCATGTACAGATCTACGGTGTCGAGTTCGCCGGCGAATGGCGCTTCACTGACAATTGGCGGACCTGGGGTTCGCTCGCCTGGTCGCATGGCCAGGACACAGACACCGATGAATACCTGAACTCGGTTGCGCCGCTGCGCGCCATTCTCGGCCTCGGCTATGCGGCCGAGACCTGGGGCTCGGATGTGTCGCTCACCATGGCTGCGGCCCGCAACAAGGTCAGCGGCGAAGGTTTCAAGGCGCCCGGCTACGGCATCGTCGACGCGACCGTGTGGTGGGAACCCGAGCAGTTCAAAGGGCTGAAGCTGCAGGCCGGCGTCTTCAACATCTTCGACAAGACCTACTGGAACGCGATCGACGTGCCGGACGGCGTACCGGAAGACCAGACGGCATTCTACAGCGAAACCGGCCGGTCCTTCCGCTTCTCGATTACCAAGAAGTTCTGAGCCACCGCCTTGATAACATCCGTGCGTCGCGTTCCATCGAACGCGGCGCATTTGTTTGGCCGGCGTACCCGGAATGCAGCGAAAAATTCAAGCTAGCCAACGTCTTTCGCGGAAAACCTCAGGCCTCGAGGCAGGTATTGAGCCAGCTTTGCGCCTTCTCGCGATTGTCCGACCGGAAAACACGCACATCAGCGGGGATGAGGAAAGCGAGGCTATGAATGACGCCGGCCATGACCGAACTGCCGGTGACGACGGCGATCTTGTCGAACTTGAAATGCTCGCGCAGTCCGAAAGTGCTGTCGTCCCAGACTTCGCCGAGTTCGAAGCCGCCGAAGTCGTCGCCGAGCACGAAAAGTAGACGGGAATCGTCGCCGTCGAGCGCTTCGAGCACGACCGGGATAAGCGTCGCCTCGTAGTCTCTGGCATTCAGTTTGCCATGGGCCTCGAACCCGATGACGCCTTTGGGCATCTCGTCCAGTCTCGTCAGCATCGTTACCTCCCACGCACACATTCTGAGAATAGCGCGAATATGCCGAAATCGGAATATGACAACAAATCCAGAGCGGATCTCGCTGGAAGCGGAATCATGTTCTGAAGCAGTTCGCGCGCTAGAAGAGCCCCTCGATGTATCCCTGTTCGTTGAGGTAGATCTTCTCCGACGACGGAATCCTTGGCAGGCCCGGCATCGTCATGATCTCGCCGGTGATGACGACGACGAAGCCCGCCCCGGCCGACAGCCGCACTTCGCGGATCGGCACGCTGTGGCCGGTCGGCGCGCCGCGCAGGTTTGGATCGGTCGAGAACGAATACTGGGTCTTCGCCATGCAGATGGGCAGGTGTCCGTAGCCCTGCCTTTCCCACTGGTGCAATTGCTCGCGGACCGTCTTGTCCGCCAGCACTTCGCTGGCATGGTAGATGTCCTTGGCAATCGCCTCGATCTTGTGGAAGAGCGGCATGTCGTCGGGATAGAGCGGAGAAAACTGCGAAGCACCGGATTCGGCGAGCGCAGCGACACGGGTTGCCAGTTCCTCGATACCTGCCGAACCGTCCGCCCAGTGGCGACAGACATAGGCTTCGGCGCCGAGCGTCGCCACGTAGTCCCGGACGGCTGCGATCTCTTCGTTGGTGTCGCTGCTGAAATGGTTGATGGCCACCACCACCGGGACCCCGAACTTCTTGACGTTCTGCACATGCCGACCGAGATTGGCGCAGCCCTTCCTGACCGCATCCAGATCGGCAATCCCCAGATCTTCCTTCTTCGCCCCGCCATTCATCTTGATCGCGCGGATTGTGGCGACCACGACTGCCGCATCGGGATGCAGCCCCGCCTTGCGGCACTTGATGTCGAAGAATTTCTCGGCGCCGAGGTCGGCCCCGAAGCCGGCTTCGGTCACGACGTAGTCCGCAAGCTTCAACGCCGTGGTGGTGGCGATCACCGAATTGCAGCCGTGCGCGATGTTGGCGAAGGGGCCGCCGTGCACGAAGGCCGGATTGTTTTCGAGCGTCTGCACCAGGTTCGGCTGCAATGCATCCTTGAGCAGCACCGCCATCGCCCCGTCGGCCTTCAGATCGCGGGCGAACACCGGGCTCCTGTCTCTCCGGTAGGCGACGATGATGTTGCCGAGACGTTCCTCGAGGTCCTTGAGGTCCCTGGCAAGACACAGGATCGCCATGACCTCGGAGGCAACGGTGATATCGAACCCCGCCTCCCGCGGAAAGCCGTTGGCCACGCCGCCGAGCGACGACACGATATGGCGCAGCGCCCGGTCGTTCATGTCCATGACGCGGCGCCAGACGATGCGGCGGACATCGATGCCGAGTTCGTTTCCCCAGTAGACGTGGTTGTCGATCAAGGCCGAAAGCAAGTTGTGGGCCGAGGTGATGGCGTGGAAGTCTCCAGTGAAGTGAAGGTTGATATCCTCCATCGGTACGACCTGCGCATAGCCGCCGCCGGCAGCGCCGCCCTTGACCCCGAAGCACGGGCCGAGCGATGCCTCGCGGATGCATACGATCGCCTTCTTGCCGATCCTGTTCAGCCCGTCCCCCAGACCGACCGTGGTGGTCGTCTTGCCCTCGCCGGCCGGCGTCGGATTAATCGCCGTGACAAGTATCAACTTGCCGCTTTTCTTCGATTGTTGCGCCGCAATAAATTCCGCGCTGATCTTCGCCTTGTCGTGGCCGAAGGGAAGAAGATGACTTGAAGGAATATCAAGTCGTTCACCCACTTCGGTGATCGGCAATTTCCTGGCCGCACGGGCAATTTCAATATCGGATTTCACCATGTCCATGAATAGTTCTCCCCTACCCTTCCTCCAAGGGCCCCGCGACTTAGGCGGGACTTGAAATAGAGCCGGAAGCCGGAGCGAACGCTAGTCCGGAAATCGCCGAAACTTGTCCGTCCACGACATTCCCTGCTTTATTTGACCGAACCGGCGCTCCGACGACGAAACCGGACGCCAACGTCACGGGAGACCTTGTTTCTGGCGTCGGTTCTCAAGCCATGGCAGAATGGAACCCCCGTTCGCATTGCAGCATTTCCTGACTTGCGGAGCATCATGTCCCGCCCTTATCTGAGGATCAAACGAATCCGAACACGCCGAGGAGCAGATAGACATGAAATCACTGGAGTTGCTTGTTGAACGGATCATCCTGTCCAGCCGGTGGATCCTCGTCGTGTTCTATCTCGGCCTTGCGTTCTCGCTCGCCGTTTATGGCGTCTCATTCGGCTACAAGCTGCTGAAGGTGACCATCAACGTCCTGTCTTTCGACGAGGCGGATATGATCCTCGCCATGCTCGGCCTGATCGATGCGGCGCTGGTCGCCAGTCTTGTGGTGATGGTGATGATCTCTGGATACGAGAATTTCGTCAGCCGTTTCGATGAAGCGGAAAATGAAGTTTCCTTCATCGGCAAGCTCGATGCCGGCAGCCTGAAGATCAAGGTCGCGTCGTCGATCGTGGCCATCTCCTCCATTCACTTGCTGCAGGTGTTCCTGAACGCCACCCAATATACCGACAGTCAGTTGATGTGGTTGACCTTCATGCACCTTGCCTTCGTCATCTCCGCCGTCATGCTCGGTTTCCTCGAAAGCATCATGGCCAAGGCGAAGATCAAGCCCGCAGAAAAAGGCTTGTGACGACGGTTGCAACGGCGTGAAACCGGCTAGGCATCGGGCATGCTCCATGCTATGCGCCGCTCCGTCTGTCATTGACCGTATATTTCGCTGCAAAGACGACTGCGGCCAGGGCAAGTTGTGTGACTGTTTTCACAAGGGCCGTGAATCGTGAAAGAGCTCGACCGCCTGGACCGCAAGATCCTCCGTGAACTTCAACGGGACGGCAGGCTGACGAATATCGAACTCGCCGACAAGGTCAGTCTTTCGCCCACGGCGACCGCGGAGCGGGTCAAGCGGCTGACGCGCGACGGCTACATCCTCGGCTACATGGCGGTGCTCTCCCCGGAGATGCTGGATCGCAGCCTGCTGGTCTTCGTCCAGGTCAAGCTCGACCGCACCACGCCCGACGTCTTCGATGCCTTTGCCAAAGCCGTCAAACGCAGCGACGACGTCATGGAATGCCACATGGTCGCGGGCGGTTTCGACTATCTCGTCAAGGCACGCCTGTCCGGCATGGACGCCTACCGGCAATTCCTTTCCGAGGTGATCCTGTCGCTGCCGGGCGTGCGCGAAACCCACACCTACGCAGTCATGGAAGAGGTAAAGCGCAGCGCGCACCTCCCCGTTTGAGGTTTGCAAAAGTTAATCAACTGATATACGAATTGTTAACATCTCGGTCACCAGTGAGACGATTTCGGGTTGCAATGCTGACAAGAATACGCTGGTATCCCGCCACATTTTGTTAATCCATTATCCCGACTGGACCGGGAATTGTGAAATTTGAAAAGCTCCATATGATTTCCGCTGAACGTCAATCGCTGTTGAATGCCGAACTTGCGGCTGCGACTTCACGAGCGGCGTTTCTGACAGCGATGCACCACGTGCGCAGCGTATTTTCTCTCGAGCACTTCTCCCTGTTCAGCGTCCCAACGCCCAATGAAACCCTGCTGGGGCCCCATGTCCTGGAGACGACGCTACCGGCGGAGTTGCTGCGCGATTTCGACCGCAACAAGCTCCTGCAGAAATGCCCGGTTATCGATCGCATCTGGAAGTCGATGTTGCCGGTCACATGGTCGCTACCGCCGGGTGAAAGCCGCAGGGACATCAATTGCCCACCCCTGATGCGGGATCTGATGCAGCGATTCAAGCTGCTGATGGGCATCAGTTTTCCTGTCAATTCGATCGATGGCAGTCGGTACTTCTTCAGTTTCGACGGCACCCGGGCGCCGTTCTCCCAGATCGAGATCAACGAACTCGGAATGATCGTGCTGCAGGCTTTCGATGTGTTCGACAGATTGCGCCGCAACGAGCTCTCCGGTCCTTCCCCATTGTCGGCGAGAGAACTGGAGGTCGTCCGTTGGACGGCGCAGGGCAAGACATCGGTGGAGATCGGCCAGATCCTGTCTCTCTCCGACCATACGGTGAACGCCTACATGACGAACGCCATCAAGAAGCTGGATTGCGTGAACCGCACCCAACTGGTTGCCAAGGCGATCAGGCTGAAGCTTATTTCCTGACACATCCACCGAATACCCACCGCCGGCGTATGCGCCACAGACAGGGTGGGACGCGAATCCGCGCCCCTGCCGGATTTGCCGTGCCCTGAAAGGATCTATCGATCGAGGATCGACCTCACCTCGACGAGATTGGAGCGCGCCCGCAGGATATAGAACCCCATCGTCGCCAGGTGGGTCGGCATGATCCAGCCATCCTCCCGGCCATTGGAGATGATCCAGGGCGTGATGCGCAGCGCCGCCTCGAACTGCCGCAGGGTCTCCGCATAGATCGGCGCAATGTTCCTCTCGTTGATGACGTTCTGGAAGTCGGCACCCGTCGCCGTCAGGATGGCGTAGTAGCCATAGAGCTGCCCGTAGGCGAACCAGAAGCGATCGTCAGCGCGGGTATCGAACCAGCCGGCATTGTAGTTTTCGGAACGTTCGCGCAGGATCGAGGCGGTGTTGCCGAGATCATTGGCAATGCGATCGATGAATGACAGTAGGTTGTCGGCGCGCGTGTCGAACGTGGCGCCGCAAGTCGAAAGCTGATCGTTGAAAGCCCGGAAATTGCGGATGGCGGCACGATAGAAGCTCGGGGTCGGTGTCTTCGGCCCGAAGGGGCTGAAGCCGAAGTACCAGGTGTATTCGTCGAACTGGATGTTGCCGCGCGCGTCCTGGAGGTTCTGGTTTATGCCGGACGTGCCGCGCATGCGCCCAAGCGTGTCGACCAGTTCGACGCTGGTGCGCCGGACCGCCTGGTTGACGCCGCGCTGGAAGGCCGCCTTGTTGTCGAGGAACGGGGTATGGTCCCATTCGATCCCGAAAAAGCCCAGGCGATAGAGCAGCATGGAGGAGATCCAGGCGTTCTGGTTGACGTTGAAGTCGGTGAGTTCCGCCGCTATTTCGGCGATGCCCGAGCTTTGGCAGGCGTTCGCCGTCGTCTGCCCCGCGGTGGCGGGCAGTTCCTGGCCGGCCGGCATGTTGCGTTCGGCGAACTTGTACCGGTCGACGAAATTCGGGTCGAAGTTGGTCCAGACCTGCGTCTGCCAGACGAAATAACCATAGAGCCCGACAAGGGCGACGAGAATGAGCAGGATCGGGCCCTTGATGATCCAGCTTCTCTGGCGGTACCAGCCATGGGCGGCCCTGAACGGCCAGAAGATGCCCGCAAAGATCACGCCGATTCCTCGGCCGATGGCACCCAGCACGCTTTTGAAAAACGCGATGATCGGATCAAGCATGGTCATCCTCTCCTATGCCGTAGAGGCGCTTTCGGAACGCCGGCTTGTCCTTGAGGTATTCGCCGGCAAGGGTCGCGACAACGTATTCGCGGAATCGTTCACTGTATCGCTCATAGGCAGCATAAAACCCCTGCTTGTCAAAGACGAAACGCGACACGAAATCCGACGGTACCATCTGCGATATCAAACGGTTGGTCAGCCATTGGTCGGGATGGTCGGGCGCTGCGCGGATCAGCAGGAACCGCCATTCCGGCGGCACCTCGCTCATGCGGACGCTGCCCGTCGCCGCAATTGCCCGCATCGCCTCCAGAAGGAAGGGATAGGCTCCGTCAGCGCTGACCAGACTGGCGTTGCGGTGCATCCACGTCTGGATCCAAATGCGGTCCACCTTGGCGAGATCGACGGTCGGCTCGGCTTGGTTGATCAGGAACAGGAGGATCATGCTGGCTCGATGCTGGTAGAGGCCGGATGCCTCCACCCAGCTTGCCCGCGGCAGTTCGATGCGGCCGCTGCGGGCCAAGAACTCGTAGATCCGCGCGTGGTCGTCGATCGCGATGTAGCTGACCTGCCAAGGTCGCGAGCGTCGGAAACCCGGTGCGGCCGGATCGCAGATCACCGTCGTCGTCCCGTCATCGATGAAGATGTAGATGCCACCGAAATGGTTGGCCCAGAATGCCATGTGCCGGAACACCAACTGATCAGGCACCAGCACGTTCTGGCGTATATCGCCGGTCTCCTTGGCCAGTTCCACCATGCGGTTCAGCATGGCGTCATCCCGCCATGCATCCGGCTCCCCCTTCAGCCGGTCGACCAGCTGGCGCAGTTCGGTCGCCTTGTCGAGCATGTCCTCGGCGGACACCACCCGGAAACGCACCTCGTTGATCGACAGCAGGTCCTCTATGCTTTCCACCCGGGATACCGAATCCTCGATCTCCCCATAAAGGGCGTCCTTGATCGTTACGGCGCCGATGGCGCGCGCATTGGCGGCGAAGAACTCGTGCATCAGCCCGGCAGTGTTGGAAAAGCTGGTGTGCACGACCGGCAGACTTTCCTGCTCGGGCGTCATGATGATGAAGCGCCGGTTCACCCTGTTCGGGTCGAGGTAGTCCTTGTCGCCGAGTTCGTCGGCGATCTGCGGCGAAAATCCGGTCATGTCGATGTCGAAGGACGAAAGGGCCGTCGGCCGCAACCCGAAGCCCTGAAGCGCCTTGTTGTAGCGCTCGATCAGATGCGGTTCGGAAACCTCCAGCAGCCGGCCATAGATGAGTTCCGCCTCGAGCAGTCGCTTCATGCCTGCCACCGCCCGTCGCGCTTCAACGTCTCGATCTCGCGGATGGCCCGCTCGCGCTGGCGTTCTCGGCGGATGATCTCGCTCACCGCGGCGTCGTCGGACTTGTCGGCGTAGCGGAACTCGGAATCCGCGTAGCGGTTGATCTCCTGAAGCACCATGTCGAGGGTGATCGGCCCGCGCAGGTCCTCGATCATCGCCCTCTTCTCGTCGTAGGACTTGCGCATGAAGACATCGGGAGTGGCAAACCACTCGTCCGGCAGGTCGACATCCATCGCCCGCATCTTGATAGCGTCGGTGATGTTCTTGATCGCCCGGCCGGTGAAACGCGGCTCGGTTTCCTTGATCATGTGCAGATAGGTACCGATGTCGGCAAGCGTCGCGACGCCCCCGTTCTCCTTCTCGAAGTGCTGCCAGACGGCAGCAAGCCCGTCCTCCTGTGGCAGTGCGTGCTGGCCGTAGGACTGGGCGACGGCGCGCCGGATTTCCTGCGCCGCCAGCAGTTGGTGCTCGCCGAGCGGTATCGCATGGTTCTTGCCGATCAGCAGCGCCAGGATGTCGATGTAGTCGTCCCGGGTCTGCGGCCCGTCCACCAGCCAACGGGCGCCGGCGCGCTGGCGTAGCGCATCGTCGACGTTTTCCGGGTGATTGGAAAACATGCCGAACGTGCAATTGCCGCGCACGACGGTGGAGGCCCCAGCAAAACTCTCCATCAGCACTGCCGTCACCTCCTGCTGGCCGGCAGAAGCCCGGTCATCGGATCGCCGGGCGGCGACCTGGTCGATGTCGTCGATCGTGCCGAAGCCGATTGCTCTCGGGTTCATCACGTTGTTGACGAATTCCTTGCAGTTCTGCCCGGACTTGCCCTGGTAGGAGGAAATCTGGTCGACACCGAAATTCTCGTAGTGGAAGGCGTAGCCGGCAACGGCGCAGTAGTCGTTCAGCATACCGGCGATCATCTGGATCAGCATGGTCTTGCCGGTCCCCGGCATGCCGTCGCCGATGAAGGTGAAGAGGAAACCGCCGAGGTCGACGAACGGGTTCATCTGCCGGTCGAAATCGTAGGCCATCAGCATCTTCGCCAGCCTCATGGCCTGATATTTGGCGATATGGTTGCCGACGATCTCCTTCGGCTCCTTGAAGGTCATCGACAGCGGTTTGCGCTTGCGGCCCGGTGCGACGTCGAAGCCGTCGAGGGTGAAGTCGTCCTGGTCGATGCGAATGTGGGTGTCCTCGAAGGCCGCAAGGCCGGTGAAGCGCGCCTTGCGGCCGATCAGACCGTCGATCGCGACCCGGGCGAAGGCGCGGGCGCGCGCGACCATGGCATGCGCGTCGGGCGCGCCGGCGATCGCCCGGTCGAGCCCGGCGATCATGCCCTTCAGGGCATCCTGGGGTGTATCGAAGAGAAAGTCCGGTTCGGCGGTGTCGTCGACGGGTTCGCCCTGCTCGGGCAGGGTCGCCAGCAGATAGGCCGAGAAACTGAAGGCGACGACATAGGCCGCGGCCCCCATCAGCGACTTGAAGTGATCGGCCTCTGCGCCCGCAAGCGGCGCGGTGATGTTGCGGGCCTGCAACTGCTCGAGATCGGTCTGGCGCCCGAAAACGTCGCCGACGGCCAGTGCCACCTGCCCGCCGCGACGAGCGCGGTAGAGGAGCGCATGCTGGGCCGGCGACAAGAGCGGGTCCGATGGCTTGACCGACTGGATCGTCTTGGCGAGTTCCACCTCGCGCGTGCGCCGCACCGAACCGGTCGAAACCGTCGGCACGAAACGTCGTCCGGTGCCGGCAAGTGCCGTGCCGCCTGCCCCGTCGCCCGGATCGAGCACGACGAGCCGGGTCACCATGCCCTGGGCAACGGCCAGGTGCTTTTGAATGTCGTCCTCGTGGATCGTCGTCAGGCCGGCGTTCAGGCTCATTGGCTCATACCTCGCTGATCACGCGGCTTCTGGAAATCGCATGCACCTTGTAGTCGCCGAAAATGCCTGTCGCCTCGCCGGAGGCATATAGCGCCTGATAGGCATCGTGCGGCACCAGCGCATGCTTCTCGTAGGCACTGACACCCATCCGCGCAGCGTCCAGGTTGGTCGTGTCGATATGGAGTTCCTCCCGCGCCGGCGTGGAGGAAAAGAACCCCTTCTTTTCAGGTATTTCGGACTTCGAGAAGACCTCCTGTCGGGTCCATGTCATCAGCCAGGCGCTGTCGCTGCGCCGCACCTTCGACAGGATGTCGTTAATCTTGTCGTTGTTCTCGGTAATGCCTGCCGAATAGAAGGGCCCGAGGACGAGCCGCCTGAGCGCTTTCGGATGAAGGGTCGGGAAGTCTGTGTCGAGATTGGTGGCGATCGTCGCCGGCGTCAGCGAATATCCGCTGTTCTTCGAGACGAAGTCATCGAAACGAACCGCAAGCTCAGGGTTGAGTAGACCGCCCACCGGCAACGGGATGTCGACATCCGTATTGAGTTCGCCGCTCTCGGTCACCAGCATGTCAACGACATTTTCCGATGAATCCTCGATCGTCGCGAAGTAGACGAGCGGCAACGTCTGGCTGCCGTCGAACGCCGCCCAGGCAACCACGTAAAAGGGACGACGCGTTTTGGCGTTCACCCCGACATGCACCGTCTCGGGCAGGATGAGGGGCGAGAAGATCTCACCCTTGCCGATCTGTTCGAGATAGAGCCGCTCGGCCATGCGGGCCTGCAGCGCATCCGGAAAGGCCTTGTTGCGCAGTATGAAATCGGCCATCTCGGCGCGCAGCTCATTGGCCGAGGGGATCGATGCCAGCCGCTCATCGGCGGTCTTGCGATCGTTCTCCAGCTCCAGCACGTTCTGGTAGACAGGAAAGCCGCTTTCCGCCCGCGAGATCCGGAACTGGTCGACGAAACCGATACGGTTTTCCCAGCAGGCAAAGGATGCCGTCAGCCGCGCGAGATATTTCAGCACGACGCCGCGCGGAAAGCCGCTGCCCATCGGATCGCCATTGCCGGAGACGTAGGTTTCGAGTCCGGCAAGCGCCGCGCGGATCGTCTGGAAATACTGGCTGACGGTACTGTCGGCGTTGGGGTTCATGACCATGCACCCCACATGCCTGCGCGCGGGGTGTTCCCCTCCGGCAAGCTTCTCTCAAGGACCGCCCCTGGCGGTGTTGGTTTACGGGCCGTCATGGCAGGTTCCCGAGCCCGCCTCAAGGCTTCACATAGTTGGCGGAGTTGTGTTTTTCGATGACCTCCTGGAACCGGCGGGCGAACGCATCGTCCGCCAGCTTCTTGCGCCGCTGGATGTCCTGGGTCGACAGCATGTTCTTCTCGTGGAGTTCCAGCAGATCGCCGATGTGGCGCTGCGCCGCCGAGCCTATGCCGGCCATCGTTTCTTCCGCCGCGGTATCCACCTTGCTGCCGAGCGTGTTGATCCGGTGGGCGACATCCTGCTGGGCGGCAGTTTTCAGCGAATCCTCCAGCGCCTTGTAGAGAACGATGCGCTGTTCGGTATCGATGGTGAGCTTGTTGACCAGCGTATTCTGCGCGGCGATCTGGTTGTTGAGGGAATCGACGAAAGTCTGGAACATGGCCGTGTAGCGCTCCAGCGTCTGGCTTTCCGCAAGCAGTTCCTGTTCCTTCGCCTGCATCTGGTTGTATTCGGTCGCGAGCCGCGAGCGCTCGCTTTCCAGTTCGGTACGGCCCTTCTGGTCCGTCGAGGCGGCGATCCGGTTCTCGAAGTCGAGCAGCATCGGATTGATCTCGGTAATCCGTTTCTGAACGCTTTCCAGATTGCCAATGGTCTGCTTGCGGCGCTCGATCACCTGCACGAGGCTGGCTTCCGAATTTTTATAGCGCTCGTCCAATATTGCCCGCTGGTCCTTGAGGATGCCGACGATGGTATCGGATTTCGACAGCAGTTCCTGCAGGTTTCCGGCAAGCGACATGTTGCGCACCCGGTCGGTGCGCATGCGCTGCGCCCTCTGCTTGGAAAACACGCCGATGAGTTTCTCAAAGCCGGTATAGTCCTTCATGCTTTCGAACTCGGCGCCGAACACATTGGTGGCGTCCTCCAGTCCGATGATGAGGTCAGCGATATTGGCCTCCATCACCTTCTGCTGGGCGATGACGTCCTGGATGCGGGCATTTTCGATGTCGAAGTTGGCATCCCCGATCGTGGTGTCGGCCTTGGCGAACTGGTCGAGGACGACGCTCGACTGTTCCAGCTTGGTCTGCATCTCGTTGACGATGTCGCGGGTCTTGTCGATTTCACTCGTAAACGACTGAAGCGTGGCCATGCGGATGCTCTCCCCTCGTGTTTTGCAGGACGCAGCGCGTCCGCGGACGGCGAAACCGCGCCTTCGAGCTTATAGCATATCCCCATTTTGTGAAGCGTTGCCATAGCGTTAGGGCGCACATTCCGCAAGCTGGATGTGGGTGGTCGCGCGCAACATGCAAGGCCTGCGCGAAAATAATCGCCCTTGCACCCGCGCAGGACTCGTCAGCTGCGACCACGCTTCGCGGCGTCGGCGATTTCCGGCTTCCTTCGGCTTGACGGATCGCTACTGTGCGGCCGCAGGGTCCTTGAGATAGGCAACGAGGTTGATGACGTCCTCGGGGTTCTTGACGCCCGCGAAGGCCATCTTCGTGCCCTTGACCAGCACTTTCGGGTTCGGAAGGTATTCCTCCAGCAAGGCATCGTCCCAGACCTTGCCCTCACCGAACTTTTTCATCGCCGGCGAGTAGTTGAAGCCTTCCACCGTCGCCACCGGCCGTCCGACGATCCCCATCAGCGATGGGCCGACCTTGTTCTTGGGCTCGGTGGCGGTATGACAGGCCGTGCATTTCTTGAATACGGTCGCCCCGGCTGCAGCGTCGCCTTCGGCATACGCCAGCCCTGCCGATGACAGCAGAGCGCCGACAATCATGAGACAGTGGACTTTCATTGGACATCGCCTCCGTTGGTTAGTGTCCCGATAGAGATCTCCCGCGATTCATAGCATACTCGCTCCCCGTCAGGTATATCGGAGGATCCACATACAAATTTCTGATTTTGTTGGTGTTCCAACCGGCGCCGACGCAAATCAGCGCGACGCGATAGGTGGCGCCGTCGATGTCCATCGCGTAAAGAAGATGTTTGGCGACCGGCTCAGTTCTCCCACCAGCGCCTCGACCAGTTGGTCTTCCTCCCTCTGGCTGTAGACAACCGCCTCAACCTCCACGGAGGTTGTTTCTTTCACCGCATGGCTCTCGATCGCGTGCAGCCGCAGCTTCCTGACATTCATCGCCTGAAGAAGCATCGTCCGGACGGCGGCTTCATCGTGCGCACCACATTTCAACTCGACGATGTAGTATCGCTCGATCTCGGCCTCAGCAGGGGCATATTTCTCGATCAGCCGGCCGAGGCGCGGCATGGCGATGTTGGTCAACTTTATCAGTACAGCCGTTTCGGCCGCGGCCAGAAAGTAACCGTAGCCCGCAAGCACTCCCACCGCTCCTGTCGCCCAGACTGTCGCCGCCGTGCTGAGGCCGCGAATATTAAAACCGTCCCTGAGGATGAGCCCGGCGCCCAGAAATCCGATGCCGGTCACGACCTGCCCGCCCATGCGAACATCCGGCTCGGAGGGAAGGATTTGAGGCAGAACGCAAAATGCCGCGGCGCCGAGCGCGACCAGCGCATGGGTGGTCAAACCCGTATTGCCCTGGTTCCACTGGCGTTCAAGCCCGACTAGAGCGCCAAGAAGCAAGGCAATGACAAGACTTGCAAATACCGACAGCATTCGTGGCCCCTCTCGCCCCGGCATCCGTGTGTCGAAACCGACCGGAAGCTCAGTATGCGGCCACGGAAGCGTTCTGCTCAAGTCATCTCCACCGATTGCTGCAAAAGGCGGCGCCGGGAACATCAGTCCTGATCGTCACCCATGGCGGCCTCCCAATGCCGCCGGCAATAGGAGACGTAGCGCTCGTTGCCGCCGACCGCGACCTGGGCTCCCTCGCGCGCAACCTTTCCTTCGCCATCGAGGCGGACGACCATGCTGGCCTTGCGCCCGCAATGGCAGATCGTGCGAACCTCGCGCAATTCGTCGGCAATCGCCAGCAGCTCGTGCGAGCCCGGGAAAAGCTTGCCTTGGAAATCTGTCCTCAGACCATAGGCCATCACCGGCAGATGCAGTCGATCCGCCAGCCGCGCAAGTTGCCAGACCTGCTCGCGCGTCAGGAACTGCGCCTCATCCACGAAGACGCAGGCGACGGGATCGCTGCGGTGCATGTCCTCTACCAGCGCGAAGAGGTCATCTCCTTCCTCGAACGCGACAGCGTCGGACGTCAGCCCTATCCGCGACGAAATCTTGCCTCGTCCGGCGCGATCGTCGAAAGCGGCGATCAGGATCACCGTGCGCATGCCGCGTTCCTGGTAGTTGTAGGAAGCCTGCAACAGCAACGTGGACTTGCCGGCATTCATCGTCGCGTAGTGAAAATAGAGCTTGGCCATGTCGATCTCCGTCTCTCTCCCTTGGGAAATGCGGCGACCAAAGAAAAGAGGCAATCCAGGAAAACCACAGGAAATGCAAAACCCGCTACACACCCCGCTGTGGAGGCCGGACGGTGGCGCAGGCAGCGTCCCAACGTCGCAAATCACCACTGCAATCCGCCGCAAATGCACGCTGATTGCTTGAAATTATAGGATATTGGTGATTGGGTTGGGAACTAAAACAAAAAAGGGAGCCGCAAATGAAAAGAATGACTTTAGCCTCACTATTGCTTGCGTCGGCCGTATCCGCGCTGACGCTCAATCCTGCTGTCGCCGCAGCCGCCGAGCCGGAAAGCTGCGCCAAGGTCCGCTTCTCCGATGTCGGCTGGACCGATATCACCGCAACCACCGCAACCGTCGCTACGGTGCTCAAGGGGCTCGGATACGAACCCGAAGTGACCGTCCTTTCGGTCCCGGTGACCTACACCTCGCTCAAGAACAAGGATATCGACGTCTTCCTCGGCAACTGGATGCCGACGCAGGAAAACGACGTGCGCCCATTCCTCGAAGACAAATCCGTCGAATCTTTCGGGCCGAACCTCGTAGGCGCAAAATATACGCTGGCGACCAATGCCAAGGGTGCTGAACTCGGCATCAACGATTTCAAGGATGTCGCGGCCCACAAGGACGAACTCGACAGCAAGATCTACGGCATCGAGCCGGGCAATGATGGCAACCGCCTGATCCTCGACATGATCTCCGGCAACAAGTTCGACCTCAGCGGCTTCGAAGTCGTCGAATCGTCCGAGCAGGGCATGCTTGCGCAGGTGGCGCGCGCCGAACAGGACGGGGAACCGATCGTCTTCCTCGGCTGGGAGCCGCACCCGATGAACGCCAACTTCAAGCTCACCTACCTCTCGGGCGGCGACGAGATTTTCGGACCCGACTTCGGTGGCGCTTCGGTCTACACCAATGTCCGCGCCGGCTATACTACCGAATGCCCGAACGTCGGCAAGCTCCTGACCAACCTCAAGTTCTCGCTCCCGATGGAAAACGAGATCATGGGCAAGATCCTGAACGACGGCATGGATCCGAATGATGCGGCAGCCGAATGGCTGAAGGCCAATCCCTCCACAATCGAGCCGTGGCTCGCCGGCGTGACGACGAAGGATGGTGACGAGGCCATGCCCGCCGTGAAATCGGCGCTCGGTCTCTGACAGGTAAGCAAAGGGCGGGAAGGTTTCTTCCCGCCCTTGCTTCCTGACGATAGTTTAACAACTTTTAGACCGGATTTGATTTCGTGGATTGGCTGACAAATATCAAAATTCCCATCGGTCCTTGGGCAAAGGCAGCGGTCGATTGGCTGACGACGAACGGAAAGGGCGTCTTCGACTTCCTGCAGGTCGTCCTGAAGGCCTGCATCGACGCCATCCTGTTCGTGCTGCAGGCGCCGTACCTGAAGAACACGCCCTTCGAGAGCTACTACGCCCTGGGCCTGATCGCAGTGATCTCCTGGCTGTCTTGGTATCTCCGCAAGTCGGCTGGGGTCACCCTTTTCACGTTGTTAGGGCTGCTTTTGATCTACAATCAGGGCTATTGGGCCGAGACCATGGCAACGCTGGCGCTAGTATTGGCGGCTACCGGGGTTTCAATGGCGATCGGCGTTCCGGTCGGCATCGCCTCCGCCCGTCGTCCATGGCTGTATTCGATCATCAGGCCAATCCTCGATCTCATGCAGACGATCCCGACCTTCGTCTACCTGATCCCGGCGTTGATCCTGTTCGGTCTCGGCATGGTCCCGGGCCTGATCGCAACCGTCATCTTCGCCATTCCCGCGCCGATCCGTCTCACCCGCCTCGGCATCATCTCGACGCCGCCCGCGCTGGTGGAAGCCGCCGAATCCTTCGGCGCCACCCGCCAGCAGGTGCTGCGCAAGGTGGAATTGCCCTTCGCGAAACCGCAGATCATGGCCGGACTGACGCAAACGATCATGCTGTCGCTGTCGATGGTCGTAATCGCGGCACTCGTCGGCGCACCCGGGCTCGGCGTGCCGGTGGTTCGTGCACTCAACACCGTCAACATCGCCCGCGGCTTCGAAGCGGGCCTGTGCATCGTCATCCTCGCGATCATCCTGGATCGTATCTTCCGCTCCTCGGATGAAGGAGAACAGGCATGACCGCGGTTCGCTTCGACAACGTCTCGATCATTTTCGGCAACAATCCGCAGCAAGCCCTCGCATTGGCCGACGGGGGCAAGACCCGTGACGAAATCAGCGCGCAGACAGGCCTCGTGCTCGGCGTCGCCAATGCCTCGCTCACCGTCGAGGAAGGCGAAATTCTCGTCCTGATGGGGCTATCGGGCTCCGGAAAATCGACGCTGCTGCGCGCCGTCAATGCGCTTGCCCCTGTCGTCCGCGGCGATGTTCAAGTCTTTTCCGGCGGCAAGCCGACCAATCCCTACAAATGCGGCCAGCAGCAACTGCGCGACCTGCGCATGCGCACCGTCTCCATGGTTTTCCAGCAGTTCGCCCTGCTGCCGTGGCGCTCCGTTGCGGAAAACGTCGGGTTCGGACTTGAACTCGCCGGTGTGCCGGAAGCCGAACGCAAGAAGAGGGTCGCAGAGCAGCTCGAGTTGGTAAACCTGTCGCAATGGGCAGACCGGAAAGTCCAGGAACTGTCCGGCGGCATGCAACAGCGCGTCGGCCTTGCCCGCGCCTTCGCCACCGGCGCGCCTATCCTGCTGATGGACGAGCCGTTTTCGGCGCTTGATCCGCTCATTCGTACCCGTCTGCAGGACGAACTGTTGGAATTCCAGCGCCGGTTGAAAAAGACCATCCTTTTCGTCAGCCACGATCTCGACGAAGCGTTCCGCATCGGCAACCGCATCGCGATCATGGAAGGCGGGCGCATCATCCAGTGCGGCACGCCGCAGGAGATCGTCAAGAACCCGGCCGACCAGTATGTCGCGGACTTCGTCCAGCACATGAACCCGATAACGATGCTGACAGCGCGCGATGTCATGCGGTCCGGCGTCGCCCCCGGCAACGGCGGGTCATCGGTATCGGCGACGGCGCTGGCGACGACTCCGTTGATCGATATCCTGGACGCCCTCGCACGGGTTCCCGGTAGCATCGGCGTGGTTGACAACGGGCAGATCATCGGCACCATCTCCGCACAGGAGATTGTCGTGGGCTTGACACGGCACCGGCAAAAAGAGACTGCGTGAACAAAAGGCCTTCGCCGGCCCAGCGAACGCAGGAGCAGAGATGAACGACAAGCCGTCCGTGATCCGGGAAACCGACGACGATGCGCGCAGGCTGGCGCGCATCCTGCTGCGTTCGGCCCGCTACGCCTCGCTTGCGGTGCTTGATCCGGATACCGGCTTTCCGTTCTGCAGCCGCGTGCTCGTCGGCACCGACTGCGACGGGGTGCCGGCCATCCTCGTTTCCGGGCTTTCGGCCCATACGAAGGCGCTCAACAACGATCCGCGCGCGTCCCTGCTCTTCGGCAAGCCGGGCAAGGGCGACCCCCTCGCCCATCCGCGCCTGACCGTTCAATGCGTGGCCGAGCGCGTGGAGACCGGCAGCGAGCAGCACCAGCGTCTGCGGCAGCGCTTTCTCAACCGTCACCCCAAGGCGAAGCTCTATATCGATTTTCCCGATTTCGCCTTCTTCCGGCTGGTGCCGCAATCGGCAAATCTGAACGGCGGCTTCGCTCGCGCCTACAATCTTCCGGGCGAGGACCTGATTATTCACTCCTCACTTCTGGAATCCTTCGCCGCGGCGGAGCAGGAAACCATGCGAGAAATAGTATCGCGCGACCCTGATGCCGCTGCGAAAATTGCAACCCTTGCTGGAAAGTCCGCCACCGGCCCCTGGCGCATTTGCGGCATAGACTTGTCCGGTATCGACCTAATATGCGGTGATCACACACTTCGGCACGAGTTCGACGTGCAGTTGTCCACAGCCGACGCGATATTTCTGTATATAACTAAAATAGCATACCCGGTACCTGAAATTTAGGTATATACAATCTTCGAATGATCTTGCTAGATTTTGTCATCGGTTATTTTTCTGATTGACAAGCGTATGTTCAAGTCCGTGAGAGCATTCGCACTAGGAAGCAAGCAACCCATGAAAATAAAAAATTTAGCGGACCATTCGACAGCAGCCGCCGGTCTGCTTTCGGCCATGGCAAATCCGAAACGACTGATGATCCTTTGCAGTCTCGTCAAGGGCGAAGTGCCTGTCGGCGTACTCGCAACCCAGGTTGGCCTTAGCCAGTCAGCCCTGTCCCAGCACCTCTCGAAGCTGCGTGCCCAGAAGCTGGTCAAGACCAGACGCGACGCGCAGACGATCTACTACTCCAGTGCCTCGGAACCGGTAATGAAGGTTCTGGAAACGCTGGAAAGCATTTATTGCGACAACGAGAAGAGCACATCCGCCGCCGCCTGAGCTTTCCGGACGCTCGTGAGAGCTGAAGGGGAACCCATGCGGTTTGGCCAATGTTCCAGTGCCGTTGAGGCAATATTTTATTACCATTGAATTTTGATTTGGCCGGCAAACATGCGTTTGCCGGCATTTATCCGTTGACGACGCGCAACCGATCCCGTCCCTCGACAGCACCTATATTCCGACCCTGGTCGAGGCCGCTTGTCCGGCTGCGCCGACGCTTGACGCAATCAGCCCCGCTGCTAGTTTGACCGCCCGATAGACATAAAAAAACGGACAGCCTCCAACCGGGAGATGGCCACCCGCACGCTTGGCCATGGAGATTGACATGTCGAACCGTTTGAATGCCACGCCCAACGATATGCGCGCCTTCTGGATGCCGTTTACGGCAAACCGCCAGTTCAAGAAGGAACCGCGGCTCTTCGTCGGCGCCAAGGATATGTACTACACGACCCATGACGGTCGCACCGTCCTCGACGGGACCGCGGGCCTGTGGTGCGTCAATGCCGGCCATTGCCGCCCCAAGATCACCGAGGCGATCCGCGAACAGGCTGGCGAACTCGACTATGCGCCGGCCTTCCAGCTCGGCCATCCGAAGGCATTCGAGTTGGCGAACCGCCTCATCGACATCGCCCCCGAAGGCATGGATCACGTACTCTACACCAATTCCGGCTCGGAATCGGTCGAGACCGCGCTCAAGGTGGCGCTTGCCTATCACCGGGTGAAGGGCAACGGCTCGCGCTTCCGCCTCATAGGTCGCGAGCGAGGCTATCACGGGGTCAACTTCGGCGGCATTTCGGTCGGCGGCATCGTCTCGAACCGCAAGATGTTCGGCACGCTGCTGACCGGCGTCGACCACATGCCGCACACTCACCTGCCAGCCAAGAACGCCTTTGCCCGCGGCGAGCCCGAGCATGGCGGCGATATTGCCACCGAGCTGGAACGCATCGTCACCCTGCACGACGCCTCGACGATCGCTGCGGTGATCATCGAGCCGGTCGCCGGCTCGACCGGTGTGCTGATCCCGCCGAAGGGCTACCTGCAGAAGCTGCGGGACATCTGCACCAAACACGGCATCCTGCTAATTTTCGACGAGGTCATCACCGGTTTCGGTCGCCTCGGCACACCGTTCGCGGCCCAGTACTTCGACGTCAAGCCGGACATCATCACCACCGCCAAGGGGCTCACCAACGGCGTCATCCCGATGGGCGCCGTCTTCGTCACCTCCGAGATCCACGACGCGTTCATGAACGGTCCGGAGCACATGATCGAGTTTTTCCACGGCTACACCTATTCGGGCAACCCGATCGCCTGCGCCGCTGCACTCGGAACGCTCGACACCTACAAGGATGAGGGCCTGCTAACCCGTGCAGCGGAACTTGCCTCCTATTGGGAGGACGGCCTGCATTCGCTGAAGGACTGCCCGCATGTCATCGATATCCGCAACCTCGGACTGATCGGCGCGATCGAACTCGACCCGATCGCCGGCGAACCGACCAAGCGCGCCTTCTCGGCCTTCCTCAAGGCATACGAGAAGGGTCTGCTGATCCGCACCACCGGCGACATCATCGCACTATCGCCGCCGCTTATCATCGAGAAGGCGCAGATCGACGAACTGTTCGGCAAGCTGCGCGAGGTGCTCATCGCCAATGGCTGACGCGATAGCATCTGGCTCGTCATCGCATGGTCATGACAATGGATACAGAAGCGGCTCCGGCGGGGCCGCTTTTCCTTGATGGGAAACCGCGCCGGCCGGCCGACTTGCACATTGGCGCAGGCGTCACCATGTTGAAATAACCGGTTTTTCCCGATTGCATGGTGCCGGGCGAAATGCCGGACAGGAATTCGCGGCCGGACAGATTCCGCGGCAACAGGAGAAGATGCGTTGGTAAATCCGGTTTCCCCCATCTCCGCCACCGCCGGATCCTCGGCCACACAAACTCATTCCAGTCTGTCGATCGGGTCGGAAGCGTTCAACGTCTGGGTCGCCGAACGGCAATCGAAGATCACCGCGGAACTGCAGGCCCGGGCCGAGGAGAATGCGGCCAGGGATGCGCGCCCCACCCATCCGGACCATGCAGTCGATCCTGAGCACCGCCACCCGCGCGACCACCAAGGAAGCGCGTCCGACAGGGAGCAGACAGTCGGCGAGGACGGATCCGAACCGGACACATTGTCCGGTGAAAGCGACAACATCGGCACCGTGAATTTCGACGACGACACGCCCTTCGGCCACCGCGTCGCAATTCTATAGTCAAGGCGCGGCGTATCGTGCAACCAGCGCGCGGCGCTACCCGACAAATCCCAAACACGCGGCCGGATGGCACAAACCTCATCCAGCGGTTCGGCCTTCGGCAAAATGCAGTTTGCTGATATCATTGTGATAATCGATGGCGATTTGCCCAACTGCCAGGTACATGCCCTCGGAGCGACCGGGATGCTGGAACAGCTGAAGACACTGAGTTATGGCGACGAACCGGGCCTGCGATTTGCCCTGAAGCTCGACGGGCAAGGCGGTTGCTCGGAACTTACCATGGCGCAGCTATGCGACTGGAAGCCGCAAGACGGTATCGTCTGGTTTCACTTCGAGCGCGACCATCCGGCGACAGCCGAATGGGTGGCAAAGAAGGGCGGACTCGATCCCCTCGTCGCCGAGGCGCTGCTCGCCGAGGACTCCCGCCCACGCGTCGAGCCGGTCGGCGATGGTCTGCTGATCATCCTCAGGGGCCTTTGTGCAGCACCGCCAGAGGAAGAGGAAAATCCCTCCGAGGATATCGATCTCGTCCCCCTGCACGCCTGGGTCGACGAGCGGCGGCTCGTCACGCTTCGGGACAGCGGCCACTACATCACCGCATTGCGCGACATTCGTCTTGCCCTCGAAAATGGAATTGGCCCAAAGCAGACGGGAGAACTGCTCGCGCTCGTCGCCGACAAACTGGTGCGCGATCTCGAGCCGGTGCTCGACGAGATGGACGAGGAAGCCGACGAACTGGACGAGATGATATTCCAGGACGATGCCGGTGAGGTACGGCAGCGCCTGAAGCTCCTGCGCCGACGTTCCGTCCAGTTGCGCCGCTATCTGGCGCCCCAGCGCGATGCGCTCAACCGCATTGAGCATGACGATGCCGACTGGCTGACCGAGCGCGACAAGCTGCGCTTTCGCGAGGTAATCGACAAACTGATGCGCTTCATCGAGTATCTCGATTCCATCCGAGACCGCACCGCAATCCTGCACGACGACCTCTCGACGGTCATCAGCGAGCGGATCGCCCGCAACTCCAATCGCCTGTCCGCGCTTGCCGCTCTGCTCCTGCCGCCAAGCCTCGTCGCCGGCCTTTTCGGCATGAATGTCGGCGGTGTCCCCGGCGTGCACGAAACATGGGCCTTCGTGGTCATCGTCGGTTTCGTGGCGATCACGTCGGCGGCGACGCTGTTGGTCCTGCGGCGCATGCACTGGCTGTGAACCGCGTTCAGCCGACCCCAAGCGTTGCGTCGAGCCAATCGAGAGTACGCCGATTCAGGAGCGATCGGTTTCCCATTTCGCAATGATCTCCCGCTCCCTCGGCAGCACTGAAGTGCAGCAGAGTCTTCGGGCAGCGAAGCTGATCGAAGAAGATTGAAGCCTCTTCGGACAGCGGATCGTCCTCGGCTTGCGTGACCAGCGTCGGGCAGGCGATGGCGCCGATCCGTTCCTCCATAGTGAACTGCTCGGCGGATCGCAGGTAGTCGCGCAGATTGTCGACGCCATGGGCCCAGAAGCCGCGCTGGACGATAGACCACCGCAATTTGCGATTGGCGGAAATCACCTCCATGATCCGGTCGAGGGTTTGCTCGTCCAGTTCGCTCGGGCGGCTTGCGGCAGCGGCACTGATGCCAAGCTTGGCAAGAAAACCACCGAAAGAGGTGACCATGCCCATCCGAGCGGGATCGGCGATGCAGGCGGCAAGGCGCGGCTCGCCCGAAGCCCCGCGCGGCGCGAGATAGCCGCCGAGGCTCCAGCCGCTCAACGCCATTCGCGACGGGTCGACGCAAGGAAAGTCGACGGCGAAATCCACGACGGGCTTCACCACCGTCTCCCAGTCGGGGCGCAGATGGATGCCCTGCTCGTAAAGCATGGCGCCTTGTCCCGGGCCGTCGAACAGCAGGCAATGGTAACCGCGCCGCGACGCAGCAACCGCGGAGGCGAAATACATGTCGGTGATCGTCCCGTCGTATCCGTTTGTCAGGATCAGCAGCGGGCGGACGCGATCCGCCCGCCCGCTCGCAGGAATAAGATAGGCCGGCATGGACGCGCCCTCGAAGGGGATCTGTAACGCATGAACCGGTGGATCGGAGAGCGCGAGCCCCCTGTCGAACGCTTCCGTCTGCTTGCGAAATGCGGCGAGCAGGCGCGGATCGACCGGGAAACCGTAGAGAGGATGATAGGACGCCGCATAGAAGGCGCTGGCGCGCAGGCACAGTTCGCGCGCGCTCGAAAGCCGCCCGTTCTCCTCGCATTCGGTCGCCTCGGCGACCAACCTGTCGCCGGCGGAGATCCACGCATTGTGGAATGCGCCGTCGTCGCCGTCTCCGACCGCGCGGCCAACGGCAAGAATTTCGCCGAAATCAGCGCCGCCATAGGGAATATAGGCAAGCGGCCAGGTCCCAAACTCGTCATGCAGTTCGTTCTTGAAGGCGATTGCCACGGCTTGCTCCTCCAGTCCGTCCACCGATGGTCGGGATTGCAGGCACGATGCCCAACGCCGAAGGATCTTGCAATTCATGCATTGGAACGATGCATCAAGGGGGACGTCGTGGCGACCCACTTTGTTTTCGATCTGCCCCCTCCCAGTCTCGCCGTTTGAGGAATAGGCTATATCGAAAGGGAATCACGATAGTGGGGATGCGATGACAACGGATCTGGAACGGTTGATCGACCAGGGCACGGGCCGCCAGCCGGCCGATATCGTCCTGAAGGGCGGCCGGTTTTTCGATCTCGTGACCGGCGAACTCATTGTCTCCGACATCGCCATCTGCGGCGATCGCGTCGTCGGCACCTGTGCCGACTACACCGGCGCGGAAGAGATCGACATTTCCGGCCGCATCGTCGTTCCCGGTTTCATCGATACGCACCTGCACATCGAATCCTCGCTGGTGACGCCGCACGAGTTCGACCGTTGCGTACTCCCTTACGGGGTAACGACCGTCATCTGCGACCCACACGAGATCGCCAACGTGCTCGGCACCGAGGGTATCCAGTATTTTCTCGACAGCGCCCTCGAGACCATCATGGACATCCGTGTCCAGCTGTCGTCCTGCGTACCGGCAACCCATCTCGAAACCTCGGGCGCCGATCTACCGATCGAGCGCCTCCTGCCGTTTCGCCATCATCCAAAGGTGATCGGGCTCGCCGAGTTCATGAATTTTCCGGGGGTCATCCACAAGGATCCGATCTGCCTCGCCAAGCTCGAGGCGTTCCAGGGGTCGCATATCGACGGCCACGCCCCGCTCCTTTCCGGCAACGACCTGAACGGCTACCTTTCGGCCGGCATTCGCACCGATCACGAGTGCACCAGCGCCGCGGAAGCCCTGGAAAAGATCCGCAAGGGAATGCACATCCTCGTGCGCGAGGGGTCGGTGTCGAAGGACCTGGCGGCGCTGATGCCGGTCATCACCGAGCGGCTGTCGCCGTTCATCGCGCTCTGCACCGACGATCGCAATCCGCTCGACATCGCCGAACAGGGCCATCTCGACTACATGATCCGCACCGCGATCGCCAATGGGGTGGAGCCGATCGCAGTCTACCGCGCCGCCTCCATCTCCGCCGCGCGCGCCTTCGGTCTACGCGACCGCGGCCTCGTCGCGCCGGGCTGGCGGGCGGATCTCGTGGTGATCGACAGCCTCGAGAGCTGCAAGGCCGAAATGGTGTTCGCGGCCGGCCGTCTTGTGACCGACACGCTGTTTGCGAGCCGCAAGCCGGTCACCCCGGTCGGGCTCGACAGCGTCAGGGCTCGCCATGTCAACGCCGCCGATTTCGGAGTGCCCCATACGGAAGGTGAGACGTCGGTGATCGGCGTCCTGCCCGGCAAGATCATCACAGAGCACCGACGCTACCGCCTGCCGGCGAAAGGCAACCAGACCGGCCTCGATCTCGGCCGCGACATCATCAGGGTGGCGGTGATCGAGCGTCACGGCAAGAACGGCAATCACGCCAACGGTTTCGTCCAGGGGTTCGGGCTGAAGAAGGGGGCGATCGCCTCGACCGTCGGTCACGACAGCCACAACATCTGCGTCGTCGGCGTCAACGAGGACGACATGGCGCTCGCCGCAAACCGCCTGAGCGACATCAATGGCGGCTTCGTTGTCGTCGAGGACGGCAAGGTGACCGGCGAGATCGCATTGCCCGTTGCCGGCCTGATGAGCCTTGAACCCTATGAGAGCGTGCGCGACACGCTGCATCACCTGCGACAGGCCGCCTTCGCGCTGGGCGCGACGCTGGAGGAGCCGTTCCTGCAACTGGCCTTCCTGCCGCTGCCGGTCATCCCGCACCTGAAGATCTCCGACAAGGGCATGGTCGATGTCGACCGCTTCATGCTGATGGGTTGAACGGGCGCGGCCGCTCAGTTCTCCCTGCTGGTCTCGCTCAGTTCCTTGCGGAAGTAGACGACCCGTTCGGTTTCCTCGAAGCCGAGCGAGGCGTGCAGCGACTGGCTTGTCAGATTGGCAAGGTCGGTATCGGACGCCAGTTCGCGGCAGGAGTGGCTCATCGCCCAGCGCTCGACGGCAATGACAAGTGCGCGCGCCACGCCGCGACGGCGATAGGACGGCAATACGAAGATCCCCTCGAGGAAGGCGACGGGCGACGTCTCGCATCCATTCACATAGTCGGATCGCAACGAGGCCTCCGCGAAACCCGCCACGACCCCGGCATCATCCTCGCAGAGAAAGGCGGCCTGCCGGTCGGGATTGGCAAGACATGCCTCCATCTCTTCCCAATGGATGCTCGACGGCGTATCCGGCCACAACTGCTGCCGCATCCGCTCCCACCGTTCGAGCATGTCGGGATTGACCAGCAGCACCCGCATCAGAGCCTCCCGCAAAAGGCATCGAGACCTTCGAGTCCGAGGATCCCACCGGCGCTCCGCGGCGAAAATCCGGGCAGATCGACCGGCCGCACGTCCGTGCCGGGAAGCCGGAACTCCTGCGGCTCGCGGGTCAGGTTGAAGACGAAGAGCAGCTTCTCGCCGTCCTTTTCCCGAATGAAGGCGAGCAGGTCGCGGTTGCTGTCGAGGAAGGTCATTTCGCCGTCGTGGAGCGGGCCATGCGCTTTCCGGAAGGCGAGCATGGCGCGGTAGTGGCCAAGCACCGAATCCGTCCTGCCGTCCTGAACATTCACGGCCATGTGCCTGTGCTCGTCCGGGATCGGCAGCCAGGGTTTTGCTGAGCTGAAGCCTGCATGGGCCTCCCCCTTCTCCCACGGCATCGGCGTGCGGCAGCCGTCGCGCCCCTTGAAGGACGGCCAGAAGCGGATGCCGTAGGGATCGCGCAGGTCCTCGAAGGCGAGGTCCGCTTCCGGCAGCCCAAGTTCCTCGCCCTGGTAGAGACAGATGGAGCCGCGCAGGCTGGCGATGACGGCGATGGCGAGCTTCGCCACCCGTTCCTGTTCGTCTTCGGTTTTGGCGAAGCGGCTGACATGGCGCATCACGTCGTGGTTCGAGAAGGCCCAACACACCCAACCGTCGGTCACGGCCTGCTGGAAGGCGCTCACGCATTTCCGGATGTGGGTAGCGGTGAAATCCGGCCCCAGGAGATCGAAGGTGTAGCACATGTGCAGCTTGTCGCCGCCGCTCGTATAGGCCGCGACCGTCTTCAGCGAGCGGGCGCCGTCGCCCACCTCGCCGACACTCGTGCGATCGTCATACTCGTCGAGAAGAGCGCGGAAGCGCTTGAGGAAACCCAGGTTTTCCGGCTGGCTCTTGTCGAAGAGGTGGTCCTGCATGCCGTAGGGATTGACGTCCGGCGCATCGTGGCTGGTGGCGTCGGGGTCGCGCACCAGCGGCGGATTGTCCCTGAGCCTCTCGTCGTGGAAATAGAAGTTCACCGTGTCCAGCCGGAAGCCGTCGACGCCGCGGTCGAGCCAGAAACGCACGGTATCGAGCAGCGCATCCTGGACCTTGGGATTGTGGAAGTTGAGATCCGGCTGGCTGGCGAGAAAATTGTGCATGTAGTATTGCCGCCGAACCCCATCCCATTCCCAGGCCGGCCCGCCGAAGATCGAAAGCCAGTTGTTCGGGGCGGTGCCGTCCGGCTTCGGGTCCGCCCAGACATACCAGTCGGCCTTCGGGTTCTTGCGGCTGGAACGGCTCTCGATGAACCAGGGATGCTGGTCGGAGGTATGCGAGATCACCTGGTCGATGACGATCCTGAGGCCGAGCCGATGCGCCTCGGACACCAGCGCATCGAAATCTTCGAGCGTGCCGAACATCGGATCGACCGCGCAATAGTCGGAAACATCATAACCCATGTCCGCCATCGGCGACTTGAAGAAGGGCGACAGCCAGATGGCGTCGACACCGAGCGAGGCGATATGGCCGAGCCTCTTCGTGACCCCCTTGAGGTCGCCATAGCCGTCGCCGGTGGTGTCCTGGAACGATCGGGGATAGACTTGATAGATCACCGCCCCCCGCCACCAATCGGACCTCTTCGATGCGGGCTTGGGGCTTCGATCAGTCATCAACGGCTCCTGAATGAAACGGTCGGGCAGCGCAATTTGTAGAGGCGAAGTGGCCACGAGTAAACGGCTTCCGATACATTGCATCGATGTTGTAGAGCGCCTCGTTTCATCCACCTTGCTAATGCCCCGAATCGGGCCTATCCCGATACTCACCACAGCCGGATTGAGGGGGAGATGATTTGGGTGGACGCTTACTAGCCATCGGCGAATGCATGGTGGAACTGGCCCAGGCCGGCGAAGGCCTGATGCGCCGCGGCTATGCCGGCGACACGTTCAACACCGCCTGGTACGCCCGTATCCTTCTGCCCGAGGACTGGGCGGTGGATTACTACACCACGGTCGGCGACGACACGGTATCGGACGACATGCTGTCCTTCATGGAGGATGCAGGCATTGGCACGGTCTGGATCCGCCGGATCAAGGGACGCACGCCGGGCCTCTACATGATCCACCTCAAGGACGGCGAGCGGTCCTTCAGCTACTGGCGCGATACGTCCGCGGCCCGGCTGCTGGCCTCGGACGGCGATCACCTGCGTCATGCGATCGAGACCTCCGACGTCATCTACTTCTCCGGCATCACGCTGGCGATCCTTTCGGAACAGGACGCTGCGACGCTTCTTTCCGAACTGCGGCGCGCCAAAGCCGCCGGCAAGGTTGTCGCCTTCGATCCCAACATCCGCCCGCGCCTGTGGGCCGACAGGCGCGCCATGCTGTCGACCATCCGTGACGGTGCCCGTGCCGCCACCATCGTCATGCCGAGTTTCGACGACGAAGCCGCCCATTTCGGCGACGGTTCGGTCTCGGACACCATTGCCCGATACCATTCACTCGGCGCGCCGAACGTCATCGTCAAGAATGGCGCCGAGGGCGCGACCGTCAGCTTCAGCGACGCCTCTGTCCACGTACCGGCGACGACAGTCGAGCAAGTGGTTGACACCACCAGCGCCGGCGATAGCTTCAATGGTGCGTTCCTGGCGCGCTATCTCGAAGAGGGAAATGCAAGGGATGCTGCCGCCTATGCCGCGCGCATTGCCGCGCGGGTGATCGGCGAGCACGGTGCCCTCGTCGGCGCGGACAAGCTCGCGGATGCCTGATGCGCGAAAGCCCGCGCGGATGGCTCCGCACGGACTTTTAAGTTGCAGGTCGCTGAGCGAGGGCTATTTGGCGAAGGCGTCGCGCAGCGTCTCGTTGGCGACCTTGATGGCGCTGCGAACCGCCGGGGTTTCGGCGATCGCGTTCAGCAGCACGAAATCGTGGATCGTGCCATTGTAGCGCATCGACGTGACTTTCACGCCGGCCTGGCTGAGCTTGCGGCCATAGGCCTCACCCTCGTCGCGCAGCACGTCGTTCTCATCGACGATGATGAGGGCCGGCGGCAAGCCGTTCAGTTGCTCCAGAGAGGCTTGCAACGGCGAGGCAGTCGGCTCCTTGCGCTTGGCCTCATCCGGCAGGTAGGCGTCCCAGAACCATTTCATGGCAGCCTTCGTCAGCCACGGACCGTTGGCAAACTGGTTGTAGGAACCAGTTTCGAAGTTGGCGTCGGTGACGGGGTAGAACAGCACCTGATGGTCGATCTGCGGGCCGCCGCGTTCCTTGGCCATCAAGGTGACGGCCGCCGTCATGTTGCCGCCGACGCTGTCGCCGACGACTGCGAGACGGCTGGCATCGACATCGAATTCCGCGGCATGCTCGGCCACGTACTTGGTTGCCGCATAGGCCTGCTCGATGGCGATCGGATAGCGTGCCTCGGGCGAGCGCTCGTAGTCGACGAAGATGACGGCGGCGTTGGCGCCGTTGGCGATCTCGCGGACCAGCCGGTCGTGGGTGTCGGCGTCACCGAGAACCCAGCCGCCGCCGTGGAAGTAGAGGATGACCGGGAGCGGACCCTTGGCATTTTCCGGGCGAACAATGCGTAGCTTCACGCTGCCGGTCGGGCCGGCCTTGATAACCTTGTATTCGATGGAGGCCCGCAGCTTCTTCACGTCGCCCTTCTGAGCGCCGGAGAGGATATCGCGGGCGTCGGCCGGCGAGAAGGTGTAGATCGGCTTGCCGCCGGCAAGTGAGTCAATGAATTTCTGCGTCGTCGGCTCGAGAACCGGCTCGGCTGCGGCGCCAACGGTGGTGGCTGCCAGGACTGCTGCTGCGGAAAGCATGTTCTTGATCGTAGACATTGTCGGGTTCCTTTCGGTTGCGGTTCGTCGTGAACACGCAAATATGTATCGCGCACGATTTATTTTTGCGCGATAGATTATTTTGCATGGCTGCCATGCAAAATAATCGCCAACAAATATTTATCGCACGATATAAAATGTCATATTCGACCCCGCACCCACGAGGCGCAGTGCGTGGGGCAGCCCAAGAGCGAGATCATGCGCCGGGATCACGACGATGAACGACAGCAAGCTTGAACTCGACGGTTTCGTCTGCTTTGCGCTCTATTCCGCGACCCATGCACTGAACAGGCTCTACAAGCCTATCCTGGACGAACTGGGCCTGACCTATCCGCAGTATCTTGTGATGGTCGCGCTATGGGAAAAGGATGGCCAGACGGTGGGCGGCATTGGCGAGAAGCTCTTTCTCGAATCCAGCACGCTCACACCCCTGCTGAAGCGCCTCGAAGTCGCCGGCTTCATCGGGCGCGAACGCAGCAAGCAGGACGAGCGCCAGGTGCTGATCCGCCTGACCCCGAATGGCGCGGCGCTCAAGGTGAAGGCCGCGGGAATTCCTGCCTGCATCGTCGCGGCATCCGGCACGACGGCGGACAATGTCGAGCGCCTGAGGACGGAGATCGTCGCCTTGCGCGACTCGTTCAGCAAGAACGCTGCCTGACCGCCCGCTTCCCCGCCCAAGGACGCGCGAAAAACGACGGTCAGCGCTTTTTCTTCTTCTTGTTTTCGTACGGATTTTCCGAGGCGCGGAAATGGATCCGGATCGGCACGCCCGGAAGGGCAAAGTCCTGGCGCAGTCCGTTGGTCAGGTAGCGCACATAGGATTCCGGCAGCGCGTCGGCACGCGTACAGGAAATCATGAAGCCCGGCGGACGGGCCTTTACCTGGGTCATGTACTTCAGTCGGATGCGGCGACCCGATACGGCCGGCGGCGGATGCTGCACCTGCTGCTGCTCGAGCCAGCGGTTGAGCTTTGCAGTCGAGATGCGGCGGTTCCAGACCTTGTCGGTATCGATGATCGACTGCATCAACCGGTCGAGCCCATAGCCGGTCTGGCCGGAGATCGGCACGGCGCGGATGCCGCGGGCCTGCGGCAAAAGACGCTCGGTCTTCTCGCGCAAGTCGGCAAGCACCGCCTGCGCGTCCTCGACGAGATCCCACTTGTTGAAGGCGAGCACGGCCGCACGTCCCTCGCGCAGCACGAGGTCGACGATCTGCAGGTCCTGCTTCTCGAAGGGAATGGTCGCGTCGAAGACGATGACAACCAGTTCCGCAAAGCGGATCGCCCGCAAGGCATCGGCCACGGACAGCTTTTCCAGCTTTTCCGTCACCCTGGCCTTGCGGCGCATGCCGGCGGTGTCGAACATCTTGATGGTACGGCCGCGCCAGTCCCACTCCACCGAGATGGAATCGCGGGTGATCCCGGCCTCCGGCCCGGTCAGCAGTCGGTCCTCGCCGAGAAACCGATTGATCAGCGTCGATTTGCCGGCGTTCGGCCTTCCGACGATTGCCACCCGCAGCGGCTTGCTGTCGTCATAGGCGGTTTCGTCGTCGTCCTCGGCACCTTCCTCGTCATCGTTCAGGTCAACGACATCGACGTTGGTCTCGGCCACGTCCTCCTTGGGTGGAAAGGCCCTCTCCTCGCCCAGCGCCGCGACGATCGCGTCGCGGAGGTCGATCATCCCTTCGCCGTGCTCGGCCGAAATCGGGCAAGGGTCGCCAAGGCCGAGGGTGAAGGCATCGTAGAAGCCGCCGTCGGACCCGCGCGCTTCCGCCTTGTTGGCGACCAGCACCACCGGTTTGCCGCGCCGGCGCAACATTTCGGCCAAGGTCTTGTCGACCGGCGTCAGGCCCATCTTCGCGTCGACGACGAAGAGCGTCAGGTCCGCCTCGTCGATAGCCGCCTCGGTCTGGGCGCGCATGCGGCCCTCGAGGGTTTCGGGGCCGCTCTCCTCGAGACCGGCGGTATCGATGATCTGGAACCTCAGGTCCACCAGCTTGGCATCGCCGGGGCGGCGATCGCGCGTCACTCCGGGGGTGTCATCGACAAGCGCCAGCTTCTTGCCAACCAATCGGTTGAAAAGCGTCGATTTGCCGACATTGGGACGCCCGACAATGGCGACGGTAAAGCTCATGGACTTTCTTTCCTAATGGTACGGGCGGCCTGATCAGGGCGCCTTGCCGGATCCTGCAATCAGGTCAAGCAGCATCTGGGCACGGTTCGCAACGTTGCGCGGTGCCTCGGGATCGTCGACGATCTGCTGGAACCATTCCCTGGCGCGCTTGAAATCGCCTGCCTTGTAGGCCGAAAGTCCGAGCGCCTCGCGTGCCGAATGGCGCAGCGGGTTCTGCGGCACGGCCATCTGCTCGACCTCGGCGGAAACCTGCTCGTAGGTGCCGTTCTCGATCAGCAGCCAGGCGGCCCGCATGCGCGCCGCATCGCGGATCGCCGCCGGCGCTGCCTCGTCCTTGCCGATCGCCGTAAAGGTGGCGATCGCCTTTGCACTGTCACCCTTCTGAGCCTCCAGCGCCGCCGCACGCAGGCGGGCGAGCACCGGATAGGAGCCGTGGCCTTCCGTCTCGATCGCCGCAAGCGCTGCCAGCGCCTCGTCGGTTTTGTTGGCCTGCGCAAGCTTCATCGCCGCAAGGAACTGGTCGCCGGTATCCGAAGCCTTCTGGGTCATCCAGTAGTCATAGCCACGGTGGGCAGCGGTTCCGAGAACGATGAGCACGGCGATGCCGATCAGGATGCGCCCGTAGCGCTTCCATACGGACTGGAGCCGCTCGGAACGAAGTTCCTCGTTCACCTCGCGAATAAAGCTGTCGTCATTGAATGCCATTCTGGTCTCCGGCCTTCGGTACGGAATGCAGGGTTTCAGCGCCTTCTACCCGATTTTGCGGCGCTTGTAAGGGGGATCGCCCGAATTCGTCACATTGGAAGCGGCGAAACTCCAATCAACCATTCGTGCAGCCTGAGGAGGAAGGCCGCATAGAGGACGATCCCGATGACGACCGACAGGATGTCGTAGCGCGCCGAAACGAACGGACGGCGCACGATCTCGCCCGCCCTTTCGCGCCGCTTCAGCGAGATCCTGAGGATGACGCCCCATGCAAGGAACGAGGCGAACAGCAGCACCGAAGCGGTTTCGCCGTTGGCAAGCAGATGCGCGAGCGCCCAGATCTTTATCGACAGAACCATCGGGTGCTTGGTCTTTTCGGCAATATGACCGGCCGGCAATACGCCGGCCACAAGACAGATCATCGACAGGACCATCAGGAGCAGGGCCAGGTGGGCAAGACCGGCCGGGGGCGTGTAGAGAATGCCCGTTGCCTGCCGCGCCAGGCCGAAGCCGTAGATCAGCACGACCAGGCTCGCGATGCTGGCGATCGAATATCCGGCCTTCCAGCCACCGGCTCCGAATCTCTCGATCATTGCCGTGCGAAATCCGGGTGCAACGACACGGATGAGGTGAATGCCCAGGAAAAGAATGATACCAACGATCAACAATGTCATGAAAATATCCGGTCCGGCTTGATTGTTGTCCTATTGGATTAGCGGCTGGCGGGAAAAATTGCCAGCACCATCAAAGCTTCGCCGCATTCCTCGGGAAGGAAACGGCTTTCCTGAATATTGCGGTGTATCATGTTGCGTCCCTTGCCTTTTCTCGCCCTTGCCCTTTGTCTTACCCATGGAGCCGTCGCGGCGGATGCCGAACGTCCAAAACAGTTGGTGCTGATCTCCTTCGACGGCGCCCACGATAACGCGCTGTGGGAGAAAAGCCTCGAAATGGCCAGGCGCAACAATGCGCACTTTACCTATTTCCTGTCCTGCACCTTCCTGATGAGCAAGCAGCAGAAGGCCGCCTACCGGGCGCCGGGACACAAGCGCGGCCGATCGAATGTCGGCTTCGCCCAGAGCGACGAGGAAATCCGTACCCGCCTCGGCCATATATGGCGGGCCCATTTGGACGGCCATGACATCGGCAGCCATGCCTGCGGCCACTTCGACGGCAAGGACTGGTCGCGGGCCGACTGGAAACGGGAATTCGACACCTTTCGGGAGACGCTGAAGGACGCCTGGAAGAATGCCGGCATCCCTGAGAAGGAGCCGCAGCGCTGGGCGGAATTCGCGACCACCGCCATCCGCGGTTTTCGCGCGCCCTATCTCTCGACAAGCCCCGGCCTGACCGAGGCCCAGAAGGACGAAGGCTTCGCCTACGATGCAAGCCTGGTGACCAAGGGCCCGGCGATGCCATCGGAGCAACGCGGCATCATGGAATTCGGCCTGCCGCTCATTGCCGAAGGTCCGAGCGCCAGGCCGGTGATCGGCATGGACTACAATCTTTTCGTCCGTCACTCCGCCGGCTTCGAAAATCGCGCAAAATCGGCGGAGTTCGAGGAACGGACGATCGCCGCCTACAGGGCCGCGTTCCACAAGCAATATGCAGGAGAGCGCATCCCGCTGCAGCTCGGCTTCCATTTCGTGGAAATGAACGGCGGAGCCTACTGGCGGGCGCTCGACCGCTTCCTTACCGAAGTCTGCAATCGCGAAGACGTCGCCTGCGTCAGTTATGCCGACGCCATGCCGTTGATCAAGGAGCGCCAGCAAAAGCAGAAGGCGGAGGAGACCTCCGCCTTCTAGAGCATCGGGAACTGGTGCGTCCTAGCGCGCCAGTTCCTCGTTGCCACCCGCTTCTATGAATTGCTGGTCGATCGTCGGCAATTGTTCGCCCTCGATGGCAGCCTCGAAGGCGCGAAGGCGCTTGTAGATCGACAGAAGCTCGACAATCGTCGGCCAGGACGACACGAGGTATTGGAACGACGAACTGACCTGCCCGAACGCACCCGAGATCTGGTTGAGCGCGCCCAGCGAAATCTTGCCGGCAATGATCGACGGCGCCAGGATCAGGATCGAGAAGACGTTGTTGATCTGCAGGTAGAAGATGCGGGCGATGTTGAAGTAGCAGTAGTGGAAATAAAGGCGGAAATAGTTTTTCCGCACGTCCGCGAAGAGCTCGTGCACCGTTTGCGGCTGCGCCCGTTCGACATGATCCTCGCCGTATACCAGCTCCTTGCGGTAGGCGGCCTCGACGCGCTGGTTGCGGAACTCCAGGCCCGGCAGCTTGATGCCGACCATGGCCAAAAACACGGTTCCGAACAGCGACCACGCGATCGCCGCCAGCAGCAGCGGGTGCGGAACCTCGCCGACGATCGGTAGCTCGGTCACATTCGCCGAGAGGCGGATCAGCACGGGCGTGAAGGCGATCAGCGTCATGACGGAATCGATCAGGCTCACACCAAGCCCTTCCACTGTGGTGGAGAAACGCATCGTGTCTTCCTGCACGCGCTGCGATGCACCTTCGATGGTCCGCAGCCTGCCCCAGTTGGCCATGTAGTATTCGTTCATGGCCGTGCGCCAGCGGAAGATGTAGTGGCTGACGAAGAAGCGGGTCATGACCGCAACAGCGACGGCTACCATGGCGATGCCCATGAATACCGCGAGCTGTCCGTAAAACTCCTGGGACGTGATGACCCGCGACTTCGAGACTGCCGCCTGGATCATGTCCCAGAAAGGGCCGTACCAGTTGTTGATGGCGACGCTCACCTGCACCTGGAAATAGGTGGTGAAGAGGATCAGCGCCGACCCGAGGATCGACCAGGTCTGCCAGCGATGAGGGCTATATACGTACCAGAAGGCGGTAAACAGCCCGACGACGACCGCAAAGTACAGGTAGAACCAGAGGAATGCACCTGACCAGAAGGTCGAAATACCGACGACTGGCGGGGCCTCCGCAGGAACCGGCGGCATACCGAAGCTGGCGCCGAGCTGCTCGCCGAGCGTATACCAGAAAGCGATGGCGATGATCGACCAAAGTACGGCAGACAGAAAGAATAGCTTCGGCTTGGGGAAGAACGATACGAACACGGGATTGTGGCTCTCTCAAAGGGCTAGGCCATATTGGCGAAGCGAATGTCTGGCCCGGAAAGTAGGCGAGAATGGTACTCGCAGCAATGGGCCGGCCGGAACCTTACGCATTTGTAACCGAGGCCGGCCCCGGCATTCGGGCGCTGCCTTGGTGCAGGAAAAGCGGAATCATGGAGTAAAATTGCGTCAGCCGATGCGGCGCGCCACCGGAATGACGAGCAGCATGCACACCGCAAGCACAGCGGCAGCCGTCAGGGTCGGAGCCGCAAAGCTGCCGGTCGACTCGGCCATCGCACCGGCCACCAGCGGCCCGATGATTTGGCCGATGCCAAAGGCGGCGGTCATGAACGCGAGCGCCTTGCGTGGGCTTTCCGGCGAGAGCTTCCTGCCGATCTGCAGGCCGTAGGCGGTGATCATCATGAAGGTGGCGCCGAACAACAGACCGCCGACGAGCGGTGCCGCAGCCGGCGGCAGCATGACGGTGGCGACGACACCGAGCGCTTCGGTCAGCAGCCCCGCCATGTAGGTGACGGCCAGTCCCCAGCGCACCAGGAATGGCCGCCACGCCGCGATCGAGACGGCTGCGGTCACACCGGCGATGAACCAGCAGAGAAATTCGACCGCCGGACCGGCCGCCCCCTGTCGGGCCATCGTCACCAGGAACGTCGCGGTAATGACGTATCCGAAACCGAACAATCCGTAGGACAGCGTCGTCAGCAACAACGGCGCGGTCCAGGAGATCGGCGGTTCGCCTGTCGCTTGGTTGCCGCGCGGCGGAGCTGCGGGAAGAAGCCACCAGACGGCGACGGTGCCGGCAAGCGAGAAGGCGGCCCCGGCAAGCCAGTCGATCCTCCAGCCGTCATGGCCGCCCTGCGTCGCCAGGCCGACCAGCATCACGACCAGCGACGACAGCGCGATCCCTGCCCCGACGCCGCCGAAATGGGAGGCATGCACCCGGTCACTGCGCGCGGCAGCGGCAGCATGACCGAGCACGATCGAGGAGGTGAAGATCATGGCGAAGGCGCTGGCAATGCCGGCGAGAAAGCGGATCGCGACAAAAACGGGTACGGAACCCGTCAGTCCCATCGCTGCAAGCAGGACACTGCTTGCCAGCAGCGACAGCAGCGCGACCATCCGCTCCCGGCCCGCTGCCCAGCCATAGGCGGAAAGCACCGCCCCGACGAAGTAGCCGGCAAAATTTCCGGATGCCACCAGACCCGCGTCGGCCGCCGACATCGGCAGACCGGAAATCATGCCGGGAAGGATGGGCGTGAAGGAAAAGCGGCCGAAGCCCATGGCCGAAGCCATGGCGATGGCACCGGCGAGTCCGATCGAAAACAGGCTCGCCGAAGGATGGGGGACAGACATATGCATGGCGCCTTATTGCAGGTGCGAAGGCCGCGGGCAAATTCCCTGTTCTGATCGTTATTGCCAGAAAAATTGAACCAGCCGGGTTCGGCCGGATCAATCGCTCAGTGTCAGGATCACCGGGCCGTTTTTCGTGCACACGATCGTATGCTCGAACTGCACCGTCGGTGCCTTCGGATCGCTGTAGAGCGTCCAGGCGTCCTTGTCGCCATCCTCGGCCCAGGTGCCGCCGAGCGACAGGAACGGCTCGACCGTGAACACCAGTCCTTCGGTCATGATCCGCGTCTCGTCCGCGTCTGGCCAGGTCGAAAGTTCGGATGGCTCCTCGTGCAGCGACCGGCCGATGCCGTGGCTCGCAAGGTTGGTGATCAGCGTATAGCGATTTTTCGCCGCAAACGCGCCGATCGCGTTGCCGATACTGGCGAGCGGCTGGTTGCTCCTGACCTGGTTGAGGCCGGTCCACAGCGCCCGCTTGCCGTCGCGGCAGAGTTTTTCGATCTTCGGCTTGACCGGCGGCACCGCGAACGAAGCGCCGGTATCGGAGAAGAAGCCGTCCTTGACCGCCGACACGTCGATGTTGACGAGGTCGCCCGCCTTGATCACCCGCTCGCCGGGAATGCCGTGCGCGACTTCCTCGTTGACGCTGATGCAGGTGGCCCCCGGAAATTGATAGCAGAATTCCGGCGCCGATTGCGCGCCGGCGTCTTCCAGGATCTTCCGGCCGATGCGATCGAGTTCCGCGGTGGTGATCCCCGGCTCCAGCGCCTCGCCCATCGACTTGAGCGCAGTGGCGCAGATGCGCCCGATTTCCTTCAGCTTCGCCAGTTCGTCTTCGGAGGAAATGACCATCAAGATTTCCGTGTTGGTTCTGGATTTCGGGCCGGTCGGCCGGCTTGTGACATTCAGGCCGAGGCTTTCGCGCCGTTGCCCGGCTCAGTCAACGCCTTTCTGACCAGCGGGGCCACTTTCGTGCCGTAGAGTTCGATGCCGCGCATGATCTGCTCGTGCGGCATCGGCCCGATCGCCATCTGCAGCAGGAAGCGGTCGTTGTTGAACAGCTTGTGGTGCGCCACGATCTTTTCGGCCATCATTTCCGGATCGCCGACGAACAGGGCTCCGTTCGGTCCACGCGATGCATCGAACTGCGCGCGGCCCATCGGGCCCCATCCGCGCTCGCGGCCGATTCGGTTCATCACTTCGCTGTGCGGGGCGTAATACTGGTCTGCGGCCTTCGCTTCAGTATCCGCCACGAAACCATGGACGTTAATGCTGGTCTTCAGCTTCGCCGGATTCTCTCCCGCCCGCTTGGCCGCCGCGCGATAGAGTTCGAACAGCGGCGCGAAACGACGTGGCTCGCCGCCGATGATGGCGATGGCAAGCGGCAGGCCCATGGCGCCGGCGCGCGCGACAGATTGGGGTGTGCCGCCGACGGCGATCCAGACCGGCAGAGGATCCTGCAGCGGCCGCGGATAGACACCGCGCCCGTTGATTGCCGCGCGCATCTCCCCAGACCAGGTCACCAGTTCGCTCTCGCGGATCGCCATCAACAGATCGAGCTTTTCCTCGAAGAGCTGGTCGTAGTCCTCGAGATTGTATCCGAACAGCGGAAAGGATTCGATGAACGAGCCGCGACCGGCCATGATCTCCGCCCGGCCGCCGGAAAGCAGGTCGACGGTCGAGAACTGCTGAAAGACACGCACCGGATCATCGGAACTCAGCACAGTGACGGCGCTCGTCAGCCGGATTTTGTTTGTCCTGACGGCGGCCGCCGCGAGGATCGTGGCCGGCGAGGAGGCGGCATAATCCGCCCGGTGATGCTCCCCGATCCCGAACACGTCGAGGCCGACCTGGTCGGCAAGCTCAATCTCCTCGATCAGGTTTGAAAGGCGGCGCGCCGCTTCCGGCCCCTTGGCGGTGACGGACGGGTCGACGTCGGCGAAGGTGTAGAGTCCAAGTTCCATGAGATGCATCCGGGCTGTTTTGCAATCACATAGGGTGTTCTGACACCCATCGCAATCGGCGAACGCCGAACAGCGTGCTCCAGCCGCAGAGCAAAACAATGGCAGCGGCAACGAAAGCGCGCCTATTCGCGCGACGTTCGCAAGGATGCGATAAACATTGGAGACAGGTCCGGCTATCAGTCGACAACAATAGACGCTAGAGTACCTTAACTTCGCTTTCCCTCGCCAATGCGGAAAGCCTGTCGATGTGCTGGCGAATATGTGCAGCTTCCGCAGGCGTGTTGGCGAGCGCGATTGCCCGGCCGAACGCCTCGCGTGCCTCCGCCTTGCGCCCAAGCTGCATCAACAGGCCGCCCCGGACGCCATGGAAGTAGAAGTACCCCGACAGCCTTTCCCCGAGCGGATCGATGAGGCCGAGCGCGGCTTCGGCGCCGTGCAGTTTGGCAACCACGACCGCCCGGTTGAGGGTGACGACCGGAGACGGCTGCAGCCGCTCGAGCGCCTGGTAGAGAAGATCAATTTCCGTCCAGTCGGTCGATTCCGCCGTCGGCGCCCGCGCATGCAGCGCTCCGATTGCCGCCTGCATCTGGTAGGGACCGGGGACGCGATGCCGGATAGCCTTGTCGATCAGAGCCAGCGCCTCGTTGATCAGGTCGCGGTTCCAGAGTGACCGATCCTGGTCCTCCAGCAGCACCAGATTGCCGCCCGTGTCGAACCGCGCCCGCAGCCGCGAGTGCTGGATGAGCATCAGCGCCAGAAGCCCCATGACCTCGGGCTCCGACGGAAAGATCCGCAGCAGCAACCGCCCGAGGCGGATCGCTTCCTCGCAGAGCGATGCCCCCTCGCCGCCATTGCCCGATGTGGAATATCCCTCGTTGAAGACAAGGTAGATCATCGCCGCGACTTGGGCCAGCCGCTCGCTGCGCGCGATCGCATCCGGCGTATCGAAGGGGATGCCGGCAGTTGCGACGCGGGCCTTGGCACGGGTAATGCGCTGTTCCATGGCGCTCTCGCTGACCAGAAACGCCCGCGCGATCCGCGGAACGGACAGTCCGGAGACAACCCTCAACGCCAGCGCGATCTGCTGGGTCGCCGGCAGGTCGGGATGGCAGCAGATGAAAAGCAGCCGCAGGATATCGTCGCGGTAGTGCGACCCATCGATCCGGTCGGCCTGCTCTTCCTCGGCGTCGGAGAGATCGGAGATCACTTCCTCGGGCGGCAGTTCCCCCTGTTTCGCCAGGCGGCGCAGCGTGTCGATGCCGCTGTTGCGGCCAACGAAGATGAGCCAGGCGGCGGGGTCCCGCGGCGGGCCTTGCTGCGGCCACGTTCGCACGGCCCTGAGGCAGGCCTCCTGAAAGGCCTCCTCGGCAATGTCGAGATTGCGGAAGTAGCGCAGCAGGGCGCCGAGCGCCTTGGGCCGCGCGGATGTCAGTGCCGCTTCGATCCAGGCGAGATCGGTCATCACACCCTGCCCTGTTCGAAAAAGGCCATCACCGGTCGGATCTCATAGGACCCCGTTCCGGGATTGGCCTTGGCAAGATCCCTGGCGATCCCGAGCGCTTCGTCCAGCGAGGCGACGTCGACCACGTAGAAACCCAGGAACTGCTCCTTGGTTTCGGCGAAAGGACCGTCGATGACGATGGGTTCGTCCTTGGTCTTGCGCAGCGTCGTAGCCGAGGTCGTCGGCATCAGCCTTGCAACCGGGCCGAGCTTGCCTGCCTCGGCAAGCGGCCTTTGCACGGCCGCAAGCTTCTCCATGACGGCGGCATCTTCCTCGCGGCTCCAGGCGCAGACGACGTCCTCTGAATTGTAGCAAAGAATGGCATAAAGCATTGTCTTCTCCCGTCTCCTCAAAGGACGGAAAGCTACAGGCAATGCCGACATGGCGCATCAAAAAATGTTGGGGGCGGCGCTTGTGCCTTCAGCTGGCGCTGAGCGTCCGCCGGACGGCCTTGCGCCATCCCCTCAGCTTGCTGGCGCGGGTCTTTTCGTCCATCTGCGGCTCAAAACGCTCGTCGCGGGCCCAGGACAGCGCGAAATCGTTGAGGTCCGGCCAAACGCCCGCCTTGCTGCCGGCAAGCCAGGCCGCACCGAGCGCCGTCGTCTCCAGGATGATCGGCCGGTCGACCGGCGCGTCGAGCAGATCGGCGAGCCGTTGCATCGTCCAGTCGTTGGCAACCATGCCGCCGTCGACGCGCAGCACCGTCTCGTTGCCGTTGCTCTTCCAGTCCTTGTGCATCGCGTCGAGCAGGTCGCGGGTCTGGTAGCAGACCGCCTCGAGCGCCGCGCGTGCAAACTCGGCAGGACCGGTGTTGCGGGTCATGCCGAACATCGCTCCACGAGCATCAGGGTCCCAGTGCGGGGCGCCGAGGCCGGTGAAAGCCGGCACGAGATAGACTTGCTGCGACGCGTCGGCGCTCGCCGCGAGATCACCGGTATCGGAGGCGAACCTGATCACCTTCAGCCCGTCGCGCAGCCACTGGACGGCAGCGCCGGCGATGAAGATCGACCCTTCGAGTGCGTAGGTGGTCTTGCCGTCGAGCCGGTAGGCGATCGTCGTCAACAGGCGGTTCTTCGAGCGAACCATGTCGGCGCCGGTATTGAGGAGCGCAAAGCAACCGGTGCCGTAAGTGGATTTCATCATCCCAGGCTTGAAGCAGGCCTGGCCGATGGTGGCCGCCTGCTGGTCGCCGGCAACGCCCAGGATCGGGATAGGCGCCCCGAACAGCCCTGGTTCGGTCGATCCGAAATCGGCGGCGCAGTCCTTCACCTCGGGCAGCATCGCACGCGGCACATGCAGGATTTCGAGCAACTCGTCATCCCAGTCGTTCGTGGCGATGTTGAACATCAGTGTGCGCGACGCATTGGTGGCATCGGTGGCGAACATCTTTCCACCCGTCAGCCGCCAGATCAGGAAGGTATCAATCGTGCCGAAGCAGAGTTCACCCTTGGTGGCACGGTGGCGTGCGCCCTTCACTTTGGAGAGAAGCCATGACAGCTTCGTGCCGGAAAAATACGGATCGAGCAGCAATCCCGTCTTCCTGGTGAAGACGCCTTCCAGACCCTGCTTCTTGAGCTTGCCGCAATAAGCGGCGGTACGCCGGTCCTGCCAGACGATGGCATTGGAGATCGGCTTGCCGGTCTCCCGGTCCCAGACGACGACCGTCTCGCGCTGGTTGGTAATGCCGATCGCGTTGATTTCCTCGGGCTCGACACCGGACGTCTTGATCGCCTCGTTTGCCGCCCACAGGACGGTTTCCCAGATTTCCTCAGGATCGTGCTCGACCCAACCCGACTTGGGATAGATCTGGGTGAATTCCTTCTGCCCGCTGCCCACAACCTTCATGCGGGAATCGAAAACAATGGCCCGACTGGAAGTCGTGCCCTGATCGATCGCCAGAACGAAACCGCCCATAAACTCCTCCCCCTTAGGCGAATTGCCTCCGCCTTTCCTCAAGCAAATTACAATACGATAGCAAAACGAATGTCAAACGAAAACAAAACGCAAATCGTCGGCGTTGTTGAGCTCGCAATTACGCAATTGCCAGCGTCCTTTTTTTGAGCATAACCTTTTGTACTTTCGCAGCGCAACACAGGCGCTGACAATGACATCGATAGGGGGAGCATCATGTCCAGAACGGCGGTCATCACGGGTTCCACCAGCGGCATTGGCCTTGCGATCGCCGAGGCGTTCGCGCGGGACGACGCCAACGTGGTGCTCAATGGATTCGGTAGCGCCGAGGAGATCGAGACCGCTCGCCGCAAGTGCGCGGACCTCGGCAACGGCCGGGTGTTCCATCATCCCGCCGACATGACGAACCCGGCAGAGATCGCCGATCTGATCGAGACAGCGGTGCGCGAATTCGGTAGCATCGACGTGCTGGTCAACAATGCCGGCATCCAGCATGTCGAGAAGATCGAGGATTTCCCCGTCGACAAGTGGGACCAGATCATCGCAATCAACCTTTCGAGCGCGTTCCATACGATGCGCGCCGCCATCCCGGTGATGAAGGCGAAGCGGCACGGGCGCATCATCAACATCGCCTCGGCCCACGGCCTCGTCGCCTCGCCCTTCAAGTCCGCCTATGTCGCCGCCAAGCACGGCATCATGGGCCTTACCAAGACAGCGGCGCTGGAGCTGGCCGAAAGCGGCATCACCGTCAACGCCATCTGCCCCGGCTACGTGCTGACGCCGCTCGTCGAGAAGCAGATTCCCGACACGGCCAAGGCCCGCGGCATCAGCGAGGCGCAGGTGAAGTCCGAGGTGATGCTGAAATCCCAGCCGACACGGGAGTTCGTCACGGTCGACGAGGTGGCGGCGGTCGCGATCTTCCTCGCAAGCGATGCGGCCCGGCAGGTCACCGGTTCCCACATCTCGATCGACGGAGGCTGGACGGCGCAATAGTCCTTGCGGGAGAATTTCTCGATCGACGCGAAATCGCCGCCGCAACGCATTGAACTCCTGCGTATTTTATCCTCAAACCGATTTCGGTTTCGGGAATTATGCAGTAGCGTGAATCAACAAGAATAAAAGGGGCCTCAATGAGCGACCGCATCCGCTTTATCCTGAACGGCGACGACGTCGAGCTTGCCTCGGTCTCGGCCACCGACACGCTGCTGGACTTCCTGCGACTCGAGCGGCGGATGACCGGGACGAAGGAAGGGTGCGCCGAGGGCGATTGCGGCGCCTGCACCGTGCTCGTCGGGCGACTGGTCGACGGCACCTTGGTGTATGAAAGCGTCAATGCCTGCATCCGCTTCGTCGGCTCGCTGCACGGCACCCATGTCGTCACCGTCGAACACCTGGCGGCAAAGGATGGAGCGCTTCACCCGGTTCAACAGGCTATGGTCGACTTCCACGGCTCGCAATGCGGCTTCTGCACGCCGGGCTTCGTCATGTCGCTCTATGGCCTTTGGCTGGGCAACGAGAACCCGAGCCGGGCGGCGATCGAAACGGCCCTGCAGGGCAATCTCTGTCGCTGCACCGGCTACGAGGCCATCGTGCGCGCCGCAGAGCATCTGGGCACAACCCGCCCCAGTTCGCTCTTCGATCCGCTGGAGCGCGACAGGGCCGACATCATAGCCCGCCTATGGGCGCTCAACACCGGAGAAACCTTGTGCGTCGTCAAGGGCGAGGAACGTTTCCTCGTGCCCGGAAGCATGGCCGCACTTGCGGAACTGCTCGCGGAGGAACCCGGGGCGACGATCGTCGCCGGTAGCACCGATGTCGGCCTTTGGGTCACCAAGCAGATGCGACCGCTCAATCCGGCGATCTTCATCGGCCACCTCGCCGACCTGCAGGCGATCCGCAGCGATTCTGCGTCGATCACCATTGGCGCCGGCGTCACCTACAGCCAGGCGATGGCGGCACTTGCAAGCGAACTGCCGCCGTTCAGCGCCCTCATCCAGCGCATCGGGGGCGAGCAGGTGCGCAACATGGGAACGATCGGCGGCAACATTGCCAACGGTTCGCCGATCGGCGACACGCCGCCACCGCTCATTGCCCTCGGGGCGACAGTCACACTCCGCTCCATCGCCGGGCCGCGCACCCTGCGACTCGAGGACTTCTTCATCGACTACGGCAAGCAGAACCGCCACGACGACGAGTTCGTCGAAAGCATCACCGTTCCGCGGCCGGCCGAAGGTTCGCACTTCGCCGTCTACAAGATCTCCAAGCGCCGCGACGAGGACATCTCGGCGCTTTGCGGCGCGTTCCATCTTGTTCTCGACGACCAGAACGATGTCGCCGGCATCCACATCGCTTTTGGCGGCATGGCCGGAACGCCGAAGCGGGCAATGGCTGTAGAGGCCGCGTTGCTGGGGAAACCTTGGACCGAGCAGACGGTGCTTACAGCACGCGATGCCTTCGACAGCGATTTCACGCCGCTGACCGACTGGCGCGCCACCGCCGACTATCGCCGCCTTGCCGCCAAGAATCTTCTGACACGCTTCTTCCTGGAGACGACCGGCACGCCGCAGGAACTCAAGCGTTTCGCTGCTGGGGAGGCCTGAGCCATGGACCAGTCGACTTTCGACGACAAGAAGATCGTCAACGGCGCGATGCATGCGACGCTGAAGCACGATTCCGCCCACAAGCATGTCACCGGCGCCGCCGAATATATCGACGACATCCCGGAACCGGCCGGCACCCTGCATGGCGCCCTCGGTCTTTCCGACCGCGCCCATGCCGAGATCGTCAGCATCGACCTCGGCGAGGTGGAAACCTATCCGGGCGTCGTCTGGGTAATCACCGGCAAGGACGTACCGGGCGTCAACGATATCAGTTCCACCGGCCGCCACGACGAGCCGCTCCTCGCCGAAACGCTCGTCGAGTTCCACGGCCAGCCGATCTTTGCGGTGATCGCGACCACCCGCGACGCCGCACGACGCGCCGCCCGCAAGGCAAAGATCGTCTACAACGACCTGCCCCACTGGTCGGATATCGACGGTGCGCTCGAAAACGGCGGCCCGGTTGTCACCGAGGGCATGACCCTGAAGCGTGGCGAACCGGAGGAGGAGGTCGGCAACGCGCCGCGACGCCTCAAGGGACAGATGCGTATCGGCGGACAGGAGCACTTTTATCTCGAAAGCCACATTGCGCTGGCGATCCCCGGCGAGGACGACGAAATCGCCGTCTGGTCGTCGACCCAGCACCCGAGCGAGATTCAGCACATCGTCGGGCATGTGCTCAACGCACCCTCCAACGCAGTGACCGTGCATGTCAGGCGCATGGGCGGTGGCTTCGGCGGCAAGGAAACGCAGGGCAACCAGTTCGCAGCACTCGCCGCCATTGCCGCCAAGAAACTCGGTCGCGCGGTAAAGTTCCGCCCCGACCGCGACGAGGACATGATCGCGACCGGCAAGCGACACGATTTCCTCGTCGATTATGATGTCGGCTTCGACGACGAGGGGCGCATCCATGCGGTGATCGCCAACTATGCGGCGCGTTGCGGCTTTTCGGCGGATCTTTCCGGCCCGGTCACCGACCGCGCCCTCTTCCATGCGGATTCGAGCTACTTCTACCCGCATGTGAAGCTGACGTCGCAACCGCTCAAGACCCATACGGTCTCCAACACCGCCTTCCGCGGCTTCGGCGGCCCGCAGGGCATGGTCGGCGGCGAGCGCATCATCGAGGAAATCGCCTACGCGCTCGGCAAGGATCCACTCGATATCCGCAAGGCGAATTTCTACGGCGACAAGGGGTCTGGCCGCGACCTGACGCCCTATCACCAGCAGGTGGAAGACAACATCATCGGCTGTATAGTCGATGAACTCGAGCAATCCTCGGACTACCGGGCCCGCCGTCGCGCCGTCATCGCCTTCAACAAGACCAGCCCGGTCATAAGGAAGGGCATCGCGCTCACCCCGGTGAAATTCGGCATCTCCTTCACCATGACCGCATTCAACCAGGCGGGCGCGCTGGTGCATGTCTATCAGGACGGTTCGATCCACCTCAATCACGGCGGCACCGAGATGGGCCAGGGCCTCTACACCAAGGTCGCCCAGGTGCTAGCGGATGCCTTCCAGGTCGATATCGACCGGGTGAAGATCACCGCGACGACAACCGGCAAGGTTCCGAATACGTCTGCGACCGCCGCCTCCTCCGGCTCGGACCTGAATGGGATGGCGGCTTACGATGCCGCCCGCCAGATCAAGGAACGGCTGGTCGCCTTCGCCGCCGAGAAGTGGAGCGTCAGTCCCGCCGAAGTGATTTTCCTGCCGAACCGCGTGCAGGTGGGCGATACGGAGATCCCCTTCCCCGACTTCATCAAGCAGGCCTATTTCGCCCGCGTCCAACTCTCCGCCGCCGGATTCTACAAGACTCCGAAGATCCATTGGGACCGCGCCGCCGGTCGTGGCACGCCCTTCTACTACTTCGCCTATGGCGCGGCGGTGTCCGAGGTATCGATCGACACCCTGACCGGCGAGTACCTGGTCGATCGCACCGATATCCTCCATGATGTCGGTCGTTCCCTCAATCCGGCTATCGATATCGGCCAGGTCGAAGGCGCCTTCGTCCAGGGCATGGGCTGGCTGACCACCGAGGAACTGTGGTGGGACGACAAGGGGCGTCTTCGCACCCATGCACCCTCGACCTACAAGATCCCGCTTGCCTCCGACCGACCGAAAATCTTCAACGTCCGGCTGGCGGAATGGGCCGAAAACGCCGAGCCCACCATCGGCCGTTCAAAGGCTGTCGGCGAACCGCCGTTCATGCTGGCGATTTCGGTGCTGGAAGCGCTTTCGATGGCGGTCGCCAGCGTTGCCGACTATCGCCAGTGCCCACGGCTCGACGCGCCTGCGACCCCGGAACGCATCCTGATGGCGGTCGAGCGGCTGAAATCGCCGTGACCCCGGCCATGCCCGATCGCGAGACCTTCGATGCGTATGTCAAAAGGCACCCGGCGACGGTGCTTGTCGAGATCGTCGAGGCGAAAGGCTCGACGCCGCGCGAAGCCGGGACCTTCATGCTGGTCTCGCCCGGCGACTTCTGGGGCACGATCGGCGGCGGCCAGTTCGAATTCATGGCGATCGAGAACGCCCGCAAACTGCTTGCCGGAACGGGCGGGCAGGATTTCCTGGATATCCCGCTCGGTCCCGAGATCGGCCAGTGCTGCGGCGGCCGGACGGGTCTTCGCTTCCAGCGACTGGCCACGGAAATGGCGGAACGGTTGAGAGAGAGGATCACGCACGAAGAACGGGACTGGCCGGAGGTTCACCTCTTCGGCGCCGGCCATGTCGGCAAGGCGTTGGCAGGGGCATTTGCCCCCTTGCCTCTCGTCGTCACCGTTATCGAGACCCGTGTGGATGAACTGCAAGGGTTGCCCGCTGGAACCCGCAGCCACCTGCTGGCGATGCCCGAATCCGCGATCCGCGAGTTACCGGCGGGATCGGCGGTAATCATTCTCACTCACGACCACGCGCTCGATTTCCTGATCGCAAAGGAAGCGCTTGCCCGAAACGACCTTGCCTACATCGGCATGATCGGTTCGATGACGAAGCGCGCCACCTTCGCCCGCTGGCTCGAAAAAGAGGCCCGCGTTTCGGCGGACCTCTCGCGTTTTACCCTTCCGATCGGTGGCTCCGCCGTGCGCGACAAGCGCCCGGAGGTTATCGCCGCCATGACCGTCGCCGAGGTGCTGGCAGCGCTTCATGCCTACCGCAACAAGTCCAGATCGTAGTGCGGTTCGCGGCCGTCGAGGAAACCGAGGTCCCGCTTGATGTGATCCGGCAGGCATTCAAGGTCGAGTCGGACAGGCGACCGGCCAACCCGAAGCAACGCATCACCAATGCGCGTCAGCAGGGGCACGAAACGACTCCTCTTGGGTTCGTATGTCTGTTCGATGGTGAGGCAATCCATGACGGTACCTATCACTTTCCTTGTTCATGGATTGCACCATGCCGCCAAAAATGCTGGAATTCCAATCGAACGATTGTCTGCGTGCATCAAGAGAACTTATCCATGAAGCTGTCCCGAAATTTTCCGCTCAATGCGCTTCGCGTCTTCGATGCGGCGGCGCGCCACGGCAGCTTCACCCGCGCCGGCGACGAACTCGGCATGACCCAGACCGCTGTCAGCTACCAGATCAAGCTGCTGGAGGAGAGGATCGGCGAACCGCTCTTCCTGCGACGCCCACGCCAGATTTCGTTGAGCGATGCCGGCGAGCGGCTTGCTCCGAAGGTGGGCGAGGCATTTTCGATGCTTCAGGACGCCGTGGCGTCGGTCAGCGACGATGCCGGGGCGACGCTCGTCATCCATTCGACGCCGACATTCGCGCTGCAATGGCTCTCCCGCCATCTCGGGTCCTTCCAACTGAAGCACCCCAACATCGCCGTTCGTCTCGAAACTTCGGCAACCATCATTGATTTTGCCCGCGAGCAGGCCGACATTGCCATCCGCTGGACCAAGGGCTTGTCACCAGGGCTGGACGGCCATCGCCTGATGAGCCTCGACTTCGCCCCCATGCTCAGCCCGAAGCTTGCCGAGAGCATCGGCGGCATCCGTGAGCCAGCCGATCTCCTCAAGCTGCCCATCATCAGCGCCGGGGATCCCTTGTGGCGGGATTGGTTTGCCGGTGCGGGTATCAATGATCCGGGCCTTGAACGCTACCCGAAGAACGAATTGGGGACGCAGACCGTCGACGCCGGCATGGCCATGGTTGGCCAGGGCGTGGCGATCCTCAATCCCGGTCACTTTGCTGAAGAAGTCGCGGCCGGACGCCTCTACCAGCCGTTTGAATTTACCTACAACGACGGCCGCGACTACTGGCTGGTCTATCCGGAAAACCGCCGCAACGTCCCGCGCATCCGGGCGTTCCGTACCTGGATTCTGGAAGAACTGAAATGCACCGCTCCCGCATAGGGCCGTCCGGGAAGACGATCCACATCCAGACGGCGGCAATTCTCTCGCGGCTCTTCCCTACCGCCGGGATTTTGCGCAAGGTGCTGAGTCGGAGAAAGAAGGGGATCATGCATGTATGAATACGCCATAGCCTGGGAGTGGCTGTCCTTTGCCGTTCGCTGGCTGCACGTCGTGACCGCAATCGCCTGGATCGGCTCGTCGTTCTATTTCATCGCCCTCGATCTCGGGCTGGTGAAGCGTCCCCACCTTCCGCCGGGCGCCTATGGCGAGGAATGGCAGGTCCATGGCGGCGGATTTTACCATATCCAGAAATACCTCGTCGCGCCGGCGACCATGCCGGAGCACCTGACCTGGTTCAAATGGGAATCCTACATGACGTGGCTGTCGGGCTTCGCCATGCTCTGTATCGTCTACTACGGCGGCGCCGACCTCTTCCTCATCGACCGGCACGTGCTCGACATCAGCCAGACGACAGCGATCGTGCTGTCGCTCGCATCTCTCGGCCTCGGCTGGATCATCTACGACCAGCTGTGCAAGTCGCCGCTCGGCAAGAATATCTGGGGCCTGATGGCGGTGCTCTATGTGGCGCTGGTCGCCATGGCCTGGGGATACACGCAGGTCTTCTCCGGCCGCGCCGCCTTCCTGCATCTCGGGGCCTTCACGGCGACGATCATGTCGGCCAACGTGTTCTTCATCATCATCCCCAACCAGAAGATCGTCGTCGCCGACCTGATCGCCGGTCGCACGCCAGACCCGAAATATGGTTTCATCGCCAAGCAGCGCTCGCTGCACAACAACTACCTGACCCTGCCGGTCATCTTCTTCATGCTGTCGAACCACTATCCGCTGGCTTTCGCCACCGCCTACAACTGGGTCATTGCGGCGCTCGTCTTCCTGATGGGTGTGACGATCCGGCACTGGTTCAACACCACCCATGCCCGAAAGGGACAGCCGACCTGGACGTGGCTTGCGACCGCGATCCTGTTCATCCTCATCATCTGGCTTTCCACCGTGCCGAAGGTGCTGACCGGCGAGAAGGAGCTTTCGGTCGCGCCCTCTTTCCAGCGCTTTGCTTCCAATGCCCATTTCCCGGCGGTGAAGGACCTGGTCTCCACCCGCTGCTCCATGTGCCACGCCGCCGAGCCGGTCTATGAGGGCATCGTGCGAGCGCCAAAGGGTGTCGTTCTGGAGGACGACGCGGAAATTGCCGCGCATGCGCGGGAGATCTATATTCAGGCGGGCCGCAGCCATGCGATGCCGCCCGGAAACCTGACCGACATGACCGCTGACGAACGCCAGTTGCTTGTGGCCTGGTTCGAAAGCGCTGCTGAAGAAGGCAAAGCACAATGACAATGATCCTGCTGCGCGGCCGGCTGCTCTCGTTTCGGCATACGCCGCATGGCATCGACGACACCGGCAGCTACTATTTCGAGGCCGATGGCGGCCTGCTGATCGACAAGGGCGTGATCCAGGCGGCCGGCGACTATGCGACGGTCAAGGCCGGCGCCCCCGACGATGTCGCCGAGATCCATCACCGCCCCCACCTCATCATGCCCGGTTTCATCGACACGCACCTTCATTTTCCGCAGATGCAGGTCATCGGCTCCTATGCCGCCAACCTTCTGGAATGGCTGAACACCTACACTTTCCCCGAGGAATGCCGCTTCGTCGAATCGGCGCATGCCGATCGCATCGCCGGTCACTTCTACGACGAGTTGATCCGCCACGGCACGACGACGGCCGTCGCCTATTGCTCCGTCCACAAGGCCTCGGCCGATGCCTATTTCGCCGAAGCCCTCAGGCGCGGCATGTGCATGGTCGGCGGCAAGGTGATGATGGACCGCAACGCGCCGCAAGGCCTGCTCGATACGCCGCAGACCAGCTACGACGAGACCAGGCAGGTGATCGCCGACTGGCACGGCAAGGGGCGCAACCACGTGGCGATCACGCCGCGCTTTGCCATCACCTCGACGCCGGCACAGATGGAGGCCGCGGGCGCGCTTGCCAGCGAGTTCCCCGACCTGCACATCCAGACCCACCTTTCGGAAAACCACGACGAGATCCGCTATACCTGCGAACTCTACCCGGAAGCGATCGACTATACCGACATCTACGCCCGCTACGGCCTGCTCGGACGGAAAACCCTGTTCGGCCATTGCATCCACCTCTCCGACAGGGAGGCCGATGCCATGAGCGAGGCGGAAGCTGTCGCCGTCCACTGCCCGACCTCCAACCTCTTCCTCGGCTCTGGCCTCTTTCCCTTAAAAAAGATGCGGGCACGCGAGAATGCGGTGCGCGTGGCGGTCGCCACCGATATCGGCGGAGGGTCCAGCTATTCGATGCTGCGTACCATGGACGAGGCCTACAAGATCCAGCAGTTGCTCGGGGAGCGCCTAAACCCGCTGGAAAGTTTCCATCTCATGACCCGCGGCAACGCAGAGGCGCTCTCGCTTTCGCAGAGGCTCGGCACGCTCGAGCCCGGCAAGGACGCCGACCTCGTCGTCCTCAACGCTGCCGCGACACCCGCGATGGCGCTGAAGATGGAGGTCGTCAAGGCCCTCACCGAGGAACTGTTCCTGCTCCAGACCATGGGCGACGACCGCGCCATCGCCGAGACCTACGTGGCGGGAAGACCGGCGAAGAGCACGCTTCGCCAGTCCTGAGCGGGATCAGACCACCGGTACCGTGCCGCCGTCGATGGTGTACTCGGCCCCATGAATGGAGGCGGCGCGGTCGGAAGCGAGGAACGCGACCAGTTCGGCAATTTCCTCAGGCAATGCGGGGCGGCCGATCGGGATGCCGCCAAGCGCATTCATGATGCTCTGACGCGCCGCGCCCTCGTCAACGCCGCCGTGCCCGGCGATGCGCTTGACCATGGCCTCGGATGCTTCGGTCATGATCCAGCCGGGGGCGACGGACGTCACCCGCACACCCATCGGCCCCAGTTCCTTGGACAGTCCCTTGCTGTAAGCCGTCAGCGCCGCCTTGGCAGCGGCATAGGCGATCGTCGACTCGTGCAGCGGAAGGCGCCGCTGGATCGAGGATATGTGGATGACCACGCCCGAGTGCTGCTTGATCATCTGCGGCAGCAAGGCCCGGTCGAGCCGAACCGCTGCCATGAGATTCAGGTTCAGTTCGTCGCGCCACAAATCGTCAGTAATTGCAGCAAATCCACCGCCCGGCGTTTTCGACCCACCGAGATTATGGACGAGGATATCGACGCCGCCGAACTCGACCGACACCGTTTCAGCGACTCGGGCAACACCTTCCGGCGTCATCAGGTCCGCAGCAATGAACAACCCAGCATCGGCAGGGTCAGTCGGCGGGGTACGCGCAGTGACGGCAACCGTGGCACCCGCGGCAGCCAGGCGGCGTGCGATCGCCGCCCCTGCACCCTTTGTGCCGCCGGTGACGAGCACGCGCTTGCCGGCAAACTCCTGAATGTCGATAGCGTAGCTCATGCGCCGATCTCCAGGTGCACGATTGCCCCATCGCGAAGTGTGAACACGTAGCGGAGGATCGCGGGACTACCGGGAAAGTTGCCCGAGACCAGGCCGACGACATTCAGTTGGTTGCCGTCGAATTGTGTTTCCCGGATCTCGACGCTGACGCGGTACTTGGCTGTCGTCTTTTCCATCCAGGTGCGAATCTGCTCGGCACCACGCATGTCCTGCCCCTCGTCCCTGACGGAGGCATCGGGGGCGAATGTCGCCAGCATGGCGTCGATATCCTGTTTGTTCTTGGCAGCAAAATAGGCGGCCACGGCGTCCGGTAGCAGCGTTGTCATGTTTTTTCCTCTTCAGGAATCTTCTGTGAAAAAATGGTGTGGCAAACGGGGCGCCTCCGCCTGCCATCGTGCATTCGTTGCACGCAAAGAGAATTGGCAATAAGCTGCAGGAATGACAAGAACCGACGAAAAAGTAAGGTACTTACCCGAAAGTAAGAATTCGGAACTGACGCCTTTTTCGGCGGCGGCTGGCGTCGAAAATATTTTGCGTATGCTGGAGGGGCGCTGGAAACTGGTCATCCTGTTCCAGCTTTTTGGCGGCAAGGTCCGTCGTTTTTCCGATCTTGAAAAGGCTATCCCGGCCATCTCCCAAAAGATGCTGATCCAGCAACTCAGGCAGATGGAAGCCGATGGAATCGTCCGCCGCGTCGTCCATCACCAGGTGCCGCCCAAGGTCGAATATTGCCTCACCGACTGGGGCCAATCGCTCTGCCCGGCGCTTGATGCGCTGCTGACCTGGGCCGCCTCGAAGGACAGCTTTTCGGAGCCGCCGACCAAGAGGTAATTTTTTTTTACCTCTTGCCTTTCATTCCCCTGACAATGCCTCGGGAAACATGGTATGCCCACAAAAACACCTTTAGGGACCCATGCCATGACCGCCCTGACAATTGACGATCTGAAAGTCCTCGCCAAGCGGCGGGTGCCGAAAATGTTCTTCGACTATGCCGACAGCGGAGCCTATACGGAGGGCACCTATCGCGCCAACGAGGAGGATTTCGGCAGGATCAAGCTGCGTCAACGCGTTCTCGTCGACATGTCCAACCGCTCGCTGGAATCGACGATGATCGGGCAGAAGGTGTCAATGCCGGTTGCGCTCGCGCCGACCGGGCTTACCGGCATGCAGCATGCCGATGGCGAAATGCTGGCGGCACAGGCGGCGGAAGCCTTCGGCGTACCCTTCACCCTGTCGACGATGAGCATCTGCTCGATCGAGGACGTCGCTTCAGTCACCAGCAAGCCGTTCTGGTTCCAGCTCTATGTGATGCAGGACCGGGACTTCGTGCTCAATCTGATCGACCGCGCCAAGGCGGCAAAATGCTCGGCGCTGGTGCTGACGCTCGATCTGCAGATCCTCGGCCAACGGCACAAGGACATCCGCAACGGCCTTTCGGCCCCGCCCAAATTCACGCCGAAGCATATCTGGCAGATGGCGACGCGGCCGGGCTGGTGCATGAAGATGCTCGGCACCGAGCGCCGTACCTTCCGCAACATCGTCGGGCATGCGAAGAGCGTCACCGACCTCTCTTCCTTGTCGGTGTGGACGACGGAACAGTTCGATCCGCAATTGTCGTGGAAGGACGTCGCCTGGATCAAGGAGCGCTGGGGCGGGCCGCTGATCCTCAAGGGTATCCTCGACCCGGAGGACGCCCGCATGGCAGCCGACAGCGGCGCCGATGCGATCATCGTTTCCAATCACGGTGGACGCCAACTGGATGGCGCCCATTCGTCGATCAGCATGCTGCCGCGCATCGTCGATGCCGTCGGCGACAAGATCGAGGTCCATCTCGACGGCGGCATCCGTTCAGGCCAGGACGTGTTGAAGGCGGTGGCACTTGGCGCCAAGGGCACTTATATCGGTCGCCCCTTCCTCTATGGACTCGGCGCCATGGGCAAGCTCGGCGTCACCCGGGCGCTGGAGATCATCCGCAAGGAGTTGGACGTCACCATGGCGCTCTGCGGCAAGCGCGACATTGCCGATGTCGGGCGCGATATCATAGCGGACTACCGAGACTGACTACGCACGCTCAACTCCCCCGATAGGTCGAATAGCCATAGGGCGACAGCAGCAGCGGCACGTGATAGTGCGCTTCGGTATCGGCGATGCCGAAGCGGATCGGGATGACGTCGAGGAAAGCCGGATCCGCCAGCGCGATGCCGTTGGCGCTCAGATAGTTGCCGGCGTGAAAAACAAGCTCGTATGTGCCGACCGCAAACGTTTCACCGGTCAGCATCGGCCCGCCGTCGACTCGTCCGTCGGCATTGGTTGCCACCGTCTTGACGAGGGTGCGCCGGTCGCCCTCCAGACGATAGAGATCGATGGTCAACCCTTGCGCCGGCTTGCCGAGCGCCGTGTCGAGAACGTGGGTGGTCAGGCCGGTCATGGGGTGGGCTCCGCAATCATGTATGGGGTTTCGAAGAAGTATTCCTCGAGGTTGCTGCCGGGACCGTCCCGGTCCGCGACGAGAAAGTCGCTGGCCTCGCCCAGCGTCATCAGCGGGTGGTGCCAGACGTTTCGCCGGTAGTTCACCCCCTGGTCCGGGCGCGCCAGAAACAGATGAGGTATGCCCGGCTTGCCGTCCACATCCTCCGACACGACCACCAGATAGGGCCGTCCCGAAAGCGGCGAAAAACTCTGGCTGCCGAGGGGATGGCGCTCCATCATGGTGACCGCATAGGGGAAACGACGTGGCTGTCCGCGAAAGATGCTGAGGATGGCGCGAGCCCCCTCGCCGGCCGCCTCGACTGCGGCGAGCGCGTGGAAGCGTTCGGTCGTACCGCCGTTGATCAGCCGCATCGTCGCCGGGTCGGCTTCGATGACGTCGCCAAAGGGCGCGAACGCGGACTTGCTGAGCGGGCGGATGTCGAGAAATCGAGACATATGGTCATTCGCCTTCCGCGCGCCAGTTGCGCACGAGATCCAATCTGTAGAGCAAGTCCGGAACATCGTCCTTCGCGGTCGCCCAAACCTTCTCGAGATCAATGTCGAAATAGCCATGTGCGATACGATTGCGCACGCCGCGCATGGCATTCCATGGAAACTCCGGATGCTCGGCAGCAAAATCGGGATTCGCATTTGCCAGTTGGGCCGCAATCTCCGAAGCCATGAGGAGACTCATCCCAACCGCACGCTGCAGGATGACCTGTTCTAGGAACTGATCCTTGGTTACGTTCGCGATCATGCTGTGAGCATCGGCCGCCGCTTGGCGCATACGATCGAGGAGGTAGGGGATGCGATCGGAATTCATATGGGCTTCGCTTCGGTAAGAACACTGGCACGGACACGCTCGGGAAAGTCGCCAGGCGTCAGAAGGTGGATCGATGTGCCGAGCATCATTTGCTCCAGGGCGTCCTGCAATCCCCCCAATGTGAGCAAGGTGCTTCCCGGCAAGGGATCGACCAAGATATCCAGGTCGCTGTCCGGCCGGTCCTCGCCCTTGGCGACCGAACCGAAGACACGCGGGTTCGTCGCGTTGAAGCGCTTCGTCGCCTCGCGGATCGCCTGCCGGTTCTTCTCCAATACTTCGGACGGTCTCATCGTGCTCAGTTCCTGCAGCGACTATAAGTCACGGCCACAAAAGAGAAAAGCAAGTGCACTGAATTGGGCTTCAGCCCTCCGGTAACATCGCCTCGAGGCGGAGCCTGGCGATCTTCTCCACCTGGGCGGTCGCCGTGGAAAACTCTTCCGCCGGCGTGTTGCCGATGCGGTTTTCGAAGGCGGAGAGAATATCGTTCTTGGTCAGGCCCTTGACTGCGATGATGAAAGGAAAGCCAAACTTTTCGACATAGCCAGAATTGAGGGCGGTAAAGCGGGCGTGCTCGTCCGGCGTCAGCCGATCGAGCCCGGCGCCCGCCTGCTCCTTGCGGCTGTCCTCGGTCAGTTCGCCCGCAATGGCAAGCTTTCCTGCGAGATCCGGATGCGCGCGCAGCACGCCGAGCCGCTCCTCCACACTTGTGGCCCGGAAGATCCGGCAAAGAACTGCATGAACGCCGCTTGCCGTCAGCGGCTCGACGACCAAACCGCCGTCAAAAGCCCGCTCGGCAATGAAGGGCGAATGCTCGAAAATGCCGCCGAAACGGCCGACGAAGTCCTCACGCGTGATCATTCAGAAGTTTCCCGGCTTGTGATGCTCATGCCAGTGGCGGGCGATGTCGATCCGCTTCGGCACCCACACCTTGTCGTGCTTCAGCACATACTCCACGAACCGCCTGAGTGCAGCAGCGCGGGCGGGCCGGCCGACAAGACGGCAATGCAGGCCGACCGACATCATCTTCGGCGCCCCCTGCCTGCCTTCCTCATAGAGCGTGTCGAAGGCATCCTTCAGGTAGGCGAAAAACTGGTCGCCCGAATTGAAGCCCTGCGGGGTGGCAAAGCGCATGTCGTTGGTATCGAGCGTATAGGGGATGATCAGGAACGGATCATCCTTCAGGCCCTTCACCCAGTAGGGCAGGTCGTCTGCATAGGAATCCGAGGAGTAGAGGAACCCGCCCTCTTCCATCACCAGCCGCAGCGTATTGTCGGAGGGCTTGCCCTGGTACATGCCGTAGGGGCGTTCGCCGGTCAGTTCGGTGTGCAGGCGCACCGCCTCGAGGATATGCTGGCGCTCGACCTCCTCCGGAAAATCCTTGTATTCCAGCCAGCGGTAGCCATGGCTGGCGATCTCCCAGGCGGCTTCCTTCATCGCGGCGACCGCTTCCGCGTTCCGCGCCATGGCAAGCGTCACGCCATAGACCGTCGCCGGCACCTTGAGATCGGTGAACAGCCGCCAAAGACGCCAGAACCCGGCCCGCGAACCGTATTCGTAGATCGATTCCATGTTGAGGTTGCGCTGCTTCGGCCAGGGCTGGGCACCGACGATTTCGGACAGCAGGTTTTCCGATGCCGGATCGCCGTCGAGAATGCAGCTTTCGCCGCCCTCCTCGTAGTTGATCACGAACTGTACCGCGACGCGCGCGTCGCCCGGCCATTTCGGATCGGGAATGTTGCGCCCGTAGCCGACAAGGTCGCGTGGATAGTTGTCTTGAGCCATCAAATCACCGTTGAAAAGTCCACGGGACGGTAGCACCGGAGACCGGAATGTCGAGATGGAAAAAGTGCGACCGGTCTTTTGACCCGCCGCGGCAGTGACTTGGCCCGGTACGCACTGCTGAAAGCTAGCCCTTGCGCCGCGCTGCGGCGATATGGCTTTCCAGCGTGAAGGATGCCGGCAAGACGGGTGTCTCGCGATTTTCTGCCACGAAAGCGATCGCCGCTTCTGCAAGGCGATGCGCAAGACCGAAGCTCACCTTGAAGCCGCCGGTTAGCGCGACGAGGTTCGGATGATCGGGATGGGGGCCTACCATCGGATCGCGATCGATCGCCTTGGGTCTGAGCCCCGCCCAGCGCTCCACCACGGCGGCGCCGCCAAGCGCCGGCACCAGCGCCCGCGATTTAGCGAGGAGATCATCGAGCTTGTCATCGGTCGAGAAGCCATCGGCAAAGCTGTTCTCGCTGGTGCTGCCGATTGCCACATGCCCATCCTCGTGCGGCACGATATAGAGGCCGTCGAGAAAGACCACCGGCAACTCCGGATCGACTTCCGCCCTCAACAAGGCCGCCTGTCCCTTGACCGGTTGACCAAGGGAAACGGCGAGCGGCTTCGTCAGTTCATCCAGCAAGGGAAACGACCGGTAGCCCGCCGCAACGATGCAATGTCCGAAGCGGATTGCGCTCCGGTTATCGCAGGTCGCGAGGCCGGCAGCCGGATCGATGCGTCCGATTGCAAGGTTTTGGGCCACGCGAACATGCCGCGCCGACCCGAGATAGGCGCGGAGCACCGCGATGTAGCGGCGGGGAGAAACCCTGGCCGCCAGCGTATCGTGCACGAAGCCGGCCTCACCCGCTTCCGGAGTGATCCAACCCGAAAGGGGTGGCACGTCGAGAACGTTCCAGCGGTACCGCCGGTCGCCGACATGCCAATTGACTTCCGCGTCTTGTGAATGCCGCTGCGCAATCTTGCGAAGATGCGGTTTCGGCAGCGGCACGAGGCGCCCGCAGCGTCGATATCCGGCCGAAAGTCCGGTCGCGGCCTCGAGCGCAGCAATCTCATTTTCGAGGGAGACGAGCGCGTCGAACTGGAACTGCTTCTTGTCAGACCAGCGATCCGGCATATGCGGCATCAGCGCGCCGAGCAAGCCGCCGCTCGCCCCCTGCCCCGGTTCGCCGGCATCGACCAGAAGCGCATCGATCCCCAGTCGCTCGGCATGCACCGCCGCCCACAGGCCCATGATACCGCCACCGACAATCAGCAGGTCGACGGACAATTGACGCTCGGCCGCTCCGGCAGTATCGGCTATGCCCATGACAGATCCAAATTCAGACAAGACGGCCGCGAATGAGGGCCAGCGCCTGCAGTGGCGCGAAGGCGATATGCCCTATTCGGAAGCCTTTGGCGATCATTTTTATTGCCAGTCCGACGGACGGTTGGAATGCGGCCATGTCTTCCTCGGTGGCAACGGCCTGCCCGAGCGCTGGGCCGATGGCGGCCCTTTCCTGATCGGCGAACTGGGTTTCGGAACCGGCCTCAACTTCTGTGAAACCTGGCGGCAGTGGAAGACGGCCCGCAGAGCAGACGGCCGCCTGCACTTCATGTCGTTCGAGCTTTTCCCCATGAAGGCGGAAGAGATTTCCAGGGCGCTCTCGCGCTGGCCGGAAATCGATGCCGAGCGCCAGACGCTCGTAGCCGCATGGCCTGCCGAGCCGGGCAGCATCGTTAGCCTCGAACTCGATCCGCAAACCCGCCTGACGGTCGCCTGCGGCAAGGCGCTCGACGGTGTCATGAACGCCGCAGCGGGTTTCGATGCCTGGTATCTCGACGGCTTCGCACCATCGCGCAATGCCGAGATGTGGTCGGTGGAACTGATGCAGGCGGTGTTCGGCCGGACGAAAGACAATGGCAGCTTTGCGACCTATGCCGCCGCCGGCTTCGTCCGCCGCAACCTGATCTCCGCGGGTTTTGCTGTCGAGCGGCGCAAGGGGTTCGCCGGCAAGCGCGAAATGCTCTGCGGCACCAGGCCGCCCCGATCCTGACCGCTAGGCGCTATCCCGCCGACGCGATCGCGATGTCGCGCCGCAACCATTCGGATATCTTCGCGACAAGCGGTTCCGGGCTGAGCGGCTTGACGATCTGGTCGTCCATTCCGGCGTCGAGGCAAAGGCTGCGATCGATTTCCGGAGAGTAGGACGTCACCCCGACGATCGGCACGCGGGCCGGATCGGCCGACTTGCGTTCGCGCTGGCGGATCTCGCGTGCGGCCTGAAACCCGCTGATCGCCGGCAGCAGCACATCCATCACGACCATCGACGGCCGATGCGTTTCCCAGGCCTCCACCGCTGCACGTCCATTGCCGACGATGAGATAGCTGAGCCCGGTCATCGACAAGATGCGCTCGAAGACGATCTGGTGCACCCGGTTGTCTTCGGCCACCAGCACGTCGAGCCCGGCCCGCTCCTGCGGGGCCGGCGGATCGCAGCGCCGTTTCGACTGGATCGCATCGACCAGGGCCGCACGAATGGTATCGTCCCTCACGGGGCTAGGAATACTCGTCACCAAAGGAAAGGGGGAGCTTGTTTCCCCCCCCAGCAGGATGACGGGCAGGTTTGCGAAACGCGCGTCGCTGCGGACGCGCCGGATCAGTTCGTCCCCATCCGGATCGCTGTCGACAAGCAGGCATTCGACCGGCCCGCCGTATCCGTGGGCTGCCTCGATCACGGCAAATCCCATGGCGCCATTCTCGGCTGCATGGCCGTCCAGCGCCCATTTCGACAACAGATCCGCAAGCGTCTCGCAATTGCAGGCGTCGTCACTAACGGCCAGCACGCGCGCCCCGCGGATCTGGTCGATCGGCTGCTGCACGGCGCCTGCCTCGATAATGGTCGTCATTGCTTCGACAAATGGGTTCAAGGGCATTGCATAGGGCATGGGATTGTTTTCTCTGCGTATTGCCTGGTCCCCGGCAGTGGCCGGCGGCGCCTGATGGAACATGCTGAACAGGAAGATGGAGTCGTCATCTGGCTGGAAGCGCTCGACCAGCATCGAATGGCGGGCGTTGGTGGCGGGGTCGAGGAAGGTGACCGATTCCTCGGTGCCGAACACGATCGCACGGCGCTCCACGTCTTCGCGGGTTTCGATCTCTTCTCCACTGATCAGATCGCTGCTGCGCAGGCCGGCGAAGGCCTCCATCTCGATCCCGAAGAAATCGGCATAGGCCCGGTTGACGGCAACGTAGCGAAGCTCGGAATTCTTGACGCAGGCCGGCGTGTCCAGATCGATGATCCTTCGGCATGCCATCGTCAGCAAATCGTCCTGCGCTGCAGCCAATATCCAAGTCCCCGGAAACCGTCGCTCTCCAGAGACCTAACACGCATGATTTAAAGAATGCGTTAACCTTACCTGATCGTTACCGCCACCACGCTTTGAGTGCAGTCAGCCGCGGGTCTGGTAGGCGTCGAGGTCCTGGCCGGGGCCGGCCTCGAAGCGCTGGCGCTCCACCTGCAGCGACTGGATGCGGTCGAGACGGAAATCGCGGAAATCGTTACGCAGCTCGCACCACGACGTCATCAGCCACAGATGACCGAAAACGCTGAGGCCAAGGGGCCAGACGGTACGCGACGTCATCTCTTCGGAGAGGCTTACATAGCCAATGGTGATCTTGCGCTTCTGGGCGATCGCCTTGCGAATATTGCCGAGATGCGACGGCGGTTGGGGCTGCCAGGACGAGCGAAATGCAAAAAGCGGCGCAGTCCGCAGCCTGTCCGCATGTTCCGGAGGCAACTGGCGCTCGATCTTTTCCAGGGCCTCTCGCGCCGCCTGCGCAAGCGTCGGATCGCCAAGCATGCGCACCGCCCGCACCCCGAAAGCCAGTGCCTCCAGTTGTTCATAGGTGAAGGCGAGTGGCGGCGCATCGAAGGCTTCGCGCAGCATGTAGCCGACGCCGCGCTCCCCGTCGATCGGCGCGCCCGAGGCAACCAGGTGCTCCATGTCGCGGTAGATCGTGCGCGGCGCAACCTCCATTGCCTCGGCGATTTCGGCAGCGGTCATCGCCCGCCCCTTCGCGCGCATCAACTGGATAATCCGGAACAGGCGGTCGGCGGGTCTCATTTTTCACGCTCGGGAAGGCAATGGCCATAAGGCTGTCAGTAGGACTGTGCTTTAGTCCGGAGCGGACTGCAAGACCAGCGCACCGCGACAGGCAGAAGATTCGCTTGGAACCTTGTCTTGCACGATCGAACACCTTGTCAAAGAAAGAATTCTCCATGGCCGAAGCATTGAAGAACCTGCTGCATCCGGAACTCGTCGCCAACATGGCGACCTCCATCAAGTCCGTCGATCGCCGCTTCGACGCCGAGCGTTTCTTCACTGTTGCAACACGCGGCCTTGAGCAACTCGAACTGATGCAGCGCTCGCTGCAGATTCGCGACGCACTGATCGAAACACTAGCATCCTCCTTTGCCGAGGCCGCCGCAGTGCTTGCCGACAGCCTGCCGGAGGCGGATCGCCCGGGCTTGACCCAGTGGATGCTGCTGCCCGTCAACCAGTTTGTCGCCAAGCGCGGCCTCGAGGACTTCGAACTCTCGCTGGCCTTGCTCAAGAAACTGACGCCACATTTCACCGCCGAATTCGGCATCCGGCCGTTCATCCACGCCGATCAGGAGCGTGCTTTGGCCATCATTTCGGAATGGGTAACGGAGGAGAACCATCATGTCCGGCGGCTTGCAAGCGAGGGAACGCGGCCCCGCCTGCCCTGGGCCATGCGGCTGCCGCGCCTCGTCGAGGATCCCCGACCGGTGTTGCCAATCCTTGAAGCGCTGCTCGACGACCCGGAGGACTATGTGCGTCGCTCCGTCGCCAACAGTCTGAACGACATCGCCAAAGATCATCCCCTGCTCGTCGCCGAATTCGTCGAGCGCCATATGCCGGACGCGTCGGACAATCGACGCACCCTGTTGCGCCATGCCTCGCGCACCCTGTTCAAGAAGGGCCATGCCAAGGCGCTTGCCAATTTCGGCTTCGGCGATGCCGCAGGCTTGGTGTGTGGTCTCGATGTGACCAGCGATGATGTCCGTTTCGGCGCGGCGCTGGCGTTCTCCGCCTGCATTCACAATTCGGCGACCACGCCGAAGCAGGCAATGGTCGACTATGCCATCCATCATCGCAAGGCGGACGGTTCGCTCTCCGCCAAGGTCTTCAAATGGAAGTCGATCGCCCTTGCACCGGGCGAGACGAAGGAACTGTCGAAGATGCACACATTCCGGCCGATCACCACGCGCCGGTATTATCCGGGCGTGCATCGCCTCGTTGTTTTGGTAAACGGCGCGGAGCTTGCAACGTCGGATTTCACCCTGGTCATGGACTGATTTCCGGGTGCCGCATTTTCGCAAGTGCGAAACAAACACTTGACTTTCATCCCGTTTGCCTCCAAATGCGGCTCAGCTTTCACCTTCCGGCCGCCGCGTGAGCGTGCCCTTGCGTATTGTTAGGACCCGCAAGAGAAGGACAAAAGCGCTTGAGAAATAGACGGCCCAAATGGCCGCTAGGACGCGCTGGAAAGCTTTTTCCAACACACAAGTTCCCACTTCACGCGGGGTTCTTGACGCCAAAGGTAAACCGGACAGCATGGTGCTGGACCGGGCATGTGATTTTTGGCGCCCCGAAAGGTTTTATTTTGACCAGCTTTCATGAGCTTGGCCTGTCCAAGCAGATTGTCGCCACTCTTTCACAGCAGGGCTACGAAAAGCCCACCCCGATCCAGGAAAATGCAATCCCACTCGTCCTCGAGGGCCGCGACCTGATCGGCCTCGCCCAGACCGGTACCGGCAAGACGGCCGCCTTCGGCCTGCCGATGATCGAAAAGCTCACCGCCGACGACAAGCGCCCCGATCCGCGCAACATCCGGGCCCTCGTGCTCGCACCGACCCGCGAACTGGTAAACCAGATTGCCGCCAATCTCAGGATCTTCGTCAAGAATACACCGATCAAGGTCGGCGTTGTCGTCGGTGGCGTCTCCATCAACCGGCAGCACGACCAGCTTTCGCGCGGTGTGGACATCCTGGTTGCGACGCCCGGCCGCCTGCTCGATCTCATTTCCCGCAAGTCTGTGACCCTGACCCAGGGCCGCTATCTTGTTCTCGACGAGGCCGACCAGATGCTCGACCTCGGCTTTATCCACGATCTGCGCAAGATCTCGAAGCTTGTGCCGAAGAACCGCCAGACGCTGCTGTTTTCCGCAACCATGCCGAAGACCATCGCCGATCTCGCCGCCGACTACCTGACCGATCCGGTCAAGGTCGAGGTCACGCCCCCCGGCAAGGCTGCCGACAAGGTCGAGCAGTATGTCCACTTCGTTGGCGGAAAGAACGACAAGACCGAGATCCTCAAGCAGCAGCTCAACGCCAATCCCAAGGGCCGCGCGATCGTCTTCCTGCGCACCAAGCATGGCGCCGAGAAGCTTTCGAAGCACCTCGACCACGTCGGCTATGCCGCCGCCTCGATCCACGGCAACAAGAGCCAGGGCCAGCGCGAGCGGGCATTGAAGGGGTTCAAGGACGGCGATATCAGCGTCCTCGTTGCGACTGACGTCGCCGCCCGCGGCATTGACATCCCGGACGTCACCCACGTCTACAACTACGACCTGCCGGAAGTTCCGGACGCCTACGTGCACCGTATCGGCCGCACCGCGCGTGCCGGTCGCGACGGCATTGCGATCGCCTTCTGCTCCCCGGACGAGCATCGCCTCCTGCGCGACATCGAACGCCTTATGGGCATCGAGATCGCAACGGGCGGCGGCGAACGCCCCGCCGATCTCGGCCGCGGACCTGCCGGCAACGCCCGTTCCGGCAACCGTGGCCGCGGTGGCAATGGCAATGGCCAGGGTCGCCCCGAAGGTCGCGGCCAGCGCCCGCCGCGCCAGCGCTTCGGCAATGGCGAGGGACGTGCCGCAGAGGGTGAAGGTCGTGGCGAACGCCGCGAGCGCCCGGAGCAGCGCGAGAACAACCGCAACGCCGATTTCCGCGGCCAGCGCGCCAATGAACGGGCGCCGGGCGCCGAAAAAGGTGATGGCGGTCGTCCGGCCCGCAAGCCCCACCGCAAGGGTCAGGGCGGCGCCGCGCATGCCCATGAGTCCGGGGCAGCGCGCGACAATCACCAGGGTCGCCCGAACCGCAACGGCGCCGTGCGGCACAACTCCGGCAGCCGCAACGGCCAGCGTCGCGAACAGGCCTGAGCGGCCAGATCGATGAAATCATGCCGGGCGGCGGGAGCGATCCTGCCGCCTTTTTTGTACCCAGTGCCGATCGGAAGACCCACTGGCATGGCTCCGGGGTTGAACACCGCGTCTCCCCGCCGAGCGCAGCACCCCCTGGTCCCGGCCAATGACGTAACCATTTCTGTCATCTCATGCCGAAAAAAAGAGCAGTCGCACAGGCAACGATCATGACGTTCCAAGGCAGGCTGTTCCACCGGCGAATGTGGCTGCAAACGTACTTGTTCCAGCCATAGGAACGTCCGTACCAGGGCGGCAAAAAACTTTTGCCGCGAACGCGCACGCTTCTTGCATTGCTTCATTGAGTGTACTCAAATGAAGAAAAAGGGGAGTTCGCTGTTGGCATTCGATGAAATGATTAAGGCGGACCAAGCTCCGCGCCAGCCATATCAAGACTACTTCGAGTGGTATTCGAGTCAGGACAGGGCTCATCTGATCGCCAAGTCCCGGGACGCCGAGAACATCTTTCGAAAGACCGGCATTACCTTTGCAGTCTATGGCCACGCCGACTCCTCCGAAAAGCTCATCCCCTTCGACATCATCCCCCGCATCATCTCCGGTCGCGAATGGCGAAAGCTCGCCCAAGGCATCGAGCAGCGGGTGATCGCCCTCAACGCCTTCCTCGACGACATCTACCATAAGCAGGAAATCATCCGCGCCGGCCGCATCCCGCGCGAACTGATCGAGAAGAACGAAGCCTTCCTTCCCCAGATGATCGGCTTCCGGCCGCCGGGCGGCGTCTACACCCATATCGTCGGCACCGATATCGTTCGCACCGGCGAGGATGAGTTCTACGTGCTCGAAGACAACGCCCGCACGCCTTCCGGTGTCAGCTACATGCTGGAAAACCGCGAGACGATGATGCAGATGTTCCCGGAACTGTTTCACGCCAACAAGGTGCGGCCGGTCGAGGATTATCCCTATCTATTGCGCCAGAGCCTGGCATCGCTGGCGCCTCCCGGCTGCAAGGGCAAACCGCGCGTCGCGGTGCTGACCCCCGGCATCTACAATTCGGCCTACTACGAGCATTCCTTCCTCGCCGACATGATGGGCGTCGAACTGGTCGAAGGCTCGGACCTGCGCGTCATCGACGGCAAGGTCAAGATGCGCACGACCCGCGGCTACGAGGCGATCGACGTGCTCTACCGTCGTGTCGACGACGATTTCCTCGACCCCCTGACCTTCCGTCCGGACTCGGCGCTGGGCATCCCCGGCATCATGGACGTCTATCGCGCCGGCCACATCACCATTGCCAATGCCCCCGGGACCGGGATCTCCGACGACAAGGCGATCTATTCGTACATGCCCGAGATCGTCGAGTTCTACACCGGCCGCAAGGCGATCCTCGAGAACGTCCCCACCTGGCGCTGCTCCGAGCCCAGCAGCCTGAAATACGTGCTGGAAAACCTGGCCGACCTGGTGGTCAAGGAAGTGCACGGCTCCGGCGGCTATGGCATGCTGGTCGGGCCGACAGCGTCAAAGAAGGAGCGCGCCATCTTTGCCGAGAAGCTGAAGGCGCGCCCCGGCAACTACATCGCCCAGCCGACGCTATCGCTCTCCACCGTGCCGATCCTCGTCAACAAGGGCATTGCGCCCCGCCACGTGGACCTGCGTCCCTATGTTCTCGTGTCCGACAAGGTAAAGATCATCCCCGGCGGCCTAACCCGCGTGGCACTGAAGCAGGGCTCGCTCGTGGTCAACTCCAGCCAGGGGGGCGGCACCAAGGATACCTGGGTGTTGGAGGACTGACCGATGCTCGGAAGAACCGCAAACGGATTGTACTGGATGTTCCGCTACATCGAGCGGGCGGAGAACATCGCCCGGCTGGTCGATGCGGGGCTGCGCGTGTCGCTCACCCGCAGCGGCGCGTCGGACGAGGATTGGGATGGCGTGCTGCAGAGCGCCGGCGTCCGCGAGGCCTTCGGCGAGGTACATCCCAAGGTCACCACGGCCGATGCCGTCGACTACCTGCTTCGTGACCTCGCCAATCCTTCGAGCGTCATGTCCTGCATCGACTTCGGGCGCAACAATGCCCGCATGGTGCGCACGGCACTCACCCGCGACACCTGGGAAGCGACCAACGAAACTTGGATCGAACTCAAGCAGTTGCTTGGCCCCAGATTGAACCCAGCAGAGCTTCCGGAGATCATCGAGGTCATCAAGCGTCGGACGGGCATCATACGTGGCGCCTTCCACGGCACCCAGCTCCGGAACCAGATCTACAATTTCGCCCGTATAGGCACTTTCATCGAGCGCGCCGACAATACAAGCCGGATACTCGACGTGAAGTACTACGTGCTGCTGCCGTCGATTGCCTATGTCGGCTCCTCGCTCGACAACGTGCAGTGGGAATCGATCCTGCGTTCGGTCTCGGCGCAGCGCTCTTACGGCTGGGTCTACGACGCGGAGTACCAGCCGTCGAATATCGCCCACTTCCTGATCCTCAACGGCCAGATGCCGCGCTCCCTTGCCTTCTGCTACCAGAAGATCGTCAGCGAACTCGGCTATTTGGCGCTGGAATGCGGCGAACGCCTTCCCGCCCACGGCACGGCCGAGGCAATCGCTTCGGACCTAAAGAAGAAGTGCATCAAGGACATCATGGATCAGGGACTGCACGAGTTTCTTGAGGATTTCGTCACGCGCAACAATCAGCTCGGGATGGAGATATCAGACGGGTACCGGTTCTACGCATAGGCGGGATATCAGATGAGATTGAAAATCAGCCATATCACCGAATACCGCTATGACGATCCATCAGTCTTCTCTCTGCAGCGGCTGCGGCTGACACCGCCAACCGTCCCGGGACAGAACGTGCTGAACTGGTCGCTCCATGTCGAAGGTGCCAAGCCGGAGGTCGAGTATGACGACCAGTTCGGGAACCATGTGAACCTCGTTTCCCTCGATGGCGAGCAGCAGGTGACCCGCATCGTTGCGGAAGGTGAGATCAAGACAGAGGACCATAGTGGCGTGCTTGGACCGCATAGCGGTTTCTGCCCGCTGTGGTTGTTTCTCCGAGAAACGGAGAAGACCAGGCCCGGAAACCTGATCCGGGAACTGATCAAGGGGGTCAATGGTGAGACGGACCTGGCGCGCATGCACGCCCTGATGGGCACCATCCACGAGACAGTCGAGTACCAGCCCGGTTCAAGCAACGTGGAAACCACGGCCGAACAGGCTCTGCAGGCGCGCACCGGCGTCTGTCAGGACCATGCCCATATCTTCGTGACCGCCGCCCGTGCGCTTGGCATGCCGGCGCGCTATGTCTCCGGCTATCTTATGATGGATGGCAAGGCCGAGCACGCCGCGACCCACGCCTGGGGCGAAGCCCATATCTCCGGCCTCGGCTGGGTGGGCTTTGATCCCGCCAACGACATTTGCCCGGACGACCGCTACGTGCGCCTTGCCTCGGGACTCTGCTACCGCGATGCGGCGCCCGTATCCGGCATGCGGATCGGTACGCCGGGCGAGAAGCTTGAAGTATCAGTGACGGTCGAAAATGCCGGGCAGAGCCAGAACCAGAGCCAGAGTTAAGCCGGCATGGGCACGGCGTCGGTGACCGCAATCTCGTCGGCCACGACGTCGAACCGTGCAAGAGTAGCGGGGCCGAAGGCCGTGGAAAGTGCGACGTCGGTGGCATCGCGGCCGGTTGCCATCAGGATACGCCCGATGCGGGGCGTGTTGTGGCGGGCATCGACCGTATGCCAGTGCCCGCCGAGATAGACCTCGAACCAGGCGCTGAAATCCATCGGCGCCGGATCCTTGGGAACCCCGATATCGCCGAGATAGCCGGTGCAATAGCGCGCCGGAATGTTCATGCAGCGGCACAACGTGATAGCCAGGTGGGCGAAGTCGCGGCAGACGCCGGTCCTGTCGGTGTAGCCGCCATAGGCGGTTCGCAGCAGGTCGGCATTCATGTAGTCGAACCTGATATGGTTGTGCACGAAGTCGGCGATTGCCTGCACACGCGGCCATCCCTGTGGCGTATTCGAGAAATTCGCCCAGGCGAAATCGGCCAAGCGATCCGTGTCGCAGTAGCGGCTGCCAAGCAGAAAGACGAGCACCTCATCGGGCAGGTCCTTGATCTCGTGCTGTGCGGCATCGAACGGCATGATGTCGGGTTGACCGGAATCGTAGATGTCGAACTCGGTCGAAATTGTTGTCAGTCCCGGGGGCGCGACGATGCGGGTGCAGGAATTGCCGAAAACATCCATGTAGCCCCAGGCATCGATCGGCTGATTGAACGAAAGAAGCTGTTCGGTCAGAAGATCGCCCCGCCGCGACGGATGGATGTTCAGCACCAGCAGCATCGGCGTTGCCTGAACACATTGATAACCTATCGTGAAACCAGCATGGATCTTCATCATGTTTCCTTTGCAAAGCGCCAGAGCGAAACGGCTGGCTACCGAGGAACGTCACGGGAACCGATGGGTTCCATTGTCGTTCATGTTTCGGAGGTCACGTTGACCTGCACCACCATGTCGTCAAAGTCGTCGGCATCACCCTCATAGGTGCCCCAAAGCGGGATCGCCTGGCGCGGGTCGCGGGCCACACCGACGCGGATCAGATATTGATTGCCGACGATGCCGTTGGTCGGATCGAATTCCACCCAGCCGGCGCCGGGAAGGTAAATCTGGCACCAGGCATGCGTCGAGCCGCCGCCAAGCGTCTTCGAGCCATCCCGATCATGAACGTAGATGTATCCGGTTACGAAGCGTGCGGCGAAACCGAGCGAGCGGGCCGCTTCCATCATCAGCAAGGCGAAATCGCGGCAGGTGCCCTGTCGGCGCTGCAGTGTCTGGATCGGCGTCTGCGTGCCGCGCTCGGTACGGCGGGCATAAACGAAGCTCTGGCGGATCGCAAAGCAGAGCGTCATCAGCACATGGGCGGTTCGCCCGGTGGAAGCCGAACCGACGAATTGCTGCGCCCAATGCTCCACCTGGCCCTCCGGGTCCTCGTAGGAACGGGCAATGGTGCAGGCGAGGTCAGGCATCTCCTCCTCGTCATAGGAGAAGGGATAGGTCAGCGCCTCGGTATCCATTTCGAGATGGATCGGCGGTCCATGGTTGTGGTCGAGGCGGATATTGGTTTCGAACCGTAGTTGATCCGATCGGTGGTCAATGTCCACCAGCGCAATGCAGTTGCCGAAGACGTCGTGGATCCAGCGAACCTGCGCGGGCCGGGGCTCGATCGTCATTGTCGCTTCGAGAAGCCGCTGGTCGAAACTGTCGCGCGGACGAAACAACACGCGATGCTGCCCGAATGACACCGGTCGCTTGTAGGTGTAGTGGGTAACATGCCTGACGGAATATACGGTCATTCTGCCCTCGTCCGTCGCGGTTTGACAACCGAGCGGCTACTCTAGTCGAATTCCGGCACTTGTCCCCCTTGAAATAAAATAATCGGCAAACCGTTCCGCAGATTGCGACATCTGCCTCACCGCCCAAGGTGCACAAAAAAAGGCGGAGCTTTCGCCCCGCCCGTTCAAGTCGTCGGTAGGCCAGCCTCAGTGGCTGTCCCGGCCGACCGCGTTTCCGCGACATCCCTTGAGGAAGTCGAGATCGGCACCCGTATCGGCCCCCTGGACATGCTGCTGGTGCAGCCAGGCGTAGCCCGACTTTGGCAGGTCATGGTTCGGTTGCCATTCCGCGAGACGCCGCGCCAGCTCCTCCTCGGAAATATCGAGATGCAGGCGACGGTTCGGCACGTCCAGCTCGATCATGTCGCCGTTCTTCACCACGGCGAGCGGTCCGCCGACCGCCGCTTCCGGCGAGGTGTGCAGCACGACGGTGCCGTAGGCGGTGCCGGACATGCGGGCATCGGAGATGCGCACCATGTCGGTGATGCCCTTCTTGAGCACCTTCGGCGGCAGCCCCATGTTGCCGACCTCGGCCATGCCCGGATAGCCCTTCGGTCCGCAGTTCTTCATGACCATGACGCAGGTCTCGTCGATATCGAGGTTGTCGTCGTTGATCTTGGCCTTGTAGTCGTCTATGTCCTCGAACACGACCGCGCGGCCACGATGGGTCAGCAGATGCGGCGACGCGGCAGATGGCTTCAGCACGGCGCCCTTCGGGGCGAGATTGCCGCGCACGACAACGATGCCGCCCGACTGGGTCAGTGCCTTTTCGGCCGGCAGTATGACGTCCTCGTTCCAGTTGACGACGTCCTTGACCTCGTCCCACATGGTTTCGCCGGAGACGGTGAGCGCGTCCTTGTGCAGGAGGCCGGCCTCGCCGAGGCGCTTCAACACGACAGGCAGGCCGCCGGCATAGAAGAACTCTTCCATCAGGTATTTGCCCGACGGCATCAGGTTGACGATGGTCGGCACGTCACGGCCGCAGCGATCCCAGTCGTCTAGCGTCAGGTCGATGCCGACACGGCCGGCCATGGCGAGCAGGTGGATGACGGCGTTGGTCGATCCGCCGATCGCCGCATTGGTGCGGATGGCATTCTCGAAGGCTTGTTTCGTCATGATGTCGGAAGGCTTCAGGTCGTCCTTGACCATCTGGACGATACGACGGCCGGTGAGCTGCGCCATGACCTTGCGGCGGGAATCGACGCCCGGGATCGCGGCGTTGCCGGAAAGCGCCATGCCGAGTGCCTCTGCCATGGAGGCCATGGTGGAGGCGGTGCCCATGGTGTTGCAGGTGCCCGACGAGCGGCTCATCGAGGCCTCCGCCTCGAGGAATTCGGCCTGCGTCATTTCGCCGGCCTTCACCATTTCGGAGAACTTCCACAGATGCGTGCCCGAGCCGACCCGCTCACCGCGGAAATAGCCGTTCAGCATCGGGCCGCCGGTGACGACGATTGAGGGCAGATCGACGGAAGCGGCGCCCATCAGCAGCGACGGCGTGGTCTTGTCGCAGCCGACCATCAGCACGCAGCCATCCATCGGTTGGCCGCGGATCGCCTCTTCCACCGCGAGCGCGGCAAGGTTGCGGTACATCATCGCGGTCGGGCGGAAGGTATTTTCCGATGCCGAGAACACCGGCACCTCGAGCGGGAAGCCGCCTGCCTCCCACACGCCCGCCTTCACCTTCTCGGCGAGCTCGCGCAGGTGACCGTTGCACGGCGTCATATCCGACCAGGTGTTGAGGATGCCGATAACCGGACGTCCGTCGAACAGGTCGTGGGGATACCCCTGGTTCTTCAGCCATCCGCGGTGGTAGATCACGTCGCGGCTCGTACCGCCGTACCATTCTTGCGATCTCAGCTTACGCGGCCATTCCGCTTTCTTCTTCATAGTCCTTGTGTCCTTAAGGGGATGCCCGAGCCGGTCCCGGGTCATCGCAAAATGTCTCAAGCCAGCGTGTAGGCGGTCTTGACGGTTGTGTAGAACTCTGCGGCGTACTTGCCCTGCTCGCGCGGACCGTAGGACGAACCCTTGCGGCCGCCGAAGGGAACATGGAAATCGACGCCGGCGGTCGGCAGGTTGACCATCACCATGCCAGCCTCGGCATTGCGCTTGAAATGGGTCGCATGCTTCAGGCTCGTCGTGGCAATACCGGCCGAAAGCCCGAAGGGCGTGTCATTGGCGGTTGCCAGCGCCTCGTCATAATCCTTGACCCGGATAACCGAGGCGACCGGCCCGAAGATCTCTTCGCGCGAGATCCGCATCTGGTTGGTTGCCTCGGTGAACAGCGTCGGCTGCAGGAAGAAGCCGGGCGTCTCGCGCTTGATGATCTCGCCGCCGAAGGCGAGCTTCGCGCCTTCCTGCTTGCCGATCTCGATATAATCGGTATCGGTCTTCAACTGCCGCGCGTCCACGACCGGGCCGATGTTCGTCGTGGGCTTCAGCGCGTTGTCGACGACCAGCGTCTGCAGCTTTTCGGTGAGTGCGGCGACGAACTTGTCGTGGATGCCCTCGGTTACGATCAGCCGCGAGGACGCCGTGCAGCGCTGCCCGGTCGAGAAGAAGCCGGAATTGGCGGCCGCCTCGACGGCGACGTTGAGATCCGCGTCGTCGAGGACGACCATCGGGTTCTTGCCGCCCATTTCGAGCTGGAACTTGCGGTTGTGCTCGAGCGAGGCGGCGGCGACGCGCTTGCCGGTGCCGGTCGAGCCGGTGAAGGTGATGCCGGAAAGGTCCGGGCTGTCGAGCATGGTCTGGCCGACGATCGAACCCTTGCCCATGACGAGGTTCAGCACCCCCTTCGGCAGGCCGGCTCGGTGGAGGATGTCGACGATCGCCCAGGAACAGCCGGGCACGAGTTCGGCCGGCTTGAAGACGACGGTGTTGCCATAGCAGAGCGCCGGCGCGATTTTCCAGGCGGGAATGGCGATCGGGAAGTTCCACGGCGTGATGATGCCGATGACGCCGAGCGGCTCGCGGGTGATCTCCACGCCGATATTCGGACGAACCGAAGGGATCACTTCGCCGGCAAGGCGCAGCGCCTCGCCCGCAAAGAATTCGAAGATCTGCGCGGCACGGATCGTCTCGCCGATCGCTTCGGGAAGGATTTTTCCTTCCTCGCGGGCGAGCAGCGCACCGATCTCATCCTTGCGCGCCATGATCTCGTCGCCCGCCTTCTTCAGGATGACGTGACGCTCCCAGATGCCCGAGCGCGACCAGGCCGGGAAAGCGGCCTTGGCGGCGGCGATGGCAGCCTTGGTGTCCTCGGCGCTGGCTTCGGCGTAGAGGCCGACGACTTCGTTCGTGTCGGATGGATTGATGTTCTCGACCGCGGACGACCCAGTCCATTCGCCGGCGATGAGGTTTTGATGGATGGTCATGGCACTGACGCCTCCTTCATGCTGAAAGGTTGGGCCCGCCGCTTGGGAGGATCAGGCGGGCCCTGAGGGAACTAGAGTTGCCGGACGACGACTTGCTCTTCGTCCGCGACAGCAAGCCTGTTGCGCAACGCGAGGCCGAAATCCGGCACCTCGATTTCGAACTCGTCACCCGCTTCCGGCTTGATGCCGTCGGCGAAAGAGAGCGTCGCGGTGCCGAACATGTGGACATGAACGTCCCCCGGCTGACGGAACAGGCCATACTTGAAGTGGTGGTATTCAAGATTGGCAAAGGTGTGGGACATGTTGTCTTCGCCGGAGAGGAACGGCTTTTCCCAGAGTACCTGGCCACCGCGCTTGATGCGCGACATGCCGCGGATGTCGCCGGGCGGCGTACCGATACGAATCTCGGGGCCGAAGCTCGCCGGGCGCAGCTTCGAATGCGCCAGGAAGAGGTAGTTGATGCGTTCCGTCACGTGGTCGGAGAACTCGTTCGACACGGCAAAGCCGACGCGGAACGGCGTGCCGTCCTCAGCGATCACGTAGATGCCGGCCATTTCCGGCTCTTCGCCGCCATCAAGCGCGAAGGACGGCGAGACCACCGGGGCGCCGGGTGCAACCGCCTGCGTGCCGTTGCCCTTGTAGAACCATTCCGGCTGCACGCCCTTCTCGCCCGGCTTCGGCTTGCCGCCTTCCAGGCCCATCCTGAACATCTTCATAGAGTCCGTGAGCTTTTCCTCGGCCTGCTCGGTCGTGGACTTGTGCATCGCGTCGCGGGTCGCGGCCGAGCCGAGATGGGTCAGGCCCGTACCGGTCAGATGCAAGTGGGCCGGATCCGGATGGGTGATCGGCGAAAGAAAGCGACCCTCGGCATAGGCCTTCTCCAGGTCGACTTCATCGCCGAAGCCATGAGCTCCGATGACGGCGGCCAGCGTCGAGCCGGCATCGGCCGCCTCCATGGCCAGCGCATAGACGCTGGCTGCGTTGTTCACGGCGCGGGCTTTTGCCCCCGGCTCGCGCGCGGCGACGATGATCTGGTCGTCTAGACCCTTGATCTGCGAAATCAGCACGGTTTTCTTCCTTTGCAAAAGCAGCGTACGGGCGCGAAATTCCCTCCCGGCCTCAAAGAAGGCCGGGACGCCTGGCTTGTGTTCTCATTCCCTGGCCGAAAAGTCGGTCAGGCCTTGCTCTTGTTGTAGACGTCGAAGAAGACGGCGGCGAGGAGCACAGCACCCTTGACCATCTGCTGGTAGTCGATGCCGAGACCCATGATCGACATGCCGTTGTTCATTACGCCCATGATGAATGCGCCGATCACCGCACCGGTGATCTTTCCGACGCCGCCGGAGGCCGATGCACCGCCGATGAAGCAGGCAGCGATCACGTCGAGCTCGAAGCCGACACCCGCTTTCGGCGTCGCCGAATTAAGGCGGGCGGCGACGATCATGCCGGCGAGTGCCGCAAGCACACCCATGTTGATGAAGGTGTAGAAGCTCAGCCGCTCGGTGTTGATGCCCGAAAGGCGGGTGGCCTTCTCATTGCCGCCGAGCGCGTAGATGCGGCGACCGATCGTCGTGCGGGTCGTGACGAAAGTGTAGAGAGCAATCAGCAGAAGCATCACGATCAGGACGTTCGGCAGGCCCTTGTAGGACGAAAGCTGGTAGCCGAGGAACAGGATCGCCGCAGCGATCACCAGGTTCTGGAAGATGAAGAAGCCGAAGGGCTCCACGTCAACCCCGTGGGCCATGTTCACCTTGCGCCGACGGAAAGCCATGGCGAACAGGAAGACGGCGATCAGAACGGTAAGCACGATCGATGTCGAGTGGACGCCGCCGAAGTCGGCGAACTGCGGAATGAATCCGGTGCTGATCGACTGGAAGTCCTTCGGGAACGGACCGACGTTGCGGCCGCCGAGGACGAGCAGGGTCAGGCCGCGCAGCACCAGCATGCCGGCCAGCGTCACGATGAAGGACGGTATTCGATGGTAGGCGATGAAATAGCCCTGGACTGCGCCGATGAACGCGCCGACCACCAGGCAGGCGAGGATCGCAACGGAAAAGTTCATGCCCCAGTTGACCGTCAGGATGGCAGACAGGGCGCCGATGAAGCCGACGATCGAGCCGACAGACAGGTCGATATGGCCGGCCACGATGACCAGCAGCATGCCGAGCGCCATGATGACGATGAAGGAGTTCTGGAGCACAAGGTTGGTGAGGTTCACCGCCTTGAACAGGATCCCGCCGGTGACAACCTGGAAGAACACCATGATGACGACAAGCGCAATCAGCATCCCGTATTCGCGGATGTTGCCACGCACATAGTCCATGACCGATACGGTGCCGGACGCTTCTGCGGTTTTTTCAGCAGAACTCATTCTCACTTCTCCCCGGAGCGCATGATCGCTCGCATGATCGTTTCCTGGCTCGCCTCGCCCTTCGGCAATTCTGCGACGATACGGCCTTCGTTCATGACGTAGATGCGGTCGCAGGTGCCGAGGAGTTCGGGCATTTCCGACGAAATCATCAGAACGCCTTTCCCTTCAGCGGCAAGCTGGTTGATGATGGTGTAGATTTCATATTTTGCGCCGACGTCGATACCCCGGGTAGGCTCATCGAGGATGAGTACTTCCGGGTTGGAGAACAGCCACTTGGACAGTACCACCTTTTGCTGGTTGCCGCCCGAAAGGTTGACCGTTTCCTGGAAGACGCTGGAACTGCGGATGCGCAGGCGCGACCGAAAGTCGTTGGCGACTTTCAGTTCCTTGATGTCGTCGATGACGCTGGCGTTGGAAATGCCTGCGAGATTGGCAAGCGTCGTGTTGTGCATGATGTTGTTGTTGAGCACGAGACCCAGGTGCTTGCGGTCCTCGGTGACGTAGGCAAGACCGGCATCGATCGCCTTGCGCACCGTGCTGACATCGACCGGTTTGCCGCTCATGGACACTTCGCCGGAAATGCGCTGGCCATAGGAGCGTCCGAAGACGCTCATGGCGAACTCGGTGCGGCCGGCACCCATCAGGCCGGCGATACCGACGACCTCGCCCTTGCGGACTTTGACGTTGATGTCGTGCAGAACCTGCCGGTCGCTGTGCAACTGGTGGAAGGCGTTCCAGTTCTTCACCTCGAGGATGGTGTCACCGATCGGCACGGAGCGCGGCGGATAGCGGTCTTCCATGGCGCGACCGACCATGTTGCGAATGATCTTGTCTTCGCTGACGTCCTCGGCATGACAGTCCATCGTCTCGACGGTACGGCCATCGCGAAGCACGGTGATCTGATCCGCGACCTTGCGGACTTCGTTCAACTTGTGGGTAATGATGATCGAGGTCATGCCCTGGTTGCGGAACTCCATCAGCAGGTTCAGCAGGGCATCGGAATCCTTTTCGTTGAGCGACGCCGTGGGCTCGTCGAGGATCAGCAGTTTGACGCGCTTCGACAGCGCCTTGGCGATCTCGACCAGCTGCTGCTTGCCGACGCCGATGTCGTCGATGATCGTCTCCGGAGACTCGTTCAGTCCGACCTTGCGCAAAAGTTCGCGCGTACGGCTGAAGGTCTGCGCCCAGTCGATCACGCCGCCCGACTGCACTTCGTTGCCAAGGAAGATGTTCTCGGCAATAGACAGGAGTGGCACCAGTGCCAGTTCCTGGTGAATGATGATGATGCCGACGTGTTCGCTGTCGGTAATCGTGCGGAAATTTCGAACTTCGCCTTCGAAGGCGATATCGCCCTCGTAGCTGCCGGCGGGATAGACACCCGAGAGGACCTTCATCAGGGTGGACTTGCCGGCACCGTTCTCGCCCACAAGGGCATGGATCTCACCTTGGCGCACCTTGAGATTGACGTTCTCCAGGGCTTTGACGCCGGGGAACGTCTTGGTGATGTTCCGCATTTCGAGAATGATGTTGTCCATGTATCGCATTCCGGATCACAGCGCCGCAATTGGCGGCGGGGCAGCCCGAGGGCTGGGACAGGGCCCGCGCGCGATGCGGGCCCTGCATGTTTACTCGGGATTAGTTGGCGACCTGGTCTTCGGTGTAGTAACCGCTGTCGACCAGGACCTGCTTCCAGTTGCTCTTGTCGACGGCAACCGGCTTCAGGAGGTAGGACGGAACGACCTTCACACCATTGTCGTAGGTCTTGGTATCGTTGATTTCCGGCTCCTTGCCTTCGAGAACGGCGTTGACCATGCCGACCGTGACCTTGGCGAGTTCACGGGTGTCCTTGAAGATCGTCGAGTACTGTTCACCGGCGAGGATCGACTTGACCGACGGGACTTCGGCGTCCTGACCGGAAACGAACGGCATCGGCTGCTCGGGCGTGCCGTAGCCAACGCCCTTGAGCGACGACAGGATGCCGATCGATAGGCCATCATACGGCGACAGAACCGCATCGACGCGGGCGTCGGTGTAGTAGGCAGAAAGCAGGTTGTCCATGCGGGCCTGGGCGACAGCACCGTCCCAACGCAGCGTACCGACCTTGTCCATGCCGGTCTGGCCGGACTTCACGACGAGCTTGCCGCTGTCGATGTAAGGCTGCAGGACCGACATTGCGCCGTCATAGAAGAAGAAGGCGTTGTTGTCGTCCGGCGAACCGCCGAAGAGCTCGATGTTGAACGGACCCTTGCCGTCCTTGAGGCCGAGAGCGTCGACCAACGAGGTCGCCTGCAGGACGCCGACCTGGAAGTTGTCGAAGGTGGCGTAGTAGTCGACGTTTGCGGAGTCGCGGATCAGGCGGTCATAGGCGATGACCTTGACGCCAGCGTCATGGGCCTGCTGCAGAACGTCCGAAAGGGTCGTGCCGTCGATCGAGGCGACCACGAGGACCTTGACGCCCTTGGTCACCATGTTTTCGATCTGCGACAGCTGGTTCGGAATATCGTCGTCCGCATACTGCAGGTCGGTGCCGTAGCCGGCATCTTCGAGCTGCTTGACGATGTTGTTGCCATCATCGATCCAACGGGCCGAGGATTTCGTCGGCATTGCGATACCGACCGTGCCCTTGTCCTGGGCAAATGCCGGCATGGCGAACGATGCCACGCTGATGGCTGCAGCAGCCATCAAGGAAATCATGGATTTCATTATTCACTCCCTTTCTTGTATCAGCGGACGCAAAACACGCCCGCCCCGAACCTGTGGCAGGTTTCGAATTTTTAAACAGTGACGTCAAGGATGGATAATATGGAAGACCTCCTCCCACGACTATCCGCCTCGTTGAGCTGCTCCGAGCGCACGGCGGCAAAGCTGGAATCAATTCGTATAACTGTCAAATAGAATGGATGGCACACGACATACCAATTATGATATAATGCCTGAAAAGTAATACTTTTTAGACGTTGGTTGACGAAAGGAAATTTTGCCGTGACCGCCCAAGAGGCCAAAATTGTGCAGGGCAACAAAGACTTGCCCACAGAATCGGGCGCCGATGCCCTGCTGCGGTCCGGCCTGAAACTCACGCATCTGCGCATGCTCGTCGCGATCGAGGACTACGGGCAGATCTCCGCCGCGGCCGAAGCCATGCACATATCGCAGCCGGCAGCCTCGCGGATGCTCTCCGAGATGGAGACCATCGTCAAGGCGGCACTTTATGAGCGCGTAGCGCGCGGCGTGGTCCTCACCCCTTTCGGTGAGGCGCTTGCGCGCCGCGCCCGCAAGATTGTTCTCGAACTGCGTGAGGCGAGCCGCGAGATGGCAGAAATGAAGACCGGCAAGGGCGGCTCGGTCTTCATCGGTTCCGTCACCGCCCCGGCGATCAGCCTGGCCGTGCCGGCCATCCGCAAGGTCACCGCGGCCTATCCGGGCATCGAGATCAATGTCCAGGTCGAAACCAGCAACGTCCTTGCGCGCGAACTGCTGGCAGCACGCCACGACTTCATCATCGGCCGCATTCCCGACGACCTCAATCCGCGGCAGTTCATCATCGAGGAGATCGGCGTCGAGAAAGCTTGCCTGATCGTCCGCAACGGCCACCCGCTGCTGGAAAGGCCATCGGTCAGCCTTGCAGACCTACCGGACTACGAATGGGTCTTTCAGCCGCCCGGGACGCTGCTTCGCCGAACGCTGGAAGACATATTCATCGCCGAACGTGTTCCCCTGCCCGACAATATCGTCAACACCTCGTCGCTGGTGCTGACCGCCGCGCTGGTTTGCAACAGCGATGCGATCGCCCCGGTCGCGATCGACATGGCTAAGTTCTTCGCCGGCCAGAGTTCCCAGGCGGGCGAGATCCGCATCCTCAACACCGATTTCGATATCGGTCTCAAACCCTATGCGCTCGTCACCACGCGTGAACGCGCTCTTCCTCCCAGCGCCCGCTTGCTCTACGACACGATACTGGAAGAGAGCCGGGCGAGCTCGACGGCCTGACAAGCCTGGCACCGGCTCCCGCCAATAGAGTAGCCTGCGCTATCGCAGGGAGAGAACATGCTGCTCGGAAAGTCGGTTTTCCAATCAGTGCTGGAGCGGGTGGAATCGGAAAGCCCCGAAGGAGAGCAAGAGGCGGCAGCGGCCACACCTTTCCGGGTGGCCGGCCTGACGAGCGGCTTTGTCGTCGACGGCAGCGCCAACGAGATCCCCACCGCGGACCGCGTGGAGACGGCTTATCTCGATTTCATCGCCGAAGAACCAAGGCCCGATCTTGCAGTTACGGACAAGCCGCTCGTCATGCCGAGCCACCTCGCGCGCGTGACGCCGGAGGAAATCGCCGCCGACCTTGACTTGTCGGGGGCAGATACTCCCCTCACCCTTGCCGAAAAGCGCCGCGCCTTCGCGAGGGCCAATCATCCGGACGGCATTGCAGAGGCGTTTCGCGAAAACGCCAACATCCGAATGACGATTGCAAACCAGTTGATCGACGGGGCCATGCGCCGCCTGGAGCGTCGGCGCTGATCCATGGTGCGGCCTCAGCGGCCGGTATCGTCGCCCTCGGCTCCCTCCTCCGAACCTGCCACCTTTTCAGGCTCGGGCGGCGCAGGCTTGAAGGTCAGCAACAGAGCATAGGCCGAATAGACCGCAACCGCCCCGACGAGCATGGCCCAGAAGGGTTCGCCCGCATAAATCTCGACCAGCGTCCAGCCGGCACAGACGGCGACGATTGCCACCCTTACCCACAATGGACGGTAGAACGGATGGTTGGGATCGATGAGTTGCATGGTTTCGCCACCCCGGCATTGTTGTTATTCGGCCCGCAGGCGTACTTAAAGGGGATCGGCCCTTTCTGGAAGGGCAGAAATGGGCCGCGCCCCGCAAACCTCCCCGATTTTGCGGGAGAGCTGCAGAACCGCAGATTCCCCTCGTCTTTGGACCTCCCCCGCTTGACGGATGACTGACTAATAGAATAAATATTCCGAACATAGAGTGTTGCGGTTAATTCATTCCGAAATCGCGCAGGGCAAGCTTGGGAGGAAGCTGGTTTTTCGCCTTGCATCGCGGACGGCTCCGCCACCTCACTACCTCCTCCATCCCGCAATTGCATGTCCGGCACTTTGGCCGGCAGATCGAAAGAGACGAAGGAAATGACAGTCAGATTTGGTCTTCTCGGCGCCGGTCGCATCGGCAAGGTCCACGCCAAGGCAGTCAGCGGCGACGCAAACGCCCAACTTGTGGCAGTCGCGGACGCCTTTCCAGCGGCGGCGCAGGCGATTGCCGACGCCTACGGCTGCGAGGTACGCACGATCGAGGCGATCGAGACCGCGAAGGACATCGACGCCGTGGTCATCTGCACGCCGACCGACACTCATGCCGACCTGATCGAGCGTTTCGCGCGGGCCGGAAAGGCGATCTTCTGCGAAAAGCCGGTCGATCTCGACGCAGATCGAGTCAAGGCCTGCCTCAAGGTCGTCAAGGAAACCGGCGCGAAACTGATGGTCGGCTTCAATCGACGGTTCGACCCGCATTTCATGGCCGTGCGCAAGGCGATCGACGACGGCAGGATCGGTGCGGTCGAGATGGTGACGATCACCTCCCGCGATCCCGGCGCCCCTCCCATCGACTACATCAAGCGGTCCGGCGGCATATTCCGAGACATGACGATCCACGATTTCGACATGGCGCGCTTCCTGCTGGGCGAAGAGCCGGTTGCCGCTACTGCCCACGCCGCCGTCCTCGTCGACAAGGCGATCGGCGAGGCCGGAGACTATGACAGCGTCTCTGTGATCCTCGAGACGGCATCCGGCAAGCAGGCGATGATTTCCAACTCGCGCCGGGCAACCTATGGCTACGACCAGCGTATCGAGGTCCATGGATCGAAGGGCATGGTCGCCGCCGAGAACCAGCGCGCCGTTTCCATCGAAATCGCCAATGGCGACGGCTACACCCGGCCGCCGCTGCATGATTTCTTCATGACACGCTATACCGAAGCCTATGCCAACGAGATCGCCGGCTTCATCGCCGCAATCGAAAAAGGCTCGCCGATTACCCCTTCCGGAGCCGATGGTCTGGCGGCACTGGTGCTTGCGGACGCCGCCCTGCAATCGGTGAAGGAAAAACGCCAGATCGCGATCCTCTGACAGGTCGATCCATGCAAGGCTGCCGGCGCGGCCTCGCGCTTTTCTCGCTATGGAGACAGGATCGGCGAAAAGAACCCAGCTGAGCCGCGCGCCGAGCCACTTGGTGCGGCAGAGTTCTTGTTCGCCGAACTGGTCATTCTAGATCGAACGGATTGCCAGCGAATTCAGCAGCCAAGCCGAATCGATCGAGATATCGATGCTCACGTCATTGAGGAATGCCCAGATCCGATCGGAAACCCCGACATAAATCCAGAGCTTGCGACCGGCGGGAAAGGCCATATCCGTGAACAGGTTGATGATCCTCCGCTCGCCGGGGAACGCCTGGACGCTTGTCCCCGGGAAGCTCTCGCCGTCGCCACTGCAGTCGAGACCGGAGACGAACCATTGGTGACTGACCTCGTTCGCCGGATCGACGTCCTCCCAGTTCCAGAACACGGCCATGACGAGCCTGCCACGCGTTATCGCGTGGAAGTCGGACCATCCCCATTCGTCCTCGGTCGAGATATGATGGCGGCAAACAAGTGCCGACAAGTCGGCCTTGACCTGCAGGATGCCGGTGCGAAGCGTCTTGAACTCGACGAGGTAGCCGCTCTCGCGATAGGCACAAAGGAGATCCACGTCGGACGCATCATGGTTGCGGGCCACCAGTTTGGATCCCATGCGGGCCCAGCCATCGAGATAGGAACTGTTCTCGGCGATCGCTCCGTCGCCGGATGCCTGGTTCTGTTCAAACCGGTCCCATGAGCCGTGGAAAGGCGGATAGAACAACGTCTCCTTGTCGGGATCTGGCTTTGTGAACACGAGTGGTGGCTGCTTGAAGACATCGTAAACATGCCCGACCAGCACTTCGTGAAGGGGAGATGTGGCGGTGCCCCTGACGATATCGCGAAACTCCAGGTGGGCGCGGTCGTGGATCTTCCTGAGGGCGGCCAGGTCGACCTCGGCGTCTCTGGCCGCGACGAGCGACTGGTATCGAAGTCCGGGACCACGCGGATCCTGTCTCTCGCTCTTTATCGTGCTCACGATCCTGTCGCGCATCTTGGGCGACAAGACCTCGCGCCGCTGTTCCGCAAACGACTGGCGCAATGCTTCCAGCCTGCGGATCGTTGTGCGCCACTCATCCTTCTGATGACGTTTGTAGGCGGCGCGAAGTCCATCCGGGACCGCGGACGAATTCCGATCCGTTTTCGTGCGTTCACTGTGGTCTGCTGTCCTCATAGCTGCCTCCTGAGAACGAGACACTCGGCAACACGATTATAGTTGATTTACTTGCTCCTGTCCGTCGCGGAGCATCACCATCACATTGTGGCTGTGAACCCCGAACCCATGGCGCCCACCACATCCTGGTCGATGATTGCCAACGCCCGGTTGAGATGCCCCTCGAACACCAGACCCTGTTCGTCTGCAACGACGCTCAGCACCGGCATGCCCTCGAGCCGCACGGTTTGCGATTGCAGCAGCCCCTCCCCCATGCCGACCCGCAGCAAATCGAAGTAGCGTGTTCCCGGTCCCGTGACAACGATCGGCATGCGCTCGTGCAGGCTTAGCATGCGTGACAACCCTATCCCGAGTGCCTGTGCGGATTGGCGGAACGCGAAGATCGCATTGCGGTTTCCCTGCCGCGCGCTCGCAGCGATCTTGTCGAGTTCGCCGATCGGTACGAATTTGGCTGGAATGGTATCCTGCGGCACCTCGAAAGCCGCCCGCAGGATCGCGTAGAAGCCGGAATAGGCCTCGACGCAGCCGCGCGCCCCGCAGCGACAGAGCGCCCCTCCCGGCACGTGCAGCATGTGGCCGAAGTTCGAGGCGATGGCCTTCTGGCCGCCTGCGCTCGTACGGCGCACGATGCCAAGGCCTATGCTGTGGCCGAGCGACAGTGCCGCGAGTGAGCGAAACGCTTCGGTGCCATCCTTTTCGGCGCGTTCGCCGAGCGCTGCCGCAACCAGCAGCGTTTCGTTGTTCAACAGGATCTTGGCGCTCCACTCAGCCTTCAGCGCCCCCGCGAAATCGACCCGCTGTTCGCCCAGCACCGGCGACCACACCAGTTCCGCCTGTTCCTGGTTCACCAGACCCTTGCTGCTGATCGAAATCAACTTCACCTGTTGGCGCGACAAGCCAGCGCGCGCGATCACGCGCTCCAGACCGAGCCTGATCGCCTCGAGGAAGGATGCGGCGATTGAAAGCGCGGGGGGTCTCGCCTCGGAAAAGCGATCGAGCAACCTGCCGGCATAGTCGACGAGGGAGAACTGCAGTGCGTCCGACGATATGATGACGACGATGAGGAAACCGCAATCGCGACGCTGCTCGAAGAGAACCCGCGGCCGCCCGCGGCCCGACAGCGCCTGGTTCTCGGTCCTGACGATGATTTGCGCTTTTTCGAGATCGGCGGTGATGGCGGACACTGTCGCCGAAGACAACCGGGTGAAATCCGAGATCTCCGTATGCGCAAGCCGGCCGTGGCGCCTCAGTGCAGAAAGCACGAGGACGCTGTTTTGCTGCCGCACCAATTCGGTGCTGGATTTGGTCAGCATGCCTGGCGCCGCCTCCGACTCAATCGCTCTCTCGCCTGCTCCTCCCAGAGCCCTAGATCAGAGGAACGCCAAATGGAAATGGTTCCATCGTCAAATGTTCCGCTGGTCCGAATGTCGCCACGAAGCCGCCGATTGCCGTGTTGACAGTCCCAGGATTCTCTGACATTTAATTTCTCGACTGTCGAGAAAATAATCCGAGGATGTTCTGGGCAGCTTTTTGACGGCGGCTGGAGAGAGCCCTGTTGGCGTGGCCGTCCGTTTGGTCACTTGGGAGGACATTATGAAATCGATTTTGAAGCTGATGGCAGGCGCTGCCATCATCGTTAGCATGCATTCCGCAGCCATCGCCAAGGATCTGGTGGTCGGCGTATCCTGGTCGAACTTCCAGGAAGAGCGCTGGAAGACCGACGAAGCCGCCATCAAGGCAGCCCTCGAAGCCTCCGGCGACAAGTACATTTCCGCTGACGCCCAGTCGTCCGCCGCCAAGCAGCTCACCGACATCGAAAGCCTGATCGCCCAGGGCGCCAATGCCCTGATCGTGCTGGCCCAGGATTCCGACGCCATCGGCCCGGCCATCGAGAAGGCCGCCGCCGAAGGCATCCCGGTCGTCGGCTATGACCGCCTGATCGAGAACCCGGCCGCCTTCTACATCACCTTCGACAACAAGGAAGTCGGCCGCATGCAGGCCCGCGAAGTGTTCAAGGTGAAGCCGGAAGGCAACTATGTCTTCATCAAGGGCAACTCGGCCGACCCCAACGCCGACTTCCTGTTCTCCGGCCAGATGGAAGTGCTGAAGGAAGCGATCGACGCCGGCAAGATCAAGAACGTCGGCGAAGCCTACACCGATGGCTGGAAGCCCGAGATCGCCCAGAAGAACATGGAGCAGTTCCTGACGGCGAACGACAACAAGGTCGACGCGGTCGTCGCTTCGAACGACGGCACCGCCGGCGGCGCGATCGCCGCGCTCGACGCCCAGGGCCTCGCTGGCTCCGTCCCGGTCTCGGGCCAGGACGCCGACAAGGCGGCGCTGAACCGCATCGCACTCGGCACCCAGACCGTTTCCGTCTGGAAGGACTCGCGTGAGCTCGGCAAGCGCGCTGCGGAAATCGCTGCCGAACTTGCCGGAGGCAAGAAGATGGAAGAGATCGCTGGCGTAACCACCTTCGACGGTGGCCCGAAGGGCGTGGCCATGCAGTCGGTCTTCCTCGCCCCGCTACCGATCACCAAGGACAACCTGAACGTCGTCATCGACGCCGGCTGGATCTCCAAGGCTGAAGCATGCCAGGGCGTCAAGGGCGACGTCGCGGCCTGCAAGTAAGCCACCCGGAGCGAGGCTGAACCCGAACCATACCAGGCGCCGCAGCGAACTCCGTTGCGGCGCTTGCGCAAGGTGGAGCCCGGGTGGACAATGGTCGTTAGGCCTCCGGGATAGGCTACGACAGCTCCCGTCATCATCGGACTTGTCGCGCTATCCTCAGCCTTCCCGGGCCGGATGACGCGACGACATCAACAAGAATAGTGGGGGAAGGCACGTTCATGGCCGACATCACACACGCAACTCAGGCAAATCGCGCGCGAAGCGCCGACGAAAGCCCGATCAAGCGATTTTTCCGCGCGACCGAGATCGACACGCGCCTGCTCGGCATGGTCGGCGCGCTGGTCATCATCTGGCTGGGCTTCCAGTTCCTCACCGGCGGACTGTTCCTGACGCCGCGAAACCTGTGGAACCTCACCGTGCAGACCTCGTCCGTCGCCGTGATGGCGACCGGCATGGTGCTGATCATCGTTACCCGCAACATCGACCTCTCGGTCGGCTCCGTGCTCGGCTTCTGCGGCATGATCATGGGCGTCATGCAGGCGCAGATCCTGCCGCAATATCTCGGCCTCGAGCATCCGGCGATCTGGATCATTACGCTTGCGACCGGCATCGCGGTTGGCGCCGCCATCGGCGCGTTGCATGGCACGATTATCGCCTTCCTCAACGTCCCCGCCTTCATCGTCACGCTGGGTGGCCTGCTGGTGTGGCGCGGCGCCACCTGGTTCGTCACCAGCGGGCAGACCGTGGCGCCGATGAACGCCACCTTCCGGCTGATGGGCGGCGGCACCGAGGGCTCGATCGGCGCGACGGCAAGCTGGATCGTCGGCGTGATCGCCTGCATCGCCATCGTCGGCGCCATCCTGAATTCCCGCAAGCAACGCAAGCGCTTCGGCTTCCCGCTGCGACCGGTCTGGGCGGAATACTTCCTGTCGATCCTCGGCTGCGTTCTGGTCCTCGGCGCGGTCGCCATCGCCAACAGCTACTACTGGCCAGTGAACATTGCCCGCCGTTTTGCCGATGCCAACGGCATCGCCTGGCCAGAGGGCGGCCTTCATATCCCGCACGGGATCGCAATTCCCGTGCTGATCGCGATCGGCGTCGGCATCGCCATGACCTTCATCGCCACCCGGCTGCGCTTCGGCCGCTATGTCTTCGCCATCGGCGGCAACCCGGAAGCGGCGGAACTGGCCGGCATCAAGACCCGCTGGGTCACCGTGAAGATCTTCATGCTGATGGGCATGCTCTGCGCCATAGCGGCGGCGATCTCCACCGCCCGCCTCAACGCCGCCACCAACGCCCAGGGCGAGCTCGACGAACTCTACACCATCGCCGCTGCCGTCATCGGCGGCACCTCGCTCGCCGGCGGCGTAGGCACCATTGCCGGCGCCATGATCGGCGCCCTTGTCATGCAATCACTGCAGTCGGGAATGGTGCTGCTCGGCATCGACTCGCCGTTCCAGCGCATCGTCGTTGGCGTGGTCCTCGTCGTCGCCGTCTGGCTCGACACCGTTTATCGCGCCCGCGCCAAGTAAGGAGTTCGACATATGACGGATCAACGCACTCCCCTGGTGGAAATGAAGAACATCTCCATCTCCTTCGGCGGCATCCATGCGGTGGACGACGCCTCGATCGACCTTTATCCGGGCGAGGTCGTGGCCCTGCTCGGCCACAACGGCGCAGGCAAATCGACGCTGATCAAGATCCTCTCCGGCGCCTACCGACGCGATGCCGGCGAGATCCTCATCAACGGCCAGCCCGCAGCGATCAACAATCCGCGCGACGCCAAGGGCTACGGCATCGAGACGATCTACCAGACGCTCGCCGTCGCCGACAACGTCGATGCCGCCGCCAACCTCTATCTCGGCCGCGAGCTGCGCACCCCCTGGGGCACGCTCGACGACGTCGCCATGGAGGCCAAGGCCCGCGAGGTGATGGGGCGCCTCAACCCCAACTTCCAGCGCTTCAAGGAGCCTGTGAAGGCGCTCTCCGGCGGCCAGCGGCAGTCGGTGGCGATCGCCCGCGCCATCCTCTTCAATGCCCGCATCCTGATCATGGACGAGCCGACGGCAGCGCTCGGGCCGCAGGAAACCGCCCAGGTCGGCGAACTGATCAAGCAGTTGAAGAAGGAAGGCATCGGCATCTTCCTCATCAGCCACGACATCCATGACGTGTTCGATCTCGCCGACCGCATTTCGGTGATGAAAAACGGCCAGGTCGTCGGCCATGCCCGCACCGAGGACGTCACCAAGGACGAGGTGCTCGGCATGATCATCCTCGGAAAATGCCCGCCAAAGGCGGTCCCCGGCCCCGGCGCCATGCAGCCGGCCTGAGCAGCGACGAGCATCGGGCAGACATCCAAGGCCGCGCAATTCTCTTGCGCGGCCCTTGTTCTCCTCGAACACCTGTGACAGCTGCGGGCGGCCCTGCATGCATTGCCGGCGCCTCTGGCCGGCGCAGTCTCAAGCGACGTTCCGGGATAGCTCGGATCGGGGCACGTAAAGCGATCAATCGTGCCCGCCCTCCCCAACTTGTTTTCCCGCCGCGCATTTTCCGCATTGATGCCGGCCGCTTCCTGGGTTAAGAACCGCAGCATCGGACAGATGGCGAGTCACCTCGTCTTCGGCATGCACCCGTAGCTCAGCTGGATAGAGTGTTGGATTCCGATTCCAAAGGTCACAGGTTCGAATCCTGTCGGGTGCGCCACCGAACTTATTGATTTTATTGAAATATCAGTCTTTGTATGTGAAAGCGCTCCTTTGGTTCGTCGCTGTTCGACGGTGGTGGTGGCAAATCGCGCCGATAGGTGTGACGCGACGCCATTCTTGGACGAATTTGGTTTCAAACCATCGCGGCGCTTTCGGCAGAGTGCCGCGACTTCGTCGCTGTAGTCCGCGGAATACAGGCGTCGGATCACGTTTGTCGGGGAAGACATCCGGGCAGCATCTGGCGGACGGTTGACGTCATTCCTGTTGAGACGGGTTATCGGCGGTTTGCACGGGCGCTCGGCCCGGAAGTCTTCGGCGACAACTCGCCACAGTGATAGCCGCATCGTCCTGGCGATATTTCTCCGACCCCGCCTGGCCACAAATACTGCGGTGGCTCCGGCATCTGGAACCCTGCGGGTAGTGATGGGCGGCAGCTTGTTTGTGTGACGTGGAATTCTGCCTCCTCAATCTTCGCTGGAGCCAAACCAGATATCGAAGAAGCCTTTAACCTTGCGCTTGCCGTAGAAAAGCTCGCCCAGCCTCCGCGCCCTGTCTCTGGTCGAGAGCGGTTCCGAAAAGACGGTCATAGGTAAGCGCCAAGCCGAGGCCGTTCAGGGTGTGTAGTTCCACGGCATGAGTGCGTCGATTTCGCTGCTGGGCCAGCCGCTGGCTATGCGCTCGAGGGTCTGGGTGAGCTATGCTTGAGGATCGACATTGTTCATCTTCGCCGTCTGCAGAAGTGTAGCGATTGTCGCCCAGGTCCTGCCACCGCCGTCGCTGCCGGCAAAGAGCGAGTTCTTTCGCGTGATCCCTTGGGGCCGGATGGCGCGCTCGACGATGTTGGAGTCAATCTCGATGCGACCGTCGGTCAGGAAGCGTTCGAAGATGGAGCGACGCGAGGTGACATAGCGGATCGCCTCGGTAAACTCTCCGACTCGATCCGTGCCTTGAGTCGTCTGGCCAGTGCCGATGAACCTCACGCCTGCCCCGACGTAGCTTGAGAACCTCCAATGTAGTGTCCATGGAGAAACTCCTTGTCGCTAGTACATGCGTCGATCCGCCGCATCAGTGGCCGGTCACCGTCTGACACAGGACGCGGCGAATAATAGACGCTGCCACGGCTTAAGCCGAGAAGCTTCGCCTGGCGGACTACGGACAGTTTGCGCTCGCCGGTGATCATTTCTTTGGCGTCATCGCCGAAAACGCCTGTCGCCACCCTCAAGGAGCTGGTCTTTCCACTGCTTGATCTGATTGGCGTGCACGTCGGACTGCTGGGAAAGTTCCACCAGGGTCTGTTCACCCTTGATGGCGGCAAGCGCCACCTTCGCCTTGAAGGCCGGGCTTTGTGTGGCGATGTAGACGCTGCCGCCAATGATCAAAAACCGACCTTCGATCCAAAGCTGCAGCACTTCGCAAGATGTTGGCGAGAGCAAGGAGGATGACAGATGCACGTCCATGTTCCGGATCGCGACCATCACATTGTTCGAGCGTGTAGCATCGCCGCCGCATCACACTTTGGGAGAATGCCGCGCGACCGTACGACGACACCGCGTTGTTGCATCGCCGCAGAGGCGGGCGCGGCTACGCCGGATTGGTTACTCCAACCGTCAAAATGTGGAATTACCGTACGGAACTGCCAATGCGAGGATGGCCGAAATCTTACCACAGTGTGTGCAGGGGTCTCATGTACAAAGTTGCTATCGTCGGGTCTGGCTTCATCGGCTCGACCATTGCTTCTGTGCTGGCGTCCAGCGGTTGCGACGTCGATGCAATAGACGTCAACGAACGGCTCATCGCCGCCTTCGAGCGCGGTGACTGCCCGATCAAAGAACCCGGGCTGGCCGAACTGTGTGCGAAGCAGAAGGCGGCCGGGCGCCTGCGCTTCGGCAACGACTTTTCCCGCGTAGCGGATGCCGACGTCATCCTGGTGACGGTCGGCACGCCTCTCGCCGAGGACTTCACGCCCGACATCAGCCATATCCATGCGGCAACCGAAGCCATTGTCCCTTACGTGCGCGACGGGCAACTCGTGATGGTCAAGAGCACCGTGCCACCCGGCATCACCCGGGTGGTGGTCGCAGAGCGCTTGCGACAGGTTGCCGATGTGCTGGTGGCCTTCAGTCCCGAGCGCCTGGCCGAGGGCACGGCGATCCGCGAATTGTCGAGCCTTCCGATCGTCGTGGGTGGTCTCGACGCAGAGAGCAGCGCGGCGGCCGAGACCTTCTGGAAGAAGACCCTGGGCGTCAATGTCATTGTGGTGAGTTCGCCCGAGGCGGCCGAGGTGGTCAAACTGGCCGACAATCTCTGGATCGACCTCAATATAGCCCTGGCGCATGACCTGGCAAAGCTGTGCGACGCCTTGCCTTACGATCTGGACGTGCTCGAGGTGATCGCCGGCGCAAACAGTCTCAAGAAGGGCCAGCACTACGTCAATATTTTAACGCCTTCCAACGGCGTCGGTGGCTACTGCCTGACCAAGGATCCTTGGTTCGTGCATACGCTCGGCACCCGCCACGGCACCGAACTGCTGACGCCGCAGACCTCGCGCGCGGTCAACGCCGGCATGCCGGCCTATTGCGCCTCACAGATTGCCCAATGGGCCCGCAGCCGCGATCGCCTACCATCAAGCCTGCAACTGGCGGTACTCGGCCTCGCCTTCAAGACCAATTCCGGCGACGTGCGCCTGACCCCGGTCATGCCGCTGCTCGATGCCCTGCAAGCCGAGGGGTTTCGGTCCGTCAGGGTCCACGATCCGATGGTCCGCAAGGAAGATGCCGACGACTGGGGCGTGGTGCTCAATCCCTCAATGGACGATACACTGCGCAATGCCGACGGCGTGATCTTCCTGGTTGGACACGACGATTTCAAGGCCTTGTCGCCCGCGCGCATCGCCAGCCTAGCTGCGCCGGGCGCGCTGGTCTTTGACGGACGCCGCTATTTCGATCGCTCCGAGATTGCCGAAATTCAAGATCTGGGCTTTGCTTACAAGGGAGTTGGGCGTTGAACAGTGCTATGGTAACCGGCGCCGCCGGAATGATCGGCAGCCATCTGATTGATCGGTTGCTTGGGGACGGCGTGGTCGTCTATGGTCTCGACGTCATGCCGCTAGAGCGCGCGAACAATTTGCAAGAGGCGCGTGGCCACTCCAATTTCCACTACATGCAGGGCGATATACGCGACAAGGAGACGATCGAGCGGTTTTTCCGGCCGGAGGCAAGCACGCTCTATCACCTGGCCTCGGTCGTGGGCGTCCGCCACTACATGGAAGACCCGCTGAGCCTAATCGACATTGCCATCATCGGCACGCGCAACTTCATCGCGCTGTGCGAGAAGCACAATGTGCGGATCCTTTTCACCAGCACCAGCGAGGTCTACGGACGCAACCCCGCCGTGCCGTGGAAGGAAACGGACGACCGTATCCTGGGAGCAACCAGCGTCGATCGATGGAGCTACTCTACCAGCAAGGCCCTGATCGAGCATATGCTGTTCGGCGTCTACCGCAAAAGCGGCATGCCGATGTCCATCGTCCGCTTCTTCAATGTCTACGGCCCGCGGCAGAACCCCATTTATGTGGTATCCCAGTCGATCTATCGGGCACTGCGCAATGAGGCGCCCGAGGTTTATGACGGGGGCAGGCAGACACGATGCTTCACCTATGTCGGCGACGTGGTCGACGGCGTAGTGCGCGCGGCCACGCTTCCGGACGCCGTTGGAGAGGTCTTCAATCTTGGGAACCCTACTGAAGTAGCGATAGGGGACGTGATTGATCTGTGCCTCAAGCACAGCGAAAGCCAGCTATCGCCCGTCGACATCGAGACCGGGAAAAAATACGGCTCCGTCTACGAGGATATCGAACGCCGTGTCCCAGACGTAAGCAAAGCTCGTGAGCGCCTGGGCTGGCAAGCAACGACCGATGTCAGCACCGGAATTGCCCGGACCATCGCTTGGGCACGCGCCAACCCCTGGTATCTGGCCTGAACTGGTCGCAGGATGATGCGCCGCATGGAACTCCATATCGGCACTGGTTACGACGGCAATACAAGGACGGTGGCCATGATTGTTGGACATTTCGCTCGGCGCATCGAAAACCACCTACAGGATCTATGGCTCAACATCTCGACCAACGGCACTGCCCAAGCCGAGTCTGCCGGTCACGTGCACTACGCGACGGTTAGCTATACGTGTACGCAATCTGTACTTTCGAAACTGGATTTGAGCGACAAGGACACGTTTGTCGACGTCGGTTGCGGAAAAGGGCGAGTGGTGTGCCTTGCCGCCAAGCAAAAGGTAGCAGAGGTGATAGGGATAGAGTATTCACCCAACTTGGCGTCGATAGCCGAGCGAAACATCGGAAGCCTAAAAGGTCGACGATCGCCGGCCAGAATTCTTTGCCAGCCGGCGGAAACCTCGGACTATTCGGATGCCACGGTCCTCTACTTCTTTAATCCGTTCGAAGCATCGCTGCTTGATCTCGTGCTGTGCAAGATTCAGGCTGACACTTTGGGCAGGCCCATGCGCATGGCGTTTGTTATGGAATCAGAAAAACAGCGGGATGTGTTCTGCTGTCACAGTTGGCTGACTTGCTACGATCGCTACAAAGATGAGGACATGCACTCCGTTGCCTTCTATCGCAGCCATTGCTAGTCGGACAGGGCGGTAAAGACCTCTCGAACCAGCCGGCGCTATGACCGCGATCGGCCAGGAAACGGCCTGTTTGTGACCGCATGAGCTTGGAGTTCACGCCGCCCTTGCTGTGTCCGATGCGGCGGGAATAGACCCCTTTGCGGACTGCTGTCCGACCCACCTCAAGATGGGTGTATCGATGATCAGTCGGCGCCTCGCTGACTTGGCCTGCCCTTAAACAGCCGTTCACGCACTGCCAAGGAGCGGCCAATCCTTGTCCCTTTCCGAGATGACAGCGGGTTCCGCGGGCCAGGTTATTCCGAGACGCGGATCGTCGTATCGCACCCCGGAAGCGGCAGGGGCGCAGTAGAATTCGGAAATGAGATAGGAGATCACCGTGTCGTCGGCGAGGGTCAGATACCCGTGCGCAAAGCCGCGTGGAATATAGAGTTGCCGGCCATTTTGCGGTGACAGTTCATAAGCCGCCCAGTTTCCGTAGGTTGGCGAATCCGTTCTCAGGTCCACCATCACGTCCCACACGGCACCTTGGAGGCAGGATACAAGCTTCACCTCGCGGTGGGGAACCTTCTGAAAATGCATCCCGCGCAAGGTATGGAGCCGCGAGGAGGTGGAAATGCTATGCTGCACAAAGCGCGTCTCCAGCCCATGTTCATGGAATTCGTTCTCGCAGAAGGTACGCGCGAAAGATCCTCGATCATCGAAGGTCGAAACGAGATCGACCAGCCATGCCCCCTTCAGTCCCGCCTCGGTAAAGCGCATCTGCCCCTCGATAACACTTTATTTGATTTTTATGTGTTATTGACTTTGACAAACATCCACGCCCGACAAAATACGCCTACCGCGCAACTTCGATGCACTCATCGGATGTCGCATGCACCCACAGCTATTTCAAAAGTGTGTCGCCAACGCCATCTTCTGCCACTTTTGGGCACCGGGCTGTTGAGACACACTCCTTTGGTGTAGGGCCATTGCGTCAGGATGCTATGGATCCGGATGATGCGATCGCGCAACCGGTGTACCTGCACGGCGATCGGTATGCGAAGGCGCTTAAACGCCAACAGCGACCAGACTGTTCCCACGCCTGCAGAGCCCTGGCAGCAGGTCTCCAACGCTGCAAAGCCGCAAAAAATTGTGGCGAAGGGGACTTGCACCAAGTTCCGGACAAGAGTGACAGAGATGTCCAATAACATAAGTGACGCTCACAGTACTGCGTCACACGTATTCTGGCTGCTGTAATACTTTGTGAATTCAGATTCGTGAAATCCGATGTTTCCATCCGGAAATCGCCTCCCCCTTTTCAAGCATTTGTTTCCATTGCCGTATTTGACGTGTCACAACAGTGTTACCACGTCGCCCGCGGTATCGGCGGGAAGGATGAAACACCGAAAAAAGCCATTCGCATGGAGAAACACCTGGAAACTAAGCCTTTTCGGGGATGCGCTCTGTCCGATTGCGGTAAATCAAAGCTGCTACGACCTGCGATATTTATCCATCCCTTATATTTACGTTCCCTAAAAAATATAATATCAATGTATGAAAACAAACAAAAAGCAGAAGAACTAGACTTTATTATCCAAATCGAGAAATCCGGGGGACCGAACAGAATTCGGTCATGGAGGGCTACATGGAACACCAACATATGGAGCGCCTGCAAAGGCGCCAGTCGCATACTTTTGCCGAAAACGCGGTCAAGAGCACTGCTCGCGGACCAATCGGCATCCAAATCCCAGAAAAAATCGAGCAGCTCCGCGCGCTGGAACCCTATCTGGCGATCATCGACAAGAGAGCGCTGGAGCGTGAGTGCCTGGCGCAGGGAATGGTCAACCACCAGATTGGTCTAAAGGTACATACCTTCGGCAGTCTGGAGGAATGGGAGCGCAGCGACAGCGACGGCAAGTTTGTCCGCGCGGTGCTTTTCAACATCGGCAGTCGCAGCATCAACGAGCCCGATTTGGTCTCGGAGATTACCGACCTGGTTGAATCTTTCGAAAATTCGGCTGTCGTCCTGCTTGCGGATGATGACGACCTCACGTCCGTGATGAAGGCGCTGGAACTCGGCGTCCGCGGATACATCCCCACTTCTGTCGGGATCGAGATCTGCGTCCAGGCTATCAGTCTAGCTATTGCCGGCGGAAGGTTCGTGCCGGCAAGCAGCGTCATGACTCTTCGCAAGGTACTCGGCGTGCGCGGCGATAACTACCGCAACATCGCGTCCGCCTTCACCGCGCGGCAATCGGCCGTGGTCGAGGGCTTGTGCAGGGGTAAGGCGAACAAGATCATCGCCTACGAGTTGAACCTCTGCGAAAGCACCGTCAAGGTCCATATTCGCAACATCATGAAGAAGCTCGGTGCAACGAACCGAACTGAAGTTGCCTACAAGATCAATGACATGATGATGAACCAGAGCCAGTTCTGAACCATGTCGGGGCTCTGGGCAACGCCATAGAACTCCATTCCTGAACTGAATTTCGACATAGGGCCCCGGCTAGGGGCCCTTTTTTTGTTCTGGCGACGCCGGCGCCCGTCATTGGCTCTCCATTCCCCCTGCCGCGTCCCCCTCCAGCTTATTTGCGCGCGGCAGAGTGCTCCTTTTGTGGAACCGCACCACAATAAGGTCAACCATCATCGGAACTAGCCCGAAATATCTAACGCGCGATATATTGAGGATGGCAATCCATGTTGGTTAACATTCCGTTGCTTCGGCAATAATGCTTGAGGTTATCTGCCCCATAATCGAGACAACAAGAATATATCAGGGGACAAGATCTCGAGATTTCCTTCAATAAAACATGAGCGCCCAGAAGATAATAATCTCGGGCGGAGGGGCAAATGTCGGCAAATCCCAGATCTCCACTCCAGACACTTGTCGTGCGCACGGCGCCGCGCCGCCGTTCTCTGGATGCGAATGTTGTTACCTATGAGCCACTGAAGCGGGTCATCGACCTTCTCGGCATCGCGTTGCTCGCCCCACTCGCCTTGACGATCATTGCCATTTTGGCACTTCTGATACGGCGCGACGGTGGTAGTGCTTTCTATTGCCAGCCAAGGCTTGGCAAGGATGGGAAGATCTTCAATCTCTGGAAGCTTCGTACGATGGTTCCGGATGCCGACAGGAAGCTGCAGGACTACCTTGACACCAATCCTGCAGCTCGGATCGAATGGGACACCACACAGAAGCTCAAGGACGATCCGCGCATAACGTCAATCGGCAAGTATCTGCGAAAGTATTCCCTTGATGAACTGCCGCAGTTGCTGAACGTAGGTCTCGGCCAGATGAGCCTGGTCGGTCCCCGCCCTATGATGCCCAACCAGCGGGCCTATTATCCCGGGACCGCCTACTTCGACATGCGACCCGGCCTGACTGGTCTGTGGCAGATAAGCGAACGCAACGAAAGCACCTTCGCTGAAAGGGCGCTATATGATAACCGCTATGCCGCGATAATGTCGCTGGGAACGGATCTGTGGGTACTGTCGAAGACGCTCACCGTCGTCTTGCGAGGAACAGGCCTGTAGATCTCCTGGTTTTGCCTGTCCCCTACAATCGGTATATGTTGAACATTGACCTCCTCAAATCGGGTCGCCCAATGCGACCCGATTTTTCTGCTGTCGGCACGCTGCCATGTGGCGGAAAGGCGGGCCCTAACCAAAGGTACTAGAGCCTTCGAATATATAGGTCAGCGTATCCACTATCGATGAACTATCACGCACCCCGAAACTGCTCGAAGATAATCTCTCGGTAACGCACCGGTCAGGTTTTCAAGTACGGGTGACTTCGCAATGGGTGACATCGATGTACGCTTCTATGTTTCGATCCTGTTGCGAAGATTGCCATATCTGGTGGCGATCACCGCAGTATCGACGGTGCTTGGCATAACAGTCGCCCTGCTCATGCCGCGCGTCTATCAGTCCACGGCAAAAATCCTTGTCGAGCCACCACAAATTCCCGCCGAGATGGTGCAATCCACGGTGCCGACCAGTTCCCTGGAGCAGTTGCAGATCATCCAGCAACAGATCACGACGCGCGACAATCTGATCGAGCTCGCAGGAAAGCTCGACGTGTACGGTGGCCAAGAGGAAAAGCCGTCCGCCGACAATATCGTCAAGGACATGCGCTCACGCATAACCTTCGACGAACTGCAAATGGGCGGCCCGACTGTTTTCAGTGTGTCGTTCCAGGCGGATACGCCCGTGTTGTCGACGACAGTCGCCAATGAACTTGCGGCATTGATCCTGCGCAACAGCCAGCGCCAGCGCACCGATAGGGCGGACGATACCCTGCAACTCTTCGATGACCAGGTGTCGAGGCTGGCCGCGGAACTCGATATGATCGAGGCAGACCTTCTCAAGTTCAAGACCGCAAACAAGGATACGCTCCCCGAGAGCCTCGAGTTTCGCCGGACGCAACAGACAAGCCAGCAGGAGCGGCTTATGGCGTTGGAGCGTGAGGAGTCCGACCTTCGCACACGCCGCAGCGCGCTCGTGGAAACCTATCTGGCGACCGGCCAGTATTCCAATGCCGGCCCCCTCACCGCCGAACAGCAGATGCTCATGGACCTGAACAGGGCGCTCGCCGAGCAGTTGGCGATCTTTTCCGAAAATAGCCCCAACATCGTAGCCCTGCGGGCGAGGATCGCAGCTTTGCGTACAGAACAGGAGCCGCAGGATGAGCGCGCCGCAAACAAAAAAACGCCTTCCGGGCTGGACCTTCAGCTGGCGGATGTCGACAGGCGCCTGAAGTCCATTGAAGGAGAACGGGCCCTCATCACAAAAAGCATTGCCGATCTCACACAATCCATCAACGCGACCCCCGCCACCGAAGCCAGCTTGAACGCGCTGACAAGGAACCAGGCAAATCTGCAAATGCAGTACAACACCGCAATTGCCAAGCGCGCCGAAGCTTCGCTTGGCAAGCAGGTCGAAGTACGGGCCGATGGTGGGCGATTTTCCTTGCTCGAATCGGCCACCCCACCCGAAAAGCCCATGCAGTCGCGCCGTCGCCTGATCGCCGCTGCCGGTGTCATGGGAGGGCTCGGATTGGGTTTCGGTCTTGTGGTTCTGCTCGAAATGCTGAACAGAACGATACGCAGACCCACGGAACTGGTTCAATTGCTTCAGAACCAACCCTTGGCCGTCATTCCATACATCGCCGCACCGAACGAGAGACGCGCCTTCCAACTTCGGCGTGGAGCGACGGCCGCCATGCTCTTGCTCATGGTCCCGCCTCAGTCGTTGGTCGCAATTCACCATCACGCTTCGTTGGCGCCCTCGATCGAGAACGTCGCGTCACCCAATTCTCTCGGTGCAAAGCAGCATCTCCCCATCTCGAGAGACCAACTATAACTCCTAAAACCTGTTGAGACGTAAGCTATGGAATTTACACAGATATCCTCGCAAAATCCCGCAACGTTCCAAGGAAGAGATAGGATGGCGAGGACAACGATCGTACCCACGCGGGACGTGCAACAAATGAACTGGGAAGAACTCTCCCCGCTGTCGCTCGATCCCGACGTGATTGCCCGCAATCGCATCGTCACGACAAACCGGTCGGATCATGCCCACGCCGCCTTCGATATGCTGCGCACCAAGCTTCTGCACGCGATCAGACAGAACAACTGGAACCGCGTCGCCATCACCTCCCCGACGCCAGCGTGCGGAAAGACTTTCATTGCCTTGAACCTGGCATTCAGCCTCGGCCACCAGACGGATTGCCGCACACTTCTGCTCGATCTCGACCTGAGGAGACCACAGGTCGGCAAGACGCTGGGGATCCGGAACATGCCCTCGATGGAAAGTTTTCTGAAAGGGGACAGCCCGGCGCGCGACGTCTTCCTGCGCCATGGCGACAATCTGGCGATCGCGGCCAACAGGCAGCCGGTGCACTACTCCGCTGAATTGCTGCAAAGCCCCGTCGCCACGGAGACCTTGCAGGACCTGCGTCAAAGGATGAACCCGGATGTCATTCTTTTCGACTTGCCGCCCATGCTTTCGAACGACGATGTGCTGGCATTCCTGCCAAACGTGGACTGCGTCATCCTGGTGGCTGCGGCCGACTACAGCACGTTGAATGAAGTCGATGTTTGCGAGCGGGAGCTTGCGGAGAAGACCAACGTGCTCGGCGTCGTCCTGAACAAGTGCCGCTATAGTCCCGAGAAGTACGGATATTGAGGCAGATGTGTCGACGCGAGCCGTGGGCGCGACGCGGCATCTCTTTCCCTGCTGTCTCCAAATTCGAAGGGTGAATTGTGCGACCTTAGGTCGAATAGCTGATCTCTGACCCCCACGGATGCGAAAACATGTAGTGCGCCGCCACACATGCGGTGCTGCAAGACCCACATTGCGTCACTTCGTTGCATTCTGTATAAAGAGATGCAACGCCCGCGAGAGCCACACCAACACTCCGTGCTACAGCATCTCGGCATTGCAATCGACTAATATGGAAAAACAATGTAGATAGAGCCTAATAATAATTCTCAATCAAAGAACCTATTAAAATACAATAGCTTATCGACTACAAGTTAATTTGGTGGTTTTTTCTTGAAATGGAGTTGAACAAAAAACCACTAAATACCGATGTAAATTTAGAAGAACAATATTGTTACGCATAAACTTATATATAGTTTCACATATTACTACCTAGTTCACCAGTTTCTTATGTGAGCCACATCACGGTTGCGTCTATTCTGAGCAAACCCCGAAATATACGATAATTCGCGTATTTGTTGCATTTCACTAGCGACTGGATACCCCCGCTCGAGTTTCGCGAAACAATGCCCCCAGTGCCCACACAATCAAGATCAATCGTTCCAGCCTGCTGCAGCGCAAGTGCGGAGATTGCAAATGGTAAAGTTGTTGCTGGTAGCTCCAACCTGCAATGGAGAAGACATTGGCGAAGCCTATATCGCCCATCAGTGGGCACAGAACCTAGCCCAACGCCACGATGTAACTTTGTTGACATACCACAAAAGAGGCGCCACGCCCGCGGCACAACAATTAAAGAACATCCGTATCGTGGAGTGGAGCGAACCCCCGGTGCTGGGCCGCGCAGAGCGACTTAACAGCATTCTCAAGCCGGGCTACCTACCATTCTATTTTCGCGCACGGCGCTGGATTCGTCAAGCGTTGGCAAGCGGGAATCATTTTGACATCATACATCAGCCCGTACCAGTCGCGATGCGTTATCCATCGCCAGCCGCGAATATGGGCTTACCCCTTGTCGTCGGACCTGTGGGTGGTGGCCTACCCTCTCCCCCTGGCTTAGATTCTGACGATTCATCCAGCCCATGGTATTTGACGCTTCGCAACTTGGACCAATACCGTCTTCGGTGGGATCCGTTGCTACGCCGTACCTTCGAGAGCGCCGATTGCGTGCCCGGCATTGGAGAATACGTCAGAGAACTGCTTTCCGCGGTGCATTTACATCGGTTCGAAGTGATGAGCGACAACGCCCTCGATGAGCTTCCGCCAATTGTGGCGCGCAAGATCCGACCTGAATCAACGAAGCTGTTGTATGTCGGCCGCCTCATACGCACCAAGGGCGCGCGCGATATCATTCGCGCTGTTGCGCTCGTTAAGGACTTGCCTATCGAGCTTGATCTAGTTGGTGACGGGCCCGATAGAAGCGAATGTGAGAATTTGATTGCGGAACATGCGCTAGAAGACCGCATAAAGCTTCACTCTTGGAAATCAAAAAGCGATGTGTCTGAGTACTACAGAAAGGCCGACATATTCGTTTTTCCCAGTTATCGTGAGCCCGGTGGGCGCGTGGTACTCGAAGCAATGAGTTACTCACTTCCACTTATTGTGGTCGATCGCGGTGGGCCAAGTAGCGCCACATCTGATGCTTGTGCGATAAAACTCTCCATCACGACGCGCGAGAAGTTAGCGGTTGACCTCGCCGAGGCGATCCGCAAGCTCGCAGCAAATCGGAGACTGCGTCTGCAAATGGGGATCGCGGCTCTTGAGCACGTAACGCGAACTGCCCTCTGGCCCGCCAGGCTCGAACGGATGGACGCGATCTATGCTGATGTTATTGCTGCACGTGCCCAAAAACTCGCGATTCCGACGCAAGGAGACCACTACAGACCACAAGGACATTGAAACAGAACTGTAGACACTACGCCCTGTTCCAGCGGGCGCTCCAGGTCGGCGCATTCGCGCCAAGCGCAAGCGCCAGCATGATCCAGGTCCTGTAGCAGCGTATGAAGATCACCCCAACGAATGCCAGTGCGCGTGAACGCAGCCCCTGCAACCGCTCGGACCGTCCGATCCGAAACAGTTCGGCAATTGGTGATACGGCGACGGCCAGGCTGCGAAGGACCCAGCGCATACGCCACCCGCGCTTCGACTGGATCCGCTCGAAATCGTGCGCCGTATGCCTCTGCCACTTTTGCGCAAGCTCTGCGAAGGTCTTTCGCGCAGGATGATAGACAATCATCCCGGGGCAATAGGAGGTGCGGTAGCCGAGGCGAAGCGCCCGCTGCCCCCAGTCGCGATCCTCGGCGATTTCGATACCGCCAAATCGGCCGACCACACTGAATACCTCGGCACGCACAGCAAGATTGCCGGTCCCGGTAAACCCCTGCTTTGCGATGTACTCCTTCATGCGATAGGCAAACACGCTCTCATACGCCTCCAGGAGCGTCAGACGCTGCGGGTCCCGGCAGGCAATACGTACGTCGCCGCCCAGGATGGAAATATCCGGATCGACGGAAAAACAACGCTCTATCTCGGCAAGCCAACCACTGTGGGCGGTGCAGTCGGCGTCGATGAATGCGAGGATTTCGCCGGTCGCATGCACCACACCGAGGTTGCGGGCCGGCCCTGGTCCCGGAACGGGCTCAGACAGCAATGTGACGCCTGCAATTGACGAGCAGGCCTCAATGGGGAGCGCCTTTGAGCCATTGTCGACGACGATGATCTCGACCTGCTGCGTCACTCCCGTTTGGCAACGAAGCGAAGCCAGGCAGCACTCTAGAGCTTCAATCTGATCAAGATGTGGAATAATGACGCTGATCATGGACGTCCAGTCTCCTCCGGAACAGGTCACCATACGCATCGAGATAGCGACCGGCTTCGCCTGTCCAGCGGAATTCGCGTTCGGCCACTGCTCGCCCAACCATGCTCATCTGCTTACGACGCTCCGGGTCGTCGATGAGCGCGAGGATGCCATCCGCAAGCGCCTGTGGCGAATGCTCCGAGACGACGAGCGCCGCATGCCCAGCTTCTCGCGTTGCCTGGGGCAGGTTGAACTGGACAATGGGTAATCCCAGCATCATATACTCGAACACCTTGTTCATTGAGAGCTTGTCATTGAGTTCGCCCGGCGGATCCGGGATAATCCCGACATCAAACGCAGAGAGATGTGACAAAAGCGGTTGTCCACTGAGATACCCGGTAAACCTGAGCGAACCACCGATGCCCAACTCGTCGGTCATGGCCTTAAGCCGCTTGAGTTCTGGGCCGTCGCCGATTATGAGGCAATGTATGTCATCACGCTTGCGGACATGCAGGATCTCCGCAACGGCTCGTACCAGGGTATCGACACCGTCCTGCTCGCCCATGATGCCAATGTAGCCGATTAGATGCTTTCCGGAAGCGATGAGCGATTGTTCAGGGGTCGTGGGACGAAATCGCGCGGCTTCCGGATAACTCTTGACCACGACGACCCGATCCGGAGGCATGCCTCCGCGCCTCACCGCTATATCGCGAAAGGTTTCGTTTGTCGCCACGCTCGCGTCCGCCATGCGGAAGGTTTGCTTCTCGAAAAAACACAACAATTTATAGAACAGATCCTTGCGGCCGAACTTGCTGACATAGAGTTCGGGGCTCAAATCGTGATGATCGAATACAAAGAAGGTACCGAATAGTACTTTGTGGATCATGGCCACGAGAAACAACAGATCGGGCGGGTTGCATGCCTGTATCACATCGATCCGCTGCCGGCGGCGCACCCGGAACGACAAGTAGATCTGATACACTAAGGCGGTGAAGTACTCCTTGATGTATCCGGCCGCAGAACCGGCTTCCTCTAGCGGATGCCGATATATGTGTATCCCGCCGATCACCTCATAGTTCTTGTCGTAGCCTCTCCCTGTCGGGCAGATCACCGACACTTCATAGCCGGCATCGTTTAGTGCCTGTGCTTCTTGCCAAACTCTGCGATCGAAGGGAACCGGCAGGTTTTCGACCAGGATCAGGATGTGATGCCGCTTGGAAATGGTAGCCTCCCATTCGCATCTGCGCATATTCCGATGCACGACCATACGACTCGCGGTCGTTAAGCCTCCAGTCGGCAAACGGGATAGGTACCTGACCTTTTGTTGAACTACTTTCGGGAGCGGGGGCGGCTATAAATACTTTGAATTAAGCTTGCGCCGGTGTTTTGGATGCGGTTGCGAAGGAATTGGCAGACGGTGTCACACTCTGAGTACAAATCGGCCGACGGACGTGTCGAGTTATGCCCAATTTCTGATGGCGATGTGGAGCGCGTTGCCAACTTTCTCCACGCGGAATTGAACGATCGGCTGTCTCCTTCGGCATGGGCTTCCGCCATCCAGCCGTCTTGGCAGATCTCGTCCCCAAATCATGGCTTCATGCTGGTGAACGGTGATCGTGTGCTTGGAGTCTATGTGGCATTCTATTCGCAGCGTCGGGTGGGCGATCGTCTCGAGAACTTCTGCAATCTCTCCGCCTGGTGCGTCCTGGACGCATACCGCTCGCATGGACTCAGGCTCTTGAAGGCCATGCTCGACCAGGACGGATATACGTTCACGGACCTGTCGCCGAGCGGAAACGTCGTGCCTTTGAACACTCGGCTCAATTTCCAGCATCTGGACACCGCAACAGCCCTTGTTCCCAACTGGCCCTGGCCGACCTGGGGAAAGCGCCCGCGCATCGTCTGCGATCCGGCAACGATCGAGGCCAGCCTCGAGGGGCGTGATCTTGAGATTTACAGGGATCACGAAAACGCACCGGCGGCATATCATCTCGTCGTGCTTCATGACGGAGAGTATTGCTACGTCGTCTTTCGCAGGGATAGGCGCAAGCGGCTGCGGCTGTTCGCCTCGATCTTGCACGTGGGCAATCCCGAGCTGTTCGCAAGGACAGCTCGCCACATCTACAGCCATCTGCTGACCCGCTATGGCATCGTGGCGACACTCGCTGAAGATCGCGTCGTGCATTCCCGCCCGCGCTTTTCCCTTCCGTTGCATTCATCGCGACCCAAGATGTTTCGCAGCAACCGGGTTTCACCGAGCCAAGTCGACTATCTGTACAGCGAACTCACCTGCGTGCCTTGGTAGTAAGGAGTGGGGCGACACATGGAACCGGCGATCAAGACCAATCTGGCCCATTTGCTGCAAAATGCGTCGCGGGGGCACGCCGACCTCCCTGCCGTGACATACAAGAATACGACCTGCAGCTATTCAGAGCTATGGCAGCAGGCTTGCGGGTTTGCCGCCGCCCTCGACACCATCGGGTTGCGCCGCAACGATCGCGTAGCGGTCTTCCTGGAAAAACGCATCGAGACCGTCGTTGCAATTTTTGGCACCACCGCCGCGAGCTGCGTGATGGTGCCCGTCAATCCGTTGCTCAGGCCACAGCAAGTGGCCTACATCCTCGGTGACTGCGATGTGCGAGTTTTGGTGACTTCGTCCGACCGCCTCGCCCAACTTCAAGAATATATTGTCGAAAACGAGACGCTCCGGCACGTGATCCTGGTCAGCGACTCTCCGGATGGTGGCAAACGCATCTCTGGCGGCGTCGAAACGCATGCATGGACGGAACTGATCCCCAGCGAGAACGTACCGCAGCCCGAGATAAGAACCGTCGACTGCGATATGGCGGCAATTCTCTACACCTCCGGAAGCACCGGCAAGCCCAAGGGCGTCGTGCTCAGCCATCGCAACATGATCGTCGGCGCCGAGAGTGTCAGTCACTATCTGGCAAACAGCCCCAGCGACACCATCCTCTCGGCACTGCCCTTGAGTTTTGATGCCGGGCTCAGCCAGTTGACGACGGCTTTCAATTCAGGTGCCCATGTCATCCTGATGAACTTTCTTCTCGCTGGCGACGTCATCAGGCTCTGCGAAAAGCACCAGGTGACGGGGATCACAGGTGTTCCTCCGTTCTGGATCCAGGTCGCCGACCTCAACTGGCCGCCCGAGGTGGCCGCCCGATTGCGTTACTTCGCCAATACTGGCGGGCGGATGCCGAAGGCGACGCTCGATCGCCTGCGCAACCTGTTTCCCCGGGCCCTACCCTATCTGATGTATGGCCTGACCGAAGCCTTCAGATCGACCTATCTCGACCCCAGCCAGATCGATCATCGTCCGGATTCGATTGGCAAAGCCATACCAAATGCCGAGATTCTCGTACTTCGACCGGATGGAACTCGCTGTGATCCCGGTGAACATGGCGAACTCGTCCATCGCGGTCCCCTGGTTGCGATGGGCTATTGGAACGACCCTACGCGCACTGCGGAACGCTTCCGGTCGCTTCCCGGCGCCAGCGCAAGCTGGCATGCTCCCGAAGTCGCCGTCTTTTCCGGAGACACAGTCGTCGCCGACGAAGAGGGCTTCCTGTATTTCGTCGGGCGAAAGGACGAGATGATAAAGACGTCCGGCTATCGCATCAGCCCGACGGAGATCGAGGAAGTTGCGTATGCGACCGGACTCGTACGCGATGCCGTCGCACTTGGCGTGGAGGACAGGGTTCTGGGGCAACGTATCGTCCTTGTTGCCAGCCCCATGGCCGATTCCCTGGACGCGACAGCCCTGCTCGCCGCGTTCCGGCGCCGTTTGCCGCAATACATGGTGCCTTCCGAGGTCATCGAAATGAACGCCATTCCAACCAACCCGAACGGCAAGTTCGATCGGGTCCTGCTGCGGGAGCAAGTGACCTCGTGAGCGCGCATCCATCCATCGCGGAATTCCAGATCGCAGGGGACTGCCTCGCCGTCGGCGGAGTCCCGCTGGAGAGCCTCGCGGCACGAGTCGGCGGGACGCCATTTTTCGCATACGACCGCAGGCTGATCACTTCACGGGTAGGCTACCTCCGGTCCGTGCTGCCGTCAGGCGTCAACTTGAGCTATGCGGTGAAGGCCAACCCCATGGCGGCGGTCGTCCAGCATTTGTCAGGCCTGGTCGATTCATTCGACGTCGCCTCCGCCTTCGAGATGAAGACCGCACTCGATACGCCGGTCGCACCATCGCACGTCAGTTTTGCGGGACCGGGAAAGACAACGGTCGAACTGACGCAGGCGGTGGCCGCGGGCGTCACGATCGAGATGGAGTCAGCGAACGAAGCACGGCGCGTTGTAGAAGTCGGCAACCGGCTCGGCATCCGCCCGCGCGTAGCGGTGAGGGTCAATCCAGACTACCAGGTCAAGGGATCCGGCATGCGCATGGGCGGGGGGCCGCAGCAATTCGGCACCGACGCGGAAGAAGTTCCGGCTTTGCTCAACGAGCTTGCCGCCACCGACCTCGATTTTCAGGGCTTTCACGTCTTTGCCGGCTCGCAGAACCTTCACGCCGATATCCTCTGCGAGGCTCTTGCGAAGAATGTCGCGCTTCTGATGAAGCTCGCCGGCGATTCCCCGTGCCCCATCCGCTATCTCAATCTGGGTGGCGGATTCGGGATCCCGTACTTCGACAAGGATGCCCCGCTCGACATTTCTCCAGTTGGAAAAGCGCTCGGGGATCTCATGGAACACGTGATCCGCCCGATGCTCCCCGAGGCCCGGGTCGTGATCGAGCTCGGACGCTACCTGGTCGGCGAATCTGGAGTTTATGTGACGCGCGTCGTCGATCGCAAAGTGTCGCGCGGGCGAACCTATCTTGTCGTCGACGGCGGTCTTCATCATCAACTGGCCGCCTCCGGCAATTTCGGCCAGGTCATTCGACGAAACTATCCGATCGTCGTCGGAAACCGGATGCGATCGACCGATCTGGAAAGCGTCACAGTCGTCGGATGCCTGTGCACACCGCTCGACCTGCTGGGCGACAATGTCATGCTCCCGCGTGCCGACGTTGGCGACCTTGTCGTGATCTTTCAAGCGGGCGCCTATGGCCTTACCGCCAGCCCGACCGCGTTTCTTGGGCATCCGGCTCCGGTGGAAGTCCTGGTCTAGGAACGCGCCCGCCGAACTTTGTATCCGTTGCAGACTGTGAGAGGGCACAATGAACACATCGACACTTGAAGCCGTAAAGGACGTCATCATCGAAACACTCGGCATCGAAGACCGTGGCAGGATCGAGGGTGCCTCGACGCCCTTGTTCGGAAATATCCCCGAACTGGATTCATTCGCCGTCCTCAGCCTGGCTGCCGCGCTTGAATCTCGGTTCAGGTTCCAGATCGACGACAGCGATTTTACCGGCGAGGTCTTCGAAACAGTAGGTTCACTGGCCCAGTTCGTGGATCGCAACCGGACCCACTAGCTGCGGTTCCACCCGGCGGACCAAGGCAAGACGAGAGTTCCTGCTGTTGCCGTCCGCCGACCGGAATATGAACGCAGCGATCGCTGGAAACATTTGCGGGGAGACGAAAATTGGCAGATGCATATCAAGATAGCGCGCCTGCGCCAGCCAATGAAGATGCCGGTGCGGATCTGTCCGTCGTCATCGTCACCTACAACAGCGCCTCCGCCCTGCCTGCCTTGCTCGATTCCCTGCCCACGGGCCTGAAGGGCATCAACCGCTTCGAGGTTTTCATTGTCGACAACGACTCACAGGATGGTTCGGCCGAATTGGCGGAAGCGCATGCGTTGGGCCCGACTGTCATCCGGATGGGCCGCAACGCTGGCTATGCCGCCGGCATCAATGCCGCCGCTGCCCTAGCGCAGCCGGGTTCGCACCTCCTGATCCTCAATCCCGACCTTCGGCTGTATCCAGATGCGGCGCGCCCCCTTCTGGAACATCTTGCAGCGCCAAGCGTCGGCGTGGTTGTCCCCCTGAATTACAAAGAGGATGGCAGCATCGATCCCACACTGCGGAGGGAACCATCCATGCTCACCGCCTGGGCCGACGCCGTCTTGGGCGGGACGCTGGCGGCGCGGCTTGGCTGGAGCGAAATCGTCGGCGAAGCCAACCGCTATCACCGAAGCGGGCCAGTGGAGTGGGCAAGCGGATCGGCGCTGCTGGTCTCCGCAAAAGTGCGCCGTGCCGTTGGGGCCTGGGACGAATCCTTCTTTCTCTACAGCGAGGAAGTGGAGTATCAGCGACGGGTGCGCGAGGCAGGTTTCGACATCGTCTACGAACCTCGAGCGAAAGTGATGCATTCCTGCGGCGGCAGCGGCACGAGTCCGAGGCTGTTCGCGCTGCTGACCTCCAACAAGATCCGTTACTATGGACGCTATCACGGATTTCTTCGCACCGCGATGTTCAGGCTGGGGGTCGCCGCCGGACACGCCACCAGGTTCTGGCAAGGCTCGCCACATCGAGCGGCGCTTTATAGCGCTTTGATGCCCCTGGGGCCCGTCTCCGATTTTCAGACTGGCAAACGGAACTGACAATGGCGGAAGCGACAAAGCGTCGGATCCTCAATTTTCATGGGATCGGAACCCCCAGACGAGCGCTCGAGCCCGGCGAAGCAGATTTTTGGCTCCGCGAAGAACGGTTTCTTCTTATACTGGACAAAATTGCCAATCACCCGGATAGGGATCGACTATCCATCACATTCGATGACGGCAATACTTCCGATTTGTCGATAGCTGCTCCGGCGCTGCTGGACCGCGGTCTCCGGGCGGAGTTCTTTGTCCTGACGGGCCGTATCGGCGAGACAGGGTCGCTGGATTCAGATGACATTCGGGCGCTGATGCAGATGGGCATGAGTATCGGAAGCCATGGCGTGGCGCATCGCGACTGGTCCACATTGCCGACTATTGATCTTCAGTATGAATTGACAGCCTCGAAAGCAACACTCGAGGAAATCTGCAAAATTACTATAGGCTCTGCTGCGATACCGTTTGGGCGTTACAATGCCGCCGTATTGAAGGCGCTCCGAAGCGCTGGATATTCGACTGCATACTCCAGCGATGGCGGCAGCGCAGAACCCTTGACCTACCTCAGGCCGAGAAGTTCGCTTCGTCATAGCACCACGGACGATGCTCTTGAGAACGTGGTATCCGGGCGCATGCCCCCGCTGAAACGGCTGCGCCGATTTGCCGGCATGAGCGCGCGGGCGTGGTTGTAGGAAGACGAGTTTTCCTCGAGGATCGTCTCTTGTCGCAATCCGGAAAGCCCCAGGCTCCAGCCTCACGCAAGCTCCCCAATGCAAAATAGTCAAGCAGTAGAATAGCTTGGCCACGTCAAACCTTGACATCTTCAACTAAGCCGGCCGCCATCTCGCCGATTTGGCGCCGTCCGCATATACATTCACCAGTTGGGTGTTTCGACGCTGTACGCTCGCCACGGCGCGCTACAACGTGCGTGCGAACCAAATGAGGCCACGCCCCGCCTCTGGCGGATCTTGGGCCGCGCAACGGCATGCCAGCCTTAGTTATGAACACATTTCAATCAGTAAAATGCCATACAAAGCAGTAATCATTTACTAGAATCAATCAGTTATAAGTACTTCCAACATTGTGGCAAGAATATGAACCACAATTTCCGTCCAACTCCGGGTTTACACGTTTGGATGAGGTTGGTAAGTGTGCCGCGCAGCTTTTGGTGATTCGACTACTACTGTCGCGTTACTAATTGCTTCGAAAGTAGTAGGCACGGGGGCGGCTGAACGGGGCTCGGAAATGAAAGGTGAACTATTATGGCGACGACTCTAGCGGGTTACCCGAACGCATCCAATACTGGCGTTCCAGCAGGAACCGCACTAACGAATTATACTGGCCCGACGACGATCACGAAAGCCGGCACCGTGATCGAAGGCAAGATCATCAACGGGCCGCTTCGCATTACGGCCGCTGATGTTGTTATCAAGAACTGCGTCATCAAGTTCAATGGCACGTGGGGAATCGACGCTGAAGGCGCGAAGAACGTTACCATCCAATACTGTGACATTACAGGACCCGGGAAGTCCGGTGATAACAACTCTGGAATTCTTGGAAGCGGCAACTTCATTGGCAACGATATATCGAATGTTGAAAACGGGATTACATTGACTGGCGGTGCCAGCACGGTAAGGGGCAACTACATTCATGATCTTTTGGATGGCGGATCAGATCCGCACTATGACGGCATCTCGGTCCAGGGCGGCCAGAACGGTGTGTTGATTGAAGGCAACACCATCGTTGGCCGTGATACATCCGACATTTTCATCAAGAACGATTTCGGACCCATCTCCAACGTGACAGTGAACAACAATCTCCTGATTGGCGAGCCGGGCTATGCCCTGTACGTCGACGGTCGAGCCAGTGGCGGGCCGATCACCGGCGTCACGATCACGAACAATCACGTGGAGAAAGGCTTCTACGGATACTATTCGATCGACAAGTCCTCGCCCGTACTATCCGGCAACGTTGAGTACGCCAATGGCCAGGGGCCCTTGCCCGGCGGCGGGACAGTGACTCCTACTCCGGAGCCCACCCCGACACCAGAGCCCACTCCCGAACCGACGCCGACACCAGAACCCACTCCCGAACCCACGCCGACCCCGGAACCGACCCCCACCGACAAGGTGATCAACGGTACCAACGGGTATGACAATCTCAGCGGCGCCGCCGGCAACGAAACTATCAACGGCAAGTATGGAAACGACGTCCTCAAGGGCTTGGATGGCAACGACAGGCTCAATGGCGATGCTGGCAACGACCAGCTCTATGGCGGGGCCGGAGACGACATCCTCGACGGCGGAACCGGAAACGACATCCTCAACGGTGGATCGGGCAACGACCGCATTTTCGGTGGAACCGGAAAGGACACCATGACGGGGAACTACGGTTCGGATACCTTCGTCTTCACCTCGGCCTCGGACGCCGGCAGTGACGGCGGCCGCGATGTCATCACCGATTTCCAGAAGGGCGTGGACAAGATCGATCTGTCGATCATGGATGCAAACGGATCCGCTTCGGGCAATGGTACCTTCCATTTCCAAGCGGCAGAAAACGCCCTGTTCGATCGCAAGGCGGGCGCCTTGGCCTGGCATCTGGAAGACAACCGCGGTACGTCCAACGACAAGACCGTCATTCAGGGCGACCTGAACGGTGATGGCCGTCATGATTTCGAAATCGAACTGAAGGGCCTCATCCACCTTTCCGCGAGCGACTTCATACTTTAGGATCGACACTGTGTGTAGCGCTGCTGCTGGCGTCTTGCCAGCAGGATCAGCCTGACTTTGATAGCGGCGGCCTTTGAGGTCGCCGCTATCATGTTGGCATGGCGGCCGGCCGATGCCCATGGCGTGCAGGCAGGGATGCTGCGCGGACCGGCTCAGTGCGGGGACCGTCGGCGTCGAAGGTTCGGGCGGCGGCGGCCCTGTGATCGGCCTTGATCTTTGAGAATGCCATTTAGATCGGGGCTGTCGGGCGGCGGGACACCAGAAGGACCGTGTCGCGCAAGCCCCTTAACAAAGCTATAGTAATCCGCATCTTCTAAAACGTATTGCTCTTTCAATTCCCGGCAATTATGCAATATTCTGGCGAGGGAGTTACATAGATGCCCAGTATCCCCCGAAAAACCTACTCTGAAAAGTTCTTCTTCTGTGTGCTTGTGCTTCTGTTGGCAGGTGCCGCACGAGGCCCGACAGTTGGCGATCTGCCAATGGCAAAACCGGAACGTCGTCAGGTTCTCGCAATATCGGAGCCGATCGCACGTACGCCTGATACCCAACCCGAGGGCAACACCATGTTAACGGGTTATCCGAACGCATCCAATACTGGCGTTCCAGCTGGAACCGCACTAACAGAATATACCGGTCCGATGACGATCACGAAGGCGGGCACTGTGATCGAAGGCAAGATCATCAACGGATCCCTTCGCGTAACCGCACCAGATGTCGTTATCAAGAACTGCGTAGTCAAGTACGATGGATGGTGGGGGATCGACGCAGATGGCGCCAAGAACGTCACGATCCAGAACTGCGACATTATTGGCCCCGGCAAGTCGGGCGACAGCAATGCCGGGATACTTGCAAGCGGGAATATTATCGGCAACGACATTTCCAACTCTGAAAATGGCATAGTGCTATTGGGTGGCTCCAGTACGGTAAAAGGTAACTATATTCACGACCTCCTGGACAGTGCCGAGGATCCGCACTATGACGGCATCTCGGTCCAGGGCGGCCAAAACGGCGTACTCATAGAAAACAACACCGTCGTTGGCCGTGATACGTCCGACATCTTCATCAAGAACGATTTCGGACCCATCTCCAATGTGATCGTGAACAACAATCTCCTGATTGGCGAGCCGGGCTATGCCCTGTACGTCGACGCACGCGCCAGTGGTGGGCCGATTACCGGCGTTTCGATCACGAACAATCACGTGGAAAAAGGCTTCTACGGATACTATTCGATCGACAAGTCCTCGCCCGTTCTATCCGGCAACGTTGAGTACGCCAATGGCCAGGGGCCCTTGCCCGGCGGCGGGACAGTGACTCCCAACTAAGTTCGCCAAGCGATAACTTGTATAGCTTTCGTCGTTCAGGCGGCTCATGCCCTAGGGTGTGAGCAAATCAGGTTCAAGACTGTCTTTTGGAGGCAGTCATGGGTGTTTGGATCATCTCATCCTTCGAGACGAGCAGTGGGAGCGCATATCGGCCCACATCATCGGCAACGACAACACGCGCGACCCGTCCGGCCGCGACAACCGCATGTTCGTGGAGGCGGTGCTTTGGATCGTTCGGACCGGCCCGCCCTGCCCGGTCCACCTCGCGCTCACCGCGGGCCAAAAAGGGCGATGCGCCGCTACCTCGCCGTCATCACAATCGCGTCTACCGTCCTATAGATCAGATTATTGTTCACCCCCCAAGGGGACGTTAACGGTCATCTGCCGACGATCGCGCAAGGCACTCCTGAAAATTGCGATACTTAGCAGCTGCCTCGGTGCGGTTGCGTGCGCCCAGCTTGCTGATGATATGATGCAAGTGGATCTTGACCGTGTGCTCAGACAGCCGGAACTCGGCAGCAATCAGCTTGTTCTGCATACCACGAGCCACCATCTCAAGGATTTGCATTTCGCGCGGCGTGAGTTCGGCGAAGGTTGGCCTGTCACTCGTGCGTGAACTGTGCGCGTCGGCATTGTCGGCGGCAACAACAGTGGACTCGCTGGCATGACCGGTGTTTCGAACGAGATCAGGCGGAAAATACTCCCCACCGCAAAGCATCAGCCTGACCACGGACAGCCATACATCAAGCCTGAGATTCATCGGAAGCACGCCGCGAACCAGTGAGGACCCGATGACATCTTCCAGTGGAGTCGCGAGGTTTCGGTCGTGGGGCTCCATCACTGCCGTCAGGGCACGGGGATGCAAACGCGCCAGCAAGGTTGAGGCAGCTTGCGCGTCTTTCATCAGTGCGAGGTCTAGAAGAATAAGTGCGACCGAATGGGAAAAGTTCGTACAGGCATCACGAACGTGCTCCACCTGTTCGACCACAATCCACGGAAACTCGCGCACCAGCGCATCGACAAGCCGCTCGGACACAGTTCCGGCATCGGAAACGATCAGAACGACCCGCTTCGGCTCCCCCCATTTGCTTCCCTCCCGAATGCCCCGGGTTCCGGCATAGTGATTGTCCCCGCTCACAAATGTCATCTTTTCACCCTGGAAACGCATTGGATTTGCAGTCCCCCGGCCTCAGGTTACGACTGCTTCTCATGGTTGATTGAAACAACCCTAGCCCAAGCGCGGCGCAGTCGCGACGACGTAAATGGGCTGAGAACCTGATCGAAGGTAACCATGCGACAGGTCCTCATTATACCTAGTCCTCATCCGAAATGACTAGATCGCTACAGTGAATACCATCTATCGATCGATAGTATTGACATATCAATCGCAAAAACAATCGGCTGACCTGAATCCAATCAGGCCGCCGCTACCTGACATTACCAATATTGATAAAGCGCGCCCCCCTCATTCCACTTCTCAAAGTTTGGGGAATTTGCATACTGAGGCATGGCGTGATGCACAATATTGCGATCCGAGCAGACAATACGAGGACAACTTGTTATTCATGTTGGAGAAGTACATGGGCGCACCCCAGACGTATCGACACGCCCTGCTTGGAAAATTTTTGGCAGCCGCAATGCTGGGCGCGCTTGGATCGATCGTTGCCCCCGGGTATGCCGTGAGCCGCGACCTTCCCCCGCAGACGAAAATTCGGCTGACGATCGTGCAATGGATCCCTACCAAGGGCGTCTATGAACAATGGAGCGCACTCGGCGGCGAATACCAGATCTCCGAACAGGGTACGGTTGCGTTGCCCATGATCGGAACTGTTCCCGTCGGCGATCTCGACAACTCGGGCTTGGCCGCCGAAATCGCCAAGCGTCTGCGCGATCAGGTCGGACTGGTCGACACGCCGGCGGCGACGGTGGAGATCGTCGAATATCCACCAGTCTACGTTGTCGGCGATGTCTCGAAACCCGGAGAATACAAGTTTCGACCGGGGTTGACGGTGCTGCAAGCATTGGCAACGAGCGGCGGCGCAGCCCGCGAGGCAAATCAGTTGTCGGGATCGCAAGAAGTCGCGAACCTTCTTGGCGAATTGCGGGCCACGGAAGACTCTATGCTTAGGACCGCAGCCAGAATTGCACGGCTCGAAGCAGAGATGTCTGGCGCGAAGGAGATCAGGTTTCCGCAACCGGCGCGCAATTCCGACCCTGTCCTCACCGCGATCTACGATCAGGAAAACCGCATCTTCTCTGCCCGCGCGAACATGCTGGAGCGGGAAGCGAAATCGTTATCTGGCCTGCGCGAACTCCTGAACGAGGAAATCAAGGTGCTTGAAGAAAAGATCAAGAGCACCGACGAAGACATAAAGTCCGGTGAAGAGCAGGTCAGAAGTACCAAGGCACTTATAGAAAAAGGCGCCATAGTTCCATCACGGCTGTACGAGGTCGAACGCGTGCTCAGGGGGTATCACGGCGATCGCTTGGATCTCGTAACCTCCGTTATGCGTGCACGGCAAAACATAAGTCAGGCAACGCGAGACCTCGAAGGAATATACGACAAGCGGCAAAGCGAAGTGGCTTCCGAATTGCAGACAGAGCGGGCAGCCCTTGTTCAGTTGGAGTTGAAACAGGAGACGAAACAGAAGCTGCTGCAAGAGACCCTGACGACCAGCACCGGCTCGCTGTCTCCCGGGCAGAAACCGCTGCTCGCATTTACGGTGATACGGCGAGACGACGGCAAGAGCCGCGAACTTGAGGTCTCCGAAACCACGGCTCTGGAACCGGGCGATGTTGTCAAGGTGACCCAGCGGTTGCCGGAGGATTTCTCGCCTCCAGGTGCCGAGACCTCGGCAGCCGTGCGCAGGGAACAGGCTAGCAAATTCAAATGAAGAGCGCGACGTGCACTGGCAAAGGTACCGACTTTGTTGCACCACGCCGACCAATGCCAGAGGGGTATGGAACAGATGAAGGGCATAATACTGGCCGGGGGAAGCGGCACAAGACTTTACCCGCTGACGATCGCCGTCTCGAAGCAGATCCTCCCGATCTACGACAAACCGATGATCTATTACCCGCTGAGCGTGCTGATGCTGGCGGGGATCCGGGAAATACTCATCATTTCGACGCCACGTGACCTGCCGTGCTTCAAAGCACTTCTCGGCGACGGCTCGGATTTTGGCCTGGACCTTTCCTATGCCGAGCAGCCTCATCCCAACGGGTTGGCCGAAGCTTTCATCATCGGCCGCCACTTCATCGGCAACGACACGGTGGCGATGATCCTCGGGGACAACATCTTTTTCGGACATGGCTTGCCGGATATCTGCCGCCATGCCGCCGCCCGCAAGCGCGGCGCGTCCGTATTCGCCTATCATGTCGAGGATCCCCAGCGCTATGGCGTCGTCAGCTTCGACGAGGCAACCGGCAAGGCAAGAACCATCGAGGAGAAACCCGCGAACCCGAAATCAAACTGGGCGGTGACGGGACTTTACTTCTATGACAACAACGTCATTGATATCGCCTCTTCGATCGCACCGTCGGAGCGCGGCGAACTAGAGATCACCACTGTCAACAACGTTTATCTCGCCCGTGACGAACTCTACGTGTCGAAACTCGGGCGTGGCTATGCGTGGCTCGATACCGGAACCTATGAGAGCCTGCACGATGCCTCGTCGTTCGTGCGGACCGTGGAACGGCGCCAGGGCGTACAGATCGCCTGCCCTGAGGAAATTGCACTGGATTTGGGCTGGCTCGAACCGGAACAAGTTTTGAGCCGTGCCCGGGAACTCGGCAAAACCGCCTATGCCTCGTATCTATGCAACAGGGTGGAGGAGCATCTTCTGAGGAACGGAAGTAGATCGCCCGAAACGGACAAGGCGACGCCATCGCCGAATATTCCGTCTAACGGTGCGGACCGTCGACCGATGCACCTCAAGCATATGGTTTGACTGATGGAGACGGACGGGCGCGACCGCTGCCACGCCGTGGTGGCAACCAGCTACGCCGGCGAGCGCCTCGGAACGCTCGCGGCGGCACAATGAAGGGTGCCCTTCACAAGTCATCAGGGCGGCTCATGGTCGCTGCACTTCGCTGACATCGAACTCGAAACAAGCGCGAGCCATGGACATACCTGCGAGCCCAGCCAACAAACGGAGCTACACCCAGATACTGAAATCGACCGCGTTGATCGGTGGCTCGTCCGTTATCAACGTGGGCTTTTCCATCATCCGCAACAAGGCCATGGCGCTTTTGCTCGGGCCCGAAGGCATCGGTCTGATGGGTCTCTACATGTCGACGGCCGACATAGCGCAGACAATCGCGGGGATGGGGGTCAACCCCAGCGGCGTGCGTCAGATCGCTGCCGCCACCGGCAGCAATGACGCCGAGCAAATCGCCCGGACGGCAATGGTGCTAAGGCGCGTCTCGGTGCTACTCGGTCTGGTCGGCGCACTGCTGCTGTTCATTTTCGCGGCGCCGATTGGCCGCTTCACCTTCGGGGACACGAAGCACACCGCCGGGATGATGCTGCTTTCGCTGGCGATTTTCTTCCAGATCATCGCCGGTGGCCAGAGCGCCCTCATCCAGGGCATGCGCGAGATCTCAAGCCTGGCGCGGATGAACGTGCTGGGGGCATTCTACAGCACGGTGATCAGCATCCCGTTGATCTACTTCTTCGGCGCGGACGGGGTCGTCGCATCCCTCGTCGCGGTCGCCGCAGCAATGTTCGTAACCTCCTGGTGGTATAGCCGGAATATACGGATACGCAGCGTACCCCTGTCGCTCCGGCAGTTCCGCACCGAAACCGTATCCCTGCTGAGGCTGGGTTTAATTTTCATGATCAGCGGCGTACTGACCTTCGGCAGCGCCTACGCGATCCGTATCATCGTGCTGAACGAGAACGGATTTCATGCGGCCGGCCTCTACCAGGCGGCCTGGGCACTCGGCGGCCTTTATGCTGGATTCGTCCTGCAGGCCATGGGCACGGATTTTTATCCACGCCTCACGGCAGTCGCCAACGACGACGACGAATGCAACCGGTTGATAAACGAGCAGACCCAGGTCAGCATTTTGCTCGCCGGACCCGGCCTGCTTGCCACGCTGACACTGGCGCCGCTGGTGTTGAGAATATTCTATTCACCGGAGTTCTATGCCGCGACGGACCTGTTGCGGTGGATCTGCCTTGGAATGATGCTGCGTATCGTCGCCTGGCCGATAGGGTTCATCGTGCTCGCGAAAGGGGCGGAGAAGATCTTCTTCTGGACGGAAGTGGCGGCGACTGTCGTGCATGTCGGGTTGGCCTGGCTGCTGGTAAAGAATTTCGGAACGGTCGGCGCCGGCGCGGCTTTCTTCGGTCTGTATGCATGGCACTCGATCCTGATCTACTGGATTGCACGGCGAATGAGCGGCTTCCGCTGGTCTGCAGACAATCGCAGGCTCGTCATGATCTTTCTTCCGCTTGCGGGGGTGGTGTATGCCGCCTTCCAGTTCCTGCCGTTCTGGCAGGCAATCGCGCTCGGCTGCGTGGCGACGATGGCGACAGGGCTGTTCTCCCTCAGGATGCTGGTCACGCTGATTCCGCCGGAAAACCTTCCTGCGCCTATCCGGTCGATGGTTGCCAGGTTCGTGTGAACGCGAGCACCCGTCCCGGCTACAGTGGCTCAGCCAGACCGCAGCCGATCGCTTTTCCAGCGGATGGATCGGCATTCTGGAGGCCTCTCCATAAATTGGCTGGCGCACAAGAAAACACCCCGCATCGGCCTGCGGGGTGCACGACATAAAATCGGACCTTTTGGTCAGCCGACCTGGGCCGCCGCCAGATTGCAAATCGGGGCACAATCGCGAAGCGCGTCGACGATCCTCGACACGTCGTTGTCCGTCATTTGGGCAAACAGCGGCAGGATCACTGTCCGCTCCTGCGCTGCGACACTCTCCTGCAGGTTCCCTACCACACGATGCGAACGCGTGTCCGTGTAGGCGTCCTCGAGATGGATGTTCATCACCCCGCGCCGGGTGGAGATGCCTTTGTCAAGCAGCGCCTGCATGGTATCGCGCTGGTCCCACTCGGGGGGAAGCCGCACGCAATAGCTCTGCCAGTTGCTGCGCGCCCATACAGGCTCGACCGGCAAACTCATGGCGGGGATTGACCCGAGGTGCTTCGCGTACAAGGCGGCGAGTTGGCGACGCCTCGCCACAAGTGCCGGCAAGCGCTTCAGTTGCTCCCGGCCGACTGCCGCCTGCATGTCAGTCATGCGATAATTGTAACCGAGTTCGGGATAGTTCTCGTAGATCACCTGCTTCGAGCCGTGGCGCACCGCATCGGTAACGCTCATGCCGTGTTGGCGCCACAGCCGGAACTTCCGGTCGTATTCGGGGTTGGCGGTGGTCAGCATGCCTCCGTCGCCGGTGGTGACGACCTTGCGGGGGTGGAACGAGAAACAGGCGATATCCCCATGCGGTTTGCCGATCTTCTCCCACTGGCCATCCCAGAGGATCTCGCTGCCGGATGCACAGGCGGCGTCCTCGATGACCGGGATTGCGTGACGCTGGCCGATCTCGACGATGCGGCGGAGATCACAGGGCATCCCGAGCTGGTGCACGCACAGGATTGCCTTTGTCCGCGGCGTGATCGCCACCTCGATCAGCTCGGAGTCGATGTTGAAGCCATCACGTTCGATATCGATGAAGACCGGCACGCCACCGCAATAGCGGATGGCATTTGCAGTCGCAATGAACGAATGGCTGACGGTAACAACCTCATCCCCGGCGCCAACGCCCACGACCTTCAGCGCCAGATGCAGCGCCGTCGTGCAGTTGGAAACCGCGCAGGCATGGTCGGTGCCGACGAATTCGGCAAACTCCTTTTCGAAGGCGGCCACTTCCGGGCCCTGCGTCACCCAGCCGGACAGGATCACGCGCCGGACCGCCTCGACTTCCTGCTCGTCGAGAACGGGCTTTGCCACCGGGATCTGCGTCTGGCTCATGCGGCTTCCCCTGCGCTGACCGCCTTTTCCTGTCGCCACCAGTCGACGAGGTCACGCAACCCTTCTTCCAGCCCGACTTCGGTCTTGAAGCCCAGGAGTCGCTCGGCCTTCTCGGTCGAAGCCAGCCGGCGCGTTACGGGATTGACCTTGCGTGCCGGCGCGTATTGCGGCTCGAGCGAAGACCCCATGATCCGCGTCAGCAGAGCGGCCAGCTCGCGCAGGCTCGTTTCCTCGCCGCTGGCGACGTTGAAGACCTCGTCGGTCACGTCGGACTTCGCCGCAAGAACGTTGACGCGCGCAATGTCATGCACATGCACGAAATCAAGTGTCTGCGTGCCGTCCCCCATGATGATCGGCGAAAGCCCTGCGGCGATGCGTTCCATCCAGCGGATCAGCACTTCGGTATAGACGCCATGCACGTCCATGCGCGGTCCATAGACATTGAAATAGCGCATGGCCGCATAGCGCAGGTCGTACATCTCGGCAAAACTGCGAAGCAGACCCTCGTTGAATGCCTTTGCCGCGCCGTAGATCGTCCGGTTGTTATAGGGATGGTGGTCTTCTGTCGTCGGAAAGCTGTCGGCCTGCCCCAGCACGGAAGCCGAAGAAGCAGCAACGACCTTCGAGACGCCTGCCTGCACTGCCGCCTCAAGAACGTCGAAAGTGCCGCCTGCCAGCACGTCGAATGCAAGCCGTGGCTCCTCGGCGCACTGGGTGATGCGGATGGCCGCCTGGTGAAACACGATGTAGACGCCGTCGAAAAGTTCCTTCAGCAGGGCGCGATCCCTGATGTCGCCTTCGATGATCGTCAGCGCAGCATTGCGCGCCGCCCCGCTCAGGTTTTCGCGCCGCCCGCGAACGAAATTGTCAAGGATGAGGATTTCGCGCGGCTCCTCCAAGGCAACCAGATCCGCGATATGCGAGCCGATCAGTCCCGCGCCGCCGGTAATCAGAATACGCTTGTTCTTCATGACCTGTCCTATCGCTTTAAGGTGTCGCCGGGGTCGGATCGGTGTCCGTCCGCCAGCGCAGGAATTTTGCCGGAACGCCCGCCACCACCGAGAAGGGTTCGACATCGGAGACGACAACCGCGCCGGCACCGACGATTGCCCCCTTGCCGATCGTGACTCCCGGGAGGATCGTCACATTGGTTCCGATATCGGCCCACGCACCGATGCGTACGGGCTTGATTTCCAGGTCGGTGCGAACGATCGGCACGTCGATCGGGATGCCGGTATGGCCCGATCCGAGGATCTTGGCGCCCGGCCCCCAGCCAACATAGTCCTCCATGACAAGGTCGCGCGCATCGAGAAAGGCTTGCGGACCGATCCAGACATTGTTGCCGATGATACAGGTGCCATCGTAGCGCCCCTGGATATAGGCCTGCGCCCCGATGAAGACGCCGTCGCCGATCTCGAAGGTCTCGGCATGCTTGAAACACGCGCCGCTGCCCACCTTGAGCCCGGCCCCGCAGCGCCGCGCCAGGCTTTGCCAGATGGTTTTTCGCATCAGAGCATCGATGAAGCCGTCGCCAGCCGAGAAACGTCCATAGAGTTCGATGAGCCCCGCCTGCCCATAGGTTTGCCTGAGCTCGTCCGCGAGTCCGGCCTGATAGCCCGGATCGGCAGGTGTTTCCTGGCGGCCATGCACTGCGGCGACGACCCGGGCTGCCCGTGCAAAATCAGCTGACATAGGCATCCTGCTCCACTGCAGCGGCTACCTGCTCCACCTGCCGCGATGTCATTTCCGGATAGATGGGCAGCGAAAGCACTTCCGCCGCCGCAGCTTCCGAGACCGGGAAATCGCCGACGCTATAGCCAAGGTCGGCATGCGCCTTCTGGAGATGCACCGGAATGGGGTAGTGCAAGCCCGTCTGGATACCCTCGGCGCGCAGCGCGTGCTGCAGGCCGTCGCGGTCGCGGCTCCGGATCGCATAGATGTGATAGACGTGGCGACGGTCCGCCGCTTCGATTGGTGTCTTCACGCTTTTCACCCCTGCAAGCAGCGAGGTATAGTGCGCCGCGTGGGCGCGGCGGGCCTCGGTCCAGTCTTCGAGGTGCCTGAGCTTGACACGGAGGATTGCGCCCTGGATACCGTCCATCCGGTAGTTGAACCCCTTGAGCGCATGGTGGTAGCGCTCCTCCTGACCCCAGTCGCGCAGCATGCGGATCATCCGGGCATGCTCGTCGCTGCTGGTGACGACGATCCCGCCCTCCCCGCAGGCGCCGAGATTCTTGCCGGGATAGAAGCTGAAGCACCCGGATACACCGATGCTTCCGGCGCGACGGCCCTTGTATTCGGCGCCATGGGCCTGGCATGCATCCTCGATGACCGGCAGGCTATGGCGGTCAGCGATCGCCTTGATCTCGTCCATGCCGGCCATCTGCCCGTAGAGGTGCACGGGCATGATCGCCTTGGTACGGGGCGTGATCGCGGCCTCTAGCCTAGCCGGGTCCATGGTCAGCGTGACAGGCTCGACATCGACGAAGACCGGTCTTGCCCCGGTGTAGCAGATCGCCGAAACCGTCGCGACGAAGGTGAAGGGCACGGTGATCACCTCGTCATCGGGCCCGATGCCCGCCGCCAGCAGCGCAAGATGCAGGGCGCTCGTACCCGTGTTGACGGCGATCGCGTGCTTCGCGCCGCAATAGGCCGCGAACTCCTCTTCGAGGCCGACCACCTCTTCGCCCAGCACATACTGCGTCGAGGCAAGTACGCGCAGCGCCGCCGCATCGACCTCGTCCTTGATCGACGCATACTGAGCTTTCAGATCCAGGAATGGGATCATGCGATGAGCCTCTGCTGCTCGAGTTCGATGACGCGGCCACGATCCGCCAGCGACTGCGTCGCCGCTTCGAGGATCCGCACGACACGCAGCCCCGCATGGCCATCGGCGATCGGCGTTCCGTTTTGCTCGATGCAATCGACGAACTGGCGAAGTTCGATGCCGAGCGCCTCGGTCATGTCGAGCTGCGGCGCATACATGTCGCCGGTTCTGTAGCCGACGAGCATCTGGTGGATCTTCTCGCCGTTCTTCTGCGGATTGCCGTTCAAGGTGATGCCCTTGTCGTAGACTTTGATCTTCTCGCTAGGCTCGAGATCGTCATAGACGATCATCTTGCTGCTGCCGCCGATCAAGGTGCGCCGCACCTTGACCGGGGCAAGCCAGTTGACATGTATGTGGGCGATCAGCTTGCTGTCGAAGAAGAGATTGAGATAGGCGATGTTTTCGGGCTCGCCCGCGACATGGCTCATGCCCGTCGCCGAAACCGCCACCGGCTTCTCGCGCAGCACGTAGTCCATGATCGACAGGTCATGCACGGCGAGATCCCAGATCACGCTGACGTCGTGCTGGAACAGCCCGAGGTTCACCCGCACGGAATCGTAGTAGTACACGTCGCCGACCCCGGTCTCGACGACCTCGCGCATCTTGCGGACGGCACCCGTATGGATAAAGGTATGGTCCACGGCAAGCACCAGGCCACGGCGGGCCGCCTCCTCGACCATGCGGCGGGCCTCGTCGGAGGTCGACGCCATCGGCTTTTCGACAAAGACGTGCTTGCCCGCCATCAGGGCCTTCATGGCCAGCCTGAAGTGGGTGGACACGGGCGTGGCGATCGCCACCGCATGAACCCGCGGGTCGCGCAGGACTTCCTCGACATCGTCGGTGATCTGGACCGCCGGATAGCGGCTGTGGACCGCGGCCAGCCTCTCCTTTCTGAGGTCGCAGACGTAGAGCAGCTGCGCACCTTGTGTTTCAGCAAGATTGCGGACCAGGTTCGGGCCCCAATAGCCATAGCCGATGACTGCAACGCCGATCATCGCGCGCCTCCCGACAACAGAACCCCGATCGGCGCATCCTTGGCGCGGCCGATGACCTTTGCCGGCACCCCTGCAACAATGGCGTATGCGGGGACGTCCTTGGTGACCACCGCGCCGGCGCCGATCTGCGCACCCTCGCCGATTGTCACCCCGGCGACGATGGTGGCGTTGCTGCCGATGGCGGCGCGGCGCCTGACCAGTGTCGGCACCACCGACCAGTCGGCGTCCGACTGCAGCCCGCCATCGGGGTTGACCGCACGCGGTTGCAGGTCGTTGGTGAACATCACGCCGTGGCCAACGAACACGCCCTCTTCGAGGGTCACTCCCTCGCAGATGAAGGAATGGCTGGAAATCTTGCAGTTTTCGGCGATGACGGCATTCTTCTGGATCTCGACGAATGTGCCGATGCGCGTTCCCGCGCCGATCGTGCAGCCGTAGAGATTGACGAGATCCGGATGATGAATGACGACGCCGTCACCCAATGTGACGCTTGGTGCGATCATGCCGCGAGGCCCCCGTTTGCTGTTGGTCGCAGTTCTGGGGATGAATTTGACGGGGCATGAATATCCCCCCGGCTTTTCTTGGAGAGCCGTTGATCGAATTCTTCCGACGACCAAGGAAACTCTTTTCCGCACATGCGTAAAGGAAACAATACGTGGTACTTAGTGCATCGAAAGGGGTAGCTCTATTACCGAGGATTGCTGCCTTCGCCGTGGGTGGTGGAAGATTTCCGCCGATAGACTTTTGGATCCACCACTGAACCGTGGTTATTTGACGTAAACGACCGGCATTGCTGTTCAAGGGCATTTCTAAACGAACCCGGGGCCGTCAATAGCGCCCACGTGTGAAGTCGAGCCCCGGTGCCGACCTTGGGATTAGATGGAACCCTTCAGCCGACCATTGGGTGTAGTCCGTCGCACGTTTGAGCAAATTGCCGGCCCCGCGCTCGTTCAATACCTTTGACAACATCGGTTGACGAGAGCACCACATGATGAACGGGAAGGCTTTGAGCCTATCGGCGGATTTCGTTAGAGTACTAAAGGCAGCCAAAAGAGCCTGGCAGGCTCCTGTGCGGGTAGCAGCAAGTTCAGAACTCTCAAATGACCCAACGATCTATTACCTAGCGCCGGACTACCAGAAGCCGTCCGGCGGTATTCGGGTCATGTATCGCCATGTCGATCTTCTCAATCAGGCTGGGATGCGGGCTTTCGTGCTGCATCAGAAGCCGCGCTTCCGCTGCAACTGGTTTGAAAACGATACGCGCATTACCGATATACAAAGCACAACTGTCCGGCGCGGCGATCTGTTGGTGGTATCGGAACTGAACGTCGACCTTCTGGCAAAGCTCCCTCAAGGAGTTCGCTATGTTATCTTCAACCAAAACAGCCATCTAACATGGCTGCGGAACGGCGATTCCTCATCATCAGCATATATGGCTGGGCCGGATCGAGCTGGAGTTCTTACTGTCTCGTCACACAATCAGGAAGTACTTCGCTTTGCATTTCCGGACTGCCGGATAGACCGCGTCCACCTCAGTATCGACCCGCAAATGTTCTATCCTGGAACGGACGCCCGCCCCAGACGGATTGCCTATATGCCGCGCCGTGGTCGCGAAGATGCCGAACAGGTGCTCGCCATACTAAAGGCGCGCGGAGCACTTGCAGGTTGGGAGATCGCGGCCCTGGACGGCCTCCCGCATCACCGGATAGCCGGCGAACTGCGTCGGACGCGTATTTTCCTGGCGTTCACCGGGCAAGAGGGTTTCGGACTGCCTGCCGCCGAGGCAATGGCATGTGGATGCTATGTGGTGGGAAATCACGGATTTGGCGGCGCTGAATTCTTTCACCCTGAATACAGCACCGCCGTTCCGACAGGCGACGTGCTGGCTTTTGCGAGAGCCGTTCAAGACGTCCTGGCGCGAGAGGCTGGCGACGCGACCTGGTGTTCGGAACGAGGCAAACGAGCATCGACGGCCATTCTCAGCACATACGGAGAAGAACAGGAGCGACGTGACGTCGTGCAGATCTTTAGCGAATTCCTCAATGTGCCGGCGAGGATGGTCGCATGAACATCCTAGTCTACCCCCACGAGCTCGAGATGGGCGGGAGCCAGATCAATGCCATCGAATTGGCAGCTGCAGTTCGTGACAGAGGGCACAACGTCACGGTGACGGCTCCAGATGGCGTTCTGTCGGAAATGATCCGGCGGTTGGGGCTGAATTTTGTGCCAATCCCGAGACGACCTTTCTATCCCTCGGTAGCTACTGCCTTTGAACTTTCGGCTCTCGCGCGCAGCATTAAGGCAGATCTGGTGCACACCTACGAATGGCGGCCCGCGGTCGAAGGCACCTTCGGGCCGCATCTTTTCGGCGGCACGCGAATTCTAGCAACTGTACTTTCGATGGATATTTCACACCTGCTTCCCCGGCACGTACCGTTGATCGTCGGCACACGCGAACTCGCCGAAATGAAGCCTCGACCACGCACTTGGGTGCTCGAACCGCCGATCGATACCACCCTAAACGAGACCAAAAATATCGCAGCGGCCAGGGCGCGATGGGCATTCGGCAGCAGCGAGGTGGTCGTCTCGGTCGTTTGCCGGCTCACTCGAGATCTCGAAAAGCTGCAAGGCGTGTTGCAGGCCATTGATGTGATTGGAGAACTGGCGACTAACCTTCCACTACGATTGATCGTTGCTGGCGACGGCCCTGGTAGGGGCGAAGTCGACGCAGCAGCGGCGGCTGTAAATCGACGTCATGGCCACGAGATCATCGTCGTGACCGGTCAGTTGCTCGACCCCCGGGAAGCCTATGACGCTGCTGACATCATTTTAGGAATGGGGAGCTCCGCGCTGAAAGGAATGGCCTTTTCCAAGCCGCTTGTCGTGCAAGGTACAACGGGTTTCTGGCGGCTATTCGATGAAAGGTCGGCATCCCTTTTTCTATACCAGGGATTTTTTGGCCACGGCGGAGGAGGAGCGCAAGAACTGAAATCCATACTGAGCGCACTTGCGCGGGATGACGACAAGCGCGCTGTGCTCGGATGCTTCGGTCGATCGATTGTTGAACAACACTTCAGCATCGACATGATGGCAGACCGGTTAATTGAGATCTATCGGCAAACGCTATCCGAAGCTCAAAATTCGAACGAACGGATGAGATCGACCGCAAGGACACTGATCGACCTTGCAAAGTTCCGGACACTTATGGGGCTGAGAAAAACGAGACGAATGCTGAAGGAGCAATGGGGATGAATGCCGATATCTGGACGCGTTCCGCCAGGCCCATAGCTGACAGGCCCGATGCGGCAATCCAAGATCTTGGCGAAGCCTCGCTGACTATAGCGCACAAGACGATTGTCAAGCCGCGACAGTCCATCGGTTCGCTCGCCACGGTAACTGTCGTCATTCCCTGCTATAACTACGCACGCTATCTGCCACAGGCAATCAGCAGCGCCTTGGCGCAAGAGGGGGTGATAGTCGACGTCGTTGTCGTGGATGATGCTTCCACCGACGAAAGCTTCGAAGTCGCCACAGCCTTTGCAGATTGTGACACTCGCGTGAGGGTTCTCCAACACACTACGAACAGCGGGCCAGTTGATACTTTCAATGATGGACTCGCTGTCGCCGAAGGAGAATTTTTGGTGCGACTTGACGCCGACGACCTTCTGACACCGGGTTCGTTGCGGCGGGCAATCGACGTCATGCGCAGCTTTCCGTCAATTGGCCTCGTCTACGGACATCCGATCCATTTCGACGGAAACCGATTGCCCTCGCCGCGAACAGTTCCCACCCACTGGACGATGTGGCCTGGTCGAGAATGGCTCGCTGACCGATGCGAGTCGGGGTATAACGTCATTACTTCACCTGAGGTCTTGATGCGCCGCAGTATCGTGGACCAGGTCGGAGGTCAGAAAGCCCTGGCCCATACTCACGATATGGAAATGTGGCTCAGACTGTCGGCTTTTTCGGATGTCGCCTACATCAATGGGGTCGATCAGGCATGGCATCGAGAGCACAGCAGGAGCCTTTCAGCAACCGAAGTGGACAGCCTCAGGGATTTCCAAGAGCGCCGAGCGGCGTTCGAAGTCCTGTTTGATGGACCAGTTGGCAACCTCTATGAAGCTGCACAGCTTCGTGCCGCCGCGACCCACGCCTTGGCCACGTATTGCGTAGAGGCATCCTGCCGCTGCTATGACCATATCGACGTCAATCTGGAGCGAGTCGAACTCTTCTCGCAGTATGCTCGTGAGTTGATCCCCGATGTAACGCAGATACCTGGCTGGCAGGGTCTCCAATGGCGCATGGCCGTCGGCGCCGGAGCGGCAGCGTACCATCCGGTGTTTGTGCTTGAGCGATTGCGCCGCGGTCTCGCAACACGATGGCGCAAATTGCGTTGGCATCGACAGGGCTACTGAGCCGGGAGATATATGCCGGTGACTAGGGTCAGCGCTCCAAACGTTAGCAGAATGCCCTCCATCGACCGTCTGGACCCCATCGCCAGGGAAATTTCGGGAGGGTTGCCATGGCCAGTTAAAGCCTTTCTCATCGGCCTCGTGATCCCGTGGATCATTCCGCTAGGCCCGCTGAACCTGTCGGCATATAGAATCATTCTCCTTGTTGCACTGCTGCCAACCTTGTGGATGTGGGTGCGCGGCAAGGGTGGCCCAATCCGTGTGGCGGATATCGCAGTCATATTGTTCTGCGTTTGGGCTTCGTTGAGTTTCGTGATGGTCGCCGGTTTCGAGCAAACAATCGAGGCCATGGGAATTCTGAACATTGAAACAATGGGGGCGTATCTGCTCGCGCGCTGCTACATCCGTACTGCGGATGATTTCCGCAACATGATCCAATTCGCTTCGAACCTGGTAGTTTTTCTGCTCCCGTTCACTCTTTTTGAATGGATCACGGGCGCAAAGCCGCTTCTCACGGGTCTTGCAGTGATTTTTCCAACACTTGATATTACAATGATGGAGCCCAGATGGGGTTTCTGGCGGGTGCAAGGACCATTTGCGCATTCGATTGTCTATGGCCTGTTCTGCGGCAGCTTCGTCGCATTGACCTACATGGTTCTCGGTCGAGGCAAGGGCATATTGGCAGGGTTGATGCGGCCCGCCGCAATTACATTGGCGGCGTTTGTTTCGATGTCGTCCGCCCCAATAGCCGGCATCGTGCTGCAGTTTGCACTCATCACATGGAATTCGCTTCTGAAACGCTTCACGTTCAGATGGAAATTGTTGTGGGGCATGGCGCTTGTCGCATATCTGATAGTCGAGTTCGGCTCGAATCAGACGCCCGTGAAGTTCTACATATCGCGGTTTACCTTCGACGCGCAGACAGGGTGGTTCCGCCTCCTCATCTGGGACTACGGTTCTGCGTCGGTCGCCAATCACCCGCTTTTCGGCATTGGACTTGGCCAATGGGTACGCCCCTCATGGATGCCCGAAAGTGTCGACAATTTCTGGCTGCTTATTGCCATGCGACACGGCATCCCGGCCGTCGCTCTGCTTTTTGTGGCTTGGTTGGCGATAACCTGCGGTGTCGCTTACAAGAAGGGACTTGATGAAAGAACTGATGCCTATCGCACTGGATTTGTATTCTGTATGTTCATGTTCCTGCTGGTCGGCTGCACCGTTCACTTCTGGGCCGCAACCTACGCCTGGTTTATGTTCATGCTGGGCAGCGGCGTTTGGATTCTCGACGTAAAGCCGCTTGAAACCAGTTCATCTGAGTTGCCCGGAAGCAGAAGTTCCAAGATCGGACCTTCGCCAGAGCACCGTCGACATGGCACCCGGCTCAGCGCGCCACGCCGTTGAAAAGGTGGATGCAAACAGCAGCCAGTCCAGCCGCGACAAGGTCTCAATGCGAGATCGACTTCGAGAACAGGTTGACCACCAAAACACCGGCGATGATCAGCCCGAGGCCGAGGATTGCAGCAAAATCCAGCTTCTGGCGGAACAGCACCAGCCCGACTGCGGATATGAGCACGATGCCGAGAGCGCTCCAGATGGCATAGGCGATACCGACGGGAATGACGCGCAGTGTTACCGATAGGCAGTAAAATGCGCCAGCATAACAGCCGACGAGCAGCACCGTCGGCCAGAAGCGGGTGAACTGCTGCGACATCTGCAGCGCAGTGGTCCCGATGACCTCGAGGACGATCGCCACGAACAGCAGACCGTAAACAAATGCCGGGCTCATCGGCCCCTCCCGTATCCTAGCGTTCATATCGAAGTGTGGTCTGGTCCCGAAGGGCCATCGGGCCGCTACAGCGGCTTTTCAGCGGCCTCGCGTCAGTTCCCCAAGCCTGAGCACCAGTCGTTGGCGTGTATCGTCGTCCATCTCCTGGCTGTCGATCAGCTCGGCGAACCACAGCCCGTCCGCCGCCAGCCGGACGGCAAGCGCCTCGACAGAGGAATCTGTTCCGACATATTCCTCGCAGCGCCGGTCGAGCCAGTCGCGGTATCGCACCCGCAGTTGCGGCTCGGTCAGCAGGGCAAGGGCGACGCCGGCCCATTCTCCCTGTTCCCGGGGATTGTATTTCAGGTTCGTCACCGCCTTGAGGTAAGCCCGGCTGAAGCGGCCGTGCGGTTCCGCATCCTGCCGCAGTTCCTCGTCGATCGCGGCATCGAAGTGGCCGATCAGGTCGTCGAACAGGCCCTCGAGAAGGGCCATCTTGCTCGGAAAATGATGCAGCAATCCACCCTTGCTGACGCCAGCGGCGCGGGACACGGCGTCGAGCGTCACGGAGGGCAGGCCCTGTTCCTTCGTCAGCCGCGCGGCGACCTCCAGCAATTGCTGGCGGACGAGCTCCGGCTGCTTCTTTCTCTGGTGACGAACAGACATGATTTCATCAAAAATACCGTCTGGACGGTTTTGTCAAGTGAATCGATATTCCTCAGTTATCTGCGGAGCCGTGTGTTGGAACGATTCCCGCAGGCCGAAGCCATGGCAATACGCGCCCAAACGCCGCATTGCGTGCTTGGCGCTTGCACAAGCTGAGGCTTTTGGCGAAAAGCAACGGATGAATTTGCAGCACGAGGGCCGACGATCAGTACCCGCCGTGCATGAACGCGGCCGAGCAGGAAAGCGCAATTGAGCGACGACGTCATTACACTGTACGAGGCGATCGGCGGCGATGCCACCGTCAGGAAGCTCACGCGCCGCTTCTACGAACTGATGGACACGCTGCCGGAGGCGGCCAACTGCCGCGCCGTACATCCGGCCGATCTCCACGGTTCGGAAGAAAAATTCTACGAATATCTGACCGGCTACCTCGGCGGCCCGCCGCTCTATACGGACAAACGCGGCCACCCGATGCTGCGCCGTCGTCATTTCGCCGCTGCGATCGGTCCTGCCGAGCGCGACGAGTGGCTCTTGTGCTTTCGGCAGGCCATGAACGAAACGATCGGAAACGCCAAGCTGCGCGAGATCATCTGGCCGCCGATCGAGCGGCTTGCGCACCACATGCAAAACCAGGAATAGGCCATGAGCCAGTCCCCTCGCCTACAGGCGCTGATCCTTCTTCTTGCCGGCATCACCGGCGGCAGCGGCGTAGCGTTCGCCGCGGCAGCGTCGCACGGCGCGGACGCCTACCTGCTCGGCAATGCCGCGAAGATCTGCCTGGCGCATGGGCCGGCGCTGCTTGCGCTCTATGCCGGCTACGCCTCCATCCGCACGGCGGCAGCGGCGGGCTTGTTGCTTGGGCTCGGAACACTGCTCTTCGCCGCCGATCTGCTCAGCCGACACTTTTCCGGTGGCGGGCTGCTTCCTATGGCCGCCCCCACAGGCGGCATGGCAATGATCGCCGGCTGGCTGTTGATCGCGGCCGGTGCGCTATTCCGCGGCCGCCAGGACTGAAGTCCGACGGCGGTGGTCGTCCGAGCGCTCAGGCGCCCTCGACGATCCGGAAGCCCTCGAAGACGGGCGGCCCGACATACATCGCCCGATGATCGCCGGCACTCTTGTGAGCGGCGCGGAAGTTGTCCGATTTCGTCCAGTCGAGGAAATCGTCTTCGGAGCGCCAGATGCTGTGCGAGGCGTAGAGGGTGTAGCCCTCTTCGGCGTTTTCCTTGCCGCGCAGCAGACGAAACTCTATGAATCCCGGAACTGCCGCAAGGCTGGAGTCGCGGTTCTTCCACACATCCTCGAAGGCTGCCTCGGAACCCTTTGCCACCTTGAAGCGGTTCATCGCGATATACATGGTGTTTCCTCAGACTTTTCTGCGCTTGTCCGAAGTTTCGCCCGCCGCGGCGCGAAAGGCAACCACCCGATCGCCGTCATCAGTGCCGAGTTCATGCTCCGGCGCCTCTCCCGGAAGCCGCGCGCTCCAGACCGGGAAGTCGACGACGTTCGGCCGCTCGCGGGCAAGTTGCTCGCACTCGGTCAGCAGCGCAAAAAGTTCGGGGATCAGGCCGTCGCCATTTTGCGCGGCAAGCTTGTGAAGGCCGATCATCATGATGCCTTCGGGGCGGTCACTGTTCATTGGGTGGCGTCTCTTTCACTCAGGGTCTGGAGGGCGCGTTCAAGGCTCGACTTGCTGCCGTTGCGCAGCGGGACGAAGGCCTTGCCGAACTTCTTGCAGCCGCTCTTCACCCGCAGGCAGGCGTCGTGGCTGATGCAGTCGATCGGACAAAATACGCAGTCGACGGAGGGAAGCACGGTATCGATGCGCGACACCGCCTCGCGAAGCCCGCCGTCGTGATGAAGGAGCTCGGCACCGAAGCTGCCGGCAATCTGGCGGAGGTGGGCGACCTGGCAATCCCGCCCACCGACGTAGAGGAAGCTGCGTCCGTCAAGGGGCGACTTTCCGGGCTGCCGGTCTTCAGGCGTCTGTTGCTCGTTCTGCCTGCGATTGCGACCGGCATCCCTCTTCGACTTGCGCGCCATTCCCCACCTTTTCGATCCGTTGCTCTTCGCGGGAAGGGACACTGCCCCTCAACGCGAAGCGGACCATATTAAACATGAGTTTTGGAGTAAAGTATAAACTTAACTTTTATGCTCATATTTTTAGCGGGTGATCTGCACCGGCTGCGTGAACGACCAGGTGGATTTCCCGGCGGGCAACGGCGGGAACGGCGAAGCGCGACGCACGCCATCGACCACAAGCCGGTCGAGTTCGGCAACGCCGGAACTGCGGGCGACACTGACGCCGGTGAGCGAGCCGCTGGAGCCGATCGTCAGCCTGACCAGCACGGATGTGCCTGCATGCTTTCGTTTGAGTGCCGTCGGCACGCGCACGGAGCGGCGAATCTTGGCCTGCACCTTGCCGGGATAGTTGGCAACAGCAGCGCTGCCGGATGCCGACGAGCGCCGTCCGGACGCCTGGGAGCCGTTCTTGACCGAATCCGCCGATTGCTGGCCGTCCGCATCCCCACGCTTGTTGTCCTGCTTCTGCTCACCCTTGCTGCCCGATTTGGGCTTGCGCTTGGGCTCCTTCGGCTTGGCTTCCTTGATTTCCTTGGCCTTCGGCTTTTCGGGCGGCTTCTTTGTCTCGGGCGTCTTTTCAGGCTCCGGCTCGATCGGCTTTTCGACAGGGGCGACGGGCTGGACCTCAGCCATCTCGGCCGGCGGCTCCTCCATCGGTTGAAGGGCTGTGATCGGCTGCGAAACGACAGGCTCGGCCGGAACCTCGGACATCAACACCTGAGGCTCAAGGGTCGCAACCGGCTCGGCCTCGATCTGTTCGACCGGTTCCGCTGTCACTGTCGGCTGCGGCATGACCGTCTCGACCGGCGGCATTTCGGCGGGTTGCACCTGCGCCGTCTCCACAGGCTGCACCTGCTCGGGCTGAACCTGCTCGGCCTCGACGACCTCCGGCTCCGGCAGCACCTCCTCGGCGGAGTCGCCGGCGGCCATCTCGTCGAACTCGGCGTTGCCGAGAAGCGTCACACTGACGATTGCGCCGGCCTCTTCCACGGCTTCCTGCGGTTCCGCCACCAGGTTCACGGCCAGTGCGTAGAACAGCACGGCATGAACCAGGAACGACCCGATGCAGGTGGCAAAGACCTTGCCACCCTTTGGCGGTGGGCCCGAGCTTGCGGCTTCCGTACCGATGGCGAAATCGGGCGCAGCATCGACAGCTTCCTTCACGTCAACCGGGTGATCGGGAAACTCATCGATCTGGGATACGCGGGAATAGTGGACACTGCTCTCCGGCGCCGGTTGGCGCGGCACGCCCGTAAGATCGGACATCTCGTGCCCCGCCAGCATGCCCGGCACATTGTCGTTGACGCTGGAAGCGTCGCTGAAATTCTGCCGTCCCTCGCGTGGTACCCTTGCATGTCTCATCTCAGGCGCCCCGCATCGTCAGGGCCGCGTTCACGCGCTGCCGGGGTTCGCCTGCCGGCAGTGCGCGAGACGTCGACACCATGCCACCCGCAGTCATGCGCCTTACCCCTCGAATGGAACGGAGAGTTGAGAGCGGGTCGTCAGCTTGCCCATGCATTCGCCGGCTGCAGGCCCGTCGCAAACCGGAGTGTCGTTGACGATGATCCGGCTGACGCTGTCGCACTGAACGCCGGGCATGTCGAATTGCCGGACCCGCACCTTGCCGACCGGCAGGTCGCGGAAATCCAGCACGGTGATGCGATCCACCGCGTTCTTCTGGTTGAAGAAGGCGAGTTCGAAGGAGATCTTCGTCACCGGAACGGCCATGCCGTTGCGCGCGACGAAGGTCATCATGCAGCCCTTCTGCGAGGGAACCAGAGCGTTCAGCTCGACATCCAGCGCGTCCTTGGAGGCGGTCGTCTGTGCCGCGGGAACTGCAGCTTCCTCGGCCTGTGCCGTCGCGCCGAGAGTTAGGGCCAGTAGGGAAAGGATGGCACCCGCTTGCATCATTCTCATCAGCATCACCTGTCGAAAAATAAATTGTCGTTCTGTCGGAAAAGCCCGCCGCCAGGGCGTTCCGCGGATGGCGAACTTTAAAGTTGACTGTATTTATCCGCTATTGCGTCCATAAAGAACTATGAGTAAGAGAGTCAAGTTCCTTCTTCTGAAACTGCAGTGCATACGCTGCCGACAATGAAACGACCGATATGACATCCAGGCTGGAGATTGGCGGCATATTGCCCCCTGCACGTCGCTCCTTGACGTCGACCCGAAGGGTCGGAAGCTCTGCCGTTGCGCTCGCGAGCATTTATCGCCGCGGCGCCGTCATTTGTCGGATAAAGATTGCCCGCCAGGGCAAACATATTCTCAACAAGTAAGGCTAGCCATGACCGAGACGACCAGACCTTCGCCCGCCGATATCCGCGCATTCCGAGCAGAGAATCCGAAGATGCGCGAACGTGACGTTGCCGCTGCGCTTGGCGTGTCGGAAGCCGCCCTCGTGGCCGCAGAGGTCGGCTTGACCGCCGTCCGGATCGACGCCGACGCCAATCGCTTTCTGGAGCGCGCTGCCGAACTGGGTGAAGTCATGGCCTTGAGCCGCAATGAAAGCGCCGTGCACGAGAAGATCGGCGTGTTCGAGAACGTCACCACCGGCAAACACGCCTCCATCGTGCTTGGCGAAAACATCGACCTGCGCGTGTTCCCCGGCGCATGGAAACATGCGTTTGCCGTGACCAAGAAGGACGGCGACCAGGAACGCCTCAGCCTGCAGTTCTTCGACAAGGCGGGCGACGCGGTTCATAAGGTACACCTGCGTCCTGCATCGAATGTCGACGCCTATCGGGCGATCGTCGCCGACTTCCGCCTGGATGACCAGTCCCAGGATTTCCACGGCGCGGAGAAGTTGGAAGCCGCTTCGGAGGAACCCGCCGAAGTCAGCCAGGACGAGCTGCGCGACAATTGGAGCAAGCTCACCGATACCCACGAATTCTTCGGCATGCTGAAGAAGCTCAAGATCGGTCGCCGGGAAGCGGTGCGCTCGGTCGGCGAAGACTATGCCTGGAAGCTGGGCGACGGCGCGGTGGCCGAGATGATGCATGCTGCGGCGAATGACGGCCTTGCCATCATGTGCTTCGTCAACAACAACGGCATCGTGCAGATCCATTCGGGTCCGATTTCGAACGTGCAGCCGATGGGCCCGTGGATCAACGTCATGGATCCGACCTTCCACCTGCACCTGCGCCAGGACCACATCAAGGAAGCGTGGGCCGTGCGCAAGCCGACCAAGGACGGCATCGTTACCTCTCTCGAGGCCTATGACGCCAATGGCGAGATGATCATCCAGTTCTTCGGCAAGCGGAAGGAAGGCAAGGCCGAGAACGAGGCATGGCGCGGCATCCTGGACAACCTGCCGCGCGCCGACGCCAGCGTCGCGGCCTGAGAGGTGCCCATGATGAAAACAGCCCAGCTGAAACGCCCCCCCGGCATCGGAAAGCGGACGCTCCTTGCCGTCACGCTCGTCCTGCCCATGCTGGGCGGCACGGCATTCCATGTGGTCGCAGAAGAGACCCCTCCCGTCGACACCTCCCGGCTCGTATCGGTTGGCGGTGCGCTGACTGAGGTCATCTACGCACTCGGCGAGCAGCACCGGCTGGTCGCGCGCGATTCGACCAGCACCTATCCTGCCGAAGCCACGAAGATCGCCGACATCGGCTACATGCGCGCCCTCTCGCCCGAAGGGGTGCTGGCCGTCAACCCGAGCGCCATCGTGGCCATCGAAGGTTCGGGCCCACCGGAAGCGCTTGCCGTCCTCAAGGGCGCCAGCGTGCCGATGACCACGGTACCCGAGACATACGACCGCGATGGCATCCTGACCAAGATCCGCGCCGTCGGTCATCTTCTCGGCGTGGAGGACAAGGCCAAGGCGCTGGAAGACGAAGTTGCCGCCGAACTCGACGCGGCCATCGCGGACGCGGCCGGGCGCCCGGAGGGCGAGCGCAAGCGCGTCATGTTCGTGCTCAGCCTCCAGGGCGGCAAGGTCCTGGCGTCCGGTACGGGAACGGCCGCCGACGGCGTCCTGAAACTGGCGGGTCTCACCAATGCCTTCAGCGATTTCCCCGGCTACAAGCCGGTTACCGACGAAGCGATCATCGACGCCAAACCCGACGTTATCCTGATGATGAACCGCGGCGACGACCACGGCGCAGGCGCCGAACAGGTATTCGCCAATCCCGCCCTGGCGCTTACGCCAGCGGCGGCTTCAAAGGCGCTGGTGCGCATGGACGGCCTGCACCTGCTGGGTTTCGGCCCGCGTACCGCCAGTGCGGTCAGGGAACTCAATGCGGAGATCTACGGACAAGCCGATGGCACTGAATGACACAGCGGCGGCCCGCAGGCCCCTTCCCTCCATCGGGAACGGCCTGCGCGCCGCACGCATCGCCGGCGACCGCTCGAACCTCGCGGTCGCGGTCATCATCCTGCTGTTCTTTGCAGCGCTTGCATCTCTGGCGATCTCGGTAACGACAGGAGCATCGGATGCCTCGGCGTTCGACGTCGTTCGCGACCTCCTGTTCGGCAGCACCGGAGACGCGGCGCTGAGCGCCCGCGACAGGATCATCATTTTCGACATCCGCATGCCGCGGGCCATCCTCGGCTTCATGATCGGCGCGTCGCTCGCCGTGTCCGGCGCCGTCATGCAGGGGCTGTTCCGAAATCCGCTGGCGGATCCCGGGCTGGTCGGCGTGTCCTCCGGAGCGAGCCTTGGCGCGGTCGTGATGATCGTACTTGCCGGTTCGCTCGCCGCCCCCGTCCATGCATTCTTCGGCATATTCGCGCTGCCGCTCGCCGCCTTTTTTGGCGGCCTGGTGACAACCCTGCTGCTCTATCGCATCGCCACGCGCGGTGGCCAGACGTCGGTCGCGACCATGCTGCTCGCCGGCATCGCCCTCGGCGCACTCGCCATGGCGCTCACCGGCATCCTCATCTACATGGCCGATGACAAGCAGTTGCGCGATTTCACCTTCTGGAGCATGGGCTCGATTGCCGGCGCCACCTGGACGAAGATCCTTGCGGTCGGGCCGATCATCCTGGCCTCGCTTTTCGTCGTCCCGTTCCTGGCGCGCGGCCTCAACGCCATCACCCTCGGCGAGGCGGCCGCGTTCCACATGGGCATCCCTGTGCAGCGCCTGAAGAACATCGCCATTGTCGGCGTCGCGGCGGCAACGGGCGCCTCCGTGGCCGTCAGCGGCGGCATCGGCTTCGTCGGCATCGTCGTGCCGCATATCCTGCGCATGGTGATCGGCCCCGATCATCGCCACCTGCTGCCGGCCTCCGCCCTGCTCGGCGGTTCCTTGCTGATCTTTGCCGACATGATCGCCCGCACCATCGTCGCCCCGGCCGAGTTGCCGATCGGCATCATCACCTCGGTCGTCGGTGGACCTTTCTTCCTGTGGATCCTGCTGCGCCAGCGCTCGCGGCTGGTTCTGTGAGTGCATGACATGATTGAAGTTTCCAACCTCGTCATCCGTCTTGGCGGCCGAACGGTGGTCGATGATGTGACCTTCACCGCCCGCCCGGGCGAACTTACGGCCATTGCCGGACCGAATGGCTCGGGCAAGACCACGACGATGAAGGCCGTCTCCGGCGAACTGCGTCATGGCGGTTCGGTGCGCATCAACGGCCACGAGGTCTCGACGCTCGCACCATGGCAGTTGTCGACGATGCGCGGAGTGCTGCCGCAGGCGAGCGTCATCTCCTTCCCCTTCACCGTCCACGAGGTCGTGGCGATGGGATTGACCTCCGGCACCAACAAGCGACCGGAACAGGCGGCGCGCATGGCCGCGGAGGCACTTGCCGCCGTTGATCTCGCCGGATTCGCGGGACGTTTCTACCAGGAGCTCTCCGGCGGCGAGCAGCAGCGCGTGCAGCTGGCCCGCGTGCTCTGCCAGATCCCGGAACCCGTCAGCGATGGTGCTCCCTGCTGGCTGCTGCTCGATGAACCCGTCTCCAGCCTCGACATCAGCCACCAGTTGACCATCATGCGGCTTGCCCGCGATTTCTGCCGGCGCGGCGGCGGCGTCATTGCCGTGATGCATGACCTCAATCTGACCGCTCTTTTCGCCGACCAGATGATCCTCCTCAAGGCCGGACGTCTCGCATCGGCGGGCTCTCCCCGCGAGGTCATGACCGACAACCAGATGTGTGACGTTTTCGGGTGTCGGCTGCGGGTCAACACCGTCCCTTCGGACGATACACCTTTCGTGCTTGCCCACAGCGCCGTATAGCGCGAGCGCCTGGTCCGTTTACCAAAAGGCGGATAGGCCATTGCACGCAGCAGGGGAACTTTTATTCTGTTCTTCCGTTCTAGCCTGCGAGGCGTCTTGCGGTTTCCTTGAAGGAGCCCGTTTGGGCAGGCCTTGTAGGATCGGCGTGGCACCTGCCCGCCGGACATGGAAAGGATCGGAGAGATCTATGGCACCGTCTATATTTTCGTCCAACCGCCGCAACCGCAACGGTACGATCGAGCAGATCGAGGAGACCGTCGAAGACCAGCTCGAAAATTTGCGCTCTGAGATCGCCGCACTTGCGAGCCTCGTTCAGAAGACCGGCGCTCGAAAGGGACGCAAGCTCCGGGCCCAGACCGAAGCGGGCCTCGAAGATCTGTGGAGCTCCAGCGAGGACTTGCTCGGCGAACTGCGTGATGGATATCTGCGCGGCAGCCATGAACTGAAGCGCACCGTCCGCAAGCATCCGCTCGCGACCGTTGGTGCCGCAGCCGCCTTCGGCCTCGTCCTTGCTCTCCTGGCGCGCCGATAGCCGATGAGCCTCATCGTTTCGCTGCTGAGCCGCGCGCTCACACTCAATGTCAGGGACACCATGCGGCGGGCACGCCGCAATGGTGTCCTTCTTGCTTTCGCCATCCTGATGTTCCTGACGACCTATGGCATGCTGCTCGTCGCGGCGTTGTTCTGGCTGACGAGCATCTACGGCCTGATGCCGGCCATACTGTTCCTCGCAGCGGCAACACTGTTGCTTGGGCTGATCGCCGTTCTGATCGTATATGTGGCCAATGCGAAGGAGCAGCAGCGAAGGCTCGAAAGACAGCGAAGGATCGAGGCGGCCGCCCTGCCCGTCATCAGCACGGGCCTCTCGCTGATACGCAGTCGCCCCTTGATGGCGCTGGGGCTCGCCATTGCGATCCTGACTGCGACGAGTGGTTCACGCCACGACGAAGACGAGGATGATTGACAATCGACCGGCAGCGCCTTCCGTGCGCTGCCGGTCGAAATTTCAAAACGCAAAGGCCTTTGAGGTGAGCGGCGCAGACGTCGCATCCGGGCCGTAGTCGCCCTCTCCCGTTACCCCCAGCAATTCCTGCAGGCGGATGCGGGCGCGATTGACGCGGCTCTTGATCGTGCCGACCGCACAGCCGCAAATGCCTGCCGCCTCTTCGTAGGAGAAGCCGGAAGCACCGATGAGGATGATCGCCTCCCGCTGGTCCGACGGCAACTGGTCGAGCGCGCGGCGGAAATCCTGGAGATCAAGAGAGCCGTATTGCGCGGGGTGTGTGGCCATCTGCTCGGTCAGGAGACCGTCGCTGTCTTGCACTTCGCGTCCACGCTTGCGCATCTGGCTGAAGAGCTCATTGCGCAGGATGGTGAACAGCCAAGCCTTCATGTTCGTTCCCATCTGGAACTGTTCCTGCTTGGCCCAAGCCTTCATGATCGTGTCCTGCACGAGGTCGTCCGCTCGGTCGTGACGTCCGACCAGCGAAATAGCAAAAGCGCGCAAGCTCGGCAGGTTCGCCAGCAATTCGCGCTTGAAGCCCGGTTGCACCTGTTCCATGCGTGCCCTCACTCGCCCTTCTTGGATGCTGTTGCCGCGCGTTCCGCCTGGTCCAATTTCTCGAGAAGATCGAGAAATCGATCGGGAATGGCTTCTTCTTGCGCAGCCGCATAGAGCGACCGGAGCTTGATCCCGATCTGATTGTTCGGATCAGCTATGCTGGCCGAGCGCGCCTTTGAGCGCTGAATTCCGCGAACTTCTCGATGTGTATCTGACATCTACCTTCACTCTTGCAGTATGGTTCTTTGCCCCATCGCCTCGGCTGCCTCACCTCGTGACGGCAGCGAACGCGCGCTCGATTTTCCGCGGATCCCGCTCGATCCGTCTCGTTCTGGTTGGTGGGCAATGCGCCGGGCGATAAAAAGTTCCCGGTGCGCGGAACTTTTTTCTTCGGGCCGCATTTTGCACCAAGCTGCGTCCCAAGGACCAGACATAAAAACGGGAGATCATTGATGACATTATCCACCAGAATTGCGCCGCACCTTCCTTTCCTGCGCCGCTATTCCCGCGCTTTGACCGGAACCCAGCAGTCTGGCGATGCCTATGTCGCGGCAGCGCTGGAAGCAATCATCGCCGATGTCTCGATTTTCCCGGAGACCGGCAACGACCGCATCGCTCTTTATCAACTTTTCACCAGACTGTTTGGTTCCACGGGAACGGCGGGCAGCGAGCCGGCTTCGCCCTACGCCTGGGAACAAACGGCAACCGTCAACCTCGCAAAACTCTCGCCGCTTCCGCGTCAGGCGTTCCTGCTCGCCGCCGTCGAGAACTTCCGTCCGGGCGAGGTGGCGCAGATCCTCGGGTTGAACCACGACGACGCCGTCGCCCTTCTCGACCGGGCGTCCCGGGAAATCTCCGAACAGGTGGCGACCGATATCCTGATCATCGAGGACGAGCCGCTGATCGCTCTGGATATCGAACAGATGGTGGAAAGCCTTGGCCATACGGTTACCGGGATCGCCCGCACCCACAAGGAGGCGCTTGAAATCTACAAGGCCAAGGCTCCGGGCATGGTTCTCGCCGATATCCAGCTGGCGGATGGAAGTTCCGGGATCGATGCCGTCAACGACATATTGAAGAGTTCCAATGTGCCGGTGATCTTTATCACAGCCTTTCCGGAACGCCTGCTGACGGGCGAACGCCCCGAACCGGCATTCCTCGTTACCAAGCCCTTCAATCCGGACATGGTCAAGGCGCTGATCAGCCAGGCCCTGTTCTTCCATGGGTCGGAAAGGGCGGCCGCCTGACCGGGTTTTCGGACTCGCCGGGGAACAAACGGTGCGTAAGTGTGTTCAACATACGAACGCAGCCACGTCATTGTTCCCCCGCGATGGTCCGGAAGACCCATGCGGCATAGCGAGTTGAGTACGAGTTTCTATGCATGATTTCGTGAAAGGCAAAACGGTGCGCAGCAAGGGACCATTTGCCGACCGGGCTCTGTCCGCCGAAGGAAGAGCCGCCATAATGGAACGGGCCCTTTACGGAGCAGGGATTTCGATTGTCTTTCAGAGCGCCGATTTGCTTATCCGCCATTCCGAGAACCTTCCCGACCATCTGAAGGCGCTGCTCGTCCTCGGCAAGGATGATACCTGCCTGTTCGGCGAACTCGACGGCATCCGCGTCATGCAGGCAAAACAGGCGGTTCTCGCCAACGGTGAAACGGCGCTGATCGAGGTGGAATGCGAAACCGACGACGGAACGCGGACCTACGAAATGCGCATTGAACGCACCGAAGAAGAGGGCATCTATGGAATCTTGTCGATCATCATCGAAGTGACGGACACCCGTCATCGCGAACGCGTCTTGAAGACTCTGCTGCGCGAACTCTCCCACCGCACCAAGAACCTGCTGGCAATCATCCAGGGCATCGCAACCCAGACTGCGCGTTACACGCCCTCGCTTGACGACTTCCTCACCAAGTTCCGCGGTCGCCTGCAGTCGCTCTCCAACTCGCAGGACCTTGTCACGGATTCCAGCTGGCGCGGTGCCTTTCTCTTCGATCTGGCCCAGCGGCAGTTTGCGCCCTACTGGCCGGAGGGCGAACCGCCGCTTCGCCTGAAAGGCATCAATGCCCACCTGACCCCGAATGCCACGGTGCATCTCGGGCTTGCACTGCACGAACTTGTCGTCAATTCGGCGTCGCACGGCGCCATCGCCTACGGCATGCCTTCGATCTCCCTCGAGTGCCGTCTGGCGACCCTCGGCGATCGCAAGGCGATCGAAATTGTCTGGATCGAACGTTTGCCACAGTCGAGCGACGAGCTGTCGTTCGGCGAGCACAATTTTGGCCGGACGGTGCTCGAGCGTGTCGTTCCCACGTCGATGAATGGGGTTGCCTCGTTCAACGTCACACCCGACCTCATCGAATACCGGCTGACCATCCCGGATTCGGAGTACGAGATCCTCAAGTCTCGCTGAACCCATTCGTCGAGTGCCGAGACAAAAAAGGCCGGCATCCCGGGGAAGATGCCGGCCTTTTCCACGCAATACAGCTCAACGGAGGCGGCCCGTGAGGTTGGAGGCGGACGGGCTGGCAGCGGTGATGCCTATCCTTCTCCAGCATCCTGTAAACGCGCGACCGGTGATCCAGTTCCCTGCGCTGCACCGCTCCGTGCAGACCGGCCAATCAGAAGGGCAGGCCGACATAGTTTTCAGCAAGCGCAGCGGACGCTGCACGCGAATGCACGAGGTAGTCGAGTTCGGCTTCCTGGATCTTTTGTCCGAACTCGCCGTTTTCCGGAAAGCGATGCAAGAGCATCGTCATCGACCAGGAGAAGCGCACCGCCTTCCAGACGCGAGCGAGCGCCCGCCGGGAATAATCGTCGATCCCGGCCGACGACCCTTCGCCATAGAATTCCCTGAGCCCCTCGAACAGATAGTGCACGTCGCTTGCCGCCAGATTCAAACCCTTGGCGCCGGTCGGCGGCACGATATGGGCGGCGTCGCCCGCGAGGAACAGGCGGCCGAAGCGCATCGGCTCGGCAACGAAGGACCTCAGCGGCGCGATGGACTTTTCGATCGATGCGCCGGTGATCAGGCTTTCCGCCTGCTCCTTCGGCAGGCGGCGGCGTAGTTCGTCCCAGAATCCGTCATCGCTCCACTCTTCCGCCTTGTCGGACGAAGGACACTGGATGTAGTAGCGGCTGCGGGTATGCGAACGCATGGAACAGAGCGCAAAGCCGCGCTCGTGGTTCGCATAGATCAGTTCGTCGCTGACCGGCGGAACGTCGGCGAGGACGCCGAGCCAGCCGAAGGGATAGATCTTTTCATAGGTCTTGATGGCATTTTCCGGCACGCTGGCGCGGCTCGGGCCGTGATAGCCATCGCAGCCGACGATGAAGTCGCAGTCGATCCGGTGCTCAATGCCCTCCATCTCATAGGTGATGTAAGGCCTGTCGCCCTCATATCCGTGCGGCTGGACGTTTTTCGCATTGTAGATCGTGGCGCCGCCCGTTTCGGACCGCCTGTCCATCAGGTCATGGGTGACCTCGGTCTGGCCGTAGATCGTCACCGTCTTGCCGCCGGTCAGTTCTTTCAGATCGATGCGATGATGCGTCCCGTTGAAGGCAAGCGAGGTGCCCTCGTGGACGATGCCTTCGGCATGCATGCGTTTGCCGGCCTTTGCCTCATCGAGAAGACCAACCGTTCCCTGCTCCAGCACACCGGCGCGAATGCGGCCAAGGATGTAGTTCCGGTCGACGCGGTCGAGAACGATATTCTCGATTCCGGCATTGGTAAGCAACTGGCCGAGCAGCAATCCGGACGGTCCCGAGCCGATGATGGCGACCTGTGTGCGCATTGAGCAATCCTCCCTCGAAGTCTTGCCGAATGATAATATCGGCCCGGTTGCGCGAAATGGCAAAACCGGTCAATTTCTTGGACAATTCGAACATCCGTGCGGGAGGATATCGTGCCTCGACAAGTGCCCACATTCAGCCTGTACGGCGAGACAACCGACGAAGTCGCGGAATTCTGGGTCCATGCGGAGTCAATTCCCTCGCGAAGCCGTCTGCACAACTGGGAAATCAAGCCGCACCGGCACGACGCCCTTTTCCAGATCTTGCACATTCGCTGCGGAAGCGGCGAAGCACTCCTGGACGGCATCTGGACGCGGCTCCATCCCCGCTCCGTGGTGACCGTCCCGAGCCGAGCCGATCATGGTTTCCGCTTTTCACCGGACGTCGACGGGTCCGTCATCACCTTCATGGCAAGGCGCCTGCCGGTCCGCAGCGCCGGCGGCCCGGATTTTCGCCGCTGGCTGTCTTCTCCCCGGCACATCGAACTCGACGGCGACGATCCGGACGGCGTCTATCTTGCCGAAACCTTGAGCCGCATCGAGCGCGAGGTCTCCGCCGGACCGGCGGGTACCCCGGACCTGGTCGAGGCCTACCTCGCCAGCACGCTCATCCTGCTCTATCGCCTCGGCGGCGGGCGTCAGCAGGGCAGTATCGCAACTCGCGATCAGGCGCGCTTCGACCGGCTGGTCAGCTTGATAAGCGACAACTTCCGCTCCCACCGGCCGGTGGAATTCTATGCTGAGCGGCTCGGCCTGTCCTCTGCCCATCTCAACCGTATCGCCCGGCTCGTTTCCGGCAAACCGACCAGCCATCTGATTGCCGAACGGATCGTCGGCGAAGCCAAGCGCGATCTGGTGTTCTCGAACCTCACCGTGCAACTCGTCGCGAGCGGCCTGGGATTTGACGACCAGGCCTATTTCACCCGCTTTTTCACCCGTCAGACCGGCATGTCGCCGCGACAATACCGCGCCCGGGAGATGGCGCGCCTGACGGCGTGAACCCTCTACCGTTTGGAAGTGCCATTGCGGCCGGCTGCAACACGCTCGAATAAACTTGAATCGTCTAGAATAGTTATTCTCAACGCTCGGATATCGCTGGCTAATCCTGTTCAGAACTCGCCGCAACGCCAGAAACCGCCACGAAGCCAAATACTGGGCGAGCGGACAGCGTTTTGCTATTGTGGGAAAACCGCTTTCGTTTTGAAATTTTACCGTTTGATAAATAAATTTTCCTGAGTTACCGTTTGTTCCACTAGCCGTTTACTAAAAAGAGGGAACTTCAATGGGACGACTGGAACCTGGGATCAATGGCGGAAGGCTCGCTCCCGCCGAATACGAGGCAAATTTTGCCGACCTGCACCCGCGGCTCGATCACCACGAAGCGCTTGTTGCCTCCGATCGCTGCTACTTCTGCTACGACGCGCCGTGCATGACGGCCTGTCCTACCTCGATCGACATCCCGATGTTCATTCGCCAGATCTCGACCGGCAACGCCATCGGCGCGGCCAAGACGATCTTCGACCAGAACATTCTCGGCGGCATGTGCGCCAGGGTCTGTCCCACCGAAACCCTCTGCGAGCAGGCCTGCGTGCGCAACACGGCCGAGGAGCGCCCCGTGGAGATCGGTCGGCTGCAGCGGTTTGCGACCGACACGGCAATGGAAGCGGACAAGCAGTTCTATGCGCGTGCCGAACCGACCGGAAAGACCATTGCTGTCGTCGGCGCCGGCCCGGCCGGGCTTGCCGCTGCCCACCGCCTCGCCGTCAACGGGCACTCCGTCGTCATCTTCGAGGCACGCGAGAAATCCGGCGGCCTCAACGAATACGGCATTGCAACCTACAAGACGGTCGACGATTTTGCCGCCCGCGAAGTGGAATACGTGCTCTCCATCGGCGGCATCGAAGTGAGGAATCGCCAGATGCTGGGCCGGGACTTCACCCTTGCCGACCTGACTGCCACGTATGACGCGGTTTTCCTCGGTCTCGGACTTTCCGGCGTCAACGCGCTGAACGTCGAAGGTGAAAGCCTGGAGGGCGTTTCCGACGCCGTCGAATTCATCGCTGGCCTGCGCCAGGCCAAGGACAAGGGCGCGATCGCCATCGGTCGCCGCGTGGTCGTACTCGGCGGCGGCATGACGGCGATCGATGCCGCCGTGCAGGCCAAGCTGCTCGGCGCCGAGGAGGTGACGATTTGCTACCGCCGTGGCAAGGAGCACATGAACGCCTCCGAATTCGAGCAGGACCTCGCCACCTCCAAGGGCGTCATCATCCGTCACTGGCTGGCGCCGAAGCGCATCGTCGGCAAGGACGGCAAGTTGGCCGGCATCGAAGTCGAGTACATGGCGCTCGCCGACGGCAGGCTTTCCGGCACCGGCGAAACCGGCGTTATCGCCGCCGACCAGATCTTCAAGGCAATCGGCCAGACCTTCGAGGCAAACGGTCTCGGATCGCTGAAGATCGAAGGCGGCAGGATCGCGGTGGATGGCGAAGGACACACCTCGCTCGACAAGGTCTGGGCCGGCGGCGATTGCGTACGAGGCGGCGAAGACCTGACCGTCACCTCCGTCGCCCAGGGCCGCGATGCGGCCGAATCGATCAACAGGGCTCTCGCCGTCGGTGCGGCGCGTGCCAGCGCAGTCGCATGACCGCCGCAACCGGATCGAGAGGAACGCAAAATGGCTGATATTCGCAACAATTTCGTCGGCATCAAGTCACCCAACCCCTTCTGGCTGGCCTCCGCGCCGCCGACCGACAAGGCCTACAACGTCGAGCGCGCCTTCAAGGCAGGCTGGGGCGGGGTCGTCTGGAAAACGCTTGGCGAGGAAGGCCCGCCGGTGGTCAACGTCAACGGCCCGCGTTACGGCGCGATCTGGGGTGCCGACCGCCGGCTCCTCGGCCTCAACAACATCGAGCTCATCACCGACCGCCCGCTGCAGGTCAACCTGCAGGAGATGAAGCAGGTGAAGATGAACTGGCCGGACCGGGCGCTGATCGCCTCGATCATGGTGCCCTGCGACGAGGAGAGCTGGAAGGCGATCCTGCCGCTGGTTGAAGAGACCGGCGCCGACGGCATCGAGCTCAACTTCGGCTGTCCGCACGGCATGTCCGAGCGCGGCATGGGCTCCGCGGTCGGCCAGGTGCCGGAATACATCGAGATGGTGGTGCGCTGGTGCAAGCAATACACGCGCATGCCGGTGATCACCAAGCTGACGCCGAACATCACCGATATCCGCAAGCCGGCGCGCGCCGCCAAGGCCGGCGGCACCGATGCGGTATCGCTGATCAACACGATCAACTCGATCGTGTCCGTCGATCTCGACAACTTCGCGCCGAACCCGACCGTCGGCGGCAAGGGCACCCATGGCGGCTATTGCGGTCCGGCGGTCAAGCCGATCGCACTCAACATGGTGGCCGAGATCGCCCGCGATCCGGACACCTACGGGATGCCGATCTCCGGCATCGGCGGCATCACCACATGGCGCGACGCCGCCGAGTTCCTTGTGCTCGGCGCCGGCAACGTGCAGGTCTGCACCGCCGCCATGACCTACGGCTTCAAGATAGTGGAGGAGATGATCACCGGCCTCTCCGACTGGATGGACGAGAAGGGCCACCGGACGCTTGACGACATCACCGGCCGCGCCGTGCCGAACGTCACCGACTGGCAGTACCTCAACCTCAACTATATCGCCAAGGCGCATATCGACCAGGACGCCTGCATCAAGTGCGGCCGCTGCCACATCGCCTGCGAGGACACCTCGCACCAGGCGATCACCAGCATGGTCGACGGCGTGCGCCACTTCGAGGTGATGGAAGACGAGTGCGTCGGCTGCAATCTCTGCGTCAACGTCTGCCCGGTCGACAACTGCATCACGATGTTGCCGCTCGCCGCCGGCGTGCTCGATCAGCGCACCGGTCGTCCCGTCGATCCGAACTATGCCAACTGGACGACGCACCCGAACAACCCGATGGCTCGGCAGGCCGCCGAGTAGAACAGCCATACCTCCCGACCTCCCTGGCCGCCTTCATGGAAGGCGGCCTCTTTTTTTGCCGTCCTTGCATGTTCGTCGCCGCTTGAGATCGGCGGACGCTGCTCCAGATTTCATTCCCGGCACCGCTTCAGACTGCACGAAGGAATTGATCGCGGAGGAAGGCCAATGCGGCTCGAAACGGCATACGATTTCGTCGATTGCCTCTCCGGCATGCGATTTGCGGATGTGTTCAATCCCTATAGCGATATCTGCGCCGCGTGCGATTTGCCCCAGGCGCCCGACATTCGACGCTGCAACCTGGTGTCGGTCCTCGACTCAATCTTGCGAAACGGTGTCGCAACGATCTGGATCGGCCGGGATCTCGGCTACCGCGGCGGACGCCGCACCGGGCTGGCGCTCACCGACGAATTGCACTTGGTGGCCTGCGCCGAATTGCTGGGAAGCCGCCCGCTTCATCGGGCGACCCACGGACCTGCGATCGCTGAACCGACCGCAAGGATCGTCTGGGATCTGCTGAACGAAACTCGCTCACCGGTCCTCCTCTGGAACGTCTTTCCCTTTCACCCGCATTCGCCCGAACATGCCCTGACCAACAGGACGCACACGCGGATGGAAGCTGAGGCATGCCACCATCTTCTCGCCTGGCTGTTGGAAAGGCTTGCCCCGCGATACGTCGTTGCAATCGGCGGGCATGCGCGTTCAACCCTTGGCCGCCTCGATATCGAGGCGCTCGCGGTCAGGCACCCGAGCTACGGCGGAAAGGCGGATTTCCTGTCCTCGATGCGCGATTTCCGCCGATCCGCAGAGGTGCGATCCGGCGAACGGTCGACGGCGGAGGATTTCAAGGATCAAGACGTGCCCGAACGCTAAACACATTGTGTAGGAAACGTGCATTGCCTCCACAAGCATTGTCGTAAATATGTCAAAAAACAAGATTCGGACGGCACGATCCGGCACAACCTCGAGCACCCTTCTTGAAGATCAAAGCCGCCACTACGCGCAAGAAAACGCACCTGATTTCCGGCGCCCTGCTTGGCGCCTTTGTCATCTGTCACTTTCTCAATCACGCCCTCGGCCTCGTCTCGGTCGAGGCCATGGAGGATGTTCGCCTCAAGCTGAACTTCGTGTGGCGCAGCCTGCCGGGGACCGTGCTGCTCTATGGCGCCGTCTTCGTACATTTCATCATGGCCCTCGACAGCCTCTATCGACGCCATACTCTGCGCATGCCGGCGCGCGAGGCGATCAAGATCGTGTTTGGCCTGAGCCTGCCGTTCCTGCTGATCCCGCACGTGCTCGCCACCCGCGTCGAATGGGCGCTCGGCGGCGTTGACCTCGGCTACCCGGACGTCCTGCACTCGATCTGGTCTTCGACCGACGGCACCATTCGTCAATCGATGGCGCTCATTGTCGCCTGGACCCATTTCTGTCTTGGTCTCTGGTTCTGGATGCGCGGCCGAAGCTGGTTTCCCCGCTATTCGCTGACCCTCTACTCTGTCGCGATCCTGGTGCCGGTGCTTGCCCTGCTCGGATTCGTGACCGCAGCCCGCGGCCTCGCTCCGCCGACGCCGTCCGATCCGTGGGTCATGGCAATGCGCCCCGACCCGCACCTGCTGGAAAAGATCCGGGTCTGGCTGGTGATCGGTTTCGGCGCGCCGATCGCGGCCGTACTGGCGTGGCGAGCCCTGCCGACGCCCGACAAGACCCGGATCCGCTACCCGAACGGCCGTGTCGTCGCCGTCGGGCGCGGGTTCAGCGTGCTGGAAGCCAGCCGCTCAGCAGGCATCCCGCACGTCTCGGTCTGCGGTGGTCGCGGGCGCTGTTCGACCTGCCGGGTGCGGGTGTTGCAGGGTCTTGAGGGACAGCCGCTGCCGGACGAAGCGGAAAAGGCAACGCTGGAGCGGATCGGCGCTCCCGCCAACGTGCGGCTCGCATGTCAGTTCCGCCCGCTGCGCGACGTCTACGTTGCGCCGATCGTCAACACCGACAGCCTGGGCCTCAAGACGCAACTGGCGCTGACGACGACCGCCGGCCGCGAGCGCCGCATCGCTGCCCTCTTCTGCGATCTGCGCGATTTCACCCGCCTGGCCGAGCACAAGCTGCCGTTCGACACCGTCTTCCTTCTCAACCGCTATTTCGAGACCGTCGGGGAGGCGGTGGAAAGTGCCGGCGGTATCGTCGACAAATTCGTCGGCGACGGAGCGATTGCATTATTCGGCCTCGAAACCTCCTTCGAGGAAGCCTGCCGGCAGGCGCTCGAGGCGGCCGCGCGGTTGGCCGAGGGCATCGAGACCCTCAACGACACTTTCAGCGCCGAACTGAGCCGCCCGCTGCGCATCGCCATCGGCCTGCATGCCGGAACGGCCATCATCGGGCGCATCGGCTATGGCAAGGCGACATCGCTGACCGCCATCGGCGACACGATCAATACTGCAAGCCGCCTCGAAGGAGTCGCCAAGGAACGAGACGCGGAACTGGTCGTCTCCGAGGAAGTCGTGCGGAATGCCGGGGTCGTGCTTGACGGCCATGAACGGATGCACATCGACATCCGCGGACGGGAGGCGAGCGTGGAGACCTGGATCATCCCGCGTGCGCGCGAAATTGTTGCGTCTCTCATGCAAGCATGAACCGCTTCCGAAACCTCTACAGCCGGTCCGTCTCGTGCTAGAAGCGTTTCGCGAATCCCGCCAGACGATCAAGCCCCACAGGATCCCGACGTGAAACAGGACGTCCATTCGCCGTCAGCGCACAATCGCCATGCCAAGGGCAGGGAAAAGCTGCTGGCCCATCTCGCCATGATGCTGTTTGCGCTGCTGATCGGCGGCTCGTTCTCGCTCGGCGGCCTGGCCGCCCAGCATGTGCCGGCCGCAACGCTGCAGGTCATGCGCTACCTGATGACGATAGCGGTTCTCGGGGTCATGACCTACGGAGTGCTGCGCGTTCCCTTTTCCGTCCCGGTTGAACCGTGGCGTTTCGGCATCCTCGGCTTGCTCATGTCCGTCTACATGCTCACCATGTTCCTTGCGCTGGAAATCACCAGCCCGGTGCAGACGGGTGCGGTATTTACCCTGATGCCGCTAATGGCAGCCGGCTTCGCGCTCGTCCTGCTCGGGCAGCGCACCCGCCTGGGCGTGCTCGCAAGCCTGGTAATCGCAGCGATCGGAGCGATCTGGGTGATCTTCCGTGGCGATATCGGAGCGCTGCTGCGGTTTGATGTCGGCCGGGGCGAACTGATCTACTTCGTCGGAGTTATCTGCCACGCCATCTACGTGCCGCTGATCCGCAAGTTCGACCGCAAGGAGAATCCGTTCGCCTTCGGCTTCTGGATGGCGGTTGCCACCGCCTTCTTCCTGCTGTTTCCCGCTGCGCCTCAACTGCCGACGATCGATTATGCCGATCTGCCGAGCGTGGTGTGGGTCGCGCTCGCCTATCTTTCGGTGGTGACGACGGCAATCACCTTCCTGCTGCTGCAATACGCGTCTCTGCGCCTTCCCTCTTCGAAGGTGCTGGCCTACGGCTATCTGACGCCGACGGTGGTGATCGTCATGGAAGGGCTGCTCGGCCATGGCTGGGCGAGCGCCGCGGTGTTCGCCGGCGCGCTGCTGACGGCCTGCGGTCTGGTGGTGATGGCCTTGCTGCCGGATTGATCAGGCTTCGGGCGAACTGGACCGCGCCGGAATCACACCGGTGGTGAACAGTTGTTCCAGAAACCTTGCGGCATCCTCGAAACGCCCCTCGCCTGCCTGTTTCTGTCCGAGAACGGCGCGCACCTGGACGTCGAAGTCGGCATAGTGCTGGGTCGTCGACCAGATCGAGAAGATCAGGTGGTAGGGATCGCACTTGGCGATCTTGCCCGCACGCGCCCAGGCGCGGATGACCTCGGCCTTTTCGTCCACCAGCGCCTTCAGCGGCCCGGTGAGTTCGCTTTCGATATGCGGCGCGCCTTGCAGCACCTCGTTGGCGAACAACCGGCTCTCGCGTGGAAAATCCCGCGCCATTTCCAGCTTGCGCCGGATATAGCTGCGGATCTCGGCTTCCGGATTGCCATCGGCGTTGAAGGCGCGCAATGGGTCGAGCCAGGTATCCAACACCCGGTCGATCAGTGCCCGGTGCATCGCCTCCTTGGTGCGGAAATAATAGAGCAGGTTGGGCTTGGACATGCCCGCCACCTCGGCGATCTGGTCGATGGTGGAACCATGAAAACCCTTGGCGGAAAAGACGTCGAGCGCCGCCTCGAGTATCTGCTCTTCCTTGGCTTCCTGGATTCTTGTCCGCCTTTGTGTTTTTGCTGCTCTCGGGATCGCCATTGAGAATTCTGATCTCCTGGAAATTCAACTTTCATAGTCAAGTTAAGCCGCTCGGCGAACTGCCGCAAAATTCAGCGAATGCTTGATTTTTTGTCGTTGCTTTTCGTGTTTTTCGTCTTGAGTGCTGCGAAGGAAATTGTAATGTTTACCAATCGGTCAAATTATCTGTCAGATGCAAAGTAAAGGCAACTGCGGATATCCGGATGCCAAGAAAAACAAGATACGGGGCATCCGTTCGAAGACCTCGGGAACAGTAGGACCGGGAAAAACCCGGCGGCTTGAAAAAGGTGAGGACGGACGATGGTGGCAGCACCCGGCGAAAACTTGCGCATCAATGGCGATCGCCTCTGGGACAGTCTCATGGAAATGGCGAAGATCGGCCCCGGCATTGCCGGCGGCAACAATCGCCAGACCCTGACCGACGACGACGCCACCGCCAGGCGACTCTTCAAATCCTGGTGCGAGCAGGCCGGCATGACCGTCGGCGTCGACAAGATGGGCACGATGTTCGCCACCCGTCCGGGCACCGATCCCGATGCTCTGCCCGTCTATGTGGGCAGCCATCTCGACACCCAGCCGACCGGCGGCAAGTATGACGGCGTGCTCGGCGTGCTGTCCGGCCTCGAGGCCATCCGCACGATGAACGACCTCGGCATCAAGACCCGGCACCCGATTGTCGTGACCAACTGGACCAACGAGGAAGGCGCCCGCTTTGCCCCCGCCATGCTGGCTTCGGGTGTCTTCGCCGGGGCAATCGACATCGACTACGCCTATGGCCGCAAGGACCCGGAGGGGAAGACCTTCGGGGAGGAGTTGGAGCGCATCGGCTGGGTCGGCGACGAAGAGGTCGGCGCCCGCAAGATGCACGCCTATTTCGAATACCATATCGAACAGGGTCCGATCCTCGAGGCGGAAGACAAGCAGATCGGCGTTGTCACCCACTGTCAGGGCCTTTGGTGGCTGGAATTCACTTTGACCGGCCGCGAAGCACACACTGGCTCGACGCCGATGAACATGCGCGTCAATGCCGGGCTCGCCATGGCCCGCATCCTGGAAATGGTACAGACCGTCGCGATGGACAGCCAACCGGGGGCGGTCGGCGGTGTCGGCCAGATGTTCTTCTCGCCCAATTCGCGCAACGTGCTGCCGGGCAAAGTCGTGTTCACCGTCGACATCCGCTCGCCCGACCAGGCCAAGCTCGATGGCATGCGGGCCCGCATCGAAGCCGAAGCGCCGAAGATCTGCGAGGCGCTGGGTGTCGGCTGTTCGATCGAGGCGGTCGGGCATTTCGACCCGGTGACCTTCGATCCGAAGCTGGTGACGGCCGTGCGCAACGCGGCCGAACGGCTGGGCTACAGCCACATGAACCTCATTTCCGGGGCCGGACACGACGCCTGCTGGGCCGCCAAGGTGGCGCCGGCCACGATGGTCATGTGCCCCTGCGTCGGCGGGCTCTCGCACAACGAGGCCGAGGAGATTTCCCAGGAATGGGCGACAGCCGGAGCGGACGTGCTCTTCCATGCCGTCGTCGAGACGGCGGAGATCGTGGAGTGACGACGCCGGCTCGCGAAGCCTCGCCATCGCTGCCTCCGAGAGTCGGAGAGCTCAAGCCATAAGCAATATTGCGCCCGAAGAGGACGGGTGCGGCAACGACATCATCGACTGACGCTCAAGTTTCAAAAGACAAGCAAAGGAACGTGAAATGGCGAGTACAGTGATCAAGGGCGGGACGGTTGTCACCGCGGATTTGACCTACAAGGCCGATGTGAAGGTCGAAGGTGGCAAGATCGTCGAGATCGGCCCCGGCCTTTCCGGCGACACGGTTCTGGACGCCTCGGGCTGTTACATCATGCCCGGCGGTATCGATCCGCACACGCATCTCGAGATGCCCTTCATGGGCACCTACTCCTCGGACGATTTCGAAAGCGGCACCCGCGCCGCGCTGGCCGGCGGCACGACGATGGTCGTCGACTTCGCGCTCCCCTCACCCGGCCAGTCGATGCTCGAAGCGCTGCAGATGTGGGACAACAAGTCGACGCGGGCCAACTGCGACTATTCCTTCCACATGGCTATCACCTGGTGGAGCGAGCAGGTCTTCGACGAGATGGAGACCATCGTCCGCGACAAGGGTATCAACACCTTCAAGCACTTCATGGCCTACAAGGGCGCGCTGATGGTGGACGACGACGAGATGTTCTCGTCCTTCCAGCGCTGCGCGGCGCTCGGCGCGCTGCCGCTCGTCCATGCCGAAAACGGCGACGTGGTGGCGCAAATGCAGGCGAAGCTGCTTGCCGAAGGCAACAACGGCCCGGAGGCGCACGCCTATTCCCGGCCGGCCGAGGTCGAAGGCGAGGCCACCAATCGCGCCATCATGATCGCCGACATGGCGGGTTCGCCGGTCTACATCGTCCATACCTCGTGCGAACAGGCGCATGAAGCGATCCGCCGCGCCCGCGCCAAGGGCATGCGGGTCTTCGGCGAGCCGCTGATCCAGCACCTGACGCTCGATGAAAGCGAATACGCCAACCCCGACTGGGATCACGCGGCACGCCGGGTGATGTCGCCGCCCTTCCGTAACAAGGCTCACCAGGACAGCCTCTGGGCTGGACTTGCATCGGGCTCGCTGCAGGTGGTCGCGACCGACCATTGCGCCTTCACCACCGAGCAGAAACGCTTCGGGCTCAGTGATTTCACCAAGATCCCGAACGGCACCGGCGGCCTCGAGGACCGCATGCCGATGCTGTGGACCCACGGCGTCAACACCGGCCGGATCACCATGAACGAGTTCGTGGCGGTGACCTCGACCAACATCGCCAAGATCCTCAACATCTATCCGAAGAAGGGCGCGATCCTCGTCGGCGCCGATGCCGACCTCGTCGTCTGGGATCCGCAGCGCCAGAAGACGATCTCGGCCAAGTCGCAGCAGTCGTCGATCGACTACAACGTCTTCGAGGGCAAGGAAGTGACCGGCCTGCCGCGCTTCACCCTGACGCGCGGCGTGGTCGCCATCGAGGAGGCGACCGTCAAGACCCAGCAGGGCCATGGTGAATTCGTCCGCCGCGATCCGTTCCCGGCGGTCAGCAAGGCGCTCTCGACCTGGAAGGAGGTCACCGCACCGCGCAAGGTCCAGAGATCCGGCATTCCGGCAAGCGGGGTGTGAGCCTTGCGATCCGATACCGGCGCATCTTGCTCACCCGCGCACCAGTCCGTCCAGTTCCGGGAGCAGGACGACGCTCTCCTGCTCCTTCGGATCGGTGCGAGCGATGACCGCCGTACACGGCGCGTGGCCGAGGTTGGCCGGCAAGTGCGGCACTCCGGCCGGGATATAGAGGAACTCGCCGGAGCGGGTGACGACGTGGTTTTCCAGCCTGTCGCCATACCAGGTATGCGCCTCGCCGGAGAGCACGTAGATCGCCGTCTCGTGGTCCTCATGCAAATGCGCCCGGGCGCGAACCCCGGGCGGTATCGTCAGCAGATGCATGCAGATGCCGGTGGAACCGACGGTTTCGGCGGCGATGCCCTCAAAGTAGCTCAAACCCTGCTTGCCGCCATAGGCATGGCTGGGGCGCACAACATGACAGGTGGGTTTCGATGACGCGTCCAATTCAGTCCTCCTTGGCAGAGCCTTCTACACGGACCGCCCATTCGACATCCGGGGGTTCAATACCGCATGATAGCATACGGAACCCCATGCACGCGTTGCAGAACACCGAGGACCTGATGAACGCCCAAGACAGCTCCGTCGTCTCCGCCAGGAACCTCTGTCTCACCTACGAGACCAGTGACGGCCCGGTTCACGCGCTGAGCAATGTCGACCTCGATATCCGCAAGGGCGAATTCGTGTCTTTCATCGGTCCCTCGGGCTGTGGCAAGACCACCTTCCTGCGGGTGATCGCCGATCTCGAGAAGAAGTCGTCCGGTACGATCACCGTCAATGGAATGACGCCGGAGCAGGCGCGCGAGAAGCGCGCCTATGGCTATGTCTTCCAGGCGGCGGCGCTCTATCCCTGGCGCACGATCGAGAAAAACGTCGCCCTGCCGCTGGAAATCATGGGCTTTTCGGCCGCCGAGAAAAAGAAGCGCATCGAGCAGACACTCGACCTCGTTAATCTCACCGGCTTCGGCAAGAAATACCCCTGGCAACTTTCCGGCGGCATGCAGCAGCGCGCCTCGATCGCCCGCGCCCTTGCGTTCGACGCCGACCTGCTTTTGATGGACGAGCCCTTCGGCGCGCTTGACGAGATCGTCCGCGACCACCTCAACGAACAACTCCTCAAGCTTTGGAAGCGGACCGACAAGACGATCTGCTTCGTCACCCACTCGATCCCGGAGGCGGTCTACCTTTCGACCAAGATCGTCGTCATGTCGCCGCGCCCGGGTCGCGTGACCGATATCATCGATTCGCCGTTGCCGCTGGAGCGGCCACTCGACATCCGCGAGACTCCGGAGTTCCTTGAGGTCGCCCATCGCGTCCGCGAGGGCCTCAGATCGGGTCACAGCGATGAGGCGTGAGGCAGAGGCCCGGATATGAAGACGCAATTTCTCCTGTGGCTTGCGGGATCCATGGTCGTGTTCCTGGGCGCGGCGAGCGCCTCACGCGCCTACGTGACAAATAACCAGCTCTGGACCCTCGCCCTGTCGCTGGCCCTTTACTGCGTTGGCAACCTCATGGTCCTGAAGCTCATGCGGATGGGCGGCCTCGGACTGGCGATATCGGTATCGGCCATCGCACAACTGATCTTCATCAATGTCATCGCCTCAGTCTTCTTCGGAGAGCGGCTGACCGCCATTCAACTGGCGGGCGTGGCTCTCGGCTTCGTCTCCATGGCACTGATGCTGCTTCCAGCCCAGGGAAAGGCGTGATCGATGGAACGACACAGCTTCTTTCGCGATCGTTTTGTACCCGTCACGACTGTCGTACTCGCGATCCTCGCCATCTGGGTGGTCTTCGTCGTCATTCTCAACGCCCCGTTCGTGCGCGACCAGGCGGCCCGTGCCGGTGAGCAGATCGGTTTCTGGGAGATCCTGCCGAAGACCTTCGTGCAGGAGCGGCCGGTGCTGCCCTCGCCGCACCAGGTTGCCGGCGAGCTCTGGGACAGCACGGTTGCAAGGCCGATCACCTCGAAGCGCAGCCTCGTCTATCACGCCTGGATCACGTTGTCGGCGACGCTCCTCGGTTTTGCCATCGGCACGGTGCTCGGCACACTGCTCGCCATTGGGATCGTCCACAACCGCGCCATGGACCGCTCGATGATGCCTTGGGTGATCGCCAGCCAGACCATCCCCATCCTGGCGATCGCGCCCATGATCATCGTCGTCCTGAATTCGATCGGCGTCTCCGGCCTGCTTCCGAAGGCGCTGATCTCCACCTACCTGAGCTTTTTCCCGATCGTCGTCGGCATGGTGAAGGGCCTGCGCAGCCCGGAAACCATCTACCTCGACCTGATGCACACCTATAATGCCAGCCCCGCGCAGATCTTCTGGAAACTCCGGTGGCCGGCGGCGATGCCCTACCTCTTCACCTCGCTGAAGGTGGCGGTGGCGATCTCGCTGGTCGGCGCCATCGTCGGCGAACTGCCGACCGGGGCCGTCGCCGGGCTTGGGGCCCGCCTGCTCTCCGGCTCCTACTACGGACAGACCGTTCAGATCTGGGCCGCCCTGTTCATGGCGGCAGCGCTGGCCGCAGTCCTGGTATCGATCGTCGGACTTGCGCACAGTGCGGTCCTGAAGCGCATGGGAGCCAAGGCATGAACAGTGCATACCTGATATCCGCGATCGTCTTCTGGCTTTGCGCCTGGGGACTCAACGAGTGGCTGGTGCGCCAGACCTTCGCAAGCGATGCCGCCAATCGCGCCGTACGCATCTTCGTGCCGGTGTTGTTCGGGGTCGCGATCCTGGTGATGTGGGAAGGTGTCACCCGCGGCTTCAATATCCCCACCATCCTGCTGCCGGCGCCGACGATGATCTGGGCCAAGCTCACCAGTTCCGTGCCGACGTTGTGGGCCGACTTCCGACAGACCTTCCTTAAGGCAGTTCTGACCGGGTACGTGATGGGGTGCGGTCTCGGCTTTCTCGTTGCAATCCTGATCGATCGTTCCCCGTTCCTGCAGAAGGGCCTGCTGCCGATCGGCAACTTCGTGTCTGCTCTGCCGGTCGTCGGCATTGCACCCATAATGGTCATGTGGTTCGGCTTCGACTGGCAGTCCAAGGTCGCCGTTGTCGTCATCATGACCTTCTTCCCGATGCTGGTGAACACTGTGCAGGGCCTTGCTTCGGCAAGCGAGATGGAGCGCGACCTGATGCGCACCTATGCCGCGACCTGGTGGCAGACACTCGTCAAACTGCGCCTGCCCGCAGCAGGTCCCTTCATTTTCAATGCATTGAAGATCAATTCCACTCTGGCGCTGATCGGCGCCATCGTGGCAGAGTTCTTCGGAACTCCCATCGTCGGCATGGGATTTCGGATTTCCACGGAAGTGGGGCGCAGCAATGTCGACATGGTCTGGGCCGAAATTGCGGTCGCCGCGGTCGCGGGTTCGGCGTTTTATGCGGTGGTGGCGCTCATCGAGCGCAGTGCCACCTTTTGGCATCCGTCTGTCCGTGGTGGGCAGACGTAGTTTTCCGAGACATACAAATCATAAAGAGGGAACAGACATGAAAAACAAAATTCTTTCGATGGTACTCGGTGGCGCGGTGTCGCTGATGGCGATGCAGGCGATGGCGGCCGACAAGGTGACGCTGCAGTTGAAATGGGTGACGCAGGCCCAGTTCGCAGGCTACTACGTGGCCAAGGACAAGGGCTTCTACGAAGAGGAAGGCCTCGACGTGGAGATCAAGCCGGGCGGACCCGACATTGCCCCGCCGCAGGTGCTGGCCGGTGGCGGCGCCGACGTGATCGTCGACTGGATGCCGTCCGCGCTCGCAACCCGCGAAAAGGGCGTTCCGCTGGTCAACATCGCCCAGCCGTTCAAAACCTCCGGCATGATGCTCACCTGTTTGAAGGAAACCGGCGTCAAGACGCCCGAGGATTTCAAGGGCAAGACGCTCGGCGTGTGGTTCTTCGGCAACGAATATCCGTTCCTGTCGTGGATGAACCACCTGAAGATCCCGACCGATGGCGGAGCCGAGGGCGTCACCGTGCTGAAGCAGGGCTTCAACGTCGATCCGCTCTTGCAGAAGCAGGCGGCCTGCATCTCCACCATGACCTACAACGAGTACTGGCAGGTCATCGACGCCGGCATCAAGCCCGAGGAACTCATTACCTTCAAGTACGAAGACGAAGGTGTCGCAACTCTAGAGGACGGCCTCTACGTGCTCGAGGACAGCCTGAAGGACGACGCTTTCAAGGAAAAGATGGTCAAGTTCGTCCGCGCATCGATGAAGGGCTGGAAGTACGCCGAGGAGAACCCGGACGAGGCCGCCGAGATCGTTCTCGAAAACGACGCTACCGGAGCCCAGACCGAACAGCACCAGAAGCGGATGATGGGCGAAGTGGCCAAGCTGACGGCCGGCTCCAACGGTGCACTCGACGAGGCCGACTACCAGCGCACCGTCAAGACGCTGCTGGGTGGCGGTTCCGATCCCGTCATCACCAAGGAGCCGACCGGTGCCTTCACCCATGACATCACCAGTGCCGCGCTGAAATAGGCGTCAGGTCCGAGTGATCGGGCCAGCAAGAAGAGAACAAGCGCGCGGTCCCGGCCGCGCGTTTCACATTTCATTACGGGTCATGAATTCATCGAATATTAAGTCTATATACACGACAGGAAGGGAGTGTGACTACACGTTGATTTGCGTCAGGCGTACAACTAGTGTACTCGTCCGATCAAACATCTCCGGCCGCCCTGGCAAGCGACAGCTTCATCATACGGGCATGGCCGCGGAACTATGCGCTGGGGAGTCGCAAGTTTATGTGGTGCCGGGCATATATCTGAACTCTTCCATACATATATATTTAAGATTCGTCGGTTCGCGCCCCCTGGCGAAATTCACGGGACCGGGAACCAGGTTTGTCGCAAAGGCTGGAAGACGCATGGCTCGCAGGTCGCATATCGCAATTGGCATTATGGCATCCCTCCTCCTCGCACACGGCGCGCCCGCGGCGATCGGTGCCGATGCATCCACCGACGCGCCGAAGCAGAATTTTCCGGCAATCGTGGTGACCGAAGCCGTGACTGGCCACTTGGTGGACCGTATCGTCGCGACTGGCACGGTGAGGCCAGTGCAGGAGGTTTTCGTGCAGCCGCTGCTCGAAGGACTCGCGGTGAAGTCTCTTAAGGCGGATGTCGGCGATGCAGTGGAAGCCAACAGCGTGCTCGCCACCCTCAACGACGACTCGCTCACCCTGCAGAGGGCTGAAATGGAAGCCAACAAAGCCAAGGCACAGGCAACGATCGCGCAGTTGCAGGCCCAGATCATCGAAGCCCGCGCCAATGCCGAGGAGGCCGACCGTCAGCGCGACCGTGCGCTAACGATGGCCCAGAAGGGGACAGCCTCGACCTCGCAGGCCGAACAGGCGACTGCGGCGGCCACTGCCGCCAACGCCCGCGTTCGGGCGGCAGAACACCTGTTGAATGTCGCCGAGGCCGAGTTGAAGGTCGTGGGGGCACAGATTGCCGACCTGAACCTGAAGCTGGCACGCACCGACATCAGGACGCCATTTGCCGGCATCGTCGCCGTCCGCAACGCCAAGGTTGGCGCAATCGCCACCGGCGTCGGCGAACCTCTCTTCACGGTGATCCGCGACGGCGCACTCGAACTGGTAGCCGACGTACCGGAGGGCGATATTCTGAAAATCAAAGCCGGCCAAAAGGCCACCATCGCGCTTGCCGGCGGCAGCGACGCGCTGACCGGATCGGTGCGTCTTGTCTCCCCGACCGTCGATCAGACGACACGCCTTGGCGCGGTTCACATCGAGATCGACGATAGCGAGCGAGCGCGCTCCGGCATGTACGGCAGCGCCACGATCGTGGTAAAGGAGACCGATGGCCTAGCACTGCCGCTGACAGCGATTACCGTCACGCGCGACGGCGCGACGGCGCGCAAGGTCGAGGATGGGGTGGTCAAACTGGTGAAGGTCGAAACCGGCATTCAGGACGGCACCAGCATCCAGATCCTGAGCGGATTGAACCCAGGCGACGAGGTCGTCGCGAAGGCCGGAGCATACGTGCGTGATGGCGACCGCATCACGCCGGTCCGCCAGCCCGAAGATCTGTCGAACTGAGGAGCGGAGGGACGATGAACTTTTCCGCCTGGTCCATTCGCAATCCGATCGCGCCGCTGCTTGCCTTCGTACTGCTCGTCTATGTGGGACTGCAATCCTTCTGGAGCCTCCCGGTTACGCGCTTTCCCAACATCGACGTTCCGCTGGTGGCGATCACCGTCACCCAGAGCGGCGCCTCGCCGGCCGAGCTGGAGATGCAGGTCACAAAGGAAATCGAGGACGCGGTGGCAAGCATCACCGGCGTCGACGAAATCCAGTCGACGGTGACCGATGGCCAGTCGCAAACGGTCATCATGTTCCGCATGGAGGTGAAGACCGAACAGGCGGTGCAGGACGTCAAGGACGCGATCGACCGCATACGCGGCGACCTTCCGGCCTCTGTCGACGAACCAATTGTCTCGAAGATCGACGTTGAAGGCCAAGCGATCCAGACCTTTGCGGTCTCCGCGCCGAACATGACGATCGAGGAAGTGTCCTGGTTCGTCGACGACACGATCAAGCGCGCCCTGCAGGGCAAGGCCGGCATCGGCCGCGTGGACCGCTACGGCGGCGCCGAACGCGAGATCCGTGTCGAGCTCAACCCCGACAGGCTGAACGCCTACGGCATCACCGCCACCGACGTGAACCAGCAATTGCGCAGCATCAATGCGGATATCGGCTCGGGTCGCGGACAGGTCGGCGGCGCTGAACAGGCGATCCGCACTCTCGGCGATTCCCGCGACGTCACGGAGCTCGCCAACACGACCATCGCCTTGTCCAATGGGCGTTTCGTGAAACTGTCCGAACTCGGGACGATCAAGGACACCTACGAGGAGCCACGCTCCTTCTCGCGCTTCAACGACGCGCCGGTGGTGACCTTCGGCGTCTTCAGGTCCAAGGGAGCCAGCGAGGTCACGGTCGCCGAGACGGTCGCTGCAGCGCTCGATACCGTACGCAGCGAATATCCCAACGTCACCATCGAGAAGATCGACGACTCGGTCTATTTCACCTACGGGAACTACGAAGCGGCGATGCACACCTTGCTCGAAGGGGCGTTGCTGGCGGTCATCGTGGTCTTCCTGTTCCTGCGCAACTGGCGGGCAACGCTGATTTCCGCCGTGGCGCTCCCCCTGTCCGCGATCCCGACCTTCTGGATCATGGACCTGATGGGCTTCTCGCTCAATCTGGTGAGCTTCCTGGCGTTGACGCTGGCGACCGGCATCCTCGTGGACGACGCGATCGTCGAAATCGAGAACATCGCGCGCCATATCAAGATGGGCAAGACGCCCTATCGCGCCGCGATCGACGCCGCCGACGAGATCGGCCTCGCCGTCATCGCGACCACCTTCACGATCATTGCCGTCTTCGTGCCGGTATCCTTCATGCCCGGCATTCCGGGCCAGTACTTCATCCAGTTCGGCCTGACCGTTGCCTTCTCGGTATTCTTTTCCCTCATGGTGGCGCGTCTCATCACACCGCTCATGGCGGCATATCTGATGCGGCCGGAAGACGCTGCCGACGACCATCAGGACAACGACAGCGCGCTGATGAAGCGCTACACCGGACTGATCCGCGTGACGACCCGCTGGCGCTACACCACGCTTCTCGCCGCCATCGGCTTTCTCGTCGGGTCTCTCTATTTCCTGCTCCAGGTACCGGGCAGTTTCCTGCCGCCGGAAGATGCCTCGCGCATCGTGCTGTCGGTCGAGCTTCCACCCAACGCCACGCTTGACGAGACCGAGAAGACGACCGACGAGATCTATGCCAGGGTCCATGACATCGACGGCGTCGACAGCGTCTTCGTGCTCGGCGGCGCCTCGCCCAAGGGCGATCTCGAATTGCGCCGAGCGACCGTGACCCTGATGCTCGACAAGCTCGATCACTCACTGATCACCACCGTGGTCAACGACACGCTGGGTGGCATCCCGCTGATCGGCCAATACCTGCCCAAGGTCCCGGTGCATGGCCGCATACGACCGCAATGGGACATCGAGACGGAGGTCTTCGCCAAGCTGCGCTCGATTCCCGACGTGCATATCCTCAAGCTCAACGACCGCGGCGAGCGCGACCTTTCGTTCAATTTCCTTTCCAAGAGCGAGAAGGACCTGAACGAGGCAATCGGCATCCTCGAAGCCAGGCTTCGCGCCCAGCCGCTGCTTGCCAATGTCAGCGCCGACGGGGCCCTTCCCCGCCCGGAACTGCAGATCCGCCCGCGCAAGGCAGAGGCCGCGCGCCTGGGAATCACGCCGCAGCAGATCTCCGAGGTGGTGCGCGTGGCGACGATCGGCGACATCGACGCGGCGCTTCCGAAGATCTCGCTGGACGACCGCCTGATCCCGATCCGGGTGCAATCGTCGCTCGACATGCGCCGCGACCTTGCGGCCATCCGAGCCCTCAAGATCAAGACAGCCAGCGGCGCGATCGTGCCGCTGTCGAGCGTGGCCGATATCGACTATTCGGAAGGCGTCAGCTCCATCAAGCGCAACAACCGCAACAGGGTGGTCTCGATTGGTGCCGACCTGCCGCCGGGTGTCGCGTTGAACACGGCGTCCGATGCCTTCCGGCAGGTCGTTGCCGATTCCGACATTCCGAAGACGGTGCAATTGGCTGAAAGCGGCGACACCAAGGTCCAGAACGAGATGGTCGAGAGCTTCGGCAACGCCATGCTGCTCGGCCTGATGCTGGTGCTGGTGGTGCTGATCCTGTTGTTCAAGGACGTCATCCAGCCGTTTACCATCCTGTTTTCGCTGCCGCTCGCGATCGGCGGCGTGGCGGCGGCCCTGATCATCACCAACAACGCGCTGTCGATGCCGGTGTTGATCGGCATTCTGATGCTGATGGGCATCGTGACCAAGAACGCTATCCTGCTCGTCGATTTCGCCATCGAGATGATGCACCACGGCATGGATCGCACCCAGGCGATGATCGAGGCGGGCCGCAAGCGCGCCCGACCGATCATCATGACCTCGATTGCAATGTCCGCCGGCATGTTGCCCTCGGCCATGGGTGTCGGGGAAGGCGGTTCGTTCCGCGCCCCGATGGCGATCGCGGTGATCGGCGGCATTATCGTCTCGACGGTGCTGAGCCTGGTCGTCGTTCCATCCTTCTTCCTCATCATGGACGATCTCTCGCGCCTCCTGGCGCGGATCTTCGGCAAGATGGTCGGCAAGAAGGACGACGAGGAACTGCCGCTGTCCGACGAGGAATTGACGAGGCTGGCGAAGGAAAACAGAAGCGCGGTCGAGACGCTGGGAGAACGCATCTCCGCGATCGAGGCTCAGCAGCCGGAAAAACCCGCGGAAACCAGCAAGGGCGGCGGCAAGGTCTTGCGGCTGCCGCCTTTCGCCGCAGAGTAGACATACGGACTCAAGTGAGAGGCCGGGTCGTCTCGCCACGTTGCCAAGCAACTGGTGCAGGAACCCGGCCCTTGCTTGCGCCGGTTGGCTACCCAACCCTTTTTCCGCGATTTGATCGAAATCAAGTCAAGGGTCTTCAACATCGCCTATCTTCGCAATTGGAACACCGTATCGGCACGGTCGGAACACGCTTCCGGGAGGGAGGCTTTCGCGAGTGTACGCGTTGCGGTGAAAGCTGCTCCCCGTCCATCTCCAGGGGAACGGGCCGGGAGGTCTTCGAGGGAAAGATGGCAATGAACAAACTTCCGAAACTCAACCTGCGTGACAGGGCCGTTTTGATGAAAACGCCGCTGATTTCAGGCCTTGCCCCGTCGGTGCAAGCCCGCATGCTGGAACTCGCCATGCCCGGAACTTTCGCAGCACGCGGCATCATCTTCCGGGAAGGCACGGAAGCCGAGCATCTCTACTGCATACTGAGCGGATATGTGCGCCTCTTCCGCCTAGGCCGCGATGGGAGGGAAGCCGATATCCGCATCTGCGGCCCCGGCGATGTTTTCGCCGAATGCATGCTCACCATGGGTCCCAGGCACCGCTACAGCGCACAGGCGGCAGAAAATGTCACCGTTGCCCGCTTCGACCTTCAGAAGATGCGTATGCTCGTCGAGCGCGAAAAGGAAGTGGCACGGGCGCTGATGCAGGTGACTGCGAACAACCTCCTGTCGACTATGGAATGCGTGGCCAACGACCGGCTGCAGACGGCTCCGCAGCGCGTTGCGCACTACCTGTTGGCCAACTGCCCGCCGGAAGGCTCCGAGATCTCGATCCGTCTGCCCTTTCAGAAGAGCCTGCTTGCCGGCAAGCTCGGGCTGGCGCCAGAAGCCTTGTCGCGAGCTTTCTCGACGCTGAAGCCGGCGGGCGTCACCGTGCGCGGCCGTTTGATACAGATCCACGACGTCTCGGCGCTGAAGCAGATCTGATCTTCGCGGTCGGATGAAGCGGAATCAAAGCCCGCCCTGCTCCTTCAGGAACCGTACGATGCGGTCGACCCCCTCGCCTCGCTTCATGTCGGTGAAGACGAAAGGCTTCGACGCGCGCATGCGATCGGCATCGCTTTCCATCACGGCAATGTCGACCCCGACATACGGCGCGAGATCCTTCTTGTTGATGACCAGCAGGTCCGAGCGGGTGATGCCCGGCCCGCCCTTGCGCGGGATTTCCTCACCCTGGCAGACCGAAATGACATAGATGGTCAGGTCGGCGAGATCCGGCGAGAAGGTCGCCGCCAGGTTGTCGCCGCCGGACTCGATGAAGACCACGTCGAGATCGGGGATGCGGGTCGTGAGTTCGGCAATCGCCTGCAGGTTGATCGATGCGTCCTCGCGGATCGCCGTATGCGGACAGCCGCCGGTCTCCACCCCGACGATGCGATCGGATGGCAGCGCCTGCATGCGCACCAACGCATCGGCGTCTTCCTTCGTGTAGATATCGTTGGTGACAACGGCGACCGAAAACTCGTCGCGCATCGCCTTGCAGAGTTTCTCCGCCAGCGCCGTCTTGCCCGAGCCGACAGGCCCGCCGATCCCGACCCTCAAGGGTCCGTTTGCCGATTTCATCGCAACTACCTCATCCTCTGTCGTCGCCCGGCGCGAAACCCGAGCGGTCGTTCTGAAACGCTTGCCCACCCGGTCATGACCGGAATAGCCGCGATACCTGTGTTTCGTGGCGCAAGGCCGCTATTTCCGCGCCAAAGGTCGATGAACCGAGGTCGTCGAGCGACGAGACCGCCGCCCGCGCCGCAGTCTGCCCAACATCATTTTCCAGGCAGGCAATGATCGCCACGCCCTGGCGCTGCCCGGCGACCGAGAGGCGGATTCCGGCCGAGACGAACTGCGAGGATGCGGCCTGCAGGAAGCCGGCCAAGGCCTGTTCAAGATCGATGCGGTGGGCGCCGGCCACCGCGCCGACGGCGACCGGATAGGCAAGCCGCGCGGGGATACGGTCGAAGAGCGGATCAGGCCAGGCCCGTACCGCCGCCAGGAAAGCGTCGCCGAGCAGCATCGTCTCCATGTGCCGTTCGCGCGATCCGGACAGGGCTTCCGCCAGCTCGGCGACCGCTGCGAGCCGGTCGCTATCACCATGACAGCGATAGCTCTCGGCAAACAGAACCGCGTCGTTCCATCCGCTCCCATGAACGATGACCGCCCGGATCCAGGCTCCCAGGGCCTCGGCATCGCCCACCAGCCCGTCCGCCACCGCCTGCTCGAGGCCTGTGGAATAGGCGAATGCGCCGGTCGGAAAGGCCGGGGAGAGCCACGTCATCAGTCGCAGCAATCCCTGTATGTCACCTTCCTTGTCCATGCCCTTCAGTGATGCCCTTGATGATCGTGGCGACCGCCATGCGAATGGTATGCGCCGCGCACTGGCTGGAATGGTGCTTCCACCTCGACGACACTGGCTCCCAGCCCCTCGAGCATCGCCCTGATTACATGGTCGCGCAGGATCAGGATGCGCTCCTCCTCGATGGCCGCCGGCAAGTGGCGATTGCCCAAATGCCAGGCAAGCTCGAGCAGATGCAGCCGGTCGCGTGCCGCAATTTCAAACAGTTTTTCCTTCGCCGCCACGACCTCGACGAGGTCGCCGTTCTCGATCTGCAGGAGGTCGCCATTGGCAAGCAGCACCGGCTCCTTGAGGTCGAGCATGACCATGTCGCCACCTTCGAGGTGCAGGAGCTTGCGCCGGAGGTGGCGCTCGTCATGGGCGAGCACGACTGTAGCGATCGGTGGATCGGCCGGCGTGCCGGCGGGCAGGTAGGATGTGATGCGCAGCATTGCATTTTCCAGTGAATATCCAACCGGAGAAGCATGCAAGTTACATGCCGCCTGCGCAAGCGAAAGCATTGATTTCACGGGAAGTGCCGCCCAACAAAAAACCCCGGACGAGCGGGGTTTCGTTGGGCGAATGCGAAGGCCGATCAAGCGGCCTTTCTGATGCCCTTCAGGGATTCCAGAATGTTCTGCGGCGAGGAAACGCCGTAGGGATCGCTGTCGCAGTTGTCGGAATAGCCTTCTTCCTCGAACCACTGCTCGACGACGCCGTTGTTGACGACGGCGCCGTAACGCCAGGAACGCATGCCGAAGCCAAGGTTGTCCTTGGCCACCAGCATGCCCATCTTGCGGGTGAATTCGCCCGAACCGTCGGGGATCAGCTTGACGTTTTCGAGGTCCTGCGACTTGCCCCACGCGTTCATCACGAAGGCGTCGTTAACCGAGATGCAGTAGATCTCGTCGATGCCTTCGGCCTGGAATTCCGCATGAAGCTTTTCAAAGTCGGGGAGTTGGTAGGTCGAGCAGGTCGGCGTGAAGGCCCCCGGAAGCGAAAACAGGACGACCCGCTTGCCGGCAAAATAGTCATCTGAGGAAACTTCCTGCCAGCGGAACGGGTTCGGTCCGCCGATGGATTCATCGCGGACGCGGGTGCGGAAGGTAACGGACGGGACTTTTCTGCCGAGCATGTCTAACTCCTTGAATGCGAATAAGCTGGCCATGCGGATCGGGAGCATCCGCATTCCGGTTCACCTCCTGACTAGCGGATAATTTGTTGCAACGCAGCATCAAAGCGCACGCCCAGGGGGCCGGCATGGCTGCCATGCGACAGGCGCATGGCAGCCGGAGACGAATGATCGTAAACGTCACAAGGCGTCCTGTGTCAGGGACGGATGCCGTACAAGCACCCTCTCCAGCACGGCGATGGCAAACGCGGCGGCCACGAGCACAGCAGCAACTGCAAAGGTGATCTGCATGCCTGTTGCTATCGCCTCCGGCGTGGCCGTGGCAATCTCCACCGCTCCGGATGCGCAGGCGAAAACCGCCCCCATGGCGGACGCGCCGGTAATCAGGCCGAGATTGCGCGACAGGCTGAGCATACCGGAAACGACGCCGCGCTGGTTGGGCTCGATATCGGCCATTACGGCTGTGTTGTTGGCCGCCTGGAACAGTTGGTATCCCGGCGTCAGGACTGCGATCGCAGCAATGTAGCCGGCAACGCCCCACAGCGCCGGAAGCAGGGACAGTGCAATCGAACCAGCGATCATCGCGACAAGGCCGGCAACGGCCACGCGCTGTGCACCGAGGCGGTCGACCGCACGACCAGCCGGAAAACCACTGAGTATGGAGACCACCGGCCCGACGGACATGACTGTTCCGACCAGTGCCGCATCGAGCCCGAGCGCACGCGAGAGGTAGAACGGACCCACAACCAGCGTCGCCATCATCACCGTCGAGACCAGTGCGTTCATCGCGAGGCTGGTACTCAACGCCGCATCGCGAAGTGCCGCCAGGCGGATCAGTGGCGACGCCACCTTCGACTCCGCGAAGGCAAAGAGACCGACGCCGAAAACGGCGGCCAGCAGGAGGGTGATGCTGGGCAGCCCAAAGCTGGCGCGGCCGATGGTCATGGCGAGAGCGTAGGCCCCCAGGGTCAGGGCAAGCAGCAAGGTGCCGATCGGGTCGAGGCCCGGCCGCGGCGTCGTCTGCGCCCGGTCAAGGGGCAAGGTCCGCAGCACCAGCACAAATGCCAGAATGCCGAGAGGCACGGCAACCAGGAAGATTGCCCGCCAGCCGAAGGCGGAGATCAGCACACCGCCGAGCGATGGGCCGAGCGCGGTGCCGGCAGCCGACATCGTTCCGAGCAACCCCATGGCGCTGCCCGTCCTCTCCTTCGGGACGGTTTCGCCCACCAGCGCGATCGCCAGCGCCATCATGATCGCGGCGCCCAGCCCCTGCACAATACGTGCGGCGATCAGTACCGATAACGTCGGTGCCGCGCCGCAAAGGACGGAGGCGACGGTGAACAGCGCGATGCCGGTGAGCAGCAGCCGGCGGCGGCCGATGATGTCGCCAAGCCGGCCAACGCCGACGATGAGCGTGGTAATGGCGAGAAGGTAGGAGAGCATGACCCATTGCACCTGCTGAAAGGGTGCATCGAAGGTCTGTGCCAAGGCGGGCAGCCCGACATTGGCGATGCTGGTGCCGAGGGAGGACAGCAACATGGACAGCGACAAGCCTGCAAGCGCCCAGCGACCGGAGGACGCCGTCGCGACACGGTCGCTGCTTGCTGATGTTCCTGCGGATGTGAACGGCATAGAGGATACTCCTTCTTCTCCGGCTCGTGCATTGAGCCTCGGAGAACCTAGCCCCTCGGATGGCATGGCGGAACACGCACCATTTACATACAATACATGCATGCAACGCCATATATTCGGTGTTATGGTTCCGACATGCCGAAACCCGATCTCAACCTCCTCTTCACTCTCGATGTGCTGCTTGCCGAAGGCAGCGTCGCCCGCGCCGCGAGGCGATTGCGGCTGAGCCCCTCGGCGATGAGCCGGGCCTTAGCGCGCCTGCGGCAGACGACCGGCGACCCGCTTCTTGTGAGGGCCGGGCGTGGGCTGGTGCCGACGCCACGGGCGCTCGAACTTCGCGAGAATGTTGGCCGGCTGGTCGAGGAGGCGGAAGCGGTGTTGCGCCCGACCGAACGGCTTGACCTGGCGCAGTTGGTCCGCACGTTCACGCTGCGCACAAGCGATGGCTTCATCGAGAACTTCGGTCCGGCGCTTATTTTCCATATCGGCGCGCGGGCCCCAGGCGTGCGGCTGTTCTTCGTGCCAAAGACCGACAGGGACAGCGCGTCGCTACGTGACGGCACCGTCGATCTGGAAACCGGCGTGGTCGGCTCCACCATGGGTCCTGAGGTGCGGACGCAAGCGCTGTTTCGCGACCGGTTCGTTGGCGTCGTGCGATCGGGGCATCCGCTCGCCGAGGGCGAGGTGTCGGCTGCCCGCTATGCGTCCGGCAAGCATGTGCTCGTCTCGCGGCGCGGGCTGGACAAGGGACCGATCGACGAAGCGCTGGAGGCCCTCGGCCTCGAGCGGCAGATCGCCACGATCGTCGGCGGATTCGCGGCAGCGCTGGCGCTCGCGCGGTCGTCCGACCTCATCGCCAGCGTTCCCGCATGGCACACAGCGAACCTTCGCGCCGGGATGCACAGCTTTCCCCTGCCCGTCTTTACCCGGGAAATCACCGTGTCACTGTTGTGGCATCCGCGGCTCGACGCCGATCCGGCCCATCGCTGGCTGCGTGCCTGCATCCGTGAAGTCTGCACAAGACAACTTGTCGACTTTTCCACACACGACACGATGCCGAAGAAGTGATCTTTCTTTCCTTGCTTCTCCCTCGCGGGATTGGATAGCAATCGCCTGATATTGCTGCGATTCCACGAGAGATATTGCCGAGAATGAAGAGAGAAATCCATCTGTCGCGCCGGACCCTGATCCTGGGTTCGATCTCCACCGCCGCGACGCTTGCCGGATGCGCAACCCCGTCTCCTTCAATTCGGAGTGTGCCCCTCCCGGAAAAGGCAAGCCGTCCACTCCTTCCCGCGACCGATGCGGAACTGGAGCAGCGGTACGCTGCTCTCGAGGACGGTGGACACCTGATACCGGCAATCCCGTACCGGGAGATGGACCCGAAATTTTATCGCCAGCGGGTCAAGGACCCGACCGGAGAGCCGCCCGGTACCGTCGTCGTCGATACGCCGGACCGGTTTCTCTACCTGGTCGAGCCGGGCGGCACGGCGATGCGCTACGGCGTCGGCATCGGCCGCGAAGGCTTTGCCTGGGAAGGCGAAGGCGTGATCCACTGGCGCCAGCACTGGCCGCGCTGGAAGCCGCCGAGCGACATGATCGCCCGCCAGCCGCATCTCGAAAAATACTCGGTCGCGAATGGCGGTATGGAGCCGGGCATCACCAACCCGTTGGGCGCAAGGGCGCTCTATATTTTCCAGAACGGCAAGGACACGCTCTATCGACTGCACGGTTCGCCCGAGTGGAAATCGATCGGCAAGGCGGTGTCATCCGGCTGCGTCCGGCTGGTCAACCAGGATGTCATCGATCTCTACCAGCGCGTCCCCTTCCACGCGCGGATCGTCGTTCGCCAAGATTGGTCGAAACCGGCCACTACCCTGACCTGAACGGTCGTTTCCGGACGCCGCGCCAACCCGGTCAGAACAGGAAGTAGCGCTGCGCCATCGGCAGCACCTTGGCCGGCTCGCAGACCAGCAACTCGCCGTCGGCACGGACCTCGTAGGTTTCCGGATTGACCTCGATATGCGGTGTCAGGCTGTTGTGGATCATCGATGCCTTCGAGATGCCGCCGCGGACATTCCTCACCGCAGCCAGCTTCTTAGCGACGCCGAGGCGCTGGGCAAGACCGGCATCGAGCGCGGCCTGGCTGACGAAGGTGACGGACGAATTGGTGCGGAGCTTGCCGTAGGCGGCGAACATCGGCCGGTAGTGCATCGGTTGCGGCGTCGGGATCGACGCGTTCGGATCGCCCATCGGTGCGGCGGCGATCGAGCCACCGAGCAGCACCATTTCCGGCTTCACGCCGAAGAAGGCCGGGTTCCACAACACCAGGTCGGCGCGCTTGCCGATCTCGATCGAGCCGATTTCGTGGCTGATGCCATGGGCGATCGCCGGGTTGATCGTATATTTGGCGATGTAGCGTTTGACGCGGAAATTGTCGTTGTCGCCGGTTTCCTCCGGCAGGTTCCCACGCTGGCGCTTCATCTTGTCGGCTGTTTGCCAGGTACGGATCGCCACCTCGCCGACCCGGCCCATGGCCTGGCTGTCCGACGAGATGATCGAGAAAGCGCCGATGTCGTGCAGAATGTCTTCCGCCGCGATCGTCTCCTTGCGGATGCGGCTTTCGGCGAAGGCAATATCTTCGGGGATCGACGGGGACAGATGGTGGCAGACCATCAGCATGTCGAGATGCTCGGCGATGGTGTTGACCGTGTAGGGCCGCGTCGGGTTGGTCGAGGACGGAATGACGTTCGGCAGGCCGCAGACCTTGATGATATCCGGCGCATGCCCGCCGCCCGCGCCTTCGGTGTGGAAGGCATGGATCGTTCGCCCCTTGACGGCGCTGACCGTATCCTCCACGAAGCCGCTCTCGTTCAGCGTATCGGTGTGGATCATCACCTGCACGTCGTAGTCGTCGGCGACGGAAAGGCAGTTGTCGATCGCCGCCGGCGTCGTGCCCCAATCCTCGTGGAGCTTCAACGACGACGCGCCGGCGAGGATCATTTCCTCGAGCGGTGCGGGCAGCGAGGCATTGCCCTTGCCGGCAAGCGCCAGGTTCATCGGGAAGCCATCGAAGCTTTCGATCATCCGCTCGATATGCCATGCGCCGGTGCAGGTGGTGGCGAGCGTGCCGTGCGCCGGGCCGCTACCGCCGCCGAGCATGCAGGTGATGCCGCTCATCAGCGCCTCCTCGATCTGCTGCGGGCAGATGTAGTGGATATGCGCGTCCATGCCGCCGGCGGTCAGGATCTTGCCCTCGCCCGCTATTGCCTCGGTCGACGGCCCGACGATGATCGTCACCCCTGGCTGGGTATCTGGATTGCCCGCCTTGCCAATCGCGTGGATACGGCCGTCCTTGAGGCCGACATCGGCCTTGTAGATGCCGGAATGGTCGACGATCAGCGCGTTGGTGATGACGGTGTCGACGGCGCCCTCGGCGCGGGTCGCCTGGCTCTGGCCCATGCCATCGCGAATGACCTTGCCGCCCCCGAACTTGACCTCCTCGCCATAGGTGGTGAAGTCCCTTTCCACCTCGATGAAGAGCTCGGTGTCGGCCAGTCGCACCTTGTCGCCCACGGTCGGGCCGAACATGCTGGCATAGGCGGCACGGGACATCTTGTAGGGCATGGAATCAGGCTCCTTGGCAGACGGAGTTGGTGGAGATCGCGCCGAGCCGGTTCAAGCGTCCGTCGGCGCAGAGTGAATCGACAAGCCGCTTTTCCGCGGCGAAGGGGTGGCCGTCCCAGCCGGTGTGACTGAAGCCGGTGATCGATACGGTATCGGCCGGTCGGGCCTCCCCCAGAAGAAAGGCCATGATGACAATCAGGCCACTGCTCGGCACGACGTATTCGCCGGACGCATGCAGAGCAAGCGCGGCGTCGGTCGCCTCGTGGACCGTTCGGTCAATCACCTCGTGGCGCTTGCCGATCGCGCTCGCGAATGCCGAGAGCTCGGCGGTGTAATCGTCACAGAAATCGTCGAGTTCGGGATGCGACAGCATCAGCGGCGCACGCAGGGCAGCAAATTTCTCCGGATCGCGCACCGACCAGATCGCAGAGGCCGAATGCAACGGTGCACATTCTCGCCACGCCTGCGAGCCGAGTATCGCCTTCGCAGGGCGTCCGGTGTTGCAGATCGCGACGATGTCGGTGCGCGTACCGCCGCGCACGTAGGAGCCGCATTCGTTGAAGCGCACCACGAGGTCGGCGGCATCGATGGCCGTCGCCGCTGTTACCGGGATGTCGCCGTTGCCGACAATGAAGATATGACGAGCGCTGGCCATCGGTTTTCAGTTCCCGATCCCTGCCGCCAATTGCTTCAGTTCCGCGGTGCGCGTGCGTGTCAGATCGGCCAGGCAATTCGATACGACGAGTGGAGCGATCGATCCCCCGCTCACCTGGAAACCGACTGCCTGGCAATGGCCATCGCGATAATCGATCCAGGCGCGCTGCGCCTTCAGTAGTGCCTTTTCTGCGCCTTTCGCGCTCTCGGAAAGGTCCGAATCCCAGCTCCGCATGATTTCCCGCGTCTTGCGGTACTGCTCGTTCAACGCCTTGTCGGCATTCTGGAAATCGAGATTGGCGCAAATGTTCATGTCGGTCTGGGTCTGCGGATCGGTACAATTCGGTGGCGGGTCTTCCTGCGCGAAGACCGGGATACCCGAAAACAGCGCCAAGGCCAGCACAGAAGCAGCCGAAATGCGCGTTCGCGGACCTTTCTTCGGGTTGCGGCCGGCTTGCCTCGGATGTCGCGCGCGCATCAAAGTTTGCCCATCACTTGCTGCCGGAAACCGTAAATCTCGCGCTTGCCGCCAAAGGCGATCAGCGTCACGGCACGGGTCTGCCCCGGCTCGAAACGGACCGCGGTGCCTGCGGGAATGTCCAACCGCATGCCGCGCGCCTGATCTCGGTCGAAGGACAGGCCGGCATTGGTTTCGGCAAAATGATAGTGGCTGCCGACCTGGATCGGCCGGTCGCCGGTATTGGAGACCTCCAGCGTCACGGTCGCGGCACCGCTGTTGATTTCGATCTCGCCGTCGGCGGCGATGATTTCTCCTGGGATCATGGAATAGCTCTCCCGTCGATTAACCGTTCGCCGTGGGCGCGCAGCCAGCGGCCTTGAGGACGCGTTTCGTGGATGGCGGAAATTTTGCGAGCATCGCGGCTGGGCGCACCGGCCGGCGCACAAGTTCGCCGCCGCAATTCGGGCATGTGCCGGCGAGCACGTCACTGGCGCAATCCGAACAGAAAGTACATTCGAAGGTGCAGATCATCGCCTCGCTGCAGTCGGGCGGCAGGTCCCGGTCGCAACACTCGCAGTTCGGACGAAGTTCCAGCATGGCTGCCTCACCGGATCGGTTCGTGGACGGTGACCAGTTTGGTTCCGTCGGGAAAGGTTGCTTCGACCTGGATGTCGTGGATCATCTCGGCAATCCCCTCCATCACCTGGTCACGGGTGATGACATGGGCGCCTGCCTCCATCAGGTCGGCGACGGAACGGCCGTCGCGCGCGCCTTCCACGACGAAATCGGTGATCAGCGCGATCGCTTCGGGATGATTGAGCTTGACGCCGCGCTCCAGCCGCCGGCGCGCCACCATGGCGGCCATAGAGATCAGCAGCTTGTCTTTTTCTCTCGGAGTAAGGTTCATCTTCGTTCCACGAATTAGCTTAGAGTTTCCAGACTTTCGGCACCGGCGCGCCATTGCGCAAGACCGTAATGAGCGGCATCAGCTTTTTCCGCAGGGCAAACCCGTCCACGGCGGTAAGCCGGATCACGAGTTTGTCCTGCCAATGGCTTGCTCCTCCGAAGCCATCGCCCAGCACGGCCCGCGCCTTTCCCAGCATCGACTCGGCGAGCGGTCCACAGTAGAGCAGCGTCGAAAAAGCCGCACAACCATCGAGTACGGCCGCCTGCACGCTCAGTGCCGCAATGTCGCCGCCGAGGTGCAGGTCTTCCGCGTGGATCAGCCGGCCGGATCGGCGCACGCGCCAGCGGTCTCGGAAATGACCGTGCAACATGCGCTCCCCCATGGCCTTGCGTCCGAGGATGACCGCCTCTACGGCAAGGAATTCCGCGTCAGCGTCCAGGTCGACCTCGAGGCGGCGTTGGAGCGATGCGTTGTCGAAAAGGATTGTTTCCTGCGGCAGCCATTGTACCCGTGCGCCGGCAGCCGCGCTTATATGCGTACTGACATCGGCAGTGCCGAAGCTCGCCCCGTAGATCTTCTCGCAGGCTTGGGTGGTCAGGACGATATCCGTGCCCGGTCCGGCCTCGACGCCCCATTGCATCCTGTCGCCGCCGGTGAGTCCGCCAGCAGTGTTGATCAGCACCGCCTCCATGCCCGGCGCGAATGTCTCCGGGAAGCGGATCTTCCCTGCCCCTTCCTGGAAGAGCCGGGCGAGCCGGGTACGACCGTCGAGCCGCTTGACCGCAACACGGCCGCAACCTTCCGCACGCTGTTGCCTAGTCTGCATCAGCGCCGTCATTCCCCGTTCCTTGCCGTCACTTCCCGAACCCCTCGCGATGTCCCGTCCCCTTCAAAGCGGCCATCCGTCACAATGCGCCCCAGCATTGAGGAAAAGCAATTCCCGTGCCGCGCGACGCCGGATCCTGCGTACCTGCTACGTCCTCGCTCGCGCATCTGGCCGCGCCCGCTGAGCCCTTATGCGCGGCGTAGTAACGCAGTCCGGGAGGCGCGGTCGCCGAACAACGTACTGCCGGACGCTTGGAAGGCGCCGCCCAATGTTTCAGCAATTGCCCAAACAAGGAGCCCGCAAGCGGTAGTGCCGGGCATTGCCTGCCAAGCAACGAAAAAAGCCCGGTGCACGAACACCGGGCTTTCCGAGGCGAACCTCTGAACTGCGATTAGTTCAATTCGAAGTAGGAGTACTTGCCGTCCTCGCCCTTCTTCCACTCGTACATGACGTAGTCCGGACGGGTGATGTCGCCCTTCTCGTCGAAGCCGAGTTCGCCGATTGCGGTCTGGAACGGACCCTTCGCCTTCAGAGCATCTGCAACGGCCATCGGGTCGTTGCTGCCGGCTGCCTTGGCGGCATCGGCGATCGACTGGAGAGCAGCGTAGGAGTAGAGCGTGTAGGCTTCCGGCTCGAAACCAGCAGCGCGGAACTTCTCAACCAGTTCCTTTGCAGCCGGGTTCTTGCGCGGATCCGGAGCGAAGGTCATCAGAGTGCCGTTAACAGCGTCGCCAGCGATCGATGCAAGTTCGTTCGAGACGATGCCGTCACCCGACATCACGGTTGCCTTCAGGCCCTGGTCGGCCAGCTGACGCATGATGAGGCCAGCTTCGGTGTGCAGACCGCCCCAGTATACGAGGCTGACGTTAGCTTCCTTCATCTTGGCGATCAGCGCCGAGAAGTCCTTTTCACCGGGGGTAACGCCTTCGTAGACGACTTCGGTGACGCCGGCAGCGTTCATTGCCTTCTTGGTTTCATCGGCAAGGCCCTGACCGTAGGGGGTCTTGTCGTGAACGACGGCAACCTTGGCGTCCTTGAACTTGTCGGCGATATAGGCGCCGGCAACTGCACCCTGCTGGTCGTCACGACCGCAGGTGCGGAAGGTGTTCCAGAGGCCACGCTCGGTGAACTGCGGGTTGGTGGATGCAGGGGTGATCTGCAGCACGCCGTTTTCAGCGTAGACTTCCGAAGCCGGAATGGAAACGCCCGAGTTGAAGTGGCCGACCACGAACTTCACGCCATCGGCAACGAACTTGTTGGCGACGGAAACGCCCTGCTTCGCATCCGAAACGTCATCGCCGAGGACAACCTTGATCTGTTCGCCGTTGATGCCGCCTGCGGCATTGATGTCGGCGGCGGCCTGTTCGGCACCCTTCTGAAGCTGCGCACCGAAGGCAGCATTCGGACCGGTGATCGGACCTGCGACGCCAACCAGCAAATCGGCCCATGCAGTGCCGCTGAAGGCAGTCAGTGCAGAAAACGCCACGGCCGACAGAAGAAGTTTCTTCATGTTATTACTCCCAATTTTTGGGCGGGTTTTGATTTGTTAGGATCCGCCGCGATACCCACCAACTTATCGCAACGGGAAACTTGGATTCCACTCTGGACGGCAATCTGTTCAAAGAAGAAGCGAACTGTCAATCTCTGTTCTTCCACGAAAATGCCGAGGTCTTCTCATACAACCAGTAATAGTTGTTCACCATCTGGCTGGTTCGCCTGTAGCGGTATCCGATCGTCGAGAAAACCAGCAGCAACACCGTGTCGATGCCATAATAGAACGGGCTGAGCATGGGGCCATCGAACAGGGCGTGGTGCAGGAAGCGTACCACCAGACCGAGCAGCAGCGTGTAGACGATCACCGTGCCGTAGTTGTTCCAGTTTTCCGCCGCGGCCCTTCCGGTGCGCCACGCGGTCCACAGGCCGATCAGCACCACGATGAAACGGATGATGTAGCGAACCCCGGTATCGCTTTCGAAAAATAGTCCTTGCATGTCAAATCTCCTCGTCCGGGTCGCTCAGTGACGTCCGCCTTCGAGATAGGCAGCGCGAACTTCCGGATTGGCCAGAAGCTCCTTGCCTGTCCCACTCATGGTCACCTTGCCGTTGACCATCACGTAGGCGCGGTCCGAAAGCCTGAGGGCGGCGAACGCGTTCTGCTCCACGAGGAAGACTGTCAGCCCCTCATCCTGGTTGAGCTTCCTGATCGCCTCGAAAATGCCCTTTACGATCAACGGAGCCAGGCCAAGCGACGGCTCGTCGAGCAAAAGCAGTTTCGGGCGCGCCATCAGCGCGCGGCCGATCGACAGCATCTGCTGCTCGCCGCCCGAAAGCGTACCGCCGCGTTGCGCCTGGCGCTCCTTGAGGCGCGGGAAAAGCGTAAACATCTTTTCCACGTCCTCGGAAAAATACTTCAGGTTGTCGAGGCTCGCGCCCATCTGGAGATTTTCGAGCACGGTCATGCGCGGAAAGATGCGCCGGCCTTCGGGAGACTGCGCGATGCGCAGCCGAGCGATCTCGTGGGTCGGCATCTTGGTGATGTCCTGGCCTTCGAAAACGACCTTGCCGCTGCGGGCCTGGGGGCTTCCGAAGATCGTCATCATCAGCGTCGACTTGCCGGCGCCGTTGGCACCGATCAGACTGACGATCTCGCCCTTGTTGACCTCGACGTCCACCCCGGCGAGCGCCCGGATATTGCCATAATAGGTCTCGACACCCTGGACCTTGAGAAGGGATTGCCCAGCCATCAGTTCGCGCCTCCTTGGAGGCCTTCGACCACCGAAATCACCTCTTCCACTTCTTCGTCCTCGACGCCCAGATAGGCGGCAATCACCTTGGGGTCATTCTTTACTTCGTCGGGAGTGCCGTCGGAGATCTTCTGGCCGTATTCGAGAACGACGACATGATCGGAGATTTCCATCACCACCGACATGTCGTGCTCGATCAGGAGCAACGACGTCCCCGTCTCCTTGCGGATGTTGCGCAACAGCGCGTTGAGCGCAGCCGATTCGCGCGGGTTGAGGCCGGCCGCCGGCTCATCAAGGCAGAGCAGTTCGGGACCGGTGCACATCGCACGGGCAATCTCGAGCCGGCGCTGGGCGCCATAGGGAAGATCACCCGCCGGATCGTCCGCACGGTCCACGAGATCGGCCATTTCCAGCCAGTGGCGGGCAATCTCGATGGCATTCTGGGCCTCGGCCTTGTAGGGACCGATGCCGACCAGGCCAAGCACCGTGTAACCGGACGCCTTCATCAGCTTGTTGTGCTGGGCGACGAGCAGGTTCTCCAGAACGGTCAGGCCGGAGAACAGCCGGATGTTCTGGAAGGTGCGGGCGACCTTGGCGGTCTTGGTGATTTCGAAATCGGGCAGCCGTTCGAGCAGGTACTGCTGTCCGCTTTTCTGCGTCATGGTCAACATGCCCATGGTCGGCTTGTAGAAGCCGGTGATGCAGTTGAACACGGTCGTCTTGCCGGCGCCGTTCGGGCCGATGAGAGCGGTGATGTCGCCGCGCCGGACGTCGAACGATAGATCGTTGATCGCCATCAGTCCGCCGAACTTCATCGACAGATGTTCTACCTTGAGAATAACGTCACTATTCATGGAACTCGTCTCGGGGCTCATCAACCGTGGCCCTCCTTGGTAAAGCTGCCGGAAATAGCCCTGCGTTCCTTGAGGAAGGCGGTCGGTTCACGACTTCCGACAAATCCTCGAGGCTTGAAGATCATCACGATGACCATGGCCAGGCCGAAGATCAACATGCGGTAGAGTTCCGGCGTGAAATCGGGCCCGAAGATCATCTTCAGGAACTGCATTTCGCGCAACAACTCCGTACCGCCGACCATGACGACGGCTGCCACGGCGATGCCGACGAGCGAACCCATGCCGCCGAGAACGACGATTGCGAGGATGACGGCGGACTCAAGGAAAACGAAGGATTCCGGCGAGACGAAGCCCTGGCGGGCAGCGAAGAAGGATCCCGCGAAACCGCCGAACATGGCGCCTGTGGCAAAAGCGGTGAGCTTGGTCGTCACCGTGTTGATGCCGAGCGAGCGGCAAGCGATTTCGTCTTCACGCAAGGCCTCCCATGCGCGTCCGATCGGCATGCGGCGCAGGCGGATCGTCACATAGGCCGTCAGCAGGCAAAGTGCGAGGATCAGGTAGAACAGGAAGATCTTGTAGTAGGCGGATGACATCGGCAGGCCGAACATCCGCGCAAAGCCCTCCGGCGAGGCATCGAACTTGATGCCGAACAGCGTCGCCTTCTGAATGCCCGAGATACCGAAGGTGCCCTTTGTCACCTCTGTCCAGTTGATCAGCACCAGACGGATGATTTCACCGAAGGCCAGCGTCACGATCGCGAGGTAGTCGCCCCGCAGGCGCAGCACCGGGAAACCGAGGATGACGCCCCAGAGCGCGGCGAGGATGCCCGCAACCGGCAACAGAACCCAGAACGAGAGGCCGAAATGCATCGACAGCAGCGCGTAGGAATAGGCGCCTACCGCATAGAACGCGACGTAGCCGAGGTCGAGAAGACCGGCCAGGCCGACGACGATGTTGAGCCCCCAGGCAAGCATCACGTAGATGAGGATCTGGATGCCGAAATTGTCGACAAACTTGAGCGATCCCTGAACGCCGACAAGTGATAGGACGATCGGCGGGTAGAGCACGAGCGCCGCGATCGCGATCTTGTTGAAGTGCTTGCGGAAAAAACCTTCCTCTTCGGTGACTGCCTTCACTTCCTCCGCCTTCGCCGCCTTGCGGGCGGCAAGCCACGGCTGGAGGAAAACGATCGAAAGGAAGCGGCCGACGGCGGCGACGATCACGAAGATCGCCAGCAGCCCCCAGCGGGGAACCAGAATCAGCTCGTTTTGCATGTTCTGGTCGGTCTTCAGGCCAACGAAGAGGACGAAGAGACCAAGCGAGATCGCGCCCGCGAACAGACCTTCCTTCAAGCCCCGCTGGACGAGGTTTCCTTCGGGCTTGACGGTCGAAATAGTTGTTTCTGCCATGTGATTATACCTTCTCGACTTCCGGACGCCCGAGAATGCCTGTCGGCTTGAAGATCAGCGCGAAAGCCAGAATGCCGAAGGTTGCGACGTCCTTGTAGTCGATCGTGAAATAGGCCGACCACAGGGATTCGATGAGACCGATGAGGATACCGCCCAACACTGCGCCCGGGAGCGATCCGATACCGCCGAGAACTGCGGCCGTGAACGCCTTGACGCCCGGCACGAACCCGTCGTTGAACGACACGACGCCGTAGTACATGAGGTACATGGTGCCGGCGACTGCGGCGAGTGCCGCACCCATGATGAAGGTGATCGAGATGGTGCGATCGACATCGATGCCGAGCAGTGCCGCCATCTTGCGGTCCTGCTGAGTGGCGCGCTGGGCGCGACCGAGCGGGGTACGGTTGACGATGTACCAGAAGATCGACAGCAGCACCACGGTGAGGACGATGATGATGATCTGCTTGAGCGACAAGGAGATAGCGCCGATTTCATAGACCGAGCTGACCAGCGGAGGGATCGGCTTGTTGCGCGGCCCCTGGGTCACCTGGATGAAGTTGGAAAGCGCTATCGACATGCCGATTGCGGTGATCAGCGGCGCCAGCCTGAACGAACCGCGCAGCGGCCGGTAGGCGACGCGCTCGATCGTCCAGTTCCACAGACCCGTCATCAGCATCGCGACGATCAGCATGATCAGCAGCGCCAGCGCCACCGGAATGCCGGCGAAGAGAGAGGTGAGGATCAGGAACACGATCATGGCGGCAAAGCCACCGAGCATGAAGATGTCGCCGTGGGCAAAATTGATCATGCCAATAATGCCGTAGACCATCGTATAGCCAATTGCGACCAAACCATAGATGGATCCGAGAGTCAGCCCGTTCAGGAGCTGCTGGATGAAATACTCCATATGCCTTCCCCTGGACGCGGTTCGAAAGACGGCCGCGTCTCTTGTTGTATTCCCGTTATCGGGTTTTCACACGGGGCCGATTCCATACTGGTTTCGAAGCAAATGTGAAGCCCAAAAGGCTGCCCGTCGCCAAATTCCCGCCATTTTCTCACAAGTTGGTGCGTTTCGCATCGCAAGCGCTACAAAAGCGGCACGGTGTGGCGCATTTATCGCCCGACAGCGGGGCAAGTGCCCCGTTCTGCTACGGCTTTACTTGGATAATATTGCCGCGCGAACGGAAAGGCGGCTGCGAACCGGCCTTGATCACAATCACGCGAGTCGATCTGCCGAGATTGCAGTTCAGCCGACGAAGCCGGCCGACAAATCGAATTCGCGCCCTCTTGCGACCAGTTCCTCAAACAGCCAGACGGCATTGCTGCGATCCACCACGATCTCGAAACAATCCCCCGCCAGGCGGGCAAGATTCGCGCCGATCCGCGCGATCAGGAGGTTGGCCGAATATCCCTCGGCAAAGCTGTCTGGATGAAGGTCCACGGCCACGCACTTGCCGAGGATGCGCCGAACATCCGGACCTGCAATCCTCATGACTACCCGTCCGTCGCTCTGGTCGACCGACGCGGCGTCAAGACTGATTGCTTCCTGCAGCAGGCTGTCGGCGCTTCGCGTTTCTGAGACGATGAGCCACTCGAACGGCCCGCATGACCTCGCCGAGCTCTCGGCGATTGTCGCGAGCGCCCGCCTCGCATCCTCCGCACGCTGTGGCTGAACGAGAATGCTGATCACCGCCACCCCGCGCACGATCGAGAGATGATTGGCGTTCGAAAATGACGAAAACCCCGAGATATGGCCTTCGAGGGCGTGGCGGTTCTGGAGTGAAAGCGACATCGCCGTTCCTCAAAGATGCAGTTTGCGGTTTTGCGGATCGACGAAGACGGGGCTGCAGACTTCCGCCTGAAACTCTTCGCCTCGCAACCCGTCCCAGACGACGACCTTCTCGCCGAAGCGTTCTCGTCCGGATTTCAGCATGGCGAGCGCGATCGAGTGTCCGAGCACCGGCGAATGGCAGGCGGACGTGATGTGCCCCTGATCGTTGACCGTCGAAGGTTTTGCACCTTCCTTCAGCAGATGCGCCCCGGCCTTCAGTTCCTTGGCTCGGTCGACCGGCTTCAATCCGACGAGTTGCGTGCGGTCGGCGGCGGTGAGGCCGAATCGGGTGGAAAGCCGCTTGCCGATGAAATCTGGCTTCTGCCCCGACACCATTCGGCCGAGGCCGACGTCGTCGGCAGTGGTCCGCCCATCGAGCTCACTATGGGTTACGTGACCCTTTTCGATGCGCAGCACATTGAGCGCCTCGACGCCATAGGGGCAGATGCCGTGCTTGCTGCCGGCTTCCATCAGGGCATCGGCGACCGCTTCGCCATAGCCCGCCGGCACGGCGAGTTCATAGGCCAGTTCACCCGAAAACGAGATGCGGAACAGCCGCGCCCGAACGCCCCCCTTCAGCGCCACCTCGCGAACGCCCAGGAAAGGGAATGCCTCATTCGAAATGTCGTCCTCGACCAGTTGGCTCATGACGTCGCGTGCCCGCGGTCCGGCAAGCGACATCTGCGCCCATTGGTCCGAGACCGACACGAAGCGGACGTCGAGTTCGGGCCAGAATGTCTGGGCGGCGAACTCCATATGCGACATGGCCTCCCCCGCATAAGCAGTCGTGGTCGTAACGACGAAATGGTCCTCGCCAAGGCGGCTGACCGTGCCGTCGTCAAAAACGACGCCGTCCTCGCGCAGCATCAGCCCGTAGCGCGCCTTGCCGACCGGCAGGCGCAGCATGGCATTGGAGTAGATCCGGTTGAGGAACTCGGCTGCATCCTTCCCGAAGACCTCGATCTTGCCGAGCGTCGAGACGTCGCAGAGACCGACATTGGCGCGCACATTCAACACTTCGCGATCGACGCTTTCGCGCCAGGTCTTTTCTCCCGGCAGAGAGAACCAGGCGGACCGGTGCCACAATCCGGATTCCACGAAGACCGCGCCGTTCTTCTTCGCCCATTCGTGCAGCGGCGAACGGCGGACAGGCTTTGCCCGCTCGGCAACTTCAGCCCCTGCCAGCGCACCGAACGAGACCGGCGTGTAGAACGGGCGGAACGTCGTCGTGCCGAGATCGGCCGGGCTGACGCCGCCCATGCCGGCGACGATGCCGATCGCATTGACGTTGCCGAGCTTGCCTTGGTCGGTGGCCATGCCGGCGGTGGTGTAGCGCTTGGTGTGCTCGATATGCCCGAAGCCTTCCCGCTGGGCGAGCCCGAAATCCTTCACATGCACGTCGTTCTGGAAATCGACGAAGGCCTTGTCCCGCGCGCCCGGCACATACCAGAGCGGCGAAAATGAACCGTCGGTTTCCCCTTCGACGCCCGGTATCACCACCAGCGGTACCGAAACTCCGAGATCGGCAAGCGCCGCCCGCGCCTGGTCCCGGCCGTGTCGCATGCAGACGGCGATGCTTTCCTCTCCCGCCGCGGCGCCGGCCATCCGCAATTGCGGCCCGACATCGGGCGCAAGAAAGGCCTGGCGATCCTCCGACCAGACCGGTTTTCCGCCGCGTTGGCAGGCAAGCTGGATGACCGGCGACCAGCCGCCCGACATGGCCAATGCGTCGCAGGCGATCGTTTCATCATAGCCCGAACGCTCCGCGATCAACGCCTCGATCCGGTGCCGACCCCTGGTCGCGACCACCGATCCTCCGCGCATGACGCGCACGCCTGCGGGCGCTTCGTTTGTGGACGCCGCCCGCCCGTCGATGATTGCCGCTATCTCGATGCCCTGAGCGGCAAGGTCGCGCGCCGCACGGTAGCCAGAGCCGCCATTCGTGAAGATCGCGACCCGCTTCCCGACCGCCACAGCATGGCGGTTGAGGTAGGTGCGGACCGCCCCCGCCATCATCACGCCCGGACGGTCATTACCGCCGAAGACCAGCGGGCGCTCCTCGGCGCCCGTGGCAAGGATCGCGCGTTTGGCAACAATCCGCCACAGCCGCTCGACCGGCCGATCCGACGAAGGCACTGAAACATGCTTCTGCACCCCTTCGACCGCGCCGAAGACCATGTCGTCATACCAACCGAAAACGGTCGTGCGCGGCATCAGCGTCACGCTGGGAAGGCTCGCCAGTTCAGCGATCACGGAGGACGCAAACTCCGACGCCGGCTGGTCGCCGATCGCCACCGCCTCGGACAGCAGCGAACCGCCCAGACGGAAGTCCTCGTCTGCCAGGATCACGCGCAGCCCCGCCCGACCGGCGGTCAAAGCGGCCATGAGGCCTGCGGGACCGGCACCGACAATCAGCAGGTCGCAATGCGCCCACGCCTTCTCGTAGCGGTCCGGATCGGCCTCAAAACTGGCCCGACCGAGCCCGGCGGCGCGGCGGATGAGCGGTTCGTACAACTTCTCCCAGAACGCCGAAGGCCACATGAAGGTCTTGTAGTAGAAGCCGGCGCCGAGGAAGGGCGACAGCAGACTGTTGAGTGCGCCGATATCGAACTTGAGTGACGGCCAGCGGTTCTGGCTTGTAGCCACCATGCCCTGGTAGATCTCCGCAACGGTGGCGCGCGTATTTGGTTCCGCACGCCCACCACTGCCGATCGTCACCAGCGCATTCGGTTCGGACGATCCGGCGGTCACGATGCCGCGCGGGCGATGATACTTGAAACTGCGGCCGACCAGCATCTGGTCGTTGGCAAGCATGGCGGCGGCCAGCGTGTCGCCTTCGAACCCGCGCATGGTACGTCCGTCGAACGTGAAGGCGAGCGGCTTTGCCCGGCTCACGAGCCCACCGGAAGAAAGACGGAAGGAGGTCATTGCGCAACCTCCTTCGCCACGGTTGCCGCATCCATGACATCGTAGACCTCGTGGGTCACGTTGTTGCGGTGAACGACGAGCCATCGGCGGCACCCGGCCGCATGCTGCCAGTGCTCGCGGTAGGGACCGCGCGGATTTTCACGAATGTGGACGTAGCGGTGCCACTCTTCGTCGCTGGCCGCAGGCGACGGCCGGACGACGGATGCATCGCCGCGAACGGAGAATTCTTCCCTGGGACGGACCCCGCAATGGGGGCATTTGATCAAGCTTGCCATGAAATCGGAACCAGTCTCACTGCAGGTTGGGTTGCGGGCCCTTGCCGCCTTCGTCGAGGGGGAAGCCACGCTCGAAGCGATCGAGGCGCAGCAGGCGGGCAACCGGATGCGGTTCGTTCCTGGCGATGAGATGAGCAAAGCAGAAGCCGGAAGCGGGCGTCGCCTTGAAGCCGCCATAGCACCACCCGCCATTGAGGTACAGATTGTCGACCGGCGTTCGGTCGATGATCGGCGAACCGTCCATCGTCATGTCCATGATGCCGCCCCAGGCGCGCAGTGCGCGGACCCGCGAAAGTCCGGGGATCAGCGCTACGCCGTCTGCCATCGTGCTTTCGACGGCGGCCAGGTTGCCGCGCTGGGCATAGGAGGAATAGCCGTCGAGGTCGGCGCCGAAGACCAGGCCACCCTTGTCGGATTGCGATATGTAGAAGTGCCCGCCGGTGCCATAGATGATGACATGGTCGATCAGCGGTTTCAGCCCTTCCGATACGAACGCCTGCAGGACATGGGACTCGATCGGCAAGTCGAGGCCGGCCATGCGCCCCACCGTCGATGTATTGCCGGCAGTGGCGAGCGCCAGCTTGTTGCAGCCGATGAAACCCTTGCTCGTCTCCACCCCGGTTACCAGCCCATCCTGGCGACGGATGGCGGTGACTTCGCAGTCCTGGATGATGTCGACGCCGCGGCTGTCGGCGGCACGGGCATAGCCCCAGACGACCGCATCGTGGCGAACCGTGCCGGCCCTGCGTTGAACGAACGCGCCGAGGATTGGAAACCGCGCGTGGTCGTAGTTCAGATACGGCAGCAGCCGGCGAACCTGCTCTCGGTCGAGCAATTCCGCGTCCGACCCGTTCATCAGCATGGCATTGCCAGCCCGCGCCATGGCGTCGCGCTGGCTATCGGAATGAATGAGGTAGACCATGCCGCGCTGAGACACCATGGCGTTGTAGTTCAGCTCGCGCTCGAGACCTTCCCAAAGCTTCAGGGACAATTCGTAGAAGGCGCTGTTGCCCGGCAGCATGTAGTTGGAGCGGATGATCGTCGTATTGCGCCCGGCGTTGCCGGAACCGATGTAGCTCTTTTCCAGCACAGCGATATTGGCGGTGCTGAATTCCTTGGCGAGGTAGTAGGCAGTTGCCAGGCCGTGCGCGCCGCCGCCGACAATGATGACGTCGTAGTGTGCCTTCGGTTGTGGCTCGCGCCAGGCGGGCGCCCAGTTGCGATTGCCGGAAAGCGCCTGTTTCACAATGGAAAATGCTGAATAGCGCATGCATGGTCCTGTGTCTCAAATCGGGCGCACCTTCGCATATCCTTGCAAATCGACAAGCCTCAAAAACGCCTGATGTGGAGCCACAAGGACAGCGCGCCGGTTTGCCGCATCCCCTCGTCCCGAACCGAAGGACTTTCTGGAAATCTTGAGGCAACGCCATGAGTTGCTTTCAATTTTCGAAAATCCTAAATACTTATATTCGAAAATAAATAGATATCCGCCAAATGACTCTGGAGTGCGTGCACTTATGTCATTGACCCATCTTGAGCGTCTGGAAGCAGAGGCAATTCACATATTCAGGGAGGTTGCCGCCACCTTTTCCAACCCGGTGATGCTCTATTCCATCGGTAAGGATAGCTCGGTGATGCTGCATCTGGCGATGAAGGCTTTTTATCCAGCCAAGCCGCCATTTCCCTTTCTGCATGTCGACACGACGTGGAAGTTCAAGGAGATGACGGCGTTCCGCGACCGGATGGCCTTGGAACTTGGGATCGAACTGCTGGTTCACGTCAATCCGGACGGCATCGCGCAAAACATCAACCCCTTCACCCATGGGTCCAGTACCCACACCCACGTGATGAAGACACTCGGCCTGCGCCAGGCGCTCGACAAATACGGTTTCGATGCCGCTTTCGGCGGTGCCCGCCGCGACGAGGAAAAGTCGCGGGCCAAAGAGCGCATCTTCTCCTTCCGCAATGCGCAGCACGCATGGGATCCCAAGAACCAGCGGCCGGAAATGTGGAAGACCTACAACACCCGCGTTGCCCGGGGTGAATCGATCCGCATATTCCCGCTCTCCAATTGGACCGAGCTCGACATCTGGCAGTACATCATGCGGGAAAATATCCCCATCGTGCCGCTCTATTTCGCTGCCCGACGACCGGTGGTCGAACGCGACGGCATGCTCATCATGGTCGACGACGAGCGCATGCCGCTGTCCAGGCACGATGTCGTGGAAGAACGGTTGGTCCGCTTCCGCACGCTCGGCTGCTACCCGCTCACCGGAGCGATCGAATCCGCCGCTGCAACCTTGCCGGACATCGTGCGCGAGATGCTCATCGCCCGCACCTCGGAGCGGCAGGGCCGCCTCATCGACAGCGATGAGGCCGGGTCCATGGAAAGGAAAAAGCGGGAGGGGTATTTCTAATGGCTCACCTTGCAGCGGACGCCGTTATCACCGCCAACATGGTGGACTACCTGGAGGAGCAGGAAAGGAAGTCCCTGCTACGCTTCTTGACCTGTGGGTCGGTGGATGACGGCAAGTCGACCCTGATCGGTCGCCTTCTCTACGACACCAAGCTGATCTTCGAGGACCAGTTGGCAACCCTCGAGCGTGAAAGCGTCAAGCACGGGACAGCAGGTGAACACATTGATTTCGCTTTGCTTGTCGACGGGCTTGAGGCAGAGCGCGAACAGGGCATCACCATCGACGTCGCCTATCGCTTCTTCGCCACCTCCAGACGCAAGTTCATCGTTGCCGACACCCCCGGCCATGAGGAATACACGCGCAACATGGCGACTGGCGCTTCGACCGCCGATCTCGCGATCGTGCTCGTCGACAGCCGCCAGGGCATCCTGCGCCAGACGCGGCGTCACTCTTACATCGCGTCCCTGCTCGGCATCCGCCACGTCGTCCTCGCGGTCAATAAGATCGACCTCGTCGGCCACGACCAGACGATCTTCGACAGCATCGTATCCGATTACCTCGCATTTGCCCGCGATCTCGGATTCAAGAGCATCCAATCGATCCCGATCTCTGCCCGCTACGGCGACAACGTCACCATGCCCTCTCGTCACATGCCCTGGTATCAGGGTCCGACCCTGTTGCAGTATCTCGAGACAGTGCCGGTCGAAAACGACTACCGGGACCGGCCCTTTCGTTTCCCCGTGCAGATGGTCAGCCGGCCGAACCTCGATTTCCGCGGTTTCGCCGGCCAGGTCGCTTCCGGCCGCATTGCCGTCGGCGACGAGGTTGTAGTCGCAAAGTCGGGACAGATTTCCAGGGTCAAGGAAATCGTCACATTCGACGGCAAACTCGAGAGCGCCGCGGAGGGCCAGGCAATCACCATCGTTCTCGAGGACCAGTTGGAGGTGTCGCGCGGCAACGTGCTCGCATTGCCGGCAGATCGCCCGCATGTGGCCGATCAGTTCCAGGCGCATGTGATCTGGTTCTCGCACGACGCCATGATGCCGGGCCGCAGCTATATTCTCCGCACGGAAACCGACAGCGCCAACGCGACGGTGACGACGCTGAAGCATCACGTCGATGTCAACACCTTCGCCCGCAAGGCCGCCAAATCGTTGCGGATGAACGAAATCGGCGTCTGCAACATCTCCACCCAGGCACCGATCGCCTTCGATACCTACAAGGACAACCGTGTCACCGGCAGTTTCATCCTGATCGACCGCTTTACCAACGCGACCGTTGGCGCCGGAATGATCGACTACCCGCTGCGCCGCGCACAGAACGTCCATTGGCAGGCGCTCGACGTGAACAAGGAGGCGCGGGCTGCGCTCAAGCATCAGAGACCCGTCGTGTTGTGGTTTACAGGCTATTCCGGCTCGGGCAAGTCGACCATCGCCAACACCGTCGAGAAACTCCTCCACGCCAAGGGTAAGCACACGTACATGCTGGACGGCGACAATGTGCGCCACGGGCTCAACCGCGACCTCGGCTTCACGGTCGAGGACCGCGTCGAGAACATCCGCCGCATCGCGGAAGTTGCCCGCCTGATGACCGAGGCAGGACTGATCGTGCTCGTGTCATTCATTGCGCCTTTCCGCTCCGAACGCCGTATGGCGCGGGAGATGATGGCGGCCGGGGAGTTCATCGAGATTTTCGTGGACACACCGCTCGAGGAGTGCATCCGCCGCGACCCGAAGGGGCTTTACAAGCGCGCGCTGGCCGGAGAAATTCGCAACTTCACCGGTGTCGACTCGCCGTACGAGACACCCGAGAAGCCGGAAATCCATCTGCATACCCTCGGACACGAGCCGATCGCCATGGCCGCGCTGATCGAGGAATACATCGACAAGCTGCAGGAGCGCTGATCCAAAACATGCTGAAGGTTCTCGAACAGGCCGCCCTTGCCGCCGGACAAGCCATTCTCGACGTCTACAGCGCCGGCCCGAGTGTTACCTTGAAGGATGATGCATCGCCGGTGACCGAGGCAGACGAGCGCGCGGAAGCCATTATTCTCGCCCGCCTCGCTGAGGCATTTCCGGATATCCCGGTGATCGCCGAGGAGTCGGTGGCTGCCGGGCGCATTCCTGACACCGATGGCAAACCCTTCTTCCTCGTCGATCCGCTGGACGGGACAAAGGAGTTCATCAACCGGCGGGACGATTTCACCGTCAACATCGCGTTGATCCGCGACGGCGTGCCCGTCGCCGGCGTTGTCTACGCCCCTGCCCAGGGGGTTGCCTATAGCGCCGACAACGGACGCGCCGAGAAGCTTGTCGTCGACAGCAATTTCGAGATCGCCGAACGGCACGAGATTCATTGCCGGGCGGGCAGAGAAGCCCTGACCGCTGTCGCAAGCCGGTCTCACATTACGCCGGAAACCGAGGAGTTCCTGGTGGAAAACGACATCGACGACTGCAAGACCGTCGGATCGTCGCTGAAATTCTGCCTGGTGGCCGAAGGCCTAGCAGATGTATATCCGCGGTTCGGCCGTACCATGGAGTGGGACACCGCCGCGGGCGACGCCGTTCTGCGGGCAGCCGGAGGACGCGTAGAAATGACGGATGGCCAGCCCTTCACCTACGGCAAGAAGAACCAGTTCGATGATTGCGATTTCGCCAATCCCGGCTTCATCGCATGGGGGCGGTGCGCGTCGAAGTCAAAGCCTGCCGGTTGAGTTGTGGCGTCCGGCGCGGGTCCGCCCCATCGCGGTCTGTGTCCGGCCGTATCACAGCTTTATTGTCCGACCCGGCGTGAAGCGGTTAAAAGAGGAATTCAAGCCTCTCAAAGAGTTGACATAGTTTTGTCGCATGCACGATAGTATCAGGTCTGTGGCTGCCAAGTGCAGCTTCCTCGACTTTGGATGTGAGAACAGGACAAAATCGTGGATCGTGACAAAATCAGGAAATCGGCAAATCGCGGTGAAAGCAACGTTCGCCAACTACCGCCGCGCGAACAGTTGCTGAAGCGCCGTGAGGTGATCCGGCGCCGCAGGCTGAAAGAGATGGCACGGATCAGCGAACCCGCGCCCGACGATCTGGACGATGATCTCGAACTGCTCGAAGCAACTGACACGGTTGCGGTACCGACGCTGACCAGCGAGGAACCGCATCCACGGGACGTCCCCTGGGGGCCGGTCCTGTTCTTCCTGTCCGTGCTTCTGCCGACCGCAATCGTTGGATTGTACTTCGCCTTTATCGCAAGCCCGCAATATGAGGTCGAGAGCCAGTTCTCCGTGCGCGGAGTCAGCGAGTCGTCGATGAGTTCCCTCGGCCTCAGCGTGCTGACGGGGATGAGCGGGCAATCCGGCGATTCCTACATCGTCAGCAGCTATATCGCATCCAGTCAGCTTTACCGCGACATCAAGGAAAAGCTCGACATCGACCTGCGTGAGTTTTACGCGCAGGATTCGATCGACTTCGTTTACCGCATCGATCGCGACATGCCCCCCGAGGAATTCGCCGAATACTGGCGGGACATGATCAACATCAGTTACAACTCCACCACCGGCAATGTGGTTTTGCAGGTCTATGCGTTTTCCGCGCCTGACGCCAAGGTCATTTCCGACGCCGTCCTGAAGGTCTCCGAAAGCCTGGTCAACACACTGTCGGAGAACTCGCGCCAGCAACTGGTTCAGGTGGCAAATCAACAGGTCGAGCGTTCCGAAGCCCGTCTGCAGAAGATCCGCGACGAGATCAGCGCCTTTCGCGAACAGGAGCAGACCTTCGACCCGAAGGAGATCGCCAGCCTCGAGGCCGGGATCGTATCTTCGCTCGAAGGCCAGCTTGCGGCATTGAAGACCCGCCAGCGCGCTCTGCTTGAGACCGTCAGCGGCGACGCGCCCTCCGCCAAGGTCATCGAGCGGCAGATCACCGCGCTGGAATCGCAACTGGACGAGCAGCGCGCAAAGGTCGGCAGCGGCGAGGCGGCAACAGACGGATCCGCGAGTGTTACCTCGGGGGATGAGAGAAGACTGCCGCAGGTGTTTACCCGCTACGAAGAGCTCACCGTCGAACAGGGTTTCGCGACGACCGCCTACACCACTTCGCTGGCGGCTCTCGAAACGGCCCTGGGCGAGGCACAAAAGCAGCAACGCTACTTCGCCACCTATGTGCATCCGACCGAACCGGCGGTCGCCCTTTATCCGAGGGCCGTGATGAGCACCTTCGTGGCATTCCTCATCTTCCTGTTCCTGTGGGTGATCGGATACTTCGCGGTCCGCTCGATACGTGATCACGCCATCTGATTGCGGGAATTGGTGGTCGGTTCGAATATGCACACGCTCCGCAGCGACATGAACTTTGCCTATGCCGCGCGCCAGAACCTGAGGGTCATCGGCGCGCTCGCGGTGCGCGAACTGGCGACGAGATACGGCCAGAACCCGCTGAACTACTTCTGGGGCCTGGCAGAGCCGGCCGCACTGATCGGCATCTATCTGGTCGTTCACACCCTGGCGAAGGCACACGGCACGGGCGGTGATTCCATCATCCTGTTCATGATCACCGGTATCATGACGTTCCGCATGACCCGCGGAATTTCAGGAAAAGTGCTGAAGGCGATCTCCAGCAATCAGCCGCTCCTCACCTATCCGAACGTCAAGCCTCTCGATACGATCATCGCCCGGGCGACCATTGAATCACTGATATGGCTGATCGTGTGCCTGATCTTCTTCACCGCGATTTCAGTCTACCTCGACAAGCGCGTCATCGTTCACAAGGACGAGTTCGCCTTGGCGCTCCTTGCCGTCCTTTTCTTCAGCTTCAGCCTCGGTGCGTTCAACGCCGTCATCAGCATCCTCGTGCCGTTCTACAGCAACATCTGGAACATGATGGGCCTGCCGCTCCTTCTAGCGTCGGGCATCCTGTACGTCGCAGCCGAGATGCCGCCCCAGATCCTGAATATCCTTGTGTGGAATCCCTTCCTCCATTGCGTCGAATGGGTCCGCATTGCGTCCTATCTCGACTACCATACGGTGCTCGACCGGGAGTATCTTCTCACGGTATCCTCCATCCTGCTGACGGTCGCGCTGGTGCTTGAGCGCATGTACCGTACGAGGCTGATGAGCGAATGATCGTCTTCGACAAAGTCAAGAAGACCTTCCCGAAGCCGGGCGGCGGCAAGCGGGTGATCCTCAACAGCTTCACCGGCGCGTTCAAGCCGGGGATCAATGTCGGCATCCTCGGCCACAACGGCGCCGGGAAATCCACGTTGATGAGGCTGATCGCCGGTAGCGAGATGGCCGATAGCGGTCGGATTTATCGCCAGGGTCACATTTCGTGGACACTCGGCTTCAACGGCGGTTTCCATCGCAACATGACCGGGCGACAGAACGTCAAGTTCATCTGCGACATCTACGGCAAGGACTACAAGCGGATCTTCAAGTTCGTCGACGATTTCTCCGAACTCGGCCGCTACCTCGACATTCCCATCAAGGACTATTCGTCCGGCATGCGGGCCCGTCTCTCCTTCGGAGCCTGCATGGCGATGGAATTCGAATACTATCTGATCGACGAGGTGATCGCGGTCGGCGACAAGGCGTTCAGGCGCAAATGCAAGGCGGTCTTCGAGCAGCGGCGCGAAAGCGCGACCCTGTTGCTCGTCTCCCACTCGTCAACGCTCCTGCGCGCATTCTGCGATATCGGCGGTGTGCTGGACGATGGCGAGCTGACGTTTTACGACACGCTCGACGAAGCGATCGCGGTTCACGAGAACAACCAGCTCCGCGGCTTCCACTTCTGACCCGAAACGGGGACGGGTATCGCAAAAAATCAAGAAAAATCAATCAGGCCTCCGGCCGTTCGTCCCCGCCCGCCTGGCCGATGCTATCCTTCCATCTGAAACCCGGCTGCGTTTTTGTCAGAGCGCAACGTATGACAGATGGAGACAATTGAATGTCGGATACCACCGCAAATCTCGCACTGCCCTACATCTTGCCCAGCCAGGCACAAAAGCATGTGACGCACAATCAGGCGCTGCAACTGCTCGACGCCGCGACGCACCTTGCGGTCGCCGGCGAACTCTCCTCTCCCCCCGGTATCGCAGCGGAAGGCGAGGTCTATCTGATATCGGACGCACCCGATGGCGCCTGGGCCGGGCAGGGAGGCAGGCTCGCCTTCCTACAGGACGGTGACTGGCTTTTTATCGAACCGCGACTGGGCTGGCGCGGCTGGTTTGTTGCCGAACAACGGCTGCGCGTGTTCTCCGCTGGCGGGTGGCAACAACTGCCCCTGCCCCCGGAAGGAACGATGCAGCAGCTCGGCATCAACGCGACCCCGGACCCATCCAATCGACTGGCGATTTCCGCGCCCGCAAGCCTTTTCAACAATGCCGGCAGCGGCCACCAGATCAAGGTGAACAAGGCTGCCGTTGCCGACACCGCGTCGTTGCTGTTCCAGACCGGCTGGTCAGGTCGTGCCGAGATGGGCCTTGCCGGCGACGATGCGTTCTCGATCAAGGTCAGCGCGGATGGCGCCGACTGGTTCACGGCGCTGTCCGTATCGGGCCAGGGCCACGTGCAATTGCCGAACAGGCCGTTGGCCCGAGCCTCGCTCGGATCCGGGCTCGTGACGCCGGCAAACGGCGCGGAGACCGGTTTCGACACCATTCACGACACCCAGGGAGGATTTTCGCTTGGCGCCAGCATCGGCAGCGGCCTGGGGCATCGCATGATTGTCCCGGCCACGGGGTTCCATTTTGTATGCCTGAGCGTGCAGGCCCTGGCGGCGGGAGCATACTCGATCGCCGCCAAGGTAAACGGCATCACCGAGATAGCGGCGACGAGCGGCATGACGACTAGCGGCACGTGGACGAAATCCACGGCCAGCGCCATCGCTTTCCTGAATGCCGGCGATTGGGTTTCCCTGTTTCACACCGGCGCGGCGCAACTGAACTTCGGTCCGGGTGAGACCGAACTCAGCCTCTTCCTGTTGTGAACCGATTTGCACCAGTGGCGTCTAGACTAGGCTTCGGTTCCCGTCGATTGTCCACGACGCCGGACCGGCTCGCGCAACGGAACGACGCCACTGTTGACGTTTCTGGGAGTTTCGACACTGGCCTGCTTCAGCTTGCCGAGAAGGTTCTCGACAGCCAGGTCGATGCCTTCCGCCGCATAGAAGTCGCCACCCACCAGCGTCTCCTGCGCAAGCCATTCGATATATTGACGGCCCTTGACGACCGTCGGCACCTCGCCAAGCGTCCAGAATCGGTCGAGCTCGATCCCCTTGTCGATGCAGTAGGCGAGGCTCGGGTTGCGGTAGATAGATTTCCCGAACACCGCTAGCGGCACGCCGTGGAAGATTGCCGAAAGTCCGGAGGTGCTGTTGATCGTGATCATTCCAGCGGAGTGGCGGGTCAGCAATCCCAGAGATCCGCCATCGATGATGTGGACGCGATCAGCGACATCGTTCAGCTTGCAAAGCTGTTTGATGAAATGTGCATCACGGCTGTGGCCGCGCTCCATCGGATGGATCTTGAAGACCAGATGCGCAGAAGGTGGGGCGTTGCGGGCGAAGGAAACGATGGATTTCAGGATGAGCTTCTGGTTGTTCCAGCTCTTGGCAGGGCGGCCCAGTTGACTGTCGTCGTGAACCTGCAGCGGCACGAGAAAATACTCCTTCTCGTGATGCTCCAGCAGGTGCTCGATGGTTCTGTAATTGTGCCCCACGTTCGCGAACTTCCGGTAGTAGTTCTTTACCCAGTAGATGCCCTCCGAGACCAGGGCACGCTTGTTCTTGTGGAACAGCTTGCGCTCGCTGACGGTGGACAATAAACCGCGTACGGTAAAGTACACGAAGGCATAGGTAGCCATTGAGGCGAACGACGAAGGACAAGGCAGCGCCTTGGGGACGTTCGCCCTGCGCACCTTGCCCGGCGGCGGAAGCTTTCCGGCGATCGGAGATCGCGAATTGTTGCCGCCGAACTCCATGGTCACATAGCCGGGGCGCAGATACCCTTCCTCCAGACAGAGAGCCCGGATGCCGAGCTCTTCGCATTGATCGAGCGCAGTGTTGTGCAGTTCGCGTTCGCAACCGAACATCACGACGAAATCGAAGCTGTTCTCCTGCAGAACGCTTGTGATCCAGCCTTTCCAGAGATGCGACGGACCGGAGAAATGCAGCGACTTGTCGCGCTGCGTATACAGCCGGTCGCCAGCATTGAAGCATACGCGCCAGGCATCGAAGCCGCTGGCGTTGAGCTTGTCCTGGGCGCGCATGAAGAACGGGCCGGCAGGTCCCTGAAGAAAGAGTACACGGGGAGCGGCCTTGACCGGGATCTTGTGTTTCAACGGGCGAAAGAGATCAAGCCGGATCGGTTCTGATCCGCTTCCCCCATCACCGTTCACGGCAACGTCCGAATTCGCCAATGGATTATCGTTTGCACGCATAATCGGCCGAACTTCTTTATTTGCTTTGACGCCAGAATTCCCTCTCCTCGTTCATCGCACAAGTTGTAGCCTTAATCAACAGACTCCTTATATAAAGGTTCGGGACGCGGCTCAGACCCTCATGTCTCGAATCCGCACGGCGCACCTGTTCACGACCCTGCTGACCATCAGTATGCTGCGTCGCACAATGCCGAAATCCTTCGCCCGTGGCAGCCCGAATTCCTGCACCAGATCCTCCGGGCTGCAGGGCATCCGACTGACCGGATGAATGTAGCTGGGGTAGAGAATTAGCGCCGCTGCCGCCAGCATTTCCAGGCTTGCCCGGCGCCTACGCCGCGGCACGCTCACGCGGTCGTCGGTGAGCCCCCAGCCGGCATAGAAAGGGATGCCATGAACGCCGACATGTTTGCACCGCAACAATGCCTCAAAACCGGTCAGAGACGTCATTGTTTCGACACGATCGCACCATTCTATCCAGTGGAGGATGTCCCCGGAGCGCGCAACGAAGTTCGCGCCCTGTGGTTGCGCACCGCCTGACCGCAAGCCCGCCGCCACATCCGGATGTTCCTTGTAGACGATGTAGGCATCCGGGTAGAGAACTCTCACCCGCGCCAGTAGATCGGCGTTCGTCTTTACCTCCGGCGAACCGAAGCGGATGGACGCGTCTTTCTCCACCTGTCCGGGCACCAGTATCTTCAGAATCCCAGGGGCTACATCGGGCATTTCAGGCATTGCCGGTAGATTGTACTTGGAGACCCCGCGGCGCACGATCTCATCCACCAATGCGCCGGCCCGCGCCAACAATCCCGCGTCGAACGTCATGGTCGCGATCATATGTTCGAGCGCGCTTTCGCCACGGGCATCGTAGTAGACATGCCCGCCGTCGATCGCAATCGACGACGGCATGACCAGATCGGCCCCAAGGCCACGGGAGCGGATGAAGCCATCCTCGATCCTGATCGCCGGAACATCCGCCGGCAGAACGCGTTCCGATCCCCATACGGCGACGCAGCCATCCTTGCGACGGGCGGCATTTTCGGCTGCTCCCATTGTCCGCATATGAACCGCTCTGCCGTGCATGCCCTTTAGGAATGGGTCGAGGGCAAGGCGCTTCCACGGCGAAAGGCCGACGGCGTAGATCTTGCGCGGCAGCCTGTTGCGCTGGTCCCGGATGATGATTGCCTGCTCGATGGCGCGCTCGGCACGGCATGGGCTGCGATCATGGATGTCGAGGTAGCGGGCATATTGCAGGTAGGCTGCGTGAAAAACCTGTTCGAGGCTCATCGGCTGCAACGCCTGTTGTTTGCCGTAATCCACCGTCAGCCCTCGGCCCGCGTACCAGGCCGTGCCGAAACAATGGACCGGCCTGCGCGCCATGAGTGCCTCGAAACCGAGCTGGCTCGAGACCGTGTAGACGCTGTCGGCTTCTTCGAGCAGCGGCCAGGGGTTCATTCGACCCGGCACGGTGATCTCGATCCCGAGCTTTTCGGCGGCACGCCTGAGTATGCTGCCGTCGCCCGCCGCCGGATGCGCGCGCACTACCAGTTGCTTGTCGGGATTGTGTTCCCGCGCATGGATGAGCATGGCCGAAAAACTGTCGAGGCTGGCCAATGCGCCGGCGATCGAGGCATCGCCAGGGATCTGTTCCACGAGCAGCACGAATTGCCTGCCTCCAGGAATACCCGCGGCGGCCGTCGAGAGCAACGGGCTGTTGTTATACTTGGACAGTCGGTTGGCGCGGATGAGATCGATGAGGCTTGCGGATCGTGCAAGTTCGTTCGGATCGACGCAAGGCTCGTTCATCAGCCCCGCAAGATCGTTCGGCCGGGCGATGTCGAAATAGACCCCCTTCCGATCGACGACGAAGGAATGCGCCGGCTCTTCTGGACCCGGCTGGTAACTCTTGACGAACCCGTCCTCGACAATGACGACTGGCCGATCATGGCGCGCCCCCAACGTCCGTGCCCTGAGACCTGACGGCCGCCCGCCCCAGCCGACGAATGCAGTGATACCCTTTGGCGGATGAAGCGGCCAGAATACGATCCTGCCGCCAAGTATGGTGGCGATGTCTTCGCGCAGGCGCCACAGCCCCAACGATACGACAGCATAGACATCGTTTTGGCTGCGGCCCGTCATGCCGGTCTCCCGAGGGTTTTAACCCCGCCCGTTCCGATCCACGCCACAATGTTCGCGTCCGAAAGGGTGCGTCTCCACGTCGGCCCTAGTTGTCGGCGATCCTGTTGATGTTCCAGGCGACGACTGCGGAGGTATTGAACAGCGACATGAATTTGATGAAGTCGCTGGCCGGGTGACGCGACAGATACAGCACATCCTTGTTGCGGATCGGGAAGCTCTGGGCCACAAGGTAGCTTTGCGGATCGAGCATGTCGATGCGGTAGACGATCGGATAGCGGCCCGTCCCGTCGGCAAGCATCCCCTGCGAAAGCAATTCGCGGAACCGGCTCTCGCCGACGACATGCCGATAGACCGCTTCGGTCTCGTAGCGGAAGATGAAGTAGCCCTTCGCGTCCGAGCTGAACCTGTCGCCGCCGCCGGCAAGCGCCGCCGCTTCCACCACGCTCAACCTGCTGGCGTTGAAGTCGATCTTTGCCGATTTCCGTGTCGAACCAAGCGCCGTGAAGGTCTGCGGGTCGTAGGTCACGAAGATCTTGTCACCGGGACGGACGTAGATATCGTCCTTGGGATTGTCGATCAGGCTCTGGAGCTGAGCCTTGCCCACCCTTCCCGATCGCGTCAGCGTCACATAGGAATCATAGGGTGCCTTCGATGTGCCGCCGGAAAAGGCCAGAATTTCGGTCAGTTGCATGGGCGCAAGGCCGAGCGGCACAACCCCGGGCTTGCTGACATCGCCGGAAACCGAGACGGTACGCGAGGCATTGCCTGAGAGCGATACGGTGACATCCGGTTCGACAGCCTTCGCCTTCAGTGCCGAGACGATGGACGCGCGCGCCTGGTCGATCGTCGTCCCGGCGAACCTCACTGAACCCACATAAGGGATTTGACCCGTTCCATCCGGCTGGACGGTGACGGGAATGTTGGTCGCCTTGTTTTCGGCCGTCGAGAACAGGCCGTCGGGACCGGCCTCGAAGATCGTGACGTCGAGCTTGTCACCGACGCCGATCACCGGCGTCCCGACGCCGCCCCCAAAGCCGAATGTGCGCGAGAAGCCCGGCTGGCCGAGCGTGTTGACGTTGCTGGCGATCCGTTGGTCGACATTGACGACGTCGAACACAAGCTTGCGCGACGGGATCGGGTTCGCAGTCGTTCCGGAACTCGAATGCATCACTTCGGAAGCGGTCGGACCGTCGCTGGGAAAGGCATTGCATCCTGCCAGCGCCAGGAGCGTGCCGCCCGCTATCAGCCGCAGCACCGGTCGCATCCACCGCTGGATGCCGATTTCGACGTGCTTCACCTCAATCATCGTCACCCAATTTCCTCCGGTCGCACTCCGTATTCAGAGCGCGGCCCCGGCAAATACCGGTAAAGTGTCCGATTTCCTGACGTTTCCCGGGATCGCACACATCCCTCCGCCATCCCCTACCCAAGCGGAAACGAACCACGTCAGATTCTTTCACCTTCCCTGACATATTCGCATTCCAATGAAAAGCTGATGCTATTGGCAAGCCGCAAAAACGCCCCTCCGCCCCTCATTTTTTGGTGCTGTGCGGCCAAAAAACCGCACTTTTTTCGCAGCCGCCATCGGCATCAGCCATCGGACCCGCGAGCATTGCCTCAATTGGACGAATGAAGGGCCCGGCATCGAAAGAATCCCACGAAGCGCACCGAATTGATACGAAAAGCCGCCAACATGGTTAATTGCCGCAAGCGCCGGCGAGCATGCTCGCTCGGACGTTTGTGCGGCAGTCGCGCTCCCGAACGACCCGCTGACCGGGCGACAGCGCAGTGCAGCTCTGGCTGATCAACCGCTCGCGCAGGCTCGCTCCATCCCATTCGCTGGATATAGGCCGCTCGGGTTACGGCGGGTGGAGCGGCAGCGCGCTTAAATATTACCACAAGCTAAAGTATTGACGCGGAATGACTTCTTGCCCTGCCCCTCGTCCCGACGATGTCAATTTCCGCAATGCAGCGAAAGCGCTTTATCGGCTTCAGCACGGAACTCATTCTAATTCTTAGCGAATTGTTACTGTGTGCTTAGTCAATTTTTAAATCTGTCGAGCTAGGCTTCATTCGTGTGGTCTTGAGTGTGTGTAGAGAGTCCAATGACCGAAATGATCCGTTCCCGAGTTAAATATGTCATCGGCCCCGATGGCAGTCCGCTTACCATTGCCGATCTGCCCCCGGCCAATACGCGCCGCTGGGTGATCCGCAGGAAGGCGGAAGTTGTGGCGGCCGTGCGCGGTGGCCTGTTGAGTTTGGAAGAAGCCTGCGAACGCTATACGCTGACTGTGGAAGAGTTTCTTTCCTGGCAGACTTCCATCAATGATCATGGTCTTGCCGGCCTGAGGACGACCCGTATCCAGCAGTACCGGCACTAGCGCGTCGCGCCTGCACCAATATCGAATTTTCCGGTCCGCCTGTCGCAACCGACAGCGGGCCGGTTTTGTTTCCGGAGTTGCCAGCCCGCTCCCTGAGGGCCTGCGGTCTCGCCCGCTATCGATCCTGTTGTAGGGATCGAAATCCCCGGCAACCGAATACGCGGGCAAGCCTAGAGGGTGTCGGAAGCGCTGACCGCTTCACACGGTCGAATACCGCCTGCACCACAGGCTGGAAGATCCCCTCTGCCCGTTCTTCAAGGGTCTACCAAGACGCTATTCCAATTGAAGCGACGTCACAAGCGGTTAGGCAACGCTTACAGCCGCAAGCAAAGACCGGCATGCGCTTACGCGTGAAAAAGCCGTCTGTGGTGGACCCGTCAGGTCCGTCACAGACGGCTCTTGCCGATCGCCTTTCCGGGGCAGGCCCTTAGCCGACCAAACCCGAAATGACGACTATGCCCGCAACCGTACGGCTCCGTCGCGCTCCTCCAAGGCGGAGGCCTTGGCAAAGTCTGCCTGGGCTTCCTCAAGCGCCAGTTCGGCAGCCTCTTGCTGAACCTTCAGTTCTCGAATGGAAACCTGAAGATTGTCGGCCCGCTGGCGCGCCGCCTTCGCAAAAGTCGGATAGGCGAAGTGATTCGGATCGGTGATACCGGTCTTCTTCTCTTCCAGCGTGATCTGGGATTCCAGATCCTTCGCCATACGGTCAAATTCAGACATCATCATCTGCAACTGCTGCAACTGACGGCGTTTTTCGTTCACCTGAAATTCCTTCAGGCGCACTCGGCTGTCACGCGATTTCATACGCAATACTCCCGTGATACGAGACCCCGGCCACACTTCAGATTTGCCCGCTTTGGCCGAGGTGATTCCCCCGCACCAAAAAAAACTCCGGCGGCGTTAACGAAAACCTACCGCTGGTAACCTTTCATTTACGGGCATCGTTAATCATAGGGCCGATCTTTTAAGGGTCGGTAAATGGCGGAGGCCAAAAACGAGCTAGCCGCAATGGTGAGTCGAATGAATCGCTTACCACAGTTTCTTAATGTGAAAGCTGAGAATCCTTGGTTCTCGATTCATTTGTAAAATCAGCGGAGTGCCAAAATTATTTAATAAATTCTATACATCTTGCCAGAGGCAATAAGAATTTGTTAACCAAATGGTGGCAGCTTCCAAATCAGGCAACAACTGGATCCGTATCGCGTAGGGGGCCAGGACAACCTTTCGGCGGCGGAAAAGGGGACAAGAATGCGGGTTCTACTCATCGAAGATGACAGCGCGACAGCGCAGAGCATCGAACTGATGCTCAAATCGGAAAGCTTCAACGTTTACACGACCGATCTCGGTGAAGAAGGCGTCGATCTGGGCAAGCTTTATGATTACGACATCATTCTGCTCGATCTGAACCTGCCCGACATGTCGGGCTATGAAGTGCTGAGGACGCTTCGCCTTTCCAAGGTGAAGACGCCGATCCTGATCCTCTCCGGCATGGCCGGAATCGAGGACAAGGTGCGCGGCCTCGGCTTCGGTGCGGACGACTACATGACCAAGCCCTTCCACAAGGATGAGCTCGTCGCCCGTATCCACGCCATTGTCCGTCGTTCGAAGGGTCACGCCCAATCGGTCATCATGACCGGCGAGCTGATCGTCAACCTCGACGCGAAGACGGTGGAAGTCGGCGGCCAGCGCGTGCATCTGACCGGCAAGGAATACCAGATGCTGGAACTGCTCTCGCTGCGCAAGGGCACGACGCTGACTAAGGAAATGTTCCTCAACCACCTTTATGGCGGCATGGACGAGCCGGAACTGAAGATCATCGACGTCTTCATCTGCAAGCTTCGCAAGAAACTTGCCAACGCCGCCGGTGGCGCCAACTACATCGAAACCGTCTGGGGTCGCGGCTACGTGCTGCGCGAGCCGGACAACAACGAACTGATGGAAACCGCCTAGTTCCACCGCGCAGGCGATGTTCTTCGATCCCGTCCGGGCAACCGGGCGGGATTTTTTGCCATGCAATACAGGTGATCGCGACGCGGATTCACAGACATTGGGAGCATCGGCAAAAGACCGCCTGCGAATATGCAAGCGGCCCCCGTGCATCGTCAAAAAAACCTGGAGTTGGCTATGCGGCGATGGCGGCGTTGGCGAACTTGGCCGTCAGGATCTTGCGATCGAAGGGTTTCAGCAGGAAATCGTCGGCGCCTGCCCGCTTTCCCAGCATCATAGACTTCAGATCAGCCTCGATCACGCAATAGAAAATGCGCACGCTCTTCCCTTCCGGAAGCGCGCGGATATGGGCAATGAGTTCGAGGGCGCCGTCTAGGCCGGCATCGACGATCAGGATATGCGGAAGCTCCGCGTGACACTGCATCACCGCTTCACGGGCGTTTTGCGCTTCGGAGACCAGAAAGCCAAGTTCGGACAGGATCTTCCTGCCAACCTTGCGCACAACATCCGCGCTATCGGCGATCATCAACCGCTGCATTCAAGACTCCTCGTAGCCCGGCTCGGGGCTCGCGCATTGCATTCGAGGACCATGAATACAGACGCGGACCTAAGGATTCGTTACCGTTTCGTATACAAAGTTAAAGCGCTGCCGATTTTTGTGCGGCCACGGCCATTTCCGCGGTGAATACGATATCGTCGCCGCTGGAGGTGTAGCGGATCTCCATGCCGCTCTCCTGGGCCATAAGCACGGTGTAGTAGGGCTGGATCGAATGCGCGTCGACCGCCTCTTCCAGCTCGCCGTTGCAGATTTCCGCGAACTTCGACGGGACGCGCATCATCCGGCCCTTCGCAACGATGGTGAAGCGCGCATCGACTTCCGGATTCTCGAGCGTGATCTCCAGCGAACCGCCGCGCGGGATCGAGCCATATGCGACAAGGAAGAGGTTCAGCAGCAGCTTCACGCGGTTCTTGGCGATGATCGCCCGGGGACCGTTCCAGGTCACTTCCGTCTTCTTTTCGGCGGCAGCGAAATCCTTGGCGGCCTTCTCGGCCTCACCCGTGTCGATCGACGCACCGACCGAACCGGAGGCACCGAATGCCAGGCGGGCAAACTTCAGCCGCACCGAAGCGTTCAGCGCGCTGGCGCGGATCAGGTCCATCGCATCGGCATCGGCGCCGCCCTCGTCAAGGAGTTCCAGTCCGTTGTTGATTGCCCCGACAGGCGAAATGACGTCATGGCAAACGCGGCTGCACAAAAGGGCGGCCAGATCCGGTCCAGTCAGGGTGAGGTTCGGATTTTTGGACATCATGTTCTCCTGGGGGGCAAGGGTCGCGATTCATGGACCTTGGCATATGAATATTGCGCGAGGATGGGCTCGCGCCGTGCGCCATAAAGACAACATATTTGGTAAACCGATTATTAAGATGATGCGCACAAAATGAGGCGGTCGTCGATTGGCGATACAAAGCTGATTCACGAGGAGCGAAACAAACCATGCGCACCCACGGAACCCCAAGATTTGCGGGCCTTCGCCTGCTTGCAGCGGTCATGGCGCTTGTGACCTTTGTCTTGCCGGCAAGGCACGCCTCGGCCTCCGATGGAGGTCAATACACAATGCAGGAAATCGTCGATGCCGGACACACCTTCTTCGGATCGACCACGGGCGGCCTCGCCAAGGTCGTTGAAAAGGCCTTCGAGCAATTCGGCCTGCCGAACGGATACATCCTTGGACAGGAAGGCTCCGGCGCCTTCATCGCCGGTCTTACCTACGGCGAGGGCCAATTGAACACCAAGAATGCCGGACAGCACGAAGTCTTCTGGCAGGGTCCGTCGCTCGGCATCGATTATGGCGGCCAAGGCAGCCGCACGATGATGCTGGTCTACAACCTGCCAAGTGTCGACAGCCTCTATTCCCGCCTCGGCGGCGTCAGCGGCTCGGCCTATGTCGTGGCGGGCGTCGGCATGACCGTGATGCGTAACGAAAATGTTCTCGTCGTGCCCATCCGGACAGGCGTAGGCGCGCGACTTGGCCTCAATGTCGGTTATCTCAAGCTGACGCGGGCGCCCACCTGGAATCCCTTCTGACCCATTCCATGGATATCGCGATACTGGCGGCGCTGAGCCGCCATTGTCGTTTGTGGCGCTTGCGATGAGCAACCCGTCGTGTTTAATGTTTTCGAGCGCACGTATGCGCTGAGGCGCCAGACGCCCTCCAACCAGTTGAGACGGCCGGAACGTGATCGAATTTGCTCTCTTGTTCGGATTGGGCTTCCTGGCCGCAACGTTTCTCGTATTGCTGATTGCCCCTGCGGTGCATCGCCGGGTCGTTGGCTATACGGAAAATCGCCTGAAGGCGACCATGCCGCTGAGCCCCCAGGAGGTGCGTGCCCAGAAGGACATGGTGCGCGCGCTCTACGCGGCGGAAAACGCCAGGGCAACACAGGGTCTGATCGGAGAACGGGAGAAGGCGGCCAACCTGCTGTCGCGGGCCGAGATGCTTTCGCGCGAGGCCAGTCGCCTTGCATCGGAAAACAGCGAATTGCAGATGCAGATCAATGCAATGAACGTGGAAGCCGCCGACATGCGTTCAAGGCTCAGGCGGGAGGATCTCTACATCGATCAGTTGAAGAGCAGCCTGCATGCTTCCGAAGAGGCGCAGGCTGCCTCCGGCCTCAAGATCGATGCGCTGGCTCAACGGGCCAACAGGCTTGCTGGCGATGCCGACAGCCTGAAGATCGACCTTGCGGCCCGCGAAACCGAGTTGGAGAGCCTCAAGTTCCGCTTGCGGAGCCTTCGGGAAGAGCGCGAAACGTTGAACCAGGACCTGAAGGTGATGGCGCAGCGCGCCAAGGATGCCGAAGCACGTCTGTCGCGCGAGGAACACAAGATCCTGCGGCTTGAGGACAAGCTTGCGCGCGAGCACGCCGCCAGCGCGGACAAGGACAGCGTAATCGAGAGACGCCAGGGCGAAATAGAGCGCCTGAAGGAAAAATTGAAAGCCGCGAACGCCAGTGCCCGCGATGCCGCCAGAGCGCTGAGGGCAGCAGGCATTGCCCTGCCCGCCGCGGCCGCGCTGGAGCTTTCGGACGGTGATCCCATTGCCGGTGGCTCAGGCATGAACGGCACCGGGGGCCCGGAGCAACCGGCGCGAACGGAAGAGCCCAGAACCATGAGCAGCAAGGACGCAGAAATTTTGTCTGAAGACATCCGCAATCGCGCGGCCGTACTCGCCGAAGGATTGCCGAAGTCCCGCACGCCGCAGCAGGATGCGGTATTGCGCGAGGAAATGGCAGACGTCGCTGCCCGCATGGTGGCGCTCACCGCCGCCCGCGAAGGCCCGTCATCGCCGATCCATGCCATCCTGACCGGCAAAGCCGCCAAGGGCAACGGCGAACGCATAAGCCTCGCCGAGCGGGCGATTGCGCTGATGGACGAGAGCAAGAAACCCGGCTGAGCATGTCGGCAATATCAACAGTAGCCGCCAGTGTTCAGATACGTCCCATCCCGGCCGCAATCTGGTAAAGCGCGATACCTGTGGCAGTCGCGACGTTGAGGCTGTCCAGCCCGGGCACCTGGGCAATGCGTGCACTTTGAAATGCCGACAGGATTTCCGGTGGCAGCCCCTCGCCCTCAGTGCCGACCACGAGTGCGATGCGCCGTGCCGACGGAATTTCGCGGATGTCACAACTCCCCCGCGGCGAGAGGCTCCAGATCGCGAAGCCGCGGTCGGCCAGAGAGGCGAGAATGTCACTGGCTGCCCCTTGCCGGGAGAAGGGAACCGAAAGAACGGAGCCGACCGAAACGCGCAGCGCCTTGCGATAGAGCGGATCGCAGCACGTTTCATCTAGCAGCACGACATCCGCCCCGAAGGCGGCGGCATTGCGGAACATCGACCCGACATTGTCGTGGTTCGAGATCCCGCAGCCAACTAGCACCAGTGCGGTTTCGGGCAGCGCGTCTAGGCGGTCCGCCAGGCCCTCACAGCCCATCGGCCGTCCGAGCGCCAGCACGCCCCGATGCATATGGAACCCGGCAATGCGGTCGATGACGTCGCTCTCGGCGACATACACCGGAATATCGGGCGGAAAAAGCGCGAGGATGTCCGCGACCCCTTGGACCCGGTTTTTCAGAAGCAGGATCTTTTCCGCCATGAATGCACCGGCGGCATGAGCGCCGGCCAGCATCCGGAGTACGACGGTGCCTTCTGCGATGAAACGCCCTTCGCGGCCGGTCAGGTCGCGATCGCGCAGCGCCCGGAACTCGGCGATCCGGGGATCATCCGCAGTTTCGATGGCGATTGTTTCGCGACCGTCCATCCCGCGAGTGCCTCCGTCAGTCGCTGCCGACCGCGACGTCCGCAACGATGCGGCCGGCGCTGACGTCGAAGACATAGGCCTTCTGCTGGCCCTCCACGGTCCTGCCATAGAACAGGATCTGCGCTCCCGACAGCGAAACGTCGGAGACCGCAAAGCCCGCGGGCAGCGCCGCCGTCGCCGCAATCGGCCCGTCCGAGGGCACTGCCAGCGAGGCAAGCGGCGTGGTTTCCTTGGTCTCGGATTTCGTCACCTTGTAGACAACCGCGCCCAACACGGCCATAAGGCTGACAAACATGACGCCGGCCGAGACGAGTTGCAGGCGCACCATCTTGCGACGGACTTTCTCCATCACTGGATCGAGCGGCTTTTCTTCTTCCTGGTCGTCTGGTTCGATGTTCGCCATCTAGGATTTTCCTGTTGCTGGTATTCGCGCGGGAAACGGAACCTGCTCGGCGCGGACACGCCCAGGGCAGCCTCATCACGCGGGATGAAAGAGATGAATGACCCCTTTAAACAAGCATTGGACAATAGAAAAGTCCTGAAGGCAGATGAATCCGCCGAAGGCAGGCTCGATTCATGGCTGACCGCAAGGCTCGGGGGTGAATTCTCGCGCAATCGCATCAAGGCACTGATCGAACAAGGAGCCGTCAGCCTCAATGGCAAGGCGATCACCGAACCGAAACACAAGGTCCATCCCGGCGACCTGATCGAGATCATCCTGCCGGAACCGGAGGATGTCGAACCGCAGGGCGAGGATATCCCGCTCGAGGTGCTTTTCGAAGACGACGACCTGATCGTCCTGTCGAAACCGGCCGGCCTTGTCGTGCATCCGGGCGCCGGCAACTGGTCCGGAACACTCGTCAATGCGCTGATCCACCATTGCGGGTCGAGCCTCTCGGGTATCGGGGGCGTGCGCCGCCCGGGCATCGTGCATCGCCTCGACAAGGACACGACCGGCGTCATGGTGGCTGCAAAGAATGATGTCACCCACCGTCATCTCGCCGAACAGTTTGCCGATCACGGCCGCACCGGACCATTGGAGCGCGCCTATAGGGCGATCGTCTGGGGCCGCCCACGGCAGCTTCGCGGCATGATCGACGCGCCGCTCGGTCGAGCCGGCGACCGCACCAAGCGCGCGGTCAAGCGGGAAGACAGCGACGATGCGCGCGAAGCGATCACCCACTATGAAGTACTGGAGCGTTACCACGAAAAGCCTGACGCGACCTGCCTCGCATCGCTGGTCGAATGCCATCTCGAAACCGGGCGAACCCATCAGATCCGCGTGCATATGGCCCATATCGGCCATCCGCTGATCGGTGACCAGGAATACGGCGCCGCCTTCCGCACCAAGGCAAACCTGCTGCCCGAACCGGTGCGCGCCCTTGCGCGGGACTTTCCCCGCCAGGCATTGCATGCCTATATGCTTCAGTTCGAACATCCGCGCACCGGCGAGGTCATGCATTTCGAGGCACCTATGCCGGACGACATGACCGAACTCGCCGACGCCTTGCGGAAATAAGGGCTGGAGGACTCCAGTCCGGCAATGGCGGTGACCATCTGGCAAGGGAACTCTCGATGAGTGATGACGCCGACAAGCCCTCGATATGGGATGCCTGCATGGGCGACAACACAAACACCGGAATGATGCGGATATTGGCTTTCGTCGGCGCCTTCGTGGTCGCCGGCGGCCTGATCGTCGGACTGCTGTTCTAAAGTCAGAACCCGACACGTACGTCGCGATCAACTGTACTTTTCGGCAGGGAAAGCCATATCAAAGTTTAACACGCTTTCACAACGTCGAACTGGACAAACAGCTCCGCTTTGGCGATTCTGAAAGCCAAGTTCAGGAATGGGCCATGTGAAGGCGGCCCTGATCCTTCGAGTTCATCAAACAGGTCTCGCTTCCAACGGCGCTCGCAGAGCGCTGACGTCATTGTGATGTCACACCGCCCTTGCAGGGCTGTATGTTGGTACCTAGATAGCCATTTGGGTATTTGCGGGGTTCTTGTGGACACGCAGTCCGGCTCGCTCGAAAGGCGCTAGCCGTCTGAGGAGCCAAAGTAAAAAAGGGGGTGCTTTATGGCCCGGAGTACATTGCCATCCATTACCGCCGGCGAAGGCGGGCTCAATCGTTATCTCGACGAAATTCGCAAGTTTCCGATGCTGGAACCACAGCAGGAATACATGCTCGCCAAGCGCTACCAGGAGCATGGCGATCGCCAGGCCGCGCACCAGCTCGTGACCAGCCATCTGCGTCTCGTCGCCAAGATCGCCATGGGTTATCGCGGCTACGGCTTGCCGATCGGCGAGGTCGTATCCGAGGGCAATGTCGGCCTGATGCAGGCCGTCAAGAAATTCGATCCCGAGCGTGGCTTCCGCCTCGCCACCTATGCGATGTGGTGGATCAAGGCGTCGATACAGGAGTACATCCTGCGCTCCTGGTCGCTGGTGAAGATGGGCACGACAGCCAATCAGAAGCGCCTGTTCTTCAACCTGCGACGCCTCAAGGGTAAGATCCAGGCGATCGAGGACGGCGACCTCCGGCCCGATCAGGTCGCGGAAATTGCAACGAAGCTGAACGTCTCCGAAGAAGAAGTCGTGTCGATGAATCGCCGGCTTTCCGGCGACGCCTCGCTGAATGCGCCGATCAAGGCATCGGAAGGCGAATCCGGCCAATGGCAGGATTGGCTGGTTGATGACTCGGAAAGCCAGGAAGAACGGCTGATAGAGCAGGACGAGCTCGATACCCGTCGCCGCATGCTGTCACGCGCGATGAGCGTCCTCAACGATCGCGAAAAGCGGATCTTCGAGGCTCGCCGCCTCGCCGACGACCCGGTGACGCTCGAGGAACTGTCGGCGGAGTTCGACATCAGCCGCGAGCGCGTGCGCCAGATCGAGGTCCGCGCTTTCGAGAAGGTGCAGGAAGCTGTCCGCAAGGAAGCGCTGGAGCACGCCAAGGCGCTGCGCGTCGTCGACGCCGAGACGTAGTCTCGCCTGTGCTGCTCAAGGCAAGGTGTTCCCGCCCGGCCAGTATCGACTGCGCCGCATTCGAACAACGAAAAACCTCGTGTCGCGAGACACGGGGTTTTTCTTGTCCGGCAGACGACGCTGAGCGCCTACTGACTGTTGCTGGCCGCGTTGCCCTGCGCCGCCCAATCGCGGAGCGCCGTGTTGAAGGCTTCGGCCCCGGCAGTGCCCTTTTCCATCGTCAACAACGCCCGCCGCCCGTTGCGGTAGGTCAGTGGAATGTCGATCCAGTTGCGGTTCTTCAATAGATCCAGATTGGTCTTCATCGCATCCGGGAAATCATTGAGCGCGATCATGTGGAAATCGTCCGTGATCTTCGCCGGCACCGCGATCAGGGCATTGCCGCGGTCCTGTTCCGTCTGTTTCAGGGCGATACGCTGCACGCTCTCGACGCTGCCGCCCTCGAAGGTCGGCGGCAACGAAAACACGATCTCCACCAGATGGCTCGCCGGCAGTGACGGATCGGTATTGCGACGGAAGGTCAGCAGGGCGGAAAGGCCACGATCCGGAACAACGATCTGCCCCTGGACAGTTGGCTCCTCGCGGCCATTTTCGCCCGGTTCACGCTTGATCGACCAGGTGACCGTGCCCTCGATGGCGGTCGGGACGCTCTGGCCGAGGCGTTCCTCGTATAGGAACATCTTTTGCGCACCCGGTACGGCAAGGGCCTTTACGTCAGTCGCTGCGGCAGCAGGGTTTGTGGCGGGAGCCTGCCCTGCTTCGGCGGCTGCGACGGGTTCCGTGGCCGCGACATTCTGTTCGGCGATCGACTTGCCTTCGCCGGTTGCAGCGCTGGCGACCTGTTCCCCGGCTCCTTCGTTGACCTCGGTACCATCGGCCAGAAGGCGCTGGGTGAACTTGTCGGCAACAGAACCGTCGCCAGATGATGTTGCCGGAGCGGCTGCGGAATTGTCGTCAGCGGCACCGCTTGTCGTTGCCGTCTGGGTTGCGGGCGGCACCGTCGTGGCCCCGCCGGCATCGCCCGGTTTCGCGGGCGGCGTTTGCTCACTCGGCGTGGTCGCCGGCGGGCTCGCCACCAGGTCGGTGATCATGTCGGTCAGCGTATCCTTGTTCGACCAGGCTGCGTAGCCGCCGCCACCGAGGACAGCTAGTCCAAGCAGCCCGAGCGCCATGGTCGTGTAGTTGATACTGCGCCGGGGGGCGGTACGGATGGCCTTCGTCGGGCGACGCGCTGCCGCAACCGCGTCCATGTCCAGGATATCCTTCGGCGAAACGCCGGGACGTACATCACCCTTGGCCTTTTCGCCGATACCGCGCCGACCTTGCCCCGTCTGCCGTCCGTGGAGCGGCACGACGCCGCTGTCCTCACCTGCCTCATAGGCCTCTTCGGCCTTGCGGGCCGGACTTGGCTCGAGCGAAACGTCGTCAAACGGCGATGGATCCCAGGAAAGGTCGTCGGGAGCGGCCGGCATCTTCGGCTCTGCCCCGTCCACCTCGGCCCGCGGCTTCAGGTCATCACGGACATAATCATCGAAATCGCTGACGGCCGCGGCCTCGTTGAAAGCTTCCTTGGCGGCGCCAGCCGGGTTCGGCTCGTCGACACCGCTTGCCGCCAACGGTTCAGCCTCGGGCTCGGCAGGGTATTCCGGAAAAGCATGATCATCCGGACCGGCCCAGGCGGGAACGGTCGACTCGTCATGAGTCTTCTGTTCGCCATCCGCGTGGTCGTCGCTCTCGGCAAACGTTTCCTCGCGCCCCGCATCGACGGCGGTTTCGACCTCGGTGGTCACGGTATCGGCCACCACCGGCTTGAACCAGGTCGGTGCGATCTCTTCGGGAACGACCACATGTTCGTCGCCAGGCGCGGCGTCATGATGCGGCAGCCAGGGCTTGTCGACGATGGCGTGATCTGCTTCGGGTGTCCGACATGGGTCCAGCGCAGGCTCATGCCACACCGGCTCCTGCGGCTCGGGCTCCGGTTCGTTTATCGGCTCGGCCTGCGGCGCTTCGGCATAGGCGACGTGTTCTTCGACGGGATGCTCGACAGGCTCGTCTTCATAGGGAGATGCCGGCGCATCGTAGCCCGAGGTCTCGTAGTCGACTGCGGACTGGGGCTCCTCCGCCTCGGCAGTGGCGACATGCGCCGCCTCCGGCTCAGGCTCCGGTTCGGGCGGCGCCTGCCACCCGGCTTCGGGGACAGGCTCGAAAGACTGCTCCGCCACCTCTTCTTCCAGGGGCGGCAGAGCCTCCGCATGCTCGTTTTCGACTTCGGTGATGGCGGCTTCCAGCTTGTCGAATTGCCGGCGCAGCATTTCTTCGGGCGGCCGCGGCTTCATGCTCTCCAACTGCCGGGTAACGGCACTACGAGCCTTCTCGTAGACCCTTGCCCGCATTTCGGGAGTATTGTCCGCGAGCCCATCCACGGCCCGTCGAATGACTGCTACAAAATCCGCCATCAGTACTTTCTCATCGGTTTCGACAGTGTGTCGAAATAGGATTCGTCAATAGACGCGTGACATTAATCCTCAAATGGATCCGTCACAAGTATAGTGTCTTCGCGCTCGGGGCTGGTGGAAAGAAGCGCAACCGGCGCGCCGATCAACTCTTCGACCTGGCGCACATACTTGATCGCCTGCGCCGGAAGATCGGCCCATTTGCGGGCTCCCACGGTCGATTCCTTCCAGCCTTCGAGCGTGATGTAGATCGGCTCGACGCGGGCCTGTGCGCCCTGGCTCGCCGGCAGGTGATCGATCTCCTGGCCGTCCAGCTTGTAGCCGATGCAGATCTTCAGTTCGTCGAGGCCATCGAGCACGTCGAGCTTCGTCAGCGCGATGCCGGTGATGCCGTTGGTTGCCACAGACTGACGCACGAGCGCGGCGTCGAACCAGCCGCAACGGCGCTTGCGACCGGTGACGGTGCCGAATTCGTGTCCCTTCTCGCCGAGGAACTGGCCAACCTCGTCATTGAGTTCGGTCGGGAACGGACCTTCTCCGACGCGCGTCGTGTAGGCCTTGGTAATGCCGAGGATGTAGCCGAGCGCGCCCGGGCCCATGCCCGAACCGGCAGCGGCCTGGCCGGCGACCGTGTTGGACGAGGTCACATAGGGATAGGTGCCGTGGTCGATATCGAGCAGGGAGCCCTGCGCACCTTCGAACAGGATGCGGGCACCTGCGCGGCGCTTCTTGTCGAGCAACAGCCATACCGTTTCGCTGAAAGGCAGGATCTTTTCGGCAACTGCGTTCAGTTCCTGCATGATCGTTTCGCGCGCGATCTCGGCGACGCCAAGGCCGCGGCGAAGCGCGTTGTGGTGGGTCAGCAGCCGCTCGACCTTGCCCGGCAGCCCGTCCTTGTCGGCGAGATCCATCAGGCGGATGGCGCGGCGGCCGACCTTGTCCTCATAGGCCGGGCCGATGCCGCGGCGGGTCGTGCCGATCTTGGTGCCGGTGGCGGAGGCAGCGTCTTCGCGCAATCCGTCGAGCTCGCGATGCAGCGACAGGATCAGCGTCGCATTGTCGGCGATGCGGAGGTTTTCGGTGGTGATCGTCACGCCCTGGGCGGCGAGCTTGTCGATTTCCGCGATCAGCGCGTGCGGATCGACGACCACGCCATTGCCGATTACGGCCAGCTTGCCGGGACGCACCACGCCCGAAGGAAGAAGCGACAGCTTGTAGCTGACGCCATCGATCACAAGGGTATGGCCGGCATTGTGTCCGCCCTGGAAGCGAACGACGATATCCGCCCGCTCGGAAAGCCAGTCGACAATCTTGCCCTTGCCTTCGTCACCCCATTGTGACCCGACCACCACGACATTCGTCATCTATCAAATCCCGTCTTCTGCGTAGCCCTGCGCTACCTCAAACCCGCGCATCTATACTGGGTTGTTCTGAAATTGGCGACTCCGTTATGTCAATTGATTGGGCTTTTTGCGTGACAAATAGCGCATGCGGCTTGTCTTGCCACCGTATCGTCGCAATAGATGCCATGCCCATCCATTTGAAAGAGAATCATCTTGCAGAGCCGCGCATATCTCTATCTGTTCATCGCAACATTGAGCTGGGGCGGCAACACGATGATCGGCAAGATGGCGATCGGCCACATCAGCCCGATGATACTGACATTCTGGCGCTGGGTCTTCGCGGTTGCCCTGATTGCGCTGATCTCGATACCGTCGCTGAGGCGAGACTGGCCGCTCATCCGCAAGAACTGGCTGCTGCTGCTCGCCTATGGCGCGTTCGGCTATACCGCCTTTAACGTGCTGCTTTACTCGGCTCTGCAGTATACCACCGCGATCAACGCCGCAATCGAACAGGCGGGCATCCCAATGCTGATCTTCCTGTTCAACTTCGTCCTGTTCGGCACGCGTGTCTCGGCCGCCCAGATCGCCGGTTTCGTGCTCACTCTTGTCGGCATTGCCGTCACCGCCTCGCACGGAGACTTCTCCACCTTGCTGGAGCTCACGCTCAATTTCGGCGACGTGCTGGTGCTGATATGCGTCGTCGTCTATGCCGGCTATACCATTAGCCTCAGATGGAAGCCGCCGATCGACTGGCGCAGCCTGATGGCGGTGCCTGCCATGGCAGCCCTGCTGACCACTGTTCCGCTCATGCTCTGGGAAGTATCCACGGAAAGGGCGATCTGGCCGGATCGCACCGGCTGGTGGGTGATCGCCTATGTCGGCATCTTCCCATCGCTCGTCTCGCAGATCCTCTATATAAAAGGTGTCGAAGGCATCGGCCCAAATCGCGCCGGCCTCTTCATCAATTTGATCCCGGCCTTCGGAACGATCCTGTCGGTACTGGTCCTCGGCGAACGCCTGCAGTTCTTCCACGTCGCCGCAATCCTGCTGGTGCTCTCCGGCATCGTCATAGCCGAAAAGGGTCGGCCGAAGACGTGATTTCGGCCGACCGTCGTTCTTTCAGTGCTGGTTCGACTTCTGGTGCCAGTTCCACGCACTACGGATGATCTGGTCAAGATCGTATTTCGGCACCCAGCCAAGCACCTCGCGCGCCTTGTCATTGTTGGCGACCAGCGTATGGGAGTCCCCCTCCCGCCTGCCGGTATATTCGACCGGGAAAGGTTTGGCCGAGACATCCTCGATGGCTGACAGCAGTTCCTTCACCGTCGTGCCGGTGCCGGTGCCGAGGTTGAGGGCGACCGACCCGCCGCCCTGGAGCAGATGGTCGACGGCGCGCACATGCGCATCGGCGAGATCCATCACGTGGATATAGTCGCGCACGCAGGTTCCGTCGCGCGTCTCATAGTCGGTGCCGAACACCTTGAACCCGCCCCGTCGGCCGAGCGCTGCCTCGATGGCAAGCGGGATCGCATGCGTTTCCGGCGTGTGCCATTCGCCGATCCGCCCTTCCGGGTCGGCACCGGCGGCATTGAAGTAGCGCAGGATCACCGAACGGAAACTCGTATACTGGTCGTAGTCCTTCAGCGCCTGCTCGACGATCCACTTGGTCCGGCCATAGGGGTTGATCGGCGCCTGGCGATGGGTCTCGTCGAGCGGCAGGCTTTCGGGTAGGCCATAGGTGGCGCAGGTCGACGAAAAGACGAAGGCCTTGACGCCTGCCGCTTGTGCCGCTGAAAGCAGCGTCAGCGTACCGACAACGTTGTTTTCGTAGAAAGCGACGGGCTCCTTCACGGATTCGCCGACCTCGATCAGCGCCGCGAAATGCAGGACGGCGGCCGGCTTGTGTTTGGCAAAGACCTCGTCGAGGCGCACTCGGTCGCGGATATCGCCCTCTTCCACCTGACCCCATTTTACGAACTCGCGATGGCCGTTGGAAAAGTTGTCGTAGACGACCGGCACGTATCCCCGCGTCGCCAACTCAAGACATGTGTGGGAACCGATATACCCGGCTCCGCCCACCACCAGAACAGTCTCTCCTGCCATGCATCATCCTCTGATTGTAGCGTCTCATGCCCGATTGATTGAGCGAGCGCGAGCATAGACATCGGATATCAGACGAAAATATGTTGCATTGCACAAGGGGACTACCCATCCCCAAGAAAATGGGGCGGCGGAAGTTCGCCGCCCCCAAACGATCGGTTCGGGTTTCAGCCGGCGTAGCCGACGATCCCCTTGATCTCGAGGAAGTCGTGAATGCCCCAATCGGCATATTCACGGCCGTTGCCGGACTGCTTGTAGCCACCGAAAGGCGCGTGGGTATCCCATTCCGGGTAGTTGAGATAGACCGAGCCCGCCCGCATCCGTGCAGCGATCTGGCGTGCATGCTCGATGTCCCTGGACTGCACATAGGCAGCAAGGCCATAGACCGTATCGTTGGCAATACGCACGGCATCGTCGTCATCTTCGTAGGAAATGACCGACAGCACCGGGCCGAAGATTTCCTCGCGGGCAATCGTCATATCGCTGGTCACATGGCCGAAAATCGTCGGGCGGATATAATATCCGCGGTTCAGTCCTTCCGGACGTCCCGGACCGCCGGCGACCAGCGTCGCGCCCTCGTTGATGCCCGTCTCGATCAGCCGCTGGATCTTGTCATACTGCAACTGGCTGACGACGGGGCCCAGCACGGTATCCGACGATTTAGGATCGCCCACCTTGAAGGTTTCGGCGGCCGCCTTGGCGATCTTCAGCGCCTCGTCGTGACGATCGGAGGGCACGAGCATGCGGGTCGGCGCGTCGCAGGACTGACCGGAATTGCCGAAGCAGCCTTCGACGCCCTTTCGCACCGCCGTCTCGAAATCGGCATCCCGCAGGATGATGTTTGCGGACTTGCCGCCGAGTTCCTGGGCAACGCGCTTGACCGTGTCGGCGGCGGTCTTTGCGACGATGGTGCCGGCGCGGGTCGAGCCGGTGAAGGACACCATGTCGACGTCCGGGTGGCCGGCCATAACCTGGCCGACATCCGGACCGTTGCCGTTGACGAGGTTGAAGACACCCTTGGGCGTGCCGGCCGCTTCCATGACTTCGGCGAAGACGATGCCGCTGATCGGGGCGATTTCCGAAGGTTTCAGCACGACGGTGCAACCCGCGGCCAGGGCGGGCGCCACCTTGCAGACAATCTGGTTCAGCGGCCAGTTCCATGGGGTGATCAGGGCGCAGACGCCGATCGGCTCCTTGACCACCATCGTCGAGCCGCGCTGGTGGCTGAACTCGTAGGCCTCGAGGGGCTCGATCGTCGCTTCCATGTGGCCACGACCTGCCCAGGCCTGTGCCTCCATGGCGAAGGAGAGCGGGGCCCCCATTTCGTCCGAAACCGCGCGTGCGATGTCCTCGTAGCGATCGTTGTAGACCGCCAGGATGCGCTTCAGCAGTTTCAGCCGTTCCGATTTGCTGGTCAGGGAAAAGGTTTCGAATGCCGTCTTCGCTGCCGCCACCGCCTTGTCCACGTCGGCCTTCGAGCCGAGCGAGATCTGGGTATAGGCCTCTTCCGTTGCCGGATTGATGACATCGAGAACGGCGGGGACGACCGGATCGACCCATTTTCCGTCAATGAAGAATTTCAGATGGTTGTTCATGCGACCTCTCCCAAAGGCACGAATGCGACGAAACTTGAGACGTGCCTGCACTCTTCCCCCCGAAATCGATAAGGATCCGGAGAATGGATCATGCGCAGATCTTCTGATTTTTCTGCGTCTCAGGCGCCCGATCGGGCGCGACGGCAGTATCAGACAGGCGAAAGCCGCCCGCAAGCCGTCTTTCGGTTTTCTTTTTCGGGAAAATTCGCAGGGCGAAAAGCTTCTGTCGCTGCCTGACATGTGGGGCGACGGACATTGCCATCGCCCCTGAAACTGCATTGTCAGAGGTAGTTGCCCACCAGCGCCTGAACGGCGTCGATCTCGTTCTGGCGCAGCTCGTGGCCGCCCGGATGCCATTCGAGCGTCACCTCGGCATTCTGACGGGTGAAGTAGTCCGCCAGCGAACGCGTCATCGGCGCCGGGCAGATCGGATCGCGCTCACCGGCAGTGATCAGGATCCTGCGGCCCGCCAGCTCGGCATTGTCCCCGGGCTGGAAGGGGATCAGCGGGTGCAGCAGCATGCCGGCATCGAAAAGGCTACCATGCTCAATCATCACGTTGGCGAGGATATTGGCGCCATTGGAAAAGCCTAGCCCGAGCACCTTCGATGCTCCTTTTCGGTCGCGCTGCTCCTTGACGAAGGCGGCCATCTTCCCGGTTGCCCGGGCGAGGTCCGCCATATCGTAGACGCCCTCGCCGGTGCGGCGGAAGTAGCGCGCCGCACCATGTTCGGAGACGTCGCCGCGCGGCGCCACGATGGTTGCTTCCGGCAGCAGCCGGGCAGCGAAGTCGAGAAACTGGTTCTCGTCGCCGCCCGTGCCGTGGAAGACGAAGAAGATCGGCTTGCCGGGAACGCCTTCCCGAACGCGATACAGATAGGTGTCTTCGCTCATCCGTTTTTCTCCAGCGCCTTAATTGCTATCGATCGGCTGGAGGTGCTTTTCCAGCAGAGCGCGCAGATGCTCGTGCTGGGTCGGCAGCTTCAGCGCCTCGCCGAGGTGGGCGGTATCCTCGTCGCGATCGAAGCCCGGTTCGTTGGTGGCGATTTCGAAGAGCACGCCGCCCGGGGTCCGGAAGTAGATCGCCCAGAAGTAGTCGCGGTCGATCACTGGCGTGACCTGATAGCCGGTATCCATCAGCGCCTTGCGGACCTCGAGCTGCTTTGCGCGGTTCTCGACCGCGAAGGCGACGTGATGCACCGAACCGGCACCGCCAAGCGCGCGCGAAACGTTCGGCATCGATTCGAGTTCGATGACATCGGCGCCGTTGCCGCCGTTGACCGCCAGGCGCTTGACGCCGTCTGCCGTATCCACGACCTCGTAGTTCATGTACTTCAACAGCTCGGTCATCGCGCCGTCATCATTGAGTCGCATGGCGACCGAATGGAAGCCACGGATTGCGTGATCGGCGTCGATGCCACCATGCAGCCACGGGGCGCGCTTGTCTTCGGTCACTTCCACGAGCGCGAAACCGTCACCGTTGGGACCGGCGAAATGCAGGCGCTTCTCGCCGAACTGTTCGGCGGTCTTGAGGCCTTCCACGCCGAGGCCGGAGAGACGTTCGCTCCAGTAACCCAGCGAATTCTTCGGAACGGAAAATAGCGTCGTGCCGACTTCGCCGGTGCCCGGGCGGCCGAGGCCCATCTGCGGGAACGGGAAGTAGGTCATGACCGAGCCGGGCGTGCCGACTTCGTCACCGTAGTAGAGGTGATAGACGTCCGGTGCGTCGAAGTTGACGGTCTTCTTGACCCGGCGCAAGCCCAGCGCATGGGTAAAGAACTGGTTGTTGGTGCGGGCGTCGTCAGCCATCGAGGTGACGTGGTGCAGGCCCTTGATCTGGTTAAGCATGGCAAACCCTTTCTGTCCCGTGGTCGGTCGGGACCCTTTGTCTGCCACTATATTTGGCGCATTCTACCGCCGCGAACAGCCCCGTCCGGGGCAACTGATTGTTCTCCAATTGTGAACGATATTGATGCCCCGTTCACGATCACGGGCTCGATTTCGGCTGCGGGTCGGCGGGCAGTTGCCAGTCGATCGGTTCCAGTCCCTGCGCTTCCAGATAGGTGTTGGCTTTCGAGAAGTGCCGGCAACCGAGGAAGCCTGCATGGGCCGAAAGTGGCGATGGATGCGGTGCCTTCAAGACCAGATGCCGCGCGGTATCGACGAAGGCTGCTTTTTTCTGGGCGTAGGAGCCCCAGAGCATGAACACGACGTTGGAGCAGCGCTCGTTGACGGCGCGGATTACCGCATCGGTAAGCCGCTCCCATCCCTTGCCTTGATGCGAGGCGGCGCGCGCCTCCTCCACAGTGAGCACGCTGTTGAGCAACAGTACGCCTTGACGGGCCCAGCTCTCGAGGAAGCCGTGCCTCACCGGCGCAATGCCGAGATCGCTTTCGAGCTCCTTGTAGATGTTGACGAGCGACGGCGGCGTTCGGACCCCAGGCTGGACGCTGAAGCAGAGCCCGTGTGCCTGGCCGGCGCCATGATAGGGATCCTGCCCGAGGATGACGACGCGCACCTTGTCGATCGGTGTCAGGTCGAGCGCCCGGAAATACTCACCGCCCTTCGGGAAGATGCGCTTGCCGTTGCTCTTTTCTGCGACGAGAAAATCCTTCAGCGCACCCATGTACGGGCTTGCGAACTCGCTGGCGAGAACGCTTTTCCAGCTGTCTTCGAGCTTTACGTCCATATCGGGCATGCCTCTTTCCATCGCGTCTTCGATGGCGATTGATTGAGGCGCAACGGACGGGCGTGTCAAGACGCCTTCGGGTTCTCTGTGCTGGCGGAAAACTCGCGAAATGCGGAGCGGATAAAAGGGTGCACCAGCAGGCTGCGGAGGACCGCAAGCCCGATGCCGAGTGCCAACCCGAGGATCAGGCCACCGAGAATACCGGCGATCAGCCGCATCTTGGTCCCCGGCCCGTCGGCCTTCAGGGGCATTTCTGCCTTGGAGATGACGCGGACGTTGCTGCGCACGAGGTTCAGGTCCTCACTCGTTTCGCGGGCGCGCTTCAGCACCGTTTCGTAGATGTCGCGGGCGGCGGTGGCCTCGCGCTGCAGTTCATTGAGGTCGATCTGCTGCATCGAAGTATTGGCTTGCAGCGCCTTCTGGATGGTCAGTTCCTTCGCAACGTCCTCTTCGGCCTTCTGCGCCTGCGCCTGCTCGGATTCCGCGACGGAAACGATCCGTTGCAATTCGTTGCGGATTTCCGCCTTCAGCCCTTCGAGCGATCCCTTTGCGGCCAGCAGCGACGGGTGGCGCGGACCCATGCGGCTTTCCATGCTGCCGATGCTGGCGGCCTGGGCGGCGTACTGCCGTCGCAAGTCGACGAGCGTCGCCGAAGCCACGCTATTCGCCGAATTTCCGGCCAGCGCATCCTCGACCTTCAAGTTGCTTGCGGCCGTGACCTTTGCCTTCGCCTCGATCGTCCGGTTCTGGGCCGTGACCAGCAGTTCATTCAGAGAGACCAGCCGCTTGTCGGAGATAAGGTCGCCTTCGGCGGTGACCATGTCGTTCCTGGCGCGGAAATCCTCGACCGCCTTTTCGGCGGCCTGCACCTTGGCGCCAAGCTCGGCAAGTCGTCCGTCGAGCGCGCTGTTCGCGCTGCGATAGATGCCGGAAACCGCCTGGTTTTCCTCCTCGAGATAGGCATCGACGATGGCATTGGCGATGCCGGCGGACTTGGCGCCGTCGCCGGTCGTGACCTTGAGGGAAACGATATAGGTGTTGTCGTCGCGCGTGATCGACGTTGACTGCTGCAGCCTGGCCACGAGCCCGTAGGGCACGCCGTCCGTCCCGGCTGCCTTCACCGCAAAATCTGGGTCCTTGGCAAGTTCGAGCTTCTCGGCTACGCGTTCGAGCACGCGGTTCGAGGTGAGGATGCGCGCCTGGCTGTCGATGATCGCCGTGACGGCGGTGGGCGACGCACTTTCTCCACCTTCGGCGGAACGGGTGATCTGCACCTGGCGCGGATCGAAATAGAGGCTGGTCTCGGCAGTATATTTGCGCGCAGACATCGCCATCAGGCCGCCGCCGAGCAGCGCGCCGGCAACCGCCAGGCCGAGGATCGGCCGCCGGTAGGTCCATGTGGCCCGCGCAATGGAGGCGAGATCGAACAGCGGAATGTCGGCTCCGGCAATTTCCGGCGGCTTTTCCGGTTCGGTTCCAGAAACGGATGGCGAAACAGGCTCGACCACCACGTGAGCCTTGATCTGCTCGTCGTGGACAACCGGCTTGGGGTCGGAGACGACCACCGGTTCCGGCGGAACCTCCGGCACGCGGCGGGTGATGTAGTCCGCGGTGCGAACGACCGGCCCGCGGCGAACCGCTGCCACCGGCTTCGGCTCGCCCGGGGCCGGCAAGTCGGTCGCTTCCGCAGCTTTCGTGTTGCTTCCGAGCCAGCTCATCGAGAATTCCAGACGTGTGCGCGCTGCCCGGGCCTCCCGGGCGGCATTCAGAGCGAATTTAGTTTTTCTTGGTTAACGGAGGGTTGAGATCGCGTTCGCGCGTCAACCGGAAGAAGGGACCATCGCGCAATGACCGGCATTTAGACCGGGTTCCTGACGTCCGCCCATGATGGCCTGCAACTGCTTGCGTTCGCCCCGCCTCGTCGGCTGGACATTGTTGGTTTCATCCTCGGGCCACCAGTCGCCGGCCGCCCAGTAGGTCCAGCCGAGCCAGACGTCGTTGTTGCGCTCGATGGTGCCCACCATCGTGGCGAGACCCGCCAGGCACGCTGCTCCCTGCCCGCCGCCGAACTCGCCGACGAAGCCCCGCTTGCCGTTGCGGCGCAGCCAGTCGGTCATCTGCACGATCGCCTGGTTGGCGCCCGCGGCATTGACGCAGCCGTCCTTGGTGCCGGAATAATCGTTGTCGAGATACTGGTGCAGTTCATAGGCATAGTTGTCCCGCGGGTCCTCGACGCCGAGCATCACCGCGCCGTTGGATCCGCCTTCACGCTCGACCTCCCAGCTATGAGCGCCGGACCAGATGGTTCCCGGCACGAGGATGAGGTTGTCCGCCTTGACGGCGCGAATGCCGCGGATGGCAGCGTTGGCCGCTGCGAGCCAGTCGGTCGCGCCGATATCGTAGGGCTCGTTCATCAGCCCGAAGACGAGGCCGTCGCGGTTGGCGAACTCCGCAGCAAGCCGGGTCCAGAAATCGGCGAAGGCCCGAACCGGCACCTCGGCTGAACCGATCTGCTTGCCGTCGTAGTAGCCGAAATTGTGCGGATCGAGGATCACCGCCATCTCGTGCTTGCGGATCAGTTCCACCGAATCCGTCAGAAGCTTCAGTTCGCGCGAGTTCAGCCTTCCGCCGAGTTGTGGCTGCAACCGCTCCCAGATGAAAGGCAGCCGAACCGAATCCATGCCCTTGGAACGGAAGTATTTTACCGTCGTCTCGGTGGGATAGAGATAGTTCGTGCCGTGCACGCCGTTCTTGTTGCCGTACTCCGCGCCGGAGATGTTGATGCCGCGGAAACAGAGCTGCGACGGATCGGCGGCCCGGGCGCCTGGTAGGGCAACGGAAAGCGACAGCGAACCTGCAAGGAACAGGCTGAGCAGACGGTGGACACGATGATGAAACACGGTTCTGCTCCGCTCTCAGGCCTGGCGGATGGCAAGTGCCGGAGCACCTGCCCTTCGCCTGCGGAAATAGGCCTCCACCCTGGCCTCGAAGAGGTGGTGAACGAGAACGCCGAAGGCAGTGGACGCAAGCAGGCAGCCGATGAGGAAGAGATACTCGTTCTTCAACCACTCGAACGGAACGTGCCCATGGGCGACACGCGCCGCGGCCAGCACGAAGATATGGGTGATATAGATGCTGTAGGATGCATCGCCGAGATAGCGCAGCCAGCCGATTTCCTTCCAGCGCGAAAAATCGACCGAAACCGCCGCGTAGATCACCAGCGCCGCGGGAATGCCGATTGGCATGATGCGCGGGATGTCCGCGAGATCGAGATGATCGGCAACGACCATTGCTGCAAAGGAGAGCGCCGCCAGCGCCCAGGCAGGAGTTGCGCCGATACGTCGGCCATCGAGATAGAGCTTCCCGATGAAAACCCCGGCGACGAACTCGAAGACCACCGCATCCCCATAGAAGATCGCCGCCGTCGCTTCGGCGGGCAGGAGCCGACACACCGCGAAGACGGCCAGGAAGAATGTCAGAAGCGCAAGCAGCCGGAGGTTTTCGCCGAGCACCAGCAACGCACCGAAGACGAGGTAGAAGTACATCTCGTAGTTCAGCGTCCAGCCCGGCACGATCACCGGGGCGATCATCGCGCCGTTCGGGTCGGCGGGATTGATCCACGGAATGAAAAACAGTGACGCCAGGACATGACCAAGCTCGAATTTCGTCGATTTCAGCACCGCCGGGATCGCGAGAGCAATGGCGGCCGCCGTGATCGTCGCGGCCCAGTAGAGCGGCACTATGCGCCGCACCCGGCGCTGGTAGAATTCAAGCGCGCCGATGGGTCGCCCGGCCGTGGTGATCCACATTACGAAGCCGCTCAGGACGAAGAAGAGATCGACGCCGCTCTTGCCGAACAGGAAGTCGCCGAGGGTCGCCTGCGCATCGACATTGCGCAACTGCAGGATGCTGTGGAAGTACACTACCATGAGTGCTGCAATCGCACGCACATACTGAAGCTGAACAAGCATTTCAAATCCCTGAAATTATATTTCCGGGCCGCTCGCGGATGTCTGGGGCGGAAGGACCATCCAATGTCCGACCCATTCGCATTCAGCGCCTGTCAGGCAGAACGTCCGGCGGCGGGGCCGATACCCGCACCGGCGGAACCCGAAGCCCTGGCCTCGACCGTCCTGCCTGCATTCGCGAACTTCAGATGCCCCACCAGCAGCCACAGCAGCCCGGCGACCTTGATTGAAAATATTGCAGTGCCTCCGATCATCATATTCATGAAAATAAAAACAGAGAGTGAATGGGCGCAGCGCCGCTGCGGGCCGGTATCGCCCGCCGCGTAGAATGTCACGAACAACCAGAAGGCCAAAAGACCGAAAACTGTTCCGCCATAAATCACGTAGAGATAGCCGCTATCGGCAAATTCCGTTGCGCGGGCGGCAAAAAGCCCGAGCGCCGCGGGGATGTCGAGATCGACGAGCTTGGAAACGGTCAGCACGACACGGCCGTCCAGCGTATCGCCCTGGGCATCGGGCTTGATCAGAAAGACCAGAAAACCCGCAATGATGATCAGCGGCATGTAGAGCGCCGTGAGGTAGGTCGGCATGCGCGGGAAGATGAAATAGCCGCCGAAGCAGACCAGCGCAAAGATCAGCATGCTGCGGGAATCGTTGGTCACCAGGATCAGGCCGATCGTCGCGAGGACGAGGACGCGATCGCCCCTCTTCAACAGGTTCCAAAAGGATATGGCGAAGATCATCAGCGCGCCGGAGAAGTTCGCCAGCGAAACCTGTTCGAGGAACAGCGACGAGGCGCGATGGTCGATTATGCCGAAGGAAAAGCGCCCGTCGATGCGCTGCGCATTCTGGAAGAGCTTCGAGCCGCCGAACGAGACCTGCTCCAGTCCGCGCGTATTCTCGAAATACTTCATCGGGTAGAACAGGTTCTCGTAGAGATCGATCGTAAAGATTTCCATCAGCAGCACCACGAGCACCAGCCCGCAAGCCACCCGGAAGGCAAGCTTGACCGTTTGCGCATTCGCCGAAGTACCGACGAGCGCGAAGCAGAAAACGATCAGGATGTTGCGGAAATAGTCGACCAGCGGCGCGCCGTTCACCACCGAGACGTAGACCGTCAGCGCGAAGGTGAACAGGAGGTAGAGCAGGATCGAGAGGTCCCGGGCATAGATACCCTTGCGCAGGATGAAGACGAGAGCCGCCGCCAGTATCGTTATTTCCGTGAGCGCTACATGGGAGAAGGCAAGCGGGGCGACACTGGCGTTGATGATCGCGAGCACGCCGTTGTAGAGCACCGCGGCGAGGACGACGAAGACGACGAAGCGATCGACTTTCTGGTTTTCTGCTGCTGTCGTCACCGGTCGTCCATTGGCGCGGAATCATCGCAAATCATGCGGCCGAGGCTACCAGAAGGTGCAGGTCGCACAAAGCGCTATCGCGCGCAACTCGACCCTTCAGCGCGCCGGTGTGAACTGCGCGACGAGTTCGTGATAGTCGCCCGGATAGGTCAGCAGCACATGGGTGATGTGGCTGTCGCCGCTCCAGGTCCTGCGCTCGATGACGAGACAGGGATCACCCGCCTTGATATCCAATAGCTTGGCAGTCGCCACGTTCGCCGCGATGGCGCGGATGCGGTTTTCGGCAGCGCTCCACGGCACCTGCTCGAGAAGCCAGTGGCCCGGTGCGACGGTGTCGAATGCCTCGCCGCTGGCGTCCGGCACGGCCGCGAGGTTGATCATGCGGTCCTCGAGGCAGAACGGCCGGTTGCCCGCGAAATGCCGCGACTGAAGCTTCAGCACCGTGTCGCCTCTTTCGACCGGCAAGGCCCGCCGATCCGCCTCCGTGGCCTCCCCCTCGGAGCGCCCAAGCAGTTCGTAGCGGTAGGCCTGTCCGCGCGCCTCGACCTCGAGGGGAATGTCCTGGATTTCGAGGACTGCCGATTGTCCCTTGGGAAAGGTCACATAGGTTCCGGACTTGCGCCGCCGTTGCACGAGACCGCTGCGCATCAACTGCGTAACAGCCTTGTTCACCGTCATGCGCGAGCACTGGTACTGGTCGGTCAGCTCGTGCTCGTATGGGATGCGGTGGCCCGGAGGCCAGCGGCCGCTGACTATGTTCGCCTCGAGATCCTGCAGGATGCGCTCGTGCAGCGACAGGGCTTTGGCATTCGGGACATCGACGGCAATGGTGTCGCGCTTCGAGATAGGGTTGCTCCTGTAGAACTCGTCAATCCGCCTGAACAAGGCCCCATCGGCCTTGAAGCAGAAAATATGTTTTATTGTATATACATAATGAGCGAGAAGCAAGGCACTTTGGCTGAGACTGAGCGATACAGACGGACCAAACCGTGCGCAATACGTTCTTTACCGCATCTCGCCCCGGTGGCGGATCACACCTTGATGCGCTTCATACCCGGATCGTAGAGCGGCCCGAGCGACACCCGGCAAGGAATGCGCGTCATCGCCACGTCCAATTCATAGGTGCCGGATAGCACGAGTTCCTCTGTGACGCCCTCCGGATCGCGCACATAGCCATAGCCGATCGGCTTGCCGACGGTATAGCCGAAGCCGCCGCTGGTCAGCCATCCCACCCGCTTGCCGTTGCGGTAGATGGTTTCGCGGCCGAGCAGAACGATGTCCGGATCTTCGGTGACGAAACAGGCAAGCGTCTTCTTCACACCGTTTTGCAGCTGGCGCTCGATTGCCTCGCGCCCTTTGAACGCAACTGGCTTCCGCGTCTTCACCGCCCAGGAAAGGCCCGCCTCGACAGGGGTGTGGTCCGGCCCGATATCGGATCCCCAGGCGCGATATCCCTTTTCGAGACGGCAGCTCTCGATCGCCCGATAGCCGGCATTGACGAGGCCATGGTCGTGTCCGGCCGCCATGAGTGCATCATAGACGGTGGCGGCATATTCGACCGGTACATGCAGTTCGTAGCCGAGTTCACCTACATAGGTCACGCGCAGCGCCCGCACCGGACACCCCGCAATGCCGATGGTCCGGACCGACGCAAAGGGAAAAGCCGCGTTCGAGAGATCGCTTCTCGTCACCTTTTCGAGCACTGAGCGTGCGTGTGGTCCCATCAGTGACAGCACTGAATACGCGGACGTGACGTCGACCAACTCGGCATGCATATCTTTCGGAATGTTGCGGGCGATCCAGTCGAAGTCATGGGTGGCGAAACCGGTACCCGTGACGATGTAGTATTCATCCTCGGCGACGCGGGACACGGTCACGTCGCATTCGATCCCGCCCTTGTCGTTCAGCATCTGGGTATAGGTGAGCGAGCCGACCGGCCTAGCGATGTCGTTTGCCGCGATCCAGGTGAGCGCGGCTTCCGCGTCACGTCCCTTCAGCGCGAACTTGGCGAAGGAGGTCTGGTCGAAGATCACCGCCGCCTCGCGCACCGCTTTGTGCTCGCGGCCGACGGCATCGAACCAGTTCTGGCGGCCGTAGCTGTAGACATCCTTCGGCTGCTGGCCGGCAGAAAGATCGGCAAACCAGTTCGGCCGCTCCCAGCCGAGCTTCTCGCCAAAGCAGGCGCCTTGCGCCTTCAACCGGTCATAGAGCGGCGATTTCCGGCAGGGCCTGCCGCTTTGGTGTTCCTCATGAGGAAAGGCGAGCGTGTAGTGCTTGCCATAGGCTTCCAGCGTTCGGGTGCGCACCCAATCGGTGTCGAAGTGCGGGCGGCCGAAACGGCGGATGTCGACGGGCCAGAGGTCGAAGGGCGGTTCGCCCTTGTGCACCCACTCGGCAAGCGCCATGCCGGCCCCACCACCCGATGCGATGCCGAAGGCGTTGAAGCCAGCGCCGACAAAAAAGTTCTTCAGTTCCGGCGCCTCGCCGAGAATGAAGTTGCCGTCCGGGGTAAAACTCTCGGGACCGTTGATCAATTGCTTGATGCCGGCCGTCTCCAGCGCGGGCACGCGGCCGAGGGCCTGTTCCATGATCTGTTCGAAGTGGCCGAAATTGCTGTCGAGCAGCGTGTAGTGGAAGTCCTCCGGAATGCCGTCGGCGGCCCAGGGGATCGGATTGGGCTCGTAGCCGCCCATGACGAGGCCGCCGACCTCCTCCTTGTAGTAGGTCAGCCGGTCGGGATCGCGCAGGGTCGGCAGGTTGGACGGCACGCCGAAGGGCTCGGTCACCATGTACTGGTGTTCGACAGACACAAGCGGCACGTTGACGCCGCAGCGCGCGGCAAAACTTCGGGTCCACTGCCCCGCGCAGACCACCACCCGCTCGCATTCGGTGCGGCCATGTCCGGTGATGACGGCGCGGATCCTGCCCTTGTCGATTTCGAGGTCTAGCACTTCCGTATCCTCGAAGATCGTCGTTCCCGCCATGCGCGCGCCCCTGGCCAGCGCCTGGGTGATGTCGGAAGGGTTCGCCTGCCCGTCGGTCGGCAGGAAGGCGGCGCCGACGAGGTCGTCGATGGTCATCAGCGGCCAGAGGTCGAAGGCTTCCCTTGGGGTCAGCAGATGCATTTCAAGGCCGAAGGACTGCGCCGTCGTCGCCTGGCGCTTCACCTCGGTCCAGCGCTCCGCGTTGCAGGCGAGCCTCAGTCCGCCATTCATCTTCCAGCCCGTTCCGAGACCGGTTTCGGCTTCAAGCCTCTTGTAGAGATCGACCGAATAGCCGAGCAGCTGGGTGATGTTGGCGCTGGTGCGAAGCTGCCCGACAAGACCGGCCGCATGGAATGTCGTGCCGGAGGTGAGCTTCTTGCGTTCCAGCAGGACGGTATCCGTCCAGCCGAGCTTGGCGAGGTGATAGGCGGTCGAGCAACCGACGATGCCGCCGCCGATGACGACCGCTCTTGCCGAAGTGGGCAGTTCCTTCATGGCCTATCCCTAGGATTGCGCGAATGTGTCGAAGGCGCGGTTGAACCGCGCCAGGTTCTCGGCAGTGTAGGCGCCGTAGTCGAAATCGATGGTGGAATGGATTTCCGAGACCATGCTCCACATGGTCTCGCGCAGCAGCGAGGCGCATTTCATCGCCCGGTATCGGCGGCGCAGATCCTCGGTCACCGCGGTGTCGAAGTAGGCTTCGAGCAGCCAGTCTTCCTGCTTCGCCGACAGTTCATTGTTTGAGGCAAGTCCGCCGAGATCGAAGAGCGGCGTGTTGAAGCCCGCATAGTCCCAGTCGATCAGCCAGAGCCGCCTGCCGTCATCGAGGAAGTTGGCGGCGAGGAGGTCGTTGTGGCCGAAGGCGATTTCGAACGGCCCGGCCGCCCGCTCCAGGACTGCGGCCTTGTCGAGCAATCCGCCGACCCGGTGCATATGCGTGCTGCAGCCGTCCTTGAGGCTCGCGGCATAGTCGCGGATGACATGGAAAACCCAGAAAATCATCGCCGCACCGCGAAAATGCTTCGGTATATCGCGATGACAGACATGGATCAGCGGCAGGATGCGCTCGAGCGTCCGGTGCGCGCCGACGTCCTCGGGTGTCAGCGGTCGTCCGTCGACATAGTCGAGCACCAGGACCCCCGGTGCATGATGAAGGACAGCCGGGGAGAGGCCCGCGGCGTGGGCCGCAATGCTCGCCGCAAGCTCGTTTGCGCGGCTGATCTGGTGAACCGGAATATCCTCGCCGAGCCGAACGACGCAGCGACGCGCGCCATCGCGCACCAGGTAGTTCCGGTTGGTGATGCCACCCGCAATCGGCTCGATCGTCGGCGCGCCCCGCCAGATACAGAGCGCGCGGATCCTGTCCTCCGGAGATCCGCCCAAACTTCCTCCTTTTCGTCCCGCCCCCGCACTCGGCTGGGGTCAACAAGGCGCTTTCGGTCGTTCCCTCGGCGGACAACTTCGGTCCGTTTTCCGAGAAAGGTTCTCCAACGCGTGTTCGCTGTCAAGAACAATCCACATATTGAAACACGGACTTGGGCTTTTGTTGTATTCTGCGCCAAGAACAATATGGGTTATACATGCGAAGACAGCAGAGGACAGACACCAATGGCGGCATCGGATACTTCACCGCTGCATTCGAACCATCGCGAACGGGAGATTCTGGAGGAACTGCGCCTGGCGGGCGGATCGAGCCGCATCCAGTTCCTGGCCGAGCGGATCGGCGTGTCGGAGGAAACCATCCGTCGCAACATTCGCACGCTGGAGACCAACGGCCTCGTCACCAAGGTGCATGGCGGCGTTCACCTGAAGGACGTTACCAACGAGCAGCCTCTGCATTTCCGCATGAACGAGAACGCCGAGGCCAAGCGGCTGATCGCCACGAAGGTTGCAGACATCATCGAGGACGGCGACACGCTTTTCCTCGACATCGGTTCGACGACCGCCTTCATTGCAGTCGCGCTGCAGCGCCGCCAGAATCTGTTTGTCGTCACCAATTCGGTGGCCGTCGCCCACACGCTCGCCACGCGCAACAACAATCGCATCTTCTTCGCCGGAGGAGAATTGCGGCCCCATGACGGCGGGGCCTTCGGCATAGACTCGATCAATTTCGTGCGCCGCTTCAACGTGCGCCACGCCATCCTGTCGGTCACGGCGATCAACGCCGCATCAGGCTTCATGCTGCAGGACATGGAAGAGGCGGAATATTCGCGCGAAGCCGGTCGCCGCGCGGAAACCCGCATCGTCGTTGCCGACAGCGACAAGTTTTACCGCAGTGCCCCGATCATCCTCGATGAGCCATCGGCCTATGACATGCTGGTAACCGACGCGCCGCCGCCTGCCGACATCGCGGCTATGCTGGCGGACAATCGCATCGAACTGGTGGTTGCCGGAAAGGCGCAAGACCGGTAGCGACCGGTTCCACGCCAATCACGACACCCAGATCACGGCTAGCGAAACATGCCGAGCAAGCGATCGGCCAGACCACGCAACCCGCCATTCGCCACGCCGCGGACCGCATTGGCAGCCGTTCCCGCGCTCACCGACGAACCGAAGTGGCAATAGCAGATGATCTTGTGCATCTGGTGGTCGCTAAGATCGAAGAAGCTCTTGGCTTCGCCATAGCTGTCGCCTTCCAGCCCGGCCGCGCGCAGGACAGGATCATCGAAAGCGACCGACAGGGGCGAACCGTCGCACCGCATGGCGGCACGCGCCTTCGCTGGCTGGTACTCGGTTTCATAGAGCGTCAGCAGTCGCTGGTCAGGGTTCCGTTCGAGGACGTCGGCCCAGCGTTCAAGACGCTCGCGGCGCGACATCGTCCGGCGCGGATAGTCCTGCTGGACTTCTGCTACCTTCTGCAATTGCTCGAGTGCGTGATGCTTCATTTTGGCCTCCTGTTCAGGCGATGGCAGGCCCCCAATCCCGTCTGTTGCCCAGTTGAATCGTGACTCCAACCGGGCGCGAAGTCCAATCACGAAAATGCACCGGGCGGCGCATTTGAGATCGGCAAGCCGATCGATCCGACCAAGGGCTTGAAGGAGGTCGTCGATGTCTGATCTGACGCCTTCGAGCTTCATCGAACTGATCGGCCCGTCGGAGACGGTGGATGTCTACTTCCGCAAGTCACCGTTTGCGCATGAGCGTAGCCCCATCAAGGTTTTCGCGGGCGAGAGCGTTGCCGAGATCATCGAGCAGTGCAGCGCGGTAGGCGGCGTCGATGCTGACCGATATCGACTGCATTTGACCATCAACGGTCACGCCATCCAGCGGGAATACTATCACCGGGCCAGGGTCAAGGCAGGCGCTACAGTCAACGCCTTCGCTGTTCCCGCAAAGAACGGGATGAGGAGCATCCTCGGGCTTGTGGTGGCGGTTGCCTCCCTGTTCTTTGCCGGCCCTCTCGCTGCGCAGTTGGGCCTGATCGCCTGCACAACGGCGTTCAAGGTTGGCGCATTGGAACTGCTGGCGATCAGAAACAAGCTCCTACGGGGGCATTTTCGCCGATGGGTGGAGGAATAAGAGTGGCCTGAACTACCTGCCAGGCGGAACGGTTCATCAAGGCAGCGAGGGAAGCAGCGTGACAGGTGCGCAAACCAGAGAACCAGGTCAACACTCATCTGTAGGTCACCGGGCTTCAGCCTGACTATTTCTTCTTCTTCCCTTGATCGTAATGCCACTTGATGGAGAAGAACATGCCCGTGCCCAACACGAGAATCTTTAACGGAAAGAAGACTATAGGGAACCAATCTACCCAGTTGCTCGGCATTGACCAATTGCTTTCAGAAATTGAAGATACAACCTCGCATACAATCATACCATCACTAGTGAAATGTGCGTTTTGTCGCGGTGGATTTTTCACCCAAAGCCATACAATGGTTCTGGGGTGCTGATTATGGCGAGCCTCGCTCCGCATCACGCAGACACCGGGGGCGGTACCTGAAAAAACCTGGGGCGGGTTGGGTCAGAAACTGCACGGGGCCATCGTTCGCAGTGAGAGCAAAAAAAACGAGGGCCCCCAGCGCTTTCCCGAAACTGTCCCCCAGTACATCGCCTCGCCGTGCGAGATGCATGTTGCATTTCATGTCGCATGGAGTAGCCGTATTCCGCTGGCAATGCCGGGAAATCAAGGGAAATACAGAGCAACACAATGCAACATGAAACCCCATTCCTCTGGGGTGCGCGTCGGGCTAAGTAATTGAAATTACAAAGAAAAAATGGTAGCGGGAGAGGGACTTGAACCCCCGACACGCGGATTATGATTCCGCTGCTCTAACCACCTGAGCTACCCCGCCACGCGCGGACCGGAGAAACCGTCACCGGCCCGGTCCGTCTGGATGAGCGGCTTATAAGGCCCCCCTCCCCAAAGTGTCAAGCGCGGGTTTTGCAAAAATAATCGCTTTTTCACCGCGCTGCAAAACGTCGGGTCAGGCCGCCGCGGGCTGCGAAAGCAGCGCCTTGAGCGAGGCTTCCGCCTCAGGCGCGCGCTGCGAGCGCTCGATGAAGCCGCCGCCAAAGACGCGCGCGTCGGCACCCGGCGCCGAGTAGAGGACGCAAGCTTGGCCGGGCGCGATACCGGCTTCGCCAATCTCCAGATCGACATAGATACCGCTTTCGTCGCTGCGAAGCGTCGCCGGCGCCGGCGGGCGCGTCGAGCGCACCTTGGCGAAGCAGGCGAAGCCTTGCGCCGCCGACACCTCGACCGGCGCGTCACCAAGCCAGTTGATGTCGCGCAGATAGACGCGGTGCGTTTCCAGCGCTTCCTTCGGGCCGACGATCACCCGGCGCGAGCGCGCATCGAGATAGACGACATAAAGGGGCTCGCCGGTGGCGATGCCGATGCCTCGTCGCTGACCGATGGTGTAGTGGACGATACCCTCATGGTTTCCGAGCACACGGCCGTCGAGATGGACGATGTCGCCCGCGAGCGCGGCGTTCGGCTTGAGCTTGGCGATGACGTCGGCATACTTGCCCTGCGGCACGAAGCAGATGTCCTGGCTGTCGGCCTTCTTGGCGACGACCAGGCCCATGTCTTCGGCGAGAGCCCGGGTCTCGGCCTTGGAAAGGCCGCCGAGCGGAAAGCGCAGGTAGTCAATCTGTTCCTGGGTCGTGGCGAAGAGGAAGTAGCTCTGGTCGCGCTCGCTGTCGATCGGGCGGAACAGCGCCCTGCGTTGCGGATTGCCGGGGGCGGGATTGGCGCGCGAGCGGATGTAGTGGCCGGTTGCCAGCGCGTCGGCACCGAGTTCGCGCGCGGTTGCCAGGAGGTCGGCAAACTTGACGGTCTGGTTGCAGGACACGCAGGGGATCGGCGTTTCTCCGGCGACATAGCTTTCCATGAACGGGTTGATCACGGTATCGCGAAACCGCTTCTCGTAGTCCAGCACGTAGTGGGGGATGCCGAGTGTCTCGCAGACACGGCGCGCATCGTCGATATCCTGGCCGGCGCAGCAGGAACCGGCGCGGTGGACGGCCGCACCATGATCGTAGAGCTGCAGCGTGATGCCGAGGACGTCGTAGCCCTCGCGATTCAGGATGCCGGCGACCACCGAGCTGTCCACACCGCCCGACATGGCGACGACCACGCGGGTATCTTCCGGCCTCTTGTCAATGTCGAGCGTGTTCACGGTTGCCTTGGTCCATCTGCCGTTCGAAGATCACAGACGCTGCCATAGCCGCCGATTGCGGCGGAAATTCCTTGCTGGCGCGTCGTCAGGGCCACCGGCCCAGTTTCCGACCGATATAGAAAGGATTACCGGCCCGTGCAAGGGCCGCGGTTTCCGCAAGGCGGTTGCGACGTCTCACCCGAGCGCAATGGCGAGTGAAACCAGGATGACCACCATTGCCGCCGCGAGCACCATGCCGATGACGCCGAACACGGCACGCAGCGCCGAGATCCCCAGGCTTGCCGAGAACCAGCGGGTCTGAACCGCCACGTACCAGGCGAGTGCGGCAACGGCGAGTACCGCCCCGACGCTTGACGCATGATTGCCGTCGGCCCGCGAAACAATGCCGCCAAGGCTCATCAGCAGAGCAAAGGGAGCGGCGACATAGCACTGGCTGTAGAACGGCGCCTTGAGGGTTTTGCGGTCGAGCGGAAGCTTGCGGTAGCGCAGGTACAACAACGCCAACAGCAGCGGAAAGATGCTGAACATGACGGCGCGGAAGATAAGAAGGTTGGAATCGTCGGTCAGCATAGACGGCAAGGGCAGCACTGTGTTGCGCACCAGCTTCAGTTCGATTCCGTGGGCGATCAGCAGGCTGATCAGCAGGAAGGTCGGGGGGTTGAGCGTATCGGTATACTGTTCCTGGTCTTTGTCGAGGAGCTCCACATCGGCGTAGCGCATCATTCTTTCGGGATAGCGGATCGACCGCCACAGCGTCAGCGGATAGAAGAGCAGCCATGACGCCACCTCGAAGAGCAGTTCTTCGAGCGATTTCAGCAGTCGCATGAAATCCATCGGCAATTCCCCTGACGATCTTGCGCGTGCCGCGGGTGCGGCATTCCCCGATGCAACGGCGACCATCTTTGCGATTTCGCTGCGAGACACAAGCCGTCAGCATTGCCTCTACCGAGCTTTTCCGTACGCCCTCGCGATATGCCTGACAGCTATTGACCCCATAGGGACCGCAATCGATAACTGATGCAACCAATGCCAATCGCAATGAAGGCGGTGAACGCCATGGTATTCAGCGCCGACCTCGGCCACAACTACCTCCTGATCGGCGGGCTCATCTCGGTCGGCACCGGATTGCTGATCATTTCGCTCATCGTCAATCTCAGGGTTGCCCACAGCGTGCGCCACGACGTCCGCCACCGCGAAAAGCTGCTGGAATACTACCGCAACACCTTTTCCCAGCTCGGCGCGATCCTCATCGGCATCGGGGTTTCGCTGTTCATCTTCTTCTTCCAGCAGAACTACCAGGACCAGCGCAAGCGCGACGCGGAACTGCAGCAGGCGCTCGCCAAGATGGCACTGCGGATCGCCCGCAGCGCCGCACTGATGGAATCGCTTGCCGAATTCGATGCATTGCTGGACGATGGCGGCCCCTACGTCGACCCGGAAAAGGGCGGAGCAAACCGTGCCGTCGCCGTTGAGGGAACGGATCTCGCAACGCAGGTTTCCGAGATCCTGCTGGTCGAGCGCGACGTCGACGTGCGCGAATTCGAGGTCATGAACCTGTCGCGCGATTTCGAATCCTCCATCGTCGTCAACGAACTCGATCCGGAATTGTGGTTCAGCATCGTGCGCGACGAGAGCGACATCAAATATTCGACCACCCAGCTTGGGCATGACTACCGGGACTTGCTCGCCGCGCTCGGGGGCCTTGCGCCCGATGTCGCCGTTCTCGATCCTGAAAAGCACAAGCGCATCAAGAACGAGGTGCTGGACATCTTCTACGATGCCGACCTGCTGCGCCAACGCGCCCGCAGCCTTCTCGGCCGTACCTGCTGGCTCTTCAGCCACGGGCACGGCTTCCCGGCGCTCAAGCCGGCAGAAGCTATCGAGGCGGATGCCGGTTCACACCGCGAATGGCTCGAACAGGCCAGGCCCCTCCTGACCCGGCTGAAATCCGGCAGCGGCGATTGCTACACGCTGCTGCGGGCCGAGCCGACGCCGTCGTAACGATGCCGGAACCCGTTGACGAATGCATGCGCCGAGCATGGGGCGCCGATCGAGGAAGAAAAGACATGCCGGAAACGCGCCGCAAGCTGACGACGATCTTCTCCGCCGATGTCCAGGACTATACGCGCCTGATGCGGGCAGACGAAGAGGGTACGGTCGAGACGCTCAAGCGCTATCGCGACGCCATGGGGCGCCTGATCACGGCGCATGGCGGCAGGGTCGTCAATACCTGGGGCGACGGACTGATTGCCGAATTTCCGAGTGTCGTCGAGGCGGTTCGCGCGGCAATCGACGTGCAGAACGAACTGGCCGGGTACAACGCCGCCACCCCTTCCGGGGCCCGCATGCTCTATCGCATCGGAATCAACCTGGGAGACGTGATCGCCGAGGGCGATGACATCTACGGCGACGGCGTCAATGTCGCCGCACGCCTTCAGGCTTCCGCCGCAGCCGGCGGCATCGTGATTTCCAGCACCGTCTACGATCAGGTTCACAACAAGGTGGCAGTCGGATTCGAATTCCTCGGTCAACTCGAAGTCAAGAACATCGATGGGGGCGTGCCAAGCTACGCAGTGAGAATCGGGGCAACAGCTGACGGAACCAGACCAACCGCCCCGACGGTATGGCAGGCTCCAGCGTCGGAAGGGCCAAGCGGCGGCCCCGCAATCGTCAAGAGACTGGGCGTCCTGGCGGTGATCGCAGCGGGACTCGTCGCCGTCAATCTGCTGACCTGGGATGACGAGTTCTGGGCAGCCTGGCCGGTGCTGGCCTTGGCCGTGCTTGCAGCACTGGCATGGATTCGCAGATCCCAAAGGATCGACCGCGTCTTTGCCGTGCTTGCTCTTGCGGGGCTGGCCGCAATTGCCGCCAACTTGCTGTCCTGGACGGGCATCTTCTGGGCGAAATGGCCGTTGCTCGGCCTTGCGATCGCAGCCGCCATCCGGTGGCTCACCGGAAAGCGGAGGAACGGGGGCTGAAGTTGGAGCCCCTTTGCCCTAAGCCAGATCAAAACGTCAACTTGTTCTTTTGCTGACCCGTTTCATCAAAATTTTCCGGTCGCAACCAGTCCTCGTACCCGGCCTTCAGCCGCGGCCATTCGCTGTCGATGATCGAGAACCACGCCGTGTCGCGATTTTGACCCTTGGCGACCATGTGCTGGCGGAAAACACCTTCGAAGGTGAAGCCGAAGCGCTGGGCGGCGCGCTTCGACGGCTCGTTCAGATTGTTGCACTTCCACTCAAAGCGCCGGTAGCCGAGCGTGTCGAAGGCATGGCTTGCGAAGAGGTAGAGTGCCTCGGTGGCGACGCGGGTACGGGCGATCGCCGGACCCCAGAGGATATTGCCGATCTCGATCACGCCATGAACGGTGTCGATGCGCATCAGCGCCTGCCGACCTTCGGCGCGTCCGGTACGCTTGTCGATCACCGCGAAGAACAATGGATCGGCGCTGGCCGCGACCTTTTCCAGCCACGCAACGAGCATTGCCCGATCGGCCGGGGGCTCCTCGAAAAGATAGCGGAAGCGGCTGTCGGCCCCGGCCTCTGCTGCCGAGGCGAAGAGGTCGGCGCCATGGCGGGCGGGATCAAGCGGCTCGAGCCGGGCATAGCGGCCCTCGATCGGCGCGCGTTCGGGGCGGGGAACACCCTTCCAGTCAGAGAGGTTCATTGCAATCATCCTGTTCGTTCATGTGAGAATAGCAGATCAGCGCAGCCTGCCGGAGCGGATCAGCTCGTCGAGCGCAGCCGGCAGCGCAATGGAGCCGGGCAGTCCCGGGGCCGGTTCGGCGGCCGCAAGCCCGCTTTGCAGCGGCAGGATCCCGGCCCACACCGGAATGTGGGCGTCCTCGAGATCGCCGGGCGGGGCATCGCGGACCTTGGCCGTCGCCTCCTCTATCTCCATCCAGAGCACCGATGTCGCCTTGAGTTCCTGTGCCGTCATCGGGCGCAGGCTCTCCCAGCGGCCGGGAAACAGGCCATCGACGAAATGCCTGAGCGCCCTTGCCTTTTCGTCGACGTCTTCGATCACCCGAGCCGTGCCGAACACCATCGCCGAACGATAGTTGATCGAGTGGTTGAAGGCGGAGCGAGCGAGCACGTAGCCGTCCATAATGCTGCAGGTCAGGCAGACCGGCGTGCCCTCGGCCTGCCGCAGGAACCGGCTTGCCGCCGAGCCGTGCCAGTAGACGCGGTTGCCTTCGCGCCAATGCAGCGTCGGCGTGACATAGGGCGCGCCGTCGATCGTATAGCCGACATGGCAGAGCGGCGTGGCATCCAGAACCGCATGGACATCGGCATGGGCATGGCTGCCGCGGTCGTGCCGGCGACGCACGCGGCTGCGCTCGGTCGTGGGGAATTCGGCAATGGTAGCAAAGTCTGTATCGGACATGTGATGCTCTCAATCGGTTGTGCGTCATATTGCACCTGCCAGTGGTAGGCAGTAAAACTCCACTTCATCAATTTTCAGGAGACCACTTTGGGAACCGCGATGAAAGCCACGTCCCCGGCCTGGCTGGCACTGGACCGGCGGGCCGGCGATCTCGAGGCCCAGATCTACAAGGGGATGCGCGACCGTATCCTGCTCGGAAAATTGCCGACCGGTCAGCGCCTTCCTTCAACCCGCACCCTCGCGAGTGCGCTTGGCGTCGCCCGCTCGACCGTGGTCGAGGCCTACGAGCGACTGAAGGCCGAGGGCTACCTCGAAACCCGAACCGGTTCGGGGTCCAGGGTGGCCGCCTTTTCCGCTCCGCCGCTGCAGGGACAAAGGCCCGCTCCGACTCCCGCCACCCGGCGCTTGCCGGAGCCCACATCCGACGGCATGTTCCGATCGGGCGTGCCGGACCTTGCCGATTTCCCGCATGCCGCCTGGGCGCGCTGCCTCGCCGCGCGCAGCCGGTCGCTGAGAGTGCACGATCTGGGCTACGACGATGCAAGCGGCATTCCCGCTTTGCGTGAGGCGATTCTCGAGCATGTTTCAGTGACACGCGGCGTCCTTGCCCGTCCAGAGCAAGTCCTGGTGGTACCTTCGACGCGGGCGGCGATCGACCTGCTCGCCTGTTTGCTTCTGCGTCCGGGGCAGGCAAATGGCGATGTCGCCTGGGTCGAGGATCCGGGCTATCTCGCCGGGCATGCCCTGCTGCGTGATGCCGGGGCGCGGCTTGTCCCGGTTCCTTGCGATGCTGAGGGAATGGACGTCACCCAGGCAAAAGGCCCTCCGCCGCGACTGATCTGCGTGACGCCATCGCATCAGTACCCGACCGGTTCGACCCTGAGTTTGCAGCGGCGCCTTGCCTTGCTCGACGTGGCGCGGGCGAACGGCAGCGTCGTGCTCGAGGACGACTATGACAGTGAATTCCAGTACGGCTCGCGCCCGATCGCGGCGCTGCAGGGCATCGACCGGAGCGATGTGGTCGCCTATCTCGGCACATTCGCCAAGGTGCTGGCGCCAGGCTTGCGCGTTGCCTATGCGATCGTGCCCAACTGGCTGGTGCAGGAAGCCTCGACGATGCAGCAGCGAAAGGGAATGGCGGTGCCGATCCACATCCAGGCGGCCCTTGCCGACTTCATCCGCGAGGGTCGGCTGCGCGCCTATCTGCGGCGAATGAACGGAAAGTATGCCGAACGCATGGCGGCAACCGCATCGGCACTGCGTCGCCATTGCGGCAACGTGCTCGACATCGCAGACGGATCGGGAGGCTTGCAGCTTGCCACCTGGTTCCAGGGTCGCGGCACCGACGACCGCAAGGTTGCCGGAGCCCTGAATGCAGAAGGCCATGGCGTGCAGGCGATGTCGCAGTTCTACCTGGGTCTTCCGCGACCGGGCCTGCTGTTCGGCATCGCACGGACCAACCCGGACACCGTCGACAAGGTCATCGCAGGTTTTGCTCGTCATATTCTCCGGTCGACAGACCAGACGCGGTCCCCTTGACGGCATCCATATGCGTGTATATACCCGCACCCATGACGGATTGCTATTGTGTTCTTCTGCGAAGGGCTTCGCGGCGCGTTACCTCGATGTATGACGAGGTGCTGGCGCCGGTCGGCATCAATCTTGCCCAGTTCAGCCTGCTTCGAAGCATCAGGCGGATGCAGCCGGTCTCCCTGACCGACCTCGGCGCACGGCTGGAGCTCGACCGCTCGACGATCGGCCGCAACACCAAGGTGCTGGAGCGGATGGGACTGGTGACGACGTCGCCCGGCGCCGACCAGCGGGAGGCGCTGCTCCAACTGACCGAAGAGGGTCAGGCGGCAGTGGACAAGGGTAGCCCCCTTTGGGATGAGGCCCAGCGCCGCATCGAAGAGAAGATCGGCGACGCGGCGGGAGAACTGCAGACACTGCTGCGGAAGTTGTAACTTTTTTTGATTATATAAGGGTATATACCCGTTTATTTGCAACGGTGCCCGGCACCTGACCGACGGAGAACAACAGAGACATGATTTCCACCCGCCTCGCCCGCTGGCTCGCCGGTCGGGACATACACTACGGCTGGGTCGTGGCAGCCACGACCTTCCTGACCATGCTGGCGACCGCCGGCGCCATGGGATCGGCCGGCGTGTTGATCGAACCGCTGCAAAAGGAATTCGGCTGGGAGATCTCCGAGATTTCCTCGGCGATGGCCGTCCGGCTGGTGCTGTTCGGCCTGCTGGGACCCTTCGCCGCCGCCTTCATGAACCACTTCGGCATCCGGAAAGTTGTCTGCACCGCCCTCCTTTTGATCGTCGGCGGCATCATCGGTTCCTGCTTCATGACCGAGACCTGGCAACTGGTGCTGCTTTGGGGCGTCGTGCTCGGCATCGGCACCGGCATGACCGCGCTGGTACTCGGCGCGACGGTGGCAACCCGCTGGTTTTCGCACCGCCGCGGCCTTGTCGTCGGTCTGATGACCGCCAGCAACGCCACCGGGCAGCTGGTGTTCCTGCCGCTTCTGGCAGCCCTGACCGAGGTCTATGGCTGGCGCACCGCCATGGTCTTCGTCGTGACGATCATCGTCGCCGCCATGGTGCTTGTAGTGCTGCTGATGCGCGACTACCCGGCCGATATCGGACTTGCACCCTATGGCGAGACCACCATCAATCCGCCGCCGCCGAGTACCACCCAGCTAAGCTCGCTGCTCTTATCGCCGCTTGCCGCCCTTCGCGATGCCTCCTCCAGCTCGACCTTCTGGGTGCTGTTCCTGACCTTCTTCGTCTGCGGGCTGAGCACCAACGGGCTCATCCAGACCCACTGGATCTCGATCTGCGGCGATTTCGGATTGGCCGCCGTCGGCGCAGCCGGCATGCTTGCGGTTATCGGCGTTTTCGACTTTGTCGGGACTATCCTCGCCGGCTGGCTGTCCGACCGCTACGACAATCGCTGGCTGCTGTTCTGGTTCTACGGCCTGCGCGGGCTGTCGCTGGTCTACCTGTCATACTCCGGCTTCAGCATCTACGAGCTGTCGGTCTTCGCCATCTTCTATGGCCTCGACTGGGTTGCCACCGTGCCGCCGACGGTAAAACTCGCCGCCGAGCGCTTCGGACGAGAAAAGGCCAATCTCACCTTCGGCTGGATCTTTGCCGGCCACCAGCTCGGCGCCGCGACCGCGGCCTATGGCGCGGGCGCACTCAGGACCGATTTCGAAACCTACATGCCCGCCCTGCAGATTGCCGGCGTCATGTGCATGATTGCCGCGCTTTCAGTGCTGCTGCTGAGCCGCAGGCAGCCGGTGACCCAGCCGGCTTGAGGAGAGGTTGCGCCCGGTGGGAAACCGGGCGCCATTCAGGAAGTGCGCTTTTCCGCGATATACAGGTACCGAGAAAGCCGTCGACTTTCCGCCAGTTGCGCTACGGTCGAAAGAAAGGCTTGCCGGCTGTCAAACCAGTCCCGGCCCTCTTCCACGCAAAGCACTTCTCGCCGTGCCTGCCGCGCGTGGTGAAGGCGACTTGCGATCTGCCCCATTTCGACGGTTGTGTCCCGAAGAGACAGCAAGGCGAAGCCGGCCTGCTCCAGCATCATCTCGTTCACACCGGGGGGCACGATGTGAAACGGCCCTTGCGAGGCCCTGATATCCAGTTCGGGCTTGGAAATCGGTCCCGTTATGACCGCGGCATCAGTCAGGATGAGACGACCCCGTCGGTGAGAAGCCTATGCCACTCCGCGAAAGCGGCGCCACGGTCGCCCAGATGCAGGATCGCGTCAATGCAGGCGAGAACGTCGATCGAACGAGCGGCATACGGCAGGGCGCGACTGCAATCGCCGACATCGAAGCTTGCCTTTTCGGCTAGCTTCATTTCGACTGCGCGCTTCTTCGCTGCCGTAACCGCAGTCTCCTCGATATCGAGACCGGTCAGCCGGCAACCAGTTTCGGCTGCGATCGCAAGGGAAGGTCCACCGGAACCGCACGCGATGTCGAGCAGATGGGCATCCAGCGCTTGCTTGACCAGGGCATGTCTCGATGTTCAGCCTCAGTACGCCAACCCTGCTGGCCCATGTCGACGCCGTAGGCCTCTATCCTGATTTGTGCAGCCAGCGAACTGCCGAAACGCCCATACTGCGCGCCGTAAAATGCAGACTGTTGTGCCGGGTCTTTCTGGTCATCGGCGGACATGCTCGAGGCCTCCGCGACCAACCATACGCCCGAAGGTCTCTCGTGACCATGGAGCCTCGGCCGCGATCTGAGCATAGCCTGCTCGGCTGACGCAACGCAAAGCGCCGCGCGCCTTTCGGCGCGCGGCGCTGCATTTGCGAAAGCGCGGAATGTCAGATCAGGCGGCAGCCTGGATGGCGGAAACCTGCCAATCGGTGCCGTCGCGGCGGGTGAAGGTCCACAGCTCGACCGTTTCGGTCGGAGTGTGCTCATCGCCTTCGATGACACTGCCGGTCTTGCGGTCGCGCATGACGTCGATGCTCTCGTAGCGCATCGCCACAGTCGCATAATCCTTGCCATCTTCGCGCCAGGCCTCGGCGACATCGCCCTGGACGAGATGAACGTCGCGAACTTCGTTTTTCAGCCCGCTGGTGGCGTTGTCGCTCAGTTCCTCGGCGAGGTAGGACATCGCTTCCGGCGTGGTCAGGCGGCGCAACGTACCGTAGTTTTCCTCGGCATAGGCGGATTGCACCTCCTGCAGCATCTTCTCGAACACATCGAGGTCGTCCTGCGTCACGCCGATCTCATCGCTCGATGCGGATGCCTGGGCGGGCCGAGCCTGTGAGGCGCCGGCCGACGGAACCGACCCCGCCAGCGAGCCGATCTTGGGGATCTGGAACGACGGCGTGGCCTGCGGCGTCGGCGCCAAGGGGCTGCGACCGTAGGAGGTGGCGCTCGAGCCGGAACCCGAATAAGCCGGCTGGTTGCGGTTGGCGAAGAAGCGCATGGCGAGCATGATCGCGCCGCCGATCAGGGCGACCTGAAGCAGCATGCCGAGGAAGCCGAAGGCCCCGCCGAAACCGTGGCCGAGCAGCATGCCGAGCAGGCCACCTACCAGCAGACCACCCATGAGCGAACGGCCGAAGCCGCCGAAGAAGCCACCCGGACGCGCAGCGGTCTGTGTCGCGGCAGCACCCGGCTGGTTGGGCTGTGTCGCCTGATTGGTCCGCGGGGTCATCGACCGATCGATCGGCGCGGCCGGAGCCGGTGCGGTGCGGGTCGCGGGGGGCGCCTGGAAAGTGCGCGTCCCGCGGCTGCCGAAGCCGCCGCTTGCTCGCCGCGCCTCGGCCAGATCGACAGCAACAAAGGACACGGCAAGCCCCAAGGCCAGCACCGCAAACACATTCTTCAGACGCCGCACGGCAGAAAACATAACTCTCTCCTCTTCGGGACCACCTCCGGAAAGGCGGTTTGAGGCCGATATAGCGTCTTTGGATGGGGAATTTTAGGGGTAACGCGCCAATTTTTTAAGCAATGGGACCCTTCGCACGGAATGCGCATGCCGGGAGCACGCCGCCCCCGGCCGATACGGCCGACATGGCCCTTGCCGGACGAACATTCCCTCGCCTATTCCACCTGCTTTGCCAGGCCTTCGACGTAGGCCTGCTCGCGATTGAAGCTGGAGTTCCAACCACCGACATGGCTGTCGCGGTCCCCGACCGAGCGGAACGGCGCCTGATGGAAATTCTGGACCGTCTTTCCGTCGCGCTCCTCGAAGGTGACGGTTACCACCGTGTCGATCTCCGGAACGTCGCAACCCGATTCCCACCGGAAGGTATAGACGATTCGACGGTTTCTCTCGATCTCGCGGAATCGTCCTCCCATCCAGTTCTCGCCATGGGCGTCCGAAACAATGCAGGCACGCCAGGCACCGCCAGGGCGAAAATCAAGGTCGAGATGCGTGCAACTGAAACCCTCTGGCCCGAGCCAGCGGATCATGTGATCGCGGTTTTCCCAAATGCGAAAGACCAATGCCAGGGGCGCATCGAAGACACGGGTTATCAACAGCTCCTCATCTGAAAGCGTTCTGGCTTCAACTTTGGCGTCCATTGCCGTCTCCTTTCGTGATTTCGTTAAGATAGGCTTCCAGCTTGTCGAAGCTGCCTTCCCAGAAGGTCCGGTAGCGTTCGAGCCATGTATCGACAGCCTTCAGCGGCTCGGCCTCGAGCCGGCACGGCCGCCACTGCGCCTCGCGTCCGCGCGAGATCAGCCCCGCGCCTTCGAGAACCTTGAGGTGCCGCGATATCGCCGGCAGGCTGATATCGAAGGGCGCCGCCAGTTCGTTGACCGTCGCCTCCCCCGCGGCGAGGCGGGCCAGGATGGCGCGCCGCGTCGGATCGGCCAGCGCCGACAGGGTTGTGCTGAGGGGATCGGTCATACTCATAATTAACACCACTGTTAATTAACATATTAGTTAATTACTGCATCCTGAGGGCACCGTCAAGTTCTCTCTGAACGGCAAAAGGCCCGGTGCAGCCTGCTGAACCGGGCCTTTTGGTCACTCTTGGGAGGAGATATTCAGTCGATATTGAAAACCAGCGGCTTGGCCTGGCGGATCGCCGGATGGGCCGTCAGCTTGTCGAGCACGTCCTGCTTCACTGGCTCGTCGACGTAGAGCAGCGCGATCGCATCGCCGCCCTGCTTGTCGCGGCCGAGCTGGAAATTTGCGATGTTCACGCCGCCTTCGCCCAGCGTCGTTCCCATGAAGCCGATCATACCCGGTACGTCGGTATTGGCGATGTAGATCATGTTGGCCCCGACGTCGGCATCCATGTTGATGCCCTTGATCTGGATGAAGCGCGGCTTGCCGTCGGAGAACACTGTACCGGCAACCGAACGGGTTTGATTAGCGGTCTTGACGGTGAGCTTGATATAGCCGTCATAGACGCCGGACTTGTCGCGCTTGACCTCGGAAAGGATGATCCCCTTTTCCTTGATCATGATCGGCGCCGAAACCATGTTGACGTCGGCGACCTGCGGACGGATCAGACCGGCCAGCAGCGCGCTGGTCAGCGCCTTGGTGTTCATCGTCGCGGTCGCGCCATCAAAGAGAATCTCGATTTCCTTGATGGCGCTTTCAGTGACCTGTCCGACGAAGGCGCCGAGCACGTCAGCGAGCCGGATGAACGGTTTCAGGAGCGGGGCTTCCTCCGCGGTGATCGACGGCATGTTGATGGCGTTCGAGACCGCCCCCTTGACGAGGTAGTCCGACATCTGCTCGGCGACCTGCAGCGCGACATTCTCCTGTGCTTCCGTGGTCGAGGCGCCGAGATGCGGAGTGCAGACGACGTTCGGCAGGCCGAACAGCGGGCTTTCCGTGGCGGGCTCGACCTCGAACACGTCGAAGCCGGCACCGGCGACCTTGCCGGACTTCAGGGCCTCGGCAAGCGCCGCCTCGACGACGAGGCCGCCGCGGGCGCAATTGATGATCCGCACGCCGTCCTTCATCCTGGCGATCGCTTCCGCGTCGATGATGTTGCGGGTCCTGTCGGTCAACGGCACATGCAGGGTGATGAAGTCGGCCTTGGCGAAGAGTTCGTCGAGTTCGACCTTGGTGACGCCCATCTCCTCGGCGCGCTCCTTCGACAGGAACGGATCATAGGCAAGAACATGCATGCCGAGCCCGATTGCCTTCTTGCAGACGATGCCGCCGATGTTGCCGGCACCGATAACGCCGAGCGTCTTGCCGGTGATCTCGACGCCCATGAACTTCGACTTCTCCCATTTGCCGGCCTGGGTGGAGACGTCGGCGGCAGGAAGCTGGCGCGCGACGGCAAAGAGCAGCGCGATCGCATGTTCGGCGGTGGTGATCGAGTTGCCGAACGGCGTGTTCATGACGATGATGCCGCGGCGCGAGGCAGCCGGAATGTCGACATTGTCGACGCCGATGCCGGCGCGGCCGATCACCTTGAGGTTGGTTGCGGCTGCGATCAGTTTTTCGGTCGCCTTGGTGGCGGAGCGGATGGCAAGCCCGTCATAGTTGCCGATGATCTCGGCAAGCTTGTCCTTGTCCTTGCCGAGTTTCGGCTGGAAATCGACTTCGACGCCGCGGTCGCGGAAGATCTGGACGGCGGTTTCCGACAATTCGTCGGATACGAGAACGCGAGGTGCCATTATGGCCTCCTTCAAAGGGTTCAACGATGGAATGAAATTCGGAATGCTAGGCCCCGCCGATCGGCGGAGCCTTATGCGATCACGTCAGGCCGCAGCCTGAGAAAGCGTCGCCTTCTGCGTTTCGAAGGCCCAGGTCAGCCATGGCATCAGTGCTTCCATGTCAGCCGTCTCGACTGTGGCTCCTGCCCAGATGCGCAGGCCCGACGGGGCATCGCGATAGTGTCCGATGTCGAAGGCAACGCCTTCCTTGTCGAGCAGGCTGGCGATGCCCTTGGCGAAATTCGCCTGGCCGTCGGCGTCGAGCGCGGCAACGTCCTTGTCGATGATCTTGAGGCAGACGGAGGTGTTGGAACGTGTCTCGTCCTTGACCGCCAGGTTGGCGATCCAGCCATTCGCGGCCACAAAGTCGAAGATGACCTTGGCATTGGCGTCGGCGCGCGCCACCAGGCCCTTGAGACCGCCGACCTCTTTTGCCCAGAGGAGCGCATCGATGTAATCCTCGACGCACAGCATCGACGGCGTGTTGATCGTTTCGCCGGAAAAGATGCCTTCGATCAGCTTGCCGCCCGAGGTCATGCGGAAGATCTTGGGCAGCGGCCAGGCCGGCACGTAGTTGATCAGACGCTCCACTGCGCGCGGGCTGAGGATGATGACGCCATGGGCGCCCTCGCCGCCCAGCACCTTCTGCCAGGAGAAGGTGACAACGTCGAGCTTGGCGAAATCGAGATCCTGAGCGAAAGCCGCCGAAGTGGCGTCGCATATCGTCAGCCCCTTGCGGTCCGCCGGGATGAAATCGGCGTTCGGGACGCGCACGCCCGAGGTGGTGCCGTTCCAGGTAAAGACCACGTCGCGGTCGAAATCGATCGTCGAAAGGTCGGGCAACTCGCCGTAGCCGGCTTCGAGTTTGCGGACGTCCTTGAGCTTCAGCTGCTTGACGACGTCGGTGACCCAGCCGGCACCGAAGCTTTCCCAGGCAACCATGTCGACACCGCGCTCGCCGAGCAGCGACCAGAGCGCCATTTCGACGGCGCCGGTATCGGAAGCCGGAACGATGCCGATGCGGTAGTCGGCCGGTACCTCGAGAATTTCGCGGGTAAGATCAATGGCCTGCTTGAGCTTGGTCTTGCCGACCTTGGCGCGGTGCGAACGGCCAAGGGCCGCGTCAGAGAGAGCGTCGAGCGTCCAACCGGGGCGCTTCGAGCAGGGGCCAGAAGAAAAATGGGTGTTGGCCGGACGCAATGCCGGCTTGGCGGTATCAACCATAGTAAACTACCCTTCCAGGTATATGGCCTCTCGTTGGGGAGAGGTGTCCCGCCGCCGTGGGTACAGAAAGGCCTCGCTTTAGTCAAGCGGCCAATGTCGCAGACGGGAGATTTTTTGGCGCTTGCCAGGGGCGGCACACCCTTCGCGGGCCTGTGGCCGCCATCCGATGGGCATCCCGTTGACGCGGAAATCGGCGATCAGCGACCGCACCGCCTTACCACAGGGCAATCCGCAGGCCGGCGCGGAACTCGTGCCGGCTGAGGCCGTCATCGCGCCCCGTGAGCCCTGCCCCCGTCGAGCCGAACATATTGCCACCAGCAATATCGGAGAAGCGGTAGCCGAGGTCGAGCTTGACCCGGTCGCTGACATCGTAGCTGACGCCGGCCATCAGCGCGTAGGTAAAACGCCAACTGCTGTCGCCTCCAAACCTCGCCGAGTCTGAAGGCGCGCCGGCGCAGGAGGCAGCGCCGTCAACGCAGTTTGCGCTGGCGTTCAGCGTGTCCCATCGCAGGTTGGTCGCTCCCAACCCGGCGCCGAGATAGGGCGTAAATCCGGCGACGGTGGCGAGATCGACATAGCCGTTCGCCATCACCCCGTACGCACGAAAATCGGCGCGCGAATTGTAGTTGCAAGCCGTCCCGGCAGGGGCGGACGATGAGCAGGGCGCAGCGGAGCGCGCAACGCCGTCGAAGTCACCCTTGAAAAAGTCGGTGGTGAGATCGGCGCGAAAGACGTCGGTGAACTGATAGCCTAAGCCGACGCCGCCGGAAAACGGTTTCGAGAACCGCGCCGAATCGAAGTCCCCGCTATCGATCTCGCTGCCTGTTGCATCATAAGCGTCGAACGATGGATCCTCGTCGCCGGTCCATGGCGAATAGCCGAGATCGCCACGCAGGTACCAACTGCCCGAGGACTGGTCCCCCGAGATCGTGACCTCCGGCGCATCGGTGATCGGTGCCTCGTCGGCGGCTGCCGCACTACCGGCCAGAAGGGCGAGGCTGGCTGCGGTGGCGAGGAACACGGCACGCGACGTCATTGTAAAATCCCCTGACCGGGCAATTCCTCGCCCGCATGTTTCACATCATGCGGCCATTATCGCGGGCAGTGGTTAACCTCCGGTTAACCATGTTTGTTAACCAGGCCCTGTGGCGCAATTAACGAATGCAACGCAAAAGGCCGCCCGGAGGCGACCCTGAAAGGTTTCGCAATGCGCTGCCTGGGGAAATCTATTGCAACAGGTAGCGCACGCCGAACTTGAAGTCGTGCGAGGTGATGTCGTTGAACTTCATCGGGCTGTTGGTGACCGAGTTGTCGTAGGTCTTGATGTTGCCGGTTTGGGCATCGCCGAGATCGACATAGCTGTAGCCGAAATCGATGGTGAGGCGATCGGTGGCCTTGTAGCCGAGGCCGGCATGCAGCGCCCAGGCGAAATTCCAGGTGGAATCGCTGTCGGCATAGGCAACGCCCTGCGTCGGCACGTTGATGTCGCGGAAGCCGGAGATGGTGTTGCGCGAGGCGCCGATACCCGCGCCGACATAGGGAACGATGCCATAGTAGTCACCAAGATCCACATAGGCGTTCGTCATGAACAGCCACTCGGACTTGCTCGCATCGTAGTCGTTCGTGCCGTCCCAAACTGCGCCACCCGGTTCGGTATGGCCATAGCGATCCAGCGCCTGGAAATCGGCCTTGCCACGATATTCCACGGTGGCGTCGGTGCGCAGCCAGTCATTGAACTGGTAGCCGATGCCAATGCCGCCGATCGGAGCACTGTCGAAACTGCCGTCATCGACGAACTCATGCAGTTCGACCATGTTCATTCGTTCGTGTTCCAGACTACCGAGGCGCTGGTTGCTCATGCCGATGTGGCCGCGCAGATACCATCCGCCTGCCGCAACGACAGGGGCTACAACCGGATCAGCAACAATGAGATCGGCAGCCATCACCGGGCCGCACGCCAGAAATGCCGCCGAAGCAGCCATCAGAAATTTCTTCATAATATACTCCAGGAACGCCCTTGGCCCGGAGCATGCCCACGCGACAGCACCCGACCCCCAACGGACCGGAGTATTGCAACCGCGGGTTAACATCGGATTAAGCATGAAACTTTACCATATTCGGTAACAGTTTCGCTGTGTCGCCTCGAGCGTCGGGCAACCTCGGCGACAACAGGCCGGCCGTTTCAACCGGCTTGTTGTCGCCCGGATTTCAGCCGCGGCTCAGGCCGCGTCGCGTGCGCCGCCGATCACGCCGACCAGATCGTTGACGATCCGCTCGATCTGGCCGCGATCGTCGCCTTCCGCCATCACCCGGATGAGTGGCTCGGTACCGGACGGACGGATGACCAGGCGGCCTTTGCGGGCAAGTTCGCTTTCGGCGTCGGCGATCGCCTGCTGCACGCGACTGTCCTCCAGCGGCTTGCCGCCGCTGATACGAACGTTGCGCAGCAACTGCGGCACCGGATCGAAGCGGTGGCAGATTTCGCTCACCGTCCTGCCGGTGCGCTTGACGCAGGCGAGGATCTGCATTGCCGCGACGAGGCCGTCGCCGGTGGTGCCGAAATCGGAGAGCACGAGGTGGCCGGACTGCTCGCCGCCGACGTTGAAATTGTGCTGGCGCATGTGCTCGACGACATAGCGGTCGCCGACCTTGGTGCGCGCCAGGCTGAGCCCCTTGTCTTCCAGGAATCGCTCGAGGCCGAGATTGGACATGACGGTTGCGACGATGCCATTGCCCTTCAAGAGCTGATCGCTTGCCCAGGATTCGGCGATCACCGCCATCAGCTGGTCGCCGTCGATAATCGTGCCGGTTTCGTCGACGATGATGACGCGGTCGGCATCGCCATCAAGCGCAATGCCGATGTCGGCGCGCACCTCATGGACCTTCTTCTGCAACGCTGAGGGATGGGTCGAGCCGCAGTCGAGATTGATGTTGGTGCCGTTCGGCTCGTTGCCGATGGTGACGACGTCCGCGCCGAGTTCCCACAGAGCGGCGGGGGCCACCTTGTAGGCAGCGCCGTTGGCACAGTCTATGGCGACCCTCAGCCCCTTCAGCGTCACGTCACGCGGCAGCGTGCGCTTGGCATGCTCGATATAGCGGTCGTGAACGCCGTCGATGCGCTTGGCACGGCCGATGTCATCGGATTTGGCGAGCTGGCTGCCGATGTCCTGCTCGAGCAATTCTTCGATCTGCCGCTCGAGCTCGTCGGAAAGCTTGTAGCCATCCGGTCCGAAGAGCTTGATACCATTGTCTTCGTAAGGGTTGTGCGAGGCCGAGATCATCACGCCGATGTCAGCGCGAAGCGACCGGGTAAGCATGGCCACCGCCGGCGTCGGGATCGGGCCGAGGACGAAGGCGTCGACACCGGCCGCGGTGAAACCCGCGACCATGGCGTTTTCCAGCATATAGCCGGAAAGGCGCGTGTCCTTGCCGATCACGACGCGATGGCGATGCGTGCCGCGCCGGAAGATCGTGCCGACGGCGATACCGACCCGCATGGCAAGGTCAGGCGTCATTGGAAAGATATTCGACTTGCCCCGAATCCCGTCCGTACCAAAGTAGCGACGTGTCATACACTCAATCCCCGATTTTCGTCGCGCCCTTTTTTAGGTCATGCGCGTTGTGCTCTGATGGCCGTCGCGTTCCCTGATTTTGCGCGACCGGGCCAATTTTGTGACTACGCTAATGCCATATCCGTCAGGATTCGGCACGTAAATTAGCGTCAAAGCCAATTATACAGCGTTACTGCAAAAAAGGCCGCCGTCCAGTGTGCCCGGACGGCGGCCGCTTGCATCAGTCTGGAATCGATCAGTGCGGCTGAGGTTCCAGGCCGCCTTCCGGCTCGTCACCCTTGGCGATGGAGGAGCTGTCCTTCTTGACGCCCGCCTTCGGCACAGCCGAACCTCGGCTCGGCGGGGTGTCGTCGCCAAGATCACGCGCCGGCTTCTCGCCGCGGATCAGGGCCTTGATCTCCTCGCCGGTCAGCGTCTCGTATTCGAGCAAGCCTTCGGCAAGCGCGACGAACTCGTCGTGCTTGGTGGTGATAATGCGGCGCGCTTCCGTATAGGCTTCATCGATCAACCGACGTACCTCGGTGTCGATCTTCTGCGCCGTCGCTTCCGAGACGTTCTTGGTCTGCGAAACCGAGTGGCCGAGGAACACCTCCTGCTGGTTCTCGCCGTAGGAAACCTGCCCGAGCACGTCGGAGAAGCCCCACTGGGTGACCATGGCGCGGGCAAGCTTGGTAGCCTGCTCGATATCCGAGGAAGCGCCGGAGGTGATGTTTTCCTTGCCGAAGGTGATCTCTTCCGCAACGCGGCCACCCATCATGATGGCTAGGCGCGAGACCATCCACTTGTAGCTCATCGAGTAGCGGTCGCCCTCGGGAAGCTGCATGACCATGCCGAGCGCGCGGCCGCGCGGAATGATGGTGGCCTTGTGCAGAGGATCGGCGACGGGCACGTTGAGCGCCACGATCGCGTGACCGGCCTCGTGGTAGGCGGTCAGCTTCTTCTCGGCCTCGGTCATAGCGGACGAACGGCGTTCCGCGCCCATCATGATCTTGTCCTTTGCGTCCTCGAATTCCTGCATGGTGACCAGGCGCTTGTTGCGGCGCGCGGCCATCAGGGCGGCTTCGTTGACGAGGTTCATCAGGTCCGCACCGGAGAAGCCGGGCGTCCCGCGGGCAAGTATCTTGAGATCGACATTCGGCGCCAGCGGCACGTTGCGAACGTGCACCTTGAGAATGCGCTCACGGCCAACGATGTCCGGGTTCGGCACGACGACCTGGCGGTCGAAGCGGCCCGGGCGCAGCAGCGCCGGATCGAGAACGTCGGGGCGGTTGGTCGCAGCGATCAGGATGATGCCCTCGTTCGCCTCGAAGCCGTCCATCTCGACCAGCAGCTGGTTGAGCGTCTGTTCGCGCTCGTCGTTGCCGCCGCCGAGACCGGCGCCGCGATGGCGACCGACCGCATCGATCTCATCGATGAAGATGATGCAGGGCGCATTCTTCTTGGCCTGCTCGAACATGTCACGGACACGGGATGCACCGACGCCGACGAACATTTCGACGAAGTCGGAACCGGATATGGTGAAGAACGGCACGTTGGCTTCGCCGGCGACCGAGCGCGCCAGCAGCGTCTTGCCGGTACCGGGGGGGCCGACCAGCAGCACGCCGCGCGGTATGCGGCCGCCGAGGCGCTGAAACTTCTGCGGATCGCGCAAGAATTCGACAATCTCTTCGAGGTCCTGCTTGGCTTCGTCGACACCGGCGACATCGTCAAAAGTGACGCGGCCGTGCGCCTCGGTCAGAAGCTTCGCCTTGGACTTGCCGAACCCCATCGCGCCGCGCGAGCCGCCCTGCATCTGCCGCATGAAGAACAGCCAGACACCCAGGATGAGCAGCATCGGCAGCAACGTACCGACATAGCTCAGGAAGCCCGAGGAACCGTCGCTTTCGGGACGCACCGCGATCGTGACGTTCTTGTTCTGCAGCCGATCCATCAACGCGTCGTCGATCACCGGAGCGTAGGTCTGGAACGCCGCTCCGTTTTCGACATAGCTGCCGACAACCCGGTTGCCTGTCACGGTCACATCGCGAACGCGGCCGGAGTCGACTTCACGGATGAATTGAGAATAGGGAATTTCCCTTGACCCTGTCTGTGCCGGCGCCGTCTGGAACATGCTGAAAAGCGCAATCAGCAGCAGGGCGATGATGGCCCAAAGAGCAATATTTCGAATGTTTGGGTTCATTGAACTCCCCGGTATGATACGGCCCGCATCCGCGAGCCGCTGGACTTGCCCTCTAACATAGGGTTGCGGGACGATCTTGCCAAGGCGGACTGCGGGCCAATATATCTTTTCCGTCAATGCAATTGCAGCGGCAGAGGCACAAACGGCTGGCGGCCGAAGAGCGCGGCGATGCAGTCGGCCAGTGCAAGATCAAAAATCGGCAGGAACCGGTCATAGGGCGCAAGAGCCGGAACGATGGTTGCCGCTCCCGCGAGATCGGCCCCGCTTTCCAAGTCCGTGATTTGGGGCAGCAACCGATTGGCCGAGCGGGCAATCGCCGATGGCACGTCCCCGTACCCCGGCGGCACCTCGGACTTGCGCACCGAACCGCTGGCAACGATGCCGGGTCCAGCACCCGGATCGAGGAACACCGCGAAGCGGCCATCGAAAATCCCTCGCCCTCCGCTTTCCAGTCGTAGCGGCAAAATATCGCGGCTCTCGCGCAGGAGGTAGAGACCGGTGCGGCGGCGATCGACCAGCACCCGGCCGGCAGTCATGCGGCCAGGCTCGCCGCTGGCAAGGAAGTCCATCACCCGATCCATGCGATCGCTGCCGGGGACATGCGGACGGCCACCGAGAACGGCGATGATGGTGGATAGTGCGTGGCGCAACACTTCGCGCTCGGCATCCAGGGCGTCGGGCGAAAGTGCCGCAAGGACCGCATGATGCACGGTTGCGTGCCGCTTGAGGAGCTCGCCGGCCGCATTAGAAAGCGACCTTCGTCTCTCCGCAACTGCCTGCCAGTCCGCCAGATGTCGTGCCTCTTGCCCCACGGCAAGCGCCAGCCGGGTGCGGACGCGCTCATAGGCGGGGTTGTCGTTGCTCGGATCGTCGATCCATCCCTGGCCCTGCGCGTGCAGGTAGGCGCGGATGTCGGCTCGCCGGCAGGAAATCAGCGGGCGAAAAAGCCAGACGCGCCGGTCGAGAAGGACGGCCGGCGCCATCCCGGCAAGACCGGGGCTTTCCATCGAACGGCTGCGGATCGCACGCATGGCGATGGTTTCCTGCTGATCGTCCAGCGTGTGGGCGGTCGCGATGGCATCGGCCCGGACCTCATCCGCGATTTCGAGGAGCAGCCGGTAGCGAGCGTCGCGGGATGCGGCGGAAATTCCCGTTTCCGGTTTGTCGCCTTCCCAGGCGCGGGCGTAGTGGGGGATGCCAAGCTCTGCGCAAAGGGCTGCGACTTTTCGGCTCTCGTCGGCGGATTCGCGGCGAAGCCGGTGGTCGATGGTGGCGGCAAGGAGAGCGATATGGGGGTTGAAAGGCGCCGCCTGCTTGAGGGCGAGGAGCAATCCGGTGGAGTCACTTCCGCCCGAGACCGCGATGACGAGCCGCGCCGGCTGTTTCAGAGATGCCAGGAAACGATGGGCTGCATCGATCGGGGAAATGGTGGAATTCACTTGGGGTTGCCGCCCATGGCGTCAGCAGGCCAGACGCTTCTGCTCGCTGGCGACCTTGCTGATCACGGCACGGGATGCCTTGGGATAGCGCTTGGACACTTCCCGCAGCGTGGCGCAGGCGGTATCCTTGTTGTCGAGAGCGGCGAGCGACATGCCGAGCTTGAGCAGCATTTCGGGAGCCTTGGCGGACTTGCTATAGGCCTGGTGGGCATCGAGGAAGGTCTTGGCCGCCTCGTTGAATTTGCCCTGCGAGTACTGGGCCTCACCGAGCCAGAAATTGGCATCGGCCGCTTTTGCGCTGCCCGGATAGGCGGCGAGATAGTCGCGGAACTCCTGCTCGGCAATGCCGTAGTCACCCGACAGCACATGGCCGTAGGCTGCCTGGTAGGACTCGTTCTCGCTACCCAGCGAAGCTGTCGCCTGCCCGGCACTCGGCGCGGGACCCGAACCGTTGTTGGCATCCGGATTGATCGTCGCCCCGACGGGGTTGCCGCTGGCATCCAGTTCGATCGAACCGAGCGTCGCGTCAGGCTTGCCGAGGTTCGAGCCGGCCGCCTGGCCGGAATCCGCCGGACTGTCGTCCGACGGCGTATCGATGATTCGGGCTACGTCGTCCTGGCCGTTGTCCGCCGGGCGTTCAAGAGCGCCGCTTTTCTTGCCTCCACCCTTTTCCAGTTCCTGAAAACGGAATTCGTTGTCTTCCTGGGTTTTGCGGATCAACTCCTGCATCTGCAGCAGTTGGAAGCTCATTTCCTCGATCCGGCCGTTCAGACTGCGGAGCTCTTCCTCGAGCTGTTGGACGCGCATCGTCGCGTCGCCGCTCTGCACCAACACCAGCGGCAAACTTTCGCTGCCGGACGCCGCGTGTACCTTCGCCGGCATGGCCGGCACCATGAGCGGCGTGGAAAATGCCGGTACCTGCCAGCCGGTCAAGGCCGCCAGTCCGAGCACTCCTGCCGCGACGAATTTCCTCATATCGTTCGTCCTGTCTTTTGAAACGTTGCGCCCTTTGGCGAACAGGAGATTTTGCCAATTGCTGCCAAAAAGCAACGGAGTTCGGCCAAAGTGTGGTGAAAAAGCAGAAGGCGGCCCACAGCCGCCTTCCAATCCTTTAGACTGCGGAAGCCCGCAGACTACATGCCGGCTCCGCCGAGCACGGTAACGGCGCGACGGTTCTGCGACCAGCAGGAAATGTCGTCGCAGACGGCGACCGGGCGTTCCTTGCCGTAGGAGATCGTCTTCATCCGGCTGGCCGGAATGCCGCGCGAGGCTAGGTATTCCTTCGTGGCGGCCGCACGACGTGCACCCAGCGCCAGGTTATACTCGCGGGTGCCGCGCTCGTCGGCATGGCCTTCGATCGTGATCGGGTAGTTGCTGTAACGCTGCAGCCACTGGGCCTGACGGTCGAGCGTCTGGGCGGCATCGGCGCGGATCGAGGTCGAATCGGTATCGAAGAAGATGCGGTCACCGACATTGACGGTAAAGTCCTGCGTCGATCCCGGGGTCGCCGAACCACCAAGGCCGAGTTCGCCTGCACTGTTGGGAAGGTTCTTCTTCGACGCGCAACCTGCCAGGGCAAGTGTCATCGCCAGCGCGAGAACGACAGGATTACGGGCAATATTCTGCATGCGGCTCGACGCCACGCTGTCAATTCGGCTCATCGCCGGTCTCTCCTTGCTATTTGATTTAGAGTTGCCGAACTCTAACCATTCTCGGTTAATTGGCTTACAACGAACTTGGTTAACAAATCGCCAATTTTAGGAATCCCTCAGTCAGTGGCGATCGCGGCGGGTAAGGAGGCGCGCTCTTGCGCGCCTACTCGAGAAGGGGTGACCAGGCCGGGTCCGAAGCATAGGTCGGCGTCTTGACCAGTTGCTCGTTGTAGCCCGTCAGATCGATCGAATAGAGCTGGGGTCCGCCGGCACCGGCATTCTGGCGGAAGAACATCAGCACCCGGCCGTTCGGCGCCCAGGTGGGGCCTTCGTTGTGGAAACCGGTGGTCAGGATGCGTTCGCCCGAACCGTCGGTCTTCATCACGCCGATAGAAAACTTGCCGCCCGATTGCTTCGTAAAGGCGATGAGGTCGCCACGCGGGGACCAAACCGGCGTCGAATAGGAGCCGTCGCCGAAGGAAATGCGCCGCTGGCCGGAACCGTCCGCATTCATAATGTAGAGCTGCTGGCGGCCGCCGCGGTCGGATTCGAAGACGATCTGGTTGCCGTCCGGCGAATAGGATGGCGAAGTATCGATCGCCGGCGTGCTGGTGAGGCGTGTCGTGGTGCGCGAGCGCAGGTCCATCGTGTAGATGTTGGCATTGCCTTCCTGTTGCAGGCTCATGATCACCCGCTGGCCGTCCGGAGAGAACCGAGGAGCAAATGTCATGCCCGGGAAATTGCCGACGACCTCGCGCTGGCCGGTCTCGAGCTGCAGCAGGTAGACTCGCGGCTGCTGGCCCTCGAACGACATGTAGGTGATTTCCTGCCGGCTCGGCGAGAAGCGCGGCGTCAGGACGATGTCCTTCGAATTGGTCAGCATGCGGACGTTGTAGCCATCCTGGTCCATGATCGCCAACTGGCGCTTGCGGTCGTTCTTCGGGCCGCTCTCGGAGACGAAGACGACGCGCGTATCGAAATAGCCCTTCTCGCCGGTGATCTTTTCATAGATCGCGTCGGCGATGATGTGGGCGACGCGACGCCAGTTCTCCGGCTGGGTGTAGAACTGTTGGCCGGTCATCTGCGATCCGCCAAACGTGTCCCACAGGCGGAACTCGGCACGGAGCCGACCATCACCTTCCTTGCTCACGCGCCCCGTCACCAGCGCCTGTGCATTGATGACCTTCCAGTCCTCGAAGCGAGGCGCCTGGTCCGGATTTGAGATCTTCTCGATGAAGGCAGACCTGCTGATCGGCGCGAAAAGGCCGGAGCGATGCAGGTCGGCGGCGACCACCGCCGAAATCTGGGCTCCCAGATCGTCACCGGAAATAAAGTCGGTTATAGCAATCGGCAGGGGTTCGACGTTCCCCTTGTTGATATTGATCTCCACCACCGCGCTTGCAGGCGTGGCAAAGGCTGCCACCAAACCCGTCAGCACGACCAGCAGACGAATGAACGAACACTTCCTCATAGTCGCCTAGCCTTTCAGCATTATAGCAATTCGCTGGGATCGAAGTTGACGATGACTTCTCCCCAGGCATCGTATTTCTCGGGCGGCAGGTTCTTGAAAGGCGAGGATTTCAGCACCGCACGGCGAGCGCCGCCGGCCAGCGCTGCGCGGGCGGCATCCGAGCCACCGGTCGCCGTTACTTCCGGGTCGCCGACGATGGCGCCCGATTCATCAAGCTTCATGCGCACCTGGACGCGAACCTCCGCGGCATCCGCCATGCCCGGAATGACCGACCAGTTGTTCTGGATCTGGCCGCGCAAAGCGTCCATCTCGCTCTGGCTGAGCTTCGAGCCGGCAGTCGTCTTCTTGCCGCCAAGCGCCGCGTCCTTGGCGGAACGCTTCGCCCCGCCGCCGGAGGCCTCCTGCTTGTTCAGGAGGGCGGCAATCTCGTCAGCGTTGAAATCGCTCTGCTTGGATGAGGCGGAGGTCGCCATTTCCTGCTTCTTGTCAGCCTTCTTCTTGTCCTTGGAGACGTCGGGCTTCTTCTCCGCCGTCTTGGTCTCGACCGGCTTTTCCTCGGCCTTCTTCGGTGGCGCCTTGGGCTTCGCGGCGGGAACGGGCACGTTTTGCGGCAGGGCCTCGGCCTCGGGCTTCGGTTCTTCCGCGGGCGCGGCCTCCTCCTGCGGCGCAGGGGTCGGTTCCGGCGTCACTTCCGGCATTGGGGTGGGTTCGGCCTTGGCGACTTCGGTCGGTGGTGCCGTCTCGGTCTCTTCCTTGGCGATTTCCTTGACGTCGTTCGGCTTGGTGTCCTGCTTGGGAAGCGGCTTCTCGGTCTGCTTTGGGGCAGCCGCGGCTTCGACTTCCTTGGGACGCTGGTTCGGCATCGGTGGGGTCTTCAGGTCGACATCGTTTTCCCCGAAGTTCTCTGCACCCTCGACGATATTCGGCTTCTTTGTCGGCACCGGTGCCGCGGCTTCCTTGACCGGAGCCTTCTCATCGCCCTGCTGAATCTGCGTGATCGACTCCACCGGGATGATATCCACCGGCAGGGACTCCACGTCTGCGACCTCGAAATCCGCCGGCGCGCCGATTGTAATCAGCGCGCCCGCGAGAACGAGACCGTGCAGGACAAATGATGTGGCAAGACTGCGTCTCATAGCGCCGGTTCACTGTTCCTTTTCTTGCAGGGTCACAAGGCCGATGTTCTTGAAGCCGGCAGCCGAGATGCGCGCCATGACCTTCATCACCGTCCCATACCCGGCATTGGTGTCGCCGCGCACATAGATGCGCTCGTCATAGCCGGTGGTGGCGATCGCTTCCAGCTTCGGAACGACTTCCTCAAGCGCGATCGGTGTTTCCTGCAGGTAGATGGCGCCGTCCGGATTGACCGAAACGGTGATCGGCTGCGTATCGGAATTCATTGCCTTGGCCTGGGTTTCCGGCAGGTCGATCGGCACGCCGACGGTCATCATCGGTGCCGCCACCATGAAGATAATGAGCAGTACCAGCATGACGTCGACGAGCGGCGTCACGTTGATCTCGCTGACCGGCCCGCGCTTGCCGCCGCGGCGACGACGACCGCCGCCTCCGCTTGTGCCTCCAACAGACATTCCCATGAGCGTTACTCCATTTCCGTCCGACTACTGGGCGGCAGCGCGCGGCTGCAGCTTCTCATCGATCTGGCGCGAAAGGATGGCAGAGAATTCGTCCGCGAAACCCTCCATGCGTGCCGAAAGCTTGCCGGCATCGGCGGAGAACTTGTTGTAGGCGATGACTGCGGGAATAGCGGCGACGAGGCCGATCGCGGTTGCCAGCAACGCTTCGGCGATACCGGGGGCCACGACCGCAAGGTTGGTGGACTTCGAACCGGCAATCGCCTGGAACGAAGTCATGATACCGACGACGGTCCCAAAAAGGCCGACGAACGGACCGGCCGAGCCGATCGTCGCCAGCGATCCGAGGCGGGCTTCGAGATGCTCCGATTCGCGGGCCAGCGTGACGTCCATCGCGCGGTCGATACGCATCTGCAGGCCGATCGGCGAGCGGGCGCCGCGTTCGAACGACTTCTTCCATTCGCGCATGGCCGAGACGAAGATGGCGCTCAGGCCACCGTTCTGACGATCCGAGAGCGTGCGGTAGAGTTCTTCCAGCGACTGCCCGGACCAGAAGATCTGCTCAAACTGGTCGAACTGCCTGCGGGCCCTGGCAAAGCTCAAGTATTTGTCGATGACGATCGCCCAGGTCCAGACAGACGCTCCGATCAGACCGAGCATGACCAGTTTGACGATCAGGCCGGCCTGCATGAAGAGTGCCCAGAGGCTCACGTCGTGCGTCGCTGCTTCCAATGCAACCTGTTCCATAGATATAAAATCCCCGAATCCAAACGCCCGGCACGTGACCGGGCGGTTCCAAGTAATCCTGCAAGAAATGTCCGGCAGCTACCGCTGAACGACCTGGTCAAGCCCACGCTTCCAGTCTGCCTTCTTGCTGTCAAATTTGGTCAAAGGAAGGCGTGCAGCGCACAAATCCCTACCAATCAAGTAAGACACCACTATGGTTAAAAGAGTGTTACCGTCTCTGACAGTTCACCATGAAAGGTGCCGAGGCAGTCCATCTGCGTGAGACTTGGCCCAAGAGGGGCGGAGCTTCAAACCGGCGCATTGTCCCGCGCCACGAAAACTCTACTTTCATAGAATAGTTTTCTTCGCAAGCCCCGCTTCGTTGGGAAATGATCAATTCCTGACGCTTTCGCCCCTGTCCGCCGCCTTGTCAGCCGCCTTGCGGCCCACGCGCCATGAACTGGGCAGCCAGCGCATCGGGGAGCCTGCGCGGCCGGCCCGTGGCATTGATGACGGCAATGATGACTTTCGCGGCGATCAGGAGCGTCTCGCCGCGGCGGATTTCCTGTTCGAGCACCATCTTTGCGCCACCCGCCTTTTCGGTGCGGGTGCGGATGTCGAGGATGTCATCCATGCGCGCCGGGCTTTTGAAGTCGATTTCCATGCGATGCACGACGAACACCAGCCCCTCGTCATCGACCTTGAGCAGTGCGCTCTGCTCGACGCCGAGGCAGCGCAGGTAGTCGGTCCGGCCGCGCTCGAGGAAATGCAGGTAGCGGGCATGATAGACGAGCCCCGAGAAATCCGTGTCCTCGTAGTAGACGCGCTGGACGAGGTGATGGCCGTCACCGGCCAGCATCCCGGCCAGGAAGTTCTGTGCGCTCGTCATCCTTCATTCTCCGCGTCGATTTGACGCCTCTGTGGAACACCGCGCGCGAAATGGCAAGGCATTGCAGGACTGTCATATAAAACACCTATCACGTTCACGGCTTGGTCAACCTGAGGGAATCGCCATGATGAAAATTGCCGTGATGGGTGGGGATGGGTTCGTTGGTTGGCCGACGGCATTGCATCTGTCGGACCAGGGCCACGAGGTCCACATCGTCGACAATCTCTCCCGGCGCTGGATCGACACCGAACTCGGCGTACAATCGTTGACGCCGATGGATTCGATCCAGGAGCGCACCCGCATCTGGCACGCAGAAACCGGGCGGCGCATCCGCTTTCACCTCATCGATCTCGGCCGCGACTACGAACTGCTCAAGAACTGGCTCGGCGAGGTCCGGCCCGACGCCATCATCCACTTCGCCGAGCAGCGCGCCGCGCCATACTCGATGAAGAGCGATCGGCACAAGAACTATACGGTCAACAACAACGTCAACGCCACCCACAACCTGCTGAACGCCATGGTGGAACTCAACCTCGATGCCCATCTCGTGCATCTGGGCACCATGGGCGTCTACGGCTATTCCAGCGTCGGCGCGGCGATCCCGGAAGGCTATCTGCCGGTGCAGATCAACACCGCCGACGGTCGCCAGGCCAGCCAGGAGATCCTCTACCCGGCCAATCCCGGCTCGATCTACCATATGACCAAGTGCCTGGATCAGCTGCTTTTCCAGTTTTATGCCAAGAACGATGGCCTGAGGATCACCGACCTTCACCAGGGCATCGTCTGGGGAACCCACACCGAGCAGACGCGGCGCCATCCGCAACTGATCAACCGCTTTGACTATGACGGCGACTACGGCACCGTCCTCAACCGCTTCCTGATCCAGGCTGCGATCGGATATCCGCTGACGGTCCATGGCACGGGCGGCCAGACGCGCGCCTTCATCCATATCCAGGACTCGGTGCGCTGCATCGAACTGGCGCTCCGGAACCCGCCGCAACGCAATGCCCGCGTCGAGATCTTCAACCAGATGACCGAGACGCATCGCGTACGCGACCTTGCGGAAATGATTGCGAGAATGACCGGCTCGGAGATCGCCTGGCTACCCAACCCGCGCAAGGAGGCCGCCGAAAACGAGCTTATCGTCGATAACGACAAGTTCCTGGCGCTCGGGCTCGAACCGATCACGCTGGAATCCGGCCTGTTGGGGGAGATCGTCGACGTGGCGAAGAAATACGCCCATCGTGTCGACCGCTCACGGGTGCCGGCGGTTTCCGCCTGGACCCGCGACATAGCGCCCACGCTCAATCACGATCCGGAAGGCGTTCGTCTGAGGTCGGTGTCGTAGCGGCGCACCGCAAGAGCGGGAGGACTTCACATGGATCGCGGCAGAAAGCGCGCCTTCGTCACCCTGGTCACCAATGACGACTACGCAAAGGGCGCCACCGCGCTTGCCCGGTCGATCCGGTTGACCGCGACGGAAGCTGACATCGTCGTACTGCACACGGGTGCGGTCGAACCGACCCGGCTGGCGCCGCTTGCGGCGCTCGGATGCCGCTTCACCAGTGTCGACCACTTGCCGCTCTCCGATGCCTTCAACCATCGCCATGCGCGGGGCAACCTGCATTCCGCCGCCCCCTTCACCAAGGGCCGCAAGCCGGACTTCCACTCGCCGCTGGACAATTTATGCAAGCTGCGGCTTTGGGAGTTGACTGAATACGATCGCTGCATCTTCATCGATGCCGATGCGCTCGTGCTCAGAAACATCGATCGTTTCTTCGGCTATCCGGAGTTTTCTGCCGCCCCCAACGTCTACGAGGGACTCTCGGACTTCCAGCGATTGAATTCCGGTGTCTTCGTCGCCAGGCCGTCGCGCCCGACCTTCAACGCAATGCTCGCGCATCTCGACCAGCCGGGTGCCTTCTGGCGTCGGACCGACCAGACCTTTCTCGAAACCTTCTTCCCGGACTGGCATGGCCTGCCTGTGACGATGAATATGCTGCAGTACGTCTGGTTCAACCTGCCGGAACTCTGGGACTGGAAGAGCATTTCGATACTGCACTACCAGTATGAAAAGCCCTGGGAGGCGGATCATCCGAAGACCGATAGGCTGCGACCGCTCATCGAGCTCTGGCAGGCATTCTTCAACGGCTCCGAGATTCCGGACATCGCAAGCCTGCCCAATCCGGAAAAGTCGTGAGCAGGGCTCTCGTCTCCGGCGGCACGGGTTTCGTCGGCCGTTTCATTGTCGAGGGCCTGCTTTCCGCCGGCTATACCGTAACGATCGGCAGTCGGACCCCTCCCCCGCCGGATTTCTTTTCCAGGCCGGTTGGCTACCTTCCGCTTGGTCTCGACCCTGCTCTCGACCAGCAAGCAGCCTTCGCCGGCATCGACCACTTCGTCCATGCCGCCTTCGAGCACATCGAGGGGCGGTACCGCGGCGGCGAAGGCGATGATCCGGCCGGTTTCGTGCGCGCCAATCTTCAAGGCACGGCGCGGCTCTTCCAGGAGGCGTGCAGTAGCAGCGTTCGACGTTGCGTCTTCCTCTCGAGCCGCGCTGTCTACGGGACACCGCTAGAGAATGCGGCGGCGCTGGAGGAGACGACCCCGGTGCATCCCGACACTCTGTACGGAATTATCAAGCTTTCGGCCGAGGAGGAACTTCGCGCCCTTGCCCGGCCCGGTTTCGTGACCACGTCGCTCCGGATCACCGGGGTCTATGGCGCCGCAGGCAACGGAAAGCGGCACAAATGGCAGGATCTCTTCAAAGACTATCTCGCCGACAGACCGGTCGCACCGCGCGTCGGCACCGAAGTACATGGGCAGGACGTAGCGTACGCCGTGCGGGCGGTTCTGGAATCCGACCCCCGCACCGTCGACGGCGAGGTCTTCAATGTTTCCGACCTGATCGTCGATCGTCGGGATCTACTGGGCATCGTCCGCGAAGTGACCGGCTGCCCCCATGCCCTGCCAGACGCGGCCGCCCTCGTTCCGGGAAGCGAGATGGCGACGGCAAAGCTCCGCGAGCTGGGCTGGCAACCGGGCGGATGGCCCTTACTGGAACGGACCGTTTGCGAGTTCCTGCCGCAGCAGTAGTTCTACCCGGGCAGCAGAGACTCCCGGAGATTGCGCCGCCTGAACACTCAATCATCCTCGAGCGTCAGGCGGAACTGAGTGGCCTCGATATCCTTCGGCGGCGTCAGTCCTAGATGCTTCCAGGCATTGGCGGTGAGCACCCGGCCGCGCGGCGTACGCTGGATGAACCCCTGCTGGATCATGTAGGGCTCGATGATGTCCTCGATCGCATCGCGCGGTTCGGAAAGACCGGCGGCGATCGTCTCGATGCCGACCGGGCCACCGGCGAAATTGTGAGCTATCATGGTAAGATAGCGGCGGTCGAGCTGGTCGAAGCCCATCTTGTCCACCAGAAGGCGGGTCAGGGCCTCGTCGGCGATCTCGCGGGTCACCGCCTCGGCCCGCGCCACTTCGGCGAAATCGCGCACGCGGCGCAGGAGCCGTCCGGCGATGCGCGGTGTACCGCGGGCACGGCGGGCAATCTCGCGCGCGCCATCGTCGGTCATCGGCAGGTTCATCAGCCGCGCGCCGCGCCGCACGATCAGTTCCAGTTCCTCGACCGTATAAAAGCTGAGTCGCACCGGAATGCCGAAGCGATCGCGCAGCGGCGTCGTCAGCAGTCCGAGCCGGGTGGTGGCAGCCACCAGCGTGAACTTGGCCAGATCGATCTTGACCGAACGCGCCGCCGGTCCCTCGCCGATGATGAGATCGAGCTGGTAGTCCTCCATCGCCGGATAAAGGATTTCCTCGACGGCAGGATTGAGCCGGTGGATCTCGTCGATGAAGAGCACGTCACGCTCCTCGAGGTTGGTCAGCAGCGCCGCGAGATCGCCTGCCTTGGCGATCACGGGCCCCGAGGTGGAACGGAAGTTGACACCCAGTTCCTTGGCCATGATCTGCGCCAGCGTCGTCTTGCCGAGACCGGGCGGCCCGACGAAGAGTACGTGGTCGAGCGCCTCGCCGCGATTTTTCGCCGCCTCGATGAAGACCTTGAGGTTGGCGCGCGCTTCGGCCTGGCCGGTAAAATCGTCCAGCGTCTGCGGACGCATCGTCGCGTCGATGTCCTCTCCGCGCTTTTCCGGGGATATGAGGCGGGCGGTATCATTCATGCCAGCAGTTCCAATTCTTTCGTGTCGTGCCCGCGGATCGGGCATTGATCCAGGAACGGCCAACGCCCGCGGTGCGCCAGGCTCCCCGTCGGTCAGGCTATCGGCGAGACACTGACATAACCTGCGACGTTGAAATAATCAAAACAGGCAAACTCACCGAGCCAACTCCTTCAGCCCCAGCCTGATCAGTTTGCCGCTGTCGGGCTCCTCGCCGGCTGCTTTCAAGGCCAGCGCCACGGCGCTTGCCGCCTGGTCGCGCGAATAGCCGAGGTTGGTGAGTGCCGAGACCGCATCGGCAACCGCGGTCGGCGCCACGCCTTCGCCCAGTTCCTGCTTGAGCCCGATCGTGCCGGACGCCTCGCCGGCAAAAGCCGGCGCCTTGTTTTTCAATTCGGTCACGATGCGGGTTGCGACCTTCGGCCCGACGCCCGGTGCGCGCGCAATCGCCGCCCTGTCCTGCAACGCGATGGCATTGGCGAGATCGGAGGGCGCCAGCGTCGACAACACGCCGAGCGCAACCCGCGAACCGACGCCCTGAACGCTCTGCAGCAAGTTGAACCACTCGCGCTCCAGCCCTGACAGAAAGCCGAAGAGCTTCAACTGGTCCTCGCGCACGTAAGTCTCGATGAAGAGCACCACCGCCTCACCGACAGAACCGAGCTTCGAGAGAGTGCGCGCCGAGCAATGGGCGACATAACAGACGCCGTGCACGTCGACGAGCACGTAGTCGTCGCCGATTTCCTCGATAGTGCCTTTGAGTTTGCCGATCATGAAAAAGTTCCGTCAGGGATGGGTGTCGGGTGCGATGATGTCGAGCGTGGGGAAATATGAGCGGTAGCGCGAAGCGTCGCGCGTCAGCAGTCGATGTGAACGAACAGTGGCGTGAGCGCCGATGAAAAAGTCCGGCAATGTTCGCTCACGACTTCCACCGCCCCGCCGATACTGCACATGTGCCAGACCCGCTCGATATGCGGCGGAAAACGGCAACGGCTCGCGCACAAGGTTAAGCCGAGCGAGCACCAGCATGAGCGCCTCCTCGCTGGGGGCTACACTAGCGAGTTCGGCCCAGACAATAGGGGTAAGAATAAACTGCGCCGTCCCCCTGAGAGAGATCAGCGCACGGGTCGACCACTCCTTGAATGGGTTCTCTGGCCCGAAGACATCGATGAAGACATTGGTGTCAACGAGGACCGAGTTCATCGCGTGGCCCCCTCAACCACTCCATGAATTCGTCAGCCGTCATGCCTCCGGTGTCAAATGTACCACTCATACTCTTGAGCCACGCCGCGAAGTCCTCCCTGGAGTCATCCAGATTGCCGGAAACGACGACCAACCTTGCGCCCTTGTCATCCGGGATGAACTCGACCTGAGAGCCTGGACCAATCTTCAGACGATCACGAATTTCCTTCGGAATGGTCACTTGGCCTTTTTCCGTCACACGCATGGTAATACCTCCGAGGTATTACTTATCAACGACACGAGAACAGGTCAAGAACATCTAGCTGACCAGCGCAACTTGGCGCAGGCGCGATGCGCCGCGATTGTGGGCGTGGCAGATGGCGATCGCCAACGCGTCGGCGGCGTCGTTGCCCTTGAATTCGGCCTTGGGCATCAGGATCTTCAGCATCATGTGGATCTGCTGCTTTTCGCCGTGGCCGACGCCGATCACCGACTTCTTGACCGCATTCGGCGCGTATTCGGCAACCGGCAAACCTGCGCGCGCCGGCACCAGCATGGCGATGCCGCGGGCCTGCCCAAGCTTGAGCGTCGCGACCGCATCCTTGTTGACGAAGGTCTGCTCCACCGCCGCCTCGTGCGGCCGATACGCGTGAACGATGTCGGCGAGCCCGTCGTGCAATTGCCTGAGCCGCGACGCAAGATCCATGTCGCCGTCGGACGTGACCGTACCGGAGGCGACAAACTTCAACGAGTTACCGAGTGTCTCGATGACGCCCCAGCCGGTGCGGCGAAGGCCCGGGTCAATCCCGATGATACGAATCGTCGTCTGCATGCGTCACCCTATCTGTACGTATCGATCCTTGCCAGCAAATTGTGAACAAAACAAAAACATCGCAGTCAGGCGATGGCGGACGGAAACCACGCGGCGCACCGTTTACGACGAATTAAGGGACGGCGAACCAGAATGCGACAATAAAGTGGCGACGACCGGAAGATGACGCTTCCGACCGATGTCCAGTTCAATCGGTCATGATTGCGGTTCCAGCAGACAACGGGCGCCGGAGTCATTTTGTTTTAATTTGAGATTTCGGGTTCTGAACATGCCTCAACGGTTCCATTCCCTGTCGTTCAAGATCATCGCGATGTTTCTACTGCTGACGACCTTGGCTGTCAGCGTGTTGGCAACGCTCGCCTATACGAGCAGCAGCAGTGTCTTTCAGCGCCAGGCGGCGAGTTCGATGGGCGGCGTCCTAACCTTCCGTGGCGACATGCTGCACGATCAGTTGCTCCAGTTGGAAAATCAGGCGGAATCGATCGCAAGGATCGAGGCCTTGCAGATGTCGATCGTCTCGCTGCGGAGCGGCTGGAAGACCATGGACAAGACACAGGGCACCGCCCGCGCGGAACTGCTGGACGTCTTCGTCACCAACAATCCACATCCGGCTGGCGAACGTGAAAAACTGATCAAGCCCGAGGGGCCGAGCGGCTTCTACTACTCCGCTCACGAAAAGGCGCAGGGCGATGTGGCACGCTTCCTCAACGGCTCGCCCTTCAGCGACGTACTGATCGCCGATACGGATGGAAACGTCATCTATTCCTACCGCAAGACCGGCGCATTTGCGGAAAACCTCGCAACCGGTCCCTGGGCCGAAAGCGGCTTCGGTATCGCCTTCGGCCGCGCGGCCGCCAATGCCGCCGAGGCAAAGGAAGACTCCGCCCCCGCAGCCTTCTCCGGGCTCAAAGTGGATGCCAAGTCGGGCGCGTCTTCGATCGCCTTCGGCGTTCCGATCATTCGCATGGGCGCCGCCAAGGGCTACATCCTGTTCCAGGTCCGCAACGACGTTGTGGAGCAGATCCTTGCCAAGGGGCTCGATGCCGGCAGTTCCCAGCGCTCCAATATCGTCAATGCCGACGGCAGCGTCATCGGCCTGAACAGCGACGGCAAGCTGGCGGCAGTCGACGCCGCACCTTTCGGATTTGCAGCGGCAGCGCTCAAGAACGCCGCCATGTCCGTCGACGCGTTCGAACGGCCGGACGGTCCGGCGCGGGCCTATTCCCGCCCGGTTTCCGCGAGCGGCGAAACCTTCCTGGTGGTCGAAAGCACGCTCAACCGCGACCTTGCCGCCGGGTCGCTGGAAATCGCCGGCCTGCTGACGATGATCGGCATCGGCGTGCTTGCCGTGCAGGCGCTCGCGACCTGGATCATCACCGGCCGGCTATTCGCGCCGCTGACCCGTCTTTCGCGCATTACCCGGGACGTCGCCGATGGCAAGCTGGAAACCGAGATCGGCAACCAGACGCGCAACGACGAGATCGGCACCATGGCGCGGGCACTGGAGCGCTTCCGCACCTCACTCGTGGAGCAAAGGCAACTCGAGGCGACAAGCAGTGAAGCCCGCCGCCAGGCTGAGACGGAACGCCAGAGCCGCATGGCCGAGCGCGAAGCCGAGGCTCGCACGCTGCAGGACGTTGTCGGGGCACTGGACGAAGGACTCGGACGGCTTGCCAACGGCGACCTCGCCTACCGGATCGAGCGCACCTTCCCCGAGGATCTCGAAAGCCTGCGCATCAATTTCAACACCGCGCTCGCGACGCTGAGCGACACCATGTCGGCCATCGGCGGCAACTCTGCCGCGGTGCGCGAGGGAACCACGGAAATGCGGGCCGGCGCCGATCAGCTTTCGGGGCGCACGGAACGGCAGGCAGCCTCGCTCACCGAGACCGCAAGCGCCATCAGCGCCATCACCCAATCCGTGCGCACGCAGATCGCCCGCGCCGAGCAGGCGGCGAAGCTGGCGGGGGATGCCCGTGGCGAGACCGACCAATCCGGTCGCGTCATGCAGGACACGATCGCGGCCATGGAGGCGATCCAGGCGTCGTCGCGCCAGATTAACCAGATCATCTCGGTCATCGACGAGATCGCCTTCCAGACCAACCTGCTGGCGCTCAACGCCGGGGTGGAGGCGGCGCGCGCCGGGGAATCCGGTCGTGGATTTGCGGTGGTCGCCCAGGAAGTGCGCGAGCTCGCGCAGCGCTCGGCCACTGCGGCCAAGGAAATCAGCACTCTGCTGACCAAATCCACAGGCGAGGTAGAACACGGCGTCGCACTGGTCGAGAAAGCCGGTACGGCTTTGCGCGGCATCGGCGACCGGGTGGCGGAGATCAACGGACAGATCCGGGAGATCATGGATTCGACCCGCGAAGAGGCCGAGACGCTGAAGGAGATCAACTCCGCCGTTGGCGAACTCGACGCCATGACCCAGCAGAATGCCGCCATGGTCGAGGAAACCACCGCGGCGGTTCACAAGCTGGCCGCCGAAGCCGGCGAAATGGACGGTCGAATTGGCCAGTTCGTGCTCGCCCCGACCCACGACCACACTCCAGTCGAGGAACGCTGGCGCCGCGCGAGCTGAAGCCGGCAGCCGATTTTGTAAAGAGGCGCGCTTGTCCGGCGCGCCTTCTTTCATTTGTGCTCGACGAAGGCAGTGGCAGCATGGCGCCCGATACCTGCAGTTGCCAGAAGCGGGCGCGGACCAGGAGCTTGCCGGCAACCCTTAAAGGCCAGCCGTGAGAAGAAGCGGTCGCGGACTGCAAAAACATTTTTGCAATCCGGGTTTGGGATCGCCCGTTGCGGTCCCTACATAGAGCGTTCCTCCTTCAGCGACGGCTGCGTCGCCAATCCGGGTTTCAGCATGGTAGCCTTTTCCATCCTCGATCTCTCCCCCATCACCGCTGACGGCAACGTCTCGCAATCGCTCGAGAATTCGCGACGCCTGGCACAGGTAGCGGAAGCCAAAGGCTTCAAACGCTTCTGGCTGGCGGAACATCACGGCATGCGTGGAATTGCCAGCGCTGCGACCTCGATCGTCATCTCGCATGTGGCGGCCGGAACCAGCCGCATCCGCGTCGGCTCCGGCGGCATCATGTTGCCCAACCACTCGCCGCTGGTGATCGCCGAGCAGTTCGGTACGCTGGAAGCGCTCTATCCGGGCCGCATCGACCTTGGCCTGGGCCGCGCGCCGGGCACCGACATGAACACGGCGCGCGCTCTCCGGCGCAATCTCGAGGCCGCAGCCAACAATTTTCCCCAGGACGTGATTGATCTGATTGCGCTGCTCGGCCCTGCCGCGGAAAACCAGCAGATCATCGCCGTGCCCGGCATGGGCAGCAACGTGCCGGTCTGGCTGCTCGGTTCAAGCCACTACAGCGCCCATCTTGCCGGCATGCTGGGCCTGCCCTTTGCGTTTGCTTCCCATTTCGCACCCGACATGCTGCTCACCGCGCTCGAGATCTATCGCGAACGCTTCACGCCATCGAAGTTCCTCGACAAGCCGCATGTCATGGTCGGCGTGATGGCCGCCGCCGCAGATAGCGATGCCGAGGCCGAGTATCTCTTCACCTCGATGCAGCAATCCTTCACCGCCCTGCGGCGAGGGACTCCGGGTCCCCTTCCGCCGCCAGTCAGATCCATGGACGGTTTGTGGAGCGACCACGAGCGGACGATGGTGGAGCACACGCTGCGCTACGCCGTCGTCGGATCGCCGCAGACGGCGGAGGCGAGGCTCCAGGGCTTCCTGAAGGAGACGGGCGCGGACGAACTGATCATCTCCCTGCCGATCCACGACATGGATGCCCGGTTGAGATCCGTCGAGCTGTTCGCGGCGCTGCCGAGCTTCGACAGCAGCACGGTCACCGGATGACCTCGCTGGGGTAGACGCCCCACAAGTTCGACTGCCGGACGAAGCCACTGACATCGCGGCCCTTGACCTCCACCGCGCACCAGGAACCGTCGCAGCCGTCCAGGTCCAGAAGGACGCTTGCGGCAAGCTTCGCGGTGACAGGGGACTTGGCGCTCGCGCCAGCGCGCAGGGCCACCGGCGCCTTCAACCACGGTCCGACGACGGCGCTGCGTCGGGATGACAGCAGGATCCTGTGCATCCAGCCGGCAATCCCGTCAGGGTCCCGCACCTGCCGCCAGTTGTCGTATTCGGCAGTGATCTCGAGCGGCAAGCCCGCTTTCAGATAGATCCACTTTGTCCCGTAGTCGAAGGACGGACCGATGCGCATGCGCGCATTGCCAGACTTCAGCGAGACGTATCGCGGAACCGGCAGCCCCGTCTCCCGGCCTTTCGTGGAACCGGGAGGCATGATGGCGGTCGCCGGCGCGGCGCCGGCGGGCCTGTGCGAAAACGCGATCGCAGCGATGGGAAGCACGAGCAGCGAGACCACCGCTGCCCCGATGGGAAGCAAGGAGCGGCTCACGTCAGTTGCACTGGCCGACTTGCTTGAGCGCTGCGGTCACGCCGTTGAGGGAATAGGTGTAGGTTGTTTCAGTTCCCCTGCGCGATGTCGCGTGCACCGTCATCTGCCGGCCGGCGCGCATGGCTCGGACCATCTCCGGCCGCCGTTCCTCCTGTTGCACCCAGGCCGTGTCATCCTTGCCGAACAGCCAGAAGGTCTGGTCGTCGATCTCGACCTTGACCCTTGAATCCGCTTTCAGCGAATACCCCATGCGTGCCTGCGGTTCGTAGCCCTTTTTGCCACCCGGCGCCACGATGAAGAAGTTCCGACCATGGTCCACATTCGATGGGGCCTGTGCCAGCGGCACCGTCAGCGTATAGCAGGTCGTTTTCCCGCCGCTCTCGTAGGAGTAGACGCCCCAGTCGTCGACACGCTTGACCATTGTCGGCTGCGCGAGCGCCGGCAAGACGGTGAGCAAAAAGAGGGACAGAGTGAGTGTTGGTTTGTTCATGGCATTCCCCGCCGATGGTGTGTGAGACGCTGGCCTGGGACAGACCGGCTGGAGTGAGCGAGGCCATTCAAGTGCGGCAGGGTTATCAAATTGTTAATTTTTGCCCCACGCTCACAAACCTGTGACCGGAAAATGTCCCAAAATTGGCGTTGGGGTCTATCCTGGATGTGGGGCGTGGGACCCTTGCAAATAGACGGGAGCAAAACAAAAAAGACCCGGCGCTTTGGGGCAGCCGGGCCTGGAACTTCCGAGTTGCGACAGGCTCAGGCCGAAAGCTTGGCCATCACCTCGTCCGAGACCTCGAAGTTCGAATAGACGTTCTGGACGTCGTCATCGTCTTCGAGGTTGTCGATGAGCTTCATCAGCGACTGGGCCTTCTCTTCGTCGACGGGGACGGTGTTCTGGGCCTTCCAGATCGCCTTGACGGTCTCGGCTTCGCCGAGCGCGGTTTCCAGCGCCTTGGAAACTTCGCCGATATCTTCGAAGGCGCAGTAGATGGTGTGGCCTTCCTCGTCGGTCTCGACGTCATCCGCGCCTGCCTCGATGGCGGCTTCCATCACCTTGTCGGCATCGCCGACTTCAAGCTTGTAGGTGATTTCGCCGACGCGATCGAAGGAGAAGGAAACCGAGCCGGTTTCGCCGAGCGCACCGCCGGCCTTGGTGAAGATCGAGCGGACGTTCGAAGCCGTGCGATTGCGGTTGTCGGTCAGCGCTTCGACGATGACCGCCGTGCCGCCCGGGCCATAACCCTCGTAGCGGACTTCGTCATAGTTCTCGCCGTCGTTGCCCGCAGCCTTCTTGATGGCGCGGTCGATATTGTCCTTCGGCATGGACTGCGCCTTGGCATTCTGGATCGCCAGGCGCAGACGGGCGTTCATCGCAGGGTCGGGTAGACCAGCCTTGGCAGCCACGGTGATTTCGCGCGCGAGCTTGGAGAACATTTTCGACCGCACGGCATCCTGACGGCCCTTGCGGTGCATGATGTTTTTAAACTGTGAATGGCCAGCCATGGCACCCCTGTTCAGGTCTTATTTCTTGGAATGGGCGCCTTATAAGGGCGAAAAAGGCCGCATTCAAGGAAAAACACTGCTATCGACGGGAACCGAAAGGCTTCGGATCAAGGGGCCAGACCAAGTCGCCGACGATCGCTATTCGGACGCAACGGGGCTCGTCTCCTTTGTCAGACACCCTTCAGCACATAGATCAGCGGCCGTTTCGGCAAGTTCGAGAGCGAACCGGTGATCGACGAGTCCGAGGCTATCTCGCGGTCGAAACCGTGATCGAACAGAGCGAGGAAGGCATCGATCGGCGGCCCGCGCCGATGCATCGGCAGGATTAGCGACGAGCGCAACTGCTTGACGACCCGGCTCATGCTGTCGGCGCCCATCGTCAGTCCCCCGTCTACCGGCACCATCAGCACGTCCAGCCTGCCGATTGCCGCATAGTGCGAGGCGTCAAGCTCGTGGTGGAGGTGACCGAGATGGCCGATGCAAAGTCCGGCGACCTCGAAAATGAAGATCGAATTGGCGTCGTGCTCCATGCCGCCGCCCGCGCGGATATCGGTCGTGACGTTGCGGATGAAGACGTCATCGACGACCAGGTTGTGGTCGGCGGGCTCGCCGTCATCTCCCCAGCCGCGCAACACGTGCGCGATCGCCGAATCGGGGGTCAGCGTGAAATGCGTGATGTGGGCCTTGTTCATCGTCACGACGGTCGGCGGCGTCGGAGGTCCGTACCAGCCATTGTAGTCGGTGGCGATCGATACGCCGCCCGGCGTTTCGATCAGGAATGTCGAGTGGCCAAGGAAAGTGATGACGACCTGGCCACCTTCGGAAGTGGCGGGAACCGCCTGGTCGGCACCAAAACTCGCAAACCAGACCTGCGGAATGCTCTGCGCAATGGCCTGGCATTGGCTGAGCATCGGCGGCGCTTCCTGGGCAGCGGCCTCTCCTCGCACCCCGAAGGATGAGATCAGCAACAGGATTGCAACGGCGAGCAAACGAGACATCGTGCTTCTCCGGCCATTGGAAGCTGACGATGATAGGGACCGAAGGCGGCAGGTCCAGCGGCGCGCGGTGGTGCCGCGTTCACGATCGCGTCATCGCCCTCCTGTCACTTCACTCCTGCCGGCACCTTCTCTGGCGCCTCGATCGGGGCGGATGGCGGCGGCGTACCGTTGTCCAGGTCCTTGCGCTTGCGGCGCATGCTGCGCAGCGTCACGTAGAATACCGGCGTCAGGAAAAGCCCGAGGAAAGTCACGCCAAGCATGCCGGAAAAGACCGCCGTGCCGAGCGACTGGCGCATTTCAGCACCCGGGCCGGTGGCGATCATCAACGGTACGACACCCAGGATGAAGGCAAAGGCCGTCATCAGGATCGGGCGAAGGCGAAGGCGGCTCGCCTCGATCGCCGCCTCGATCGGGTTCAACCCTTCCTCCTCGCCCTGGCGCGCGAATTCGACGATCAGGATGGCGTTCTTGGCGGCTAGCCCGATCAGCACGATGAGCCCGATCTGGGTGAGGATATTGTTGTCCATGCCGCGCAGCGATACGCCGATCAGGGCGGCAAGCACCGCGAGCGGCACGATCAGGATGATCGCCAGCGGCAAGACCCAGCTCTCGTACTGGGCCGCGAGCGCCAGGAAGACGAAGATCACCGAGAGGCCGAAGATCAGCCCGGCGGTGTTGCCGGTCTGACGTTCCTGCAGCGCAAGCTCGGTCCATTCGAAGGTCGTGCCCTGCGGCAGGATCTGCGTGGCCATCGCTTCCATCGCGTCGAGCGCCGTGCCGGTCGAGACGCCCGGCGCCGGATTACCCTGGATCGGCACCGAGACGTACATGTTGTAGCGCTGGACCAATGCCGGCCCGCTGCGGTCCTGGATCTCGATCAGCGTTCCAAGTGGCACCAGCGCCCCCGTTGCGGACCTCACCTTCAATGCCAGGATATCATCGCGTTCAAGGCGATATTGCTGGTCGGCCTGGGCACGCACCTGGTATACGCGACCGAAGGCATTGAAATCGTTGACATAGGAGGTCCCGAGATTGATCGACAGCGTCTCGAAGATATTGGGGATCGGGACATTCAGAGCCCGCGCCTTGTCGCGGTCAAGCGCGATGAAGAACTGCGGGCTGGAGGCGGTGAAGGTGGTGAAGACGCCGGAGAGACCGGGGGTCTGGGCGGCCTGTCCCATCATCTGGTAAACGAGGCCCAGCGCACGTCGCATGTCGGCGCTCTGCCGGTCCATGACCTGCATCTTGAAGCCGCCGCCATTGCCCACGCCCCTGACAGAGGGCGGCGGTATGGCGATGATGAAGGCTTCCTGGATACTTTGCAGCGAACCATAGAGTTGGCCGATGATCTGCGGCGCACCTTCGCCGCGCTCGAGACGCTCCTCGAAGCTGTCGAAACTGGCGAAGATCACACCGGAATTCGAAGCATTGGTGAAGGTCGCGCCGTTGAATCCCGAGAATGCCACCGCGTTCTTCACCCCCGGCACCTCGCGGATGATCTTCGAGGCGCGCATGACGACCTCGTCGGTGCGTTGCAACGAGGCGCCGTCGGGGAGCTGTATGACGACAATGGCGTAGCCCTGGTCCATGGTCGGTATGAAACCGCGCGGCACGATCTGCGTCATATGCCAGGTAGCGGCGAGCAGGCCGGCAAACACGACAAGTGCACCGATCAGTGCCATGCGCGTCTGAACCAGATGGCGCACGATCCATGCATAGCCGGCGGCCATGCGGTCGAAGCCGTTGTTGAACCCGTTCGCGAGGCCGCGCCCGACCCTGACGAACGGATTGCGGCTCTCATGCTCGTGGTCGTCGTGTGGCCTCAGCAGTATGCCGGCGAGCGCCGGCGACAACGTAAGGGAGTTCAGCGCGGAGATCGCCGTCGCCACAGAGATCGTCACGGCGAACTGCAGGTAGAACTGGCCGGAAATGCCGGGAATGAAGGCGGTCGGCACGAAAACGGCGATCAGCACCAGCGAGATGGCGATGACGGCGGTTCCCACCTCGTCCATCGTCACATGCGCCGCCTGCTTGGGCGTCATGCCGCGCGCCAGGTTACGCTCGACGTTCTCGACCACGACGATCGCGTCATCGACGACGATGCCGATGGCCAAAACGAGACCGAACAGGGTGAGCATGTTGAGCGAGAAACCGAACGCCAGAAGCAGCGCGAAGGTGCCGATCAGCGAGACCGGAATGGCGACGATCGGAATGATCGCCGTGCGCCACGACTGCAGGAAGATGATGACCACCAGCGCGACGAGGATCGCCGCCTCGAGGATGGTCTTGTAGACCTCGTTGATCGATTCCGAGATGAACTCGGTCGGATTGTAGACGATGCTGTATTCCAGCCCCTCGGGGAAATCCCGCGAGAGGTCCTGCATCGTCGCGCGGATCGCATCCGCCGCGGCAAGCGCATTGGTGCCGGGGCGCGAAAAGATGCCGATCGCCACCGCCGGGCTGCCGTTCAGATAGCTGTTCGTCACGTATTCGCGTGCGCCGAGTTCGACCCGGGCGATATCCTGCAGTTGAACGAGACGGCCGTCCTGCGATGCCTTGACTATGACATAGCGAAACTGGCGCGGATCGCTGAAACGCCCGTCGGTGGTGACCGTATACTGAAAGGCATTGTTGCCAGAGGTCGGCGGTCCGCCGATCGCCCCGCCGGAAACCTGCACGTTCTGGTCCCGCAATGCCTGGACGACATCGCTCGACGTCATGCCATAGGCGGAGAGCTTTTCCGGGTCGAGCCAGACGCGAAGCGCATACTCCCGCTCGCCGAACAGGATGACGTCGCCCACCCCGTCGAGGCGCACCAGTACGTCGCGGATGCGGGTGCGGGCATAGTTCGAAACGTAGAGCTGGTCGTAACGGTCGTTCGGTGACAACAGGTGCACGACCATCATCAGGTCCGGGGAACTCTTGACCGTGGTGATACCGATGCGCCGCACGTCTTCCGGAAGGCGGGGCTCGGCGATCGACACCCTGTTCTGTACCAGCACCTGTGCCTGGTCGAGATCCGTGCCCAGCTTGAAAGTGATCGTCAGCGCCATCGAGCCGTCGGATGTCGAGTAGGAGGACATGTAGAGCATGTTCTCAACGCCGTTGACCTCCTGCTCGAGCGGGGTCGCGACGGTGTTGGCGATCGTCTCGGCGTCGGCGCCGGGATATTGCGCCCGCACCACGATGGTGGGCGGGGCGATTTCAGGATACTGCGCCACGGGCAGTTGCGAATAGGCAATGCCGCCGACGATCAGGAGAACGATCGAAATAACCGAGGCGAAGATCGGCCGATCGACGAAGAAGTGGGCAAATCTCATTGCGTCTTCTCCGCCGGCTCGCCTTCCTGGGGCAGCTCGATCATTTCCGGCTTGACCTTCACGCCCGGCCGGATACGCATCAGACCGTTGACGACGATCGTCTCGTCGCCCGTCATGCCGCTGCGGATCACCCGATAGCCGTGGAGCCGCGGACCGAGCCGCACAGGCTTGCTCATGACGCTGCCGTCCTGCTGCAACTCGTAGACCACCCGTTCGTTCTGGTCGGAACCGATGGCGTCGTCCGGGACGAGCACCGCTGTATAGGTGTTCGACCCTTCGAGCTCGACGCGCCCGAAAAGGCCCGGCTGCAAGACATAGTCCGGATTGTCGAAACGCGCCCGAACCCGCATCGTTCCGGTTTCGTTGTCGACCCTGTTCTCGGCGAAGTCGAGCTTGCCCTTGAACGGCTCGGCCGTCTGATCGGCGATCCTGACCATGACCTCCAATGCACCGCCGCCCTGTTGCAACGAGCTTCCTCTTGCCCGCGCCGTGCTGGCATAGGAGAGCAAGCGCCGCTCGTCCACGTCGAAGTAGAAGTCGATCGGATCGAGCGAGACGATCGTCGTCAGGACGGTCTGGTCCGCCTGCACCAGATTGCCGACCGAGATCAGCCGCCGGTCGATCCGGCCGCTGAGCGGCGCGGAAATGGTGGTGTACTCCAGCTCGAGCTTGGCCCGTTCCACGGCCGCCTCGGCGCCCCTGAGATTGGCTTGCGCGGCGAGAAGTTCGCGGCGGCGATCATCGAGCGACGAAAGCGGGCTCGTGCCGCGCTGCGTCAGGCTCTCCTGGCGCTTGAACTGTGTTTCGGCGAAATCGAGGGTCGACTTCGCCACCTCGAGAGAGGCTTCAGCCTGTTGCAGGGCGGTTCGGAAAGGACGCTGGTCGATCACGAACAGCTTGTCGCCCTTCTTGACGAGCGCGCCATCGATGAAATCCACCTCGTCGAGATAGCCCCCGACCCGGGCTCTCACAGCAACCTCGTCGACCGCCTGAAAGCGACCGATGAACTCGTCGCTATCGATGACGTCGCGGACGACGGGCTTGGCGACCGTGACCGTGGGCAGTTGCGCATCCTGTGCGTGAAGAGGCCCAAGAGAAGCCGAGAGCGCCAGAAATCCGAGAACGGCTGGCAAAAACCACAGTCGCGACATGCAAGTCCTCCGAAAACACATCTCATCGATTGAATTCGTGCCGTCGGGTCCGTGAAATTGGACACAACGGTCCTGCACTGCATTTGCCCGGCACATTAGCCGGGGATCCATTTCACCTGAACATCGGCATCAGCATCAGCGGATCCGCACCGCGCGCGAAAGCGCGACTACCCGGCCAAGCTTGCATCTTTTCAACACGTTGTCACCCGGCGTTTGACGCAAGTCAACAAACCGCGGCTTGCGAAAAGCGCCACGCTTGCGCTCAGTGCTTTGCCTAAACCCAGAACTGCGGAATGGTCTCGGACAGCCGGGCGCCGAGGCGCAAGGGGGCGATCTTCTCGGCAAGCCCGGTGCGGTCGGAAATCTCGACGCCGACGCCGCAGATCGTGGCCGGGCCGGTGGCCGCCTCGAAGCGTCCCTTCGGCATCTTGGAAATGAACCGGTTGAGCGGCTCCTCCTTGTCCATGCCGAGCGAGGAATCGTAGTCGCCGCACATGCCGGCATCGGACATGTAGGCCGTGCCACCGTTCAGGATCTGGTGGTCGGCGGTCGGCACATGCGTATGGGTGCCGACGACAAAACTCGCACGGCCGTCGACGAAATGGCCGAAGCACTGCTTTTCGCTGGTCGCCTCGGCGTGGAAGTCGAAGACGATTGCATCCGCCTGCTCCTTCAAAGGACAGGCGGCGAGAATGCCCTCGGCGCATTTGAAGGGATCGTCGAGCTCGGGATGCATGAATACCCGCCCCATGACGTTGGCGACGAGGATGCGCGCGCCGTTGCGGGCATAGTAGACGCTCGAGCCGCGTCCGGGGGTGCCGGCCGGGTAGTTGGCCGGCCGCAGGAACTGGTCGTGCCGCTCGCAAAAGGAGACAGCCTCCTTCTGGTCCCAGACATGGTTCCCGGTCGTCACCACGTCGGCGCCGGCATTGATGGTCTCGAGATAGATCTCCTCGGTGATGCCGAAGCCACCGGCGGCATTCTCGCCATTGACGATGACGAAATCGAGCCTGAGGTCGGAGATCAGGCCCGGCAACCGGTCCCAGACCGCAGTTCGTCCCGTCTTTCCAACCATGTCGCCCAAGAAAAGCAGCCGCATCCGGTAGTTCCGTATCTATCTGAAATGACGTAAGCCGCTCTCGGTGAGGATGGCATCAAGGCTCACATCATGCGTTTCTGCGGGCACATGTGCCACTTCCTGTAGGTCGAAGGCAATGCCGATCAACCGCGGATTCAGGCCTTTTTTGCGGATCTGGTCGATCGCCCGGTCGTAGAGCCCCGCGCCGTAGCCAATGCGATGGCCGGTGGCATCGAAGGCGGAAAGCGGAACCAGCATGATGTCGGGATCGACTTCTTCCGCATCCGGGCCGGGACCGAAGGTGCCGAAGCCGGTGTCGACGAGCGTGCCGTCCGGTACAAGTTCGCGGAACACGATCTGCTGCCTGCTGACGATGACCGGCAGCCCGAGGCGGGCGCCGCGTGCCCTCAGTCGCGCCATCAGCGGCCTGACGTCCATCTCGGAACGGATCGGAAAGAAGCCGGAAATCACCGTTCCGGGATCGAATTCGATCTCGTCGCCTGCGTGTTCTGCAATCGCCAGGCTCTTTTCGATGCGCTGTTCCGGCGAGATCGCGTCGCGAAGCGCGAGGCGCTCCATGCGAAGCGCGGCTTTCTTTTCCCTGTGCGTGGTCATTGTTTTTCCTGGGATGTCCGTTGATCCCGCGCACAATAGCGGGTGGCCCACCGCTTTCAAGTATCGGAAAGCGACACCCATTTGCCTCCCGCATCGCTGACCGAAGATGGCCGCAAATGCTGATACCTCGAGTGGTGGCTCACATACTCCCGGGATGAGGATAGCCGCAACCAACGCCGCGGGGCATCCGAGCCGCCGCGCCATACTCGAAGAAAGAAGGAAAAAAGTGCGATCCACGAGACCGATGGAGATTTACGATCCTGGGCGCCTACAAAAGTAGGTGGGCACCGTGTGTCCAGACCCACGGGCCCGGACAGGGACAGCTCCCTTTGGATCGAGTATGGCAGGTATTTGATTTTAAACCGAAATAGCCAACCACCATCGATTTCGAAACAGTTACCTTATCCCTATGATTCCTTGAGTTCCGGGCCCTTAAATGCAATCAGTGTCGCAAGTGGTGTCAAAATTTTCAACCGCCAATCCGCGTTCGTTATCGCCAGGCGAACAGCGTTTCTTACGGTTGCGGAAGATGAAACGCTAAACAATGGCGTCATCAGCGTGCCTACTCCGCATCAGCTGAGAACAAATAGTAGTGCGACCTTCAAAGATTTCCCCTACCAGGGAAAATTAGGAATCAGTTAGCCTAAAACAGACATCTTCCGAGGATCTCTAATGAACAAAGCCACCGATTGCACTTGGAGACGCCACTGCCGCACTCGCCTTGGTCAACGTCTTCCCCCTGCAACCAAAGTAGACGGTGGCTGCGATGTTTAAGGACAATACGGTTTTTGTAGTTGGCGCAGGAGCGAGCCAAGAATTCGGCTTGCCTATCGGTTGGGAATTAGTGGATATCATCCGCAATAACTGCAATTTCGTCGTCGAATTTAACAATTTGAAGCAGGGTTCAAGACCCATCTTTGCACACTATCTTCGGATCTTCGGCACACAGGATGCCACCAAAGTCGAAGAACTCAACCTACGCCTAAGAGTTTCGCGGCAAATCAAAGACGGCATCGATAGCGCCGACAGTATTGACGAATACATTTTCCGCTATTCGCACGATCCTCTTATTGCTGAGGTAGGAAAACTCCAAATTGCTTACGCTATCTCCCTTGCTGAGAGCGCTTCCAAGCTGAGTTTGAAAAAGGGCTTCGTAGAGAACATCGACAGTGCTCACAACACCTGGATCTGGGCTTTTTTTAAAGCCCTGATCAATGGCGTCAAAGCTAATGAACTCGATCGGATCGGACAGAACATCACAATCATTTGCTTCAACTATGACCGATGCATTGAGCACTATTTGGAACACGCCCTGACCAAGAGCTTCGCTGGTTTGAGTCTGGACGACGCACGAAAAATCGTAAAGAACATCAATATTATCCATCCGTACGGGTCGCTTGGTGGGCTGGATGAATTCCCATTTGGACTGATCGACGGTTTTCCAAGGATGGCTGGCAACATCGTCACGTGGTCGGAAACCGTAAGAGACCTAGAAAGTGTCAACAACATGAGGCACGCTATCTGGCAAGCAGAACGAATTGTGTTCATGGGTTTTGCATTCGCAAATCAGAATATGAAGCTTCTTGATTGCGAGGCTGTTGAAACCAACGAGAATTGCCCACTGGTATTTTCTACCGGCTACGGGCTTCAGAGAGAGACAAAAAAGGCGCTGAGCGAGAATATCAATGCATTGTATTCGAATGGCGAAGCGCTTGGTCAGTTAGAGAAGATTCATTTTCAGTACGATGCCAAATGCAAAGAGTTCTTCGATATTCATCGGATAAATCTCGTACAATAATGAAACGCAATTGGCAGGGACGAATGGAGACGAGGTCAGATCCGACAAATTTCAAAATCAGCCCCAAATACAGAGTGTCCGATTGGCGCGCGCTAACTCTTGACCCCGACAATCCCGACGAAACGCAATGGGGCACCGCAATCGACATCCTCAAGGATCGTATTGACGGTCGCTTTCTACTCCCTGCCCATAAACTCATTGAAGCTGACAAACACAATGAGGAGGGCATCTTCGGTTTTGCAATTCTTGCATTGGATTTTCTTGTAATTGAGACGATCCAAGGGTTTCGCGAGGGTCGCATCGATGATGGAAACAGCAAAGACCAATCCAAGCGCTTTATGAAGAAGTGGAACGAATTCTTAGACTGTTTGGAAACGCGAAATGAGAGGAACGCCAAGGCTGAGATCCTCTATTTACAAGGACGATGCGCGCTACATCACAGAGGCAGTACTGACAAGATCGTGGTACGTCGCAGCGACAAGTTCCCAATGCTCTATTTTCACGCCGACGGGCGGATCGAAATCAATAGAACCAAGTTTCATAGCGGGTTATGTGTTGAGTTCAATCGCTATCTTGAAACTCTCCGGGACACGACCTCAGTGGAGTTGCGAAGAAATTTGAAGAAGAAAATGAATGCCATTTGCGACGACTAAGAACTGCTGGATCGATGTTGTAGCACGCTCTTGCGAACGAGCTAACACGAAAGTCTGATAATCAGAACGCTATCGTTCGAAGGTCCATATTCAGAATACCGCGAGTACGTTTTTCAAGCGATACACGGTATTCATCTTGTTCGGGACCAATGTAAACTACCTTGTGCCCCTTAACCAGAACTCCGTTTCTGACAGCACAAGCCGCTACGCCGGTAAAGTCATCATCGTGAGCCGACGCCCATTTTTCTTGTGCAGCAGTGACACAGTTTACTGCCGCCGCACGAAACTTTTCAAATTCTTCTCTCGCAGCAGAATGAATTCGACAGATTGATGCGAAATATCGCCTAACCCCATCTTTCAAATCGAAGGCGATATCGAGAGACGCCAACTCATCCTTGACGCCCTTCTTAAATTTTTTATCGCCTTCGATACGTGAGACCTCAAAGTAAAACATAGATGAAAACGTCATCTCTGTACGGTTCTCGTTCCATTTTCGATTGTACTTTGACGAATGGACCGGAAATGCGCGATGCTGCGAATGATTTCGCAATGCCTCCATTACCCGGTAAGCCAAGTTATCATCATACTCCTTCGAAAGCCGCCGGCTTATTGCCTGCTTGGGAATGGTGCTTTCGGATATCTCCCCGATATGAGTAATTAGAGTGTCTTGATAGAGACGAACGGACGAAAGAAACGACGCAGTTCGCCGTCCAAAACCTGCCCCGATCGAGTGGATGTCGGCGGCTCGCTCGAATGTAAAAATCATGTGCCGCAGTGTTGACGAGAATATATACTCCTCAACTTCTTGGTAATGTTCGCATACAGAAAAAAATTTCTCCTCAAGGCTTGAAATTTCCCTGAGAATTGCCCGTGATTTTTTTAGAGCAGAATATTCTTCATGCGAAATAGCGATTTCCGCGTTGTGCCCTAAAGCAAGACGCAATATGTAGAATTTTATATCTTCGTCTGACATTCTTCTGCACATCCAAACGTCATCAAAAAATATTCACCTATTTTTCAAAAGAAACTAAGCTTTTGAGACACGGATTCATTGCCACGTCCAATCCTTTCCATAATATTTCCGAATGTTGAGCTCAACACGCGCGATGATACTTCCGTAAAGTCGCCAATTGCCTTGGCGAGCACGAGAACGCCCTTTTTCAAGCTGGGCTTCAATCGCTAGGAATTGCGTTACCGATCGTGCCAATCGGTCCATCCCGGATACACAGAAATCTTGTCCAGTGCCCCTATTTGCGCCTCGTATCTGCGCGCTCCAATGCCGCCTTCTCTCTACCGATTCCAAATCGATTTCCGACAAGCCCGCAAAACAATGTCACGAAAAGAACTGCTATCCACCAACCAGCAAATGCAGTGCCAAAAACGGCTATGCCAAACGGTGGCACTGCGATACCGCCCAATACCAAACCACCTACAGCGAACGAAGTTGTCCAGCGTTGCTGCGTATTCGTCCAGGTATGGCGGATAATTTTCGCACGCACTATTCTTCCCGCTGCTCTCAAATCAAAACTCATGGATGCTCACCTCGTGGGGGATGAAGCACAACTTTGTCATCGCAATTGTTCTGTTGCAACTAGCAGGCTAACAACCGCCTCGTTGGTTTTTTGCCTTGCGCCAACCAGCCGCAAGCGCTTCCACTTCTAAATAAAACCAACGTTCGCATGTAGCAAGATGGTCTTTGTCCACCTAGTTAGTCGGCGTTCTCTATCTTGAGTCGTCCGTGTTCCGCTCGAAGATATAGAATCGTCGCGCGAAAATTGTCTTCGACCCGTCTCATACACGAGGGGCAAAGTGGCAGTTCTTCAAGTTCCTCTGCCGGGAAGTGCACACCGGCAGCAGCGCGATTGCCGTCATTAGGCAGGTAGTGGCGAATAGCGCCATTGGGAGCGTTGTTCATGCCAGACATGACCTGAATTGAGTCCCGCGCTTCATTGCCGCAGCAAAAGCAAGTCCGCTTTTTCACCGTCTGACCTCCTTCTCACATGAAGTAAATATCATTGTCGCGGTCGAACGGATCGGCGAAGTGATTGGCCTCGGACGGCGCACCAGCGTCACGCGTGACTTGTTCAAAAAACTTTCTATCGAACCGGCCCCGGCACAACGCCATATAGCGCATTGCGCCAATTAGTGCGGAGCGATCCCATTTGGAACCGCCGTAACGCGCGCTGTATATGTCTTCAAGTTCATAGAACGTAGGGGCAATGCCTCTGCCGCCGTCCCACGCCTCATCCAGCCGCTTTGAAAGCTCAATCATCATTTCCTTGGTGACAACAAAGTCTCCTTCAAACGCATCATGCCACGGTGCTGCGCTATGAAAGATCGGATAGACATCGTTATCCCAGGCATATACGTAAGCACTGTCGATGCGCCGACCCAATTCGGAATGAAGCGCCATTGTTAAGATATTGAATTTCATCAATGTGTATTCTTTGGAACTCAAGGTTTCCCCCTTAAAAGAGCAATTTAACAGGAATATAACTGGTGATTGAAGAAAGAGATTTCAAGCGACATCGTACCAACAATCGGAACCGCGAAGATCGCCCCGTCGCCGTGGCTCGCCGGAACTCTCGCCATGGTTCACTTTTATTTTTTTGAAAAATAGAACGGAGAGTGAGCAAAAGCCCATGATTGGACTCGCGAACGTCGGAATTGGCATGAAAAAGGGGGTGGAACCGATGTGGAACCAACCCCGGACAATGGCTTGATATGGGCTGTTAGACGGCTTCTCTAACTCGCTTGGCGATCTTTGCCACGGTCGGACGACTTACCCCTGTAGCCGCCTGAATATCGCTGTAGGATAGCCCTGCCTTCAACATGACCGCGATGGAGGCATTCCGCGTCGCATTCTCTACACGACCCTTGTAGCGTCCTTCTGCCTTTGCCTTGGCTTGCCCTTGGATTTGGCGTCTACGGCGATCCTCGTAGTCCTTACGGGCGACGGCTGCGAGAACGTCCAACATCATCTTGTTGATAGCTTGGAAAATGCGTCCGGTGAAATCGTCTGCCTTAGTCATTTCCCATGATGTCGGTAGATCAAGCGCCACAACGCGAATTTGTCTGGTGTCGATTTCCGTCCGGAGTTTGTCCCAATCGGCTGTAGTGAGACGGCTTAGGCGGTCTACCTGTTCGACCAGTAAGATTTCGTTCGGGTTGCTTTCTTCCAACAGCCGGAACAGTTCAGGACGGTGCAACTTCGCCCCGGATTCGTTTTCGATGTAGAAGGCTGCAATCGTCAATCCGCGTTCGGTGGCGAACTTCTTCAGGTCTGCCTTTGCCCGGGTTGCGTCCTGTTCGTTTGTCGATGCTCTTAGATATGCCCTTACCAACATGAAAATCTCCAAAGTTAATTATGAATGGTAAAGTGATAGCCGGTAAAGTTTGAATAGTCAATTAGCTGGTTTGAATGCCGGCAGAGGATAGGCAACTGAAGGCACACCCAAATTTAACCGGTAGAGGAGGGACAAATGTCCCCCCTTTATCCTCTATTAGACTTTGAAATCGGGCACCACTTCAGACGTTCCAGGCACCACTTCAGCCATGGTGGCAACCCCACCGGTACCGGAAAGGAATTCCATCGGTAATGGTTGGAAATCCAATTTACCAAAAATCTTACATCACCAGTACGCGTGAGCGAGCCGCTTGCGTCTTGCGATACGAACGCGAAGCGTTCCCCTGCCATTGGTGGGAAATCCATGGGATACAGGTTGAATCCAATCAGAAATGGATTGATCCCCATGAGATACAGGTGGACTCAATCAAAATCAAAATCTCCATCAAACATGGATTGGAATAGCGGGACGCGAAGCGGACCGATATTCCCTCGCGAAGCGAGGTGGTTCCAATTGATGGCAAAACAGTAAGAATCCAATCTCCACTAGATCAAGGATTTCTTGAATTTCACTAGAAACCGGTAAGGATCAATAGCTATCCATTTCCTACCGATAAAAATGATTTTCATATCCTTATCCTACCAATCGTTAAGACCTCGCTTCGCGAGGTTGTAATCCGGTCCGCTTCGCGTCCCGGCTACAACGTAACTGGTTTTTGAAAATCCTTTATCCAAGTGGAATTCCATCCGATTCAATCAACATCATTTGATGCCAACTTATCTCCATTGGAATCTAAAGGGTTATCCATGCATCAACGGTTATGGTGATGAGGTCTGAAGTAGTTCCCGGGCATCAAATTCGTTCGCCCGTACCGCAAAATAGTTTGCCGCAATCATAAAAAAGTCCATATTTGTCAGTATTATAGCGATTGTTGAAAAACAAATTCCCCTAAATGATATCACGATGGAAAAGGAACCGGTTGGACTCTTGGCTTCTATTCCGGGTCATTCAATCGGTTCTTTTTCGCTACTTTCTGCCTAGACTAAACGAAATGGTCAAAGGTCCACAGCGCAAAGTCCAACCGGTCGCTGTGGACCTTTTTTCGTTTTGTAACTCTAAAGCAGAAAGGACTAATGAAACAGACAATCTACTTCGCGGACGGACCAGCAGGTTCCGGTAAAACTTATTCCCTTCACAAATTCATTGAAAAGCTGAATGGCTTCGCGACCATCGCGACACAGACAAATGACCTGTCTGAACAGCAAGCCAAAGACCTAGCAAACCTCGGCATCAAATCGAAGGTAATTAGCCTTCAAAGAACGAAGAACTGCACCAAGTCGTATGAACGCCATTGCGAGGACATGCGTGGAAGTGTTGCTATTATCAATCAGGCAGTCGCTTTGCAGACATTCGGCACCCACGAATTTGTTGGTGAAAAACTCCCCCTGAACGCCATGCAACACCTGTTCATTGACGAGTATTTTTCCCCGGTTCAACGGTTCGAACTGAAGGACCAAATATCCGGATCGCATTCAAGCGTTGCCAAGCTGTTCAAAGCCAAGGCAACCGAATTCCCGGGAGTGGTGGAACTCATTACAAGCCCGGAAATCGCTGAACTTGCAATGTATGGCAATAGCCGCGATTCATCCTTTAAGGAACACGTCATTGACTTGTGTCGGATGGTCAACAGCCCACATTATCGCTGTTTTCTAAGCACTGAAAATTACTTACGCTTTCAAGCGGCACTGATCGATGAGAACGAAACCGCCGACGAAAAGGACGCACGTCAAAGGCTCACGGTTTGGGCTTGGATGCTGCCTTCTATTCTGGAAGACTATGCATCGGTCACGCTTATGGGCGCACACTTCGCTAAGTCCAAGATCAACTTGGCTTGGCGGGATAAGGTCAACTTTGTTCCGCACCCGGAAATCAAAGGCGTGCGCTATAGCGACTTCTCGCACAAGACTGATTTGATCACGGTTCGTCACATCTCCGAAGACGATGTTTCCATGTATCGACTAGAGAAGATCGGCTATCAGAATTTCGTTGATGAAGCCGCCGAAGTCTTCGAAGCTGCATATCCGAACGGTGACTATCTCGTCACTCTCAGTGCCAAAGACGACTACGAATGGAATGGCGAGAACGGCATACAGATTTCCCCGAACCCGCTTGGCTTGAACCGCTTTCAGCACATCAACATGTCAATCCATCTCGCACCATTGAACCCGAGCGATGCAGATGTATGGATCTGGGAAGCTGTTTGCGGCGTCACCAAAGAAGAACTGATGACCGCACAGGCATATGAAATGCAGTATCAAACCGCCACTCGTACCAGCATCCGAGACGGCAAGAAGAACAGCACCAAAGAGCTTGTCTTTGCCTTCCTTGACCGTCGTTCAGCCGATCACTTCCGCCATTCGCTTGGCATTAAAAAGCCGTCTGAATTGCTTCGCGTCCCTTGCCTTACCGACTACCAGAACCAGCCGCGCAGGACACGATCGGATAAGAAGAGCGACGATGAAAAGCATTTGGCGAAGATGGCAAGGCAACGTGCGCGACGTGCTGAACAAGCTGCAGTGAAGGCACAGCAGCAAGCCGCAACGTTCACAGTTGCAGCCGAATGATCGCAGCCTGGTCCACCATCGATCGGGGAAGACCAAACGCACTATTCGCCTTCGGTCCTTCCAATCACCCTCGTTGGATTTTACTTGTGGACCGTAGCCATCGGGGGGCTTTCATGAATGTGGATTCATGGTCAACCGATATGGCGGCTGCTTTTCTACCGCATTTTTAGTTCTGGGGGATTTATGAAACGAAATCTGATTGCGTCCACGCTACTTTTTGTAGCGTTGGTCAGTTGTGCCACAACAAGCGAAATGCCCCTCGCACAGAACGCTGTGCGTCTGGATACGAACGCCAGCGGCTTAATCTTCACCAGCGCGGCTGGAGCAATCACGATGAAGAAAGCGGCAGAAGCGACCGTTAAGCGAGGTTACACACACTTTCGAATTGAACAGGCATCGACCGCTCAAGGCTCTCGTTTCGTCGGGATGAACACAACAACGAATGGTTGAGCAAACGCCAGCGTTTACGGCAACACGGCTTATGGCAACTATGGCGGTTCTTCGTTCTCTACGCCGATGTATGCTCCAACCGCTCAGATTGGCGTGACGGTCGTGATGTTCCATGCGAACGAAGCTGGTGCAAAGGGCGCGTTTGATGCCGCTGAAGTGCTGAAGAAGAACGGCAAAGTCTGAAATATAGTCGCCTGCCTCGGTCGTAATTCGACATAGCCGGCGCAGGCGACATTGCTTTTCAATTTCATTGTCGCTGTTGCCAGCAGCATCGTAGCGGATGAAGCACAAAGCGATCGCAACCTAGAATATTCTCAATACTCCGACGCGCTCCAATCGATGTGCCAGTCATACTTGCTCGGTGGATTGCCGAGCAACAAACTAAGTTCGAAAACGACGTCCTCGTCGTTGCCGCGCCTAGTGGTCACCCGGAACCACTCGAAGTAGGCCCGTTCAGGATTTCCCTGTTTCTTAAGAGGTCCAGATACACAGAGCCGTGTTGATACCTCGTCCGCGTATTTGGCGTCGACGTGAACAATGACCCTCTGTCGCCAACTTCCAAAGCCGTTCCCGTCCAATTTTTCCTATCCTTTTCGATCCGGTGGTATCGGTATAGCTTTTCAGATTGCGCGCTGCCGCCACAATCATTTGTTGCCACCAAAGCGAGGATCATTGTTCGGCACAATCAAGCCGCTGGCGCTATTGACATCGCTACTGACATTTTCCGACTGAGACGGCGCAAGGCTCATATCACCTATCAGAAGATAGGATACCACCCATCCGAGAAATACAAAAAATACGATTGTTTTTATGATGAAAGAAACAAGCTTACCTAACATTCGATACAATCCCTTTTTGTGAAGCGCGAGTTATGGTGTGAAGCTGCAATGGGGAGGAATCGCCTTGCAGTGATATTTCGCGCACCTACCCACTCGCCAACGAATATCTGTTTTTTAGATATCTGCTTTTTGCATATATTTGAAGGCCCATTTTTCCGAGAATGGGGTTTGGTGTGCAAAAAACATTGGGGTCCAGACGACACGAAGCTCTTGTGGCTAGGATTATCGAAAAGCGCAAAGCTGCGGGTCTCACCCAAGAAGACCTAGCGAGGGCTTTGGGGGAGCACCAATCATTTATCGCCAGGCTCGAAAGCGGGCAGCGGCGGATTGATGTGATTGAATATCTTACTCTGGCAGAGGCTATCGGCTTCAACGCCGCCGATGAAATACACTATATGATGTCGCAAGATTGAGTGCCTACAACGCGCAGTCGCGACTTTTTAGCGCTTGGCGTTGGGAGGCGTCATAATGTGAATCGAATTACGTTCAGCTTCGGTGATAGTTTGATCGAAGTCATAGTTGTGCGCTCTAATGTTTTTACTATGAACGTTTAAAGCTGTATTATAGAATGACTTCAAAATAAAATGTATAAAAACATATGGAGTTAGAGGGCCTCCAACCGCGATCCGGCAGTTTTTATACTGCCCTATTGTCATATGTGACATAGGATGAACTTCATCCTTAAAATTATCCCTATCAAAGTCAAACCGTATAGGGCTAGTTACTATATTCTTTGATAAAATGTCTGCATAAATCTCATCAGTTTCATATATGTCAGGGTTATTTTGGTATTCCGCCAAATCCGGCGCAGGGAAAAATGCCAGGCGATGCTTCTTAACCTCATCACCCCTCAAAATATACTGCATTTGGAGCAACGCTCCGTCTATAAGCTGAACATTAAATTGCCTTCTTGCTTTTAACTCAGCATACAAATCGACATAATAAACATTCTTCAAAGTAATAGATAGATCATTTTCGCCCGCAAAAGTAAGAAAATTACAATTATCTTCCTCACTCATCGATGGAAAATTTTGATCACTACTGAGTCCACACGATATTAAATCAGCGGTAACCTCAGAAATTTGCGATAATATGTTATTGGCGAGCGGCATTTGCTCCACGCTCCAAAATATTACGCAAGCGTTCAAGGTCGTCTTCCGGCAAATCTTCCATTAAAACACGACCGGCTTGAAGATCGTCAACAAGATCCTTCAAAGTACGAGAAGACGATTTGACTTTTTGCTTTTCTTCATCAGTCATGTCCCGGTTTATAATATTCATATGCTTGCGGGTATCTGCATCAGGATACAGAAACTCTAGCTCAAAATCGGCATTCTTGACGGCTGAGAATTCATCTTTTAGGGCATCCATGTTTGGACCTATGCCCAGGACACGAACCCACGCCTTACTGCGCGTAATGGCTGTGAAAAGTTGGTTGCGTACACGTGCCAGGCTTCCAAACGAGGCGCGGCAATCCTGCGCATTAAGAATATACACCATACCCGCTTCATTACCTTTTGCTCGGAATATGCCGGTAAATGCTACGGTTTTATTCTCGACATTGAAGAATACATCGGGCGATGTATCGACACCCGCAAGATGACTATTAATGCCCTTGTCGAATAGTTTTCGCCTCACGATGCCCGCCTCGTTCCTTGTCGAAAGAGGGTTGGGATTTATCACGATGATATCCTCAAATCCCAACTCATCGGTCGTCAGATTTTTCGCGATTTCATTCGCCACCCAATCGGCTTGGGCCTCTTTGTCCGCGAATGAATGGAACTGGATTAGGTCATCAATGTCAGAGTGATTTTCGAGAAACAATGGACTGGTATTGTCAGTACGAGCCAACCTCACTCGCTTCCCGTCTTCGAGGGCGCCGTCTACGACTGTATATCCGACATCCCGCCACAGCTCGTTGCGTTCAAACATTTGAATTAGCCCCGTGCCGGTTTTAGGATCGGCGGGACGATAAATACCGAAACCAAGAGCATGCGCCGTTGCTAATACTGGGCGCGAATTTCTGTAGCACTTTTCAAGGATAATATCTTGCTGCGGAGCATTAGGTGCGTGACCTCTGAACTGAACCCTTGGGCGCCCGTTCGCATCAACGCCGAAAATCTCTTCTGGAGACGGTAGGGACTTCTCATTCAAAGTTTGCAGCTCGTCATAGGCATACACAAGCCGATGAGGCGGGCGAAGCATATCGTAGCAAAGATTCAGAAATGCCGGCGCGAAATCTTGCGCCTCGTCGACAAGAATAACATCATACAGTGCCCTCCTCCCCTTAGCTTGCGAGAGGGCATAGTCACACGCGCCTTCAAACTCTCTACCAGACCTAAAGCGACTTTTTGCACTTTGGAAGTCGAAGAACTCGATCCCATGCGCTTGGCAATAGAGGTAGTAGAGACCACTCTTATCCGCGCCTCCAGGAGCACCCCAAGCATTCAAAACTTGCAGGTTCTCCCAATCTGGTTCTTCGCCCGTCTGCTCAAAGGTAAATGTCGTGACAAGTCGTCGAAACTGCTCCTTCAGCGAGCGCGTGTTAAAGGTAATTGCGATTTTCCAGTCAGGATGCTGGGAATGCAGGTATGCAGCTTTCAATGCAAGTACAATCGTTTTCCCCGACCCCGCTAACCCTCGGATCCTTTGAACGCCTTCGACTGTTTCTATTACAGCCCGCCCCTGAAGATTATCGAGATTTGCAATGGAAGCCTCCAGCTCTTTGAGCTTTGCACCCCGCGACCCTTCCTTCTCAACGGTTCTTCCTCTCCGTGATCGCCGAATGGTCGATATTGATTGAATGATGGAAAGTGCGTCAGCATAAGACTCAGGATAGTCCCAGGTGAAGTTTTCAACACGTGTGACAAGTTCATCGTCGCTGACACAGAGCCCTTCGCTTGCTGGCGCGATTGGGGCGTAAGTCACCACATTCGGCTCCGCGAGCAATTTTCGCCCATTCATGAGGCTCTTGTGATTGCGCAATTTCGTTTCAAGCGTGTTGGCGCTTTCAGCTTCAGCCTCCTCGAAGATTCCGGCGTCTCTACCTTCTACGAGGTTGAAGATCACTAACCCATGTATGGGGCTAACCCACAGCGCATCCATCGCATAGGGGCCCTCGGGAGTGGCAATCACCGGGTAGCCAATAAACAGATATCCATCGTCCTTGATGCGCTCTTCAAAGAGAGTAGCTAGTCGTTGACTGGAAACAGGCTTCTTTGTTGTTCCCCAAATTGTGTTAACCATTAGACGCCTCTTGCATTCCCAGTCTTCAGCCTTGCAACTTATCAACACCGCAGACCCAAGACCATACGGCGGTTAATTTTCCCTGTGGGCAGTGCTTGGCGTCCTATTAAGGAAAGTACCGAAGGCCCACCTTGCAAAATCATTGAGGCTCTGAGTGTCTACCGCCGATTTGCAAACGGCTGAATATGTGAAAGATCAACGCTTTTGTACCTGATGGATTGGATAGCGCTGCTTAACGCAGGGAGACCATAGCCCTCGCCGTAAACTCCTCGCATGCCCTTTTGAACATGACCTTGCAACTGATCCATGATGGCGCTGTCAACGCCGCTATCGCGGCAGGCCTGTTCAAATGAATGGCGCAGGGAGTGCCAAACCTTCTTTGGTCCTTTGATGCCTGCCACGCTGAGCAGCTTATTGAACATCTTAGAGGCTTGCCTGTGCCGCTGTGTAGCAGGCCCGATTTCGATATCAGGGAACAATCGCTGCCCTGCCGGTACAGACCCAACGAAGTCCAAAAACCCAAGGTTGATGAGTGTCGGATGAACTGGAATGCGGCGGATCGAAGAATCATTCTTCACACGCTTACCGGTCTGTTCTTCGTCGTCCCTGTTGATGTCAACGTACCAGACATCGTGTTCATGCCCGACGTCTTGCTGCAGAAGTTGCACAGCTTCCATCAGCCTTGCACCGGCGTAAAGCGCCAACAATGGCACCCAGAAACGCCCGGTATGCTGCATATGGACTTTTCCAGGTCTGAACCAAGCCGCTTCGCTTTCCACGCCCACGAAAACGGGACTGCGAAACAGTTTTTGCAGTTCGCTGGAAGTGAAGCCTTGTCTCTTGCTGTTCCTGCTACCCCCAACCGACGGTCGCGGAATCATCGGCTGCACGATATTTTGGAGACCAATGTCGTACTCCGCCCTCGCCCACCCAAAGACAATGTTTGCAGCGGTCAGCACCTGCCGAACGCTCTCCACAGACAAGCCCTGCATGTCTTGCTTTCTCGCTTCTGCTGCTATCTGTGCCTTCGGCAATCCCTTGAATTCACTCTTCCCGTGAGATTGAGGAGGGATTGAAAAAAGGGTTTCTTTCAGCAGTCGGATGTCACTTTGGGTGTAGCGGTTCAAGGGTTTGTCACCGCAAATTTCGATCACCTGTTTTATATGCGTACGTCTTGCGACTTCCGTTTTAGCGCTCCATTTTTTCACTCTACCGATCGCTTTGAAACACTCGTCGGAAATTACCGACAGTTTGGGAAGATCCGCCGCGCGCTTGATGTCTTTGCGAGGAGGTCGGAGGACCCCATGCAAACTATCCCTATTGCCCGCGACCATTTCATCGGCATACCGCGCGCGAAAAAGAGCGAACGCCCGATCCACTTCGACAATAACCGCAGGCAATCGTCGGAGAGCATCTCGATAGTCGCGCGTCCTCAGCGAGCGTTGTTCAATTTGCTTGCCATACAAGTGGCGAATGTCTGCGGGGACTTTGACCCGATGATAAAAATAGCCGTTCGGGTGCGAGTAGAGGCGGTATTGATTTGACATGTTTCGACCGGTCAATTTTGACACCGGTGTGAAAATCGGTGTCAAAAGTTTCGTTACGAGCCGAAAACTAAGGGAAATCAAAAGGAAAAAAGTGCGATCCACGAGACCGATGGAGATTTACGATCCTGGGCGCCTACAAAAGTAGGTGGGCACCGTGTGTCCAGACCCACGGGCCCGGACAGGGACAGCTCCCTTTGGATCGAGTATGGCCCCAGGGATTGTGGTTCCTGTCGAGAGGCGCAGACCGCGAATGGCAATATAGGGAGAATCATGCCTCTGCGCTAGAGCGCCCGCGGAGGAAATATGTGGGAAGCGGCATTGGGTCGCGATTTGTCTCAGGAGATGCCGTCGGCCCGCATCAGTTCGTTTCGGCGCTAGGGCGCACGGTCAGCTTGGCGGTGAGTTCGCGCACCTTGGCCGCGACCTCCTCGATGGCCGATGCCACCAATTCCTCGGTGCGCGCCGACGTCGCCAGCACGCTGTCGCGGTTCTTCTTCAGGGTTTCCATCTCGGCTTCAAGGAGGCGCAGCTTGCGGCCGACTTCCGCCAGTTCGTCCATGACCATGATCCCGGCCATGACGGTGATCCTGAGATCGCCGATCTCCCCGAACTGGCCTTTCAAGTGGTTGACATAACGGTCAAAATTGGCGGCAAGCTCGGTGAGGTGCTCTTCCTGCCCCTCCTCGCAAGCCATCCGGTAGGCCTTGCCGTCAATCATTACCGTCACTTGCGCCATGCCAGTTCCCGTCTCCCGCGCATTCTTGAATCTGGTCGTCGCACCGGGCGGACCGCCGCCCCGAACATCATCGGTCGAGCACTGCCCGGATGGTCTCCATCGCAGTCACCAAGCGCCGCGAAACCTCACGGTTGACCTCTTCCAGCCGGTTGGCCCGGAACTCCGATTGATCGAGTTCATGGGCAAGCCGCGAGCGGTCCGCATGCACCCGGCGCACCTCGTCTTCAGCCTCGCCCTGATCGCGCTCGCGCTCGAAGCGCATGTCGATGGCATTCTCGAGGCTGGAAAGCGCCGCCTTCAGGTGGCCGAGCGCCCCGTCTACCGTTTTCCCATCCGGCGTCATGTCTACCAGGCTCTCCGTTGAGGATCCCGAATCGCATGGATCCAGTCTCTTCTATAAGTCTATGACATTATTCGCGATACCGATACGTCGTCAATCGACCGGGTTGCACAACGCGCCGCCTCTCCTGTGGATGACGAGACGAACCACGGCCTTGCGTTGCCGGGCGAGCCAGCCGAGCCGGACCAATGGGGTCATCGACTATTTCGACCTTCGCAACGGAATGAAGACCCGGATTTATTGACTCATGCGTGCTTCCTGCTATGTCTCTGCCGCTTTCAGACGGTCCTAGAAGGGCCGCGACCCGACACTCGGAACCAGCGGAAAAGCCATGATCTCTCGCGACAAACATAATCGGATGGCCAATGCGATCCGTTTCCTTGCCATGGATGCAGTTGAAAAGGCCAATTCAGGCCATCCCGGCTTGCCGATGGGCGCCGCCGATATCGCCACGGTGCTTTTCACGCGCTTCATGACCTTTGATCCGAAGGCGCCGCTGTGGCCGGACCGCGACCGTTTCGTGCTGTCGGCCGGGCACGGCTCGATGCTGATCTATTCGCTTCTCTACCTCCTCGGCTACGAGGACATGAGCATCGAGGACATCAAGAACTTCCGCCAACTCGGCTCCAAGACCGCTGGTCATCCGGAATACGGCCATGCCTCGGGCATCGAAACGACGACCGGCCCGCTCGGCCAGGGTCTTGCCAATGCCGTCGGTATGGCGATCGCCGAGCGCAAACTCGAGACCGAGTTCGGCTCCGAGCTGATGAGCCATTACACCTACGTGCTCGCCGGCGACGGCTGCCTCATGGAAGGTATCAGCCAGGAAGCGATTTCGCTCGCCGGTCACCTGAAGCTCAACAAGCTCATCCTCTTCTGGGACGATAACGGCATCTCGATCGACGGCGCGATTTCGCTCGCCGACTCGACCGACCAGCACGCCCGCTTCCGCGCCTGCCACTGGAACACCATCGCCGTCGACGGCCACGATCCGGATGCGATTGCCGCCGCCATCGAACAGGCGCAGAAATCCGACAAGCCGACGATGATTGCCTGCAAGACGGTCATCGGTTTCGGCGCACCCAACAAGGCCGGTACCCACAAGGTTCACGGTTCGCCGCTGGGGGCGGACGAAATCGCCGCCACCCGCAAGGCGCTGAACTGGGAAGAGGAAGCCTTCGTCGTTCCCGCCGACGTGCTTGACGCATGGCGCCTCGCCGGTCTTCGCTCGACCAAGGCGCACAGGGAGTGGCAAGACCGTCTCGCCGCGGCAGCACCGGAGAAGAAGGGCGAATTCACCCGCCGCTTCGCCGGCGAACTGCCGGGCAACTTCGACAGCGCCATCGCCGACTACAAGAAGAAGCTCGCCGAGACCAAGCCGACCGTAGCCACCCGCAAGGCATCCGAGGATGCGCTTGAGATCATCAACGGCGTGCTGCCCGAGACGATCGGCGGATCGGCCGACCTGACTGGCTCCAACAACACCAAGACCAGCCAGACGAAATCGATCACTCCGGACGATTTCTCCGGGCGCTACATCCACTACGGCATTCGCGAACACGGCATGGCCGCCGCCATGAACGGCATCGCGCTGCACGGCGGCCTCATCCCGTATTCCGGCGGCTTCCTGATCTTCTCCGACTACTGCCGTCCGTCGATCCGCCTCGCCGCCCTCATGGGCATCCGCGTCATTCACGTGCTGACCCACGATTCCATCGGCCTTGGCGAAGACGGCCCGACGCACCAGCCGGTCGAGCACATGGCGGCGCTGCGCGCCATTCCGAACCTGATGATGTTCCGCCCGGCGGATGCAACGGAAACGGCCGAGTGCTGGCAGGTGGCGCTGGAGCACAAGCATCGCCCGTCCGGCATGGCGCTGACCCGCCAGAACCTGGTGCCCGCCCGTACCGAATACAACGAGAAGAACCTGTGCGCCTATGGTGCCTACGACCTGGCGCCGGCCGATGGGGCCAAGGTGACGATCTTCGCATCCGGTTCGGAAGTCGAGATCGCCATGAAGGCCCGCGCCGCACTGGAAGATAAGGGCGTCGCCACGCGCGTCGTCTCGGTCCCCTGCTTCGAGCTGTTCTTCGAGCAGCCCGAAGACTATCGCAAGGCGATCATCGGCAATTCGCCGGTCAAGATCGCCGTGGAAGCCGCTATCCGCCAGGGCTGGGACAGCTTCATCGGCAGCGATGGCGTATTCATCGGCATGAACAGCTTCGGGGCATCGGGTCCGTACAAGGAACTCTACAAGCATTTCGGCATCACGCCGGAGGCAGTTGTCGCTGCCGCAGAATCGAAACTGTCCTGAGGGCGCTCACTGAAGCGCCCCCTACACCGGAATCTTCACGTCTTTAGATCGGGAGTATCTGTCATGACTGTCAAAGTTGCCATCAACGGCTTCGGCCGTATCGGCCGCAATGTTCTGCGCGCCATCGTCGAGTCCGGCCGGACCGACATCGAAGTCGTCGCCATCAACGATCTCGGCCCGGTGGAAACCAACGCCCACCTGCTGCGCTACGACTCAATCCACGGCAAGTTCCCGGCATCGGTCAAGGTCGAAGGCGACACGATCGTCGTCGCCAACGGCAAGCCGATCAAGGTTACGGCGATCAAGGATCCGGCGACCCTGCCCCACAAGGAACTCGGCGTCGACATCGCGATGGAATGCACCGGCATCTTCACGTCTCGCGACAAAGCTGCAGCCCACCTGGCGGCCGGCGCCAAGCGCGTCATCGTCTCCGCTCCTGCCGACGGCGCCGACCTGACCGTCGTTTTCGGCGTCAACGACGACCAGCTCACCAAGGACCACCTGGTCATCTCCAACGCATCCTGCACCACGAACTGCCTGGTTCCGGTGGTGAAGGTCCTGAACGACGCCGTCGGAATCGATCACGGCTTCATGACCACGATCCACTCCTACACCGGCGACCAGCCGACGCTGGACACGATGCACAAGGATCTCTACCGCGCTCGCGCGGCGGCCCTGTCGATGATCCCGACCTCGACCGGTGCGGCAAAGGCCGTCGGCCTTGTTCTGCCGGAACTCAAGGGCAAGCTGGATGGCACCTCGATCCGCGTGCCGACCCCGAACGTCTCGGTCGTCGACTTCAAGTTCGTCGCCAAGAGGAACACTTCGGTCGCGGAAATCAACGAAGCCATCAAGTCTGCCGCCGATGGCAAGCTGAAGGGCATCCTCGGCTATACCGACGAGCCGCTGGTCTCCCGCGACTTCAACCATGACAGCCATTCCTCGATCTTCGCGCTAGACCAGACCAAGGTCATGGAAGGCAATTTCGTGCGCATTCTCACCTGGTACGACAACGAGTGGGGCTTCTCCAACCGCATGGCGGACACTGCGGTGGCATTCGCCAAGCAAATCTGAGAAGCGGTGCTGAAAGTCAGCACTTTTCTGGGCGGGTCGATTATTTCGGCCCGCCTTTTCTTTTTTGTTTTCCTGCCCTTGTCTCGTCCATATTGACGCCCACAAAGACACGCGGGCTGTTTCGCCCGTCCGTACCCACCATCCGGCAACACCTTGTCCTTCATTGAGAGGTCATGCCCTGCCCCGCTGCGAACCGTACGGTTACGCGCGGCCGGACAGGGGCCGGCGCCCCGCCTCCCGGCCGCTGTCGATTGGATCGTAGCGTTGCGCCCGACGGTGATGCGGACGATCATGTGATTTCGTCAATGACGGCATCCGTTGCGCCCGGGAACGCGCGCGGCGCCGAGTAGAAGGGGCAAGCAGGTTGGAAGCGTTCTACATCGTCATGCTCGTCAGTACGGTCCTGGTGCTGATCGCCGCATTTTCCAGCCTGATCGCCTTCCGTTTCGGCGCGCCCTTGCTGCTTCTCTTCCTGATGATCGGCCTCGCCGCCGGCACTGACGGGCTGGGCATTGAGTTCAGCAACAACGGGCTCGCCTACATCTTCGGCTCCATTGCGCTCGCCATCATCCTGTTCGATTCCGGCTTCGGAACGCCCATCAACTCCTTCAAGCAGGCGGCCACGCCAGCAGTCATGCTTGCCTCGGTGGGTGTTTTGGCAACGGCCTCCGTGTTCGGTCTTGCGGCGATGCTGCTGCTCGGGCTCAGCTACGTCGAAGGCCTGTTGCTCGGTTCGATCGTCGCCTCGACCGACGCGGCCGCGGTATTCTTCCTGTTGCGCATCGGCGGCATCAACATCCGCGACAAGGTGCGTTCGACGCTCGAGGTCGAATCCGGCACCAACGATCCCATGGCGATCTTCCTGACGATCGCGCTGGTTGAGGTGGTGTCGAGCGGCAGCGGTCTCGACGGTTTCGACCTGGCTATGCTCGGGCACTTCGTCCAGGAGATGGGGCTCGGCGTGGTGCTGGGCGTCCTCGGCGGCATGATGATCGTGCTCATCACCAACCGGGTGAACAAGGACAAGGGATTGGCGCCGATCTTCGTCCTGGCGCTGGCCTTGCTCGTCTTCTCCTTCACCGGGACTTTGGGCGGCAGCGGCTTCCTCGCGGTCTATGTCGCCGGCATTTATGCCGGCAACAGGAAGATGCATGCCATGGGCACCATCCGGCGCTTCCAGGAGGGCCTGACCTGGCTGGCGCAGATCATCATGTTCCTGTTGCTTGGCCTGCTGGCGACGCCGTCGCAGTTTCCACAGATCATCATACCTGCCGTCGTCTTGGCCCTCTTCCTGATTTTCGTAGCGCGCCCGATCGCGGTATGGCTCTGTCTGCTGCCCTTCGACTACACCCAGCAGGAGATCAGCTTCGTCGCCTGGGTGGGCCTGCGTGGCGCGGTGTCGATCCTGCTTGCCATCATGCCGATCCTCGGCGGCGTCGAGGACGGGCAGATCTATTTCAATGTGGCTTTCATCATCGTGCTTGTCTCGCTGCTGTTGCAGGGCTGGACGATCAGCCCCATGGCCCGCAGGTTCAGCCTGATCGTGCCGCCGCGCATGGGGGCGGTCGACAAGATCGAGATCGACCTGCCGGGGGCAGCCAATCACGAACTGCTATCCTACCGTGTCATCAAGGACAGTCCCGTGCTCAGCGGCGAGCGCATCCCGCGCTGGGCGACCCCGTCGCTCGTCATCCGTGACGGCAAATCCATGCGCTACCAGTATGCCGGGCGGCTGAAGGAAAACGACCACGTCTACCTTTTCATCGCGCCGAGCTATTCGAAGCTGATCGACCGGCTTTTCGCCAGCCGCGCACCGGTCGATCCGGACGACGCGGAATTCTTTGGCGCGTTCTCGATCTCTCCTTCCCGGTCCGCAAGCGAACTCGACGCTGCCTACGGCCCCGGCCTGATCACCGAATCCGAGAAAGGCCTGACCATTGCCGAGCTCATGGCGCAGCGCCTCGGCAGCCAGCTCGACTACGCCGACCGGGTGCGGCTCGGTTCGCTGATCCTGATCGTCCGCGACCTGGACGAGAATGGCCATGCCTCCACCATTGGGATCTCGCTGGAACCCGTCGAGCCGGCCACCCACCTTCCGATCTTCATCAACTTTCGGGAAATTGCCCATCGCATTCGAGACTATCTGCGTGAACACCGCCAGAAGGTCCGCGAGGCGGTGAGCAAGCCTCGGAACCCAGGCGGAAGCGACCGGACCTGATAAAATGAAAACGGGCCGCCTTGCGTCTCCGAACAGCCGTAGTATGGTCCGCCCGAACCTTTGTATGCCCTAACGAGAGGATGGATTTCCGCCATGCCGGCTTTCAAAACCCTTGATGACCTGCACGATATTGCTGGCAAGCGCGTGCTGGTGCGTGTCGACCTCAACGTCCCCGTCACCGACGGCAAGGTCAGCGACACGACCCGCATCGAGCGCGTTGCCCCCACGATTGAGGAGCTCTCGGCCAAGGGCGCCAAGGTCATCCTGCTTGCACATTTCGGCCGTCCGAAGGGCGAACCGGTGGCCGACATGTCGCTGTCGCTGATCGTCTCCGCGGTGGAGGAGGTCCTCGATCATGCCGTCCAGTTCGCCACCGACAGCATTGGCGAACAGGCTGCCGCCGCCATTGCCGCCATGAACAACGGCGATATCCTGCTGCTCGAGAACACCCGTTACCACAAGGGCGAGGAAAAGAACGATCCCGAGTTCACCAGGGCGCTCGCCGCCAACGGCGACATCTACGTCAACGACGCGTTTTCGGCCGCCCACCGTGCCCACGCCTCGACCGAGGGGCTTGCCCGTCATCTGCCGGCTCATGCCGGCCGCACCATGCAGGCCGAGCTGGAGGCGCTCGAAAAGGGCCTCGGCAACCCGAAGCGACCGGTCGTTGCCATCGTTGGCGGCGCCAAGGTTTCGACCAAGATCGATCTGCTCACCAACCTCGTGAAGAAGGTCGACGCGCTGGTGATCGGCGGCGGCATGGCCAATACCTTCCTCGCCGCCCGCGGCACCAATGTCGGCAAGTCGCTCTGCGAGCACGACCTTGCCGATACGGCCAGGCAGATCATGATCGAGGCGGCGACCGCCGGCTGCGCCATCGTGCTGCCGGAAGACGGCGTCGTCGCCCGTGAATTCAAGGCCGGTGCCGAAAACGAAGTGGTCGACATCGCTCAGATCCCGGCCGACGCCATGGTCCTCGATGTCGGGCCGAAGTCGGTTGAAGCCATCAACAGCTGGATTTCGCGCGCCGAAACGCTGGTCTGGAACGGTCCACTCGGCGCCTTCGAAATCGCACCCTTCGATGCCGCGACCGTGGCTGTGGCCAAGCATGCAGCAGAACGCACCAAGGCCGGCAAGCTGGTTTCCGTCGCAGGCGGCGGTGATACGGTTTCCGCGCTGAACCACGCCGGCGTGGCCGACGACTTCACCTATGTCTCGACCGCCGGCGGCGCCTTCCTCGAATGGATGGAAGGCAAGGAACTGCCTGGGGTGGCGATTCTCACCAGGCAGAAGTAAAACCCCTTCTTCGCATGCGTATCCTCAAACCGCGGAACATCGAGTTCCGCGGTTTTTCATTGTGCGCCAAAAATAAACTTGCTAACTTTCAAACGATTGAAATCATTTCAATCGTTTCAATGAGTTAGCGCACCATTTTCCTCATAAGAAACTTCTGATATCGGCCATTCGAGCCTCGGAAGAAAGTCTAAGCAGCCGAACGGCTTGGCGATATCGATCAGGGGATTGATCAATTCGGCGATGCCGATCGGTCGGGAACACCAACGAAGTTACGTGAGCGCGTATCGCGCAATTTATAGGGATAGGAGTGGGATATGGTGGACGCGAAAATGTTGAACAAGATCAGCTCTGCGCCCGGTTTCATTGCGGCGCTGGATCAAAGCGGCGGTTCAACACCTGGAGCGTTGCGTCTCTACGGCATTTCCGAGTCCGACTATCAGGGTGACGACGAGATGTTCCGCCTGGTACACGCCATGCGCGTCCGCATCATGAGCGCGCCTGCCTTTTCGGGTGACAAGGTTATCGGCGCTATCCTGTTCGAGCGGACCATGGACGGCGACGTCGACGGTCAGCCTGTTCCCTCCTATCTCTGGGAAAAGCGCGGCGTGGTACCCTTTCTCAAGGTCGACAAGGGCCTCCTTGCCGAAGAGAACGGCGTTCAGTCGATGAAGCCAATGCCCGATCTGGATGCTCTCCTGATGCGCGGTCGCGAAAAGGGGATGTTCGGAACCAAGATGCGCTCTGTGATCGGCCATGCCGACAAGGCCGGGATCGCTGCCGTGGTGAAGCAGCAATTTGAGGTAGCGCGGCAGATCATCGGCCACGGCCTCGTTCCGATCGTGGAGCCTGAAGTCTCCATCAAGAGCCCGACGAAAGAACAGGCTGAAGCCATTCTTCGCGACGAGATTGCCCAGCAGCTCGACAAGCTTCCGGCAGGCGAAGCCGTCATGCTCAAACTGACGATCCCGACGGTCGCCGATTTCTACGCGCCTTTGGTCGCCCACAAATCGGTTGTCCGCGTCGTCGCCCTTTCCGGCGGCTACAGCACCGCGGATGCCTGCGAAAAGCTGAGCCATAACCATGGCATGATCGCGAGCTTCTCGCGCGCGCTGGCGGAAAAACTGCGCGTCACGATGAGCGAAGCAGACTTCAACGCCAGCCTGGCCGAAACGATCGATCAGATCTACGCCGCAAGCGTGAACAAGGCCTGATCCGTACCGAAGGCCTGCGGCGATAGATCGGAAAACACTGCAGCCGGCCCGTGCGCCGAGATGAACCCTTGCCGTGAAGGGCACCTGGAAGAAGGAACTGGAAGAGGCCGCCTGAGCCACCGCGGGCATCCAGCACCGCAACTCCAGACCCGGCCGTCGCTGGCGGTCGGGTTTTCCGTTCTGCGCGCGCCTCTATGCATGCAATTGTAACCGGCACAAGTTTGGGTTTCCGGTTCGCGCCGGCTCTGCGCTACTGAAGTAGGCTACAGCCATTCCCGATCCTGTGGAGCCGCGCATGAATCCTGTTTCCTATGTCACCGTGGATGTCTTCACCGAAACCCGATTTGCCGGCAATCCGCTTGCCGTCATCCCGGATGCCCGCGGCCTGAGTGACGAGGCGATGCAGGCGATCGCCACCGAGTTCAACTATTCGGAAGTGACCTTCGTGCTGCCGCCGGAAGATCCCGCCAATACCGCCGGGGTCCGTATCTTCACCCCGACCGCCGAGGTCCCCTTTGCCGGCCACCCGAATGTCGGGACGGCGTATGTTCTCGGCCGACAGCCAGAGATCTTCGGCCGTGCTTCGGGCGACACGCTGCGCTTCGAGGAAAGGGCCGGCCTGGTCGAAGTATCATTGATCCGAGACGGCGGCGAAGTGGTCGGCGCGACGATCCGCGCGCCCCGCCCGCTCGAGCTTGGCGACACCGTAACGGCGGAGACCATCGCCGCCTGCGCCTCGATCGATCCGGCAAAGGTTGTCACCACCCGCCACGCCCCGATCATAGCCTCGGTTGGCCTTGCCTTTGCCGTCGCGGAACTGGACAGTCTGGAAGCGCTCGCCGCTGCACGTCCTAACGTTTCGGTCTTTGCAGATGCCGCATCGCTGCACCCGCGCTCGGGCGGCGACTTTTCGCTCTTCCTCTACGTGCGCCCGGTCGAGCGTCCATGGTCCTTGAGGGCCCGGATGTTTGCGCCGCTCGACAACGTCATCGAGGATCCGGCAACCGGCAGCGCCTCGGCCGCGCTTGCCGCCTATCTCGCAACGCTGGCACCGGAGCAAAATACCGATATCCACATCACCATCGAGCAGGGTGTCGAGATGGGCCGCCGCAGCGTCATCGAACTGGACGTCAACAAGCAGGACGGCATCATCACCAAGGTCGATATCTCCGGCCGTTGTGTCGGCGTCATGCGCGGCAGCCTCAGCCTTTAAAGGCTGTAGAATTCCCTGAACATCAGGGTGATCGCAAAAATCGCAAAAGCCAGCACCGCGATTTTCCAGAAGTCCGCGCGCTTCCTGAGCCCGGGTAGCCCCAGCGGCCGGATGATGTGTACCCCCATTGCGAGGAGAAGAAAGATGGCGATGAATTTCGTCATGGCTTTTTGCCCGTCCCCGAATGTTCGTCATACGCCGGTCAAGATTTCAGGCCAACAGACGCTTTCCTGGCCGCACCTCGCGGACCCCCCGGACTGCAATCGTTGCGCGTGAAAGCATAGATCTGCACGGCTGTGCTTATGGCTTTCTTAAGGAGGAATCATTGACACTATGGAAATGAAGCGCAACCTCCTGTCTGTCTTTGCCCTGCTGCTGGGCACCCTTTTCCTTTTCCTCGGCAACGGTCTTCATGGCCTTCTGCTACCTGTTCGCGGGTCTTACGAGGGCTATTCGACCACTGTCCTCGGCCTGCTCGGCACCTCATGGGCCACCGGCTTCGTGCTGGGTTGCCTGCTGGCCCCGAACGTCGTCAAGCGGATCGGCCATGTTCGCGCATTCAGCGGTTTCATTTCCCTCATCGCCATCATTGCGCTCACGACCGGCATCGTCGTCGACGACTACTGGTGGGTGATCCTGCGCGCCGTCACCGGCTTTTCCACGGCCGGAACCTCGATGATCATCGAGAGTTGGCTCAACGAGCGGGCGACCAACGAGAGCCGGGGAATGATCTTCTCGCTCTACATCACCATCACCCTGATCGGCGTCGTGGCCGGCCAGATGCTGATCCCGATGGCCGACGTTTCGACGCCGGTGCTCTTCATGGTCTGCGGCATCTTCTATTGCGTCGCCATGCTGCCGACAACGCTTTCGACGGCGGCCTCGCCGCAGCCGCTGAAAACCGTCGAGCTCGACCTCAAGGGGCTCTATCGCAATTCGCCGGTCTCCTTTGCCGGAATCCTGCTGATCGGCATCGCGAACGGCGCCTACGGCACGCTCGGCGCGGTTTTCGGCGCCAAAGCCGGGCTGTCGCAGAGTACCATCGCGATCATGATGAGCGTGACAATCTTCGCGGGCGCCGCCATGCAGTTGCCGGCGGGACGCATGTCCGACCGCATCGATCGCCGCTACGTCCTGGCGGCCCTTTCGGCTGTTGCCGCGCTCGCAGGCTTCGTTATGGCCATCGTTCAGCCGACCGAAGTCTACCTGCTGATTGCAATCATCGCCGTCTACGGTGCCGCTGCCAACGCGCTCTATCCCATCGCCGTGGCGCATGCCAACGACTTTGCCGCCGCCGAGGACTTCGTGAAGGTCTCCGGCGGGCTACTGCTGCTCTTCGGCATCGGCACGATTATCGGCCCGACGCTCGGTGGCCCGGTAATGTCGGTCACAGGTCCCTTTTCCCTCTTTCTTGTCACTGCAACTGCCCATACCCTGATCACCGCCTACGCGATCATCCGCTCGCGCAGAAGGGCACCGCTACCGGCCGCCAGCAAGGAAACGTTCCAGACGATTGCGAGCTCGACAGGCCCGGTCACGACGCCCGAAGGCATGGCGCTCAATCCCCGCGCGGCAAGCCAGCCCGATGCGGATGAAGGTGTATCCGACGAACGCAGCCCCATGGCAGGTGCCACATGAGCCATTTTGACGACGACCGCCCGAAGAAGCCGACCGCCCACGATGTCGGCTCTGATCTCTCCATGATGTCGGTGGAAGAACTGAACGATCGTATCGCCTTGCTGCAGGGCGAAATCGCGCGGCTCGAAGCCGAGATCCTCAAGAAGTCGGCCGGCCGCAAGGCCGCTGAAGACCTGTTCCGGTCTTGAACTCTGCAAGGCGCGTCGCGACAGAAATATTGACGGATCCGCGCGACCGATCAGTACAAATTTAAATAATTGTTAAGCTTTACAAGATATTACCTGTGACATCCAGAGCTTCTGGACTCAGACAGTTTCACCACCCGGCGAAATGCTCTGATTTTTCTCCCTGTTTTACCTCAAGAGCCGCTTTTCGCGGCTCTCTTTTTCCCGTTGTACCGGCGCGCAAAGCTGTGGGAATTAACCCTTTGTTAAGAAACGCCTTGCGCATTTAGGCTAAAGATCACATCTTGAAGCGATAAGACGCAGGCCTCGGGAGTATCCCGGCTTGAGCGTCACCTGAAATAATGTGGTGCGTTAGCAGGGAATACTCCATATGCCAGAACTCGGTTTGAATACGATAAGCTTTGCGGGCCGGGCCGCAGCATCCACGCAATTCAAGACGCTGTATTCCGAAGGCATGGCGCTCGTCGAGGAAACCGCCAGCTACCTGGACGGAAACGGCCGTGCGGCATCCAAGGTCTTGCCGCGCATGGCGTCCGTCCTCTATGCGGCCGAATCGATGCGCCTCACCACCCGCCTGATGCAAATGGCATCCTGGTTGCTGCTGCAGCGCGCCGTCAACAACGGCGAGATGACCCGCGAGCAGGTGCTGGCGGAAAAGAGCAAGGTCCGGCTCGACAGCTTCAATGTCGACCGCAATGCGCCAGGCTGGAACGACCTGCCGGAATCCTTCCGTGACCTTATCGAGCGCTCGCTGCGCCTTCAGAACCGCGTCGCACTGCTCGACCGCGAGATCTATCGCGCCCCCGAGGCGGCAATCGTTCCTGACAACGAGAATGGCGTACAGGCGCAGATCAACCTGCTGCAGACGGCATTCGCCGGCAACTGAAGGCGAGACAGTTCATGAAAAAGGCCGGTTGCGTAAGCGCAACCGGCCTTTTTCGCTTCATGCCTGGCTCAGCACCAATTCACGATAATTGCGTTCCAATGTCGGATTTTCTCCTACTGCTGCGTCCTCAGGGGGTTAACAATCGAGCGTAAGGGAGCAAGACATGACCACGAGCGCCGAGACGGTCGCGATCAGGGCTGTACTGGATGCCGTTTGTCAGGGGCACCAGGACAAGGACGCCGCCGCAATTGGCAAGCAATTTACGACGAATGCCGTCATCTTCGATCTGGCCCCGCCACTCGCCCACCGTTTCGATCTCCCGGCCCTTTCAGGCTGGCTCGACAACTGGATGGGACCGATCAGTCTCGAGAACCACGATTTCACCATCGAGGTCAGCGGCGACCTCGCCTTCTGCCACGGCTTCAGCAAAGTGAGCGCCACGACAAAGGTCGGCGGTGAGCGCGCCGAACGGTGGCAGAGAACGAGCATATGCCTGCGCCGGATCGATGGTATCTGGAAGATCGTGCACGAGCATACTTCGGTGCCTTTCCATATGGATGGTAGCTACCGAGCGGCAATTGACCTCGATCCTGGTTTTCTCAGCTCATCCTGAGTGCTGAGAGTACGGTCGGGCAGCGATCGAGCCCTTTTAGGACAAGCAAGCGGCGGCGCCTAGGCCAGTGCCGTTGGCGCCGCGCATATTTAAGACCCAAGTGCCGCAGCCGTTGGGGCGCGCTCCGACACTGACGAACCTGTTCAGGTGCGCGTGATCGAGGCGCCGCCATCGACGAGCGAAGCGGTCCCGGTCACGAAGGCTGCGTCGTCGGAAGCGAGGTAGAGGACCGATCGAGCCAGTTCCTCGGCGCTGGCGACCCGCTTGAGGGCGTGCAGGTTGGTGATGAACGCCTGAGATTCATCGGTGTCGTTCATCTCACGATACATGTCGGTGTCGACTGCCCCCGGCAGGATCGCATTGACGCGAATGCCCTGCGGACCGAATTCGGCGGCGAGCGCCTGGGTCAGACCGATCAGGCCCGACTTGCTCGCGGCATAGGCGGCGACGTTCGGGAATGCGAAACTGTAGCCGACGAACGTGGACGTGAAGATGACCGATCCCGCCCCGTGCTTTACCATTTCGGCGATCTGGTGTTTCGCACCCAGAAACGACCCGGTCAGGTTGATCGCGATGGTATCAGTCCAGCCGGTTTCGGAAACCGAAGTGCTCGCCCCCAATTCGCCGAGCGTGCCGGCGTTGTTGAAAGCGATGTCGAGCCGGCCGTATGTGTTGGCGGCCAGCGCCACGAGATCCTTCGCATAGGGTTCCGAGCGAACGTCGCCGGCAAGGGCGATCGCCTCGCCGCCGGCTGACTTGATCTCGGCAACCAGTGTTTCGAGTTGGTCCTTGCGCCGCGCACCGACGACCACTCTCGCGCCTTCGCTAGCAAACAACTTGGCGGTGGCCCGGCCGATCCCGGCGCTGGCGCCGGTGACGATGGCAACTTTTCCTGCAAGACGTTGCATTTCAGTGTCCTCTGCGGGCCTGGGACGTCCCGACGACAATCCCTTCACGGCCCTGATGGGAATGAATATGGCCTTTTCCAATCGTTCGGATTAGTCTTCTAAAAGTGGAACTGGCTTCCGGGTATGCCGAACAATGATCAAGCTCGATGGTATTGGCAGTTTCGTTGCGGTCGCCGAGTCCGGATCGATCAGCGGCGCGGCGCGGCGGTTGCGGCTGTCGAAGTCGGTGGTCAGCGAAAGGCTGGCGGATCTGGAAGCCACGCTCGGCACCACGCTCATGCACCGAACCACGCGGAAGTTGACTCTCACCGAGGACGGGATTGCGTTCCTCGAACGCGCCGTTCGCATCAATGATGACGTGGCTGCGGCCGTTTCGGACATCTCCGAGCGACGCGGCAGGCTGGTCGGCCCGATCCGGATTTCAGCTCCGGTCACCTTCGGGCGGCTGCACCTCGGTCCGGCGCTCTATCCGTTTCTGGCCGAACATCCGGAAATCGAAATGACGCTCGACCTTGATGATCGCCGCGTCGATGTCAGTTCGGGAGGGTATGACGCCGTGGTCCGCCACGGTCCCATCCTGGATTCGAGGTTGATGGCGTGGAGGCTTGCCCCGAGCCGCCGGGTGCTCGTTGCCTCGCGTGACTATCTGGAAAAATTCGGCGTGCCGGCCTCGGTCGGGGAGCTCGGCGAACACAAGGGCATCTTCTACACCAATCGCGGCGTGGCCGACTGGCGCTTTCCGGACCCGGCGGGAACAGGCGATGCGGTGGTCGTGCGCGGGCGCCTGGGGCTTGGCCTCAACAATGGCGATATGATCCGGGACGCGGCCATTGCCGGTCTTGGTATCGCGCTACTGCCGATGTTCATTGCCGGTCCGGGCCTTCGCTCCGGCGAGTTGCTCGAGGTCGATATCGGCTTGCGGCCCGAAACCGAATTCATCTACATCGCGCATGCGGATGGACGCCAAGCTTCGGCAAAGCTCCGCGCACTTGCAGATCACCTGCGCGCCATCTTTGGCAGCCCGCCCTATTGGGAAAATTGAGGCGCAGCCGGGGACACGTCAGTAGCCCCCGTCGACGCCGGAAGTATCAGACGACCCGGAGCGTTTGACCGTCAGCCGCACTCCACGGCTCCGCCGAAGCCAGCGGCACGTCGAGACCGGTTGCGACGACCGATACCCTGAACGTACCGTCAAGGCTCGGATCGAAGATGGAACCGACGACGATATCGGCATCGTCGTCCACTTCCTCGCGGATGCGGGTGGCGGCTTCATCGACCTCGAACAGCGTCATGTCCCTGCCGCCGGAAATAGAGACCAGCACGCCCCGGGCGCCTTTCATCGAGACCTCGTCGATCAGCGGATTGGCGATCGCCGCTTCTGCGGCCTTCATGGCGCGGCCGTCGCCGGTTGCCTCGCCGGTACCCATCATCGCCCGGCCCATGCCCTTCATCACCGACTTCACGTCGGCGAAGTCGAGATTGATGAGGCCTTCCTTGACAATGAGGTCGGTGATGCAGCTGACGCCCGAGTACAGCACCCGGTCAGCGGTGACGAAGGCATCGGCGAGTGTCGTCTTGGCGTCGGCAACCCGGAAGAGATTTTGGTTCGGGATGACGATCACCGTGTCTGCGGCCTCGCGAAGCCGCTCAATCCCCTGCTCGGCAGTTCTCATTCGCCGCGTGCCTTCAAAGCTGAATGGCTTGGTAACGACGCCGACGGTGAGGATGCCCGCCTGACGCGCGGCCTGGGCGATGATTGGCGCCGCCCCCGTGCCCGTGCCGCCGCCCATACCGGCGGTGACGAAGCACATGTGCGTGCCGCCCAGATGGTCCATGATCTCGTCGATGGTTTCCTCGGCAGCAGCCCGGCCGATCTCCGGCAGCGAGCCGGCGCCGAGCCCTTCGGTCACCTGCGAGCCAAGCTGGATGAGCCGCGCCGCGCTCGACATCGCAAGCGCCTGAGCGTCCGTATTCGCGCCGATGAAATCCACGCCCTGCAGGCCCTGGGCGATCATGTTGTTGATCGCGTTGCCGCCACCTCCGCCAACCCCGATGACCGTGATCTTCGGCCTCATCTCCAGGATTTCCGGTTTGTTGAATTCTGTCATCCCTCATCTCCTTGGGAACTCGGTTGCGGGCTCGGGCCGATCAAACTCTCACGCACCGCAATGACGGAGCGGACGCGAATCAGGCTACCGCACATTAGAATCCCAAAAAGGCAGAGAGCGGGCAGACATGCAAGTATGCGCTCGGTGCATTTGCAGACAGGTCAAAAACCTGACGTTGCATGCGCCGCGGCCGAGGGCAAAAAGACGATTGGATGCAGGGCAGAGACAAACACAAAAAAGCCCGGCAAAAGCCAGGCTCCTTCGTCACATGCAATTCAAAGCGATCAGATGCCGAGGCCGCCGAAACGCTTGTTGAACTTGGATACGCGGCCGCCGCGATCCATAAGCTGCTGGTTGCCGCCGGTCCAGGCCGGGTGGGAATTCGGGTCGATTTCAAGGTTCATAACCGCGCCTTCCGAACCCCAGGTCGAGCGGGTTTCGTATTCGGTGCCATCGGTCATCACTACCTTGATCACGTGGTAGTCGGGATGGATATCAGCCTTCATGACAATCTTCCTGCGATGCCAGGGTCCATTTGTCACAAGCCATTGCGACAACCGAACCGATTGAATAAATGAAGCCGCAGTCCGATCAGGCCACGGCTTTCCAATTCGATGCCGTGCCTATACATGAAGGCCGCAGCGATAACAAGTGCCAAGTGCCAATCTGGCAAGTGGCCCACGCAGAACGGGGGAAACGTGCCTGAACCCACCACGAACGAGACCGCGCCGCGGAAATCGATGCGGCCGCTCGCGTCGCTCGCGCCCTATGTGCTGCGCTACAGGGGCCTGCTTGCGGGCGCGCTCGTCTCACTGTTGCTCGCTGCCGCGACGACGCTGGCGCTTCCCGTTGCCGTCCGCCGAATGCTGGACCATGGCTTTACCGACACCGACGGCAACTTCATCGATCTCTACTTCGCCATGCTCGTCGTCATGGCGGTGGTGCTCGCCGTGTCGAGTGCGATGCGCTACTACTTCGTGATCTCCATCGGCGAGCGCATCGTCGCCGATCTGCGCAGGGACGTCTTTGCGCATGTCACCCGGCTGTCGCCGGCCTTCTATGACGCGAACCAGTCCGGCGAGATCGTCTCGCGCCTGACGGCAGACGCGACGCAGGTGAAATCCGCTGTCGGCGCCACCGCCTCGACGGCGCTGCGCAACTCGATCCTCTGTCTTGGCGCCATCGGCATGATGATCTTCACCAGCCCGAGGCTTTCGAGCCTGGTACTGGCGGCAATACCGCTGATCGTCTTTCCGCTGGTGGCCTTCGGGCGTTCCGTTCGCGGCCGCTCGCGTGCCGCCCAGGACACGCTCGCAGCCGCATCCGCCTTTGCCGGGGAATCGATCGGCGCGACGCGAACGGTGCAGGCGTTCAATGGCGAAAATGCCGCGATCGGCAGATACGACCGGGCCGTGGAAAGCGCCTACGAGGCCGCGCGGTCGGCCATCAAGTCGCGCGCCCTGCTGACCGGGGTGGCGATCTCGCTGATCTTCGGCAGCGTCGTCGGCGTCCTGTGGTATGGTGCCCACAGCGTGCTGTCGGGTGCGCTCTCGGCGGGCACGCTCGGCCAGTTCCTCCTCTACTCCATCATCGCCGCCAGTTCACTCGGTTCGCTCTCCGAGGTCTGGGGAGACCTGTCCCAGGCAGCGGGCGCCGCCGAGCGGCTTTCGGAACTGCTGCACGAGCCTCCGGCGATCGAGGCACCGGCCAATCCGGTAGCACTTCCGGTCCCGCCCCGCGGCGAGGTCGAGTTCCTGGACGTGGAGTTCGCCTATCCGGCCCGCCAGGACAAACCCTCCCTCAACGGTCTCTCGTTCAGGGTGCTGCCCGGAGAAACGATTGCCATCGTCGGACCTTCGGGCGCCGGAAAGAGCACCGTCTTCTCGCTCATCCTGCGCTTCTACGATCCGGACACCGGGGCGGTGAAGATCGACGGCATCGACGCGCGACGGGTCGATCCGGATGCTCTGCGCGCACGCATGGCGATCGTGCCGCAGGATGTGACGATCTTTGCCGGCAGCATCCACGACAATATCGCCTTCGGCGCGCCGGGATCCAGCCATGAGGCTGTCCGCGCCGCCGCCATCGCCGCCCAGGCCGACGAGTTCATCGCGCGGCTTTCCGAAGGCTACGACACGCAGGTCGGTGAACGCGGCATCAAACTCTCCGGCGGCCAGCGCCAGCGCATTGCTATTGCCCGCGCCATCCTGAAGAACGCGCCTCTGCTGCTGCTCGACGAGGCGACTTCGGCGCTCGACGCCGAAAGCGAGACGCTGGTGCAGAAGGCGCTGGACGGCCTGATGAAACAGCGGACCACCATCGTCATCGCCCACCGGCTTGCAACCGTACTGAAGGCAGACCGCATTCTGGTATTGGACCACGGCCGGATCGTCGAGGAAGGCACGCACCAGAGCCTGATCCAGCACGGCGGCCTTTATGCCAGGCTCGCCCGCCTGCAATTCGACACCGGCGCGGAGGGATTGCTCGGCGCGAGCCAGGCGAGGTAACGCGCAACGCAATTCCAGCCGGGATCACCGGGAACCCGGCATTAAGATCAACGCTCGGTCAGCTTGAGTTCGATACGGCGGTTCTGGGCGCGGGCGGCGACATCGTCGCCTTCGGCAAGCGGCTGGAACTCGCCGAAGCCGGCAGCCGCCAGGCGGTTTGCCGGCACGCCCCTGGAGATCAGGAACTTGACTACGGACGTCGCGCGCGCCGACGAGAGCTCCCAGTTGTCGGCATAGCGACCGGAACCGGACAGCGGCACGTTGTCGGTATGGCCGTCGACGCGCAGCACCCAGTTAATCTCCGGAGGAATTTCCTTGGCGAGGTCGAGGAGCGCCGTTGCGAGCTTGCTCATTTCGGCTTGGCCCTCGGGGTTCAACTCGCTCCCACCGGAGGGAAACAGCACTTCCGACTGGAAGACGAAGCGGTCGCCGACGATCCGGATGTTCTCGCGGTCCGAGAGGATTTCACGTAGCCTCCCGAAGAAATCCGAACGGTAGCGATTGAGTTCCTGCACACGCTGGGCAAGCGCCACGTTCAGGCGCCGGCCGAGATCGGCGATCTTGGCCTGCGATGTCTCGTCCTTCGCCTCGGAGATCTGCAACGCCGCTTCGACCGATGCGATCTGGCTGCGCAGCGCAGCGATCTGCTGGTTCAGCAGTTCGATCTGGCTGAGCGCGCGGGCGTTGACCTGCTTCTCTTCGTCCAGTTGTTCCGACAAGGTGCCGACCTGCTGCCGGTTGGCATCGGCGCTTCCGGCGCCAGCATCGAGGATAGACTGCAGGCGGGTGCGTTCGCTCTCGGATGTCGCAAGGGACGCCTGCAGGTTGGCAAGCGTATCCTCGAGGTCCTGCTTGCCACCCTTCTCGAGCGCCAGAAGTTGGGTCAACTCGTTGATCTGGTTATTCAGCCGCGTCATGACCTCGTCGCGGCCGCTGATTTCCTGGTTCAGGATGAACTGCCCGACGACGAAGACCGTAAGCAGGAACATGATCGCGAGCAGCAGGGTCGACAGGGCATCGACGAAGCCCGGCCAGTAGTCCACGCCGCGCTCGCGGCGGCGGTTCTTCGCGAGCGCCATGGTCTACTTGCCCCCCAACCTGTCGGCGATCCGGTCGAGCGTCCTGCGCAATACCTTTGCCTCGTCCTGCTGGGCTTCGATCCAGTCCCGCAGCATCTGCTGCTCGTTGCGCATGTTCTTCACCAGGCCCTGAATGCCCTCGGCCAGGTTGGCCATGGCCTGCATCGACCGCTGGCTGCTTGCACCTTCCTCCGCAATCTTTGCCAGCCGGTCGGCAAGCACGCGCATTTCCTGCGATTCAGCCCCCGGCAACAGGTCGACCACCGGCGCGAGATCCGAGCTGACATCCGTCACCGACGACAGCCAGTTTTCCAGTTCCATATAGAAGCGGTTCTGGGCGCGCCCGGCCTGGAGGTCGAGAAATCCAAGGATCAGCGAGCCGGAAAGACCAAGCAGCGACGACGAAAAAGCCGTTCCCATGCCGGCCAACGGGCCGGAAAGCCCCTCCTTCAGCGCTTGCAGCACGTCGGAGCCTGCCCCGGATGAGGGGTCGAGCGACTGGATCACCGAATTGATCGAAGAAATGGTTCCGAGCAGCCCCCAGAAGGTGCCGAGCAACCCGAGAAACACGAGGAGCCCGATGAGGTATCGCGACGTGTCGCGCGATTCATCGAGACGCGTGGCGATGGAATCGAGGATCGAACGCAGCGCCGTTGTGGAGATCGCCATCGACTGGCGGCTGCCGAGCAGCGCCCGCATCGGCGCCAGCAACCGGGGATCGCGACCGACCTTGTCGGCGCTTCCGGCGGCCCGAAAGGAATTGAACCAATGCACTTCCGGCCGCAACGACAACACATGGGCGAAGACGAGCACGATGCCGATCGCCAGGACGCCGAGGATGAGACCGTTCAGGCCGGGATTGGTGATGAAAGCGGCATGCGCCTGCCTATAGAGGATGGCTACAATGAAACCGACGAGGATCAGGAAGATGACCATCGTCCAGAAAAAGGGCATAGGGCTTGAAAGCTTGTGCGGGTAGTCACCGGCGGTCCCGTCAACGTCACCAAGCTCCGCCAGACTCAATTTCTTCATCAATTCCATGGCCTCCGCGATACGCGCAGGCGGAGACTAGCGCATGATCCCGCAAAGGAAAATCGCTTTCGTGCAATCAAAGTCAACCGCTTTGTATGGATGACCGCTACGAAGGCTACTTCGTCGGGATCGGGCGCTTTATCACCTCCATCAGCGCCTTGTGGATATGTTCGTTGCCGGCGACGATCTCGCCCGATTCCAGGCTGTTTGCGCCGCCATCCCACTCGGATGCGAAGCCGCCGGCTTCACGGATGAGGATCATGCCCGCCGCAATGTCCCAGGCAGAAAGATTGTTTTCCCAGAAGCCGTCGAAACGGCCGGCCGCCACATAGGCGAGATCGAGCGCCGCGGCGCCAAGACGGCGAACGCCGGAGACCTCGCCCATCACATGCCGCAGTTCGACGAGGAACTTGCCATGATTGCCGCGGCCGAGATGCGGCATGCCGCAGCCGATGACGCAGTCCGAAAGCACTTTGCGGGCCGCGACGCGCAGGCGGCGATCGTTCATGAAGGCGCCGCTGCCACGTTCGGCGGTGTAGAGTTCGTCGGTCGCAGGGTTGAACACGACGCCTGCCACCACTTCGCCGTTGCGCTCGAGCGCAATCGACACGGCGAACTGGGGTATGCCGTGGAGGAAGTTGGTCGTGCCATCGAGCGGATCGACAATCCAGCGATGCGCGCCGTCGGTACCCTTGATCTCTTCGGATTCCTCGCCGAGGAAACCATAGGTCGGGCGCGCCTTCAGCAGTTCGTCGCGAATGATCTTCTCCGCCTTGCGGTCCGCCTGCGAGACATAGTCCCCTGGCCCCTTGACCGAGACCTGCAGGTTCTGAACTTCGCCGAAATCGCGCGCCAGCGACTTTCCTGCCTTGAGGGCAGCCTGAACCATGACATTGAGAAGGGCAGAACGGGCCATAGGGAAATTTCCTTGAAACTCCTGGGCGCTTCCCGGAGACGGCCGGGAGGGCAGGAACATGCGCGCATTGAAAGATTGGCGGGTTCAAGACCACAAATCGCCGTGAAATTCAAGTGGAGGCGGGAAAATGGCAGATGAGACTCTGCCGCAACCCTGGTGCAGCCAGCATATAGACACTTCATCGCGGCGCTCGCAGCCCGGGTGTGGATCGACTGAGCCCGTCCGGGATTAGCGAGGCTGGAACTTGTTCGCCGCCTCGATCGCCGTTTTCTGTTGTTCGTCGGTAAGGCCGAGGTAAAAATCTTCAAGCGCGTTGTCGCTTAGCCCCGCCCGGCGCGACAGCACGTACCATTTCGCCGCCTCGATGGGATCGGCCGCAGTGCCGATCGCATTGACGTAGAGATGGGCGAGCTTGTTCTGCGCGGCGACATTGCCGCGCAAAGCCGCAACTTTCAACCAGTTGAACCCCGCCTTGTAGTCGCGCTTGCCGCCGATTCCATTGATCAGCCAGACCCCCATGTCCAGTTGTGCGGTGTCGTAACCGGCGCGTGCAGCCCGTGCCAGCCAGTCGCGCGCGAGATCCTTCTTGGCGGGCTCAAGATCCTTGACCGCAACATAGAGCTGGGCGACCGCATATTGCGCGTCGGCGACCCCCTGCTCCGCGGATTTCTCGAAGTAGGGGATGGCGAGCTTCATGCCCTTTTCGCCGGGATTGGCGAGCATCAGAACCTGGGCGTAGTTGAACTGGGCAGATGAATTGCCCGCATCCGCAGCCTTTTTCATCCACTCGTCGGCCTTGGCGCGGTCGCGCGGCACATCCTTGCCCTCCATCAGGACAAGGGCATACTTGAACATGGCGGTGGGGTCGCCGCCCTCTGCCGCCTTGCCATACCAGAATGCCGCGTCCTTGGTGTCCCGCTTCACGCCAAAACCTTGCGACAGGATTTCGGCAACGAGCGTCTGCGCGGCAGAATCCCCCTCCTGCGCCCTGGGGAGTGCCTTGTCCAGCGCCGTCAGATAGTAGCCGCGCTGGAAAGCGCCGTAAGCCTCGTCGATCGGACCCTTGTATTCCTTTTCGGGTGGCAGGGGCGGAAGATCCGCCCCCATGCGATCGAAGACCGTAAGACCGCCAGGCGCGGGCTCGCCATCTTCTCCCTTTGGTCCTGACCGACTATCGGCCTCCGTCTCCGCAGTTCCCTCATTTTCGCCGGCCGAGACCCTCCCCTTCTTAAAAGGCTGGGCGTCCGAGTCCAGGGGCCGCGTCAAGACCCTGCTGTTATCGACCGCGAGGGCGGGAAACGTCGCAAGACCTACCCACGCGACGAGCGCGCAAGCTGTGAGGCAGGCTGGACGGAGAACTGGAACCGAAGTCATGACAGCTTTCAACCGTCAAACCGTGGCGCTTTTTCGTCAAGCATGGCATTGACTGCGGCGACAACGGAAGCCGCGGCTGACGGATCGGCAAACACCGCCGAACGCAATGCTACGAATTCGGCTCCGGTCAGCGCCACGTCGACCGCCGAAGCGGGATCGGTACCGCCCATGACGATGCAGGGGATCTCGATCATCGTTGCCCACCACTCACCGAGCGCCAGGTTCTTGGGATGCGCTTCCGGCTTGATGTCGCCTTCGAGCTTGCCGAAGAAGACATAGTCGGGCCGAATCTCGCCGAGTTGAAGTGCGTGTTGGCGATCGCTGGCATTGCCGCCGCCGACAATCAGCCTGGGCGTATAGGCTTCGACCGCCTCGGCGACTTCGGCGGAATTGCCGGAAATATGCAACCCATCCGCCTTCGACCGACCGGCCACCCGGCTATCGCCGGCGATCAGCGCCGCTGCGCCCGCCTCCTGGATCACCGGCACGACCAGTTCGGCATGCTTCTGGAACACACCGTCATCGAGCCCGTATTGCGGCAGGATGACGGATGCCACGTCCCCGCCGCGGAGCGCGTCGGCAATGATCTTCTGCTTTTCTTCGGCATCCGCGATGTCCGGGACGATGAGGACGAGGCGGCAGCGATTTTCAGGTCCGGTCATGCGAGGTTCCGTTTCCGGCGGGTTTTAGGAGACTGTAGAAAACCCGCACTCGTTTTATCCTGTTAAATCCGATAGACCGGACCGGCACGGGGATCAACTGAAACAAATGATGCCGGACGTCCAGTTTTACGCAGCCGCCATTCCGGCCGTTCTTCTCGTTGGCCTGTCGAAGGGGGGCCTCGGCGGCGCGCTCGCCCTGATGGGTGTACCGATATTGGCGCTTGTCGTGCCGCCGATGCAGGCGGCGGCGATCTTCCTGCCGATCCTGATTGTCATGGATCTCGCCGCGCTGTTCGTGTGGCGGCACCACAGCGAGAGGCGTACGCTCGTGCTGATGCTGCCCGGCGCCATCATCGGCATCACGCTCGGCTGGGCAACCTCCGCGGCGGTGCCGGCAAACGTCATGCGGCTCGTGCTCGGCTTCGTGACGATCCTGTTTGCGCTGCGCTTCTTCTACGACACCTATGGTCCGCGCGCCGGCGAGGCGCCCGCGCGCAAGCAGCGCCCGGTGGCGGCGACCCTCTGGGCAACGCTCTCCGGCTATGGAAGCTTCGTCGCCCATGCCGGCGGCCCGCCGTTCCAGATCTACACGCTGCCCCTGAAGCTCGATCCGAAGACCTACACAGGCATGAGCGTGCGCTTCTTCGCCATCATGAATGCCATCAAGGTGGCGCCTTACTTTGCTCTCGGCGAACTCGATACGAACAACCTCGCGGCGTCGGCGAAATTGCTGCCAGTGGCTATCGTCGCAACCTTTGGCGGCGCCTGGGTCGTCCGGCACATGCGTCCGCAGGCATTCTATCCGCTGATGTATTTCATGGCCCTCCTCGCCGGAACGAAGCTCTTTTGGGACGGCATCCAGTTTTGATCGAGTAACCGCAGGCGCACCATTTTCGCTGCACTGCACAATTTTACTTGCCGATATGGATTGTCTGCCGTAACCTGCATGTATGTCGACCACGGATCCATTTGCCGCGATTGCAGATCATAACCGGCGATACCTGCTGGAAGAACTGCGGCGTGCGCCGCGAACTGTGAATGAACTGGCAAGTGGCCTTCCGATCAGCCGACCGGCGGTCTCCCAGCACCTGAAGGCGCTTCTGGATGCCAAGCTGGTTTCGGTATCCTCGGAGGGGACAAGGCGCATATATTCGGTGAATCGCCGAGGCTTCGACGGTCTGAACCTATGGCTCGACCAATTCTGGTCCTGAGCCTACCGTTTGGGTCGATATTTCGGGGAGGAATCCGGGAGGGCCGTCATTCGGCTGTCATGGCCGGCGGCCAATATGGCCGCCGTAGGAAAACGGAGCATTTTGCTCGGCATTTCCGATCCGATATTCGGTACGCTGGGAGATTATGCTGGCGGGGATGCTCCGGTTTGCGTGAAGAAATCCTGCTGGATTGACGTTAGTGTCTGGTGGAGGCTCTCAGGCGCTCCATCTCATCCTTGATACGCAGCTTGCGGCGTTTTAGTTCGGCAATCTCGCGGTCGTCTACGGAGGGTGAAGTCAAGGCGAGATGCAACTCTTCTTCCAGTGCGCCGTGCTTTTTCTCGAGCGATTCAAGATGAGCTTGGATGGTCATATGTCACGTCCTTCCTCATAGCCCTGCCCCGACCTTTATCGCCGGGGCTCCAGGTTTCAACCTGACCAGTCTGCCATGATCGCCCTCCTTTGTCGAAGGCGAAATGAGGGCTTCATGGCGGCAAAATCGTGATGGTGGTAACTTCCCGTTTTGCGCTTTTGGTGGTAGGAGCTTGCGGAAATCATCGGCAAGCGGAACGAACAATCCGAAGCAATAACGGGGTGGCGAAATGGCCGATCAGGAACAGGCGGAGGTCCGGCTCATCGTGGCGCGTCTTCGCCAGGAGCACGAAGACTACGACGCGGCAATCAACGCCATGATCCAGACGGGCTGCGATGCGCTTCGCGTCCAGAGGATGAAGAAGAAGAAACTGGTGATCAAGGACAAGCTGACCAAGCTCGAGGACCAGATCATTCCCGACATCATTGCCTGAGACTGAAGGAGACGGTTTCATGTCGTCAGAAAGACCGCCCGTGGCGATCATCATGGGCAGCCAGTCCGACTGGGAAACCATGAAGAATGCCGCCGACACGCTCGAGGCGCTTGACGTCGCCTATGAAGCCCGCATCGTTTCGGCCCACCGCACTCCCGACCGTCTCGTCGATTTTGCCAAGAGCGCCCGCGACGAGGGCTTCAAGGTCATTATCGCCGGCGCCGGCGGCGCGGCTCACCTGCCCGGCATGGCGGCCTCTATGACGCCGCTGCCGGTCTTCGGCGTACCCGTGCAGTCCAAGGCCCTTTCAGGGCAGGACAGCCTGCTTTCGATCGTCCAGATGCCGGCCGGCATTCCGGTCGGCACGCTTGCCATCGGCAAGGCGGGTGCGGTCAACGCGGCGCTGCTCGCCGCCGCCGTGCTTGCGCTCTCCGACGAGGATCTTGCCGACCGTCTCGACGAATGGCGCGCCAGCCAGACCGCTGCGGTTGCTGAATACCCGATGGATGACCCGGCATGACGGTAAGAACCATCGGCATCATCGGCGGCGGCCAGCTCGGTCGCATGCTGGCCATCGCAGCCGCGCGGCTGAACTGCGGAACCGTCATCCTCGAGCCGCAGGCAGACTGTCCGGCAGCCCAGGTCGCCAACAGGCAGATCGCTGCAGCCTATGACGATCGCGCCGCCCTCGCCGAACTTGCCTCCATGTGTGATGTGGTCACCTACGAATTCGAGAACGTCCCGGTTTCGGCCGTCGAGGCGCTTTCCTACGACGTCCCCGTCTTTCCGCCGTCGCGAGCGCTCGAAGTGGCGCAGGATCGGCTTGTTGAAAAGCGCTTCCTCAACGATTGCGGCATTTCCACCGCCGAATTTCGCGCCGTCGACAGCCAGGCGGATCTCGAGGCAGCGCTTTCCGAATTCGGCGGAAAAGGCGTTCTGAAGACCCGCCGCCTCGGCTACGACGGAAAGGGGCAGCGCCTGTTCGCCTCTCCCGCGGATAGTCCCGAAGGCGCATTCGCAGCACTCGGCGGCGTGCCGCAGATTCTCGAAAGCTTCGTGCCCTTCGAGCGCGAGATCTCGATTATCGCCGCCCGCGGCGCCGACGGTGCGGTTTCCTGCTATGACCCGGCCGAGAACGTGCACCGCAACGGCATCCTCCATACCTCGACGCTGCCCGCGCGAATCGACGACACTACGGCAGAAGCCGCCCGCGACGCGGCAGGCAAGCTGCTGGCGGCACTCGACTACGTCGGTGTAATCGGTATCGAGTTCTTCGTCCTTGCTGATGGCGGACTCATCGCCAACGAGATTGCTCCACGCGTGCACAATTCCGGCCACTGGACGGAAGCCGCCTGCGTGATTTCGCAGTTCGAGCAGCATGTCCGCGCCGTCGCCGGACTGCCGCTCGGCAATCCCGCGCGTCACTCGGACTGCGTCATGACGAACCTGATCGGCGACGACATCGACGCGCTATCGCAATGGCTCCAGAAGAGCGAGACGCTGGTGCACCTCTACGGCAAGACCGAGGCTCGCCCCGGCCGCAAGATGGGCCATGTCACCGAATTGAAGCGGTAGTTTCGCCCACCGTTTCGCCCGGGAAAACCGCTATCGATCATGCAAATGCACGGTGCGGCGGTTGACACAACAGGGCCAACGGGTTATTTGCCTCCCAATCCAAAAAGAGCGCGCCCCGAGGCGCGCTTTTGATTGTCAAAAGACTCGGGCGAATGAAGAGTTCCCCGTCAACCACGCGGATCAGAAAATGAAGATCAAGAATTCGCTCAAGTCGCTCAAGGCTCGTCACCGTGACAACCGTCTGGTTCGTCGCAAGGGCCGCGTCTACATCATCAACAAGCTGAACCCGCGCTTCAAGGCTCGCCAGGGCTGATCGTCCGCGCAAGCCCGGCACTCCGGTGATCGCTTACTCGCGTATTGCCGGAGGATTGATGGGTGCGCAACTACGATCACGGAAATTTCGGTTTGATCTTCGGCGCTGGCGAACTACCATGTTCGCCATGCGCTGTTTTTACGTCCATATCATTGCACTTGGCCTCGGGCTGATTGTTCCGCTCGCCGTAGCGAACGATGCCCGCGCCACCGAAGTGCTGGTCGATGAAGAGGCCGCTGCGTCACTCTCGCAGGCCCAGCAATTGGACAAGCTCTTCGGCGAACTGAAGCGTCAGCGCGACCCGGATCGCGCCAGCATCACCGCCGACCAGATCCGCATCGAGCTCAGCGATTCCGGAAGCGCCACGGTCAACCTGTTGCTGCAATGGTCCGACAAGGCTGCCAGCGAGAAACGCAATTCGGCAGCACTCGATTTCCTGGATCAGGTCACGGTCCTGAAGCCCGGCTTTGCCGAGGGCTGGAACCGGCGCGCGAAGCTCCATTTCGCGATGGGCAATTACCGCAAGGCGATGTCCGACCTCAACCGCGTACTGACCATAGAACCGCGCCACTTCGGAGCCGTTGCCGGCATGGCGCTCATTCTCGCCAACCGTGACAACGATGCGCTCACGCTGAGGGCCTGGGAACGCTTCCTGGAGATCTACCCTGCCGACCGCCGCGCCCAGGAGCAGGTAGACACACTGTCGGAGAAACTGGCGGGCAGCCGGATCTGAGGTGACGCTGGCCCCTCACGGCGCATGTCCTCCCTCACCGCTCCAAACCTTCTGCCACAGATCAAGCCTCCTCTTCAGCGGATCCGGACCGACGACGACCCCGCCATTGGTGAAATTGATGACACGATCGACCATCGGGTCATGGCGTGGCCACATCGGTCGATCGCCACCATTGGGGTCTCCGCTTTTCGCGAAGGCTATCCAGTAGGCACTCGTCACCGCAGCCATCGCCTCGTCCCCTTCCGTCACCTTGTCGGACACATGCGCCGACGGGATGTTGAAAACATACGGAATTTCAAAGCCATGCAGGGTACCAGTCCAGATCGGGTCCGTGCGCAGCGAACCGGCGACATAGGAAAACCGGTACCACCAGGTAGGTTGATCGGCCCGTACCATGGCATCCGCGAAGCTCCGCGAGGGTTCCACCAGCGTCATGTCGGCAAGGACTTGATGCTTGAGTTCGCCAAACGGCTCCTTTCCCGTAGGGTCGTAGACCGACTGGGCTTCCGCGGCGCCGCTGCCGAACAGTGCGAAAAGATCGTCCTTCGTCTCGGCCGCACCGATCCCGAGATCCCGGCTGTTGGCCCCGACCATGACCGCGACCATCGCTTGTCTCCCGGCGGACAGAGCGGCTTCCGGCGTTTCCGACAGAAAGCGCCCGTCTAGGATGGCGCCTGACACACCGGAAACCGGCTTGCCGACCGTCAGGCCCGCCAGAACCGCGCCGGACGACGCGCCCTCGACCAGCTTCTCGGCAGGCAGGGACCGCAGCGCCTCCAGAGCATCCATTCCTTCGCCCATCACCCCCAAGGTGCCCGCGTAAGCGATGGCGCGCTGTTCGGCATCTGCAAGCGTCGTCAGCGGCAGGACCTTTGCGCGTGCCGTAGGAATGCCGGGGGATTGCAGGATGGCCCGGTGGAAGAGACCGCGCGACAACGGCGAGATCATATGCGCAATGACCGATCCGCCCCCGGCCGATTCCCCGAAGATCGTCACCTTGTCCGGATCGCCGCCGAAGGCGCTGATGTTGCGCTTGACCCACTCAAGCGCTGCAAGTTGGTCCATGTAGCCAAAATTGCCCCGCACATCGTCGGGCGCCTCCTTGGCAAGTGCCGGATGGGCGAAGAAACCCAATCTGCCGAGGCGATAGTTCATGCTGACGACGATGACGCCCTGCCGCGCCAGTGCGTCGCCCGGATACATAGCGGTGTTCCCGTGTACCAGCGCTCCGCCATAGATCCACACCATGACCGGCAGCGGCGCATTCGAGGCGCGGGCGATCGGCCGCCAGACGTTCAGGGTCAGGCAATCTTCGGACCGCGGGATGTTGTCGGCCTGCATGCAAGCCGGGCCGAAAGCATCGACCAAGCGCACGCCTTCCCAGGCGACGACCGACTGGGGCACACGCCAGCGCAGAATGCCGAGCGGTGGCGCCGCATACGGAATGCCCTTGAAGCTGTAGACGCCGTCTTCCACGATGCCCTTTATGGCACCCGAGTCTATGGTGACATCGGTCGGATCTGCCCGTGCGGCAAGGGGCATCGTCGTCATGGCGACCACGAGCGCCAATGCGATGCTGCATCCACGATGACAGGCCGTGTGCATCGTCACCTCCCGAGCAGGCATTAGCTCTCAGGTGACACTACTATCATTGCGGCAAGTGCTGCACGAAAAAACGCCCGCAGCCGAGACCGGGGCGTTTCGAAGACGCGCGGCAAGCGAAAAGTGATCAGATGCCGCTGAGGCCGTCCGAGCCGATATAGGCGATGCGCAGCATGTTGGTGGCGCCCGGTGTCCCGAGCGGTACCCCGGCGGAAATGATCACCCGGTCGCCGGGCTTGCCGAAACCTTCGGCGCTGACGATGCGGCAGGCGCGATTGACCATGTCGTCGAGGTCCGTCGCATCGCTGGTAACCACACAATGCAGGCCCCAGACAACCGAAAGGCGGCGAGCCGTCTGGATGATCGGCGACAGCGCCAGGATCGGCACCTGCGGCCGCTCGCGGGCGGCGCGCAGCCCGGTCGTGCCCGACGAGGTGTAGCAGACGATCGCCGTCAGCTTGAGCGTCTCGGCGATCTGCCGAGCGGCGAGCGAAATGGCGTCGGCGCCGGTGGCTTCCGGCTGCGGGCGCTGGGCATAGATGATGCCCGAATAGTGCGGATCGCGCTCAACCGTGCTGGCGACCGACGCCATCGTCGCGACTGCCTCGACGGGATAATCGCCGGACGCGGATTCCGCCGACAGCATGACGGCGTCGGCGCCCTCGAACACGGCGGTCGCGACGTCGGAGACTTCCGCGCGGGTCGGTACCGGCGCCGAAATCATCGATTCCAGCATCTGCGTGGCAACGACGACCGGCTTGCCGGCGCGGCGGCAGGCGCGGATCAACTGCTTTTGCAGGCCAGGCACGGATTCCAGCGGCATCTCGACACCGAGGTCGCCGCGGGCCACCATCAGGGCATCGGAAAGCTCGATGATCTCGTCGATGCGCTCGATCGCCTGCGGCTTTTCAATCTTCGACATCAGTCCTACGCGACCCCGGGCCACCTTGCGCACTTCGGCCAGGTCTTCCGGACGCTGGATGAAGGAAAGCGCCACCCAGTCGACTTCGTCGGTCGCCAGGACGGCATCGAGATCGGCGCGGTCCTTGTCGGTCAGCGCGCCCACGCCGAGAAGCGTATCGGGTAGGCTGACGCCCTTGCGGTCCGAAATCTTCGTGCCGGAGATCACCTTGCAGACGATACGCTTGCCATCGGTTTCCACGGCCTCGAGATGCAGCTTGCCGTCATCGATCAGCAGCCGGTGCCCGGGTTTCACGGCCTCGAGGATTTCCGGATGCGGGAGGTAGACGCGCGCATTGTCGCCGGGGGTCTCATTGCTGTCGAGCGTGAACGTCTGTCCAACTTTGAGTTCGACCTTCCCGTCGGCGAACTTGCCGACCCTGAGCTTCGGCCCCTGGAGGTCCGCCAGAATACCGATCGGACGTCCACAGCGCGCTTCAACCGCACGGATACGCCCGATCAACATGCGCATCACCTCATGGCTGGCATGGCTCATGTTGATGCGGAACAGGTCGGCGCCGGCTTCATGCAGCTTCTGGATCATCGCTTCCTCGGACGAGGCCGGGCCGAGTGTTGCGAGTATTTTTACTTTGCGATTCCGCTTCATCAATTCGTGCTTTCTTGCGTCCCTGGGGTGTCGGACAGCTGAACCATCCAGCTCCCCTGACGGCCCGTGTCATATTCCTTGAAGCCCATTTTCTGGTAGCCGCGGGCAAAACAATCCTGAACTCCGACGATCTTAAACTCGTTCTCGGCCACGCACATGCTGACGTCGCCGGTCCAGCGACCGCCGCGCACGGCGTCCTCGGCATAAAGATAGTAGTAGCGGGATTTCAGCTCGCCCTCGATCAAGGTGGCGCAGGTCGTGGCAGGCACCTGCCACCAGCCTTCGGTAATCCATCCCTCCTGCGCCCGATAACCGATCGCGACGCCGACGAGATTCTGCGTGCCGTTACACACGCGAAACTCGGCGCGGGCGACATCCGCGGCAAATGCCGGGGCGGCGACGGCGAGTGCGAACAATACCAGCCGACGGAGGCTGCGGGGACGGATTTGGGGAGATTTTGCGGCTGGGTGTGACACGGCTTCCGATGTGACCCCTTGTTTTTTGTCTCGTGCTTTCTTGCGATGTCATGCGACGAAAGTCAACGCAACTCTAATCGATTATAATCATGGCGTAGTCCCGAATTGCGCTTCGCAACCCAATCAAGGTCCGACAACGAAAGCATGCTCCAGCTTGCACTCCCGCCCCTCCCATGCCATCAAACAGTCCCCGGACCCAGGAACCGCACTTCCACGCATGCAGCTAGAATACAGCCCATACGAAACCATAGACGGCGATCATGACAGCGGCATTGTACTTCTTGCCGACCATGCGATGAACCGCCTGCCCGCCTCCTACGACGGGCTCGGATTGCCCGAGACCGCGTTTGCGCGCCACATCGCCTATGACATCGGTATCGAGGGACTGACGCGCGAATTATCGCGACGGCTGGGCGTGCCCGCGGTCCTCTCGTGCTTTTCGAGGCTGCTGATCGACCCCAACCGGGGCGAGGACGACCCGACGCTGATCATGAAGATTTCCGATGGCGCCATTGTTCCCGGCAATCATCCGATTTCGGAAGCGGAGTGGAACCACCGCATCGAGACCTATCACCGTCCCTATCACGAGGCGGTTCATCGGACCATCTCGGCCGTGGCGGGTCGCACCGGCAGGGCGCCGATCGTGCTGTCGCTGCATTCCTACACGCCGGCCTGGAAAGGCGTCGCCCGACCGTGGCACGCAGCCGTCCTCTGGGACAGCGATCCGCGTGCGGCCCTGCCGCTGATATCGATGCTGGAGGCCGAGGGCGATCTGGTGATCGGCAACAACGAGCCCTATGACGGAGCGTTGAAAGGCGATACCATGTATCGGCACTGCATGACCCGCGGGATAGCGCATGCGCTGCTCGAGGTCCGGCAAGACCTGATTGGCGACGAAATCGGCATCCGGCAGTGGGCCGAGCGTCTGGCGCCGATCTTCGCAAAGCTCGGCGGACGCGATGAGTTGCACGAGTATCGGCGATACCCTTCACGGACCGGTCCCTACGACGACAACCGGCAAGGCAGGTAGACAACGGATGAGCCTCAGCAAGCAAGAACAGACGGAATTCGAAGCGGCCGCCTTCAGGCGGTTGGTCAATCACCTGCGCGAACGCACGGACGTGCAGAACATCGACCTGATGAACCTCGCGGGCTTCTGCCGCAACTGCCTGTCGAACTGGTATCGAGATGCCGCCGTCGAGGCCGGCGTCGATCTCTCCAAGGAAGAGTCGCGCGAAATCGTTTATGGCATGCCCTACGACGAGTGGCGGCGCCTTAACCAATCCGAGGCGAGCGATGCTCAAAAAGCCGCATTCGAGATCAACAAGCCCAAGGAATGATCCGTTTTCAGCGGAATCGTCTTGACCTCGACGACGCTTCGCGGCAGGTCACAATCCACCTCACTGCTTAGATCCCACCATGACAGGAGATACCGATGTCTGATGCCCATGGCGTCGCCCGCGATCAACTCCGCGCCTTTGTTGAGCGCATTGAACGCCTGGAAGAAGAAAAGAAGACCATTGCCGACGACATCAAGGACGTCTACGGCGAGGCCAAGTCCATGGGCTTCGACACCAAGATCCTCAAGAAGGTCATCGCACTGCGTAAGAAAGACGACCAGGAGCGCATGGAGGAGGATCTCATCCTCGATACCTACCTGCACGCACTTGGCATGATCGAGACTGCGCCGGAAGGCGCAGAGTAGCATCGTCCCGCTCCGGTGACGTTTCCAGCCCGCCGGTCCGCCGGCGGGTTTTTTCTTGCGCTGGGCACCGGATACTCCCGACAAAAAGAAACCCCGTGCTTCCCTCTGGATGCACGGGGCTTCAAATAGGCGTTCGGACGAAGAGGCTCAGTCCGAACTGTCGAACTTTCGCACTTCCATGAAGTTGACCGCAGTGCCGCTGAACCGGGCGGGGTCAACCGTCTTTGCATTGTGGGTGAAGCCAGCCGCATAGACCTGTGTCGGCTGGGTGCGCAGGGTGTGGCTCACGAAGCGCGGCGCCTTCACGGCCTTGGACATGGTCTCCATCCGTGCCTGGCTGAGGGCCCACTGCGAGATGATCTGCTGCGTCAATTTCGGCTCGCCGCGAACCGGATCTCGGGTTGCGGCATCGGCGTCGGTCTTTTTCGGGCGGGCGCCCTTGGTCGGCATGCCTGCCGCGACGCCATCGCCAGACTGCTCCGGCTGATCGAAGACATCGCCGAAATCAACCGTGCGCGCAGGCTTTTGTACGTGGAGCGCTGCCACCTGAACGGGCTGGGCGGCCGTCGCTTCCGCACCGGCGGAGGCTTCACCCGCATTCAACTGTGCTCGGATGGCGCTACCGTCCTGTGCCAGGGCCGCCATCACCGACGGGGACAGGGCGGCTGCGGCCTCGTCGCCATCAACCTCGCCTTCGCCATCGGCCGAGGCGACGAGCGCCTCGGCAAGAGCCGGACGATCGGCGGGCAAAGGCGCGACCGCGAGGTCGCCGCTCATGCCATCGATATTGGCAGAAGCGGTCTGGATTTCAGCCTGCGCATCGCCGTTCATCGGGCGCGGGCCTAGCAGCGACGGCACCGGAATCTTGTAGTCGCTCAGATCGGCGAATTCGGACGGGATCTCCTGCTGATCGCCCGGCAAGGCGGCCTGGATCGCATCGCTTGCGGCGTTGCGCGACGGCGGCAGCAAGGCGACCGCCATTCCGGCAGCCTGGGTCTCCTTGAACGCCGGACGGACCTGCGGAACCGGCGCATTGATATCGACCGCATTCGGATCAACCGAAGCTGTCAAGACCGGCTGGCCGGCTTCTACGCCCGGAGGTGTCGTCGCGTCCTGCCTAGTTGCAGGGGCCGCCGGTCGGGAGGGGGCAGCGGGTGTAGCCGCTCCCGCGGCAATTGCATCGGGTTCTTCATCCTCGTCGCCACCGAACAGGGCCGCGAAAAGGCCCCTGCGCTTCGGTTGGGTGACATCGGCGACTTCCACCGCGGCAGCCGCGCCGCCTCGGCGCTTGTACTCGGCCAGCGCCTGCTGGTAGCCCGGCAGGGGCTTGCCATCGGACGGCAGGTGCATGGTCTTGCCATCCGGGAAGAGCCGGACCAGTTCCTTGCGGTTCATGCGTGGCCAGGCACGCACGTTGCCGACATCCATGTGGACGAAGGGCGAGCCGGAGGTCGGATAGAAGCCGACACCACCAACCTGCATCTTCATGCCGATGGCGCGCAGGCTGGCCAGCTTCACGTCGGGAATGTAGAAATCCATCGCCTTGCCGAGCATGTGCTGGCTCTTTTCGGCGACGCCCTTGGAGCGCGAACGCAGCATGTTGTTCGTCTGCGGCGAGCGGAAGGCCGAAACGACATGGATGTAGTCGCGAGAGCCGCTTTTCCGGTAGACTTCCCAGACGAGATCGAACAGGCGCGGGTCCATCTTGGTCGGCTGGTTGCGGCGCCAGTCGCGCAGGAACCGGTTCAGTTGTTGCAGGCCCTTGGCGTCATAGCGCCCGTTGCGCTTGTAGGTGATGACCGCCTTTTCGCCGGTATGAATGAAATAGAGCTTGAGGCTGCGCGACTCGGCAGCCGCCTCCGAAGTCGAGGCCAGCATCATCGGCGCCACGAGGGCGGCAAGCATGAGGCCCGAGGCTACCAGGCCCGCTGCGCGTCGATAGATTGCAGCTAGGGCGCCGCAATGGCCTTCTGGCGAAGGCGATTTCGCTCCAAATAGATCTGGCAACCTTGTCCCCGTCCGACAGTCTTGATGTCGATGCTATTCAATTGACTATCAATTGCGGTCACACGATGGCAAAATTGCCACACACGTACAACCTTTTCTTATATAGTGAATAAGCCGCTAACAAGATCTTTACGACGGGCAAGAAAACGCGCTTGTCGAAGGTCGAAAAAGGGGAGCCCCCTTTCAAGCCGCTTCCTTGAGCGGGTCGTCGGGATCGATCCCGTAGTCCTTGAGTTTCCGATAGAGCGTCGAACGGCCGATTCCGAGCTTTCGGGCCACCTGGCTCATCTGCCCGCGATAGAATTTTAGCGCAAAACGAATCAGTTCCTCCTCGACTTCGGCAAGCTTGCGCACGTTGCCCCCCGGATCGGTGCTGGCGATGACGTTTTCCGGTATGAACGTTGCGGGTGATTCGGTGGCTTCCTCGGAATGGGTCACCTGCTCCTGGCGTGAATGGTCGCCGCCCGCCTCGACAGCCGCCGCCCGACGAGGCGCATGGCCTCCCTCGATCACCGTCAATCCGTCGTAGGAGATATAGCCGGGGACCTGTGTGGCGATCTGCGGGAAGTCGTTTTCCGTGATCTCGTTGCCTTCGGAGAGGACAACCGCCCGGAATATGGCGTTCTCCAGCTGGCGGATATTGCCTGGCCAATCGTAGGCCGTCAAAAGTGCGAGGGCGCCGGGGGTCAATGTCAGCGGACGGTCGAGCTTTTGTTCGGTCGCAAATCGCTGCACGAAGATGCGCACCAGATGCGGGATATCCTCCTTGCGGCGGCGCAGTGACGGAATGGTGATCGGGAAAACGTTGAGGCGATAGTAGAGGTCCTCGCGGAACCGGCCGGCCTTGACCTCCTCGATCAGGTCCTTGTTGGTGGCGGAGATGAGCCGGACGTTCACCCTCTGCGGCTTGCTGGCGCCGATCGTCTCGATTTCGCCCTGCTGCACGGCGCGCAGCAGCTTGACCTGGACCTCGAGCGGCAGATCGCCGATCTCATCGAGGAAAAGCGTACCCCCATCGGCGTCGGCGAACTTGCCGCTGTGCCGCTCCGTCGCGCCGGTGAAGGCGCCCTTCTCGTGACCGAACAGGATGCTTTCGACGAGGTTGTGCGGGATCGCTCCGCAGTTGACGGTCACGAACGGCTTGCTTGAACGGTCGCTTCCCGACTGGATGGCCCTTGCGACCATTTCCTTGCCCACGCCCGATTCGCCTTCGAGCACGACCGGAATGTGCGACTGCGCCGCCCGGCGAGCGAGGTCGATCACCCGCATCATCGACGGGCTTGCGGAAACGACGTCGTCGAAGCCGACTGCGCCTGAGCGGTTCCTGCGGCCTGCCCGCGCGGTTGCCTCGCGCTGGTCGAACTTCAAGGCGTTCGCAATGGAGTTGCCGATCCGCTCGGGTGACACCGGCTTGACGACGAAGTCGAACGCGCCGGCGCGCATCGCCATGACGACGGTCTCGATCCCGCCCTGGCCGGTCTGCACGATCACGGGTATCTCGGCACCCATGTCGCGAAGCGCGTCGAGAAAGGCCAATCCGTTCATTTCGGGCATCATCAGGTCGAGAACGACGACGTTGATGCGGCCGCTCTCGCGTTTCAGGACCTCGATGCCGGCCCGGCCGTTGTCGGCCGTGTGCGCCACGTGGCCATAGCGCTCCACGGCGTTCTTCAGCAGGCGGCGTTGTACGGGGTCATCATCGACGACGAGAATATGTGCGGCCATGTTCGTCTCCCGGAGATCAATCCAGACCCCGCCTCATGCGGGGTTTCGAGGCGACCTTCGCAAAAAGCCTTGAACATCCTGTTTTGAGAATTGATCGCATTTTAACGACCGCGAATGCCAACCGGCACAGGCGACTAGGGCGCGAAATTTGCAAAGACGCTTGCCCGCCCGCCTTGGGGCGAATAGATCTGGCTGACCTTGTTTCTTGTGGAAGGATCCCGACAATGCGCCTCTCTCCGACCCCCAATCGTGCCACCGCCGCCATTGGCGCTGCCGCCGATCCGGCACTGGGCGAATTGCCGGTTTGGAGGCTGGAAGATCTTTATCCTTCCGCTGCCTCAGACGAATTCCGAGGCGACCTGGAAAAATCCGACCGCGAGGCCCGCGCCTTCGAAGCCAAGTGGAAGGGCAAGCTGGCCGAAGCTGCCACCAGGACAGGGCCGGACGGCATCGGCGCGGCAATCGCCGAGTTCGAAGCGCTCGACGATCTGCTTGGGCGCATCGGCTCCTATGCCGGCCTCACCTATTTTTCCGATACGTCCAGCCCGGCCAACGGCAAGCTCTATGGCGACGTCCAGGCGAAGCTGACCGACGTCTCCTCGCATCTCTTGTTCTTCTCGCTGGAATTGAACCGCATCGACGACACGGTCATGGACGCCTGCATGGCGAACGACCCGGCGGCCGGTCACTATCGCCCGTGGATCGTCGACCTCAGGAAGGACAAGCCATTCCAGCTCGACGACCAGTTGGAGCAGCTCTTCCTCGAAAAGTCGATGACGTCGGCCGCCGCCTTCAACCGCCTCTTCGACGAAACGATGGCAGCGCTGCGCTTCACCATCGACGGTGAGGAGGTGGCGCTTGAGGTGGCGCTGAACATGCTGCAGGAGCCGGAGGGCGAGACGCGCCGCAAGGCGGCGATGGCACTCGCAGACACGTTCAAGGCCAACCTGCGCACCTTCACGCTGATCACCAATACGCTTGCCAAGGACAAGGACATCTCCGACCGCTGGCGCGGCTTCAAGGACATCGCTGACAGCCGGCACCTCGCCAACCGCGTCGAGCGCGAAGTGGTCGATGCGCTGGCCGCCGCAGTGAAGGACGCCTACCCGCGTCTATCGCATCGCTACTACAAGATGAAGGCCAAGTGGCTCGGCATGGACCAGATGAACTTCTGGGACCGCAACGCGCCGCTGCCCGAAACGCCGAAGGCCCTGATCTCCTGGAGCGATGCCAAGCAAACGGTTCTTTCCGCCTATGGCGAATTCGCACCGGAAATGGCAGCGATTGCCAGGCGCTTCTTCGACGAGCAGTGGATCGACGCGCCGGTTCGCCCCGGAAAGGCGCCCGGCGCCTTTGCCCACCCGACCGTACCGTCGGCGCACCCTTACGTTCTCGTCAACTACCTGGGCAAGCCGCGCGACGTGATGACGCTTGCCCATGAGCTCGGCCACGGTGTTCACCAGGTGCTGGCCGGCGGCCAGGGCGCATTGATGTGCCAGACGCCGCTGACGCTCGCGGAGACTGCTTCAGTGTTCGGCGAGATGCTGACTTTCCGAGCGCTTCTCGATAAGACCACCGACAAGCGCGAGCGCAAGGCGATGTTGGCCCAGAAGGTCGAGGACATGATCAACACGGTCGTGCGCCAGATTGCCTTCTACGAGTTCGAGCGCAAGGTCCACACCGCCCGCAAGGAGGGTGAGCTGACCGCCGACGACATCGGCAAGCTGTGGCTGTCGGTGCAGGAGGAGAGCCTGGGGCCGGCGATCCGGATCTCGGAGGGATACGAGACCTATTGGGCCTACATCCCCCACTTCATCCACTCGCCCTTCTACGTCTACGCCTATGCCTTCGGCGACTGCCTGGTCAACTCGCTCTACGCAGTCTACCAGAAGTCGGACAAGGGCTTCCAGGAGAAGTACTTCGAGCTGCTGAAGGCCGGCGGCACCAAGCATCATTCGGAACTGCTGAAGCCCTTCGGTCTCGATGCCACCGATCCGTCGTTCTGGAGCAAGGGCCTGTCGATGATTGAGGGGCTGATCGACGAGCTGGAAGCGCTTGATAAGGCCGCATAACCAGCGGCAAGACAGGGCAGCCATGTTCGATACCCAACCCTATGTTCTGTTCCGGGACGACACGACCGGGCAATGCATGGTCTTTGCCGACCCGGTCGAACTCATCGTCGTGAAGCGAGCGGTCGACTTCCGGCCGGCGCTGGCGCGCATGGAACAGGCGCGCGCCGGCGGCAAGTGGCTCGCCGGCTATATGGCCTATGAAGCCGGCCACCTGTTCGAGGACAAGCTGGCCCCATTCGTCGAGGACGACCGGGAAACGCCCCTGGCAATCTTCGGTGTCTTCCACGCACCGGAGGATGAAGGCCATCCGCTCGCCCAGCCCCTGCAGCGGCGGGAAAACGAGCCATTCCTGACCGAGCCCGCCGCCGCATGGGATCTCGCCGCCTACACAAAGCGCTTCGACCGGCTGCACCAGCATCTGACACGGGGCGACTGCTACCAGGCGAACCTGACCATGCCGATCAGCGCGCGCTGGAAAGGCGATGCGCGCGCGGCCTTCTGGTCCCTGATCGAACGCCAACCGGTAAGATACGGTGCCCTTGTCGATCTCGGCGGACCGGTCATCCTGTCGCGCTCGCCGGAGCTTTTCTTCCGCACCGATGCGGATGGCTGGATCGAAACTCATCCGATGAAGGGCACCGCGAAACGCGGCACAAGCCCTGCCCAGGACGAGGAGATCGTCGCCGCGATGCTGGCCGACGAGAAGACGCAGGCCGAGAACCGCATGATCGTTGACCTCCTGCGCAACGACATTTCCCGCATCAGCGAGGTCGGCACGCTGGACGTGCCAAAACTCTTCGACATCGAGACCTATCCGACCGTCCACCAGATGGTCAGCCACGTGCGGGCGAAACTGCTGCCCGGAGCGACGATCCACGACATCTTCGAAGCGCTCTTTCCCTGCGGCTCGGTGACCGGCGCACCGAAGATGTGGGCGATGAAGATTATCCACGATCTCGAGGTAGGTCCGCGCGACGCCTATTGCGGCGCGATCGGCTACATCGCACCCGACGGAACCATGCGTTTCTCGGTCGCGATCCGCACTTTGACGCTGCACGAGGACGGCCGGGCGGTCTTCCATGTCGGCGGCGGCATCGTCTTCGATTCCACCGCCGAAGCCGAGTACGAGGAATGCCTGCTGAAGGCCCGCTTTGCCGTGGGGGATCAATGGATTTCTCGCTGATCGAAACTTTGCGATGGGTGCCGGACAACGGCTTCCTGCGGCTGGAGCGGCATTTGGCGCGGTTGACGAACTCCGCCTCGACCCTGGGGTTCCCAAACCCCGACGGTGCAAGAGCCGCACTTGAAGCCCATATGAAAGGCGCGACCGCACCGTTGCGCATGCGCCTTGAATTCTTCGCCAGTGGCCGGATCGAGGCAATATCCGCTCCGTTCGTTCCCCTGCCCGCCAATTCGATCTGGCGCCTCGGCATCGCCGGCACGCGCCTGTCCTCCAGCGATCCATTGCTGCGCCACAAGACCTCGCGGCGTGAAATCTACTATGCGGCTCGCGCCGAGTTTCCGGTCGATCAGACAGATGAAGTCATCCTCCTCAACGAGCGAGACGAGGTCTGCGAAGGTACGATCACCAGCCTGTTTGTCGATGACGGCGAAGGCTGTCTCCTGACTCCCCCACTCGCCTGCGGCCTGCTTGCCGGAGTGTTGCGCGCCGACCTTCTCGATCGAAAAAGAGCGACCGAGGCGCGTCTGACGCTTGCGGATCTTGCCGGCAGGACGCTTTATGTCGGCAACTCACTGCGCGGCCTCGTCCGGGCCGAAATGATCTGAAGGACATCGCCGCCGATGCTGATACTTTCCCTTACCTACATGAAGGACATGAGAGAAGCCGACCGCCATATGGCGCCCCATATGGCCTGGGTGAAGGAAGGCTATGACAAGGGCTGGTTCCTCGCTTCCGGCCGCAAGGTCCCGCGCACCGGCGGAGTGATTTTCGCCCGCGGCGATCGCGCGGAGATCGAGGCCTTCGTTGCTGCCGATCCCTTCACGATCCACGGCATCGCCGACTACGAGATTACCGAAATCGCACTCACGACCGTCGCCCCGGGCCTGGAGGGGCTGAAAGCCTGATGGCAGTGTTGGACGAAAAATCGCACACCCGAAAGCCGATCCATACGCCCTATGACGGCTCGTCCAAACCCTTTGCGATCGGGCTCTCGCCGCTCGATCCGGATCGGTGGATCGAACCGGACGACGACCTCGGCATATACTTGGCCGAAAAGAACCGCCTCGCAGGCATAGACCGTAACCTCGTCTTCCGCGCCGAGCTAGGGACAGAGGACGCCCAGCGAGAATGTCTCGACCTGCTTCTCGCCCATCTCGCCGAACGCCACGGCGCCACCCATTTCCGCGCGGGTTCGCATGTCGAACTGGGCGCACACCGGGTGGATGTTGCCGATGGAACCCTGCCACCGCTCTACCGCGCCGGGCTGCTGGTACAGGACGACCTGCTGATCCTGCGCCGTCGCGAAACCGGCTGGCATCTCGTTGCCGCGCATGTCTCTTTTCCGTCCTCCTGGGCGCTGGATGACAAGATCGGCCGACCGATGGAGGAAATCCACGCACCGGTGCCGGGTTTCCAGGCCGGGACGCGCAATGCCTCCCTCATCAATCGCATCTTCGACAACCTCCAGGCAAGCCAGCCGGTCGAGCGGTGGAACTGGTCGATCAACCGGACCGACGACCTTTACCTACCGAAGAGCAAGAGCGGGCCGGCCGATCCGGTCGCCCCGGCCTTCGAGCCATTGAAGAGTTTCGTCCGGATCGAGCGGCAGACGCTTCGCTGCCTGCCGCTCAGCGGCGACATCGTCTTCACCATCCGCATCTATTCCGATCCGATCAAGGCGGTGCTTGCGCATCCGAATTCGGCGGAGCTTGCTTCGAAGTTCGCAGACCAGCTTGAAGCGTTGAACGACGATCAGGTCCTCTACAAGGGCCTAATCGACAAGAAAAATGCATTTGTTGGCCTGTTGCGTGGTGCATCGGCACAAGAAAATGTTGCACTGACCGAGATATAACGCCGGCGGCCCTGCTTTCGACCACTTTATTGTGACGACGATTTGTGCTCTAGGGCGTTTTCGAAGCATCCCGAAATTCCCGCAGAATTCATGACCCAGGCTCGGCGATCCGTCCGAAGGAGAAAAGCATGACTAAAGAGACTTACCCGGTCTACGGCGAGATCACCGGCCCGATCGTCATGATCGGATTTGGCTCCATCGGCCGCGGCACCCTGCCGCTGATCGAGCGCCATTTCAAATATGACAAGAACCGCTTGATCGTCATCGAGCCGCGCGAAGATGCTGACGACAACGAAATTTTCAAGCGTCATGGCGTGCGCCACATCAAGGCGCATGTCACGAAGGACAACTACAAGGATCTGCTGAAGCCCCTCCTCGTCGAAGGCGGCGGCCAGGGCTTCTGCGTCAACCTGTCGGTCGATACCTCTTCAGTCGACCTCATTAAGCTCTGCCGCAAGCTCGACGTCCTCTACATCGACACCGTCGTCGAGCCCTGGCTCGGCTTCTACTTCGACGAAAAGGCCGACAACGCCTCGCGCACCAACTATGCACTGCGCGAGACGCTGATGCATGAAAAGCGCAAGAACCCGGGCGGCACGACCGCAATTTCGACCTGCGGGGCCAATCCGGGCATGGTGTCCTGGTTCGTCAAGCAGGCGCTGCTGAACCTCGCCACCGATCTCGAGCTGGTGTTCGAAGAACCCGAGCAGCACGACCGAGAAGGCTGGGCCAAGCTGATGAAGAAGGTCGGCGTCAAGGGCATCCACATTGCCGAACGCGACACGCAGCGCACCAAGCATCCGAAGCCTCTCAACGTTTTCTGGAACACCTGGTCCGTCGAAGGCTTCATCTCCGAAGGCCTGCAACCCGCGGAACTCGGCTGGGGCACCCACGAATACTGGATGCCGAAGAACGCCAAGAAGCACAAGAAGGGCTGCAAGGCGGCGATCTACCTCGAGCAACCCGGCGCCAACACCCGCGTGCGCACCTGGTGCCCGACACCTGGCCCGCAATACGGCTTCCTGGTCACCCACAACGAATCCATCTCGATCGCCGATTTCTTCACCGTTCGCGACAAGGACGGTGACGTCACCTACCGTCCGACCTGCCACTACGCCTACCATCCGGCCAATGACGCGGTGCTGTCGCTGCACGAGATGTTCGGCAATGGCGGCCACGCGCAGCCCGTTCATCACGTTCTCCATGAAGACGAGATCGAGGACGGTGTCGACGAACTCGGCGTCCTGCTCTACGGCCACGACAAGAACGCCTACTGGTACGGATCGCGTCTGTCGATCGAGGAAACCCGGCGGATCGCCCCCTACCAGAACGCCACCGGCATGCAAGTAACTTCGGCCGTGCTGGCCGGCATGGTGTGGGCGCTTGAAAACCCGACAGCCGGCATCGTGGAAGCCGACGAGATGGACTACAAGCGCTGCCTGGAAGTGCAGTCGCCGTATCTCGGACCGGTCGAGGGGCACTACACCGACTGGACGCCGCTCACCGGCCGTCCGGGGCTCTTCCCCGAGGACATCGACACCAAGGATCCCTGGCAGTTCCGCAACATTCTGGTGCGCTGAATAGAAGATTGGATGCCGCGCCTAGAAAGACGCGGCATCCGGTCAGCGGGCGCTTGAGCGAGGCGTCACCCCGCAACCCCTTCGAACTCGCCATGCGCCGACGGTCGGCGCTTCGATGGAGCTTCGGGCCACCGCATCGGTTTGCATGCATTCAGACCAAGGTCGAAGGACCGAAGCGCACCGAGCGTTGCCAAAGCCGCGCAAATGACACAGTAAGGTCTTGAAGTAACGCATAGTCCCTGCTGGAAAGCGATTTCACCAACAGGGACTGAGAGCCAGTCTTGCCTTGATCCGGACTTCACGGCATGGTCTGGCGACCGGCCGCAACGCAATTGCTGGAGAAGAATGTATGAAAAGCAAAACCGTCCTGTCCCTCCTTGCCATCGCATCGGCACTTTCGGCCTGCTCGTTCTACGGCGGCAGTCCCGGTCCTCTCCCAGTTGCAACGCGCGCGCCGTCGACGGTGGAGGGGACATGGGTCGATCCGAATGGCATCGTTTCGACATTCCAGGGCGGCTCCTTCAACACGCGAACGACCGACAGCAACCAGTTGCTCGCCAGCGGCACCTACATCAACGTCTCCGACCGTATGGTCGAGATCAACATGACGTCGCTAGTGCGCAAGACGCAGTCGAGGGTCAATTGCGCGCTCGTCACCAGCAACCAGCTCAACTGCACGTCCGATTCCGGCGCCCAGTTCTCGCTGGCACGTCGCACTTGAGCGCGCGCCCGCAAGTTCCAGTCGTGCCGAAGGCCTCCGTGTAGCGGGGGCCTTTTTCGTTAATCAAGGTTTCAAGACGGGAGCCGCCGCTGTGCGCTTTTCGCTTGCGGACACCACAACTTGATGAAAACATTCGCTTCGAAAACCATCAGGCAGGGAACCAAACGGGCCGTCGGCGCGTCCTATCCGGGCATTGCTGGCGGAACAGGAGAGAACGAATGAGGAAGTCTTTCAGTACCGGGTTTTTGACCGTATCGATTCTCGCGCTGAGCACCGGCGCCGCTTTTGCCGACTATGAACTGAACATCCTGCACATCAACGACCTGCATTCGCGCATCGAGTCGATCAACAAATATGATTCGACCTGCTCGGCCGAGGAAGAAGCCAAGAACGAATGCTTCGGCGGCGTGGCACGGCTGAAGACAGAAATCGACGCGCGCCGCAATGCGCTCGCCGGTAAGAACGTACTTCTGCTGAATGCCGGCGACAACTTTCAGGGCTCGCTGTTTTATACCACCTATAAGGGCACTGCCGAGGCCGAGTTCCTCAACTTGATGAAATTCGACGCGATGACCGTCGGCAACCACGAGTTCGACGACAGCGAAGACGGACTTGCGGCATTTCTCGACAAGGTGCAGTTTCCGGTTCTCAGCGCCAACGTGCTGGCCGGGCACGAATCGAAACTCGGCGACCGCGTCAAGCCGTCGATCGTCCTCGATGTCGGCGGCCAGAAGATCGGGATCGTCGGGGCTGTAGCCAACGACACCGACGAGATTTCGTCGCCGGGCCCCAATGTGCTGATCGCTGATGATGTCGCGACGATCACCTCTGCGGTCGAGGCGCTGAAGGCGGAGGGCGTGAACAAGATCATTGCGCTGACCCATGTCGGCTATCCGCGCGACCTGGCGGCGATCGCCAATATCCCGGACGTCGATGTTGTGGTCGGCGGACACTCTCATACTCTCCTGTCCAACACCGACGAGGGTGCCGCGGGGCCCTACCCGACCATGGTCGACAACCCGGGCGGCTACAAGGTTCCGGTCGTGCAGGCCGCTTCCTATGGAAAATATCTGGGTGATCTTGTCGTCACCTTTGATGACAACGGGGTCGTCAAGGAAGCCAAGGGCGATCCGATCCTGCTCGATGCTTCGGTCAAGCCGGACGAAACGGTGCTTGCACGGGTGAAGGAACTCGGCAAGCCGATTGAGGAACTGCGCCTGAAAGTCATCGGCGAGACCTCCGCTCCGATCGACGGCTCGCGCGAGACCTGCCGCGCCCAGGAATGTGAAATGGGCAATCTGGTCGCCGATGCCATGGTCGACCGCGTGAAGGGGCAAGGCGTCACCATCGCCATCCAGAATGGCGGCGGTCTGCGCGCATCGATCGACGCCGGCGACGTGACCATGGGCGACGTCCTGACGGTACTGCCGTTCCAGAACACACTCGCCACCTTCCAGCTCAAGGGATCCGACATTGTCGCCGCGCTCGAAAACGGGCTCGGCCAGATCGAGGAAGGCGCCGGCCGGTTCCCTCAGGTCGCCGGCCTGAAATACACCTTCGACAGTTCCAGGCCGGCGGGTAGCCGTGTCGTCACGGTCGAGGTCAAGGAGGGCGACGCCTTCGCGCCGCTCGACCCAGCCAAGGTCTATGGCGTCGCAACCAATAACTACATGCGCGCCGGCGGCGATGGCTACAAGATCTTCGCCTCGGCCGGAACCAACGCCTACGACTTCGGCCCAGGCCTCGAGCAGGTGGTGGCCGACTATCTTGCCGCGCACAATCCCTACAAGCCCTATACCGATGGACGCATCACCGCGACAGCCGCAGCCGCGACGAGCGAGGGAACGTCCGAAACCGCAACGGAGACCGCACCCGCATCCGCAGAAACCGCCAGCATGGCGGCGGAAGCTGCCGCGGACGCCGTTACCCATCACGTTGTCGTCAGCGGTGACACGCTCTGGGATCTTGCAAGGAAATACTACGGCGACGGCGAATTGTGGGGCAAGCTGTCCGACGCCAATGGAAAACCCAATCCGCGACGCCTGATCGTCGGGCATGAATTGAACGTGCCGCCGCAATGATCCGCTAGCTGACCTGCCACGTAGTGGAGACAAATTGTCCCGTACTCAATAGCCGGTCCGGACTTTCCCGGTCCGGCTTTTGAATTTACAAGACGGGCAATCATTGCCACTGCCAGGCACCTCGCACCAGGACGAACAATTCGATGACAGACGCCGTGTCACCCCAGCCCGTCAACCACCCAGTGATCCGGCACGGAAAGGTCGGCGTGCTGCTCGTCAACCTTGGGACACCCGACGGCACGGACTACACGTCGATGCGGCGCTACCTGAAGGAATTCCTGATGGACCGCCGCGTCATAGAGTGGTCGCGGCTCAAGTGGTACCCGATTCTCTTCGGCATCGTGCTCAATACACGTCCGCAGAAGGTCGGAAAGGCCTATGAGGCGATCTGGAACAAGGAGCGGAACGAAAGCTATCTCAGGACCTATACGCGCAGCCAGTCGGAGCTGATGACGGAATCGCTGAAGGACCTGCCGAACGTCGTGGTCGACTGGGGGATGCGTTACGGCCAACCGTCGATCGCCTCGCGCATCGACGCACTGAAGGAGGCCGGCTGCGACCGCATTCTCCTCTTCCCGCTCTATCCGCAATACGCCGCCTCGACGACTGCTACGGTCAACGACAAGGCCTTCGAGAAACTGATGGCAATGCGCTGGCAGCCGGCGATCCGTACCGTGCCGCCCTATCACGACGACCCGGTCTATATCGAGGCGTTGGCGAATTCCGTCACCCGCCACCTTGCCACGCTCGACTGGGAGCCGGAGATCATCCTCACCTCGTTCCACGGCATCCCGAAATCCTACTTCGACAAAGGCGATCCCTACCACTGTCATTGCCAGAAGACGGCGCGCCTGCTGCGCGAACATCTCGGCCTGCCGAAGGAGCGGCTGATGATCACCTTCCAGTCCCGCTTCGGACCGGAGGAGTGGCTTCAGCCCTATACCGACAAGACCGTCGAAAAGCTCGCTCGCGAAGGCGTCAAGCGGATCGCCGTGATGAACCCTGGCTTCGTCTCCGATTGCCTTGAAACTCTCGAGGAAATCGCCGGCGAGGCGGGAGAAATCTTCCACGAGCATGGCGGCGAAAAATTCACCCACATCCCCTGCCTCAACGACAGCCCGGACGGAATGCGGGTACTGGAAACCGCCGTACGCCGGGAACTGCTCGGCTGGGTTTAGCCGCTCGCCTCGGTCATTGTCGAAGTCCTCCTCCGGGCAGCGGATTTTGTTGCCCTTTTTCCAGATTAGTTGCTAAGTCTCGGCGCGGGGCCAAGTCAGGCTGCTGCTTCGGGGGAAGGAATTTTGATGGATTTTACCGGTTTTGATGTCGTCGTGGTGGCAGTCGTACTGCTGGTCGTCCTCGTACTGTTCGCGGGGATCAAGACAGTTCCGCAGGGCTACCGCTACACAGTCGAGCGCTTCGGCCGATACACCCGTACACTGGAACCCGGCCTCAACCTGATCCTCCCCTTCATCGATCGCATCGGCGCCAGGATGAACGTAATGGAGCAGGTGCTGGACGTGCCGACGCAGGAGGTCATCACCAGGGACAATGCCAGCATTGCCGCCGACGCTGTCGCCTTCTACCAGGTACTCAATGCCGCCGAGGCCGCCTACCAGGTCTCCAACCTCGAAACCGCCATTCTCAACCTGACGATGACCAACATCCGCTCGGTGATGGGCTCGATGGACCTCGACGAACTGCTCTCAAACCGCGAGGCGATCAACGAGAGGCTTCTGCGCGTCGTTGATGAAGCGGTTGGGCCGTGGGGCATCAAGGTCACTCGCGTCGAGATCAAGGACATCCAGCCGCCGACGGACCTTGTCGACGCGATGGCGCGGCAGATGAAGGCCGAGCGCGAAAAGCGCGCCCAGGTGCTCGAAGCCGAGGGTTTCCGCAATGCGCAGATCCTGAGGGCCGAAGGCGCCAAGCAGTCGGCCATCCTGCAGGCGGAAGGTCAGCGCGAAGCCGCCTTCCGCGACGCCGAAGCGCGCGAACGCCTGGCCGAGGCGGAAGCCAAGGCGACCCGCATGGTTTCCGAAGCGATCTCCGCCGGCGACGTGACGGCGATCAACTATTTCGTGGCTCAGAAATATACCGAGGCTATGGCCGCGATCGGAACGTCCACCAATTCCAAGGTGGTTCTGATTCCCATGGAGGCGTCGTCGCTGATCGGCTCACTCGGCGGCATCAGCGCAATCGCCCGCGAGGTTTTCGGCGAGGGCTCCGGCCCCGCGGCGGCGCCACGCCAGCCGTCACCACGTTCCGGACCGCAGGTCAATCCTTTCGCCACGCCTCCCCGGGAGGGTTGATCCATGCTCGCACGCGTCATCAATGAGCTTGGCCCGTGGAGCTGGTGGCTGCTCGGGCTGGTGCTGCTCGCCGCCGAGCTGATGATGCCCGGCGTCTTCCTCGTATGGATCGGCACGGCAGCGATCATCGTCGGCGCCCTGTCGCTGCTGCTGTGGGACTCGGCCTTCTGGACCTGGCAGGTGCAGCTGCTGCTGTTTGCAGTGCTTGCGGTGGCCGTCACCCTGGCCGGGCGCAAATATCTTTTCAAGGGGGCAGAGAACAGCGACCAGCCGTTGCTCAACCAGCGCGGTGCCGCCCTCATCGGCCGCACGGCCATCCTGGAAGAGCCAATCCGTGAAGGATGGGGACGGGTGCTGCTCGACGGAACATACTGGCGCGTTACCGGCCCGGACCTTCCCGTTGGAGCACGCATCCGAATTGTCGCGACCAACGGCCGAGATCTGACGGTCGAACAGGGCTGAGGCGAGCAGTCGACTGTTCAGGCGACGCCGATGCGCAGCAGGTCGTGGAAGTGGACGATGCCGGACGGGCGCCGCGCATCGTCGACGACGATGAGTGCCGAGATGTTGTGCTGATTCAGCAATGCCATCGCACTAGTCGCAAGGGCCGTTTCCTTGATCACCTTCGGCTCGCGGGTCATCACGTCATCGACATTGAGGACCGACAGGTCGCGGGCGAGATTGCGGGCCATGTCGCCCTCGGTGACGATGCCGCAAAGGCGGCCGTCGCCATCCAATACGCCGACACACCCGAAACGCTTGCGCGACAGGGTCATGACCGCCTCGGGCATCGGCGTCCCTTCCGGAACCAGCGGAATGCGATCGCCGGTGTGCATGACGTCCCTGACATGCGTCAGGCTCGCCCCGAGCTTTCCGCCCGGGTGGAACGTCCGGAAGTCCGAGGCTGAAAATCCCCTCGCCTCGAGAAGAGCCACGGCGAGCGCATCGCCGACGGCAAGCTGCAGGACCGCCGAAGTCGTAGGCGCCAGACCGTGCGGACACGCTTCCTGCACGTCGGGCAGGAGCAGCACGAGGTCGGATTCGCGCGCCAGCGTCGATGTCGCACCGGCGGTTATGGCAATCAACGGGATCTGGAACCGGCGCGTATAGCTGAGGATGCCCCGGAGTTCCGCCGCCTCCCCGCTCTTGGAGATCGCCACGACCACATCGTCCCGAGTGATCATGCCGAGATCACCGTGATTGGCTTCGACCGGGTGGACGAAGAAGGACGGTGTGCCGGTGGATGCGAACGAAGCCGCGATCTTCGAACCGATGTGGCCGCTTTTGCCGACACCGGTGACAATGACGCGGCCCGCGATGCCGCCGATCAGTTCGACGGCACTGGTAAACGGCACTGAAAGGCCGTTGGTCAGGGCAAGCTCGAGGGCAACCAGACCAGCCTTTTCTGTTTCAATCGTACGAATTGCCGAGGCAATCGCATCATTCTCGACAAGTTTGATAGCGCGCTTGATCATGGCTGACGGTTAGCGTTTTTCTTCGGACAAGTCTATTAGCCTTCGTTGAATCGCGATCAAAGTTCATTACGAAAGTTTACCTATGGTCGCAATTTCGAACACTCTCGCTCGATGCAGCGGATTGAACCGCAACGAAGCGTTAACCACGACGGTTTACGATTAGCTAATTATATTCAAGGCTTTCAGATTCTCGGTACCGATGAACAACTCAGGTAGAACAGGCCGACGGGGCATGGCATTGCCGTCCGTCCATCTGCTTGCCCTATTGGCGGGCGCGGCCTTGTTCACCCACCCCATGCCGCTGCGGGCGCAGTCCGCCCAGCCGCTTTCCGGCGATGGAAGGGAAGCACAGCAAGCGGAAGCGGCAGGTGAGTACGGCGCCATCGCAACTTCATCTCAAGCCGTGCCTTTCGCGGATACGATGCTGCGGATCGGCGAACTGTCCGCGGCTGCTCCGGACGAGGAGAATTTCGGTCGCCTCAACCTGCGCGAGGCGTCGATCGACGGGCTCCGGGACGACCAATGGCGGGATCGCGACGATGCGCCCGGGGTCAGGCTGGGCACGTTCGTCCTGCGTCCGACGATCAGCCAGTCGATATCGACCGAATCGGATCGCTACGGCGGCAGCCGCAGCAACCGCACCTACTGGCAGACGGGCCTCGGCGGAACACTGACTTCTGACTGGTCGCGGCACGAGCTGAGCGTCATCGGCGGCGGCGAGTGGCAGAAGAACATCAGCGGCGAAGGCGAGACCGAGCCCGAGGTGGACATCGGTGCGGATCTGCGTCTCGACCTGGCAAACGAGACGACGGCGCATGTGACCGGCGGATACCGGTTCTACCGGGAGGATACCGACGACCCGAACGCCATTTTCGACGCCGATACGCAGTCCGGCGTCAATCAGTTTTCCGGCGGACTGACGATGGAGCATGATTTCGGCCGGCTTCGCGGCACGGCAGGGCTGGCGCTCGACCGCACGGTCTATTCCGATGCAACGCTTTCCGATGGCACGAAACTGTCGATGCAGGACCGTGACCAGACAGCCGGGCAGTTGCGCGGACGCCTGGGCTACGAAATCTCCCCGACCCTCATGCCTTTCTTCGAAGCCTATGCCGGGCGTGCGATCTACGACGACGAGTTCGATGCGCTCGGTTTTGCCCGATCGTCGCGATCCTATGGCGGGCGCGGCGGTATCGAGGTGGAACTCGGCGAAAAGCTGCGCGGCGAACTGGGGCTTGGATACGAACGGGTGACCTATCAGGACGACCGCCTCGATCCGATTGGCGCCTTTACCATCGATTCCAGGTTCAACTGGTCGCCGCGGCGCGGCACGGACGTCGCCCTTGGCTTCGCCACTTCGGTGAACCCGCTGACGAGTGCTGACGAAAGCGGTTATGTCGACTATACCGCGACGAGCTTGCTCTCCCACGAGCTCCGACACAATCTCGTTGCGCGCCTCTCCGGTGCGACGACATGGCGGCGGTTCCCCTCCGACAGCATCTACGACGACCAGACGATTTACGCCACGACCGGCGGCCTGGCTTGGGGTCTGAACCGCTATCTCGATCTCACCGGCGACGTCGGCTACGAATATACCGACAACAAGAACAGTGCCGACTCGCAGATCCTGCGAGCCGGCATCGGATTGACGCTGAAACGTTGACCGGTCAGCTCACTTCAGGGATTTGAGCAATGCCTTGAGCGGCTCCTCGACAGTGGGGCGGATATCCCCGCGCTCGAGTGCAAAGGCCACGTTGGCGAGAATGAAGCCATCCTTGGCGCCACAGTCGAAGGTCTCGCCGCGAAAGTGGTAGGCGGCGAAATCCTGCCGGGCGAGCAGCCTCAGCATACCGTCGGTGAGCTGGATCTCGTTTCCGGCGCCGCGTTCCTGGGTCTCCAGGATCCGGAAGATCTCCGGCTGGAGGATGTAGCGGCCGTTGATGAAGAAATTCGACGGTGCCGTGCCCCTGGCTGGCTTCTCCACCATGCCGGTGATCCGGAAGCCGTCGCCAACGGCCTCGCCTCGGGCAACGATGCCGTACTTGTGGGCCTGGTCCGGATCGCATTCCTCGACGCCGACGACGTTGGCGCCGCTGTGTTCGTAGAGTTCCACCATGCCCTTCATGCAGCCCTTTTCGGCACGCATGATCATGTCGGGCAACAGGAGAGCGAACGGCTCGTCGCCAACCATTTCACGGGCGCACCACACCGCGTGGCCGAGACCGAGCGGCTCCTGTTGGCGCGTAAAGCTGACGGTACCGGCCTTTGGGAGCAGGCCGGAGAGCAACGTCAGTTCGGCATTCTTGTTGCGCTCGCGCAGCGTCTGCTCGAGCTCGAACTGGATATCGAAATAGTCCTCGATGACATGCTTGGAACGGCCGGTCACGAACACGAAATGTTCGATACCAGCCTCGATTGCCTCGTCAACCACATACTGGATGACCGGCTTGTCCACCACAGTCAGCATTTCCTTTGGTACGGCCTTCGTGGCCGGCAGGAACCGGGTGCCCAGACCTGCAACCGGAAAAATCGCTTTCCGAACCTTTTTATGCTGTCCCACACATCCCTCCTTGACCTGAAATTCCGGTCTGAAACATGGCTTATACCAGGGGCCAAACGCCCCAGTATATCTTCCACCTACTACAGAGTTGCCTGAAGTTTTGCAAAGGGTGACGATCCAGACTCTTCATGGTAAAGAATTTGTTGACTCCGTTCGAGTACAGTCAGCCTGGGGCCGGCTACGCTTTTTGCCGCCCGACCGAAATTCGCCATGAAACGGACAGGACAGCTGATGACCCAGAACCGAAAACTCTCCATCCGTGGTCTAGCATTGGCATTCGCCGTCAGCGCGACCGCAGCGCTGATGCCGCAGACCGCGAGCGCCGATGCCGGTTTCCAGAAATGGATCGCTAATTTCTATGCGACCGCCGCCAAGGCCGGGATCAGCAAGGCAACTTACAATCGCGCATTCTCAGGCGTCACCACTCCGGATCCGGACGTGATCGAGAAGGCCAACTTCCAGCCTGAGTTCAAGGCGAAGGTGTGGGACTACGTGGATTCGCGGGTCAACCCCTATACCGTGAAGATCGGCCGCGAGATGGCCGTGAAGCATGCCCGCACCTTGAAGGTTCTCGAACGCCAGTTCGGCGTGGACCGCAACGTGCTCCTGGCAATCTGGTCGATGGAATCGAACTATGGAGCGGTGCTCGAAAAATCGGACCGCCTTCACTACGTGCCGCGCGCACTGGCGACGCTCGCCTATGCCGATCCGAAGCGTGCCAAGTTCGCCCGAACCCAGCTTGTCGCCGCCCTCAAGATTCTCCAGGCCGGCGATGTCGATGCACGCGGCCTGACCGGTTCCTGGGCGGGCGCCATGGGACATACCCAGTTCATCCCGACGAGCTACCTGCTCTATGCGGTCGATGCCGATCGCAACGGTCATCGCGACATCTGGAACTCGGTTCCCGACGCTCTCGCAACCTCGGCGAACCTGCTCAAGAAGAACGGCTGGCAACCGGGCAAGACCTGGGGCTATGAGGTCGTCGTCCCGAAAGGTGGTTCCGATCACGTGGGCAAGACACGCACGTTGAGGGAATGGCAGGCGCTCGGATTTGTGCGCCCCAGCGGCACGGGCTTCAAGAACGGCTCGGACCGGGCCGAACTGAAGATGATGGCGGGCGCCAATGGTCCGGGCTTCCTGATGACAAGGAACTTCTTTGTCATCAAGCGCTACAACGCCGCCGACACATACGCGCTGGGCGTCGGTCTGCTTGCAGATCAGATCGCAGGCTACGCCGGCATGGCCCAATCCTGGCCTCGTCCGGACGGCACGCTCGACATCCGAGAAAAGTTCGAACTGCAGACGCGCCTCAAGGCACTCGGTTATTATGACGGCGAGGTCGACGGCAATTTCGGCTCCGGCTCGAAGGCCGCCATCTCCGCGGTTCAATCTCGGCTCGGCCTCGAAGCCAATGGCCAACCGTCGAAACACCTGCTGAAGGCGCTTCGCGATTGACAACCGCAATGTGCTGACCTCAGTGTAAAGTCAGGGTTCCCGGGCGGCGTTCAAGGCGCCGCCTGGTGCGGGACAGACAAAGAGCGCATGAAAAACGCAATCGCACCCATCTGGAAGCTGGCCGCGACGACGCTGACGGTGCTCGTCGCCATAGGCTTTGCCGTGCCGGTCATTTCGACACCGGCATCCGCCCAGCAGAGGCGGGTGGAGCGCCTTACCATACTTGAGATGTTGTTCGGAAAGCGCCAGCGGCGACCGGTCGACGTCTATCCCAACCGGCCCACCCGTACGGCCAAGCCGCGCGCTGCCAAGCCACGCAAGCGTTCCGCAGCCCCGGTCGAGACGGTGAAGAAGAAGCAGGCGCCTCCTCCCGTTGCAAAGCTGGACAACGCCAAGAAGGTCCTGGTGGTCGGCGACTTCTTCGCCGGCGGGCTTGGCGACGGCCTGCAGGTGGCATTTGAAACGTCCCCGGGTGTTGTGATCGAAACACGGAGCAACGTCGCTTCGGGGCTCGTCCGCAGCGACTATTATGACTGGCAGACGCAGCTTCCGAAGTTCCTCGACGAGACGGTGCCCGCCGTCGTCGTCGTCATGCTCGGGGCCAACGACCGCCAGCAGATGGCGGTAAACGGCAGCAAGGAAAAGTTCCGCACCGAAAACTGGTTCAAGGAGTACGAGGCACGGGCACTGGCATTGGGAAAACAGGTGGCCGACCGCAAGATTCCGCTGCTCTGGGTCGGCCTTCCGGCGTTCGAATCGCCCTCGATGACGGCGGATGCCGTGCAGTTGAACGGCCTTCTCAAAAGCCAGGTGGAGAAGGTTGGCGGGGAATTCATCGATATCTGGGACGGTTTCGTGGACGAGGACGGCCGGTTCGTCATCACCGGTTCCGACATCAACGGCCAGCAGGTGCGCCTGCGCGGCTCGGACGGCATTAATATGACCAAGGCGGGCAAGCGCAAGGTCGCCTTCTATGTGGAGAAGCCGGTCCGCCGGCTGCTCGGCGACATGGCGAGCCCGGACCTCATCAAGCTCGACGCCGAGAGCCTTCCGGATCTGGTGAAGCTGCCGCCTGGGGAAGTGAAGGATATGAGCCGGACGCCGCCCATCAATCTGTCCGATCCGGCACTCGACGGGGGAACCGAGCTGATGGGTGCCCGCGCGGCACCGGTGCTGTTGGCAAAAACCGCGCGCGACAAGCTGCTGGAAGACGGCGAGATGCCGCCGCCGCCCGCCGGCCGGGTCGACAATTACGCCATGCCCTCGAGCACCACAGCTACAAGCCGGTAGGGAACCGGGCCTCGTATGAAAAAGGGCCGCAGATCGCGACCCTTTTCGTTTCTCAGCGCATCTCTCAACGCGGCAGGACGGAAGATCCCATCAGCGCCTCGTCGATGGCGCGCGCAGCCTGGCGACCTTCGCGGATCGCCCAGACGACCAGCGACTGCCCGCGGCGCACGTCGCCGGCCACCCACAGCTTGTCGACCGACGTCTTGTAGTCGTTTTCATCGGCAATAACGTTGGTCGAGCCGCGGCGGTCGACATTGAGTTCCAGCTTGCCTTCGAGATCCTTCAGGACGCTGTTCGTAAAGGGGCCGCGGAAGCCGATCGCGATAAAGGCGAGGTCCGCCTTGATGATGAACTCGGTTCCGGCGACCGGCTTGCGCCGCTCGTCCACCTGGCAGCACTTCACGCCGGTGAGCACACCGTCTTCGTCGCCGACGAATTCGAGCGTCGCCACCTGGAACTCGCGAACCGCGCCTTCGGCCTGGCTCGACGAGGTCCGCATCTTTGTCGCCCAGAACGGCCAGACCGAGAGCTTGTCTTCCCTCTCGGGCGGCTGCGGCCGGATGTCGAGCTGCGTCACCTTGACCGCCCCCTGGCGGAATGCCGTGCCGACGCAGTCGGACGCCGTGTCGCCGCCACCGACGACCACCACATGCTTGCCGCCGGCCAGGATCGGGTCGGATGGCCAGCCGATGCTGTCGATGTTCTCCCGGCCGACGCGGCGGTTCTGCTGCACCAGGTAGGGCATGGCGTCATGCACGCCTGCGAACTGGACCCCCGGGATTCCGGCCTCGCGCGGGGTCTCTGAGCCGCCGCAGTAGAGCACGGCATCGTGGTCTGCGAAAAGCTGTTCCATCGCCAGGTCGACGCCGACATTGACGCCGCAATGGAAGGTGACGCCTTCGCCCTTCATCTGTTCGACGCGGCGATCGATGAAGTTCTTTTCCATCTTGAAGTCGGGAATGCCATAGCGGAGCAGGCCGCCGGGCTTCGATTCGCGCTCGTAGACGTGCACGTCGTGCCCGGCCCGACCAAGCTGCTGGGCCGCCGCCATGCCGGCAGGGCCCGAGCCGATGATGGCGACCTTCTTGCCGGTGTGCACAGTTGCCGGGCGCGGCACGATGAAGCCGAGTTCATAGGCCTTGTCTGCGATTGCCTGCTCCACGGTCTTGATCGCGACCGGCGCATCCTCGAGGTTCAGCGTGCAGGCTTCCTCGCAAGGCGCGGGGCAGACCCGCCCGGTGAATTCCGGGAAGTTGTTGGTCGAATGCAGGTTGCGGATCGCTTCTTCCCATTTGCCGCCGTAGACCAGATCGTTCCAGTCGGGGATCTGGTTGTGGACCGGGCAGCCGGTCGGGCCGTGGCAATAGGGGATGCCACAGTCCATGCAGCGCGCGGCCTGTTTCTGCACTTCGGGGTCCGACATGGGGATTGTGAATTCGCGGAAATGACGAATGCGGTCGGAAGCCGGCTGATACTTCGCCACCTGCCGGTCGATTTCCATGAAGCCTGTAACCTTGCCCACGAGCTTTTCCTCACTTTATAGCGGGGGAACCGATGGTCCCCAGTACCGGTAGGCAACTCCCATTGCCGCGCCCAGTACGATGAATTCCAATTCGATTTCGCCGTTCATCCAGAAGGCGGCCGCTGGAACAGCGGCCGCGATGCCGACCGAAATCACCCGATGAATGATGGCCGCGAGGCCGCTCACTCTGCTGCGACACCCATGCGCATCCGTTCCATTTCCTCAAGCGCGCGACGGTACTCGACCGGCATGACCTTGCGGAACTGCGGACGGTAGTCGGCCCATTTGTCCAGGATATCCTTCGCGCGTTTCGAGCCGGTATAATGCATGTGGTTGGAGATCAGCTGGTAGAGCCGCTCCTCGTCGTGGCGGGTCATGTCGCCGGACACGTCGACACGTCCCTTGTGCATCAGGTCGCCGCCATGGTGGTGCAGCTTCTCGAGCATGTCGTCCTCTTCCGGCACGGGCTCCAGTTCGACCATCGCCATGTTGCAGCGGCGGGCAAAATCGCCTGCCTCGTCGAGCACGTAGGCGACACCGCCGGACATGCCGGCCGCGAAGTTGCGGCCGGTTTCGCCGATGACGACGACGACGCCGCCGGTCATATACTCGCAGCCGTGGTCACCCACGCCCTCGACGACGGCAACCGCACCGGAGTTGCGCACAGCGAAGCGCTCGCCGGCAACGCCGTTGAAGTAGCATTCGCCCTCGATCGCGCCATAGAGCACGGTATTGCCGATGATAATCGACTTCTCCGGTACGATGCGGGTGTTTTCCGGCGGACGAACGATGATGCGGCCGCCCGAGAGCCCCTTGCCGACATAGTCGTTGCCGTCGCCGACGAGATCGAAGGTGACACCGCGCGTCAGGAACGCGCCGAACGACTGGCCGGCCGTGCCCTTCAACGTCACGCGGATCGTGTCATCCTTCAGCCCCTTGTGGCCGAAGCGCTTGGCGACTTCGCCGGAAAGCATCGCACCGGCCGAGCGGTCGACGTTCTTGATGGCGACTTCGAGCACGACGGGCTTGCGGCTTTCGAGCGCCGGCTTTGCCATCTCGATGAGCTTGCGGTCGAGGACATCATCGATCGGATGTTTCTGCCGCTCGGTCCACAGCGTTGCTGCCTTCGGCGCCTCCACCTTGTGGAAGATCCTGCTGAAGTCGAGCCCCTTGGCCTTCCAGTGGGCGATCATGTCATCCTTCTCGAGCAGGTCCGAAGCGCCGATGATCTCATCGAGCTTGCGGACACCGAGCGAGGCGAGGATCTCGCGCACTTCCTCGGCCACGAAGAAGAAATAGTTGACCACGTGTTCGGGCGCACCCTTGAAGCGCTTGCGTAGCACCGGATCCTGGGTTGCGACGCCGACCGGACAGGTGTTGAGGTGGCACTTGCGCATCATGATGCAGCCGGCGGCGATCAGCGGCGCCGTGGCGAAGCCGAACTCGTCGGCCCCGAGCAGCGCACCAACGACCACGTCGCGGCCGGTCTTGAGGCCGCCGTCGACCTGCAGGGCGATGCGCGAGCGCAGCCCGTTCAGCACCAGCGTCTGCTGGGTTTCGGCAAGGCCGATCTCCCAGGGGCTGCCGGCGTGCTTGAGCGAGGTGAGCGGCGATGCACCGGTGCCGCCATCGAAGCCGGCAACGATGATGTGGTCGGCACGCGCCTTGGCGACGCCGGCGGCAACCGTCCCGACACCGACTTCCGACACCAGCTTGACCGAGATATCGGAGGTGGGGTTGACGTTCTTCAGGTCGAAGATCAGCTGCGCCAGGTCTTCGATCGAATAGATGTCGTGGTGCGGCGGCGGCGAGATCAGGCCGACGCCCGGCGTGGAATGGCGGGTCTTGGCGATGGTCGCGTCGACCTTGTGGCCGGGCAACTGGCCGCCCTCGCCCGGCTTTGCACCCTGCGCCACCTTGATCTGCAGCACGTCGGCGTTGACCAGGTACTCGGTGGTGACCCCGAAGCGGCCGGAGGCGACCTGCTTGATCGCCGAGCGTTCGGGATTGCGCGAGCCGTCGGGCAGCGGCAGGTAGCGGTCGCTTTCCTCACCGCCTTCGCCGGTGTTCGACTTGCCGCCGATCCGGTTCATGGCGATCGCAAGCGTCGTGTGCGCCTCGCGGGAAATCGAGCCGAACGACATAGCCCCGGTCGAGAAGCGCTTGACGATCTCGGAAGCAGGTTCGACTTCGTCGATCGGGATCGGCTTGCGGCCAAGCGCTTCCGCGCCCTTGATCTTGAAGAGACCGCGGATGGTGTTCATGCGCAGCGACGATTCGTTGACCATGGCCGCGAACTCGCGGTAGCGATCGTCGGCGTTGCCGCGCACGGCGTGCTGCAGGGAGGCAACCGCGTCCGGTGTCCAGGCGTGTTCCTCGCCGCGCATGCGGTAGGCGTACTCGCCGCCGATGTCGAGCGTGTTGGCCAGCACCGGATCGGCGCCAAAGGCAGCCTTGTGGCGCGCGACCGTTTCCTCGGCGATCTCGTCGAGGCCGATACCCTCGATCGTCGTCGCGGTTCCGAAGAAGTACTGGTCCACCAGCTTCGACGACAGGCCGATGGCATCGAAGATCTGCGCGCCGCAATAGGACTGGTAAGTCGAGATCCCCATCTTGGACATGACCTTGAGGATGCCCTTGCCCACCGCCTTGATGTAGCGGGAAACGACTTCGTCGCCATCGACTTCCTTCGGGAACTCGCCGCGCTTGTGCATGTCGGTCAGCGTATCGAAGGCGAGATAGGGGTTGATCGCCTCCGCGCCGTAGCCGGCGAGCAGGCAGAAGTGATGCACTTCGCGCGGTTCGCCCGATTCGACGACGATGCCGACCGAGGTGCGAAGACCCTTGCGGATCAGGTGATGGTGCACGGCCGCTGTCGCCAGCAGGGCCGGGATCGCCACGCGGTCCGGGCCGACCTGACGGTCGGAGAGCACGATGATGTTGTAGCCGCCCTTGACCGCAGCTTCCGCCCGCTCACACAGGCGGTCGAGCATTTGCGGCAGAGCTTCGGCGCCGCGCGCGACGTCATAGGTGAAGTCCAGCGTCTTGGTGTCGAATCGATCCTCGGTGTGGCCGATCGAGCGGATTTTTTCGAGGTCGCCGTTGGTCAGGATCGGCTGGCGCACCTCGAGGCGCTTGGCATGCGCCATCCCTTCGTGATCGAGCAGGTTCGGACGCGGGCCGATGAAGGAAACGAGGCTCATCACCAGTTCCTCGCGGATCGGGTCGATCGGCGGGTTGGTGACCTGGGCAAAGTTCTGCTTGAAGTAGGTGTAGAGCAGCTTGCGCTTCTGCGACATCGCGGAGATCGGCGTGTCGGTTCCCATCGAGCCGATCGCCTCCTGGCCGGTGGTCGCCATCGGCGACATCAGGAGCTTGGTATCCTCCTGCGTGTAGCCGAAGGCCTGCTGGCGGTCGTTGAGCGATACGTCACGACGCAAAGCGCGCGGCTCGACCGGCTTCAGTTCCTCCAAGATGAGCTGGGTATCGTCCAGCCACTTGCGATAGGGATGCTTGGTGGACAGCGTGCTCTTCACTTCCTCATCGGAAATGATGCGGCCCTGCTCCATGTCGATCAGCAGCATCTTGCCCGGCTGCAGGCGCCACTTGCGGATGATCTTGTCTTCATCGACCGGAAGCACGCCGGCTTCCGACGCCATGATGACGCGGTCGTCGCTGGTGACGATGTAGCGGGCCGGGCGCAGGCCGTTGCGGTCGAGCGTCGCGCCGATCTGCTTGCCGTCGGTAAAGGCGACCGCCGCCGGTCCGTCCCACGGCTCCATCAGGGCGGCATGATACTCGTAGAACGCCTTCCGCTCCTGCGACATCAGCTGGTTTCCGGCCCACGCCTCCGGAATCAGCATCATCACCGCATGGGCCATGGAGTAGCCGCCGCGGACGAGGAATTCGAGTGCGTTGTCGAAACAGGCGGTATCCGACTGGCCTTCGTAGGAGATCGGCCACAGCTTGGAGATGTCCTCGCCGAAGAGCGGCGAGGAGACCGAAGCCTGGCGTGCCGCCATCCAGTTGACGTTGCCGCGCAGCGTGTTGATTTCGCCGTTGTGCGCAACCATCCGATAGGGATGCGCCAGCTTCCACGACGGGAAGGTATTGGTCGAGAATCGCTGGTGCACGAGGGCGACGGCGGACTCGAAGCGGGGATCGGCAAGATCCGGATAGTAGGCGCCGACCTGATAGGCAAGGAACATGCCCTTGTAGACCACGGTCGAGGACGACAGCGACACGATATAGAATCCGAGATCCTCGCCTTCGGCTTCGGCCTCGGCGTAGATCCGGTTGGAAATCACCTTGCGCAGCGTGAACAACCGGCGCTCGAATTCGTCGTTGTTGGCCGCGTCGCGGCCGGCGCCGATGAAGACCTGCACATGGTGCGGCTCGGTGGCGGCAATATCGGGCGCCTTGGAGAGCGAGGAGTTGTCGACGGGCACATCGCGGAAACCGAGCAGGATCTGCCCTTCTTCGGCAACGACATCGGCGATAACCTGCTTGAAGTGGGCGATCAGCTTCTCGTCGCGCGGCATGAACAGGTAGCCGACGCCGTATTCTCCCGCCTTCGGCAGGACTACGCCCTGCTTTGCCATTTCCTCGCGAAAGAAGCGGTCCGGGATCTGCACGAGAATCCCCGCACCGTCGCCCATCAGCGGATCGGCGCCGACGGCACCGCGGTGCGTGAGATTTTCCAGCATGAACAGGCCGTCGCGCACGATCTGATGCGACTTCCTGCCCTTCATGTGCGCTATGAAGCCGACGCCGCACGCATCGTGCTCGTTTCTCGGATCATAGAGCCCCTGTTTTCGCGGCAGGCCCGATGGGAAGACAGCCGATTTGCCGACCGCCGTTCCCGTCGTCGTGCCAGCCTGGCCGAGAACCTGGAATTGCGTCAACTTTGTCATCGTCTTCCCTCCTAATGGTACCCGCGTGGCGGGCGAACCGGCGTCTCGCGTCACAATCCCGGCACTCCGGGCCCGACGTGAGATCGTAGCGTTGCCTGTTCTTGATCCAACCGAAAATTGTCCGGCAAACCGGACATACGCGTGAGGCACCAAGGCCCTGCAGCTCAGGTTTTCGCGTCATTCGCATGCGGCCAAGCGCAAGAACTATAGCGCGAAAACTTCGATCTGGTCAGGCGTTTCGGCACTCATTCGGCCTCCAAGATCGAAATAGGACAGCATGACTGTCCTATTTCCCCCGCTCTATGCCAGAAACGGACCCCGACCGCAAGTGCGTTTTGTGAAAATATTAAGGCAAGGAGACGGAAGATTGCCGTTGATGATCCGCTTTCGAAACAAAATTACCGCTTTGATGGAATAATTTGAGCTTGATTGCGTCAACGGTCGGAATTCGGGTCAGGTCAAATTGGCCATTGATTGCCCGGCATTTTGCTCCAATCTTCCGGCGTGTTCTTCTTCATGCGGGCCTTCTGCCCACCAACCGAGTTTTTCCCATGATCTTTGCTTCCGATAACTGGGCCGGCGCCCATCCCGCCATCGCCGAACGCCTCCTGAAGGAATCTGCCGGTTTCGCCGCAGCCTATGGCACCAGCGATCTCGACCGAAAGGTGGAGGACCGATTCAACGAAATATTCGAGCGGAAGGTCGCCGTCTTCTTCGTTGGCACGGGCACGGCCGCCAACTCGCTGGCGCTTGCCAGCGTGGCGCGCCCGGGCGGCGTTGCCTTCTGCCATACGGAGGCTCATGTCACGGTCGACGAATGCGGCGCGCCCGAACTGTTCACCGGCGCCTGCCGCCTCGTGCCCGTACCCGGTGCCGACGGCAAGATCGACCCTGCCGCCCTCGCAGCCGCGATCGGCCGCTTCCCGCCGGGCGCGGTTCACCAGGGTCGGCCGATTGTGGTTACGATCACCCAGGCCACCGAAAGCGGCAGCATCTATTCCCTCGACGAGATCGATCGGATCGCAGCCATGGCCCGCGCCCATCACGTGCCGCTCCATATGGACGGAGCTCGTTTCGCCAACGCGCTCGTCGCCCTTGGCACGACCCCGGCGGAAATGACCTGGAAGCGCGGCGTCGATATCCTGTCCTTCGGCGCGACCAAGAACGGCTGCTGGTGCGCGGAAGCGCTGGTATTCATGAACCCGGAAGCGGCCCGCGACATGCCCTTCATCCGCAAGAGGGCGGCGCAGTTGTTCTCGAAATCGCGCTTCATCGCCGCCCAGTTCGACGCCTATCTGGAACAGGATCGCTGGCTCGACCTCGCAAGGCATGCAAACGCGATGGCCGACGGGTTGCGTGCCGGCATAGCCGCTTCCAACAGCGGCCGTCTCGGCTGGGATACGCACTCCAACGAGGTCTTCGCAGTTCTGAAGAAGGAAGCCGCGGAAGCGGCAACGGCGAAAGGCACCAAGTTCTACGACTGGCCGATACCGGCAGACATGCCTGGGCTCGTCGGTCCGGACGAAGTGCTGATCCGGCTCGTCACCAGTTTTGCCACGACGGAGAGCGACGTCAGCGATTTCATCGCCGCGATCAAGGCCGCCTGAATATCAGACAACCCCCTGCAGGCTTCCGACCTTCGCGAAAATCTCGTCCGACAAGGCCGAGACGAGCCTGGGGTCGGCTCCCTTGCGGGGAACCAGCACGAACTCGACATCTTCGAGAACCGGCAACCGCCCCGGCGGCATTTCCTTCAGTCCCGCCGGCGCCATGCTGCGCGGCTGCACCAGAATGCCCATGCCTGCCCGCGCGGCTGCCGTCAGGCCACTGAGGCTGCCGCAGGTGCAGACGACCCGCCACGGCAACTGGGCGCGATCCAGGGCCTCGATGGCGACGCTGCGGGTAATGCTCGGCGGCGGAAAGGCGATTAAAGGCAGCGTCGATCGACTTGCCACCGCATCCGGGTCGCGCGCCAGCCAGATCAGGGGTTCGCGATAGATCAACCGTCCCAGCGTATCGCCCAGCCGCCGCTTGGCAAGCACCAGGTCGATCTCGCCATTGTCCTGCTGCAGGTAGAGAACCCCACTCAGGGCGACGGTCAGCTCAAGATCGACCGAAGGGTGCGCCCGCACGAAATCCTCGAGCACGGCGGTCAGGCGGGTGGCAACGAAATCCTCCGACACACCGAGACGGAGCCGGCCGCGGAGCTTCGTTTCGGTGAAGAGCGCCTGCACCTGGCTGTCGATCGCCAGCATGGCGCGGGCGTGACCGAGCAGCGCTTCGCCGTCGGCCGTCAACGCCACCCGGTGCGTATCTCGCGCCACCAGCCGTCGTCCGAGCGAAACCTCCAGCCGCTGGATATGCTGGCTGATCGTCGACTGCCCGAGGCCGAGCTTCTCGGCGGCCAGAGTGAAGCTCCCCATCTGCTCGAGCGCGAGAAAGCTGCGCAGTTGCACCAGATCCAGCATTGTTCATCCTGTTTTGCGATATCTGTTATCGATTGCATTTTGTATCACGATAACGTCTCTGGTGTCATGCGGCCATGGCCGCGTATACAATCAATGCCTGTTGACCGGCGTGAGCGAATTTCCGCCCGGCCAGCGACCGTAGCTTCGAACGAGACTATCGATATGCGCCGCTTTCTACCCGATATCTTCACGCTGATGCTGGTCTGCACGGTCGTCCTCGCCTCCGTGTTTCCGGTGAGCGGCGATCCGGCCCACTACTTCTCGATCGCGACGACGATCGCCATAGGCCTGCTCTTCTTTCTTCACGGCGCACGGCTTTCGCGCGACGTGGTGATTGCCGGCGTGTTGCACTGGCGGCTTCACCTGGTGATCCTGGCGACCACCTTCGTGGTATTCCCGCTGCTCGGCCTCGCGATCGGCTATTTGCTGGTTCCGGCGATCCTGCCGCAGACGCTCTACATCGGCATTCTGTTCATCTGCGTCCTGCCGTCGACTGTGCAATCGTCGATCGCCTTCACCTCGATGGCAGGCGGCAACGTTCCGGCCGCGATATGCTCCGCATCCGCCTCCAACATTTTTGGAATGTTCCTGACGCCGCTGCTTGTGGGCCTGTTGTTTTCTGCCGGCGGCCATGGCGGTTTTTCTTTCGATGTGCTGCAGAAGATCCTGCTGCAACTCCTCGCTCCGTTCGTCGCCGGCCAAGTCCTGCAGCCATGGATCGGGGACTTCATCCGCTCCCACAAGAAGATCTTGGCACCGGTCGATCGCGGCTCGATCCTGATGGTGGTCTATCTTGCCTTCAGCGAGGCCGTCGTCGAAGGACTGTGGCGCATGTTCGGTGTGTACGACATCGCGTTGGTCATCGTCGTCGACATCGTGCTCCTCGCCCTCGTGCTGCTGCTCACCACCTATGGCAGCCGCCTGCTCGGGTTCTCCCGCGAGGACCAGATAACCATCACCTTTTGCGGTTCGAAGAAGAGCCTGGCCAGCGGCGTCCCGATGGCCAATGTCATCTTTGCCGGTCATCCCATCGGGGCGATCCTGCTGCCGTTGATGCTGTTTCACCAGATCCAGCTGATGGCCTGCGCGGCCATAGCCCAGAAATATGCGGCGGCGCGCCGCCGGCGCGAGTTGGATGCGCGTGCCGAGACGCAGGTCGGGCCCGCCTGAGACGCGCAAACGAAAAGCGGCACCCGCGATGGGGTGCCGCCAAAAAAGCAATGGTGCTTCCGATTACTGGGTAACCACGTGGGCCTCGATGGCCTTCGGGGTGGAAGCCGGCTCGGCAGCAATGGCGATCCTGCGCGGCTTCATGGTATCCGGAATGTTGCGCAGCAAGTCGATGTGCAGCAGGCCGTTCTTCAGTGCGGCAGCCTGGACTTCGACATGATCGGCCAGTTGGAAGCGGCGCTCGAAGGCGCGCTTTGCGATACCGCGATAGAGATACTCCGTCTGCTCGCCGTCTTCGTCGGCCTTTTCGCCCTTGACGGTCAGTACGTTGGCCTGCGCCTCGATGCTGAGCTCGCTGTCGTCGAAGCCGGCGACGGCCATGGTGATGCGGTAGGTGCTCTCACCGGTGCGCTCGATGTTGTAGGGCGGATAGGTCTGCCCCTGATCGGGCTGGCCGATGTTGTCGAGCATCGTGAACAGGCGGTCGAAACCGACCGTCGAACGGTAAAGCGGAGAGAAATCGAAATGGCGCATGGTGTCCTCCTTTGAGCGACTGTTTGCGGTTGTGGCCCGGCAATCCATCGTCTGGCACTGCTGGAACCCCTCTTGCGGACCCTTTCGAGGCGCCCGCAAATTCGAGATAGGAATTGCTTTTTTGGAGTTCAAGAGGGGGCGTTGCGCTCCCATGAACCCCACATGAACGGCCGGTTCGAGCGACATTCACATCCGCGCGCCTATAAAGGGAGCGTCGGGATACACCTGTTTCCCGATGACTGGAGTACATCGTCCCTTCTTCTTCAGTCAGACTATGGCCGGGCAGCTTCACGTGCTTCGAAAGCACGGGCTGCACCGGCCTCTTTTTTCTTTGACGGCAACGGCGCCAGCGCCTATCCCTTTGCAAGAAGCATTGATTTCTCCCCGTGGAAGGATCGGCCGGCGGCGCCCATGGACTCCATCCTGCTCGACATGCCGGACAATCCGGTGCCCGACAATCACACCGCCGGTTACTTCGCCGGCCATGCCGGCCGCAAGCTGCGCTATGCGGTATTCCGCTCCCACGAGCCGGTTGCCCGCGGCACGGTCGTCCTCGTCCAGGGCCGCAACGAGTGCATCGAGAAGTACTACGAACTCGTTCGTGAACTGACCGCCCGGGGTCTGTGGGTCGCGACCTACGACCTGCGCGGCCAGGGCGGCTCGGAACGCCTGATCAAGAACCCGCTACCGGGCTATGTTCGCCGTTTCGCCGACTATGAGCAGGATCTCGAAATCTTCCTCGAGACTGTCGTGCTTCCCGACACGCGGTTGCCCTTCTTCCTGGTTGCCCATTCGACGGGTGCCCTGATCGCCCTCTCCGCAGCCCCGCGGCTCGCCAACCGCATCGACCGGATGGCGATGACCGCGCCTTTCCTCGGGATCGCCAATCTGCGCATGCCGAAAGTCGTAGCCTATTGGTTGCTGACATTTCTCAGCACGATCGGTTTCGCACAGAAACCCTACGGCAAGGACCTGCGCAAGCAGCCCTTCGAGGACAATCCGCTGACATCGGATCCAGGGCGCTTTGATCGCAACAATGCGATCGCCGCCGCCCGTCCGGAACTGACGGTCGGACCGCCGGCGATCCGCTGGATCCGCGAGGCCATGAAGACCATCCGGCGCGTGACGCAGCCGGAGCATCTGCGGGCGATCACCATCCCGACGATCATGATCTCGCCAGTGAACGACGCCGTAGTTTCCTTTGCGGCGCAGGAAGACGTTTCGCGGGATTTTCGAGCCGGATTTTTCATTCCCGTCTACGGATCGCGTCACGAGATCCTGCAGGAGCGGGATATCTACCGCGCCCAGGCGATTGCCGCGATCAACGCCTTCATTCCGGGCAGCGACGCCGAAGTTGCGGGCGCCGAACTGCAACTGGCCGATTGACCTCGCACCGTCAGCGCCCGAGGAATTCCAGCGCCTGTTGGTGAACCGCCCGGCTGCCGGCAGCAACGATAGCTCCACCGCTTTCAGGACGCCCGCCCTGCCAGGTGGTGATGACGCCGCCTGCCTGCTCGATCAGCGGAATGAGCGCGCCGACGTCATAGGGCTTCAGCACCGTTTCGATGACCAGGTCGACGTGGCCGGCGGCGAGCAGCGCATAGGCGTAGCAATCGACACCGTAGCGGAACAGGCGCACCTGATCCTGGATGGCCATGTAGTTGTCCATCTCGCTGCCGACGAACAGGTGCGGCGACGTGGTGAACAGGATCGCATCCGCGAGCGAGCGGCAGTCGCGCGTGCGGATCTGGCGTTCGCCGTCCGGGCCGGAATACCAAGAGCGCTCGCCGTCGGCGAAGTATCGCTCGCCGGTGAATGGCTGGTCCATCATGCCCATGACTGAGCGTCCGTTCGTCTGAAAACCGATCAGCGTGCCCCATACCGGGACGCCGGAAATGAAGGCGCGTGTGCCATCGATCGGATCGATGACCCACACATGCTCGCGGTCGAGGCCGATGCTCTCCTGTTCCTCGCCGAGAATGCCGTGCTCGGGAAAGCGATCTTCGATCAGCGTGCGGATTGCGATCTCGGCCGCCCGATCTCCTTCGGTGACCGGGTCGAACCCGCCTGCCTGCTTGTTGACCACGTCGAGGCCCGAACGGAAGCGCGGCAGGGTTTCTGCCTTTGCAGCATCAGCAAGGCGGTCGAAAAAGGCGCGGTCGGGAAGCATGGATACCATCCGGGAAACTGCGAGAAGGAGCCCCTCTTTAGCGCATCGGCCGGAAAAGGGGAATCGCTTTTGCGCGCGCTGGTGAACCGCCGGAGCCTCGCCGTCAAAGTCCCGCAGCGCAACAATTCGTTACCCGCAACTTCTTGACATTTGTGCGATGCAGCAATACCCTGTCGGAGCAGTCTGCGGACTGTAAATACCCTCCTTGGGTGTTTCCTCCCTAGACTTGGCCGCGCCTAAGGCGCGGTTCTTTTTGAGGGATAAGCCGACCGGCGATCGATTACTCGGCGGCATACGCAACGTCAGCGGAAGAACCTTCCACAAAATCTGCCATTTGCTGCATGAAGCTGCCGATCGCTGCTGCCACGGCGGCAAATTCGGGCCGCTTCTGCAACGTTGCCTCGTCGATGTAGAGCGAGCGGTTGATCTCGACCTGCAGGGCGTGGAGCCCACGGGCCGGGCGGCCATAGTGTTCGGTGATGAAGCCGCCGGCATAGGGTTTGTTGCGCACCGCCGCAAAACCCATGTTCTCGAGGATTTGCAGCGCTGCATTGGAGAGCTCGGCCGAAGCGCTGGTGCCATAGCGATCGCCGATGATGAAGTCGGGCCTGATGCCTGTTCCCGCGACACGAATGTTCCCGGGCATCGAGTGGCAATCGATCAAGACGCCGAAACCGAAGAGCGAATGCGTGCGCGCAACCAGCTTGCGCAGGCAGGTATGATAAGGCTTGTAGATCGCCTCTATCCGCAGCAGCGCCTCCTCGACCGGTAGCCTGCGCCTATAGATCTCCATGTTTTCCGCAACGATGCGCGGAATCGTGCCGAGCCCGCCGGCAACACGGATCGAGTTGACATTGGCATAAGGCGGCAGGCTGCCCTCGAACATGCGCGGATCGAGTTCGTAGGGTTCACGATTGACGTCGAGAAACGCGCGCGGGAAATGCGCCAGCAGGAGCGGTGCCCCGAGATCGGTGGCGGCGGCGAACAACTCATCGACGAAATGATCTTCCGACCGGCGAATCGCCGCGCCGTCGAGCCGCGATTCCTCCACAAAGGAAACCGGATATTTGCGTCCACTGTGGGGAGAGTTGAAGACGAAGGGAATGCGCTGCGTTTCCGGCTCCAGAACCTCGAAAAGGTCAAAATCGCTGGGCATCCACTGCATTGAATCTCTTTTTTACCATGTCGAAAACTAGTTGTGGACTGCATGTTGCCAGCGGCCAAGGCGCAAGTCCATACTCCGGCGTGAATCAGTCACCATCCTTTTCGGTAGGGGTTCACGGGTTGTTTACCATGGCAACTCTATCGTAAAGGAACGGTAAACCCGCATCATTCCCACAGAGTACGGTCAATACATGAGTCAGAAAATTCTTCTTGCCGAAGACGACAACGACATGCGCCGCTTCCTTGTCAAAGCGCTGGAACGGGCAGGCTACAAGGTGTCGTCCTTTGACAACGGGGCAAGCGCCTACGACCGGCTGCGCGAAGAGCCGTTTTCGCTCCTGTTGACCGACATCGTCATGCCGGAAATGGACGGGATCGAACTGGCGCGCCGCGCCACCGAACTCGATCCTGATCTCAAGGTGATGTTCATCACCGGCTTCGCAGCGGTTGCGCTGAACCCCGATTCGAAGGCTCCGAAGGATGCCAAGGTTCTTTCCAAGCCGTTCCATCTTCGCGATCTCGTCGATGAGGTGAACAAACTCCTTGCCGCATAAGGGATCCGAAAAAACTCGTCATGAAACCGAAAAAAAGCGTTGACGCGGCAAGCGGTTTTGTGATGTATGCGGCCCATCGGATGGGCGTGTAGCTCAGCGGGAGAGCACTACGTTGACATCGTAGGGGTCACAGGTTCAATCCCTGTCACGCCCACCATCCAATTAGCTGAAAAGCAAGGGCTTTCGGGAAACCGGAAGCCTTTTTCATTGACGATGTCGAGGTTCGTCGACGCTGCGCATCACGATGAATTCGCGCGTCAATCGACGGGCGAGCTATCGCGAATGGCAGCTCGACGGATGTGCGAAACCACATCTGTCGAGCATACTGCGCCTGTGCCTTCCGAGGCTTTTGCGGAGCGTCTTTCGAGATCTCTTACTTTTGTTCGGGATAGGCGGCGCTCGCAATGACGAGCGGTCCGTAGGCCCGCATCATGACGAGTGAAGAGGTCGCAGCAATCAGGAGCGTCACGCAGACAAGGCAGGAGATCGCGAGAAGCGATACGCCAAACGGTTCATGACGATTCACTGGCTGCATCCTCCCGACTCACGCTCCGTGTTGGTATTCAGAGTTCCTCATGGCCAGAACATATTCCAGCCAAAACCGCGTTTGCCGGCTGCCGGATGATCAGATGGTGGGCGGCAGTGGTGAACCTGCAACGCTTCGCGATATCGACGCGCAGCACAGAACCTGCGTCGAGCAATCCGGCGTGTATGCCGGTCTCGCCGGAGATCAAAGCTTCAGCACCAGGGGCGATGCCTGCCGCTCGCCGGTTGGGCCAGGCCTTCGGAAACGAGGATGTCGCCCACCGAGCGACCTTCTCGGCGGATCGTCCGGGCGCCTCCATTGCCGTCGCCGCTTCCTTCGATGCCGACCGGCCCCTCATTGAGCAGATGCAGCAGACGTACCTTGGCCTTGAAGCCAAGCTGGCGTTCCTGTTCGCAGGCCGCCTTCTCCAGAGCGGGCGTATCGATACCCGCGATACGGATCTTCACGCCCTGATGCCAGAAGGTCCCCCCGTCGACCACGCAATTGCGCGGCGCGCCCTGCCCGCAATAGCCGAAAGCCGTCTTAAACACGCCGGCGGTCGCCACCTGTTGCGCAGGCTTGTGATCGGGAACCGGGGCGCGGGGGATCGAAGCCGTGAATGCGGCATTCGCTGGCTTGGTCCGGACGGGAACTGGCGGCGTCGGCAAGGAGGACGGTCTTTTTCTTTCCGCCGCCCCCTGGCGTTCCACCACCTTGCGGTGGCTCGACCTGTCGGCGCCAGCGGCTGCGACGCGTGTTTCCGCCGGGCGCTTCCCGTAGTGCTCGTAGGTCAGGATGCCGCCGACGACGAGTAGGGCGACGAGGGTCCAGGACAGCATTCCACCACTCTGCCTGCTGCTCTTCGATCGTTTCGATGATTTCCGCTTTCCGCGGCTTGCTGCCTTTGCCATGCGCGCCCCATTTCGAATCGCGGGGCATTATCGCCGGCAATTCTTTCCGAATCGTTGGCTGGACGTGCGCGACTATCGATCTTCGGCGTCGACGAAGCGGTAACCGACTCCGGCCTCGGTGCGGATGATCTTCGGGTCGGCAGGATCGCGTTCGATCTTGCCGCGCAACTGCCCTATGAACACCCTGAGATAGTGCAGGTCTTCGCCATGCGCCAAACCCCAGACGGAGGTGAGCAAGGTCTTGTGGGTAACGACGCGGCCCGCATGGCGCGCCAGCATGACGAGCAGGTCGTATTCCTTCGGCGTCAGTCTGATGTTCTTGCCGTCCCGTGTCACCAACCGCTTGATCGTGTCGATCGACAAGCCGTCGGCCGAAAGCGTTGCGTGGCCGCCCTCCTTCTCGACCCGGTGCCTGAGGGCGGTACGGATGCGCGCCGTCAGTTCCCCGATCCCGAAGGGCTTCTCGATATAGTCGTCGGCGCCGAGGTCGAGGGCTGCGATCTTCTCGCTTTCGCGGTCGCGAGCGGAGAGGATGATGATCGGCACATTCGACCATGCGCGAATGCCGGCAATCACATCCTTTCCATCCATGTCTGGAAGGCCGAGATCGAGAATGACGACATCTGGCGCGGTCGTGGCAGCCGCCTTCAGGCCATCGGCCCCGTTCACCGCCTCGATCACTTCGTAGCCGGCGGCGCTGAGCGCCGGCCGCAGAAACCGCTGGATCTGCGGTTCGTCGTCGACAACGAGAATGCGGTCGGCGGTCATGCGCGGTCCTTTTCAGCGACTCTGGCTTCGGTGATGGGAAAACGCATCGAGATGCGCGTTCCACGGCGTCTCTGCGCCGGGCTTTCGGCACTTATACGTCCGCCCATGGCTTCGACAAAGCCCCTGCTGATGGAAAGCCCAAGTCCGGTTCCGGGTGCGCGTCCATCCGGCTTTCCGCGGCGAAAGAATTTGTCGAAGATGCGCTCGAGATCCTCCGCGGGGATGCCTTTGCCGAGGTCGGTGACGGACAGGACGATGTCTCCGACATCCTGTCGCGCAAAGATGCTGATCGGCTCGTCGCCGCCATATTTGTTGGCATTGTCGATGAGGTTGAACAGGACCTGCCCGAGTAGCACGCTGTCGCCGCGCATCAACGGCAGGTCGGCAGCGATGCTTGTTTCGATGACCCGGCCTGGAAAGTACTTTCGCGCGCGTTCCACCGAAGCGCGCACGACGTCGGCTACATCCACCCAGTCGCGCCGGGCATTGACCGTGCCTGCCTCGATCTTGGTCATGTCGAGGAGATTGGCGACGAACCGCGTGAGCCTGCCGCTTTCTTCCTCGATCGAGGCCAGGAGATCGTCGCGGCTCGCCGGATCCATCCTGTCCCCAAGCTCGCGCAGGCTCGTGACTGCGCCGGTTATCGTCGCGAGCGGAGTCCTCAGATCATGCGAAATCGATGACAGCAGCGCAGTCCGGAAACGCTCTCCTTCGAGTTGGGCGGCCTGGTCCATGCTCTCGCGCGACAGCCGCGCACGGTCGATGGCGATGGCTGTCTGGTCCATGATCGCGGCCAGCGCTCGCTCCTGATCGATATCGAGCGGCTTGTCCTGCTGCCGGAAGCCGCAGACTCCGACTGCGCCGTGCGGGCTCATCAGGGGCCGGAACTGGTAGGCAATATTTGGCAATGTGCCGGTGCCATTGCCTGCCGGCTCCTGCTTTTCCATGGCCCAGCGCGCGGCTGTCATGTCACCGACCGCAAGTTCCGTATCCGGGGGCCAAGCCGCCTTCAGCTTGAGCTCGCCCTCCTCCGGCAGAAGCAGTGCGGCATCGCGCCTGAGCGTGCCCTGCAATTGCGTGACGGCCGCCCAGAGAACATCGTCCTCCTTGGCGGTGCCGGACAGCTTTCGCGAAAAGTCATAGAGAGCCTGCGTCGAAATCGCGCGCTGTCGGGCGGCTTTTGCCTGCTCGCGAACGCGCGATGCGAGACTGCCTGCGAGCACCGCTGCAACGAGGAACACGAACAGCGCGAACACCTCGTGCGGTTCGGCGATGGTGAATGTTCTGACTGGATTGATGAAGAAGAAGTTGTATCCGAGTACCGAAAACAGCGCGGCCGCTATGGCGGCGACATGCCCGGCATAGGTCGCCGATATCAGCACTGCCAGCAGAAACAGGAGCGAGATGTTCGGCAGCTGGATGAAGAGCTGAATCGAAAGCCCGAGCGCGATCGCGCAGGCAACGGTCGCGGCGGCAATCGCGAGCGGCCGCCACGCTCCCAGCACGTTGAGCTTTGGCAGTCGTTTGTGTCGCACGGGCGGTTGGTCGTCGCGATCGGTAACGAGGTGGATGCCGATGCCCGATACCCGGCTCGCCAGGGCATCCGGCAGCGACTGCTGGAAAAGCCTCCCCGTAAACGACGTGCGGCGGGCACCGATGACGATTTGCGTCACGTGCTCGCGCCGGGCAAGCTTGAGGATCTCGTCGACGAAATCGCTGCCAGTAACGCGCCGGGTCTCGGCGCCCAGCTGTTCGGCCAGCCGGAAGGTCTCGTCGAGCCGGCGTACCGCGTCGCTGTCGCCTTCCTCGCGGTCCGCCCTTTCTATGTAGACGACGATCCAGGGGGCATTCAGCCCCGAGGCAAGCCGGCTGGCAGTGCGCACGACCGTTTGGGAATGGAGGTCGGAGCCGATGCAAACGAGCAGTCGTTCGGAGGTCGCCCAGGCACCCTCGATGGCATTTTGCTTGAGGTAGTCGACCATCTGATCGTCCACCCGGTCGGCGGTGCGACGAAGCGCCAGTTCGCGCAACGCGGTCAGGTTGCCTAGGCGGAAGAAGCGATCGACAGCACGTTTGGCGCTATCGGCGAGATAGACCTTCCCCTCGTTAAGGCGCTGGATGAGTTCTGCCGGCGGCAGGTCGACGAGCAGCACCTCGTCCGCCCGCGCCAGCACCGTATCCGGAACCCGCTCGCGCACCGGCACGCCGGCGATCTGCGCCACGACCTCGGACAAGCTTTCCAAATGCTGGATATTGAGGGCCGTCCAGACGTCGATGCCGGCGTCGATGAGTTCCTCGATATCCTGGTATCGCTTCGGATGGCGGCTGTCGGCCGGATTGCTGTGGGCCAGTTCATCGACGACGATGATGCGCGGCTTGCGCGCCAGCGCCGCGTCGAGATCGAACTCCTCGAGAATCTTGCCACGGTGGTTGACCTCGAGGCGTGGCAGGATTTCCAGCCCCTCGAGCAGGGCGGCGGTTTCGTCCCGCCCATGCGTTTCGACGAGACCGACAACAATGTCGGTCCCGTCTTGTCTAAGTCGGCGTGCGCGCGTCAGCATGGCATAGGTCTTGCCGACCCCCGGCGCCGCCCCCAGGAACACCGTCAACTTGCCGCGCTTGCCCTGCTGCGCCAAGGCCAGCAGGGCATCAGGATCAGGCCTGGATTTCAGTTCACGGTCGGTTTCGGCCATTCCCTAACTCAAGTTCCATACTCAGCTTTTTGCCGCATCGAGTGCCAGGTTGAGCTCTAGCACATTGACACGTGGCTCGCCTATGATTCCGAACATACGCCCCGAGGTTGCGCCGTCCACCAGCTTGGCGATGTCGGTCTCGCTGACACCGCGCGCCTTGGCGACACGGGCAACCTGCGCCTTCGCGAACTCCGGCGAGATATCCGGGTCAAGACCCGAGCCGGACGCCGTGGCGGCATCACCCGGAATGGGTCCGTCAATTCCCGCGGCGCGCAGGTGCTCGACATCGGCGGCGACACGATCCTTCAACTTGACAGACGTCGGTCCGAGGTTGGAGCCGGACGAAGCGCCTGCGTTATAGGCATCAGGTCCGGTCGCGGAAGGACGGGACCAGAAGTACCTGTCGGACGTGAAGTTCTGGCCGATCAGCGCCGAGCCGATGACCATGCCGTCCTTCTCGATAAGGCTGCCATTGGCCTGTTGCGGCATCAAGGCCTGCGAGACGCCGGTGATCGCCAGGGGATAGGCAAGCCCGGTAAGAAGGGTGAGCAACAGGGTGAGGACAAGGGCGGGACGAAGATGTTTCAACATGATCACACCAGATTGAGGGCGTTGACGGCGATGTCGACAAGCTTGATCCCGACAAAGGGAAGAAGGATGCCGCCGAGGCCGTAGACGAAGAGGTTGCGACGCAACAGCGCGGCAGCACCGACAGGGCGATATTTTACGCCTCTGAGCGCCAGCGGGATGAGCGCGATGATGATGAGCGCGTTGAAGATCACCGCCGACAGGATCGCCGAGTTCGGCGAGGCGAGCCCCATGATGTTGAGCGCGCCAAGTGCCGGATAGGTGGCCAGGAACAGCGCCGGGATGATGGCGAAATACTTTGCCACGTCGTTGGCGATCGAGAAGGTTGTCAGCGAGCCGCGGGTCATCAGCAACTGCTTGCCGATCTCCACGATTTCGATGAGCTTCGTCGGGCTCGAATCGAGGTCCACCATGTTGGCGGCCTCACGCGCCGCCTGCGTGCCGGTCTGCATGGCCACGCCGACATCCGCCTGGGCAAGGGCCGGCGCGTCGTTGGTGCCGTCGCCGCACATGGCGATCAGGCGGCCGCCCTGCTGCTCCTTGCGGATGTAGGCGAGCTTGTCCTCTGGCGTCGCTTCGGCCAGGAAGTCGTCGACACCGGCTTCGGAGGCGATCGCCGCTGCGGTCACCGGGTTGTCGCCGGTTACCATCACCGTGCGGATGCCCATGGAGCGAAGCGCGGCGAAGCGCTCCTTGATATCCGGCTTGACGACGTCCTTGAGGTGGATGACGCCAAGCAGGCGATTGCCATCGGCAACGGCGAGCGGCGTTCCGCCGGTGCGGGCGACCTTGTCGACCGCCTGGCGGAATTCGACCGGCACGTTCTCGTCGCGAACGCCCGCGAACTTCAAAACCGAATCCACCGCACCCTTGCGCAGGCGGCGATCGAGCACGTCGACGCCGGAGAGACGGGTCTGGGCGGCAAATGGCACGACTGCGTCGACCTGCATGGTCGGCGCGAGGCAGCCGAATTCACCGGTGGCGAGCGCGACGATCGAGCGGCCCTCCGGGGTTTCGTCGGCCAGGCTTGCAAGCAGGGCCGCATTGGCGAGTTCCGTTTCCGACACGCCGGAAACGGGCAGGAAGTCTGTCGCCATGCGGTTGCCGAATGTGATCGTGCCGGTCTTGTCGAGCAGCAGCGTATCGACGTCGCCGGCTGCTTCGACGGCACGACCGGAGGTGGCGATGACGTTGAAGCGCACCAGCCTGTCCATGCCGGCGATGCCGATGGCCGAGAGAAGCCCGCCTATCGTCGTCGGGATCAGGGTGACGAGAAGCGCGGCAAGCACAGTCACCGAAAGCACTGTCCCGGAGTAGCCGGCGAGCCCCCACAGCGTCACGATCGCAATCAGGAAGATGAGGGTCAGGCCGGAGAGCAGGATCGACAACGCGATCTCGTTCGGTGTCTTCTGGCGCTGCGCGCCTTCGATGAGCGCGATCATGCGATCGACAAAGCTGGAGCCAGGGGCCACGGTGATACGCACCTTGATCCAGTCGGAGATCACCTGGGTGCCGCCGGTCACGGCCGAGCGGTCGCCGCCCGACTCGCGGATGACCGGAGCGGACTCGCCGGTGATCGCGCTTTCGTTGACCGACGCCACGCCCTCGACCACCTCGCCGTCGCCGGGGATCAGGTCCCCGGCTTCGACGAGTACGAGGTCGCCGACCTTGAGGCTGGTCGCCGCAATCGTCTGGGTATCACGGCCCTGTGCCGACACTAGCCGACGGGCCGTCAGTTCGGACTTGGTGCGCCGCAGGCTGTCGGCCTGCGCCTTGCCCCGGCCTTCCGCGACCGCTTCCGCGAAGGTCGCGAACAGCACCGTAAACCAGAGCCAGATGGCGATCTGCCCTGAGAAAAGGGGAGTTCCCGTACCCGTGACAAAGTCGCGGATGAAGAAGACGGTAACGAGCGCGGCCACGACCTCGGTGACGAAGATTACCGGGTTGCGCATGAGTTGCCGCGGATCGAGCTTCACGAAAGCCGCCTTCACCGCCGGCAGAAGAATCGCAGGGTCGAGCAGGCTCGGAGCGACGTGTTTCTTTGACATTTCTATTATCCTTTAGAAAGTCTGGCCCGCGAGCATTGCAAATTGCTCGACGATCGGACCGAGGGCGAGCGCCGGGAAGAACTGCAGCCCGCCGAGAATGAGGATGATGCCGACGAGCAAGCCGACGAACAGCGGCGTATCGGTTGGGAAGGTGCCCTTAGAGGCCGGAACCCGGACCTTGGTGGCAAGCGAGCCGGCAATGGCCAGAACAGGCACGGCATAGGCGAAGCGGCCGAGCAACATGGCGATGCCGAGCGTCGTGTTGTACCATGGCGTGTTGCCCGTCAGCCCACCGAAGGCCGAGCCGTTGTTGCCGGCGGCCGAGGTAAAGGCGTAGAGGATCTCCGACAGGCCGTGCGGCCCCGCGGTGCCGACGCTGGCCACGGCAAAGGGCAGCATCGCCGAGATTGCGGTGAAGCCGAGGATCGCCATCGGCAGGATGATGATCGCCAGCACGGCGAATTTCATCTCGCGGCCTTCGATCTTCTTGCCGAGAAATTCGGGCGTGCGGCCGACCATGAGTCCGGCAACGAAGACGGACAGGATCGCGAATACGAGCAGGCCATAGAGGCCGGAGCCGACACCACCCGGCAGAACTTCGCCAAGCTGGATCAGGAACATCGGGACAAAGCCACCCATGCCGGTGAACGAGCCGTGCATGCCGTTCACGCCACCATCCGAAAGCCCGGTCGTTACCGTTGCATAGGTTGCGGTCATCGCCTGGCCGAAGCGCACCTCCTTGCCTTCCATGTTGCCGAAGGCCGGATCGAGCCCGAGGCTGGTGAGGATCGGATTGCCGTAGGTTTCTGCCCAGTAGATGACGCCGACACCCGCAATCAACAGGATTGCGATGGCTGCGATGAAGGCCCAGCCCTGCCTGCGCTCACCGACCATCTGGCCGAAAGCGTAGACAAGCGCAGAGGAGACCGAGAGCATCGCGAAGATGTTGAGGTAGTTCGTCAGCGCGGTCGGGTTTTCAAACGGATGAGCAGCGTTGACGTTGAAGAACCCACCGCCATTGGTGCCGAGTTGCTTGATCGCCTCCTGGCTGGCGACCGGACCGAGCGCGATCGTCTGCTGTGCGCCTTCGATCGTCGAGGCGGTCACCGCTGCATCCAGCGTCTGGGGCACGCCCATGGCCACGAAGGCAAGCGCGACGACGACGGCAAGCGGCAGCAGCACGTAGAGGGTCGAGCGGGTAAGGTCGACCCAGAAATTACCGATGGTGGAAGCCGCCGAGCGGGCAAAGGCGCGGGTGATTGCGACGGCGATGCCAATGCCGGTGGCGGCAGACACGAAATTCTGCACGGTGAGGCCGGCCATCTGGCTGAAGTGGCTCATCGTGGTCTCGCCGCCGTAGTTCTGCCAGTTGGTGTTGGTGACGAAGCTGACCGCAGTGTTGAAGGCGAGATCCGGTGGCACATTGCCGAACCCTTGCGGGTTGAGGGGCAGGTAGGCCTGCAGCCTCAGGATGGCATAGAGCGCCGCGAAACCGACTGCACTGAATGCCAGCATGGCGAGCGCATAGCTCCGCCAGCCCTGCTCCTTCGCCGGGTCGACTCCGGCCAGCGCGTAAAAGCCGCGCTCGACGGGCGACAGAACGGGTGAAAGAAAGGTGCGCTCGCCGGAAAACACCTTGGCCATGTAGAGCCCGAGCGGCTTGATGGCGACGAGAACGGCGAGAAAGAGGAGGCTGATCTGCAGCCACCCGATAATGGACATTGGTATTCTCCGATCGAGAAGATGAGAAGTCGGGGTCAGAATCGCTCAGGTCGCAGCAGGGTCACGACTAGATGCGCACCCAGTGCGACAGCGACCGCCAGGCCAATAAAGGCTTCGATCATGGGGCTGCTCCTTACAGTCTGCTCAGGGAGCGCGTGTAAAGCGCGAAGAGCAGGAAGGCGCCGACGCCGACGGCCACGAAAATGATATCTTGCATAAAGATCTCCAAACGCTGTTCAGGGGGAGAGAATGCGCATAACGGAGGTCAAATCTCGATTGGGATCTGATCCGGCTGACATAAGGAAAGCATAAGGATCGGCGCCGCCGCACCCGGGAAGATTGCGCTCAACGGGCGTCGCGCCGTTCAGTTGCGGCAAATATGCATGCCTCATTTGCAATCATGGATATTCTATATTTTGGGCAAATGACTATCTGAGGTGCATACAAATTCAAGGAGAAAGACAATGAACATCGGCAAGAAAATCGCAGAATATGCCCGCCTTCGCAGAGCAATGCGCGAACTCCACGCAATGGATGACTACGCACTGAGCGACATCGGCATTTCCCGTTCGCAGATCAACACCGCCGTTCGCGGCAAGTAAGACGAATGGCCCCGGCAATATCGCTCGGGACCAGTCTGGAATGAGTGTCTTCAAAGGCGTCGGCAAAGTATTGCTTCCGCGACCAGGAGACTTTCTACTTTTGTCGAGCGGCCCGGCATTTCCTTGGGCCGTTCTGGACCTTCCGCCATTGCCCAATCGTTGGGCAACGCCCTGCAGGCGGTAGGAGCGCCCTTGGACCGACGTCCGACGGACACCCCCTCGCTCAAGTGATCGCAAGTAACGCTTCCGGCGGCCGGCACTTCCAGAAAAAGGAAGTCCGACGCGCGGAGCGTAGGCGTATTGTCGATGTCAGAGGCGAAATCACCTTTCACATTGCTGTCACGAAGCAATTTCAACATGCTGCCGGAACCCCGGGCACCCTACGCGCTTTTACCATAGCAGCAGCTAGGAATGGCGACCCGCCGGGAAGAATGCAAGAATGGCGCGAGGTGCTGAAGGTGAACTTCCGGCGGCGATTGAACGAAACGGCCCATTCGTTGCATCTTCGTAAAATGGCTCATCCGTCCCTATCGCCCAAGAACACACCGAAGAGGAGTGCAATTGTGACTACAAAGATCGTTCCCGTCGTGATGGCCGGTGGCAAAGGTACGCGTCTTTGGCCGCTGTCACGCGCGACGGCACCGAAGCAGTTCATCAAATTCATCGGTGACAAGACCCTGTTCCAGAACACGCTGGAACGCGTTTCCGACACTGAACTCTATGAAGCGCCGGTTGTAGTGACCAATGAGGAATTCCGTTTCCTGGTTGCCGAGCAGGCCCGTCTTCTCGATATTCCGCTTGCGGCCATCCTTCTCGAGCCGGTCGCCCGGAACACGGCCGCAGCCGTTGCGGCGGCAGCTGCGACGGTCAGTGCCCTTCATGGTCGGGACGCGATCATGCATATCATGGCCTCCGATCACGAGATCACTGCCGACGACACCTATTTCGACTGCATCCGTAGCGCCCGCGACGCCGCGCTGTCCGGCAAGCTCGTCACCTTCGGCATCGCCCCGGCCGAACCGGCAACCGGCTACGGTTACATCGAGATCGGCGAGAAGCTGGAAAAATCAGACGCTCACCGCGTCAAGCGCTTCGTCGAGAAGCCGCCGCTGGAGACTGCCGAGCAGATGGTCGCCAAGGGCGGTTTCTACTGGAACTCCGGGATGTTCATGTTCCCGCTTGCGCAGTTGATCGAGGACATGCGCCAGCACGCGCCGGAGGTTCTCGAAGCCGCGAACGAGGCAACCGCGAACGCAGCACACGACCTCGACTTCACCCGTCTCGACAGCGAAGCTTTTGCCCGCAGCCCTGACATTTCCATCGACTATGCGATTATGGAAAAGACAGCGAATGCAGCGGTGATCCCGACACCGATAAAGTGGTCGGATCTCGGCAGCTGGGATTCCATCTGGAAGCTCGGAACCCAGGATCGCGACGGCAATGTCGCTTCCAAGAACGCGACGCTCGTCGATACCCGCAACTCGCTGGTGATGTCGGACGACATCCATGTGGCGGTCCAGGGCCTCGAGGACGTCGCGGTGATCGCCAGCGAAGACGCCGTCTATGTCGGCAGGCTGAAGGATAGCCAGCAGGTCGGCACGCTGGTCAAGCTGCTCGCATCGAAGCCCGCAACGGCGGCGCTCACCCAGTCACATCCGACGTCGTATCGCCCCTGGGGGGGCTACACCTCGATCCTCAATGGCGACCGTTTCCAGGTGAAGCGCCTGTTCGTGCTTCCCGACAAGAAGCTGTCGCTGCAGAAGCACCACCATCGCGCCGAGCACTGGATCTGCGTGAAGGGCACCGCCGAGGTCACGATCGGCAAGGAAACGCGGATGCTGCGTGAAAACGAGTCCGTCTATATTCCGCAGGGCGAGGTCCATCGTCTCGCCAATCCCGGCAAGATCCTCCTCGAAATGATTGAGGTCCAGACCGGTTCCTACCTCGGCGAAGACGACATCATCCGCATCTCGGATGAATTCGGACGCAACTGACGCAACGGGTGTGATATCCCGCCAGCATCGAGGCCATCATCGGGGGCAAGCCCCCGATGATACGGGTCATCGCGCTTGCTTTCCTTCGCTGCATTGCACACAATTCATCCGGGAACAGCGAAAACAGCTCCGGAGATGCAAGCCGGACAAGAGGCGCAATGGCTATCAAAGCAAGTATCTACCACCTCACCCACTACAAATATGACCGACAAGTCCGCCTCGGGCCGCAGATCATAAGGCTGAAACCGGCGGTTCATTCAAAAACCCGGGTGCTCAGCCACTCGCTGAAAGTTTCGCCGCCCAACCACTTCGTCAATCTCCAGCAGGATCCCTACGGCAACTACCTCGCCCGTTACGTTTTTCCGGATCCGGTCACGGAATTGAAGATCGAGGTGGACCTCGTTGCCGACATGACGGTCTACAACCCGTTCGACTTCTTCATTGAAGAGGACTCGACCGAATGGCCGTTCGATTATCCGGAGACGCTTCGCGAGGACCTGTCGATCTATCGAACGCCGGAGCCCGCGGGCCCTGCCCTTCAAGCCTATCTCGACAGCATCGACCGTTCGCCGCAGCGGACGATTGACATGATCGTCGGGCTCAACGCCCGCCTCCAGCAGGACATCGGCTACGTTATCCGCCTGGAGCCCGGCGTGCAGGAGCCGGAAGAGACCCTGGCGACAGCGCGCGGTTCCTGCCGCGACACGAGCTGGCTGCTGGTACAGATCCTGCGTCATCTCGGATTGGCGGCACGTTTCGTTTCCGGTTATCTGATCCAGCTCAAACCCGATCTCAAGGCCCTCGATGGTCCCACCGGCACCGAGGTCGACTTCACCGACCTGCATGCCTGGGCAGAGGTCTACCTACCCGGCGCGGGCTGGATCGGCCTCGACCCGACCTCCGGACTCCTGACCGGAGAGAGCCACATTCCGCTTGCCGCAACGCCGCACTATCGCAATGCCGCACCGATTTCTGGCGGCTATTTCGGCGAAGCCAGCACCGAGTTCGGTTTCGACATGCAGGTGAAGCGCGTTGCCGAGCACCCGCGCATCACCAAGCCCTTTTCCGACGAATCCTGGGATGCGCTGAACGCCCTGGGCGAGCGGGTTGACCAGGAACTCGAGGCGCAGGACGTGCGCCTGACCATGGGTGGCGAGCCGACCTTCGTGTCGATCGACGATTTCCAGTCGGAGGAATGGAACACCGAGGCCGTCGGGCCGACAAAACGGCAACTTGCCGACAATCTTATCCGACGGCTGCGCGAGCGCTTCGCGCCGAATGGTTTCCTGCATTACGGCCAGGGCAAGTGGTATCCGGGCGAGTCACTGCCGCGCTGGACCTTTTCGCTCTACTGGCGCAAGGACGGCTTGCCCGTGTGGTCCGATCCGGCCCTTGTTGCCCAGGAAAACCACGACTACGGAGTGACGACGAACGATGCCGAACAACTGCTGACTGCCATTGCCGGCGAACTCGACATCGCCGCCGACATGGTCGTGCCCGCCTACGAGGATCCCGGCGAGTGGCTGCTCAAGGAGGGGAACCTTCCCGACAACGTCGATCCGTCAAACTCCAAACTGAAAGATCCCGAGGAGCGCCTGCGCATGGCGCGGGTGTTCGAGCGCGGCCTGACCGAACCGACGGGCTACGTGCTGCCGGTGCAGGCCTGGAATGCGCGTGCGACAGATCGCCGGTGGATCAGCGAGAAGTGGAACACACGCCGCGGGCGGATCTTTCTCGTCCCCGGCGACAGCCCCGTCGGCTATCGGCTTCCGCTTGGATCGCTGCCGCATATCCCGCCTTCGCAATATCCCTACATCAATCCGGTCGATCCGTCCGTTCCGCGCGGCGACCTGCCGGATTTCGTCGAGGAAAAATCTCGCCCCCAGCAGGCGGCTTCCTTCCAGGCCGACACCACCGATCAGCAGACGATCGTAGAGCAGACCATCGGCGACATCGAGGGAGAGGTCAGGACCGCGCTGAGCGTCGAACCCCGCGAGGGCCGGCTTTCGGTATTCATGCCGCCGACGACCAGCATCGAAGAGTATCTCGAACTCATCGCCTCGGTCGAGCGGGCGGCGACGGCGCTTGGTCTTCCGGTCCACATCGAAGGCTATGCGCCGCCGCAGGACGAGCGCATCAACGTCATCCGGGTCGCGCCCGACCCCGGCGTGATCGAGGTCAACATTCATCCGGCCTCCCGCTGGCAGGATTGCGTCGACATCACCACCGCCGTCTACGAGGAAGCCCGGCAGGAGCGCCTCGGCGCCGACAAGTTCCTCATCGACGGACGGCACACCGGCACAGGTGGCGGCAACCATGTCGTGGTTGGCGGCGCCAGGCCATCGGACAGTCCGTTCCTGCGCCGACCAGACCTGTTGAAGAGCCTGGTGCTTCACTGGCAGCGCCACCCGTCGCTCTCCTATCTCTTCTCCGGCCTGTTCATCGGCCCGACCAGCCAGGCGCCGCGCATCGACGAGGCCCGTCACGACAGCCTCTACGAACTCGAGATCGCCCTGGCCCAGGTGCCGTTGCCTGGCCAGGGCACGCCGCCACTTCCCTGGCTGGTCGACCGGCTGTTCCGCAACCTGCTCGTGGACGTGACCGGCAATACCCATCGCGCCGAGATCTGCATCGACAAGCTGTTCTCGCCGGACGGTCCGACAGGCCGTCTCGGTCTTGTCGAGTTCCGCGGTTTCGAAATGCCGCCGAATGCGCGGATGTCGCTTGCGCAGCAACTACTCGTGCGGGCGCTGATCGCCCGTTTCTGGCGCAATCCGGGAGAAGGCAGCTTCGTGCGCTGGGGAACGACCCTGCACGACCGCTTCATGTTGCCGCATTTCGTCTGGCAGGACTTCCTCGAGGTGCTTCGGGACCTGCGCGAACACGGCTTCGACTTCCGCCCCGAATGGTTCGCCGCCCAGCTGGAATTTCGCTTCCCCTTCTGCGGCGAGGTCGAATACGAGGGAGCCAAGCTGGAACTGCGCCAGGCGCTGGAGCCCTGGCACGTCATGGGTGAACAGGGCGCCATCGGGGGAACGGTGCGCTACGTCGATTCCTCCGTCGAGCGGCTGCAGGTGCGGCTCGAAGCCGGCAACTCAGAGCGCTACAAGGTTGCCTGCAATGGCCGCGCCGTGCCGTTGACCGCAACCGGCCAGGCGGGAGTAACGGTCGCTGGTGTTCGCTACAAGGCATGGCAACCGGCAGCCGGTCTGCATCCGGCGCTGCCGGTGAACACGCCCCTCACCTTCGACATCTACGATACCTGGTCCAATCGCCCGATCGGCGGCTGCGTCTATCATGTGGCCCACCCCGGCGGCCGCAACTACGACACCTTTCCTGTGAACGGCAACGAAGCGGAAGCGCGAAGGCTTGCCCGCTTCGAGCCTTGGGGGCACACTCCCGGCAGCTACGTGCTTCACACAGAAAATGCTTTGGCGGAGTTCCCGCTGACGCTCGACTTGCGGCGACCCCGAGGAACTTGAGGATCGATGACGAAGAAACCGGCGGCGGGACGCATGACGATTGATGAGGCTGGCCTCGGTAACGGGCCGGCCGCAGCGTATTCGGCGTTGCCGGGGGTGGCCGACGAAATGATCGACGCCAGCGGCGTCATCAAACCCGTCTGGCAACTACTGATCGACCGGCTTGGCGCCATGAGCCCCGAGGAGCTGTCCGAACGCTTCATCCGCGCGGACCGCTACCTGCGCGACGCCGGCGTCTTCTATCGTGCCTATGGCGGAGAGGGCGGCGAACGGAGCTGGCCGATTTCACACATCCCGGTGCTGATCGCCGAAGACGAATGGAAGACGCTGGCCGCAGGATTGGTGCAGCGCGCCGACCTTCTCGAGTCGATCGTCGCGGACATCTATGGCGAAGCGCGTCTTGTCGAGGAGGGTATCCTGCCGCCGGCGCTGATCGCCGCCAATCCCGAGTTCCTGCGACCGCTGGTTGGCGTGAAGCCGGTGAGCGGGCACTATCTGCATTTCTGTTCATTCGAGGTCGGCCGAGGTCCTGACGGCAACTGGTGGGTGCTCGCCGATCGCACCCAGGCGCCATCCGGTGCGGGCTTTGCCCTGGAAAACCGGGTAGCGACGACGCGCGCCTTCTCCGACATCTATGCCGAAACCCATGTACACCGGCTGGCCTCGTTCTTCGGCGCCTTTCGCGATGCGCTTCAAAGCCGCAAGCACAGCGAGGACGATCGAATTGCGGTGTTGACGCCGGGTATCGGCAACGAGACCTACTACGAACACGCCTATATCGCCCGCTATCTCGGTTTCATGCTGCTGGAGGGCGAGGATCTGGCCGTCGTCAACGGCCATGTGATGGTGCGCACGGTCGCCGGCCTGAAACCCATCAGCGTCCTCTGGCGCCGCCTCGATTCCGTCTACGCGGATCCCCTCGAACTGAACCAATCCTCCCATATCGGCACGCCCGGAATGGTCGAGGCGCTGCGTGGCAAGGCGTTGACCATCGTCAATGCCCTCGGCTCCGGCATCCTCGAAACCCGCGCGCTGCTCGCCTTCCTTCCGGCCATCAGTCGCCACCTGCGCGGCGAGGATCTCCTGCTGCCGTCGATCGCCACCTGGTGGTGCGGGCAGGAGAGCGAACGCGCGCATGTGCTTGCCAATATCGACAGGATGGTCATCGGCCCGGCCTATTCCTGCCTACCCTTCTTCGACGACAACGGCCAGTCGGTGCTGGGCTCGGCTCCGGTCGGTGTAAACGAATGTCCCCTGACCGAGCGGCTGCAGCGCGATGGCGCGCGGCTGGTCGGTCAGGAGGCGGTTACGCTTTCGACCACGCCCGTCATGGTCGACGGTGTGCTCGCGCCCCGCCCGATGAGCCTGCGCGTCTTTGCCGCCCGCACCGAGGACGGCTGGGAAATCATGCCGGGCGGGTTTGCCCGTATCGGCAGCGGCGATGATGTCGCGGCAATCGCCATGCAGGCCGGTGGACGGGCCGCCGACGTCTGGATCGTCAGCGACAAACCGGTCGAGCGCGCCACCCTGCTGCCGACCGAAGATCATTTCAGCCGTTCGATGCCGGAAAACCTGCCGAGCCGCGCTGCCGACAATCTCTTCTGGCTCGGACGATACATCGAACGCTCCGAGGGGGCGCTGCGCATCCTGCGGGCCTGGCATGGTCGCTACGCGGAGGCAGCCGATCCCAACCAGCCGCTGCTGGCGGACGTAACCGACTATCTCGCCGCTCTCGATATCGACACTGCGACCGGCGTGCCGGAAAACCTCCTCATCAACATCGACAGCGCCGTCTATTCGGCGAGCAATATCCGCGACCGCTTTTCCCCGGATGGCTGGTTGGCCTTGACCGATCTCGCCAAGACGGCGCGCCGCTTCCACGAGCATGTGCAACCCGGAGACGACGCCACCCACGCGATGACGATCCTGCTGCGCAAGCTCGCGGGCTTTGCCGGTCTCGTGCACGAAAACATGTACCGGTTCACCGGCTGGCGGTTCCTGTCGATCGGGCGCTACCTGGAGCGCGGCCTGCACATGACTCGCCTGCTTGGCCGACTTTCGGCCCATGATGCCCCCGACGGCGCCCTCGACATGCTGCTGGAAGTCGGCGACAGCGTCATGACCCACCGCCGCCGCTACAACGTCAGCACCGCGCACCTGACGGTCACCGACCTTCTGGCGCTGGATCCGCTCAACCCGCGCTCAATCCTTTACCAGCTGAACGAGATCCGCAACGAGGTCGAGCAACTGCCGAACGCCGTCGTCAATGGCCAGATGTCGCCGTTCCGTCGCGAGACGATGCGGGTTCATTCGGGCCTTGCCGTCCTGACGCCGGAAATGATGACCCCGCAGGTCTACCAACAGCTCGAACAGGACCTCTACGGTCTTTCCGACATGATCGCCCGCACCTATCTCGGATAACGCGATGCTCTACGATCTCTCGCTGCACATGGGATACGCCTATGACACCCCGGCAACCGGTGCGCGCCACATGATCCGGGTGATGCCGATGACCCTGCCGGGGCGCCAGCGTCTCGTTGCTGGCTCGCTTCAGGTTTCTCCCGCGCCGGACGAACAGACGACCTTCATGGATTTTTTCAACCACGCAGTCGCCTCCGTTTTCCTGAGGGCACCTCACGAAACGCTCGACATCCGCATGCAGGCCCGCGTGCAGGTGGAAGGACAGTCGATGACGGCCGATTTCTCGCCATTGCTCAAAAGCCTTCCGGTGGAGATCAACAACTACTGGTCGCTGGAAGCGAATTCGCCCCATCACTTCCTAGGGGCAAGTCCGCGAATCCCGGAGGATGCGGCCATCGCCGCCTACGCAAGCGAAGTCGCAGCGCCAAGGATGACCATCCTCCAGATTGCCACGGCTCTCTGCAAGCGCATCCATGACGACTTCGTCTATGACGGCGAGGCGACCGAGGTCGACACCACTCCGCAGCAGGCTTTCGAACTCAGGCGAGGCGTCTGCCAGGACTTCACCCACATCATGATTTCAGGGCTGCGAAGCCTGGGTGTTCCGGCCGGCTATGTGAGCGGCTTCCTGCGGACAATTCCCCCGCCCGGCAAGGAGCGGTTGGGAGGCGCGGATGCCATGCATGCCTGGGTGCGGGTCTGGTGCGGCGACGTGACCGGCTGGATCGAACTCGATCCGACCAACGACATGCCCGCCGGCGTCGACCACATTGTCGTCGCCCATGGTCGTGATTATTCTGACGTTGCACCCGTTATCGGAGTCGTGAAGAGCTACGGCAGCCAGGCGCTGGAACAGGCCGTGGACGTGATCCCCGTCTAGCGGACCCTGCGCCCTTGCGAATATGCGCGAATTCGAAACGCCTGCCCGGCGGACTGTCCCATTTCTTGCCAATCTCCCAAAATGAGACAGCGACGAGCGCAATTTTCCCCAAGTAGAACTGCAAAAAACCGGATGCATAAAATGCAACCGTTTGTGTAAACCGCCGGGTAAATCCGATGCGTTAGAGATCATGCCCATTAGTTTTTGGAGCCGGTGGGGTGAACATGATGATCAAGACCTCTGAAAAAAAGGGACTACGGCGGTTGCTGCGCGATGAAGCGGGTAATTTCGCCATCATGACTGCATTAGCACTGCCAGTTGTTCTGGCAGCAGGCGGTGTGGCAATGGATCTGGCCAACCTGGCCCAGAAGAAGGCGCTGCTTCAGGATGCAGCCGACTCCGCGGCGCTCGCCGCTGCCTCGGCGCTGACGACCAAGGGTGCGACGCATGAACAGGCCAAGGAAGTCGCCAAGGACTTCCTGGCGGGCCAGATTACTGGCACGCTCGAAGCCAACGAGACCGAGGCTGATCGGGCCGCTCGCGAACAGAAGTTCCGCGAAGGCGCGAGCGTCAACGTCACGGAGACACCCTTCGGCAAGACCGGGAAGAAGTACGACGTCCAGGTCAGCGTCAAGCTCGACGTCCCCTATAACAGCCTGACGCAGTTGCTGCTTACGACCTTCGGTGGAGAATCCGCAGACAGCAGCACCGGTGACGCCTCGGCCCGATCGGCCGGCGTTTCCACGGCGGCTGCCGGCCAGGTCGGCGTCGCCAGTGGCGCAGAAAGCTCGACCGAAACGAAGAACCCGATCTCCATGTACCTGGTGCTCGACCGTTCCGGCTCGATGTCCTTCGTGACTGAAAAGCTGAACCCGGACAAGAACAAGTGCGACAACTACAACTCCGCGAAATGGCCTGATCCCTATTCGACGAGCCCCTGCTACACGCGCAAGATCGAGGCCCTGCAGACGGCCGCAAAATCGCTCTTCACGATGCTGGACGAGAAGAACGAGGAAAACAGCCTCATTCGCGTCGGCGCGGTTTCCTACACCGACTCCACGCAGACTGCGAAGGCGGTGAACTGGGGCACGACGGACGCGCGTTCCTATGTGGCCAACCTGCCCTACAAGCCGACGGGCGGCACCAATGCCACCGGCGCGATGAAGGCCGCAAACAAGGCACTGACGGTAAAAGAGGACGGTTCCGATACGGAAACCAAGGCCCACAAGGCCAAGGACAACGCAAAGTTCTCGCGCTACATCGTCCTGATGACCGACGGTGAAATGACCGGCAACAGCAGCAAGTGGAACGCGAGCATTGACGACGACGTGCGCGATGAATGCGAAGCTGCCAAGGCCAATGGCATCCAGATCTTCTCGGTCGCCTTCATGGCCCCGGACAAGGGCAAGTCGCTACTGCAGTACTGCGCCAGCTCGGGCAACTACTATGCGCCGGACACGATGGACGATCTCGTCGATACATTCGGCGATATCGCCGCCAAGGCTACCGAAGGCATTGCCCGCCTGACGAACTGACCGCTACTGGGGGGCCCGGACAATCCGGGTCAGGCGAAAGACCCGCTCCGAACGACTTCGGGGCGGGTCTTGCCGTTTCACGCGAAGGAAGATCCGAAAAGACAATTCATTTCAAGAGTTTTTGTGCGCTCGGTGCCTCGGGGGTGCAATTTCGCATTCGCAGGATTCACTTGTTGCAAGTGCGTAGCAACGATGCATAAACTGACCGATGCAGGACCCAAGCCTGCCGAATTGCATCGATCGCGACTTCCCGATCCAACAACAAAGCGCTGGCAGGGCACCATAATGAACACCAGTTCCAAGGCCGATCTTCCGCCTCCCGCCCCCCGAACCTACGATCCGGACGTCCTGGCCAAGGAAATCATCGAGCGCCTGACCTATCGAATCGGCAAGGATGCAAAGGTCGCCAAACCGCACGACTGGTTGACCGCGACGATCCTCGTCATCCGCGACCGCATCATCGACAAGTGGATGGAATCGACCCGCAAGACCTACGAGACCAGCGCCAAGCGCGTCTATTATCTCTCACTCGAATTCCTCATCGGCCGCCTGCTGCGCGACGCGATTTCCAATCTTGGCCTGATGAACGAGATCCGCGACGCCCTCTCCTCGCTCGGCGTCGATCTCATCGATATCGCCGGCCTCGAGCCGGATGCCGCGCTCGGCAACGGCGGTCTCGGGCGGCTTGCCGCCTGTTTCATGGAATCGATGGCGACCGTCGACATCCCGGCCTATGGCTACGGTATCCGCTACATGCACGGCCTGTTCCGCCAGGAGATGGCCGAGGGCTGGCAGGTCGAACTGCCGGAAACCTGGCTGGCGCACGGCAACCCCTGGGAATTCGAGCGCCGGGAAAGTTCCTATGAAGTGGGCTTCGGCGGCTCGGTCGAAACGCTGGGCGGCTACGACGAAGCCCCACGCTTCGTCTGGAAACCCGCCGAACGGGTGATCGCCACGGCCTATGACACGCCCGTCGTCGGCTGGAGAGCCAACCGCGTGAACACGCTGAGGCTGTGGACGGCCCGGCCGATCGATCCGATCCTGCTCGATGCCTTCAACGCCGGCGACCACATTGGCGCCCTGCGCGAGAGCAACAAGGCCGAAGCTCTGGCGCGCGTGCTCTATCCGGCAGACGCTACCCCCGCGGGACAGGAATTGCGGCTGCGCCAGGAGTTCTTCTTCTCGTCTGCCTCGCTGCAGGATATCCTTCGCCGGCACATGCAGCAGTACAACGACCTCCGGCTGCTTCCCGACAAGGTCTCGATCCAGCTCAACGACACCCATCCGGCCGTTTCCATCGCCGAACTCATCAGGCTGCTCTGCGATATCCACGGGCTCGATTTCGACACCGCCTGGGACATCACACGGCGGACATTCTCCTACACCAACCACACGCTGCTGCCGGAGGCCCTGGAAAGCTGGCCCGTTCCGCTCTTCGAGCGCCTGCTGCCGCGCCACATGCAGATCGTCTACGCCATCAACGCCAAAATACTGATCGAGGCGCGTAAGGAGCGCGGCCTTTCCGACGACGAGATCCGCAAGATCTCGCTGATCGAGGAAAGCGGCGAGCGGCGGGTACGCATGGGAAATCTCGCTTTTGTCGGCTCTCATTCAACCAACGGGGTATCGGCGCTCCACACCGACCTGATGAAGGAGACGGTGTTCGCCGACCTGCACAAGCTCTACCCCGACCGCATCAACAACAAGACCAACGGCATTACCCCCCGTCGCTGGCTGATGCAGTGCAACCCAAGGTTGACGGCGCTATTGCGCGAGACGATCGGCGATGCCTTCATGGACAATGCCGAAGCGCTGCAGGCACTGGACCGTTACGCAGACGACCCCCAGTTCCAGGGACACTTTTCCCAGGTCAAGCGCGACAACAAGGTGCGCCTCGCCAATCTGGTCGCGCAGCGGATGGGCATCCGCATCGATCCGTCGGCGATATTCGACATCCAGATCAAGCGCATCCACGAATACAAGCGCCAGTTGCTCAACATCATCGAGGCGGTGGCGCTCTATGACCAGATCCGTTCGCATCCGGAGCGTGACTGGGTGCCGCGGGTCAAGCTCTTCGCCGGCAAGGCGGCGCCGAGCTATCACAACGCCAAGCTGATCATCAAGCTCGCCAACGACGTCGCCCGCGTCATCAACAACGACCCGGCTGTGCGCGGCCTGCTCAAGGTCGTGTTCATTCCGAACTACAACGTTTCGCTCGCCGAGATCATGGTGCCCGCGGCTGACCTTTCCGAGCAGATTTCGACCGCCGGCATGGAAGCATCCGGCACCGGCAACATGAAGTTTGCACTGAACGGCGCGCTGACGATCGGTACGCTCGACGGCGCCAATGTCGAGATGCGCGACTGGGTCGGCGAGGAAAACATGGTGATCTTCGGCATGACCGCCGAGCAGGTCGCGGAAGCACGCGCCGGCGAATACAATCCGCGCGCGATCATCGAGGGGTCCAGCGAACTGTCGCAGGCGCTGTCGGCAATCGCCTCCGGCGTTTTCTCGCCGGACGACCGCAACCGCTTCGAAAGCCTTGTCGAAGGTCTGTATAGCCACGACTGGTTCATGGTCGCGGCCGACTTCGACGCCTATGCCAAGGCGCAGCGCGATGTCGATGCCCTGTGGCTCGATTCCGCCGCCTGGTATTCCCGCACGATCCGCAACACCGCCCGCATGGGCTGGTTTTCCTCCGACCGCGCAATTCGCCAATACGCCAAAGACATCTGGAGGGCGGGATGAAGAAAACGACGGCCAAGTCAGAAAAGGAGACGCGGCCGACAAACCCGCCTGCGAGCGAGATCGCCGCAATCCTGTCTGCATCCCATTCCGATCCCTTTTCCGTTCTCGGCCTCCATCGCAGCAATGGCGACTTCGTCGCCCGATGCTTCATACCCGGAGCGCAAGCAGCAACCGCCCTCACGCTCGATGGCAAGGAAATCGGCGAACTTTCATGCTTGGATCCTGCCGGCTACTTCTGCGGCACTGTGAAGGTGTCGAAGCGGCAGCCGCTGCGCTATCGCGCTGTTCGCGGCGACGCCGAATGGACGGTAACCGACCCCTACAGCTTCGGCCCGGTCCTCGGGCCCATGGACGATTACTACATTCGCGAGGGTTCCCACCTTCGCCTGTTCGACAAGCTCGGCGCCCATCCGCTCAAGCACGAAGGCGTGCAGGGCTTTCACTTCGCCGTCTGGGCGCCGAATGCGCGGCGGGTTTCGGTCGTCGGCGACTTCAACAACTGGGACGGCCGCCGCCACGCGATGCGCTTGCGCCAGGACACCGGCATCTGGGAGATCTTTGCGCCGGACGTGCTTCCCGGCTCTTCCTACAAGTTCGAGATCGTCACCAGCGATGGCGTTGTCTTGCCGCTCAAGGCCGACCCCTTCGGCCGGCGCGCCGAATTGAGACCGGCGACGGCATCGATCACCACACCGGAGCTTACCCAGGAATGGCAGGACGACGCGCACATTGCGCACTGGGCAAACGTCGACCAGCGCCGCCAGCCGATTTCCATCTACGAGGTCCATGCCGGATCATGGCAGAGACGCAACGACGGCTCGATGCTGAGCTGGGACGAACTGGCCGATCGCCTGATCCCCTACTGCGTCGACATGGGCTTCACCCATATCGAGTTCTTGCCGATCACCGAGCACCCTTATGACCCTTCCTGGGGATACCAGACGCTCGGCCTCTACGCCCCGACCTCCCGCTTCGGCGAGCCGGAGGGGTTCGCTCGCTTCGTCAACGGCTGCCACAAAGTCGGCATCGGCGTGATCCTCGATTGGGTCCCGGCCCACTTCCCGGTCGATGAGCACGGCCTGAAATGGTTCGACGGCACGGCGCTCTACGAGCACGAGGACCCGCGCAAGGGCTTCCATCCCGACTGGAACACGGCCATCTTCAACTTCGGGCGGCTCGAAGTGGTGTCGTTTCTCATCAATAATGCACTCTATTGGCGGGAGAAGTTCCATCTCGACGGACTGCGGGTCGATGCCGTCGCCTCCATGCTCTATCTCGACTATTCTCGAAAGCATGGCGAGTGGATCCCCAACGAGTATGGCGGCAACGAGAACCTCGAGGCCGTGCGCTTCCTGCAGTCGATGAATCGCAACCTCTATGGCACCCATGCCGGCGTCATGACGATCGCCGAGGAGTCGACCTCCTGGCCGAAAGTGTCGCATCCGGTCCACGAGGGCGGTCTCGGCTTCGGCTTCAAGTGGAACATGGGCTTCATGCACGACACGCTGAGCTACATGTCACGCGAGGCGGTACATCGCCGCTATCACCACCAGGAGATCACCTTCGGCCTGCTCTACGCATTCTCGGAGAACTTCGTGCTGCCCATCTCCCATGACGAAGTAGTGCACGGAAAAGGGTCGCTGATCGCCAAGATGTCCGGCGACGACTGGCAGAAATTCGCCAACCTGCGCGCCTATTTCGGCTTCATGTGGGGCTATCCCGGCAAGAAACTGCTCTTCATGGGGCAGGAGTTCGCGCAGTGGAGCGAATGGAGCGAGGAACGCTCGCTAGACTGGAACCTGCTACAATATCCCATGCACGAGGGCATGCGGCGCCTGGTGCGCGATCTGAACCTCACCTACCGTGCCAAGGCGGCGCTGCATGCGCGCGACTGCGAGGGCGACGGCTTCGAGTGGCTGATCGCCGACGACCACGAAAACTCGGTTTTCGCCTGGTTGCGAAAAGCGCCCGGCGAGAAGCCGATTGCCGTCATCACCAACTTTACCCCGATCTATCGCGAAGCATATGCCGTGCCGCTGCCGGCGGCCGGTCGATGGCGGGAGATCCTGAACTCCGATGCCGAGATCTATGGCGGCAGCGGCAAGGGCAATGGAGGCAGGGTCGAGGCCGAGGAAGCGACGGGCGGCGTTTTCGCGCGCATTACGCTGCCGCCACTGGCGACGATCATGCTCGAGCAGGAGGCTTGACCAAAAACACCGCAGCCACAACCACCTTGAAACAAGCATTGTACGTTCCGTTCAGGTGATGCAACCTGCGCGCGACACGCACCTACAAGAAGCCGGGAGGAATAAATGGTAGAAAAGCGGATCCAACCTTTGTCCCGTGATGCGATGGCCTATGTGCTCGCCGGAGGGCGCGGAAGCCGGCTCAAGGAACTGACCGACCGCCGGGCCAAGCCCGCCGTCTATTTCGGCGGCAAGACCCGGATCATCGATTTTGCCCTGTCGAACGCATTGAACTCGGGCATCCGCCGCATCGGGGTCGCCACCCAGTACAAGGCCCACTCGCTGATCCGCCACCTGCAACGGGGATGGAACTTCTTCCGACCCGAGCGGAACGAGAGCTTCGACATCCTGCCCGCAAGCCAGCGCGTATCGGAAACCCAGTGGTACGAAGGCACGGCGGATGCCGTGTTCCAGAACATCGACATCATCGAGCCGTACGGCCCGGAATACATGGTCATCCTCGCCGGCGACCACATCTACAAGATGGACTACGAGTTCATGCTCCAGCAGCACGTCGATTCCGGTGCCGACGTCACCATCGGCTGCCTCGAGGTGCCGCGGACGGAAGCTTCCGGCTTCGGGGTCATGCACGTCAATAAAAAGGACGAGATCATCGAGTTTGTCGAGAAGCCCGCCGATCCGCCCGGCATGCCCGACAAGCCGGACTTCGCGCTTGCCTCGATGGGCATATATGTCTTCCACACCAAGTTCCTGATGGAATGCCTGCGGCGGGATGCCAACGATCCGACGTCCAGCCGTGACTTCGGCAAGGACATCATTCCCTATATCGTCAAGAACGGAAAAGCCGTTGCCCACCGCTTCGCCGAATCCTGTGTGCGCTCGGATTTCGAACGGGAAGCCTACTGGCGCGACGTCGGCACAATCGACGCCTATTGGCAGGCAAACATCGATCTGACGGCGATCGTTCCCGAGCTCGACATCTACGACAAGACTTGGCCGATCTGGAGCTATGCCGAGATCACCCCGCCGGCCAAGTTCGTCCATGACGACAACAACCGGCGCGGTTCGGCGATCTCATCGCTTGTTTCGGGCGATTGCATCATCTCCGGCGCTTCGCTGCACAACAGCCTGCTGTTCACCGGCGTGCGTGCCAATTCCTACTCGAGGCTCGATGGCGCCGTCATCCTGCCGAATGTCAAGATTGGGCGACGTTCGCAGCTGACGAACGTCGTGATCGATCACGGCGTCACCATTCCCGAGGGTCTCGTGGTCGGGGCCGATCCGGAACTCGATGCCCGGCGCTTCCGACGGACGGAAAGCGGGATCTGCCTGATCACCCAGACGATGATCGACAAGCTGGAACTCTGACGAATGAAGGTCCTTTCGGTCGCATCCGAAGTGTTTCCGCTGGTCAAGACTGGCGGCCTTGCCGATGTGGCGGGCGCCCTTCCCCTGGCGCTCGGTGCATTCGGCATAGAGACCAGGACGCTGCTGCCGGGCTATCCTTCGGTGATGAAAGCGATCGGAAAGCCGGCGAAGCGCATCAAGCTTCCTGGCCTCCTCGGTGAGCCGGCGACGCTGCTCGACGTCGAGCACCAGGGGCTCAAGTTGCTGGTCCTCGATGCGCCCGCCTTTTTCGATCGTTCCGGCGGGCCTTATGTCGACGCCACCGGAAAGGACTACCCCGACAACTGGCGGCGCTTCGCGGCGCTCGCACTCGCCGGTTCGGAGATAGCCCACGGAGCCATAGCCGGCTGGGTGCCCGATCTCGTCCACGCCCATGACTGGCAGGGCGCCATGGCGCCTGTCTACATGCGCTACGACACCCGCCCCGAGCGTCCCAGCGTATTGACAATCCATAACATCGCATTTCAGGGACAATTCGCATCGACCATCATGCCCGGCCTCAACCTGCCACCCCACGCCTTTTCCATGGAAGGCATCGAATATTATGGCGATGTCAGCTATCTGAAGGGCGGGTTGCAGGCGGCAACCGCAATCACCACGGTCAGCCCATCCTACGCCGAGGAGATTCTGACGCCGGAATTCGGCATGGGCCTCGAGGGTGTCATCGCCGCCCGCATCGATGACCTGCACGGCATCGTCAACGGCGTCGACGCGGATATCTGGGATCCGCAGACGGATCCGATGATCGCAGCCCCCTACGGCGCAGCCACCTTGAAGAAGCGCCGAAAGAACCGTGAGGAAGTTGCGAAATACTTCAACCTCGACCACGACGATGGCCCGATCTTCTGCGTGGTCAGCCGCCTAACCTGGCAGAAGGGCATGGATCTGCTGGTCGACGCCGTCGACGAGATTGTCCAGCACGGCGGAAAATTGGCGATTCTCGGCTCGGGCGATCTGGCGCTCGAAGGAGCGCTGCTTGCCGCCGCTTCCCGGCATCGTGGCCGTGTCGGCATGTCGATCGGCTACAATGAGCCATTGTCGCACCTGATGCAGGCGGGCTCCGACGCGATCCTGATCCCCTCGCGCTTCGAACCCTGCGGGCTGACGCAGTTGTATGCGCTACGCTACGGCTGCCTTCCCGTCGTTGCCAGGACCGGCGGGCTCAACGACACGATTATCGATGCAAACCCGGCGGCACTTGCCGCCCGCGTGGCCACCGGCATACAATTCTCGCCGGTCAATTCGGGCGGACTGCGCCAGGCGTTGCGGCGTGCCTTCCGACTGTTCGACGATCGAAAGCTCTGGACCCAGTTGCAAAAGCAGGGCATGAAATCCGACGTCTCCTGGAGCGGCAGCGCCGCCCGCTATGCCGCGCTCTACTCCAGTCTTGTGCAGAAAGGCATCTAAACGAAATGATCAAGACGGTCCCCACCACTCCCTATCAGGACCAGAAACCCGGCACCTCGGGCCTGCGCAAGAAGGTTCCGGAGTTCCAGCAGCAGAACTACGCCGAGAACTTCATCCAGTCGATCTTCGATTCGCTCGAAGGCTTTTCCGGCAAAACGCTGGTCATCGGCGGCGACGGCCGCTACTACAATCGCGAAGTCATCCAGATCGCCATCAAGATGGCGCTCGCCAACGGCTTCGGCAAGGTGATGGTCGGCAAGGGGGGCATCCTGTCAACGCCCGCCGCGTCCCACGTCATCCGCAAGTACAAGGCCTTTGGCGGCATCATCCTATCGGCAAGCCACAATCCCGGCGGCCCGACCGAAGACTTCGGCATCAAGTACAACATCGGCAACGGCGGCCCGGCGCCGGAGAAGATTACCGATGCGATCTTCGCGCGCAGCAAGGTGATAACCGAGTACAAAATTGCCGATATTGCCGACATCAACCTCGACCGCATCGGCAGCCAGACGGTAGACGGCATGACCATCGCCGTGATCGACCCGGTCGAAGACTACGCGGCGCTGATGGAACAGCTTTTCGATTTCGGAGCCATCCGCAGCCTCATCAACCTGGGCTTCCGGGTCGTGTTCGACGCGATGAGCGCTGTCACCGGCCCCTATGCCAAGGAAATCATCGAGAACCGCCTGGGCGCCCCTGTCGGATCGGTCAAGAACTTCATGCCGTTGCCGGATTTCGGCGGCCACCATCCTGACCCCAACCTCGTCCATGCCAAGGAACTCTATGACGAGATGATGGGCGACGATGCACCCGACTTCGGCGCCGCTTCCGACGGCGACGGTGACCGGAACCTGATCATCGGCAAGGGCATGTACGTCACGCCGTCCGACAGCCTGGCGATTCTTGCCGCCAACGCCAATCTGGCGCCCGGCTATTCGTCGGGCCTTGCCGGCATCGCCCGCTCCATGCCAACGAGCGGCGCCGCCGACCGCGTCGCCGAGAAGCTGGGCATCGGCATGTACGAGACCCCGACCGGCTGGAAGTTCTTCGGCAACCTGCTCGACGAGGGCTTGGCGACGATCTGCGGCGAGGAAAGCGCCGGCACCGGTTCGAACCACGTGCGCGAAAAGGATGGCCTTTGGGCGGTGCTCCTCTGGCTCAACATTCTCGCGGTTCGCGGCGAAAGCGTTTCCGACATCGTCAACCAGCACTGGGCTGCCTATGGCCGGAACTACTACTCGCGACATGACTATGAAGGCGTCGATACGGATGCCGCCAACGACTTGATTGCGGCATTGCGCGACAAGTTGGCAACGCTGCCCGGGACAACCCATCGCGGCCTCACGGTGCAATCCGCCGACGACTTCGCCTACCACGATCCGGTCGATCACTCGATCAGCAGCCACCAGGGGATCAGGATCCTCTTCGAAGGCGGCTCGCGCGTGGTCTTCCGCCTGTCGGGTACCGGCACCTCCGGGGCAACGCTACGCGTCTATATCGAGCGCTACGAGCCCGACACAACCCGCCATGGCCTCGACACGCAGGAGGCGCTTGCCGACCTCATCGCCGTCGCCGAGGAGATTGGAGAAATCAGCGGTCGCACCGGCCGGAGCGCGCCGAGCGTCATCACCTGAGCCGCGCGGCCGTGGAACTCGACCAAAGCCGCCGAGGCGGCGCCGTGCTTGTCAAAGGCGGCGCCGACTTTGCCATCTGGTCCAAGCATGCCGCCCGCATCGATCTCTGCCTTTTCGACGGCGCAGGCGAAAAGGAACTCTGCCGCCTGCCGATGAAACGCGGTGCCGACGACGTGCACCGGCTCTTTGTGGAAAAAGGCGTAGCGAAGGGCACCCGTTACGGATTTCGGGCGGATGGTGTCTACGCGCCCGACTATGGGCTCTGGTACGATCCGTCAAAACTGCTGGTCGATCCCTGTGCACTGGAGATCGACCGGCCCTACCTCTACGATCCGCGCCTGACGGTCTTCGGAGAGAACACAGCCGAAATCGTTCCGAAGGCTGTCGTCACGCAATGCGAAGAGGCGTCCGTTTCGAGCCCCTTGTTGCCCGCTGGCGGGCTGATCTACGAGGTGGCCGTCAAGCCGTTCACCATGCTGCATCCGGATATCCCCGAGAGGATCCGCGGTACGCTCGGCGCGCTTGCGCATCCGGCCATCATCTCACACCTGAAACGGCTTCACGTCGATGCGGTTGAACTATTGCCGATCACGGCCTGGATCGACGAGCGTCACCTGCCGCCGCTCGGCCTGCACAATGGCTGGGGCTACAATCCGGTGACCTTCATGGCGCTCGATCCGCGGATCGTTCCGGGCGGCGTGGCCGAACTGCGCGAAACGGTCGAGGCACTGCATAGGGAAGGCATCGGGATCATTCTCGATCTCGTGTTCAACCATACCGGCGAGAGCGACCGCTACGGATCGACCCTGTCGTTGCGCGGGCTCGACAATCGCTGCTTCTTCCGCCACCTGCCGGATGCGCCGGGCACGCTCGCCAACGACACCGGCACCGGGAACACCGTTGCCTGTGACCATCCTTATGTCCGCGGTTTGATCCTCGACAGCCTTCGCCATTTCGTCCGCACCGCTGGGATAGACGGCTTCCGCTTCGATCTCGCAACCGTCCTCGGACGCACGGACAAGGGCTTCGACCGGGAGAGCGAAACGCTGAAGGCGCTGCTCGGTGACGACCTGCTCGCCGGCAGGATCATGATTGCCGAGCCGTGGGATATCGGCGCGGGCGGCTACCAACTCGGAAACTTCCCGGCGCCGTTCCTCGAGTGGAACGACCGCGCCCGCGACAGCATGCGTCGGTTCTGGCGCGGCGATACCGGCACCTTGGGAGAGCTTGCGACGACGCTTGCAGGCTCTTCCGATGTTTTCGGCCGCGATGGCGCCGCCAGAACCCGCAGCGTCAATTTCCTCGCTGCCCATGACGGGTTCACCCTGGCCGACCTCGTTTCCTATGAGAACAAGCACAACGAGGCGAACGGCGAAAGCAACCGTGACGGCCACAACGAGAACTATTCCTGGAACAATGGCATCGAGGGGCCGACCGCGGAACGTGCGGTGATCGACGCGCGCCGTCGCGACATCATGGCGCTGCTGTCGACCCTGTTTGCCACGCGCGGCACGATCATGCTGACGGCCGGAGACGAAGGTGGCCGCAGCCAGAAGGGCAACAACAACGCATATTGCCAGGACAACGAGATCACCTGGGTCGACTGGAGCGTCCTGGACGACGCGCTGATCGATCACACCGCCTCGCTCGCCGAACTGAGACGACGCTTTGCCGTGTTCCGCGAGACGGGCTTCTTCACGGGACTGGATGGTGACATCGAGTGGCTCAACGCGCGTGGGCACCCCATGTCGGTGGCGGATTGGCAGGAACCGTCGACCACCGGTCTCGCAATGATCCTCAAGACCTTCGACCGCGACCTCGACCGCTCAACTCGTCTCGCCGTATTGTTCAATCGGACGCCCGCGGAAGTCGAATTTGCGCTGCCTTCCGCAAAGGGTCTCGCCTGGAAGCCCGCCGCAGGTGTCAGGACGACTTCGCCGGCACGAGGCGCGGTTTGGGTTGCACCGCGTTCAGTGGGCTTTCTCGTCGAAAGCCTGGCATCATCTTCGCGTGGCAAAAACCCGTGATTGTCCTTTCACATTCAATGGTCATAAATATCAATATATTCACCCAATGGATTCGGGGATTTCATGACGCGTGAAATTGCACTTGCAGAGGTCGAGGGTCTGGTCGGAACCGAAATCGGGGTGTCCGACTGGATTCTTGTCAACCAGACAATGATCGATACTTTCGCCACGGCGACAGACGACCATCAGTTCATCCATGTCGATCCCGAGCGCGCCGCCGCCGAAAGCCCGTTCGGCGGCACGATCGCCCACGGCTTCCTGACGCTGTCGCTGCTGTCGACGATGAACTACAAGGCCTTGCCGAAGATCCGCGAGCAGACAATGGGCATCAACTACGGATTCGAGAAGGTTCGTTTCATGTCGCCGGTGAAATGCGGCGCACGCATCCGCGGCCGTTTCAAGCTCTCGTCCGCGCGCTTTCGCGGCGCGGGCATGCTGATGACCGCCTATGAGGTGTCGATCGAGATCGAGGGAGAGCGGAAGCCCGCCCTGACGGCGGTGTGGGAAACGATCGTGCAGTTCGACCCGAAGGATCGCCCGGTCCACGACTGACGACGGCGGAAGTTCCCAAAAATCAAAAGCCCCGCCACGGTCTCCCGGGCGGGGCTTGCAACTGATGAGACCGATTAGAGCGCCGCGTCCTCGGCCCCTTCACTGAGCAGGCCGAATACGTACTCGGAGAACGAGCGCCAGCACTCGACCCGGAACTTGTCCTCGGCCATCCGCCACAGCACGATCTCGGCCTTGCCGAAAATCGTCCGCGAGCAGGCCCCGACCGGGAAGACTGCGAGCGCGAGATCCTGCGGGCAACCGCTGTTGATCGCAGCCGCGGCACCCGGCCCGGAGACGATCACCGCCGTGTTGCGGTGGGACACGTCGGTTGCCGAATGCAGGGCGCCGGACGATGCCGCGACCGCAACGAGATCGGCACCCGACTGGTCGATGACGAGCCATTCGTCCGGTCCCAGCCACAGCGCCGTACGCTCGCCCGCGGTTGCGGATGTCTTCGGCTTGACCGGCAGTGCGAGGCCGAGACCCTTGGAAAGAGCGCCGACATCTTCGGCCCTGGCGCGGAGCGAAATTCGCGACGCAGCTTCCGCCGGAACAAGAATCACGGTCGCCGAACCGCCTTGCTTCCCGGCGAGCGGTGCCCTGCGTGTGGCGAGGCCCGCCTGTTCGGCCTTGGATGCAGTCTTCTGCCTCACGAGGGTCTGAGTATCAGCCATGGATGCGTCCCCCTTCCTTGTCAAAGAACACCATATCCGTCACCTCGACGGCAATCGTCTTGTCCGGCATCGGCACGTAGAGCGTCTGGCCCGTGCGGGCTCGCCCACCCGCCACCAGCGCGAACGCAATGGAACGGCCGCAGTTTTCCGACCAGTAGGACGACGTGACGTGTCCCAGCATGGTCATCGGCTTCGGCTCGTTCGGATCGGCGACGATCTGCGCCCCTTCCTCGAGCACGGTCTTCGGATCCTTGGTGACGAGGCCGACAAGCTGCTTGCGTCCGTCCTTGACGAGGTCGGGCCGCTTGAGGCCGCGAATGCCGACGAAGTCCGACTTCTTCTTGGATACCGCCCAGTTCAGCGACGCATCGTCTGGCGTCACCGTGCCGTCGGTATCCTGGCCGACGATGATGTAGCCCTTCTCGGCGCGCAGCACATGCATGGTTTCGGTGCCGTAGGCGCAAGCGCCCATCGGCTCGGCTCGCGCCCATACCGCTTCCCATATTGCCTGGCCGTAGTCAGCCGGGACGTTGATTTCGAAACCGAGCTCGCCGGTGAACGACATCCGGAACAGCCGGGTCGGCACGCCGCAAATCTTGCCTTCGGCAACGCTCATGTGCGGAAAGGCCTCGTTGGAGATGTCGATGCCTTCGACGAGCGGCGCGATGATCTCGCGCGCCTTCGGGCCCTGAACGGCAATGACCGCCCACTGCTCGGTGGCCGACGTCAGCCAGACCTTGAGGTGCGGGAACTCCGTCTGCAGATAGTCTTCCATGTGATGCAGGACACGCGGAGCGCCGCCGGTGGTCGTCGTCACGTGGAAGCGATCCTCGGCCAGCCGCCCGACGACACCGTCGTCATAGACGAAGCCGTCCTCCCGTAACATGATGCCGTAGCGGCAGCGACCGGGCTTCAGGCTGTCCCAGGCGTTGGTATAGATCAGGTTGAGGAATTCGGCCGCGTCCGGCCCCACCACCTCGATCTTGCCGAGCGTCGAGGCATCGAAGACGCCGGCGACGTTGCGCACGGTCTTGCATTCCCGATCGACGGCCTGATGCATGGTTTCGCCGGCCTTGGGGAAGAACCAGGCGCGCTTCCAGTTGCCGACATCCTCGAACTCGGCGCCGTGGGCTTCCGCCCAGGGATGGATCGGGGTCTTGCGGGCCGGATCGAAGAGCTTGCCGCGAGAATGGTTGATCAGCGTGCCAAAAGTGACCGGCGTATAGGGCGCCCGGAAGGTGGTAAGGCCCACCTTCGGGATCTCCTTGCCCAGCGCGTCGGCGGCGATCGCCAGTCCATGCATGTTGGAGAGCTTGCCCTGGTCGGAGGCCATGCCATTGGTGGTGAAGCGCTTGATGTGCTCGATCGAGTGCATGCCCTCGCGAACTGCAAGGCGGATGTCCTTGGCGCAAACGTCGTGCTGGAAGTCGATGAAGGCCTTGACCGTCGTGTCCGGACCGGCGCCTTCGCCTGCCCCGATCATGCCGCCAGTCCACTCGAACGTGCTCTGCGCGTTGACCGTCACCTTGCCGCCGGCCGTGGCTCCAGCCGCACGCGCCATGTCTTCGCCCGCCGCGATTGCCTCGTCGATCGTCGCCTGCAGGGCGTCGGTGCCGTTACAGGCGCCGACGGAGACGCTCTCCTGGGCGTAGGTGCCGGGCAGGAAGCGCTGGTGTTCGGCGTCGAACTTCACCTTGCCGCGCGACTGCGAGAACAGGTGGATGGAGGGTGTCCAGCCGGCCGACACCAGCAGCGCATCGATGTTGATCCGGCGCCCGGCATTGCTGCCGTTGCGCGCAACAGTCATCGAGGAAACGCGCAGCTTGCCCGCCGTGTTGGTGACCGAATGGCCAGTCAGCACCTCGATGCCGAGCTTGCGGGCTTCCGCCAGCACTGCCTCGCCCGGGCGATCACGGCAATCGACGATCGCGGCGATGGCAACCCCGGCCCGCTTCAGGTCGAAGGCAGCCTCATAGGCTGAATCATGCGCTGTAAAGACGCCGACCTTGGCGCCGACGGCGACGCCGAAGTGATTGAGGTAGGTGCGCGCCGCCGAGGCAAGCATGATGCCGGGGCGGTCGTTGTTGGCGAACACCATGTGGCGCTCGATAGCACCGTTGGCGATGATCACCCGCTTGGCGCGGACCTGCCACAGGCGCTCGCGCGGCTGGGTCCGGTCCGGATCGGCGAGGTGATCGGTCACACGCTCGGCCAGCCCCACGAAATTATGGTTGTAGTAGCCGAAGGCGGTCGTACGGGTCATCAGCTTGACGTTCGGCATCGCGGCAAGCCTGGCCGCTGTCGCTTGCGCCCAGTCGTAGCCGGGCGTGCCGTCGATGGTGACGCCGCTGTCATAGTGCAACGCACCGCCGACTTCCGGCTGCTCGTCGCACAGGACGACGCTTGCGCCGGTTGCGGCAGCGGCGAGTGCTGCCGAGAGGCCGGCGATACCGGCGCCGACGACCAGCACGTCGCAATGCGCATAACGGCTGGAATAGTGATCCGGGTCGGCTTCCTTCGGCGCCACGCCGAGACCCGCAGAGCGGCGGATGAAGGGCTCGTACAGCTTGTGCCAGGCGTTCTTCGGCCACATGAAGGTCTTGTAGTAGAAGCCGGCGGCAAAGAAGGGCGACAGCAGGTTGTTGACCCCGTTGACGTCGAAGGCGAGCGACGGCCAGCGGTTCTGCGAACTGACGATGGCGCCGTCAAAGACCTCCTGCACAGTGGCGCGGACGTTCGGCTGCTTGCGGGCGGAATCGCGCGCCACGTCGATCAGCGCGTTCGGTTCTTCCGCACCGGCGGAAAGGATTCCGCGCGGACGGTGATACTTGAACGAACGACCGACCAGATGCACACCGTTGGCGAGCAGCGCCGAGGCAACGGTATCGCCCTGCAGGGCCGTATAGCTCTTGCCATCGAAGGTAAAGCGGGCGGTTTTTGCGGGAGTCAGGCGGCCCGCGCCGGCGATGCGATTTGCGCCGCTCATTTCGACGCTCCCTTGTCACTGTCTGCTGGAAGGATGGCGGAAAGCTCCGGTTTCGGCTCGCCGGCCTTGTAGGTCTTGTAGAAGCGGTCGCTCACCGTGTCGCGGGCAGCGTTGAAGAAGCGTCCGCAGCCATGGATATGGCGCCAGCGCTCGAAGATCAGGCCCTTGGGATTGTCGCGGAGAAAGAAGAACGCCTCGAACTCCTCGTCGGTGATATCGGCGATGTTGGTCGGCCGGACGATATGGGCATCACCGGCGCCACGGAATTCGAGCTCGGACCGCTCTTCCTCGCAATAGGGGCAATATATCAGTAGCATATCGGCGCTTCGCTCCTCAGATTTGTGATTTGACGGCAGCCGTCGCTTCGTCGCCGGTGTTTGGCGTACCGGCCGGCTCGATGAGCATCAGGTGGGTCTCTTCCTCGGCGACCGGACAATGCTCGACGCCCTTGGGCACAACATAGAGTTCACCCGGTCCAAGCGTGACATCGCCGTCGTGCATGCGGATCGTCAGCCGACCTTTGAGCACGAGGAAAAAATCGTCGGTGTCGGGATGCGAGTGCCAGACGAACTCGCCCTTAACCTTGACGACCATGATGTCGTTGCCGTTGAATCCGGCCACGACCTTTGGCGACCAATGCTCGGAAAACGTCGAGAGATTGTCGGAGAGATTGACCTTTTTGCGCGCCATGACCGGCCTCATCAATGTGCGACGGCGGCCGCGGCCGCTTCGTCGATCAGGCGACCGGTGCGGAAGCGATCGAGCGTCAGGCCTGCCGCCAGCTTGTGCGGAGCCTCGCGGGCGATCAGATGGGCGAAAAGATGCGCCGAACCCGGCGTCGCCTTGAAGCCGCCGGTGCCCCAGCCGCAGTTGACGAAAAGACCCGGAACCGGCGTCACGCTCTGGATGGCCGAACGGTCCGGGGTGTTGTCGGTGATACCGCCCCACTGGCGCATCATCTTCACCCGGCGGAACATCGGGAAAAGCTCGCAGATGGCGTCCAGGGTGTGGGTGATGATCTGCAGGCCACCGGTTTGCGAATAGGAATTGTACTGGTCGGTACCCGCTCCGATCACCAACTCGCCCTTGTCCGACTGGGATATATAGGCGTGCACCGTGTTCGACATGACGACACAAGGGAAGATCGGCTTCATCGGTTCCGAGACAAGCGCCTGCAGCGGCACCGAATGCAGCGGGACGCGAACATCCGCCATGCCCATGATCACCGAGTTGTGCCCCGACGCCGAAACGCCGATCTTGCGGGCGCCGATGAAGCCGCGATTGGTGTCGACGCCCGTGACGCGCCCGTCCGGGCCGCGGCGGATTCCGGTGACTTCGCAGTTCTGGATGATGTGGACGCCACGGTCGGAAGCGCCGCGCGCATAGCCCCAGGCGACAGCATCGTGACGTGCGGTGCCTCCGCGGCGCTGCAATGCCGCACCATTGATCGGATAGCGCGCGGTCTTGGAGATGTCGAGCGGCGGACAATAGGCCCTCGCCTGCTCCGGGGTCAGCCATTCGTTGTCGATGCCGTAGAGTCGGTTCGCGTGAATATGGCGCTTGAACACTTGCACGTCATGGACGTTGTGCGACAGCATCATGACGCCGCGCGGCGAATACATGACATTGTAGTTCAGGTCCTGGCTCAAGCCCTCCCATAGCTTCAGGGAGTGCTCGTAGATATCCATGCTCTCTTCATAGAGATAGTTGGAGCGGATGATCGTCGTATTCCGGCCCGTGTTGCCGCCGCCAAGCCAGCCCTTTTCCAGAACTGCGACATTGGTGATGCCGTGTTCCTTGGCAAGATAGTAGGCCGCGCCCAGACCGTGTCCGCCTGCGCCGATGATGATGACATCATACTCCTTACGCGGCTCCGGCGAGGTCCATTGGGCCTCCCAGCCTTTGTGGCCGCGCATCGCTTCGCGTGCGACGGCAAAAACCGAATACTTCCGCATACGCCCTCAACTCCTGTCGATCAGGCCTTTCCTTTTCGCGTCATACCAATCTCAAATCCGCCACGCCGACAACGGTTATTTTGCGACGCGGACAGACCCTGATTCGACACGGGATCAGGAATGGGTGCCGACACGAATTTTATCGGCCTCTCAACAACCAATCACTGGACTCGCGACAAGCGATCTGTTATGCCGCTCCCCAATCATGGGGCTCGACGCCTCGGGAAGGACATTCTTTTTGCTCCGGTAAGCTGTCTATCCGCGGGCAACAACTCGAAACAAAGGAACGGGATTCACGTGCAGGTACTAGTCCGCGACAACAACGTCGACCAGGCGCTCCGCGCTCTCAAGAAGAAGATGCAGCGCGAAGGCATTTTCCGCGAAATGAAGATGCGCGACTATTACGAGAAGCCGTCGCAGAAGCGTGCCCGCGAAAAGGCTGAAGCCGTTCGCCGCGTACGCAAGCTGGCTCGCAAGCGGGCTCAGCGCGAAGGTGTCGTCGCGCGCTAATCGTCGTCTTTTCGACGTTTTCGAATGCATGTCTGGCGGGGGCGATCAGTTCGCCGCCGCCTTTTTTAATGTTCGCGCTGAAAAGGCACTTTGAGCAAGTCGACAAGCCGAAGGAGATGCGAGCCTGATGATGGCTGCCACGAATACCGACCCCTTTCGCCCCACAAGAGATCGCTCTTCCTATCGATTCGCACTGCCGATCTTTGCGCTTCTCGCCGCAACCGCACTAAGCGGATGCCAGACGAACACGTCGGATGACGTGATGCGCGTCGAACGCGCCCAAGGCTCCACCGAGAATATCGCTTCGCTGTCCAGCGTCATCGCGGCAAATCCCCGGGATCCGGAGGCCTACAACACCCGCGGATCGGCCTATGGCCGTGCCGGAGACTTCCGCCGCGCCCTTGCCGATTTCAACGAGGCCTTGACCATCAATCCGCAGTATTATCAGGCCTATGCGAACCGGGCTCTGGTCTACCGCAACATGGACAGGCCGAACGAAGCGCTCGCCGACTACAACAAGGCCCTGCAGATCAATCCCCGCTATGACGTTGCCTATATCGGCCGTGGTAATCTCTATCGCCAGGCCGGTCAGATCGACGCTGCGTTCGGCGACTTCAACAAGGCGATCCAACTGGATACGACCGATGGCCGGGCCTATCACAATCGTGGCCTGATCTACCAGAAGCGCGGACAGCACCAGCAGGCGATCGAAGATTTCAGCACGGCGATCTCGCTGTCGCCGCAATCTCCCGAGCCGCACAACGGCCGCGGGATTTCCTACGTGGCGCTCGGCGACGACGAAAACGCGTTCGCCGACTTCAACCATGCGATCGACCTCGACAACAAGGTTGCCGAGTCTTGGGCCAATCAGGGCCTGATCTATGAGCGCAAAGGCGAGAAGGCGCGTGCTGCGAAATCCTATTCCCACGCACTGCAACTCGACCCGAAATACACTCCCGCCAGGGACGGCCTGTCGCGTACCCGTTCGGGTTGAGCGCGTCGCGGTCACGGCGTTTGAACTTCCCCATCTTCGATTGCGTTCCGCAACCGGGATCGGAATAAGGCTCCTTGCCAAATCAACTGGCTAGGGCACTGTTTTGGCGACTCGAACAGTGCGATTCGCGCGCTGTTTGCTGCCGTTCACAGCAAGAAGTCCAAGGGCTTGTAAAGTCCAAGATCCGGCGCATACTAACAAAATATCCGAACAGTTGATGCCCGGGATCGCGGCGCCGACAGCGGCCAAGATTGGGGAGACAGCATGCCGTCTGGACACGAGATTTCAATCTCGTGTGAGCTGAAAGATAGTAAAATCTGTTGCGAAAAGAGGTCCTGTAAGTGGAACCGACTTTATCGCCCCTATCAAGAGCTCGCGTCCGTTCTAGGCTCGGCAGAGTCTATCGCGTCGGACTTCCAATGCTTCTATTTATCGCCCTGGATGGGGTTGGAGCGTCCACAGCGGGCGCTTCAGAAGAGGTTTCGTGTTTGCGGCCTCGGCTCGCGGACGTCGGCTGGACCGATATCACCATTACGACATCGCTGACTTCCCAACTGCTGGAAGGACTTGGATACGAACCGCAGGTCCAGATGTTGGGGACGGATATAATTTACCGTGCAATGAAAAACGGGGAAATCGATATCTTTCTTGGCACGTGGCTTCCGGGGCTACGTGAAGTTTCCGCCCCCTACTATGCCGATGGTTCCATCGAAACCGTGCGAACTAATCTGACCGGCGCCAAGTTTACTTTAGCGGTGCCCACGTATGTGAGGGATGCAGGGGTCCATAGCTTCAACGACTTGAGCAAATACAAAGAGATGTTCGGCGGCAAGATCTATGGGCTCGAGCCAGGCGGAAATCAGCCCATAGAAGAGATGATCAAGAAGGATGCCTTTGATCTAGGCGGTTGGGACTTGGTAGAATCCAGCGAGGCTGGGATGCTTTCTCAAGTTCAGAAGGCAGTCTCTTCGAAGGGTTGGATCGTTTTCCTTGGGTGGGAGCCTCACCCCATGAACCGAATGTACGAAATATCCTATTTGTCCGGCGGAGATACCTACTATGGGAAGGACTACGGCGCCGCCATTGTAAACACCGATGTCCGTCGAGGGTTTGCTATCGCGTGTCCCAACGTCGGTGCTCTGCTGAACAACCTGAAGTTCGACGTCGAAATGGAAAGCGAACTGATGGAGGCCGTGCTTAACGGCGGAATACTTCCACCAGATGCCGTTCGAAGTGGCTGCAAGTCAACCCGGAATGGCTCGAGAAAACATTGACAGGAATCACGGCTACGACAGGAGAACCCGGCCTTTCCCGGGTCCGAGCATACCTCGAGCGAAATTAGCGGCCGACACGGCTAGCTGCGTTTCGTTGCGAGGTATGGACTAATATTCAAGGCTACGACCAAGAGAGTGGCAATGATGTGCCCAGTTGAAGCCACCACGACGCCCCCACTGAGGCGAAAACTCACCGCGATCGTTGCGGCAGACGTTGTGGGTTACAGCAAGCTTGTGGGAAATGACGAGGAGGGCACGCTTACTCTCTTTCGCCAGTACTCAGATGTCATTGCTGGAATAGTTTCGTCACACGGCGGACGGATCTTCAATACGGCTGGTGACGCCATAATGGCCGAGTTTTCGAGCCCTGTTGAGGCGGTCAGGGCCTCGCTGGCAATTCAGCGCGAGGTAGAGCGCCAGGATGAAGGCATCGCCAAACACCGCAGAATACACTTCCGAATAGGAATTCACCTCGGCGACGTTATAGTCGATCACGACAATCTGGAGGGGGATGGTGTCAACGTCGCCGCCCGCCTCCAAAGCCAGGCCGACCCGGGTGGCATCCTGATTTCGGGTGACGTCTATCGTCAGGTTCAGGGAAAGCTTGATGCCGCCTTCGAAAGTCTAGGCAGGAGAAGGCTTAAAAACATCTCCGCACCGCTACCGGTCTACCGTGTACTGCCGAAATCGCGGTCGTGGCTGCAGCGGTTGCTCCACCGAGCGAATGATCACCGAACATTGGCCGTCACCACTGGTGCAGTTTTGGCGCTCGTAGCAGCCGTGTTTCTCGTCTCCTCTCCAAGCGCCATTTGGAACACCATTGCCAAAACCATTGGCGGCCTTCCCGAGGAACCTTCAATTGCCATCCTGCCCCTGAAGGCACTGGGCAGCGGCTCACAGGAAGACTATTTGTCCGATGGCCTTACCATGGACATCACCGGCGAATTGTCACGCTTCAAAAACCTGTTTGTCATCGCGAGCAATTCGAGCTTTGCATACAAGGACAAGCCGGTCGAGGCACAGGCTGTTGGACGGGCACTCGGCGTCCGATACCTTCTGCAGGGAACCTTGCAGAAAGAGGGTAGCCGCGTCCGCATCAGTGCTCAATTGGTCGATGCACCGAGTGGTCGGCAAATTTGGTCCGATCGATATGACAGCCAGGGTGAGGACATTTTTGCAATCCAGGACGACATCATAGAGACCGTCGTGGCCAGACTTGCCATTCAGGTCGACACAGCAGAGAGGGAACGTATCATGCAGAACCCGACCGACAATGCTGAGGCTTACGATCACTACCTCAGAGGACGCCAGCTGTTCGACTTGTATACACGGGAAGGAAACGCTAGCGCAAAGGAGGCGTTTTCCAGGGCGATCGAGTTGGACCCAAATTTCGCGCGAGCTTATTCGTGGGCGGGCTACACCGACCTGGAAGACTACAAGCAGGGATGGTCCGACAACACGGACTCAGCGGTAAGGCTGGCAACGCAGGCAGTTACTTTGGGCCCTGACGACTACTACACACATTGGACGCTCGCATCCGTCTATATGGAACTGAAAGACATGGTCGGCGCGAGCCGCGAGTACAACAGAGCTCGCGAGCTGAACGCGAATGATCCCGATCTGCTCGCCGAGAGGGCAGACATGCTCAGCTTCCAAGGCGACACCGCTGGCGCTATCGCAGACATTGAAAGGGCCAAGCGTCTCAATCCGAACTTTCCGGAGTGGTATCAGTGGTCGCTTGCTTTGGCTTATTTTCAGGACAGAAACTACGAGGAGACAATCAACCTGCTGACAGCGTTGTCTGACTTGCCAAATGAGGCCTACTTGATGCTCGCCATCAGCCGGGCGCAGACGGGAAAGCCGATCCCTCGCGACGAAATCATGGAAAATTTGCGCTCGAAGGACCCTGACTGGACGCCGGAGCATCTTGACCGAATGCCCTTCGCGAAAGAAGAGGATCAAGAACATTGGATGACCGGCCTGGCGATGATCGGAGTCCGGTAGTCAAAATCATGAAAAATGCGCGAAGCCCGCCAGATTCTGGCGGGCTTCATCATTTCCGGTGATATATCGCCTCTGACCTGCGCCTCAGTGGGCCATCGCCTTGACGATGTCCTCAGTCATCTTCTTGGCGTCGCCGAGCAACATCATCGTGCCGTCCTTGTAGAACAGCGTGTTGTCGATGCCGGCATAGCCGGAGCCGAGCGAGCGCTTGACGAACAGGCAGGTCTTGGCCTTGTCGACGTCCAGGATCGGCATACCGTAGATCGGCGAGGACTTGTCGTCGCGCGCCGCCGGATTGGTGACGTCATTGGCACCGATGACATAGGCAACGTCGGCTTGGGCGAACTCCGAGTTGATGTCCTCCAACTCGAACACCTCGTCGTAGGGAACGTTGGCCTCGGCAAGGAGCACGTTCATGTGCCCCGGCATGCGGCCCGCGACCGGGTGGATCGCGTACTTCACTTCGACGCCGTTTTCCTTCAGCTTGTCGGCAAGCTCCCTGAGCGCGTGCTGCGCCTGCGCGACCGCCATGCCGTAGCCGGGCACGATGATCACCTTCGAGGCGTTCGCCATCAGGAATGCGGCGTCATCGGCCGAGCCCTGCTTGACCGTGCGCTGGACGCCATCGTCGCCGGCGACTGCGGCAGTCTCGCCGCCGAAACCGCCGAGGATCACCGAGATGAAGGAACGGTTCATCCCCTTGCACATGATATAAGAGAGGATCGCACCCGAGGAGCCAACGAGCGCGCCGGTGATGATCAGCGCCAGGTTGCCGAGGGTAAAGCCGATGCCGGCCGCTGCCCAACCCGAATAGGAGTTCAGCATCGACACCACCACCGGCATGTCAGCGCCGCCAATCGGGATGATCAAGAGCACGCCGAGCGCCAGCGCCAGAATCACGATCGCCCAGAAGTCGAAATGGCTTTCGGACGCCGCAAGTCCGACGATGAAGAAGACGACCAGCACGAGCAGCGCGACGTTGATCGCATGGCGGTAGGGCAACATGATCGGCTTGCCGGACATGCGCCCGTCCAGCTTCAGGAACGCAATGATCGAACCGGTGAAGGTGATCGCGCCGATGGCAACGCCCAGCGCCATCTCGACCAGTGCCTGCCGGTGGATGGAGCCGATTTCGCCGATTCCGTACGACGAGGGAGTATAGAGCGCCGAGGCCGCGACCAGGACAGCGGCAAGGCCCACCAGCGAGTGGAATCCGGCTACCAGTTGCGGCATCGACGTCATCGGGATCGAGCGGGCGATATATGCCCCCGCTCCGCCTCCAATGGCCAGGCCGACGATGATGAGCCCAAGACCGCCGAAGGTCGGCGTTGCCAGCAGCAGCGTCGTCACGATGGCAATACCCATGCCGGTCATGCCGAGAATGTTGCCGCGGCGGCTGGTGGTCGGGTGCGACAGGCCGCGGAGCGCCATGATGAACAGGACCCCGGAGACGAGATAGAGGAAGGCTGCAATATTTGCATTCATGACGGCAGCCTCACTTTTCTTTTTTCTTGTACATGGCGAGCATGCGCTGGGTGACCAGGAAGCCGCCGAAGATGTTGACCGAGGCGAGGACAAGCGCCACGAAGCCGAAGCCTGTGGCGATCCCGCTCGCCGAGATCCCGACCGCCAGCAACGCACCGACGACGATCACCGAGGAGATCGCGTTGGTCACGGCCATCAACGGCGTATGCAATGCCGGAGTGACCGACCAGACGACGTAGTAGCCGACGAAGATCGACAGCACGAAGATCGCCAACTGGAAAACGAAGGGGTCGATCGCCCCGCCGGACAGCCCGTGAACGGCCTTTCCGGCCGCATCGGCAACGGCGGGCGCCTGTTCCGCCGCCTGCTTGACGGCCTCCACCGCCCGATCCAGCCCTTCAAGTGCCCTGTTCATGACTTCATTGGCCATCAGGCATCCCCCTTCACAACTGCCGCACCACCGAAGTTCGGGTGCACCACCTCGCCGCCATGCGTCAGCATGGTGGCCTTGACGAGTTCGTCCTCGTGATTGATCGCAACCGTCTTGGACTGCTTGTCGACCATCGTTTCGAGAAAAGTCACCAGGTTCTTTGCATAGAGCGCCGAAGCTGAAGCCGCTACGCGGCCGGCCATATTGGCGAAGCCGATCACCTTGACGCCCTCGACTTCGGCCATCCTGCCGGCTTCCACGCCTTCGATATTGCCGCCGCGCTCGACCGCGAGATCGACCGCAATGGCGCCAGGCCTCATCGAGGCCAGCATTTCCCGCGATACCAGCCGCGGAGCCGGCCGGCCGGGGATCAGCGCCGTGGTGATGATGATATCCTGCTTGGCAATGTGATCGGCAACCAGCGCCGCCTGCTTCGCCTGGTATTCCTTGGACATTTCCTTGGCGTAGCCGCCGGCGGTCTCGGCTGCCTTGAACTCCTCGTCCTCGACGGCGACGAACTTGGCGCCGAGAGACGCGACCTGCTCCTTGGCGGCGGGTCGCACGTCGGTCGCCGACACCGCGGCACCGAGACGCCGTGCTGTGGCGATGGCCTGCAGGCCGGCCACGCCAGCGCCCATGACGAACACCTTCGCCGCCGGCACCGTGCCGGCCGCGGTCATCATCATCGGCATCGCACGATCATAAGCGTGCGCGGCCTCGATCACAGCCTGGTAGCCGGCAAGGTTTGCCTGCGACGACAGCACGTCCATCGACTGGGCGCGCGTGATGCGCGGCATCAGTTCCATCGCGAAAGCCGCGAGCCCCGCCTGGGCCATAGCGGCGATCGCCGCATCGTTGCCATAGGGATCCATGATCGCGATGACGATGGCGCCCCGCTTGTAGGACTTGATTTCCTTGTCGGTCGGTCGGCGCACCTTGAGGATCACGTCGGCGGGCTTGGCGTCCGTCGCCTTGCCGATCCGTGCCCCCGCTTTCTCGAAGTCCGCGTCCGGGATGCGCGAGGAAAGCCCGGCCCCCGCCTCGACCACGACCTCAAGGCCGAGGCCGACGATCTTCTTCACTGTCTCCGCGGATGCGGCGACTCGTGGCTCGTCGGTCGCCACCTCCCGCGGTATAAACACGATGCTGCTCACTTAGTCCTCCTCTCGGTTTATCCGGCGTTGCGTGGCAATCCGCCACCGGGAACGCCTGCCTGCTGCGTCGCGCGCGGCAAGGTGACCTGAATGAAGAGATCCGCCGGACAACACCGGACGCGGACCACGCATTGCCTGGGAGAGCGGCATGCTCGGCGACTACTGTCGCCGGACCGGCCAGATACGACTGGACGGTGATTTCCTCCACGTTGGAATGAACCCGAAAACCTTGCCGGTGACTGACCTTGCCCGCTTCGAAACCGTGACGCGGCACAACCCCCTCAATCGCCGCCGGGCTCCCTTCCGGCACTGCACTTCAGTCTGGCGACGCCTTGCCCGACGCCCGTCCCTACGGGGTTCAGCGCAACAGCACGAAACCGAAGATGTTGAGAACGATGAACAGCACGAGACCGCCGAAGAAGCCCCCGCCTGCGAAAAACCCGACGGCCATGGCGGCCAGCAGCGCGATGACCATCATCGAACCGTATTTGGCCCCGTTGATGAAAAGATCGTAGGTCTTTTCATGTTCGGCGTAGTTCATCGGCGCACCGGTCTCGATAGGTCCGGAATGTTGCTCGCTCATACTAATTTTCTCCCCTGAAACTACCACGCGACCCGGTGCTGGACACGACCCCCGGCAACCCTGGCGCCTAACAAAGAATGTCCCGGGAATCACCGCCCTGAAAAATGGCAAAGCTCCCTCGCTGCTGGCCTTACACAAAGCAGGGTGGAAGTGCAATGGAAGGAACGTCGCATCCGGTACTCCCGGGCGCCGGAACTGCCGATTCAGAGCGGCAGATCAACGCCCAGGCTTCCGGCGGGAACGTATCTCGCAGTCGGGATGATATTGAGCGGTGGAAGCGTGTCGCCGGGATTGCGCGAGAACATCATGCGCCGCTCGCTCGGCTGCGAGATGAAGAACGGGAAGCGGGTCAGCAAGGTCCGCCCCACCTCGCGGGTGTTCGTCGCCATCAATGTCAGGTCGATGTTGTACTTGCCGCAGTTCTTCTGCGGCGGAACCACCGTTTCGGCGTAGAATACGCGCTTGTAGAAGGCTGCATGTTGCGGGCTGACCAACTGAAGCACGCGATCGGTATCGAAGTAAGCAGCCGCCATTACGGATATGCGCAGGGTCAGATAGGGAATCGCCGGCATTTCCTTCATGATATCCGGATCGGCGGCGAACCGTGTCGGATCGATCAGCGACAGCCCTGCATCGAGCAGCGCATCGATTGCCTCCGGAAAAACCGTCCGCGTCGAACTCACGCGGTGGTCGGGTGTGACGTGGTGTAGCCGCACGGTGCTAATCAGTTGCTCTTCGAAGTAGACGCCGAAGACATAGGCATGATCGTCGAAATCGATCTCGTCGATCAGCTTCGTACCGCTCATGGGCAGGATGTCGGCCATCTTGTAGGCGCGATAGCGGATTCGCGCCACGTCCTCCATGTCCTCGCCGGTTTCGATGCGGCGATACTCCACCCTGTCGAGAACCTGAATAAGCTTGTCGGAAAAACTCGAAATCGAACTTGTGGAAGTAGTCATTCGCTCAACCCGTATCGTTAACATTTTATTAATGTCGCGGGACTTTGGGTATCACAAGCAATAAATAAATTTTTAACAAAAAATTAGTTATTAAGGTTAACGCAATCTTATTGTTTACTAATACAGCAATCATCAATACACGGACAGCCGCGCGATTGTTCATTAAGATGATTGAGGACGGCGAGCTTGTCGTTGCCATCCTGTTCTTGGTCGAGGATTAGGCGACGCTCTCGCGGCGTCTTGCCACCCGCTTGCGGCGCAAGGCGTCCGACAGGACGATAACCGCCTCGGTGGCGACCGGCATGGAAAAGACATACCCCTGGATGTAGTCGGCGCAGCGATGCGCATTGATGAGCGCTAGCTGGTCCTTCGTCTCGACGCCTTCGATGACGATCTTCAATCCCAGTTCGCGGGACAGGTTGACCGTCCCGCGCAGCAGCTTGAAGCGCCGCGAATCCTCGCCGATGTTGCGCACGAAGGAGCGGTCGATCTTGACGATGTCGACGGGGAGCGAATCGAGATAGCTCAGGCTCGAGAAGCCGGTACCGAAGTCGTCGATGGCGATGGTGATGCCGCGGGAGCGCAGATCGGCGAGGATGGCACGCACCGTGACCAGTTCGTCCATGATGCTGCTTTCGGTTACCTCGAGATGCAGGCGTGCCGGATCCAACCCGGATTTTTCCAGCGCTGCGCAGACGATCGCAACGATGTCGGCGTTCCTGAGATCCTGCACCGACAGGTTGACCGAGACAGACATGTGGTTGGGCCAGGTCGTGCAGTCGCGGCACGCCCGCTCGACGACAAATTCGGTAATCCCGGATATGATGCCCATCTCCTCCGCAATCTGGATGAAGACGTTAGGCGGGATCGTCCCCTTCTCCGGATGAATCCAGCGCGCCAGTGCTTCGCAGCATTCGATCCGCGAGCCGTCGGGCTTGTACATCGGCTGGTAGTCCACGTGGAGGCGCTTGTTTTCCACCGCATCGCGCAGATCCGCCTTCAGCTTCTGCTGCTCGACATAGCGGGCATCCATTTCCGGTTCGAACGCCGTGCAGTATCCTCGCGCCCGCGACTTGGTCTCGAACAGGGCGAGATCGGCCTTGATCTGCCACTCGTCCATCCGGACTTCGTCGCTCTCCATCACCACGTAGCCGCAACTGAAGGATATGCGGAACCGGTGACCATCGACGTCATAGTCGCCGCAGACCTCGGCATGCATCGTGCGAATGCGCTGGTCGAGGCTCGCCGCATCGTCTGCATCCGGAAAGAACACAACGAACTGGTCACCCATCAGTCGGGCCTGGATCGTATCGCTGCCGGCGACCGTCTTCAGCCGCTTCGCGATCCGATGCAACAGCCGGTCGCCCGCCACATGGCCCTTCAGGTCGTTGACATGCTTGAATTCATCAACGTCAAGGATGACGAAGCCGACCGTGCCGACATCGGGGCGCTCGCGTAGTTTGTCCTGGACGAGTTCGACGAAGTACTCGCGGTTCGGCAACCCGGTCAGCGAATCATAGCGCGCCATGTGCAGGATCTTGCGCTCGGCGCGAACGCGCGCGGTGACGTCCTCGAAGATGAGCACGACTCCGCCATCGGCCTTGCGATTGGCGGTAAACTCGAGCGCAAGCTCGTCGGAAAACTGGATGAGCGAGCGCGACAGCGTCCCGTCGATCAACTGGGCCAACTGACGCTGGATGAGTGCCGGCAGGGAACCATCGATGAAGGTATGGCGCACGCCATAGCGCAGCACCACGTCAAGATCGCAATCCTTCAGCCGGTTCTGGTCGCCAAGGTTGAGCAGTTCGCTGGCCTTGCTGTTGACCACCTGGATGCGGTTGTTGCGATCCAGCATGAAAAGGCCGTGCGGCATGTTGTTGAGCGCCGTATCGAACCGGTCCGCGATCATGGCGATCTCGCGCGAGGCGATGACGTTCTTGTAGAGGAACTCCCGCACGCCGTTCGCCATCATCCGCGTCGTCAGCGCGAAGGGAATGAGGAAGATGGACAGCAGCGTCATGTAGAAATCGCCGAGCATCAGGCAGCCCAGCATGATAGGCAGGCATGCAGACATGGTCTGCAAGTTGACGGCGATCGGCGAGCCGTAGTTGCGGCCGACGACCGAGACCATCGATGCCATGGTGACTGCGATGCAGACGAGTTCGGCAAAAGGGTCCCGGAGCATTAGGATCGCATAGCCGCTGCCAACGCCGAGGACGGTCGTCGTGGCGACGCCGCCATAGAGGTACAGCAGTTCCCACTCGGCGATCTCGCTTCGCGTGAGGTTGCTCTTGTCGGCCTCGTCGAAGCGATGGAACCAGTAGATCCGGTAGGCGCAGATGAGAACGAAAACCGCCGTCAGGTAGATATAGAAGGTTGCACCCGACTTCGCATAGACGGCGAGATAGGTCAGGATGTGGATGACCATTCCCGTGAACAGCGTCTTGCGGTTACCAAACAGCGAGCTCACGAAGGACAGATAGACATCTGTCGGAACGGCGTTCTGCCTTTCTGCCTTCATTAAATTCCCCTCTGTGTGGCGCGCACGATAGTGAAAACATTTTAAGATTTGATTTCCCGGCCCCTGTTGATTTAGTTGAATTTCCTAATCAATGAAATGATCCCGGCGCGGGGCCCGGCCAGACGCGGCATCTGTGGCCACGCCCGCGGGTGCGCCGCTTTTGTCAGGCCGGATTTTGGCCGGATAATGTCCCTTTTCTGTCTAAAGGCCGGTTGCAAGTCCCGTTCGATCCTCTATGCAATTACCTACAAAAACGGAGGGGAAAAATGGGAGTTTTCTTGGCGCTCAGTCGCCTCATCGACCTCATCACTGAGGCAATCGGAAAATCCGTATCCTGGCTGCTGCTTGCCGCGGTGCTGATCAGCGCCGGCAACGCCGTCGTGCGCAAGATGTTCGACATCTCGTCAAACGCCTGGCTGGAGGTGCAATGGTACCTCTATGGCACCGTCTTCATGCTGGCGGCAGCCTATGCGCTTCTCAAGAACGAACACGTGCGGATCGATGTCCTGTCCGGCACATGGAGCAAGCGCACCCGCGACTGGATCGATCTTGTCCTGCACATCATCTTCCTTATTCCCTTTGCCCTTCTCATGACCTGGCTCGCCTGGCCGTGGTTCTGGCTTTCCTTCACGACCGGCGAAATGTCGTCCAATGCCGGTGGCCTCATCATCTGGCCCGCGAAACTCGTCGTCCTGCTGGGATTTGGACTGCTCTCGCTGCAAGCTCTTTCCGAGGTTATCAAGCGCTTCGCCGTGATCACCGGCCGCATCCGTGATCCGCGTGAACACGTGATGACGGGCGAGGGCTCCGAGACAAACGGCGCGAAGGGCAACTGACATGATCGATTTCATCGCTCACAATCTTGCCCTGGTGATGTTCACTTCGGTCATGCTGCTGCTGCTGCTGGGTTACCCAGTCGCCTTCACGTTGGCCGCGGGTGGACTGTTCTACTTCGTCGTCGGCGTCGAGCTTTCGACGATCTCGCCCGAGATCAGGCTCTTCTGGCCGCTGCTGCAATCCCATCCCGAACGCATCTACGGGATCATGTACAACGACACCCTGCTGGCGATCCCGTTCTTCACCTTCATGGGGATCATCCTCGAGCGGTCGCGCATGGCCGAGGACTTGCTCGATACGATTGGACAGCTGTTCGGTCCGGTTCGTGGCGGTCTGGCCTATGCGGTCATCCTCGTCGGGGCGCTTCTCGGCGCCACGACCGGCGTCGTCGCCGCCTCAGTGATGGCGATGGGCCTCATCTCGATGCCGATCATGATGCGCTACGGCTACAATCGCCCGCTCGTCTCCGGCACCATCGCCGCGTCCGGAACCCTGGCCCAGATCGTTCCGCCCTCGCTCGTGCTTATCGTCATGGCGGACCAGCTCGGCAGGTCGGTAGGCGACATGTATGTCGGGGCGCTCTATCCCGCGTTGATGATCGTCGCCGTCTATTGCGCCTACATATTCGCGGTGACCATGATCCGGCCGTCCTGGGCCCCGGCGCTGCCGGTGGAAGCCCGGACGCTCGGCAGCGGCGTGACCTCGCTTCTGGTTATGCTGGCGGTTGCGGTTGGACTTTTCTATCTCGGCAACCATGTGCTGTTCACCTCGGTCGCCAGCCCCGAATGGCGTCTTGTGGCGGCGCTGTCATTCGCTGTCATGGCGGTTTACGCCGTGGCGCTGGTCAACAGTAAGTCGCGGTCGAAGCTGATTTCGCGCCTCGCCGAACAGGTGATCATCGTTCTCATTCCACCGCTGGCACTCATCTTCCTCGTTCTCGGGACCATATTCCTCGGTATCGCCACGCCGACCGAAGGCGGCGCGATGGGGGCGACGGGCGCGCTGTTGCTTTCGCTAGCCAAGGGCAGGCTCAGCTTCGCCTCGCTCAAGAACGCGCTGGATGCGACGACGAAGCTTTCCGCCTTCGTGATGATGATCCTGATCGGCGCCCGCGTCTTCGGCCTCACCTTTTATGGCATCAACGGCAATGTCTGGATTGAGGAACTCCTGCTTGCCCTACCCGGGGGCGAATACGGTTTCCTCATCGTCGTCACGATCATCATCTTCATTCTCGGCTGTTTCCTCGATTTCTTCGAGATTGCATTCATCATGGTGCCGCTGCTCGCACCGGTCGCCGAGAAGCTGGGAATCGATCTCGTCTGGTTCGGTATCATTCTGGGCATCAACCTGCAGACGTCCTTCCTCACCCCGCCCTTTGGCTTCTCGCTCTTCTTCCTGCGTTCGATCGCTCCCGCAGGTCCTTGGAAGGACAAGATCACCGGCAAGACGCTTCCCGGCGTCAAGACGACCGAGATCTACAAGGGCGTGTTCCCATACATCGTGATCCAGTTCGCGATGATCCTCGTGGTGATCCTCTTTCCGGGTCTCGTCATGCATTACAAGACCGACCATCCGAGCGTCGATCCGGATTCGATCAGGATAGAGGTACCGCAGGGCGGCGGCCTGCCGGGCGCGGGTGACACGCTTCCCGGCCTGTCCCTGCCGCCGATCGGCAACGACAACGGCAGCGGCGGCACGCAATTGCCGGGGTTGTCCCTGCCGCCGCTCGAGGGGCTACCGGCGGAAAAGCCGGCTGGCGGGGAGCCGCCAGGCAACCAAAGCGCACCTGCTGCCCCTGCGCCCGCGGCACCGTCCATGGACCTCAGCCAGCCGCCGAAAATCGAATAACGGTTGGGTGGCCCGGCGCTGTCGGCTGGGCCTTTTCCCACTCGCCGTTTTCCATTCCTAGAACGCAGGAAGCCCCGGATCTTTCGATCCGGGGCTTCTGTCAACGAGCCGCGGGAAGTGCTTAGATCTTGCCCGAGCGCTGTTGGATCATCATGAAGGTGTCGAAGGTGTACTCCGACAACTGCATCCAAAGATAGGCGTCCTTCTTGAAGGCCAACTGGTTGTCGTAGATCTTCTTGAATGCCGGGTTCGAGGCCGAGATTTCGGCATAGGTGCTCAGCGCGGCGTTGTAGGACGCCTCGAGGATCTCCTGGCTGAACGGGCGCAACACCGCGCCTTCGGCGACCAATTGCTTGAGCGCAACCGGGTTCTTGGCATCGTACTTTGCAAGCATGTTGGTGTTGGCGAAGGCGCAGGCGTCGGTCAGGATCGCCTGGTAGTTCTTCGGCAGATCGTTGAACTTCTGCAGGTTGAAGAACGCATGGATCGTCGGACCGCCTTCCCACCAGGCCGGGTAGTAGTAGTACTTCGCCACCTTGTGGAAGCCGAGCTTCTGGTCGTCATAGGGACCGACGAACTCGGTGGCATCGATCGTACCCTTCTCCAGCGCCGGGTAGATGTCGCCGCCGGCGATCTGCTGCGGAACGACACCGAGCTTCTCGATGACCTTGCCGGCAAGGCCGGCGATGCGCATCTTGACGCCCTTGAGGTCGTCGACGGTGTTGATTTCCTTGCGGAACCAGCCGCCCATCTGCGCGCCGGTATTGCCGGCCGGCAGGGCATAGAGGCCGTGGCCCGCATAGAACTCGTTCATCAGCGTATTGCCCTCGCCTTCATAGAACCAGGAGTTCGTCAGACGGGCATTGAGGCCGAAGGGAATGGCCGTTCCGATCGCGAAGGTCGGATCCTTGCCGATGTAGTAGTAGGAGCAGGTATGCGCCATCTCGACCGTGCCTGCAGCAACGGCATCGGCCGCCTGCATGCCGGGTACGATCTCGCCCGCGGCAAAGGGCTGGATGACGAAGCTGCCGCCCGAAGCTTCCTTGACATGATTGGCGATGTCCTCGGCGCCGCCATAGATCGTGTCCAGCCCCTTCGGGAAGGACGACGTCATGCGCCAGGTAATTTTCGGATTTTCCTGCGCAATTGCCGGCGCGGCAAGCGCCGAGGCAACGGCGGCACCCGCGCTGACGGTTGCCGACTTTTTGATGAATGCACGACGATCCATTTATAGAATTCCTCCCATACGATACCATGCCGCGGGCAGCGCACCTTGACGTCTTGGCCGCAACAGAACCCGGAATGAACCACGGAGGGCATTCCGTTTCAAGCACGCACCCTCTTATTCTTTTGTTTCGGAGCTGTGACGTTCCACGCGATTTTACACGCTTTTTCGTCGATAGCGTTCCCGTGCGCGATCATCACTTCGTTACCACGCAGCAATTGTCTCGCCCCCCAGCCATTCGCGCCCTGAGAAACCGTTGACTTGAAGCGAAATCTGGTTTCTCAAATCTGCGCAGATATTTTTGAGTTTCCTGACCGGAGTCGTCATGTCCAAGCCTATCGTTGCCGTTCCCGCCGACATTCGCGCGTTCGATGGCACCAACTGGCACGCCGTGCAGCATCAGTATGTGCGCGCCGCCCTCAACGTTGCGGACGTGATGTCCTTCATCATCCCGGCATTCGACACCGGCAATGATACCGATGCCATTCTCGACCGGGTCGATGGCCTGATGGTGACGGGATCGGCGACCAACGTTCACCCCTCGCTCTATGGCCGCGAAGCAACCGAGGCCGATGGCCCCTATGACCTTGCCCGCGATGCGACGGCGTTGCCGCTGATTCGGCGCGCTCTCGACCGCGGCATGCCCGTCTTCGCGATCTGCAGGGGCCTGCAGGAACTGAACGTCGCGCTCGGCGGCACCCTTGCCAGCGAAATCCAGGACCAGCCCGGCATCTGGGACCACCGCAAGCCGGCAGACGTCGACCGCGATAGCATGTACGCCATCCGTCAGGACGTCCACGTCAAGGAGGGGAGTTGCATCGCCCGCTACCTCGGCGCGGGATCGATCCAGGTCAATTCGCTGCATCGCCAGGCGATCGGCGAGACCGCCCCGCGCCTGCAGGTGGAAGCGACGGCGCCGGACGGCACGATCGAGGCAGTGTCGGTCATCGATGCCAAGGGGTTTGCCATCGGCGTGCAATGGCATCCGGAATACTGGGCGGAAACCGATTCACCCTCGCGTGCGCTTTTCGAGGCGTTCGGCGATGCGGTGCGGGCCTACGCGGCGCAGAAGGCCTGAAGGTCAGCGGACCGCCTTGAAGGTCATGGCCAGGCCTGCCGGCTCCAGCACCTCGTAGGACACACCATCACCCTCCGCTACGGTGAGAACGGCTTCGCCGCCGGCGTCTGAAAGGATCACCGTCCCATCTTCGTTCTGCGTCCAGGTCCTGACCGCCGGAAGGCCGGGCCACACCTTGTCGCATTCCTTCGGTGCCGAGAAGAGATGGCTGCGACCGGTGACGGCTGCACCGCGCTCCACGACGCAGGTCGAGTGGGCAGAAATGTTGGCAACGGTGAAGGGCTGTTTGGCGGTGTTGCGGTGAATCGAACCGGAAGCGACCGGGTCGATGTCTGTCTTTGCGGTTGCGGCGAGGTTCCAGGCGACCAGACCCGTCAGTCCGGCCGCAGCGGCAAGCAGGTAGATCTTCATCCCCATTCTCCGATACTTCTGCGATTTTCTAAATTAGAGAATGCGTCTCGAAGCTTGCGAAAGGCTTAACAAGGGCTTTCCGGAAACGGTTAATTTTCTGTGAACGTCCGCTCAGCCGTCAGTTGCGGCGCGGCGGTATCGGCGTTTCCGGAACCGGTGTCAGTGCCCTGCCCTCGGCAAACCATGCGTGCAGGTTATCCGCGACGAGATCCGCCATGGCATTGCGGGTGTCCACCGAGGCGGAGGCGACGTGCGGCAGCAGGCAGACGTTCGAAAACTCCATCAGCGCGGCCGGCACGTGCGGTTCGTCATAGAAGACGTCCAGCCCGGCGGCCGCAATGATGCCTTTCTCGAGAGCGCCGATCAGGGCCGTCTCGTCGACGCTCCAGCCACGCCCGACATTGATCAACACCCCCCGCGGTCCGAGCGCCGACAGCACCTCGGCATTGATGGCCTTGTGGGTCTCCGGCGTCTTCGGGACGATGCAGATCAACGTGTCGACCGCTTCGGCCATCGACAGAAGGCCCGGATAGTAGGTGTAGGGTACGTCGTCTCGCCGCGAACGGGTATGGTAGCCGATGGCCACCTTGAAGCCTTCGAGCCTCCGGGCGATCTCCAATCCGATGCGGCCGAGACCGAAGATTCCCACCTTGCGGCCTTTGAGCGAGAGCGGCGAGAGCGGGAAATTGCTGCCCGGAACCCAATTGCCTCCGCGCAACCAGTCTTCTGCGCGCGGCAACTGCCGCACCGTGTTGATGAGAAGCCCGATCGCGGTGTCGGCAACCTCGTCGTTCAGCACATCGGGCGTATTGGTGACGGTGATGCCGCGTGCGGCAGCCTCACGGACATCCACCCCATCATAGCCGACGCCGAAGCTGCCGATGATCTCCAGTTTTGGGAGTTCTGCCATCCAATCGGTTGGGAAATCGCCCGACACGACCGCCCCCCTCACCTCGGTGGCGACATTGGCGCCGAGGGAAAGCCGCGCGTGTTTTTCCGCATGAACAAGCTCGAAACGGTCACCAAGGCGCTCGATGATTCTCGGATTGACCTTGCCGGCGACCAACACCACTGGCTTCTTGGCATCCATCGGCACGCTCCCTTAGCTACGATTGATCGGACCGGTCGACTGGCGGATACGCATCTCGGGCTTGATGAGATGGATGCCGTCGGGCTCGTGGCTGCCATTGAGCTTGTCCAGCAGCGCGCGCGCCGCCAGGCGCCCGACTTCCGCCTGACCGTTCCACACTGTGGTCAGCGAAGGCGTGGCAATGGCGGCCTCCTCGAGGTCATCATAGCCTGTCACCGAGATGTCCTTGCCCGGCAACAGCCCGGCGCGGGCAATGCCGTTCATCAGGCCGATCGCGACCAGATCGTTCCAGCAGACGGCGGCAGTCGGTTTTTGCGGCAACGACAGGAAATGCACCGCCGCTTCGAAACCGCCCTGCTTCGAGCGGGGACCGGGAATGCGCAGGTTGGGATCGACTTCGATACCGGCCTTGCGAAGGGCGTTGACGTATCCCTGATAGCGGTCGCGACCTGTCGAGGTCTGGTCGGTGCCGCCGATCATGGCGATCGAGCGGTGGCCGAGGCCGATCAGATGGTTCGTCGCCAGCGAGATGCCGTAGCTGTCGTCGCCCCGGTAGGTCGGAAGGTCGACGGCCTCCATCGAACGGGCGATCAGGATCGCCGGCATGCCGTTGTCCTCCGCAAGCTGTACGTCCTCCGGCGGCGTGCCGATGGCGGGCGACATGATGACGCCGTCGCCGCCAAGTTGCAGTAGCGTTTCGACGAAAGTCCGCTGCTTTTCTACCGAGTCGTAGTGGTTCGACAGGATGAAGGTGTGCCGGCTGCGGTCGAGTTCGCTTTCGATCGCCTTGAGGATCTCGCCGTAGAATGGGTTCATGATGTCGTGCACGACGACGCCGATGATGCCCGAGCGCGATGTCCGAAGGCTCGCGGCACGACGGTTGTAGATATATCCGAGCGAGCGGGCCTGCTCCTTGATCCGGTCCCGCGTCGTCATCGCCACCAGCGGACTGTCACGCAGCGCCAGCGATACCGTTGCCGTGGAAATGCCGAGGGTTTCGGCGATGGTGGAAAGCTTGATCTTCTGGGCCATGTGTCTCCCGCACACAACGTACTAAAGCAAATCCCGACTCCTTAAATTTTAGCCGAGGTCATTTAAACGTTTTAATTAAAAGATTTAACGCGATTATGCAACAGGGGCCGTCGAACCGTCGGGACGTCGCGTGCTGGCGTCGCTATTCGTCAGGCATTCCAGTGGCATGCAGGTTGGCATCCACCGATTTCAACAATTTAATCAGGGTGCGCACTTCCTTGTCGCTCAGACCATGAACGGCGAGTTCGTCGCAGCGCGCCACCGACCTGGAGATCTCGGCAACACATTCGCGCCCCATCTCCGTGAGGAATACTTTGGTCAGGCGGGCATCGTCGTGATCGGCGCGGCGCACGAGGAAGCCCTGCGCCTCCATTCTTCCAATGGTGCGGGTCATGGTCGGCGCCTTGACGCCGAGCTTCTGCGCCAATTGCCCGGCGGTGAGGCCGTCGGTTTCGGCAAGCGCCAGAACCACTCCGTCCTGGCCGGCATAGAGCCCACTGTCGAGGAGATTGCGCGACAGCACGGTGCGCATCGTGCGGGCGGCCTGGACAATCGCCGGACCAAGTTCACCGAGGGCGATTTCGGCCGAATCCTTCTTCTTGCCGGATTTGCCCTTCTTGCCGTCCTTGTTCTTCTTGCCCATTTTCCGTCCACCTTTGCACTGCGAGCAAGCCGCGTTATGACAATATCGCGAGTTTCTTACGAAAAGCACAAGGCATTCACTCCATGCGACAGCCGGCGCCACACTTTGCCGACAACGATCCAAACCTTCCGCCCGCGACAAGGCACGACTGGATTGCCGTCCTGCCTCTCGGCGCCCATGAGCAGCACGGGCCGCATCTCCCCTTCGAGACCGATACGTTGATCGCCGAAGGCATCGCGTCGCGGGTCATCGGCGCACTCCCCGACCACCTGCCGGTCACCTTCCTGCCGACCGAGCCGGTCGGTTATTCGATCGAACACATGGACGTCCCGGGCACGCGCACGCTGCGCTTCGACGAGGCAGTGGGCCGATGGCTCGGCGTCGCCGAGTTGCTGGCGGCTCAGGGGATCCGCAAGTTCGTCATGCTGAACGCCCATGGCGGCAACTCACCGCTCATGACGATCGTCGCAACGGAAGCACGCGTACGCTTCAACATGCTGGCGGTGGCGACAAGCTGGACCCGCTTCGGCCAGCCGGAAGGCTGGATGCCCCCCGAGCATAAGGCGATCGACATCCACGGCGGCGATATCGAGACGTCGGTGATGCTGGCGCTGGCGCCGGGACGGGTCGACATGGAAAAAGCCGGCAACTTCCCGTCCCGCCAATCGGACTACATCGACCGCTTCACACATCTGCGCGCCTACGGGCCGCATGCCTTCGGCTGGAAGATGTCCGACCTCAACCCCGAGGGGGTAGCCGGCAATGCCTCCGCGGCTACAGCCGAAAGGGGCGAGAAACTGGTCGAGCAGGCCGTCCGCGGTGTCATCGAACTGCTCGAAGACGTGCATCGCTTCGATCCCGGGCAACTGAAATAGCACGATGCGAAACGGACTGTACGACGTCTCCCAGCTTCCCGGGCAGGCAGTATTCGATAGCTTCAAGCGGCGAAACAAATGCTTTGAACTCGCTGCTGCCAGTCCTTATATGGGTACCGACACAGAGCGGCCGCTCCCGGCCCTCCCCCACATTCGAGGCTCATCATGACCGAAACAGCCACGCAAAAGCCCATTCCCGTCACGGTTCTGACCGGCTATCTCGGTGCCGGCAAAACGACGCTGCTCAACCGGATTCTCTCCGAGAACCACGGCAAGAAGTACGCGGTGATCGTCAACGAATTCGGTGAGATCGGCATCGACAACGACCTTATCGTCGAGTCGGACGAAGAGATCTACGAAATGAACAACGGCTGCGTCTGCTGCACCGTGCGCGGCGACCTGATCCGCGTCGTTGAAGGGCTGATGCGTCGCCCTGGCCGCTTCGACGGCATCATCGTCGAGACCACGGGCCTCGCCGATCCGGTGCCGGTCGCCCAGACCTTCTTCATGGACGACGATGTGCGCGCCAAGACCGAACTCGATGCGGTCGTCGCCCTCGTCGACGCCAAGCACCTGCCGCTGCGCCTGAAGGACAGCCGCGAGGCCGAGGACCAAATCGCCTTTGCCGATGTCGTCGTCATCAACAAGACCGACCTCGTCAGCCACGAGGAACTGCATCGCATCGAGGATATCGTCCGCGCCATCAATCCCTCGGCGCGCATCTATGCGACGCAGCGTTCCGGCGTCGATCTTGCCCGGGTGCTGGACCAGGGCGCGTTCAACCTCGAGCGAGCGCTCGAAAACGATCCGCATTTCCTCGATCACGATCATGACGACCACGTCTGCGGCCCGGATTGCGATCACGACCATCATCATCACGATCACGATCACGATCACGACCATGATCACCATCATCACGATCACGAACATGGACACGATCATCACCATCACGGCGTGTCGCCGATCCACGACGTGACGGTTCAGTCCGTTTCGCTGCGCGGCGGCGAGATGAACCCGGACCGATTCTTTCCGTGGATCCAGAAGATCACCCAGACCGACGGCCCGAACATCCTGCGCCTCAAGGGCATCATCGCCTTCAAGGGCGATGCCGAGCGTTATGTCGTGCAGGGCGTGCATATGATCATCGAGGGCGATCACCAGCGCCCGTGGAAGGATGGCGAGCCCCGCGAGTCCCGTCTCGTCTTTATCGGTCGCGAACTTGACCGCGAAAAGCTCGAGCGCACCTTCAAGGCCTGCGAGGCCACTGCCTGATGCCGACAGTTGCCCCGCTGGATCTCGACGGCCACGTCGTGACCGCCGCCTTCATCGGCGATACTCCGTTCTTCGCAACAGCAAGCGGCAACATCCATCGCCTCGATAGTGGCGAAAAGGTCACCGAGGCCCACCAGGGCCTCCTGACCTGCATCCGCGACCCGTGGAGCGACAGCCTGATCTCGGGCGGCGAGGACGGCCGCGTCGTGCGCACCACCCGTGACGGCAGTATCACCGAACTGGCGGTGGTTCCGCGCAAGTGGATCAGCGTCGTCGCCGGCGGGCCCCAGGGCGCAGTTGCCTATGCCCATGGCCGCTCCAGTTTCGTACAGCTTGCCGACGGATCGCAGAAGGAGTTTCCGGTGGATCGGACCGTCGAATCCATCGCCTTTGCCCCCAAGGGCATGCGCATTGCGGTCGCCCGTTACAACGGCGTGTCGCTGCACTGGGTGGCGACACCTGGCCAGCCGGTCGATCTCGACTGGAAAGGCGCACATACATACGTCATCTTCTCGCCCGACGGCCGTTTCGTCGTCACTGCGATGCAGGAAAATGCACTGCATGGCTGGAAGCTCGACGCCAAGGTGGGCGCCGACACCAGGCACATGCGCATGACCGGCTATCCCGCCAAGGTGAAGTCGCTCTCCTGGTCGCCGAAGGGCAAGTGGCTGGCCTCGACCGGCGCGCCGGCGGCCATCGTCTGGCCCTTTGCCGGCAAGGACGGCCCAATGGGCAAGGCGCCGCTCGAGCTTGGCACCCGTGCCGACATCATGGCCACCCACGTTGCCTTCCACCCGCTGGAGGAGGTTCTTGCCATCGGCTTCATCGACGGCATGATCCTTGCGGTCCGCATCGGCGACAACAAGGAAGCGCTGCTGCGCCGGCCGGGCAAGGGTGCGATCACCTCGATGGGTTGGAGTTCCAACGGCAAGTTGCTGGCCTTCGCCTCGGAAGCCGGCGATTGCGGCGTGGTCGACATTTCCGCCTGAAAATCGGGCTCCGTCACCAAATGTGATTTGCCATTCATGGTTGTGCATGAGATGCTATGCACGCCATAATGAGTGGTTCCCACATGGCGGAGGAGCACGACGATGCATGAGATCATCGACATTCCGTGGGACGTTGGCCCCTATGCGACGCGGCTCGCAGACGCCGGGGTCAAATCGGTCATCCGCTACTACAATCACCGCAACAGCAGTCGGCTGCCGTCCAAGTGCCTTACCGAAAGGGAGCTCGAGGCGTTGCACGCGGCAGATCTTTCGGTGGCCGTCGTATTCCAGCAGAGGGGTGGCGCCGACGGCAACATCTCCGACCTTAACAGCGCGAACGGCGTTCGTGACGCAGAACGGGCACTGGAGCTGGCGGCAAAGCTGAACCAGCCGCACGGCTCGGCGATCTACTTCGCCGTCGACTGGGATTATTTCCGCACTTCCGAACTGCGACAGATCGAACCGTACTTCGAGGAAGTGCGCAGGCTGCTCGGCAACGACTACAAGCTGGGCGTCTACGGCTCGGGCACCGTCGGCACACATTTCCAGGGCCTCGGCCTTGCCGACTACATCTGGCTCGCGGGCGCACTCGGCTGGTCGGGAACGCGGCGGGCTCTCGAAAGGGGCAACTGGACGCTATTCCAGAAGTATATGGCCGTCCGGTTTCCCTTCGCCGACATTCACTATGACGGCAACATCTTCAATCCCGCCTTCGCGAGCTTCGGACAGTTCGACCGGGCTGCCGCACTCGACTCGCCGAAGGGCGAAGGCAGCGCCGCCCTCTTCCGCGTCATCGCCCGGTCTGGTCTCAACCTGCGCGCCGGCCCGTCGGATACTTACCGCATCATCCAAAGCTATCCTTTGGACACGATCGTCACCGGTCGGGGCCGCGAGGGCGAATGGGTCAAGGTCGACATCGAGGGTGACGGCGATGCCGACGGCTACATGCACCGCACCTTCCTCGAACCGGTTTCCGGTGGCCTGTCGCAGGAACTGCCGGCCGCTCGAAAGCCGGTGGATGTCGCGCGAGCGGAGATGGAACTCGGCGTGAGGGAGATCCCCGGACGACCAAACAATCCCCGCATCGTCATGTACCATGCGACGACCACGGGTGGCAGTGCGCCGGACGAGACGGCGTGGTGCTCTTCCTTCGTCAACTACTGCGTCGAACAGGCAGGACTGACCGGCACCGACAGCAAGTGGGCGCGATCCTGGCACGATGAGGAATGGGGCCGCGACAAGACCGCGAACCCCGAAGACGGCGATATCGTCGTGTTTAGGCGCTCGAACAGCAACACCGAGGGTGGCCATGTGGCCTTCTTCGTCGACGAGGATGCGAACTCCATCCTCTGCCTTGGCGGCAACCAGGGCAACCGGGTCAGCCTCATGCGCTACCCGAAGAACGGTCGCCTGGGACCGTTCAACTACAAGCTGCTATCGATCCGTCGCGCGTGACAATGCAACATTGGGGGCGGTGAAGGGGCCTTCTTGGGACGAGGGCTCCCTTCGCCTCAGGCAGCCTTCAGTTCGCTGGCAGCGCCGAATTTGCGGCCGCTGGCGACGAGGATCCCGGCAGCGCCCTCCAGCCAACCATCCTTGAGTTCCAGCCCCAGGAAGCGCGCCCGCTCGAAAGGACCCGGCATCACCAGATGCTGCGCCTTGGCGGCAAAGAAACCGAAACGCTCGTAGTAGGCCGCGTCCCCAACCAGGAGAATCGCGCCATGTTCGCGCTTGTTGGCCTCGAGGATTGCGGCCCGCATCAGCGCCCCGCCGACACCCTTGCCTTCATGGGTCGGGTCTACGGCGAGCGGTCCAAGCAGCAGCGCATCGATCGGCGAGCCGAAGTGATTGACGCCTGCCTCGACGTTCCAGAGCCGGACCGTGCCAATGACGTGGCCGTCAAGGTCGCGGGCGACCAGCGCCAGGCCAGCGGCCGGCACACGGCCGCTCCGCAGCTTTTCCGACGACTTCCTGCGGCGGTCGGGGCCCATGGTGCGATCGAGCAGGTTCTCGCGCGCGACCACGTCGCCGGGATTTTCCGCGTCGATGACAAATGCAGAAGGCGCGAAAAAAGCGCGCACAGAATCAACAATAGCGGCCATCCGGGCCTCCATCATCAAAACCGATTCAAACGGTACCGAAGGAAATTGTGAATTTGCCGCCCCGGCTGGCTACGGGGCTGGCGAAGTCGAAACCCTAGATGACATAGGACTTCAACGGCTCGAAGCCGTTGAAGGCGACCGCCGAATAGGTGGTCGTGTAGGCGCCGGTACCCTCGATCAGGATCTCGTCGCCTATAGTCAGTGACACCGGCAGCGGATAGAGGTTCTTCTCGTAGAGCACGTCGGCCGAATCGCAGGTCGGTCCGGCGATGATGCAAGGCTCCATCTCGTCGCTGTCGCGCTCCGTGCGGATTGGGTAGCGGATCGCCTCGTCCATGGTCTCGGCGAGACCGCCGAATTTGCCGATGTCGAGAAAGACCCAGCGGGCCGCATCGTTGTCCGACTTCTTCGAGATGAGCACGACTTCCGCCTTGATGACGCCGGCATTGCCGACCATGCCGCGGCCGGGCTCGATGATCGTCTGCGGGATCTGGTTGCCGAAGTGCTTGCGCAGCGCTGCGAAGATCGCCTGGCCGTAGGCTTCCGCCGACGGCACGTCGCGCAGATACTTGGTCGGGAAACCGCCGCCCATGTTGACCATCTTCAGGTGGATGCCCTGCTTGGCGAGCGACACGAAGACGCGCTTGGCATCGGCAAGGGCCGAATCCCATGCATCGACCTTGGTCATCTGCGACCCGACATGGAAGGACACGCCGTAGGACTCCAGACCGAGCTGATGGGCATAGACCAGAACGTCGACGGCCATCTGCGGCACGCAACCGAACTTGCGCGACAGCGGCCACTCGGCGCCTTCGCCATCCGTCAGCACGCGGCAGAAAACGCGCGCACCGGGGGCGGCACGGGAAATCTTCTCGACTTCCTCATGGCTGTCGACGGCAAAGAGGCGGACGCCGAGCGCATGCGCACGGGCAATGTCACGCTCCTTCTTGATCGTGTTGCCGAAGGACAGGCGATCGGCGGTCGCACCGGCATCGAGGGCCATCTGGACCTCGGTTACGGACGCGCAGTCGAAGTTGGAGCCGAGACCGGCGAGCAGCTTCAGGATTTCCGGAGCCGGGTTGGCCTTGACGGCATAGTAGATCGCGCTGTCCGGCATCGCATGACAGAAGGCGTGATAGTTGTCCTTGACGACGTCGAGGTCGACCACGAGGCAGGGACCGTCGGGACGTCGGGTGTTGATGAAGTCGCGGATGCGCTGGGTCGTCATTTTTTTATTCCCTTTTCGATTCCAGGCTCCGGAAAACCGGAGGACAAAAGGCATACGCGCGAATGCACTGGAACCAGCCGGTGGAGACCCCGGAACCATGCAAGCGCTCGGATAGCGCGATTGGTGAACCAAAGCCCGCCTAGGCTCTAGCTCGGTTTTGTCTGCCATGGATTGGAGGGAATAACCCAACCGCACTTCCGGCAATGAAGGTGTGCCTCTTCAGTAACCCCGGCTGTTGGAAAGCCGGCAGACACCAGAAAGGCCCGCACCGTCGTTGCTTCAAGATGTCCTCGCATTTCCCGGTTGGCCGGAATAGCGACTGGAGAGGTTAGTTCCAGGTACCTTACCGATGACCTCACCTAATCGAGGGTCGGCGGACACCCACAGGCACGTGCGACTTTGGGCAGCAACGGAAATAAGAACATTCGCCTTCATAATCAAGTGGTTTTTTCCGCTTGCCGGGAATAAAATTATTGAACGACAGAGAGCTTCCGTTCACCATTGTGGAACGATATGGCCGGAGTAATTTTTCATGGACACGCTGACGCGGATCAGGGCTTTCATAGACGTGGTGGACGCCGAGGGGTTTTCCGCCGCCGCCCGCAAGATGGGCCGCTCCAAGGCCCTGCTTTCCAAATATGTCCGGGAACTCGAGGACGAACTCGGCGCCCTGCTGCTCAATCGCACCACTCGTCAGTTTTCGATGACCGAGGCTGGCCACACCTACTACCGGACCGCCTCCGACATCCTCAAGGAGATCGACAACCTTGCCGATCTGGTGCGCGAGAACAATGCGGACCTGAAGGGGCGGCTGAAGATTTCCGCTCCGCGGACGTTTGTCGACGCCGAAGTCGGGCAGTCGCTTGTCGACTTCGCCAAGGAGCACCCCGACCTTTCGCTGGAAATTCACTCCGAGGACCGATTCGTCGATCTGATCGAGGAAGGGTTCGACGTGGCGATCCGCATCACCAAGCTGGAGGATTCGGGCATGATCGCCCGCAAGCTCTCCAATTTTCGGATGTTTGTCTGTGCCACGCCGGAATTTGTCGTCAAGCATGGTCCATTCGTCCATCCGCAGGTGCTGGCCGACGTGCCGGTGATCATCGATACCAATTCGCGATCGCATAACAGCATTCGCTTCTACGAAAAGGACGGCTCACCATTCTCCGTGCCGATCGCCGGGCCGATCGAGGTCAACAGCCCGCAAGCGACGATCCGCGCCGCCCGCGCCGGGCTCGGCATTTCCACCTCGCCCGACTTCATCGCCGAGCCCTACATCCAGTCAGGCGAACTCGTCACACTGTTCGACGAATACCTGCCGACCGACCGGGGCATATATGCGGTCTACCCGCACCGCCGCTATCTGCCGGCCAAGGTGCGCACCTTTGTCGACTTTCTGTCCAACTGGTTCCGCCGGCGCGATGAAACGTCTCCGTGACGCTCCCGGTCCCAATTCCGTCCTATTTGGGCGCGATACAGCGGGTAGAGAAATCGCATGCCGAATCGATAGCCGACCGATGAGAAAAGCGCTTCCATTGCTGCTGGGACTGACCGTGCTTGCTCCCGGCCTCGCCTTTGCCCATCCTCATATCTTTGCCGAAGCGCGGCTCGAAGTCGTTGGCGGCGCCGACGGCAACATCGCCGAATTGCGTAATGTCTGGCGTTTCGACGAGATTTTTTCCTCGAGCGTATTGATGGACTTCGACAAGAACACCAATCTCAAGCTCGATCCGGACGAACTCGCCGAAGTGGGAAAGACGGTTCTCGAGTCGCTGGCCGACTTCAACTACTACACCACCATCACCGAAGACGGGAAAACGATCGCGGTCGCCAGGCCCGACGTCATCAATGTCGACTACCAGGACGGCCAGTTGCTGATGTTCTTCGCTGTAAAGCCCAGCACCGCGATGCCCATCAAGGGCAAGCTCACCTTCGGCGTATATGACCCCACCATGTATGCGGCGATGGATTTCGCCAGCGACGACGATCTCGTCGCCATTGGCGACCCCTTCAAGGCATGCAAGCGCGCCGTCGTGCGCCCCGACCCCGACGAAGTGCTGGCGCAGAACCAGGCAAGCCTCACCGATGCCTTCTTCAACGATCCGACCGGCACGGACATGTCCAAACTCTTCGCAACCAGGCTGGAACTGACATGCTGAACGATCGCCGCTGGCTGGCCGTTGCAGGCCATGCCCTGTTCTTCTCGCTGATCGGGGCATGCCTTGCGCATGCGCAATCGCCGCTCGGGATCGGCGCGGCCGAGCCGTCCTTCCAGCCGACCGGGCCGTTCGCGGGAATCTTCGCCTGGGTAAACACCCAGCAGCAGGCCTTCTATCGCGCTCTGACTGGGGCGCTCAGGCACATGCGCGAGGATCCCTGGGCACTGACCTCGCTTGTCGGCTTGTCCTTTGCCTATGGTGTCTTCCATGCCGCCGGCCCCGGCCACGGCAAGGCGGTGATCTCGTCCTACATGATCGCCAACGAAACCGAGTTGAGGCGCGGCGTAGTGATTTCCTTCGTCTCGGCGCTGATGCAGGGGTTCGTCGCCATACTGTTGATCGGAGCCGCCTATCTACTGCTGCGCGGCTCGTCCGTTTCCATGACGGATGCGACCCGCGCGCTGGAAATCGTCAGTTTCGCGATGATCGTGATGTTCGGCGCCTGGCTGCTGTTTCGCAAGGTGCGCTCGCTCGTGCGTGCGCCTGCGGTCGCGTCCGGCCGATACATGGCAATGGAAACGACCGGTGCGGCCGTCATGCAATTCGACGATCCTGGGCGGACCTTCGTCTTGGATCGCCAAGCCCACCATCGTCATGGTCCCGGCGAAGTGTGCTCGACTTGCGGGCATGCGCATGCGCCCGACCCACAATTGCTGGGTGCCAAGGATTTCAGCATTCACGAGGCCTGGTCAGCGATCGTCGCCGTCGGCCTTCGGCCATGCTCCGGGGCGCTGCTGGTGCTGACATTCTCGCTCCTGAACGGGCTTTACCTTGGTGGCATCCTGTCGGTTATCGCCATGTCGATCGGCACGGCCATCACCGTCTCGATCCTGGCGACACTTGCCGTGACCGCCAAGGACATGGCAGTGCGCTTCGCCGGCGGCGAATCCTCCACCGGCATGCGGATAGGCCATGCCATCGAGATCCTCGGCGCATTGCTGGTGCTGGTCATGGGCCTGTTGCTGCTCGGCGCGGCCCTGCAAGCCTGATCGTCAGGATCGCCTGCGCTGGTGCCGCGCTCTCAGCCAGAACAGCAGGAAGAAGGCGAGCACCACGGCCGTTCCGAATAAGGCCCCGAGCCACGGTGAATAGCTGCCGAGCCAGAGCATGATTTTCGGCATCAGGAAGAACACCACTCCTGCGACAACGAGAATGATCGCCGCCGCGATCGCCGGCGACCGTGCGCCGCTGTTTTCTTCACTCATAGCCGCCGTCCTTCTACTGCTGCTTCGCTGCCGGCACCCTTGGAATTGTTGATTCAGGCGACAGCCCCGGGAACGGCGCCGGCATCCGTTGCAATGGAAACCGCCGGGCCCACCGCCTGATCGAGACAACCGGCCCTTCGAGGCGTCACATGGGATTCTTTGCTGCCGAGACCGTCGCCTCGATATGGTCGATCAGGTCATCGGCAAGCCCCAGGCGCCCGGCGAGCAGGTCGAGATAGCCGCGCTCGGCACGCGAATTGGGTTCGATGGCCAGCCGGGATGCGGTGTAGAGCTCGACGCGCTCCTCTTCGCTCCGCGCGGCAGCGACGATCGCATCGATATCGGTGGGATTGGCGAGCTCCTGCAGGAGGAACCCTTCTGCTTCCGAGCCCAGTCCCGAAAGCCGGACCTTGTCCATGATCCGCGCACGCTCGGCATCATCGATATGGCCGTCTGCCTTTGCAGCAGCGATCATGGCGCGGACCAGTGTCAGGACGAAATCATTGCGAAGCGCCGCGGGTTCCGTGCTGAAGCCAGAATCGGCGGGCGGTGGCAGAACTTCGATTGTGGGGGCCTGACTTTCGGCAGCAGGCGCCTGGCCAGCCTGATAGTTCTTATAGGCCTGGTAGCCGAGGCCCGCTATGGCAGCAAGCCCTCCAAGGGTCAGCGCATTGCCGGTCAGCTTGCGTCCGGCGCCGGTGCCGAGCAGGACGGCCGCGATTGCCCCCGTGGCGAGCGGGTTGTTCCTGGCGAGTTGCGCCACATCCCCGGCCGTATCGCGAACGCTGCCCGTGGTTCCCGGAACCTGCGATCCCAGAAATTGGTCCAAGATCTTCTTCGCGTCGATCATGCGCTTCTCTCCCTCTTGCAGTTATTCCCTCAACATAGGAAGCGGCCTTGCAAAATCAAAGGCCGGCGAGAACGCCGACCTTCGGAAACGAAATGAAACGAGGGCGCTTACTTCAGCGCCGCCGCTTCGGCCGCGAGCTTGGTGATCCCGGCCCAGTCGCCCTTCTCCACAAGCTCCTTCGGCGCGACCCACGATCCGCCGACGCATACGACGTTCGGCAGCGACAGGTAGTCCTTCGCATTTTTCAGCGATATGCCCCCGGTTGGGCAGAACAGGGTTCCGGCCAGCGGCGATGAGAGCGACTTGAGATAGGCCGCCCCGCCCGCCTGTTCGGCCGGGAAGAATTTCAGCACGTCGTAACCCTCTTCGCGGAGCGTCATGACTTCGCTCGCCGTTGCCGCGCCCGGCAGCAGCGCGACATCCGAGCCCCTTGCGGCATCGAGCAGGCTGCGGGTCGTACCGGGGCTGACGATGAACTGCGACCCCGCCTTCACCGCCGCATCGAAGTGCGCCGGGTTGAGAATGGTGCCCGCGCCAGGAACAGCTCCCTCGACTTCGTCCGCGACCGCCCGGATCGCGTCGAGTGCGGCCGGCGTGCGCATGGTGATCTCGATTGCCTTCAGCCCACCGGCGACGAGCGCACGCGCCAGCGGCACGGCAGAGGCGACGTCATCCACGATCAGCACCGGAACCACCGGCTGGAGTTTGAGAATGGAAAGCAGCTTGTCGGTTTTTGCGGCCATCACGCCCACCCTTTAAAACGATTGAAATCGCCTTACCGAATAAACCGCTTGCATGCGGATGTCGAGCCAAAAGCGCCCTTGCAGAAATGACGGGTTTTCATCTTTTCGGCGATCCGCTACGCTGCAATTTCATAGCTTTTAGCCGGGTTTTTCTCTGTATGGCAAAAGAAATCGAACGGAAGTTCCTGGTCCTGGACACTGCGTGGCGCAGCATGGTGTCCGGCAGTTCCGTATTCCGCCAAGCCTACATCGTCGCCATGGAGGGCCGATCCGTCCGGGTCAGGATCATCGATCAGGCCCGGGCTGTGCTGACGGTCAAAATCGGCGCCAGTACCTTCCAACGCGAGGAGTTCGAATACGAGATCCCGCTTTCCGACGCAGAGGAAATGGTCAGCCTTGCCATCGGCACCGTTCTCGAAAAGACCCGCTACGAGGTCAACTGCGAAGGTTACACCTGGGAGATCGATGTCTACGACGGCGCCTATCGCGGGCTGGTGGTCGCCGAGGTCGAATTGTCCGACAAGGCCGAGCAGCCACCGCTCCCAAGCTGGCTTGGACCCGAGGTAACGGGCGATCGCCGATACTCCAACCAGACCCTCGCCATGGAGGACCTACGGGAGGAACTGGTCAATGCGATTTCGCATCCGGCCTGACAAACCCTTTACCGACCAGATCCACAAGGTTGCCGGAAAGCAGTTGCGGCTTGCCGTCTCCCTTCTAGAGCAGCGCCCCGACGGCCTGCACGAGGCGATCCACGATGCGCGGCGCTGCTTCAAGCGCCTGCGTGCGCTCTACCGCCTCGTTCGCACGGAGGCGAAGGACTTTCAGAAGCAGGAGAATGCCCGTCTTCGCGATATAGGCCAGTCCTTGTCGGCGACCCGTGACGCCACCTCGCTGATCGAAGCCTGCGACTACCTCGGCAACTATGCCGGCGCCGACAAGGAGGAAAAGGCCCTTGCCCGGGTCTCGGTGGCGCTGACGGCGCGCCGTGATCGCATTGCCTCGGGAGACGCGGACATTGAGGAAAGGATCGCGGCCGCAATCTCCGGGTGCCACGATGCGCAAAGAGCGATGGACAACCTCGTGTTCGATGACGATCCCTCCGTGGCCGCCGCGATCGTTTCCGGCGGCTGGTCGAAGACGGCAACGCATGCTCGGACTGCCTTGGAGGAATGCCGCAAGGATAGCGGCCCCGAGGTCTTTCACACCTTGCGCAAGCGAAGCCAGGACTACTGGATGTACACCCAACTCCTGGCCGACATCTGGCCGACGGCCATGGGCGCGAAGCAAGCGGAGGCGAAGCACCTTATCGACGTCCTTGGCCACAACAACGATCTCTTCCTTCTCCTCGACGTCGCCAACGCGGAACCGGATCTGTTTTCGAAGGGCAAGGATCGAGGGCTGCTGTTCGACGCGATCATGGCGCGGCAGAAGCAATTGCGTGCGAATGCGGTTGAGGACGCCGACGTGGTCTTTGCCGACGATCCGGAGGTGGAAGGGCGGATCATCGGGAAGCTCTGGGTGCTCGCAGCCGGTTGAGGTCCGGCTCGGCAGCGGATGCGGCAGAAATCCTCATTGCATGGGGGGACGAGAGCCTGTATTTCGTGCCCGCATGACACAGACCACCGTTTTTCCTCAAGCAGAAGTTTCCGGCCGCTTTCTTGTAGCCGCGCTTTACCATTTCGCATCCTTCCCGCGCTTCCAGTCGGTGCGCGAGCCCTTGCAGACGCTTTGCGACGAACAAGGCGTAAAGGGGACACTGCTTCTGGCGCATGAAGGCATCAACGGCACGATCGCTGGCCCTGAAGCCGGCATTCGCGCCGTGCTTGCCTGGCTCAGGGCGCAGCCGGAATTTGCCGGGCTGGAGCACAAGGAAAGCTGGGCCTCGAAAATGCCCTTCCTGCGAATGAAGGTGCGGCTGAAAAAGGAAATCGTCACCATGGGGGTCGAGAACATCGATCCCAATCACATCGTCGGTACCTATGTCGCCCCGCAGGACTGGAACGCGCTGATCTCCGATCCCGAGACGATCGTCATAGACACCCGCAACGACTACGAAACGGCAATCGGCATTTTCAAGGGCGCGGTTGATCCCAACACCAAGACTTTCCGCGAGTTTCCCGATTGGGTGCGCAACAATACCGGCCTGCACAACAAGCCGAAAATCGCGATGTACTGCACCGGCGGCATTCGCTGCGAAAAGGCCACCGCCTTCATGAAGGAGCAGGGCTTCGATGAGGTGTACCATCTCAAGGGCGGCATCTTGAAATACCTTGAGGAGGTCCCGCCCGAGGAAAGCCTCTGGGAAGGGGCGTGCTTCGTTTTCGACGAGCGTGTCTCGGTCACCCATGGCCTGGAGGAAGGCGAACACAGACTCTGCCATGCCTGCCGCTATCCCCTGACCGCCGAGGATACGACCTCTCCAAAATACGAGGCCGGCGTATCCTGCCCGCATTGCCACGACAGCCGCACGGACGAAGACCGGCTACGTTACCGCCAGCGCCAGCACCAGATCGCGCTGGCGAAGAAACGCGGCCAACGGCATATCGGCAGCTGACTGGGATGCCCGGCCGTCTCAGGCGGCCGAGCGGCCGCCGGCCCCGGCCCCATCCGTCCCCGCAAAGATCGCATTGATCGCTTCGGCGGGCATGGGCTTGCCGAATAGATATCCCTGCAATTCGTCGCAGCCGCACAGGTGCAGGATCATTGCCTGGTCTTCCCGCTCGATGCCTTCGGCGGTGACCGGGATGTCGAGCGAGCGCGCGAGCGCCACGGTCGCCTGGAGCATGTCGCGGGCGCGGCTGCTCTCGTCAAGCGCCAGCACCAGCGACCGGTCGATCTTCATCCGGTCGAAGCCGAACTGACGCAAATAGCCGACGCTCGCAAAACCGGCGCCGAAATCGTCAAGCGCGACGCGAAGCCCCAGTGCCTTCAACCGGTCGATCGCCTGCCGGGCACGCTCGGGATTCTGGATCAGGTATCCCTCGGTCATCTCAAGCGTGATGCGCGAAGCGTCCGTTCCCGTCTCGCCAATGATGGCGCCGACCTGATCGGCAAAGGCAGGGTTGCGGAACTGGCCGGGCGAAATATTGACGGCGATATTGACGCCGGCGGGCCAGTGATGTGCCTCCTCGCAGGCGCGGCGCAGGACATAGAGACCGAGCGGCTCGATCAGGCCGGTCGTCTCGGCGATCGGGATGAAGACGTCCGGCGATACCGCTCCGTGGCCCGGCCGGTTCCAGCGAACAAGTGCTTCGACCGCGACGATCTCGCGATTGGACGCACTGACGAGCGGCTGGAACGCTACCCGGAGATCGCCGTTTTCAATCGCTTGACGCAGGTCGAGCTCCAGCTCGTTGCGCGTTTCGCGGTCGGCATCCATCCCGGGCTCGTAGCACATGCAGCGACCGCGCCCCGCGTCCTTGGCCTTGTACATGGCCATGTCGGCACGCCGCACCAGTTCGCCCGCCGATATCAGGCCGCGTGGCGAGGATGCGATGCCGATACTGGCGCCGACGGTTGCCACGCGTGCGCCGATGGTCAACGGCTCGGAGAAGAAATCGAGCAATGCTTCGACGAGTTCCACTGCCTGTTCGTCGATTCGCGTCGTCTGCAGCGCGATGGCAAACTCGTCGCCGCCGACGCGGGCGACCGACGCCCCTTGCGGCGTCAGGTAGCTTAGTCCCGCAGCAACTCCCCGGATCAACTGGTCGCCCGTCCCGTGCCCGTAGGCATCGTTGACTTCCTTGAACCCGTCGAGATCGAGATAGAGGAGCAGCACGTCGGAGGAATCGACGCGAGCAGCGTCGATCATCTCCTCCAGTCCCGTGAAAAGGCCGCTGCGATTGACAAGGCCGCTCAGTCGATCATGCCGAGCCAGGGATACCGCCGCCGCTTCGTCGGCCTTCATGCGGCGAGCCGCCAGCGCGCCAATAGCCAGCAGCACGACAAAGAGCAGCCCCACCAGGCCGATCGCCATGAAGACGGTCGGCTGCACCATCATGTAGCTCACATCGCCTGGGTTGCGCGACGCCCAGGCGAGTTTGGCCAGGATCTTGCCGGAAGGATCACGGATCGGCACAAAGCTTCTGGGGTCGGCCACGCTGGGTGCCAGCGTCAGCCCGCTGATGACATAGGTCTGTGCGAGGTCCTCGACCTTTCGCGCGTCCAGATGACGTGCGAAAATCAGGTAGCGGTGCATGTTCCTTGGCAGGGAAAGTTCCCCGGACTTCATGCGGATCAGCGCGACCCCGGTCGCCGCAATGCCGCTTTCGGTTTCGATGAAGCCGGTCGCTTGCGGCATCCCTTTGTTTTCCGATGCCTTGGCGAGATCGAAAAGGACGCGCAGCGATCCGCCGAAGTAGCGATCGACCGGCCCGGTCATCGGCTGGCCTTCCCGATAGGCCATCACGGCATTGCCGTCGACATCGGCCACAACTGCAACATCGAAAAGATCGCTGTCGACCGTCATGTCGCCGAAGTTGCTGATCATCCACTCCATGCCATCGGGCGCATAGACATACTGGGTGGCATCGTCCCACGCCGCGTAGTCATTGAGCGTGGCGCCGAGTTGTGCCTCAAAGGTCTTCAGCGCTCCGGCCGTGGTCTCATGCGACCGGGCGTCGTCGAGCTGGTTGGCATGTCGGGCCACCTCCCCAAGGGCAGACAGCACCAGGCTGGTGACCACCACCACGACGAGCGCAAAGGCGAGCAGCACGCCGCCAAGCAGCGGGCGCCGACCCATGTTGGTAAATCTCTGGCGAACAGAAACTAAACTACGCATGACCTACTCGTTAAAAATGAGTCAGCGTTGAACAGAACCATTCAAGAAATGTTAAAGAGACTCGGTTTTTTCCGAAAAAAGCTGAAAAAACTTCAAAATGACTTCGACTTAGCCGGTTTGGCAACGACAGTTGCTTGTGCCGATGACGTCTCGACCTGGATCATCAATGTTGCGGGAAGCACTTGCCGTTCCGCGGCTCGGAAAGGCCCACCGGGCAGGAAAGCCGGTAGACGAAAAACGGCCCCGTCCTTGGCGGGCAGGGCCGTTCGAAATGCGGCGATCAGAAATCCAGATTACCAGGACGGAATGAGCGCACCCTTGAACTCTTCATTGATGAAGGCCCGGACGCTGTCGTCGTGGTAGGACTCAACCAGGGTCTTCACCCAGTCGGCGTCCTTGTCCTCGGAGCGCACGGCGATGACGTTGGCGTAAGGGGATTTTTCGCTTTCGATGGCGATGGCGTCGGTCTTAGGATGAAGGCCGGCTTCCAGCGCATAGTTGGTATTGATGACGGCGGCGTCGACGTCATCCAGAGAACGCGGCAACTGGGCGGCATCGAGTTCGGCAAACTGGAGGTTCTTCGGATTCTCGGTCACGTCGGCCGGGCCGACCTTCAGGCCTGCATCCGGGTTGACCTTGATCAGCCCCTTGCTTGCAAGGATAAGCAAGGCGCGGCCGCCATTGGTCGGATCGTTCGGAATGGCGACAGTCGCTCCGTCCTTCAGTTCTTCAAGGCCCTTGACCTTCTTGGAATAGACGCCCATCGGGGTGGTGATGGTCGTCCCGACGCTGACGAGATCGAAGCCACGGTCGGCGATCTGGTTGTCGAGGTAAGGCTGGTGCTGGAAGGAGTTGGCGTTCAGGTCGCCGTCGGCCAATGCCTGGTTCGGCACGACATAGTCGGAAAACTCGATGATCTCGATGTTGAGGTCCTTCTTGGCGGCGATTTCCCTGACCTTTTCCATGATCTGTGCGTGTTCACCGGCGGTCACGCCGACCTTGATGTCGGTTGCCAGCGCCGTGCCGGCCGAAAACAGGGCTGCGATTGCGGCAGCGACGATCAGTTTTTTCATTGTAGTTACTCCTTGTATTCTGAAGGGAGGAAGTCAGCTTCTGCGGCTACGCTTGTCGAAGCGCCGCGCCAGATTGTCACCGGCGCTCTGCACCGCCTGAACCAAGACGATCAGCACGACGACCACCGCCAGCATCACGTCCGGCATGAAGCGCTGGTAGCCATAGCGGATGCCCAGGTCGCCGAGCCCGCCACCGCCGACGGCACCGACCATGGCCGAGAACCCGATCAGGCTGACGAGCGTCAGGGTGAGTGCGAGCGTGATGCCGGGTCTGGCCTCGGCAAGTAGCACCTTGGTGACGATCTGGTAGGGCGTCGCGCCCATGGCCCGCGCCGCCTCGATCAGCCCCTTGTCCACTTCGCGAATGGCCGCTTCGATCAGGCGCGCGATGAAGGGAATGGTTGCAATGGTCAGCGGTACGATCGCCGCCATGGTGCCGATCGAGGTTCCGGTCACAAAGCGCGTGAACGGGATGATGGCGACGACCAGGATGATGAACGGAGTCGAACGCGTGGCGTTGATAACCAGGCCGACGATACGGTTGATCGCCGGGGCAGCGAAAAGCTCACCCCGACCGCTGGTGGCGAGGAACACACCGATCGGCAGACCGATCAGCGTCCCGATGATCCCGGATACCGCGACCATCTGCAACGTCTGCAGCAGGGCCTTGAGGAGAAGATTGAAGAGCATGTCAGGCGCCATAGCCGAGCACCTCCGTGGCAAGACCGGTTTCCTGGTAGAAGTGTCGCGCCCGTTCCAGAGTGTCCGGATCGGCGGGATAGGAAACCACCAGCGATCCGAAGGGTTCGCCGGCGATCTCGTCGATCGCGCCGGCCAGAATGTTGACCTCGGCGCCGAGTTCGGTGACCAGTCGCGCCGTCAGCGGCTGGAATGCCGTCTCGCCGAAGAAGATGAGCCGCACGAGCACGCGATCCCCCGGCAAAGGCAGCGCTTTGAGATCGGAACGGATCCATTCCGGCAGCTTGGCCCCGAGAGAGGCGGACAACAGCGCCCTGGTGGTCTCGTGCTGCGGACGGGTGAAGACGTCGAAGGTGCGCCCATGCTCGACGATCAGACCGCGATCGATCACGGCCACGTTCGACGTGATCGCCTTTACCACCTCCATCTCATGGGTGATAAGCAGGACTGTCAGGCCAAGCTCGGCGTTGATCTGGCGCAGGAGTTCCAAGATCGATTGCGTGGTTTCGGGATCGAGTGCCGACGTCGCCTCGTCGGAAAGCAGCAGCTTGGGCTCGGTGGCAAGCGCCCGGGCGATGCCGACGCGCTGCTTCTGCCCACCGGAAAGCTCCGCCGGATATCGGTCCCTCTTGTCGCTCAAGCCAACGAGATCGAGTAGAGGCTCGACACGCTTGCGGACTTCTTGACGATCGACGCCGGCGATTTCCAGCGGCAGCGCCACGTTGTCGAAAGCAGTGCGCGACGACAGGAGGTTGAAATGCTGGAAAATCATGCCGACCGAGCGGCGCAGCGAACGGAGCCCCGCCTCGTCGAGCGCGCCTACGTCGACGCCATCGACGCTGACCTTGCCGGCACTCGCCCGCTCGAGGCCGTTGACCAGGCGGATCAGCGTCGATTTCCCCGCACCGGATCGACCGATGATGCCGGTGATCGATCCGCGCGCGACGGCAAAATCGATGCCGTCCAGCGCCGCAAATGCGCCGGCATCCCGGTCTCTGGCAGGGAAATGCTTGGTGACACCCTCGAAGACGACCATGGATTCGGCCGGATGGATGCCCGTCTTTGTGGAACTAAGGGAGGCGCGTGTTTTCGTCGGGCCGGTCATCGGATGGCCTCCGGGCACGGAAACAGCGGAGATGGATCGGAAGGCATATGAACTCTCAAGTCGTCTGTTGCGGTGTCGATCGCGGGATTGCGTCCCCGCGGGGCGGCCGGGCTAGCCGGCAGTGGCGGGACACATTCGCTGGACTTGGGCGTCAACTAGCATTCCGGAGCGACCTTACAAAGCAAACTTTCGAACAACGTTCCAGATAGACGGGAACGCGCCCATTCATCGCGGTTTCCGCGGCGCATTCCGAGAGACGATATTCTACAAGAATTGGCGAAAATGCAATAAACGACCAAATGCAAACGGCCCGCACCATCGTCCGATGATTCGGGCCGCATGGAAAAAGCGACAGGTATCCTGTCAGGCGGCCTTGTGATTGCCTTTTGGGAAACCGCGGGCCAGATCGCTATACCAACGGCCGCTCTTCTTGACGGTGCGCTCCTGGGTCTCGTAGTCGACATGGACGAGGCCGAAGCGCATGCGATAACCCTCCGCCCATTCGAAGTTGTCCATCAGACTCCAGGCGAAGTAGCCGCGTAGCGGATATCCCGCCTTGATGAGGTCGGCAGCTACGGCGAGGTGCTGACCGTAGTAGTCGAGACGTGGCTGGTCATCGACCGCGCCGTTCTCGACGTCCGTATTGTCGCAGGCGCCGTTCTCGGTGATGTAGCACTCCGGCAGTTCGTAGCGGCGGTAGAGATCCTCGACCAAGGAGGCCATGGCCGGTGCATAGACTTCCCAGCCGATATCGGTCTTGACTTCGCTGACCGCCGGTGCCGGAACGGTGGCCGGGAACTCCGCTTGCGCGGATGCATCGGCCGCCACGCGCATCGGCGTGTAGTAGTTCAGTCCCCACCAGTCGAGCTTCTGCGAAATCGTCGCGAGGTCGCCTTCCTCGATCTTCGGCATGCGGTCGCCAAGCGCCTCGATCAGCGACGCCGGATACTCGCCCTTGAAAACCGGCCCGAAGAAGGCCCCGTTGTGGAAATCGAAGGCCCGCTCGGCCGCCGCCTTGTCCTCGGCGCTATCCGTTCCGGGGATCACCGAATGTGCATTCAGCACCAGCCCGACCGGCACCTTCGGGGCTTCGGCCCGAATCGCCTCGACGCCGAGGCCGTGGGCGAGATTGGTGTAGTGCATGGCATGCAGCGCCGCGTCCATGTTGCGTTCGCCGGGTGCGTGGATGCCGTAGAGGTGGCTGAGCCACACCGAACACCACGGTTCGTTGAAGGTCGCCACCGCATCCAGCCGGTCTCCGAGGCGGGCCATGACGATCTTTGCGTATCGCTGGAAGGCATAGGCCGTCGAGCGCGCCGTCCAGCCCCCCTCGCCCATGAGGTTGAGCGGTAGGTCCCAATGGTAAAGCGTCGCGTAGGTTTTGATGCCGCGCGCCTTGCAGCCGTCGATCAAGCGGTCATAGAAATCGAGCCCTCTCTCGTTGACCGGCCCGGTGCCGTCGGGGACGATACGCGGCCAGGCGATCGAGAAGCGGTAGGCGTCGACGCCCATCTCCTTGATGAGGTCGAGGTCGGCCTCCCAGCGGTTATAGTGATCACAGGCAACGTCGCCATTTTCGCGATTGAAGACTCGACCGGGCATATTGGAGAACGCATCCCAGATCGACGGCTTGCGTCCGTCGGCCTTGGTAGAGCCTTCAATCTGGAATGCGGCAGTCGCTACGCCGAAGAGGAAATCGCCCGGAAACCGGGCGGCGAGGATCTTGGGGTCGATCGTCATCAGAATGGGTCTTTCTTGCATCAAAGAGGGCTGGACGACGATCTTCAAGGATCGTCTCCGCAGCCTGTTCGGCACGCGGTTTAGAACAAGCAAGTTCTCAAGTACAGCATTGGAATGTCAATTCTGCAACGTTTCAGGCGGCGCGATAAAAATGGCGGCGGCGCTTATCGGTGCCGCCGCGCTCTTGCGGCTAGACCTTCACCCACGCCGCGTTGCGCTTGGATGAATTCACGCAGGCATCGACGAAAACCATACCCTTGAAACCGTCATCGACGGTCGGATAGACGACAGCCGGATCAGCCGTTTTGCCGGCCTTGCGCGCGTTGATCGCCCGGGCCGCTTCGGAATAAATCGTCGCGAACGCTTCCAGGTAGCCCTCCGGATGCCCCGACGGAATACGGCTGACCCGCGCGGCGGCGGCCCCCGCGCCAGCTCCACCACGGGTGATCAATCGCTTCGGTTCGCCGAACGGCGTGTACCAGAGATAGTTCGGATCCGCCTGCACCCATTCGATACCGCCCTTGGTGCCATAGACGCGGACCTTGAGGCCGTTCTCGTGGCCAGGCGCCACCTGGCTGCACCACAACATTCCTTTGGCCGGCTTTTCCTTGCCCTTCGCCTTGAACCGCAGCATGACATGGGCATTGTCGTCGAGCTTGCGACCCTCGACGAAGCTGTCGAGATCGGCCGAGAGGCTCTCGAGCTCCAGCCCCGAAATGAAGCAGGCGAGATTGTAGGCGTGGGTACCGATGTCGCCGGTGGAGCCGCCAGCCCCCGACTGGGCCGGATCGGTGCGCCAAGCCGCCTGCTTCTGGCCGCTCTGCTCGAGGGGCTCGGTCAGCCAGTCCTGCGGGTACTCCGCCTGCACCAGCCGGATGTCGCCGAGTTCGCCGCCGGCGACCATCTCGCGCGCCTGCCGCACCATCGGATAGCCGGTATAGTTGTGGGTCAGGATGAACAGCCCGTCGCTCTCGTCCGCCAGTTTCTTCAGCTTCCTGGCATCGGAGAGGGTCGAAGTTAGCGGCTTGTCGCAGATGACGTGGATTCCCCGCTTCAGGAATTCCTTCGCCGCCTCGTAGTGCACGTGGTTGGGGGTCACGATGGCGACAGCTTCGATGCCGTTTTTCAGCTTCGCCTCGCGGATCGCCATCTCCTTGAAGCTCGAATAAGTCCGTGCCGGATCAAGCCCGAGATCGCGACCCGAGGCAGCCGCCTTTTCCGGCGAAGCTGACAAGGCGCCGGCCACCAATTCGAAATTGTCGTCCAGCCTTGCCGCCATTCGGTGCACACCGCCGATGAATGCGCCGGCGCCGCCGCCGACCATGCCAAGCCGGATGCGCGGTGTGCGGGTTTCTGTTGTTCCTTCGATTGCCATTTGATTCCTCCTCGTTACTCTGGCGAATGTCTTCGCGAGCGCGCTGGAGCCCAGGGCGCTCGTGTCCTATGCGCGTCCTCGACCGAGGACGATGACTGCGGGACTTGTGTTAGGAGCCGGCTCCCACATTCGGGGCCATGAGTCCTGTAAACCTTGATCGTCCGGCCGATGCGCCGGAACCGGACATGCAATCGCAGAAAGGTCTGTCCATGCCCCTTCTCCAGGCCAATCTCGCCCATCCCATCGTCCTTGCCGACGGTACGGTGATCAAAAACACCGTCTATCTGAAAAACGTGATTTCCCACCCGCGAATCGAAGTCGGCGACTACAGTTATTGCAGCAACTTCGATTGCCCGGAGGATATCGCCTCGGCGCTGGCGCCGTATCTGTTTCCGTTTTCGCGGGAGCGACTGGTCATCGGCCGCTTCGTGCAGATCGCCCATGGCGCGGTTTTTGTCACAAGTGCCGCCAACCATCCCATGTCGGGCTTTTCGACCTACCCGTTCCGCATCTTCCGGCCCGAAACCGTGGCCGACTATGGCGACCTTCCCTTCAAGGACACGATCGTCGGCCACGACGTATGGATCGGCTACAAGGCGATCATCCTGCCCGGCGTGACGATCGGATCCGGAGCGATCGTCGCTGCCGGGGCCGTGGTGACACGGGATGTGGCGCCCTACACCATCGTCGGCGGCAACCCCGCGGTGCAGATACGCCGGCGCTTTGCCAGCGATGTCATCGAGGCGCTGCTCGCCATTGCCTGGTGGGATTGGCCGCTCGAACGCATCGAAGCCAGTCTCGAGGCGATCGAGACTGGCGATCTTGACGCGTTGAAGGCCGGCTGAGAGCCTCAAAGGCCAAGCATGCGGCGGTTGGCCGCCTCGTCGGTGCCACTCGATGCGAAGTCGTCGAACGCCTTCTCGGTGACGCGGATGATGTGGTGCTTGACGAATTCCGCGCCTTCGCGGGCGCCGTCTTCCGGGTGTTTCAGCGCGCATTCCCATTCGACGACGGCCCAGCCGTCGAAATTGTTGGCCGTCATCTTCGAGAAGACCGCCCCGAAATCGACTTGGCCGTCACCGAGTGAGCGGAAGCGCCCGGCGCGGTTGACCCAGCCCTGGTAACCGCCATAGACGCCCTGGCGGCCGGTCGGGTTGAACTCGGCATCCTTGACGTGGAACATCTTGATCCGGTCCTTGTAGATGTCGATGTTGTCGAGGTAGTCGAGGCACTGCAGCACGTAGTGCGACGGGTCGTAGAGCATGTTGGCGCGCGGATGGTTGCCGACGCGCTCGAGGAACATCTCGTAGGTGATGCCGTCATGCAGGTCTTCGCCGGGGTGGATCTCGTAGCAGATGTCGACGCCGTTTTCGTCGGCATGGTCGAGGATCGGCTTCCAACGGCGCGCCAGTTCGTCGAAGGCGGTCTCGACGAGGCCGGCCGGACGCTGCGGCCAGGGATAGATGAAAGGCCAGGCAAGCGCGCCGGAAAAGGTCGCATGCGCCTTGATGCCGAGATGCTTCGAGGCGGTCAGCGCCATCTTCACCTGCTCGACCGCCCATTCCTGACGCGCCTTGGGATTGCCGCGCACTTCGGGGGCCGCAAAGCCGTCGAAGGCCTCGTCGTAGGCCGGATGCACGGCCACGAGCTGCCCTTGAAGATGCGTCGAAAGCTCGGTCACCTCGACGCCGTTCTCGCGCGCCTTGCCGGCGAATTCGTCGCAATAGGTCTTCGAGGAAGCAGCCTTCTTGAGATCGATCAACTGGCTTGCCCAGGTCGGAACCTGTACGCCCTTGTAGCCGGTGTCTGCGGCCCATTTGGTGATTGAATCCCATGAGTTGAAGGGTGCGGCGTCGCCGGCGAACTGCCCAAGGAACAGACCTGGACCCTTGATCGTTTTCATTTACAGCTTCCTCCCGTTGTCTGGCCCACTCATCCGCGACCAGATTCCTCGATTTCCGACCTTCGAGCGCCAAAACGCCCGCCGCTTTAGGACCTGCAACGTTGCAGCGCCCCGAAGCTACTCAGCTTTCGGTTTTCGGGCAATCCATCACTGGCGCCCCTTTCCGAAAAATCAGACAATTCGAAAAACCGGCCGGATCGACCCGGCCGGTTCACGCACTTTCGTCAGACGTAGCGGTTGACGATGTTTTCGAGGAGTTCCTGGCGGCCGGAGCGTGGCTTCGGATTGATGTCCGCCTTTTCGACTTCCGCCGCGATATCGCCCAGCGAGACCTCGCCGCGCAGCATTTTCTGCGCGTCGGCCGAATTCCAGCCGGCATAGCGGTCTTCCAGCGGCTTCGCGAGCGCCTTGTCCTCGATCATCTTTGCTGCTGCCTTGAGGCCGCGAGCACAAGCGTCCATGCCGCCGATATGACCGATCAGCAGGTCGTCGGGTTCGATCGACTGGCGGCGCAGCTTGGCATCGAAGTTGGTACCGCCGGTCTTGAAGCCGCCGCCCGCGAGGACCTGGTAGTAGGCCAGCGCCATTTCCGGCACGTTGTTCGGGAACTGGTCGGTGTCCCAGCCGGACTGGTAGTCGTTGCGGTTCATGTCGATCGAGCCGAAGATGCCGAGCGCGTTGGCGAGCGCCAGTTCATGCTCAAAGGAATGGCCGGCAAGGATCGCATGGCCCTGCTCGATGTTGACCTTCACTTCGTTTTCCAGACCGTACTTCTTGAGGAAGCCGTAAACCGTGGCGACGTCATAGTCGTACTGGTGCTTGGTCGGCTCCTGCGGCTTCGGTTCGATCAGGATCGTGCCCTTGAATCCGATCTTGTACTTGTACTCGACAACGAGGTTGACGAAGCGACCAAGCTGGTCAAGCTCGCGCGACAGGTCGGTGTTGAGCAGTGTCTCGTAGCCCTCGCGACCGCCCCAGAGGACGTAATTCTGGCCGCCGAGCTTCTGGGTCGCGTCGATGCAAGTCTTCACCGTCGCCGCAGCGAAGCGGAAGATATCCGGATCCGGGTTGGTGGCGGCACCGCTCATGTAGCGACGGTTGGAGAAGAGGTTCGCCGTGCCCCACAAGAGATTGACGCCGGTCGCCGCCTGCTTTTCGGCAAAATAGTCGACGATCTCGTTGAGGTTCTTGGTGTTCTCGGCGAAGTTCTTGCCTTCCGGACGCACGTCGGCGTCATGGAAGCAATAGAACGGCACGTCGAGCAGGCTGAAAAGTTCGAAGGCGACATCGGCCTTGAGTTTCGCCTTGGACATCTCCTCGCCATACCACGGGCGCTCGAAGGTGCGACCGCCGAAGGGGTCGCCGCCTTCCCAGGCAAAGGTGTGCCAATAGGCAACGGCGAAGCGCAGATGATCCTCCATCCGCTTGCCGAGGATGACTTCATCCTTGTTGTAGTGGCGGAAGGCGAGCGGATTGGTGCTCTCCGGCCCTTCGTATTTCACCTTCTGGATGTCGCCGAAAAATCCGGTGCTCATGATCTTTTCCTCCGAGCGTGCTCTTGTGGTTGGTTCGGTTAGTAGGCAGCCAGCGACTTCATCGCCGGGTAGAGGGCGCAGTAGCGCTGATAGGCGTCCGCATAGGCCGCGGCATGGGCTGCCGAAGGCTCGATCGTGCCGGCGGTGGCGGGCGCGGTGCAGACGGAAACGGGATCGGCACCGCTTGCCGCGATCAGGCCGAGACGCGCGGCGCCGAAGGCAGCGCCGAAATCGCCGTCGGCCGGCAGGTCGACCGGCAGATCGAGCGCCGTTGCGATCGACGAAAGCCAGTAGCGCGAACGCGATCCGCCTCCGATCGCGGTCACCCGCGCAATCGCGGTTCCAGCCGCCTTCAATGCCTCGAGATTGTCGCGAATGGCGAAGGCGACACCTTCCAGCACCGCCTGGGTCAGAACGACCCGGCTCGATTCATGGCCAAGGCCGACAAAGGCACCGCGGATCGCGGCATCATTGTGCGGCGTGCGTTCGCCGGAAAGATAAGGCAGGAACGTCACGCCGGTGGGCGCCTTCAAGGTGTCCCCGAGTTCGGCCGTCAATTCCGACGCCGACCGGCCGGTGACGCCGGAGTGCCAGTTCAGGGCGTCGGTGGCCGACAAGATGACCCCCATCTGGTGCCAGGTGTTCGGCAGCGCGTGGCAGAACGCGTGAACAGCACTTTCAGGCCGCGGCAGATAGGAGGCGTTGGCGGCAAAGAGTACCCCGGAGGTGCCGAGGGAAACGAAGGCAGCGCCTTCCGAAACGGTTCCCATGCCGCAGGCGGACGCCGCGTTGTCGCCCGCTCCGCCGGCCACGACGACGGCGCCGGCGATTCCCCAGCGCGACGCAAGCTCGCCACGCAGAGTACCTGCCTGCTCGGTGCCCTCGACCAGCGTCGGCATCTGGCTTTCGTCAAGGTTCGTTGCGGCGAGCAGCTGATCCGACCACCGCCGCTTGCCGGTGTCGAGCCAAGAGGTTCCTGCGGAGTCCGACATTTCGGAGATATGTTCCCCTGTTAGCCAAAGGCGCAGATAGTCCTTCGGCAGCAGCACCTTCGCGACCTTGGCAAAGATGTGCGGTTCATGGTTTGCCACCCAGGCGAGCTTGGGCGCCGTGAAGCCGGGAAAAACGATGTTGCCAGTGATCGCCCGGAACCGTGGATCGGCATCGAGAGCAGCCGCCTCGACATGGGAGCGGGTGTCGTTCCAGAGGATGCAGGGCCTCAGCACCTGGTCGCCGGCATCGAGCAGCGTCGCACCATGCATCTGGCCCGAGAGACCTATACCGCGAACGGCCGCAAACTCGGCCGGATGCTTTGCCTTCAGGCCAGCAATCGCCTCCTCGCTCGCACGGATCCAGTCTGCCGGATCCTGCTCGGACCAGCCGGGATGCGGCCGTGACACGTCGAGCGCCCCGTTGGCCGAGCCTATGACGCGCTGGTCGCCGTCGATCAGCATGGCTTTCACGCCCGAGGTTCCAAGATCAAGGCCCAGATACATGTGTCTTCTCCCTATGCCTGCTTAAGGCAGATTATCCTTCAGGAATATGTCGATCCTGATGCGTTCCTGGGCGGCGATGACCGGCAGGCCATCGGCCTTTGCCTTCAGCACCCGAACTGCGCTACGTACCTCATGACCGGCGTCCTGATTGAGCACGGCGTCGATCAATCCCTCCTGCAGCGCGCGGCGGGTCGAGGCGGTGAGTTCATGGGCGACAACAGTCAATCGCTGCCCTGCCTCGCGCCCTTGCAGCGCACGGATCAATCCACGATTGCCAGCACCGAGGCTGTAGATGCCGATGACGTGCGGATGGCGCGACAGCAGATCGCCGATCAGCGCTTCGGCGCGATCAGGATCGTCGCGCCCCTCCAGAACCGGCAGTACCCGCACGCTCGGAAAAGCCTCCGCCATGACGGCCGAGAATCCCTCGAGGCGCTCGCGATGGTCGCGCACCAGCATGGATCCGGCGAGCACTGCCACTTCTCCCCGCTGCCCGCCGAGGAACCTCCCAAGAAGATTCCCCGCGGTCCGGCCCGCAGCGATGTTGTCGATGCCGGCATAGTGCGCCCGGGCCGATGCCGTGAGATCGGATACGAGAGTAACGACCGGCACACCGGCCTCTACCAATCGGTCTACGGCAGCACGGACGTCCGGAGCGTCGGCGGCAACAAGCGCAACGCCGGCGGGCTTCTCTGCGACCAGCGCATCAAGCGCAGCCACCAGCGCCTGCGGATCGAAGGCCGGGACCTCGACGATGCGGATGCTGGTGCGCTCGGAAGCGGACCGGCTCATTGCCGATCGGACCTCGTCGTGGAGCCCATGCATGAAGGAATTGTCGCTCGCCGGTAGAATGAATACGAACGGATAGATCCGCCCTTTGGCAAGATTGGCTGCCGCCACGTCGCGCACATAGCCGAGTTCCCTTATGGCCTCCTCGACCTTGCGGCGCGTCACGCCCCTGACGTTCGGCCGGCCGTTCAGGACCCGGTCGACGGTCGCAAGGCTGACCCCCGCGGCGGCGGCTATGTCGTGAACGGTGGGACGCATGATTTCTCCTCGCGGGAGTGTTTAGCGGAGTTTTTGATGTACGTAAATCAAAAAAGCGCTATCGCTAGAATTTTGCCTGCCGCAACGCCAAACGAAAACGGGCTCCCGAGGATCTCGGAAGCCCGATCAAGGTTGGGCATGCGGCCGGAGGTCAGTGGCCACCGCCCCCACCGCCGGCCGCAGCGGCCGGCTTCTTGATGAGAAGCACCATGAAGATCAACATGCCGAAGAGCACCGTCAGTCCCGTGAAGACATCCCCGAAGGACATCAACCAGGCCTGTTGCGTCACCAGGCCGGAGAGCTTCTTGATCGCTGCCGTGGTCCCGTCGAGTCCATAGGAACTGAAGTTTGCACCAACGCTTTTCAGCCATTCCATGGCCGCCGGGTTGCCCCACTGGATATGCTCGGAGAGCCGGGCGTAGTGCTGGTCAGTGCGGCTGGTCAGCACGGTGTTGATGATCGCCAGCCCCACTGCGCCACCGAGATTTCGGGTGAGGTTGTAGAGGCCCGACGCATTCTTGATGCGATCAGGAGGCAGCGTTCCAAGAGCGATGTTGTTGATCGGCACCATGCAGATCATCAGCGAGCAGCCACGCAGGATCTGCGGCACCAACAGTTCGTTGAAGTCCCAGTCCGCCGTAATGAAGCTCATCATGTAGGTGCCGAGCCCGAAGCCGAAGAAGCCCATCATCATCATGGCGCGCGGATCGATCCTGTTCGACAGCGCACCGGCAATGGGTGCGGTCAGGAACATCGCTAGTCCGGACACGAACATCGTTTCGCCGATCATCAGCGAATCGTAGCCGCGGATGCGTCCGAGAAAGAGCGGATAGAGATAGGTGAGGCCGTAGAGACCTATTCCCATGACAAAGGAGAACAGCGAACCGAAGGCGAAGTTGCGGTTGGCGAATGCCTTGAGATCGACGACCGGGAAGTCGACCTTGAAGGCACGATAGAAGAACACCACAGCGCCGATGACGACGGCGACGGATCCAATCACGATGTGCTCGTCGCTGAACCAGTCCTTGTTGTTTCCCTCTTCGAGCACGTATTCGAGCGACCCGAGGAAAACCGCCATCGAGACTAGCCCCCACCAGTCGAACTTCTTCACCAGGCTCAGTTCGGGTTTGTCGAAGTCGATAAGGTTCCAGGCGGCGATGGTCACGAGGATGCCGGGAATGATGTTGACGAGGAACAGCCAATGCCAGGAAAATGCATGGCTGAGGTAGCCGCCGATGGTCGGGCCGATAGTCGGTGCGAGCGTCGCCACCAGGCCGATGATCGGCGACACGATGCTGCGCTTCGACGGCGGGAAGATGGTGAATGCCGCGGCAAACACCGACGGGATCATGCCGCCACCGATGAAGCCCTGGATGGCGCGGTAGATGATCATCTGCTCGATGTTCGTCGCCGTGGCGCAAAGCAGGCTGGCGAGGGTAAATCCGGCTGCCGATATGGTGAAGAGCACGCGCGTCGACATGATGCGCGCCAACGTTCCCGAGAGCGGGATCATCACCACTTCTGCGATCAGATACGACGTCTGCACCCAGGCGATTTCATCCGACCCGGCACTCAGGCCGGCCTGGATCTCGGCAAGCGAGGCGGAAACGATCTGAATGTCGAGGATCGACATGAACATGCCGAACACCATCGCGAAGAACGCAACGATGCGCCGGGTGCTGATCTCGGGTTCCGCTTGGGGCTTCGACGCTGCCGGTGCAGCATTCATCGTTGTGGCGGCCATGGCCATGCCTCGCTGGCGCCGCGATCGTCCGGATCGATGGAACTCCGGGATAAGGATCGGGCGCCCTGTCAAATGTTACGACGCTATCGGCGCGCCCTGTGGCGCGCCTGCTACATGATCGGTTGTGGTTATTTAACCGCTGCAACGGCTTCGCTGGCCGGCGCGGTGCGGGTATCGACGTCGACGACGACGCTGAGACCGGCGCGCAGGTGGCCGCGATCGAGCACATCCTTCGGCAACGCGATGCGGACCGGAACCCGCTGGACGACCTTGGTGAAGTTGCCGGTGGCGTTTTCGGCCGGCAGCATCGAGAACACCGAGCCGGAAGCGGGCGAGATCGACTGAACGGTGCCTTCGATCGTGGTTTCGTCAAAGGCATCGACATGGACGCGAACCTTTTCGCCCGTTTTCAGGCGATGGATCTGCGTTTCCTTGAAGTTCGCGTCGATGTAGAGCTCATGAACCGGTACGAGGGCGGCAAGCCGCTGGCCGGCGGACACGAGATCGCCGGTTTGGACCGAAAGATTGCCGATGATGCCGTCATAGGGCGCCTTCAGGACGGTGAAGTCGAGATCACGCCTGGCCTTGTCGCGAACGAGTTCCAGGGCACGGATGCCGCTGGCCGTTTCCTGGCGCTGCGCCTCAAGAATCAGGATCGCAGCCTTCGCCGAGGCGATATTGGCATCGCCCGCAGCCAGGTTCGCCTTGGCCTGGTCGAGGGCGACGCGGGCATTGTCGAGCGATGCCACAGTGCCGACCGACTTCGATTGCAGATCCCCGGCACGCTTGAAGGTGATTTCCGCGCCGCGAACGGTCGCTTCCAGCGCCGTCTTCTGCGCCTCGGCCTGCTGCAGGGAAGCCTTCGCACCGCCGATCTGGGCGTCGATGCGGTCGAGCGACAGCTTCTGCGTGGCGATCTGCGCCTCGGCCTGATCGAGCACGATCCGATAGTCGCCCTGGTCGAGCGTCACCAGGGGATCGCCGGCCTTGACCTGCTGGTTGGCGATGACGTTCACCTTCTCGACATATCCGGTCACCTTGGGAGAAATTGTTGCAATATCCCCCTCGATGTAGGCATCATCGGTGGAAACAAGGAAACGGCCGTCAGTCCACCAGTCGTAGCCGAACCAGCCGCCGCCGACGAGCACGGCAAGGCCGAGCACCGGCAGGACGGCACTGCGGCGCGACTTCTTCGGCGCAGGCGTCGGCGCTTCAACGGCACCTGCCGGCGCTGCGCGTTGCTCGCGGGCTTCGACCGTTTCATCATTATCCGAAACTATCACCGCGCGGGCGGCACCTGTCTTTTGTGAACCAGACATACGATTTCACCAGTGCTTGGAGGTACAAATTTTTCGAACTGAACTGTTCGGTTCGATTGACATAGTCGCTTTTCCACTCCATATCAAGTGCAAATCGAACCGCACGGTTCGACATTTTTTCGATTTCGGAAACGGTCATGTCCACGAATGAAAACGACAGGCACGGCGCGAAGGCAGCAACCATGACGCTGCCGGAAGGCTATGGCAGGCGAGCCGCCGGCGAAGACCCGGCGAAGCGCGAACAGATCCTTGACGGAGCAAGGCGCGTCTTCCTGCGCGACGGCTTCGACGGCGCCAGCATGAACGAAATTACCCGCGAGGCGGGTGTTTCGAAAGGTACGATCTATGTCTATTTCGACAGCAAGGAAGATCTGTTTGCCGCCCTGATCGACCGCCAGCGCAGCCGCGTGGTCGAAACCGTTCGAAATGCGCTTCACAACCACGATGCAATCGAGGATGCGCTTTATTCGTTCGGCACGAAGCTCACGATGCATTTGGTTTCGGAACAGACGATCCGCTCGATGCGGACAGTGCTTGGCGTCATCGACCGCATGCCCAAGCTTGCGGACCGCTTCTTCTCCACCACGGCTGCGAACGGCGTGTCCGTTTTGACCGAGTATCTCGACAAGCAGGTCGCCGAAGGACGTCTGGCGATCGACGACACCGACCTCGCCGCTCGCCAGTTCATCGAGATGTCGATGGCCGGCCTGTTCAAGCGCTGCCTCTTCGGCAACTTGCCCGAGCCCAAATCGGTCGAGGAAATCGCCCCCATCGTCAAGAGCGCGGTGCGGGTGTTCCTGGCCGGGTACCGTCCCGAGCTCTGACGCCGCCAGCAGCGCCACCCCATCCAATCCGTGCCTTATTCAATCTTGCCGACGGCTTCAGTGCTTGCCAGCGGTTGATTCCTCGCTAAATACTGCGATCGTTGCGCGACGAAGCGCCGCCACACGAGAAAGAAAGATCGCGGATGCAGGAAATCCTGACCCTTGCCCAAGACCCGACCGCCTGGGTCGCCCTCATCACACTCATCGTCATGGAGGTGGTGCTCGGCATCGACAACCTGATCTTCATCTCAATCCTGACCAACAAACTGCCGGCCCAACACCGCGTTGCGGCCCGTCGTATCGGCATCAGCCTGGCGCTGATCATGCGGCTGGCCCTGCTCGGCACCATCGCCTGGATCGTCAAGCTGACCACGCCCGTCTTCGAGGTATTTGGCCACCCGTTTTCCTGGAAGGACATGATCCTCATCGCCGGCGGCCTGTTCCTCGTCTGGAAGGCGACCAAGGAGATCCACCACAACGTCGATCCGACCGAACACAACGAGGATTTCATCGCAAGTTCGGCAACCAGCGGCTTCGCCTCGGCCATCGGCCAGATCCTGCTGCTCGACCTGGTCTTTTCGGTCGACAGCATCATCACTGCCGTCGGCATGACGCCGCACCTACCGATCATGGTCGTGGCCGTTGTCGTCGCGGTCACCGTAATGCTGCTGGCGGCAACCCCGCTTGCGAACTTCATCGAGAAGAACCCGACAATCGTCATGCTGGCTCTGGCCTTCCTGCTGATGATCGGCACGACGCTGATTGCCGAAGGCATGGGCTTCCATGTTCCCAAGGGGTATATCTACGCGGCCATGGCTTTCTCCGCTCTGGTCGAAGTGCTCAATATGCTGGCGCGGAACCGACGTCAGAGGGCCGCCGAGAAGCACTGACGGCCCGCTTGCTCCAAGGACCCGCTGTTGGCGGGCCCTCTTGCCTTTGCAACTGCACCGGCATTGAATACTGCCATCCGGCCGGTAATTATTGACTAGCCCTGGTCCCAACCAAGTCGGAGCAACATGACGACGCAGCAAGCACTCGCCTTCGGCGTCATCGCCCTGATGATGGCGGTCTTCATCTGGGACAGATTTCGTTATGACGTCGTCGCCTGTTGCGCACTCATTCTCGCGGTGGCCTTGGGTGTTGTACCCTTTGACAGGGCGTTTTCAGGATTCAGCGACGATATCGTCATCATCGTCGGAAGCGCTCTGGTCGTCAGTGCCGGTGTGGCGCGCTCCGGAATCGTCGACACCGCGATCAAGCGCTTTTTCCCCACCCTGACATCAATTCATGGTCAACTCGCCCTACTGCTGATCGTCGTGGCGGTACTCTCGGCCTTCATCAAGAACATCGGAGCCCTTGCGATCCTGATACCGGTCGCATTCCAGTTCGCGCGCAAATCGGGCGTTTCGCCGTCGATCTATCTGATGCCCATGAGTTTCGCGGCGCTGCTCGGTGGCCTCATGACGCAGATCGGCACCTCGCCGAACATCGTCGTGTCGCGCCTTCGCCAGGATATTACCGGCGAAAGTTTTTCGATGTTCGACTTTACCCCCGTCGGCGCCACGCTTTCCCTCGTCGGGATTGCGTTCCTGATCGTATTTTACTGGTTGGTCCCCGAACGGAAGAACGAAAACCCGGAACTGCACGAGGCGCTCGAGGTGAAGACCTACTTCTCGGAGGCAAGCGTCTCCGAGGACTCGCCTGCTGCCGGTAAAGAGCTGAACGAACTCCTGGGACTCGGTGACGGAGACGTTGTGGCGACGGCGATCTTGCGGGGCTCCGCACGAATGGCCCCGTTCCCCGACGTGGTGCTTCTCGCCGGTGATACCCTGCTTCTCGAAGGCACGTCGAATGCGCTCGACAAGGTCGTCTCCAACGGCAAGCTGAAACTGTCCGGCAAGCCGATGAACGCTGCCAAGGAACAGGGTCATATCATTTCCATCGAAGCGGTTGTCACTCCCCATTCGGCCCTCGTCGGCCTGTCTGCCCGCAGGCTTTCGCTGCATAACAGGCGTGGCATCAACCTTCTGGCAGTCAGCCGTCACGGCCAGCGTATCGGCGAGCGCCTCGGCGAGGTGACGCTCGACGTCGGTGACGTGATTTTGCTGCAAGGCAGCCGGCGCAACCTGCCGGCCTTCCTGCAGGAGTTCGGCTGCCTGCCGCTGGCACAGCGCGAGATCCTCCTCGGAACGCCGCGGCGCGCCTATATTCCGTTGCTGATCCTGATTGCCGCCATGTCCGTGACTGCTGTCGGCATGGTCCCGGTCGCAGTCGCCTTCTTCGCCGCGGCGCTCGCGATGGTTATCTTCCGCGCCATACCGATTACCGACGTCTATAATTCCGTCGATGGTCCCATCCTCGTCATGCTGGCAGCGCTCATTCCCGTATCAGATTCGCTGCGGACAACCGGCGGCAGTGAACTGATTGCAGGCTGGCTCGGAAACTTCGCCCACCATCTGCCGCCCTTCGGGGCGCTGGCGCTGATCCTCGTGACGGCCATGGCCGTGACGCCCTTCCTCAACAATGCCGCAACGGTGCTGGTGATGGCGCCGATCGCCGCGAGCTTTGCAGCGACCCTCCACTTCCGGCCGGAGGCCTTCCTGATGGCGGTCGCGATCGGCGCCGGGTGCGACTTCCTGACCCCGATCGGCCACCAGTGCAATACGCTGGTCATGGGACCCGGCGGCTACAGGTTCAGCGACTACCCGCGCCTCGGCCTGCCGCTGTCCTTCATCATCGTGCTCGTCAGCGTCCCGACCCTCTTGTACTTCTGGCCGCTGCAGTGACCGGGAACGAGCAGTTTTCCTTGACGTCACCGGTTGAATATGGCCTAAGGCCAGCCTAGCGGAAAATGACGCGCAACCTGTGCCCGATCGCAGCGTTTCGCGCTTTCCCATTCAGAATTTGAGCCGCCTTCCTCCAGGGAATTCCACGAGGCTTCCAACCGGGAGCCCATAGAGCACGTCAAGACGGGCAGACGAAATGACAAAATCCGGCGTTCGCGTACGCATCGCACCCTCCCCCACCGGCGAACCGCATGTCGGCACCGCCTACATCGCACTGTTCAACTACCTCTTCGCGAAGAAACACGGTGGCGAATTTATCCTGCGCATCGAGGATACGGACGCCACCCGCTCGACTCCCGAGTTCGAACAGAAGGTGCTGGACGCGCTGAAATGGTGCGGCCTGCAATGGAAGGAAGGTCCGGATATCGGGGGCCCCTATGGCCCCTACCGCCAGTCCGACCGCAAGGACATCTATACGCCCTACGGCCAGGAACTGCTGGAAAAGGGTCACGCCTTCCGCTGTTTCTGCACGCCCGAGCGCCTGACCGAAATGCGCGAGGCGCAACGCGCTGCCGGCAAGCCGCCGAAATACGATGGTCTCTGCCTGACCCTCAAGGCCGAGGAAGTGACCACGCGGGTGGCGGCCGGGGAAGCTTCGGTGATCCGCATGAAGATCCCGGCCGAGGGTTCCTGCGACTTCACCGACGGCGTCTATGGTGACGTATCCATTCCGTGGGATTCCGTCGACATGCAGGTCCTGATCAAGGCCGACGGCATGCCGACCTACCACATGGCGAACGTCATCGACGATCATCTGATGAAGATCACCCACGTTGCGCGCGGCGAGGAATGGTTGGCATCCGTGCCGAAGCACATCCTGCTCTATCGCTATTTCGGCTGGGAACAACCGGTGTTCATGCATCTGTCGCTGATGCGCAATGCCGACAAGTCGAAGCTGTCGAAGCGCAAGAACCCGACGTCGATCTCCTATTACTCGGCACTCGGCTATATCCCGGAAGCGCTGATGAACTTCCTCGGCCTGTTCTTCGTGCAGATCGCCGAAGGCGAGGAACTGCTGACGATGGACGAACTCTCCGAGAAGTTCGACCCGGAAAATCTTTCCAAGGCCGGCGCGATCTTCGACATCCAGAAGCTCGACTGGCTGAACGGCCGTTGGATCCGCGAGAAGCTGTCCGAAGAGGAATTCCGCACGCGCGTGCTGGACTGGGCGATGGAGAACGAGCGACTGCAGGCGGGCCTGCGCCTGTCGCAGTCGCGCATCTCCAAGCTCGGCGAACTGCCGGACCTCGCGGGCTTCCTGCTGAAATCCGACCTCGGGCTCGATGGCGCGGCCTTTGCCAAGATCAAGTCGACGCCGGACGAGATCCTGGAGATCCTCAACACCGTTCAGCCGGAGCTCGAGAGCATCGTCGAGTGGAACGTCGAGAACATCGAGGCAAAGCTTCGTGCCGTTGCAGACAATATGGGCAAGAAGCTGAAGGTCGTCGTGGCGCCGCTCTTCGTCGCCGTCTCCGGCTCGTCGCGCTCGCTGCCGCTCTTCGATTCCATGGCGATCCTCGGTCGTTCGGTCGTGCGCCAACGACTGAAACTCGCCTCGCAGGCAGTCGCCTCCCTCGTCGGCCCGAAGAACTGAACCGGACTTTTGCACCATGACTGAGAATATCGAAACAACCGCCCTTTCCTCCGACGCAACGGAAGTCCGCGCGCAAAAGCTGAAACTGTTGCGTGAGCAGATCGGCGAGGTCTACCCGGCGCATTTCCACCGGACGATGACCAATGCCGAGCTGGCCGCAAAGTACGAGGGCCTCGAGCCGGACGTCGAAACACAGGACGTCGTGACGGTCGCCGGCCGCGTCTATTCCTCGCGCAACTCCGGCATGTTCATGGATATCCGTGACGCTTCCGGCAAGATCCAGATCTTCAGCCACAAGGACACGACACCCGAGGAAGCGCGTGCGCTGCTGCCGATGATCGACATCGGCGACATCATCGGCGTCACCGGCGTCGTGCGCCGCACCAAGCGCGGCGAGCTGACGATCAACGCCCAGAAGATCGAGATGCTGACCAAGTCGCTGCTGCCGATGCCGGAAAAGTGGCATGGACTTTCGGACATCGAGCTGCGCTATCGCAAGCGTCATCTCGACATCATGACCAACGAGGACTCGAAGCTGCGCTTCCAGCAGCGCTCGAAGATCGTCTCCGGCATCCGCCGCTTCATGGAAGCCGAAGGTTTCATGGAAGTCGAGACGCCCATGCTGCACTCGGTTTATGGCGGCGCCACCGCCGAACCCTTCAAGACCCACCACAATACGCTGAAGCTCGACATGTACCTGCGCATCGCGCCGGAACTCTACCTGAAGCGCACCCTGGTATCGGGGCTGACGGACAAGGTGTTCGAGATCAACCGCAACTTCCGCAATGAAGGCGTCTCTACCCGGCACAATCCCGAATTCACCATGATGGAGTGCTATTGGGCCTATGCCGACTACGAGGACATCATGGCGCTCGTCGAGCGGATGTTCGAGACCCTCGCGGTCGCCATCCACGGCACGACCGAATTCCCCTTCGGCGACAAGGAAATCTCTTTCAAGGGGCCGTTCAAACGCGTCCCCATGCCTGAGGCCGTGAAGGAAGTGACCGGCATCGACTTTCTCGCGATCAAGACCGACGAGGAGGCTCGCGCCGCCGCACGGGCCGCCGGCTTCGAGGTCGAGAAGGACTGGACCTGGGGTGAATGCCTCGCTTTCATCTTCGAGGAAAAGGTGGAAGCAACGCTGATCCAGCCGAGCCATGTCACACATTTTCCGAAGGACATATCCCCCTTCGCCAAGGAAGTGCCGGGCGAGCCGCGCCTCGTCGAACGCTTCGAAACCTATTGCAACGCCTGGGAAATCGGCAACGCCTTTTCCGAGCTCAACGATCCGGAAGAACAGCGCCGCCGTATGGTCGAGCAGCTGGAGCAGGCCCATGCCCGTGGCGAGAAGGAAAAGCAGCTGGACGAGGAATTCCTCGACGCGATCGACCAGGGCATGCCGCCCGCCGGCGGTCTCGGCATCGGCGTCGACCGCCTGATCATGCTTCTGACCAATTCGCCGTCGATCCGCGACGTCATCCTCTTTCCGGCCCGCCGCAGCAAGGCGGACTAGCTCGGTATTGCAAGAAGCGGACCGGGGTCATGCCCCGGTCCGACCTCTCCCACATGGATGATTGCGGCAGCGATGGCCGCTTGAACTTTGCCGGACGTCCGTCCGCTCACAGCGCCCCGAAAAATCAGAAAAATCCGCAAGCCGGCCCCGTCAATGGGACTTCGGTGCCCCGGCAGTCTGGGCTTCGGCTGTCGCTGCGGGATCGTATGGCCTTTCGAGCGCCTTGTGTCCGCCGGCCTTCTTCGTGGGAACGGCGATTTCGCCGGCAGCCGGCGCGCAATCGCTCCTGTCCTTGAGAAGAGCGACCAGATGGTCGATCTCGTCCAATGGGACGTCGACCCGTGTGCCGAAGAATTGACCTGCCTCATTGGCCGAGCCATCCGCATACTTCGCCGCGTATCGATCGGTCTCGATGATCCCCGCCAGTTTTTCCGGATCCGGAACAAACACCACATCGGCGCCAACGGCCCTGCCGCGCATTTCCGAACGTACGTTTGGACCGTTCTCGTCGAGAACGACCACCTGTACCAGATCCGGCTTCTGCGCTTCGTACACGGCATTGGCCACGCGCAACGCCGTGCGCACGCGGGTCATGCCATCGGTCGATTCCGTCCTGATGAACTTGCGAACCCAGAGGCGGTCCTTCTTGCGGATGTCAAAGCTCTGAACATCGGTGCATTCGAGACCGTTGAGGCTTTGCGATGGTTGAGGAAGCAGTATTTCGGCGCCACCGTAGAGCGCGAACGCACCGGTGGCCCCACCGAGCAGCACAAGGCCGCCGATGCCCAGAAAGACGATTTTCCGGGGTAGCCGGAAGATTCGCAGGTTGGCCATCAAGCCAGCTGCTCCCACATGCAAATCTACTCCAATGCGCAACAATGGATGGTCGACGTTATCCCGGCGACGTTTCCGAAAACTTAAAAGAAGGTTTCCCGGCAGCCCCCGCAGGACGTTGGAACCAAAAAAGGTCCGGGAACTGGGTTCTGGCAGTCGCGTTATTGCAAATGGTTCGCAATAGCATTGACAGACCCAAAGCCATCGCTATATTTGATTGAAAGTCATTCGCAAAAGCTATTTACGGAACAATCAATGTCGCTACGCATCATTTGCCTCTCCGCCGCCGCGCTCCTTGCCATGTTCTCCAGCAATCCCGCCTGGGCCGCCGGGAAACCCAAGGTTGTCACCACGTTCACCGTCATTGCCGATATGGCCCGCAACGTCGCCGGCGACGCAGCCGAAGTGGAGAGCATCACCAAGCCGGGCGCCGAGATTCACAACTACCAGCCGACCCCGCGCGACATCCTGAAAGCGCGCGACGCCGATCTCGTTCTCTGGAACGGCCTCAATCTCGAGCGCTGGTTCGAAAAGTTCCTCGCAAATCTCGGGGATATCCCAAGCGTCGTCGTCAGCGACGGCGTCGAGCCGATGAGCATCGCTGGCGGCGCCTACCAGGGCAAGCCCAACCCGCACGCGTGGATGTCGCCGGACAATGCGCTGATTTACGTGGAGAACATCCGCAAAGGTTTGACGGATATCGACCCTGCGCATGCCGACGTCTATGCCGCCAATGCCAAGGCCTATTCCGACAAGATCAGGGCTGAGGTCCAGCCGATGCGCGAGGAGATTTCACGCCTGCCAGAGGATCAGCGCTGGCTCGTCAGCAGCGAGGGCGCCTTCAGCTACCTTGCCCGCGACTTCGGCCTGAAGGAACTCTATCTCTGGCCGGTCAACGCCGATCAGCAGGGCACGCCCCAGCAGGTACGCAAGGTGATCGATGCGGTGCGTGACCACAAGATCAAGGCCGTCTTCAGCGAGAGCACCGTATCGCCCGACCCGGCCAAGCAGGTGGCTGCCGAGACCGGCGCCGCTTACGGCGGCGTGCTCTATGTCGACTCTCTCAGTGAAGCGGGCGGCCCGGTACCGACCTATCTCGACCTGCTGAAGGTGACCTCCGGCACGATCGTCAAGGGATTGTCGCAATGAGAATGGGAAAGGCCAACAGCCATCAGGGCCTGGCCGTCGAAGGGGTCAGCGTCACCTATCGCAACGGCCACACCGCCCTTCGAAAGGCGAGCTTCAGCGTTCCCAAGGGCACAATCACCGCACTTGTCGGTATCAACGGCAGCGGCAAGTCGACGCTCTTCAAGTCGATCATGGGATTTCTGCCTCTTGCCGAGGGAAAGGTCACGATCCTCTCCGGACCCGCGCGCGACGCCTTGCGCAAGAACCTCGTTGCCTATGTGCCGCAAAGCGAGGAGGTCGACTGGAACTTCCCCGTCCTCGTCGAGGACGTGGTGATGATGGGCCGCTATGGCCACATGAACTGGCTGCGCATCCCGATGAAACACGACCACGAAATGGTCGCCGACGCGCTGCGCCGCGTCAACATGGTAGATTTCCGAAAGCGCCAGATCGGCGAGCTTTCCGGTGGGCAGAGGAAGCGCGTCTTTCTCGCCCGCGCCCTCGCCCAGGAGGGCCAGGTCATCCTGCTTGACGAGCCGTTCACAGGTGTCGACGTCAATACCGAGGAACAGATCATCACCCTGCTCAAGGCTTTGCGCGACGAGGGGCGGGTGATGCTGGTCTCGACCCACAACCTCGGCAGCGTGCCGGAGTTCTGCGACCGTGCCGTTTTCGTCAAGGCGGGAACGGTCATAGCCTCGGGGCCGACCGAGGAGACCTTTACCGAAGCCAATCTCGAAAACGCCTTTGGCGGCGTATTGCGTCACTTCATCCTCGAGGGTCCGGCCCTGCACGACGATGCCGATCCGCGCAAGGTCACGGTGATCAGCGACGACGAGCGTCCCTTCGTCATTTACGGCGACGGCCAGGGGGAAAAGACCGATGATCGCCAGCCTTCTTGAGCCGTTTTCCTACAGCTACATGGTCAATGCCATGTGGGTGAGCGCGCTGGTGGGCGGCGTCTGTGGCTTCCTTTCTGCCTACCTGATGCTGAAAGGCTGGTCGCTGATCGGCGACGCGCTTTCGCATTCGATCGTGCCCGGCGTCGCGGGCGCGTACATGCTAGGCCTGCCCTTTGCTCTGGGCGCTTTCATCTCTGGCGGGCTCGCGGCCGGCGCCATGCTGTTCCTCAGCCAGAAGACAAAGCTCAAGGAGGATGCGATCATCGGGCTGATCTTCACCTCCTTCTTCGGTCTCGGCCTGTTCATGGTGTCGCTGTCGCCGACCTCGGTCAATATCCAGACCATCGTGCTCGGCAATATCCTTGCCATCACGCCCGAGGACACGGTGCAGCTCGTGCTCATCGGCGGCATCAGTCTGGCGATCCTGGCGGTCAAGTGGAAGGACCTTATGGTCGCCTTCTTCGACGAGAACCACGCGCGCACTATCGGCCTCAAGCCGGATGCGCTGAAGATCCTGTTCTTCACGCTGCTCAGCGCCTCGACCGTCGCCGCACTGCAGACCGTCGGCGCCTTCCTCGTTATCGCCATGGTGGTGACACCCGGTGCCACCGCCTACCTGCTGACCGACCGGTTCCAGCGATTGATCGTGCTCGCCTTTTCGATCGGTGCGGCAACCAGCTTCATCGGCGCCTATATCAGCTACTTCCTGGATGGCGCCACCGGCGGCATTATCGTCGTCATGCAGACGGCGCTGTTCCTGCTCGCCTTCGTTTTCGCGCCGAAGCACGGAATGCTCGCCGCCCGCCGCAGGGCGCGCGCCGCGCTGGAGGCGACGCCATGAGCGAATTTCTCGAAATGGCGATACTGCCGTTCCAGTTGCCCTTCATGCAATCCGCCTTCCTGATCACCCTGATGATCGCCGTGCCGATGGCGCTGCTGTCCTGCTTTCTGGTGCTGAAAGGCTGGTCGCTCATGGGCGATGCCGTCTCGCATGCCGTGCTCCCCGGCATCGTGATCGCCTACATGCTCAACCTGCCTCTGGCGATCGGGGCCTTCGTCGCCGGCCTCTTCTGTGCTGTAGCCACCGGGTTCCTCAAGGAAAACAGCCGCATCAAGGAAGATACCGTCCTCGGCATCGTCTTTTCCGGCATGTTCGGGCTCGGCATAGTGCTTTACGTCAAGGTCCAGAGCGACGTCCATCTCGATCACATCCTCTTTGGCGACATGCTCGGCATCCTGCCGCAGGACCTGATCGAAACCGCCCTGATCGCCTTGGTGGCAACCGGGTTCCTGCTGGTCAAGCGCAAGGACCTGCTGGCGCACTCCTTCGATCCCCAGCATGCACGCGCCATCGGCCTGCCGGTCCGGCTGCTGCACTACGGGCTGCTTGCAGTCTTGTCGCTCACCGTGGTCGGGGCGTTGAAGGCGGTCGGCATCATCCTTTCCGTCGCCATGCTTGTCGGCCCGGGCGCGATTGCCTTCCTGTTGACGCGCCGGTTCGGAGCCATGCTCGTCGCCGCCGTGGCGATCGCGGTAACCGCGTCTGTGGTCGGGATTTATCTGAGCTTCTTCATCGACAGCGCACCGGCCCCCACCATCGTATTGCTGATGAGCCTCGCCTTCGTCATCGCGTTCATCCGGGTGACGATGAACGCACGGCGAACGTCGGCGACTGGCGGATGAGACATAGCCGGGCAGCAGTTCGCTGCTGCCCGGCCTTTTTCATTCCATGTGAAAGACCATTTCGAGTGGCACCGCTACCGGCTCGTTGTCCGGCCGGGTTTCCATGATATCGGCCATGTGTGCCCACCAACGCCGCATCACCGGATGCGAGGGCAGATCAGCCATGCCATGATCGTCGCGGCGCCAGAGCACGCCGAACAGCAGGTTCAGTTCCTCGTCCAGATGGATCGAGTAGTCGGAGACACCGGCTTCCTTCAAGAGCACGATCAGTTCCGGCCAGATGGCATCATGCCGCGCCTTGTACTCCGCTTTCCTGCCCGGATCGAGCCGCATCCGGAATGCGAATTTTTCCATGTCCCCTGTCCCCCCGTTCGGATCCGGCCGGATCATTGCCCGTCACCGGATCCGATTGCAAGCGGTTGGCACAGGCGAGCTACGGGCGGCTGATCTCCTCAAGATACCAGTTGATGTAGCGCAGCTCGTTCGCCTCCATCGGCGCGATCGGGCCAGGGACGAAGTAGTGGGAGCGCACGCCACGCGCGGTGTGCTCGATGATCGCCTTGTCCTCGTCCGTCGTTACCTTCCACAGCCAGGTCAGCGCTTCGAGGTCATAGTCACGGCCTTCCTCGGCCTTGCCGTCAACGAGCCAGATCAGTTCCATCTCGCAGGTTTCAGGCCCCTTCGGGATGAAGCGGTAGATCATGCCATGATCGGCATAGCAGACGAGGAAGGTCGTTCCCCCGAGATGGATCGACGTCACCCCGCCGTCGAAATCGCTGAACCGGCCCATCAACGGCGCCAAGGGCTGGCCGTCCTTGCTGCCGGTCTTCACGCCGTCGTAGAGCGCGTAGCGGAATGCGTGGATCGCCTCCTTGCCCTCGTGCGAGTTCTGCCAGTGATTGCCCGAACCGACCTCGATGCCGAGGGCGCAGGTGCGCTCCTCCATCTTGGCGTTGAGTTCCTCGATCAGGTGGAGCGGCTGCTCCAGCGCATGGGTCTCCGAATATTCGGGATGGGCCGGACCGCAGTGGTAGCACTCGACATAATTCTCGACCGCAAGCTTCCAGTTGGCATCGACCGGATAGCTCTGGCGATGGGCGATCCTGGCGCTTCCCCAGCCATACTGGCCGCAAGTCGCGTGAAGCAGGTTCTCGACCTCGGAGAAATCGAGAGGTTGCTCGGCAAAGGAAATAAAGACCAGTCCTTCCGCGACGCGAACATGCAGCTTCTTCAGGCCGTGGTCCTCCCGCTTGAACTCCTTTGGCATGAGCCGGGCCGCCTTGAGCGTGCCGTCGTTGGAGTAGGTCCAAGCGTGGTAGGGGCAGACGAAGGCGCGGGCATTGCCCTTCTCCTTGGCGCAGACTTCCGCGCCGCGATGCCTGCACACGTTGAGCATCGCATGGATCGACCCATCCGCCGAACGGGTCAGGATCACCTGTTCAGCCGCCATGCGAAAGACCTCGAAGTCGTTGACGTTCGGGATCGCGCTCTCATGGGCGATGCAATGCCAGTGGCGGCGGAAGACGCGCTCGAGATCGCGCTCGTAGATCTCCCGGTCATGATAGAAGGCACGGGCCAATCCGTAACCCGGCTGATGGGCAACGACAAGCCGATCGATCGGATCGGCCGCCGGAAACTCGGCGACGACAACATTGTCTGTGAGCATGGTTCACCTTGAGAGGGAGGTTAGCAGTAGATCTTGTATTTTTCGCGGATGGCCCTGTCGCTGTCGGCCGCGATGGTCGAGCGTGGCGCCATTTCGAGAATATGGTTTTTGCGGGCAATTGCCCTCTGGATGAGGTCAGGCCGGCCATTCTCCGCCCATTCCTTCGGGCTAGAGCGGTCGGCAACAGCGGGGTAGATGTATTCCGTCTGCATCAGGCTGAGCGTCTGCGGATCTCCCAGGTAGTGACCGGGCCCACCCAGGCAGACCGATTTCATCGTCTCGATCGAAACGCTGTCCTCGGTGACGTCTATGCCGCGCACGCAACGCTGTACCTGGCCCAGCATGTCATCGCCCAGAACCAGCGATTCCAGGCAGAAACCGAGGAGCGAGGCATGCATGCCGACGGCTTCGTAGATCATGTTGAGGCCGGACAGCCCGGCCATGACATTGAGGATGCCTTGTTCCCAACCCGCCTGCATGTCGGGCAGCTTGGAATCCGACATGCCGCCGGCCGCACCGCCCGGAAGACCATAGAACTTGTGCATCTGCGAGCAACCGGCCGTCAGCAGGCCTTGCTCACCCGATCCGCCCGACATGGCGCCCGTGCGCAAGTCCGACACGAAAGGCCATGTGCCGAAGATTGCCGGAAAGCCGGGCGACATGGCATTGACATAGACGACACCTGCGAGGCATTCGGCCACCGCCTGCACGATCGCGGCTGCAAGCGGAGTCGGTGCGGTTGCGCCGGCCTGGCCGGCCGAAAGAAGCAGGATCGGCATGCCTGCCCGGATGCAGGCTTCCATCGTAATGCAACTCTCGGTCGCGAACTTCATCGGCGGCACGACGAAGCAGTTCGAGTTCGAAACGAAGGGCCGTGCCCGCCACTGATCCTCGCCGCCGGCGATCATGTGCAACATCTCGAAACCGCCTGCGACATGCGCCGGATCGGAAAAGCTGGTGCCGACATGCTTCGATGTTCCCGCACAGCAGGCATAAATCGTGTTCATGTCCATGTCGAAGTTGTCGGGCACGTCCCGGCAGACCATGGCGCGCTGGAAGAAGTGGATGTTGTCGAGGTGCTGCACCAGTCGCGCCGCATCGAGGAGGTCCTTCGACGTCGATTCCCGATATTCCCGCTTTTCCACGTCGACGACGTGGACCGCGGCGCCGGCCGTGCCGAAATAGGTATTGGTGCCCGATAGGTGCATGTCGAATTTCGGTTCGCGACCGTACAGCGTGATGTCCCGCCCGGCCTTGGTCAGCATGTCCTCGACGAGCGCCCGGGGAAAACGCAGCCGCCCGTCGTCGCCCAGTATGGCACCGGCATTCGTCATGATCTCGACGCCCGACTGCGGTGCCTGGCTGAGGCCGATCACTTCCAAGGCATCGAGCGCGGCCTGATGGATGCGCTTGACGCCTGCGTCCGTGAGCGGTTTGTATTGCCCGCCGGGCAGGCCCGGGCGAATTGGCCGCTTGTCTTCCGCAAGCGGTGCCGCCCGCATGGCGACGCGGGCCGCCCGGCCGCCTGACCGACGCTGCGGTGCGACCGCGCATTCTCCAGCAACGTTGGGTCCGGTGCCGGCTGACGCCTCGGCTGATTCAATTTCTTCAATCATGGCACCCTCCTATGCGCAAGGACTAGAACCTGACGCGCTCCGCCTTCGGATCGTGCATCGGCCTCAGCGAAGCTTCCGCCCGCACCCGGACGCCGGCGATCTCGATTTCGTATTTCGAGGCAAGCATGCTCGCCTCGTTTTCGCCCTCGCATGGCACGTAACCGAGGCCGATCGCGCCGCCGAGATAGTGACCGTAGTTGCCGGAGGTGATCGTCCCGACGATCTTGCCGTCCCGAACGATCGCCTCGTTGTGGAAGAGCAGCGGCTCGGGGTCCGTGAGCCAGAACTGCACCAGCCGGCGCTTCAGGCCTTTCTCCTGCTTCCGAAGCACCGCCTCGCGGCCGATGAACTCGCCTTTGCCCGTCTTCACAGCGAAGCCGAGCCCGGCTTCAAGGACGTGATCCTCGTCGGTGATGTCGTGGCCGAAATGGCGGTATGCCTTTTCGATGCGGCAGCTGTCGAGCGTATGGATGCCGCAAAGCTTCAGGCCCACATCTGCCCCGGCGGATTCAACCGTTTCGAAAACGTGCGCCGCCTGGTCGCTCGAGACATAGAGTTCCCAGCCGAGCTCGCCGACATAGGTGACGCGGTGGGCGCGGGCGAGACCCATACCGATCTCGATCTCGCGCGCCGTGCCGAAGGGATGCGCCGCGTTGGAAAAATCGTTCGGGCTGACTTTCTGCAGCAGGTCGCGCGCCTTCGGCCCCATGATGCAGAGCACGCTTTCGGCGGCGGTCACATCGGTGATGACGACGAATTCGTCCTGGAGGTGCTTTCTGAGCCAGGCAAGGTCACGCTGGAGGGTCGCACCGGGCACGATCAACAGGAAGGCTGTTTCGGAAAGCCGCGTCGCGGTCAGGTCGCTCTCTATCCCGCCACGTGCGTTCAGCATCTGGGTATAGACGATCCTGCCCGGTTCGACGTCTATCTGGTTGGCGCAAAGCCGCTGCAGGAAGGGCAGCACATCACGGCCTTCCACCCGGATCTTGCCGAAGGATGTCATGTCGAAGAAGCCGACGCCATTGCGGACCGCCAGATGCTCCTCGCATTGGTTTTCGAACCAGTTCTGGCGCTTCCAGCTGTACCTGTATTCGGGCTCCTGGCCCTCCCTGGCGAACCAGTTGGCGCGCTCCCAGCCGGCAACCTCGCCGAACACCGCGCCGCGCGCCTTGAGATGTTCGTGCAGCGGCGTGCGGCGAACGCCGCGTGAGGTAGCCATCTGCCGGTAGGGGAAGTGGTCGGCGTAGAGAAGCCCAAGCGTTTCCGACACGCGTTCCTTGAGGTAGGTGCGGTTCTTCTGGAACGGCTGGGCGCGGCGGATATCGACCTCCCATAGATCGAAGGGCGGCTCGCCGTCGTTCATCCACTGCGCCAGCGCCATGCCCGCTCCGCCGGACGAGACGATGCCGATGGAATTGTAGCCGGCGGCGACCCAGTAGCCCTTCACCTCCGGCGCCTCGCCGAGATAGTAGCGGTCATCCGGGGTAAAGCTCTCCGGGCCGTTGAAGAATGTGTGGATCCCCGCCGTCTCCAGCATCGGCATCCGGTTGACCGCCTTTTCGAGGATCGGCGCGAAGTGATCGAAATCCTCGGGCAACTGGTCGAAGCAGAAATCCTCGCGGATGCCCTCCATTCCCCAGGGCTTGGCGACCGGTTCGAAGGCGCCGAGCAGCATCTTGCCGGCATCCTCCTTGTAGTAGGCACACTCGTCCGGCACCCGCAGGACCGGGAGCTGCTTCAGGCCGGGCACGGCTTCGGTGACAATGTAGAAGTGCTCGCAGGCATGCAGCGGCACGGTGACCCCCGACATGCGGCCAAGCTCGCGCCCCCACATGCCGGCGGCGTTGACGATGTTGTCGGTCTCGATCGTATAGGTCTCGCCGTTCTGCTCGCAGGTGACGCCGGTAACCCGCCCGTCCTTCTTGTGTACGGCGGTCACCTTGACGCCTTCGATGATCGTCGCGCCGTTCTGGCGCGCCCCCTTGGCGAGCGCCATGGCGATGTTGGCCGGGTCGCATTGGCCGTCGAGCGGCAGGTGGACGGCGGCCTTGACGTCCGAGACGTTGAGATGCGGATACATTTCCTTCACTTCGACGGGCGTGATTTCGCGCACGTCGACGTTGAAGGCGCGGGCAAGCGAGGCCTGCCGGTATATTTCTTCCTTGCGCTCGTCGGTCAGCGCCACTGTGATCGAGCCGTTCTGGCGCATGCCGGTGGCAATGCCGGTTTCGGCCTCGAGCTTCACGTAGAGGTCGGCCGAGTATTTCGCCAGCCGGGTCATGTTCTGCGAGGCGCGCAATTGCCCGATGAGACCGGCCGCATGCCAGGTGGTGCCGCTGGTCAACTGCTTGCGTTCCAGAAGAACGACATCCGTCCAGCCGAGTTTTGTCAGGTGGTAGGCGACCGAGCAGCCGGACACGCCACCACCGACGATGACCACGCGCGCCTTCGAGGGAATGGCCTTGCTCATGCTTTCAGTCTTTCATTCGAGGGATCCCAGAGCGGTTGGTCGGGCTGGACCACCGCCTTGAACCGGTCGCCATAGATCTCGACTTCGATTTCGGTGCCCGGAACAGCAAGATCCGATCGCAGCATGCCGAGCGCAATCGACTTGCCGACACGATGGCCCCAGTTGCCGGAGGTGGTCTCTCCGACAACAGCGCCGTCGTGCCAGAGCGTCGACATGTAGGGGGCGTCGCAGTCGCCCGCCTCGACGGTCAATGTCACGAACCGTTTGGAAACGCCGACCTGCTTTTCCTTCTCCAGTGCCGCCTTGCCCTTGAAGGCGGGCTTCGACCAGTCGACGAAACGCTCCAGCCCGCCCTGCAGGATGGAGTAGTCGGTCGAAAGATCGCCTTTCCAGGCGCGATAACCCTTTTCGATGCGCAGGCTGTCGAGTGCCTCCATGCCGAACGGTTTCAGCCCGTGCTTCTGGCCGGCCGCCCAGACCGCATCGAAGATGGCGGCGGTGTCGTCCACCTTGGTGTGGATTTCCCAGCCGAGTTCACCGGCGAAGGAGACCCGCACGAGCTGGCACCAGCGGTCGGCAATCTGAGCCGACTGGTGCGTCAGCCAGCCCTTGGCAAGATCGGCATCGGAGACTTCGGCAAGGATGTCGCGCGACTTCGGACCGGAAAGGATCTGGCAGGAAAAGTTCGTCGTGACGTCCTCAAGCGTGAAGGCCGCATCTTTCGGCATGTGCGTCTGCAGCCACTCGAAATCGTGCCATTGCGCCGTTGCCGCCGTGATCAGGAAGAAGAAATCCTCTTCCAGCGCCATCACCGACATCTCGGTAACGATACGGCCCTTGTCGTCGGAGAAATATGCAAGACCGATGCGGCCCGGCTTCGGCACCTTGCCGGTGATGAGACCCAGCAGCCACTCGCGCGCACCTTCTCCCTTCAGGCGATAGCGCGAGAAGCCCGGCAGGTCGAGAATGGCGGCCGCATCGCGCACCGCAAGGCATTCTTCCTCGATGCGCCTGGCCCACGGTCCCTCGCGGTCCCAGGTCTGTGTCGCCTCCTCGGACGTGTCGTCGCCGGGCCTGGCGTACCACATGGCGCGCTCCCAGCCGTTGTAGGGCTTGAACTGGGCACCGAGCGCGGCGATCCGGTCATGGATCGGCGAGAGCTTCCTGTCGCGCCCGGCCGGCCAGTAATGCTTGGGGAAATGCATCGCGTACTCGTGGCCATAGATCTCCTTGCCCTTGGCGATGCAGTAGTCCTGGTCGGTGTAGTCGGTGTAGCGGCGGGGATCGCAGGACCACATGTCCCACTCGGTCTGGCCTTCGGTGATCCACTCGGCCAGCACCTTGCCGGCGCCGCCCGCCTGGCAGATGCCGAAGGTGAAGACGCAGGCCTCGAAGGCGTTCGGTACGCCCGGCATCGGCCCGATCAACGGATTGCCGTCCGGCGCATAGGGGATCGGCCCGTTGATCATCCGCGAAAGGCCCGCGGTGCCGAGGATCGGAACGCGCTCGACCGCGTCGTTCAGGTACCACTCCAGCCGTTCCAGATCGTCGGGGAAGAGCTGGAAGGAAAAGTCCTCCGGCATCGGATCGTCAGGCGTGACCCAGTGCGCCTTGCAGTTCTTCTCGTAGGGGCCGAGATTCATGCCGTTCTTTTCCTGGCGCAGATAGTAGGAACTGTCGACATCGCGCAGCAGCGGCAGTTTGTGGCCGACTTCCTTCGACCAAGCGGCTAGCTCGGGGATCTCCTCGAACAGGATGTACTGATGGCTCATCACCATCATCGGCACGTCGCGGCCGAACATCTTGCCGACTTCGCGCGCATAGTATCCGGCAGCGTTGACGACGTATTCGCAACGGATCTCGCCCTTCGGGGTCGTTATCACCCATTCCTCGTTTTCGCGGCGAACGCCCGTCACGGGACAGAAGCGGATGACCTTGGCGCCCATGTCGCGTGCGCCTTTCGCCAGGGCCTGGGTCAGCTGCGCTGGGTCGATGTCGCCGTCATAGGGATCGTAGAGCGCGCCGGTCAGGTCGTGGGTCTCGAGGAAGGGATAGCGGCCGCGGATTTCGTCGGGGGTGAGGATATCGAGATCCATGCCCTGGTAGCGGCCCATGCCGACGACGCGCTTGAACTCCTGAAGGCGCTGCTTGGAGTGTCCAAGACGGACAGAGCCGGTAACATGGTAGTTCATGGGATAATCGACCAGCGCGCCGAGATCGCGGTAGAGCGATGCGGAATAGCGCTGCATGTTCATGATCGACCAGGAGGAGGAAAAGGTCGGCACGTTGCCGGCGGCGTGCCACGTGGAGCCGGCCGTCAGTTCGTTCTTTTCGAGGAGCACGCAATCGGTCCAGCCGGCTTTCGCCAGATGGTACAGTGACGACGCTCCGATGGCACCGCCGCCGATGATCACGACCCGTGCCGTTGACGGCAGTTCAGACATTTCATTCCCCTTGCTTCATTGCCGCCCCTCGCTCGGCGCAATCGCCGTGCCGGGTCGGTTTTCCTCCATGTACATGCAGCAATCTGGTCCGGTGGCCAGGCCTTCCGCAAACAAAGGAAATTGCACCTGTGGCATCGTTTTTTTTGTGCCCGGTCCATGACAAGCGATCTCTTGCAAGAAATAGGTGTCATCAGCACAAATTCAGCGATCCCTCAGGCTGGTAAAATGGCCCTTCCAAAGACATTCGCTTGCCGATAAGCTCGCGCGAATTTTCCTCCTTTTCCAGACATGTCATGGCTGACACTCCCCCACCCATCACCGGCTACAAGCTGCCGCCGCTCGCCTGGCTGCGCGCCTTCGAGGCGGCCGCCCGTCATTCGAGCTTCACGGCCGCTGCCGAGGAGCTGAACCTGACGCAGGCCGCCGTCAGCCATCAGGTGCGATCGCTGGAAAAGCACCTTGGGGTCGTGCTTTTCGAGCGCCTGCCGCGCAGCCTGCGGCTCACCGAAATCGGCTCGGCCTACCTGCCGCCGCTCAGGCGTTCGTTCAGCGAACTCGCCGCCGCGACCACGGGCCTGTTCGGTTCCACGGGGAGACGCTCGCTCACCATCCGGGCACCCGTTTCCTTCGTCGGCCTGTGGCTTGCCCAGCGGCTTACGAACTTCCAGAACAGGCATCCCGACATCGCACTGCGTTTCGCCTCCTCCGTATGGACACGGTCGCAAAGCGATGAAGTGGCCGATATCGACATCCGCTTCGGTGACGGAATCTGGCCGGGACATAGCTCGGAACTCCTGATCAAGACCCCGTCGGTCGTGCTCTGTCATCCGGACCTCAAGCCCGCCGATCCCGGCCGCGACGGCCTTGCCGAACTGGTGCGCCGGGCACCCTTGATCCACGTCTCCGACTACGAAGACCTCTGGCAGATGCTGCTTGTACCGCTCGGCATCGACCTGCCGCAGAAAGGCGGCATCAGTGTCGATACCAACATGGGCGCGGTCGAAATGGCGGCCGCCGGCATCGGCCCCGTCATCGCCCCCCAGCACCTCGCCGAGCAGAGCCTCGCAAGTGGAAGACTGGTGCGCTGCTTTGACGGATTCGTGCCAGCCGACCAGGGTCATTACATCCTGACTGCCGACGAGCGCAGGCGCGCTTCGCCCGAAACACAGCTCTTTCGCCGCTGGCTGTTGGAGGAAGCGGCAACGACGATGGCTCAGTAGCGGTCCTTGAACAGTTCCTTGAGCCGGCCAACGTCATCCGTCGTCACGCCCGCCGGATCGGTGACCGCCATCCAGCCGTCGATATAGTGCTGCGGCGCATAGACATGCCCGTACCCGATGGGCGACGTCGTGCCGACCGCCATGTCGAACGCCAATTGCAGCATGGTGATTCCCGGATACCAGCGAAGCGCCGGCGAGACGTCCGGCCCGCGCGGCGCCTTCATCCAGTCGGGTTCGCGATAGAACGCCTTGGGATTGAAAAAGGTCACCGGATCGCTGGCATACTGCAGGTAGACGATGCGGATCGGTCCCCACTGGGCGCCCGGAATGTCGAGCGCATTGCTCTGGTTGGTAAAACGGATGATCGAGCCGTCACGGAAACGAGGCAGCCATTCTGGCGAGCCGGGATTGCGATTTGCCGTCACCATGTTCCAGGTCCGGCTCGGGAAGGGTGGCCCGCTCCACAGCGCGCCCTGGAAGGGATCGCCGATGACGTTGAATAGATCGGCCGAGATTTCCGAATTCATCGAGCCAAGGCTGAGGCCGTGCAGATAGAGCTTCGGACGATCATCCCGCGGCAGCGTCGTCCAGTAGCCATAGACCTCCTTGAAGAGGGCGTTTCCTGCCTCGGCGCCATAGCCGGGCTCGAAGAGCAGCGACAGCCAGCTCAACAGGTAGGAATACTGCATGGCAACGCTCGCCACGTCGCCCTTGTGCAGATATTCCAGCGGATCCATGGCCGCCGGATCGACCCAGCCGGTCCCGGTCGGCACCACGACAACGAGGATCGAACGGTCGAAAGCACCGACACGCTTCATCTCCTCGAGCGCCAGCTTGGCGCGTTCCTCGGCGGTTTCGGCCGAGTTCAACCCGACATAGACACGGATCGGCTCGAGAGCCTCGCCCTGGAAGAAATTGCCGATGTCGGCGGCCGTTGGTCCTGTGACGACATAGCGCCGGCCCTGCCGGCCGAGATCGTGCCAATCGACGAGGGACGCACTACTGCCCGTTTTCATCGGCCCGGCCGGCCCTGCGATATCGTCGTCGATCAGCGCATCCAGCTGGCGCAGCGAATTGTCGATCGTCCGCAGTGCCATTCTGAAGAACACCCCTTCGGCAACCGACCAGAACAGGGCCACCGCGATCAAGCCGCCGATGACGTTCGAGACCCGCCGCGGCACATAGCGCTGCAGCCACCGCGACAGCACTCCGAACACGATATTGAACAACCGTGCAAGCACGACGAGCGCAGCAAAGATCGCAGCGGCAACCAGGCCAAGCATCAGCGGGTCGGCCGTTTCGACCCGTTCCATCCCCATCAGTTCGCGCACCGAATTCTGCCACTCGGACGCTTTCCATAGGAAGGCGACAGCGACGGCAAGGCAGACGACGGCGGCAATGAGCTTGATCGTTCTCGAAGTGCGCGCCGACGGCTCGCGCAGCTCCAGGTAGGTCCACAGCCAGCGCAGGAAGGTGCCAAAAGCATAGCCCGCGGCCGCGGAAAACCCCGAAAGGGCGCCCTGGGTCAGGACCGTTCGCGGCATCAGGCTGGGGGTCAGGGAAGCGGCGAAGAACAGCGTCGCGAACAACAAGCCCGTGGTGGAGAACGAGCGGCGAAGTCGGGCGGCATAGCCCCACAGTCCCGTGCTGATCGACCGATTTGCATGCGACAATTCAGCATCTTCATTTCGCACCAAGGAATGCCCCCTCGTTTGCTTCGAACTACCTCTTCTGCCTGCGCATGCTCGTTCCTGCCACTGCCGTCGGCCTTTCCCCGACCAGGATTGCCGGCGGACCGCCACCAAATTTCTACTTAGTCCGCAAGACCATAGCTTGATGGACGCGCTTGGCAATAGCCTGTTCGAGCCAGCCATGCCGGCGGCGCCGCAGCTTGCCCTCGTCCCTGCCCCATGCTCTAAACGGCCATGGCTTTCACCCTGAGACAGCTTCAGTATTTCGTCGCCGTGGCCGAGCAGGGCTCGATCACCCGCGCCGCCCAGAACCTGTCGATCTCGCAGTCCTCGATCACCGAGGCGATCAGGGAACTCGAGGGCGACCTCGGCGTCGAACTCTTCGAGCGGCATCCTCGCGGCCTGTCGATCACCCATAACGGCCACCAGTTCATGCGCCATGCCACAAAGATACTGGCAACCGTCTCCGATGCGCGCAACAGTTTTTCGGAAACCCGCCAGCAACCCGGCGGCAAGCTCAATATCGGCGTCACTTCGCTTGTCGCAGGCTACGTGCTTTCCGATCTGCTGGCCCGCTACCGCCGCGCCTGCCCGGGAGTGGAGGTCAGCGCCATCGAAGACAATGGCGGCTATCTGGAACACCTGCTGATCGGTGGCGAACTGGATGTCGCCGTCATGGTCATCTCCAACCTGCGCGACCGCATGGCTCTGCAGGCGGAGATCATCGAGACCTCCCCCTATCGTCTGTGGCTGCCGCTCGGCCATCCGCTGGTGTCCGCCGACATCATCTCGGTCGCCGACATCGCCCGCGAGCCGCTGATCATGCTGACGGTCGACGAAATCGAGGAAAACACCGGCAAGCTCCTTTCGGCGCTCGGCGCGCGTCCGCATGTGGCCTTCCGGACCCGGTCGGTCGAAGCGGTACGCAGCCTGGTTGCCACCGGTGCCGGCATCGCGCTGCTCCCCGATCTCGTCTACCGCCCGTGGTCGCTGGAAGGCGACCGGATCGAAAGCCGCGACGTCTCCGGATCCCTGCCGGTCGTCCAGGTGGGCATGGTCTGGCGCAAGGGCTCCAGCCTTCCCCAGTCGGCGCGCGACTTCGTCGGCATCGCCGAGGCCCTCCGATCGGGTCGAATGCGCTGATTGCAGTCGGTATCGGTTTTTCCGATAGCGACGTTCTTGCAAATGAATTTGCGAAACCTCGTGATTCGGTTCACTCTTCGTCCTGGGAACAAAGTGCCGCCGAAGCGGCCGAACCGGGAGACATTGCGATGAAGAATTTTCTGAAATCCTGTACAGCCATTGCCGCCATTTTCAGCTTCACGGCCGCCGCAGTAGCCCAGCAACCGCTGAAAGAACTTGGCAAGGGTGAAGGCGAGCTCAGCATCGTTGCCTGGGCCGGTTATATCGAACGCGGCGATACCGACAAGAATTTCGACTGGGTCACCAAGTTCGAGAAGGAGACCGGCTGCAAGGTCAGCGTCAAGACCGCTGCGACTTCGGATGAAATGGTCGCGCTGATGAACGAGGGCGGTTTCGACCTCGTCACGGCCTCCGGCGATGCATCGCTGCGCCTTATCGCCGGCAAGCGCGTGCAGCCGATCAATGCCGATCTGATCCCGAGCTGGAAGACGATCGACGAGCGGCTACAGAACGCCCCCTGGCACACGGTTGACGGCGTCCACTACGGCACCCCCTATGTCTGGGGCCCGAACGTGCTGATGTACAACACCGACGCCTTCAAGGACCAGGCACCGACCAGCTGGAACGTCGTCTTCGAGGAACAGACGCTTCCCGACGGCAAGTCCAACAAGGGTCGCGTCCAGGCCTATGACGGCCCGATCTACGTTGCCGACGCCGCGCTCTACCTGATGGCGCACAAGCCGGAACTGGGCATCAAGGATCCCTACGAGTTGAACGAGGACCAGTACAAGGCCGCCATCGATCTGCTCCGCGGTCAGCGCCAACTTGTCGGCCGCTACTGGCACGATGCGATGATCCAGATCGACGACTTCAAGAACGAAGGCGTGGTCGCCTCCGGTTCCTGGCCGTTCCAGGTCAACCTGCTGCAGGCCGAAAAGCAGAAGATTGCCTCGACCTTCCCGGAGGAAGGCGTCACCGGCTGGGCCGACACGACCATGCTGCATGTCGACAGCGAACATCCGAACTGCGCCTATATGTGGATGGAGCATTCGCTCTCGCCCAAGGTCCAAGGGGACGTATCGGCCTGGTTCGGAACCGTTCCGTCCGTGCCGGCCGCGTGCAAAGGCAATGAATTGCTGACAGACGCCGGCTGCGCCACCAACGGCTTCGAAAACTTCGAGAAGATCAAGTTCTGGAAGACGCCGAAGTCCAAGTGCGACAGCCAGGGCGAGTGCGTTCCCTACCACCGCTGGGTATCGGACTACATCGGCGTGATCGGCGGCCGTTAAGGCCAGACAGACGTGGACCTCATCTCCCCGGAAGCGGGGAGATGCCGGCCAGACCGGCAATAGGATGACCACGCGAAACCGCAAAAAGCCTCCTCCGTCCCATCGGCACATCTCCCCCTCAAGGGGAGATCGGGGGCCTGCATTTATCGGAGTATCCATGAAGCCCGCCGTCCAGTTCGAAAACGTGTCCCGCCATTTCGGTGTCGTGCGAGCCGTCGATGCCGTAGACCTGAAGATCGAGCCGGGCGAATTCTACGCCATGCTCGGCCCTTCCGGTTCCGGCAAGACCACATGCCTGCGCCTGATTGCCGGCTTTGAACAACCGAGCGGCGGGCACATAGAGATTTTCGGGGAAACCGCTGAAGGCGTTCCTCCCTACCGGCGCAACGTCAATACGGTGTTCCAGGACTACGCCCTGTTTCCGCACCTCAACATCCTCGACAATGTCGCCTACGGCATGATGGTGAGGGGTATCGGCAAGGCCGAGCGCCACAGGGCGGCGGACGAAGCGCTGGAACTCGTGAAGCTTCCCGGCTACGGCGCCCGCAAACCCGGCCAGCTCTCCGGCGGACAGCGCCAGCGCGTGGCGTTGGCCCGCGCCCTTGTTAACAAGCCAAAAGTCCTGCTGCTCGACGAGCCGCTCGGCGCGCTTGACCTCAAGCTGCGCGAGCAGATGCAGGAGGAACTGAAGAGCCTGCAGCGCGCGCTCGGCATCACTTTCATCTTCGTCACCCACGACCAAAGCGAAGCGCTTTCGATGGCCGACCGCGTCGCCGTATTCAACAACGGCGGCATTGTCCAGGAGGGCACGCCGCAGGACATATACAACAGGCCGCGCACGCGCTTCGTCGCCGACTTCGTCGGTTCCTCGAATGTGATCGCCCCGGAAGTGATGAAATCTCTCGGCGGAGAACACCGCTGGGCGAGCCTGCGTCCCGAGGCGATCCGCCTTGCTACCGAAGGCGGCGTGTCGGCAACGGTGGCCGCGACCAGCTTCCTCGGCGCCGGAACCCGCATCACCGCCGAGGTCAACGGAACCCGGCTTCATGTCATGGTTCCGGCCGGTGAGGCAAATCTTGCAGTCGGCACGCCTGTCCGGCTCGACTGGTCGGCAAGCGAAGTGCACTACATGGACGGTGCTGCATGACGATGACCGCAATGACCATGCCGACGACACCTCCCGCCAATCCGGCCATTCTGCCGGGCCGGGGCGGTTTCTTCGGTGGGCTCTCCGACACTTTCTGGCGCCGCCCAAAGCTGTTTCTTTTCCTGATGCTGGCGCCGCCGCTGCTGTGGCTCGGCGTCATCTATATCGGATCGCTGTTTGCGCTGCTGCTGCAGAGCTTCTTCTCGATCGACGAGTTCTCCGGCCTGATCGTCAGGGAATTCACGCTGTCGACCTATGCCGAACTCCTGCGACCGTCGAACTTCGACATCATCCTGCGCACGGTAATTATGGCCGCGCTGGTCACGATCACGTCCGCCGTCGTCGCCTTTCCGATCGCTTACTACGCTGCCCGTTACGCCCGCGGCAAATGGAAGGCCTTCTTCTACCTCGGCATCATGCTGCCGCTATGGTCCAGCTACCTCGTCAAGGTCTATGCCTGGAAGCTGATCCTTGCCAAGGAAGGCATCCTTACCTGGGCCTTCGCCAAGCTGCACCTGACATGGCTGCTCGATGGGATCCTCGCGCTGCCGGTCGTCGGCGGCAACTCGCTGTCGATCAGCTACATCGGCACCTACCTCGTCTTCGTCTATGTCTGGCTACCCTACATGATCCTGCCGACCCAGGCGGCGCTCGAGCGCGTGCCTGGCAACCTGATCGAAGCCTCGTCGGATCTCGGCGCCACCCCAAACCAGACCTTCCGACATGTGCTCCTGCCGCTGGCGCTGCCTGGCATCATCGCCGGGTCGATCTTCACCTTCTCGCTGACGCTCGGCGACTACATCATCCCGCAGATCGTCGGCTCGTCGCGCCTCTTCATCGGCCAGGCGGTCTATGCCCAGCAGGGCACTGCCGGCAACGTGCCACTCGCCGCCGCCTTCTCGGTGGTGCCGATCGTCATCATGGCGATCTATCTCTGGATCGCCAAGAAGAAGGGGGCCTTCGATGCGCTCTGATCGCGGAACCGAAGCCTCGTGGTCCCTGAAGGTCGCCGCCGCTGCCGGACTGCTGTTCCTGCACCTGCCGATCCTGTTGATCTTCGTCTATGCCTTTACCACCGAGGAGAAGAGCTTCCAGTGGCCGCCGCCGGGCTTCACCACCCAGTGGTTCGCCATCGCATGGAACCGCCCGGATATCTGGCAGGCGCTGTCGCTTTCCGTGCAGGTTGCGGCCATCGCCACGGCAATCGCGCTCGTACTCGGCACCCTGTGCGCCGCCGCGGTCTCCCAGACGAAATTCTTCGGGCGGGAAGCGATCTCGCTGCTCGTCATCCTGCCGATCGCGCTGCCCGGCATCATCACCGGTATCGCGCTGCGCTCGGCCTTCAGCCTGGTGGACATTCCCTTCTCGGTCTGGACCATCGTGCTCGGCCACGCCACCTTCTGTGTGGTGGTCGTCTACAACAATGCGGTCGCACGCTTCCGGCGTACCTCCGGATCGCTGATCGAAGCCTCGATGGATCTCGGGGCCGACGGCTTCCAGACGTTTCGGCACATCATCCTGCCCAACATCGGCACGGCGCTCCTTGCCGGCGGCATGCTGGCCTTCGCGTTGTCCTTCGACGAGGTGATCGTCACCACCTTTACCGGGGGCCAGCAGCAAACTCTGCCCATCTGGATGCTTGAGGAACTGATCCGTCCCCGCCAGCGTCCGGTCACGAACGTCGTCGCCATGGTGGTGGTGCTCGTCACCTTCCTGCCGATCCTGGCGGCCTTCTATCTCACACGCGAGGGCGACCAGATCGCCGGCGGCGGCAAATAAACTAACGAGGGAGAACATCATGGACACGCAGATGCTGATTGGTTCGCGCTTCGAGGCGGGAACGGAAACCGAGGAGCATATCCTGAACCCGCGGACGGGCGAAGCGGTGCTCGACCTTCCCGAAGCCTCGCTTTCGCAGATCGATGCCGCCGTGGACGCCGCCGAAAAGGCATTCGACAACTGGTCCCAGACCACGCCCGCGCAGCGCTCCGGCTACCTGCTGCAGATCGCTGATGCGGTCGAGAAGGACGCCGAGGGTTTCGCTGCTTTGGAATCGCTCAACTGCGGCAAACCGATCAACGCCGTCCTCAACGACGAAATCCCGGCGATCGTCGATTGCTATCGCTTCTTCGCCGGCGCGATCCGCAACCTGCATGCGCCGGTCGCCGCGGAATACCTGCCTGGCCATACCTCGATGATCCGCCGCGATCCGGTCGGCATCGTCGGCTCGATCGCGCCATGGAACTATCCGCTGATGATGATGGCGTGGAAGCTTGCCCCGGCCATCGCCGGCGGCAATACGGTCGTCTTCAAACCCTCCGAGCAGACGCCGCTGACCGCCCTGAAGTTCGCCAGGCTTCTGGCGGACATCCTGCCGGCAGGCGTCGTCAACGTCGTGCTCGGCCGCGGCGAGACCGTCGGCAACGCGCTGATCAACCATCCGAAGATCAACATGGTCTCGATCACCGGCGATGTGGCGACCGGCAAGAAGGTGCTGGCCGCGGCCGCCAAGACCGTCAAGCGCACCCATCTGGAACTCGGCGGCAAGGCTCCGGTCATCGTCTATGACGATGCTGACCTCGAGGCGGTGGTCGCCGGCATCCGGACCTTCGGTTACTACAATGCCGGTCAGGACTGCACCGCCGCTTGCCGCATCTATGCCGGCCCGAAGATCTATGAAAAGCTCGTCAGCGAGCTTTCGGCGGCCGTGTCCACGATCAAATACAATCTTGCAGACGACACCGAGAACGAGATCGGGCCGCTAATTTCCAAGCGCCAGCGCGACCGCGTGGAAAGCTTCGTGACGCGCGCCACCGAGCACAAGCACATGGAAATCACCACCGGCGGCAAGATTGCAGGAGAAAAGGGCTTCTACTTCGCACCGACAGTCATCGCCGGTGCCACGCAGGACGACGAGATCGTCCGCCGCGAGGTTTTTGGACCGGTGGTTTCGGTCACGCGCTTCACCGACACCGATGAGGCAATCGCCTGGGCGAACGACAGCGACTACGGTCTGGCTTCTTCGGTCTGGACGAGCGACATCTCCAAGGCGATGAAGACTGCGGGCCGGCTGCGCTATGGGTGCACCTGGATCAACACCCACTTCATGCTCTGCAACGAAATGCCCCACGGCGGCGTGAAGCAATCAGGATACGGCAAGGACATGTCCGTTTATGCACTGGAGGATTATACGGCCGTTCGGCATGTGATGATCGCCCATGGATGAGCACGGGCGATAGTGGTTCGCACGAGAACAAGCGAAGGCCCGCCGGCGTCGGCGGGCCATTTTGAGAGCTGAGGGTCGGCGGGTCAGGGGACGACCTGAACGACCGTGTAGGTTTGCGGATCAACGATCACACGCTGGTTGTTGACGATCGCATAGGCGTAGCGGTTGTTATCCGGAACCGCTGTCAGGACGACGTCCTGCGGGATCGGCTTGCCGATCACGACCGGCTGCTCGACCACCACCGGCGCCGGCGGCAGCGGCTGTTGCTGGACATAGGTCACCACCTCCCGTGGCGGCGGATCGATAGCAGTTCCGGCGATAGCACCGGCGACACCACCGATAGCGGCGCCGACAGGTCCGCCGACGATGGCGCCGGTCACAGCGCCGCCGGCTGCACCGGTGACGGTGCCTTCCTGGGCCGTGGCATGGCCCGCGATGGACATGAGTGCCATTGCACCGGTTACAAGAACGATCTTTCGCATTGTTTCATCTCCAAGCTTTGTCCCTCAATCTACGCCTCCTAAACGGCTGCCTGCACGATCTGGTTCCTTCGCCCGTGTGGATGGTACGTTGAGGCGGCCGTGCATACCGTCCGATCCGGCGCCGAATATCGAGCATGATTGAGCGCTTGGCGCGTTGCTGGGAAGGTACTGGAAGGGAGTGTTTCAGGAATTCGATTTCTTTTTCCGGCCAGTGTCGGATTAAGGGCGCTTGGTTCGTCCTTTGGGCGAAATCACGCGAAAAAGAGGAGAGGTTTCATGGAAAATGCAGTTGCCGACCAGCAGCCAACCAAGGCCGAGGTGCGTGGTGGGCTGATCGCGTATCTCCAGGTTGATGGTGCCTTCAAGGTCGCCGAATTCTATCAAAGGGCATTCGGAGCCGAACAGGCATTCGCCTATCCGCCCGATGAAAAGGGACGCACCATGCACGTGCATCTCTACATCAACGGCACGTCGCTGATGATGAGCGATGCGTTTCCCGAGCACGGATATCCGCACCAGGAACCGAAAGCCTTCACGCTACAGTTGGTTGTCGACGATATCGACAGTTGGTGGAACCGGGCAGTCGATGCCGGTTGCGAAATCGTCACACCGCTGCAGGTCATGTTCTGGGGCGACCGCTACGGCCAGCTTCGCGATCCGTTCGGGATCTCGTGGGCCATGAACGCGCCGGTGAAGGCAGAATGAGACGAACAGGCCGCTAGCGGCCCTGGGGATCGGCTTCTTGGCCTGACGCGCGTTCGGCGGCACTCATGCCGGATGCCTTGAGGGCCAAGGCGAGCATCGAGATCAGAGCGGCCAAGGCAATGCCAAGCGAGCTGACGACACCCCAATGGGTGAAACTCAGCGCGCCACAACTGACCCCCAGGACAAAAGAGATCCAGGAAAAGGCATTGACGCAAGCGGGGGGCAACCCTCCCCGCCGCGTGACTGCATGGGCAAGCGACTGCCCGAGACCGAAAAGCGCGCCGGTCACGAAGCTCTTGCCGGCGTCCGTACCCGCGATGCTTCGGTGCATGACGTTCTGCATGCCCATCGTGACGGCAATCAGGGTCAGCGCCAGTGACGGAAGTCCGCCTGCCGCCAACGCTACTGCAATTGCGCAAAACACCACCTCGACGACAAGCAGCCGCGGGATCGGCTTCGCAGCAAGATCGGATAGCAGGGTGCCTACGAAAGCGCCTGCGACGAAGGCGCCGACGACAATGCTCGTTTGGCCCGCCGCCACCCACTCGCCAGCGGCCAAGGCCATGCCGAGGTGGGTGCTGTTGCCACTCATGAACGAGACGTAGAGATGATTTAGCTGCTGGAACCCGACGGCGTCGAGAAAGCCCGCCAGCATGGTGGCGAGAAAGGCAAAGGAGATGGACACTACGGAACTGGGAATTGGACCGCTTCCAGCGGCGTGTGAAGTGTCGCGCCTCATGGCCACATCTTCATCGAGATATCCTTCAGTGTACCGGCACTAAACCCGGATGCGCTTTGCTGGAAGCAGTGTACGTTTGCGGACCGGGGGCCACATCTACACATAGGTGTAGCTGTGCTGGCACTCAGCTACCCTAGAGAATACTCGCTCCAACATTGATCGCGAGGGCAAGGATAGTGGCGTTGAAAAGGAACGACAATATCGAGTGAAACAGCACGAGTCGCCGCATCGGCATCGAGGTGAGGTCGATGTCGGCGGTTTGCGACGCCACGCCGATCGTGAAGGAAAAATAGAGGAAATCCCAATAGATAGGATCGCGGGGATGGCCGGGGAAACCCAAGCCCCCTTCCGGTTCGCCGTAGTAGCGATGGGCATAGTGGATCGTGAAAAGGGTATGAAGGAAGGTCCATGACAATAGGATTGTTGTCATGACCAAGCTGGCGCGCAGCAACTTTTCGCCCCCGCTCGCACTCTCGATGCCATGCAGTTCGAAGCCAATTCCGCCGAGGCTGGCGAGCGCGGCCCCGACGGAAAGACCGAATATGACAACTTCGGAAGAATCGAGTTCGGTGGCGCGTTGGCGGATCTGATCGACATCGGCGTTCAGCATCCGGTACCAACTGGTGGCCAGGTAGGCGAGAACGCCGCAAATCCACGCCAGAAGGGCATCATGGCTTAGCGGCGGTCCGAGCATCTGCAGCGGAAGCACCAGTATCCCAACCACGACCGCGGCGACCAGGTTGATGTGTTTGACGAAAAACGAAAGGACGGACTTGTTCCTGCGTCGACTGCTGCTCATCGCCCGGTACACTGCTCCATCCAGCCTCTCGGCTGTGATATCAGGCATACCATTCACACCGCAAGCGGCTCGCGCCCCGCACTGTCGAGTGGATATTCCGGCTGGCTCGGGGCTCAGCCGGTCCAGCCACCGTCGATCACGTGGATCTGGCCGGTGGTGAACCCGGCATCGTCCGAAGCAAGATAGGTGACGAGTGCCGCAATCTCCTCGGATGTCGCGATCCGTCCCATCGGCTGGCGCGCGATGAAATCCTTCAACGCCTTTTCGTAGTCTCCGGTCGCGCGCAGGCGCTCGTGCAGCGAAGGACTGTCGACGGTCCCTGGGCAAATGGCATTGCAGCGGATGCCCTGCGAGACGAAATCGGCGGCAATCGACTTTGTCAGCCCGATAACCGCGGCCTTGGATGCGCAATAGGCGAAGCGGTTCGGCACGCCCTTCACACTTGATGCGACCGACGACATGTTAACGATAGAGCCCTTGCCGCGGTCCAGCATGCCGGGCAGGAAGGCGCGGCAGGTGCGGTACATGGCCTTGGCGTTGAGGTCGAAGGAAAAGTCCCAGTCCTTTTCATCGCAGTCGAGGATCGTGCCGGAGTGGACGAAACCGGCGCAATTGAAGAGGACATCGATCGGTCCGACGTCGTCGGCAAAAGCCTTGACCGCCGCCCCGTCGAGCACGTTGAGAAGATGGGTCCGGACACCGGTCAGGGTCGCGAGCGTTGCCTCGTTGATGTCGGTAGCGATGACGCGGGCGCCGAGCGCGAGAAATCGTTCCGCACTCGCCCGCCCGATCCCCTGCGCCGCGGCAGTGACTACCACGATTTTACCTTCGAACCCTTCAGTCATCCTCACTACCTTCTTCCGTCAAGCCGCAAGCCCCGATAGGCCCCCATAAATTCGTCGATCGGAGCTTTGGCCACGCTGGCCGACCGAATCTCTTGCTCACAGGCCGCGGCGTCGTGTGCCGTGTGCACCTGTCTCCAGCCGACAAGCGTCGCGCACGCCTGCGGGCGCGATAGCAGCATTGTCCAGAGTGTTATTCCTCCCGTTACTTCAGGCATAATAGTGCCCGATACCCCTAGTAACGCAAATATGGATTGATAATTCATATGTAAACATTGCATTTATATACCGTCAAGAGTCGAGGTGCCGCAATCTGCAGGGCGGTGCGTACGCGCTGGGATACACTGGACATGCAGGAAGCCTCGGGGGATGCATGACAAACGACGACGACAACGATCGTTATAGAGCTCCTGCACTCGACAAGGGCCTCGATATCCTGGAACTGCTGGCACGCACCGATGGCGGCCTGACACAGGCGGAAATCGCCAAGGGGCTCGGAAAGAGCCCGAACGAATTCTACCGCATGCTCGACAGGCTGGTCCGTCGCGGCTATGTGCAGCGCCAGGACGGCGACCGCTTCCTGCTGACCCTGAAGCTCTTCGGGCTGGCGCATTTCCATGCGCCCGTGCGCCGGCTCGTTTCGTTCGCAACACCCGTCATGCGCGAGTTTTCGAGCCTTTCCGAACAGTCCTGCCACCTCGCGGTCTACGACCGCGGCTCGGTCATCGTCATCGCCCAGCAGGATTCGCCGACCTACTGGGGAATCTCGATCCGGGTCGGGGCCCGGATCAGTCTGTTCAACACCGGATCCGGCCATGTCCTGCTCGCCTTCCGCGACAGCTACCAGCGGGAGATGATGATATCCGAACAAGAGCGTCATCAGGACGACGAACAGAGCCGGCCCGACGATCTCAACACGCGGCTGGACGCGATTGCCGGACGTGGTTTTGAGATCATGGACAGCTTCCAGACCGCCGGCGTGCGCAACATTTCCGCCCCCGTCATCTCGCTAGACGGGTATGCGCTGGCGGCGCTGACGTGTCCGTATATCGCCCCGATCAGCCCCAATGCGCCAGGGTTCGACACGGTCGTCGCCCGGTTGCGGGAAGCGGCCCGGCAGATATCCGAAACCGTCGCCGGAAAGCTTGAAGAGGGATAGGCGGGATTTCCGTTTGAGCAGTTCCCGGGTCAAGAGGGCATGAAGGGAGGAACATCATGCTTTTCGATACGCATCTCCATATCGTCGATCGGAAATCGCTGAACTACCCGTGGCTCGAGGGAGCGGGAACGCTCAACCGCGACAATCTCTACGACGACTATGCCCGCGAGGCGCACCGCTGCGGCATCACTGGTGCGCTCCATATGGAGGTGGACGTCGCGCCCGCCGATATCGAGGCGGAAACGGCGTATGTCAAGCGACAAGCCGTCCGACCCGGAAGCCTGATCTGCGGCGCGATCGCCTCCTGCCGCCCGGAGGAACCCGGTTTCGAAGCCTATCTCGAGCGGAATTTGGCCGACCCGTTCGTAAAGGGGTTCCGGCGCGTCCTGCACGTCGTGCCCGACGACGTATCCGAGGGCGATCTCTTCCGTCGCAACGTTGCGCGGCTTGCCGGTACCCGGCTTACCTTCGACCTCTGCATGCTGCCGAGCCAACTGGACCGTGCCATTTCGCTGATCGACCTCAACCCATACGTCCGCTTCATCCTCGACCATTGTGGCGTGCCGGGCATCAAGGACGAGGCGTGGAGTCCCTGGAGCGAGCGCATCGGCGAATTGGCCAAACGGCCGAACGTTACCGCCAAGATCTCCGGAATTGTCGCCTATGCCAACCCGGACCGCTGGAGCGTCGAGACGCTGCGCCCCTATGTCGAGCATGTGATAGGCAGTTTCGGTTGGGAACGAGTGATCTGGGGCAGCGACTGGCCGGTGTGCACCCTTGGCGGCGGTCTGTCCACGTGGGTTGCGGCGACGCATGCGCTGACTTCAGGCTGCAGCGCCGACGAACGCGAGAGCCTCTTTCAACGCAACGCCCGACAACTATGGCAGCTTTGACTTGCTGAAGCGGTTGCAGCCGCCCTCTCGCTGAACGACAAAAGGCCCGGCGTCATCGACCGGGCCTTTCGTTTGAGGGCCAACTCAAGCAGCCAGTTCCTTGGACACCATGTTGCGCAGGGCAACAAGATCCTTGGCGAAGAGACGAATGCCTTCCGACAGCTTTTCGGTTGCCATCGCGTCCTCGTTCAGCATCCAGCGGAAAGTCTTCTCATCGAGCGACACGGCCGCTGCGGGGGTAACGCGCTCCGGCGAAAGCTTGCGCTCGAGCGTTCCTTCGGCCGCTGCCAGTTCCTCGAGCAGCGCCGGGGCGATCGTCAGGCGATCGCAACCGGCCAGTGCTTCGATTTCGCCGGTGTTCCGGAAGGAAGCGCCCATGACGATCGTCTTGATGCCGTTCGCCTTGTAGTAGTTGTAGATGTCGCGCACCGACAGCACGCCCGGATCCTCCTCGGCCGTGTAATCCTTGCCAGTCGACTTCTTGTACCAGTCGAGGATGCGGCCGACGAAGGGCGAGATTAGAAAGGCGCCGGCTTCCGCGCAGGCAATCGCCTGTGCCTTGCTGAAGAGTAGCGTCAGGTTGCAGTCGATGCCTTCCTTCTGCAGCACTTCGGCCGCCCGGATGCCTTCCCAGGTCGAGGCGAGCTTGATGAGGATACGCTCCTTGCCGATGCCGCGCTCCTTGTAGGAAGCGATGATCTGGTGCGCCTTGTCGATCGAGGCCTTTGTATCGAAGGAGAGGTCGGCGTCGACTTCGGTCGAGACACGACCGGGAACGAGTTCGACAAGCGCCGCGCCCACCGAGATCGCCAGCCGGTCCGCGACGGCTGCCGCCACCGCGTCGGGCGTGCCGGATTGCTTGCGACCCCAGGCAATCGCCTCCTTGACCGTATCGGCGAACATCGGCGTGCCGAGCGCCTTCAGGACGATGGAGGGGTTGGTCGTGCAATCTACCGGCTTCAGGCGGCGGACTGCATCGATATCCCCGGTATCGGCGACCACGGTCGTCATGGCGCGAAGTTGGTCAAGCTTGGAGGTCATGCTGGGTCTTCCTTCTGGTCTCAAATCCGGGGCCGTATCGGCGCACCGCTGAATTTTAGCCGGAGCCGATCCCGCTCGGCCCGAATGGCGATTGGTCTCGCGGCAAGCCTACCACCCCCGCCAAAACAGGACAAATGCTGCTTGGGTCGCAGACGTCGGTCACTTGGCTCGGGATGGGCATTCACGCACCGTTGCAGGTACGAGCGGCCCTGGCCCGCCTCCGTTTTCGAGCGCGAATATCGCTTGCCGGAACCATCGAAGTCAAGGACATTTGTTCACGATGATTGACATAAGTCCCATCGTGTAGAATATCGACTTGACAAGGCCGACCGCCGGCCCGCACCCCGAAAAAGGCCGATCCCAATGCTGGCCGACTGCAGGAGGAACCGTGGCCAAGCTCAGACGAGGCACCCATACCGCCTATTCGGAAACGACGTCGTTGCGACTGCGGGCCGCCTGGCTCTATTACAACCAGGGACTGACCCAGAAAGACGTGGCCGAACAGCTCGGCATCAGCCGCACGACCGTCATCCGTTTGCTCGATGAGGCGATGAAGCGCAGCGAGGTGCAGATCTGGATCAACGAAGCAATCGACGACTGCGTCGAGCTGGCGATCAAGCTGGAGCGCGCCTATGGTCTCGACGAGGCGATCGTCGTTCCGGCAGCGGCTGAGCCGACCGTCGACGCGGTGGCGAAGAGCGTCGGGCTGGCACTCGGCCAGTTTCTCTCCGAGGCGATCCCCGATGACTATACGATCGGTGTCGGCTGGGGACGCACCATGACCGCCTCGCTCGCGAGTTTCCGTCCGCCGCGCCGGGATAACTGCAAGGTCGTCTCCCTGCTTGGCGGCATCGTTGCGGTGCACCAGACCAACCCGATCGACTACACCTGGCGGCTGGCGAACCAGCTCGGCGCCGAATGCTACATGTTCCTTGCACCGCTGCTTGTCGATTCCGTCGAAACCAAGCGCAACCTGATCGAGAAATGCGGCCTGGACACGATCTACCGTCTTGCCGAAGACCTTGACCTCGCGATCGTCAGTTGCGGCGATATCGGACCGCATTCGACATCGCTGTCGGAAGGCTGGATCTCGAAGAAGGAACTGCGGGAACTGATCGACGCCGGCTGCGTCTGCGACACCATGTTCAACTTCCTCGACAGGGACGGCAACTCGGTCGACCATTCCATCAACCGTCGTGTCATGTCGGTTGACCTCGACACGCTGAAGAACGCCAGGCACATCGTGCTTTCATCCGGCGGCGCACACCGCGCCGTGGCGATCCGCGCCACGATCAAGCGCATCGGCTGCAACACGCTGATCACCGACGAGAATGCGGCAAAGGCGCTGCTGGAGCTCGCCGGTGACGCACCCGTCGACGCTGCACTCAATTCGACACGGCACTCTGAATCCAGCCGATGAGTCCACCGGTTGGATCCCTCAGCACTGCCACCCGGCCGACTTCGGGAACATCGTGGGGACCGCGTATCTCGGTCGCCCCGAGATTGATAGCCCTTGCGTACCGCCTATTAATCTCATCGACCTCGATGAAAGCAAGCCAGTAGCTGTCCGCCGTATCGAGATCGCCAGCCGTTATTGCACCAGGGCCACCCACCATCGTTTCGCAGGCGTGAATAACCCAGTAGGGCGCACCGATATCGAACCGCGAGAAGGTCCATCCGAGCGTTCGGGCGAAGAATTCCATCGCTCTTTGCGGATCGCTCGTCAGCAGTTCGTTCCAGGCAAATGTCCCCGATGCAGCCATGTCAGCCTCGCGATTGCCCCGCCTCCCAGCCGAGCATGGCGCGCTTGCGCGTCAGTCCCCAGTGGTAACCGGTCAGTGCCCCGCTCTTGCCGAGCGCCCTGTGACAGGGCACGACGAAGGAGATCGGGTTCGCCCCGACCGCGGCCCCGACCGCGCGCGAAGCCGTCGGCTGTCCGATATCGCCGGCGATATGGGAATAGGTAACGGCCTTGCCGAGCGGGATCTTCAGCAAACTTTCCCAGACGCGCACCTGAAAGTCGGTGCCGATCAGCACCACACGCAAGGGCTGGTCCTGGCACCAGAGGTGAGGATCGAAGATCCGCGCCGCATAGGATGCGGTCGCTTCGCGATCCTCGAGATACGCGGCGTTCGGCCAGCGGCCGGCCATGTCGTCGAAGGATGCCGCGTCGCCTCCGGCATCATTGAAAGCCAGGCCGGCGAGGCCGCGCTCGGTGATCATCACCAATGCCGTGCCGAAGGGTGACGGATGGAAGCCGTAGCGTATCGTCAGCCCTGTTCCCCTCCCCTTCCATTCACCGGGCGACATCGCCTCATGGGTCACGAAGAGATCGTGCAGGCGCCCCGGACCGGAGAGGCCGACCTCCATCGCCGTTTCCAGCAGGGGCATGTCGTGATGCCCGAGCAGGCGCTTGGCATGGTCCAGCGTGACCGCCTGCAAAAACGCCTTGGGCGACAACCCGGCCCAGCGCGTGAACGTCTTCTGCAACTGGGTGGGCGAAAGGCCGAGCCTTGCGGCAATTGTCTCGAGCGACGGCTGGTCGCGGAAATTATCGGTGATCAATTCGATTACCTGCCGGACCGTCTCGTAGTCTGTGCCGTCTGGAGTGGCGTCGCAAGCACCCTGGATTTCTGCAAGGCTGGTATTGGCATTCATGATCCGTCTCCTGTTGCCGACAGATCAGCATAGGCAATATCGGGTTGCCACCGGTTTCTTGCTTGAGCCACTGTTTTTCAGATTCGGCGCTTTACGGTCGCCAACGCGCCTGTAAGAGCAGCGGCAAAACTCTCGCGGTCGTCGGGATTGAGAAAGGAACCGATGTCGGTGCGCCTGCCTTCGCCCGTGACGTACATTGCAGTGATGCCGATTTCCTCATGGCGGCGGACACGGAACCGCGCCCAGAAGGGATCGAAACAGTGCTCCACCACCCTGCCCGACGGCGAGAACTTGCGAATGGACAGCAACTTTCGCGACACGGTTACGATCTCGCGCGCACGGGCGGAACGGTAGTTCAGCCAAAAGGCGCCGTAGAGCAGAGCGAAATCCAAGCCGAAGAACATGGCGATCGGCCATGCACCGGACACTATGAAGAACACGACGTTGAGGCATAGCGCCACGCCCGTCACCACGGCGAGGATACAAAAGCCGGTACGGCCGAGCGACCGGTAGGGGGTCAATTCGGCGGCAAAAACCGGTTGTTCAAACCCGCTCTCGGCGTTGCTTTCTGTCATTGCCGCTGGCTATAGATTGTCCATGACGATTGCCAAACCCAAATCCAGCACCCAAAGCCCGAAAAAGTCAAATCCGGTCGAACGCCGCAAGACGCCGGCCAGGCGGAACCTCTATACGAGGGCGGAAATCGAAGAGATCTTCCGCCGATTTTCGGTGCAACGACCGGAGCCCAAGGGCGAACTCGAACACGTCAACCCGTTCACGCTCGTTGTGGCCGTGGCGCTATCGGCGCAGGCGACCGACGCCGGCGTCAATAAGGCGACACGGGCGCTCTTCAAGGTTGCCGACACGCCGGAAAAGATGGTCGCGCTCGGCGAGGAGAAGCTGGTCGACTACATCAAGACGATCGGCCTCTTCCGCAACAAGGCCAGGAACGTCATCGCGCTCTCGCAAAAGCTGATTGCCGATTTCGACGGGCAGGTGCCGCGCACGCGAGAAGAGCTGATAACGCTTCCCGGCGTCGGCCGAAAGACCGCAAACGTGGTGATGTCGATGGCCTTCGGCATCCCGACGCTTGCCGTCGACACACACATCTTCAGGATCGCCAACCGGCTGCGTCTGGCGCCGGGCAAGACGCCTGACGAGGTGGAGGACAAGCTCTTCCGGATCATTCCGGAAAAATACCGTTTCCATGCCCATCACTGGCTGATCCTGCATGGCCGCTACTGTTGCAAGGCGCGCAAGCCGGAATGCGAGCGCTGCGTCATCGCCGACATCTGCAAGTCACCGGAAAAGACCTGCGACATACCCGCGCCACTGGTGGAACTCCCGCCCCAGATCATCGGCGGCTAAGGCTGCAGAGCTGGCGGACGCATCGCTTTCCTCGACAGGGACTTGTGCAGATGCACCATGAGGCTGGCGGCAAACAGCGGCGTCAGCAGATTGACGATCGGGATTGCAAGAAACGCCGCAATCACCAATCCTGCCAGAAAGACTGTCGGAGCGTGCTGCGCCCGAAACGCCCGCGCTTGCTCGACCGGACGGAAGCGCATTGCCGCGAATTCGAAGAATTCCCGCCCGAGCAGGTATCCGTTGACCAGGAAGAACGCGACGATGTTGACCACCGGGATAAACAGCAGCAGCAGCGCAAACAGATTCCCGAGGATGACGACACCGAAGAACTTGACCGAGCTTGCGATCGCTTGCCCCATGGGCAATGGCGTGCCCGGCGGATCAGCGGGATAGTCCCGCCGTTCCACGACTTCTGCAACGTCATCGAGGAAAAGGCCGGCGATGATCGCGGTAACCGGCGAAATCAGAAGGGCAAGCGCGAGCGCAAGCCCGATGCTGGCGAGAACGGCGAAGACCACGGCCAGCCAGCCCACCCACCCTTCCGTACCCGGCATCAAGCTCTCCATCCAGGGCAGCGCCAGGGCAATGAATGTCTGCCTCAGAACCAGCCATAGACCGATGAGGACAAGCAGCGTCAGGCCGAGCGCCTTCCAGAACACCGAGCGTGTTTCAGGTGCAAAGAGGTTTGCGAGGGCAAGCCGCGCAGCTTCGAGGATCATCCGGTAATTTCCCACCCTAACGAGACTGTTGAGATGTAGGTTTTTGATACGGCCGCAACAAGATACGAACGCGAACACAACCATTTGGATAGGCGCCGGCCAAACAAAAGTTAATGTTTGAACCCGATATTACGCTTGCAAATCAAGGCAGTACTAATATAAATTTAACCACGGGGGGCGCGACGGGACTACAATGGAGGTTGGGTGGAAGACATCCGCGAAAAACTCACCCGCTTTGCAAAATCGGGCACTCCGGCAGAACGCCGAATAGCTAGATATTTCTATGAACATCTTCACGATCTGAATAGGGAAACTGCGGCCTCTATTGCCGATCAACTGGCATTGAGCCCCATGACCGTCGGGCGCTTTCTCCGTTCGCTTGGATTCCAGAGGCCGGAAGCGGTACGCGAAAGCGTACGTGACATCCCGCCGCACCAGAATGGTGCAAAATCGGCGCCGCCGGTGGTTGCCGGACAGGAGGCGGCATCCGGCGGGCCGCTCGCCGATACGATGGCGCGGCATATCGAGACGCTGCAGACCATCCACCGGATGAGCGGCGAGTACCGCTGGCGCGAAGCAGTCGGCCTCATTTGCGATGCGGAGATGGTCTTCGTCGCTGCGTTCCACGATTGCTGTGGAATTGCCAGGGGATTTAGCGACCAGTTGCTCTCCGCGCGCGGAGCCGTCCACTACCTCGATGGCCAGGATGGCACCTATCAACAACTGCTCACGCGCGAAGCCGACAACCTCCTGCTGATCGTCATCGATTGCCACAGGCTTTCCACGAAAAGCCGGACGCTGGCGCGCGCGGCGAAGGCGATGGGCCACCGGGTCCTGTTCATTTCCGATCAGGACCGGGGGTGGACGCAGGAAAACGCCGACGTGTCGCTGCCTGTCCCGCCTGCGCCACCGGCGCTCGCCAACAGTCCGGTCGCACTGGCCGCACTTCTGGATTTCCTGATGATCTCGGTCCTGGACGCTGATGGCGAACGCGCCAGAAACCGCGCCCAGCAGATCGTCAACCTGCAGGATCTGTTCGGCGAATTCACGCACGGTGGACGATAGGCCGGACGGGGCCGCAAACCAAACCGGATCAGGTGCCGGTTTTCCCTATCGTTGGACCAGGGCGCCATAGAGTTCGGGCCGCCTGTCTGTGAGATAGGGATTTTCCTTGTGGCACGCCTCGTAGGCCCCCGGGTCGATGCTCGCGAAGAGTATCGTCTCATCGTGGCCTGCGCGCGCCAGCGCCTCCCCGTCGGGCGCCACGATCACCGAACGGCCTTCATAGGTGAGACCCGCTTCCTGGCCGCACAGGTCGGCATAGGCGATGAACACCTGGTTTTCCATGGCCCGTGACGGCACCACCAGTTGCGCCACATGGCGCGCGGACTTGCCCGCGGGCAGCGCCGTGGGCACGATCACCAACTCAGCCCCCGCGAGCGCCAGCCCACGCACCATCTCGGGAAATTCCACGTCGTAGCAGATCAGCATACCGGCTCTCAAACCGCCGACCTTGAAGGTCGCGGGCGCCTCGCCGCCGGGCGCAAAGGCCGCCTTTTCCACCGGTCCGTACAAATGACACTTGCGATAGAACACCGGTGTTTCCCGCGGACGCACCACGACCGCGGAGTTGTACACGACACCGTCATCCTCCTTCTCGGCAAAGCCAGCCGCGATTGCCAGGCCCTGCTCATCGGCCATGACCTGCAGGCGCCGTACGGCCGGTCCGTTTCGCGCCTCGGCGACAGAGGTAAAATCCTTGCCCAGCGCGTAGCCGGTGACGGCCAGTTCCGGCGTAACCAGGAGCTCGGCGCCAATTTCGGCGGCCACCCGCGAAGCACGCTCGATCTTCTGGAGATTGAGTTCGACGTCACCCGAGATCGGCTGCATCTGGAATAGTGAAATCTGCATGGCTAGATCCTCCCTCGGGCGCCTTTGGCTTGCGCTTGGTATCCCATATCGGCAGCGCGCAACCAAGTTCGAATTTGGCTGTTCAGGCGATGCGAGGCTACGCCATCGTCTCCAGTTCGGCACGATGGGCATACATGGCAAGGAAGCGACGGTAATCGCGATCATAGGCCGCGCGCTTCGTACGATCCGGTATCCGCTCTACACCCCCCGGGTACATCGCCGAGGCAGCCGTCGGCAGGTCTGCATGCAAGCTGCAGGCAGCGGCGGCGGCCATCGCCGTGCCAAGCAGGACGGCATCATTGGTATCCGGCACGATCACCTTGCAACCGGTTGAGTCGGCATAGAGTTCCATCAGCAGCGCGTTCCTGACGTGGCCGCCGGTTACGTGCAGCGTATCCGACACGTAGCCGTATTCGTGCATCTTTTCGAGTATGTGGCGGATGCCGAGCGCGATGGCGACGCAGGTGCGCCAATAGAGCCGGCACAGCCCATCGAAGGAGGTGTCGAGCGTCAGGCCGCTGATGACGCCCACGGCTTCGGCATCGGCGAACGGCGAACGGTTGCCGTGAAAATCGGGCAGGACATGCAGCCTCTCGGCGAAACGCCCGCCTTCGACGAAGCGAAGTTCGTTGACGCGATCGATAATCCGGCGATGCAGCGCCGGAGTCGGATCGCCGCCCGCGGCATGCATTCTGACGACATGGTCAAGCAGGCCTCCGGTCGCCGATTGGCCGCCTTCCACCAGCCAGAGACCGGCGAGCACCGCCTCGTAGTATGGCCCCCACATGCCATGGCTCATCTTCTGGTCAGCCGAAAATCCGACGATGCAGCTCGATGTCCCGGCGATCAATCCGAGCTGCCGCTCGAGCCGTCCCGCATCACCGGCATAAGCGCCAAGGACACCGAGCGCACCGGCATAGGCGTCCACCATGCCCGCCGAGACGCGGACCTCGCGGTCCAGTCCGAGTTGTTCGGCGGCTTCCGCGATCAGCGTCCCCACGCTTCGCCCGACGGGCACCGTTTCCATCGGCAGCCGGGCCCGGTCGACCAGATCCTCGAGCCCGGTCAGTGCCAGGAAATCCTCCTGCCATCCGGGTGTTTCGTGTGCCAGGTAGTTCCATTTGGCGGTCAGCGTGCAACGCGACCGTTGGATCGATCCGGTCGCTTTCCAGGTCATGAAATCGGCGAGATCGAAGGCATGGCCCATCCGCGACCAGGTGTCGGGCATATTGCGTTTCAGCCACATCAGCTTGGGGATCTGCATTTCGGGCGACATGAAATGCCCGGAGTGCTCCATGACCCGATGCGCGCTTTTCGTGCAGAACTCCGCCTCTCTCAAGGCACGGTGATCGAGCCAGACGATCGTGTCAAAGCACGAATCGCCCTCGGTCGAAACGCTGATCTGGCAACCGTCGCGGTCGCGCACCACGAGAGAACACGTCGCATCAAACCCGATTGCCGCAATGCGGCCAACATCGATGCCGGATGCTTCACGGCTTTCGCGCACCGACTCGCAGACCGCGCCCCAGATATCCTCGGAGTCGTGCTCGGCGTGATTTTCTTTTGGACGGTTCATGACGATCGGATGCTCGGTCTTCGCCAGCAGGCGTCCGTCCCTATCGAAAACGCCGGCACGTGCGCTTCCCGTGCCGATATCGACCGCAATCACGTGGTCACGCATCAGGATCTGTTCCCGTCCCTCTTATTCTTTGTTCTGGACAAGTTGGATCAAATCCGCCATCGCGTCAAACACCCGATCGGGGGCAAGCGCTTCAATTCGCTCGACATGGCTGGGTCCGGCTGCGTGCGATCCGCCGGTGAATGCAAAAACGGTCATGCCCGCCGCCTTTGCCGCTTCGATGCCTGCAGGACTGTCCTCGATGACGATGCACTGGTCCGGTTGCGCATGCATTGCCCGCGCCGCGTGAAGAAAGAGATCGGGGGCGGGCTTGCCGCGTTTCACCATCGAGGCGCTGAAAATGTTCGGCTCCAGCCGCTCGAGCAGACCAGTGACGGACAGGGACAGACGGATGCGCTCGAGTTGACTGGACGAGGCAACGCAACGGCGCATGTCGATCCTGTCCAGCGCCTCGGCAATTCCTTCGATAGGTTTCAATTCACGGCGGAAGCGCTCGTAGAGCGCATGGCGCATCCCTTCGAGAAAATCCGTGCCGACCGTCAGGCCGTATTCGTCCTTGAGAGCGTCGGTCACGGTCGACAGGCTGCGGCCGAGAAAGCGCCGATAGGCACCGGCTTCGTCGAGGTCGACACCAGCCTGCCTGACCGCTTCCACTAGGATCTGGATCGAGATCGGCTCGCTGTCGACCAGGACGCCGTCGCAATCGAAGATCAGCAGGTTCTTGTCCGCAACGGGCATGACCGGTCATTCCGCCAGTTGGTCTGCGAGATAGAGCTCCAGCGTCCGCCGCGTCCCCTTCTCCCACAGCATCTTCAAGGCATGGGCGAAACGCTTGCGGAAAAGCTCGGATTTCGCGACGTCGCCGAAGATGTCCGGAAAGGCCAAGAAGGCGTCGGGATCGGTCTTCGCCTTGCGGGCGGCCGCCTGCAGGCGGTCCGCGCTCGCGTCGTTGAAGACGATCGGGCTGCCGCTGTCGGTGGTACCGTCGAAGTAGCGGCACCAGAGGGCGGAAACCAGCGAGAGGCCGACCACATCCTCGCCGCGCCGCAGTCGATCCGCCGTCGACGGAAGGATGAACTTCGGCTGGCGGTTGGAACCGTCCTGGGCCAGGCGCGGAATCGTGTCGCCGATCTTGGGATTGGAAAAGCGCCTCTCGATCAGCTTGAAGTAGTCGTCGATGTTGGTATCCGGCACCGGCGGCACCACGGGGATGATCTCGTCCCTTTCGAGCTTGGCGAGAAAATTGCGAACGAGCGGCTCCTCCATCGCCTCATGGACGAAATGGATGTCGAGCAAAGCGGCAGGATAGGCGATTGCCGCATGGCCGCCGTTGAGGATGCGTATCTTCATCAGTTCGTAAGGCGCGACATCGGGCACGAACTGCACGCCGACAGTCTCCAGGGCGGGACGCCCGGTGGGGAACTTGTCCTCCATGACCCATTGCTTGAACTCTTCGCAGAAGACCGGCCAGTTGTCCTCAATGCCGAAAGTCTCCCGGAGAAAAGCGATCTCGCGCGTTCCCGTCGCCGGCGTGATCCGATCCACCATCGAATTCGGGAAACTGACGTTTTGCGCAATCCAGTCGGCAAGCGCCGGGTCGGACAGCCGCGCGAGGCCGACGACCGCATTCGAAGTAACCTTGCCATTGTGTGGAATGTTGTCGCAGGACATCACCGTGAACGGCGCAATCCCCTTGTCGCGCCGCGCTTTTAGCCCGGCGATGATCAGGCCAAAAACCGTCGTCGGTGCATCCGGGTTCTGGCTATCGGCAAAGATTGCCGGATGTGCGGGATTGAAGCGGCCTTCCGCGTCGATGAAGTAACCTCCCTCGGTGATGGTCAGCGAGGCAATGCGGATGCTCGGATTGGCAAGGGCGGTAATGATCGCGGCAGCATCCCCAACCGGAAGCATGTCGACCATGGGCCCGGTCACCCGCGCGGCGGTACGGTTGATGTCCTGCTCGACGACGGTGGTCAGGTAGTCCTGTGCACCAAGCTTGTCGCGCATGGCGGCATCCGACGGTAGCATCCCGGCGCCGACGATCGCCCAGTCATGATCCCGGCCGGAATTGAAGAGATCGTCGAGGTACACCGCCTGATGCGCGCGATGAAAGTTGCCGACGCCGAAATGCAGGATGCCGGCGGTCAGCGAGTTGCGGCCATAGGCCGGAACGGCGGCGGTGGCCGCGGCCTGATCGAGCGTTGCCAGCGATAGTTTGCACGTCATTGTTTCAATCCCCTGGATTGTTGTCCCGTTTTGGAGGCCCGCCTTCAGCTCATCCAGTTGCCGCCATCGACATTGTAGGTCTGCGCGACGACGTAGTCGCTTTCGGACGAGGCGAGGAATATCGCCATGCCCGTCAGGTCATCCGCCGTGCCCATGCGGCCATAGGGTACCGTTTCGCCGACGAGACGCTTCTTCTCGCCAAGCGGTCGGTTCTCGTACTTGGCGAAAAGCGCGTCGACGCCGTCCCAGTGCTCGCCATCGACGACACCGGGTGCGATCGCGTTGACGTTGATGCGGTGCTTGATGAGATCGAGGCCGGCGGATTGAGTCAGGCTGATGATCGCCGCCTTGGTGGCGCAATAGACCGCCACCAGCGCCTCGCCGCGGCGTCCGGCCTGGCTGGCCATGTTGATGATCTTGCCGCCGCGGCCCTGGGCGATCATCTGCTTGGCGACAGCCTGCAGCATGAAAAGCGACCCGCTGACATTGATCGAAAACAGCCGCTCGTAGCTCGCGCGCGAAATCTCGACGATCGGCGCCAGATCGAAGAGCGCAGCATTGTTGATCAGGATGTCGATGCCGCCCGCCTTGCCGACAATCTCGGCAACGGCGACATCGATCGAGGCCTGGCTGGTAACGTCCAATTCGATTGCATAGGCCTGCGGACCGATTTCCGCAGCGGTGGCGCGGGCACGTTCGAGATTGATGTCGGCAATCGCTACCGTTGCGCCTTCGCGAGCATAGGCCTCGGCGAATGCCCGGCCAATCCCGCGTGCGGAGCCTGTGATCACAGCGGATTTGCCGTCTAGTCTCTTCGTCATATTGCCAGGCCTTCGTTGTTGAAGCGGTGCATTCGGTCCTTGTCGGGCGTGACGAAAACCTTGTCGCCGTGACGGACCGGGAACTCGCCGCCGGCACGCGCGGTGATGGTGCCGATGCCGTCGACCTCGAGATGCAGGAAGGTGTCGGACCCCAGGTGCTCGGCAACGGTGACGACGCCGCTCCACTCTCCGGCTTCCTTCGACAGCGTGACATGCTCGGGCCTGACGCCGACGGTCGCCGCATTCATCGCTTGCGCATAGGCGCCGTCGATCAGGTTCATGCGTGGGCTGCCGATGAACCCGGCGACGAAAAGATTGCGCGGGCTGCGATAGAGTTCGAGCGGCGTGCCGACCTGCTCGATGTTGCCACGGTTGAGGACGACGATCTTGTCGGCCATGGTCATGGCTTCCACCTGGTCGTGGGTGACGTAGATCATGGTCGTCTTGAGCTGCTGGTGCAGTTCGGAAATCTCCAGCCGCATGGTGCCGCGCAGCGCCGCATCGAGGTTCGAAAGCGGCTCGTCGAAGAGGAAGGCCGAGGGCTCGCGGACGATTGCACGCCCGATCGCCACACGCTGGCGCTGACCACCAGAAAGTTGGCCCGGGCGCCGATCGAGATAGCCGGAGAGGTTGAGCACCCGAGCGGCTTCCTGCACCTTCTTCTCGATCATATCCTCGGGCATTTTCGCCATCTTCAGCGGGAAGGCGATATTCTTCTTCACGGACATATGCGGATAGAGCGCATAGGACTGGAACACCATTGCCAGCCCGCGTTTGGCAGGCGCGGCGTCCGTGACGTCACGGCCATCAATCTCGATCGTGCCTGAGGTGGTGTCCTCGAGCCCCGCGATGAGGCGAAGCAGCGTGGACTTGCCGCAACCCGACGGCCCCACGAAAACGACAAACTCGCCGTCGTCGATCGAGAGGTCGATACCGGGTATGACCTGCGTGGCGCCGAAGGACTTGTTGACCTTCTTGAGTACGATATTTCCCATAATTTCCTCCCAAGCCCTTGCTTTACTTGACGGCGCCGAAGGTCAGGCCGCGGACGAGCTGTCGCTGCGAGAACCAGCCCATGATCAGGATCGGCGCAATGGCGAGTGTCGAGGCGGCAGAAAGTTTCGCCCAGAACAGGCCTTGCGGGCTCGAAAACGCGCTGATGAAGGCGGTCAGAGGAGCGGCATTCGTCGTCGTCAGCCGGATGGTCCAGAACGCCTCGTTCCAGGCGAGGATGATGTTGAGCAACATGGTGGAGGCGATGCCTGGCACCGCCATCGGCGTCAGGACGTGCCAGATCTCCTGCCAAAGGCCCGCGCCGTCCATGCGGGCAGCTTCAAGGATTTCGACCGGAATTTCCCGAAAGTAGGTGTAGAGCATCCAGATCACGATCGGCAGGTTGATCAGCATCAGCATCACGGTAATGCCGACCCGGCTGTCGAGCAGGCCGAGATCGCGAAAGATGAGATAGATCGGGAAGAGCACCGCAACGGCCGGCATCATCTTGGTGGAAAGCATCCACATCAGAACATCCTTGGTGCGCTTGGTCGGCGTAAACGCCATCGCCCAGGCCGCCGGCACCGCGACAATCAATGCGAGGATCGTCGAACCGATCGAGATGATCACCGAGTTCATGAACGGCTTGAAGTAATTGTATTGCGACTGAACCTCGGAATAGCTTTCGAGCGTCCACGACGGGATCAGATTGAAGCCGGCGATCGCCTCCGTTTCCGACTTGAACGACGTGATGATCGTGTAGAGGATCGGAAAGAAGATCAGGAAGGCGACAAGCCAGGCTGCGATGGTGGCAACGGTCTTGTGGCGGTTAGAGATCTTGCGAGCCATTGTCTTGTTCCTCCTATCGGTCGAGGTTCTTGCCGACCGCGCGCATCACGAAGAATGCGACGATATTGGCGAGGATGACTGCGATGATACCGCCAGCCGAAGCCTGGCCGATTTTGTATTCGAGCAACGCCTTCTGGTAGACGAGGAACGGCAGGTTCGTAGACGCGTATCCCGGTCCGCCATTGGTGGTGACGAGGATCTCGGCGTAGACGGCGAGCAGGAAGATCGTCTGGATCAGCACCACCACCGTGATAGCGCGGGCGAGATGCGGCAACGTCAGGTAGATGAAGCGATTGACGAAGCCGGCCCCGTCCATCTCTGCAGCCTCCCTCTGCTCGCTGTCGAGCGACTGCAACGAGGTCAGCAGGATCAGCGTCGCAAATGGCAGCCATTGCCAGGCGACGATCAGGATGATCGAGAAGAGCGGATATTGCGCAAACCAGTCGATCGGCTGGAAACCGAAGAAGCGGGCGATATCGGCAAAGACGCCGTAGCCCGGATGCATGATCATGTTCTTCCAGACCAGCGCGGCCACCGGCGGCATGACGAAGAAGGGCGAGATCACCAGGATGCGCACGATGCCCTGACCCCACATCGGCTGGTCGAGCAGGAGTGCCAGGAAGATGCCGCCGATGACGGTGATGAGCAATACGCTGACGACGATCGCGAGCGTGTTGATGATCGACGCGATGAAGGCGGGATTGTTGAAGAACAACAGGTAGTTCGAAAATCCGATAAAGCCGTCGCGGATCGGATTGAGCGGGTTGTACTGTTGGAATGAGAACCACAGCGTCATGGACAGTGGTACGATCATCCAGACCAGAAGAAGGAGAACCGCGGGCGCAATCATGAAGCGCGCGAGGCTGCTGGAATGCTTCGTCGCCATTTCGTCCTCCCTGGAGAGCGCTCTTGTGGTCCGGTGACGAGCCGGGTGGTAGACGGCGTGCCACACGGTACCGGCGACGCTTACGGCCGATCCGGCGAACACGAGCCCGGCACGTTCAACCTGCGTGCCAAATAATATTGAAGTTTTGCAAGGGGAGCGCTGCCCGACAGGACCGGGCAGCGCGCAGCCGCTACTACTGTATGTAGCCGCCTTCCTGCATGGTGGATGTTGCAGCGTCCTGAGCCTGCTTCAGCGCGTCGTCGACGCTCATCTGCCCGGCGAGCGCCGCCGAGAACAACTGGCCGACGGTCGTGCCAAGACCCTGGAACTCGGGAATAGCGACGAACTGCACACCGACATAGGGCACCGGCTTGACGGTCGGCTTGGTGGGATCGGCCGAGTTGATCGAGTCCAGCGTCATCTTGGCGAAAGGCGCGGCCTTCTGGTATTCCGCGTTCTCGTAGAGCGAGGTACGGGTTCCGGGAGGAACGTTGGCCCAGCCCTCCTTGGAGGCAACGAGATCGAGATAGGCTTTGTCTGTTGCCCAGGACACGAACTTCTGGGCAGCATCCGCCTTCTGCGTGCCTGCCGGAATTGCCAGCGACCAAGCCCACAGCCAGTTGCCGCGCTTGCCGAGACCATTGTCGGGCGCCAGCGCATAGCCGACCTTGTCGGCGACGGTGGAGTCCTTCGGGTTGGACACGAAGGACGCGGCGACCGTGGCGTCGATCCACATGCCGCACTTGCCCTGCTGGAAAAGCGCCAGGTTTTCATTGAAACCGTTGGACGAGGCGCCCTGCGGGCCGGCGTCGTTCATCAGTTTCACATAGGTTTCCAGCGTGTTCTTCCATTCCGGCTGGTCGAATTGGGGCTTCCATTCCTCGTCGAACCAGCGCGCGCCGAACGAGTTCGACATGGCCGTCAGAAACGCCATGTTCTCGCCCCAGCCCGCTTTGCCGCGGAGGCATATGCCGTTGATGTCGTTTGCGCGATCGGTCATCTTGCGCGCCGCCTCGCCGATGAATTCCCAGGTCGGCGCATCGGGCATGGTCAGCCCGGCCTTTTCCATCAGATCCTTGCGGTACATGACGAAGGAACTTTCGCCGTAGAATGGGGCAGCATAGAGCTTGCCATCCACAGACAAACCGCCGGCGATCGCGGGGATGATGTCGGCGACATCGTAGTCGGCGCCGAGATTGTCGAGCGGCAGCAGCCACTGCTGCTTGGCCCAGATCGGAACTTCATAGGTGCCGATGGTCATCACGTCATACTGGCCGCCCTTGGTGGCGATGTCGGTCGTGACGCGCTCGCGCAGTACGTTTTCTTCCAGCGTCACCCAGTTGAGCTGGATATCCGGGTTCTTCGTGGTGAAGTCGTCCGCCAGCTTCTGCATGCGGATCATGTCACCATTGTTGACGGTCGCGATCGTGATCGTTTCGGCGTTGGCCATGCTGGCAAGCATCAGCGCTGAGCAGCCGCCCAGCAGGAACGTCTTAAATCTCATGTCTTCCTCCCAGAAGAGAATAGCGAGCATTCGCTTTGCTCGTGGGCAATTACTCATCCAAAGGGCACGATTGTCAATCCGGATTCCATGCTGCAGCGCCAAAGGAACGGATACGGAATTGATATTAATAGGGAAATTATTTGCTCACTAACTGAGCAAATATTCGGCCGTCGCTTCATCGGTAATCAAGCCGCTGAGCAGGTGGCCGGTCAAAGCAGCCTTGATGGCGGTATATTTGCGCGCGCCCTTGGCAACGCCGATCACTACGGCACCCGGGTGGGAGGGGATGGGAACGCTCGCGACCCGTTCATTGATCGGATCATCGAGGAGCTTGCCGGCACTGTCGAAGATCCAGCCGCAGATCTCGCCGGCCGCACCTGCCGACATCAATTTGCTCATGGTATCCGCGTCAAGGAACCCGTCGAGATTGAGGGGCGCCCCCTCTCCCAGTTCGCCGACGCCGACGAAGGTCACGTCCGCCTTGGCCCCCAGCGCCAGGGTCGAGCGCACCAGCGCCTGCTCGTGCAACAGCTCCCGCTCAGCGGCGGAAGAGACCAGTACCGGAAGGGGCATGGGGAAGTGCCGCGCCTTGATGGCATCGGCCATGCTGAAGATGACGTTGTAGTAGGCGGCCGATCCGTCGGGCCCGATGTTGCCGGTCAGCGAGACGATGCGGTGCTGCGGGCATTCCATTGCCGGCAGCTGGTCGACGGCCGCCTTCAGCGTGCGTCCCGTACCGATCGCCATGACGACCGGTTCGGTCCGCTTCAGCCACCTTTCGATCTCGGCAGCCGCTGCTTCGGCGATGCCGATGGTCGTCGACGCCGATCCCGGATCCTCTGGCACGACCTCCACCTGGACGAGGCTATACTTCCGCTTCAGGCGCTCGGCATATTCAAGGCAAGCGGCAATCGGATGGTCGAGGCGCACCTTGATTAGCCTCTCGGCTACCGCCAGAGACACGAGCCGCTGGGCCGACTGGCGGGAAATGCCCATGGCCGCTGCAATCTCGTCCTGGGTGCGACCGGCCACGTAATAGAGCCAGCCCGCACGTGCAGCGTCGTCAAGCCGTCCCGTCGTGTCCGCCTTCCTGGCCATGGATTATCCTTTGTCCAATCTCGAATGTTCAGGCTTCATCCGGCGCAATGACGCCCTTGGTCAAGGTGAAGCAGCCATAGAACCGGCGCTCGCCCGTCTGGATCACGCAATAGGCGGATTTGGCGCGTTCGTAGAAGGCATAGCGCTCGACAGGCACAAGCGGCCAGTTCTTGCCCTCGGCGCGGTCGATGACCGCCTGTACTTCACTTTGCACCGCCGGAATTTCGTCCGGTGCGCCGACCACTTCCATGCGCGCCGCCGCATCGTCGATGAAGCTGTCCAAGGGCATCAGGGATAGAATCGCCTCGACCGCAGTCGCCGCTCCGACATTGTCTATCCGCAGCAATCGGCCGATCTGCGTGTGGCGGGCAACCGAGTCGGCCGGAAAGTTGGTGTCGACTACAACCAGCATGTCGCCGTGACCCATGGCTCTGAGCGCATGCAGTACATCCGCGTTCAGAAGCGGCGAGATCCCCTTGAGCATTTGCGTGAGCCTCCTCCAGCCCGGTCGTCCGCATTCGCGGATCGTCGTTCTGTTGCAAGGAGTAAACACAGGTCCGGCGGCTGTAAATCCCCGTCACCGGCAGAAGGACTACCTGCTGGCGTCAACCCAAGGCATAGGTCGTGATCTGCAGGACCACCGTGGCGACCATCAAGTACACGCTCGCGAGCACCGAAAGGGAAACGGCGGATACCACGAGACCGAAGAACACGAACAGCCCGTCCCTCCCGAGAAACCCGAGGGCAAAGAGGCAGATCGCAAGTGCAGGCAGGATGTTGCCAAGCGGGATCGGCAGGAAAAGAATGACGGAAAGCACAAAGGAGACGAACCCGACCAGGTACTGGGCGGGAAGGCTGCACAAGGGGGAGAGCCGCGGACGCAGCAATCGCTCCGCCCGCCTGAGGTAGGGCCAGAGACGCGTGACGATCGCCGCGAAGTCGCTTCGCGTCATCGAACGAGCGGCGATCATTTCCGGCAGCCACGGTGATCGGCCGAGCATCAGCTGGGCCGCGAGGAAGATCAGCGGCGCGCCGAGGATGACCGACGTTCCCGGAGGCGTCGGCACCAGATTGGGCAGTGCGAAAATCAACATGAGCGCGCCGAAGGCCCGTTCACCCATGCGCGCGAACAGATCGCGGACGGACACCCGTTCTCGTCGATGGTCCTCGGCGATACTGCGCAGGATGGCGGACAAGCGCCGCCCCGGACTGCGGACGAGCCGTCGCTTTCCGGCAAAGACGCCTGCAGTGGTTTCGGTATAGCTCATCGACAAGGATCCTGATCCGGCTGGGACGGAGGCTCGGGCTATCCGCCTTTTAAGCCGATTCCATGACGCGCAGTTTGCATGGGATCACGACGCGATGAAACTTTCGTCGGGCGCCACCTCGGAAGGATAACTAGGGGGGCAAATCTCTGGCCGCCACGCGCGGGGCAGCAAGGCCGCCCCGCCGAAGTACGTTCCCTATTCGGCCCGGCGGATTGCCGTTCCCAAAATGGTCACCAGTTCGTCGATATGCGATTTGGTGGCGATCAAGGGTGGCGACAGGGCAATGATATCGCCTGTGTAGCGGACATATGCACCGTTCTTGAAGCAGTCGAGGAAGACTTCATAGGTACGCGCCCCCGGCGCCCCGGCCCGCGGGTCGAGCTCCACCCCGGCAACCAGGCCGAGAGTGCGGATGTCGATGACGTGCGACAAGCCCTTGAGGCTGTGAAGCGCATCTTTCCAGTACTCGGTGAGCTCGGCAGCGCGCGTCAGCAGTCCCTCTTCCTTGTAGATGTCGAGCGTCGCGATGCCGGCGGCGCAGGCGATCGGATGACCGGAATAGGTGTAGCCGTGGAAAAGCTCGATTGCCGCCGGATCGCCCTGCATCATGGCATCGTGGATGGCCCGGCTGCAGAACACGGCCCCCATCGGCACGGAACCGTTGGTGATCCCCTTCGCGGTCGTGACAAGGTCGGGCACGACGCCGAAGTAGTCGGTCGCAAAGGGTTTGCCGAGGCGGCCGAAACCGGTGATGACTTCGTCGAAGATCAACAGGATGCCGTGCTTCTTGCTGATGGCCCTGAGGCGTTCGAGATAGCCCTTGGGCGGCAGCAAGACACCGGTGGAACCCGCCATCGGCTCGACGATGACCGCGGCAATGGTCTCCGCACCATGGAGCGCCACAAGCCTTTCCAGGTCGTCGGCGAGCTCGGCTCCATGCTCCGGCAGATCGCGCGAAAAGGCATTGCGCGCCAGATCATGCGTATGGCGCAGATGGTCGGTGCCCGGCAGTTGCGGGAAGGCGCGGCGGTTGTTGACGATGCCGCCCACCGATATGCCGCCAAAGCCGACGCCATGATAGCCGCGTTCGCGACCTATGATGCGGGTGCGGGCGCCCTGGCCGATCGCCCGCTGGTAGGCAAGGGCGATCTTCAGGGCCGTATCGACCGATTCGGAGCCGGAGCCGGTGTAGAAAATGCGGTCGAGGCGCGCCTCAGGCCCGCCGGGTGCGATGGCTGCCAGCCGCTCGGCGAAGTCGAAGGCCGCCGGATGGCCCATCTGGAACGACGGGGCATAGTCGAGCGTATGCAACTGCCGCTCCACGGCCTCGGCAATCCGTTTGCGGCCATGGCCGGCATTGACGCACCAAAGCCCGGCCGCTCCATCGAGGATCTTGCGGCCGTCGTCGGTCGTGTAGTGCATGCCTTCCGCACCGACGAGCATGCGCGGCGCCGCCTTGAATTGGCGATTGGCGGTAAAAGGCATCCAGTAGGCATCGAGGGAAGGGTGGTTCTGTGTCATGTGCGCGGCCTTGAGGTGATTGAAACGAGCGGACGATGCCCTGTTTGAATCATCCAAACAACCCATTTTCTGTTTGCGTTTAATTCGTTGATTTCGTTACATGTAGAGCTATACATTTGCGTAATATCGAACACCAGAAACAGGAGCAGGTGATGAGCGTCGATATCGGCGGCAGGCTTCGATACCATCGCATGCGCGCCGGGCTGTCGCAGCGCGAACTCGCCAAGCGTGCGGGGGTTACAAATTCCACCATATCGCTGATCGAATCGAACCAGACCAATCCGTCGGTTGGCGCCCTGAAGCGCATCCTCGACGGCATTCCGATCGGCCTCGCGGAGTTCTTCTCGACCGAGCCGGAAACCCCGAAAAAGGCCTTCTATCGCGCCGACGAACTGGTCGAAATCGGCAAGGGACCGATCTCCTACCGCCAGATCGGCGAGAGCCTGATAGGGCGCAACCTGCAGATCCTGATGGAGCGCTATGAGCCCGGCGCCGACACCGGAAAGGTGCCGCTGGTGCATGACGGCGAGGAAGGCGGGATCGCCCTGAGCGGCCGCCTGGAAGTCACGGTCGACGACGAACGCCGCATTCTGGGACCAGGCGACGCCTATTATTTCGAGAGCAGGCGGCCGCATCGCTTCCGCAGCGTTGGCCCGAACCCTTGCGAGGTGGTCAGCGCCTGCACGCCGCCGACATTCTAGCTGTGTCGTCGGTTCCAGGCCCTATTTGCCGCTACCCACCATTCACCAACGCCAGGACGAGTTGGTGGATATTGCCGCCATTGCCGAGTTCCACGGCATCGAAATCGCGGCTGCGCTGCCGCTGAGCGAGAGAAAGTTCGCCGAGCCGCCTGGTCAATTCCACCCTGATCTTCTTGCAGCCGGGATCGCCCGCGACCGAGAGCCCGACAGAGATGGCCTCGATCTGCCGGACCATGTCCTCGATGATGTCGCCGTGAACGCGCTCGTGGCTGCGCACGCCCGCCATGAATGTTTCCCAGTGTCGTTGCGTCGAGGCAGGAAGACGTTCGGCCGGCTTGGGCAGCGTGTAGGTAATGATCAGGTTGGGCACCGCGGAAACGAGGACGCAACTGTCCCCCTGCGGCTGGTAGTTCCGCCTCCAGGTCAGCTTGAAGCTCGTGTACGCGATGGCACGGCCGATGCCGACCTTGGGGCCGCGCTCGCCGATCGATCGATACAGATCCAGTCCGGTCTTTCCCGAAACGGCGTAAGTCTGCTCTTTCTCGACGGGCCGCCAATCTGCCTGTGCTGTTGCTGTCAAAGCTCCCAGACAGGCAGCACAGAGCAACGATCGGAATGCAGCGCTAGAAATCCAAAACCCCGGCAATCATTCTTCCCCGTGACTGACTGGAAAACACATGTGCGCTTTTCATTGCCCGTGTTCTGGTCAAATGTCCACGCAACTGCATCGCCAAGACCATCCAATATCAACGAACATCTCTTGGCACCCAAAATTTTCAGCAAACGAAGGGCGACCCGGATGCTGCAAGACTTGACCGCCATCAAACCTTGCCATCAGTCGCCGGCGCCACATGTCTGGTTGCATACGCGTTGGCTACGGACGCACCGCGCCATCGGCCGGGCGATGTAAGTCGGCCTCGTGATAGAACCCCGTGTCGGAGGACATCAATGAACGACTCGATAAAGCGAATCCCCGTCGATCTGCCGGTCAATGCTACCCTGCATTTCTGGATGAAGGCCGCCCGGCCCGGAACGCCCGGATCTCTGTCGTTCTCGAGCCCACGCGGAAAATTCGCCGAAGTGCAGGTCACCAACACCGAGGAAAACGAATTTCGCATCCATCAAGTCTTCGGCGGGGGCCCGATCGAACTAAGCTACGATACCGGGGAGACATCGGTCTCCGTCATCTACTGGTTCACGGCAGCGGATGTGCTGGATACAGGCATCACCGTTGTTCATACGAGTCCGGTCAATGCCCCGCCCGAGGTGCCCGGCAGCTATCATTTCCGTCCGCCGTTCGGCTGGATGAACGATCCGAACGGTTTCGGGCGCTTCGGGGGCCGACCACACCTTTTCTACCAGCATTACTCGCATGGGCGAATCTGGAACACGATGCATTGGGGACATGCAATCTCATCAGACTATCTGCGTTGGCGGCACCTGCCGGTTTTCCTGTTTCCCTCGGAGGAACTGACCGCCCGCCCGGACCGTCGCGGCGGCGCCTTTTCAGGGTCGGCCATCTCCCTGGTGGATGGGCCGGGCATCCGCGTATTCTTCACTGAACAGGTTCCCGAACGCGTGCCGGAGGCGCAGATCCAGCTCACCGCGGTTTCAGCCGACCTGATCACGGCTGGCCAGGCGGAGGTTCTGCTGCCGCGTCGTCCGGACGGCGAAAACCTGTCGCAGGATTTTCGCGATCCCTACGTCTTCCGCGGACCGGACGGGCTGTGGAAGATGCTGCTCGGCAGCAACAGCACCGAAGGCGGAGTGGTCCTGCTCTATGAAACGGCCGACCCTTCCGCGGCTGGCGGATGGACATATGTCGGCAAACTTCTCGTGGCACAGATGGACGGCACGACCGCAGCGGAGTGCCCCTGCCTGCTACCCCTTGATGGACCTGCTAATGACCCGGCGACGCGCTGGGTACTGATCTGGGGCATGATGCACAGCCAGGATGAAGCGACGGGCCGGCGCAACCTGACGCTGGCGCGCGTCGGGTGGTTCGACGGAAAGACATTCAGCAGCGAAACGCAGCAGGAGCTGGACTTCGGCACCGACAACTATGCGTTCCAGGCGTTTGTGGACGGCGACAAGGCCATTGGAATCGGCTGGCTCGCCAATTGGTCGGATACCGGCCCGACAATCGATTTTCCCACAGCCATGACCTTGCCGCGCCAACTCGTCCTTGCCAACGGCTTTCTCCACACGCCGCCGATCGGCACCGCCGAAAGCCTGAGGAGCCGGATCCTCGACCGTACCCGGCTGGCGGCCGGACAAGGCGTGGAACTCGGCACAGGCGCGGTCGAGATCTTGATCGACTTCAAGGACACCGGTACCGCGTTTCGCCTTGAACTCGATCATCCGGGGATCGAACTGTCCGTATCCCAGGAGGATGCCGGTTTGCGCATCGGCTATGATCGGCCAGGTGTTGCGCAGCAACCCGTCTACATCGCCCGAGGTGCCAGGGCACGGAAGGTCCGCATTTTCCTCGACTACGGCTCGATCGAGGTTTTCGCGGACGACGGCCGCTGGACCGGAACAAAGCGCATAGACGGGTTCGAACCCGTCAGGGCCGCGCGGCTGCATTGCAATCGCGACCAGGTCGAACGTGCCACGATCTGGGCCTTGCATCTTTAAAGTCTCAGCTGGTCAACTGTCGCCAGCCTCAGTCACAAGCATTGCAACTCAAGACGCCGTTTTCCTATGCCGAAAGCCGCTGCCAGAGCGGCGCCATCGCGTCTGCGATATCCTTGTAGAGCTCGTAGCGGCGGTCGCAGTGGGCGGTCAGCGCAGGGTTTGGTCGGTAGTGCCGGTCGATCCGCACCATGGCATTTGCGCCTTCAGTGAAATCGGCGAAGATCCCTGCGCCTGTTCCCGCCGCAATCGCCGCACCAAGCGCCCCGGTCTCGCGCGACAGAGCAACGGACACCGGCATTCCCAGCACATCGGCAAATATCTGCGGCCAGAGCCGGCTGCGCGATCCGCCGCCGGACAGCATGGCCTCTTCGAACGTCGCCCCGGCCTTGCGGATGGTCTCGACATGCTGGCGGTGGCCGAAAGCGACTCCTTCCAGCAGGGCGCGGATCATGTGGCCCTTGGTGTGCCAGCCGGCGATGCCGTAGAAACCGGCCCGCGCATGGCCGTCCTGCTGGGCGCCGTAAAGATAGGGATGGTAGAGCGGATCGTCCGCGGCAGGCTCGATGGCAGCCGCCAGCGCGCAGCACGCATCGAAGGGCGAAACGCCTTCCTCCTGTTCCCCTTCGAAGAACTCGCGCACCAGCCATTCGAGATTGGCCGCCGAGGTGGCACTGTTTTCCATTGCCATGTAACGATTGCGATCGAACGTCGACGACATGAAGACCGGGCCATCGAGATCGGGACGATCGATGACCACCTGGTTGATGCTCCACGTCCCGGCGATGATCGAGGCGCTTCCGGCGCGCGACACGCCCGAGCCGAGCGCCGAGGCGACGACGTCGAAGAGGCCTCCGACAACCGGCGTGCCGGTGGCGAGCCCGGTTTCCTTCGCCACCTCTTCCGTCACCGTGCCGGCGATGTCGGTGCTTTCGATAAGAGGCGGCAGCAGGTGCATGCAATCGGCGAGACCATAGGCCTCCATCAACGTCCTGTCATAGCGCCGCGCGGCAAGATCGAGCAGGCCTGCGCCTGACATGTCGGATACTTCGCTCACGCGCCGGCCGGTCAGCCGGTTGACGACGAAATCTTTGGAAAAGAAGATTGTGCCGATGCGTTGGAACAGTTCCGGCCGGTAGCGCTTCAGCCAGGCGAGCAGGGTGGGCGTTTGCGAGGGCCATGGCCGCTGGCGGGCGATCGGGGCGGTTCTGTCGCCGACGCCCTGCGCCACCCATTCCTCGACTAGGCCCGTCGCGCGCGTATCGAGCGACTGGATGCCGATCAGCGGTTCCCCGTCCCGGTCGAGCGCATATAGACCGTTGCCGTGACCGGCGCAGCCGATCGCGGCAATGTCGGCCGCTGCGATGCCTGCTTTGTCAAGGCAGGACCGGATCACACGCTTCGCATTGGTCCAAAGCTCGCCCAGATCGCGCTCGACATGACCGGGGCACGGCATGCGGCTGTTGCCCTCTGCCTCCGCATGCGCGAGTTCCCGGCCTGTCCGGTCGAAGATCACCGCCTTGATGACGGTGTTGCCGGCATCGAGCCCCAACAGATACTTTTCCATACTGAACCCCTCCCAAGGTCCGCCTGCGCCCTACCCCTGCTTGTAAAGTGCGAAGGCCTCCTCGCCGCTCGCACCTTCATGAATGATCGCCATCAGGCCGCGCACGACGGCGCTCGGATTGGCGTGCTGGTAGATATTGCGCCCATAGACCATGCCCATTGCGCCCTGTCGCATCAAGGCGGCCGACTTGGCGAAGACGGCACTCAAGTCTTCCTTTCCACCGCCGCGCACGAGCACCGGGCAGCGGGCCGCTTCGATCACCCGATGGAAATCCTCCGGGTTCGTCGTCGGATCGGCCTTGACGATGTCCGCGCCCATCTCCCGGGCAAGCCGCGTCAGGGTGATGATCTTGTCGGCATCTCCATCGACCATGTAGCCGCCACGCTCGGTCACCGGCTGCATCACGAGCGGCTCGATCATCAACGGCATGCCGTATTTCTCGCAGTCGGCGCGAACCCTGGCGATGTTCTGCACGCACTGGCGGAAAAGGTCCGGTTCGTCGGGCAGCATGAAAAGGTTTACCACCACGCAGGCCGCATCCATCTGTAGCGCGCCGATCAGCGGCTCGGCCTCGTTCTGCAGCACGGCCCACATGTCGCGATGGCGAATGCGGTTATAGGGATTGCCCATGTCGATGCGCATGACGAGGGCCGGCTTGTCCTTTCCGGGCAGGTCCTGCAGCAGGTCCGCCTGGCCATAGTTCATCTGGATCGCATCGGGCCTCGCATCGGCGAGCGCCTTCACAACTGCAGGCACGTTTTCCAATCCGTCGAGAAAGGACGGTTCGTTGCACACGCCATGATCGATCGCCACGTCGAGGCAGCGGCCGTCGCCGAACAGTCGGTTCATCCTGACTTTGCGGTAGTCTCGCATAGTTCACTCCTTGGTTGGTTCCTTGAGGAAAGGGTTGCCTCCGCGACACCGTGACGGTCGTCGAGGAGGGTGAGAAAACGGACGCGTTCCTCGGCCTTGCGATGCGCCGGCCAGTCTTTTTCGGCAGCAAGAATGTCGAGAGCCGCATCGGTCATTGCGAGGCAAAGCTCACCGGAAAGAGCGAGCGTCGTGCGCCGCAGCAAGAGGTCGTCCAGATGCTCGATCGCCTCGAAGCGGATGAGGTGCGCAAGTTCCCTTGCGCTGTATCCGGCATGCGGCAAGGCCTGGTCTGCTTCCATGGCAATGAACCGGGCGACGTCCTGCGCATCCGTCCCGTAGCGGGCAAACAGCGTGGCCGCGCGATCGGCCGGGATGCCAGTCGCCTCCGAAAGTTCGCGCACCCAGAGAGCTTTGTCCTCGGGAAAGTCGCGCCCTCCCCCGAAACTGCGCTCGGCAGTGTCGAGACGACGCGACCGGCCGAGCCGTTCCAGCGCCATGTCGGCCGCAAGCGCGCCGAAGGAACGGAAGGTTGTCCACTTGCCGCCAATCATGCAGAGCACCGGCGGCCCGCCGCTTTCACCTTCGAGCACGGTGCAGAAATGATCGCGCGGTATGCGGCCGGTAAAGCTGTCGTCGCTGGCAGGCAGCGGGCGCACCCCGGCAAACTGGAAGACGATCTCTTCCGGCCGGATTTGAACGCGAGGGAACACGAAGGCCAGCGATTGCAGGATATACTCGCGCTCATCAGGTTCGCAGCGCACCATGCCGGGATCGTCGACCCGGAGATCCGTCGAGCCGACCAGCACTTTGCCGAGATAGGGGAAGAGGATGCAGATGCGCCCGTCCTCGTTCTCGTAGTAGATCATGTGGCCGTCGAGCATGGTGTGCAGATCGGCGTTGTCGATGATCAGGTGCGAGCCCTTGGTGCCGCCCATCAGGGGTTCGGGCCGCACCCTTTCGGGAAACAATGAGTCATTTGCAATGTCTATCCAGCCGCCGGTCGCATTGATGATCAGCCGTGGCTGGATGGGAAGGGCCTCACCGGAAATGCAATCCTGCAGCAGGAAGGCCGCGGCACCGGCCCGTTCAATCGTCGCATAGTTCAAGGCCTTGGCACTCGACCCGGCAGACAATCCATCGTGCAGCAGTTCTATCCCGATGCGTTCGGGGTGGCTCACCCAGGCGTCGTAGTAGGTGGCGGAACTGCGGATCGCCGGATTGAGCGCCGGCCACTTCGAGAGCGTGGTTTTGCGTCCGCGAAACTGATGACGCGGCATCAGCGCGCGTTTGCGCGTCAGGAGATCGTAGATGCTGAGCCCGGCCTTGATGGCGACGGCACCGCGGCGGCTCGGGCGGCGCGTGAGGCCGAGGAAGCGAACTATACCGTTGGCCAGCCCGGAAAAGACATCGAAGATCGGAACCGTGGTCGGCAACGGCGCGACATAATGCGGCGCGTTGCGCAGCAAGCGATCCCGCTCGATGAGCGATTCCCTGACAAGGCTGAACTCGCCGTTCTCCAGGTAGCGCAGGCCGCCGTGGACCATGCGCGAGAGCGCCGCACTCGCCCCTGAGCAATAGTCACTCTTCTCGACGAGGAGCACGTTTACGCCCTGCAGCGCCAGCTCGCGGAAGACGCTCAGCCCGTTGATGCCGCCGCCGAGGACGCACACGTCCACCTTCGGGCTCTGGCGAAGCCCGTCCAATGTCTCTTCACGGTTCATGATTCAGCCCGTTATCCGTCCATGTTGGCCAGTTTCACAGCCAGAGCGGCATCGATGGCCGCAAGATCTTCCGGTGAAAGCCGAAGCGTGCCCGCCCGGGCATTGTCGATAGCCTGCGCCGGATTGCGTGCACCACAAAGAGCAAAGGTCACACCCGGTTGCGCCAGCGTCCAGGCGATCACCGTCTGCGCGATGCTCGCACTATGGCGCTCCGCGACTGGTCGGATCGCGTCCGAAAAATCGCGGGCCTTTTGCCGGTTGGCGACGGAAAAGCGCGGATTGTCCTTGCGCTGGTCATCGCCGGAAAACGCCCGGTCCGGTCCGATGGTCCCCGACAGCAGTCCGAGCGCCAGCGAGGAATAGCTGAGTATCGACACGTCGTTTGCAATGGCAAGCGGCAACAGGTCCGCCTCGATACCGCGATCGATCATGCTGAACCGCTCCTGGATCGCATCGAGCGCCCCGGTCTTGATATACTGCTGCAGCTCCACCCGGTTGACGTTGCTGGCACCGATCGCACGGATCTTGCCAGCCCGCTTCAGTTCTTCCAGCGCCGCGACGGTCTCTTCGATCGGCGTCGTCGGGTCCTGCCAATGGGTAATGTAGAGGTCGATGTAGTCCGTTCCCAAGCGGCGAAGGCTCTCCTCCACTTCGTGGATGATGGAGTCCCGGCCGAGATAACGGTGAACCGCCTTTCCGTCCTGCTCAAAGAAGTGGTTGCCTTTCTGCGTATGCCAGACGAGGCCGCATTTCGTCGCGATCACTACCCTGTCGCGACGGCCGGCAATCGCCTTGCCGACGATCACCTCCGACCGGCCGAGCCCATAGGCCGGAGCCGTATCGATCAGCGTGACGCCGGCATCGACCGAGGCCTGGATCGCGGCAATCGATTCCGCCTCGTCGGTCCCGCCCCACATCCAGCCGCCAATCGCCCAGGTGCCAAGCCCGACAGCAGAGGCCTTGACGCCGGAACGCCCGATCTCGCGGGTCAACTGTACATCACTCATGCGGGCAGTCCTTCCTGTGAAGCAATTTCGAGGATCCGAGCCGCGGTCGCTTCGTCGGTCACCAGGGTATCGAGGTGGTGGCCGCGCATGACGCTCAGGATCGGCCCCGCCTTGTTCGGTCCGCTCGCAACGCCGATCTTCGTCGGGATCGAGGCAAATTCCGGCAATGTGAGCGAGACCAGCGATCGATTGAGGCTGTAGTCGCAGAGCCGTCCCTGGTCGTCCAGCAGGTGCGCAAGCAACTCGCAGCTCGCGCCGGAGCGCTCGATCGCCGCGCGGTCCGTGCTGGAGGACGGATGCAGGTCGTAGTAGCTGGAATCGTCGGTCAGGATCGAACCGATGCCCACCACTGCGACCTTCGCCTCGCGTGCCCGCTTGAAGACGTTGGCGACGGAACGCATGTTGATCAACATTTCGCGTTGCCCGGCGTCGTCGGCAAAAAGCGGCGCGTGAATCTGGAAGGAACGGCCGCCCAGTCGATCGGCCATCAGGGTCGAGACATGGTTGACGTCGGTATAGTGCTTGCCTTGCACGCAGCCCGTCGCCGGAATGACTTCCACATCGAAGGGACGCGGAGGATGCAAGGCGGCAACCACCGCGCTCACCCCCTTGCCGCCGGTGATGCAGATCGTATCGCCATCCTGGATTTCTTCGATCAGCAGGCGGGCTGCGGCCTCGCCCGTGGCCTGAAGCGCTGTCTGCGGGTTGTCGGACACGGTCGGCACCACGACGGCGCGGCTGATGCCGCCGAGCGCCAGGAGGCGCTCTTCCATATCGACCAGCGGCTCGACCGGCGACTTGATCTTGATCTCGACGAGACCGAGCTGGCGGCCACGCTTGATCAGCCGGTTGACGGTAGCGTGGGAGATGCCGAGCTGGTCGGCGATCTGCGCTTGAGTCAGGCCTTCCAGGAAATGCAGGACGAGCGCCTGGTGCATCTGGCGCGCGATCACGATTTCCTCGCGCGGTGCCGTCGTTGTCTTCGGCTTGAACTTGGCAATCGACATGTCAGCCCTTCCGCTTGTGCAGGAAATGGTCGATGGAAACGGCAGCAAGCAGAATGCACCCCTTGATCATGTCCTGCCAATAGACCGAGACGTTGAGCAGGATGAGCGAGCTGGTCACGACCGAGAGGAGCGCAATGCCGAGGATCGCACCGAGGATCGTGCCCGAGCCGCCATTGAGCGATGCCCCGCCGATCACTGCCGCTGCGATGATGTTGAGCTCCATGCCGACGCCGAAGGTGGGGGTCGCGGCACCGAAACGGGACATGTAGATGACGCCTGCGAAGCCGGCGAGCGTGGAGCACAGCACCGTCACCCAGAACTTCACCTGGTTGGTCTTGATGCCGGAATACAGCGCCGCCCTCTCGTTGCTGCCGGTATAGAAGACCTTGCGGAACGCGGTTGCCCGGCGCAGCAGAAAATCGAACAGGATCACCACCGCGACGAAAATCAGAATGACATAGGGAACGCCGTGGAACGTGCCCTGTCCCACCGCCTTGAAGCCGGCTGGCAAGGTGAAGAGCGAGAGCGGCGTGCCCTTGGTGATGACGAGGCAGAGTCCGCGCACGATCACCATCGCTGCAAGCGATGTGATGAAGTGATTGAGCCCCACCACCGTCACGAAGAAACCCATGGCGGCGCCGATTGCGCTGCTTGCGAGAATACCGACGAGCGATGCAGACCAGGGATCGAGCCCGGCAAGGAAGAGCGAGCCGGAAAGCACCATGGCGAAGCAGACGACCGATCCGACCGAAAGGTCGATACCGCCGACGATCAGCAGGATCGTCATGCCGACGACGACGATGCCTTCCACTGAAAAACTCATCAGCATGGCGCGGAAATTGCCGAGCGTCAGGAAATGCGGCGAGGCGAAGCTCATGATCACGCAGAGCGCCAGGATGATCGCGATCAGCCCCGCTTCACGCATCGTGCCGATACGTTTCCAGGAACCCGTCTTCGGCATGGCTGGCGCCACCGTCTCGATTGCCATTCGTGTCTCTCCCGTGCTTTTTCCATTCTCAAGCGGCATGGTCGGCCGCCTCTGTCATGCCAAGTCCCGAGGCAAGGCGGATTACGGCCTCCTCCGTCATCTCATGCGCGCCAAGTTCTCCCGCGATCCGGCCTTCGCGAACGACGAGGGCGCGGTCGCAAAGCCCGAGCAGTTCAGGCAATTCCGATGAGATGACCACGATGCCGATGCCCGAGCGCGCCAGCTCCCGCAGCAGGCGATGGATTTCCGCCTTCGCGCCGACATCGATGCCGCGCGTCGGTTCGTCCATCAGGATGACTTTCGGCTTGACCGCGAGTTGCTTGGCGATCGCGACCTTCTGCTGGTTGCCGCCGGAAAGCGACGTCACCGCCGCCTCGATGCCGCCCATGCGCACGCCGAGGCGACGGGCGAAATCCTCCGCCAACGCAGCCTCGGCGCGCCTGTTCAGCAGGCCCATGCGATTGGTCAGCGACCTGAGCTTCAGGACGGATATGTTTTGCGCGATCGACATCTCCAGAAAGACGCCAGCCCCCTTGCGGTCTTCCGACAGATAGACGATGCCCGCCTTCGCTGCATCGGCATAGGTGCGGATCGGCTGAACCTTGCCGTGCAGCCGGATTTCGCCGGCGCTGCGAGGCAGCAGCCCGCATATGCCTTCGGCTATTTCCGTGCGCCCGGAACCGATCAGCCCGCCGATGCCGAGGATTTCCCCCTTGCGAAGGTCGAAGCTGACATCGTGAAACCGCTCATTGTCGCCGATACCGTCGACTTCGAGGATCTTCTCGCCGGATGCATCGTCGGCACAGAGCTTCTCCGGGTAGAGCTGGGTGATCTCGCGCCCTACCATGCGACGAACCACATCATCAGGCGTTACGTCAGCGATGCGTTCGGTGCACACGTAGCGCCCGTCGCGAAACACGGTCACCCGGTCGCAAAGGGCGAAGATCTCCGCCATGCGATGGCTGATGTAGATGATCGAGATACCGTGTGCCTTGAGATCGCGAATGATCGAGAAAAGCTGCTGCGCCTCGGTTTCGGTCAGCGCCGCGGTCGGCTCGTCGAGAATCAATACCCTGCAGTCCAGCGTGAGCGCCTTGGCAATCTCGACGAGCTGTTGTTTGGAGATCGGCAGTTCGGCGACCTTGCGGCGGACGTCTATCGACGCGAGCCGGTTCATCACGACCTGCGCGTCCCGTTCCAGCGCGCGATAGCTCATGAAGGGCGCACGGCGGCGGTTGGTCGATGCCATGAACATGTTTTCGGCAACGGTCGCATCCGGGCAAAGGGCGATCTCCTGATGCACGAGGCCTATGCCCAGCGATTGCGCGATGGCAGGCGAGGCGACGCGCACCGTCTTGCCATCAACGCGGATTTCTCCCTCGGTCGGCTGGAGTACGCCGGCAATGATGTTCATCAGCGTCGACTTGCCCGCGCCGTTCTCGCCGCAAAGCGCATGGACCTCGCCGCGCTCGAGCGTGAAATCGACATCCGTCAGCGCTTTCACCGCACCGAAATGCTTGGTCACGCCGTGGATCGACAGTACCGGCTCCGCCATCCTCATCCTCCCTCTCCAGTCGAGCCATCCGCGCCAAAGGGGCGCGGATGGTCCAGGTGCAGCGACTACTCCTCGATGCCCTTGGTGCCGCGGCGTTGCAGATACTTGTCCCAGTAGAAGTCATCGGCATTGTCGGCGGTCACGATCGACAGGCCGTTGTCGACCACGGGAATGCTCATCGGATTGAAACCCGAGCGCTTCGCGTCGTTCATCGGGTCGATCAGTTCCGGATGCTTGGCGAGCCACAACAGCATGAAACCCATGTAGCCCTGCATGCCCTGGTTGGGGTTGATCGAACCAAACACCTCCCCGGCCTTGATCATGTCGAGAATGTTGGCATTGACGTCCGCGCACATGACGAGGACCTTGCCGCCACTTTCCTTGCTCGCCTGCGCCGCACCGATCGCCGAGTTGGCTTCCGGCATGAAGACGGCACCGAGGTTCGGATTGGCCTGGATGATGCTGAGCAAGCCCTGATAGGCCTTGGTCGGATCCTGGTTGGAGGCAGCGCGACCGACGAGCTTCATGTCTGGCCACTTCTCTTCCATCCGGCCGATGAAAGCGGCAATGCGCTTGTCATGGTTGTCCTGTCCCGGGTTTTCCAGCACCGCATACTCGCCCTTGCCGCCCATCTTCTCGGCGATCGCGTCGGCGGCATAGACCCCTTCGCGGATGTTGTCGGAGGTTATGAAAGACACACGCTTGGAGAGTGGTGAATCGGCCGCGAAGGTGACGACAGCGGTACCTTGGTCGATCGCCCGGTTGATCGGTTCGATGAACGGATCGGAGTTCATCGGGTGGACAAGAATGCCGGCCGGGTTCTGCGCCAGCGCCTGGTCGAAGGTGGCGATCTGCTTGTTGACGTCATATTCCGGCGTGCCGGTATACTCCGTCTCGCAGCCGAACTGTTGGCCGGCCTGCTTGAACATCTCGTAGACGGGGAACCAGTATTCCACGCCCGAGACCATGACGTTCATGACGTATTTTTCGCCCGGCTCGCAGCGAAACGGGTTTGCCGTCGGCGTTTCCGCCACGGCCGTGCCGCCAAGAAGCGTCGTTGCCAGAACCGCCAATGCGGTCGTGCTCAGAAAAGTGCGCAAGAGTCCTCCTCGAGGCCGAAGCCCCTCCCAAATAGCCCGAGGGCGTCAAATCGACGCCGCTGATCGCGTTGAAAACCGACCTTCCTCCTCGAAGTCCGGTATTGGCAGTAGAGGCGAAGATAAAATCAAAGTCAATATAATTCACATCATGAAATATATTTCATAAACCGCATGGCGCGGCATTGCATCCAAGGCTCCGCCCCAAGCAACAATTCCTCTCAAGGGAGATCTTTGGTCGCGGGAACGCTCGCATACATTCCGGTCGTTCGAAACTCCGTCGGGCTCGCGCCGAAATGGCGGCGGAAGACCTTGGCGAAATAGTTGGCATTGTCGAAACCACAAACGGCTGAGACCTCTTTGACCGAAACATGCGCCGTTTCCGTCAGGAGCGCCGTTGCGCGGGCAATCCGCCTGCCGAGCACGAACTCCGCGGGCGGCATGCCTTCCGCGCGCATGAACAGCCGCGAGAAGTGTGATCGGCTGAACCCGGAAATGCGCGCCAGTTCCGCGACGGGAAGCGGCCTGTCGAGATTGCGCTCGATGTGGTGCACGACGCGCCGCATCGCACTCTCCTCCACACCATCGAGCGTTTGCCCCCCGAAGACGTCGTCATACAGCGCCATGGCGGCATCATAGGCGATGGCTGATGCTCGCCCCGGCGCCACGCCCTCGGCTTCGGCAAGTTGCAGGCTGCATGCGGCGAGGTGCTCGATCGTGGCGGGCTTCAGCCGCAGTACCGGCCCGGCATTGGCAAGGACGGCCCGGTGCAGGCGGATGGCCTCCTCGCCGTTCATCGACAGCCAGAAGAAGGACCAGCGCCCGCCCTCCTCCAGCCAGTAGCGGTGATCGTGCGGCACCAGCAGAAGCAGCGTCTCGCCCGGCAGCAGCCGATAGCTACGACCCTCGAAGCGCAGGTTTCCGGCGCCGTCCAGCGTATGCTGCAGCACCGTGAACGGCGTCTGGCCGCGTTTGCGCCCGTCCCAGTCGTAGCTCGGCTGGGTACGGATCTCGTAGCCTGTGCTGGTCGGCATGGTGTGCAGGCGCTGGCGCCCATGCGGCAGCGTCACGGTTTTCATGAAGGGCCCCGACGCGATCAACCGGTCCAGCACAGAATTACCCATGAAAGCACAATCCCTCTCTAGGCATCCCCCTATTGTCAGCACTACTCTATGTTTGAATGCCGGGTAAAGCGAGCGAGCAGGACGTGCGATTTTACCCGCTATCTTTTACACAGAATCCCGGAAACAACTCAATGCAACACCCCAAGATCGCCTTCATCGGCGCCGGCTCCACTGTCTTCATGAAGAACATCATCGGCGATGCCCTGCAGCGACCCGCCCTTGCCAATGCCACCGTCGCGCTGATGGATATCGACCGCGAACGCCTTGGCGAGAGCGAGATCGTCGCCCGCAAACTGGCTGCCACGCTCGGCAGCAGGGCGACGATCGAGACCCATACGGACCAAAGGAGGGCGCTCGAAGGGGCCGATTTCGTCGTTGTCGCCTTCCAGATCGGCGGCTACCAGCCTTGCACAGTGACCGATTTCGAGGTGCCGAAGAGATACGGGCTGCGCCAGACGATCGCCGACACGCTCGGCGTCGGCGGCATCATGCGGGGCCTGCGCACGGTGCCGCATCTGTGGTCGATCTGCGAAGACATGCTTGAGGTCTGCCCGCAGGCGATCCTGCTGCAATATGTAAACCCGATGGCGATCAACACCTGGGCGATCGCCGAAAAATACCCGGCGATCCGGCAGGTCGGCCTTTGCCATTCCGTGCAGGGCACCGCGTGGGAACTGGCACGCGACCTCGACATCCCGGTCAGAGAGATCCGCTACCGCGCCGCCGGCATCAACCACATGGCCTTCTATCTGGCGTTCGAGCATCGCCAGCCGGACGGGAGTTATCGCGACCTCTACCCGGATCTTCTGCGCGGATACCGGGAGGGCCGCTTCCCGAAACCCAGCCACTGGAACCCGCGCTGCCCCAACAAGGTGCGCTATGAGATGCTGACCCGGCTCGGCTACTTCGTCACCGAAAGCTCGGAGCATTTCGCCGAATACACGCCCTATTTCATCAAGGAGGGGCGCGAGGACCTGATCGAGAAGTTCGGCATTCCGCTCGACGAGTATCCGAAGCGCTGCATTGAGCAGGTAGAGCGCTGGAAGAGCGAGGCGGCAGAATATCGGTCAGCAGAAACGATCGAGGTGAAGGCCAGCCACGAATACGCCTCGTCGATCATGAACTCTGTGTGGACCGGCGAGCCTTCCGTCATTTACGGTAATGTACGCAACAACGGCTGCATCACCTCGCTGCCCGAAGCCTGCGCTGCCGAAGTGCCCTGCCTCGTCGACGGCTCCGGCATTCAGCCCACCCATATCGGCGCGCTGCCACCGCAACTGACGGCGCTGATGCGCACCAATATCAATGTGCAGGAACTGACGGTCGCGGCGTTGATGACGGAAAACCGCGAGCACCTTTATCACGCCGCCATGATGGACCCGCACACCGCGGCCGAACTCGACCTCGAACAGATCTGGTCGCTGATGGACGACCTGCTGATCGCCCATCGTGACTGGATCCCGGACTGGGCGCGAGTCGCGGGATGAAGTAGAGCCAACTCGAGGGACGAATTCGAGCGCCTCGCAGCAAAGCTGCGGGGCGTTTTTTATCTCGCCATTTCTATTGCGAGTGGGGTTTTACCCTTCCGACGTCGTCTTCAGACATGCCATGAGCTGTATTTACCTCTTGTCTATATCGGCAACATACCGCTTTCATGCCGCAATCGCCGCCCGGGCGGAAATCTGAACGGCCAAACCAAAGTAAATATTTACTGAAAGTGATTTCGGAATTCCTGCAGCCATGGCATGATGCGTCGAAAGAAAAGAACGGAATATCGGGATGGTAACGATCAAGGAAATCGCCAAGGCCGTGGGCGTGTCCTCCGCCACTGTGTCGCGGGTGCTGAACTATGACCCGGCGCTGTCGATATCGCCGGCCAAGCGACAGGCAATCATCGAAACGGCCGAGGCGCTGAACTACGAGACGCCACGCAACCGCAACAGGGCAAACGGGCACACCGCGCCGAGGCTGCTTACCAAACTCGTGATCGTGCACTTCCTCGAACCGTCGGACGAGATCGCGGATCCTTACTATGTCGGTGTGCGGCTCGGCATCGAAACACGCTGCCGCGATCTCAAGACGGAGATCGTCAAGGTCTTCCATTCGGACGCACTTCCGGAGGCCGGATTGCTGGAAAGCGCGTCCGGGGTCATTGTGATCGGCAAGCACTCCGACAACGAGATCGCCTGGCTGATGGAACACGCGCGGCATCTCGTCTTCGCCGATTTCGACCCTAAGGATGACCGGATCGACAGCGTCTTCTCCGACATGGGGCTGGCGACGCTGAAGATCCTCGATACCTTGAAATCCAGCGGCTACAAGCGTATCGGATTCATCGGCAGTCACGAAAACCTGAACGGCAGCGTGCAGCACTTTGCCGAACGGCGCTGCGCCGCCTATATCGACTGGCAGAAGAAGAACGGTACCTTCGATCCCGACCTTCTGGCGCTGGCCGACTGTTCCGGCGGTCAGAGCTTGCGGCTCGAAACCGGCTACCGCCTGGCACGCGATCTCCTGGCGCTGGCCGAGCGGCCCGACGTCATCGTGACCTCGAACGACAACATGGCGATCGGCGCCTATCGCGCGCTTCAGGAAGCCGGTCTTTCGATCCCCGAGGATATCGCCGTCATCTCCTTCAACGATATCCCTGTCGCCCAGTTCCTGACACCGCCGCTCACCACCGTGCGCATCCATGGCGAGCATATCGGCGAGACGGCCGTCGACCTGTTGCTGGAACGCCTCTCCGGGCGCAGCTACGGCAAGCAGGTACGCCTTGCGACGGAACTGATCTGGCGCGAAAGCTGCCGCAAGTTACTGGAATCCTGAGGGGTTTCTGGCGCCTTCGCAGCCGAAATAAATATTTACTAAATTTCTCTTGCGCGTTTCCTAAAATTCGGTAAGTCTTGCGCAGACGGCAGGAAAGGAGACCCTGCCCTCGTCAGGTTTCTTGGGAGGAAACAATGTATCACAAGTCGATTCTGTCGCGCTTCGCGGCCGCTGCACTTGCCGGCGCGAGCCTCTTTGCATCCACCGCCGCTTTCGCGGGTGAAGTGACCATCTGGTGCTGGGACCCGAACTTCAACGTCGCGATCATGAAGGAAGCCGCCGCGCGCTATACCGCGAAGCATCCCGACACCACCTTCAACATCGTCGACTTCGCCAAAACGGATGTCGAACAGAAGTTGCAGACAGCGCTTTCGTCCGGCACCACGGACGCATTGCCCGATATCGTGCTGATCGAGGACTACGGCGCGCAAAAATACCTGCAATCGTTCCCGGGCGCTTTCGCCCCCATGTCGGACAAGGTCGACTACTCCGGCTTCGCCCCCTACAAGGTGCAACTCATGACCCTGGATGACAAGGTCTATGGCATGCCGTTCGACTCCGGCGTAACCGGCCTTTATTACCGCAGGGACTACCTCGAACAGGCCGGCTTCAAGCCGGAGGACATGCAGGATCTCACCTGGGATCGCTTCATCGAGATCGGCAGGGAAGTCGAAGCCAAGACCGGCCACAAGATGATGGGCCTCGACGTCAACGACGCCGGCTTCATCCGCATCCTGATGCAGTCCGCCGGCGGCTGGTATTTTGACGACGACGGCAATCTCAGCATCGAAGACAATGCGGCGCTCAGGGCTGCTCTCGAAACCGCGCAGAAGATCATGAAGGCCGGCGTCTACAAGCCCGCGGCCGGCTGGAACGATTGGGTCGCGACCTTCACGTCCGGAGACGTAGCAACGGTCACGACCGGTGTCTGGATCACCGGAACGGTCAAGGCGCAGGCCGACCAGGCCGGCAAGTGGGGCGTGGCGCCGATACCGAAAATGAACATCGAAGGCGGCACGCACGCTTCCAACCTCGGCGGCTCGAGTTGGTACGTGCTGGAGAGCTCGGGCGAGAAGGACGAGGCCATCGACTTCCTGAACGAGATCTACGCGAAGGATATAGACTTCTATCAGAAGATCCTGGTCAACCAGGGCGCCGTCGGTTCGCTGATGGCAGCGCGGACCGGTGCCGCCTATTCCGAACCGGACGCCTTCTTCGGCGGCGAAAAGGTCTGGCAGAACTTCGCAGACTGGCTCGCCAAGGTCCCGCCGGTCAACTATGGCGTGTTCACAAACGAGGTCGATACGGCTGTGTTCGCCCATCTTCCCTCGTTGGCCAAGGACGCCAATATCGATGACGTGCTGAAAGCCATCCACAGTCAGGCCGAAGGGCAAATTCAATAAGTGACACCATGGCGGCGGGCGGTTTTTCGCCCGCCCTCTGCCCCGGCAGCAGCGGAAAACGCTGCGGCCCTCGGGATCTGCGCCGTTTGGCGCCTTGTCTCAACTGGCCCGGATGACGATGGAAACTGCAAGACCTGGTGGATTGAAGCGCTATTATGATGTGAACGAGTGGCTGTTCGTCGGCCCCGCGCTCGCGCTGATCGCGCTCTTCATGCTGTACCCGATCGCCTATTCTCTTTACCTCTCCGCCTTTTCCGGCAAGGGTATGATGGTGAAGTTCGCCGGCTTCGGCAACATCATCCGGCTGACCAAGGATCCCGTTTTCATAACGGCACTGACCAACACGATCACGTTCTTCGTGATCCAGGTGCCGATCATGATCACGCTGGCGCTCATCTTGGCATCCCTGCTCAACAATCCGAGACTCAAGTTCTCGGGCTTCTTCCGCACCGCCATCTTCCTGCCTTGCGTTTCGTCGCTTGTCGCCTATTCCGTCCTGTTCAAGAGCATGTTCGCGCTTGACGGCGTGGTGAATTCCGCACTCGAGACGATCGGCATCATTTCGGAACCAATTTCGTGGTTCACAGAACCCTTCTGGGCCAAGACCCTCATCATCATCGCGTTGACCTGGCGTTGGACAGGCTACAACATGATCTTCTATCTCGCGGCGCTGCAGAACATCGACAGGTCGATCTATGAGGCCGCCAGGATCGACGGCGTCCCTGCCTGGGCCCGTTTCGTCTACATTACAGTACCGATGCTGAAGCCGGTGATCCTGTTCACCACCGTCATCTCGACGATCGGCACGATCCAGTTGTTCGACGAGGTTTACAATCTCAGCGCCGAAGGCAAGGGCGGCCCAGCGGATTCGACGCTCACCCTGTCGCTCTACATCTACAATCTCACATTCCGATACATGCCGAGCTTCGGCTATGCCGCGACGGTGTCCTACGTCATCGTCGTCCTAGTGGCACTGCTATCTCTCCTGCAGTTCTATGTCGCGAGGGAACGCCGATGACAACTCAACGCTTCGCGCGCGCGCTCCCCGACATTTTCCAGTACGTCTTTCTCGGAATTGCGGCTTTCCTGTCTATATTCCCTTTCATCTGGATGCTGATCGGCGCGACCAACAAGAACAACGACATCATCCAGGGCAGGCTGTCTATCGGGTCTTCCCTTCAGGACAATATCGCCAGCTTCCTCACCAAGGTCGACCTGCCACTGGTGATGTGGAACTCGATCAAGATCGCCATCATCGGCACGGCAATCACGATGCTGGTATCCTCGCTTGCCGGCTATGGCTTCGAGATGTTCAGGTCCAAATGGCGCGAACGCATCTATTCGGCAATCCTCCTCACGCTGATGGTGCCTTTCGCGGCACTGATGATTCCGCTCTTCAAGATGATGGGATGGGGCGGCCTGATCAACACGCATACGGCAGTTATCCTGCCGGGCATCGCATCGGCCTTCATCATCTTCTATTTTCGCCAGGCCTCGAAGGCATTCCCGACCGAACTGCGAGACGCCGCCAAGATGGACGGCCTGAAGGAATGGCAGATCTTCTTCTACATCTATGTTCCGGTGATGCGATCGACCTATGCCGCCGCATTCGTCATCGTGTTCATGCTGAACTGGAACAATTACCTCTGGCCGCTCATCGTCCTGCAGTCGAACGAGACGAAAACCATCACACTGGTCATTTCGTCGCTCGCCTCCAGCTACACACCCAATTTCGGTGAAGTGATGATCGGCGTGATCCTCGCAACCCTCCCGACCCTTTTCGTCTTCTTCGTCATGCAGCGCCAGTTCGTCCAGGGCATGCTGGGCTCAGTGAAATAGGATTTCCCATATGCGCAATATCGAGAATTTCAACGGCAACTGGCTCTTCCGCCACGGCTTCGACCTGGCGCATGTCAATGCGCTTCAGGCGGGCGAGACCGTGCGCCTGCCGCACAGCGCCGTCGAACTGCCCTACAACTATTTCGACGAGACGGACTACCAGCACCCGTTCACCTACCAGAAGGTACTTGACTGGCGCCCGGATTTCGAAGGCCGTGAAGTCTCGCTCGTCTTCGACGCCGCCATGGCCGACAGCGTCGTCTACGTGAACGGCAAGGAAGTGATCGCCCACAAGGACGGCTACACCCCCTTCGAGGTTCGGCTGACGCCACATCTGAAGCGTGGCGAGAACCTGATCACCGTGAAGATCGATGGTTCGGAGAACCCGGAAATCCCGCCCTTCGGCGGCCAGATCGACTATCTGTGCTATGCCGGCATCTATCGCGACGTCTGGCTGAAGCTAGCGAGCCCCGTCTCGATCGCCAACGTCAAGATCGAGACGCCGGATGCGCTGTCGGAAAAGAAGACCGTTACCGCACGCGTCTTCATCGCCAACCCGGAGGATCGCAGTTTCTCCGGAACGCTTGCCGCAAAAATTCGGCGCAAGGGCGGCGGCGACGTCGCCTCGACCTCCGTTCAGGTCAGCGGCTCGGAAACGATGCTCACCCTCTCCGATCTAACCGGCCTCGAACTCTGGGACATCGCCAATCCGGCGCTCTACGCGCTTTCGCTGAAGCTTGAGACCGAGCACGGCGAGGACGTGGTGACGCAACGCTTCGGCTTCCGCACCGCGCAATTCACCCCGGACGGTTTCCTGCTCAACGGCAAGCCGCTCAAGCTGCGTGGCCTCAACCGTCACCAGGCCTGGCCGCACACCGGCTATGCCATGGGTCGGCGTGCTCATGAAAAGGACGCCGACATCCTCAAATACGACCTCGCCTGCAACATCGTGCGCACCTCGCACTACCCACAGTCGAAATGGTTCCTCGACCGTTGCGACGAGATCGGCCTGCTCTGCTTCGAGGAAATCCCCGGCTGGCAGCATATCGGCGGCGAGGTCTGGCAGAAGGAGTCGATCGAAAACGTGCGCCGCATGATCGAGCGCGACTGGAACCATCCGTCGATCGTCATCTGGGGCGTGCGCATCAACGAGAGCCAGGACAACCACGACTTCTACGCCAAGACGAACCGGCTTGCCCGCGAACTCGACCCGACGCGCCAGACCGGCGGTGTGCGATTCATCACCAATTCGGAACTGCTCGAAGACGTCTACACGATGAACGACTTCATCCTCGGCAACGAGGAACTGCCCGGCAACAATCGGGGCCGCGTCGTGCTGCGCGACCGGGTGGAAACGACCGGAATTACCCGGCCGATCCCCTACATGATCACCGAATACAACGGCCACATGTACCCGACCAAGCGCTTCGACCAGGAACAGCGCCAGGCGGAGCATGTGACCCGCCATCTCCTGATCCTGAATGCGGTTGCCGGCGACAGCAACATTTCCGGCTCTACCGGCTGGTGCATGTTCGACTACAATACCCACAAGGATTTCGGCGCCGGCGACCGCATCTGCTATCACGGCGTGCTCGACATGTATCGCATCCCGAAACTCGCAGCCTATGCCTATGCCTCGCAGGGCGACCCGAAGGACGGCGTCGTGCTGCAACCCGTCACCTTCTGGGCGCGCGGCGAACGCAATATCGGCGGCGTGCTGCCGCTGATCGTCCTCACCAACTGCGACTATGTCGAGGTGAAGTTCGGCGAGTGGCCGGCCAAACGCGTCTATCCGGACAAGGAGAACTATCCGCATCTGGCGCACCCCCCAGTCGTGCTCGACCTGCGGAACGTCACGCCGGAAGAATTCGGCACCTGGGGCCGCGTCTGGCGCGAGGGAACCTTCACCGGCTATGTCGACGGCAAGGCTGTGAAGACACTGACGCTGCCGGCCGATCCGGTTCCCTCCACTCTCGATGTGAAGGCTGACGACACGGCGCTGCGCGCCGACGAAAAGGATGCGGTGCGCGTCGTGGTGCGCGCGCTCGATCAATGCGGCAACCTGCTGCCCTTCTTCGAGGAACCGGTATCGCTGGAGCTCTCCGGTCCCGGCCGTATCATCGGCCCGGCCGATCACACGTTCAAGGGCGGCGCGACCGGCTTCTGGATCGAGGCCGGCGACGAAAAGGGCAAGCTCGAACTTACAGTCAAGAGCCGCCGGTTCGAGACACAGTCCGTCACCTTCACCGTCAATTGAGACCCTGCCATGGCCGATGTTCGCCTCACCGACATACGCAAACGCTTCGGAGCCCTGGAGATCATCAAGGGTGTCGATCTTTCAATAAAGACCGGTGAATTCGTCGTCTTCGTCGGCCCGTCCGGCTGCGGAAAATCGACATTGCTGCGCATGATTGCCGGGCTCGAGGACATCACGTCCGGCGAGCTCACCATCGGCGGCGCTGTCATGAACGACGTCGACCCGTCGAAGCGCGGCATCGCCATGGTGTTCCAGTCCTATGCGCTCTATCCGCACATGACGGTGCGCGAAAACATGGGTTTCGCGCTGAAGTTTGCGGGCATGGAAAGGCAAGAAATCGATCGCCGCGTCAACGACGCGGCACGCATCCTCGAACTTGGCCCTCTGATGGACCGCAAGCCGAAGGCGCTCTCCGGCGGGCAGCGCCAGCGTGTCGCGATCGGCCGCGCCATTGTGCGCAACCCTGATGTCTTCCTGTTCGACGAGCCGCTTTCCAACCTTGACGCGGAACTGCGCGTCCACATGCGCGTCGAGATCGCCAAGTTGCACAAAGCGCTGAAATCGACGGTCATCTACGTCACGCACGACCAGGTGGAGGCAATGACGCTCGCCGACAAGATCGTCGTGCTTCGCGCAGGCATCGTCGAACAGGTCGGCGCGCCGCTCGACCTCTATGACGATCCGGCCAATACCTTCGTCGCCGGATTCATCGGCTCCCCGCGCATGAACTTTCTAAAGGCCCGCGTCGTCGCCGCCGAGGCCGGCTATGTTACGGTGGCACTCGCCAATCAGCCGCACGTGAAACTCAGTCTTCCCCTCCGATCGAGCACCGCCAAAGCCGGTGACGAAGTCAGCCTCGGCGTGCGTCCGGAGCATTTTTTCCCTGCCGGTCAAGGCGACGCCGATCTGGTGCTCGACGTGGACGTCGCCGAGCACCTTGGCAATACCAGCTACGTCTATGCCAATGTCTCCGCCGATGAGAGGATCATCGTCGAGCACGAGGAGTTTCGCGGAGCACGCAATCGCGATCGGCTGACCGTCGGTCTTTCCACAGCCAAGTCTTTCCTCTTCGACAGTTCGGGGATGCGCATCAGGTAGTAGCAACCCTAGTCCCCTTGCAAGCACGCTCCCCGACCAGCGTTCGGCACTTGCGCTCCTGCACCAAAGTGGTGTGTGATGTTGTCCATCCACCTGATGGAGGTTCGTAATGGACACGCGCGCGATCCGCTTGACTGAGCTTGCCCACGGCGGAGGCTGCGGCTGCAAGCTGGCACCGTCGGTTCTGCAGAGCCTGCTCGCCACCCAGCCGGCTACGCAGCCCTTCGCCCAGCTTCTCGTGGGCAACGAGATGGCCGACGACGCGGCCGTCTGGCAGGTCGATGACAGGACTTGCGTGATCGCGACCACGGACTTCTTCATGCCGATCGTCGACGACCCGCGTGACTTCGGCCGGATCGCCGCGACCAACGCCATATCCGACATCTATGCGATGGGCGGCAAGCCGATCCTGGCGCTGGCGATCCTCGGCATGCCCATCGGCAAGCTCGATCCGGGCACGATCGCAAAAATCCTCGAAGGTGGAGCGGCCGCCTGCGCCGAGGCGGGCATTCCCGTTGCCGGCGGCCATTCGATCGACTCGGTCGAACCCATCTACGGGCTTGCCGTGATCGGCATCTGTCGCCCGGACCAGGTGCGCGGCAACAACGGTGCGAGGCCGGGAGATGCGCTGATCCTCACCAAGGGTATCGGCGTCGGCATCTACTCCGCGGCGATCAAGAAGAACGCGCTCCCCGAGAGCTGTTACGACGAGATGATCGGCACGACGACGCTGCTCAACCGGATCGGAACGGTGCTTGCAGACGATCCCGACGTCCATGCGCTGACTGACGTCACCGGCTTCGGTATCCTCGGCCATGGATTGGAAATGGCGCGGGCCTCGGGTGTTTCCCTTGCGCTGCGGTTTTCCGCCATCCCCTTCCTTTCGCAGGCCATGGCGCTCGCGCAGCAGGGCTTCATCACCGGCGCTTCCGGCCGCAACTGGGCGAGCTACGGCGCCGAGGTCGAACTTCCCGAAGGCATGCCCGACTGGCAACGCCTGCTTCTCGCCGACCCGCAGACGTCAGGTGGCCTGCTTGTTGCCTGCGCGCCGCACAGGGCGAATGTCCTGCTGAAGACGATCCGCGCGGCAGGCTATCCGTTGGCAAGCATCATCGGAACGGTGGAACCGGGACGGCCAGGGGTTATGATCGTGGCGTGACGGCATTGCCGGAAGGAACCAGCGGGCGTGAACGAGCGTTTGGCAGGGAAACGAAGGAGACCGCCATGCGCAACCCGAGCACCGCCCTACCCCTGGCCACCGCCCTCGCCTGCCTGCTGATCGCTGCCCAGGCCGGACCGGCATGGTCTCAGACTGCAACCGATGCGACCCGTTGCCCCGCAGGGGAGAAGGCGCAACCGGCGACCCCTCCGGATCGTACGAGCGCCGACGGCACAGCACCCGGTAACAGCGGCTCCACCGGATGGACCGGCGGCACAGGCGGGGCCTATATCGGCACCAGCCCGCATGGCGCGACGGAACATTCGAAGACCTGGCAGCCTCCGACCGCCCGCGGTCTCGACCTTGCCATGGATGCTGACACTCCGACAGATTGCTGAATCCGGCGCAAATTTCATGAAAAGTGGCACTTCCGGTTTTCAACGCGTGTCTGCGACTGTAGATTTTATCCGGAAATGAGGACACGCAACGATCAGGAAGGAGTTTAGACATGCTGAACCGCCGCAGATTTCTGACGAACGTCGCGACCGCCGCCATGGTGACCGCCTGGACCACAAGAGGAGCCGTGGACGCGCATGCGCAGCAGGTGGTCGGCGGTGCGTCCGGTTGGCGTATTTTCGATGTCACGACCAAGGTCGATCTGCAGCGGGCCGCGGGTTCCGCCCAGCTCTGGCTGCCGGTTATCCAGTCGGCCGGCGACTACCAGAAGGCCGAAGCGCCGAAATGGATGTTGAACGACGCCGATGTACGCATCGCGAAGGACCCGGCCTCCAACGCCGATATCCTGACCGTAACGTGGCAGGACGGCGCCGAACACCTGATCGAGGTGACGCAGCGCGTTGCAACGCGCGACCGCGACCGGAACGACGTACTCCCGGCAACGGCCGCCGAACTCGAGCACGAGCTTCGCGGTACGCCCAGCATGCCGACGGATGGCATCGTCAAGACGACCGCCATGGCCATCGTCGAGGGCCGGGACCGACCCGAAGATCGCGCCCGGGCCATCTATGACTGGGTCATCGACAACACCTTCCGCGACGCCAATATTCCCGGCTGCGGTGTCGGAAACGTCAAGGACATGCTGGAAAGCGGCTATTTCGGCGGCAAGTGCGCCGATATATCGAGCCTGTTCGTGGCGCTAGCCCGTGCGGCCGGGCTCCCCGCCCGCGATGTCTTCGGCATCCGGATCGCCGACTCCACCGACTTCAAGAGCCTGGGGCGTTCGGGCAATATTACCAAGGCGCAACATTGTCGGGCCGAGGTCTATCTCGAAGGCCGCGGCTGGGTGGCGGTCGATCCGGCCGACGTCCGCAAGGTGGTTCTGGAGGAGAACCTGCCCCTCGACAATCCCGCCGTTCGTGCCTTCCGCGAAAAGGCCTACGGTAATTGGGAGATGAACTGGGTGGGCTACAATACGGCCAGGGATCTCGTCTTGCCGGGCAGCGACCTGCAGCAGGGTTTCCTGATGTACCCCGCGGCCATGACCTCGCGCGGCGAACTAGACTGTCTAAGCCCCGACACATTTGCGTATTCGATCACATCGAAGGAAGTCACCGCCTGATGCAATGGGGCAAGGTTGCCAAGAAGCAGCGGTTGCCGCCGCTGCTTCTTGTTTTGCGACTCAGTGCCGCTTGATTTCCTCGATCTTCAGCCGCAACCCCTGCGCGTTGAAGAACTCGCCGTCGCCGATCAGCGAGCGATCCTCGTCGAGCTTGCGAACGAGCGAGGCAAGCCGTGCCTTGGCTTGCCCGTCCTCGACGAGGCCCTCGCGGCCCGCCCGGAAGAACACCACGCCGGACCAGTCGACGCCGGCGCTGCGGAAAAGGTCGACCATGTGCGCCCAGCGCAACTTGTCTCCGACGACATGAAGATAAGCGGAACGCAACAGATCGACGTTGGTTTCGCCGATGCGCGTCAGCACGAAGAGCATGGTGAAGGATCCAGCCTCGCCATAAGTGGCGACAACCCAGTCGTCGAAGTCCGTCTCTCTCGGCTTGGAACTCACGAACGCTCTCCCGGTGGCGGAAGAGAATGGGAGTCGAACCCACCCAGGACAGCCTCGCTACCCCACCCGGATTTGAAGTCCGGACGCCCCACCGGGGACGAATCTCTTCCTTGGCCGGCATCAGGAGCAGACTCGCCATAAAGGTCGAGCCTGTGAGGATTGACGCGCCGGACATCGCCGCGCCGGATCGTTACCCCCTGGCGATCGAAGAACTCGAGGATCTCGATCGCAACCTTTCTACCGATGTTGATGCGGTCGCGAAAGAGACCGACAGCAAATTCCCGCCGCTCCGCGCCCGATGCCACGTCGCTGATGATTTCGACCATCTCCGCCGTCGTCCGGCGCGCGAAGAAGTGATCGTGGCGGATCTGGTCGACGCGCCCGAGCCGTGCGCAGAGCTTGAGGACGTGCCGCACCTCGCGCTCGTCGACACCGAGTATTTCGGCAAAATCGCGCACACGCGGCGGCCGGAACCTCTCATTGCCATCGAGATGCGGAAGCATCCGCGCATAGAGTTCCTCCTCCCGGGCATTCAACCGTACTTCGTGCCCCGGCAGCCGCACGAACGCGCCCTCGAGGACGAGGCGGCCCGCCGCCTGCTCGGCCCTGAGCGCCACGAGAAAAGTCGGAGCGGAAAGCCGCGGCACCACCTGAATGCGCAGACGCTCGCGGCCGATCCCCTGGATATCCGGATTGTCGGCGTGGAAACGCGCAAGAGTGTCTTCGACATTCGCGGAGAATGCCGCGCGACTGGCCGCCGAAAGCGCATGGCGCAGCGACGCCGCTTCGATCACCTCCGCCGCGGCCCGTGTGATAGCGGCCTGCAATTCCGCCTCCGAAAGGGCACGGTCGCGGGCGAAGGCGTCGAGATCGACGACGTACGGCGCGACATCGAGCAAGCCGGCGAGCGCATCGGCGTCGTCGGTCCTACCCGCAGCGGCAAGCCATTTCAGCCGCTCCGCCGAGCGTCGCTTGCGCAGGGGCGCGCGCAGGTCGAGAAGCCGTCCGCCGCCGATCGTCCGCTGGGCCGAAACGTCGCGCAGGATGAAGCGATCGCCGACGGCCGCGGCAATCGGGTGGTCGAGCACCAATTGGACCTTTCGGGTGGCGCCGGGCGAAACCGTGTCCTCGAGCGGCACGATACGGACGCCCGTCTCAGCGCTGCAATGGTGGAAACGGGCGGAAAACCATTCGCCGAGCGGTTTCGGCTCGCTCGCAAGCACGAAGAGTTCGGCATCGATGCGATCGGCCGGCGCATGCAGGTACGGATCGACAACCATGTCGCCGCGGCCGATCGTCTCCTTCGTGATCCCCTCGCCCGCGAGGTTCAGCGCACAGCGCTGCCCGGCGACGCCCCGCTCGGCCTTCCGGTTCTGCGCATGGATCGAGCGGATGCGGGCGGCAAGGCCGGACGGCGTGACGATCATGTGATCACCGACCGCGACCTGGCCGGAAAGCACCGTGCCGGTGACGACCGTTCCAGCGCCCGAAAGGGTGAAGCAGCGGTCGACCGCGAGCCGGAATCGGCCGTCCGCGCGGGCGGCGACGGTCTCGCGTTCCGCCTCCGCAAGCCGTGCCTTCAGCAGTTCGATTCCTTGGCCAGTCGCCGCCGAAACCGGCAATATCGCCGCCCCGGCAAGGCCGGTAGGCGCGAGCATCCCGCGTATCTCATCCGCGAGGCTTTCGAGCCTCGCGGGATCGGACAGGTCGGACTTGGTGATGGCGATCAGCCCCCGGTCGATGCCAAGCAGATCAAGGATCGCGAGATGTTCGAGCGTTTGCGGCTTGATGCCTTCGCTGGCCGCCACAACCACCAGGGCATAGTCGATGCCGCCAGCGCCGGCGAGCATGGTGTGGATGAAGCGCTCGTGGCCGGGAACATCGACGAAACCGGTGGTCGAATCGGCAAAGCTGGCATAGGCAAAGCCGAGGTCGATGGTGATGCCGCGCGCCTTCTCCTCCTTCAAGCGGTCGGTATCGACGCCCGTCAACGCCTTCACCAGCGTGGTCTTGCCGTGGTCGATATGCCCTGCCGTTCCGATGATCATGGCACGCACCCCGCCAGGGGCTCGGTAGCGCGGCGCTCCGCCTCGTCGATCTCGGCTACGCTCAGGCTCGCGCGCACCGGCCCGACAAAGGGCGTGGCCAGCGTGCTTCCGCCGCCGCTTGCACGGAGCAGCCAGGCAAGCGCTGCCACGCCATCCCGCACCGTGCCGGCCCCCATGTAACAGGCGGCACCCAACATCGCCTGCGCGTCGGCGTCACCCTGTACCGCACCCTTCGTCCACCACGCGACCGCCATTTCCGGATCGCGGTCGACTCCGAGAGCATGGTGATAGAGCATACCGAGCCGCGTCATCGATGAGGCTATCCCGGCTTCCGCCGCCCGTTCGGCCCATAGGCGCGCCTCATGCAGGTCGGGGGCCATGACCTCTCCTTCCAGCAGCATCCAGCTCAACATGTCCTGAGCCGGCGCATCACCCTTCTCGGCGGCGCGCTGGTAATATTCGGCGGCAATGCCATAGTCGGCGTCCATCCCGGTGAGGCCCTGCATGTGAAAGGCGGCGTAGTTGCGCTCGCCAACCGGATCTCCTGCCTCGGCTGCCAGGCGCAGCCACTTCAGCGCCAAACCGCGATCCGCAGGAACACCAAGCCCCTCGGCGAAACAGGCGCCGATATTATTCTGCGCCCGCCCATTCCCGGCACGCGCCAGCGGCTCCCATATGCCAAGCGCCGTGTCGTAGTCGCCTGCCTGGGCAGCGGCAAGCGCCTCCGCCATCGGGTCCGCCGCGGGTGCGGCTTGGGGCTTCCAGCCGCGAATGCGGTCAAGCCACCGCATGGTCGGTGCCCTCGGACAGGCTCTTGAGGAAGTCTGCCTCGTCGGAGAGACAGCGCAGATCGAGAATCATCGCGCCATCCTGGAGCCGCCCGAGTATGGGACGGGGAAGCGCGCGGAACAGAGCCACCAAGTTCGCCAGCGCGCCACCGCTCGCAGCGGCGATCCTCAACCCGGCACTCGGGATTGTGTCGACCGGCAGGGCCCCCGATCCGATCTGGCTCGAACAGTCACAGACTTCGACGCGGTAGCCTCCCGGCGCCAGAAGCTCTGCGACCTGCGGCGCGAGACGCACGGCCCGCTGGCGGATCTCCGCTTGCGGACGGGAAAGCATGCGAAGAGTCGGCAGGCGGGCGGCAAGCCGATCCGGATCACGGTAGAGCTTCAGGGTCGCGGCCATCGCGGCGATACGGATCTTGTCGACGCGCAGCGCCCGCTTCATCGGATTGCGATTGATCGCGGCAATCAGGTCCTTGCGGCCGACGATGAAGCCCGCTTGCGGACCGCCCAACAGCTTGTCTCCTGAGAAAGTCACGAGATCGGCCCCTTCGGCCACCGCCTCGCGTACTGTCGGCTCTCTGCCGAGACCGTAGCCGGAGAGATCCACCAGTGTGCCAGAACCCAGATCGTTGAGCAGCACAACGCCCGCATTATGCGCGATGGCGGCCAGTTCCGCGCCCGGCACCTCTGCGGTGAACCCCTCGATGCGGTAGTTTGAGGTATGGACCTTCAGGATCAGGGCCGTCTCGGGACGGATGGCTCCGAGATAGTCCTTGGCGTGGGTGCGGTTCGTCGTTCCCACCTCGACCAGATCGACGCCGGCCCGCTCCATGATGTCCGGCATGCGAAAAGCCCCACCGATTTCGATCAGCTCGCCGCGCGAGACAATCGCCTGGCGCCCGGCGCCGACGGTGCTCAGCGCGATCAGCACCGCGGCGGCATTGTTGTTGACGATGGTGGCGTCCTCGGCGCCCGTCAGTTCGCAGAGCAGTTGCCGCAGATGGCTGTCGCGCTCGCCGCGCCGGCCGGTCTCGAGATCAAATTCCAGGGCCGCCGCCTCGCGCATGGCATCGACGGCGGCGGCAATCGCCTCCTCCGCAAGAAGTGCCCGACCGAGATTGGTGTGCAGCACCGTACCGGTTAGGTTGAAGAGCGGACGCAGGTTTGAGCGCTCGCGATGATCGAGCCGGCCGAGCAGCGAGGCGACGACTCCCTGCTCGCCCGGGAATGCGCCGCCGCTCCTGACCGCGGCCCGGATGTCGCCGAGCACCTGACGCAGTTCCTCCGTCACGACAAGCCGGCCGTGACGCTCGATGAGCACCATCACGGCGGGCACCTTGAGCATCTGGTCGACGGCGGGCAACGCCCTGAGAGCTGCAGTTCCCGACATCCGCATCAATAGCCCACCAGGAAGGGATTGAAACCGGCCCGCTTGTACTCGGTATCCTTCATGAGCAGATCGAGCCCGAGGCTGGCAACATCGTCGGCGACGGCTTCAAGCGAGGGGTTCTTGTTCTGGTAGAGGATCTTCACCCAGCTGTGGCAACTGTCGCAAACCTCCGCCTTGACGGTTGCCTCGTCTGTACCGGTCTCCACCGCGCGGTAGCCGACACCCTTGGTCGAACCGCAAGCAAGACACTTGATCCGAACCTCGTTCCACATCGTCGAACAGCACGAACAGCAGCCGTAGCGTGCGCCTTCCACGCCTTGAACGCCGACGACGATCGAGGCGACCGGCTTGCCCCCGCAAGCCGGACATACACCGACGCGGACCGGCACGAGCCCGTTGGCGTCGAGCGTGGCGGCCAGCCGGGCAGCATGAACCTGGATTGCCGCGGCGACGAAGAGATGGTGGGCGAGGCTCTCGACCGGCAGGTCATCGGCAAGCACATTGTCGATCATCCAGTCCATCGTTTCCTCGTCCGCTTCGCGGAGCTGCGCCAGCGCCTGGGATGCGGTGGGGGGCATCTCCAACGCTCCGACCGCCTCGAGGAACCGGAGCAGCGTCCGCCGGCAGTCTTGCGACTGGACGATTGCAGCGCGATCGATCGGCGGCATTGCGTTTTCCCGCGCCCGCTCGACTTGATCGACAGGAACCGGCTCGAGCGCGCTCAGGGAGGAGGCAAGCTCGCCTTGGATGCGTGCGATGCCTGCCAGGAAGGTGAGGTAGGGGCCGAGGTGAGCGTCCTTGGCAAGGATTTCGAGGCGGGCGACCCGCTCCTTGAACAACTTGCCAGGGTCGGGTGTCAAGGCAAACGGCGCCTTGGAAATACGTCCGATCATTGATGGATCGGGCTGTATGAAGGAACTGGACATCTCACCTCGCGGGCCGACCGGCCACAGCAATTTTGTTGTTATTCTGCAGGATCAATCCTGCCGCGTCCAGCGAGTTCCTTGAGCCACTTGCGGTGGTGGCGCCAGGCCCAGCCGCCGGTGACCGAGCCGCGCGTCATCGCGCGCAGCGTGCCCCGCGTCCAGATCCCCGCATACACATGGAGAATGAAGAGCAGGATAATCAGCACAGCTGCGACTGAATGAACCAGGACGGCGACCCGGCTGACCGCGATCGACGTCAGCCCTTCGAAATACTGGTCCCAGATGACGAGGCCCGTTCCGATCAGCACGATGATGAACAGGGCCATGCCCCAGAAGATGAACTTCTGTCCGGCGTTGTACCTTCCCACTTCCGGCAGCCGCTCCTCGTGACCGCCGACGACATCGCCGATCTGCGATACCCACCGGGCATCGGTCCGGTTGGGCAGGTTGGCGCGCCAGAACTGGAAGAAAAAGATGAAGAAGCTGAAGAACAGCACGACGCCGATCCACGGATGCAGCATGCGCGTGTTCTGACCGCCGCCGAACAGGCCCGTCATGAAAAAAAGCCAGGGATGGAATAGGGAAAGGCCCGAAATCAGAAGCAGGATGAGGCATGTCGCCGTGATCCAGTGGTTCACCCGCTGGTATGGGCCATAACGTTCGACGGTAACCGGCGGTCCCCGATGGATCGCATCGCCCGATTGTATCTCCTTGGTTTTCGCCATCAGGTCTTCTCCCTGTGGTCCGTCGCCTCCTCGACCAGACGCTCCGCGTTCTCCTCATCCTCATGCTGGACACGATTCGGCCTGGCGAAGATGCCGTGCAGGATCGCCCCGGCCGCCACCATGCCCATGGTGGCGAGCCCGACGTACTTGCTTGCGCCCTTCCACACCTGGACGACGGGCGAGATTTGTGGATTGTCCGGCAGGTCGGCATAGATATGCGGCTTGTCATTGTGGTGGAGGACATACATGACGTGTGTTCCGCCGACACCGGGCGGATCGTAGAGGCCTGCGTTCTGGAAACCGCGCGACTTAAGATCGGCAATGCGCTCGTCCGCATGCTTCTTCATGTCGTCCTTCGTACCGAAGACGATCGCCTGCGTCGGGCAGGCCTTGGCGCAGGCTGGGCCCTGGCCAACCGCGACGCGGTCCGAACACAGGGTACATTTGTAGGCGCGGTGGTCCGTCTTCGAAATGCGTGGAATGTCGAACGGACAGCCCTTCACGCAATAGCCGCAGCCGATGCAGTTCTCATGGATGAAGTCGACAATGCCGTTCGAATACTGGACGATCGCGCCCGGCGCCGGACAGGCCTTGAGGCAGCCCGGATCGGCGCAGTGCATGCAGCCGTCCTTGCGGATCAGCCATTCGAGATTGTCGGTCTCCGGATTGATCCATTCGGTAAAGAGCATGAGCGTGAACATGTTCTCGCTCAGATCGGGCGGGTTCACATAGGATCCGACGTTCTCGCCTATCGGCGGATAGGTGTCGTTCCACTCGATGCAGGCGGCCTGGCACGCCTTGCAGCCGATGCATTTCGACACGTCGATCAGTTTGGCGACCGGCGTCAGCTGCCGCTCGGGAGGTGGCAATTCCGCGGTGGCGGAGCGGCGAACGAGATCCCGCTCCGTCAGGTTGCTTTCCATCGGCTGGACCGGCGGATTGCTCACCGCAGTACGAGGACTATCCATCATGCTATAGCCTCCTGTGGTGCCGTCGATGGCTCGATGTTGACCAGAAACGCCTTGTATTCCGGTGTCTCGATATTGGCGTCACCCACGAACGGCGCCAGCGAATTCGGGCCGAACCCCTTCCTGGCCGAGCCCGTGAAGCCCCAGTGAAGTGGGATGCCCACCACATGGACGGGCTTTCCGTCGCAGATCAGTGGCCGGATGCGCTTGGTCACAAGTGCCTTTGCCTTGACCGAGCCGCGCTTGGACCAGACCCGGACCCAACTGCCGTTTGCAATCGCCTTCTCCGCGGCGAGTTCCTCGGAGATCTCGACAAAGAATTCCGGCTGGAGCGCCGAATTCACGTGGTTATGCTTCGTCCAGTAGTGGAAATGCTCCGTCAGGCGATAGGACGTCCCGGCATAGGGAAACTCGTCGGAAAGGCCCAGTTGCTCCAGATCGGTTTCGAACACGCGAGCCACCGGATTGCCGCGGATCTTCGGATTGAAGACGTTGGCGACCGGAGATTCGAACGGCTCCATATGCGCCGGGAACGGACCGTCGCGCATCAGTCCACGGGCGAACAGCCGCGCCGTGCCCTCCTGGTTCATGATGAATGGGCCAACCTCTCCCGGTTTCGCCGCCGGCGCGATATCCGGCACGTCATAACCGGTCCACTTCGTACCGTCCCATTCGAGCAGCTTGCGGCTCGGATCCCACGGCTTGCCCTCAAGGTCGGCGGAAGCGCGGTTGTAGAGCGTCCGGCGGTTCAGCGGCCAGGCGAAGCTCCAGCCGAGATAGGCGCCGGTGTCGTCCGGATCATTGTTGTCGCGCCGGGCCATGTTGTTGCCCTGCTCGTTGAAGCAGCCGGAATAGATCCAGCAGCCGCACATCGTCGAGCCGTCATCGCGAAGCTGCGAGAAGTTCACCACCTGCTTGCCAGCCGGCACGAGCACCTTGGTCGGGTCGGCCGGATCCATGAGGTCCGTCAGCGCCCTGCCGTTGATCTCCCTCGCCAGTTCCTCCGCCGTCGGCTCGTTGGCATCGGCGTAGTCCCATGAAAGGTTCAGGATCGGATCGGGGAAGGTACCGCCCTCCTTGCGGTACAGCTCCCGTATCCTCAGGAAAATCTGGGCGATGATGTAGGTGTCGTGTTTGGCTTCGCCCGGCGGCGTTCCACCCGGCCAATGCCATTGCAGCCAGCGTCCCGAATTGGTCAGCGACCCTTCCTCCTCGGCAAAGCAGGTCGTGGGCAGCTGGATCACTTCGGTCTGGATCGACGCAGTGTCGACGGGGTTGAAGTCGCCGCGGTTTTCCCAGAACCGCGCCGTCTCGGTATCGAGCGGGTCCATGGTGACGAGCCACTTGAGGTTCGAGAGCGACTTGGTGACCTTGTTGCGGTTGGGGAAGGCCAGAAGCGGGTTGAACCCCTGGCACAGGTATCCGTTGATCTTGCCGTCATACATCAGTTCAAACATGCGCAGCACGTCGTAGGCCGGCACGTCGAGTTTGGGCAGATAGTTGAAGGCCCAGTCGTTGTCAGCCCTCGCATTGTCGCCCCACATGGCCTTCTGGAAGGAGACCATGAACTTCCTGTAGTTCTGCCAGTAGCTCGTCTGGCCGGGGACCAGCGGCTTGAACTGGCGGGTCGACATGTAGGTCGCAAAGTCCACGTCCTTTTCGGTCGCCATCGCCAGATAGCCGGTGAGCAGGTGCGACATCAGGCCGAGATCGGTCAGGCCCTGGATGTTTGAGTGGCCGCGAAGCGCGTTCATGCCGCCGCCGCGAACCCCGATATTGCCGAGGATGAGTTGCAACATCGCCATGGTGCGGATGTTCTGGGAGCCCTTCGAATGTTGGGTCCAACCCAGCGCGTACATCGATGTCATCGTTTTGGTCGGCGACGAGCATTCAGAAATCATCTCGGCCACCTTCAGGAACTTGTCCTTGGGGGTGCCGCAGATGCGCTCGACCATCTCGGGCGTATAGGGCGCCAGATGCTCCTTCAGCAGGTTCCAGACGCAGCGTGGATGCTGAAGCGTAGGATCGGTCACCACGAAGCCGTCATCGCCGATCACGTAGTCCCAGGTGGACTTGTCGTAGTCACGCTTCTCCGGATCGTAGCCGGTGAACAGGCCGTCCTTGAATCCGAAGCCGTCCTTCACGAGATAGGAGGCGTTGGTGAACGCCTTCATGTATTCCCACTGCACCTTGTCGTTGTCGATGCAGTACTTCATCACCCCACTCAGGAATGCGATGTCGGTCCCTTGGCGGATGGGCGCATAGTAGTCAGCGACCGAAGCGGTTCGGGTGAATCGCGGATCGACGACGATGAGCCGGGCGGCGCGATGGGCCTTAGCCTCCGTCACCCACTTGAAGCCGCAAGGATGCGCTTCCGCCGCGTTGCCGCCCATGACGATCACGAGGTCGGTATTCTTGATGTCGGTCCAGGAGTTGGTCATTGCTCCACGGCCAAAAGTTGGGGCGAGACTCGCCACCGTTGGGCCGTGTCAGACGCGCGCCTGGTTGTCGAAGCCGACTATTCCCAGACCTTTGGCGAACTTGAAGGTCGCCCAGGCCGTTTCGTTCGTGGTCGCTGATGCGGCGAGCATGCCGACCGTGGTCCAGCGATTGACCGGAACGCCGGCGGCATTCGCGGTGACCAGGTTCGCGTCGCGATCATCCTTCATCAGGCGGGCGATACGGTCGAGTGCGTCCTCCCAGGAGATCCGCTCGAACGTGCCGGAGCCCGGTTTGCGGAGCATCGGATACTGCAGGCGGGTCGGAGACTTGACGAAGTTCTTCAGCGCCGCCCCCTTGGGACAGAGCGTTCCGCGATTTGTCGGATGGTCGACGTCGCCTTCGATGTGGACGATGTCGGCGGTCTCGCCTTTGCGCAGGTCACCCTCAGAATAGATGATGACGCCGCAGGCAACCGAACAGTAGGGACAGGTGTTACGCGTTTCAGTCGTCATCGTCAACTTAAAGGGACGAACGTGGGCGGCTACGGCAGCCTCAGCCTCGCCGAATCCCATTGCCCCTAGGGACGTCGCCGCTACACCCGCTCCGGCCAGCTTGAGGAAGCTGCGTCGCGAAAGGTCTAAGGTCATTGACGGTCTCCATTTGAATGAGTACGCCAACCCTGAGTTTATGCCTGACAGGTACCAAGTCAAGTTGACGTTGCGTTCGATGGCCGAAAGGCCGGATCCGGACACCGCAATCGTCCATCGCTTCCTGGCGACCGGTTCTAAAAACGTGAGTAAGCGCTCATTTCCATGCGCGTTTACCCGGCCCGTTTGACCGGGGTCGCTGTGCGACGGCTGCATCGGATCAGGCAGCGGCGGTTTTTGTGAAGTTGAAGGGCAGCAGATCGGTGATGTCGGCATTTGGCGCGCGCTGCGGCAATTCCGTAAGGATGCAGCGCAGATAGGCTAAAGGCTCGATGCGGCAGGCGCGGCAGGTCAGCATCAGGCTGTAGACGACGGCACTGGCCCTGGCTCCATCCACGGTATCGCTGAACAGCCAACTCTTTCTGCCAGTGGCAAAAATCCTGATATCACGCTCAAGCAAATTGTTGTCGATCGGCATCCTGCCGTCTTCGGTGTAGCGCGTCAGATAATTCCACTGGTTCAGTGTGTAGGACACGGCATCGCCAAGCTTGGTATCGGGCAAGACCTTCGGCGCAATGTCATCAAGCCATGCCTTGAGAGCGTTCAGGATGGGGACGCTGTGTTGCTGGCGGAAGCGGCGGATGCAGTCGGCTTGCGTTTCTCCAACTTCCGGCTTTTCGTTCTTGGCTTGGCTTTCAATCCGGTAGAGCTGTTCGAAGAACTTCAGCGCCTGCTCCGGTGGGCCGCCGCCTTTTTTTCTGGTCTTCAGCGCCTCGACGAAGCGACGCCTGGAATGGGCCATACATCCCAGATGGGTGGCCTCTGCCAGCGTGCGCCAGGCGGTGTAGCCATCGCTCATCAATATGCCGCGGTAGTCGCCGAGGAAGGTTTGCGGATAAATCTGGCCGCGGCCGGGTTGATAATCGAGTAGCACGATCGGCTCATTGCTGTCCTCTCCACTCCGATAGGCCCACATGTATGATGTGCTGGTGGCCTCCCTGTTCTTTTCCTTCAGGACCTGCACTGTCGTCTCGTCGCCATGGATGAGAGGCTGTGATCGAAGCCGCAGCTTCAGGGCGTCATAGATGCGGGAAAGATGCCTCTCGCTCGATCCGATCACCCAATGCCTGAGAGCGCCGCGGCTGACGGGAACACCGGCACGCTCGAAGGCCTGGGCCAGACGGTAGAGCGGCGTGCCATCGACGTATTTGTGGACGAGCGCGAAGGCCAGTGTCGAGGCCGTGGCGATGCTGCCCGGCAAGGGCTGTACGGGCATTGGCGCGAGAACGACAAGCGTGTTGATGCCGGTGCGGTCGCAATGGCGGCAGGCATATTTGAAGCGCACATTCTGCAGGACCTTGGCCTTCACCTCGATATCGAGCTGCTCAGTGACGGCTTCGCCCAATACGGTGCATCTGGTGGCGGCAGCAGGGACAGGCCTTTTGGTCATCGGCAAGGTCATACTCGACGCGCTCGCGCGGCAGGTGTTCCGGCAGGGGCTTGCGGCCACGCTTCTTGCCCTCCGGTTTCTCGATCGTCGCAAAACCGGTTTCCGGCAGGTCGACGACCTCGCCATCTTCTCCGCTGGCGTCGTCTTCATCGGCAACCTGCTCGGCTTCATCGAAGAGGCGGTCCACGTGCTTTTCGCTTTTCGGCGCAAGTTCTCAAGCGCCACCGACTGGTCGCGATCGGTCTTCTCGGATTTGCGCCCGAAGGTTTTCGCGAGTGTTGGGATGCGGAGGATCCCGCTCCCTTGCCCTGGGGTATTTTTTGTTGAAGGAACCGTGCAGGGCAACTCGAATGCTGGCCCGGGGGCGCTGCTATCTCAGGGAGTGCAGTGCGGGAGAGAGGAGATCAATACAGCTCCCGTGCGCCCAAGACGGCCAGGGTCGCGGCGCGAGCAAACATGTTGATCTGCTGTGTCATTCTCCTGCTCCCGTTTTCTCATTCTCTTGCCTTGTCTGGTCCGGCGTGTGGCTTTCGTCCAATCTCGGCGGATTCCAACCGCGGCTGACAATCTCATCATACTGGGCCCGCCTGCCGAGCATGGCTTCTTGGATGACCCTGCCGATGTCGTTGAACCCGGCGATAAAGCGGTCGTTGTCGGGCACACGCCTTTCGTCATCGATAAGCGATGCCATCCGGGAAAGCCCGGCGAGGTCCTGCTGCACAAAGGTGTTCTTCCGTTTTTCGACTTCATAGGGGTGCATGCCAAGCGTCCGTAGCGCCAGTCCGGCCGCTTCTACCGAGCTTCCGAAAAGCTCGCGTACAATGTGGTTCGCCCCCGCCGACAAGAGGCGATAATGATGAATCCGGTCGTATGCTCGCGCTATGATAACGACTCTTGGATTTGCAGCTCTCGCCTGCTGAACAATCTCCACGGTCCGTCCCGGATCATCGATCGCCACGACCAACAATTCCGCTTTGGCAATACCCGCCGAGGCCAGGAGGTCCGAGCGACCGGCGTCGCCAAAATAGGATCGGACGCCGAATTTCCTCAGATCGTCAACGACGTCGGCTCGGTAATCGAGAACAACCGGCTTGTATCCGCTTGCCAGTAGCATTCGATTTACGATCTGTCCAAAACGCCCAAGGCCAGCGACGATAACGGTTCCACTGTCAGGCTTGTCGACTTCAGTCGACACGTTCCGTGACGTTTCCAAACTCGCTACAATTCGGTCGAGGATCATGAAGAGCCCCGGTGTGAAGACCATACCGAGGGTGATGACCAACACGCCGATCGATGCATCAGCGGCGTCGAGAATATCGATCTGCTGCCCCAGCGATAGCAAAACGAACCCGAACTCTCCCGCCTGTGCGAGGCCCAGCGCCACCAACCAGGACGCGGAACTTCGGAGACGGAAAAGGCTGGCGAGCGGAAACAGGATGGCCACTTTGATGAGGACCAGCGCAGCCGTAGCCGCGAGGACAAACGCCCAGTTGTGGGTTAGAACCGACAAATCGATCTTCGCACCGATCGTCACGAAGAAGAGCCCGAGCAGCAATCCCTTGAATGGCTCAATGTCGCTCTGGAGTTCGTGCTTGAACTCGCTGTTCGCCAGCACCACTCCGCCGAGGAACGCGCCGAGTGCCGGGGAAAGCCCAACCGCCGACATCAGCAAAGCGATTGCCACGACCACCAGGAGCGCGAATGCAGTGAAAATGTCACGCAACCCGTCGCGGGCAATGGCCCTCATTACGGGACGTGAAAGATAATGACCGCCGACCACAACCACTCCTACAGCTCCAAACGTCGTCATAGTGGCGAGCCACCCCGGCATTGATGACAAGAGATTTGATCCGTGCGCCCCCGCGGACGTGTGGCTGTTGGTGGCCATCAATGGCAGACAGGCAAGCATCGGAATGACAGCGAGATCTTGAAATAGCAGGATAGCGAAGCCGGCACGACCGCCATCGGACTCCAGGACACCCCTCTCTTCCAGAGTTTGCAATACGATAGCAGTCGATGACAGGGCACCGATACAGCCGAAGAGTACAGACTGCTGCCACGGAAAATCCAGGGCGAAACCTGCAAGAGTGACAGCGGCGATGGTCAGCGTCACCTGCGAGCCGCCAAGACCGAGCAGCATTCCCCGCAAACGCCAGACCATCCTGGGATCGATTTCCAAACCGATCAGGAAGAGCATCATGACGATACCGAGTTCGGACAAAGACTCGAGGTAACCCGAGCCGGTACCGGTCATGTGCAGCAACGGACCCATAATGACGCCGGCTGCGATATACCCCACCACCGAGCCCAATCCCAAGCGCCGTGACACGAAAACAGCCAGAACCGAACATGCCAAATACGAGAACACGGAAAACGCGAACCCCGTCATGCCCCGACCCTCGCTAGCATTTTGGCTATGTCCTTGGTCGTAATCTCCGACAGCATATCAAGGGAGGAACTATCGAATGCGTCCGCGGACAGGGATTCCAGCAGAACCGGATACGCATCAATGTGCATTCTTGCCTCTGTCGTATCGATGTGGTTCGCCGCATGAAGGACGAAAGGCGGAAGAAACCTTATGCCGCACAACTCCGCTGTCTGTCGCAACGGCAGCAGAAATGCGGGAAACGGGTGCTTGTTACCGCCGTGCTGAGAGTAATCGACCGCACTACCGCCGGTGGTGACGCTCGCGATCATCGTTTTGCCTGCAAGTCTATTGCCCTTGGGGCCGTAGGCGAAGCCGTACTCCAGAACAAGGTCTTGCCATTGTTTCAACAGTGCCGGGGTCGAGTACCAGAAGAGTGGAAACTGCAATACGATAATATCGTGCGAGAGGAGTCGATGTTGTTCCCTCTCGATGTCGATATCAAAACGGGGGTATTCGGCATACAGGTCGACGAGGGTTACGCTTTCAAGCTGTCGCGCCCTCAAGGCCATCGACAGGTTAATGCTGCTGGTCCGCTGCGCCGGATGCGCGAACAATACGAGGACTCGCTTCAAAACGCTGTTCCTTTGCAGAGACAAGCTTCTTCGACCCCATTGCGGCCGCTGCCCTCACCTAGCCCACTGCAAGAGCATGTTATTGGAAGATCGCGCCTCCACATTGCCGAACCATCCACAACGACAGCAGAAGACAATGCGCCGGGTGGTGCCAGTCGCGTGGCAAGACAGGATGAAGCGTGGTCGCGCTCGGCATTGGAGCTGCTGCAGCGAGAGATGGCGCTCGTAGCGCCATCTGCGACCTGGTGGATTCTTTCGCCCTTACCAAGCCAACATGTGCTTGTTGGGCTTTCTTGAGCCAATGGTCGGGACACCAATCCTTGTGTCGTATTCGGCCTCCTGGCTCAGGCCGCCTTAGACGGAGCGGTGACGTTCGCGAAAAGCATATTCAGCCCTTCCGCGATGGTGGGGTGGGCAAAAATCCCATCACGCAAAGCCGTGAAGGAAAGGCCGCCGAGCATTGCCATTTGAACGACGCTCATCACCTCGCCGGCGCTGGTCCCAAGCATGCTGAACCCAAGGATCGTGTCGCTGTCCGCCGCGATGATCGCCTTCATGAAGCCCTTCCGGTGTGAGAGAGTTCTCGCACGAGGGATGACATCCATAGGAAGCTTGGCCACCCGGTATGGCGTGCCTTCCTTGTTCAGATCGCTTTCGTTGCTGCCGATCCGGGCAAATTCAGGATCGATGAACACGCAGTACGGGATAATTCTGTCCGAGGTATTGCGCGTGCCGCCTGCCATCGCACTCTTCACGATCCGATAGTCGTCAAGAGAAGCATGGGTAAACATAGGTGTTCCGGCGACCTCGCCCATGGCCCAGGCGCCAGGTGCCGACGTGCGGAGCTGGCCGTCAACTTTGATAAAACCACGCTCGTCGGTGTCGACGCCAGCGAGGTCAAGGCCGATGCCAAATGTGTTGGGTTTTCTTCCCGAGGCGACAAGGATGTGTGATCCTTCGAACGACCTGCCATCGGCGCTCCTCACTGTCACGCCTTCACCAGAACGCCCCGAAACCTGAAGGTCGAACGCGCTCAATGCTACTTCGACGCCTTCCTCCGACAGGATCTTGAGGATCGCCTCGCCAACATCTGGATCCTCGCGCGGGGCCAGGCGCGCCGCTCGCTCCACAATGACGACTTCGGCTCCGAGACGGCGGAATGCCTGCCCCAGTTCCATACCGATGTAGCCGCCGCCGATGACCACCAGTCGCGCAGGCAAATCACCGAGCTGGAGAGCTTCCACATGTGTGATCGGGTTCGCCGCGGCGAGCCCGGGAATGTTGGGGACGTCAGCGGATGTGCCCAGGTTTATGAACACCTGATCACCCGTGACTGTCCGCGGCCCACTCTCGGTCTGGACCTCGATGGTCTTTGGACCAACGAAGCGGCCTCGCCCCAATATCAGGGACAATCCGCTGGCATCGAAACCGGCCTGGTTGGTCGCTACCATCTCGGCAACAACGCGTGCCGTTCGGTCTCGGGCATGAACGAGATTGTTGCGAACGTTGTCTGCAACAACGCCGAACTCATTCATCTGTCGCGCGAGATGTGTCATCTCGGCACTACGGATGAGGGTCTTGCTGGGGATACAGGCAACGTTGATGCATGACCCTCCGATCATGCCCGCCTCGACTACGGCAACTTTCTTGCCAGCCTTCGACTGGTCCATTGCTAGCGTTTTCCCGGCTTTTCCGCCTCCAAAAACGAGGATGTCGTAGTTCTCTATCTGTGTCATCAGCGCCTCGTGGTTTAAATTTTCGCCATAAAGACACCTGCGGATGTTCACGTCTTGTAAGATGCCGCTGCGAGCCGACTGAAAGCCTGCTCGCAGACGAAGCCAAGCGGAACCAGGGTCAGCGACGCATCTGCAAAGCGGAAATTCCAGGTTGCTTTATACTCTTGCGAACAGAGGGGGCCGCGGCTGGCGCGGTCCCGGCGATCAGGCGGCGACAGCGTCGGCTAGCGGCAACGAACGCATGCGCTTGCCCGTCGCGGCAAAAATTGCATTGGCAAGAGCTGCGGCAACCGAAGCTGTCCCGGCCTCCCCTACGCCCCCCGGCAACTCAGCGCTCTTCACCTGGAACACATCGATCCGAGGCGCTTCATCAATACGCAAGACCCGATAGGTGTCGAAGTTCGACTGGTCAACGGCACCATCAGTGAAGGTTATGGCGTTGAACATTGCGCTGCTGAGTCCGAAGATCACACCGCCTTGCATCTGTGCCTCAACAGTGTCCGGATTGACGACGACGCCGCAATCAACGGCGATGACGGAACGCAAGAGCTTGACTTCCTTTTCGGCCGTCACCTCGATCTCCAATATGTGAGCGAGATACGTCCCAAACGCGAATTGCAGGCTGATGCCCCGCCCGCGGCCCTCGGGAAGCGGGTTGGTCCAGCCGGCTTTTTCGGCGGCCAGGTTCAAGACGGCCAGAGCCCGCGGGTTTCTCGTCAGCATTTTCCGACGGAATTCGAGCGGGTCCTGCTCTACCGCTGTAGCCATCTCATCAACGAAGCTTTCGATGACGAAGAGATTGTGTGTCGCTCCAACGCCCCGCCACCACGCGGTCACGAGCCCCTCCGGCTCGAAGCGAACGAACTCAGCAAGGACCGAGCTCTCGTCGTAAGGCGTTTCGGCCGCGCAATCGAGGGCATCGGGATCGATACCATTGACGAAAGCCGGCGGAGCCCAACGCGCCAATATCGAGGATCCCGTAACCCGGTGGGTGCGGCCGACGAGGCGACCGTCCTCGTCAAGGCCCGCGGCGACCCTGTCGTAGTAGTAGGGCCGGAAGAAGTCGTGGGTCATATCCTGCTCACGCGTCCATATGAGCTTGACCGGGTACCGTATGTCCTTCAGAAGCCTTGCGCCAATTTCGATCGTGTCAACATCGAGCCGTCGGCCAAAGGCTCCGCCGATAAGCAGGTTGTTCACCGTCACTTTTTCGGCAGGCAGGCCTGTCGCACTCGCCACGGCGTTCTGTGCTCTGACTGGCACTTGGGTCCCGACCCACAGCTCCGCCTTGTCATCCTGAATGTGCAGTGTGCAGTTCATCGGCTCGAGAGCCGAATGCGACAGGAATGGAGATTGGTAAACCGCCTCCAGTTTTGTTTTCGCGCCCGCGATGGCGGATACCGCATCGGCGTCATTCCGGACCGTAACACCGTTTTGCCGCGAAGCTTCTTCCATCTTCGAGACGATGGATTCGAGGTTCATGGATCCGTTGGGTCCCGCCTCCCATTCGACGGAGAGCGCATCAAGACCTTGCTGTGCAGACCACATGTGATCTCCGATGACCGCGATCGCTTCATCGGTCTTCACGATATCGACAACTCCTGGGATAGCGCGGGCTGCCGCTTCGTCGTACCTGGTCAACTTGCCCCCGAGGACGGGCGACATGGCAAGCGTTGCAATCTTCATCCCCGGAAGCTTCACATCGATCCCGTAGACCAAAGATCCGTTCACCTTTTCAGCGGTGTCGATGCGCTTCGCTCGCGTACCGATGATTTTGAACTGCGAAGGGTCCTTCAAGGGCGGGTCTTTCGGCAAAGGTATTGCCGCTGCCTTGGAAGCTATCTCGACATAGGTCACGTTTCGGCCTGAACCGTCGTGATAGATCTTCCCGGCCTCAACACGACATTCGCCTGGAGTGACGCCCCATTCGTGAGCGGCTGCCTCAACGAGCATGATCCGCGCTGCAGCTCCAGCTTGACGCAAGCGCACCCAGTCGGCTCGCGTGGAAGTGGAGCCTCCGGTCGCCTGATCGTAGAGAAACGGGTCCATGTACTTCGAAAGGTCAGGTGGAGCGGCCTCCACCGAGACCTGATCGAGGCGGACTTCCAACTCCTCGGCCATCAACATGGCACTCGAGGTATAGATCCCCTGGCCAAACTCCGTATGTGGCATAATCAGTTTAATGCCCATGCCATCGATCTTGACAAAAGCGTTCGGGATGAAGGTAGCCTGCGTGTCGGCGAAGGCGCGGGTAGCGCTTTTTCCTGTCCGTGGCATCTGTATTGCAAGAAGCAAACCAGCGGTGCCCAGAACTGTGCCTCTGAGAAATCCGCGCCGTGAGTGAAGGTTATGGATCATCTTGGAGCCTCACGCGGTTACGGAGTGAATTGCTTCGCGGATACGGACGTATGTTCCGCACCTGCAGATATTTCCAGACATCGCTTCGTCTATTTCGGCGTCAGTAGGTTTGGGGTTCGACGCGAGGAGCGAGATCGCGGACATGATCTGCCCGGATTGACAATACCCGCACTGCACGACTTCCTTATCGAGCCACGCTGCCTGTACCTTCGCACCGATCTCCGTCGAAGCGACACCTTCGATCGTGGTGATCTTCTCTCCGTCAATCATGTCCATTGTCGTCTGACAGGCTCTCACTGCTGTATCGTCCAGATGAACCGTGCAAGCTCCACATTGAGCGATCCCGCACCCGAACTTCGTGCCGGTCATGCCGAGCACATCTCTGAGAACCCAGAGCAAGGGCATGTCGTCGGGAACGTCGACCTGATGGGATTGACCGTTAATTTCAAGGGTCTTCATGGGTTTTCTCCGTGCCCCGAAATTATTGGGCGATGAGGGTTTTCAGATAAGCGATGACATCCGCTCGATCCTGATCCTTGGGAAGGCTGAGACTCATACGGGAACCTTTCACGATCGCCTGCGGAGATTTGAGGAAAGCGTCCAGCGTCACGTCATTCCAAACTAGCCCTGAGCTCTTCATGGCTGCGGAGTACTTGTATCCGGCCACCGCTCCGGCCGGACGTCCGACGATGTTCTGAAGTCCGGGACCGACCCTGTTTTGATCGCCGGTCACATGACAGGCGCTGCATCGGGCGAAGAGCTTTTTGCCGTTGCCCGGGTCGCCATCGGCCTTCGCAACAGACAGAGGCATTGTGACTACGAGAATTGCCATCGCCGCGAGTTGGGCTGCCTTCTTCATGTAGATCTCCTTGGAAACAAAAATAAATTCGCCAGTCGCTCTGTTGATCCTCGTCCGACCAAGGTCCACTTGGCTCAGGAGGGTCGACGCCGCCCCCTCCCGGCGATGACAGTTTGCTTGTCGAGGCGGACGCTATCGCCGCGCATCCGCGCCTGCGAGTTAAGGGTTGTTAAGATGCGTTATGGGCGCTGGGGCAACTTTTGGGGTCTTCGAGCGATCATTCGGTCTGCGAACGCTCCGCGAAGTCACCAATCACCCGGCCAACGAAGCGGTACGGCGGTTCCCGCTACCTCAATTCACGTAGCGCCTCGATCGTACAAGACGGCATTATGCGTCCACCGTATCGCGGTAGCAGTGGGTACGCTTTGTTTGGCCGATCGGCCAATTTCGTAAAGGAATTACCCGTGCTAGAAATGCTGGGCTCGACCTCAAAGCCACTAGCTGGGCGAGTGGTCCTGCTGACAAATGCCAATCATGGTGTGGGGCTCGCCACGGCCAACCTGCTTGCTTCAGCCGGAGCAGATCTTGCCCTTACGGTCGACGAGGAAGTTCTGGATGCGTCTTTCCTCAATGACCTCCGGAGACTCGGCGGTCGGGTGGAAATGTATAGATGGCCAAGCAGTGCATCCGCGGTGGACTGTTCCAGACTCACCAGGAGCGTTGCCTCGTCCTTGGGTCGCATCGACGTTCTCATCACCAACGCTCGCCATCGCGCGCACTGGCAGGTCGATGACGTGGACGTCGACGAAGAAGCGCTCGAGCGGCAATACGCCACTACCGTTAGGGCCGTCATGTTGTTGGTGCGATCCTCGGTCAGATTCATGGAATCCGGCGCGAGAATAATAGCTTTAAGCGCCAGCCTGGCCGACAGGGTGGGTGCACCCGGGCTCGCCGACTACGCGGCCAGCAAGGCTGCTATCACCGCCTTTTTCCGCGGCGCGGCACACGATCTCGGGCCGCGGGGTATAAACGTCAATGTCATCCAACTTGGCGCTATCCGTACTGAATTGCCGGGAACGTCTCGCGATGACCTAAACGCGGAAATGCAGTCGAACGTTCTCAAACGGCTAGGAACTCCCGAAGAGGTCGCGAACGCCATTCTCTTCCTTGCAGGCCCGTCATCGTCGTTCATAACCGGGAGTGTCCTGAATGTGGACGGCGGATACAACGCATAGGTGCGCTACTTGCCTTTTTTTCTTGCGGGTACCCTCCCAAGTTCGTTGCCAAAACGGACGTGCTAATTTAGTTCCGTTTACTAACGGTTTGATCTGCCAGCGCTAAGGAGAGCCAAGCTTTTGGCTCCTTGCGGACAAGGGAGCGCGCCAAGCGATCGCCGAGGGCCAGTTTGACGGGTGTTGGCGATGCCAGTTTTGAAATTCGGGCGCTTCGAGCTTGACCCGTCCCAGAGAAAGCTGACCGAGTCGGGAAAAACCCTTCAACTCGGAGGAAAGGCTTTCGACATTCTGGCTGTGCTCGCATCTTCGGCCGGAGAAATCATCAGCAAGGAAAAGTTGATCGCCCAAGTCTGGCCCGACACCACCGTCGAAGAGGGTGCGTTGAGGGTTCATCTCGTCACGCTACGGAAGCTGCTCGGCGACCGACAGACCGGACGATACATCGAGAACGTACCCGGACGCGGATATGTGTTCGTAATGCCCGTGGAGATTGGGGTCGCCCCATCCCAGCCCAGAGAACCCACGGCCGTCCGGCGACTCCACCAAAGCTTGCCCCGTCTCACCGAGCGTCTGATCGGCCGTGATAGCATGGTTGCCGAGATCTCATCCTTGGTCTCGCAGAACCGGATTGTTACGATCGCGGGGACCGGAGGCGTCGGAAAGACATCCGTGGCGTTGGCAGTTGCCGAAATCGCGAGCGCCGAACGAGAAGTCCTTTTCGTTGACCTGGGCTCGCTGAGCGAAGAAAGCGAAATCATTCCTACCCTTGCAACGTTGCTTGGCTTCAATTCGCTTCTGGAGGACACCCGGCAAGCCGTTCTTGATGCTCTTTGTCAACATAAATATCTAATTTTATTGGATAATTGCGAGCATTTGATTGCATCAATTGCGGTTCTAGTCGAAGACGTAATTGCGGTATCCGATGACGTGACCGTTCTCGCAACCAGCCGCGAGCCACTACGCGTCTTGGGCGAAAGGATCAGGCAACTGCCATCGCTGGCCGTCCCGCCAGAAGATGCCCGACCATCGGATATTCGGTCGTATCCTGCGGTGGAACTCTTCGTCGACCGTGTCCTCCTGTCTTCGGAACGGGAGAGCTTCGGGAGCAACGAGACGATCTCCGCCGCTGCCGAAGTTGTCCGGCGTCTCGATGGGATCCCGCTGGCAATTGAACTTGCCGCTTCCGGCGCGGCCAACCTCGGGCTGGCTCATCTTGTAGGGTCGCTCGACAATCCGCTCTCCGTCCTGCGCAGAGGACGCCGCACGGCTCCCCCGCGCCAGCAGACTCTCCGGGCCACCCTTGACTGGAGCTTCGAGAACCTCACGGAAAAGGAACGCCTCCTCTTCGATTACTTGGCAATGTTCGCGGGGGCGTTCAGCACGGATGCCGCTCTCACGATCAGCGCGTCAGCAATGTCGACCGATGATTTTTACCAGGCCTTCGACGGGTTGTTTCTGAAATCCCTGCTCTCGGTCAGCGGCGGCGACGGCAACTACAGGCTCTTGCAGACGACGCGTAGCTACGCCTTGGAGAAAGTCGAGCAGAGCGGCAATCGGGTCGCGCTTCGTCTTGCACATGCCGCGTACTGTGAGAACGCACTCTCCCGTGCTGCAAGCGATTGGACCTCATTGCCTACCGCTGACTGGATGCGGCGGTACGGAGACCTGATTCACGATATCCGAAGCGCCATTAACTGGACACTTGAGACGGAGGGTGTCAGCCATGTCGGTGTTGAGTTGGCAAGTTCTTCAAACATCTTTTGGGTTCAGCTCGGCCTTATGAATGAACAGATCAACGTGATCGAGCGCGCACTCAAGAGGATAGTCGACTCGCCATTGGAAGGCACTGAAACTGAACTGGATCTGCGCCTTTCGAGAGGAGGTGCCCTCTATCACATGAGAGGTTTCCCGGCAGATACCGAGTGCTTCGCGGAGTTCCGCCGAGCGGTTGAAATCGCCGACAGCATCGGAAACGTGCGTAAACTCGTGACCGCCCAGAGTGGGCTCACTGCTTTGCTGACGTCTCACGGGAGATACGGAGAAGCAATCGAACAGGCATTGGAACTCCGCGAACGCTACACCCAGCTTCCGCGTGAAACCTTCAGCCGGATGCTCGAACACAATTACCTGTTCCACGGAGATTTGAGATCCTCTCGCGATGAACTTGCCGGGTCGTTCCGCGACGCGAGCGGAGAAGTCCGGCGCACGGCGAACCATGGCATGGGATTCGACCAGCGCATCATCGCGCTCGCCGTCCTGGTTTTCGTGGATTTCCTCGAGGGAAAAATTATCGGCTCCCTGACGGTGCTCGAAGAATCTGTCGCCGAGGCTAAAAAGCTTGACTACGCAATCGTCACTTGCTTGCTGCTCATGCTGAGCGCATTCCCGATCAATTTTCTGGTGGGACGTCGGTCGATCGCACTTGGCCATCTCGATACGGCCGAAAAGCTGGCAAAGGAACACCGCCTAATCCGTTGGCAGCAGTGGATCAAATCCTACCGCCAACTGCTGCTTGCGGAAGACCAGAACGATTCCGCAATGAACACAGTGCTCGCAGACGCGTACGGGATGCGGCTCGAATACCTGGTAGTTGTCGCCGGCACACGCGCCCCACTCGATCAGATCGAACGGGCGTTGGCGGGAGATGGGGGGTGGTGCCGCGCTGAGGTGCTACGTCTGAAGGCCATAGCGGTTCGTCCCACAGATCCTGTTGCCGCGAACGCTTTTCTCCAGGAAGCAACGGACACCGCCCGTTTAGCCGGAGCGATTTTCTGGGAGTTACGATGCGCGCTAACCGCTTATGAATTTGAAGTACCGGAGCAGCGTTCGACGGAAGATCTCGCAGCGATTGTCGCTAGATTTGAGCCTGGCTCAAGAACAGATGATCTTTCGGTTGCGTCCGAGATAGTGGGGTTGACCGCACCGCGGTTCGGGTAGCTGCCTCTGAATGCGGCGGGCATTTCTCCGCTCATTTGGACAACCGCCGCTTACCCTCAAACGGTGGCTCAAACCGCATGAAGACCGCACTCGCGGATTGGCCGACGCCGAGCTTTAGCCCCCACAATTATGCGCGTCCGAAAACGCCTTCTCAATGACATTTGAGACAGAGACTTTTGGGACATGATTCTCCAATCGAAGCCGCACCGACATGCCTAAGGTCGTGCGGTCTATTCGACTAGGAGATCCAGAATGAAAACTACAGGCAATACGATATTCATCACCGGTGGTACCTCGGGCATAGGTCGCGGGTTAGCCGAAGCGTTTCACAAGCTCGGCAACAAAGTTATTGTCGCCGGACGCCGCAAGGCGCTCCTGGAGGACGTTTGCGCGTCAAACCCGGGTATTGAAGGTGTCGAGCTCGATATCAACGATATTGACGACATCCGCCGCGTGGCCAAGAAGCTTGTTGCGGAATATCCCAAACTCAACGTCCTGATCAACAACGCCGGAATCATGCCGTTCGATGACGTTTCCGGCTCGGTCGACGACGAAGTATCGCGTCGAATTATCGAGACTAACCTGCTCGGCCCAATCCGGATGACATCGGCGCTCATCGAGCATCTAAAGTCTCAGCCGACCGCGACCATCATAAACAACACCTCCGTTCTCGCATTCGTCCCTCTGGCCTCGAACGCCGTCTACTCCGCAACGAAGGCGGCCCTGCATTCGTATTCGATGTCACAGCGTTTCATGCTTCGCGACACCAATGTGAAGGTCCAGGAAATCGCTCCGCCGTGGGTGGATACCGATCTCGTGAAGAAGAGCGGCGACCCACGTGCGATGCCACTCCATATATTCATCGAGAAAACGATGAAGGGTCTCGAAACCGAAGATCCGGAAGTCTACGTCGACGAAATCGCGCCACTTCGCGACAATCCGGGCAGCCGGGAGCACGCGTTCGTGCATGGCTTCAATCAGTCCCTGGCCGAAAACCCGATTCCCGTCTGAGGCCCCGTGAGCGTGCGACTGCCCCCGCCATCCGGCGCGGGTAGTTCCACGAGGAAAGTCAAATGTCAGACCTCCTTGAAATCAGAGATCACAAGGTCGCGGCGGCCACCGACACGACGGCACTGTCGCTTGTCCCAGCATACTTTCTAGCGCTCGGCACATTCGCGATCGGCACCGAAGGGTTCATGATCGCTCCCCTTCTGCCTACCATCGCAGACGATCTCGGGATGTCGCTTTCGGCCACTGCGATGCTCGTTGTCGTATTCACGCTCGTCCTATCCGTCAGCTCGCCCATCACCACGATCGCAACCGGCAAACTGAACCGACGCGACACCTTGATTTTCGCCATGGCGATTTTCACCACCGGTAATCTCCTTGCTGCCTTCTCGACGACCTTCACGACCCTCATGATTGCCCGCGTGCTTATGGCGATTGCCTCTGGCCTATATGTGCCAAGCGCAAACGCCCTCGCAGGAGCGATCTCGGGTCCGCATAGACGCGGTCGAGCACTCGCAATCGTCAGCGGTGGGATGACCATCGCTATCGCGCTGGGCCTGCCTCTCGGTGCTGTCGTCGGGCATACATTCGGCTGGAGGGCCACGTTCCTGGCAGTAGCAGTCATGGGTCTCGTTGCAATCGTCGGCATCCTTTCCGGCGTCAAGCGCTCGGTTGCCGAGGGAATGATCGTAGCAAGCCTCTCCGAGCGGATCAGTGTATTCCGCCAGGTCGCTATTCTGAAACTCCTGGCAATCACGTTGTTCTGGTCGATAGGCGCGTATACGGCATACCCGTACATCGCACCGTACCTCAAATCGGTCCTCGACGTCGACGCTACTGGTGTCGCCGCTACGGTATCCATGTGGGGTATTGCTGCCGCCGTAGGTGTTGCCACGGGAGGATCGTTGAACGATCGCTTTGGGTCGAGAAGGGTCGCGGCCGCTTCGCTTGTTCTGCTAGCATTGTCGTTTATTGCTTTGGCAGCCGTCACCAAACTCTCCCCGGCGGTTGCGTTTGCTCCCGCGCTCACTGCTATCGCGGTTTGGGGATTCAGCGTCTGGTCCTTCTTCCCGGCTCAGATGGCACGTCTGATCGCAGCGTCGTCGACGTCTCAGGCATCGGTGTCGTTATCTCTCAACACTTCAACAATGTACCTCGGCTTCTCAATTGGAAGCGCGATTGGCGCGGGCATCGTGAGCGGCGGAAATATCTGGCTGATCGGGTTGACTGCTGGAGCTGCCGAACTCGTAGCCTTGTTACTCGACCGTCGGCTCACTGATTCTTGATGCTGAAATGCCCGGGCTTCTCCGGTTGGCCTTCCTGCTCATCCGTGATTGTCAGAAAGGCATTGAGTTTCGTGGCAAACGACGTCCCGGCGCGCGGGGAGGTCGAGTGCGGGAACGAAAAGTCCGGTCGAGCCAACACGTGGGAAGCGGGCGGTGTCTCCAGGACAACGCCCGCGGCTTTGCTCGATCCTGTACGAAAACCCCGCTAGCTCAGCCTGATGTCCGAGAGATCGATCGAAACAACCAACGGCTCCGGAAGCGAGTTTCCATCAGGCTGCCTCGGGAAGATGCGACGGCGCTTCGGGAACTTGATACCGTCTATGTCGATGTAGTCGGAGATGTAGTGCGCACCGGGCGTATTGCCTGCAATTTCCACATCGTAATCATGGCGCTTGAGCAGACCGGACGAGTCCACGTAAAGCGTCTGAATCGTTGAATGCGTCGCAATGTTCGATGGGAACGTTACGCGCAAACGCTGCCAGGTTTCCCCGTTCTCGGTCCAGTTGTCGATTTCGGTGGTTTCGACGCCAGGCGCGGCCAGGACAAAAGGCATATTGATATAGGTCCACATAGCGATGCCGGCAAAATAAGCGAGTTGCGGGTCAGACCACGGCGTCTCGAGTGTATGGCCAGCAAAGGACGCTCGCGGCTGGTCGAGTTTTTCCACGACCTTTCCAGCCGAATCGGTGATCGTTACAAGATCGGGCTTGAAGTGACTGATCCGGCCGTCCGCGCTGAAGGGCGAATGTGAAGCCCACTGCGCGCCGAGACCAACGGTCAGGTTTACGTCGTCGAGTTGTGCGGCATGTCCCTTGAGAGACCACAAGGCACCTCCCTGCTTGAGGTGTGCCGTGGCTTTGCCAAATCTCTTCCAACGATCGAGGCCACCGTGGGCATCGATGACCTTCTGTGCCAGGTCGTTCATGTCGTTCTCCATAATTTTTAGTCGGTGAGGTTAGATTTTCTGGTTCAAGAATGTCGTGACGTGCGCGACGAACGTTTCGGGATATTGGAAGAGCGCGCCGTGTCCGGAGTCCGGATAGATAACGAGCGTCGCATTCTTCATTGCCTTGAACATCCGATAGGCATTGATCGAAGGGAACATCGTGTCATCGCTGCCATGGACGATCAGAGTCGACTGTTCGATGCTCGCAACCGCTTTCAGTTCGGGATCCGCCTCCGCGCACCATGCGATGATCGCCGCTGCCTGCGGATTGCTCACGGAGTCTCCCCTATCAGGATCCCGGTTTTCGGTCCGCGTCGTCGCACGCTTGACGAACTCCACTCCAGCCGTCTGGCTGGCAGCCGACGGTGTGAAGAACAGGGGAAGCCGCACGTCGGACCCTTGCTGAAGGCATCCTCGACCACCCGGGCCAAGTGTTCTTCGCCGCCCTTGGGTGCGCTTCCCGCAACAATTATCTTGCGGACCTTTATGGCTCTGCGATTGGACATCGCCTGGGCAATGAAGCCCCCGAGCGAGAAGCCGAGAAGGTCGACCTCATTGAAGCCGAGCGCCTTGATGAAGCTCTCGGCATCGACCGTCATCTGATCGATGTTGTTGGGTGTAATCCCGGTCGATGTTCCGACCCCCGCGTTGTTGAAAACGATCACCCGGCGGTCGGCGGCCAGCGCGTTGACCACTGCCGGATCCCACGCATCCATCGTGCCCGTAAAATGCTGGAGCAAGACAAGCGGGATAGCGGAGTTGGGACCCAGCTTCCGATAAGCGTATCGCGTTCCGTGTGCCTCGACGTAGTCGGTTTGAGCAGTCTCTAGCCGAACGGTCATGAAGCGTCCTTTCTGATCTTCGATTGATTTGTTGTCCGCGAACGGAAACTCTGGGGCGGGAACGCGCATCTCGGCGCGCTGCCATTGTCTCCGACGCAAGCGATGAGGCGTACCCTCGGCATCCGCCAAGCCTTAGCTTCACGCAAATTAAGCAGGTCTTCCGGAGCTAATCTTGTACGATGCAGTCGACGCTTGTTTCCGTGCAAGGACGCGAAAAACGAAGTTCGGCAGGCGGCGCTGGGGTCTGCCAAAACGACGACGGCCGAAATTTACAAGATCATCTGACACGGCAACCGCAATATCAGGCATCCAACGAAGGAGCGCTAAAATGACTGCACAGACGATAGCGCAGACCGTCGTACCTGCCCTCGGAGAAATTCCTGACTTCCAGGTCGGCGATCGGGTACGGACGGCAGTGCGCTTTCCGGTCGGCCACTACCGACTTCCCACCTACCTCCGCGGCAAGACCGGGGTAGTCGAACGCGTCATCCCAACGATGGGCGTGGACAACGAGGAGGAAGGTTATGGCCGCAACGCCGGTTCGAAGGGCCACTACTATCGCATCGCGATCCCGATGACCGAAATCTGGGCCGAATACAAAGGACAAGCGACGGACGGTCTCCGGATTGAAGTCTTTGAAACCTGGCTGGAGAGGATCTGACTATGCATGTCGAAAACCACGATCACGATGAACCCGGCCATGATCATCATCACGATCACGGCCACTCTGATCCGCACGAGGAAATCTCCATCACGGAGCTTCCGGGCTACTACGACATGCTGGAAACCGCAGTTCGCGAGCTCCTCGTCGAGCGCAAACTATTCGGCGCGGACGAAATCCGGCGGCAGATCGAGGTCTTGGATTCTCGCACGCCGGCGCTTGGCGCGAAGGTCGTAGCACGAGCCTGGGTCGATGGCGAATTCCGCAAGCGCCTCCTCGAAGACGGCCGCAAGGGTTGCGAAGAGCTTGGCATATCCTTCTACGACGACACGCAACTGATCGTCCTGGAGAACACGCCCGAGGTCCATAACCTGATCGTCTGCACACTATGCTCATGCTACCCGCGCCCTGTCCTTGGCTTGCCGCCAGACTGGTACAAGCTCAAGCCCTACCGCGCACGCGCTGTATACGAGCCTCGCGCCGTATTGGAAGAGTTCGGCACGCACATTCCGGACGACGTCGAAATCGTCGTCAGCGATTCCACCGCAATGGTGCGCTACCTTGTACTCCCCATGCGGCCTGCGGGAACTGAAGGCCTGTCGGAAGAAGAACTCGCTGCATTGGTCACGCGCGATGCGATGATCGGCGTCATTCCGGTCGAATACCAAGAAAGGGCGGCGTGATGTCCAGCGAAGGTCTCGTAAAGAAACTCCCGAACGACATAGGCGGCGACGCCAGTGGAAAAATCGAGCGGGTCGAACACGAACTTCTGCCGTGGGAGAAGCGCTGCCACGCGCTCGCAGACGTTCTCGACTTCCACAAGATCATCAATACCGAGGAAAAGCGCCGGGGCGTCGAGGCGCTCGGCTCCGAGATGATCGGGAAGCTCTCATACTATGAACGCTGGATCGTCGCATTCGCGAACATCCTGTTCCAAAAGGGCATACTGACGCCGAGCGATATCGCGACCAAGATGGCCGAGGTCGAAGCGAGGGCGGCGCGCCAGTTGAAGAGCCACCCCAATGGCTGAACTGCCAGCGACACGAGAGGCCGCCTGCTTCTTCGAAGTCGATGGCACGCTCCATGTTCTCCGGCGCTCTTTCGTCGAAGCGGTCGGCGCCTGCCTGCTGACCGTGGCAATGGTGGGTTCCGGGCTTGCCGTGGAGCAAAAGCTCGCGGGCGAGCCAATCGCTGCCTCGCTCGTCATCGCGATTTCGATTGCGGGCTCGCTGGTCGGATTGATCATCGCCCTGGGGAAGGTTTCCGGGGGGCACTACAATCCGCTGATCACCATAGGACAGTGGCTTCGTGGCGAACGGTCGACCGTATGCACGATCTGCTATGTGGTCGCGCAGGTAGTTGGCGGTATTGTCGGCTCGACGATCGCCACGACAATGTTCGGAACCACCGCCGCTCACATTGCTGACGGCGTGCCATCGTTTGGGCTGATCACAAGTGAATTCGTCGCGGCAACAGGACTTCTGATCATCGTTATCGGCTGTGGACGCAGCAGCAGGTGGGATACCGGCCCGTTTGCAGTTGGCGCCTGGCTGACCGCAGCCATTCTCGCCACGCCATCGACATCCTATGCCAACCCCGCAGTCACTATTGCCGCAGTTTTCGCGGGCGGTCCGGTTGCGCTTACTGTCGTGTCTGCCGTGACGTTTGTCGCGGCACAGATTGTGGGACTTCTAGCCGCCATCGTGATCACCAAAGTCGCGTTCGAACAGGACAAGCGGAACGCGGTGAAAGTCGTCGCGACCGGAGGTTGATCAAATGTTCAGACCTGAAGGCATGGTCATCCTGGAAAGCCAACTGCCGCCGAGGTTGGCTATCGATCGCTTTCGATCCGCGGTAGAGGCTGCGGAAATGAAGGTCTTTTCGCTGATCGACTTCGCCGCCGACGCGAAAGAGGCGGGGCTGACGATGGAAGACGCCGTCCTTCTCATCTTTGGCAATCCCAATGTCGGCACCCTTCTCCTTCTCGATGCGCCGCATTCGGGAATCGACTTGCCCCTCAAGGCACTCGCCTGGAGCAGTGAAGGCAAACACTGGCTCTCCTACAACGAGCCCGAATACATCGCTCGGCGACACGGGCTCTCATCCGCCGGGCCGATCAGGAAGATGTCCGAGGCACTCAAACAGGCCGCGAGCACGACGCTCCGAGACCAAACACTCACCGACACAGAGGAACCGAAATGACCACCATTACCGAACAGAAAGGCGTCGTATCCACTAGCGCCGCAAAAACTCTCGCCCTTTTGGCGCTTGGTCTCTTCGGCGCCCTCTTGATCGGCGGCGTGGGCTTTGCAGGTACTCCGACCATCCATGATGCCGCGCACGATGTCCGCCACACCATGGGTTTCCCTTGCCACTGAGGTGATCACCATGGCCTATCTTCGAAAGATCTTCTTCGCGGCTCTGATCGCGGGCGTCTGCGGCGGCGTCTTCGCCTCGGCGCTCAGTATCTCGGTCACCGTACCCATGATCATCCGTGCAGAAGCCTATGAACATGCGACCGAGCACGCGCAAGCGGGCGGACACGGGGAGCACGAACATCCCGAGATGTTGGCAGTCGAACGAAATGCCCTCACGGTTGTTGGTATGATCCTCGCCTACGTAGGGTTCGCTTTCCTCATGACCGTCTTGGCAGAACTCAAAGGTAGCCTGACTTCCTGGAGATCCGGCCTTGCTTGGGGCGCTGCCGGCTACGTGTGTTTCAGCCTCATTCCGGCTCTCGGACTTCCCCCCGAACTTCCGGGGATGCCCGCAGCCGATCTTCTGTACCGGCAGATTTGGTGGATCGCGTGTGCCGCTTGCACCGTCGGCGCGATCCTCGTCACGGAGACCTACCGGAATGTTCCGGCAGTGGTCACCGCGGCAGTCCTTGCGGCCCTACCGTTCATCATAGGCGCTCCAGTCGCTTCGGAATCGGCGACATTGATTCCCGTTGTCTTGCACCACAACTTTGTGATGGGAACGCTTGCGGCGAATCTCGTGACTTGGCTCGTCGTGGGCTTATCTCTGGGGATGCTGCGTTCTCAGGGCGGTACGCGCCTGGCTGATGCGAGCAACTAGTACATCGACCGTTCGACATGATTTTTTGTGCCCTCTTCCTGAACACTCTCTAAGAGGGCAACTGGCATCACGCGCCGAGGCGATTTTCTAACGAAGGCAAAGCGTCCAGAACCGATTTTCTTGATCTCGTCCTCGTCGGCTGATCTGCCCAGGTAGGCAGCCCGCCATCGGACAACGTCTTTCGACGGAAGGCCGCATCACCACACGCTATCGCGAAAAGCCAATGCCATTTCCAGGCGCAGATCGGGACAAATACTCTTCGACAGTCGAAAATTCCGGTCTTGCGCATGCGGTGAGGATGAGTGAGCGGTTGTTCTGCTGCAGTGGAAGGCATGGTGAGCGGAACGGGGCATGCGAGCCGAGCGGCTTCTGGTACAATCAGACGGGCTGATAGGCTGCCGTCGTTTCCGCAAGCCGCTGCCAGCTCACATGAGCATTGGTGTGCGAGCGTGAGCCGAAACGCCGATATTTGTGCGGGGTCACGCCTACCAGCCGCTTGAACACCTTGGACAGATGGGCCTGGTCGCTCAGGCCACACGCGTGTGCGACCTGACTGAGAGGCTCCTCGGTAAAAGCGATTAGATACTTTGCCGCGTCGATCCGGCGACCGAGAACGTAGTCGTAGGGCGAACGGCCAAAGGAAACCTTGAACGCTTTCGAAAACCTGCTCGCGCTGAGCTTTACAAGAGCCGCTACATCTTCGACCTTGATGCATCTCTCAACGTTCTCATCGATGTAACGGATGGCTTTGTTCTTCTGCCAATCAGCAAGGGCGGCGACTTTTCGTACACGTCTTGCCGGAAGACGTTCCGCAGCAATGACGATCGCCATCGCGCTCTCGTCGCGTTCAAATCCGTATGCGGGGCCGAAGATATTGGCGGCATCGGCCGTTGCGAGCACTGAACTGGATGTCTCGGCGTTTGACATGGAACTCGTCCTTCTTGCATCAATGTCAGAAGGGTAAGTGCTCCAATCGGCTTCAAGCCAGTTAAGCCATGTTAAGAGGCGTTAGGTACAGCCGGCGCCGCTCGACGCCGAGCTCGAGTTCGGCAAACCCAAACGTCGCCACAGCCCAGTTTTGGTGCTGGCCGAACCCAAGTCCTATGCAGTAGGCAGTCAAACCGAACGGCGACATGGGCCGGAGTGTCCAGTGACGGACGATCCGGCACGACATTCTGGAACGGATGCCGGCGTGTCTTCAAAAAAGCTCGTCCACCTTGGCGGGCGAACTTGAATCACCGTTGCAACTGCACCAGGTTCGTCGGTTACCGGGCAGCCGAGGCCAAGCGATCGGCGGTCTCATCGGTTGTCCAAAGCGCGTTGGCAAACCAGCGAAAATTGACGAGCGCAGCCATGTAGGCATCGCCTTCAGGCAACTTGCTACCAGCGGTAGCGTCGCGGACGACGGCCACTTCAAAGCCATGCTCGACGAAGTCGCGAAGATGCGACTCGACGCAAAAGTTGGCTGCCATACCCGCGAGGATGACTTTGTCGATCCGCTTCTTGCGAAGCTGGAAGATCACATCGTTGGTTTGCGGGCCTGCGATCTTGTGAGGAGAGCAAACGATCGTCTTTCCATCCTCGATGTACAACTTGTATTCCGGCATCCAATCTGCACCCGAGCCATCGAAGCCTTCAAGCGAGAGCGGATCGCGACGATCGAACATGCGCAGCTTGTGCATCAGGGTCTCGCCTGTCGCAGCGAAATCCCATCGATGATCGACGGGATAATAATAGTGGGGCGAGATGACAACGCTGATGCCCGCGCGTTTGGAAGCTTCGAACAGGCGGCCGATGTTCTCCACGGTGTTGTGTTCGGTGATGCTCTCACCAAACGCGCCCCAAGCGGCACCCTTGGAACTGAGAAAGTCAATCTGCGGGTCTGTGACAACGAGGGCCGTAGTCGACAGATCTATGTCGAATTCGACTTTTGGAAGGGCGGGGTTCGGCGGATCGATATAGGCATGCGGAATGGCATTCTTGGACATGGTTCTCTCCGATTGTGCGGGTTCTTGCTTTTTGCGTGGCCGGAAGCGCAGCCTGCGATGACATCGTCGTTTCCTTGCGGTGCGTTGCGGTCCGCTAGCGATCTTCGTCGTTGTGCTCTGGAGGTCTTGTATTTTCGGGCTGCATCAGCGCGAAGTGCTCACCAATCGCAGCCCCTTCGGGAACATCCGGAAAGAAGACGTCGACGATGCCGCCAAGCTCGCCGCGGAACAGGAAGCTGAACACCTCGTGCCCCTTCCATTCGGCTACCGCTATTCTGGCGCCTGTATTGCGGACGGCCAGCGCATCTTCGGTTTCACGGTAATCGATCCGGCCGCCGCCGACGTCTTCCGGCGAATTTACCGGATGTATGCCGAGGGGATGGCGCCGACAAAGATCGTTGCTCTCCTCAATACGGAAGGCGTCGCTGGTCCACGTGGCAGCATTTGGCGCGATGCCACGATCCGCGGCAACAGCGTCCGCAGAACCGGGATCCTCAACAACCGGTTTACATCGGCGCGTGTACGGACGTGCCAGAGATACGCATCGTTTCCGACAAACTGTGGCAGCGGGTGAAGGAACGTCAGAAGGAAATCGGCGAGCTGTTTGATTTCGGGCAGAGCAACCGGCTGAACGCAACGCACCGCCCAGGATATTTGCTCAGTCACCTGCTCGAATGCGCAGAGTGTGGCGGCCCCTACGCCATCAGCGGCAAGGATCGCTATAGCTGCACCAACCGCAAGAAGCGCCTGCCGGTCGACGAACTCCGGGGGGGGCTTGCTGCGGCAACAGCAAGACCATTACGCGTCAGGAACTGGAGCAGCGCGTTCTCGATTGCCTGCCGGCTGCGTTCTTCTCCCTGGGGATGTTCGACACCATGTCGGCAAAAGTGATCGAACAGGAGACGTCCAAGCTTCGCCGCCCAAAAACTGAGCGCGAGCAGATGACGCGCGAACTGAACGAGTTGGAGCGTAAGCAGAAGAGCATCATCCAGCAGATCTCCGACCGCGCCATGCAAGGCCGCCCTGCCCTCCCTGCTCTCGATGATACGCTCGATCAGATCGAGCTCCAGCGTGTCGCATTGGCAAAGGAGATTGCTGCCTTTACCACATCCGAGCCGGACATGCGGGCGAAGATCGAAGAATTGAAGCAGCGTCACAATCCCGCCCAGGCGGAACTGCGCATGCGGCATTTCTTCCTGCAGGCGCGCCGTGGTAAGAACGAGGATGCCAAGCGTCAGGTGATGCCGATTGTGCGCTCATTGGTGCAGAAGGTGGTGATCGGCAAGACCCCGGGTCATCAGCCGGCTACCCTCGAAGTCCACGGCCGCATCGCCTCGATCCTCGCGGCGATGGAAGCGGCCACGATCCTGGAGAAGCAGTTCGAGGCGCTGAAGCAGCACGACTATCTGGAGAAGCTTCGCGCCGGCGAGCTTGAGACGGAGCAGAAACGCAAAAAGCTCCTCGACGCTTCTGCGGAGGAGCTTTTGAGCG
>JALDYZ010000019.1 GCA_030028905.1 Ferirhizobium litorale | reverse complement strand
CCATCGCCGCGAGGATCGAGGCGATGCGGCCGTGGACTTCGAGGGTAGCCGGCTGGTGCCCCGGGGTCTTGCCGATGGCGACCTTCTGGATGAACTGGCGCACGATGTTGATGAAGGGCTGCTTCGTTTCCGTGTCGGCGTGCTCGCGCATGTAATAGAAGGCGGAGTTGATGACCAGCTCGACGGCCTCAGGACTGACCTGCGCCTTCAGCTTCCTGATCTTCTCCCCGAAATCTTCCTCCGCCGGCGCCTGCTTCAGGCGGGCCTCGAGGCCGGCGCGGCGCTCCTCAAGCGTGTCGAGCACGTCGTCGAGGGCGGCGAGGCGAGGGCGGCCTTCGGCGGCGCGGTCGCTGATCTGCTGGATGATCTGGCGCTGCTCCTGCTCGGCAGCCTTCAACTCTCCGGAAATGCGCTGGCGCTCGTCGGGTTCGTTCCTGACGGACGCTGTGAGGTTGCGGCGCACCTGTCCGGTGACGTCATCGAATACACCCATGCCGAAGAAGGCGGCGGGGAGGCAGGACAGGACCCGATCCTCGAGGTTCTTGCGCAGGATGGTCTTCTGGTTGGAACAGCAGGTACCACCGAGCCCGTCGATTGGCAGCTTGTGCTTGTGGTTCGAGCAGCCGTAGCGTTCCTTGGCCATGATCGCGTAGGAGCCGCCACACTCGGCGCATTCCAGCATGCCGCTCAGCAGGTAGCTCGGCCGGTGTGTCCTGTTCAGCCGATTGGTGGTCGTCCGTGAAAAGTTCTCCAGTGTCGCCAGTTGCCGTTCCTTCACGCGCGCCCAGAGTTCGTCGCTGATGATGCGCATGTGGGGGACTTCAGTTACGACCCAATCGCTCTTGTCGTTGAGGCGAGCGGTTCGGCGTTCGGTCTCCGGGTTCTTGCGGTAGTTCTGCTTGTTCCAGATCATCCGGCCGATATAGAGTTCGTTGTGGAGGATGCCGGCCTGCCGCTTGCCGTCACCACGGATGGTGTCGTCGCGCCAGTACTGTTCCTGTGGCGCCGGAACGCGGCGCGCATTGAGGCTCGCGGCGATTGCCGCCGGGCTGACGCCACTCGCATACTGCTCGAAGATCCAGAGGATGATCTCGGCCTGAGCAGGGTCGATCTCGCGCAGGCCCCGGATACGATCGCCGTTGGCGTCGCGCTGCTGGCCGAGGCGGTAGCCATAAGAAAGGCGGGTGGTCGCGATGCCCTTGCGCGCCGCTGTCTTCATGCCTTCTCTCGTGCGGTAACGGATCTGCTCGACAAGCTCATGGCTGAGTGTGGAGCGCATATGGAGTTCGATATGACTGATCTCCTGGCCCGCCTGAACCGTCCAGATTGCCGTGTCGTGGTAGTTGAGTTCCTTGAGGATTTTTGAGCTGTGCTCGACGTCGCGCGACAGTCGGTCGACGGTGACACAGAGCACCACATCGATCCGCTCGCGCTTTACATGCGCCAGAAGCTGCTGGATGCCGGGACGCGATGTGAAGGAGGTTCCGCTGATTGCGGAGTCGGTATAGTTCTCCACCAGCTTCCAGCCCTGCTTCTCGACAAAAGTCTTGCCGAGTTCGATCTGCGTTTCGATCGACACTTCGTTCTGGCGGTCGGTAGAGTAGCGGGCGTAGAACAGAACGTTCTTGGTCATGCGTAGGCTTCCATCTCAAACAATCTCTTTGGTGAACACTGGCCGGCTTTGCCGGCCAGTGCGATGCGGACTTGCTCGCGGGCAGCCGCTATTTTGCAACGCCCCGTGCGGCCATCTGCTGACGCTGCTTCACCCGGTGCCAAAGGTCCTGGGTGACGATCTGCAGCGCCGGCACGAAGTCGAAATAGTCACGGCCGGGTACCCAGGATCGACCGAGATAGAGCTCGTCGTTGAGAATGCCGTCTCTTTGCCTGCGGTCGCCACGGATCGTGGTGTCACGCCACGGCTTGCCGTGCGGACCGGCGATACCCAGCGTATTGAGGAGTGCTGCAATCTTTGCCGGCGACATGCCCTCGGCATACAACTGGAAAATCTGCTGAATCGCGTTGGCGGCGTCTGCATCCACCTTCCTGAAGCCGAAGATATATTGGCGATCGGCATTGATCGCGCCGGTATAGCGGTAGCCATAGGGAAGAGGCGCAAGCTGCTCGGCCTCGTAGAGTTCGTCCGGCATCGGCGCGACAGGATTGCCGAGTCCGAACACCCCGCTCTGATCATTCGAATAGTGTTCGGTCAGCTCATTGGTCTTGATCCGAACGCCCGGATCGGCCGCCCAGACTTCGATGCCTTTTGCGTGAAGGTCATGCAGCAGCCGTTCCGCAACGGCGTACCTTGAGCACAAGCGGTCCAACGTATGGCAGAGGACGACATCGATCGCCTCCTCTTCGATATAGCCGAGTAGTTTGCGGGCACCCGGCTGCGCCGTGAAGACGACTTCGCCGATGTCTTCATCGCGGCAGACAGCTTCCAGCGACCAGCCGTTCTCCCTGATGAAGCGCTTCGCATAATTGAGCTGTGTCTCGAAGCAGGTTCCGAGCTGGAGCGTTGTCGAACTGCGTGCATAGAAAAGAACGTTCTTCGTCATTGCGGACCCTTGAGATGAAAACTTTCCGTGGGGGACATGGTAGTCGGCGGCGGGAGGCCTGGGAGCCTCCCGCAGCGCTGCCAAGCCGTCATGGCCCGGCGGTCGGGGGGTGTCGGCGGCAATAATCGCCGTCTGTCTTTCTGGTCCTAAGGCGCGGCGGACGAGTGCTCGTTCGAGATAAACTGACGATCGTCCATCGCCGCGACGCGGGCGCGACAGCGGCTTTGATCTTCCATCTCGCGGCTAAGGAGCGCGCGAATGGCCAACCCGACATCTGCCACCGGTGCATCGCCAGCTATTGTCCAGAGCTCGACACCGTGCTCGAGAAGTTCCTTGCAAACCATTGAGCTGTGCGCGACATCGCGTGACAGGCGATCCATGGAAATGCAGAGAACCACATCGATGTTTCCCTCCGATGCACACTTGAGCAGCGCCTGGATTCCGGGGCGCGTCTGGTCGTTCATACCGCCGACCATCGGGTCCGTGAACACGCCTACGAGCTTCCAGCTCCGCTTGCTGATGAATTCCTTACCGAGTTCGATCTGCGCATTGATCGACACTTCATGCTGACGGTCGGTCGCGCGACGCGCATAGAACAGCACTGTCTTGGTCATTCTGGCCTCTTCATTTGAGATGAAAATCTGGGGAACGTCGTAGCCGGTGGCGCGGGGCTTGGGAGCCCCACCTTGCTGCCAGGCCATCATGGCCCGGCAGAGGAGCGCGCCGGTGGCAATAATTGCCGCAATCACGCTCGCCGGCGTCGGCGTGGCTAGTAGCCCATAGAGGCGCGGTAAGCCGCGGCCTCGGCGGTGTTGCCACGAAGGCGGCCGTCGCGCTCAGGCTCGAGGATCTGCTCCTCAAGACTGTCGCGGCTGCCGAGCCAATACCAACCGCTTTGATCGGGCAGGATTACAAACACCTCGTTCGGGGTAACCTTGATGCGGGTTGCTCCCGTCTCAGCCTTGACCGCTTCACGAAAAAGCTGGTCGCGTTTGCTGGTCGCGTCAGCCTTCTTCGCTTTCGATGCCGGCTCCCGGGAGGCGATCGTCGAGGGGGCGATGCGCTTGGTCAGAACCAACACGCGGCTGACCTTCTTGCGGCGACCCTCGGCCTCGTCGATGTCAATGACAATGCCGTCGCTGACGACATCGCAGAAAACTCCGCCGCTTACGGCAGCGTGATGCGTGCTGAGAACCACGACGCAGGGATGATCGCGTTCCACGCCGGTTCTGGAACTGAGATAGGCGGCGAGTGTCTGCCGGCCAGGGAGATGGCGCCAGTATCCGACATATCCAAGAAGACGCAGTGCCCCCTCGATCTCTCCGTCAGAGGTTCTTTTGATCGCAGGAGTGCGTGGGAAGTCGAGCCACCGCGAGCCGTAGCGGACCTGGCGGATCGCGTCTTTCGCTTTCGACAAACTTGCACCGGTGATCGACGCGATAACGCCCGGCCCAGGATAAAGCGGGGATTTGGTGTCGTTGTCGACATCGTGCAGGTGATAGGTCTTGATCGCTCCGATTGCCGAAGCGAGATAGATGATGTTGGTCACGTTTGGGTCCTTCGTGTCCAGAGTGGATGTTGAAGGAATGCGCTCACCACTATGGACCCCTCAGGCGTCCGCTCGCCCTCGATCCCATCATCTAATGCCTGCCTTAAGGTTCACCACACGGAACAAGGTGATGCAGACTGCCTCGTTTAAGTCATCTCAAAGTTTCCGCCGGTCGTTTCCCGCGCCACGGCGAACCACATCTTTAATCGGTACATCGTTCGATGATCGGGGTCACGAACGACGCCAGGAGTCCTCCCTTGCAAGATTGTCCCGGTTGGCCAAAAGCTAATCAAAAAACCAGTTTCCGCCATGCAAGAGCTTCCACTGGTGCCCATTCCGTCTAAACCGGTAACCTCAGCCGCCCCCGAAAGCAATGGCAGGCTCCCTGCGAAGCTGTCTATATCTGAAAATCTGCCTATCGAGCGCTTAATCAGATCGGTTGCATTTTATCGAATGAAGTGAGTGCCGTCGCTGCGTGCCGCCGCCACCGTGCTGCAGTAGAGGGCTGGCCAACGATGGTGATCGTGAGAACCTGTCCCGACGTTCAGCCAGCGCAAACCCTCTGGAAAACCGATTCAGGAATCAAACGGCGTTTAACCGAGTAATGGGGGGAGAAAGCATAGAGAGTGCAAACGCCGTAAGGCGTTCCGATGGCATCAAAGGATAATCAGGATCGGAACCGCTGCAACAGGTCTAAACTGAACCCGTCACCCTTTCTCATCGGCGCCATCAGGATAGAGCAGGTGGGGCTTGCGCCGGAACGGCCAGTCGCCATCGCGGTACTTCTCGACAAGTCCATCGAAGACGGTTCGGGATTCGTGCTCGTCAAAGCCCTGTTTGACCAGCATCCTGACCACCCGCTTTTTAAACTTCTCCAGCGTTTCTGTTGCTCCGTAGGCTGCCATGGCGGAGATCGCCATGAACAGCGCCGTTCGGGCTACGTCGTCGCGTCCGGGGCGTCTGGCCTTCCGGTCGGCCTCGCGCAGCACCTGCTGTCGCGCGCGCTGTTTGCGATTGCGGATCTCCTCGGACTTGGCTGGCATGCACCTTTCCCATCACGTCTCCGGCTACCGATGCCAGACCGCTTCCCAACCGGCAACGCCGTTTGCCAGGAATCGGAAATCCCGGTTTATGAATCGTTTGTCCGCAGCTCTGAATCAAATGAGCGCAACTTGAGATGCATTGCGGGCACGTTGAAACGGGTCGAGATGACTTGGCGAGGGGCAAACGGCGGTCGTGAATCAAATGAGCAGGGTTCTGAATCGGAAATCTCCAAACCGGAATCAAATGAGCGCAATTTGTCTCAACGTGTGGGCACGTCGAGATAACGTGCGCGCAACCTGTCGGAACTCGCCATCGGTTTGCGGTCACCGCTTGCCCATGCTCCGCCATCTGCCTTGCGTCGCAATCGGCGGGCCGAACTCTTCCCCGTTCGGTTCGTCCAAGAGGCCGGGTTCCGCATGTCCCTGCCGGCGGTGCGGAACATGCCTTCTCGGGAAAGCGATGGAGTGGCCTTTTGGAGAGGGCGATACGGTGCGTCGTATTTACTTGGTCGTGCGTTTCCCTGACCGCAAGAGTTCTTCGGGAGGGCCATGAATGCGCGAGGTCGCGATATGCGGCTCGGCTGTTGGATTGTGACCCTATATAATTCTGAATGGACGAAAAGCTTAGAATATTTTATTGGAATGTGTAGATTGATATAACATAGTTAAATCTTGATTTATTTGTAAATGTAATTGAGGAAATCACATCGAAATAATAGAGTAATTGACATGAGTTGCTTTAGCTAAGTTTTACTTTGATTTGCATTGTGGTCGTATTGGCGCGACTATATAGTCATTCGATGCGGCTTGCATCGGATGCATTGTAAACGCGTCACACGGAGACTTCCATGCGCACCAAGACCATCAAACTGCCTGCGACCGCCGCCTTCTCCTACAGCTACGAAGAAGAGGGGATCGGGCACACGATGCGCGAGCAGCTCGAAACGAGCGCCGCCAACATCTTCGACCTCGGCCGCCGCACCACCGAGCAGACTTTCGAGCTCGGCGATCATCTGGCTCGGGCCGCGGACCTGCTGGCCGACGGCCGGTTCGACAAATGGGTAAAGATGCGCTGCGGCCTCTCCGCGCGCAGCGGTCGCAACTATATGGCGGTGTTCCGCAACCTCGGCCATGTTCGTGATGAACTGGTCGATCTGTCGGTCGGAGCAACGGCGCTGTTCCATCTGAGTTCGGCAACGACCGACCAGATCAAGGCGGCCATTGCCTTTGCCGAGGAGAACGGGCGTTTGCAGGTCGCCGATGTGAAGGCTCTTCTGGTCAGCGGTGAAGAGGGCGACGACAAGCCGGAGAAGGATGACGCGTACCATGTCGGCGGTGTTGGCGGACTGAAGGCGCTGATTGCTATCAAGAGCCGCGAGGGTCTGAAGGCGTTCGTCACCCATGTCGCCGCAATCTGCCAGGCGATCGAGGCTGCATTGGCCAAGAGCCGCGTGATCAAGGAAGCGTTGGCAAAGGAAATCCAGGACATCGCCCGCGTCGCGCGCCAGGAACTCGAAAGCCTGGCCTTGTTCATCGAACCGGAACTCGATTGGGGTCGGAACACCCGGCCGACCAAGTTCCCGAAGAAGACCGGCTGGGCCGAGGTCAATGACACGCTCTATACATTGGGTGGCGTCGATAGCTGGCCGAAGTCGAAGGAGATGCGGGATTGGCTTGCACTGCATGTGCTTCCGGTGCTTGGCTGGGCGCTGTCGAAGGAGCGGGCGCCGGAATGGCCGCTTGCGGCGCCGGATGCGCCGACTTCCGAACCGGCGGTTCTGGAAGAGGCGGATAGCCACGGCGATCGTCAGGATGCCGAACCTGCAATGCCGGACGAGGTCTCGAATGATGCCGATGTCTCGGATGCGGCGATCGAGCGGTTCGGCGCGGCGCTGGAAGAGGCGACCGGCGGCTTCCTGACGGTCAGCCGTGAGGCACCGCGGAGCCGCAAGCAGTTTGTCAAGGTACCGCCGCTTGCGGATGACGCTGTTGTGGAGATCGAACCGGCGAGTGCCGCCACGCCGTAAAGTCGGCTTTCTCGAAGGCCGGTGAACCGGCCTTCCCGCCAAACTCGAAAGGGCCGCATGTCGGCCCTTTTCCTTTTGCCTGATGATGGCGAGCGAAACGCTGAGGCCGACCGTTGCGATCGCCGGAAGCGTTATCGGCCCGGACTTCGTGAGCCCGCCGTTAACTATGTACCGGCTTCGTTCTCTTTTTTGCTCCCGGGTCCTTGAGCCCGGCTCCCGGTCCTGCCAGGTTGGGGTCGTTCGGAAGACCGGACACAAAACGGCCCAAGGCAGCGCGCCAACGCTACCAAGGGCCTGACCCTCAGCCTTCGTACAAAGGAATCGGGCTATGACCACGCATACTCTCTCTGTCCCCGCCGGGGAAGTTCTCCGTTCGACCGCAGCCGCGGCGACCATGTTCTCGCAGCGCTCGTTCGGCCTCGGGGCACGCAGCATCAGCGAACCGGCCGCGCTGCGCCGCCATCCGCATATCGTTCGCTTCGCTGAGGTCGAGGCCGATCTTGATGTCCTGATCGATCGCGCTATCGCGGCGATTGCCGAGGGCGAACCGGTCGAAGACGAAATCCTCGGGCACTATGTACACATCGCCTCGCTCGTCCGCGCCGTCTCGTTCAGGGAAGGCAAGCTCTTGGAGCAGGCGGTCGAGCGTCTGGCGAAAGCCAATCCCAACATTGTTGTCTTGACGCAGTCGCTGAAACTGCCGCTGGTGAAAACCGCGCTCGAGGCCGTCTCCGGTAACGACTGGTCGAACCTCGATGGTGTGAAGCTCGATTGCGAGACGCCGGCCAAGGGCAGCTACACGCCCGACCTCATCCTTGTGAACCGCGTGCGGCACACGGCCTATATCCTCGACTTGAAACGTTCGCTCGCCTCTTACGGCGACACCAGCCGTCTTGAGGAATTGAAGCTCAAGATGATGGCCTCGGCGATGGTCCTGCCGGACTGGCTCTACAAGAATCACAAGCGCCTGATGGTCGACACGGTCGAGGTTGCCATTGTCGATGGCGCCAGCCGTCCGAGCGATCATGCTACCGGCATCTGGGCCCTGTCCGAGATCGACGATCTTCTGGAAATTGACGGTGTCGCGGCCTGCATGGCTGAACTGCGTCTGCGCTTCGGCCGCCGTGTTCAGCAGCTCCTCGAAGCGGAAGCGCGCAAGGCGCTCGGTGTGGTGGTGGCGGTCGTCGCGGATGCGGTGCCTGCTTTGAGCGTGCCCGGCAAGCCGCTGATCGCTCTGAACGGTCCGGCCCGCACTTACGAAGAAGAGCGGGCGATGGCTGCGGATGAAGAGGACGATGGTCGCTACGATCTCGGCTGCTTGGGAGATGATCAGGACGACGAGCCGGAACCGGTCCGCATTCGCGTTGGCTTTGCCCGCCGTCCTCGTCGGCACTGATTAGCCGCTAGCGCAACGGCACTGATCGCGGCCGCGTCGAGTGCGTGGCCGGCTTCCCCCATTCCTTTCCATTCCACGAACGCCGGATGCGACACGCTCCGGCGAGGAGACAGTCATGTCCATTGATACCCACAGCCCGCCTGTGGCCGGCTTCCTTTGCGAAGCGGTCACGACCGATACCGTCGCGTTGCCCTGTGTTCACGGCAGGTTGACGAATATCCGCCATCTCCGGACCGACGACAGAGAGGTCGGGCAAGGTCATCGCGACGATCCCGCAGTCCTGATCGGCCTGGCACTCGCCTCCGTTCGACAAGGTCCACTGGTTCCCGCGCCTCTGACGGCCAAGTTGAGTGTGCTTGCCGTTCATGACGACGCAGCCTGCCGCCTCGTGCTCGACTGGCTTAGACACCGAAATCGGCATCTCGGTCTGCTCTCGGACGAGTTGACCCGGTCGGCTCCGGCTGCCATGTCGGCGAAGACACAGGCGGTTTGTCGCTCTATCGGCGAGCGCGTGCAGGCAGCCTCCGCGAAACCGGGTCACCTTGATGGGCGACGGCGAATCCGGACACGGCCGCGCGATCCGGTGGCGATCCTTGAAACGGCAATTATTGCCGCGGAGACGGGAGGCCGGATCGATGGATAAGCTCGCTCGTCTCTTCATCCGCCGCCTCCGGCATCTTGCCCGCCGCGAAGCGCGCCGGGTCGCACTGCGCAATGGTCTGCTCGATGCGAAGATGGTCGATGTCGATGGCCACATGCTCTGCCGCTATAGCCCAGCCTTCGACACAACACGGTTGAGTGGTGACCCGGTTCGGGATGGCACCTGGTTCCGGCGGAACTTTGGCCCGGGGTTGGTTGCGCCGAAGGAGGCGAGCGCGCCAAGCACCGGCATTGGTGGCGAAGGTGCCGTGACGATGGAGACCACCGACGCGCCGCTCGCGTTGCCGCTGCTTGCCTTTCCTCGGGCGCGCGGCGGCGCAATCGTGCAGGGCGCATTGTTGGGCAATGGTATCGATCGGCGTAGCTACGCCGTCGGCCTGGTCGATCAGGCAGCCGCCGCGCCATTGGCCACTCATGTCGTGTCTGCCCTGGTTCTGGCACGCGCTGTCAAGGATGGAGGAAGATCCCTTCGGGAGCTTGTCTATACGCTGACCCGTGTCACACCGGTCGTCACGCTGCATGCGCCGCTCGATGGTTTTGAGCGGGAAGTATTGCGGCTCCTGGAGAAATCCCGACTCGTGCCCGACGGTCCCTTCGCGATCATCGAAGCCGATCAGATGTTCGACGACAATCACTTCGATGTCCACGAAGGGGAGGTTCGCAAACGTCTTATGACCTTCTCGGGCGCGGGTGTGCATCGTGTCACCGGCAATGCTCTGCGTCGGCGGATGCTCAGCGCGCTTTCCCGCGGCTTCCCGGTTCTCGCCATCGCGGAAAAGCGGTCGGACATTCCCTCGCTGCTGCAAATCTCCGCCGACCTGTCGCTGGAAACGGGAAAGCTCGATCGCAGCTTCGTCACCGATCTGGTCGAGGTGCTCTATCCGGAGGAGGCAATCGAGACGCTGGGTCTGCCGTCGGATTCCGATGCACGCTGGCTGTCGCTCGAGGATCTGGTCCTCGCCTTCCGTCCGGGGCGCCATATCAGAGACGTTCTGCATGTCCTTGCAATCCTCATCGAGCGCAATCGCGATGACTTCGAGGAAGATAACGGCGATGGCGATGGTAACAGTGGGAGCGACAAGGGATCCGGATCGACGCCCTCCACCACATCCGCCGAGAAGCCCACGGGGTCGAACGAGAAGCCGAAGGCTTCCGACAGTGAGAGCAATACCCGCTGGAAGAAAGACAAGCCTTCGGGCGCCGAGGTGGTCCAGCCGGAACCTTTGCCGACATCGACAATGGATGCGCCTGGCCATAAGCCACCCGTGACCGTCGAAACCCTCTCCGGATACGGCAAGGCGAAGGAGTGGGCGCTCGATCTCAAAACCGACCTCGATGATTACAGGGCCAGCATCCTTGCCTGGTCGGAGATGAGCACCAAGCTCTTGCTGTCCGGCCCGCCCGGTACCGGCAAGACAACCTTCGCCCGGGCATTGTGCAACAGCCTGCAGGTTCCGTTGGTCGTCACTTCAGTGTCGACCTGGCTTCAGGGCGGTCATCTGAATGACGTGATCGAGAAGATGGCGAAGACCTTTGTCGAGGCCCGGGCCATGGCGCCGGCGATCCTGTTCATCGACGAGATCGACGGCATCGGCAAGCGGCAGCCGGCGGAACGCGAACACGCGGACTATTGGAACGCCGTGGTCAACAAGCTCCTGGAACTGCTCGATGGCGCTGTGAAGAGCGAGGGCCTCATTGTCGTGGGTGCCACCAACCGCCCAGACGATATCGACGAAGCGATCAAACGCTCCGGGAGGCTCGAGACCCATATCGAAATCCCCAGGCCCGATGTGCCGACTCTGGCCGATATCCTGGCCCATCATCTCGGCAACGACGTGATGTCACTGATCCAGCAGCCGGTACCGGGTATCCCATCAGAGGTCGATAAGGGGTTCTCGCTGAAGAAGATCGTCGCCGATCATCTGAAGGAAGACGCAGAAAGTGAACGGAAGGGAGCCAGCCGATGACTGATCCACAGAACAGCAACGCGTCGGAATTATCGGCAGCCGCGCAACACGCCAGTTCTGCTGATGCTATTCTGCGGCGTCTCGCCACGCGGGCGATGGGGCTGACGGGCGCTGATATCGAACGCATCGTCCGGGAGGCGCGATTGAAGGCGCGTCGCGGTAAACGGGCGGTCCGCTATGAGGACATTGAGGATGGCATCCGCGGTCATCGCCCACCAGTGCCCATCGATTTGCGCTGGCGCTATGCATTCTACGAGGCGGGGCATGCCGTCGTCCATCATGCCCTCGACCTCGGCCCCGTCCGAGGTCTCAATATCGACACCGGGGAGGGCGCCTATAATCTGCTCGGCTTCCATGCATCCGGAACCAATACCTACACCTGGTACGAAAACATGCTCACCGTGTTGATGGCCGGGAGGGCTGCCGAAAAACTGGTGCTGAAGCGGGTATCGAGCGGCTCGGCGGGCGCCGACGAAAGTGATCTGGCGAGAGCCACGCGGGTCGCGTTCGACATGGAGCGGACGCTTGGCTTTGGCGCTGAGCATCCGCTGCTCTATCGCCCACATCGCGATCCAGGCGTGGTTCTGGACCGGGACCCAGAACTGTCGGCACGCGTTCACGGCAGGTTGGAAGCGGCACTCGACCGGGCCGCAGCGATCCTCAGGAGGCGCAGGCCGGTCTTTCATGCCTTGGCCAAGGCTCTGTTCGATGCGCAGGCCATGGATGAGAAAACGGTTCTCGAAGTGCTTACAACAGGACTTCCCCCTGAGCTTGCCGTCCCTTGAGATGACAAGGTGCAGATCGCCGTGCACACGGACTTCGTCCCGATCTCCGACGAATGATCAAGGTCGACACTGCTTGTCCGGGCGCATCCTCCCCTTGTCAAACGCCTTGCGATTACTTCGTAGCGATGCGGTAGATCCTCGGTGAGGTGGTTTGCGAACGAACCCGCTACTGGACAAGTTTCGGGAAGAGAACCTAATTGACGGAGCGTGATCAATAAAGTCATGACGAACGCTGTTTATCCTACATTAAGAGTGAATTGCGGCTCACTCCTCGACGCTCAGCGCGAATATGTTGCGAGTGTCGGTAAGCGATCTCGGTTGGGGCTACTAATGCTTGAGGCTTTCGTGCGGGGGATAAGAGATCTCGGTTATCGCAGCAACGCAGACGCGTTGTCGGAGTTCATCGACAACGCGTTACAAGCCTATGCCGACAGGATCGACATTCTCTTTGGCTACAGCGACAGTTCGTCGAAGAAGCCGACGCAGATTGCAGTCGTCGACAACGGTTACGGGATGGATGCAGACATGATCCGGATGGCTGTGATGTGGGGTGGCACCCACCGGGAGAGCGACCGCAATGGCTTGGTGTCCCGGATCAGCGCCTTTGAGACAGAACTGGTTTAATCGAGAAGAGAGGATTTTCGGCTCATCGTAGCTCATTCAAAGGAAGCGAAGATGAGACAAAAATCCGGGCCGCAGAAACCGGCAGCCGAACAGGTCATCAAGGACATCCGCCGCGCCACGCGCAAGCATCATTCGGCGGAAAACAAAGTTCGTATCGTGCTGGACGGCCTGCGTGGCGAAGATAACATTGCCGCGATCTGCCGCAGCGAGGGGATTGCCGAGAGCCTGTATTATTGCTGGTCGAAGGAATTCCTCGAAGCAGGCAAGAAGCGGCTTGCCGGGGACACTGCCCGTTCGGCAACCAGCGACTAGGTAAAGGCGCTGCGCCGCGAGAGCCGCGACCTGAAGGAGGCGCTGGCCGACCTCACCCTGGAAAACCGGCTGCTCAAAAAAAGCATGACCGGACATGGGGGCGACGAGGAGTGAGATATCCCGCCACCGAGAAACTGGAAATTATCCGGATCGTCGAGTCACACCTGCCGGTGAAGCAGACGCTCGACAAGCTCGGCATCCCTCGGCCGACCCTATATCGCTGGTATGATCGTTTCCTGACCCGCGGCGTCGAAGGCCTGGAAGACCGGACATCCGCGCCGTCACGGGTATGGAACCGCATCCCTGACAATATCCGGGAGCGGATCATCACCATGGCGCTGGATCATGCTGATCTGTCGCCGCGCGAACTGGCCGTTCGCTTCACCGATACGGAAAGCTATTTTGTATCAGAGGCTTCGGTCTACCGCCTGCTCAAGTCCCATGACCTGATCACGTCGCCCGCCTATATCGTCATCAGGGCCAATGACGAATTCAAGGACAAGACGACACGCCCGAACGAGATGTGGCAAACCGACTTCACCTACCTGAAGGTCATCGGCTGGGGATGGTTCTACCTGTCCACGGTGCTCGATGACTTCTCGCGATACATCGTCGCCTGGAAGCTGTGCACGACGATGAAGGTGGACGACGTCACCGATACGCTCGACCTGGCGCTTGCCGGGTCGGGCTGCGACAGCGTCAAGGTCGAACACCGGCCACGCCTGCTGTCCGACAATGGACCGTGTTACGTCGTCTCCGATCTCGGCGAGTGGCTGGAGAAATATGCCATCGAACAGGTTCATGGCGCTCCCGGCCATCCGCAGACACAGGGCAAGATCGAGCGTTGGCACCAGACGCTCAAGAACCGCATCCTGCTGGAAAACTACTTCTTCCAGGAGGACCTCGAAGCCCAGATCGCGGCCTTCGTCGAACATTACAATCATCGCCGATACCACGAGAGCCTCGACAATCTCGCCCCGGCCGACGTCTACTTCGGCCGCGGCAAAACCATTCTCATCGAACGCGAAAGGATCAAACGAGAGACCATCCGACTGCGCCGCTTGAACCACCACGCCAAAGCGGCTTAAATCAACCCGCAAACCGAGCCGGAAACACCAATCTTCCAAAGCCCGAGAAGTCTCAAATCATTCGAAGACGGACACTTTGCCTCGACAACGATCGGGGCACGGGTGCCGACCGCTCGCCGCCTGGCCCTTCGTTTCCGGACAGACAAACCTTCTTCGCGGTAGAGCCGATAGATGCGGTTGACACCGGATGGCTCTCCCTCCCGCCGCAACAGGATGAACAGACGTCGATAGCCGAAGCGGCGGCGCTCGTTGGCCAGATCACGCAGCTTTCTCCGCAGATCGGTCTCCGCCGGTCGCTGCGATTGGTAACGGATCATCGTCCGGTCGGCTGAAACGACTTGGCAGGCCCGCCGTTCCGAAACGCCCATGACGGCCTTCAGACGCGCCACGGCAGCACGCTTGGCGGCAGGCCCTACCATTTTTTCCAGGAAGCTCGCGAAGTGCGGCGACGTCCAGCATCTGTTCCGCGAGAAGCTTCTTCAGCTTGGCGTTCTCGTCCCCCAGGGCCTTCAGTCGCTTGGCTTCGGAGACATCCATGCCACCGAATTTGGCTTTGTAGTTGTAAAATGTTGCTTCCGAAATCCCGTGCCTGCGGCACAGGTCAGTCGTCTTCGCCCCGGCTTCCTGCTCGCGCAGCATCGCAATGATCTGCTCGTCTGAAAATCTGCTCTTCTTCATTCGTCCGTCCTTTGAAGGGCCGGACTCTAATAACTTCTGGAGGGAATTTTTAGTGGCAGGTCATCTCCTTCGTCTCGATCTCGCCGGATGCGATCCTGGTCATCAGATCATTCTGCGCGGCGGTGATGAACTGCTGCTCCATCAGGTCCAGAACCTCCGTAAGCGCCAAGCCGAGGCCGTTCAGGGCGCGTAGTTCCACGGCATGAGTGCGTCGATTTCGCTGCTGGGTCAGCCGTTGGCTATGCGCTCGAGGGTCTGGGTGAGCCACACTTGAGGATCGACATTGTTCATCTTCGCCGTCTGCAGGAGTGTAGCGATTGTCGCCCAGATCCTGCCACCGCCGTCGGTGCCGGCAAAGAGCGAGTTCTTTCGCGTGATCGCTTGGGACCGGATGGCGCGCTCGACGATGTTGGAGTGGATCTCGATGCGGCCGTCGGTCAGGAAGCTTTCGAAGATGGAGCGACGCGAGGTGGCATAGCGGATCGCCTCGGCGAGCTTCGATTTGCCGGAGATCCGCGGCAGGGCCCTCTGCCAAAGGTCGAAGAGCTCAGTCACAACAGCGGCGGATGTCTGCTTCTATTACCGATGCAAATACCCTCCATCCGCACTCCCGCCTTTGGGGCAATGGCACAACATCTTCGTCAGATGGTCAATTCTTCCGAGCGAGCGACCGAGCCGCAAAGCGCGGAGACATCAGTTCGCATTACGGCAGCGAACCCGGATCGAAAATTCTATAGCCATCTGTCAGATCAGTACGGCTACTTCAGCATTCTGCCCATCAGTCCGACCGAGAGCGAGGCGGCCTATGTGCACGATGGGCTCTTCGTTCAGGACACGGTCCTCGACATCCAGGAACACTTTACTGACACCGGCGGTGCGAGTGATCATATCTTCGGGCTGTTCGCCTTGATCGGCAAGCGATTCGCATCGCGACTGCGCAATCTCAAAGACCGGAATTTCCACACGAGAAGAGCGATGCATATCCGGCGCTGTCGAACCACATCGGGGCGCCAATCAACGCCACCCTGATTTTCGACCATTGGGACGATCTGCTCCATCTCGCCGCTGAGTTGGGAACATATCAACCTTGCCGGCATCTACACCTGGGATGCCGAACATCAGATGCCGAACGGATTTCGGTCGCTCCGCCTTCCGGCTAGGCTAAGGGACCCCGCGTAAGTTCTCATTCCGTTCGCCCTTAACGCACGATTTCGGACTGCTGTTGTTCTGGCCCCTTCGAGGGTGGCCTCGTGCGGATGCTCGTCGTCTGCAACCAGCGCCGTCTGGCCGTTTCGACCCTTGATCGCATAGGGAGCGATCTCGCGGGCAAGGCCTCCGTTCCTCTGCGCCGTGGCGGCGGGCGCCTGGCTGCGAAGAGCGAAGGCATCTTGTTCGGTGCGCGAAATAGCGAATTCCGCTGCGACATTCTCGGCCGTCTCCGGCATGGAATCGATGCCGTGACGCTGCTCCATGAGCGAATTGACGAAGCGCCAGCCGATCGTCGTGTCGTGAATATCTGTGCTGCGCTGATAGGGCGTCGTTGACGAAAGGCGCGCGGGACATGCTCTCCACGCCGCCGGCGATCACCACATTCGCCTCACCAAGCCGGATGGCGCGGGCCGCATAGCCGACCGCATCGAGACCGGAGCCGCAAAGCCGATTGATCGTCGTGCCAGGCACACCTTCAGGCAGTCCCGCCAGCAACGCGGCCATGCGCGCGACGTTGCGGTTGTCCTAGCCCGCCTGGTTGGCACACCCAAGCACCACTTCATCCACCGGCTTCGCCGGGAAGGGACGGCAGGCGAGCCATGGCCTCGCGGATGACGTGGGCGGCAAGGTCGCCGGGCCGCACGGTGGCAAGTGCGCCGCCGTAGCGGCCGATGGGTGTGCGGACACCGCCGATGATATAGGCTTCGCTCATGCTGTCCGCTCCTCGTGCCGGCCTGCGGCAAACATCGGCCCGCCCTTATGCGCGGGAAAGCCGTATCCGTTGATCATCACCAGATCGATATCGCCGGGACGGGCGGCAATGCCTTCGGCGAGCAGCGCCGCTCCTTCATCGACCATGGCCTTGAGCAGCCGGTCCGTGATTTCCTCTGCCGTGAAATTGCGTGGCACGATGCCCTTTGCCGCACGCGCCGCGTCGATGATCGCCGTCACGTTGGGATCGATCGTGCGCACGCCGTCGGGATAGGCGTACCAGCCGCGGCCGGTCTTGCGGCCGAGCCGACCGGCCTCGCAGAGCCGGTCGGCGATCTCGACATAGCGCTCGTCGGGACTGCGGGTGGCCGCCTGCCGCTTGCGGCGCGCCCAGGCGATCTCCAGCCCCGCCATGTCGTTGACGGCGAAGATGCCCATCGGGAAGCCATAGGCTTCCATGGCGGCGTCGACCGCCTGCGGTTCCGCCCCGTCCTCCACCATGAACTCCGCCTCGCGCCGGTAGGCGGAGAAGATGCGGTTGCCGATGAAGCCTTCGGTCACGCCGCTGACGATGGGCAGCTTGCCCAGCCGTTTGACGAAGGCGAGCGCGCTTACCAGCACGTCCGGCGCGGTCTTCGCGCAGTCGACCACTTCCACCAGCCGCATGATATGGGCCGGTGAGAAGAAGTGCAGGCCCAGCACGCGGCGGGGATCGGTCGTTGCGTCGGCAATCGCGTCGGGATCGAGATAGCTCGTATTGGTCGCGAGAATGGCGTCGGGCCGGACAATGCCGTCGAGCCTGCGAAAGAGGTCTGTCTTCACCGCCAGATCGTCGAAGACGGCCTCGATGACAAGATCGGCGGCGGCGAGCGCCGATGCGTCGGCGGTCGTTTCAAGCCGCGCAAGGCAGGCGTCCAGTGCGGCGGCGGTCAGGCGTTTCGACTGGACCGCCTTGTCGAGAAGGCCGGCAATGCGACCCATTCCGGCCGCAGCGGCCTCCGGCGTTTGTTCGAGACCGATGACCCGATGGCCGCTCGTCAGCGCCGCGACGGCGATGCCGGAGCCCATCAGGCCCGTGCCGACGATGCCCACGGTCTCGATCCGTCGCGGCGTTATACCCTCGAGCTGCTCGACCTTGCCGGCCGCGCGCTCGGCGAAAAAGACATGGCGGAGGGCGGCGGATTCCGTGGAATCGCGAAGGCGGAGGAACGTCGCACGCTCTTCCGCCAGTCCCGCTTCAAGATCGACCCCACCGGCTGCGCGGACAAGGCGGATCGCCTCGGCCGGGGCGGACTGGCCGCGGCTTTTCGCCAGAACCTTTGCCGCGGCGGCGTCGAGCGCGTCGTCGTCCACTGGTGGGACGTCCAGCGATCCGGTTCGGCGCAGAGGTTGTCCGGCCACCTGCCGTACGAGGCTGGCGGCCGTGGCGACGGGGTGGGCTGAAACGGCATCGGCAAGGCCGAGCGCCATGGCGTCGAGCGATTTCACGGTGCGGCCGGTCCCGATCAGGTCGATGGCGGCAAGCGTGCCGACAAGGCGCGGCAGGCGCTGGGTACCGCCCGCGCCCGGCACGATGCCGAGCTTGACTTCCGGCAGGCCGAAGGCTGCCGTCTCGACGGCGATGCGGCCATGGCAGGCAAGCGCGACCTCGCAGCCACCGCCGAGCGCAACGCCGTTCACCGCGCAGATGACGGGTTTGTCAAAGGCCTCGATCCGCCCGACGACATCGGGCAGCGACGGTTCGACGGGGGGCTTGCCGAATTCGCGGATATCCGCCCCGCCGATGAAGGCGCGACCCGCGCCGGTGAGGACGACGCCTGCGATCTCCACGGTCCCGGCGGCATGGTTCAGCGCCGCGGCCAGCCCTGTCCGCACATGCGCCGACAGGGCATTGACGGGCGGGTTGTCGATGGTGACAAGGAGGACCCCATCTTCAAGCCGGGCCGAGACACTCTCGGAAAATCGCAGTGCGGACATTGGCGGTAGCCTATTGCGGAACGACGGCGGTGGCCTGGATCTCGATCTTGGCGCGATTCTCCACCAGCGCGACCACCTGCATCGCCGCCATGGCGGGATAGTGCCGGCCGATGATCTCGCGATAGGCCTGGCCGATGCCGCGCAGGTTGCCGAGATATTCCTGCTTGTCAGTGAAGTACCAGGTCATGGTGGTGATATGGTGCGGCTCGGCGCCGCCGGCGGTGAGAACCGCGACCACGTTCTTCAAGGTCTGGCGCACCTGTTCGACGAAATCGTCGGTCTCGAATTCGGAATTCTCGTTCCAGCCGATCTGGCCGCCGACGAAGAGGGTGCGGCCGCTCGCCGCCACGCCGTTGGCGTAGCCGATGGGCTTGGCCCAGCCTTCAGGTTGCAGGATCGTGTGCATGGGATGTCTCCAGGTGTTGGGTCAGGGCGGCGCGGACGTCGTCCGGCCAGGCCAGCGAGGTGTTGGTGTCGAGCGAGGTGGCGACGATGCGGTGGCGGGCCGTCCAGAGCACGGTGCCGCGCGTGGAGACGGTATGCTCGAGGTCGAGCGAAGAGCGTCCGATGCCCCGCACCGCCAGCGCGAAATCCAGCGCGTCGCCCTGGAAGCCGGGGCTGCGGAAGGTGAGGTCGAGGCGCACCGTCGGCACGCTCATCCGCCGTTCCTCGTTCATCGCCCGCCAGGGAAAGCCGAGCGAGGCGAAGAAGTCCTCCAGCACCCCGACGAGGATGTCGAGATAGGAAGGGAAATAGGCGATGCCGGATGGGTCGCAATCCCCGAAGCGCAGCGGTTTCGTCGTCGTGAACATGGGCGCTGCACCTCAGTTCGCGAAGGCGGCAATGCCGGTGATGGCGCGGCCGAGGATCAGCGCATGGATGTCATGCGTGCCCTCATAGGTGTTGACGACTTCGAGATTGACGAGATGACGGGCAATCGGGAACTCGTCCGAAATGCCGTTGCCACCGAGCATGTCGCGGGCGGTGCGGGCGATCTCCAGCGCCTTGCCACAGGAGTTGCGCTTGACGATCGAGGTCAGCTCCACCGGCGGGTTGCCCTCGTCCTTCATGCGGCCGAGGCGAAGGCAGGCTTGCAGGCCGAGGCTGACTTCTGTCGCCATGTCTGCCAGCTTCTTCTGGATGAGCTGGTTGGCGGCGAGCGGCCGGCCGAACTGCTTGCGGTCGATGACATATTGGCGCGCCGTCTCGTAGCAGGATTCGGCCGCGCCCAGCGCCCCCCAGGCAATGCCGAAGCGGGCGGAGTTGAGGCAGGTGAACGGTCCCTTGAGGCCGGTCACGTCCGGCAGCAGGTTTTCCTCCGGCACGAAAACGTCATCCATGACGATCTGGCCGGTGATCGAGGCGCGCAGGCCAACCTTGCCGTGGATCGCCGGCGCGCTCAGTCCCTTCCAGCCATTTTCGAGAATGAAGCCGCGGATCAGGCCGTCGGCAGTCTTGGCCCAGACGACGAAGACGTCCGCGATCGGCGAGTTGGAAATCCAGGTCTTGGAACCGGTCAGCAGATAGCCGCCGTCGACCTTTCTCGCACGGGTGAGCATCGAGCCGGGGTCGGAACCGTGGTCGGGTTCGGTCAGGCCGAAGCAGCCGATCTTCGTTCCGGCGATGAGGTCCGGCAGGTATTTGCGTTTCTGCGCCTCGCTGCCGAAGGTGTAGATCGGCACGATCACCAGAGAGGACTGCACGCTCATCATGGAGCGGTAGCCACTGTCGATGCGCTCGATCTCGCGGGCGATCAGGCCGTAGGAGACATAGTTCAGTCCCGCCCCGCCGTAGTCCTCGCTGACCATGGGGCCGAGCAGGCCGAGTTCGCCCATTTCGGCGAAGATCGCCGGATCGGTCTTTTCATGACGGAACGCTTCCTGCACGCGCGGCAGCAGCCGGTCCTCAGCATAGCCGCGCGCCGTATGGCGCACCATGCGCTCTTCGTCCGTCAACTGCGCTTCCAGGCCGAACGGATCCTGCCAGTCGAATGACGCCTTGGAACCCTGCATGGTCGACACCTCCCTTAGCCCTGTTTTGCTGCATCCTTCATCAGCTCGCGGCCGATGATCAGCTTTTGAACTTCCGTCGCCCCCTCATAGATGCGCAGGGCCCGGATCTCGCGATAAAGCCGCTCCGTGATTTCGCCGGAACGCACACCGCGCCCGCCGAAGAGCTGAAGCGCCTGGTCGATGACCCATTGCGCGTTCTCCGTCGCGGTCATCTTCGCCATGGCGGCTTCGCGGGTCGTCGGCTGTTTCTGCACGTCGCGCTTCCAGGCGGTGCGGCTGGTCAGGAGCGCCGCGGCGTCGATGGCGGTTGCCATTTCCCCGAGCGTGCTCTGGGCCGTCGGCAGATCGGCGAGCGTCGCGCCAAACATTGCGCGGTTTCTGGCATGCGATACCGCTTCGTCGAGCGCGCGGCGGGCAAACCCGGTCGCTGCGGCGGCGACGGAGGGGCGGAAGATGTCGAGCGTGCGCATGGCGATCTTGAAGCCCTCGGCGGGACTGCCGAGGAGCTGTGTTGCCGGGACGCGGCAATTGTCGAACCGGATTCTCGCCAGCGGATGCGGCGCGATCGTCTCGATGCGCTCGGCGATTGTGAAGCCGGGCGTGTCGGCAAAGACGACGAAGGCCGAGATGCCGCGTGTGCCGGGCGCCTCGCCGGTGCGGGCAAACACCGTATAGACATCGGCGATGCCGCCGTTGGAAATCCAGGTCTTCTCGCCGTCAAGCACGAAACCGTCGTCATCGCGCCGGGCGGCGCAGGCCATGGCCGCGACGTCCGACCCCGCATCGGGCTCGGAAAGGGCGAAGGCGGATATCCATTCGCCCGCCGCGACCTTGGGCAGGATCATTTCCTTCAGCGCCTGGGAGCCCGACAGGCTGATTGCGCCGGTGCCGAGCCCCTGCATGGCGAAGGCGAAGTCGGCAAGGCCATCGGCATAGGCCAGTGTTTCGCGCACCAGGCAGAGCGCGCGGCTGTCGATGGTCTCGCTCGCGCCGCCGAATTCTTTCGGCACGCAATGGCGCAGGATACCGGCCGCGCCCAGTGCCCCGACAAGCTGCCGGCAGGCCGCATCGACATCGCCGTGATCGACGCCATCAAGGCCGCCTCCGGCGACGAAACTATCGAGATCCCTGGCAAGCGCGCGGTGGCTGTCGTCGAAAAACGGCCAGTCGAGGTGATCGCGTGTCGGCGCCTTGGTGCGGGGATCCATGGTCAGTTCCCCTCGAAAGCGGGTTTCGCCTTGGCGGCGAAGGCTTCGAAGGCACGGCGGAAGTCGCCGGTCGCCATGCAGATCGCCTGGGCCTGCGCCTCCGCTTCGATCATCTGGTCGATGCCCATCGCCCATTCCTGATCGAGCATCTTCTTCGTCATGGCATGGGCAAACCAGGGGCCGTCGGCAATGGAACGGGCGAATTTCTGCGCTTCGGCAAGCAGGGACGGGCGCTCGTGCAGGGCATTGTAGAAGCCCCAGGCGTGTCCTTCCGCCGCCGCCATGACGCGGCCGGTGAAGAGAAGCTCGGCGGCGCGGCCCTGGCCGATGATGCGGGGAAGGATGCCGCAGGCACCCATATCCGCTCCGGCAAGACCGACGCGGGTGAAGAGAAACGCGGTCTTGGCCTCCGGCGTCGCCACGCGGAAATCGGAGGCCATTGCCAGGATGGCGCCGGCGCCGGCGCAGATGCCATCGACGGCGGCGATGATCGGCTGCGGGCAGGCCCGCATCTGACGCACCAGTTCGCCCGTCATGCGGGTGAAGGCCAGGAGATCCGGCATGGCCATCTGCGTCAGGGGCTCGATGATGTCGAACACGTCGCCGCCGGAGGAAAAATTGCCGTCCGCACCGGTCAGCACCACGGCGCGCACATCGCTGGCGCGAATAAGCGCACGGAAGAGATCGCCCAGCTCCTCGTAGCTTTCGAACGTCAGCGGGTTCTTCTTCTCCGGTCGGTTGAGCGTGATCGTCGCAACGCGGCCGTCTGCATCCGTCTCGAACAGGAAGTGCCTGGCCTTGTGGCCCTTGAAGGCAACCTTCTTGGCCTGCATGGGATTGGTCATGTCGTCTCTCCTCAGAGAATTTCGCCGCCGGCAACCGCTATGGCCAGGCCGGTGATCGCGGTCGCCTTCCGCGAGGCGAGCCAGCAAACGGTGTGGGCCACCTCCTGCGGCGTCACCAGCCGGCCCTGCGGATTGGAGCGCGCAAGGCTTTCTCTCGCATCCTCGCGCGAACGGCCGGTCTTCTGGCTGATCGTTTCGAGTGCGCCGTCGATGAGCGGAGTATCGGTGAAGCCGGGGCAGACGGCGTTGACGGTGACGTCGGTGCGCGCCAGCTCCAGCGCGAGCGCCCGTGTCAGGCCGATGACGCCATGCTTGGAGGCGCAATAGGCGGAAACATAGGCATAGCCGGTCAGGCCAGCCGTGCTGGCGACATTGACGATGCGGCCGTTGCCGGCCCGCCGCACGGAGGCGAGCGCCGCCTGCGTCACGAGATAGACGCCGGTGAGATTGATCGAGAGCACCCGTTGCCAGAGCGGGAAGTCGGTCTTCTCGAAGGGGGCCGAGGGCGCTTCGCCGGCGCAATTGACAAGCACGGCGATCTCGCCGGCCGCGGCGATCGCCGCCGCCATGCCGCGCTCGACCGCTTCGGCATCCGTGACGTCGAAACCGTCATGGACGAAGGCTTGCCCGCCTGCGGCCTGGATTTCGTCCCGCACGGCCGATAGCGGTGCGGCGCGACGGCCGGCCAGGCTGACGACATGGCCTTCGGCGGCGAGTGCAATGGCGATCGCCCTGCCGATGCCGCTTCCGGCGCCGGTGACGAGTGCGTGGCGCGCGCTCATGACTTTGCCGCCGTCGCCGCGCGGGCGAGGTTGTTGACATATTGCGCGCGGGCGGAATGATATTGTTTCGGCCAGGACTGGCCGTCATAGCCGATCTTCGCCGCCTCATGCATGACGAAGGACGGGTCTGCCAGATGCGGACGGGCGACGGCGCAGAGATCGGCGCGGCCGGCGGCGATGATGGAATTGGCGTGGTCGGCCTCCGAAATCGCCCCGACGGCGATGGTCGGCATCTGGATCTCGTTGCGGATCTTGTCGGAGAAGGGCGTCTGGAACAGGCGGCCATAGACCGGCTTTTCCTCCTTCACCACCTGGCCGGACGAGCAGTCGATCAGATCGGCGCCGGCCTCCTTGAACAGGCGGGCGAAGATGGCCGCATCCTCCGGCGTGTTGCCGCCCTCGTGCCAGTCATGCGTCGACAGGCGCACGGAGATCGGCTTGTCGTCGGGCCAGACCTTGCGGATGGCGTGGAACACTTCGAGCGGGAAGCGGGCGCGTGCCGCATGGTCGCCGCCATATTCGTCCGTCCGCCGGTTGGTGAGCGGTGAAAGGAAGCTCGACAGCAGGTAGCCGTGCGCGGCATGCAGTTCAAGAATGTCGAAGCCGAGATCGCGTGCCCGTTCGCTCGCCCTGACGAAGTCCTCGATCACGCGGCCCATGTCGGCCCGGGTCATTTCGCGCGGCGTATCGGAATGGGCGAGATAGGGCAGGGCAGAGGCGGATATCAGCGGCCATGCGCCTTCGGCAAGCGGCTGGTCAATGCCCTCCCAGGCAAGCTTCGTCGCGCCCTTGCGGCCGGCATGGCCGAGCTGGATGCCGATCTTGGCGGGCGTTTCATGATGGACGAAATCGACGATGCGCTTGAAGGCCGCCGCCTGCTCGTCGTTCCAAAGGCCAAGGCATCCGGGTGTGATACGGCCATCGGCCGAAACGCAGGTCATTTCCGGAAAGACGAGCGCCGCGCCGCCCATGGCGCGTGCACCGAGATGCACGAGATGAAAGTCGTTCGGCAGGCCGTCGGTCGCCGAATACATAGCCATCGGCGAGACCACGATACGGTTCGTCAGCGTCAGACCACGGATCCGGAACGGCGTGAACATTGGCGGCGGGACAGCGCCGCCCACGGTCGGCTCGACGCCCGCCCGTTCGGCGAACCAGCGCTCGAAGCCCTCGAGCCAGTCCCTGTCGCGCAGGCGCAGGTTCTCGTGGCTGATCCGCTGCGAGCGCGTCAGCATGGAATACATGAACTGCTCAGGCTCCAGCGTGTCGGCATAACGCGTGCCGACGACCTCGAACCATTCCATCGCATTGCGCGCGGCATTCTGGATGCGGGCGACGTCGACGCGGCGGACTTCCTCATAGGCCGAGAGCACGGCGGGGATGTTGGCCTTGTCATGGCCGGCAATGTCGAATTGCCGGGTCAGTTCGATGGCATCGTCGATGGCGAGCTTGGTACCTGACCCAATGGCGAAATGGGCGGTGTGGGCGCTGTCACCCATCAAAACGACATGGCTGTTGCCGTTGAAGTGGCTCCACTTTTCGCAGATAAGGCGGCCGAAATTCAGCCATGCCGAGCCGCGCAGGTGGCGCGCATTGGTCATCAACTTGTGGCCGTCCAGCGTTCCGGCGAAGACTTTCTCGCAGAAGGCGATGGACTGGTCCTGATCCATTTGGTCGAGACCGTGGGCCTTGTGGACCTCGTCCGTCGTTTCGACGATGAAGGTCGAGGTATTCTCGTCGAAACGGTAGATATGCGCCTGGAACCAGCCATGTTCGGTGCGCTGGAAATCGAAGGTGAAGGCGTCGAAGAGCTTGTCGGTGCCGAGCCAGACATAGCGGTTCGGCCGCACCACCATGTCAGGGCGGAAGACCTCGGTGTATTTGTTGCGGATTTTCGAGTTGACGCCGTCCGAGGCGATGATGAGGTCCGCGTCGGCGAAGTCCGCATCGCTCTCCACGTCCCGCTCGAAAAGCAGTTCGACGCCGAGTTCCAGGCAACGCTCCTGGAGGATGTTGAGCATCTTCTTGCGGCCGATGCCGACGAAGCCGTGGCCGGTGGTGCGGATCTTGCGGCCCTTGAAGACCAGCTCGATATCGTCCCAGTGGTTGAAGGAGACCTCGATCGCCTCCGCCGTTTCCGGATCCCACTGGCGCATGGACTGCATGGTGGCATCGGAGAAGACGACACCCCAGCCGAAGGTGTCGAAGGCACGATTGCGTTCGACGACCGTGATGCGGTGTTCCGGGTGCTGACGCTTCATCAGCAGGGCGAAATAGAGGCCGGCCGGCCCACCACCGATACAGACGATCCGCATGTCGTTCTCCTCCCGAGGTCCGGCCGCGCGTGTCGCGGTCGGGGTGCCGCGAGCCGGCATCCCAGACTGCAAGTGCAAGGTGGACTCGTTCTAGAGAAATTTCAAGCTTAAAATTGTTTTGCGCACGGCAAGCGCCATTAGCCCGATATCGGGCGCGTCTTTCTACTGGGTTTCGGTGCCGAGGGCGGGTCAGGTCCCGCCGCGGGCGAGCGAGGCGATGATGGAGCGCTTCAGCTTGGCAAGTTCGTCCATCAGCACGCCGCCGTCCTTCGGCTGCAGGCCGGCGAAGAGATCGGAAATCCAGTCGGCATGGCGCGCCGCCATCTTCTCGAATTCGGCGCGGCCGAAGGGGGTGAGTGCAATGATCTGCACCCGCCGGTCTGTCGGAAGCGTCGTACGGCTGAGATGGCCGCTTTCGGTCAGCCGCTCCACGAGAACGGTGATGTTGCCCGGCGAGACCATCATGCGTTTTGAGACTTCGCCCAGCACCATGCCATCCGGCGCGCGTTCAAGCTGCGCCATCAGGTCGAAGCGGGGGAGGGTTGAATCGAACTCCTCCCGCAGCCGCCGGCGCACCTCGCTCTCGACTAGCGTCGAGCAGGTCAGAAGCCGCAGCCAGAGGCGCAGTTCAGCCCGATGGTCCTGTGGCGCCTCAAGGGCCTTGGTTTCGCCATCTACCCAGTCCGGCGCGATGTCGAACTTGTCGTCACCCGTCATTCCAAACGTCCGCTTTCATCCGGCGCCGCCACAGGCGGGCGCAATCCTGTCTTCCTGCCTTTTAGAGATGTTTCCGGCTCTTGGACAGGCCGGCCTCCTCATTCCGCCACAGGCGCCGTTTCCGAGTCACGATGGCGCGCGTGTGCGCCATCCTCCGACTGGACGTAGACATGGACGGTGATGCCGATATGTTCGGTCATCAGCCTACGGGCGCGTTCGATGTCCCGGTCGAGCGCGGCGTCCATCAGGGCGGTGTGGTGCTCTATCGCCATGGCGTCGTGCAGTGCGGCGACAGCCTCCTGATATCCTTCATGCCTGCCCTCTGCCGCGCGCAGCGCCGGTGCGAGGCTGAGAAAGCGGTGGTGGCGGCGCAACTGGTCGGAAATCGTCGCCTGAAAGCGGGAAAGCCAGCTCGATCGCGCCGCGCCGATCAGCGCCGCATGGAACGCCGCGTGCCGCTCGTCCCATTCGTCGATCTCGCTTTCCGAGGCAGTCTCGGCGGCGATCCTGCATCTGGACAGGCGGTAATGGGCGGTGACGACGGCGGATTCCCAATCACTGCCGCCATTCTCGATCGATTCCACGAGAAGCGGGATTTCGATGACCATGCGCGCCCGGGTGAGATCTTCCAGCGCCTCGCGCGAGACCGGGGCGACTGCGAAGCCGCGATTGCTGATCGCCGTTACCAGCCCTTCGGCTTCCAGGCGTGAAAGCGCTTCGCGCAGCGGCGTCCAGCCGAGTTCATAGCGGTCACGCAATGCGCTCAGCTTCATCGGTGCGCCGGGGCGCAGCCGCGTCGCGAGGATATCGCGCCGCAGCAGCCGGTAGGCGGATTCGGTTTTCGTCGACTGCGCACTGTCCTGCATCGGTTTTCCTTACCCGCTGCGCTTCATCGACACAAATATATATAGTTAATGGCTCTATGTAAAATTATATATAATTATTTGACAAGGTCTGTATCCATCGCCATGATCCGCACCAAGCCGCCGAGGGACGGCGGCCGCTTGTCAGATCTGGGAGGGATTTATGAGCAGGCTCAAGAAAGCGTGGTTTTCGGGATTGGTCGTCGCCGGTGCGCTGGCATGGAGTGCCGCCACGGCGGCCGCGGACCCGATCCGCATTGGTATCGCCAATTTCGGCGAACACCCGCAGCTCAGCGCGGCGATTGCCGGCTTCAAGAAGGCATTGGCGGAGAACGGCATCGTCGAAGGCACGGATGTCGTCTATTCCGAGAGCCATACGAATTTCGACGCATCGCTAGTGCCGCAGATGATCGCCAAGCTTCAGGCCGAACAGCCGAAGCTGATCTACACCATCACGACGCCCGTTTCGCAGATCGCCAAGAAGGCGCTTGCCGGATCCGGTATCCCGGTTGTCTTCTCTGCCGTCACCGATCCGGTCGCCGCCAAGCTGGTGCCTTCCTGGGAGACTGGCGACGAGGGCATGACCGGCGCGACCGACCTTCAGGATGTCGCCGCTGTTATGGAATTCACCCACAAGCTCCTGCCGAACGCCAAGCGCTTCGGCGTGCCCTATAATCCGGGTGAGGCCAACGACGCGGCGCTTCTGGAAAAGATCAAGGAAGCGGCGCCTGCGGCCGGTTTCGAAGTTGTCGATGTCGGCGTCGACAATGTCAACGACATCCAGCAGCGTATCGCCTCCTTCGCGGGCAAGGCCGACGTGATCTACACGCCGGCATCCAACCTGCTCCAGCCGGCCATCGCCGCCGTTTCGGCCGCCGCGCGCCAGGCGCAGATCCCGATCGTCAATTCCGACGATGGCGCCGTGCGCAATGGCGTGGTTCCGGCGAGCTTTGCCGTGAATTACGAGCAGGTCGGCCTTGCCGCCGGCAAGATCGCGGCAGAGATCCTCAAGGGCAAGGACCCCAAGTCCATTGCGCCGTGGCGTCCGGCCTATGAGGATCACCAGCCGCTGATCTCGAAGAAGACGCTGGCCGCCTTCGGCGTGGAACTGCCGGCCGGGCTTGCCGATTGCGGCTGCCTGATCGACTGATCGACGCGGGTTTCAACAGGTGGCGGCGCGGACGTGCCGCCACCCGAAAAGAAAAGGGAGGGGAAGCCCATGCTCGAAATCCGATCGGCCCGCAAGATGTTCTACAAGGGCCAGGCGGATGAGAAGATCGCGCTCAACGATCTCGATCTGCGGCTTGAAACAGGCGACTTCGGCGTTGTCATCGGCTCGAACGGCGCCGGCAAGAGCAGCATGCTCAATGCCATTTCCGGATCGCTGGTGCTCGATTCCGGCAAAATCCTTATCAACGGCGACGACGTTACGGCGATGCCCGTGCACAAGCGCGCCATGCGTCTCGCGCGTGTCTTCCAGGACCCGATGAAGGGCACGGCCGCCTCGATGACGGTGGCGGAAAACATGCTGCTCGCCGAACTTCGCGCCAACAGGCGGACGCTACGTCGCGGCCTCAATCCAGCACGCATCGCTGCCTACAAGGAGCGGCTTTCACTGCTCGGGCTCGGGCTGGAGAACCGCCTTGATACGAGGGTCGAGCTTCTCTCCGGCGGCCAGCGCCAGTCGCTCTCGCTGATCATGGCGGTCGGCGGTTCTCCAGAACTCCTGTTGCTCGACGAACATACAGCGGCGCTCGACCCGCGCACGGCGGATATCGTCATGCAGGCGACGATCCGCGCCGTCGAAGCGCTCAAGCTGACCACGCTGATGGTGACGCACAACATGCAGCACGCCGTCGATTTCGGCACCAAGGTCATCATGCTCGATGCCGGCCGCGTGCGCCTCGAAATCGCCGGCGCGGAAAAGGCTGCGATCACGGTCCCCGACCTGATCGGCCATTTCGCCGTCAAGACCGACCGTATGTTTCTAGCGAGCTGACCACCATGGATCTTCTGCAAAACACCGTTGCGAGCTTCGTTTCGCTCATCCCCGTCACGCTGGCGCAGAGCCTTATCCTCGCCTTTGTCGTGCTCGGCATCATGATCCCGTTCCGCATGCTGAGCTTTCCGGACCTCACCAGCGAGGGCGCGTTCCCGCTTGGCGGCTGCATCTGCGGCGTGCTGATGGCGTCGGGCATGTCGCCGCTTCCGGCTATCCTCATCGCCCTTGCCGCCGGCTTCGTGGCCGGCTGCTGCACGGCCTTCATCCATCTGCGGTTCCGCATCCACACGCTGCTTGCGGGCATCCTGATGATGACGATGCTTTATTCGATCAACCTGCGCATCATGGGCCGCTCCAACCTTTCGGTCTTCGGCTCGACGACCGTCTTCGACTGGGTCCCCATGCTGCAACCCGGCTTTCCGGCAAGCAAGATCGTCATGGCCGGCGCCATCGGTCTCTTCGTCTTCCTCCTGCTCAACCACTTCTTCCGGACGGAAAAGGGTACGGCCGTGCGCGCCGTCGGTGCCAATCCCGACATGGCCGAGGCACAGGGCATCAATGTGTGGCTGGCGACGATCGGCGGTGTCGGGCTGGCCGGTGCTTTCTCCGCGCTCAGCGGCGCGCTGATGGTGCAGTCACAGGGCTTTGCTGATGTGAATATGGGCCTCGGCATCCTGATCAACGGTCTCGCCGCGCTGATGATCGGCGAGGCGATCGTCGGAAAACAAAGCGTGTTGCGCCAGCTTGCCGCCCCCTTCGTCGGTGCGATCGTCTATTACCAGCTCGTTTCCTTCTGCCTTGCCGCCGGCATGCCACCGCCGGACCTGAAGCTGGCGACCGGCCTCTTCGTGCTCGCCATGCTGGCTCTGCCGAGCCTCAAGCGAAGCCGTGGGCCGGCTCCCGCCCGCGAAACCGTACGTGAATAATCCAAGGACGATATCATGACTGCAATTTGCGATTTAGCTGCGATCGAAGCCATGGATGCGGCCGATGCGCTGGGTCCCATGCGCGAGCGCTTCGTGCTGCCGGACGGCCTCGTCTATCTTGACGGCAACTCCCTCGGTGTCGCTTCATCTGCTGCCTTCAGGGAGTTGCAGACCGCGGCGAGCGAGGAATGGGGGCAGGACCTCATCCGGAGCTGGAACACGGCCGGCTGGTTCGACATGCCGCTTGAGCTTGGCGACCGCGTGGGGCGCCTGATCGGCGCTGCCGCGGGCCAGACTGTAGTCTGCGACACGACCTCGATCAACATCTACAAGGCGCTTCATGCGGCGATGGCGCTGCGGCCGGACCGTTCGGTCATCGTCACCGAGGGCGGTAGTTTCCCGACGGATATCTACATGGCCGAGGGTGTCGTCTCGACCCGGCCGGGCGCATCGCTCCGGCTCGAAGGCATCGATGCGCCGACCATCGAAGAGCTGATCGACGGCGATGTCGCCGTGGTCCTCGTCAATCACGTCAACTACAAGTCGGGCGAACTTCGCGACATGGCGACGCTGACGAAGAAGGCGCATGAACACGGCGCACTCGTCATCTGGGATCTCTGCCATACGGCGGGCGCGCTGCCGGTCGATCTCGACGGGGCGAATGCCGATTTCGCGGTCGGCTGCACCTACAAATATCTCAATGGCGGACCGGGCGCGCCGGCCTTCGTCTATGCCGCCACGCGCCACCATGGCGATATCCGCCAGCCGCTCAGCGGCTGGTGGGGCCATGCCAGGCCCTTCGCTTTCGAAAAGCACTATGCGGCCGGTCAGGGCATCCGTCGTTTCCTGTGCGGCACGCAGCCGATCCTGTCGATGCGGGCGCTGAAGGGCGCGCTGGATATCTGGGACGAGGTGGATATGGCCGCGCTCCGGCAGAAGAGCCTCGGTCTCACCGACCTCTTCATCGCGCTGGTCGAAGACAGATGCGCGGCCCACGGCCTCGAACTCGAAAGCCCGCGCGATCGGGCAAAGCGCGGCAGTCAGGTCTCCTTCAGCCATCCGCATGCCTATGAGATCATGCAGGCGCTGATCGCTCGCGGTGTCATCGGCGACTTCCGCGCGCCCTCGACCATGCGCTTCGGCTTCACGCCGCTCTATGTCAGCTATGTGGACGTCTGGCGGGCGGTCGAAATCCTTGACGAGATCCTGCGCACCGGCGCCTGGCAGGATGCGCGCTTTGCCGTCCGCTCCGCGGTAACGTGATCGCTGAGTGGCGGGCGGCGCGCCGCCCGCAGTCTGTCCATGGCTCCATCGATGGAATTCGTCGTGACCGCACCGCACCAGCCGTCCCTTGAGGACATTGCCGCAGCCCGCATGCGTCTTGTGCCGCATGTGCCTCGTACGCCACTCGTCAGGCTTGACCTCGGATTGCCGGACCGGCGTATTTTCCTGAAACTGGAAACACTGTCGCCGATCGGTGCCTTCAAGCTGCGGCCGGCGCTCAACGTCGTGCTGTCGCGCGATCCTTCCGTTCTTGCCAAAGGTGTCGCGGTCACCAGTTCGGGCAACATGGCCTATGGCATCGCCTGGGCGGCTCGCCATGCCGGCATTGCGATGGTCGCCTACATGTATCGCGGCGCACCGCAGACGAAGATCGACGGCGTGCGCATGCTCGGCGGTGAGGTGCGCTTCGTCAGTGCGCAAACCTGGTGGGACTACATCACCGAAGCCGACCGGCCGGACGCGCCCGAACTGCTGATCAATCCGGTGACCGATCAGGCCGTGCTCGCCGGCAACGGTTCCATCGGGATGGAAATCGTCGAGGATCTGCCGGACGTCGATGTGGTCCTGACCCCCTATGGCGGCGGCAGCATGACGACGGGCGTCGCCAGCGCCGTCAAGGCGGTATCGAAGACGGTCCGCGTTCTTGCCGTCGAGGATGAAAGCGCGGCACCCGTGACCGCCGCACTTGCGGCGGGACGGATCGTGACGATCGAGCCCCGGCCGTCCTTCATAAAAAGCATCGGCGGTCCGTCTCTCGTGCCACAGCTCTGGCCTATTGCAAGAGACCTCATCGACGGCGCCGTCGCAGTCTCGCCCGGCGAGGTGACGGATGCCATGCGGCTTCTCTTCCGCAAGGCGAAGGTCGTTGCGGAAGGGGCGGGCGCTGCAGCACTGGCGGCCGCGCTCGCCCGACCCGATCTTACCGGAAACATCGTCTGCGTGATCTCGGGCGGCAATATCGACGCCGAAGCCTATTCCACCGTCCTGTCGGGCGGCATTCCCGCGCCCTGAGGATTAAACGCCGAGATAGCGGTCCTGGAGTTCCGGCGTCAGGGCGGCGGGCGGACCTTGGAAGACGGTCGTGCCCTTTTCCAGCACGAAGCAGCGGTCGGCGACGGGCAGGAGCTCGGAAAGCGTCTTGTCGACGACGAGGATCGACTGGCCGGCTGCCTTCAACTTGCGGATCGCCGACCAGATATCCTGCCGGATGACCGGGGCAAGCCCCTCGGTCGCCTCGTCGAGAATGAGAAGGCGGGGATTGGTCATCAGGGCGCGGCCGATGGCGAGCATCTGCTGTTCGCCGCCCGAAAGGGTGTTGGCATATTGATCGCGCCGCTCGCCGAGGCGGGGAAAGAGATCGACGACCTTGTCGAAAGTCCATTCACTGCCGCGCGCCGTCGCGACAAGGTTCTCCATCACCGTCAGGTTGGGAAAACAGCGCCGCCCTTCCGGCACGAGGCCCAGGCCGAGCCGTGCGATCCGGTGCGGCCGCATGCCGAAGATTGCCTTGCCGCCGAAGGTGATCGCGCCGGTGCGCGGGCGCACGAGGCCGATGATCGAATTGATCGTCGTCGTCTTGCCCATGCCGTTTCGGCCCATGAGGGCGACGACCTCGCCCTGCTTCACGTCGAGATTGACGCCGAAAAGAGCTTGCGAGGCGCCATAGAAGGATTCGAGGCCGTTCAGGTCGAGGAGTTTCACGCGGCTTCTCCCAGATAGGCGCGGCGTACTTCGGAGTCGCTGCGGATTTCATCGACGGTGCCGCTTGCGATGATCCGGCCATAGACGAGCACCGATATGCGGTCGGCAAGCGCGAAAACCGCGTCCATGTCATGCTCCACCAGAAGCATCGGCGCTTCGTGGCGCAGGCCGTCGAGGAACGTGGTGAGCTTCTTGGAGCTTTCCGGCCCCATGCCCGCCATCGGCTCGTCGAAGAGAAACGCCTTCGGGGAAAGCGCAAGTGCGATGGCGATCTCCAACTGCCGGCGTTCGCCGTGTGAAAGTTCGGCCGCCGGCACATGGGCGCGGCCGGCGAGGCCGACGCGCTCCAGCATGGCCATGGCCGGCTCCGTCAGGCTCTTGTCGCTTGTCACCTGCCGGAAGAAGCGGAAACTGTTGCCGGCCTTCGCCTGCACCGCCAGCATGACGTTGCGTAGCGCGGAAAATTCCTGCGCGAGCGAGGAGATCTGGAAGCTGCGGGCAAGGCCGAGCCTCGCCCGCGCCGCCGTGTCGAGCCCGCCGATATCCTGGCCGAGAAAGCGGATCGCGCCGCTGTCGGCTTTCAGGGTGCCGGCGATCTGGTGGATGAGCGTGCTCTTGCCGGCGCCATTCGGGCCGATGAGGGCATGGATCTGGCCGGGGCGGAGATCGAGGCTGACGCCGTCGGTGGCCTTTAGCGCATCGAAGGATTTGCGAAGGTCGCGGATTTCGAGGATGGGCTCAGACATGACGCGGCTTTCCCGAGATGAGCCCCAGGAACCCGCCGCGCGCAAAGAGCAAGATGGCGAGCAGGATGAGGCCGAGGAAGAACTGCCAGTGCTCGGTGATGCCGCCGAGCACATATTCGAGGCAGACGAAGATCATCGCCCCGGCGACCGGGCCGAACAGCCGACCCTTGCCGCCGAGGATGATGAGCACCATGAGTTCGCCCGACATGTGCCAGGAGAGCATGGACGGGCCGACGAAGCGGTTGAGGTCCGCATAGAGCGCACCGGCAAGCCCGGTAACCATGGCCGAGAGCACGAAGGCGACGAGGCGGATGCTGAAGGGCGGAATGCCGACGGCCGCAAGACGCGTGCCGTTCTGGCGGGCGGCCTGAAGGGCACTGCCGAAGCGCGAACCCTCGACGAGCCGGAACAGCAGCAGCACCGCCATGAGCACGGCAAAGCAGATCAAAAAATAAGGCAGCGGCTGTGCGGTGTTCACACCGGGAAAGGCGTTTCGCACATAGATGGAAAGCCCGTCCTCGCCGCCATAGGCCGGCCAGGAGATGGCGAAATAGTAGATCATCTGCGCGAAGGCGAGGGTGATCATGATGAAGTAGACGCCGGTGGTGCGCAGGCTGATCATGCCGATGGGGATGGCGACGAGACCTGCGACCGCGATGGCGACCAGCCATATGAGTGGCATGGAGGTCGTGCCCGGTATGCCGGCGAACAGCGGTTCGGCATTGAAGGCGTGGGTCGCCAGAATGCCCGCGGCATAGCCGCCCAGCCCGAAGAAGGCGGCGTGTCCGAAGGAGAGCAACCCACCGAGCCCGAGTGCCAGGTTGAGGCCGACAGCGGCAAGGGCGAGCACGACGACGCGGGTGGCGAGCGTCACGTAGAAGGGTTCCCCCATACCCGATGCCGCAAGCGGCAGAGCGAGGAGAAGAGCGGCGAGAACGAGATTGACGGCGGTTTCGCGGTTCATGGATGCCTCACGACTTCGCCGCGAACAGGCCGCTCGGCCTGACGGCGAGAATGACGGCCATGACGACATAGATAAGCATGGAGGCGAGCGCGGCGCCGATGGTGGTCGCCTGCGAGGCGGGCATGGCAAGCGCGAGCAGCGAGGGCAGCAGGAAACGTCCCATCGTATCGACCACGCCGACGATGACGGCGCCGACGAGCGCGCCCTTGATGGAGCCGATGCCGCCGATAACGATGACGACGAAGGCGAGGATGAGCACGGGTTCGCCCATGCCGACCTGCACTGACTGGAGCGCGCCGACGAGCGCGCCGGCAAGTCCGGCGAGCGCCGCGCCGAGCGCGAAGACGACGGTGTAGAGCGTGCTGATGTCGACGCCGAGCGCCGCGATCATCTCGCGGTCGGATTCGCCCGCGCGAATGCGCATGCCGAGCCGGGTTCGGGAGATCAGAAGGTAGAGGCCCACGGCCACCGCGATGCCGACGGCGATGATGGCCAGCCGGTAGAGCTGGTACTGGCCGCCGCCAGGTAGGGGCACCGCGCCCTGAAGCTGTTTGGGAATGTCGAGATAGAGCGGAAACGAGCCGAACAGCCAGCGCGTGCCCTCGGACAGCATCAGGATCAGCGCGAAGGTGGCAAGCACCTGGTCGAGATGGTCGCGGTCGTAGAGCCTGCGGATGACGGCGACCTCGATCAGTGCACCGACGCCGGCTGCAGCCGCGAGGCTTGCGACGAGCCCGATCCAGAAGGAGCCGGTGGCCGCCGCGACGGCGGCGCAGGCGAAGGCGCCGATCATGTAGAGCGAGCCATGGGCGAGGTTGATGAGGCCCATGACTCCGAAGATCAGCGTCAGGCCGGCGGCCATCAGAAACAGCATCACGCCGAGCTGAAGCCCGTTGAGCAGTTGTTCGATGAGGAGTGCGGTAAACACGGCGTCGGTCCAGACTTGGTGGCGGGATCGCGTGAGCTATCGTCCGGGCGCCGGCGGCAAGCAGGGCGCCCGGTGATCATGAATGCGGAAACCTTAGAGGCCGCACTGGTCCGCGTAGGCGTCCTTGTGGTGCTCGAAGGCGGTGGCGATGATCTTGTTGGTCAGGCCGTCGCCGTCCTTCACCACCTCGCGAACATAGACATTCTGGATCGGGTGGTTGTTCTTGTTGAAGGTGAACTCGCCGCGGACGGACTTGAAGTCCGCGGCCTTCAATGCGGCGCGGAAGGCGTCCTTGTCCTTGACGCTCGCCTTGGAGAGTGCGGCGAGGATCAAGTTCGCCGTATCCCAGCTCTGTGCGGCATAGATCGACGGCAGGCGATTATATTCGGCCTTGAACGCTGCAACGAATTCTTTGTTGGCCTCGTTGTCGAGATCCGTCGCCCAGGTTGCGGAATTCTTCACGCCGAGCGCCGCATCGCCGATGGCCGGCAGAACGTCCTGGCTGAAGGAGAAGCCCGGACCCATGACCGGAATGCCGACACCCGACTGGGCATATTGCTTCATGAAGGCAATGCCCATGCCGCCGGGAAGGAAGAAGTAGACGGAATCGGCGCCCGATGCGCGGATCTGCGCAATCTCGGCCGCGTAGTCTGTCTGGCCCACCTGGGTATAGACCTCGCCGGCCAGCTCGCCCTTGTAGAAGCGCTTAAAGCCGGTCAGCGCGTCCTTACCGGCCGGGTAGTTAGGCGCAAGGATGAAGGCGTTCTTGTAATCCTTGTTGGCATATTCGCCCATGCCTTCATGGAAGTTGTCGTTCTGGTAGGCGACGTTGAAATAGTTCGCGTTGCAGTTCGCGCCGGCCAGCGCAGAGGGGCCTGCATTCGGCGAAAGATAGATGATGTCCTGCGCCACCGCATTCGGCACGACCGCCATGGCAAGGTTCGACCAGATGATGCCGGTCATCAGGTCGACCTTGTCGCCCTGGATCATCTTTTCGGCGATCTGCACGGCAAGCTCGGGCTTCTGGGCATCGTCCTCGATCACCAGTTCCACGTCCTTGTTGCCGGATTGCTTGATCGCGAGTGTGAAGGCGTCGCGCATGTCGATGCCGAGGCCCGCGCCGCCGCCCGAAAGCGTTGTGATGACGCCGATCTTCACCGGCTCGGCATAGGCGAGGCTGGACGTGGCGAGCGAAAGGCCGAAAATGCTGGCTGCCAGAATGCGGTTCATGCTGTTCTCCTCATATAGTTCGATTTTTATTGTGTTGTATCAAAGGTCTGTACGTACATGCCACAGCTCGGGGAAGAGTTCCACTTCGAGCATCTTCTTCAGGTATGATGCACCAGAGGTGCCGCCCGTTCCGCGTTTGAAGCCGATGATGCGCTCGACCGTGGTGACATGGTTGAACCGCCAGCGGCGGAAGTAGTCCTCGAAGTCGACGAGTTTTTCGGCAAGTTCGTAGAGCATCCAGTGGCGCTCCGGGTCGCGGTAGATCGTCTGCCAGGCGGCAAAGACCTTGTCGCTCTCGCTGCGCGTCTCGCGCCAGTCGCTGCGGCTTGCCTCATCACCCACGTCGAATCCATTGCGCGCAAGCAGCCGGATTGCCTCGTCATAAAGTGACGGCGCTGAGAGGATCGCCTCAAGCTTTTCCATGATGTCGGGGCGGTGGGCGTGCGGGCGCAGCATGGCGATGTTGCGGTTGCCGGCCATGAACTCGATCGCCCGGTACTGCCAGGACTGGAATCCGGAGGACTGGCCAAGCGATTCGCGGAACGTCGTGTATTCGCTGGGCGTCATGGTGCGCAGCACGTCCCAGGCGCTGTTGAGCTGTTCGAAGATGCGCGCCACCCGTGCCAGCATCTTGAAGGCTGGCTCCAGCCGGTCTTCCCGGATCGAGCGGACCGCCGAACCCATCTCGTGCAGCGCAAGCTTCATCCAGAGTTCCGACGTCTGGTGCTGGATGATGAACAGCATCTCGTCATGGGCGTCGGAAAGCGGTTCCTGTGCGGTCAGCACCTTCTCCAGCATGAGGTAGTCGCTGTAGGACATGCGTCCCTCGAAGGACATCTGGGCGCCTTCCTTCGAAGGATCGTAGGGCTTGCCCATCTCAATGCTCCGTGCGCAGGCGGAAGCGCTGGATCTTGCCCGTCGCCGTCTTCGGCAGGGCTTCCAGGAACTTCACCGATCGCGGATATTTATAGGGGGCGATCATTGCCTTCACGTGATCCTGCAACCGTTTGATCGTCGCCGCGTCCGGTGCGATGCCGTTGACCAACACGACATGCGCCTCGACAATTTGGCCGCGGTCGCCGTCCGGCGCGCCGATAACGGCGCACTCGGCGACATCGGGATGGGCGATCAGGGCGGCCTCGACCTCCGGACCGGCAATGTTGTAGCCGGCGCTGACGATCATGTCGTCCGAGCGGGCGGCGAAATGGAAGAAGCCGTCCTCGTCCTGGAGAAAGGCGTCGCCCGTGAGGTTCCAGCCGTCCCTCACATATTCCCGCTGGCGGGCATCCGCCATGTAGCGGCAGCCGGTCGGGCCGCGTACGGCGAGGCGGCCGACCGTGCCGCGCGGCACTTCGCGCATTTCCGCGTCGACGATACGCGCCTCATAGCCGCCGACGGGCTTGCCCGTGGACGCGGCCTTTCGGTCCTCGAAACGGTTGGAGATGAAGATGTGCAGCATTTCCGTCGCGCCGATGCCGTCGAGGATCGGCTTGCCGGCCTTTTCCGTCCATTCCTCGAAGACCGGGCCCGGCAAGGTTTCGCCTGCCGAGATGGCGACACGCAGCGAGGAGAGGTCGGCGCCCGCATCCATTGCCTTGAGCATCGCGCGATAGGCGGTGGGCGCGGTAAAGGAGATCGTCGCCTTGTAGGTCTCGATGATTTCCACCATCAAGGCGGGCGTCGCCTGTTCGAGAAGCGTTGCTGCCGCGCCGAAGCGCAGCGGGAAGATCGCAAGGCCACCGAGGCCGAAGGTAAAGGCGAGCGGCGGCGAGCCGACGAAGATATCGTCCGGCGTCACGCCGAGGACTTCCTTCGCATATCCGTCGGCGATCGCCATCAGGTCGCGGTGGAAATGCATGGTGGCCTTCGGCACGCCGGTCGTTCCCGAGGTGAAGCCGAGCAGCGCCACGTCGTCGCGGCCCGTACGCACCGCCTCGAAGATGACGGGTTTGTCGAGGGCGACGCGGTCGAGTTCGGCGTCATGGTTGGCGGTGCCGTCGAAGCCGACGACCTGCTTGAGATAGCGGCTGTCCTTGGCGCAGGCGATCATCTCGTCCATCAGACGCGTGTCGCAGAGCGCCAGGCTGATTTCAGCCTTGTCGACGATCTTGGCCAGTTCCCCGGCGCGCAGCATCGGCATCGTGTTGACGACGACCGCGCCGGCCTTGGTGGCGGCAAGCCAGCAGGCGACCATGGCGGGATTGTTGGCCGACCGGATGAGAATGCGGTTGCCGGGCTTGACGCCATAATTCTCGACAAGCGCATGGGCCAGCCGGTTCGTCCAGTCGGAGAGTTCCTTGTAGGTGCGCCGCCGCCCGTTGCCGATCAGCGCGGTGTGGTCGCTGAAGCCCCTGGCGACCATGGCGTCCGTCAGTTCGACCGCGGCGTTGAGATGTTCGGGATAGTCGAAGCCGTCGAGCAGGAAATCCGGCCATTCGTCCGGCGGCGGCAGGTTGTCGCGTGTGAACGTGTCGACATGTGCGGTCGGTCCAAGCATGTGGCGGTTATTCCCCTGTTCCTGTGCTGCCCGTTGTCCAGGCATTTTTGAAGCCGGCGAGAAGTCGTGCGGGCGCGCAGGCGTCGGCCTCCCAGCCGATTGTGCGGGCAATGTCATTCGTCTTGCTGGGCACAGCGAAGACCTCCACTTCCGCGCTGAACATGGGGAAGCATCGCATCAGTCAAAAATTATTTCAAGCCTAAAGTTTTTTCTGGATTGGCATTGCCTTTGCGTCCGGTCCGCGCGATTGCTATCGCGCCACATACATCAACTGGAGGTGCGAACGATGTTGGAATACCGGATCTCGGACTGGAACGATGCCTATGCCAACGGCCCCAACATCCCGCGTGGCGACCGCTGGCCAGAGGCCTGGGTCGAGCCGGCGGCCAACTTCCGCGACGCGCTTCTTGCAGCAGGACGCGCCAAGCTCGACATCGCCTATGGCAGCCGGCCGAGAAACCGACTGGACCTCTTCTTGCCGGAAGGAGCGGCCAAGGGCCTCGTGGTCTTCGTGCATGGCGGCTACTGGCAGCAACTCGACAAGAGCTACTGGTCGCATCTGGCGGCCGGCTCTGTCGCCAGCGGCTATGCCGTCGCCATGCCCTCCTACACACTTTGCCCGGAAGTGCGCATCGCCGATATCGTGACGGAGGTCGCGGCGGCCATCGGTGAGGCTGCAAGCCGTGTCGACGGGCGGTTGATGCTGACGGGACATTCCGCCGGCGGCCATCTCGTCAGCCGCATGGCCTGCGCAACCGCGCCGCTGGCGAAGGACGTGCAGGCGCGCATTCGCCATGTGGTTTCGATTTCCGGCCTGCACGACCTGCGCCCACTTCTGCAAACGGCGATGAACGAGCGGCTTTGCCTCGACGAGGCGGAAGCGCTTCAGGAAAGCCCGGCGCTGCTGCGCCCCATGGATCATGCCCGCGTCACCTGCTGGGTCGGCGGCGGCGAGCGCGCGGAGTTCCTGCGCCAGAATGCACTGCTTGCCAATATCTGGGCGGGGCTCGGCGCGACGACGGCCGCCGTCGCCGAACCCGATCGCCACCACTTCAACGTCATCGATGGCCTTGCCGACGCCAATCATCCGCTGACGCGGGCGCTGCTTTCGACATGAAGGCAGCGCGTGTGCGGTAGGCGGCAGGGATCTGCCGGCGCCTAAAGCTTGTACGCCTTGCGCGCCAGTTCGCCGGCGAGGAGGGGAGCAATGTCGCGCGCCTCGCCTTCGTCGAGCCTGTGCGTTACGACAAGCTCGGCGAGGAACGCGCAGTCCGCACGTCGGCTGACATCGTGCCGGGCCGGGATGGAGCATAGCGCCCGCGTATCGTCGTTGAGACCGACGGTGTTGTAGAAGCCGGCCGTTTCCGACGCCAGTTCCCGAAACAGTGATGTCAGGTTAACTTGGGAGACAGTCTCTTCAGGATGCCCATCTTGATCAGACCGCTGCGCCTGTGATGGTTTTCCAATGTGCCATCGCTGCAAGGCGATGCAGGTGAAGGTCGATAGCTGAGCGTTTGGAGCGGGATGCGACGCCCCATATGATCGGAGCTTGTCTGTGACGATCCGCTTTTGCCAGGCAACCCTGGTTCTTCATCAGCCTGCCCAGCAGACGCTTACCTGAACGCCACACTCGCCTCCATCGTAAATGGCCACAAGCAGAGCCGGATCGGCGAGCTGATGCCGTGGAATTACCTGGGGTGAACAGACGACTAAGGTCCGCTGTCGGCCCAAACCTGCCGTCTCGCAATCTTATGCTGAATGACCGCTTGGCGCACGCAAGTCGGTCGTTCGGGCAGGCGCGGCAATTTCCCAAAGCGCCCTTCAAGGCCATGCTTCACTAAGGTCCCTATCTACCGATCAGCGTGCGGTAGGCGGTAACGCTCCTACCATCATTCGGTCAGCTCCGCTTTGTGGGCGGGCGGGGGAAGAGCCCATAGCGGCCGAGTTGCTCATTTTTCGTGAAGAATGTGGTCTGTGATCGGGTCAAAACGGCATTCGATGGAGTGTCGTTCTCGAGAATGATCACTTGGCGGTCGTCATGCTTGGATAGATATTCATAGAAATGATCCCGGAGGTCCGTCTCCGACAAATCGTCTTCATCGTGCTCGGGTTCGCGATAAGCAAGCAATGGGGTATCCAGCACCACAAAGCCAGGATGAGGCAAGTCCTTGTCCCTAGTGAACTCAAGAAGCGATACGTTGAACGCTGAGTGAGTGATGGCTCGCATGCCCTTGCCCCGGCTGCCACGAGGCTTCCCGGAGATCACAAAGTCCTTGGTAGCTCGGTCAAAATGTACTCGCTCCGTTTCCGGGAAGGTCCAAGCCTGCAGTAGCAGACGCAGGTGCTCCGAGAACTGGTCCAGCACAGACTCCGAAAGGCTGGACGCTGGCTGCAAAGAGGCGGTTTTCGGCTCTGTGGTCTCTTCCTCGAGTTCAGCTTTGTGCTGTTCCAGGTCGGAAATCGACTGGAATAGAGAAAGGGCGGCGGCTACCGACGAGCGCTTTTCGGTGAATTCGGAATAGGCCGCCCGCTGCCCTTGCAGCGTCGGTGTGATCCGTGACAGCTCGACGTCGGTCGCACTAAGCTGCGCCTCCAATCCTGGCTTCGAAGCTTCGATCGCTGCGGATTCTTCATTGAGCTGGGTAACCGTCTCCTGCAGCTCTTTAGCCAAGAGGCGAATCTTTGATGTCTCAGCGTCTGTTGCAGCGACAACAAGCTCGACATTGCCGTCGCAATCATCGCCATCGGGATGCTGGTGTTCGGGCAAAGCTCCGCAAAGCGTGCAACGTCCCGGTGCCAGAGCTCCAATTAGAGACCCCGCTTCCCGGAGGCCTTCCAACCGCCTGAGGTCAGACTCATAGCTCAAGGACAGCAGCACAAAGCGAGCAAGCAGTTCTTCGATTTCGGCGCGTCGCTCGTCTGCACCATCTATGGCAATACGATAGGAACGCCTCCTCGTCGCGATCTCCCTAAATTCGAACTCAAGCTGCTGCAACCCCGTCCGTTCGACTTCAAGCGCATCCTCCAGTTTGCTAAGCTGATCTTCCAGTTCGCCGACATCGTCTTCCTCACCAACTATGCTGGTGAGCTTTTCCTTGTAGCGCGCTATCAGCTCGTCGATGACCTCTGCCTTGGCGGCTCGACTTGCCGCGCGGGTCCGGTCCTCGTCAACGGGTACAACTGCGCTGTCATCCACGCCGGTAACAAGCAACTTGAACACCGACATTTCTGGAGTTCTGGTGAGGTAGTCGCCCGTCTCAATTGGCGAGCCCCTCTTCTGAATGTCACCCTCAGGCACCACACAAAGGTGAACTAGATTGCGAAAGCTGAGCGAGTTGGTCTCGCCACGCGCATTCTTCTGGATACGCTTTTCCGAAAGGCCGAGAAGGCCAAGCAAGAACATTGACACATTGTTGTTCCGCTGTGGATTGTGCTTTCCGTTGAGAACTACGGGATTCACCCCCTCTGGAACGGCCTTATGCAGGCCTTCGAAGAGCGAATACTTCCCGCCGACTACGGCACGTTCCAACGTGTACGGCTTCCCATCAGGCGCCTCGAAGCCTAACCAGACTCGGTCGTATCCCACGCGCTCGGGTATATCGCGAAGGTCTTCGCCTCCACCGAGCATAAAATCGATCGATTCTAGTATGAAAGACTTGCCGGTCTCCGACGCGCCGTAAATAACGTTAAGGCCATCACCGAATTCGATGTCCGCAATTGGCTTGTTTGGGCCTGTAAAAGCCAAGTGTCGCAAAGTAAGGGCAGTTGCGGTCATGTCTCACTTCCTGCCGAACTTTTCTCAATAACGTGGAACTGTTCAACCCATTTATCGAAATTCTCGCGCATTATGTTGCGAAACTCGTCATCACTCATGTCCCCGAAAGCCTCAGCGACCCACTGCGCGCGAAGCTGCAAGAGACTCATGTACTCGCTCGTCAGGGTGGAGAGGAATACGTCCGCCATTTCCCCGGCCCGATAGACTATGCCCGTTTTTTCGGCCGTCCGTTCAACCAGCTTCCGCGACATCATGACGTTCCCTTCAACGAGAGGAACGTTCGATGGCTAGCTTTCAACACGATGCCCCGACCACACCGCTCCGCCAGCGCATGCAGGAAGATATGCTGATGCGAGGGTTGGGATCCCATACACGGCAGGACTACATCCGTCACGTCCGGCGCTTCGCTACGTTTCTTGGGCGTGCCCCTGACACCGCGACGGTCGAGGACATACGGCATTTCCAGTTGCATCAGCATGAGAACGGCGTCGGTCCTGCGACGATCAACAGCACAGTTTCGGCGCTGCGCTTTCTGTTCACGATGACGCTGAAGCGGCGGGATCTGGCGCGAGCCCTGGTGATAACGCGCAATCCGCGCAAGTTACCGGACGTGCTCAGTATTGAGGAAGCTGCCCGCTTACTGGAGGCGGCACCTGGCATCAAATACAAGGCCGCCCTCGGTGTGGCCTATGGTGCGGGCTTGCGCGTCTCCGAGGTCGCGCATCTCAAGGTAGATGACATCGACTCCAAACGCATGCTGATCCGGGTTGAACAAGGCAAGGGACGCAAGGATCGCAATGCCATGCTTTCTCCGCAGCTCCTCGAATTACTGCGGCTTTGGTGGCGCGAAGGAAAGCGGCGCGGCGTGATGCTGCCTCACGGCTGGCTGTTTCCTGGGCGTAGCCGCACCGATCCGATCTCGTCGCGGCAACTGCATCGCGCGGTTCAGGAAGCCGCCGATGTCGCTGGCATCCACAAGCGCGTCAGCCCGCACACCCTACGGCACAGCTTTGCCACCCATCTTCTGGAGGGTGGCACCGATATCCGTGTCATCCAGGTACTGCTCGGACATAGCAAGCTGGAGACGACGGCTCTCTATGCGAAGGTCTCCACCCGAACCATTCGCGCGGTCGCCGGACCTCTTGATCGGCTGATGGCGCTGATGGAAGGCAAAACGCCCGACGGCTGAACCATGCGTACCTCGATCGAGGTCGCCGATATCTTCCGTGCTGCCGGGCCGAACTATCGGAAAGCCCATTTGGGACATCTCAGCTTGAGCCAGCTCAAGGTTATGTCGGCGGTCGAGCACTGCTGCACAGCGGCATTAGGCGGACATGTCGAGGCCTGCGAGGATTGTGGAGAGTGGCGCATCGCCTACAATTCCTGCCGGAACCGGCACTGCCCGAAGTGCCAGGGTGCGGCCGCACGCACATGGTTAGCCGAACGAGAGGCTGATCTCTTGCCGGTCGGATACTTCCACGTCGTCTTCACATTGCCAGCCGAGGTCGCCGCCATTGCCTTCTACAACAAGGCGCTGGTTTACGATCTTCTGTTCAAGGCCGCTTCGGAAACGATGCTGACGATCGCCGCCGATCCGAAGCATCTCGGCGCGCGCATCGGCATCACTGCCGTGCTGCACACATGGGGATCGGCCATGACCCATCATCCCCATCTTCACATGATCGTGCCAGGCGGCGGCATAGCCCTTGATGGGTCACGCTGGATATCGTCACGTCCAGCATTCCTCTTGCCGGTGCGTGTGCTCGGCAAACTATTTCGGCGCTTGTTCCTCACGCGACTGCTCCAGTTCCACGATGCCGGCCGGCTCGCCTTCTTCGGTTCGGCGGTGCATCTCGCTGACCGCCGGGCATTCGGACGGTACCTGTCGCCGGTGCGAAGGAAGCGTTGGGTCGTTTATGCCAAGCCGCCCTTTGCAGGTCCTGAGGCAGTTCTTGCCTATCTGGCGCGCTATACCCACCGGGTTGCCATCTCGAACAGTCGTCTGATCTTGTTCGACGAGACCGGTGTCACCTTCCGCTACAAGGACTACCACCGCGAGGGCCGCGACCGGCAGCAAATCATGACGCTCGCGACCGTCGAGTTCATTCGCCGCTTCCTGCTCCATGTCCTGCCGCGCGGGTTCCACCGCATCCGGCATTACGGTCTGCTCGCCGGCAGCTCCCGAAAGATCAGCATCACTCGCGCCCGCGAACTCCTGAACGCTGTCCCGCCGCCCGTTGACGACACAGCCGATGAGCCGATCGACATCCGCCCGCCATGCCCATGCTGCGGCGGACGCATGATCGTCATCAAGGTGTTCGAACGCTGGCGGCAACCGCGCGGACCGCCAGACAAGGCGACAACGAACCGGGAGAGTGCGTCATGACACAGCATGAAATGATCATTCATATGGTCCACTCAAAACAGAGCTGGCCAACGGTAGGGCCTGCGCCAGTCCCTATGGCGACGGCGTTCAGCAGGGCAAACCTGTTCCCAGTGACCATGAAAATCTCGGCAATCACGACGGCAAACACCACTCTCGGACCGCCGGAACTGATAACTGTCGCTGCGATCGGCGGTCCGCTGGAAGCTCCGATACACAAAACCCCATAGCTCAGAGAACGCAGACCGCGGGTTCCTGCATGAGGGGCTTTCGTACGCCTGCCGGCACCCGAAACCCTTCACCATGTCGGCCGTAGAGCCGAGGTCGACCGCTGCCCGAAAGCAGACATCGTCGGTGAACACGCTGTAGTTGGTCGCAGACGCACCAGAGAACCTGATCTCAGACGAGATCGCTCCGGGCAGGAGTTCCCCTGTCTCTTTCTTCCTGCTATCGTGGAGACGAGGTACGGCTCTATGAGCGAGAATCGCAAGCTGGCCGCAATTCTGGCCGCGGACGTAGTCGGATACAGCCGGCTCGCCAGCGAGGATGAAGATCGCACCCTAGCAAGGTTGCGGGCACTGCGCAGCGACCTGATCGATCCAACCATCGCCGTGCACAACGGCCGTATCATCAAGCGCACCGGAGACGGAGCGCTGGTCGAATTCCGCAGCGTTGTCGATGCCGTGCGATGCGCCATCGAGGTGCAGAACGGCATGGGCGAGCGCAATGCCGGCGTTCAGCAGGATCGGCGCATCGAGTTCCGGATCGGCATCCATCTGGGGGACGTAGTAGAGGAAAGCGATGGCGACCTGATGGGTGACGGCGTCAACATCGCCTCGCGTCTCGAGGGTATCGCAGCCCCCGGCGCTATTTGCCTGTCGGAGGACGCCTATCGCCAGGTCAGGGCGAGGCTCGATCTCTCCGTCAGCGATCTCGGCAACAAGCAGCTCAAGAACATTGCCGAGCCGATCCGGATCTATTCGCTTCAGGTCGGCACTGCCGCAGAGGCAAAGCCAGACATGATCGCCGGTGCAGTTGCTCGTGCGCCGGCCGCTTTGCCGCCGGACCTTTCGATTGCCGTGCTGCCCTTCGTCAACATGAGCGGCGATGCCGAGCAAGAGTACTTCGCCGACGGAATCTCCGAAGATATCATCACTGCTTTGTCGAAGCTGTCCCAGTTGTTTGTCATCGCTCGCAACTCGTCGTTTACTTTCAAAGGCCGGAGCGTGAACGTGCAGGAGGTTGGCCATAGCTTCAACGTGCGCTACGTGCTGGAAGGAAGCGTCCGCAAATCAGGCAACAAGGTGCGGATCACCGCGCAGCTCATCGACGCGACCACTGGCGGGCATCAGTGGGCGGAGCGTTTCGATCGCGACCTCACCGATATCTTCGCGGTGCAGGATGACGTCACGCAGCAGATCGTCGGCGCTCTGGAATTGAAGCTGACGGCCGGGGACAAGCAGCGGCTCGCGAGCGAGCAGACCCAAGATCTGGAAGCCTATGACTGCTTCCTGCGGGGCCGTGAACACATGTGGCGGCTGACGAGAGAGCAGAACAATCAGGGCCAGCAATTGCTGCAACGCGCCATCGATCTGGACCCGAAATTCGCCCCGGCCCACGCGTTCCTCGCCGTCACGCACGCGCTGGGCTACGTCAACCAGTGGAGCCAATCGCCGTCGAAATCGCTGGAACAGGCGATCGAGGCGGCGACGCAGGCGGTGGCGCTCGATGATCGATACCCATACGCACATTGGGCGCTGGGCGTGGTCAACTTGTACCTGCGACGGCTTGACGTGGCCATCCGCGAGGCTGAACGCGTGATCGCGCTTGCTCCCAATCTTGCGGAGGGCCACGAGAGCCTTGGCAATGCGCTGTACTATGCGGGCAGGTCCGACGAGGCCCTCGTCTGTTTCGAGCGGGCCATGGCCCTGAATCCATATTATCCGGACATTTTCCTGCACTTCCACGCGCAGGCGATGTTCCAGTTGGGCAGGTACGAGGAGGCCGTTGTCCTCCTGAAGCGACGGCTGGTCCGCAACCCCGCCACCGACATCTCACGTGTGTTGCTGGCAGCGAGCTATGGTCACTTGGGTCGCTTCGCGGAGGCGCGTGGGGAGTGGGAGGAAATATTCCGGATCAATCCCGACTATTCCCTGGAGCACAGGCGCAAAGTGCTGCCCTACAAGAACCCTGCCGATTTCGAGCGCATTGTGGACGGCCTGCGCAAAGCTGGCCTAACCGAGTGATTGCATTCCATCGCAGACAGTCGTCCACAGATTCCGTGCGCTCCATAAAAGCACCGCGAGTGCGAGACTTGCTTATGGCTCATTCGTGCAGGCAGCCGTCATCGGGCAAAGCATAATTCCTGGGCACGGCGCACAGCGACCAATCCGGCTCCAGACGAACGTCCTGAGATTGCGCAACTGCGCCGGTTCCAGCTTGAGCAACCTGTCCGCAACGCGCCGCCATAATGGTCATCGAGCCACCGGTCGTCGCCGCAAAGCGGACATGACGCAGTGACAACGCGGGTCGCAGTTGCACCAAGTCGCCATTCCGCCCCATGCGGGGGATTAGATCACGAATTCCTCCTCGTACGTCTGTGGCTCGGGAACGACCGTAACCTCCACCGGAACGATCCAATTGGCCGCGTAGCTCTCGCAGTCGGAACGCGGGAGGTCGGGCTGCACGCACCCCGCCCCATCGACCGCGCGACATCGCAGTATATATCGCCCCACTTCTTCAGGGGTCCACACGTACTCCCACAAGCGCCATGCAAAGGGACGTTCTGTTTCGAGGAGCCTTCCCTCGCGCCAGCCCCTGCCATCTCCGGTGCAGACCTGCACCTGCCGGATAACAGCCTCTCCGCTCCAGGCGGCTCCGAAAATCCGATACGGTTGGCCGGCGATGAGATGCGCCCCCTGCACGGGACGCGCGATCTGCGCTTTGACCTCCATCTCCGCAAGGGGGACCAGCCTGGGTTCCCCGAGGCTGCGCTCCCAACGGAAATAGTCGCGCGCCTGCCAGTAGCCAAGGAACGGTTGCTCCACGACCGTGATATGCGTGATCCACTTGACCCAAGCCATGCCGAACCAGCCACCCACGACCGCGCGTAGCGGGTAGCCGTGATCGCGCGGCAACGCCTCCTCGTTCATCGAATAGGCAAGGATCGTGCTTTGAGCCATTGCCTTCTCAAGCGGTAAACTGCGCGCAAAAGCGATGGGGCCGGGAGAAGCCGTTTTCTTGTTTGTGTCGACGACGCCACTGTCTGCGCCTACGAGCAGAACCTCACGTGCGGTTCGCTTAACGCCCGCCATTTCCAAAATCTCGCGCAGAAGAACACCTGTCCAGGCGGCATTGCCGACAGCTCCGTTCTGCCACTGCAACCCCTCCTTCGGCGGCACATAGTAGACGCGCCCGTTCCCTGCGCACTCGACGACGGCGATGAAAGTCGTGCTCCGCATCGCCTTGATGCTGTCGAGGTCAAGTTCGATTGGCCGCTCCACCGCCCCGCCAACGCGCAATCTCCAGTCTCGCGCATCGAGGTCCGGCGACGCGAAATGATTTCGCACGAAGAACAGCTCGGTTGGGATCTGCCAATCGGAGAGCGACGCAAACGGAAACTCGATGTTCTGTGGGGATTTCTGACGAACTATTAGACTGGGTCGCTCTGGTGTCGGCATCGTCCTCGTCTCTCCCTCCAAGACCACAACGTCGGCTCTCCGTCGCGCGAATTGCGGTTCGATCACACCGCTCCTCGCAGTGCGTCTGTCGCATTCCGCCTTCGGGGCGGCATTCTATCACATACCGCACGTTCCTCGGATCGACCTCGAACGGCAGCAAACGGCCCGAATGCCGCTATATGGTCTCTTTTGCGCCCCGATCTCGGTCATAGAGGCCGTAGTCGCACCTCCCTAGAAGAAGACATCGCGCCGGGGCGAGACGCGCGTCTGCGTTAGAAGCGAAGGTGACTCACAGCGTTGGTAAAGGACATGAGTTGATCCCGTTGGAGTCGCTCAAGGCCCTGAATGAGTTCAGGAATGCCGTCCCTACTGGCGGAGGCAACCCGAGACGGTCGAAGCTGCCGACGGTCAAGCAATGACAGTTTTTAGCACTCGGATGACCTTACCTGCCACAGGCGTCCAGCAGGGGACCTTAGATGTAGACACTTATCACGTGTGCAGGCGGAGGGATCGGGTCGGTGGTGAGCCAACGCGCTACGCACGTACCGCGAGTCGTGCGAATGGCCGTTGCTGTCGAGGGTCTGCTTTCCTCGTTCAGCGAACACATGACCGGCGTTAACATATTGCATGATGGTGGCTTCACTCGCGCCTACTGAGCCCCAGCGCCATGATCGACGGTCAACGTCGACTGTTGCCATCCAAGGTACCGAGAGCGGCTCGGCCCGTTGCTACCGACAATGGTAGGGGCAACGGTGCTCCTCTCGGAGAGCTCAATAGATCGGATCGCTTCACCTGAGTGTATTTTGAAGGCATGATGCCACCCGCCAATACCAGTAAATCCGGTCAGCGCGATGCCATCGAACTTTATCGCGAAGGGTGCTGAGAATTATGAGGCCAGCATGGGACGCTGGAGCCAGCGGCTTGCCATGCCATTTCTTGAATTCGCCGGCGTTCCGTCGCGCGGCCGCGTGCTGGATGCGGGATGCGGAACGGGCAGCCTGACACTGCCGCTGGCCGCCCATCAGGGGCTTGAGGCAATCGACGCTGTTGATTTCGCGGAAGATTTCGTTGCCGCTTTGCGCGGGCGTACGAACGACCCCAGGATAAGAGCTCGGCAAGGCGACGTCTGTGCCCTGCCGTATGAAGCCGCGTCGTTCGAAGCGGTGTATTCCCTTCTGGTGCTCCACTTCGTGTCGGATGCTGATCGCGCAATAGCTGAGATGCACCGCGTTCTTCGACCAGGCGCACTGGCAGCGGCGACCGTTTGGGCATCCGGGGGCATGCCAAGCTGGCGTCTGTTCTGGGACACGGTCCTCCTCCACGAGCCAACCGCGGAAGCCATAGCGCCGGTTCGGCGACCCTTGACCAGCGCGGGGGAGCTGCGCATGGCGTTCGAGCGTGCCGGCTTCATGCATGTGGTCGAGACCAGGCTCACCATCTCGATGGACTACGCCGACTTCGATGACTTCTGGCATCCGACCGCGTACGGCCAGGGGAGGTTCGGTGCTTTTTTTGACGCATTGCCCGAGAAGAATCGTGATCGGCTACGGGACGCAGTCAAAGCGGCGTATTGCGCCGGGGAGCGTGAGGGCCCGCGAAGCTTCCCGAGTACAGCCTTGGCGGTCCGATGCATTGCTTGACATTGCCGGTCTAAACCCCGGTGGCATCCAAGAGCTTTGGACGACCTGATCGGCCAAATTGGTTTCGCGTTTGCGTCCAACTGCAGCGGCGAGCGGCAGCTATGCAGGTGCCGTCGCCTCAGGGCTGCCAGCCCACTCCATCTCATATGCGTAGCGGGTTCTGGAATGGCCGGTTACGGCCGACGCGGAAATGACTTCCGCTTCGCGCCCGACGTCGGGCGTTCAGGCGAAGTGTGCCTCCGCCCAAAAGCGGACATTGGCTAGGGTGGAGTTATGGGGCAGTTCTGCGCCCTCACGGCGATGACTTGGCTTTTCGTTTGTCCCGTTTTGGCGTTTGCCAGGCCGAATGATGGGCCGCGGCGGCTGGACTAAAACCGCCAGGACCACGGCATGATGCAGCGGCAACCCAGGATGGGTACCATGGTCTACGGCCGCCGGGTTTATCGGAACGGGATCTCGACAACACCGATGCCCAGACAGCGGCGTGGGAGGGCTACGCCTGCGCCGCCAAGGCTCATGAAGGGCGTGTACGAGAGCACTTTGGAGATCATGCGGAAGGGCACGGCATCTTTTTGCGCCAACGCCACTTTACTACACGCGAGACTTCTTGCTTGACGTGTGCATAGATGAACTGCCGAAATGGAGACTAGCGATGCCGAGATTTGGTGAATCAATGCAACCCGTGTTGTCGCTTACACGGCGAAACGCGCTTATCGGGTCGGCGGTCTTGGCCTTCGCTGCGAGCCGCACTCTGCCTCCAACACCGGCGCACGCTCAGGGCGTTTCGGCCGAGGAAGCCCGCGCGATCGCCAGGGAAGCCTATATCTACGGCTTCCCGCTGGTGGACAGTTATCGCATCCAGCATTCCTACTTCGTGAATCGCGACGACCCCGAATACAAGGGCGGCTGGAACGAGATCCACAACACAGCGCGTGTCTATACGCCTGACGACAAGGCGATCCAGACGCCGAACTCCGACACGCCGTACTCCTTCGTCGGCGCGGATTTGCGGATGGAACCGCTGGTGCTGACGGTGCCTGACATCGAGGAAGGCCGGTACTACTCGCTTCAGTTCATCGACATGTATACCTTCAATTTTGCCTATGTCGGCAGCAGGGCGACCGGCAACGGCGCGGGCAGCTTCCTACTCGCCGGTCCGGGCTGGGACGGCGAGAAGCCGGAAGGCGTCAAGGAGGTGATCCGCTCGGAGACCGATCTGGTGTTCGTGCTCTACCGCACGCAGCTCTTCGGTCCCGACGATATCGAAGACGTCAAGGCGATACAGGCCGGCTACAAGGTTGAGACGCTGTCTGCCTTTCTCGGCCAGCGGCCGCCGGCGGCCGCCCCCACCGTCGAATTCAGGACGCCGCTCACGCCCGACACACAGAAGACCTCGCCGGAATTCTTTGACGTGCTGAACTTCGTGCTGCAATTCTGCCCGGCCGTCCCCGCCGAAACGGAACTGAGGGCGCGCTTCGCCAGGCTCGGCATCGAGGCCGGCCGACGGTTCGACCCGGATGCGCTGCTGCCCGAGACGCGGGCTGCGATCGAGGCCGGCATGGCCGATGCATGGGCCGCGTTCAAGCAATTCAAGGAAACGGAGCTCGACACCGGCAAGAAGAGCAGCGCCGACGGCTTCGGCACGCGCGCCTTCCTGAGCGGCAACTATCTCGTCCGCATGTCTTCCGCCGTCCTCGGCATCTACGGCAATTCGAAGGACGAAGCGCTCTATCCCGCCTATTTCGTCGACGCGGACAACAAGCCCATAAACGGATCGAGCCGTTACATGTTGCGGTTCGCGCCGGGCGCGCTGCCGCCGGTTAACGCCTTCTGGTCGCTGACGATGTACGAACTTCCGGCGAGCCTGCTTTCGACCAACAATCTAGACCGCTACCTGATCAATTCGCCGATGCTACCAAATCTCGCGAAGGACGCCGACGGCGGGTTGACGGTCAGCGTCCAGCACGAGGGCCCGGGCGCGAACAGGGAAGCCAATTGGCTGCCGGCGCCGGCGGGGCCCTTCTTCATGGTAATGCGGCTCTACTGGCCAAAAGAGGAAGCGCTGGACGGAACCTGGAAGGCGCCGCCGCTGGCGCGCTTGAACTGATACGATAGGAGCGCATATGAGAAACAGCATGAAGGCGCTCGCGCTCGCGGCGGGTTTCGTTACATTGGCGGGGCAGCAGGCATCGGCGGCCGAGCCGGTCACCGCCGACAATTTCGCAAGGGCGGAATCCGATCTTTACATCGGCACTCTCGCCAAGGAGGCCGGCGGGCTTGGCAAGCTGCTCCATCATCGCGAACCCGCCCCGATCGACGCCCAGACCGTGATCCGCCTCAACCGAGACACGCTGTATTCGTCGGCCATATTCGACCTCGACGCCGGCTCCGTGACGGTGACCCTGCCGGACGCCGGCGAGCGTTTCATGTCGATGCAGGTGATCAACGAGGATCACTATGTGCCGGAGGTGAACTACGGCGCCGGAAGCTACGCTCTCGACAAGGAGAAGGTCGGAACGCGCTATGTCGCGGTGGCGATCCGGACGCTGGTCGATCCGAACAGTCCTGACGACCTCAACAAGGTCCATGCGCTGCAGGACGCGATCAAGGTCGAACAGGCAAGCACCGGCACGATCGAAATCCCGGACTGGGACCAGGCAAGCCAGAAGAAGGTGCGCGACGCACTGCTGGTGCTTGCGACGACGGTCCCCGACTTCAAGAATGCGTTCGGCAAGAAGGGAGAAGTCGATCCGATCCGCCATCTGATCGGCACGGCGGCCGGCTGGGGCGGCAACCCCGACGAGGACGCCATTTATTTGAACGTCACGCCGGACAGGAATGATGGCACGACCATTTATGAGCTCAACGTCGGCGCGGTGCCGGTAGACGCGTTCTGGTCGGTCAGCCTTTACAACGCCGCGGGCTACTTCGAGAAGAACCCGCACGACGCCTACACCGTCAACAGCATTACTGGAACGAAAGGCAGCGACGGCGGGATCTCGATCCAGTTCGGCGCTGCGGCGGCAAGATTGCCAACTGCCTGCCGACCATGAAGGGCTGGAACTACACGGTCAGGCTTTACCGACCACGCGAGGAGATACTGAATGGCAGTTGGAAGTTTCCGGACCCGCGCCCTGCCTCCTAAATGCTTTCGATCAGATACAACTGTGGTCGGCTTCGCTATCGAAGTCAGCCCCCCAGAACCTCGGTGATAGCTGCCTATCGCCGAGCGACAAAATTTGCCGGTCCGTGGACTGCACCGGGCAGATATCGGGCGACAAACTGAATATCTGGTCTCCTATACATTGACAGCCAAAGCCGTCAGTGCACTTGCGGCCCCACCTTGCAACCTAGAGCTGCGCGTTCTCCCTTGGTCCAATGGTGGCTAGAGAAGAACTGAAATGGGTATCTCACAATATGATCCTGCTGCAGTGGGTCGACCGGCTTGGAACGCAGGCAACAAGTTGGCGTCGAGAAGCCCTTGAAGCAGCGCCAGATTTGGGCAGTGCGCTTCTTTCTCGACCGAGAAGGAAGAATGAAGGATCGCGCACTATTCGATCTTGCCATCGACAGCAAGCTCGCAGACTGGATTGCTCCTCGTTCAGGATCGCGCGACTGGCAAGACCGTACCCTCGAACACCGTCCCCCAGACGGGGATGTCCTTGATCTCTGCCGCATCGACTGTCAGCGGGTTGTCTTCAAGGATACTGAAATTGGCGAGCTTGCCCGGGACGATGCTGCCGATGTCGTTTTCCATCCGCAGGGAGTGGGCGGCACCGAGCGTGACGCCCTTGAGCGCTCCGAGCCGGGACGCGCGCTGGTCTGGTGCCGCGACGCGCCCGGACACGGTCGTGCGGTTCACCGCGCAATGCATCAGGAACAGCGGCTGACCGGGTGCCATCGGCATGTCCGAGTGCAGCGAGAAGGGCACTCCTGCCCGTTCCATGTCTCCCAGACGCACCATGTTATCGGCCCGCTCCGGACCGAGCCCATCCTTCGTATAGGCGTCGGCCAGCGCCCGCACGTAATAGGGGTTGGCGCTGGCGACCACGCCGAGCCGCTTCATGCGCTCGACCTGATCCTTCTGCGAGACTGCCAGGTGAATGGCGACCGTGCGGTGATCGTAGCGCGGATGGCGGCGCATATTGGTCTCGACGCTGTCGAGGACCATGTCGAGTCCGGCGTCGCCATTGACGTGGACGTGGATCTGGTAGTCGGCGTCCCAGTAGATCTTGAAGGCCCGTGCGAAGAAGTCCGGATCCATGATCCATTCGCCATGCCCCCCGCCGAGATAGGGGTCACGCACCCGCATGGCGAGGGAGTAGATCGCTCCGTCCGCGAACAACTTGATCGCGCCGGGCATCATGGCCGTCAAGCCCTCGCCCCAGCCGAGCACCTTTTCCGTCTCGCTGATCGTGGTGTCGGGGAAAGCGGCGTTGATCGATTTCCCGTCCGGGATGAAATAGAAGCGGAACGGGTTGCCGGCACGGGACAACACTGCGTTCTGCGCGACCTGAAGCTGTTTCGAGAACAGCCCGCCAGGCTCGCAGCCGAGGGTCACGCCATTGGCGTGATAGTAGCGGACGACGAATTCGAGCCCGCGCCGAAGCCGATCGGCCGTGGCGATTGCGGGAAGCAGCTTCGGGATGACGCCGAACATGCCGCCTTCCCAGAAATGGCCATCAGCGAGACTGGACTGTTTTCGCGCTCCGTCCGGCAGGCCGGCGATAAAGGCGGCGTCGATCCCGTAAGCATCGAGTGCCTTGCTGTTGACGATGAACTCGTGGGCCGACCGGTGCCATACGATGATGGGCCTCGTGCTGCTGATCCGGTCCAGATCCGATCGGGTCAGGGGGCCGTGGAAGACGGGGTGATAGCCCCAGGTCACGAGCAACTCGGTTGCAGTCTTGAGCTTTGCGTTGGCCTCGGTGAGCCTCGCGCGATATTGGCTAGGGTTGTTGGCTGCGGGCACGACCCCGGACGGCAGAACCCAATCCTCGATGGCGATGATTTCCGACACCATGGTGAGGCCCGTCAGGAGCGGATGATCGTGCTGGGCAATCAGGCCCGGCGTGATCACCTTGCCGGCGAAGGTCTCGTCGATCACGTATGGCTGGCCGTCGGAAAGGGATTTCAGTTCGTCCAAAGAGCCGACTGCCAGGATGTGGTCACCGAGGACAGCGACAGCCGTTACGGACGGCTTATCGGGATCAAGGGTGATGATTTCCTTGGCCGGATAGATCGTGACGCGGGGCAAGTCCTTGCGGTCGAATTGAGTGGCCAGATCCTGGAGGGACGCTTCCTGAGCCTGCGCTGGAACGGAGGTGGCGGCTTCGCAGACGAATGCGGAGGCTGTTGTCACGGCCGCGAGTTTCAGGATCTGTCGGCGCGATGGAAAGTTGTAGTTCCTGAACGCTTCGGCAAATGCCGGGTTGCACATCACGCACATCGCGGGTCCTCCCAAGTTAAGCCTGTCTGCTCGGCCATTGGAACGGTGTTTCCGCGTGCAGGACGCGGTTTGGGATGAGCTGCAAGTATTCTCGGCGGACCAAGCCGCTATTTTTTCGCGCTGGACCGAGCCTGAATAAAACCGACGATCAGGCGGCGCAGTTCTTCGGGCTGTTCATTAATCATATTGTGGCCGCAGCCGGGCAGCCCCGCGAGCCAGGTGTTCGGGCGCGTCCTGGAAATGTTGAAGGCGTTTTCCGGCACGGCGACACGGTCGAGAAGGCAGGTGATCGCGAGCATCGGCGCGGTTCCGCCCGTGCTCCAGGCTTCCTTTGGGGTCGCATCGCTGGCCCTGGCCTCAGCGGCCGCGACCGCCGGGAACTCGCCTTCGCCCGCGTCCTTTTCAGCAAGATGCTCGTTTCCGGGCGCGTACATCAACTGTGCCTGCAACGACAGCCATTCGGATTTGGGCACGTCGGGGTCGAGGTACCGTTTGTACAGCGCCATCGTTTCCTCGGAGGGCAGTACCTCGCCGCCGGCCCCGACGAGGATGATTGTCGCAACGCGGTCAGGCTTTGTCTGGGACGCGGCGCGCATGACCCTGTTGCCATAGGTCTTTCCGGCCAGATGCACCTTCTGCACGCCGAGCGCGTCGGCGATCGCCCAGACATCGTTGCCGTAGTCGACGAGCGTTAACCCGTCGAGCGGGCCGTCACTCGCGCCAATTCCACGGTAGTTGTAGACGACTGTACGAATGCCGGTGGAAGCAATGGCCTTGGCGAGATCCATCAGTTGCGACGCCGGTCGTCCGTTGCCGGCAGCCATGATCAGCGTTTCCGGTCCCTCGCCAAAGACGAAGGTTTCGATGGTCTGACCATGCACGGAGATCAACCGGCGCGCGTCGTCGCTCGCGCTCGCGTGCGTTGTTGACGCGATGCCGTAAGTGCTGATGGCCGCCACGACCACCATGATCCATCGTGTCGCCGTCAGTGTCAAAGCTCGAACGTTCATCCCCTTCGCCTTCCATTGGTGCGATGTGTCCCGCACCCCGAGGTCGTTTGCATTCGCTCCGATCCCTTAGACCGCGCGGTAGACGCTCTTTCCTTCCTTGATCGTCTCGACGACCTTGAGCTTGATCAGATCCTCAGGCTTCACCGTCAGAGGGTTATCGCTCAGGATCACGAAGTCGGCGAGCTTGCCGGGCTCGATCGTGCCCTTGCTCGCCTCCTCGAAATACTGAACCGCCGGCCAGATCGTCATGGCCTTGAGAGCAGTCAGCGTGTCGACGCGTTCCCCTGGACCGAGCACATAGCCTGAGCGCGTCACGCGGGTAACTGTCGCCGACAGGACGCGGATCGCGTCTGGGTTCGCAACTGGCGCGTCGTGATGGGTCGTGAAGATCATGCCGAGTTTGCGCGCCGAATTGCAGGGCGAGATGCGCTCGGCCCGCTCCGGCCCCAGAACCGAACTGCGATGCCAGTCGCCCCAGTAATAGGTGTGCATCGGGAAGAAGGACGGCAGGATGGTGAGGTCCTTCAGTTTCGGCAACTGGTCGAGCCTCGCGGTCTGGCCGTGCACCAGGACCGCGCGCCGGTCGCCGGGGCCGTGCTTCGCGGTCGCGGCGCCGACCGCCTCGATCAACCAGTCGACCGCCGCGTCGCCATTGGCGTGGGTGAGGATCTGCCACCCGTTGGCGAAGGCGAGGTCGACGGCCTCGACGATCTGCTCCTTGGTGATCGCCGCGTAGCCGCGATAGTCGGGGCCCTGACCTTCCGGCGGCTTGTAATAGGGCTCGGAAAGATACGCGGTCTTGCCCTGCGGCGAGCCGTCGATCGTCGCCTTTGCGCCGCCGATGCGGACGCGGTTCCTGTACTCGCGCGAGGGCGTGATCTCCTTGATCGATTGAAAGATGTCGGGATAGACGACGACGTCGACATCGAGCAGCCCTGCCTCGCCGGCCTTCGCAAGCATGGTTGCGCTGCCGGGCATGGCGCGCCCTTCCTGGACGGTCGTGTATCCGAATGAGGCGTAGAACGCTGCCCCTGCCTTGATCATTTCGAGATAAGCTTGCGCGTCCAGACGGCCCAGGAGCTTGCCGGCCGCGGCAAAGAAGGCCGCCTCCTCGCAGACACCGTTTGGGGTCTCTCCGTCGGCTTCACGACGGAGCGCGCCGCCAGGCGGATTGGGCGTGTCTTTTGCCAAACCCGCCTGTTTCAGTGCCTCGCTGTTCAAGACCCCGAGGTGGCCCGACTGGTGGATGATCAGGATCGGAGTTTCCGGCAAAACGGCGTCGAGGTCGGCGCGTGTGGGGTGGCGTTGCTCCTCAAGTTGCGAGTCGTCGTAGCCGAAGCCGACGATAACGCCGTAGCGCTTGATGACCTCGCTGTTGTTGGCGATCCAGTCGCGCAGGATACGTTGCAGCGCAGGGATGCTATTGCCTTCTCCGTCAGGCGCCGGCAGGAGGTTCGCTGCGAGGGCCTGTAGCCCGACCATGACGACATGCCCATGCGGATCGACGAAACCCGGAAGCATCGTCTTGCCCATGAGGTCAACGGTCGCGATCGGACCCGTCGCTTGGCTTTCGACCTCGGCGCGGGCGCCCACGGCAACAATCTTGCCGCCACGCACGAGCACCGCCTCGGCGGTTGGCTGGGAGTCATCGATCGCGACGATCGGGCCGCCGACATAGAGCGTATCGACGCTTTCAGTCGCCGCTTGCGCTGCGCTGCAAAGGAAGGCAGGCGCCGCCCTCGCGGTGCCGGCAAACGCGACGCCAGCGATCGTGTGTTTCAGGACCGCGCGGCGCGAGAGGGCGGCGCCGAGGGCGGCGGCGAAAGGACTGCAAGCAAAACACATGGATCGTCACTCCTCCCAAGAACTGATCATGCGTGCTTGTCGATCCTTCCGTCGAGATAGGACGACATATCCAAAATGACGTACAGATCCCATATTGCACTGACCTAGATCAATATCGGCGACGTCGGGGCCGCTGCTACAACAACGCCCTCTCGCGGAACAACTGCGTCCTCCGTCGGATGTGGACAGCGCACGGCCACAGCCGACTGCCTTCTGGGTCGCGTAATCCAGAACCAGACGGTCGGCAGTCGGCCCCGACACTGTCATTGGTCACGGCTTGTTTGAGGCAGTCGACCAGGGTCCCCAGCCGTCTTTTTACTGAGCTCCAGGCATCCCCGGGATCTGGAGGACGTCACACGGTTCTTGACGCGAAATCGCGCCAAGTATCTGCAAGGACGGCACTTTTTCTGGTGGGGAACGGCAGCTATTAAACGGAGGGAATAGGTCCCAAAATGGCTTGCCTGGGGACCTTGGATTCTCAAATGCTTAGCAGCAAAGCTATGAAATTCCCTCTGTTTCCCATCGCGAGCGACCGTGGATACCACCTTTGTGCCCTGGCTTTGGGCGTCAGTCAACTGGACGGTCGATCGGCAATAAGTTCCGCTTTCGGACTCAAGTTTGCGGTGGTGTGGCATACAGTGCGCGACGGCTCTGCGCGCCTCCAAGACGGACATTCGTCTCTCAGGGGCTAGCTCCCGAAAACAGCTTGTCTGCCAAGGATTCGTTAGAAATGCAAACGAACTCGAGCGGCAACAGCATATATGGCGAGGTTGCTCAGCCGGCGGCGTCATCACACCCGACATCGAGGGAAGGAAAACACAGCTCCACGCGTGTGCCCTCTCCGAGGCGAGAGACGATCTTGACATCACCGCCCGACTGGCGAACAAACCCGTAGACCATCGCTAGGCCTAGTCCGGAGCCCCCGGTTTTCGAGCGGGTCGTGAAATATGGTTCCAGCGCCTGATCCAGCACTTTCGGCGACATTCCGACGCCTTCGTCGATGACGGCGATGATGAGGGTTTCCACCTCTCTTCGCGCTTCCACTCGGATCGCCCCGCCATCCGGCATGGCCGCAGACGCGTTGAGACACAGGTTCAGGATAGATTGTTCCAGGAGGGCAGGATCGAGGCTGACGGTTGGCAGGTCGGCGGTGAGGTCTAGCTCCAGCCGGCTTTGGGAACCGATCGCCATTTCGAGCACGTCCGCCATGCCGTGGAGAATGGCGGCGATGTCAATCGATGCCGGTCGGATCTGCTGCTGGCTTCCGACCGACAACATGCTGCTGGCGAGCGCACGTCCCCGCTCTGCAGCCTTGCGTATGCGCCCCAAGTGACGCTTCTGCCGCTCGGTGAAACCGGGCTCCCGCTCCAGCAGGCCCAGGCTCCCCGTGATAATGCCGATCATGTTGCCGACTTCGTGGCTCACCTGATGAGTCATGCGCATCACCACATCGAGGCGTTGGGCACGGGCCGCCTCCACTTCTTGCCGATCCATGGCCGTTACATCACGGGCGAGCAAGACCACACCGCCGTCCGGCTGGCGCGAGGCGGATATCTCTACGACCTGATCGTCGGCGAACCGATGCCGCAGGAGTCGCCGTTCGACGAGCGAGCCGTTTTCGTTTTCGGTCGGCATCAGCAGCGGATCGATCTCCGGGATTGTCCCCACGAAACGTCGCAGCGGCATTTTTCGCGAAGACCCTGTCTGCCGCAACAGTTCAATGATGCGGCGGTTCATGGTGATCGGCCGGCCGGCCGGATCGAAGAGAGCTATGCCTTCGTTCATTGTGCGAAAGGTCGATCGGATGGTGCGAGCAGCCGCTTCCGCGGTGCGCCTGAGGCGAGACACGCGGTCGACGCTTTCCTTGAAGGCGCGAAAGGCGTCGAGCAAGCGGATCAGCTCCGTCTCCGTGCCGCCATAAGCAGGCGGTCCGACATTTTCCTCACCGCGTGCGAGCGCGTTCATACCGCGCGAGAGGTCTCCGATCCCGTGCGACACGCGCATGACCGAGCGGATGGAGAGAACCGCGAGGATCACGACCGCAAAGGATGCGATCACGATCATGATGAGCAACTGCCGCAAGGCGCTAGAGGTGGATTCGAGGTTCTGGTTCAGCGCTCGGGCAACCAGTTCACTTTGGGTTTCCGTGGCATGGGAAAGATCGCGCGACACGGTATGCAGCCGTGAGACGGACGCGCGGATCGTGAACATGTCCAGGAGGTAAAGCGTCTGTGCCTCGAAGATCCTGCGGTAGGGTTCTAGCTGTTCTGGCGAGACACTGAGGTTGGGGGCGGGCACCAGCATTCGGGCCGAGGTCTCAGCAACGAAACGGCGCTGAAGCTCGCCGAGCTGGAAGAGGCTGTCCGACGTCGATGCCGATTGTGCGATGCCATTCAGTCGTTGTCGCAGGTCCTGATCGAGGATGGTGCGGGCAGTCGCTATCTCGCCCAGCGCGACGGCTGCTTCGGCCTTGTGTCCCTGTGCGGCATCTGCATTTTTGGCCAGTGCGAGCGTCTGTGCCTCAATGCTTTCAAGCAGTTCGATGATCTTGCGTGCGCCCACACCTTGCAGCGCCGCACCCGATTGGTCGGGCGACATGGTTTTGAGCAACGCTTCCACCTGGGCGACGACGGCGCGGCTTTCGCTGGAGACCCTGTAGGGCGAGGTCGCATTCATCAGGAACGGCGCACTCGAAACGAGGTCGGACACCTGCCGGGAGACCAGCGATGCCTTCGCAAGGCTCGAAAAGGCCTGCACGCTGTAGGCTGACATCTCGTCGCGTGCCCTCTGCAGCCCATAAATCGCTACCGCAGACAGAAGCAGAACGGAGACGCAGATGAAGGTGATCGCAAAAGGCAATCGAAAGGCGATGGACGCGAGAAAGGCGCGGTTGATCAAGGTGACGGCCCGGCCTCGTCGGTATGTAGAACATACCCCTTGCCGCGCCGTGTCTGGATATGACACGGCAAATCGGGATTGCGCTCAATCTTGCGTCTAAGGCGCAGGACCAGTACATCGACATTTCTGTCGACGAAACGATCGGTCTCGGCGCCCATGCGGTCGAGGATCTGCGCTCGGCTGACTGGCACGTTGGGCGTTTCGGCCAGAATTTCGAGCAAGGCGAATTCGGCGGTCGTCAGCGTTCTCGTCGGATCCGTCAGGCAATGGGCGCGCCGTTGACCGAGATCGATGGCCCACTCGCCGAGCCTGAGTGACGCCGGGGGCTGTTCCCGGTCCACCTCCCGCTCCTGGCGCAATTGCGGATGTGTGCGGCGGAGCACGGCCTTGATCCGAGCTGTGAGTTCGACCGGTTCGAATGGTTTGACTACATAATCGTCTGCCGCGGTTTCAAGTCCGAGAACCCGGTCGGTGGCGCTCCCGGCTGCCGTAACCATGACGATTCCAACGTCGGTCTGCGCCCTCAGCCTTTGTGCGAAGGCGCGACCGGAAAGGCCTGGCAGATTGTGGTCAACCAAGACCAGTTGCACGGTTTCGTGCTGCAGCCGGTCCTGCGCCATCTCGGCTGAGGGTGCCGTCACCGGTATCCATCCCTCCGCCTCCACGAGATCACAGATGAGCTCCGCCATATCCGGATCGTCCTCGACGATCAGAATTTTCACCTTCTGGTTCAACAAGTTGCAGTCCTCCCAGGGACATCATAGCGGGGCCGCGCGAAAATGCCAAAGACTTGGTAGTTATCGACGATCGTCACAATTGTAATATTTGCAATCTCTGAAACGGGCGGTGCCGGCGTGGTGAAAGATCGGTAACCATTCTCCGATTGCCAGCCGGAAGCGAGCAGGACATGCTGCACAGATTGGAACGGGGAGGTTCCAAGGGAGGACGACTTGAAGTTATTGACCGCCATCGGTGCCGGGGCTCTCGCGACCCTCGCCACGGCCATGACCTGCCGCGCTGCCGACACGCTGAACATTCTCTGCGGCGTGGACGAGGCTTGGTGTGCCGTCATGGAGAAGACCTACGAGGCGAGGACCGGTCTTGAGGTCAACATGCCCCGCATGAGCACCGGTGAAATACTGGATCGTGTCCGTGCCGAAAGAGATGCGCCGGCCTTCGACGTCTGGTGGGGCGGGACGGGCGTCACGCATCTGCAGGCGGCTTATGAGGGTTTGCTCGAGCCCTATCGACCGAAGCAGGAAGCCGATCTTCTGCCTTGGGCACGCAACTTCTTTTCCTTGTCCGGCGGCACGTCCGTCGGCCTTTATGCCGGTGCGCTCGGCTTTGCCTATAACGCGGAGTTGCTTGCGTCCGCGGGGCTGCCGGCACCCAATTGCTGGAAGGATCTCGCCAAGCCCATCTATCGAGGTCATGTCCTGTCCGGAAACCCGCATTCCTCCGGCACGGCCTTCACCACGCTCGTCACGCTCGTGCAATTGCTCGGCGAAGACGAGGCCTTTGCCTATATGCGCGAACTCGGCCAGAACATAACGGCGTACACGAAGGCCGGTGCAGAGCCGGTCAAGGCCGCGGGCAGGGGTGAAATCATGATCGGGATTTCGTTTATGCACGACGCCGTCACGCAAAAGGAGGCGGGCGCTCCCCTTGTCATCGTCGCGCCTTGCGAGGGTACCGGCTACGAAATCGGTGCGGTCAGCATCATCAAGGGCAGCCGCAATCTGGAAGAGGCGCGCCGTTTCGTCGATTTTGCGCTAAGCCCTGAGGGCCAGGCGACCGGCGCCGCGGCTGGTCAAAACCAGGTGCCATCCAATGCCAAGGCCGTGCTGCCGCTCGCCGCGCCAGACATCTCGATGATCAAAATGGTGGACTATGATTTTGCCACCTTCGGGTCGCCCGAACAGCGAAGTCGGCTGCTGGGCCGCTTTGACAGCGAGATCAACCCGACAAACTGATTTTTCTCACGACCGGACCATGCCGGCACCGTTGCTCAACGACACCGCCGACGAAGGTTTTCCGCTTTCGACTTCCATCAGACGCAAGCAACAGGAGGATACCCATGCGACTGACAGTGCTTTCCACCATTTTTCTGGCCACCACGAGCCTGAGCGCAGGCTCGGCACTCGCCGCGGGCGAACTCAACCTCATCTGCGCGGCAGACGTGGTGATTTGCGAACAGATGAAGGGCGACTTCGAAAAGGCCCATGACATCAAGGTTAACATGGTCCGCATGTCCTCCGGCGAGGCCTATGCCAAGATCCGGGCCGAAGCCCGCAATCCGAAGACCGATCTCTGGTGGGCGGGTACGGGCGATCCCCATCTCCAGGCCGCCTCCGAAGGGTTGACGGAGGAGTACAAGTCTCCGATGCTCGACCAGTTGCAGGACTGGGCGAAGAGCCAGGCTGAAAGCTCGGGCTTCAAGACTGTCGGCGTCTATGCCGGTGCGCTCGGCTGGGGATACAACACTGATATCTTCAAGCAGAAGGGCTACAAGGAGCCGGTCTGCTGGGCCGACCTGCTGGCACCGGAACTCAAGGGCGAAATCCAGATCGCCAACCCGAACTCGTCCGGCACCGCCTATACCGCGCTTGCCTCGCTCGTTCAGATCATGGGCGAAGACAAGGCGTTCGAATATCTGAAGGCGCTCAACGCGAACATCTCGCAGTATACGAAGTCCGGCTCCGCGCCGGTCAAGGCGGCTGCACGCGGCGAGACCGGACTCGGCATCGTCTTCATGCATGACGCTGTTGCCCAGACGGCCGAAGGCTTCCCGGTCAAGTCGATCGCGCCCTGCGAGGGTACCGGCTACGAGATCGGCTCCATGTCGATCGTCAAGCGCGCCCGGAACATGGAGAACGCCAAGACCTGGTACGACTGGTCACTGAAGCCGGAAGTCCAGTCCCGCATGAAGGATGCCAAGTCCTTCCAGCTCCCGTCGAACAAGAGCGCCGAAATCCCGAAGGAAGCGCCCCGATTCGAAGACATCAAGCTGATTGACTACGACTTCAAGACCTTCGGCGATCCGGAAAAGCGCAAGGCTCTGCTGGAACGCTGGGAGCGGGACATCGGCGCCGTCGCCAACTGACTTGGCCTCTTCAGTCGGCAGCCTTCAGGCTGCCGACTCCACCATCAATTCCGGACATCTATGAATGAGGTCGAGCATGAGACATGGCAACCGGAGACTGGACCTCGTGTTGGCTCTTGCCGTAGCGTCATTCCTCCTGCTTCCCTGGTACAGGCTCGAGACCGGCTTCTTTAGCCTGGGCTGGCTCGTTGATTTCCCCTTCACGCAGGACACCGCGCCCGGCCTGTTGCAGATCGCGTCCCATGGACGCGTCTGGCTCCTGGGCGTTGTTCTTTTCATCGGTCTCGCACTGGCGGCCCGCTTCGTCGCGGACCCGATGCACCGAGGGGCGCTCTTCGCCGCCGCTGGGGCGGCGGGGCTCATCTACTTCTGCTTCCAAGGGCTTGCGATCGGGTTCACGGGCTGGACCTGGGGGATCAGCGAAAGCCTCTTCGGAATGCTTTCCGATGGACAGCCGTCCATGGGTGCCGGTGCCGTGTCCATGGCGATCCTCTTCGTTCTGATGTTCGCCTTCGGTCTCGTCGAGCGCGGCGTCATGAAGGGTGACGCCTTCGTCGTCGGTTCGATTTCGCTTCTCGTTTTTCTCGTCTTCGTTTTCGTCTTCTATCCGATCGGCAGCATGCTGGTGGCAGCGGTCCAGGATTTCGATGGCTCGTTCAAGCCTGATGGTTTCATCCGCAATATGCAGGATCCCGGCATCTGGAGCCTGAACTGCCTGGTGGGCGACGGACGCTGCGGCGTTGCCTGGCGCACGCTCGCCCTTGCCATCATGACCGCTTCTGCCTCCACCCTGCTCGGGCTCGCCTTCGCGCTCGTTACCACCCGGACCCGATTTCCTTTTAAGAAGGGTTTGCGCGTTCTGACCATCCTGCCGATCATCACGCCGCCTTTCGTCATCGGCCTTGCGCTCGTGCTGCTCTTCGGTCGTGCCGGCGTGGTGACCGAAGGTCTGTCCAGCCTGTTCGGCATCGAGCCGGGTCGATGGCTTTATGGCCTGACCGGCATCTGGATCGCGCAGGTCCTGTCGTTCACCCCGATCTCCTTCCTCGTCCTGATCGGTGTCGTCGAGGGTGTCAGCCCGTCGATGGAAGAAGCGTCGCAGACGCTGCGTGCCGACCGCTGGCGCACCTTTTGGCGGGTATCCCTGCCGCTGATGAAGCCGGGTCTCGCCAATGCCTTCCTGATCGGTTTCATCGAGAGCATGGCCGATTTCGGCAATCCTCTGGTGCTCGGCGGCAGCAATGGCGTTCTCTCGACGGAAATTTTCTTCGCCGTCGTCGGGTCTCAGAACGATCCATCACGCGCCGCCGTGCTCGCACTGGTCCTGCTGTTCTTCACGCTGTCGGCATTTCTCGCACAACGCGTTTGGTTGTCGGGCAAGAACTTCGCGACCGTTACCGGCAAGGGGGACAGCGGTGCCCACATCGCCCTGCCGCGCGGCCTGTCGATCGGCGTTCATGCCATCGTCATCCCGTGGATGATCTTCACCGTGGTGGTCTATGGCATGATCCTGTTCGGCGGCTTCGTTACCACCTGGGGTCTCGACAACACGCTGACGCTCGACCACTACGCACGCGCATTCTCCGTCAGCATAGAGAATGGTGCAATCGCCTGGACGGGCGTTGCCTGGAATTCCTTCTGGACGACCATGGAGATCTCTCTGATCTCAGCCCCGTTGACGGCTGCCGTCGGGCTGCTGACCGCCTACATCATCGTGCGGCAGAAATTCGCTGGCCGGAACCTGTTCGAGTTCGCCCTGATGATGAGCTTCGCCATTCCGGGCACGGTCATCGGTGTCAGCTACATCATGGCGTTCAACCTTCCGCCGCTCGAAATGACCGGCTCGGCGCTCATCCTCATCGCCTGCTTCGTGTTCCGCAACATGCCGGTCGGCGTGCGCGGCGGCATCGCAGCGATGAGTCAGCTCGACAAGAGTCTGGATGAGGCCTCGCTGACGCTCAGAGCAAACAGCTTCCGCACCGTACGAAAGATCATCCTGCCGCTTCTGCGGCCGGCGATCACCGCGGCGCTTGTCTACTCCTTCGTGCGGGCAATCACCTCGATCAGCGCCGTCATCTTCCTCGTCAGCGCCGAATACAACATGGCGACCTCCTACATCGTCGGCCTCGTCGAAAACGGCGAATACGGCGTGGCGATCGCCTACTCCTCGATGCTGATCGTCGTGATGATCACGGTCATCGGTGGCTTCCAGGTCATTGTCGGCGAACGCAAGCTGCGCCGCGAAAATCGTGTTGCCGGTCTCGGCGATACCCGTCCCGTTCCACACGGTCAGGAGAATACCGCATGATCAACGTCAAAGCCGGATCCGTCACCTTTCAGAGTGTCCGCAAGACCTTCGGTGCCTTCACCGCCATTCCCGATCTCTCGCTCACCATCGAACCCGGCACGCTGGTGACCCTGCTCGGTCCCTCGGGTTGCGGCAAGACGACGACGCTGCGCATGCTGGCGGGGCTGGAGCATCCGACCTCCGGCCGGGTCCTCATCGGCGGCAAGGACGTTACGATGCTGCCGGCCAATGAGCGCGACGTTTCCATGGTCTTCCAGTCCTATGCGCTGTTCCCGCATATGAGTTCGCTGGAAAACGTCGCTTACGGGCTGCAATCTTCGGGCTTGGGCAAGAAGGTAGCGCGGGAGAAAGCGGAGGAGGGGCTTCGGCTCGTCGGTCTCGCCGGCATGGGCCATCGTCTGCCGGCCGAGCTTTCGGGCGGGCAGCAGCAGCGTGTCGCGGTGGCGCGGGCGCTGGTTCTCGAGCCGCAGGTGCTTCTGCTCGACGAGCCGCTGTCCAATCTCGATGCGCGTCTGAGGCGCCGAGTCCGCACCGAGATCCGCGACCTCCAACAGCGTCTAGGCTTCACCGCCGTCTATGTAACCCATGACCAGGACGAAGCGCTTGCCGTCTCCGACCGCATCATCGTGATGAAGGACGGGGAGATCGCCCAATCGGGTGCGCCGCGCGAGCTCTACGAAGCTCCGGCCTCGCCTTTCATCGCAGACTTCATGGGCGAGGCGAACGTGCTGCCGTGCGAGGTCGTGCAGTCCGATGGCGGCGAAGTGCTCGTGCGGGTTAGCAATCTCGAGCATCGCCTGCACTCGAAGGCGGGTCGAGGACCGGCCAAGCTCGCGGTTCGACCCGGAGCCATCAGGATCGGTGCTGCCGGCGTGGACGGACTGAAGGGGCGCGTCCTTCACTCCGCCTATCTCGGTGGTCATGTCGAATACGAGGTCGAGACCGATGTGGGCACGCTCTTCGTCATCGATCACGACGTCGATCATGCCCATGCCGCGGCGAGCGACGTCACGCTGGCGTTCAAGAACCGTGGCATTGCCGTTATCAGCGGCTGACCATTTCAGGAAGACCAAAGGAAGAAGACAATGACAGTGAATGATACGGCACTCGCCGCGCGTTTTGCTCTGGCCAAGACTCTGGCGGCGGAAGCGGGAGCCATGGCGCTCGACTATTTCAACCGCCGGGACACGTTGGTGATCGAAACGAAGCGCGATCTTCAGGACGTGGTCTCCATCGCCGACCGCAACGTCGAGACTTTCCTCAAGGAGCGCGTGGCCGAGATCTACGCGAATGACGGGTTCCTTGGAGAGGAGTTCGGCCATGACGAAGGTACCTCAGGCTTTACCTGGGTCGTCGATCCGATCGACGGCACCGCCCCCTTCGTCAACGGCATGCCGACCTGGTGTGTTTCCGTCGCGATCGTGCGGGATGGGGAGCCGGTCGTGGGCGTGATCCATGTGCCCTGCTCGGATGAGCTTTACGCCTCGGCGCTCGGTTTCGGTGCGACGCTGAATGACAAGCCCCTGCGCCTCGATCCCAGCCGCAATTTGCAGAATGCGATGACGGGAATTGGCTGCAATAACTATGTGAACCCTCAGCGCGTCGGCGCCATCATCGCCGGCCTGATGCAGCGTGGCGGCAATTTCATCCGCAACGGTTCGGGTGCCTTGATGCTGGCCTATGTCGCAGCCGGCAGGCTAGTCGGATACTACGAGCCGCATATGCGCGCGTGGGACTGCATGGCGGGCTTCTGCCTCGTGCGGGAAGCCGGGGGCAAGACCCTTCCCTTCCCGGGACACGGCGAGGCGTTCCTACAAGGGCATCCGGTCCTGGCGGCAAACCAGTCTTGCTACGATGAACTGTTGGATCTGCACACGAGCAATCGGTGAAATTGCAGCAGAGCCGCCTCATCGCGGTATTGTAGCGGGGCAGAAGAGGTCCCGCTACACCTTTAACCCAATGGCATCAGTCGAGACGAACGCCATTCGCATCGAAAAAATGCAAGTCAGATGCTCTTGCGCCGATCTGCACCATATCGTCCATCTCCATCCGCGAGCGACCTGCCACGCGGAAGACTATGCTGCTGCCATCAGCCAGTGATCCATGGACATAGCTCTCAGCCCCGACCAGTTCGACCGCAACGACTTTGACGCTTGCGGTGAAGATCTCGTCTCCGGGCACATCCGTGATCATATGGAGGTCTTCCGGCCGAATGCCGAGGGTGGCAGTGCCTGATGGAACTGACGCGTCGGCTTTCATCGACCAGCTATCGGTCGCCTTCGCAATCTGAAGCAGGTTCATGGAGGGTGAACCGATGAAGGTCGCCACAAAGGTCGTTGCCGGACGCACATAGAGCTCGATCGGCGTGCCGACCTGGTCTATGCGCCCGGCATTCAGGACCACAAGCCTGTCGGCGAGTGTCATGGCTTCCATCTGGTCATGGGTGACATAGACGCTGGTTGTGGCCAGCGAGCGCTGTAGCCGCTTGATCTCAACGCGCATCTGTACGCGGAGCTTTGCATCGAGGTTCGAAAGGGGTTCGTCGAAAAGGTAGGCAGCCGGCTCGCGGACGATGGCGCGGCCCATGGCCACGCGCTGGCGCTGACCGCCCGAGAGCTGACGCGGCTTGCGCTCCAGGTACTGCTCGATCTCGAGCGCCTTGGCCGCCTGTTTGATGCGACGGTCGATCTCGTCTTTCGGGGTCTTGCGGTTCTTCAGACCGTAGGCGAGGTTCTGCCTCACGGTCATGTGGGGGTAGAGTGCATAGTTCTGGAATACCATGGCGATATCGCGCTCGGAGGGGTCCAACTCGTTCACGACCCGGTCGCCAATCGAGATTTCACCGCCTGAAATGCTTTCGAGACCCGCAATCATGCGCAACAGCGTGGACTTGCCGCAACCCGACGGACCGACGAGGACAACCAGTTCTCCATCACCGATTTCCAGAGACACGCCTTTGATGGCTTCGACATTGCCATACATCTTGCGGACATCGTTCAAAACAATCTGGGCCATTACTTTTCTGTCTCCACAAGACCTTTGACGAACCATCGCTGCATCAAGACGACGACGATGATGGGAGGGATGATGGCGAGGATCGCCGTGACCATGACGAAGTTCCATGGGGTGGACGCGTCGGTGAAGTCGACCATGCGGCGAAGACCGATGATGATCGTGTTCATCTTGGCGTCGTTCGTGACCAGAAGCGGCCAGAGGTATTGGGTCCAGCCGTAGATGAACAGAATGACGAAGAGCGCCGCGATGTTGGTGGTCGAAAGCGGAAGCAGGATATCCTTCATGAAGCGGAAGGGACCGGCATTGTCGATCCGCGCAGCTTCGACCAGTTCGCCCGGTATGGTCAGGAAGAACTGCCTGAACAGGAAAGTGGCGGTGGCGGATGCCATCAGCGGTAAAGTCAGACCCGCATAGGTGTCGATGAGCCCGAGATCCACGATGACCTTGTATGTGGGTAGAATTCGTACCTCGACCGGCAACATCAGGGTGATGAAGATCATCCAGAAGAAAAACATCCGGAAGCGGAATCGGAAAAAGACGATGGCGAAGGCCGACAGGAACGAGATGATGATCTTTCCGACAGCGATTGCGATGGCCACTACGAAGGAGTTGAAGAGCAGACGTTCGAGGCTCACGCCGACGACACGCTCGACGCCACCGGACATCGCTTCTGCGTAGTTCTCGGCCAGATGACCTCCGGGCAACAGCGACATGGGTGGCCGGATGATGTCTTGCGAACTCATCGATGAGGCGATGAAAGTGTAGTAGATCGGAAAGGCAACGATGATGATGCCGATCACGAGGATCAGATGGCCAGTCAGATTGGCGATGGGGCGTTTTTCAATCATGTCCGGTCCTCAGCCGTAATGGACCCGCTTCTCGACGAAGCGGAACTGGAAGGCAGTCAGGCCGATCACGATGATCATCAGGATGACGGACTGCGCTGCGGATGAGCCGAGGTTCAGGTTGACGAACCCATCGTTGTAAACCTTGTAGACCAGCGTTTCAGTGGCTTTTGCGGGGCCGCCTCCGGTTACCGAGTGGATGATCCCGAAGGTGTCGAAGAAGGCGTAGACCGTATTAACAACCAGCAGGAAGAAGGTCGTCGGTGCCAGAAGCGGGAAGATGATGGTCCAGAAGCGTCGGCTGCCACGGGCCCCGTCGATCGCGGCGGCCTCGATCAGCGACTTCGGGATGGCTTGGAGACCGGCAACGAAGAAGAGGAAATTGTAGCTGATTTGCTTCCAGGCGGCCGCGACGACGATGAGAGCCATCGCCTGGTCGCCCTTCAATAGGGGATCCCAGTCGAAGCCGGTTGAGCGCAGTAGATGGGCGAGTGTCCCCATGGCCGGGTTGAACATGAAAAGCCACAACATACCTGCGACGGCGGGAGCCACGGCATAGGGCCAGATCAGAAGCGTGCGGTAGAAGGTCGGACCACGGACGACCTTGTCGGCGGCCGTCGCCAGAAGGAGCGCGACCGCCATGGATACCAGAGCCGTCAGAACGCTGAAGACGATCGTCACTTGGAACGAATGCAAGTAATTTGGGTCCGAAAGAACATCAGAGAAATTGGCAAAACCCACGAAGGTGCTTTTCAGCCCGAACGGATCCTCTCGGAACATTGATTGGTAGATCGCCTGGCTTGCGGGCCAGAAGAAGAAGACCAGCGTCAGGATGATCTGAGGCGCCAGGAGCAGGTAGGGCAGAATTTTGTTCGGGAAGTGAACCGTGTGCAAGGTGAAGCTCCTCAGCCGCCAGAGGAAAGGCACTGCCCACACCTTCCGATGCGGGCAGTGCCGTCAGTAGGTCAGATCAGTTGCTGGAGACGGCAGCGATGGCAGCATTGCCCCGCTCGACGATACGGTCGAGTGTTGTCTTTGCATCCTGAGAGCCGGCCAGCATGGCTTCGAACTCTTCGTTCATGATGTCGCGAACCTGCGGCAGGTTCGGCAGACGCACGCCCTTGGAGTTTTCGGTCGGTGCCTTGCCGGTCATCTGCAGGATCGGCGTTTCACGTGCCGGGTTCTTCTCGTAGAAGCCGGAGGATTTGGTTGCTTCGTAGGCTGCATTGGTCACCGGAAGATAGCCGGAAACCTGATGCAGGCGTGCCTGGATTTCCGTCTGCGACAAGAAGTTGAAGAACTGGGCGATGCCTTTGTATTCCTCATCGCTCTTGCCGCCGAAGACCCAGAGGCTGGCGCCGCCCGGAATGGTGTTCTGCGGGCCATTGCCTTCGTAGTAGGGAAGCTGGCCGATACCATAATTGATTCCCGACTTTACGATGTCACCGAGGCCGCCCGAGGACTCAGTCATGATGGCGCATTCACCCGACAGGAAGAGCTGCTTCGCCTCGGACGTGCGACCGCCGTAACGGAAAGCGCCGTCCTTTGCCAGGTCGGCAATAGATTGGAAATGCTGGACATAAAGCGGCGAATTGATCTGCAATTCGACGGTGCCTTCAGCAAGCCCGTTCTCATTGGTGCCATAGGAAACATTGTTCCAGGCTGCGAAGTTTTCAGTCTGGATCCAGGTCAGCCACGTCGATGTCATACCGCATGGCGCGGCACCGCTGTCCTTGATCTTCCGAGCAGCCTCGAACACTTCCGGCCAGGTCTTCGGCGGGTTCTCCGCATCCAGTCCGGCCTTCGTGAAGGCGTCCTTGTTGAAATAAAGGATCGGCGACGAAGAATTGTAGGGGAAGGACAGCATGGTACCGTCCGGCTTTGAGTAGTAAGCAACAATGCCCGCTAGATAATCCGACTTGTTGAATTCGAAGCCACCCTTCTGCAGCACTTCGGCGACAGGAACGATTGCCCCTTCTGCGCCCATCATCACGCCGGAGCCGGCATCAAAGACCTGGATGATCGCGGGCGGCTGCTTGGAGCGGAATGCAGCGATGCCGGCATTCAGCGTTTCCGGATAGGTCCCCTTGAAGACGGGCGTGATCTTGTACTCGCTCTGGCTTTCGTTAAATTCCTTGGCAAGCTCGTCAACAACTTCGTTGTTGGCCCCGGTCATGGCATGCCACCATTGCAGCTCCGTCGCTGCAAAGGCAGAAGCGCCAAAAGAAAGCGAAATGGCGAGGGTCGCCGCAGATGCAGCGCAACGTTTAGTGGACATGGTGCCTCCCTGATGTTCCACCTGGTCCAGCATACGCTGGCCGAGATATAGACACCGCCAGAACCTCCCAGGACTGACGGGATCTTGCTTCATTTGAAGCAGCCCTCATTCAAAACGAAAAGAAATGAACCTGCAACGAAATTATGACAGGCGGTGGTCTCCAGTTGTGCACAATCAAGGGGCGTACTTGATTAGCGTAGAAGAACACGGACATTTTTGAGTACGGCCTTACCTAGGCTCAGGACTCATTGATCAGAGCCAGAAGATGACGGTCGCGGCGATGCAT
>JALDYZ010000018.1 GCA_030028905.1 Ferirhizobium litorale | reverse complement strand
GATCGCCGTCGACGGCAACCCGATCCACCACATGCAGCCCGGCCCACAATGATCCGGTTGGCACTGCCCGTTTTACCTCTTCGCAATGGCTCACCCAAGTGAGCCATTGCTGCAACACAACCGGCTTTTCGATATGCTATGAGAAGGGCAATTTGCCCAAACCCTTGTGGGAATCAGTTTAGTTAAGCAGGATCGAAAGCAGCACGCGTGCATAAGGCGGACGATGGAGGGGACCCATGAAGCCTGTTAATGCCTGTACCTTGTCGACCATGTGCTTCCTTCTTCTCAGCGGCACCGCCTTTTCCGCCGATGTCGTTTCGCCGGTCGCTCCCGAAGTCCAACAAGTGACGACGGACGATGGATGGCAATTCACCTTCGCACCCTACTTCTGGGCGGCGGGAATGTCCGGCGACACGGGCGTTTTTGGCCTGCCGACGGTCAACATCGATGCCGACTTCGGCGACATATGGGACCATCTCGACTTCGCCGCCATGGCGATCGGCGAAGCACGCTACGGGCCCTACAGCATCTTTGCGGATATTCTCTACGTAAAACTTTCCGGCGAAAGCGGAACGCCGCGCGGCATTCTGGCAACCGAGGCCAGCGTCGACGCGGAGACCTTCGTGGGAACACTCGGGGCCGGCTACACCATCCTCGAAGACAGCCAGGGCAGGCTCGATCTCGTTGCCGGCGCCCGTGTCTGGTCGGTTGACACAACTCTTTCCATCAGCGGCGGATTGCTCGGCAATCGATCGCGCAGCGACGGCGACACCTGGGTCGATGCAGTCGCCGGATTCAAGGCGAACTACTTCCTCACCCCCCACATCTTCCTGGCCGGCTGGGGTATCGTCGGCGGCGGTGGTGCGGACATCGACTGGGACGTGGCCGGGACGGTCGGCTACAAGTTCAACGACACAATTTCCGCAGTCGCCGGTTACCGCGCGCTGGGCGTCGACTACAGCAATGACGGCTTTGTCTTCGATGTCGTGCAGCAGGGACCAATCCTGGGCGTCGCCATCAAATTCTAGCAACGGTGTCGACGTGCTGGATGAATGAGCTTCGAATTTCCGGGCCGTAAACGGCCCGGTTGGTGGCGAGAGGAATTCGGGACGAGGAGGTTCGGGTGCGCAATATCGGTTCCAGAGTGACTGTGGCCGCGGCCGCATTGATCGCAGGCGGCACGGCGAGCGCGTCGGCACAGGATGCGGACGAACTGTCCAAGCAGCTTTCAAACCCCGTCGCATCACTGATCAGCGTGCCGTTCCAGAACAATTTCGAGTTTGGAGCCGGTCCCGACGACGACGGTTTCTCCTACACGCTCAATATCCAGCCCGTCATTCCGATTCATATCAATGACGACTGGAACATCATTTCCCGCACCATCCTGCCAATCGGATTTCGCGACTACATTCCGGACGAAGGCGACATCTTCGGCCTGGGCGATACGACCCAGAGCTTTTTCCTCAGCCCGCGCCAGCCCGGCCCTGGCGGCCTGATCTGGGGCGTCGGTCCGGCTTTTCTTGTTCCGACCGCCACCGACGATGTCCTGGGCACCGGCAAATTCGGCATCGGCCCCACCGCCGTTGCCCTCGTTCAGAAAGACCAGTGGACGATCGGCGCTCTCGGCAACCATATCTGGTCCGTTGCCGGCGAAGGCAGCCGCCCCGACGTCAATCAGACCTTTCTCCAGCCCTTTGTTTCCTATGCACTGGGTAAGGGCCGGTCGATCACCCTCAACACCGAATCCACCTATGACTGGGAAGGGTCCCAGTGGACGGTTCCGATCAACCTGATGTTCGCCCAGGTCACGAAGTTCGGGGAACAGCCGGTGAGCCTGCAGATCGGCGGCAAATACTACGCCGATGCTCCGGAAGGCGCGCCGGAGTGGGGCATTCGCGCCAACATCACCTTCCTGTTTCCGACCAAGTGATACAATTGAACAGATGGATTCGACGTAGGAGGCTCGAGCCGAGCGCGGCGCGATTTGCCACGCTCGTCCGACATCACTTCACGATCACTTCTGCGCCGGCCCGTAGAGACCGAGGTCTTCCAACAGGTTGCGCTGCCGATTGGCACTTTTCACCAGTTCCGATGTGTAGCGATCGATGATGCGGTCGCGGTGATCCGCGTCCGCAACCGCGTCAAGCGCCCCGAAGATCGCCGCCACCCTTTCCGAGGCCTGGCGCAGTTCCGCCAGAAGCGTCGCCCTTCCGGCCGCCTCGGAAACCGCCTGCTTCGTTACCCGGCCGATCCCCACGGGCGTGCGGCCTCCGGCCGAGACGTAGCCATCCGGCAGGTCACCCTTGAGGTTGGTGACCGACTTGAAGCGGATGACATCGAAGATCTGGTCGATTGCCTGGCAGGCCCCGGCCACCCTCGTCGGATGGTCGGTGTCAGCGGCGGCATGCGGCAACAGTTCCAACCGGTCCTTGTAGCGCTCATGGAGCGCCAGATAGGGAAGCATCGGACCGCTCAGCGTGCCGGCCGAGGCATCGACGAAAAGGTCCGCGTCGATCGCAGCATGGCGGATCCTGCCGGATGCGAGCGCCGCTTCGAGCGCGGCCGTGTCGACCACCTCGCCGCGGTCGTAATTGATGAGCACCGCGCCATCGTTCATCGCCGACAGCACCTCGGCATTGACCGTCCCGGCATTGGCGTAAGTACCGGCTGACGGATCCAGCCGGCCAAGGCCGATGTGGACGGAGATGGCGTCGGCGGAACGGGCCGCATCGACCGGCGTTGCCGCGTATTCGAAGCCTTCGGCCTCGATCCAGTCCTTGTGGTGGGCGCGCGCATGGATAGCGACGTGCATGCCAAAGGCGCGGGCGAGCTTGGCCACTTCGCGGCCGATATTGCCGTAGCCGAGAATGGCGATCTTCTTGCCTTCGAGCTTGGCGGTCGGAAAGTCCTTCAGCTGCCGGCCGGTGTCGAAGTCGCCGCTTGCCGTCATGCGGTGCAGCCTGTCGACCGGCAGGTCGGGCGTGACCTTGAGCAGCGCCTTCATTGCCATCTGCGCCGTGGCGCGGCTGTTGATGCCCGGCGTGTTCATCAGCGGCGCCTCGCCGCCCTCGCCGTTGCCGCCGCCCCAGGAGGCCGAGCCCATGTTGCCGGTGCCGGCGCCTATGCGCACGCCGCCGAGCAGGAAGACCGATGCCTTGGGGATGAAGGTCGCCGCCGCAACAAGGGCGTCGTACTGGCCCTTGTCGGTCTGCGGCAGGATCTCCGACTCGGCGCTGAGATCCGGCTGGTAGAAGAAATGGATGCGGCCCTTTTCCAGACGGCCATGGTCGCCGACCGGGCCGAGATGGAAGACGCCACCCTTCTCTTCGATATAGGCCTTGACCTCACTGTGATCCGGCTTGCCGTCGGGGCCGAAGCGCAGGCCCACCAGGTCGGCGATCAGCACCGTGTAGGCGCGCTGCGGATCGTCCTTGCGAACAGGTCCATCGCTCCCTGCCGGCGCGGCGAACGTGACCCCGCCCTTGGCCAGTTCCTCTTCGAGCACAACGACCTTGGCACGCAGATAGGCGTATTGCAGGTTCTCCAGCAGCGCGATCACGTCTTCCGGCTCGCGGATGCCGCCGACCCAGGCGCGATAGTCGCCCGGCGTTCCCGGGAAGGCGTTGACATAGCGCGCGGCATCGAGGCCATGCTCGTGCTCGCCGTTCGGATGGGTGATGCCCTCGTAGCCGAGCAACTGCTTCGAACGGGCGATGATCCGGGCATGCAGCTCCGGATCGGTGATATCGCCGTCCTCGATCTTCAAGAGCGTTACGGCGGCGCCACGTCGTTCCGCGTCCTTGACGGTGAGCGAAAACAACGGGTTCTTCTCCACCCAGTCGTTGATGATCTCGCGATTGGCGGCCGAGCGGCGATTAAGTTCCGCCACCGAACCTATCCGCGCCTCCGACTGCAGCAGACCGAAGGTGGTTTCCGCAAAGGCCAGCGCGCTGTAGGTGTTGATCACGCCTCCGAGCATGCGATCCTCGGCTGCATCGTAGAACGGGCCGACGTCGACGGAGCGCTTGGCCGAAAGCGGCTGCTTCGGATCGATCGGCGGGGCGATCTTCAACTGGCGCGGGATCGCCCAGGCCGGATTCTGCTGGTTGCGCTCGATCAATGCCAGCGCCGCCGGCGTGAAGGAGGCGACGAAATAGCCAGAGACGCCGCCAATCGCCTTCTGGAACGGCATGAACAGGCAGCACTTCGCCATGACGGCGCGCACCCGTTCGGGCGGCCACGGCATGGCGCCGAGCATCGAGGTAGCGTCGAAGACGGCATGGCGGTTCGCCGGGTCGCCGTCGAGCCATTCGAGCAGGCCGCGGATCTCGCCCTCGGTATAGGCATTGGCGCCGGTGGTTTCATGGCCGACGCCGACGAATAGCGAAACGCCCAGCGCCTGCAATTCGGCAGCCGGCGGGATGACCCCTTCGGCGGCAGCGAAGTGGATGCGGCTTTCGTCGCCCTTATCGGCGAAGCGCTGCATCTCGATCAGCTGCGTCGCCCAGGACTGGCGAAAGAAGCCGGCGGCTTTCGACGGGTCCGATTCCGGCCGCGGCGTATCGACATAGACGCGCTGGGAAGCATCGTTGGCGTTCATCATGTGCTGAACGCAGACGGTAAACCCGCTATGACCGCCACCGAGGCCGACCGCCATGCGGTTGGTCTTCGGAAATTCGAAGTAGCGATGGATCGCCCGCATCATGTCGGTGAGGATCTTGTCGGCCGGATAGCCGCGATGCATGCTGCGGGAAATCTCGGCGGTGGTGAATCCGCCGATGTCGTTACCCTTGTCGTCGTACTTGCGATAGGTCTGCTCGACCCAGTGGTCGAAGGCGAGGCGGCGCAGGCGGCTGTCCACCTCGTCAGCCGTCGCATCGGTGATCGGCCCCACCCCGAAGAACGGATTGGACGGCAGCCTCGGCGCGCCGAACCGCGTCAGTTCGATTGCCTTCAGTCGCTGTTCCTGCATGCGCGCGATGTTCGTCATGGTCTGCCTTCTGAGCTGGGGGCGTCGATCAGGTCGGTATCTTGCAGCAGCAACGACCCCGACAAAGCTTCGTCTGCGGCGTGGAGCAAAACGGACGCGCCATCGGTAGCCGCGCACCCCCGGATACGCTGCCGGCAAGATCCTTTCCACGCGGCATTGTACTATGGTCACGGACTTTCGGTCAGGTTGTCGCAATACCACGCATGCATCGGGATGATATCTCGCTGATTGTGCGTCTTGCGGCCCGCACTGCTGTCCAATAAGGTCAGTTGTGCCATTTCGACGCACTGCTTCATATGAGCGCTTCGCTTCAGAGCAGATGGGTGCACCATGGCCACTCCCTTCATTTCGATTGAACGAGCCGATGTCCTGGAAAACAACAGCGGTAGCGGCGGAGACTTCGTCAGCTTCACCGTCACGCTTTCCGAGCCCTCCGATGAGGACGTCACTATCAGCTACCGCAGCATAATGGGCACCGCGGTTGATGCCGACTTCTGGAGCGGCACCGGCATTTCGACGCTGACGATCCCGGCCGGCCAAACCACGGGGCTGATCACGCTCAAGAGCTATGGCGACCAACTCGACGAAGTCGATGAATCCTACTGGATAGAACTCTTCAACGCCAAAGGGGGCCAGTTCGCGAACGGGCAAAACGCAATCCGCGCCATCGGGGCGATCCAGGACAATGACGGTGGCGGATCGAACCTCTCCCTCTTCGTGTCGGACGCGGTGATCCGGGAGGGAAATGCGGGCACCCGCACCGCGACTTTCGAAGTTCATCTTTCCCAGGCGCAGGCCCAGGATCTCACCCTTTCCTTCAGGACGGTGGGAGGATCAGCAAAGGCAGGAACCGATTTCTCCGCCCAGAACGGGACGGTCACATTTCTTGCCGGGCAGACGCAGGCGACTATCGACATACAGATCAAGGGCGACCAGCTGGTCGAGGCCAGCGAGTTTTTCTCCCTGGTGGTGACTCCCACGGCAGACATCAAGAACGGTACGCTGGGCTCGACGGGCATTGCGCGTATCCTCGACGATGATGCGGGCGGATCGGCAATGCCGACGATTTCGGTCGACCAGGTCGAGGTCGTGGAGAACAACAGCGGCAGTGGCGGGCCGTTCGTGACATTCGCGGTTACCCTGTCGCGCGCCTTCGACGAGGACGTCAGCGTCGAGTACCGGGCCCGTCCCGGCACGGCAGTCGAATCCGATTTCTGGAGCGGGATCGGTACCGGGACGCTGACCATCGCGGCAGGCGAGACCACCGGGCTCATCACGCTGAAAACCTACGGCGACCAGGTCGACGAGGTCGATGAGAGCTTCTGGCTCGATCTGTTCAACGCCAAGGGTGCGAAGCTCGCCGGCGGTGTCAACACCCTGTCGGCGCTCGGCGTCATTCAGGACGATGACGGCGGAGGCTCCAATCTTTCGCTCTTCGTATCGAACACGAAAGTCGCCGAAAGCAACAGCGGAACGAAGACCGCGACATTCGAGATCAACCTCTCCCGTGCCTTCGATACCGACCTCACCTTCGCATACAAGACGGTCAACGGCTCGGCGCTCGCGGGCTCGGACTATGTGGCCAAGTCCGGAAATGTGAAATTCCTTGCGGGGCAGACGATGGCGACGGTCGAGGTGGCCATAAAGGGCGATACTGCGAAGGAGCTCAACGAGTTCTTCTCGCTGGTGCTCACCCCGACTTCCGAGATCAAGAACCTGACCAGCGCCTCGACCGGTATCGCAACAATTCTCGACAACGACACCAGCCGGCTGCCGATCATCTCGGTGGAGCGCCCGGATGTGCTGGAGAACAACAGCGGCAGCGGGGGTCCGTTTGTCAGCTTCGTCGTGCGACTGTCCAAGGCAGCGACGAACGATGTCACCATCGACTATCAGCTGTCTCCGGAAACCGCCGGCACGGACGACTTCTGGAGCGGGCTCGGAGCCGGAACGCTCACCATCGCCGCCGGCAAGACGAGCGGCCTGATCACACTCAAGACCTATGGCGATCAGGTCGACGAGGTCGATGAGTCCTTCCTGCTGAAACTGTCCAACGCCAAAGGCGCGGCATTTGCCGGCGGCGAGAAGACGGCGCAGACGATTGGCGTCATTCGCGACGAGGACGGCGGCGGAGCCAATCTCGGCCTGTTCGTATCCGACGTCGAGATCACTGAAGGAAATAGCGGCAAGAAACTTGCCGTCTTCGAAGTGCATCTTTCCCAGCCGCATACGGCTGACCTCACCCTGGCATACAAGACCGCGAACGGCACGGCCAAGGCAGGGTCGGACTACGTCGCCGAGGCGGGTACGGTAAAATTCCTAGCCGGGCAGACGGTCGCCACCGTGCAGGTTGAAATCATCGGCGACCAGGCGCTCGAGGGTAGGGAAGCGTTCTCCTTGGTACTTACGCCCAAGGCCGTGATCAAGAACGGCACCCTGGGTGCGACCGGGATCGCCTCGATCGTCAACGACGACACGATCAACGAAGTGCTGTACGGCACGGCAGGCAACGACATCATCTCCGGGGGCAGCGGCAAGGACCAGATCCATGGCCTGCTGGGCAATGACCGCCTCAACGGCGACGCGGGCAACGACACTCTCTACGGTGGCGGCGCGTCCGACAGGCTTGTGGGCGGAACCGGTGCGGATGATCTCTATGGCGGCAACGGCCCGGACATGTTCATCTTCAAGGCGCTCGGGGAATCGAAAGTGGCAGCCTCGGGACGCGACAGCATTTTCGACTTCAACCGCGGCCAGGGCGACGTCGTCGACCTCGTTGCGATAGATGCCAATACCAAAGTCGCCGGCAACCAGGCCTTCGACTTCATCGGCACGGCTGCTTTCAGCGGCAAGGCCGGGGAACTGCGTAGCGAAAAGAGCGCGTCGGATACGCTCATCTTCGGAGACGTGAACGGCGACGGCAAGGCGGATTTCGCAATCCATTTCGATGACGCCCTGAACTTCCAGAAGGGATATTTCCTGCTATGACCTGCCTGCCGCCCGGCGGAACGCATCGACGAGAACGCCTTTTGGTGGATTGTATTATCCTGTGTCCCAGCTAGGCTGCACGACAGGCGACCTTTTCGGACGAGGACGATGAGCAGGATCATTGCATTGGCGCTTGGCGCCTTTCTGGCTGCCGGCGGCGCCATCGGGTTTGTCTACCTGCTGGTTTCCGGCGCATCGATGAAATTCTGGCTGATTGCCCTGGCTTCGCTTGCCATCGGCGGCTTCCTGTTGTGGAGCGAGAGGCGGAACGCCTAGGGCCAGCGAACAACGAACCGACCATTCGATCACCGGTCGAACAAGTCCTGCCATTGCCTCTCGCCGACCATGCAATCCACTGCCGGTCGGCCCAACGCAACCTTGTGCACCGTCGCAGGCGGAACAAGTCCACTGATCTCCAGCACAAGCTTGCGGCGAACGGCAATGGCGAAATCCTCGATCTTGTGGACCGGCAACACGAAGGAGCCGGGGCCGCCGATCACGCAATCGGCATAGTACTTGTCGAGACCGCCCGGCGCTCCGGAAGGACGCAGCATGAGTGCAAGCCCGTTGATGACGATGCCTGCTTCGACCGCCTTGTCGCGGGCCGGCGCAACCGGGTTGCCGGAATTGTTCGTGCCGTCACCGGATACATCGATCACTTCCCGCGACCCGCGATAGGGGCTGGAGACGATCATTGCCGCACCTTCCGCGATCGCCGAGGAAATCGATGTGCGGCGCTGGAAATTCAGCGGGCGCTCCTCGAGCTTGTTGGCAAAGTCGATCGCATCCTGTTCGGTCTCGATCACCTGCCAGTCGATGGCGGATTCGGGCATCGCAAACCCTGCCCACTCGAAATAACTGATGGCGATGCGCCCGGTGAGGCCGTTGCGCACGGCATTGATGAACTCGCGATGCTTGATAGCTTCGACATAGCCCTCGCGCTGGATGCGCATTTCCTCGTAGTCCATGGACCGGGAGACATCGACGGCGAGGACCAGCTTTACGTCGACCTCGTTCCGGCTGGCCTGCGCGGCGGTTGTCGAGGTCGCAGCGAGAGACATGAGCATCACAAGCGCCTTGAACATCATCAATCCGATCATTGCTCGTGCTATCGGCGAAAAATGTAACACAGCTTCGCGGAAGGGTGCGCCGCCGGTACAGCAGCGGTCGTCACACTTCCGTGATATGCGATGACAGTCAGTTCGTCACCGAACGAGGAAACCGATAACCGCGGCGTTGGCAATGTCGATGAAGAAGGCGGAAACGAGCGGCAGGATGATGAAGGCCACCGGTGCGGCCCCGTGGATCTTGGTCACGGCCGTCATGTTGGCGATGGCGGTCGGCGTCGCCCCGAGCGAGATCCCGCTGAAGCCGGCGGAGATGACAGCGGCATCGTAGCTGCGCCCCATCGCTGGATAGACCGCGAATACGATATAGGCGACGGTCGCGATCGTCTGTATGCCCAGCACGATCAGCAGGGCCGGTCCGAGCCCGCCGAGCGTCCACAGCTGCATGCTCATCAACGACATCGACAGGAACACATTGAGCGACAGGTCCGAGACCAGCGACAGCGCGCGGCTGCGCGTCGGCCACGGGATCTTCGGCAGCAGCAGCGGAACGGTGTTGGTGAGCACGATCGCCGTCAGCAGGCAGACCACGAAGAGCGGCAGCTTGATGCCGGTTTCCTCCACCAGCTCGTGCAACGCATAGCCGATAAGGATGGCGACGTTCATCACCAGCAAGGTGCGCAGCAGGCTGACATAGCTGACTTCGTCGTCACTCCGTTCGGTTGCAGACTCGGAGAGTCCGATCGTCAGCGTCTCGTCACGCGATCCAGTCAGTTTGTCGCGCGTGATCAGGAATCGCGCAACCGGGCCACCAACGAGGCTTGCCAGCACGAGGCCGAGCGTGGCGCTGGCGATGCCGATCTCGAGCGCGTTGTCGAGCCCGAAGCGGCTGGCAATGTGCGGGGCCCAGGCAATCGTGGTGCCGTGCCCGCCGATAAGAGATACCGACCCCAGGAGGATCGACACGCCATCCGACAGACCCAGCATGCTCGTGGCACCGATGGCGATGACGTTCTGCAGGACGAGGAACACAAGGGTCAGTGTCAGCAGGACCACGAACGGCTTGCCGCCGGAGATGAGGTCGCTCCAGCGTGCATTGAGGCCGATCCCGGTGAAGAAATAGAGGAGCAGCATGTCGCGCGCCCCGAGCGCAAAACTGATGCCGATATCCAGAAATTCGTAGACCGCCAGCGTCGCGAGGGCCGCGAGAAGGCCTCCCGTCACCGCTTCCGGTATGTTCATTCTCGAGAGGGCCGGTACAGAACGGTTGATGGCAGTGCCGGCAAAGAAAACGATGATCGAAATCGTGAAGGTGAGAAATCCCGGAACCTGTAGCGCCGTCATGCAATCTCCCTGCCCCTGCCATCCGGTGACCAGCCGATCGGCCGGCACCAAAAAAGCGGAAAATCTACTTCGATAAATGGAACGATGCACGTCTGTGAAGTCGGATGCGACGCTGCCAGTCACGCGCCAGCCTGCGCACTTTCCCTCAGACCTCGCTGGAGCACAAGCATTGGAAACGACTTGGATCGTTGACCGTAGCCAAGCCATGTTCTTCAGCGCAGCAGGGCAACCGCCTCTTGCACCAGTTCGACCACCGTTCGCTTGGCATCGAGCGCGACCGCGTTTTCGTCCGGATCGGGCGGCATCAGGTCGGCAAACTGACTGTCGACGAGGCTCGCGGGCATGAAGTGCCCCTTCCGGCGCTGGACGCGGGCGAAGGCTGCCTCCGGATCGATCTCGAGATAGAGTATCTGCAGCGCAGGAGCGAAACCGCGCAGCCGGTCGCGATAGGTGCGCTTCAGGGCGGAGCATGCGGCGATAACGCTTTCTCCACGCAGGAGCGAAGCCGCGATCTCGGCTCCGATCTTGGCCAACCATCCCGCGCGGTCGGCATCGCGCAACGGTTGGCCGCCGGAAATGCGTGCGATGTTTTCCGGCGGATGCAAGCTGTCCCCCTCGATGAAACGCCAACCGAGTTCGGCGGCGAGCTTTTTGCCAATCGTCGTCTTGCCGCATCCCGCGACGCCCATCAGTACGACCGCCTTCGGGAGTGACCCGGGGTTCGGCGCACTGCCATGCAGGGACTGGCTCATGGTGCGTCACCGGCTCGCGGGAGTACGGCCATAAAGCAGCAGCATGGCGATGATCACCACGCCGTAGACGATCTGGCGACCCGCCTCCGGCATCTGCATGACCGACAGGATCGACTGCAGCAATGTGATCAGGATGACACCTGCAACAGTCCCCAGATAGGAACCGCGGCCGCCGAGGATCGACGTGCCGCCGAGAACGACCGCCGCGATGGACGGAAGCAGGTAGGCATCGCCCATCGCCTGTGCGGCCTTCGAGGCATAGCCGGCCAGCAGCACCCCGCCGAATGCGCTGAGCGCGCCGGAGAGAATGAAGGCGATCATGACGACGCGGCGGGTGTCGACGCCGGACAGATAGGCGGCACGCTCGCTGTTGCCGATGCCGTAGATCGACCGCCCGTAGGAGGTACGCGAAAGCAGCACCACCATGGCGACGCTGATCAACGCCCAGACGAGGATGGCATTCGGCACACCCGGCACGACATGGCCGGTGGCAAGCCAGCGCACCGCTGCGGGTGCCGAATCCGATGGCGAAAACCCGCCCGTGTAGAGCACCATCAGCCCCTGCGCGACGACATTGGTCGCCAGCGTGATGATCATCGACGGTATGCGCAGATAGGCCACCGCAAGGCCGTTCACCAGGCCGAACAGGGCGCCGCAAACGACGCCGAACGGAATGGCTAGCGCCGGCCCCAGGGTGCCGAAACCGGCCGCGGCGCAGGCCATCATCGCTCCGGTGGTCATCACCCAGGGCACGGAGAGGTCGATATGGCCAAGCAGGATCACCAGCATCATGCCGGCGGCGACCACGCCCAGGAAGGAGGCGACCTTCAACTGCTGCAGCAGATAGTCGAGCGACAAGAAGTTGCTCGAATAGAGGCTGCCGATGAAGAGCAGCAGCAGGATGCAGCCGAAGGCGGTGAGGACGGCGCGGTCGACGCGACGAAAGGCTTGGGGGAGACGGGTGCGCATCGCCACGGGTCCCTCTGAGGTCTCGCTCATCTGAACCACTCCAGCCGATTGCGGACGCGCAGCAGGCCGGCGGCGCCGATGCTGACGGCGATCAGCAGAACGACCCCCTGCAGCAGCGGTTGCCAGAGCGGGTCGACGTCGAAGACGAACAGCATGTCGCCGGTCGTTCGCGCCGCGAATGCGCCGAAGATGGCCCCGACCGCGCTTCCCCTGCCGCCATAGAGCGACACGCCGCCCAGAACGACAGCGGCAATCGACCACAGCGTATAGCCGCCGCCGCTCGCATAGGCGGCTTCGCCGGTATAGGTGAAGAAGGTGAGGAACAGGCCGCCCATGCCGGCAAACAGGCCGGCAACCGTATAGGCGGCGAACTTGCCGCGACGCAGCGGCATGCCGGACATGAAGGCCGCCGGCTCTGACGATCCGGCCGCATAGGCCGCCCGGCCGGCCACCGAGCGGCGGAACGGGATCCAGACCAAAAGGACCACCGCGGCAAGCAGCACGAGGCTTGCGGGAACGACGCCGAAAAGCCGGCCGGTGACGGCGTCGGCCAGGTCCTCATTGACCGAGCCGCCGGGAAAAGGCCGCAGCAGAAGGGCAATGCCGAAATAGACCGCACCGGTGGCGATGGTCGCGACGATCGGCTGCAGCCGGCCATAGATGACAAGCAGGCCGTTGATCGCGCCGCACAGCATGCCGGCGGCGAGAACGCCGACGACACCGGCAGTGGTCGCCAGCGGCGATCCGACGACGATCCAGGAGGCCAGGCAATTGGTGAGGATGAATATCATGCCGACCGACAGGTCGATCCCGGCAGTGATCACCACCAGCGCCTGGGCCATCGCCACGAAGGCCAGCAGCACGCCCTTGTTGGCGGCGGTCTGGGCGACATTTGCCGTCAGCCCTGCGGGGTGATTGGCGATGTAGACGGCAAACATCATGAGGAAGATCGCGAGCCCTATCAGGGTTCCGCGCTGTTCGTTCAGCCAGTACCGCCACTCCGTCATGTTACGCGCCCTCCAGTTGGTCGGCCTGTTCGACATTGAGGGCACTGGCGATAAGGGCATGCTCGGTCAGTCCTTCGCCTTGAAGTTCGCGCACGATCCGACCGTCATAGAGCACCAGAACACGGTCGCAGCAGCCGATCAGTTCATCATAGTCGGTGGAATAGAAGAGGATCGCGGCACCGGCATCCGCAAGGCGACGAAGGAGTTGGTAGATCTCCTGCTTGGTGCCGACATCGATGCCGCGCGTGGGATCGTTGAGCAGCACGATGCGCGGCTTTCGCATCAGCCACTTGGCAATGACCACCTTCTGCTGGTTGCCGCCCGAAAGCGCCCCTACCGGGATATCGAGCCCGGCGGTCTTGATGCCGAGCAGGCGCACCATTTCCTCGATCGCGGCCTGCTCCGCGTCGCGGTCGATCATGCCACGCTTCGTCAGGCGGTCGAGCGTCGCAAAGGAGAGGTTCTCGCGCACCGTCATCGGCAACATCAGACCCTCGGTCTTGCGGTCTTCGGGGATGAGCGCCATGCCGATGCCGGCGACCCGCGCCGCCGACGGACTTGCAATCGCTACCGGCGTTCCGTCAACAAGCAGGGTGCCGCTCGTTCCCCGCAAAACGCCGAACAAGGCGAGCAGCAGGTCGCGCTGGCCCTGCCCGTCGAGGCCGCCGAGCCCGACAACCTCACCTGCCCCCACCGAGAACGATATGTCGCGAAGGCGCTCCCCCCATCCGAGATCCCGGCATTCGAGTATCGGTACGGGCGGGTCGGGGGACGGTTCCGGCTTGGCCGGGAAGACGGTGCTGACCTCCCGGCCTATCATCATCTCGACCACCTCGCCGTCGGTGCGCGTCCCGGCCACGTAGCTCTCGACGTTACGGCCGTTGCGGAAGACCGTGCATTCGTCCGCGAGTTCGGCGATCTCGTGCATGCGGTGCGAGATGTAGAGGATCGCAAGCCCTTCCGCTTTGAGGCGCTTCAGCACCGCGAACACCTTCTCGACGTCGCTCGCCGTCAGCGCCGAAGTGGCTTCGTCCAGGATCAGGATGCGCGGCTGCCGCGCCAGCGCCTTGGCGATCTCGACCATCTGCCGGCGCGATAGCGGCAGGTCGCGGACGAGCGCACGTGGGTGGATGTCGGCGGCACCGGCACGCGACAGCGCCTCCTCGGCGATCCGGCGCTGGGCGACCCGATCGATCATGCCGAAGCGGCGTGGCGGATTGGAAATGACGATGTTGTCGGCGACGCTCAGGTCCGGGATCAGCGACAGCTCCTGGAAAACGCAGGCGATCCCCGCAGCGGCGGCATCGGCCGGCGAGCGGAAGGAGATCGTGCGGCCACCGAGCAGCATGCGTCCCTCGTCGGGTTCGACGACACCGGCAATAACCTTGATGAGCGTCGACTTGCCCGCGCCGTTTTCGCCAAGAATCGCGTGGATGCGCCCGGTCCCGACCGTCAGGTGCGCATTTTCGAGGGCGCGTACACCGCCATAGCGCTTGGAAACTCCTTCCATGCGAAGGAGCGGCATGGCAGCCGTGTTCCCGGAAGTGTCCATGACTGTCCTTGAGCTTCATCGGTTTGGCATGCCGCAGGAAAGACCTGCGGCATGCGGTCGAAGACGTGCGCGATTGCCGCACCTATTGGTTTTCCTGCGTCTGCCCCATGATTTCCTGGGCCGAGAAGTTTATGCCGCAGGTCGGGAAGGAATTGCCGACGAAGAAGTTGTCGGATTCGTTCGGATAGAAATCCACGCCTTCCTTGAAGTTCGGGTCCTCGACGATCGCAAGCGGCAGCTTGACCGACTGTGGCACGACCTGTCCCTCAAGCGCGGCGATGGCGGTCTTGATGGCAACGGCGACCTGGGCCGGGCCTGTGCCGGCCGACGAACATTTCAGCCCCTCGCTGGCATGTTTGAAGCAGAACTTGCGGAAGCCGTTTTCGGTCTCGCCGCCGAAAGGCACGAAGGGATGCTTGGCGTCGATCATCGCCTGCACCACGCCGGTATCGCCGCCCTGCGCGGTGATGCCGTCGAACGACTTGTGAACTGCGATCGCGTCCGCTGTGGCTTTCTGGGCGGTCGGGTCGTCCCACTTGCCGACGACTTCGACGACATCCCACTTCTTGCCGGTTGCCGCAAAGGTCTCATGAATGCCGTTGTGGCGGTCGGTGTCGACAGACGTGCCGGCGACGCCGCGCACTTCGAGGATTTTTCCGCCCTCGGGCAGGTGCTTGGCGAGCCAGTTGGCCCACAGGATGCCGAGGCCCTTCTGGTCAACGTTGACGTTGATGGCATCCTCGGTGTCGAGGATATTGTCGAAGGCGACGAGCACGACGCCGGCGTCCTTGGCGCGCTTGATGACTGGGCCGAAGGCCGTCGGGTTCTGCGCATTGACGACGATGGCGTCATAGCCGGAATCGATGAAGTTGTTGATCGCCGAGATCTGCGCCGGTACGTCCTCGCCGGTTGACACGACCTTGAATTCCTTGAGCTTGGCCGCGACTTCCGGCTGCGCGGCATAGGCCTTGGCCGTCTGGATCATCTGGATACGCCAGGTATTGGCGATGAAGCCGTTGGCGAGGGCTATCCGGTAGGGTCCTTCTTTCTTGGGAAACTTGAAGAACTTCGTCTCCGCCGACCACGGTTCGAAGCATTCCGGCTCGGCAGCGGGCCCGGAGACGATTTCCGGTTCGGCCATGGCGGTGGTAGAGGCAAGCGTGAATGCGGCCGCAGCGAGAATGCCGCCGACATATGTCCTGATCATCGAATTCCCTCCCTGATGTTGTCCTCCTGGCACACAGCATCGAGATGGAGGCGGAAGGGATCGTGCGCGTGATCATGCTCGGCACCTCGTCAAGGCGCTGGCCCTGTCTCGGGCCTGCTGGTTCACATGCACATGCAGGGCGCCATTGCGTGCGATACGAAACATGGCTGTCCCTCCGGCACACCAATTCGATACGCTGCTACGGTGACGTCAGACGGGCTCCTCCCTTGGCGTCACCTGATATATGGTAGCGCTACCAACCCAAAATGTAAATTGCAAAGAGAGGCCCGCGCGCCGGCCCGTCGAAATCAGCAGCGCGGGCGATCGGTACTTTCGCGGATCTTCAGCTCGAAACCCAGATCCACCACCGCCTCCAGTGGCCGCTCGCCCGCGATGGCGTCCTGCGCCATGGTGATCGCCCGCCTGCCGATTTCATAGCGCGGGGTAAGCACGCTGGTGATCGAGGGACAGGCGACGGCCATCATGTCGAGGTCGTTGAATCCGGCGATGCAGACGCGCTGTGGCACGGCGATGCCGGCGCGCTGGCAGGCAAACAGCACACCCATCGCCAGGTCGTCGTTGTTGCAGAAGACCGCATCGAGATCGGGGGCGCTTTCACGTGCCCGACGAAACAGCTCGCACCCCAGCGAAACGCTGGAAGGAGTCGCGGTCGTCGTCACCAAACCGGCATCGAACAACCCCGCCTGCTCCATCGCCGCGCGATAGCCGGAGAGCCTTCGCAGCGAGCGCGGGTCCATGCGGGCGCCGATGAACCCGATCCTGCGGCATCCGACATCGATCAGGTGCTGCGTCACCGTCCGCCCGCCCTCGAAATGCGAGAACCCGACCATCATGTCGACGGGATCGCCGCCGACCTCCATGATCTGCACCACCGGGCAACCGGCCTCGTCGAGCAGGCGGCGGGTCGCGGGCGTCTGGTCGATGCCCGAGACGATCAGCGCCGACGGATGCTGGCTGAGAAACACCGGCAGCAGGCGTTCTTCTTCCTGGGTGGAGTAGTGGGTATTGCCGAACTGGATCTGCAGCGCCGTGTCGCCGAGGCCGTCATGGATGCCCCGCAGCACTTCCGCGAACACGTTGTTGGTGAGCGACGGCACCAGTACGCCGATGACGTCCGCACGCGCCGAGGCAAGCGCACGGGCATTCGGATTGAGGACATAGCCGAGCTTGTCGATCGCCGCGTTGATCCGTTGCCTGAGATCGACGGACACGCGCTCGGGTTCACGAAGCGCCCGGGAAACGGTGATCGTGCCGACGCCGGCAAGGTTGGCGACGTCCGCAAGGGTCGGACGCCCGCTGCCCCGCCTTACCCTGTTTCGTGCCTCCACACCCATAGCAAACCCGTGCGTTGCGCTCCGTCCCGAACTCATCCCAGTCCGACCTTAGCGGGAGATCGGCATTGCCGGAAGGAGATTGCCGTCGCCGTCCGATCCGCGTCACAACCTATGCCCCGGTTTCTCACCCGCTCTTCCTCGAATCTCCCCATGCCGCTTCCTTGCTTCCCTGCATATATTCATGCTAGCTTAAATAAAGTTCGACTCTTGCAAAACCGAAAATTCGGCGCGGAGGGTGAGCGATGAATCTCCGTCTCATTTGTGTAGCTGGCGTCATTTTCGCGACCTCGACCGCTTCGGCGGGTCCCTTGCACGATGCGGCGAGGGATGGCGATCTCACGCGCACCACACAGCTTCTCGACCAGGGCGCCAATGCCGCGGAACCGGACGAGACGGGCGAGCCGCCGCTGCTGATCGCCGCGCTCGCCGGCAAGAAGGAAGTCGTCGCCCTACTGCTCGATCGTGGCACGGACGTCGAGATCCGCAACAAGGGCGGCCTTACGGCGCTGCATGCGGCTGCCTATGGCGGGAACCTCGAGGTCGTCGAACTGCTGGTCCAGAAGGGAGCAGCAGTCAATGATCACGAGAATTTCTACAACATGTCGCCACTCCATGCCGCCGCCGAGGAAGGCCACGCGGACGTGGTCGCCTTCCTGCTTGCCAACAAGGCGGAAGTCGAGGCGAAGGAACGCAACGGCTATACGCCGCTCACCCAGGCCGGCTGGCGATCGCATTGGGATACGGCTGGATTGCTGCTGAAGGCGGGAGCCGTCTGCCAGGAGGCCAAGCTTGTCGGCGAGTGGCTTTTCACCGAATGCACAAAGCGGAAATGACGCCCTGGTTGCCGCGACGGCGGCACGGGCATGCGGAGGACTTGATCTTGTCGAATAAATCGAAATCCCGGATGCGGGTCGCAGCGGCGCTCGGTGCCGCAGCGCTGTTCCTGTCGGTCGTTCCGACCGCTTCTGGCGAGGAGGTCGTCAACACCGGATACTTCGGCGACGTGGCAATCAAGGGTTATGACCCGGTCGCCTACTTCACCGTGAACGAGGCAATCGAAGGCTCGCCGGAATATTCCTACCACTGGCTCGGCGCCAACTGGCGTTTCGCCAGTGCCGAAAACCGGGACCTGTTCAAGAAGGACCCGGCCCGATATGCCCCGCAATATGGCGGCTACTGTGCCGATGGCGTGTCGTTCGGCACGGTCACCACGAATATCGACCCGAAGGCCTGGCGCATCATCGATGGCAAGCTCTATCTGAGCTACGATCCCGGCGCGGCGGAGGGGTTGGTCACCAACCCGAACAAGGTCGTCGAATCCCAGAAGCACTGGTCCGAGGTCCAGAAGACTCTGGTGAGCGAAAAGGTGGACAAGGATTGGCAGCACAGCGCCGCCAAATGATCAGACGGGCTGATTGCCGCTTGAAACGGCGCATGATCATTGCGTCGGATTGGGCTTGACGGAAAAGTAGGTGAGCGCCTGCGATGAAATCCGCACATAGTCCCCTGGCGGTCCGTCATCGCCGGTCGTGTTGCGATAGACGTAGCCGCAAACCATGCGATCGAGAAAATAGCCGGCGAACTGTTCGCAAAGTCGGTCGTCGCCTTCAATCTCGACGATGCCTGTGATGTTGGTATTGGCGCTGCGATAGGCGGTATTTCCCTGGCTATCGAAATACTGGATGAACTCGGTGCCGTTCTTGTGGGTGCCGACCCAGCTGGTGTTCTTGATGAGATTGCGCAAGTCATCGCCCACGACGCGATCAGCGTCCGCGCCCTCGAAGCCGAAGGGCCATTGCGGGATGCCCGCTGCGCGCAGCGCCTCGATATGGCGATTCCGATCCTCCTCGCGCCAGTAGTCGTAGAGGTAACCGTAGTAGGTGAGGTTGCTGTTCGGGAAGAGCTCGAGCAGCTTTGCCGCCTCCTGGCGTGCGCGCGCCTCGTCCCCCAGATGAATATAGGCAGCCGTCAGGAACTCGCGCGCGGGTTCGGCATTGGGAAGGGCGTCGCGGGCCGCCTCCATCAGCAAAACGGCGCGGCTGTCGTCACCGGCCTTGTAGTAGACGATGCCAGCCAGCAGCTGGAAGCTCGGAGGGGCCGCAGGATCGAGCCGCATCGCCTTTTCGATCTCGGCGATGGCCTGCTCCCGGCTTCCCGTATGGGCGAGGATCAGTGCGAGGTTCGCATAGGCCTCGGCGTCGCTCGGCTGGGCGGCGACGGCACGGTTGGCCGATTCCAGCGCTGCCTGCGGACGCCCGTCGACCAGTTGCAACAGGGCGAGCACCGTTTGCGCCCGGGCATTGTTGGGGTCGATCTTCAGCGCCTGGCCGGCCGCGTCATAAGCGATCTTGCGCGCCACGGCTCCCGACCAGAGGAAATTGTAGTCGTTGCGCCAGATGTCGACGGCCACCCGCGCAATTCCCGCATGGGCGTCGGCGAAGTCCGGATCGATGTCGATGGCCTTCTGGTAGTAGGACAGGGTCTCGCGTGACGTCGCCACATCATTGAAGCTCGTGCCCTCCTGTTCGGCTCTAAGGTAGTAGTCGTAGGCCTCCAGGCTCTCGGTCGGTATCCGCGCCAGCCGGTTCCTTTCGCCATCGCTCAACTTCACGGAAAGGGCCGAGATGATCTTGCCGATCACGTCGTCCTGCACGGCGAAAAGGTCGGCATACTGGCGGTCGTAGCGTTCGGCCCAGAGCGACAGGCCGGAAAAGGCGTCGATCAGCTTCACATTGATGCGCAGCCGCATGCCGGCCCGCTGCAGCGAGCCTTCCAGGACATAGTGCACGCCAAGTTCCTCCGCCACGTCCTGGATTTTCGTCGCCGTATCCTGAATGGCAAAGACCGAATGGCGGGCGATGACGAACAATCCCGAAACCTTGGACAGTTCGGTAATCAGGTCATCGGTCAGGCCCTCGGCCAGATGGTCCTGCTCGGCATCGCCACCGACATTGATGAAGGGCAGGACCGCGACCGAGGGTTTGTCCGGAATCGGATAGGCAAAGCGCGTGGCGGGGGCCGCGGCCTCAAATATCGTCCACGGCGGCCACCAATAGGCAGCGGCGGCCAGCGGAAGGGCAATAACTGCGACGACTGCGGCCGCCAGCCGCCAGGAGCGCAGTCCCTGCCGTGCGTGAACGGTCTTCCCGGCGGCGGCCGGATCGAGCACGACGCGATAGACGCGGATCGGCTCGGCGATGTTCCTGACTTTCTGGCTGCCGAGCGAGACATACCCTACCGCAACGCGCGACTTCACCTGATCGTAGACCGTGCCGGAAATGGCGATGCCGCCGGGGGTCGCCAGCCTTTGGATGCGATCGGCGATGTTGACCCCGTCGCCCTGGATGTCGTCGCCCTCGACGATGATATCGCCGAGGTTGATACCGATGCGGAAATCGAGGCGGAGTTCCGGCTCCGCGTCGACGTGACGATCGGCCAGGTCGCGCTGGACGTCCACGGCGCAATGCAGGGCATCGACCACGCTATGGAATTCGGCAAGCACGCCGTCGCCCATGGTCTTGACCAGCCGCCCGTGATGGCGGGCGATCATCGGTTCGAAGGCTTGCCTGAGATCGGACTGGAAACGGGTACGCGTCCCCTCCTCGTCGATCTCGCTCAACCGGCTGTAACCGACGACATCGGCAATCAGAACTGCTGCAAGGCGACGCTCCATGCCGATCTTTCCCGAGGTTCGTGCCCCATACTTCAACCTACCGCAGCAAGACCGCCGACACCACGGCCGTGCCGGCACAGGCACGACGCCGCTCTCCGGAGGGGCTGCCGATCATACCGGTATCGCGGTGGTGAATTTTACGCTTTTCAACGCAAAATGCGATGACGAGGTTGCGACCGCCTCATGAGTGAGGATGCCTTGCATCAGCAGGCGCTCGTAGTCGCGGATGTCGGCTGCGACCACCCGCAGCAGATAGTCCCAGTCGCCCGACATGGAGTAGCATTCGAGCACCTCCTCGTGGCTTTCGACGAAGCGCTCGAAGTCGCGCCGGGTCGCGGGGTCGTGGCTCTTCATCCGCACCTGGCAGAACACGTTGAGGCCGCGACCGACCAGTTCGTTGTCGACGAGCCGGACGGTGCGGCCGAGAACGCCCGCAGCCTCCAGCACCTTGATCCGCCGCCAGCAGGACGCTGGCGACGCACCCACCTTTTCGGCGAGCGCGTTGTGGCTGATATCGCCCTCTACCTGCAGGACGCTGATGATTTTCCGGTCAATTTTGTCGAGATCGTAGGTTTTCATCACTTGTCGGGAATTTTTGAAACGCACGTTTCAAGCTAGCATGAAAACCCGGACAGATTGAAAGGATTTTCCGCCGATCTCCTCATATAATTTCCACCATTGTAACATTGCTGAGGAGGAGAAGGCGATGGTCCAGGTCGCGACCAGGGGACACCAGAAACCCGACAACAGCGTCGACTGGAAGCGGGTCGCCTATCTCATCCAGTTGTCGCGCACGCTGGACGAACTGGAGGAAACGCGGCTCGTTCCGGAAAAGAAGGTGCTCTACCAGTTCTCCGCCCGCGGGCACGACCTGGCGCAGATCCTGCTCGGCTGCCAGCTTACCGATCGCCACGACGCCGCTTGCGGCTATTACCGTTCAAGGCCGCTGCTGCTTGCTCTCGGCGTCAACCCTGCGGACGCCCTGGGCTCGGCCACGGGACGGGCCGGCGGCTATTCCGACGGTCGCGACATCGGCGTCGTCTTCAACTATCCCAATCCCGACGGCGCCTCTGCGCTGCCGATGTGCGGCGGCGTCGGCAGCCAGTACACGCCGACCGCAGGCTGGGCGCAGGCGATCGACTACTATGCAAACACGCTCAATCGCGACGAATACGGCCGAGCCATCGCCGTCGTCCTCGGCGGCGATGGCTCCGTCGCATCGAACGGTTTCTGGTCGGCGCTGACCATCGCCACCACCCAGTCCCTGCCGATGCTGTTCTATATCGAGGACAACGGCTTTGGCATTTCGGTGCCGTCGACGACCCAGACCCCAGGCGGCAATATCGCCGCCAACCTTTCTGCATGGCAGGGGCTGAAGATCCTCGACGGCGACGGCAGCGATCCGCAGGAGGCCGCGCGCCTGACGCGAGAGGCGGTATCCTTCGTCCGTGAGACAAGGTCGCCGGCATTGCTGCGGCTGACCGTCCCCCGTCTCGAAGGCCACAGCTTCCAGGATACGCAGGCCTACAAGAGCGAGGAACTGCTGCGCGCCGAATGGGCCCGAGACCCGCTGCCCCGGCTGCGCGATTTTCTCGTGCCGTCAGTGATGTCTGCCGCAGAGTGGAACGAGACCGCGCAAACCGCCACGGCCGCCGTGGAAAAGGCCCGCACCGAAGCCGAAGGCCGCCCCGTGGCCACCCCCCAGACGGTTACGCGGCACGTCTTCTACGAGGACGAAATGCAGGCGATGGGCGGCCAGCACAGGCACGGTTATCGACCTCCCGAGACGCGCGACGTGCCGGAACCCGGGAGCCAGCGGATCAACATGGTGACGGCGATCCGGCGCACGCTCGATCACGAACTGGCAATCAACCAGCGTGTCGTGCTGTTCGGCGAGGATATCGGCCCGAAGGGCGGCGTCCACGCGGTGACCCTTGGCCTGCAGGAGAAATTTGGCAAGCAGCGCGTCTTCGACACCTCGCTGTCGGAAGAGGGCATCGTCGGCCGCGCCGTCGGCATGGCGCTTGCCGGTCTGGTGCCGGTGCCTGAAATCCAGTTCCGCAAATATGCCGAGCCGGCGGCCGAACAGATCAACGATTGCGGCACGATGCGCTGGCGCACCAACAATCGCTTCGCGGCACCGATCGTCCTGCGCATGCCCGGCGGCTTCTTCAAGTGCGGCGATCCCTGGCACAGCCAGACCAACGAGGTTGCCTTCGTGCATCAGCCGGGCTGGCATGTTGCCGTCCCCTCCAACGCCGAGGATGCGGTCGGTCTGCTCAGGACGGCGCTGCGTGGCAACGATCCGGTGATCTTCTTCGAACACCGGGCGATGCTCGACCATGCCTGGGCGCGCCGACCCTATCCAGGCGACGATTTCGCGCTGCCGTATGGTAAAGCTAGGCTTACACGTCAGGGCGATGTGATCACGATCGTCACCTGGGGCGCCATGGTGCATCGCTGCGAGGACGCCGCGGCCGGCATCTCGGCCGACGTGATCGATCTGCGCACGCTGATGCCCTGGGATCGCGACGCGGTGTTGTCGTCGGTGCGCCAAACGCGGCGCTGTCTCATCGTGCATGAGGATCTTTCCACCGCCGGCTTCGGCGCGGAGATCGCCGCGGTTGTGGCCGACGAGGCCTTCATCGACCTGGACGCCCCGGTGTCGCGGCTTGCCATGCCGGACATTCCGAGTCCGCACCATCCGGCCCTGCTCGACTGGGCCGTGCCCTCGGTCGAGCGCATCCGCGAAAAGATCGTTGCGCTGGTGGAGTTCTGAAGATGACGGCAATCATGGATGTCCTGGCGCCGATCGAGCAGGAGGGAACCAAGGCGGTGGTGCGCGCGTGGCTGAAGCGGCCGGGCGATACGGTTGCCGTCGACGACCCGCTGGTCGAGCTCGAGACCGACAAGGTGACCCAGGAGGTTCCTGCACCGGCCGCCGGAATACTCGAGGAAATCCTCCTGCAAAGCGGCGAGGACGCCGGGCCGGGCGTCGTACTCGCACGGATCCGCGCCGAAGGCGAACGCGGGGCGGTGCAACCGGTGGCCGACCCGCCCGTCGTTGCCGCTGCGGCAAAGGATGTACCCGGCATCATGCGCTACTCGCCGGCGGTGCGCCACGCCGCCCTGCAATACGGCATCGATCCGGCTGATGTCACGGGCACCGGAAAGAACGGCCGCGTGACACGCATCGACATCGAGGCGGCCTTTGCTTCGCGATCAAGCACCGCAAAGGCTGCAACGCCTCGCGCCGCTCCGCCGACGGCGGAGGCCCGCCCCTCGGCACCGCCGGCCGCAGAGCGCGGCAGCCGCAAGGTGCCGCACACGCCGATGCGGTTGAAGATCGCCAGCCATATGCTGGAGTCGCTGACGCAAGCCCCTCACGTGACGGCGGTGTTCGAGGCGGATTTCAGTGCGATCATCCGTCATCGCGAGAAAAACAAGGCCAAGCTCGCAGCCGACGGCATCAACCTGTCCTATACGGCCTATCTGGTGGCGGCCTCGGTCGCGGCGATGCAGAAAGTTCCCGAGATCAACAGCCGCTGGCACGACGACCATCTCGAGATTTTTGGCGACATCAACATCGGCGTCGGCACCGCCCTTGGCGACAAGGGGCTGGTGGTGCCGGTCATCCACCGCGCCCAGGACCTGTCGCTGGCCGGCATTGCCGCCCGGCTGCAGGCGGCCACCGCGCATGCCCGCAACGGCACGCTGAAACCGGAGGACATGCGCGGTGGAACATTCACGATTTCCAACCATGGCGTTTCGGGATCGCTCGTGGCGGCCCCAATCATCATCAACCAGCCGCAATGCGCCATCCTCGGCGTCGGCAAGCTGGAAAAGCGCGTCGTGGTGCGCGAAGTCGACGGTGTCGATACGATCCAGATCCGGCCCATGGCCTATGTGTCGCTGACGATCGACCACCGCGCCGTCGACGGCCACCAGACGAACACGTGGCTGAGCCAGTTCGTCGCCGCGCTGGAAACCTGGCCGGACTAGCCGTCACTCCGAGAGGAGGGCTACGGCAGAGATTTCAAATGTGGTAGAAGAGCTTGCAGATCCGTCGTGCACCTCGGGAGGCAGCCGCATGAGAAGATTGAACCGCTTGGCAACCGTCGCCGCAGCAATCCTGATTGGTTCCATCGCCCTGCCGGCCGGCGCGCAGGAGCGGACCGTGAACATCTACAACTGGTCCGACTATATCGACGAGACGATCCTGGCCGATTTCACCAAGGAGACCGGGATCAAGGTGGTGTACGACACGTTCGATTCCAACGAAACCGCGGAAGCCAAGCTGCTCGCCGGCGGAACCGGATACGATATCGTCGTTCCCACCGCGGACTTCCTGCAGCGGCAGATCCAGGCGGGCGTCTTCCAGAAACTCGACAAGTCAAAGCTGCCGAACCTCGCCAACATGTGGGACGAGATTTCCGAGCGCGTCGCCTTCGCCGATCCGGGCAACGAATACGCCATCACCTACATGTGGGGCACCAACGGCATCGGGTACAACGTCAAGAAAGTCAAAGAGATCCTGGGCAGCGACGAGCCTCCCGGCTGGGATGCGGTCTTCGATCCACAGATGGCAGCCAAGTTCAAGGACTGCGGCATCTACTTCCTCGATTCCGCCAGCGAAATGATGCCGCTCGCGCTTCACTACCTCAAACTCGATCCCAATTCGCATGATCCGGCCGACCTGGAAAGGGCCGGCGAGGTTTTGCAGGCCGTCCGCCCCTTTGTCCGCAAGTTTCACTCGTCCGAGTACATCAACGCCCTGGCGAATGGCGATATCTGCCTGGCGCTCGGCTGGTCCGGCGACGTTCTGCAGGCACGCAGCCGCGCTACCGAGGCCGGTGCCGGCGTGGAGATCGGCTACTCGGTACCCGCGGACGGCACGATGATGTGGTTCGACATGATGGCAATCCCGGCGGACGCACCGCATGTGGAGGAGGCCCATGCTTTTCTCGACTACATGATGAAGCCCGAGGTGATCGCCAAGGCCACGGACTACGTCTTCTACGCCAATGCCAACAAGGCATCCCAACAGTTTGTCGACAAGGAGATACTCGAGGACCCGGCCATCTACCTGCCCGAGGAAACGATGGCGAAGCTCTTCACGCATGGTCCCTATGACCCGAAGACGCAGCGCATCGTCACCCGTATCTGGACCAGGGTCGTCACCGGTCAGTAGACCGCTTGGCGCGGCGGCAGGCGCGCCTTCCTATACCAAGCGGTGGTGTCCATCGGCCATTCGGATGAATTGATGGCGCCCCGCCCCGCCCTCATAATGCAAGCACTTATGGCGGTGACCACGGATGTACTGGCACCTGCCGACGAGTATCCGGAAAGGTCGGGCCTGCGCCCGGCCTTTTCTGTTTGCCCCGGAACTCTATGTATTCAGGCGAGCGCCTCCTGGCGGCGCGCAAAGCTGACGGCATCCTTGACCGACCGCACGAGCGTCGAGAGGATTTCCGCCAATTCTTCTTCGCTGGCGTTGTAGGGTGGCGCCAGGATCACAGTATCGCCAGCGGTGCCGCCGACATTGCCGGTGCAGGGATAGCAGATCAGGCCCGCCTCGAAGGCGCGACGGCCGATATCGGCATGGACCTTGAGGTTTGTCGCGAACGGCGCCTTGCTCGCCGGATTGGCGACAATTTCGATGCCGATGAAATAGCCACGCCCCCGGATATCGCCGACCTCCGGCACGTCCGCGAAGGCAGCGCGCAACTCCCGTTGGAAGCGGGCTCCGCGCTCCAGGACGTGCGGAAGAAGATGTTCCCGGGCGATGATCTTCTGAACAGCGACGGCGGCGGCGCAGGCTGCCGTATGGCCGGTGAAGGTGTGACCGGTCTGGGCCCCGCCATGGGCCCCGACCAGCGTTTCGCCCACCCTGTCCGAATAGAGGGCCGCCCCGAGCGGCAGGTAGCCGGCAGCGAGGCCCTTGGCGACGCTCATGATATCCGGCACCACCCCGTCATGCTCAAGCGCCCGCCAGGTGCCGACCCTGCCGGAGCCGCACATGACCTCGTCGGCGATGACGAGTACGCCATGCTTGCGGCACACCGCCGCGATCGCTTCGGCATAGCCTGAGGGCGCGGGAACAACGCCGCCGGCCGCGCCGACCACCGGCTCGAAGATGAAGGCGGCGACCTTTTCCGGCCCGACACGCAGGATTTCGGCTTCCAGCTCGTCGGCGAGGTAGGCGACCAGCCCCTCGGGAGAAATGCCTTCCGGCAGGCGATAGGCGTTGGCAGACGAGACGAAGGATACGTCGAGCAGGCTGCCTTCGAAGGAATCGCGGCGGGTCTTGAAGTCCGACACCGACAGGGCGCCGAGCGTGTTGCCATGCCATGAGCGCCGTCTCGAGATGAAACGGCGGCGGCTCATCTCGCCACGCGCGGCGTGATATTGAAGCGCGATCTTCAGACAGGATTCGACCGCTTCCGAACCGCTGCTGACATAAATGGCATTGGAAAAATGGCCGCCCGTCCGCTCGGTGATGACCTCGGTCAGTTCATCGCAGGCATCGCTGGAAAACAGATAGCGATAGGCGTGGGCGATCCGGTCGTTCTGCTCCCTGATCGCGTCGTTGACCTCGGGATGGGCATGGCCGAGGCAATAGACCGCCGGGCCTCCCGATCCGTCGAGATACCGATTGCCGTCGACATCGAAGAGGTAGCTGCCGCGCCCATGGGAAATCCTGGGCAGGTGGTCGACGCCGTAGCTGCTACCGGTACTCGCGATGCGTGGCTTGTTCATGGAATGTCTCTTGGTTGGGCCGTGTTCGTGTGTTCGGGGCAGGAAGAGTGGACTTCGCGGCGTCCGGCCGCGAAGTCCTTGTAGTTACTGTCTCGGCAGGCCGTAGATATCGAAGTTGAAGTAGGGCTTGGCGAGTTGGTCGTACTCGCCGCTCTTCACGATCTCCGTGATCGCGGCATCGACCTTCGCTTTCAAGGCCGCGTCTTCCTTGCGGATGGCGATGCCGACATGCTTGTCGCCACCGTCCTCGGCCGGCACGTCGGCCAGCATGGCAAGACCGGATGCGTCAGCTGACTTCAGGAACTCGTCAAGCGCCACCTTGTCGGCCACGACCGTGTCGAGACGCCCCGCGATCAGGTCGGCATTGGCCTCGTCCTGGGTCGGGTAAGTGCGGATCTCGGCAACATCCTTGAACTTTTCCTCCACATAGGCGGCATGGGTCGTCGCCGCCTGCACGCCGATGACCTTGCCCTGCAGGCTCTCCGCGGTCGGCTCGAGCGTGGTTCCCTTCGGTCCGATGAAGGACGCGCCGGTCGAATAGTAGGGTACCGAGAAATCGATGATCTTCTGGCGTTCCTCGGTGATCGTCATCGAGTTGAGTATCATGTCGATCTTCTTGGCTTGCAGCGCCGGGATAATGCCGTCCCAGGCGATCTCGACGATGACGCATTCCTCACCCATCTTGGCGCAGAGCGCCTTGCCGAAATCGATCTCGAAACCCTTCCAGGTTCCGTCGGCTTCCTTCCATTCAAAAGGCGGATAGGGTTCGGGCGCCATGCCGATCTTCAGCGGCTCGGCAGTGGCGACAGACGCGGTGGCAAATGCCATAGAGGCGGCAAAGGCAAGGGTGAGCAGGCGTTTCATCGGTTCCCTCCATTGATTGGGCTTAGCGTTCGAAAAAACATTGCACAGCTAGGGCACTTCCAGAACGACCCCCGATCTCCAAACGGAACTCCCTCCTGGCCGGGCGTCGTTGACGGAAGATGATACAGCTTCGGGTCATCGAGGCAATTGAATTATACAACTGTTCAATATGCCCCCGCTGACGGCGTCTCGTCAGCGCAAGATCCCCGACCCGAAGCCGGTGAGGAAGGCGGTCAGATTGTCGGAAAGCGCGTCGCAAAGATAGCCGCCCTCCTGCACGATCACCGTCGGCAGGCCGAGTTTCGCAATCGACTCCGCCATGCGCGAAAAGCCGGGCGTCGTCACCGAAAGGCCGCCGAAGGGATCGCCCTCGAAGGCATCGAGCCCGAGCGCCACGACGAGGCCATCTGGTGCAAAGGCGCGAATGCGTCGGAAGGCCGCATGGAGCGCTGACAGAAATTCATCGTCGCCCGCCTTGCGCGGCAGCGGCAGGTTGAGATTGTAGCCGAGGCCGACGCCCTCGCCGCGCTCGTCGGCATGGCCCCAGAAGAACGGGTAGAACCGCACCGGATCCGCATGGATCGACACCGTCAGCACGTCCGGCCGGGCGTAGAAGATTCCCTGTGTACCGTTGCCGTGGTGCAGGTCGACATCGAGGATCGCGATGCGCCTGGAGCTCCGAAGCAGGCGTTCGGCGGCGACCGCCGAATTGTTGACGAAGCAGAAACCGCCGGCCACATCGGCAAAGGCGTGGTGGCCGGGCGGGCGGCAAAGCGCATAGGAAGCGCTGTCGCCGGCAAGCACGGCGTCCGCCGCATCGACGGCGCTCCAGGCGCTCCAGCAGACGCTCTCGAAGGTTTCCACCGAGATCGGGCAGGCGGTGTCGGCCATGTGATACCCGGCCTGCCCGACGGCGGAAGCCGGATAGCGCCCGCTTCGCGCGAGTGGATGGATGTTCGGGATGACTTCTTCCGACGCCTCCGGAATCCGCTGCCAGCGCGCATGGATGTTTTCGAGGAATTCGAGGTATTCCGGCGTATGGACGGCGGCGATCGGGCCCAGCCCGTGCTGCTGCGGCCGGACGATCTCACAACCGGCGGCGCGCGCGCCGGTCAGCAGGCGTTCGACACGCTCCGGCTTTTCCGGGTTCGGCTGCGGCGCCCCGCTCGACAGAAAGGCCTTCGGGTCGTGACGCTTTTGCTCGCTGGCAAAAAAGGCTTTCATCTGCGCTCCTGAATTCTTCGCTCACGTGTCGTCATTGCCGGCCAGCGCCAGGAAGGCGGCGCCATAGGCGCCATGGTCGCGATCCTCTTCCAGCCAACCAATGCCGACCCGTTCGTAAAAGGCCTGCGCCGGAACGTTGGCGGTATCGACGGCCAACCGCAGATACACGCCGCCACGCTGTCGCGACCATGCGGCCACGGCCCTCAGCAAGGTCTCGCCGACCCTTTGCCCACGAAACGTCTCGTCGACATAGAGATCCTGGACAAACACTCCCGGGCGGCCGAGCCAGGTGGAAAAGATCGGGAAATACAGGCAGAGGCCGGCGAACGCGCCGTCGATCTCGGCGATAAAGCCCGAGAAGGCGGCATCCGGACCGAAGCCGTATCGGCGGAAGTCGTCGGCCGTGCTGGCGATCTTTTCCGCCTGGCCGAGGTGCCGCCCGAGGCGCAGGATGGCGGCCTGCATCGCCTCGGCGTCGCCCGGCTCGGCGATCCGGATACGAAGTCCGGTGGTTCGTGTATCTGCCTTTGTCGTCACTCGATTCCTCTCTCCACGCTGCCCGAGCCCTGTTGACAATCAAAACGCCACCTTGTCGCCACCCTTGAGGCCGAGAAGATCGCGCGCTTCGGCCGGCGTGGCAACTTCCAGCGACAACGCCTCGAGCACGGTGCGTATCCGCGCAACCTGTTCGGCATTGCTGCGGGCGAGCTGACCGCGTCCGTTGAAGAGACTGTCCTCCAGCCCGACGCGCACGTTGCCGCCCATCGCCGCCGCCATGGTGATCATCGGCATCTGGTGGCGGCCGGCCGCCAGCACCGAAAAACTGTAGGCATCGCCGAAGAGCTTGTCGGCGATGCGCTTCATGTGGGTGAGGTTTTCCGGATCGGCGCCGATGCCGCCCAGCACCCCGAACACGAACTGGATGAACAGATGGTCCGAGACCAACCCCCGGTCGCGCAGATGCGCCAGCGAATAGAGATGGCCGACGTCGTAGCATTCGAATTCGAAGCGCGTACCACAACCCTGCCCCAGCCGCGACAGGATGAACTCCATGTCGGCAAAGGTGTTCTTGAAGATCGAGCTGCGGGTCGCCTCGAGAAGCTTCGGTTCCCATTCGTGTTTCCACTCGGTCGGCCGGTCGAGCGCCGGAAATAGCGCGAAGTTCATCGACCCCATGTTGAGCGAGCACATTTCTGGCTCGGCCCTGAGCGCTGCCGCCAGGCGATCGTCGAGCGTCATCAGCGAGGAACCGCCGGTGGAGATGTTCACCACCGCGTCGGTCGCCTGCTTGATGCGCGGCAGGAACTGCATGAACACCTCAGGATCGGCGGTCGGCCGGCCATCGCTCGGATCACGGGCATGCAGGTGCAGGATCGACGCGCCCGCTTCGGCCGCAGCGATGGCTTCGCTAGCGATCTGGTCGGGTGTGATCGGCAAATAGGGCGACATTGTCGGCGTGTGGACCGAACCCGTCACGGCGCAGGTGATGATGACCTTGCGCGAGTTTTTCGAATTGCTCACGTCATGCCCCCTTCGTTCGACCGAGATAGCGGTCGAGCACATTGGCCGTCACGCGCTCGACCATCGCATCCTCCCGCTTCAGGGCCGCCACCCATTCGCAGCTTCCGGCATGAAACACCTCGCCCTTGCCGCGCGGAAAATTGACGATCATGCCGCAGCCGCGCTTGACACGGTCGACCGCGGCCTCGCCTTCGTTGCCGATCAGCGTGGCCGCCACGAACCGTGCGTCTTCGTCGGAAAGGAACTGGTCGTCGGCGGGAATGTCGGCGCTCTCCTCCTTCAGCGACGACATGCCGAGCGCCAGGATCTTGAGCCCCTCCGGCGCGCCGCTTCCCTCTTCCGGCTCGGGCAGTCCTCCGCGGATGACATAGTCCAGCCCGTCGACCTCGTAGCCGAAGGCGTGGCCCTCCGCGCCAAGAATGTCGCCATAGTAGATGCCGGTGCCGGCAAAGGCCCAGTGTTCCGGTCGGTAGACCGGAAATCCTCGAGCCCCGCGCGGCGCGCAACCGCCCCATCCGGCATAGAGGCCGCGAAGTGCGTTGAGGCCGAAGGTCTCCGCGGCGGGCCGGCCAACCTCCTCCGCTTCCCAGCAGCCGGTGGTCCGGCTCCGGTCTTCGGTCCGGTAGACCGGGTCCTCGACGCGGGCGCGGTACTTGTAGCAGACCTGCCGCTTGCCACCGTCTTCAAGACGGGTCTGCCACATGAAATTGCCGGCAAAGCGCGCCGCATGGCCGCCACGCGCGACATAGTTGTCGACCGCGTCGCGCATCTCCCAGGTCCAGTATTCGTCGTGGCCGACGAAGACGACGCAATCATAGCCTTCGAGCAGTTCCGGCTCGAAGTGCAGTTCGTGCTGGCCGGCGAGGTCGACAGCATAGCCGGCGCGCTCGGCCCAGCGAAAGAAATGGCTGTCATAGCTCGCCCAGCCGGAAGAGGCATATTTCTTGGAGTAGCCGTTGGCATAGGCCCATTCCATATGCGGGTAGCGCGGCGTGGCGGCGGGCGGCACATGGATCTCCAGCGGCACGCGCGGTGCATCGGCCGGCAGCACAACGAAGCCGCGGCAGAAGGGTCGCTCGATGCTGACGGTTGTCGCATACTGGTCTCGCCCCGGACCGGTGATGCCCTGATAGTGGTTGGAACCGCCCCAGGTATTATAGGCGGTCCAGGTGCCGGTGGCCGCGACCTGCAGGATGCGACCGGGCTTGCGCCCCAGTTCGGGTCGGACGATGAACAGGTGATGACAGTGGATCGGCGCTCCGTCGCGGCCCTCAGTCGTCAGGGTGATGCGATAGGCGCCCGACGGCCAATGGTCCTCAACCCGGAACTCCAACGAGGTTTCCCAGCCGCATCCGACAACGGAACACTGGTCGGGGGTCTCCTGCCAGCGTGCCGACAGGTTGTCGCCGCTGAAAACTGGGGTCTCGGACCCGCCGTCGCGTACGATCTCCATACGGAATTTCGGGGCGGTCGAACTGATCTGCAACCGTACCGTGGCGCCGGACCGGAAGGCATAGGCGTCGGTGTAGCACCAGATCTCGCCGCGCGCGCCGTCCATGCCGGGATACTCGTAGTAGTGGCCGAGCACCGCTTCGCGCCTTTGCTCCGGCGTCAGGCCGAAATCCGGAAATTCGTCGCGCGGTATATTCATGGCATCCATCATGCGGCAAGGCATTCCTTGAAAGACAGATTCCGAAACGAAATGTCCGGAACGTCGCAACCATGATTGCCGTTGACCGGGCATTTCGCAAATAGATAATAGGAATGAGTTTTATAGATACTGGAAATGCGCATGCCCCGAACCGACCGACTTGTCTGGGAGCTCGACTGGAACCTGCTGCGCACCTTCGTGGTGATCTCCGAGATGAAAAGCATCACCCGTGCCGCCGAGCGCCTCGGCCTGAAGCAGCCGAGCGTCAGCAATGCGCTGCGGCGGCTGGAGGAGCGCATCGGCCAGCGGCTGATCGAGCGGGACGCCACCCGGTTCGAACTGACGGATGTCGGCCAGCTGTTGTACGAGCAAAGCATCGAGGTTTTCGGCACCATCTCGCAACTCCCGCAACTGGTGCACGGCGTCGGCGATGACGTCACAGGTCACGTCACCATCGCCGTCGCGAGCCATGTGGTATCGCCGCTGTTCGACCAGGTGCTTTCGGAGTTTCACCATAGCCATCCGCGGGCGACGCTGACGATTGCGGTCAGCCCGAGCAGCGACGTTACCCGACAGGTGCGCGAGAAACGCGCTTCGTTCGGCCTGTGCCTGGTCAGCACCCGCGACCCGGCGATCGAATACACCATGGTCTACCGGGAGTTCTTCGGTTTCTTCTGCGGTCCCGGCCACCGGCTGCGCGGCCGCACCAGCCTTAAACTCGCAGATCTCGAAGGCGAGACTTCTGTATCGTTCCATACCGACCATATCGACGATGCGCTGCGGCCGGTCGCGCTGCTGCGCAGCGAGGCAAGGCTCGCCGCCAATGTCGTCGGTGTATCCTCGAGCCTCGAGGAGGTGCGCCGCATGATCGTTGCCGGCCTCGGTATCGGCCCCCTGCCCCTGCATGTCGCCCGTCGCGACGTCGAAGACGGCCTTCTGTGGCGCCTGCCGCCCTATGACGCACCGCCGGCGATCGATATCTTCCTGCTGGCAAATCCCGAGAAGACCATGAACCGCGCCGAAAAGGCCCTGCTCTCCGGCCTGCGCGCTCTAGTCGCCGAGACGCCGCTCGAAGCGCGCACCTATTGCGATTAGCGCCTCGAGCCCTGAACCCGGCTACTGGGTCGGCGGCTGGAGCACACCTATGACCGCCATGCCGTCGGTGAAGTAGGGATCGCCGCCGCCGTTGCGGCCATGCTGGGTCGCCCCGATCCCCTCGATTTCGTAGGTCGATTGCAACTGTCCTGCCTGCATCAGGCTGTGGATCAGGAAGTCGCGTTCGGCATCGAGGTCAGGGCCGATATGGTGGGTGATCTGGCCCGTGTCGTGGCTGACCCCGACGCCGCGGTCATAGCTGGACGAACCGAGCCACAGCGGCCTTCCATCTTCGGTTTCGGGGGTCTTCCAGAAGCGGACATGGTGACGCCTGTCCGCGCTTTCACCGGAGGGCTTTTCGAATGCTAGGTCCTGCTTGCGGCCTTCGAAGATCAGCGGGCTCACCGGCGCATCGAGGTCCGGTCTGTCGAGCACGACGCTCAGGCCGATATCGATCGACGAACGCAGGGTGATGGCATCCGCCGGGTCCCACTTCGCCGCAGCAAAGGCGCGGATCACCTCCTCTTTTGTACCGACCAGTCCGACGTTCACCGGATCGCCGGGAATGCCCTGCTCCGTCGTCGTCACCATCTGGCTGAGCGGCTTGACGCGGTGGTCGTCGTGCACTGTCCAGATCGCCGGCACCAGGAAATAGGCGACCAGCAGATAGGCGCCGACGAGCGCGACCGATACGGTTGCGGCAGTCCTTTTTTTCGTTCGTCGAAAAGTCGACATCGCGGCCTTCTTCCGATGGGACAAAAGGGAACTATGGCTGGCCTAAAGAACCTGCGGATCTTACCGCAGTGCGCGGCGAGGTCAAACGGACCGCATACGAGCCGGCCCAAGCCGACAAGTGGATTGCATCCACATGTCGAACACGACTATGGATGTTCGAAAATCTCGCCGGCCGCCTCGTCGGGCGTGCCGGTCGATCGCGTGAGGACACCATGGCATATCCCGATACCGGCCCGAATACTGGCAAGTCGATCGCCCAGCTTTCCCCCCTCCTGCAGACCGGGGCCCTCGATCCCGTCGCTCTTGCGGAAGAAACATTTGCGGCACTGCGGGCGCATGAGGACAAGACGATCTTCCTCACGCTGCTCGAAAAGCGGGCAGGCAAGGAGGCTGCGGCTGCCCGCCGGCGCCTGCGTGATGGCCGCTCGCTTGGTGTGCTCGACGGCATCCCGATCGCCTGGAAAGACCTTTTCGACATCGAAGGACTGGTGACGACGGCCGGCTCCAGGGTTCTGGCGAAGTCGGCGCCGGCGACAGCGGATGCCGATGTCGTCAAGGCGATTGCCGCCGCCGGCATGGTCAGCATCGGCCGGGTGAACATGAGCGAGTTCGCCTTTTCCGGCCTTGGCATCAACCCGCATTACGGCACGCCGAAGAACCCGGCTTCGACGGATGTCGTGCGCATTCCGGGGGGCTCCTCGTCCGGCTCGGCCGTTGCCGTCGCGGCCAGCCTGGTACCGGTCTCGATCGGCACCGATACCGGCGGCTCGGTGCGCATTCCGGCTGCCTTCAACGGTATCGTCGGCTACAAGGCGACCCGCGGCCGCTACTCGATGAAGGGCGTCTTTCCGCTGGCGACGAGCCTCGATTCACTCGGGCCGTTGACCCGCAACGTCCAGGATGCGGTCTGGGTGGATGCCGCAATGCGCGGCCTGACCGCGCCGGACATAGGCCGCGGCACCCTCGAAGGGCTCTCGCTGGTGGTGCCCGAGACGGTGTTTTTCGATGGCGCCCAGGACGGTGTGATCGCCGCATTCGAGGCGGCATTGGAGCGGCTCGCCAGGGCAGGAGCGAAGATCCGCCGCCAACCGTTCCCGATGTTCTCCGAAATCTTCGATCTCACGGCGCGGCACGGCGCTCTGGTGACCGCCGAGGCATACGTGCTGCACCGGCAGCGGCTTGCAGGGCCGGAAGCAAGCGAAATCGATCCGCGGATCGTGACGCGCGCCCGCTTGGGTGAAAACATCAAGCTGACCGACTATCTGGCGCTGCTTCAGGCGCGCGACCGCATGATCGCCGCAATGCAGGGCGCAATCCAGCCGGGCGAACTGCTGGTCTCGCCTACCCTGCCGCATGTGGCGCCGCCGGCTGCCCCCCTTCTCGAAGACGACGACCTCTTTTTCAGAACCAATATGCTGACCCTGCGCAATACCCTGATCGGAAACTTCCTCGACTGGTGCGGTGTCTCCATTCCCTGCGGCACCGGCGACGCGGGAATGCCGGTCGGCCTGCTGCTGTCCGGAATGCCGCGCTGCGACGAACAGCTGCTGTCGGCGGCACTTGCCGCCGAAGAAACGATCCGGGGAACGACGTGACGGCCGAAACGGTCTCCGGGCGCTCATGCGGCACCTGTACGCTCTGCTGCCACTTGCCCGAGATCGATGTGTTGTCGAAACCGGCCAACGCGATGTGCTCGAATTGCATCGAGGGCAAGGGATGCACGATATATCCGGACCGGCCCTCGCTGTGCCGGGATTTCCACTGCCTGTGGACGCGTGACGGACGGCTGGGCGATGAATGGAATCCGGCACGCTCGCATATGATGCTTTACGAGCAAGGACCGCAGACGACGGTGCTTGTCGATCCGGATTTTCCGGAGATCTGGAAGCAGGAGCCCTATCTCACACAGATGAGGAGATGGGCTGCAGAGGGAAAGGCGGTCGGCCGCTATGTCATTGTGTTCGTCGGCGACCAGGTGACCAAGATCGGATAGAAAGGCGGTCGAGAATTCTTGTTCCGGTCCCCTCGCGCTGTTAGGAGAAAGAGAACTGGCAAGGGGAAGCAGGTGATGGCGGCAAGGGATCGATACTCGCGCAAACTGGAATGCGCCCGATGCGGGCATTCCGGCTTCGCCGACGCATCGGAAAATGACGACAAGCGCGATGGCGATATCGGTTTTCGTATCGATGACATGCCGGTGGGCTTCCGCCCGGAACGGCCGTCCGGCAATCCGGCCGAGTTCATGATCCGCTGCAATTGCGGCAATGTGTTTCGCTTCCTGCAGAAGACGATCTATGCTCCGGGAGGCGAACCGAGGAGGCGAAATGCCTGACATCCGAATGCCCGAGCCGCCGGAAAAAAAGAAGAAGCCACCGCTCTGGCCATGGATCGTTCTTCTGGTGCTGACGCTCACGGCGATCTACACCTATGATCGCGCTGCGCTGGCATTCGATCAGTTTGTCCGACACGTTCCCGACGAGATTTTCCATCTGTTCGAGGAGCTTCTCGGAAGGCAGACGGATATGCAACCATCGCCGCCGGTCGAGATCTGATCCCGTTCGGCGGAGGGTTCATGGTAGTGACTGTGGAAAAGCAAAGCTGAAAAGTAAAATTGAGCTGGAATGGGGAGAGCATCGCCATTCCAGCCCTAAGTTGGCCGTTGGACGGCTTACAACGTTGCAATGGCATGCTTGCCCAAAAAACCGCTCGCGCGCTAGCCGTGTGGAAATCAGTACTTCGGTGAATACATATCCCGCTGGATGATGCTGGGCAGAGACCATTTAGGCAGTATCCACATGCACTTGACTAAAAAAGAACCCGCCGGAAAGGCGGGTTTGCATGACTGCAAGACTGTGCGGGCGGGGAAGTGGCAAAGCCGAAGCCCGCAACTGGACTTTAGTATCCTCGAGACATCCGGCAAGGTCGGAATACGCGTTTTTGGTACGCTTGCGCTTCGCCCGCAACTTCTCGGTTCACGGAAATTATCGAAACGCGGTCACCTGCCCGTCCGCCTTATTCCGAAAGCAACTGCAGCATGTCCCACCTTGCGATTTCGATGCTGCGCTGGCCGTGAAACCGGATCACGCCCTTGTCCTTGAGCCTGGTGAAGGAGCGTGAAACCGATTCTGTGGTCAGGCCGAGATAGTCGGCAATATCGGCGCGGGCCATCGGCAGTTGAACCAGGTTGCGATCGCCCTGGCGCTCGGCCATTTCGCTGAGAAACGCGGCGGTGCGCTCGGTCGCGCACTGACGGGTGATGAGAAGCTGGTGGTCCTGGGCGCGGGCGAGACACTGCAGCACGGCAGGCATGAGGCTGCTCGATAAATCCATGGTTGCCGTGAGCCCAAGGCTCTGGATCCCGGTGTAGCCAATCGCCTCCGCCGAAAAGCGGTGAACGCTATTGGCACCGAAGCCAAACCATTCTCCGGGCAGGTGAAACGACAGTATCTGCCGCCGTCCGTCTGCGAGCGAGTGGCAGACCCGGACCGCGCCGAACTCGACGCGATAGATCCGGGTCGCCCTCTGCCCCTCCGCATATATCTCCTGGCCGTTTGCGTAACTGCTCGTCGGACGAGAGCGGGACGCCAAACTGGCAAAGACGGCCTGGACCGGTTCTGGCGGGAAGATAGCGGTGCGCGCATTCATGCTGACGGTCGGCGCATTCATCTGCAATCTCCCATGCGGAACTTTCAGCTTGCTCCACATCTCACGAGGAGAAAATTGGTGAGGATCCTACGGGAATATACGTAGAAGCTCAGGTCGCCGCGGTCTGTGTGGATCGCTTGACCAGGATCAAAGCCGGCCGCCCCCACGAGCGTATGGTAGGGACAGACAAAAGCGCATCCTTGTGCCCATGAGGAGAGTGATTCGATGTTCAAGACCGTTCTCGGTATCGTTGGCGTCAACCAGGGCGACCGCGACCTTCGTGCAGTGATGGATCTCGTCGCTGCGACAGGTTCCCATCTCAGCGTGCTTGTCGTTTCGCTCGCCGGTCCGCCACCGATCGGCGGCTATGCCGAAGTCGTCTCGGATGTCTGGTTGCATGAACGCGAGGATGACAAGGCGAAGCTCGGCGAGCGGTTGCGGCTCGCCCGGGTGCAACTGGAACGGTCTGGCCTGTCCCACGATGTCGAGGCTGTCTATCTGGAGGTCGCATGGGCGGATGACCGGATCGGCGAACGGGCCCGCTACGCCGATCTCACGATCGTCGGTCCGGACCTGATGGCCAATGGAAAACTGAAGAATGCCGCCCTCGGCGGCGCGTTGTTCCAGTCCGCTCGTCCCGTTCTGCTGCTCCCCGGTTCCGCCAAGGCGACGCTGCAACCGAAAAACATCCTGCTGGCGTGGGACTCGCGTACGGAGGCCGCGCGGGCCGCCGGCTGTGCGATCGAGTTGATGAAAGGGGCCGAGAACGTGCGCATCACGCTGGTCGATCCGGTTTCCTCATATCTTGCAAGCGGGGCAGAACCGGGCGCCGATGTCGCCACATATCTTGCACGCCATGGCATCAAGGTCACCGTCGACCAGCTAGCCGGCGGCGGTCGGCTGGTTGCCGAGGTGCTGAACCGGCACGCGATCGACACCGGCAGCGACATGATCGTGATGGGCGCTTATGGACACTCCCGACTGAAGGAGCGCATTTTTGGCGGAGTGACGAAATCGATGATCGAGAATGCGGAGGTCCCCATCCTGATGGCGCACTGAACAGCCAGCACGGCGTGTGGCGCACTATGCAGGGCGCCGCACCCTACTCCTGCAGGTTGCTCGGATCCCGGTTCCACGGATCTCCCGGCAGTGCCGACCGACCGGTGATTTCCTCGATGCCGATGCTGTAGAAGACGTGAGAATAGTGGTCGGCCAAAGGCTGCGCCTGCGGCTTCAGCGCGCCCGGTTCCCACCAGTTGGTGTGGTGTTCGAGCAGCGACCACGCATGGATGCGTTCCTGGTGCCATTGCTCGGTGTCCGGCAGTTCCTGGTACTGCCCCGATATCAGCACGCTCGCCCAGCCGTGCTCGCCCTTGAACTGCTCGATGAGCAGACAGGCATGCGGGTTCTCGCGCAGCCATTCGATCTTCTTTCCGACCATCGAAAAACTGTAGAGGTAGTTGCCGTCTAGGGCATAGTAGATCGGGATCACGTAGGGCAGTTCACCCCTGCAGCAGGCGAGGTGCGCCAGACGGCCGGCCGCCACCACGCCCATGCACTCCTCCCGGGTCAGCTCCTTTACGTCCATGGCCTTCTCCTCCCTGGAGCAAATTTGACCAGTTTAACGCAAAACGGCTCGATGGCCTTGACATGGCGCAATTCCCGGCCTCGCAACGGTCAAAATGTCCGAAGGAAAGGCTCCCTCTATTTTGGACCAAAACCCGCGGCAAGCGCCATGCGCACCAGTTGCGGCAGGTTCCGCGCCATCATCTTCGCCATGACGTTGGCGCGATGTACCTCGACCGTCCGTGGGCTTATGTCGAGGTCGAACGCGATCGTCTTGTTCGGCAATCCGGCCACGACGCCGATCAGCACCTCCCGCTCGCGATCGCTGAGCAGCGCCAAGCGCGCGCGTATTGTTGCGACGTCCTCCGCCTCGGCGGTGGCGGCGAGGTCCTCCAGTCCGCGCCTGATGGCATCGATCAGCACCGCGTCTTCGAAAGGCTTTTCGATGAAGTCGATGGCGCCGGCTTTCATCGCCTGCACCGCCATTGGCACGTCGGCGTGGCCGGTGATGACGATCGAGGGAACCTCAAGCGACCGTTGCCTGAGATGACGCAACAGTTCGACGCCATCCATGTCGGGCATCCTCAGGTCGGTGACGAGGCAGCACCGGCCGAGCGTCGGCGCCAGTTCGAGAAAGGCGGTTGCCGACTGATGCACCCGCACAGTGAACCCCGCCGAAGTCAACAGGAACGCGAGCGACTTCCTGACGGACTCCTCGTCGTCGACAATGTGAACGGTGCAATCGTCGCTGGCCATCGGTCAGGTTTCCGCAAGGGAAGGAAGAGTGAAGCGAAACGTCGCACCGCCACGGTCGTTGCGAAACGCGGTGATCGCGCCGCCATGGGCCTCGATGATACGCTTCGAGATAGACAGACCGAGACCCATGCCCCCGGCCTTGGTCGTGACGAAGGGGCTGAAGAGCTCGGTGGTGATGTCTTCTGAAATGCCGGGTCCGGTATCGACGACCTCGACAACGACGTTGCTGGCCTCGTCGAGAGAGGTTCTGACGGTAAGCTCACGCTTCTCGCTGTCGCGCATTGCTTCCGTCGCATTGCGCATCAGATTCGTCAGCACCTGCTGGATCTGGACATGATCCACCATGACCGATTGAGAACCGGCCCCGAAGGCGAACACGGTGCGAATGCCTTGCTCTCGGGATCCGACCAGCGCAAGCGCCGCCGCCTTCTCGATCAGGCGGCGCATATCTTCCGGTTTCTTTTCGGTATCGCCGCGCATGACGAACTCGCGGAGATGACGGATGATCTCGCCGGCACGCAAGGCGTGGCGGGTGATCTCCGCCATGGCCGCGCGAATGTCGCTACCTGAATCCCCTGCCACTGCCAGCAGGCGGTTGCAGCCCTGGGCATAGTTGGCGATTGCTGCCAGCGGCTGGCTGAGTTCGTGGGCCAGCGTCGAAGCCATTTCTCCAAGTTCGTTGAGACGGGCAAGTCGCGCCAGCTCGCCCTGCACCTCCTCGAGGCGGGCGGCCGATTGCTCGCGCTCGGTCAGGTCCCGGACGATCCCGGTAAAAAATGACTTGCCTGCGACCTTCATCTCGCCCACCACCAGCTTCATGGGAAAAGTCGAGCCGTCCTTGCGCTGCCCGACGACGACGCGGTCGACGCCAATGATGCGTTTTTCGCCGGTTGAGAGGTAGCGGCGGATATATCCGTCGTGCTCGTCTTGATAGGGCCCCGGCATCAGCATGCGGATGTTCCGGCCGATGACCTCGGTGTCCTCGTAGCCGAACTGGCGGACAGCCGCGATGTTGTAGGAAACGACCCGGCCCTCATGGTCGATGACGATCGTGGCGTCCGGCACCGTATCCAGCAACAGCTTCAGGTGCTCTTCGCGGGCATCCAGCGTCGCCTTCGTTTCGTCGATGGTACGCCAGGCCGCAAACAGCATCGTGCCCATCCAGGCGGCGGCAAACCCCAGGGCGGCAAACGTCGCAATGTCGGCTGCCTCGGTGGCGCCGGGCGCAAACAGTTCGGACACGACGACGGCCGCAATCAGCGACAACGCAAGGGTAAACAATCCCGCCCATCGCCCACCGATGGTCGCGATCAGCAGCACGACGGGCAGGAAGAAGGCAAACCTCAGCCTGTTGTCGAGCACGTCCTGGAGCAGAAGCCTGACGAGAAATGCCACTGCCACCGCGATTGCCGCCACGAGACAGGCGCGCCAGAAATCCAGCCGCCTCGACAAGGCGGCCTGAAGCATGTGTCCTCTCAGACCGTCAGCCGGCTCGGCTGCAGGATCAGAGTTGATTCGCGTCAATGCACGCATGTGCGTCGCCATATACTCTTGTTGTTGCCCTCGCTGATCCATTGAACGCCGCGCACCGTACACCTGGCAAGAGGTCACGCGCTGCGGCTCTCGTGAACCGCGACAACGCCGCAACGGAACCCCACCGCTGGCCGCAGCCGGCGCCGTGTGATCGAGGTGGGCTTCTCGTGCCGTTGGCAAGAGAGGGGAGATGCCTACGCTCAGAAAGGGAACCGTGCCGCAGATGTGGAGATCGATTTCCAACGCGCCCTCCGACCGAGAGCTTGAGCTGGCCGTCATAGACAAGGACGGTACGCACTCCCTCGTGTTTCCATGCGTTCGGGTTGTCGGCGGATGGAAGAACGCGAGGACCATGGAGCGCATCGACATTCATCCGACCCACTGGCGCGAATGGCCGCACCCAACCGGCAGGCAGCAAGACATTGATTGAGTGGTCCATCTCCCTGAACTCCATCCTGGCGAGTAGCGGGCCCGGGTACAACATAAAGTGTACTACACTCAGGCACTTCGCTGGCGTAATATATATGCAATCACGAAAACACCGGATCGGGACCGGGCTGTACAGGGAGATGCAATGTGGTCCCAACCCCTCATCCGACTGAGACCATGGAGGCACAATGCCTCCCACAGCCGATCTGTTGCAGTGGCTTCCGAACCCAATTCGTCGATCGTTCCATGGGTGCCGGGTTTTCGACCCGACCCGACGTCGCCGTTCCTCAAAGAGAACGGCGAACAGAGACTACGCGATGCTACAGGCGCGCATGTCGCAGTCGCGCTAGGATAAAAAAAGCAAGGGACCGAGCCCGCTTGCATGGTGCTCATCATAGCCCGGCCGAAGGAGGACAAGCGATTGTTTCTGGACTATTTCGCTCTTGGAGTACTGATCTTCATGGTGTTAACGCTGTTTTACGGCGTCATCGCCATCCACGACATTCCGCATCTGATCGCAAAGTCGCGTAACCATCCGCACCAGGATGCGATCCATGTTGCCGGTTGGGTCAGCCTGTTCACCCTGCACGCCATCTGGCCGTTTCTCTTCATATGGGCAACGATCTATCGCGAGGACCGCGGATGGGGAATCCAGCCAAGCGGCAAGCTCTTGCATGAAAAGGAAGCAAACGCCGAAATCGCTCAGCTTCAGGCACGCATTGCCGAGCTTGAAAAGCAACAGAATGAGAGGGAGAAAGCCTGATGGACCTTCTTCTCATCCTCACCTATGCCGCGATTTGCATAGCCGTCTTCAAGATCTTCAGGATCCCGGTTAACCAGTGGACGGTATCGACGGCGACGCTCGGGGGCATCTTCCTGATTTCCGGGCTGATCCTTCTGATGAGCTACAACCATCCGTTTTCCAATGACGGGCGCATCTACTTCACATCAGCTCCGTTGATCCCCGCCGTCGGTGGCATCGTCGTCGATGTGCCGGTGGCGACCAACGTCCCCCTGAAGACGGGTGAGGTGCTATTCCGCATCGATCCGCGCCCTTATCAGTTTGCCGTCGACCAGAAGAAGGCAGAGCTCGTCGCCGCCGAGCAGTCCGTGCTTCAGCTGAAGGCCGCGATGGATGCGGCCGACTCCGCCCTGGTCGGCACGGAAGCCTCTCGCGATCGGGCCCTCCAAGCCTACGAACGCGTGCAGCAATCCAACGACAATGCCAAAGCCCAGGGAAGGGCAGCAGTCTATTCCGAACTGGAAGTCGACAACCGAAGGGGCATCTACCTCACCGCGGAAGCGGCCGTCGGTACCGCCCAGGCCCAGGCAATCCAGGCACGAATTGCCTATGAGGCGGAAATCAATGGCGTCAACCCGGCCGTCGCGCGCATCCGTGCCGAACTGGCGAATGCAGAATTCGAACTCGATCAAACCACGGTCCGCGCACCAGGCAATGGCTACGTCACGCAAGTCTTTCTGCGCCCCGGCATGATGGCCAATCCTCTGCCGCTGAGACCGGTAATGGTCTTTATCAATTCCGACGACCGGATAATGGCCGCAGCGTTCATCCAGAATTCCCTCCAGAGGGTGCGCGTCGGCGACGAAGCCGAAGTCGCTTTCAAGGCCGTGCCGGGCAAGATCTTCAAGGCCAAGGTCAGCGGTATTATCGACGTGATGGCGCAGGGCCAGTTGCAGCCGACAGGCGCGCTGATCGATCCGCAATCTCCAGAACGCAGTAGTCCGGGCCGCACCTTGGCAACACTCGATATTCTGGAAGACACCAGCGCGTACAATCTGCCCGGTGGTGTCGTCGCCGACGTCGCCGTCTATACCGAGCACTGGCACCATGTTGCGATCCTCAGGAAGGTGTTGCTGCGGATGAGCAGTTGGATGAACTACGTGTTCCTCGAGCATTGACTGCAATGAATGGCGCGTGGCGACCGCGGTAGCCGCGCCCACCCCTCCGCAAGCGAAGGAAGCGGGAAACGACATGGCGCGCAGCTTCGATCTGCCGGTCTTCAAGGGTTTTGCAGGGTTCCGTGCAGACTGGTGGCGAAGCGATATTTCCGCCGGTCTCGCGGTTGCCGCGGTTGGCCTTCCGAGTGCGATCGCTTACCCGGCGATCGCCGGCCTGCCGCCACAAACGGGGATCTATGCAAGCGTCGCCTCGGTCGTCGCCTATGCGGTGTTCGGCCCCTCACGGCGGCTGATCGTCGGTCCGGACGCGGGATCCATGACCGTGCTGGCGGCGGCTATGGCGGCGATCATCGCGGCGGCACCCGCTGCAGGCACCGATCGGGTGGCGCTTGCGGCGATCCTGGCGATCGGCGTCGGGGTGCTGTGCCTGGTGGCGCGGGTGCTCAAGCTTGGCGTGCTGGCCACCTTTCTGTCGCGGCCGATCCTGGTCGGATTCTTCGCGGGCATCTCGCTATCCATCCTGATCGGTCAGATCGGCCGATTCACCGGCCTATCCATCGAATCGGGCGGGCTGATCGCGCCGATCCTGGAACTGATCGACAAGCGCGCGTCGATCCACTGGCCGTCGGTCATGTTGGCTGGCGCCATGTTCGCGCTGCTGCAGGCCGCAAGGGTCATGCGCTCGCCGATACCGGGGCCGGTGATCGTCGTCGTCGTCTCCGTGCTTTTGTCGGCCGTTTTCGGGTTCCAGCAGCGGGGTATCGCCGTCGTCGGCGGCATTCCGACCGGCTTGCCCTCCCTGCATATGCCGCAGCTATCCGGCTTGCCGATCGACATGTTCATCCTCGGATCGGCGGCCGTGTTTCTCGTCAGTTTCGGATCGGGCATCGTTGCTGCCCGCAGTTTCGGGTCCCGTCTCGGCGACGAGGTCGATCCCAACCGGGAGTTGGTCGGGTTCAGTGCGGCGAATATTGGCTCTGGCCTGTTCGGTGCCTTCCCGGTAACGGTCTCGGACTCGCGCACGGCCATCAATGTTTCGGTCGGCGGCATGTCCCAGCTTGCCGGCATCGTTTCGGCCGCGACGCTCATCGCCACGCTGCTCTTCTTCAACGACGCCCTGCGCATCCTGCCGATCCCGGCGCTCGCGGCCATCCTTGCGGCCGCCGCGATCAGCCTCATCGATGTGGAGGAGTTGCGCCTCTTGTGGCGGATCAGCCGCATGGAATTCGCTTTTGCGCTGATCACTATGGCCGGGGCCATCAGCTTCGGTGTACTGAACGGCGTGATCATCGCGATTGCCGCGACGCTGATCTATCTGCTGCGCAAGGTCATGTATCCGCGCGATGCCCTGCTCGGCCGCATCGCCGGTCGCGATGGCTTCTACAAGCTGCACCGCTTTGCACAGGCCGAACCGATACCGGGCCTCGCCATCTGCATGATCCAGGACAGCCTGCTGTTCTTCAACGCCGACTACGTGCGTCAACGACTACGCCAGATCGCAGACGACCTGCCAGCGGGCACGAAATGGTTCGTGCTCGACGCTGCGACCGTCGCGCAGGTCGACAGCACTTCGGCCGCCATGCTCGGCGAGATCCACGCCGAATTCACCAAGAGAGGCATCGTCTTCGCTATCGCCGAACTGCATACGGAAGCGAGAAGCTTGCTCGACCGTGCCGGCGTGATCGCCCGCATCGGGCCGCATCGGCTCTTTGACGATCTTGATGACGCCCTCATCGCATTCAAGGAAGAACAACTGGGTGTATCGGGTTCGCCGGGACCTTGAACATATCGGAAAACCGAGGAGGACAAGAGATGAACAAGAAGCACGATGGGAAATCCGAAGGCGAGGGAGTCGAGAAGCAGAATGGCAAGAAGGCCCGCAAGCGCGCCTACGAGAAGGAAATTCAACGCCTTCAAGTGGAGATCGCGCACCTGCAGGCCTGGGTGAAGAAATCCGGCGCCCGCATCGTCATCGTTTTCGAAGGCCGCGACGCCGCCGGCAAGGGCGGCGTCATCAAGCGTTTCGTGGAGCGCGTCAGCCCGCGCGTCTTTCGCGTCGTCGCGCTTCCGGCACCGACCGACCGCGAGAAGTCGCAGATCTACATGCAGCGCTATATCGCCCAGTTCCCGGCCGCCGGCGAGATCGTGATCTTCGATCGCAGCTGGTACAACCGCGGCGGTGTCGATCGGGTCATGGGCTTCTGCACCGAGAAACAGTCGCGCCGTTTCCTCGAGCTCGCGCCGCGTTTCGAGGCCGCGCTCGTCGAGAGCGGCACGATCCTGCTCAAGTACTTTCTCACCGTCAGCGAGGATGAGCAGGAGCGCCGCTTCCGCCGCCGCATCGACGACCCGCTGCGGCAATGGAAACTGAGCCCGATGGATCTCGAATCCTACCGGCGCTGGTGGGACTACACACGCGCCTATGACGAGATGATCCGCATGACCGACAGCCAGCATGCGCCTTGGTGGATCGTACCGTCGGATGACAAGAAGGCGGCGCGCATCAACTGCATTTCGCACATCCTGAAATCGATCCCCTATGAGAAAGTGAAGTTCGACGAGCCGGAACTCGGCAAGCGTCAGAAGCAGCCGCACGACTATGCCGAGGACACGACTGCGCGCAACATCGTACCCAGCGTCTTCTGATCAGCGCGGCGGTATCGGCGGTCCCGACGACGGAGACTTTATCCATGCGACCAGGAGTTCGTAGAACACGCTGAGCACGATCGGACCGAGGAACAGGCCGATCAGGCCATAGGACAGGGTGCCGCCGATCACGCCCATCAGGATGATAAGTGTCGGCGTCGACAGCCCGCGCGCAACCAGGATCGGCTTCATGACATTGTCGATCACCAGCAGCGGGATGAGCAGAAGCGTGAACGCCAGGGCCTTCATCGCATCCATCGCGGTCCAGGCCCAGATGACGACCGGCAGCAGCACCAGGGCCGGGCCGATCTGCACGATACAGAAAATCAGCACGAGAAAGGCGATCACGCTCGGCGCTGGAAAGCCGAAAAGGGTGAGGATCACACCGGCGAGAAAGGTCTGTATCAACGCGACGCCGATCACCCCGCGGGCGACGTTGCGGATCGTTGCCGCCGCCATGTTGACGAAACCCACGCCTTTTTCGCCCGCGATGCGGTGCGCAAAGCGCTTGATCCCTGCGCCCAGCGTCGGAGCGGGCCGGAAGAGAAACCCGGCGATGATGACCGATACGACGAAACCCGCCAAGCCGAAGCCGATACTTGCGATCTTGGATACGATCACTCCTCCAGCATGCAGAAGCGACGGCTCCAGTCGTTGCAGCGCCTGTCCCAGGTTCGCCGAGGCGGCCAACCAGACCTGGTAGATGCGCTCGCCGACCACCGGCCAGTCCCGTACGTGTGCAGGTGGTGCCGGCACCGTAAATCCGCCATCCTTCACCCTCTCGAAAAACGAGTAGGCGGCGTCGGCGAAATTCAGGGCAATGGCCGCAAGCGGTCCGATGATGATCGCAAGGCAGACGATCGTGATCATGAAGGCGGCGAGCCGGCCACCGCCGCCGGTATATTTGCGCAAGTAGCTGAAGACGGGATAGAGCGCCACCACCAGGATCGCCGCCCAGATCGTGATGATGACGAAGGGTGCGACGAGCGTAAACGACCAGTAGGCGAACAGCGCGACGACGCCGAAGCGGACGAAGTCGGTGATCCTCGTTTCCATCGTCGCTTGATGGGTGACGCCCGGTGGTTCCCGCGAAATGCCGGAGGATGGATCATTTTCCATAGTGTGCAATTCTCCCCCGTTCACGCATCCGAGCCGCGACAGTTCAGGCGACCGGAGGTTCCCAGCTGAGGTAGAAGCCGATGTCGCCGGGAACGCCGCCCGGGAAACTGATGACCATGGCCTTCAGGTGGTAGCCCTGCGGCTGCGCGACTTCCTTGAATCGGTCGTAGAGTTCCTTGGCCTTTCCCTGCAAGGTCGAGGGCCAGTCCGGGTCGGCGTTGTTGATCGCGCGGCCGCTATCGGTGCAGAAATCCGATGGGAAGCTGTAGACCAGCGCCTCCATCTTGCCTTCGTTGACCGCCCGCATGACGACACGCTGGATGATGGCGCGCTCCTCGTCGCTGACATGCTTCTTGAAGAACTCGTCGGCGAACTTCGTGTGTTCCTTGCGCTGCGCCTCCTTGAGCTTGTCCTCGCGGTCCATGTCGGCCAACTGCCGCTCCAGGATGTTCATGCGCAGCTTTTCCGCACTCGGGATCGGGCTATTGGGATCCGGCTTCTTGGTATCGCTCATCCTTTTATCTCCTCTCAATCACCATCGGGGATCGTAGTACAGACCGGCGAGAGTTCGAAGTAAAATACTGTACCAAATGAGTATAATACCAAGACCACGCAAAGAAAATTGACGAAAGACAAGAAGAACGAAGCCGGAAGCTGTTGCGACGAGACGGGCAGGCGGCCACGGCAAACGCGCTCACCCTCCCTTTGGCCGGCGCAAGACTATCGCGCTGATTGTGGTCGACGCGCTTGGCGCTACCGCAGGCACGCAAAATGGCCATGAAACCGCCGGAACCGGCGCAAGTTTTCTTGCATTTTTCACCGTCGCGGCGCATTGTCTGGCATCGACAGTATCTGGCAGGGACGATGGCGGGAGCGGGGGCTGGAGCGCCGTCCTCAGGTATGATGGTCGAACTGCTGAAAATTGACTCCGGCGATCTCTATCGCCTGCCTTTTGTATGCGCCGCTCTGCGGCCAACTTCAGCATATCTGCCGAGTGGGGAGCCTTCCGCTGCCTGAAAGGCCTTCGGTTCGCATTTGTAGTGCTTTCGAATCCAGGATTTCGTGATTGTGGTCGAACTGCTTCCGCCGACAGAAGGAGGACAGATGCATTCCGAGACGAAAACGCCGAGCTCCCGCGCCACCGAAGTGCGTCTCATGCAGGGCATACTGAAACGTGCCGGCTATGTGACCTCGAACATCGCGCCAGATGGCGTCCACCGCAAGGAGACGCTGCTTGTCATCCGAAGGTTCAAGGCGGCGCTTGTCGATCCGAGCCTGATGTCGCCTCGGTCGGGTGATCGGCGGGATGGCGGATTGAGCGACACCTATTAGCCTTCGCGGCAGTTGGTCGGATTTGTGAGGTGCTTGCAGAGCGGACGCGGCAGAACCCGCGCCCGTTTCGCGTGCCTCTTTTTTGCGGGGGCCTTGTTATCAACACAAAGACAGTGCATAAGTCGCTCATCGATCTTGCTTGTTGAGCTTTGTTTCCCGCGCCTCTGGCGCTTCCGACGATCTTCCCTCTCAAAATCGAAACATCGTGGCGGCGGACTTTCGTCCGGCGTCGAACTCTATGTCGTTTGAAAAGGAAAATCGCATGACAACCGGAACCGTGAAGTTCTTCAATTCCGCCAAGGGCTTTGGCTTTATCCAGCCTGACAACGGCGATCCCGACGTTTTCGTTCACATCTCCGCCGTGGAACGGTCGGGCATGTACTCGCTGAACGAAGGCCAGAAGGTCAGCTTTGAGATCGTTCAGGACAAGCGCTCGGGCAAGAGCGCTGCCGAAAACCTTCAGACTGCCTGATTGACTGCGTCCGGTTGGTGACCACGGATGTACTGGCACTAACCGTCGATGCAATCGTGAGAAGGTCGGGTTCGCCCGGCCTTTTTTGATTCAAGCTGGATGTGGCGCACGACCCATGACATAAGGGCGCCAAAATTTTCCCATGACGCGTGCACCATGATCCGTATCGAAAACATCAGCAAGCAGAACAGCCACCGCATCCTCTTCATCGAAGCCTCCGCCGCCCTGAACAGCGGCGAGAAGATCGGTCTCGTCGGCCCGAACGGCGCCGGCAAGACGACGCTGCTTCGCATGATCACCCAGGAAGAGCATCCCGACGAAGGCCAGGTGTCGGTCGAAAAGGGGATGACCGTCGGTTATTTCAACCAGGATGTGGGCGAGATGGACGGTCGCAGCGCGGTCGCCGAGGTGATGGAGGGCGCCGGGCCGGTGAGCATCGTTGCCGCCGAGCTGCGCGAACTCGAGGCGGCCATGGCCGATCCCGACCAGGCCGACAGGATGGATGAGATCATCGAGCGCTACGGCGAGGTGCAGGCGCGCTACGAAGAACTGGACGGCTATGCGCTGGAAGGCCGCGCTCGCGAGGTCCTGGCCGGTCTGAGCTTCAGCCAGGAGATGATGGACGGCGACGTCGGTGCGCTCTCGGGCGGCTGGAAGATGCGCGTCGCGCTGGCGCGCATCCTGCTGATGCGTCCCGACGCCATGCTTCTGGACGAGCCAAGCAACCACCTCGACCTGGAAAGCCTCATCTGGCTGGAGGAATTCCTGAAAGGCTATGATGGCGCCCTGCTCATGACCTCACACGACCGCGAGTTCATGAACCGCATCGTCAACAAGATCATCGAGATCGACGGCGGCACGCTGACCACCTATTCCGGCGACTATGCCTTCTATGAGCAGCAGAGGGCTCTAAACGAGAAGCAGCAGCAAGCCCAGTTCGAGCGCCAGCAGGCAATGCTTGCCAAGGAAATCAAGTTCATCGAGCGTTTCAAGGCACGCGCCTCGCATGCCGCGCAGGTGCAGAGCCGTGTCAAGAAGCTGGAAAAGATCGACCGGGTCGAGCCGCCGAGGCGCCGTCAGACGGTCGCCTTCGAGTTCCAGCCGGCACCACGTTCAGGTGAGGACGTGATCAACCTCAAGAACGTCCACAAGACATATGGCAGCCGCAGCATCTATGAAGGGCTCGACTTCATGGTGCGGCGACGCGAGCGCTGGTGCGTCATGGGCATCAACGGCGCCGGCAAGTCGACCCTGCTGAAGCTGGTTACCGGCTCGACCGAGCCGGATAAGGGAATCGTCTCGCTGGGCGCGAGCGTCAAGATGGGCTATTTCGCCCAGCACGCCATGGACCTGCTCGATGGCGACCGTACCGTGTTCCAGTGGCTGGAGGAATCATTCCCGCAGGCGGGCCAGGGATCGCTGCGGGCGCTTGCCGGCTGCTTCGGATTTTCCGGCGATGACGTGGAGAAGAAGTGCCGCGTGCTCTCCGGCGGCGAGAAAGCACGGCTGGTGATGGCCAAGATGCTGTTCGATCCGCCGAACCTGCTGGTGCTGGACGAGCCCACCAACCATCTCGATCTCGACACCAAGGAAATGCTCATCAAGGCGCTATCGCAATACGAAGGCACCATGCTTTTCGTGTCGCACGACCGCCACTTCCTCGCCGCACTTTCCAACCGCGTGCTGGAAGTGACGCCGGACGGCGTCCACCAGTATGGTGGCGGCTATACCGAATATGTGGCGCGCACCGGCCAGGAGGCGCCGGGCCTCAGGAACTGAGCGGCAGGGTGGCCCGCGATCGCCCTATCGCCCGCGATTCAGTAATGCGGCCCCGTTTTGCGCCGACTCGCGATCAGGCCGCGCCGACGCGGCCGGCCACCAGACGCCCCTTGTGGAAGGTGGCACTACGCGGCGACACGCGGGCCACGGCCTCCGCCGAGCAGCTGGCATCAACGAGTGTGAAGCCGGCCTCGTCGCCGACGTTCGGCCAGGCGCGGGAACCCTCGTCGTCGAGCGGCAGGATGCCGCCGGTGGCAATCCCGAGCGACCGCGACAGGTGGAATTCGTCGGAGCCGCGATAGAGTTGCGCGTAGAGATAGGCCTTTTCCAGCATGTCGCCGCTGCCGAACGGCGACCAGTGGTCTATGACGCTGTCGGTGCCGGTCATCACGAAAACGCCCTTCTTGCTCAGTTGCGGCAGGGGCATAATCAGGCTGCCGATCGGCACGGACGAGGCGATGGTGATCCCGCTTGCGGCAAAGCGCGAGGCCATCTCGTTTAGGGCTTCCGGCGACAGCGTCGTCAGGGCGAAGGCATGGCTGATCGTCACCTTGCCCTTGAGGGCCGGGTTCTTTTCCACCGTATCGATCATGTAGTTGATCGCCGCCACGCCGGCAGGGCTTGTCTCATGCAAATGGATGTCTACGCCCTTGCCGCTGTCGAGCGCGATCTGGAACATGGCGTCCAGCGACTTCTCCATGGCGCCGTCAACAATGGTCGGGTCGAGCCCGCCGACATATTCGACCCCCATCTGAATCGCCTCGCGCATCGGGCCGTCAACCTTGGAGTGCAGCAGGCCATGCTGCGGGAAGGCGACGATCTCGCAGGAGAAGTCGTCCTTGTGGTTCTCCAGCGCCCGCTGCAGGTGCTCGAGGCTTTTCAGCCCGCTGACCGGATCGATGTTGCAGTGGCTGCGCGCCACCGTACTGCCCTTGGATTGCAGCAGGGCGATCAGCCCCTCGGCGCGCTGCTGCGAGGTCGGCAGCAATTGCGGCAGCAGCTTTTGCTCGAGCGCGATCATGTCCATGATCGTCTTGCCCTGGCGCGGGCGCGGCGCCTGCCACGGACCGCCATAAAAGGTTTTATCGAGGTGGATGTGCATGTCGCGCATCGTCGGCAGGAGCAGGTGGCCGTTCGTCTGGTAGCGCACAACGCCGTCCGGCAGGCTTGCACCCGCCGGATGAATGGCGGCAATCCGACCGTCCTTGATTTCCAACGCATAGAGGGCGGTGCGAGTCGCAACGACGATGTCGCCGTCATACTCGAAGCCCTCCTCCAGCCGCACGTCGGTCAGCAGGTAGTGGCGATCGGAAAGCGTTGCGGCGGACGCATCCGCTCCGCCGGCCGCGTTGGACGCGCCACTGCCAGCAGATGCTTCATGCGCCAGCGCGCCGGAGAGACCGGCAACCGCGCAGGCGGTGGTCAGTTTTCCCGTCTGGCTGAGAAATGCCCTGCGGCTATGCGATAGTGTCTGGTCCAACATCGTTCCCTCATCGTAGTTTGGAGACTACACCCGGAAATCTACGGAACGACGGCGGCGGATGGCAGCGACATTTGCCAATGGTTATCATTCGATCCGCTAATGGCCAGACCTAGCGCTTGAGGTCGCAAAAGACCACGAGGCGCTCGGCGAGGTCGACGGCAAAGGACGGAGAATTGTCGCGATAGAACAGCGCGAGTTCGAAGTCGTCGACCGGTGGCAGCCCTTCCTTGTCCCCCAGGACTCGATGTGACGGCAAGCGACAGCCCGTCGGCAGCAGGCTGACGCCGAGGCCCGCGGCCGACGCAGCGGCAAGAGCGGCGAGGCTGGAACTGCTGTAGCTCACGCGCCAGCGGATCCCGAGGCTGTCGAGCGCCTGAAACAGCTCCTCGCGGTACAACCCGTTGACGGGAAAGACCGCCAGGGGCACCGGCGATTGCCCGAAGGCGGGATGCGCCTCGCTGTCCAGCCAGGAGAGCGGTTCGGGCCGCGCCGCCCGCGGCAGATGGCTGCGGCGTTGCTTGACGAGGATCAGGTCCAGTTCCTCCTGCCGATAGGCATGATGCAGGTCGGCGCTCAGGCCGCTGGTGACGTCGAGCCGGAGATGCGGATGTTCCCGCTTGAACGCCGCCAGCAACTCCGCGGTCGGCACGGTAAAATCCTCCGGCATGCCGAGCCGCAGCACGCCGTCGCGCCAAGGTCCGGTAAGGGCATCATGCGCTTCCTCGTTCAGGGCGATGATCCGGCGCGCGTAGCTCAGGAGCTTAACGCCCTCCTCCGTGAGTTGCACCTGATGCGAGTCGCGATCGAACAACGCCTTGCCCAGCAGTTCCTCGAGCCGCCGGATCTGCTGGCTGACGGTGGACTGGGACAGGTTCACCCGTTCCGCGGCGCGGGTAAAGCTGCTGCCCTCGCATACGGCGACGAAGGTGACTAGCAATTGCGGGCTGAACATGGGAAAACGATTCATTTTTCCGCTGCTATGCGCCGATGCGCGTTTGCCGCCGGGATACCCGGCGGTCTTCCCCTCTTTTGTACAAATTGCCGCCCGAACCACAAGAGAGGGGCGCGATCAGAATGGCAGGCGCGCATTTTCCTTCACCTCCTTCATGACGAAGAAGGTGCGGGTCTGGCGCACGCCCGGCAGGGCGATGAGCTTTTCGCCGTGCAGCTTGTTGAAATCCGCCATGTCGCGAACCCGTATTTTCAGCAGGTAGTCGAAATCACCGGCAACCAGATTGCAGTCGAGCACATCCTTCATCGCAATCACCGCGCCCTCGAAGGCGGCGAAGCTCTCGGGTGTCGAACGGTCGAGCACCACGCCGACCATGACGAGGGCGCCAAGCCCGACCGCAGCCGGCGCGATTTCCGCCCGCACGCCGGTGATGTAGCCCTCGTCGAACAGCCGCTGGGTACGCCGGTGGCACGTGGCCGGACTGACACTGACGATATCGGCAAGCTCGGCATTGGTCAGCCGCCCCTTGGATTGCAGGGCGCGCAGGATCTTCAGATCGATCTTGTCGAGTGTCTCCGTGGAAGATTCTTTCACTTTTTGGTATTCCAATTGATCAAAAAGACACGCATGAAACTAATGATAGAAGTAACTGGAAATTTTCTCAATCATATTAGAGAGCACCTTTCAGAGCAATTCTCCTACAATCCCTGGACAAGATGGATACGGAGGCCTGCCAAATGTCGCTACTCAACAAGTTCGAACGCTATCCGCTCACCTTCGGCCCGACGCCGATTGAGCACCTGCCGCGGCTCACCGCGGCGCTCGGCGGCAAGGTCGAGATCTACGCCAAGCGCGAGGACTGCAATTCGGGCCTCGCCATGGGCGGCAACAAGCTGAGGAAGCTCGAATACATCGTGCCCGACGCGATTGCCTCGGGTGCGGACACGCTGGTGTCGATCGGTGGCGTCCAGTCGAACCACACCCGGATGGTCGCCGCCACGGCCGCCAAGATCGGCATGAAATGCGTGGTGATCCAGGAGAAATGGGTCCCGCACTATGACGCGGTCTATGATCGCGTCGGCAACATCCTGATGACCCGCCTGATGGGGGCGGACAGCCGGCTTGTCGACGACGGTTTCGATATCGGCATCCGCAAGAGCTGGGAAGATGCGATCCAGTCGGTCAAGGACGCGGGCGGCAAGCCCTACCCGATCCCGGCCGGCGCATCGGTCCACAAGCTCGGCGCGCTCGGCTATGTCGGTTTTGCCGAGGAAGTCGCGCAGCAGGAGAAGGAACTCGGCTTCACGTTCGACTACATCGTCGTCTGCGTCGTCACCGGTTCCACACAGGCCGGCATGATCGTCGGTTTCGCCGCACAGGACAGGGCGGACCGGGTGATCGGCATCGATGCCTCCGGAACACTCGAGCAAACCCGCACGCAGGTGCGCCAGATCGTCGACAACACCGCCGAACTGGTCAAGCTCGGCCGCGCGGTCCGCGAGGACGAGATCGTCATCAATCCCGACTACGCCTACCCCGCCTATGGCGTGCCCTCGGAGGAGACCAACAAAGCGATCCGGCTTGCCGCCCGCACCGAGGCGATGATCACAGACCCTGTCTATGAGGGCAAGTCGATGCAGGGCATGATCGACCTGACCCGCAAGGGCTTCTTTCCTGAGGGGTCGAAGGTGCTGTACGCTCACCTTGGCGGCGCACCTGCCCTCAATGGCTACAGCTACTACTACAAGGACGGCTGACGCCGCCTTCCTCCTCGGGCAAACTCGACATATCAACGCAGGCCGACCGCCAAGGACCCCGTGATGACACGATCCCAGCACCAGCATCTCAAAACCATCGAGCAGCGGCTGCTGTGGCTGTCGCACTGGATGATCCACCACGCCAACCATATCCGCCCGAAGGTCGACGGCATCAAGACCGGCGGTCACCAGGCGAGTTCGGCATCGATGGTTTCCATCATGACGGCGCTCTACTTTTCCGCGCTGCGGCCCGAAGACCGGGTGGCCGTGAAGCCGCATGCCTCGCCGATCTTCCACGCGATCCAGTACCTGATGGGCAACCAGTCGCGGGAGAAGATGGAGAATTTTCGCGGCTATGGCGGCGTCCAGAGCTATCCGAGCCGCACCAAGGACATCGACGACGTCGACTTCTCGACCGGTTCGGTGGGGCTCGGCGTCGGGATCACCGCGCTCGCCTCGATCGTCCAGGACTTCGTCAAGGCAAAGGAATGGGGTGCCGATCTCAGACTAGGCCGCATGATCGCTTTGGTGGGCGACGCCGAACTGGACGAAGGCAACATCTACGAGACGCTGCAGGAAGGCTGGAAGAACGAGCTGCGCAATACCTGGTGGATCATCGACTACAACCGGCAATCGCTCGACGGCATCGTGCGGGAGGGCCTGTTTTCGCGGATCGAGAAGATCTTCGACGCCTTCGGCTGGGATGTGGTGCGGATCAAGTACGGCGCGTTGCAACGGGCAGCCTTCGAAGAGCCCGGCGGCGACAAGCTGCGCGACTGGATCGACCGCTGCCCGAACCAGGAGTATGCCGCCCTTACCTTCATGGGCGGTGCGGTGTGGCGGCGGCACCTGATGGACGATCTCGGCGACCAGGGGGATGTCTCCTCGCTGATCGAACGACGCAGCGACGCGGAACTCGCAGCACTGATGGAAAACCTCGGCGGCAACTGCGTGACCACCATGGCTGACATCTTCGCCGCTATCGACCATGACCGGCCGACCTGCTTCCTCGCCTACACGATCAAGGGCTGGGGCACGCCGATCGCCGGGCACAAGGACAACCACGGCGGGCTGATGACGACGAAGCAGTTCGCCGAATGGCAGACGCACATGGGCATTGCCCCCGGCGAGGAATGGGAGCCCTTGGCCGGCGTGGCGGACAAGGCCGGTCTCAGGACATTTCTGGCCGAAGTGCCTTTCTTCGCCAGCGGGCCTCGCCGGCACATGGACTCCCGCCTCGCCGTGCCCGGGATCGAAGTCGACAGCACGCGGGAAATCTCTACCCAGGCCGCCTTTGGGAAGATCCTCGACGATCTTGCGAAAGGCGCAAGCACACTGGCGGAGCGGATTCTGACCACCTCGCCGGACGTGACCGGCACCACCAGCCTCGGACCGTGGGTCAACCGCCGCAAGCTGTTTGCCCGCGACGCTCGCGCCGATGCTTTCATCGAGCACCGCATTCCCTCGACCGCGAAATGGGAGTTCACGCCGCGGGGCCAGCATGTCGAACTCGGCATCGCCGAGATGAACCTCTTCCTGCTGCTGGGTGCGGCTGGCCTCAGCCATTCGCTGTTCGGCAAGCGGCTGATCCCGATCGGCACGGTCTACGATCCCTTCGTCTGCCGCGGTCTCGATGCGCTAAACTACGCCTGCTACCAGGATGCGCGGTTCATGATCGTCGGAACGCCTTCGGGCGTGACGCTCGCGCCGGAAGGCGGCGCCCACCAGTCGATCGGTACGCCGCTGATCGGCATGAGCCAGGACGGAATTGCGGCGTTCGAGCCGGCCTTTGCCGACGAACTGGCGGTCATCATGGAGTGGGCGTTTCACTACATGCAGCGCGATGGCGAAAACGACCCGGACGAGCGCACCTGGCTGCGCGACGAGACCGGCGGGTCTGTCTATCTGCGGCTTAGCACCAAACCGCTCGAACAACCGCTCAAGCGCGTCGATGACGACTACCGGCAAGGCGCCATCGACGGCGCCTACTGGCTACGCAAGCCGGGGCCGAACTGCACAGTGGTCATCGCCTACCAGGGCGCCGTCGCAGACGAAGCGATTGCGGCGGCAGGCATGATCGGCGAAACGCGGCGCGACATCGGCGTGCTCGCCGTGACCTCCGCCGACCGGTTGAATGCCGGCTGGACCGCTGCCCAGCGCGAGCGGGCACGCGGAAACCGCAATGCCAGGAGCCACGTGGAGAATTTGCTTCTGCCGCTGCCGGGCGACTGCGCGCTGGTCACGGTGATCGACGGCCACCCGGCGACGCTGGCCTGGCTTGGCGCGGTCGCCGGCCACCGCACAATTCCCCACGGCGTCGAACATTTCGGCCAGACTGGCACGATCGCGGATCTCTACCGTCACTTCCGCATCGACCGCAATTCGATCGCGGCTTCGGTGAATGAACTCACGGTCGGAAAACGGGCACGCCTCGATCCGTTGGTACCGCTCTATCCCTGACCTTAAACGGATCCGGACGCTCTGACGGGCTGGCAACAGCCCGTGCCGGGCACCTGTGTCCTCGACGATCCCGCGCGCGCTACGCGGGCCATGACATCAAGAAGCTTCACGCCATTCGGGAAAAGAAGCCACCGGGAACAGGACTCCAAGCTGGAAGGCAAACCGAAGGAAACACAACATGCGACTGAAACAACTTTCGCTCACATTGGCCGGTGGCGCTCTCCTCGCCCTGGCCGCCCAGATGCCGGCCCACGCCGACCCGGTCAAGAACGTCGTCATCGTTCACGGCGCTCTCGCCGACGGATCCGGATGGCGCAAGGTCCACGACCTCCTCGAGGACAAGGGATACAACGTCACCATCGTCCAGCCGCCGATGGCATCGCTCGAGGACGATGTGAGTGCCACGCACCGCATCCTCGATCTGCAGGACGGCCCGTCGGTGCTCGTCGCGCACAGCTATGGCGGAATGGTGGTCACGCAGGCCGGCTCGAGGGAGAACGTCGCGGGCCTGGTCTATGTCGCTGCCTTCCAGCCGGATGAGGGCGAAAACCTGCTCGACCTCGCCGGCAGGACACCGCCCGCCACAACCGGCATCAAGGCCACCGGCGACGGTTTCCTCTACCTCGACCCACAGGTGTTTGCGGCCGATTTCGCTGCGGATGTGCCGGCCGCCGATGCCAGGTTCATGGCCAGTTCCCAGGTCTTGCCGTCCAAGGCAGCATTCGAGACGAAAATTAAGAATCCCGCCTGGAAGAGCAAGAGAAGCTGGGCCCTTGTCCCCACCGACGACCGGGCCATCCACCCGGAGCTGATGCGGTCGATGGCCGAACGCGCCGGTAGCACGACGGTCGAAATCAAGGGCAGCCACGCCGTGTTCATGGCGCAGCCGGACGCCGTCGCCGGACTGATCGAGGACGCTGCAACATCGCTTTCCAAGTGACCAGGGTACTGCCCCGCATTCGCCGGGGCAGTACCTCCAACTCGCGAAAATCAGCTGACCCGCCCGCAAGTGTCCTCGTCGTAAAGATTGGATTCAGCCTTTTTTGGTAATTCCTCGTTAGTCTTTGTTTTTCGACGGGTCACCGACGGCGAGGGGCTTGCCGTCTAAAGTTGTTTTGTGTGCGGGTTCTCATGCGTTTTTCGGTATTGCCAGCCATCCTGTCTGCCTGTCTTGCATTCACCGGTTGCACGTCCGGCTCGCCGGATCGGCTGGTCGCCGGCATACCGTCGGCCGAGACAACAAGTTCCGTGACGCGATCACCCGGACCGGTACCGGCAGCTTCGATTGGCGAGACCACGCCCGTCCAGCCTGATCCGCCGCAGGAGGTGTTGGCCTGGGCCGGCCCCGTCCCGCAACCGGAGGCTTTCGCGCCGGTAGCCGTCACTGCCGGCATGCCGGTCCCCATGGAACGGCCGCTTGCCGAACTGGCACCAGCCGAACCGGAGATCATGGCAACACCCGGGCCGCGACGGAAGATCTACAGCCACAAGTTCCGCGATGCCAAGCCGATCAACTTCGGCAAGGTATCGCCACGCAAATACGCGGTCCACGGCGTCGACGTCTCGCGCTGGCAGGGCGAGATCGACTGGGCAAGGCTGAGGACGCAGGGCGCCAATTTCGCCTACATCAAGGCGACCGATGGCGGCGACCACCTCGATCCGATGTTCAAGACAAACTGGCGCCGCGCCAAGGAGGCCGGGCTGAAGCGCGGCGCCTATCACTTCTTCTACTGGTGCCGCACCGCCGGCGAACAGGCCGACTGGTTCATCCGCAATGTTCCGCGCGATCCCGATGCGCTGCCGCCGGTGATCGATGTCGAATACAACGGTGAATCGAGCTGCAAGCGGCGGGTGTCGCGCGCCAATGTGCTGGAAAAGATGCAGGTCTTCATGGACAAGCTGGAGCGCCACTACGGGCAACGGCCGGTCATCTACACGGCCCCGGACTTCTATCGCGACAACCTGAGGGGTGAGTTCCCCAACCATCCGTTCTGGCTGCGCGCCGTGGCCGCCCATCCCTCCAAGGTCTATCCGGGACGCAAGTGGATCTTCTGGCAGTATTCGGGTTCGGGGCTCTCGCACGGCGTCAAGGGCAAGATCGATCTCAACGTCTTCCACGGTAGCGAGCAGGACTGGCACGCCTGGTCATCGCCGCGCTCCAGTTGAGGTGGGCCGCCGATGCGCCGCGACCCGTGGGCCGGCGCGCTACGCTACCGACCACCCCCCGTCCACAAGCAGGTTCAGCCCGGTGATCAGCGATGCGGCGGGCGAGGCCAGGAAGACCACCGCGCCGACCACGTCATCGGTATCGCCAATGCGGCCGAGCGGTATGTGCCCGACCGTGTGTTCGTAGAAGGTCTTGTCGGCAAGCGCCGGCTTCGTTCCGTCGGTCCAGATGAAGGTCGGGGCAACCGTATTGACGGTGATGCCATGGCGAGCCCATTCGGCGGCCAGGCATCGCGACAGATGATTGATGGCCGCCTTGCTCATGCAGTAGACCGCCTCACCGCGCAGCGCATTCGTGCCGGCCTGCGAACTGATGCTGATGATGCGGCCGGATTTCTGGTTGATCATCTGCCGGCCGACTGCCTGCGTCACCAGGAAAGTACCCTTGATGTTGACGTCGACGGTCGCGTCGAGATCGGCCTCGACGACATCTTCCGCCAGATTGCCCGGCGCAATGCCGACGTTGTTCACCAGCACATCGATCCGCCCGAACGCCGCCACGGCCTCTGCGACCGTCTGAGCGATTTCCGCCCGCCTGAAAAGGTCGAGCCTTACGGGCACAACCTTCCTGCCCATTTCCCCGATTTCGGCAATCAGAGCGGAAGCCGCCTCGATGTCACGCAGACCGAGAACGATGTCCGAGCCGGCGGCAGCGCAGGCGAGCGCGCAGGCGCGGCCGATACCGCGCGAGGCGCCGGTGACGAAGGTGACCTTTCCCGCAAGGCTGAAATCCGGTGCGTGCTTCAGCTCGTTTCCCATGGCAAGCCCCCTCTATGGTGATCGGCATGATGTCTCCGGACCATAGCAGAAATGTGGGCGCCTGCACCTTTTGACCGTTCGCGGCTAGTTCGATGCGCTGCCGTGGATCGCCGTGGTCAGGCATTCGCCGGCTTCTGAATCGAAAATGCCGAGGTCCCTGACGCTGTTCATGTGATTTCGCTCGGACAGGTCGGTGCGCGCCACCCAAAGTCCTTGCTGCCGCAGGACGACGGCAAATTCGTCCGCCTGGCGATGAAACGGCATGGTCTCGTCGGCGCCGACCAAGAGATCGACATTCGTCGACGGATCGTGCCGGTGTGTCATCGGCGAAAAGTCGGCGACTTCCTGGTCGGTGATGGCGATCTCGTCGCGCAGGAAGGACGCCTGAAGCGGCTTGAGCGCATACAGGCCGCCGAGAAGCAGCGCCGCCCGAACGCCCGATGGCGCGTCTCCTTCGTTGAACAGGAATGTTGCGAGGTGTGCGCCGGCGGAGTGACCGCTGACCGAGAGTTGCGCAGGATCGCCGCCATGCTCCGCTATGTGATCGAGGACCCAGTGCTTGGCGCGGCGGACCTGCTCGACGAGCGCAGCCATCCGCACGGAAGGCATGAGCGCATAGTCGACGATGACGGCAATCGCCCCGGCCTGGGTGACGGTTTCGGCGATGCAGGAATAGTCCCGCTTGGAAAACATCCGCCAGTAGCCGCCATGGATAAACATGTGGACGGGCATGCGCGCCTTGCGTTGGCGCGGAAAGAAGAGATCGACGGTTTCAGTCGGGTCGGACCCATAGGCGACATCAGCGACCATCGGCAGTTTCGCGCGTGTGGCTTCGCTGCGTGCCACGATATCGCGCACGATGTCATCGAAATCTGCCACGTGGTCGCGAATGCGGAACAGATCGGAAACCACGGTCATCCTCCTACATGCTGACAGCGATGTACTTCGCCTCCATGAACTCCGCTATGCCGTGGTGCTGGCCGCCTTCCCGGCCGAGTCCGCTCTGCTTGACGCCGCCGAAGGGCGCTGCCGGATCCGAAACGAGACCGCGGTTGAGCGCGATCATGCCGGCCTCAATCTTCGATGCGACCCGCATGCCGCGGCCAAGATCGCCGGTATAGATGTAGGCCGCAAGCCCGTACTCTGTGTCGTTGGCCCGGGCGATGGCTTCGCCCTCGCTTTCGAAGCGATAGAGCGGCGCGACGGGGCCGAATATTTCCTCATGCGCCATCTCCGCATCCGCCGGTACGTCGGACAATACCGTCGGCGGATAGAAGAAGCCGGGGCCTTCGGCCGCCGAGCCGCCGCAGAGAAGGCGTGCGCCGCGACCTACCGCATCCCTGACCAGACGATCGATCTTGTCGACCGCCTTGCGGGTAATCATCGGTCCGCATTCGGTCCCGGCGTCCGTTCCCGCGCCGACCTTGAGCGCTGCCATGCGTCGGGTCAGGCCCTCGGCAAACGCATCGTGGATCCCAGACTGGACATAGATGCGGTTGGCGGCGGTACAGGCCTCGCCGGCATTTCGCATCTTGGCCACCATGATGCCATCGAGTGTGGCTTCCAGATCGGCATCGTCGAAGACGACGAACGGCGCGTTGCCGCCGAGTTCCATCGAAGACGAAATGACGTGTCTCGCCGCCTCCGCCAGGAGCGTGCGACCGACTGGGGTCGAGCCGGTGAAGGAGAGCTTGCGCACCCGCGGATCAGCGAGCATGGCGGCGGTGACGGCACCCGGGTTCGACGTCGTCAGCACGTTGACGACGCCCGGCGGAACTCCGGCTTCCTCGTAGAGCGCCGCGAGCGCAAAGGCGGTCAGCGGCGTCTCGCTTGCGGGTTTCAGGATCACCGTGCATCCGGCGGCGAGCGCCGGGGCGATCTTGCGGGTCGCCATGGCGGCCGGAAAGTTCCACGGCGTGATCAGCACGCAGATGCCGATCGGCTGGTAGTCGACGACGATGCGATTGGTGCCGGCGGGCGCAATGCCGAACTCGCCGGTGATGCGCACTGCTTCCTCGGCGTTCCAGCGGAAGAACTCGGCGGCATAAGCTACCTCCCCGCGCGCATCGCGCAGCGCCTTGCCGTTTTCGAGCGAGATCAAGGTGGCAAGCGTCTCAGACCGCTCGATCATCAGCTCGAAGCAACGCCGCAAGATTTCCGAGCGCTTGCGCGGCGGTGTCTGACGCCAGCCTTGCGCTGCCCTCGCGGCCACATCGACTGCGGTGAGCGCATCCTCGATCGTTGCGTCGGGCACCGCGGCTATGAGGGCGCCGGTAGACGGATTGACGACGTCGATCCGTCGTCCATCCCGGGACGGCAGCCACTCGCCGTCGATATAGAGACCGTGCGAAAACGGACGAAATCCGGGTGCGTCGTCGTCCGGCTGAAGAAGATGCTGAGAGGCATTCATCGGTTCGCTCCAGAATAATTACATGGCTGCGGCGGCAAGATCGCCGGCATGAGCGGCCTGCACGAGGCGCTTCATGGCCGGGAGGTCGAAGCTGCGGGGATTGTTCTTGATCAGCCGGTCGATACCCAGCGCCTGCTCGGCGACCCAGTCGAGCCTGTCAGAAGACAGGCCGAGACCGGCCAGCGTTGGCGCAATTCCGATTGCGGAAAAGAGCCGGCGGATCTCCTCGATAGTGGCTTCCGCCATTGCCTCGACGCCCTGCGCGTTTCGCTCAAGGCCGAGCGCGGTGCCGATCTCGGCGATTTCCCGGGATGCGACCGAGCGGTTGTAGGTCATCACATACGGCAGCATGGTCGCCACCCCGAGCCCGTGCGCGGTGTAGGTGAGAGCGCCGACCGGATACTGGACCGCATGGGCCGCCGCCGTACCGGCGGTCCCGAAGGCGCAACCGGCCGCCAGCGCCCCCATCATCACGTCGGCACGCGCCTCCTCGTCGGAGCCGTCGACGTAGGCCCTTTCGAGGCTGCGCCCGAGCAGCCTGACCGCCAGCAAGGCGAAGTGGTCGGTCAGCGCACTCTTGCCGATGAAGACGTGCTGCTGCGGCAGCGCATGGTCGCCCTCCCGGCGCACCGCCGAATAGGCTTCGATAGCGTGCGTCAGGGCATCGGCACCGGCAATCGCCGTCAGACCCGGTGGGCAACTGATCGTCAGTTCCGGATCGCAGATGGCGGCGGTAGCGATCAGGTACGGGCTGGAAATCCCGACCTTGAGCGTCCGGTCTGGATCGGAAATCACCGCCACCGGCGTCACTTCCGATCCGGTGCCGGCGGTCGTCGGCACGGCGATGACCGGCAGGGCGGGTCCGGGAACCTTGTATTCGCCGTAATAGTCCTGAAGCGCGCCGCCGTGGGCAAGCAGAAGGGCGGTGCATTTCGCCATGTCGAGGCAACTGCCGCCACCGATGCCGATCACCATGTCAGGGCGAAAATCCCGCGCCTCCCCGGAGCAGACGGCGACCGTGTCGCGCGGCACGTCCGGCAAGGTGCGGTCATGGACAAAAACCGTGATCCCCGCGGCTTTCAAGGCATCCACCATGCCGACAAACGCTTTCGTAGCGGCAAATCGCTCGTCGGTGCAGATCAATGCCCTGCTGCCATGTCTGCGTGCGACGCTTGGCAACGCGTGGCGCTGGCCTCTTCCAAACAGGATTTCGCGTGGCAAGCGAAGCGCTCCAAAAAGCGTCATTCCAATATCCTTCAAAGAGTGGGTGAAACTCGATCGTTCTTTCGTGCATTAAATCCTATAGGATATAGTATTGCGTTGCTCGCAGCATCGTGATAGCGATTGAACCTGTCAAGAGGCAAAAGACGGCAGCATATGGCATCGACGAAAGTAACGACCACGGACCAGGGCAGCACGGCGATCCGCCGTTCCAACGGGCTGGTCGAGGACGTCTATGAGGCGATCTTCGGTCAACTGATGGCGCTGAAGATCGCGCCGGGCGCGCGCATCACCGTCGACAACCTGGTGAAGGAATTCAACGTCTCCCAGACACCGATCCGCGAGGCGCTCGGCCGGCTGGAAGGCGAAGGGCTGGTCGTCAAGCAGCATCTGGTGGGCTACCACGCGGCCCCCCAGATCACGCGCCGCCGCTTCGATGAACTCTACGAGCTTCGTCTGCTGCTCGAACCTGCGGCGGCGGCCAAGGCGGCGGCGGCGATGGACGACGAGAAGCTTGCGGCCCTGCGCGAGGCGGCCGGGGTGATGGCGCGTCGGACGGATACCGACGAGCGGCTCCACTATTCGACCTTCGCAAGGCAGGACGCGCTCTTCCACGATCGCATCATGGCGTTTGCCGGCAATCAGCTCATCCGCGAGATGCTGAGCTTCCAGCACACGCATTTCCATATCTTTCGCCTTATGTTTCACTGGAGGGTGACCGAGGAGGCCCTGGACGAGCATCAGGCACTGCTGGATGCCTTTTCCGCCCATGATCCGGAAGCCGCTGAAAAGGCGATGCGCGTCCACATCGAGCATTCACGCGACCGGCTGCTGCCGGCCTTCGCCGAGACCTAGCCCACGCCGGCGGGAGGGAGAGCCCGCCGCAAACCATCCGAGGAGGAAAAACGATGGCAGGCAAGAAAATCCTGATGCTGACCGGCGACTTCACCGAGGAATACGAGATCTTCGTGTTCCAGCAGGCGATGGAAGCCGTCGGCCATACGGTCCATGTCATATGCCCCGACAAGAAGGCCGGCGACATACTGAGGACCTCGCTGCACGACTTCGAGGGCGACCAGACCTACACCGAGAAGCTCGGCCACAACTTCGTCATCAACAAGACGTTCTCCGAGGCGGAAGCGCAGCTCGAGCAATACCACGCCGTCTATTGCGCCGGCGGCCGCGGTCCGGAATACATCCGCACCGACAAGCGCGTTCAGGCGATCGTCCGCCATTTCCACGAAAAGCAGAAACCGATCTTCACCATCTGCCACGGGGTGCAGATCCTCATCGCCGTCGATGGCGTGGTGCGCGGCAAGAAGGTCGGTGCCCTCGGCGCCTGCGAGCCGGAAGTGACACTGGCCGGCGGCACCTACATCGATCTGTCGCCGACCGAAGCACTTGTCGACGGCACCATGGTATCGGCCAAGGGCTGGACGGCACTCGCAGCCTTCATTCGCGAATGCCTGAAAGTGTTGAAGACCGAGATCCACCACAACTGAGCGCGAGCATCCACGAGGCATGCCACGGCAAGAGCAATCTTTGACAGGATTTGTGCCGTGGCTGCGGCGTCGTTCGGCATACCCGTAAGTAAAGACTTACCGCGTATGCTTCTATTGTGACTATTGGCGGGTGGCATTCTCGATCGAGCGGCGCAGCGATTCCAGCCGTTCCCGGAATGGCAAGGCATTGACGGCCTTCTGCTGGTCGCGGCGAAGCTCGCATTTCAATGTGTAGGAGCGCCTGGAGACCATGTTCAGCAAGCTGATGCTGAGCGAAACGGAGTCGTCGCCGCCGGCGATCGTCGGTTGCTTCAGGAAAAACATCTGTCGCTCCTTCATGTGGTTGCGATCGTCACGAAGGCATGGGAGCGCCTTCGGCTCCGATGACTTCTCCGTTCTGGTTAAACCGTAGCGCCTCACTCCGTGCTCCTGAACTGGACTATGGTGTAGGTGCCCTGATCTTTGCGCGTAGCGCGCGATGTCCCGCCTCTCGCTGAATGAATACGTCGACACAGTGCCCGACCGGAAACGGCCAGCCGTCCAACAAAAAGATGAGGCATCCGATGATATTTCCCGCTGCGAGTGCTTTCCGGTGAACATCGGCTTTCCTGCATACATGCCTCCGGGTGTTTCCAGTTGAAAGCGTCTGCTATCGAGCGCGCGAACCGCGACGGCGATTTCATCGATTTCAAGCAGTTCCGCCCCCAACGTTTCCTCTGTCCGAGCACCATTCCGGACTCAAAGGTCTCGAGGATGTGAAGATTGGCACCCGCATTTAGAAGGTCGAGGGCGTGGCGGCGGAGTCCAAGATCATGGCACTTGTTCACACCTTGATAATCGTCAAAACTACCGGGCGCGTTCGGCGCGCAATGGCGACAAGGTACGCCGAACCCCGGAACTCGAATCTCGACCCGATATCACGGCGAGGATGCGACATGACGTTCACGGCATCGCAAGGGGATAGAAAGTATCGGACCAGCGAGCGGGTTGGCGAACTCGTCGAATGCCCATCACTGCAGGTTGAACTGCGAAATTTCGATCCGGGCTGGCAGGTCGACCTCACCCTCGAATGCACTGAAATCGCGGTACTGCTTTCGGGCCAGGCGAAGATCAGGTGGACCGGAGACGGTCAACGACAGGAGACTATCGCGCGTCCCGGGATTGCCTGGGTATGTCCGGCAGGCGTCCACGAAAGCGACGTGGAAATCGTCGGTACCATGCCCGATTCCCTGCACATCTTTCTGCCGCCGTCGCTGATCGGAGAGAGTGCGCTTTCGAACTTCGACATCGATCCGGCCAGGGTGCAACTCGCCTATGCCGGTGGCGTCCCCGATCCCACGGTGCTGCAGATCGGCCAGCTCTTTCGCGGCTTGCTCAATCGCAAACTTGAACCGACGGATCGGCTCTTCCTCGACGGGATCCAGATGGCGCTGGCAGCGCACCTGCTCGCCACCTATTCATCCGCCCGTTGGAGACCTTCCGAACGAAAAACGACCATTGCTCCGCAAAGGCTGCAGCGCGTCTTCGATTTCATCGAGGCCCGCATCGCCGCAGACATCGCTCTGGATGACCTTGCCGCCGAAGCCTGCCTCAGCCCCTATCACTTTTCACGCATGTTTCGCCAGGCCACCGGCCTCACTCCCCATCGCTACGTCACAGAGCGACGGATTGAGGCTGCCAAGGAGAAGCTGCGGTTCGCGCGTCACTCTCTCGTCGAGATCGCGCTCGACACCGGGTTCGGCTCGCAGGCGAATTTCACCCGCGTCTTTCACAAGATGACCGGCTTGACACCCGGCCAGTACCGCGCGCTCGTCACCCTTTAGTTCTCCACTTTGCGGACGTTGTCGGCCGAGCCATTCACCTGCACGCGAGAGCGCAAGATTTGCACAGAGCGCAGCAAGAAATGGAAATACCGCCACGCTTGTTGCTGCCTACAGTGGTTCCCTCGAACGAAGATGCCAAAATCTGAAGGTTCAAAACCGCGGGCGTTTCGGTCACCGGCGCGAGCTCGGCCTCGGAAAAGGTGACGCTATCGGCGGCCGGGAACGGTCACAGTATCATCGCGACCACAGGTGTCCTCGCAGATGACGCCGCGGCGCGAAGAAGCTGCGGCGCTGGGGTTGAAAAATTTCCGGGTGGAGCGCCTTGATCTGGGCGATCCCTACGACATCGGCAAGCGCCAAAAAAGATCAAGGACGTGCTGAAAGAGCCCCAGCTCGCCGCATGGGGGAATGAGATCTGACAATACCTGTTGTGGCGAGCGGCGCCGGGCAAGGGTGTCGCGCCACCATCACCTCCCGGAGGAGTCATGATGTCCGCCAACGAATGTCCGAACGTCTACAGGCCGAGATCGTTTGCAGAATACATTTCCAGCTCGGTTCTGGGCGTCTCCGCAACGATCGTCTCCCTTGCAGGGCTGGAAGCGCGCGCCTCGTCCGAGGCGCGCGCCGGCACCGAACTGCGCAACAAGACGACCGTTGAGGCCGGGTTCAAGGCCTGGGCGGCCGGCACCGGCAGCCCATATGACCTATTGTCCGACGACGCTCGCTGGACGATAGAGGGCTATTCGCTCGTATCGAAGACCTATTCGAGCCGCGAGGCCTTCCTGCGCGAGGTCATCCGCCCTTTCAATGCGCGCATGAAGGTGCCGCTGAAGCCGGCGATACGCAATGTCTATACCGACGGCGACACCGTGATCGTGTTCTTCGACGCCCGTGGCATCGCCCGTGACGGCCAGCCCTATGTCAACACCTATGCCTGGTTCCTCGACATACGCGACGACCGAATCGTGCGTGCCTCGGCATTCTTCGATTCGGTCGCGTTCAATGAGTTCTGGATCCGTGTGGCGCCGTCGGAATAGGGGAATCCGATACGCGCGTTCGGGGGAATAGTTGCGATCAGGAAGTCCGCTATTTTTGGTTTGCGGACATGCGATTGAAGTGTTCAGTCAAAAGGAGAACTCTACCGTGGCAAGCCAAGCTTCGAACTCTGACGACAAAGCCGGCGACGACAACCTTGCGCCGGCCGATCTTCTTTCCCAGTACTACCTCACCCGCCGCGACGTATTCCAGGTATCCGCGGGAGCGGCAGCACTGGCCGTGTGGCCGGTCTTTCCGAACATCGCCAGCGCCCAGCAGGCTTCTGCCGCGCTTGGCGAAACGATCGACCTCTCCCTGACGGTCAATGGCGAGCCGGTTGCGCTGAAGATCGACCCGCGCCTGTCGGTGCTCGACATGCTGCGCGAACGGCTGGCCCTGACCGGCACGAAGAAGGGTTGCAACCAGGGGGCCTGCGGCGCCTGCACCGTGCTCATCAACGGCCAGCGCGTCAATGCCTGCCTTGCGCTTGCGGTCATGCATGAGGGCTCTTCCATCACCACGATCGAAGGGGTTGCCAGCGGCAGCGAATTGCAGCCCATCCAGCTGGCCTTCATCGATCACGAAGGCTTCCAGTGCGGCTACTGCACGCCCGGGCAGATCATGTCGGGGCTCGGATGCATCAAGGAAGGTCACGCCGGCTCGCGCGAGGACATCAGCTACTGGATGAGCGGTAATATCTGTCGGTGCGGCGCCTATCCGGGCATCGTCGCGGCCATCGAACAGGCGGCGCAGGAGGACCGGACATGAGACCGTTCGCCTATCAGAGGGTGTCCACCGAGGCCGATGCGATTGCCGCCGCCGCTGCAGGCGCGCGATACCTGGCGGGCGGCACCACCCTTGTCGACCTGATGCGCGAGGAGGTCGAGACCCCCGAAAGCATCGTCGACATCAACCGGCTGCCGCTGAACCACATCCGCGCCGAAGGTGATCAACTGGTGATCGGTGCGCTTGCCCGCATGTCGGAAGTCGCCGCCAACGAGGACGTGCGCCGCCTGCAGCCGCTGATCGCAGAAACCCTGATCGAGGGTGCCTCGCCGCAACTCAGGAACGTCGCCTCGATCGGCGGCAACCTGTTGCAGCGGGTACGCTGTCCCTATTTCCGAATGCTGGACGCGCCCTGTAACAAGCGCTCGCCCGGCTCCGGCTGTTCGGCCATCGATGGATTGAACGCCGGCACCGCGATCCTCGGAACCAGCACGCATTGCATCGCCACCCATCCCTCGGACCTGGCGGTCTCGCTCGTTGCTCTTGACGCGACGCTCCACGTGCGCGGGCCGGACGGCGGGCGCAGTTTTCCCGTCGCGGAACTGTTCCGCCTGCCGGAAGACACGCCGAACCTGGAACACACGCTGCAACCCGGCGAACTCATCGCCGAGGTCCGCATCCCCAATGGCCCCTATGCCCGGACCGCCCGCTATTTGAAGGTCCGTGACCGGTCGTCCTACGAGTTCGCCCTGGTGTCGGCGGCGGCCGCCCTGCAGGTCGAGAACGGCACCATCACGCAGGCACGCATCGCCGCCGGCGGAGTTGGCACGCGTCCGTGGCGCATGACGGCGGTTGAGGAGGCGCTCGCCGGCAAGCCCGCGACGCGCGAAAGCTTCGAGGCGGCGGCAGCCGTTTCCACAGAGGGAGCGCAGGCCCAGTCCGGCAATGCGTTCAAGGTCAAACTTCTGCCTGCGACGATCGTCCGGGCACTGGAGATGGCGGGAGAAGGCGCATGACAACCTCGATCGGAACCCCACTCGCGCGTGTCGACGGGCACCTCAAGGTCACCGGACAGGCCAAATATGCGGCCGAGTTCAATCAGCAGCGGCAAGCTTATGCCGTCATCGTCGGCAGCACCGCCGGCCTTGGCCGCATCGTGTCGATCGATGCCGCGGCGGTGGAAAGCATGCCAGGTGTCGTGGGTGTTATCTCGCATCTGAATGCCCAGCGCCTGCCTTACGACGCCCACCGCGGGGCCATCGATCCGCCGGCCGGCGAGCGCCTGCACGTGCTGCAGGATGCCGAAGTCCGCTTCTTCGGACAGCCGGTGGCCATCGTGGTGGCAGAAACGCTCGACCAGGCAGAACATGCCGCGAACACCCTGAAGATCACCTATGCCACCCAACCGCCTGCGGTGGACGCCCACAGCGCCGAAAAGGTCGTACCCGAGACCGCCCGACGGCCCGGATCGCGGGTGCACGCGGACATCGAGCGCGGCGATGCCACGGCAGCGCTGCAAGCGGCGGCGGTCAAGGTCGATCTGGAATATGTGATCCAGCGCGAGAACCACAATCCGATGGAGCCGCACGCCACCGTCGCCGCCTGGAATGGCGACCGGTTGACGCTGTGGAGCAAGAGCCAGTTCGTGGTGAACGAGCAGGCGGAAATCGCCGCTGTCTTCGGCATTCCGCCGGAAAACGTCGAGGTGATCTGCCCGTTCATCGGCGGCGCCTTCGGCACCAGCCTGCGGACCTGGCCGCATGTGACACTTGCCGCGCTGGCGGCGCGGCATGCCGGCCGCCCGGTGAAGCTGGTGTTGACCCGCAAGCAGATGTTCTTCACCACCGGCCATCGCCCCTACACGCTCCAGCGCATGGCGATCGGCGCAACCACCGACGGCAAGCTGACCAGCATCATCCATGAGGGGGCCGGCGAGACCAGCCGCTACGAGGAGTTCATGGAGGCGCTGACGGCGGTTACCTCCTTCACCTATTCCTGCCCCAACGTCCGCACCAGCTATCGGCTGATACCGCTCGATACCAGCACGCCGACCTACATGCGCGGTCCGGGCGAAGCGAGCGGCGTGCATGCGATGGAATGCGCCATGGACGAGCTCGCCTACAAGCTCGACATGGACCCGCTGGTACTGCGCAAGATCAACGAGCCCACCATGGACGAGGGGCGCAAGGTGCCGTTCTCCAGCCGCTCCATGCTGAAGTGCTACGATATCGGGGCCGAACGTTTCGGCTGGAACAGGCGCACGCCAGAACCGCGTTCCATGCGCGATGGACGCCTGCTGATCGGGTATGGCATGGCGACTGCCTCCTATCCGTGCCTGTTCGCGCCAGCCAACGCGCGGGTGCGGCTGATGCCGGACGGTTCGGCCGAAGTTGAGGCGGCGGCAAGCGACATGGGTCCGGGGACATACACGTCGATGACGCAGGTTGCGTCTGACTTTCTGGGTTTGCCGGTGGAACGGGTGAAGTTCGCGCTCGGCCGTTCGGATTTTCCGGCGACGCCGCCGCATGGCGGCTCTATGACGATGGGTTCGGTCGGTTCGGCGGTCCGGGCGGCCTGCCTCGACGCACGGGAAAAGGCGATGGCGGCGGCCGCGGCGCGCGACGGCAGCCCGCTTGCCGGGCTGCAGCCCGACAACCTCGAGTGGCGAGGGGGCGCGCTGTTCGCCAAGGGCCGCGACCAGGCCGGCTTGTCCTATCAGGAGATTGCCGCTCTCTCCGGCGAACCGATCCTCGGCGAGGGCAGCGCGGCGCGCGATCCCGAAATCGCTAGCGGCTACTCGATGCATGCTTTCGGCGCGGTGTTTGCGGAGGTGGAGATCGATCCGGATGTGGCGACGATCCGGGTCCGCCGGATAGTGGGTGCATATGGTGCCGGGAAGGTGGTGAACCCGCGGCTGGCGGCCAGCCAGTGCACCGGCGGCATGATCGGCGGCATCGGCATGGCGATCATGGAGCGTACCGTACTCGACCGACGCAACGGCCGGCCGGTCAATGCGCATCTTGCTGACTATCTCGTGCCGGTCAACCTCGACACGCCGCACCTGGAAGCACACTTCGTGGAGGAGGAGGACACGCTCGTCAATCCGCTGGGCGTCAAGGGGCTGGGCGAAATTGCCCTGGTTGGCGTGTCGCCGGCAATCGCGAACGCCATCTTCCACGCCACCGGTAAGCGGGTTCACGAGCTGCCGATCATGATCGAGAACCTGCTGTAGCGAGATCACTTCCCCCGGCGGGTGCGGCGCGGATTGCTGGCCATCTGGCTGACGCCCGGTATATAGTGGTGTCAGTCATTCTCATCGATGGAGCGGCCGCGCATTCCGCGTATCTCCGGTCTGGCCCGGCACGTTCCGAACGAGGCCCATGGATCAATATCAGATCAACAGCGTCAATGATTGGCTCCTCGACCAGGGGCTCCGCGGCCTCGACGAAACAAGCCTGATCTCCGGCTTCTGCGCCCGCCTGCGCAACCATGGCATCGACATCATCCAGGCGGTGATCTACCTCGATACGCTGCACCCGGTCCAGGAAGCGCGGGGCTTCATCTGGGATGCCGACACGGCGTGCGGCCTCGAGCAACGGGTGTTCTCACGCTCCAACTCCGACGACAATGCCCAGCGCTGGAGCGGCGGCCCGTTCCACTACATGCTCCAGGTCGGGCTTTCAGAGCTTCACCTGCCGCTCGACTACGACGGCGAACCGCGGTTCAACGTCCTGCGCGATCTCGGGCAGGAGGGGCACACCGACTACTTCGCGTTGATTCATCAGATGAGCGATGACGCTATCGGCGAGATGGACGGCATCTATTCGCGCTGGTCGACAAGCCGGCCCGGCGGTTTCACCGTGGCGGACCTCGACGCCCTGCGCAAGCTGGCCGCCGCCCTGGCGCTCGCCATCAAGTCGGCGGCGCTGCGCCGCATCGCCAATTCGCTGGTCGAGGTCTATCTCGGGCGCGACCCCGGCCAGCGCGTGCTCGAGGGCCGCATCGCCCGCGGCACCGTGGAAAGCATCCACACGGTGCTGTGGTATTCCGACATGGCGAACTACACGTCGTTGTCGGAGACCGTGCACAGTAGCGAACTGATCGCCATGCTGAACGACTACTCCGAAGCGGTGATCTCCGCGGTCTACGCCGCCGGGGGCGACGTCCTGAAACTGATCGGCGACGGAACGCTCGCGATCTTCAATCACGCGGACCCGAAACAGGCGGCGGCGGCCGCTTTGCGCGCCCGCGCCGATCTTCAGGCACGCATTGCGGCACTCAACACCCGGCGCGAAAGCGATCGTCTGGCAACGACGTCGGTCTACCTCGCCCTCCATGTCGGCGAGGTGTTTTACGGCAACATCGGCAGCGACGAGCGGTTAGACTTCACCGTCGTCGGCCCGGCCGTCAACGAGGTCTGCCGCATGTCGGCAAAATGCCGCGAGATCGGCCGCTCCTTCGTCCTGTCCGACGACATCGTCTCGATGCTTTCCGGATCGGACCGAGACGGCATGGGGGACATCGGCCTCTACCAGCTCAAGGGCGTCAGCAGTCCGAAGCGGCTCTATTCGCCGATAGTCGAGCAAAGCGGCTCTATCGTACCGTCCGCCGCCAAGCTCGCCGAAGGCTAGGCGCCTTGCCCTGTCGGAAATTCGTGGAAGTGAATCACCATGTCCTCGCCCTTGGCGAGGACGATGGAATAGAGCGCCGGCTCGAAGGAGTTGCTGGTCTTTTCCGAAACGAAATCGAGCGCCGTCTGGTGGTTGGTGCTGCGCAGGATGGTGAAGGGAACTCCCTGCCAGCGCCCGGTGATGAGCCGGTGCAGGTGACCGGCGAAGATGTGTCGCACATTGCCGTGGCGTTCGACGACCTCGAAGAAAGCTTGCGGCTCGGAGAGCCCAATACTGTCGAGGGCGGGAAGATGCACCCGGCCCGGCGGATGATGCATGAAGAGAAAGGCGGAACGGTCCTTTGCCTCGGCGAGCCGCTCGGACAGCCATGCAAGCCGCGTCGCGCAGAGCCTGCCCGTCACCGCCCCCTGATCGAGGGTATCGAGGAAGATCAGCCGTCCATCCGGCCCGTCGAAGACGCCGTGAATGTAGCCGTCGGGGGCGGCGCTTTCCGGAAATACCTCGGCGTAGGCTTCGCGATTGTCGTGGTTGCCCATGAGGAGACGGACTGGCAGGCGGGTGCGGGAAAGTGCGGTCCTGAGCGCGCGATAGGTGTCTGGCGCGCCGGTCTCGGAAAGGTCGCCGGTGATGACGACGGCTGCCGCGTCGGCATGATGGCGCTCGATGTCGGCGAGGCAGACTTCGAGCCGGGCGAGTGGATCGAGGCCGAGCAGGCGCTCGCCGGCCGGCACGAGATGCGCGTCGGAAACATGGACGATTTTCATGAAAGCTCCCCGGAGGTGAGAGATTGGGCGACGAGACGCTGGAGTTCGTCGCGGGCGCTGGGTGCTGCGGCAATCACCGGGCAGCCGGAAAGCAGGGCTTCGGGGATCGGGAAGTCCGCCGTCCAGCCGCCCGCCTCACGGATCAGGCAGAGAGCGGCCAGGCAATCCCAGGAATTGATATGCGGTTCGTAGTAGCCGATCAGGCGGCCGCAGGCGACATGGGCGAGCATCAGCGCGCCGGAGCCGGAGCGGATGAACATGCCGCCCGCCTCGAGCAGCAGGTGGATGAAGGCCGATACCTGCCGCGGCGGGATGCGGAAATTGGCGCCGACGCCAAGGAGACCGGTCGAAATCGTTCCCCTCGTGTCGACGCTGATCGGCCTACCATTGAGAAAGGCGCCGCCGCCTGCCTTCGCCGCAAAGAACTCGTCGGTCGTCGGCTGGCAGATGAGGCCGAGCACGGTTTCGCTGCGCTTGAGCACCGCGACGGAGACGCACCAGTCCTTCAGCCCGTGCACGAAGCAGCTGGTCCCGTCGATGGGGTCGATCACCCAGACGAAATCCGAGCTTCCTTCGGTCAGCCCCTGTTCCTCGCCGAGGATGCCGTCCTCCGGAAAGGCGGCGGAGATACGCGCACGGATCAGCGCTTCCACCGCCTTGTCGGCGGCGCTGACGATGTCCTGGCCGTTGAACTTCTCGACCGTTTCGAGGTTGGCGAGGTCGGCGAAGCTTTCGAGCGCGAGCCGGCCCGCCTCGAAGATGGCCTCTCGGGCAAGGACGAAACGCGGGTTGTCGGGGAATTCGCAATCCATATCCATGGCTGTCTTTCGATATCGAGGCCGGTCAGGCCGGGTCCTGGGGAACAAAGCTGCTGCGGATGACCAGTTCGGGCATCAGCCGCTCGTAGGCGGGCGCGGCGTCGGGCTCTTCCTGCCGCCGGTCGATGAGTTCGACCACCCTTGCCGCCATCAGCTCGGGATCCTGGCGGAAGGTCGTCAGGCGATATGCCAGCCAGTCCGACTGCGGGACGTCGTCGAAGCCGATGACGGCGAGATCATCCGGGATGGCAAGGCCGAGTGCGCGCGCATGGTCCATTATGCCGAAGGCGATGAGGTCGTTGATGCAGAAGATCGCCTCCGGCCGGTCGGGGCCGGCGAGAAGCCGGCGACCGACGGCGAGTCCGCCGACATAGTCGGAATCCTCGCCGCGGACGGCCGTGACCGTAGCGCCGAGCGCTTCGGCCTGGGCGGTGAAGGCGCGTTCGCGCTCTACGACGCTCGGCGTGCCGGAGGCGGAGCCGACGAGCCCGAGCCGTCGATGTCCATTGGCGACGAACAGGCTGGCGGCCCGGCGGGAAGCCTCGGCATTGCCCATGCGTACATGGTCGGCACCCGGCTCGGAACGACCGATGACGACGAGCGGCTGGCCATTGCGCCGCGCAAGCTCGACGAAGCTGGAGGGCGGCGAGCCGGTGAGGATGATGGTCGCTTCGGCGCGGTGGCCGAAAAGCGTCTTCTGCGCGGCAACGAGTTCCTCCTCGGTCTGGCCGGTATTGATGAGCATGGGCACGCTGCCGCGCTGGATCAGCGCCTTGGCAAGCGCAGCGACCAGATGCGCCCTGAACCCTGCTTCCGGCTTGGTGACGACGAGACCGACGAGGCGGCTCTGGTTGGCGAGCAGGCCGCGGGCGAGATCGTTGACCTGATATCCGAGCTCCTCGGCCGCCCGCATGACCTTCTCGCGTGTCGCCGGCGAGACGCTGGCGCCGGGCGTGAAGCTGCGCGAGACGGCCGAGCGCGACACGCCGGCAAGCTGCGCCACCTGCTCGGCGCTGACAAAGCGCAACTTCTCCTTCGACTGCTTACTGCTATCCGGCATTCGTAATCCTCAGTGGCCGACGCGCGACAGCACGTCCGCCTTCAGGAATCGTTCGACGACCAGCATAAAGACGATCGAGGGAATGAGAAGCAGGAGCGCCGTGATCGAGGCGATCTGGTAATTGTCGCCGGCGCCTGCCGTATAGAGCAGCAGCGGCAGCATGTTGACATCCGGCGCGCCGACGAAATAGCTGCCGGTGAACTCGTCCAGGCTTTCGAGGAAGACGAAGATCGCGCTCGCCATCAGGCCCGGCATGGCGAGCGGCAGCGTCACGTCGAGGAAGGCCCTGAGCGGCCCGGCGCCCATCGAGCGCGCCGCCTGCTCGAGTTCGGCGTCGATCGCCGAGAAGGCGGCCGTTGCGATCCACACCGCATAGACGAGGCCGTGCGAGACGTGGACGAGCACGACGCCGGGGATCGTGCCGTTGAGGCGGATCTCGTAGAAGATGCGGGCAACGTTCACGTAGACCGTCAGGTTCGGAAAAGCCTGCGGGATGAGAAATGCGAGCAGGATCAAACCGCGCAACGGTAGCTTCAGCCGCGCCAGGGCATAGCCGGCGGGAATGGCGAGCGCGAGCGACACGACGACTGTCAGCACCGCGACGATGATCGAATTGGTCAGCGACTCGACCGCGCCGCCGCGCGGGGCGAAGACCTGCGCCCAGTAGCTGAAGCCATATTGCAGCGGCAGGCTGTGCGGGAAATACCATTTCTCCGCGACGGTCCAGAACAGGAGGTTGGCGAGCGGCCCGAAAATGAAGAAGGCCATGAGCCCGAAGATGACGCCGCGCGGCACCCACCACAGGGCGGAAAGCGCGCGGGCCGGGGTGAACATGGTGGTGGCGTGGGTCATGCGCGCTCCTTCAGGTTCTGGCGAAGATAGATCCACGCGACCGAGGAGGCGAGAACGAACGAGACGAGGCCGAGCGCGTTGGCCACACCGTAGTCGCCATAGGCATTGACGCGGAAGGCGATGTCGGCCGTCAGCATGGTCGGCGATTGGGCATTGATCATCAGCGGCACCGAGAGAACCGACATCATCGTGACGAATGAAAGGATGAGGCCGACGGTCAGCGTCACGGCGACCTGCGGCACGAGGATCTCAAGGAGCACGCGCAGCCGCGAGGCACCGAGATTGCGCGCCGCCTCGAGGGTGCCGCGGTCGACGGACGCCATGGCGCCCGCCACCAGCAGCGCCACGAAAGGCGTCTGCTTCCAGACGAAGGCGATCACGATGCCGCGCCAATCGAGCAGGCTCTCAGCCTCGAGCGGCGTCGTCAGGCCGATGCTGATCGCCACGTTGTTCATCATGCCGCTCTTGGCGAGGAAGGTGCGCATGACCTGGCCGACGACGATGAAGGGAATGAACATCGGCCAGCGATAGAGCCAGCGCAGGATGGCGACGGCGACCGGGTGTTCGCCGAGCGTCAGGTAGCCGCCGATGGCGATCGAGGCGAGGCCGATCAGCACTGTCGAGATGGAAATGATGATGACGGTGAAAAGGATGTCCTTGGTATAGAGGTCGAACGTCTTGACGAAATTATCCCAGCCGAAGTTGCCGTCCACGCGGAACGCACCGACCGCCGACATGACAAGCGGCAAAATGAACAGGAAAGCTATGACCGCGAGCGCGGGCAGGACCAGCAGGATACCGAGGAGGCGTTTGGACATCGGTCGACCGTCGAGAGCAATTCCATGAAAAGTGGAAATCGGTTTTCCGTCCGGAATTGCGTGAAAACAAGAAGGTGAAGTCACTGCGTGACTGGGGACAGCGGAAAGACTTCAGGAAGAGGTGAGGCTCCCCGCCGCAAGGCAGGGAGCCGGTTCGGCTTACTTCACGGACTGTTCGTAAGCTTCGAGGATCGCGTTGTTATAGGGCGCAATCGGGAAGGGCTTGCCCTTGGTGGCGAGGTCTTCCGGAGTGATGTCGACGAACAGCTTGTTCCAGGTGGCGTCATCGAGCTTCGGCTTGACGTATTCGGCATCGATGCCCGGATACCAGTTGAACTTCTTGACGATGCCGTCGGCCTGGACTTCCGGGCTGGTGGCAAGCGCCACGAACTTCTCGGCGAGGTCCGCGTGCGATGCCTTGGCCGGAACCACATAGTGCATCGGCTGGCCCGGCATGCCCGGGGCGGGCAGGATGAGCTTCAGGTCCGGAGGCAGCTGGCCGTTGGCTTGCCAGGAGTAGAACATGTCGACCCAGACCGGACCCATGGCGATCTCGCCGCGCGACAGCAGGTCGAGCGTGCCGGCGTTGCCGGGTGTCAGCGTCGCGTTCTTGGTGAAATCGGCGAGGCTTGCGAAGGCGTCGCCCCACTTCTTGGTCTCTTCTTCCTTGAAGGGGCCGGTCATCAGGTTGTCGGCATCGCCGCCGCCGAAGGCGTAGATCCAGCCCATGACGAAGCTGACGCCCGAAGCGCCGCCCTTGATGCCGTTATAGCCGAACTGCTTCGGATGCTCTTTTGCCCAATCGGCAAGCTCGGCATAGCTCTTCGGTGGGTTCGCAACCAGCGCCGGGTTGTAGGCAATCGCCGTCTGGCTGTTGAACATCGGCATGACATAGCCGTCCACGTCGGCGCCGAGCGCGTTTTTTGCGTTTGCGCGCGAGACGAGCTTGCCGGTGTCGATATCGCCGCGATACTGGGCGAGATAGCCCTTCTGGACCATCGGGCCGGCGAATTTCTCATGCACGACGGCGACGTCGACGTCCCAGGCCGTGCTGCTTGCGGCCGACTGCGCGTCGAAGCGCTCGAGGATCTTCTGCGAGCCGGCATCGCCGGGACCGGTTCCGACGGCGCGGACGGTGTTGCCCGGATAGGCCTTTTCGAACAGTGGCCCGAGATACTGGTTGATGTAGTCGACCATGTTCTGGTCGCCGGCGGTCGCGACCGTCAGTTCCTCGGCCTTGACCGGGAGCGCGACGAGAGCGACGGCGAATGCGGCATAGGACAGTCTCTTCATGGCTTGCTTCTCCAATATGTGGATCAATATGTCAGGCGTGAACTTTCCCGGTCGCGGACCGGGAAATGGCTGGCGCCGGCGTTTGGTCCGGCGAACTGAAGAGGAAGAGCGCTTCCGGCGCGACGTGGACCTGGACCGCTTCGCCCGGCTCGAAAGCGCGGGAAGCGTCGGCCATGATTTCGTGCGCGGCGAGACGTACGGAATGGCGCCAGTGGCCGCCCGGATAGCTGACGGCGGTGACTTCGCCGAGGAAGGTGATGCCCGGACCGACGACCGGCGTGGCGGCGGAAAAGAGTTGCGCGGCCTCCGGACGGAAGCGCGCCTCTACGGCGCCCGCGACTAAGCGTCGGCCCATCAGCGGCACGGTGCCCGGCGCATTGGCCGGGCCGGCGGCGATGACGAAGTTTTCGCCCCGCGGCGCGCCGCTCAAGGATAGCACGTTCTCCGCGCCCATGAAGGCGGCGACGAAGGCCGATGTCGGCCTATTGTACACTTCCTCGGGTGCTCCCTGCTGGGCGATGCGCCCGGCATCGAGGATGACGATACGGTCGGCCATGACCATGGCTTCCTCGCGATCGTGCGTCACATGGATCGCGGTAATGCCGAGGCGCTTTTGCAGCGCACGCAGTTCGTGGCGGACGGTCAGGCGGATACGGGCATCGAGGTTGGAGAGCGGCTCGTCGAGCAGAAGAATTTCGGGATCGATGGCGAGCGCCCGGCCGAGTGCGACGCGCTGGCGCTGACCGCCGGAGAGCGCGGCCGGCTTGCGTGCGCCGAGACCGTCGAGACCGAGCAGCGTCTCCATTGCACTGACGCGCGCACCGATCTCGGCACGCGGCATGCCGCGCAGCTTCAGCCCGTAGCCGATGTTTTGCGCGACCGTCATGTGCGGCCAGAGCGCATAGGACTGGAACACCAGCGCCATGCCGCGCTTGTCGGGCGGCAGGCGGGTGACGTCCTTGCCGGCAACGGAAATGCTGCCGGCGGTCGGGCTGATGAAGCCTGCGATGGTGCGCAAAAGCGTGGTCTTGCCACAGCCCGATGAGCCGAGCAGCGCGACGAATTCGCCCCTGGCGATCTCGAGGTTGATATCCTCGAGCACCCGCGTGGCACCATAGGCGCCCGCGATGGATCTCACGCTCAAGAAACCGTCCTGCGACATCGAAAATCCCTTTTGCACAGCTGTGCAATCCGTCGATGCCGCCTTGTTAGCGACTATTCTTTACAGGCGAGTGACAGTCGAGAGATTTTGCGACGCGGCTTGCCGCGGCCTCGCCCGGAGCACGCGTTCGCTCCGGGTAGCCGCATGTTCGGGATGGAAGGATCAATTCACCGGGCGCAACGCCGATTCCAGGAAACCGAGCAGCTTGTTGATATCGACCGGCTTGCCCAGGAAAGCGAACGCCCCGCCGTCCATGGCGGCGGCTCGGGTCCGGTCGTCGCGATAGGACGTCATGAAGATCATCGGCGGCTTGTGCTGTTCCTTGTTGAGCACGGCCTGCAGTTCGATGCCACTGAGGCCTGGCATCTTGACGTCCACCAGCATGCAGTCGATCGCCTCCCGCTTGTCGTAGGCGAGGTATTCCTCTGCGGATGCGAACAGCACGCTGTCATAGCCGCATGACTGGACCAGGTCGTCAAGCGCCTCCCTTATGGCTTGATCGTCGTCGACAATGGCAATGGTAGTTGTATGGGACAAGAGAACGTAACCTTTTCACATTCGCTGCTCAGCATGCTCGTTATGAGCCGCAGCGCATTGAAATGATACCATACTAGAGTCTAGGGGACGGTCGCTCGTCACAAGCACCGCGTGCACGACGGACTGCAGCGATTTGAGCATTCTCGCGTCACTCATGAAGGTCTTCCAGGGGCAATGTGATCTCGAACACGGCCCCTCCTTCCGGATGATTGTAGCCCTCCAGTTTTCCTCCCCTCGCCTCGAGCGTGCTGCGGCAGATCGAAAGTCCCATGCCCATCCCCGATGCCTTCGTCGTGTAGAAGGGCGCGAAGACCTTGTCCCGGGCATCGGCGGCTATGCCGGGGCCGTTGTCGCGAACGACGATCGAGACGATCTCGTCCGTGCGCGGTGCCACGTCGATCACTATGGTGCGAGGAGCCGCATCCACGGAACTCATCGCCTGCACCGCATTGGTCATCAGGTTGATCAGCACTTGCTGCAACTCGATCCTTACGGTCTTGACCGAGGGAATGCGTGTGTTGCGGTGAATGTCGACGACAACGGCATCGCGCTGCAGGTCATGCTCCATCAGCCTCGTTGTCTCGTCTATGAGGGCATAGAGGTCGATCCATTCCGACTCGTTGGTGTTCTGGGTGAGCATGCTGCGCGTATTCTGGATGATGTCGCTCGCGCGCTGGCCGTCGCGGATGATGCGCTCCGCCGATTTGCGAACGGCGGCAAGGTCGGGCGGATCGCGATCGAGCCAGCGCAACAGGGTCTGGGCATTGACCCCGATCGCCCCGAGCGGCTGGTTCAACTCATGCGCCAGCGACGCCGACAAGGCGCCGACCGTGGCGGCGCGCGCCGCGCGCGTCAGTTCGGCCTGCGCCTCGTTCAGGGCCTTCTGCGTCATCTCGCGCTGGGTTATGTCGATCATGCCCACCACGACCCGGTTGAAGGTCGAGGCGTCGTCGGGAAGGCCGATGCTCAGTAGGACAAGTCTCTTTTCCCCGCCGTCGGTCGTCACCGTGCCCTTGCCTTCGAAGTGCTCGGCGCCGTCGAGGATGGCCTGCATCAGGTCGATGAATGTCTCGTCGTCGCTGGCGACATAGCGGCGCAAGGTGCCGGGACCACCGTCGCCGGCATGCGGCCCCAGCAGTTCGTAGGCCGCTTCGTTGGCCGCAACGGTACTGATCATGTCCATGCATTGCGTGGCAGCGCCCGGGTTCGACCGCACATGTACCCTCAGGTCGGTCACGCCCTGGAGCTTGAGCTCCATCAGGTGCGATCGAACACGGGAGTAGTCATGCTCCCAGAGCGCCACCTTGGTATTGTCGAAGATCGAACGGTAGCGCCCTTCGCTCTCGCGCAGTGCGGCATTGGAGGCGAGGAGCTCCGAGCGAAAGGTGTCGTTGCGAAGAAGCAGCGCCGTCGTGATCGCAAGAGCGGCCAGAGACACGGTCAGCCGCAGCGTCGGCTGGATACCCGGATCGATCCCATGGGAAAAGAGAAAGGCGAATATCGCAAGCGCCGCACACAGGATGGCCATGGCCATCAGCGCCCGGCGTGTCACCACTTCGCTGAGAAGAAGCAGGGCGATGACATAGAGAACCGCGATGGCGCCTTCGATCTTTGTGAACGCATCCACGTAAAAGACCGTCAGCAGCAGGATGAGCGCGATCAGGCCTATGACCAAGTCATGTTGAAGGCTACCCTGCCCCCTGAGGAATGCGCCCGCGCCAGCCACCATATTTGTTCCCCGACCGTTTATCCGCACAACATAGCCTTATTATTTCGGATCCGAACCTATACAAAGGTCTGGGCGCGTAGCGCGTGCCCGCTCCTGCCCTGCGATCGCAAGCGCCGCGAAAGACTACATCCGGCCTGGCGATAGCCGAAGCCCAATCTGCAACGGCTTGCGGGCCGCGCCGTAACCGCTCCGGTCCACATACGATCGGCTACCGGCAACGAAACCTAAGTATAGATGCGAACGCCGGTGGCGCCGCGCATACTTCCTCTCAACGCAGAATAAAACGTGACCAGCCGATTGGTCGCCTGGGCAGGCTTCCGCCACCCCGGCGACTGCGGCCTACACAAGAGGTGCAATTATGCCATTCGTATCCGTCAAGCTGCTGGCCGGCGCATTCGACAATGATCAAAAGCATAGCCTAGCCAAGGCATTGACCGATCTCATGGTCAACTTCAAGGGCTCCGAGGATTTCCGGGAAGTGACCTGGGTCCGGATCGAGGAACTGCACACCGAATGCGGGGACGGCGGCGACGAACCGACCTGCGGCCCGCTATCGGTGAAGAACGTTCTGCAACCTTCGAAAAGCATCTACGAACTGATCGAAGGCAACTGGACGTCTCGCCACGAGTTCGCCGTGCTGGAGCCGGCGAAGGCAGCCTCCGCGACAGGAAGTCCAACCGAATACCGGTAAAGCGCATCTTCGATGCCACGAAAGAGGGCGGCCGGGCCGCCCTTTGCTGTTTGATCGCGCTGGCCGGTTGCCTTCGCCGACAGCTGCCTTTGCCGAGAACGGCGGCTTGGTGCGTCACCGCGCCTTTTCGAATTCGGGCAGGGCTTCGAACAGGTCGGCGACGAGGCCGTAGTCGG
>JALDYZ010000017.1 GCA_030028905.1 Ferirhizobium litorale | reverse complement strand
CAAGGGGGTCAAAATTGGACGCCGATATGGGGTCAGTTTTGGGTGCCGATTGACAAGCATTATTATCGAATGTATCCAAAGCGAAGTATGGAGCTTCTCTATGTTTATCCGTGCGTACCTTCGAGCCTCCACCAAGGAACAAGACGCTAGCCGCGCAAAGGCAGACCTCCAGCGGTTTGCGGAGGAGAGGGGTCTGAGAATTGCGGCGTCCTACGTGGAGAATGAAAGCGGGGCCTCCCTTCAGCGTCCCGAACTGTTCCGCCTCCTCTCGGATTGCCAGCCTGGGGACGTACTCCTGGTGGAGCAAGTGGACCGCCTTAGCCGCCTAAATGCCGCCGACTGGGAGAAGCTCAAGGCGGAGATCGCCGCCAAGAGGGTCCGCGTGGTGGCTCTGGACCTTCCGACCTCCCATCAGCTTATCCAGCAAGGGGGCGATGAGTTCTCCGCTCGGATGCTGGACGCGATCAACGGCATGATGCTGGACATGCTGGCCGCCATCGCGAGGAAGGACTACGAGGATCGGCGAAGGCGACAGACCCAAGGTATTGAGAAGGCCAAGGCCTCTGGGGTCTACAAGGGGCGACCGGAGGACACCGACCGCAACGAGGCCTTGATGTCCATGCTCAAGGGAGGGCAGACCTGGGCCAGCATCGTGGCAGCTACCGGAGCGTCCACGTCAACGCTGGCGCGGCTGGCAAAGAGGATCAAAGAGGGACCTTGAAGACCACGATAGAATCAGCCTTAGCATCCGCCGCGACAGGCTGTGGGGCTAAGACTTGGAAAACTGGGACTTTTATTTCGAAGGCTTAAAGGCGATTGGTTCAATTTCCTCGCAGCCCAAATACCAAGGAGTGGTCGGATTCCTGTACGAGTGGCAGACGCTGGTATCCGGCTCAATCGCGCTTACCGCTGGAGCGCTGGTCTATGGCCAGCTTCGCGTTCAACGGCAGCAACTGGAAAACGACCGCTTGAAGCATCGGGACCTCCTGAAGCGCCAGGAAAGGGCTGCAAGGATCCGCATCCCCCACGCACTGGCCGAACTATCCGAGTTTGTGGAAGAGGGTCTAAAGCTGTGGGTAGCGGGTTCGAAATTGAACGCGCTTGAGCTTCCGACGAAGCCGGTTGATACACTGATGGCGGTCGCGGAGTGGCTTGATGAAGCTAGCTATGAAAGCGTTCACGAACTGGTGAGCGCATTGCAAGTATTTCAAAGTCGCCACCTGGAACCTGGGCGCTCATATTTTGGGCGAGGTCAGCCTGGGAAAGACCTTGCAGTGCTGGCGTTTCACATCGATCGACTGTTTCCGTTTGGCCGTCTGAAAAATGATGAGCCGGTACATTTTGTTAGGCCCAATAGAGACGACATAGCTGCGACACTTCAGAGGTATCATTCCAGCCTGGTTCTACACGCAGGTAGTGAAACGGTGATCAAGCAAAGGGTACAACAGGTATTGAACCTGCTCCCCGATCCAAGCAGACGAAATGACGGGCGGGCTGCTCACAAAGATTAGGAATAATCATCATCGCTTGAAGGGTGCCAATGCCTTCCGTTCGGCTTCACCCACACCAAGGGTAATTCCGTGGTGTCCGCCACCTGGCACAGCAGAGCGGACCTCTTCAATGGTTAGACCTAGGTCATCGGCAATGTGTGTGAAAAGGTATTGTTGGATCTCGTTGGGGTTGTTCGCAATGAGCCCATTTAGGTGCTCTACGACTCGCTTGGCCGTCTCGTTTCGCTCGACACTATTTCGTAGGAGCGCCTCTTTGGAGCCTTTGTAGCTAGTGAGTTTCGGCATCAGCGGGAGGTCGTGTGTCAAACTACCGGCTCCGCTCGGGGTCAGGTAGCGATCCGAACCTTTCCGACATGAGTTGTACAACTAGTAGGCGGTCTTGATAGCGTTGGTGCAGCCAATACCAGGACCAAAAGCCCACAAACGATATGATCGCGCCAAGTGCAAACAAGTATTTCAGGATCGCTCTATACGACGCCTGCGCATCATTCCTCGCCCACTCCATTTCTCGGGCTACAAGAAGTTCCTCGTTCATTTTCCGTAGCTGTGAGATTTCCGATCCGTCCGCGCTTAGGCCATCTATTACTCTGTCATATTCAATAAAAAGCTCCCGAGGATCCCGCTGCCCGACCCTCGATATGTCGAATGCAGCTCCCAAATCCTCCAAGCGATTTTGTAGGATAAGTGCCAACGCGTGGTGACGACGAAGCTCCTCCCTCCCAGCCATCGAACTCCTAAAGTCGTAAGACCATGCGGAGACGACCATTAGCAACAAACCGGTAAGCGCCACGAATTTGTACAGGTTGTCCGTGGGCAATGCGGGGACGTTCATCTTCTATTCCTCTAACGGTTCCCACGGGCACAACTGGGCACGGTGGGCAACTGTAGCGCCGAAGTCGAGAGCTTGTAGCACGATTCCACTCATACTAGAATCTTCTCCGGGCAAAACCTAGAGGAGGTTCTTGGGGCTATGGATAGACGGCGTGTAATGTTGGCGTACATGGAAGCTAATCGACTAATGTTGACCGGCAATCCGGGAATACCTGCGACCATTATGAACACGTTTATAGGCGTGGTCATCTGGGGCTATCAGGCCAAACAGGAGGCATTGCCTCTCAGGGAATTGGCTGAGCGGGTAGGGATGCCAGCCTCCACACTATCTCGGCATTTGCGGTATCTAGGCAGTTTTGAGCGCCAAGGGGTCCCCGGATGTGGTTGGGTCAGGCTATATGAATGGGAGGAATGTAGACGCCAGAAGATCGTAAAGCTAACGAGGGCAGGGCAGGCCATGGCAGAGAGCCTCCAGCGGATATTCGAGCGGGCGGTCTAGTTGGCGACTAGTGTTTCCTGGAAGCCAACTCCAGGATGTCGGGCACCCTGTCCATAGCCTCGGCAAGGCCGGGAAGCATTAACTCGCTACGTCCGTACATTTCGCGGGACTTGCCGCTAGCCCTCCCAGTCATATATTCGCGGGCCGCATCGGGCATGTTCGCCAGACCGCAAAGGTCCTCAAAAAAGTGCCGCCAACCATGATTTGGAGACAGTTCGGGGCGGGTGATCTTCACCTCACTCCTGATCCACTCCGACATTAAAGGTTGGACGCGGCGACTAGTGAACAGCCTACCGGTTTTTCGTTGCGTCACGAACTCCAGGAGCCCCTCCTTAATGAGTGAAGAGTGGACTGGGATCCTCCTCTCACTTGAGGCCGTCTTGAGACTACGCCTACCGGACGTGGACACCCGAAAGAACCACCGCCCTTGTACCGTGAAGAAGTCCTCCACTGTAAGCTGTCCGGCCTCCTCAATGCGGAGCCCCGTGTAGGCGCATATCCAGGACAGCCACCGTCGCCTAGACTCGGTCTCCCGCCGTGCGGCCATAAGTACCTTTGCGGCCTCCTCCAGGCGGTATGTCCTTAGGTCGCTAGGTGTCTCGACAAAGCCCAGCTTCTCGATACCCTCAAGGGGGTTACCAGAAGGATGGAAACCAGAATCACGGTAGTGCCGTAGACCCCATTTGATGATGGTGCGGATACAAGCAACCTTATCGTTAATCGTGCGATTGCTAAGCGGTTCGTCCTTCTGGGCCAACATCGCGGCCCGCCACTTCTCCACCTCTTGCCTCGTCACTGTGTTGGAGTCCTCGGCAGCAGCTTTGTGCAGTCCCTGAGTCCGCCTCCACTCCACAAACTCCTCACCGCGTCTGGAATACTTCTTAATGGTGGCCGCTGGGAACGGCTTGGCATCCCGCCCTGAAGCCCGCCTAATTGTCTCTGTTTTGACGATAGCCGCGAACGTAAACCGCGGGTCAGGCCCGCGCAGTGCCGCTGGCGAGGGTGACGCCTCGAATTTGGGAGCGACCTCCAGCTCCTTTACTGGGCTGTAGTCCCCGCCCATCCGCGCCTCAAGGCCACGATAAGCCGCCCCCTTAAGCTCCTCCATTGCAAGGGCAAGGAGACGCCTAGACTCTTTCGTAATGTGGAGGCCGTGGGCTGTCAGGGCGGCGTCTACATCTTCACCATGCGCCGCCTCTAAGCCTGCTGTTAGATCCAGTGCCATAATGCTGGCGAATACGGGATGGTCTTCAAGCAGTCGGAAAGCCAGTTTGCGGCGGGTAGGCCCACGGGCAGCCAGGTAGTCCGTAAGGTCGCCGCCGAGTCGTTTAAGGTCGTCGGGGCTCATGAGGGCGAATAGGCGCTCTACCTCTTGTCTGGGTGCAAGTGTCGTTTGGATCGGAGGAGGGGGAGGAGCGTTGAAGGGCTCGTCCTCATTGGCGGTAAGCAGGGTCTTGGCCCGTTCCGCAGCAAGGGCAACACGCTGTCTATGCGTTAGATCCTGAGGGCCATCTTCTAGGAGAGACCGCCAAGATACTATGCGGCCCTCCCATTCGTTCAACATCCTGCGATACTCTACAGCCGCGTCATCCCGGTCTCGGTATCCTGTAGAGCTGGCAAATTCTTGGCTTTTCCCCATGCCCTTGGGGTCAACCTCAAGGATTCGCCCTCTTTCGCGCCAGATGTCCTCAGGGACTCGGAATCGGCCCTGCCAAACGTCGGAACCTTTCCGCTTGAACAGTCCGCGCATCAATCGCCGCCTACCAGCCATTACCCTAGCATATTCCCATAGCAGTCCGAGTTGACGGAAGCCACGGAAAAAGCTAAGCTTTTGTTACTGCTTTGGAAAGAAATGGTGGGCGATGAGAGACTCGAACTCCCGACATCCTCGGTGTAAACGAGGCGCTCTACCAACTGAGCTAATCGCCCTCGCGTTCCGGATCATGTGTCCGCCGCGTCGGTGGCCGTGATCTATGCGGTAGCAGCGAAAACCGCAAGAGTGTTTCTGAAGATTTTTCGATTTTTTTTCACGGCTTGCGACACAGGCCGCAAAAAGCGGCCGATCCCGCGCAGGTGGAAAAGCCGGGTGCACCATGGGTATGCGCATGACTGCCGCTGATATCGCTGGCGCGGCGGCGAATCGCGCCCTGGCTTCGGTTGCCGCCTTGACTTCCGTTCCCGCGTCGATACGACCGCGGTGGCGCCGAGCTCCGGAGGTTTTGCATATCGCGCATGCAGTTTTGCAGCACCGGCCGGGCGGCAGGACGCAACCCGGATGCCGCATGCATGCGATCGGCACAGGACAACTTTTTCGTTGGAGGGTCAGGACCGCTGCCCGGAAGGCGCTTGCGAAAACAATCCACACTCCGTCATGCATTTGTCTTCAAAGCCGCTTGACACCCCAAACCGAAGCGCTTAGACAGCCGCTCATCGAAAGGCCAGCGCCGATCGATCGGGAGACCGAAAGGTCTCCAGCTGGTTCAGGAATGCGGGTGTAGCTCAGTCGGTTAGAGTGCCGGCCTGTCACGCCGGAGGTCGCGGGTTCGAGCCCCGTCACTCGCGCCACTCCTGAATGCGGAAATAATGCGCGGGTGTAGCTCAGTCGGTTAGAGTGCCGGCCTGTCACGCCGGAGGTCGCGGGTTCGAGCCCCGTCACTCGCGCCATTTCCATCGCACATCGTCATCGATATCAAACGAATCCGACGCGTGCCGGGTGCAATGGCGTCGGGGCGATTTGTCGCGACATCCCTGCAACCACTTGCTAAAGTCTGTCCGCAAAGGCTTTAAAAGGCACACACGAAGTCTTGCGCCGCGCGCTCGCCTGCGCTAACGAACGGCTCGTTGCAACACACTTCGGCTTGTTGGTCGACCGACCAGAGGCGTCGCCCGACGCTTTCACCCAAGCAGGGATGATAACGATGACTGAACTGCTCAGTTCCTATATTCCTATCGCAATTTTCATTGGTATCGCGCTGGTCATCGGCGTGGCGTTGCTGGTTGCGCCGTTCGCCGTCGCCTACAAGGCGCCCGATTCGGAAAAGCTGTCCGCCTATGAATGCGGTTTCAACGCCTTCGACGATGCGCGCATGAAGTTCGATATCCGTTTCTACCTGGTGTCGATCCTCTTCATCATCTTCGATCTCGAGGTGGCTTTCCTGTTCCCATGGGCGGTCTCTTTCGGCGATCTCGGCTGGTTCGGATTCTGGTCGATGATGGTATTCCTCGGCGTGTTGACCATCGGCTTTATATATGAATGGAAGAAGGGAGCGCTGGAATGGCAGTGATGCAGCCCAGCTCGACGCTCGTGGCGCCGCGGTCCAAGGGGATCATCGATCCCGCGACCGGTAAGCCGATTGGCAGCGATGACGCGTTTTTCGGCGATATCAACAACGAACTCGCCGACAAGGGCTTTCTGGTCACCTCGACCGACGAGCTCATCAATTGGGCCCGCACGGGTTCGCTGATGTGGATGACCTTCGGTTTGGCCTGCTGCGCCGTCGAGATGATGCAGCTTTCCATGCCGCGTTACGACGTCGAGCGTTTCGGCTTCGCGCCGCGTGCCTCGCCGCGCCAGTCGGATGTGATGATCGTTGCCGGTACGCTGACCAACAAGATGGCGCCGGCGCTGCGCAAGGTCTATGACCAGATGCCCGAGCCGCGCTACGTGATCTCGATGGGATCCTGCGCCAATGGCGGCGGCTACTATCACTACTCCTATTCGGTGGTGCGCGGCTGCGATCGCGTCGTGCCGGTGGATATCTACGTGCCAGGCTGTCCTCCCACGGCAGAAGCGCTGCTCTACGGCGTGCTCCTGCTGCAGAAGAAGATCCGCCGCACCGGCACCATCGAGCGCTAAGGGCAGGGGACTGTATTTATGAGTGAAGCCCTCAACGAGCTTGCTTCCTACCTTACGGAAGTACGCGGAAATCTGATCGCGTCGAGCGAAATCCGCTACGGCGAACTGACCGTGACGACGTACCGACCCGAGTTGATCGAGTTGCTGGCCTTCCTGCGTGATGACGTGCAGTGCGAGTACGTCAACCTGGTGGATATCTGTGGCGTCGACTGGCCGGCACGCGCCGAGCGTTTCGATGTCGTCTATCACCTCCTGTCGCCGCGCCAGAACCTTCGCATTCGCGTCAAGGTGGCGGTCGCGGAAGACGAGGCGGTCGCGTCCGCCACTGCGGTCTATCCCGGCGCGGACTGGTTCGAGCGCGAAGTGTGGGACATGTACGGTGTGCTCTTCACCGGCCACCCGGACCTGCGCCGCATCCTCACCGACTACGGATTCGAGGGGCATCCGCTGCGCAAGGACTTCCCGACGACCGGCTTCGTCGAGGTTCGCTATGACGATGCGGCCAAGCGCGTCGTCTACGAGCCGGTCGAGTTGAAGCAGGAATTCCGTAATTTCGATTTCTTGTCACCCTGGGAAGGTACGGATTACGTGCTGCCGGGGGACGAAAAGGCGGGTAATTGAGCGAGCCGGCTCGATTTTCGATGAAAGCCGGGCTGGTCCTCTTGTCCACACCTAACTGCAAGCGCGGAGCGCGTCGCCATGACTGAACATAACGTCCGCAATTTCAACATCAACTTCGGCCCGCAGCATCCGGCCGCCCACGGCGTTCTTCGCCTGGTGCTGGAGTTGGACGGCGAGATTGTGGAGCGCGTCGATCCCCATATCGGTCTCCTGCACCGGGGCACCGAGAAGCTGATCGAGACCAAGACCTATCTGCAGGCTGTACCCTACTTCGATCGCCTCGACTATGTGGCGCCGATGAACCAGGAGCATGCCTTTGCGCTCGCGGTCGAGAAGCTGCTGGAGCTGGAGATCCCGATCCGCGGGCAGCTGATCCGCGTTCTCTACTCGGAGATCGGGCGCATCCTGTCGCATTTGCTCAACGTCACCACGCAGGCCATGGACGTCGGCGCGCTGACGCCGCCGCTCTGGGGCTTCGAAGAGCGCGAAAAGCTCATGGTCTTCTACGAACGTGCCTGCGGTGCGCGCATGCACGCCGCCTACTTCCGTCCGGGCGGCGTCCACCAGGACCTGCCGCACGATCTGGTGGAGGACATCGGCAAGTGGTGCGATCCCTTCCTCAAGACCCTCGACGACATCGATGATCTGCTGACGGGCAACCGTATTTTCAAGCAGCGCAACGTCGATATCGCCGTCGTCAAGCTGGAGGATGCCTGGGCCTGGGGCTTTTCCGGCGTCATGGTCCGTGGCTCGGGGGCTGCCTGGGACCTTCGTCGTGCGCAGCCGTATGAATGCTATAGCGACCTCGAATTCGATATTCCCATTGGCAAGAACGGCGACTGCTACGACCGATACTATATCCGCATGGTGGAGATGCGGGAGTCGGTACGCATCATGAAGCAGTGCGTGAACCGCCTCCTCGGCGATGCCAAGATCGGGCCGGTGTCGGCGCTCGACGGCAAGGTCGTCCCCCCTAAGCGTGGCCAGATGAAGCGCTCGATGGAAGCGCTGATCCACCACTTCAAGCTCTACACGGAAGGCTATCACGTGCCGGAAGGCGAAGTGTATGCCGCCGTCGAGGCCCCGAAGGGCGAGTTCGGCGTCTACCTTGTGTCCGATGGCTCGAACAAGCCCTATCGCTGCAAGATCAAGGCTCCCGGCTACGCCCATCTCCAGGCCATGGATTTCCTGTGTCGCGGCCACCAGTTGGCGGACGTCTCGGCGATCCTCGGCTCGCTCGATATCGTGTTCGGAGAGGTTGACCGCTGATGCGCAAACTGTTGCTGACCATGCTCCTCCTGGTGCCGGCGGCCGTGGCTGTGGCGCAGGAAGCCGCCCCGACTCTGCAGAGCGAAGAGGGGCCACCGGCGTCAGCAACGATGTCGCAACTCCTTGCCCGGGGATATGAAATCCGGGCGTCTGCCCCCAATGGCAGCCGTTTCATCGTGTTTTTGCAGAAAGACCAGTCGGCCTATGCCTGCGACTTCGCCAATGTAGCGAATTCGCGGTGTGGATCCCTAAACTGAGATAAGGCGTGAGAGAATGTCCGTTCGTCGACTAGCCGAAGATACCGTCCAGCCATCAACCTTCGCCTTCACGGCGGAGAATGTGGCCTGGGCCGAAACAACCATCAAGAAGTATCCCGAGGGGCGCCAGCAATCGGCAGTCATCCCGTTGCTGATGCGTGCGCAGGAACAGGACGGATGGGTGACCCGCGCGGCGATCGAGAGCATCGCCGACATGCTTGACATGCCCTATATCCGTGTTCTCGAAGTCGCGACTTTCTACACCCAGTTCCAGCTGAAGCCCGTCGGGACCCGCGCCCATGTCCAGGTTTGCGGCACGACGCCGTGCATGCTGCGCGGGGCCGAGGAGCTGATGAAGGTCTGCAAGCGCAAGATCGCTGGCGAACCGTTCGCGCTAAACGCCGAGGGAACGCTGTCCTGGGAAGAGGTTGAATGTCAGGGCGCCTGCGTCAACGCGCCGATGGTCATGATTTTCAAGGACTCCTACGAGGACCTTACGCCGGAGCAACTGGAAATCATCATCGATCGCTTTGAAGCAGGCGATGGCGCCAATGTGCGTCCGGGTCCGCAGATCGACCGCGTCTTCTCCGCTCCCGAAGGCGGACTGACCTCCCTGACCGACGCGCAGCCCGCCCCGGCAAAACGTGTCTCCGCCAAACCGGCGGCATCGGCGGAAGCCGCAGTCAGCGTGCCGCCGTCGAATGCGGCCAAGCCGAAGACTGCCGCGGACGAGACCAACCCTGCCGTGAAGAGCCCGGCAAACGGCAAGACCGCTCTTCCGGCGGACGATCCGTTGGCCAAGCCGGTCAAGGCGGCCGTTGCGGCGGCATCGACAAAACCTTCGCTGGACGACAAGAGCCGGCCGAAGGGCGTCGACAGGCCCGAAACGCCCGATGACCTGAAGCTCATCTCGGGCGTCGGACCGAAGATCGAGGGCATACTCCACGAGATCGGGATTTTCACCTACGTGCAGATCGCAACCTGGAAGAAGGCGGAGCGCGAGTGGGTCGATGGATATCTGAACTTCAAGGGCCGCATTGACCGCGAAGACTGGGTCAAGCAGGCAAAGGCGCTGGCCAAAGGTGGCGAAGCCGAATACATCAAGGTCTTCGGCAAGAAGCCGCGGTAAGGGGTGAGTATGTTACAGGATAAGGATCGCATCTTTACCAACATCTATGGCCTGAAGGACAAGTCGCTGAAAGGCGCGATGGCCCGCGGCAATTGGGATGGGACCAAGCAGCTCATCGAAAAGGGCCGCGACTGGATCATCAACGAGATCAAGGCCTCGGGCCTTCGCGGTCGCGGCGGCGCCGGCTTCCCGACCGGTCTCAAATGGTCCTTCATGCCGAAGGAGAGCGACGGCCGTCCGCACTATCTGGTGGTGAACGCCGACGAGTCCGAGCCCGGCACCTGCAAGGACCGCGACATCATGCGCCACGATCCGCATACGCTGATCGAGGGCTGCGTGATCGCATCTTTCGCCATGGCCGCCAACACGGCCTACATCTACATCCGTGGCGAATACATGCGCGAGCGCGAGGCGCTGCAGGCCGCGATCGACGAGTGCTACGATGCCGGCCTTCTGGGCAAGAACAACAAGAACGGCTGGGATATCGACATCTACCTGCACCATGGTGCAGGCGCCTACATTTGCGGCGAGGAAACCGCGCTGCTCGAAAGCCTTGAAGGCAAGAAGGGCCAGCCGCGCCTGAAGCCGCCGTTCCCGGCCAACATGGGTCTCTATGGCTGCCCGACGACCGTCAACAACGTCGAGTCGATTGCGGTCACGCCGACGATCCTGCGTCGCGGTGCCGGCTGGTTTTCCTCGATCGGTCGTCCGAACAATGTCGGCACCAAGCTGTTCATGATCTCCGGCCACGTCAACCGTCCCTGCACGGTCGAAGAGGAAATGGGCATCACCTTCCGCGAACTGATCGACAGGCATGCCGGCGGCATTCGCGGCGGCTGGGACAACCTGCTGGCGGTTATCCCCGGCGGCGCGTCGTGCCCGGTCGTCAAGGCGGAAGACATCATCGACTGCCCGATGGATTTCGACGGGCTGCGGGCCGTCGGTTCGTCGTTCGGCACGGCCGGCGCGATCGTGATGGACAAGTCGACCGATATCATCAAGGCGATTGCCCGTATCTCCGCCTTCTTCAAGCATGAGAGCTGCGGCCAGTGCACGCCGTGCCGCGAAGGCACGGGATGGATGTGGCGCGTGCTCGAGCGCATGGCGCGCGGCAACGCGCAGAAGCGCGAGATCGACATGCTCTTCCAGGTGACGAAGCAGGTGGAAGGCCATACGATCTGCGCGCTCGGCGATGCGGCTGCCTGGCCCGTGCAGGGTCTCATCCGCAATTTCCGTCCGGAGATCGAAAAGCGCATCGATGCATACACCCACAGCGCCATGGACCATGGTGCAGTGCTGGAAGCAGCGGAGTAAACGCACATGACGGCAAAGACAGCAGACAAGGCAGCAGAGGTAATGACGGCAATACCGGCGTTCGACTTCGGCCGATTTGCCGTCATGCCGGAATATGGCACCAACGGCACGATGAACCCGATGATGGTGAACCCCGCTGCGGCCATGGCCGCTGCGGCAGCCATCGGAATTGGCTTCACCACGCAGATGACCGGGGCGTTCTTCGGGGCCCTGCAGGGCGCGCTTGCAGCCTCGCAGCACTTCGCCGGGGCACTTGAAGGCGAGGCGGCGGCTGTGGCATCGCAAGAGCCGGCTATCAAGGCAACCAGGGCTGCTCCCGTTGTCGCGAAGAAGCCCGTCGTTGCGGAGAAGCATGACGCACCGGTTGCACGCAAGGCGAAGTCGCCGTCGCGCAAGTCCGACGACCTGAAGGCCATATCGGGCATCGGACCAAAGCTCGAAAAAGTACTGAATGAAATGGGCATCCGCCGTTTCGCCGATATTGCCGGCTGGTCCGACGAAGATGTTCGCCGGATCGACGACGAGCTCGGCTTTGGCGGACGCATCCTGCGTGACGACTGGGTTGGCCAGGCAAAGGTTCTGGGCAAATAGGAACGTAAATGCCGGCCTCCGAGATATTCGGAAGTCGGAAGACAATTGAACGCGATGTCAGCCGACCGGGGCCCTAAAAAACTCGGGGCGGCGATTTGGGTTGCGGATCGGAATATGTTTGCGGCGAATGACGCTGCCGACGGAAAACAGGACTGAGTGGACGATGGCAAAGCTGAAGGTTGACGGTAAAGAGATCGAGGTCCCGGACCATTTCACGCTGCTTCAGGCGTGTGAGGAGGCCGGCGCCGAAGTCCCGCGCTTTTGTTTCCATGAGCGTTTGTCGGTTGCCGGCAATTGCCGCATGTGCCTTATCGAAGTGAAGGGCGGACCGCCGAAGCCGGCTGCATCCTGCGCCATGGGCGTACGCGACGTCCGCGGTGGGCCGAATGGCGAACTGCCCGAGGTTTTCACCAATACGCCGATGGTCAAGAAGGCCCGCGAAGGCGTGATGGAATTCCTGCTGATCAACCACCCGCTCGATTGCCCGATCTGCGACCAGGGTGGCGAATGCGACCTGCAGGACCAGGCGATGGCCTTCGGCATCGATAGTTCACGCTACCAGGAAGACAAGCGCGCGGTCGAGGACAAGTATATCGGCCCGCTGGTCAGCACGGTCATGAACCGCTGCATCCACTGCACGCGTTGCGTCCGCTTCACCACCGAGGTCGCCGGCATTGCCGAACTCGGCCTGATCGGCCGCGGTGAAGACGCCGAGATCACTACTTATCTCGAACAGGCGATGACCTCGGAAATGCAGGGCAACGTCGTCGACCTTTGCCCGGTCGGCGCGCTGACCTCCAAGCCGTTCGCCTTCACCGCCCGCCCGTGGGAACTCAACAAGACTGAATCGATCGACGTCATGGACGCGCTCGGCTCGGCAATCCGGGTCGACACCCGCGGCCGCGAAGTCATGCGCATCCTCCCGCGCGTCAACGAGGCGATCAACGAGGAGTGGATTTCCGACAAGACCCGCTTCATCTGGGATGGCCTGAAGACCCAGCGCCTCGACCGGCCTTATGTGCGTCGCGACGGCCGACTGCAGCCGGCGAGCTGGGGTGAAGCCTTCGCCGCCATCAAGTCTGCCGTTGGCGCCACCTCAGGCAAAAAGATCGGTGCCATTGCCGGTGACCTCGCTTCCGTCGAGGAAATGTTCGCCCTGTCCGAACTGGTCAAGTCTCTCGGGTCGGAGAACCTCGACTGTCGCCAGGACGGGACGGCGCTTGATCCGGCGCTCGGCCGCGCAACCTACCTCTTCAATCCGACGATCGAAGGCATCGAATCCGCGGATGCGCTGCTCATCATCGGCGCCAATCCGCGCATTGAGGCGGCGGTGCTCAACTCGCGCATCCGCAAACGCTGGCGTCGCGGCAACTTCCCGATCGGCGTGATCGGTGAGGAGGGCGAACTTCGCTACGACTACGACTACCTCGGCGCAGGTCCGGACACGCTGAAGGAACTCGTCGACGGTACGCATTCATTCACCGAAAAGCTGAAGAACGCCAAGAACCCGCTGATCATCATCGGCCAGGGCGCGCTTGCCCGTACCGATGGCGCCGGTGTGCTTGCCAGCGCCGCAAAGCTCGCGGTCAGTGTCGGAGCAGTAACCGAAGAGTGGAACGGCTTTGCCGTCCTGCACACCGCAGCTTCGCGTGTCGGCGGCCTCGATCTTGGTTTCGTTCCGGGAGCCAAGGGCGTCAACGCACAGGAGATGCTCGCGTCCATGGACGTGCTCTTCCTGCTGGGTGCCGATGAACTCGATTTCAGCAAGAAGGCTGCAAAGTTCACCGTCTACATCGGTTCCCACGGCGACAGCGGCGCGCACAATGCGGACGTCATTCTCCCCGGTGCCACCTATACCGAAAAGTCGGGCATCTGGGTGAACACCGAAGGTCGGGTGCAGATGGGCGCGCGCGCCGGCTTCGCACCGGGCGAGGCTCGCGAGGACTGGGCAATCCTGCGTGCTCTTTCGGATGTGCTCGGCAAGAAGCTGCCGTTCGATTCGCTCGCCGCGCTTCGCTCCAGGCTCTATCAGAGCCATCCTCACTTTGCCGTGACCGACGAGGTAGGCAATGTCGATGCTGGCGAAATTGCTGCACTGGCGAAAAAAGCGAGCAAGATGAACAAATCCGGGTTTGCGTCGACGGTGAAAGACTTCTATTTGACGAACCCGATCGCACGCGCCTCTGCCGTCATGGCGGAGTGCTCGGCATTGGCACGCAACAATTTCAAGGTTGCGGCAGAGTAAGGGCAGAGGGTCATGGATTCATTCGTTACGAGCTATGTGTGGCCGGCGGCCATCATGATCGGCCAGTCGCTGCTGCTGCTGGTCGCCCTGCTGATCTTCATCGCCTACATTCTGCTTGCCGACCGCAAGATCTGGGCCGCCGTTCAGTTGCGCCGCGGTCCGAACGTCGTCGGTCCCTGGGGTCTGTTCCAGTCGTTCGCCGACCTTCTGAAGTTCGTGTTCAAGGAACCGATCATCCCGGCTGGCGCCAACAAGGGCGTCTTCCTCCTCGCGCCGCTTGTCTCGGTGACGCTGGCGCTGGCGACATGGGCGGTCATCCCGCTCAACGAAGGCTGGATGATCGCCAACATCAACGTCGGCATCCTCTACATCTTCGCGATCTCCTCGCTTGAAGTCTACGGCATCATCATGGGCGGCTGGGCTTCGAACTCGAAATACCCGTTCCTCGGCGCGCTCCGTTCGGCAGCGCAGATGGTGTCCTACGAAGTCTCCATCGGCTTCGTGATCGTGACCGTGCTTCTTTGCGTCGGTTCGCTGAACCTCTCGGACATCGTCATTGCCCAGAAGGATGGCCTCGGCACGATGCTCGGCTTGCCGTCGTCCTTCCTCGACTGGCACTGGCTGGCGCTGTTCCCGATGTTCATCATCTTCTTCATCTCGGCGCTCGCCGAGACGAACCGCCCGCCCTTCGACCTGCCCGAGGCCGAGTCCGAACTCGTCGCCGGCTTCATGGTCGAATACGGCTCCACCCCGTACATGATGTTCATGCTCGGCGAGTACGCGGCGATCTGCCTGATGTGCGCGCTGACCACGATCCTCTTCCTCGGGGGGTGGCTGCCGCCGGTCGACGTGTGGTTCCTAAACTGGATCCCGGGCATCTTCTGGTTCGTCCTGAAGGCGTCCCTGGTGTTCTTCATGTTCGCCATGGTGAAGGCATTCGTGCCGCGCTACCGCTATGACCAGCTGATGCGTCTGGGCTGGAAGGTCTTCCTTCCGATCTCGCTCGCCATGGTCGTCATTGTTGCATTCGTGCTGAAGCTGATGGGTTGGGCTTGATCATGCCGACCAGCAGTTTCGGAAAATTTGGAGGTTGAAGGTGGCCAGTCTCTCACAAGCCGTCAATTCACTGTTCCTCAAGGAATTTGTCGGCGCGTTCTTCCTCTCGATGCGCTACTTCTTCAGGGCGAAGGCAACGATCAACTATCCCTTCGAAAAGGGGCCGGTTTCTCCGCGCTTCCGCGGCGAGCATGCGCTGCGCCGCTACCCGAACGGCGAAGAGCGTTGCATCGCCTGCAAGCTATGCGAGGCGATCTGTCCTGCCCAGGCGATCACCATCGAGGCCGGCCCGCGGCGCAACGACGGTACCCGCCGCACGGTGCGCTACGACATCGACATGGTGAAGTGCATCTATTGCGGCTTTTGCCAGGAAGCTTGCCCGGTGGATGCGATCGTCGAAGGACCGAATTTCGAATTCGCCACGGAAACACGCGAGGAGCTGTACTTCGACAAGGAACGGCTGCTCGACAATGGCGACCGGTGGGAGCGCGAAATTGCGCGCAACCTCGCGCTGGATGCGCCTTACCGCTGAGTATCGAATGATCGCACCCGGGCCTCAACGCAGGTCCGGGAAGGCAAACGGAAATGTGCTTGGCCGGTCTGGAACCGCCAAGCTTCGACGGAGAGGGGGCATCAAGGCCAGGCCCTTTCCGGTGAAGACGAAAAGGCACCAACATGGGTCTGCAGGCTCTTTTTTTCTATCTCTTCGCCTTTGTCGCGGTGGCGTCGGCGTTCATGGTCATTGCGGCACGGAATCCGGTTCACTCCGTGTTGTTCCTGATTCTCACCTTCTTCAACGCGGCGGGTCTGTTCCTCCTCACCGGGGCAGAGTTCCTGGCGATGATCCTGCTGGTCGTCTATGTCGGCGCCGTGGCGGTCCTCTTCCTCTTCGTCGTGATGATGCTGGATATCGATTTTACGGAGCTTCGCTCGGGCGTCATGGAACATGCGCCGATAGCGGCACTCGTGGGCCTGGTGCTTGCGGCCGAGCTCATCATCGTGGTCGGTGGCAGTGTGATTTCGCCGGAGATCGCCAAGACCGCGGCGATGCCCATTCCGCCGGTGGCGGAGCGCACCAATACGGCTGCACTCGGCGACGTTCTTTATACGAACTACGTTTATTTCTTCCAGATTGCCGGCCTCGTGCTGCTGGTGGCGATGATCGGGGCGATCGTGCTGACCATGCGTCATCGTCCGCACATCAAGCGCCAGGACATTTCGCGCCAGGTCGCCCGTTCGCCCGAAACGGCGGTCGAGGTTGTCAAGGTCAAGCCCGGCCAGGGCATCCGGTAAGCGGAGAGAGCAAGGAACTTAACTCATGGAAATCGGTCTTTCCCATTACCTGACGGTCAGCGCCATCCTCTTTACGCTCGGCGTTTTCGGCATTTTCCTCAACCGCAAGAACGTCATCGTCATCCTGATGTCGGTGGAACTCATCCTCTTGGCGGTCAACATCAACATGGTTGCCTTCTCCGCATTCCTCAACGACATCGTCGGCCAGGTCTTCGCCCTGTTCATCCTGACGGTCGCGGCGGCCGAGGCGGCAATCGGTCTGGCTATTCTCGTTGTCTTCTATCGCAACCGCGGTTCGATCGCCGTGGAAGACGTCAATATGATGAAGGGCTGATAAGGCTATGATTTTGTACAAGGCTATCGTCTTTCTTCCACTGATCGGTGCGCTGATCGCCGGCCTCGGCGGCCGGGCGATCGGTGCCAAGGCATCGGAATACATCACCACCGGCCTGATGATGATCTCGGCGGTGCTCTCCTGGTATGTCTTCATCCATGTCGGCTTCGGCGCCCATGAGGGCGAGGGGGTCATCAAGGTCGAGGTGCTGCGCTGGATCCAGTCCGGCGGTATCGATGTCGAGTGGTCCCTGCGGGTCGACACGCTGACGGCGGTGATGTTCGTCGTCGTCAATACGGTGTCCTCGCTCGTTCATCTCTATTCGATCGGCTACATGCACCACGATCCGCACCGGCCGCGCTTCTTCGCGTATCTGTCGCTGTTCACCTTCGCGATGCTGATGCTGATCACCTCCGACAATCTCGCCCAGATGTTCTTCGGCTGGGAAGGCGTTGGTCTCGCCTCCTACCTGCTGATCGGCTTCTGGTACAAGAAGCCCTCCGCCAATGCCGCGGCAATGAAGGCGTTCATCGTCAACCGCGTCGGCGACTTCGGCTTCATCCTCGGCATTTCCGGTGTGTTCGTGCTGTTCGGCTCGATCAACTTCGAGACCATCTTCGCTGCTGCCCAGAACTTCCTGCCGGCTGAAGGCGCTGAAAACGCTGATGTCGTCCTCAACCTTTTTGGCATGCATCTCGACAAGGCCGATGCGTTGACCGGCGTCTGCCTGCTGCTCTTCATGGGGGCGATGGGCAAGTCGGCGCAGTTCCTGCTGCACACCTGGCTACCGGACGCGATGGAAGGCCCGACACCGGTCTCGGCCCTCATCCATGCCGCCACCATGGTCACCGCCGGCGTCTTTCTCGTCGCCCGCATGTCGCCGCTGTTCGAACTGTCGCCGGATGCACTGACGGTCGTCACGATCATCGGTGCGATCACCGCCTTCTTCGCCGCCACGGTCGGCCTGGTGCAGAACGACATCAAGCGGGTGATCGCCTATTCGACCTGCTCGCAGCTTGGCTACATGTTCGTGGCGCTCGGCGTCGGCGCCTATGGCGCAGCGATCTTCCACCTGTTCACGCACGCCTTCTTCAAGGCGCTTTTGTTCCTTGGCGCCGGTTCGGTCATCCACGCCGTTTCCGACGAGCAGGACATGCGTCACATGGGTGGCCTGCGCGCGCACATCCCGATCACCTTCTGGATGATGTTCGTCGGCACGATCGCGCTGACCGGCGTCGGTATCCCCGGCACGCTCATCGGTACCGCCGGCTTCTTCTCCAAGGACGCGATCATCGAATCCTCGTTCGCCTCGCATGGCCCGGCATCCGGCTTCGCCTTCTGGATGCTCGTGATCGCCGCGCTGTTCACCAGCTTCTATTCCTGGCGCCTGGTGTTCATGACATTCTTCGGCCGGCCCCGCGCTTCAGCCGACGTGATGCACCACGTTCATGAATCCCCGGCGGTCATGCTGGTTCCGCTCTACCTGCTGGCAGGCGGCGCCATCCTCGCGGGCTTCCTTTTCCACGACTACTTCTTCGGCCACGACTACTCGCACTTCTGGAAGAACGCGCTGTTCACCCTGCCGGAGAACGAGATCCTCGAGGAGTACCACCACGTACCGCTCTGGGTTAAGTGGAGCCCGTTCTTCGCGATGGCGATCGGCTTCGTGACGGCCTGGTACATGTATATCAAGTCGCCGGAGACGCCGCGCACGCTCGCAAGGCAGCACCACGTTCTCTACAATTTCCTGCTGAACAAGTGGTACTTCGACGAGATCTACGATTTCCTCTTCGTGCGTACCGCCAAAAGGCTCGGCACCTTCCTCTGGAAGAAGGGAGATATCGAGGTGATCGACGGCTATGGCCCGAACGGTGTCGCTGCACGCGTCGTTGACGTCACCAACCGCGTGGTCCGCCTGCAGACCGGTTACCTTTATCACTATGCGTTTGCGATGCTGCTCGGCATTGCCGCTCTTGTCACCTGGATGATGCTCGGGAGTTCGTTTTGATGACCGATTGGCCTATTCTTACAACGGTCACCTTCATGCCGCTGGTCGGCGTGGCGCTGCTGCTGCTCACGCAGGACGACACTGCGCATGGCCGTCGCAACATTCTGAATGTGTCGTTGCTGACGACGATCATCACATTCATCGTCTCGCTGTTCATCTGGATCGGGTTCGACAATTCCAACCCGGGCTTCCAGATGGTCGAGAAGCATGACTGGCTGAACTCGGGGATCGCCTACCATGTGGGCGTCGACGGCATTTCGATGCTGTTCGTCATCCTTTCGACATTCCTGATGCCGTTCTGCGTGCTGGCGAGCTGGAACACGATCGAGAAGCAGCTCAAGTCGTACATGATCGCCTTCCTCATCCTCGAAACGATGATGATCGGCGTGTTCGTATCGCTTGATATCGTGCTGTTCTACGTCTTCTTCGAGGCCGGACTCATTCCGATGTTCATTATCATCGGTGTCTGGGGCGGCAAGGAGCGGGTCTACGCCAGCTACAAGTTCTTCCTCTATACGCTACTCGGCTCGGTTCTCATGCTGCTCGCCATCATGGCGATGTACTGGCAGGCCGGAACAACCGACATCACCGAGTTGCTGAAGTTCAACTTCCCGGCACACATGCAGACGTGGCTATGGCTCGCCTTCTTCGCTTCCTTCGCGGTGAAGATGCCGATGTGGCCGGTCCATACCTGGCTTCCGGATGCACACGTTCAGGCGCCGACGGCGGGTTCGGTCATCCTGGCCGGCATCCTGCTGAAGCTCGGTGGATACGGCTTCCTGCGCTTCTCGCTGCCCATGTTCCCGCTGGCCTCGGACTTCTTTGCGCCGATGGTATTTGCGCTCTCGGTGATCGCCATCATCTACACCTCGCTGGTGGCGATGATGCAGGACGACATCAAGAAGCTGATCGCCTATTCGTCGGTCGCCCACATGGGCTATGTGACCATGGGCATCTTCGCGGCCAACGTGCAGGGCGTGCAGGGCTCGATCTTCCAGATGCTGTCGCACGGCATCGTCTCTGGCGCGCTCTTCCTTTGCGTCGGCGTCATCTATGACCGTACCCACACCCGCGAGATCTCCGCCTATGGCGGACTGGTCAACAACATGCCGAAGTATGCCGTGGCGTTCATGGTCTTCACCATGGCCAACGTCGGTCTTCCCGGCACGTCGGGCTTCATCGGCGAGTTCCTGACCCTGATCGGCGTGTTCCGGGCCAATACCTGGGTGGCGCTGTTTGCCGCGACCGGCGTCATTCTCTCGGCGGCCTACGCGCTCTGGCTCTATCGCCGGGTCATCTTCGGTGCACTGGAAAAGGAGAGCCTCAAGGCGCTCCTCGACCTTTCGACCCGCGAGAAGGCGATTCTCTATCCGATGGTGATCCTGACGATCTTCTTCGGCGTCTATCCGGCACCGGTGTTCGACGCGACGGCCGCCTCGGTGGATCTTCTGCTCAACAACTACTCCGCAGCCTTGAAGGCGGCGCAAGACGTTGCGCTTTCCGTGCAATGACGACAGGACCTATTGGATATGACCGCTGAACTCCTTCTAGCAAGTCTGCATATCACCACGCCGGAGCTGATCCTTGCGGTCGGCGCCATGGCGCTGCTGATGATCGGCGTCTTCTCCGGTGAGCGCTCTGCCGGCACGGTTACCGGTCTTGCCGTTGCCCTGCTGATTGCAGCAGGTCTCTGGTTGATCATGGTCCCGTCGGAGGGTGAGGCCTTCGGCGGAGCCTTCCTCTCCGATCCGTTTGCGAAGTTCATGAAGGTGATCGCGCTGATCGGCTCGATCGTGGCGATGGTGATGACTGTCGGCCATGCCCGGTCCGAACAGATCGACCGCTTCGAATTCCCGGTCCTGCTGGTCCTTGCGACGCTCGGCATCATGCTGATGATTTCGGCAAACGACCTGATTTCGCTCTACCTGGCGCTCGAGCTGCAGTCGCTTGCGCTCTACGTCGTCGCCGCCATCAACCGCGACAACCTGCGCTCGACGGAGGCAGGCCTCAAGTATTTCGTGCTCGGTGCGCTGTCCTCGGGCATGATGCTCTACGGCATGTCGCTGGTCTATGGCTTCACCGGGCATACCGGTTTCGACGAGATCGCCCGCGTGCTGTCTGCGGAAACGCGCTCGCTCGGGCTGGTTTTCGGTCTGGTCTTCGTGCTCGCCGGCATCGCCTTCAAGATTTCCGCCGTGCCGTTCCACATGTGGACGCCGGACGTCTACGAAGGCGCACCGACCCCGGTAACCGCCTTCTTCTCGGCAGCCCCCAAGATCGCCGCCATGGCGATGCTCACGAGGATCGTCATCACCGCGTTCGAACCGGTCATGTCTGACTGGCAGCAGGTCATCGTCTTCATTTCCATCGCCTCGATGCTGCTTGGTTCCTTCGCGGCAATCGGCCAGCGCAACATGAAGCGCCTGATGGCCTATTCCTCTATCGGGCACATGGGCTATGCGCTCGTCGGCCTGGCGGCCGGCACCCAGGCGGGCGTCACCGGCGTCATTCTCTACATGACGGTCTACATGGTGATGACGCTGGGTACCTTTGCCGTCATCATGGCGATGCGGCGCAAGGAAGACGGCAACGTCGAGAACATCGACGACCTCGCCGGACTTTCGACCACCAATCCGTTCATGGCAGTTGCGTTGACGGCGTTGATGTTCTCGCTTGCCGGCATTCCGCCGCTCGCCGGCTTCTTCGCCAAGTACTTCGTGTTCGCGGCGGCGATCGAAGCCAAGCTGTACGCTCTGGCGATCATCGGCGTCCTGAGCTCGGTGGTCGGCGCATACTACTACCTGCGCCTGATCAAGGTCATGTGGTTCGATCCAGCAACCGCTGAGTTCACCCGGGTGCCGGGCGAATTGCGCCTTGTCTTCGGTCTGGCCTGCTTCTTCGTCTGCGCCTACGTGTTCTTCGGTGGCATGATCGGTACTGCTGCCGAAGTCGCCGCAGCCACCTTCTTTTGATGCAGGCTGGCGCAAACGGCCGGTTGTCGGTTGACGATTTCCGGCACGAGGCTCTGGTCGAGACCTTGTCCACCAATAGCGAATGCCTGGCCCGTGCGCGGGCTGGGGATCCCGGCAATCTCTGGATCACCGCGGGCCGCCAGACGGGCGGTCGCGGCCGTCGGGGCCGCCCCTGGGCTTCGGAGCCGGGCAACCTCTATTCTTCGCTTCTGCTGATCGATCCCGCGCCGATGGCGCGTCTTGCGTCCCTGCCGCTGGCGGTGGCGGTTGCAGTTCACGATGCGGTGCGCGCAGTCGTTCCCTTCGGCTCGGAACCGGTCGAGATCAAGTGGCCAAACGACGTGCTGATCGGGCGCAAGAAGACATGCGGCATCCTGCTCGAAGGGGAGAACCTGCCCGATGGCCGGCATTCATTGGTGATCGGCATCGGCATCAACATTGCCGTCAAGCCGGCCAATCCGCTGTACCCCGTGACCTGCCTCAAGGATCACGGGGCGTCCGTTTCCCCCGAGGAACTGTTTGCCCATCTGTTGCTTGCGATGGCGGAAGCCTTGGCGCTATGGGATCGGGGCAGGGGGATAGCGGCGATCGTCGAGCGCTGGCGCAAGGCGGCCTGCGGTGTCGGCGAAAAAATTACGGTAAACTTCTCAGACCGCTCGATTTCGGGACTTTTCGCCGGAATTGATGATAATGGTCTGCTCATGCTTGAAACCGGCCCCGGCAAGATACTGCCGGTCGCGGCAGGTGATGTGTTTTTTGGATAGAATGGAACCGGAATCGCGATGGCGAATGAAGATTTGGTGTTTCTGCCGTTAGGCGGCGTCGGCGAAATTGGCATGAACCTGGCGCTCTACGGCTACGGTACACCGGGCCATCGCCAGTGGATCATGGTCGATTGCGGCGTAACGTTCGCAGGCCCGGATCTCCCGGGCGTCGATCTCGTGCTGCCCGACATCGGTTTCCTCGCCAAGGAGCGCAACAATCTGAAGGGCATCGTGATTACCCATGCCCACGAGGACCACTACGGGGCGCTCAACGACCTCTGGCCCGGGCTCAATGTGCCGGTCTACGCGACGGCGTTTACCGCCGGGCTGCTGGAAGCCAAGCGCAACTACGAGGGCAGCCGCGCCGAGATCCCGGTCACGCTGTTCAAGGCCGGGCAGCGTTTCGATATCGGACCATTCAATATCGAGCCCATCAACGTCAACCACTCCATTCCGGAGCCGATGTCGCTGGTCATCCGCACGCCGCTCGGCAACGTCGTCCATACCGGCGACTGGAAGATCGATGCCGATCCGGCCATGGGGCCGCTCACCGACGAGGCGCGCTTCCGGGCCATTGGCGACGAGGGCGTCCTGGCGCTGATGTGCGATTCGACCAATGCAATGCGCGACGGTATTTCGCCCTCCGAAAAGGAAGTTTCGGAAGGGTTGCGGAAGATCATCGAGCATGCGGAAGGGCGTGTGGCGATCACCACTTTCTCCTCCAATGTCGGCCGCGTGCGTTCGATCACCGAAGCCGCGGAGGCCGCCGGTCGCGACGTGATGCTGCTTGGCAGTTCGCTGAAGCGAGTGACCAATGTCGCCCGCGATCTCGGCATGATGGAAGGCCTGAAACCCTTCGTTGCGGAAGACGAGTTCAGCTACATACCGCGCGACAAGATCGTGATCATCCTGACCGGCAGCCAGGGCGAGCCGCGCGCCGCCCTTGCCAAGATCGCCAGGGACGAGATGCGCAATGTGTCGCTCGCAGCCGGTGACACGGTGGTGTTTTCCTCGCGCGCCATCCCCGGCAACGAGAAGGCGATCCTCGAGATCAAGAATGGCCTGATCGAGCAGGGCATCCTGGTCGTCACCGACAATGAGGCGCTGGTGCACGTTTCCGGTCACCCCCGCCGCAATGAATTGCAGCGGATGTACGAGTGGACGCGGCCGCAGATCCTCGTGCCGGTCCATGGCGAGGCCGCGCATCTGACCGCTCAGGCCGAACTTGGCAAGCAGTCCGGGATCGCGGTCGTGCCGCGCGTGCGCAATGGCGACATGCTGCGGCTGGCGCCGGGGCCTGCGGAAGTCATCGGCGAGGTACCGCATGGACGCATTTTCAGGGATGGCAACCTGATCGGCGATCTCGACGAGATGGGCATCAGCGAGCGCAAGAAGCTTGCCTATGTCGGGCACGTCGCGGTTAATATCATCCTCGATAGCCGCTTCGATTTCCTCGAGGACCCCGACGTCGTTTCGATCGGCCTGCCTGCGTATGACGACGAAGGCGAAGACATGGACGACACGATCTATGACGCCGTGCTCGGTGCGGTCGAGAGCATCCCCCGCGCGCGTCGCAAGGATCTGAACACGGTTCGGGAAGCGGTCCGCCGTGCCGTGCGCGCGGTTGCCAACCAGGCGTGGGGCAAGAAGCCGGTGGTTACCGTGTTTCTGACGAAAGTCTGACGGACAGGGCGATGGTCGGCCGCTAAGGTGCGGCCGTTCTGCGGGGAGGCGACGATGCTTGGGAAAGTAAATCACATTGCCATAGCGGTACCGGATCTCGTCCAGGCGACGGCCGCCTACCGCGACACGCTTGGTGCCAGGGTTTCACAAAGCCAGGCCTTGCCGGAGCATGGCGTGACAGTTGTCTTCGTGGAATTGCCGAACACCAAGGTCGAACTGCTGGAACCGCTTGGCGCGGATTCGCCGATCGCCGCCTTTCTCGCCAAGAATCCGGACGGGGGGATGCATCACATCTGCTACGAAGTCGAGGATATTCTCGACGCCCGCGACCAGCTGAAGGCGGCCGGCGCTCGTGTTTTGGGCAATGGCGAGCCTAAGATCGGCGCGCATGGGAAGCCGGTGCTCTTCCTGCATCCCAAGGATTTCTTCGGCACTTTGATCGAACTGGAACAACTGTGACGATAGGCGCTGCTACTGCCGTTTGTGATAGACTGCATTTGACCCTATAAGGGCACGTGACTGAGTGCGGGAGCGTAGGGAATGCAGTTTTTTTCGGTTTTTGCCGTCTATTTCATCATCTGGTGGATCACGCTTTTTGCAATTTTACCGATCGGATTGCGCACGCAGGCGGAAGACGATGAAATTGTTCCCGGAACCGTTGAGAGTGCGCCAAGCCGATTTCGCGGTGGCCGCGTGGTACTGCTGACGACCCTGGTGTCTGCGGCGATCTATGCGCTCTGGTTCGTGCTATCGAACTATCTTGGGCTGGGACTGGACGCCATTCCGCGCATCGTTCCGCGCTTCGGGTGAAGATGTCATACGATTGACATGAAAATGAGGGAAGCAACTCCCGATGCGTAAAGCGGTGTGCATTCCGTTACGAAAGGCAGGCTGCGTTTCGATCGATTGATCGATTTCCGTTGATCGAGTGGCCATGAGAAAGGCAAAAAAAAACAAGGCTGAAAGCCTTGTTTTACAATTATCGCGTGATCCTTAACCGTTGCCGGGGCTGCGAACGAGCGCGCCTAAGATCTGATCCTCCCAAGACTTGACCGCGAGAACGACAAGAATTTAGTCCTCTTGCCTGTTTTGTGAGCCGAAACTAGCTCAAAGATTAGGCTTTGTCACCCGTTTTTTTGCAAATTAGCGACACTGAAGCAAAAAAGTTCCATTGACAAAAAAGTGATCGCCCGTTCTGCGATTGCGCCCTTTTTGTGTTCGGAATCATCACGCCTGTCGCGGCTAAATCGCTGTTTTGACAGCTGACTTGGTCCATGATGAGAGGCGGGTTTCCATCGTGCCGCGAAGCGGCTATGTACTTTGCCAGCCATTCTGCTTTGCGAACGATTCCCGATATGCGGAATCCATACATCTGGAACCTCTCTATGCGTTTGTCCCGCTATTTCATGCCGATCCTCAAGGAAAACCCGAAGGAGGCGGAGATCGTCTCCCACCGGCTGATGCTGCGCACCGGCATGATCCGCCAGCAGTCGCAGGGAATTTATTCCTGGCTTCCCTTGGGCAAGCGCGTTCTCGACAAGGTCAACGCCATCATCCGCGAGGAGCAGAACCGCGCCGGCGCCATCGAACTGCTGATGCCGACGCTGCAGTCGGCGGATCTGTGGAAGGAGAGCGGCCGCTACGACGCCTACGGCAAGGAGATGCTGCGCATCACCGACCGCCAGGAACGACCGATGCTTTATGGCCCGACCAACGAGGAAATGGTCACCGACATCTTCCGGTCCTACGTCAAGTCATACAAGGATCTACCGCTCAATCTTTACCACATCCAGTTGAAGTTCCGCGACGAGATCCGCCCGCGCTTCGGCACGATGCGTTCGCGCGAATTCCTGATGAAGGATGCCTATTCCTTCGATCTCACCCGCGAGGGGGCCGAGCATTCCTACAACAAGATGTTCGCGGCCTATCTGCGCACCTTCTCCCGCCTTGGCCTGCGGGCAATCCCGATGCGCGCCGATACCGGTCCGATCGGCGGAAATCTCAGCCATGAGTTCATCATTCTCGCCGATACCGGCGAATCCGAGGTTTTCTGCCACAAGGATTTCGTCAATTTCGACATTCCGGCGGCCGACACGGATTTCGACGACGTGGACGGGCTGAAGGCGATCTTCGACAAGTGGACGTCTGTCTATGCCGCGACGTCGGAAATGCATGACGCACCGGCATTCGAGGCGATCCCCGAGGGTGAACGGCTCTCCGCCCGCGGCATCGAGGTCGGGCACATCTTCTATTTCGGCACGAAGTATTCCGAGCCGATGGGCGCCAAGGTGCAGGGACCTGACGGCAAGGAGCACTTTGTCCACATGGGATCCTACGGCATCGGCCCGACTCGCCTTGTCCCGGCCATCATCGAAGCCTCGCATGACGAGAACGGAATCATCTGGCCGGCATCGGTTGCGCCCTTCGACGCGGTCGTCATCAACATGAAGGCGGGCGATGCGGCATGCGATAGCGCCTGCGAGCGGATCTACGGCGCCTTGCGCAATGCCGGCACAGACGTGCTCTATGACGACACCGACGATCGCGCCGGTACCAAGTTCGCGACCGCCGACCTTATCGGCGTACCGGTCCAGGTCATCGCCGGGCCGCGCGGCGTGGCGAATGGCGAGATCGAACTCAAAGATCGCAAGACCGGAGCCCGCGAAACGATGACGATCGAGGCGGCGATCAACAAGCTGACCGCCTGAGCTTTGAAGGGAGGGCGCGTGTGCACCCGAACCGAAGAGCTTCGAACAGATATGCAGGCTGAAACGGTTGCATGCCTTGATAGGCATGCGGCGCTTCTTGGAAAACGGGGACGAGATGGCGGTCGTGGTCGAGGATAAGGCGGTACCAGCAACCAGCGAAAGCACATCGCTTCGTCCGTTTTCCGCCTTTGAGCGGCTTGTCGCGTGGCGCTACCTGCGCTCGCGGCGCAAGGAAGCGTTCATTTCGGTCATCGCCGGGTTCTCCTTCATCGGCATCATGCTCGGCGTGGCCACCCTCATCATCGTCATGGCGGTGATGAACGGCTTCCGCACGGAACTGATCTCGCGGATCCTCGGGATCAACGGTCACATGATCGTGCAGCCGATCGATTCCCCGCTGAATGACTACGCTTCGCTGGCGACAAGGTTCGAAGCGGTGCCGGGCGTCACCATGGCGCTGCCGTTGGTCGAAGGCCAGACGCTCGCCTCCGGACGGGAAGGGGCGGGAACCGGCGCGCTGGTGCGCGGCATCCGCGCCGACGATCTCACCAAGCTCAAGGAGGTGTCGGCCAACATCCGGCAGGGCGACCTGGTCGGGTTTGCCGCCGGTGATGGCGTGCTGATCGGCTCGCGTATGGCAGCCTCTCTCGGCATCGGCGCCGGCGATCAGATCACGCTGGTGTCACCGGAAGGTGACGTGACCCCGATGGGGGTGAACCCCCGGGTGAAATCCTACACGGTCTCCGGCATATTCGAGATCGGCATGTCGGAGTATGACAGCTCGATCATCTACATGCCGCTCGAGGAAGCGCAGCTCTACTTCAATGCCGACGGGCTGGTGCAATCGATCGAGCTGTTCGTTTCCGACCCAGACAAGGTCGGCGAGATGCGGCCGCTGATCGAGGAAGCAGCTGGCCGCCAAGTCTATGTGACCGACTGGCGACAGCGCAACCAGACGTTCTTTTCCGCACTTCAGGTCGAGCGAAACGTGATGTTCATGATCCTGACGCTGATCGTCCTGGTCGCGGCCCTCAACATCATCTCCGGTCTCATCATGCTGGTGAAGGACAAGGGGCATGACATCGCCATCCTGCGCACCATGGGGGCCACCTCCGGATCGATCATGCGGATCTTCTTCATGACCGGTGCGGCAATCGGCGTTGTCGGCACGATCGCCGGCGTGGCGCTCGGCGTCATCGTCTGCCTCAACATCGAGAGCATCCGGCAGTTCTTCTCCTGGGTGTCTGGCACCGTGCTGTTTGATCCCGAGCTCTATTTCCTCAGCCAATTGCCGGCCGACATGAATGTCGGGGAGACGGTCACCGTGGTGGTGATGGCCCTGACGCTTTCCTTCCTCGCTACGATCTTCCCGGCCTGGCGCGCCTCCCGACTCGATCCCGTGCAGGCGCTGCGCTACGAATAAGGACATGAGAGACCGCATGAACCGCAAGATCGCATTGCAGCTTTCCGGCGTCGAGCGCCGCTATGGACAGGGTGACACGGTTCTGTCGATCCTCAAGGGCGCCGACTTTTCGATGAGGAGCGGCGAGATCGTCGCGCTGGTCGCGCCATCCGGCACCGGAAAGTCGACCCTGCTGCACATCGCGGGCCTGCTGGAAAAGCCCGACGCCGGCGAGGTGATCATCAATGGAGAATCCTGCGGTCATCTCAGTGACGATCGTCGCACCGCCATTCGCCGCAGCGAAATCGGTTTCGTCTACCAGTTCCATCACCTGCTGCCGGAGTTCTCGGCGCTCGAGAACATCATGATGCCGCAACTCATTTCCGGGCTGCCGCGCAAGGAGGCGCGCGACCGCGCCAGCCAGTTGCTCGACTACATGCGCATCGGCCATCGCGGCGATCATCGCCCGGCGGAACTCTCCGGCGGCGAGCAGCAGCGCGTGGCAATCGCACGTGCCGTCGCCAATGCGCCGATGGTGCTGTTGGCCGACGAGCCGACCGGCAACCTCGATCCCGAAACCGCGCATTATGTGTTCGATGCCCTCGAGGCCTTGGTCCGTCAGTCGGGCCTCGCGGCACTGATTGCTACCCACAACCACGAACTCGCCGCGCGCATGGACCGGCGGGTGACGCTGGGCGACGGGCTGATCCAGGAGATGTAGGACGGGTCGCTCTAGAGCAAAGTGCGTTCAGGTAGGACCACTTCTGTTGGCCAATACCGGCTCGCTCCGCAAGGAGGGCGGCGCAGAGCGTAGCCCGACTACGGTCAAGTCCGTCCGACGTAGCGGGCGCCCGGTTTCGGCCAACCCTCAAGGGCCGGATGAATTTTTGCCACTATCGGCGGCCTTCGTCTCGACCGTACCGTCGGGTGTGGTCTTCGGCGAAAGCCTTGATCCTGACAAAAATTCCTTCCGGCAGAATGATTCTACCTGAACGCACTTTGCTCTAGGGACGCCGCGCGACATGTGCCGCCTCCAGGCGCCGCGAAGGCAACCTGCGGATGCCGGGCAGTCGCCTTCTGACGTCTCTTGACGTCTTGTGCTGCTGGCGAGGCGCATCCCGCCTTTCCTGATACCACATTGCCGCCCTTGTTTGCCCGCCGCTGCTCCGGTTGTTTCAAGGCCGTCGCGACTCTCGAATCCCAGACTCTCAAATCGCAGACACGGGCGATCCTTCAGCACGGCAAAACATTTTTCCCGGTGCGATTGACAAAAGAACAAAAAGCGAACATAAAGGAAACACAAAGGACACAAGGAGACGACAATGACCGATCTTATTCGTGATATCGCCGCACTCGCCTCGATGGCCATGTTCCTTGGCAGCTTCGCCGTCATCGTCATGGCGATGTAACGACCTCAAACGGTTTGGGATAGCCTACCGGTTCCTGCGATCCGTTCTGGACTTTGTCTGCCCGGCAGTCGAAAATCTGGTTGATTCAGATTTTCGCATGGAAAGCAGTGCATGGCCGGTATCGAAGACGCGGACAAGAATGCAGGTGTGACGGGCGGCTCGCCGGGGTTCGTGCATCTGCGCATGCACTCGGCGTTTTCGTTGCTCGAAGGCGCTTTGCCGCTGAAGAAGATCCTCGGCAAGGCGGTGGCCGACAACCAGCCTGCGCTTGCGATCACCGACACCAACAATCTCTTCGTGGCGCTCGAATTTGCGCAAAAGGCGATCGGCGACGGCGTGCAGCCGATCATCGGCTGTCAGGTTTCGATCGACATGGAGGACGGCGGCGAAAGCGAAAGGCGGGGGCCGCAGCAGCAGCTCGCCAGGCTTCCGTCTGTCGTCCTGCTCTCAGCTGACGCGGCCGGATACGAACGCCTCGTCGATCTGGTCAGCCGCGCCTATCTGGGCGGCGAGGGTAACCAGGCGGTCCACATTCGCGCGTCGTGGCTGGAAGAAATCGGTACAGAGGGCATGATCGCACTCACCGGTGCCGTCGGTGGTCCGGTTGACATGGCCTTGAAGGACGGCCAGCCGGCGCAGGCGGAGGCAAGGCTCCTGTTCCTCAAACGGGCGTTTGGTGACCGGCTCTATGTGGAGTTGCAGCGCCACGGCAGGTTTGACCGGCGACATGAACAGAAGATCGTCGAGTTGGCCTATGCGCATGACTTGCCGCTGGTGGCGACCAACGAGGCCTTTTTTCCGACGCGCGACGATTTCGACGCGCACGATGCGCTGATGGCGGTGGCCCACAACGCCATCGTCTCCGATGACACGCGTTTCCGTCTGACTCCGGACCACTATCTGAAGAGCCGTGCGGAAATGATGGCTCTTTTTGCCGATTTGCCCGAGGCGCTGGACAACACCGTCGAGATCACCCGGCGTTGTTCCTTCGTCCTCGATACCCGCAAGCCCATCCTGCCGCGCTTTACCGGCACGACCGGGGACCCGGAGGAGGCCGAACGCGCCGAGGCGGCGGAACTGCGCCGTCAGGCGGTCGAGGGGCTCGACCAGCGCCTGGCCGCGCTCGGCATGGCTTCCGGCTATGAGGAAAAGGACTATCGCGAGCGGCTGGAGTTCGAGCTCAGCGTCATCGAGCGGATGAAGTTCCCCGGCTACTTCCTCATCGTTGCGGACTTCATCAAGTGGGCGAAGCAACACGATATTCCCGTCGGGCCGGGCCGCGGCTCGGGCGCCGGATCGCTGGTCGCCTATGCGCTGACGATCACCGACGTCGACCCGCTGCGTTTCTCGCTGCTCTTCGAGCGCTTCCTCAATCCCGAGCGCGTGTCGATGCCGGACTTCGATATCGACTTCTGCCAGGACCGGCGTGAAGAAGTGATCCGCTACGTGCAGCGCAAATACGGCCGCGAGCAGGTGGCGCAGATCATCACCTTCGGTTCGCTCCAGGCACGTGCGGCGCTGCGCGACGTCGGTCGCGTGCTCGAAATGCCCTATGGCCAGGTCGACAAGATCTGCAAGCTGGTGCCGAACAATCCGGCCAACCCGACGCCGCTCTCCAAGGCGATCGAGGAGGAGCCCCGCCTGCAGGAGGAGGCCGAGAAGGAGCCGGTGGTCGCCCGGCTGCTCGACATCGCCCAGAAGATCGAGGGCCTCTACCGTCATGCCTCGACCCATGCTGCCGGCATCGTCATTGGCGACAGGCCGCTGTCGAAACTGGTGCCGATGTACCGCGATCCGCGCTCCGACATGCCGGTTACCCAGTTCAACATGAAGTGGGTGGAACAGGCCGGCCTGGTGAAGTTCGACTTCCTCGGCCTGAAGACGCTGACCGTTCTGAAGACGGCGGTCAACTTCATCGCCAAGCGCGGGATCCATGTCGATCTCGCCAGCATTCCCCTCGACGACGCGCTGACGTACGAGATGCTGTCGCGCGGTGAAACGGTCGGGGTGTTCCAGGTGGAAAGCGCCGGTATGCGCAAGGCCCTGATCGGCATGCGGCCGGACTGCATCGAGGACATTATCGCGCTGGTGGCGCTTTACCGTCCCGGTCCGATGGAAAACATCCCGGTTTACAATGCCCGCAAGCACGGCGAGGAGGAAGTCGAGTCGATCCACCCGACGATCGACCACCTGCTCAAGGAAACCCAGGGCGTCATCGTCTACCAGGAACAGGTGATGCAGATCGCCCAGGTGCTGTCGGGCTATTCGCTCGGCGAAGCCGACCTCCTGCGCCGCGCCATGGGCAAGAAGATCAAGGAGGAAATGGACCAGCAGCGGGCGCGCTTTGTCGACGGAGCGGTAAAAAACGGCGTATCCAAGCCGCAATCCGACCTGATCTTCGATCTGCTTGCCAAGTTCGCCAACTACGGCTTCAACAAGTCGCACGCCGCCGCCTATGCCATCGTCTCCTACCAGACCGCCTACCTGAAGGCGCATTATCCGGTCGAGTTCCTCGCCGCGTCGATGACGCTCGACATGGCCAACACCGAGAAGGTCAACGATTTCCGCCAGGATGCCGGGCGTTTGGGGATCAAGGTCATTGCGCCTTCGGTCCAAACCTCGTTCCGCCACTTCGAAACCGGCGACAAATGCATCTACTACTCGCTGGCCGCGATCAAGGGCGTCGGCGAGTCCGCCGTCGAGCACATCGTCGAGACCCGCGGCGACAAGCCTTTCGCCAGCATCGAGGATTTCTGCCTCAGGATCGACCCCAAGCAGATCAACCGCCGTGTGCTGGAAAGCCTGATTTCCGCCGGCGCCTTCGATTGCTTCGGATACGACCGCGCCCAGTTGATATCCGGCCTCGACCGGATCATGGGTTATGCCCAGCGCGCCCAGGAAAACAAGGTGAGCGGCCAGTCGGACATGTTCGGGGCCGGGGCGGCGACGGGTCCCGAGGTTTTGAGCTTTCCGGCATTCACGCCCTGGCTGTCCTCGGAAAAGTTGCACCGCGAGTTCCAGGTACTGGGCTTCTATCTGTCGGCCCACCCGTTGGATGCCTACAATGCCCTGCTCGGCAAGATGCGTGTGCAGACCTTCGCGGACTTTTCCACCGCGGTCAAACAAGGGGCGACGGCCGGCCGCCTGGCCGGCACGGTGACGTCGAAGCAGGAGCGCAAGACGCGCACAGGCAACAAGATGGGCATCGTGACTTTTTCCGATTCCTCCGGCCAGTACGAAGCTGTGTTGTTTTCCGAGGGGCTCAACCAGTACCGGGACCTGCTCGAGGCGGGCAAGTCGCTGGTGATCACGGTGGCTGCGGAGGAGCGGCCGGAAGGGATCGGGCTGCGCATTCAGACGGCGCAATCGCTCGAGGAAAAGTCGGTGCAGATGCAGAAGGCGCTGCGCGTCTATGTTCGCGATTCCGGCCCACTGAAGGCTGTTGCGGCGCATCTCAATGCCAGGGGCGACGGGCTCGTGTCCTTCATCGTGATCAAGGAGGACGGCCGACGCGAGATCGAGGTGGAGCTCACCGAGAAGTATCGCATCTCGCCGGAAATCGCCGCCGCGCTACGCTCGGCTCCGGGTGTGCTCGATGTTGAACTGGTGTGAACCGTCTTAGTCGACTGAACCGAGGCTGGACGCGTACTTGTCGATGACGGTGATGAAGTCGGTGCCGTCACCGGTTTCCGTGCCAACCCCGTAGTCGGTGATCGTGACCGTGCTTCCCGTCGATAACAGCAGCCCGATCTTGTGCCGCACATCCGGGGGAATCTCGATGCGGTCGAGGGCGCGCGATGCAGCATCCGGTTCCGGCGTGCCGGAGAGTTCTATAATGCCGAATCCCTTGCTGGTTTTCCGGTCGGGATTGTTTTCGAGCGTCGCCAGGTTCCAGTTGGTTTCGCCGCTGCCGTGGTCGATATCGATTGCGGTTAGCAAGTGCGTGCCGAGTCCGAGTTCAGGATCGTGGATGACGACCGGGGCCTCGAACAAGGGTTTGAATTTCTGCCGCACCATGATCTTGCCTTGCGGCGGCTCGCCGCGGCCGGCCGTCTTGTAGAGCGCGCTCAGGAATTCCCGCGTCACCACCGCGCCTTTCGTGTCCATTGCCCTGCTTTCCTTGAAGTCATTGATCGCGGCGCGGGTCACCGGTCCGACATGCCCGTCAACGATACCGGCGTCGTAACCCAGAGCGCCGAGCATCGTCTGCACGTCGCTGATCGTGTCCTCGCGGCTTCTCCTGGTGATCAGGATCCGCAAGGGCGGCTGGTTGCGAAGAATGGCGGTTGCCGATGCGCCCACCTTTGGCAGCACCGCGTTCATTGCAACTTCGACCCTCTTGCCGGAAACATCGGGCATGGAGGGGCGCAATTCGGCATCGGAGAGGACCTGGTTGTCTTCCACCGGAACGACCGGCGTGAACAATGCCGGATGGCTGAATGTCCGAGGCGCGACCTTCTCGTCGGTGACGACTACGGGGACGCCTCGCTCCGTCAGCTTGTAGAGGGCTTTCGCAAAGTCGTGCGGCATGCGGATGCAGCCGTGCGATGCCGGATACTTGGGCACATGGCCGGACTCGTGCAGCGCGATTCCCGACCAGGTGAGGCGCTGCATGAAGGGCATGGGCGCGTCCGAATAGATGTTCGATTCGTGATATCGCCGCTTCTCGAGAATGGAGAATATGCCCGAGGGGGTGGTGTGGCCGACCTTGCCGGTCGACACCTTCGATGTCGCGATTGCGCGTCCGTCTTCATAGACGGTGATCGTCTGCGCATCCTTGGATACGAAAATCTGAAGCGTGCCCTTGTCCACGGCAAATGCCGGTTGCGCAAGGGCGGTTGTCGAGAGAAGGCCGAGGAATGCCAGACGCAGGAACATGATACTCACCCGGTGCGCGATACAGACGATATCGAGCATTATCCGGACAGGTTTAAGAAGTTTTGAATCATCTGCATCCGCCGCGCTGGCAATTGCGTGGATGAAATGTGCAATGGGTCCTTGCTTGCGACGAAAGCACGTCGATCGCTAGTTCAGACAGGCGGCGCGCAATGCTGATCTTATGTTTTAGAAAGTCGTCATAATGTTATGTTTTTCAACATTCATATCGTATTTGTGTCAGCGACGACCCTTGCCGAAGGTGTAGCCGGTTTCGACGGTCTTCTTGCCGAACTTGTCGCGGAGCTTGTCCATGGCAGCTTCGGCGGCTGCCCGTCGGCCTGCGTGTACATCGACCAGATCGGCCGGATCGGCGCGATCGGCATCGGCGAGGTCAGTGACGCCGATGCCGATCAGCCTGAACTTCGTGCCGTCGGCTTCCTTCTCGAGCAGGGCAAGGCCGGTGCGGAATATCCGGTCGGCCAATTGTGTGGGGTCATCCAGTCGCTTGTTGCGGGTGCGGCTCTTGAAATCGGCCGTCTTGAGCTTCAGCACGACGGTCTGGCCGGACGTGCTGCTCTTCTTGAGCCGCCAGGCCACTTTCTCGGACAAGGTTCGAAGATGAGGCACCAGGTCGTCGTAGCGGGATATGTCGTCGAAGAAGGTCGTCTCCGCCGAGACGCTCTTGGCCGCGTCGTTGAGATGAACCTCGCGCTCGTCATCGCCGCGCGAAAGCCGGTAAAGCCGCTGGCCCATCGTTCCGTAACGGCGCATCAGGTCGCCTTCTTCCATCGTTTGCAACTGGCCGATGGTGCGGATGCCGTCGCGTTCGAGTGTCGCGGCGAATGCCTTGCCGACGCCCCAGATCGTCGTCACCGGACGCGGGGCGAGGAAGCCCAACGCCTCCTCGCGGCCGATGACCGAAAAGCCGCGCGGCTTTTGCAGGTCGGATGCCACCTTCGCCAGGAACTTGCAGTAGGAAAGCCCGACAGAAACGGTGATGCCTATTTCCTTCTCGACGCGCGCGGCAAACCGGGCGAGGACGCGTGCAGGTGATTCATGGTGCAGACGCTCAGTCCCCTTCAGTTCGAGAAAGGCCTCGTCGATCGAGAGCGGCTGCACCAGCGGCGTGAGTTCCTCCATCATCTGGCGCACCTGGCGCCCGACGCGGCTGTATTTTTCCATGTCGGGGCGGATGACGACGGCCTGCGGACAGGCTTCGAGCGCCTTGAACATCGGCATTGCCGAGCGCACGCCGTGGATGCGGGCGATGTAGCAGGCGGTCGAGACGACGCCGCGTTTTCCTCCCCCGATGATCACAGGCTTGTCGGCGAGCTCCGGATTGTCGCGCTTTTCGACCGAGGCATAGAACGCATCGCAATCGATATGCGCCAGCGACAACTGATGGAGCTCACTGTGATAGGCGAGGCGCGGGCTGCCGCAGGCGCGGCATCGCGTCCGGCCGGCCGTTTGGTCGGTCAGGCAATCGCGGCAGAAACCGGGGTTGGCGGCAGCTTCCATGGTGATCAGCGAGAACAAAAATTGAACATCTGCACGTTAATCACTATAGTGGCGAGTCTCAAGGGCAGACGAGCAACCGAGGCTAGCGCTGCACAACCTGTCCCAGGAAATGGTTGCGGATGAGCTTGTTCGCTTCGCTCCAGTCGGCAGCCTGGACAATTCCCTCGGTGGGCGCAGGGGCGAGTGCCCGGAAATCGGCGTTGGCCATCAGGCTGACCAGCAGGCAGTCGGGAACATGGGAGCGCACGGATTGAAGGTTTCGCTGGATGTCATCGAGAAACGCCACCGGCAGAGGTCGCCGCTGGTGCAGCGCCTCGACGACCGGTCCTTTGGCCTCCTCGGTGGCGATCATCGGATAGGGGAGGTCGAGGCGGTCGAGAAGAGTGCGGCGGACCTTCTGGTAGCGGGGTGGCATGGCGGTCAGGAACACCACGTCCGCATCGCCCGAAAGATCGCGCAGCGTCTCGACCGCGCGCACCGCCGGTTTCTGCCATTTGTCCTGGTTGGCGAAGAAATCCTCCTGCATCGCCTTCATCGCCGCTTCGTCCGGTTCGGATCCGTCGAGCAGGGAGAAGATGTTGCCATGGAGCATGAAAGAGCGCGGCAAGAGCTCGAATTGCCGATTGCGGAGATAGGCCTGGAAGGGCGATATGAACTCGAGCACGACCTCGTCGATGTCGCACACCACAAGCGGCCGATCGCCAAGGCGGATGTGCGCGAGTTCAGGCGTGCCGGCCATGTTCAGAACACTCCGGAATCGAGCCCGGGTCCGGAAAAGTGCTGCCACGATGCGACCACCGTTTCCGGCAAGGTTTCCGTTGCCGCGCAGAACGCCATCAATGTCGGTTCGTGCGCCATGAGGAAGTCGAGCATTCCGGCGAGAAAACCCGGGTCGTTGACGGCGCCCCTCATCTGGCCGGGTTCGATCCCGGATAGCGCCAGGAAGCGGCTCAGCATCTCGGGTTCACTAGCAAGCCAGGCGAGTACTGCGATTGCTGTTTCCTGCGGATCGGCAGGCGCAGGTTTGCTGGATTTGGGAAAGCTCTGCATGTCGATGACCGAGTTACCTTTTTTTCAACCAAATACCCTTACTGTTGCATGGAGGGGAATTTGGAATCGACCTGCCGGCAAATCTATATGCTCTCAAGGCAGTTGCAAGGCGGGAAGCAAGGACAGTTCGACATGCCCAAGCAGGTGATGATTGTAGAAGACAACGAGCTCAACATGAAGCTCTTCCGCGATCTCATCGAGGCGTCGGGCTATGCGACGATCCAGACCCGCAACGGCATGGAGGCGCTGGATCTGGCGCGCAAGTACAAGCCGGACCTGATCCTGATGGACATCCAGCTTCCGGAAGTATCCGGCCTCGAAGTGACCAAGTGGCTGAAGGAAGACGACGAATTGCATGTCATCCCGGTGATCGCAGTGACCGCCTTCGCGATGAAGGGCGATGAGGAGCGGATACGCCAGGGTGGATGCGAGGCTTATGTTTCCAAGCCCATTTCAGTACCGAAATTTATTGAGACGATAAAAACCTATCTCGGCGATGCCTGAATTACTTTTCCAGGAAAGTGCCAATGAGCGCTAGAATTTTGGTGGTTGACGACATACCCGCAAATGTCCGCTTGCTGGAGGTACGTCTTCTAGCGGAGTATTTCGATGTCTTGACGGCAAATGATGGACCGTCCGCCCTCGCGATATGTGGCCACGCCCAGGTCGATGTGGTCCTGCTCGATGTGATGATGCCGGGAATGGACGGCTTCGAAGTCTGTGAGCAGTTGAAGAGCAATCCCCGCACGGCGCACATTCCGGTCGTCATGGTCACGGCGCTCGACCAGCCATCGGATCGGGTGCGCGGATTGAAGGCGGGTGCCGACGATTTCCTCACCAAGCCCGTCAATGATCTGCAGTTGATATCGCGGGTGAAGAGCCTTGTCCGCCTCAAGAACCTGAGCGACGAGCTGCGTGTGCGCGCCGAGACGACGCGGACGATCGGCATCGAGGAGCTGCTGCGCGGCACTGAAGGCAGCCATGAGGACGCGCCGCGGATTTTGCTGGTGGACGGGCGGCCGAATTCCCAGGAGCGTCTCATCAAGGCGCTGAAGCCGATTGCCGAGGTCACGGCGATGTCGGACCCGCAAGGGGCGCTGTTCGAGGCGGCGGAGAACAGGTTCGAACTGGTGATCGTCAATGGCAATTTCGACGACTACGACCCGCTGCGGCTGTGTTCGCAATTGCGCTCCCTTGAACGGACCCGTTTCGTGCCGGTTCTGCTGATCGCCGAGCAGGGCGCCGACGAGATGATCGTTCGCGCCATGGATCTAGGCGTGAACGACTACGTCACCCGCCCGGTCGATCCGAACGAACTAGCGGCCCGGAGCCTGACCCAGATCCGCCGCAAGCGCTACAATGATCGCCTGCGGGACAATGTGAAGCAAACGATCGAGCTTGCGGTGACGGATGGGCTTACCGGACTGCACAACAGGCGCTATCTCGATACGCACCTGAAGGTACTGTTCGAGCGCGCGGTCCGTCGCGGTCGTCCGCTTTCGATTTGCGTCACCGATATCGACCGCTTCAAGCAGGTCAACGACACCTATGGTCACGACGCCGGCGACGCGGTCATCCGCGAGTTCGCGTCACGGATCCGCTCTACAGTGCGCGGCGCCGACCTGGCATGTCGATATGGCGGCGAGGAATTTGTGGTGGTCATGCCCGATACCACGGGCGAGATGGCTACCGTCGTGGCCGAGCGGCTGCGGCTGGTTGTCGAGGGGCAGCCATTCACGATCAATTCGTCCGGCAAGACGATCGAGGTGACCGCTTCCATGGGCATAGCCACGACCGAGGGCGGCGCGACGACCCCCGAGCAGCTTTTCCGGCAATCGGACCAGGCGCTGATGGAAGCCAAGAGACGGGGCCGCAATAGGGTCGTCGCCGCCGCGGCATAGCCCTGGACTGCTGAAATCGTCCCGAGCGAACCTCGAATCGGCGGCAGATGCCGTCGATTTTTTCGTTTTTATGAAGATTTTTAGCGGAAATGGAATTTTCAACTTATGCCGAAAATGAGGATAACTCTGTCGATATGCAATCACGCGGTCGAACTACCGTGGAATTTGTTTCGCGTGCAACATGAAAGTTACGTATTTCAAATATATAATATGCAAACGATCTCAAGGCATTGTTCTCAAAAACAAGGTCCCGCCGAACAAAATCGCACGCTATACTGGTTTGCCGCGGTGTCGATGCTTGCGAAGGTTCAGATACCGCTAATATTGAGTGCGTTTCACTGTTCGCAGGGTCGCGCCTAAATCAACCATGAAACCGCGCCGTTACGCTTCACCCATAAGAATTTGTTGATTTTTTTTCCGGTTTCGCGCAGTTTTGAACTTGTGATTAGCAAGATACGTTCCGAACAGGAACAGATCTACCCCATGATGCTCAGGTCCGCCGCATCTCCTGGATCGTGGGGTCGGTCGGCTAGCAGGCAGCAATCGCGGTTCCTCGTGCCGTGGCCGCATGCTGGCCGACCCCCGTCAAGAAGCGCCGCCTCCCGTTAGGGATGTGGCGCTTTTTATTTTGGGGAATGGCTCAACTGACTCGATTGCCACCACGTCACAAGCAAAAAGCGCGCCGCCAGTAAGCAACGCGCTTCGCATTCCGAAAGAAGGAACGAGATCTTACTTGATCTTCGTTTCCTTGAATTCAACATGCTTGCGTACGACCGGGTCATACTTCGTCTTGGTCATCTTCTCGGTCATCGTACGGCTGTTTTTCGTCGTGACGTAGAAAGTACCGGTGTCGGCGGTCGACAGCAGCTTGATCTTGATGGTGGTAGCTTTCGCCATGGTAAGTCTGCCTCTAAGAAGAATGAAGCCGTGGACGGCCCAGTCGCGGCCCACGGCGAAATCTGCGCGGAAACTACAAATCGTGCCCGAAAAGTCAAGCCCGTTTTGGGCGGAAAAGCAGCCGGAGGGCCGAAAGTACCACAAACAGGCCGAAAAACATGGCAATGGCCCATGCGAATCCATCATTGCCGTAGAGATCGATCGACGCGCCGATGACCTGCGGACCTGCGACCGTACCGACCGCATAGCAGAAGATGAATGCGGCATTGGCGGCAACAAGGTCGGCGCCGGTCAGGCGCGAGCCCAGGTGGCTCAAGCCCACGGTGTAGAGGCCCGAGACGCTGCCGCCCCAAAACAGCAGGACCACGGCCATCAGGAACCAGTCGTGAACCAGGAATGGCAGCATCAGGGCGCCGACGAAGCCCACGAAAGCCATGATGCCCAGCATCGGGCGCTTGTCGCGCATGCGGTCCGAGATCATGCCGAGCGGTATCTGGAAGATCATGTTGCCGATCCCCATGATCGTCAGCAGCAGGGCGGCATGTGATTCGGAAAATCCGATTCGGGTGGCGAAAATCGGAAAGAGCGCCAGGCCTCCGGCTTCGACCGCACCGAAGACGAACACGGCTGCGGTCGCTGCAGGAACCAGGAAGATGTAGCGCATGAAATGCAGTTCCGGCCTTTCCCCGAGCACCGGGCTTTCATCGCGCGCGATGAAGATCGGAATAGCCGCGAGCAGGATCGCGCCGGCGCCCACGAGGAAAGGTAGGATCCCTTCGCTGCCAAGGACCGAGAAGAGCAGGGGGCCGGTGGCAAAACCCATGGCGAGAACAGTGCCGTAGATACCGAGAACCAGCCCCCGTCGCCGCGGGGGGGCGGCGGCCGTGATCCAGAATTCGGAAAGGATGAAAAGCGTGGTGGTGGCGCCGTGGAACGCAAATCGCAGGGGAAACCACATCCAGAACGCGTCGGCATAGTAGAACCCGAGTGCACTGACGGCCGATATCAGCACCGCCCAGAGCATCGTTGGCGCAACCCCGTAGTCGTGCGCGAGCTTTGTGGTGATGGGCGCCGCCGCCATTGCTGCCAACCCGGCCATGGCGGAGTTGAGGCCGATGAGCGTCGATGCGATGCCGCGCTTTTCAAGGACGATGCTCAGAAGCGGCAATCCCAGACCGATGGCGATCCCGACGGCCGTGATCGCGGAGATCGCAGCGACGAGCGAGGGCCAATGGATATCCTCGGCCGGATCTGACGTGCCGTTTTTCGGCTGCGACATGCAGTTATTTCCTAGATGCTCAGGCGAACGTGTTGTCCGCGCCGATTGAAGTAGAACGATACGGGACGGCCGTACGGCAAGGACGGATCCTGTTGGAGAAGCCGGCCGACGTCGGCCAGTATCCATTGCGTTATATCCGGCATGTTCACGTCAGAAATATTATCGAATTCGATCCATTGGAGATCGTGCAACTCCCGCGATGCGCGCAGGGCGGAAGGGTCGATCCCGGCTTCGTCGGCGAATGTACAGAAGAATCGGGCATCGAAACGGCGATTGTAGCGCGGCGGTGTGATGGCTCGCGCCACGAAGCGAAGACAGGACAGGTTGGCGGCTATTTTTCGGACGCCCCTGTTGTCCACGCCCTGGTCCGCGCCGATGACGACTCCGGTTTCCTCCTCCAGTTCGCGGATCGCCGCAAGGCCGAGCGCGCGCAAGCGGCGCGGCGTCCTGCGGTTTTTTTCGATCGATGCGAGCTTGTCGAGGACGAGCGGATGGAAATCGCTGGAATAGGGCAGGGCATGGTCGCCGGGATCACAACGCCCGCCGGGAAAGACATAGGTATCCGGCATGAAGGCATGACCGCTGCTGCGCAGCCCCACGAGAACGCGCATGCGCGGGCCGGACCGGTCGAGCAAAATGAGCGAGGCGGCGTCGCGGGGCCTGATGACCGGCTTCCTTTCCGCTCCCGCCACATCCTTGTTGGCCGCGATATCAGCCTCCCTGGCTGTCATGCGCAGTTGTCTCCTCCGGCAGCTTCCGCCGCTTCGTCTCCATCCCCGGCAAATCCATGCATTCGTAGCGCCCATTGCAGGCCGATGACGCCGCCCTTGATCGGCTGGATGCTGACAAGGCCCGCTAGCGCCGTCAGCGGCGCCCAGATGGCGAGTTGCAGCCAGATCGACATCGGGAAAACGAGATCGGTCATCATGAAGCCGCCGACGGCCACGTGTCCGACCACGAAGATGACCAGGTAGGGCGGCAGGTCGTCGGCGCGCTGATGATGCATCGCTTCGCCGCAGGCGGCGCAATGGTCCACCGGCTTCAGGAATTGCCGGAAGAGCTTGCCGCTGCCGCAAGCCGGACAGGAATTGAGCAAGCCGCGCGTGATCGAGCGGCCGACCGGCCGCTCCGACTGGCTTGCTCCTCCGTAGCGGACGACAGGGCCGTCTTGTGCGTTTGTCATGGCTTGCTATCCTTCCTCCCGTTTTGTCGCCGCGGCTATCGCCGGGAGCGTGGAGGTCTCGTGCCCGGCTGCCGCCTGTCCTTGGCTCCGCGGGACGCCTTGTGGAAGGAGCGCACGCCGGTCGGCATCTTGCGGCCCTCGCTCAGCATCTCGAAGCGCAACGCACCGGCCAGCGGCACGGCTTCTGCCAGCTTCACCTTGACTGAGTCACCCAACTGGTAGCCGAGCCCGGTTTTCTCTCCGGTCAGCGCCTGGTGCGCCTCGTCGTAGACAAAGTAGTCGGTGCCGAGTGTCGATACAGGGACGAAGCCGTCGGCGCCATAGTCCGGAAGAGCGACAAAAAGCCCCGCCTTGGTCACACCGCCGATCCGCCCGTCGAATTCCTCCCCGATGCGTCCGGCAAGATGATGGGCCACAAGCCGGTCGACGGTCTCGCGCTCGGCGGCCATGGCGCGGCGTTCGAAGGTGGAGATTTCGGCCGCGATGTCGTCGAGCTGCGCCTCTTCTTCCGGCGTGATTCCACCCTCTCCGAGGCCGAGCGATCCGACCAGCGCCCTGTGGACGATAAGGTCGGCGTAGCGCCGGATGGGTGAGGTGAAATGCGCATACTTGAGAAGGTTCAGGCCGAAATGGCCGATGTTCTCGGGGCTGTAGATCGCCTGGCTCTGCGAACGCAGCACCATCTCGTTGACCATGATCTGGTGTGGCGTGCCGAGTGCTCGTGCCAGCACGCTGTTGAAGCTGTTGGAGCGAAGATTGCCGCGCGCCAGAGACAGTCCGAGTGTTCCCAGGAACTCCCGCAGAACCTCCTGTTTGGCAAGGGACGGCGCGTCATGGATGCGATAGATCAGGACCTGGCGCTTCTTCTCCAGAGTCTCGGCGGCCGCGACGTTCGCCTGGATCATCATCTCCTCGATCAGCTTGTGCGCATCGAGGCGCGGCGGCACGACGACCCGGTCCACGGTACCGTCGTCCTGGAGCAGTATCTTGCGCTCGGGCATGTCGAGCTCGAGCGGCTGGCGGCGGTCGCGGCCGAGCGTCATGACCTCGTAGGCGTGCCAGAGCGGCCTCAGGATCGGCTCGAGCAGCGGTCCGGTCTTGTCGTCAGGATTGCCGTCCACGGCGGCCTGCGCCTGCTGGTAGGAGAGCTTTGCAGCACTCTTCATCATGATGCGGTGGAAGGTGTGGCCCGCCTTGCGGCCTTCCTTGGAGAAGACCAGGCGCACAGCCAACGCCGGGCGGTCGACGCCTTCGCGCAGCGAGCAGAGATCGTTCGAGATGCGTTCCGGAAGCATCGGCACCACGCGATCGGGGAAGTACACGGAGTTGCCGCGCTTCAGCGCCTCGCGGTCGAGGGCCGAGCCGGTGCGCACATACAAGGATACGTCGGCGATCGCGACAGTGACGATGACGCCGCCCGGATTGTCGGGCGAGGGGTCCATCTCGGCATAGACCGCGTCGTCATGGTCCTTGGCGTCGGCCGGGTCGATGGTGATCAACGGCACGTGCCGCCAGTCTTCGCGGTGTGCCATGGTGGCGGGCTTCGCCGCTTCGGCCTCGGCAATCACCGCCGGCGGGAAGATGTAGGGAATGCCATGCGCATGGATGGCGATCATCGAGATCGCCTTTTCAGAGGCGACAGAACCGACGATCGAAAGTACCTTGGCCCGAGCCAGCCCGAAGCGGCCGATACGGGCAACCTCGACCTCGACCAGGTCACCGTCCTTGGCGCCCTCGGTGAAGTCGGGATCGACGACGAGCTCCTCGCCGCGTTTCTCGATAGGCATCAGGCGGCCGCCGCCGCCCGGCGTTTCGCGGAACACGCCGAGCTGCGCCGTTTTCCGCTTGTCGATGACCTTGATGATGCGCGCCGTGTAGGCGGGGCCAGCCCGATCCTTGGCCGGGAAGATCTTTGCCAGCACACGATCGCCGAGGCCGGCGGTGGGTGTCTTTTCCCGACGTGCGGAGGATGACTGGCGGATCGCGACTGCTGGCGCCACGCCCGCTTCCTCGGGCCATTCGGCCGGTCGGCCGATCAGTTCGCCATCCTTGTCGCGGGTGGTGATGTCGAGCACCGTGACGGGAGGTAGCGCCCCCGGCCGGATCAGCGACTTGCGGCTTTTCTGCAGCAGGCCGTCTTCCTCAAGCGAGCGCAGAACCTCCTTCAGTTCCACGCGGTGTTCGCCCTTCAAGCCGAAGGCCTTGGCGATTTCACGCTTGGATGCTTTCTGCGGATTTTCGGCGATGAAGCGCAGGATCACGTCGCGCGGCGGCACTTCGCCATGGATGATGACCATGTCTTCCGCCGACCCCGCGGAAGCCTCCGCGCGACCGGACTTTCCGGATCGCTTGTCCTTGAACGTGTTTCGTCCGCGCGGCTCTCTCTTCACGGGTCAGCTCTTCTTCTTTGCTGTGGCTTTTGCCTTCGGCTTGGCTGCGGTCTTGGCCTTGGTCGCGCTCTTGGTGTCCCCGTCGCCATTTGCCGCAACTGCCTTTGTCGTCTTGGCAGCCTTGGTGCTCTTGGCCTTGGTCTTCGAGCCCGATTTGCCGCTCTTCTCGGCGATGAGCGCCAGCGCTTCCTCGACGGTGATCGACTGCGGGTCCTTGCCCTTCGGCAATGTCACATTGACCTTGGCCCAGTTGACGTAGGGGCCGAAACGGCCGTCGCGAACGGTGATCGCGCCGCCGTCCGGGTGGTCGCCCAGTTCCTTCAGCGCCGCCGGCGTGCTTCGCGACCGACCGCCGGGGCCTTTCGTCTGCTTGTCCGCGAGCACAGTCACCGCCCGGTTGAGGCCGATGGTGAAAACGTCCTCGACCGACTCAAGATTGGCGTAGCTGCCGTCATGCAGGACGAACGGTCCGTAGCGGCCGATGCCGGTCGAGATCATCTTGCCGGTTTCCGGATGCTGGCCGACGTCGCGGGGCAGGGACAGCAGTGCGAGCGCCTTCTCGTGGTCGATGTCTTCGACCTTCCAGCCCTTCGGTAGCGAGGCGCGCTTTGCGTCCTTGCCGTCGCCACGCTGGACATAGGGGCCGAACCGCCCGCTGCGCAGCGTGATTTCCTCGTCGGTCAACGGGTCCTTGCCGAGGCTTTTCGGCTCGTTGCCGGCAGCGTCGGCCTCGGCGCCACCCTCCGAGGAGAGCTGGCGGGTATAGTTGCATTCCGGATAGTTGGAGCAGCCGACGAAAGCCCCGTACTTGCCGAGCTTCAGCGAAAGCTGGCCGGTGCCGCAGACCTGGCAGATGCGCGGGTCGGAGCCGTCTTCGCGCTTGGGGAAGACGAGCGGCGCCAGCGCTTCGTTGAGCGCGTCGAGCACGTTGGTGACGCGCAGTTCCTTGGTGTCCTCGATCTGGGCGAAGAAGTTCGTCCAGAATTCGCGCAGCACATCCTTCCAGTTGAGTTCGCCGGCGGAGATCTGGTCGAGCTTTTCTTCGAGATCCGCGGTGAAGTCATACTCCACGTAGCGGGTGAAGAAGTTTTCCAGGAAGGCCGTCACGAGGCGACCCTTGGCCTGGGGCACCAGCTTGCGCTTGTCGATCGTGACATAGTCGCGGTCGCGCAGGGTAGCGAGCGTTGCCGCATAGGTCGAAGGCCGGCCGATGCCGAGTTCTTCCATCTTCTTGATGAGGGTCGCTTCCGAATAGCGCGGTGGCGGCTCGGTGAAGTGCTGGCTGGCGTTGATCTTTTCCTTGTCCAGCTTCTCGCGGGCATTGATCTCGGGAAGACGACCGTCCTCGTCGTCACCGTCGGCCTGTTCGCCATCTTCCTTCTGGTCGGTGTAGGCGGCAATGAAGCCGTCGAAACGGATCACGGATCCGACGGCGCGGAGACCTGCCTTTTTGCCGCTGTTGTCGGCAAGGATCTCGACGGTGGTGCGCTCGATTTCGGCCGACGCCATCTGGCTGGCGATGCCGCGCTTCCAGATGAGGTCGTAGAGTCGCAACTGGTCCCCGTCGAGGAAACGGCGCACCTTGTCGGGGTTGCGATTGAAGTCAGTCGGGCGGATGGCTTCGTGCGCTTCCTGTGCGTTCTTCGCCTTGGTGGAGTAGAAGCGGGCTTTTTCCGGAACGTAGCGATCGCCGAACTGCTCGCCGATGGCGCGCCGCGCCGCGTCGATGGCCTCCGGCGCCATCTGCACGCCGTCGGTACGCATATAGGTGATGAGACCGACGGTTTCGCCGCCGATGTCTATGCCCTCATAAAGCTTCTGCGCGACCTGCATGGTGCGCGATGCAGAGAAGCCGAGCTTGGAAGAGGCAGCCTGCTGCAGTGTCGATGTGGTGAACGGCGGCGAAGGGTTGCGCTTGACCGGCTTGGCCTCGACGGTATCGACGACATAGCTCGCACCTTCGAGCAGAGTCTTCAGCCGGTTGGCTTCCTCTCCGTCGCCGACCGATTTCGCCTGCAGGCGCTTGCCGTCGGCGGAGACCAGGCGAGCCTCGAACTCGTCGCCACGCGGTGTGCGCAGCAGGGCCGAGATGTTCCAGTATTCTTCGGATACGAAGCGCTCGATTTCAGACTCGCGATCGCACACCAGGCGAAGCGCGACCGATTGGACGCGTCCGGCGGAACGTGCGCCCGGCAGTTTGCGCCACAGCACCGGCGAAAGATTGAAGCCGACAAGATAGTCGAGGGCGCGGCGGGCGAGATAAGCGTCGACCAGCGGGACATCGATGTCACGCGGATTGGCCATGGCATCCAGCACTGCCTTCTTGGTGATGGCGTTGAAGACCACGCGCTTGACGGGCTTGTCGCCAAGGACGCGTTTTTTCTTCAGGAGGTCGAGCACGTGCCAGGAGATGGCTTCGCCTTCGCGATCCGGGTCGGTCGCGAGAAAGAGACCGTCGGAGGATTTCACCGCGTCGGCAATGTCTTTCATCCGCTTTGCGGAAGCTCCGTCGACCTCCCAGAGCATTTCGAAATCCTGGTCGGGCAGCACCGAACCATCCTTGGCCGGCAGGTCGCGCACGTGACCGAAGGAGGCAAGAACCGTGTATCCTGGACCCAAATACTTGTTGATCGTCTTCGCCTTCGCAGGCGACTCTACCACCACAACATTCATACCGCTTCTCTAAAAAATGAGGTTGCCTCAACCGGCCGGTCGGGCAATAGGAAGCCGTTTACCGGTTTTATGGCTTCCGACATGGACAGTGATTGCGTCGCGGTCAAGAGGCGTGCCCCGAAATTCTCGCGTACAACGTAATGCAACTATGGCGGGATGTTGCGACTATTGCAATTACAGATAAATGCGCTATCGTTTTGCCGATGTAACGCTCAAGTTGTTTTTTGCGATTTCCCCCGCACTGTTCAATAGGGATGAGACATGGCCTCCAGGGTTGCAAGTGGCGAAGAAGTTGGTCACCGCTCGCAGGAGAACATTGCCTACATTCGCCAGATGTTGGGGGAACTGCGGCAAGTGGCGCAGAACGAGGGTGCCGACATGCTGTGCTACCTTATAGAAATGGCTTTCGTCGAGGCGGGCGACGTTCAGGCAGGCAAGCGCTCGATCTCAATCCGCAAGGGTCAGTGAGACCATGCCGCCGCTATGGCGCTGCAGGCGTCCGGCCAGATCCAGCTCGAGAAGCAACAGATAGACGGATGACGGCGCAAGGCCGGTATATCGAATAACGTCATCGATTTCCGCGGGTGTCGGTCCGAGGGCTGTAACCAGGCGACCACGATCGTCGTCATTCGGCGGGTGGGCATCCGATACTATGCCGTCTCCATAGACTTCGCTTTCGTGCGGTTCGGAAAAGAGATCCGGACGGGAGATCGGTGCCAATGCCTCCAGTACGTCACCTACGCCGGTCGTGACAATCGCGCCATCTTTCAAAAGGCCGTTCGTGCCCTGGCAGCGCGGATCGAGCGGCGAACCGGGCACGGCAAAAACCAGCCTTCCGTATTCTGCGGCCAGGCGAGCGGTTATCAGCGAGCCGGAACGCAGGGCCGCCTCGACAACCACGAGGCCAAGGGAAGCGCCGGCGATCAGCCGGTTGCGACGGGGAAAGTCGCGCGCCCGCGGTTCCCATCCGAACGGCATCTCGCTGATCGCAAGCCCGGCACCGTTTCCTATGTCCTCGAGCAGGCCACGGTTTTCGGGAGGGTAGGGCTGGTCGAGACCGCCCGCCATCGCGGCGATCGTCCCGGTATCGAGGCTTGCCTGATGCGCGGCCGTATCGATCCCCCGCGCTAGGCCGGAGATGACCGCATAACCGGCGCGCCCGGCATCGCGCGCGATCATCGCCGCAATCTTTGCACCGCTGATCGAGGCGTTGCGCGAACCGACGATGCCGATCGAAGGACGGGCGGCGACTTGGGGATTGCCCCTCATGGCGAGCAGCGGCGGTGCGGCATCGATTTGTCTGAGGTAGACAGGGTAATCCGCCTCGCCGATGCCGACGAATCTGGCGCCGGTTTTCCGAGCGATATCGATCTCCCGCTCGGCTTCCGCGATAGAACAGACCCGTACGGAACGACGCGAGCCGCCGCGCTGTGACAGTTCCGGCAATGCATCGAGCGCAGCTTCGGCAGATCCGAAGTGATCGATGAGATCACGAAAGGTCGAAGGCCCGACATTCTCGCTTCGGATCAGTCGGAGCCAGGCGAGCCTCTGCTTGTCCGTCAGCGCAAACCCTGATTGTCTTGCGCTGCCGTTCAGCATTCGCTGACTATCCCTTTTGTCCGATCTTGGTTTCCGTCCCCAGGATCAACCGTTCGATATTGGCCTTGTGTTTCCACCAGGTGATGATGGTCATGGCCGCCATGACCAGGGTCATCTTTTCCTGGCCCAGTATCCACAATACAACCGGAATGACAAGTGTTGCAACCAGAGCGGATAGGGACGAATAACGGCTGAGATAGGCAATCGCCAGCCAGATGAACGCAAAGACCAGCACCATGGCCGGCGCAATCCCGAGCAGGATGCCGATATAGGTCGCGACACCCTTGCCGCCCTTGAACCCGAGCCATACGGGAAACAGATGGCCGAGGAAGGCAAAGAAGCCGGCGATCAGGCCAGCATCCTGGCCGAACAGATAGTGGGCGATCCAGACGGCGGCCGTGCCCTTGAAGGCGTCGAGCAACAGGGTTGCGGCAGCGAGCTTCTTGTTGCCGGTGCGCAGGACATTGGTGGCGCCGATGTTTCCTGAGCCGATCTTGCGCACATCGCCGAGCCCGGCCATGCGCGTCAGGAGCAGGCCAAACGGTATGGAACCGAGGAGATAGCCGAGACAGGCGATCCCGAATGCGGCAGGAATGCCGACTTGCCATGACAGGATTTCGTTCACGTGTCCCCCCGGAAACGGTGATGACGTTCAAAGAGAATGGACGAGGCGTCCAGCGACATAGGTTGCAACCGCGCGACCACTGAAGCGCGCATCCTCGAACGGCGTGTTCTTGGAGCGTGACAACAGTGAATCCTTGGATACCAGCCATGGTTCGTCGAGATCAATGAGCGTGATGTCCGCTTTCGCGCCGGCTTTCAGGGTACCTGCGTCGAGGCCGAAGATCTTGGCCGGGCGCGTGGACATCGCGTCGATCAGGCGCATGAGGCTGACATGGCCGCTATGATGGAGCCGAAGCGCCGCGGCGAGCAAGGTCTCCAGCCCGACGGCGCCGTCCGCCGCATCGGCAAAGGGCAGGCGCTTGGTGTCGACATCCTGCGGATCATGCGAGGAAACGATGATGTCGATGGTTCCGTCGGCGAGCGCCTCGACCATTGCCATCCGGTCGTCTTCCGAACGCAGCGGCGGCGAAAGCTTGAAGAAGGTGCGGTACTCGCCGATGTCGATTTCGTTGAGCGCGAGGTTGTTGATCGAGATGCCGCAAGTGACGTTGCCCCCTCGCGCGCGGGCGGCGCGGATTGCCTCCGCCGATTCCGGGACCGAGATCTGGGCGGCGTGATAGCGGCCCTTGGTCAGCCCTGCAATGCGCAGGTCGCGCTCGAGCGGAATGATCTCGGCCTCCTTGGGAATGCCGGAGAGCCCGAGCCAGCTCGCAAGCAGGCCCTCGTTCATGACTCCGTTGGCGCCGAGATACTTGTCGCGGGTCTCGCAGGAAATCACCGCGTCGAACTCGCGCGCGTAGGTCAGGGCACGGCGAAGCATCACCGTATCGTGGATTGTCTCGCGACCGGTTGTAAAGGTCACAGCGCCGGCTTCCTTCATGAGGCCGAACTCGGTCATCTCCTCGCCGGCGAGCCCCTTGGTCAGGGCCGCAGCCGGATAGACGTTGACGACCGCCTTGTCGCGGGCTGTCTTCAGCACGAATTCCACCAGGGCGATATCGTCGATCACCGGATCGGTGTCGGGCATCATGATGAAAGAGGTGACGCCGCCGGCCGCCGCAGAACGGCTTGCGGATTCGATCGTCTCGCGGTGCTCGGCGCCCGGTTCGCCGACGAAGACCCGCGCATCCACCAGGCCGGGCGTGGCGACGAGACCGGTGCAGTCGCGCACTGTCGCACCTTCCGGTGTGCCCTGGTTCCTGGTGTCGGTACCTGCGGCAACGATCCGGCCGTTCTCGACGATGATGGTTCCAACCTCGTCCAACTCGCGGGAAGGGTCGATGATGCGGACGTTGTTGAGGACGACCGTGTTGCTCATGCGAGCGCCTCCTGGTTCTGCGTCAGCAGTGCTTCCATGACCGCCATGCGTACGGCGACACCCATTTCCACCTGCTGCTCGATCACGCTTTGCGGTCCGTCGGCGACTTCTGAAGCGATCTCCACGCCGCGGTTCATCGGACCAGGATGCATGACGAGGGCGCCCTCCTTAGCATAGGCGAGCTTTTCGGCATCGAGGCCGTAGTAACGGAAGTATTCGCGCACCGAGGGCACGAATGACCCGGACATGCGCTCGCGCTGGAGGCGAAGCATCATCACCACGTCGGCATCCTTCAGGCCCTCCTTCATGTCGTGGTAGACCTCGACGCTCATGTCGGCGATGCCGGCGGGAAGCAGCGTGGCAGGCGCGACGACGCGCACCCGGGCGCCCATGGCGTTGAGCAGGATAATGTTGGAGCGCGCCACGCGCGAATGGAGCACGTCGCCGCAGATCGCCACGATGATGCGCGACAGCTTGCCCTTGGCGCGGCGGATGGTCAGCGCGTCGAGAAGCGCCTGGGTCGGATGCTCATGCGCGCCGTCGCCGGCGTTGATTACCGAGCAGGACACCTTCTGCGCCAGCAGAGCCGCAGCGCCTGCCGACGAGTGCCGCACGACAAGCACGTCCGGATGCATGGCGTTCAGCGTCATCGCCGTGTCGATGAGCGTTTCGCCCTTCTTGACCGAGGAATTGCCGACCGACATGTTCATCACGTCGGCGCCGAGGCGCTTGCCTGCAAGCTCGAAAGACGATTGAGTGCGGGTGGATGCCTCGAAAAACAGGTTGATCTGCGTCAGACCGCGAAGCGTGGAGGTCTTCTTCTCCCGCTGACGGCTGATCTTCACCGCTTCGTCGGCCTTGTCGAGCAGAAAGGTGATGTCCTGTTCCGTGAGGCCCTTGATGCCTATGAGGTGGCGGTGGGGGAAAGTGGCCATGAACCTGCCTCCTAGAATGGTCTGCGCGGTCTATAAAGACTGGCTGCGCAGGGAGCAAGCGCATGCTAAGACGATTGCGGTTTTGATCCCCTGCAATTTCAAACGATTTCCGCTAGAAGCCCCGTATGACCCAGACGAATCGGACTGAAGAAAAACTCGCCGAACTGAACCAGCCGAAACTCTGGTCCGGTATCAACGCCTATCGATCCGATCCGCTGATCGTCGACCTGACCTCCGGCCTGCATCGCACGCTGCGCGACGAACTCGATGTGACGGGGCGCTATGTCACCTCGCCCGAGGCGCAGGAACTGGCGCGCATGGCAAACGAAGGCGTGCCGAAGCTCAGAACCCACGGGCCACGCGGAGAACGCCTGGATGTGGTCGAATTCCACCCGGCATGGCATGCGCTGATGCGCCGTTCGATGGCAAGCGGGTTGCACTCTTCGGTCTGGGACGGACAGGCCGAGCCCGAAGCCAAGGGGCAGGCCCACAAGATCCGCGCGGCACGCTTCTATCTTACCGCCCAGCTGGAAAGCGGCCATCTCTGCCCGCTGACGATGACGAGTGCTTCGGTCGCGGCGCTGATGGCCTCGCCCAAGGTGCAGAAGGATTGGGCGCCGCGGATCCTTTCGCGCAAGTACGATTCGGCCAACAAGCCCGCCATGCAGAAGTCCGCCGTGACGATCGGCATGGGGATGACCGAGAAGCAGGGCGGCACCGACGTCCGCGCCAATCGCTCGACCGCAGAGCGGGTGGGTGAGGGGATCTACCGCCTTTCCGGCCACAAGTGGTTCATGTCGGCGCCGATGAGCGATGCGTTCGTGATGCTGGCGCGGACGAATGAAGGGATCGGCTGCTTCCTCGTTCCCCGGTTGCTCGAGGACGGCTCAGCCAACGGCCTGCAGTTCCAGCGGCTGAAGGACAAGCTTGGAAACCGCTCCAATGCCTCGGCCGAAGTGGAATTTACCGATACGTTCGGCTTCCTGCTGGGCACGCCCGACGGCGGTGTCCGCACGATCCTCGACATGGTGACACTGACCCGTCTCGATTGCGCCCTCGCTTCGGCGGGGATCATGCGCGCGTCGCTCGCCGAAGCGGTGCACTTTGCCCGCGGCCGCAGTGTCTTCGGAAAAATGCTCATCACCCAGCCGATCATGACCCGGGTGCTCGCCGACATGGCGCTCGATGTGGCGGCGGCGACGGCGCTGGCCTTCCGTCTGGCGGAATCCTTCGACAAGGCGCGCGACAGCGTCGAGGATGCAGCCTATGCGCGGGTGATGACACCGGTTGCGAAATACTGGTGCTGCAAGATGGCGCCGGCGCTGATCTACGAGGCGATGGAGTGCATCGGCGGCAGCGGCTACATCGAGGAACGCCCGATCGCTCGGCACTACCGGGAAGCGCCGGTGAACGCCATCTGGGAAGGCTCGGGGAATGTGATGGCGCTCGACGTTCTGCGCGTGCTCAACCGCGGTCGCGATCTGTTCGAGACCGTCTTTGCCGGTCTTGCCCGCGATCTCGGCCCGTCGGGGAAGAAGACGATCGCCGTGCTGCGGGCAGCGATGGCACTTTGCGAACGTGATGAAGGGGCCGCGCGCATGCTGGTCGAGCAGTTGGCGCTCGCCGCGGCCGCCGCCGAACTCTACCGCCTTGGCGCCGGAAAGATTGCCGATGCCTTCCTGGAAACGCGCCTCGCCGCCGGCTGGCGCTCGACCTACGGCATGCTCGACGCCCGGTTCGATGCCGGATACATCGTCGATCTTCTCTATCCCGCATCCGCCTGAGGCTGCCGGCAGCACCAGTCATCCACAGACAATAGGTCGGGAACCCCGGTGTTCGTCGTTTCCGTTCTTGCCATTGCGCCCATCACCGGCCAGTGACTTGCAGGCTACGTGCGAGTTGAGAGGGTAAAGGGATGGACGCAATCGTCCGGATGACGGAACCGGAAAAACGTATTCGCGACCGGTCACAGACGGAAAAGGCGATTCTTTCGGCAGCCAAGAGGCTGCTGGCGGAAGAGGGGTTCCAGGGCTTCGGCATCAATGCGGTCGCCCGCGAAGCGGGTTTCGACAAGCAGCTGATCTACCGCTACTTCGGCGGGCTCGACGGACTGGTCGAGGCTATCGGCACCGAGCTCGGCAGTTGGGTCAAGGACAGGATACCGGAAGATACCGGCGGCATGTTCCTGCTGACCTATGGCGACCTGATGGAGCGGCTCGCACTTTATTATCTCGAAGCACTGCGCGAGGACCCGCTGGTTTGCCGCATCATCGCTTGGGAGGTTTCCGAAAAGTCCGAGGTTGTCCGGCGGCTTGCCGAAGCCCGGTCGAAGGCGCTGGGGCACTGGCTTGACCGCATGAAGGGCACGCTGGTGCCGCCGAAGGGCGTCGATACGGTTGCTGTCAATGCGCTCGTCTTCGCCGCGATCCAGCATCTCGTGCTCTCAGCCGCAACCGCCGGGCAGTTTTCCGGGATACAGCTCAAGTCCCAGAAGGATTGGGACAAGATCGTTGTTGCCGTCAAGCGTCTGGTGCGCGGGGTGTACGGCTGACGTTTTCGACCACCGATCCACAGGCCGGCCGTTCCGCGTTAACCTTAACAAATGGTTTACGTTGCGCGCTGATGGTTAACCCGCCACTGTAATTCTCGAAAATGATTTCGATGGAAGGGCAGCGGGGAAGACCGTGGCAAGATCGATGCAACTCGTCATGATGATGATGTTCTTTGCCGCGCTGGCGATGGACATAGCCGTGCCCGCGCTGGTGCTAAGCCTCATGGCATTTGCAAAATGGTTGCTTCCCGCGACCCTGCCGCCGTACCGTCAACTGGGGGAAGCGGCATGAAATGGTTCCTCGTATTCTGGGGCGGTCCCATCCTGCTGCTTGGAAGCTGGTACGGGCTTTCCTACTACGACATGAGCTTCGGCATCTTCATGCTGACACGGCAGGCGCATGACCTGGTCTTCCAAGTCTATGGCAACGTCCTTGGAATACCACCCGAAACCATTCCGCCGCTCGTTCTGAAGGCGATCATCGTCGACAGCATCGTCCTCTATGCGATCATCGCCTTTCGTCGGCGCGCCCGCATCATCGCATGGTGGAAGCGGCGTCAGGGCGTATCGTCGGAGCGCAAGTCGCTTTCGAGCGAGGACAGCCTGTCCAGGGCCCCCTGAAGAATGAAACTGGCCGCGGCGGAGTCGATTCGCCCGGCACGCTTCTTCCGTGACACGTCCATTTCGAGCAGCGCCCGCTCGGCTGCCACCGTCGACAGCCGCTCGTCCCAGTAGACGAAGGGCAGGCTTGTCTTCTCCGACATGCTGCGCACGAAGGCCCGGGTTGCCTGAACGCGCGGGCCCGAAGATCCGTCCATATTGATCGGCAGGCCGATGACGAAGGCCGCGACCTTCTCCTTTTCGGCGAAGGCGAGCAGGATTTCCGCGTCCTTGGTGAACTTCACCCGATTGATGACGGGGCGGGGGCTTGCGAATCGACGGCCAAGGTCCGACATGGCGAGCCCGATCGTCTTCGTCCCGAGGTCGAGCCCGGCGATGGCCTGTCCAGGCGGCAGCGTTGCGGCGAGTTCTTCAATCGTAAGCACCGTCATCAGGACATGAACCTTCACGAGTTATTGTTGCTGGCGCCGCTTTCCAATCCGGCGATACAGACTAGTTTAGTTCCTAACACCAGAATGCATTTGCACTGCAAGCACCAAGGAGCATTTCCATGAAGATCACGTGGCTCGGGCACTCCGCCTTCCGCATCGATACCGCGAAGGCGAATGTCCTTATCGACCCGTTTTTCACCGGTAACCCATCGTTTCGCGGGCTCGATGCCAGGGAAGCGGCGGCGGGCATCACCCATATCTTGCTGACCCACGGCCATGGCGATCATGTAGGTGATACGATCGCGCTTGCGAAGGAAACCGGCGCCACCGTCTTTGCCAATGCCGATCTTGCCTCCTGGCTGGGCGCCAAGGGCGTGTCCAAGCTTGACATGGGCAATACCGGCGGCACCGTGGGCTTCGACGGCTTCTCGGTGACCTTCACCAACGCACTGCACTCCTCCGCCCAGGTGACCGAGGACGGCGTCTCTCATTCGCTTGGAAGCGCCAACGGCCTCATGCTGCACTTCGATGACGAGCCGACCGTGTTCCACATGGGCGATACCGACATTTTCTCCGACATGGCCTTGATCAACGAGTTGCACCAGCCCGATATCGGCATCGTGCCGATCGGCGACCGCTTCACCATGGGCGGCGCGGTGGCGGCGCTCGCCTGCCAGCGCTACTTCAACTTCAAGACCGCCATTCCCTGCCACTATGGCAGTTTCCCGATCATCGACCAGACGCCGGAAAAGTTCGTGGCCGGAATGGAAGGCACCAAGACCCGCGTCGAGGCTCCCGAGGTCGGCGGCAGCCTGTCTGTCTAGAGCCTCGCCCCCCAAATACGATCCGAGTATGGGAATTATGCGCAGCCGAGGCGAATGCCCCGGTTGCGCGGGCGGGGCGCTGCGATTATAGCGGGGTGGAATAGTGACCGGAGAATACAGATGTCCGTAGACCTTGCCACCGTGAAGCGTGTCGCGCACCTTGCCCGTATCGCCGTCACCGAAGAAGAAGCCCAGCGCATGATGGGCGAATTGAACGGCATTCTCGGTTTCGTCGAGCAGCTTTCCGAAGTCGACGTCACGGGCGTCGAGCCGATGACCTCGGTGACCCCGATGACGATGAAGAAGCGCGCCGATGTCGTCACTGACGGCGACAAGGCAGCCGACATCGTGGCGAATGCTCCCATAACCGAACGGGATTTCTTCCTCGTCCCCAAGGTGGTCGAATAGCCGCTCCTTGACGGTCCGCTCCTCGAGATCGAGGGCAAGAGCCGGACGGGCGACACCCCAGCGGAGTCTCCGCCACAGAGCCAGTTTCCAAATGGCAGTTTCCTGCCTGTTACGAAGTGAACCGACATATGAGCGACCTCATTAGCCTGACCATTGCCGAAGCCCGCGAAAAACTGCTCGCCAAGCAGTTCACAGCCGTCGAGCTGACCGACGCCTACCTTACGGCCATCGATGCGGCCAATGGCGAGCTCAACGCCTACATCAAGGTGACGCACGAGAAGGCTCGCGAGATGGCGAAAGCCTCCGACGCGCGGATCGCGGCCGGCAAGGCCGGTGCCCTCGAAGGCATTCCGCTCGGCATCAAGGACCTCTTCGCCACCCAAGGCGTCCACACACAGGCCTGCAGCCATATCCTCGACCGCTTCGAGCCCCGCTACGAATCGACCGTCACCCAGAACCTCTGGGACGACGGCGCCGTCATGCTCGGTAAGCTCAACATGGACGAGTTCGCCATGGGCTCGTCCAACGAGACCTCTTACTATGGTCCGGTGATCAACCCGTGGCGCGCTGAGGGCTCCAACCAGCAACTGGTGCCGGGCGGGTCCTCGGGTGGCTCGGCGGCAGCCGTTGCCGCGCATCTGTGCGCCGGCGCGACCGCGACCGATACCGGTGGCTCGATCCGCCAGCCGGCCGCCTTCACCGGCACCGTCGGCATCAAGCCGACCTATGGCCGCTGCTCGCGCTGGGGCACGGTCGCCTTCGCCTCGTCGCTCGACCAGGCCGGCCCGCTTGCTCGCGACGTACGCGATGCCGCCATCCTCCTGAAGTCGATGGCCAGCGTCGATGCCAAGGACACAACCTCGGTCGACCTGCCCGTTCCGGATTACGAAGCCGCGCTCGGCCAGTCGCTGAAGGGCATGAAGATCGGCATTCCGAAGGAGTACCGCGTCGACGGCATGCCCGAGGAAATCGAAGCGCTCTGGCAGCAGGGCATCGCCTGGCTCAAGGACGCCGGCGCCGATATCGTCAACATCTCGCTGCCGCATACAAAGTACGCGCTTCCCGCCTACTACATCGTCGCTCCGGCCGAGGCTTCCTCGAACCTCGCCCGCTACGACGGTGTGCGCTACGGTCTTCGCGTCGACGGCAAGGACATCGCCGACATGTATGAGAAGACGCGTGCCGCCGGCTTCGGCCAGGAAGTCAAGCGCCGCATCATGATCGGCACCTACGTGCTCTCGGCCGGCTACTACGACGCCTACTACTTGCAGGCACAGAAGGTTCGCACGCTGATCAAGCGCGATTTCGAGCTGTCCTTCGCTGCCGGTGTCGATGCCATCCTGACACCCGCCACGCCGTCTTCGGCGTTTGGCGTCGCCGATCAGGAACTCGCGGCCGATCCGGTGAAGATGTACCTGAACGACATCTTCACTGTCACCGTCAACATGGCAGGTCTTCCGGGCATTGCCGTTCCCGCCGGCCTTGACCACAAGGGCCTGCCTCTCGGTCTGCAACTGATCGGCCGTCCGTTCGACGAGGAAACGCTTTTCAGGACGGCCCATGTCATTGAACAGGCTGCCGGGCGGTTCACCCCCGCCAAGTGGTGGTAGGGTTCCTGTCGCTGAGATGAAACGGCGGGTTTGGGTTGTCAGCGAGCAAAAGGCCGGCACACTGACCCAGTGTCTGGGGGTCGGCCAGTATTTCGATCCGGAACCGCAGCAGAAGATCGCAAGGCGCGTTCCGCCGCTAAAGCGCATCTTTACCCCGCCCTTGTTCCGGCCGGACGAGAAGCGACCGGATATCATCGTCTCCTGCGGCTTCAGATCGGAAGAGCCGGTGATGCGCATGAAGAAGGCGTATGGCGGCCATCCGTTCACAGTGCACCTCCAGCGGCCGAAGCTGAACGGTTTTGACCTGGTTTTCGTGTCTCGCCACGATTGGGAGCCGGAACTCGATCGACGGGCGAACTATCATTCCATGGTCGGCGTGCCGCACCGGGTGACGATGGATCGGCTAGCGCCATTGCGTGAAGCCGCCCGCAGACGTTACGCGCCGAACGGCGAGCAGGTCGCGGCGATCTTCGTCGGAGGAGACAACGGCGCCTATGCCTACGACGATGCCGCTCTTCGGCGGATAACGGCGACCGTGCGGACCCTCGCCGAAGAGGGGTGGCGAGTGGTGCTCTCCATCTCGCGGCGATCAAGCCAAAGAACCCTGGAGACGCTTCTGGCATTGCGAGGACCGGCGATAGAGGTATGGGATCGCGAGGGAGAAAACCCCTATCTCGACTATCTGGCGGCGGCGGATGCGTTTCTTATCGCCAAGGATTCGATCACCATGCCCTGCGAAGCCCTGACGACCGGCAAGCCGGTCTATGCGCTCGATCTCACGCCAATTCCGGGCGAGCGCCTGGAGAAGTTCGAGTGGTTCCATCGCGATCTTCAACAAGTGCTGAAACTGACCCGTCCGTTCGAAGGACAGCTTGCGGCCTACAGCTACACCCCTTTGAATGAAACGCGTCGCATTGCCGGGATCGTTGCCGCGGCGGTCGCCGAACGCGACTGAGTGTGGCGAACGCTTTATGGGCTGTTCCGTTCGCGGAAACGGACGGCGTGAAGCTCCCATGAGAATCGCGTATGACGGTTCGAAGGCAAACGGGCTCCCGCTTTCCCGCAGGGTGCGGGCAAGGGCGTTGCAGTTTCATGGGGCGCGCATGATCCACATTCGCGGTGCACGGCGAGACGACGCGGAAGCGCTGACGGAGATTGGCCTGCGCGCGTGGAAAGTCGCCCTGGCTCCGATTGCCCGGACGGACGTGCTGCTCGATTCCGCGCGGTCAGCATTCGGCAATTTCACTGCATCGTCATGGGTTTCAATAACGCTCGTCGAATGGAACGGCGCGATCGCCGGATGGGCGGCGCGTGAGGCGCTGGACGAGGAACTCACCGATTTCTGGATCGATCCGGCTTGCCAGCGCCGCGGGGCGGGGGCTGCGCTTCTCGCCGAGGTCGAACGCAGCGTTGCCGCCCAGGGGTTCGATGAGCTGCGCCTGAAAACCCATGCCCGAAATGCCCCTGCGACCGCCTTCTTCCGGGCCCAAGGATACTCCGTTCGCTGGCTGACGGTGAGCTATGCACCGATTCTCGACCGTGACGTCGAGGCGATCGGGATGGCCAAGCAATTGGTCGAGAAGCCGTCCGAAGACTATTCCAGCTTCATCGGACCTTAGCGCGCCTCTTTGCCCGGATATCGCAATTTTGCCGCACAACGCCGTAAAAGGTCAGGCAAGGGATCGGCCGCAATCCAGAAAACGGAATGGGCCGACATGGCGCATCGGCGCTTGGGGCGATTCATCTCGGGCACGCTTGTCGTGCCCCATCTTGTTGCGAGGGAATGATGGTTTCGGCCGTTTCAGGACAATTGAACAACTACGTCGACTACCTGGTCAAAGGGGAGGATGGCAAGGCGCACCGGTTCGATCACACGACGATCACCGTCAATCTGGAAGGGCTGAAGGATAGCCCCCAGATGTACGATTCGGCATTAGCGGCTTTGAATGCCTGGGAGGTCACGACCGGATTGCGGTTCAATGTCGTCACGAATGCTGGCGCCGACATCGTCTTCAACAATGACGGGCAGGGATCGGCTTACGCCAGCACCTCCTACAACGGCTCCGGATACACGACCTCCGCCGAGGTCAATGTCAGCAAGGACTGGATGAACGGATTTCCCGCATCCGAGCGATGGGGCGACGGCTCCTATGGGCAGCAGACGTTCATACATGAGATCGGTCATGCCCTCGGCCTCAACCACGGAGGGCCATATGATGGCAGTGGCACCTATTCCAAGAACGCGATCTTCGACATCGACACCCATCAGTATTCGGTCATGTCCTATTTCTCCCAGAGCGAGTACCGGGCAAGCGGCGCCTCGGACATCAACCTGTCGAGCCCGATGATCGCCGACGTCATGGCGATCCAGGAACTTTACGGCAACCTCTCCGTCAATGCCGGCAATACGGTCTACGGCAAGGGGGCGGCCGCGGCGCTGCGCCATACCGATCTCGGCCAGTTGTCCGATTCCGCCTACACGATCATGGACACAGGCGGTTTGGATACCCTGGACTTCAGCAATGCCATGGCCCGCTGCGTCGTCGATCTCCGGCCGGGATCGTTCTCGGACGTCAACGGCAACAAGGGCAACGTCACCATTGCGCAAGGCACGGTGATCGAAATCGCCTGCGGTTCAGCCTATCGCGATACGATTGTGGGAAACGGCGCGGGCAATACCCTGTATGGCGGTGGCAATAGCGACAAACTCACTGGAAGCGGAGGTGCTGACCGGCTCCTCGGACAATATGGACACGATGTCCTGGTTGGCGGCTACGGCAAGGACACGCTCTCCGGCGGTGGGGGCAATGACCGTCTGGCCGGAAACGGCGGAACCGACCGGCTGACCGGCGGTGCAGGCAGCGATGTGTTCGTGTTTGCGCATGGCGGTGGCCGCGATACGGTCACCGATTTCCAGGATGGCACTGACCGCATCCAGATCAAGAGCCCGTCGATTGAATATTCCGATATCGACATCAGCGATTCCGGGGGGTCGGCGATCGTCGCGTTCGACAACATCAAGATCGTTCTCGATGGCATCAACGCGTCTCAACTCACTGCGTCCGATTTCATCTTGTGATCCGCTTGCAATTGCCCATGGCGCAACAGCCATTGGCAGCGAAGTCGCGGCAGCTGCGATTCAATCGCAGCAGGGTTTGTCTGTCTTTGCCGACAAGCCTTGCGCCGTCGCGCCATTTCCTCTACCTCACGGTGGCTGAAACATAGTCTGAAACGAGCATCCCATGACCATTGTCGACGTACGCACGCCCGATCCGAAACGCTTCATTCCCGGCGCCACCGGCGACTGGGAGGTCATCATCGGCATGGAAGTCCATGCCCAGGTGAAAAGCAATTCGAAGCTCTTTTCCGGAGCGTCGACGGAGTTCGGCAAGCCGCAGAATTCGAACGTGTCGCTGGTCGATGCCGCGATGCCCGGAATGCTGCCGGTCATCAACGAGGAGTGCGTCAGGCAGGCGGTGCGCACCGGTCTCGGATTGAAGGCACAGATCAACCACCGCTCGGTCTTCGACCGCAAGAACTACTTCTATCCGGATCTGCCGCAGGGCTACCAGATTTCGCAGTACAAGGATCCGATTGTCGGCGAGGGCAAGATGATTATCTCGCTCGGCCCCGACCGGCAGGGCAATTTCGAAGATATCGAGATCGGCATCGAGCGCCTGCATCTCGAACAGGATGCCGGCAAGTCGATGCACGACCAGCATGCCACCATGTCCTTCGTTGACCTCAACCGGTCGGGCGTCGCACTGATGGAAATCGTCTCCAAGCCCGACATGCGCTCGTCCGATGAAGCCAAGGCCTACATGACCAAGCTGCGCTCGATCGTGCGCTATCTCGGCACCTGCGACGGCAATATGGACGAAGGCTCCATGCGTGCCGACGTCAACGTATCCGTTCGCCGTCCGGGCGAAGCCTTCGGGACCCGCTGCGAGATCAAGAACGTCAACTCCATCCGTTTCATCGGGCAGGCGATCGAATACGAGGCGCGCCGTCAGATCGGCATCCTCGAGGATGGCGGCGTGATCGATCAGGAAACCCGTCTGTTCGACCCGGGCAAGGGCGAGACGCGCTCCATGCGTTCGAAGGAAGACGCGCACGACTACCGCTACTTCCCCGATCCGGATCTGCTGCCGCTGGAATTCGACAACGAATTCGTGGGCAAGCTGTTGGCCGATCTGCCGGAATTGCCGGACGACAAGAAGGTCCGTTTCGTCAAGGATCTGGGACTGTCGGTCTACGACGCCTCGGTGCTTGTCTCGGAAAAGGCGATTGCCGACTATTACGAGGCGGTGGCTGCCGGCCGTGACGGCAAGATTGCCGCAAACTGGGTCATCAACGACCTTCTCGGCGCCCTGAACAAGGCCGGCAAGGATATTGAAGAAACACCGGTTTCGCCCGCCCAGCTTGGCGGAATCATCGACCTCATCAAGGATGGCACGATCTCCGGCAAGATCGCCAAGGACCTGTTCGAGATCGTCTGGAATGAGGGCGGCGATCCGGCCGAGGTCGTCGAAAGCCGCGGCATGAAGCAGGTGACAGATACCGGCGCGATCGAGAAGGCTGTCGACGAGATCATCGCCGCCAACCCGGATCAGGTCGAGAAGGTCAAGGCCAAACCGACGCTCGCCGGCTGGTTCGTCGGCCAGGTGATGAAGGCAACCGGCGGCAAGGCAAACCCGCAAGCGGTGCAGGCGCTGGTCAAGGCCAAGCTCGGCATCGAGGAATAAGCGGGTGTATTTCGTCCGCACCGCCAGCGAGCGCGACCTGCCACAGGTCCGCGCCATGCTGGACGAGACGTGGCATTCGACCTATGACCCGATCTTCGGGGCCGAGAAGGTGAACGCGCTCCTGGAGGCCTGGTATTCGCCGGCGGCCCTGAAGGAGCGCCTGGCCAGGAAGGACGCCGAGTTCCTGGTGGCTGACGACGGCAGGAACATCGGCGGCATGGGGTTCGCGGCCCTGTCGAGGCAGATGGCCAAGACGGTCAATCTTCACATGCTCTATGTTCGTCCTTCCCTTCACCGGCAGGGCATTGGTCGCGACATCTTTGCGGAGCTCGAAACCTGTTTCCCCGGAGCCGAGATCATGCGGCTCGAGGTCGTGCCCGAAAACGGCAACGCCATCACCTTCTACAAGGCCCATGGCTTCCACGAGGTCGGCAGCACCGAGAATTGCGGCAAAGGCCGCTCGGGCATACCGGCGTTGATTTTCGAGAAGAAACTGGCGGGCTGAAAATATCTTCCCCGGTGCATTGCGACTACGCGCGCTTTGTCAAAAAAGCTTTACACAGCATCGCTATCCCTCCGCCGTTGATGTCGGGCCCGTGCCTGAAAACGATGTGAGGGAAACAGATGCCGCCGGCAAATATCCTGATACGCGAGGCGAGGGAAGCTGATCTGCCCGAGATTGTTGCCATGTTCGCGGCGGACGCGCTGGGTGGCCACGGCGACACCACCGCCCCGGAGGCTGCCGGAGACTACCTTCGCGCCTTCCGCGCCATCGATGCCTCGCCGGATCAGTTGCTTTTCGTTTCCGAGCGCGACGGGCAGGTGGTCGGGACGTTCCAGGCGATCGTCACCACCTCGATGAGCGGGCGTGGTTCGTCCTCGATGATCATCGAGGCGGTCCAGACCCGGCCGGACGTGCGCGGGCAGGGGATCGGCGCAGTGATGATTGGTTTCTGCATCGAAAAGGCCAAGCGTGAGGGGATCCGGCTCGTGCAACTTACCTCCAACGCGGCACGCAAGGACGCTCACCGATTCTATGAGAGACTGGGCTTTCGCGCCTCGCATCTCGGCTTCAAGATGTCCTTGAAATAGACCATTTCCGGCGGGAAAAGCTGGACAATCGGTTTGCGGCGCTGCATAAGCGATGCATCGAATTCTGGTGCCGTTCGCCCGTGGCGAGCCAAGGGAAATGATATGAAGAAGCTCCTGTTGCAGATTTTCACATGGTGGAATGAACAGACGATCGGAACGCGTTTTTACACATGGCGTTTCGGCAAGCGCGTCGGGCAGGATGAATTCGGCAACGTCTATTATGAAGGCGGCATGAGCACCTACGGTCTCCCGAAGCGCTGGGTGATCTACAACGGCTATGCCGAGGCCTCCGCCATTCCTCCCGGCTGGCACGGTTGGATGCATCATCGTACAGATGTTCCCCCGTCACAGGACAACTACGTTCCCAAGGATTGGCAGAAGAAGCATCGGCCAAACCTGACCGGCACCGCCCAGGCCTACCGTCCGCCGGGCTCGCTCGCCGTTCCCGGTGAGCGTCCACGCGTGACCGGCGACTACGACGCCTGGACCCCCGGCAGCTGATTTCTCCCGGCAATTGCCACATTTGGCAGCTACGGGCAGCAATGCTGGATTTTCCCCTGGAACGCAGCATCTCGATAGACGCGCTGGAGACATGGGCGACATGAAACTATTCGATCTGTGCACGTCGAAAACGATGAGGATGGCGTTGGCGTCCTTCATGGCGCTCGCGGGCGGTTCGCTGTCGGCGATCGAGCCGGCGCGCGCGGCCAGAATGGAAAATCCGGTTGCGGTTTTCTCCGGCATCGACAAGATCACCGGTCGCATCACCACCTTCGACGTCTACATCGATGAAACGGTGCAGTTCGGCGCGCTGCAGGTGACACCGAAGGTCTGCTATTCGCGCGATGACACTGAAGCCCAGAAGATCGACGCCTTCGTCGAGGTCGAGGAAATCACTCTCGATCGCAAGATCCGCCGCATCTTCACCGGCTGGATGTTCGCCGACAGCCCTGGCCTCAACGCGGTCGAACATCCGATCTATGACGTCTGGCTGAAGGAATGCAAGCAGACGTCGGACGTCCCGGCGCCCGATGCGCAGCCTGCGCAGGAACAGTAACTTTTCTCGAAACAGCGGTAACGTAACGTCAGGCTACGGATTATGCATTCCGTACAGGCGCTTGAGGACTTCGGCTCCAGTCACCCGGTGACAATGTCAGAAGGTCAAGTGCGGACAGTTGACGGCCTTTTCCAGTAACTTTGTGTAGCGTGATTTCGGAATGTCGATCGCGCCAAAGCCCTTCAGGTGCTCGGTAGTGAATTGCGTATCGAGGAGCGTGAATCCCTGTTTGCGCAGGCGCTCGACCAGATGCACCAGACAGATCTTCGAAGCGTTGGTCCGGCGCGAGAACATGCTCTCGCCGAAGAAGGCCGAACCCAGCGATACGCCATAGAGTCCGCCAACCAGTTGGTCTCCTTCCCAGGCCTCGACGGAGTGCGCATGCCCGAGCTTGTGCAGGGACGAGTAGAGGCTCCTGATTGTGCTGTTGATCCAAGTGGTGGGGCGATCCGGAGCCGGTTCCGCGCAAGCGGCGATGACCGCGTCAAAATCCGAATCGAAGCGAATTTCGAATGGCTGTTTGCGCATCGCCTTTGCGAGGCTCTTGGAAACATGGAAGTCATTGAGCGGAATGATGCCGCGCACTTCGGGCTCGACCCAGAATATCTCCGGATCGTCTGCCGATTCGGCCATCGGAAACAGGCCGATCGAATAGGCGCGCAGCAGGATCTCGGGAGTGAGACCAGAAGATCTGCTGCGGCGCCCTGCCATGGTTGATCAAACCGATGTCTTTGCCAGGTAGTTTTCCAGCCAATGGATATCGTATTCGCCGTTGGCGATATCCTGGTTGGCCACCAGATCCTGGAACAACGGCAGCGTCGTCTTGATGCCGTCAACGACGAATTCGTCGAGAACGCGCCGCAACCGCATCATGCATTCCACGCGCGTGCGGCCGTGCACGATCAGCTTGCCGATGAGGCTATCATAGTAAGGAGGGATCTTGTAGCCGGCATAGGCGCCCGAATCGACGCGCACGCCAAGTCCGCCGGGCGCGTGGAAGTGCGTGATCGTGCCGGGCGAGGGCACGAAGGTGCGTGGATCCTCGGCGTTGATGCGGCATTCGATGGCGTGGCCCTCGAAGGTGATATCTTCCTGCTTGACCGACAGGCCGCCGCCCGATGCGACACGGATCTGCTCGTGGACGAGATCGATGCCGGTGATCGCCTCGGTGATCGGGTGCTCCACTTGCAGGCGGGTGTTCATTTCGATGAAATAGAACTCGCCGTTTTCGTAGAGGAATTCGACAGTGCCCGCGCCGCGGTACTTCAACTTTTTCATCGCGTCGGCGCAGATCTGACCGATCTTCATGCGCTGCTCGACGTTGAGGGCCGGCGAATTTGCCTCTTCCCAGACCTTCTGGTGACGACGTTGCAGCGAGCAATCGCGTTCGCCGAGATGGATGGCGTTGCCTTCACCGTCGCCGACCACCTGGATCTCGATGTGGCGGGGCTTGCCAAGATATTTTTCCATGTAGACGGCGTCGTTGCCGAAGGCCGCGAGCGCTTCGGAACGGGCGGTCGAAACGGCCTCTTCCAGCTCTTCCTCGGTCTTTGCCACCTTCATGCCGCGTCCGCCGCCGCCGGCGGTGGCCTTGATGAGGACAGGGAAGCCGATCTTGCGGGCGACTTCCAGGGCATTTTCCGGCTTTACCTCACCGTCAGAACCGGGAACGACGGGAATGCCGAGTTCCTGCGCGGTCTGCTTGGCGGTGATCTTGTCGCCCATGATGCGGATATGCTCGGCGGTCGGGCCGATGAAGGTAATGCCGTGGGCATCGAGAATATCGGCGAACTTGGCGTTTTCCGAGAGGAAGCCGTAGCCCGGGTGCACCGCATCGGCGCCGGTGATTTCACAGGCGGCGACGATCTGGTGGATGTTCAGGTAGCTTTCACGCGATGGCGGCGGGCCGATGCAGACGCTTTCGTCGGCAAGGCGCACATGCATCGCGTCCGAATCGGCTGTCGAATGGACGGCGACCGTCGGAATGCCGAGTTCCTTGCAGGCACGCAGCACACGAAGGGCGATCTCCCCGCGATTGGCTATGAGAATTTTGGAAATCATTTTTAGGGTGCCTATTCGATGACGACCATGGCTTCACCGTACTCGACCGGCTGTCCGTCCGACACCAGGATTTCGGTGATTTTGCCGGAACGGGGTGCCGGGATCTGGTTCATGGTCTTCATGGCTTCGATGATGAGAAGGGTCTGACCTTCCTTGACTGTCGCGCCGACTTCGATGAACTGCCGCGCACCGGGTGCAGGCGCGAGGTAGACCGTGCCGACCATCGGCGCGCTGAGGACGTTGGCCGGATTGCGTACGGCTTCCACAGGTGCGGCGGAAACGGCGGCACCGGCCGGCGCAGGAGCAGGCGCGTAAGCGGCGGGGGCGGCAATCGGTGCCTGAACGTATTGCGGAGTGCCTGCGCGCGATACGCGGATGCGCAGATCGTCCTGTTCGACTTCGATTTCCGTGAGGTCGGTGTCGTTGAGGATATTCGCAAGGTCACGGATCAGCGCCTGGTCGATACCCGATTTCTTCTCAGCCATGGAAATATACCCTGTATTCTTGTTATAGCGTGATGTCCGGCGATGTCGCCCTACGCCATGTTCTAGCTATTGATGTCGATACCGCAATTCATGCTTGTTGTCGCCCGTGGCGCACAAGCGTCCTGCAGCCGGTTTCCGAACCGGCTGACGAGAATGCTGTTGCTGCTGGATTGACGGCGCCGTTCTGGGAAGGCGACGTCCGGCCATCGCCGCGACCGACAGGGGGAAAGGGCGCGCAATCGCCACTGGGACCCCGCTCGTGCCAGTCGAGCCCGCGAAGCACCGGGACATCATCTTCATCAATGGTTCCATCAAAAATCCAAGCGTCACCTATAGACCGCCGGGCCTTCAAGGGGAACCCCATGGACACGGGTTTGTCCACAGGCCTTGGCGGCGGTGCGATCAATGTCGGTGACTTAGCAGCTTGTCTTGCCGCAAGAGCGCATGTTGGTGATCTTTTCTTCGATGGAATCGGCGCCGACCGCCCCGAAGATCGCCTCATTGCCCATTACGTAGGATGGCGTTCCGGAGATGCCGAGGCTGTTCGCCAGTTGGTAGGCTTCCTGGACCGCTTCGTCGTTCGGGTTTTCTTCCATCGTCTTGCGGATATCGGCCTCGCTCACCCCCAGCGACGTGGCGACGGCGATGGCGCTTTCTTCGTTTGCGCGCCCTTCGGTCCCGAGCAACGCGCGGTGAAACTCCCCGTACTTCTCGGGCGCAATCTTCCTGAAGGCGTCGGATACCTTGTGGGCGGCGAGCGATTCAGGGCCTAGGATCGGGAATTCCTTCAGCACGAAACGAACGTTCTTGTCCTTGGCGAGGATGGTATCCATGTCGGCCAGGGCATGCTTGCAGTATCCGCAATTGTAGTCGAAGAACTCGACGATCGTCACGTCGCCGTTCGGATTGCCGAGCGAAAGGTCGAACTTCGACGAGAAGATCGTGTCCTGGTTTTCGGCAACTGCCTTCTGCGCGACCTGGGCGCGCGCGGAGGCCTGTTTCTGCTGCAGCGCGTCCTGGACATCCAGCATGATCTCCGGATTCTCGATCAGATACTCCTTGATGAAGGCGCCGATCTCGCGCTTCTGGGTATCGTCAAGCGCGCTGGCAGGCACTGGAAGCGCCACGGCGGCAAGGATTGCGGCAAACGAAGTTGCTGCAACAAGTTTATGGGGAAGGCGCATTCAATACCTCATCTTCCGGTCGGTTGACCGCACTGCGCGGACTCTATTGCCAGATAACATCGACCGAACGCGAATGCTACGTGCTGCGTCCCGTCTGTTCCGGCCAATCGGCGAAAATTGCATGCGAGATGTTGCTCCCAGGATTGTGATCTACCTAGTAATACGGCAAATGTCGGGCGCAAGCAGCCCTCTGACGAAAGTGTGATCCCGTGTTTCCAGTCTCCCGACGCAGCGCCGTAGAACCGTTTCATGCCATGGATGTGCTGGCCGAGGCGAACAGGCGGAGTGATGCCGGCCATCCCGTGATCTCGATGGCCGTCGGCCAGCCTGCACATGGCGTCCCATCGGCCGCGGTCGCCGCAGCACGGGCTGCGCTGACCGAGCGGATCGGCTACACGGATGCCCTCGGGACCGTGCGGCTAAAGGTGGCGATTGCCGAACTCTACAGGCGCCAGCACGGCTTGGCGATCGATCCGAAGCGCATTGCGGTCACCACCGGGTCGTCCGCTGGCTTCAACCTCGCCTTCCTCACGCTCTTCGATGCGGGCGACAGCGTCGCGATCGCGCGTCCCGGTTACCCCGCCTATCGCAATATCCTGAAGGCGCTCGGCATCAATGTGGTCGAGGTGCCTGCTGATGCCGCTTCCGGGTTCACACTGACCCCCGAAAGCCTGGAGCGCGCCCAGGCCAAGGCAGGACTGAAGCTGAAGGGCGTCTTGCTTGCCAGCCCCGCCAACCCGACTGGAACGGTCACCGGCCGCGCCGGTCTCAAGGCACTCGCCGACTATTGCTCGGACAACTCGATCGCCTTCATCTCCGACGAGATCTATCATGGGCTGACATTCGCGGGCGAGGAGGCGAGCGCGCTCGACGTGACCGACGAAGCGATCATCATCAATTCGTTTTCCAAATACTACTGCATGACCGGCTGGCGCATCGGCTGGATGGTGCTGCCCGAGGCGCTTGTTCGTCCGGTTGAGTGCCTGGCCCAGAGCCTGTACATCTCTCCGCCGGAGCTCTCGCAGATCGCCGCGACCGCAGCACTGACGGCGACCGCAGAACTCGAAGCGGTCAAGAGCGGCTATCGCACCAATCGCGAATTCCTGATGAAGAGCCTGCCGGAAATCGGCTTTGGCATCGCGTCCCCCATGGACGGCGCCTTTTATGCCTATGTCGATGTCAGCCGGTTCACCAATGACAGCATGACCTTTGCGCGCGAGATGCTGGCGGCGGTCAATGTCGCGGCAACCCCGGGGCTGGATTTCGACCCAGAGGAAGGGCACCGTGCCATGCGCTTTTCCTACGCGGGTTCCATCGCGGAGATAGAAGAGGCCGTCGGACGTATCGCGAACTGGTTGAAGTAGTCGGAATCGCGACGACTTGCGCTGGTCGGCGGAATCGTCAGGGCAGCAGCCTGAATCGGGTTGTGAACAGGCCGGCGGCAGCTGGCTGGATTGCTGCCGCCGCCAGCGGAACTACTTTGCCTCGGCTGCTTCTTCAATCAGATCGGCGACTTTGGCCGGATTGGAGATCATGACGACATGGGAAGCGCCCTCGACCTCGACCGTATCCCTCGACTTGGCGCGCTCGGCCATGAACTTCATCGCATCGGCAGTGATGTTCCGGTCGGCGCTTCCGTAGATATGCCACGACGGAATTGACTTCCACAGGGCATGTTTGGCGGGCTCGCCGAGGGCTGCGGCCGTAATCGGGCGTTGGCCGATCGCCATGAGCCTGGCCTGTTCCTCGGGCACGTCCTTCGCGAACTGGTCGTGGAACTTCGACTGGTCGATATAGAGATCCTGCTCGCCGTCGGCCAGGGCGACCGGCTTCGCGAGCGCCTCGCCGAGTGTGCCGCCTGGGAAGCGGCCGGAGAGGCTGGCGGCGCTTTCGCCGATGTCGGGGGAGAAGGCGGCGACATAGACCAGGGCTTTGACGTTCGCTGTCTTGGGCTGGACGTTCGAGATGACCTCGCCGCCATAGGAATGGCCGACGAGAACCACCGGACCGGCGATCTGGTCTACGAGTTGCGTTGCATAGGCGCTGTCGGAGGCAACGCCGCGCAGGGGATTGGCGAAACTTATGATCTTGTAGCCCTTGGCGGCGAGCAGCGCATCGACCTTGTCCCAACTGGAGGTGTCGGCGAAGGCGCCATGGACGAGGACAACCGTCGGCTTCTGGTCATCTGCGAGGCCGACGGCCGTCGAGCCGAGCAGGGTGGTGGCGAGCACGGCGGCTCGAATGAATTTACTGATCATGGTCTGAACCTTTCTTCGGTCGGGTTGGCGAGCATCGCCGTGCCGAATAAATTAATATTGCGTACAATATAATTGTACAAAACAATAAAATTTGAAGATAGGTGAACCATGGTTGTATTGCTTTTTGAGACGCTCCGATGCTGGTCGGGGCGGGGTAAAAAAGCCCGCTGAATTCGGGAGGTGAGACCGCCTGAAACAAAAAATCCGGCCATGTCGCACATGGCCGGATCCGGAACTTAGTGTTTGTCGGCCGTTCTAGAGGAAGCCGCGCCGCTGCCACCAGCCCGCCTTCTTGGGCTTGCTCGGGTCGTTCTCGGAATCACCATTGTCGGACGCCTTGGTCGAGGTCACGACCGGCTCCGAGGACGCAACGTTCGATGCGCGATTGGCGCGCGCCGGTGCCGCGGCGGTTTCTTCCGTCGCCGGAGCTTGGTCTGCCTCAAGATCGGCAGCAATCTCCGCAACGACGGCGGTCTCGTCCACGAGTTGTTCTTCCTTGGCCTGGACTACAGGCTCTTCAACCGGAGAGGCGACAGTCTTTGCCTTGCGGCTGCGCCGCGGCTTCGGCGGGGTGACGTCCTCGGTGACGATGGATGCCGTCTCGACTGCCGCCATTGCCGGCAGATCGCCGCTGACAGCCTGTTCGGCGACGACCTCCACCAGATCCGCTGTGACGACCTTGTCTTCGGCGACGAAATCATCGTCCTCTTCGTCTGTGCCGTTACCATCGCCTGCGTTTTCGCCATCGGCAGCGATTTCCGTTCCATCCTCGGCACGATTGCGGCGACCACCACGCTTGCCACGGCGGCGACGCTTGCGCTTCTGAGCGTCATCGGAGGCTACGGTGCTGGTTTCACCGTTTGCAGCCACTTCGTCATCGGCATCGTCTTCGTCGCCCTCAGCGGATTCGCTTGCCTGTTCTCCGGCTGCAACCTGTGCCTGGTCTTCGCCGCCAGGCTGGCCGTTGCGGTTGCCGCGACGACGACGACGGCGCTTGCGCTTGCGGCCGTTCTGTTCGTCGGCGCGCGGGGCGGCCTGTTCAACAGTAGCCTTTTCGACGATTTCTTCTTCTTCCTCCTCATCAAGCTCGATGATGACGTCGTCATCTTCCTCGGGCTCGGGTGCGAAGGTGATGAGGCTTTCGATTTTTACCGGGTTCTCGACCGGTTCGCCGCGATCGATGGCGAAATGCTGGGTACCGACCGCGCTGTCCGCATCGACCGTGATCGCGACGCCGAAGCGATTCTCGTAATCGACGATCGTGCCGCGCTTGTGGTTCAGGAGGTAGAGCGCCGTTTCCGGGGTGGTGCGGACGGTGATGTTGTGGGTTGTGTTCTTGAGGAGATATTCCTCGATGCCGCGAAGCACATGCAGCGCGATCGACGACTGCGAACGGACATGGCCCGTGCCGCCGCAGTGCGAGCAGACCTGGGTCGTGCTTTCCAGGACGCTGGCGCGGATGCGCTGGCGCGACATTTCGAGCAGGCCGAAATGCGAGATGCGGCCGACCTGGATGCGCGCGCGGTCGTTCTTCAGGCAGTCCTTCAGCCTCTTCTCGACAGAACGATTGTTGCGCTTCTCCTCCATGTCGATGAAGTCGATGACGATCAGGCCGGCAAGGTCGCGCAGGCGAAGCTGGCGCGCGACTTCCTCCGCTGCCTCGAGGTTCGTCTGCAATGCAGTGTCTTCGATCGAGTGCTCTCGGGTCGAACGCCCGGAGTTGACGTCGATCGCCACCAGCGCTTCCGTCTGGTTGATGATGATGTAGCCGCCCGACTTGAGCGTCACCTGCGGCTGCAGCATCCGGTCGAGTTGGGCCTCGATGCCGGAGCGCGAGAAAATCGGATGCAGGTCGCGGTAGGGCTGAACCACCTTGGCGTGGCTCGGCATCAGCATCTTCATGAAGTCCTTGGCCTCACGATAGCCGTCTTCGCCAGCGACGACGATTTCGCTGATGTCCTTGTTGTAGAGATCGCGGATCGAGCGCTTGATCAGCGAGCCTTCCTCATAGACGAGGCAGGGCGCGGTCGAATTCAGCGTCAGTGTACGGACGTTCTCCCACAGGCGCATCAGATACTCGAAGTCGCGCTTGATCTCGACCTTGGTGCGGTTGGCGCCGGCGGTGCGGAGAATGACGCCCATGCCTTGCGGCACTTCAAGGCCGCGAGCGATTTCCTTCAGCCGCTTGCGATCCTGCGGGTTGGTGATCTTGCGGGAAATGCCGCCACCGCGCGCCGTGTTCGGCATGAGGACGGAGTAACGACCGGCAAGCGACAGGTATGTCGTCAGTGCTGCGCCCTTGTTGCCGCGCTCTTCCTTGGCGACCTGCACGAGCAGAATCTGGCGGCGCTTGATCACTTCCTGGATGCGGTATTGCTTGCGCTGCTTGCGCACGACGCGATCGGGAACTTCCTCCATCGCGTCTTCGGCGCCGACCGATTCGATGACTTCTTTTTCGCCTTCGTCATCGTCGTCGTCATCGTCGTTGTGACGGCGCGAACGGGTATCGACGTCCTCGGAGATCGAGTCGGTCTCGACCATCGCGGCCATTTCGCCCGGCGTGCTGTCGTCGGTGCCTTCGATGGCGGCTTCCGCCTCGGCATCGGTCTCGGCTGCCTTGGCGCGGCTCGATTTGGCGCGGCTGCGACGCTTGGCCTTCGGCTTGGCCGTCTCCTCAACCGCCACCGCTTCAACTCCTGCGGCATCCGCCTCAGGTGCTTCAACGGTTTCGGCCACCTTGCTGTCCTCAGCGGCCGCAGGCGCGGGATCGATCGCAATGATGCCGATGTCGGGCTGTTCCTGCTGCGCGAGGTCGAAGGCGGTTTCCACCGGCTCGATCTCGTCATCCTTGCGGTGTTCCTCAGCCTCGGCCTTCAGCAGGGCCTGCCGGTCGGCGAGCGGGATCTGATAGTAGTCGGGATGAATTTCGGCGAAGGCAAGGAAGCCATGGCGGTTGCCGCCATAGTCGACGAAAGCCGCTTGCAGCGACGGTTCGACACGCGTCACTTTTGCCAGGTAGATATTGCCGCGTAGCTGCTTCTTGTGCTGGGATTCGAAATCGAATTCTTCAATGCGATTCCCGCGAACTACGACAACGCGCGTCTCCTCTTCGTGAGACGCGTCGATAAGCATTTTGTCTGCCATGTAACCTGTGCTCCTCGGCGCACACGCAATCGCATGCCTGGACCGGTCCCCCGGACGGGCAGGGCATGTCGTGCGCTTGATACGCCGGATAAGAAAATTCTCGGGTAGCTTGAAGGGGAGGGCAGCAGCCAGACAACGTCGGAGTCGTTGGCGACCCGGTGCCTGTTCACTTGAAAACTATGCTGCTGTGCCGACATCAACGACCAAACGAGAAAAACGATACCTTAGACCCCTTGTTGGTGGGTCCGATGAATGTGCTCAATCAAGAGCGGTCGGTGGCGAACCACCATGTATGTTCCGGCCACCGCCGGATTGCGCGATCCAGTTTCAGGAGAAAAGCGTGAGCGACGGCGGATGTTCGCTTTTGGCGCCAATTCCATACCGGTTGGCTGCCCATGCGGCGGTTCTATCCCGTCAACGCTTTCTGCCCTCACATGCGTTTTAGATTTTATCGCACACAATAGCAAGGAAAAAGCCAAGTATGCCATAATATTGATGGATTCCTGAGACTATGCCGGAAAACCGCGCTGTCACATATGGCGTCGGGGAGGTGGCTTTTCACCCGACGAGAGAGGGTGACTTTGCGAAATTGACAATCGGCAAGGCTCGGGCAAGCTGGTCGGGCAAGATCGGATGGGAACGCAGTCCTCCGGCCATGGCGGAGAATCGGGAAAACGACAAAAACGATGCGGGCGGAATATTGGCAAGGAACAATTCGTTGGTGGTGCTCGGGAGCACGGGGCGTATGACGATATCGCGTGTCGCTGCCTGTCTTCTTGCTGCGATGATCTCCGCTGCTCCGGTCGCCCACCCTGCGCATGCGACCGACACGGGCGCGGAGCCCTCGCTGCTCGCTTTTGGCGCCCGGATCGCCGGCGACGACGCAAGGACGCGAATCGTCATCGATTTCGACCGCAAGCCCGAATATTCGGTGCATTACATTGCCAATCCTCCGCGGATCGTTGTCGACCTGCCCGAGACTGCATTCGGATTTGCTGCCAGTGATCTGGAGCCTCGCGGCCTCTTTCGGGATATTCGCTATGGCACCATGGGTGAGGGTAGCGCCCGCCTGGTGCTGACCGCCAGCGGCCCGACGCGCCTTGCAATGTCCGAAGTTCAGCCGGACGAAGCCGGCAAGGGGTATCGCCTGGTTCTCGACGCGGAGATGGTATCGGATCTGGTATTCGCCGATCTGGTCAAGTCGCAAGAGTGGCAGCAGGTAGCGTCAGTCGCCCCCAGTGTCACGCGTGGCGACCGTGTCGCATCCGATGCCGTCAAGCCGGGTGATGACTTCGTGATCGCCGTCGATGCCGGTCATGGCGGCATCGACGCCGGTGCTTCGGGCGTGGAAACGAAGACCGAAGAAAAGCAGGTGACGCTGGCCTTCGCGAAGACACTGGTCGAACGCCTCAACAAGGAAGCAGGCATCAAAGCATTCCTGACGCGCGACAAAGACGAATTCCTGTCCTTGTCGCAGCGCGTTCAGATGGCGCGCCAGCATCACGCCAATCTCTTCATCTCGCTTCACGCCGACACGGTGAGGCAGAAGGAGATCCGGGGCGCGACGGTCTACACGCTGTCGGAAAACGCCTCTGATGCTCTCGCGGCCAACATGGCTGCCCGCGAAAACCTGTCGGACGAGATTGCCGGCATTCGCCTGACCGAGGAGCCGGAAGAGGTTGCCGACATCCTTCTCGATCTGACGCGTCGGGAAACGCAAGCCTATTCCGTTACGATGGCGCGTGCCATCGTCAGTTCCTTCGAGGGACAGGTCGGGCTCATCAACAACCCGCATCGCTTTGCCGGTTTTCGCGTTCTGCAGGCGCCTGACGTGCCGTCCATCCTGCTGGAACTCGGCTTCCTGTCCAACAAGGACGACGAAAGGCTGCTGCTCGACGAAAGCTGGCGCGGGAAGATTGCCGACCTGCTGACGGAAGCTTTGAAACGCTATCGGTCGCCAAACGTTGCAAAGGGTGGATGACCGGCTCGGGAGGGCGAACCGCAACGGGGCGTAAGAGCTTTAATTTGCTGCCTAAAAATGGGGACGGTGATCGCTTTTTCGCTTCGGGGCCCTATTTTGCGCACATTCGGGCCGTTACACCAGTTCTCTCATTCAGTGTTTGCCGGGGGCATCTTCGTTCGGCCCGACACGAGTCTTGCAAACCGGCATGCGGCGTGCAAAACGCCCGGAAGTATGCAAAAGTTCGATGCGCGCCGTTGGCAGGCGAGATTACGGTAGCTCTACATGATCAGACTCATTGGATATTTTTTTGGATTGGGCTGCGTTCTTTTTCTGGGCGTCGCGGCTGCTATCGCAATCTATATCAGCGGCGTGACCAAGGACCTGCCGGACTATGCCGTGCTCAATAGCTATGCGCCGCCGGTAACGACCCGCATCCATGCGGGCAACGGCGCGCTGATGGCGGAATACGCGCGTGAACGCCGGCTGTTTCTGCCGATCCAGGCGATTCCCGACCGCGTGAAGGCCGCCTTCCTCTCGGCTGAAGACAAGAATTTCTACAATCATCCGGGCGTCGACGTTTACGGGCTTGCCCGCGCCATTGCCACGAACGTGCAGAACATGGGTTCTGGCCGCCGTCCGGTCGGCGCATCGACGATCACCCAGCAGGTCGCGAAGAACTTTCTGCTCTCGTCCGACCAGACCATAGACCGCAAAATCAAGGAAGCGATTCTCTCCTTCCGAATCGAGCAGGCCTACAGCAAAGACAAGATCCTCGAACTCTACCTCAACGAGATCTTCTTTGGGTTGAACTCCTACGGCATCGCCGGCGCCGCGCTGACCTATTTCGACAAGTCCGTGACGGAACTGACGATTGCCGAGACCGCCTACCTGGCGGCGCTGCCGAAAGGCCCGTCCAACTACCATCCTTTCCGGCGCACGGAGGCGGCGATCGAGCGCCGCAACTGGGTGATCGACCGCATGGTCGAGAACGGTTACATCAGCGCCAGCGACGGTGCCGAGGCGAAGGCGCAGCCGCTTGGCGTCACGCCCCGCCGCGGCGGCGCTCACCTCTTCGCCTCCGACTACTTCTCCGAGGAAGTGCGCCGGCAGATCATCGAACGCTATGGCGACAACACGCTCTATGAAGGCGGGCTTTCGGTACGCACTTCGCTGGACCCCCAGATGCAGCTCGCAGCGCGCAAGGCGCTGCAGCACGGCCTGATCAGCTACGACGAGCGTCGCGGCTTCCACGGCCCGGTCAATACGATCGACATCTCGAAGGATTGGGGCGAGGAACTGGCGAAGATCAATTCCCTGAGCGACGTGCCCGAGTGGAAACTGGCGGTCGTGCTTTCGACATCCGCGAATGGCGTCGACATCGGCATCCAGCCCGCCAAGGAAGCAAGCGGCAAGGTGGTCGGCGAACGCCAAACCGGCACGATCGAAGCCGAAAACATGCGCTGGGCTTACCGATCCTCCAAGGGCGATCGCAAGACCGCCAAGTCCCCGGAAGGCGTGCTTTCTCCCGGCGACGTGGTCTATGTCGAACCTCTGTCGGCGGACGGTCCCTCATACCGACTGCGCCAGCCGCCGAAGGTCCAGGGCGGCCTGGTGGCGATGGATCCGCAGACCGGTCGCGTCCTCGCCATGGTCGGCGGCTTCTCCTACGCACAATCGGAATTCAACCGGGCCACCCAGGCAATGCGCCAGCCGGGATCGTCCTTCAAGCCGTTCGTCTACGCCGCCGCACTCGACAACGGCTACACGCCTGCCTCGGTGATCATGGATGCGCCGATCGAGATTGTGTCGGGAGGCCAGGTGTGGCGGCCGGAAAACTACGGTGGCGGCTCGGCCGGTCCCTCGACGCTCCGCCTTGGCATCGAAAAGTCCCGTAACCTCATGACCGTGCGTCTCGCCAACGACATGGGAATGAACGTCGTTGCCGAGTATGCGGAGCGTTTCGGCATCTATGACAAGATGATGCCGCTGCTTGCGATGTCGCTCGGCTCGGGCGAGACAACGGTGTTGCGCATGGTTTCGGCGTATTCCGTCCTTGCCAATGGCGGCAAGCAGATCAAGCCGACGCTGGTCGACCGTATCCAGGACCGCTATGGCAAGACGATCTTCCGTCACGAGGAACGCACCTGCGAGGGCTGCAACGCCACCGAATGGGATGGGCAGGACGAGCCGACAGTGGTCGACAATCGCGAGCAGGTGCTCGACCCCATGACCTCCTACCAGATCACGTCGATGATGGAGGGCGTGATCTCCCGCGGTACAGCCGCCGGCAAAATCCAGCTTGATCGCCCCGTTGCGGGCAAGACCGGCACCACGAACGACGAGAAAGACGCCTGGTTTGTCGGTTATACGCCAAACCTGGTCGCCGGCCTCTACATCGGCTTCGACAGCCCGGCTCCGCTCGGCCGCGGCGCTACCGGCGGTTCGCTGGCCGCGCCGCTGTTCAACGAGTTCATGAAGGAAGCGCTGAAGGATACCAAGCCGACGAAGTTCGTCGTGCCCGAAGGCATGAACCTGATCGCGGTCAATCGCAAAACCGGCATGCAGGCGGTCGAAGGCGAACCCGATACCATCATGGAAGCTTTCAAGCCCGGTACCGGTCCTGCAGACGTCTTCTCCGTCATCGGCATGGATGGCACTATGGCGCCGGAGGAAATCCTGCGGACCTCGCCCCAGGCCAATCAGGCGGTGACTTCGGGCGCCGGCGGCCTTTTCTGATTTGATATCCTCCGACCTTTTGCGGCTGCCTTTGGACTTTACTTCCGGGGCGGCCGCAACTATTTGACGGACAAGCCATCCAAGCGAGGTAAGAAGCACACCAATGCGAGCAGAGATCGAGAACGTTGTCGACGAAATCAAGCAGGCGATAAGCCTGCTGAGGAGGCATCTTTGACTGGGACCAGGCGGTAAGACGGCTGGACTGGTTGAACAACAAGGCAGAGGATCCGAACCTCTGGAACGATGCGGCGGAAGCGCAGAAGCTGATGCGCGAGCGCCAGCAGCTGGATGACAGCATCAACGGTGTCAGGGCGCTGGAGCGGCAGCTCAGCGACAATATAGAGCTCATCGAAATGGGCGAAGAGGAAGGCGATGTTGACATCGTCAAGGACGCCGAGGAGGCCCTGAAGGCACTAAAGGCGGAAGCCACCCGCCGCCAGGTCGAGGCGATGCTGTCGGGCGAAGCCGATGCCAACGATACCTACCTGGAAATCCATTCCGGCGCCGGCGGCACCGAAAGCCAGGACTGGGCGAACATGCTCCTGCGGATGTACATCCGCTGGGCGGAGCGGCAGGGCTTCAAGGTCGAAGTGCTGGAAGTCAATGCCGGCGAAGAAGCGGGCATCAAGTCGGCGACGATCCTGATCAAGGGTCACAACGCCTATGGCTGGGCGAAGACCGAATCGGGCGTGCATCGCCTGGTCCGCATCTCGCCTTATGACAGCAACGCCCGTCGCCATACGTCGTTCTCGAGCGTGTGGGTTTATCCGGTGGTTGATGATTCGATCCAGATCGAGGTCAACGAAGGAGACTGCCGCATCGACACCTATCGGTCGTCCGGTGCCGGTGGCCAGCACGTCAACACAACCGACTCGGCTGTACGCATCACCCACATTCCGACAGGGATCGTGGTGGCCTGCCAGCAGGAGCGCTCGCAGCACAAGAACCGCGCCAAGGCGTGGGAAATGCTGAGAGCGCGGCTCTACGAGGCGGAACTGAAGAAGCGCGAGGAGGCCGCCAACGCCGAGGCTGCGTCGAAGACGGAGATCGGCTGGGGCCGCCAGATCCGCTCCTATGTCCTGCAGCCCTACCAACTGGTCAAGGACCTGCGGACGGGCGTGGAAAGCACCAGCCCGAGCGATGTGCTGGATGGCGAAGTCAGCCCGTTCATGGAAGCGGCACTCGCCCACCGCATCAATGGCGGCGCCGATGCTGCGGTGGAAGACATCGCCTGACCGGCATTCATCGATTTCGCTAAAATGATGAAGAACCCCGGCAGTGTCGGGGTTCTTGCGTTTTGGGGTTCAGTTCGTTGCCTTTTCCACAGTCAGTTCCCCGAGTTCGTCGATCATCACGGTCCAGTTTTCCGCCTCACCGGCGTTCGGGTCGGTCCTGAGAAGTACGGTGGCGAACATACCCGGCTGCGGTGCACCGATGCGTGGTCGCTCGGGGCGAATGTCGCTGACATAGGCCTTCAGCGCGGTAATTTCTTCCAGTTCGATGCTGGAAACGACCTGCGGGCCACCATCGTCAACCGCAATCTGCTGGAGGTAGATCCTGGCTGTGCGGTCCGGTTGCCGAACCGCGACCAGCTTGTAGTAGCCCCTGCGCCCGATCGCCTGCGCGGGCTGTTGCCCTCCGGGCTCTGCTTCCTGGACAGGCGGCTTTGCGCTGCCGTCCTCCTCCTGCCAGTAACCGGTGCTGGTCACGAAGATGACGGCTGGCGGAAGCCGGTCGATGTCTTCTGCAAATGCCGGCGATGCGAGGACAAGCGCGGCACCAAGTGCGACAGCTCCGGAGAGATTTCCAATCAAGTACGACATGACCGGATCCTCCCTAGTCTGAAAACTGTTCGGCGAGGATACGATCCGACCATGACCTGTCCGGGTCCGACAGCACGCGGGCGGTTGTATCCTCGGACTGCTGGATGCGGACGCGGGTGACCGACTTGACTTCGGTGTGGTCGGCTACGGCGTTGACGGGGCGTTTTTCCGGTTCGAGGACATGGATGTCGACGGTGACCTTGTTCGGCAGGAGAGCGCCGCGCCAGCGCCGCGGCCGGAAGGCGCTGACCGGCGTGAGGGCGAGGAGAGGGGCCTCGAGCGGCAGGATCGGCCCGTGGGCCGACAGGTTGTAGGCCGTCGAGCCTGCGGGCGTTGCGACCATCACGCCGTCACAGATCAATTCCTCCAGCCGCACGGTGCCGTCGATCTCGACCCGCAGCTTGGCCGCCTGATAGGATTGGCGCAGCAGCGAAACCTCGTTGATTGCAAGCGCGATGGAGTTTGTTCCGTCCGCATTGGATGTCGTCATCCGCAGCGGATGGAAGTCGTTCTCCACCGCTGCGGCGATCCGCTCCCGAAGCTTCTCGGTCGAGTAGTCGTTCATCAGGAACCCGACCGAGCCGCGGTTCATGCCATAGACGAGCTTTCCCGAGTTCATCGTGTTGTGCAGCGTCTGCAGCATGAAGCCGTCGCCGCCGAGCGCCACGATGACGTCGGCATCGTCGGGTGCGGCATTGCCATAGATCCTGGTCAGGTCTTCGCACGCCGAGCGGGCCTCGTCGGTGGGCGAGGATAAAAAGGCGAGCGTTTGAAATGTACGCGGCATTAAGCGGTCCTCTGCACAATGACCTTTTGGTACATGATAAAGCTCCACTACAACAAGATTATTTGGCAACCGGCGGCGTCAGCCTGCTCGATGCACCGGCCATAAAAGCATGCCGCGGCCCGCTTTTTTCCTTTACAGGTCCGCAGAATCTGGTAGCAAACGAACCGCAAGTGCCCTTGTAGCTCAGTTGGTAGAGCACCTGATTTGTAATCAGGGGGTCGCGGGTTCGAACCCTGCCGGGGGCACCAGTCAAATCAGCCATTTAGCATTCAATGCCGACTGCGACCTGGGCCTCGGATCAATTCCTCGCATGGTTGTAGCAAAAGGGTTCGGGTCGCTGAGGATATTAAGTTTTTTCTTTCATTGTTAAGTGTTTTGTGAGAAGTTGACGGCCATAATCGTCATGGTTGAATTATTCGCAAGTCACCAACCGTAACATTAGAGATCGAAGCCTTTTCAGATGTGTATCTTTGATTTTGATCGAGTTGAGATACCGTCATCGATTTCTGTTGCCGCGCCGTCAAGCGCATCAGCCACCTGCGTCGACCAGCCTTCCATGAACTGCCCCCGCAATGCTTCGGCTCGCTCACGCTCCGTTTTTCGTCCGATACTTCTTTACTCCGGCACCATCCGCCGTCGATACGTTTCGGTTCCGGAAGAGCAGGTCCGGTCGATGCATAGCGGTGGAGCGGCGGCATGACGTCGATGAGCGTATTCTATGCTGTCGTTGCCCTGTCGATCGCCCTCGGACTGCTGGTATGGGGCCGAAGGATCGTCAACTGGTTGGGCGCCATTCTCGTGCGCGACTTTCGCGAAGCCGAGGGCCTGGATATCAGCGAAGGCGTGTCCGCTCACTTGCCGCGGGAAACCCTTGATGCGCAATCTCCCGTGCAGACGAATCAATTGCCGTCGGACGAATCGCAGCCCGGCGAGCGGATTGCTTGACAATCCGACCGGGAACAATTGTCGCGACACCGCAAGTGGCGTGGATGGCGTGGATGGCGACGGGCTAGTGGGCTGAATAGGCTCCGTCCACCAGATGATAGCTTCCGGTGATGAAACTCGCCTGCTCCGACAAGAGGAAGCATACCAGGGCCGCGACCTCCTCTGGCTTTCCGCGTCGACCCATCGGTTGCATTTGTTCCATGCGCCGGCTGGTGGCGACCTCCGATATTTCTGTAATTAGGGGCGTTTCGATCCAGCCCGGCCCGACGGCGTTGATTCGAATGCCCATTCTCGCATATTCGATAGCCGCGACCTTCGTCAGGCCGATGACGGCATGCTTGGCCGCCGTGTATCCACAGGCGAACGGCAACCCCACCGATCCAAGTACCGACGACATGTTGACGATGGCGCCGCCGCCCTGCTTCATCATGGCGGCGATCTCGTATTTGGTGCAATAGAACACACCGTTCAGGTTCACGTCGATAACGCTGCGCCAGATGTCGACAGGGTAGTCGCCCGTCGGTTTGCGGGCCCCGTCGATCCCGGCGTTGTTGACGGCAAGATGCAGCCCGCCGCATTTTTCGACCGTTGAAGTGATCATTCTTTCGACCGCTGCAGCGTCGCCGACATCGACCGTGTGATCGTGCGCGAGACCGCCTTCGTCACGGATTTCGGCAGCCACACCCTGCGCAGCAGCGGTGTCGAGATCGGCGATTACGACTTCCGCTCCCTCGCTGGCCAGTTTTTTGGCAATGGCAGCACCGATTCCGGACCCTGCGCCCGTGACGATCGCCACCTTCCCCTCGAAGCCGATTTCCATGTTCCCACCCTCGTTGTCTCGTTACCAGTTAGTCCAGCAGAGCCAATGAGTTGTTGCAAGAAATTTCATCGCCACAACAACTCTTTTGGGCGCTGCGAACATGCCGGAACAGTTAGTGCGAATCGGTGGAATGTCCAACAAATACAGACCGTCCGACGTGTTCGCTGGCGCTGTAGACTTGGCCTGAACGTTAGGTGATGCTAAACACAGATCATCTGGGGACAACTAATTGCTAGCAGGTGGATATGAACCGAGACCGTATTACGCGCCGGGGGCTCGTGCTGGGTAGCCTGGCATTGCTTTCCGGATGTAGCACCCTCAGTTGGCCAATCAGTTCGGCTAACAAAACTTATACCTACATCTCACCGCAATATCGTCGCAAGCACGTCCGCTACGAGGGCTACGAGCCCCCTGGAACCATCGTCGTCAACACCTATGAACGCTACCTCTATCTCGTGGAGGATGGCGGCTGGGCGACACGCTACGGCGTGGCCGTTGGAGAGGAAGGACTAACCTTCAAGGGGGAAGCGACCGTTGGCCGGAAGGCCGAATGGCCCACGTGGACACCGACCAAGAGCATGATCGAACGCAAGCCGCATCTGGCACAGTACGCCGGAGGCGTGGAAGGGGGGCCGCACAATCCGCTCGGCGCCTCGGCTCTCTATCTCTACCAAAATGGCAAGGACACCATGTTTCGGGTGCACGGAACGAACGAGCCGTGGTCCATCGGCCATGCGGTCTCGAACGGCTGCGTGCGCTTGACCAACGAGAACATCGTGGATCTCTACAATCGGGTTCCTCTGGGAACCAGGGTAGTGATTATCTGATCATGATTGACCGCGAATCAATGAGCGCGACGATAACAGATCGCCGCGCTCGCGCAGTAGAATAGTTAATCGATAACAGATTGTAAGAGAACTTGTTTTTTATGCTCTTGGCCTCGGCGTAGTTTGTCGCTATTAGTTTAGTGTTGCCTTCTAAAACCTATTCCGTGCTAAGGAGAGGACTACTTGATGAGCAGAATCCTAATGGTGATAGTCGCGTTGTTTGCCGTTGCCAATCTCAGTGCCTGCGGGTCGATCGGCAAAGGCAAGGGGAAAGCCCCGCCGCCGGTGGCTGCTGAGCCAGCACCGGTATATAAGTAAGAGTTAGTGTTTGGCCGGGGGAGGGTCGAAGGACTTTCCCCCGGCTTTTCGTCCGAGCCTGATCTTCGCTGCATGCGTTCTGAGAACATGGCTCGGTAAGCTGTTCTCAACCCGTCCTCGTCAGAGATCGGAATATGGAGCATTGTCGATGAGGCTTGGCTTAGGCCGTCTATCGCTCGTTGTGTTGCTCGCGGCTACGACCGTATCATGCCAGTCGGAAGATAAGCCGCCACTCCCACACTACGTTTCAAATTACAGCGACTATGGCGCACCCTCTGGCGAGGTGGCTCGCACCGGCGAGAAGCGGCATTTCATCGAATTTCGCTCACGCTATGCGCTGAGCTATGGCCACACCTACGTTATATTCGGACAGGTGAACAAGGCAGGGCAGATGATCAATCCTGAGGTGGCCGGACTCGCTCCCGCCACCTTGGACCCGACGCCTTATGTGATCGGGCATTTCGTACCCGTACCCGCCGAGACCGGGGCCAGCGATGGCGATTTGGAGGAGCAGTACAGGTCCGCAAGCTGGCGGGTAATGCTCACCGAAGAGCAATACAATAGTGTCGTTGCCTACATACGCGATTTGAAGGCCAGGAGCCACTTCTGGCAGGCGTCTGTTCAAAACTGCAATGCCTTCGTCGCGGATATTGCCCGGCACATGGGATACAAGACCCCCGGTATTTGGCTAAGACCACAGCAGTTCGTGACAAAGCTGAGGGAGATGAACGGGGGGTGAGTACAATCGGGCATTCGGCACTTGCCGGCCAAGCAATTGGCAGCTAATCGATTTTTTGTAACTACATCGAGCGGCAGGCATGTTCGCGATGCGAATCGCGAAGAGAAAGGCATTGGTGACCCAATTGAGCGCATCTGTAGCTGTGGTCGGTAAGATCATCTGGGTTCTCGGCGTCGTCGCATGGTACGTCATACGATATCCGCACGCCCGCCGCGCCAAGCGCGTACGCGTCGTCAGCGATCGGCGATCGCTTCCCGAAGCGATCGGACTTGGCGCTGCTCTTCTCGGAATGTCGGTGATTCCCGCAATCTATGTGGCCACGGGTATCCCCGAATCGGCGGACTATCCCGCCCGCGCCTGGGCCGTGGCTATCGGTGCCATACTGTACATTGCCGCGATGTGGGTGTTTCGCAGAACGCACAAGGAACTCGGCAAGAACTGGTCGATTACGCTGGAGATTCGCGATAATCACAAGTTGATCTGTAACGGTCCTTACGCGCATGTTCGACACCCGATGTACACATCCTTCATGCTGATGGCGCTGGGACAGGCATTCCTGCTGTCCAACTGGGTCGTCGGTTTGGCTGGCCTGATTGGATTCGCTGTTCTTTTTTTCCTGCGTGTCGACAAGGAAGAGCGTATGATGCTCGACGTTTTCGGTCAGGAATACCGCGCCTACATGGACAGGACCAAGCGGATAATTCCCTATATCTATTGATGGTGGCATGATGCGAGGCCGTTCCCTCAAGCTTTCCGCAGCACGGCGCCTGGTTGGAGACCTGATGCGGTTTTCGATCTCCATACCGCGGGTGACCGTGCAGCGGCAGATGAATTTGGCCCCGCTGCTGGAGGCAAGGTCGACGCCGAGCAAGCGACCGCCTTGGACCGTGCTGTTTCTCAAGGGGTATGCACTACTGTCCCGCGAAGTTCCGGAGTTGCGACGGTCCTATGTCAAGCTTCCGGTGCCGCATCTCTATGAGTATCCGGTGAGCGTCGCCTCGATTGCTCATGAGCGCGAACGCGACGGCGAGCGGATCGTCCTGCTCAGTTCGATCAAGGAGCCAGAGGGCCGAACGATTCGCCAGTTGGAGAGTTCGATCGCCACCGCGCGGTCGCGTCCGATCATGGAGATCAAGGAGTTCCGGCGGGCATTGAAATTCGCGCGTCTGCCTGGGCCTGTACGATGGCTGTTGATGTGGCTCGGACTGAACATAGCGCGGCAGCGGGCCAAACGATTCGGGACCTTCCAGCTTTCTGTCTATTCCGGCCTCGGGGCGGAATCCCTCAACCCGCTGACGCCACTGACAACGATCTTCAACTATGGTCCAATCAGCGACACCGGAGCGGTGACGGTGCGCATTCACTACGATCACAGGGTGATGGATGGCGCCAATGTCGCCCGGGCGTTGGAGCGGTTCGAGGCGATACTGAACCATGAGATTGCGGACGAGGTGAAAGCCCTTGCTGACCGTGGAGCCACGACTCCTGTTTCGGGAACGGCGGTATGACAGGTGCTGATGAGCGTCGGTCGGCTGTTGTCGTCGTCGGCGCGTCCCAGGGGATCGGCAGGGCAATGGCCACCGTTGCCGCGCGGGATGGAGGGGCAATCGTGCTTGTTGCGCGCTCCGCCGATGCTCTGGCGGAAGCGGCAGCCGGTGTCGGGGCGGCGGGCGGCGAGGCTTTCGTACTCGAGCTGGATCTGCTTGCGGACGACGCTTCTGATCAGTTGCAGGCTTTTCTGGACGCAAACGGCTTGTACTGCGATGTCCTTGTCAACAGTGCGGGTCTTGGGTTGCGCGGTGCCGCGACCCTTCTCCCGCACGATGACCAGATGGGCATTGTCGATCTCAATGTGCGGGCATTGACTGACCTCACGCTCCGCTTCCTACCGGGCATGGTTTCGCGTGGGCGAGGCGGCGTGATCAACCTCGGTTCTATCGCAGGCTTCACGCCCGGACCGAACATGGCCCTCTACTATGCCAGCAAGAGCTTCGTGCGCTCCTTTTCCGAGGCCCTTCATCGGGAGGTGCACCGTACCGGGGTGACCGTTACCTGCGTTGCGCCCGGGCCGGTCTCCACCGAGTTCCTGCAGAAATCCGGGGCCAGCCGGGCGACCTTGTTCAGGGTCCTGCCGCGGCTCAAACCCGACTATGTGGCAGAGCGTGCGTGGCAGGGTTTCCGTTCGGGACGACGGACCGTTGTACCCGGCGCCATCGCCAAGTTGGCGTCCGTGGTGACGGCGCTGCTGCCCTCTGCCGTGCTGCTGCCGCTGATCGACCGATTGCAGCGTCGCAGCAGTGACCTGTGTCCCTGCGGTTCGGGAAAGCCATACGTGAAATGCCACGGCAGAGGCGGATTCTGGTCTCGTTCGTAGAGAGCAGGTCTGCTTGCCGCGCTATTGCGCCTGCCTCGGCACCGGCGGATCGCCGGCATCTACTTCCACGCACGAAAGTTGACTATAGTGCCGCCATCACTGGTAAGCGGGGAGGCTTATGTTGCGCCGGATAGTCGTCAATTCGCTTCTGGTCGCCATTGCGCTGTTGCTGGCGCTCGCGTCGGCCTGGGGCGCTCTTGCCCTCTGGTTCCGGCTGCCGGCGCCGGAGTTCGCAAGGGGGCTGGCTGCCTGCCTTTTCGGTCTCTTCGGCCTGTGGGTGATCTTCGCCTCGTTCACCCGCATGCGCCTGCGCGCCTATGTTGCCTTCCTGGTTTCGTTCACCGCCGTGCTCGTCTGGTGGAACACCATAAAGCCGCCTGCGGAGGGGGAGTGGGCGCCGGACGTCGCTCGCCAGGTGACTGGCACGCTTGACGGCGACCAACTCACACTGACCAACGTCCGGGACTTCGAGTGGCGCAGCAATGCCGACTTTACCGAGCGCTGGCAGACCCGGACCTACGACCTCGATTCGCTCAGGACCGCTGATCTCTTCATGTCCTATTGGGGATCGCCGAACATGGCGCATGTCATCCTGAGCTTCGGCTTCGACGGCGGACAGTATCTGGCCTGGTCTGTAGAGGTTCGAAGGCAGGTCGGCGGGGCATTCTCGCCCGTTGCCGACCTTTTCAAGAGTTCGCCGCTGGTGATTGTAGCTGCTGATGAGCGTGACGTGGTGGGCGTGCGGTCCAATGTCCGTGGCGAGGATGTGCAGCTCTATCGCCTGAAGGCTTCGCCCGAAGTGGCAAAGGCCCTGTTGCTCGAATACATGATCGATGCCAATGAGCTTGCAAAGGCTCCGCAGTTCTACAATTCCATCACCACGAACTGTACCACCACCGTCGTCAAGATGATGCGTGCCGTCGGCGACATCGTGCCGTTCGACTGGCGATTGATCGTCAACGGATACCTGCCCGAATATGCCTATGATCGCGGCGCCCTGGATACCCGCCTGCCGCTCGCGGAACTGAAGGCGCTGGCGCATATTGACGAGCGTGCCAAGTCTGCCGGCTTGATGGACTTTTCCAGGGTGATCAGAACCGGCGTGCCATCGCCGAACCTGCCGATGGTGCAGCAGGCCGCGGGCCGGTGAGCAGCCATAGCTGTTCAACGCTTGCGAGGCTCCTGGGCAGGGTGATTGATGGCAAGCAAATACCGGCCACTCTTGCCGTGAGCTTTCAGGAGGTAGTTCATTCGGAGCGGATTTAGGAGACTGGTGTTACCACACCTCAGTTTTTCAGGATCGCTCCGAATGAACATTCACAAGAATGCCGACTGACGCCTTGCGTCGATATGAAATGTGCCTCGGGTGCGCGGTCGCATCGCGCCAGCTTATCACGGTCATTGGGGAGCAGCACCGCGGGATCATGAATTTCCAGGGCGAGGACTGCCGCGTTGCACGTTTGTCGAGTGTGTTATCGACAAGGGAGGGTGTCAGCGGTCATAGTCGGTCCAGTCACACCGGAGCTCCGCCCATGGAACCAAGAGTCAAGTCGCTCATCTTCTTTGCTGTGATCTTCTTTGTCGCGGCTGTGCTCTATTTCGCCCTGAGGTAGCGGATGTAGCCGCGCGATGCGCAGTTCAGCAGCCGGTTGCAGAAAGATTTAACCCGATACGTGCTAGGGTGCCAACTGCAACGCGCGGCAGAAGGAGCATCGTTCATGACAGAGGACAACGCCCGTTACGAGTTGATACTCGATCCCCTGGACATGTGGACTGTCTGGGATCTGACGGCCGACCAGCCTGCGGAGTTCGCTGGCCAGTTACTGATGGGGCTGACCGAGGCAGAAGCAAATGATGCACTTCGCGTGATGAACGAACTCAACTTGCGCCGGCTCGCGCCCGGGAACGGCGATACGACCATGCCGCCGGCGTTGGAATATCGCGAGGCCGGGGTCGTCCGGTAGCAGATCTTGGATCTCGATCAGGCCCGATTTGGTTGCAATCCTTGAAATGCGCCCGTCCAGCGCTAGCTCCGGTAGAGTAGGATTGTTGAACCAAGGGAGTTGGTCATGGAATCGGCTGGGGTTGGCTGGATAGCGGCAATCATCATCGGTGGAGTAGCGGGCTGGCTTGCCGAGATGTTCATGAAGAGCAATCAGGGCGTTCTCATGAATGTCATTCTCGGCATTGTCGGCGCCATCATCGCCAATGCCATTCTTTCCGTTTTCGGCATCATGCTGGGTGGATGGCTGGGGTACCTGATCGCCGGGTTTATCGGTGCCTGCATCCTTATCGCCATCGGACGCCTGATCAGGCGCTGACGCCGGGTCTGGTCTCACTCGGATTGCTGATCACCGCAAGGTGAGGTCAGCGGAGCCGGCTTGCGCCGGTCACGCTTCCACTACGCCGCGGATCGTTTGCATCAACCCGCTCTCGACATTTGGGCGCGGGGCTCTACCTCACATCGAATGAAAATCATGCGCCCGATACTACTAGTGGCGTTGATGGTGGCAGCGGATGCATTCGCTGCCCCGTGGTGCTTTGCGTCGCCGCCGGATCGACGCTGCACCTGCCGCAATCGCGATGGCGAAAAATATCAGCTCGGAGAGACCGTCTGCATCAGGATAGGTGACGTTTCCTATCTCGCCCGATGCGAGATGGAGCTCAATGTCACCACCTGGAGAAAGCTGGACGACGGATGTCCCGAGGCGAGGCTGCAAGGCTCGCTCGCGCTCGGGAACAACTGAGACGTCTACTTCGCCAGATACCGGCGGGCGGCATAGAGCGCAATCGCAGCCGCGTTCGACACGTTCAGGGACTTGATTGCACCCGGCATGTCGAGCCGCGCCAGGGAATTGACCGTTTCCCGCGTTTTCTGACGCAGGCCCTTGCCTTCCGATCCGAGAACCAGCGCGACCTTGTCTGCCTTGAGCGTGCCTTCCAGCGGTGCCGGGCCTTCGGAATCAAGGCCGATCGACTGGAAGCCGAGGCGATGCAACTCGCCCAGCGTATCGGAGAGGTTGGTGATCTGTATATAGGGGATCAGTTCCAGCGCCCCGGAGGCCGATTTTGCTAGCACGCCCGATTCCGTCGGGCTGTGGCGCATCGTGGTGATCACGGCGCCGGCATCGAAGGCGACCGCCGAGCGCATGATGGCGCCGACATTGTGCGGGTCGGTGATCTGATCGAGCACCAGAAGGAGAGGACTGTCCTTCAGGGCTTCGAGCCGCCGGACGGGCAGGGGCTTCGTTTCCAGCATCACGCCCTGGTGGATCGCGTCCGGACCGAGGAACTTGTCGATCTCCTGCGGCGAGACGATCTCGACCGGAAAGCCGAGCGCATCAGCATCCTCGACGTCGAGGCGCGCGAGCGCGTTCAGCGTCGCCGACAACTTGACGCTCTGGCGCTCTGGGTTGTCGATCGCGGCGCGAACAGCGTGCAGGCCGTAGAGGTAGACCTGGTCCGGGGCGACGGCGGGCGGCTTCCAGTCGTCGCCGGCGCCTTTCCGGCGCTTCGGCGGCGCAGGGGTGGGGATTTCGCCGCGGGCGCGCTTCTGGTCGCGGTGCGCTCGGCGCAGCGTGGCGTAGTGGGTGTCCTTGGCGGATTTGTCTTTGTCTTTGCTCATGCGGCTTTATAGCGATGCCACATGCGCGCGCCTAGTCCCTGTACGGTGGAAGGGCTTTCCACAGTTTGCGTTTTTTCGACATTTTTCGCATTCCCTCGTGTTGACAGAAGCAAACGGGGCGGTCATATAGCGCCCAGATTGCGGCGCCGGAAAGCACCGCAGTCTGAATAGCTTGGTCGCTAGATCCAGATGGAATACTGGAGGGATGCCCGAGTGGTTAAAGGGGACGGACTGTAAATCCGTTGGCTCAGCCTACGTTGGTTCAAATCCAACTCCCTCCACCATTCCGTCTCATGGATCTGCCGCCCGCGGGTATAGCTCAATGGTAGAGCAGCAGCCTTCCAAGCTGAATACGCGGGTTCGATTCCCGCTACCCGCTCCAGCCTTTTCCTCCTGACCTTTGTCGGCAGGCGAGCCCTTGTTCTGCTCCCGTTTGCATCGCCGGAATGCACCGTCAGGAAGTGCCGTTTTGGGCTTTGCCAGCAATCTTCTTCGCCTCCTTATTAACGCAAACATTTAAGTCTTGCGCATTTGCGGCGAAAGCCTTAAACGGCGGCACTAAACCGGTTCGCCGGGGTCACTATCTTAGTCACAGGAAGCATTCAAATGGCAAAAAGTAAGTTTGAGCGCACGAAGCCGCACGTAAACATCGGCACGAT
>JALDYZ010000016.1 GCA_030028905.1 Ferirhizobium litorale | reverse complement strand
CCCCACGTTGCATCACAACTTTAATCACATGATCCAGGTTGAAACCACCGGGAAAGAGGCCACGAGCATGCATGACGACCGGTGTGCGGCCGATCCACCGAGACTGACACTGCGTTGGGCCAAGCCAACCGGAACACAACGGCGACAGGCAGTACCGCGCGACAGCGCGCGCCTATAATATCGGCTCACTTGCCCTGACAAATTCACAATCCGGTGCGTATCACTCAATAGACGGCAGCCACGCGATTCGAATCCCGCGGGCGCGGCCTGTGCACAATGCGTAAACAACCCGTTACAAATTTGACTTGGGGCGCGAAACCATGCATTTCTCGGCCGGCGCGAGGCTGGTGGGCGTTTAGAGGAGCCGGATACGGTTGGCATGACGACTGACAGGACCATGATCCAATCGCTCGGCAACGAGCCGCCCATCCTCGCAGATGGACGCAAGGCTCCTGACCGGCGCGAGATATCGCTGCGCTGGCTTTCGGGCACCTTTCTCACCGGGATCACCTCCAGCATTCTCATGGGCGTTGCGCTGTTTGCCGCACTCGACGGGCGCCAGCAACTCGCCATTCCCGCCGAAGCCTATGCCAGCGTCGCGCCGTCGAATGCCGCGCAGGACGAAGATGACGATGTCAAGCGAGGCGGACGGTTGGTCGCGGCGAACATCGCCGCCAAGCCCACCGACCGGTCGATCATGGAAGTCTCGACGGTCGTCCACGACGGCGAAAAGGAAGTCGTTCGGCGCAAGCCCTTCGCCCATGTGACCATGGCGCTCGCGGCAAGCCATTCCATCCAGGACCAGGAATATCCGGCCTTCGATCCGCTGGCGATATTCTCGACCGACGAGAAGGCGGCGGCCGCGATCAACCGGACCGGCGCGCTCTATGGCTCGGATGTCGAGTCCGAGGTAAGCCTCAAGACCATCGCGTTTCCGGTGAAGGACTTGCCCTTCCCCTATGCGCCGTCGATGACCCTCGACGAGGTCGAGGAAAACGTCCGCTCGAACGGCTCCGTGCTGACCGATGGCAATATCCAGGTTTCAGCGCTCTACTACGTGGATCCGCAGCGCTTCGCAGCCGATTCCGGCGATCTCGACATTGCCGAAGGCCTGGCGGCCCGCGTCGTCGAGGAGAACATGACGGTTTCGGCGCCGGAGACCCTCACTTCGCAGACGCCCGAATATGCCGACGACATCATCCCGGTGCGTCGCGCGGCGCCGATCACGACCCTGCTCGTCAATGCCGGTTATGCGAAGGCCCAGGCGGAAGACATGTCCGGCGCCCTGTTTGCGCAACTGCGGGCGCCCGACTTGTCGCAGGGCGATGTGCTCCGGATGGGCATCATCCAGCAGGGCGAAGAGGCACGTATCGTCCGCGCCAGCGTCTATCGCCGCGGCAGCCATCTGCTGACGGTAGCCATCGACGACAAGGGCCGGTTCGTGCCCGGCGCCGAGCCCCCGATGCTCGATGCCGTCGCGTCGGCATTCGACGGCGGCGCAGCGCCGGTGCCCTCCGGTCGCGAATTGCCGCGGATCTACGACGGCATCTACCGCGCGGCACTTTCCTACGGCATGACCACCGACATGACGGCGCTGGTCGTCAAGCTGCTGGCCAGCAACGTCGACTTCCAGGCACAGCTGAAGCCGAGCGATACGCTGGAGGCGTTCTTCTCCGTCGCCGATGACAGCGGCAAGGCGACGGCCGACTCGGAGTTGCTGTTCGTCAACGCCCATTTCGGCGACACCGACACCCGCTTCTATCGCTTCCAGGATCCGGACGGCGCGATCGACTATTTCGACGAAGACGGCAAGAGCGTCCGCCAGTTCCTGTTGCGCAACCCCGTCCCGAACGGCCGTTTTTCGTCCGGCTTCGGCATGCGCCGGCATCCGGTCCTCGGGTTCTCGCGCATGCATACGGGAACCGACTGGGCGGCACCGCGCGGCACCCCGATCATTGCCACCGGCAATGGCGTCGTCGAAAGGGCGGGTTGGGCTTCGGGCTACGGCAACCAGACCCTGATCCGCCATGCCAACGGATACGTCTCGTCCTATAACCACCAGAGCGCCATCGCCAAGGGTGTGCGGCCAGGCGCTCGGGTAACCCAGGGTCAGGTGATCGGCTATGTCGGGTCGACCGGTCTATCCACGGGCGCCCACCTGCACTACGAACTGATCGTCAACGGCACCAAGGTCGATGCGATGAAGATCCGCCTGCCCGGCGGAAAGTCGCTCGAGGGCAAGGCCCTGGCCCAGTTCGAGGTCGAGCGCAAGCGCATCGATGCGCTGCTCGGCAACGACAAGGCCAGGCAGGTCGCCACCAAGTAGAGCACCTGCAACCCCTCATCGGTAGAGATGTTCAAGGCACTTCTTGCAGCCGCTATGAAAAATGGCGGCCGGGAGCCGCCATTCTTGTTTCCAACGCCAACGTGGTTACGCCGCCTTGCTGACCGGCGCCTTCACCGAAAACAGCAGGCGATCGGACCCGGCGGTCACCTTCACCTGCGATCCGTCCGGGATGCTGCCGCCGAGGATCTTTTCCGCGAGCGGATCCTGGACGTATTTCTGGATCACCCGCTTCAACGGACGGGCACCATAGACCGGATCGTAACCCTTGTCGGCAAGCCAGCTGCGGGCTTCCTCGTCGAGTTCGATCGAGATCTTGCGCTCCGCCAGCAGTGCGACGAGTCGCTTCAGCTGTATATCGACGATAGCCCCCATTTCCCTGCGATGCAGGCGGTGGAACAGGATGATTTCGTCGACACGGTTGAGGAACTCCGGCCGGAACGCGGATTTTACAACATCCATGACCTGGTCGCGCACCGCATCGCTGTCCTCGTCCTCACCGAGCGCCGTCAAATATTCGGCGCCGAGGTTGGAGGTCATGATGATCATCGTGTTCCTGAAATCGACCGTGCGGCCCTGACCATCGGTCAGACGACCGTCGTCGAGCACCTGCAACAGCACGTTGAAGACGTCCGGATGGGCCTTCTCGATCTCGTCGAACAGCACGACCTGATAGGGACGGCGGCGGACGGCTTCCGTCAATGCACCGCCTTCCTCGTAGCCGACATAACCTGGAGGCGCACCGATCAGCCGGGCCACGGAATGCTTTTCCATGTACTCCGACATGTCCATGCGCACCATCGCGGTCTCGTCGTCAAACAGGAAGCGGGCGAGCGCCTTGGTAAGCTCCGTCTTACCAACGCCGGTCGGGCCGAGGAAAATGAACGAGCCGATCGGCCGGTTCGGATCCTGCAGCCCGGCACGAGCACGCCGCACTGCCCGCGAAACCGCCTGGACCGCGTCACCCTGGCCGATGACCGATTTCGCCAGTTCGTCCTCCATCCTGAGCAGCTTCTCGCGTTCGCCTTCCAGCATCTTGTCGACCGGGATGCCTGTCCAGCGCGACACGATATGTGCGATGTTGTCGGGCGTGACGACCTCCTGGACCATCGACGCCGGACCGGACTGATCCTGCTCTTCGGCCTCCTTCAGTTGCCTTTCCAGATCCGGGATCACGCCATAGGCGAGTTCGCCGGCGCGCTGGAACTCTCCCTTGCGCTGGGCAATGGCGAGTTCGTTGCGGGCATCATCGAGATCCTTTTTCAGGTCTGCGGCAAGCCCGAGCTTACGCTTTTCCGCCTGCCAGCGCGCCGTCAGCGCACCCGCTTCCTCTTCCAGCGAAGCAAGATCGATCTCGAGCCGGGCGAGCCGGTCGATCGACGCGGGGTCGGTCTCCTTCTTCAGTGCTTCCCGTTCGATCTTGAGCTGGATGATGCGGCGATCAAGTTCGTCGAGTTCCTCGGGTTTCGAATCGACCTGCATGCGCAACCGCGACGCCGCTTCGTCCACCAGATCAATCGCCTTGTCGGGCAGGAACCGGTCGGTGATGTAGCGGTTGGAAAGCGTTGCAGCGGCGACCAGCGCCGAATCGGAAATCCGGACCTTGTGGTGCTGCTCGTATTTTTCCTTCAGCCCGCGCAAGATCGAAATCGTGTCCTCGACCGTCGGCTCGTCGACGAACACCGGCTGGAAGCGGCGGGCAAGCGCCGGATCCTTCTCGACGTGCTTGCGGTACTCATCGAGCGTGGTCGCGCCGATGCAGTGCAACTCGCCGCGAGCGAGCGCCGGCTTCAGCAGGTTCGAGGCATCCATCGCGCCGTCCGCCTTTCCGGCTCCGACCAGGGTGTGCATCTCGTCGATGAACAGGATGATCTCGCCGTTTTCCGACTGCACCTCGTTGAGCACGGCCTTCAGCCGCTCCTCGAACTCGCCACGATACTTCGCACCCGCGATCAGGGCGCCCATGTCGAGCGCCATCAATCGCTTGTCCTTTAGGGATTCCGGCACATCGCCATTGACGATGCGCAGCGCCAGGCCTTCGGCGATGGCGGTCTTGCCGACGCCGGGCTCGCCGATCAGCACGGGGTTATTCTTGGTGCGCCGCGACAGGACCTGGATCGTGCGGCGTATTTCGTCGTCGCGTCCGATCACCGGATCGAGCTTGCCTTCGCGCGCCTCCGCTGTCAGGTCTCGGGCATATTTCTTCAGCGAATCGAAACCCTGCTCGGCGTTCGCACTATCGGCGGTCCGGCCCTTGCGGACATCATTGATCACTTGGTTCAGCGCCTGCGGCGTGACGCCGGCCTTCTTCAGGGTATCGGATGTGGAAGCCGTAGGTTCAATGGCAAGCGCCACGAGCAGTCGCTCGACGGTCACGAAGCTGTCGCCGGCCTTCTTGGCAGCTTCCTCGGCGGTCGAGAAGATGCGCGCAAGAGGTTGCGACAGGTAGACCTGCCCACTGCCGCCGCTGACTTTGGGAAGCTTTGCAAGCGCCGCGTCATTGGCCAGCCGAGCTTCTTTCGGATTGCCTCCGGCGCGTTCGATCAGGGATGCAGCCATCCCCTGGTCGTCGTCGAGCAGCACCTTGAGCACGTGCTCAGGAGTAAATTGCTGATGGCCTTCCGCCAGCGCATAGGTCTGCGCGGACTGCAGGAAACCGCGGACACGTTCGGAATATTTTTCGATATTCATTTCAACACCTCCATAGGTCGCCTCGCCCGGTCGGCACGAAACGACGGTTCAGGAAAGGGTTCCCGTGAAGGCAAACCCTTGGCTCCGAAGCCGGAAACCGGTCCGCACCTCTCGCCTCGAGGATCATATGGTGCAGGATTTTTTTTGTTTAAAGAGGCCATTGCACGAAAAAACTCCGGGGCGAGGCCCGGAGTTTTTGATAAATGCCATTGCAGATCGAAATCGCGCTATTCCGAAGCCGGTTCCAACGTCGGCGCGCCCGGCGCTTCTGAGGGTTCGCCGGCCTCCGCCTTGGCCGCACCGGTGCCGGACCGCGGTTCGCGGCGCGGGCGACTTGAAGAGCTGCGTCGGCGCGACGGCGCCTTTTCACGGCCAGGAGCGGGTTGGGCAGCAGCGGCGGATTCTTCCTCCATGCTCACCTCGACCGGCGTTCCCTCGATGACCGGCTGCGGTCCGGAACCATCGATCACCGCCGGTGCCGGTGCCGGTGCGGCTGGAGCGCTGACCACGACGGAAGCTGGCTCGTCGGCAGTCGCAAGAGTGTCCACCTCGTCCGCGTCACGGTCGTTGGCATCCTGGCGCTCTTCGCGCTGGAACCGCTCCTGCATCTGCGACTGGGCCGATGCGACGATACGATTGTAATGCTCGGCATGCTGGAGATAGTTTTCCGCCATGACCCGGTCGCCTGAGCTCTGGGCGTCGCGTGCAAGGCCAGCATATTTTTCAGCTATATACTGAGCGGTTCCGCGAATCTTCACATCGGGACCGGAACTGTCGTACGTCCGCGTCAACGGATTCGACCCCTTCCGGTTATAGTTGTTGTTGTTGTTATTGTTGTTGTTATTGCTTCCACGCCCCCGGCTGCGCTTGTTTTGCTGTCCTGATCTCATCGATCGCTCACCTGAATTCTCTTGTTTTGCTGATTACGTGGCAACGCCGCCAGGTGGGAGATACCCGCACCACAGCCCCGCGTGCCGCAAGCATGAAGCGCTAATGCGCCCGCCGCCGCTGGTTAAAGTCAAGTTGACTGATTCGCGCACCGGGAGATGTTCTACCGCTTAAGCTCTCGCTAAAGAACCAACCCCGAGGCCGACCCAGACCCGAACGAATCTCCGCTCTTCCCAGCTGCCCGGCGCGTAAGCGCAACCTATCCCGCTTCATTCGGAAATCCAAGCCTTTTCTTTGCACCGGCAAATTATCTTGGGAGAGTGCAAAATTTCAGTTCGAACTGTTGCAACAGAACAATAGGACACGGTCGTTTCCGCCGAGATCCTTTGCCTCCTCAAGGAGATTGAAACCCTGTGACAAGAAAATAGCCGTTACCGGATCCTTCTGGTCATAGCCGATTTCTAGACCGACCAAACCTTGCGAATGCAGATACTGCTTCGCGCCTGCGGCAATTGCCCGATAGGCATCAAGGCCATCGGTGCCGCCATCCAACGCTGCCGGCGGATCGAAATCCCTTACTTCCGGCTCAAGCGTCTCAATGACACTAGTCACAATATAGGGCGGATTTGAGACGATGACATCATAGAGTCCGTCGATTTTTTCAAACCACGAACTTTGCACCCCCTCGAACCGTCCGCCCAGACCATTCTTCTCCGCGTTGGCACGCGCAGTCGACAACGCATCGGCGGAAATATCGGCCCCCACCCCGGTAGCCTGCGGACATTCATGAAGCAGCGCCAGGCAGATAGCCCCGGTCCCGGTCCCGAGATCGAGAACGCGTGCACTTCCCTTCTCAGAAACGATAGCCTTGAGGTGCGGCAGCACCCTGTCGACCAGCAACTCGGTGTCCGGCCGTGGCTCCAGCGTGCCGGATGATAGTCCGAGCTCGAGACCATAGAAGTCGCGCCGGCCAAGGATACGGTGGACGGGCTCGCGTGCAAGCCGCCGTTCTATTGCGGCCTTTATGCGCGCAGAGACATCTCCCGGCACGGGGTCGTCGCCCCTGAGCACCAGGTCGGCCCCGGAAAATTCGAGAATGCCGGCTACGAGAACCCGCGCATCGAAGGCGGCATCCGCGATTCCTGCCTCCTGGAAACGGCGTCGTGCCTCGCGGACGTAAGCGGAGGCGGTCTCCTGCATCTCCGTTAACCCTGTTCACCGAGTTGAGCGAGTTGCCCCGCCTGGTAGTCGGCACGCAGCGCATCGACGACTTCGTCGATTTCGCCTTCCATCATGCGGTCGAGCTTGTAAAGCGTCAGGTTGATGCGGTGGTCTGTCACCCGCCCCTGCGGAAAGTTGTAGGTGCGGATGCGCTCGGAACGATCGCCTGAACCGACCTGGCTCTTGCGGTCGGCGGAGCGCTCGCTCTCAGCCTTCTGACGCTCGATGTCGTAGAGCCGCGAGCGCAAGACCTGCATGGCCTTGGCACGGTTCTGGTGTTGGGACTTCTCCGAACTGGTGACGATGATGCCGGTGGGCAGGTGGGTGACGCGTACCGCGGAATCGGTGGTGTTGACGTGCTGCCCGCCAGCCCCGGAAGAGCGCATCGTGTCGATACGGATGTCTTCCGGGCGGATGTCGATATCGATTTCCTCCGCTTCCGGCAGCACGGCGACCGTCGCGGCAGAGGTGTGGATGCGGCCGCTCGCCTCCGTTTCCGGCACCCGCTGGACCCGATGCACGCCGGACTCGAACTTGAGGCGAGAAAAGACGCCCTTGCCGCTGATCGTCGCGATGATTTCCTTGTAGCCGCCGGCATCGCCCTCGCTCGCCGACAGCACCTCGACCTTCCACCCGTTGGCGGCAGCGAAGCGCTCATACATCCGGAAGAGATCACCGGCAAAAAGAGCCGCCTCGGAACCGCCGGTGCCGGCTCGAATTTCGAGGATGGCGCTCTTTTCGTCCGCGGCGTCCTTCGGCAGCAGCAGGATCTGGATTTCCTGTTCCAGGGATTCCAGCCGTGCCTCCACCTCGGGAAGCTCCATCTCAGCGAGGTCGCGCATGTCGCGATCCATCGTCTTGTCGGAGAGGATCGCCTCGAGATCGGCGATCTCGGCCTGCGCCTTCTCGTACTCACGGATCTTGGAGACGACCGGCTGAAGTTCCGAATACTCCGAGGCCAGTTTTACGTAGACGTCGGCGGCCGGCCCCGCAGACATGCGCGCCTCGATCTCGCCATAGCGGCGCTCCAACTCGCGCATCTTCTCGATAGGTAGCTTGGCCAACCTTTGCTCCGGGGTATGAATCTTCAGACAGAAATATTGTGCTCTTGGGCAAAGCCGGCAAGAATTTCGCGCACGGATGTGTGGGATCGGTAGTCGTCCAGTGCCTCGTTCAACAGCAACGACAACTGGTCGACATCGAGGCCAAGCAACATTGCCTTGACCGGGCCGATCGACGTCGGCGACATGGAGATCGAACGGAATCCGAGGCCGAGAAGCGCCATGGCGGAAAGCGGCTTGCTGGCCATTTCGCCGCAGAGGGTCACCGGGGTCTGGTTACGTTCTCCGGCGCGCGTGATATCGCGGAGGATCCGGAGAAACGGTCGTCCGAGGACGTCAAAGCGATCCGAGACCCGTGCGTTGCCGCGGTCGACAGCCATCGAGAACTGGAAAAGGTCGTTCGAACCGACGGAAACGAAATCGACCTCCTCCATCAGCTCGTCCAATTGCCAAAGCAAGGCCGGAACCTCGAGCATCGCGCCGAATTGCAGTTTCCGCGGCAGTTCATAGCCGAACTTCGAGATATGCTGCACTTCCTTCTGCAGCAGGTCGCGCACGGCGCGGATCTCTTCGACCTCGGTCACCATCGGCAGCATCAGCTTCAATTCGGTGCCGCCGGCAGCCCGAAGCAGCGCCCGCAACTGGGTACGCAGCAGACCCGGTCGATCGAGCGACAGGCGGATCGCACGCCAGCCGAGGGCTGGGTTTTCCTCTTCATGGGCCCGGAAATACGAAACGACCTTGTCGCCGCCGATATCGAGCGTCCGGAAGGTGACGGGCCGCCCGGCTGCCTGCCGCAATACGCTGCGATAGAAGTCTTCCTGCTCCTGCGCCTTCGGCATTGTGGAAGAGATCATGAACTGCAGTTCGGTACGGAACAGGCCGATCCCGTCGGCGCCCGACTCGCTCAGTTGCGGCAGGTCGACCAGAAGCCCGGCATTCATCATCAGGTTGATGCGCTTGCCGTCGCGGGTAACCGGCTCGACTGCGCGAAGTGCGCGGAACTGCTCCTGCCGGCGGGCCCTGAGCTTCACTTTCTCCTCGTACGCCTTCTGTAGATCTGCCATGGGCCGCAGATGCACCTTGCCATCGTCACCATCGATGATCACGGCATCACCGTTTTCGGCAAGGGCGACGGCACCGGCCGCCTGGCCGACGACCGGAATTCCCATGGCGCGGGCAACGATCACCACGTGGCTCGTCACCGCGCCCTCTTCCATGACAAGACCGCGCACGTTCTCGCGCGGATAGTCGAGGAGCTCGGCGGCGCCCATGGCGCGCACGAACAGGATCGCATCCTGAGGGAAGCCTTCGGCCACGGTTCGCGGTCTGTGTCCGGTCAACTGCCGCAGCAGCCGATTGGCCAGGTCCTCGAAATCATGCATCCGGTCGCGCAGATAGGGATCCGTCAGGCGGATCATGCGCGCCTTGGTGTCGCTCTGCACCTTTTCGACCGCCGCCTCTGCAGTGAGGCCGTTGCGGATCGCCTCTTCCAGCTTGCGCACCCAACCCTGGTCGTGGGCGAACATGCGGTAGGTCTCGAGGACTTCGCGATGCTCACCCTCCATGGATATCTCGCGACGCGACAGCATGTCGTCGATGGAAATGCGCAGCGATCCCAGGGCATCGGCCAGGCGATTGATTTCCTTGTCGCTGTCCTCGTTGAGAAGATTGGTGACAACGACGCGCGGCTCGTGCAGCACGACGTAACCGAGCCCGATCCCCTCGTTGTAGCCATCGCCATCGATCGTCACCGCGCGCGTCAGGTCGAGCTCCAGGCCCGGGCGCGTGATCTTCTTCAGCTCGCCGGTCGCGATCATCTCGGCGAGGATCATGGCGGTCGTCTCGAGCGCCTCGACCTCGTCCTCGCGATAGTTGCGGCTCGCCTTGTTCTGGACGACGAGAACGCCAAGCGTGCGTCCGGCCCTCAGGATCGGCGCGCCCAGGAAGGAATGGTAGATTTCCTCGCCCGTTTCCGGCAGGTAGCGGAAGGCAGGATGGGCCTGGGCGTCGGAAAGATTGAGGGGCTGGGCGGACGCCGCGATCGTGCCGACGAGACCCTGCCCCATCTTCAGCTGGGCAAGGTGCACGGCATCCTTGTTGAGACCTTCGGTCGCATAGAGTTCGAGAATTCCATCGGCGCGAAGCACATACACGGAGCACACTTCGGCAACCATGTTCTGCGCAATCTGGCGCACGATCTGGTCCAAGCGCTCCTGCGGCTCGAGCGGCTCCGCCATCAGTTCGCGAAGCCGCTTGAGGAGAACGCGCGGACCTGCAGACAGGTCTCTCATCGCGTGTATGCTCCCGATATTGACACGCCCCTCCGACGCGGACCCGACCACAATTCGTTGTCAGGGACGAGCGCCGCCGGATCTACGATCAACTCTTATCGAGACCGTAGCAAGAATGCAAAGTCCGAACTGCAAGTTCGGCATATGGGCTGTCGATCAGGATCGAAATCTTGATTTCGGAAGTGGTGATCGCCTTGATATTGATGCCTTTTTCGGCAAGTGCACGAAAAGCGGTCGCAGCCACGCCGGCATGGCTGCGCATGCCGATGCCGATGACCGAAACCTTGACCAGACCTGATTCGCTCTGAACGACATCGTAGCCGATCTTGCCCCTGTTATCTTCCAGCACCTTCAGCGACTTCGCGAGATCGCCGGAAGGAACCGTGAAGGTCATGTCGGTACGCGAACCGTCTTCGGAGATGTTCTGCACGATCATGTCGACATTGATGTGGGCTTCGGCGAGCGGGCCGAAGATCGCGGCCGAAACGCCCGGCCTGTCGGCAAGCCGGCGCAGCGAAATCTGGGCTTCATCCTTGGCATAGGCAATGCCGGTTACGACTTCCTGTTCCACGATCTCTTCCTCGTCACAAATCAGCGTTCCGGGCGGATTGAGCAGATCACCCATGCCCGGCGCATCGGGGTCTTCGAAACTGGACCGCACGAAGGTGCGAACCTTGTGGACCATGGCCAGTTCGACAGAGCGTACCTGCAGGACCTTGGCGCCGAGCGACGCCATTTCCAGCATTTCTTCGAACGCGATCCGCTTCAGGCGGCGCGCCTTCGGTTCGACCCTCGGGTCGGTGGTATAGACACCGTCGACGTCAGTGTAGATGTCGCAACGGTCGGCCTTGACCGCGGCGGCGATGGCAACCGCCGAAGTGTCGGAGCCGCCACGTCCAAGGGTCGCGATGCGGTTGTCGGGCCCGAGGCCCTGGAAGCCGGCGACGACCGCCACCTGGCCCTCCCCCATGCGGCGAATGATCTCCGAGCCATCGATTTCAAGGATGCGGGCAGCACCGTGGGCATTGTCGGTTCGGATCGGGATCTGCCAGCCCTGCCAGGAGCGTGCATTGATATCCATGGACTGCAGCGCCAGTGCCAGAAGGCCGGAGGTCACCTGTTCGCCGGACGCAACGACGCTGTCGTATTCCCGGGCATCGAAGAACGAAACATTGGAACCGGCAACCTTCGGCGTATTCTGCACCCAATCGACAAGCTCGTTGGTCTTGCCCGACATGGCCGAAACCACCACCGCCACCTCGTTGCCGGCATCGACTTCACGTTTCACATGGCGGGCGACATTGTGGATGCGCTCAAGATTGGCGACGGAAGTGCCCCCGAATTTCATCACGATGCGTGCCATAGATCATTCCAAATTGAAAAAGGCGTTTGGACGCCTGACTGAACAAGGCCGCCGGCGAGCCGGACGTAAGGTTGCGGTCTCATAGCGAAAACGGGGCAAGCGCGCAATGGGTGACGGATGCGGTGCCCATCGGAAATGCCGACACCGCCGCGGTCTTTCGCAATGGAACTGGGGGCCTTCGGGAATGGGGATAAGAGGTGCCAAAGTGGCAGAGCCACACCGGCATGCGCGAAAACGGCGGTTCAGTCCGTTCCTCCGTCCGGCACGTTTCGCTCAGCGACGGCATCCATCCTGCCCCGGAGCGCACCTGCGGGTTTCACGCGGCGGCGGCTGGCGGTTGCCCTGCGGTCGCCTGTCGGGATTGTTCGAGGCACTAGGTCGACGATCGCGGTCAGGACGCGCCTGCGGCGGTCTTTGACCCGACGGGCGGGCCTGGGGAGGCCGTTGTCCCGGCGGCCTTGCCCCGGGCGGGCGTTGCGATGGCGGGCGGGCCTCCGGAGGGCGGTTCGGCGGCGGGCGGTAACCCGGCGGCCGGTTGGGCCGGTTCACGTGATAGTCATGCCACCGGTTGCGTTCCCGATAGAACGGCCGGTTGCGGTAGTAGCGATCCCAATAGGTGTCGAAGGTGAACCCGATGACGGGAATGCCGAGCGGCGCGTAGTATTCCGGGCCGACATAGACGCGGCGTTGTTGGTAGACGGTCTGCAGGTAGTTTCCCGAAACCCAGCCGCGAATACCGGCGTAGGAGGTATCGCACCACGGTGCGTCGGGAAGGCAACCAAAGATCGTCACCGGTGCGCCATAGGGAATGACCGTGACGGCGGGATAGTCGGTGCTCGGTCCGGCCCTCAGATTGACGTTGGCGGTCGCATACCCCTGCGCGGCATTGGAAAGCATCGGAAACGCAAGCAACCCGAGAACAAAAAACGCAAACGATACGAACTTACGCACTGGCTTTCTCCGATACCGCTCTTGGCTCAAGGCTGGGGCTAAAAATAGGGCGGGCTGGGGGCATTTCCATGGTCCTGGGGCAAACCATGTCAACCTTCTATCGCGACATTTCCACGATGAGCACCGTCGCCAGGCCCGGTACTTTGCTTTCCTGTGCCCGATCGGGACAAAATCCGGTCAAACACCCTGCGCCGCCAGCCACTCCCTGGCAATCACCTCATCGGCGGCTGCAGCCTCGTGCCCGGCAGCAATCTCGCGCAATTCGACGATGGCACCCATGGCCGACAGCAACGAGGCAAGCTTCGGGGCCTCTGCGGAAAAGGGGTCGTCGCGGCCGGCGACCACGAGAACGCCGATCCCGGACAGATCCGCACGCGGCGGGTCTTCGAGTACCTGCATCGGCCGCAGCAGCACGGCGCGACGCACCGCCTGCGGGTGGAGGAGCAGAAACGCGGCCAGGAAATTCGCACCGTTCGATTGCCCGATCATCGTCATGCGCTCGGCATCCAGATGATAGGCGGTGATAGCGCCTTCGATGAAGGCGGCGAAGGCATCCGCTTCGCTGCGGATATCCTGCTGGTCGAAAGTCATGTTTTCGTAGCGGCGAAACCAGCGGGCGATCCCTTCCTCGGTGCTTCGTCCTCGGATGCCGAGCAGTCGGGATTTCGGCATCACATGATGTCCAAGCGGCATCAGGCTCGCCTCGCTGCCCCCCGAGCCATGCAGCAGGACGAGCGTGTGGTCATCCGGGTTCTCCGGCATGAAAAACCGGTGGACGAACGGCAGGTCGCGATAGATCACCCGCTCCTCTCCGGGCATGGCGAACTGCGGCAGCACGACTTTTACGTCATCCACCGGAAGTTGGGCGTTGTCCGGCACGAAAAGCTCCGTGCCGAGCGATGCCTCGGGCTCGTCAACCGACATGCCGGGGGCGTCCGTCGCAAGCTCGATCAGGACCCCACCGGGCTCCCGCACATAGAGCGAGTAGAAATACCTGCGGTCGTGGGCGCTGGTGACGGACGAATTAAGCGCATTGAGACCGGCGTGCACCTTCTGCAGTTCATCACGATCGCGCGCCCTGAACGCGATATGGTCGGCCGTTCCCGTGCCGGGCGCGCTCGACCAGAAACCGCTCGCATCCCTGATATCGACGACGTCGCCAGAATCGGAGCCCATCCTTCGGATCGTTCCTGCGGTTCCGATTGTCCGGTACCCGAAATGATCCGCGACAAAACCCTCGGTGATCTCAGGCACCTCGGTGAACAGCGTGGCGCCACGAATTCTGCCTATGGCGTGCTCCTCCGGAATGCCACCTCCGGCCCAGAATGCGGCAGGGCGCATGCCATTCACGCCGCAGAGCTTGACGATAACCCCGTCCGGATCCTTGAGACGCAATGTCGGTTCGCCGAATTCATCGACGGGGCCTTCCATGCGGATGCCTTTGGACAAGGCTCGTGTCAGCCAGTAGCCGATGCTGGCAGGGTCGATGGCGAACGAGATCTCGCCGACCTGCCCGTGACCCAGCCGCCCGGGCGCCCCATCCTCCCAAACGAGGAAGGTCACGAGCGAACCGGGTGAGGCTTTCGCATCCCCGTAGAACAGGTGGAGTTGCATCGCATCCTCGAAACCGGCGGTACGCTTGACGAGGCGCAGTCCGAGAAAGCCAGCGTAGAAGTCGACATTGGCCTGCACCTTCCGGGTGATCAGGGTGATGTGGTGGATTCCTGAACTCATCGGTTCCTTCCGCAATTGACGAACGCGATACGCACCGTTCTCTTGGCCTATGCCATGGGAATGGTTGTGTGGTCCACCTGTCAAGCCGACAATGGCGCGCCACCAGCCAACAGCGCCCCCTTGACTTCCGGGCGCAATCGTCCGACTTCCAATCCGGCGAAACAAGGAGCAAAAACATGAGCGAACCGGTGCGCACGACAATCGACCAGAGCGAAGTCGACCGCTTTTCCGCCATGGCTGCCGAGTGGTGGAACCCGACTGGCAAGTTTCGCCCGCTCCACAAGTTTAATCCCGTGCGGCTGGCTTATCTTCGCGACCGGATCTGCGAGCACTACGGCCGCGATCCGCGTTCGCCGCGCCCGCTCGAGGGCTTGCGCGTACTCGACATCGGATGCGGCGGAGGCCTGCTTTCCGAGCCGGTGGCGCGCATGGGCGCGACAGTTGTCGGCGCCGATCCGTCGGAAAAGAACATCGGCATAGCGTCCACCCATGCGCGCCAGAGCGGCGTCAGCGTCGACTATCGCGCGGTCACCGCCGAACAACTCGCCGAAGCCGGCGAAAGCTTCGACGTGGTGCTCAACATGGAAGTGGTCGAGCACGTCGCCGACGTCAACCTGTTCATGACGACCTGTGCCTCGATGGTGCGCCCGGGCGGGCTGATGTTCGTCGCCACGATCAACCGCACGATGAAGGCCATGGCACTTGCCATCGTCGGCGCCGAGTATGTCTTGCGCTGGCTGCCGCGCGGCACCCACCAGTTCGAAAAGCTGGTGCGGCCTGAAGAACTCGAAGCTCCGATCAACGCCAGCGGAATGGAGGTCAGCGACCGCACCGGCGTGTTCTTCAATCCGTTGCAGAACCAGTGGAACCTGTCCAGGGACATGGACGTGAACTACATGCTCGTGGCGAAGCGCTCTACCTGACTGCTTGAGTTAGACACCCAGCGACTTGAGACGCGTCAACAGCTCACGCTGCGCGGCTTCATTTATTTGCGCCTTTTGTTTCACCAGCGCGCGATCAATCACAGCGACATCGCCGTTCGCAGCAAAAGGTTGCTTGAAATTGAAGGCGTAAGGACTCGGTCCGTTGTCATGCAGGTACTCGAAACGCTTCACCGCTTCTTTCCATTCCGGCCTATGCCCGGGGTCAACCCACCAAAGGACGAAAGGTGGCCAACGCTGCGGCAGGTTCCAGTTGCGGGCACCCCTGAGTGCCTCTGCATGGACACCGCCGTAGGAGAATGCCATCAGCGATTCAATGTCTTCCCACAGAGAGAGGGACGAAGGACCGGTCTCATGCCCGCTCCCCGACAAAAACCTTGGAAATACCTGCTTGCCCCAGCTTGGCGGTCCCGGCTCGCCATCATAGCCCGATCGAGCAACAAAGCCGGCTGCGCATCTTGCAGCCTCAAAATTTAATGGCTCTCGGAGGCGGAACCCTTCAATCTCAGGCGCGTCATACGCAGCAACGTGAATTCCGAAATTGTAAATCGCTACACGGCTACCCAAGATGCCTCCCGCTTCAGTTCACATCGTCAGGCAGGACCGGGAGGGCGGCTAGCTCGATGCCCTCCTCGATCAGGGCCTGCGCCTCGCTCGCCGTTGCCTGGCCGATGATGCCGCGCGCATCCGTCTCGCCGTAGTGGATCTTACGGGCTTCCTCGGGAAATCGCTCGCCGACATCCTCCGCATTTGCCTTGATGGTTGCGACAACTTCACGGATCTTGCGGATTGCTTCCTTCTGGGCCACATCCATCGCCAGCGTCTGTCTCGCCTCCTTCTTGCGAGCCGTGGACACCGAAGGAGCCATCAAGAGCTTGGAGATTGCCGCCGAACCGCAGGTCGGGCAGGTCAGGAAACCGCTTTCCACCTGCCGGTCGAAATCGGCACTCGACGAAAACCATCCTTCGAACTCGTGGGCACTTTCACAGGTGAGTTGGTAACGGATCAAGCAGGTACGCCTCCTGCCGAAGCGGCGACCTTCTCGATCGAAAAATCGCGGCCGCTCCTGAGATTGGGGATACGGTCGTGCGCCGCCTTGACCGCCCTGACGTCGATATCCGCCACGACCACCGCCTCGCCGGTTCCGCCCGCGCCTGCAAGCACCTTGCCCCATGGATCGATGATCATCGTATGGCCGAAGGTCTCGCGGCCGTCTTCATGGACGCCGGCCTGCGCGGCTGCGATCACGAATACGCCGTTCTCGATCGCCCGCGCCCTGAGCAGGATCTCCCAATGCGCCTCGCCCGTCTGGCGGGTGAACGCCGCAGGCACGGTCATGACCTGGGCGCCGGCGCTTGCCTGTGCACGAAAAAGAGCGGGAAATCGAACATCGTAGCAGATTGCAAAGCCGAGTTCGGCGAAGGGCAACGTCGCCATGCGCGCCTCGCTGCCCGGACGATAGACGGCGCTTTCGCGCCAGCTCTCGTCATTGTCGAGATCTACGTCGAACATGTGGATCTTGTCGTAGTGGCATACCTTGCTGCCATCGGGCGCAAAGAGGAAGCCGCGATTGGCGATCCTGTCGTCCTCGACCGCGATCGCAGTCGAGCCGACATGCAGGTAGATACCAAGTTCTCTCGCCAGACCCGAAGCGGTCTTGACGATCAGGTCGCTGGCCTCGTCCCTGAGGACCGCCTGCAATCCCGCCCGATCGCGCTGGACGGCGCCGGTCATTTCCGGGGTCTGGACGTAGTCCGCCCCGCGCGCCACGGCATCGCGCACGAGCCTCGCCATGTCGGCGGCATTCTTTTCGGGACTGACGCCCGAGCACATCTGGATTGCGGCGGCCCTAAAAGTCATCAGCATCGTTCCTCAGTGTTCCAGCATGGCATCGAGTCTGCCGTCGCGCTCGAGTGCGTGGAGGTCATCGCAGCCACCGACATGCGTGCCATTGATGAAGATCTGCGGGAATGTGGTTCGCCCGTTAGCCTTGCTGATCATCTCCTGGCGAAGCTCGGACGAATAGGTCGCATCATGTTCGACGAAAATGATGCCCTTCGACGCCAGCAACGCCTTCGCCCTGGAACAGAAGCCGCAATATTCACGCGTATAGATGACCACCGATGTCATGCCTGTCTCCGGTCTTCAAACAGCTACGCCTTCAAGCCCGGGTAACCGTTGTATTTCTTGTCATATAGGCGCGGAGACGGCCCTTGCAAAGGTCAAAACGGTGACATCCACGGCGCCCGCCTTCTTGAGGGCGCGGGCCGCGGACGATACTGTCGCGCCGGTGGTATAGACGTCATCGACCAGCACGATGCGCTTGCCGAGAACACTTCCAATATGCGCGTCGCGAACGACAAACGCACCCCGGACATTGTCTTGCCGTGCCTTGGCCCCGAGTCCGACCTGCTGCAAGGTCCGCTTCCTCCGGACGAGGGTCGATGCGAGCAGCGGCTTGCCCGAAATCCTCGCGAGCTGTCGGGCGAGTTCGGCCGCCTGGTTAAACTTCCGCCACACCAGCCGCCAGCGGTGCAGAGGAACAGGTATGATCGCATCGCTCGCGGCAACGGTGCCGTCACTTGCCCGCAGTATCCATTCGGCCATCATGATCGCAAGGTCGGTGCGGTCGCGGTACTTCAGCGCATGGACGAGATTGCGCACGACGCCATCGTGGATCGCAACGGAACGAAGCCGGTCGAAGGGGGGAGGATTGGCGATCGCTTCGGCGCAGAGGATATTTTGCCCCAGATCATGAGAGAACGGCAGGCCGAGGACTTCGCAATAGGGTCGCTCGATGAAGCGGATGGACGACCAGCAGGCGGCGCACATGCCGCGATGGCCGCCGGTGATGACGCCGCAGCCTGAACACACCGGTGGATAGATGACGTTGGCGACACCACCTATTATGTTCAGCAAGGCCAATCGCGACTTTCCGTTTTGCGTTTCGAGTTGCGGCATGGAGTTGACAATAGCGGTTTCATAGAGCCTTTGCGAAGCAAATTAAGTAGGCCCGGAGTATGCCCATGGAAACGCCGTTCGACCAGGACCTGATCGCTGCCCGCCGACGCCGTGCGGTTGCTGCCGACGATCGGCATGCCACGTTTCTGGCTGATCTGGCCGCACAGGAGTTGGCGGAGCGCCTCACCGTGGTCGAGCGCAATTTCGACGTGGCAGTCGAATTGCACGGAGCGATCGGCAGCACCTCGCAGTTGGCGCTTGCGACCGGAAAGGTCGGCAGCATCATGCGTGTCGAACTGCCCGGCGGTTACCTTGCCGGCGCAGGTTCGGTGATGGAAGCCCCTCTCGAGGAACTGCCGCTCGAGCCCGCATCGGTCAACTTGGTCATATCCCCGCTGGCCTTGCATCTCAGCAACGATACGCCGGGGGTTTTCATCCAGATCCGCCGTGCCCTGAAACCGGACGGCCTTTTCCTGGCGGCGATCCCCGGCGCCGGTACCCTGCAGGAACTGAGGGACGTACTGCTGGCGACCGAGGTCGAGCTTACCGGAGGCGCAAGCCCCAGGGTCGTCCCCTTTGCCGACGTGCGCGATGTCGGTGGCCTGCTGCAGCGCGCCGGCTTCGCCCTGCCGGTCGTCGATGCCGAAAGCTACATCGTTCGTTATGATTCGCTGTTTCCGCTGATGCGCGACCTGCGCGCCATGGGCATGACCAATCCTCTGAAGGACCGCAGCCGCAAACCGCTCAGCCGGTCGTTCTTCCTGCGCGCCGCCGAGATTTATGCCGAACGCTACTCGGATCCGGACGGGCGCATCCGCGCAACCTTTTCGATCATATACGCCTCGGGTTGGGCGCCCCACGAGAGCCAGCAAAAGCCACTAAAGCCAGGTTCGGCAAAGGCACGCCTGGCTGATGCGTTGAAAGTCGACGAGATCAAGCTGGAAAAATGACCGCCGGATCAGGGATCGACGTCCATCGTATTTGCGATCAGCGTATACTGATTGTAAAAGGCATTGTCGAACTGCGTGAAACTGCCGATCAGTGCTACCGATATCAATGCGGCAATAAGGCCGTATTCGACAGCTGTGGCGCCGCGGGCATCCTTCAAGTAAGCCATCATCATTCGCACCGTCATGTGAGCCCCCTGACTAAGCTTGCAGCGCGATGATCCGGGCATCGGATCGCCTACGGCCGCCCCCTTTCTCATGCCTGCGGTGTAAGAACTCCGGCCGAATCTTGTGCCCGCTCGGATTTCAGCACCGGTCAGCGCCGTAACCGTCGACAATGCAGACGGATCCCGGCGTTTCCTGCAGAATACTGCGGCGAATGGTGTAACGCTTGCCGCTTTCCTGCGTACGGATCGAACCCGTACTGATCATGTCGACGTCTTCCGGCGCACTTGCAAGGCGACGTGTACCGGTATCGCCGGAAAGCATCGGCGTCAGGATAAGCGAAAGCGCCACCGCGGCCGTTCCGAACAGCAACACGATGTTGAGCAGCCCCGTTCTACGGGATTTGCTCGAGGCTCGCTCCTTCTGCTGAACCGCCTTCCAGAATTCCTCGTCGACCATGTCAAGCCTCTTCACACACACTTCATGCTTGATTGTCTGCGATCAATGGCAGAGGGAGCTAAACGATCTGTTAAAGTCGGACAGAAAATCCGAAGGACTATAGCAAATCCTGGAGAAACGGGATCAACGGCTCGTCGGCGGGAGGCATGGGATAGTCCCGCAAGGCCTGCGGACGCACCCATTTGATCGCCTGACCTTCGCGGCCTTGGGCTATGCCGTCAAAACGGCGGCAGACGAACAAGGGCATCAGCAGGTGAAAAGTCTCGTAGGTGTGGCTCGCAAAAGTCAACGGCGCCAGGCAGGGAATGCGGGTGGTGATCCCGAGTTCTTCATACAGTTCGCGGACGACCGTTTCCTCCGGGGTCTCCCCCTCCTCGACCTTTCCGCCGGGAAACTCCCATAGCCCCGCGAGATTCTTGCCTTCCGGGCGCTGGGCCAGGAGGATGCGGCCGTCCGTGTCGATCAGGGCACAGGCCGCCACCAGCAGCATCTTCTTTGGAGCGTCGGTCATTCCGGCTTGTTTCTCCGCCAGTAGGCATAGCGATAGACCTCGCCGAATCCGAGCCGAGCATAGAGTGCGAGCGCCGGCTCGTTTGCCGCCGTGACCTGCAGCCATGCCGTGCGGGCGCCCCGGGTGCGCGCCCAGCGTAGCGCCGACGACAGGATCTCCACGCCAAGCCCCTGGCGCTGCCGATCCGCGGCGACGGCAAGCGACATGATGCCTGCCAGATCATTGTCCTGAACGCAAAGCGCAGCCGCAACCGGACCGGTTTGCGGTTCTTCTATGCTGAAGAGGCCTGACGGCGGTTTGATCGAGCTTACGATCTCGGCCAACGCCGGCTTCAGCGCCGGATCGGCGGCGTCGACCTTCAGGCTGGCATCGACGAAGCGGCCGACGTCGTGGCTTGGAAGGTGGTGCATCGTATCCGGCATCTCGATCGTTGAAAGATCCGCCGTCATGACGATGACTTCCTCGAAACGTTCCCATCCGTGACGCCGCAGGAAATCGATGAGTTGCGGCGGCGCCAGCGGTGTCTCACGAAACAGCAGCGCCCGGCCATAGGCCTCGAAGCGCCTGGCCGCCTTTTCGGTGCGGATATCGATGTCGCGGTAGTCCGACGGATCAAGCGGCACGACGCAGTTCAGCCGTTTCGACGGGTGTCCCGCAGTCAGCCGCACCTGCCAGCTGCCGTCGTACTGCACCGAAGCAGCCGGCCATGCTCGAAATCCGACAGCTTCAAGCCGCCGGACCGCAGGCAGGTTCGGGTTGTGTATTCTGTTTTGCATCAAGGTCGGTCAGCTCCGATAGTCGCCGTTGATGGCGACATACTCCTTGGTGAGGTCGCAAGTCCAGACCGTGGCCTTGCCGGTTCCGATCCCGATATCGACCTTTACTGGAATGTCCTGCCTCTGCATCACCGCCGTGGCAGCCTCTTCCGAGTAGCCGGGATCGCGCTCGCCCTCGACGGCGACGCGCACGTCGCCGAACCAGATTGCGAGACGGTCACGATCGGCCATTTCGCCGGATTTGCCGACGGCCATTACGATACGACCCCAATTGGCGTCCTCGCCGGCGACCGCCGTCTTGACCAGAGGCGAATTGGCGATCGACAGGGCAATGCGTTTGGCAGCGTCATCGCTTTCCGCGCCGACGACAGTCACCTCGACCATCTTGCGGGCGCCCTCGCCATCGCGCACGACCTGAAGCGCGAGATCCTTGAGCAGATCGTTGAGAGCGTTGCGGAACGCCTCCAGGCGGGGGTCGGAGGCGCTTTCCACCCGATCCTGCCCATCGGCTGAGGCGGCGCCGGTGGCAAACAGCATCAAGGTGTCGGAGGTCGACGTATCGCTGTCGACCGTCACGGAATTAAAGGTCGGTTCGACGCCCTCGGACAGCAATGCCTGCAGCGCCGACGGCGCAATATCCGCGTCTGTCGCCACGAAGGACAGCATGGTCGCCATATCCGGCGCGATCATGCCGGCACCCTTGGCGATGCCGTTGATCGTGACCTTAACGCCGCCGATCTCGGCGCTACGCGTGGCGACCTTCGGATAGGTATCGGTCGTCATGATCGCCTTGGCCGCTTCGAACCAGAAATCGCCCGTTGCCGCGGAATTCATATCGTTCAGTACGCCGGCGAATTTCGTGGCATCCAGGGGCTCGCCGATCACGCCGGTCGAGGCGAGGTAGATCTCCCGCTCGCTGCACCCGACGGCCGCGGCAGCGGACTTCGCGGTGAGTTCCGTCGCGGCCTTGCCCTTTTTGCCGGTAAAGGCATTGGCATTGCCGGAATTCACGACCAAAGCGCGCGCCACGCCATGCGGCAGATTGGCACGGCAAAAATCGACCGGTGCCGAAGGGCATTTCGACCGGGTGAAAACGCCCGCCACCGATGCCGGACGATCGAAGACCATTAGCAGCACATCCGTGCGGTTCTTGTACTTGATGCCGGCAGCGGCGGTGGCCATGCGCACGCCGCGAAGGGCTGGCATGGTCGCGAACGTTTGGGGAGCGAGTGGAGAAACGAAACCGGACATGACTCTACCTGGAAGAAACGGAAGACCCGCCAAAACGGCGGGTCCCGATGAAACACGACGTTACTTGTTGGCCTCGTCATAGGCCTTTTTCATCGCCTCATCGACGATCTCGACCTTGGTTTCCTGCTTGGCGGCATCCAGCAGTTCGAGATACATGTCGCGCATGACGAGCTGGCGCACCTGCGGCTCGACCTGCTCGAAGGCCGGCGGAGGAGCGATGCGCTTGTCTTCGACGAAAATGACATGGTAGCCGAACTGGCTCTTGACCGGTGCCTTGGTGTAGGTGCCCTTCTCCAGAGCAAAGGCAGCGGCCTCGAATTCCGGAACCATCCGGCCCTTGCCGAAGTAGCCCAGGTCACCGCCTTCCGATTTGCTCGGGTCCGACGACTTTTCCTTGGCGAGCGTCGCGAAATCCTTGCCGGCGTCGAGGTCGGCGATAACCGCCTTGGCCTCGTCCTCGGTCTTGACCAGGATATGACGTGCACGCACCTCTTCCTGCTTCGGCAGGTCAGCGATCTCCTTTTCGTAGCGGGCCTTCACCTCTTCCGGAGTCACGACGTCGACGACGTGCTTCTTGAAGTAGGCATTGTGAAGCTCGCGCTCGCCGATTTGCTCCATGCGGGCCTTGTACTCGGGCGTCTGATCGAGCTTTTCATCCGTTGCCGACTTTGCGAGCAGCTTCATGTCGATCGCACCCGAGAGCGCGGCGACGCGCTTCTGCTCGTCGGAAAGCTGGGCGAGTTGAGGGTCGAGATTGCTGATTGCGAGGTCCAGGTCGGACTGATGGATCTCGACGTCGCCGACCTTGGCGACTACCGCGTCCGTCTTTTCTTCTGCGAATACCGGGGCCTGGAAGCCAATGAACGCCGCCAACGTGACAACAGCGAGTTTGTTGTAGTTCAACATCTAATTACCTTTCGATGGGAAGCAGGGTCAACACGAAGGCTCCCGTTCAAAAAACGTCCTCAACACCAAAATGTGGCCGTTCCGTGCCAGCCTGTCCCGTTGACATCATTCGACCCCCCTCTTATCTGTCACGCAATCTCGCGTCCAGAAAAGTTTCCGGGCGTTTCACGCCTGCGCGCCGAATTTTCTGAGTTCTCGGTGGGTTGAAATGTCCGGGACAAATTGAGAAAGGACCATTGGTATGGTCAGTCTTGGCGGACTAGCCCGCAAAATATTTGGTTCGGCCAATGATCGCCGCGTCCGTTCCTATCGCTCCCGTGTCGATGCAATCAACGCACTCGAAGAAAGCATGGCAGCACTGTCGGATGAGGCCCTTGCGGCGAAGACGGTAGAATTCCGCGAACAGCTCGCGAATGGCAAGACGCTCGACGACCTGTTGGTCCCCGCCTTTGCGGTGGTGCGCGAAGGGGCGCGCCGCGTGCTGGGCTTGCGGCCGTTCGACGTCCAGCTCATCGGCGGCATGATCCTGCACGAGAAATCGATCGCCGAGATGAAGACCGGCGAAGGCAAGACTCTGGTAGCAACCCTCCCGGTCTACCTCAACGCCCTTGCCGGCAAGGGCGTGCATGTCGTCACCGTGAACGATTATCTCGCCAAGCGCGACTCGGTGACGATGGGCCGCCTCTACGGCTTCCTTGGATTGACCACGGGCGTCATCGTCCACGGCCTCTCCGACGAGGAACGTCGCGAGGCCTACAACCGCGACATCACCTACGCCACCAACAACGAACTCGGCTTCGACTATCTGCGCGACAACATGAAATACGACCGCGGCCAGATGGTTCAGCGCGGCCACAGTTTCGCGATCGTCGACGAAGTGGACTCGATCCTCGTCGACGAGGCGCGCACGCCGCTGATCATCTCCGGACCGTTGGACGACCGTTCCGATCTCTACAACACGATCGATGCGTTCATTCCGATGCTGGCCGAAGGCGACTACGAAATCGATGAGAAGCAGCGCTCGGCAAACTTCTCGGAAGAAGGCACCGAGAAACTCGAGAACCTTCTCAAGGAAGCCGGCCTGCTCAAGGGCCAGTCGCTCTATGACGTCGAGAACGTCGCAATCGTCCACCACATCAACAATGCGCTCAAGGCACACAAGCTCTTCCAGCGCGACAAGGACTACATCGTCCGCAACGACGAAATCGTCATCATCGACGAGTTCACCGGCCGCATGATGCCGGGACGGCGTTACTCGGAAGGTCAGCACCAGGCGCTCGAAGCCAAGGAAAAGGTGACGATCCAGCCGGAGAACCAGACGCTCGCGCAGGTCACCTTCCAGAACTACTTCCGCATGTACGACAAGCTCGCCGGCATGACCGGCACGGCGTCGACCGAAGCGGAGGAGTTCGGCAACATCTACGGCCTCGAAGTCGTGGAAGTGCCGACGAACCTGCCGATCCAGCGTCTCGACGAGGACGACGAGGTCTACCGGACAGCCGAGGAAAAGTACGAGGCGATCATCGAAGAGATCAAGGCGGCGCACGAACGCGGCCAGCCGGTGCTCGTCGGCACCACCTCGATCGAGAAATCGGAACTGTTGGCCGACCGGCTGAAGCGGACCGGGTTCCAGAATTTCCAGGTGCTCAACGCCCGCTACCACGAACAGGAAGCCTATATCGTCTCGCAGGCGGGGGTCCCCGGCGCTGTCACGATCGCCACCAACATGGCCGGTCGCGGTACCGATATTCAGCTTGGCGGCAATCCCGAGATGCGCATCGAACGCGAACTCGGCGACCTGGAGCCCGGCCCCGAGCGTGATGCGCGGGAAAAGGCGATCCTTGAGGAAATCAAGGTCGCCAAGGGCAAGGCGCTTGCCGCCGGCGGTCTTTACGTCATCGCTTCGGAGCGCCATGAAAGCCGACGCATTGACAACCAGCTCCGCGGCCGTTCGGGCCGCCAGGGGGACCCGGGTCGCTCGAAATTCTACCTGTCGCTTCAGGACGACCTGATGCGCATATTCGGTTCCGACCGCATGGACAGCATGCTGACGAAGCTGGGGCTGAAGGAAGGCGAGGCAATCGTCCATCCATGGATCAACAAGGCGCTCGAACGCGCCCAGAAGAAGGTCGAGGCACGCAACTTCGACATCCGCAAGAACCTGCTGAAGTATGACGACGTGCTGAACGACCAGCGCAAGGTGATCTTCGAGCAGCGCCTGGAACTGATGGAATCGACCAACATCTCGGAAACGGCTGCGGACATGCGCAACGAGGTGATCGAAAACCTCGTCGCAACCCACATTCCGGAACGGGCCTATGCGGAGCAATGGGACGCGAAGGGGTTGAAGGAGCAGGTGGCCCGGATCCTCAATCTCGACCTGCCGATCGACGAATGGGCCAAGGAAGAGGGCATCGCCGAGGACGACATTCGCGAGCGCGTCACCGGGGCAGTCGAAAAAGCCACCGCGGATCGCGCCGAGCGGTTCGGCCCCGAGATCATGACCTATGTGGAGCGCTCGGTCATTCTCCAGACTCTCGACCACCTGTGGCGCGAGCATATCGTCAATCTCGACCATCTTCGTTCGGTGATCGGTTTCCGCGGTTACGCCCAGCGCGACCCGCTGCAGGAGTACAAGTCGGAAGCCTTCGAGCTCTTCCAGGCGCTTCTTGCCAATCTGCGCGAAGCCGTGACCACGCAGCTGATGCGGGTCGAGCTCGTGCGCGAAGCCGCTCCCGAGCCCCCGCCCCTGCCGCAAATGCAGGCACACCATCTCGATCCGACGACGGGCGAGGACGAGTTTGCCGCAAGCGCGATCACCGCCGACGACGGGCCAGTCGTTGACCCGGAAAATCGTGACCCGAAGAACCCGACCACCTGGGGCAAGATCGGCCGCAACGAATTCTGCCCTTGCGGCTCTGGCAAGAAGTACAAGCACTGCCACGGCGCCTTCGAGCAGGCCTGACGCAGTGTCGCTGACAAGCGTTGATGCCGCCCTCGGGCGGCATTTTCATGTCTGCTGTTCGGCGTGGTCGATGAGGCTCTTCAGTGCCCTCAGCCCCTGGCAAGTAATGTGGTCGCGCCCGAGCGCGGCATTGATCCGGAAGCCGATCTCGCCGGCATTCTGACCTTTCAGGTCGGCAAGCCGCTCGATGCCGATTATCTCCAGATAGCCGATCATGCGCGGCCCGATAGAGTGCGCGGACAGCATCTTTCGCCGTTCCTCGTCAACAATCGCCATGGCTGCTCCCCTGCCCTCGCCGTCCCGGTCCGTCTCAGTTTAGAGCATCGCGGGCAGCCGTTTCGAATTCTGTCGAAACCTCATGTTAACTGCCCGTCTGGCATGGTTTTCAAGGCTGTTTTTTCTTTTCAGGTATTGCGTGTTCACCATGGCGGTCATCGAGACAGCGGAGAAAATACTGCCATCCGGGCTGCGGGCCGTCCTGTCGCCAGTTCTGCGTCGGCACGCGGGTTTTCTCCAGGGCGAAAACGAGGTTGCAGCGGCGCAGCGCATGGCCCTCATCGCCTTCGCCATCCGCATCATAAGTGCCGGCATCGCATTCGTATCGCAGATCGCGCTCGCGCGCCTGATGGGCGAATTCGAGTACGGGATCTTCGTCTTCGTCTGGGTGCTTGTCGTTCTCTTCGGTAACCTTTCATGCCTCGGCTTCCATTCGACGGTCATCCGTTTCCTGCCGCAATATCGCGCCGCCAACGCCCATGACGAGATCCGCGGCCTCACCGTGACCGCCCGGATTTTTTCCATGCTTTCCGCCAGCATGCTCGCGACGATCGGTTTCGTCGGCCTGCATCTGTTTGGCGAGGGGATCGCCAGCTACTACCTCGTGCCCGTATTCCTGGGGCTGTTCTGCCTGCCGATGATCGCGCTTGGCGACGTTCTCGACGGGACTGCCCGCGCCAATAGCTGGCCCGTCGTGGCGCTCAGCCCGACCTATATCGTTCGCCCCCTGCTGATCCTCTCCTTCATGCTGGCCGCTGTCTATTGCGGCGCACCGAAAACTGCGACGACCGCCATGCAGGCGGGATTGGCTGCCACCTACGCCACCAGCATCGGCCAGTTCGTCGCGGTTACCTGGCGGCTTCGCCGGAATCTGGTCGCAGGCCCGCGCAGGATCGACTTTCTCGTCTGGTTCAACGTCGCTCTGCCGATCTTCCTGATAGAGGGGTTCGGATTCCTGCTCACCAACTCGGATGTCGTGGTGGTGGGACTCTATCTCGACCCTCAGGAAGTCGCCGTATACTTCGCCGCGGCGAAGACGATCACCCTGGTCCAGTTCGTATATTTCTCTGTCAAGGCCGCCGCAGCGCCGCAGTTTTCCGCGATGATGGCGGAGGGCGACATGCAGGCGCTTGCGCGCTTTGCCGGCGAGACCGTGCGCTGGAGCTTCTGGCCGTCGCTTGTGGTTGGTCTATCCGTTCTCGCGGCCGGCGATCTGCTGCTGTCGCTCTTCGGTCCGGCCTTCGGAGCCGGCTATGTGCTGATGGCGATCCTTTTTGCCGGCATTCTGGCAAAGTCCCTAGTGGGTCCGGGCGAGGTGCTGCTGACCATGGCGGGACGGCAGAAGCTCTGCGTCCTGCTCTACGCCGGCGCGCTGGCGGCCAATATTGGCCTCAACGTCACCCTCATTCCGCTGTTCGGCCTTGTCGGCGCCGCTTCAGCGACCGCAGCGGCGATGATGGTGGAGGCGCTGCTGCTGCACCTGGCGGTACGGCGCACGCTCGGCATAGTGCTCTTCGCCTTTGCCCACCCCTTGATTCTCGAATCTTCCAAAAAGACATAATACATCATGGCACATCCCCCAGTTTCCAATGAAAGCATCAGCAGTTCCGCCAGCCGGATGGTCGGGGAACTGGCGACCGTGGGATTCGAAAGGCCCGTGGCCGATATCCGCGTGTCCGTCGGCAAGCCCGGGCGCGAGCTCTGCTTCTACCCGGCGCGAATGGGCTACGATCTTCAGGAGGAACTGGATTTTCTATCGCACCGGTCGATGGAGGCCAACGTTTTCTTTTCCGGGCGTTTCCTGGCGCCGGCGATGCCGCGTCTCGAAGACCGCCAGATCCGCCTTGCCCTGATCCGAGACGCCGCCGCGGCGCGCAGCCGCATGCGCTTGCTTATGCCCTTTTCCATCGAGAAACCGGGATTTTCCGTCGGTCCGTCGATCATTCGCTCCTGGGCCAATCCGTTCGGTCCGCTCGGCACTCCGCTGGTCGATGCCGAAGGCGCTGCCGAAACGATCGACAACCTGTTCGAGGGCCTGATGTCGGGCAGCGCGAGGTTGCCTCACATCCTGGTCTTTCCCGATGTCCGGCTGGACGGCCGCTTCGTCCACCTTGCAAAGGCGGTGGCCCTCGCCCGCGACCTGCCCGTCACGGTGACCAACACCTATGAGCGGCCGATACTCGAAAGCGCGCTCGAGGGGCCCGACTACCTTGCCGAGACGATGGCCCGTGCGCATCGCAAGGAGATGCGCCGCCAATGGCGGCTTCTGGAAGATATCGGCACCGTGGAATACTCCGTGTCGCGACAGCCCGCCGAGGTTCGCGGGCGCATGGAAGAGTTTCTTGCACTCGAGGCGAGCGGCTGGAAGGGCAGGAAGCGTACCGCGATCACCGTCGACCGCTACCGCGCCGCCTTCGCGCGAGAAGCTATCACCAATCTCGCCGAGGCCGACGCGGTACGCATCCACACCATCGACGTCGACGGCAAGGCGATCGCCTCGATCGTCGTCTTCATCATGGCCGGCGAGGCCTACACCTGGAAAATCGCGTTCAACGAGGACTTTGCCCGCTTTTCGCCCGGCAAGCTGCTGTTCGCCCGGCTGACCGAATGGCATCTCGACGACGCCAACATCAACCGGACGGATTCCTGCGCCGTCCCGGACCATCCGCTTGCCGGCCGCCTATGGGCCGAGCGGGAGTCTATGGGCACGCTGATGATCGGCCTCGGGCAGAATGCCGACCGCGACGTTCGTCAGGCAGCGGCCCAATTGCACATGTACAGCAACACCCGCAATATGGCCCGCACGCTGAGGAACAAGATCCTGTCGCTCGCCGGGCGGGGATAACCCCTCTCAACTACCCGTTGCTTCGAGGACGGAGCGCTGTCGCAGTTCCCTGCGGATCACCTTGCCGCTCGTGGTCAGCGGCATGTCGTCGATGAAAGCGATCTCGCGCGGATATTCGTGCATTGAAAGGCGCGTCTTCACCCAGTTGCGAAGCTCGGCCGCGAGACCGTCGCTTGGCACATGACCGGGCGCCAGGACGACGTAGGCCTTGACGATCTCCGTACGAACCGGATCGGGCTTACCGACCGCAGCCGCGAGTTGCACCGCCGGATGCCCGAGTAGACAGTCTTCGATCTCCGCCGGACCGATGCGATAGCCGGAGGAGGTGATGACGTCGTCGTCGCGGCCCAGGAACTCGATATAGCCCCCCTCGTCCATGCGTCCCTGGTCGCCGGTCAGCATCCAGTCGCCGACGAACTTGGCCTCCGTCGCCTTGTCATCCTGCCAGTAGCCGAGGAACATGACAGGATCGGGCCTTGCCACCGCCACCTGGCCGGTTTCGCCCGGCGGAAGAACCTCGCCGTCGGCGCTTACGATTGCCACCCTATGCCCGGGCACGGCCTTGCCGATCGGCCCCGCCTTGCTGACGCCGAGCGTCGTCATCGAGGAGAGCACGAAGTTGCATTCCGTCTGGCCGTAGAACTCGTTGACGGTAAGGCCCAACGCCGTTTGCGCCCATTCGTAGGTCTTGCGCCCAAGCGACTCGCCCGCCGAACCTATCGTGCGCAAAGCGAGATCATAGCTCTCGCGCGGCCGTTCCACTACCTTCAGCAGCCTCATCGCCGTCGGCGGGATAAAAGCGTTGCGCACCTTCATCTCGGCCATGATCCGGAAGGCCATGTGCGGATCGAACTTCTGCGCCGGCGACGACACCACCGGAACGCCGAGCAGCAGTCCTGGCAGTAGCGCGTTCAGCAAGCCGCCGGCCCAGGCCCAGTCGGCGGGCGTCCAGACGCGGTCACCTGGCTGCGGAAGGAACTCGTGCGCCATCTGCATTCCCGGAATATGCCCGATCAGCACCCGGTGGCCATGAAGGGCGCCCTTGGGCGGTCCGGTCGTGCCGGAGGTAAAGATCATCAGGGCGGGATCGTGCGGCCCGGTATCGGCAACCTCGAAAACCGCGGGATGCGCCTTCACCAGATGCTCGAATGCAATTGTGCCGGCTTTATCGTCGTCCCCGACGAGAACCACATGCTCGAGCGCCGGAAGCCGTTCCCTCACCTCTTCCAGCCGGGAAAGCCCGAATGCGTTTGTGACGATGACCTTTGCGCCGGCGATCCGCAGGCGGTACTCCAGCGCTTCCGCCCCGAACAGCAGCGCGAGCGGCAGGGCGATCGCCCCCATCTTGTAGGTCGCCACGTGAGCGATGACCGTTTCGAAGCCCTGCGGCAAAAGCAACGCCACGCGATCGCCCGGATGGACCCCGATCGCGCGCAAGCCGTTGGCGAGTGACGCCGATTGCTCCGAAAGTTCGCCGTAGCTGAAGGAGAGGTGTTTGCCCTCGGGGTCGAAGTGCTGAAGACAGATCCGTTCTGGCTCGCGCTGTGCCCAGTCGTCGCTGACAGCCTTGCCGATGTTGAATTTGTCCGGAATATCCCAAGAGAAATCACGGAAAAGGTCGTCATACGTGTCGCGGAAGGGCAGTTTCATGCGGTGGATCCGGATTTTGCTGCGCCGCAGCTAACACCGATTGGCGCCGCAACACAATAACCCTGCCGTTCGATCCGTGCGTGACGGTTCGACCGGATCCACTTGCGATTGGCAACGGAACCCGCCCGCCGATGCGCCATCCCGTTGGAGATCGCGCAGCGTTCATCGGGCAGGTCCCCTTCGCGGGTTTGCGGCTGCTCGCTGGCTATTGCGCGTCCTGGCAGGCCCTCAGCGCCTTGAAAGCGGCATCGGTTCCCGCAAGATTCACCGTGATGGGAGGTCGTCCTTCCGGGGTGATTGTCAAGGTCTTCTTCTTGGCAAGGTCGTAGATGAAATCAAGGTTGTTCACCCAAACGAAGGCTCCCCGATAGCCGTCCATCACCTGGCCCTTGGCCTCACCACTGAATTGCTGGCCATCGACATCGAACAGGACCGGAAGCTTTTCGTTGGGATCGACATTGGCGTCCGCCTTTGTGTAGAGCGCCATGTAGCCGCGCCGTTCCCCCGTCGCATCGACACCCATCTGGATCTGCGTGCCGTCCGCGTTCGATTTGGTTATCAGGCAACCCGGACCCATGTCATCCTTCACCAGGATGTCCCAGCCGGCTTCCGTACCGTAGGTCTTCTGGGCGGCCGCGTCCGTAGCAGCCATGGCCGAAAACACCAATGCAATTCCGAATGCAATCTCCTTGGTCATAGCATTCTCCTCTTGTTCAGTGCGAGGCAAGGGCAGGACAACCTCCGGTACCGCGTCAGCACGCGGTCGCCCCCTCCAAGCAAATCGTGTAACTGCGGCATTCTGGTGGAGAGGGAAGAAATTCTGGCCGAGCTCTGACGTCTTTTCGAAGAAAACCTGTCCGTTGGCTGGCATTCGGCGATGCGCAGACAGACCGTTTTGCCTCGCAATCCGCAATTACCAACTATAGTGATAGGGAAGTTGTAAGAATCGTCGAGAAGGGTCCGCCGGAGTGATCTGCCCATGGCTCTAACCAGCCGAGTGAACAAGCTTGCCATTGCTCTCTTGGCATCAGCTATCGGGATTCTGGTTTCATGGTTGGTTTGGAACCCGATTGGGCTCCTGGTACCATGTGCCGCCCTATTCCTGTTCATTCGGGGAAGGGCACACGCGCCAATCTGCACCGGATTGGCCGCGGCATGTGCTTGTACCCTCCTGGTGGACATTGCCTTTGGAGGCGTACTACCGGTTCCGTCCGGGTGGATCGGATATCTAGCAACGGCTCTGTCCCTTGCGGCAATCGTGGCCGCGAGCTTCCAGACGCCAAGCTCCCCGAACTTGTTGCCCGAGCCCGGCCCCGCCAAGCCCCTCGGTGAAATTCAGTCGATGGCATCCGTTCACCCCGAGGACCGACCGGCAGTGACCCAAGCAGTTGCACGGGCATTCTGGTCAGGAGTTCCGCAGGTTGTCGGATATCGTGCGCGCCAACTCGATGGCACCTATCTGCAGGCCGAATACCGCGCCGAGTCGAGCTATCCGGTTGGAATAGAAGTAGCCCCTATGGTTCAGACGCCTGATGAGCCTTGGACTATCGCCGATACCCTCGGCGAAACGTTGGAAGCAGTGCGCGCCGCCAAGGTGATAGAAGAACTCCACGGCGCGGCCTTCGCGTTCGATGCCTCGGGCAAGTTCACCTATGCAACGCCCGTCGCCCAGACATCAATCGCCATGACACTGGAAGACCTAAACCGGCCGCTGGATGGAAGATCTTTTATCGACGGAGGCGATTTTGGATGGAAGCTGGGCGTACATCCCGAAGACTATGGAGCCGCCGCCGATCATCTGCGCCGTTGCATGATAACGGGAGAGCATTTCAACCATGAGTACCGTGTTCTGCGCGCAACCGGACAATATGTATGGCACCGCTTCGCCATTCGTCCCACGGGAGACGACCGTGGAAGGATCACAGGCTGGTATGGTATAGGCTTCGACATCGATGTCTACAAAAAGACTGAAGAGGCATTGCGCGAGAGGGAGCGGCAACTCCAGCAAATCATAGAGGCGCTACCAGCGCTCGTCTATTGCGCCCTGCCGGATGGCAAGCCGATCTATCGCAGCCAGAAGCTCAAGGAGTATCTCGGATTTGGTCTTGAAGACATGGACGAACCCGAAAGATCCCGGCTCGAAGGCACACTGGACGCTGTCGTTCACCCTGATGACCTTTCCTCCGTCAAAGAAGGATATGCCCACGCGCTGTCCACCGGAGAGCCTTATGCAAGGAAGCACCGTTTGCGGCGCTATGATGGAACGTATCGCTGGGTAGAAACGCGCGCAGAAGCGATGCGCAATGACGCCGGTGAGATCATCCAGTGGAACGGCATTTGTCTCGATGTCGAGGACCAGGTTCGCTCGCGTGAAGAACTTCGCCTGGCACAGGAAAACCTCAGTCGAGCCAGCCAGGCAGCAAGCCTCGCGGAGCTGTCTGCGTCGATCGCGCACGAGATTGGTCAGCCGTTGGCAGCATTGGTATCCAGCTCGGATGTCTGTGACCGCTGGCTCTCGATAGAACCGCCGAATATCGAGCGTGCAAGGGTTGCCATGAAGCGGGTCGTCGTCAGCGCACACGCAGCCACCGATGTAGTCAGTCGCATTCGCGCCTTGTTCAAACACTCCGAGGATGTGAGAAGTCCGACGCCACTCGGCAACGTCATCGACGAGGTAGTCAGCCTCACGGGCGACGATGCATCCCGACGTGGCGTTCATATGATTGTCGACATCGAGAATGGGCTTCCACTGATCGACATCGATCGTATCCAGATCCAGCAGGTGCTGACGAATCTCGTCCGCAACGGCATGGAGTCAATGGACGCGATCTCCGGCAGGAAGATCCTTCACGTGCGTGCACGCCGAGTGGAGCATGTGCTCCAAACAGAAGTCGCCGACCACGGCCCAGGCGTAGACCTCCCGGACAGGATTTTCGAACCGTTTTTCACAACAAAGAAGCAAGGGATGGGAATGGGGCTGGCCATCTGCCGATCGATTGTCGAATCCCATGGAGGCCGTTTGTGGATGGAGAAAAACGAACCGCAGGGCGCGAAGTTCTTGTTTACGCTACCTGTGGAACCGATAGAAACCAGGCGACCGGATTCAAAAGCAGATCGCCAAGCTTGATCGTTGCGACGTTGTCTGGCGCGCTGGGCCCGCTCATTGGGTCGCCGTTGCGTGCGAAACGTCTCCGATGCATCGTCGAGCAAAAGCGGACCGCTTTTCGCCTTTGTGGCATAAGCGCGCCTCTCAGCATTGAGCAACGATGATTGTTTTTGTTGGTGGTGCCCCATGCCGGAGCGACGGAATCACATATTTCCAATGCGTTGAATATTTGTGGGACAGAAAAGCGACCTCCGAAATCATTACGTTTTCTGCCGCCGTTGTCCCACTCGTCGGTCACTATGGGGCCGTTTTCAGACTGTCGGCTTTCGGAACGCCGCAGGCTAAAGCTGCCGTCCGCTGACGGGTTAACCTAGCACATTGACGAGCGTCTGCTTACACTCTGCCGACCCGGAAGGGGGGTCTGACCGCTGCCTACCAATCGATGACATTGCCGACACAGCGATCGTGATGAAAGATCTGTCGGTTTGGTTTCTGCCTGAGCGCATCGACACCGATGTCAATTCTCGTGGCGTGCACAGGCAGCCCATCTGTGAAGTTGCTCGCTCCGGGCGAACCACCCGCGAGCGGCGCACCCGGTCTGGCAGCGTTGGGCCGAAAGCAGAGGACATCCGTGGCGTGGGTATCAATCCTTCTTCGAATGACAGGTGCGGATGTCGTCATGGGGATGCTTGTCAAAATCCCTTACCCATCGAAGCTGCCGACGACACAGCGCGGCTGCGGCCGGATTTAGACGAGCATCTGCTCGGGTGGAAGGTCGCGATTTGTCTTGTCGTCGACCTTAATCGCGGTGCCGGCAAGATTGAAGTGGACCCGGCCGCTGGCATATATCCAGATCTCGTCAAGCGCGGTTTTTTTAAACGCTGTGATTGCCGCCGCGTTCGCGCCGTCCGGCGGCTTGCTCGTCGTCCAGTAGCCCTTCTTTAGTGGTGCGCCCAGCAGTTGCTCCACCGCCGCCTTGTTCTTGTTGACGATCTGGGCCTGGATTGAGGTCAGTGTGTCAGCCACGATCCTTAACTCCGTTAGAACGGCCGCCAGATGCCGGTGCCTTCGTCGCGGGTGTCGACCTTGGTCGTCCCGTCGATATTGACCTGGCTGCGGCCCTTGTCCACTTCCCACCACGCGCCGTGGAACCAGTTGCCGCCCGAGCGGCTGGCATCGACCGAGCCGATGCTAATAGCGCCGCTGGCCGTCTGCAGCGCCTTCAGGAACGCATCGTTAGTGCCCGACGAGTTGCAGGCCGCGACAGCAATGTAGGACGTCCCGCCGGTACCCAACGCGCTCTTGAGGATGGTGCCGAACTTGGTGGCCTGCGCTGCGCTGGACACCATGTCGTTGGCCTCGGTGCCCTCGACATGGCCGTCGCCGTCGGTGTCGTCGCCCATCCGGAACCCGCCGCTGCCGGACCATCCGCCATGCGCCTCGATGTGGATGCCGGTGAGATAACCGCAACTGCCCACATGGGCACGCACGGCCTCGATCAGGTCGCTGACGGTGTGCACCAGCACCCAAGTATCGGCGTTAGTGTACCCGCCATAGTCACGCAAGTCGATCTCGGTCTCTGCGTCATGGACGATAAGCAGCGTGCCGAGGTTCTTCAGTCCGCCCGCGCATGTTCCCGCTACCCGCGGCGTGATCGGCGCCAAGGCTTCCCATGCCTGCGCGGGCTGGGTGCCGGTCCGGGGCGGCAGCTTGCTGCCGGCCTTCGATGGGCCACCGCCGGTGAACACGGCCGGAATCAGGTCGCCTTCGAAAGCGCCGACCTTGACCGTCTCCACGCCCTGCGCACCCTGCCGGGTAACCTCGATCGGCTGACCGGTCGCGCCGGCCTTCTGCAATGCGCTTTCGATCGGAGTCGTCTCGGTCAGCGGCTTCGGTGGGGGCGACATGTTCTGTTCGTCCAGCGCCTTCGTGGTCAGTCGCTTCGCTTCGGCATCGTCGATAAGTCCCTCGGCCTTCGCCTTGGCGATATTGCTCAGCTTCTGCTTCGCGTCTGCAGTGCCCTGTTTGGACTTCTGGAAGTCGACGGCCATCTGCCCGAAACTCGAGGCGAGCGTGGAGGCCTGGGTGAGCGCACCCAGAGCGTTGGCCTGCGTGCCGGCGAGTCCTGCCATGTCGCGGAACGCTCCGGAATTGGCAACGGCCGACAGAATGCCGCCGAGGCCGGTCGGATCCGGAGCCGCGGGCGCGTTCTGCAGGTTGATGAGGGTTTCCGGCATCTGCGACGGCGTCGTGCCGTCGGGCGCCGCCCGGCGAGTGCCGAACTGATCGGCGAGCGCTTCGAGTTCGGGGTCCTTGTCCGAGAGCACCCAGTCGGTGCTGCCAAAATGCTCCTCGCACGCTTCGCACTTGTCCATCAGGGCCTGCGCGTAGAGGCCGTCGGTCGGCAGACTGACCCGCAGCGGCTGCGGCCGGAACTCCCCGTCGTGGTAGTAGCTGTGGAGGTCGGCCGGGCTCTCGTGTCCGTCGATGCCGAGGAACACGCCGCCGGCGACCCGGAACACCAGCGAGTTGCCCAGGATACCGAGCGGTTCGCGCTCGATCACCGAGGCGACGCTGCGGCCAGTGTCCTCGACCCAGGCGCCGTTCTCGAACCGGCGCCCATACGGCGCTATGAAACCGTCGAGTAGCATGAACAGCTCGTCGCGGTCCATCAGCCACCAGATCACCTTATGATAGTAGACGAGGTTGGCGTTGAGGTGGACGATCAAGAGGTCGACCGCGTCCTCGATCACCCGGCGCAAGTCTTGGCGCTCCCAGGCGGTCAGTGGGAACCGCACGTCCGCGCCATCCGGGTCTGGCTCTCCCGCTATCGGCCTGATGAGGTCGTTGGTGGTTGCCACGGACTCCGCCGTCGCATCGAAATGGTCGGTGAAATAACGCATCTGCACGCGCGTCAGGTCCGCCGTGGATCCGGCCGGCAGCGCGTCGTCGGACTTGATGGTGACCGCCTGGAGGTTCTCACGGTTGAAACCGCCATTGATGGGAATGGTGAAATCCACTCGCACGGTCCCGCCGTAGCGGTAGGTTGAGGCGAGGGTGAAGTCGGCGGCGTCGATCCCCGCGCCCCCGACGATGAATTTCAGCCGGTCCGCCCAGCGTGCCGCCATGCCCGGCGCCACTTCGCGCTGGTAATAGGCATCGCGGTCGCGGTCGGTGCGCTCGAGTTGGCCCATCACGGCGCTCACCGACGTTCCCATCAGCGGCGCGAGTCTGGTCCACAGCGCGCGATATGCCTCTATGGCTTCCTCGTCCTCGCGGTCCCGCGGGCGTTCTATCGAGAGCTTTATGTAGGCCGATCCGGAGATGTAGGAGATCGGGTGGGCGCTGCGCCGGCCCGCCGGAATATCGGAGTCAACCCAGGCGTTGGCGACTTCGTCCAGACGGTCGAGCGCCCAGCGCAGATCCCGCGCCAGCATGCCGCCGCGCAGTTTATCGCGCCACTTCAGCGCCTTGTTGACGTCGAACGGCGTGATCGAGAACGGCACGAACAGGCACTCGCGCACGCCCGCGAAGGTGGTGTCGACGCGATAGTGCCGGAGAATTTCGTGGTACATCACGGTGAGCGCGTGGCAATAATTGACGTTGCGCACCGTCTCGGAGATGCCCTCGACCTCTTCTTCCTGCGACAATTCAGTGACGACGGTGCTCTCGAGTCGGCGCAGGGAATCACCGAACTGGCGGATGGCGTCGCGCAGCGACTGATGTTCGCTCGCCTCGACGCGCCGGCCGCCGTTCTGCCAACTGCTCGACGACGCCTGCCCGTGGGCGGCGCCGCCTCCGATGACCACCGGCCCGAGCGCAAACCCGATGCCGCCCGCCGCCCCGGTGGTCGACGAACTCGAGCCGCCCTTGCTCCATTCGGCAAGGTTCGATTGCACGGCGTCGTTGTAGTCGCGGTCGCGCTCGGTCGTCTGCGATACCCGGTCGGTGACGGAAGTGGATTCGGTGCGCGAGGCCCGTTCGCGCCGGCGCCAGGAGATCTTGGAGATGCGGCGGCTCTGCCGTGGCGCCAGCGTCAGGGTGTGGGCGACGTCCCCGAGCGAATAGCCGTTCGAGCGCCACTGCACCCGGTGCTCGAGGATGTGCCCTCCTGCCACCGACCCAGCCTGGTAGAGGGTGGCGTTACCCTCCCACTCAATCGGATTGCGCGGACTGACGAAATCGCGCTTACGGGTCTTGGTGCGGATCCAGTGGTTCCAGAACGTCGAAATCGGCTTCGATACGTTCGCCTCCAGTATCTCGCGGGCTTCGCCGGCCCGCGCCGCTTCCGCCTCGGTGCCGACCGCAATGCGGAGGCTGCGAGACAGGCGCGCGTTACTGGCGGCGGCACTTGCGCCGCGACCGGTGATATCCGTCTCGCCGGCGAACGTCGCCGCGATCGCGCTCGCGCGGATCGGAGGGGCGAGATCGAGTACGATCGGGCGCGAAATCTTCACTGATCCCTCGCCCCCAATCTCGGGCTGATCGACGCGCAACACGGTGAAGAAGGGGCGCTCGCCCAGAACGCGCTGCGGATTGCTGAATGGCGAACAGGCACTACCCGGATCGTCGTTAAAGAGACCGGGATTGTCGATCACCTGCTGCTCGTCGAAATCGAGCGGAGGATTGGTGCTGGAGCCCTGTGGGCCGGTGGGTACTCCGTTGCTGGTGCCTCCTCGCTCTCCGACGGTGGCGGCAGCGGGCGGGAGGATGATGGTCATATATCGGTCCGACGGACCGCTCGCAGAGTCGACCTGGTAACCGGTGTAGGAAACCGGTCCGATTAGGATCCAGAACCAGCCGATCTCATCGCCGTTGACCGGAAGCGCGAAATCGAACCGGCCGTCGGGGCGCACAGGGACGTCGCGCAGCCCCAGGGCGTTGGCGGCAGCCGGGTCGGCCTTTGCCCGATCGAGCTCGGTGACTTCGAAGTCCTTTATATCGCCGTTACCCCGCAACCCGAGCAACGCGCGCGCCGCGGCGGTCTGCGGATTGCTGGCGCCGCCGGCCGCCTGCGCCGGGCGAACGGGCGCAACATACAGCCGGTACCGGCCGAAGTCGGGCAGAGAGTCCGCAAAGCTGGTGAATCGGCCCTGCCGGCTGAGCAAAGGCAGCTCGTCGGGGTTGGTGCGCGGCCCGCCTGCCCGGTAGGTCTCGACCGGCACGTCGAAGGTGAACTGACCGGTCTTTCCCTCGGCCGGGAACTTGCCGGTCGCCACCGCCAGGTCGGCGCCTTGTGCCGTTTCGAGGTAGATTTCGGCCTCGGAATCCCCCGCGCCGTCGTCGACCGTGAACGACGCCGATCCGTCGTTTGCAAGCTCAACGCTGATTGTCGCCGGCACCAGAAGCGGCTGGCGCGCCGCCTCTTCCTTGATCTGGCTCGTATAGCTGAACCGCGCAAACAACCGCTGCGTCGGCTGCGTCGCCTGTGTAAGTTTGATCTTCGGCTTGACCACAACCTCGAGCGTGGCAGTCATCGGATGACCCCCAAGACCCCTAGTCGACCTCGTGCCAACTCAGGTCAACGTACCTTACTCCTCCAGCTAATCACCGATCAACAGTTCTGATAGATAAACTTGTTCTCAGAAGATCGAGAACACCTTCGGTTGCGAGGCCAGCGGGGCGCCCGAGACGAGTTCCTCCTCGCCGCCACCGCCCAAAACCTGCGGAAGCTGGCTAAGCTAGTCCCCCTCCCTGTGAGCTGTCTGGATCCAGCCCAATCGTGATTGGACTAACTTGAATTAGACTAATCACGATTGGTCTAATCGGAAAAGCCCGTAGCCCCGGCCCGATGCCGCCTTGCTCGCAGCGGGCCGCAACTTGCAGCCGCACCTGTTTCAACACAATCGGCGCAATGCCGATCGGCCGCTTACGACCCCATTGCAAACTTCAGGCTGAGATCAGTGTCGATGACGAGAATGGCGTCTGGATTGCTCTTGAGGAAGATTTGTGGCCGGAGGGCAGGACCCCGTTCAGGCTTTGGCTGTAGCAGAGCTACTAGGTCTCGAGGTTGAACTTGTCTCGAATTGGTCCACGATACCTTTCGCCTGCCGGGCCTAGGCGAGATAGCCTCTAGCACGAGTGAGTATACGCAAATGATGCTGGACGCCTATGCTCAGTATGGCGGCTCACCGGATAGGAAACCGAAGGAATCGTAATCCGTCTGCGACCAACCCTCTCGCCCAGAGAGCCATGTTAATGGGTAGGCGCGTTGGTCGCGACCGCTCCTCGCCCATCATCGACAACAAGGTGGCTTGAGCTGAAGGGCTGCTTTTGTGACATCGTGGAACTGGATTCAACGACCGGAATAAGGGCGCAAACCGGACGACACGCCCTATTTGACGCACATCGTACTAAGCTTGACCTCTTGCCAGGCATTCGAACCCCGGCAGGTGTGCCACCATTGAACTAAGTCAATATGTTACGCCCCCAAACCTGAAGTTTCGGCCCATTGATTTTATTGGAGTCCTGAAGACTCCCCCCAACTGTGACGTCAACGAGCGTTGCGGCTTTTTTCAACGGCGCGGAATGCCCAAGGTAGAGGACCGAGAAGCTGGCTAAAGGTATCTAGACTGCACGAATCTTGGTAACGTCCATCCGAACCAATTAGAATAGGACCCCTTCATGCCGCTATTGGAAGACGTATTCCGCCTTTCAGGGATACCCACATTCACGTTTGTGCATCCGGACAAATACGATGAGATAATGGTGTCAGTACGCACCCCGGGGCGATGCATGGTTATCGAAGGGCCCTCGGGGATAGGCAAAACAACTACGATTACTAAGGTCCTTGCTGATCTCGGAAAGTCTGACCAAGTCACATCCCTGAGTGCGCGCAGGCCGAAAGATATCGAACTGATAGCTTCACTGCCTGACATGGCCGATATTGGAACTGTAATTGTTGACGACTTTCACAGGTTGCCTGAAGAAACCAAGGAGCAGCTTTCAGATTTTATGAAGGTGCTTGCGGATACCGAGGACGAAAAGTCGAAACTCATACTCATTGGAATTAACAAGGCCGGAACACAATTGGTTCGGTTTGCCCACGACTTGGGGCTTCGAATTGATGTCTTCCGTCTCGAAGCCAACCCAAAAGAGCTGGTACAACAAGTAATCGAATTGGGAGAAGCCGCACTCAACATCACGATCGACGGAAAGGATCAAGTAACCGACAGGGCGCAAGGTAGTTTTCAACTAGTTCAACTACTTTGTCATAAACTGTGCATACTTGACAAAGTAACAGAAGATCAGAAGGAACATAGAGTAATTCAAACTTCTGTAAATGTTGTAGTTGAAGACGTCATTAGTGATTTAGGCAGACAATTTAAAGAAGCGGCCATCACTTTCGCTCGGGGATCGAAGCTGCGTCGCGAAGGCCGAGCCCCCTATCTACACATATTGCGTTGGTTATCGGAAGGCGAGGATTGGTCCCTGGATCTATCTGAGGCAATGATAGCTCACCCAGATATGAAAGGCTCGATTGGCCAGGTAATCGACAAAGGATGGTTGAAAGCACTCCTAGAGGATCCAGAGAAGAGCAAGTTGCTGGCACCATATTTCCACTTTGAGCCATCAACCTCGGTTTTGAGTGTCGAAGACCCAAAACTAATATTCTACTTAAAGAACATGATTTGGCGTGTTTTCACCCAACAAGTTGGATATAAAGCAAGTTATTTTGAGGGCAAATTTGACTTTGCGCTGTCGTTTGCTGGGGCCGATCGCACCTTGGCCGAGCGTATACATCAGTTGCTCACCGAGCGCGAAGTCTCCAACTTTTACGACGAGAATGAACAACATAGAATAATTGCACAGAATGTCGAAGATTATCTAGCACCGATTTACAGAAGTGAGGCACGTTATATAATCGTTCTGCAATCTCCTGCATATCCAACGAGAATTTGGACTAAGTTTGAGAGCGATGCGTTCAAGGAGAGATTTGGCAAGAATGAGGTAATACCGATTAGGTTTAAAACTGTAGTCCCCGGATTTTTCACCGACGATTCGAAATACGGCGGTATCCCATTTGATCCCAATGAAGAACATGAGAAACAAGCTCAATACATAGTCGATCTGCTCTGCAAACGTTTGATTGAAGATCGAGATGAAGCACAGAAAGCCGAGACCGAGGAGGCCCTTGGAGACGGGGGATAGAGCGCGATTGCAAAATCGCTATCGAACATGCTTGTCGGTTGTCGTTCGGTTCGCATTTACATCACACCTCTCGGCACGATGATATCAATCCAAGATTACTCTGCGTTCCACCTTCGCACGACCCCCACATTCCTAATCTGGGGGTCGCGCGTTCGAATCGCGCCGGGATCACCAATATTTCCCAATAGTTAGATCAATCTTCGCCGCGCCCGACGTGCGTCCGAGCCTTACCAGATTTACCAGCATTTACCGTGCTTGCCGGAGGTTAGCGGGAATTCGTTGGCGCATGAATGGCACACGATCGACGATCAAGCGCCGGCACTTGACCAATTTCTAAAACGAGAACATTAGAGGAACAATCGATCAAGAGATTGCGTGACCGAATATGCCCCGTAGCGGCGCTTACTACCTGTCAGAGTTTGTCGGCAAGAAGGTCCGCCTCAAGTGCGGGGAATGCGGGCTGGCGCGCCAGTATGACGGCACAGCGCTATTCGACAAGATCGGGGATTGGAATATGGTAGCCCTTCGCCTGGAGCTTGCCCGGCGAAACGGGTGTAAAAAGACCGAGGAACGGGTCTATAACCGCTGCAGGGTGCAATACGATTTATGAGCACGATCGACCCGAAGCACTGGAGCAAGCCGGTCACGTTCCGCGTCGGACCAGGGCTTACATTCACGGTGACCAACACCGAGGACGCTGCGCGCTATCTGCTGGACCGCTGGAGTGGTGAAGCGGGGCCGGCGCACAAAATGGCAAGGCAAGCTTGCCTGGATGTGCTGGCCGAGGGATTGGAGCCGGAAGAAGCCCGATCAGCATTCATCGCCGCCTGCGAAGAAGCTGGCATGGAAGTGATGCCGGAAGGCTTTCACACACGGCCGCAGCCGAGGCCAAAAAAGAAAAAGGGATGGTAGGACAACCCCACCACCCCGGATCTCACTTTACTTTCGCGGCAAACCAACGGAAGAACAGCACTTCCATCCCGCGTGGTCCTAGATAGGCCAACCCTCCGATGATGCCAGGCCGGAGCAGTGGCCCCGCCTCAAGCCAGATCGCCACGCCCTCGCCGATGATCGCCATACCAACAGCGAGCGGCAACTCCCAGCATAGTTCTTTCCCGAAGAATTTTCGGTGCGCCTTGCGAACCTCGATCGTGTGCCACATCAAGCGACCAGTGGCCGCAGCGAACAGTGTCGTCAGTCCTCCTCCGAACCATGCGATGAGCATTTCGACGAGCGATTGATATTTTTCCGGCATGTGCGTTCCCCGGTCTGGCGGTCAGTTGGCAAGGCGGGATCGCAGATCCCCGTAGAAGGTGGCGCAGTCTCCGATGCGCTGGTCGGTGGCATCGGCCACGATCTCCCAGCGCTTTTGCGTCCAGCGGGCTTTCTCCCCCGCCTTCGGAGTGACCCGCTCCATCGGCCGCGCGCATTCCGCCGGCCAGGGTGGCAGGGCATAAGCCGCCCTCGCCTCGCCTGCAGTCTCGGCCGCGGCGTGCATGCGCTGCGCCTCAGTGTTGCTGCAGCCACTCAAGATCACCAGCGCTCCAAGTGCAGCCATCGTCGCCGCGATCGGCGGCAATCGCATCCTCGAGCTTTTTCGACAGGGTATCATTCGCGGCATTCTGCGCCTCCAGGCGGTTCGTCAGTTCATCGAAGGATTGAGCGGCGGCCATGGCCCGCTTACGCTCGAGCGCGAGCTGCGCGACCAGCGCGTCGCGCTCGGCAATAGACACCAGCTCGGCCGTCGCCAGTCGCACCTGGCCGGTCGCATACGAGTGAACCCGGCCAGTCGTCAGCTCGCCGATCACGGGAATGCCGGAAAGCCAGGGAATGGCCGCAGCGCCCGGAATGCCCTCATAGAAGGCGAGCAGCCCGAGCGTGATGCAGCCGGCAAGCCCGAGCTGGCGGATGATGGCGGCAAGGATGGTCATGGTTCACGCTCCCCTTCGTCGCGATAGGGCAGCGCCCGCCCGGTGCGCCAGATGGCGGCAACGTCCTGCGCAGTGGCAAAGCCCATGTAGCCACCCACCGACCCACCGATGAGGATCAACAGCCCCGTGGCGATGATCTGGTTAAGCTCACTGTCGATGGCATCGATGAGCCCGACCAGCATCCAGAAGGACCACACGACGACGGCGATCGTCACCAGCCGCCGCCACTTCCATGACGGCTCGCCCGTTTTCATGGCCATGTCGGCCTCCTCATGCTTCGTTGGTGGAAAGCTTGCCGTCGCTCGCAAGCGAAGGCATCGAGCCATCCGGCAGCGCCTCGCCCTTCGGCCAGAAGAAGCCGGTCACCCGGCCGCAATCGAACGGACGGATGTTGACCTGGTCGGACTGGTTGCCGCCGAGCACCATCAGGTTGCCTGCCTGGTCGCGGCCGACGATGAAACCGACATGGCCGCTCCATCCGTTCGGGTTTCCGCGCCAGAAGGTGACGACCGCGCCGACCTTCGGCTCGGAGATCCGCACGCCCCACTTTTCATAGGAACGCGCCGAGGCCGAACGAGTCGAGGTGATGCCGGCGTTTTCGAGGCAGAAGCCGACAAAGGCCGCGCACCAGGCGGTTTCGTCATCCCGGTAGGGCAGGCCGAGCACGCGCCACATGTCGAGGATCTCGGGTGCATGGTTCTTGCCCTTGATTTCCTTCAGGCCGGAATAACGCCGGGCCAGCGTCAACCAGCGCGGCTCGCCCGTGCCGGACGCCCCCTGCCCTGCTTGCCTGCCGAACAACTTTTCGAGCGTGATCGGGCCGAGATAGGCGCGCGGTTCAAGTCCGACCGAACGCTTGAAGGCGATGATCGCAGCTTCGGTTTTTGCGCCCATGACGCCGTCGAGCGGACCCGGCGAGAAGCCAAGCTCCGCCAGCCGCCTCTGGATATCCAGAATGGTTTTCATGTTTCACCTGTTTGTTGGGTAAAGAAAAACCCCGCCTCGAGGCGGGGTCTGAATATGTGGTTCGGGGTTCGAAGGTGCGAAACTAACCAGCTGAGTAGCGCGTGCGCCACTTTCTCACACCACCTGGGTGGACCACGCCTATCTGAGCGGGAAAGCTGTCCAGCTTCAAAATTCGGGCAATCGCAAGTCTGTGAGCCCCACCCAGCCCAAAAACTGGACGTCCGCTGCGATCAATGTGGATGTAAATGCCGCCCGCCTCTCCGATTGCCTTCGGGTCAATTTCTTTAACAGAGCGCAGCCGTCTTTCGCTCTGGACGGTTTCAAAAATCTTATCGAGCCGATCGTATCGGGCAATCACATCGTCGAGGGTCCTACAACCGTCCGCCTGTTTCCCACCTCGCTTTGCGATGATGTCCATCATGTTGTCGTAAGCACCGGCATCTTTCCAGGACAAACCGTCCACCCAATGTCTCCGGCAGATTTCAATCTTCGTGATGCTGTCGACATCCACGAGTTCGGCGTCCCACTCACCTCCCATGATCTTTCCAGTCTCGTTTCGCGAAATGGAGTTTATGAGGGCCTGATTGCAGTCGATCACAGGGACTACAATGCGCTCCATTGGCTTCGGTGCGCCCTGCCCATACTTAACAAAACGCGTCAGACCGAGCTTTACAGAGCCTGAAATTTCCCGCAGAGACTGCTTTACAATGGAGATGCGCATGCGTCTTCGACTCTCTTGAACTTTGAAAGGTATCCTCGAAGCTATGGCACGGCAAACTCAGTACCAGCAAGGCCCCAGATGGGAAGGTGTCCGGCTCAACGTTGCGATGATAGGTAACTTCCTATCAGCCGAGGCTAAGTCGGCTATCGACATCGGTTGCAATGAGGGATTCATTGCATGCGCTCTGACCGAGCTTGGTGCCAAGTGCAAGGGTTTCGAAGCCAACCCAGTATTTCTCGAAACGGCCAATCGTCTGAAAGAGACGTTTGGTCGAGGGACAGTCTTTCAGAATAAGATCGTTTCGATGGATGACCTCAAGGGCATGGAACCTGTCGATGTATCCCTACTGCTGTCGGTACATCATCAAATTGCAGCCAACTCATCGCTTGACCATGCAAATGAATTCCTCAGGATGCTCGCATCAAAGACCCGGATGCAGTTCTTTTTCCAGCCGGCTTGTATAGCTGACAAGTACGGCGAAGCTAAACCGCCGTTTGCGGAGAACGACTATGCGGCCATCAAGGAATATTTCGATGGAGTTCTGGCGAGCGCCGGGATGACGCATTCAACATTCATCGGCTTCTCGATTAACGACATGCCTACGAGCGAACCGTTGCGGCCGATGTACGTATACAGTCGCGAACCGATTGGCTGGCGCCACAGTGCAAAAGTCGACGACTTGTTGCATCGGCTTCGAGACGCCAGAGATCTTGTCAATCCGCCGGCGCCGAAAGCCACGAAGGTTGCTAAGCCCGCAACAGTAACGCAGCCGCCTTCGGTCCGTCCGAAGGAGAAAAGACGCAAAACGCTGCTTCAGCGGGTTTTGGGGAGATAGAGAATCCGTAAAAACAGCAGCCCATTTTCCCGATGGGCTGTTGCCCCCTCGCATTCACGCTGGCCCGAGATACCTGGCAAATAGCTTGCTATAGACGGATGAATGCTGCGACTTGATCGACCGCGACGCTCCGGTCCCCTGCGCGAGTCCCAGCCATACTTTTTCGTTTGCGGGAAGGTTAACCACAGCAAACCCAGATATGACCGGGGAGTTCCCGGGGGGTCGGTATTACCGGTGTACACCAAGCTTTCCAGAAGATTCCCGCCGTCATCGATCAGCCCGAGGCGGCTCTTATTGCCACCGCTGAAACCGGCCGCATGGAATTCCCACAAACCAGCCCGGTCCGAAACGAAACGACCATCCGCTATCAGGTTTTCTGCCCCAAATCTGTGAGCAACCGATACCTTGTGGTAGACGCCAGCCGGGTAGAAGATTTCGGCTTTGTTGCCAGTCGCATAAACAAAAGGAAGGTCTTCAGGCATTGGAATGATCCCTTGAAATTGGGTTGTCGTTTTGCTCAATGCGACAACGGCTTCCCACCCGGCAAGCTGAAGCGATTTCCCGGTCCAGTGGACGCCGTCTGTTGTCGAAAGATGCCCAAGCCTGGCGTATCCAGCGCGAGGGTCGTCGACCGCAATCTGAGCCAGAACCGCATTAATCCCGGGCGTGTTCGGGCCGGTTTCGTTGACCACAATGGCTGTTGCGGCCGAGATCAGACCATCGCTGGTCATCAGGTCGATTAGGGCATCCCACTTTGCGCGATATTCGCCTGATATCAGGTTGTCGGCGGACCCCTGATTCCAGAGAAAGACGTCGAACGACCCCACACCCGTCCGGTCACGTAGCGCCCTGAGCCGCTTATACATTGGGCCGGGATTCACACCGTCATGCCATTTGGCGATCGGCTGTCCGGATGACCCACTCGTAACGAGACGGACGTCTTCATCGATCAAGCCCGACAGGTAATTGGCGAAGTGCGGTCCTTGGTTGTTGATGTCCTTTCCCCCGATTATCAGAAAGGGCCAACTGCCCAACTTGGGGGCAATCCATGAGGATCCGAGGTTTTGAAGCGTCTCTATGTTTGACTGATTGTTCCAAACCATGACCTTGGACGAGAACCCCCACGGACCTCCCGGTCCCGCCCCGGTGTTGTTCGACTGACCGGAGAACAGTACGTGCTTCACCATCAGACACCCTACCCCCGAAGTCCCTGGACGCAGATGTACCCCGCCGCAATGTTGCCAGAACTCGCCGTCAGCCTGAGTGCATTGTCGGCGGCCGCACTAAATCTTCTCCCCGCAATCTTTCTGGCGATATCGTTGCCCGAAGCGTCCTGGTAATGGCTTTCAATCTGGAACCGGCTGTAGAGTGCCTGGTTAAAATTATGGATCAGAATGTCGAAAGAGGCCCCTTCCGTAGTCAAATTGCCCGCCGCTCCGGACACCAACATCGAGGTTGTAGCTGACGAACGCGAGACACTCGCCGCTACGTCATCGAACGTGGCGGATTGAAATGCGTAGTCCGATGCACCCGCTGCCCACGTGGCCCCATTGTCGGAGCTGACGTGGAGACTGATGCCGACTGCATCATTACTTGGCCGGATGTAACCGCTGACGCGCAGCATCCTGAATGCGCTGAGATTGTTGAGGCTCCACGAAGGTCCCGCTGAAACACTTTCGTTTGCCAGAACCTCCCACTGCCGTCCGAGGTCTACGTCACGATCCGGAACGGTGATGACGCGTGTGTTGCCAGCAGTCACCCCCGACACACTAAATCGCGCCTTCTTGGTGGGAGACGCGGGATCAGAGACGGCGACACCAGAATCGAGCAAGGCATTGATGATTCGGTTCCCACCAAGATCCAAGTTCCCAGTAAGCGCGCCGCCAGCTTTATCCAGCTTCAATGCGATTGCGGCGGTCAGGGTCGCCGCTAGGTTGGCGTCGTCATTGAGGGCTGCAGCTATCTCGTACAGGGTGTCGAGCGCTTCCGGCGCGCCGCCGATCAGGTTGTCGATCGCTGCCTGCACGCTGTCCGGAACTTCGACGTTTCCCTTGATGTAGGCCAAGAGCACGGCAAGGGTCGAACGGCCCGCCGCAGCGCCGCGAAACGGCAGCAGCACATCTGTGCCGAGAAGCTCCTCGATCGGAGGCAGGTCATTGACAGTGACGAGTGGATAATCGGACATGTCCTGTGTTCCTTCACGCCAACGCCGTCAGGCGCAATATGTTTAGGGATGAAGCGCCAAAGTCCATCATGACGGTAGCGGTCACGCCGTAGCGGGTCGTGACCAAGGCAATCGTTTCGTCCCAATCGAGCGTTGATGGCAGCGTTTGGTCGTAGGACTTCTTGTCCCACGTGACGATCGGTGTCGGCGTCCGCGCCCAGTTAAGCGCCGGGAACGATACGTTGGCGGTCGCGCCATTTCCGGTCGGAGGAAATGCGAAATCTGCCGTGACCTTCTGCTCACGCATGACGTTGATATTCGCCAGATTGGTGATGGTCGCGACGTTGGACCCACTGGTGGCGACGCGCGCGATCAGCATATCGTCATAGCTGCTGTCGAAGACGACATTGTCCTCGGCGAGCGCGCCCGGATTGTAGCCGACATCGGCCAGGTCCTTGAGCGCATAGCCTGTAGTCTTGTTCCAGCGCAGGTGATAGATCTTGTTCGCAGCCGTCGCGAAGTCGGTCTGCACCGTCGTCACATTGAAGATGCCGCGATGCAAGAAATCGTAGCCGGCCGGAATACGTACCTGCCCGGTCGCCGGGCTGGTCACCGGCAAGCGGCCGTCACTGGTCAGCACCTCGGGAAAAATGCGCAGGCGCGTGCGTGCTTCCGTCATCAGCACGAAGTTGGAATCGCCGCCCTCGCCGGTGCTCTGCGCAATCAGGTACTGGATCGCCTGCAGCAATTGCGTCAGGTCGGCATTCGACGCATCGAGACCGGCCGCGGCGATCACCGCCATGATCTCACGCTGCGGGTTCTCGATCGCAGCGGCCGGGACGCGCGAGCCGGAAACCGCGCCAGGCGTATTGCGGTCCTGATATCCGGCATTCGGATCCGGGCTGCCAAAGGGAGGATTGTATTTCATCGTGGCCTCTTTAGGTGTTGAGAGGAACAAGGATCGGATGGCCGAAGCCGTCCGAGATTGCGTTGCCGGCGCCGTCGCTCAGTGCGCCGTAGTTGATCCAGCTCGCCAGCACCGGAAGCGTCCAGGCAGGCGCCATCTGCCGAAGCAGGCAGATGAGCTGCTCGGCCTCGCCGAAGGAAAACAGCGGATCGACCCCGCACTCGCCGGCGCCGGCCTCGAAGTAGCTGAGGCCGACATCCTTCACGCGAACGATCCAGAAGGTTTCTTCGCTGGAATGCCCGAGCGCGTGATAGCCGCCGACTTCGGAGAAGCCGCATTCGAAGATTGCCGGCTCCTCGATCTCGATCTCGAAACCGTAGTCGAGCGCCAGGCGCACGAACTCCTCCGGATGATTGACCGCATCGGCCCGCACCTTGCGGGAAAGCGCCGTCAGCCTTTGCGCCGTGGTCTGCTCCGATCCGGCAAAGCATGGTTCCGGCAGTCCGTATTCCGCCTCCCAGTCGGGCAGCAGTTCGTTGACACCCTGCAGGCTTGCCTCGCGTGCCAGCTGGAAGGCGCGGCCATAGAGCCAGACGAAGGGATCGAGCAGCACCCGGGTAAAGCGGGCAAGCAGCGACGACAGCGACGCCGCCTGCCCGTCGGGCGAGCCCCACGCCGACCCCTGCGGCCAGAGCGTCATGGCGGCCGTGATCAGGTCGTCACCGGTCGGATTGGCCAGCGCATCGGCCGGCGCCTGGAGTGCGGTCCCGCCAGCAATGGCCCGCGGCGTGCGGGTGATGGTGTTGAAAGCCGGATCACGCGCCATAGGTCACCGTGCCCAGAACCGGGAACTGTCCGTTGGTCATCATCACGTCGTCGGCGGGTGCTGCCAGCACATGCCGTCCCTCACCCGTCACTGTTGAAATCGCTTCCGAGATCCACGAGCGCGACACCATGAAGACGTCGCCGGCGATGCCCGGCCGGCAGCGCTCGACCAGCATGGCCGAAACCGCCGCCTCGATCGCGGCTCGAGTCTCGGCGGTGTCGCCATTCAATCCATTGATCACCAGGTCGACCGGCAGCGGCGTCGGCGCCACCGCCACGCTGTCGTCGATGCGGATCAGCCGCGCCGCGTCGATCGCCGCCTGCACGCTCACCACGTCGCCGGGCGACGGAATGAGGTTCGGCCGTCCGGCAAACAGGAAGTAGACGGCAATGAAGCCCGGCGCCAAAGGCTGCCGGAAAGCCCACGCCTTCGTCACCCCGGGCACCGACAGGGCAATGCCTTCATAGTCGGTGAGCCGACCGCCGCCCGGCGGGTTGCGCTTGCGGTGCAGGGTGCGCGCCCGCAGGCTGTCGTCGTCCTCGATGTCGGCGCCGCCGCCGAGCCCGTCCGGACCGACAAGGAAGCTGACCTCGATATCGGGATAGAGGACAGGATCGGCGAGCGTCATCACACCATCGGCGTCGCGGTTGGTGGCAGCACCGCGTGCATCGGAAGTGACAAGGAAGGCAATGTCGCCGCTCGGGCTGGCCGACGCCGGCGCGCTGGTGACGTAGATGATGTTGCCGGAGGTGAACCGTATACCGGCCGGAAACGTCATGTTCGCATTAGCCTTGCCGGTGATCGAGCCCGAGGCCGGCGAAGCCACCTTGCGGTAGATCCCGACGTCGCTGGCATGCAGCGCCAGAAACTGCCCGGTCGCCGTGGTGACGAACAGCTGCCGCGCCAGATAGGCCATGCGCAGCTCGAACTCGTGGGAAAGCGCCGCAAGCACCTTGGCGACAACGGTCACGAAGTTGTTCTTGAGCGCCGAATCCGTGCCCGGAATATACTGTCTGAATGTCCCGCGAATGCGCGCCGAAGCGTCACCGAGTGAGCGGATTTGCCACGCCATCTATCTGTCTCCACAGGAGTTCGAATTTCGAGCTGTAGGCCTCGGTACCATTGCGCCCGTAGACGGTCACAGCGAGGTCGAGCCGGTTGGCCGAATGGTTTGCGGTTGCAGTTACATCGACCCGGGATGCCGCACCCTGGTCGATCAGCGGCTGCAACGCCTCGCGGGCATAGTCCTCGGCCTTGACCTCGATCCCCGGATAAAGCGCGGATCGGCGCAGCAGCCAGAGGCGGGAACCGAGCGGCGTCTCGCCGTCCATCATGTCGAAGCTGTCGCCGACCCAGCCGCGGTTCTCGTCGCCGTCGCGCAGCTCGCTTGCCTCGACGCGGCGATCTGTCATAAGGCAGATCAGCACCTGCGTTGCGAGCCCCTGCTCGGCGCGCAGATCGCCGGGTGCACCCTCATGCGTCAACGCGTTGAGGATGAGATCGCCGAAGACGCCATTCCAGCCGAGATCCGGCGCGCGGTATGGCTCTTCGGCGTCTTCCACCGGAATGATTCTCAGCATTGTCGGATGTTCCCCTAGTGGGAATGGTGGTTGGTGTTGCCCAGCTCGTCGATGATCGTGCCGGTCGCATGGATATTGCCCTGCACGTCCAGATCCCCGACCAGCTCGAGCACGGGTGCGACGATCCGGATCTTGGTCCCGACCAGGCTGATGATGTTGCCCGAGGCGTCATAGATCGCCGTGCCACCACCCGGCAGGTTGCCGGGCCGGTGGCCGGGATGCTCGCCGCCGACGACGAAGGCCTGGTCGGCATCGCCGTTCGGCGCCAGCAACAGCCCCTGCCCGCCCTTGACCGGCGAGGAGGCAAAGCCATGCGGCTCGATCCGGTGAATGCGGGTGTAGCCGTCGCGGAAAAGCCCGCGCCCGCTCACGAACTGCTGTCCGTCCTTTTCGACGATCGTGCCGTCGAGCTCGATGCGCTTGCCGATCATTCGTCTTCCCATCCGACCGTTATTGCCCCGGGCGCTGCGTAGACACCTTCGGTCTTGCCGCGCGGGTTCTCGCCACCCAGCGCCCGCGGATCGGCGAGCGACAGTGTCGCCGTCGTTCCCTGCGACGTGCCGTCCCAACTGAGCGTCAGGCCCTTGATGATCATCAGCCCCTCGATGCCGATCCACTTGTCCTCGACATGCACAAGCCAGTTGCGATCCCAGATTTTTCCACCGCCATCGCGCCAGCCGGTCACCGTGATCGAGGCGGTCGAGGCATAGCCGGCACCACGCTTCACCGTCCATTCGGCCCGCTTCTTCAGCCGGTCGACCGTCGTCTCTCCCTCATGCACCAGGACAAGCGGTCGCTCGCGCGACACGCCGGAATCCTTGGCGACGCTCTGGCCGCGCAGCTGCTGCTTGTCGGAGCCCTCGCTCGCCTGCCCGCGCACCTTGACGGCACTGTGCCGTCCGCGTTCGGTCAGTTCCGACGAAGCAGTCAGGATGTTGACGCCCCAGATAAGCCCGCCCTTGTGCGTGCCTTCCGGCTTGGTCGCGAGCTTCAGCCGACCTTTCGGCGTGTCATAGATCAGGATGCCGCGCCCGCGCGCCCGGCGCTCGATCGCGGAAAACAGCGTCTCCCCATCGCGCAGCTTGTGGCGTGGTTCCTTCGGCAGATCGCCGTCGCTCTCGATGCCGATCTTGAGGCTGTCGAATTCCTTGGCGATCGCGCCGAGATCCTTGTCGAGAACTTCGCCGGTCGGATGTTCGACCGAGCATTCGGTCGCATCGACGGTGCGCGAACAGACCGTGACGACCAGCGACCGGCTGCCGGCATCGTGGCCCGGGCGCACGTCGCGCACATAGCCGGTCAGCAGCAGGTCATTACCAGCCTTGATGACCGTAGCCTGCCCCGGTGCCACCGACACGCGGTCGCCGGCCGGCACGACGGCGATCTCGGCCGTGCGCACCGCTTCCTCGGCCGACAGGTTGAGCGTCAGCGAAATGATCGGCGGCAAGCCGCTTGCGGTAACCTGTTCGAGCATCAGGAGGCCAGGGCATCAAAAAGGGTTGGCATGACGAGCGGCGTCGCCGATCCGGCGATATCGATCAGCCCGCTTGCCCGGTTGGCATCGCCGTAAAGCTGGTACGCCAGCACGGTCGACGGCAGCGAGACACCGGTCTCGACCTTGACGACGGGTGCGGCGTCCGCGGCGAGATCGGAGATCACCCGACAGGAAACCGACGTCACCGACGACAGCCAGGCATAGAGATCGGCACCCTCGCCCCCGAGCTGGTCGACGGCAGCGATCGCGACATCACCGGCAAGCGAAACGCGCGAGCGTGCCCGCCGTGCCGATGGCCGCGACGGCCAATCCGGACGGCATCCGGCGACGGCCAGCGCCATGCCGAGCATGATGTTGACCGCGTCCAGCGTTTGGCCGGTCGCAGCCGGAGCCGCGATGCGATCGAAGTCGGCGGGCGCGTCGACGCTTTCGGCGATCACCCGCATCATCGACAACGCTTCCGACGCAAAGGTCGCGGCATCCACCGTGCGCGCCGCATCGATTCGAACGCCGAGATCCGCCGCGTCCTCGGCGTCGGTCACTATTGCCGCAGCAAGGTCCGCCAGCCACGACAGGATCGTGTCTCTATCAGCTGCCATTGGGCACCTCGAGTCAGAAGAGTTTTGCGAACTGGGCGGCTGCCGCCGCAAAGCCTGCGGCGACGGCAGAAGCGACATCACCGACCGACAGCGCAGCGCCGCCGGGGCCAAATGTCGGGATGAAGGTCACATCAAAGCTGACGTAGCCGTGGCGATCCTTGCCGCGCGAACGGCGAAAGTCCTGCACGGTGGCCATCATGCCGCCGTCGATCGGCAGCATCAGGTAGCCGGGACCATCGGCGAGCATGGCGGCCGACAGGGCTTGCGCCTCTATGTCGGCCAGGTCGCTCACCAAATAGATCGTCAGGCCGTAGGCAGGCGTGGCCAGCCGCAGCTCCTCGACGACCGTCTGCCGCCCGCCGGCATGTTCATGCAGCGCCAGCCGCTTTCCCGCCGACAGATCCTCGAACTCCACCCAGAACTCGACGCCGCGATAGCTCGCGCGCCGCAAGGTATTTGCCCAGTCTCGCATGGTTTGCTCCTGGTGTGGTCACGATCACCTCTGCCCGAACTTGGGAGTCTGGTGCTCAAAGTGTTCTTCACAGGTTGGGGCCGCGAACCAGAACTGGAAGTCCGCTAGTCACATGTCGCGGACCAAGCGATTGCTTGCCAAGAGACACTTGCCGATGTGAAAATCGTTGTGGTTGGGATCTCGCAGTGCCCAAGCGCTGGCTACCCGCCGCGAAGCGATCGACCCCAAACCTATCCGATCTGGAGCCGATTGGTCACTCCCGCAACCCCAGCGATAGCGGCGCAGATCACTGAGGCACGTGCGATTTCCTCCGTCGTCGCCACCCAGCCAGACAAAGTGACACCGGTGTCCACGACCGAGACAAAAATATAGGTCGCGTCTACATCGCCAGCCGCACTCAGAGCCTCCACAACAGCGGTATCCATATCAACTCCAGGCGGTACGTCGGGACCCTGCAAACCAGGTGATCGAATTCGTGCTCTCTGCATCATCTTCACTCCTCGCTTTTTGTTCCTGGCTGTAGCGCACGTCAGACGTGACGCGTATTCAGGATGTCGAGTGCCCTCTTGGCATGGCTCCTGTTCAAACCGACCATCGTCCAGCCATCAATTTCGGCCGGAATTCCCGTAAAGACGTGGTAGATTGTCCAAGATCCGTTGATCTCTATCCGTCGACCGTATTGAAATAAGGAAGCGGCGGCACCTGGAGCTTTGCCCGCATCTTCCCAAGCTGAAATCTCAGCATCATGATCTTGCCGACGGCTGAAGGACTGGATTCGTTGCAGCAGCATTTGTCGTCTCCATTCTCGGATCAGCGATAGCTCACCCAAATGATGTGCATGGATCGGCTTCTCAAAACGATTGAGGAACTCGAAACTTAAAATCCCAAAACACCAACAAAACCAATGCACACACATTACAATATAAAATCAAATTGTTTTAATTGAGTTCATCCGGAAAATTGACCCCTTTTTACTTAAATAATCTACCGGTTCACTTTTTTGTGAATACTTAAATTGATGTAGTATTTTTTTGTTGGCTTGCGATTATATATTTACGTTTAAATGCGTATTATTTTGAATGCCTTATTTATGACATATTTTGTCCGTATAGATATAAGCTGCTGATTTGGCCGAACTGGCTTCGCGGTGTCAGAGACTCCGACCCACCATTTCCCTCCGAAATCTAGACAATTCCTTGACAGCCAGGCCAGCATGGTCTGCGCAAACTTATTCAAAGCGCCGAAGATATCAGCCAAGGCACAAAAAACGCAGCAACCGCGAAATGCGGAAGCCAAAACAGGCACCAGCGCCAGCTAAGCCGACAAGCACGTTCATTCGCCAACTCAAGCAAACCGGGAACAATCGCGCTCCCGGCTGGCACAAGGGCTGAAGACCCAGCCACTCACAGGAGATCTCACATGCGGATGCATCTTCCTCCCAGCTTCTACCTGTATAACTACACGGGTCTGTTCGCCAAGGTCGCGGTGGTCGCTGCCATCAGTGTCATAGTCTACACGATACTTCTCGGCGGCTTGTGGTGAGCGCTCCGCGCCGCGTGCTGCGAATCCGGTCACCCCGTTACAGATTGTCGATCGCGACGCTTGACCAAACACCGGCTCGCGAACTGGTGGGCCAGCCTGAAGGGAGAATTGAAATGCGCACCTCCTGCAGCAATCGCCGCAAGATTTTCGATGCAGTCGGGATCGCCAAATGGGAAAATGAGGGAGGAGCTCCGCATCGAGGCTCGGGTCCATTTTCGACCGTTTACTGGATCTCTAAGGAGCACCAGGCCGGTTCTGACCACGAGGCAATGCACTTCCTGGCCTCGACCAATCTTTTGAGTATCAGGCAGCCGGCCAGACCGATTACCTCCGGATGCGATGCACCTGCAAACGAAAGGCCTCATTCATGACTCTGATCTTTCCAAACCGGAGCCGCAGTTACGACGACGCTCGGCATGCCGTGCGCTTTCTGGGGTACGACGGCATGTTCGAGGTTCCGTTCTTCATCGAAGCCGCGGCGCTCGGCAAATCAGGCTCCTCGGAGATCGCTGCTTCAGAATGTCTGATGGCGTTCGATGCAGCACGTGTCACGATCCTCGACGTTGCAAGGGTGGCCTATTCGCGTGGCCGCCGGGCCCTCTATGTACTGAATGCCAATGATTTCCAATAATTCTCACACATATCAATCAATGGAGCGTAGCCATGAAAACTTCCCTTCGACCAACCATAGATCTTGGTACCGGTTTTTTGCTGCTCATTCTTGGCGGAATTGGTGCCGCTATGCTTTATGTTGTCTTGACCAGTATTACATATTAATCAGCTCCTGCGGCAATGACCCCAGGCGTCATAGATAAGCGGTCTCCTCGGGATGCGCACGTCTCGTGAAACACGATATTGTCGATCTCTGTAAACGTATCCCGTAGCACCCACGCAAAGCTTTCATATACTTCGTACTACCCACCACCTCCGGGGCTATTCGCCGAGGGCGGCATCGAACGACCGGTATCGGCGTTGACGCGGCCCTGCCCTGCATTGACGACGGCGATCTGCGCGCCGTTCAATTTCGTTGCAGCATCGTGCATCATCTTCGCCGCCGACATCAGTGCCGCCCCGACATCCATGCCGGCGACCTTGAAGAAGGCGGCGCTTTCCTCGACCGCCTTGCCGGCCTCGCGTCCGCCATCCGCCACCTTCTGACCGGCCTCCGCGCCGGAATCCTTCAGGCTGGCAATGTCGATCCGAAGCGCGTTCTTGAAGTCATCGCTGGAGGGCACCGACAAAGTGGGTAACCCGCCCGCATTGGCAAACGCCGGCGAGGAGCCCCTGCCATGCGGCGTGAGTTCCCGTGGCGGTGACCAGGGCAATGGCGATAACCCGGACAGGTTTGCAGGTCTCTCACCCGGAACCGGTATTGCACCCGTTCCCCCACCCGGGAACTCCGGCAACTGCGGACCCTGTTGCATGTTGGGGCCTTGGCGCATGCGCCGCAGGAATTCCGGATCGCTGTATCCACCAGCCAGCGCCAGCTTATCCAGTTCCGACCGTGCACTCTTGCTGCCAGCGGAGGCGGCATATTCACGGAAAGGGAGCTTCCAGGATTCCCACGACCAGAACCCGCTGCCCTGCTTTTCCATGGCCGTTTGGACCGTGTCATTGTAGTCCATGGTGCTCGACAACGTGTCCATGACAGGCACAGCCGGCCGCGCGACATTCTTGCCGAGGCTGGTCCACAGCTTGTCCCAGCTCGACGACAGCTTGTCGATGCTCGCCTGCGTGTCACCCAGGACCTTGTTGACATCGCGCCAGACCGTGCCATCCACCTCGGAGGAGTTCATCAGGTCGATGAATTTCTGAAGGCTTTCCGGGCTGGTGATCAGCGATTGCATGCCGAGGCGGAACTCCTGATCGGAGAACAGCAGCGGCAGCTTGGAGAGGTCGCCGTCCAGCACTTTCTTCGAGATCCGCACGAAGGCGGAAACCGCATCCTCGCCGGCGCGCGCTGCCGCCTGCATTTCCTTGCGCAGATCGATTCCGAAGTTGGCGAACTTCTTTCCGGTCTCCTCGGAGAACATCTTGCCAAAAATGTTCTGTGCCTGGGTCGCGGCACTCGATGCGTCGCCGGTATCCTCGCGGATGGTCTGCAGGATGGCGACGAGCTGTTTCAGCCCCTCCTCACCAGTATAGCCGAGCGAGGCAAACGAGTTCGCCAGGCCCGGGATATACTGGGCCATGTCCTTCAGCTCGAACTGGCCTGCCTTGCCGCCGATCACCATAATGTCGAAGGCGCGCTGCAGCTGGCCGGCCTCGATCTTGAGGGCGGACGCCGCCTTCAGGCCGGTGTTGGCAATATCTTCAGTGGCCGCACCCGAGGCTTGCGCCGTGGCAAGCACCGACGGCAGGAAGGCCATCGCCTCTTTCAGCGTCATGCCCGAGGCGACCATTGTGTCGAGCGCGGTGATCCCCTGCTCGACCGGCAAGGCCAGTTTCTTGGTTTCGGTCTGCAGGGTCGCGAAGGCGTCGGAGACTTCCTGCGCCGATGCGTCCGCCGTGATGCCGATGCGCGTCATTTGCCGCTCGACAGCGGCAAAATCCGTCACCGCCCGCTTGGCGCCGTAAGCAAGGGCGGCAGGAGCGGCATAGCGCAGCATCGCCCCATAGGCCGCCTGCGAACCTCGGGCGAGAACACCCTGCTGCCGGTTCAGGGCCGCGGCGCGGCGGTTGACCTCGCCGAGCTTGCCGGCGACGCCCTTCAACACCTGGCCGGTCTTGTCGATCGCGGAGATGCGCAGCTGGGCTTCGACGGTGCGTGTCACTTCCTGTTCCTCTCAGAAAACCCGATAAAGCGGGTTGCCCAGTAGTTCAGCTGCCCGGGCGTCATCTGCTCGACCCGGTCGGCGGGCCAGCCGAACCGGAACACGAGCCAGTCGGCGATGCTGTCGACATCGCCTACATTGGAAAAAAATCGAGAACCGCCTTTTCCAGCGCCAGTGCATCGACGACGTCGAGATTGCCGATGCACTCATAGCCCGGCTCGACGATCAGCTCCTGCAGGTAGGAATCCACCACGGCGGGATAGCTCACGATCACCGGACCGTGGGGGCTCGGCTGCCACTCGCGTGGCTTGCCGCGCCCCTCCATGAAGATCTCACGGTAGCGCGGCTCGCGAAGCTTGATCGAAGCGAACGTCTTGTCATGGACCGTGTAGGGCTTCGACAAGGGGATGGTGATGTCCGCCATCACGCGTTGCTCCGGTTATACTTCTCGGCTGCGATCGATAGGCCGGTCACTTCGCCGTTCATCCGGTTGACCTGCGGATCGCCGACCACAAAGGCGCCGGTGAAGTAGTGCGACACCCGCGTGAAGTCTTCCTCGACCGTCACGTTGAAGCGGTCGGCCTTCATCAGCGCGTCATAGTCGACGCCCCGATCTGCAAAGGAGATCTCTGCCCGCTTCGGCTGCACCGTGGCGACGCGATCGACCGAACCGTCCTGATTGGTGACCGCCTCATTCGATTGACCGGCCGTGTTCATGTTGAGCGTGCCACGAAGCGAAAACAGCTCACCGGTGGACAGACGCATCGTGATGTGTCCGCCAAAATCCTTATTGCCCATGGGATAGACCCCTTAAAATCGTGTTGCTGGAGAACAAGCGAACAGGACGGCGTCAGAGTGACGCCGTCGCTGCCGAGCTGGTGAACTGGCTGTAGACGTTGGCAAGCCCGGCGAAGATATCGAGGGCATTGACGCGGTCCATCGGTATCTGCGCGTTGACGCGGTTCGGGTTGTCCTGGTCGATCGTCACGACGAGATACGGCAGGACGGCCGCCGCGTTCTTCAGCACACCCGGCATCGACTGGTAGGTGTGGAACAGCGTGGCGCGAATGTCCCGCGGCGTGGTGATCGCCTCGAGGTTCGACGGGTTGTCCTGCGCCAGCGCCTTGTTGGAATGTTCGTAGGCGAGATCCGCGCGGAACTTCTTCAGCGCATAGGTCACCTGGAAGACCGACTGGATGTCGCGGAAGGTGGTATCCGGCGCGCCGTTGGTCGTCTGCTGATGCGTGACGATCTTGTCGATGGTCACGCTGCCGCTGCGATCGACCGACCAGGACGACACGCCGCCCTTCAGAAGAACGTCACGGGTCGCGTAATCCATCCAGTAGCCGCGATCGCGGGGAGCGGCCACGTCGAGCACCACAAGTCCGGTCTGGTTGCGCGACACGTCGCCGTTCGACCCGCCGCCGAGCCATGGCGAGATGCGCGCGACGAAGGCCGATACCCACATGTAGTCCGGCGTGGCATTGCCGCCGCCCGACAGCATCGGGATCATGGTCAGGTGCCAGGTGTCACGGTCCTCGGCAAAGGTGATCAGGCCCGTCGAGGTGTCGACCTTCGGATAGAAGGCATGGCCGTAGAGCTGCTGCGCATAGGACCAGCGGCCGGAGACCTCGCCGAGGAAGTCGTCGAGCAGATCGAGGTTGGTGGCATCCGCGAAGGCCGAGACCATGATCTCGAACGGATCGTCGGTCATGGCGGCAAGGATGTTCGTCAGCGAAGGCGTTCCCGCCCCCGGCGTCGTCGTCGCAAAGGTCAGGACGCCAGCGAAGGCATTGGCCGCATCGAGCACCGGGATATGAAGGTCGAGGCCGCTGGCATATACACCCTTGTGGCGCGCCGTCAGCGTGACGACGTTGGTGGCGACGGTCGCAGTGAAGGGCAGCGAGTAGCCCTTGAGGCGATTGTAGTAACCGTTGATCGCGGCTGCGAGCGCCGAAGCGACAGCGTCGGCAGTGGAACCGGCGGCGATCTGCACCGAGATATTCTCGCCGGCGATCTGCAGGATACCCTGTCCGCCATCGGCAGGAACCACGCCGACCGTTATGGTGCGGACTTCCGCCGTACCCGCATCGGCAACACGGCCGATCCAGATTTCCTGTGCCGGCGCATTGCGGCGGGCAGCAAGAAACATCGACTCGAGCATGGAACCGGCACCGACGAGGCGGCGCGCATCTTCCTTGGTGTTGCAGACAGCAATGCCGTCTTCAGCCAGGGCGCCGGTCGCCAGACCATGGCCGAGCAGGATGACGCGGGTTTCCGCTTCGAAGTTGCCGCCGCTCTGCACATCGAAGGTGAAGATCGGCGCCGTCAGATTGGCGGGAATGTTGGGAGCCATTTAGTTCGAGCCTCCGGTTTTTCCGGCCGGGACTTTCGGCGCGGGTTTGGATTGGACTTTGACGAGATCGCCATCCTTGACGAGGCGCGCCTCGTAGGGGCTGGCGAAGTTGACGGGACGCCCATCGGCCGGCCAGTCGGGCTGGCCGTTCGGCATGCGAATGCGCTGCCCCTCGCGGGGCCTGTAGAGAATGCTGCTCATCCGAGCCTCCGATGGTCAGGGAAAGTCGACGACGGCGCCGGGACTGTTCGTCCCGGTGGTGATGGTGACGCCCCCCAGATCCGGGAGAGCGTCGGGCGAAAAATGGCTGGCAAGTGCGGCAAGCTTGGCCTTGGCATAGGACTGGTCAGGCAGCGCCGCATGCAGCGAGGCGATCGGTTCCGGCAATCCCGCCCCGCCGAAATCGTCGTCGCGGATCTCGCAGTGAAACCGCATCGTCACACGCTGCCAGCGCAGGCCAAGTTCAGGAACGGCAAAGGTCTGTTCCTCGATCTTGACCACGTGCCGGACCAACCGCCGCCAGATCAGTCCCGCCTGGCTCCGCTCCAGCAGGTAGCGAACCTGTGCGCAAAGGGCCACGAGCACAAGGCGGGCTTCGGGGTCGGTCGCCGGGAGCGCATCGGCAAATCCGCCTTCGCCGTCCTCCGTGGCGACCGCGAGCTCGGCGACGATATCGAGAACCGCGTCGGCAACCGTATCGTCCGCAGCCGCCATGGGACCACGAAGGGCAACGCCACTCTCCGGAGTGTATAGCGCGAGTGCCGGCGTGTAGTCGGCACTGCGATCGAGATCGACAATCGCAATCGCCCGGCTGTCAAAGACGCGGCGACCGGCAAGGGTCGGGAAGCCCGCGCCCGCAATCGCACATGCAGTCGGGCAGAGGACCTCGATGGCGGCAAGCCGCAATGCTTCAGCTGCAAGCATCACACCCTCGAAAGATAGAAGGCTGGGCGGGAGGACCCGTCCTGCTCTTTGGCGACGATTTTCCAGGTGACGGCGCCAGCGACGATGTGATCCTCGCGGCGCGGGATGTATGGCCAGGAGCCGACATGGGCAGTCAGGACGGCATCATAGGAGATGGCACCCTTGCGCACGCCTGTGTCGAGCGACATATGACGGGGAATGGGATCGCTCGGCGGTTCCAGGTCGATCGTGCCCTTGAAGGTAAAGGGCAGCCGATCCGGATCACTTCCGGTCGGATGATTGACCGTCACGCCTTCCTTTCGCGGCAGCAGCTGGCATTCGGTGTAGTCGAAGATCTCCGAGCACGCCTGTTCGGTGAACGCCCGCGCCGCTTCCCAGTCGACCATCGTCTCAGCTCTTCAGCTTCTTGAGGACCGCCGCAGCCTCGTCCAGTTCAAGAGTGGCAGCCGCCTTTGCAACTTCATCACCGGCCGCGGCAAGCTTTGCTTCGGCGTCTGCCACAGCCTTCTCGGCCGCCGCGATCTGATTGGCGATATCGACAGACATCTCCGGCGCGGCACTTTCCTTCTTTCCAGACTTCGCAACCTTCTCGACGGCCTTCGCATAGGCAAACTTATCGTCGATCAGATGCTTGCCATAGGCGGCCGGGACCTCGATCGCCTCATGCGGGGCTACATGCACATCCTTGTCTTTCTTCAGGATGGACGCCGGAATGATGCCGCCCTTGACGAAGGCGATGCCGATTTTCGTGGACATGGAAATCTCCTTTTCCTGTTGCCGGTGAGCTGCGGGATGCAGACCACGGGAAACAGGAAGCCGGTCGAACCGGCTTCCCTCTCAGGTGTGGCGAGCGATAAAGCTCAGCTGAGCGTCAGCTTGCGCAGGGTCTGCGGCTTGGTGCAGAGCGAAATCGCATTCATCTGCACTTCGAGGTCGTAGCCCTTGCCGTTCCGCTTCTCGATCGCGCGGGAGTAGAACGGCAGACCGGGCGTATTGACGGTCTCGTTGTAGTCGGCCGGCGCAAAGCGGGTGATGAAGAGTTCCGGAACCCCCTCGACGACGAGGCGAGCCTCGTTTGCGGCAATGTAAGGCGCTCCGAGATCCGCCGTTGCCTTGGCCCCGGTCTTGTAGCGCTCCCAGGTCGCACCGCCGAACGAGAAGACGTCAGGGACTTCGTTCTTGAGCAGCACCATGCCGGTGTTGATCATGAACTGCTCGCGCACCGATTTGTGGGTGAACAGCGCCTTGTGGAAGTCGCGCCCGGTAAAGACGCGAATGCCGGTATACTGTTCGTCGAGATCGTCCTCGACGCTGTAGACGACATCCTGGAACAGGTTCGGCACGATGGTGCCCTCGACATCGAGCTCGAGCGAGACGGCAGCCGGGACGGCGATGCCGAAAGCATTGTAGAGATCGATCAGGACCTGGCCGGATTTCGAGGTCACATTGCCCTTGATGGCGCCGACACGCTGGTGTTCGAGCGTCATCGTCAGGTCGCGGGCATGACGCTGCGCCTTGCGGTTGACGCGGTTCTCGATGGTCTCGAGGGCGGTTTCGGTCCCGAACTCGCGAACGTTCTGAACTTCGTCGGCAAGGATGGAGTCGTCGCGCTGATAGTGATCGACTTCAAACGGGATCTTCCGGCGCTGCTCGTCGCCGGTAGTTTCGCCGGGACCACCGCGAGCAGTGGGTTCGACAAGCCCTAGCTTGCCGTCGCGCAGTTCGACCGACACGATGGTGGTGGTAACGCTGTCTTCCTCGAACAGACCGGACGCGCCGATCTGTCCCGGGCGGTAGGGTTCGGTGTTGACAGCGGCCGTCAGGCTTTCAAGGCTGTACGGATCGCCGCTATGGGCGTTTGGTGCGGACATGTGAGGCTCTCCTTAGCGGGTCTTGATGTTGAGGGCGCGGAGCTGTGTGAGCTTCGCGTTGCGCTTGGTGTCGTCGTCGACCGAGGCGTCGTAGATCAGCATCGGCTTTTTCACCTCCGCATCGTTGGCGACGACGACGGCCTCGGCGTCGGCGCTGGTGGCGTCGACACCGTAGGCGAGCACGGCGATCGCGGTCTGCGATCCGTCAGCACCGGTTGCCGGCGACGGCACGTACTTGCCGCCTGCGGTCAGCTGGGCGAGCAGGGTTCCCGGTTCCAGTTTCCCGGATCCGGAGGCGATGGTGACGACATCGCGCGACAGCGTGCCGGGAAGCTCGGTCAGCAGGAAGCCGAGATCGCGCGGGGCTTCAGTGGCAATGGGGGGCATGGATCAGACCTCCTATACGGCTGCGCGGCGCGCAGCGAAGATTGCGTTGCGGTCGATGCCTGCCTTGGAGGCATCAGCCCCTGCTGGCGAAGGCTGGGCGAGATTTGCGGCAGCCAGGCGCTGCTGCTCGTAGCCGCTGGCTTGCCCACCCTGCGGCGCCGGCGTCGTCGCCGCAGATGCCGCCACGTTGGTGGTGACGAAGGCGGTGATCGCCTCGGCCGTCATGCCGGGCGACTGCTGGGCAAGTTCGAGCGCGGCGGCCATGCGCTTGCCGTCGCCCTTGATGCCGTCGGCGCTCATGATTGCGCCGAGGCGCTCACTTGCGGCCTTGTAGCCGTCGGCATGGCTTCCGCCCGGTGTGGCTGTCGCGACAGCCGTTGCCACGACGTCGGCAACTGCCGCAGCGCCGGCCGGGGCATTGGATGGGGTCGTCATCGTTGTTGACTCTCCAGTTGATGCCCCCAGCGGAGGCGTTTCGGATATGGACGTTTCCGCGTCCGGCATGATCCCTTCTGCAAGGGAATGGGGTTCCGCTCCCGGCCGCACCGCGGCCAGGACAGAGGCAAGCAGACTGTTCATGGTTTCAGCTCCGGTTGACGGCCTTTACGAAGGCATCGAATGCAGCGGTCGGATCGCCGATTGCGTCGGCAAGTCCGAGTTTCAGGGCATCCTCGGCCTCGAAGGCATCGGCCTCGGTGGCGAGTGCCCTGGCCTTGGTGATCTTTCCGCGGCGGCCTTTGGCGACCACTTCGGCGAACTTGCCGCGCATCGTTTCGGCCTGCTGTTCCCAGCGGGCGAACAGCTCTTCGGAAAGCGGTTCATAGGGGTTGCCCTCGGCCTTCTTCTTGCCGGCGCGAACGATCGTCACCTTGATGCCGGCTCCGTCGAGCGCGCGCGAATAATCGGCATGGAGAATGATGACGCCGATCGATCCCGCGCCTCCGAATTCCGGCATGATGATCTGCCGCGCCTGGGACGCGAGCAGGTATCCCGCCGAGTAGGCGTAATCCGTCAGGATCGAGATCGTCGGCATTTCCTTCGAAAGCTCGGCGATGGCAGCAGCGGTTTCAAACCCGCCGTTGACCTCGCCGCCAAAACTGTCGACCTCGAAGGCCACGCCCTTGATCCGCCCCGCCCTGCCTGCCTGGCGAACGGCGGCGATCTGGGTTTGCAAGCCCTGATAGGATGTCTGCCCGGAATACGAGCCGACCCAACCGCCTTTGTGCACAAGGCTTCCCTCGATCGGGATGATGGCGACATTGTCGATCACATAGAACGGCAGTACGCCGGCCGCCTGGTAGAGCCGACCCGTCCTGTCCCCCAGCTTGCCGGCGGAGGGGCGCCCGGTCTCGAAGGCGACGTGATCGATGGCGCCGACGGGGTTGGCGATGACGACATCGTTGCCGGCAATGCGCCCGCCGAGTCCGTGCAGGAACGCCTCGGCCTTCCGCTCATCATACATCAACGGCGTGTCGAACAGCCGTTGTGCGATATGTCCGTAAGCAAAGCTCATGGCTGTTTCCTCAGTAGCGGAGCGACCAGCGCCGACCGATGCGGCACTGGCCATTTTTCTGGCGGCACAACTCGTCGAGTTTCACGATCTCGGCATCGAGCTGGGCAATGCTGGACGAAGCGACCCGGATCCGCTGGTGCATGACAGGAGAGCGGATTTCGCTTTCCTCGATCTGCCCGCCCGATATCCGTTTGTAGCGAACGGCGCGAAGGGCAGTCGCCAGCGCGCAAGGGTCGTCCATGTCGACGAGCGTGCCGTCGATCTTGACCATGGTTGGCATCAGGTTTTTTCCTTCGTGCTGGCATCGTCCTTTTTCGCCGGTTCGCTTCCGGTCTTGCGGACAAACGGCGACGGCATGCCGGCATCGGCGTAGCGCTGGTGCCAGCGCATGTTGCTCTCAAAAATCTCCTCGGGATCCTGACCATTGGCGGATGCCTCGACATCGATCGAGCTCGTACCGTTGAGGATGCGCTCGGTCGACGCTTTCGCCGCTTTCTCGTCGTCGGCCGTGGGCTTCGATGGTCCGAGGCAAAGCGCCCACAAGACCGAATCCCGATTGGCCTGGTAGGCTTCGACACCGCCCTTGAACGGGATCTCGCCTTCGCCGATCATCTCATCGAGCCAGCTGGCATAGGGCACCAGCACATGCGGGGCGGCGATCCGGTCGGTTCGCCGTGTGGCGATCGGCCAGACCGATGCCGTTTCCATCATCGTCGAGGCATAGGTCGCAGTCGTGTAGTCCAGCGTATACCCGCCGAACGTCACGCCGAGGGCGCGCGCCGTTTCCCGCTGCAAGGCGGCTGCGAACGGCAGATAGTCCTTGCCGGGAACCTTGGCGGTCTCGATGCTGAGTTTCTCGCCGGGAGCAAGGTGCGAGACGCCAGGCCCTGCCCCCATCCGGATTTCCGATTCCGCCGCCCGGTCGAGATGGGCGGAAAAATAGTTGACGAAGTCCTTCGCAACCTCGTCGCCGCCCTCGATCCCGCTATCTTTCAGGGCCGACAGGGCCTCGAAGGCATCCGCGCTCGGGCGGTCGCTGGTCAGGACGGCGGCATAGATGGTTTGCAGGAAGGCCATCTGCGCGGTCGCATCGTCGAGGTTCTCGCCCATCAGATACTTGCGGAAGGTCGAGGCGAGCACCGTGATGCCGCGAACGTCCTCGGCCGAGAACGGATCGAAGGCATGCATGACAAGCTGCCGGCCGTCCCCGTCCCTCGCGGCATAGTCGCGCTTGACGATGATGCCGGCGTCCCGCTCCTGGAACCGGTAGTGCGACGGGCGACCATTCGCGTCGTGGATGATGCCCTGATAGAGCCCCTCGACCTCGTTGGTGTCCTGCACCAGCTTGGTCGGAGAAAACAGCAGGAACTTGGTGCCGGTACGGATACCATAGCGCTCACGCTGGACCCGAGGCATATAGCTCACAACGCCCAGGCTCTCGCCGAATGCCAGCCAGTTGCGGATGCCGATGTCCGTCTGCTGCGGAAGCGTGAACTTACCGCGGAAATCGCATTCGGACGCATTCCATGCCCAGACCTTGAAACGGGCCTTGACCAGTCGGATCCAGTCGATCGCTTCCTTCTGGTCGTAACCGAACCGGGTCAGATCCGGCTGCGGATTGAGCGTCAGCTCGACGCCGACCGTGTCGGCGATGATCTGGTCGGCGACGCCGCGAAGGCGCCCGCTGTTCTGCAGCAGGTCCATGGCGAGCCCCGCTGCCCGCCACCATGAGCGGCGCACGTCATCGCGATGCTCGCGCAGCGATGCCGGCCGGGCCGCGATCACGCCGGATTGCGAATCCCGCATGTATCCGGCACTGCGGCCAGCCTTGACGCGCACGCGAGGTTTTACCGCCGCTTCTTCCATCGATTTTCGGCTTCCGTTTTCTTCGGCGGCAAGGCCGCAGGCGTTTCCGGTTTTGGCTCGGCCCGGATGGCGATCGGCGCAGGAGCCAGGAGGTCCGCCTCAACCACGGGCTCGCGCTCTGCTCTCAGCTTTGCCCACTCGGAGTCCGTCATCCGCGACAGTCCCAGATGTTCGGCCATCGCCATCGAATAGATCCGGCAGTCGAGCCAGTGATTGTCGGCGCGACGCGGTCTCCATTCCTCGTAGAGCTTGCCGCGCAGTAGCTTCTGCTCGAAGTACTCCGCGGTGATCTGCTGGAAATACTCCTCGCCGAGTTCCTTGTGGAAGTGGCAGTAACCGGGCGGATCGCAGGGCTCACCTGCGGCCAGTCCGGGCTTGTGCAGGTTTCCATAGAACTCCGCCTTGAGCGACCACGTGCCGACCGGCCATGACATCGTCGAGCCGTAGCGCTTGCGCTTGCCCTTCCGCGTCACCGACTTTCGCTGCGGCTGGCTGATGGCCGGCCGTCCGCGCCCCGGTTCACCCTTCACCGCATAAGTATCGGGCCTGCGCCGGCACCATTCCAGCACCTGGCTGGTATGGTAGCCAGAGTCGACCGCCAGGGCATCGAGCTTTCGCAGCACACCGTGCGCATCGGGAAACTCGCGCGCGGCAAACGCATCGAGAAGCACCCACGCACCCGCCGTCGGATTGTCCGTCGCACCGGGGAAATACTCCGCCGCAACCGTCCAGCTCTGCCGGTCCTGACCAAAAGCGACCAGCTCGAGATAGATGCCATGCCCCTGGACGTCCGCCCCACCAACAAACAGCAGCCCCCCGGCCGGGATCGTTTCAGGCTGGTAGGCCTCGCGGCGTTCCATCAGCCTGATATGGTCAGGCGCATTCCCCTTCATCTGGTAGGGCAGCGCCAGCACCAGGTTGTGATAGTCCTTTGCGCCGGTTTCGCCCTTGCCTTCGGAGGCCAGCCGATCCTCGGCGATTGCCTCGTAGGACATCATCAGCGACATGAAGGCGTCGACATGAAAGCCGGGATGGCGATCCGGTCCCGACAGCGTCGGGATGTACCTGCCTTGCCGGACCGCGACGACACGCTCCATTTCCGAGATCCGGTGACCGCACTTGACACATGCCATCGCCGTGCGGTGCGGATGGCCCCGGTCGATGATCAGGTTCTGATCCAGCTGGACCTGCTCGGTTCCGCACTCGGGGCACCGGATATGCCAGAACCGCTGATCGGAACGCCGGAACGAACGGTCGATACGGCAATGACCTGGTCCTTCCCCCAGCGGGTCGCCGCTGTCGAGCTCCGGCGTCGAAAGCTCGAGGATCTTGTAGTTCTTCTGCCGGCGAAAAGCCGTGAAGCGTCCGAAGAAGAGTGTCTCGGGATCCGACCCGTCGGTGAACAGTTCCCATTTCGACACCTCGTCCTTCACGCCGTAGCGGACCGTCTTGCCCGACAGGTCCTTCTTGGTGTTGGCATTGCCGAGATAGATGAACGTATCCTGGCCGATTTTCTTCGTGTAGGTCGTCGAGCCCGATGCGTCGACAACGCGCTTGCCGGTCTTTTCCTGCCAGGTGTCGATGAGCGGCTGCAATTTGCCGCTGTTCAGATCCTGCAACAGATCGATACCGGGCGCCACATAGAGCGCATTGTCCGGACACATCTCGGCGATGTAGAGCACCCATGCCATCGCAAGGATGGAAACACCGGTCTGTTGCGACTTGCGCACCGTCACCAGGTTGCACGGATGCTCCTGGCTGAGACAACCTGCAATTTCGGTCAGGTAGGGCGCATCCTCGGCGCTCCAGAACTCTCCCTTCCGGTCACCATCCACCAGAACGATGTTCTTGCCGATCCACTGCTGGAAAGGCATCGGCGGCACCGGACGGATAGCGTCTGCCAGCACATTGGCGACCACACGAAGCGCACCGGGATGGGCGTTCACTGTTCTTCGTCCTCAATCGGTTCATCGACTTCGGCGGCCTGGTCCGCCACGACAGCCAGGCGATCGGCGATCTCGTTGCCGAGCTCGAAGGCAATGCGCCTGAGTTCGACCCGGGCGCCATGGACACCTTCCTTGGAAACGGCGAGCGCCACCGCGTCGGCCTTGTTCTGCAGCCGCCGGATGATGTTCTGGATATCGCGGCCGATCGTGCGCTGCGCTTCCTCGACGCGATCGCGGCGCAGCAATTGGCCAATATCTTCCTGATGGCGGATGCGCTCGCGGCCGACCTTCAGCCACTCGGCCTGCCGGCGCGCCTCCTCGAACGTATCGCTCGGGTCGATCGGGGCGCTCGCGCTGCTGACCACGCTGCGGATCGGCGCGGTCGCCTTCGCCGGATTGACGTGGCGCTGGCGATAGTGGTCGTAGTGTGCCAGCGACACCCGCTGGACCTGCCCCTGCATACCGCGCTCGATCGGCGTATCCGGCCGATCCTCCGCCAGCTTCTTCACGGTCTTGGAAACAGCCGCCTTGGAGACCCCGTCGCGCTCGGCGATCTGGCTGATGGTCCACATGACGTGCGCATCGGCCATGACCGTTAACCCGTTTCCTTCGTCAACCGGGTCGTTAACCCCGTTAACCCCGTTAACCCAAAGTTTTCACACAAAAATCCGACGGGATTTCGGGGTCGTCCCGGCCCGCAGTGCAGCGGTTCGCCATACGGTCCCTTGACCCGGGGGGGCCCCGCCCCGCCGCTCACCTCGGGAGGAGGCGGTCGATCTCGTGCAGCACGCGAGGCGCGAGGTGATCGCGGATGATCTCGGCAATGACGTCGAGATAGACATCCGGATTTCTGGTGATCGCATGAGCCGGGTTCGGTCCGAACAGCTCACGGATCGGCAGGCGCTTGTCGCCGACCCTCATCGTGACTGCCCTATGCCCGCTGGCCATCTGTGAAATGAAGGCGTGGGTATATGATCCCCTCGCCCGAACCCGAACACCGCGTTTCGTCTGGGTCGCACCCAGCTTGTAGAGGTGGATCCAGCCCGACTTGACCACGATGTCCTGTGTGTTGCCACCGGCATTGAAGCGAGCCGTCGTGAGCTTTCGCACCACACCAACCGGAAGCCTGGTGTGCTCGGCACTGCGCTTGACGATCCGGGTGCGCGCCATCTCGCGCATCCGCCGCATCGCGCTCGCCATCGCCTTGGTCTTGATGGCATCCGGCAGTGCATTGATGGCACGTGACAGATTGAGGAGTTCAGATGCGTCGAAGCGAAGCTCTGCTGTCACGTGTCAGTCCTCGATAGGTCGTCGCTGTTTCCCAAACGCCGGTTTGGCTTGGAACTTCCGTCTCGCCATTGAATTAGGCTGTTATTCACTCCCGAGGAGAAACAACATGGCCAACAATGAAATCGATACGTCCGCTCAGATCCGCGAACTCCAGGCGCAAGTTGAAGAACTCCGCGAGTCTCTGAAAGACAGAGCCAACCAAATGGCGAATTCGGTACGCGACACAGCGAGTTCCGCCGTCGACTACACCAAATCCGAGGCAACGAAAGCGATGGATCTGGCGAAGGAAAACCCGACGACCACCGCTGCATCGCTTCTTCTGGTGGGACTGATCGGCGGGATGATTGGATATGCCATCGGTTGCTCAACGTCGCAGTCCAGCAGCTATCGATACTGGCGTTGAACGGCGCATCTCGGAAGGCGGGGAATGATCATTCGGCGCAGTGAGGAGGAGTTGTCATGTCTAAGCGAACGATGTTCGTGATGCTCGTGATCGCCACCGCCGCCATGTTGGCGCTCCTCGTGTACAACGGCGACCGCTATGGAAATGTCACCAACAATCCGGAGCTCCCCAACCCGTATGGAACGAATTCGCCGGGTGAAGGCGTCACCAACGTGCCGCTTACACCCGATGCTTGAACGACGAGATTGAGGCCTGGGAAAGGGAATTTTCAAAGTCAGAAACGGTATGCAGGCAACATTGGCAACCCTGATCGTTTCAGCGATCCTCGTTGCAGCAGTTTATTTTGCCAGTTTGCCGGTCACCCAGCCCGATGGCTCGGTCGATCCAGAAGAAAGCGTGATCGAACCCGGTTAGGTTACGCTGATGTACCGAACGACACACCGCGGGCCGGGCGCGTAAGCCCGGCCCTATGCGATTAGTGATTGATTTTGGTGACAGCCAGGTTGGTAAGTGAACTGTTGGCCGCTTTTTCTTGATCGAGGATCTCGCTCAGCAGGATATGCGCTTCCTCATTTCCCAAGACTTTCGCCCATTCACGAAGCGAACCATAGCGGGCAATCTCGTAGTGCTCTACCGCTTGGCATGCTGCGAGAACACCAGCGTCGAGTGCGACGCCCTTGCTCTCCTCGATCACACCATCCGCCTCTTTGAGTAGACCGTCGGTGGCATCGCACTTCTCGCCGCTCGGCTTAACGTTGATTGTTTTGAAGACCTTTTTCAAGGACTCGATCTGTCCCTTCGTTTCCTCGAGGTGATGGTCGATCGCCTTTTTCAGTTCTGGGCTCTTTACCGCTTTGGAAACTTTCGGAAGCGATTTGGTGATCGCATTCTCAGCGTAGTAGACGTCCTTCAGTGTGCTTTCGAACAATTCAGCTAGGGTTTGCACAGCAACCTCCCGTTTGTTGGTGACGCTACCAAACGCAGTACTGGCGCTGTTCGTTCCACCTTTGCTTTCTGGAGATCTTGCCCGTCGCCATACTCCTAGAAACGAAAAAGGCGACCTCTCGGCCGCCTCGTCAGCATCTGGTCATAGCTTGCGCACTGGCCTTGAGTCGGTGCCTCGCTTTCGAGGCGGTCAAGGCTGGGGCCGTGTACGGTGTTCCCTGAGGCGCTTGGCCTGCTCTGGCCGAACTCTGAAGTTCGGCGATCGGAGGGTCCGGTTGGTCGGCTCGTCCAGTGGCAGAATGACTCTCACAGCTTCTTCAGGAATGCAAGAGGCATGCTCTCGATCTCGAACGCGTTGCCGCTAGCGTCAATCTGCACACGCGCCCGCGCCTCCCGGCACCATTTCACTGCAAGCACCACGCATGTGAATCCGTTGAACGGCCCAAAGGTGATCTCGGCCCTGTCTCCTTCCGCCATACTCTTGTCGGTGGCCATGCGAGGAATATCCCCGCCTTTAAGTGCTTTGAAAACATCAACATCTTCGTCACGAACAACGTGATAGCCGTCATTTCCGCCGACGAAACCAAACACGTGCTTGACGTCCCGCAAGCCTTGAAACGCCTCTCCGGACGGCACACAACGCACCAGAAGGTAGGACGCAAAGAAGGGCCTCACGCTCTGCACCTTCTCCCCCTTGCGGACGAAAACTGCCTTTTCGGACGGTACGAACACCTCGACACTCGCGTCCTGCAGCGACTTTTCCACATCAAACTCCTTGCCGCTTTCCACTCGCAGGCAGTACCACTTCGCCATTTTCGGCTTCCTTTCGATCATAGTGATGGACGCGGCGCGCAGCTTTTCCGCTGCGATTCGCGCGATTCGGTCTGCTCTTGTGGAGCGCTGATAGGCCCTGTCCCGGTCCGCGGGGGAAAGCTCGGCCTCTATCATCGGCCGATATGCCATCTTCGTTCCCGTGATTTTACGCTGCATGGTCATTGCTCCGGGCCCCTTCAATCATCGTTTCAAACCTTGCCAGCGCCGCGCTCACCGCCGCCTCGCCGTCACCATCAGCGGCAGGGAAGTAGAGCCATGGGTGCTTGCCCATATCGGGCAGCCACGGCCAACCGCGCGCCGCATGCAGCGCCCGCCAGGCTTCCGCCTTGGCGCTGTCGACATGCACCAGCTCGAAATCCTCGGAGATCGCGACGTATTGCGGCCCGATCGTCACGCCCTCGGCGCGGGCCGCCCGTTCGTGCATCCTCGAAACCTTGGGCCAGCCATAGCGCTCCCGGTGTTCCCGGCGCACCTGGTCGCCGAGTGCCCCGCCCCGCTCGACCAACATGCGGTTCGTCGCGGTCATGGGCGGCAAGGGTGCGATCGGCGCCAGCAGCTCGGCCAGCCTGAGCGCGTTCCACGCCTTGCCGAATGGCTTGTGCAGGACCGGCGCGACGGCCTCGGCCCTCGGTTCGGGGAGCTTTTCCCAGCGCTTTTCGAAGAGGTAGACGCCCGCCGAGCAGAGCAGCTTGCGGCCCGAGGCCTTCACTGCCTCGACGTAGGCACCGGTGCGTTCGGCAGCCTGCCGGCGCTCATCCGCCGAAAGCTCGAACCACGCCTTGCGGGCAGCTGGCTCGCTGTCGCTCACATAGGTCGGCCAGGTCGGGTACCACCGCTTGAAGTCCCGCTCGATCGATTTCCGATCTTCATCGCGCTCGCTCGCGCCCTCTCTCGAATTTACAGGTTCAATTACTGGTTCCCTTACAGGGTTACTGTCCAGATTCTGGACTCGGCTTTCGCCATTTTCTGGACTCGGCTCGCCCTCGTTTCTGGACACGGGATCTTCGGAGCCGTGTCCAGCTTCCGGACACGGACTTGAAGGCACAGCAGCCACAAATCCGGGCTCGAAAGGGAAACGATAGCGGGTCGATTCTTGCCTCTTCGAGCCCTTGTCGCGGCGCTGTTCGCGACGGATCAGACCGGCCCTTTCCAGGTCGCCCAAGTGGACGTTCAGCGTCGAGCGCGGCAGCTCGCAATCGTCGGCCAACGTCTCCTGCGATGGGAAGCAGCCATGGTCGGGATGATAGCGGTCGCAGAGGTGCCACAGCACGATCTTGGCGGCCGGCTTCAACCCGCGCTGCTTGATGGCCCAATTGGTGGCATCGAAGCTCATGCCGCACCGCCTTTCGGCGCCAGCTGCGCTGCGTCGAGGAAGCCATGGAACCGGCTCTCGACGGCCTTGCGCGCATGCGACTCGTCCATGGATTTGCCTTCAAGCACTGAACCGCTTTCCGTCACCCAGACCTTCCAGCGCCACAGGCACGAGCCCTTGCGCGGCGGATAGACCGCGCCGACGCCGAGCTCGCCGCTGACGAACAGCCTGCGATATTTATCATCGCGCCAGTTCATGCTGCCATCTCCAATGCGTATCCGCCCCATTGCGCGGCCATGGCCGCCGCAATGCCCGGAAAGGTTTCGGAACGGATCTTCCATCTGTCTGGCCCTGGCGAGGCGCGATGCACCTTCGACCAGGACTTGTGTTCATCTGTTCCGGCGCGCGGCGGCACCAGGCGTTTGGTGGCGACCAGCGGCGGCAGTCCGCGCAGGTAGAACGATGTCGCCTTGAATGCGGGATCTCCGAACCACCACGGCTGCACCGTCTGTGCCGGCGGCTGGTAGCCACGGATCCGCTCTTTCGCGTGTCGGTGCATCACCGGGTCCTCGACTGCCACGCGCTCGATCGGTGCATTCCAGCAGTCGGAAAACAGCGCCGCGCCCTCGTCCAGCTTCTGCCACATGAAGGCGATCCGCTCATCGACAGACATCGCCGCATAGGCCGCGATCTCATCGGTGGTATAGTGTTCGGTGGACAGCTTCGTCGGCGGCCCCGAGAGCCATCGAACCCCAGAATTGCAAAGCCGGGTGCAGGGCGGATGCATGACGGCGAGCAGATCCCAGCCGTCATCGAGGATGGACCGCACATCGCAGACGATATGCCGATTGCTGCGATCGACGGCCGGCAGGAGATCGCAGGACCAGACATCGTGGCCGAGCGCATCAAAGGCGCGGCGCACGCGCCCAGACGTTTCGCAAGCAACGAGAACCCGCATTACACCCGCCTCCTCTCAGCCCGTTCGACGATGGCGCAGACCTCTTCCTCGGAGAGCCCGAGGCGGGCGGCGATCGACCGCGTGCAGTCCCTGCCCGCGTGCCAAAGCTCCAGCGCCTGTTCCTGATTGATCTGGTCGTGCAGCGTCGGCGCGGTCCGCTCATTCGCCCGCGCGCGCATCATGTGCGGGCCTCTCTGGTTTCCCGCGCCTCGATGAGTTCGGCATAGCGACCATGGATCTCGTCGCGGGCAAGAAATCGGGATTGGAAGCCATAGAGCGCCGTCACGCCGCCCCGCACAGCCGCGAGGAGATCGGCTTCTTCGTCCGTCAACATTCTGGTTGGCCAGCCTTTGACGTAGAGCATCTCTGCGGTGACCTGCGCCTCAATCGACGAACGAGCTGCGGCGCGCTCCTTCGCATCGACGAGACGCTGTTCAAGTTCTGCGCCTAGAACTTGCGGCGCGACGTCACCCAGCCATCGAGCCCCCTGGAAGGCAAACCCGCTATCGCATTCGAGAGCGACCATGCGCCTTAGAAGTTCGTGGCTCTCTTCCTGAGCCGCAGCTGCACCGAGGTCATCGAGATTGGACATGATGCAGAACCGGCAGGACACCCGGCTCATCCCGAACGCACGATAGGCCGGATGCGGCGACATGCCGGTGCCGTCGATTGCTGCAAACACCTCTTCGGTGGACCAGTCAGCGATCGGACGCCACGTCAACAACGGCGCGTCCTTGCTCCTGTCCGCGATCGTGCATCGGGAACGCGCGGAACTTTCAGCCCTGCGCACGCCGGTAACGTTGATGACAACAGTTGACCCGAACCGCTTTTTGAGCGCAGAGCAGATGACATGCGTCTTCATCTCCGACGTGCAAAAGCGCATCTTCGGTGTCGACCAGCACGGAACCAACGTCACGGTGCTGAGACTTTGATAGCGATCGACACTGGAGCGCCAGCGGGCTTCCCAGCGGTCCATCAGGTCGCCTGCCGCCCGCCGAACGACGAGCAGCTCCAAACCCAACCGCTGCGCGAGTGCCTCACAAGCCGGAAGGCTGTCGTTCCACTCGACCACGCCAAGATCCGCATGAACCAATAGGCGCGGCCCTTCGTGACCGATGGCATCGAGATGGCGGACCGTTGCGATGGCAGCGGCCTGGCTGTCCTTGCCGCCCGAAACACCAATCGCGACCGGCGCATGATCCCTCAGTTCGGCATCGACGATCGGATCGGTGGCGACTGGCGGCATGGGAACCGTCGCAATGGCCGGCGCAGCGACCTCCGGCTTGAGGAGAAGCATAGGGCCGGTCACGCGGCGGCCCCGATCTGGTCGACAGCTTCGAGATCTGCCAGCAGCCCCCTCGCCATCTCGCCGCCCTTGCCCAGCTCTCGCATCGGCATCAGCACGACGAAGGCATCGCCCTCGCCGCGCCAGAGTACCGGACCACGCGGATCTCCGGTGCGCATCGTCACCGTTTCCGATCGCAAGATTGTGAGGACATGCGTCAGATAGCGGACATTGAAGGCCTGCGATCCTGCCGCCCCGGAAATGTCCGCCGTCAGGTGCTCGCGGACCGAAACGTCGACCTCTGCGCGATCGATCGCCGGCGCAACACGTCCACCGGCCCAAGCGAGCACACCGCAGGCCCAGCCCCGCATGGTGACCGAGGAGACACGTCGCAGCATGCGTAGAAACTTGCCGCGCTCGAGGGCCAGCTCAGTGGAGCCGTCCTCGAACTTCGGCACGACACGTCGCCAGTCCGGAAAGTTGCCATCGATCAGCCGGATCTTCATCACCACCCCGGCCATGGTGATTTCCATGGTCGGGTAAGGGTCCTTGCGCACCGCGATCCTTTGCGCCGGCGGCAGATTCGCCAACAGGGCAACCGCATAAATCGGAATGATCGACCCCGTGAGATCGCCACAATCAAAACCGAGGGGATGGCAGGCAAGACGATGGCCGTCAGTCGCCACCACGACATCGCCATCGAGATGGACTCCATTCAGGTAGTAACGCGTTTCTTCGCGCGACACGCAGGGCGCAACGAAGTTGATCGCCCTGGCAAGCGCCGCGCCGTCGACGTCCCTCGCGGTGGCGCTATCCACCGAAATGGATGGGAAGTCGGCGGGATCCATCGTCGGCAGATCGTAGCGACCGCCGGAGAAGGAGATTGTCGCCCCCTGCTCGCCAGTCTCGATGCGAATGACCTCACCTGCATCGATGTGCGAAACAAGGTTCGCCAATGGCCGGCAGGGAATGCAGGCCGAGCCCTTGGCGCGACGCACGGGCACGGTGACCGCAATGTCGATGTCAAGATTGCAGGCCCGGATCAGGCTGCCATCGATCAGCACGCAATTGAGGATAGGACTCGCAAAGTTGCTCTGAGCCACCTTGGACAGGGTGCGGAGAGCTGTTTTCAGTTCGCCTGCCGTCGTTTCGAATTTCATCGCATCACTCCTTTTCGTCGCGCCCGGCAGTGCCGGCGGCTGGGTTGCTACTGAGAGGGGGAGCCATGACAAGGTGCCGGCCGTTTTCGTCGGCCAGGCCGATCAGCCCCTCGCCGAGGAAGGCGGCGACCAACGCTTCGGCGACCGAGTTGCGGCAGCCGATCCCACGGCGCAGCTCGACGACATCAAAATCATCGCGGGCCGAGATCCAGGCGACGGCGCGCACCAGTTCTTCGCCAACGCGCTCGCCTATGGTCTTGCGCGGCGTCTCGCGCTTGAATTCATCGTCAGGTGCCGACGCCGCAAACTGCATCGGCCCGACATGGCCGCCGGCACCAGGCGCCAGCGGCTGCGCGTCCGCGAATTTCTTCCAGTCGACGCGGATCAGGCGCGGATACCCGTCGCCATAGCTGCCGTCGTCGTTGCGCTCCCAGACGAACCACGCGGTGTTCATTTGGCTCGTCGCCGTCGGCCCATCCCAGCCGTCGCGGTGCATCATCGGCAGCCGGCGGGAAAACACGTAGATCCGGCTCGGCGGGCAGGTTTCCATCAGGAACACTCGGTCCGGATCTTCAAAGCCGGTTGCGAAATTGAAGTTGAGAAGCGCCGCCATCTTGCGCGGCTGGTGGACGCGCAGCGCATGCGCGAGGAAGCGATTGGTCAGGTCGCCATAGGGCGGGTTGGTGACCAGGTCGACGCCGAGGCTGTCGCCGGGCTCCGAGGTCAGGAAGTCACCGACCTGCTGCAGCTCGCCATGGCGGGTTGCCACGCCGCGATCGCGCAGATCGGAAATCAGCACGTCGTAACCGGCATCCTCAAGCACGCGCATGATCGCGCCCTTGCCGACCGCCGGCTCCTTCACACTTGCGGAAAAGCTTTCCAGCGCCAGCAGCGTGCGCGTCGCTTCCGGCGGCGTTTCATAGAGCTGGTCGCCCTTCTCTTCCTTGCTGTTGCTGCGCGTACCGATCGCGTGCGAAATGCTACGGCGGCTCGGCTCCAGCCCTTCGGAAAGGCGCGCCTCGATCACCCGCTCGACGAAACCCGGCTCCGATCGTTCCGCCGTGCGGACCTTGCGGGCATGGTGGAGCTGCACCCGGTCGACACCCACGTCGCCGAGCGTAAAAACGTTTTCATGCTCAACGTTTTTTGGACGCCCACGCGAAACCAGCGTGCCGCTCTGCTGCGCGGCATCGACTTCGTCCGCCAGGCGGATCGTTGCATAGGTTTCGATCTTGAGGGCATCGGCCTGCATGCGCCGCGCCTTGTCGATCAGCTGGCGGCTGGCCTTGACCTTCTCGGCATAGCCTGCCGCAGCCTTCGCCTGTTCATAGGCGCCGGTCGCCAGCAGACGCGCCGCCATGTGGTCGCCGTCGTCGAGCAAGGCACGCGCCCGTTCGATCGTGGCGACGATATCGGTCCCGGATGCGTCGTGCAGGACAACCGCGCCGTCCGTCATACGGACCTCGCCAGATGATCGAGGTAGGCAAGGCCCTTGCCGGTGATGTAGACGACCTGATCGTCTCGGGTGTCGCGCCGCAGGTAGCCGCCAGCGATCACCCGTCCCGCGCTGTCGCGATCCCCATTGCTGGCGAGCGTATAGGGCCCGCCACGGTCGCGAACTTTCCGCAGCAAAGTCCGTCCGCGCGGGCCGATCGGCGCGCCATCGGTGACGGTGATGATCTTGCGACCCTCCATCCGTCAACCCTCGGGAAGATTGATGAGGAGCTCGTCGAGCTCTCGTTGGGCCTCGCGGATTTCGCGTTCGATCGCCTTACGTTCGCCAGCATCGATGCGGCCGTCCGTCTTCGCATCGCGGATCGCCTTTACGACGTCCATTACCTCCGCCAGGAGATCAAGCGCATCGCCCTCGGTGACCTTCCTCGCCTTCGGTCTTGCCATCGATTTCGGGATGAGCTCATACCCGAGGAGATCCGCAGCCTCACCGATGATGATCGGCTTGCCGCCCGCCCGCCTGTCGGCTTCCACTGCGATGTCGACGGGAATTACGTAGCGGCGCGGCTTGTCGTCATCTTCTTCGTCATCAGCATTCGGGTTGGCGTACTTGCTGAGCGTCGCGACAGTGACGCGGGTAAGGCTTGCAAATGTTGACAAACCACCGCCACGCTTGAGCGAGGCCTCGGTGGCGCCAATCAGGCGCAGAATTTCTTCTTCGAGAATGTTGCGAATTGGACGCACGAAAACCACCCTGAGTTGGCGTCAAGGAAAGATTATCGGAAAAGGATTCCATGAAATCCGCACGGCGCGGCGTAGTGTCAGGGCCTCAGATCACGGAGGCCCGCATGCATAAGCGAGAAGAAAAAACGGCCGGAACGGTCCGCCAGGCAGTTGCCATTCCGGCCAGTCGGGCGCGTCATGCGCCTTCAGGGAGCTGCAAGATCTCATTCTGCGGCCTCCCCAATCGGAGGGCCGAAGAAAAACCAAAGATCGTCCCATTCGATGCCGCGGCGCCTGGCCTCGTCACGAATACGAAACATTTGGCCCAACGTCATGCAGTCAGCGCCGTCCCGCTCCCAACGGGAAACAGTAGGCTGCGTCACGCCCGCAATGGCTGCGAACGCACCCTGACTGACCGCAAAAACGTTCTTTCGGATAAGGCTAATCGTCTGCATGGCGTATATATACGCATACGTATTATCGAATGCAAGGAGATATGCGTTGGTGTATTTTGACAGTATGGAACCCCTTGATATGCGTTGGCGTATGGAGTTGAAGGTAGCCATACGCCGCTTGCGCACACTTGCAGGCATGACACAACATGCGTTTGCCGAGGCCCTCGGCACGACGCAACCAACCGTGTCTCGATGGGAAACCGGCGCAAAGCCGGAGTTTGAGCACCTTGCGAAGCTGAGAGCCTTCGCAGAGGAGCGCAACCTCGACTTCGACCTGTCTGAGACCGGCTGGGAAACTGGTTGGACGCAGACCGTGAGTATATTTGGGTATGTTGGCGCAGGCGCCGAGGTGCTTCCCCACAACGACACCGACCCAACCAACGGCCTCGACGTCGTCGAGGTAGACTTCCCGATTCCCGAAGGAACTGGCGCGGTTATCGTCCGTGGCGAATCACAGATGCCGATTTTTGAGGACGGCGACCTGATCGGCTACCACAAGGAAGGCCGGCCACCGGCCGATCTGATCGGTAAGATGTGCATTGTTCGCCTGTCGGATGGGCGGATGTTCATCAAGAAGATCAAGCGCGGCTCAGGTCCCGGCTTCTTTACGCTCACCAGCTCGAACGCTGCGGATATAGAGGACGTGGTCATTGAATGGTCCGCTCCCTACCGTTTTCGCATTCCACGGGACGAGTGGACCAGGTACTAAGGCGAGCAAACCAGAGCAAACCGACGTCGCAACGCTGGCAGTCGGACTAAGCGGCGCCTGTTGATCGAGGGCGCCCGCGCGACCGGAACGCGCAGCCAACGAAAACTTTTTTCTCCAAATACAGAATTGCTCGAAACAGAAGCAATATTGAGCTAAGATTAAATAATACTAGAGGTCTGTCGCGCCCTCGAGCGCCATTTCCGACGCAGGGCGTAGCAGCGGAAAGGTAAGCCAATGAAAAGGTTAGCAATCGTTGCCTTGTCTCTGGTCACTGCCTTGACGAGCATCCCGTCGGCCATGGCGTTTCCCGTCGTTTCCGCGCCTAAGATTGAGGTCCAAGAGGCGCAGTCAGTCGGATACAGAGGTAACCGCGGCGGCTACTACCGTGGCTACCGGGGTGGCCACTATCGTGGCGGCTACTACCGTGGCTACCGGGGTGGCTATCGCGGCTACTACGGGGGTGGTGGCGACGATTGGGCGTGGGCACTCGGCGGACTCGCGACCGGTGCAATTATCGGCGGCTTATTGGCGCAGCCCAGATACTATGGCCCCAGCTACTATGATCAAGGCTACTACTACGGGCCTTATTACCGTCCGCGCTACTACGCGCCAGTCTACAACCGTCGAGTCTACTACGGCGGCAACGCACACACAGGCTGGTGCTATGCGCGCTATCGGTCCTACAGGGCTTACGACAATACCTTCCAGCCCTACTACGGTCCGCGACGGGCATGCATCTCACCCTATTAGGACTTGCGAGCCCGCCTGGACTTGTCCACTTTTAACGAGTGCAGACTAGGCCTGCGGGAGTGCCCTATCAGCTGCCTTGCTCATTTTGTGCCAAGCAGAAGAGCAATCAATATTATACGTGAACGTATTTTTTTGATTGCAGCGTATACGTATGCGTATATATTCGCACCGTTCGGCCGTGCCTCCTCCCAATGGCCGGACACCGCGAAAGGCTGTCGCCGTCGCCAGTCCTCCTCCAGGGCGACGGCGGCACCACACCAGCGGTCATCCGAGCGGGAGGCTTCCCGGAGACCGACATGCACGCACTCATCGAACGTTCCGCCCCCTATTCCCCGGTCGCCGTGCGCGACGTGGCGCAGGAGCTGGCGAATTTCATGCTCGACAACCCCGGCGCCACCGAAAGCGATGCCCTGAAAACCGGCCGCTGGTCGCTGCGCCAGATCGAGCGTTTCGGTCCGGCCGCGCTGACGATCGCCGCAAGCAAGATCGAACGGCGGATCTGAGGAGCGCGCGATGCAAGCACCTGCGGATCACTTCATCCCCTTTGCGGCCCGCACCACGCGCCGCCTGCCGGCTTCGTCCGGTCCGTTCACCCCGCGCCTTCCGCGCATGAACCCGGTCCTTGCCGACCGGCTTCTCCTCGCATTGCTTTGCATCGCCGCCCCCTGCATCACCTTCACCATCGCCGCGGGGATCTGACCATGCAGGGCTCGCTTTCCACCGCCTTCCTGACGGCGCTTGTCGTCGTCGAGTTCATCCTGCTGGCACACCAAACCTTCCGCCGGTCGCAGGCCGAGAAGCGCGTCAGCATCCGCTACCGTGTCGTGATCGAGTATGCGATCGCGCTCGGCAGCATCAACAGCCGCGCCACGCGGTTCCTCAAGGCCATGCAGGACGGCGACAGCTTCACCACCCGGCAGGATTTCGCCAGCTGGCAGCAGTTCCGCGCTCGCCGGGAGCGCGAGCTGCAGGACGAGGAGGCGACACTTTGACCGTCTCCTCTGTGATCCCATTTCCAAAGGCTGCGCTGCATCCGGCCCCAGTCCAGGATGCAGCCGGCGAGGCCCGCGCCTATCACTTCGGTTTGCTGTCCGACGCTGGCCTTGCCGCACGCGAGGCGCTGGCCGACATCTACCGCGCCACCCGCGCGGCAAGGCGCTGGCCGAGACCGACGCGGCCCTGTCCGGCGATACGCTCGGCAGTCTCGCGTCCGCCACCATCCGCATGATCGACCTGCGCGGCAGCAACGCCGATCTCGAGCTGCGCCGCGCGCTGACCCGCTGGCTCGACGACAATGGAGGCAAGGATGGCTGACACCCTTACCCGTTTTCGCGTGCATTTCGAAGACGGCGAGAAGATCGACGTCACCGCCGCAGATGCCGGCCGCCTCCTCGACGGCATCGAGCACAACGCCTTTCCGGAGATCCGTCTATGAGCCAGCAGAACCCGGCAAGCATCAGCGCCCGGCGCATGCAGTTCATCGCCACGACGCGCAAGGCTGTCCGCCAGTTCGATGAGGGCCGCGCGCCGATCGCTGGTCGATCGAGAAACATGCCGGCGCCTGGCAGCACTTCTGCCCCGCCTGCACCAAGGCCCGCAAGGGCGGGAGGCTGCTGTAGATGACCCTCGACGAGGCCCGCACGATCTACAAGAAGGCCAAGGTCACAGCCGATCTGGCATCACCAGAGTGGGTGCGCCTGTTCGACACCAACGCCAAGCGACCGCAGATCGCCGTTCGTGACTCGGAGATTGGCGACGTGCTGCCGATCGCCACCGTTGCCCGCAACGCGCCCCATGACGACGAAGAGTTGCTGTTCAACGCGCCTTACTACCTGCGCGCCGCGATCCTTGTCGCCGAGCAGGCCTTTGCCGTCATCCGCACCCAGCGCGCGACGATCGAGCGACTCGAGGGCGAGGTCAATGCCGTCGCCGAAGCCAAGGATTTCGCCGCCAACTGCGCAATGCTTTGCACCGAACCCGCCTTCAAGAAATTCCTCGAAGAGCGCCACGGGCTGGCGCGACCCTTGACCGACCAGAAAGTCGCGACCCGGGTCCGGTCCATTCTGGCCGTGGGCTCGCGCTCCGAACTCAATTCAGACCCCGCGGCCGCCGAGCGCTGGAAGGCGCTGCGCGCCGACTATGACGCATGGAAACGAGCATGAGCAGCCGCCGCGAGAAGATCCGCAGTAAGGTCATGGATCGCATCAAGATCGACGAGCAGTCCGGCTGCTGGATCTGGACCGGTCCGACCTCGGGCGAGAGCGGTCGCGGTGCCGGCTACCCGCGCATGTCGCTCGACGGGCAGACCGTTGCCGTACACCTGGTGATGTTCACCAACGAGCACGGTTTCATTCCCGGCAAGAAGCAGATCGACCACGTCTGCCGCAATCGCCTTTGCGTCCGGCCGCATCCAGAACACCTCGAAATGGTGACGCCCAAGCGCAACGCAATACGGCGCGAGCGGGCCCGCGCCGAAATCAAATGCCAGGAGTTATCCCGATGAGAGCGACAGCAACCGACACCCGCTCGCAACCTCGCCGCGGCGCCGTTCTTCCCACGGCGCTTGCGCCGTTCGGCGTGACGCGCGAGCAGGCAGCGGCACTTCTCAGCATCAGCCCATCACTCTTCGACAATGCGGTCGAAGCGGGAACCATGCCCCAGCCGCGCATCCTTCGGGGCCGCAACATCTGGGACGTCAACGAGCTTTACGAGTGCTTCCTCGCGCTGCCGTCGAGACGATCGGCCAACGATCAGGATCTTGACGCCGCTCCATCACAGGGCAATGCTTTCGACGATGCCAAAAAAGCTCAATGACAAATTGCCGAAAGGCGTCGTTCTCGACCGTGACTTCCGCAAGAAGGAAGCGCGGTATTACTTTCGCGCGCCAGGCAGAAAGAAGGTCCGGTTGCACGAGACACCAGGCACGCCGGCCTTTGATGAAGAAGTCGCATGCGCGCGCCTTGGGGTTCCCTATGTTCCCGCAGGCGAGAAGCCAAAGCCCGAAGCGACCCTCGTGCGAACCCCCGCCGAAGGCTCGGTGGATTGGCTGCTGACCGAATACAAGCGGCGCGTCGAGGGGAAGATCAATGGGATCCTTTTGGGCAGGCGATCGCGCATGCTCGAGGACGTCTGCGAATACAGGTTCGGCTCGACGCGGTGCGGCGCCCTTCCCTATGCGGACATGAAGCGCCGCCATGTGCTTGAGATGCGCGACGCGCTGCGCCCGACCGCAGGCGCCCAGAACGAAGTGATCCGCGCGCTTTCGGCGATGTTCTCGTGGGCGGTCGACAACGACCTGGCGACCACCAACCCGGCTTCGAAGATCAAGCTGCTGTATTCGGGCGACGGCTACCACACCTGGACCGTCGAGGAAGTGCGCCAGTATGAGGAAAAGCACCCAGCCGGATCAAAGGCGCGGCTCATGCTGCACCTTGCGCTCTATACCGGGCTGCGGCTGAACAACATCGCCATCCTCGGCCGGCAGCATGTTCGCGACGGCGTGCTGACGATCCGGCCGGAGAAGACGCGGAAGACGAGCGGCGTCACGGTCGAAATCCCGGTGTTGCCGGAGTTGCAGAAGACCATCGAGGACAGCCCGACCGGAAACCTGACCTTCCTCGTGACCGAGTTCGGGAAACCGTTCACGGTCAACGGCCTCGGCAACAAGATGCGAGATTGGTGCAACCAGGCTGGGCTGCCGCAATGCTCGACCCACGGACTGCGCAAGGCCGGCGCGACGATCGCCGCCGAGAATGGCGCGACCGACGAGGAGTTAATGGCGATTTTCGGCTGGACCACCAAGAACCAGACCACGACTTACACGAAAAAAGCCCGCCGCAAGAAGATCGCAGCAGGCGCCATGCACAAGCTCAGGCCGGAACAAAACTAGCTCAAATTTGTCCCACACATTTCGAGGTTGGAAAATGTGGGACAGAAACGACCAAAAAATCAAGCAAAAACAATGGTTTTTTCTGTTGGTGGTGCCCCATGCCGGGGTCGAACCAGCACTCCTTTCGGAACTCGATTTTGAGTCGAGCGCGTCTACCAATTCCGCCAATGGGGCATATGCTTCGCGTATAGAAGACAGCGCGGACTATACGAAGCCGCCTTGCTCGGTCAACCGGCTTTTTGCAGATTTTTGGCTTTCACGAAAAGTTTTCGGCCCAATCGCCCGATCTCGGCCCGAGCCATTTACAGCGCCCGCCCGGATGCCTAAAACGCTGGCATTGTCACGGAGACCCTTGAATGCTGCGCCGACTTTACGACTGGACCATGTCGCTTGCCGCCCGCAAATCGGCCGAAGCCTGGCTTGCCGTCATCGCCTTCATCGAAAGCTCGGTGTTTCTGGTACCGGCCGACGTGCTCTATCTTCCGATGGCGCTTGCCAGGCCGGACCGAGCCTGGCGCTATGCCTTCGTCGCCACGGTCGCCTCGGTTCTCGGCGGCATCGCCGGATGGGCGCTCGGCTACTACGCCTTCGAGGCCATCGCCAAGCCGGTGCTCGAATTCTACGGCAAGCTCGATGCGTTCAACGCCATGCGCGACGGCGTCAGCTACGAGACGATCGTGCTCCTGCTCATCACCTCCGGCCTCGCCCACCTTCCGCCGATCAAGGTCGTCACCATCCTGTCGGGGGTCGCCAACATCAACCTCGGGCTTTTCATAATTTCCGCGATCGTCGCGCGCGGCGCCCGCTTTTTCTTCCTAGCCTGGTTGCTGCGTCGCTACGGCGAGCCGATCCGTGATTTCATCGAGAAGCGCCTGGGACAGCTCGCAGCGCTTGGCGCCACCGCACTGATCGCGCTTTACGTAGGCTATCGTTTCGTGATGCACTGACCGATTGAGATCAACATGGCTGCTGGAAACCACATGCGATGACCGAGATATCGATATCTGCCCGCCCGGGGTTCGCGCCCGCGGTCCTCCTTGCCGCCGGCATGGCCGTCACTGTCGGTTCCGCGCTGGGGTTCCAGTACATAGGCGGCTACATTCCGTGTGCCCTTTGCCTGTTGCAGCGTGATCCCTACTACTACGGCATTCCGGTGGCGATTGCCGCCGCTGCGGCCGCCGCATTCGGGCTACCTTCGTGGATCACGCGGACGCTGCTCGCCATCGCGGGCGTCATGATGCTCGTCGGCGCCGGGATGGGCGTCTATCACGCGGGCGTCGAATGGGGCTTCTGGGAAGGGCCTGCGACCTGCGCGACGAGTGCGTCGGGCGTCACCACCAATGCCGGCGCCCTGCTCTCCGATCTCAATGCCATCAAGGGACCGTCCTGCACGGATGCTGCGTTGCGTGTGTTTGGCCTGTCGTTCGCGGGCTGGAACGTGCTGGCGAGCCTCGCATTGGCGGCAATCGCCTTCTGGGGCGCGGCCAGGGCAAAACAGTAGCAACTTGCCGGACCGCGAAATGCGGGGCGGGCCAGAAATCGCATATCCTTTTGGGGCTGGCGCTGCTGTCTCAGGGCTGCAGTTCGGTATCCCAGTAGAGATAGTCCATCCAGCTATCGTGAAGATAGTTCGGCGGGAACAGGCGGCCATTGTTGTGGAGGTCCTGCACCGTCGGCCGGTAGGGTTTTTGAGCAGGGAACATGCCGGCCTGTTTCGGCAGCTTACTCCCCTTCTTGAGATTGCAGGGAGCACAGGCAGCCACCACGTTTTCCCAGGTCGTCTCCCCGCCGCAACAGCGCGGAATAACATGGTCGAACGTCAACTCGTCTTCCGAACCGCAATACTGGCACTCGAAACGGTCGCGCAGGAAGACGTTGAACCGGGTGAAGGCCGGGTTACGTGACGGCTGGACGTAGGTCTTGAGGCACACGACGCTCGGGAGACGCATGGAAAAGCTCGGCGATGATACAGAATGCTCGTATTCCGCAATGATATTCACACGGTCGAGAAAGACCGCCTTGATCGCGTCCTGCCAGGACCACAACGACAAGGGGTAGTAACTAAGTGGCCTGTAGTCGGCGTTGAGAACAAGCGCCGGCAAGGCCTGTGGTGAGACTGCAATCGTCAAGGGACGCTCCTGATCGATTCGGCATCTGCCCAGATATTTTAGGCGCGTTGTTACAGCATTGTGAAGCCAATAAATTCAAAACGATTCGATCGGAGCACATTTTGTTTCAGGCGATCGGTGTGACATCGCGGCGCAGCCGAGCGGCATAGTATGCCCAGAAAACCCGGGCTGCGACCGATCGCCACGGACTCCAGTCCGATGCGATCTCGCGCAGCCGTCTTTCCTCGGGGCGCGCGTCGAGGCCGAGGGCATCGGCGACTGCAGCCCTGAGTGCGACGTCGCCCGCGGGAAACACGTCGGGGTGCCCTCCGCAGAACATCAGGTAGACTTCAGCCGTCCACAGTCCGATACCCTTGATCGCTACGAGGCGGGCGACGGCCTCGGCTGCCGGCATGTCGAGCAGAGCGACGAGATCGAGTTCACCGCAAGCGACCGCGCCGGCCACCCGCGTCAGCGTATCGGCCTTGCCGCGCGAAAGCCCGAAGCTGCGGCCCGTCCCGTCGTCGGCAGCAAGGTAGGCTTGCGCCGTCAGCGGTCCGGTCGCCGCAACGATACGCCGCCAGATCGCTTCGGCGCTCGCTTTCGACACCATCTGCGAGACGATGACATGGGCGAGGCCGGCGAACCCCGGCTGATCGAGCCTCAGAGGCACCTTTCCGGCGACCGCCGCGACCGCCGCGAGCCGAGGATCGCGATCGAACAAGGCCACAAGACCGGCCGCGATGTCGTCTTCATTTCTGATGAGATGCATTCGCACTTTCCCGATGGGCGGCGGCATTGGCGCCCCCGCAGAAATCATGGCAGAAGGAAGCATGATCGATACCGCCAGTCAAAACCCCGTTTTCCGCTTTGCGCCAAGCCCGAACGGTCCATTGCATCTCGGCCATGCGCTCTCTGCGATCCTCAACCATGACATGGCGCGTTCTGCTGGCGGGCGCTTCCTTCTGCGGATCGAGGACATCGACAGGACCCGGTGCCTGCCGGAACACGAGGCACTGATCTACACCGACCTGGCCTGGCTCGGTCTTTCCTGGGAGAAGCCGGTGCGCCGCCAGTCGGAGCATTTTGCCGAGTATCGGGCCGCGCTCACCCGCTTGATCGACCTCGGGCTCGTCTATCCGTCCTTCATGACGCGCGGCGAGGTAAAGGCTCGCGTGGCCGCTTTCGAAGCAGATGGCAAGCATTGGCCGCGCGACCCGGACGGGTCTCCCCTTTATCCGCCGGACGATCGCGATCTCAGCGAGGCGAGCCGACGGCAGCTGATCGCGCAAGATGTCCGGCACGCCTGGCGGCTCGACATGCGACGCGCGATGGAGATTGCCGGCGAGCGGCTTGATTGGCTGGAAACCGGTGATGACGTGGGCGGCCGGGTCGCCGCCGATCCGTCGATCTGGGGCGATGTCGTCCTGTCGCGTTCCGACGCACCGTCGAGTTATCATCTCTCCGTGGTCGTCGACGACGCCCTGCAGGCGGTTACCCATGTGGTGCGCGGCATGGATCTCTTCCAGGCGACATCCGTACATCGGTTGCTGCAGCGGCTTCTCGGCCTGCCGCAGCCGACCTACCACCATCACCGGCTGATCGCCGACCCCGACGGCCGCAAGCTGTCGAAAAGCCAGGGAGACACGGGGATTGCGGCCCTGCGAGCGGCTGGCGCCACCCTGTCAGATATCCGCGCCACGGTTGGTCTGTGAGGAGACCGCCTTGCCGTTGTTGGACGAAAAACGTCCCCGGCGGACCATGTGCAGGACCCTGAATTTCATCAGGGCGGCATTGAACTCGGCGCCCAGAATGAAAATCACGCCGATGATGTAGAGGAAGACGATCACGATCATGATCGACGCCAGACCGGCATAGGTGGCCGTGTAGGTCGCGAATGTCGAAATATAGTAAGCGAAAATCAGGGCGCCAGCGAACCACGCAATCAGGGTGAGCACGATCCCCGGCACCACATCGCGGAGCCGTCTCTTGCCGGCGGGCATCCACAGATGCGCGACGAAGAGGCCGGCTGTCAGGACCGCCAGGGTTCCATAGACGCTCCAGCTCGATATCGTGGCGAGAACACCCTTGAGCCAGGGAAACGACGTTTCCGCATAGGCGAGAGCGATGGGTACAGCCACGAGCAGAATGCTGATCGCTGCGAAAATCATGACCGCCACGAGGACATAGCCGAGACTGATGAGCCTGGTCACATACCACCAACGGGTCTCGTTCACGCGGTAAGCGCGATTGAGCGAAATGCGCAGAGCCTCGACGCCATTGGAGGCGAAGTAGGCCGCCGCCAGCACCGAGACCGTCAGAAGCCCGCCGCGCGGTATGGTCAGCACCTGGCGCACCTGATCGGAAAGCGGCTTGGCAATGGCCGCCGGCCAGGTGTCGAAGATCAGGTGAACGGCGGTTTCGGCGAACCTGTCGGCGCCGAGAAGACCTGCAAGCGTGGTTCCGAATATCAGAAAGGGAAAAACCGCCAACAGCGCCGACAGCGCCACATGGCTAGCCATGGCCCAGCCATCGTCCTCGGCGAAATGATACACCGCATCGTAGCCGACCTTGTAGAGCACGCGTAAGAATGTCGGCATTCCACCCCCGCCGGTTCCCCGGCCAAAACATTGTATCTGCGGCCCGAATATGGGAAACGGTTGGCGTTTTGTACAGGAATCATTCATGGCGGACCGCCGCACCATCATCGTTACCGGCTGCTCGTCCGGCATTGGCGCCCATTGCGCAAGGGCCCTCAAGGCCGAAGGCTGGCGGGTGTTCGCAACCGTGCGTAAACCGGAAGACCTTGCCCCGTTGGAAGCCGACGGCATCGAGGCGCTTATCATGGACTACACCAGGTCGGAGACGATTGCCGAGCTGGTCGCGACGGTCGACGAGCGCACGGATGGGCGCATCGACGCGCTCTACAACAACGGTGCCTATGGCCAGCCCGGAGCGGTCGAGGATCTCTCGACCGACGTGCTGCGCCAGCAGTTCGAGACCAATGTCTTCGGCTGGCACGAGCTCACACGGGCGATCATCCCCTTCATGCGCCGCCAGGGCCATGGCCGCATCGTACAGTGTTCCTCGATCCTCGGCCTCGTCCCCTATCGCTTCCGCGGCGCCTATACCGCGTCGAAGTTTGCGCTCGAGGGTCTGAGCGTGACCATGCGGATGGAATTGCAGGGTAGCGGCATCCACGTCAGCCTGATCGAGCCCGGTCCGATTGCGTCCCGCTTTACCGCCAATGCGCTCGCCCATATCGAGAAGAACATCGACCTGGCCGGCTCCGTGCACGCGGTGGACTACAAGCGCCAGCTCGAGCGCCTCAGTGGCGCTGCTCCGCCCAACCCGCACAAACTCGGTCCCGATGCGGTCTACAAGGTGCTGCGGCATGCCTTGACCGCACGCAACCCCCGTCCGCATTATATCGTCACCACGCCCGCAAAGCAGGGAGTCGTGCTGAAAAGACTTCTTCCAGCCGCGCTGTTCTACCGGCTCATGCGCTGGCTGGACTGAAACGAACAAGAAGAAGGCAAAATCATTTTATGTCCAGCTTCACGACCATTCTGACGATCATCGTCTTGGCCCTCATCGTGCTCGTCCTGGTGCGCGGCCTTTACAATTTGCTGAAGGGATCCAATCCGCATCTTTCCAACAGGCTCATGCAAATGCGCATCCTGCTGCAAGCGATCGCGATCGTTCTGATCATGCTGACGCTGTGGCTCACCGGCGGCGGGCGCTAGGCGAATACGGGGAGGAAAATGGTCAAGCTCAACAAGATCTACACAAAGACGGGAGACAACGGCACCACCGGCCTCGTCTCCGGCCCCCGGCGGCTGAAACACGACTTGAGGGTCGAAGCTTATGGGACGGTCGACGAGACAAATTCCTCGGTCGGCCTGGCGCGGCTCCATACCACCGCGGCGGAGGAACTGGACGCCATGCTGGCGCGCATCCAGAACGACCTGTTCGATCTGGGGGCCGACCTTGCCGCCCCCGATGTCGGCGAAGCCCTGAAATACGAACCGCTGAGGATCGTCGATGCCCAGGTCACCAGACTGGAAGGAGAAATCGACCGGCTCAATGCCGCGCTTTCCCCGCTGACCTCCTTTGTCCTGCCCGGCGGCACCCCGGCGGCGGCATACCTGCACCTAGCCCGGACGGTCGCGCGCCGCGCCGAACGGCTGATGGTGGCGCTGTCCCGCAGCGAAGGCGAAGAGGTCAGCGACGCTGCCCTGAAATACATCAACCGCCTGTCGGATTTCCTCTTCGTCGCGGCACGGTTCGCCAATGACCGCGGCACGATCGATGTCCTCTGGGTTCCCGGAAAGAACAGATAGATCGTCTTTTCTGACACACTTCCCGAGGTGATCTGATGTTCATACCGCTGCATGACAAGAACGCGCTGAAGCACATCCGCAGGCAATATGTGACGATCACCTTGATCGTTGTGAATTGCCTGGCCTGGCTGTTTACCGGCATTGTCGCAGACAATCCCCTCGCCGAGGCCACCGTACTCGGGCTCGGCTACATTCCGGCGGTTGCGTTTCACCATGCCGTATTGCCACCGGGTTTTGTCATCGTCCCGGAGGAAGCCACCTACCTGACCTATGCATTCCTTCACACCGACGTGATGCATCTCGCCGCGAACATGGTTTTCCTGTGGGTGTTCGGTGACAACGTCGAGGATGCGTTGGGTCACTTGAAGTTTCTGCTCTTCTATGTCGCATGCGCCGCTTCCGGTGCTCTTCTGCACGGGTTGCTCGGCCCTGCCTCCGAAGCTCCGCTGATCGGCGCGTCGGGAGCCGTATCCGGCGTGGTTGCCGCCTATGTCATGTTGCACCCAAAGGTCCGCGTCTGGGTGCTCGTGCTGTTCCGCATACCCCTGCCCCTGCCGGCCTACGTGCCTCTGGCGCTGTGGATCGGCCAGCAGTTCGTGATGCTGGCGGTGGACCGGGACGGCGCCGTTTCATGGGGCGCCCATGTCGGCGGCATCCTTGCAGCGTCACTGCTCGTCGTCGTGCTCCGGCGCCGCGGCGTACCACTCTTTGATCGCGGCGTCGCGGGTATCCAGCCGAAGACAATCGTCGTGCCGATCAACGATGCACCGAAAACGACGCGGGAACCGCTGAGCCGGACCAAACCGCATTTGTGGGGACGAAACGATCAATATTGACGCGCACGTAAACGTAAGTTATTTGCGATTGGCTAATTGCCTGCCTGCGTCATCATGGCGTTGTATTTGGGAGAAAAACGCGTATCGATGTCGCCCATCGACAATCGCAAGGGCGCAGGATGGCGCATTTTCGCAGCGGATAGTGTGGAAGGAAGGACCCCATGAAGATCTTAGTCCCCGTGAAGCGGGTTGTTGACTACAACGTGAA
>JALDYZ010000015.1 GCA_030028905.1 Ferirhizobium litorale | reverse complement strand
CTCTTTTCAGAATGAAAATCTGACGTCCTAACCGATAGACGAAGGGCGCGTGCGCGGTGTGGCGCCCTTTTATTCAGCCTCCGGGATTCCCGCAAGCCCCCTCGCAAGATTTTTTCTTAAAAATGTGACAGGGCCATCGTGGTCGTTGGCATGTCGTCTGCGGCGGTCAGCAAAAGGGCCGCTAGTCGCGGCCCGGGTACCATTTTCACTTTTTGCGGCGGCAGCGCCAGTTCCAGTCGCGCGCCGGACCGAGATCGAGATGCACCGATTCCGTGTGGCAATAGGTACCCACCCCGCCGCGATCCGGGCGCGAGCGCAGGTAGTTTGCCAGTTCCCACTTGGAAACGCCCGGTATCTGGATGTCTGCGGCCTCACAGGTGGTGTGGAGCGATCCACGGCGGCCGCCGACCCGGCGGTTGCGTTTCGTTTCGCGGTAGCCGGACGTGACGATCGCTGTGCGGCCGTAGTGCGTTTCGATCGACTTGATGATCTGCACCAGTTCGGGCTTGACGCAGCCGACGTCGACGCGTGGGGTCTGCAACATCAGGCCGTTCGGCGCTATTCGCGTGAGCCCGGACAGTGACGCAAGCTCCATCAGGCCCTCGGGAGCCTCGGCATGGCCATCGTCGAACTCGTCGTCATCGAGGAAATTGTCGGGCATCAAGTCGCCGACCTCTTCGTCGGACATCACGGGCGGCGATGAGGCGACCTGCGTTGTCTGCGAGACGATGCGCGGCGACCGGGCGGCGAAGTTCGATCCGGTATCGGTGATCTTGTCGCGGGCCTTGCGCTTGCCGGCAAAGAATGCCGCCAGCGTCAGCGGCTTCTGGCCGGTGGTGTCGTGATCGCTCTCGGTATTTCCCTTGGTATCGGCGACCGATACGCCATCCGCATTCGAAACATCCGAGGCCTGGCCCGCTGGCGCCGGTGCTGTAGCGGGGATCGCTTGGCCGGACTGCACTCCGGGGTTGCCGTCGGGCTGTGTGGCGGACGCGCCTTCCTGTGTCTGGAGTCCGCCTTCAGGAGCGGAGTAGACGCTCTTCAAGGCCGGATTGATTTCCGGAACCGGAACGAAGGCGGGCGCGTCTGCGGATTGATCCGGCACAACCGCCTGGAGACCTTCGGAGGTGGAAGCAACGGCGCCCTGTGCCGCAAAGATACTCGTCTTGCCGGCGTTGACGGTGGTGGGCTGCATGGTGAGGCCAGCCGTATCGGCCGGCGCTGTTGCCGCGGAGCCGACGGGCAGGGCGGACGAGCCGGCGGCGGACGAAGAATCCGCCGTGGTGACGACGGCCGGATCGCTGTAGCCGCCATCCTCATTGGCTGCGGCGACTCGTTGGTCCGTGGCGCCTGCATCGCCGTTGTCGGTTGCGATTTCGTGGCCTTCCGTCTGTGAGGCTGGACTTACCGCCTTGCTGATTTCAAGTTCGTTGACCGATGACACGCAACCCGAAAGCGCCACGAGCGATGCCGCGACGATGAGGCCGCGGCGATAAGGCATGGGTTGCAGAAGTGCTGCCGGTAAAATTTTCAAAGTACCGATCCCTGTCTTCGTACACGAATTCAATGTCAGTCTTCTACCGGAGACGCAAAACAAGATCCGCGAGCGATATTCATTGAGTGCCCAGAGGCATGGCAATCGGCGCAATACGCCGGGAATCGATCAAATCATGCTTGGCTTGTGTTAAACTGAACAAGTGCGAAGAAATTAAGGCGTGCAACCGCCCCGCAATGCACGTCACGATGCGCGGGACGGCCGCATTCACAACTCCTACCAGGATCCCGTGTTCGGCATGGATGCCCAGGGTTCGGCCGGAGAGAGGCTCGCGCCTTTCTGCAGGATCTCGATGGAGATGCCGTCGGGCGAGCGGACAAACGCCATACGGCCGTCACGCGGCGGCCGGTTGATCGTGACACCGCTGTCGGCAAGGTGCTGGCAGAAGGCGTAGATGTCATCCACCTCATAGGCAAGATGACCGAAGTTGCGGCCTCCTGTATAGTCCTCGGTATCCCAGTTGTAGGTCAATTCGATACAGGGAGCGGAGGTGGAGCGCACGGCGGCCACGTCGTCCGGGGCGGCAAGAAAGACGAGTGTGAAACGACCTTGCTCGTTCTCGTATCGGCGGACTTCCTCAAGGCCGAAGATGGTCGTGTAGAACGCAAGCGATGCGTCGAGGTCTTTGACGCGGATCATGGTATGTAGATAGCGCATTTCGGTTTCCTTTGTTCGCAACAGGGATGGGTACTGTTCCGCATCAAGCTTCCGGCAAGCTCCGCGGGCTAAGAAAAATCCACGAGGGTAAATTAGAAACTAGGACTTGCGCCCATCCATTGCCAAGATGTTAATCTATTCATCAAGAATCAGTTAACCGTAACAATGTGACGCGTATGAGGGGCTGGCAGAGCTATGGCGGATAGGATTTCACCGAAAGAGGTTGGAGATCTCGAAGAGCTCTCCGGGGAGCCGGTCGATCTTCTTGAAATCACCGGCGTCGTCAAGTGGTTCGACGTTGCCAAGGGCTTCGGCTTCATCATCCCCGACAACGGCATGAAGGATGTCTTGCTGCACGTGACCTGCCTGCGCCGCGACGGTTATCAAACCATTCTCGAGGGCACGCGCATCGTTGCGCTGGTGCAGAAGCGCGAGCGCGGCTACCAGGCCTTCCGCATCCTGTCGATGGACCAGTCGACGGCCGTGCATCCATCGCAACTGCCGCCGGTTCGTACGCACGTGCAGGTCACCCCGACCAGTGGCCTCGAGCGGGCCTTGGTGAAGTGGTTCAATCGCACCAAGGGTTTCGGCTTCCTGACGCGGGGAGAGGGGACCGAAGACATCTTCGTGCACATGGAGACCTTGCGTCGGTTCGGACTTACCGAGCTTCGCCCCGGTCAGGTCGTGCTCGTGCGCTTTGGCGACGGCGAGAAGGGGCTGATGGCCGCGGAAATCCACCCCGACACGCCAAGCCCGATCGGGCGTTCTCACTGATGCTGGCGGCAGGTCTGCAGACGATCGCGAAAAGCGCCTTCATGGCGCTTTTTTTGTTGTTGCCGCTTGCCGCGACGGCAGACGAACCGGTGCGATTCGGTGAGGAGTCGCTGACCATCGAGACGGCTTCCGGCAGGCAGCATGTCTTCCAGGTCGAGGTCGCCGCCACGCCGGAGCAGCGTGCCCGGGGGCTAATGTTCCGCAACGCGATGGACAAAGATCGCGGCATGCTCTTCGATTTCGGTGAAACGCGCCGTGTCACGATGTGGATGAAGGATACGCCGTTGCCACTCGACATGCTCTTCATCGAAGCAGATGGCGGCATCCATCGGATCGTCGAGCGGACGGTTCCCTATTCGGAGGCGATCATCGATTCGCACGGGCCAGTGAAATACGTGCTCGAACTGAATGGCGGCCAGGCGGCGGAACTGGGCATCGCCGCCGGAGACCGGGTCTTTTCGAAGCGCATCGGGGCGGAAGGTGACTGAGGTCTTTTTCGACCGGCATGAATTCGGTTGTCGAAAGCGGATTTTTTGAGTTGCGACGCTGGGGCGAACCGTGTATCTCCCCACCATTGCCGGTACGGAGTGTAGCGCAGCCTGGTAGCGCATCTGGTTTGGGACCAGAGGGTCGGGAGTTCGAATCTCTCCACTCCGACCATCGGCAACTATCGGGTTGGCGAACAACGCTATGGCGATTTGATTGCCGCTGTCTACATTACCGGTTGTCTTTCTCGCGCTCCGACCAACCCCACGCCGCTCAACTTGCCAAGGTATCCGGTCGGCTGTCATGTGCGCGAGCGACCGCCTGGTGATCGCGCTGCGGCCCTTTCCTGGATAGCGAGTGCGAGGTCGGCAATCTTGCGCGCCAGCAGCGGACTGTCTTCGGGAACTTGCGCGGCTGACGCTGTATCGAAATCATCCAGTGCATAGAATTCCATGCACTCCAGTCCAAACGCTTCGACGAGCTTTTCATGATCGTCCTTGAAAGCGTCGCGGACCGCGCCCTTCATACGATCGCTCATTTGCACTGATGCTCCGGTGAATGTGCGAGAAAATGCGCGGCGAAAGTAACGTGGGGCCTTTCCCTCGAACCGTACATTCACCAGCCTCAGTGCCTCGCAACCCAGTGCGGACAGGCTTTCGTTCACCTGGAAATGCTCAAAATCCGTGCTGTCGACGCCAATCCTTGCGAGGAAGTCTGCGACTGCATCCCCGCCGCGCAGGAACCGGCGATCGAAACAGGCAACCTCGATGTTTTCTTTGCCGAATACGGTTCGCCATGGCTGGAGCAGGTCAAAATACTTTGGTCCCTGCAGCGAACTCTCAACGAACGTCTCGAAGTCGTCGCAACCTCCCATCTTGACGAACTGCGAGTAGGCGCTCGCCACATAGAGGTCCGGCCGCCTGAGATACACAATCACCTTTGTGCGCTGAAAACGTTCCTTGAGAAATGCGAACATGCCCTGGGCCGTCAGGTCGTCGGAGAACAAGAACAGCGCTTCGTCACTGACGACGGTGTATCGCATGTCTTTGTTCGCCAGGAGTTCGAGGTCAAAGGCCTCAATGAAATCTTTCCTGTAGACCGCGCGCTTCTCCTCGGTTGTAAGGTTTACGGTTGCTGCAAGGCCGCGCGGGTCGACGTCCACGGGGAGGACCGCCATGCGCAAGCCGGCATGGCGGTCAAAAACCTTGGGCGGGAAGGAGCGCCCCGAGCGTGGATAGAGAAATCCCTGCTTTTTCAATTGGGAAGCGTTGCTCATGAGCGTCTTCTGGATCGAGGTGGTGCCGGTCTTGTTGGCTCCGATATGTAGGATGCACTCCATGCAAAGTAGCTCCCGTTCTGCTCCTCGAACTCGCAAGGCAGCACTCAAGCGTTGCATTGTCAACCGGTTGCCCGGCGCCGGCTTCATCGAGGTTGGGAGGTGACGAACTGCGGCAATCCAAGGGCGCCAAGCATTTCCGGGACGGCGCGAATGGGTCACCGGGATACCGAGGCATCTCTGCGATCCTGACCTGATTGGCCAGGGCGTTCGCCCGCATCTTGCGCATGAGGCTGCCGCGGTGAATATGATCAGAGCCGAGAATGTTTACATGATCGCGAGCAAACACCGTCCATTGATTCTGTCGATGGGCAGGCCTTGCTGACTGGGCATGGGGTGGCGAAAGCGGGTCGATGCGAAAAAGATATTGCCGTCTCAGGTCGCAGTCACAACTCCGGTGCATGACGACACGCGTGTGCCAGATTCAATTCTGACCGGCACACGTTCCGTGTCCAGCCGGTTGGCCGCCCTAGTGGGCGTTCAACTCGGCTTCCTCCGTTGCAAAGAGAAACATCTCGCGAGCCTCTTCCACCGACTTGCGGCCATCGATTGCAGCGCGGCAGGTGCTACGCGCCGCAATGTAGAGCGGTCCGCGGCGGTTCGGCCAGAGATCCGACAAACAATGCAGTGCTTCTGACGGTCCGCAGACTGTGCGGGAGACGCCCTGGGTGAATTTTACTTCGATTGGATTGGTCCATCGGACTACCGGCATGTCATTCCTCCGTTCGATGCGCAGATCGGACGCGCTCCTCCAGCACGCTTTCGCTTGTATATTAGCCGTTACTTCTTGGTCTGTCAGCCTCTTCTATCATTCGCCGACCCTTACTCCATTCGGACAAACGCTCCAACACGCGATCTGCTTCCGTCAGGAGCGCTCGACGAGGGCCTTCAGGGCAGCCTGTCCTTCCGCCTGAGCTTGCACCAAGCTCGCAAATTGCCCTTGCGCAGGATAGGTGACGCCGCGAAACTTCAGGACGAAGCACCAGCGGCCGTTCTGTCTCTTTTCGATGGTGACGGTCGTTTCCGGCTTCGTGTTCATGCTCGTTTTCCTGATGTCGAATGGTGCGGGATATGAGGTGAAGTTTGCGCAACCGCGACGCAAATGCAAGCGGCGCGTTGCGAGCAGCGCGAAGGGGGCTAAAGGGGCGGCTCTGGTACAGGGGCGAGCGGTGCGCGAGTATTCGGTTGCCGGTGGTTCGTATCGGCAGTTTCCACTTGATATCGCTGGCTTCCGTCGGTATGCACGAGTTGATCAGGTCGGGTCTGTCGACACGATCCGAACCGGTAGAAATTCTGCAATCCGGCTTTGGGTTTCCCGCGGTATCCCCCGGGCATGCGCAAGTGCCGGACATCGGTCGTCGTTGCCGAAAGCCCATTTTTCTGGAGTGTGTTTCAGTCATGTCAGCCAAGATCTACCGCCCCGCAAAGACCGCGATGCAGTCGGGAAAGGCCAAGACCAACCTGTGGGTTCTCGAATTCGACCCCGAGAAGCCGCGCACGATCGATCCGATCATGGGGTATACGTCTTCCGGCGACATGAAGCAGCAGGTCAAACTGACCTTCGAATCGCAGGAACTGGCGGAAGCCTATGCGCAGCGCAACGGCATCGAGTATCGGATCATTCTGCCGAAGGAAGCAACACGGAAGGTCGTTTCCTATCCGGACAATTTCAAGTTCAACCGCATTCAGCCTTGGACACATTGAGCGCCATTGGCATCGTGGTAGCGTGCTGAAGTACTGCCGGCGCTCGTGCCCGCAACTGGACCGGCCCCTTAGCTCAGCTGGATAGAGCACCTGCCTTCTAAGCAGGTTGTCGCAGGTTCGAATCCTGCAGGGGTCGCCAAACTACCAAATAACCAATTGATTTTATTATAGGTGCGACCAAGCAGGGACAAAGGTGCGACCTAAATTCTGTTCGCAAGACGTTCCGATAAGCCCTTTGCAAGCTTCTTCTTGTCGGCTTCCTTGGTATAAATTTCCGCCATCGAAAGCCGCGACCAGTCTGCGCGCAGCGCTTTCCAGCGCTCGGCGGCAGCATGATCGGTATTGAGTTCGGAGCGCGAGCCGACGGCCAGAACGGACCGGACCCGGGTCGCGTCTTCTTGTCGGTCAAGGGGCGGGCCGGCCCGTGGCGCTCCTCGAGAAGCTTCTTGAAGGCGGGTTCGGCACAGAGCATGGCGCAGTTGGCGGCGAAATCCTTGCTTTCGGCCACCGCGTTGACCTTTCCCTCGAGTCGCTCGATCGTCGCGCGCTGGGTGCGGATGACGTCAAAGGCCTGCTCGGCGACGATGATCGCGGCGCGCAGGAAATAGGGCGCGTCGAACAGCAGTTGCTCATCGTCATAGGGCGCCTTGCGGGCAATGGTGGCGATTGAAAGGAATTCGTCGATTGCGGAATCGCGGATGCCGATCTGCGGTCGCTTGACGCTGGTATCGAATACCCGCACACACTCCGGCGATGCCAGATCGACAGTCTCCCTTGTCTTTCTGTAGATGGTGCGCGCCTGGTCGAGGTTCATCTAGAACAATCCCCCGCCCTTGCGGGCCTCGGTGCAGGCGGGGCAGAAGTGCCAGGCGCCAGCGTGTTTCTCGACAGACCAGTGGTCGGCGCGGACCATCTCGGCAAAATTGCGGAACTCGCCGGCGGCGGCAGTGTGGTGATAGACAGCGGGGCAGGCGTTGCAGGTGATCCGCAGAATGCCCGGGGCGTTGTGGCGGTCATTGGTCGCCTCGTGTTGCGCGAGTGCTACAGCGGCTTCGAAGCGGCCCTGCTAGGGTCGCTGCATTGGGGTCTGGGGGCTCCACCGCATTTGCGGAGATGATGGCGGGTCTCGTACGGGCAGGGAGTGCAATGAAGGCAACCGCTTGCTGCCCGTACGCTTCGCCAATGCGCAGATTGGTTTTGATGTTGGCGACAGTCATTGGTCGCCACCCTTGGCCGGGGCGCGATCCAGCACCGTGAGCGTGCGCTTGACGTCGCGCATGCATTCGGTCGGGGCGTAACCGCCGTCGGCAATGCCGGGCAGGCCCGCGTCAATGCCGATACCGGCCGGACCATGACACCCTCGGCGAACCGCCCGGGTGGTGGTTTCTAGAGGGCCTCAGTAGCGTAGTTCTGCCGCGTGTTGCTCTCCTTGATGTGCGCCATCAATCGCTGGCGATTGGTTGGTGAAACAGTGAAGGGTATTCCTGTGCGCATGCGCCAGACTTGCATTTGCGTAGCGTCGTCATCTTAAGCTCGGTTTTCTATCCGCACCGGCCTGGCGCATTGTCGACTAGACGTCTTTCGACTACAGTTGACTGAAATCTTGAGGACGCTGATGTGGAACAGGACTCGGAGATCGGCCCAGCCAGACCCGACGACTTCCCTGCAATTCGAGCCTTGTGCAACGGCTTCATCGACTGGTGCCGGTCACGCTATGGCGAAAACGCCTGGTTCGTCGATCGCTACTACTCGCCAGAAGAATGGTCCACCCTCCTTGATAGCCTGCCCAGGATCCACTCGGCTCCAGATGGGGATATTCTTGTTGCCCGCCTGAACGGGAAGGTGGTCGGCTGTGTCATGATGCAGCGGATCGATGAGCACACATGCGAAATGAAGCGGATGTTCATCGGCCCCGAGGGCCGAGGCTTGGGGCTGGGTCGCCGTCTCGCCGAGAATATCGTGCGCGTGGCTTTTGAGCGCGGCTATGCCACCATGCGGCTGGATACCGGCCGCAACCACCACGAAGCGCTAAGCCTTTACCGCTCGCTCGGATTCCGGGAGATCGCGCCCTACTACGAAGCACCTCCTGAACTGCGCAACCATCTCATCTTCATGGAAACCCCTCTGGCCGGGTAGGTCACCGCCACCCCATCCAAAAGCCGACGTGCAGCACCATGCCGGCAATCTGGGCCGCGACAATCATCGCCACCAGCGAACGCAGGCAATAGTGGCCACCAGCCCGACAGGCTGGACTATCATGCTCGAATATTCGCTGAAACTATGGACACACCAACGTCGGCAACTGCAGCGCTGGCCATTTTCACCTGGAATCTCCACCGCGACAGGGTGAGGGACTGCCGCCGCCCGCTTCTGCCCGTCGCCGGTACGCGATCGCACCAAGCAAGGCCGCCTGTCGCCTTATACAAGATGTCAAGTTCAATATACCTAAGTTTGGTGTTCGCGGCCTGTGCGTCACCGTACGATGCAGCAAGTAAAAGGCGTTCCCTATACAGACGTCTCGCAAGTTCGAAGCAAGGAGAGATCCACCATGCGCTTGTTGTTGGCTAGCGTGCTTCTGACCACGACCTCACAGGTCCATGCGGCAGCCGATCGGTCGATGCCGGATGTCCGCATTCAGTCGCAGAAACCTTTGGACGCCGAGTCCGAAATGGAGCCGTGCAACCGCACGATAGCGACGCCGTGGATACTCATCGCGCCGGATGGATCAACGATCAAAGTCGGTGATGTCGCTCTCCCCCGAAGGTGCTGAGCGGACACCTGGCGACCAAGTAGATCGCATGCGGAAGACGTGCTGAATCGAATGAAGGTTGGCAGTTGATACCCACATTAAGAGAGAACCCGGCCACCACTCATCTGTAGGTCGCCGGGCTCTCCGCCTGGCACGCTCCCCCTATGCCAGGAAACCCTAAAGACCCGAATGATCGTTGCCGGGCCTTGTCTGTCCGCTACGGCAAGCTGGGAGCAACTTGATGTGATCGCAACGGTAAACGGTATAAATCGGGGCAGGCCGAACTGGGTAGTGGATGTGATTTTGGCTGCTTCGCAAAGGATAGCGGCGGCTAACGCATCATGCTGCCAGTAACTCCGTCCCAACTTGCATCCTAACCCCTCATGAGATGCAAGACAAATCACAAAGTGACCCGCGGTCGGGATGCATGCATTCCGACCCGTCCATTCCGTCTCCACCCGCGCTATTTTGAGAGAAAAGGAGGCGCGGCCGATCGAGAGATCGGGAAATATCCGAGCCTCCACCGCCTTGGACGACAAGACCGGGTTTGAAGGGACGTTTGGGACCCGGTTGGGGTTACTTGCCGCTACAGCGAAACCGATACGGGCTGCAGGTTTGAACCTGACAGTACCAGAGCCTTGGCCGCTTGGGACACACCTCGCGGCTTCCGTTTCAACGCAGTCGGGCCGGGTTGGTTCCACTCTCGGAGCAGAAATTTTCAAGAACAGCAATCGCGCAAGGAGAGCCCGGCTATCCTCGCACCGGGCTCTCTTGCCTGGCGTCCCCACGCCAAGTTCGGAAGTCCCGGATGAAAGGTGAAATCTCCGGGTCTTCTGGTGCCCGCCACGGCAAGCAACACAAAAAGGATCTGACGCAGCGGTCCTACTGCAGAATGAGGCTTGGTCGCTAACAATTGGTTGATCGCGCCATCACAGCAGTGTGGGGGCGCGGCTGTGATACACGGACAACATTCGTTTGGTTCCCAGGCCCCGGTAGAATTTTAAACCCTGAAGCGGAAAACACCAACTTGCCCACTTGGTCTACTTGCCATCGAAACGGGCTAGACCCCATGCCCGACCGCCAAGCGCGCTCATGCGAAGGTTGGCGTCCTCGACGACAGGTGTCGCGGGAGCGAGCCCAATGGACCCGTCCCGGCGACGGCCCGGAGGACAAACTGTCGCGAGGCGTCACTGCATCTGCGTTTTGATGGGTGTTCTACTTGAAGCACCGCTGTCGTGTCCTTATTTGCGCCTTGAACTTCGAATCCACTTGACAGAAGGCAAGGCCAATGGTCGCGCAGAAAACGATAGGTGAGATGACGGTTGTCGAACGAAAGGCACTGCTTTCGACAGTCGCCGAAGCGCTCCTGACTTGCGCCGAGCGTGCCGCCGACGATGGAGACTTCAGGTCCGAGGCGAACTCGCTGAGCACCGCCAGCATTATCATGGGTAGCCTGGACGAACTGGCGCGAGTGCGACTGGATGCGGCCGAAATTGTGCTGCAGCAGGCCATCTCGCTCATTGAAAGCAGCCGTGGGCGCAGCGACAGGCGCGTCCTACACTAGGGCATGGATTTCTCTGAAAGCTATGGTCAGCGTTCGTGAGCGCAGGCTTCTTCGAATTCTCTCATGGTGTCTGCCGTGTTGTCTGATGGCATCACGGCATCGGCGCCTTCGCTGGTGGTTTCCGCGCCTTCGTCGTTGTAGACATAAGACTGGATGAAGTAGGCGAGCTCGCCTTTCCATACCTTCCGGCCATCCACTTCCCGGCAGGGAACCGCGTGTTCGAAATCGGCCTGTAATTGCTCGGTCGTGACAACCTGCCCGCCGAACTGGGGAGCAGCCATCAAAGATGCAATGAGCAACGCGGCAATCACGGACTTCGTCCTCCAACTCGAAACAGAACGCTCTAACGAAGTTCCTGTTCCAAATTAGCACGCCATTCCCGGGCCTCCCAATAACATTCTCACAATGAACACAACAAACGCCGCCGTTGCTGCGCTTTTTGTCACATACAATGTTGGTGCCAGAAATCGGTCGTTGTCATTGGGAGCAATTATCGGAAACTATATGTAATTAAATCAATATTATAATGGAGAAACCTCATGTGAATAAGGAGTTGTCGATGGGTAAATTGAGATCTGCCAAGATAGTGCGGAAATCGGTTTCCGATCCCGTTTCGTTCTGCTATATTGCCGCCTTCCCACCACGACTGCCGGTTTGAACCACACCGATGGGAGGCTGTTATGGTTTTGATTGTTCCACCCGATCACCCTGAAATCGAAGCGCACCTGACGCGCTGCCGCACCGAACTCGTGGCGGCAGTGAAACGGGCGCTCAAGAAGGCCGATCTCAACGACCGTGGAATCACCGTCAATGTGCTCGGCAAGTATATTGTGCTGGAGGGCACTATCGACGAGCCCTACGAAGCGCAGATGGCGGTAGAGATCGCCGAGAAGTTCGCGGGAACCTCTTTTGTCTGCAATCGCATGCTGGTGCGCTGGGCCGGTCCTACGCCCGGCGAGGGATGGCACCGCCACTGATTGCCAAACAAGATCGATGACACATACGATTGATGACAGGGACGCGCGCCCGGCCGGGCGCGCGACGCCTTCGGTGTACGCCTGATTTTACCGGGACGCCACGCTCCAAAGTCGTCCGGAACAAAACCCTGTCCCCTCCGTTTCGTCTACAGCAGGAACTACGAGGGTTCCTTGCAGCAGTTCGTCATCAAGGGAGTTCACCAATGACTTACCAGGAAGCCAACATCAAGGAGACCCACGATCTCATCGCCAGCGACAAGGTCGTAGGAACGGATGTTTACGGGGCGGACCGACACCACATCGGCTCCATCGAGCGGATTATTCTCGAGAAGGAAGGTGGTCGCGTGTCCTATGCAGTGCTGGGATTCGGCGGTTTTCTCGGCATCGGCGACGATCACTACCCGCTTCCCTGGTCGAAGCTGACCTATGACGAGAGCCTGGGTGGCTTCCGCATCGACCTGACAAAGGAACAGATCGAGCGCGCGCCGCGATATGCGGAAGAAGACGACATGGACTGGTCGCGGGAAAACGGACGCCGCATCCATGAATACTACGGCGTTCCGCCCTACTGGGTCTGATTTTACTTCCCAGAAGCAATGAGCCCTCGCCACGCGGCGGGGGCATTTCAGTGCGTTATACACCGCGCAGGAACATCGCGACGCCTCCTGCATTATCTTCATGGGATGCGAGCCGTGCCAAACGGACGCGACGAAGATGAAGAACGCAAGGGTTTTTCCGTTTTCTCCTTGCGGCCAACGAAGCGGCAGTCGAGCTTCTTACTCGTCCGGCTCGTGTTCTACCTCTCAGGAAAGTGATGTCGTGCGGCTGGCGAGCGGCACACGGTGCGGATCGACGCGACAGCCGCGACAGGGTTGCCGAACCCGCACCCACTTAGAGCACCGCGGGAATGGCGCCGATGAAGGCGATGGCAATGATCGCCGTGGCCATCATCAGGCAAAGGAGCGTTGTCTCGACCACGGTATTCTCCCGCGAACGCTGTTCGAATTCGCTTGAAACGCCCGTGCGTGGATAAAGTTCCCGAGAAACTGGGCTCCCTCTAGTCGCTTTGGCGGAAATTGCGAATCCGGTCGAAAAGCACCGCCAGGATGATCGCGCCGCCAATGAACGTACCTTGCCAGAACGCATTGATGCCGAGCAGGCCGAGACTGTTGCGGATCACCTCGATCAGTGCGGCACCGACGATAGCCCCGAAGGCAGTGCCGATGCCTCCGGCCAGATTGGCCCCGCCGATCACCGCCGCCGCAATGACCTGCAACTCCATGCCGGCGCCGATGTTGGTTGTGACGGCGCCGAGCCATCCGGTCTGAACGATCCCCGCAATACCGGCGGAAAGGGCGGATAGCATGTAGACCATGACCTTGATCTGGCGTACCGGCACGCCGGTCAGGGTGGCCGCCTGTTCGTTGCCCCCGATAGCGAAGACATAGCGACCGAAACGCGTCCAGCGCAGCACGAAGCCGGTCAGCAATGCCAGCGCAACCATATAGAGCACCGGGTTTGCTATGCCGAAGAACCAGGCGCCTCCGCCGAGCGCCAGCAACTTGTCGTGGTCCGGTCCGAACTGGAAGACGACCGTGTTGTTCGATGCCACCATCGCCAGGCTGCGCGCGATAGACAGCATCCCAAGCGTCACCACGAAGGGTGGGAAGCCGAGATAGGCGATCAGAACGCCATTGAAAGCCCCGATCAGCAGGGCGCAACCTATCGCGGCCGCGATTCCGACCTCGATGCTGTAGCCGGCATGCATGACGACGGCCAGCACCATGCTGCAAAGGCAGAGAACAGACCCGACGGACAGGTCGATACCGCCGGTGATGATCACCAAGGTCATGCCGAGCGCGATGATGGCGACGAAGGTGGTGTTGCGTGTGATGTTGTAGAGGTTCGCGGACGTTGCGAACGAACTGGTGGTAAGCGACAGGAAGATGCAGGCGATCACGATTGCGATCAGCACCCAGAACGTCTGGCTGCCGAGGATCGACGCGATCCAGCCTTGCTGCTTTTGCTCTATCGTCTGATCAAGGGTTATTGCCATTGTCGACCTTCGTTCCATGGAGAGCATCGACAGGCGGTGTGGATCACCCCTGTTCGATGGCGCCGGTGATGAGACCCGTGACCTCTTCCGGCGAACTCAATGCGATCGGCTTGTCCGCCACTTTCTTGCCCCTGCGCATGACGATCACGTGGTCGGCGACGGAAAAGACATCGGGCATGCGATGGCTGATCAGCACGACGGCAATGCCACGGTCCCGCAGTTCCCGTATCAGGTTCAGGACTTCAGCTACCTGGCGCACCGAAATCGCGGCGGTCGGCTCGTCCATCAGTACGATCTTGGCTTCGGCCAGCATGGTACGGGCAATGGCGACCGCCTGGCGCTGTCCGCCCGACATCTGCTTGACGAGATCGCGCGGGCGCGTCTCGGACTTCAGTTCATTGAAGATCTCGCCGGCCCGTTTGTACATGGTCTTGTAGTCGAGAACCTTCAGCGGCCCGATGCCGCGTCGGAGTTCGCGTCCAAGAAAGACGTTCGCCGCAGCCGTCAGGTTGTTGCAGAGGGCGAGATCCTGATGGACTATCTCGATGCCATGCTGACGCGCTTCCACCGGCTTGTGCAGGACGATCTCGGATCCGTCGAGCCGGATCGTGCCATGACTGGGACGAAAGTTGCCAGCGATCATCTTGACCAGAGTGGACTTGCCGGCGCCGTTGTCACCCATGAGGCCGACCACCTGGCCGGCTTCGAGAGACAACGAGACGTCATTGACGGCCTGGATGGCGCCGAAATGTTTTGAGATGTTGGCGAGCTCGAGAACCGCCACCAGCCTTCTAGCCTCCCACAGCCCACAAAGCTTTATCCGCCTGCCGATCACGGCCACGTCGGCGGCACACTTTCCCCTGCCGACTTCCTCCCTGGCAGGTGACCAGTATAATCTACGCAATTCGCGGCGATACCGTCAATCAATAGTCTGATAATTCACAGTAGCCGTTACAAATTTCGAATTTGTAGTACAATTGAAATCAGGTGCCTGCGTTCGTGACGACTTCGTGGGGCGGGAGGAGAAGCATGCTTATCCTTGTGACCGGTGCGACGGGCAAGGTCGGGCAGCATTTTATCGCCGGGCTAATTGGCGAGCCGCGATTTGCGCGGGCGCGCATCCGCGCGCTTTGCCACAACCGGGTGTGTGACGAAACCGATCGCATCGAGGTGATGCGGGGCTCGATTGCCGACCGGGATGTCGTAGCGGCGGCTCTGAATGGCGTGACCCACGTGGTCCACCTTGCGACCTGCAAGGAAACCCCGGCGGATGTGATGGACGTAACCGTCAAGGGCCTGTTCTGGCTGCTCGAGGAGTTCCGCACCAGTTCGTCCGCGCAACAGTTCATTCTGATCGGCGGCGATGCCGCGATCGGTCATTTCTTCTACCGCAACGACAAACCGCTGACCGAGGACACGCCGCACCGTGCCTATCCTGGGTGCTATGCCTTGTCGAAGGTGCTCGAAGAGGTGATGCTTGAGCAATTCGTCATCCAGTACGGCATCAACGCCTGTTGCCTGCGGGCGCCCTGGATCATGGCGAAGGACGATTTCAGGTACAGCCTCTCCTTTGGCGACGATGTCTTCGGCGGACCGGACTGGAAGACGATGGTCTCTACAGAAGATGCGAAGAAATATGCGCGCGACGGTACCGTGCCGCTGTTGCTCGACGCGGACGGGCGGCCGTTGAAGCGAAATTTCGTGCATGTCGATGACCTCGTTGCGGCAATCCTTGCGGCGATCGACAATCCGCGCTCGGCGGGACAGCTGTTCAACATCTGCATGGACCGGCCGGTCGATTACGGCGAGGTCGCGGACTACCTGGCGCGCACCCGCGGTGTCGGCTCAGTGGCCATACCAAGCCGGTTTCACTCGAACTGGCTCGACAATTCCAAGGCAAAATACCTGCTGGGCTGGCGGCCCGGATATGACCTCGAATTACTAATCGACTCGGCATGGCAATACGAGCGTTCGGAGGATGACCCTCGCATCGTCTGGTACCCGGGTTGAGCATGCGGCGGGCACGCCGTGCCCGTCTTTTTCAACGGGAGGAATCGATGAGAAAACTATTGTTGCTCGCAGTCTCGGTCCTTGCCCTATCCGCGGGGCAGGCGCTTGCCAAAAAGCAGCTCGTCATCGTGGTGAAGGGTCTCGACAATCCGTTCTTCGAGGCGATCAACCAGGGTTGCCAGAAGTGGAACAAGGAAAACCCCGACTCCGAATATGAATGCTTCTACACCGGTCCTGCCTCGACTTCGGACGAAGCAGGCGAAGCGCAGATCGTTCAGGACATGCTGGGTAAGGCCGAAACGGCGGCCATTGCCATCTCCCCGTCGAACGCCAAGCTAATCGCACAGGCGATCAAGACCGCCAATCCGCAGGTGCCGGTCATGACGCTCGATGCCGATCTTGCGGCCGAGGATTCGGCGCTGCGCAAGACCTATCTCGGGACAGACAATTACCTGATGGGTTATCGCATCGGCGAATACATCAAGAAGCACAAGCCCGACGGCGGAACGGTCTGCACGATCCAGGGCAACCCGGGCGCGGACAACATCCTGCGGCGCGCCCAGGGCACGCGTGACGCCCTTAGCGGCCAGAAGGGCTTGGCCGAACTCAAGGGCGAGGGCGGCTGGACCGAGGTGGCCGGTTGCCCGGTGTTCACCAATGATGATGGCGCCAAGGGCGTGCAGGCGATGACCGACATCCTTGCGGCCAACCCGGATCTCGACGCCTTCGCAGTCGAGGGCGGCTGGCCGCTCTTCGGCGCTCCGCAACCCTATCGCGATCTGTTCAAGCCATACGCAGACCGGATTGCCAGCGGGGATTTCGTGATTTCTGCAGCCGACACCATCGGCGATGAGGTCGCGATCGCAAGGGAAGGGCTGGTGACTGCGCTCGTCGGTCAACGGCCATTCGAGATGGGGTACAAGGCTCCGTCGGTCATGCTGGATTTGATCGCCGGCAAACCTGTGGAAGATCCAGTGTTTACCGGCCTTGACGAATGCACCAAGGATACGGTCGACACTTGCATCCAGAAGTAAAAAGTTGCGGCAGGGCATCCGCCAGTGCGGATGTCCTGCCGTGGGTTTCAGCTTTCCTGCGTTTCGGTCTTTTTGACCGGTGCCAGATCGACCCCGTTGATCCGACCGATATGGGTCGCGAGCATGGGGATGAACTGCTCGGCGCCGCCGGCAGCGCTCAATCCGGCGAATGCGTTCTTCGTGGCATTGCCCAGCGGGTTGGCGATCGCCGCCGCATCCGCCATTGATTCCAGATAGGTTAGGTCCTTGAGGGCGTTGGCGATGGTGAACTTGTGGGCGTCACGGTCACCTTCGAGCGTCCACTTCATGAAGGTTTGGTAGAAGCCGCAATCCATCCGTCCGTTGCGGATGACGCTGTCGAAGCGGTCGGGTGAGATGCCCACCTTCTGTGCCAGCGTCAGGGCCTCGGAATAGACGGCGGCATAGCCGAGCGATATGAAATTGTTGAGAAGCTTCATCCTGTGGCCATCACCGGTTGCGCCGATGTGAACGACGCGACCAGCCCAGGTGTCGAGCACGGGCTTCAGCCGCTGGAAGAGTTCGTCGGAGGCCCCGACCATGGTGTCGAGCGTGCCTTCCCAGGCTTCCTTTGGCGTGCGGCTCAGAGGCGCATCGACCAGTGAGACCCTGAGTTCCGCCAGTTCGTCTGCGAGCGCGATCGTCGAGTTGGGGTCCGATGTCGAGCAGTCGACCACGACCGAACCGGGCTTCAGTCCGGCCTTGAGGCCGTTGGGCCCGCGGATGATCGCCTCCACCTGTCGCGAGCCGGTTACGCATAGGAAGATGATCGTCGAACGCATGGCGACCTCGGCGGCGGTCGATACCTCGACTGCGCCCCTCGAAATCATATCCTCGGCCGGTTTGCGGTTCTTGCGGCCGAGGAAGGTCAGCGGATATCCCTTGTCGACAATGTTCTTGGCGATGCCATGCCCCATCAGGCCGAGGCCGATAAAGCCGATTTGCTCTCTTGCGTCAGCGGTCGTATTCATCTTTTCTATGCCCTCGGCGTTCTGTTGGTTGAAGAGCCGGCAGTTCGATGCCAGCCAATGGCTTGCGGGAAAGATTTCCTGTTTCGGGCCGGAACGCAACCGCCCGTTCAACGCAATTTCTGAAAAGCCCGGCGGCGCCTGCTCGGGAAGTGGAGGACAGTATGGGAAAGAGGATCATGTTTACCGGTGGCAGCGGCAAGGCCGGCCGACATGTCGTCCAGTATCTCGTGGACCAAGGGCACCAGGTGCTCAATCTCGACACGAAGCCGCTCGACAATCCGAAGGTCAGGACCCTGATCACCGACATCACCGATAGCGGACAGGTGTTCAACGCCCTGTCGAGCTATATGGGGCTGCACGAGTTCGACGCATCACTTCGCCCGCAACCGGTCGACGCGGTGGTCCATTTTGCGGCCATCCCGCGCATCATGATCACCCCGGACAACGAGGTCTTTCGCGTCAACGCGCTGGGGACGTACAATGTCATCGAGGCCGCGGTGAAGCTCGGTATCCGCAAGATCGTCATCGCTTCGAGCGAGACCACCTACGGGCTGGTTTTCGCCAACGAGCCCCGGAGCCCACGCTACTTTCCGCTCGATGAGGACTATGATGTCGACCCGATGGACAGCTACGCGCTCTCCAAGATCGTCAACGAGCAGACGGCGCGCGCTTTTGCGCTACGCAGCGGTTTCGATATCTATGCCCTGCGTATCGGCAATGTGATCGAGCCGCACGAATACGATTTGTTTCCGAAGTGGTTCGCGGATCCAGGCTTTCGCAAGCGGATCGCCTGGAGCTACATCGATGCGCGCGACCTCGGGCAGATTGCCGATCTCGCCGTTCAGAAGCAAGGGCTGGGCTTCCAGATCTTCAATGCAGCAAACGACGATACTTCCTCGGACCTGCCGACCCGGGAACTGATCGAGAGGTTCTATCCCGGCGTACCCCTCAAGGGCGACCTCGGCGAATATGAGACGCTGTTGTCCAATAGAAAGGCGAGGGAGGTGCTCGGTTTCAGCAGCCGGCACAGCTGGCGGAACTACGTTCGCCTCGACTGACGAGTTGCCTGAAAATCCGAGGCAGTGGCAGTGAGGGACGCAATGAAAACGGGGCTGGCGCGCCCCGTTTTTTAGCTTTGCAAATAGCGCCTGATCCTAGTGCAGGATCTGGCTGAGGAACAGCTTCGTGCGTTCGTGCTGCGGGTTGTCGAAGAACTCGTTGGGCGAGTTTTGTTCGACGATCTGGCCCTGGTCCATGAAAATGACGCGGTTGGCGACCTGGCGGGCAAAGCCCATTTCGTGGGTCACGCAGAGCATGGTCATGCCTTCTTCGGCGAGGCCGACCATGGTGTCGAGCACTTCCTTGATCATTTCCGGATCGAGTGCCGAGGTCGGCTCGTCGAACAGCATGATCTTCGGGTTCATGCAGAGCGAGCGGGCAATCGCGACGCGCTGCTGCTGGCCGCCGGAGAGCTGACCTGGGTATTTGTGAGCCTGCTCCGGGATCTTGACGCGCGTCAGGAAGTGCATGGCGACTTCTTCCGCCTGCTTCTTCGGCATCTTGCGGACCCAGATCGGGGCGAGCGTGCAGTTTTCCAGGATCGTCAGGTGCGGGAAGAGATTGAAGTGCTGGAATACCATCCCGACTTCACGGCGCACTTCATCGATCTTCTTCAGGTCGTTGGTCAGTTCGACGCCATCGACGACGATCTGTCCCTTCTGGTGCTCTTCCAGGCGGTTGATGCAGCGGATCATCGTCGACTTGCCCGAACCGGACGGCCCGGCGATGACGATGCGCTCGCCGCGCATGACCTTGAGGTTGATGTCGCGCAGAACGTGGAAGTCGCCGTACCACTTGTTCATGTTGGTGATTTCGACCGCTACTTCCGTATCGGATACGGTCATTTTTGTTGGTTGAGCGTCAGCCATGCAGTGTTTCCCCTAAACTATTTCTTGTGTCCGGTATCGAGGTGACGTTCCATGAAGCCGGAATAGCGCGACATGCCGAAGCAGAAGATCCAGAACACAAAACCAGCGAAGATCAGGCCGGTCAATGGTGTTACCGCGGTCGCCCAGGTCGTGTCCGTGAAATTGAGGCGCACGATGCCAAGCAGGTCGAACATTCCGATGATCGACACCAGGGAGGTATCCTTGAACAATCCAATGAACGTATTGACGATGCCTGGAATGACCAGCTTGATCGCCTGCGGCATCACGATGAGCCGCATCTTCTGCCAGTAGCCGAGGCCGAGCGAATCCGCCCCCTCGAACTGGCCCTTCGGGATGGCCTGCAGGCCACCGCGGATAACCTCTGCCATGTAGGCAGATGCGAAGATCGCGACGCCGATCAGCGCCCGCAGCAGCTTGTCTACGGTCCATCCACTCGGCAGGAAGAGCGGCAGCATGACGCTCGCCATGAACAGGACCGTAATCAGCGGGATGCCGCGGATGACCTCGATGAAGACCACGCAAAACAACTTGATGACCGGCATGTTCGATCGGCGGCCGAGCGCCAGCAGGATACCGAGCGGCAACGACACGGCGATTCCCACGAAAGAAAGGATCAAGGTGACCATAAGGCCGCCCCACAGCGGGGTTTCCACGACTTCGAGCCCGAGGCCGCCATAGAGCAGGAAGAAGGCGACGATAGGAAAGATCCCGAACAACAGGATTGCATTCAGCCCCTTGCGCGGAACCGACGGGATGAGGATTGGCACCAGCAGGGCGACGAACGCAACCCCGACGAGGATCGGACGCCAGCGCTCGTCAAGTGGATAGCGCCCGAACATGAATTGCTGGAACTTGGCGTCCACGAACGCCCAGCAGGCGCCGCTCCACCCGTCGGGCTGCAATCCGCCCTGGACCACAGTGGCGCAGGCCGAGCGATCCGCGCCCGTCCAGACCGCCTTGACGAAAAGCCAGTCGACCGCTGCGGGCACCGACCAGAGCAGGAAGGCAAGCGCCAGCACTGTCAGGATGGTGTCCTTCGGGGTGGCGAGCAGGTTTTCCTTGACCCATGCGACGGCACCACGACGGCTTGAAGGAGCCGGCAGTGCTTCCAGCAGGGAGGAACGGACAAATGAGTTGGTGGTCTGTACAGCCATCTTACCGCTCCACCAGTGCCATTCTGGCATTAAACCAGTTCATGAAGATCGAAGTCAGGATGCTGAGCGACAGATAGACGATCATCCAGATCGCCACGACCTCGATTGCCTGTCCGGTCTGGTTCAGAATCGTGCCGCCGACGGCGACGAGATCCGCAAAGCCGATGGCGATCGCCAGCGACGAGTTCTTGGTCAGGTTGAGGTACTGGCTGGTCAGCGGCGGGATGATGATCCGCATCGCCTGCGGCACAACGACGAGCCGTGTGATCTTCGCGGGCTTGAGACCGAGGGCTGCGGATGCCTCCGTCTGGCCTTTCGATACGCCCAGGATGCCGGCACGCACGATCTCGGCGATGAAGGCTGCAGTATAGAAGGAGAGAGCCAGATAAAGCGAGGCAAATTCAGGACCGATGACCGATCCACCCGTCAGGTTGAACCGGCCGGCAACCGGATAGTCAAAGGTGAGCGGTGAGCCAATCGCCAGGAAGGTAAGCGCCGGGAGACCGAGGATAAGGGCGATCGATGCCCAGATCGACGGGAACTGCTGGCCGGTTCTGTCCTGCCGTTGGTGAGCCCAGCGCGTAACGAACATGGCAGCGACAATGCCGATCAGCAAGGCCACGCTGACCAGCCAGAATCCGTCGCCGAAGATCGGCTTCGGGAAAGCCAAGCCACGATTGTTCAGAAACATGCTGAACGGCAGGGCGAGCGATTCCCGCGGTTGCGGAAGCACCGCCAACACGCCCGAGTACCAGAAGAAGATGACGAGGAGAGGCGGAATGTTACGGAAAACTTCGACATAGACAGTGCAGAGCTTGGCAATCAGCCAATTGTGCGAAAGGCGGCCGATACCAACGACGAAACCGATGATGGTCGCGGTAATGATGCCGGTGACAGCAACCAGCAGAGTGTTCAGCAGGCCGACGAGGAGCGCGCGGCCGTAGGTCGCATCGCTGGAATAGCCGATCAGCGATTGACCGATGTCGAAGCCGGCGCGGCTCGACAGGAACTGGAAGCCAGACGCGGTATTGGATCGCTGCAGATTTTCGATTGTATTGTCCGCGATCCACCAGACGATTGCCACCAGCAGGAGGATCGTGATTGCCTGAAAAAAGTAACTGCGGAACTTCGGATCGTAAATCAGCGATCGCATGTTCCAGCTGCTTACAGGCGCGTTTGTTGACTGTATCGCCATGCTCAGCCCTATTCCCCTAATCACCCCATTCGGGGTTGTTCTTATTAAGGAGGGAAGGCGGGCGATGCCGCCTCCCCGAATTCGTGCAGGCCGCCGCGCTTAGCGAACCGGCGGTGCGTACTGGATGCCGCCCTTCGTCCAAAGGGCGTTGAGGCCGCGCTGGATCTTCAGCGGGCTACCTTCGCCGATGTTGCGATCGAACACCTCGCCGTAGTTTCCGAGTGCCTTGATGATATTATAGGCCCAGTCATTGGACAGACCAAGGTCGGTCCCAAGCTTGGAGTCGGCTTCGGCGCCCAGGAAGCGCTTGACGTCCGGGTTGGTGGTCGACGCCTTGATTTCGTCGACGTTGGCCTGCGTGATGCCGAATTCTTCGGCCTGGATCAACGCAAAGTGGGTCCAGCTGACGACATCGAACCACTGGTCATCGCCCTGGCGCACGGCCGGCCCGAGTGGCTCCTTCGAGATGATCTCCGGAAGGATCATGTGCTCGTCAGGATTTTTCAGCGTCAGGCGCAGCGAGTAAAGTCCGGATGCGTCGGTCGTGTAGACGTCGCAGCGACCCGCGTCATAGGCAGCGTTGACCTCTTCAAGCTTCTCGAAGACAACCGGGTTGTACTGCAGGTTGTTGGCCTTGAAGTAGTCGGCGAGGTTGAGCTCGGTAGTGGTGCCGGCCTGGACGCAAACAGCTGCGCCGGACAGCTCGAGCGCGGATGCTACGTTCAGCGACTTGCGAACCATGAAGCCCTGGCCGTCGTAATAGTTGATCGGACGGAAATCGAGGCCCAGCGCAGTGTCGCGGTTGAGCGTCCAGGTGGTGTTGCGTGCCAACACATCGACTTCACCGGACTGAAGCGCGGGGAAACGCTCCTTCGCGGTCGTCGGCGTGAATTTTACCTTGGTGGGGTCTGCGAAGATCGCTGCGGCGATGGCGCGGCAGTAGTCGACGTCGAAGCCCGTCCAGTTGCCAGCCGAATCAGGAGCAGCAAAACCGGCTAGGCCCGTGTTGACGCCGCACTGGACAAAGCCCTTTGCCTTGACGTCGTCGAGTGTTGCGGCGGATGCAGCTGTTGCGCCAAGTCCAATGGCTGCAGTTCCAATGATGGCTGACAGAAGCGTTTTTTTCATCTTTCCCGACCTTTAATCCCTTTGTTGTTTTTCGACGACTGCGCCCGATCCAATACAAACGATGGCGCTGCCCGGCTCGCTACCCTCCCGGCGCAAGCCCTAACATCTCATTCAGAAAAGCTAAGTGGGTCAAGTGCGTAGGAGTAATTTCTGTGTCTAAAGCGATATTTGTGCCCATTCGGCCATAAAAACAGGCATATCGGCGCGTATTTGATGGGGGTTTGCCCAATATTTACCCCAAGAGCTCCTGAGTAGCTTCTAAAACGACGTTATCGGGGCCGGGAGACGGGTTGACCGTCCACCTGCAAACCGCCAAAACTCCCCTCCAACTTCATCGCACAAGGCCCCGGAATCACATGAACGACAGAGAAAAGTTGCTGGCCGAAGCCGGTATCAACACACGGCTTTCCCACATCGGAAACGACCCCGCGGATTTTCATGGCTTTGTGAATCCCCCGGTCGTTCATGCCTCTACGGTGCTCTTCCCGAATGCCAGGACGATGGAGACGCGCGGCCAGAAGTATAGCTACGGAACACGAGGCACTCCGACGACGGATGCTCTGTGCGATGCGATCAACGAACTCGAAGGATCTGCGGGCACCATACTGGTTCCTTCGGGGCTCGCGGCAGTTTCGGTCCCGTTCCTGTCTTTCCTCGCTGCGGGGGACCATGTGCTGGTTGTCGATTCGGTCTATTTCCCGACCCGCAACTTCTGCGACACGATGCTGACGCGGTTGGGCGTGACGGTGGAATACTATGATCCGATGATCGGAGCCGGGATCGAGGCATTGATCCGGCCGAATACCAGGCTCGTGCACACCGAGGCGCCAGGCTCCAATACATTCGAAATGCAGGATATCGCTGCAATCAGCGCAGTCGCACACCAGCACGGCTGCATCGTGATGATGGACAATACCTGGGCTACGCCGGTGTTCTTCCGACCGCTCGATTTCGGCGTCGACATTTCCATCCACGCGGCCACCAAATATCCGTCCGGCCATTCCGACGTGCTACTCGGCACCGTTTCGGCCAATGCCGCTCATTGGCAGCAGTTGTGGGACGGCAATTTCGCGATGGGCATCTGCGGCTCGCCGGATGATTCCTATCAGATCCTGCGTGGCCTCCGTACCATGGGCGTTCGCCTCGAACGTCACCAGGAAAGCGCGCTGGCGATTGCCCAATGGCTCGAGGGCCGCGATGATGTGGCACGGGTGCTGCATCCGGCACTGCCGAGCTTCCCCGGCCACGAGATCTGGAAACGCGACTTCAAGGGCGCAAGCGGCATCTTCTCATTCGTCCTCGATGTCCGCAGCCCGGAGAAGTTCAAGGCGAAGGCACATGCCTTCCTCGACGCACTGTCCTATTTCGGTCTCGGATATTCCTGGGGAGGTTTCGAAAGCCTTGCGGTGCATGTCAATCTCGCCGATCGCACGATCTCTAAGGCGCCGGCGGAAGGTCCCGTCATTCGCCTGCAGATCGGCCTCGAGGATGTTGCCGATCTTCGCAAGGATCTAGAACGCGGATTTGCGGCCGCCGCCGCCGTTTGATCGTTTTGTCTCGGCGCCCGAGTAAGGGTGTCCTTCAATCCGACTTATAGCCGTAGATCCAGTCGAGATCGGATGCGAGGCTCTGTGGGGGGCGAAGGGACAGAACGAGGTCGCGTCCGAGCCGGATAGGGCCGCGGGCGTGATAGGCGAACCTGTTAAAGTCGCCACGCTTGCGCAAAGCTTCAATACGCGGCTTTCGGCGCATTTCGAAAGCGGTGAGGGCGTCGGGCAGGGGCTGGGCCGAGATCGTTTCGGCCAGTTCGTAGGCGTCCTCGATCGCCATTGCCGCGCCCTGGGCGGCAAACGGCAGCATGGCATGGGCCGCGTCGCCGATCAGCACCATGTTTCTGCTGTCGTGCCAGTGTCCCGCGCCGACTTCATAGAGCGGCCAATGGGTCACGCCGGTGGCGGAGGCGAGCAGGGAACGGATCCCGGGTGCCCAGCCAGCGAAATGACTGTCGGAGAGCTTTTTCCCGGAGCCACCGTCGTGGGCGCTCCAGGTCTCTCCCGGTGTCTTGCCCGTGGTGATGGCGACAATATTGAAATCGCCTGCATCGTCGAGCGGATAGCAGACGAGATGGCTTGCCGGCCCGAGGAACGCGACAACGTTTCGCCTATCCAGGAATGAAGGCGCTTCTTGCCGGGGAACAACGAACCGCCAGGCGACATGACCGGAGAAGCGCGCATTGCCACTGCCGGCAATGGAACGGCGCATGCGCGACCAGACGCCGTCGGCACCGATGACGATGTCTGGGGGGGCGCTTCCCGAAATCGTCGCCAGGGATGCGGCATTGGTCGGTTCGATGCGCAGACCCTGATGAAGGCGGCAGAGTGGGTTCGACAGTACGGCCTTGAGCAGGATCCCTTGAAGGGTGGCGCGGTGCAGGACACCGTAGGGAGCACCCCAGCGATCGCGCGCAAAACCCTCTGCAGGCACGGCCGCGAGAGCTTTCAGCGAGGTCCCTGACACGAGCCGGATGCTCTCCGGTTCCAGCCACACCTTCTCGATGTCAGCAAGGATGCCGAGCCGGGCGAGAACGCGCGACGCATTTGGAGACAGTTGTAGGCCGGCGCCGACCTCCGCAAATTGCTCCGCCTGCTCGAACACGTCGCAGGCCACGCCTTTGCCTGAAAGCGCCAGCGCCGCTGTCAGGCCGGCGATGCCACCTCCGATGATCGCGGCGCTCTTGACGGGCATGGGATGGCCGATCGGCTGGGTTTCGGGACGTCAGGCGGCCTTGACGTGAAAGACGCAACCGGGCGGGTTGGTTTCGGTTGCCTTCAGCGAAGGATTGTAGCGGAAAAGGGTCGAGCAATAGGAGCAGACCTTTTCATTGTCGTCGCCAAGGTCAATGAAGATATGCGGGTGATCGAAGGGGACCGATGCGCCCGTGCACATGAACTCCTTTACGCCGATTTCGATGACGGCATGTCCGCCGTCGTTCTGGAAATGGGGAATGGTATGCCCGGCCATGCTGATCTCCACTGCATATGCGAATTTTGCGGCGGACATTATCGCCCTTCATCATAAAAGTGTAGAGCCAAAGTCGAGCCCTTCGCACAGTTTTTCCCATCGAGCGGGGTTCACGGCAGCGAGGCGATCCAATAGTGTGCGACGCAAAAATGGACTGAACCGATGAACCTGAACACGCCTGAATTTTCTTCCTTTTCCCATGATGGTTTGAGGCTCGCCTTCTTCGACGAAGGCGACCCGAACCGCGAACCCGTCGTGCTCATCCATGGCTTTGCTTCCACCGCCAATGTCAACTGGGTCCACCCCGGATGGCTGAAGACGCTCGGCGAGGCCGGCTACCGGGTGATCGCCCTCGATAACCGCGGTCACGGCGCATCGGACAAGCCGCATGATCCGGCGGCCTACTACCCGGCGAAGATGGCGGGCGACGCGGTTGCCCTGCTCGACCACCTCGGCATCGGAGATGCGCATATCATGGGTTATTCCATGGGTGCGCGCATATCCGCCTTCCTGGCGCTCGGCCACCCGCATCGTGTGCGCTCGCTCGTCTTTGGCGGTCTCGGGATCGGCATGATCGACGGCGTCGGCGACTGGGATCCGATAGCCGATGCGCTTCTGGCATCGTCGATCGACATGGTGACGCATCCGCGTGGACGAATGTTCCGGGCCTTCGCGGAACAGACGAAGAGCGACCGTATTGCGCTGGCGGCCTGCATCGCCACATCGCGCGAACTGGTAACGCCGGCGCAGTTGAAAAAGATCGATGCTCCGGCGCTCGTTGCAGTCGGGACCAAGGACGATATTGCCGGATCTCCGCACGAACTGGCTGACCTGTTGCCCTATGCGCGCGCCGTCGACATTCCCGACCGGGACCACATGCTTGCCGTCGGCGACCGCGTGTTCAAGAGAGCGGCCCTGGATTTTTACGACGAAATCGCCGGGCGGTGACTTTGCGGGCGTTAAGGATCTCGGCCCGGCGCCTCAGCCATTCATCATTGGCGGCGGCGGCCGTCGGCGCTAACCTGGGCAGGGCAACAGTACAATTGCCGCTGCCCGCGCGATCCTGCGCGATTCATTCGATATGACCGACTGTCCGATCCCGCCGCCGGAATTCGTCTCCCATTTACTCATTTATATTGGTGACCCTTTCCCCTATATATCGACTAGAGGAATGCAAAGAGGAGACCGGCAATGGTCGCAGCCAATGAGGCTCGCCACAGCGAGCAATTGAAGGTGATGGATCCGATATGGGATACCCTGCGCGAGGAAGCGCGTACTGCGGCAGAGCGTGATTCCATTCTCGCCGCCTTCCTCTATTCCACGGTGCTGAACCATCGCTCGTTGGAAGACAGCGTCAGCTACCGCATTTGCGAACGCCTCGATCATCCGGATGTTCAGGCGGTGCTGCTCAGGCAGACCTTCGAGGAAATGCTGGCAGACTGGCCGGAGTGGGGTAGCGTCCTGCGCGTCGACATACAGGCCGTCTACGATCGCGACCCTGCGTGCACGCGGTTCATGGAGCCGGTTCTCTATTTCAAGGGGTTCCAGGCCCTTCAGACCCATCGCCTCGCCCACTGGCTCTGGGGCAAGGGAAGGCGCGATTTCGCGCTGTACCTCCAGAGCCGTTCGTCGAGCGTGTTCCAGACGGACATCAATCCGGCTGCGCGCATCGGCAAGGGAATTTTCCTCGATCATGCTACCGGCCTTGTCGTTGGCGAAACGGCGGTGATCGGCGACAACGTCTCGATCCTCCATGGCGTCACCCTGGGCGGCACCGGCAAGGAGGGAAGCGATCGGCATCCGAAGATCGGAAACGGTGTGTTGATCGGTGCGGGTGCCAAGATTCTCGGCAACATCCAGATCGGCAACTGCTCGCGCGTAGCCGCCGGTTCGGTGGTGCTGAAGGCGGTACCGGCGAAGACGACGGTCGCCGGCGTGCCGGCAAAGGTTGTCGGCGAGGCCGGGTGTTCCGAACCGTCACGCCTGATGGACCAGGTTATCGCCGCCGACATTTGACCCCGCTAAAGCCACGATTGAAGGCTTTACAGGGGCGGATCGGCCATGCAACAAGCGGCCGCACCACGAACCGCTGACGGAGAGATATTGTGAAGCCCGACGAAATCAAGAAACTGGACGCTTACTTCAAGCGCACCTTCAACCCGTCGATTGCTGTCAAGGCACGTCCGCGCAAGAACGATTCCGCTGAAGTATATCTTGGCGACGAGTTCCTGGGCGTCGTATTCCGTGACGACGAAGACGGCGATCTTTCGTATAATTTTTCGATGGCAATTCTCGACGTCGATCTTTGATTTTTGCCAATTTTTGAGCGATTTTTCCGCAAAAATTGCGAAAATGACCGTCAAACGGCATCGTTTGGCGGTCATTTTTATTTGTTTAGCGATTTTAAGTGGTTATATTGCGTTGCACAAATTCCCTTGACTTTGATTGTGCGTTGCAATTTACTTGCGCATCAGGAGAGGTCAGGAAGGAAGAGCTGAATGTTGAATTTTGACGACGCGAACAAAAAGGGCAAGGAAGCTATGGACGCCATGCTGAAGAGCTATTCGGAAGTTGCAAAGAGCTTCCAGGCGATTGCCGCTGAGACCGCGGAATACTCGAAGAAGTCCGTGCAGGACAGCGTGGCGCATTTCGAGGCCCTTTCGGGCGCCAAGAGCATCGAAGCGGCGCTGGAACTCCAGACCGGCTTTGCCAAGGCCGCCTACGAAGGTTTCATCGCCGAGGCGACCAAGCTCGGCGAGATGTACACCGACCTCGCCAAGACGGCTTACAAGCCCTACGAGGCGACGATCGCCAAGGCCACCTCGGCTGCCTGATCGTCGACCCGAGGCTGCAAGCAGCCTTGATCCCGGCTAGGCCCTTGGGGATCGCTATTACAGTACCTATATGAAGGACCGGTCGCAGTGCTGCGGCCGGTCCTTTCGTTTTTGAGCCTAGCACCCGGCTTGCACGACGCGAAATTTTCACAAACCACGGTGGGAAACCGGAATTGTGATTGCAGTGCGTGGCGGGGGGCTTAAAATCAACAAACAATGAACTAAGTTAGAGGTCGGTTGTTCGGTGACCGTGAAGGACGTCGCCGCCGGTCGAAAGATTGGGGAATGAATGACGATGATCGCGATGCCGATCTCAATGCAGCAGGATGGTGACAAGGGCGGAGATACTCCGGGACGCGGCACCTCGGTGATCACCCGAACCAAGGCCAAGACGAAGAAACCAAATCTCTATCGCGTTCTCCTCCTCAATGACGACTACACCCCAATGGAGTTTGTCATTCACATACTGGAGCGTTTTTTCCAGAAGGATCGTGAGGCAGCCACCCGTATCATGCTTCACGTTCACAACCACGGAGTGGGAGAATGCGGTATTTTTACCTATGAGGTAGCGGAGACGAAGGTCAGCCAAGTGATGGATTTTGCCCGCCAGCACCAGCATCCGCTGCAGTGTGTCATGGAAAAGAAGTGAGGATCGAAACGTGCCAACATTTTCGCCTAGTCTTGAGAAGGCGCTCCACCAGGCACTGACCTACGCGAACGAGCGGCATCACGAGTACGCCACGCTCGAGCATTTGCTTTTGGCGCTGATCGACGATGGTGATGCGGCAGCGGTCATGGGTGCCTGCAACGTAAACCTCGATGCACTTCGCAAAACCGTTACGGAGTATGTCGACAACGAACTATCCAACCTGGTTACCGGCTACGACGAGGATTCCAAACCGACATCGGGTTTCCAGCGCGTGATCCAGCGTGCGGTGATCCATGTACAGTCTTCGGGTCGCGAGGAAGTGACGGGCGCCAATGTGCTCGTCGCGATTTTTGCCGAGCGCGAGAGCCACGCCGCCTACTTCCTGCAGGAACAGGAGATGACCCGCTACGACGCGGTCAACTACATTTCCCATGGGATCGGCAAGCGTCCGGGAAGCACCCAGACCCGCACGCCGCGCGGTGCCGAGGAAAGTGACGCGGAAAGCAAGCAGGCACGCGGAGAACAGGACGACGGCGGCTCCAAGAAGCAACAGGATGCGCTGAAAGCCTATTGCGTCAACCTCAACGAGAAAGCGAAGAACGGCAAGATCGATCCGCTTATCGGCCGTCACGCGGAGGTCAATCGTACCATCCAGGTGCTGTGCCGCCGCTCGAAGAACAATCCGCTCTATGTCGGCGATCCGGGCGTGGGCAAGACCGCCATCGCCGAGGGCCTCGCCAAGCGCATCGTCGAAGGCAAGGTGCCGGAAGCACTGGCCGACGCCACGATCTTCTCGCTCGACATGGGTACGCTGCTGGCAGGAACCCGCTATCGCGGCGATTTCGAGGAGCGCCTGAAGCAGGTGGTCAAGGAACTCGAGGAATATCCGGGCGCCGTGCTGTTCATTGATGAAATCCATACCGTCATCGGTGCCGGGGCGACCTCCGGCGGCGCGATGGACGCATCGAACCTCTTGAAGCCTGCTCTGTCTTCGGGGGCGATCCGTTGCATCGGGTCGACCACCTACAAGGAGTATCGCCAGTTCTTCGAAAAGGACCGGGCGCTCGTCCGCCGCTTCCAGAAGATCGACGTGAACGAGCCGTCTGTGGAAGATGCAATCGAGATCATGAAGGGGCTCAAGCCCTATTTCGAGGACTACCACAAGTTGCGCTATACGAACGAGGCGATCAAGTCTGCGGTCGAGCTTTCGGCCCGCTACATCTCCGACCGTAAGCTGCCGGACAAGGCGATCGACGTGATCGACGAGACCGGTGCGGCGCAAATGCTGCTGCCCGCTTCCAAGCGCCGCAAGCTCATCACCGAGAAGGAAATAGAGGCAACCGTCGCTACCATGGCGCGGATTCCGCCGAAGACCGTCTCGAAGGATGACGAGATGGTACTTGCCAACCTCGAGCGGGAGCTGCGTTCGGTCGTCTACGGGCAGGACAAGGCGATCGAGGCGCTGTCGACCTCGATCAAGCTCGCTCGTGCCGGGTTGCGCGAACCCAACAAGCCGATCGGCGCTTACGTCTTCTCCGGCCCGACCGGCGTCGGCAAGACCGAAGTCGCAAAGCAGCTCGCATCGTCGCTCGGTGTGGAGCTCTTGCGCTTCGACATGTCCGAATACATGGAGCGCCATACCGTCTCCAGGCTGCTAGGCGCACCTCCGGGCTACGTGGGCTTCGACCAGGGCGGCCTGCTGACCGATAGCGTCGACCAGCATCCGCACAGCGTGGTGCTGCTCGATGAGATCGAGAAGGCGCATCCGGACATTTTCAACATCCTGCTGCAGGTCATGGACCATGGTTCGCTGACCGACCACAACGGGAAGAAGATCGACTTCCGCAACGTCATCCTGATCATGACGACCAATGCGGGTGCGTCCGAAATGGCCAAGGCCGCGATTGGGTTCGGTTCGTCGAAGCGTACCGGTGAGGACGAGGAAGCACTGAACCGCCTCTTCACGCCGGAGTTCCGCAACCGTCTCGATGCCACGATCCAGTTCGCTCCGCTGCCGACAAAGGTCATCCACCAGGTTGTGCAGAAGTTCATCATGCAGTTGGAATCGCAGCTGTCCGAACGCAACGTCACCTTCGATGTCAGCGAGGACGCGATCGCGTGGCTGGCCGATCGCGGTTATGACGAAAAGATGGGGGCGCGGCCGCTGGCCCGCGTGATCCAGGAGCACATCAAGAAGCCGCTGGCCAATGAGATCCTGTTTGGCAAGCTGAGAAAGGGCGGTGTCGTCAAGGTTACCGTCGGGCCGAATGAGGACGGCAAGCCCGATATCGTCCTCGAGGCGATTGCCGAAGCTGGCCCTATCAAGCCGAAGCCGGAAGCGGAAGTCGCGAATCCCAAGGCGAGTGACGAGGAGGACGGCGAACTGAAGACGAAGTCGCGCGCCAAGAAGACGGCGGCTGCGGCCAAGAAATCAAAGGCAGTATCTGACACCCGGCCGAAGGATCCGCCCAAGAAGGGGAGTATCGTTCCCCGGGTTCCAAAGAAGTAAAAGCGACAAAAGGCGGCCACGGAGCCGCCTTTTTCTTGGCAAGAGACCCAGAAACTTAGCTGAATGTTAAGCGCGCTCGGCTATATCGGCTCCACCTGAGGGAGCTAGGATATGGTGCTTCTACCGGCCGAACGTTTCATAACTACCATCATCGCGGCGCTGGCTGTACTCGACGCCGCACTGCTGTTCTGGAAGGGCATCAGTGTCGATATCCGTGGCTACACGGTCCTACTGGCGTTCGGTCTCCTCGCGATCGGGATCGGCCAATTCTACCGCCGAGCACGTCCTGTTGAAGGCATAGCCCTGGCGGCTACTGCCGCCGGCCTCTACATCCTGTTCACTCTGGTCGGTTCAGTTTTCAATTACCTGCTGTTGCCGCTGCGCTTTGCACCGATCGATGGTTTCCTCGCTGCAATCGACGCTCGCCTTGGCTACGACTGGGCCGGATTTGTGACGTGGTTCTCTCAATATCCTGTCCTGGGCGCGATGTTGCGGGCTGTCTATCTCACGTCGATGGCGCAGTTGCTGCTGACTATACTTGTCCTGGGGTTCTCTCGGCGGCGACGCATGCTGCATGAGTTCTTGTTGACCGGTACGATCGGAGCACTCGTGGCGGTGATGTTCTGGTCGTTTTTCCCGTCGTTCGGGCCTTCGGCACTCTATGCGCTGCCAGGTTCGGTGCAGGAAAACGTTTCGCTGGTTGTCGGACCTGCCTACGGCATGGAACTGCTGCGCCTGGCCGAACAAGGCACAAGCTATCTGACGCCAAAGAGCGTGCTTGGTCTCATTGCGTTTCCGTCCTTCCACACGGTCATGGCCTGCATGTCCGTCTGGTACCTTGGACGAGTGCGGTTTATCGGCCTGCCGATTGTCGCACTGAATATCGTCATGGTGCCCGCGATCCTTGTGCAGGGCGGACACCATCTGATCGATCTCGCCGGGGGAATGGCCACGTTTGCACTCGCCCTGGTTTTGGCCAGAATTGCTCTCGAGCAGTGCGAGCGAACTAACACCAGGGCTTCGCTGTCCGTTCGCACTTTCGTCAATTCCTGACTACAGTTCGGCCCGAATCTTCTCCGCATTCGCGGACAGGATGGCGCCGTCTTCCATCTGGCCCGAATGGGGTTTCAGGGGAATGCCGTCATGCCGCGGAATGACGTGGAAATGGAGGTGGAACACCGTCTGCCCGGCAGCGGGTTCGTTGAACTGACAGACGAAAACGCCATCGGCCTCGAAGGCCTCCTGCACCGCATTGGCGATCTTCTGGACGATGGGGATGACCTTCGAAAGGACCGCCGGATCGGCGTCGAGCAGGTTGCGCGACGGTGCCTTGGGAATCACCAGGGTATGGCCCGGAGCCTGGGGCATGGCGTCCATGATGACCAGTGCGTTCTCGTCTTCATAGACCCGGTGCGATGGTATCTCGCCGCGCAGGATCTTGGCGAAAATGTTGTTTTCGTCATAGGCCGTCGTGGTCATATCTGCATCTCCTCTTTTTTCAGTCCTCTTTAGGCACCGCGCGCCGCTGCAATCAAGCGTCGTGTCAACGTTCCAGCCGGTCGCCTTTTCGGAAGGGACTGTGTTCGCTCAGAACTTCGCCAATCTGCTCAACGTCAGCCCGTTCGTGCTCGAGGTAGCTGGCGACCGCGCGTCGTAACCCAGCGTGAGAGATGTAGTGGGCAGAATGGGTGGTAACGGGCAGGTAACCGCGTGCCAGCTTGTGTTCCCCTTGCGCACCGGCTTCGACGCGCGCAAGCCCGCTGGCAAGCGCAAAGTCGATTGCCTGATGATAACAGACCTCGAAATGAAGATACGGATGGTCCTCGATGCAGCCCCAATGACGGCCATAGAGCGTATCGCCACCGATGAAGTTGATCGCGCCGGCAATGTAGCGACCGTCGCGCTTTGCCATGACCAGTAGGATGTCGTCGGCCATGCGCTCGCCGATCAGCGAGTAGAAATCGCGTGTGAGGTAAGGGCGGCCCCATTTCCGGCCACCGGTGTCCATGTAGAATCCATAGAATTGATCCCAGATACCCTCGGTCAGGTCGCTCCCTGTCAGCCAGTCGATGCTGATGCCGTTCTCCACGGCGGTGCGCCGTTCTTTCTTGAGCGCCTTGCGCTTGCGCGACGCGAGCGTTTCCAGAAATTCGTCGTGGTCGGCATAGCCGGCATTGATGAAGTGAAACTGTTGGTCGGTGCGGTGAAGGTAACCCTCGTCTTCCAGGATGCCGATTTCCGCCGGCGGGACGAAGGTCACGTGCGCCGAGGACACGTCAAGTTGCTGCGTCACCTGCCGGAGACCTGCAGCAAGCATGCGCCGGGTCTCATCGACATCGCTGCCGATCGTCGTCATCAGGCGCGGCCCGGTTGCCGGCGTGAAGGGAATCGAGGATTGCAATTTCGGATAGTAGCGTCCGCCTGCGCGCTCGAAAGCGTCCGCCCAGCCATGATCAAAGACATATTCGCCCTGGCTGTGGCTCTTGAGGTAGCAGGGCATGGCCCCGGCGAATACGCCGTCTGCATTTTCGAGCAGCAGGTGATGGCCGAGCCATCCGGTGCGTTCCGTAGCCGACCCGGATTCCTCGAGAGCCGACAGGAAGCCCCATGACACGAACGGGTTGTAAGCCGTCGATCCGGCGGTCTTGGTGGCGCCGTACAAGGTGCCCCAGGTTTCCGGCGGGATCGCCTTGAAGGACCTTTCGACGCGGATCGAGTACTCGGTTGTCATGGGAGGATTGCGGTTCCCTGCGGTGGTCCTGGCGGGAAGGGCGGTCAGGGCCGCCCTTCCTTTCGGAGTGTGACGATGATCGTGGTCAAAAAGCGACTTTGCCGCTTTTCGCTCAAGCCAGCGGGTTGAAACCCTCAAAGGTCATCTGGTCGGCATTCGCGAACGTATGTTCCCGGGCTGCCTGATCCCGTACCGTCCAGGTTATGACGGGAATGCCGCTTGCGCGCTGCGCCGTGATGAACGGGTTCGGCAGATGACCAAAATGATAGGATATGAAGTCCAGTCCGAGATGCATCGCCTCGTCGTGCTGGAAGAACTTCTCCGGCTCATTGCCTTCCGCCGTCAGTCCGAGGGGGTAGGGGCAATCCAGCTCCTTGAGGTCCTTGAGCAGCCAGACGTCGAAGCTCATCAATGCGACCTGCCCCTTGTAGCCTTCAAGGACGTCGAGCACGGCGGCGGCGAAGCCCTCGTCGTCATCCTTGCGTCCCTTCAGTTCGAGGACCAGGGGCACCTTGCCCTGGCAAAGGTCGAGAAGCTGTTTCAGCGTTGGAATCCGGTCGCCGGTGCCGCCCACCGCCAGCATGCCGAGCTCTTGGCTTGTACGCTGCCGCACGTCGCCCGGGATGTTGCAAAGGCGCTGCAGGTCGTCGTCGTGGAAGACGATCGGGACGCCGTCCGCCGCAAGCTGGAGATCGCACTCAATGGCGTATCCCGCGTCGATTGCGCGGGAAAACGCCGACAACGTGTTTTCCCAGACCGTCTTGTTCATGTCGTGAAAGCCGCGATGGGCGATCGGCAGTTTGGTCAGCCAGTCGGCCTTGGTCATTGGGCAATTTCCATAATGGCATCGACCTCGACTGCGGCATTGAGCGGCAGCGCGGCCATCCCGACTGCAGCACGGGCGTGCTTGCCGGCCTTGCCAAGTACGTTGGCAATGAGGTTGGAAGCTCCGTTCATCACGAGGTGCTGTTCGGTGAAGGACGGCATCGAGGCGATGAAGCCGTTCAGCTTGACGACCCGCTTGATCCGGCCCAAGTCCCCTCCGAGGGCGGCCTTTGCCTGCGCGAGTATGTTGATGGCGCAAAGTTCGGCGGCGCGCTGTCCGGCGGCGACGTCGACGTCGCGTCCAAGCAGGCCGGTTACGGCGACCTTGCCGGCCTCGATCGGCAACTGGCCGGAGAGATAGAGGTGGTTGCCGCTGATGACGTAGGACACGTAATTGGCGGCGGGGGTGGCTGCTTCGGGCAGGGTTATCCCCAGTTCATTGAGGCGATGATCGATCGTTTCAGACATAGTGATCTCCGACTTTTGTTGTAAACTTCCTAAAATTGCTGCAATCAAGGCGGCATGCCTCGTTTCCGTCGAATGCGTTCTTATAACATCGGCGACGAGTCCAACAGGAGGTATTGAATGTTTCGGTCAAGCTTTGCCGCAGGCCTAGTCTCGGGTGCCGGCGCGATTTGCCTGACGACGCTAGCAGCGCAGGCCGCGCCCGCAAGCGGTCTCATACCTCACCGCGCCGTCTACGACCTGGAACTCAGGGATGCGTCGGAACGTTCGGGAATAGCGGGCATGCACGGCCGCATGGTCTATGAGTTCCACGGCTCCAGCTGCGCGGGCTACACGACCAAGTTCAGGTTTGTTACCCAGATCGACACGGGCGAGGATCGCCGCACCACGGACCAGCAGACGACCAGCTTCGAGGATATCAAGGCCGGCATATTCCGTTTCCAGACGAAGTCTTTCACCGACGAGAAGCTGGACAAGGAAGTGAAGGGCGCTGCCCGCGAAGTCGATGATTCGGTCAAGGTCGAACTCAGCCAGCCTTCGAAGCGGGAGGTTGAACTGGCATCGAGCCGCTTTCCGACCGAACATATGCTCGAGGTCATCGAAAACGCCAAAAAGGGTACGAAGCTCTTCGAGTCGCGCATTTTCGACGGTTCCGATAATGGCGACCAGACCTTGCTGACAACCACGTTCGTCGGTCCGAAGAAAGCGCCGGCCAGTGATGACTCAGAATCGAAGCAGGCCGGAGACTTCGCAAATGCATCGTTCTGGCCAGTGACCATTGCCTATTTCAACGATGTCCAGGACGCGGACTCCGTGCCGATCTACCGCATGTCGTTCAAGCTTTATGAAAACGGCATCACCCGCGACCTGACCATGGACTACGGCGACTTCGTCCTGACCGGACGTCTCCAGAAGCTCGAAGTCCTCGACGACAAGGGCTGCAAATAGGCTTGCAGCCCGCTTCTGGGCGCAAAAATGCGCTTTAATTGCCGGTGTCCCTTGATTTCAGGGATGATGAAGGATAAGGGCACCGGTATTCCACACGTGAGGCTAGGGAGCGTCCGGGAGAAATCCGGGCATTTCCGCCGGTGGCGCATTCCAAAAGATGCGCTGGAGGCCTTGCGGAGGTTCAACCGGAAAAGGAGAAAAAGGCATGGCATTGCCTGATTTCAACATGCGCCAGCTTCTTGAAGCTGGTGTTCACTTCGGCCACCAGACGCATCGCTGGAACCCGAAGATGAAGCCGTACATTTTCGGCGATCGTAACAACATCCACATCATCGATCTGGCCCAGACCGTTCCGATGCTGTCGCGCGCCCTTCAGGTCGTCAGCGACACCGTCGCTCGTGGCGGTCGCGTGCTTTTCGTCGGCACCAAGCGTCAGGCTTCCGAAATCATCGCTGACGCTGCAAAGCGTTCGGCCCAGTACTATGTCAACTCCCGCTGGCTCGGCGGCATGATGACCAACTGGAAGACGATCTCGAACTCGATCGCCCGCCTGCGCAAGCTCGATGAGATCCTTGGTTCCGAAGCTTCCGGCTTCACCAAGAAGGAGCGCCTGAACCTCGAGCGCGAGCGCGAGAAGCTTGAAAAGGCTCTCGGCGGGATCCGCGACATGGGCGGCACCCCGGACCTGATGTTCATCATCGACACTAACAAGGAAAAGATCGCCATCGACGAAGCAAAGCGTCTTGGCATTCCGGTTGTGGCGATCATCGACTCGAACTGCGATCCGGACGCAATTGACTACGCGATCCCGGGCAACGACGACGCTTCCCGCGCTATCGCCCTCTACTGCGATCTGATCGCTCGTGCGGCCATCGACGGCATCGCCCGTCAGCAGGGCGCTTCCGGCCGTGACCTCGGTGCTTCCGAAGAAGCTCCGATCGAGCCGACCCTGGAAGAGTCGAACGGCTGACCAGGCTGGAATGCGGGGCCGCAACCAGGCTCCGCGCTCCATTTGAATTACCGGGCAAGGCCGCTTGGGACTTACGTGAGTTCAACGGCCTTGACCTGTTTTGGGCACGGCGACAATGCGGCGTTGCCGTTGGCGGCTGAAGCCTGACACCAGGAATTGGTCGTGACGACGATGCTTCATCACGCTGTTACATTTCCGGGTACATTCGTCCCCAATTGAGGTGCCGCGTCCGCTCGAGGACCGCAGTGCACCGATCGAACAGACAAGAGGCTCAATATGACCGAAATCACAGCCGCATTGGTGAAGGAACTGCGCGAAAAGTCTGGCGCAGGCATGATGGACTGCAAGAAGGCGCTGACCGAAAACAACGGCGATATCGAAGCAGCGATCGACTGGCTGCGTGCCAAGGGTATCTCCAAGGCCGACAAGAAGTCCGGCCGTACTGCCGCTGAAGGCCTGATCGGCATCGCCGGCGCCGGGCACAAGGCCGTTGTCGTCGAACTCAACTCGGAAACCGACTTCGTAGCCCGCAACGACGCTTTCCAGGATCTCGTCCGCGGCATCGCCAACGTTGCTCTTACGACCGACGGCACTGTTGAGGCCGTTTCGGCTGCGACCTATCCGGCATCCGGCAAGCCGGTCGCCGATACCATCAAGGACGCGATTGCGACAATCGGCGAAAACATGACCCTGCGTCGCGCAGCCAAGCTGGAAGTCGAGCACGGCGTTGTTGCGACCTACATCCACAACGCTGCCGGCGACGGCATCGGCAAGCTCGGCGTTCTCGTCGCCCTGAAGTCGGAAGGTGACAAGGCCGTCCTGACCTCGATCGGCCGCCAGGTTGCCATGCACATCGCTGCGACCAACCCGCTCGCTATCCGTGCCGAAGAAGTCGACGCTGCCGTTGCCGAGCGCGAGCGCAACGTCTTCATCGAACAGGCCCGCGAATCCGGCAAGCCGGAAGCGATCATCGAAAAGATGGTCGATGGCCGCATGCGCAAGTTCTTCGAAGAAGTCGCTCTGCTCTCGCAGGCCTTCGTGATCAATCCTGACCTGACGGTTGGTGCTGCAGTCCAGGCTGCCGAAAAGGAAGCCGGCGCCAAGATCGAAGTTGTCGGCATGGCCCGTCTGCTCCTCGGCGAAGGCGTCGAGAAGGAAGAAACGGATTTTGCTGCCGAAGTGGCTGCTGCGGCCAAGGGCTGATATCCATCCCAATCAGGGGAAATCCATGGGCATCGCGTGACAACGCGGTGCCCTTCGTGTATCCGGCAGACACAGGCCGCGCGTCGACCGACGGATGTATCGCTGCGGCGCCGGCAATTGAATACGCGAATGTCCTTCCGTGCCAGGGATCCCTTCTGGACGCCACATACGCAAGAATACGAGGAAAGATATGTCATCAAGCCCGCAGTTCAAACGCGTTCTCCTGAAGGCCTCCGGCGAAGCCCTGATGGGCAGCCAGGGTTTCGGCATCGACGTTGAAGTGGCCGACCGGATCGCATCGGACATCGCCGAGGCACGCGCCATGGGCGTGGAGGTCGGGGTCGTCGTCGGCGGCGGCAACATCTTCCGCGGCGTGGCCGTTGCGTCCAAGGGTGGAGACCGGGTGACAGGCGACCACATGGGCATGCTGGCCACGGTCATCAACGCACTTGCTCTTGCGACTTCGCTGCGCAAGCTGGACGTCGAGACTGTTGTTGTCTCCGCCATCGCCATGCCCGAGATCTGCGAGAGCTTTTCGCAACACCGCGCCGTCCATCACCTGTCCCAGGGACGCGTTGTGATCTTTGCCGGCGGAACCGGAAATCCGTTCTTCACCACCGATTCCGCCGCCGCCCTGCGTGCAGCCGAAATGGGTGCGGAGGCGATCTTCAAGGGGACACAGGTGGATGGCATCTATTCCGCCGACCCGAAGAAGTACCCGGACGCCACCCGCTTCGAGCGCCTGACCCATAGCGAAGTCCTTGAGAAAGGCCTCGCCGTGATGGATGTTGCCGCTGTCGCGCTGGCGAGGGAGAATTCCATTCCGATCATCGTGTTCTCTATTCACGAGAAGGGCGGATTTGCCGAAATCTTGACCGGCGGCGGCCGCAAGACCATCGTATCGGACAACTGATGCAAAGGTGCCGGGTTGAACCGGGACCAGGACAGACGGGAGTATACAATATGAGTGAAGGTGTTGACCTCCAGGACCTGAAGCGCCGCATGGATGGTGCGATCAATGCGTTCAAGCACGATATCGCTTCTCTGCGCACCGGCCGGGCCTCGGCCAACGTGCTCGATCCGGTGACTGTTGAAGCCTACGGTTCGCGCGTACCGCTTAACCAGGTCGCCAACATCACGGTACCGGAGCCGCGCATGCTTTCCGTGTCGGTGTGGGACAAGCAGATGGTGGGTGCCGTCGATCGCGGGATTCGCGAGTCGAACCTCGGCCTCAACCCGATCATCGACGGCCAGAACCTGCGCATTCCGCTGCCTGAACTCAACGAAGAGCGTCGCAAGTCGCTGGTCAAGGTCGCCCACGACTATGCGGAAAAAGCCAAGGTAGCGATTCGCCATGTGCGCCGCGACGGTATGGATGATCTCAAAAAGGCCGAGAAGGATGGCGACATAGGCAAGGACGAAGCCCGTGTCCAATCGGAAAAGGTGCAGAAGATGACCGACGATACAATTTCGGAGGTCGATCGCTTGCTTGGTGAGAAAGAAAAGGAAATCATGCAGGTCTAGGGTTTATCCTCGGCCTTTGATCTCCCGTTCCTCGCACCGGACCGCATATGGCAAACCACACACTTACGACAGTACCGGATCACGTTGCCATCATCATGGATGGCAACGGTCGATGGGCCAACGCGCGTGGCCTGCCGCGCGGGGCGGGGCACCGGAAGGGTATTGAGACGGTGCGTGAAATCGTCAGGGCTGCCGGCGAGGCCGGCGTCAGGTACCTGACGCTATATGCCTTCTCCTCGGAGAATTGGCGCCGCCCGGAAGACGAGATTTCCGACCTCCTCGGTTTGATGAAGGCGTTCATTCGCCGCGACCTTGCAGATCTGCATCGCGAAAACGTGCGCATATGCATCATCGGCGACCGCAGTAACCTGCAGAGCGATATCCTGCCGCTGCTCATCGAGGCGGAGGAAACGACTCGGAACAACACGGCACTGACGCTGGTCATTGCATTCAACTACGGATCGCGGGACGAGATCGTCCGCGCGATGAAGAGCCTGGCACAAGAAGTCGCCCAAGGCGGCCTCAGGCCCGAGGAAATCGATTCGCGGCTGATCGATGCGCGACTGGATACAGGCGGGATCCCCGATCCGGACCTGATCATCCGCACCAGCGGCGAGGAGCGCCTGTCGAATTTCCTGCTCTGGCAGGCGGCTTATTCGGAACTTATGTTCGTCCCGGAATATTGGCCTGACTTCAATCGCGACTTGTTTCTCGCCGCTCTCGAACGATTTGCTGCCCGGGATCGGCGCTTCGGCGGGCTTTCTTCCTCGAACAGGGTCGCGAGTTCGAAATGAGTGAGGAGCTGAGGCTCCGGATCGTGTCCGGAATCGTTCTTGCCGTCGTCGTGCTCGTTTCCACCTGGTACGGAGGCATAGGCTTCCGCCTGCTGGCTGCGGCGATCTCACTGCTTGTCTACTATGAGTGGTCGACGATTACCAAGCTTGCCGAGAAGGACTTTCAGGCGAATGCAATCGGCTGGCTGGGGACGGCACTTGTGGCGGCCGTGACCGTGCTCGGCGAATTTGACTATGCCATCCCGCTGCTCCTGATCTTCACCGTGCTGACCGCGATTCTGAGCGGCTTGCGCCGAGGCAGCTGGTGGCTACCTGGCGGTGTTTTCTATTCGGCGCTTTCGGGGATCTCGCTCGCTGCCATCCGTGGCGAGGATTCCGTAGGCCTGGCAGCGATGCTCTTCGTTTTCGCCGTGGTGTGGGCGACAGACATTCTTGCCTATTTCGTTGGACGGGCCGTTGGGGGACCCAAGCTTGCTCCGAAGATCTCGCCGGGCAAGACCTGGTCGGGGGCGATCGGCGGAACGATCTCCGGAGTGATTGCCGGAACGGCGGTTGCGCTGGTACAATTTCCCAACACCGGTATCTGGGTGGCATGCATCGCGCTGCTGCTATCCGTTTCCAGCCAAGTCGGCGACCTGTTCGAGTCATTCCTCAAGCGCCGATTCGGGGTCAAGGATTCCAGCCGCCTGATTCCCGGTCACGGTGGAGTGATGGACCGGGTCGACGGACTTGTTTTTGCCTGCTTTGCGGCGTTCCTTCTGGCGATTGGCCTGGCAGCGACCCGAGGCGATCCGGCCGCCTCGCTTGGAGGGCTCCTGCTTGGCCTATAAAGCGCAGGGCGGGAAACCGAACTATAGATTGGACTGGTTGAGAACATGAGCTTCCTGATCGGCTACATACTGCCTTTCATCCTGGTGCTGTCGCTGCTCGTCTTCGTGCATGAGATGGGGCACTACCTGGTCGGACGCTGGTCGGGCATCCGGATCCTCGCATTCTCGGTTGGCTTCGGTCCGGAGATAGCCGGCTTCACCGACAGACACGGCACGCGCTGGAAGTTCTCTGCGATACCGCTTGGCGGCTATGTTCGCTTTTACGGCGATGGCGATGCGTCTAGCAAGCCCGATACCGATGGGCTGGAGGCGATGAGCGAGGATGAAAGGGCGCGCAGCTTTGCCGGTGCCAAGCTCTGGAAGAGGGCGGCGACCGTCGCTGCCGGCCCGATCGCCAATTTCATACTGGCGATCGCGATCTTCGCGGTGCTTTTTTCCATCTACGGTCGGCAGATCATTGATCCGGTCGTCGCCGAGGTCAAGGAAGGAAGTGCTGCGGCCGAGGCTGGCGTGCTTCCGGGCGACCTGCTTCTCGCCATCGACGGCTACAAGGTAAAGACATTCGACGACGTTCGCCGCTACGTGAGCGTGCGTCCGGAAATGAAAATCGTCGTCACCGTCGAGCGCAATGGCGAGCGTCTCGACCTGTCGATGGTGCCGCAGCGCACGGAGCTCACCGACCAGTTCGGCAACAAGCTCGAGGCCGGGATCATCGGCATCGTCACCAACCAGGAAATGGGCAATTTCCGCGTCCAGACCTACTCCCCGCTGGAGGCCATTGGCGAGGGCGCGGTGCAGAGCTGGTACATCGTCACCGGCACCTTCGACTACCTGTCAAACCTTGTCACCGGCCGCATGAAGGCTGACCAGCTCGGCGGGCCCATTCGCGTTGCCCAGGCCTCCGGGCAGATGGCGACGCTCGGCGTGGCGGCGGTGCTTCAGCTCGCTGCGGTTCTCTCTGTTTCCATTGGGTTATTGAATCTTATGCCCGTCCCGGTACTTGATGGCGGGCACCTTATGTTCTATGCGGTTGAAGCAATTCGGGGGAAGCCGGTGGGGCCGGCAGCACAGGAAATAGCCTTCCGTATCGGTTTGGCCATGGTGCTGTCTCTCATGGTCTTTGCAACTTGGAATGACATTAGCATGCTGCTCGGCTGACGGGCACGCAGGCAAAGTTACGAATTGTTTACGATGTTCTCAATGGGTAGTGGCGAATGGGTCACGCTTTGAATTGAAGTAAACGGAAATTAACTTGCGCCCTTGTTTGTATGGGAAAAGCGGGTAAAACGACACACGTGACCGGAGTCGGGTATCTTTACGCTGCGGGACAACGAAAAAAGGTAAGAAGTGAAATGAAGGCTGGTTCAAAGTTTTTGAACGCAGTATCGGCGGTTGCGCTGTCTGCTGGTGTTGTTGCTTCAAGTACTGGTGTTGCTACTTTGTTGACTGCAACCGCAGCGCAGGCCGCTGTTATCCAGCGCGTCGATGTGAATGGTGCCGACCGCGTCGGTGCAGACGTTGTTCGTGCCAACATCACCATTGTGCCTGGCCAAACCTTCAGCAACGAAGATATCGATGCTTCGGTGAAGCGCCTTTATGCAACCGGCTATTTTTCCGACGTTCGCATCAGTGTTTCGGGTGGCACTCTAGTCGTCAACGTTTCGGAAGCCAACCTGATCAATCAGGTGGTTTTCAATGGAAACCGCAAGATCAAGGACGACAAGCTCCAGGGTATCGTGCAGACGCGCTCGAACGGTCCGTACACCGAGGCGCAGGTTCAGGCGGATATCCAGGCGATCCGTAGCGCCTATGCGGCGATCGGACGTAGCGATGTCGAAGTGACGACCCAGACCGTTCCGGTTGGTGAGGGTCGCGTCAACCTTGCTTTCGTGATCAACGAAGGCGACCGCACAAAAATCGGCCAAATCAATTTCGTGGGCAATCAGGCCTACAGCAACGGTCGTCTGGCTGCTGTCATCGTTACGAAGAAGTCGAACTTCCTGTCGTTCCTTACCCGCAAGGACGTCTACAACGAAGACAAGCTTCGCGCCGACGAAGAGGCGCTTCGCCAGTTCTACTACAATCGCGGCTATGCCGACTTCCGGGTTGTGTCGTCCGATGCGGTCCTCGATGAGGCGACCAACGAATACACGATTACCATCACTGTCGATGAAGGACAGCGCTACACATTTGGCAATGTTTCGGTCGAATCGACGGTTGAGGGCGTGAATGCCGATGAATTGACGGGTCTCGTTGAATCGAGAACCGGCAATACTTATCGCGCCAAGGACGTGCAGGGCACGATGGAAGCGATCTCGCAGCGTGTGGCTGCAGGCGGTTATCCGTTTGCGCGCGTAACGCCGCGTGGCAACCGCAATTTCGAGAACCATACGATCGGCGTCGAGTATCTGGTCGACCAGGGCGAGCGCGCCTACATCGAACGCATCGAGGTTCGCGGCAATACCCGCACACGTGATTTCGTCATTCGCCGCGAGTTCGACATGAGCGAAGGCGATGCATTCAATCAGGAAATGATCGCGACCGCCAAGCGCCGCCTGGAAGCGTTGGGATTTTTCTCCTCGGTCAACATTACGACCGCTCCGGGTAGCGCATCGGACCGTGTCATCGTGATTGTCGATGTCGAGGACCAGCCGACAGGTGCCTTCGGTATCGGTGGCGGTTATACGACCGGTTCCGACGGTGGTTTCGTTCTCGAAGCCTCGATCGAAGAAAAGAACTTCCTCGGTCGCGGCCAGTATATTCGCGTTGCTGCGGGTGCCGGCGAAAACAATGCCCGTACCTACAGCATCTCGTTCACCGAGCCATATTTCCTCGGATACCGGCTCGCCGCGGGCTTTGATATCTTCCGCAACTCGAATTCGAGTGAAGAGTTTTACGACTACACCGAAACCGGCTTCTCGCTGCGTGTAACGGCACCGATCACCGAAAATCTCGCCACAACCTTCCGCTACAATTACAAGCAGATGGAATACGACGGAGAAGGTGCCTGGGACGTTGGTGACAACCTGTCCCAGCCGTATCGGGATCTCGTAGACGGCAGCCCGTGGGTCCGTTCGTCGGTCTCGCAGACGCTGACCTACAATACGCTCGACAGCCTGACGTTGGCGCGCGAGGGTATCTATGCAACCTTTACCCAGGAATTTGCCGGTCTTGGCGGCGATTCCGATTACTACAAGCTCACGGGCAAAGCGCGCTATTACCAGACGCTTTCGGACGAAGCGGACATCATCGGCTCGGTTACTGTAGGTGCCGGCTATGTTCTGCCGACGAACGACAACCTGCAGGTGTTCGATCAGTTCATGATCGGCGGGAAGGACATCCGTGGCTTCGAGAGCGGCGGTATCGGTCCGCGCATGAACAACGGCGACTCTCTCGGCGGTACCACTTACTTTACCGCATCGGCCGAGGCGACGTTCCCGATGCCGGGTATTCCGGAAGACATCGGCATCCGCGGGGCCTTATTCGCCGATGCTGGTACGCTGTACGGCAACGAGGTCAAGATCACCTCGGGTTTCACCGAGGGTACGAGTGCTTCGCTGCGTGCATCCGTCGGTGCTGGCCTTATGTGGGCATCTCCGTTCGGCCCGCTGCGGGTTGACTATGCTGTTCCGGTTATCAAGGAAGACTTCGACGAAGTGCAGCACTTCCGGTTCGGCATTTCGAACCAGTTCTGATATTGGCAGTCCAGAACTGCGGACATAAACCGTTCTGGAGCGTTAGGCTGATGGAATATAACGAATTTTTTCCGCCCCACGAGGGTGTGCGGTTGAAAGACCTCGCGCTCCGTCTCGGGGCGGAACTTGTTGATGAAAGCGCGGGTGACCGGATCATCCGTTCCGTTGCGCCGGTTGCCCGGGCAAGCGACGGGGACTTGTGCTACGTCTTGTCGCGTCGCAACCGCGACGATCTTGCAAAGTGTCAGGCTTCGGCAATCCTTTGCGACAATGCATTGCGCTCGATCATCCCGGGGCACATACCGGTCCTCCTGACCGACAAGCCACACACTCTGTTCGCGATGGCGGGTGCACTGCTGCATCCCAAAGCGCTGCGACCCACTCCGATCGTTTCCGGCGAGCCGGCGGTGTCTGCAGCCGCGTTCGTGGATCCGACCGCACGGCTGGAGCCTGACGTCACCATCGAGCCGATGGCTGTTATCGGGGCGCGTGTCGAAATCGGTTCGGGAACGCGGATCGGCGCAGGCGCGGTGATCGGGGCGGATGTCAAGATCGGGCGGGATTGTACCATTGCAGCAGGCGCGTCGGTCCTCAACGCACTCATCGGCAATGGCGTGATCATTCACAACGGCGCGCGCATAGGCCAGGATGGCTTCGGCTATGCGCCCGGCCCGCGCGGGATGTTGAAGATCGTCCAGATCGGCCGCGTCATCATCCAGGACAATGTCGAGATCGGAGCCAACACCACGGTCGATCGCGGCACGATGGACGATACGGTGATCGGCGAAGGCACCAAAATCGACAACCTGGTGCAGATAGGTCACAACGTGCGCATCGGTCGCTATTGCGGCATCGTCAGCCAGGTCGGCATAGCCGGCAGTACCCGGATCGGCGATGGCGTCATGATCGGAGGGGCCTCCGGCATCAATGGCCACATCACGATCGGGGACGGCGTGCAGATCGCGGCAATGAGCGGTGTGGTCGCGGATGTACCCGCAGGTGAACGTTATGGAGGCATTCCGGCACGCCCGCTCAAGGATTTTCTCCGGGACATGGCCGAAATCGTGACCCGCTCCGGCAACCGTGCAAAGAAAACGGGAGGCAAACAAGAATGACTGAAGCAAACAAGGCAGAACTCGGTTCGGCCGATATCCTCGAGATCATGAAGTTTCTACCGCATCGCTATCCTTTCCTGCTCGTAGACAGGATCGTGGAGATCGATGGGGACAACTCGGCGATCGGGATCAAGAACGTGACGGTCAATGAGCCGCATTTCACCGGACATTTTCCGTCTTCGCCGATCATGCCTGGCGTTCTTCTGGTCGAGGGCATGGCGCAGACGGCCGGTGCGATTTGCGCCCGCAAGGACGGCCAGGTTGGCAACCTCGTCTATTTCATGACCATTGACAATGCGCGCTTCCGCAAGCCGGTCGTTCCTGGCGACAGGGTCGAGTTTCACGTGCAGAAGCAAAAGCAGCGCGGTAATATTTGGAAGTTTCACTGCGACGCCAAGGTCGATGGCGCTCTCGTGGCTGAAGCCGATATCGGCGCGATGATCGTACGCAAGGAAGAAGCATGAGCATGATTGCAGCGACCGCCCGGATCCATCCGCTGGCGCTGGTCGAAGACGGTGCCACGATCGGCGAGAACGTCGTCATCGGACCTTTTTGCCATGTCGGCCCCAAGGTGACCCTTGGAGACAACGTCGAACTTCTTACGCATGTAGTGGTTACAGGCAGGACGACGATCGGCAATGGCTCGAAAATCTTCCCCATGGCAGTAATCGGCGGCGATCCGCAGAGCGTCCACCACGGCGGAGAAGAAACGACCCTGGTCATCGGCGAAAACTGCACCATGCGCGAGGGAGTGACGATCAACACCGGCACGGCGGATGCTGGCGGAACGACGATCGTCGGCGACAACAACCTGTTCCTGGCAAATTCGCACATCGCCCATGACTGCCGTATCGGCAACAACGTGATCATGTCCAACAACGTCATGCTTGCCGGCCACGTGACGATAGGCGACCGGGTTATCCTTGGCGGCGGCTCGGCGGTACACCAATTCACGCGGATCGGGCGGCAGGCGTTTATCGGCGGTCTTTCGGCCGTGAGCTATGACGTCATTCCCTACGGCATGCTGAATGGCAACCCGGGTATTCTGGGTGGTCTGAACGTCGTCGGGATGACGCGAGCCGGTATCGATAGACCGGTGATCCATACCGTTCGGCGCGCCTTCAAGCAGATTTTTGAGGGAACCGGTTCGGCCCGTGCCAACGCCATGGCAATCCGTGAGGAGTATGCGGATTGCAAGGAAGTCATCGAGATTCTGGATTTCATCGCTGCCGAAAGCGATCGGGCCCTGTCGTCTCCAAACCGGGGGCCCAAGGGCTGATTTCTGTGGCGGGGTACAACCGTTCAGGGAAAGGCCGCCTGGCGATTATCGCCGGGAGCGGCCTGCTGCCGTTTTACATTGCCGAGGCTGCGCGCGCGGCGGGCGAAAATCCATTCATTGCTGCTCTCAAGAACGACACGGGCAACGACTGGAGCGGCTACGATCACGTTGAAATCGGTGTCGGAGATTTCGCGGGCCTGGCCGCGGCTTTCAACGGCAGCGGCGTCGACCGTGTCGTCCTCTCGGGTGCCGTGGCGCGACGTCCTGAGTGGCGCGAGGTGCGCCCGACGTTCCGCTCGCTTCTCAAGGTGCATTCCGTCGTTCGCACATTGATGTCCGGCGGTGATGACACCGTCCTGCGCATGGTTATTCAGCTGATCGAGGCAAATGGCTGGCAGGTGCTTGGTGCCCAGGACATCGCGCCCGATTTGCTGGCAACCGTTGGTGCCGTCGGAGACGTGCAGCCGAACACGGACGACCAGCGCGACATTCGTCAGGCTGCGGAAGCCGCGCGCATGCTCGGAACTCTCGATGTCGGGCAAGGCGCGGTCAGCGTCGGCGGGCGCATCGTTGCTCTCGAAGGTGTCGAAGGAACAGATCAGATGCTGACGCGCGTGGCTGACCTTCGCGCCGAAGGCCGGATTTCTCCGCGCCGGCGGGGCGTCCTGGTAAAACTTTGCAAGCCGCAGCAGGATCTTCGCGCCGATCTACCTTCGATCGGCGTATCCACGGTTCTCAACGCCGCAAAGGCCGGATTGGCCGGAATTGCAGTCGAGGCGGGCAGGGCGCTTATCTTGGAACGCGAGGAGGTCAGGCGAGTTGCCGATGAAGCTGGGCTATTCGTCTGCGGTATCGATCGCGGCCTTCCAGGAGGCGGCCTATGACGCTGAAAGTTGCGGTCATTGCCGGGGAGGTCTCGGGTGATCTTCTCGGCGCCGACCTCGTTGCGGCGCTGAAGAGGCAACATGACGGACCAGTGGATCTGGTCGGCGTGGGCGGCGAGGGCCTGCAGGCGCAAGGCCTGAAGTCGCTCTTCGACTATTCCGAGCTCTCCATCATGGGTTTCACGCAGGTGATTGCGCGGTTGCCGAAGCTGGTGCGGCGGATCAGCGAGACCGCCAGCGCCATCGTGAAGGCGAAGCCGGACGTACTGATCATTATCGATAGTCCGGATTTCACCCATCGCGTTGCGAAGATGGTTCGCGCCAGATTGCCCGAACTCACCATCGTGAATTATGTCTGCCCCAGCGTATGGGCGTGGAAGGAATACCGCGCCACGCAGATGCTACCCTATGTCGACCACGTGCTCGCAGTCCTGCCCTTCGAGCCGAAGGTGATGGAAGACCTTGGCGGACCGAAGACGACGTTCGTCGGTCACCGTCTGACCGCCGATCCGGCACTCCTCGAGACGCGGCAGCGGCGCGCCAAGAGGCCGGGGCTGGCGCCCGGCGGCGAAAGAACCATTTTGCTCCTTCCGGGATCGCGCTCGGCGGAAGTTTCGCGGCTTCTGCCGGTCTACGGCGAGGCGGCGGAACTGCTCGTCAGTCGCAATGGCCCGATGCGTTTCGTGCTTCCCACTGTTCCGCGCCAGGAAGCGCGGGTGAGGGCGCTGACTGCCGACTGGAAAGTCCGGCCCGAGGTCGTCACCGGTGCGGAAGCGAAATGGATGGCCTTCGCCGAGGCGGATGCTGCCATCGCTGCATCCGGCACCGTCATTCTTGAACTGGGACTGACCGGGATTCCGGTAGTTTCGACTTACAAGACCGACTGGCTGGTGACGTTTCTCAGCAAGCGCATCAAGGTGTGGAGCGCGGCGCTACCCAATCTCATCGCCGACTATGCGGTCGTGCCCGAATACATCAACGAACTGGCGAGACCCGGTAGCCTGGCGCGCTGGATCGAGCGATTGTCGCAGGATACGCTTGAGAGGCGCGGCATGCTCGAAGGCTTCGATCTGGTATGGCAGCGCCTCAGCACCGATCGTCCACCCGGAGAACGAAGCGCCGAAATCGTGCTCGATCTGTTGAAATCTCGCGGTCGTTCCGTATAGCCGGAATTTCATCCAAGCTTTGTTCACTTTGCCCAGGGCGAAGGCTGCCGACATTCACGATGATAGCGCAATAGCTCGCGCTTGCGGATATGAAAAGGCCCGGTTTCCGAACCGGGCCTTTTTCTTGATGTCGATGCGATCAGCGCTTGGAAACAGGCAGGTAGTCGCGGGTCGGTTCGCCGATGTAGAGCTGGCGAGGACGCCCGATGCGCTGCTCCGGATCCTCGATCATTTCGTTCCACTGGGCGATCCAGCCGACGGTGCGGGCCAGCGCGAACAGAACGGTGAACATGGTGGTCGGGAAGCCGAGCGCCTTGAGCGTGATGCCGGAGTAGAAGTCGATGTTCGGATAGAGCTTCTTGGAGATGAAGTAGTCGTCCGTGAGGGCGATCTTTTCCAGCTCGATCGCGACGTCGAGCAACGGGTCGTCCTTGATGCCAAGTTCGCTGAGAACCTCATGGCAGGTTTTCTGCATGATCTTGGCACGCGGATCGTAGTTCTTGTAGACGCGGTGTCCGAAGCCCATCAGGCGGAACGGATCGTTCTTGTCCTTCGCACGGGCGATGAATTCCGGAATGCGCTCAACAGTGCCGATTTCTGCCAGCATATTCAATGCAGCTTCGTTCGCGCCACCATGCGCAGGGCCCCAGAGGCAGGCGATACCGGCGGCGATGCATGCGAACGGATTGGCGCCCGAGGAGCCGGCAAGGCGGACCGTCGAGGTCGAAGCGTTCTGTTCGTGGTCGGCATGCAGGATGAAGATGCGGTCCATGGCGCGCGACAGCACCGGGTTGACCACATACTCCTCGCAGGGCACGGCGAAACACATGCGCAGGAAGTTCGATGCGTAGTCGAGATCGTTCTTCGGATAAACGAACGGCTGGCCGATGTGATACTTGTAGGCCATTGCCGCGATCGTCGGCATCTTGGCGATCATCCGCAGGCTCGCGACCATGCGCTGGTGCGGATCGGTGATGTCGGTCGAGTCGTGGTAGAAGGCAGACAGGGCGCCGACGCAACCGCACATGACGGCCATAGGATGCGCATCACGACGGAAACCGGTGAAAAAGCGGCTCATCTGCTCGTGCACCATAGTGTGGTGGGTCACGCGATAGTCGAAGTCTTTCTTCTGAGCGGCTGTCGGCAATTCGCCGTAAAGCAGCAGATAGCAGACTTCCAGGAAGTCGCCGTGTTCGGCAAGCTGCTCGATAGGGTAGCCGCGGTGCAGCAACACGCCTTCGTCACCATCGATATAGGTGATCTTGGACTCGCACGAAGCCGTCGACGTGAAACCCGGGTCGTAAGTGAACGCGCCGGTGTTCTTGTAAAGGGTACCGATGTCGACGACGCTCGGCCCGATCGTTCCCTGCTTTACCGGCAGTTCGACGCTCTTGTCCCCGAGTGTCAGTGCAGCGCTTTTATCGGTCATGCTTATTCTCCGAAATGGCGTAATGACGCCACGAAGGCGCCACAGGTTTTAGCATCCCAATCTTGCTATATGATCCAAGGCGCGATGCCAAGCTATCCCAAGGGCAAATTGTGCATTGCGAAGGCAGTTTGCGCGCATTGCAGCATTTGCTCATTCCGAGAAAAAGCCGAACAATTTCCGACATTTGCCTGAATTTTGCGATCCACAACGGGAAGTTCGGCATGTGTGGTTGCAATTTCCTATCCTGAGTTGCATTATTTGGAAAAAATGGCGCGCTTACGTAGGAAAATAGTATGATGCCGCCGGTTTTTGCTGCCGATTCTGCGCGCAAAGGAGGTATCGACCCGGTCGTGCCTCCTGACGGCGGATTGACGGCAGAGCGGTGGCTTTCGGCACCTGCTACATTGCCTAAAAAGTGGGCGTTTCGGCACGTCGCAGACTGGCTCGATCGACATCGGCCGGTAATCAATACGAGCCAGAAGCTGCGCGAATGCGCGGGGGCGGAGGAAGCGCACGGCCGGGCGTTTCTATTCGTCCCGGTCGCGCTTGGCGCGGGAGCGGCAACGTGGTTCAGTCTGCCGAGAGACCCGCCGGTGCAGGCCATCGGGTTTTGCGTCCTGGTCGCGGTCATCATCGCGCATCTTGTGCGTCGTGGCGATCCGCGTATCCGATACGGCATACTAGCGACCATATTCTTCTTGGCGGGCATGCTTGCCAGTCAGCTCGAAGCCTGGCGAAAGGCGACGGTGATTCTCGACAGCGCTGTCACGACGCGCATGGAAGGCATTGTCGAGCGTCGGGAGGCGGATGCGAATGGGAACTGGCGCTATCTCATCTGTCTGGAAGAAACCAAGGATCCCGAATTGCGGCGTCCACCGAAGCGGGTATCGGTCCTCGCACTGTCGGAGCATACCCCGGTCGGGGTCGGCGACATCATTTCGGGTCTTGCACGTCTGGCGCCCCCATCCGGACCGGTCCTCGCTGGGCTGAACGACTTTGCGTTTTCATCCTACTTCGACGGGATCGGCGCCGTCGGTTACTTTTACGGACCACCGGAAGGTATGTCTCCGGCTGGTGATAAGCATTCGGCGCGCCGGTTTGACTGGCTGGATGTCACCGGGCGGCAGATATTCGCACTTCGCAGCGCGATCGGCGACAGGATCCGCGCGACGCTGCCGGGCGACACGGGCGCCTTCGCCGCCGCGATCGTCACCGACGAGCGGCGGGCGATTTCGAAGGACATGATAGCGGCGCTGCGGCTCTCCGGCCTGGCGCACATCGTTGCCATTTCCGGGCTCAACATGGCGCTTGCCGCGGGAATATTCTTCATTGGGCTGCGCTCGGCTTTCAGTCTGCTTCCCGACCTGTCCCAGGCGCACGCAATCAAGAAATTCGCCGCTTTCGGGGCACTTGTAACCGTAACGGCCTACTTCCTGATCTCCGGCTTTGCGGTGTCCGCCGAACGCGCATACCTGATGGTCGTGATTATGCTCGTGGCCGTTTTCTTCGATCGGCCGTCAATCAGCCTCAGGAACGTTGCACTGTCGGCAATCGTCATCCTGCTGCTATCGCCCTCCGAGGTGATGGGGCCGAGCTTCCAGATGTCCTTTGCCGCGACACTGGCACTCGTATCCGGCTATTCGGTCTGGAAGGAAAGTCCCGCGCCGCGGACCAAGCTATTCGGTGCGGCCTGGTTCGTTCCGGTCAGAGCGGTTTGGCGTCTTGCCGCCGGGATCTTCCTTACGTCCCTGATCGGCGGCCTTTCGACGGCGATGTTTTCGGTCGAGCACTTCCATCACCTAACGACCTACGGGCTCGTGGCCAACCTCGCAGCAATGCCCATCATCTCGCTGGTCGTCATGCCGTTTGCACTGCTCGCCATGTTGCTGATGCCGCTTGGACTTGATTGGCTGGCACTGGCGGTGATGGGATTCGGCATCGACATCGTCCTCAACGTTGCCGTCGTCGTTTCCGGCTGGGGAGGCGAGGTTGTGATCGGACGTCTTCACCCGCTGTTCCTGCCACTGGCGATCACCGGATTTCTGCTGCTGACCCTGCTGAGGACGAAGCTGCGACTGCTCGGGATCGTTCCCTATGTCGCCGGAGTTCTCCTGGCGTCAGTGGCCGCGCCATACGAGAAACCGGATCTGTTGATTGCCGAGGACGGCAGGCTGGTCGCCCTGGCGAGGCCCGATGGACTCAGTTCGAACCGCCGCCGCCCCCCGGACTTCATTTTCTCCCAGTGGCAACGCGCGCTGGAGCTTGAGGAGCACGTTGGCCCGCATATAAAGCGTAGCGATGCGATAGCGAACCGAACGGTGGTGGATAGTGAAGCGAACGCGCCAGTCAAACGTGACGGTGCGGAAGACCGAGGAACTCTGCGCGCCGCGCTGGCGACCGAAGAGGTGGACCGTTTCAACTGTCTCGACCGCGCGTGGTGCGTGGCACGAACGAGAGCGGGCGTGGCGATCGCAACGATTGAAGATCCAACCTGGATCGGCGCCGCGTGCGATGTCGCCGATCTCGTCATATCCGCACGTCACGTGCACTTCGAGCAATGCCGCTCGGGCGCTCGGCTGATTTCACCGACGCTTCTTCGACAGACCGGCGCTCTCGAAATCCGGTTCGGTGAGAGCGCCTCGGATCCACTCCACGTATTGGCCGCCGGGCAGGGCGCCGATCGTCCGTGGACCCGGCATCGTTCCTATGACTGGCGGACGGGTACACATGAACGCAGATCCGTCGAGGAACTGCTTGAGCCGCTCAGTGATAGCGGCGGATAAGGCCCACGAGCTTGCCCTGCACTTTTACACGGTCGGCGGAAAAGATGCGTGTCTCGTAGGCCGGATTGGCGGCCTCGAGCGCGATCGATGCGCCCTTGCGCCGGAAGCGCTTGAGGGTTGCCTCCTCGTCGTCCACCAGCGCGACGACAATCTCGCCCGGGCTTGCCGTGGTTGTATTGCGAATGATGACCGTGTCGCCGTCGAGAATGCCGGCATCTATCATCGAGTCGCCCTTCACCTCGAGCGCATAATGTTCGCCCGATCCGAGCATTTCCGCCGGAACGATCACATCATGGGTGTTGTTCTGGATGGCTGAAATGGGCACGCCTGCAGCGATGCGACCCATCAGCGGCACCGGCACCGCACTGGAGGGTTCGGATCGCACCGGGCGTGCGGGAGGGGGCGTGACCTGGGCCGGCTGTGGCTTGCCGAGGCTGCCTTCGATAACGCTGGGCGAGAAGCCGCGGCGCGGTTGGAGGCTTGGGGAATAGGCTTCCGGCAGCTTGATGACTTCGAGTGCGCGTGCCCTGTTCGGCAGGCGGCGGATGAAGCCGCGCTCCTCGAGCGCCGTGATCAACCGGTGGATGCCGGATTTCGATGCCAGGTCGAGCGCATCCTTCATTTCGTCGAATGACGGGGGAACGCCTGACTCCTTCATCCGTTCGTGGATGAACAAGAGCAATTCCTGTTGCTTGCGTGTCAGCATAACCGCTACCCCCAGAGTCGCGAAACAAATCCAGAACAGACACTATCTGTTCCATATGTGTTCTGCAAGAGCCTAAAATTTCGTGAAAATGGTGATGGTTTGGTCAATATTCGGAATATTTCTTACGTCTAATGGGCCAAGGGCAGGGCGTCGACTCTGGCGGCCGCAGTCACGGGAGAGTGAACCGATGGCGAATTGGGAGCAGTTGCGGGCTTTCGAGCCCTATGCTCTGGCTGCATTGCGTATGATGACCGCGCTGCAGTTCATCGAGCACGGCACACAGAAGTTCTTCAATTTTCCGCCGGCTACCGAGCGCTTCACCGATCTCATGAACCTGATCGGTGTCGCCGGCATCCTCGAAATCGTCGGCGGCTTTCTCGTGCTGATCGGCCTGTTCACGCGACCGACCGCCTTCATCCTGTGCGGTTTCATGGCGGTGGCCTATTTCATGGCACATTTTCCGGTCGATTTCTTTCCGGTCAACAATCGCGGCGATGCGGCGATCTCGTTCTGCTTCATCTTCATGTACCTGTTCTTTGCCGGCCCGGGCGCTTTCGCGCTCGACAACCGCAGGTCATAGATAGACTGCTGCGCAAGCCGATGCGCAGCATTTTCGCATCGGATCTAGCTGCTATGCGGTGAGCTTCAGGCCGGCAATGCCGCCGACGATCAGCGAGATGCACAGGAGACGCACCGCAGTCGCCGGTTCGCCGAGCAGCCAGATGCCGAGCAGGACCGTGCCGACCGTGCCGATGCCGGTCCAGACTGCGTAGGCCGTGCCGAGGGGAAGGGTGCGAACCGCGAGCCCTAGGAGGACGACACTTGCGACCATCGAGCCAGCCGTCAGAATCGTGGGAATGGGGCGGGTGAAACCCTCGGTGTATTTCAAGCCGACCGCCCAGCCGATCTCCAGCAGACCGGCGAGAAAGAGAAGGATCCAGGCCATGCTACTCTCCTTGTGAAAGAGCGAGGCCGTCCCCGCGGTTGGTGGCGACCGCCTATTGCGGTCGCTGCAGCCGTCTGCGAAAGCAGATATGCCTGTTGCCTGCCGGATTTTCAAGGGCTGGGTGGGCAACTGCTCAAGCTGCCTCAGTCCAGACGCTCGGCATGCCACCTCAGGTGATCGTCCATGAAAGTGGAGATGAAGTAGTAGGAGTGGTCGTAGCGCTCGTGCAGGCGCAACTTCAGGCGGATGTCCGTTCCTTTGATCGCTTCCTCGAAGAGCCAGGGCCTCAGGCCGTTTTCGAGAAAGCTGTCTGCCAGCCCCTGGTCAATGAGGAACTCCGGAAAATATGCGCCGTCCTGCACCAGCGCACAGGCGTCGTACCGGCGCCAGTTCGACTGGTCCTGGCCGAGATATTTTTCGAAGGCGGGCATCGACCAGTCCGCCGTCGACGGTTCGACGATCGGCGCAAATGCAGAGCAACTGCGGAAGCGATCGGGATTTTTCAGGGCGATGGTCATTGCCCCGTGACCGCCCATGGAATGGCCGAAAATGCCCTGACGGTCCATGTCGACACGAAAATGCTGGCCGACGAGCGCCGGCAGTTCCTCGGTGATGTAGGTGTACATCTTGTAGTGCTCGGACCAGGGCTCTTCAGTCGCATCAAGGTAGAAACCGGCGCCTTTGCCCATCTGCCAATTCGTCAGTTCGTCGGCAACGTCGTCGCCGCGCGGGCTGGTATCCGGGCAGACGATGATCAGGCCGAGTTCGGAGGCCATGCGGCGATATTCGCCCTTCTCCATCACGTTGGCATGGGTGCAGGTCAGACCAGAGAGATACCAGAGGACCGGGCAGGGCTCCTTGATCGCCTTCGGAGGCACATAGACCGCGAAGGTCATGTCGCAATTGCAGGCCTCCGATTCGTGCTGGTAGACACCCTGCATGCCGCCGAACGCGGTGTTCTGGGAAATGATTTTCACGGTTGTTCTCCATTCGATGCGGCAAGGCTGCGGGCGCGCCGGCACAGCCGGTCGAGCGCTTCCAGAAATCGCGAGCGATCGCGGGGCGAGAAAGCGGCGTTGTAGCCCTTGCTTTCGCCGGTCTCGCGCAGATGCGCTCCGAGATCGCGCATGGCAGTCGCCATGCCGATATTGGTGTCGTCGAAGATCCGGCCGCCGGGGCCGGTGACAAGTGCATTCTTTGCCACGCAACGGCCTGCCAGCGGCACGTCCGCGGTTACCACGATGTCTGCGGCCTGCACATGATCGACGATCCAGTCGTCGGCGGCATCGAAGCTGCCGGAGACGATGACATTGCGGATCATCGGGTCGCGGGACGGTCGGAGGCCGGAATTGGCGACGAAGGTCACCGGCAGGCCATGTCGCTCGGCCACCTTGAGGATCTCGGCTTTGACCGGGCAGGCATCGGCATCGACATAGATCATGCGCAACCTCCACAAATGCGACGCGCCGGAATGACATGCATCCGGCGCATCTCCAGTCGGAGCGACTTTCTCAATACACCACCACGCCGCGGATGCTTTCGCCCGAATGCATCAGTTCGAAGCCCTTGTTGATGTCTTCGAGCGGCATGGTGTGGGTGATCATCGGGTCGATCTGGATCTTGCCGTCCATGTACCAGTCGACGATCTTCGGCACGTCGCTGCGGCCGCGCGCGCCGCCGAAGGCCGTTCCCATCCACTGCCGTCCGGTGACCAGCTGGAACGGCCGGGTCGAGATTTCCTGGCCTGCGCCGGCGACCCCTATGATGACCGACTTGCCCCAGCCACGATGCGCACTTTCGAGCGCCTGGCGCATCACCTTGGTGTTGCCGGTGCAATCGAAGGTATAGTCGGCGCCGCCGATCAGGTCGCCGTTGCGCTTCGTCATGTTGACGAGGTACGCAACGATGTCTTCGCCGACTTCCTTCGGATTGACGAAATGCGTCATGCCGAATTTCTCGCCCCATGCCTTGCGGTCATTGTTGATATCGACGCCGATGATCATGTCGGCGCCGGCCAGACGCAGGCCCTGCAGCACGTTGAGGCCGATGCCGCCGAGGCCGAAGACGATGGCGGTCGAACCAATCTCCACCTTGGCGGTGTTGATGACCGCTCCGATGCCGGTGGTGACACCGCAGCCGATGTAGCAGATCTTGTCGAAGGGGGCGTCCGGGTTGACCTTGGCGACGGCGATCTCCGGCAGGACCGTGTAGTTGGCGAAGGTCGAGCAGCCCATGTAGTGGTGGATCTTGTCCTTGCCGATCGAGAAGCGCGAGGTGCCGTCCGGCATCAGGCCCTGGCCCTGCGTGGCGCGGATCGCGGTGCAGAGGTTGGTCTTGCGCGACAGGCAGGAATAGCACTCGCGGCATTCCGGCGTGTAGAGCGGAATCACGTGGTCGCCCTTCTTCACCGAAGTGACGCCGGGACCGACGTCGACGACAATGCCGGCGCCTTCATGCCCGAGGATGGCCGGGAACAGGCCCTCCGGGTCGGCACCGGATAGAGTGAAATCGTCGGTGTGGCAGATGCCCGTCGCCTTGACTTCGATCAGCACCTCGCCGGCGCGGGGGCCTTCGAGTTGGACGGTCATGACTTCCAGCGGCTTTCCTGCCTGAACCGCAACGGCGGCGCGTACATCCATGGGGGTGTCTCCTCTTTCCAATGTTGGCGGCGACATTGCCATGGGCAACACCCGCGGCTCAAGCGAAAAGCGCCGGAATCACCGACAGTTTCTTCTGAACTTCTATTGGCAAGCCTTTGTCGTCGCTATCAGATTTCAAAATGTAGCATTAAGTTCCGGCGGCTATTGGCCGCGCCCGCAGTTCATCTCGCACCGGTCTCGCCCGCCTTCCTTTCGCGCCAGATGATAAACAGCCCGGAGCCGACGATGATGGCGATGCCAAGCCATTTCAAGAGCGTGGGAAAATCTCCGAAGAGAGTATAGCCGAGAATCGTCGCGGAGATGATCTCGAAGTACTGAAACGGCGCAAGCAGTGACAGCGGCGCGAGCCGGAAGGCCCGCACGACCATCAGATGAGCATATCCGGATATCGAGCCGAGAATCAGCAGGAGGAGGATTGCGAGGTCGGATTGCGGGAGCGACGGGGCAAAATCCGGCTCGCCGAGGGCGCCGTATCCGAAGGCGATGGCGGCGGCGCAGAAAAGCGTGCCGCCAATGCCGGACATGGTCTGCATGGCGAGCGGCGTGTCGGTGTCGCCAATGGCCCGGTTCATGAACAGATAGAGGGTGAAGAGGAAGGCACAGGCGACCGGAAGCAGCGCGGTCCACCCGAAAATCGCAAAGCTCGGCTGGATGACGATCATCGCACCTATGAAGCCGATGGCTATGGCGGTCCAGCGCCGCCAGCCAACCTTGTCGCCCAGGAACAGTGCCGACATGGCAGTCAGCATGAAGGGTTCGACGAAATAGATCGCGAAGACATCGGCGAGCGGCATGTACTTCACCGCCACGAAAAACAGCAGGCTGGCTGCCGCATGCAGGGCTCCCCTCAGCAGGTTCATCCACGGACGGTTCACCCGGAACGCCGCAAGGCCGCCGCCGATGAAGAGAAGCGGCAGAGTGCAGACGAGCTGGATGAAGAAGCGGTAGAACGTCACCTGCCCGGGTGACATTCCTTCGTATGTCGCCATGTACTTGGCGATGGCATCCATCACCGGCAGCACCAGCATGGCGCCCGCCATGATCGCCATGCCTTGTATCGGGTTCTGCACTTGTTTCATGAGGGATGTGTCGCTGGAACGGGAGAAGACGGCGCATCAAGCACGAGCGAGCGCCCGTCGGCAATGGCGCGCTGCCGAAATCCCGGGATTCGTCCCCTTGCACGATCCACAGGGTCAGCGATCGTTGGCGGTTGGCCCGAACACGTCCTCGAAGGCATCGCGGAAGCGAATGTCGACGTCGGCCATCATGACGGGGAGGCCGAGATCGACGAGGCTCGTGACGCCATAGGCGCTGATACCGCAGGGGACGATGCCGCCGAAATGGGAAAGGTCCGGGTCGACGTTCAGCGAAAGTCCGTGGAAGCTGACCCAGCGCCGCAGACGGATGCCGAGGGCGGCGATCTTGTCTTCCGCCATGGTGCCGTCCGCCAGCCGCGGCTTTTCGGGGCGCCTGACCCAGACGCCGACGCGGTCCTCGCGGCGCTCGCCGCGGACGTTCATCGATTCGAGAGTGCGTATGATGACTTCCTCGAGCGCAGCCACATAGGCGCGTACATCCTGCCGGCGCCGTTTCAGGTCGAGCATGACATAGACGACGCGCTGGCCCGGCCCGTGATAGGTGTATTCCCCGCCACGGCCGGTGGAAAATACCGGAAACCGGTCGGGGTCGATCAGGTCGGCGGCATCGGCGCTGGTGCCTGCCGTATAGAGCGGCGGGTGCTCCAGCAGCCACACGAGTTCGTCGGCACGACCATCGGCAATCGCCGCAACTTCCGCCTCCATCGTGGCGACGGCCTCTTCATAGGGGATGAGGCGATCGGAGATTCGCCAGCGCACGGCGGGCGCGCCTTCTGTAGGAAACATCCGGGTTTCGATTTCGGTACGCTGCATGATTATTTTTCCTTTGCGTTCCTTCTCGCAAAAAAGCGAAACCACGGCAAGGCAAGGGTTTTCTGGCAGTTCCATAACGGCCGGATTCAGCAGTCCTTTTTTATCTTCAATATTTTCGTTGCGGGCTATTGCACCCCAGGGGGCCTTTTGCTACATGCAGCCCCGCCGGAGCAATTCGGCGCTACCACGATGCGGTCGTGGCGGAATTGGTAGACGCGCAGCGTTGAGGTCGCTGTGGGGCAACCCGTGGAAGTTCGAGTCTTCTCGACCGCACCAAACAAGAAACCCGCTTAGGCGGGTTTTTTGCTTTTTAGACAATTACTTGGGTGTGAAAGTTAATCGTATCGCGTCACGTCATGTGGCGAGCGAGAGGTCGAGACACCGCCTCTAGTGTGTCGCCTTTTCCCACTTTCGAACCAGCCGATCGCGCTTCAGCCTCGAAAGGCGCATCAGCCAGAACACGCCGTCCAACTGGTCGATCTCATGCTGGATGCAGATGGCGAGAAAGTCTTCGGCCGTAGCCTCTTTGCGCGTGCCGTCGAGATCCTGATAGCGAAAGCGTATGGATTTCGGCCGCGTGACTGATTCTGTAGCACCCGGCATGGATACGCTGCCCTCGGTATGAGACATCGTTTCCTCAGACATCCAGACGATCTCCGGATTGACGTAGACAAGCACGCCACGCGCCGCGTCCATCTCGATGACGACCACACGTTCGAAAACCCCGATATGAGCCGCGGTGATGCCGACACCGGGTGCAGCCCGCATGGTCTCGAGCAGGTCGGCTGCGAGTGTTCGCAGCCGACCGTCGAAAGCGGTCACGGGCTCGCATTTCACTTTCAGGCCCGGATCGGGATAGCGAAGAATGGTACGGATGGCCAAGGGTGCGGCTCCTTTAGAGGGGCTGGCTTACTCCGAAGGAGTTGTTGCCGCTGGAGAGGAGTGAGACAAGGGGATTGTTGAAAGCGGCACGTCCTCGCACACACATTATGTCGGTCGCGCCGCGAAAGGTGGGTGGACCTTGTATTGATATTGGTTTAGCGCTGGCATGTGTCGCGTCGGAATCAAGCGGGCGGCATACAAGCTGAAAATCAGGGGCAAGCTGAAAACCAAGGGCGGCTGACGCGTCTAGCCTTACCGGGATGCAGAGGTCACAGATGGATTGGTTCGGGATGCGGCGATCAGACTGAATCGGCTATGCGCTTGTTGACATTACGGTTTCGGTCGCCATTCTCGTTGGCGGCTGGAGAGCTTATGCACAATGGCGGCGAGGGCGGCACATGACGAATATCGGTGAAGAGGGCCGCGATCGCATTGTCCGACCGGAATTCTCCGAGGACATCTATGCCGAGGACGACTCGGTGCGTTCCGATTTTCTCGCCATGGTTGGCGCGGCTATTGCCGACCGGGACATTATCTACCTGCGCCAGCATGTCGCGCGTCTCCACCCGTCCGAACTGGCCGATGTGCTCGAGGCGATCCAGCCGGACCAGCGTCTGGCGCTGGTGTCCCTTCTCGGCAGCGATTTTGACCTTTCCGCTCTAACGGAAGTTGACGAGGCGATCCGTCTCGACATCGTAGAGCACCTGCCGAACGAGCAGATTGCCGCCGCCATCGGCGAGATGGACTCCGACGACGCCGTCTACATCCTCGAGGATCTCGACCAGCAAGACCAGGAGGAGATCCTCGCCAAGCTGCCGTTCACCGAACGGGTACGCCTGCGTCGCTCGCTGGACTATCCCGAAAGCACGGCCGGCCGCCGCATGCAGACTGAGTTCGTCGCAGTGCCGCCGTTCTGGACGGTCGGGCAGACGATCGACTACATGCGCGAGGACGAGGATCTTCCCGAGAGCTTCACCCAGATCTTCGTCATCGATCCGACCTTCCGGCTTCTCGGCACGGTCGATCTCGATCGCATCCTGCGCACGAAGCGCTCGACCAAGATCGATGCGATCATGCGCGATACGAACCATCCGATCCCGGCCGAGATGGACCAGGAAGAAGCGGCGCAACTGTTCGAGCAATACGACCTGTTGTCCGCAGCCGTCGTCGACGAGAATGGCCGGCTCGTCGGGGTGCTGACGATTGACGATGTGGTCGACGTCATCCAGGAAGAGGCCGAGGAAGACCTGATGCGCCTTGGCGGTGTTGGCGACGAAGAACTCTCCGACTCGGTAGCGGAGGCGTCGCGCTCCCGCGTGCCGTGGCTGCTGATCAACTCCATGACGGCGTGCATTTCGGCATCGGTGATCGGGCTCTTCGATGCGACGATCCAGCAGATCGTCGCGCTCGCGGTGCTCATGCCGATCGTTGCGGGGATGGGGGGCAATGCAGGCTCGCAGACGATGACGGTGACGGTGCGGGCGCTTGCCACGCGCAGCCTCGACATTCACAACTCGCCGCGCATCATCCGCCGTGAGGCCGGGGTCGGGCTCCTTAACGGGGTGTTCTTCGGATTACTGATCGGAACGATCGCGGCGCTGTGGTTCCAGGATGCGCATCTCGGCGGCATCCTTGCCACCGCCATGCTGATCAACATGATGGCGGCAGCGCTGGCGGGCATCCTCATTCCGCTGCTGCTCGATCGTTTCGGGGCCGATCCCGCTGTCTCGTCGGCGGTGTTCGTCACTGCAGTGACGGATATTACCGGCTTTTTCACGTTTCTCGGAATTGCCACGTGGTGGTTCCACATCACGTAGCGGCGCTGGCATTATTTGACTTTTACGTCAAAGTTAGAGATAATCCGCCCCTGCAATTTATGGGATAGCGGCGTGAATAAGTACTACACTATAACCGAGCTGACGCGGGAGTTCGGCATATCGACTCGAACTTTGAGGTTCTACGAGGATGAAGGTCTGATCCACCCGGAGCGCCGGGGCCGAACGCGCTTGTTCCGGGCCGCCGACCGTCGCCTCATCCAGGAGATCTTGCGCGGCCGCCGCATAGGTTTTTCAATCGCCGAGATCCGCGAGATTATCCAGGTCTACAAGGATCCGCCCGGGGAAATGGGGCAATTGCGGTTGTTGATGAAGCGTGTGGACGAGAAGCGCGAGGACTTGCGCCAGAAGCGTAAGGATATCGAGGAGACGCTGACGGAACTCGACCACATCGAGGAATCCTGTCTTACGCGCCTAGCCGAGCTTGGTGTCGGCACCTGATCGCCTCGAACGTCTTACTGCAATAGGTATGTATATGCAGCAGGGGTGATTGTGCTCCAAGGTCGCGAAGCTTTGACGGCAAATCAGACCCAGCGCCGCGTGTTTTTGCAGTAGTTTTCATATTCGATACCGAAGCGGGCCAGCAGGTGTCTTTCTTCATGCCGAATAGCGACGAATGTCGTCATCAACGCCGCAAGAACGGCCATGACGAAGAACCAGGCATTGCCCGTCAAAAGCCCCATCGCCGCCGTCATCAGCGTGTAACCGAGGTAGATCGGATTGCGGGTGAAACGGAATGGGCCGCGTGTCACCAGATGCGTGGCGCAGCGATGGGGAAGGATAGTCGTGTCGCTGTCGATCAGGGTCCTGATAGCCCAGATGTCCAGGCTGACGGCGAGAACGATCATGAGCGCGCCGCCCGCCCAGGCGATTGTCGAATTGAGTTCGGGCGACGGCAATTCGTAGAATCGATGCAGAACGATCGCGCATAGCATGGCAGCGCCATAGAGAAGCGGTGGCCAGGGGAAGTTAAGCGGCCTCGAGCGATACGCATTCATCGAACTGTCCCGTCATCGCGAAACTGTACTGCACTCTAGTGCGATTCTCTGAATCCGTTCATCTTTTTCGGGTGAAACCTGCCCTTGCTGGAGTGCTGTGAACAACTTTTGCTCGTTGAGCCGTTCAAGGGTGCATCCGCAGAACCGCGCACAAAACGCCGCGTCCTCTTCCACCGAGCAGGTTGCCTCACAGTTGCCGACATAGGCGGCTCCCGGATCGATCTGTGCGGGTGGGTGAACGAGCGATATCGCGTAGACGATGGCCATCAGGATCGGCTGGTGCAGGAGATAGACCAGGAGGCTATGGCGTCCCGCTTTGGCAAAGGGGCCGGACCCCGTTCCGAAAGCGGCCAGCGTTACAAGCCAGCCGCGGGACATGGCGATCTTGGCCATCGCAAGTCCGAGCAGGAAGGGGGCCAGCCACGGTAGCAGCGGTACGTAATCGTTGGAACGGGGCAAGGTCTCGGATAGCCCCAACCACCAGAGGAATGGCGTATCAAAGAAGGGTGAACGCAGGTAGAACGGGGCAACGACGACGGCCACGGCGGCAACAATAGCCACAAGCGCCGGCAGCCGGAGGAAGAGAAGTCCAACCAGGCTCGCGGCGGCGATCGAATGCAGGATCCCGAAGAAGATCATGCCATTCGGCACGGCAATGGCGGTTCCGACCGTAATTGCCATGGCTGCCGCGAAGATCATTGCCAGGCGCTTCCAGTAGGACCGCCAGCGGATCGCAGGAAAATGCCCGAGCACCAGACTGAAGCCGGCCAGGAACAGGAAACTGCTGGCGATTGCGCGCGCATAGAGTTTCCACAGGCCTTGCGTGGTCGTACCGGCATCCAGATATCCAAAGAACTCGAGGTCCCAGGAAAAGTGGTAGGTGGCCATCGCAAGCAGCGCCACGCCGCGTGCCGTATCCAGGAGACCGATGCGCGCCTTGGAGCGATCAGCATCGGAAGGCGCGGGCTCGGCGGCCATGCATCGTATCCTTTCAGAAATTATGGAGATTTCGCCTCACAGCAACAATCCTGCAGAACAGGAAGACAAAGGCGAATTCATGGCTGGATCTCGTCGATGATGATGCTTCGCGCCCTGGAAAAGAACTGGCGGTGCGCCAGCACGGCGATGATGAAAACCGTCGTAAGCATAAAGACATAGGCATTGATGAACCAGCCGAGATAGCCGATCGCGAGGAATATCGCCCTCAGCCCGGCGTTGAAATGCCGGGCTGCCTCGATGTTCATGTGGAGCACGCGTTCCGCCGTACGGGTTGCTTCTTCGCGGTTTTCGGCAATGTCGGCGGTCATCGGGATGCATCCGAACAGGATGGTGCAATAGTTGAACAGCCGATAGGACCAGCCGAACTTGAAAAACGAATAGCCGAACAATGCGCTGAGACCGCCCACCTTCAGCTCGAAGGCGGCCCTTCCGCCATGCATGAGGACCGGCAGGTCCTTGATGACCGCGTCCACCTGTTCTGTGGCTCCAAGAAGGGCGAAGCATCCGCCGAGCGCAAAGATCGTGGTCGAGGCGAAGAATGCCGTGCCGTTCTGGAGGCCAGCCATGATCTGGGTGTCGATCATCTTCAAGTCTCGCGTCAGCGAGTTGTGGATCCACTGCTGGCGTCGTTTCGCCATGGCTTGGTTGAGGCTGATCCGCTTGAAGATCCGGGCGCCGCCGCTCACCCAGGAAAACCCGATCCAAAGCACGGCAAACAGTAAAAGGGCGATGTAGTCTGCTGTGGTCATGGCTGGCCCGCGTCGCTCGAAGAGATGTCAGGATATGCGATAGAACCCGCCTATGGACAAGCTCGATTGTTCCGCTGTTGATTATTGGGGAGAAAATAAGGCTTGATCGCTCATGCAAGAAAGACGCTTTTGTTCAAAAGCGGCTGATATCAAACGATATTCTGGGAATTAGCGCCTTTTTGCCATCAGTCGATGCCACGGTTTTGCCGTATTTAGCGATTGCGAACATGAATACAAATCACTATATGACAGTGATGCAACGTGAATAGTGTGACGATTCGCCGTTGCTTCGGGTATCTTCGGAGACATCATGGAAGACACGGTTCGGAAATCCTGCTGGAGCGTTACCGCGCGCGCCGTCCTAGCGTTTGCAGCTCTCATGGCTCTGGCTTTTCTCTTCGACGCCATCTAGGAACATCTTGATTTGTCTATGATGACCGGCGCAGTCCTCGGGCTGCGTTGTTTGCGTTTGGGGTGCTGTCATGTCGCAGCGATATTAGTTGATGTCGGGTGGTCGCCAAGGTTGTTTCAGGCCTTGGCGTAACATTCGCTTTCCCGGGGCAGCCGCCACAGTATCGCTATAGATTGGTGGTCGAGGTTTGCGCCGTTTCCGTTTCGTTGCGGCGCGCATTCGGCATCTTGGCGATGCCTGGCCCGCAACCCGCAAGTGAGGCATTCCTGCATGTTCCTGTCGGTGTTCGATGTATTCAAAATTGGGGTCGGACCGTCGAGTTCGCACACCATGGGGCCTATGTCTGCTGCAAATCGCTTTCTGGAACTGATTCTGTCGGACGACTGGCCGCGACCAGCGGGAGCGCAGGTGGCGGCGGTCAAGGCCAGCCTGCACGGCTCGCTCGCCTATACCGGTATCGGCCACGGAACGGGCAGGGCGGTTGTTCTCGGGCTGATGGGCGAGCGCCCGGACAGCGTCGACCCGGACGCGATGGACGCAATCGTCGAACAGGTGGAGAAGTCGGGACGTATCACGCCGCCCGGACATCCTGCCTATGCCTTCCAGCCCGCGACGGACCTCGTCTTCGACAAGAAGGTTTCTCTTCCCGGACACGCCAATGGCATGAGCCTTTCCGCATACGACCGCGATGGCCGGCAGATTCTGAAACGGGTGTATTATTCCATCGGCGGCGGTTTCGTGGTGACGGACACGGAACTTGAGACGATGCGCGCAAGCAAGAAGGCGCCAGGCTCGGTCAAGGTCCCCTATCCCTTTGCCACTGCCAAGCAGATGCTCGACATGGCCCATCGTTCCAGGCTGACCATTGCCCAGATGAAGCGTGCCAACGAAGAGGCGGTCATGAGCCCGGAGGAACTGGATGCCGGCCTCGACCGCATCTGGGCGGCGATGACGAGTTGCATCGACCGCGGCCTCGGCCAGGAAGGCATCATGCCCGGAGGACTGAAGGTTCGCCGCCGTGCCAGGGCTATCCATGACAAGCTCCAGGAGGAGTGGCGCAGCAACCGCATCAATCCGGTTCTCGCGAACGACTGGCTGAGCGTCTATGCAATGGCGGTAAACGAAGAGAATGCCGCCGGAGGCCGCGTTGTGACGGCACCGACAAACGGCGCCGCCGGTGTTGTTCCGGCCTCAATCCGGTACTACCTGCATTTCCACGAGGATGCCGATCATCACGACATCCGGGACTACCTGCTCACCGCTGCTGCCATCGGCGGCATCATCAAGCACAATGCTTCGATCTCCGGTGCGGAGGTGGGCTGTCAGGGCGAGGTCGGCTCTGCCTCGGCAATGGCCGCTGCCGGTCTCGCCGCGGTCATGGGCGGAACGCCCGAACAGATCGAGAATGCCGCGGAAATCGCGCTTGAACATCACCTCGGCATGACCTGCGATCCGGTGGCCGGCCTCGTGCAGGTTCCCTGTATCGAGCGCAATGCGCTCGGAGCCGTCAAGGCGGTGACGGCAGCCTCGCTGGCGCTGAAAGGCGACGGCACGCATTTCGTTCCGCTGGATGCCTGTATCGAGACCATGCGCCAGACCGGCAACGACATGAGCGAGAAGTACAAGGAAACCTCCACAGGCGGTCTGGCCGTCAATGTGGTCGAGTGTTGATTAGAGCGATCGCGGCACACTTCGTCGCAAGATTGACTTGACCTCGCCGGGTAAAGGTATTTCAACAGCGGCCATGACACTGCATCTGATCAAACTCTGCGTCGGCGCGGACAGCATCGATGATCTGCGGGAATGGGTATCCGAACGCTCGATGATGGCGATCGCAGCGGGGCTCGAACCGCATTCGGCGCACACCACCCGCATGGTGCCGAAGCGGGTCGACGAACTGCTGGACGGCGGTTCGCTTTATTGGGTCATCAAGGGGCAGGTGCAGGCGCGTCAGCGTCTCATCGACATCCGCACGTTCACCGGCGGCGATGGTATTTCCCGATGCGATCTTGTACTTGGGCCGGAGGTGGTGGAAACGGCTCTACAGCCGCGGCGTGCCTTCCAGGGCTGGCGCTATCTCAAGGCCGACGAGGCTCCGGCCGACCTGTCGAACCTCGGTGGTGCCAACGATCTGCCTGCCGACTTGAAGCGGGAACTCTCCGAACTGGGACTACTCTGAACCGGCTTTCACCAGGAAAGTCTGTCCAGGACAGGATTGAGCGTGTTGGCCCAAATGGGTGCGACGACCCGCTTGTTGAGATGGTGGTCGGCTTCATCGGGATTGCGAAAGCCGTTGTCGACCACTCCGGTCACAGGATCGAGGAGTTGGCTCGTAATGTCGAGATACTCGATCGACCGGCCCGTGCACTGGATGCGAAGCTCTTCGTTGAAATCCAGCGTCAGATTGGTTCTGTCGGATAGCGTTGCGGTTACTTTGCGTCGCATGTGAGCAACTTCTCCCCAGTCGGTTCCGTCGCGAATGGTTGGCACTGTCGCGCCGGTCACCAGGAGAGTGTGCCGATACCGGTTCCTTATCTCGTCGATAAAGGCGAAATAGGAGTCCACGGATTGCGCCATCTGGGACTGGATGCTCCGCGCGTGTTCTTGTGCCTGGTACCAGATGACGAATCCGCAATCCACTTCGCCAAGGTGCAAAAGGAGCACGGAACGGTCGGGCTGCTGGGCGAGGAACTCGTTGAACTTTAGAAGCGCACCAGTCCGGCTCTGCGGATTTGTCAGCCCGCGGGCGGTGGCGCCAAAGACGATGCAGGAACTCGTCTGGCGTTCTCCCAGCAGTCCTTTGCGGGCTGCGTAGACGAAGTATTTCGTATGACTATCGCCCAGGAACAACAACCGTCGCATTGTCCCCGGTTTCGACATGGTCACCTTATCCGCAAGTGTACCGGCAGCCTGCCCGAATAGCAGGCGATGTGGAGATGTATATTAGCCTCTGGCTGCGAGTAGCGCCATGCCCTTGCGCCGTGGCAAAGCAACAGGCCGACAAGGTCACGTGTCTTGGCGCGCGGACGACCGAGGCCAAGGTCGGCAATGCGGATGGCTACTTCGTGCAGAGGATGCAACGCTATGCGCGAGCCGCCAGACTTCTTGTCTGTAGGGTTTTCGGGTCCCGCTGTGTTTTCGTTGAGTGCCATGTCAAACCTCGTAACGCAATACAAACTCGAGGATTTCACTGCGCCGGTAGCCTCTATGACACGCTACGAGGCGCAGTGGTGCTTTACCTGTATGCATCTCGGGCGAACACCGCCCGAGGACGTCGTGCTACCAGTTGTTCACTGCAGGCTCGCCCAGCAGCCGACGCCCTTCTTCTTTAGCGCCTTGCATGCATTGACGGCTTCCTTCTGGTCACCAAAACCTCCAAACCGCGCGCGGTAGACCTGACCGCTCTCAGCGTTGAAGGCCATTGCGAAGGGAGTGGCGGAACGCAATACCTTGCCGCCCTTGCCCTGCGTCGTACGCAGCAGTTCCATCGCCATTTCCTTGGAAGGGGATACGCCGATCTGGATCACCCACCCAGCGGGCTGCGAGGTCGAAGCAGTTGTAACCTGGTCGACGGATTCTGCGGTTTCGTCCTGTTTGATCGACGTTGTCTCTACCGGGGTCGGGGCAGGCACAGATGCCTCTACCGATGCGAGTTGCTTGGCGACCGCGTCGCTCGCCGCGCTGCCGGACGGTGCAGCATAGGCCGATGCGGTCGCATAGGGAACTTCGTAGCGAACGACCGGAACGGGACCGCTCTCGGGAAGGGCAAGTCTCTTCTGGGCAGCCTCGGCGTTTGCCATCGGCACAGGCTCCGGCCCGGCCTCGGCTATGACGTTACCACCGCCACGGCGCGAAGCCTGCGAAAGATAGCGATTGATCAGCTTGGTCATCTGAGCATCGCGGGCGCGCCCTGTCGTGCCGCCAAGAACGACGCCGACGACGGAGCGACCGTCGGCCTGCGCTGATGTCGCCAAGTTGAAGCCCGAAGCGCGGGTGTAGCCCGTCTTGATGCCGTCGACACCGCGAACGGCGCCGAGCAGACGGTTGTGGTTGCCGATATTCTGCTTTCCGTACCGGAAGCTGCGCGTGGAGAAATAGCCGTAATACTGCGGGAAATGCTGCCTGAGCGCCATACCCAGACGCGCCTGATCCCGTGCGGTTGTCATCTGTGCCGTATTGGGAAGGCCATTGGCATTGCGATAGGTCGTGCGCGTCATGCCGAGGGCGCGCGCCTTGTTTGTCATCATGCGGGCGAATTGGGTCTCCGAACCACCGATGAACTCACCGAGGGCGGTGGCTGCATCGTTCGCCGAGCGCGTCACGAGTGCCTTGATGGCTTGGTCGACGGTCAGGGTGGAACCGGCACGCAGGCCAAGCTTCGACGGGGGTTCGGCTGCAGCGTTGGCGGATACCGGCACCTTGGTGTTCAGATTGATGCGACCTTTCTCGAGCGATTCGAAGACAAGGTAGAGGGTCATCATCTTGGTCAGCGAAGCCGGATAGCGCAGGCTGTCGGCGTTTTCGCTGTAGAGCACGTTGCCCGTTTTCGCATCGACCACGATCCCCGCATATTTGGGGTTCGCCGCCGCGGGCGACGCCGCACCGGCCATACCTGCAATAACGGCCAAGCCGCAAATCGCCTTGCCCAACCGGTTGCCAACGCGAGATACGAAAATAGCTGACTTGAACACCGCTTCACTCTTCATTTTCATGGGTGGATTTTGTTCCGGGTGCCGCGCCCGAAACAGCCGTTGAAGTGACTGTAGCGAAAGGGCGTTACCAAGAAGTTTATAATGAACAAGAGGTTTCGACTTCCTGTCGGATTCTAACCAGGTGTGTCCTAGTGGGATCATGGGGTCAGCCGCGCCTCGAAATAGGATTGCACGCGCTCGTCAATGCGCTGCCAGTCGGCGAGCATTAAGCTGGAGAAGCGGTAGAGAACCGACAGATCACGACCGACCTGGATGTCGCGCTGGCAATCCGCATTGGAAGCATGCGACTCATCTTCGGGCAGCACGCAGCGAACGACATAGTCCGCCTTGCCGGGTCGTGTTGCGGTCAGCATCACTTCATCCCGATAGCCGGTATCCGGACGAAGCCGGTGCAGGGTCAGGCCGTGTGGACCCGGCTCAGCGGCGCCGTCGAAGAGATGCGAATAAATTGGATCAAGCCTGCCTGACATGTCTCGGGACATCGTGCTTTGCGAAAGCTGCATGAACAGCAGTTCTTGTGCGGCGCCGGGATCGTTGAAGCGCTGCCGCTGAGTGGCGCTGTATCCCGACATATCCGGCCATGCGAGGTAAAGATCGATGCGCTCGGCAGGCGCGCTGGCGCGTTGGCGTGCAAAGCGGATGGCATTGGCGGGTAGGGCTATCGTATCCTGACCGATGGTGATCCGGAACAACTCGGTGCTTTCAGTATGGCCGCCGAGGGCGATGGTAGAGCCGATCCGGCTGCTGGCGAGGCCGATGCCGAGTGTCAGGAGTGCGAAGACGGTGACGGCGACAGCCAAGCGGAAGAGGATCCTGTTCGAGACAAGCGGTTCATGAACGAGCAGCGGCGCCGTGCCTTGGCCTGTCATGTTTTGCTATCCCGCATATTTATGCACTCCCGCTGCGCGGCATGCTTCTGAGAATCGTGAACACAGGTTCGGTCATCGTGGTTAACGATGTCTAAATAACGTGCCTTGGTTGCGCAAAGCCTGCCGACAGCAGTCGGAACCTCTGTCGCTATGGACCCTTATCGGCGTGTGTTACCGCGCGCAGGCAGCCAAGAGGCTTTGCCAGTGCAATGCGGCAAAAAAGTGCCGGTCCCGAGGCATCGGAACCGGCACGAATGTTCTCGTCTGTTGGGGCCGAGGGACAGATCGGTCAATCTGTCCGGGGGGCGGCTCGGCCGGTAAACCGCTAGCGGTCCCGGCTTTCAACTACTTGACGCTACCGACCGCGACCGCACGGCCGTCCTGCAGTCTCACCCAGCGGCCCGGATTGTCCGATGCCTGGCGCTTCAGGTACGTGTACTCGGTATCAGACCAGAGCATGACCTTGTTGCGCATATTGTCGAGAATGAAGTCGCCGCGGTCGGTTCGGACGGTCAGTACCGCATGTCCCTCGCCATTCGGCTGCAGCACGACGGTGATGAGGAGGTCGGCGGGGGAGAAACCGTCGTCTACCAACATGCGGCGCTTCAGCAGGACGAAATCCTCGCAATCGCCGACCTGGTCGGGATACGCCCAACGTTCCTCGACGCCATAGATATCGAGATCCGTCATCGGCTCGATCTTGGAATTAACCTCATAGTTGACCTTGAGGATCGTCTGCCAACGCTCTTCCGTCAACGCCATGGGGCCGCTATCGGCGACCGTCGGTACGCATTCGCTGCGATGGAACTTGCAGAATTCGTAATGGCCGATCGGCGGGTTGGTGCGCCCTTCGACCGTGATGTTGGCGGGCATCGCTGCGGCAAAGCTGGACGCGATGCCGGCGAAGGCGATTGCCAGGATGCCCTTCATCAGTGTCTTGCGCGTTGTCATTCATCGTCTCCCGTGTTGAGACGACATTGCCACGCGCACTTTTATTGCTCGCAAAATTCCGTAGTAAATATAAAGGCTTATTCGATTCGAATGCGCGATGTATTCGATTAAAATGCGAACTATTTTCTAAAGATCTGCGAAACCGGTTCCAGTCGGGTCCGACTGGAGATCCATCAGCGCACCGACATTGCAGGTGTCAAATTAGCATGGTTAAATATCTGAAATATAATCGATATTTTCAGATCGATGGTGTCCCGGTTACCGAAGGTTTGCGATCGATCGGATGCCCCGTGCCATTTCGAAACAACTGGCCTGGTGGTGAAATACGCGCTACCGGTGCGCGGAGCCTGCGAAGTCTGGTGGGAATCCCAAGGCGCTCGACGCCGAAAAAATATCCTGGATCGCAATTTTTTTTAGAGGGAAGGCGGCGTCAAACTTGGCGGAACGCCGATTTTCCGATCCGACGTCCCATTTTAGTCTTGGGGCGGGATCTTGAGTCCGCCGGCAGCGAGAGCTGAAGTGGCGCGCGACTGGGTTTACAGAAACTCGGTGAGTGCTTCACGGGACTGAACGGAGAGGAATTCGATCGCAACGCCTTCCATGAAGTGGCGAATGATGCGACCGCGCATACTGCCAAGGCGGACAGCTGTTCCGATCGGCGGCCGGACTTCGATGTCGACGGCGGCGCCCGATACCGACAGGTCCATGATGCGGCAGGGAAAGCGTCGGCCGTCGTCGAGTGTGACTTCGGAGCGCGTCTGCCGCGGCGTCAGGCGGTCGTGGCGACGGTCCTCGGCCAGGCCCAGTTCGTGCTTGTTTGCGATCCAGGTGAGTTGTGCGGCCAGCTTTTCACGCTTCCGGTCGGTCGCGGTGATGGCAAGCATGAAACCGCCTTCGACCAGGCGGATCACCGTTCCTTCGATCCGGCCGAGGTGGTCGATATAGGATATGACCCGCTCGTGCATCGAGGGCCGGCCTGCGCAAGAGATATGGACATCGCCCGGCGACATATCGATGACGCTACAGTCGTATTCCTCGTAGTTCGCCAGCATCAGTCGGCCAGGTAGATTGACGACGACGCGCTGGAAGGCGCGCGATTCTGCCTGTTGTGCTCTTCCTGCGGATTGTGCTGGCTGGAATGAAAACATGGCACCGCTATTAGGCTTTGAACTATGGTTAAATGATTACCAGCAAGCGGTTAACAGAAGGTTGTAGGTTAACGATCATCTGTTGCCAAGCCGAGCGCCACCACCCGCGAGAGCGCATCAGCGATGCGGCGCCAGTTTTCAAGATCTTGACGTCGTTTGTGGTCTGTGCGGCAAAAACGAACCCACCGATTTCGCATCGAGGTCGATTGCCGTGTTCCTCCTTCCCGATGCAACATATGCCTTTCCCGGTTGGCTGGTTGCCGTGCAAGTCAACTCGACGAGGAGATCACTGCCATGCCAGTTGGCGGGACGGTCGGTTGCGAGCGCCCCGACAATTCGATCTGACGTCTCGCCATTGGATCGCAGCGGTAACACCACCATCTCCATGGCAACCATTTGGCCGCTACGGGTACTGGCTGTCACGTCCAGCACTACCGGGGCTTCACGTTGCATGACGTCGCTGAATAACGCGCGGATCATATGCCGCTGTTCGCTAACCCAGAGTTTTGAGAAGGCCGTTGCACGCAACTCCTGTCCGAAGTCGGCACATATGCGCGTGCCCGCGAGACGGAAACACGCACCGTCATTGCCTTCATCCTCAAGGATGAAAAGATCTGGCAACAGATTGCGAATGGCTCCGGGATCGAGAGCGCGGCGGTACGGAGCTTCATCCGTGCCCCTTATCGCCTGCCAGTAGTGGTAGAGCTCGATCGTCTTTCTCTTGCGCATGCGACGCCTTACGTGTCTCGATACTGAACATGGTCCGCCTGCGATCGCGGATCTATTATCGGTTCAGCGAATTCCATGCCAGGAACCTGGTGGTTGGGGGATTTGCGCCCGTTCTTGGAAGTTAAGGTTAACCCTTGGTTTCCGTTGCCACTCCAAGCCCATTGTGGCAATCGTTGATCACACTTCACGGGAGGCTGCGGTCTCCCCAGCACGCACCTTTTTCGGGCACGGGGATAAACCCAAGGGCTCGATGGCCGTTCGGTACGCCGGACGGCTTTTTTTTCTTTGGACGGTCCTATATTGCTGCGGTTCGGCAATCGAACGAGGTGACTTGGTAATGGAAGATCAATCCCGGCCTGAGCCACCTTCTTATAGGGAAGCGCTGCCTCGACCAAACCCTCCGGCATTCAATCTGCCAACGAGCCTGCTGGTGTCGCTGCTGCTGATCTGGGGCATCTTTGGCATCGAGGCATTTCTTTTGCCCGACTGGCTTGCCGAGCAAGTGATACTGACGTTCGCCTTCATACCGGTGCGCTATGTCTATCCGCTCTCCGAGCAGGGTTTTGAATGGCTGTGGACGCCGGTTACCTATTCGCTCCTGCATGGCGGCCTGGAGCATATCGCCTTCAACAGTCTCTGGCTCGCAGCCTTCGGGGCGCCCGTGGTTCGCCGTATCGGCACCAAACGGTTCATTGTCTTCTGGATTCTCTCGGCAGCCGCATCGGCGGGATTATATGTTTGCTTTCATTGGGGCGAGGCGAGCCTCATGGTCGGGGCTTCCGGGGTGATCTCGGCTCTCATGGGCGCGGCATGCCGCTTCGCGTTCCCTCCGCGCGGGCAAGACACCCGCCGCGACGCGCATCTTTACCCGCGCCTTTCCATCCTTGGAGCGTTTCAAAGCCGGATGGTCGTGGTCTTCACGGCTGCCTGGCTGTTCGGAAACCTGCTTTTCGTGTTCGGTATCCCGATCGTGGACGCGGGCGCGGGGGGCATCGCCTGGGAAGCGCATATCGGCGGATTTCTCTTTGGCTTCCTGTTGTTCGGCGCATTCGATCCAGGGAAGTAGGCTGGCGTGTGGTGTCGCAATGGTCGTGCCTTCGCTTCTCAAGAATATTGCAATATCCCCGAAGGAAGGGCACCATTGCGTTCCGGGGGCGGTCGTGGGGGACCATGGCGAGATCGCCATTCCGGAGAGAGCATGATCGCTTTTGGAACGGGAGACCTGCATGTCTATTCCAGTAAAGGCCATTCTTGAACAGAAGGGCCGAGACGTCGTTACCGTTGGCCCCGAAACGACACTCAACGAAGCTGCCGCCACCCTGAACAAATACCGGATCGGCGCCGTCGTGGTCGTCGGCAAGGACAGCAAGATCGTTGGTATCTTCACCGAGCGCGATGTTGTCACGGCTATCGCCAAGCATGGCACGGCTGCCCTGGAGCAGTCGGTTTCGTCGCTGATGACGCCCGAAGTGTTCCGTTGCCGGGAGGAAACCACGGTCAATGAACTTATGGGGGTGATGACCGAACGTCGCTTCCGCCACGTGCCGGTCGAGAATCATGGCAAGCTGGTCGGAATCATTTCGATCGGTGACGTCGTCAAGCAGCGCATCCGCGAGGTCGAACTGGAAACCGAACAGATCATCGCCTACATCGCCGGCTGATCGAATACAGGCCGCTTGAGCTTGATCCAGGGATCGGCGCGCGGGCTGTATCGCGCGCCGCGAGATACTTCAAATCAAATCCGGAGTGTGATGCGTTTCCGGTCCCCGGGACGTGACGATTGCCCTTTATCGGGTGAGGAATTCTTGCAGGCGGGTCAGTTCGCCGATTTTCGACATCGCTTCCTCATAGCCGCGGTCGATGGCCTCGCCCGCCCGGTGGAACTCCGACAGGCCGATGTCGCTGAGGCGCGGCTGCAGGGCGAGATCAGGGGGATCTCCTGCAAGGCGAGCGCGGGAAATCCGATCCTGGATGATGTTGAACGCCTGCACCATGAGGCCTGGCAGTCCGGGACGGGGGGGCTGCCTGTCGTCGAGAGCGGGCGCGTTCGGATCGGGAAGGCGCGCATCGTGCTTGACCACTGCCGAACGGCCGTAGAGGTCGTAGTTGAGGTTGACTGCAACGACCATCTGCTGCTCGTAGGCGCGGCATACGGAAACAGGCACCGGATTGACCAGGGCGCCGTCAACGAGAACACGGTTGTTGCTGTAGATCGGCTCGAAAATGCCGGGCAGGGCATAGGAAGCCCGCAGGGCAGTGATCAACGAGCCGCTCGTCACCCACACTTCATGGCCGGAGTTTACCTCGGTTGCGACGGAAACGAACGGACGGTCGAGCTCCTCGATCGTCATGCCTTCGAGATGCTCCTGCATCCGCTTGGTGAGCCGCATGCCGCCGAAGAGGCCGCCGCCGCCGATGGTGAGATCGAGCAGGCCTGCAATGCGGCGCATGGTGAGCGAGCGGGCGAACGCTTCGAGTTCATCGAGCTTGCCGGCAAGATAGCAACCGCCAACCAGGGCCCCAATCGATGTACCGGCGACCATGCCGACCTCGATGCCGGCTTCGTCGAGCGCGCGCAGAACGCCGATATGCGCCCATCCGCGAGCGGCCCCGCCGCCAAGGGCAAGCGCGATTTTCGTCTTCTGCGGCGGCTTAGCCTGTACCGGAGGGGCGACTTGCTGTAGGGACGGGGCGCCAGCATCCAGTGATGCGGGTGTGGTGGTGTTGCGATACATACCCCAGTTCAGCATCATGCAATCCTTTTAGCCGAACGATTTCCTGTCCCTATTGGGTGTTATTTTTCTTTCCAATTCGTTTCATACAACGGGATTGGCCCCGCTTAGGTTCACAACTTGTTACGCTTTGTTTGATCCGCTGTAGATCTCGTCCGGATCGAAGTGTCGATGCTCGTCGGTAATCGCCACGACCGGCGCTCCGTCGACCAGTGAAACCGTCCGATAAAAGCAGGACCGCCGCCCGGTATGACAGGTCGCATCATGTCCGCCAACGGTCACCTTCAGCCATACGGCATCCTGATCGCAATCGGTCCGGATTTCCTTGACCATCTGTAGATTGCCGGATGTCTCACCCTTTTTCCAGATACGGTTCCTAGAACGACTGAAGTAGTGGGCTACTCCGGATTCCAGTGTCAGGGCGAGCGCTTCCTCATTCATATGGGCAACCATGAGAAGCTGGCCATCGCCAGCATCGGTGACGACCGCCGTGACCAAGCCCTTCTCATCGAATTTCGGAGTAAAGTCCGGCCCGGTCTCGAGCGCGGACTTGTCGCCCGGTGGCGCCTTGAATGTGAAAGTCATGAAGTCGGCTCCGCATAAAAGCCGACTTACCGGCTCCGCACCATGGTCATGAAACGTGCTTGCTCGGCGGCGTCGATCTTGAAGGCGCCGGTAAAGGTGGTGGTGAGAGTGGTTGAGCCCTGCTTCTGCACGCCGCGCATCGACATGCACATGTGCTCGGCCTCGATCATGACTGCAACACCGCGCGGACGCAGCGTATCGTCAATGGCCTTGGCGATCTGCGCGGTCATCGACTCCTGGGTTTGCAGGCGACGTCCGTAAATGTCGACGACGCGGGCAATCTTCGACAGGCCCAATACCCGCCCGTCCGGCAGATAGGCGACATGCGCCTTGCCGATGATCGGGACCATGTGGTGTTCGCAATGCGAGAAGAACGGGATGTCCTTGACGACTACCATGTCGTCATAGCCGGCCACTTCCTCGAACGTGCGGCCAAGGACGTCCTCGGCCACCTGATCATATCCGGAGAAGAGTTCCTTGTAAGATTTCACGACACGGGACGGTGTATCTGTCAGCCCCTCTCGGCTCGGATCCTCGCCGGCCCAGCGCAACAAAACCCGAACAGCTTCCTCGGCTTCCTGCTGCGTCGGGCGCTCCGACAGGTCGCCCGGGAGGGGGAAATTCTTTACAATGGCGTCCATTTCAGACTGGTCTCCTCATCCGCCTCAGGCGAATCTGACGTTTCATCATTTCGGACAACTCGCCATTCGCCATGAAACTGACCGTGGCCAGACATGGATACCGTCGGCGGGCTCCGGGGCGTTCGGGTCCCGCGGCGATCTGCCCCGGACCTTCCTGCACGGTTTCCCTGTATCGACCGGTCCGGCCATTGCTTTTTGGCCGCCGCGATACGACATAACATATAGTATGGCGACGCCTGCGGAAAAGAGCCGAAAAACGACACGCTGTGTTTTTTAATATGATACAACCGCGCAGGATCGCAATTTGGGCGGCTATTTAGCGGCAAAGTGCCGGTTTGGGAACCCTTTTTGAGCATGGACGATATCTACAACAGCAAAATCCTCGAGTTCGCGGGGAACATTCCGAGAGCCGGAACGCTTGACGATGCGGACGCCAGTGCCCAAGCGCATTCAAAGCTTTGCGGCTCCAGGGTGAAAGTCTACCTGAAGATGGATGGCGACGTGGTGACCGATTTTGCGCACGAGGTGAAGGCCTGCGCGCTCGGGCAGGCCTCATCATCGATCATGGCGCGGCATGTGATTGGCGCACATGCGGACGAGATCCGAAAGGCGCGTGAAGATATGCTCGCCATGCTGAAGGCCGGCGGCGAAGGGCCGAGCGGACGGTTCGAGGACATGCGGTTCCTGAAGCCGGTCAAGGACTACAAGGCGCGACATGCCTCGACCATGCTGACGTTCGATGCCGTCGTCGATGCAATCGGACAGATCGAGACGGGCCGCCAAGACGCGGTAGCGGCGGGATAGTCCATGTGCGGCCGGCCTGACTGCAGCCATGAAGGCGGCGGCCTGAAATACAAGGGCCGCAACTGGCCAGGACCTTTTCGCAAGACACCGGGCCGCCTTCTCGGCGTCGGGCTCGTCCGGCTCTACCAACTCACCCTCTCCAGCTTTGTCGGCCATGGTTGCCGGCACCTGCCGACCTGCTCGGAATACGGCTACGAAGCGATCGCGCGGCACGGGTTCTGGGCCGGTGGCTGGATGACCCTCTTTCGGGTGGCGCGTTGCGGCCCGGGTGGCACCCACGGCTTCGACCCGGTTCCCGAGGCGTTGGGGATCCAGTACCTATGGTGGACACCGTGGCGATATTGGCGGATCGGAAAAAGGGCCGGCTGAGTCGAGGCCGCGGCGCTTGGCTATTGGCAGGCGCGCATTGAGGCGACCTCATTCTTTACTCCGGCGTCGAAAGGCTTTATCAGGGCGGCCCGTGATAATCCTCCGCTGATTTATCCCGAATCTTTCAACACCACCCGCATTCGTTGGCGGGACTGGACAGGAGAATTCTATATGTCTGAAGCCGTTTCCCTCTCTTTTCCGGACGGGTCCGTTCGCTCCTACGATGCCGGCGCGACCGGTCGGGACGTGGCCGAGTCCATTTCTAAGTCGCTTGCCAAGAAGGCCGTCGCCATCGCCATCGACGGCACCGTGCGCGACCTCGCCGATCCAGTTTCCGAGGGCAAGATCGAGATCATCACCCGCAGCGACCCGCGCGCGCTCGAACTTATTCGGCACGATACCGCCCACGTCATGGCCGAGGCCGTACAGGAATTGTGGCCCGGAACCCAGGTAACGATCGGCCCAGTCATCGAGAACGGCTTCTACTACGATTTCGCCAAGAACGAGCCCTTCACGCCCGAGGATCTGCCGAAGATCGAAAAGCGAATGAAGGAGATCATCCAGCGCAACAAGCCCTTCACCAAGGAAGTCTGGTCGCGCGACAAGGCCAAGGAGGTCTTCGGATCCAGGGGCGAGGCCTACAAGGTCGAACTTGTCGATGCCATTCCCGAAGACCAGGACGTCAAGATCTACTACCAGGGGGACTGGTTCGATCTCTGCCGCGGTCCACACATGGCCTCGACCGGACAGATCGGCAATGCGTTCAAGCTGATGAAGGTGGCCGGAGCCTATTGGCGCGGCGACAGCAACAACCCGATGCTGACCCGTATCTACGGCACGGCCTGGGCCGAACAGGAAGAACTCGACAACTACCTGCACGTGCTGGCCGAAGCGGAAAAACGCGACCATCGTCGCCTCGGGCGCGAAATGGACTTGTTCCATTTCCAGGAGGAAGGCCCGGGCGTCGTCTTCTGGCACGGCAAGGGTTGGCGCATGTTCCAGACTCTCGTGTCCTACATGCGCCGCCGCCTCGAGGGCGACTATGAAGAAGTCAATGCGCCGCAGGTGCTCGACAAGTCGCTCTGGGAGACCTCGGGCCATTGGGGCTGGTATCGCGACAACATGTTCAAGGTGACCGTCGCCGGTGACGATACCGATGACGATCGCGTCTTCGCGCTGAAGCCGATGAACTGCCCCGGTCACGTGCAAATCTTCAAGCATGGTCTGAAGTCTTATCGAGAACTGCCTATCCGTCTTGCAGAATTCGGCAACGTGCATCGCTATGAGCCATCCGGTGCGCTGCACGGCCTGATGCGCGTGCGCGGCTTCACGCAGGACGACGCCCACATTTTCTGCACCGAAGAGCAGATGGCGGAGGAATGCCTGAAGATCAACGACCTGATCCTGTCGGTCTACGAAGATTTCGGTTTCAAGGAGATTGTCGTCAAACTTTCTACACGCCCTGACAAGCGCGTCGGATCCGATGATCTATGGGATCGCGCCGAAAGCGTGATGATGGATGTCCTCAAGACCATCGAAGAACAGTCGGAAGGCCGTATCAAGACCGGCATCATGCCGGGCGAGGGCGCGTTTTACGGGCCCAAATTCGAGTACACCTTGAAGGACGCCATCGGCCGCGAATGGCAGTGCGGCACCACGCAGGTGGACTTCAACCTGCCGGAGCGTTTTGGCGCCTTCTACATCGATCACAACTCGGAAAAGCGCCAGCCAGTGATGATCCACCGGGCGATCTGCGGCTCGATGGAACGCTTCCTCGGCATCCTGATCGAGAACTTTGCCGGCCATATGCCGCTATGGGTATCGCCGCAACAGATCGTCGTTGCCACGATCACTTCGGAAGCCGACGCTTACGGTCAGGAAGTCGCCGACGCACTGCGTGACGCGGGGCTCAATGTGGAGACAGACTTCCGCAACGAGAAGATCAACTACAAGGTCCGAGAGCACTCGGTTACCAAAGTGCCGGTGATCATCGTCTGCGGCAGGAAGGAGGCCGAGGAGCGAACGGTCAACATCCGCCGTCTGGGTTCGCAGGCGCAGACCTCTTTGTCGCTCGACGAGGCGATCGCCGCACTGGTCGATGAGGCAACCCCGCCGGACCTGAAGCGCAAGGCGGATTCCCGCAAGGCGAAGAAGTAAGCTAAGTCAAACAGAGAACCCCGGACACAAGATCCGGGGTTCTCTGCTTCTCAATGATCTAGAAAGCGTTCGGGCGGCTCATTCGCTGTCGATAGCCTGGTCGGCTGGCAATTGCCCTGGCGACGACAGCGCGCTCATCAGCACTTCGATATCGCTGTTGTGGCCGGCGCTGACGGAAAAGTCGCGCTGGTAGATCTTGTCCTTGTTGCGGGCGATGGCGGTGTATTCGCCTTCGGCGAGCACCATCGACGGGAAGGCGCTGACGCTTTCGCTGACGACGTCGCCGGCAGAAGTCAGGACAGACCACGCAGTATCCGCGATCGCTTCGCCGCCTTCATCGGCAACCAGCTTGAGCGTAACCTTGGCGGCGCGATGTTGGATCGTTGCCTGGGTCAACTTGCCGGCCTCGACCTGGATGTCGGCACGCACGGCGGCATTGACGCTGCCGTATTCGGAAACGATGTGATAGGTGCCGGCATTCAGGCGAACGATGTTGTCCGGCTTGACGTCTGCCATGACCAGCCCGCGTTCACCATCTTCGCGAACCTCCGCGGAATAGACGGAGAAACTAAGCTCGCCCGGCGGTATCTTCACATCGGGGCCCGAGACTGCATTTAGCACCAGGCCGCCGGCGTCGAGCACCAGGACCTGCTTGTCCACTGTGCCGGAGGATGGGATCGAGAGCTTCTTGGTGGCACCGGCGCGTCCGAAGGCGACGTTGACGAAATAGTCCCCCGGCACCAACTGGAAGGCGGCCGAGCCGCCCTCTGAACTCGCGACCAGCGGAAGCTTGCCGTCGTCGCCCGGAAACGGGCTGAACACCCGCCAGGAAAGCCCCTGTTGCATGGAATCGCCGTCTTTCGTCAGCTTTGCTTCCAGCGTCACGTCCTTCAGTTCGGTGGCGACATCCAGACTTCCCCGGGTCGTCGCCGAAAAGGCATTGAGCTTCGGCATCTTGGCCGAGCTGTCGAGTTGCTTTAATTGTTCGAATGCCTCCTGAGCGGGGGCAGGCAGGGTTGCGCCGAGAACCAGGGCAAGTGCAAGCCCGATGCGTGTGGCGAAGGAAAAGCCGTACATGGTTCCTCGGCGGTTGACTTCTCGAAATTCAATTGTCACTTGAAGACCAACCCGATGGCAATTTCAAGACCCGGTTTTCGCCGGGAGGTAAACGAAAGCGTTTTCAGATGAAAAGTGATGTCAAGCTGATCGACTACCTGGCGGTGCGCCGTTCCATCCCCGCATTCCAGATGAGCGAGCCCGGGCCGTCAAGGGACGAAATCGAGGAAGCCCTGCGCTTGGCCACGCGCGTTCCCGATCATGGCAAGCTCGCCCCCTGGCGCTTTATCGTATATCGCGGCGAGGAGCGCGTGCGTATCGGTGAGGAACTGCTGCGGCTCGCGCTCGCGGCAAAGCCGGAGCTTTCGGATGAAATGATCAATGTCGAGCGGACCCGGTTTACCCGGGCACCGGTCGTGGTCGGGGTAATCAGCACAGCCGGCCCTCATATCAAGATCCCGGAGTGGGAGCAGTTGATGTCGGCGGGAGCCGTCTGCCTCAATCTGCTGATGGCGGCGAATGCACTCGGCTACGTATCGAACTGGATCACCGAATGGTATGCCTACGACCAGCGCGCCTGGCCGCTTCTGGGCGTGCGTGAGGGCGAAAAGGTCGCGGGCTTCATCCATATCGGCTCCACGAACTTCCCGCCGGTGGAGCGGCCGCGCCCGGAACTGCTGCAAATCGTCAACTGGGTCGGCGGGAACGACTGATGTTCTACACGACAGATACCAATCGGCACGGCCTGGCGCATGATCCCTTCAAGGCGATCGTGTCGCCGCGACCGATCGGATGGATCGGGACCAAGGGGCTGGACAGCACGCACAACCTGTCACCGTATTCCTTCTTCAACGCGATATCCGACGATCCGAAACTGGTTATGTTCTCGTCGAGCGGCCGCAAGGACAGCCTGAGGAACGCCGAGGAGACCGGCGTCTTCACGGCGAGCTTCGCCAGCCGTCATCTTGCCGAAAAAGTGAACGCCTCGTCCGTTGCCGTTCCCTATGGCGCCAGCGAGTTCGAGATCGCCGGCCTTACACCTCGAGCCGGAGAACTTGTCGATGCGCCGTTTGTCGGTGAAGCGCTGGCAGCCCTCGAGTGCCGCGTTACCGAGATCATCCAGCCCAAGGGGCTTTCCGGCGAACCTGCCAATGCGTTCATGGTTCTCGGCCAGGTTGTCGCCATTCATATCGACGAATCAATCATCCGCGAGGGCCGCATCGACATGGCGCTTGCGCGCCCGCTCGCCCGGCTGGGCTACATGGACTATTGCGACGGCGGCGACGTGTTCGAGATGCTGCGCCCGAAACGGCCCGAATAGGCACGGATCGCTAGCCGAACACCTGGTTGATGATCGCGACCCGGGCAGGGTCGGAGGTCATCATCCCGGCGAAACCCACGGCGCGCGCTTCCCGACATCTCGGCGAGAACACCTCGGCATCGACTAGTCCCTCATCGGCGGCAAGGGCTGCTACCCCTGCTGCCGCGGCGGCCAGTTGGATCAGACCCTGTGCCTGCTGGAGAGGCGCAATGAGACGGCCATCGGCGGCATAGGTGTCAGTGGCCCCGATTTCGTTGGCGAGGGCGACCGGTGACCAGCCGACTGCCTCCAGACGTTCGGACTTGGCGCGGTAGCTTGCTGCACCCAGGATGCCGGCTGCTGTATCGCAGCGCGCCACGATTCGCGTCCTGCCGAGCGGAACGTCGTTGACCGCTTCCAGTGTCGAAAGCAGGACGTCGAGCCTTTGAATTTCGGCGCCATTTTGTGCTCCGGCAAGGATGATCCCGTCGGGGCCTTCCGCGAAAATGGCAGCGAGGTCGTCCTCGCACTCTCCGGAGGCGAAGTCGTGAACGACGACGTAGCGTCGAAGCCCCTGCGAGAGACGCAGAAACGCCGCGCATTCGTTGCGCGAGCGGGAAGGTTCCTGGGGGCCGATGCAAGCGAGATCGAACACGAGACGGTCGGCGTGGGTCCGCGCCGTTCGCGCAAGGCTCTTTTCATCTAGCGTCGCAAGACGCAGCCAGGATCGCATCCACTTGCCTTTCAAGATCCGTTTCGGCGGCCGATCGTCTCGCCCAACCGCGTCCGCCTTCGAGACTATCAATACTGGTCGTATCCTGACTATAGGCATGCCTTCAACCGGCGGAATTGGTTAACGGCCATGGTAAACGGATCGTAAACCTTTGGGCGATAGTGTGTCCTCATGGCTGATCGGCCATTTCCTATATCTCTTCACGTGTTGGGGCGCACAGTGATCGTACAGGCATTTCTCCGCTGGGCGGAAACCGCCAAGGTCGGCGACCGGGCGAAAGCAGCAAACGCACTCGGCCGGGCTTATCTCAGGTCCGACATGGCCAATCAGGAACGCCAGGCGGCGCTGATGGCTATGACCTATCTGCTCGACGACCCTTCACCGCGTGTGCGTCAAGCGCTCGCCGAATCACTCGCCGAAGGTTTTGAAGCGCCGCGGGCGATCATGGTTTCGCTCGCAGGCGACCAACCGGAGATCGCCGGTATCGTCATCCCGAAGTCGCCGGTGCTCGCCGATGCGGACCTGGTCGATCTTGCGGGGCGCAGAGACGGAAAGACGCGCGAATTCATCGCGGCGCGTCCGCAGTTGAGCCGTACGGTGACAGCCGCCCTCGTTGAAGTTGGTGACGAGCCGGAGATCCTTGTCCTCCTGCGAAACAGCAGTGCCGAGATTGCCAAAGTCACCCTTAAGCGCGTAACGGAGAGATTCGGACGGCATTGCGACATTCGCAACCTGCTTCTCGACCGCGCCGACCTGCCTTCGGAAGCGCGCTGCCAGCTCATGCACATCATCACCGAGGCACTGACCGGCTTGGACTTCGTCCGCGCCACGGTCGGCGTGCGCAGGATCGAGCGCGTGGCGCGCGAAGCAGGTGAGGCGGGTACGGTGGCGATCGCCGGGGCGGCCGTGCAAGAGGAGATTCCCGAACTTGTCGAGCATCTGCGCATCAACGGACAGTTGACGCCTGCGTTTCTCATGCATGCCCTGTGCACGGGAAAGGTCGAGTTCTTTGTGGGCGCGATCATCAATCTCTCGGGCTGCAGCGAGCGGCGCGTGCGTTCGATCGTCGCCACCGGCCGCATGCACGCCGTGCGCGCACTCTATGAGGCGGCCGGTCTGCCGCGAGACCTCAGTGCGGCTTTCGTCGAGGCGACATTGCTCTGGCGGCAGGCGGCACATTCCGACCAGTCGAACATCTTGAACAGTGTGGCCGCACGGCTGCTCAACGCTTTCCGTAAACCGCAAGCGGCAATGCGGATTTCGAGCAACCTCATGGAAATGGTGGAAAAACTCCACTTCGCCGAACAGCGCCAAGCGGCGCGTTCCTATGCCTCCCTGGCAATGGTCGACGCGGCGTGAAATGCCTCAGTCGGCGACCTTTCGGGCCACCCAGGAGTAGCTGTCCGTCACGAGGCGGACAGGCCTGCCGGCGAGATCCTTCAGATCGTCGACATTTGGCAGAACCCCTTTGATGCGTGCCAGCGCCCTCGTGGCCAATCCCTGGCGATCCGGCTCTTCCGTCAGCGGATCGTCTCCCTCCAGTGCAGGTCGATCGTCCTCCCTCGGCGGACGAGATGCTATATCAATCGGTGTCTGGCAGACGGCGACGAGCATGGGATAGTCGACATCCGAGATCCTGGAGAGTTCCCGCTCGGAGGCGGCGTCGCAAAGTTCGATGCTTGTCCAGCGCTGCTGTTGCGTCTTGACGTAGTGGCACTGGCTGCCGGTATCGTCGCAGCCCAGTATGGACATCATGATAAGTGCTGTTTTCATTTTTCGCAGACGGACCCAGTTTCCGGTATGACTATCGCCGTGCTTTTTCTAATGCGTCAATCGTGGTCGATCCAAGAGAGAACGGTTGCAGAGCAATCACTTATCACGGACGACGGATTGATTTCGTGAAACGTCGGCGTCACGATCGGTACGTTGCTCACGTTAGGTAGATAGACTGGAAGGCATGACCCGAATGACCATAACCATCGCTTGCGAGCCGCCACGCCAGGCGGCCGTCATCCGTTTGCTCGAACTCTCCGACATCTACGCGTCGTCGCTCTATCCAGCCGAGAGCAATCACATGCTCGATCTCACGTCCCTGGAAGGGGACGAGGTGACGTTCTTCGTCGCGCGGCACGGGGAGACAATTGTCGGATGTTGCGCCCTGGTGGATGCCGGTGACGGTACGGCGGAAATCAAGCGCATGTTTGTGGACCCGGATGCGAGGGGGCTGAAGATCGGCCGGAAACTGCTGGAGATCCTGGAAGACCGCGCCCGGGACATGGGGCTTCGGGCTATCCGCCTGGAGACGGGCATCCGGCAGCCCGAGGCGATCGGCCTTTACAGCAAGTTTGGCTATGGTGACATCGAACCTTTCGGTGACTACAAGCCGGATCCCCTCAGCATTTTTATGGAAAAACGCATCGCGGCGGCTTGAAGCCCGCTTCATCCGGACCGGAACCTTTTCAGGACTCGGTCCCGGTGTCCTTGCGCTCATGAAAAATGAGTTCGGCAGACGTCGCTTCGTGTTCGACGGTCAGTTCGACTTCGCGGATCCACTCCCGCCATATCGCCACCAGCAAGGCCATCAGCACCGGGCCGATGAACAGGCCGAGGAAACCCATGGTCTTCACGCCGCCGACCAGGCCGAAGAAGGTGGGAAGGAACGGAAGCTTGATCGGTCCGCCAACGAGCCGCGGGCGCAGCGTCTTGTCGACGATGAAGAGTTCGACGCTCCCCCAGACAAAAAGTGCGATACCGGCGACCGGCGCTCCGCTGGCAACGAGGTAGAGGGAAACGAGCGTGAACGAAAGCGGTGCACCGCCGGGAAACAACGCCATCATGCCGGTGAGCACACCGAAGGTGACCGGCGAGGGGACGCCGGCGATCCAGTAGGCGATGCCAAGCACGATGCCTTCGCCGATGGCGATCAGCGTCATGCCGGTGACTGTCGAGTTGATCGTCGCCGGCACCACGCGGGAAATTCGCTCCCAGCGCTGCGGCAGGATGCGCTCGCCGAGGAGATCGATCTGGCGCATGAAGGATTCTCCGTCGCGGTAGACGAAGAACAAGGCGATCAGCATGAACAACAGCGTCAGGAACAGGTGGAAGAGGCCGCCGCCCGCCGCAAGGACGGCGCGATAGATGTTGCCGATATTGGCGCCGCTGACCACCTGGATCAGGTCGCCGATCGCGCCCGGACTGCCGATGTGGGAACGCCATTGTTCGCCAAGCCACTGGCCGATAGCGGGCAATCCCAGAATCCAGTCTGGAACCGGCGCGCCCACCCGGTTCGCTTCGACGGCCCAGGTGATCCACTCCCGGATTTCGCCAACCGTATAGGTGACAGCCATGATGACCGGCACAACGATGAAGGCGACGATCAGGAGTATGGCAAGCGAGGCCGCGATCGTCCGGTTGCCGCCGACCTCCTCCCTGAGCTTGCGGAAAACCGGCCAGCTCGCAAATCCGATGACGAGTGCGGCAAGGACCGGGACGAGGAAACCGTAGAAGAAATAGACACCCGCGGCGATGATGACCAGAAGCATCCAGCGCGCGGCCGAGATGAGGGGGATCAGGGCTGTACGCGACGGCGCCACGCTCCCCAGCCACCTTGGCTCGGTTCGCGGTCTTTGAGGTTCATGAGCAGTCAATTTGGGTTCTTCGCGCGATTGCAGGTTCCGATAACTTATGGGCTATCGGGGATGTCTATTCAAGCGGCAGGGCCAGCAAAAAGCATACGAGTGGCCGCCCCTTCCGACCGGCTGCGGTGCAACCGACGAAAGAGGCTGCATTTTGGGTCCAGCTTCAGATGTCGATGTTTTCCGCGAATTCGGCGCGTTCCTGGATAAAGCGGAATCGGGCGTCGGCCTTGGTGCCCATCAGGTTGTCGACGGCCTCGCGCGTGCCCTCGAAATCCACCTCGTCGATCTCGACCCGCAGCAAGGTCCGGTTCTTCGGATCCATCGTGGTTTCCTTAAGCTGGGCGGGAAGCATTTCGCCCAGACCCTTGAACCGACTGATCTCGATCTTGCCGCGTCCCTTGAACTCTGTCTCCATCAGTTCGGCTCGATGCACATCGTCGCGGGCGTAGGCCGATTTCGCCCCTTGCGTAAGCTTGTACAGCGGCGGCACGGCGAGGAAAAGGTGGCCGCCGCGCACCAGCTCCGACATCTCCTGATAGAAAAAGGTGATCAGCAGCGAAGCGATGTGCGCACCGTCGACGTCGGCGTCCGTCATGATGATGATACGCTCGTAGCGCAAGTCTTCCTCGCGATACTTCGAGCGCGTGCCGCAGCCGAGCGCCTGGATCAGGTCGGCAATTTGCTGGTTGGCCCCGAGCTTTTCGCGGCTGGCGCTGCCGACGTTCAGGATCTTGCCGCGAAGAGGCAGGATCGCCTGGTTGGAACGATTGCGTGCCTGCTTGGCGGAACCACCGGCCGAATCACCCTCGACGATGAACAGTTCCGCGCCTTCGGCGGTGTTCTGCGAGCAGTCGGCGAGCTTGCCGGGCAGGCGTAGCTTGCGTACCGCTGTCTTGCGGTTCACTTCCTTTTCCTTGCGTCGCCGCAGCCGCTCCTCGGCGCGTTCAATCACCCAGTCGAGCAGCTTGGCGGCTTCGCCGGGGTTGTCGGCGAGGTAGTGGTCGAAGGGGTCGCGCAGAGCGTTCTCGACGATCCTCTGCGCCTCGACGGTCGCGAGCTTGTCCTTCGTCTGGCCAACGAATTCCGGCTCGCGGATAAACACCGACAGCATGCCGACGGCCGAAATCATCACATCGTCGGTCGTAATCTGCGCGGCGCGCTTGTTCTGAGTCAGTTCGGCGTAGTTCTTGAGCCCCTTGGTCAGCGCTATGCGCAGGCCGGCCTCGTGGGTGCCGCCCTCGGGTGTCGGAATGGTGTTGCAATAGGAGTGCACCTGCGGATCGCCGCCATACCAGGTGATCGCCCATTCGAGCGAGCCGTGGCCGCTTGTCTTGTCCGACTTGCCGGCGAAGATCTCCTTGGTGACGGTGAATTCCTTGCCCATCGTGGCCTGTAGGTAATCCTTCAGGCCGCCCGGGAAATGGAACACCGCCTTTTCCGGCACGTCCGACCCCTGCGGCAGCATTCCGGGATCACAGCTCCAGCGGATCTCGACGCCGCCGAACAGATAAGCTTTCGACCGAGCCATCCGGAATACGCGTGCCGGATCGAAGCGTGCATGATCGCCGAAAATCTGCGGGTCCGGATGGAAGCGCACGCGGGTCCCGCGCCGGTTATGCACATCGCCGAGTTCTTCGAGGCCGCCCTGTGGAACGCCGCGGGAGAAGCGCTGGCGATAGAGCTTTCGGTTACGGGCGACTTCCACCTCGAGCACGTCTGACAGAGCATTCACCACCGACACGCCGACGCCATGCAGACCGCCGGAGGTCTCGTAGGCCTTGCCGTCGAATTTTCCGCCGGCGTGGAGCTTGGTCATGATGACCTCGAGCGTCGACTTGCCCGGCACCTGGGGGTGGTTTTCGACGGGAATGCCGCGGCCGTTGTCGGTCACGTTCAAGAAGCCGCCGGCGTCCAGGTGAACCTCGATGAAGTTGGCGTGGCCAGCGACGGCCTCGTCCATGGAATTGTCGATGACTTCGGCAAAAAGGTGATGAAGCGCCTTCTCGTCGGTGCCGCCGATATACATGCCCGGCCGCATGCGCACCGGCTCAAGCCCCTCAAGCACCCGGATCGACGAGGCACCATAAGATTCGCTGCCAGACGTTTCCGGTGCCGCTCTGAACGCCGGAGCGGGTTGCGGCGAGTTCGGGGCAGCGGAAGGTGGAGCAGCGGACTTACTTGTTTCCTGTACCTTGGAGGCCTGGGGAATGCCGGAGAAAAGGTCGTTGTTGTCGTCCATTGAGCCGTTCAAATCTTGATTTGGCGTGACCCGGGGTGGCTTCAAGAGACCGGCCCTTGATCACGACACTGCGATCGCCTTGCGAATCAGCGTATTATAGGAAACCCATCCGCGTGCGCGATTCTGCCGAATTCAGGGGGCTATTCGCCGCAAGGATTGCGTCGCGGCGCGCACAATGGCAAGGCAGTAGCGCCAATGGGAACCGATCCGAATGCACATGTCCACAGTTCATTTTACGTTTACAGGACTTTCCGCCTTTTTTCTGTCCGTTTTCGCGGCAAGCGCCGTGGCGGCTGAACCGCTGAAACCGTTCAAGGACGAATTGTTTTCCTCGAATGCGGTCATCGAGAGTCGCGACGGCGGTGACTACGAAGTCATAGACTATGACGAGATGCGCGACATCAATGGCCGCGACCAGGTTCCCGAGCGCCGCGCCAAGGGAAAATACGTCGCCCGGCTGAAGCAGAAACCGGTGGCGGAAGCCCTGGTGCTCGACAGGGGCAATCTCGAACTGAGCCGTGTCGGCGCCGCGACCAATGCAAGCTTCACCGTCATCTTCATACATGGGCGGGGTGGCGATCGCCGCCTGGGCATGAACGACTACACCTTCGGCGGCAATTTCAACAGGTTGAAAAACCTCGCCGTGGAGAATGGCGGAGCTTACTATGCGCCGAGCATGCAGGGCTTTGACGATCAGGACGTGCGCGGCATCGCGACGCTGATCGACCGAGCGGCAAAACTTTCGCCGGGGCGTCCCGTCATTCTCTCCTGTGCCTCGATGGGCAGCTTCATCTGCTGGGGCATCGCCCGGAGACCCGAGACCGTCGCCCAATTGAAGGGGATGGTTATCCTCGGGGGTGCTACGGATCCGGACTTCAAGAAGAGTGCGGCCTACAAGGCGAAGCTGCCGATCTGGTTCACCCATGGCAGCCGCGACAGCGTCTATGCGGCCAAGGATCAGACGGCCCTCTACAAGCAGCTTCACAAAACGGGATATCCAGTGCGCTTTACCCTGTTCGAGACCGGATCGCACGGCACGCCGGTTCGCATGACGGATTGGCGAAGCGTGTTGAACTGGATCATCGCCGCCCGGTAACGTCGGTCCGACCGAAGCTTCGACAGGCAAACATCATCCGCGCGCTTTCCTTGGAGTGCATCTTTTGATAGTCCGGTGTCAGTTTTTTGGAGATTGGAACGTCCATGACGCCTGACGTGCTGCCGCTTGTCGCGGGAAACTGGAAAATGAATGGGACGCGGGCATCGCTCGACCAGATCAAGGCGATTGCGGAAGGCGTCGATACTCCGCTTTCCGACAAGGTCGAGACGCTGATCTGCCCGCCCGCGACGCTGCTCTACGTGGCGACGGCGCTCTGCGATGACAGTCCGCTTGAGATTGGCGCACAGGATTGCCACCACAAGCAGTTCGGCGCCCACACCGGCGACCTGTCGGCCGACATGATTGCCGACTGCTTTGGGACCTTCGTCATCGTCGGCCACTCCGAACGGCGCACCGACCATGCCGAAACCGACGAACTGGTGCGGGCAAAAGCCCAAGCCGCACATGCGGCGGAACTCGTGGCGATCATCTGCATCGGCGAGACTGCCGATGAGCGCAAGTCCGGCAAGACACTGGACGTTCTGAAGCGACAGCTTGCGGCGTCGGTGCCGGATGGCGCAACGGCCGAAAACACCGTGATCGCCTACGAGCCTGTCTGGGCAATCGGCACCGGACTGACGCCGACTGTCGAGGACGTTGCGGAGGCGCACGCCTTCATGCGCGCAGAACTCGTCGCTCGCTTTCGCGCAGAGGGCAGGGGCATGCGCATTCTCTACGGCGGCTCGGTCAAGCCTTCGAATGCCGCCGAATTGATGGCCGTGGCAAATGTCGACGGTGCCCTGATCGGCGGGGCGAGCTTGAAAGCCGAGGACTTCCTCGCCATATGGGCGGTTTACGAGGATCTGACGGCCTGAAATTTTTGAGGGCCATCCGAAACTGGTCATCGAAAAGGCTTGGAATAGGCGGCGGCGTCATGTAAAGAGCCGCCAATCCTATTCATTGTGCCCTCGTCCGGGCAGGACTGGAAGCTTATGCAAACGGTATTGATTGTCGTACATCTCATGATCGTCCTGGCGCTTGTCGGGGTCGTGCTGATCCAACGCTCGGAAGGCGGTGGCCTTGGTATCGGTGGCGGTTCGGGCTTCATGTCTGCGCGAGGGACCGCCAATGCGCTGACGCGCACGACAGCGATCCTGGCGACGCTTTTCTTTATTACCTCGATGGCGCTCGGCCTGCTGGCCCGCTACGAATCGCGGCCTTCCGACATTCTCGACCGGATTCCGGCGGGCACCTCGCAAGGCAATGGCGTCCTCGACCAACTCGGTGGCTCGACCACGCCGGCACCCGCGGCGGGAACACAGCAGCCGGCTACTCCAGAATCCCCGGTTCCGACGACCGGCACGCAGCCCGCTGCGCCGGCCGCCCCGGCTCCAGCACCGGCGACGGGTGCCGAGACCAAGCCGGCCGAAGACGCTAATACCAGCGGCGTTCCGACCGGTCAGTAAGAGCGGTCGCAGCAATCATCCTCCGGCAGGCCGAAAGCCTGCCGGTTTTCTTTTGTCCACATTCCGCGTTTCCTGAAAAAGATCGGTTCACGACTTTTTTGGGCTAGCGGAATCATTTGTGAAACGGTATCCGGTGAAGCCCATGGCGCGATATGTATTCATCACTGGCGGCGTGGTTTCCTCCCTAGGTAAGGGAATTGCAGCCGCCGCTCTCGGAGCGTTGTTGCAGGCCCGTGGTTATCGGGTGCGACTGCGCAAACTCGACCCCTATCTCAACGTCGATCCGGGCACCATGAGCCCGACGCAGCACGGCGAAGTGTTCGTGACGGACGACGGTGCGGAAACGGACCTCGATCTTGGCCACTACGAGCGCTTCACGGGGCGCTCGGCAACCAAGACCGACAACATTACCACTGGCCGGATCTACAAGAACATCATCGACAAGGAACGGCGCGGCGACTATCTCGGCGCGACCGTGCAGGTCATTCCGCACGTCACCAACGAGATCAAGGATTTCGTCACCGAAGGCAACGACGACTACGATTTCGTCCTGTGCGAAATCGGCGGAACCGTCGGCGACATCGAGGCGATGCCTTTTATGGAGGCGATCCGCCAGCTCGGCAACGACCTGCCACGCGGCACGGCCGTCTATGTCCACCTGACTTTGATGCCCTACATTCCGGCAGCCGGCGAGCTCAAGACCAAGCCGACCCAGCATTCGGTCAAGGAACTGCAGGCCCTCGGCATCCACCCGGATATCCTGCTGGTGCGCGCGGACCGGGAGATCCCGGAAGCCGAACGCCGCAAGCTCTCGCTCTTCTGCAACGTGCGCGAGTCCGCCGTCATCCAGGCGCTCGACGTTGCCAACATCTACGACGTGCCGATCGCCTACCATAAGGAAGGCCTCGACAACGAAGTATTGGCCGCATTCGGGATCGAACCCGCTCCCAAGCCCCGCCTTGAACCCTGGGACGATGTCAGCGATCGCATCCGCACGCCGGAAGGCGAGGTCACGATTGCGATTGTCGGCAAGTACACAGGTCTCAAGGACGCCTACAAGTCGCTGATCGAAGCCCTTTATCACGGGGGCATCGCCAACCGCGTCAAGGTGAAACTCGAGTGGATCGAATCCGAGGTTTTCGAAAAAGAGGATCCGGCGCCCTATCTGGAGAAGGTGCACGGCATTCTCGTGCCGGGCGGTTTTGGCGAGCGCGGCGCGCAGGGCAAGATCAATGCCGCTCGTTTTGCACGCGAGCGCAAGGTTCCGTATTTCGGTATCTGCTTCGGCATGCAGATGGCGGTTATAGAAGCCGCCCGCAATCTCGCGGGTATCGACAAGGCGTCCTCGACCGAATTCGGTCCGACCAAGGAGCCCGTCGTCGGCCTGATGACCGAATGGGTCAAGGGCAATGAACTGGAGAAACGTTCGGCCAAGGGCGACCTCGGCGGCACCATGCGTCTCGGCGCGTACAAGGCGAGCCTCAAGAAAGGCACTCGTATCTCCAAGATTTACGGTTCAACCGATATTTCCGAGCGTCACCGTCACCGCTACGAGGTAAACGTCGACTATCGCTACCGGCTTGAGAAATGCGGTCTGATCTTCTCCGGCATGTCTCCGGACGGGCTGCTGCCTGAAACGATCGAGTACCCGGATCATCCTTGGTTCATCGGCGTACAGTACCATCCGGAACTGAAATCGCGACCGCTCGATCCGCATCCGTTGTTTGCGAGTTTTGTCGAAGCGGCGTTGGAACAGAGCCGTCTGGTCTGAGACAATCGTAGTGACGAATCCATCAAGACCCGGCGCGAGCCGGGTTTTGTGTTTGTGCCGCTATGTCACACTGAAACGTTGCTGCTGACCGTGTTTTCGTTGGCGTCGCTGATGGCCTTGAGAAGCGCAAGCAGGGCGCTGTTCAGTGGCGTGAGCACTTGGAAGCGCTTGCCGGCCGCGACGATCGCTCCGGTTAGCGCCTCGATCTCCAGCGGCTTGGACGCCAGGCAGTCGAAATACATCGAGGTGCCGGCATCGCCCGGATAGGTCAGGACCGTATCGAGCGTGCGCTGCGCCTCATTTTCATCGAACCGTGCTCCCGCCGCGCGTCCGACCTCTACGGCCTCGTCGAGGACCGCGAGGCAGAGCTCCTTGATGCTGTCTCGATGCAGTACGCCGAGCCGCTGTCTGGTCAGCGCGGTGACAGGATTTGCAACGACGTTGACCAGCAGCTTGCGCCATTGCATCGTCTTGAAATCGTCGCTCTTGAAAATCCGGAACTCGGTACCGTCCAGCAACGCCGAAAAAGCGTCGGCGAGGTCACCCGCGGGCACAGCCAGTTCATAGTCCGTCACCCGTCGCATCCTGAAGTGATCCGGACGGATGCGCTCACCGTTGTAATAGACGATGGCCGGCAGGATTTCTGCGGTCGGGCACATGGGTTGGACGCGCGCTTCGTGTTCGACACCATTTTGCAGCACGGCGACGCGGGTTCGCGAGTTGCAGAGGCGCGCGAACCAGGGCGCCGTAGCCCCTGTATCATGCGCCTTTGTGCTGAGGATCACCCAATCGACTGGCGAGGCACCTGCAGGATCGGCCAGCGTGTTCAGCGGAAGGCGAGCAGCTCTTTCACCGCTTTCGAACGTCATGACATCGAGGGGATTGCGCGTGCAGATCGTGACGTCGTGTTTGCCGGCGAGCATCAACTGTCCTGCCATGCCGCCGCCGATCCCGCCAAGGCCTATGACGGCAACCTTCTGTCGAGAAAGCAGCTGCGCCTGTGTCATGTCAAAGCCTCCAATGGACCAAGCAAAGATCTTCCGAGCGACGCCCGGAAGCGCGTCGCCCTAGGGACGCAGGAGAAGAACGGGGCAGGGGCCGCCCGCCGGTATTGCGGGTGCCTGGGGCGGCCGCACGATCAGGCAATCGGAGCGCGCGAAGATCTTCATCATCGACGAATCCTGCTTACCGTAGCTCGTTGCAACCAGGTTCCCGTCAGCTCTACGGGCCAGCGTGGCGCGCAAATAATCCTGGCGCTGGTCGTTGGCCGGCAGATCCGTGCTCGTGCATGCCATGGCCGATCGGGCCGGCAACGGCCGGTTGGCAAGTTTGCAGATGAGCGGTTCAAGAAACAGGAGGGCGCAAACGAGGCTCGATACCGGATTTCCCGGCAGGCCAAGGACATGGATGCCACCAAGATTGCCGACCATCAAAGGCTTTCCCGGGCGCATGGCGATCTTCCAGAAATCGAGCTCCATACCCTTTGAGAGCAAGGTTGAGCGCACCAGGTCCAGATCGCCGACGGATGCGCCGCCGAGCGTCACGATGACGTCCGGTTTGGCCGCTCGCGCTTGATCGATCGCCGCGGCGATCTTGTCGCTGTCGTCAGGCACGATACCGAAATCGATGACCTCCGCACCCGAGACGCGCGCAAGCGCGGCAATGCCGAAGGAATTTGAGGCGATGATTTGCGAAGGTCCGAGTGCGCTGCCGGGGGGCAACAGCTCATCACCGGTTGCAAGTACAGCCACGCGCGGGCGGCGGAGCACCGGCACGGTGGCGTGGTTCATAGCAGCGGCAACGGTCAGGCGGGTATAGTCGAGGACCGTTCCAGCCTCCAGGATCGCTTCCCCTTCGGTGAAATCCTGGCCACGCGGGCGAATATGACGTCCCTTGATCGGTACGAAGGATGTTCGGATCCTGCCGCCGTCCAGTACTTCGGCATCCTCCTGTATCAGAACTGTGTCGGCCCCCTCGGGCACTGGCGCCCCAGTGAAGATCCGCACTGTTTGACCTTGGCCAACCGCACCCTCGAATGCGCGGCCCGCCGCGGATGTGCCAATGACCGGCAGCACTGCGCCGATCTGCGAGGCATCCTGCGCCCGCAGCGCATAGCCATCCATCGCGGATGCGTCGAAAGGCGGCTGGGTCAGGAGGGCGACGAGATCCTCCGCCAGCACTCGCCCATCGGCCTCGTGAAGCGCCACCATCTCGATCTCGTTGACCGCACAAGCCTTGTCGAGCAGCTTGTCCTGGGCTTCGGAGACAGGGAGGAGTGCCATGGTTCAATTCCCCGGATGGTGATATTCGCCGGACTTTCCTCCGGACTTGTGCAGCAGCCGGATGCCACCGATTTCCATGCCCTTGTCTGCGGCCTTTGCCATATCATAGATCGTCAGGCAGGCAATCGAGACGGCGGTCAGAGCTTCCATCTCGACGCCGGTCTTGCCGGTGAGCTTGGCGGTCGCGGCCACTCGAAGACCGGGCAGGCTTTCGTCTTCGGTAATGTCCACGCTGACCTTGGTCAGCATCAGCGGATGGCAGAGCGGAATGAGATTGGCGGTCTGCTTGGCTGCCATGATGCCGGCCAACCGCGCCGTGCCAATGACGTCGCCCTTCTTCGCATTGCCATCGCGGATCAACGACAAGGTTTCGGCGGCCATGCGCACATGGCCTTCCGCGATTGCGACGCGCTGGGTTTCCGCCTTGTCACCGACGTCGACCATGTGGGCCTCACCGGAGACACCGATATGGGTGAGCTTCGGTTCGTTGACCATTACTCGGCTGCCAGGACGCCAGAATCGCCGGTGAGTAGCGCGCGGGTTGCCGCGGCGACATCGTCCTTGCGCATCAGGCTCTCCCCAACGAGGAACGTCGATATTCCGGAGGATTCGAGACGGCGGCAGTCGGCATGCGTGAAGATCCCGCTTTCTCCGACGAGCAGTCGGTCGGACGGAACCATGGCTGACAGCTCTTCCGAAACGGTGAGGGATACCTCGAAGGTCCGCAGGTTGCGATTGTTGATCCCGACCAGCGGCGACGACAGCTTCAAGGCCCGCTCCATTTCAGCAGCGTCGTGCACTTCGACGAGGACGTCCATGCCAAGCCCGAAGGCTTCGTCTTGCAGGCGCTCGGCCTCGTCATCGCCCAGCGAGGCCATGATCAAAAGGATGCAATCCGCCCCCCAGGCACGGGCTTCGTGGACCTGGTAGACGTCGTACATGAAGTCCTTGCGCAGGGCGGGCAGGCCGCAGGCGTCTCGCGCGGCGGTAAGGAATTCGGGGGCACCCTGGAAGCTCGGCGTATCCGTCAGGACCGAAAGGCAGGTCGCCCCCCCTGCCTCATAGGCGCGGGCGAGCGTCGGTGGATCGAAATCCGGGCGGATCAATCCCTTGGACGGGCTGGCCTTCTTGATCTCGGCAATCAGCCCGAACCGGCCGCTGGCCTGTCGATTCTTGAGGGCGCGATGAAAACCACGGGGCTTTTCCTGATCGGTTGCCATCGCCTTCAGATCGGCAAGCGATACGCGCTCCTTGGCGGCGGCGATTTCCTCGCGCTTGTACACTTCGATTTTTTTCAGGATATCGGTCATGTTGCGGTCCTCACAGGCCGTCATTCGAAACGGCAATAAGACGCTGAAGGGCCGCATCCGCGGCACCGTCGTCGAGCGATCGCCGCGCGGTGGCCATGCCGTCGGCGATCGTTTCAGCCTTGCCGGCGACGACGAGCGCCGCCGCGGCGTTCGCCAGCGAAATATCGCGGTAGGCATTCCGCTGGCCGACCAAGACCGACTTCAACGCCGCCGCATTGGCTACCCCATCGCCGCCCTTGAGATCGGCAAGTGACGCGACCTCGACGCCGAAGTCGCCCGGCGACAGCTCGAAGGTCCGGATCTTGCCGTCTTCCAAGGCTGCAACCTGCGTGACGCCGGTGGTGGTGATTTCGTCGAGGCCGTTACCATGGACAACCCACAGACTCTCGGATCCGAGGTCGCGAAGCACTTCCGCGAGCGGCACCAGCCATTGCGGCGCATAGACACCGAGCAACTGCCGGCGCACACCGGCCGGATTGGCAAGCGGCCCGAGCAGGTTGAAGATCGTGCGCGTGCCGAGTTCCACCCGCGACGGCCCGACATGGCGCATGGCAGGATGATGCATCTGGGCAAACATGAAGCCGATGCCTGCCTCGCGGATGCAGCGGGCAATTGCATCCGGCCCGATCTCGAGATTGACCCCGAGCGCGGAGAGGGCGTCTGCGGTGCCGGATTTCGAACTTAGCGCCCTGTTGCCGTGCTTTGCGACCGGGAGACCGGTACCGGCGACGATGAGCGCGGCAAGCGTGGAGATGTTGTAGGTTCCGGTGCCGTCCCCGCCGGTGCCCACGATATCGACGGCTTCGGCAGGGGCGTCCACAGGCAGCATTCTGGCCCGCATGCTTTCGACGGCGCCGACGATTTCGTCGACCACTTCGCCGCGAACCCTCAGTGCCATCAGGAATCCGCCGATCTGGGAGGGGGTCGCTTCGCCCGACATGATGATGTCGAAGGCCTGGCGGGATTCTTCGCGCGTCAAAGCCTCGCGTCCGGCAACCTTGGCAATCAGCGGTTTCAGTTCAGCCATGCTCTGTCGTCCCAGCTATCGTTCGCTCAGCGTACCATCGCCTGTTCGGCGAGCGTCCGGTTGATCGTCACACCATAGTCACCCTGCAGGCGGTTGACCATCTGGTCGAGGATGTCGTCGCCCGCGGCATTGGCGATCGCCTGGAGCTGTTGTTCCTGGTTGTCCAGTACGTCGGTTGTGGCCTGTTCGTTGACCTCGGCGACCTTGAGCAGGACCTGCTCCGAGCCCTCGGCAGTGGCGGCGCTGGCAACGGCGCCGACCGGGCCGGAAAATGCAGCCGCGACCGCCGCTCGACCGAGAACCGGGTCGTCGCTATTGCGCTTCAGGCCCGATTTCGTTTCCACCGCAATTCCCATGGACGCCGCGATATCAGCGAGCGTTCCACCCTTCTGAAGTTCGCCCTTCAGCGCCTCCGCCTTGGCGGCGAGGGCGGCCTTCTGCTGCTCGGTGGTCCAATCCGCGGTTGCCTTTTCGCGCACTTCCTCGAGGCTGCGGTCTCGCTCCGGCACGATATCCTGCACCTCGAACCAGACATAACCATCGCCATCAAGGTTGAGAGGCAGGGTTTCCGCCCCGATTTCGGCCTTGAACGCCTCCGAAAGCAGGTTCGCGGAAGCAGGAAGGTCCTTGACCTGTTCGCCAGCCTTGTCGAGGCCGCTCGCGTCGACCGCATCGAGCACCACCGGCTTCAGGTTGAGCTCCTTGGCGGCCTCTTCGAGCGAAACGCCGGAGGCGCGCAAATCTTCAAAGCGATCGTGGACGTTCAAGATGTCGTCGGCCGCGGCGGCCAGGGCAAGTTCCTTGCGCAGGTCGGCCTTGACGTCTTCCAGCGCCTTCGTCGTTTCTGGCTTGATGTTGGTCACGCGCAGGATGACGGGACCAAACGAACCCTGCACCACGGGCGAGGTGCCGCCGTCCTTGCCAATGGCGAAGGCGGCTTCGGCGATCGCCGCATCCGGAACCTTGTCCTTGGCGAAATCACCGAGCAGCACGTCGGCGGCGGTCTTGCCCTGATCGGCGACGAGCTGGTCGAAGGTGATGCCGCTGGCCAACTGGTCGACGGCAGCATCGGCCATTTCCTTGTCGGGGAAGGAAAGCTGCTCGATCCTGCGGGACTCCGGCGTGCGGAAGCTGTCTCTGCGCTTTTCGAACTCGGCGGCGACGGCGTCGTCGGAAACCGATGCCTCATCGGCGATATCGGCCGGCTGGAGCTTGACATAGGCGACCTTGAGGAACTCGGGTGCGCGGTAGCGGGCCTTCACCGTGTCAAACCACTTGGCGAGCACGTCATCGGTCGGTGTTTTGACCGGGTCGATGTTGGCGTTGCTCAACAGCAGGTAGTCGATGCTGCGGCTTTCATCACGGTATTGCTTCATCGCCGCGAGCAGCGTTGCCGGCGGAGCGAAACCATCGGATACGGCATCTACAATCTGGCTGCGGACGGCAACCTTGCTGCGTTCCTGGATATAGTCGTCTTCCCTGAGGCCGGCATTGCGCAGGCGCGAGGCGAACAACTGGCGATCGAATTGACCGCTGACATCCTTGAAGGCCGGGTCGTCGGCAATTAGGGTCGCCAACCGGTCCTCCGAAAGGCCGAGGTTCATGTCAGTGGAAAGCTGGTCCAGTGCCGCGCCCGCCACCAGTTGGGCGAAGACCTGTTGGTCGATGCCGAAGGCGCGCGCCTGTTCGCTGGTCAGTTGTGTACCGAACTGCCTGCTGAGATCGGCGACCTGCCTCTGATAGGCGAGGCGAAACTCATTGGTCGACACGGCCTGGTCGCCGACCGTGATGACGGTATCCGATGTCCCCGCAAGGTTGGAGTGGGCAACGCCCCAGATGCCGAAGGACACGACCAGCAGGAGCAGTAGCCCCTTGGCGATCCAGGTGTGGGCAGCTCTTCTCAGTATTTCAAACATGGGAACCGGAACCTCGTCTGTCTTTTCTTCGCTTGTCCAGCGATTTGTGTCATGTTCCTTAGAACAAAGCGCAACGGAATTGAAGGCAAATCGAGCGAAAAGCGGCGATCAGGATATCGTGATGTATCGTGGGCTTTGCGCGTCAGAATGATCAAGGAATTGTGTGTTCCGGGAAGTCGTGCGGAACCATTGGGTGCCCCGTACGTTTAAAACTGGATTTCAATCCTGAGGGAGAAGATGATGGCAGATACGAGGACCTCCGCATCCAGTGCGCGCGCCGAGGCGGCCACTGACGACCTTGCCGCGCAGATCGCGACGCTTCGCGAGGATCTGGCCAGATTGACGGAGACGGTCAAGGCAGTTGCGCAGGAGGCAAAGGTCGCCGTTTCCGACGAAGCAGCACACGCGACCGACAAGGTGCGCGACAAGGTGCGCGAAGATCCGATTTTCGCGCTCGCGGTGACTGCCGGTGTCGCCTATCTCATCGGGCTCATGAGCCGGCGATAGTGCCGGCGGCGCTCGTGGCGCAGATGCAATTCGCCGGCTTGCGTTACCGTGGGACGGATCAAGGGGCTCCATCACGCGGCATATGGACTTCATTGATGGCGCGATAAAGGTCGCAAACCGCAGCCTGTGCGACCATGGCAAGCTTATGCCATTCGGCGTTCAATGCGACGGCGGGATGCTCAGTCAAGCGGTTGTCGATGAGGTCCATCAACAGCGACGCGGCGTGAAGCGCTTCGTGACAGCCGAGCGTGCCCGGCTGGAATTTATGGATGAGCTCTTCCGGCGTACTGTCGTAGCCATGGCATATTGCTTCAATGCGTTCCTGCCTGAAAGATTCGATCTCCTCTGCAGAGAACGAGGTATGTGGCTTGAAGATCACGTCAAACTCCCTCGAGACCGTTCCCGATGGGCCCGGTACACTTTCAAGGATGCGCTTCGCACGACAAATGAGGTTTGATCAAATGAATAAACTGAATCCGGTCCTCGAGTTGGGCAGTGTTGCAGCAATTCATCAATCGCCGCCATCCAAAAGTCGATTTGATCAATCAATTATGCCAGCGTTGCGATAAGTTTTCCATGTTAAAGTCGGCGGTTGCGCGAATTTGACCCTAGTTCAACCCCGCAATGGCGGTGTTGAACACGGCACATCTGCGCGTTGGCAAAGGTGGGGAGAATATGGCGGAAGAGGTGGGATTCGAACCCACGGTACGGTTTCCCGCACGCCGGTTTTCAAGACCGGTTCCTTAAACCACTCGGACACTCTTCCGCATGAGGGTCGCATTGTCGGTTCGCACTCACGGGCGCTTGCAACCTGACGAAGGCTTTATAATCATTCGCGTCATATCGTCAACGATACATCTTCGGGCTTTGTTCGCTGACTGCTGAGTCGCGTCGCTTCAAGCCACTTATAGATCCCGTTTGAGGCTTCCTGGGCGGCGAAAATCCGTGTTCGACATCCGTGAAATGGACCAATTCAACACAGTGACAAATTTGCCACGCATTAACCATAAAATTCGAAAATATGGCTATCCACACAATTCAGTTCGCATTTTCGCCATGTTGCCATCATTTTTCTCGGACTTCATTTGCTGAAGTTAGCGGCTGTCGAGAGGGAAAACGGGCGGTCGCTGGCGAAGTTTTCTAAAAGTTGTAGCGGCGTGGGACAGATGGCGATTGACGTAAATACAGCCGGCAAAGGCATGCGATGGCTTGCGATGGCAATGCTTTGCACCGGTGTTGCATCCTGCGCCACGACGAATGAGCCGGAAAAGCAAGCGCGCAGCAAGGAGTATTTCTCCGAGAAGGAATACGGCGTGAAAGCGAGCCCGAAGGTTGCCCAGGGCTCCAATATACCAAAGGGCGGTGGCCGCTATATCGTCGGCAAGTCGTATGTGGTCAAAGGCAAGCGCTACTATCCCAAGGAAGATCCGAGCTATGACCGGACGGGGATCGCATCCTGGTATGGTTCCGCATTTCATGGACGTCTGACGGCCAATGGCGAGGTCTATGATCTCGACCACCTTTCCGCCGCGCATCCGACGTTCCCGCTGCCGAGCTATGCGCGCGTGACGAACGTGGAGAACGGCTCGTCGGTTATCGTGCGGGTGAACGATCGCGGCCCCTACCATCCCGGCCGAATCATCGACGTCTCCAGCAAGACCGCCGACCTGCTCGACCTGAAGCACAGCGGCACCGGTTCAGTGAGGGTGCAGTATGTCGGACGGGCACGGATGGACGAGCACGACATGCCCTATCTCATGGCGTCCTACATCAAGAAGGGCGACCGCTTCCCGGCCGTCAATCCGGAAGGTCAGATCGCTTCGGGCGTGATGGTCGCCTCGAACCAGTCGATGGGCGACCAGTTGCAGAGCTATGGCGAGGCGGTAGGTTCGACGCAGACGAGCCTTGCCGGCGATACCCCCAGCGCACCTTATGGGGCAGGGGCGAGCGCCGCCGGAAGCAGTGCTGCCTTCCAGAGCCTCGTGCAGTTCGCGACGCTTCCCGAGAGCGGCCCAATTCCTTTCGATCGGCCGTCGGACTATGTTCCGGTACCCTACAGCCCAGGTCTCGCCGCCGCCTATGTTCCAGTCGTGAACGTCAACATCGCCTTCGATGCCGTGATGGAACGCAATGACGGCCTGACCAAGTCATCGATTCTCGCCTCCCAAAAGCGCCGCGGGGCATCGGCAATCGATCCGACCCGCTAACAGCGTCTCTCTACCGATCGCCGCTTGGCTGAAAGGCTTGCTTGTCTTAAACCAGTATCATCTGGCTGGACGGGATTCGCGATGCATCGACTGCTTCTTCTGCTGATTGCCATTGGCACTGCGCTGGCATCGGCCAGTTCTCATGCTGCCGATATCGAGACGAAGGCCCGCCAGGCGTTCATGATCGAAGCAACGACGGGCACGGTTCTTCTCGAGAAGAATGCCGACGAAATCATGCCGCCGGCGTCCCTGGCAAAGTTGATGACGATGGAGGTGGTGTTCGACGCGCTGAAGCGTGGTGAAATAGCGATGGATACCCTCTATTCGGTATCCGAACACGCCTGGCGCACCGGGGGTGCTCCCTCCGGGACTTCCACGATGTTTGCGGCCCTCAAATCGCAGGTCAGCGTCCGCGACCTTATCCAGGGAGTTGTCGTCCAGAATGCCAACGACGGTTGCATCATCCTGGCCGAGGGAATGACGGGGCTGGAACGGGAGTTCGCCGAGCGCATGACGCGTCGTGCGCGCGAGCTCGGATTGCCGAAATCCACTTTCGCGAACTCTACGGGCCTGCCTGATCCGGGCAACTTGATGACGTTGCGCGAGATCGCCTTGGTGGCGAGACAGTTGCAGGTGGCCTATCCGGAATTCTATTCCTACTACGCGCAACCGGAATTCGAATGGAACAAGATCCTGCAGCGAAACCGCAATCCGCTACTTGCCTTTGACATAGGCGTCGACGGCGTTGGCACCGGTTTTGCCGAGGGGAGCGGATACTCGATCGTCAGTTCCATCGATCGCGACGGCAAGCGCCTCATCCTAGCGCTTGGCGGACTCGCATCCGACAAGGAAAGGACGGAAGAGGCCAAGCGGGTCCTGGAATGGGGAATAGCCAACTTTTCCAGCCGAAGGATTTTCGCGGCCGGGGAGGTTATCGGCCAGGCCAGCGTCTATGGCGGCGAGGTGCGGTCGGTTGACCTTATTGCCAAGGAGCCGGTCGACATTTTTGTCGCAGTCGACAATCCTGAACGGATTTCCGCACGCATCATCTATAGCTGGCCGTTGAACGCACCCGTCGAGGCGGACCGGCAGGTGGGGACATTGCGTGTGTTGTCGGGAAACAGGTTGCTACGCGAGGTGCCGCTCTACACGGCTTCGGCGATTGCGGTCGGCGGCCTGTCCAGCCGGGCGCTTGACGCTTTGCAGGAACTGCTCTTCTTCTGGCTATAGACGAGGGTCGCGCGACATGTCGTTGCGGTCAGCCCTCCTGTTCGAGGCCCGTTTTTGAGTTGATGGCGGCGAAAAGCAGTTTCGATTTTGGCCCCCGTGCGGTAGAGCAGAAGGGGCAGCGACACCGTGGGAAAGACCATTGACGACCGGATCGGGACTATTCGTAAGCTTTGAGGGCGGAGAAGGGGCGGGAAAATCGACCCAGATCCGGCTGCTGGCCGATTCGCTGCGACGGCGCGGCTTCGATGTTCTCGTGACTCGTGAACCAGGTGGTTCACCCGGTGCCGAGGCGGTGCGTCATGTGCTGCTTTCCGGGGCGGCGGAACTCTTCGGGACGCGCATGGAAGCGATCCTTTTTTCCGCCGCACGCAGCGACCATGTCGAAGAAGTGATCCGTCCGGCGCTGGCGAGCGGTGCCGTCGTGTTGTGCGATCGGTTCATGGATTCCTCGCGGGTCTACCAGGGCGTGACCGGCAACCTCGAACCGGACTTCATCGAGCCGTTGGAGCGCGTCGCCGTGAATGGCGTGCTGCCGGATTGCACGATCATCTTCGATTTGCCGGCTGCCGTCGGGCTGGAGCGGGCACGTCGGCGAGGGGCTCGCGATGCGGAGGGCCCCGACCGGTTCGAGAAGGAAGAAATCGAGACCCACGAAAAGCGTCGCGAAGCCTTCCTCGACATCGCGGCGAGCGATCCAGCGCGTTGCAGGGTCGTCGACGCCAGCCAGCCGGAGACGGCGGTTGCCGGCGAAGTGCTCCTGCTTGTCGAACCCTTCCTGAAGCGCCTCGCCGCGACCAGCAATGGCAGCACGGAAGCGGCTCAATGAGCGAAGGGCGTCCCGGTCTGCTGGAGGGTGCAGTCGCCCCGTCCGAGAACACCCATCTGTTCGGTCATGAGCAGGCGGAGCGTTTTCTGGCCCAATCCTACCGCTCGGGGAAGGGGCATCACGCCATCCTCATCGAAGGCCCGGAAGGAATCGGCAAGGCGACACTCGCCTTCCGGTTCGCCAACCATGTGCTCTCCAATCCTGATCCGTCTGCAGCACCGGACATGCTGGCTAGTCCGGATCCATCATCAATGGTGAGCCGGCAGATCGCCTCTGGAGCCTCTCACAACCTTCTGCATCTGGCGCGACCGGTGGACGAAAAGTCCGGACGGCTGAAAAGCGCGATCACCGTCGATGAGGTCCGCCGGGCCGGAAAGTTCTTTTCGCAAACCTCGGGCACCGGCAATTGGCGAATCGTCGTCATCGACCCCGCCGACGACCTCAACCGCAATGCCGCCAATGCGATCCTCAAGATACTCGAGGAACCGCCGAAGCGGGCGATGTTCCTGGTGCTTTCGCATGCTCCCGGCAAGCTCCTGCCGACCATCCGGTCGCGATGCCTGCCGCTGAAACTTGCGCCGCTCGATACGGATGCGCTCGCCAAGGCAATGCGGAGTCTGGGCTTGGATATCTCGGGCGAAGGTGGAGAAGCGGTGCTTGCCGCTGCCAAGGGCAGCGTGTCGGAAGCCCTGAAACTGGTGAACTATGGCGGTGCCGACATCATCGCGGCCTATGACGAGGTGATGGCACAGGAAGGCCCGGCTGCGCGAAAGGCGATGCACAAGCTTGCTGACGCCCTTTCGGCCAAGGACAGCGACACGATATTCGGATTCTTCGTCAGCTATCTCGGTGACAGCCTCGTCGAGCGTGCGCGAGCCGCTGCCGTCAGCGGAGACCTCCGTGGTGCGGACAGACTTGCTCGGATCTCTTCCGAGATCGGCGAGCGCCTGACGATTGCCCAGGCCTACAATCTCGACCGCAAGCAGACCATCCTGACGATCCTCGGGGAACTCAAGCAGTAGTCGCGAGCGGCGCTCTGGCATTTCAGGATGCTATCAGCTTGATCCCGACCAGAACGAGCGTGGCGGCGAGCAGCGTTCTCACGAAAGTCTCGTGCAGTCGCGGTGCCAGATGGCTGCCGACCATGATGCCGGGTATCGAGCCGACCAGCAGCGCGAAAAGCATGCCCCAATCGATTTCGCCTATCACCCAGTAGCCCATGCCAGCCACAAGCGTCAGCGGCACCGCATGGACGATATCGGAGCCGACAATCTCGCGGATGTCGAGGCGCGGATAGAGGGCAATGAGAATGGTGACACCCAGGGCGCCGGCACCCACCGAAGTGAGGGTGACGAGGACGCCGAGCACCAGGCCGAGCACCCAGGTCAACGCGGTGACGAGGGCAGGGCTCGGCGGCCGGCGGCCCTTCATTTGAACAACCGCAAACTGCAGGATTTGCTTGCGAAGGAGGAGGAGAATGGCCGTCAGCAGCAACATCCAGCCGAGTGCTGTTGTAATGTTGCTGACGACGGTCAGGCTGTGACGGTCGACACCGGACATCAGCCACAGGGTTATGAGGGCTGCAGGAACGCTTCCCGCCGCCAGAGTTCCGACGATCTTCCAGTTTATGTTGCCATACTTGCGATGGACCGCCGTACCCGCCGACTTGGTAATAGCCGCATAGAGCAGATCGGTTCCTACAGCGGTGGTCGGATGGACGCCGAACAGCAGCATGAGCAGCGGCGTCATCAACGATCCGCCGCCTACACCGGTAATGCCGACGAGCATTCCGACACCGAAGCCTGAAAGCGAGTAAAGTGGATTGAAATATTCCGCAAAGATCAAGCGGATGTCCCTTGTCCTGAACTGAACGCGAACCGAATGGTGTTGGAAAATCGCAATGATGTAACCATGTTGTCCCCCTGACACAATTCGGTATTGGGCTGGATACCCCAAGTCAAGCGACGGGTGCTGCGCGCCAATCACAAAAGCATGGCAGCCCTCCAAACTTGGTGTTTCGCTTGGGGAGAACATAGTTTAAGAGCGCATGACATCGAACGAACTTGATTTTAAGCGGACGCGACGCCGACCATGACCGACAAATCTCCCTTCTATATCACCACCGCGATCTCCTATCCGAACGGTAAGCCGCATATCGGCCATGCCTATGAACTGATCGCCACCGATGCGATGGCCCGCTATCAGCGCCTCGACGGTCGCGAGGTGTTCTTCCTGACCGGGACCGATGAGCACGGTCAGAAGATGCAGCAAACGGCGAAGGCGCAGGGCATTTCGGCGCAGGAACTGGCGGATCGCAATTCCGCGGAATTCCAGGCGATGACGACGCTTCTCAATGCGTCCAACGATGATTTCATCCGCACCACCGAACCTCGCCACCACGAGACGTCCAAGGCGATCTGGAACCTGATGGCCGACAACGGCGACATCTACAAGGATTCCTACGCCGGTTGGTATTCGGTGCGCGACGAGGCTTACTACCAAGAAAGCGAGACGGAACTGCGCCCCGACGGGGTCCGTTACGGTCCGCAAGGGACCCCGGTGGAATGGGTGCAGGAGGAGAGCTACTTCTTCCGGCTTTCGACCTATCAGGACCGGTTGCTGAAGCACTACGAGGAAAACCCCGATTTCATCGGTCCGGCGGAACGCCGCAACGAGGTGATTTCCTTCGTGAAATCCGGCCTCAAGGATCTCTCGGTCTCGCGCACCACCTTCGACTGGGGCATCAAGGTGCCGAATGATCCCGCGCATGTCATGTATGTCTGGGTCGATGCGCTCACCAACTACCTGACAGCAACCGGCTATCTCGACGAGCCGAAAGGCGAACGGGCGAAGTTCTGGCCAGCAGATGTGCACATCATCGGCAAGGACATCATCCGCTTCCATGCGGTCTATTGGCCGGCATTCCTGATGTCCGCGGGCCTGCCGCTGCCCAAGCGGGTCTTCGCCCACGGATTCTTGCTCAACAAGGGTGAGAAGATGTCGAAGTCGGTCGGCAATGTGGTCGATCCGGTCAATCTGGTCGAGCATTTCGGGCTTGACCAGGTGCGCTACTTCTTCTTGCGCGAGGTGTCGTTCGGCCAGGATGGCAGCTACAGCGAGGAGGGGATCGCGACCCGCATCAACGCCGACCTCGCCAACGGCATCGGCAACCTGGCGAGCCGTTCGTTGTCGATGATCGTCAAGAACTGCGACGGGCGCATCCCGGAATGCGGGCCGCTCACCGAGGCCGACGTAGCAATGCTTGCCGCCGCCGATGGCCTCTTGGCCTCGACGCGCGACGACATGAATGCGCAGCAGATCCACCGAGCGCTGGCCGCGATCATCGCCGTCGTTTCCGAGGCGGATCGCTACTTCGCGGGTCAGGAGCCCTGGGCCTTGAAGAAGACGGATCCGGTACGCATGGCCACCGTGCTTTACGTGACGGCGGACGTGGTTCGCCAAATAGCGATCCTGCTGCAGCCTTTTGTGCCTGCATCGGCGGAGAAACTGCTGAACCTCGTCGCCGTGCCTGCCGACAAGCGCGATTTTGCCGCCCTTGGCGCCGCTGGGCGTCTCGTTTCCGGTACGCCGCTCGATGCACCGTCGCCGGTCTTCCCGCGCTATGTGGCTCCTGAGGCATAGGGAACCGGTATGCTGATCGATACACATTGCCATCTGGATTTTGCCGACTTCGCCGAGGAGCGCGACGCGATCATCGAGCGCGCCCAAGCGGCCAATGTCAGCCAGATGGTGACAATCTCGACTCGAGTGAAAAAACTCGACGTACTTATTGAAATCACAGATAAATATCCTTCCGTGTTCTGCTCTGTCGGCACTCACCCCAACAATGCCGACGAAGAACTCGACATCTTTTCCGAGGATCTCGTGCGCTTGTCCGAACATCCGAAGATCGTGGCGATCGGCGAGGCCGGACTGGACTATTTTTATGATACGGTAAAACCGGAAGACCAGAAAACTGGCTTCCTGCGTCACATCGAGGCGGCGCGCCGGACCGGCTTGCCACTGGTGATCCACAGCCGCAATGCCGATGACGACATGGCGGCGATCCTGAAGGAAGAAACCGGGAAGGGGGCCTTCCCTTTCATCCTGCATTGCTTCTCTTCGGGTGCCGAACTGGCAAGGACCGGTGTCGAGCTTGGCGGCTATTTGTCCTTCTCGGGTATCCTGACCTTTCCGAAGTCCGAAGAACTGCGGGCCATTGCCAGCGAAGTCCCGCTGGACCGGCTGCTGGTGGAAACCGACGCGCCGTACCTCGCGCCGAAACGCTGGCGCGGCAAGCGCAACGAACCGGCCTATGTGGTGAATACCGCCGAAGTGCTTGCCGAGGCGAAGGAGCTCCCGTTCGAAGAAATGGCACTGATCACCACGGAAAACGCATTCCGCATATTCTCGAAGATGCCAAGGATCTGATCCGTGGCATACCGGCGTCGCTTCACCATCCTCGGCTGCTCGTCTTCGCCCGGCGTACCGCGCATCAACGGCGACTGGGGTGACTGCGACCCCAACAATCCGAAAAACAGACGTACGCGTGCGGCTTTCATGGTCGAGCAGATTGGACCCGATGGCGGACGAACCACTGTCGTCTTTGATACGGGGCCGGATTTTCGCGCCCAAATGATTGCGGCCAAGGTGAAGCATGTCGATGGGGTGCTCTACACGCATGCGCATGCCGATCACATCCACGGCATCGATGACCTGCGCGGTTATTTTGTTCATACCAATCAGCGCATTCCGATCCATGCGGACGCGGTGACGATGGCGCGGATCCGCGAGGGATTTGCCTACTGCCTCGAAACACCGGCCGGAAGCGGCTATCCGGCGATCGTCGACCCCAGGATCATTGACACGCCGGACACGCCGGTCGAGGTTTTGGGCGCTGGCGGGACGATCCGGTTCATGCCGCTGCTGCAGCAGCACGGCGCGATCCATTCGCTCGGATTTCGTACCGGCGGCGTTGCATATTGCAGCGATGTCAGCGGTTTTCCGCCCGAGACCATCGCCAAGCTGCGGGACCTCGATGTCCTTGTTGTCGACGCGCTGCAATACCGGCATCACCCAAGCCATTTTTCGCTGCAACAGGCTCTCGACTGGATCGAGGAACTGGCGCCGAAGCGCGCAATCCTGACGCATATGCATACGCCGCTGGATTACGAAACGGTATTGCGGGAAACGCCGCCGCATGTTGAACCGGCATTCGACCAGATGCAGTTCGAGGCCGAATACGATCCGGACATGTAGTTGTGGACGGAAGCACAATTCGAAGCAAGAATGGGCTATAGCGGCTCGTCGTATGTCTCAGGCTTGCTGTATGGTTATGTTCGAAAAACTGCCATTTCGGATTTGTTGCTGAGTGAGTGAGTGCGGAAAAAGCCCGCAACCAAAGGGGCATGATGTAGCCGTTCCCTTGGAAGCAGCCTCAAAGCCGTTGCATCTAACTGTTGCGTGACCACCGCTCGTGAACCGAGTTCGTGTTGCATTTCAACTGTTGCGTTCCAAGCTTGGACGCGGTTCGGTGGGTATCAACCTAGTCGCGCGTTGCGTCTAAGGTTCTCGGCCCGGACGCGGGTCATCACTGATGAAGAACAGGCCCCACCCCCTGTTTCCGTCGCCTTCAACCAGCTCGATGCCATGATTGCGGAATACGGAGCGCACCTTCATCATCGTGTCGATCAGGACATAGTCCTGAGCTGTTTCGATATTGTAGATTGTCCGGTCAGACAGACCCGCCAAATCAGCCAGTTCCTTTCGGGAAAGGCCCAGAGCGGTCCGCGCTGCTTTCACAATCAGATGCTTGGTCGACATTCGCAACAAATCTCACGGCTGCCGAATCCTTGCAAACGGAACAGCAATTATTGTTGACACGTTTCCTAAAAAAGGAAACATGTTGCCTAAAAGAGGAAATTGAGTTCCGCAAAACGGAAATGCCGAATTCCTATTTCGACTATCCTCTCGGAGCAGGAACGAATCAAATGACCAAGGAGGCATGCATGTTAAGGATCTGCGATGGTCTTCAGAGTTGCCCGAAGCGGCTTCTATCAGCCTACGGCGATACATACGTCGCGCTTGGTCGCGACTTTCTGAATGAGGCTGTAGTGGGGCCGGCGCGTGAGATGCTGCCGGAGCTGGGCGTAGTCCATGAGTGGGAAATTGGCACGCGGGAGATCCCAGTCTTGTTCGGGCGGATCTTCTTGGGCGGAAGGCCAGCGGCGAGCCCGACCGCGACGCCCATTTCAGAGGTTCAAATGGTATCGCGGAGTCTCAGGTTGGTGAGATGCACTACCAGTTGGTATCGGCTGGGGATCCCCGCACCCATCTCGCCTGGGGTCGCGTCGTTTCAGCAGCGCAGCAAGGAGAAGGGGCGGGGTTTTGACTTTCCAGTTTGGTGACCTAGGAATTGGCCGGCGGTTGCTCGCCGATCATTGCCAGATCGGGGAAGGCACACCCGATCTAAATGGGCCAATGCACTTGGCTTTCGCGCACCGCGCGTACGTGAACACACCACCCGAAACCAAGCTTCACCGCGAGGCAGAGACCGTTGAAGGAGCCCGCGGAGAACCAGTGGACGATCCCTGCACGATGCCACACATCACGCCCTACACGGAGGCGGACTTGTTTCGTCTTGCTGTTCACGAGGTGGGCCATGCACTGATGGCGCTCGCTGTCGGCTACGCATCGGGTGCGACTATTCAAATCGAGAAGTGCTTCGACCGATCAGCTACCGGGCATCTCGGCGGGCTGACGGATTACGAACTCGTCGAGGACAACCTTCCGACTGAGGAGAGCCTGCTTAATCGCATTGCGGTCGGATACGCTGGGATGGCCGCTGAGGCCGTGGTGTTCGTGGCTCGGTCCGTGGGGTCCGGCGGCACCTTCGGAAGTGACATCGAGCGCGTAACTTCGATGGCCCGCCGTATGGTCGGAAGCTACGGGTTTGGCAAGACGCCAGCCTACCTAGGCGCCGTAGACGCGCTGGGCGACAAGCCGCTGCCGAAGCGGTGGGAAAGAGAGGCCATGATGATACTAGACGTCCAGTATTGCCGGGCCCTCGACATCCTGGCTGGAGAACGCAAGCGGATCGTCTCCCTGGCGACCGATGCCGTTTCCCATCGGTCCGTCAGGATCGCGTTGCGGTCGCGAACGAGCCCATAGCGAATCCTTCTTGGCATCAGCGGAAGCGCCTTCCTTGCGCTCAGTGGCAGTGATCGGCGGATTCCCACACTTGGAAAGACTCCATGAATATTTCTCGCAACCGCCAGGGATTCGCTCTGCCTGAATACATAGCCTATGCGAGTGTATGCCGGGCCATTCGGGCGTATGAGCGCGCGGGTCGTTTCGCTGTAGCTCTCGTTCTACCGCGATGGGAGGACAAAGGCACCTATCTCCGGGCCGCGGCCGCGCTTCTTAATCCTTTGGGCTGTCAATCGGCACCCAAAACTGACCCCATATCGGCGTCCAATTTTGACCCCCTTG
>JALDYZ010000014.1 GCA_030028905.1 Ferirhizobium litorale | reverse complement strand
CCTACCATTCGGGCACGGAGAGACCCGTCGTTCGCCATTTCCTCACCATCAACCGGCCGGGCAAGGCCTGAGCCGAAGCAAGGGGCGGTCCGCGCCGCCCCATTGTTTCGACAAATGCAATTAGATCGAAAGTATTAGTGCAATTGTTGGCGGCGATCTTTCCGGCCAATATCACTTCATCAGACAATACAACGCTGCTTCAAGCGAGGCAGGCAGAATGACAGGAGCCACAATGACCAATGATGTTCCGGAGCTTAGCCGCCGCAACCTTCTGCTTTCCGGGGTGGCTATCGCTGCGGTCATGGCACTTCCCATTCCTTTCACCCCCGCAGCCTCTGCTGCATCCAGCATGAACCCCACACACGGAGAAAAGAACATGGGCTTTGTAACTGCAAAAGACGGAACCGAAATCTTCTACAAGGACTGGGGACCGAAGGATGCCCAGCCGATCATGTTCCACCACGGCTGGCCGCTGTCGGCGGACGACTGGGACGCACAGATGCTGTTCTTCCTCTCGAAAGGCTATCGTGTCGTCGCCCATGATCGCCGCGGCCACGGCCGCTCCGCTCAGGTCGCCGACGGTCATGACATGGACCACTATGCAGCCGATGCCTTTGCGGTCGTCGAAGCGCTGGATCTGAAGAATGTCGTCCATATCGGTCACTCCACCGGCGGCGGCGAGGTCGCCCGTTATGTGGCCAAGCACGGCGAGCCGGCCGGCCGCGTTGCCAAGGCCGTACTGGTTTCCGCCGTCCCGCCGCTGATGTTGAAGACGGCCTCCAATCCGGAAGGCTTGCCGATCGAAGTCTTCGACGGATTTCGCTCCGCACTCGCGGCCAACCGCGCCCAGTTTTTCCGGGACGTTCCGGCCGGTCCGTTCTACGGCTTCAACCGTGAAGGCGCCAAGGTCCAGGAAGGCGTAATCCAGAATTGGTGGCGCCAGGGCATGATGGGCGGCGCCAAGGCCCACTACGATGGCATCAAGGCCTTCTCCGAAACGGACCAGACCGAGGACCTGAAGGCGATCAGCGTTCCAACGCTTGTCCTGCATGGCGAGGACGATCAGATCGTGCCGATTGCGGACTCGGCGCTGAAATCGGTGAAGCTCCTGAAGAACGGTTCGCTGAAGACCTATCCGAACTTCTCGCACGGCATGCTGACCATCAATGCCGACGTCCTGAACGCCGACCTGCTGGCCTTCATTGAGAGCTGATGCTCCATGTTCGGGATGCGGCAAACTCTTGCCGCATCCTTCTCGTCATTCGGCCAAAACACAGTATTTCATCGGGTCGGCGACAAGTGCCCCGCGATAACTTGCTCTCATTCCGAGATCGGTTGACCGGGAACAGCCTCGAAGGGTTCTGTCTTGGCCAATTCAGTCAGCGCCTTGGTTCCCGGAAGAACCTCGAACCGTGGATCAAAGTCGACCATGGTTGCGGCGAGTTTCGCCAGAACGCTTGCGTCGCCCTCGACTTTCGCCGTGCCGTCGGCGATCTGCGCATCCAGCGACTTTGCTCCCATCATCGTCTGTTCAAGGTCGGCACGATTTATGGTCAGCGTCAGGTCGGGTTTGGCGGCCTGGAAGCCCTGAATGTTTGTCAGGGTGGCGTTCTCCATCTCGATGATGAACTTCTCGCCATTGTCCGGCGTCACGAGATTGATCGTAAAGCGCAGCCCTTCCGCCTTGCGGCTGTCCATGCGGATGCCGAGGAAATTGAGGAAAAGCTCGGTGGACATCGCCCGGATGACGTCGGGGCTGCTGGAATCTGCGGTCGCGCCTTGGGGGATACCGGTCCGCAGCTCGTAGGCACCGGCCAGGAAGCTGTTCCGCAACCCGGGGTTTTCCTGCTGATAGCCGAGTTGCTCGAAGATGTCGGCAAGGAGGTCCTTCGCCGCTGCATTGTCCGGCTCGGCCTGCACCAGCTTGTTCACGATCTCGGTCGCCAACAGGTATTGGCCTGTGTCGTGCAGTTCGCGTCCCCGGGCGATGATCTTGTCCGACCCGCCCATCATCTCGACGTAGAGCGGCGCCGACACCTCCGGTGACAGGGGGATGAGCGTTGTCGGGTTGCAGTCCCAGAACCCGAGGTAGCGCTGGATCACGCCTCGGGCGTTGTGCTGCGCCGATCCGTGGTAGCCCCGGCAGAACCACTTCTCCTGCAGGCCCTTGGGCAGTTCGTAGACATTATGGACCTGATTGATCGTCACGCCCTGATTGGCGAGGTGCAGGACCTGGTTGTTCATGTGGGCATACAGGTCGCGCTGACCCCGCAGAACCTCCTGAATGCGCTCGTTGCCCCAGCGCGGCCAGTGGTGCGAGGCAAACATCACTTCGGCTTCCAGCCCGAAGCGGACGAGTGATTCACCGATGTATTTCGACCAGCGCAGTGGGTCGCGCACCGGCGCGCCGCGAAGCGTGTAGATATTGTGCAGTGATGCGATGACGTTCTCGGCCATCCACAGCGCCTTCATGTCGGGGATGTAGGTGTTCATCTCCCGTGGCGCTTCGGTGTTCGGCGTGTTTTGGAAGATCATGCGGACGCCGTCCACCTCGAACTCCTCGATCGCCTCCGAAACATAGCGGTTGGGCGCGATCAGCCCCGTCGCGCCTGCCGATATGCCCTGCCCGAGACCTTGGCCGACATATCCATGTGGGCTGGCGGGCAGGAGTAGGCCATACTGGAAAAACAACCGCCGGTTCATCGCATTTCCGGCGTAAACGTTCTCCGAGATCGTGAAGTCCATGAAGTCGATGGGTGCGATCAGCGCAACCTTGCCAGACCGGACGTCCGCCTCATCTACAAGTCCCCGCACGCCGCCCCAGTGGTCGCCGTGGGTATGCGAATAGATCACGGCCGTTACGGGCAGGCCGTCGCCGACATGTTTCTGAAACAACTCCCACGCCGCACGGACCGGTTCGGCGGTCACGAGCGGGTCGAAGACGATCCAGCCGGTCTTGCCACGAACGAAGGTGAGGTCGGAAAGGTCTGCTCCGCGAACCTGATAGATGCCGGGGATCACCTCGTAGAGACCATAGTTGTTGTTGAGCCGTGACTGACGCAACAGCGAGGGGTGGATGCTATCGAAATCCCGGTCCTCGTTCAGAAACTGAAAGCGCTCCATGTCCCAAGCGACGTGACCTGCGTCCGCCATGATCTTCAGATCTGGCATCGGTGCGATGAATCCTCGATCCAGTTCCTCGAAATCCCGTCGATCCGCGAATGGCAGGGTTCCGCGCGCCTGTTCCAGCACCTCGAGCGTAAAGCTCGACGGTGCCTTTCCCTTGGGGTGGAAGTGCTCTGCCAGTGGCCCTGGGGACTCCTGTGCGCGGGCCATTCCCTCATCGAAGATGACCCCACCTCCCACAGCAAAGGCGGCACCTACGACGGGCAGTGATCCGATAAACTGGCGGCGAGTGGTCATGGTCTTGATCCTCCTCCTGTCGGCGCATCCTCAGTGGTCAACGATGCATTCCGCGCGCTCACGCTCTGCCTCGAAGCGAACAACCGCCATGATCTTGATCAAACGTGCTGACCAATCGTCCCGGTTCGCGGTAGAAGGTGCGCAACATCGGCTTATCGGCGCAGTTGCTACTGCGGTCTGCGATCGCCTATGACGGTGGGCGACCAGGTTTAGGCGCTCGGATGTGAGGCCGGCGCTCCAGTCCAGGGGGCGCGGTTTGCCTATTTGGGGAACTGGTAGCGATCCGTTATGTCCCAGAACCTGTGATTAATGCCGATCAGGGATGTGATGCTCTGCTTTATTCGGTTGATTTCCTGATCGTCGAGTACTTCGATCTTGCCGTACTTCACTTCGTCCTTGCTGTCGAAGATGCGCATCAGCTGCGTCAGGCCTTGCCCGCTGTCAGGGTCGAACGAGTAGATGCAGTGGTTGTACTTGTTTCTGAGTTTTGCCTCCTCCGAGAGGCGTCTGGTCACGTCGAGTACATCGCTGCGGCAGTCGGCGGGTGTTTTCTGCATCTTCGCCAGCCGCTCGACGAGATCGAGACGCGCGCGCGTCGTGTTCAGGGTCAGGAAAATGACGATGGCCGTTTCCTTGTCCACCCTGGCCAGACCGGCGATCATGTGGATCAGCAGGCTTTCGGTGTTGGTCCACGTGTAGTTCAATTGTCCGACCAGTAACAAAATCTCTCGAAACCTTGACATGGTTTGACCCTTCCGAAGCGCCGAACGATCTGCAAATCGTGAAGCGAGGTTGCTCGTCGCGCTGTCCAATCCCGCAAGCGATCCTAGTGCCCAAACCCGTCCACCTCATCAAAAAACTGCTAAACCATCCCTCTGCCTTAGGAAATGGTCGAACAGACATCCGAACGCAGTCCTGCAACCCTACGGATCGCCAGGTCCTATGCGCCATACCTGCACATTTGAGGGATAGACTTCTACCAAAAGCCAGGTTGCAAAATAGAGTTTATGCCCAAAAGGCGTATTGAGCATCGGATACCTTGCTCAAATGAATAGCTTAAAACCCGTGCAAATGAGGAACAAAGTGGCAGTCTGGTTTGGGGCCAGCATTTGAGATTGTGAAGGACAAGGCAAAAAACGGGTCTCCCTGTTTTGCGTCACCCGGATATTGAGCCACCTCGCAATCCCACCCAAAGTCAGAAGGGAGAAACACGATCAGAACAGCACAAAAAGAAGCGGTGAGCGGTCGCATACGTGTGTCCGTTAACCATAAAAAGTGAATCGCAGGCAGTCGTAACTCACGTTCAACTACCACAGCGAAGACCTCTAAGAAGATGAATAGCGGTCAAGCTGGTGGTTCAACAAAAGAGGACACAGCTATGTCGAAACGCAACGGCAACAACCACTATGACCCAAAATTCTATGATCCTACCCAGGATCAGAGCCAGGATCAGGAACAAGACCAGAAGCAGGATCAAGACCAAGATCAAAAGCAGGATCAAGACCAGGACCAGAAGCAGGACCAGGAGCAAAAGAGTGAATCCTGGAATGGCAATGGTAATGGCAACCTGAACTTGAACGGCAACGGTAACCTGAACCTGAATGGCAACGGTAACGCCAACCTGAACGCCAACTTCAACAAAAGCGAAAACGAAAACAAAAACTACAACAAGTCCGAAACCGATGTTGACGTGAAGGTCGACGTGGAAGTGGACCTCGATGGCTACAAGCCGTCCGACGATGATTTCGCCGACATCGACATGCACGGCGAGAACTCCATCGAAGGGATGTTCAACATCAAGTTCGATGACATCCTGAACGGCTCGCTGACGGGCGGCGGCAACGACGTCGGAAACGTCTTCAACCAGGTCGCCAATCTCCAGGACAACGACAAGCTCGAGAATGCCAACGTCACCAATGGCGGCACAGTGACGCTCGACCTCAAGGCCGAAGGCGGTCACGCCTATGCCGACAAAGGCATCGACGCCGGCGGTACCGGCGGTGAAGGTGGCGGCAATGCCGACGCCGATGGCGGAGACGGCGGCAAGGGTGGCGATGCCGAGGGCGGCAAGGGCGAAGGCGGCGACGGCAAAGGCGGTATTGCCGCTAGCCTGGCAGCCGGCGGTAAGGGCGAAGGCGGTGACGCTGATAGCGGTGACGCCGACAGCGGCGACGCCAAGTCAGAAGCCGAGGGCGGCAAGGGCGAAGGCGGCGAAGGCGGCAGGGGCGGTGACGGTCTCGGCGTAGGTCTGGGCCTCGGCCTCGGTCTCGGTGCCGGTCTGGCATTTGCCGGTGACGGCGACGACGGCGGCGACAACAAGGCCGGCGATGGCGACGAAGGCGGCGATTCTGGCGATGCCGATGGCGGCGACTCGGGCGATGCCGGCGAAGGCGCATCTTCGACGACCGGTGATGCCGGTGCCCTAGCCGGTAATCTTCTCGGGTTCCTCGCCCCCAACCTAGCCGTTGCGGACAGCGGAGACATCAAGGACTCGAGCAACGGCGGCGATAGCGAGGGCGGCGCCGGCGGCGGCAGCGGAGCCGGCGGTAGCGGCGGCAACGGCGGAAACGCTACCGATGCCGGTGACGGCGGCGCCGGTGGTGGCGCTATGGGCGCAGGCCTTGGCGCTGGCTATGGTGCAGGCCAGGGTGCTGGCAATGGTGGTGCCGGTGGTGCCGGTGGTTCCGGTACAGGTGGTGCAGGTACCAGTGGTGATGCGACCTCGGGATACGCCGAAAGCGGCGATGCCTGGGGCGGTGCAGGCGACGGCGGTCACGCTCTCAGCGGCGCCTGGGCCGATGGCTTCGGCGGCAACGGCTATGGCGGCTGGGCTGGCGGTGGAGCCGGTGGTGCAGGTGGTGCAGGTGGAGTGGCCATGACCGGTGCCGGCGGTGCCGGCGGCGATGGTGGCATGTGGGGTTCGCAAAACGGTGACGATGGCTTCGTTACTGGAACCAGCTCGGCTTCGGCCGATGCTGCCATCAGCATCAGCGCCTTCAACCAGGAAATCGTCATGGGCGCCAACCTGCAGCAGAACGCGGTCGACATGACCGTGGTCGGCGGCGACCTCACCAATACAACCGTCGGTGACGACGACCTCTGACACCATATACCGTGGTTTCGCTCGTTGAGGACGAAACCATTCCAATCTGAACTGCGCAGGTCGCCTGCGCAGTTCTCTCCATACGTCTAGAGCAGCTCTCAGTAGTAAGCGTCGTTAGAAGGGCTTCGTGTCATGACGACAATGGACCGGATCACGGAAGAGATCGCCCACTTTATTGGCCTGTTTCAAATCAACGCCGAAAATGCGATCGTCAGGGAAAAGTATGACGAAGGCGAGGCCTACAGACCTCTCAAGCCCGACATAGATCCCGACATCGTGGCCAAACCGCCATTTTCGGCTCCCTACGAGTTTGTCGGTTTCGATCCGGGTGTCAACTATCGGCCTCCTGGGCCGGATCCTATGTTTGGCGATGCTTTTCTCGTGCCGCACGGCTATGTCTTCTACCGACCACTGGACCTGCATCCGTTTTCGTATCATCCCGCATGGCCTGATACCGTAATTCCGAATAGTTTTTCGACCAAGTTGACCATCGAGACAGAGGTCGATCTGGAGCCTCCGGGTTCGGTCGCCACCCTTGGCAACCAGGTCATATTCCTCTCCGACAACGACTATTTCAGCGTCGGCGGACACGGCCTGAAGTTCTCGCCCGAAGCCATACACAATGGCGCGCTGCTCGACATCGCCGAGGCAGCCGACTCGCTATCTCCGATCGGCAATCTCCAGCAGCCTGGCTCAACAGCAGAAATGATCGAGACGATCAAGGACGCGGCCGCGCAACTGGACGCATTCGTTGCCGATCCCGACAGCCCGTGGGAAGTCTTTATCCATAGGTCCGAGGCAATCGAAGGCACCTATGTCAACGGGAAACTGGTCGACGAAGCTCCGAAGCTCGAAACCTACCATGCCTTCGATGATGACGAGGACGAGGAAGGAGACGACGAGGACCATCATGGCAATGCCTGGGTCGGTGAGGATGGATCGATTGTTGTCGAAGCCTCGGTCAAGCTTACCGCCGGCGAAAACACGCTGGTCAACGAGGCCATCGTAAAGAGCTTCTGGACCGCAGCCAAGGTAACGGCCGTCGTCGGGGATTATTGCGAAGTGAATGCAATCGTGCAGACGAACGTGCTGTGCGATGAAGATGCCCTGACGGAAAGCATCGGTAGTTGGATGGACGAAAGTCCCGTCAACGACATTTTCAACATAGCGACATTCGAGCGCCTCGACTTGTCGGCGGATGATGACCCCGTTGATGCGGCATTGGCCGGCTTCCCCAAGCACTGGGCGATCACCGAACTCGAAGGCGATCTGGTGATGACGAACTGGCTTCAGCAGTTCTGTTTCCAGAGCGACAATGATGTCGGAATCCTGTCGTCGTCCGGGGTGACGACGAACGTCGTCAGCGGCGACAATACGGGTGTCAACCAGACGTCGATTTTCGAGCTTGGTTTCTCCTACGACCTCATGATCATCGGTGGCTGCGTCTACGACGCCAATCTGATCCAGCAGATAAACGTGCTCTTCGACAACGACGTCGTGGGCGCCATGCCAGATTTTTCCACCAACGGCACGGGTTCGGTTTCCTCCTCGGGCAATCTGCTCTGGAATCAGGCGCACATCAACAATATCGGCGGTGCAGACCGTTTCGGAGCACTGCCGGAATACTACCTCGAGACCGCCAAGAAGCTTGGCGCGGGCGGAGACGACCTTTCGAAAGGCGTTCTGAACGACAGTGCGTTCGCAGGACTGGACGGCTTGCGCGTCCTGTACATCAAGGGCGATCTCATCAACCTGAACTACGTCAAGCAGACGAACATCCTCGGTGACAGCGATCAGATCGCTCTCGCCATGAACGCTATCAAACCATACTACGGCTCCGATTGGTCGCTGGTGACCGGCGACAATTCACTTATCAACAATGCAGCGATCTACAACCTGGATTCCTTCGGCAAGACCTACGTCGGAGGAGAAAAGTACTCTCAGGAAACGCTGATCCAGGCTGAATTGATTTCGAGCAAGCCCGACTTCGGCGGACAATACTCTGACGCTTTGGTCAGCGAAGCGGTGCTATTCCTCGACAATTCGATGCTGGAACCCGCCTCTCAAGAGGCCGAACCCGGCGTTTACATTCCTTCGGCACATGATGGGCCGCAGGATGACGGATTGCAGCATATGCTCGGTCATTGAGGGGGAGTAAATGTCAGACAACCGGAAAAGGGTTGTGGGTGCGGATCTGCCGCGCCATGAGCAGCCGGGAGTTGCGTATAGGCTCCGGAACAGGCCTCCGACGCTCGAACAGGCCTACGAAAGGTTCGAGCAGGCGGTGCAACAGTGCCAGGACGTTGCCGCCAGCGTTGATGACCCCCTCGCTGCGGCGTCGCAGCTCAGCGATATGCAGGGACCTCCAACAAAGCCACAAATCGCACCGGCAGAGCCGATCCTCAAGGTCGTACAACCAAGCCCGCCTGGCGATGAGCCAGAAGCAGCTCCCTTCGAGGACGAGCCTGAATCGGAACCGGTGACAGACGATGCGACTGTCGCCAAAGCCGCAGAGGGAATGAAGATCATCGAGGGCGATACCGGTCCCATCAAGGCCGAGGAACGCTCCTCGAACAAACCCTTTTCCAGTGGTGGCGGTGGTAAGGGGTCCGGCGGAAGCGGCGATACGTTCCACAAGCGCCTCGGCCCCATCGATTTCTCCGCCAGCCTCAAGGCCGGTCTCAATGCGGTACGGCGCAACCTGGCGGCCGTGATGCTCTTCACCATTGCCAGCAACGTGCTGGTGCTGGCGATCCCGATTTACCTTTTCCAGATATCCGACCGCGTGCTTACCAGCCGGTCGATGGACACGCTGATCATGTTGACGGTAGTGATCGTTGGCGCGATCGTCCTGCAGTCCATATTTGACGCCATTCGTCGCTTCATCCTGATGCGCACCGCCGTTGAGGTCGCTGCACAACTCGGCGCTCCTATCCTCAGTGCCGCCGCGCGAGCATCTCTCAATGGAAACGGTCGGGAATACCAGACGCTTAACGATCTCCAACAGGTCCGCTCATTTCTTGTATCGCGAACCCTGCTCTCGTTCCTGGATGCACCGCTTGCACCCTTCTTCGTCCTGGCGGTATTCCTCATTCATCCGCATCTGGGATCGATCGTTATCTTCACGGCGATCCTGCTTTTGATCTTTACCCTGATCAACCAGTACATGACGGCCACGCCATTCGCCGAAGCCAATGCCGCGCAAGTGAAGGCCAACCTTCACCTTGAGTCGATGTCGCGCAATTCGCAGGTCATCAACGCCCTGGCCATGATACCGGAGGCGGTGCAGATCTGGGGCAGGGATACGGCCGCCTCCCTGAAAGCGCAGGTAATCGCACAGGACCGGAACATCGCCGTCGCATCGCTATCGAAGGGCATGCGTCTCTTGGCTCAGGTGGCAATGCTCGGCTGGGGTGCCCACCTGGCCATCCAGGGTGAAATAACCGGTGGCATGGTGATCGCCGCCTCGATTATCGCCGGGCGTGGTCTCGCCCCGATCGAGGGTGCGATCGAGGGGTGGAACCAGTACAGCCAGTCCAAGGCCGCCTACGGCCGCATCTCCGCGCTGCTGATGGCTTCCCCTCTCAATTTCGAGCGGCTGAACCTGCCGAGGCCGGAGGGTCGGCTTGACGTCGAGAGGCTGCTGTATGTTCCCGGTGGAACCAAGCGGGTGATCCTGAATGGCATTTCTTTTGCACTGCAACCGGGCGACTCACTTGCCGTCATCGGCAATTCCGGTGCGGGAAAGACCACGCTCGGCAAGATGCTGGTCGGATCGATCCTGCCGACGTCGGGCAATGTCAGGCTCGATCTGATGGATCTCCGGAACTGGGACCAACGGCAATTCGGCGAGAACATCGGTTACCTTCCGCAAGATGTTCAACTGTTTCCCGGAACGATCAAGGCGAACATCGCTCGCATGCGCGACGACGCCACCGACGAGCAGATCTACAAGGCGGCGATGCTGGCGGATGTGCATGAGATGATCGCGACCTTGCCGCACGGCTACGAGACCATGGTCGCGGCAGACGGATCGCCGCTTTCCGGTGGACAGAAGCAGCGAATTGCGCTGGCGCGCGCCTTCTTCGGCGACCCGCGCATGGTCGTGCTGGACGAGCCCAATTCCAACCTCGACAATGCCGGCGACGCCGCGCTGCTGCGTGCCCTGCAGCACGCGAAGGAGCACAAGATCACCATGATAACGATCACCCAGCGCCCCGCGCTCCTCAGCAATGTCGATAAAATTCTACTGCTTGTTAACGGCACTGTGGCGCTGTTCGGCATGCGCCAGGACGTTGTGAAGGCGTTGGAAACGCGTGGCATCAGCATCGAGAACGGCTCGTTTGGCCATCAGTTGCAGTAGGAGAGTGTGAGCAACCATGTCCGATATTGCAAAAGTTCACGACATAGAATGGTTTTCCGAGGTTCCACGTTCAATTCGCAAGCACATGGTGATCGGAATGGCTCTCCTGTGTGCGACCTTTGGCGGTTTCGGCGCATGGGCTTTCACCGCACCGCTTGCCGCGGCAGTGATCGCTCAGGGAAGCTTCGTTGCAACCGGACGCAACAAGGTCGTGCAGCACTATGAGGGCGGCATCATAAAGGAGTTGCTGGTCAAGGAAGGCGACGAGGTGGTCGAAGGTGAACCACTTGTACGGCTGGATGAAACGGCCGCCCTGGCGAAGCAGCGCGAACTGTTCTTGCGTCGCGTCAGACTGGAAATAACCGCTGCTCGTCTGGTTTCCCAGTTCGAAGGGGATGAAACCCTGGAAGTTTCCGATGCGCTGGACAAGTATCATGATGACCCCGACGTCCAGTCGATTCTCGTGAACCAGCGGCTCAATTTCAAAGCCCAGCACCTCAAGCTGTCGAGTGAACTCTCCCTGTTGAAGCAGAATGTAAAAGCCCTGGAGTTCCGCAGCAAAGGCTATGCCCGGCAGCGGGAGGCGATAGCCGAACAGTTGGTCCTCTTGAAGGACGAGCATGAAAACAAGAAGAAGCTGCTGAAGAAGGGTCTTGTTCGCGCGAACGAATTAAGGGCAATCGAACGGGCGATCGCCGACGCTCAGGGCCAGATCGGCAGGCTCGAAGCGGAGGTCGCAGAAACGGAAGCGCAGATCGTCAAGGGACAGCAGGAAATCAGCAGCGCAGAAGTGACATATCGGGAAGATGCGCTCGATCGACTGCAGGCCATCCAGGGCGAACTCGATATCGTCCGCGAGCAGTTTCGTGGGGCGGAGGACGTTCTTAGTCGCGCGACGATCAATGCACCGGTATCGGGGACGGTCATACGTACTTTTTATCATACCACGGGCGGCGTCATCGAAAGCGGCAAAGGCATCCTTGAAATACTCCCCGCTGGCGTGCCGTTGATCATCGAGGCGCAAATACCGCGCAACAACATCGATGTCGTGCATGTAGGGCAAACCGCATCGATCCGTCTGGTCGCACTCAACCAGCGAACCACTCCGGTTCTGCACGGCGAATTGTTCTATGTCTCCGCGGATGCGCTGGAGGACAGCAAGCCCGGTTCTCCGACCCATGATGTCTACCTGGCGCGCATAAACATCCCGGCCAGCGAACTCGCAAAGGTCAAGGGATTCACGCCGACACCAGGCATGCCGGCCGAAATCATGATTCAAACCGAAAAAAGGACTTTCTTCAGTTATCTCGTGAAGCCGATTACGGACAGCATGTCCAGGGCGTTCACGGAACGCTGAGTTCTGCCGCGCTGCCGCCAGTTCGCATGAGCCGTAGTCGTTCAGCGGCCTCGCCGGTAGAGAAAGAAATCGTAGAAGGCCATGCCAGCCGCCAGCGCGACGATGATGGTCAGGTCTATGCGGAAGACCTTCCACAAGAGTATGCCGAGAAAGGCGACGAGTACTGCGAAGGCAAAGGCGGCAAGCGTCATGTTTCGCATCTCATTTCTCCCTTCGTGGCACGCCGAGGAAACGGAGAAGCCAGTTGGCTGTTCGAAGCAGCCGACCGTCATCACCGCGACGACCGACGAGCTGTACTCCCATGGGCATGCCACTCTCGTCCGATAGAATAGGCAAGGTTATCGTCGGCAGTCCGCATAGCGTCCACATCCCGTTGAAGGTGGACGGCCCCGTCGTGCCGCGATCCGCGGGCGCAGGGCCGGGTGCGGCAGGCGTCAGGATGGCGTCGCACCGCCCGAAAATCGCCCAGAGCCCGGCATTGAGCACATCCGGCCAATCGAGCGCGGCAATGTAGTCCCGTGCTGGGATCTCGCTTCCGCGCTTCAGGGCGCGCCGTATTGTCTCGGACAAACTGGACTCGCCGTGGAGCGTGTAGCGATGGTAGCATTTCGACATCTCGGCGAGATTGATCGTCTCGCGGATGGCGAGCGCCTCGCCAAATGCGGGCGGCAACTCCGCTTCGAAGCAATGCTCTCCCAGTAGCGCGGCGACCTCCTCCATGCCGGCTTGCATCCCGGGCTCGGCGCTTTGCCAGAACGGCGTGCGCACGAAGGCAAACGCCGGGGCGACCGGAGCATCTGATTGCGCCCTTTCCAGCAACTGCGGTGGAGGTGCCCGCACAGTGGAACGGTCTTCGGGATCATCACCGCAGAGTACATCCGCAAGGAGTGCGGCGTCCGCCATGCTGCGGGCAAAAACGCCAACCGTATCCAGGGAAGGTGACTGCGCCAGGATGCCCGCCCGCGAGATCATGCCGAAGCTCGGCTTGTAGCCCACAACGCCGCAATAGGAGGCAGGGCGCACCACCGATCCGCCTGTCTGCGTGCCGATCGCCAGCGGCACCATGCCGGCGGCAACCGCCGCCGCTGAACCGACCGAGGATCCACCTGCCGTATGATCCGGATGATGCGGGTTGCGCGTGACGGCGGGCTCGAGATAGGCGAGTTCCGTGGTCTTCGTCTTGCCCATGATGACGGCACCGGCCGCCTTCAGCCGGCGAACCACCGCGGCATCCTTGGCTGGCATGCGGGCCTTGTCGACAACAGTGCCGTTCTCCGTTGGCATTCCTGAAGTGTCGATGATGTCCTTCAATCCGACGGGGATGCCATGCAGGGGGCCGAGAGGGCGCCCGGTCCCACGATAGGCGTCGAGGGATCGAGCCTGATTGAGCACATATTCAGCGTCCAGAAAAGCCCATGCGCCGACCTGTGGTTCACGCTCAGCGACATTCGCGAGGAACGCCTCCGCTACCTCCAAAGCAGTCAGGGATCCGGTCGCGATGCGCTGGCGGAGGATCACCGCTTCCATTGCTGTGATCGACGGATCAGCGGCCATAGAGCTGCTCCGGCAGGTAGAAGACGATTTGCGGATACGCGTACATCAGTGCCATGGCGATGAACACCATTCCGACGTAGGGCAGGACGCCTGCGAAGATCTGTGTCAGGCGCACATCTGGTGGCGCTATCCCCTTGAGGTAGTAGGCCGACATTGCCATCGGCGGCGTGAGGAACGAGGTCTGCAGATTGAGCGCCACCAGAATGCCGAAGAACAGGGGATCGATGTCGAACAATCCCAGCAGCGGCAGGAAGATCGGCACGAAGATGATGATGATCTCCGACCATTCCAGCGGCCAGCCCAGCAGGAAGATGATGAGCTGGGCGAGAAGGAGGAACTGGAAGGGTGTCAGATTGAGGCTCTGGACGAACTCCGATATGACCTGCTCGCCACCAAGGTAGGAAAACACCGACGAGAACGTATAGGAACCGACGAAGAGCCAGCACACCATGGCCGTCGTCCTGACCGTCAGGTAAACGCTTTCCCTGAGCCGCTGCCAGGTCATCGCCCGATATGCGACGGCAAGCAACATCCCCCCCAACGCGCCGATCGATGCGGCTTCCGTCGGCGTGGCAAGTCCGAAGAGGATGGACCCGAGCACGGCCAGAATGAGGAAGGCCAGCGGAAAGAAGGATACGACCAGCATCGTCAAGATCTTGACGAGCGGCAAATCGGGCACCTCCGCTGCTGTCGGACGCGGTGCCACCGAAGGCTGGAGAATGGAGCGGCCGACCACATAGACGAGGTAGAGGCCGACCAGCGTCAGACCGGGCAGCAGGGCGCCGGCATAGAGCTTGACGATCGAGACGCCGGAACTTGCGGCATAGACAATCAGCATGATCGACGGCGGGATCAGGATGCCAAGCGTGCCGCCGGCGCAGATGATCCCAGCCGCGAAGGACTGGTCGTAGCGCGCCTTCAGCATGGCCGGAAGCGCCAGAAGGCCCATCAGTGTGACCACAGCCCCGACGATCCCGGTTGCGGTTGCAAATAGCGCACAGGTTATCAGGGCAGCGACGCCCATCGAGCCCGGCACGTTCTTGGAGGCGACATTGAGTGTGGTGAAGAGGCGATCGACGATGTTGGCGCGCTCGACGATGTAGCCCATGAAAAGAAACAGCGGCACCGCGGTCAGTACCTCGTTCGACATCACCGTGTAGGTCTGGTTGACGAAGAGGTCGAAGATGCGGTTGTTGAAAAGGCCCTCCACCCACAATCTGGCGCTCTCCCACCATCCCGCCGTTTCGTCGAGACGGTTGTAGGCGCGCCACATGCGGTTTGGATCGTAATAGGCGAAGTAGCCAAAGCCGATGCCGAGCGCCATGAGGTTGAATGCGATAGGAAAGCCGAGAAAAACGATCAGGATGAAAATGCCCAGCATGAACAAGGCGACCTGGGGATCGGTCATGGGCGAGGCTCCTGCTCGTGTTGGTGCTCCTTCACGAGCAGTTTCTCTGTCTCCTCGACATCCTCTTCGGCGGCCAGCCAGTATCCGTCGCGCATGCACAGGACACAGCGGAACAGCTGGGCGATGCCCTGAACGAACAGGAGCAGCCCCGCGGCGACGATCACCGTCTTGAACTGGAATATCGGGATTCCCGCCGGGCTGTTGACGCTGACCTCGCCGTATTGCCAGGAGCGCGAGGCATACTTCCAGCCGGAAAGAATGAGGGCGGTAACGCCAGGAAAGAAAAAGAAGAGATAGAGAATGAAGTCAACCTTCGCCTGTGTTCGCGGTTTCCATAGCCTGTAGAGGAAATCGCCTCTCACATGTCCGCCCCGCGAGAGCGTGTAGGCCCCGCCCATCATGAAGAGCGTACCGTACATGATGAAGGAAACATCGAGCGCCCAGGGGGTAGGGCTGTTCAGCACGTAGCGGACAAAGACCTCGTAGCCCGTGCCGAAGGTCATCAGCACGATGAGCCACGCGAAGGCCTTGCCGAACCACGCTGACATGGCGTCTGCGAAGCGGATAAAGGAAACCATGGAAGCGCACTTCTCTGTTGGCGAAAAGCAACCCGGCGGACGGTACACCCGCCGGGATCTCAATGACCCAGCTTGCCTCGATCAGAGCGAAAGCTTGCCCGGGAAATAGTGCTGATAGGCGAGCGCATAGTCCGGCGAGTTCATCAACTCATAGTAAGTGACACGCTCCACCCATGCCCGCTGGCTGTCGAGGACCTTCTTCATGAAGGCATCCTTTTCCAGTTCGGCGATAAGCCCGTCCCATGCCTTGATCTGCGCATCGAGAATTTCGCCAGAAGTGCGACGTATGGTGACGCCACCATCCTGCAGCTTCAAGAGGTCCGCCGAATAGTTGTCCATGGCCGATGCAGTGTTTGCCGTCGATGCCGCTTCGACACCGTATTTCAGGATCGCCTGCAGGTCTGGATCAAGATCGTCGTAGAAGTCCTTGTTGAAAAGGAACTCGAAGCTTTCCGATGCCTGGTGATACGACGAAAGGTAGTAGTTCTTGGCGACATCCTGGGCTCCGAAGCGCATGTCGGAGGAGGGGTTGTTGAACTCGAAGGCGTCGATGACGCCCCGTTCCATCGCCGGCACGATTTCACCGCCCGGCAGTTGCGCCACGGACATGCCCATGGCCTGCATCAGGTCTGCCGCCAATCCGACGGTTCGGTACTTGAAGCCCTGAATGTCGGCAACCGTGTTCACTTCGTTCTTGAACCAGCCGAACGGCTGAGCGAACATCGGGAAGCCGAGGAAACCGACCACGTTGAGGCCGAGGATATCCTGCGTGAGTTCGCGATAGTACTCCGCGCCGCCGCCTGCATTGAACCAGGCCAGCATCGTCGTCGCCGATCCGCCAAAGACGGGGCCGGTGCCGAAGAGCGACGCCGCCTTGGACTTCCCGTACCAGTAGACCGGCACCGAATGCGCAGCGTCCAGAACACCGTCGTTGCAGGCGTCGAGCACCTGAAATGCGCCAACTACGGCGCCAGCCGGCAGTAGGTCGATTTTGAGTCGGCCGCCCGACATCGCCTCCACGCGGGTGGTGTATTCGCGGGCAAAGTCCATCCAGATGTCCGACGCAGGCCATGAGGTCTGCATCTTCATGACCACGGGGGCCTGCGCCAGTACGGCAGGTGCCGCCAGGCTGCCGGCCGCTACCGCGCCGCCAGCCATAACGCCTTTCGCAAGAAACGAACGGCGTGAAACAGTTCCGTCTTCCTGTGCTTTCATTGCTTCCTCCCAACCAGACGGGCACTCCCAATGCCCTTGTTCTGCCAATGTATAATTCAGTAATTTTCCGTCAAAGACAAGCATCCGTCAGATTTTGTTTGCAAATCCGGCCAGAGTATTCCGGGAAAGTGGATGCAAGGCCGGCAGCTGTGATTGTGCGAGGTGACGATCGCCAGACCTGAGGCCTTCAAAAATCAGGATCTTTTCGGAGATCCGCCGGCAATGTTCTCGATAAATCTTGTGGCGGCCCCAATGCCGTCTTCTTCTCTGATCCCGGTGCCAAGAGCGGCGGCTCGCCTGCGCATATGTGGATCATCCATCGCCACGATCACTGCCGACAGACCCTCCACCGAAAGGTTTCGTCGATCCAGTGGCCGCGGTCCTACACCGAGATCCGCGACGCGGCGTCCCCAGAAGGGCTGATCGCCGAAGAACGGGCATACGGTCATCGGTTTGCCGGCGCGCAGGCCTGCGGCCGTGGTTCCGGCGCCACCATGATGGATCATCGAATGCACTTCCGGGAGCAGCCTGCCATGCGGGACGTCGCGAACGAAGTGGACGTGTGGGAACGAGCCGACGGAACTGAGTGCGCCGCCGCCGCTCGCCAACAAGCCGCGCTTTCCGGTGCGTGCGAGCGCTTCGATCACAGTGGCAGTCATTCGATCCCGATCGATGCCAGGCATGCTGCCGAAGCCGACATAGACGGGCGGTTCGCCGTCGCCGAGGAAAGTTTTCAGCGCGTCCGAAAGCTGCCAGCCCTCGTCGTCGAGAAACCAGTAGCCACTGACCAGCACGTCGTCGCCCCAGTCCGAAGGAACTGGCACAACCTTTGGACTATAGGCGTAGATCGTGCCTGTGCGAGTGGCACCCGCCCGGGTCCGGCTGCGTGCCAGGCCGAGACTCTCCTTGCGCCATAGCCCGATCATCTTGCCGAACAGAAAATCGGCGCCCCGGATGGCTGCGACATGGCTGAAACGGTTGAGGGGGCCTAGGTCCCTGAACGGCAGCATGGGACTGGGAAAGTCCGAGGTTGGCGTGAAGCCAGGCAAGGGTGATGCCAGGATACATGGGCAACCGAGGGCCTCAGCCATGTGCGGGGCGGCAATCGACTTCGGGTGGTGGACGATCGCGTCTGGCAGGAAGGATTGCGCGGCTCGCCATTCCTCGTCGAGCAAGTGCCACATGAGTGGCCGGACATGTCTCAGAAGGGCGAGACCGGCGCTGAACCCGTGTCCCCCAGCGATCGCGGCCTTTCCTTCCGGTGTATCGAGCAGTGCGAGTATCTCTCCGGGCAGCGGCGAGAAGCAAATACCACGCTCGCGAACCAGGCTTTCAAACTGGATCGGAGCCGCAAGCTGCACGCTGTGCCCGTGCCTGGAAAGCTCTTGTGCCAAAGCCACGTAGGGTTGAACATCACCTCGCGTGCCAAAGGTATGCATGGCTACCCGCATTGTGACATCCGGTCCTTCCGTGTTCGAACGCGGGTCATGCGGCCGACTGCAGAAGTGCCCGCAAATCCGCCTTGCGGCGCACGAGGTCCGCCACGCTGTACTTGTCGAACACCGCCACGAAGGCGCTCGTCGCCTCCGAGAGAATTGGCGGCATCCCGCAAGCGCGCGAAACCAGACACTGCGAACATTCGAGCAGTTCCGTCAGGCCCTCGGTGTGCCGCAGCAACTTTCCGAGGTTGATGCTGTCGGCGGGCTTGTGAAGCCGGATCCCACCGCCCCTGCCGCGCACGGTCTCTATGAAGCCTGCGTTGGCGAGATCCTGAACCACTTTCATCAGGTGGTTCTGCGAAATCGAAAAGGTCTCGGCGACCTCGCGGATCGAGCATAGCTCGCCTTCGCGCGCGCCAAGGAAAACCAGCACCCGAATGGCGTAGTCGGTGTAGCGCGTCAGCCTCATCGTTCACCCTGCGTCAAAAAGACCGTTCGAAAAAGATGCATATGGGTAGCATGTTTTCTGCAGATGTAATAGATGCATTACAGATGCATGTTTAAGGAGACGACGAATGGACATGCTTGATGAAAAACAGATCGCCGAGGTCCTGGACAAATTCTATGAGCGCGTTCGGGCCGATGATCTACTGGGGCCGGTCTTCGCTGTGGTCGCGGACTGGGACGAACACCTTCAGCGCCTTGGCGAGTTCTGGTCGTCGGTCTTGCTGATAAGTGGTCGCTACAAGGGCAATCCCGTTTCGATGCATTCGATCCACGCGCATCTGATCCGCCCGGAAATGTTCGCCCGGTGGCTCGAGTTATGGCGCATGACCACCGACGAACTCTTGCCGCTGCCTGTTGCAGCGGCAATGCAGGCCAAGGCGGCGCGCATCGCCGCGCGGCTATCGGCTGCTGTTCTGGGCAGCCGACCGACAGGTACATCTTCCGTCAAAGAGGATGCCGTTGCGCGTCCCTACAAGATGACTGCCGAATTCAGTGACAGCACGATCCCGGCGCCCTTGCTCAGCACCCATAGCCTCAAGGCGGGAACCTGGGGGGTGATCCGCATCAGGCTCGGCGCCGTCCGATACCTGGAGCAGGACAAAGCGCTCGCCGTCGTTCTCAACCCGGAAAATCCCGGCGTGATCGCGCCGGAAACCCCCCACTACCTCGAACTTATCGGTCCCGTCGCACTCAAGATCGAGTTCTACGACCGGAAGCCGGCAAATCTACATTCTTGAACGAAAGGACAATGCGATGCCCAAACCTCTTTCCCCAAGCACCATCGAGCTTGTGAAGCAAAGCGTTCCAGCGCTCGCCGCCAATGGAACGGACATCACGAAACGCATGTACTCGATACTCTTCCAGGACGACCATATCCGTGAATTGTTCAACCACGCCAACCAGGGCGAAAGCGGCTCTCAGGTCAAGGCGCTGGCCGGGGCCATTCTCGCCTATGCCCAGAACATCGACAACCTCGGCGCGCTGGGGCCGGTGGTCGAGCGCATCGCCCACAAGCATATCGGCTATCACATCCTGCCCGAGCACTACCCCTATGTTGCCAAGGCATTGCTTGCCGCGATCGCCGACGTACTCGGGCCGGCCGCAACTCCGGAGTTATTGGCTGCCTGGGGGGAGGCCTACTGGTTCCTGGCCGACATCCTGATCGGCCGCGAAGTCGACATCCGTATCGATCTGGAAGCCAGGACCGGCGGGTGGAATGGCTGGCGTTCCTTCACCATCGCCGAAAAGATCAAGGAAAGCGAGGTGGTGACGTCCTTCGTCCTGCGCCCAACCGATGGCGGCGCGGTCGTCAGGCACAAACCAGGACAATACCTCACCTTCCGCCTCGAACTTCCGGACGGCACACTGGTGAAGCGCAACTACTCGATCTCCTGCGGCCCCAACGACGAATACTATAGGATCTCGGTCAAGCGTGAAGCCAACGGACAGGGCGGTTCCATCTATCTTCACGATCATACGGAAGCGGGCACCGTTCTGCAGGTCACGCCGCCGGCGGGCGACTTCTATCTCCCTGATGAACCCAATCGCCCGGTCGTGCTGTTGTCGGGCGGCGTCGGGCTCACGCCGATGGTGAGCATGATCGAAGCGATTGCCGCGGAGTATCCCGAACTGGAGGCGCATTTCGTGCATGGGGCGCTCAACAGCAATACCCATGCGATGGACCGCCACGTCCGGTCGCTGGCGAATGGCCACGGCCGCATCGCCGTACGGACCTTCTACAGCGAACCGGCCGAAACCGATGCCGCAGGGTATTCGCACGACCACGATGGCCTGATTTCGGTCGACTGGCTGACGCAAAATACGCCTTTGGAGTCCGCCGATTTCTACCTCTGCGGTCCCAAACCCTTCCTCAGCGCGCTGGTTGGCGGCCTGACACGTGCAGGCGTTGGACCGGACCGGATACACTACGAATTCTTCGGACCAGCCGACGAACTTCTCGCGGCATAGATCGGATGACCGGGACGGCTGTACGGCCGTTCCGGTTTTCCCTGTGGTGACTGACCAGGCGCAGGTGCCGATCGGCCAAATCAGCGCTGAAAGCGAACCTTTACGATTGTCGACAATAGCCAATTAATTTGCTATCTGCTGAGGGATGGCAAAGAGCGATACCTTCAAGATCAAGAAAGTGCAGAAGCTCAGTGCGGAAACGCAGACCGCCGACGCGCTGAGGGACGGCATAGCGTCGGGCGAGATCCCACCCGGGACGAGGCTGACCGAAATCCGGATGGCGGAGCAAATGGGCGTGTCACGCGCCACGATACGCACGGCGTTTCACCAGCTGGTCCAGGAGGGGTTGATCGACCAGATCCCCTATACCGGTTGGGCGGTGATATCGCTCAGCGCGCACGATTCCTGGGAACTCTATACGTTGCGGTCCAGCCTCGAGGCGCTGGGCTCGAAGCTGGTTGCCGCGAAAATGGCCGATACAAACCAGTCCGCGGCACTGAAGTCGAAGCTCGATGCCGTTTTCGATGCGCTGAAGGAGGCTTGTCTCTCGGGCAATCGCAAGAAGATCGCCGATGCCGACTTTGCGCTCCACAGGGCGATCATCGATCTCTCCGGCCATCGTAGGCTTGCGGAGCAGTATAGCCGCGTCGAACAGCAGATCCGGCTCTACATCGCTTCGAGCGACTCGCTGGTCGCCGAGCCGGAAATCATCATCGAGCAGCATCGCCCCATCATCGAGGCGCTTCAGGCTGGCGATGTCGCTCGATCGGTCAGCGCGGCAATGGAACACAACGAGCAGGAAGGCGCAAAACTGGAGCAGCATTTGCGGAGGTTGGAGCGCGGCTCCTGACATGGCAATCCCGACGAATGTGCCCCTAAAGGCGGCCCGACTCCCCACTATTGAGCGGTGCTTTAAGGATTCTGCGACCTAGTCTGACAGCCACGGTACGAAATAGTGCCGGACGGCCGCACCCGCACCGAAATGGTCAGTGGTATCCAGCCTTGCGACCGCGCCACGGACCACATCCGCCAGCTTGGCCTCTGGCAATACACCCGACTTTGCCATCATGTGAAACAGTTCCTCGATCAGAACAAGACTTGCGAGCGCCTCGTCCTCGGCCTTGAAGTCCGCCATCGATGGTCTCCCTTTCCGTCACTGGCATCAGAACAGTCGGCGACGCGAAAGTCCACCGGTGTTTGTTCCCGATTCCACCGCAGTCGCCGAAACGACCGCGGAGCGGCCCACTATCTCGACATTAATGTCGATTGTCAGACAATAGATTGACGACGAACGCGCTTCGTGGCACATTGCATGGGTCACGCCAACCGGGCGCTACCATCTGAGGACAGGAACATGACACCGAACACCAAGCAGCGTCGTAGCCAGAAGCAGTTCACAGGGATCGAGCGCTCGCTCCAGCGGGCCTGGGCGAAGGGTGCAGGCCTGATCGACGAGGAGTTCGAGCGCCCCATGATCGCCGTCGTCAACACCTACCAGGACTTCTCACCGGAGAACTTCCATCTCCGCCAGGTAGCGGATGCTGTGAAGGCGGGTGTGCGGATGGCTGGCGGCACGCCGTGCGAGTTCAATACCTTTCATGTCACGGATTCGGAGACCTTTGCCTCGGTCGGGATGCGCTACGTGCTCCCAAGCCGGGATGTGGTCGCCGACATGATCGAGTTGATGGTCGAGGGCCATCGTTTCGACGGCATGGTACTGATCGGCTCGGGCGACAAGGTCATGCCGGGCATGGTCATGGCGGCCGCACGTCTCGACCTTCCGGCCATCATGATCTACGGCGGCCCCACCCCCGTCGGTCGCTATCGCGGCCGCAAGGTGTTTCTTGAAACGGTGTATGACGGGGTCGGCGAGCATCTGCGCGGCGAGCTTTCGCGCGAAGACCTGAAGGGACTCGAAGACAATCATTTCCCGTTCTCCGGTGCCTGCGATACCGCCACCTCCGGCAATACCGCCGGAATCTACACCGAAGCGCTCGGCCTGACGCTGCCGCATTCGGGGACGTTGCCGGCGGGGTCCAACTACCAGCTGCGGGCAGCCAAATACACAGGCATGCGGATCATGGATCTGGTGCGGGAAGACATTCGTCCCTCCGCCATTCTGACCAAGCGCGCATTCGAAAACGCCATGCGCGTCGGCATGGCGGTGGGCGGCTCGACCAACATGGTCCTGCACTTCATGGCGATGGCAAAGGAAGCAGGCGTCGATGTCTCCTTCGAAACCTGGGATTCCCTGTCGCGCACGACGCCGACCCTGGTCAAGCTCGCCCCGTCCGGCCCCTGGGGCATCACCGAACTCAACGAGGCAGGCGGGGTCCCGGCCGTGCTGAAGGCGCTGGGCGACCTCATCGAGCGAGACGTTGCGACCGCCAGCGGCAAGAGCGCCGGCGAAATCGTCGATGAGGCGCTGATCGAAAACCCCGAGATCATTCACACGCGCGACAATCCGGTCGAGGCCGAAGGCTCGCTGTTCATCCTGAAGGGGACGCTTGCTCCGGGCGGCGCGGTGGTCAAGGCATCGGGCGTCGCGAAGGCGATGTGGAACACCACGCTGAGGGCGCGCGTGTTCGAGGATGAGGAAAGCGCGATCGATGCATTGCGCGCAGGCGAGGTCCAGGCCGGAACCTGTATCATCATCCGCAATGAAGGCACCAAGGGCGGTCCGGGTATGCGTGAGATGCTGGGAGCCACATCCGCCCTGATGGGTGCGGGTCTCGGCGAGACCTGCGCATTGGTCACGGATGGGCGTTTCTCGGGGGCAACCCACGGGCCAGCCATCGGCTATGTCACTCCGGAGGCAGCACGCGGAGGCGTCATTGCGATCGTCCGCGACGGCGACGAGATCCATATCGATCTTGCCGAACGAAAGCTCGACCTGCATGTTGCCGAAGCGGAACTGAAAAATCGCTGGCAGGCTTACGTAGCGCCCGAACCGCGCGTCAAGCGAGGATACCTGAAGTTCTATTCGGAGCATGTCGCGCCCGCCTCGGAAGGCGCCGTAATGCCACGTTTTTGAAACAGCAAAGGGGCGGCGTGCGTCGCCCCGGTTCAAGCGGCAACCAATGTGAAAGGAAAACTCATGCTGACCGGATCGAAGCCGAAATGGCTGACCTTCGACTGCTACGGCACTCTCATCCAGTGGGACGAAGGGCTTCTGGCCGCAGTCGATGAGATCCTGCGGCGAAACGACAATGTCGGCGTCGACGCGCAAACACTGATCAAGGTCTACGACAAGTACGAGCACCGGCTCGAGGCCGAGCGGCCGCACAAGAACTTCCGGACGGTGGCCGGCGAAGGGCTCAGGCTGGCGATGGAAGAACTCGGGCTGTCCTATGAAGCTGCTGATATCGAGATATTGACCGGCGGCATTTCCCGAATGCCGCCCTTCCCGGAAGTTGTCGAGGCGCTTGGTGCCATGAAGGCACTCGGGTACCGGCTGTGCATCATCTCCAACACCGACGACGACATCATCGCCGGCAATGTTGCGCAGCTCGGCGGCCATGTCGACCGGGTCATCACCGCCCAGCAGGCCGGGGCCTACAAGCCGACGCGGCAGATCTTCGACTTTGCGCATCAGGCGCTGGATGTAGAGCGCGCCGACGTGCTGCATATCTGCGCCAGCCCGCATCTGGATCTTGTCGCGGCCCGCGACCTGGGGCTGCGCTGCATCTGGATCGACCGCGGAACCGGCCGCAAACCGCTGCCCGACTATGTGCCGAATGCGGTTTTCCCGAGCCTGGACAAAGTGCCGCCATACCTGGCCGCGGTGAACTGGGGCTGATCAGTGCATGACAACAGGCGATGATCCACTCATGATGGAGGCAAAAGGTGTTTGACCTGGATCCGGTACCAAGCATCATCTCGTTTGATTGCTATGGAACGCTGGTGCAATGGCGGGAGGTGCTGCTTGCGGAGTTCGACGAGCTTCAGACGCGAACGCCGGGCGGGATCCGTGTCGATTCTGCGACTTTGCTCGACACATTCTCCTGCTTTTCGCGCCAGTTCGAGAGGGATCGTCCTCATCGTCTCTACAAGGAGGTTTTCCGGCTGTCGCTGAAGAATGCGCTCGACCAGTATGGTATAGGCTACAGCGGCGGTGATTTCGAGCGCGTGGCTGAATCCATCAAGACGATGGGACCACATCCAGAGGTGCCGGGCGTGCTGCGCAAGTTGCGCAGCCGCTACAAGCTGGCGATCTTCACCAACTCCGACGAAGACCTGATCGTCCACAACGTCGAGCGCCTCGGTGTGCCCACCGACTACGTGATCACCGCCGAGCGTGCTCAGGCCTACAAGCCGTCGCGGCAGATCTTCGAATATGCCCACAAGGCCATGGGCGTCACCAAGGATGAGACAGTCCATGTGGCGATGAGCATGATCCTCGACATGCAGGCCTGCCATGAACTCGGTTTCCGCGGCGTGTGGATCAACAGGCTGGGGCAGGCCGGAAATCCGGACTGGTTGCCCTATGTCGAACTGCCGGATCTGACCGGCGTACCGAAGCTCCTCGGCATCGAGGGGCAAGCGGCATGACGGCCGGGCACGACCGTTCCGAGATCGCTACTTGCAGCGGGCTTGCCGCAGATACCGCGCCCGCGGGCGCGATCCATTCGTTGTGGCTGGACACGGCTTGCCAGGCACCGATCACGCAGCGGATGGAGGGCAGCCTGGAGGTCGATGTCGCCATCGTGGGCGGCGGCTATACCGGCCTGTCGTCGGCACTCCATCTTGCCGAAAACGGTCTGAAGGTTGCGGTGCTTGAAGCCCGCGAGATCGGCTATGGCGCCTCGGGCCGCAATGGCGGTCAGGTCAATCCCGGTTTCAAGCTCGATCCGCACGAGGTCGCGGGCCGATATGGTGTGGAGGCTGGGGAGCGGGCGCTGCGTTTCGTGCATTCGGCACCCGACAGGGTGTTCGAACTCGTGTCGCGCTACTCGATGGAGTGCGCCCCAATTCGACCGGGCTCCCTGACGCCCGCCCATTCAGAAGCCGCTCTGCGGATGCTGGAGCGCCGAGCGGAGGGCTGGGCCACTCGGGGCGTGCGCGTCAGGATGCTCGATCAGGGCGAGACGGAACGCGAAATCGGGACATCGCGCTATCTCGGCGCGTTGCTCGATCCGCGGGGCGGATCGCTCCAGCCCTTGAGCTACGTTCGCGAACTAGCGCGCATCGCAATCGAGAAGGGAGCGCGGGTATTCGAAGGCGCCGCAGTTCGCTCGTTGCGCAAGAGGGCAAGCGCCTGGGTTGCTACAACCGCGCACGGCGAGGTCAGGGCTCGGCGGGTCATCGTAGCGACCAACGGTTACACTGGTAGGCTCCTGCCCGGGTTGCGCCAGACCATCATTGCCGCCAACAGCTTTCAACTGGCGACAGCACCGCTGGATCCTTCGCTTGCCTCCACGATCCTGCGGGGCGGCCGGACCGCTTCGGACACCCGCAGGATCGTCCGCTATTTTCGAAAGGATCCGGAGAACCGGCTTGTCATCGGGGGAAGGGGCCATTTCGGCGAGCCGACAAGAGCGCGCGATTTCTCCCATCTTCAGGGGGCATTGCGGGAACTGTTTCCACAATTGGCCGGCGTGCCGATCGAATGTCACTGGGCCGGACGTGTGGCCCTGACGCAGGATGGCGTTCCGCACATCCACGAGCCGGAGGAAGGTCTGCTGGTGGTGCTTGGCTACAACGGCCGCGGCATCGCCATGGGCACGGCGATGGGGCAGGCGATCGCCGAGTATGTCGGTGGCAACGCCGGGGCCCTGCCATTTCCGGTCACGCCGGTCCGACGGATCCCGATGCATGTGTTCCAGCGTCTATATCTGGCGGCAGCGGTCAACTGGTTCATGTTCCGTGATTCACTATGAAAGCGCAGTCGTGCGGCCTCGGCCATCGCGTCAGACAGGAACGGCTATACGTATAATCACATAAAGATTTGTTTATATAGATTGACGGTTCAAACGGGTTCCCCCATAGTGACGCGCATCGAGGTTCCCCGGGTCGTCGATCCGGGGCTAAGAGGGAATACGGTGCCGGCGTGTCAAACGCCCATGCCGAAGCTGCCCCCGCAACTGTAGGCGGAGAGCCGCCGTCCAACATGTCACTGAGGAAGACGCCTCGGGAAGACGGACGGTAGTGATGACCCGCAAGCCAGGAGACCTGCCGCGATAGATAACGTCCACGGGCGGGGTGTCCGGTGTGCCGCTTTTGCGATCGGGTACCTGTGTCCGCGCGCCGATGCGTCATTCTGTGCCTTGCCCACAACCTTCGGGGTAAGGAAATGACCATCAAGACTGCAAATCTCGGCTTCCCGAGAATCGGAAGACATCGCGAGCTGAAATTCGCCCTCGAATCCTATTGGGCCGGCAAGAGCGACCGTGCGGCATTGCTCGATGTCGCGTCTAAACTGCGCGCCGCCAACTGGCTCCTGCAAAAGGAAATGGGCATCGACGTCATTCCGTCGAACGACTTCTCCCTCTACGACCAGGTGCTCGACACGGCCGTCATGGTCGGGGCCATTCCGTCCATCTATGGCTGGCAGGGCGGGTCGGTCGATCTCGATACTTATTTTGCGATGGCACGCGGCTCGAACGGCGGCCATGCCGCATGCGGCCACGCCCACCAAGGCAACGGCGTGCCGGCACTGGAAATGACGAAGTGGTTCGATACGAACTACCATTATCTCGTGCCGGAATTTTCCGCCGACCAGCACTTCGAACTGACGTCGAACAAGCCGCTCGAGGCGTTCCTGGAGGCGAGGACCATCGGCGTGCAAACGCGCCCGGTCCTGCTCGGACCGGTCACCTTCCTGAAGCTCGGGAAGACGCGCGACGGCTCCAGCGCCATCAACCTGCTGGACCGGTTGCTGCCGGTCTATGCGAGGATCTTCGCGGAACTTGCCGCCGCCGGAGCCGACTGGGTCCAGGTCGATGAGCCCTGCCTTGTTCTGGACCTGGGGGATGAGGAGCGTCAGGCGGTATCCCACGCCTATGCGGCGCTCCACGCGCTGGTGCCGGACCTGCGAATCATGCTTGCGACCTATTTCGGGGCCCTTGGCGACAATCTCGATATCGTCGCGAGACTACCGGTATCCGGCATTCATGTGGATCTGGTTAGCGCACCGCAACAGGCGGCAGCCGTACTGGAAAAAGTCTCGCCCCAATGCGTCATCTCGCTCGGCGTGATCGACGGGCGAAACATCTGGCGCAGCGATCTCGCAAAGTTGAGGGACACGATCCTCCCTCTGATCGGCGGAAGGGACCACACGACCATCCAGCTCGCGCCGTCCTGCTCGCTACTGCATGTGCCGATCGACGTTTCGCTCGAGACCACGCTCGATGACGAGCTCAGGTCCTGGCTTGCTTTTGCAACCCAGAAACTCGAAGAGCTGAAGCAGTTGTCTGGTGCGATCGACGGCAGCGACATCGCCGTCGCCGCAGACTTCCGGGCGAACGGTGCGGCTACGCAGGCCCGCCTGACCTCGGTGCGCGTCAATGACCCGATCGTCGCCGGCCGCTTGGTCGAAATCCAGGGCGTCGAGCAGAAACGCCACTCACCCTTTGCCAAGCGCAAGGACCTCCAGCGTCGCCGTTTCGGTTTGCCTCCCTTCCCGACGACGACAATCGGCTCGTTCCCGCAGACCGCGGATGTGCGCAAGGCCCGTTCGATGCACGACAAGGGCGAACTGAGCTATATCGACTACAAGGCGTTCATCGAGCGGGAAACCGCCGCCGCAGTGCGCTGGCAGGAGGAAATCGGGCTCGATGTTTTCGTCCATGGCGAGTTCGAGCGCAACGACATGGTGCAGTATTTCGGCGAACAGCTTTCTGGATTCGCCTTCACCAGGCACGCCTGGGTTCAGAGCTATGGCTCGCGCTATGTACGGCCGCCCATCATCTACGGCGATGTCTCCCGCCCGAATCCGATGACCGTCGGTTGGTGGCGATATGCCCAGTCGCTGACACAGAGGCCGATGAAGGGCATGCTGACGGGACCGATAACGATACTGAACTGGTCGTTTGTTCGCGATGACCTGCCGCGCGAAACGGTAGGCAGGCAGATCGCGCTTGCGATCCGCGACGAGGTGCTTGATCTCGAGGAGGCCGGTGCCGGCATCATCCAGATCGACGAGGCCGCGCTGCGGGAAGGCCTGCCGCTGAGGAAAGCCGACTGGCAGCACTATCTCGGCTGGGCGGTCGAGTGCTTTCGGATGTGCACGAGCGGGGTCGCCGACGAGACCCAGATTCACACCCACATGTGCTACTCGGAATTCAACGACATCATGTCCGCTATCGCGGCGATGGACGCCGACGTCATCTCGATCGAGACCTCGCGCTCGAAGATGAAACTGCTCCAGGCATTCGCGGGTGAACGCTACCCCAACGAGATTGGACCCGGGGTCTACGACATCCACTCGCCGCGCGTGCCCGACGCTGGCGAGATGAAGACATTGCTCGATCTCGCGCGGGAACACCTGCTCGACGACCAGCTCTGGGTGAATCCGGATTGCGGCCTGAAGACCCGCAAGTGGGAAGACGTCAAGCCGGCGCTGGTCAATATGGTCGAGGCGGCACGGCGCTTGCGCCTCGACTTGGCTGGCGACAAGGGGCGGCTGGCGCGCGCATGAGCCAACAGTTCCTATCGGAAAGGGAGCCGGCCGCAGGGCCGGTTCCAATCACCCTTATCGATATCGTCTTTCCCGGCGCCACGAATCATCATGGCACGCTGTTTGGCGGCGCCGGTCTTGCACTGATGGACCGCGCCGCCTTCATCGCCGCGACACGTCATGCGCGCGTGCCGTTCGTAACGGCATCCTGCGAGCGCGTAGACTTCAAAAAGCCCGCCCACGTCGGCGAAATCGTCCAGTTCGCCGCCACGGCCCTCCAGGCGGGTCGACGGTCGCTGACGATCGAGGTGGAGATGACCGCCGAGACCGTCGACGGGACGCAACGCCACCTCTGCACGCGCGGCGTCTTCCGCATGGTCGCGGCGGTCGGCGACGACTGCCCTGCAGGCTGGAGCCTGCCTCCACTGGCCGCATTCCACGAACCGATTCTGCCGGGCGAAGTACGGATGGTCGACATCGTCTTTGCCGATCAGGCCAACAGTTCCGGCCGGATGTTCGGTGGCGACGCGCTTTCCTTCATGACCAAGGGTGCATTCGTCGCTGCCTCGCGCTACTCGCGCTGCCTCACGGTCCTTGCGTCGTCGGAGCGAATCGACTTTCGTCATCCCATCGCGCTCGGGTCGATCGTCGAGGTCGTCGCCCGGGTGATCGGGTCGGGGCGCACTTCCATGCGCGTCCGGGTGGAATTGTGGTCGGAGGAACTACTGAGCGGCGCTCGGCAACTTACGGCCAGCGGTGAGTTCGCGATGGTGGCCGTCGATGCAGAACACCGACCGGTCAATTTTATCCCCAGCCATCTTGGCACGCGACCATCATAGTCGTTGACGGAATTTTCACCTCGTCTACTATATCTAGTGTTCGAGGTTCCTTCGATTCGAGAGGGTCGAGGGCTAAGATGGGAATACGGTCGGCGGACATGATGATCGCCAAGCCGGAGCTGCCCCCGCAACTGTGAACGGTGAGCGTTCGTTCGACATTGCCACTGAGCCGAAAGGCCTCGGGAAGGCCGGACGATTGCGATGACCCGTGAGCCAGGAGACCTGCCTCGAGCGAAACGTCCACCGGCGGGGTGTCCGGCAGGAGAGCGATCGGCGTGGCATGAAGGCTGCGCATCGCTTCCCCGAAAGTCCCGCCTGAACTGCTTCGGGGTGAAGACCATGTCGAATGATTTCCGTTTGCGTTAGCGTGAGTAATGGGTCCCTGATGCCTCGCGTTCGAGGCTAGTTGCGTTTCATTTTTCTCCCTTCTTGTCGCGACCGCCCGATGGCGGCCGAACCGTCCTGCATGCCTATTCGTCTTACGAGGATTTCCATGATCATCACCGTTTACAGCAAGCCAGCCTGCGTCCAGTGCACCGCAACCACCCGTGCCCTCGACCGTCAGGGCATCGACTACACGATCATAGACGTTTCGATCGATGCCGACGCCTTCGCGCTGGTGCAGGACCTCGGTTACCGCCAGGTGCCGGTCGTGGTCGCCGGCGAGCAGCATTGGGCGGGCTTTCGCCCGGATATGATCAGCGCGCTGGCGTAAGGATCGGGAGCAATGGGGCAACTCGTCTATTTCTCGAGTCGGTCCGAGAATACCCATCGCTTTGTTTCCAGGCTCGGCGTGCCGGCCGTTCGCATTCCGGTGAACGGCGAACCGCTGAAAGCCAATGAGCCCTTCATTCTCGTCGTTCCGACCTATTGTGGCGAGGGCGGCAAGGGAGCAGTGCCAAAACAGGTGATCCGCTTTCTCAACGATGCGGAAAACCGCTCCAGCATCCGCGGGGTGATCGCCGCGGGCAACAGCAACTTCGGAGCGACCTTCGGGATCGCCGGCGACATCGTCTCCGCCAAGTGCCAGGTGCCGTATCTCTACAGGTTCGAGCTGCTCGGCACGGCGGAAGATGTCGATAACGTCAGACACGGATTGGAACGATTTTGGACACGCTAGTTCTCGACAAGCCCAAGATGAGCGCAGAGACGGCGCTCGACTATCACGCCCTTAACGCCATGCTGAACCTCTACGACGAAGAGGGACAAATCCAGCTCGACAAGGACCGTCTGGCGGCTCGGCAATATTTTCTCCAGCACGTCAACCAGAACACCGTGTTCTTCCATAACCTCAGGGAGAAACTCGATTATCTGGTGGCTGAAGGCTACTATGAGCGAGAAGTCCTCGACCAATATTCGTTCAACTTCGTCCGCGATCTCTTCGATCACGCCTACGCGAAGAAGTTCCGTTTCCCCACCTTCCTCGGCGCCTTCAAATACTACACTAGCTACACGTTGAAGACTTTCGACGGAAAACGCTACCTCGAGCGCTACGAAGACCGCATCTGCATGGTCGCGCTGACCTTGGCGCAAGGCAGCGAGGCACTGGCGAGGGACATGGTCGACGAGATCATTTCCGGCCGTTTCCAGCCGGCGACGCCGACCTTCCTCAACGCCGGCAAGAAGAGCCGCGGCGAACTCGTTTCCTGCTTCCTGCTGCGCATCGAGGACAACATGGAATCGATCGCGCGCGGCATCAATTCTGCGTTGCAGCTTTCCAAGCGCGGCGGCGGCGTGGCGCTGGCGCTCACCAACATTCGCGAGGCCGGTGCGCCGATCAAGCAGATCGAAAACCAGTCGTCGGGAATCATCCCGGTGATGAAGCTTCTTGAAGATTCCTTCTCCTATGCCAACCAGCTTGGCGCGCGGCAGGGGGCCGGCGCCGTCTACCTCAATGCCCACCACCCGGATATCATGCGTTTCCTCGATACCAAGCGCGAGAATGCCGACGAGAAGATCCGCATCAAGACCCTCTCGCTCGGCGTGGTCATTCCCGACATCACCTTCGAACTGGCGAAGAACAACGAGGATATGTATCTGTTCTCGCCCTACGATGTTGAACGCGTTTATGGCGTACCCCTAACCGAGATTTCGGTGACGGAAAAGTACCGGGAGATGGTCGAGGATGCCCGGATCCGCAAGAAGAAGATCAAGGCGCGCGAATTCTTCCAGGTCATCGCCGAAATCCAGTTCGAGAGCGGCTACCCCTACATCATGTTCGAGGATACGGTGAACCGCGCCAATCCGATCGCCGGCCGCATCACCATGAGCAACCTCTGCTCGGAAATCCTGCAGGTCAGCGAAGCGAGCGAGTTCAACGACGACCTATCCTACAGCCGTCTCGGCAAGGACATTTCCTGCAACCTCGGCTCGTTGAACATCGCCGCGGCGATGGATTCGGCCGATTTCGGCAAGACCATCGAAACCGCGATCCGGGCGCTGACGGCGGTCTCCGACATGAGCCACATCTCCTCCGTCCCCTCGGTCGAGAAGGGCAATGACGACAGTCACGCCATCGGCCTCGGCCAAATGAACCTGCATGGCTACCTGGCTCGCGAGCGCATCTTCTATGGATCGGAGGAAGGTGTCGATTTCTCCAATATCTATTTCTATACCGTGACCTACCACGCCATCCGCGCCTCTAATCGGCTGGCCGTCGAACGCGACCAGAGCTTCAAGGGCTTCGAGAGCTCGAAATACGCTTCCGGCGAATATTTCGATAAATATACGCAGCGGGAATGGCTGCCCGCCACGGAGAGGGTCAAGGAACTTTTCGATGGGGCCGGGATCGATATCCCGACGCAGTTGGATTGGTTGGCGCTCAAGGAGGGAGTGATGAAAAGCGGCCTCTACAACCAGAACCTGCAGGCCGTGCCGCCGACCGGCTCGATCTCCTACATCAACCACTCGACGTCCTCGATCCACCCAATCGTCTCGAAAATCGAGATCCGCAAGGAAGGCAAGATCGGCCGTGTCTACTATCCGGCCGCCTACATGACCAACGACAACCTTGAATATTATCAGGACGCCTACGAGATCGGCCCGGAGAAGATCATCGACACCTATGCGGCGGCCACCCAGCATGTCGACCAGGGCCTGTCGCTGACGCTGTTCTTCCGCGACACAGCGACGACGCGCGACATAAACCGGGCGCAGATCTACGCCTGGAAGAGGGGCATCAAGACCATTTACTACATCCGCCTTCGCCAGATGGCGCTGTCCGGCACGGAAGTGCAGGGCTGTGTCTCCTGCGCCCTTTGATATCCGGGAAAGACGATGAACATCCAAGTGAAGAACAAAGCTCCGAAGGCCGCCGCGAGCGTGCGTGCCATCAACTGGAATCGCATCGAGGACGACAAGGACCTTGAGGTCTGGAACCGCCTGACCGGAAATTTCTGGCTTCCGGAAAAGGTGCCGCTGTCCAACGACATCCCGTCTTGGGCCACACTGAAGGCAGAGGAGCAGCAACTCACCATCCGCGTGTTCACCGGCCTGACGCTGCTCGACACCATCCAGAACGGTGTCGGCGCGGTGAAACTGATGGCAGATGCAGCAACACCTCATGAGGAGGCGGTGCTCTCCAACGTCTCCTTCATGGAGGCGGTGCATGCGCGTTCCTATTCATCGATCTTCTCGACGCTCTGCCTGACGCCGGATGTGGACGACGCCTATCGCTGGTCGGAGGAGAACGAGTTCCTGCAGAGAAAGTCGGCGCTGATCATGGAGCAATACGACTCCGGCGATCCCTTGAAGAAGAAGGTCGCCAGCGTCTTCCTTGAAAGCTTCCTGTTCTATTCCGGCTTCTACCTGCCGATGTACTGGTCGAGCCGCGCCAAACTCACCAACACCGCCGACATGATCCGCCTCATCATCCGCGACGAGGCCGTGCATGGCTACTATATCGGCTACAAGTTCCAGCGCGGGCTGGAGCGTTTGACCGATGAGCGCCGGCAGGAGATCAAGGACTTCGCCTTCGACCTGTTGCTCGAACTCTACGACAACGAGGCAAAGTACACAGAGGAACTTTATGACGGTGTCGGTCAGACCGAAGACGTCAAGAAATTCCTCCACTACAATGCCAACAAGGCGCTGATGAACCTCGGCTACGAGGCGCTCTTCCCGCCGGAGGCCTGCAAGGTGAACCCGGCCATTCTCTCGGCGCTTTCGCCCAATGCCGACGAGAACCACGATTTCTTTTCCGGATCGGGATCTTCGTATGTGATCGGCAAGGCGGTCGCGACCGAGGACGAGGACTGGGATTTCTGAAACGCGACAGCCATCGACCGAAGGCTCTTGATTTCACAGGCGGCATGGCGCATCCCAATCGGGCAATGACGGTTGCCCGATTGCTGCCGTCGATACACTCAAGGGCTTCATGGCGTCGCTTTGATGAAACCAAGCAGTCTCAACGTACTCGTCATCGATGAGAACCGCATCCGCGCCTCGATCATCGAGGAGGGATTGCGCGAGGCCGGCTATCGCGAGGTCACGATCATCGACGACATGCACGGGCTGGCGCGGCGGATCGCGGAGATCAACCCGGATGTGATCGTCATCGATCTGGAAAATCCGAACCGCGACATGCTGGAGAGCATCTTCCAGATCTCGCGCGCAGTGAGGCGCCCGATCGCCATGTTCGTCGACAAGTCGGACGAAGCCTCGATCGAGGCGGCGGTCGAGGCGGGCGTATCTGCCTATATCGTCGACGGGCTGAAGCAGGAGCGGGTCCGCCCCATCCTGAAAATGGCGATCAGTCGGTTCAATGCCTTTTCCAGGCTCAACCGCGAACTGGAGGAGACGCGCGGCGAACTGGAAAACCGGAAGGTGATCGACCGCGCAAAGGGATTGCTGATGCGTTCGCGCGGGCTGTCGGAGGAGGAGGCCTACGCGCTGCTGCGACGGACGGCGATGAACCAGAACCGAAAGATCGCCGAAATCGCGCAGAGTCTCGTCACCGCAGCCAGCCTGCTCGATCCGGGGACCAACGAATGAAGCACGACCACCTGATCACCGCCGGCTTCGTGCCGCTCCTCGACAGTGCGTTACTCGTCGTCGCCAAGGAGAGGGGCTTTGCCGCCGAACAGTCGATCGACCTGACGCTGGTTCGCGAGCGCTCCTGGGCAACGATCCGCGACCGGCTGGCGGTCAGCCATTTCGACGTCGCCCATATCCTCGGCCCGATGCCGATCGCCTGCAATCTCGGACTGACCGCCCTCGCTTCGAAAATGGTCGTGCCGATGGCGCTTGGGCTCGGCGGCAACGCCGTCACCGTTTCGGCGGCGCTCTGGCAGGCTATGGCGGATTGTGGCGCGGCCAACGATCTCGATGCGCAGCGCAACGGTACTGCCCTTCGCCAGGCGATCGATCGTCGGCGCGGCGAGCCGCTGCGGTTTGGCGTCGTGCACCCCTATTCGGGGCATAACTACGAGCTGCGCTACTGGCTGTCTGCCAGCGGAATCGATCCGGATCGCGACATGGAGATCGTCATCCTGCCGCCGCCCGACATGGGCGATGCGCTTGCGGCAGGTGTCATCGACGGCTATTGCGCTGGCGAACCGTGGAACACCTTTGGTGTCCTCAAACGGGGCGCTCGTCTCGCGACCGTCAAGGCCGCGATCTGGCGATCAAGCCCGGAAAAAGTGCTTGGCGTGAACGCCGGATGGGCCGGGGCTCATCCCGAAGCGCTCTCGGCGCTACTAGTCGCAGTCTACAATGCGTCGCTCTGGTGCTCGCGGCCCGACAATCACGAGGAACTGGCAAGCCTGCTTGCCATGCCGGCCTATGTCGGCCGGCCCGCCGAGTTGCTCCTGCCCGCGCTGAAGGGCGTACTGCCGGTGAGCGAAGGCGAGACTCTTCTTGTCGAAGACTTCTTTGTGCCCAATGCCAAGGCTGCAACCTTCCCGTGGAAGAGCCACGCTTTGTGGTTCTATACCCAGATGGTCCGCTGGGGACAGGTGGAGCATACGCCGGAGCACCGGAAAATCGCCGCCGACACCTATCGGCCCGATATCTACCGCGATGCCTTGACACCGTTGGGTATTGCCATGCCGTCTGCCAGTTCGAAGGTCGAAGGCGCCTTGCGTGCCGAGACGCCGGTCGGATCTACCGGTACGCTGACGCTTGGCCCGGATGGATTTTTCGATGGCAGTCTGTTCGATCCGGACGACGTGGACGGCTATATCTCCGGCCAGTCGCGCGGATGATTTTTGCCCAATTTGTGCGCACTGCACAAATATTGGATCGAATGTTGCACTTGCAATAGTACCCTCACGGCCGGGCGCGGTCGCCTTGTCGCACCATCTTATGTAAAAACAGATAGTTAAAAGAACTGGCACGCGCCTTGCTTTGAAGATAGTAGGCCTTCGGGCCACGAATTCGGCGTCCAACGAAGGGCGCCCCCAGCAAAGCCGCTGATCAGGATAGCCGCGCACCTTTTGTGCATGCGTGACCTGGCCAGCGGCTTTTTTGTTTTCAACCCCAAGATGGATCGGCACGACCTTGTCGCGCCCCGGAGAAGCCATGTCTGAGAACAACAAAGCCATGTACGCCGGCGAACCAGCCAAAGCCCTGTGGATGTCCACGCTCGCCTTCACCATCTGTTTTGCCGTCTGGACGATCTTCGCGATCATCGGCATCCGCATCAAGCAGGACCTCGGCCTCAACGAGGCGCAGTTCGGGCTGCTGATCGGCACGCCCATCCTGACGGGCTCGCTCGTGCGCATCGCGCTCGGCGTGTGGACGAGCCGCTATGGCGGTCGTCTCGTCTACACGCTGACCATGCTGGCTTCGGCCGTCGCGACCTTCCTGCTTTCCTATGCGACGACGTATCCGCAGATGCTGCTCGCCGGGCTCGGCGTCGGACTGGCCGGCGGTTCCTTCGCGGTCGGCGTCGCCTATATTTCGCCCTTCTTCCCGCAGCAGAAGCAGGGTACCGCGCTCGGCATCTTCGGCGCCGGCAATGTCGGCGCCGCGGTGACGAAGTTCGCTGCCCCGTTCGTGCTGCTTGCCTGGGGATGGCAAGCCGTTGCCCAGATCTGGGCGGTTGCTCTCGTCGTCACCGCGATCGTCTTCTGGTTCACGACAACCGACGATCCTGCCTATCGCGTCCGCCGCGAAAAGGGTGCCGCTCCCCGCAGCCTCAAACAGGAATTCGCCCCCCTCAAGAACGCTCAGGTCTGGCGTTTCTCGCTTTACTATTTCTTCGCCTTCGGCGGGTTCGTCGCCCTTTCGCTCTGGCTGCCACGCTACCTCGTCGGCGTCTACGGCTTCGACCTTGCCGCGGCCGGCATGATCGCCGCTGCCTACTCGATTCCCGGCAGCATCTTCCGCGCCTTCGGTGGCGTGCTGTCCGACAAGAAGGGCGCCCGCAGCGTCATGTACTGGATGTTCGGCGTCTCGGCGGTCTCGACCCTGATCCTGTCGCTGCCCGCAGGCGTCACGCCCACGGTCTTCATCGTCGTCGTCTTCGTGCTCGGCTTCGTCATGAGCCTCGGCAAGGCGGCCGTCTACAAGCACATCCCCGCCTACTACCCTGACAGCGTCGGCGCGGTCGGCGGCGTGGTCGGCATGGTCGGTGGTCTCGGCGGCTTCATCCTGCCGATCGCCTTTGGGCTTTTGAAGGATGCAACCGGCCTCTGGTCGAGTTGTTTCCTGTTGCTGTTCGCCGTCGTCGCTGTCTCGCTGATCTGGATGCACCTGTCCATCAGGCAGATGGACCGCCGCGGTCTTTCCGTCTCCGCCGTCGCCGCCACCTGATTTCGAGGAACAAAGACCTATGACCGAGAAACTAGTCATCATCGGCAACGGCATGGCGCCGGGACGCATGCTGGAGCACCTGTTCGAAAAGGCACCCGGCCAGTACCAGGTAACGATCTTCAACGCCGAGCCGCGCGTCAACTACGACCGCATCATGCTCTCTCCGGTTCTCTCCGGCGAGAAGGAATACGAGGAGATCATCATCCACGGCGATGGCTGGTACATCAAGCACGGCATCACCCTCTACAAGGGCCACAAGATCGTCGCGATCGATCGTGCCGCAAAGACCGTCACCTCTGACCATGGCGTAACGGAGAGTTACGACAAGCTGGTGATCGCCACCGGTTCCGTGCCCTTCATCATCCCGGTGCCGGGCAAGGACCTGCCCGGCGTCATCACCTACCGCGACCTCGACGACGTGCAGGCGATGCTGCTTGCGGCCCAGTCTCGCCAGAAGGCGGTTGTCATCGGCGGCGGCCTGCTCGGCCTCGAGGCGGCCGCAGGCCTCGCCAATCGTGGCATGGACGTCACCGTGCTGCACGTGATGCCGACGCTGATGGAGCGCCAACTCGACCCGGCCGCCGGCTATCTCCTGCAGAAAGCCGTCGAAGAGCGCGGCATCAAGGTCATCTGCAAGGCCAACACCAAGGCGATCATCGGCCACGGCAAAGTCGAAGGCATCGAACTCGACGATGGCCGCCTCATTCCGGCAACGCTGGTGGTCATGGCCGTCGGCATCCGTCCGAGTGTTGGCCTCGCCAAGGATGCTGGCCTTGCCGTCAACCGCGGTATTGTCGTCGACGACGGCATGCAGACCTCGGACGGCAGCATCATGGCGCTGGGCGAGTGCGCGGAAGTGGCAGGTCAGGTCTACGGTCTCGTCGCCCCCCTCTATGAAATGGCGCGTGTCGCTGCCGCGCATCTGTCGGGTGATCGCGCAGCTGCGTTCGTGCACTCGGACACGCCGACAAAACTCAAGGTCACCGGCATCGAACTCTTCTCGCTCGGGGATTTTGCCGATGGCGACGACCGCGAGGAAATCGTGCTGAGGGATGCCTCGGCCGGCGTCTACAAGCGGCTGGTGCTGAAGGACAACCGTATCATCGGCACCGTGCTCTACGGCGAGACCGCCGACGGCGCCTGGTTCAACGACCTGAAAAAGAAGCACACCGACATCTCCGAAATGCGCGAGACCCTGATCTTCGGACAGGCCTACCAGGGAGGGTCGCCGCTGGACCCTATGGCGGCCGTTGCAGCCTTGCCGGATGACGCGGAAATCTGTGGCTGCAACGGCGTCTGCAAGGGCAGGATCGTCTCGACCATCTCTGAGAAGGGGCTGACATCGCTGGACGATGTCCGTGCCCATACCAAGGCGTCCGCCTCCTGCGGCTCCTGCACCGGCCTTGTCGAACAGTTGATGACGTTGACCCTCGGCGACGGCTACAACCCGGCCGCCGTGCAGCCGATGTGCACCTGTACGGAACTTGGCCACGACGACGTCCGCCGCCTGATCAAGGCCAAGAGCCTGAAGTCCATTCCCGCCGTCATGCAGGAACTGGAATGGAAGACCTCGTGCGGCTGCGCCAAGTGCCGCCCGGCGCTCAACTACTACCTCGTCTGCGACTGGCCGGACGAATATGCTGACGACTACCAGTCGCGCTTCATCAACGAGCGCGTGCATGCAAACATTCAAAAGGACGGCACCTATTCGGTCGTGCCGCGCATGTGGGGCGGCGTAACCAATGCGAACGAGCTTCGGGCCATCGCCGATGTCGTCGACAAGTTCGAAATCCCCTTGGTGAAGGTCACCGGAGGGCAGCGCATCGACCTGCTCGGCATCGAGAAGGACGACCTGCCGGCCGTCTGGGCCGATCTCGGCAAGGCCGGCTTCGTTTCGGGCCAGGCCTATGCCAAGGGCCTGCGCACGGTGAAGACCTGCGTCGGTTCGGACTGGTGCCGCTTCGGCACGCAGGACTCCACCGGGCTTGGCATCCGTATCGAGAAGTTCATGTGGGGTTCATGGACACCCGCCAAGCTCAAGATGGCCGTCTCGGGCTGTCCGCGAAATTGCGCCGAGGCGACCTGCAAGGACATCGGCGTCGTCTGCGTCGATTCCGGCTTCGAGATCCACTTCGCCGGTGCGGCCGGCCTGGACATCAAGGGCACCGAGGTGCTCGGTCTGGTGAATAGCGAAGACGAGGCGCTCGAGCACATCGTCGCGCTGACGCAGATGTATCGCGAGCAGGCCCGGTATCTGGAGCGCATCTACAAATGGGCCAAGCGCGTCGGCCTGGACGAGATCCGCCGCCAGATCATGGGCGATGTCGAAAAGCGCAAGTCTTACTACGATCGCTTCGTCTTCTCCCAGAAATTCGCCCAGGTCGATCCCTGGTCGGAGCGCGTCTCCGGCAAGGACAAGCACGAGTTCCGGCCGATGGCATCGGTCGGCTTCAACGAGGCCGCGGAGTGATTGCATCTCCCCCTTTGGGGGTCGAGGTCATTGCGAAGCGGCGGGTGGGGTGTCTCTGGAGGAGGAGCCGCCCCACCCGGAAATCTCCACCGGCAGAGGCTTTTAGCCCGCGCGGGAACAGGAACGGAAAGGATGGAAAATGAACTGGTATGCAATCGGCAAGATCGAGGACATCCCGATACGTGGCGCGCGTTGCGTAAAGACCCCGCAAGGCAAGATCGGCGTGTTTCGCACCGCCGAGAACGAGGTTTTTGCCATCGAGGACCACTGCCCGCACAAGGGAGGCCCGCTCAGTCAGGGTATCGTGCACGGCAAGGCGGTGACCTGCCCGTTGCACAACTGGGTGATCTCGCTGGAGTCCGGCAAGGCGCTCGGCGCGGACGAGGGCGAAGTAAAGACGATCCCCGTCCGCAACGATGACGGCATGCTCTCGATCGCGCTTGAAAGCCTGATGATGGCAGCGGAGTAAATTCCTTCTCGTCACGAAAGCGGAACCCGACGGAGTCATGGATGCCGACTGAAACGAAAACCACCTGTCCCTATTGCGGCGTCGGTTGCGGCGTGATTGCCCGCGTCGATGACGAAGGCGTCGTCTCCGTCAAGGGTGACCCCGATCACCCGGCCAATTTCGGGCGGCTGTGCTCCAAGGGTTCGGCGCTGGCCGAGACGATCGATCTCGACGGACGCCTGCACCATCCGGAAATCGCTGGCGAACGAGCTGGGTGGGATGAGGCGCTCGATCTGATGGCACAGCGTTTTTCTGACGCCATCGCCGAGCACGGGCCGGATTCCGTCGCCTTCTATGTCTCCGGACAGTTGCTGACCGAGGACTACTACGTCGCTAACAAGCTGATGAAGGGCTTTGTCGGCTCGGCTAACATCGACACCAATTCACGGCTGTGCATGTCGTCCTCCGTCGCCGGCCACCGCCGTGCCTTCGGTTCGGACACCGTGCCCGGTTGCTACGAGGACATCGAACTTGCCGATCTCGTCATACTGACCGGCTCGAACCTCGCCTGGTGCCATCCGGTGCTCTACCAGCGCCTTGCCGCCGCGAAGGCAGCACGGCCGGGCATGAAGGTGGTCGTGATCGACCCGCGCCGCACCATGACCGCCGACATTGCCGACATGCATCTGGCGATCCGCCCGGACGGCGACGTCGCACTGTTCAATGGCCTGCTCGCACACCTCGCCAAAAGCACCGCGATCGATGAGAACTATCTCGCCGCCCACACGATGGGCTTTGCCGCGGCCTTTGCTACGGCGAGCAGCATGACCTTCACCGAACTGATGGACAGGACCGGGCTCGGCGCCAACGAGATACGCCAGTTCTTCGCCCTGTTCGAGCGCACGGAGAAGGTCGTCACGTGCTACAGCCAGGGCGTCAACCAGTCGTCCTCCGGTACCGACAAGGTCAACGCCATCCTCAACTGCCATCTGGCAACCGGCCGCATCGGCCGGCACGGCATGGGGCCCTTCTCGCTGACCGGACAGCCGAATGCGATGGGCGGGCGCGAGGTCGGCGGACTTGCCAACATGCTCGCCGCCCACATGGCGATCGAAAGTGCCGATGACCGCGATCGCGTCCAGCGTTTCTGGGGTTCGCCGACGATCGCAGATCGCCCCGGCCTCAAGGCGGTCGACCTGTTCGAGGCGGTCGCCGACGGGCGCATCAAAGCGCTGTGGATCATGGCAACCAACCCGGTGGTATCGATGCCGGATGCGGACGCTGTCGAGGCAGCCATCCGGGCTTGCCCCTTCGTCGTCGTCTCCGATGTGATGAAAACCACCGACACCGCGCGCCACGCGCACGTGCTGCTGCCCTCGCTCGGGTGGGGCGAGAAGGACGGCACTGTCACCAATTCAGAGCGTCGCATCTCGCGCCAGCGCTCCGTTCTTCCGGCACCGAGCGAAGCGCGTGCCGACTGGTGGCAACTTGCAGAGGTCGCCAGGCGAATGGGCTTTCTGGGCTTCGAATACACAACGCCCACGGAGATCTTTGCCGAGCATGCCGCGCTCTCCGCCTTCGAGAACGACGGCAGCCGCGATTTCGATATCGGCGCCTATGCCGGCATCGGGCCGGCAGGCTACGAGGCAATGATGCCGTTCCAATGGCCCGCCCCCGCGCAGGAAGGACGGAAGACGACCCGCTTCTTCGCGAACGGCCACTTCTACCATCCCGATCGCAAGGCCCGCTTCATAGCCGTGACCCCGGCCGAGACGGAGCGGACGAGCGTGGACTATCCCTTCACGCTGAACACCGGCCGTATCCGCGACCAGTGGCACACCATGACGCGGACGGGCAAAAGCGCCCGCCTTTCAGCCCACATCGCCGAGCCCTTTGCCGAGCTGCACCCGCGCGACGCGCGGGAGCTTGGCGTCGGCAGCGCCGGACTGGTCGAGCTGGAGAGCCCGCATGGCATGGCTGTCGTCAGGGCGCTTGTCACCGAGCGCCAGGCCCGCGGCAACGTCTTCGTGCCGATGCACTGGAACGACCAGTTTGCCGCCAAAGCCCGCATCGATGCGCTCGTGCCGCCGCTGATCGACAGGGTGTCGGGCCAACCCGCTTCGAAGAACGTCGCAATTGCCGTCCGGCCGTTTTCGGCATCGCTTTATGGTTTCGCGGTCTCGATCGCCAGGCCGGCGTCGCCGCTGGCCGACTACTGGGCGTTGGCCAAGGCCGAGGGTGGCTGGCGGATCGAGCTTGCCTTTGCCAGCGTGGTCGCCGACTGGACAGCATGGTGTCGCGATGCGTTCGCGCTGCCGGCCGATGTCGAGCCGCTGGGCTATGCCGACCGCCAGACCGGCGATCTCAGGCTCGCCTTCTTCGAAGGCGATCGGCTGCTTGCCGCGGTCTTTCTCGCTCGCCAACCGGTTGCCGTCGCGCGCAACTGGGCGGTGTCGCAGCTAACAGCAGAGCACGGCAACCTGCGCAAGCGCTTCACCCTCGTGGCCGGACGCCCCGGCGCGGGAAAGCCGGACCCTGGCGCCACGGTCTGCTCCTGCTTTTCCGTCGGCGTCAACCAGATTATCACTGCCGTTCGCGGCGGCTGCCAGACGGTCGAAGCCGTCGGCAAGGAACTCGATGCCGGCACGAATTGCGGCTCCTGCCGCGCCGAGATCCGGGAGATCGTCGAGGGATGTCTGACAGTCGCCGCGGAATGATGCGCCGCTGTCATTTGACGCAGATGTAATCGACCGATCTGCCGGCATCGCAACACCTGGCTTAAAAACTGCGCGTTTGCGGGTTTCCTCTCCTAGGGGCAGCCTGTACTCTCAATCCTGCCGAACTCGTCGTTCCGATCCCGATGGCGAAAGGATTGAGTGGTGAAGCGATCCCTTCTGCTGGCCGCCTCGATGCTGGTGATTGGCCGACTGGCGGTCGAACTTGTGCCGTCGCGATCTTCGATCCACGGACAGGACGAGCAGTTCGGCCGGCTCCTGACTGTCTGTCAGCTCACGAACGAATTCGAGAGTGTCGTGGCGGGAGCGGCCGACCGGTTGCTTTGCCCTGCAAGGTATCCGTTGTCCCACTTTCCGACCCATCTCGTGCAGGCGCTCATCGCCTCGGAGGACAGGCGCTTCCTGTATCACAACGGAGTCGACTACTGGGGCATTGCCCGGGCTCTCGGCGATAGCGTCTGGTCGCAAAGGCTGACGGGTGCGAGCACGCTCTCGATGCAAATATCCCGGATCCTGTTCCTGTCCGACCTGGGAGCGCGCGATTTCTACCGGAAGCTTCGCAGGAAGGCATGGGAGTTTGTCCTCGCTTCGGAGATCGAGGCTGCTCTCGGCAAGGATGGGACCATTCGGGCCTATCTGAATGTGAGCCCACTTGGGAGGGGTGCGTTCGGTTTCGAAGCCGCCGCGCAGGTTTACTTCGGGAAATCCGCGCGCGATCTCGACCTGGTGGAATCGGCCATGCTTGTCGGAATGCTCCCTTCGCCGGCGGTGCGCGATCCCTTGAGGCATCCGGACAGGGCGATCGCCGCCACGATCAAGGTCATCGATCGCATGGAGGCGCAGGGCTACCTGTCCGACGATGCGGCAAGACAGGCGAAACGCGACGCCAACAGGCGCCTGGTGCTGGATGGTGAAATGCCCGGCTCGGTAATATCCAGGTACACGGGCCCTGAGGTCCGGCGGCTGCGCGATTTTTCTCGCGAAGAACTGGCTTCGAGCGGGGCGCCTCTTCCCGAGAAGTACAGGATTTTCGTCACCCTCTCTCCTGACCTCCAACGGCACTTCGATCGGCTGCCGGCAAGCGGGAGCTCCGGATACGAACCGTCGGGTGTCGCCCTCGGCCGGGACGGTGGCATTCTTGCCATTGCCGGCCCTCCATACGCCAAGTCGCAGTGGAACGCTGCCTGGAAGGCCAACAGATCGATCGGGTCGATCGGCAAGATCCCCGTATTGCTCGCGGCCGCCGAAAGGCCCGAACTGTTGGGCCAAAACTGGTCGGCCGAAGACATCCGCGGACCCTATTCGCCGGCGGAGCCTGATCATCGATGCCGCGGCTCTATGACCGTCGAGGACAGCCTGAAATTCTCCTGCAACCGGCCGTTCGTTCGTCTTACCCAGTCGGTGGGCGACGAGGCGGCCGGTATCGCCCGGCGGCTCAACCTCAGCGTACCGCCAAATCACCTGTTGTTGTCGACCGGGGGACTGAGCGGCAGCCCGCTCCAGGTCGCCGCGATGCTGAACATGATCGCCTCGGGGGGAACGTGGTCGAGCCCCTTTGCCACGCTCGCGGTGACGAAGGCAAACGGCGAGATCATCTACCAGCGTGAAGAGAATGTGCGCCGCGTCGTCTCACGCAAAGTTGCCGCCATCGTGGGCGAGCTGCTGCGCTATCCGGTCAAGGCGGGCGGCACGGGCCAGCACGCCATTGGTGAAAAGCGCGCCGCCGTCGTCCACGGCAAGACGGGGACCAGCGACGACAACACGGATGCGATTTTTGCTGGTTATACCAATGACTGGACAGCGGTCTTCGCTTATCAGAAAACCGGCGCGGTGGGCGCGGGGATGACCGGTGGCGGGCGACCCGCCAAGGACTTTGGTGATCTGGTCGACAGCTACTGGCCGTCGAAAAATTCGGATCAGCCTGGCGGGACCGTCTCCATCGATACAGAGCGCCACTGGGCATTACGCCAGGGACTCAGCATCGTCGGCTGGGGCCTGTTGTGGGGCGGGCTCACTCTTGTCTTGCGACGCCTGGGCTTGCTGCTGGCCCGTATTTCCGGCCGAAAGGCGCATGACCGTTCTGGTGACGCCGCGTCACAGGCTGAATCGGGACTCGAGCAGGTCGGTTTCGCGTATCAATCGACGGACGAGCTCGTCGGGCAGGTGGTCCGACCGGACGATCCGATAAAGCTCCGCGCGTTCGGCACGTATCGCGACAAGCCTTAGCACGCGCTCTGCCTCGCCCACGCTCTGAGCGAGCGCGATGTCCGACCCGGTTTTCATCAACACGTCGATCCTCTGTCGGTAGAGCGCAATGATTTGCGTCCCGGCTTCCATCTCGAGCGCCAGTGCGCGCTCATCGCGCCCGCCTTCTTCAAGCCGGCGCTTCACGGCTGCAATCGCGGCTTGCGCAGTGGCAATTCGAACCTTGTCCTCCATCGCCCGGCGTAAAGGCTCTGGAGACGTGTTCGTGCCCATCAGGACATATGGTAGACCAAGTTTGGCGGTGACCAGAGACAGCACAATGACGCCGGCCGCGAGGAAGATCGCAAGATCGCGGGTGGGGAAAGGCGAGCCGTCGGCAAGCACGAAAGGGAATGCCAGTACTCCCGCGAGGGTAACGGCCCCACGCACGCCGCAGAGCGAGGTCACCGCAACCAGGCGCCATCCTCGCATCTGGAATTGCTGCTCGGCCCCATCCATGCAAAACCTGAGAAGGCGAAACGTGCACCATACCCATATCGCTCGCATGGCAATCAGTACGCCGTAGATGGCGACCACATATGCAAGCAGCCACCATTGGCGGTGCTCGCCGGTTTCCCGAAGCACCTCGGTTGCGTTCGAAACGATCGTCGGCAATTGTTCGCCCAGCAGTATGAATATCACGCCGTTTCCAAGGAACTGCAGTGCGTCCCAGACAGCCGCGCGGCGCAGTCGCGTGATCGCCAGCGCTTGGCCAGACCGTTCCTCGTAGCTCATGACGATCCCGGCAGCGACTGCGGCGAGGATCCCCGATACTTCGGCGCGCTCCGCCAGGATGTAAGCCGCGAAAGGGATGAGCAGGCTGATCAGGATCTGCGAGCCTGTCTCTTCGCCAAAACGTCGGGCGACCCAGTCCTTGCCGCTCGTTGCGAGCCAGGTGATGGACACGCCCATGACGACGCCCCCGACCGCCACCCACAGGAATGTTGCGAAGGCATCGCTGATCGAGAACGCCCCCGTCGCAACGGCGGCGACTGCAAAACGCATGCACACCAGGCCCGAAGCATCGTTGAGGAGTGACTCGCCCGCGAGGATCTGCATCAGCCGTCGGTTGAGGGGTGCCCGATTGATGATAGCCGACACCGCGACTGCATCGGTCGGCGAGAGCGCCGCGGCCAGCGCGAAGGCGACCGCAAGCGGCATCGCCGGTATCATCCAGTGAATAAAGCAACCCGCACCAACGACTGTGAAGAACACGAGACCGAACGCCAGCGCCGCGATGTTACCCTTGTCGCGCAAAAGGCCTTCCTTGGGGATTCGCCAACCGTCGAGGAACAGCAGCGGTGCCAGGAACAGAAGGAACGTCTCCGGATCGAGTTCAACCCTGAAGTCAAAGATCGAGGCCATCAATGCGCCCAATGCAATCTGCACGAACGGCAGGGGCACCACGATCGGCGACATTCGCGTCAGGGCGCTGCTTGCAACCACGACAGCGATGAGGAGCAGACTGACAGTGAAGGCGTCCAACACGTGCTCCGACGACGATCCGCAGTTGTAGCGCTATATGCCGACTATTCAGCGGGAGATTGTGGGTTGCGTCCACCAGACATGGCTTCGAAGACGCCGTCCCGTCGAATGAGGGCATGGAACAACGCCGCCGCGAGGTGCAGCATGACGAGCGCGAAGAAAGCGAAGGCGAGATAGAAATGCGCGTTCCACAGCAGCGTATGCAGGCTGTCGCTCTGCGGCAGGATTGGAGGAAGCCTTATATCGCCATACAGCACGACCGGGTAATCACCCGCCGACATCATTGCCCAGCCGATGAGCGGCATCCCGATCATCAGCGCGTATAGAGCATAGTGCGAAAGATGTGCCGCCAGCTTCATCGGTGTCGGCAGGTCTGCAGGCAGCGCCGGCGCGCCGAAAATAAACCGCACCGCGAGACGGACCAGTGCAAGCACCAGAATTGCGATGCCGAGCGTCTTGTGCGTCGACAGCAGCGGTATGTATTTTGGCATGACGGTAGACAGCATGCCTACGCCAATGAAGAGCATTGCCACGATGCTTGCTGCCATGAGCCAGTGAAGCAGCCGCTGGAGAAGGGTGAAATGCTGGCCTGTTTCGCTCATGGCTGGTCCCCCTCGACAGTGCGCGGATAGTATTTTGCTTCCGCCGTACGCAGGTCGTAGGACCTCGCATAGGCTGCGGACCGTGCGGCCGGGAACGGGTCATCCGAAACCTTGATGCCGTCCGGGAGGATGGTGGGATCGAAATTGACGTCGCGACAGGGACCGTCAGCCTCCGCTTCGATGTTCTGCACGACGAGAGTGCCGGCCTCCACGGTGCGTCGCCCCGCTGGCCACATCCTGCTCGGATCCGACGTCGGATCGGTCGGATCGGCGACCGTGAGCACCATGGTCCAGCGCTGCGGTTCTTTCGCGACGCGCGCGGCGATTTCATCTTCGAGATGATTGGGGCCCAGCTTCGCGAGCTCGGCATCCGTGATCGGCGTCACTTTTGCCTGCGGCCGCAACGACCAGCGGACAGCGTGATTGGCTCCGGCTCCGTCGGTGAAGACAAAGGCGTTCAAGCTGTTGTAGGGGTCTTCCGCATAACTCGCCGTCCAAGGTGCACTCTTGGCCCAGTCGGTAAATGCGGAGAATTCCGGATTGGCCGCTATGAACGTCTTCATGGCGTCCGGATCCTTGCTCTTCGAGGCTTCGAGCAAATGGTAGAAAGCGGTGGGCGTCGACACCGGGAAGAACGGCAGGTCGATCATGGCGGCGCGCCACACGGCACCGTCCGGAGTCGAAATCTGGAGCCCCATGCCGCGAACCCGCACCGTGGCATCCGCAGCATCCGGGTTCGGCGTGCCGAGGTTGAAGCGCCCGACGACCGGATATTGTCCTGCGCTGAATGCCTGCGCCCGCGAAAGCGCCGAACCATTGCCATTTGCCTCGAAGATGCCGGTGAAACAGATGCCCTTGGCATGGTTTCGGCGATGGCCAAGGACCGGCCCGTCGGGTGGCGCCAGTGCATTGACTAATCTGGTCGGCGTGAGGCGATCCGGCGAGAACCATCCCGCCGTGTAAGCGAAGGCGCCGCTGCCCGCGACGATGATGCCAGCGATAAGCGCCAGTCGGCCGAGCGCACGAGGCTGCGACGATTGGGGTTCAGGCATGGAATGTCCTCCGTTCCACCAAGTTCAGCCCTGGGCCAGTGGGATCGTGGGGCTGCGCTGCCGTCGTGCAGACATTGAAATTTTCGATATCTTTTGTCGATCTACACCTAGGTATAGAAGCCGTTCTGCTGGTCGCCACCTGTTGGAAGTCGCCAGTATGGAGTTCAATGATCGATGCCGGATTGCTGATATTTTATGCAATGAGGCCGTGACGGTTCTCTTGCGCCGTGGCTCGTTGACATCGCAGGGCACCGTGCCTGCCAAGGTTGTCGCCTAGACCTACGTATGGTTACCGATTTTTAATGATCCATATAGGCTGACCGGCAACTCAGCGGATTTGCCGGGGTTTCTGGCAAAGGTTTTGCTCGCATTCATTCAAAGGCTCCAGGGGCATTCAGGTCCGGAGGGATTGACCCTTTCGGCACGGTGCTTTGCGGCCGGAATGTATCCACACGATGACCGGGGGCGGTTTGGAGTTTGATTGCAACAAGGCGGCGTTCCGCATGCAACGTGAAGGTATAAGCCATGTCCAATGTTGAATTGTCGGCCTTGATATCGCGGCTCGACTTTGCGTGGGTCACGACGTTCCACATTATATATCCGCCACTGACGATCGGCCTCGCCGCCTTGCTCTTTTTCGCCGAGTGGCGCTGGCTGCGGACGAATGACGAAACCTGGTACAGGCTTTGTCGCTTCTTCGAGAAACTCTTTATTGTCAATTTTGGCGCTGGCGTTGCTACCGGTGTCACGATGGAGATGGCTTTCGGCATTCTCTACGGCCCATTTTCACAAGCCGCCGGCCCCTTTCTCGGGCAGGTTCTCGGCTATGAAACGATCACCGCCTTCATGTACGAGGCCGGCTTCATCGGGCTGATGGTGTTTGGCTGGGGGAAGATCAGCCGGGGCATGCATCTCTTTGCCACCTTCAACGTGGCGCTCGCCTCCTCCCTTTCGGCATTCTGGATCATGGACGCGAACTCCTGGATGCAGTCACCTTCCGGGGTGGAATACAAGGATGGCGTGTTCCACATCGTTGACTGGTATGCCGCGATTCTCAATCCGGACGTCTTGGCCGCATTTCCACACAAGTTGGTCGCCAGCTTCGAACTTTCGCTGTTCTTCGCCGCGGCTGTTTCGGCCTGGTATATCCTGAAGGGGCAGCACGTCGCGCTCTTCCAGCGATCACTGAAGTATTCTGTGCTGGCGCTCGTTGTGGTTGCGCCGCTCCAGGTCTATGTCGGCGACTCGTTGGGCCGCGTCACGGCCGATGCAAAGCCTGCGGGCCTCGCCGCCATGGAAGGCCATTTCCACACCTACAATCCGGATGGCAGTCCAAATACTTCCTGGAATGTCCTTGCCTGGCCGAATGCCAAGGGTGATGGCAATGCATGGTCCATCCAGATCCCGCATGTGCTCAGCCTGCTGGAAACCCACACCTTCGACCAGCCGGTGCCGGGGCTGGATCAGTTCGCCCCCCAAGACCGCCCGCCTGTCGTCATTCCCTTCTACGCGTTCCGCATCATGGCTGCGATCGGTGGTTTCCTGACGCTTGTCGCCTTCTGGGGTGGTTGGCTGGCATGGAGGGGCCGCCTGTCGGTCACCCGCGTCACGCAGAACCGGTGGTTTCTACGTGCGATCATCTTCAGCGGCTTCCTACCCTACCTTGCTATCTGGACAGGGTGGTGGACGCGTGAGGTCTCGCGCCAGCCCTGGGTGGTGTACGGCCTGATGCGGACCGAGGACGGGGTCAGCAACATGTCGGTGATGTCCGCCATCTTCTGGCTGGTCGGCTTCATGACCTTCGAACTGATCGTCTGGGCCGGTACCTGGTACTTCCTCGCCAAGGTCGTTCGAAAAGGCCCCGACATGGACAGCCCGATCCCCGGCGAAGGACACGAGCAACTCGGACACCTTGCGGACAACTCGTCGAATCCTGGCGGAGAGCCCGAATACATCCGGCCGGTCTGACGCCTGGCCAAGAACACGATAGAGGTCACGGAGTACAGCCGATGGATACGCTAACCGAACTTCAACAGATGCTTGCGTTTGCCTGGTGGATGGCGCTCTGCCTCAGCATCCTGCTCTATGTGATGCTTGATGGAGCCGATCTCGGCGCGGGGATCATCTCACTCTTCCTCCCGGACGAGCAAGAGCGTGGGGCGATCATGTCGGCCATGGCCGGTACTTGGGACGCCAACGAGACCTGGTTGGTCGTCGCCGGCGGAATTCTCTTCGGAACGTTCCCCTTCGTGTACGGATCTGCGTTCAGCTATCTGATGCTGCCGCTGACCCTCGTTCTCTGGAGCATCATGACGCGGGCTGTCGCGCTCGAGTTCCGCCATCTGGCGGAGCCCAAATGGCGGCGCTTCTCGGACTATGCCTTCGGGCTGTCGAGCCTTTCCACGACATTTTTTGGTGGCATGGCGATCGGCGCGGTGCTGCACGGCTTTCCCCTCACGGACGTGCCGGGCAGGGTGCCGACCTATGTCGGCGGATCGCTCAGATTCATCAGCGCCTTCAGCGTCTGGATGGGGCTTGCCGCAGTCTTCGTGGTGATGATGGCAGGGGGGCTCTTCATCCGCGCCCGCTTCGAAAAGAGCGAACCGCTGCGCCAACATGTGGCGCGCTGGACGAATTTCGCCTTCTGCACATCGCTCGCCTGTGCGATCATAACTGTCGTCTGGTGCGCGGTTGTCTTCGACTGGGCGGTCGAGAAATGGTTCGGGGCGCATTTCTGGGTCTGGGCGCTTGTGCTTCTGGCGATGATCTACGCGACGATCCGGATACGCGGGGCGATCCACGCAGACCGCGACGTGGCGGCAATCCTGTGGTTCAACCTGGCGGTTGCCATCGTCGGCGTCGCCATGATGGCCACGATGTTCCCCTGGATCGTTCCCAACACCTGGACCATCTACAGCGGCGCCAGCCCGCAGGTCTCCCTGGTAACCTTCACGCTTGCCATGGGCGGCTTCCTCCCGGTGATGATCATGTACAACTGGTACCAGATCTGGGTCTTCAGGGCGCGTATCAGCAAGCTCGTCGCCTATCATGATTGAGGTGGCCGGCCAGGACAGCAATCCGAATGAAGCGGGACATGGACGATGACACCCGGGTCACGACAGAGGCCGAGCCGATCCGCCGCCAGGCAGCAGGAAAGCTGGTTGCGCAGCCAGATCGGACTCATCCGGCTCCCGCTTTCGCTGGCCGTCGGCGCCGGAACCTTCGCCGGCATGCTGATGATTGCCCAGGCATGGTTCCTGGCCCACGTGGTCAATGCCGTGACAATCGAGGGCCAGAACCTCGCAGGGGTTTGGCGCTGGCTTGTGCCGCTCCTTGGCATCATCCTGGCCCGCGTGCTCATCAGCGGCTTTGTCGATAGCGCCGCGTTCGCGGCCGCGGCGAGGGTCAAGCAGGGATTGCGGAGCGCCCTCTATGCCCATGTCAGTGCGCTCGGGCCGGCCTGGATGCTGGACCAGCGTAGCGGCGAGGTTGCGAATACGCTCGTCGACGGTGTCGAGGAAATCGAGAAATACTATGCGAACTACCTGCCGCAATCGGTATTGGCGGCACTCCTGCCGTTCGCCATTCTTGTTGCGGCGTTTCCCGCCGACTGGGTGTCCGGGCTCATATTCCTTGTCACGGCACCGCTCATTCCGATCTTCATGATCATCATCGGCAAGGGCGCCGAAGCGTTGAACCAGCGCCAGTGGAGACGGCTTTCGCGCATGAGCGCCCACTTCTTCGATGTGATCGAGGGGCTGACGACGCTGAAACTCTTCAATGCCAGCCGGCGCGAAGCCGAGGTCGTGGCCCGGATCTCGGACGAATACCGGGGCAGCACCATGTCGGTCTTGCGCGTCGCGTTTCTCTCCTCTCTCGTCCTGGAATTCTTTGCAACCGTCAGCATCGCGCTCGCCGCCGTCTATATCGGTTTCAGGCTCTACTATCGGGAACTGGATTTCTTCTCGGGCTTCTTCGTCCTCCTGCTTGCGCCGGAATTTTACCGACCGCTGAGGGACATGGGGGCACAGTACCACGCTCGCATGGCCGCGATCGCCTCTGCGGAGAGCATTCTGCGCCTTCTGCAGACTCCATTGCCGGATCGTCACGCAAATCGGATGCCATTGCCTCCAGAGCAACGGCTGCGCATCGATTTCGAGGGTGTCTCTTTCTCTTATGATCGAGATGGGCAAGGCGTGCAGGACATAAGCTTCACCCTCTCGCAGGCCGAGTGCGTCGCCCTTGTCGGGCCGAGCGGAGCGGGCAAGTCGACAATCGGCAACCTTCTGCTCGGCTTTCTGGCGCCGCAATCGGGCAGCATCCGCATCAACGGCGTCGACCTGCAGGATCTCGACGAGGCCGAATGGCTGCGTCGCGTCTCCTGGGTTCCCCAGAAGCCCACCCTGTTCTACGGGACCGTCGGCGACAATATCCGGCTTGGTGCTCCCGAGGCGTCCGAGCAGGCCGTACACGCGGCCGCCGCGCAGGCGCAGGCCGACGGTTTCATCGCGAGACTGGTCCTCGACTACGAAACGATGTTGGGGGACAGTGGCCAAGGGTTGTCGGGCGGCGAAATCCGACGCATCGCTCTTGCGCGTGCGTTTCTGAAAGACGCCGATGTGGTCATACTTGACGAGGCAACCGGTGCGCTTGACCGGCCAACGGCAACCCGGGTGATGGACGCGGTCAGGCAGGTGGCATCGAGGAGCGCCGTCCTCTTCATCACCCACGACCTCGAAGCGGCCCGGATGGCTGACAGGGTCATCACCATCGAACGCGGCCGGATCGTCGCCAGGGCCAACCCCAGGGAGCCGGGCCTCCGCAAGGACCTCCATGCCGGTCCGGCCACTTTTGAGGAGGTTGGGCTCTGATGAAGGACATTCTCCGCCTGCTGCGGCTCTTTCATCCCTACCGCGCCTGGATGGCCGCAGGGATCGCGCTCAGCGTCGTCGTCGCACTTTCGAACGTCGCACTGCTGGCGCTTTCCGGTTGGTTCATCGCCTCCATGGCGCTGAGCGGCCTTGGCAACCAGATGTTCAACTTCTTCACGCCTGCGGCCGCCATACGCGGGCTTGCGATCCTTCGGACAATCGCGCGCTACCTCGAGCGTCTCGTTACCCATGACGCGACGCTGCGGTTGCTCTCTGCGCTGCGAGTCTGGTTCTACGGGAGGCTCGAACCCCTGGCGCCGGCTGGCCTGCAATCCTACCGCGATGGCGATCTGCTGAGCCGCATACGAGCCGACATCGACAGCCTCGACAATTTCTACCTGCGTATCCTGGCGCCGGTGGTCTCGGCTGCAATCTCGACCGTTGCCTTGCTCGCCGCCATGTCCTTCATCAGCATGGAGGTTGCGCTCATCAACGGGCTTGGTCTGTTGCTTGCGGGTTGCGCCTTGCCATTGATGGCGCAAAGAAGCGGAAGGCGGCCAGGCGCACGTCTGGTCACGACCCGCGCCGCTTTGCGGGCGTCCGTCACGGACAGCTGCCGCGGCGCCGGCGAACTGCGCGTTTACGGCGCGGTCGATCGCCAGGGCGCGCATATCGACGCGCTGGGTCGAGCGCTGGTCGCTGACCAACGCCACCTGGTTCGGGTCAGGGGATCATACTCCAGCCTTTCGATGCTCGCGGCACTGATCAGCATGTGGATCGCGGTCATCGTCATCATTCCGGTCATCCATGCCGGCGTGCTCGCGCCTGCGCAGTTGGCTCTGGTCGCATTCTTCGTGCTCTCCAGTTTCGATGTCGTTGCGTCGTTGCCGGCAGCCTTCCAGTCCCTGGGAGAAACGCTTGCCGCCGCACGTCGCATCTTCGAGATCGCCGATGCCGAACCGGTGGCGCTCGACCCAGACGAGCAGCAGCCTTTGCCGGAGCGTTTCGATATCGACATGGATGCGTTGCAGATGCACTACTCGCCCGTCGCGGCATGGGCGCTCGACGGCATCAGCCTGCATGTGCCCGAAGGCGATGCGCTCGGAATCGTCGGCCCTTCCGGGTCCGGCAAGAGCAGTCTCCTCAACGTCCTGCTGCGCTTCTGGGATTTCCAGGATGGAAAGGCGGCGATCGGTGGTGTGCCCTTGCGGGCGTTGACCGGAGAGCAGGTCCGCAGCCTCTGTGCCGTCGTCGCTCAGCAAAGTCATCTCTTCAATGCGACCATCCGCGAGAACCTCCTGCTCGCGCGCCCGTCGGCAAGCGAGGAGGAACTCAGGGAAGCGTTGCGGCAGGCCGCCGTTCTCGATGAGGTCATGGCATTTCCGCAGGGGCTGGATACCTACGTCGGCGAGGTCGGAGCGCGGCTGTCCGGCGGCCAGGCGCGGCGCATCACCATTGCCCGGGCCTTCCTCAAGAATGCGCCGATCCTGCTTCTGGACGAGCCGACAGAAGGGCTGGATGAGCTCTCCGAGCAGCTTGTGCTTAACGCCTTGAAACGGCTCATGCGCGACAAGACGACATTGGTGATCACCCACCATCCCGAGGTCCTGACTCTTGTCGACCGGGTGGTCGTATTGCGAGCAGGCAGAATTGTCCCGTCCTACGTTGGTGCAGAGGAGCTGATCGCGGAGGGGGTATGTAGATGACACCCACGCAATATACCCTGCCCGATGCCCGATCGACGGTTTTCCGTCGCCATCGAGGGAGCGGCAGAACATCATGGTCTCGTGGTAGATGTGGGGGCTATTGTGCATTCGGGTAGCGATATCCGACAGTGCACGTCCCCTCGCGCTTTCAAGCTTGCGACGCCTGGTAGCGATTTGGCCGGGCAATTTTGGAGGATGAAGGATGGAATATGTCAAGTTCGGCTCGACCGGTCTCGAAGTCTCGAAGCTCTGCCTCGGATGCATGACCTTCGGTGACTCGGCGAGAGGCAATCACACCTGGACGCTATCGGAAGACGACAGTCGTCCGCTGATCAAGCAGGCGCTCGAACTCGGGATCAATTTCCTCGATACGGCGAACGTCTATTCCGATGGCACATCCGAAGAGATCGTCGGTCGCGCGGTGCGGGATTTTGCCCGCCGCGAGGACGTCGTCGTCGCGACCAAGGTGTTCAACCGGATGCGGCCGGGGCCGAACGGTGCAGGCCTCTCCCGCAAGGCGATCTTTGCAGAAATCGATGCCAGCCTAACTCGCCTGGGAATGGACTACGTCGATCTCTACCAGATCCACCGCTGGGATCCCGAAACTCCTATCGAGGAGACACTCGAGGCTCTGCATGATGTCGTCAAAGCCGGAAAGGCCCGCTACATCGGCGCCTCCTCCATGCCGGCGTGGCGGTTCGCCAAGGCGATCTACACCGCGCGGCTCAATGGCTGGACCCAGTTCGTCAGCATGCAGAATCACCTCAACCTCCTCTACCGGGAGGAAGAGCGCGAGATGTTGCCGCTCTGCGCCGATCAGGGTGTCGCCGTCATTCCCTGGAGTCCGCTTGCACGCGGGCGGCTTGCGCGCGCCTGGGACGAAGCCACGTATCGCGCCGAGACGGACGAATACGGCAAATCGCTCTATGTCGAGGCTGATCGGGAAATCGTCGATGCAGTCGGCAAACTCGCGGAAAGGCGGGGCGTGCCGCGTGCGCAGATAGCACTCGCCTGGATGATCCAGAAGAAGGGTGTCACCGCGCCCATCGTCGGGGCGTCCAAGCCGAACCATCTGACAGATGCCGTGGCGGCGATGGCGGTAAAGCTGAGCGAAGAGGAAATCGAGGCGCTGGAGGCACCCTACAAGCCGCACCATGTCGCCGGTTTCGTCTGATCACGCGGTGCTCGGACCAAGGCCGGGGTACGGGCCCCGGCCGTTTGCTGGAGGCTCGGGCGCAACATGTGTTTACAGTATTTTTCAACACTAAACTCGCCTGTTCCGGGCGTCGCGATTAGGGTCATGCTGGGTATACGGGGCAATCTAGAAGGGATGAGCCGTAATGCAAGAAGCTCGACCGTTGTCATCGAACGCAAGTCTCACAAGTGCTTCTCACCAGATCGACAACTCGCTCACGGCCATACTGTTGCATGCAGAGGCCGCCATCCGATGGCTGTCAATCGAGCCTCCGAATGTCGATGCGGCGCGAAAGTCCATCGCATGCATCGGTAGAAACGGTCGCCACACAGCCGAAGCCGCTTCCCTGTTGCCGAGTTTTGCTCAGGCGCCCCGATCGTCAACACCGTAAAAGTAGCCGCCAATTGGATCCGGATCGCGAATGGACGGGCAGGACCGATCTGCTCGCGCACTCTTGAGCGGGGGAGTTCATTTCTCAAATGGCGGAGCGTGGGGACCGAGCTTTCTGCCGGACCACGCATTCATGGATCGGCACAGCTACAAGACGGCCCGGCAATGCATATCCGGTAGACGTCAGTTGTTCATGGCATCAAGGGATGCGGCGTGTCTTCGGTAAAGGTGCCCCGAGTCGGGAGGGGGGGGAGAATCGCGCGGCTGCGCGCCGACCCGGGGCAGGCACTGAGCGGTAGGGGAGGGACTACCGCTCCTGGGACCTCGGATCTGGCTATCGGAGGTCGCGGACAGAAGTATTCCCGGCGGTGCCGGTCATGAGCCCGTCGTTCGTACCACGGTCAAGCGCCACCCGGGCGAGACCGCTTGTCGTGTGCCGGCGGCGCTAAAATTGTCGCTGGCTGCCGTTGAAGAGTCGCGGCAGTCATGAGCGCTGCGGCAGCGAGGTCGCGCAATGCCGCAAAGACGGGCGAAAGCACGTCGCTTGGCCTTGTGCTGGCCCTGCTGATCCTGATCCCTGTGTGAAATGATCTTCATCGCGGCAATCCCCCACGTTTCTTGACCTAAAGCATCGCCTGAGGTTCCCAACATGTCGAGTTTGATGTTGTGAAAGGGTGTTAAACTTCGTTAGCAGAAAAGCCGCCGAAAATACCGTTCAACCCGGTGTCGGGTCGGCGCACCGAAATCTTCCTTCTAGTTCCCTCGCATCTCGCTCGTGGCCCTACAGTCGTTTTTGCGCCGCCGGCGGAACCCCTAAAGATGTAGGGGGGCAGACGGCACATTGGGCTTGTGATGCGTGTGTCGATCGGCGATGATCCGCTGGCAAGGCCGGCCGTATTGCCGCTGCGGAGAAATCCGTGCCTCCGGGCAGCGCGGTCGCTCCCGACCTACGCTTTGGGGACGCCACCCGATGCCGCCATCAACGGAGTGCATGCAATTCGGTGCGTTCCGCCTATTCGCCGCGGAACGCCTTCTGCTCAAGGACGGCGAACGGGTTCCTATCGGCAGCCGCGCGATGGACATCCTTGTCGTCCTCGTCGAGAACGCCGGTTCGGTCGTCACGAAACAGGAACTGACAGCGCACGTCTGGTCGAACCTCAATGTCGAGGAAACCACCTTGCGCGTGCATGTGGCCGCGCTCCGCAAGGCGCTTGCCGATGGCCGGGCCGGTGACCGCTACATCGTCAACGTCGCGGGCCGGGGATACAGCTTCGTTGCACCCGTTGTCCGCCATGCCGCGACGGCGCGACAAACGCCGCCACCGCTCTGGCCGGGTGCGCTGCCGCGCCTGGCTATCCGCCTGATCGGCAGGGACGGGGATGCGCGGGCGATCGCCGACCTGCTCGCCGATAGCCGCTTCGTCACGATCAGCGGTCCTGGCGGCATAGGAAAGACGACGCTCGCGTTGGCAGTTGCGAATGAAAATGCTCAACTGTTCAAGGACGGGGTCTGCTATGTCGATTTCAGCTTGCGGCAGACCACCGAACCGGTTGCCGATCTGCTCGGACTGGCTCTCGGGTTGATGGTGCGTTCCATCGATCCCACGCCAAACGTGCTCGAATACGTGCGGTCGCGTCAGATGCTGTTCGTTTTCGATTGCTGCGAGCATGTCATAGACGCAGCCGCGGATCTGGCGGAAATTCTTGTCCAGGGTGCTCCTGGCGTGAGCGTCTTGGCGACGAGCCGTGAGCCGCTGCTGGCAACCGGGGAGTATGTGTATCCGCTCGCGCCGTTGTCGCTGCCACCGAAGGATGCCGCAGCCGGGGCAACGGAGGTGCTGACCTATTCGGCGGCGCAGCTTTTTTGCGAGCGTGCGGTCGCGGGCGGGCACCGGGCCGAACTCAGCGATACCGAGGCCGGTATTGTAGCCGATATCTGCCGCAAGGCGGACGGTATTGCTCTTGCCCTCGAGCTTGCGGCCAGCCGCGTGAACACCTACGGCTTGCAACAGATCGCCGACCAGCTCGATAGCCAGATGAAACTCGTCTGGCAGGGACGACGTACCGCGCCGGCGCGCCACCAGACCCTTGGCGCCATGCTCGATTGGAGCTATGCGTTGATCGATGCGCGCGAGCGAACGGTGTTGTGCCGCCTGTCGGTTTTTGTAGGGCTCTTCTCGCTCGCGGAAGCGCAGGCCGTGGCGGGCGACGATCAGATCGAGGTTGACGACGTCATTGAGATACTGTCGCAACTCGTTCTGAAATCCCTGGTAGCCCCGGATCCCGGCCCGCAGGAAATACGTTATCGATTGCTCGACACGACGAGAGCCTATGCCAGGGCGAAGCTGCCGGAAAGCGGTGTCGAAAACGAGAACCGCCGACGGCACGCCGAATGCTACCTCAAGCGGCTCACCCACGGCTCTCCCTCGGGCGGTAGCGTCGTCACACGCGAGCAACTGGCCAATATCCGCGCTGCGCTCGAGTGGGCATTTTCGCCGACTGGTGATGAGAAAACCGGGCTGCAACTGGCCGCCTACTCCGCCGAACTTTTCCTGTTTTTCGGGTTGCTCGCGGAAAGCCGGCGCTGGGCCGAGCGCGCATTGTCGGTACTCCCGCCGGAATTGCGGGGCACGAGCATGGAAATGACCCTTTGCGCGGCGCTCGGCCATGCGATGATGTTCACCGCCGGCAACGTTCTGGAAGTCGCGACGGCACTCGAGGTTGCGCTCGCCTTGGCCGAGGCGCTTGATGATCCGGTGCACCAGTTCAGCCTTTTGAGCGGATTGCACATGTTCCATCGCCGATTGGGGGCGTTTGACGAGTTGATGCCGATCGTGCGCCGCGCCGAGGAAGTAGCGCAATCCCTTGGCGAGGGCGCGCCGCTGCTGGCTGTAAAGGCTATGCTGGGCGTTTCGCAACACCTCAAGGGCAATCTTGCTGACGCGATGTCGGCGCTGGTGGCCGTGCGCGATGCGCCGGCCGACCTGCAGAGCGGCATGTCGAAATTTTATGGCTTCCACCGCGATGCGAAGATCCTGATTGCCCGCACACTCTGGCTGCAGGGATTCCCGGATCAGGCGGCAGAGGTGGCGCATGCGGCCGATTGCATCGATGAGCAAAGCGATCCGGTGACGGCATGCCTCGGCCTTATCTGGGGCGTGAGCGTATTCTATCTGCGCGGGGATTGGGCAACGGCGGAAAGTCACGTCACCCGCATCATTCGAATCGCGACCGATCACTCGATGTTGCCGTACAAGTGGTTCGGGCTGGCCTTGCGGGGCGATATGGCGATCCAGCGTGGCGATGTCGCCAACGGTATGAGCGTCCTGCGCGAATCGCTCGGCTATCTGCGGGCGGGAAGATACGACATCTACACGCCGTGGCTGACATGCTGCCTGGCCGAGGGCCTTGCCCAAACCGGCAGTGTCGATCAGGGCCTTGCGCTGCTGAACGAAATTGATCCGGAACCCGGCTCGCGAAGCGATGTATATATGCCCGAGTTGCTGCGCGTCCACGGCACCTTGCTGGCGCGAACCAGCGATGCTGTGGCGGCCGAACGCCTCTACGGGATGTCGATCGCCATGGCAGACGCCCAAGGTGCGCTGTCGTGGCGACTAAGGACGATGACGAGCCTCTCACGCCTTCTCGTGCACGCCGGCAGGGCAACGGAGGCCCTGTCGTTACTGAAGGAAACCTACCGCCAGTTTACCGAAGGCTTCGACACGCTCGACCTTCGCACGGCAAAGAGACTGATCCGCGAGATCGAGATTCGCGGCCGGTAACTCCCGGCAGATCAAGACATGGCGCGCCCTGCGGCTAGCGGAGGTCGCGCATGTGGCTTTCGACACTGCGAAGATGGCGCCGCATCGCGTCGGCGGCGGCCGTTCCATCGCGTTCGGCGATCGCCTCCACGATGCGAGCATGTTCGGCAAAGCTGTGGTGATCCGGCGGCGGACGCACGGGCGTGTCGCGCAGCCGGCCCCAGGTCACGGCGCGGCGCACCGCGTTCAGCGTGTCGAGAAGCCCGAGCAGCAACGAGTTCTGCGAGGCCTCTGCGATCGTGCGATGCAGCTTGTTGTCCCACTGCTCATATTGCCGCCAGGTCGGCGCCTGCTGCGCCTTCGTCATGCAGTTGCGCAACTCGGCGATCTGGCTCGGTGTGGCATTGAGCGCGGCACAGCGCGAGACCTCCGGCTCGAAGGCGATGCGGGCACCCATGACCTCCAGCGGATTGGTCCGGTGCACCATGGCATTGATATCGGCAACCGTATCGATCGGCCGCTCGCCGGTGAACGTGCCCTTGCCGACATGGCGCCACACAACGCCCTCCGCCTGCAATGTCGCCAGTGCCTTGCGCAGGGCGCCTCGGCCGATATCCAGCGACTGCGCCAGTTCCCGCTCCGGCGGAAGACGTCCGCCTTCGGCGAGTTCTGAATTGGCCAGGAGGTCCTTCAGCCTCGCCAACAAGATCGTGTCGGAGTTATCTTCCATTTTCTCTCTAAACCAATTATGTATTGGTTTACGTATAGGTCGACATTTTTTGACTGTCAATATGATCTTGCGCGAGCGTTCGGACAAAGGACTCGTTTTTGTATCACGTTGAAAAAATGAACTAAAACCCATTGACTTATAGTCTGCTGTTCTTTCGGTGCCCTGAATTGGAAGGGTGCTGCAACAAATAATTGGTTGACACATTGATGCATTAATACAAGATTGGTTTTCAATTGGGTTTGAGGAGGCCCATCAACGGGAGGAACGAAAATGGAGAAGCTTACCAGAAGAATCCGGGCGTCGGCTGCGGCAGTCGCCTTCGTCATCGCTGCCGCGCTGCCAGGCGTGGCCAGTGCCGATCCGATGCGGATCGCATTCGGCGACATCGCCACGGTGGAATCCCTGCATCTGTTGGTCGCGCTCGAGCGCGCCAAGGAAAAGGGCGTCGATATCCAGGTTACCTATCTGAAGAGCGAGGACATCGCCGCGCAGGCGGTGGTCAGCGGCCAGGCCGATATCGGCATCGGCGGTCCCTATGCGCTGTTGCAGAAGGTCAAGGCGCCGATCCGCATCTTCATGCAATTGAGCAAGCTGCAGTTCTATCCGGTCGTCAACACCGAGTTCTACAAGGAGTGGAAGGATCTCGACGGTCAGGAGATCGCTGTTCACTCGCGCGGATCCGGCACCGAGGCGATCATGCAACTGATGGCCGACAAGCACGGCATCAAGTACTCCAATATCGCCTATGTTCCCGGTGCCGAGGTCCGCACCGGGGCGCTGCTGCAGGGCAATGTCAAGGCGACGATCGTCGACTCGTCGGGAAAGCGGGTGCTCGAGGACCAGGCGCCCGGCAAGTTCGCATTCCTGCCGCTCGGCGAGGTGAGCGCGACCGACGAAGCGCTTTTCGCGAATAGCGACTACCTAGCTGCCAATTCAAAGGACGTCGAGACGCTGGTCGAGGCCATAGTCACGACATGGCGCGAGATCGCCGCCGATCCCAAATCGGTCGTGGCACTCAGGGAGCAATACAAGCTCCTGCCCGATGCGACGCCTGAGATGATCGCCGATATCGAGCCATATTTCACGGAAGCGGCCCCGAACATTCCGCTGAACGGCGGTGGCGCGGATGCTGCGCGGGATGATTTCGAGTTCTATACGATCTCGGGAGCGCTGACGGGCGAAGCCAAGGACCTCAAGGTCGAGGATTTCTGGGACCTCACCGCACTCAACGCCGTTCTTGCCAAGACGGGCACGAAGTGAAATGCAGATGACCGCATCACCTGCAAAAATCGACGATGCGCTCGGAACCTCCAAAAAGGCTCCAGCCACCGTCGGCGCGGGGCTCCGGAGGTTCGCCGACGAGTGGCGTTCCTTCTGGGTCGTGCTGTCGCTTGCAATCCTTTTCGGTGCCTGGGAAATCGCTGGCCGGGTTCCGATCAGCTATGCCTTCCCGACTTTTCTGGAAACGCTTTCTGCCTTCGGCGAGATGGTCGCCGATGGAAGCATGATCCGCGCCTATTTCCTGACGCTGCAACCATTGCTGCTCGGTGTCGCGATCTCGGCGCTGTTCGGCATCGGGCTCGGCGTCGTCATGGGCCTTTCCGAGAAGGCAGAATGGCTTCTGGCGCCGGTCTTCATCGTCCTGCAGGCAGCGCCAATGGCAGCGCTCGTGCCGCTCGTGACCTTCGTCTACGGTATCGGTCTGACGGCCAAGACGCTGGCGGTGGTGATGCTTGCCCTGCCGGTAATCGTACTCAACTCCTACAAGGCGGTCCGGCACGTCAATCCGTCACTGGTCGACATGTGCCGCTCGTTCCAGGGCACCCGCTTGCAACAGATCTTCAAGGTCATCATTCCGGACGCCTCTCCCGTCCTTTTCGCGGGACTGCGGCTCGGGATCGCGGCCGGCTTCATCGGGGTCATGCTGGCGGAGCTTCTGATCACCCCGACCGGGATCGGCGACCTCATCACCTATCACCGGTCAGTCGCCAACTATGCACACATGTATGCGGCGGTTGCGTCGATCATCGCGGTTTCGACACTGACCCTTGCCGGGCTGCAATACGTCGAAACGCACTTCCTGCGTCCCGAAAAGAGGAGAAAGTGAGATGACAAAGGCTGCTCTTGCACGGACCGATGGGCTCCAGACCGTCACCAGCGACGACCCCGTCGTGCAGGTCCGCGACATCTGCAAGAAATATGGGAACCTGGAAGCCCTGCGCGGCATCAATCTCGAGTTCCAGCGCGGCAAGCTCACCACGCTTCTCGGCCCCTCCGGCTGCGGCAAGACGACCCTGCTTAAGATTATTGCTGGGCTCGTTCCGGCAACGACCGGGGAGATCCGGGTCAATGGACGCGCGGTCACAGGGCCTGGCCCCGAGCGCGCATTCGTCTTCCAGGATTTCGCCCTGATGCCTTGGGCAACGGTTCTCCGCAACGTCGGCTTCGGCCTCGAACTCAGAGGAGTGGAAAGCGTCGAACGCAATCGAATTGCCTGCCGCTATATCGAGCAGGTCGGCCTTGCGGGGTTCGAGGACAAGTATCCGCACGAGCTCTCGGGCGGTATGCGCCAACGCGTCGGGATCGCCCGCGCCTTCGCGGTCAATGCCGACGTGCTGTTGCTCGACGAGCCGTTTTCCGCAGTCGACGAACAGAACCGCCGAAAATTCCAGGAGGATCTGCTGCAACTGGTCGAACTCGAGAAGAAGACCTTCATCTTCGTAACCCATTCGATCGAAGAAGCGGTCTATGTGTCGGACCGGATCGTCCTGCTCTCGCCAAGACCCGGCCGAATCTCCCGGGTTATCGATCCGTCCATCGATCGTTCGGCCTCTCCCGACGAGATTCGACGCAATGCCAGCTATCTCGACGTCGTCGAGGAAATCTGGCAGGGCTTGCGTCAATATGCGGAGTGACCGGCGATGACCCTTTTCGGTATCCGCATCCCCATGTTGGCGTCGCTGGTCCTCTGGGCACTGGTCTGGGAGATCGTCGGCAGGCTCGATCTCATCTTCCTGATCCCGCCACTGACTTCGGTCATCGCCGCAGGCTTCGAACTCGTCCAGACCGGCTCATGGCAAAGCGCGACGACGATCACGCTCCGTTCCTTTGCTCTCGGGATGACCCTGGCGATCGCCGTCGGCGTGCCGCTCGGCGTTCTGATGGGCCGCGTGAAGGTGATCGACAACATCTTCGGTCTCTGGGTGAACATGTTCGTCAGTGCACCATTGTCCGCGCTCGTGCCGATCCTGATGATCCTGTTCGGGCTCGGCGAGACGACCGTCTTCGTCACCGTCTTCCTGTTTGCGGTGTGGATCATCGTTCTCGATGCCAGGGCGGGGGTGATGCAGGTCCCGACCTCGCTCATCGAGATGGGGCGAAGCTACGGCGCTTCGCGATGGACGATCTTCACCAAGATCATCCTTCTGTCGGCGCTTCCGGAAATTCTGGCAGGCATCCGCATCGGCCTGATCCGTGGGGTCAAGGGCGTCGTCATCGGCCAGATCCTTGTTTCGGTCATCGGCTACGGCGAGTTGTTCGAACTCTATTCCCGCAGCTTCGACATGGAGCGTTTCTGGGCCCTCACAATTCTTCTCTTCGCGGCGGCAATGATGCTCTCCGCGGCGGTGGAACACTTCGAAAAACGCATAGAATACTACGCAGGAGCACGCTAATGAACGATATGTCCCAACTGAAAAACTACGTCTTCAAGCCGGCGCCGACACCGACTGTCCCGATCGCCGGCAGCGAGGCGGTATTCCCCGTGCACCGCATCTATTGCGTGGGGCGAAACTTTGCCGACCACGCCATCGAGATGGGGCACGATCCGAACAAGGAGCCCCCGTTCTTCTTCCAGAAAAACCCGGATACGCTCGTCCTGCCCGGTGCGGATTTTCCCTATCCGAGCGAGACGCAGGACGTGCACCACGAGATCGAAATGGTGGTGGCGCTGCACAAAGGCGGCACCAACATTCCTCTCGAGAAGGCTCTGGATTGCGTATTTGGCTACGGTGTCGGCCTCGACATGACCCGCCGTGACCTTCAGGGCGAAGCCAAGAAGCTCGGCCGCCCGTGGGAAACCGGCAAGGCCTTCGAGGCGTCAGCCCCCTGCAGCGTGTTGCATCCGGTTTCCGAAGTGGGCCACCCGACCGAAGGCTCAGTCTGGCTCAAGGTCAACGGTGAAATCCGCCAGAGCGGCGACCTCAACCAGATGATCTGGAAGGTCCCGGAAATGATCGCTTACCTGTCCCGCCTGTTCGAACTCAAGGCCGGCGACCTGATCTTTGCGGGCACGCCGGCTGGCGTCGGTGCGGTCGTCAAAGGGGACGAGATGATCGGCCATGTCGCCGGCGTCGACGAGATCCGCGTCCGCGTCGCCTGACCGAGACAAATACCGGGCAAGAGCATGACGATCGGGAGTGATTGCTCCCGATCGTCCTCATTCAAGCGAATACTTCCACGCAGCCGTTCCGCGCACGTCCTTGATCTATGTCAGCGCGGTGCTGTCGCACTCCCGATATGCTTCGATAGTACGACAACGGACCGAGTACCTCTCGGACCGGGTTCAAGTTTGACGATTGTCAAGCGATGCTGCAGCAAGCATAATTTTGCCGCATTGCAGCGAAGCATAGTGATGAAACGGGGAGACGATCCGATGAATGCTCCTGCCAACCAAGCACCTGCAATCAATAATCTTTTTCAGTTTACGCCCTTCGCGTCGGGCCTTGAATATCTGGTTGATGCGGCGCAGCGAAGCGTTCTTTTCTGGGATGTCATGCGGCAACGCGGCAATCAGTACCGGGAGCATCTCACCAAAACCGCTCCCCATGTCCTGACTTTCACGCCCGAGATCGTGGTCGACGGGCGCACGCTCGACCGGCCGGTCAACTATGCGCTGGTGCGGATCGTTCCGCCAAAGGGAACGGTCATCGACGAGACCCGCCGTGCGTTCGTCGTAATCGATCCGCGCGCCGGCCACGGACCGGGCATCGGTGGCTTCAAGGCGGACAGCGAAATCGGGGTTGCCCTCAAGGCGGGGCATCCCTGTTACTTCGTCGGTTTCCTGCCCGACCCGGTGGAGGGGCAGACGATCGAGGACGTCGCCAAGGCCGAGGCGGTCTTCCTTGAGCGGGTGATTGCACTTCACCCCGAGGCCGACGCCAAGCCTTGCGTGATCGGCAACTGCCAGGCGGGATGGGCGGTGATGATGCTGGCGGCGATGCGCCCGGAGCTCTTCGGATCGATCATCATTGCGGGCGCACCGCTCTCCTACTGGGCCGGTGTGCATGGCAAGAACCCGATGCGCTACAGCGGCGGATTGCTTGGCGGCAGCTGGTTGACTGCGCTTACGAGTGATCTTGGCCACGGGAAATTCGACGGCGCCTGGCTGGTGCAGAACTTCGAGAACCAGAACCCAGCCAACACGCTGTGGACCAAGCAGTACAACCTCTACTCCAAGATCGACACGGAAGCGCCGCGCTACCTGGGCTTCGAGCAGTGGTGGGGAGGGCACGTGAACCTCAACGCCGAGGAAATCCAGTTCATCGTCGACGAGCTCTTCATCGGAAACAACCTCGCCGCTGGCAGGATAAAGACCTCGGAGGGGACCTCGATCGACCTGCGCAGCATTCGCGCGCCGATCGTCGTATTCTGCTCGGAGGGCGACAACATTACTCCGCCGCAGCAGGCACTCGACTGGATCCTCGACCTCTATGACGATGTGAACGAGATCCGCTCGCACGGGCAAACGATCGTCTATTCGGTGCATCAGAGCGTCGGACACCTGGGCATCTTCGTTTCCGCTGGGGTGGCGCGCAAGGAACACGGCGAATTCTCCAGCAACATCGACCTGATTGACGCCCTGCCGCCAGGGCTCTATGAGGCAATCTTCGAACCCAGGACCCCCGAGACGATTGGTGGGGACTTTGTGACTGGCGATTGGGTCATGCGTTGCGAAGCCCGCACGCTGGATGACATCCGGGCCTTGGGTGGAAACGATGCCGCTGACGACCGTCGGTTCGCCACTGCCGCCCGCGTTTCGGAAAACAATCTCGCGCTTTACCGGACGTTGTTCCAGCCCATGGTGCGGGCTTTCGCACCGCAGGCAATGGCGAACCAGATGCAACAGCTTCATCCGCTGCGGCTACAATACGAGTTGTTCTCCGACGCCAATCCATTCATGCGCTTCGTCAGCGACTTTGCAGCCAAGGCGCGAGATGATCGACACACGGTTGCCGAAGACAACCCCTTCCTGCAGTTGGAGCAATTGGTATCGAAGCGCATCGTTGCCAGCCTGGATGCCTGGCGCGAGACGACCGAGGCTCTCGCCGAGGCGACGTTCCTGTCGGTTTACGGGTCTCCGGTCTTGCAAGCTGCTGTCGGTATCGATCCGGCTTACGAGCGGCCGGCGCGCCGGGCCGGCAAGACCGAGTTGCATCGGGAGGTGGTGCAGGCCCGGATCGCCGAGCTGAAGTCGCAAATTTCGGCAGGCGGTCTGCGCGAGTGTCTCGCCCGTGCACTTCTTTACGTCGGCACGGTGCGTGGCGGCGCCGACGAGCGCGGTTTCGCGGCCATCCGTCGCATGCGATCCGCCACTGACGACCTGCCGCCCATTACCCTGGGCGAGTTCAAGACCCTCATTCGCGAGCAATTCCTGATGCTGCTTATCGATCAGGACGCGACGCTGCAATCCATTCCGGCGATGCTGCCGGCAGACCTCGAATTGCGCCAAAGGAGCCTGCAAGCTCTCAGGGAAGTTCTCACCGCAGCGGGCGAACTGTCGGACGTGGGCGAAGAGCGCTGGCGACGGATCGTGGCCCTCTTTGGTATCGACGATCCGGCCATCGGCGCGCAAAGACCGAAAGCGAAACTGGTGAAGGCTGCCGGGGGCTGATCCTCCGGCGCGAAAAGAAGAATGTTGCCCGATCGCGGGTATCCCGACTGTGCAATTGCCTTGATGGATCTACGGGGGACTTTTCGAATGTCGGATTCCGAGACTGCCTATCCGGTGGCGACGCACCAGAAATACGAGGCCTTGATCGCGCGCGCGAAACAGGCGCCTTCGGCCAGAACGATTGTCGTGCACCCATGCGACGAGACGTCCCTGCGCGGCGCACTCGAGGCCGCTGAGGAAAACCTTATCGTCCCTACACTGGTCGGCCCCCGCCACAAGATCAACGCCGTCGCGCAGGCACACGGGCTCGACCTGTCCCCCTTCGAAATCATCGACGTGCCGCATAGCGATGCCGCCGCCGCTCGCGCCGTGGAACTGATCCGCGAAGCCAAGGGCGAGGTGCTGATGAAAGGCAGCCTGCATACCGACGAACTCATGCGCGCCGTCACGTCCTCCACCACAGGCCTCCGGACCGCACGTCGGATCAGCCATGTCTTCGTGATGGATGTGCCCACCTACCCGGAGACGCTGTTCGTCACCGATGCGGCGATCAACATCGCTCCAGATCTCGACGTGAAGCGCGATATCGTTCAAAACGCCATCGACCTTTTCAACCAGACGGGCCTCGGTACCCCCCGGGTGGCGATCCTTTCTGCAGTCGAAACCGTCACCTCGAAAATTCCCTCGACCATCGACGCCGCGGCGCTGTGCAAGATGGCCGAGCGCGGCCAGATCACCGGCGGACTGCTCGAAGGTCCCCTGGCTTTCGACAACGCCATCGATCCCGAAGCAGCGCGCATCAAGGGCATCAACTCGCCGGTTGCCGGACGGGCGCAAATCCTGGTGGTTCCCAATCTGGAGGCCGGCAATATGCTAGCCAAGAACCTGACCTTCCTCGCCAGGGCGGACGCAGCCGGCATCGTACTCGGCGCGCGCGTGCCGATTGTCCTCACCTCTCGCGCCGATTCCCTTCGGACAAGATTGGCTTCCTGCGCGGTGGCCGTGCTGCTTGCCGATGCCCGCCGCCGGGCCGCCGCTGTCCCGAGCGCGTAAGTGTCGGAGTTGTCACAACGAAGAAAGGTCCACCGATGATTCCGGAAGTGAAGGCCAAGCTGCTTGAAGGAAAGAAGGGGCTGATCGTCGGGATCGCCAACGACCAGTCAATCGCCTGGGGCTGCGCCAAGGCGTTCCGGGCGCTGGGCGCGGAACTTGCGGTCACCTATCTCAACGACAAGGCACGCGCCTATGTCGAGCCACTGGCGCGTGAGCTGGAAGCGCCAATCCTGATGCCGCTCGATGTTGGCGCGCCAGGGCAGATGGAGGCGGTCTTCGAACGCATCGGCGAGCATTGGGGGGAACTCGATTTTGTCGTTCACTCCATCGCCTTTTCGCCGAAGGACACGCTGCAGGGACGGGTGGTGGATGTCCCGCGCGATGGATTCCTGACGACCATGGACGTCTCCTGCTGGTCGTTCATCCGCATGGCGCATCTGGCCGAACCGCTGATGAAGCGCGGCGGCACCCTGTTCACCATGACCTATTACGGCAGCCAGATGGTGGTGAAGAACTACAATGTCATGGGACTCGCAAAGGCTGCCCTCGAGAGCGCGGTGCGCTACATCGCCGCCGAACTCGGACCCAAGGGTATCCGCGTGCATGCGATTTCGCCCGGACCGCTGGCGACACGTGCCGCATCCGGCATCCCCGAATTCGACGAACTCCTGAACAGGGCGCAGGAAACGGCACCAACCCGCAGCCTGGTCAGCATCGACGATGTCGGCATGGCGACCGCCTTCCTGGCGCATGACGCCGCGCGCCTCATCACCGGCGAGACCCTCTATATCGACGGCGGATATCACATCATCGACTAGGTCCTGCTGGCGAGGCGGTTGCCCAATGCGAAAAGGCCTGTCGCCCTGACCTCCGACGACCGCAGCACATTGATTGACAATTCTGGATTGCGTGATCACAACTATCACACGTGGTCTGCAGAATGGAGTTGTCAATAGGTGTTCTCGATAAGAAGCGCACTTCAGGTATTTTTCATTGTTGTTGCGCTGCACAATGCGCCGTCAACACTGCGTGCACAGCAACAGGAACATAGTCCCAATCCCAATCTACCTGGGGTAGCAGGCGGTTATGTCCTGTTTGACATCGACGGAACAAAAATGGAACTAGAGCGGGCCTGGTCGACAACAGATGAGTTGCCACCGTTTTACTACTGGAAGAAGCAGAATGTTGTTGTAAAGCAATGGCATGTCAATGAAGGTCAACTGCTGTTTTATCGTGTGCGCGACTTGAAGGTATCAACCAACAGAACGCGATGCCGCCGCCAAATCGTTTCGCTAGCAACTAGGACACGAGAAGCAAGTTACCCAGGTGATATCTTCGTCGGTGAGAGGGAAACGCCACAAAAAAACCGCTTGAACTATCTTCGCGAGTTTGTTGGACCTCTAACGAATGGGACACCTCTATCAATAGGCGCTCGTTACTTTTTCCTCACCGCGCCCGAGTTGCTTATGTCGAACGGACGCTATCCCGCCTCCATTTGCGGCATAGGCGAACTTTCCTCCTGTATTGTAAGTTTTGAGATCAGATACCCGCTTTTTGCAACCTACCGATACTCACACAACACCTGCGGACTTGAAGGACTGGTAGAAGTGACAGTTGCTATAAAAAGACGGTTACTTTCGCGACTGCGAGACTAGAAGTTGAAGCGTTCGGCTGCCTAGTCGGTGGCGGACGGTCATAGAGGAAATACCTCCGTTCCTCATTCGTTCTTGACAGTGCAATCGATGCTCCGCCATGTAGGTCGAACCACCGTAAGACCTGCCGTGCCTTGTGATTCGCGGCCCTGCGGTAGGTAACGATCGGGGAAATTTGCATGGCGGCCGCCTATCTCGAAAAACTGAACGATCAGCAAAAGCAGGCTGTCGAGCATGGGGTGAGCGGAGAGCGAGGCGACGCGTCGCGCCCGTTGCTCATCATTGCCGGAGCCGGATCGGGAAAAACGAACACGCTGGCGCACCGCGTCGCCCATCTGATCGTCAACGGCGCTGATCCGCGCCGAATCTTGTTGATGACGTTCTCGCGTCGCGCCGCGGCGGAGATGGCGCGGCGCGTCGAGCGGATTTGCGCCAAGGTTTTCGGAACCAGCGGCAGCGCCATGTCCGACGCGCTCACCTGGGCCGGGACGTTTCACGGCATCGGCGCCCGGCTGCTCCGGATTTATGCCGAACAGATCGGGGTCGATCCGGATTTCACCATCCATGATCGCGAGGACAGCGCCGACCTGATGAACCTGGCCCGTCATGAGCTGGGCTTTTCGAAGACCGAGAACCGCTTCCCGACCAAGGGAACCTGTCTTTCGATCTATTCGCGCGTCGTGAATTCCGAGACACCGCTCGACGAGGTGCTGCGCGCCTTTTACCCCTGGGTTTCGGAATGGCAGGCACAGTTGCGCGAGCTTTTCGCCGCTTATGTCGAAGCGAAGCAGGCCCAGAATGTGCTCGACTACGACGATCTGCTGCTCTACTGGGCGCAGATGGTCGCCGACCCTGTGCTGGCCGAGGAGATCGGCGGACGTTTCGACCATGTGCTCGTCGACGAGTACCAGGATACCAACCGCCTTCAGTCCTCCGTGCTGCTGGCGCTCAAGCCGGAGGGGCGGGGGCTGACCGTGGTTGGCGACGATGCCCAATCGATCTACTCCTTCCGCGCCGCGACGGTGCGCAACATCCTCGACTTTCCGAAGTCTTTCACGCCGGAAGCGGACGTTATCACGCTCGATCGCAACTACCGCTCGACCCAGCCGATCCTCGCTGCCGCCAACGGCGTGATCGACCTCGCCCGCGAGCGCTTCACCAAGAACCTCTGGACCGACCGGCAATCTTCCGAGCGCCCCAGGCTGCTGACGGTGGCCGACGAGGCCGATCAGGCGCGCTACATCGCCGAAAGGGTGCTCGAGAACCGCGAGAGCGGCATGACCTTGAAGCAGCAGGCGGTCCTGTTTCGTACGTCCAGTCATAGCGGGCCGCTCGAGGTCGAACTGACCCGGCGCAACATCCCCTTCGTCAAGTTCGGCGGGTTGAAGTTTCTTGACAGTGCGCATGTCAAGGACCTGCTCGCCATCCTGCGGTTTTCCCAGAACCCGCGCGACCGCGTTGCCGGCTTTCGGACCATGCAGATGCTGCCGGGGGTTGGACCCCAGACGGCGGGCAAGATCCTCGATGCCATCGCAGCCGATCCAGAACCGCTCGCGGCACTTGCCGAGATACCGGCGCCGCCCCGATCAGGCGAAGATTGGGCGGCGTTCGCGTCGCTGATGGAGGGACTGCGCAAGGGATCGTCGGGCTGGCCGGCGGAGATCGGCTGGGCGCGCCAGTGGTACGAGCCGCATCTTGACCGGATCCACGAGGATGCCGACACCCGCAAGGCGGATCTGCTGCAACTCGAACAGATTGCCGCGGGCTACCCATCGCGCGAGCGCTTCCTGACGGAGCTGACGCTCGACCCTCCCGACGCGACCAGCGATCAGGCAGGCACGCCGCTGCTCGACGAGGACTATCTGATTCTCTCCACCATCCATTCCGCCAAGGGACAGGAATGGCGGTCGGTCTTCATGCTCAATGTAGTCGACGGCTGCATTCCGTCCGACCTTGGCGCCGGCTCGACGCACGAACTGGAGGAGGAGCGTAGGCTGCTCTATGTCGGCATGACGCGGGCGAGGGACAGCCTGACGCTGATCATCCCGCAGCGGTTCTTCACCGGCGGCCAGCACGCCCAGGGGGATCGTCATGTCTTCGCCAGCCGCAGCCGCTTCATCCCCGTCACTCTTCTCCAGTTCTTCGAGACCGGCAGTTGGCCGGTGGTCGGTCCCAGAGCGACCGAGCGGGCGGGAGAGAGACAGGTGCGGATCGACGTGGCAGCGCGCATGCGTTCCATGTGGAAGTAGCCCGTCGGGCGTCTCCGAACGCCCCTCGCCGTTGCCTAAAGCCATAAAAAATTTGAACCAAAACGGCCCATTGACGTTCTTTCTACTCACCAAGTGCGAAAGGAGTCTAAGATGGATTGGAACCGCGTTGAAGGAAACTGGAAGCAGGTCAAGGGCAAGGTCAAGGAACAGTGGGGCAAGCTGACCGACGACGATCTGGACCAGATCGCTGGCAGACGCGATCAACTGGAAGGCAAGATCCAGGAACGCTACGGTATCGAGAAGGACCGCGTCAGGCGCGAGGTCGATGACTGGTATGGGCGACAGGCCCTGTAGATTTCGGATGCTCCCACCGGGCCCCGCTCTTGCGGGGCTCCAATTGCCGTCGAATACCATCGGATGTTGACTATGCCGGGAGTTTGATCCCGATCAATGCTTCGATTGGAACGGGATGTTGTTCTTGACCTACATTCGCCCTTTGACGGTTGTAGGAGAAAGCCATTGATCGTCGAAGACCAATCCGATGTGATTGCCTACCTGAAAGATCCAGCCACTTACGGCATCTCCGATCCCGTTGTGGTGATGGAAACCCATATTTCGTACATTTTTCTGGCCGGTGATCGCGCCTACAAGATGAAGCGCGCTGTCAAGCTCCCTTATGTGGACTTTTCAACGCCGGGCCTACGTCTTTCCGCCTGCCGCAAGGAGGTCGAGCTGAATGCGACGACCGCACCGGGCCTCTATCTCGGTGTAAAGAGGATCGTGCGTGGGCGCGACGGCACGGTCAGGCTCGACGGTGAGGGGATGCTGCTAGATGCCGTGGTCGAGATGGAACGCTTCGACCAGGAGCAACTTTTCGATCGCATGGCGCTTGCCGATGGCCTGACACCGGCACTGATGACCGAGGTGGCGCGGATGATCGTGCGGTTCCACCGCGCGGCGCCGACGGTAGGCACCGAAGGCGGAGCGGCCAACATGGCCGGCGTCCTGGAAATCAACGAGGCCGGCTTTGCGACCAGCCGGGTCTTCACTGACGAGGAAACGACTGCCATCGGCCAACAGTTCCGCCGGAAGCTTTCCCATTTGGCGGACCGCATGGACAAGCGCGCCGAAGCGGGAAAGATCCGGCGCTGCCACGGGGACCTGCATCTGCGCAATATCTGCCTTCTCGACGGTGAGCCGAGACTATTCGATTGCATCGAGTTCAACGACCAGATCGCGACCGTGGACACTCTCTACGACCTCGCCTTCCTGCTGATGGATCTCTGGCATCGCGGTTTTTCGCAACTCGCGAACCTGGTCATGAACCGGTATCTCGACGAATCCGACGACGAGGACGGCTTCGTGCTTCTGCCTTACTACATGGCGGTGCGGGCTGCCGTGCGCGCCCATGTCACCGCGACGCAAGTTGAGGAGGAAAGTCCCAATGCCGCGCGGCTTGCCGACGAGGCGCGTTCCTACTTCGATCTGGCGCAGTCCCTGCTTCGCGACGAGCCGCCACGCCTTGTCGCCATCGGGGGTTTGAGCGGATCCGGCAAGACGACGGTTGCCGAAGCACTTGCCACGAAGCTCGGGCCGCCGCCCGGAGCCCGCATCGTCGAGAGCGACCGCATCCGCAAGGCCATGCATGGCGTCGCGGCAGAGACGCGCTTGCCTGCTGCCGCCTATCGAGGAGAGATCTCGGAAAGGGTCTATCGCGAGATGGCGTGGCGCGCGTCCCTGATCCTGTCGGAAGGCGGGACGGTCGTCGCCGATGCGGTTTTCGACCGGTCTGATCACCGTGACCTGATCGAGAAAGCGGCGAAGGATCCGCACGTCCCGTTCTGCGGGATCTGGCTGGAGGCGGATCCGGCAATCCTGTGGCAACGTGTCGACGGGCGCAAAGACGGCCCGTCGGATGCGACCGTCGACATACTGGCGCGTCAACTTGACCGCAAGATTGGCGATGTCGGCTGGCAGAAGATCGACGCCGCGCTGCCCCCTGAAGAGGTGGTAGATGCGATACTCCACGTGCTTTCGACGTCGCCGAAGGGATGAGGCGCCCGGGCTGGACTGCAAGCCTGTCCCGGAGCAGGATCATCTTCGATCGCTGGGATAGTCGCTCCCGATCCTTTGCTTCCGGTACCTGGGAGGTCTTGCATGAAAGCAATGGTGCTCCACCGGACAGGTGAACCGCTTACGATGGTCGAACGCCCGGACCCATCGCCGGGAACCGGTGAGCTCATCGTCGAGGTCATGGCGTGCGCCGTCTGCCGCACCGATCTCCACGTCGTCGACGGCGACCTTCCAAACCCGAAGCTTCCGCTCGTTCCGGGCCATGAGATTGTCGGAACCGTGATTGCCGTTGGTCCCGGCATTGAGCGGTCGCGCCTTGGTCGTCGGGTCGGCGTCCCCTGGCTCGGCCACACCTGCGGCGTCTGTCCGTATTGCCGCTCTCAAGCCGAGAACCTGTGCGACGATCCTGTCTTTACCGGCTATACCCGCGATGGTGGCTTTGCGACCCACGTGGTGGCGGATGGACAATTTGCCTTCGATCTGGACGATGACGCCGACCCGGTCCACCAGGCGCCGTTGCTTTGCGCCGGGTTGATCGGCTGGCGATCACTCAAGAAGGCCGGTGGCGGCAAAAACATCGGGCTCTATGGCTTTGGTGCAGCCGCTCACATCATCACCCAGGTCTGCGTTTGGCAAGGGCGAAAGGTCTATGCCTTCACCTCGCCGGGCGACACCGTTGCACAGCAGTTCGCTCGCGATATGGGCGCAGCATGGGCCGGAAGTTCCGCTGAGAACGCACCGGTGGCCCTTGATGCGGCGATCATCTTCGCCCCCGTCGGCGATCTCGTGCCGCAGGCGCTGCGGGCGGTCCGCAAGGGCGGTCGGGTGGTGTGCGGCGGCATCCATATGAGCGACATTCCGCAAATGCCTTACCGCCTTCTGTGGGAGGAGCGCGAGGTGGTATCGGTTGCCAACCTCACGCGCGCCGATGCCGCAGAATTTTTCCCCATCGCGCGCCGCGCTTCGGTTAGGACCCACACCGTTGTTTATCCTCTCGCCGACGCCAACAGGGCCTTCGATGACCTGCGGACCGGAAAGTTGAGCGGTGCGGCGGTGCTGACGCCGTAGCTCCGGAAATGGCTGCTACCCGAAGGGATATTGCGGGCCTTTCGCCGGTTCGGTGAACCATCGCGGGCCCTCGGCCGCCATATGGATGTGGTCCTCGAGGCGAATGCCGAACCGATTGGGCATCACGATCATCGGTTCGTTGGAAAAGCACATGCCCTCTTCCAGCACCGTGTCGTTGCCTCGAACGATATAGGGGTGCTCGTGGATTTCGAGACCGAGGCCATGCCCAGCCCTGTGGGGGAGCCCTGGCAGCACATAGTCCGGTCCCAGCCCATGCTCGGTCAGCACCCGGCGTGCGGCATCGTCGAGGCTGGCGCAGGCGGCGCCGAGGCGCGCCGCGTCGAAAACCGCCTGCTGGGCTTCCCGTTCGATTGACCAGATACGGGCAAACTCCGCATCGGGCTCGTCGAGCATGTAGGTGCGGGTGAGATCGGAATGATAGCCGTCGATCCGGCATCCGGTGTCGACGAGCACGGCATCGCCCGGACAGTAGTATTGCTCGCCATCGGCACCGTGTGGAAGCGAGGTCGCCGCACCGAACGACACGATGCAAAAGCTCGATCCTGCCGATGCGCCGAGCGATCGGTGCTGTTCATCGATGAAACGGACCACGTCGGAGGCTGCGATACCTGGCGCGATCATCGCATGCGTACGGCGATGGACCTCCAGCGTCAGGTTCATGGCGTACTGGATGATCGCAATTTCCGCCGGCGACTTGCGGGCGCGAAGCGGTCGGATCAACGGACCCGCGTCCACGAGACGGTCAGCGCCGAAGGCGCCTGCGAGCGCATTGTAGACGAACAGCGGCAGGACCTCGTCGAGGGCCAGGATGCCATTCTGCGGCACGAGCGAGGCAACCAGATCGGCACTGCTTTCCTCTTCCTGCCAGACGCGTATTTCACCGGGCAGGTGGGGCAGCGTCTCGACGCGACTCCGTTCGAAGCCGGGCACGATGTAGAAGATCTCGGTTTGCGTGATCACCGCGCCGAGCAGGCGTTCGCTCGGATGCCACACCAGGCCGGTGAAATAGCGCAGGCTTTCGGTCGAACCAAGAAGTGTCGCATCGATCCGTTGCATGGCCATGGTGTCGCGAAGGCGGGCCAGACGCTGCAATCTCTCTTCGCTGGAGATCCGGGGTGCGGACACGGGCAGGTTCATAGGACATTCCTCTTCGGTGAAGCCGATGGTATAAGTCGACATGAAAAATGTGAATTAGAATCCAAATTGTCGACAAGCAAGCGGCAACCTTGGCACCGAAACAAGTTTTGATGGATGACGGCAATGGACACAGGCACCCCGAACGAACGCAAGCGCGGTTCCGGCGTGAAGATGGTTTATGACATCCTGCGTGACGAGATCCTCGATCTTGTCCTGCCCCCGGGCAGCGCCATAGACGAGGTGCAACTGGCGGAGCGTTTCGGCATGTCGCGCACGCCGATCCGCGAGGCGCTGGTGCGGCTCTCGGGCGAAGGGCTGATCGACACGCTGCCGAACCGTTCGACCATGGTGTCAAATATCGACTTCCTCAACATGCATACCTATTTCGATGCGCTGGTGCTGATGTACCGGGTAACGACCCAGCTGGCCGCCAAGTATCACCGCCCGGAGGATCTGGTGGCGATCCGGACCCAACAGGCCGCATTTGCTGCCGCCGTGGAAGCGCAGGATGCACTGGGCATGATCGCAACAAATGCGGCTCTGCATCTGTCGATCGCCGAGGCGGGGCGCAATCCCTATTTCACCGGCCTCTTCAAGCGGCTCCTCGACGAGGGGCGTCGTATCCTGCGGCTCTACTACCAATCCTACGATGATCGGCTGCCGCCGCAGTTCGTCGAAGAACATGATGAGATGATCGCCGCAATCGAGTCGAGGGACCTGGATAAGGCTGAGCGACTGGCGCGCGAGCATGCGGAACAGATCGTGCGGCAGGTGCAGAAACTGCTGGTCCGCGAGGACAGGCTGGACATTCATCTCTGACACGTCGATTTCTTGTCGACAAATAAAATACAAAGATGTAAATAGGTGACAACGACGGACGGAAAAGGATCTGCGAGGATCGTTTTCGCCGTCGAAAGCCTCACATCGATAGGAGTTCCAGATGACGGCCAGTATCTTCACCGGCGTGATGCCTGCACTGATGACCCCCTGCAAGGACGACAGGACGCCCGATTTCGATGCTCTTGTCCGCAAGGGTCAGGAACTGATTGCGGCGGGCATGTCCGCCGTCGTCTATTGCGGCTCCATGGGCGACTGGCCGCTGCTGACGGATGCGCAGCGGATGGAAGGGGTGGAGCGCCTGGTCAAGGCCGGTATTCCGGTCATCGTCGGTACCGGGGCCGTGAATACCGCCTCCGCCGTGGCCCATGCCGCCCATGCCCAGAGGGTTGGCGCCAAGGGTCTGATGGTCATCCCGCGCGTGCTCTCCCGCGGTTCCGTGATTTCCGCCCAGAAGGCCCATTTCAAGGCGATCCTCTCGGCTGCACCGAGCCTGCCTGCGGTCATCTACAACAGCCCGTACTATGGTTTTGCCACCCGTGCCGACCTGTTCTTCGCGCTGCGCGCCGAGCATCCGAACCTCGTCGGCTTCAAGGAGTTCGGCGGTCCGGCCGACATGCGCTACGCAGCCGAGAACATTACCAGCCGCGATGACGAGGTCACCCTGATGATCGGCGTCGACACCGCCGTCTTCCATGGTTTCGTCAATTGCGGCGCGACCGGAGCGATCACCGGCATCGGCAACGTGCTGCCGAGGGAGGTCATCCATCTCTGCAGGCTTTCGCAGGCTGCCGCTGCCGGCAATGCGGATGCACGCCAGCGTGCGCTCGAACTCGAGCAGGCGCTCGCCGTGCTTTCTTCTTTCGACGAAGGCCCGGACCTCGTCCTGTTCTTCAAGCACATGATGGTGCTGAAGGGCGACAAGGAATACACCCTGCACTTCAATGAAACCGATGAATTGACCGACAGCCAGCGCGGCTACGTCGAGGCGCAATTCAAGCTGTTCAACACATGGTACGCCGAGTGGAGCAAGCTGCCGGGCGCAGTCGAGACCTGCAAGCCCTGAGGGGGCGCACGATCAGAAGACCAGAAGGCCCGCCGTTCGGCGGGCCTTCGCGTTCCTCGGACCCCAAGGTCGGGTGCGATCACACCACCGAATCCAATCCGTCGCGCAGCAGGCGATCCAACTGGGCGATTTCCTCCCGGCTGAGCGAGATGCCCTCGCTTTCGGATTTCTGGCGCGCGGCAAAACGCCGTTGCGAGGGCAGGCGGGCGCCCTGGCCGAGAATGGCATCGAACAGGACTTCGGCGCGGGCAAAGGGATCGCCCGGCCGGCCGGCGGCGAAGGCTTCCGGCGAAAACGCAATGACGAGTTCGCCGTGGCGGGGTGCGAGCGTCGTCGTCCCAAGGAAGTCCAGCACTTCCGGGCTGGTGAGGTCGCCGATCATGATGCCGGCCAAGAGCTCGACCATGGTCGCGATCGCCGAGCCCTTGTGGCCGCCGAAGGGCAGCATGGCGCCGGCGAGTGCGGCTTCCGGGGCGGTCGTCGGTTCGCCCTCCGCGTCGATCGCCCACCCCTCGGGCAAGGGCTTGCCCGCCCGGCGATACAGTTCGATCTCGCCACGGGCGGCGACCGAAGTCGCAAAATCGAAGACATAGGGCGTACTGTCGCGGCGCGGCCAGCCGAATGCGACAGGGTTGGTGCCGAGCAGCGGCTTGTTGCCGCCAGTGGGGGCAACGGTTGCATAGCTCGGGCACATCACCAATGCGGCCAATCCCTCATTCGTCAAAGCCTCGACTTCCGGCCAGAGGGCGGAAAAATGGGTGCAGTCGTTGACGACCAACGCCGCCAGTCCGTGGCTGCGGGCGCGCGCGACGAGATGCGGCACGCCAAGCTCGAAAGCCGGATTGGCGAAGCCGCCATTGGCATTGACCCGCACGATAGCCGAGGCTTGCTGTTCAACGATCTCGGGCACGGCATCTGGCCTTACCTTGCCGGCCTTGACGGTGCGCAGCGCACCTTCGATGCGGTAGATGCCATGCGACTTGCAGGCGTCCCGCTCTCCCGCAACGATAACTCGTGCCAAGGCTGCGGCTTGAACGGGATTCAGCCCCGCCTTGGCAAAAATTGCTTCCACGCGCTCCTGAAGCGCGGTTATGGTGAGGATGGCATTGTCGGTCATTGCGTTTCTTTCTTGCCTGTGTCTGTCGAGGATATCAGAGCGGTTGCTATTTTGAATACATAAAGTATACAAAAGCCCGACAATCGCAAATCATTGGCCTGATCCACATTTATCGGTGCCGGGATTTCCAGAGAAAGGACAAGCCCATGGTCTTCACCCCCAACGGAAAACATCTGGTCGCCGGCGAATGGCTCGAAGGGGTAGGCAGGTTCGCCTCGACGCCCGCACATGGGCCGGCGCATGAATATTCGGCCGGATCGGTGGAACTGGTAAACCGCGCCTGCGAAGCCGCGGAAGAAGCCTTCTGGAGCTATGGCTACTCCACCCGCGCCGAGCGTGCCGCTTTCCTTCGCGCAATCGCCGACGAAATCGAGGCCCGGGCCGAGGAGATCACCGAAATCGGCACCCAGGAAACAGGCTTGCCCGCAGCACGCCTCGAAGGCGAGCGTGGCCGCACGGTCGGCCAGCTCCGGCTGTTTGCCGACCATATCGGGAAGAGCGACTATCTCGACCGTCGCGTGGATGCCGCGCTTCCCGATCGCAAGCCTGCGCCGCGGCCGGAAATCCGGCTCGTCCAGCGTCCGATTGGCCCGGTCGCCGTCTTCGGCGCCTCGAACTTCCCGCTGGCCTTCTCCACGGCAGGTGGCGACACTGCGGCCGCACTGGCTGCCGGCTGCCCGGTCGTCGTAAAGGGTCATTCCGGCCACCCCGGCACGGGCGAAATCGTCGCTCAGGCCGTCGATGCGGCCATTGCCAAAACCGGCGTCCATCCGGGCGTGTTCTCGCTCATCCAGGGCGGTCGCCGCGACGTTGGTCATGCGCTGGTGCAGCATCCGCTTATCAAGGCCGTCGGCTTCACCGGTTCGCTGGCAGGTGGACGCGCATTGTTCGACCTCTGCGCTGCCAGGCCCGAGCCGATCCCGTTCTTCGGTGAACTCGGTTCGGTCAATCCGATGTTCATGTTGCCGGAAGCGGTCAAGGCGCGCGCCGAGTCGCTGGGCCAGGGCTGGGCGGGATCGCTCACCATGGGTGCGGGACAGTTCTGCACCAACCCGGGTATTGCGGTCGTGCTAGACGGCGCCGATGCGGACCGGTTCGTTTCGGCCACCTCGGACGCGCTTTCCAAGGTGGCGGCGCAGACCATGCTGACCGACGGCATCGCCGCGGCCTATCGCGACGGTCAGCGCAAGTTTGCCGAACGCAATGCCGTCAAGCCGGTTCTCGTCACCGAGTCGGCGGAGCGAAGCGCTTCTCCGAACCTGTTCGAAACGACGGGTGAGCAGTTCCTCGCAGACCACGGGCTTGGCGAGGAAGTGTTCGGCCCGCTCGGCCTGGTGGTTCGCGTGCAGTCGGTCGACGAGATGGAAACGCTGGCGCGCGGGTTCGAGGGGCAGCTAACCGCGACTTTGCATATGGATGCAGGCGATCTTCAGGCTGCCCGCCGGCTCCTGCCGGTACTGGAACGTAAGGCCGGCCGTGTTCTGGCCAACGGCTTCCCGACGGGCGTCGAAGTTGTCGATTCCATGGTCCATGGCGGCCCGTATCCGGCTTCGACGAATTTCGGCGCCACCAGCGTCGGCACGATGTCGATCAGGCGCTTCCTGCGCCCGGTTTCCTACCAGAACCTGCCGGAGGCGCTTCTGCCGGAAGATCTTACGGCCTGATTTCAAGTTTTCGCGACCGAACCTCCCCAGTTTTCTGGGGAGGTTCCTGCCTCTACTGCAGCGCCAAAGCCGCTAAAAACAGTCTTTCCAAACGAGTGTGCAAAGATGGACAAGCCGGATGTCATCGTCATCGGGGCGGGGGTAGTCGGCCTTTCCGCCGCCATAGCCGCCCAGGCACGGGGGCTCAAGGTCGCGGTCATCGACCGCACGGGGCCGGCTGCCGGGGCTTCGGCGGGCAATGCCGGCGCCTTCGCCTTCACCGACATCCTGCCGCTTGCCTCGCCGGGCATTTTGAAGAAGGCCCCGAAATGGTTGCTCGACCCGCTCGGGCCGCTAACGATACCGCCGGCCTATGCCGTGCAGATCGCCCCGTGGATGTTCTGTTTCTGGCGGGCCTGCCAGCCGTCGCGCGTGGCCCATTCGACGGCGGCGCAAACGGCTCTGATGGACCTTTCCAGGGCGGAGCTCGAACCATTTCTCACGGCGACCGGTACGCTGCCGATGCTGCGCAAGGAGGGGAACCTACAAGTCTATGAAAGCGATGCAGAGTTTCGCGCTTCGCTGCCCGGATGGGACGCGCGCCAACGGCACGGCATCGATTTCCGGCATCTTCGCGCCGACGAAATGGCAACGATCCAGCCTGGATTGTCGCCGCGTTTCGGGCTTGGCACGTTCACTCCGGGTTGGTACTCCATCGCCGACCCGAAGCTCTATACGCTGGCCCTTGCCGATCACTTTCGCGATCGCGGAGGGTTGGTCGAGACGGCCGAAGCAACCGGGCTCCGTTCCATCGCCGATGGCGTCGAGATCGTCACCGCCGAAGGAGCCTCTCGCCAGGCCGGCAAGGTGGTGCTCGCCGCCGGTGCGTTCTCGCACCTCATTGCCCGCAGTCTCGGTGAAAACATCCCGCTGGAGACCGAGCGCGGCTACAACACCACACTGCCTGCCGACGCATTCGATCTGCGCACGCAAGTCACCTTTGGCCGGCACGGCTTTGTCGTCACCCGCCTTTCGTCCGGTATCCGGGTCGGCGGTGCCGTGGAACTGGGTGGCCTCGACCTGCCGCCCAATTTCCGCCGTTCCGAGGCGATGCTGAAGAAGGCACAAGCCTTCCTGCCCGGCCTGAAGCCGGAGGGTGGCGTGCAGTGGATGGGCTTCCGTCCCTCATTGCCGGACAGTCTCCCGGCGATTGGCCGAGCTCGCGCGACGCACAACGTGGTCTATGCTTTCGGCCACGGCCATCTCGGGCTGACCCAGTCTGCCGGCACCGCACGCATCGTTGCCGACCTGCTGACCGGCCAAGCGCCTGCAATCGACATCTCGCCGTTTTCTCCGCAACGCTTCTGAAGGGGAAGTTCCCTTCCAGGATTTTCATCTTGCGCTAGACCCGACCATCGGCAACACAGTGTGGATAGCAATCCGTACTTTCCCAGCGAGTCGAAGGATCCTTGCATGCGCGACTTTCACTTTCCCGGACGGTCATCGGTGCGCGCCACCGAAGCGATGGCAGCGACATCCCATCCATTGTCGACGCTTGCAGCAATCGACATGCTGCGCGCCGGCGGCAACGCCATGGATGCCGCAATCTGCGCCGCCGCCGTCCAGGCGGTCGTGGAGCCGCAATCGACAGGAATCGGCGGCGACTGCTTCGTCCTCTACGCGCCACGAGGTGAAGGCGAGGTCATCGCCTTCAATGGCTCGGGACGTGCGCCGGCGGACGCGACACTGGAGTGGTATCGCGAAAGCGGTATTGCGGAAATCCCGGTCACGGGTGCGCATTCCGTGACCGTGCCGGGCGCAATCGACGCCTGGTGCCAGTTGCTCCGCGATCATGGTCGTAAGGGCATGGACGCGGTGCTGGCACCTGCGATCCGCTATGCAGAACAGGGCTATGTGGTTCATGACCGCGTTGCCCATGACTGGCTGGAGAGCGTCGAAACGCTGGCTGCCGACGAACATTCCTCGCGGATCTTCCTGAAGGATGGTGGGGCGCTGAAGGCCGGCGACATTCACCGTCAGCCCGAACTCGCCGCCACACTGCGGACGATCGCGGCCAAGGGACGCGCCGGTTTCTACGAGGGTGAGGTAGCCGAAGATCTCGTGTCGCGGCTGAGGGCGCTTGGCGGACTGCATACGCTGGAGGATTTCTCGGCGACCAACGGCGACTACGTCGCATCCGTCAGCACCAGCTATGGCGGCCACGAGATCCATCAGATGCCGCCCAACAACCAGGGTCTGACGGCCTTGATCATGCTCAACATACTTTCAGGCTTCGACCTTCGTTCTCTCGATCCGCAAGGCGCGGCCCGCCTGCATCTGGAGATCGAGGCGGGCCGGCTGGCCTATCGCGACCGCGATACCTATCTGGGCGACCAGGATCGCGTGCATGTGCCGGTCAGGGAATTGCTGTCCGCCACATACGCAGAGCGGCTGCGCGCGGGGATCAGCTCAGATCGCGCCATGACGAACCTGCCGCCGGTCCGGCTACCGGATAGTGACACCGTCTATATTTCGATCGTCGATAGCGACCGCAATTGTGTGTCCTTCATCAACTCCACCTACCACTCCTTCGGAAGCGGCGTCGTCGGGCCGAAGTCCGGTGTCATCCTGCAGAACCGCGGCAACAGTTTCCGCCTCATCGAGGGCCATCCCAACGCGATAGCGCCCGGCAAGAGGCCGATGCACACGATCATGCCGGGAATGGCGATGAAGAATGGCAGGGCGGTGATGCCGTTCGGGGTCATGGGCGGCGCCTACCAGCCCTTCGGCCACGTCCACCTGCTGACCAACCTCATCGACTACGGCAAGGATCCGCAGCAGGCGCTCGACGCGCCGCGCGTCTTCTATCGCGATGGGGCGATCGAGGCTGAGCGCAGCGTGAGCAAGGATGCTGTCGAGGGCTTGCGACGGCTTGGCCATGCGGTTCGTCCAGCCGACGAGCCACTCGGCGGCGGCCAGGTCGTGCAGATCGATTGGGAGAAGGGTACGCTGACCGGGGCGTCCGATCCGCGCAAGGATGGCTGCGCAATCGGCTATTGACGAAGTGGCTGCAGTTGATGTTTGCAGATACTGCAATGCGTCAAGTGAAGCTTTACGATTCTTCCATAAAGATTGAAGGGTCAGAGTATTAGGGCTCCGTGGCAGCGGCGGCCCGAAAAATTTGTTTGCGCCAACAGAAAATGAGTTCCGGATGAATGATTTCTTCGACTCCAATATTTTCGATCTTTCCCCGATTGCCATGTGGGTCGAAGACTTCAGCGGAGTGCGGGAGCAGTTCGATCGTTGGCGGGCCGAGGGCATCGAGGACATACGCGCCTACTTGCGGGAAGACATCTCCCGCGTTGTCGCGTGTTCCCGGCAGATTCGTGTGCTGCGGGTAAACCGAAAGACCCTGGAGCTGTTCGAAGCCGATGACCTCGACCATCTTGTCCGGAATCTTCATCTGGTGTTCCGCGACGAGATGCTCGAAAGCCATGTCAACGAACTGGCCGAACTTTGGGACGGAAAGACCGAGTTCTCAAGTAGCGCAGTGAATTACTCGCTTTCCGGCCGCAGGCTGGATATCCAGTTGCGCGGTTCCGTTCTGCCGGGATACGAACAGACCCTGGGCCGGCTGCTGCTCACCACGGAAGACGTGACCGCACGCGAAGAGGCGCGGCGCAAGGAGCAAGAGAATCGCCGCTACGCCGAGGGGATCTTCGAACATTCACCGGTGTCGCTGTGGGTCGAGGATTTCAGCCGCATTAAGGAGTTGCTCGAAGTTGTGCGCGACCGCGGCATCGATGATTTCCGCGTGTTTACCGATGTCCATCCCGAGTTCGTCAAGCAGTGCATGAGCGAAATCATGGTGCTCGATGTGAACCAGGCGACACTCGACCTTTTCTGCGCGCCGGACCGGCACACGCTGCTCCAGCGCCAGGGCGAGATTTTTCGCGACGATATGGAGAAACATTTCCGCGAGCAACTGATCGAACTTTGGAACGGCAACCTCTTCCACCAGCGCGAGGTGATCAACTATGCGCTCGACGGCTCGGAGCGCTATCTCCTTCTGCAGTTTTCGGTGCTGCCGGGACACGAGGACAACTGGTCGCTGGTGCAGGTGGCGCTGACCGATATTACCGCGCGCAAGAAGGCGGAAGCCTATCTCGAGTATCTCGGCAAGCACGACGTGCTGACGAAACTTCACAACCGCGCATTCTACGTCGATGAATTGAACCGGCTCGAGCGCAAGACCCTTCGCCCTGTTTCTGCACTGGTCATCGATCTCAACGGTCTCAAGGATGCGAATGATCATCTCGGCCATGACGCCGGGGACTCGCTGCTGCGTCGCCTGGGCGAGGTACTGAACGGCGTGGTCTCGCAGCCGAACCATGCCGCGCGCATTGGCGGAGACGAATTCGCGATCCTCATGCCCGGCGCCGACAAGCATGCCGCGGCGACAATGGTGGAGACGGTCCATGAACTGCTGAAGATCAACAACCAGTTCTATTCCAATGCCCCGCTCAGTATCTCGCTCGGCGTTGCCACCAGCGAGCCGGGCGAAAAGATGGAGGACGTGGTGAAGCGCGCTGACCAGATGATGTACGAGGACAAGCGCGCCTACTATGCCAACATCAATGCGCGCGAGGCCCACAAGCGTGTCGTCTCCGGCGCCTGATCGACTGAGATGCGTTGACGGCCGATAGACCTTCTAGCCAAAGACCCGCTTGATATTGAGCACCATGCCGGACCTCATCACATGCCGAGCGCGTGGGGGGCAACGGGCGCGAGGTGCGGCCACACCTCTATCGCGCCGCGATAGATCATGTTCAACGCAACATAGAGAATAATGGCAAGCCCGATATAGGCGATCCAGTGATGGCGGTTCAGCAATCGCGCGATGAAGTTTGCGGCAATTCCCATCATCGCGATCGAGAGTGCCAGTCCGAGCACCAGCACGGTCGGATGCTCGCGTGCGGCGCCCGCGACCGCCAGAACGTTGTCGAGTGACATCGAGATATCGGCGACGACAATCTGGATCGCCGCCTGCAGGAAAGTCTTCCTCGGCGCTTTTGCATCCGCTCCGTCCGTCCCAATCTGCTCAGCGGCCACGCTTGCCCGGAGTTCGCGCCACATTTTCCAGCACACCCAGAGCAGCAGGATCCCGCCTGCGAGAAGAAGTCCGATGATTTCGAGGAGATGCACCGTTACGCTTGCCAGCAAGATTCGGAGTACGGTTGCTGCAATGATACCGACCGCGATCGCCTTCCGGCGCCGGTCGGAAGTCAAGCCCGCCGCGGCAAGGCCAATGACGACCGCATTGTCGCCGGCAAGCACGAGGTCGATCAGAATGACCTGCAGAAGCGCCAGCAGCCCGGCAGACGTGAAGATTTCCATGACAAGACAAATCCCTGACTGGCCGGAGTATTTGGCTGGTTAGATGACGGATAGAGCAAGTTCACCCGCGGCATCAAGTGGCGAACGAAAAATGTCCTGTCACTCTCTTGATGAAGAAGCGTGCGAAGTGGGGCGCACTGCTTGCCCGGCTGTATCACCTTTTGTCGACGATCCGACAAACACGCTGCTATCGGGCGAGTTTCGGTATAGTATGGCGCGATGAGCAATACCCAACCGCTGTTCGATGCGCTCCGTCAGTCGGCGCAGCCCGCAATCGTCGATGCTATCGAGCGCTTGGTCCGGGATGCGCCGGACCGGAAGCTTTGCCGTGTCAATGCACTTGCTTTTGCGCGCAGCGAAAACATGGACGAAGAACAGACGATCGCTGCATTTCTCCACGCTTCCCGCCTCGGCCTGTTCGAACTGTCATGGAACGTGCTGTGTCCCGGGTGCGGCGGCGTACTTGATGCCAATACCTCGCTCAAGACCGTTCAATGCAGCGAGTACACCTGCGCGCTCTGCGCCGCCGGATATGAGCCGACGCTCGACGAGATGGTGGAGGTAACGTTCACGATCAGCCCCCGCGTGCGCCATATCGCTGCCCACAATCCCCACGAACTGCCGCCATTGGAGTATTTTCGGCAGATGTACTGGGGGTCCGGCATCGATCTACCGGAGGAAGGCTACGAAACGATGGTCGACGAGTTCATGCTCGAGGCCCTCGAACTGCCTCCAGGCGAGAAGGCGGTGATCTCGCTCCAGTTGCCGCCGGAGTTCGTCATCATCTTCGAACCCGTGACGCACGCTGCAATGTTTCTGGAAGTGCAGGGCGAGCCAACCAAGGAGCGGAGGAACCTGTCGCTGGTGTTCGACCGCGGGTATAGCCACCATGAGACACTGAATGTCCAGCCTGGTCCCTTCCGCATCCAGGTCGAGAACCATACCGATGTTCGCACCTTACCATCGGTGTGCGTGGCCAATCACGCTATGCATGCACTGCTGGGGCGTCGTCGGCCGTTTCTGACAGCCAAGCGCCTGCTGTCCAACCAGACGTTCCGCGACATCTATCGCACCGATACGATCGACGTCGATCAGCGGCTGAAGATCACGAGCCTGACGTTTCTCTTTACCGACCTGCGCGGATCGACTGAACTATATGAGAGAGTTGGCGATCTCGCGGCCTTTGACTTGGTGAAGACGCATTTCAGTGTTCTCAACGAGATCGTGGCTGCAGAGGCGGGGGCCGTCGTGAAGACGATTGGCGACGCCGTTATGGCGACCTTCCCGACGCCGGATCGAGCGGTTGCCGCTGCGATGCGCATGCGCGACGCCATGCGCGTGCTGAACGACGAGCGCGGCAGCGAAGACCTGCTGCTCAAGATCGGCATTCATGAGGGCCCTTGCATCGCAGTCAGCCTGAACGAACGGCAGGACTACTTCGGCCAGACGGTGAACATTGCATCACGGGTCCAGCACCTTGCCACGTCTCGGGAGATCTTTGCGACCGGCACCGTTCTGGAAGACCCGCGCGCCTCCCATCTTCTGTCGGATCGCGGTCTCAATCCGATGTCGCAGAATGTCACGCTTCGCGGCATCGCGAATGAGATCTGCATCTATGCAATTCCATAAGATACTGATCGCTAATCCTGTGGCGCCAGGCCTGCAGACTTCTTCACCTGTCGTATCATCCGGATACCGAGAAATGCCACGACGATGGCTATGAGCGGGCTTGCGATGCTGAACACGGCATAGGGGAAGTAGTGGAATGTTGAAACACCGAGTGTTGCCGACATGTAGGCGCCGCAGCTGTTCCAGGGGACTAGGGCCGAGGTCGGCGTTGCAGTGGCGCCGACGCTGCGGGACAGCACGATCGGCGCGAACTCGCGGGATTGGAATGCGCGTTTGAACATCCTCCCCGGCAGAACGATTGCAAGATACTGGTCCGCCGTCGCAACATTGGTCGCAAAGATTGCCGAGACCAGGGTCGTGACGAGACCGCCCGTAGACTTCACTTTGCTGATGACGGGCTCGATCAGCCGCTCGATCATGCCGGCTTTTTCGACAACGCCGCCAAAGGCAAAGGCTGTGATGATCAGCCAGATTGTATTGAGCATGCTCGCCATTCCGCCCCTTGTCGCGAGCACGTCGAGGGCAGGGTGCCCGCTGGTCGACACATAGCCGCTGGCGAGTGCCAGCCACACGCCCTTGATGAGTGCGAGCCAGCGCGGAAGTGTCTGCTCCGGATCGCCAAAGACGGCGACCCGGTCAGGTGCAAGTGCCACGGCGAGGACACCGCCGGCCAGGGCCCCGATGAAGATGGTGGTAAAAGGTGGCAAGCGGAACAGTGCAAGGCCGACGACGACGGCCAGTGGCAGGAAGAGGATCGGCGAAACGTGAAAGGCGCTTTCGATCGCCTCGAGCTTGTCGCTGGCATCGAGGTCTCCCGCGCGTCCAAACAGCCAGAAGATCGCCAGCGAGATCATCAGTGCTGGAGTGGAGGTCAGCAGGGTCTCGCGGACATGGTCGTAGAGATTGGCATTCGCGACGCCCGCCGCGAGGTTTGCCGAGTCGGAGAGGGGTGATGTGGTGTCACCGAAATAGGCGCCGGAGATGATGGCGGCGGCGGTGATTGCCGGGTCGAGGCCCATGTTGACCGAAATGCCCATCAGACCGATGCCGATCGTGCCCGCGACGGTCCAGGAACTGCCGATGCCGAAGGACACGATCGCGCAGATCGCCGCGGCGGTCATGTAGAAGAGGTTGGGATTCAGCAGTTGCAGCCCGTAGTAGACCATGGCGATGAGTGTGCCGCTGAGCGCCCAGGTGCCGATCAACGAGCCGACCGCAAGAAGGATAAAGATGGCGCCGATGCCGGACCCCACGCTCGCGACTGCAGCCTCCCCCAGTTCCTCCAGCGAGTATCCTCTTCGGCGCGCAATGGCGACGGCAATCATCGTGGCAAAGACCAGGGCAACCTGGTTAGGACCGGACGCCCCCTCGTCGCCAAACAGGAAAAAGGACAGACCGACCAACACGATGAGGCCGGCGATGGGAAGGATCGCTTCAAGAAGGGACAGCGGTCGTCGCGGCTGCGTGGCAGTCATGGCACCCTCAATTGCCGTTGCGGACCAGTCTCAAAGCAGAAATTCAGGACGTGCTGGCGGTGCCGTCTAACACGTTTGCGCAAACTGATCAGCGCGGGCACGCGGCGATGAAGCGGTTGCCGTTGCGATCACGGTAGTAGCACTGGCCGGGGCGACCGGCGACATTGCCGATCAGGGCGCCGGATACCCCCCGACCGCTGCGCCAACCGCAGCACCTCGGACATCGTTGGCAATGGCTCCGCCGATAATTGCGCCGGTTGCCGCGCCGACGCTGGCGCCTCTCTCGCCGGCCGTGCATCCGGCAACGGCAAGCCCGATCAAGGCAATGACTGGAAACCTCATGTATGTCCTCCATCGGTCTTCCAGGAAACAGACTTTCGGGCGGCTTACATTTTTGGCTGTACTTATTTTCTTGAAGGGTTGTGAAACTTAAATCTTGAGCAAAGCCTAGCAGGGGCCGCTTCTGCTATTTCCTGCGCAGGCTGATTTCACTTGTGATGATCCGGTCCCCAGAGCCAGGATCCTCGTCGATGGTAACAAGTTTCATGCCGTTGCTGCCCACCTTCTGGACCATGAGGCTGGCGTTTAAGTCGCCATTGACCTCGCGCGCCCAACGGATCGTCAGGTTGATCGCGTTGCCAGAGCGGCGCCCGGCAAGGCCGGCCTTGCGTCCGCTCGGCCCGACGTACGAGCCGGTGTATTTGCCTCCTTTGAAGCGAATGTCTGCTCCGATCGATCGCCTGACCAGCACCAGTCCGCTGCACGTCCCTTTCATGGAGAGGTCCGCGGACGTCGCTTGCGAATTGAAGCTGCACGAAACATTGATAGGCATGAGGTTGGCGCGAACCTTGACCATGCCGCCGCCTATCCAGGTCCCTTGTAGGGACTTGAGGAATTGTGCTTCTTCTGCGCTTGCATTCCCTGCGATGAGCAGGGTGGCAGCGCATAGCAGGTGCCAGATTTTCATGTGACCTCCCACGCGTAGGCGAGACACAATACGCCTGTTTTTTGCAAATCCCTATACGAGGGTGAACGCTTTGACGGCTGCGCGGTTCCCCGGCGTTGCTTGCTGCTCAACCGGCGTGTCCGGACACGGCGTGCGACGTTCCGGGCAGGGAACGGCCTTTCGTGGCGTTGCACAACGTGTATATTGCAACTGCTAACATCCCTCCAGCGAGTAGGTGGCATGATGAAGGCAGTGCATGGAAAGCGACAACGAGAACCCGTAAAGGTCGATCTTGCACTGCAAGGGGGCGGTGCCCATGGCGCCTTCACCTGGGGCGTGCTCGACCGCTTGCTGGAAGAGTCGTGGCTGAAGATCGAAGGAATCTCCGGGACTTCGGCGGGCGCGATGAATGCCGCGGTGCTTGCCCACGGGCATGCGCAGGGTGGCGCCGAAAAAGCGCGCGTGGCGCTGGAGAGCTTCTGGAAGCAGGTGTCCGAGGCCGCGCGCTATAGTCCGTTCCAGCGCAGTCCGCTCGATGTCCTGCTTGGCCGCTGGACGCTCGACAATTCGCCGCTCTTCATCGCAATGGATATGGCTGCCCGGTTGTTTTCCCCTTACGATCTCAATCCTGGCGGCACCAATCCGCTTCGCGATATTCTCGGCGAGGCCGTCGATTTTGCGCATCTGGCGGAAAGCCCGATCAAGCTCTTCATCACCGCAACGAACGTGCGCACGGGACGCGGACGCATCTTTCGCAATGGTGAACTCAGCCCGGACGTGCTGCTGGCCTCGGCCTGCCTGCCGACGATGTTCCAGGCAGTGGAAATCGACGGGGAGGCTTATTGGGATGGCGGCTATGCCGGCAATCCGACACTCACGCCTCTCATCCGGGAATGCGATTCCCAGGATACCATCCTGGTGCAGATCAATCCGGTCGAGCGCCCGGGCACGCCGCGCTCGGCCCGCGACATCCTCAATCGCCTCAACGAGGTTTCCTTCAATGCCGTGCTGTTGAAGGAGTTGCGGATGATGGGGCTGCTGCGGCGGGTCGCCCAACCGATCGACGAGGAGGGCGCACGCTGGGCATCGATGCGGATCCATCGGGTCGCCAGCAGCGTGATGCTGGACCTCGGTTACTCGTCGAAACTCAACGCGGAGTGGGCGTTTCTCACCTTGTTGCGCGACGAAGGACGAAAAGCGGCCGATGCGTTTCTGGCCGAGCATGGCGATGATCTCGGCCAGCGCTCGACGCTTGATCTGGACATCCTTCTGGAAGGGGTTTGAGCATGGGCCTGCTCGGCATTCTGGTTGCCCTCGCAATTCTCATCGGATTGGCTTTCCGCGGGTGGAGCGTGCTGTTACTCGCGCCCGCAGCAGCGCTGGTGGCGGCACTTTTTGCCGGAGAGCCACTGCTCGCGCACTGGACGCAGACGTTCATGGCCAGCACGGCACGGTTCATTGCCCAGTTCTTCCCGCTGTTCCTGCTCGGTGCGTTGTTCGGCAAACTCATGGAAGCGAGCGGGTCGGTGTCGGTGATCGCATCGTGGATGGTCACCCGCCTGGGCGAGCACCGGGCAATTCTCGCGGTCGTGCTTGCCGGTGCGCTGGTAACCTATGGCGGGGTCAGCCTGTTCGTCGCATTCTTCGTACTGGCGCCGATGGCTCAGGAACTGTTTCGATCCGCCGGCATCCCGCGTCGCCTGATGCCGGCGACCATCGTGCTCGGGACCTCGACCTTCACCATGTCCGCCATGCCGGGGACGCCCTCGATCCAGAATGCCATCCCCATGCCCTTCTTCGGAACGACACCATTCGCCGCCCCCGGCCTTGGCATCATCGCCTCGGCGATCATGCTTGCTTTCGGGCTCTGGTGGCTGGGTCGCGAAGCAGCAGCCGCCGCGCGCAATGGCGAGGCCCTCGGGGGCGGCATGCCGGCTTCGATCGACAGCCTCGCCGGCAACGAGATGTTGCGCGAGCGGGCGACGACGGCGCGCGAATTCGACCCTGCCGAACTTGGGCATGGAGTCCATGCCAAGGATGAGCCGTCGGTGCCGGCCGCTGCCCTGCCGCTCATCGTCGTCGTGCTCGTCAATCTCTCGATGTCGCTCTTTTTCCTGCCGCGGCTCGATATCGGGTTCCTCGCCCAGGCACGCTGGGGCGGTATCACCCTCTCCGATGTCGGCGGCGTCTGGGCCGTGGTGACGGCGCTGTTCGCCGCGATCGTTACGGTGCTGGCCCTCAACTTCCGCCGCCTGCCGAGCCTGCGCGAGACTATGGATGCCGGGGCGAACGCCTCCGTCCTGCCGGCGGTCAGCGTGGCAAGCCTCGTCGGCTTCGGTGCCGTGGTTGCGGCAATGCCTGCCTTCGAGATGGTGCGAGACTGGGTGCTCGGGATCGGTGGCGGCCCGCTGGTCTCGCTTGCCGTTGCCACCAATATTCTGGCCGCCCTGACCGGTTCGGCATCCGGCGGGTTGACCATCGCGCTCGACGCGCTGGGCAGCACCTATATGGCGCGCGCCGCCGAAATCGGCCTCAATCCCGAACTCCTCCACCGTGTCGCCGTCATCGGATCCGGGACGCTCGACAGCCTGCCGCACAATGGCGCCGTGGTCACGTTGCTTGCCGTCTGCGGTTCGACGCACAGGGAAAGCTATCGCGATATCGTCATGGTCGGCATTGTCGGCGCCATACTGGCGCTGGTGGCCGTCATCGTCATTGGCTCGGTGGTGGGCTCGTTCTGACCGTTCGGCCTCCCGTTCGTCGGCTCAACCAGGCAGCCCGGTTGAAAGCGCGTCTTCGGCCTCAGGAGGGCTCATCTCGAAGACCTTCTTGCCGATCTCGTAGCCGAAGCCGTTTCGGGCGAACGCAGCCAGTTCCTTGGCCTTGCGCTTTTCGTCGAGTTCGCCCCGGCGGAACGGACCGAAGCCGCGCTTGCGGGCGAAGACGACCGCTGCAACGAGGTCGTCGGCTTGCTGCAGTGCCTCATCCACGAGAGAGTTCTCGACGCCTTTTTGAGAGAGTTTGCGGGCAATCAGTCGCTTCGACCTGCCGCTCCGCACGCCGGATCTGGTGCTGATTTCGGCATAGGCCGCGTCGTCGAGCCCCTTGTTGTCATAGGCGAAGCGCACTGCGAAGTCGGCCACCGCCCGCAACTGCATGTCGCTTATATCCGCGAACTTCTGCCGCGCCTTCCGGCTGATGGCGTCGAAGAGTTGCCGTTCTGTCATCATCTGCCGGTCGAGGCGATAGATCGTCGAGTTGCGCGCCCAGGCGAGCATGCGGGGCGTCGGAATATCGGTGTTCGTGCTGTCTTCGGTCAAGGGCTCGCCGGGGTCGGTGCGGTTTCGTTTGGAAAAGCATTACCCGATTCGCCGTGCGCCGCCGAACAGGCGTTCCCTCGCTTAAAATTCCGGTACGCTATTGCAAACGCTTCGGATCTCGCAGCATATTGCCTAATGCCTTGGCGCGTGGAACGCTCTGTTCTGTGACGGGGTGCGCATGAGAACTGGAACTCGTAGATCTGTCGAGGCAGCGAAATGCGTTTTGGATGGTGCCAAGGATTTCAGTTCGTCGCGGGGTTTCTTCTCGCCATATCTCTTGCGGCGTGCGATGGCAGTGACAATACCTATGTGCCGCCGCCGCCTGCCAAGGTCCAAGTGGCCTTGCCGCTGCAACGTGCCGTCACCGAGTATTTCTATCTGACCGGCAACACCGACGCGGTCAAATCGGTCGATATCGAGGCCCGTGTCCAAGGCTTTATCGAGTCGATCGACTACAAGGACGGCGCGGCCGTCAAGGCCGGGGACCAACTGTTCGGAATCCAGCGCGACATCTACAAGGCGCAAGTCGACCAGGCGCAGGCGGAGCTTGCATCGCAGCAGGCTTCACAGGTCGGCGCACAGCAGGAGTACGACCGGCAACTCAATCTTCTCAAACAGCAGGTTACGACGCAGACTGCGGTGGACAGTGCCCGGGCGACGCTCGACGAAGCAAACGCTTCGATACTCAACGCCCAAGCGAGTCTCGAGCTCGCCAACATCAATCTCGGCTATACGAAGGTCGTCGCCCCATTCGACGGGACAATGACCAACCATCTTGTCGATGTCGGCGCGCTGGTGGGGGTTTCCGGGCCGACGACGCTGGCAACGATCGTCCAGATCGATCCGCTCTATGTCTATTTCAATGTCAGCGAGCCGCAGGTCCTCTCGATCAAGCGGAGCCTGACAGAGGCCGGTCATACCATGACACAGGTCGACCTTCCGACCGTTCCCGTCGAAATCGGTTTGCGCGACGAGCAGGGATATCCCCATAGGGGTCATCTCGACTATGTCTCGCCCCAACTGGATTCGTCGACCGGAACGCTCACTGTCAGGGGAATTGTCGAAAACAAGGACCGCCAATTGTTGCCCGGACTATTCGTCCGCGTCCGCGTCCCCGTCGCCCGCCAGGACAAGGCGCTGCTCGTCAGGGATGACGCCATCGGCCAGAACCAGTTGGGCAGCTACGTTCTGGTTCTCGGCAAGGATGACGTTATCGAACAACGGGTGGTGACCATCGGGCAGCGCGATGGTCAGATGCGGGTGATTGAAAAAGGGCTGGGCCCTGAAGACTGGGTCGTGATGTCGGGTGTTCAACGCGCGATCCCGGGCAACAAAGTGTCTCCCGAGCGGGTGGAGATGGATGGCGCCGGCGCAGATGCTTCCGCCAGCGCCGGCGAAACGCCGAAGTCTGGCACGCCATGAAGCCATCCCCGCCGGCACACAGCGAGAGGCAAGCCGCATGATCTCGCGCTTCTTTATCGAACGCCCCGTCCTTTCCAATGTTCTCGCGCTCGTTTTCGTGCTGATCGGGGCCGTCGCGCTCTTGCGACTGCCGGTCGCCCAATACCCCAATGTCGTTCCGCCGACGGTGCAGGTGACGACCCGCTATCCGGGGGCGAGCGCAAAGGCTCTCGTCGATACCGTCGCCCTGCCGATCGAGCAGCAGGTCAACGGCGTGCAGGACATGCTCTACATGCAGTCGATGAGTGCCAGCGACGGCACATATTCGCTGACGGTCACCTTTGCCATTGGCACCGATCCCGATCAGGCGCAGGTCCTGGTGCAGAACCGGGTGGCCATAGCCATGTCGTCACTGCCGCAGGCGGTGCAGGTTCAAGGCGTGACGACCCAGAAGAAATCAACTTCGATCCTCGGCTTCGTGACGTTGACTTCGCCGGACAGCAGGTTCGACAGTCTGTTCCTCTCGAACTACGCGGTTATCAATCTCCAGAGCGAACTTGCGCGCCTCCCGGGTGTCGGAAATGTCACCATCTTCGGAGCCGGCCAGTATGCGATGCGGATTTGGATGGATCCGGACTTGCTGCAGGCGCGCGGGCTCACGCCGCAGGACGTGATCGACGCGGTACAGGCGCAGAGCCAGGAAGTGACGGCCGGCCAGGTCGGGTTGCCGCCGGTGCCCGAAGGACAGGATTTCCAGTATACCCTCAATGTTAGCGGCAGGCTCAACGACGCGCCCGACTATGAAAACATTATCGTCAAGGTGGAGGCGCAGGACGGCGGGAGAATCACCCGGATCCGCGATATCGGCCGTGTCGAACTGGGCGCCCAGACCTACAGCCAGTCCTTCCTCCAGGACGGTCGGCCGGCGGCAGGTATCGGTATCTTTCAGTTGCCGGAGGCCAACGCCATCGCCGTGGCCGAGGAAGTCAACGCGAAGATGGAGGTGTTGGCCAGGGACTTTCCGCCGGGGCTCGAACACCAGATGCCGTTCGACACCACCAGGTTCGTCAACGCCTCAATCAGCGAGGTCTATGCCACCCTGATCGAGGCGGGGGTGCTGGTGCTCGTCGTCATTCTGGTGTTCCTGCAGGACTGGCGGGCCATGCTGGTTCCGGCCACCACGGTGCCAGTCACCATCATCGGGGCGTTCGCGGCCATGGCGGCGCTCGGGTTCACCATCAACCTGTCGACCCTGTTTGCGATCGTGCTCGCCATCGGCATCGTGGTTGACGATGCCATCGTCATCGTGGAAGGAGTCGCGCGCCACATCGAGAACGGCATGTCGGGCCGCGAGGCCGCCGAGAAGGCGATGGACGAACTGCTGGGGCCGATCATAGGCATCACGCTGGTTCTGATGGCAGTGTTTATTCCGGCCGCTTTCCTGCCCGGCCTGACCGGTCAACTCTACAAGCAATTCGCCCTTGTGATCGCTGCCACTGCGTTCATCAGCGCCATCAACGCGCTGACGCTGAAGCCGACCCAATGCGCGTTGTGGCTAAGGCCGGCGGTGCCGCCGGAGCAGCGAAACATCTTCTACCGCGCATTCAACAAGGTCTATGACGCGGCCGAACATCGCTACGCGGGCTTGATCGGCGTTCTGGTGCGTCATAGCGCTATTGCGGTCTGCGTGGCCCTCGGCCTGATCGGCATCGCCATATGGGGACTGACGCGCGTCCCGACTGCGTTCCTGCCCATCGAGGATCAGGGCTATGTGCTGATCAGCGCGCAACTGCCGGACGGCGCATCCAAGCAACGCACCGACGAGGTCATGGCGCAAATCACCAAAATTGCCCAGGACACGCCGGGCGTCGACCAGGTTCTTACCGTCAGCGGCATTTCTGTTCTCGACAACAGCGCCAGTCTTCCGAATGCCGGCGTCGCCTATGTCATTCTCAAGGACTGGGATGTCCGGGGCAAGGAAAGTGGGCAGGATTTGCTGTCCATCTACGGACACATGAACGGCGCTCTGGAAGAGGTCATGAAAGCCAATACCCTTGTGGTCGTGCCGCCGGCGATACAAGGTATCGGCAATGCCAGCGGCTTCACCATGCAGGTGCTGCTCAAGAACGGCGATTTCGACTTTGCTCTGCTCCAGAGTCTCGCCGATACGATCGTCAACAACGGCAATGCGCAATCGGCGTTGCAAAGGCTCAGTACGTCGTTCCGGGCCGGGACTCCCCAATATTCGGTCGACGTCGACCGCATCAAGGCGGAAACCCTTGGGATCAGCGTCGGCCAGGTCTTTTCCGCCCTGTCCGGTTATGTCGGATCAAGCTACGTCACGCAGTTCAACAAGTTCGGGCGTACGTTCCAGGTCTATGTGCAGGCCTCGCCTGAATATCGCATCAGCGAGGACGATATCCTTAACCTGAAGGTCAAGGCGGGTGACGGCACCATGGTACCGCTCAGCACCGTGGTCGAAATCAGTCGCGAACGGGGGCCGGCACTGATCAGCCTCTACAATCTTTATCCCACGGCCACCATCGTCGGGGGCGCCGCCACGGGCTTCAGTTCCGGCCAGGCGCTCGACGTCATGGAACAGATCGCCGACCAGACTCTGCCGCCGGGAACCGGTTTCGAGTGGACGGCGCTGTCCTACCAGGAACGGGCGGTGGGCGGACAGATCTACTATGTGTTCGCCCTCGCTCTGGTGCTTGTGTACTTCGTGCTTGCCGGTCAGTATGAAAGCTGGATCCTGCCGTTCGCGGTGATCCTCGCCGTGCCGCTCGCCCTGCTCGGAACGGTGGGCGCATTGACCGCACTCGGGATCGCCAACAATCTCTACACCCAGATCGGCCTTATCCTGCTGATCGCGCTCTCGGCCAAGAACGCCATCCTGATCGTCGAGTTTGCCCGAGAGAAGCGTGCCGAGGGCATGGAGATCGCGACTGCGGCGATCGAGGCGGCGCGCCTGCGTTTCCGTCCTATCCTGATGACCTCCTTTGCCTTCATTCTCGGGGTTGTGCCGCTTGTGCTGGCAACCGGTGCCGGTGCCAATGCCCGCCGCTCGATCGGCATATCGGTCTTCAGCGGCATGATCGCATCCACCTGCCTTGCGGTCCTGTTCGTGCCGTCGTTCTACGTTATCCTGCAGCGCCTCGAGGAATTCCGAAAACGACGCTCCGCATCACGTCAGGTGGCTGAAACAGGCTCCTGACAAGGGGACGCACCTGCCTGCCTTCTCGGGGGGGGCCGCAAACGAATTGGCACGATCTTGCCAACCAGGGAGAGAAACAATGCCCGAATGTGCTATTTCCTCGACCTCCACATCGATTTCGCGGCGCCGCCCTCAGATGCGTATCCGGATGTTACCGATCATATTCCTGGCCGGCCTCTTCGGCGGCACGGCGCTGGCGCAACAGCCCACACAGGCGCAGCAAGAGGCAATCAGGTCGGCCTGCCGCAGCGATTTCATGGCTCAATGCTCCGGCGTCACTCCCGGAGGCAAGGAGGCGCTGACCTGCTTGCAACAGCACCGCGCCTCGCTATCGGCGGCCTGCCAGCAGGCCGTTAGCGCCATAGGGAGTGTTCCAAAGAGTTCGACAACGAAGACGACTCCCTCGACCTCGGAGATGCCGCCGGCGCCTGCCACGAGCGGGCAGGCGCCGGCCTTTTCGCCGCGGCAGGAACTGATCATAGCGCGGGAGGCCTGTGGCGGCGACTTCCGCACATATTGCCGGACGGTGCCGCTCGGCGGCGGCAGGGCGATCGCCTGCCTCAGGGAAAATATGAGCCGCCTCTCCCCGGGCTGTCAGAAGGTCCTGCAGTCCGGCCTGTAGTCTGCACTACAGACCGAGATAGGCTTCCTTGACCTTGGGGTCGGAAAGTAGCGCCTGCGCCTCGCCCGAATGAACCACGTTGCCGGTTTCCAGCACGTAGCCGCGATCGGCAATGGCAAGCGCGGCCGAGGCGTTCTGCTCGACAAGGAGGATCGCCATCCCGCGGTTCCTCAAATCGACCACGGCCGCAAGGATCTGGTCGACGAGCAGCGGCGAGAGGCCGAGCGAGGGTTCGTCAAGCAGCAGAAGTTTCGGTTCGGCCATCAACGCGCGCCCGATGGCCAGCATCTGCTGCTGGCCGCCAGACAATCCCTGCGCGGCAAGCGCCCGCTTCTCGGCAAGGATCGGGAACATCGCATAGACCTGGGCAAGCCCTTGCTCGACGTTTTCACGGGCGCGCCGGAAGGCGCCGAGCCGCAGGTTGTCCTCGACGCTCAGCGGACCGAAAATCTGGCGGCCCTCAGGCGACTGGACGAGGCCTCGGGCGACCCGCAGATGTGCTGGCACCGACTGGATTTCCTTGCCATCGAACATGATCCGGCCGGAAAGCACCGGCTGCACCCCCGACAGAGCGCGCAGCAGCGTCGTCTTTCCGGCGCCGTTGGAACCGACGATCGCGACGATCTCGTTCTGCCCCATATCCAGCGAAATGTCATGGAGGACCTTGATCCGCCCATAGGCGGAGGTGAGTTTCTCAACCTTGAGCACGGGCAGCCTCCCTCGCGCCATGTTCACCGAGATAGGCGGAGACAACCACCGGGTCGTGACGGATGACCTCCGGCGTGCCTTCGGCAAGCCGCTTGCCTTCCGCCAGCACGAGTATGCGATCGGAGATGCGCATGACGAGCTTCATGTCGTGCTCGATGAGCACGACCGCGACGCCGCCCGAGGCGATGCCGGTTATGAGATTGTCGATGGCCTCGCTTTCGACAGCATTACAGCCCGCCGCCGGTTCGTCGAGCAGCAGGACCTTCGGCTCGGACGCTAGCGCCCGGGCGATCTCGAGCCGCTTGAGGGCGCCGTAGGGAAGCGTGCCGGCTGGCATGGCGGCATAGGCCGCGAGGCCTACGCGCTCCAGCAGCGCGAGCGCCGCCTCGCGCGTCGCGCGGTTTTGCCGGGAAACCGAGGGCAGGCCGAGCAGGTCGGAGAGCAACGAGGATCTCTCCGCCAGATGGAAGCCGACCATGACGTTTTCGAGCGCCGTCATCCGGAAGAAGATCTGCAGGTTCTGGAAGGTCCGGACCATGCCGCGCTTGACGAGCAGGTGGGGCGCGAGGCCAGCGACCTTTTCACCGGCGAGCGATACGCTGCCGCGATCGGTGCGATAGACGCCGGTCACGATGTTGAACAGGGTCGTCTTGCCTGCGCCATTCGGGCCTATGATCGAGAACACCTCGCCGGGCGAGACCGAAAAGGACACGTTGTCGACGGCGACAAGGCCACCGAAGGAAATGCCGGTATTTTCGACCTGAAGAAGGCTCATGCTGCGCGCTCCGTCATTTTCCGCCGCAGGGTGGGGACGATGCCCGCGGGCAGGAAGATCATGAACACCATGATCAGCAGGCCGAGAACGGCCTGCTCGTAATCGTGCAGGCTGGTCAGCGCCTGCGGCAGCACGACCAGGAAGGCTGCGCCCACCACTGCCCCGACCACGGAGCCGAGACCGCCAATGATGACCATTGCCACCAGTTCGATCGAGTTCATGAAGCCGGCTGCATCCGGGGTGATGAGCCCGTTCATGAGCGCCAGCAAGCCGCCGGCGACGGCCGCATAGATGGCAGCCAGCACGAAGGCGTTGAGCTTCCTGGCGGCGACATCGATACCCGTGCCCGCGGCGGCAACTTCACTGTCGTGGAGCGCGCGCAGTGCGCGGCCGGTCGGGCTGTTGCCGATGTTGAGTGCCAGTGCAGCGCCAACCAGCATCACGCCCGCCGTGACCCAATACCATGTAGCCGAACCGGAAAGCTTCAGGCCGAAAAGCGTGGCGCGCGGCACCTGCATGCCGTCGGGGCCGCCGGTGATGGCACTCTCGCCGTTCAATACCAGAGACACGATCATGCCGAAGCCGAGGGTGGCGATTGCCAGGTAGTAGCCCCGGAGTTTCAAGATCGGACGACCGACGACCCAGGCAATCGCCGCGGAAACGAAGACGCCGAGACAGAGCGAAACGAGCGGATCGAGGCCCAGATATTCGGGCCCGAGGGCCACGGAATAGGCACCGATGCCGAGAAAGCCGGCATGTCCGAGGCTGACCTGTCCGGCATATCCCATGAGGATCGTCAGACCGAAGGCGGCGATCGAGAAGACCCAGACAAGGGCTGCGACCCTCAGATAGAAGTTGGACGGTGCCACCAGCGGAATGACGGCGACGAGGAAGGCCAGAACCAGAAGCGGGGCGAGCCGGGAGTTGAGGATGCGATCGATCATCAGACACGCTCCACGCTACGGCTGCCGAACAGGCCGCGCGGCATGACGAACAGGACGAGAAGAATGGCGAGGAAGGCAACGGCGTCCTTGTAGGCTGAACTGATGTAGCCGGCCCCGAAGGATTCGAGGATGCCGATCAGCAGGCCGCCGACAAGCGCTCCCTGTGGCGAGCCCATGCCGCCGACCATCGCGGCTGCGAAGCCTTTGAGGGCGAACAGCGTTCCGATGTCGTAGCGGGTGAGCGTGATCGGGGCCACGAGAATGCCGGCAAGCGCGCCCATCGCTGCCGAAAGGCCGAAGGCCATGGCCAGCATGACGGTGACGTTGATACCCACGAGCCGTGCGGCCAGGCGGTTTGCCGCGGTCGCCACCAGTGCCTTGCCGGTCAGGGTACGGGAAAGGAAAAAATAGAGCCCGGCAAACAGCAGGAATGCGCCGGCGAGCACCCACAGGCTCTGGGGCAGGATTGCCGCGCCGCCGATATTGATCGGATCGGAGCCTGAAAACGCGGGCAGGGTGTGGAACTGCTTGTCGAAGACGATCTGGGCCACGCCACGGATGAATATGGAAGCGCCTATGGTGATCATGATCAGGGTCACGGGTGAAGCGCCGCGCGCCGGTTCGATCGCGAGGCGATGGAGCAACAGGCCGACGACCACGGCAGCCAGAACGGCAAGCAATGCGGCAAGCGGCAGCGGAAGCCCGGCCGCCATCAGGAAGACGGTGGCCATGCCGCCGATCATGACGAAATCGCCCTGCGCGAAGTTGATGACGTCAGACGCATTGTAGATCAGGGTGAAGCCCAAAGCGACCAGCGCATAGACGGCACCGACCGTCAGCCCGGAAAGCAGAAGCTGGAGGAACTCGCTCATCGTTCATCTCGCCGTTGGCGCGCCTCTTCCCGGAGCCGTCGGGCTCCTTTCGGGGACAAGGCATGGCGCAGGTTCAAATCGTCCTGTCGGTTGCGCGCCCGACGGGGCGCGCATGTGAGGGTGACTAGAATGCCGGTCCGTTCAGTCGGCGCCGTCGGCGACCCAGTCGCCCTTTTCAATGCGCAGAAGACGGAAGGATTCCGTACCGAGGCCGAGATGGTCCTCCTCGGACATCGTGTAGATGCCGGTCACGCCGACATGGGCCTTCGTGCCTTCGAGGGCATCGCGAATATCGGAGGAATCGTCCGAGCCCGCCTTTTCGATGGCAGCGACCAGCAGGCCGAGTCCGTCATAGGCATAGCCGCCGAAAGTCGAGACCGGCTCGCCGGTGGCCGCTTCGTAAGCCTTCTTGTATTCGGTCACGACAGCCTTCTGGCGATCGTCGTCGGAAAGCTTGTCCGCGATCAGAAGTGCCGGTGCTGGCAAGCGAACACCTTCGGCCGCAGGGCCAGCGAGTTCTACGAAGCTCTTCGAGGCGACTCCGTGCGACTGGTAGAGCGGTGTGGTCATGCCAAGCTGGGCATAGTTGCGGGTGACGATAGCCGGACCCTGGCCGAAGCCGGGGTTGATGACGGCCTGGATGCCGTCGGTATTCTTGATCTTGTTGAGCTGCGGCGTCATGTCGGCATCGGTCGGGCCGTAGCTTTCGTCGGCGATCACCTCGATGCCGTAGTCGCCGACCACGCCCAGGCACTGCTTGCGCATCGACTTGCCGAAGCCGTCCGTGCCCGAGATCATGCCGATCTTGGCGATGCCACGGCCCTTCATGTCCTCGAAGATCTTCTGGCAGGCGGTCTTGTCTGTATGCGGTGTCTTGAAGACGTAGGGACGGACCGGGTCGACGATTTCGATCGCGCCGGCCAGTGAAACGAAGGGAATCTCGGCATCCTCAAACACGGGGATCATGGCCATGGTGGCGCCGGTCGACGTGCCGCCGACCACCGCGACGACCTCGTCATCCTCGACCAGGCGGGTCGCGAAGGTGCGGGCCTTGTTGGCGTCGCCGCTATCATCATAGAGGATCAGTTCGATCGGTCGACCGAGCACGCCGCCCTTGGCGTTGATCTGGTCAGCCATGAGCTTGAGCGTCTTTGCTTCCGGGTCGCCTAGAAATGCTGTGGAACCGGTGGCCGAGACGACCGAGCCGATCTTTATCGGATCGGCCGCTATGGCCGGCGAAAATACGGTCAACGAGAGCGCGGCGAGAGCTGCGGCATGCAGCACCCTCCGCCGGGTGGCGGTCCTGGACATCTAGATTTTCCTCCCAAAGCGCAGCGCGTGTCTGGCTGATTGCGCATCCGGCACACTCCCATGCCGGATTGTTCGCTGCCTCAAAACTTATAATTAACCGATCGATTGGTCAATGATTATGTTTTCAGTTTTCTCGATGCGCATCGTGGATAGCGGTAATCGATTGGAAACGACCGCCGGCAGGGGAGGCGCATTGCGAGCGGAAGTCTTTCAGCGCAAAGCGAATTCGACCGAGGCGCGAATCGCCACCGGGCGCATAATTGATGGACCGTTCGGACAATTTTTGCTAAACAGGTCTCGTTGGAACCGTTGCGTACGACCAACTGAACGGCGAGAGAATGTATCCGCAGGGCAGGCCAGACTGCCCCGGCAAACGACGGAAAGAACGCATGGCCCGAACCCGCGCCCAGGACTACGAGACGAAACGTCTGGCAATCCTGCATAGCTCCGCAAAGCTTTTTGCCCAGTTCGGCTTCTCAGGCACCTCGATCACCATGATCGCGGAGGCCTGCGGCGTTTCCAAAGCACTGCTTTACCACTATTACCCGGACAAGGAGGCCCTGCTTTATGACATCCTCCACGCACATCTGGAGGAACTGCTCGAGGCGGTGAGCCGCGAGGCGGCCGCAGTCGAAGATCCCACCGAGCGGGTTTATGCGATCGCGGCGGCATTGCTGGACGCCTATCGTGACGCCGACGCGGAGCATCAGGTGCAGATTTCCAACCTGAAGCTGCTGCCGGCCGCAAGGCAGGAGCAGTTGCGCGACCTCGAGCGCTCCCTTGTGGTTCTGCTGTCCGACGCGCTGGCCGAAGCGCTGCCGGATATTGGCCGTGGCCCGTTGTTGAAGCCGCTCACCATGTCGATGTTCGGCATGCTGAACTGGCACTATCTCTGGTTCCGAGAGGGCAAGGGGCTCGGGCGCGAGGAATATGCAAGGATGGTGACGCAACTGGTGCTCACCGGTGCTCCGCAAGCGGCGCATGCTCTGGCCGATTTTCCTGAGGCGCCGAAGAAGGCAGGGCGTAGCGCGCGGCGCACCGCATGAAGGACGATCCGACCCCGGCCGCATGCGATCCCCAATTTCTGCGCTCGGTGTTGGGCCAGATTCTCGACCGTCTTCACGACCAACCGTCTCGCACCTGGTCCATCATCATCACCTTCTATGGCGACGCATTGTTGCCACGCGGAGGATCGGTCTGGTTGGGCACGCTGCTTTCCTTCTTCCGCGGACTGGATATCGCCGAAGGCGTTGTCCGCACCGCAGTGTCGCGGCTGGCGGCCGACGGATGGCTGCAGAGAACCAAGGTCGGCCGCAACAGCTTCTACCGTCTGGATGACAAGGGGCACGATACCTTTGCGGAAGCCGCCGAGCGCATCTATGGCTGGCACGCACCCGAATGGGACGGCCAATTTCGGCTGGTGCTGCCTTCGCAAGGCAACGACCGCGAAGTGGTCCGGGCTTCCTTGGAAGCGGCGGGATATGGAAGTCCCGGTCCCGCAATGTATGTCGGCCTGCCCAGTTGGCCGCTGCCGGTACCGGTGCAGACGGAACTTACCTTGTCAGTCGGCGGCGGCAGTGACGAGATGAAGGAACTCGTCGTCCGGTCCTGGCCGATCGAGGACCTGGCCGAACTCTACCGCAACTTCATCGCGACCTTCGAACCGCTGCGCGCCGCGCTGGCCGCCGGTGCCCGACCGTCCGAGATCGACGCAATCACCGCAAGGATCATCCTGATCCACGAATTCCGGCGCATCGTGCTGCGTGATCCGTCGCTGCCCGATGCTGTGTTGCCGGATGATTGGCCGGGCAGAGCCGCGCGGCAACTGAGCGGCGATCTCTATCGTCTGTTGGCAGTGCCGTCAGAGCGTTGGCTGGATCAGGCCCTGAACGAGGATGGGCCTCTGCCGCGCGCGGCAATCGATATCGGACACCGCTTCCGCAAAAATTAGGCTTTCAAAACAGATCGATACGACAGAACGTGTTTTCGAGTGCCAATATGTTACAAAAAATAATTGAAAATACAATTTCTGTAACATATACTGTTTTCAACAGAGGAGGAGCCCATGTACACGCAAGCTCTCAACAATGCGCCCGAAACCGGCGAGCGCCAGGTCGAGGATGCCGCCCGCATGGAATCCTTCCAGGCGCGGATCGATGCCGAAGAGCGCATCGAGCCGAACGACTGGATGCCGGCCGCCTACCGCAAGACGCTGACGCGCCAGATTTCCCAGCACGCCCACTCCGAGATCGTCGGCATGCTGCCGGAAGGCAACTGGATCACCCGCGCCCCGTCGCTGCGCCGCAAGGCAGCGCTTCTTGCCAAGGTCCAGGACGAATGTGGCCACGGCCTCTACCTCTATGCGGCTGCCGAGACCCTTGGGACTTCGCGCGAAGAACTTGTCGACCAGCTTCTGACCGGCAAGGCGAAGTATTCCTCCATCTTCAACTATCCGACGCTCACATGGGCGGACATGGGCGCGATCGGCTGGCTGGTCGACGGCGCCGCGATCATGAACCAGATACCGCTCTGTCGTTGTTCCTATGGCCCCTATTCACGGGCGATGATCCGCGTTTGCAAGGAAGAATCCTTCCACCAACGTCAGGGCTACGAGAACATGGTGACGTTGTCCAAGGGCAACGAAGCCCAGAAGGAGATGGCCCAGGATGCGCTGAACCGCTGGTGGTGGCCGTGCCTGATGATGTTCGGCCCGCCGGATGCGGCAAGCCAGCATTCCGACCAGTCCACCCGCTGGAAGATCAAGCGCTTCTCGAATGACGAGCTTCGTCAGAAGTTCGTTGATGCGACTGTCCCGCAGGCCCAGTATCTCGGCCTGACGCTGCCCGATCCGGACCTGAAGTTCAACGAAGAAACCGGCCATTGGGAATATGGCGTGATTGACTGGGAAGAGTTCAAGCAGGTCATTGCGGGCAACGGACCCTGCAACCGCGATCGCCTCGCCGCCCGCAACAAGGCCCATGCCGAGGGCGCCTGGGTGCGTGAAGCCGCGCTCGCCTTTGCCGAAAAACGCCGCGCCCGCAAGGCGGCGGCCTGAGGAGGATCACCGACATGAAGGACATTTTTCCGATTTGGGAAGTCTTCATCCGCTCGCGCAACGGCCTGGCCCACAAGCATGTCGGCTCGCTGCACGCCGCCGACGCCACTCTGGCTCTGCAAGCCGCCCGCGACATCTACACCCGTCGTGGCGAGGGCCTTTCGATCTGGGTGGTGCCGTCGAGCGCCATCACCGCATCCGACCCGGCCGACAAGGACATGATGTTCGAGCCGACCGCATCGAAGATCTACCGCCATCCGACCTTTTATGAAGTGCCGGACGAAGTCGGCCACATGTAACTCGCCTGGCGACCCTGTTCGCCCTATGCGCCGGCGGCAATGGTAGCCGAACGGGAATGTTATTCGTCCGCACAGACGGACGGGCTCAGGAGAAATCCCATGGCGAAGACCCTTCGCGTCAACGAAACGCCCCTCGTTCTCTATTGTCTGCGTCGCGCCGATGACGCGTTGATCCTCGGTCACCGTCTGTCCGAATGGTGCGGCCACGCGCCGATGATGGAAGAAGACATGGCGCTTGCCAATATGGCGCTCGACCTCATCGGCCAGGCGCGTTCGCTCTATACATACGCGGGGCAAGTGGAAGGCGAGGGCCATACCGAGGACGACTTCGCCTATTGGCGCGACGAACGCGGCTATCGCAATGCACTGCTGGTCGAGCAGGAAAACGACGATTTTGCTCGCACCATCATGCGCCAGTTTCTCTATGCGAGCTTTGCCGACCTTTATTGGCAGGCGATGGTGAAGTCGAAGGACGAGACGCTTGCGGCAGTCGCCGCCAAGTCCGAGAAGGAAATGGCCTATCACGTGCGCCATACGGCCGAATGGGTGATCCGTCTCGGCGACGGCACGGACGAAAGCCATGAGCGGATCGCCAAGGCATTGGAATATTGCTGGCCGTTCACCGGCGAACTCTTCGAAGCCGATGAATCCGAGAAAGGTCTTGTCGCCGAAGGCATTGCCGCCGATCTCTCCAGCCTGCGCGACCAATGGCGCACCAATGTGAAGGCCGTGCTCGATGAGGCGACCTTGACCATGCCGCAGGACGGCTGGATGCAGAAGGGCGGACGCAGTGGTCGTCACAGCGAGTATCTCGGCCACCTGCTGACGGAACTGCAACACGTCCAGCACACGGTCCCGGGAGCGGTCTGGTGATGACCGGGCGGGAAGGCCAGCCGATGCCGGCGTCTTTTCCGCCGGCGGACAGCGCAACGCTGCTGGCGAAGGCGCTCGAGGTCGCGACTACCGTGGCCGATCCGGAAATCCCCGTGCTCTCCATCGCCGATCTCGGGATTCTTCGCGACATCAAGGTCGCCGAGGATAGTTCCGTCGAAGTGTCCATCACGCCGACCTATTCCGGTTGTCCCGCCATGAACATGATCGGGCTGGAACTGGAGCTTGCGCTGGAGAAAGCCGGCTTCAGCAAGGTGACGGTTATCACGGTCCTGTCGCCCGCATGGACGACGGATTGGATGACCGAGGACGGAAAGCGCAAGCTGAGGGAATACGGGATCGCGCCGCCTTCGGGCCGTACCAGCAGGGGAGCGCTGTTCGGTGCCGACGAGGTGCAGTGTCCGCGCTGCGGCTCGAAAAGCACCGTCCGGCTGGCCGAGTTCGGCTCGACCTCGTGCAAGGCGCTCTGGCGCTGCGAGGCGTGCCGCGAACCCTTCGACTATTTCAAATGCCACTGACGAGGTAGCCCGCATGTCCGCGACCCAGCAAGCCAATACCGCCGCCCAGGCCCATGCGCCGACCTCGGCTCCGCAGCATGTCCCGCGCTTCCACAGGTTGCGTGTCGCCGATGTGAAGCGTGAGACCGATCATGCCGTCTCCGTCGCCTTCGACGTGCCGGAGGAACTTTCCGGCGACTACCATTTCGAACCGGGCCAGTATCTGACGCTGCGCACCACCATCGACGGCGAGGATCTGCGCCGCTCCTACTCCATCTGTTCCGGGCCGAAGGACGGTGACCTGCGGGTGGCGATCAAGAGGCTCGAGGACGGGGTGTTCTCAAACTGGATCAACGATGCGCTGAAGGCAGGCGACGAACTGGAAGTCATGACTCCAACCGGGCGCTTCGGCCTTGCCAACGCACCCGGAAACGGACGCATCCATGTCGGATTTGCGGCCGGCTCCGGTATCACCCCGATCCTGTCGATCATGCGTGGCGTGCTGGAAATGGAGACGGACAGCCGCTTCTTCCTCTTCTACGGAAATCGCTCGACCGGCGACATGCTGTTCCGCGGGGCGCTCGAAGAGCTGAAGGACCGTTTTCTTGACAGGCTCGCCGTGTTCCATGTTCTGAGCAAGGAAGAGCAGGACGTTTCGGTGCTGAATGGCCGGCTGGATGGGGAAAAGGCGCGGGTGCTGCTGACCTCCATGGTGCCTGCACAACTTGTCGACCACGTATTCATCTGCGGTCCGACCGGCATGATCGACGATCTGGAAGCGACACTGAAGGACATCGGCGTACCGGAGGACCGCATCCACGCGGAGCGCTTCGTCTCCGTTTTCAACGGCCGGCCGCGCGCGCCGGTCAAGGTTGCCGTCGATGCGGTGCCGGCGCATACGGCGGTGCTGACCGTCGACGGCAAGCGCCGCGAGGTTCCTGTCGCCGAAGGAGAATCCATTCTCGATGCGGCACTGAGGGCCGGCATGGACCTTCCCTTCGCCTGCAAGGGCGGAATGTGTTCAACCTGCCGCGCCAAGGTTGTCGAAGGCGAAGCCGAGATGGAAGTGAACTATTCGCTCGAACCGTGGGAGGTCGAGGCGGGCTTCGTGCTGACCTGCCAGTCGCATCCAAAGAGCGCCCGCGTCGTGGTCGATTTCGACCAGGTGTAGACGGTTGCCTCTGCTTCGGATTTTTCGTATCCGCCCCGTACCTTTGTGCGGGGCGATTTCTTTGAGTTCTGTTCGCCTCAAACTAACCTGATCCATCAAAAGCAAAAGGCCGGCGCAAAGGCCGGCCTCCTGGCAATCGATCGACGAACTCACTCCTTCGGCCGCTTGTCGAACACGCGCTTCGCCTTGCCCTCGGAACGGGGGACGCTGTTCGGCGCCTGGATCAATACGGCCGTCGAGATGCCGATCGTATCCTTGATCTGCTTGACGAGGCGCTGTGCGTGCTCGGACAGACCCTCGCCATCCCAGTGTTCCTGGCGCGCTTCCGCGAGCACCGTCATCTTGTCCATGCGTCCCTCGCGCGTCAGTTCGATCACGAAATGACCGGCGCACCAGTCGGTAGCAAGCAGCGCTTCCTCGATCTGGCTGGGGAAAACGTTGACGCCGCGCAGGATGATCATGTCGTCACAGCGGCCGGTGATCTTCTCCATGCGGCGCATGCCTGGACGAGCCGTGCCCGGCAACAGGCGGGTGAGGTCGCGAGTGCGGTAACGGATGATCGGGAAAGCTTCCTTGGTGAGCGAGGTGAAGACAAGTTCGCCGTATTCACCGTCCTCGACCGGCATGCCGGTTTCCGGATTGATGATCTCCGGCAGGAAATGGTCTTCCCAGATGTGCAGACCATCCTTCGTCTCGACGCATTCCTGGGCGACGCCGGGACCGATCACCTCGGAGAGGCCGTAGATGTCGGTCGCCTGCATATCGAAGGCGTGTTCGATCTCCTGGCGCATGGCATTGGTCCAGGGCTCGGCGCCGAAGATCCCGTATTTGAGCGAGCTTGTTCGTGGATCGATGCCGGCCTTGATGAAGCCGTCGAGCAGGGCGAGCATGTAGCTCGGCGTCACCATGATGACGTCCGGCTGGAAGTCGGTGATGAGCTGGACCTGCCGCTCCGTCATCCCGCCCGACATCGGGACGACCGTACAGCCGAGGCGCTCGGCGCCGTAGTGCGCACCAAGGCCGCCGGTGAAAAGGCCGTAGCCATAAGCGACATGCACCATCATGCCGGGCCTCGCGCCTGCGGCGCGGATCGAGCGGGCCATCACGCCCGCCCACATATCGATGTCGTTCTTGGTGTAGCCGACCACGATCGGCTTGCCGGTCGTGCCCGACGAGCCATGGATGCGCGCAAGCTTCTCCTTCGGCACGGCGAAGAGGCCGTAGGGGTAATTGTCGCGCAGGTCCTGCTTCACGGTGAACGGAAACTTTGCAAGGTCCGAGAGGTCGCGAAAATCGGAGGGATGCACGCCGGCCGCATCGAATTTCTGGCGATAGAACGGCACGTTCTCATAGGCGTGTCTCAGCGACCAGGCGAGCCGCTCGCGCTGCAGCGACTGGATGCGGTCACGCGAGGCGCGTTCGGCCTCATCGAGGCCGCCGACGATCTCCGGGCTGAATTTCGTTGTAGGGAACGTCATGTTCATGCTCTCCTCCGTCTCGATGCCTCTCCCCGAGGCAGAATCATGCAATTCGCCGGTGCGGCGATCTATGGGCTTTCTATGAATTGGCTCCCCAGGCTGCGGGAGTGTCCGCGGAATTCGGCGATCGTCTGGCCATTTGCGCTAACGCGGACGTCATAGATGCCCGACCGGCCGGCGCGCGAAACCTCTCGCGCCTCGGCAATCAATTGATCGCCAAGTCTACCGGGCCGGATGTAGGTGATGCTGCAATGGGCCGCGACCGTCGTCTCCCCATAGGAGTTGCAGGCAAAGGCGAATGCGCTGTCGGCGAGGGCGAAGATGAAGCCCCCGTGGGCGGTGCCATGGCCATTGGTCATGACTTCGGCAACCGTCATGGAGAGCGTCGCTTTTCCCGGCTCAACCGAGAGGACCTCCATGCCGAGCCCCCGGCTGGCGCGGTCGTTCTTCCACATCGTTTCTGCGGAAAGGCTGGCGCGTTCGTCGTCGGTCATTTCGCTCTCCCGGTGAAGGAGGCGGGGCGCTTTTCCATGAACGCCTTGACGCCTTCGGCATAGTCGGGCGTGCGCCCGGCCTTGCGTTGCAGATCGCGCTCGAGATCCAGTTGGGTGTCGAGATCATTCGTCGCGGAAGCGTTCAGCGCCTCTTTGACATAGGCAAGGCCCTGGGTTGGCTGGGTGGCGAAATGAGCAGCCAGAGCCTCCGCTTCCGCCATCAGCTTGTCATCGTCCAGCACTTTCCAGATCAATCCCCATTCCTCGGCCTTTTCCGCTGCAAGCGGCTCGGCGGTCAGGGCAAGCGCGCGAGCGCGCGCGTCGCCGATTAGGCGTGGCAGGAAGAACGTGCCGCCCGAATCCGGCACAAGGCCGATCTTGGCGAAGGACTGGATGAAGCGGGCCGAGCGGGCGGCCAGAACGATGTCGCAGGCAAAGGCGATATTGGCGCCAGCACCGGCGGCGACGCCGTTGACGGCACAGACGACCGGCTTGCGCAGCGCGCGGATGCGGCGCACCAGCGGATTGTAGAAGGTCTCGATCGTGTATCCGAGATCCGGCGGCCCGTCCTTGCCGACGCGGTCCGAAAGGTCCTGCCCGGCGCAGAAGCCGCGACCGGCGCCGGCAATAAGGACGGCGCGACAGCCTTCGTCGTTACCGGCTTCGTCGAGTGCGGCCGCAAGCGCGCGATGCATCTCGTCGTTGAACGAGTTCAGCCGGTCCGGACGATTGAGAGTGAGCAGGATCCAACCGTCGCGGCGGTCGACCAGTATCGATGATGTCACGTCATCCTCCCTAGACGAAGATCGCTCAAGGCCACTTGAATTAACCGAACGATCGGTTAATAATTAGATGGAATTTTGCAGTTGTCAACCGCCAACTGCGGGTGGACCAGAAAGTGGAGGAGTGGGATGGAGACCCTTTTTGACAGGCGCCGGGAGCTCCTGGTGCGCGCCGTTCAGGCCGCTCACGAACGCAGCTTCTGGAGTGCCTTTTCGGAGGTGCCACGCACCTATGGCGAGGAAATGCCCGCTGCCGCAAAGGACGCGTTCGCCGAACTGCTCGACAGGCCGTTCGATCTCGATCAACCGGCGAGCGAGGGGTGGGTGGGAAGCGAAATCTCCCCCTTCGGTCGTGCTCTCGGCATCGCCTATCCACGCACCGGGATCGATCTGTTGATCGAGAACGCTGAGGTCGCCGGACAGGGATGGAAGGCCGCAAGTGTTGAACAGCGAACCGGCATCGCGCTCGAGATCCTCGTGCGGCTCAACAGCCTGTCCTTCGTGATGGCCCATGCGGTCGAGCAGACCACCGGCCAGGCTTTCGCCATGGCCTTTCAAGCGGGTGGGCCGCATGCACAGGACCGCGGGCTTGAGGCGGTTGCCTATGCGTTTGAGGAAATGGCGCGTATTCCCGGATCCGTCACATGGGAGAAGCCCGCCGGCCGCCAGGCGATCCGCCTCGACAAGGAGTTTCATGTCGTGCCGCGAGGTATCGGACTGGTGATCGGCTGCGCCACCTTCCCGACATGGAACAGCTATCCCGCGCTCTTTGCCGACCTGGTCGCGGGAAATCCCGTGATCGTCAAGCCGCATCCGGCGGTCGTCCTGCCGCTCGCCCTGACGGTGAAGGTCGGCCGAGAAGTGCTGGCAGAGCAAGGTTTCGATCCGGACGTGCTGCAGATCGCGGTCGATAGTGTCGATGCGCCCGTTGCCCCTTCGCTGGCGCTTCACCCGGCTGTGGCGCTAGTGGATTTCACCGGTTCGTCGGAGTTCGGCAGTTGGTTGCGCGAGAACGTGCGCGGCAAGCCGATCTTCACCGAGGAGACTGGCGTCAACACGATTGTCATCGAAAGCGCAGACTCGTTTGAAGCGATGTGCCAGAACATCGCGTTTTCACTGTCGCTCTACAGCGGCCAGATGTGCACCTCGCCGCAATGCATCTTCATCCCCGAGGGCGGCATTTCTACCGACGACGGCCACAAAAGTTTTGCCGAAGTCGCCGCCGGGATCGCCACGGCGATCGATACCCTGCTTTCCGAGCCACAGCGCGCTGCCGTCGTCTGCGGGGCGATCCAGAACGAGGCGACCAAGGATCGCATCGCCAGGGCCCGCCGCCTCGGACGGATCGTCCGCGACAGTGCCCCGCTTGCGGGATTTGAGGGTGGACGGACTGCCACGCCGCTGATCCTTGCCGTCGACGCGACCGACGAAGCGGCCTATCTGGAAGAGCGCTTTGGGCCGATCAGCTTCGTCATCGCCTGCCGTGATGCAGCCGATGCAATTTCCCGTGCCGCCGATGCCGCCAAGGCCAAGGGCGGAATCACGGCCGCGCTGTACAGCACAGACGATACGTTGATCGACGCGGCAGCCTTGAAATATGTGGATGCCGGGGTTCCCCTCTCCGTAAACCTGACTGGTGGTATCTACGTCAACCAGAGTGCCGCCTTCAGCGACTACCACGTCACTGGCGCAAACCCGGCTGGCAATGCCTGCCTGACCGATGCCGCCTTCGTCACCTCCCGTTTCCGCGTCGTTTGCGTCCGCCGTCCGGCCGTGGCCTGAATCTGCATTGGAGAAACACATGTCAGAAGCCTACATCTGCGACTTTACCCGCACGCCGATCGGTCGCTACGGCGGGGCGCTGAAGGACGTCCGTGCCGACGACCTCGCCGCCCATCCGCTGCGTGTTCTGAAGGAGCGCAATCCGGGGATCGACTGGGAAGCGGTCGACGACGTGATCCTCGGCTGCGCCAACCAGGCGGGCGAAGACAACCGCGACGTGGCACGCATGGCGGTCCTGCTGGCCGGCCTGCCGGTGAGCGCTCCTGGCACCACGATCAATCGTCTTTGCGGCTCCGGCCTCGATGCCGTCGGCATGGCGGCGCGAGCGATCAAGACCGGTGACGCTGACCTGGTGATCGCCGGCGGCGTCGAGAGCATGACGCGAGCTCCCTTCGTCATGGGCAAGGCGGCGGAGGCGTTCGGGCGCCAGGCGGAGATCTTCGACACGACAATCGGTTGGCGCTTCGTCAATCCGGCCCTGAAGGCGCAATACGGCGTCGATTCCATGCCGGAAACGGCGGAGAACGTCGCGGCCGATTTCAACATTTCGCGCGACGACCAGGATCTGTTCGCCTGGCGTTCGCAGCAGCGGACCAAGGCCGCACAGGACGCTGGTTTCTTCGCGCGCGAAATCACCCCGATCGATGTCGTCGGCAAGAAGGGCGCGGTGACCACCGTCAGCGTCGACGAACATCCGCGCGCCGAGACGACGCTCGAACAGTTGGCGAAGTTGAAGACGCCGTTTCGCAAGGAGGGCGGGTCGGTGACTGCCGGCAATGCCTCGGGCGTAAACGATGGCGCGGGGGCGCTGATCATGGCCTCCGAAGAAGCGGTGAAGCGCTATGGCCTCACGCCGCGCGCCCGCGTTGTCTCCGTCGTTGCGGCGGGCGTACCGCCGCGTATCATGGGCATCGGGCCGGCGCCGGCCACGAAGAAGCTGCTTGTCAAGACGGGTCTGTCGCTCCGCGACATCGATCTGATCGAGTTGAACGAGGCCTTCGCCTCGCAGGCGCTCGCGGTACTGCGCGAACTCGGCCTTTCCGACGACGCTGAACATGTCAATCCGCATGGCGGTGCCATTTCGCTCGGTCATCCGCTCGGCATGTCCGGCGCGCGCCTTGCCATGACCGCTGTCAGTGCGCTGGAAGTGCGTGGCGGCAAGCGCGCAATTGCTACGATGTGCATAGGCGTCGGCCAGGGTATCGCCGCCCTTATCGAAAGGGTCTGACATGACGATTTCGCCCAATCCCATCCAACACGAACGGCGTGGATCGGTCGCCGTGGTGACGATCGACTACGCGCCGGTCAACGCGCTCTCCAAGGGAGCCCGCGAAGGCTTGCTCGCAGCCGTTGCCGAAATTGCCGGCGACGATACGGTGAAAGCCGCAGTCATTTACGGTGGTGCCGGACGCTTCATCGCCGGCGCTGACCTCAAGGAAATGTCGATGCCGCCGGACGAGCCCCTCCTGCCGGACGTGGTGGCGGCGATCGACGCGCTGGACAAGCCTGTCGTCGCAGCGATCGATGGCGCGGCGCTGGGCGGCGGGCTCGAGATCGCTCTTGCCTGCGACTACCGCATCGCCGGACCGAGGGCGCAAGTTGGCCTGACCGAGACGCGCCTCGGGCTCATCCCGGGTGCCGGCGGCACCCAGCGCCTGCCGCGCTTTGTGGGGATCGCCCATGCCATCGCCATGATCTGCGAGGGCAGGATTCTTGAAGCGGCGGATGCCATGTCGATCGGGATCGTGGAGCAGGTGACGGATGCGAACTTGCTGGACGAAGCCGTTGAGATTGCCGGCCGGATAGGCAAGCGGCGAGTCCGCGAGCTTGCTGTCCCAGCCGGTGATAGGGAAGCCGAGGACGTAGCGGCGAAGGCGGCGCTTGCGCGCGCCAAGGGCGTGCCGGCAATCGCCGCAGTGATGCCGATCATCCGCGCCGCGCGCGATCTTCCTTTTGCCGACGGTCTCGCCTTGGAGCGCGCTGCTTTTCTCAGGCTGCGCGAAAGCAGCGAGGCGAAGGCGCTCCGCCATCTTTTTCTCGCCGAACGCGAGGTCTGGAAGGTGCCCGGCCTGGAAGGCGTAGCGCCGCGCGCCATTGCAAAGGTTGCGGTCATCGGCGCCGGTACCATGGGCGCCGGTATCGCTGTTGCCCTTGCCGATGCCGGGTTGGCCGTCTCAGTGCTCGAACGCGACGAGACAGCTGCCGCAGTCGGTCGGGATCGCGTGAAGGAGCTCTACGAAAAGCAGGTCAAGAGCGGCCGCATCAGTGTCGAAACGATGGCCGGGCGGCTCGGCCGGCTCGCGGTTGGCGCCGACTGGACCGTACTTTCCGGACAGGACCTGGTGATCGAGGCGGCTTTCGAGGACATGGCGGTGAAGGTCGACATCTTCAGGCGGCTGGACGAGCTCTGCCGCCCGGGAACGATCCTCGCCAGCAACACCTCCTATCTCGACCTCGACCAGATCGCCGCCGTGACCAAACGGCCGGAGGATGTGGTTGGGCTGCATTTCTTCTCGCCGGCCAATATCATGAAGTTGCTGGAAATCGTGCGCGGAGCTAAGACCAGCGCCGTGACGCTGGCGACGGCGCTGGCGCTGGCGAAAAGGATCGGCAAGATCCCGGTCGTCGCCGGCAATTGCGACGGATTCATCGGCAATCGGATCTATGCGGTCTATCGCCGCCATGCCGAATATCTGATCGAGGATGGCGCAAGTCCGGAAGAGGTGGACGCGGCGCTCGAAGCCTTCGGTTTCGCCATGGGGATCTTTGCGGTGTCCGACATGTCGGGCCTCGATATTGCCTATGCAATGCGCAAACGCCGGGCGGCTACGCGTGATCCGGGCGAGCGTTACGTGGCGATCGCCGATACGCTGGTGGAAGCCGGCCGTCTGGGCCGCAAGACCGGCGCCGGTTGGTATGCCTATGACGAGGCCGGCAGGAAATCGGTCGATCCGGTGACGACAGAGACGATCGAATCCGCGCGCGCAACAAAGGGCATTGTCCCCCGCGGTTTCACTCCGGAGGAGATCCAGCGCCGCCTCGTCGCCGTCATGGCAAACGAAGGGGCGAAGGTGCTTGCCGAGGGCATCGCGCTCCGTTCCTCCGACATCGATCTCGCCTTCGTCAACGGCTACGGCTTCCCGCGCCTGAAGGGCGGACCGATGAAATTCGCCGACGAGATCGGCCTTCAAACGATCCTTACGGAAGTCGAGGCCGCATACGCGGCCGGAGGCGTCGGTTCGGAACCGGCGCCGCTTCTCCTCGAACTCGCCCGAAACGGCGGAATTTTTGCCACCTGGCGCCGCAACTGACGACCGCAAGCAGGAGACTAAGAACATGACGCTCATCCTGAAAAGCTACATCGAGGACCGCTGGTTCACGCCCGTGGACAACCTGGCCGACATCCCGAGCGCCATCGACGGCCACGTCGTCGCCCGCGCCTCGACCAGCGGGATCGACTTTGCCGCCGCGCTCCGACACGCCCGAGAGGTTGGTGGTCCGGCACTGAGGGCGATGACCTTCCATGACCGCGCCAACCTGTTGAAGGCGATCGCGCTCTATCTCAATGAACGGAAGGAAGAACTCTATGAACTTTCCTTCGACACGGGAGCAACGCGCCGTGACAACTGGATCGATATCGACGGCGGCATCGGCACACTGTTCGCCTATGCTTCCCGCGGCAAGAAGGAACTGCCAAGCGAGCGCTTCGTCATCGACGGCGAGACGGAGGGGCTGTCCAAACATGGTACCTTCGTCGGCCGTCACATCCTGACGCCTTTGACCGGCGTGGCTGTCCACATCAATGCCTTCAACTTTGCCTGTTGGGGCATGCTGGAAAAGCTGGCACCGTCCATCCTTGCTGGCGTGCCTGTCATCACCAAGCCGGCGACGGCGACTTCCTATGTCGCGGAAGCCTGCGTACGGATGATCGTCGAGTCGGGGGTTCTGCCCAAGGGCGCGCTGCAATTCCTGGCCGGCTCCACCGGCGACTTGCTCGACCATCTGACCGGCCAGGATGTCGTTTCCTTCACCGGTTCCGCCGACACCTCGGAGAAGCTGCGAAACCATCCGGTGATCTCCCGCAACGCAGTCCGCTTCATCGCCGAGCGCGATTCCCTGAATGCCGCCGTTCTCGGTCCCGATGCGGTGCCGGGAACGCCCGAGTTCGAGCTTTTCATCAAGGAAGTGGCGCGCGAGATGACGGTCAAGGCCGGGCAAAAATGCACGGCGATCCGTCGTGTCTTCGTGCCGCGCGTCCAAGAGGCAGCAGTATCCGACGCATTGAAGGCCGCCCTTTCGAAGGTCACCCCCGGCGATCCACGGGTCGACGAGACTCGCATGGGCGCGCTCGCGTCCCGCTCGCAGCGCGCTTCCGTGGTCGAGGCTATCGAGGAACTGCGCGCCGAGGCCCACATCGCGTTTGGCCATGTCGATATTCCGGAAGGCGAAGGTGCCTACTTCGCGCCGGTGCTGCTGAGATGCGACAAGCCACTGGAAGCCGCCAAGGTCCACTCGGTCGAGGCCTTCGGCCCGGTTGCGACGCTGATGCCCTATGACAGCCTCGACGAGGCCGTCGTGCTGGTTCGCAAGGGCGAAGGCAGCCTAGTTGCTTCCGTCTTTACCTATGATGCGGACGTGGCCGACCACCTCATCTTCGGTCTTGCTCCCTACCACGGTCGCCTGCTCGTCATCGATCGAGACTGCGCCAAGGAATCGACCGGCCATGGTTCGCCGCTTCCGGGCCTCGTTCACGGCGGCCCCGGTCGGGCCGGTGGCGGCGAGGAGTTGGGCGGCCTGCGCGGCGTGTTCCACTATATGCAGCGGACCGCGCTGCAGGGTTCGCCCGAGCGCATCGCCACGATCACCCGGCGCTGGACGAAAGGTGCCGCTGCACCTGTCACGCCCGAGCATCCCTTCCGACGCAACTTCGAGGCCCTCAAGGTCGGCGAGACGGTGGAGACCGCATCGCGGGCGATCAGTCTCGAAGACATTGAGCACTTCGCCCATTTCACCGGCGACGAGTTCTATGCCCACATGGACGAGGAGGCTGCCGCCGCCAACCCGTTCTTTCCAGGCCGGGTGGCGCATGGCTATCTGATCCTGTCCTTCGCCGCCGGCCTGTTCGTCGATCCGGCACCGGGTCCGCTCCTCGCCAACTACGGGCTAGACAATCTGCGCTTCCTGAAGCCGGTCTCACCGGGGGATACGATCCGCGTGCGTCTGACCGTCAAGGACAAGAAAGCGGCGCGCAGCCCGGAATACGGCGAGGTTCGTTGGGACGTGGAGGTCTTCAATCAGGGCGACGAGACGGTCGCCCGCTACGACCTCCTGACCATGAGCGCACGCCGGCCCGGTTGACGCGCGCAGCCAACCGGACGTCTAGTGTGGTAGTCGTCGTGGAGGAAAGGCGATGGGGCATGCGAGAGGCGCAGGACGTATCGACAGGCGGGTTCTTGTCGGGCTCGGCCTGGAACTGAAAGCATATGGCATCGATCCGGTGGCAATTGGCGATCGGATCGACGGCGATCACGGTGCGGGTGCAGGCGGGGATCCGACGATCAGTCTCTCTGAATTCGTCGGTTTTCTGGAAACTGCCGGCAGGTCGGCCCCTGATCCCGCCGCAATATGGCGTTGCGGGCGTGCCTATGTCGGCGCCGGCCTTCCCGAGCTCTTTCCCCGCTTCGGAGGCGGAGCGCGCCTGGGAGACGTACTCCGAGGCGTCATCGACGCCATGAACGAACTGCAATCCGGGAGTCTCTTTCGTCTGCAGGTCAGGGGTTCACTGGCACTGGTCGAGTATCGCATCCTCGATCCGTCGATCTGGCCCCGGGCCTTTGATGTCGAATTCACCTTCGGGTTCTTCGACGGGTTGATAAGGCGCTATTTCCGTCCGGATTTCGCGCCGGATAGCCTCGTCTTCGAACATGAGCCGGATCGCCGGCGACTATCGCTCGATGGTTCGCTCGGCCTTTCCTGTGTCTACGGCTATGCGCGCAACATCCTCGGCTTCCCTGCAGCGCTGTTGTCAATGCCGATACTGGGGGATTGGCCGGCGCAGGTGGGAGGTCGCACCAGTCGCTGCGATGCACCGATGTCCGCCGGGCTTGCGGCAAGATTGCGCGATGCGATCCTGCTGCAGATCGGCGAGGGCGAGATCAATCAGGAGCGCATCGCCGAAGCATTCGGGCTGTCGCCACGCACCTTCCGCCGTCGACTGCTTCAGGAGGGGCTGTGCTTTCGGGAGGAGATGGAGCGTTCGCGGATGGAGTACGCGCGCGAGATGATCGTTCGAACGAACCTTCCGGTCATGGAACTTGCATTGCGCCTCGGCTACAGCCAGCAGTCGGATTTCACCCGTGCCTTCCGACGCGCCGAGGGCGTGCCGCCAAGTGAATTGCGGCGGTCAAGGCCGAATGGCGTAAACGAATAGACCAGGGGGCTGGCGCCATGCGCCGCCCCCTAGTCAACACTCACGACGGATTGCGGATCGTGATCGACGGGTTGTGGTCGAAGAAGTTGTACGGCATCAGCGTAATGCCCTTCCACATCGTCGACATCACCGGCCAGTCCTCCATGTGCGGCACATGGTGGAAGCCCATCGTGTACCAGGTGACGATGTCGGTATCGTGGATGTTTCGGTCCTGCTTCACCCACTCGGGCAGGCTGTCCTTGCCGTCGCTCTGGAAGGCGTATTCGCCGCCGGCGTAGCGCTGTTCGGGATCATAGGGCGTGTTCCAGAAGGTGTACTCGATATAGGCGTTGCGGCGGGCCGGCGGGTCGTTGACGACATCGAGTGGCGAGTAGGCGACGCTGTTTTCAGGCAGGATCATGTAGCCGGGGTGATGCCCGAGCTTGGTTTCCTTGCCCATGTTCATCACATGGTACATGGCAGGCGTCGCCGGGTTCACCTTGTAGCGGCCCTGCAGTTCGGTCATCGGCATTTCGTCCTTCGTCTCCCAGAAGGTGCGGCGCGGCGTGCCTTCCGGTGCCGTGGCAGCCACGAGACCGGTGCGGGCGAACATGTTCTTCTGCCCGTCAATGTCGAAATCGAAGCGGAAGTTGAAAAAGTGGTCATGGTTCGGCGCCACGAGGTTCGGCGCTATCAGCGTGCCGTATTTCGTGTCTTCGGCTGCCGTCGGGTCTTTCATCGACTGGGAGGCAACGCCCTTGACGGCATCGAGGCCGGTCGCGCCGATCATCACCCGGATCATGCCGTTCTGTTGGAAGACATAGTCGAGCAGGTAGTCGTAGTTGCCGACTTCCGAGGCAGAACGGACGACGAGTTCGGTCGCCGGGCGCCCTTCGGCGGGAACCGGGGCTTCGGGTGTCTGGGCGAAAATCTCGTAGTGACGCCAGGCAGGGTCGCCGATATTGCGCTCGAACACGCAGATGGCGTTAGGGATCTCGACAGGCGAGCCGTCGTCGGCATGGACGGTCGCCGGCAGGAACTTGGCATAGGCCGGGCAGTCGACACCGGCAGTCAACGGGCTGAGGAAGATGCCGAAGCCGTACTCCCCGCTGTCCATGTAGGTGCGCCAGTACCAGCCTTCGGTCGGATCCATGTAAGGGACGAATACCTCCGAGAGGTTCGCCTGATAGAGAACCGAACGAGGCCCTTTGCCGTCGTTTGCGGTGATTTCCGAGAGAACGACGCCCGGCCGCTTGTCGACGCGCCAGCGGAAGCTCCACATGTCCCAGTTGATCAGGCTGCCGTCGATGGAGACGTTCGCACCTCCCGGCTGCGACAGCTTTGCCTCCTTCATGGCCGGCGCCAGCACCATATCTTTTCGTTGGCCTATCTCTTCCTGACCATAGCCCCAGCCGTCTTCCGGCACCGGCACCACGCCGGTATCGACCACTTCGACAACCTTCTGGCCGGCGAGATCAACTGTGGCGAACAGGCCCTCGATCGGCTTCGCGTAGAAATTGCTCTGCGTCGGATTGACGTAGCACGGCACCTTCATTAGGCGTTTGCCAGCCTCGTCAGGCGTTCCGAATGCCCCGGCAGTGAGCGGCAGGCAGAAGACCTGGTCGGGCTTCAGCCCGCGCTTTTCAAGGCCGGCCACAAATTCCGGGTTCCCCAGGGCGAGGCTCATCGCACCAAGGAATTCTTCCAGAAGCAGCATCGGCTGGCCGGTCACCGCCTCCCAGGAAAGCACTTTCTTGTTGCTGATATCGACCAGCCCCTTGAAGACTCCCTCCTTCGTCTTGACGTTGACGACTGCCTGGCGATCTTCCGGCTCGCCTTCCTTCCAGGCCAGCACTTTTAGCTTTTCCGGCTCCTTGAGTTCGATCAGCGGATAACGACTGTCGGCATCCACCTTGCCGTCATCCTTCAGGATGGTGACGACCGCGGAGATCTCGGTGGGCGACAGTCCGTCGAGCGGATGAGAAATGGCAGGCAACGCGCTGGCCAGAACAACGACGCCGGTCGCGAGCAGACGGCGCGCACTCGGTTTCAATATCGATATCATGTTGGTTCCCTCTGATTTTGATTCTTGTGCGCCCGCAGCGACACTGAAGGCGCGGTCTCACTCTAGTGAATGCAGAAAATCGGGGTTGTGCATTTTAGGCCATATTGGCGCTGTCTGGCCACGCTGAACACCGGATTTCTTTCGGGCTAAGTGAAGACGATGCGAGAGGTGCAGCGAGTGCTCTTTCGCCTGGGTTTTGCCGGCAGTCCTTTCGGGGTCATAAGGGTTGTCACGTCCAGAAGGGCAAGACGGGCCTGCCTGCTGCGGCCCCACGCCCTCACTGCGGGGGCGCGGGTATTGCCTGTTCCCTTGCTCCGGACGCCGCCGGAGGCTTCGACCTGTCAGCCGGCCGGCTGCTTGGTCTTGCGCAGATAGGGCAGGACGGTATCGAACGAACCGAAGCGCTGGATCGCATCGTCATTGGATACGGCCGCGGTGATGATGACATCCTCGCCCTGCTTCCAGTTGGCAGGCGTTGCCACCTGATGCCTGGCGGTCAACTGGATCGAATCGATGGCGCGCAGGATCTCGTCGAAGTTGCGGCCCGTGGTCATCGGGTAGGTGAGGATCAGCTTGACCTTCTTGTCCGGACCGATCACGTAGACGGAACGCACGGTGGCGTTGTCGGCGGGCGTGCGGCCTTCCGAGGAATCACCTGCCGTCGCCGGCAACATCTCGTAGAGCTTGGCGACTTTCAGGTCGTGGTCGCCGATCAGCGGGTATTCGACGTCGAATCCGGTGGCGGTCCTGATGTCGCTCTTCCACTTGTCATGGCTCTCGACCGGATCGACTGAAATGCCAATGATCTTGACGCCGCGCTTGCGGAACTCGCCTTCCATGCCGGCCATCGTGCCGAGTTCGGTCGTGCATACCGGCGTAAAATTCTTCGGGTGGGAGAACAGCACCGCCCAGCCGTCGCCGATCCATTCGTGGAAACTGATCGGGCCGTGCGTGGTGCTGGCGGTGAAGTCAGGGGCGGTTTCGTTGATGCGTAGAGGCATTGCTTTCTCCTTTAAAATGAATTGAGGCAGCCTTCCCAAGAATACTGCAAACACCCGCTGTTAGAAACGCGCGAAACACGTGGACGTCGCCCGGTCGAGGTGCCGGCATCGAAGAAATGCGTCTCCGATCTGGCGCTTTGCCTGTCTTCGGGGCATCCTGTAGTCTGAACGGAAGGAACACGTCGGGCCGTGTGCATTGGGAGGAGCGAGGAGCACATGCCTGTGTCAGAACTGTACTTTCGGATCCAATCGGTTGCCTTGATATGAAAAGTCGAAAATCGTGATCGTTGCAGGGGGGAGGATGGCCCATGCGTTGCTTTGCGGTACTTGGACCTTCGCAGACAGGAAAGTCAACTCTCGTGGAAAGGCTTGGCGCACTTGAAGGTGCGCCCCGCAAATCCGTTTCTCCATATGCATTGAACGTTGTCGAATTCGAGTTCGGCAAGGAGACCTGGTGCGCCCTGGATACGCCCGGCGCCAACGAATCCGTGGCCTATGCTCACGACGCCCTGCTGGCGAGCGACGCCTGCATCCTGTGCGTGTCTCCCGCACCCGAAGAGGCGGTGCTCGCCGCGCCCTATCTGCGCGCGATCGAGGCCTCGGGAACTCCCTGCATCCTCTTCGTGAACCGGATGGACGAGCCGCGAGGACGGCTTCGGGACGTGATTGCGGCCCTTCAGGACTACTCCAATCATCCGCTGGTCCTTCGCCAGGTGCCCATCCGCGAGGGCGAAGAGGTCGTGGGCAGTTGCGACCTCATCTCTGAACGGGCCTGGCGCTATCGCGAGGGCCAGACGTCAGCACTTATCGAAATCCCCGAAAGTGTGCTGGAGCGCGAGCATGAGGCACGCACGGAACTTCTCGAACACCTGTCCGAATTCGATGACTGGTTGCTCGAGGAACTGATCGAGGACCGCGAGCCGGCGAGCGACGCGATCTACTCCATCTCCTCGCGTCTACTCAAGGAAAACAAGATCATACCCGTGCTGGTAGGATCGGCGAGCCACAACAACGGCATCATGCGCCTCATGAAGGCGCTACGTCACGAGGCACCGCCCGTCGCAAGCCTGAAGAAGCGGCTTGCGGACCAGGGGGAGGTTGGCGAAGACAAACTGGCTGCCGTGTGCTTCCACGGCTACCATCGGCAGAACGTCGGAAAGGTGGTGCTGCTGCGCGCGCTTGCCGACGGCCTCAAGCAGGGAGCCTCACTCGGAAGCGCGAGCCTGGGGCCGGTGCAGTTGCCGGGCAACGGCAAGACGATTTCAGGAAATGCAGTGGGCGCCGGCGATGTCTTCGCTGCCGTGAAGTCGGATCATCTCTCCGTGCCTTCGCTTTTGACCGTGGATTCTGCCGCACCGGCGCCCGCATGGACGGAGCCGCCGACGCCGATGATGATCCGCGTCGTCGTCCCGGAAAGCGATCGCGACGAGACCAAGCTTTCCGGGACGCTTGCCCGGCTTGCGGAAACCGATCGCGGCCTCGTGGTTATGCAGGAAGAGGGGACAGGGGCACAACTTGTCTGCGTCCAGGGACCCCTGCACCTGCGGGAGGTCTGCAAGACTCTTTCCGACATGTTCCACGTCACCGTGGCGGACAAGCCACCGAGCCCGGTCTACCGCGAGACCGCATCGAAACCGTCCAACGTACATTACCGCCATCGCAAGCAGACCGGCGGAGCAGGGCAGTTTGCCGACGTCAAGCTCAGCATCCATCCCAACCCGCGGGGGGACGGCTTCTCTTTTGCCGAGACCGTCAAGGGGGGCGCAGTCCCCAGGAACTACATTCCGGCCGTGGAGGCCGGCGCCCGCGAGGCCATGGAAAAGGGCCCGTTCGGCTTTCCGGTGATCGACGTCGGCGTCGTCCTCAACGACGGCCAGTTTCACGCAGTCGACAGTTCGGAATACGCCTTCCGAACGGCGGCGCGGATGGGTGTCCGCGAGGCGCTGTCCCAGGCGTCAGCGGTGCTCATGCGGCCTATTTTCCGGGTGGAGATCCACATTCCGTCCGTCTATTCCGGTGGTCTCGTGCCGATCGTCTCCTCGCTCAAGGGGCAGGTTCTCGGGTTTGACCGCGAGGAGTCGGCGAAAGGCTGGGACATTTTCCGGGCGCTGATCCCTGGAAGCGCGCTCGATGACCTGGCGCGCTCCCTTCGTTCTGCCACCCAGGGCATCGGTTACTATTCCAGGACCTTCGATCATTTCGAGGAACTCTATGGCAAGGAAGCCGATGCGGTGATCAACACTCATGGTTCGGGCGCGACCGGCTGACATTCGATTGATCCTAGGCCGGGGGACTGGGCATCGCCCGGCTTACGGCCAAATGTTAGATAAAAACAAAACCAATAAAGGACCAATCGATGATCTGGTGGGCTTCGGACAACCCCAAATCCGTTGTGGCGGGGAGTATTTCAACCATGGAGGGACAAGGTCTTTTGCGCATGTCGCATCTCGGCTATTATATATATATAAATCAATGTGTTATGAATTATTGCAGTTTTTTGAATTTTGGCTGTTGACTTGTTT
>JALDYZ010000013.1 GCA_030028905.1 Ferirhizobium litorale | reverse complement strand
ACTACCATGCCAACTACTGGCACGCTCCAGACTACCACGGCGCGTGGTATGCCGGAGCCGGGCTTGCAACGGGGGTCGCCCTTGGTGCGGCCGCGGCCCGTCCATACTACGGTTACGGCTATGGAGCTCCCTACGGTCAGTGCGGTTACTACCCCTATCCGCCTTGCTACTAGACTAGGGCGCGGACGCATTAGCACGTAGCCAAATTCGGATTGATGCGAGTTTGACGAATGCCAGGTAGTTGGCTGCGAGCTTGTCATATCGGGTGGCGACACGCCGACATTGCTTGATCTTGTTGAAGAAGCGTTCGATCAAGTTGCGCGCGCGATACAGAAACGGGCTGAAGCAGATCGGGTCTCTGCGATTGCGTTTCGGCGGAATATTGGCCCAAGCGCCCTGCTGGCGGGCAAGCTCCCTGATCCAATCCGCATCGTATCCGCGATGTGCGAGCAGCATCGTTTGTGGAGGCAAGGCGCTGAGGAGAACCGAACACAACCGATTGTCGTGCGCCTCGCCCGGCGTGAGCGAGAGATGGACCGGCAGGCCATTGGTGTTACCACCGCGTGAATTTTGCTCGTCAGGCCCCCACGTGAGCGACCCAGTTTCGGAGCTTGAATCACGTCTCGGGCAGAACCATCAACCGACAGCGCCCGCGACCGTGTCGCAAATGCCCTGCTTTACTTCCTCTTTCGGCCGTATAGCGGACTTGGCCGAGCTTGCTGTGGCTCGATCCGCTCGCGAATGACCCGCCGCAGACATTGTGGAGAGTTCTCCTAAGAACATCTCTAACATCTGATCGCGGCAACAGTCCAATCCTTGACCGGTGTCGCGCAGGCTTCTGGCAACTGCTCTATCTGAGCGAGACGCCGAAGATCGACGGCTGGCACGAAGCGTCGAACTAGGCGGCATCGTCTTACTTAGCCATGAAGCCCGAACCCATGCACAATCTGTTCAGCCTATGGGGAAAAAGGTACGATGCACTCTCGCTATGATAGTTGGGAGGCGGATGATGTATTATCCCGCACGCTGCATTGCGTTGTTGTTCGTGCTGCTCGCACCACAACCGGCTTATTCAGAAACGATTCAAGAAAGCACTCGTCCGTGTAAAGGCGGGACACTGTCCAGCGAACTTGTCCGATGCGGCGCAGCGAATTCCTCCATCATCGCGCCTGGCGCGCAGCTTGAGAAGTTGGGCGAAGGCTATTCAGCTACTGAAGGCCCAGCGGCGGATCGTGACGGCAACGTGTTCTTCACGGATCACCCGAATGACCGGATCGTTAAGTGGAATGCAGCAGACGGGGAATTCTCCGACTGGCTCAAGCCGGCGGGACGCTCGAACGGAACTTACTTCGACAAGGCCGGCAACCTCCTGGCCGCCGCCGCCGAAAAAGGTGAACTATGGTCCATCGCGCCCGACAAGAAAGTGACGGTGCTCGCGACGAACTTCGGTGGCAAGCTATTCAACGGCCCAAATGACTTGTGGATTCGTCCAGATGGGGGCCTCTATTTCACCGACCCATTTTACTATGAGTCTTACTGGTTTCGCGACCCCGAGACGCGGATTCGCGGCAGAAACGTGTACTTCATGGCGCCCGACCGCAGGACTATCACACCTGTCACGAACGACATTAATGAACCCAACGGCATCATAGGTACGCCGGACGGCAAGGTGCTTTACGTTGCGGACCCTAGCCAGCAAATGACCTGGGCCTACGACATCCGGCCTGATGGCCAGCTCACGAACAAACGTACCTTCTGCCAACTCGGTTCTGACGGCATGACCATCGACTCTGATGGCAACGTTTATCTCACCGGGAAAGGCGTGACCGTATTCGACAAGACGGGCAAGCAGATAGAACACATCGTCGTCCCCGAGAGTTGGATTACAAACGTGGACTTTGGCGGCAAAAACCACGACCTGCTCTTCATCACCGCGGGCAGGAATGTTTACGGCCTCAAGATGAGAGTGAAGGGCGCGCGCTAGACAAGGAGCCAGAACATCCCTTGCGAGGACACGTATCCAAGCTGCAGGCTCGATTACGCGGCGCAACGTGGTTTTTCGAATGCACCTCCGACTGTACCGATGGCCATCAGTAAGCAAAGTTCGACTCCTGCTTATGGCCCTTCACGTCGTTTCGCTGCGATGCAGTATTTGGTCGCTATCGGTGTATAGCGGACTCTGGCAAGCCGTCCGCCCGGCAGATTTATGGGTTCACGGCCTAGCACGGTGGGCACGAGTACTTAAGTGGCAACGTCTTTCGCTGAGTACGTTTGAGCGGCGTCCGGTACCGGTGAGCCGCTCCAGCGCAGCCTGTTCGGGCGATCGACCAGATCGGCTGCGCTGGAGGAGGGGCCGATCATTTCCGTTCGAGCCGGGCGAGCAGCGAGGAGGTGTCCCAGCGATTGCCGCCCATGGCCTGCACGTCGCCGTAGAACTGATCGACGAGGGCGGTGACTGGAAGCTTGGCGCCGTTGCGGCGGGCCTCGGTCAGCACGATGTCGAGGTCCTTGCGCATCCAGTCGACGGCGAAGCCGAAATCATACTTGTCCTGGTTCATCGTCTTGTGGCGGTTTTCCATCTGCCACGAGCCGGCGGCCCCCTTGGAAATGACCTCGACGACCTTTTCGATGTCCAGCCCGGCGCGCTTGCCGAAGTGGACGCCCTCGGCGAGGCCCTGGACGAGGCCCGCGATGCAGATCTGGTTGATCATCTTGGTCAACTGGCCGGCGCCGGCGGGCCCCATCAGACCGACCATGCGGGCATAGGCGTCGATGACGGGCCTCGCCTTTTCGAAGGTCGCCTCGTCGCCGCCGCACATCACCGTCAGCACGCCGTTTTCGGCACCCGCCTGGCCGCCGGACACCGGCGCATCGATGAAACCGCAGCCCTTTGCCGCGGCCGCTTCATAGAGTTCGCGCGCAACCTCGGCGCTGGCCGTGGTGTTGTCGATGAGGATCGCACCTTCCGCCATGCCGGCAAGCACGCCGTTCTCGCCGATAGTCACGGAGCGCAGGTCGTCGTCATTGCCGACACAGGTGAAGACGAATTCGGCGCCCTTCGCGGCTTCGGCTGGCGTCGGTGCGGACGTGCCGCCGTGCTGCTTCACCCAGGCGTCGGCCTTGGCGGCGGTGCGGTTGTAAACCGTGACGTCATGCCCGCCCTTTGCCTTGAGGTGACCGGCCATGGGGTAGCCCATGACGCCGAGGCCGATGAATGCGACTTTTGCCATTTCTTCTCTCCCGATTGATTTGTCGTCAGGAATAGAGGAAAGCGGCATGGGGCGAAAGGTCAAACGGGCGGTGATCCGTACGCCCGTTTGGCGCAGGGTCCGTGCGCGTCCGGCAATTTCAGCCAGACGGGCCTTTCGGGTCGGGCTCGCCATCGCCGCCGTTGCCGGGCGGCGATGGCGAGGTCGCCGGGTCCGCGGACCCCTCAGTCGCGCCGGCGGATTGGACACTGTCTTCCGGCTTCGGCTCCGGCTTCGGCTCCGGCTTGGACTCCTGCTTCGGCTCCGGCCGTTCCTTGTCGATGCGCGTGGTGCGATCGCCGAGGTCGTCGGATATCTCCTGCCAGATCCGCCTGAGGCGGCGGATATGAAGATCGTCGGCAAGCCACCCCATCAGATGCTCGACGCAAGCCTTGATCTTGTCTTTCTTGTTCTTCGGCGGATCGTCGTCCGCCTGGATCAATTCGAACGCCCACTTGCAGTACTGGTCGACGGTGCCGGGCGTGACGGCGTTGTTTGTCACCGTGAAGGGCTGCAGGCCTCCGATCCTGGCGACTTCCTTCAGGGCATCCGTCGGCGCCAGAAGGACGCCGGCATACATGAGATCGAACTCGTCGGGGCCGTCGACGCTTCTCGCGCTCCCGATTCTCCCGGCTTCCCCTGCCGTCGTGGTGTCGTTGGTTTCCGCATCCTTCTCCGCCCGGCTGCGGTAGTCGATGGCGCGTTCGAGGTCGAAGATGGTGCGGACGTTGTAGTTGCGCAGGAACAAGAACTTTTCGATGCCAATGGTGTGGCAAAGCTGCGCCTGCGCCACCCAGTCGATCGTCTCGTAGATCATGTAGGGCGTTTCGACATGCAGCAGAATCGGATTGTAGGTCGCGAGGTTCTGGACATCGTAGATGCCGCATTCCTCCAGCCGGAACCGGGTCTGGTAGTCGATGCCGTCGATGACGTCGAGCGGCACGACATGGGTGACCGCGCTGAAGCGGTCGTCGTCCATCTTCACCCAGGCGATCAGCGACTGGACGCGCACAGCGACGAACTTCGTCGCGCTTTGCGGAAGCAGGCCGATGACCGGGGCGAGGACCAGCCAGACCGCGCTGATCGTTCCAAGCGGGCAGGCGGCGTTGGTTTCGGAGCCGGCGACGAGGTCTTTCAGGGCGACAAACGGGTCTGGAAATGCCTTGAAGGTAAAGATGACAAAGAGAACGGAAGCGACGATCTCGATTGTCTGGCGCAGGAATGTCGAAGTCGACAGGTCGAAGACCGTGAGGCTGCGGACGAAGATGCGCACCGCCGCGATATAGCCTCCGGCAAAGGCCAGCGAACCGACGATGCGCAACTGGTCGCTCGCGACGCCCGGCGGGCAGGGGACTTTCGGGGGCAGAAAGGGTGTTTCGATCCCAGACAGCAGGACCACGCGCAGGTTGGCAAAGCCGTAATATGTCAGGATCGTCAGGCCGAGAGCCGAGATGAACAGCCGCACCTCGAGCATGCTGCCGAATCTCCGAGCAAGGGCGATTGCCCTTTCGATCTCGTCTCGCGGCGTGATGTTTGCCTTGCTGGTCTCGTCGCCCAGTTCGATCTGCATGTCGGCAAGGTATTTCGACTTTACGAATTCGAAGGACGGATTCCTGTCCTCGTAGTCGTCCAGGCCGGTTCTGCTCCTTTCGGAGATCGTCGGATAGGACGCGATGAGGTTGCGCAGTCGCAGCAGTCGCCGGTAGCGCATCTCGCGGCGACCGAAGATCAGAAGGACGGGAGTCAACAACGCGATGGTCAGCGCGATCTTGTCGGTACCGGCAAACTGGGCAAGCCCCAGATTGACAAGACCCAGCAAGCCCTGCTCATTCCATGCCGCAAGCAGACCCGACATTGCACAACCCCCCGGTTCTCTCGACAGGATATGCAATTATCGGTAAACATCAAGCAATCATATGCAATTCAGGATTGCTTTCCGATTGTGTCGCGCCGCAGCCGTGCGACGAGCGCTACCGCAGCCGCGCGATCACCAGATGGCCGGCGGTCGGCTGGCCTTCCTGCATGCGGACATTGATCTCGGTCATCTCGACGATGTCGAAGCCGGTGGCAGCGAGCCGGTCGCGCACATAGCTTTCCGCGTGGGCATAGCGCTGGTGTGGACCGACCATGAACGGCCGTCCGGCGAGGATCTCGGCGGGAAGGGTCTCCGACGAGAAGGCGAGAAGTCCTCCGGCATTGAGGTTTTCGGCGGCGCCGAAGAAGATCGGCTCGAGCGCGCCGAGATAGGGCAGCACGTCGGTCGCGGCGACAAGATCGAAGGGATCCTCGTCGTTGTCTTCGAGAAAGTCCTCGACTTCCGCCACATAGAGCGTCTCGTAGAGGTCCTTTTCATGGGCGATCTCGACCATCTTTTCCGAAAGGTCGATTCCGGTGATGTCGCCGGCCATGTCGCGCAGCGCGCCGCCGGTGAGGCCCGTGCCGCAGCCGAGATCGAGGACGCGGCCGAACGGCCCGAGGCCAAGCTCCTGCAGGCGCTGGCGCAGCAGGAGTGGCACGCAATAGCCGAGTTGCTCGACCAGTACATCCTCGAAGACCTCGGCATGCTGGTCGAACAGCGTCTCGACATAGGCGTCGGGTGCGCGCGGCGGCGCGTCGCCGCGGCCGAGCGCGGCAAGGCGCACCGAGGCGCCGCCGTGATCTTCCGGGTCGAGCGCCAGCACTTCCTGATAGGCCTCGACGGCGGCATCGATCTCGCCGGACTTTTCCAGCGCCAAAGCCCGGTTATAGGCTTCCGCGAGAGCTTCTTCGTCGATTTTCGTCATGACCATGTCCTGCCGGCTTTGTTTCTGCGGCAGCGTCTAAGGCGGTTTCCGGCATTTGGCAATGCGCATTCGCCACCGGGATCGTGCGGCCCGGTGCCGACCAGCAGCCAACCACCGTCCGCGAGAGCGCGAAAAGCCCGTTAACATCCTCAAATGCCGCGCAATTTTGTCGGGAGGTGCTAGTATATAACAGCCACGGCAGAACAATACGGGAGGAAACACCATGGCTGCCGAACCCAGCCCCATATTGCGCCCATCGGGCGCCACCGAGCCATTCAGCCCGGCGCTGCCTGCGAGCCCGAACGAAACCAGCACAGCGATCATCCACTACTACCGTGGCGAAATGGGACGCATGGCAAGCTGGCGCGATCGCATAGACAGGACCAGCAACTGGGCCATTACCGTGGTGGCGGCGCTTCTGTCGGTGTCGTTGTCGACGCCGAGCTCGCACCACGGGGTCATCATCTTCGCCATGTTGCTGATCAGCCTGCTGCTGTTGATAGAGGCGCGGCGCTATCGCTTCTTCGATGTCTATCGGGCCCGGGTCCGGCGCCTCGAACGCAGCTACTTTGCCCAGATCCTCAGTCCGCAAGCGGAACCGAATCTCAACTGGGCGGGGCCGATCGCGCAGAGCCTGCGCAACCCGGTGTTCCTGATGAGCTACCGGCAGGCCTTCGACCGGCGGCTGAAGCGCAACTACTGCTGGATGTACTTCATCCTGCTGCTCGCCTGGGTGCTGAAGATCTTCACCTCGACGGGAACGGCGGCAGCTGTAAATCGGGCCTATGTCGACTCTTGGCACGAACTCGCAGCGAACGCGAACTTCGGGCCGATCCCGGGATGGGCGGTGATCGCGGCGATCGGAGCGTTCTATGTCTTCATCACCTATGCGACCTTCCGCAGGGATTCCGGCGAGGGCGAACTCTCGCATGGCGAGGTGCATGTGTGACCGCCGCGACGCGTGGCCGATGACCGGTCAATGCAGGATGAATTCGCCCTTGAGCGCGCGCCATTCGCCGGCCGTGATCAGCCGGCGGTGGACATAGCGCACCGAATGCAGCGGGCCGTCGAGCCTTTCCTGCCAGAATTTCAGGAAGCCGGACATTTCCGGAAAGTCCGGGGCAAGATCGTAGTCCTGCCAGATGTAGGTCTGGAGAATGACCGGGTGATCCGGCAGGCGATAGAGGATATGGGCGGTCGTGAGACCGTATCCCTTAAGCTGCAATTCCATTTCTCGGTTCATGACATGGCCCCCGTTTCATCCTGAGCAGTCACAGGATCAGGGAAGCACTGCATTCTTAATGAATGCTTTATTTTTGCCCTTGGCAAGTAAACTATTCGTATGTTTTCAGTGTGTTAGCATCATCATGCGACGAGTGCTGCCGGGGATCCCGAATGACAATGCAGTCGTGGTCTAAGGAAACACGAGTGGCCAGACGCATCCGGGATGCAGTTTGCTTTCGAAGCCAACAGGCACCCCGTCAGAAAGTCTGAACGTCAACTTTCAGCCCTGGCGGGCTTTCCGGGCGGCGTAGCGCCGGTCGCGCTCGGCCTTGCGGGCCGCTTCGTCCTCAAGGACGCGCGCAACGCGATTCTTGTCGGCCATCTCGCGCGCGTCGATTTCAGCTCTTGCAGCTGCTGCGAGGGCGGCATCACGCTCCGCTGTCTCCGCTTCGACGCGATTTTGTTCATCGAGCTTCAACTGCTCGCGTTCGGCGCGGCGCGATTCCCGGGCTTCGGCGATTGCAAGGCGTTCCGCCTGTTTGGCCTCACGGGTCGGCTCAGCAGCTTCCTTGGCGGCGCGATAGGCTTGAAGGAGAGCCGCCTTTGCGTCGGCAGCGGTGCCGCGACGGTCGGAAAGTTCGTTATTTCTGATGTTTCTCAAATCTCTATTCCAGTTAAGGTGTCATGCCGACCACGGTCAGGACTTTTTGACACGTTTCGAAGGCTTGGCTGGCGGCAGCAGGCTGTCCTGCAATTCCTTGGCAAGACGGGCCTCGCGCAGCCTCAGGGTCTTTTCGTCGCGGGCAGCCACGATCGCGTCGAGTTCATCGAGGGCGCGCTCGCGTGCGAAGAACTGCGACTGTGTCCTGCCGAAGGCAATCTCTGCCTGTTGACGCGGTTTGCTGTGGGTCTCGGTCATGTTCTCGCCCTTTCTGTGATGCTCGCCAAAGCGAGCGGAAATAAAAAAGGCCAGGCAACAAATGCCTGACCTCGCTTGGTATCATGCTCTCGACAGTGCCAGTACATCCGTGGTCAAGGGAAAGCGGATACCAAAATCAAGCAGCCTGGAGATTGCAGGCCGACATCTTGCCCGACTTGTTGTCGCGCTCAAGGTCGTAGCCGATCTTCTGGCCTTCGACGATTTCGCGCATTCCGGCGCGCTCTACGGCAGAGATGTGAACGAAGGCGTCAGCGCCGCCGTTGTCAGGCTGAATGAAGCCGAAGCCTTTTGTGGAATTGAACCATTTAACGGTGCCAGTGGTCATGATGAACCCTTTCATAGCAATATAGACGACCGCCACGCGAAGGCGTTGCGGATGATGATAACGATCATTGTACGGGGAGGGTTCGTTCAGGGCGCGGTGCTAATCGCGCAATAACCAAAGCTCAGCAACAAAATATCGATAAACCTTAGATAGAGGTATTGCGCTCGATTGTCAACTTTTAGTTTTCTGCACATCTATAACGGGGTTGCGACGGCGGCATAAAGCGGCGTTGCATCACTGTCCTGGCAGTCCCGTTTTGTGGCCATGACGACAAAGGCGACACCAACGTTCCGCCACCCCATAACGATCGACGATATGGGGCACGTCAACAATGCCGTGCACCTTTCCGGCGGCTTCAACGCTTCAAGTGACGCGTCAGGCGGGCTTCGATCCAGGCCCAGAGATGGCGCAGCGCCTCGACGATGGCGAGATAGAAGATCGCCGCCCACAGATAGGCCTGGTAGTCGAAGGTGCGCGAGAAGGCGTAGCGGGTCTGTCCCATCAGGTCGAACACGGTGATGACGGCAACGACCGCCGAGCCCTTGATGAGCAGGATGATCTCGTTGCCGTAGGGACGAAGCGCGACGATGAGGGCCTGCGGCAGGATGATCTTGAGGAAGGCGACCTTCTTCGGCAGGCCGAGGGCGGCGGCACCTTCATGCTGGCCACGCGGGACGCTCTGAATCGCGCCGCGCAGGATTTCGGCCTGATAGGCGGCGGTGTTGAGCGTCAGCGACAGCAGGCCGCAATACCAGGCATCGCGGAAGAACCACCACAGGCCGACCGAATCGAGCTGCGGCTTGAAGCTGCCGAGGCCGTAATAGATCAGATAGAGCTGGGCGAGCAGCGGCGTGCCGCGGAAGATGTAGACGTAGCAATAGGAGATCGCGTTGAGGACCTTGCTCGTCGACATGCGGGCAAAGGCGATCGGCAGCGACATGAGCGCGCCCATGACGACCGACAGGCCGACCAGCGAGACGGTCACCCACAGGCCGGACAGGTAGCGCGGCCCGTAGCGCAGGAACTTCTCGTTGTCCCAGCCGGAAACCATCATGTAGAGCAGGCTGGCGGCGAGCGCCGCCCATAGCCCCATGACGCAGAGACCAAAGATGCGCGACCACGAGACCGGCGGCGCAAGGACAGGAGGCGCCGGCTGCGGCGGCAGGAGCTTTTCGGCGTAGCTCATCGACGGACCTCCGAGCGCTTGGTCCATCGGTCGATGAAGCCGATGCCGATCGAGGACAGCATCGCCAGCACCAGGAAGAGACAGCAGGCGAGGAGATAGAAGAAGAAGGCTTCCTTGCTGACCTTGGCCGCAACGCCCGTCTGGCGCAGGATATCGGAAAGGCCGATGACGGAAACGAGCGCGGTGTCCTTCAGGAGGCTCATCCACAGATTGCCGAGGCCGGGCAGGGCGATGCGGATCAGTTGCGGCAGGATGATCAGCAGCATGGTGCGACCGCGGTGGAAGCCGAGCGCATCGCCGGCTTCGTACTGGCCCTTGGGGATCGCGCGGAAAGCCGACAGCAGGACCTCGGAGCAATAGGACGAAAAGACGACGGAAAGGGCGATCATGCCGGCGAAGAAGGCATTGATCTCGATGCGCTCCTCGACGCCCATGTAGGCAAGCATCGACTGGATCGCCATCTGCAGCCCGTAGTAGACGATGAACAGCGTCAGCAGTTCGGGAAGGCCGCGGAAGATCGTCGTGTAGATGCCGGCGGCGGTGCGCAGCGCCTTGTCACGCGATTGCAGCGCCAGCGCGATAAAGAAGCCGAGAACGAGACCGACCGGCAGGGTCACGAGTGCGAGCGAAATGGTGACCTTCACGCCGAAGGCGATTTCATCGCCCCAGCCCGCGTCGCCGCAAGCCACGATCGTGTCGGAAGCGAATATTCGAAAGAGCCCCACGGGTCCGCATAGCGGATCGAATGCGTAGCCAATCCAGGCCCAGAACGAACTGAGGGCGGAAAAAAGTCCGCTCATTCAATACTTCCCCCTGCGGACTTTGCCGCCTGTTCTTGTTTCGTCTTTTTCAAATAAGAATGGCGGAAGAGCAAGCCTTCCGCCATACACTTTTTTCAACCAATCCCCCGCAAAATCGCGTTGCACGCTCGATTCACGCCGGATCGGTGATGGAATTCCAGGCAAGTTCCGGTGCCGGGCTGTTGCCGGCACCGCCTTCCACCTCGACCAGGGCTTATTCGCCGTAGACGTCGAAGTCGAAGTACTTGTCGTTGATTTCCTTGTACTTGCCATTGGCGCGGATGGCGTCGATGGCGGTGTTGAACTTCTGTGCAAGCTCGGTTTCGCCCTTGCGGACGGCGATGCCGGCGCCCTTGCCGTTGATCTGCTCGTCGATCGGCAGCTGGATGATGCGGCAGCAGCTGCCGGCATCCGACTTCACCCACTCGGACAGCACGACGATATCGTCGACCACGCCGTCAACGCGGCCATTGGTGATGTCGAGCTTGTACTCGTCGGCGGTCGGATAGAGCTTGAGTTCCGACTTCTTCATGTGGGCTTCGGCGTAGTTGGCGTGGGTGGTCGACCCCTGGGCGCCGAGCACCTTGCCAGCAAGCGTTTCTTCGTTGGCTTCCGTGATGTCGGAATCCTTCGGAACCGCAATCGCCGGGCCGGTGTTGTAGTACTTGTTGGTGAAGTCGACCTTCTCCAGGCGCTCGGGCGTGATCGACATGGAAGCGATGATCGCGTCGAATTTCTTGGACTGGAGCGCCGGAATGATGCCATCCCAGTCGTTGGTGACGAATTCGCAGGTGACCTTCATCTCATCGCAAAGAGCGCGGGCGATGTCGATGTCGAAACCGACGAGGGTGCCGTCCGCTTCGAGGTTGTTGAAGGGCGGGTAGGCGCCTTCCGTACCGATGATGAGCTTGTCCTCGGCCATCGCCGAACCGGCAAACAGGGTCATTGCCGCAATGGAAGCCGCGGCAAGAAAACGAGTCGAAATGCGCATGTGTGTCCTCTCTGTTGGCAGCCGGCGGGCTTGTTGCTTTTCTCCGCGCCGGCTCAAGATGCGGCCGGAGCAACGGCCCCGACCTTGGCGCTTACTCTTCCTTTTTTGCGGCAAAATGCAACAGGAATTGCTGTTCACGCGTTTAATACGGCGTGAGCACTGTTGCCACGGGTGTCTTGGGGGCAGGCTTGCCCCGCTTCCGCCGGAGCTGCCGCCGATGGCGGCCTTAACGATGATGAACCGCCGATGTCGATGGCATTCATGACGAGTTAAGGTTGGAAACGATACCCCAATGACAGCGAGGATTGAGGACAAGCGTCGGAAATTCCGGAACAAACACAAAATGCCCTCAATGTCCTGCTCACAGAACCGCGGCCCGAAAAGGGTCATTGCAAGTGAGGAAATTTAGTATGGCTAGAAGATCCAGACTGCTCGCCACCGTGGCGTTTCCGCTCGTGTCGCTGTCATTGCTGGTCCAGCCGGCAGGCGCCGCCAATATACGCCCCATCGCCGGTTTCGTGACCAGCGACGTCATAAGGACCTCGGGTGAAGACGGCGAAATCGTGGCGCAGGCACAGGATGGCGAGCAACTGAGCCGCGAGGAACGCCGCAAGCTGCGCGAACAACGCAAGCAGCAGGCAGAACAAGAGGCGCAGGCTGAAGAGCCGAAGCGCAAGCCGAAACGCGAGCAGCAAGCCGAACAACAGCAGAAGCCGGAGAAGCGGCAGAAGGCCGAGAAGGAAGCACAGGCCGAGGAGCCGATGAAGCGCAAGCCGAAGCGCGAGCAGGCCGAGCAGCAGCAGAAGCCGGAGAAGCGCCAGAAGGCCGAGAAGGAAGCGCAGGCTGAGGAGCCGGCGAAGCGCAAGCCGAAGCACGAGCAGCAGGCCGAGCAGCAAAAACAAGAGAAGCGGCAGAAGGCCGAGAAGGAAGCGCAAGCCGAGGAGCCGGTGAAGCGCAAGCCGAAGCGCGAGCAGCAGGCCGAGCAGCAACAGATCGAGCAGCCGAAAGCCGAGCCGCAGGATCAGGGTGGCGGCCAGTTGAGCCGCGAAGAGCGTCGCAAGCTGCGCGAGCAGCAGCGGCAGGAGGCCGAACAGCAGCAGCAGTCTGAGGACCCGCAGCAAGTTGAAGAGCCGCGGCCGGAAACCCAGCAGCAGGCGGAGCAGCCGGCAGGCGAGGTCGGGGGCGAGCAAGAGCAGCTAAGCCGCGAGGAGCTTCGCAAAAAGCGCCAGCAGGAGCGCGCGCAGCGGCAACAGCAGCAACTCGAGCAGCAGGCGGAAGAGCAGAAGAACGCTAGACCTCAGGCAGGCCAGAAGGCATCCAGCGAAAAGCCGGAAGTGCGCGAGCGCAAGCGCCGCAATGCCGAAAACCCGGCTGGCACCGACGAAACCATCGTCCTGCCGGTCGACAACGGCACGGCCGTCCTCGACAGCGACAAGGATGCCGATCGCACCGGCAACGCGAAGACCCGCGAGGAACGCCGCAAGCAGCGCGCCGAGCAGCGCAACGTCAGGGCGCCACGGTCGGATGCCGAGGCGCAGGTCGACAATGCCGGTCGCCCGCGCGGTCCGGTCAGAATCGAAAACGTCACCCGCGAACGTGGCCAGGCGCTGCGCGAGCGTCCACGCTACGAGGTGCCGGACGGCGTCAACGTCCGCCGCCGCGAGGACAACCGCACGATCATCAACATCGACAACCGCACCATCGTCCGCCACGATGACAGCTACCGCTTCCGCCGCCAGGGCGAGCGCGTCAGCTACGAGAGCCTGTCGTATGGGCGCGTGCGGGAAGTGGTTGTGCGGCCGAACGGCGATCGGATCGTCACCGTGCGCAACCGCTGGGGCGACATCATCCGCCGTTCGCGCGTCGATGCCCGCGAGCGCGAATACGTGCTGTTCTACTCGCCGGAGCTCTATGAAAATCCCGACGTTCGCTATATTTACCGCGACCCGGGCATCGGCCTGCCGCCAATGCGTCTGACGATCCCGGTCAACGACTACATCATCGACACCAGCAGCGAGCCGGACCGCGACTACTACGAGTTCCTCGACCAGCCGCCGGTCGAACCGGTGGAGCGGGTCTACACGCTCGACGAGGTGAGGTACTCGGCCCGTATCCGCGACAAGGTGCGTCGTATCGACCTCGATACCATCACCTTCGCGACCGGAAGCGCGGAAATCTCGATGAACCAGGCCTCATCCCTGCGCAAGGTTGCCGACGCGATCAACAAGACGCTCGACAGCGACCCGGCGGAAACCTTCCTGATCGAAGGCCACACGGACGCGGTCGGTTCAGACGAGAGCAACCTGTTTCTTTCGGACGAGCGCGCCGAATCCGTCGCCAACGTGCTGACCGACGTCTACGGCATCCCGCCGGAAAACCTGACAACGCAGGGCTATGGCGAGCGCTTCCTGAAGGTCGACACCGACGGGCCGGAGCAGCAGAACCGCCGCGTCACCATTCGCCGCGTCACGCCGCTGGTGCGACCGGCGGAGATTGCCCAGCAGGGCGAGTGATCCTGCCGCAGGTTGCGTGAAATGGCCCGCCGGAGCGATCCGGCGGGTTTTTGTTTTTGTTGACGAAGGAAGGTCGTGCGGGGTCGACCCATGCGCTTCCGTCGTGCCGGACTTGATCCGGCATCCAGGCCCGGCGTCGCTGGCGTGCAGAAGGGTCTCCCGCGCTGCCGACGCGGCGCGGCTGGATCCCGGCTCGGGGGCCGGGATGACGGGGGAAGTCTCTGCGGGCTGCCGCTCTTTTCGTTATGGCGTCGGTTTCTTCTCGAGACCAACAACCGAGGCGATGAAATCGGCAATCGCCGCGGTGTCGTCGAGGTCGAAGACGGGAAGCCGTTCGGATTCGAGTGAATGATCGGCCGCGATCGCGACGATATGCGGATCCTGCGGCGCCAGCGGCTCGCGGTTGGCCGCGTGCAGCCGGCGCGCCTCGATCTTGGGGATGGGCTCGCGCTTGTAGCCTTCGATGAGCACGAGGTCGCAGGGGGCGAGGCGGGCCAGGATCTCCTCGAAAGCGGGTTCCGGCGCGCCGCGCAACTCATGCATGATGGCATAGCGCGTGCCGGAGACGATGGTGACTTCATGGGCGCCGGCTTCGCGATGGCGATAGCTGTCGGCCCCGACCTTGTCGATGTCGAAGTCGTGATGGGCGTGCTTGATCGTCGAGATCCTGTAGCCACGCTTCGTGAATTCAGCGACGAGGCGCACGGCCAGTCCGGTCTTGCCGGAGTTCTTCCAGCCGGCGATGCCGAAAATCTTTACGTCCTTCATTCTTCCAGCGTCTCCAGGAAAAGTCGTGCCCGCGACAGGTCGTCGGGCGTGTTGATGTTGAAGAAGGGATCGAGCGGCCCGTGCGGCGTGTCAATCAGGGGAAACAGCACTTCGCGCAGCCTGTGGCGGGCAAGGAAGCTGCGCACCCGCCGGTTTTCTTCCTGCGCCAGCCATGCGGCGAGATCGTCGGCGATCGACACCGGCCAGAGGCCGAAGACCGGATGCTCGCGCCCGTCGGAAGCGGCAATCGCGATGGTGTCCGTATCGTCCAGAACTTGTGAAAGCCGGGCAGCGAGGTCAGCCGGGAAAAAGGGGCTGTCGGCGGGAACCGAGAGCAGATGCGTGACGTCGGGATAAGCACTCCGGGCGTGGCGAAGTCCCGCAAGCACGCCGGCGAGCGGACCAGGCTGATCCGGCAGGCTATCCGGGACGACCGGAAAACCGCGATCCTCCGCCCAGCCGGGGACGGCGTTTATGACGATGGCGGAGACCTGCAGGCGCAGGCGGTCGATGATATGATCGAGTAGCGGTTGTCGCCCGAACGGCACCAGGGCCTTGTTGGCGCCCATGCGCGACGAGCGGCCACCGGCGAGTATGACAGCGGGAAACCGTGACGTGCCGATCGTATGTGCGCTGGTGCCGGTCATCTTACATATTCCCTTATCGAGGACTCCTGCAGCGCGTTTTTTTCAGGTCGACGGTTCCTGGGCAACCGGGCGCAGGCGGCGCTTGTTCTCCCGGTAGAAGGAATATAGGCCGGATGCGATGACGATTGTCGATCCCGCGATGATCCAGGCGTCGGGCAAGTCGCCGAAGACTAGGGCCCCGAGCAGGATCGCCCAAAGCATTCCGGTGTAGCGGAACGGCGCGATGAATGAGATCTCGCCGCTACGCATCGACAGAATTACGAACTGGTAACCAACGAGGACGAGGACCGAGGCGGCAAGCAGAATTGCGCAACTCGACCACGACATCGGCTGCCACCCACCCATCGGAACCATCACCACGGCTCCGGCAAGCGCAATCGAGGCCGCCGTCACCACGGTCACCATGAGAGAGGAGACGTCGGTTGTGATCTTGCGCGTCACCAGGTCCCGACCAGCCGCACACAACATGGCGATGACAACGTAGAAGGAGGCTAAGGTAAATCCCTCCGAGTCCGGACGGATAATGATGAGCACGCCGATGAAGCCGACGATAATCGCACCCCAGCGGCGCCATCCGACCGGCTCGTTGAGGAAAAGCGCGGCGCCGAGCGTGACGGCCAGCGGCATGGCTTGCAGGATCGCCGCAGCGTTGGCAAGCGGCATGGAGCGCAGGGCGGTCAGGTAGGTGATGGCCGCGATGATTTCGAAGACGATCCGGAACAGGACCATCGGTTGGGCGATGCGCTTCCAGTGCGTCAACGCCCCGAGATGGCGGGCGATCGCATAGACCATGATCGTGGTCAGCGCGCCGCGGACCAGCATGATCTGGCCGACATTCATCACCGGCAGGAGCGTTTTCACCAGCGCGTCGTTGCAGGTGAAGCCGGCCATCGAAAGCGACATGAATAGGGCGCCCTGGGTGTTTCTGGAGATTGGCATCGCGGAAGGGACTCTTGATTGGGTGACTCCTTCTAGCGAAGTTGTCTGACAAATTCCATTGCTCAATCTGATATACGACAAAAGCGGGCGGCGGCGCGAGCGACCGGCGAGGTGCGCCTCCCGTCGAGTTGAAAGCTGATGCGTCTTCAGAAAAACGTCGCGCGGCGGCGGCGTGGTTAAGGCTTAATCAATCTTATTCTTGGAGCTTACGTCAAAGTCTGCATGATGCAGGTATATTTTTCCACCGTTTCATGAATGCCTACTATGAAGCGCGCGGGCTCTTCGAAAGTCAGTGCGAGGTTTTTTAAGTGAGTATCATAGATCGCCTCCTGCAGAGCCGTCGGATCGTCACGAAGGTATTGCTGTTCGTCGTTCCGCTTGTCGTCCTGATCGCCGGTATCGGCCTGGTCGGGTACAATACCGCCACCATGCTCAACGGCCACATGACCGTGACGCGCGCCACCATCGAGAACATCGGCGATTTCGAGGACCTGCAGGCAACCCTGCTGAAGTTTGCCGAATCGCCGAACCAAGACACCCGCGCCGCGCTGGCGGCCAGCATCGACCGGCAGCAGGCGGGCGTGGACGTGCTCCACGGGTTGCTGAAGACGCCGGAGGAGCAGGAGCAACTGACGGGCGTGATCGGCCTCGCGCCGATCCTTCGCAGCCACGAGCAGGCGTTGTGGGCGATCAAGGAGAAACGCGACGCGATCGATGCCGACATGCAGAAGGCGCTCGAGGCGCTCCGCGCGCAAGGGGATGCGACGAAGAAGCAGATCGACATCGTGAAGCAGGAATTTTCCACGAAGGAGAGCTACGCCAAAGCCCTTCTCTATGACGGATCGGCGCTGAAGGGTGTTTCCGACCGGATGATGAAGATGCGCATGGCTGTCTCCAGGGGCGGCACGCCGGAGGAACAGGTCAAGGCAGCGGTCATCTACATCACGGCGCTCGAGGCGAGCCTGACGAGCGCCGAGCAGATCGTCTCGGACAAGGCAAAGGCAGACCTAGCGCCGGTCAAGGAGTGGACGGGGCAGATCTCGGCAGCGCTGAAAAGCGATGCGCCGGTGGCGGAGCGCGCCGTGACGATCCTGGGCACGATCGGCAGCTTCATCCCGGTCGAGCGCAAGCTTGCCGACAAGGCTGCCAAGAGCACCGAGACGGCGGGAGGGCGCTTCGTCAATCTCGACAAGGAAGTCACCCAGCTTCGCGACCTCCTGGCGATCATCGAGCGGTCGGTGCAGGTCATCGACAAGCTGCAGCTTCACGTCGCCCAGATGCGAAACCAGCTGACCCAGGAGTCTCGTGAAGTTGTCCTGAAGGATCTCACCGAACTGACGATCTACAGCGGCACGATTTCGAAGGTCGGCGAAAAGAACAGCACGATGCGCGATTTTTCGACCAAGGTGACGCCGATCATCGCGCAGATCACCGCGGCATCGACCGACGTGCTGCTGACGGCTGCAAACTGGGAAACGGCGCGCGTCGCCGCCGCCAACGACCTGACCGGCTCGATGTCGGCGCTGAAGACCTTCGTGAGCCAGGCGCAGGAAGTCGGCAAGGAAGACAGCGAGCGTTCGGCGAGCGTGTCGGTCATCGCCATGGTCGCCGGTACCGTGCTCGCCATCATCGGTGGCCTGATGCTGGTCGAGACGCTGCGCGGCCCGCTGAAGCGCGTGACCGAAACCATGACCCGGCTTGCGAACGGCGACCTCGAGATCACCATCGACGGCCGCAACCGCGGCGACGAGATCGGCGACATGGTGCGTTCCGTCGCCGTCTTCCGCGACGCTGCACTCGAAAACGTGCGGCTCGAACAGGAAGCCGCCGCCCAGCGCGAGCTTTCTGCACAGGAAGAGGCGCGGCGGGGAGCCGAGCGGGCCCGCGTCGAGGCGGAACAGAAGCAGGCGCTCAACGCGCTTTCCACAGCGCTCGGCCAACTCGCCGACGGCAACCTCGAGGAAGGCATGAGCGAAGACCTGCCGGGCGACTTCGTGGAGATGGCCTATACCTACAACGGTGCGGTCGAGGCGTTGCGCGGCACGCTGTCGGAGGTGCGCAGCACGGCGACCGAAATCCGTGGCGGCACCAGCAATCTCGCGGCATCCGCCGACGACCTGTCGCGCCGCACCGAACAGCAGGCCGCAGCCCTGGAGCAGAGCTCCCGGGCACTGCGCCACCTGACCGAAGTGGTCGGCTCGACGGCGGAAAGCGCCCGGCAGACGGCATCATCGGTTAACGAGACGCAGGCCTATGCGACCCGTTCCGGCGATATCGTCGCCCGCGCTGTCGAGGCGATGGGCGACATCAACCGCTCCTCCGACAAGATCGCCACCATCATCGGCGTGATCGACGAGATCGCCTTCCAGACCAACCTGCTGGCGCTGAACGCCGGCGTCGAGGCGGCACGGGCAGGCGAGGCGGGACGCGGTTTTGCGGTGGTTGCGCAGGAAGTGCGCGAACTCGCCCAGCGCTGCGCCGGGGCCGCCCGCGAGATCAAGGGACTGATCTCTGCAAGCTCGACCCAGGTCCAGAACGGCGTGACGCTGGTCGAGCAGACCGGCCAGGCCCTGACCGTGATCATCCGCCACGTCACCGAGGTGCAGCAACTGGTGTCGAACATCTCGGCGGCAACCGGTGAGCAGTCGAACGGGCTGCAGGAAGTCAGCAAGGCGGTGCACGAGGTCGAACTGATCACCCAGCAGAACGCCGCCATGGTCGAGGAGAACAACGCCGAGATCCATGGCCTGCGCCAGCGCGTCGACATGCTGTCGGAGAAGATCGAGCGTTTTCGCACGCGCGACCTGAGCAGCCGCATGACGCATGATGACCGGCAACTCCATGTCGACGGCGCCGATCGCCACTACGCGGCGTAGGTTGCCGGATATTGCGGAAGGTTCGGGAGGCCGCGGCGAAAGCTGCGGCCTTTTGCTGTGGAGCCGCAACTTCTTCTTCTCGTCACCCCGGCCTTGAGCCGGGGTCCATCGGCGCCGCGTCGGCGGCGCGAACAGCTCTTTTGCGCGCAAGGACTTGCGTGCCGCTGGGTGCCGGATCAGGTCTGGCATGACGGAGCAAGATGCTATGGCGGCGCGGGAGGGCGCAGTTAGGAGGGGCGTGGCCCCGCAGGGGCAAGACGGAACGTACTTTCTGCGTCGGTCACCCGCCGGTGACGCTCATGTGGCGGGCGACGGCGGGACGGTTGTGGGTGCGGTCGATGATGAAGTCGTGGCCCTTCGGCTTGCGGGTGATGGCCTCGTCGATCGCGGCCGAAAGCAGCGCGTCGTCTTGCGAAGCGCGCAGCGCGGTGCGCAGGTCGGCGGCGTCGTTCTGGCCGAGGCACATGTAGAGCGTGCCGGTGCAGGTCAGCCGCACGCGGTTGCAGCTTTCGCAGAAATTGTGCGTCATCGGGGTGATGAAGCCGAGCCGTCCACCGGTCTCGGCGACCTCGACATAGCGGGCCGGGCCACCGGTCTTGTAGGGGATGTCGGTCAGCGTGAACTGGCTCTCGAGATCGGCGCGCAGCGTCGACAGCGGCAGGTAGCGGTCGGTACGGTCCTCGTCGATCTCGCCCATCGGCATGGTCTCGATGACGGTCAGGTCCATGCCGCGGCCATGGGCGAAGCGCATCAGCTCGGGGATCTCGGCGTCGTTGAAATCCTTGAGCGCCACCGCATTGAGCTTGACCTTCAGGCCGGCCTTCCGGGCGGCGTCGATGCCCTCCATCACCTTGGCGAAGTCGCCCCAGCGGGTGATCGAGCGGAACTTTGCCGGGTCGAGCGTGTCGAGCGAGACGTTGATGCGGCGCACGCCGCAGTCGTAAAGCTCGTCGGCGAAGCGGGCAAGCTGCGAGCCGTTGGTGGTCAGCGTCAGTTCGTCGAGGCGGCCCGCCTCGATGTGGCGGCCAAGCGCGCGCACCAGGAACATGATGTTCTTGCGCACCAGCGGTTCGCCGCCGGTGAGTCTGAGCTTGCGCACGCCCTTGGCGATGAAGGCGGAACAGAGCCGGTCGAGTTCCTCGAGGGTCAAGAGATCCTGCTTGGGCAGGAAGTGCATATTTTCCGCCATGCAATAGGTGCAGCGAAAATCGCAGCGGTCGGTCACCGAGACACGCAGATAGGTCACCGCCCGGCCGAATGGGTCGATCATCGAGCCGTCGCCGGCGTTGAGCGCGGTTGTCGCGGATATCTGGCCTGCAATGCTGTTCAATGCACTTCTCCGGTTCAACAACAAATGTGGTCCGCCAGGCGCGCGCCGTCAAGGCGTTGTGCGACAGTTGGGCGGCAGATAGCGCTTGCGCGCCGTCCGGCAGCGGCTTACTCCTGCTCGCAGATCAAACCAAGACGGACGTTGACGAATGAGCGAATACTGGCCGACCGAGATACGCGTGTCTTCGGACCGGCAAACCCTCTCGGTCGCCTTTGACGACGGCATGCGCTTCGATCTGCCGGCAGAGATGCTGCGGGTGCTGTCACCTTCGGCCGAGGTGCAGGGCCATGGACCGGGACAGAAGCTCACCGTGCCGGGCAAGCGCAACGTGCAGATCCTTTCGGTCGTGCCGACCGGCAACTATGCGGTTCGCATCGGCTTCGACGACATGCACGACACCGGCATTTTTACCTGGGCCTATCTTCGGGAGCTTGGGGAAAGGGGCGACGACCTGTTCGGGGCCTACGAGCAGGAGCTTGCCGAAAAGGGCATGAGCCGCGACCACTCCGAAAAGCCGCGCTGAGCGAGCGGTCGAGACGGGATCAGTCCGCGTCCTTCATGTCGGCTGACAGCGCCGCGATGATGTTGCCCATGGAATCGGCGACCGTCATGCACTGCTCCAGTGGAGTCGCCGACAGACTGCGCTCGATCAGCGCCGTCTGGATCGCCATCGCCTCCTCGGTGGTCTTGCGACCGGCTTCGGTGAGGTAGAGCCGCAGCACGCGCTTGTCGCGCGCGTCGCCGCGACGTTCGATCAGGCCGCGCTTTTCCATCTGCGGCAGCAGCATGCTCATGTTCGAGCGCCCGACCAGCAGCTTGCGGGCCAGTTCCTGCTGCGAAATCCCTTCGAAGCGGTAGAGATTGATGAGGATGTCGAGGTGCGGCGGCTTAATGTCGAGATGGGCCAGCGCTTTGGTCAGCGCCTGCTGCATCAGTTGGCAGGCGCGTGCCACGGATACCCAGCTGCGAAAACGCGGATGATCCCAGGGAAAGGATTGATTTTTGTTCATCGTTGTACTTTAATTGTTCAAAGTTGAACTATTATGAAAGTCCATCATGCCATCCTTCGCTCTTTCGGTCACCCGCTTCGGGCTTCGCGCCATTGGAGCCGTATCGCCACGCCATGCCGGAAAGCTGGCCTTCCATATATTCAGTACCACACCGTCGCGCAAACCGAAGGGCGCCAAGGCGAAAGGCGTGCATGCCGCCGGCATGAAGCGGCTGGCGGCCGCCGAGCGCCTGCATGTCTACCTTCCCGCGGGCGGCAGGGTTGCCGCCTACCGTTTCGCACCGGCGGGCGGCAAGCCGGCGCAGGAGCGCTATCTCGTGGTGCATGGCTGGGGTTCGGGCAGCGCCTACATGGCGGATCTCGCCGCGGGGATCGCCGCGACCGGTGCCGAGGTCATCGCCATCGATTTCCCCGGCCATGGCCGTTCGAGCGGACGGGTTCTCAATATGCGGCTGGCGGTGGAAGCGATCGCTGCCGCGGAACTAAGGTTCGGGTCCTTTGATGCCGCCATCGGCCATTCCTTCGGTGGCGCCAGCCTGATGATTGCCGCAAGTGGATTGCTGCCGGGCATCCGCCCGCTCGCCGCCGGCAAACTGGCGTTGATCGGCGCGCCGAGCGAGATGGGCTGGCTGTTCGAGGACTACGGCAGGCTTCTCGGTCTTGCGCCCCGGGTGCAGGCGGCGCTGGAAGGGCAAATCCATCACGTCACCGGGCGGAGACTTGGGGATTTCGACGCCGCGACGCTTGGCCAGGCCTTCGACAGGCCGCTGCTGGTCATCCACGCCGAGGACGACAAGGAAGTGAGCGCCGAGCACGCCCGCCGCTACGGCAACGCCGGTCCCCATGTCAGGCTGCACTGGGCCAACGGTCATGGCCACCGGCGGATCGTCAGCGCGCCTGACGTCATCGCCCGGCTGGTTGAATTCCTCCGCGAACCCGGCAGGGCGCAGGCAGCGGAATAGCGGGCTGGCGCGGGGTCGACCGTCATCGTAGTGTCATGCGCCAACTCTATGGCGGGCCGATATTGCCGGCAGCGGGAACCAACATGACCTTCATCGATGACATCGTACACTTGCGCGAAATCTATAGCGGCTGCAGCGAGGCTTCGCTCGTCAAGGTGACGGCGAGCCTCACGCCGGAATACCGGCGGATGATCGAGGCATCGCCCTTCATGGCGCTGGCAACCGTCGGCCCCGAAGGGCTCGACTGCTCGCCGCGCGGCGATCTCGGCGGGGTCGTCCGGGTCGCCGACGAGCGCACGCTGCTCCTGCCCGACTGGCGCGGCAACAACCGCATCGATTCGCTCGAAAACATCGTGCGCGACCCGCGCGTCGCCCTGATGATGCTCATCCCCGGATCGAACACGACGATGCGCGTTAACGGTCGGGCGCGGATCTCGGTGGACGCTGCGATGCTCGAGAGCTTCGATATGGACGGCAAGCATCCGCGCAGCGTCGTGGTGATTGCGATCGACGAGGTCTATTTCCAGTGTGCCCGGGCGGTGATGCGCGCCGAACTGTGGGATGCCGAGCGGTTCGTCGATCCCTCGGCGCTGCCGACGCCGGGCGACCTGCTCAAGGCGGCGAAGGCGGATTTCGACAAGGAAACCTACGACCGCGAGTGGCCGGCGCGCGCCGCAAAAACGATGTGGTGAAGGGGACCGCAACCGCAGTCGGCGGCTCGCCTACTTCTTGTAGATGAGCCAGCTCTTGGAAAATTCCTTCTTCATTCCGTTCTCGTAGGCGACCGAGCAATTGCGGCCGGCATGCTTGGCGCAATAGAGCGCAGCGTCGCACTTGCCGTAGAGATCACCGGGATCTTCTGCCTCGGCCCCCATGCAGACACCGAGCGATATGGTGATCGGCCCATAGTCGATGCCGGTCTTGGAATTGCGGAAGGGGGTGGAGGCAAGCGTCGTGCGCACCCGCTCGGCGATCTGCAGGGCTTCGTCCTCGCTGCAGCCGTCGACGAGAATCGCGAATTCCTCGCCGCCGGTGCGGGCAACGAAGACGTCGTGCGGCACGGTGGTGCGGATGATCGTCGCCACGGTCGCCAGGATCTTGTCACCGACGGGATGACCGTAGTTGTCGTTGATCGCCTTGAAATTGTCGATATCGGCCAGAATCAGGGCGCTGAGGTGGCGGTTGAGCGGACCGTCATAGACGGCGGCGAGGCGATCGTCGAAGGCGCGGCGATTGGCAAGCCGGGTCAGCGAATCGGTGTTGGCGATGCGCTTGTACTCGTCCAGCTCCTGGCGGACCTGCTCCATTTCGCGCGACTTCTGGCTGACGCTCTCGACCGTGCGTTCGCCATGCGCCATCGTATCGCCAGTGGCCTTGGCGAGGATGGCGATGGCGTTCTGGAGGATATCGCTGCTGGCGTTGCTCTTGGTGGTGATGCGGTTGCAGGTCTCGCCGAGAAGCCGGTTGTAGCTTTCGAGCGAGTTCTGTTCCTGCTTGAGCAGCCTGACGATGGCTTCCAGTTCGGAGACGATGCGGATATGGGCGTTATCGACCACCTGCAGCTGGCGGTTGCCGAAGAACTGGGCGGCGACCGCGTCGAGTTCGTCCTGGCTGATGCTGTTGCCATAGCTGGCGAGTTTCTTCGTAAGCGCCGGGTTCGATCCGATATAGGCTTCGTAGAAGAGTTCGTAGTTTCGCGGGATAGGCGCCACGCCCATGGTGCGCATCGCATAGGTGATGTGGCTGGCGATGTCAGGTATAGGCGCCTTCGGCGCAACTGCGCTACTCATCAGCCCACTCCCGGCCCCGATGCTTTTCATCTTTTTTTGTTAACCGGAAAACCTTGGTTTTTTATTAAAATATCGACTGCGAATTTTAACCTAGACATAATTGTTTGGGTTTGACTTCCGTTTTTTACTTGCGAAAAGCAAAAGGCGCCTTTCGACGCCCTTTGCCCTTTTTGTCCAGCCTTTCGGCAAGATCAGCCGAGGTTCAGTTCCTGGAAGAAGTCATTGCCCTTGTCGTCGATGACGATGAAGGCGGGGAAATCCTCGACCTCGATCTTCCAGACTGCTTCCATGCCGAGTTCAGGATATTCGAGCACCTCGACCTTGCGGATGCAATCCTGGGCAAGGCGGGCGGCAGGACCGCCGATCGAGCCGAGATAGAAACCGCCGTGCTTCTTGCAGGCCTCGCGCACGGTGCGCGAGCGGTTGCCCTTGGCGAGCATCACCATCGAGCCGCCGAAGGACTGGAACTGGTCGACGTAAGAGTCCATGCGGCCGGCCGTCGTCGGGCCGAACGAGCCGGAGGCGTAGCCCGCCGGGGTCTTAGCCGGGCCGGCATAGTAGACCGGATGGTTCTTGAGGTAGTCGGGCATGCCGAAACCGCTCTCCAGCCGTTCGCGGATTTTGGAGTGGGCGAGGTCGCGGGCGACGATGATCGTGCCGGTCAAGGACAGCCGGGTCTTGACCGGGTGCCTGGAGAGGTCTGCAAGCACTTCGCTCATGGGCCGGTCGAGATCGATACGCACGACCGAATCCGACAGCTTGTCCTCGTCGACATCGGGCATGTACTTCGAGGGGTCAGCCTCCAACTGCTCGATGTAGATGCCGTCGCGCGTGATCTTGCCGAGCGCCTGGCGGTCGGCGGAACAGGAGACACCGAGGCCGATCGGCAGCGAGGCGCCGTGACGGGGCAGGCGGATGACGCGCACGTCGTGACAGAAGTACTTGCCGCCGAACTGGGCGCCGACGCCGAGGCTCTGGGTCAGCTTGTGGATCTCCTCCTCCATCTCGATGTCGCGGAAGGCGTAGCCGCTTTCCGAGCCCTCGGTCGGCAGGTCGTCGAGATAGCGGGTGGAGGCGAGCTTGACCGTCTTGAGATTCATCTCGGCCGACGTGCCGCCGATAACGATCGCAAGATGGTAGGGGGGACAGGCCGCCGTGCCGAGTGTCAGGATCTTCTCCTTGAGGAATTCGATCATCCGGTCGTGGGTGAGAAGCGACGGGGTGCCCTGGTAGAGGAAGGTCTTGTTGGCCGAGCCGCCGCCCTTGGCGACGAACAGGAACTTGTAGGCGTCGGTGCCTTCCTCGTAGATGTCGATCTGGGCCGGCAGGTTGTTCTTGGTGTTCCTCTCCTCGAACATGCGGATCGGCGCCAGTTGCGAATAGCGCAGGTTCTTCTTTTCGTAGGCATCCATGACACCTTGGGCGAGCGCATCGTAGTCGCCGCCCTCGGTCCAGACGCGGCGACCCTTCTTGCCCATGATGATCGCGGTGCCGGTATCCTGGCACATCGGCAGCACGCCGCCGGCGGCGATGTTGGCGTTCTTCAGCAGATCGTAGGCGACGAAGCGGTCGTTGTCGGTTGCTTCCGGGTCGTCGAGGATCGAGGCAAGCTGCCTGAGATGGCCCGGGCGCAGGAGATGGTTGATATCGGCAAAAGCGGTTTCGGCGAGCAGTCGCATGCCCTCGGGTTCTACGGTCAGAACCTCCTGGCCCTTGAAGGTATCGACGGACACGTAGTCGCTGGAAATCTTGCGGTAAGTGGTCTTGTCTTCGCCAAGCGGGAAGAGATCGTCAGCCATCAGGGGACCTTTCATGCCGGGGACTGGATGCGTTCGCCAAGTCCTCTAGTGCCCGCGCCCGGCAAATGCAATTGCTGCCTTGGTCGCTAAAACGGTTGAAAAAAATACGGGCGCCGTTTTCCTGCTGCGAAGGCGCATCGGTCGCTGTGCATCCTCAGTCCCGCCTTGTCGTTCGAAAAATGTAAACGATGGGTCGCGCTTTTGTGGCCTTCTGGACAGCCGTACGCAAGCGCATATTCCTCCTCAGGAACTTCAAGGTTCCCACAGGCAAGAGGAGCAAGCAGATGACACTTCTTCCAACCGTCGCATTCGCTGCCTTGATTATCGCAACCTTTCTGATTGCGGTGCCGGCAGCGCCCGTACGTTTAAGGATCAAGGCCGGCCGCGCCGGCAGCCAACAGCACCGCAGCCAGCATCGCAGCTGGTAGGGCACAAGGGGATGAAGACAATGGATAGTGAGGAACACGATACCGCATCTGTCCAGATGCTGCTGGTTTCGGCGCTTATCGGAGGCGTGATGTTCATGGTCGCACAGGGAGGATTTTTCGATGGCCTGTTTCAGCGCGAAATCCTGCTCAGCATCGAGCCCGGGCAACACATGGTTCTTGACGCAAACGACACGGCAATACGAGGTATCGATGTCGGCCAGACTGCTGCAATCCGCTGACGGCTGAGCGCCGGGGCTCGAAAAGGCAAGGGTTGCGCTTCCCTTTTCCGGCTCCGGCGTACTCTCCTGTCGATCAGACGATCATTTCGGTCCGATCATCGTCTCGGGGCGGACGATCGCGTCATACTGCTGCGCCGTGACCAGCCCGCTCGCCAGCGCTTCCTCCCGCAGAGTCGTACCGTTCTTGTGCGCCGTCTTGGCGATCTTGGCGGCGTTGTCATAGCCGATCGTCGGCGCCAGCGCCGTCACCAGCATCAGCGAGCGCTCGAGTCCGGCGCGGATATTGTCCTCGCGGGCCTCGATGCCGGTCACGCAATTGTCGGTGAACGAGACGGCGGCATCGCCCAGCAACTGCACCGACTGCAGGAAATTGTAGGCCATCACCGGATTGTAGACGTTGAGCTCGAAATGCCCCTGGCTGCCGGCAAAGCTGACCGCGGCGTTGTTGCCGAAAACCTGGATGCAGACCTGGGTCAGTGCCTCGCACTGGGTGGGGTTGACCTTGCCCGGCATGATCGACGAGCCGGGCTCGTTTTCCGGCAGCGCCAGTTCGCCGAGGCCCGAGCGCGGACCCGACCCCAGCAGGCGGATGTCGTTGGCGATCTTGAACAGGGCGGCGGCGGCTGCGTTGATCGCGCCATGGGAAAAGACCATGGCGTCATGGGCTGCCAGCGCCTCGAACTTGTTCGGCGCGGTGACGAAGGGCAGGCCGGTGATCTGCGCGATGTGCTCGGCGACCTTTTCCGCAAAGCCGACCGGCGCGTTCAGCCCGGTGCCGACGGCGGTTCCGCCCTGCGCCAGCTCGTAGAGACCTGGTAGCGTCATCTCGATGCGTTTGATCGCCGAAGAGACCTGCGCCGCATAACCGGAAAACTCCTGCCCGAGCGTCAGCGGAGTGGCGTCCTGCGTGTGGGTGCGGCCGATCTTGATGATGTGGGCGAAGGCATGGGCCTTGGTGTCGAGCGCCTCGTAGAGATGCTGCAAGGCGGGGAGCAGGTGATGCACGATCTGCTCGGCGCAGGCGACGTGCATGGCCGTCGGATAGGTGTCGTTCGAGGACTGGCTCATGTTGACGTGATCGTTCGGATGCACCGGCTTCTTCGAACCCATCACGCCGCCGAGCATTTCGATCGCCCGGTTGGAGATCACCTCGTTGGCGTTCATGTTCGACTGGGTGCCGGAACCTGTCTGCCAGACGACGAGCGGGAAGTGGTCGTTGAGCTTGCCGTCGATCACTTCCCGCGAGGCATCGACGATCGCCTTGCCAACGACCGGGTCCAGGTGGCCGAGTTCCATGTTGGTGTTCGCCGCTGCCTGCTTGACGATGCCGAGCGCGCGGACAATCGAGACCGGTTGTTTTTCCCAGCCGATCTTGAAATTGCCGAGCGATCGCTGCGCCTGCGCTCCCCAGTATCGGTCGCTCGGCACTTCGATCGGGCCAAACGTGTCGGTTTCGGTGCGCATTGTCATGTCTCGTGCCTTTCCTGCCGTGAATTGGTCGCTGCTGCGGCGACCGGATATGGGGATTGGATTCGAGGTGATCCGGGGCGCTTTCCGACGCGGACCCGGATGCCGTCGGTTTCGTGGTTTTTGTGACACGGTGCGCGGATTTATGCCAGTGCTTCGCAGTCAGCAATCTTTCCCCTGCGAACGGACGGCGATAAAATTTCCAAAAGATTAACTAATCATTTCAGATTCGTGGCGCATTTTTGTGATTATAGGCGACCGACGATGTGACGCGAAAATCCGGTCGCCGTGACTGCCCGGCCTCGGGTCGTTTCCTTTTCATTCGCCCGGCGATCCGGTATGCCATGGCGATTGGGTAGGGTGCCGAGGCCGCACGACCGCTACTGGAAGACATCGGGAACTGGTTATTATATGAAATATTTGACGAAAGCTGCTGCGCTGACCCTCGCGCTGACCTCTTCTGCGGTGATGTTCCAAACGGAGCGCGCCGAAGCGGGATTCCTCGACTTCCTGCGCGGCAACCGGGCAGGGCAGCGCGTCTATGAACCCTATGCGACATCGCCGCGCGCCTATCCGCGCGCACCTGCGCCGATGGCGGGTGGATCGATGGCGAACGTCGATCCCGAGCCGCTGCCAAAGGTTTCCGGCCCGCGCTACTACACCTACAAGCCCGATTCGATGCGGCTCGTCGCGGCGGCGAAGTTCGCCGACCCGGTGGTGACCGGTGCCGTCGCGGATTCCGGTTCGGTACCTGTCGCAGTCGATCCGCTTGCCGAGCAGCGCCATTTAATGAGCGAGGCCAAGGTTCGCACGTCGAGCGAGATCGCCAAGGTGCTCGAAACCTATTACGGCGAGGGCCAGCCGCTCGTCTGGGTGACGGGCAGCGAGGTCAACGAGCGGGCGAGGGCCGCCATGAAGGCGCTTTCGGAAACGGATGCGGTCGGCCTCGATCCTCGCGACTATGCCGTCAGCCTTCCCGTCGAGGGCGATCAGGCCACGCGCGACCGCTCGCTGATGCAGTTCGAACTCGCTCTGTCCGCCAAGGTGCTCGCCTACGTCCAGGATACCAATCGCGGTCGCATCGATCCGAACAAGATTTCCGGCTATCACGATTTCAAGCGCAAGACCGTCAACCTGGCGCCGGTCCTCAAGATGGTCCGGCTTAGCCCGAATGTAGAAGCCTATCTGAAGAGCCGCAGCCCGTCCGGCGAGCAGTTCCGGGCGCTGACGGCGGAGCTTGCCAGACTGCGGGCCATGGATGGTGCTGACGATCATGTGAAGGTGACGCTCACCGGCCTGCTGAAGCCGGGGGCAAGCGACCCGGAGATGGCGAACGTCGTCAAGGCGATCGAAAAGCGCGGATCCGACGATTTGAAGGTCAAGCACGCGGTCGTGCTCGCCTCCTACCAGCAAACCCCGGAATACACGCCGGAACTGGTCGATCTGGTGAAGGACTTCCAGACGGAGAACAGGCTGAAGCCGGACGGCGTCATCGGCCAGGCGACCGTGCGTGCCCTGGTCGGCGACAGCAACGCCGCCAAGATCGAGAAACTGGTGGTGGCGCTCGAGCAGGCCCGCTGGCTGCCGGCCGACCTCGGCTCGCGATACGTCTTCATCAACCAGCCGGCATTCCAGGTCTACTATCACGACGACAACGGCGAGCAGTTCTCGATGCGGGTGGTGGTCGGAACGCGCGCCAACCAGACCTATTTTTTCCAGGATGAGATCGAGACGGTCGAATTCAACCCGTTCTGGGGCGTGCCGCAGTCGATCATCATCAACGAGATGCTGCCGAAGTTGAGGGCCGATCCGGGCTATCTCGACCAGATGGGCTACGAGGTGGTCGTCGGCGGGCGCCAGGTATCGTCGTCCAGCGTCAACTGGTATGGCTCGACCAAGTCCGTTTCGGTTCGCCAACCGCCGAGCAGCGACAACGCGCTTGGCGAGTTGAAGATCCTGTTCCCGAACAGCCATGCGATCTACATGCATGACACGCCCTCGAAGAGCTTCTTCAACAAGGACATGCGGGCGCTCAGCCATGGCTGCGTCCGCCTCGCCGATCCGCGCCGGATGGCGGCGGCGGTGCTCGGCACCAGCACGGATGAGGTAGCGCGGGAGATCGCCGCGGGTGGCAACCGGGCGGTCCAGTTGTCGCGCAAGATCCCGGTCTACGTGTCCTACTTTACCGCCTGGCCGAACAAGGACGGCGTGGTCGAGTATTTCGGCGACGTCTATGGACGCGACGCCTATGTGGAAAAGGCGTTTGCCGCGACCAGCGAGAGCCGCAACACACCGATCTGACAAGACTTACGGATGTCCGCCGCGACGAGTGGCGGACATCTTCGCGCCGTGCGCTTAACCGATCGCCGGAATTCGGGCGATCACCTTGATCTCGAAATCGAAGCCGGCAAGCCAGTTGACCCCGATCGCGGTCCAATTCGGATAGGGCGGCTTGGGGAAAATCTTCTGCTTGATCGCCATTATCATCCCGAACTGATTTTCGGGATCGGTGTGGAACGTGGTCACGTCGATGAGGTCGTCAAACGTGCAGCCTCCGGCTCGAAGCGTTGCCTCGAGGTTGTCGAAGGCAAGTTGAACCTGGCGTTCGAAATCCGGTTCCGGACTGCCGTCCGGGCGGCTGCCCACCTGGCCCGACACGAACAGCAGGTCGCCCGAGCGGATCGCCGCCGAGTAGCCGTGTTCTTCGTAAAGGGCATGCCTTTCCGCAGGAAAGATTGGGGTTCTTTTGGTCATTGTGGCTCCTGTGAATTGTGGTTACGTGCCCCCGCTAGGCATATTTGCCCCGGGAGGGCTTCCCGCCCGATCGCTTCGTTGATATACGGCGCGTATGTAAAATGTTCGAATACGCGTCGTATGTCAAGTTCATATACGTGGCGTATGTTAAATTGGGGGGTGACCGATGGCGGGCAAACGTGCCGAGGTGATGGAGCAAAACCGGGCGAGGCTGATCTCAGCGGCGCGCAAGGCGTTTGCAGAAAAGGGCTATGCCGCCGCCTCGATGGACGATCTGACTGCCGAAGTAGGACTGACGAGAGGGGCGCTTTACCACAATTTTGGCGACAAGCGCGGCTTGCTGGCCGCAGTCGTCAACCAGATCGATGCCGAAATGGCATCGCGCGCTAAAGGGATCGGTGACAGGGCCGGGGACGGTTGGGAGGCGTTGCTGGCCGAGGGGACGGCCTATATCGAGATGGCACTCAATCCCGAAGTGCAGCGCATTGTCCTGCTCGATGGCCCTGCCGTGCTCGGCGATCCCTCGAATTGGCCGAGCCAGAACAACTGCCTGCAAGCAACAAAAGAGGCGGTCGAACGATTGGCCGCGCTAGGGATGGTGCAGCCGGTCGACCCGGAGGCCGCGGCGAGGCTCCTCAACGGCGCAGCACTCAATGCCGCTCTCTGGATCGCGGCTAGCGAAAACCCTAAGGCCGTATTGCCAAAGGCGGTGAAGGCGTTCCGGTTTCTGGCATCGGGCCTGATGCTCCGTACACCATAGGCCTACGCCGACGGGATCTCTCGCAAGAGTGCTCGTTGCCTTTGGGGACGATGCTACGCCGCCTGGCGTTGCAGCAGGCCCTCGACCAGCGCCGGGGTGAGTTCGTCGAAATGCCCGATGACGTGGTTCGGGCCGAGGCTGTCCACCGCGACGTCGGAATAGCCGAAGGGGACGGCAATCGACGGGACGCCGGCATTGCGCGCGACCATGATGTCGTTGATGCTGTCGCCGATCATGACAGTACGACGCGGATCGGCGCCGGCGCGCTCGACGGTGCCGAGAAGGTGGCGGGCGTCGGGCTTGCGCACCGGAAAGGTGTCGCCGCCGGTAATCGTCGCGAAATGGTGGGTCAGTTGCAGCCGCTCGATCAGCGTGACGGCAAGCGATTCGATCTTGTTGGTGCAGACCGCCAGGCGGAAGCCGCTGGTCTTGAGGCGCTCCAGCGCATCGACGAGGCCCGGATAGGGGCGGCTTTCGCCCGGCATGGAGGCGGAATAGTGGGTGATGAACCGTTCGAGCAGGTGCGGAAGGTCTTCGGCGTTCAGCGGCTTCTCGCGCAGAACGAACGCTTTTTCGATCATCATCTTGGCACCGTTGCCGACCAGGAAGGTGAGGTCCTCGTAGCCGACCGGGGCAAGGCCCGCCGCGGCAATAGTGTGGTTCAGGCTGGCGACGAGATCGGGGGCGGTGTCGATCAGCGTGCCATCGAGATCGAATACGACAAGCGGTGACGTCACGTTCATAGCCTCGGTGAATATCCAACTGTCGCTGGGTTATGAGAACTAACCGGAAATTGCAAGCCAAAGGGCGGTCCCGGGAGGGCATGGAACCTTTCGCCCGTGTCTTCGAAATTCCGTGTAGCGTTTTAATATGACTTTCGTTTGCGCGACGAGACGTGTAAACAGCACTCAACGAAATAGACGGGAGCTATTGGCGTATGGACGCCCGCCAGATGAAGATCAATGCCGCCCAGGCAGCGCTCGGACACGTCGAGGACGGCATGCGCCTCGGCATCGGAACAGGTTCCACAGCGGAGGAATTTGTCCGCCTGCTGGCCGAAAAAGTGGCTGGCGGTTTGCGCGTCGAGGGTGTGCCGACTTCGGAGCGGACTGCGCGGCTGTGCGTTGAACTCGGTGTGCCGCTGAAGTCGCTCGACGAGCTTCCCGAACTGGATCTGACCATCGACGGAGCCGATGAGGTCGATGGGCAACTCTGCCTCATCAAGGGCGGCGGCGGTGCGCTGCTGCGCGAGAAGATCGTCGCTTCCGCATCGGCGCGCATGCTGGTGATCGCCGACGAGAGCAAACTCGTCGAGACGCTGGGCGCGTTCGCCTTGCCGATCGAGGTCAATCCGTTCGGCCAGGCGTCGACCCGGATCGCGATCGAGAAGACCGCCTCCAGGCTCGGGCTGACGGGCGAGCTCAAGCTGCGCCAGTCGGGTGACGGGATATTCACGACCGACGGCGGTCACTACATCTTCGACGCATCATTTGGCCGCATTCCGGACGCAGAAGCGCTTTCGCGCGAGCTGAACGCGATTCCCGGTGTCGTCGAACACGGGCTTTTCATAAACATGGCGGCGCTTGCCATCATCGCCGGTCCGGCCGGTGCGCGTACGCTGCAGGCTAAAAAGTAGACAGGAGCAATGATTCTCATGACCAAACTCGCGGGTGTCGGCCGTGTTGCCGCTGCTGCCATTTTCATTTCGGGCATTGCTTTCGGTACGTTGGCGAAGGCCGACGAGGTCAGCGAGGAGCAGATGCAGGCGGCGCGTGCCACCATCACTGCCCTCGGCGTCACCAACCAGTTCGACAGCATCCTTCCGAACCTTGCGGAGCAGCTGAAGTCGCAGCTGATCCAGGCTTCGCCGAACTTCCAGGACCTGATCTCCGCGACCGTGGACGAAAAGGCGCTGGAGCTTGCCACACGCCGCGGCGACCTGGAGAAGGAGGCAGCGACCATCTACGCCAGGGCCTTCAGCCTCGAGGAACTGAAGGCCATTGCCGCTTTCTACGGTTCCGAACCGGGCAAGAAGCTTCTCAAGGACGGCCCGATCGCCACGCGCGAGCTTTTGCGCGCAGCCGATATCTGGGCGGCCGGCATGTCGCGCGATCTCGCTCGGGAAAGCGATGCCGCGCTCGAAAAGCAGATCGGCGCGAAGATCGAGGCCGAGGGTGCGCAGCCGGCGGCACCAGAAGCACAGTAACCGCGAACACGCGTCAAGGCCAACGAAAGCCCGGTTCGACCGGGCTTTTATTTTTGCTGCGCGCATCTATATCAGGAGCGGCGTTGCGCCGCGCATATAATCAAGGAGCCTTCCATGTCGTCATATGATTATGATCTTTTCGTCATCGGTGGCGGGTCCGGCGGGGTACGCAGTGCCCGCATGGCTGCCTCCCTCGGCAAGAAGGTGGCGATCGCGGAAGAATATCGTTTCGGCGGAACCTGCGTCATCCGCGGTTGCGTGCCGAAGAAACTGTTCGTCTACGCCTCGCAGTTCCACGAGCATTTCGAGGATTCCGCCGGCTACGGCTGGACCGTCGGCGAGACGTCGTTCGACTGGACCAAGCTCATCGAGAACAAGGACCGCGAAATCGCGCGACTGGAAGGGCTCTATCGCAAGGGGCTCGACAATGCCGGCGCGGAAATCCTCGAAACGCGCGCAGAACTGGTGGACGCGCATACGGTGCGGCTGGTCAAGCAGAACCGGACGGTGACCGCCGAGCGTATCGTGATCGCGGTCGGCGGCGGGCCGAACCCGCATGTCGCGCTGCCGGGGCACGAGTTCTGCATTTCCTCGAACGAGGCATTCCATCTCGAAAAACTGCCGAAATCGATCCTGATCGCGGGCGGCGGCTATATCGCGGTGGAATTCGCCAACGTCTTCCACGGGCTGGGCGTCGAGACAACGCTGATCTATCGCGGCTTGGAGATCCTGTCGCGCTTCGACCAGGACATGCGCCACGGTCTGCACGAGGCGATGGAGGCCAAGGGCATTCGCATCCTCTGCCAGGACGTGATCGAGGAAGTGACGCGCACGCCGACCGGCGAGCTTGCGGCGCGCACGAAGAACAACGAACTGCTGACCGTCGAGACGGTGATGCTGGCGCTCGGCCGAGATCCGGCGACGAGGGGCCTCGGGCTCGAGCAGGCCGGCGTGAAGGTCGACGAACGCGGCGCCATCATCGTCGACGAATATTCGCGCACCAGCGTGCCGAGCATCTTTGCCCTCGGCGATGTCACCGACCGGGTGCAGCTGACCCCGGTCGCCATCCACGAGGCGATGTGCTTCATCGAGACCGAGTATCGCGGCAATCCGACCAGCCCTGACCACGAGCTCATTCCGACCGCAGTGTTTTCGCAGCCGGAAATCGGCACCGTCGGACTTTCTGAAGAGGAGGCGGCCAAGCGCTTCGAAGAGCTGGAAGTCTATCGGGCGCAGTTCCGGCCGATGAAGGCGACACTCTCCGGCCGGGCCGAGAAGACGATCATGAAGCTGATCGTCAACGCTGCAGACCGCAGGGTGGTAGGCGCCCATATCCTCGGCCACGACGCCGGCGAGATGGCGCAGATCCTCGGCATAACGCTGAAGGCCGGCTGCACCAAGGACGATTTCGATCGCACCATGGCCGTTCATCCGACCGCGGCCGAGGAACTGGTGACGATGTATTCGCCGAGCTACCGCATTCGCAACGGCGAGCGCGTCTGAGGCGCAACACCCTTGCAACCGATGTATCGAACAGTGCCGGGTCGGTTCCATCGACCCGGCATTTCCGTGTCCTCAACTCAATGCAATTATAAATAGTACAATGTTGAAAAAGTAATCCATGGTTGCGAATGATGGATTGCCGTGCTACGTTTCTCCAAAATTGCACCAAGGAGAGGATCGCTTCATGTCAGTCCGCCTGCTTTCCGTCGACGATGTCCAGGTCACCCTCAACAAGAGCGATCCGCCGACGCTCCTTGTAATGGTGAGCGGCCGGGCCGCGACACCCGGCTACACCAACGTTGCGCTGAATATTCTGGAAGGCGACCTCTCTCCGGATCGCATCTTCGATCTCGAGCTGGTGGGCGATCCACCGGAGGGCATCGTGCCGCAGGTCGTTGTCCCGGTGCATGCAAACCTTGTCATTGCTGAGAATGTCGACAAGATTGCCGGGGTCATCGTGCATGCGCGGACCAACAGCCGCACGGCGCTTCTCAACGTGGAAGCCGGCCAAGTGTCGCTCAACACGACTTTGCCCGATTTCCTGGAACGCATCGGCCCGGCTTTTCCCAGGCTGCCGCCAGGCCGGTTCACCACGCTGGCGCTCGGCGAAGAAGGCTGGCCGACCTTGGCTGATATCTTTACCGAAGGAACCGGGCCGTTCGCGCTGGAGAAGGATATCCGCAACGAACTCCTCCGCAAGTCTCCCGGATTTGAGGATTTCGATCCGCGAGAACGGCTTGTGCAGCGCGGACCATTCGGTGAGCGTTGACGTTCTCAGGCCCGATCTGCTGATTGCCGGTGGGCGGGACGATCCGTGCCTGCAGTTGCTGGAGGTGCGGGTCACCGAGCTCGGGCTGACGGCCATCACGATCTATCACGATACAAAGGCGAAAGTGGCCGCCAGCCTCGATTTCCGCCACAACAGCCTGATGCTCGGCGAAAGACCCCTTTTCCCCCGAGCGGCCTTCGTGCGGATGAACGTCTTCAACCGCGAGGTCGAGAAGGAAGGCGCGTTGCCACGTGCGCCGGGCTGGTTTGCCTTCATGCTGGGCGCTGTTCTCCTGCAGCCCGGCATCGGCGTCTTCAATAGGAACATGGCGAGCTTTGCCGGGATCAAGATGGCCGACCTGCGTGCGGCGCACAAAGCGGGACTCGCTACACCGGCAACCCTTGTTTCCAACGACGCGGCGGAGATAAGGCGATTTGCAAATGACTCCGCAAGGTTCGTAGCCAAGCCGGTCAATGGCGGCGGTTACTGCAAGCCGCTTGCCGGGATCGACTTCGAGGTACTGGCGCCCGGTGGCAGCCTGCCGATACCCGCCTTCGTGCAGGAGAAGCTCGACTATCCGGAATACCGGGTCTACCGGCTGGGCGACAGGTTCATGGCCTTCGTCGTCCTGAGTGCAGAACTTGACTACCGGGTCGATCCCACCGCCCGAATGGAAGTCTGCCCGAATGATCACGGACCTTTGGCGGAAGTCTTGCCGCGCTTGCGCGTGATGAGTGACGAACTGGGTCTGAATTTCTGCGCATTCGACCTGAAAACACGGACCGCGACGGGCGAAGTTTGCTTTCTCGAGGTCAACAGCGGGCCGATGTTCGCGGCCCATGATCGCACAAGCAGGGGTGAGTTGGGACGGGTATTGATCGCCGAACTGCTCGCGCTGTCATCACCATCGTAGTTCTATCTTCTTGTCTCCCTTCGGGTTTGCCGGACGAAATCGTCCAGTGTCCACCAAGGTGCAAATCGACTGATCGCGAAGCGCAACACTGTGTCCATTGAAAGCTTTGCTTTTCGCTCCTTAATGTATATAAGCGCGCATCCGGTAGGACAGTCCGAAGGATACGCAAAGACAGAGCGAACAGGTGAGTGTAATGGCGCAGAATTGGACCCCGCAGAGCTGGCGCGACAAGCCGATCCAGCAGGTGCCGGCCTACCCGGATGAGGCAGCTCTTGCTGCGACGGAAGCGACGCTCGCGACCTATCCGCCGCTCGTCTTTGCGGGTGAAGCCCGCCGCCTGACCAAGGCGCTCGCCAACGTCGCCGAAGGCAACGGCTTCCTGCTGCAGGGCGGCGATTGCGCCGAGAGCTTTGCCGAGCATGGCGCGGACAACATCCGCGACTTCTTCCGCGCCTTCCTGCAGATGGCCGTGGTTCTGACGTTCGGCGCCCAGCAGCCGGTGGTCAAGGTCGGCCGCATTGCCGGCCAGTTCGCCAAGCCGCGCTCATCGAATTTCGAGAAGCAGGGCGACGTCGAGCTTCCGAGCTACCGCGGCGACATCATCAACGGCATCGAGTTCACCGAGGACGCCCGCATCCCCAATCCGGAGCGCCAGGTCATGGCCTACCGCCAGTCGGCGGCGACGCTTAACCTGCTGCGCGCCTTCGCGATGGGTGGCTATGCCAACCTCGACAACGTGCACCAGTGGATGCTCGGCTTCGTCAAGGACAGCCCGCAGGGCGAGCGCTACCGCAAGCTCGCGGCCCGCATCACCGAAACGATGGACTTCATGAAGGCCGTCGGGATCACGCCGGACAACAATCCGAGCCTGCGCGAGACCGATTTCTTCACCAGCCACGAGGCGCTGCTGCTCGGCTACGAGCAGGCGCTGACGCGCGTCGATTCCACTTCGGGCGACTGGTATGCGACCTCCGGCCACATGATCTGGATCGGCGACCGTACCCGCCAGCCGGACCATGCGCATGTCGAATACTGCCGCGGCATCAAGAACCCGATCGGCCTGAAGTGCGGCCCGTCGATGACCGCCGACGGCCTGCTGGAACTGATCGACATCCTGAATCCGGCTAACGAGGCGGGGCGCCTGACGCTGATCTGCCGCTTCGGCCACGACAAGGTCGCCGACCACCTGCCACGCCTTATCCGCGCCGTCCAGCGCGAGGGCCGCAAGGTGGTGTGGTCCTGCGATCCGATGCATGGCAACACGATCACGCTTAACAACTACAAGACCCGTCCGTTCGAGCGGATCCTGTCGGAAGTCGAGAGCTTCTTCCAGATCCACCGCGCGGAAGGCTCGCATCCGGGCGGCATCCATATCGAGATGACCGGCAAGGACGTGACGGAATGCACGGGTGGTGCGCGGGCAGTGTCGGCGGACGACCTGCAGGACCGCTACCACACCCATTGCGACCCGCGCCTCAACGCCGACCAGGCGCTGGAGCTCGCATTCCTGCTCGCCGAGCGGATGAAGGGTGGCCGCGACGAGAAGAAGCTCGCCGTCAACAGCTGATATCGGCGCAAATCGCAACAAGACACACGGGCCGGCCAAAACCGGCCCGTTTGCGTTTGTGGGCCGCAGGTTCAGCTTGGTTGATCGCGGCGTTCAGACTTTCGAATTTGACCGCGCGCGGAGGGGCGGCGAAAGTCGCCACACCAAGGGGAGGGAAACACGAATGAACCAGGTGAATGAGGGCAGTTGCCTGTGCGGCGCGGTTCGTTTCAGGACGAAAGGACCGTTGCGCGAAGTCGTTGCCTGCCACTGCTCGCAGTGCCGGAAGCAGACTGGGCTGTACTATGCAGCGACCAATGTCGGCCTCGACAACTTCGAACTCGATGGCGAGGAGCGCGTGACCTGGTACCGCGCCAGCGACTTTGCCCGGCGCGGCTTCTGCGGCACCTGCGGCTCGGCCCTGTTCTGGCAGGCCGATGATGCCGACCATGTCTCGATCATGGCCGGTGCTTTCGACGGCGAGCCGGGGCTGAAGATGGCCTACCATATCTTCTGCGCAGACAAGGGCGATTTCTACGAGATCAACGACGGCCTTCCGCAATACGGGAAGGGCAGCCCCAACCTGGCGGTGGCGCCGGACGACTGACCGGCAAGGGGTTTCATGCGCAACGCAACTGGGCGCAGGCCCAATGGAACGCTTCGTCGAGCGCCGCGAACTTGACCGATTGCCAGGCGAAGTAGCTGTCGAGAAAGCCGCGTGACAGCCACAGCCGCATGTCGCGCCGCGGCGCTTCCCAGCCGAGCACGCCGTCGGCCTCGGCCTTCTTGAACATGCGTTTCGCGTTCGTGGCCGAGATGGCGTACTTCTCGGCGAGCGCGCCGATGCTGACGTTTTCGAGAATGATGCGCTCATCGATGGCGGCCGTGTCCGGTAGACGCGATACGAGCTCGTGCAGCAGCAGGCCGCCCACGTCCGACCATAGGAAATGGCCGATGCACGCGCCGGGCATGCGCCAGCGGCTGTCGGCGATCAGGCTCCTTGCTGCACGTGGCTGGGCTATCGGGAAGATGCGGGCTTCGCGCCTGCAGACGTTCAGGCGGTTGCCATCGTCCAGCCTGTCGAGGCAGCGCATGTGACCTTCGAACCAGGATCGCATGGCCCAGTCGCTCGTCGACGTCGTTCGCAGGACCCGCACGCGCCGATCGGGTACGTCGGGCACTTCCTCCAGGAACTTGTAGGACAGCAGTTCGGCCAGGAACGCGATTGCCGTGTTGCGGCTGGCGGACTGATACTCCGCGACGATCTCCAGCAGACGCGAGCGCGTCAGGCCGGAGAGAGGGTCGTCCGGCCGGCGCTCGAGGTGAAGCGCATAGAGCGACTGGGTCATCAGCCACTTCTGGTGCGAGGCCGCCAACCGTGCCGCACGCGGGTTTTCGAGATGAATCCCGATCAGATGTGATGCGATTTCCCTCTCGATCGGAAGGAAGAGCGCGTGTCCGGCTATTTCGGCGGGGGAATACGGACGCGTGCGGAGCCGGTCCGGATTGAGATCCATGTCCATGCTGACTTTACGCTTCGCTGAGGAATTAGGTATGCACATCTATTGCAGCGTCGAGGCCGATGCTGCTTTCTCATACGGGATTCGCGTGAATATTCAAGGGGCCGTTCTGGTGTCGAGCAGGTTCGACAGGCGGGCCATGTCGGCGCGCAGCCTCTCCAGTTCGGCGATCACCTGCTGGTCGATCTTCTGGTGTAGCGAGAGCACCTCGATCTCGGCCTTCAGGTTGATCTCGTAGTCCTTCGCGGCTTCGAAACGGTCACGCGCGGCCTGACGGTTCTGGGACATCATGATGATCGGCGCCTGGATGGCGGCCACCATGGAGAGAATGAGATTGAGAAAGATGAAGGGATAGGGATCGAAGGGCCGAAAGATGACGAGAAAAGTGTTGAGCGACGCCCATATGATTAGGAAGACGAGAAACCCGATGATGAATCCCCAGGAACCGCCGACGCGCGCGATGCCGTCGGCAAGGCGTTCGCCCACGCTGGTTTGAGCCGAAAAGGCTTCGTTGACATTCGTCGCAACGATCTTGCGCTCGCGGGTCTTCTCGATCACCCGCTTCTCGATTTCACCGAGTTCGGCCAGGTGCTTGCCGAAATGCAGGTTTTCCAGATCGTGAAGGATGGACATGGATTGGCTCCCTGAGCGACGTCATTTCAGGCGAATATGTCTCCAATCGCCGATCGAGCCAAGCCATACATAGATATGCCCCGCGGACAAGCCGCAGGGCATGGCAGCGTGGGTATGCGGCGCCGTCAGAATCCAGCGCCGGTCACCCAGGCGTGGCCAGGGAAGAAGCGCTGCAGGCCGTGCTGTCCACCGAAGATCATGTCGTGCTGCAGGTACTGGTAGTTGCGGATCAGCGGGTCGATCGCCTTGTCCTTCAGCAACCAGTCCGGCTGCGGCTCGTCCTTGCGATTGACGAGCTGGTAGCGATCGACGATCGCATATTTCTTCTGCACACGGCCCAGGAACCCAGTGTAGTAGGGATCCTTGAAGCCTGCGAGAGAAACGATCTGGTAGGGGAGCAACGACGGGCTGATGGTGCCGATATCCTTCTTCGGCCCGGTCTTGCTGGACCATACGACGAGCGGCGTCTCGTGCTCTTGCTTCATGATCTCGACCGATGCCTTTCGGGTGGCGACCTGCTGGGGCATGTAGCCGGTGGACGTATAGACGGTGCCGAGCGGCGGCAGGTGGTCGCCGAACAGCACGATGATCGTTTCGCGGTCGCGCTTCTTCGCCCAGTCCATCAGCATCTTCAGGCTGTCGTCGGCTTCCTTGATGCCTTGCGTGTAGGTGGCAAGCGTAGCCCGGTCGGCTTCGGGCAGGTTGCCCTCGATGCCGATGGTGTTGCGCTTGTAGCGGTTGGGTTCGTAGGGGCCGTGGCCCTGCAGGGTGACGGCAAAGAAGAAGAACGGGCGGTCCATACCGTCGGCCTGGCGCATGATCTCCTTGGTAAGGGAGTCGTCGGAGGCGAAGATGCCGCGTTTTTCCATCGGCGGGAGGTTTTCCTCCGAGCGGAACTCCTCGAAGCCGAAGCTCTTGTAGACTTCGCTGCGGTTCCAAAACCAGCTCTGGAAGGGATGGATCGAGCGGGCGGCGTAGCCCTCCGAACGAAAGAAGGTGGCAAGCGACGGCACGGGTTTGCGCACATACTGCTGGTAGGGAATGCTTCCGTACGGCAGGAAGGCGTTGGAAAAGCCGGTCAGCGCCTCGAACTCGACATTGGCAGTCATGCCGCCGAATTCCGGCGAGAAGACATGGCCGGATTGGTTGGCGCGGATCGTCGGCATCGGGTCTTTGCTGAACTTGATGCCGGCAAGGCGGGTCGGATCCCAGAAGGATTCGCTCATCAGCACGATGACGTCGGGTCGGCGCTCGGTCGCGGAAGTTACCGGGATCGACGGCGAGGGGATCGCATCGATGGCGTTTACGGAAAAGCCCTTCGGTGCCGTCACATGGGCCATCGGCAGGTTGAAGGCAAAGGCCATCAGGAAGCCGTTGTGGGAATAGTTTTCCTTCTGGTCCCACATCATCGGGACGACCTGCAGGCGATCGCGCACCCAGGAGTAGTGCGAGTAGTCCATCATCACGACGAAGCTGGCGATGATCGGAACGCAGGTGACGACACGGATCAGCCGGGCACGCCGCGACAGCCGCGGCAGCCGCCGCCAGGAGTGGCGCCAGACAAAGACCATCGCAACGACGGAAAGGAGGATCCCGACAACGAGGGCTACGGCCGTCAGTGGTCGATCGCGAACCATGACCGGCATCAGTTCCATGATCTGGCGGCCGAAGAGAAAGTCGGTCGGATAGAGCGGATCGGAGAGGAACAACTGCTTCTGGCGGGAGAAAAATGCGGGGATGACAAGGAGAGGACCAACAGCAAGCACGGCGAGATGGACGCGCCCGAGCAACGCATCCAGCGACAGCAGTACGAGCACCAGAACCGCAATCGTCGTCAGGCCAGGCTGGGACAACGACGTCAGGAACGCGCCAGTGCGGGTCAACGAGCCACGGGCGATCCACTCGACCAGAAAGACCAGTATGGTCGAAAACAGTACGGAAAATGCAAGCGACTGCGCCAGCCTGATGGCGGTGCCGCGACCTGCGGACCGGCCTGCCGTCCGCGCAGGAACGTTCGTGTGGCTGGCTACTGCAGCCCGGGAAATGAACTCTGCCAATGCTATCTCCGGAATTTCATTCAATTTTCGTCTTATTGTCACACGGCTGTCATGAATGCCACATGAACCGGGAGCGGATGCGCTGCCAATGTGGCGGCAGGTGGACGGCGACAAGACCATTTGGAGAGAATCCGGCAACGTCTCCGTTGCGGAGCGAGCGCGGTCGCGATAAACGGAAGAAATGACACAGCAAATCGCAAATCCCCAGACATTGCGCATAGCGATCGCCCAATTGAACCCGACCGTCGGCGATATTGCAGGAAACCTCGCCAAGGCGCGGCAGGCGAGGGCGGACGCCGCAAGCCAGGGCGCGGATCTGCTGCTGCTGACCGAACTGTTCATTTCCGGATATCCGCCGGAGGACCTGGTGCTCAAGCCGGCCTTCCTCAACGCCTGCCAAAGGGCGGTGGAAGAGTTTGCCGCCGACACGGCGGATGGTGGCCCGGGCGTGATCATCGGTTTCCCGCGCCTGAACGGAGCCATGCGCCACAATGCCATCGCGGTTCTGGACGGCGGCAAGGTCATCGCGGTGCGGGACAAGGTCGATCTTCCGAACTACGGCGAGTTCGACGAAAAGCGGGTCTTCCACCAGGGAGCAATGCCCGGCCCGGTCAACTTCCGCGGCGTTCGCCTCGGCATCCCGATCTGCGAGGACATCTGGGGCGACCTCGGCGTCTGCGAGACGCTGGCGGAAAGCGGCGCGGAGATCCTGCTGTCGCCGAACGGCTCGCCCTTCTATCGCGGCAAGGTCGACATCCGCCACCAGGTGGTGCTGCGTCAGGTGATCGAAGCGGGCCTGCCGCTCATCTATGCCAACCAGGTCGGCGGCCAGGACGAGCTCGTCTTCGATGGCGCAAGCTTCGGCTTCAATGCCGACAAGACGCTCGCCTTCCAGATGAGCCAGTTCGAGGAAGCGCTGGCGGTGGTCACCTGGAAACGCACCAGTGACGGCTGGCACTGCGAGCCGGGCCCGATGTCGCAGATTCCCGAAAGGGAGGAGGCGGATTACCGAGCCTGCGTGCTCGGCTTCCGCGACTATGTGAACAAGAACGGCTTCAAGAATGTGGTGCTCGGCCTTTCCGGCGGCATCGATTCTGCGATCTGTGCGGCGATTGCGGTCGATGCGCTCGGCGAGGAGCGGGTACGGTGCGTCATGCTGCCGTATCGCTACACGTCGGAGGAGTCGCTCAAGGATGCGGCCGACTGCGCCAAGGCGCTCGGCTGCCGGTATGACATCGTCCCGATCGCCGACCCGGTCGAGGGATTTTCAGCGGCGCTCGCTGATCTGTTCGAGGGTACCGAGCAGGGCATCACCGAGGAAAACCTACAGAGTCGTGCCCGCGGCACCATCCTGATGGCAATCTCCAACAAGTTCGGCTCGATGGTGGTCACCACCGGCAACAAGTCGGAAATGTCGGTCGGCTACGCGACGCTCTATGGAGACATGAACGGCGGCTTCAATCCGATCAAGGACCTCTACAAGATGCAAGTCTATGCCGTGGCGCGCTGGCGCAACGGCCACGTGCCCCCCGGCGCGCTCGGCCCGACGGGGCAGGTGATTCCGCAAAACATCATCGACAAGGCGCCATCGGCGGAGCTCCGCCCCAACCAGACCGACCAGGATTCGCTGCCGCCCTATCCGGCGCTCGACGACATCCTGGAATGCCTGGTGGAGCACGAAATGGCGGTCGACGACGTCGTCGCGCGCGGCCACGACATCGCCACAGTGCACCGCATCGAGCATCTGCTCTACATTGCCGAATACAAGCGCCGCCAGTCGGCACCGGGCGTGAAGATCACCAAGAAGAATTTTGGCCGGGACCGGCGCTACCCGATCACCAACCGCTTCCGCGATCGCTGAAAGACCGGATGGCCGCCGGCCATCCCCCAGGCGGCGAATGGGCATCCGCAATGGCGACCGCCCGGCATTTGCATTTCGCCGTTAATCTTTCCGATACCCTGTTGATTAAACGCTTTTTTCAGCTTCGCACATATAGTGGGGTTCGGGGCAGGTTCCGGTTCGCCGGAGGCGTCCGCAGGGGACCAAGGGGACGACATGCGCATAGACGAGGGGCAGATTTCGGGGCTTTCCGGAAGCTGGATGATCCGCGGCATCCACGCCGCCTGCGCCGTGTTCGTCGTGCTTTTCGCGGCCTCGGTCTTTCTCGTCCTCGACTATTCCGTCTATCAGGCCAACCGGGCGGGACTGGCGACCGAGCGCAAGCTCGTGCAGCAGGAGTTCAAGCACCAGATCAACGAGGTGGTGAAATACCAGGCCGAACTGACCTTCCGCGACGACACATTTGCGGAAGTCACGAAGCCCGACACCAGCGACGCCTTTGTCAAGCAAAGGCTGCTGGATTGGCTCTGGGCCGACTTCGGATTCTCGTGGATGGTGCTGACCGACGATCGCCACCGCTCCAGGCTCACCGTTCGCAATGGTGAGAAGGTTGCGGCGGATGCGGCCGACGAACTGCTGTTCTGGATCGACGATCTGCTCTACGAAGCAACCCAGAACTACTGGGCGGAGCTGAGGCGCCGGGACGGGGGATTCGAACTGCAAGCGCAACCGAGCGACCGCGATACACTTTCGGCACCCATTCCCTATATACATGCGGCGGACATGCGGATGATAAACGGTTCGCTCAGCATCGTTGTCGTCCAGGCAGTGGTGCCCAAGACTGGCTTCATTCCGACCAATTCCGCGCAGCCGGTCCTGATGGTCACCGTCAAGCCGATTTCGGCAAAGATGCTGGACGTCATGAGTGCGCGCCTCGGCATCGGCAACCTGCACGTCGCATCCGAGGAAGAGGAGGGCGAACGGCCTGGCGCTTTCACGCCGGTCGGCAACGGCTTCACCGATGGCCCCTACATGGTGGTCTGGACCCCCAATTCGCCAGGCCCGTATATCTGGCGCTCGGCTTCCCCGAGCGTTGCCGTGCTCGCCGTTCTTGCGGCTTTTGCCATGGCGTTCATCGGCTGGCGGTTCGGCGCGCTGGTGCGCGCCCTGCAGAAGAGCGAGTCGATCAATCGCTTCATGGCCAAGCACGACACGCTGACCGGCGTGGCGAACCGCGGCGGTTTCGAGGAGGCGCTGCGGCGGGAGGTCCAGCGCGAACCGCCGCAACCGTTTGCGATCATCGCCGTCGACCTCGACAAGTTCAAGGCCGTCAACGACCAGCACGGCCACGGGGCAGGCGATGCGGTGCTGAAGGCGATCGCCAGCCGTTTTGCCGCGCGGGTCGGCGACCGCGGCATCGTTGCCCGCCAGGGTGGCGACGAATTCATGGTGCTGATCCCCGATGCCACCGACCGGGCGGAGATTACCGCCCTGGCGAACGGCTTCGTCTACGATGCGCAGGTGCCGGTGGTTGCCGACGACCTGCTGCTGGCGATCGGTGGGAGCGCCGGGTTCGCCTTCTATCCGGAGCATGGCCGAAATGTGCGCGACCTCGTGCATGCGGCCGACGAGGCGCTATACGCCGCCAAGAACGGTGGCCGCAATCGCGCCGTTGTCGCTGGCGACGTGTCCGGTGCATCGACACAGGTGGCGTAGCGTGCCGAGATTTCGGCACCTTGCCATCCGCATGCCTTCATCGCTATAAACACTGCGCTCAGGTGCCCGCCTTGCGGCGGGAGAATCGGAAATCCGGTGGGAGTCCGGAACGTGCCCAACGCTGTAAGGCGGACGATCAAGGTATGAAGTGTTCATTAGGCATTTCATATATTTGTCACCGGTTGTTAAACCGGGAAGGCAGCCGCGGTCGGATGAAGCCAAGTCAGAAGACCGGCCTGGCAGGATAGACCGGCCCGCGCGGACGGCGGGAGGTTTGGCATTGTTGGGGAGAAGACGATGCAGCCTGAACCGACGGACGCGCTCCAGCGCGCCGAAGCCTTTTCCGAGGTCGACCGCGCCGCGGTCTACCGCGCGATTGAAACCCGCCGCGACGTGCGCGACCAGTTTCTGGCTGTTCCCTTGCCCGACGATCTTGTGCGACGGCTCTTGCGCGCCGCTCACAATGCGCCGTCGGTGGGCTTCATGCAGCCATGGAACTTCACCCTCGTTCGTGATCCGCAAAAACGTGAGCAGGTCTGGCAGGCATTCGACCGCGCCAACCGCGAAGCGGCCGGGATGTTTTCCGGCGAACGCCGCGACACCTATCGCTCGCTGAAACTCGAAGGGATCCGCAAGGCGCCGCTCAGCATCTGTGTGACTTGCGATCCGAGCCGGGGCGGCAAGGTCGTGCTCGGGCGCACCCACAATCCGCGCATGGATGTCTATTCGACAGTCTGCGCCGTGCAGAACCTGTGGCTCGCGGCGCGCGCCGAGGGCGTGGGTGTCGGCTGGGTGAGCATTTTCCACGAGCGGGACATCAAGGCGATCCTCTCGATCCCCGACCATATCCAGGTGGTCGCCTGGCTGTGCGTCGGTTATGTCGATCGGCTCTACCGGGAGCCGGAACTGGCGGTGAAGGGCTGGCGCCAGCGGTTGCCGCTCGAGGAACTGATCTTCGAGGAGGAATGGGGCAGGGCTTGCGAAAGATGACGGAGGCAGTCCGCGTGGGCGGGATGTCCGACCCTCATTGCTGCGGCTGGGCACCCTCGAGTGCCGGATTCGTCAGGTCGATCTTGCCGCCGTCATTGGCCAGGAACTGGGGCCCGACCTGCCGCACCTTCTGGCTTGCGGGGTCGTAAGGGCGCTCGGGCTGCTCCTGGACGGCAGAAATGTGCGGCTTGGCAGCGGCCGGTCTGGTGTTGATCTCGGTGATCGAGGAACGGTTCTTTCCGTCCTGCGACGTCGCTCCCTGTTCGCGACGTTGCATTTCTTCGTAGTAGGCCGAGAGGTTGCAGCCGCATTCCGTCGGTTCGCCGACCTTGCGGTCGCGATAGCCGAAGGCATTTTCCAACTCGCGATAGGGGCGCCCCGTGGCCGCCGAAACCATGTCTCCTGCCTCGGTGGAATAGATGGAGTGGTAGAACAATTCCGTTCCGATCCCTGGGCACATGCGAGAGCAGGTGTTGGCATCGCGGGCGAAGTCGAGAGCCGTCACGTTCGAGGAAATCGGGAAGAAGCCGCCGTCGCAGCTCCTGACGCACACTGTCCTGAGGCTGCCGCCACGCATGTTGCCGCCGACAAGCGGTTCCGCCTGGTCAAGGGGCAGGAAAGGTTCGCTGTCCAGGCCCGACATGAACGCTTCGTTCTGCATCGCCGCAGCTTCGCGGTCGGCTTCCATGCGGGCAGCGGGGTCCAGGTCGGCGCTGTCCGGCATGGATTGGGGGTCGTTACAGCCGTTGTACTCAAGCGATGCAAGGATGCGCCTGCGGTTGTCGTCACGCGTGCCGCCAAGCGCGCGCGCTTCGTCACGCTTGAACACAAGGTCGCGTTTTTCCGCTTCGAGGCCTGTGAGGACGTTTTCGATCTCGCGGCAGACCGTCGCTTGCTCGCTGCCATAGGCGACGACGCTGTTGCGACTGCAGCCATATTGGCGCAGGTCATTGCGGACCTTGCGGATCCTGAAATTCTGCTGGGCGATGGCATTGGCATATTTGCGCGCCTCGGCGCTGGTGCCGATCGTCTGCGTCGTCCGGGTGAGGCGCGCCCGCAACTGTTCGCAGACGGCCGATGCGGCGGCTTCGACCGGCACGAGCGCCAGCAGGGAAACGAGCAGGAATAGGAAACGGAACGGATCTGGCTTCAACGGCACCCCCTGACCTCTTGCGGCAATACTATCGCACCGACAATCAAATCCAAATTGCTTTGAAAGTTGTTCGGACGCAACCTTCCAGCGGAGTTGAGCACAGACCGCATCCAACCGAGGCCGGATGCCTGGACATAGGACGCCGTGGCCGGTCCGTCATCCGAAAAAAACGCCGTGATCGAGTTCCTTTCCTCGGCAAACCGGGTCTTACGCTGCAGCAGGCAAATCGACTGCGGCAAACGGCTGCCCCGCGCCGAGATTGATCTCGCATTCTGCCTATAGTACGAGTCCCGGACCAGAATGACACGCCAACTGTAGCTTGGTTTTACTTGCGGCGCGGCGTTGCCCGCCCGTTCCAACAGACAGGGCCGAATTCTATGCGCGCTTCTTCCTTTCTGCTCAGTCCTATCTACATGCTGCAATTGGCCTCGGGGGCCAAGTCCTTTGCCGACAATCCGATCATCGGCAGCAAGTGGTTGAACCGCAAGGGGCTGCATGTCGGCCGCGTCTCGCTGGCGATGAAGATGGCGGCCTGGCGGCGCAAGCGGCTGGAACACCTGGTCGACGACGACCACCGCCAACAGTACGAGGAAAACGGCTTCGTCCGGATCGAGAACTTCCTGCCTGCCGATGTTTTCGCCAGGGTACAGGAGGAACTCGCAAACGCCGACTTCGAGCGCTACGACATGCTGCAGGGCTCGACGGTGACGCGAAGGGCGTTGATCGACCAAATCGATCTGGAAGGATTGCCCGGCTTCAAGGCAGCGCGCAACGATCCGCGGCTCGCCAACCTGCTGCGCTATGTCTCTTCCCATCATGGCCAGCCGCTGCTGGTGCTGCAGGTGGTGATGGCGCTTCCTTCCGAAAAGACCAAGGCAGGGGCGGCCGATCCGCAGACGGCGCTGCACAGCGACACCTTCCAGCCGACCGCGAAGGCCTGGCTTTTCCTGCGGGATGTCGACGAGGACGATGGTCCGTTTGCCTATGTGCCCGGCTCGCACAAGGTGACGCCGCAGCGCATGGAGTGGGAAAAGAAGATCAGCGAAAACGCGGATGCCATTGCCAACAAGTATTCGGCGCGCGGATCGCTTCGCATCATGTCGGAAGACCTCGGCGCGCTCGGGTACCGGCAACCGGTGCCGATGGTGGTCAAGGCGAACACGCTGATCGTTGCCGACACGCACGGGTTTCATGCCCGTACCCCGAGCTACAAGGAAACCACGCGCGTGGAGATCTATGGCTCGCTGCGGCGAAACCCCTTCCTGCCGTTCACCGGACTGCACATCGCGTCGCTGCCGGCGATCAGTTCCACCATCAATCGCCGGGTCATCAATGCGCTGGCGTTTACCCAGAAGCTGGGTATCAAGGGATCGCCCTGGAAGGACGTCGGCCGCGGCAAGGCGGATGAATGGTCCACGCGCCTCACCAATCTTTGAGCGGTCTTGCGGAAGCGGTCCGGAACGACGGCCGCCGTCCGGACCGTGCTTGCGGGTGAAAGTCAGGCGGCGCGCGCCATTTCCAACGACATCGGTTCGGCCAGAACCGTATCCGCAATGGCCGCAACCGCCTTCATCCGGTCGAGCAGTTCCTGGCTGATCTCCCAGGCAATGGCGACCGCATGAACCGAGCCGATCCGCTGTGGTTCGCCGATGCGCTCGCCCGGGCAGCCCATGCGGCGAAACATTCGCTCGAGGAAGACATCGGTCACGGTGACGATGTGGGACAGGTTCGAGGCGAGCCCCAGTTCGCCGACGCCGCACATCAACTCGGCCGCGGCGATCGTCACCTGGTTGGAAGCGCGATCCTGCGAGATTTCCGGATCGATGCAGAAGCGGCTCGACTCCCACACTGAAGCGCTACGGATCTCCGGGTTGCCGCCGAGAAGAACGGGGAAGGTATCGTCAAGCATGTTGGGGCCGAGTGTCGGCAGCAACCGCAACGCCCCGCGCAAGCGCCCATTCGGCGCATAGGACAGGACGTAGATCGGATTGGCGCGGTCGTAGCCGTCGATTTCCCAGTCCCCGTCGACGGTGACGTCCCATCCCAGGAGGTCGTGAAAAACCATCTTGCGCAGGCGAAACATCTCCGACAATTCCCTTGCATGATGATCGCGGCTCGCGCCGTTGAATATCCGGATCATGGCAGTCTCCCGTTTTGGTTGGATGCCGGGAAAGACTGCGGAACCGGAGATTTAATTTAAACTGTCGGTAGAGACAGTTTGACAATACAGCTCATGGTGATATGCGCGTTTGCCGATATGGAGGCCTGAATGTTCGCTTCGGCTCTCTCAATCGGGGTGCCGGATATCTCCTCGCCACAGGGCTTCGGCGACAGCCTGGGTGTTTGACACGACATCGAGCTTGCGGCGCGCATTCGCCATGAAAAAGCGAACGGTCCGCTCGGAAATGCCGAGGATCATGGCGATTTCCCAATAGCTCTTGCCAGCCGCCGTCCAGGCGAGGGCTTCGCGTTCGCGCGCGGTGAGCGCGGCGGTGATGGTCTTCGCTCTTGTGCGCATTTCCTGGTCCCGTAGGGCGGCATGGAAGAGGGCCGCGAGAGCCTGGATGTCCCGGCCATAGGTGCGGCGGAAAGCCCGCCATTGCTCAGGCGAGGCGTGGACATTGACCGAGAGGACCGCAGAGCGGCCATTGCGTGAAACCAGCGGATAGGCCATGCCATGCAGTGACAAGCCCAACAAGGCGGCCGTCGCCATCGCACCGGTCGCGGCCGGGCTGTCGCGCAGCAAGGACCAGTCCAGCGGTCGCAGGGAGGAAAAGGCGGCCCTGAACACCGGCATCAGCTTTGATTGATCAAGCCCGGCAAAGGCCCGCTGCATCGCCGGGGTCAGTGTGTGATGCAGCCGGTGAAGGCGAAGCCCGCCCGGCAATACGGTGGCGTCCGCATAGATCAGATCGTCTATGCCGTAAGTCTCCTGCATCAACCTGAAAAAGTGCAGTGGTTCCACCGCATCTTGAGTCTCTAGCCAGTCCAGCAGGTCAAAGTATCCCTGTTGGTCTTTCATTCGCGAGGCCCGGAAAAACTCAATAAATAGTAGGGGGAGTTTGCGCCCTGTACGCGTTGTTGTCCATACGCATCTATGAAAACGCGAACTTTCTCACAAATTCTTCATGGATTGACCGGTTCAACTTGCGGTGTTCCCGAAGTTGTGGAGCCGTCCTTCCGCGGACGCAATGGGACCTTCAGGATCCGGCGCCTCTCGTGGCACCGGATCTCTTGGGGCGATCCGGATCAGGCCGGATAGGAGGCCTCGACGACCGCAAGGGCCGCCATGTTCACGACGCCGCGCGATGTCACCGACGGCGACAGGATGTGGGCTGGAAGGGCGGCACCGAGCAGGATCGGCCCGACATGGAGGCTGTCGGTCATCGTCTTCACCACGCCGAGCGTTATGTTGGCGGCGTCGAGGTTCGGGAAAACGAGCAGGTTGGCTTCGCCGGTCAGCGTGCTGTCCGGCATGACGCGGCGACGCAGGTTCTCGGCAATCGCCGAATCCCCGTGCATCTCACCGTCGACCTCAAGATCTGGCGCGATTTCGCGAAGAATATTAAGGGCTTGTCGCATCTTCCTCGCGCTCTCGGAATCGCGCGAGCCGAAATTGGAATGCGAAACCAGTGCCGCCCGCGGTGTAATACCGAAGCGCCGGATCTCCTGCGCCGCCATGATGGTGGTCTCGGCGATTTCTTCAGCACAGGGGCTGTAGGTCACGTAGGTATCGGTGAAGAACGTCGCGCCGCGCTGGGAGATCAGCAGGCTGAGCGCCGAGAAGTCGATGATGCCGTCCCGCTTGCCGATGATCTGGCGGACATCGCGCAGATGCTTGTCGTAGCGGCCTTCGAGGCCGCAGATCAGCGCATCGGCCTCGCCACGGCGCATCGACAGCGCGCCGATGACGGTGGTGTTGGTACGCACGATGGTGCGGGCGGCCTCGGGGATGACGCCGCTGCGGCCCACCAGCGACAGGTAGAGATCGACATATTCGCGGAAACGCGGATCGTCCTGCGGATTGACGACCTCGAAGTCCGTGGTGGGGCGAATGCGCAGACCGTAGCGCTTCAGGCGCGTCTCGATGATGTCCGGGCGGCCGATCAGGATCGGCTTGGCGATGTTTTCCTCGATCAGCACCTGGGCGGCGCGCATCACGCGCTCGTCCTCGCCTTCGGAGAAGATCACGCGCTTCTTTTCTGCCGACTTTGCGGCCGCGAAGATCGGCTTCATCAGGAAGCCGGACCGGAACACGAAGCGGTTGAGGATATCGAGATAGGCGTCGAAGTCGGTGATCGGCCGGGTCGCGACGCCGGTTTCCTCCGCTGCCCTCGCAACCGCAGGGGCGATGCGCAGGATGAGGCGGGGGTCGAAGGGCGAGGGGATGAGGTAGTTCGGACCGAAAACCGGCGTCTCGCCGGAATAGGCGCGGGCGGCGACGTCCGAAACCTCCTCGCGGGCAAGGCCGGCGATGGCGCGCACGGCGGCCATCTTCATTTCCTCGTTGATCGTGCGGGCACCGCAATCGAGGGCACCGCGAAAGATGTAGGGGAAGCACAGGACGTTGTTCACCTGGTTCGGGAAATCCGACCGCCCGGTGCAGATCATCGCATCCGGGCGCTCGGCGCGGGCGAGGTCCGGCATGATTTCCGGGGTCGGATTGGCGAGCGCCATGATCAGCGGCTTGTCTGCCATCTGCTTCAGCAGGTCGGGCTTCAGGACGCCGGCGGCGGAAAGGCCGAGGAACACGTCGGCGCCGGCAATGCTCTCTTCAAGCTTCCGCTTGTCGCTCGGCTGAGCATAGACCGATTTCCACTCGTCCATCAGCTCCGCGCGGCCGACATAGACGAGGCCCTCGAGGTCGTGAACCCAGATGTTTTCGCGCTTGGCGCCGAGCGTGACCAGCAGGTTGAGACAGGCGAGTGCGGCAGCGCCCGCACCGGATGCGACGATCTTCACGTCGGCAATGTTCTTGCCGGCCAGTTCGAGGCCGTTCAGGACGGCGGCGGCGACAATGATCGCGGTGCCGTGCTGGTCGTCGTGGAAGACCGGGATGTTCATCTTCTCGCGCAGCCGTCGTTCGACCTCGAAGCATTCCGGCGCCTTGATGTCTTCGAGGTTGATGCCGCCGAAGGTCGGCTCCAGCGCCGAAACGGTGGAGACCATCTCGTCGACGGTCGGGGCGTCGATCTCGATGTCGAAGACGTCGATGCCGGCGAACTTCTTGAAGAGGACGGCCTTGCCCTCCATGACCGGCTTCGAGGCGAGCGGCCCGATATTGCCGAGGCCGAGCACGGCGGTGCCGTTGGAGACCACGGCGACGAGATTGGCGCGGGCGGTGTAGTCGGCTGCGGTCTCCGGGTTGTCACGGATGGCGAGGCACGGTGCGGCGACGCCCGGCGAGTAGGCGAGCGCGAGGTCGCGCTGGTTGCCGAGCGGCTTCGTCGCCTGGATTTCCAGCTTGCCGGGGCGCGGATAGCGGTGGAAGAAAAGCGCCTGTTCGTCGAGCTCGCCGCTGGCGGGGGTGTTTTGAGCCTTCGGCTTCTCAGGAGTAGTCATATACCCGGATCTCCGATCGAAAATTTCATCTGCAATTGAGTCCCTGCATATAGCAGAGGAACACGGGGGTCAGTAGGCAATTCCTGCAACTCGCATTTTTGATTCTTCCGCCCACGCGCGATGCGTACATGTCTGGCTGCGACTCCGAAAACCCGGTCGTGGACAACGCTGGCAGCTGTCATGCTGCTGATACACGAGTCTGGTTTTGGATGAACGGCAGAGTAGATAAACTGACGGAACCGGCGGCGGACATGACGGATACAAAGCGCTTCAGGACCCTTTTCATCTCCGATGTTCACCTGGGATCGAAGGCCGCAAAGGCAGATTTCCTGCTCGATTTCCTGCGCCATCACGACGCCGACACGATCGTGCTGGTCGGCGATATCGTCGACGGCTGGCGGCTCAAGCGCAGTTGGTTCTGGCCGCAGGACTGCAACGACGTCGTGCAGAAGCTGCTGCGCAAGGCCCGAAAGGGCACCCGGGTCATCTACATTCCCGGAAACCACGACGAGTTCCTGCGGGCGTTTCCGGGCACGCATTTCGGCGGTATCGAAGTTGCCGAGCGCATCGTCCACGAGGCTGCGGACGGGCGCAAATATCTGGTGCTGCATGGCGACGAGTTCGACGTTGTGGTGCGAAACGCCCGCATTCTCGCCTATCTCGGCGACTGGGCCTACGACACGGCGATCGTCATCAATATCGGGCTTGCGGCGATACGCCGGCGCCTGGGCTTTCCATACTGGTCGTTTTCTGCCTGGGCGAAGCTGCAGGTGAAGCATGCCGTCAATTTCATCGGCGAGTTCCAGCGCATCGTGGCCGAGGAGGCCCGTCGCAACCATGTCGACGGCGTCATCTGTGGCCATATCCACCATGCGGTGATCACCGAGATCGACGGCATCCGCTATATCAATACCGGTGACTGGGTGGAAAGCTGCACTGCCATCGCCGAGCACGACGACGGAACGTTCGAGCTCATCACTTGGCGCGAGGTCGTCGGGCAGACACCGGAAAAGGTGCCCGCGATGGCGACCGCGATAAAGGCGCTCAACGCGCAGGCGGCCTGAGAAGCGACCGACTGTGACATTCGGCGCCGTCATCCGTCACAATTGATGGTAGGCGGCCCGCGGACGTCGTGCTAGGAAGGCCGGTACCCTCCTTCCAGGTCCGATCATGATTCCCGCAAGCATGCCGCCGTCGAGCGACGACGTGCCCCGCTGGTTCCCGCAGCGCAGCGCGCTGGCCTTTTCTGCCCCGATGATCGTCAACGGCATCGCGCTGCCGTTCTTCCCGGTGTGGCTGGCGACGCTCAATCTCGACGACCGTGAGATCGGGACGATCCTTGCCGTGCCGATGTTCGTGCGCATCATCGTGGCACCGCTGGTGGCGATGCTGGCCGACCGGCTGAAGGAGCGCGCCACCGTGCTGATCTGGTCGGGCGGACTTTCGCTGCTGACGGCACTTGCCCTGTTCGTATCCCACGGCTTCTGGCCGGTGCTGATCGTCTACGCGCTGCAGGGGGCGACCTATGCTCCCTACATGCCGGTAACGGAGGCGATCCTCGTCAACGGCGTCCGGCGATGGGGCTACGATTACGGCAGGATGCGGATGTGGGGATCGCTCGCCTTCATTCTGTCGACGCTTGTCGGCGGCTACCTCATCGGCCTCTGGGGCGGCAAGGTGGTGCTGCCCGCGATGGTATTCGGCTTCATCCTGACCGTCACGATGGGCTTTCTGGCGCCACGCGTCGGGAAAAGCATCGTGACGACGCTCGATGCCGAACGCGAAAACCCGTCAACGCGCAGGAGCGCGCTCAGGCGGCGCGATCTCCAGGTCGTGATGATCGGATCATCGCTGGTGCAGGCCAGCCATGCGATGCAATACGCCTTTTCCTCGATCTATTGGGAGAAGCTCGGCTTTTCCGGTGGAGCGGTCGGCATTTTGTGGAGTGCCGGGGTGCTGGCAGAGGTCGTCGCCTTCTACTTTTCCCAACCGCTTGCGCGCAGGTTCACCGCCTGGACGCTGATTAGGCTCGGAGCGACCGTGGCGGTCTGTCGCTGGATCCTGTTTCCGCTTGCGACGGACATGCTCGGATTCCTGCTGCTGCAATGCCTGCATGCCTTTACCTTCGCCTTCTGCCACATGGGCATCCAGCGGTTGATCGTGCGGGCGGTGCGGGAGGAGCAGGAGGCCTCGGCCCAGGGGGCCTACTTCTTCTACAACGGTCTGTTCATGGCGATTTCGACCGTCGCCTCCGGTTTCATCCACACCCGGCTCGGCCTATCCGGCTACTACACGATGTCGGTGGTGGCGCTTTCCGGCCTCGCCTGCGTCATCGCCGCCTTCTATCTTCAGCCCCAGAGGGCCGCTTCGGGCGGGAATACCAGCGAGTCGCGGTAGACAAGCCCCGGTTCGCGGTCGCGCGCCAGGAGCAAGGGTCCGTCAAGATCGACGAAATCGACCCCCTGCGCCAGCAACACCGCCGGCGCCATGGCCAGCGAACTGCCGACCATGCAGCCCACCATGATGCGAAATCCGAGGCGTTCGGCCTCCTCTTTCAGAAGCAGCGCCTCCGTCAGGCCGCCGGTCTTGTCGAGCTTGATGTTGATCGCGTCGTAGCGGTCACGCAGGTCGGCGAGGCCCTTTCGGTCGTGGACGCTCTCGTCGGCGCAGATGGTAACCGTGCGGTCGATTGCCGCGAGGATGGCATCGTGGCCGGCCGGCAGCGGCTGTTCGATGAGGGCTATGCGCTCTTCCGCCGCGACCGCGATATGCGCGGCGATCGTTTCCTCGCTCCAGCCCTCGTTGGCATCCAATATGATCGTGCTGTTCGGGGCGCCAGCGCGCACCGCGCGGATGCGGCTGCGGTCGTCCGGGGTCCCGACCTTCACCTTCAGGAGGTCGCGATGGGCATGGGCGGCTGCCTGCGCGGCCATCGCCTCCGGTTCGCCGAGCGAGATCGTATAGGCCGTGGTGAGCGGTTTCGGCGCAGCAATGCCGAGGTTGCTTGCAACCGAGGTGCCCGACAGCTTCGCCTCGAGATCCCACAGGGCGCAATCGACGGCGTTGCGTGCCGCGCCCGGTTTCATCTCGGCCATCAGGCCATTGCGATCAAGCCCCCCCGCAATCGCCCCGGCAACCGCCGCGATCTGTGCCATGACGCTGTCGATCGTCTCGCCGTAACGCCCGTAGGGAACGCATTCGCCATGACCACGATGGACGCCATCGTGGATCACACAGGTGACGACTTCGGCTTCGGTCTTGCTGCCACGCGAAATGGTGAACGAGCCGGCGATCGGAAAAGCGGTCATTGTTGTTTCGATGTAACGCGACATGGTTTTCACTTTGCTGCTGCATGGAAATTCGGCCCACGCGGCTATATTGCAGGCCCGGTAGATGGCACAACTGTCGTGCGCCGTCGTGAGTCGGTGATGTTGTCCTAACCCCTGAAAGATGCAAGCGATTTGAAGCCAGAAGAGATCCACGCCGCATCTGTTGCCGTAGAGCAACTGCCCGAGGGGCAGGGCTGCCGCTACCGGCTGGCTGGCAACTGGCGAAGCATGGGGATCGGGCCGGTTCTCAAGGATCTTGCAAACCTGTCGCAGCGAAATCCGGGCGGCGCCGTCGAGATCGACCTTTCAAAAGTGCACAATATCGATACTGCGGGTGCGTGGCTGATCCGCCGCCTGATGACGACGGTCCAGGGCCAGGGGGCTCAAGTTACGCTTACCGGATCGAACGCTCGCATTGACGAACTCATCGCGACCCTGCCGGAAAAGCTGGATGAACCCGAACCGGATACGGGAAAGAAGCCTTCGCTGTTCGAGAGGGCGTTCACGCCGGTCGGCGTTCTGGCTGTCGACACATGGAAGGATTTCGTTGCCTCCATGTACATTCTCGGTTCGGCGGTGCGCGGCGCGCAGATGAAATTCGGACGCGGCAGCGGCGTGTCACCGGCATCGATCGTGAACCAGATGGATCACATGGGCGTGCGGGCAGTGCCGATCATCCTGCTGATGTCGTTCTTGATCGGGGCGATCATCGCGCAGCAAGGCGCATTCCAGCTTCGCTATTTCGGCGCCGAGATCTTCGTCGTCGACCTGGTCGGGATCCTGCAGTTGCGCGAGATCGGCGTACTCTTGACCGCGATCATGATCGCCGGCCGCTCGGGCAGCGCCATCACGGCCGAAATCGGCTCCATGAAGATGCGCGAGGAGATCGATGCTTTGACCGTCATGGGGCTCAATCCCGTCGGCGTGCTGATTTTTCCGAGGTTGGTGGCACTGACGGTGGTGCTGCCGCTGCTGACCGTCGTTGCCAACTTCGCCGCGCTGTTCGGTGCCGCGGTCGTTTCATGGACCTACTCCGGCATCACCTTCCAGACGTTTCTTTCCAGGCTGCACGAAGCAGTGGACCTTTCCACAGTGGTTTCCGGCATGATCAAGGCGCCGTTCATGGCGCTGATCATCGGCATAGTTGCGGCGGTCGAGGGCATGAAGGTCGGCGGCAGCGCGGAATCGCTCGGCCAACATGTGACGTCCTCGGTGGTGAAGGCAATATTCGTGGTCATTCTGGTGGACGGGCTTTTTGCGATGTTCTACGCAGCCATCGATTTTTAGGGAACGGGATCGTTGAACGCACTCAGGCCAGCCAATGTCGCGACGACCCGGGAAGCCGTCCTGTCGGTACAGGACGTCACGGTCGGCTTCGGCTCGAAGATCGTTCTCGACAAGCTGAACCTCGACGTCTACCGCGGCGAGATCCTCGGCTTCGTCGGTGCTTCCGGCGCGGGCAAATCGGTGCTGCTCAGGACGGTGCTGCGACTGGTGCCACGTCGTTCGGGCAAGATCCGCATCCTCGGGACAGACTATGATGCTGCCAGCGAGGCGGAACGCATGGCGCTCGACATGCGGGTCGGCGTGCTCTTCCAGCAAGGCGCATTGTTCTCGGCGTTGACGGTCAAGGAGAATATACAGCTCCCCATGCGGGAGTATCTCGACTTGCCGCAGGCGCTGATGGACGAACTCGCCGCCTTGAAGATCGAACTGGTGGGGCTCGCCGCCGACGCGCGCGACAAGTATCCGTCGGAACTTTCCGGCGGCATGATCAAGCGCGCGGCGCTGGCGCGGGCACTGGCGCTCGATCCCGACCTCGTCTTCCTCGACGAGCCGACCTCCGGCCTCGATCCTATCGGGGCTGCGGAATTCGACGAGCTGATCGCCAGCCTTCGCGATGCGCTCGGCCTGACCGTGTATATGGTGACCCACGACCTCGACAGCCTGTTTTCGGTCTGCGACCGTATTGCGGTGCTCGGAAGCAAACGCGTATTGGTGGAAGGCACGATCGAAGACATGCTGAAATGCGACGAACCATGGGTGAAATCCTATTTCCGCGGCAAACGGGCGCGATCGATTGTCGTCCCCGGACATGACGACAAGTGAACCGGAAACCACGATTATTCGACGGAAGTGACTGGAACGATGGAAACCAAAGCGAACTACGCAATTGTCGGATTCTTCACGGTGATGGTGATCGTCGCGGCATTCGGTTTCGTCTACTGGATGGCGGAATACGGCCGCGGGGGTCCGCTTGCGGAACTGACCATCCGTATTCCGGGATCGGCCAACGGGCTCAGCATCGGCTCGCCGGTCCGGTTCAACGGTATTCCGGTCGGTTCGGTTCGCAGCCTTGCTATCGACGCAAATGATCCACGGTACTCGATCGCGCTCACCGAGGTCCGCGCCGATGCTCCCGTATATGCGTCGACCCGTGCGATACTCGAGGTTCAGGGCTTGACGGGCGCAGCCTATATCGAGCTTTCGGGCGGCCGGAAGGAAGACGTCAACATCCTACAGCGTGCAATCGATACCGGCGAGCGCGCCGTGCTTCTGGCGGACCAGTCGAGCGTAACCAACCTCTTGGCGACCGCCGACAAGATCCTTGACCGCGCCAACGACGCCATCGGTGAGATCCAGGCTTTCGTGACCGATGCACGCGTGCCGTTGACGAACACCGTGAAGAACGCCGAAGTCTTCTCCAAGGCGCTGAGCGACAATGCAGGCGGGGTCGACAAGTTCCTCGAAAGCGTGAGCGCCCTGTCCACCACGATCACGGGGATTTCCGGCCGCCTGGACGCGACCCTTGTTGCCGTCGAGAACTTGGTAAAGGCCGTGGACGCCAACAAGATCAGGGCGGTCGTCAGCAATGCCGAGAAGGTGAGCAACGACATCGCGAGCGCTTCGGGCGACATAAAGCCCACCATCGAGAGCTTCCGCCAGACCGCAGATACCTTCCGGCAGTTCGGCGAGAATGCAGAGAAGACGCTGGACCGGGTTGAGAAGCTGGTTGCGGCGGTCGACACCGAAAAGGTCAGCACGTCGGTCAACAATATCTCTGCCGCGACGGCCGATGCGCGCGAAGCCGCGGCGTCCTTCCGCAATCTCGGCAAGACGATCGACAACCACGAGCAGGACATCGACCAGATCATCGCCGATGCCAAGCAGATCGCCAACACGCTCAGCGGCGCGTCCAAGCGCGTCGATGGCGTGCTTGCCAAGGTCGACGGACTTCTTGGCTCAGGCGACACGCAATCCCTCTTTACCGAAGCGCGGGCGACGCTTGAGTCCTTCAAGAAAGTTGCCGACTCACTTAATGCTCGTATAGGACCGATTGCGGACAACCTTTCCCGCTTCACGGGAACAGGGCTGCGTGACGCTCAGGCGCTGATCGAGGACGCCCGGCGGACCGTGAACAACCTGAACAGCACGATCAGCGGATTCGACCGGGATCCACAGAGGCTGCTCTTCGGCGGAGAAACGGTCAAGGAATACAACGGCCGGTCGCGGTACTAGAAGTGGGCGGGGAAGGACAGGGGACAATGAGAGTATCGAATGCCGGACGTATCCGGCCCGTTGCCGGTATCGCCCTGCTTCTGCTGCCGTTGGCGGCGGGACTTTCCAGTTGCGGCAGCCGCGCGGCCACCAGCGATACCTTCGATCTCACGGCGATCTCGGTCGCCGACGGCGCGGGCGCCCGCAACCGGCAGATCCTCGTTCCGGAGCCATCGGCGCTCAAGATGATCGGCGGCGATCAGATCGTCATCCGGGTGTCCCCGACGGAGGTGCAGTATCTCGCCAGGTCGCAGTGGAGCGACAGCCTGCCGCGGCTGGTGCAGTCACGGCTGGTGGAGTCGCTCGAAAGCACCGGCAAGCTCGGCGGGGTCGGCAAGCCGGGACAGGGGCTCGCCATCGACTACCAGGTGGTGAGCGAGATTCGCGCCTTCGAGGTTGTCGTCGGCGGCGGCACGCGGGCCCATATCGAGATTGCGGTCAAGATCCTCAACGATCGCGATGGCACGGTGCGCAGGCAGCGTGTGTTCCAGGCCTATGCGCCCGTACGCGGACCCGGCAACGTCGCCTATGTCGACGGCCTCAACAGCGCCTTTGCTGCGGTCACCAAGGATATCGTCGACTGGACGTTGCAGTCCGTCTGACGCCTTTGCACGACAGACATGAGCCCCGGAAATCCGTCGTGATTTACGGGGCATTTTTTGTGAACTGCCTTCCTCGACCCCAAAACAAAAAAACGGCCGCCGAAGCGACCGTTTCCGATGTCAAATCATAAGTTTGTGCCGATCAGCTGAACCGGCCTGCGGCATGCGCCAGCATGGTGTAGACCTTGCCGGTGTCCGAGGTCAGGTAGGACTGGGTGATGGACTTGTCGCGGTCGGTGCGGGCGACATCGGCGAGCAGCTTTTCGAAATCGGCGATGTAGCGATCGACTGCGGTGCGGAATTCCGGCTCGCGGTCGTACTTGCGCTTGATCTCGTCGAAGGTCTGCTGACCCTTCAGCGTATAGAGCCGACGGGTGAAGACATCGCGTTCGCCGCGCTGGTAGCGGCGCCACAACTCGACCGAGGCGTCATGGTCGATCGCCCGGGCGATATCCACCGACAGCGAGTTGAGGGATTCGACCACGTGGCGCGGGTTGCGGGTATCACCCTGCCGGACTGCCTGCGCCGGCTCGGCCGGGCGCGGTGCCTGTTGCTGGCGGGGCGCCGGCTGGCTTGCCTCTTCGCGGGAGGCGCCGCGCAGGAGGTCGCTGATCCAGCCACCGGGCTGCTCGGTCGCTGCCGGTCTCGGGGCCGATTCGACGGCGCGGGCCGGTGCCTGTGCGGGCTGTGCCGGACGATCATCGGCAAGGCTGCCGCGCAGACCGACAGGTTCGCCGCTGCGAGGCTGGCTGGCCGGAGCCGCCGGCTGGCTTGCCTGGACAGGCGGTTGCGGGCGCGGGGCCGGCTGTGCCGACTGCGCTGCCGAAAGCGCGCGCGCCATCGGCTCGGAGATTTCGAGTTGCTGTGCGGAACGGCCGACGAGAGACGAGATGTCCTGCAGGGCCTTGATCTGCTCCGACACGGCCCGACGCATCGCGGCCGCGCTTTCCTTCGCTTCTTCCGGCAGGTCGAAAGCGCCACGCTTCAGCTCGCTGCGGGTCAGGTCGAGTTCCTTGCGGATGTCGTTGGCCGAACGGCGGATCTCGTCGGTAGCACCCGAGAAGCGTCCGACAGCCTCCTCGACGGCCTGGCGAACCGCCTCGCGCAGGTGACCCGCGGTTGCATCCGACTTCTGCGCAGCCTCGCCAAGGGCCTTCTCGACGTCGCTGAGGGACGAGGAGAGCCCGCCACGCAAGCGATGGGCGAGGGCGCCGGAGCGCCGTTCTGCGTCCTCGAAGGCGGCGGAGACGGCGCGCGTTGCATCGGCTCCAGCTTCCTGTACGGCCGTGCGCATGGATTCGGCAGTCGTCTGGGCGCGCTTCTCGGCTTCCGAGAGGAACTTGTCGACGTCGGCAAAGGAGGCCTGGACGCCCTGGCGCAGATTGTTGGTGACCTGCGCGGAACGCTCCTCGGTGCGCTCGAAGGCGCCCTCGACCATGTTGCCGAGCGCCCGCATGGTGTTCTCGATTTCCTCCGAGCGCTGTACCAGCCCGACGGCCAGCGTGCGCAGCGCGTCCTCGCGTTCCTCGAGCGTGTTGACAAGGTTCGACTGGGCAGCGGACAGCAGTTCCGAAGCCTGACCGAGTACCTTGGAGTGTTCCTCGAAGCGACCGACGATGCCGCCGACCTGCGACAGGGTCTGGCCCGAAATCTGCGATAGCCGCTCCACCTTGCCTTCCAGCAGGCGGGACGAGGTGGAAACCATGTCGGCGGCACGCGTCGCGGTCTCGGCAAAGCGGTTGCCGGTGGAACTGAGGCTTTCGTCGACAGCGCCCAGTTCGGCCGCCGCGCTTCGGATCACCGACGCTATGCCGGAATTGCTCTCCGCCAGGCGGGCGATGAGGCTGGTGACGCTGGTCGCAAGGCTCGATTCCATCTGGTTGATGGCATTGGCGGTGCTCTCGGCACGCGAGGTGATGGCGCTGATCAGGGCGGCATTCTCGTTGCGAAGGCGATTGGCGCTTTCGGCGGTCGCCGACGCGATCTGCTCGGCGGCGGCGCGGCCGGCGGCGGCATACTCGTCGATGACCGGGCGGGCCTTGTCGTCGATCAGGCACGACAGTTCGGTGGAACGGCCGGCGAGCATCGAGTTCAGCTCGCGGGTGCGATCGTCGAGGGTCGCGCGGATGGATGCGCCGCGGGCCTCGAGCGCCTTGTCGACGTCGGCGAGCGTGGCGTCGATTTCGCGGGCCCGCTCGTGGATGCTGGTGCGGATGGCGTCGCTGCGCGCTTCGAGCGCCTTTTCGACTTCGGCCAGAGTCGACGTGATTTCGTCCGTGCTGCCGACGAGGCTGGAGCGGATGGCAGCGCTGCGGGCGTCGAGCGACTGGCCGGCCTCATCGAAGGCCTGCGTGATCGAGCCCAACTGCTGGCCGACGATGTTTTCGGCCTCGGATACCTTGTTGACGATGGCATTGCCGGCCTCGGAGAAGGTGTGGGCAACGGCGGCCGCCTGGCTCGCCAGCCGGTTCTGCGTTTCGCTGACCCGCGAGACGATCTGGTCGGTGCGATCCTCGATCACACGGCTGAACTCGCCGCTGCGGGCATCGAGCTTGTCGGCAAATTCCGAGGACGTACGGGCAAATAGCTCGGCGGAGCGCAGTGCTTCAGCATCCATGCCCTGGGCGGCCTCGGTCACGGCCGACCGCAGCGTCGCGGCAAGGCCGACGGCCTTGCCCTCGATGGTGCGGTTGATGTTTTCCAGGCCGACATTGAGGGCGCGGTCCATGGTCGACAGGCGTTCGTCGATATGCGCCGTGCCGCTGTCCATGGTCTCGACGATCTTGCTCGCCGCTTCGCTCGAGATGCGGTCGAGGTCGGAGACGCGGTCGGTCAACGCGCCGGCAATGCTGGCCGTGCGGCTGTCGAGGACCTCGGTGATGCGGTTTGCCGCATCGCCGGATATCCGGTCGAGCTCCGAAACGCGGCTGTCGAGTGTTTCCACGATGCGGTTTGCTGCCTCGCCGGATATGCGGTCCAGGTCGGAGACGCGATCGGTCAAGGCGCTTGTGATTGTCGAAGACCGGCTATCGAGCACTTCGGCGATGCGGGTGGCGGCGCCATCGGAGATACGATCGATTTCGCTGACCCGCTCCGATATGGCGCTGGCAAGCTGCTCGGTGCGACGGTCGAGGGCCCCGGTGATGCGCTCGGCTGCCTCGCCGCTGACGCGGTCAAGTTCGCCGGCGCGCTCTGCGAGGCTTTCGGCCAGGTTGCTGCCGAGATGGTCGACACGTTCGGTAATGCCGCCGACATCGTCGCGGATGCGGTTTTCCAGCGCCGTCAGGCTCGCCTCGATCTTGGAGCCGGTGTCCGAGAAGCGGCCGGTCATGCCGTCGACGGACTGCTCCATCCGGGTCGATACGAATTCCGCAGCACGGGTGATGTCAGACGCGGCGTCGGTGATCTGCGTGGCGATATGGCCGGCGCTGTCGCGCAGGCGCTGCTCCAGCGCCTCGGCGCTGTTGTCGATGGCCTGGCGCAGCGTGCTTTCGTGGCCCTCGAGCGACATTTCGAGCATGCTGGCGCTGGTGGCGATTGACGCTCCGATCGACATGGCCTGGTCGGCCATGGTCTCGTCGATGAGCGCATGCGCTTCCTTCATCGTCAGCGCGATGGCGTTGGTGCGATCGTCGAGGGTTGCCCGGATCCGCTCATGGGTGGTCTCGAGATTGCTACCCATCTGCGACAGGTGCTCGCCGAGCGTATCCTCGATCTTGCGGCGACCTTCCAGGAGTGTGTTTTCGATGCGGGACGCCGAACCACCGACCACCCGGTCGAGGCGATCGCTGCCGCTTGCAATGGTGCTGGCCAGCGTTTCCGCGTGGGCGCCCAGCGTCTGTTCGAGGCGGGCATGGTTGTCCTCGTAGGCGCCGCGGATGATGTCGGCCTTGTCGCCGAATGCCTCGCCGATGCGGGTCTCTGCACCGGCAACCGTCTCGATGATGGCGTTGGTACGACTGTCGAGCGTCTGTTCCAGGCGCTCATGGCTGTCGGAGAGGGCAAACGCCATTGCCGCGGTGCGTTCGTCGAGCACGTCGGCAAGCAGTTCATGGCTGCCGGAAACAGAATTGATGATGGCATCGGAACGGCTTGCGAGCGTTTCTTCGAACCGCGACTGGCTGGAGGCCAGGGCATTGAAGAGGGCGCCGCCGCGGTCGGACATGATCCGTTCGATACGATCGCCCGCCGATCCCAGGGTCTGGTCGATCTCGGTGGTGCGGGCGTCGAGCTTGCTGGTGAAATCTGCAGCGCGGTCGATGAAGGCATTGGTGACTTCTGCAGACTTGCCGTCAAGCGCCGAGATGACGCCTGCCGTCGAATCGTGGAGGGCGGAGGTGATTTCGTGGCTACGGGCGTTAAGCGCCTCGGTGAACTCGGCGGCGCGCGACACGAAGGCGTCGGTGATCTCGCTGGACTTGCCGTCGATAGCGGCAATGAAGCCGGAGGTCGTGTTCTGCAGCGTCGAGGTGATTTCCTTGCTGCGTTCGCCAAGCGCGCCGGTGATCTTCTCGACCGTCGCACCGAGCGCGGTTTCGATGACCTCCTGGTTCGTGCCAAGGGTCGTCGCGAGCGCCAGCGACTGGTCGGTCAGTTGGGCGCCGAGCCGCTCGATGCTGGACGTCAGGATGCCGTCGATCGACTCGCTGCCGCCGGCAAGCGTTTCGTTGATGCGGGCAAGGCTCTCCATGAGCTTGCTGTCGAGCGTACCGGCGCGCTTGTCGAAGGCGCTGGCGAATTCCGCGACCCGCTCGTCGAAGACGGAGGAGATCTGGCCGACGGTCGCCTGCAGGCGATCCTCGAAGAAGCCGGAGCGCAGGTCGAGGTCCATGATCGCTTCGTCGGCGCTGGTCTGCAGGCTCTGGCGGAAGCTTGCACCCTTTTCGTCAAGCGTGGAGTTGAGTTTGGAAATGACCTGTTCGAGAGCGCCGGAGATGACGGTCTCGCCCGACGTGATGCTGTCGTTGATCTCCATCGTGCGGGCGATGAGGGTCTCGTTCAACTGGCGGGCGCGTTCGTTGAGGGCGGCGTTCAGCTTCTCGGTGTTGGCATCGAGCGTCGAGGCGCGCGTCTCGAAACGGGACAGCAGTTCGTTGCCGTGCTCGGTGAGCGTCGACGTCAGCGTATCGAGGCGGGTGTCGAATTCGTTGGCAAGGGCGAATCCGGAAGACGTCAGCGTCTGCAACAGCGTCTCGGTCTTGGACGTCAGCACCGAGCCGATGGCCTGCGAGGCGGCATCGGACTTTTCCATGATCGTCGCGGCGCGGGTATCGATCAGCGAAGCAAAAGCCTCGCCGGAAGTGGCGAGGCGAACGGCGATTTCCTCGGTTGCGAGCGACAGTTCTTCCTTCAGTTGCTCATGGGCACCGACGATCGACGAGCGGATGCGCTCGGCATGATTGACGATCGCATCGCGTTCCGAGCCCAAGTCCTGGACAAGGCCGCGAACCCGCATTTCATTGTCGGCGTAGCTGCGTTCGAGCGCGTTTACTTCCGAATGGACCAGCGTCTCGAGCTCCGAGGCGCGTGCGATGGTGCGCTCGATGCCTTCGTTCATCGCCGAAACTTCGCGGCGGACCGCTTGTCCGACAGTCATGATGCGCTCCGACGCCGCTGTTTCCGGCTCGGCGAGGCGCAAGGCCACCTCTGCCATGGAGCGGGCAGCGTTGCGCATGTCCTGGGCGCGGGCGAGCATGATCGCAAAGGCGAAGAACAACAGCACGGGCAGCACGATGCCCATGGCCAGAGCGATGGCGCCCGGCAGGGCGAAGAAGGAGGCGAGCGAAGAGGCTTCCCAGAACTGCGAACCGAAGACGAGCTGGGCAAAGCCGAGCCCGCCGACCACCCACAGAACGGAAACCAGCGCCGCATTGCGCAGCGCCGTGTTCATCGATCCGGTTTCGAGCGATTTCAGGATTGCCGCGGGATTTCGCCGCCCGCTGTCGTTTGCCGGGGCAAGGGGAGGTGATTTCGGTGTCGGTTCGGGCGCAAGCGATCGAGCGTTTTCGGCCTGGCGCAGCGTCTTGCGTGCCTCCTGCCTGGAGGCGGGCTGCGCAGCGCGCGCCTTGCTGCGCGTGTCGGGGGCTCTGGCTTCGCCAGGCTCTGACGATTGCTGGGTACCGGTGGCCGGCTTGTCGTCGCTGAAATCGATCTGCAGCGCATCCTCCAGGGCCTTGAAGGCCTTGTCGTCGATCGACTCGCTGATTTTGTTGTTCGCCATTCGGTTACGCCTCGTTACTATTCACACGGACCAGCCCGCTTCGCGACCAGCGGCCTCGAAGCAGCCGCTGCCAAGCTGCCTTACCGGGACCCCGTCACGGCACCGCACCGTTTCGGAATTTCCATTGCTTTTCAAAGCTCGATAGCTGCTTTCGCACACGGACGGTACCAAAACATTACCACTATCCACGCTTTGGGCAATGGCATGCACCCTTGTCCCAATTTAGCAGTCCCTTAGTGACACATCCCGGCTTTCGATACAATCGAGCCACCGTTTTGTGGCTTGGAGCATCAATGGGTTGTTAACACTTTTGAAACTTTTGGAAGCCCGAAAAGCCGATAGAGTTGGGCGATTTAGCGAAAATTAACCATGATCCAAGTTTCTGCCCCGTTTATGCCCGCATTTAAGCAGAAAGCGACCGTCGCGAGCGAGGATCATCCTCGCGCAAATGGCAACTTTCAAAGGAATACAGGCATGGCAGCGCTCGGTATCGTGTTCGACGCGCCCGAAAATGGCACAGGTGGCCCCCAGGGCGCGAAGCGTCCCATCGATCTCGATCTCCTTCAAAAGCAGACAATGGGCGATCCCGCCCTCGAAACTGAGGTTCTTCAGCTGTTTGCCCGGCAGGCACGCTGCTGCGTTCTGGAAATGGCGAGCGGCGACCGGGCGACGATCGTCGCGACAGCGCACAGGCTGAAGGGGGCAGCAGGGGCTGTCGGCGCGCTTGATGTATCAGATGCAGCCGAACAACTGGAGGCCATGCCCGGCGACGCCGCGCGCATGGCGCGCCTTCATGCAGCCGTCACGGTTGCCGAAAACTTCATCCTCAAGCTTTGCCGGTGAAGACTGGAGAGCGATCCGCTCCAGCGCGGGTGCCGCCTCGCGGCCCCTGCGACACAAGCGCCGGGGCGAGCGACAAAAGGCCCGCCCCGCGGGCTCTCGTGTTGACTGCACTGCCGATTTGTTGGAAGAACGGGCCGGCTTTTTCGTTCACGCTTTCCGGAATTCGATCCCATGACAAAATTGACTATCGTCGCCTTTGACGGCACCCGCTTCGAGCTTGATGCGGAGAACGGATCCACTGTGATGGAAAACGCGGTGCGCAATTCCGTCCCCGGGATTGAGGCGGAATGCGGCGGAGCTTGCGCCTGTGCGACCTGTCATGTCTATGTCGACGAAGCCTGGACGGACACGGTCGGTCCTCCGCAGCCGATGGAAGAGGACATGCTCGATTTCGCCTATGATGTGCGTCCGACGTCCCGGCTATCCTGTCAGATCAAGGTCACGGGCACGCTTGAGGGTCTCGTCGTCCACGTCCCCGAGCGCCAGGCCTGATAGCCAACCGCGCATTGCCTGCGCGATCCATGCCCGAGATTTGACGCTGCATGTTCGCGCAACCCTGCCGGTTGCGGCCTCCAAAAAAATGCCTCGCTCATCTGAAGAAATGAGCGAGGCAAGGGGGGCGCATCACCAACAGGGGAGGGAGGAAGCACCTGTGGCTTCTGGACGCGCCAGGAGAACTGCCAATGCGACTACACGTTGCTTGCGACGAACTGCTTTGCCTGCATTTATGACAATTGTATTTTAGTTTTTTAGCAAGAGATACGATAAGAAATCACCGGTTATTCACAAGGTAAGGCAAGCTTTACGCAAGCTTCGCGCTCCAATGACAATATTTTGTGGAAAAATGGCGCGTATTCGCCCGCGAATTACTCGGATTTGGCCTTGAGGCGGTAGCGCAAGAGGCGAATCATCCGGCTGTCGAAATTGGCGGCCTCGATTCGGTCGAAGCGCATCTGATCGCGATCGTGGCGATCGATTTCGTCGCGCGAGACCTTGGCCACCTTGGCCTTCATAGCCGCGCAGGTTCGCTGCGGCGGAAGCTTGAGAATCGCCTTTTCCATGCTTCTTGCGTAGTTGCGGGCGATTTCCGCATGGCGCTCCTCGTGGCGCTTGATGTCGCGCGCGAGCGTATCCCAGACCAACTGCAGATCCTTGCTCGCACCTTTGCGACCCTTCCACTCCGGAAGGATGATTTGCGTCGACAAGGTGATCTTGGCGCTATCGATCCTGCAGCGGCCCCCCTGCTGGGCATATGTCACCGAGCCGCCGAACTTGATCCGGGTGGCGCCGGGATGGCGCGAGCCCGTGCTCTTGGTCATTGGACCGCGATAGGACAGCTCCTTGTCCAGTTGCTCGGCGGTCTTGCCCCTGACCTGGAAATAGGAGGTCGATTTGCGGATGACGGTTTCGGCAAAAGCCTGGCCCGACGCCCCTCCTACGACGATTGTCGCTGCCAGAACGAGGAGGGTTTTACGCGCGAACGCCATTCATGTTTCCTGCCAGGTTGCACTTCACGCTAGCTTGCGGCATAGCCACCCCGGGCGCAATAATCGGGTGCGGCTTTTTTCATTTCGAACTGGGCGGAATTTAGGTGGCAGGCGAAGGAAAGTGGAACTGGAAGGTCGCGCATGGACGCGAGCTCGTGCTTGGCACGGATGCGCGGATCATGGCGGTGGTCAATGTTACTCCGGATTCCTTTTCCGACGGCGGCCAATACGACACGATCGAAACTGCCGTGAAGCACGCGCTGGACTGTGTGGCGGAGAGAGCCGACATCCTCGATATCGGCGGTGAATCGACGCGACCGGGCGCCGGCCCGGTCAGTGCCGCCGAGGAGCAGGATCGCGTCCTGCCGGTGATCGCGAGGCTCGCGAAGGAAACCGATGCACTGATCTCCGTCGACACCTACAGGGCCGAGACGGCGCGCCTGGCGGTGGAAGCAGGCGCCCATATCGTCAACGACGTGTTCGGCGCCCAGAAGGAACCGGAAATCGCGCGGGTGGCAGCCGAAACCGGAGCCGGGCTCTGCCTCATGCATACCGGTCGCGACCGGGTAAAGCTCGCCGATCCGATCGAAGACCAGTTGCACTTCCTCCGGCGTTCGCTCGGCATCGCCGAGGCCGCCGGCGTCCGGCACGAAGCGATCGTGCTCGATCCGGGATTCGGCTTTGCCAAGGAAACCGACGAGAACCTCGAACTGATCGCGCGCTTTGCCGAACTCGAGGTTCTCGGTCATCCGTTCCTCGTCGGCACGTCGCGCAAGCGTTTCGTCGGCGCGGTGACCGGGCGAGAGCCGGCTGAACGCGACGCGGGAACGGCGGCGACGTCGGTGATTCTGCGGCTGGCAGGCGCCGTCATATTCCGCGTCCATAATGTCGCATTCAATCGCGATGTGCTGGCCATGACCGATGCTATGCTGAAGTCCCGGCAGCGCAGAGAACCAGGACAGCGCCCATGAGCACCAGATACACCATCAACCTGAAGAACTGCGCCTTCTTCGCGCGGCACGGCGTCATGGACGAAGAAGAGGTGCTGGGGCAGCGCTTCTTCGTCGATGCAGAACTGGATGTGGAACCGGGCGAGGCGCTGGAAAACGATTCCATCGCTTCGACCGTGGACTACGGCGTTGCCTTCGTGGTCATCGAGAAGATCGTCACCGGCAACCGGCGCTTCCTGATCGAGGCCCTGGCGCTCGAGGTTGCCAAGGCACTGTGCGAGCGGTTCTCGCAGATCCGCAGGGCCAAGATCACGGTCAGGAAGCCAAGCGCCCCGGTTCCCGGCGTCCTCGACTACGTGCAGGTGACCGTTGAACACTTCGCCTGACCCCGCATTCCGCTTCGCGACACTCGGGCTCGGCGGCAATATCGGCGATCCCGTGCACGCAATGGGCGTGGCGCTGAGGGCGCTCGACAATCGCGCCGACTGCCGGGTCGTGGCGGTGTCGCGGCTCTACCGCACTCCGCCCTGGGGCAAGACCGACCAGGCCGACTTCTACAATGCCTGCGCCGGGGTCGAGACAAGCCTTTCACCCGACGACTTGCTCGACGTCTGCCTCGGGATCGAGCGGGAAATGAAGCGCGAGCGCATCGAACGCTGGGGCCCGCGCACGATCGACATCGACGTGTTGACCTACGGCGACTTCGAACTGGCGACCGAGAAACTGCACGTGCCGCATCCCCGGATGACAACCCGCGGCTTCGTGCTGATGCCGCTTGCGGATTTCGCCCCGGATCTGGTGATATCGGGCCGCACGGTAGGCGGCTGGCTGACATCGGCGGATACGACGGGGATCGCCGTTGCCGACGAAGACCCCGAGTGGTGGCGTCGGGCTTGAGGCGTCGACGGGACGTACCTTACCGGATCGGCCGTCCGTAGCCCTTGAAGGTCAGTAGCGCGCCCAGCGCCCCGACAAGCAGTGCGATCATGACCGTGGATGCGCGGTCGCCATAGATGGTGGACCCGATCGCAATGGCGAACTGCGGAGCAACGATGCGGGCAACGCCGCCCAGTACCATCAGCCATCCCAGGACGGTGATGATGACCCGCCAGTTCATCTGCCACTTGTTGTGCAGGTTGGTGATTGCGAGACCGCCGAGCAGCGACAGAAGCCCGCCCAGATAAAACAGGATGCCGGGCCTGAGCGCCTCCGCGATCATGCTTTCGTACATGCCGAGATTGACCAGCATGCCCAGCGCGATTGCCAGGAATGTCGGTCCGATGAGCCTGGAAAGGAACAAGGATCGATCCATTGACGCCTCCCGCTCGACGCAGGACGATCATACGTGGGGGCAGGCGCGGGGGCAAATCCGACGGCGGTCGCCCAAGGGGCGATGTGCTGGGATGGAATGTATAGCGTCACGAATGAGCGGGCACGCGGCGGTGTCCGGCGCTGCCATCGAAGCTACTGTTTGATCGAGCCGACAGCGATCGCGTCGAGGTCGCGATTGAGCGTCAGGCCGATCACCGGGACCATTCGGTCCTCGACCTTGACGGAAATCGTGACGTTCATGGCATTGTCGCCGTCGATGCGGGCGATCATCGCGCCGTTCAGCTTCTGGCGGTTGATGCCGACGACGACCTTGTCGCCGTTTACCGTGCCGGAGACGATGTCGAGCCCCTTGCCATCGGCGCCATCAAGGAACTTGCCCTTGTAGGAGTTGCCGACCTGGGAGATCACGGCGGACATCGGCTGGCTGAAGACGCCGACCCGGCAGGTGCCGTCGAGCTTGATGCCGGCCGATTTGCCGCTCGCCGGTTCGCCGAAGAGGTTGCAGGTGAACTTGGTGCCCTTGTATTTGCCGGCGACGATCTCGCCCGGGCCTTTCCAATTGCCCGAAACGGTTTCGAAGAAAGCTTTGTCCCGCGACGACGCAGTAGCATCCGCGGCGAAACCGACGGTGACAGCAAGCGATGCGACGACCAGGCCGCAGCCGATCGAAAACTGGCGCGTATTCATGAGTTTTCCTTGGGGGGCGATGTCCAAAATCTGGTAAACAGTTTTGCCCGACAATGGTTAATGCTTGGTTTCCGTAGACGACGAACCGGAGGGAAACGACGACCCAAGCCCAGTAGCGGAGCCGTGTCGCAAAGGCAATCCCTTGAGCTATTCGGCAACATCGACTGCATGCCGGCGCACGGGTCGCTGCCGCGATATGCGCGCAGCGCCCTTCCTAGGAATCAACGGCCGGCATCGCCGCCGGTGAATTTCGGCGTCAGGTCGCCCATGAAGTCGCCGATTCCCGGCCGTTTCGTCGCCTTGAAGGGCAGAGGGCGGCAAAGATCCATGGCGGCGATGCCGATTCGCGCCGTCATCAGGCCGTTGATAACGCCCTCGCCAAGCCTGGCGGACAGCTTCGAGGCCAGGCCGTGTCCGAGAACCTGCTGGACGATCCCGTCGCCGATGGCGATCGAGCCTGTTACCGCGAGATGGGCGACGACGTCGCGCATCAGGCGGACCATGCCGAGAGTGCCGGGTCGGCCACCATAAAGATCGGCCATACTGCGCACCAGTCGGGCGGACTCATAAATGACATAGGCGAGATCCACGATCGCACGCGGACTGACCGCAGTAATGACCGATACCCGCTTGGCCGCACCAAGGATGAGGGCGCGGGCCTGCCTGTCGAGGGGAGCAAGCATCTCGCGCTCTGCGAGCGCCAGCAAATGCGACCCGTCGATGATCTCGCCTTCCGTTGCCGCAAGGGTTGCGCGTCCCCGGGCGGTTTCCGCTTTCGAGGCGAGCAGGGCGGTGAGTTTGGCGACGACGGCGCGGGCGGCGGCTGGCTTGGTCTCGGCCGCGGCCTTCTCGGCTTCTTCCTTCAGTGCCTGCACGGCGTGGAGACGGGCCATGCCCACCAATTCGCGCAGAACGGCGGCGGCCAGCGCCAGAAGGCCGATGGCAGCGGCTGCGATCGCCAGGTAGCCGAGCCAGTCGGCGCGGTTGAACAGGTCGCGGATCAGCCGGTCGGTCCAAAGACCAAGAGCGAGCGACAGCAGGACGCCGAACGCCCCGGCTGCAAGTCCGGCGAAGGAGAAACGCCTCGGGCGCGGACTGGCGACGGGTACGTCGGCCAGCGTCGCATCTCCGGGGGTCAGGAACGGATCTTCTGTCTCCGGGGTCAGCACCACCGCGCTATCCTCGAAACTCTGCGGCTGGCGTGGCTTGCCGGCCGCGGCTGGCGCGGGCGGTGAGGGCGCTTTCGGGCCCGGGCCGTCGTCGATCGCGAAGGCTGCCGGACGCCGCGGGCGCTTGCTGTCGTCGGTGGGGCCGGACGTGGTCATGCGAGGCGGTCTCCGAACAGGAACTGCATGGCCCGATCGAGGCGTATATGCGGAACGGACAGGGTAATGCCGCCGCCGGTCTCATCGAGCTCGGGGGGACGGAAGCGTACCACGTTCACATCCGGCAGCGGGTGTTCCTTCGCGGGCCGGTCGAGAGATTGAAAGATCACTTCCGGATCTTCCGGTAAATCTCCGGGAAAAATGGCGGTTTTCCGGTTTCCGTCGAAACGCTCGCCATTGATCGTCTCGCCCGCCATCGGCGTGCCCACGATGACGGGAAGGGTGTAGCCGTCTCGGCGGACAGTGGCCTCGCGGGTGGCGCGCACCGAGGCCAGTGCCATGACGTCTATGCCGGCGCCGGCCATGCCGATGCGCTCGATGGCGCGATCCACCAGCCGCCGCGTTAATGCCTCGAGGCGGTCGTGGCTTTCGTGGTGCAGATGGTCGGCCTTGGTGGCGGCGACCAGCACGCGGTCGATGCGGCGTCCGAGGATCGAGGACAGGATGCTGTTCTGGCCGGGGCGAAAGCAGGCGAGCACGTCGGATAGCGCACGCTCCAGGTCCGTCACGGCTTCCGGGCCGCGGTTGATCGCCTGCAGGGCGTCCACCAGCACGATCTGCCGATCGAGGCGTGCAAAGTGCTCGCGGAAGAACGGCTTGACCACGACGGACTTGTAGGCCTCGTAGCGCCGCTCCATCATGGCGCGAAGCGACCCCTTTGGCGCCTTGGTGACGGGCAGGTTCGGCAGCGGCGCAAATGTCAGCGCCGGTGAACCATCGAGGTCGCCGGGCATCAGGAAGCGGCCGGGCGGCAGGGTCGAGAGCGAGCGCTCGTCGGCCTTGCAGGCCTTCAGGTAGTCGGCGAAGGCCGTAGCGAGCCTGCGGGCCTGCATCTCGTCGGCGGGCGCATCCGTGTCGACCAGCGACGACAGCGCCAGCCAGTCCCGCGACAGCTCTGCTCGGATGCCGCTCGACGCAAGCGCCACCGTCGCCTCGCTGAAGCTGCGGTAGTCCTGGGCGAGAAGAGGCAGGTCGAGCAGCCATTCGCCCGGATAGTCGACGATGTCGATCGACAGACGCCCGGCGGAGAACATCCGGTTCCAACCACTGGCGCTCTGGTACTGCAGCGTGATGCGCAATTCGGATATGGCGCGGGTCGAATCCGGCCACAACCGGTCGCTGACCAAAGAGCGTATGTGATCCTCGTACTGGAAGCGGGGCACCGCATCGTCGGGCTGTTCCTCGAGCCGAACCTTGGCGATGCGGCCGGATTGCATCGGCTCGAACAACGGCAACCGTCCGCCATGCAGCAGGTTGTGGACAAGGGAGGAAATGAACACCGTCTTGCCGGAGCGCGACAGGCCCGTGACGCCGAGGCGGATGGCCGGATTGACGAGGCTGGCGGCACGATCGCCGAGATTGTCGAGTGCGATCAGGGCGTCGTCGGCGAGGGATGTCAAGGAAGGCGGCAAGATGGGTTTCCCGAATTGGCGTCCGGCTCAATATAGGGGCCGGCGAAGGCCGTTGGAAGGCGCCGGCGGCTCTATCCCTGCCGCGGGCGCACGGCCTCGTCGATCACCAGCATGTCCTGCACGATCCATTCGACCGTCGTGCCGGTCGTCTGGTGCTGTGGCCAGTCGAGCACGGCCAGGCCCGCCGTGGGGAAGCCGCGCGGCACGGCTTCGCGGGTCGCGTCATGCCCGGCGAGGCGCACCAGTACTTCCTCCATCGTCGGATTGTGACCCACGATCATGACGCTGCGGCTTGCCGTCTGTGCCGACAGGATTTCGAGGTAGGTGTCGGCATTGGCGTTGTAGAGCTGATCCACATAGCGGAACTCGGTATCGACGCTGGCAACGCGCTTGAAGGCATCGGCCGTCTCACGGCAGCGCACCGCCGTCGAACAAAGCACAAGCTCCGGCTTGTAGCCCAGGTCGGCTGCGATATCGGCAACCGTCTCCGCCTCGGCGTAGCCTTGGTCGTTGAGCGGCCTGTCGAAATCGCGCTGTCCCGGAGCCGGCCAGCCCGCTTCGGCATGGCGCAGGAGATAGATCCGGAATGGGGGTGGGGAAATTTTGGTCATCTGGAACTTTGCACCGCCCTCTTGGGTTCTTCTGGTGAAGTAGCGCCTGAGGGTACGGCCCGTCAACTCAGACGATCGAAGAGGCCGCCTGCGTGCTCTTTTCAGCTTTGGGTTGCTGCAGTGCTTCTTAGTGTTTGCGGAAATAAAGATTAAAAAATAGCCATTTAGCCGATTTTTGTGACAATTTTAAAATTGTTTTCAACGGGTTCTGCGGACTTGAATGTTATATACGCGTTGGGATATACACCCGGCATTGAGATGTTCTTCAGGAGAATCGCGTTGAGTGAGAAGATCGATCTTAGCCATTATGTGCTCTCGGAAGACGAAGAGTTCATGAATGCCAACCAGAGGGCCTATTTCCGGGCAAAGCTTGTTGCCTGGAGAAACGATATACTGAGGGAAGCGCGGGAGACCCTGGACCATCTGGCTGAAGAGAGTGCAAACCATCCCGACCTTGCCGACAGGGCGTCCTCAGAGACCGACCGCGCGATCGAGCTTCGTGCACGGGATCGGCAGCGCAAGTTGATCTCCAAGATCGATGCAGCGTTGCAACGTATCGAGGATGGCACCTATGGGTACTGCGAAGAGACGGGTGAACCGATCGGACTGAAGCGCCTGGACGCCCGGCCGATCGCGACGCTTTCGATCGAAGCGCAGGAACGCCACGAACGCCGCGAAAAGGTTTATCGCGACGAATGAGGGCCGGCATCGCAAGCAAGTAGACTAGGGGCACGCAGGCTGGAGGGGCTGCGTGCCCTTTTGCTTTTCCGGCTGCCGGGAACTCGCATGGCTGATGCCGCAGACGGCACCCCGGGTGCGCGTCTGCAGACGCTCGGTCGCCCTTGCTGCGCCCGTGGCTAGGCCCGGGCACGGCTTCACTTTTCGCGGGTGACCGACATCTCTCCGAAAATGCGGGCCATTTCCTTCTGCACCGGATCCTCGCTCGGTCCGCCGCCGGTGATTACGGGTTGGCCGGGCTGGCGCGGCGGCGCCTTCGGGTTCGGCTGGCCGGCCGTTTCGCCAGACGTCGTGATCCGCTCGGCGGAAAGGTTGCTTGCCATTTCGGCTTCCAGAATGCGGTCGAACTCGCTGCCGAGTTCCTTCCTGGGTGGCACGGGAGCAGCGGCGGGCGTGACCGGTCGGGCGACCTGCTGCGGAAGAACCCGCTGGCGCGCGGCCTCGAGTGCCTCCGCTGCGTCCTCGGTTGCCGGCGCCGCAACTGCTACACGCGGCGGAGAGACTTGAATCGGCATGGTCGGCGGGGCCGCGACCTGCTCGGGCGCGCTCGCCGCATGGCGGGCGGGGGCGGACGTGACCGCTTGAGCAGGAACTGGTTGGGCAGGAGCCGGCGCCGGGTGTGGCCGCGCAATCGGCTCGGGCATGGCGCCCGGTTCCACATAGGTGCGGCGTTCCGCTGCGGGTTCCGGAGGAGCGGCCCGGGGGGACTCCGGAGCTCGGACTTGCCTTTCGGCGGCGACACGTGCGACGGCCGGACGGATTTCCGGGCGCGATTCAAGGTTCGGTTCGAGGGGTGGTTCCGGCGCGTAGGAGGTGAACTGCGGCTGGATGGGCGTCGCCTCCTGCAGTTCGCCGATACCGCTCTCGATGACGATGTCCGTTGGTCCGCCGATCATGATGAGGTGTTCGACATCGTCGCGGCGCACCAGCACCAGTCGTCTGCGGGCATCGACCGCCGCCGCATCGAGAACCTGCAGGCGCGGCTGGCGATTCTTGCCGCCGCGAACAAAGGGCGAAGGCGCGCGCCTGCGGATGTACATCATCACGAATGCGAAACAGACGAGGGCAAGGCCAACGCCAAGGGCTGCGATCAGGAAGCGCGTGCCGTAGTTTCCGATAAGGTCTTCGAGCATTTCGCAACTCCTTCAGGTCCATGCAACTTGGGCGGTCATGTTGGCGCTTAGCGCATTATCCGGGAGAGTGAAATCCATTCCGACGAGAACAGCACATCATTCCAGAAAGATAGCAGCAAATTGATGGCGCGTTTCCGCAATTGTCGCCTGCCGGCAGTCGCACGCGGAACTGGTATCCGAGGCATCATGCCGAGAATTCCGCTGGGCTTCTTGCCCGTCAATCGAATCCGCGTGACGCATCTTCAACCGCCAGGGCGCGAAGCCCCGTGGGGCGTGCGCGCACCACTCGCCGCAATTCGCCATTCTCTGTGAATTTAGAGCGGTTTTAATGAATTGTAGCGCTTTTTGCCTATGCGGCAAATTGGTAAACATGATTCTTGAAGCGCTGTTCCGGACCACTTGCCGAACGGGCTTGCGAAAGGCGAGGGGTCGATGACGAGAATGCGGCAGGGCGACGACAACAACGCGCCGTTGGTGGACCGGGGAATGCGGACCGGGGTGGTCGTCCGCATCATCCTGCTGGCCCTGGTGCTGGTCGCCGCGGCGATCGCGTTCGTGGTCTTCAAGAACTCGCTCGACAACGAGATGGTGCTGGGCGCGCTCGGCATCCTCGCCATGGTCGGCATTTTCTTCCTGGTATCGGCGCTGATCGGCTTCATCGAGGTGATGCCGCAGTCGCAGTCGGACTCGCTTGCCCGCAGTCTTCTCGACAGCCACCCCGACGGCACGCTGATCACCGACGAGAAGTCGCGCATCGTCTACGCGAATGCCGCCTATGGCCGCCTGACGGGTGCGGCGAAAGAGGTCGACGTGCAGACCCTCGAGACGCTGCTCTCGCGCAATCGCGAATCCAACGAAGCGCTCTACCGGCTGATGAACAGCCTGCGTGAAGGCAAGGACAGCCACGAGGAGTTTCGCCTGCTGAAACCGCTCGGCTCTACTGGGACGACGGGCTCCGGTGCCCACTGGTACCGCCTGAAGGCGCGGCTCGTACCGGAAGAGGAAGGCAGCAGCCGCAAGCTGCATGTCTGGCAGATCACCGACATCACTTCCGAGCGCGACGACCAGGAGCGCTTCTTCAAGGAACTGCAGAACGCCATCGACTATCTCGACCACGCGCCGGCAGGCTTCTTCTCTGCCGGCAAGAAGGGCGAGATCTTCTATATCAATGCGACCCTTGCCGAGTGGCTCGGCATCGACCTGACCAAGTTCGTGCCGGGATCGCTCGCCATTCGCGACATCATGGCAGGCGAGGGCCTGGCGCAGGTTCAATCGGTGCAAGCCGATCCCGGCCAGAAGAAGACCGAGACGCTCGACCTCGACTTTCGTCGCGCAAACGGCCAGATCCTGCCGGTTCGTCTTGTCCACCAGGTCAGTTCCATGCGCGACGGTGCGCCGGGCGAAAGCCGCACGATCGTCATCGACAGGCAGAACGAGCCCGAAGGCGGGCAGTCGGCATCGGCAGCGGCCATGCGCTTCAACCGTTTCTTCAACAACACGCCCATGGCGATCGCATCGGTCGATGGCGATGGACGGATTCTCAGGACGAATGCTCCGTTCCTGAAGTTGTTTTCCGGTATCGTCTCGCGCGATGACGTCGAACGCGGCGCGCTGCTGCGGGGAGTCGTGCACGAGAACGATCGCGAGACTCTGACCGCCGCGCTTGCGGCGGCAAAGGACCGCCAGGTGGATATCGCGCCGATCGATTCCCGTCACCCGAAAGACGAGGCGCGTCACTTCCGCTACTACGTGAATGCCGTGATCGACCAGGCCGACGACAGCCCCGAGGAAGCGGCGATCGTCTATGCCGTCGAGGTGACCGAGCAGAAGGCGCTGGAAACCCAGATGGCCCAGACGCAGAAGATGAATGCCGTCGGGACGCTGGCCGGCGGCATCGCCCACGATTTCAACAACGTGCTGACGGCGATCCTGCTGTCTTCCGACCATCTGCTGCTGCAGGCGCGGCCCTCCGATGCGAGCTTTGCCGACCTGATGGAGATCAAGCGCAACGCCAACCGGGCGGCGGTGCTGGTGCGCCAGTTGCTGGCATTCTCGCGCAAGCAGACCATGCGGCCGGCCGTGCTCAACCTCACCGATGTCGTCGGCGACCTGAGGATGCTGGTCGACCGGCTGATTTCGGGCACCAACGTCAAGCTCGACGTCGACTATGGGCGCGACCTGTGGCCGGTCAAGACCGACCTCTCGCAGTTCGAGCAGGTACTGATCAACCTGTGCGTCAACGCGCGCGACGCCATGCCCCAGGGCGGCACGATCACCCTCAGAACCCGCAACCTTCCAGCCGAAAAGGTCGCCTCATACGGCTATGGCGACCTGCCGCAGGAGGACCTGGTGCTGATCGAGGTCGCCGATACCGGCACCGGCATCCCGCAGGAGATCATGGACAAGATCTTCGAGCCGTTCTTCACGACCAAGGAAGTCGGCAAAGGCACGGGGCTCGGGCTCGCCATGGTCTATGGCATCATCAAGCAGTCGGGCGGCTATATCTATCCGGAGTCCGAGGTGGGCAGGGGTACGACCTTCCGCATCTTCCTGCCGCGCCATGTCATCGAAGCTCTACCCGCACCCGTTACGGGAGCAGAGGCTAGCGAAGCGAAGGCCGCGGCTGCGGCTCACGAAAAAGCGAAAGCCGCATCGTCGTCCGAGCCGGTCGACCTGACGGGCAAGTCGGCGGTGGTGCTGCTGGTCGAGGACGAGGAAGCGGTGCGGCGCGGCGGCAAGCGCATGCTGGAAACGCGCGGCTATACCGTTCACGAGGCCGGCTCCGGCGTCGAGGCCCTCGACATCATGGACGAACTCGACGGTCAGGTGGATATCGTCGTCTCCGACGTGGTCATGCCGGAGATGGACGGTCCGACCCTGCTCAGGGAACTGAGGAAGAAATATCCGGACCTGAAGTTCATTTTCGTGTCCGGCTATGCCGAAGATGCCTTTGCCCGCAATCTGCCAGCCGATGCCAAGTTCGGCTTCCTGCCGAAGCCGTTCTCGCTGAAGCAACTGGCGGAAGCGGTGTGGGAGATGCTCGACAGCAAGGAATAGGGAGTGGCGTGCGAAGGCGGTTCATCCGGACTTCTGGAAGACGAGGCCAAAGGCGCTCCTGCATGAAGATCAAGGCAAGCAGTCTGCTTGCGCATCCGGAATGATCAGTACGCATTGTTTCTTTCATCACCGATGGCCGATGCTGATCGGGAGTTGTATTGTGGTGTTGCGATTAACTCGCAAGCTTCCTTCAGTTCGCCTTTGCGCTTTGGGGGACCGATGACGGCAGGTATCGCTCGCACCTTTGCACTGTTCCTGTTCGCAGCCGCCAATCCTGGGACTGCGATTGCGACCGACGAGTCGGGGTCAGGCGCCGCTTCGCCGCCCCTGATCCCATGCGGAAGTCTTTCGGCACGCCCGTGGGCGGCTCGCGCCGATGGCACGAAGGTACGTCTTTGCTTGCCTCCCACCTCAAGGAATTACTCGCCGAGGAACAGCGGTATCGGGTTCACCGCGCTGGATATCGAGTCCGAAGCTTGCTTCGTGCCGGATTCGGCCTACCGCACTATGGATGAGATCATTGACGCCGTTCGCGTTCGATTGGATGCCAGGATCCAGCCCGCGCCGGACGTGTCGATCAGCGAACGAGCGCGCGCGATCGGTCAGGTCACCGGGGATGTCCTGGCTGAGATGGGCTTCGCCCTTTACGTTCCCACCGAAATGATGGGTGACATGCTTGTCCCACGCAGCGAAGCCGAAGAAAAACCGCGATACGTCACGGATTGCGACACCAGCTCGCTGGTGCTGCTTACCGTGGCGGAGGCGCTTGGTGCGAGGGCATCGCTCGTCGAGATCAACTTGCCGACTGGAGAAGGGCACAACTTCGTGCGATGGCAGGTCGGTGGAGGACGAGTTCTGGACTGGGACATGAATGCTCGTGCCGAGTGCTCAGCACCAACGGACAGCCCCGGCTTTCAAGGGATGGCGATGACCAGCGAACAAACGATGTCCTATCTTTTGTCTCTAAGGGCCGAAAAACACCTGCAGTCCGGTGATATTTTGAAGGCGCTGGCCGACAATCGGGAGGCTATCAGGAAGTTCCCCGGGCATCCGCGCGCCTACAACAATTTTTGTTGGACAGTGGCGACAGCCGAATTCGACGAACGAGCCGCAATGTTGGCCGAAGCGATCGGGTACTCCAAGAAACTGTTGTCGATCCATCGCGTTCCCGCCACGATCGACACGGCCGCATGCCTGGCCGCTTATGCCGGGGACTTCACGGCAGCCGTCGAACTTGTCGAAGAGGCACTCCAGGCGCAACCCGGCGATCTCGTCCTAGAATCCCGGCTCGCCGGCTTTAAATCTTTGCCACCGAGAGATTGCACCGGCGCGAATTAGTACCATTTTTGCGGCGTAAAGCCTTGCTGAGGAAATTTCCCGACGAGACTGGTCCGTTGGCGTCACGACGACCAGTCTCTTTGCAAACGAGCGACCGGCTTCTTGCGATCAGCAGAGCGCGACGGCGATCTCGGCCGCGAGATGGGCATTGTTTTCGACCAGAGCGATGTTGGTCTTGAGGCTGCGGCCGTCGGTGAGATGGAAGATGGTGTCGAGCAGGTAGGGCGTCACCGCCTTGCCCTGGATATCGTCGCGCTCGGCATTGGCGAGCGCCCGGGTGATGTAGATCTCCATTTCCCCGCGCGGGATTTCTGCCGCTTCCGGCACCGGGTTGGCGATCAGCATGCCGCCATCGATGCCGAGCTGCTCGCGCACCGACTGGAAGTTGGCGATGGCTGCCGGACTGTTGAGCGTCAGCGGGCTTGGCAGACCGGACGAGCGCGACCAGAAGGCCGGGAACTCGGCGCTGTCGAAGGTGACCACCGGAACGCCGCGGGTTTCCAGGACCTCCAGCGTCTTCGGCACGTCGAGGATCGCCTTGGCGCCGGCGCAGACGACGATGACCGGCGTGCGGGCCAGTTCCTCGAGATCGGCCGAAATATCGAAACTCTCCTCGGCGCCGCGGTGGACGCCGCCGATGCCACCGGTGGCGAACACGCGGATGCCGGCCGCGGCCGCGGCAATCATGGTCGCGGCAACCGTCGTCGCACCCGTGCGTCGCTCGGCGATCGCAAATGCCAGATCGGCGCGCGAGACCTTCAACACGTCCTTCGCCTGGGCGAGCGCCTCCAGTTCCTTGTCTTCCAGGCCGATGTGGAGCGTGCCGTTGATGACGGCGATCGTGGCCGGGACGGCGCCTTCCTCCCGGATGATGGCTTCGACGCTGCGGGCCATCTCGATGTTGCCCGGATAGGGCATGCCATGGGTGATGATGGTCGATTCCAGCGCGACGATTGCCGCACCGCGCGCCTTGGCGGCAGAGACCTCGCCGGAATAGACGATGGGCAGGAGGGGCGAGAGGGAATGGGTCATTGTACGGTCCGATACTTCATTTCTGTGAGTTGGAGTCAGCGCAGGATGCGGGCATCCGGCACGAGGGGCAGCCTTTCATTGAGGAGATCCTGCGACAGTTCCTCCGCGGTTGCAAAGGGTGATTGCAGGGTGATCGCCGCCGCGGCGGCGCCGTGGCGCATCGCCTGATCGAGCGGCAGACCGGCAATCAAGGCAGACAATACCCCAGCGGCAAAGGAATCCCCGGCGCCGGTGACGTCGGCGATTTCGCCGATCGCAGGCGGCGCAAGGCTAGCCGCGACCGTGCCGGAAAAGGCGATGGTCTCGCGACCGCCGCGGGTGATGGCGCCGCCCTTGAGACCGAGACCGCGCAGGATCGCCGGCCACTGATCGGGGTTTTCCGGTCTGATGCCGGCGATCGCGGCGGCTTCGGCTTCGTTCATGAAGAGATAGTCGATGCGCGGCAGCACCTCCCGGAACCGCACGACCTTGGCCGGGGAAATCGCGATCGCCGCCAGCGGCTTGCCAAGATCGTCGGCGAGGGCGGCAAGCGCGGCGATCGTCTCTTCCGGCAGATTACCGTCGCACAGGATGAGATCCGCATCGTCGATTGCCTCGCGCACGGCCCGGATGCCGAGCCGGCGCGGCGTGAACAGGCGGTAAAGCTCCATGTCGGCGAGCGCGATCACCAGATTGCCGTCACGCTCGAGGATTGCCGTATAACTCGGCGTCTTGCGGTCGAGAAAGACGAAGGGGCGATCATCGATGCCGGCTGCGGCTGCAGCTGCGGCGACCGCCTCACCGGTGGAATCACCGCCGCGCGGCGAGATCATCCGCACCCGGTGCCCGAGCCGCGCCAGGTTGCGGGCGGCATTGAAGCCACCGCCGCCGGGCTCTTCGAACCAGCTGCCGGGATTGCTCGCGCCAGGCGCCGTCTCGCCGCTGATGCGGCCGCGGCGATCGATATGGGCGCCGCCGAAAACGAGTATGCGGCCAGTCATGTGCTTCCCCTTGGCGCTACGCCTGGCAACCGAATCGAGCATTCGGTCAAACCGGCAACGACGCATCGGGCACCCGAACTAAGTCGTTGACGCAACAATCGAAAACAAAAATAGAACATGTCCGCCTTTTTCGTTTCGTTTCATATGCTTGATGGGGTCTTGCAAGGCGAGAACAAATCAAGTACAAAACAGATGTCGGCAGCTTCATTGCCTCTCAAGCGTCAATAACCTAAAGGTGGATCAAATGGCACAAAATTCTTTGCGGCTTGTAGAGGACAAATCGGTGGACAAAAGCAAGGCACTTGAAGCGGCACTTTCCCAGATCGAACGCTCGTTCGGCAAGGGATCGATCATGAAGCTCGGGTCGAATGAAAACGTGGTCGAGATCGAGACCGTCTCGACGGGCTCTCTCGGGCTGGATATCGCGCTCGGTGTCGGCGGGCTGCCAAAGGGGCGCATCATCGAAATCTACGGACCGGAAAGCTCGGGCAAGACGACGCTGGCGCTGCAGACCATTGCCGAGGCCCAGAAAAGCGGCGGTATCTGCGCTTTCGTCGATGCCGAACATGCGCTGGACCCGGTCTATGCCCGCAAGCTCGGCGTCGACCTGCAGAACCTTCTGATCTCGCAGCCCGACACCGGCGAGCAGGCCCTGGAAATCACCGACACGCTGGTGCGTTCCGGCGCAATCGATGTCCTTGTCGTCGACTCCGTTGCCGCGCTGACGCCGCGCGCCGAAATCGAGGGTGAAATGGGCGACAGCCTTCCGGGCCTTCAGGCGCGCCTGATGAGCCAGGCGCTGCGCAAGCTGACAGCTTCGATCTCGAAGTCCAATACGATGGTGATCTTCATCAACCAGATCCGCATGAAGATCGGCGTGATGTTCGGTTCGCCGGAAACCACTACCGGTGGCAACGCGCTGAAGTTCTACGCCTCCGTCCGCCTCGACATCCGCCGCATCGGCTCGGTCAAGGAGCGCGAGGAGGTGGTCGGCAACCAGACCCGCGTCAAAGTCGTCAAGAACAAGATGGCGCCGCCGTTCAAGCAGGTGGAATTCGACATCATGTATGGCGAGGGCGTGTCGAAGACCGGCGAACTCGTCGATCTCGGCGTCAAGGCCGGCATCGTCGAGAAGTCGGGTGCATGGTTCTCCTACAACAGCCAGCGCCTCGGCCAGGGCCGTGAGAACGCCAAGACGTTCCTGCGCGAAAATCCGGATCTGGCGCGCGAGATCGAACTGTCGCTGCGCCAGAACGCCGGCCTGATCGCCGACCGATTCCTGCAGAATGGTGGGCCCGAAGCGGATGACGGCGACACGGCAGCCGACGGCTGATCCGGAGACACTTCGACGTTTGCAAGACTACAATCGAACCGGCTGCGGAATCGTCAAGGAACCGCAGCCGGTTTTTTTACGGCGTGATTCTCAAGTGTTACAGCGACCTTTGCGCGTTCTAAAAGACGCATGGCGCTGTATGTCCTATGGACACTGGGGGGAGCGGGCGATAAAAGCCTGTGGTTTTTGGTGTATGAGCAGCATCCGGCAGCAATGAAGGGCGTAGCATGAGCGGCGTGAATGAGATCCGGTCGACCTTCCTCGACTATTTTAAGAAGAACGGCCATGAGGTTGTCTCATCGAGCCCCCTTGTGCCGCGCAACGACCCGACGCTGATGTTCACAAATGCCGGGATGGTGCAGTTCAAGAACGTCTTCACCGGCCTTGAGCAGCGTCCGTACTCGACGGCGGCAACGGCGCAGAAATGCGTGCGGGCCGGCGGCAAGCACAACGACCTCGACAATGTCGGCTATACGGCGCGCCACCACACCTTCTTCGAGATGCTCGGCAATTTCTCTTTCGGCGACTATTTCAAGGAGCGGGCGATCGAGCTTGCCTGGAACCTGATCACCGGGGAATTCGGCATCAACCGCGACCGGCTGCTGGTCACCGTCTACCATACCGATGATGAAGCATTCGACCTGTGGAAGAAGATCGCCGGCCTTCCCGATAGCCGCATCATCCGCATTCCGACCAGCGACAATTTCTGGGCCATGGGCGATACCGGCCCTTGCGGCCCGTGCTCGGAAATCTTCTACGACCACGGCGACCAGATCTGGGGCGGGCCGCCCGGCTCGCCGGAAGAGGATGGCGACCGCTTCATCGAGATCTGGAACCTCGTCTTCATGCAGTACGAGCAGTTGACGAAGGAGGAGCGCATCGACCTGCCGCGTCCGTCGATCGACACCGGCATGGGGCTGGAGCGCGTTGCGGCGCTGCTACAGGGCAAGCACGACAACTACGATATCGATCTCTTCCGTGCGCTGATCGAGGCATCCGAAGAGGCGACCGGGGTCTTGGCCGTCGGCGACCACCGCGCCAGCCACCGTGTCATCGCCGATCACCTGCGCTCCTCGGCCTTCCTGATTGCCGATGGCGTGCTGCCGTCGAACGAAGGCCGCGGCTACGTGCTGCGCCGGATCATGCGCCGCGCCATGCGCCATGCGCAACTTCTCGGCGCCCGCGAGCCGCTGATGTGGAAGCTCCTGCCGACGCTGGTGCAGCAGATGGGACGCGCCTATCCGGAGCTGGTTCGCGCCGAATCGCTGATTTCGGAAACCCTGAAGCTCGAGGAAAACCGCTTCCGCAAGACGCTCGAGCGCGGCCTGTCGCTCCTGTCGGATGCGACCGCCGACCTCGACAAGGGCGACATCCTCGACGGCGAGACCGCCTTCAAGCTCTACGACACCTATGGATTCCCGCTCGACCTGACCCAGGATGCGCTGCGCGGCCGCGGCATCGGCGTCGATCTGTCGAGCTTCACCGATGCGATGGAGCGGCAGAAGGCTGAGGCCCGTTCGCACTGGGCCGGTTCCGGCGACAAGGCGACGGAAACGGTCTGGTTCGAACTGAAGGAAAAGCACGGCGCGACGGAATTCCTGGGATACGACACGGAAACGGCCGAAGGCGTGGTGGAGGCGATCGTGCGCGACGGTACGGTCATCGAAAGCGCGACGAAGGGTGACAGTGTCCAGATCGTCGTCAACCAGACGCCGTTCTATGGTGAGTCCGGCGGCCAGATGGGCGACACCGGTATCGTCTCGACCGACCACGCCAGGCTCGAAGTCACCGACACGCAGAAGAAGGGCGACGGTCTGTTCGTGCATTCGGCGATCGTGACCGAGGGGACGATCAAGGCGGGCGAAGCCGTGGCGTTGAGCGTCGATCACGCCCGCCGCTCTCGCCTGCGCGCCAACCATTCGGCCACCCACCTCCTGCATGAAGCGTTGCGCGAGGTGCTCGGCACCCATGTGGCGCAGAAGGGCTCGCTGGTCGCGCCCGAGCGCCTGCGCTTTGACGTTTCGCACCCGAAGCCGATGTCGGCCGAGGAACTAAAGGTGGTCGAAGACATGGCGAACGAGATGATCGTCCAGAACACGCCGGTGGTGACGCGTCTGATGACGGTCGACGATGCGATTGCCGAAGGCGCGATGGCGCTGTTCGGCGAGAAATACGGCGACGAGGTGCGCGTGGTCTCCATGGGCAGGGCGGTGCGCGGTCCGAAGGCCGGCAAGACCTATTCGCTGGAACTCTGCGGCGGCACGCATGTCGGTGCGACCGGGGAAATCGGGCTGGTGCGCGTGCTCTCCGAAAGCGCGGTCGGGGCCGGCGTGCGCCGTATCGAGGCCGTCACCGGCGACGCGGCACGTTCCTATCTCGCCGAACAGGACGAGCGCGTGAAGGCGCTTGCCTCGACGCTCAAGGTCCAGCCCTCCGACGTGCTCGGACGTGTCGAGGCGATGATGGACGAGCGCAAGAAGTTGGAGCGTGAACTGGCCGACGCCAAGCGCAAGCTGGCGCTCGGTGGTAGCGGCAACGGCGCGGCAACCGACGCGGTGCGCGAGGTCGGCGGCATCCGCTTCCTCGGCAAGACCGTGACCGGCGTAGAGCCAAAGGACCTCAAGGGCCTGGCGGACGAGGGCAAGGCCAGCCTCGGCTCCGGCGTGGTGACCTTCATCGGCGTCTCCGACGACGGTAAGGCGAGCGCAGTGGTCGCGGTGACCGATGACCTCGTCGGCCGGTTCAGCGCCGTCGATCTGGTGCGCATTGCATCCGCCTCGCTCGGCGGCAAGGGCGGCGGTGGTCGCCCCGACATGGCGCAGGCCGGCGGCCCGGACGGCAGCAAGGCGGCCGAAGCAGTCGAGGCAGTCGCCCAGGCGCTGGCGGGCTGACGTTACGGAAGTTACCTGACGTATGGCAAGAATTCACCGGCGAGGAGCGATGCCTCGCCGGTTTTGCGTTGCGGGAGAAAACGTGCGCGCCGCCGGCGCTGGCATGGCCTATATCGGCGACAGCCGGCGTCCCGGCCGAAAACCAGTGCCGCGTGCTGCAAAGGTTTCGTCAGAATTTTCCGGTGACAATCGGCACGCATGGGTCCTTTCGAACATCAAGCATGACGCCCGGGCGGCCAGGACCTGCCATCGCTCGCCCGAGGCGTAGCGTTGCAGCTGCCCTATCCGTTCTGCATTCGCGCCATCTGAGCATCATCGAGTTCGGTGGCGCGCAGATGCGCCGGCCGGTCCTTCAGCCGGTTCCAGTAGTCGACGAAGGCGGGGCGGTTCTCGATCGAACCGAACTGCAAACCCCAGCTGATATGCGCTCCGACATAGACATCGGCTGCCGTGAACCGTTCGCCGGCGATATAGGGGCCTGTGGACACAGCCTTTTCGAGCGTGCCCATGACGTCGCCGTATGTGCCGCAGCCGACCATGCCGAGGCGTTCGGGCGGGGCTTCGAAGCCTAGGCTATGATTGGTGACGGACATTTCCAGCGGTCCGGCGGCAAAGAACAGCCAGCGGTAGTAGTCGCCGCGCCGGTCGCGCGCCGGGGCGAGACCTGCGGTGGGAAACGCATCCGCCAGGTAGGCGCAGATTGCCGCGCATTCGGTGACGATCGCGTCGCCGTGGCGGATCGCCGGCACCTTGCCCATGGGGTTGACCTTGAGATAGGCGGGCGATTTCATCGGCTCTCCGAAAGCCAGGTATTCGGCGCGATAGGGAACGCCGACTTCTTCCAGCATCCAGGTGGCGATGCGGCCGCGCGACATCGGATTTGTGTAGAGCACTAACTCCTCGGCCATAGCTTCCTCCGCTCAGCGCGTTCTCTATTTGTTCTGACTATCATCTATCCCGCGCCTGCGCAAGTCTGCCTGTGACGACGAAGCCCCCACGCTGCCCTGCACGATCAACGACGGCAGGCTTGGCCGGTTCCGGCGGACGCGCTCAGTAGTGCGGCGGGCGCGTGATTGCAGGCGCTTCGAGCGACTGCTCCTCGAGCGAGAGAAAGCGCTGGGTCAGGGCATCGAGCTTTGCCCGCGTCTGCTCGACCACCTTCCATTGCTGTGTCAACTGCTCGGACAGTTCCTCGATCGTTCTTGCCTGATGGGCAAGCTGTTCTTCGAGGCGGGTGATGCGGGCTTCTTCCTCGGGCATGGGCAACTCCTATTCCGGTTACCGTGCGACGCGTGACGGGGATCGCGTCTCGACGCATATAGTGCGTTCGCTTCCGGCAGCATCCTGTTCTTCAAACAAAAACCCGGCACGTGGCCGGGTTTCGTTGTTGCATTCGCTTGCCAGAACTCAGGCAGCCATGGCCTTCTTGAGGTTCTCGTCGATCTTGTCGAGGAAGGCGGTGGTCGACAGCCACGGCTGGTCGGGGCCGATCAGCAGCGCCAGGTCCTTGGTCATGTAGCCGGACTCGACGGTATCGACGCAGACGGTCTCCAGCGTCGAGGCGAACTTCGCGAGTTCCGCGTTGTCATCGAGCTTGGCGCGGTGTGCGAGGCCCCGGGTCCAGGCGAAGATCGAAGCAATCGAGTTCGTCGAGGTTTCCTGGCCCTTCTGGTGCTGGCGGTAGTGGCGGGTGACCGTGCCGTGAGCCGCTTCGGCTTCGACCGTGCGGCCATCCGGCGACAGGAGAACCGAGGTCATCAGGCCGAGCGAACCGAAGCCCTGCGCAACCGTGTCCGACTGCACGTCGCCGTCGTAGTTCTTGCACGCCCAGACGTAGCCGCCGGACCACTTCAGAGCCGAGGCGACCATGTCGTCGATCAGGCGGTGTTCGTAGATGATGCCGATCTCGTCGAACTTCGCCTTGAACTCGGTCTGGTAGACTTCCTCGAAGATATCCTTGAAGCGGCCGTCGTAGGCCTTGAGGATGGTGTTCTTGGTCGACAGATAGACCGGCCACTTGCGCATCAGGCCGTACATCATCGATGCGCGGGCGAATTCGCGGATGGATTCGTCGAGGTTGTACATTGCCATGGCAACGCCGGCGCCGGGGGCGTCGAAGACATCCTTCTCGATGACCTGGCCGTCTTCGCCGACGAACTTGATCGACAGCTTGCCCTTGCCCGGGAACTTGAAGTCGGTCGCCTTGTACTGGTCGCCAAAGGCGTGACGGCCGACAACGATCGGCTTGGTCCAGCCGGGAACGAGGCGCGGAACGTTCTTGCAGATGATCGGTTCGCGGAAGATCACGCCGCCGAGAATGTTGCGGATCGTGCCGTTCGGGCTCTTCCACATCTGTTTCAGGCCGAATTCTTCGACGCGGCCTTCATCCGGGGTGATTGTGGCGCACTTGATGCCGACGCCGTGCTTCTTGATGGCGTGGGCCGCATCGACGGTCACCTGGTCGTTGGTGGCGTCGCGGTTTTCAACGGAGAGGTCGTAGTATTCGATGTCCAGATCGAGATAGGGCAGGATCAGCTTGTCCTTGATCAACTGCCAGATGATGCGGGTCATCTCGTCGCCGTCGAGATCGACGACCGGATTTGCAACCTTGATCTTTTTCATGAAAACGCCTCGCAATGCTCGAGGGGACCGATGTCCCATTGGGTTGAACCGAAATCCCGTGCGCTATAACACCGTGATTGCGGGAAGGCAAAGCCGCGCGTTCGGATGTGGTCGCATTTTATCACCCAATTTGGTCTAATACGGCCGGCGCCGCTCGCGACCCTTGTTCGGCGAACAATTGCGTTCGGTCCAAACCGCGGTCGACGGCGGTCCGAGTCCTGCCGGGGCAGGCATTCACGAGGAGTGTTGCATGGGATACGGCGCCCGGCTTCGCGACTGGCTGTTGGCGAACGATCCCGCCTTCACGCGCCTGCATCTTGCGATTCGGGTGACATTGTCGATCGGGCTTTCGGTCCTTGTCATGCTGGCCATTCACCGCTGGCTGATGCCGATGCCGGCCGCCGCCTATTCACTGTGCGTCCTGCTTTCGATCCAGGGAGGCCTGTCGGTCAAGGACAGCCTGCCATCGGAGCAGATGAAGACGCGCCTGCTGGCGGTGATCGCCAGCGTCGCGGTCACCAGCATCGCCGCAGCATTGGACCAGCACCGCGCCCTGTCCGATGCGGTATTTCTCGTGGTGATTTTCCTTGTGTCCTACGGCAGGGTCTATGGTCAGCGCTGGTTTGCCGTCGGCATGTTCGCCTTCATGTCCTATTTCAGCGGCATCTACTTCCGTCCGGCCGTGGCGGAGATCCCTTTTCTCGCACTGGGCGCCCTGGTGGCGGCGGCTGTAAGCCATGCCGTGCGGGTACTGCTTGTCCCCGACAACTGGCGCCGGGACCTCATAGCGGCAACGCAGAGCGTGCTTGGCCATGTGGACCTCATACTGGCTGGACTTTCTCGCCTCGCAATAGAGGGCAAGGCGTCCGAGCGTTCCCGCGCGGAGCTGTTCCGACTCGAGGAGCGATTGAAGGCAAGTGCTTTGATGGCGGATTCCCTCGTGCCCATCTCGTCGAGCATTGCCCTGCCTGGGGAAGGCAACCCCGGATCGGATTTTGTCCTTCGGCTGTTCGATCTCCATCTGGCAGCCGAAAGCGCCATTCTCATGAGCCTGCGCAGCGTGCCGAACGCGGCTCTCGTGAACGCCATGCTGCGCCACGACGATGGGGCGATCGAGCGCGAGGCTGCAACCGTCGTGTCCCGGGGTGAGGGCGCGCAGGCCGAGACGGCAAAGGCTATGCTCTGGCTGCGCGATGCGCGAAAGGCGCTGACAGAGAGCATGGCGCAAGCCAAGGCCACGGCATTTGCAGGATATGACGATCGCCGACCGCCCCCTGCACGAGGATTGGCTCCCGGTCTTTCGCTCGACAAGGCCGCCCTGCGGGTTGCGATCCAGATCACCCTGGCTTCGGGGGTGGCCATGGTCTTCGGCCTGATGCTGTCGCGCGAACGATGGTTCTGGGCGGTCATCACCGCCTTTCTGGTGTTCACCAACACGACTTCGCGCGGCGACGCGACGGTCAAGGCGGTGCAACGGACCATGGGAACGCTGGTCGGCATCGTGATCGGCATGGGATTGGGCATAGTGTTAGCAGGTCACAATGCGGCGCTCGTCGGGGCAATGGTTGCCTGCACTTTCCTCGGCTTCTATTTCGTGCAGGTGTCCTACGCGGTGCTGACTTTCTTCGTCACTATCGTGCTGTGCCTGATCTATTCCCTCACGGGAAACCTCACTCTCTCCGTGGTGGAACTGCGGATCGAGGAAACCTTGGTCGGCGCTGCCGTCGGTTCGGCGGTCGCTTACCTCGTTTTCCCGGTGCGCACCCATACGATGGTGCGCAGCGCCCTCGAAAAATGGTTCGCTATCCTTCGACAACTGCTTGAGACCGCAGAGAAAAAGGTCCACGGACCGGAGCTTGTCTCGCTTTCAATCAAGCTCGACAACGCATATCGCGATCTCGTCGTTGCCGCGCGTCCGCTCGATGTGTCATGGCAGCTCGTCACGCGGCCCGGCCAGGTTCGCCAGACGCTTGCGCTCTTCCGCATGTGCACGTACTGGGCACGGATATTCGCCCAGAGGCTGGCCTTTTCCGATGTTGTCGAGGACTCGGAAGTCGACGAAAAGATCAAGGAGAACCTCGCGCGGCTCGAAAGGGTTGCCGCAAGAGGCGCCGCATGCTTCTCCGTCGAGCGAGGCATAGGAAAGACCGGCAGTCGCGAGTTACCGCTTTCGCGCGGCGGCTCCAGGCTCGGGATCCAGATGATCGGGGCAACGCTCGATCGGCTGTATCCGCAATCGGAGCATTGATTCGCAGTAGAGCAAGACTCTTGCCGAACAAGTCGGCTAGGTCTATTGCGGCGAGGTTTTCCGCATCGATGGCCGACAAGGGACAGGATTTTCATGGCAGGGACGAACAGCGAGCGCGAACTTTTAACCGGAGGGCCGGCGATCATCCTGGTCGAACCGCAGCTCGGCGAGAATATCGGCATGGTGGCGCGTGCCATGGCGAATTTCGGGCTCTCCGAACTCCGCCTCGTCAACCCGCGCGACGGCTGGCCGAGCGAGAAGGCGCGCTCTGCTGCCTCCAAGGCCGATCACGTGATCGACGGCGTGCGCGTGTTCAACACGCTGGAGGACGCGATTGCCGACCTCAACTTCGTCTACGCCACGACCGCGCGCGAGCGCTATGGTTTCAAGCCGGTACGCTCGCCTGTGGTTGCGGCCGATACTCTTCGGGCCAAGTTTACCGGTGGCGAAAATACCGGAATCCTGTTTGGCCGCGAAAGATGGGGCCTCACCAACGAGGAAGTGGCGCTCGCCGACGAGATCGTGACCTTCCCGGTCAATCCGGCTTTCGCATCGCTCAACATTGCGCAGGCCGTGCTGCTGATGTCCTACGAGTGGATGAAATCCGGTATGGAGGATCACGGGGCAACGCCGTTCCAGCCGATCGAGCAGCGCCCGGCGACCAAGGAGGAACTGATCGGCTTCTTCCACCACATCGAGGATGCGCTTGACGCGCGCGGCTACTTCCGTCCGGAAGGCAAGAAGCCCAAGATGATCGACAACCTGCGCGCCATATTCTCGCGCCGCGCCTTTAGCGCGCAGGAGATCAGCGTGATGCGCGGCGTCGTCAATTGCTTCGACCGCTATTCCCGCACCAACCCACGCGGATCCACCGCAGATGAGGAAGCCATCAGCGATGACAGCAGGGAGTGAGTTGAAACCCGTCCTCGTCTTCGATTCCGGGATCGGCGGGCTGACCGTGCTGCGCGAGGCGCGGGTGCTGATGCCCGAACGCGGTTTCATCTATGTTGCCGACGACGCCGGCTTTCCCTATGGCGGTTGGGAGGAGGCGGCGCTCAAGGACCGGATCATCACGCTTTTTGCCCGGCTCCTGCGGGACCATGATCCGGAAGTCTGCGTGATTGCCTGCAACACCGCCTTCACGCTTGTGGGTGCCGATCTTCGCGCTGCCTTTCCCCACATGACCTTCGTCGGCACTGTGCCGGCCATCAAGCCCGCGGCGGAGCGGACGCGCTCCGGGCTGGTCTCGGTGCTGGCCACGCCCGGTACGGTGAAGCGCGCCTATACCCGCGACCTGATCGAATCCTTCGCGCAGAAATGCCATGTGCGCCTTGTCGGCTCGGAGAACCTGGCGCGCATGGCCGAGGCCTATATCCGCGGCGAACCGGTTTCCGACGAGGCAGTACTGGCCGAAATCGGCCAGTGCTTCATCGAAAAGGAGGGTAGTCGCAAGACCGATATCGTCGTGCTCGCCTGTACCCACTATCCGTTCATGGCCAATGTCTTTCGTCGGCTGGCGCCCTGGCCGGTGGACTGGATCGATCCGGCCGAGGCAATCGCCAGACAGGCCAGGCGCAAGGTGCCGCTGGTCGAGGGTGCCGAGCACCCGGACGCGTTCGACTTTTCGATCTTCACTTCCGGCAACCCGGATTTTTCTACCCGTCGACTGATGCAGGGCTTCGGGCTTGCCATAGGGTGAGGGTTGGCTTCCCTGGCCCGATCACCCTAGAGTGGTGACAAAGGCATCGAACCTTTGCGTTGGAGGTGGGAAATGGCGACGGGCGAAGATCTGCGGCGCATGGCGCTATCGCTGGAAGGGACGACCGAGGCTCCGCATTTCGATCGCATGGCGTTCAAGGTCGCGCGCATCTACGTCACCCTTGCGGCCGACGAACGGACTGCAAACTTCAAGTTCACCCCGGACGAGCAGCAGTTCAAATGCATGATGTTGCCGGACGCCTTTTCGCCGGTGCCGAATGCCTGGGGCCGGCAGGGGTGGACGACCGCAGATCTGGCGCGGCTCGGCGCGGAGGATCTCGAGAATGCCCTGCGCACGGCCGTCGCGCATGCGCAGCCCAGGAAACCCCTGCGGCGATGACTCAAGGTTTTTGAAGCACCGCGCATTTGCTGTGGGTTCAGCGAAAGCGTGGGCGAAATGCCGGAGAATCTTTGGTAGACGGGGGCGCGCCGTTCCGCACAATGGGTGCCGCGCATCGTTGATTCTCATCTGGACAGGGTAGTGGCAATTGCAGGTTGGTATCGACATGGGAACGACGTCCGGCGGGACATCGGCCGCGCTCGATATCGAGGAGTTGCTGGCGACGCGCCTGCTCGTGCAGGGAAATTCCGGCTCCGGCAAGTCGCACCTGCTTCGCCGTCTGCTCGAGCAGTCCGCCCAGTGGGTCCAGCAGGTCATCATCGATCCCGAGGGTGACTTCGTCACGCTCTCCGACAGGTACGGCCATGTGGTCGTCGACGGCGAACGCACCGAGGCGGAACTGGCAGGCATCGCCAACCGCATCCGCCAGCATCGCGTCTCCTGCGTGCTGACGCTCGAGGGGCTCGATATCGAGCAACAGATGCGCGCCGCCGCGGCGTTTCTCAACGGCATGTTCGATGCCGAGCGCGAGTACTGGTACCCGGTGCTGGTGGTGGTCGATGAGGCGCAGATGTTTGCGCCGTCGGTCGGCGGCGACGTGTCCGAGGATGCACGCAAGATGTCGCTCGGCGCCATGACCAACCTGATGTGCCGCGGCCGCAAGCGCGGGTTGGCCGGGGTGATCGCCACCCAGCGTCTTGCCAAGCTCGCCAAGAACGTCGCGGCGGAAGCCTCCAACTTCCTGATGGGGCGCACCTTTCTCGATATTGACATGGCGCGCGCCGCCGACCTGCTCGGCATGGACCGCAGGCAGGCGGAAATGTTCCGCGACCTGAAGCGTGGCAACTTCGTAGCGCTCGGCCCTGCATTGTCGCGCCGGCCGCTGCCGATCGTGATCGGCAATGTCGAAACGTCGGCGCGCTCGTCGAGCCCGAAATTGATGCCGTTGCCGGATGCGCCACAGGATGTCGAGGACCTGATCTTCACCCCCGATCCGGAGGAATTCACCCGCCCGGTGGTGCGCCGTGCTGCCCCGGCGCCACGGCCGACGACCGATATCCTGGCGGAACTTTCGCGCTCCACTCCAGCCGCGACGCCTGCGCCGGCCGAACCCCGGGCTGTGGCCGCGGCGATGGCGCCGGAAGAGCGCGAGGAGCGGCTTGCGGCTGTGCTTGCCGAAATCCTCGGGGATCCGCAGGCCGCCTATCGCACCGACAGCGTGCTCTACCAGGAATTCCTGGTGCGCGCCCGCATGCGCCGCATCGTCGGCCAGCCGATGTCGATGTCCGAATTCCGGCGTCGGGTCGCGGTCGCGCGTGCCGGGGTGGATGAGGAGACCGCCGCCAGCGACGGCTGGAAGATGGCGCTCGACCTGTCGACGCGGGTTTCGGACGACCTGCAGGGCGTGTTTCTGTTGCTCGCGAAAGCGGCGCTGAAAAGGGAGCTTTGCCCGTCGGACCTGCGCATCGCCAGGGCTTATGGAACGCATTCGGCACGGCGCGCACGCCGCCTGCTCGGCTATTTCGAGGAGCAGGGGCTGGTCGTGGTCCATACCGATCTCTCCGGCAAGCGCATCGTGGCCTTCCCCGATCTCGAGGCGGAAACGCTGCCCGGCGATGCGGACCTGCGGGATGGTGACGAGGCTACGTCGAACGCGGCGGAGTGAGCGCTACCGCTTGCGTGCCAGAATTGCGTGCCAGTCGGTCGCAACACCATCGTATGCGGAGCCTGACCAGCTCTCCACCCTTATGTCAGACCAGTCGCCACTGCTGCGCCATAGCGCCTCCAACTCGCCTGGCCCAAGATAGTTGAAGTAGCGACCGAGGCTGTCGCACCCCTCACGTTCTCCACCCTTGAAACTTGCCCAGACGACGCCGCCCGCCTTGAGAGCCAGGTGGATTCGCGCGATCAAGTCGGGAAGATCGCGGCGATCGGCATGGAGCAAGGAAGCACAGGCGTAGACGCCGTCGTAGCGTTTTTCGGCGTCGAGTTCACTGAACAGCATCCGGCGGACAGGCCGGCCCAGGCGCTTTTCCGCCTCTGCAGCCAACTCCGGAGAACCATCCGTCGGATCGACGCGGTAGCCGAGGTCGAGCATCGTGCGGGCGTCGATGCCGCTGCCTGTTCCGAGCTCGAGGATCAGGCTGCCCGCGGGGAGGAACTGCAGGAAGCCCCGGAGGCGCGCGTTTCCCCGGCTGCCTGCAGCGTAGGAGCCCGCGTTTCGAGCATAGAAGTCGAGCGTCCCGCCTGCGGTGCTACCCAACCCCTTGGTTCTCGTGTGCTCATCAGCCATCAGCGGTTACACACTCAGGCCCGTTCTTCCCAGACCTTCACCAGTTCGATGATCGTCCTCACGGACACTTCCATGTCCTGGACGCTGACCCATTCGAGCGGCGAGTGATAGGCATGGCCGCCCGTATAGATGTTGGGGCAGGGCAGGCCCATGAAGGACAGGCGCGAACCATCGGTGCCGCCGCGAATGCTGCTGGCCTTGGGCGTCAGGCCGGCGCGGCGGACGGCTTCCATCAGGTTGTCGACCACTTCCGGATGGCGGTCGAGCACCACCTTCATGTTGCGGTACTGCTGCTTGACGGTGAAGGTCATCGAGGAACGCGGATAGTCCTTCATCACGGCATCGGCGATCTCCCGCAGCAAGGTCTCCTTGTCCTTCAGTCCGTCCTCGGTGAAATCGCGGATGATGAAGGTGAGCTTCGCACTGTCCATCGCGCCCGTGACCTCGACCGGGTGGACAAAGCCCTGCCGTCCTTCGGTCGTTTCCGGCGCAATGTCCTTCGGCAGGCGGTCGATGATCGCGGCGGCGACCTTGATGGCATTTTCCATACGGTCCTTGGCAAAACCGGGATGCATGGCGACGCCGCTGATTTCGATCACCACGCCGTCGGCCGAAAAGGTCTCGTTCTCGATCTCGCCGACCGTGCTGCCGTCGAGCGTGTAGCCGAACTGTGCGCCGAGCTTCTTCAGATCGACCTTGTCGGCTCCGCGGCCGATCTCTTCGTCGGTGGTGAAGAGGATCCTGATCGTGCCGTGCTTGATCGAAGGATCGGCGAGAATGGTCTGCGCCGCCGTCATGATCTCGGCCACGCCGGCCTTGTCGTCGGCGCCGAGCAGGGTGGTGCCGTCCGTCGTGACGATGTCGTTGCCGATCTGGTTATTGAGTTCGGGATGGTCGGCGACGCGAATGATGCGCGACGGATCACCCGTCAACTGGATGTCGCCGCCTTGATAATTCTTCACGATCTGCGGCTTGACGTTCGTGCCGGTGAAGTCCGGCGCGGTATCCATGTGCGAGCAGAAGCAGATGACCGGCACCGGCTTGTCCACGTTTGCCGGAATGGTGGCGTAGACGTTGCCGTGCTCGTCGAGGTGCGCGTCCTTAAGACCGAGAGCCAACAGTTCCTCTTCCAGCAGACGGCCGAGGTCCTTCTGCTTTTCCGTCGAGGGTTGAGCGGACGAAGCGGGGTCCGATTGCGTGTCGATTACGACGTAGCGGAGCAGGCGGTCGAGCACTGTATCTGTCATGATGGTATCCGAATGAAAATAGGGCTATGGCCTGCTATACCGCTGTCCGGTCGGCAGGCGAAGGCCATATTCGTGCCTTTGCCGCGCAAATCACTGCCTTCTGCCCGCCGCCGCGTGTTGACATTTCCGCGGCAAGTCCATAAAGAACCCGCCAGCACAGGAGGGAAACTTCCTGCGCTTCACTGACATGTCCCGTGGTTTTACCGTACGCTTTACGTGAGAAACCTGTCAGAGCCTTGAAAAGGGGTTCAGAGGAGGGCGTGTTTCCTTGAGCCGGTTCCGAAAGGCGCCGGCGCGTATTTGTTTGAAAGGAAATGCGATGAGCAAGCGCGAATCGTCCAAGTACAAAATTGACCGCCGCATGGGCGAAAACATCTGGGGTCGTCCGAAGTCCCCGGTCAACCGTCGCGAATACGGCCCGGGCCAGCACGGCCAGCGCCGCAAGGGCAAGATGTCCGACTTCGGCGTGCAGCTGCGCGCCAAGCAGAAGCTGAAGGGCTACTACGGCGACATCCGTGAGAAGCAGTTCCGCGCGACCTACGACGAAGCCAACCGCCGCAAGGGCGACACGTCCGAAAACCTGATCGGTCTGCTGGAATCGCGCCTCGACGCCATCGTCTACCGCGCGAAGTTCGTTCCGACCGTGTTCGCTGCCCGCCAGTTCGTCAACCACGGCCACGTGAACGTCAACGGCGTCCGCGTCAACATCGGTTCCTACCGCTGCAAGCCGGGCGACGTCATCGAAGTTCGCCAGAAGTCCAAGCAGCTGGTTTCGGTTCTCGAAGCCGTCGGCCTCGCCGAGCGTGACGTTCCGGAATACATCGAAGCCGACCACAACAAGATGGTCGCGACCTTCGCCCGCGTGCCGGCCCTCTCCGACGTTCCGTACCCGGTCGTCATGGAGCCGCACCTGGTGGTCGAATTCTACTCGCGCTAATCGCCGTGAGCATTGCGAATTCGAAAAGCCGCTCCCCTGGGGGCGGCTTTTTTTTATACTGAAGTGTCTATGGCGGCCAAAATGTGACTCCGTAGCCATGGGGCGAGACAACCATGTCTGATTTGCAAACCATTCTGGACGGGATCCACGAAGAGTTGTCGCCGCGGCGTGGCGAGGGGAAGGTTGCGACCTACATTCCGGAGCTCGCTAAGGTCGACCCCAGGAAATTCGGTATGGCGATCGCTGCGGTGGATGGTTCGACTTACCGGGCGGGTGACGCCGAGGAACCGTTCTCGATCCAGAGCATCTCGAAAGTGTTCATGCTGACACTGGCGCTCGGCAAGGCCGGCGAGGGGATCTGGACGCGGGTCGGGCGCGAGCCCTCGGGCTCGGCCTTCAACTCGATCGTGCAGCTCGAACACGAGGCGGGTATTCCGAGGAACCCCTTCATCAATGCCGGCGCCATCGCCGTCACCGACATCGTCATGGCGGGTCATGCGCCGCGCGAAGCGATCGGCGAACTCCTGCGCTTCGTGCGCTACCTTGCCGACGACGACACGATCACCATCGACGACAAGGTCGCGAAGTCGGAATCCCAAACCGGGTATCGCAATGCGGCGCTCGCCAATTTCATGCGCGCCTACGGCAACCTCACCCATCCGGTCGAGCACGTGCTCGGCGTCTATTTCCACCAGTGCGCGCTGGCGATGAGCTGTGTGCAACTGGCGAAGGCAGGCCTCTTTCTCGCCGCGCGTGGCGGCAATCCGCTCACGGGCCACAATGTCGTTTCCGCCAGGCGGGCGAAGCGCATCAACGCGCTGATGCTGACCTGCGGCCACTACGACGGATCAGGCGACTTCGCCTATCGTGTCGGGCTGCCGGGCAAGAGCGGCGTTGGCGGCGGCATCCTTGCCGTGGCGCCCGGCATCGGATCGATCGCCGTCTGGTCGCCGGGCTTGAACAAGGTCGGGAACTCACAGCTCGGATCGATCGCGCTGGAAATGCTGGCGGCCCGCACGGGCTGGTCGGTGTTCGGGGCGTGATGCTTCGAACTACGGGGCTTGATCTTGGCCGCGGATGAAGGCATTGCCATGGGGCCTGCCCAAGGCAGTATTCGATATGGTGGAACGTATATGAACATCGCAGCCACGGTGACGGACGAACTGGAGAGCCTGGAAGCGACGGAGGGCGGGCCGCTGCACGCACTCTTTGCCGGCGCGCCGCAATCGGTCTCGTTCAACAAGCTGCGCAAGCGGTTGCTCAGGAATGTGCGCCAGGCCTTCGACGATTTCGACATGCTGAAGGGCCAGAAGCGTTGGCTGGTCGGACTGTCCGGCGGCAAGGACAGCTATGGCCTGCTTGCCATCCTGCTCGACCTGCAGTGGCGCGGGCTGCTGCCGGTCGAACTGATCGCCTGCAATCTCGACCAGGGCCAGCCGAATTTTCCGAAGCACGTGCTGCCGGAGTACCTTTCGTCGATCGGGGTGAAGCACCGGATCGAGTACCGTGACACCTATTCGATCGTGAAGGAGAAGGTGCCGGAGGGCGGGACCTACTGCTCGCTCTGTTCGCGGCTACGGCGTGGCAATCTTTACCGCATTGCGCGCGAGGAAGGCTGCGATGCGCTGGTTCTCGGCCATCACCGCGAGGACATTCTCGAGACGTTTTTCATGAACTTCTTCCATGGCGGCCGGCTGGCGGGCATGCCGGCCAAGCTTCTCAACGACGAAGGTGACCTGATGGTGCTGCGGCCGCTCGCCTATTGCGCCGAGGACGACATGGCGAAGTTTGCCGCGGCCATGCAGTTCCCGATCATTCCCTGCGATCTCTGCGGCTCGCAGGACGGACTGCAGCGCAATGCCATGAAGGCAATGCTGGCCGACATCGAAACCCGCATGCCGGGGCGCAAGGACACGATGCTGCGGGCACTCTCGCATGTGAACCCTTCGCACCTGCTCGACCCGAAACTGTTCGATTTTTCGGGTCTCATTGCCTCTGACGCAACCGATGACGCTGCAAGAGGCGTCGCGCAGGACTGATATCGTCGCATTTTTCAAGGAATTTTTGATGACCTCGTCGATCGATCTCACAGCACTCGCCGATATTCTCAAAGACGCCGCAAGGGCTGAAATCCTCCCGCGGTTCCGCAATCTCGGGACCGGTGACATCCGCACCAAGGCCGACGCCACCGACCTGGTCACGGAAGCGGACGAAGCCGCCGAGCGTCTGATCAAGGCGAGGGTCACCGAACTGGCGCCAACGGCGGTTTTCATCGGCGAGGAGACGGTCGCCGCCGATGCATCCGTGCTCGGTGCGCTTGCGGACGCCGAACTCGCCGTTGTCGTCGATCCGATCGACGGCACGTTCAATTTTGCATCGGGGATTCCCGCCTTCGGGGTCATGGCCTCTGTCGTCTGGAAAGGCGAAACCGTTGCCGGGATCATCTACGATCCGATGGGCGATGACTGGGTGATGGCCGAAAAAGGCGCCGGAGCCTGGCTGAAGCGGCCGAACGGCGATGCGCAGAGACTTGCAACCGCGCAGCCGGCGGCGCTTTCCGACATGTTCGGCATGGCCTCGACCGGCTTCCTCCCGAAGGAGATCCGTCGGGAGATCATGGGTAACATGGCAAAGCTGCGCTACGTCTTCGGCTATCGTTGCGCCGCGCACGAATACCGCACCTTGGCCGGCGGGCACGTGCATTTCCTCATGTACAATAAGCTGATGCCCTGGGATCACCTGGCCGGTGCGCTGATCTCGCAGGAAGCCGGCGGCTACGCGGCGCGCTTCGACGGTTCGCCCTACCTGCCGCACCACGTCGACGGCGGGCTGCTTCTCGCGACGGACAGGGACAGCTGGGAGATCCTTCGTCGGGAAGTGTTTACGGTGTGATAGCGGCGACGCGGTGCAATGGCGGTGACCGCCAACCCACCGCGGGTCGGGTCGGGTCGGGCTCGACGCCTTGGGCCGCCCGTAGGAGCGTTGATTAACTACATGGCTCCGCCATGCCGGGCTTGCCCCGGCATCCAGCGCGCTCAAGTCCTTGAGCGCAAATGACTCTTGTGCGCGCCGACGCGGCGCGGCTAGACCCCGGCTCGGGGCCGGGGTGACGCGGGAACGGAACTTTGATCGACATGCACCACCGGCGTGATCCGTGTTGATTGGCATCAATCCCGGTCGATGCGCACCTTCAACCGTCCGGCGAGATCCTGGATGTATTGCCAGGCCACTCGGCCTGAGCGGCCGCCGCGGGTCGTCGCCCATTCCAGCGATTCCATTTTCAGGATTTCCGGATCGAGGTCGAGCTTGAAGTGATCGGCATAGGTCTCGATCATCTTCAGGTAGTCATCCTGGTTGCACTTGTGGAAGCCGAGCCATAGGCCGAAGCGGTCCGACAGCGACACCTTTTCCTCGACCGCCTCGGAAGGATTGATTGCCGTCGACTGCTCGTTTTCCATCATGTGTCGAGGCAGGAGATGGCGTCGGTTCGATGTCGCGTAGAACAGCACGTTGTCCGGACGGCCCTCGATGCCGCCGTCGAGCGCGGCCTTCAACGACTTGTAGGCGGTATCGTCGTGGTCGAAGGAGAGGTCGTCGCAGAAGACGATGATGCGGTGCGGTGCCGCCTTGAGGATGTCGAGCAGGACGGGAAGGGTGGAGATGTCCTCGCGATGCACCTCGACGAGTTTCAGCGAAACGCCACTTTCACGCCGCACATCCTCATGCACCGCCTTGACCAGCGACGACTTGCCCATGCCTCGCGCGCCCCAGAGAAGCACGTTGTTGGCGGGGTAGCCGTCGGCAAAGCGCACGGTGTTCTCGTGCAGGATATCGCGCACGTGGTCGACGCCGCGGATGAGCTTCAGGGCGATGCGGTTTGGCCGAGGGACCGGCTGCAACTGAAGGCGGGCCGGCGCCCAGACGAAGCAGTCGGCTGCCGTCCAGTCGTTGTCCGCCGGCGGCGGCCCTGCCAGGCGCTCCACCGCCTCCGCGAGTCGCGTCATTTCCGCGAGCAGGTTGGTCAACAGGGTGTCGCTCAAGGTCTGTCCTCCTGAAATCCTCACAAACGGCAGTCGCTGTACATCCGATTTCTGCCCGGGTAGCACGGCGTTCCTCGGGCGGAAAGGTCAGTTTCGGACGAGAATGGAGTGCGGTCGTGCAATAATGCATCCCAACGCTTGCAATTGTCGCGAGAAGACTGGAAAAGCTGCAGAAGCGAGGGGCTTTGTGTTGCATTCGCGGCGATCACAACTATATTCCGGCCACCTGTGACGGGACGGACGACCCGCTATCCCAGCATTTTGAGGAGTTTTAGATGTTTATTACCGAGGCATTCGCCCAGACAGCCCCCGATGCCGGGGCAAGCCCGTTTGGCTCCGGACTGGAGATGCTGTTCCTTTTTGCACCGCTGATGGTGGTCTGGTACTTCCTGTTGATCCGTCCGCAACGTCGCCAGATGAAGCAGCGCGAGGAAACGCTGAAGAACATTCGCCGCGGCGACCAGGTGGTGACCGGCGGCGGCCTCGTCGGCAAGGTGACCAAGGTCGTCGACGACAAGGAACTCGAAGTGGAACTCGCCGATGGCATCCGTGTCCGGGTGGTCCGCTCCTATGTTGCCGACGTCCGGGTCAAGGGCGAACCGGTGAAAGCCGAAGAGACGAAGTAATCGAACGAAAGCGGCGCCGCCCCTCGGGCGGCGTCTTTGATTCCCTGCTGTATCGAGCGTGACATGCTGTATTTCTCCCGTTGGAAAACCATCCTCATCTGGCTCACGGTGCTTGCGTGCTTCATCGTAGCGGCGCCGAACGCCTTGACCGACAAACAGCTTGAAGCGTTGCCGAGCTGGTTCCCGCATAATCGCGTGACGCTGGGCCTCGATCTGCAGGGTGGCTCGCACATCATGCTCAAGATCGAGCGCGGCGACATCGTCAAGGAACGGCTCGAAACGACCGTCGGCGATGTTCGCTCCCGGTTGCGTGACGACGGCATTCGCTACACCGGCCTTTCCGGTGTGGGCCAGACGATCAAGGTCAGGATCAGCGATCCGGCCCAGGTGGAAAAGGCCAAGGAAGCGCTGCAGCCGCTGACGGAAGGCGTCAGCACCGGAACGCTGACCGGCGGGACGATCCAGGAAGTGACGATCGAAGATGCCGGCGACGGCCAGCTCGTCCTGCAGCTCACCGACGAGGGGATAAACTACCGTGTCGCTTCGGCCCTGACCCAGTCCATCGAGGTGGTGCGCCGGCGCGTCGACGAACTCGGCAATACAGAACCACTGATCCAGCGCCAGGGCACGGACCGCATTATCGTCCAGGTGCCGGGACTTGCCGATCCCCAGCGGCTGAAATCGCTGCTGAACCAGACGGCCAAGCTGACATTCCACATGGTCGACACCAGCATGCCGGTGCAGGAGGCCATCAACGGCCGACCGCCAGCTACCTCGGAAGTCCTCTACTCGATGGACGATCCACCGGTCCCGTATCTCGTGGAAAAGCAGGCGCTCATTTCCGGCGAGAATCTCGTCGACGCCCAGGCCAGCTTCAACCAGCAGACGAACGAACCGGTCGTGACCTTCCGCTTCGACAGCCGGGGCGCGGAGCGCTTTGCGCGTGCGACCCAGGCCAATGTCGGGCGGCCTTTCGCCATCGTGCTCGATGACCAGGTGATTTCGGCGCCGGTCATCCGCGAGCCGATCATCGGCGGGTCGGGCCAGATCTCCGGCAACTTCACCGTAGAAGGGGCCAATGACCTCGCCGTGCTGCTGCGCGCCGGTGCGCTGCCGGCAACGCTGACGGTGGTGGAGGAGCGGACGGTCGGGCCGGGCCTCGGTGCGGATTCGATCAATGCTGGCATCACCGCCGGCATTATCGGCGCTATCCTTGTCGTCGGCTTCATGCTGCTGGCCTATGGTTTTCTCGGCGTGGTCGCCAATTTCGCCGTTGCCGCGAACGTGGTGATGATTCTGGCCGTTCTCACCCTTCTGGGGTCGACGCTCACGCTGCCAGGTATCGCCGGTATCGTGCTCACGATCGGCATGGCAGTCGACTCGAACGTGCTGATCTATGAACGCATCCGGGAAGAATTCCGCAACGGCAGGCCGCTCGTACAGGCGATCGATACCGGTTTCTCAAGGGCTTTCGCAACGATCGTCGACGCCAACCTGACGACGCTGATTGCCGCCGTGGTGCTTTTCTACCTCGGCTCCGGACCAGTACGCGGCTTTGCGGTGACGCTCGCCGTCGGTATCGTCACCACTGTTTTCACCGCGTTTACGCTGACGCGCTGGATCGTGGCGACATGGTACAACCGTCGTCGCCCAAAGGCCCTGCCGAAGGGCGTTCGCACCGGCATTTTCGACGGGACCAATATCCGCTTCATGGCGCTCAGGCGCTACACCTTCGCGATCTCGGCTGCCCTCTCGATCGCCTCGATGGTGGCATTTGCCACGATCGGCATGAACCTCGGCATCGATTTCAAGGGTGGATCGATCATCGAGGTAAAGGCACGCCAGGGTGATGCCGACCTCGCCGATATCCGTGCGAAGCTGAGCCAGCTCAATCTCGGGGATATCCAGGCCCAGGGCTTTGGCGATCCGCAGACCGCGCTCATCCGGGTACAGGCGCAGGAGGGGGGCGAGAACGCGGAGCAATCTGCGATCACGCTGATCCGCGGCGAATTGGAGGGTGACTACGATTTCCGCCGCGTCGAGGTCGTCGGGCCATCGGTCTCCGGCGAACTGACGACCCAGGCGACTATAGGCGTGCTTGCCGCGCTGGCCGCAATCCTTGTCTATATCTGGATCCGGTTCGAATGGCAGTTCGCGCTCGGTGCGATCATCGCGACGCTCCATGACGTGATCCTGACCATCGGCCTGTTTGTCCTGACGGGCGTCGAATTCAACCTCTCGACCATCGCCGCGGTCCTGACGATCGTCGGCTATTCACTCAACGATACCGTGGTCGTCTATGACCGCATGCGTGAGAACCTCAGGCGCTACAAGAAGATGCCGCTGCCGCTGCTGATCGATGCGTCGATCAACCAGACGCTGTCGCGTACGATCCTGACATCGGTTACGACCATGCTGGCACTCGCGGCGCTTTATGTGTTTGGCGGGGAGGTCATCCGTTCGTTCACGTTCGCAATGCTGTTCGGCGTTGCCGTCGGGACGTTCTCGTCTATCTACATTGCTGCGCCCGTGCTCATCGCCTTCAAGCTTCGTCCTGAAAGTTTTGCGAAGGATGACGGATCCGAGGGCAGCAAGACGGAAAACAGCAAGGCTACGGTGTAGTATCTCAATGGCCAAGGGCATCGAAATAAGAGCGGCACATTTCCCGGGCAGGGCGCCGATAGACGCCTATGGCAATGGCGGCTTTCGCTTTGCCGACATGTCGCATCGGGGTTCGATCCTTTGCCTGCCGTCGGGGATCCACGGCTGGGCAATGGACGAAACGATGCCGCTTGCGGTCGACAGCTTCCGCAGGGTGCTTGAGGAGGCGAACGAGATCGAGGTGTTGCTTGTCGGGACCGGGGCGAACCTGCGGCCTCTGCCGGCCGAGTTGAAGGCCGCCTTCAAGGGACGCCGCATTTCGGCCGATCCGATGAGTACCGGGGCCGCCGTCCGCACCTTCAATATCATGTTGGCCGAGTCGCGCGCGGTGGCGGCTGCGCTGATCGCGGTGTGAGCCGGCCGGAACGGGACGACGTCTTGATCGACACCGCGCAATCGAACCGGGACATCTGCCTGGCGACCCTTCGCGATACGGACCGCGATCGCTATCTTGCGTGCCTCCTTTCGCCCGAGACGAAACGCGGCGCGCTGGCCGCACTCTATGCCTTCAACGCCGAACTCGCACGCATTCGCGACCTAGTGCACGAACCGCTGCCCGGCGAGGTGCGCATGCAATATTGGCGCGACCTCATCGAAGGCAACGCACACGGATCGAGCGAGGCAAATCCGATTGCGGCAGCGTTGCTGGCGACGATCTTAGAACATCGGCTGCCGCGGCAGACGCTGATCGACATGATCGACGCCCGTATCTTCGACCTGTACGAGGATCCGATCGATACGCGTGTTGCGCTGGAAGGCTATGCCGGAGAGACCGCATCGGCGCTCATCCAGCTCGCAAGCCTCGTGCTCGACGCCGAACACGCTTCCGCTTCGGCTGAGGCCGCGGGGCATGCCGGCGTGGCGCAGGCGATTGCCGGACTGATCCTGCTGATGCCGCTGCACCGCCGTCGCGGGCAGCTCTATGTGCCGCTCGAGATCCTCGCGGCCACAGGGTTGGACCGCGAAACATTTCTTGCCGGCAACGACGGCCAGCGCGTTTCGGCGGCAATCGAGGCATTTGCGGGGCTGGGACGGGATCATCTCGCCAAGGCGCGCGCCGCAGCGGGGCAAATTTCGCGGCCGGCATTTCCAGCCTTCCTGCCAGTCGCTCTCGCCGAGCCGGTGCTAAAGGCGGCACAGAAACAAGGGGCGGGAATATTCGGCCATTCCTTGCAGGCCTCGCTGTTCCAGCGTCAATGGCGCATGGCACGCGCCGCATTCACCAGACGCTTCTGAAAGGACGACCAGGCGAGAGTGTGCGCAGGTTTCGTGCAAGCAAGAGCCTGTACCGAGGGTGAACGCCGTCTGTCAGGGGGATAATTCGTGGGACTGATCGTCTGGGGGCTGCTATTCGTCCTGGTCATCCTGTTTGCATTCGCAGCGACGCGGATGGTTGGCGGGCGTGGCGGCGAAGAGACGGATACGGGGCTGGCCCTCATGCACTTCGGACGCGCCTTTCCGCAGGAGGCTGTGCGCCAGTTGCACACCACGGCAAACGGCCAGGCAGTCTTCGTGCGCCTTCATGACAACAAGACAGGCTTTATCCGCAACACCGACAACCACTTCGTCTGCCATCTGATGGAGCCGGGTAGCGTGCGGGTAAAGGCGGCGGGCGCGCAGGCGCTTACGATCGAGTTCCTGAAGGTGCCGCATCACAACTCCACCTTCGTATTTTCCTCCGGCGAGGACGCGGCGGAGGTTTCCCTGTGGTTGCTCGGCAACTACGTGGCGCCGGACGACCGGGCGCAGGCATAGCGAGCGCAGTGGTTCAGGCCCGGCCGAGGGCCGGGCCATACTGGAGGGCAGATGCCCCCAGCTATTCCTGGCCGAGCCAGCGGCGGCAATCGGCAAGTGCACGTGCCGAGATCAATTGCCGCTTCATGATGGTCTTGTCCTTGCCGCGGAAGCGCTTGACACCCTCCGGCTTGACGATGGAGCCGGGCTCCAGTTCCGGGAACAGGCCGAAATTGATGTTCATCGGCTGGAACGAGCGCTTCCCAGGCTCGTCGTCTGCAACGAGATGGCCGCCGGTGATGTGTCCGAGCAATGAGCCAAGCGCGGTGGTGGCCGGCGGAATGTCGGGCTCAAGACCCTTGCGCTCTGCTGCCGCGAACCGGCCGGCGAGCAGGCCGATGCTGGCGCTCTCGACATAGCCCTCGCAACCGGTGATCTGGCCGGCAAAGCGCAGGCCCGGACGCGATTTCAGCGTCAGCGAGCGATCGAGCAGGATCGGCGAATTGATGTAGGTGTTGCGGTGCAGGCCGCCGAGACGTGCGAACTCTGCGTTCTCCAGCCCCGGGATCATCCGGAAGATGTCGGCCTGGGTGCCGTAGCGCAGCTTGGTCTGGAAGCCGACCATGTTGTAGAGCGTGCCGAGCGCATTGTCCTGGCGCAACTGGACGACGGCATATGGTTTGACGGTCGGATTGTGGGCGTTGGTCAGGCCCATCGGCTTCATCGGGCCGTGGCGCAGCGTCTCGCGCCCGCGCTCGGCCATGATCTCGATCGGCAGGCAGCCGTCGAAATAGGGGGTTCCTTCCCACTCCTTGAAACCGACCGTGTCACCGGCGGTGAGCGCATCGATGAAGGCGTTGTACTGGGCCTCGTCCATCGGGCAGTTGATGTAGTCCTTGCCCGTGCCGCCCGGCCCGACCTTGTCGTAGCGCGACTGGTACCAGCAGATGTCCATGTTGATGCTGTCGCGATGAACGATCGGAGCAATGGCATCGAAGAAGGCGAGTGAATCTTCGCCGGTCTCGGCGCGAATCGCGTCGGCGAGATCCGGCGACGTCAGCGGACCGGTGGCGATGATGGCGAGGTCCCACTCCTTCGGCGGCAGGCCGGCGACTTCCTCGCGGACCACAGTGATTAGGGGGTGGCCTTCGATCGCGGCACTCACCGCATCGGAAAAGCCATCGCGGTCGACCGCGAGCGCGCCGCCTGCCGGGACCTGGTGCTTGTCGGCGCAGGCCATGATGAGCGAGCCGGCGAGACGCATTTCCGCATGGATGACGCCGACCGCGTTGCTCGTCGCATCGTCGGAGCGGAACGAATTGGAGCAGACCAGTTCCGCCAGTCCGTCGGTCTTGTGGGCGTCCGTGCCACGCACGCCGCGCATTTCGTGGAGGATGACCGGCACGCCGGCCTGGGCGATCTGCCATGCGGCTTCCGAACCGGCAAGGCCGCCACCAACGACATGAATGGGAGAGAGAGAGTTTTCGCTGTTCATGGGCGCGGCAATAGCACGATGCAGCGACCGTTCCAATGATTTCCGGCGATGAAACGGTGCGGCAGCGGATGGTTCATCGTCATGGCCAGGAATCAAAAACGGCACCGTGCGGTGCCGTTTTGGCGGATCGTCCTGCTGCCTTCGCGATTAGCGGAAGGAGCGGGAAGCAATGTTGCGGATATCGTAGCGGGTGATGCCGATATCCGACAGTGCCTGGTTGGACAGGTTGCCGAGTTCGTTGAGCGTGCGGCGGTAGCTGATCCAGTTCTTAGCAATGCGAAGCGGGTTCATGGTCGTTTCCTCGGGGTTGTGAGCGGATCGATCCGCATCAGCGATTGGTAGCTTTATACGCCCGTAAAATAAAAATGTGCAGTGCAAAAAATAAGCGCCTGCTATGCGTTTAAGCATTGAGTTGCGCTAATTTTGATCGATGCTGAAAAAATGAGCCGTGCCGGGAGTGCGGTGGCGGGCTGTCAAAACGCCGATGAGACTGGGCGCCGGAGCGCAAACGAAAAAATGCCCCCGGCGGGTACCGGAGGCATTCTGATCAATGATGGCGTGGTCCGCCTGGACCGCCTGCAAACCTTAGAAGTTTGCGGCCTGGCGGGCGACGCGATTGATGTCGGCGCGATCGATGCCGAGGTCGCGAAGTTCGCGGTTCGTCATGCGGTCGAGTTCGTTGACGGTCTGACGATACTTGCGCCAGTTGTTGAAGCTGCGTGCGATGTTCATGGCCTTGCCCCTTTCTGGGTGATGTTGCCAGCTGCCCGGATTGGCGCTGACTTCAATCGGTTGAATTGAATATATGCTGCACTGCGAAAAGTAACAGAGCCAAAGAATCATGACACCTATGCGGTGGATGCATATATCGCTTGGTCATCCTGTTATTGTGGTGAATTCTTGGGCAATCGTGTGCGTGTCGCACGCAAGGCTTTACGGACGGGAATGGAAAAAAATAACGCCCGCCGGGGGAGGAGGTCCGGCGGGCGTCATTTCAAGGTGACAGGCAACTGGGAGGAGGAATGTCGCCTGTCTATACGAAGCAGCGCTGGGAGGAGGAGTGCGCGCTCCGAATTCCATCTTGCGGGCCACGGCCCGATTGCTTCAGCGATCATCGCTGTCTGTTGAAGGCTATATAGTATGACTTATTCACTTTTTGCACCGCAATATTTTCATGGGTAGTATGCGCCATGTGCATGGCCTGGCCTTTATTTAGAATAGATTAATGGATGGCGGTTAACAAAGTCTGAATTAGCCACCTTGCGGCAATGAACCGCCAGGAAACCTGGGTCCTTTCGGTGCAAATTGCCGTTGCGGGTCTTTCCATGCATAGATGGTTTTCGGATGGCCGGTTCGCAAGCGACGAAAGCCGGCGAGGGGGAACCATGTATCGCGGTCGTCTGGAACGGGATTTCAGGACCTGGGTGGAAAAGGGGTTGCTCGACGAGCGGACAGCCGCGGCGATGCTCGACGAGCTTGATGGGCGGGAGTCCTCATTCAACCTCGGACGCGTCCTGATGATCATCGCAGCGTTGATGGTTTCAGCCGCGATCCTCTTGGTCGTCGCATCGAACTGGCAGGAGATTCCGCGGCTGGCTCGGGTCGTTGGCCTCGTGGCATTGATCTGGGTCTTTCATCTCGGTGCCGCAATCTGCATAATGCGCGACGCTTCACGGCTGGCGGCAGCTTTTCTCGTGGCCGGTACCATGACCTTCGGCGCCGCTGTTTCGCTTGTCAGCCAGATGTATAATATCTCCGGCGACACGCTTTCGTTCATGGCGCTCTGGTTCGGCGCGGCTTGTGTCACGGCGGCACTGTTTCGCTCGCCGGCTTCCACGGTGGTTGCCGGTTTCCTGTCCTGGGTGTTCTTCGGTCTCTATCTCGGCGAGTTCGACGGACGTTGGGATGCGCTTTGGGCGTGGGGCGCGCCAATGATGGCGGTTGTCACCCTGGGTCTCGTCTACGTGACCAAGGCTTCGCAGGCTCGCCATCTAGCCTACCTGCTGCTGATCGGGTGGATCACCTGGATCTATTTCGTGCGCGAGGACACGACGACTGCAACGGCAATCGCGGTCGTGGGGCTTGTCGGTTTTCTCACCGCAGCGCTTCCCGCGTCGCCCGCCTTCAACCTTGCAAGGGCGGCAGGACCGGCCCCGGCCTTCTACACGTTCCTCCTGGGTTCCATCGGGCTCGGGCTTCTGCACCTCGAGTTCGATGACGCAGCCGGTCGACTTGCAATCGGTATCGTCACCATGGCGGCGGCGGTCGCGGCAATTGCGCTCGCCGGCAGGGACAACGGCGCCGTCCGCTATCTCGGCTATGCGGTGCTGGCGCTGGAAATCCTCTACCTGTCGTTCGAGACGGTCGGCACCATCCTCGGGACATCGGGCTTCTTCCTGCTGTCCGGCCTCATCGTCGCGGCGCTCGCATGGCTGGTGATCCGGCTCGAGAGGCGCTTTTCAGGCAGGAACGGGGTAGAGGCATGACAGGAAAGACAACTTCGCCGTTGCGCTACATGATTGCGGCCCTTGTCGTGGCGTTGTTGCAGACCGGTGTGGTCGGTTACATGGTTTCCAGTCGCGCCGCCATCTTGCGCTCAGGCACTGAAATCCTGCTGAAGACCGTACCGGTCGATCCGCGCGACCTGTTGCGGGGCGACTATGTCGTCCTCAACTACGAAATCTCGACGATCCCCGCCGACAAGGTCGTCGGAGAGCGGCCGCCGCAGTCGGGCAATCACGGGCTCCGGGTGCGCTTGCAGAAGGGCGCGGACGATTACTGGAGTGTCTCTGAGGCGTCGTTCGAGCCCTTGCCGCCGCAGCCGGACAGCGTGGTCGCCAGCGGCACCGCGTTCTACGACCCCTCGTGGGGCGATGCGCCCCTCATCGCGAAATACGGAATCGAGCGCTTCTATGTGCCGGAAGGGCAGGGGCGCGACCTTGAAAGCGCCCGTGGCACGGAACAGCTTGCCGTGGCCGTCCGGGTGTCGCAGGCGGGGCAGGCGCAGATCCGCGCGCTGCTGCTCGATGGCAAACCGGTTCATGACGAACCGCTTTATTGACACATGACGAGTTTGCGAGCGCTTATCGGGGGAACAAAGCTGAGATAAAGGCGCGCGGGGTGTCACGGCGCGTTCATTTTTCCTTTGCGTGTGCTGAATCGGGTGATATAGAGACGCCGCGCTCCGGTAGGCCTCATGCAGGCATTGTCATGCGGCTCTGTGAACGCGGGTATGGTGAAATTGGTAGACACGCCAGATTTAGGTTCTGGTGCCGCAAGGCGTGGGAGTTCAAGTCTCTCTACCCGCACCAAGCTGCCTTACGGGCGGGGAGAGGCTAAGGAGCCTTGACTCACGCGCCCGGTGTATGAAACCGGCAGGCCATCGTGCCAGTTTGGCGGTTTTGTACAGACAGATGTTCTGGAGCATCCTCTACGCTTTCCATGGCGAAGCGCAAAGGATGCTCCGGGACCCATGCGCCATTTTGCTCGGCAAAATGCTTGTGGATTGCAGATATAGCCACGTCCGGGAAATCTCCGGCGTCGTGCTCAACGAAACGAACGGCTGTCTGGGCACGGCCGGCATGAAGTGAAGGTAGGAACATGCAGGTTATCGAAACGCTCGCTGAAGGGCTGAAGCGCGAAATCAAGGTGGTCATTCCGGCCAAGGACATGGAAGCTCGTATGAACGAGCGCCTGGAGGATGCCAAGGGCAAGATCCGCATCAACGGCTTCCGCCCGGGCAAGGTTCCCTTCGCGCATCTGAAGAAGATGTATGGCAAGTCGATCATGGCCGACCTCGTCAACGAGATCGTCCGCGACCAGCCGACCTCGATTCTTTCCGAGCGCGGCGAAAAGTCGGCAACCCAGCCGGAAGTCGCCATGACCGAGGACAAGGACGAGGCTGAGAAGATCCTCGCCGCCGAAGCAGACCTCGAGTTCACGCTTTCCTACGAAATCATCCCGCCGATCGAACTGAAGCCGGTCGATGGCATCAAGGTCGTCCGCGACGTCGTCGACATCGACGAAGGTGAAGTTACCGAGCAGATCATGCGTATCGCCGAGAGCGCCCGTAGCTACGAGCCCAAGAAGGGCAAGGCAGCCGAAGGCGACCGCGTCACCATGGACTACCTTGGCAAGGTCGACGGCGAAGCATTCGATGGCGGCAAGGACGAGGACGCACAGCTCGTCATCGGTTCCAACCGCTTCATCCCGGGCTTCGAAGAGCAGCTCGTCGGTCTCAAGGCCGGTGAGGAGAAGGTCATCACTGTCACCTTCCCGGACGACTATCCGGCCGCCAACCTCGCCGGCAAGGAAGCCACTTTCGACATCACCGTCAAGGAAGTTGCCGCACCGGCTGAAGTCGAGATCAACGACGAACTCGCCTCCAAGCTCGGCATCGAATCCGCCGATCGCCTGAAGGAGATCGTGCGTGGCCAGATCGAGAGCCAGTACGGCTCGGTCACCCGCCAGAAGGTCAAGCGCCAGATCCTCGACCAGCTCGACGAGATGTACAAGTTCGACACGCCTTCGCGTCTGGTCGAGGCCGAGTTCGAAAACATCTGGCGCCAGGTCAACACCGACCTCGCACAGTCGGGCAAGACCTTCGAAGACGAAGACACGACCGAGGAGAAGGCTCGCGAGGAATATCGCACTCTGGCCGAGCGCCGCGTTCGTCTCGGCCTCGTTCTCTCCGAAATCGGCGAAAAGGCCGGCATCGACGTGAGCGAAGACGAAATGCAGCGTTCGCTCTATGAACAGCTGCGCCAGTTCCCGGGCCAGGAAAAGCAGATCCTCGATTTCTTCCGCAACACTCCCGGTGCCGCTGCCTCGCTGCGCGCTCCGATCTTCGAAGAGAAGGTCGTCGACCACCTGCTGACCCAGGTGGACGTGACCGACAAGAAGGTTTCAAAGGAAGAGCTCCTCGCCGACGACGAAGCCGAAGGCGACGAGAAGAAGGAAACCAAGAAGGCCGCTCCGAAGAAGAAGGCTGCTGCCAAGGCCGAATCCGCCGAAGGCGAAGAAGCCGCCGCTCCGAAGAAGAAGGCTGCGCCGAAGAAGAAGGCCGCTGCCGAAGGCGACGCCGAGTAATCGGTTCATCAGACACGGAAAAGCCGCCCATCGGGCGGCTTTTTTTGTTTTCAGCCGATGCTCAGGAGCAGGGGCCGGTGGTCAGAGACCTCGGGACTGGCGACGACATCGAAGGTGGCCACCGGGATGTCGGGCGTTGCCAGCATGTAGTCGGCAAACCGGCCGGGCTTACGGTAATGCGAGGTGCGCGTGTCGCTGAAGCCGCGCGTTGTGACGAGATCGGTGAGACGGAGCGTTGCCAATATCTCGAACGTGCGGCTACCGGGCAGAACATTGAAGTCGCCACACACGACCAGCGCTTCTGCGGGAGGATGCAGCCGCTCGATCAGTGCGACCAGCGCATGCGCCTGGGCTTCGCGTTCGGGCGTGTCGTCCTTGCCCGCCAGCGCCCGAAGCCCATGGAGATGGGCAATGGTGATCGGCCGGTCACGCCCATAGTCGAACAGCCGGATGCAGTGGGCATTGCGGGCGCGTGGGTGCGGGCCGAAGCCATGCGGCGAAAAGCTGCCATGCACGAAGTCTTGCGCCTGGCCGATGAGCGGAAAAGTATTGCGCACGAAAGTCGCCAGCCCGAACTCCTGCCAGCACGGCCGGTCGCCGTCGATCAGTTCGCCTCGCGCCGTCGGGCAGAAGAAGGCGTCGTGCTCTGGCAGGACGGCCTTTATTTCCTCAAAGAGATTGGCGCGCTGCTGCAGTTCGACGCCGTGATCGCGGTAGGTCAGCCATTCGGACCGGGCCTTGGGCGCGCGCGCCACTTCCTGCAGGCAATAGACGTCGGCGTCGACCTCGGCGAGATAGTCCAGCAGTGGCGCATGCAGCATGCCGCCCCAGATATTGAGCGACAGGATTTTCACGCGGCGGCTTTCTGCCGGACACGACGGGGCTGATTTATGCGCGTACCGCCTGTCACCGTCTCAGGCTTCCTTCTTGATTTCGCCCATGCGGTTCCAGGCGTCGAGCCCGGCGATCTTGTAGGCTTCCGCAAGGGTCGGATAGTTGAAGGTGTTCTCGACGAAATACTCGACCGTGCCCTTGAGGTTCAGCACCGCCTGGCCGATGTGCACCAGTTCGGTGGCGCCTTCGCCGACGATGTGAACGCCGAGCAGGCGGCGGGTCTTCAGCGAGAAGATCAGCTTCAGCAGGCCCGAATCGAGGCCCATGATGTGACCGCGCGAGGTTTCGCGGAAACGGGCGATGCCGCATTCATAGGGAATGCCGCGTTCCTTCACCTCTTCCTCGGTCAATCCGCAGGTGGAAATCTCCGGAACGGCGTAGATGCCGTAAGGGAAGTATTTTTGCGGCTCCTTGGCAATGGCGCCGACGGCGACGCGCGCAGCAACGCGCCCTTGCTCCATCGAGGTGGAGGCAAGGCTCGGGAAACCGACGACGTCGCCGGCGGCAAAAATATGGGGAACCACAGTCTGGAACGTTTCGGGATTGACCTTGAGGCGTCCGCGGCTGTCTGCTTCCAGGCCGCAGGCTTCGAGGTTGAGCGTATCGGTCGCGCCGACGCGGCCGGCTGCGAAAAGCACCATGTCTGAAACCAGCACGCGGCCATTTTGCAAGGTGACGCGGCAACGACCGCCGGGGTCGCGTTCGATCTGCTCGGCGGCCTGGCCGAACACCAGCTTCATGTTGCGGTCACGCAATTGATAGGTGAAATCCTCGACGATCTCCCGGTCGATGAAATCGAGCATGGTGGTGCGCGGCTCGACCACCGTCACCTGGGTGTCCAGGGCGCTGAAGATCGTCGCGTACTCGATGCCGATGACGCCGGCGCCGATCACGACCAGGGAGCGCGGCAGTTCCTTGATCTCGATGAGTTCGTCGCTGTCGATGATCGCCTCGCCATCGAAGGGGATATGGTCCGGGCGGTATGGCTTGGTGCCGACCGCAAGCAGGATCGATTCTCCCCGCACTTGCAGTGTCTCGCCGTCGCTCTTTTCGACCTCCAGCGTGTTGGTGTCGATGAAGCGCGCCTTGCCGCTGATGAGGGTCACGCGGTTGCGGGCGAACTGGTGCTCGAGAACCTCCACCTCGTGATCCAGCGTGATCAGCAACCGCCGGCGCAGGTCTTCGGCGCTGATCTCCTGCTTGACCCGGTATGAGCGACCGTAAAAGCCGCGCTCGCGCCAGCCGGTCAGGTTGAGGGCGGTCTCGCGAAGCGTCTTCGACGGAATGGTGCCGGTGTGAACGGAAACACCGCCGACCCGCGTACCTTTTTCGATGACCAGGACCTTCTTGCCGAGCTTGGCGGCCTGGATGGCAGCGCGGCGCCCGGCGGGACCGCTTCCGACGACGACGAGATCGTACTGGATCATGGAAATGCCCTGAATGATATGTTGCGATGCACCAAGGGTGGAGCAGCTATGCATATCAAGTCAATCCAACTGTTTCACTACCGATTTGGCCACAACGGGAAAAAACCGCGCATCATGGCTCGTTCACCTTGGGGAGGGTACACGCAAAGCGGGCATGCATCTGCGGCATTCGCCTATGGAGGGGGCGGCATCCGCGGTGTCGTCAACGATACGGACATAGGCTCCTTCTTCACGCCGAAGCGTCTGGGCGAGGGCCAGTTCTACCTGATGGTCATCGATGACAAGGCAGGCCAGCCGTTCGACGGCAGCAAGACATACCGTCTTGTCGTGCCGCCAGACGCCCCGGTCAGGCAGTACTGGTCGGCGACGGTCTACGACCGCAAGACAAACGCGCTCATCCGCGAGATGTCGCACACCGGCCGCTCGTCACAAAGTCCGGGGTTGCAGGTGAATGCCGATGGTTCCGTGAACCTCTACTTCGAGCCCAAGGCGCCGACTGGCAAGGAAGCCAACCGGACCCCCACCGATCCTGCCGGCATGTTCAAAGTCCTCTTCCGCTTCTAAGGGCCGACCGCAGCGGTTTTCGACAAGACGTGGGTGTTGCCCGATATCGAGCAAGTATAGCGAGGAGGTTGGCTGAGCCGCCCCTGAAATCAAAAAATTCAGGGGGCCGTTACAACGATTGCTTCGCAGTCGCCTCCATCGTCCCGGCAGTAACTATGCGGCACGCTGGAATCGAAATGCATCGCATCGCCTTCGCCAAGCGAGATCTCTTCGCCGTCGACATTTACATTCAACCGGCCTTTCAGGACGTAGACGAATTCCTCGCTTCCATGTCGATGCGGTTGGGACCGTTTTTCCGTCGTGGTGAAATCGGCAAGGTAGGCATCCATGCGGCGTTCGGCAAACGGATAGTCCAGGCTCTCGAAGGAATAGCACGGCGCTCCCTCGCCTCCGGGCGGAATGGGAAGGCGCAGGCGATCGCCTTTCCTGGTCACGGCGAGGCGGGGTCCCTCCCTTGCAAAAAAGTGATTGAGGTCGACGCCGAAGACCAGCGCAACGCGCAGCAGGGTCGGCAGCGTTGGAAAGAGCTGGCCCCGCTCGATCTTCGACAGCATCGCCGACGATAGGCCGGTATGGGCGCCGAGCTGAACGAGACCCATTTTCTTTTTCAGGCGCAAGGCCCTTATGCGGGGGCCGATGCGGTAGCGTTCCAGCTCGTTTGCGAGGGTTTCGGACAACACGCTTTCAACTCCATTTCATGTGGCGACAATCCGCCATCGATCATTTGCTTGTCAATACAAAATGATTTCTTGTCACGAAAAATTGAGTGGTAGTACAAGGTGTTTTCTCTGTATGAAAATACTGGCTTGTTGAAAGGCAAGCGAGGTTCATTCAGGGAGAACGATGATGAGAATGAAACGCGCAATCGCTGCCACGATCTTCACCCTTGCCGCGGCTGCACTGCCCGCGCACGCTGCGGAAAAGGATATCGTCGACACCGCAGCGGCCGCCGGCCAGTTCAAGACGCTCGCCGCAGCACTCGACGCCGCGGGCCTGGTGGCGACGCTCAAGGGAGAAGGCCCCTTTACCGTCTTTGCCCCGACCGACGAAGCCTTTGCCCAACTCCCCGCCGGTACGGTCGAAGAGCTGCTGAAACCGGAGAACAAGGAGAAACTGGTCGCCGTACTCACCTATCATGTCGTCCCGGGCAAGGTGATGGCGGCAGATGTCACCAAGCTGGATGAGGCCGATACCGTCAACGGAAAGGCCATAGACGTTCAGGTCGAAGGAAGCGCGGTGAAGGTCAACGACGCCAACGTGACGGCGACCGATATCGCTGCTTCGAACGGAGTGATCCACGTCATCGACAAGGTGATCATGCCTCCGCAAGGCTGAGGCCGATGTTCAATGACCGGGCTATCGGCAGCGTGGCACATCATGCCGCTCTCGTCTCGGCCCTTGGGTCGGACAAGGCTGACGCTCCGCACGCGGTAGCCGGATCGGGAGAGATCGCCTGCATACGGTCTCTCCTGATCTTCCCGGCTAAATAAGTTTCAGACTCCTGAAGCTGACATGGCCTTCCTTGCCGATGATGATGTGGTCGTGAACCGTAATCCCGAGCGGCTTTGCCGTCGAGATGATGAGTTGGGTCATGTCGATGTCGGCGCGCGAAGGTGTGGGATCGCCGGAAGGATGGTTGTGGACAAGGATGATCGCCGAAGCGGAAAGTTCGAGCGCCCGGCGGACGACCTCGCGCGGGTAGACCGGCGTGTGATCGATCGTGCCTTGGCCCTGCACCTCATCGGCGATCAGCGCGTTTTTCTTATCGAGGAAAAGGATGCGGAACTGTTCGCGCGTCTCGTGCGCCATGGCGGCATGGCAATAGGCAATGACGGAGGACCAGGACGACAGGATGGTCTTGTCGCGGATCTCGCTCTTCAGCATGCGGCTGGCGACGGTGGCAACGAGCTTGAGGTCGAGGGCGACCGCCTCGCCGATGCCGCTCACCTCCTGCAGTAGCGCCGGCGGTGCGCCAAAGACGCCTGCGAGCGTGCCGAAGCGCTGCAGAAGCGCCTTTGCAATCGGCTTGGTGTCGCGGCGCGGAATAAGCCGGAAGAGCAGCAGTTCGAGGATCTCGTAGTCGGCGAGGGCGGTTTCCCCGTTTTCGCGATAGCGGTTCCGCAACCGATCGCGATGCCCGTGATAGTGGGTATCCTTGTCTGCAGTAACAATTTGCATGCCGCGCGCTGTTTCGCCGGCTGCGCTGCGGCCGAGACGCGACGGTTTTGCGGACCGCTCGCCAAAGTGGCTGCGCTCGTCGGCCGTAACATGGGCCTCCACCTTATCCTCCGCGAGATCCAAAGCTGTCTGTTCGAGACTGTCGGGGCGGAGGGGTGGTCTGGCCATGCCTTATCCCTTGAGTGGCGGCAGGCCGGGCCTGTCCAGCCCGGCCGGGGAAAGGGTGAATATCTCGCAGCCGGTTGCAGTGACGCCGATGGCGTGTTCGTACTGGGCCGAGAGCGAACGGTCGCGGGTGACGGCGGTCCAGCCGTCGGAAAGAACCTTCACGTGCGGGCGGCCGAGATTGATCATCGGCTCGATGGTGAAGATCATGCCTTCCTTCAATTCCGGACCTTCGTTGGCGCGGCCATAATGCAGCACGTTTGGCGCATCGTGGAAGAGACGGCCGAGCCCGTGGCCGCAGAAGTCGCGCACGACCGAGCAACGCTCGGCTTCCGCGTAGGTCTGGATCGCTTCGCCGATGGCGCCAAGGCGCGCGCCGGGGCGGACGGCGGCAATGCCGCGCATCAGGCACTCATGGGTCACTTCGAGCAGGCGCTCGGCCGAGCGCTTGATTTCGCCGACCGGATACATGCGGCTCGAATCGCCGTGCCATCCGTCGACGACGTAGGTCACGTCGATATTGACGATATCGCCTTCGCGCAGCGGCTTGTCGTTCGGGATGCCGTGGCAGACAACATGGTTGATCGAGGTGCAACTGGACTTTGTGTAGCCGCGATAGTTGAGCGTGGCGGGGATCGCGTCGTTATCTAGGCCGAACTCCAGGACGAATCGGTCGATCTCGTCGGTCGTGACCCCGGGCTTGACGATGCCGGCAAGCTCGTCGAGGCAGCGAGCGGTCAATTGGCACGCCTTGCGCATGCCCTCGAAGCCCTCCGGCCCATAGAGCCGGATTGCGCCCGTATTCTTCATAGGGGCGGAAAATGCTTCGATGTAGTTTACCATGGTTGAGCTTTCGGCATCCGCATATTGTCACGTTCGTTCATAGTCCAGCAATGCCGGGTTCGTCTATCGGGATCAATGCCGTCGGAGTGATTTCCCGCGCCGTAACCCGGCATTTTACCGCAAATGCCTCCACTCCACGCCCGATCGCCCTTCGGAACGCAGTTCCATAGACAGGGTCGAGATCGGCCGAAATCCGAAATCGCGAGCAATCGGCGCGCTGGATGAGGTAAAGCATCACCGCCCGGTGACCTGCCTCGACCATGTCGCCGAGTTCCTCGAGGTGCTTGGTGCCGCGGGCGGTGACGGTGTCGGGAAACTCAGCAAGACCGGTCGAGCGGATGAAATGCACATTCTTGACCTCGACATAGGCGTCGGGACGAAGGGCGTCCCTCAGCAAAAGGTCGATGCGCGAGTTGCGGCCATACTTGCGTTCCCGCTCGAGTGTCGAATAGCTGCCGAGATTGCCGACCAGGCCGGCGGCGATCGCCTCTTCGGCCAGTCGGTTGGGCAGTGCGGTATTGATGCCGACCGTCGTGCCGTCGGCCTCCACCAGTTCCAGTCGGTGACGGTGTTTGCGCGTGCCGCCGTCATGGGCCGACAGCCAGATCCGCGAACCGGGTGTCGTGAGGCCCTGCATCGAGCCTGTATTGGGGCAAGAGCCTGTAATGATCCCCCCGCTGTCGAGTTCAGCATCAAACAGGAACCGCTTGTATCGGGCGATCAGCGTGGCGGGGATCAGTGGCTGGTCGAAGGTCATGCTTCATTCCGGTCGGTGGCGACCATCGCGGAACTCTTGTTCCGCCGGGAAATGGAAATAATATCAATAACGCATCGCAATTCATTGAAGTGCATACGGTTACGGCACCTAGCCCATGACATAGGAGCCCGGAGCTTCCTCGATGGCGTTCAAGGAGCCGCCGCCCGGTATCCGAGCCGGGACCTTCTTGTCGCTGTGGCTTTCGATCCAGCCATGCCAATGCGGCCACCAGGAGCCGGCGGATTCTTTGGCGTTCGCCAGCCAGTCCTCATAGTCGCCCTTGGGGGCGCCGTTCGTCCAGTATTGGTACTTCTTCTTGTCGGGAGGATTGACCACGCCGGCAATATGGCCCGAACCGCTGAGCACGTATTCGACGGGCCCGCCGAAGAACTGGCTGCCGAGGAACACCGATTTCGGCGGCGCGATGTGGTCCTCGCGCGTTGCAAGGTTGTAGATCGGGATCTTGATGTCCTTCAGCGACAGCGTCTTGCCGGCGAGCACCATGGTGCCCTGGCTGAGCGTGTTGTTGAGGTAGCAGTTGCGGAGGTAATAGGAGTGGTTTGCCGCCGCCATGCGGGTGGAATCGGAATTCCAGTAAAGCAGGTCGAACGGCAGCGGTTCCTGACCTTTCAGATAGTTGTTGACCATGTAGGGCCAGATCAACTCGTTCGAGCGCAGCAGGTTGAAGGCGGTCGACATCTTCGAGCCGTCGAGATAGCCGCGCGCCTGCATCTTCTGCTCGAGCGAGCCCAGTTGGTCCTCGTCGACGAACACCTTCAAGTCGCCGGCATGGGTGAAGTCGACCTGGGTTGTAAACAGCGTCGCGGTACGGATCCTGGTATTCTTCTCCTGGGCATGCAGCGCCAGCGTCGCGGCAAGAAGCGTTCCGCCGACGCAGTAGCCGATGGCGTTGACCTGCTTTTCCCCGGTCGCTTTCTCGATCGTCTCGAGCGCGAAGTCGATGCCCTCGCGAGCATATGCTTCCCAGCCCTTGTCGGCATGGCGTTCGTCGGGATTGATCCAGGAGATCACGAACACCGTGTGTCCTTGATCGACACACCATTTGATGAACGATTTCTGCGGGTTGAGGTCCAGAACATAGAACTTGTTGATCCACGGCGGGCACACCAGTAGCGGGCGCTTGAGCACCTTGTCGGTGGTGCTCTCATACTGGATGACCTGGCAGACAGGACTCTGGGCGATCACCTTGCCGGGGGTAAGCGCAAGATTCTTGCCGATGGCGAATTTGCTTGTGTCGGTGTGGCGCAGGCGGAGCGTGCCCTGGCCGGCGGCGATGTCCTCGGCCAGCATCTCCATGCCGCGCACGAGATTGGCGCCATGGCTGGCGACCGTTTCCCGATAGACTTGGGGATTGGTCGTCATGAAGTTCGTCGGAGACAGCGCGGAGGTGATCTGCTTCACATAGAAGGTCGCCTTGTGCCTCGTATGTTCGTCGAGCCCCTCGGCATCGCTCACCATCTTGTCGGCCCAGTCGGACGCGATGAAATAGGTCTGGCGCAGAAAGTCGAAGAACGGATTGCGCTCCCAGTCCTCATCGGCAAAGCGCTTGTCCTGCCGGACTGGCACTTGCTCGGCGACAGGCTCCTCGCCGCCGAGCTTCTGCATGCTGCGCGTCCAGGCGGTGAAGAGGCTCGACATCAGATAGGTTTGCGCCTCAAGGGTGCGCCGCGGATCGGAAAGCCAGTATTCCGAAACCTTCGATAGCGTCTTGACCATGTCGTTGACCGGTTCGGAGCCGATGTCGACCATTTCGCCGCGTTCACGGGGGGCGAGCCAGACCGATGCGGCCTTTCCGAGGTGTTCAAGGGCCCGGGCGAGATTCAACGCCATGGACTGCGGATCCCTGACAATGTAGGGCTCCGCCATCTTCGGATCGAAGCCCTTGAATGCGCTTCCGGTCTCCTTGTGTTCCTGACTGTTGTCAGACACTCATCTTCCTCCCGGCATACTTCTTTTTTGACGGGACCGAGGCCTCAGAGGAGCATGGAGAATCGGTCCCAGTAACCTGCATTCGCATTTTGAGCCTGCGCACTTTTCCTCTCGGGCACCTGCCTGATGCAATGCGACAGGAAACTATTCTGCATGAAAAGATAGGCAAGTGCCAGTGACGACTTACATGGCGCTTGCATTGATCATATGACAAATTTAACTGTCTCCAATGCAAAGTGAAACGCGGTGATCTGGATGGGACACATGGGCGAAGCAAGGCACAAAGCAAAGTTGACGGTGACGATCGGAACGTTCGCCGGGCTGGTTGCAACCCTCGCCGGTTGCACGTCTTCGCAGCCCGTGGCGACCGCGCAAACGGCGTCGCTGACGCCGACGGTCGTCGAAAGCAATGCGAATCCCGCGCCGCGTGAAACAGCGCCGCGCAAGACCGGCACCTATCCCACGTTCGGCAAGCCGTTGACGGCGGCCAACGTGCAACTCAGCGATACAGAGGCTTCCTCGATCGAAGCGCAGGTGACGGCGCTCGGCGCGCAGAAGCGCGCTGGAAATGTCTCCGAAGCCGAGTACAAGCGACGCCTCGAGGAACTGCGCAAGCTCGCCAACGCCCACGGCGAGGAAGCGCTGTCCGAGATTGCCAATTAACGCTTGCCTTTCCTTCGATTTCTAAGCAAACCACAAGGCGCGCGGATATTTTCCTGCCGCTGCCGGATTGCGGCCCTTGCCGCTCTTGGCGCGTCAAAAAAATACCGTATCCGCCCGATGTAAAGGAGCATGGCTCATCCCGGATTCGAGGTCCGTGCCGGGGAGCTTCGAAGATTGACGGACTTCGCCTGCCGCCGACCGCCGGCGGCATCCATGGGGAAAGAGATGGAAGAGTTTCACAAGGTCCGACGCCTGCCGCCATATGTTTTCGAACAGGTCAACCGTTTGAAAGCGAGCGCGCGAGCGGGTGGCGCCGACATCATAGACCTCGGCATGGGCAACCCCGACCTGCCGACCCCGAAGGCGATCGTCGACAAACTCTGTGAGGTGGTCCAGGACCCGCGCACCCACCGTTATTCGTCCTCCAAGGGTATTCCCGGTCTGCGCCGGGCACAGGCTGCTTACTATGCGCGCCGCTTCGGGGTGAAGCTCAACCCTGACACACAGGTTGTCGCCACGCTGGGATCGAAGGAAGGCTTCGCCAACATGGCGCAGGCCATTACCGCGCCGGGCGACGTTATCCTCTGCCCGAACCCGACCTATCCGATCCATGCCTTCGGGTTTCTGATGGCCGGCGGTGTCATCCGCTCCATGTCGGTCGAGCCCGACGAGAGCTTCTTCCCGCCGCTGGAGCGCGCTGTGCGCCACTCCATCCCGAAGCCGCTGGCGCTCATCCTCAACTACCCGTCCAATCCGACGGCCTATGTTGCGACGCTGGACTTCTACAAGGACGTCATCGCCTTCGCGAAGAAGCATGACATCATCGTGCTGTCAGACCTCGCCTATTCGGAAATCTATTTCGACGACCAGCCGCCACCGTCGGTTCTCGAGGTACCCGGCGCCATGGATGTCACGGTCGAGTTCACCTCGATGTCGAAGACCTTCTCCATGCCCGGCTGGCGCATGGGCTTTGCCGTCGGCAACGAACGGCTGATTGCGGCGCTGACGCGGGTGAAGTCCTACCTCGACTACGGCGCCTTCACGCCCATCCAGGTGGCTGCGACGCACGCGCTGAACGGTGACGGCGCCGACATCGCCGAAGTCCGCAGCGTCTACAAGCGCCGCCGCGACGTGTTGGTCGAGAGCTTCGGCAAGGCCGGCTTCGAGGTTCCGCCGCCAGCGGCCACGATGTTTGCCTGGGCAAAGATACCGGAAAAGTTCCGCCACCTCGGTTCGCTGGAATTCTCAAAGTTGCTGGTCGAAAAAGCCGACGTTGCCGTGGCACCCGGTATCGGCTTCGGCGAGCAGGGGGACGACTACGTGCGCATCGCACTGGTGGAAAACGAGCACCGCATCCGCCAGGCAGCGCGCAACCTGAAGCGCTTTCTTTCGTCGGCGGACGACACGATGCACAATGTCGTGTCGCTGAACGCCCACCGCTAAACTCCTTGGACGGTCGCGGCCGCGACCGTCTTTCCATCAGGAACAGTCAGGATCATTTCATGGCAGATGCCCTCAAAATCGGCATTGCGGGCTTGGGAACCGTTGGTGCGTCACTCGTCCGGATCATCCAGGAGCGAGCCGAGAACCTCACCGTCACCTGCGGACGGCCGATCGTGATCACTGCAGTCACCGCGCGCGACCGCACCCGTGATCGTGGCATCGATCTTTCCGCCATCAAGTGGTTCAACAGTGCCGAGGAACTGGCCGCAAAGGCGGATATCGACGTCTTCGTCGAGCTCATGGGCGGCGCCAACGGACCGGCGGATGCATCCGTGCGCGCAGCGCTCAAGCGCGGTCTCCATGTGGTGACCGCCAACAAGGCGCTGCTGGCGAGCCACGGGGTGGAACTCGCCGCACTCGCCGAAGAGAAGGGAGCGCTCCTGAATTTCGAGGCAGCGGTCGCCGGTGGCATCCCGGTCATCAAGGCATTGCGCGAGTCGCTCACCGGCAACACGGTGTCGCGCGTCTACGGCATCATGAACGGCACCTGCAACTACATTCTGACCAAGATGGAGAAGGAGGGGCTGTCTTTCGACGCTTGCCTCAAGGAGGCGCAGCGCCTCGGCTATGCCGAGGCCGACCCGGCCTTCGATATCGAGGGCAACGACACCGCGCACAAGCTTGCCATCCTGACGACGCTTGCCTTCGGCAACCGGATCTCGGCCGACGACATCTATCTCGAAGGCATCACCAATATTTCCATCGAGGATATCCGCGCCGCCGCCGATCTCGGCTACCGCATCAAGTTGCTCGGCGTCGCGCAACGCACCGAGACCGGCATCGAGCAGCGCGTGCACCCGACGATGGTGCCGGTGGAAAGCGTCATCGCCCAGGTCGACGGCGTCACTAATGCGGTGGCGATCGAATCCGACATCCTCGGAGAACTGTTGATGGTCGGCCCCGGCGCCGGGGGCAATGCGACGGCCTCAGCCGTGCTCGGCGACATCGCCGACATCGCCAAGAGCCGCCCCGGCGCGCAACGCGTACCCTCGCTCGGGCGTCCGGCGATCAAGCTCGAACCGTACAAGCGCGCGCAGATGCGCAAGCACGAGGGCGGCTACTTCATCCGCATGACGGTGGAGGACCGGGCAGGGGTTTTTGCCCACATCGCGGGCCACATGGCGGAAAACAACATCTCGCTCGAATCGATCGTGCAGCGGTCGGCGACGCATCTCGACACAACGGAGCCGAAGACGATCATCCTCGTCACCCATGCGACGATGGAGGCGTCGATCCGCAAGGCTGTCGAAGCAATCAAGGGCGAGGGTTACCTGCTTGGCGAACCGCAGGTGATCCGCATCGAACGCCCGCGGCCGTGACCCGCCGCTGGCGCGGTCCCAATCTGGAGATTCGATGAACGAACTGCCCGATCCCGTGCAACGCGCATTCCTGAATGTCGAGCGATCCGTTTCCGGACAGAGATGGGTTGCGCGGCTAGACCAGGCGGGTCTCAACCGGGCGTTGGCCATGGCGCAACTGCATGGGCTGCCGGACCTGATCTCGCGCGTGCTCGCCGGGCGCGGGGTCGTGGTGGAGGAAGCGTTGCAGTTCCTCGATCCTTCGATCCGCAGCCTGATGCCGGATCCCGCGAGCCTCGTAGACTGCACCAGGGCGGCGGAACGGTTGGCGCGCGCAATTGCCAGTCGCCAGAAGGTCGCGATCTTCGGCGACTACGATGTCGACGGCGCAGCCTCGTCGGCGCTGGTCTATCGGTTCCTTTCCCACTTTGGTGTCAATGCCGAGATATATATTCCCGACCGCATCTTCGAGGGTTACGGGCCCAATCCGAATGCGATCGGCCAGTTGATCGACGGCGGAGCGCAACTCATCGTCACCGTCGATTGCGGCTCGACCAGCCACGAGGCCCTTGCCGTCGCCAGGGAACGCGGCATCGACGTCGTGGTTATCGACCACCACCAGATGGGCCACGAACTGCCGCCCTGCCACGCCCTCGTCAATCCGAACCGCGAGGACGACCTGTCCGGTCAGGGGCATCTCTGTGCCGCCGGAGTCGTCTTCCTCGTATTGGTCGCGACGCTGAAGCTGATGCGCGATAGGGGCGACGCTCGGGTGCGTGATCTCGACCTGCTGGCGTGGCTCGACATCGTGGCGCTGGCGACGGTCTGCGACGTCGTTCCGCTCAAGGGCCTCAACCGTGCCTACGTGGTCAAGGGATTGATCGCGGCGCGCCACATGGGCAATGCCGGCCTTGCCGCGCTCTTCCGGGTCGCAGGCCTCGGCGGACCTGTGACACCCTATCATTTCGGCTTCCTCGTCGGTCCGCGCATCAACGCCGGTGGACGCATTGGTGACGCCGCGCTCGGCAGTCGGCTGCTGACGCTGACGGACGAAAACGCCGCCGGCGATATCGCCCGGCAGTTGGACGAACTCAACCGCGAACGACAGGCGATGGAAGCGGCGATGCTGGCAGAGGCGGAAGCCGAAGCGCTTGCCGAATACGGCAACGGTGATGCCGCATCGGTGATCGTCACCGCCCGGGAGAATTGGCATCCGGGCATCGTCGGCCTTCTGGCGGCGCGCCTGAAGGAGCGTTTCAAGCGCCCCGCATTCGCCATCGCCTTCGATCCTTCCGGCAAGGGAACGGGCTCGGGGCGGTCGATCAACGGTTTTGACATGGGGCGTATGGTGCGCGCGGCGGTGGAGGCGGGGCTGCTGGTCAAGGGGGGCGGCCATGCCATGGCTGCTGGCCTGACCGTTGAGCGCAGCAATCTCGGCCGGCTGAGGACGTTCTTCGACGAGAAGGCGCAAAAGACGGTCGCCGGTCTCGTCGCCAACCAGACACTGAAGATCGATGGTGCGCTCGGTGCGTCCGGCGCCACGCTCGAGTTGGTGGATCAACTGGAAGCGGCCGGGCCCTATGGATCCGGGCACTCGCAACCGATCTTTGCAATTCCCGCCCACCGGCTGCGCGATTCGCGCATGGTCGGAACGTCGCATGTAAAAGTGACGCTGGAGGCGCCCGATGGCGCAAGACTGGAGGGCATCGCCTTCAGGGCCGGCGAAACACCGCTCGGTGACTTCCTTCTGAAATCGCGCGGCGAACTCGTGCATGTGGCGGGAACGATCAGCGCCGACCACTGGCAGGGCGCCCGGCGGGTGCAGATCCGCGTGCTCGATGCGGCGCGACCGCTTTGACACTACCTATGGCGAGCGCGATTCGCGATAATTAGCACGCGGTTTTCAGACCTGCTATCATAGCGTGTCGTCTGGAAACGCGAGGAAAAGCCATGCGCATCGCGATGATGGGCTCAGGGGGTATCGGCGGGTATCTTGGGCTACGGCTCGCAAAGTCTGGTGCCGATGTGAGCTTTATCGCGCGCGGCGCTCACCTTCAGGCAATGAGAGACAACGGACTGCGGCTGGAAAGTCCGCTCGGCAATGTCGATCTGCCGAGGGTCACGGCGACCGATGATCCAGCCGAGATCGGCAAGGTCGACATCGTCGTCGTCGCAGTAAAGCTCTATGATTGCGAGGCGGCTGGCTCGTCCCTTGCACCACTGGTCGGAACAAATACCAGGGTTGTTACTCTGCTCAACGGCATCGACAGCGCCGATATCCTCGCGGGCTTCGTGCCCCGCGCCCAGATTGTTTGCGGTACCACCTACGTATCCAGCTATGTGGAGGCTCCGGGGCTGATCAAGCAGGCGGGCGCGATGACGGAGGTGACACTCGGCGGCCGCAGCGACCCCGTTATCGAGGCCTTTCAGGATACCTGCGGGAAGGCTGAGGGGATTGACCTGCTGCTGGTGGACGATGTGGATCAGCAGGTATGGAGCAAGTTCGTCCTGCTCTCGGCGTTTTCCGGAGCGACGAGCCTCATGCGCTCAAGCATAGGGCCGATACTTGCGGATGTGGAATCACGACAATTCATCGATCAGTTGCGCGATGAGGGAATGGCGATCGCCGCTGCAGCCGGCCATCCGATGGCGGACGATTTTGCCCAGCAGGCGACGTCCCTGTGGCAGAGGATACCGGGCGAAACGAAGTCCTCGATGGCGAACGATCTCGCGCGGCGCAAGCGCATCGAAGTCGCGTGGCTTTCGGGGCGGATGCATAGCCTCGGAAGGGAGTTCGGCGTACCGACGCCGGCGCACACTGCAGTTTACCGGGCGCTGCACCTGCATGCCAAAGGCACGGCATAGGCATTGGCGCGCGTGTTGCAAACAATCGTTTGAAAAAGATTGGGAAAGTGGCACGCCCTAGGGGAGTCGAACCCCTCTTTTCAGAATGAAAATCTGACGTCCTAACCGATAGACGAAGGGCGCGTGCGCTGTGTGGCGCCCTTATAGTCAGAGGTTTTTCGAGCCGCAAGCGGCAAAGAAGAGAAATATCGCAATCCGGCAATTTTTTCCGATGCTTGTGGAAAAGCGCGATCCCGGATGCCTGTGGGCGCGTGCCTCAAAGCCAGCCGCCAGTAAACCCGGCCTTGCGCAAGCCGGTCACGATCGGCTGGCAGCGTCGCATGATGTTCCAGAGGAGGCCTGTGCGGTAGTTTTCGATCATCAGCACGACGGGTCCCTGGTCGATGCCGAAGTGGTAGGGGCTTACCCAAAAGCCGGTCTCGCTGCCTTCCACCGTGTAGGTCTGGTTGAACGAAGGCTTGAAGCCGTAGAGACGTGTCATGCCGAGGTGCATTTGCGCGAAATTCCGGACGGTCGGGATGACGATCTCCGGAGCGAAGGGCAGCGAGGCAATAACGACCCAAGGCGAGACCGTACCGTCGTCAGGCCCGAAGGGCGCGCCGCGTGCGACGTAGTCAAAGAACTCGCGCTCTACGCCATCGACGCTCTTCTTCTGCCATCCCGGCCCGTCGCTCGCAGTAAACCCCCAGCAGTGCTCGCCATAGCCGGCGAAGCCCATCGGATTGCGGATGGCGTATTCCTGCTGGACAAAGGCAGCGTGGCGGCTATTGCGAAAGTAGTCGCTGTCACGCTCGCGCATGAACTCGTCGCGGATGCCGCGGAAATCGATCCACATATGTGAGAGTTGATGGGTGAAAAGCGGTCCCGAATAAAGAAGTTCCCGCCCATAGATGTTCCGCCAGTCGTAGCTTTCCGTGTAGGCCGAATAGGATTCCACGGGCAGCGGATGGGTCGGCGATCCGAGGCCCAGAATATAGAGCAGCAGGCCTTCGTCGTAGCCGCGCCAGCGGTAGGGAATAAAACCGTCCTCCGGTCGCCAGCCATGGGTAAGGGTAGGGGCGTTATTGCGGGCCCAGTTCCAGTCTGCCCGTTCGTAGAGGGTGTTGGCCAGCCAGCGAACCTCCGCTTCTTCCGTGTTGTCGGCGTCGAAATAGGCGGCGACGGTCAGCGCGCCGGCGAACAGGAATGCCGAGTCGATCGTGGAGAGCTCGCAATTCCAGACCCTGCGGCCGGTTTCGATGTCGAGGAAATGATAGAAGAAGCCCTTGTACCCGGAGGCATCGGGTTCGGGACCTTGGCGACAATCCAGCAGGAATTGCAAGCGCCTGCGGGCGATCCTGGCTGCGAACTTACGGATGATGACGCCCCGTTCCACGACAACCGGAATCGTCGCGAGCGCCATTCCGATCGCGGCGATGCTCGCGGGCGCGTCCTCAGCCGTCTTGTCCCGCACCAGACCGTTGTCCGGATTGGTGCAGTGAAGATAGTAGAGCAGAGTGGTGAACTGAAGGCGTCCGAGGTCCTCTTCGGTCGGCAGGCGATCCAGGTTACGGTCGGTCGAGGGCATTTGTGGCATACAGTTCACCAGCAATCATGTGAACGCCGAGGCGACCGCCGGAACCTGCATCCGGCGCGCCGCTTGCTATACGTTGTCGCCTTCGGTGGAAGTTTTGCGTGAGGCCTCGGCAGTCTCCCTAACGCCCCATTTCCAACCGCTGATCTCGGGCATGTCGTCTCCGTGCTTCTCGATATACCGACGGTGCTCGATGAGCTTCGCACGAATGGCCTGCTTGACATAGGCTGCACGGGCGCCAAGTTGCGGCAGGCGGTCGATGACGTCGCCGACGAGATGGAAGCGATCAAGCTCGTTCAGCACCACCATGTCGAAGGGCGTGGTGGTGGTGCCTTCCTCCTTGTAGCCGCGAACGTGAATATTGCCATGGTTGGTGCGCCGATAGGTCAGGCGGTGGATCAGCCATGGATAGCCGTGGAAGGCAAAGATGACCGGCTCGTCCTTGGTGAACAGCGCGTCGAAGTCCCTGTTGGAAAGCCCATGCGGATGTTCCTCCGCCGGTTGGAGCTTCATCAGGTTGACAACGTTGATGACGCGCACTTTCAGTTCCGGTAGATGCTCGCGGATGATCTGGACTGCCGCCAGCGTCTCGAGGGTCGGGACGTCGCCGCAGCATGCCATGACGACGTCCGGTTGGCTGCCCTTGTCGTTGCTTGCCCATTCCCAGATCCCGATGCCTTCGCTGCAATGTACGACGGCTTCTTCCATGGTCAGCCATTGCGGTGCCGGCTGCTTTCCGGCGACCACCACGTTCACGTAGTTGCGGCTGCGCAGGCAGTGATCCGTGACCGACAGCAGCGTATTGGCGTCCGGCGGCAGGTAGACGCGCACCACCTCGGCCTTCTTGTTGACGACGTGGTCGATGAAGCCCGGGTCCTGGTGGCTGAACCCATTGTGGTCCTGCCGCCAGACATGCGAACTGAGAAAATAGTTCAGCGAGGCGACGGGGCGTCGCCAGGGTATCTCATTACACACCTTCAGCCATTTGGCATGTTGGTTGAACATCGAGTCGATGATGTGGATGAAGGCTTCATAGCACGAGAAGAAGCCGTGGCGACCGGTCAGAAGATAGCCTTCCAGCCATCCCTGGCACTGGTGCTCGCTCAGTACTTCCATGATGCGGCCGTCCGGCGACAGATGGTCGTCTTCCGGATAGATCTCCGCCATGTAGCAACGGTTGGTGACGTCGAGTACGTCCTGCCAGCGGTTGGAATTGTTTTCATCCGGACTGAACAGACGGAAGTTCTTGCTCTCCAAATTTGCCTTCATCACGTCACGCAGGAACTTGCCCATGACGCGCGCCGATTCCGCCGAGGTGGCCCCGGGGCTCGGCACCGGGACGGCATAGTCCTCGTAATGGGGCAACTTCAGGTCGCGCAGCAACAGCCCGCCATTTGCGTGCGGGTTGTCGCTCATGCGGCGATGCCCTGACGGGGCGAGCGCGGCGAGTTCAGGCTTGAACCGCCCGGATTCGTCGAAGAGCTCCTCGGGCCGATAGCTCTTCATCCAGTGTTCGAGGATGCGGATATGCTCCGGCTTGTCCATCTCGCTCATAGGCACCTGGTGGGAACGCCAGTAGTCCTCGCACTTCTTGCCGTCGATCTCCTTCGGGCAGGTCCAGCCCTTGGGAGTGCGGAACACGATCATCGGCCAGGCAGGTCGCTTCAAGTTTCCCTTTTCGCGTGCCTCGGACCAGATGTTGCGGATCTCGGCCGTGACGGTGTCGAGCACACCGGCCAGTTGCTGGTGAACGTCGGCCGGATCATGCCCCTCGACGAAGTAGGGCTTGTAGCCCATGCCCTCGAAGAATTTCTGCAACTCCTCCTTGGGGATGCGGGCGAGGAAGCAGGGGTTGGCGATCTTGTAGCCGTTCAAGTGCAGGATCGGCAGCACGCATCCGTCGCGCGCCGGGTTGAGGAACTTGTTGCTTTGCCAGCCGGTGGCGAGCGGACCGGTCTCGGCCTCGCCATCGCCGACAACGCAGGCAACGATCAGGTTCGGGTTGTCGAAGGCGGCACCATAGGCATGGCTCAGCGCATAGCCGAGTTCGCCGCCCTCATGGATGCTGCCCGGCGTTTCGGGCGCGACGTGGCTGGGGATGCCCCCCGGAAAACTGAACTGCTTGAACAGCTTCTGCAGCCCTTCCGCATCCTGGCTGATGTTCGGGTAGAATTCGCTGTAGGTGCCCTCGAGATAGGCGTGGGCGACCAGCGACGGTCCGCCATGTCCCGGGCCGATCACATAGATCATGTCCAGGTCGTCGCGCTTGATGATGCGGTTCAGGTGGACATAGAGCATGTTGAGGCCGGGCGATGTGCCCCAGTGACCGAGCAACCGCGGCTTTATGTGCTTGCGCTTCAGCGGTTTGCGGAGCAACGGATTGCCCAGCAGGTATATCTGGCCGACGGACAGATAATTGGACGCCCGCCAATAGGCATCGATCAGGCGAAGTTCGTCTTTCGACAAAGGGCCTATAGGGGTGTCGTCTGCTGCTGGTTTCTTACCCTTTTCCGTCTCATGCGAAGCCATCGAAGCCTCCTGATGAATTCGGATTGTCGTTGCGGAAAGATGCTGACTTGCAGGATATGCGCCCCATCACATCGAACCGGCATCCCTGCGGGATCTTATTCGATGAGCGGCAATGTCGCATGAAAGCGGCCGAGCGCACAGAAAAAATTGCGGCGACGTGCACGGCGGGGTTGCTTGCCGCACCTTCAGCCATGATCAGCGGCTGCGATCAAGCGATGGTAGCCCCGACCGGGATCGAACCGGCGTTTCCGCCGTGAGAGGGCGGCGTCCTGGACCGCTAGACGACAGGGCCTTGGTCTTGGGAAACTAGCACAAATGGCACCGGCCAAAAAGGGACTGCCCAAAACCGCTCGCAAATGAGACAATCGGCTAGACAGGGAGGATCGTTGCCCCGGTTTTGCGGAACCGCGGGGGCGTATCCGGTGATTGCCCCCAAAATCGCTCGATCTCCCCCATCCGCAGCGCGTGTATGCTGCCGTATGTATCCAGTGAAGATGTCTCAGAGTTCTGCAACGTGAGCCAGGAGCATTCACATGGTAACGTGGAAACCCGATCCGAGCTTCTATCCGTCCCCGCGCATGGCCATGAAAGCGGCGCCCGAGACGCTGGCCTATGTCGTCGCCTTCGATCCGACCAAATCCGTTCCGGATGAACTCGATGTCGTTGACGTCGATCCCAAGTCGCCAAGCTATGGCAAGATCGTCCATTCGGTGCCCATGCCCAATACCGGTGACGAGTTGCACCATTTCGGCTGGAACGCATGCTCTTCCTGCCTATGCCCGAACGCGCCGCATCCGCATGCCGAGCGCCGCTATCTGGTCGTGCCGGGACTGAGATCGTCGCGCATCCATATCCTCGACACCAAGCCCGATGGGCGCAAGCCCTCGATCGTCAAGGTGATCGAGCCGGCGGAGGTAGCCGAACGGGCCGGGTATTCGCGGCCTCATACCATCCATTGCGGTCCCGAAGGCATCTATGTCGCAGCCCTCGGCAACGCGGAGGGAAAGGCGCCAGGCGGCGTCTTTCTCATGGATCATGAAACCTTCGAGGTGCGCGGCCAGTGGGAGATGGACCGCGGCGACCAGCAACTCTCCTATGACGTGTGGTGGCATCTCGGCCACGATACGCTTGTCACCAGCGAATGGGGCACGCCCGATACGTTCGAAGACGGCCTCGTTCCCGAGATATTGCTCGGTGCGAAATACGGCCGCCGGCTGCACTTCTGGGACCTGCACAAGCGCAAGCATCTGCAGACGATCAATTTCGGCGACAAGTATCAGTTGGTGTTCGAACTGAGGCCCGCCCATGACCCGACCAAGGCCTATGGATTCGTCAATTGCGTGCTGAGCCTTGAGGACCTGTCCTCCTCGATCTGGGTCTGGCACCGCGACGGCGACAAGTGGGCGGTGACGAAGGTGATCGACATACCGGCGGAACCTGCAGATCCGGACCACTTGCCGCCCATGCTCAAGGGTTTCAAGGCGGTACCGCCGCTGGTGACCGACATCGATCTCTCCATGGATGACAACTTCCTCTACGTCTCCTGCTGGGGAACGGGCGACATGCACCAATACGACGTTTCCGATCCGTTCAAACCGAAGCTCACGGGCAAGGTTCGCATAGGCGGGATCGTCTCGCGCGCGACCCATCCGGGCGCGAAGAACGGTGCTCTCAACGGCGGGCCGCAGATGGTCGAGATCAGCCGCGACGGTCGTCGCGTCTACTTCACCAATTCTCTCTACGGCGCCATTGACGAGCAGTTCTATCCCGACGGGCTATCCGGCTGGATGGTCAAGCTCGATGCTGACCCGAACGGCGGTATCGCGTTCGACGAGAATTTCTTCGTCGAATGGCCGAAATCGCATCGCCCGCATCAGGTGCGTCTGCAGGGAGGCGACTGTTCGTCCGATTCCTATTGCTATCCCTGATAGGAGAGGGGCCGGAACAGGCGAGGAAAACCCATGAGCGATCTCTGGCCATGGCTGCTGCTTGCGGGTCTGGGCGCCTTTCATGGCCTCAACCCGGCAATGGGATGGTTGTTTGCGGTGGCGCTCGGCGTGCACCGGCAAAGCTCGTCCGCCGTTATGCAGGCAGTGCCGGCAATCGCGCTCGGCCACGCCGCGTCGGTGACACTGGTCGCAGGCGCACTGATTGCGGCTGGCGTTCTCGTGGACCAGGAGCGCGTGCGCATGGCTACCGGGGCCTTTTTGCTGGCATGGGCTGTCTGGCACCATTTCCTCGGACACCGACGGCGGGTTCGGATCGGCATGCGTACCGGGCTTGCCGGCCTCGTGCTCTGGTCTTTCCTTATGGCGACGGCGCACGGGGCAGGGCTGATGGTCCTGCCGGCATTGGTGCCGCTCTGCCTGAGCGGGTTACCGCTCGGTCCAGCTGGGCCGGGCGCAACTGCGGCGGCAACTTTTGCCGCGGTCGGCGTCCATATGGTTGCGATGCTGACCGCCACGGGCCTTGTGGCGCTCGTCGTCTATCGCTGGGTCGGGTTGGGGATACTGCGCAGCGCCTGGATCAACATCGATCTCATATGGACCGTGGTGCTTTTCGCCACCGGTATCGTGCTGCTGCTATGACGAGTGGACTACGGGGCTGTTCGGTCACGAATTGATGCGGGCAAGGAGAGAGGTGGCACGCCCTAGGGGCGTGCCGCAACCCTTGATAACATTGGCGGATTTCTTGGGGAAAATCCCCGATGTTTCGCATACGTTCGCAATACGCCCTTTTTCCCCAAGCATCCCGCCGCCCGATTTCCCCCGCTTTTGCGCTTTCCCGCATCCCGGTCCATAATTTCCCATGGCCGATATCGATCCATCCGCCGCCCAGCGATTGGCAAGCATGCTTGAGGGCCTGCGCCGGAACGGCATGTCGCCATCCGATATCGTCAGGCATACCCATGTTTCGCGGACGACCATCTGGCGGCTGACGGTCGGCGATGGCCGCATGCCATCCGCCGATACCTTCCAGCGGATCGAGGCCATCTGGCGCGATCGATGCCTGAGGTGAAACAAAAGCGATCAATACCGGTGTATGACCGTTCTCGGCCCCAAACCGGACATCAAGTCAGTGATACCGGGGCTTCGCGGCAAATATTCGCTCAAGGAAGTCACGCAACGCGGGGGCCGTTTGTTCCTGAGGAATGCGGTGACCGCAATCAAAGGTGCGTAAGGTTACGGCAGTTCCTACCTTCGACAGCTCCGCCGCAAGCTTATTCGCTTGATCGAACGGTGCGCGATCATCGCGCGTCCCATGCAGAATAAGTGTCTCGGCTCGAATTTTCGACGCGTGAAGCAATGCCGAACGGTCTGCAAAAGCTTTGTCGGAAAGGCCAGCTTCCGTTTCGATTGCTTGTCGGATACCGGCAGAGCTTAGCTGGTAGGCCGCCTTGAGATCATAGACACCACTCATCAGGATGAGCGCTCCCAGGTCAGGTATTTTAGTGGCAACCATCGCGGAAGCGACAGCTCCGCGACTATTCCCGAACAAAGCAAAGCGATTTAGGTCCATAAATGAGTTGTGCTGCATAAATTGGATGGCAGCAGAAATCGCTTGTTGAGTGATTGGCCCGCAGAAGTCGAAGGGGCCATCGGAAGCTCCGAAACCGGGTTGGGAGATAGCAGCGGCTGTTATATTGAACCGCGAGGAAAACCGAGTAAGCGTCCCACTGTCGACAGCCTCCTTACCACCCAATAGGAGCCCGCGCTGGAAGCCATGCACGAAAAGTATCGCTCCATTCGGAGTATTCGGTGTTTGGGCTTGAAACAATTCAACAAGAGCGCCATCGCCTCGATCAATGAGGTGGCGTGTTACTGTGGCCACGTGCAACTCTCCGGTTAAGCATATAGGTGCACGTTAGGACGCAACACAACCATGTCAATGACCGGTTGTGGCGCGAAGTGGTCGAAGCATACGATCTCGAATCAAAGCCAATGCGATGTAAGCCGAGGTAGAACCAGCACCATTCCGATCGGCGTTGTCATTCCGAAGAGAATGAAGAAGGCGACAGACGCGAGACCCCAACACAACCAGAATACACGAAACATCCCTGCCGCCAGCCCCATTGCGCAAAGTGCCAAGTTGAGCAGAAAAAAGATCAGCCCAATCGTGAAACCTCTGATTCCCAACACCATCAGGGCATGGGGAACGATCCCCATAAGCAGGGCTATCTCGACGAGAACTGGGCCTCTCTCGGCCAGTCTTCCCATTGCGTTGCCGTCTGACATGGCGCGCGGCTTATCCCCGATGAAATCCACAGTGGGCGTGCAAGTCGCAGGCATCCTTGCTGGAAAGTGTTAACGTCCCGTGTTGGCGCAATCCGGACACCGCCCGACGGCTGCTCACGGCCCGCACTCTGGTTCGATCCAGAACTGAACGACCGGATCAGTAAGAGCAACGCGGTCTCGCCTGCTGCGCGCTCGTGGAAGGTTCAGCACTGTTCTAAGCGGCCGTTCTTAAGGACGGCATATTGCGGTCCAGCTGTGAATTCCTCGCGGTCGAACCTTGTTCCGCCGGGTGACGATTTCAGGCAGCACAGAACGATAACGATTGGCGTTCCGATGTAAGGAATCAAGCATAGCAATACCCACCAGCCACGAAAATTGGCATCGTGCAAACGCCTAGCGGTTGATGTCCAATTGGCAGGCGTTGCCGCGACAAGGTAGAGGATCGCAAGAAGCCCAAGCGGGAAACTGGGGCTGACAGGAAACAAGCCGAGAGCGAAGTCGAGTATTGTCAATACCGCAACGGCTCCCATATGCCAAAGGAACGCGACCCAATAGCCCTTTCGCCCAAGTCTCCCCGCTAGCTGAAAGCTCCTCGCCCAAACGTCTATGTAGTATCTCATCCCGTCCCCTTGCGCGACCCCTGGCTGCATTTTGCATAGGTTGTAACCAGTTGCAATCAGTGCATGCACTAACAGCGAGCTCTCGCTCCCGTAGCATGGCCGGGAGCGAAATCGCGCTGGCGGGCGGATATGGGGGAAATGGCCGCACCCCCTGACTCGGGGAGGCGGCCATCCATGCTGGGCAATGCGGCGCTGACGTTGAGGAAGGATCTCGCGCGCCGCGCCGCTCAGGTAAATTTGCCGAAGGTGCGGAAAACCAGCTTTGCCGTTCCGTTCGTCCTGGTTTCGATATCGCAATTGACGCTCGATACCTGATCGATCGTCGCGGCGATCCGGCCAAGCTGTTCGATGACGCCGCGAAGGCCGGTTTGGCTTTCGAAATCGGCGGCGCGGTTGTCGGCAAGCCTTACCGGCGGGCTTTCCAGCGAGCGAAGATATTGGGCCATGATCCCCTCCTATCGAAAGGCGCGGAAGCGGAGCGAGGCCCGCCCGTCCGCCGCAATGTCGAGTTCGCAACTCAGGTCGGTCACGAAAGCCATCCCCTCGGCCATTTCCTGCAAGCGCAAGGCCAGCAGGGCGAGAAGCTTGCCGGTCGGCTGGCCGGAAATATCGATGGCCTCGATCTCGGGCGGCAAGGTCCGGATTGTCCGCTCTACCATGATACTCCCTCCATGAAAGCGACGCGGCCCGGTCGCCGCATCGTCCAGCCGACGAACTCGATCACCCGGATGGCGACAAGATCCTGCTGCCAAAGGCTGGTCGTCGGGGCGGCAACCGCGCCCGCCTCATCGACGACCGGGGCGGGATCGGAGCGCGAAACAAGGGTCGCATCGTCGAGCGTATCGAGGATCGGCGTATCGCCCGTCGAGCTGGCGAAATCGGATGCATCGATCGCAATGATCGTCCCCGCCGCAAGGCTGTCGCTCTCGATGATCGAAAGCGCCGATGCGCCGGGGCAAAGCAGCCCGGCGGATACCGCCTGAGCCGATGGCATGATGAAAGCCAGATCCGCCGCGCCCGGATCGAAAGCCGCCGCAAGCGCGCTCAGATCCGCCGCGCATGCCTCCCCCTTGGCCGTCGCCGTCGATGGCGTCAGCGCCGTTACCCCGGCCAGAAGGCCCGCTGGCTCGATATCCGATGCGGCGGTATCGGATAGCAGGAGGCCGTCCATGTACGCCCCGATATCCTCCCTGAGCGCCGCGCCGACGACCGCCTCGATGGATGGCGTCGAGTACCGGGCGATCTCGGCGGTGAAATGGGAAATCACCGACGCTTTTTTCGGGACGAGCTGCGGCCCGGCGGCAAAATCAAGTTGGCGGACCGCGCTGGGCTGGCCCTCGCCGACGAACGGGGATGGCGGATCGCCGGTATCGGCGCGGAAGGGCAGGCGCAGCGCGGCGGCTGATCCGAGGCTTGCGCGGATGCCGCGCGCCGATAGCCGGGCATAGGCGGATCGCGGCGCAAGCGATGCCAGCAAGCCGCTATAGATCGCCGATCCATCGACCAGCTCGGCGGCCCAGCCCGATACCGTCGTCATCGCCGGGCTTGTGACCGCCCGGCTGAGCCATGCGCCGGGGGCAAGCGCCGCCTCGACGATATCGCCGGGATCGCGATAGAGCCGGGGCGCGATATCCTCGATCCCGCCCTTGCGGATCTGGGCGACGAGACTGACGACGCATGCTCTTGTCAGGGTCGTTTGCGGGCCCGGCCCGGCCTTTTCGCCGCGCCGCCTTGCAAGCCCTATCAGCATGCCCTTGCAATCGGAAAGATCGGAGCGGACGCGCTCAAGCTGGAAAGCATCCATAAAAAATCCTCCGGGCCGGGGACCAGCGGAGGCGGGATGCGCTCTCGCTGGCCGGGCAGCATGTTTCACGGCTGGGGATATATTAGCACCGCTTGAGGTATCGGGATACCGCATTTGATCGGCGGGCGATGATCGCCGGTCGCCCCGATCTCCCCGGCGGTTGTCGGCGCTCCTTTTGCCTCTCAGGCAATGCGCCCCCGGTTTTTCATTTCCCGGAAATTTGCGTTGTACTGGCCAGCGCGCTAGGGCGGTTTTGCGCCGGTCCCGCTCCATCCCCCCGGCCCCCGTCCCCGGGGCCGTGAAGCTGGGGAATACGCCCATAGCGGGTAGTGAGAATCGTCCTCTCGCCTTAACAGAGTTAGCGAATCAAATCACCCCAATGATACGCGGATCCGGACGACATCACGTTCGGCGGGAACAACAATGGCTGTATTTGACGCGCGCATACTTATCCTTTGCAAGACCTATCCATCGCCCAGCGGCAAGTACACAGAGACCTCCTGCGTCGCCGGGATGGACGAGAGCGGAAAACTGGTCAGGCTGTTCCCGGTACCGTTTCGCCTCATCACAAAAGATCAACAGTTCAAGAAGTGGCAATGGATCGAGGCAAAGGTCGCGAAGGCGCGCAAAGACCATCGGCCAGAGAGTCTCACTATAAAGGTCGATACCATCAAGAGCGGCGACGTCATCCTTCCGGAGAAGGAATGGGCGGAGCGCCGTCGCCTGATAACCAAGATCCGGCTGGTGGACCATTTTGACGCTATCGAAGCTGAGCAGCAGGCTAACCAGACGTCGCTTGCATTGTTGAAACCCGGACGAATTCTTGGGCTCGATATCGTTCCCGTCGCCGATCCCGATTGGACAGAATATGAGCTGGCGAAGCTTGAGCAGGAACAAGCGCAGGGCGGTTTGTTCGACGCGAAAGATAAGCCGGCGATCCGGCAACTCCAGAAGCTGCCGTTTGATTTCTATTATCGCTACGAATGCGGCAGTGGTCCAAGCCGCAAGGAATTCCGGCACAAGCTCGTCGATTGGGAAGTTGGAGCGCTATTTTTGAAATGCCAGCAGAGATATCGCGCGGATTGGGAGGGGCCATTCCGGCAGCAACTTGAGGAAACGCTACCGGCGAAAGACCTCATGTTGCTCATGGGCAACCAACACCGCTTCCAGACACAGTGGTTGATCATCAGCCTGATCTACCCGCCGTACCAGAAGCAGGCAGAGCTTTTCTAGCCAGCCGCAGCTCGCTTAGGCAGCCGATCCTGGTTGCGGACGTAGCGCGCCGGATCATCCCCATAGAGATGCATCATCTCGTAACCGAACGCCGCCATCCGCTCCCCAACGATGAAACGATGGCAGGTCTTCGGATCGCGCTCGAAGCAGAGCAGGCAGACAACCATGTCCTCAGCATCGGCGGCAAGCTTCTCGACCACCGAGGCGACGTCTGGCTGATCGATGTGCTCCGAGTAGATTGTCCTGAAGCGGTCGTACTCTCCAGCCTTGGCAGCCTCTCGCCCCGGTTTCGGGTCGCCTAGTTCCTGCATTGGGATATAGCTGATGCCGGCACCTTGAAGACGTTCGCGCAGGACGTTTTTCGAAAAGCCCTTTTTTCGTGACAATGGAACGGCGCGAACGTCGGCTATAGCCTCGACGCCGACTGCCTCGAGCGTCTTCACGAAGCGGTCGATATCCGTTCCCTCATAGCCAATTGTATACACGGTCTTCATGGGTGGCTCCTTTGAGGCGAAGGTAGCATGATCACGCTGGAACGACGCTTACCTGCCTCATCGGCGCAGACATAGGGCAAGAAGGCAACCAAGCCTAGTCGCGCTGCGAAGCTTTTTCGATCGCTTGTCGAGCATGGCGGGTTTAGGCCCTTGATCAACTCGACCTCAGAGAGCGGTTTGCACGTTTCCAGTGAGGCAGGGATCGAGCCTTCTGCCGGAAGTGTCGACGACAGCTAAGGAATACTGGCGTGCTGGTTTCCGCGATTGCCGCTGTTGCTTGCGATCTCGTGCCGCTCTTGCGCCACATCGTATTCGTCGGCAAGCCGCCGCTTGGCGCTGGCGCTATCAGATCAGGCGCAAGCCTTATCGTCGGTTTCGAATCCATAGGTGGTCCACCCCTCGATATCGCCGCGCGCAAAAAGCTCGATGCGCGCCGAGCGGTCGAAATCTGGATACATGCGTTCAATCTCTGCGCGGATTTCCGGCGGCTTGGCGCTGTGCGCCCCGCGCGGATAGCTGAAAACGGAAGGCGGCTGATATTGCGGGCCGGGCATCGCGCCGCGCGTCCCGTAAAGCAGAAGCTCATGCTGGTTTCGGAACACCAGACCGAGGCCGGTCTTGTCCTTGACCCAGACGGCGCTTGTTTTGAACGTTAACCCCCATGCTCCCAGGATTCCGACCGCGCGCTCAAGATTGCTTGAGGTACACCACAGCAGAAGCGCGGCGTCCCTGTGGGCGATTTCGGAAACAAGCTTCTCGCCGACATGGAAATCCATGATCTCGGCATCGCTCAGGGTCGGGTAGTGCTGGTCCGGGGTCCGCTCAAGGCCCTTGTCGCTGTAGATTTCGAATTTCCAAGGGGGGTCGGCATAGATCAGCGGGAAAGGCCCAAGAGGGGATTCGGCGGCTTGGCCGTTGGCTTTGGCCGCAGTGCCTTCATGCCGCGCCTTGCGGCTTTCCTGATACCAGTAAGGCCGGGCCAAGACGATCAGCGCGCCCAAGCTGGGCAAGGCGTTGGGATCGCGGGCCCGCAATTCCGCAAAGGCTTGCTCCCGTTCCTCTTCCGGCAAGGTCGAAAGCCGCTGCGCCTCAAGGGCGACCGGCGGCGTCAAGTTAAGCTTGGCAATAAAATCCTTGAACCGTGTTAAGCCGCTTAATGTGGATGAGCCGGGGAAGGGCTTTCCCCGCTCGACCGCCCGCAAGAATCCGCCCAGCTTGTGCCGGGCGCGGATTCTGGTTTCGACCACGGGCCGGATTTCCTCGATCGTCCACAAGCCTGATCGCTTCATGTAGGTTTCGATGCCGTCGATCTTCGCTTCAAGGTCACGTACCTGGAACGGATCGCTGGCATTGGCCAGCTCGCGGGAAATGGCGACGAGATCCGCGCTCCCGCTCATCGCCATGCCCTCGGCGTTTCGTCGCTGCTCGTTCATCGCTCGTCCTCCTGTTGCTGGCATTCCCATTCCTTTGCCGCCATTCGACCAAAATGATCCCAGCCGCATCGATCGTTGGCGCGGCTGGATCGTTTCCTTGCCGGGATGCGGCCATATGGCTATTTCCCCGAAACCACCTCCATCCGTTGCCTATACCAGTGCGCCATCAGCCGGTGGTATTCCGCCCGGTTCAGGCATCGCGCTTTTGTCAGCGCAAGGCTGTCAATCCGATACATCCTGATGCAGAACTGACCGACGCGAAGACTTGCTTCCTCAGCTGTCTCGGCATCAATGATCGCTGCCATAAGATCAGCCTCGGTTTTGTACTCAGGCGGCGGCGGTCGCTTCGGTTGGACCGGCATCGCACCGCTTTGCGGTAGCTGTTTTTCTTCCTCGTCAAGTTCCCAATCGACGTTTTCATAAGTACTCATCGCTCATCCTCCTGTTGCTGGCATTCCCATGCCTTGGCCGCCTCGTATCCGAGGACGGCGCGGCGGTATTCGTCGATCTTGAGAAATTCCCGATGCGCGGCTTTCGCCGGGATGCCATCGAAGGCGACCAGATCGACGAAATCGAAAATGATGCATTGCAAGAGCTGGTATTCGTTGAAACCCTGCCTGGCGAGGTAGGCCGCGCCGCCGGTACAGGCGAAGGCATCAGACCAATGCGCCGCATCGCCGTCCCCGGTGCCGATCTGGCCGATGCGGATCTGGCCGCGCGTCGGCTCATCGCGGCACCGCCTCGGTGTCCATGCGATCAATGCCTCTTTCGCCCTCATGGCTCAGCTCTCCTGAGATTGGGGATTTGCTGGGAAGGATTGGCTGGCTCGCCGGTACTGCGTATTGGACCCCCCGCCCGCCTATAAGCGGCGGCGGGTTTAGATACGTAGTATCTATGGGGGGCGCGATGAGAGTTGCCATGTGGCTGTTTTCATTGGCAAACAGCCTAGGCTCAGGACTCATTGATCAGAGCCAGAAGATGACGGTCGCGGCGATGC
>JALDYZ010000012.1 GCA_030028905.1 Ferirhizobium litorale | reverse complement strand
CAAGGGGGTCAAAATTGGACGCCGATATGGGGTCAGTTTTGGGTGCCGATTGACATGCCCATGACCGCGAGCGCTCTGCCGATCCCGTTGCGCTGGAGCAGGCCTTTGAGCGAAGAGGCGCGTCGTACCGGAGGATGTCGCGTGACGAGGTCCACGGCGGTTTCCGCCTCCGCAACGCCAAGGACCTGCTGCGGTACGGCAATTTCACGGTCCCGCTCGGCGATCGACTGCGCCTGCTGGGCGCGCTCGATGAAAATGGATCGATGCCCATCGCCGAGTGCCTGAACGCATTCCAGGAAACGAAGCCAGTCGCTGGCCTCGCCGCCATGATCCTCAATCGCTATCTCGAAGTCGACCTGGACGACGCCCCGTTAGGACCGGAAACGGTGGTCAGGCGCATAGCGCGGTGAACGGAAGTCCCCGCCCGATGCCCAGATCACGAAAGAGTCACCAGATGTCTTCCAGTTCCTACACGCTATCCAGACGCCAGTCCCCGCCGAGCCTTGTCGTTGCGGCGGCCCGGTGTGCCGTTCGGGCTGCCCTCAGACCCTTCCTGCGACGCCAGAACATCGCCTTCATCGCGATCCTGCACGTCGCCGAAGGGACGAGCGACTACTATCGCCGTGCCGCCTCTTCGCTAATCCGCGACCCGGTCCCTGTGGACGAGGACTGCAATGAGACGGCCATCGTCATGACTGTTCCTGACAGCCCGATCGACGTCCGGGTGATCTACGATCGCTTTCGTCACGGTCGGCAGATCGTCCTCGTGGCGGAGACGCTGGAAAACATTCCCTCGGAACTGAAGACGGCCGCGGATGTCATCGCTGAAATTACGCCGCCCACCGTCGACCACTACATGGCGGCATCTCGGGTCGCCAAAGTGCGGGAGATGACGCCGGAAATCGCCTCGTTGCTGACGGGGTTTTCATTTGACGCCATCGCGTCGACTGTCCGCGGCACGAGGCCGTTGCTGAGCGCGGTCCGCCAACTGAAGAAGTCGGTCGTCGAGGCCGAGAAGTCCGCGCCCCTTCCGGCCAAGCCCAAGGGGCCGCGTCTCGAAGAAGTGGCCGGCTATGGTGGCGCGAAGACCTGGGGTCTCCAGCTTGCCGACGACCTGCGCGCGTGGAAGGCTGGCGAGATCGCATGGGAAGACGTCGATCGCGGCGCGCTGCTGCATGGTCCGCCCGGTTGCGGAAAGACGACATATGCCCAGGCACTTGCGAACTCCTGCGAAGTCGATCTCGTGATTGCCTCGGCCGCCCGTTGGCAGGCGACTGGCCATCTGGGCGACTATTTGAAGGCCATGCGCGCCGCCTTCGCGCAAGCGATGAAGCAGTCGCCCTGCCTTCTCTTCGTGGACGAATTCGATAGCTTCGGCGACAGGGAAGGGGACGACGACCATGCAAGGGATTATCGGCGGCAGGTAATCAATGGGATGCTCGAATGCCTTGATCCGGTCGAAGGCCGAGAAGGTGTCGTCGTCGTGGGTGCCACCAACAACCCGTCTGTCATCGACCGCGCCCTGCTTCGACCGGGACGGCTCGAGACGATGATCGAAATCCCGTTGCCTGATTCCGCCGCCAGGGTCGCGATCCTCCGACATCATCTGCGCGATCAGGCATTCGACGGCGACCTTGCCCGTTTCGTCCCGGCGACCAGGGGGTGGTCTGGAGCTGACATCGAGAAGCTCGCTCGCGACGCCAGGCGGCTTTCGAGGCGGCGGAAGGTCGCCTTGTCGGAAGACCTCCTCTTCGAGGTGATGCCCAAGCGCTACGTCCTTAGCGAGAGCGAGCTGCGCCACACCGCGGTCCATGAATCGGGCCATGCCATCGTGGCGGTCCTCCTTGCATGCGACGTGCTCAAGCACGTTCACATCGATCGGGATGCGGCCGTCGGGGTCGGCGCTCAGTCGGTCGGCATGACCGTTTTCGAACCCGAGGTCGGTCGCGTGAAGACAGCCAGCTACTACGATGACAGGATCGCCATGCTCTTGGGCGGCATGGCAGCCGAGACGTTGGTCTACGGCTGCCATGCAGACGGGGCAGGGGGCGCTCCGACTTCGGACCTTGTGGTGGCAAGCGATATCGCCACGAAGTTGGAGCGTCACTTCGGGTTCGGTGAGGTGCTGTCTGTCGAACTTGGCACGGGGAGCCGTCCCCTCGAGTATCTCCGTGATCGTGACCCGGACCTTCGCAGTCTCGTCGATGGAAGGCTGAAGGCCCAGTTAGACCGAGCGGTGTCTCTGCTTTCGGAGCGTCGTCAGGAGCTTGATCTGCTTACCCAAGCGCTGATCGAGAAGGGCCACGTCTTCGGCGACGAGGTCCGGTCGCTCGTCGGCGCGACGCCGGGGAATACGAATCCGCATCCGTCAGGACGTGACGGCTAGCGGTCAGGCTCCGCTCCTCGCTCGAGAGAGGGGCGGAGCCGATCATCGGATCATCTCTGGGGACTTCAGTCGCGCCGCTCTCCTGAGGCATTTGCAGACACAGGCCTACGGAGTTGCGTCTGATTGATCCCAGCTTTGATCTTTAACCGGCGGCCGAGCGGCTTGAAGCCGATCTCGTCCAAGGCGGAGCCGAGCGAGGTTTCCTTTGCGGACTTTGGTTTACGGCGTGATGGCCGCGCCATCGCTGCCTCCCCTAATTTGGACTAGGAGCACCTTGGGCTCCGCGCGCCTATCCGGCAAGACAGAAAGCCTGTTCGTCGAAGTAAAACTGATCGGCTTCAGGTGTCCAATCGTTGTATCGGGGTCAGGAAGATGACCCTTGGAGTTCAGAAAGGTGCCGAAGCGTGAAACTCTGGATCATTTCCGATTTGCATCTGGAATTCGGCCAACCCTTCTTTCAGCCGCCGCCTTGTGATGCCGATGTCCTGGTCTGCGCGGGCGATCTTCTGACACGCGGCATCGTCCCCAGCATCGAATGGTTGGCGGCCAGCACCCCTTCCGCGATGCCCGTCGTGTTCACGGCAGGGAACCATGAATATTATCGAGCCGCCGTGCAGGAGAGCATTCGCGATGCGCGCTTGATGCGTGACCGCTATCCCAACATCCACTTTCTCGAAAACGAAGCGGTAGATATCGGAGACATCAGGTTTGTTGGGGCAACCCTGTGGACCGACTTCCGCCTCAACGGAGGCGATCCCGAACTGGCGATGGCGGCCGCCCAGAGCGGGATGAACGACTACCGGAAGGTCAAGTTTTCAAAGCTTCCTTATCGGACGTTCAAGCCGATCCACGCCTATCGAATGCACCACGAGTCCCGGGCGTTTCTCAAATCTGCGCTGGCGGAAGCGTCGGCACGGAAAACGGTGGTCGTCACCCATCACCTCCCGTCGCCCAGATCAATTCCCCTCGAATTCCAGGGCGATCCGCTGTCCGCCTGCTACGCCTCCGATCTGGAAGACCTGATTGTCGAGAGGCATCCGGCGCTGTGGGTGCATGGTCACGTGCATAACAGAGTCGACTGCCGTATCGCGGAGACCAGGGTGATCGCCAATCCGCGCGGATACCCTGAAGAAAGGACAGCCTTCGATCCACAGCTTGTCATCGAAATCTAGGACAGTCCGACGTGAGCAATGAAACCGCTATCGTGTCGGTGCTGGTTTCGTCTGCAGGCAGTTCTGGCAATCCGTACATCTTGGGAAGCTCTTGCGAAACCGCTCGATAGTCGCGCGATCGCAGGGGAAAGCCACGAATGCTCCGTGGCGGTTCCCGAGGACGTCGGTGAGTTCTTGGGCACTGAAACCTCGTCTTGCTTGACAGGAAACGCGCCAGCAGCGGGTAGGTTCGCGGCAACCACAGCCGCTTCGCCCGTTCTTCAACAAATGCGGGACTACGCATGTTTGGAGCGCGCCTGAAGAGGCAACAAGGTTTCCTGGAAGGATGGGAGGGCGGACGAGCCGCCCCCGAGGTCAAGTTGACTTGTATTCCTGAGACTTGAACGTGAGATGGGCGACGTTTCGCGGGGCATCCGCGATCTTGCGGATGTCGGCCCAAGTCTGCTTGTAGTTGGGCAGGATGAGCTCGTTCGTGCCCGCATTGACGACGTTGCCCTGCACGCCCGTCGGATAACCGAACATCATGAAGGTCTCGCCGCGGCGCGCCGTCGGCGTCGGATAGACCATCGCCTGCGTCGCGCCGGCATCATTGAAGATTTCGACAAGGTCGCCCTCCTTCAATCCAGCATCGGTCATGTCCTGCGGGTTCATCTGGATGAACGGGTAGGGCCAACGATCCATGACGAAATCGTTCTCCTGGTCGAGATAGGCCGACTGCCAGACGTGGTTCGTGCGACCATTGTTGATCAGGTACTTGTATTTGTCCTTCTGCTCCTGTTTTCCCGGAGCCTGCAGGCCGCGCCACTCCGACACCATGAATTTGGCCCTGCCGTCTTCCGTTCCAAACTTGCCGTCCTCGTAAAGCCTCTTGGTGCCTACCAGTTTCCCGCTTTCGTAGCCCGTGGCGGGCTCCTGCACGCCGTTGTTGCCAGCCTCGCGCAGACGGTCGTAGGTGACGAACTCACCGCCTTTCGCGACTTTGTGGTAACCGTCCATGAAGGCGTCTTCCTCGGTCGTCCAGTCGAAGCCCTTGAACTTGTCGGCATAGTCCGCATCGCCCATGTCGCGAAGCACTTGCTCCATGTGGTTGGCCATCCTGGCTGCGATCAGGCAGTCCGGCATCGCCTGGCCGGGCGGGTCCATGTAGCGCTCGGTGAGGCGCATCCGGCGCTCGCCGTTCATCGACGTAAGGTTCGCTTCGCCCGAAGTCGCTGCGGGAAGGACGACGTGGCAGGCCTGGCCGATCTTGGTCGGAATGATGTCGACGTTGACCGCGAAGAGGCCCCCTTGGTTGATCGCATCGATGATCGCTTTCACCATCGCGTCCCTGTCGCCGTAGGGCGCGGCGCTCATCGCGTCCTTCACAATGTCGGTCCGCTTCTTGTAGACCTTTTTGAACTCGTGAGCGTTGAGCGTCGTCTTGTAGTGGTCGCACCCCCAGATGTGGTGCACGCCGCCTTGGCCGTCGATCAACAACTGATCGACATAGGCGGCTGGCTTGCCGACATGGGCGTCGGAGGGGCGGGCATAGCCTTCCTGATGGCCACCAAGGCGGACGCAGCCACCGCCCGAACGTCCGATGTTTCCTGTCGCGAGCGCCATGTTCACGAGCGCCGCGTTTGTGCGGTAGTTGTCGTTGCCCCAGATCAGGCCCTTCTCGTAGGGCATCATCGTGCGGCGGCGCTTTCCGTCCGCCTTGGGTTCGGCAATCCATTGGGCCGCCTTTTCGATGTCGGCGGCAGGGACCCCGCAGATGTTCGAAGCTTCTTCGAGTGTCATCTTGTTGCCCTTGACTGCCTCGTCGAACCCGCCGGTGCTGGCCTCGATGAAGGCCTTGTCAGTCCAGCCCTTCTCTACGATGTGCGTAAAGATCGCGTTGAACAGCGCGAGATCGGTGCCCGAGTTGATCGCCAGATGGAGGACGTTGTCCGCGCCCGCTTCTGCCTCGCAGGCATTGATGCTGACCGTTCGCCGGGGATCGACGAAGACGATCCTGACAGGTGGGTGCTCCTCGCCCGGCAACTGCTCGTTCTTCTTGTCGGCCGTCGTGCCGCGCATGTTCGGAACCCAGTGGTTCAGGAAGTAGTTCGTTTGCGTCTCGAGTGGGTTGGCCCCGACACAGAAGATCGTATCGGTGAGTTCCGCGTCCTCGTAGCAGTTGTTGAGTTCGCCGACACCCATGTCGCGGGTGGCATGGACCTCGGAGTTGTAGGCGGGGCGATTGTGGATGCGGATGTTCTTGATCTTCATCGCCTCGAAGTAGAGCTTGCCCGTGCCCCAGGTGTTCTCGTACCCCCCGCCCGCGCCACCGTGGTCGTAGGCCGAGACGTAGAGCGCGTCCTCTCCCTTTTCCTTGATGACGGCAGCCGTCACTCGGGCGACGAGGTCGAGGGCGTCCTCCCAGCTCGTCGGCTGCATCTGGCCGTAGCGCCATACCAGCGGGTCGGTGAGCCGCTGCTGCTGTGTGTTGCGGGCCTCGGAATAACTCATCTCGGCAATGCGCGCGCCGCGGACAGAGCCCAACCCGGAGTTCACGCTGCATTCGCGATCTGGCTTGACGACGATATGCACGTCCTCGCCGTTCTGCTTGACGATGTTGTACATGGATGGCGAGTACCAGGCGACGGTCTCGGCTGCCTGCTGCTCAGAGAGGTCGACGCCGAAGATATTCTTGTCCGGCTCCGGGCCGCCCTGCTTGTTCACCGGCCATGTATAGGCGTGATAGCCGCAGCCGACGATGCAGTAGTGGCAGGTGACGTTGTGCCGCTTCGCGTCCGCGGGAATGATCGGCAGGCGATCGATGTTGCGTTTAAAGGCCATCGTCTTTCTCCCTCAAAGCACGTTCGACAGGCGGCCGTAGATCAGTTCGTCCACCCCTTCGGCGAAGATGTCGCCGTTCTCGGCGACGCGCAGCGCGTACTGCGGCAGGTTCTGTGTGGCCTGGCCCCAAACCTGCTGGCCTCCTTTCTCCGGATCGAACACCGAATAGTGTCCGGGACAGTTGAAGGTCCTGTTGTCGGCCGAGTAGGCGAGGGGATAGCCCTTGTGCGGACAGATCGTGCAGAAGCCCACGATGTCGCCGTCGGGACCGACTCCGCCTTCGACGCGTGCGCCGAGCTTGAGAAGGACTCCAGGAGCGTCCGCATCCGGGTAGTTAACCTCCAACGGCTCGTTCATCTTGAGTTCGGAGACATTGGCAAGGCGGTTCGACGGATACTCGACCCTGGCCGCGGGCATTGCGGCCTTCGCGTGCGGCGGCGCGGCTCCGGCAGCGGCGACTGTGGCACCGGCGGCCACCAAAGCGCTCCCGCGCAGGAATTGGCGGCGGCCGATATCGGCCATCGCTTTGCATCTGTGCATCGATCTCTCCTCCCGCTGACGTGGTCTGACGGGCCGGAGCGACATCTTGGTGAATCAGCGACTCAATGCCAATTTCCGTCGCTGACCAAAGTGTCACACGGATATCAGACTCTTTGCCTATAATTCGTTATGTCTGGAATTCCCGATATGAAAGATAGTCGAAATCTGTTGACTTGTCACCGCTGCTCGGCAACTGAAGAGTCGAGGGCTTGCAGGAGATTCCATGAAGAACGCGACGCTAGCCGTTGTAGGACACGCCGGACCCGAAGGAAGCGGCGACGCAATGTCGAACGCCCATGGCCTCGTAGCGCTTTCCGCCCTTGGGCAGCCGACGCGGATCGAGATTTTCCGAACGCTGCTGAGGGCCGAGCCGGCGGGACTTGCGGCCGGCGCTATCGCTGAAGCCATCGGCTGCCCGCACAACACACTCTCCACACATCTTGGCATCCTTGCTCGCGCGGGGCTCGTCACCGCAGCTCGGGCGGGCCGTTCGATCATCTACCGAGCGAACGTCGATTGCATCCGCCTGCTCATCGGTTTTCTGGTCAACGACTGCTGTAACGGCCACCCCGAGCTGTGCGATCTCCAAGCGGCGATTCAGCGATCCTCATGTGGATGTGCGTCCGGCGAAAAGGCCGGCAGCTGCGGCTAGTCAATTCGCTTCTGACGCCACAGCTCGGGCGGGAATCCGACATCCGTCATTAAACTGTCACGAAGCGCGACTATCTCGAAGGTAAATCGAGATTTCTGGATATATGGACAAGAAGACGGTTCTCGCCGCCTTGGCGGCTCTTGGGCAGGACACCCGGCTGGAGGCATTCCGGCTCCTCGTTCAGGCGGGGGCGGACGGCGTTCCCGCGGGAGAGATCGCGTCGCGACTAGGCGCGGTGCAGAACACGATGTCGGCGCACCTGCGCGTGCTCGATCAGGCCGGTCTGGTGCGGGCCGCGCGCGACGGCCGGATTGTCCGCTACACCGCCGACATGGCCGGATTTCGCGATCTGCTCGCCTACCTGACGGAAGACTGCTGCGGAGGACGCCCGGAGATTTGCGCACCTGCTCTTGAACTGGCGGCCTGCCGTGCACCGGTCGGAGAAGAGGCATGACTGGCGGTGGCGCAATGTCGCGCGCGAGATCACCAATCCCGGACGGCGGTTTTGTCCGTCACCTGCAGCCGTCCTGACAGCAAGTCTGGCGGAACAACATCACTAGGGGGCCAAAGCCATGTCTGATCGCGTCTACAATGTACTCTTCCTCTGCACCGGGAACTCCGCCCGCTCCATCCTCGCGGAAGCGATCCTGAACAGGCTTGGGCAAGGTAAGTTCAAGGCCTTTTCTGCGGGATCGCACCCGAAGGGGACCGTGCATCCTTACTCATTGCAGCTTCTGAAAACCCTCAACTACGACACCAGCTTCGCCCGTTCGAAGAGCTGGGAAGAGTTCGCCGTTTCGGGGGCACCGCAGATGGATTTCGTCTTCACCGTCTGCGACGACGCTGCCAATGAAGCCTGTCCCGTCTGGCCCGGACAGCCTATGTCGGCACATTGGGGAGTGCCCGATCCGGCTGCCGCCGAGGGCACTGACGCCGAGAAGCATTTTGCCTTCGACGACGCGTACAGAATGCTCAATAACCGCATCTCCATTTTCACCAGCCTGCCGATGACGTCGCTTGACAAGATGGCGCTCCAAAAGCGGTTGGACGAAATCGGCCGGAACATTCCAAAGGCCTGGTGAACATGACAATCGACCTTGGCCGCCGCCTCGTCGCAGAGGCACTTGGCACCGCAATCCTCGTTGCGACCGTCGTCGGTTCGGGCATCATGGCGGACCGCCTGACCGACGATGTAGCCGTTTCCCTGTTGGGCAACACGATCCCGACGGGTGCGATCCTGTTCGTGCTGATCTCGATCCTCGGTCCGGTATCGGGTGCCCACTTCAATCCCGTGGTCACGATGGTCTTTGCCATACGTCGAGAGATCGAGGCATCTGTTGTCGGTCCATACGTCCTGGCGCAGATCATTGGCGGTGTGTTCGGAACGGTGGTCGCGCACGCCATGTTCGACCTGCCTATCCTTCAGGTGTCCCAGACGGTGCGAGCGGGATCGGCCCAGTGGATCGCGGAGGCGGTTGCGACCTTCGGCTTGCTCCTCACCATCCTTGGCGGATTGCGCTTCCGAGTCGACGCGATCCCGATGCTGGTCGGCCTCTACATCACCGCCGCCTACTGGTTCACGGCATCGACATCGTTCGCCAATCCTGCAGTCGCGATTGCCCGCAGCCTCACGAACACCTTCTCCGGCATCCGCCCCACGGACTTGCCGGGTTTCATAGTGGCCCAAATCCTCGGAGCGCTGATCGCAGCCGCTCTTGCCGGATGGCTGTTTGCCGACCAACGCAACGAAATTTCATCCATCTCCCAAAAGGAAAGAGCCTGACAATGGACGTCACCATCTATCACAACCCCGCATGTGGGACTTCGCGCAACACATTGGCACTGATCCGCCACGCCGACATCGAGCCGAAGGTCATCGAGTACCTGAAGACGCCGCCGAGCCGGGACGAACTTGCCCGGATGATCCGCGATGCCGGCCTTTCCGTCCGCGAGGCGATTAGGGAGAAGGGCACGCCCTATGCGGAGCTCGGTCTCGATGATCCGGCCCTCTCCGACGACAAGTTGTTGACGGCAATGCTCGAGCATCCGATCCTCATCAACCGGCCATTCGTCGTCACCCCGATCGGCACCCGACTGGCGCGGCCGTCGGAGGCGGTCCTCGACATCCTGCCCGCCGACGCGTTCAAGGGACCTTTCGTCAAGGAAGACGGCGAGAGGGTTCTGGATGAAGAGGGCCGCCGCATTGCCTGATCTTCCCGCCGCCGATCCGCGTCATCTCCGCAAGCCTGACATCGACGCGCTTCGGCCGCCGTTCTCGACCCATCCGCCGCGAATCCTGATCCTCTACGGGTCGCTCCGCCAGGTTTCCTATTCCCGGCTTCTTGCTCAGGAGGCCGGACGGTTGCTGGAGCACTTCGGGGCCGAGGTGCGCTTCTTCGATCCTTCCGGCCTGCCGCTGCCGGACGATGCGCCCGCCAGCCACCCGAAGGTCCGGGAACTCCGGGAACTCTCGGAATGGTCGGAAGGCCAGGTCTGGGTCAGTCCTGAGCGCCATGGGGCGATTACCGGAATCATGAAGGCGCAGATCGACTGGATACCGCTCTCGATCGGGTCGATCCGACCGACGCAGGGAAAGACCCTCGCTGTCATGCAGGTGTCCGGCGGGTCGCAGTCTTTCAACGCGGTCAACACGCTGCGCCTGCTCGGTCGCTGGATGCGCATGATCACGATCCCGAACCAGTCCTCGGTGGCCATGGCATACCAGGAGTTCGACGCGAACGGTCGCATGAAGCCGTCGTCCTACTACGATCGCGTCGTCGACGTTTGCGAGGAACTCGTGAAGTTCACGCTGCTTACCCGCGACGCGTCAGCCTATCTCGTCGATCGATATAGCGAGCGGAAAGAGGACGCGGAGAAGCTGGAGCAGCGGGTCAAGCTCAAATCGATCTAGGGAGATATACTGTCAGCCGTGCCGCCAGACCTTCACGGCTGACAGCAACAAGATCACGGCGAGCGCGGGGAGGAGGACCGAATTTGGGACAATGCCGAGTAGCAATCCACCGACAAACGTCCCCACGACCGATCCCGCGGCCATTACGAGAACGAATACCTTGTTGCGGCCCAGAACCGAAAAGCTCTGGTCACGGCTGTAGCGAGTAAAGCCTACGAGCATTGTGGGAAGGCTCACTGCCAATGAAAGGCTCCCGGCGAGCTTGATGTCCGCTCCGAAGAGCAGAACGAGCGTCGGAATAAGCAACTCGCCTCCGGCGACGCCCAACAGCGACGCGACGATGCCGATCACGAAACCCGCCGATATCCCGGTGACAATCTGCCAGCTTCCCGTCAGAAGCGGTTGGCCGGCCGATGTGCCGCCGTGGCCAAGCACCAGCACGAACGCGATCGCGACGAGAAGAACGGATATCACCCGGTAGAGCGCCTCCGATCTCAACTTTGTGACCCATCCTGCGCCGAACCAGGCACCGATGAGGCTCCCTGCAAGAAGGTTCAGTACGATCGGCCAATTCGATGCGATCTGGTCGAGTGGGATGGTACCCGCGCGAAACGGCAGTGCGGAAGACACGACGACGAGGCTCATTGCCTTGTTCAGGATCACCGCTTCGAGAGCAGCGAAATCGAATGCGCCGATGAGCAGCGGCAGACGGAATTCTGCACCTCCGATTCCGATCAAGCCGCCGAGTGCACCGATGATGGTTCCGCCACCGAAAGCGGCTGGATGACTGCGTGAGGTCGTGGATTTGATCGGCGTGTTCACGGAGGCTTGGCTTTCGTGGCTGTGATCCGCGGACTCTTATGTACGTTCGTCGGTCATCAGGTAACGCGGTCGCGACGCGCCGATGAGGCGACAGCGACGAACGCGAGGATTCCGAGAGTACCCAGCGCGGCGAAGACGAAAAGGGAGATGGCGGTCCCGAAGTGGTTCATAGCGGCCGCGAACGCAAACGGGGCGGCTGCCCCAGTCGCGAGCCTTGCCGCTGCCATCTTGCCCGTGATCGCGCCGTAGCCAGCGGACCCGAAGAGATAGAGCGGCAGGCTCCCCTGAGCGATGCTGTTGATCCCCGACCCAAGGCCGAGACAGACGGCGAAGGCCACCGCGCCGGGCAACCAATCACCCGACAACCCGAGTATCACCGCACCGACGACCATCAGCGCCGCAGAGACGATCGCCAGCGCGGGCGGCGACAGGCTCTTTCCGAAGACCATGTTGATCAGACGGCTCATGACCTGTGCCGGACCGAACAGGGAACCGATCACTACTGCCGCACTGCCAAGTCCGATCGCTCCGAGCATCGGCACCATGTGGGCAAGGATCGCGGCGAGCGTGAAGCCCGAAAGAGAGAAGGCAAGGGAGACCAGTAGCATGCCGCGGCGACGCGCCTGCAGCTCGAGAGCGCCGACGACGACCTCGCGGGTTCTTGTCTCGTCCGTCTTGGAGCTGCTCCTTCCGTCACGCATGATCCAGTAGTGTAGCGGCATGCAGACGAGAAGGTTCAGGGCGGCGAACACCAGATAGATTTCGCGCCAGGACAGGTATCCGGTCAGTGTCGCGGCGATCGGCCAGAAGATGGTGGAGGCAAAGCCGCCGATGAGCGTGAGGTAAGTTATACTGCGGGAGGCCGTGCGAGGTTCGCTTTCGACCAGTGTGGCGAAGGCTGCCTGATACTGGACCATGCCGGAGGATACCTCGAGCAGGACAATCGCAAGGGCGAAGAGCGATACGGACGGCGACCATGCACACAGCGCCAGAGTGAACGCCGCAAGGGCCGACCCCAGCGTCATTACCGTCGCCGCGCCGATCTTGTCCATGTGCCTGCCGATGAACGGAGCAGACAGGCCGCCGATGAACAGCGAGACCGAGAAGACGGCGAAGACCCGCTCCAGGCTGATGCCGAGGTCGTTGGCCATTCCGGGGGCGAGGATGCTGAAGGAGTAGTAGAGAGTGCCGTAGCCGATGATCTGCGTGACACCGAGAGCGGAGACGATCCCCGCTGGAACCTTGGTCGTATGCAATGACGTAGTCCTCGGCGGCCTATGCTTCGCTCGGGCAGCAACCTGTGGATCGCTCGACTGAGCCACGGATGCCGGGATGTCCCGCGCAGCAGTCCTCCATCAGGAACGTCACGAGGTCGGCCAACGTGTCGTAGCTTGCGTTGTAGACGATCGAGCGTGACTCCCGGCGCTGGGCGATGAGACCGGAGCGTTCGAGTTCCTTGAGGTGGAACGAGACGTTCGACGGGGAGACACCCATGCGCTCCGCGATCGCGCCGGCGGCCAGACCTTCAGGGCCGGCGACGACCAGGGTCCTCACGATGGAGAGTCGGGTTTCCTGTGAAAGCGCGGCAAAGGAAGAGAGGGCTTGACGATCATCCATATTTCAATAATCCTTGAATCATTGAAATTGAGGATAACCGCAAATGATCACGATCGACAATAGCCAATCCGACAAGACCGATATCTCGCTCGGGGAATTGCTCGAGAGAGCCGCTGAGACACCGGACCTGCCATTGGTCTTTCTGTATGACGGAAAGCGCGTGAAGCCCGGCTATCACGTGACCGAGGTGAAGGCTGGTCATTTCTCCGCGCTTGATTGCGGGGCAATTCCAGAAGCCTGGTCGGAAATCTTCGTGCAGCTGTGGGATATCGAGGAGGGCGAGCGGACCCATATGACAGCCGGGAAGTTCTCGGCCATCGTCCGCAAGGTTTCCGAACATGTCCGTCTCGACGGCTCCGCCAAGCTGACCTTCGAAGTCAGCGATGGAGTCCGGCCGATGCAGTTGTTCTGCGCGAACGCTCCTGTCCCGGTAGACGGTTCTCTCCACATTGCGTTGACGCCACGCCCCGCGAGCTGCAAGCCTCGGGACCGGTGGTTGGCCGAGAAAGCCGCAACGGAAGCCTCGTGCTGTAGTTCATCCGCTTCCAAATGCTGTGGCTGAGGTGGAAACCATTCGCCAACAAGATGCCCAGACGCACTCGCGGAGCGACGATCCCGCCGAGTGCGTCCGTCGGTCGCAACTTTCCGTGACGGGCTTCAAGTGAGTGTCGCCGTGTGCCAGCTCATCCGGAGCCGAGCTTCTGGGGCAAGCAAAGGATTGCTCCCATGGTAGCAGAAGTGCCCGAATCCGAATTGCACCAGCCGAGTCACAATCCCGGAAAACAGAGACGAGTACTAAGGCTCTTGGCGTTCACCGCTATTTTTCCGCTCATCTTTCGAGGGGAAGGGTCGCAACGCGCTCAATTTCCGGGCACGCCCTCCGTCACTGAGTTGTTTCCCGCTCGCGGCGGCTCATCTCGTCTGATATTCGCACTCCTGCGTGCCCCGGTGGTTATGGCAATTGGGTCGAGTTCTGGATTGGCTCTCTGTAGTTCGCATCGAGGGCCAGATTGATCAAATGAGCCAGACGGAAACCCGCTTGTCGAACACGTTCCTGGGCTACGGGCGAGAATTGCGTCAAGTAGGCCTGTGTGATCTGGACCCTTTTCTGAGGCGCTCCGTCGACAAGCTCCGGTTCCGTGTCGGTGTACTGACACGAATCGCCGACTTTGACGCAGTAGAGAACATCAGGCTCGACCGTGATCTGGAACGACTCGTTGGCCCATGCGGCCGGGTCTGTTCCCACCATCGACTTCTCTTCGGTAAGCGTCGTATTGACGAGTAAGCTGTCCACAGCCCGGTATGTGATGGTTCTCTCGCTCCAATCAGACCGATAATCCGCGCGTTGCCGCACCCTCTCGAACATTCCCGCTTCGAGGAGACAGTTGTCCCACACGCCGTGGAAGACGCTCGGTCGGTAATCGGAGGTTCCGCAACCGCCGGTCAATCTCACCTTTATTGAGTTGCCGCCGACATCGTCGGCGAAGGAAATATGAAGGGGCTGATGAATGTCTCCGATCCAATGGCCGACGGCCATTAAGGCGAACACCCGGTCCTCGTCCGATTTGGACCTGTCCTTGAGGACGCCAAGGTCACGTTCAATCCCGGCAAATGCGCACGCGCCACCAGCAGGACAGGTTGCTTGCGAAATTGACTTGGTCGAGCGATCGACGTTCACGAAATGATCGCGTGGATGCGGTCGAGGCCGGACATCCTGTTCCAGGCAGCCAACGTTGAACGAAGTGTAATGCCTTAGCTCCACCCCGTCTCTGCTGCGAACCGTTATTCCTGCTTGGCCCGCATGGAAGATGCGTTTCAGTTCTTCTTTGGATGGATCAGTGAGATTTCGATAAGCAAGATCGCAAACCGTCAGGTGGCCGTACTCGCCCCAGGCGAACGCATTTACGGGCGAAATGTAATAGAGTGCTGCCATCAGTAGCGGCAAAAGGAAAGCGGCCAGTCGTTCCATGATTGTTCCCCCATTGGCTGCATTATCGCACTATAACACCAATTAGGAGAAACTAAAGTACCCGAAGGACAGGTTACTATAGAGCGTTGAACTTCCCGCACGGCCCCGGTACTGAAGGATTTTCGAGACTCTTTTCCTCGACGCATTCAAGGCATCTTTCGAGCATCGAAAGGAGATTGCTCGATGAACGTATCAGATATCGTTGAGAAGATTGCCCAGATGCCTGAACGCCGGACGGACGTGCCGACGCCACCTCCCGTGGAGGTCGTTGCTTTTGTCGTGAGGTGGTCACGCAACCTGAAAAATTGGAAGGTATCGACGCTTGCCGACTTCGCTCGCGTCTCGATCTCCACTGTCGAAAGGGTGGAGCGTGGAGAGAGAGTGAGCGAAGAGGCTCTCGATAGGATCGCGGTCGCGCTTGGCTACGAAAAGGGGGCTTATCACGCACCCCGGATACCCCTCGGACCAGAGAAGGCGTTTGAAAGCCTTGTCGAGACCTACGGCCATCTCGAAGAAGTTGCCGTCTCTCCTATGAAAACCCAACGTGCGATCCGCGAAGCCGCCAAATGCGATGGCATCCTCGTACACAGGCCAGATGTCCCGCAAACGTATGATGACGACATCGCCAATCTTGCTGAATACCTGGACCTCGCTTCCTTCGTTTTAGCTGATTGGATTGACAGCTCCTTCGACGACGAGCCGCGCCGTCGCAAGTTGTATAACGACATCCTTGGCCACATCAGAGGGATGCAGAGGCGGGGGCTGACCGTACTCAGTGGCATTATGGCTGCGCCGCAGCCAAAGCTTCCAACCTGGAAGATTGCGATCGTTTCTATCACGCCAAAGCTTACCGACCCGGGCGCAATCAAACGAAGCCATGTTTACGTCGACAAGCGAAACGTTGCTCTGCCTCTGGCTGGCGAACCTTGAAAACGGGATCAGCCCGACACATCTACACGCTATCATCCGTTATCGATGGCTTGCCGCAGTGACTTCGTCGCGCGCGACGCTGTCTGGGTTTTCAAGGGGCGCTCTCCAGAAATGGATCGAGCGCCCTTTGTGTTCCAAGTACGAGCCAATTGGTCAGGCCGACGTCTAAAAAAAGGTCAGCTCAGCCGATATGCGACGCACATGTCGCCCGCTCTTGTCTGCGAGTTCTTCGTTTTCTCGCCACTCGGACGGCGTTGGTTTATAGGGCTACAAGTTCGGTAGCCTGACATCCTTACTCTGTGCGATAGCCGACAGCGCGAGATCGATCTCCGCGGTGTTTCGGGCGCGGTAAATGACAGGGAGCAAATCTTGCAGTTCATCCTCTTCGCAGTCCTGCAGGAAGTGGTCTATATCTGAATCCACCTCAATTCGGATTGCATCGAAGGCTCGCATGACGCTCCGATATACCGTCCGTTTTCCCACTCTGGCTTCCAAGTCATCGTAGGCGTCGGCCAGAAGGGGAATGTTCTTGATATTTACCTGAAGCAAATCTTCCAACTTTCTCGCCTTATGGCGTTCAACTTCACGGAGCGCTGCAGCTATCAGCAGGGAGGCTTTCAATAACCCGCTTCCGCGCGGATTGGTCTTCGCGTACCTATTGATCTGGCGTGCAACCTGTTGCCAGTGATGATCCTGTATTGAATTGTCGCATAGCACACGCAGAATCCAGTCCATCGGCAAGTCACTGGACTCGAGTTCGCTGACACTTACATCCAGTTTTCTGAGATCGATGTATTTGTAACCATGTACCGTGCGATCTCGCTTCAGTGGCGGCTTGAGGGGACTGTCGTCTTCTAATCCACGCACCCTTCCACCCACATACACAAGAATTTGCTCGACTGGGCGATCCAGTACGAAGTTGGCGTCGGCGTAGTGCTCAACGATTTTAAAATATTACTCAAGCATACGCCACTTCATGTCTTGGTCGCGCTTGGTTTGGAACTCGATGTGGTAGATCGCTTCGTCAGCATCGACGATGCCGTCCACTCTCCTGCTGTCGAGCCCTGGCAGTTCCAATGCAGCGACGGCTCCGTTGGGAACTTTCAACGCCAAAAGCAGCGACGAGTTGTAATCGAGGAGCATATTCTTAAATAGCATGTCGTATTTCGACATGCGGGTTTCTTTGATTGCCTTAAAATTTAGCAAGCTCCGAGGTCTACGGTTCACGGTCTTCTCCTGTCTCTGGCCGAGCTACTCCTCAAATGCCCGTCCATCTACCGATTTGATGTAGCGCAGGATGGCTGTGACGCTGTCGAAAATGAAACGCGCCTCGTCGGGATCGACGAGGTTGGGATTGTCATGCGCCAGAGATTTGTTGTTCCTGAGTTCGTTCATCGCCTCGAAGATGCTGATTGAACTCTTGATGATGCGCTCGGACATCTGGGTCAGGTTTCTCTGAGAGCTCAGGGCTTTGACGTATCGGCCGACCCGGGAATGAAGCGGGTCATCTACCCCACAATCTCCGCCACCGTGCTTGCTCACCAACGATGCGAACCGCTTCATGCAATATGTGTGAAGTCTGTCCAATGCCGCGTGCGGCTTTTTCGCGTCCAGATCACGTCGGATAGATGCAACGAGTTCTTCCAATGTCTCGTTCGCTTCGAACGCCTCAAACACTGAAGTGTCGATATCGTGGCTCGCTCCCTCAAAGCGACTGACAGTCAGGAAAAAGCTGGTCTCCAGGTCCTTCTCGTTCGGGGGCTTCCGCATGCCCGACGCTCCGCGATACTCCCAGAGTTCCCTGAGCAGTTTCGCGACCGTTCCAGCAGGTGCGCGTTCGACGAAGGATCGAAACCGCTTCGCCTTCGACGTTCCTCGCCCGTTAAAAAGGGAAGTCTGCGTTTGAACGTCGATCGACAACGTCTCGTAAAAGAAGTCGCTAAAAGTTCGATCTGAGAAGTCGAGGAGATAGCCATCGTTCATGCCGAGGGCTTGCTCCAGCTTATCTCGCTCTGCGCGCGGGATTAGTTGTTCGTATGTGGGGTTCATGATTTCCGACTGATAAAGACATTCTTGGCCATCCTCGGCTCCAGCCTGAGAACAGCGTAGCCCGCCATAATCGTCACGAGATTCCGAGAATTTTCCCTTTGTTATCAGGCAACTGTGCGGGTGTTCAAGGGAATGTGGCGGTGCAGGACCGACTTAGCAGAGGTATGTGGCGGCTCATCCAGCTGGTTGTGGCGGCCACGGCGCTAAGTGATTGATTTACGGTGGCCCTTGGTTCAGACGTTTGTGGCGGGCCACACTCCACTTTCTGAACTTTATTTCCCAATGGGTTACGGGCAGTTTCGGCTAACCGAAAAAATGGGTTAGGCAAATGCATTCCACAATTTACTGCGACAATACGATCCCTCTGGTGCAAATGGCGCCTTTAAGCGCTTGCCCGATACCCTCAACGGCTGGGGTTTAGTAAGGCGATGCCATTGCTGCCATCTTTGTTCATTCGACTTGGGCGGAAGCTTGGTGGATTCGACGGGAGCGTTCCGGAGTTGCAATGCGCCGGGTCGATGATCGCCACAGACTGCTTGAGCGAGGAAGGCGCAACGTCTGCTGGCTGGCGCCCGACGACGAGCGGCAGGGTCGGTGGCTTGGCCTTGCCCAGGAGCGGCGGCGCCTTCACCCGGACATCGCCTTCGGGTCTCGGCGTTGTCGCCGCGATACCGGTCTGGCTGAGCTTCACCATGCTGATGCCAAGCCCGTCGCGTGCGGACCGGATATCCGGTTGGATCTCGAGCGCCTTGCGAAAGGCATCCGCGGCGTCGGCGTGGTTGTCCAGCGCCTGCAGGGCGTTTCCCAGCCTGACCCAGCCCTTCGCCAGATGCGGCACAACGACCAACAGCTTCCCGAACGCGGCCGCAGCCGCCTGATGGTCGCCCTTGCCTGCCAGCAGTTGGCCGAGCGCGTAAAGGGTCTGTGCGTGGGCGGGATCGGTATCCAGGATCTGGCGGTAGGCGTTCTCGGCCTCCGCCGTATGGCCTTTCTGGTGGTTCTTGTTTGCCTCGCGGAAGATGCTCGAGAGCGCCCTTGGGTCGAGCCGGTCGCCCAGGTTGCGGCGGGTACGAGTCTGCACGAGCTTGCAGGTGATGAGCTTGTCGCTGGCGCCAAAGGTGTATTTGTATGCCTCGTCGCCGCGCATGAAGTCATAGGTCCAGTAGCCGTTCGCAATAGCGTGGCGGATGCTGTAGGCATGCAGCACAAGTCCCGGCGGCACGATCTCGGCGCTCTCGTCGCGCCCGGCCATGCAGAAGTAGTACGTCTTCTTCACCGGATCGGTGAAGGTCGCCAGGGCGCCGAGCGGCCGATCCCGGTGCCACAGGACAGGCAGGAACAGGCTGCCATCGGCTAAAGCACTGCCGAAAACGCTCCGGTGGGTGTTTAGGATTGCGGACAGGCGATTGCCCTTGCGGGCCCCCCACCGATTCTTCCAGAAATCGAGGAGGATGCCGACGTCGCGTTCGATCGTTGCAGAATCCGCCAACGTGATGCGGAATTCTTCCGAACCGTCCACCTTGCGGAGGAACCGCCTCAGCTTCTGGCGCATGTTGGTGCCGAGTTTCTGCTCGAGATACGCGTCCCATGTCTCGGGCAGGTCGACGGACGGACACTTGGCGTTGTCAACGTTGTCTTTTGCGTTGATCATGCTCAGGGTCCGCATCGTGAGTTGCTTGTCCTCGAGATTCTCGAGGAAGCTGCGCAAGCGTCCACTGGACATGCATAGGTTGTTGAGGTGCAGATTTGCCCAGTGCATCTTTCTCAGATGCTTGGCAAAGGCCGCCATGGCCGCCCGAGCGAATTCGGGAGCGCAGACCGCCCCGGTGTAGTCCGCGAAGTTGGAACCGCCCATGTGGACGTCGTGATAGGAAATTCCGGCCTTGCGGTTCATCCGGGTCTTCATCCGCAGGGGCATCAACGCCACATAAGGTGAAGAGCGCGTGCCCTGGCTTGCAGCCAGAACGAACCATTGGCCCTCGAAGTACCGGAAGAAGGCTGAAATGAATTGCCAGGACAGGTAATACTGCGCGTCCGGGTCCGCTCTGTAGAGCTCGTCCCAGTTCTGCTTCAGCCTATCAAGATCTTCCCGTCTGGAGATGACGTCGATACGCATACTGCCCCCGCCCTACAGTTCCAGGAACATTCTCGTTCCTGAAGTCAACTCCTAATTCGCGGCTTCGTCAAGTAAACCGCCGGCTTGACCACGGCCTTGAACTTGGATCGACAGCGGTTTGTGGGTTGCGAAGGTTGTGGTTCAGTTGTCGGCGTTGAGCCACTGGCGGACACACTTGCCTATCTGGAGAGCAGCGAACTGGTGCGGCTTGCACCCGCCTGGCACGCCGATGCCGGGCCGATATCGAACTGTTTTTACAATCGCACGTTGCTGCCGTCGAAGACCAGGGTATTCGTCGATTTCGCCTTCGAGGTATTCCAGCGCGAGCGGTGGCCAGCGCGGTTTGCGGGCAGCCTCGGTTGAGATTTGCAACAAGGCCGTCATCGAAATTCGATTACACGAACCGCCAAACGGCGTAGAATTGCGGCTTCTGGCAAAGTCGGTCTCATTCGATGGGAGCCGTCAGATGTCGCTTGCATCTTCACTTTCAATAGCGCTCGGAACCGGGTTGACGATTGGGCTGGTTTACCCGGAGAGGGTCCATCAGTCTGCGGGTGGCTGGACCTACCCGCCGGCCTGTTGCCGCGGGACCGACATCGGCGGGGATTGCGAGCAGATCCCTACGGGCGATGTCTACAAGGGGCGATACGGCTACTCGATCATGCTTCATCCCGGCGATCACCGCCTGGTGACAAGAGTGCATGAGTTCTTCGTTCCCTATGGCAAGGAAATCACATCAGGCGACGGCGCGTATCATGTCTGCCTGCATCCGACGGAAGACAACGTGGTCTGTTTCTTCGCGCCGCCCGACGGCGTGTGATCGATGGGCGGTTGCCGACAAGCGAGTACAAGCGAGGCCACCCGGATTGACGGACGCCGGGGATCTTCCGCCTCGATTTGCAAATCGCCCTTTACATTCAATCGCACCGTGGCGATGGTCGCGCAAAACCATTGGAGAGGAGCATCCCATGACGATCGATCGAGACCTGGCCCGCATTGCCGAGCAGGAGGACGCGCTGTGCTTCGACAGCTTCGACCTTCGGACGGCATGGCGGCTCGGCAGGCTGCTGCAGGAAGCCGCCGAGGCGAGGGGGCTTGGCGTCGCCATCGACGTCACCTTGCATTCGATGCCGGCCTTCTATGCCGCGCTGTCCGGCTCGACGCCGGACAATGCCCAGTGGGTCCGGCGCAAGCGCAATGTCGCGCTGCGGCTTTTCAGGAGCAGCTATGCGACGGGGTTGAACCTGGCAAAGCTGGGAACCACGTTGCAGGCGAAGCTCGGTCTTTCGGATGCCGACTATGCCGCGCATGGCGGCAGCTTCCCGATCTTCGTCAAGGGCACCGGCTGTGTCGGTGCCGTCACCGTTTCCGGGCTGCCGCAGCGCGAGGATCACAACATGGTGGTCGAAGCGCTGGCCAAGTTGCTCGACAAGGATCTTTCCCTGCTTCGGCTCGAAGATCACTAGGCGGTGACATTCTGAAAAGCGGGTGAAAGAAAAGGGCGCCGGGTCGCTTGATCCGGTGCCCTTGTCGTTTGCCTGAACCGAAGCCAGGAAAAGTATCAGATCCGGCCGCCGGCTTCGGGAATGACCTTCGTCAGGCTGCCGCTCGCCGGATAGAGCGGGATCAGGCAGGCCTGCAGGGCATGGTAGATGTCGCCCTTGCCGGGGAAGATGGTGTGGGCCGGCACCAGATCCTCGGTCAGTTCCTCGTGCCAGCCGCCGTTCCTGTGGTCGAGGAAATGGTTGGCGATCGCCCCCCAGATCTGGCGATAGCTCTGCTCATGGAAATCGCTCGGCGCATGCTCGTTGAGGAAGTGGGCGGCGGCGGCGCCCTCGCAGGCCGGCCACCACAGCTTCTCGCGCCGGGCGGGGACGTCGTTCCAGTCGAGTGTGTAGAAGAATCCGCCCTTGTCCTTGTCCCAGCCGAGGGCCATCGATCGCGCAAACAGCTCGGTTGCCGCTTTCGGCATCCAGTCGTGGCGCTTGCCGCCGAGAACCCAGAGTTGCAGGGCAAGCCGCGCCCATTCCAGCCAGTGGCCGGGCGTGGTGCCGGAGGGGCGGAACATCTCGTTGCCGCGATAGTTCTTGTCGACCACCCACTCCTCGGTGAAATGCTCGGCGACGCGATAGCCGTTTTCGGCGGCGATGCGGCGGATGATAAGGTCGGCGATGCTCTCGGCCTTGTCGAGGTAGGTTTTCTCGCCGGTCGCCTCGTAGGCGGCCATCAGCGCTTCGGTCAGGTGCATGTTGGAGTTCTGGCCGCGATAGTCGCCGATCGGTGACCAATCCCGGTTGAACTCCTCGGCGATGGCGCCATGGCGGCTTTCCCAGAACTTCGCCTCGAGGATTTCCGTCACGTCCGCCAACATCCTGTCGGCCAGCGGATGGCCGGCGACCCTGGCGCTCGAGGCGGCGAGCAGCACGAAAGCATGGCCGTAGCCCTGCTTGCTGGCATCGACTGCGCCGTCGTCGTTGTGGGCCCAGATATAGCCGCCATGCTTTTCATCGCGGTGCTGGTTCCACAGGCTGGTCATGCCATGGTCGATGATCCGATCGGACCCCGGACGGCCGAGCAGCGCGCCGATCGAGAAGCAGTGGACCATGCGCGCGGTGAGGTGGATGGCGCGCACCGGATTGACCGGCACAAGCGGATTGCCGACCACATCGAGATCGAAGAAGCCACCTTTCGGATTGAGGCTGGAATACTGGAAAAAGTCGAACAGACCGTCGGCTTGCTGCCAGAGCCAGCGGCGATGATAGCCGCGCAAAGTCCAGGGGCTCTCGGTACCCGGCTGCGTGCCAGTCATGTCTCTCTCCCACGATGACGAATATAATCGGTTTAAGGCCTATACATCGGTGTGCGCCGGCTGTCACGGGCGATAGAGTAAGGGGTGAAAATCACCATTCCCGGTCGGTTTGCACCAGATCGCAGATGATCGCATGTTGACATAAAGATATCTTTATGTGAACCCTGACCTATACTGTCGCAAATTGGATAAGGAGTTCGCACGTGTTTGATGATCTTTTCGGTCCCGAAGGCCAGAAGCGGGACGGCAAGGAGATTTTCGCGGCGCTCGCCAAGGCGGCACGGGAACGCATCCTTATCCTCGACGGCGCGATGGGAACCCAGATCCAGGGGCTCGGTTTTGCCGAGGAGCACTTTCGCGGCGATCGGTTCATCGGTTGCGCCTGCCACCAGCAGGGCAACAACGACCTCCTGATCCTGACCCAGCCGGATGCGATCGAGGACATCCACTACCGCTATGCGATCGCCGGCGCCGATATCCTCGAGACCAATACCTTTTCCTCGACGACCATTGCCCAGGCCGACTATCAGATGGAGGGGGCGGTCTATGACCTGAACCGCGATGGCGCTCGGCTTGTACGCCGCGCGGCAATCCGCGCCGAACGCGAGGACGGCAAGCGCCGCTTCGTCGCCGGGGCCATCGGACCGACCAACCGCACCGCCTCGATTTCGCCCGACGTCAACAATCCCGGCTACCGGGCCGTCAGCTTCGACGACCTGAGGCTTGCGTACGGCGAGCAGATCCGCGGCCTGATCGACGGCGGCGCCGACATTCTGCTGATCGAGACGATCTTCGACACGCTGAACGCCAAGGCGGCGATCTTTGCCTGCGAGGAGGCCTTTGCGGCGCAGGGCATCCGCCTGCCGGTGATGATCTCCGGCACGATCACCGACCTGTCGGGCCGCACGCTTTCGGGCCAGACGCCATCCGCCTTCTGGAGTTCGGTACGCCATGCGAACCCATTTACAATCGGGCTGAACTGCGCGCTCGGCGCGGATGCCATGCGTCCGCACCTGCAGGAGCTTTCCGATGTCGCGGACGCTTTCGTCTGCGCCTACCCGAATGCCGGTTTGCCGAACGAATTCGGCCAGTACGACGAGAGCCCGGAGGACATGGCGCGCCAGATCGTCGGCTTTGCCGAGGAGGGGTTGGTCAACGTCGTCGGCGGCTGTTGCGGCTCGACGCCCGAGCATATCCGGGCGATCGCCGAGGCGGTGGCGGGCAAGGCACCGCGCCGGGTGCCGGAGCACCGGCCGCTCATGTCGCTTTCGGGACTGGAACCCTTCGTGCTCACCAGGGACATTCCCTTCGTCAATGTCGGGGAGCGCACCAACGTCACCGGGTCGGCGAAGTTCCGCAAGCTCATTACCGCCGGCGACTACACGGCTGCACTCGCCGTGGCCCGCGACCAGGTGGAGAATGGTGCTCAGGTCATCGACATCAACATGGACGAGGGCCTGATCGATTCCGAAAAGGCGATGGTCGAATTCGTCAACCTGATCGCCGCCGAGCCGGATATCGCCCGGGTGCCGGTGATGATCGACAGTTCGAAGTTCTCGATCATCGAGGCGGGCCTCAAGTGCGTGCAAGGCAAGGCGATCGTCAATTCCATCTCGCTGAAGGAAGGCGAGGAGAATTTTCTGGCCCAGGCGCGCCTCGTGCACAATTACGGTGCCGCCGTGGTGGTCATGGCCTTCGACGAACAGGGCCAGGCCGACAGTTACGCGCGCAAGGTGGAAATCTGCACGCGCGCTTACAGGCTGCTGACCGGGAAGGTCGGCTTTCCGCCTGAAGACATCATCTTCGACCCGAACATCTTCGCGGTCGCCACCGGCATCGAGGAGCACGACAATTATGGTGTCGACTTCATCGAGGCGACACGGACAATCCGGGAGACCCTGCCGCACGTGCATATCTCCGGCGGCGTTTCGAACCTGTCCTTCTCCTTCCGCGGCAACGAACCGGTCCGCGAGGCGATGCATGCGGTATTCCTCTATCACGCCATCCAGGCGGGCATGGATATGGGCATCGTCAATGCCGGCCAGCTCGCCGTCTATGACCAGATCGATCCGGAACTGCGCGAGGCCTGCGAGGATGTGGTCCTCAATCGCCGCCGGGACGGTACCGAGCGCCTGCTCGAGATCGCCGAGCGCTTCCGTGGCGCCGGCACAAGGGAGGCCAAGGTGCAGGATCTGGCCTGGCGCGAATGGCCGGTCGAGAAGCGGCTGGAGCATGCGCTGGTCAACGGCATCACCGAATTTATCGAGGCCGACACGGAAGAAGCGCGTCAAAGGGCAGCGCGGCCGTTGCACGTCATCGAAGGTCCGCTGATGGCGGGCATGAACGTGGTCGGCGATCTCTTCGGTTCAGGCAAGATGTTCCTGCCGCAGGTGGTGAAGTCAGCCCGCGTCATGAAGCAGGCGGTCGCCGTGCTGTTGCCCTACATGGAGGCCGAGAAGCTGGCGAACGGCGGCAGCGGCGAGCGTCAGGCCGCCGGCAAGGTTCTGATGGCGACGGTGAAGGGCGATGTCCACGACATCGGCAAGAACATCGTCGGCGTCGTGCTCGCCTGCAACAACTACGAAATCATCGACCTCGGGGTCATGGTGCCTTCGACCAAGATCCTGCAGACCGCGATCGACGAAAAGGTCGACATCATCGGGCTCTCCGGCCTCATCACCCCGTCGCTTGACGAGATGGTGCATGTCGCCTCGGAGATGGAGCGGCAGGGTTTCGACATCCCGCTCCTGATCGGTGGGGCGACGACGAGCCGCGTGCACACCGCGGTCAAGATCCATCCGCGCTACAGCCGAGGGCAGGCGACCTATGTCACCGACGCGTCACGTGCAGTCGGTGTCGTCTCGGCGCTGCTTTCGCCCGACAGCCGCGGCAACTACATCGAGACCGTGCGTGCGGAGTATGCCAAGGTTGCTGCGGCCCATGCCCGCAGTGAGGCCGAGAAGGTGCGCCTGCCGATCGCCCGCGCCCGCGAGAATGCGGAAAAAGTCGACTGGGCTGCCTACAAGCCGGTCCGGCCGCAATTTCTGGGGACGCGCGTGTTCGAGGATTACGAACTCGCCGAACTTGCGAATTACATCGACTGGACGCCGTTCTTCCAGACATGGGAACTGAAGGGGCGCTTCCCGGCGATTCTCGACGACGAGAAACAGGGCGAGGCCGCCCGGCAGCTCTACGCGGACGCGCAGGCGATGCTGGAGAAGATCATCGCGGAAAAATGGTTCCGGCCGCGCGCCGTCATCGGCTTCTGGCCGGCAAACGCCGTCGGGGACGATATCCGCCTCTATACCAACGAGGCACGCGACGAGGAACTGGCGACCTTCTTCACCCTGCGCCAGCAGCTCTCGAAGCGCGACGGCCGGCCGAACGTGGCGCTTTCCGATTTCGTCGCTCCGGCGGGCAGCGGCATCGAAGAGTATGTCGGGGGCTTCGTCGTCACCGCCGGTATCGAGGAAGTGGCGATTGCCGAGCGTTTCGAGCGCGCCAATGACGACTATTCCTCGATCCTCGTCAAGGCGCTTGCCGATCGTTTCGCCGAGGCTTTTGCCGAGCGCATGCACGAGCGCGTGCGGCGCGAGTTCTGGGGCTATGCTCCGGACGAGGCGCTCGCCCCCGAACAACTGATCACCGAGGAATATGACGGCATCCGGCCGGCGCCCGGCTATCCGGCCCAGCCGGACCACACGGAGAAGGTGACGCTTTTCCGCCTGCTCGACGCGGAGAACGCTGCCGGCGTGAAGCTGACCGAAAGCTACGCGATGTGGCCGGGATCGTCGGTGTCGGGCATCTATATCGGTCATCCGTCCGCCTACTACTTCGGCGTGGCGAAGATCGAGCGTGACCAGGTCGAGGACTATGCACGGCGCAAGGGCATGCCGATCCCTGAAGTCGAGCGCTGGCTCGGACCCGTCCTGAACTATGTGCCGAAGCGCGACGACGAGACTGTCGACGACGCCGCCTGAGCGGCTAGTGGCCGCAGGTAAAACGTTGAAGGGCGGGTCATCGATCCGCCCTTTCGCGCATGATGGTCCGTGCATTGCAGGTCCGGATCGCATCGGCCTGTAAACCGCAATCGAGTCCTTGCAAGAATGATTGAAGTGCATGTGAAAGTGATTCAGCTTACGAATGCATCTGCCTGTTTGTGAATCGAAATCGAACAGCGGAAGGGCAGCGCGGTCGCTGTTGGGAGACCCGTATTCCGGGACAGCAAACAAGGGGAGCCGGATGTCGCAGCTTCAGGAAGCGCTATCGAGACCAATGCCCAGCGAGGAAGGTATCCTTACCTTTCTTGATCGCTGCGATCAGTTCTATCCCGCCGATGCGGTCAATGCCACGATCGCCGAACAACGTCGTTTCTATGATGCGCTCTGCGCCGAGTTTTCCCCGCCGCTGCCCGAGGGGCTGACAAATAAGGACGACCTCATAGAGGGACGGGTACCGGTCCGCCGGTACCGGCCGGCGGATGTGCGCACGGAAACTGTGCTCCTCTATATCCACGGCGGGGGTTTTGTCGTCGGCTCGCTGGAGAGCCATGACGCGATCTGCGCCGAGATTGCCGACAGGGTCGGGGCCGAACTCGTCGCTGTCGACTACCGGTTGGCGCCGGAACACGTGTGGCCGGCGCAGACCGAAGACTGCCGTGACGTGCTGCTGTCGCTGCTTGCCGACGGACGAAAGGTCGTGCTGGTCGGCGACAGCGCTGGCGGCAATCTCGCGGCGGGACTGACCTTGCAGGCGAGGGACGAGGGTTGGCAAGGCGTGGCTGGGCAGGCGCTGATCTACCCTGCTCTTGGAGGTGACCTGGTTTCCGGTTCCTATGTGGACATGGCCGAGGCTCCGGGTCTGTCCACTGTTGACGTCGCCTACTACCGCTCGGTGCTGAAGGCTCCCGAGGACGATCGGATCGCCTTTCCGTTGCTGGAGGACGATTTTCGCGGCCTGCCGCCAACCTTCATCACGGTGGCGCACTTCGATCCCTTGCGCGACGACGGCAGGAAATACGCGGCGCGGCTGCTGGAAGCGGGCATCGACGTCTGGTTTCGCGAGGAACCGCAGATGGTCCATGCCTGGCTGCGGGCACGCTCGATGAGCGACGGCGCCCGGGATGGTTTCAGCGCACTCTGTGTCGCACTCAGCCGCCTGGCGGGGACGTTGTAGCGGGTACAATCTCATGAGAGGGATCAGCGACCTCGATACGCTGCTGGCGGAGATGACGCCGGAGTTGATTCCAGTCGACTACGTCTTTGCGACCGTGCCCACGGACGAGGTGTCGATCTACCTCGCTCTTGAACCGCTCGGGACCTTCCGGGAGGCGGAGGGGGTGACGCTGATCCTGCCACGGGACACCGCGCTCGACCGCGGCCTTGTCGCCAGCGCGCCGATGCAATGCATCACGCTCGCCGTGCACTCGTCGCTGGAAGCGGTCGGCCTGACGGCGGCGGTCGCGACAGAGCTGGCGCGCCACGGCATCAGCGCCAATGTCCTCGCTGCCTACCATCACGACCACGTCTTCGTGCCGAGCGCACAGGCGGATCGGGCACTCGAGGCGCTGCTTGCCCTGAGCAGGAACAAGAGGACGGGCCGCTGAAGGCCGGGCAGGTGGGTTCGGCCGGCGAGCCGGTCAGTTGCCGGCGCTTTCCATCCGGCGTGTCGTCAATACCTTCTCCAGCCAGCCGAGTTCCATTTCCGGAACCGACTTCAGGAGCAGGTCGGTGTAGTCGTCGAAGGGTGGCGACAACACTTTCGACTTCGGGCCGAAGCGCACCAGCCGGCCGCGATGCATTACCGCGACGGAATCGGCGATCGCCCGCACGATGGCGATGTCGTGGGTGATGAACATGTAGGAGACCTGGGTCTCCTCCTGCAGCCGCATCAGAAGCTTCAGGATACCTTCGGCCACCAGGGGGTCGAGCGCCGAGGTCGGCTCGTCGCACAGGATGAGCTCCGGTTTCGCGGCCAGTGCGCGGGCGATTGCGACGCGCTGCTTCTGGCCGCCAGAAAGCTCGGCTGGATAGCGATCAATGAAGCCGGTGCCCATCTCGATCTCTTCCAGCAGTTCCTTGACGCGCGCCGTCTTCGCCTCGCCGCGCAGGCCGAAGTAGAAGGTCAGCGGTCGGCCGATAATGTCGCGTACCGTCTGGCGCGGGTTCATGGCCGTGTCGGCCATCTGGTAGATGAGCTGGATGCGCCGAAGTTCGTCGCGCGAGCGATCCTTGAGGGCGGGCGGCAGCGGCTTGCCGTCAAAGATCACATTGCCGGCAAGCGGCGGCAGCAGGCCGGTGATGACGCGCGCAAGAGTCGATTTGCCCGAACCGCTTTCGCCGACGATGGCCAGCGTTTGCCCCTTCGGCACGTGCAGCGATACATCGAACAACACCTTGAAGCCGTTCGGATAGCCGGCGGTGACATTCTCGACCGTCAACTGCGGGATCGACTGGTCAGCCGCCTCCGAACGCTGTGCCTGGCGGACGTTGACCAGCGCCCGGGTGTATTCCTCCTGCGGCGCCTCGATGATCTGCTGGGCAGTTCCGTATTCCACCGTCTTGCCATGGCGCAGCACCATGATGTCGTCGGAGATCTGCGCGACCACCGCAAGGTCGTGGGTGATATAGAGCGCCGCCGTGTGCGTCTCCTCGATGGCGTGCTTGATCGCCGCCAGCACATCGATCTGCGTGGTCACGTCGAGCGCAGTGGTCGGCTCGTCGAAAACGATGAGTTCGGGGTTCGGACACAGCGCCATCGCGGTCATGGCCCGCTGCAACTGGCCGCCCGACACCTGGTGGGGATAGCGGTCGCCAAACGTATCCGGGTTCGGCAGGCCAAGCACCCGGAACAGGTAGTTGGCGCGCTTGCGGGCTTCCTCGGCCGTCATCAGGCCGTGGTGCAGCGATGCCTCGACCACTTGGTCGCCGAGCCGGTGGGACGGATTGAAGGCGGCGGCTGCCGACTGGGCCACGTAGCAGACGCGGGCGCCGCGCACGGAGCGGATGCCGGACTTGCCGAGCTTCAGGATATCGCTGCCATCGAGCAGGACCTCGCCGCCGGTGATCTCCGCGCCACCGCGGCCGTAGGCGAGGGCCGACAGGCCGATGGTCGACTTGCCGGCGCCTGACTCGCCAATGAGGCCCAGCACCTTGCCCTTCTGGAGATCGAAGGAAACGCCATCGACAAGCGTCACCCGCTTCGGCGGTTCGCCGGGCGGATAGCTGGTCGCCTCGATTTTCAGGTTCTTGACCGAAAGAAGCTCAGGCATCGCCCCGTCCCCCCTTGAGGCTTGAGGTGCGCCGCAACAGCCAGTCGACCACCAGATTGACACAGACGGCAATGACGGCAATCGCCGTACCCGGCACCAGCGCCGCGGAGATGCCGAAGATGATTCCGTCCTTGTTGTCCTTCACCATGCCGCCCCAGTCCGCGGAGGGCGGCTGAATGCCTAGTCCGAGGAAGGAAAGCGTCGACAGGAACAGGATGGCGAATGCGAAGCGCAGGCCGAACTCCGCCAGCAGTGGCGAGAGCGTGTTGGGGAGGATCTCGCGGAAGATGATCCACATCTTGCCTTCGCCGCGCAGGCGCGCCGCCTCGACGAACTCCATGACCGCCACGTCGAGGGCGACGGCACGGCCGAGACGGTAGACACGGGTCGAATCGAGCACCGCCATGACGAGGATCAGGATCAACAGGTTCTGCGGCAATACCGCCAGCACCACCAGCGCGAAGATAAGCGTCGGGATCGACATCATCAGGTCGTTGAACCGTGAGAAGGTAAGGTCGATGATCCCGCGCGAGACCGCCGCGGTGAAGCTCAGGAAGATACCCAGCGAGAACGAGATCACGGTTGCCGCCAGCGCCACGAAGAGCGTGGTGCGGGCGCCATAGATCAGGCGCGAGAGGATGTCGCGACCGAGATTGTCGGTGCCAAAGAAGAAGGCGCCGCCCATGGGCTCCCAGACCGAACCGACGATTTCCGTCTCTCCATAGGGGGCGAGCAGCGGGGCAAAGACGGCGGCAAGGAAGGCGATGGCGATGCCGAAGATGCCGATCCAGGCGCTGAATGGAATGTCTCTTGCTCTCATCGCGGATGCCTCAGTCTCGGATTGGCGACGATCGCGATGATGTCGGCCAGCATGTTCAGCAGGATGTAGACGGCGGCGAAGATCAGGCCGCAGGCCTGCACCACCGGCATGTCGCGCACGGTCACTGCATCGACCATGTACTGGCCCATGCCCGGATAAACGAAGACCACCTCGACGACGACGACGCCGACAACCAGATAGGCGAGGTTGAGGGCAACGACGTTGACGATTGGGGCAATCGCGTTCGGAGCGGCGTGCTTGATGATCGCCCGGAAGGCGCCGACACCCTTCAACTCGGCTGTCTCCATGTAGGCCGACGACATGACCGAGAGGATAGCTGCCCGGGTCATGCGCATCATGTAAGCGAGTACGATGAGAACCAGGGTGGCAGTCGGCAACGCGATCGCCGATAGCCGCTGGGTGATCGACATCCCCTCATGCACGGTGGCCGGGAAGGTAGCGACGCCGAGATTGACGGCAAAAAGCAGGATCAGCAGGTAGCCGATGAAAAACTCCGGCAGCGAGATCGCCGCGAGCGAGACGACGTTGATCAGGCGATCAGCGAAGCGGTTGCGATAGTGGACCGCCACCATGCCAAGCAGGATCGCCAGGGGGATCGAAATCGCCGCCGCGCAGAACGCAAGGAACAGCGAGTTGCCGAGGCGATTGCCGATCTGCTCGCTGACCGAGTTCCTGCTGGCCCAGGATGTTCCGAAATCGCCCTGCAGTGCACCGCCGAGCCAATCGAAATAACGGGTAAACAGTGGCCGATCGAGGCCGAGGTCGGCGCGTATGTTGGCGACTGCCTGCGGCGTCGCAGACTGGCCGAGATAGGTGGTGGCGAAGTCGCCCGGGAGGGCTTCCACACCGCAGAAAATGAGCACCGACACGGCAAGCAGCAGGATGGCGCTGAGGCCGAGCCTTTCGAGGATGAGGGCGAGAAGCGGATTACGCTCCTTGAACCTCAAACCGGACGTCTTGCCGGTTTCGGTCGATTGGGTCATGGGCGATAGATCTTCATTCTGAAACGGCGGGTAGAGGCCGCGACCATGGCCGCAGCCTCATTGACGATGTCAGCCGGAGCCACCAGGCAGCCCGGGTGTTTCAGAGCTCAGCTTTCCAGCCACACGCGGGTCGCGACGTAGCCGTTCGACATGTCGTTGCCGGTATCGTGGACATACCCCTTCACCTGCTTGGTCGAGGCGTTCACGAAGTCGTTGAACATCGGCAGGATCACGCCGCCTTCGTCGCGGACCATCATCGCCATCTCGCGATAGAGTTCCTTGCGCTTGTCGTTGTCCAGTTCGGAGCGGGCCTCCAGCACCATTTTGTCGAAGTCCGGACGCTTGAAGCGGGTGTCGTTCCACTCGGCCGTGGAGAGATAGGCCGTGGAATACATCTGGTCCTGGGTCGGGCGGCCGCCCCAATAGGAGGTCGAGAAGGGCTGGACGTTCCAGACGTTCGACCAGTAGCCGTCGCCCGGCTCGCGCTTGACCTCGATATTGATGCCCGCCTTCTTGGCGCTTTCCTGGTAGAGAACCGCGGCATCGACGGCGCCCGGGAAGGCGACGTCCGACGTGCGCAGCAGCACCGAGCCGCTGTGGCCGGACTTCTTGTAGTGGAAGGCTGCCTTGTCCGGATCATAGGCGCGCTGTTCGATGCCTTCCGGGAAGAGGGCATAGGTCTCGTTGATCGGGAAGTCGTTTCCGACCTTGCCGTAGCCGCCGAGGATCTTCTGCACCAGGGTCTCGCGGTCCATGGCGTATTTGAGCGCCAGCCGCAGGTCGTTGTTGTCGAACGGCGCCGTGTCGCAGTGCATGATGAACACGTAGTGGCCGCGGCCGGACGTGTTCAGGATCTCGACGGTCGGTGCCCGTTTCAGCAAGTCGACGGTCTTCGGATCGACGCGGTTGATGTAGTGCACCTGGCCCGACGAAAGCGCAGCAATTCGGGCGGTGGCGTCGTTCATGGCGATCATTTCGATCGAATCCACGTAGCCGCGATCCTGGCGCCAGTCGTCAGCGTTGCGCTCGAACGTGGCGCGCACGCCGGGTTCGAAGCTCGTCACCTTGTAGGGGCCGGTGCCGATCATGGCATTAGGATCGTCAATCCCGCCGTTCGGCTGGATGATGAGGTGATAGTCGGTCAGGAGCAACGGCATGTCGGCGTTGCCTTCCGTCAGCACCAGCACGAGCTTGTCGCCGTCGGCCTTGACCTCCTTGATCGATTTCATCACGCCGAGCGCGCCGGACTCCGACTTTTCGTCGGTGTGGCGCTGCAGGGTCTTTACGACGTCGTCGATCGTCAGTTCCTTGCCATCGTGGAACTTGACGCCCTTGCGGATGTTAAATGTCCAGGTGGAGGCATCTGCGGACGGTTCCCAGGATTCCGCCAGCGCGGGAACGGGAGCGCCGGTGGATGGGTCGGACTCGACGAGCATGTCGCCCCAGTTGCGGCCGACGACGAACATGAACTGCGAGAGCGCCTTTGCCGGATCCTTCGAATCGGTCGTGGCAGCGCCTTCGAGGCCGAGCTTGAGGTTGCCGCCCCGCTTGGGTTCCTGCGCCTCTGCGCTGGCTGCAAACAGGCTGTTGGCGGCGGCCAGCGTCAAGCCGGCGGCCATGGCGCGCCCCATGAATTCGCGGCGGTTCATGCCACCCGCGGTGACGCGGCCGGCGAGATATTTGGTAAAGTCGTTCATTCCCCTTCTACCTCCTCGTTATCGAGACGTTGTTGGTTTTTTGGTATGGGTGTGTGAGCCGTCCCCCGCGATTTCCTCTTCGCGTGGACAGGCCTGCATCTGCGGGGTTGCCAGTATGCCCCGACGTCGGTTCTCTTCGCTACTTTCCTTTCCAGACAGGATCGCGTTTTTCGGCAAAGGCTCGGGCGCCTTCCAGTTGGTCTTCACTCGAATAGAGTACGTCCACCGAGCGGTATTGTCTCTTTGTGATTTTGTTCATTGCGGTCGGGAAGTCCAGACCTTCCGCGTCGCGAACGATTTCCTTGATCGCGGCATAGACCAGCGGCGGCCCGCTTTCCAGTAGACGTGCCAGTTCCCAGGCGCGATCCATCAGGCCTTCGGCCGGCAGGATCTCATTGACGAAGCCCCAGCGATGGGCTTCCTGCGCGTCGAGCCACCTGCCGGTCAGCAGCATGTCCATGGCGATGTGGTAGGGGATGCGCTTCGGCAGCTTGATCGAGGCAGCGTCGGCCACGGTACCGGAGCGAATCTCGGGCAGGGCGAAGGTCGCGTGTTCGGCCGCAAGGATGAGGTCGGTCGAAAGCGCGATTTCCAACCCGCCGCCGCAGCAGATGCCGTTGATCGCGGCAATGATCGGCTTGTTGAGGTCGCGAAGCTCCTGCATGCCGCCGAAGCCGCCGACACCGTAGTCGCCGTCGACAGCATCGCCAGCTGCGGCTGCCTTCAAATCCCAGCCCGGACAGAAGAACTTCTCTCCCGCGCCGGTGACGATCGCGACCCGGAGTTCCGGGTCGTCGCGAAAGTCCTGAAAGATCTTGCCCATGATGCGGCTGGTAACGAGATCGATCGCGTTGGCCTTCGGGCGATCGATTGTCACTTCCAGAATGCCGCCGACGCGCCTGGTGCGAATGGGGCTGTCCATGTACTACCTCCTCCTTCGCCTGATCAGAGCATCCGCGGCGACGACCCCCTGGCCGTCTGGCAGAACCATCACAGGATTAATGTCCAGTTCCTCAAGCATTGAAGCCTTTGAAACGACATAATTTGCCGCTGATGCGACGGTGTCGGTGAGGGCCTCGATATCTCCCTTTGGCGCGCCACGATACCCCTCGAGCAGTTTTTTTGTTTTCAGGCCGCCAATCGCATCGGAAATCGCCTCCCGCGTCGTCGGCAGGGTCAAAACAGCCGCGTCTTCCAGCAATTCCACCAGGATTCCGCCTGCGCCGATGGTCAGTACCGGTCCGGCGACCGGATCGCGCATCGCACCGACGATCAGTTCCGCGACCGGCCTGGCGACCATCTTTTCCACAAGGAATCCGGCGGCGATGGGCGCCATGAGCCGCGCCGCATCAAGCACTGATTCGCTTGAGGCGAGGTTGAGCTTGACGGCGCCCGCTTCGGTCTTGTGGGCCACGCCCAGCCCCTTGAGCACCACTGGATAGCCGATCGCCTCGGCAGCGGCAGCGGCTTCCTCGGCTGTCGTGCAGGTGCGTCCTTCCGGAACCCTGACGCCGAAGCCGGCCAGTTCGGCCTTCGCCTCCGCTTCCGACAATGTGACGAGTTCCCCGTCTTCGAAGGATGCGGCGACCAGCGGCGCAGGCGCCGGCCTTGCCCAGGCCTCGCCGATCCCGGCGGCGATCTCGGCAGCGGCCAGCGCCTCCTCGATGCCGCTGAACGGAACCACGCCGTCGCGCATCAATGACTCCGCAAACTGCTCGGGCATGTTTTCGCCAAGGCTCGCCACGATGCCGGCAAGGGCCCCTGTCGCCTTCGATGCGGCGATCACCGCATTGCAGGTGGTCACCCAGTCCGTCGGATCGCAGCGGTCGAGCCGCGGGAAGTCGAGAACCAGCAGGTTCAGCGCATAGTCGCCCTTCATCATCGCGGTGAAGGCTGCGGTCTGCTTCTCGGCGTTGCCCCAGACGAAGGTGTGGTAGTCGAGGGGGTTGGCGATCGTCACCATCTCGCCGAGGCTTTCGCGCAATGGCTGGCGCTGCTCTTCCCTCAGCGCCCGATAGACGATCTTGCGGCCCACGCCGGCATCGGCCATCAGCGAAGCCTCGCCGCCCGAGCAACTCATCGACGAGATGTCGTGGCTCTTGAGCGGCCCGTGGACGTGCAGCAGCTTCAGCGTCTCGACCAGTTCCGGCAGGGTGTTGACCCGGCCAATGCCGAGGCGCGCAAGGACGGCCGAGGATACGGTATCGTTGCCGGCGAGGGAGGCGGTGTGCGACACCGTCGCCTGGCGGGCGGCCTCCGACTTGCCGACCTTCAGCGCAATAACCGGTTTCTTCAGTTCGCGGGCGCGGGCGGCAAGCCGCTCGAGCGCCGGGATGCTGTCGAAGCCTTCGATATGCATGCCGACGGCGGTGACGCGTGGATCCTCCAGCACGGCGCAGGCGAGATCGGAAAGCCCCGTCTGGGCCTGGTTGCCGGCGGTGAGGATGTAGCCGAGCGGCAGGCCGCGCGTCTGCATCGAGATGTTGCAGGCGATGTTGGAGGATTGCGTCAGGATGGCGACGCCTCGTTCGACGCGCGCCATGCCGTGCTGGTCGGGCCAGAGCAGGGCGCCGTCCAGCGCGTTGATCAGGCCGTAGCAATTTGGGCCGATGATCGGCATGTCGCCGGCGGCCTCCACCAGCGCCTTCTGCAGGTCGTCGCCATCGGCCAGTTCGTTGATGGCTTCGCGGAAGCCGGACGCATAGCAGACCGCGCCGCCCGCACCACGGGCAGCGAGGTCACGGATGATGTCGATGGTCAGCTGTCGGTTGACGCCGACGAAGGAGGCATCGGGAGCTGCCGGAAGGTCGGCAACCGAGCGGTAGCACCTTCGCCCGTAAATTTCGTCGAGCTTCGGATGCACAGGCCAGATCTCGCCCTGGTAGCCCATCTTGTCGCATTGCTCGATGACGCGCCTTGCTTCCTTGCCGCCGAAGACGGCGATGCTTTTGGGCCGGATGACCCGGTCGAGAGAACGAACCATGCGCCTCATGCTCCGAACGGCCGCAACAGGTCGCGGCTGATGATGTGGCGCTGGATTTCCGAGGTGCCGTCCCAGATCCGCTCGACACGGGCATCGCGCCAGAAGCGGGCGATCGGCAGGTCGTCCATCAGGCCCATGCCGCCAAAAATCTGGATCGCCTCGTCGGTAACGCGCGACAGCACTTCAGAGGCATAGAGCTTGGCGGAGGCGATCTCGCGGTTTGCGGGCAGGCCCTGGTCGAGGCGCCATGCGCCCACCAGCGTCAGCCAGTCGGCCGCGTCGATTTCCGTAATCATGTCGGCAAGCTTGAAGGAGACGCCCTGGTTGGCGCCGATCGGCTTGCCGAACTGCTTGCGCTCGGCGGCATAAGGCAGGGCCATGTCGAAGACGCGGCGGGCGCGGCCGACGCAGTTGGCTGCGACCGTGAGGCGGGTGCCGTAGAGCCAGTCGTTGGCCAGATCAAAGCCCTTGTGCACCTCACCGAGGATCTGGGCAGAGGACAGGCGGCAATCGTCGAAGTTGAGGATGCAGTTCTTGTAGCCGCGATGCGAGACCGAGTTGTAGCCCTCGCGGATTTCGAAACCCGGCGTCCCCCGGTCGACGAGGAAGCAGGTGATCAGCTTCTTCGGGCCCTTGGGCGTCTGCTCCTCGCCGGTGGCGATGAAGACGATGACGAAGTCGGCGATGTTGGCATGCGAAATGAAGTGCTTGGTGCCATTGACGATCCAGTCGGACCCGTCCGGCTTCGCGAAACACTTCATGCCGCGTACGTCCGATCCCGCGCCCGGTTCGGTCATGGCGAGCGCGTCGAACTTTTCGCCCTTGGTGGCGGGGATCAGGTAGCGCTCGCGCTGCTCGGCGTTGCAGCCCATCAGGATGCCGGAGGGACGGCCGAAGAAGACTGTGAGCGCCATCGAGCCGCGGCCAAGTTCGCGTTCAACCAATGTAAAGGTGAGGTGGTCGAGCCCTGCGCCACCGACGTCTTCCGGCATGTTGCAACCGAAGAAGCCGAGTTCCTTGACCTTGCGGGCGATGTCCTGGCCCATTTCCGGCGGCACGTAGCCCAGTTTTTCGACTTCGTCCTCGAGCGGGTAGATTTCGGTTTCGACGAAACTCCGCACTGTATTGACGATCATGTCCTGTTCTTCAGTAAGCCCGAAGTTCATGTTGTTCTCCCTCGAAATTCGTTATCCGCATCGCGTCCAGAGCCGATGCACCAAGCCCAAACCTCGCCCCGCGGACGGGGAGAGGGCGCTTACTACAAACCGTCGTCTTCCACTCCCCGGAAGACGACGGCTCCGTCGCATTCAGCCGCGCTTCTGGCCGACATGGCGGCCGGCACCCTCCGGCAGCGGCAGGCCGGCATGGGCATCGATCAGCGGCTGGAGCTTTTCCAGCACCGATGGCAGCGGCGGCACCGACTTGCCTTCCTTGGAGGACACGTGAAGCATCAGGTGCTCGCAGGTCGAAAGCAGCGCGCCATCGGAGGCGCGGCGCAGCCACATGAACGAATGGACCTTCTTGCCGTCGGAGGGCAGGATCTGCATGGTAACGACCAGATTGTCCCCAAGTTTGGCCTCGTCGAGCAGGCGGACGTGGCTCTCGACGGTGTAGTAGCTGTGGCCATCCGCGACATATTCCATGTCGACGCCGATCAGACGCAGCAGCGCATCACTGCCATCGGCGAAGCATTGCGTATAGCGGTATTCGGTCATGTGGTTGTTGTAGTCGACCCAGGACGGGTTGACCTTGATCTCGAGCAGATTGAGCGGATCCTTGCCTGCTTTTGCCTCCGGCTTTGGTGCGTTTGCCCAGAGATGGGACTCGAACTCGGCAAGGAGCTTGCCGGCGCCCCAACCCCGGCCGCCATTCGACCCCTTGAGCGTCTGCATGATGCCAACGAGGTTTTCGTCGCGGATGCGTTCCAGTTCGCGGATGCCGTAGGCGCCGGACTGCGCGTCGGACTGGTTGGCGATCTTGTCGACCAGTTCCTCGGTGAGATCGACCACGTCGGTCAGCTTGGTCCAGGGCCAGGAAAGGCAGGGGCCGAACTGGGCGATGAAGTGGCGCATGCCCGCTTCCCCGCCGGCGATGCGGTAGGTCTCGAACATGCCCATCTGTGCCCAGCGCATGCCGAAGGAGTAGCGGATGACGTCATCCAGCGTCTCGGTATCGCAGATGTCGTCCTTGATCAGCCACAAGCCCTCGCGCCAGACTGCCTCCAGCAGGCGGTCGCCGACGAAGGCCTCGATCTCCTTGTTGATGATGACGCCCTTCATGCCGATGGTCGCGAGCCTGGCCTTTGCGTCATCCAGCGTCGCGCGCGTCGTCTTCTGGCCACCGACCAGTTCGGCGAGCGGCAGCAGGTAGACCGGGTTGTACGGATGCGCCACGAACATGCGCTCCGGATACTTCATGTCGCGCTGCAGATCGGTCGGCATCAGGCCCGAGGTCGACGAGCCGATGAGCGCCTTCGGGTCGGCGGAAGCATCGATCTGGGTGATGACGCCGCGCTTCAGTTCCAGCCGCTCCGGCACGCTTTCCTGAATCCAGTCAGCGCCTTGCACGGCTTCCTCGATGCTCTTGCTGAAGGTCAGTTTGCCCTTCGGGGGCAGTGGCGCCATCGTCAGCATTGCATAGGCGCGCTCCGCATTGGCCATCACTTCGCCGACGATGCGCTCGGCTTCCGGATGCGGATCATACATGTTGACGTCGATGCCGCCGAGGATGAAGCGGGCGGCCCAGGCCCCGCCGATGACGCCGCCGCCGATGCAGGCTGCCTTGGTGATCTTGCTCATTTTCGTTCCCACTCGAAATTGTCGTTCTATTGCGTTCGGGCTCGTTCGCGGGCCGCCGAACCCTCCCATTCGGGGAGGGTCGGCGGGGTGCGCCTGCCTTATCGCTTCTGCAGCTTCAGCTTCTCGCGCACTTCGGCCGGGCCGATGACGCGGGCGCCCATGTTCTCGATGATGGTCACGGCCTTTTCGACGAGCTGGCCATTGGTGGCAAACTGCCCCTTGCCGGCGTAGAGATTGTCCTCGAGGCCGACGCGGACATTGCCGCCGGCGAGCACGGCTGCGGCCGGATAGGCAAGCGCGTTGCGGCCGATCGAAAAGGCCGAGAAAGTCCAGCTCGAGGGAACGTTGTTGACCATGGCCATGTAGGTGTTGAGATCGTCGGGTGCGCCCCACGGAATACCCATGCAAAGCTGGATCAGCACCGGATCCTCGATCAGGCCTTCCTCGACCAGTTGCTTGGCGAACCACAGGTGGCCGGTGTCGAAGGCCTCGATTTCCGGACGGACTCCGAGGTCGGTCATCTTCTTCGCCATCGCGCGCAGCATCGACGGCGTGTTGGTCATCACATAGTCGCCGAGCGAGAAGTTCATCGTGCCGCAGTCGAGCGTGCAGATTTCCGGCAGGCACTCGGCCACGTGCGAGACGCGCTCGGTGGCGCCGGCCATGTCGGTGCCGGCTTCCTTGAGCGGTAGGGGACGTTCGACATCGCCGAAGATCATGTCGCCGCCCATGCCGGCGGTAAGGTTGAGCACGATGTCGACCTCGGCCTGGCGGATGCGGTCGGTCACCTCCTTGTAGAGGTCATTGCGACGCGACGGGGCGCCGGTTTCGGGGTCGCGCACATGGCAGTGCACGATAGCGGCACCCGCCTTCGCGGCCTCGACGGCGGCGTCGGCGATTTCCTTCGGCGAGCGCGGCACGTGGCGCGATTTGTTGGCGGTGTCTCCCGATCCGGTTACGGCGCAGGTGATGAAGACGTCACGGTTCATATTGAGTGGCACAGCTATGTTCTCCCAGTCATGTGAGGCGCATTACGTGCCAAGTTTTGGAAGCGTGCTTTGCATTAACGGCGGCATTCTATACACTATCGGAAACGCCTCCGTTGGTTCGCACATGGTCAGCACGCCCTCCGAAATCCTGGACATCGATATTCTGGTCCTTCCCGAGACGAACCTGATCCTCGTCGTTTCGGTCATCGAGCCGCTGCGCGTCGTCAACCGCATCGTCGGTCGCGACCTTTACCGGTGGCGCATCTTCAGCCCCGACGGCGCGCCGATCGAGACCCGAAGCCACATACCGATCCCCGTCGACGGCGCGTTTCGGCCCGGGAACGAGACGGCGCCGCTCTTCGTCCTGTCGAGCCACAACTGGCGTCGCAATGCGACCTCGGCGCTGAAGATGATGCTTTCGAAGACGGCGCGCTATCGCACGACGATGGCCGGCATCGAATCGGGAACCTGGCTGCTGGCCGAGACCAGCCTGCTCGATGATTTTACAGCCACGACCCACTGGGAAGATTTCGACGATTTCGCCAGTGCCTATCCGCAGATCAACATGGTGCGCGAGCGCTTCGTGATCGACGGCAAGCGCATCACCACCGGCGGCTCGTTGCCGACCGTCGACCTGATGCTGGAGATCATCCGTCGGCGCCAGGGCTATTCGCTGGCGCTCGAGGTGTCGCGGCAGTTCATCTACGAGCAGGCAGGCGAGCGGCGCGAGGCGACCGCCATGCCATCCACCGGCAGCATGCGCATGGTGGACGAGCGCGTGCGCCTCGCGACACGACTTATGGAGGAGAATATCGAGCAGCCGCTGCTGCTTGCGCGGCTTGCCAGGCGGGTCGGCCTCAGCGCCCGGCACCTTCAGGACCTGTTCCAGGAGAGCATCGGCGTTGCCCCGCATGTCCACTACCTGGCGCTACGACTCAATGCAGCTCGGCGCAAGGTCATCGAAACGCGCGCGCCTTTTGCCGACATAGCCGCGGCGACCGGTTTCAACTCGGCCTCCGCCTTTGCACGCAGCTACCGGGCGCATTTTCATGAAAGCGCCTCGGAGACGCGCCGGCGGCTGCGCGGGTGGGCGGCCGCGTAGCGTGTCACCGCGCAGCCGCCCGTTTCCCTAACGTCGGCCTACGCGGGCAGCAACGCCAGTTTGGCGCGCTCGGCCAGGATCTGCCGGCAGGCATTGGCCGCCTCGCGCCCCTTGAGCACGAAGTGATCCCCGAAGAAACGGATATGAGCATCCGACTCCTGGAAATTGTGTGGCGTCAGCACGGTCGAAAGTACCGGTACGCCGGTGTCGAGTTGCACGCGCATCATCGCATCGAGGACGGTGCCGGCGACGAAATCGTGGCGATAGATACCGCCGTCGACGACGAAGGCGGATCCGACGATGGCGCTGAAACGGCCGGTGCGAGCCAGCGTCTGTGCGTGAAGCGGGATTTCGAGGGCGCCCGGAACATCGAAGACCTCGACGTCGGATGCCTTGCCGCCAAGCTTTTCCCATTCGGCAACGAAGGAGTCGACGCAGCGATCGACGATGTCTGCGTGCCAGCGGGCGCGGATGACGGCAATGCGGTTGGAGCCGGGTGTGAACGCGATTGTCATGGTCTCTTGCCTTTCAAGGGTTCTGCGTCGGCCGCATACCTGCAGGCCTCGGCAAAGTTTGAGTTTCGAGCCCGCACGTCATCCAAGGCGAATGACGCGAAGACCCAAGCATCCCTTGGGCGAACACGCATGGACGCACCGCCATGCCTGGCGGTGATCCAGCTTGCTCTCTTCCATCCGGACTTTAACCGTCGGCCCCGGCCTCTCACCGGGTCTGCTGACCTTTCCGCTCGATGCGCGGAAAGCGCTCGCGGGCTCCGGGACGTGGTCCCGATACCGCCGGTGGGGAATTCCGCCCCGCCCTGAGAACAGCGCCAGTTATAGCGGCCGCCATCCGCAAATCAATGCTCATGGAGGGACAATGACTGGCCTGATGGCGGCATTCCCACAAATAAGGAAGCCGAAGATAAGCCCTCCGGCTTCTGCGGATGAGGGCCGGGCCGGTCTCAGTCGCGGATCACCAGCAAGTCGCTGGCGGCAAAGTGCAGGGTGATGGTCTCGCCGATCGCCGGCGGCCTGATGCCGGGGCTGTTGAACATGTCGAACGAGACGACGTTTTCTCCGACGCGAATACGGGTGCGGATCACCGAGCCGAGGAAGTTCGTGGCAATCACCTCGCCGGTCAGTTCCGTGTCACCCTTGGCCCCTTCGGCGATCGTTACGGCTTCTGGGCGAAGCGCAAGCGAAATGACCTCACTCGCCTTCATGCTGGCGATAGGCTCCTTGAGCGCCAACTGCTGGCCGCCGATGGCGATCCGGCTGGTGGCGGGATCGACGACCTTCGCCTCTATGATGTTGAGCGTGCCGACGAAGGAGGCGACGAAGCGTGTCGTCGGCTTGTTGTAGATCTCGAAGGGCGTGCCGATCTGGTCGGCGCGCCCGGCATTCATGACGACGATGCGATCGGAGATCGACAGCGCCTCTTCCTGGTCGTGGGTGACGAAGACAGTGGTGATGCCGAGTTTCTGCTGGATCAGGCGGATTTCCTCGCGCAGCGACACGCGGATCTTGGCGTCGAGGGCCGATAGCGGTTCGTCGAGAAGCAGCACCTGCGGCATGGGAGCCAGCGCGCGGGCAAGCGCCACGCGCTGCTGCTGGCCGCCCGACATCTGGTACGGATAGCGGTCAGCCAGGTGTTCGAGCTTGATCAGGGACAACATTTCCTTGACGCGGGCATCGATCTCCGCCTTGCGTTTGCCGGCGACCTTGAGCCCGAAAGCAACGTTTTGGTGGACGTTCATGTTGGGGAAAAGCGCGTACGCCTGGAATACCATGCCAATGTTGCGCTGGTTCGGCTTCAGGTTGCCCTGATCCCTGTTATCGATGACGATGCTGCCGCCAGTCGGCACCTCGAAACCGGCGATCATGCGCAGGATGGTGGTCTTGCCGCAACCGGATGGTCCGAGAAAGGAAACGAACTCGCCCTTGTCGATGGTCATGTCGAAGTCGTGGACCACCTTCACCGGGCCGAAGGATTTCTGGATATTCGTAAGGGTCAGGAATGCCATAAATACGTCCTCAGGCCGGGCGCCGGGTGGTTTTCTGTAAACGGGACACGAGCTGGATCAGCGCTAGGCAGCCCCAGGTGATGGCGAATGCGATGACTGACAGGGCAAACGGCTCATAGGGCTTGTTCGCGCCGATGCGCTGCAGGTACGGACCGAATGCCGGCCGGTCGAGAAGCGCCGCCAGAGTGAACTCGCCGATGACGATCGCGAAGGTGAGAAAGGCTCCCGACAGAACGGCGGGCAAGACATTGGGCAGGATCACCCGGCTCAGAATGGTTGTCCAACCCGCGCCGAGGCTCTGGGCCGCTTCCGTGAGCGTTGCGACGTCTATGGTTCTAAGTCCGGTGTCGACGGCGCGATACATGTAGGGCAGGGCCAGAATGGTGTAGCCGAAGGCCAGCAGCAGGTTCGTTCCGAACACGGAACCGGTCAGTGGCAGCCAGCTCGAGGTGTTGTAGAGGCGGATGTAGCCGAACACGATCACGATCGCCGGAATCACCAGCGGCATCAGCGTCAGGAATTCGACATAGGGCCTTGCCCAGGGCATTTTCAGCCGCACCCAGAACGCGGTCGGCACGACGATCAGTACGCCGATCACGATAGTGACCAGCGCCATGACGACGGAGTAGCTGAACGTTGCCTGGAATTGCGGGTCGGCAAGGACGCGCACATAGGCATCGAAGCTGTAGACCCCGCGCCGTGCCCGCAGCGAGAATTCGAAAAGGCCAGCGAGCGGAACGAAAAAGTAGAGCAGGCCGAAGACCAGTGCCGCCCAGCCGGCAATGCGCGCCCAGACACTCATTTCAGCCACCTTTCGGCACGCATGCGCAGCCAGATGTAGACGACATTGGCGATCGCCGTGATGACGATCATGCCGAAGGCCATGGCGTAGCCGAGATTGGGGTTACCGAGCACGTCGCCGCGAATCTGGGCAAAGAGCTGGATCGGCACGATATTGAGGCTTGAACCCGTGAGCGCAATCGCGGTGGCGACGGCGCCGAAGGCGTTGGCAAACAAGAGCGCGAAGGTCCCGAGCAGCGATGGGAACAGGATCGGCAGCGCGACCATGCGCCAGTACTGCATGGCGCTTGCACCAAGGATATCGGCGGCCTCGCGCCACTCGCGGCGAAGGCCTTCCAGCGCCGGCGCGATGATCAGGATCATCAGCGGGATCTGGAAGAAGAGATAAGTGATCGTCAGGCCCCAGAAGCTCAGGATGTTGAAACCGAGGTCACGCTGGAGCACGATGCCGAAACTGTTGCGCAGAAGAACGGTGACGAGGCCGACCGGTCCAAACGTCGCAAGAAAGGCGAAGGCCAGCGGGACGCCGGCAAAGTTCGAGGCGACCCCGGAAAAGGTGAGGAGCGGCGATTTGATCCAACGGGGAACCGCACCGAAGACGACGGCGGCTGCCATAGCGAAGCCGATCAGGCTGCCAAGCGCAGCCGATGCAACGGAAATCTTGATCGAGATCCAGTAGCTCGACGGGATCGTGCCGGTGTTCAGGTCGATGATGTTCTGCAGCGTGAAGGAGCCGTCGCGGGTCTGGAACGCGCCGATGACGATGTGAATCGTCGGCAGCACCAGGAACAGCATGACGAAAATCACGAAGGGCATCAGGCCCAACCAGGTGAGCGGAATGCGCGGCCGTCGCGTGTGTGGGGCTTGGTTCATGGTCCTGGATCGTTGCGCGAATGGCCCGGTTGAATTCTGGTCAAACCGGGGCAGTCGCTCGGGAAAGGGCAAGCCCCGGCCCGGGAGACGGGTCGGGGCCTGGCGTCATGACTTCACCTTACTGGACGTTCGCGCCGACAACGCCATCCCAACCGCCGGTAACGGCAGCCTTGTTGGCATTCTGCTCTTCCACGGTCGGGAAGACGGCCGCTTCATAGCTTGCAGCGGGCGGCAGGGCGTCGATCAGTTCCTGCGGAACCTTGCCGGCCTTGACCATGGCGTTGAAGCGGGCCGGGTGGCAGTAGCCCTTCAGCCACAGGTTCTGGCCTTCGTCGGAATAGAGGTATTCCATCCACAGCTTGGCAGCGTTCGGGTGCGGCGCGAAGGCGGAGATGCCCTGGACGTAGACGCCGGCGAGAACGCCGGTTTTCGGAACGACCACCTCGACCGGCGGATTGTCCTTCAGTTCGTCACGCCATGCCAGCGCGTTGTAGTCCCATGCGATTGCAATCGGGGTCGCGCCCTGGGCAATGGTGCCGGCCTTTGCAATCACCGGAACGAAGTTGCCGGCCTTGTTGAGTTCGGCGAAGTACTCGAGACCGGCCTTGCCGGAAGCTTCACCCGGAGCTGCCCCCTTGGACAGGCCGGCAGCGAGAACGCCGAGGATCGCCTGGTTGGAGGCGCGCGGGTCACCGGCAAGCGCGACCTGGCCGGCATATTCCGGCTTCAGCAGGTCGGCCCAGTCGGCCGGGGTGTTTTCCACGAGGTCCTTGTTCACGATGAACGACAGAACGCCGTAGTAGTCGCCATACCAGTGGCCGTCTGCGTCCTTGATGGTGTCCGGGATCTCGTCCCAGGTGGAAACCTTGTAGGGCTGCAACAGGCCTTCGGCCTTCATCTGCGGACCAAAGGCGAGGCCGACGTCGACGACGTCAGGAGCCTGCGGGCCCTTGTTGTCCTTGTTGGCCTTGATCGCTTCGACTTCATCAGCAGAGCCGGCGTCGGGGTTCAGTTCGTTGACCTGGATTTCCGGGTACTTGGCCTTGAAGCCGGCGATGACGTCACCGTAGCCGCACCAGCTGTGGGGCAGGGCGATCGTCGTCAGCATGCCTTCCTTCTTGGCGGCTTCGATCAGTTCGGCGCTCGGTTCGGCTACGGCAATCGCGGTGCTGGCAACGACGAGTGCCGTCGTCAGCGAAAGAAGCTTTTGAATCTTAGAGATCACTGCATTTCTCCTCTATGGTTTTTTGCATCTGCAGGCGCTGTACTTACGTTACGTGAAGTTTATGTGAAATCGCGTCGCTACCGGCATGTTGTCGTTGTTTTTTCCCCGGTTTCGTTGCCGCTTCGCCGAGGTTTCAGGAAGCCGCTACGTCAGGCGACGGAACAGACGGGTCTGCTCGAATAGACCTTCCAGCGTTCGCATGCGTTCGCGGGTGTCATCCCAGGTGCGGGTCTGTATCGCCTCGATCAGCGCCTCGACCACGAACAATGTGACCACCGAGGAATCCCAGGCGGATGGCACCTCGATGCGCACCCGGAACACGTGGCGAGCGTGCTTGGCGGCCGGCGATCCCCACTGATCGGTGAAGAGGATGATGATGACGCCGTTGGCCTTGGCCGCCTCGGCGAGCGTTACCATCTCCTGTTCGTAGCGCCGGATATCGAAGATCACCAGCACGTCGCCGGCGTTCATGTTCAGCACATATTGCGGCCACGAGCTGGAATGCAGGGAAATCAGCGTCGCCTTGGCCCGGATCACCTGCATGTGGGTGAAGAAATACTCGGCGATCGATCCGGTAATGCGGCCGCCGACGAAATAGACGTTGCGTCGCCTGTCGGAAAGCAACTCGCTTGCGGCGTCGAACGTGGCGGTGTCCATGTCGCCGAGCGTCTGGCGCATGTTGTTCATGATGGAATCGGCGATGCGGATCAGCACATGCCCCTGCGGCGCATTGCTGGCCCAGCGGTCGTGCTTGGTGATCGGATTGGAGATCGTCGCTTCCAGTTCCTGATGCAAATGCGCCTGGAACTCGGGGTATCCCTTGTATCCGAGCTTTTGCACCATGCGTACGACGGTGGGTGTGGACACGCCGGCATTTTCCGCAATGATCGTGATGCTTCCCAATCCCGAGATCGGGTAGTTTTCCAGAAGACTCTGCGCCAGCTGCTTTTCGGCGCGGGTCAGCGTCCCGAAATGGGCATGTATGACATCCGAAACGGTCTGAGACCCATCTGCCACGCGCTCTATGCTCCCCGGGGTCGATCTGCTGCCAACCTCAACTAGGGAATTAATCATCTCGGACGCTGCGCGAGTCAATCGCTATTTTGAAAAGATAGTTACAGCCCGCGATTGACATGGTTTCGATCCTGAATAATTCTATTCTTCATTCAGAGCCAGTTAACCTTAGGTGGAGCGCATTCCTGTGGGCATGGAGCCGGGGATATTGACGACAGAGGAGGGCAACCCCGTTGAGGTGGTCAATCCCGGCGGGAGAGGTGATGTCCTCCTCGTCTGCGAGCATGCCTCTTCGACAATTCCCGTTCACTTCGGGGATCTCGGCCTGCCGATCGCAGCGCTGGAAAGTCATATCGCCTGGGATCCCGGGGCGCTTGCCGTTTCGACCCTCCTGTCGCGAACTCTTGACGCGACGCTCGTCTACCAGCGTTTTTCGCGGTTGGTCTACGATTGCAACCGGCCGCCGGAATCGCCCGCCGCCATACCCGAGTTCAGTGAGATCTATACGGTTCCGGGTAACGCTGGTCTGACGCAATCGCAGCGCGATGCACGGACCAACGGGCTGTATATTCCTTTTCATGCCAGGATCGCGGCAATCATCGCCGAGCGCCGGGCGCAGGGGCGGCGAACGGTTCTGGTGACCATCCATAGCTTCACGCCCGTCTACAACGGCCACACCCGTTCCGTGGAAATCGGCATCTTGCATGACAGCGACACCCGTCTTGCCGATCGACTTCTGGCCGCAGCGAGCGACACCGACGCCTACAGGTTCGGGCGCAACCAGCCCTATGGACCGGCCGACGGCGTCACCCATACACTGAAGCTTCACGCGCTCGGCAACGGGCTCCTGAACGTGATGATCGAGGTCCGGAACGACCTGATCTCCGACGAGACAGGCCAGGAAGTCATGGCCGATCTCCTCGCGGGCCTTCTGCAGGAAGGCCTGGCCGAATCCGGCATCTGAAAAGACGATCCCGGACAACCGGGCAAAAAACAAAAATGAGGTGGAACTTGTACTGGAGAGGATACTGCGATGGCAGCATTTGCGAATGGGGAGGGCTCAGGGGCCCGTGAACCTCGCCATTCCCCGGGCTTTGGGTATCGTGCCCATGCCTGAGTGGATCAAGACCTATGTGCGCGTGGTCGATGCCTTCAATCGAAGGGTCGGGCGCGCCACGATGTACCTGATATTCGTGATGATGGGCATCCTGCTCTGGTCATCGATTTCGAAGACCTTCTTCGTGCCGTCGCTGTGGACGCTGGAGATGGCCCAATTCGTCATGGCTGCGTACTACATCATGGGCGGCGCCTATTCGCTGCAGCTCGATGCCCACGTGCGCATGGATCTCGCCTATGGCCGCTGGTCGCCGCGCACCAAGGCCGTCATCGACGTCGTCACCATCTTCATGCTGTTCGTCTATCTCGGCTTCCTGCTCGTCGGCGGCCTGTCGAGCACCAGCTATGCGCTGCAGTACGGCGAGCGCAGCTATTCGGCCTGGGCACCTTACATGGCACCCATCAAGATCATCATGGTCATCGGCATATTCCTGACCTTTCTGCAGACGACGTCGATCTTCTTCAAGGATCTGGCGACTGCACGGGGAGTGGCGATCACATGACTCCCGAAATGATCGTGCTCTTCATGTTTTCATCGATGCTGCTCAGCATGCTGACCGGCCAGCGCGTCTTCGGGGTGATCGGCTTCGTCGGGGTCGTTGCGGCGGCCTTGCTCTGGGGGCAGGGCGGTTTCGAGATCGGCTTCAGCGCCGGCATGAAGCTGATGAAATGGTATCCGTTGCTGACGCTGCCGCTTTTTATCTTCATGGGCTACATGCTCTCGGAGTCCGGTATCGCCGAAGATCTCTACAAGATGTTCCATGTCTGGATGGGCGGCCTGCCCGGCGGCCTGGCTGTCGGAACGATCGGGCTGATGGTCATCATCTCGGCCATGAACGGCCTCAGCGTCGCCGGGATGGCGATCGGCGCCACCATCGCGCTGCCCGAACTGCTGCGGCGCGGCTACGACAAGATCATGGTGTCGGGCGTGATCCAGGCGGGTTCCTCGCTCGGCATTCTCGTGCCGCCGAGCGTCGTGTTGGTCCTTTACGGCATGATCGCCCGCCAGCCGGTGGGGCAGTTGTGGCTTGCAGGGTTCTTTCCGGGTCTGCTGCTGGCCGGGCTCTTCATCATCTACATCGTCATCCGCTGCCGTCTGCAGCCGCATCTCGGCCCGCCGCTACCGAAGGAAGATCGAAACATTCCGCTCGGCCAGAAGCTTCTGCTGCTGCGCGCGGGCATCCTGCCGCTGATGATCTTCCTGCTGATGATGGGCCTGTTCTTGATGGGGATCACCAGCCTCGTCGAAAGCTCGGCGGTGGGCGCGGTCTCGGCTCTCGCGGTTGCCTGGTTCAAGGGACGACTGACGGCCAGGGTCATGGACAGGACGATCGAGCAGACGCTCGGCATTTCCTGCATGTTCATGTGGATCATCCTGGCGGCACTATGCTTCGGCGCCGTGTTCGACGGGCTCGGCGCGGTCAAGGCGATTGAAAACCTGCTGCTCAACCGGTTGGGCCTCGGCCCGTGGGAGATCCTCATCATGATGCAGATTTCCTTTATCATCATGGGCATGTTTCTCGACGACACGGCAATGCTGGTGATCGTCGCGCCGCTCTACATCCCGCTCGTCGGCAAGCTCGGCTTCGACCTGATCTGGTACGGGGTGCTGTACACGATCACCTGCCAGATCTCCTACATGACGCCGCCGTTCGGATACAACCTGTTCCTGATGCGGGCCATGGCGCCGCCGGAGATTTCGCTTGCCGACATCTACAGGTCCGTCTGGCCTTTCGTCATCATCATGTGCATCGGCCTGGCGATCATCATGGCCTTTCCCGAGATCGCGCTGTGGCTGCCGCACCACGTCTACGTGAAGGGATAACCGGAACGAATACAGGGAGAATGCCCGAGCAGGGCTGGGAAGACTGGAGCGTCCCTCAAACAGCACAAGAAGAAGGCGGGGCTCTCCAAAAATATCGTCAACAGAGGGAAACAGCTATGACCAACAGAAGAGATTTTCTCAGGAAGGCCGGTCTTGCGGCCGCTGCAGTCGGACCGGTAACGCTTGCCGCCCCATATGTGAAAGCGCAGGACAAGGTCATCAAGTGGCGTCTGCAGACCTATGCCGGCCCGGCGCTCGCCGAACACGTCATCAAGCCCGCCATCGATGCATTCAACAAGGCGGCGAACGGGGCGATGGTAATCGAACTCTACACCTCCGATCAGCTGGTGCCGACCGGCGAACTGTTCCGTGCCATGCGGGCCGGTACGATAGATGCCGTTCAGTCGGACGATGACTCGATGGCCTCGCCGGTGGACATCAAGGTGTTCGGCGGCTACTTCCCCTTCGCCTCGCGCTACAGCCTCGACGTGCCGACCCTGTTCCACCAATACGGTCTCAACGAGATCTGGGCCGAAGCCTATGGCGAGGTCGAGAACGTGCAATGGCTGTCCGCCGGCTCGTGGGACCCCTGCAACTTCGCGACCAACAAGCCGCTCAACAGCCTCGCCGATCTGAAGGGGCTCAGGATCTTCACCTTCCCGACCGCCGGGCAGTTCCTGACACGCTTCGGCGTGGTGCCGGTCACCCTGCCATGGGAGGATGTCCAGGTCGCCATGCAGACCGGCGAACTCGACGGCCTCGCCTGGTCGGGCATTACCGAGGACTACACGGTTGGCTGGGCGGACGTTACCAAGTACTTCCTCACCAACAACATTTCCGGCGCCTGGTGCGGATCGTTCTTCGCCAACAAGGAACGCTGGGATGAGGTACCGGAACATCTGCAGACGCTGTTCCGGCTGTGCATGGATTCCTCGCACTACTACCGCCAGTACTGGTACTGGGGCGGCGAGGCGCAACTGCGCGCCGAGGGCACGAAGCTTAAACTCACCACTATTCCGGACGCGGAATGGGCGACCGTCGAGGAAGAGGCCCTGAAGTTCTGGGATGAAATCGCCACCACCAGCCCGCGCTGCGCCAAGGTCGTCGAAATTCTCAAGAAGTACCGCTCCACCATGGAAAAGGCAGGACCTCCGTACCGCTACAGCTGAGCGGAAGGGAATTGAAAGCCATCTGATCCGGGGCGCGCGCGCTCCGGATCAGCACGCGAATGCCGGGCGGGAAGGCCCGGGGGAAACGACACCAGGATAGACCAATGAGCTCGAGTAGCACCTACACCTTCGATGATCTCAAAAAGGATGTTGCCGAGGGCCGCATCGACACCGTTCTCGCCTGCCAGGTGGACATGCAGGGCCGTCTGATGGGCAAGCGTTTCCAGGCGCAGTATTTCGTCGAGAGCGCATGGAAGGAAACGCACAGCTGCAACTACCTGCTGGCGACGGACATGGAGATGGAGACGGTTTCCGGCTACAAGGCGACGAGTTGGGAAAAGGGCTACGGCGACTACACGATGAAGCCGGACCTTTCGACGCTGCGCCGCATTCCCTGGCTCGAGGGCACGGCGCTGGTGCTTTGCGACGTGCTCGACCACCATACCCACGAGGATGTGCCGCATTCGCCGCGGGCCATACTCAAGAAGCAGGTCAAGCGCCTGGAAGCCATGGGCATGAGCGCCTTCATGGCGACCGAGCTCGAATTCTTCCTGTTCGACCAATCCTATGACGATGCACGCGCGTCCGGCTACCGCGACCTGCAACTCGTCAGCGGGTACAACGAGGACTACCACATCTTCCAGACCACCAAGGAGGAAGACGTGATGCGGGCGATCCGCAACGGCCTACAGGGGGCCGGCATTCCGGTCGAGAACTCCAAGGGGGAAGCGTCGGCCGGTCAGGAAGAGATCAACGTGCGCTATGCCGATGCACTGACCATGGCCGATCGTCACGTCATCATCAAGAACGCCTGCAAGGAGATCGCCTGGTCGCGCGGCAAGGCAATCACCTTCCTTGCCAAATGGAACTACAGCGCGGCGGGAAGCTCCTCCCACATCCACCAGTCGCTGTGGAGCGCCGACGGCAAGACGTCGCTTTTCCATGACGAGAACGGCAAATACGGCATGTCGGAGACCATGAAGCACTACGTGGCCGGGCTGCTCGCGTACGCTAGCGAGATCACTTATTTCCTCGCGCCTTACATAAACTCCTACAAGCGCTTCATGGCCGGCACTTTCGCGCCCACCAAGGCGATCTGGAGCAAGGACAACCGCACCGCCGGATACCGTCTTTGCGGTGACGGCACCAAGGCGATCCGCATCGAGTGCCGCGTCGGTGGCTCCGATCTCAATCCCTATCTTGCCATGGCCGCGCTCATTGCCGCAGGCATCGACGGAATCGAGAAGAAGCTTGAACTGGAAGCCCCCTTCGTGGGAGATGCTTACGGTGCCGGCGAGGTGCGAGAAATACCCCGCACGTTGCGCGATGCGACCTCGGCACTTGCACATTCGCAGATGCTCCGCGCCGCTTTCGGCGACGACGTGATCGATCACTATGTGCGGGCGGCCAACTGGGAGCAGGAGGAATACGACCGCCGCGTAACCGATTGGGAAGTTGCTCGCGGTTTTGAAAGAGCTTGAACCAACAATAACAGGAATTCGATCGTGACAGTGATCCAATGCATTTCCCCCATCGACGGTTCGGTCTATGCCGAACGTCCGGCCATGTCTCTGGAGGCGGCGGCCGAGGTCGTCGCCCGCGCCCGCAAGGCCCAGAAGGCCTGGGCCCGCCGGCCGCTCGAGGAGCGGGTCCAACTGGTGTTGAAGGGTGTTGCCCGGCTGAACGAAATGGCCGACGAAGTGGTCCCGGAAATCGCCTGGCAGATGGGCCGTCCGGTACGTTACGGCGGCGAATTCAAGGGCTTCAACGAGCGGTCGAACTACGTCGCCGCGATCGCTGCCGATGCGCTGGCGCCAATTGAGGTCGAATCCAGCGCCAGCTTCGAGCGCCGCATCGAACGGGAGGCGCACGGCGTCGTCTTTGTCATCGCGCCGTGGAACTATCCCTACATGACGGCGATCAACACGGTTGCCCCGGCGCTGATGGCCGGCAACACCGTCATCATCAAGCACGCCAGCCAGACATTGCTCGTCGGCGAGCGCATGGTGCGTGCGTTTGTCGAGGCGGGCGTACCGGACGACGTGTTCCAGAACGTGTTCCTCGACCATGCCACGACCTCGGCTTTGATCGCGGCGGGAAGCTTCAACTTTATCAACTTCACCGGCTCGGTCGAGGGCGGACGCTCGATAGAGCGCGCCGCGGCCGGAACCTTCGCCGGTGTCGGGCTCGAACTCGGGGGCAAGGACCCGGGCTATGTGATGGAGGATGCGGACCTCGACGCAGCCGTCGATACGCTGATGGATGGGGCGACCTACAATTCCGGGCAGTGCTGCTGCGGCATCGAGCGCATCTATGTGAACGAGAAGCTCTACGACGCCTTCGTCGAAAAGTCGGTCGCCTGGGTCTCGAACTACAAGCTCGGCAACCCGCTCGATCCGGAAACAACACTCGGGCCGATGGCCAACAAACGCTTTGCCGCGACCGTGCGCGCACAGGTGGCCGATGCCGTGTCCAAGGGCGCCAAGGCACTCGTCGATCCGAAGCTCTTCCCGCAGGACGACGGCGGCGCCTACCTGATGCCGCAGGTCCTCGTCGATGTCGACCATTCGATGGAGTTCATGCGCGAGGAAACCTTCGGGCCGGCAGTCGGCATCATGAAGGTAAAGAGCGACGACGAAGCCATTGAACTGATGAATGACAGCAAGTACGGCCTGACCGCTTCGCTGTGGACCCAGGACCCCGCCCGCGCCGCCCGCATCGGTCGCGAGGTCGAAACCGGCACGGTCTTCATGAACCGCGCCGACTATCTCGATCCGGCGCTGGTGTGGACCGGCTGCAAGGAAACCGGCCGTGGCGGCTCGCTGTCGGTGCTTGGCTTCCACAACCTGACCCGCCCGAAATCCTACCACCTCAAGAAAGTCACGAAATGAGCATTGTCGCAAACTGGAGCTATCCGACCGCCGTCAAGATGGGGGCGGGGCGGATCAAGGAGCTGGCGGACGCCTGCAAGGCGCTGGGCATCAGGAAGCCGCTCTTGGTCACCGATCGCGGCCTCGCCTCGATGGCGATCACCCAGAACGCGCTCGACATTCTCGATGCAGCCGGATTGGGACGTGCCATTTTCGCCGATGTCGACCCCAATCCCAACGAGAAGAACCTCGACGCCGGCGTGAAGGCGTTCAAGGCCGGCGGCCATGACGGCGTCGTCGCCTTCGGCGGCGGTTCCGGCCTCGACCTCGGCAAGGCAGTCGCCTTCATGGCCGGCCAGTCCCGGCCGGTCTGGGACTTCGAGGACATCGGCGACTGGTGGACCCGCGCCAGCGTCGAAGGCATCGCGCCGATCGTGGCGGTGCCGACGACGGCGGGAACCGGTTCGGAAGTAGGGCGCGCCAGCGTCATCACCAATTCCGAAACCCATGTGAAGAAGATTATCTTCCATCCGAAGTTCCTGCCGGGCATCGTCATCTGCGACCCGGAACTGACGGTCGGCATGCCGAAGGTGATTACCGCCGGCACCGGCATGGATGCCTTCGCCCATTGCCTCGAGGCCTATTCCTCGCCGTTCTACCATCCGATGAGCCAGGGCATCGCGCTCGAAGGCATGCGGCTCGTCAAGGAGTTCCTGCCACGCGCCTACACGGACGGGACCGATATCGAGGCGCGCACCAACATGATGGCGGCCGCCGCCATGGGGGCGGTCGCATTCCAGAAGGGGCTCGGCGCGATCCATTCGCTGTCGCATCCGATCGGCGCGGTCTACAACACCCACCACGGCATGACGAACGCGGTGGTGATGCCGCCGGTCCTGCGCTTCAACCGACCGGCGATCGAGGGCAAGATCGCCCAGGCCGCCGCCTATCTCGGTATTTCCGGCGGCTTCGACGGCTTCTACGACTACGTGCTGTCGCTGCGGACCGAACTCGGCGTACCGGAAAACCTCACCGCCATGGGCATCAAGCCGGACCGCATCGACGAACTGACGGCGATGGCGATCGAGGATCCGAGCTGCGGCGGCAATCCGGTGCAGATGACGCTGGAAAACACCAAGGCGCTGTTCCTCGAGTGCTTCTGAGGCCAGGGCCTCTTAACGATTGCAAAGGACCCGGAAACCCAGTTTCCGGGTTTTTTGTTGAAAAACAGTCTGTTGGCGCCAGCGTTAAAGATTGCCTTGGTTAAGGACGACTGGCCAGAAGGGCCTTTGTTTAGACTTCGTTAACCAAATTTCGAAAGAATGGGTTAACCGCATCACCGATGCGTCAACGGGCGATACCTCGCTCACAGAATGCCGCCGAGGACCGAAATGCCAGTCATTACATTTGCCAATACCAAGGGTGGAGCGGGCAAGACCACAGCCGTCCTGCTGCTCTCGACCGAACTGGCGCGGCGCGGATACCGCGTCACCATCCTCGATGCCGACCCGCAGCACTGGATCTCCCGCTGGCACGAGATCTCCGGCAACATTCGCAACATCTCGGTCATCGACAGCGTGACGACTGCGTCGCTACCGCTGCATATCAGCGAAAACAAGGGCAGCACCGACTACTTCATCATCGATCTCCCCGGTGATCGCAACCCGCTGCTGGCCACCGCGATCGGTCTGTCCGATCACGTCCTCATTCCCATTCAGGGCTGTGCGATGGACGCGCGCGGCGGGGCGCAGGTGCTGGAGCTCCTGCAGTGCCTCGCGGAACGTGAACGGGTGCATATCGCCCATTCGGTGGTGCTGACCCGGGTCAATTCGCTGGTCACGACACGCGCCCTGCAGACGATCAAGGCGCTCCTCAACGAACGCCAGGTTCCCGTGCTGGAGACCGCAATCATCGAGCGCTCCGCGTTTCGCGACATCTTCGACTGCGGCGGTACCCTGCAGTCCATGGATCCTGCCCGCGTCAGCAACCTCGACAAGGCGCAAGAAAACGCCCGTGCCTTTGCCGAGGAAATGATGCGCATGCTGCCGGTCCGTCTGCCAGCCAGCGCCCGGCTGACCGGGCCGCTGATTTCCAGGGCCGCGTAACGATCAATCCATGAATTCGACGGTCACGCCCGGCTTCGTCATCTTGGCAAGCTCGGTGGCATCCCAGTTCGTCAGGCGAATGCAGCCATGGCTCTGTGTGCGTCCGATCTTCGACGGTTCCGGTGTGCCGTGGATGCCGTAGGTCGGTTTCGAGAGCGCCATCCACACCGTGCCAACCGGGCCGTTGGGGCCTGGCGGTATGTTGAGGATCTTGTCGTTGCCGCCCTGCTGGAAGTTGATCTTCGGGTTGTAGGTGTAGCCCGGATTGAGCGCGACGCGCTCGACGGTCACGATGCCGGAGGGCGAGGGGGTGTCGGAGGAGCCGATGCTCGCCGGATAGGCGGCGACCAGATTGCCCCCGTTGTCATAGGCAAGCACCTGCTTGCGTCCCTTGTCGGCAATGATTCGGGCAACTTCGCCCTTCTTCGGCTGACCCGGATTGACGACCTTGATGATCGTGCCGGGAATGGTGAAGTCGACGCCGGGATTGAGTTCGCGCAGGAAGTTCTCGTCCATGTGAAAGCGCTCGGCCAGCATTTCCGCAGTCGAGGTGTAGGCGAGCGACGGCAGCAGGGCCTTCTGCGAGTAGTCGTCGGGGATCTCCGCCACATAGGGGCCGGCGGCATCGGCGGGCGTGATTTCGTAGTGCGTGATCGCCAGCCCGCCGGACAGGCGCAACTGCTCGAGGATGTAGTCGGTATCGTTCGGATCGAGTTTCTCGCCGGTCATCTGCTCATAGGCAAGGATCGACTTGGTGACATTGCTGCCCATGTGGCCGTCGATGACGCCGGGAGAAACGCCCTGCCTGTCGAGGAAGACCTGCAAAGCCAGGATCTCCGGCTTCGACTTGCCGTTGAGCTTGAAGACGGGTTCCTTGGTAATCGGGTCCTCGTGCATCGACGGGGCGGGGAGTGCGGCCAGCGTATCGGGCCCATCGGGCGCGGCGGGAAAGCCGTTTTCGTCCAGGGCCGGCGGCATAGCCTGATCGTCGAGCGGTTGACGAGTGACGGCTCCCGGCTCTACGGAACCGGTCACGGCGCCAGGGTCGCGGGCATCGAATCCCCCGTCCTCGCCGTAGGAATCATAGGAGCCATTCTGCTGCTCTTGCTGCATCCTGGCGAAGTAGCGGTCGGCGCGCATTTCGGTGGCAACGACGTTTCCGTAGTGGTCGATCAGGACCCGCCGGCCGCGCCCATCCTGGCGAATCGTGACCTCGCCGGCCTCCGGGACATAGTCGAGAATGTCGCCCTGCGGCGTGACCAGGATGGTCTGCTGGCTCGGACGGCGGAATTGATCCTGAGCTGTGGCCGCAGGCATGCACAGAGCCAGCGCCGATACCATCGTCATCAGGTGCAAACTGGTTCGAATCAAGGGCGTCATGCTCAAGCGTTCCTCAAGGCGGTCGATCCGCGTCTCACACTGCAAATTTGTCGCTAGTGTGAAAATCATGGATGTGTGGTGAATGAAAAGTTAATTTATCGAAAGATTTGCATGATTTATCCATTTCCGTGCAAGTTTGGCGTTCTGATTATATGCGACCGGTTGTCTGCCCGCAGGTAGGGCACGGGACATGAAATGCAAGGGGAAGCAGCAATGATGGAATTCTATGCGGCGAGGGGGCCGAGGCTGACGCTCGATCCGGGATCCGTGCTCGATATCGGTGCATGTATCGTCGACGGTGTCGATCTTTCGCCGCACCGAGCCATTCCGGACGACGGCGACCCGCGTATCGACCATTCGCTGGAAGGCTTCCTCTTTACCTGCGGCCCGGACCACATCCGCCATCCCGAGCCGATCGAGGGGGCGGCCGACGGTCGCAAGTATCCGCTGCACGGATCGTTCTCGTCGCATCCGGCGAAGGTGCTGCTGACCACCACCGACGACAACGGCGATGCGGTCTGCGAGGCCGAGGTCGCGGTGCAACTCGCGCAGGGCGGGACCGCACTGCTTTCGCGGCGCTGGCGCATCGATGCCGCAACGGGGGTGGTGCATCTCAACGACCGGGTGACAAACACCGGCACTGCGGCTTTCCCCGCCTTCCTGATGTACCACATGAACATCGGCGCCAGGCATTTCGACGACGGCGTGCGCCTGGCGGGTGCTATGCTTGAAGGAGGAGGCTTTCCCTGGGCCTTCGGGGAGGGCGACGGCGGCGTCTTCTGCGTGCTGGCTGAACGCGCGGGCGAGGAATGGGCAACGATCACGCTTGGGCCGATAGCCGCAATTGGCGGCCGCAGCCTCAAGGTGTCGTTCCGTACCGATACGCTGCCGCACCTGCAGATCTGGCGAAACCAGAAGGCCCCGGCGCACGTGTTCGGTATCGAGCCCGTCTCGCACCGTTGGGTTTCGCGAGCCGAACTCGGAGCGGGCGGCGAGTTCACCATGCTGAAGCCACGGGAAAGCCGCGACTATGCGCTGAGCTTCACCTTCATCGGGGCGTGAGCCCAATCGCGTGATTGACGACTGCAGCGCCGCAGCGTAGAGGAAACCACCTGCAGTTTCGAAAGGGATGCACCATGGATATCCGGCAAATCAACGACGAATACTCGGTCAGCGGACAGATCACGGTCGAGGACCTCGACCAGATTAAGGCCCTCGGGTTCCAGTCGATCGTCTGCCATCGCCCCGACCATGAGAGCCCCGACCAGCCGCTTTTTGCCGATATCGCCAAGCGCGCCGAAGAACTCGGCCTCAGCATCACCCATATCCCGGTCGGCCCGATGGGCGTGACCGCCGATGCTGTGACCCAGATGGTGGATGCACTCGACGAGTTTCCTCGGCCGATGCTCGGCTACTGCCGCTCGGGCGCCCGCTCCACGGCCGTCTACCAGCAGACCCTGCACATTCGCGCCTGATTGCGGCTACGGCTTTCGTCATCGCACGGCCCGGTCGTGACCGGCCGACGGCGGTGTGGCGCACGTCAATTTCATAGATTCAAACTGAGGAGCATCCCATGACCATCAAGCGTATCGACGTCGGCCCCCGCATGAGCGACATCGTCATCCACGGCAACACCGTCTATCTCGCCGGCCAGGTTGGCGAAGGCGCGACGGTGACCGAACAGTGCCGGTCGGCCCTTGCCGAAGTCGACGCGCTGCTGGCCAAGGCGGGCACGAACAAGTCGAAGGTCCTGCAGACGATCATCTACCTCTCCGACATGTCGACCTTCGGCGAGATGAACGCCGTCTGGGAAGCGTGGGTCGACCCGGCCAACACGCCCGCCCGCGCCACCAGCGAGGCCAAGCTGGCGACGCCCGACTACAAGGTCGAGTTCATCGTCACCGCCGCGATCTGATCTGCTACAGCGTGTTTTTTCGAAGCCGGCGCATGACTTGCGCCGGCTTTTCCATGCGCGTTGTTCGTTCAGGTAAACAGTCCGCGCATGTGATCGACATAGTCCTGGTCGGCCAGTTCCCGGCGGGCCTTGACGAAGCCGCGGGCATCGTCGCCGACGAGATAGCGCAGGCGCGAGGTCCCATCCGTCGCGGCCTCCAGGATGACCTTGGCCACGTCGTGCGAGGTCATGGTGAGCGCGCCGCCCATGCGACCAAAGGCTTCGATGCTGCGCTGGAGGAACGGATGGTATTCCTGCGGCGTGCCGTCCCGGGCAAAGTCCGAGGTCGAACGCTGCTGGAACGACGTCTCTGCGACGCCGCCATGCGGGATGACCAGCTTCACGCCGATGTTCAGGGACAGGAGTTCGTAGGACAGGGACTCGGTGAAGCCTTCCAGGGCGAACTTGCTGGCGCAATAGGCCGAGATCATCGGCAAGGTGAACATGCCGGCGCCGGAACTGACATTGACGATTGTCCCGGCAGAGTTTTGCCTGAAATGAGGCAGGATCGCCCGGGTGACGTCCATGACCCCGAAGACGTTGACCGCAAATTGTTGCTGCAGCTTTTCCTTCGGCGTCGACTCGAAGATGCCGTAGAGGCCGTAGCCGGCATTGTTCACCAGTACGTCGATCTTGCCGAAGCGTTCGATGCCGGCGGCAACCGCTGCCTTGATGCTGGCTTCGTCCTCGACGTCCAGGCTCGTCACCAGAACGCCGGGCAGTTCACGCAGTTCTTCACCGGCCTCAGGATTGCGCATCGTGGCGACGACATTGAAGCCCGAAGCCTGGAACAGCTTTGCGCTGGCCTTGCCGATGCCCGACGATGCGCCGGTGATGAAAACGGTCCTAGTCATGTGATTCCTCGTGTTGCATGGGGACTGCCTATCAGATAGTTCGTTGGATAAGGTGGAATAAGCGCTATAATTAATGACGTGCTGTTGAGGAAAATCGAACAATGAAAAAGGCCGGCATGATCGAGTTGAACGCCGTTGCGATTGTCGCCGAGACGCGCAATTTTCGATCGGCCGCCCGCCAACTCGGAATGTCGGCATCGGCGGTCAGCCACGCCATATCGGCACTCGAGTCCAGGCTCGGCGTCAGGCTGTTCAACCGTACGACGCGCAGCGTTTCGCTCACCGAGGCGGGTGAAGGGTTCCTGGAAAAGATTGCGCCGGCCCTGAAGGAGATCGAGAGTGCCGTGGAAGGCGCAACCGAAGCGGCGGCACGCCCACGTGGGCGGTTGCGGATCAATAGCTCTGCGGGTGGAGTACGCGGTCACCTGATGCCGTTGCTGATGGAATACCGTCGCCGCTATCCCGATGTGGATATCGATGTCGCAAGTGACGGGCGATTGGTCGATATCGTCGCCGAAGGATTCGACCTCGGCATGCGGCTTCTGGAGAGCGTGCCCCAGGACATGGTCGCAATTCCGCTGACTGCGCAAGAGCGCTTTCTCGTCTTCGGAGCGCCGGAATACTTTGAACGGCATGGCCGGCCGGCGGTGCCGGCGGATCTGCTGAAACACGACTGCGTCCGCTTCCGGTTGCCCGGCGGCGCGATATACCGTTGGGAATTCGAGCGGCATGGCGAGGAGATCCGTCTCGACGTACCAGGACGCATGACCCTGCAGGACATGGACCTGATCCTCGAGGCGGCGGTGGCGGGTGCAGGGCTTGCCTACATGACTAAGCGGCACGCGGCCGCCGAAATCGCGGCCGGACGCTTGCAGGCAGTACTCGAAGAGTGGACGCCGCCCTTTCCAGGGCTCTGCCTGTATTTTTCCAGCCGCCGGCACTTGCCGGCAGCAGTGCGCGCCTTCATCGACCTTGTGCGGGAGATGACCCGCACGCCCTGACGGCTCATGCCCTCTCGCGTATCTGCGTCAATGTACGTGTCGGGGTGATCGCCTCCGGATCGAGCCTGATCTCGATGATTGAGGGCTTTCCGCTGGCGCGGGCCCGCTCAAAGGCAGGGGTAAAGTCCTCCGTCGCAATCACTGTCTCGCCGTGGCCCCCATAGGCACGGGCAAGGGCGGCGAAATCCGGGTTGGTGAGGTCCGTGGCGCTGATGCGGCCGGGATATTCGCGCTCCTGATGCATGCGGATGGTGCCGTAGATGCCGTTGTTGACGACGATGGCAATGATCGGCAACTCGTAACGGATGGCGGTGGCGAATTCCTGCCCGTGCATCAAGAAACATCCGTCGCCGGCAAAGCAGATGACCTCGCGATCGGGGAACAGGCGTTTGGCCGCCACGGCGGCCGGCAGGCCGTAGCCCATCGAACCGGAGGTCGGGGCGGCTTGCGTGTTGAAGCCGCGGAAGCGATGGAAGCGGTGCACCCAGGTTGCGTAGTTGCCGGCGCCGTTGGCAAAGATCGTGTCGGGCGCGGTGTTTTCCTCCAGCCATTCCATGATCGGTCCCATCTGCACCATGCCGGGGCCGGTCTTCGGCGGCGTCGACCATTTGAGATAGGCGTCATGCATCATGCGGGTGCGCTCGGCCCAGGGGCGTGCTGCCGGAGGTTCCATGGCAGCAAGGGCGGCGACGAAATCGGCGGGGCTGGCGCAGATGGCAAGATCGGGCCGGTAGACTCGGCCGAGTTCGCTCGGGTCCGGATGCACATGGACCAGCGTTTGCGACGGGTAGGGCACGTCAAGCAGGGTGTAGCCGGACGACGGCATCTCGGAGAAGCGTCCGCCCAGGAGGATGACGAGGTCGGCCTCCCTGATTTCCTTCGCCAGCGCCGGGTTGATGCCGATGCCGACGTCGCCGGCATAACAGGGATGCAGGTGATCGAAGAGCATCTGCCGGCGGAACGAGCAGCCGACCGGAAGCTCGAAGCGGGCGGCGAATTCCTGCAGCACTCCGACCGCATCCTCGGTCCAACGGGTGCCTCCAACAATCACAATCGGCCGTTTCGCCGCGGCGAGCTTGTCCGACAACGCGCTGATCTGCGACGGTCCGGGGTGGGCCTCGACGCGGGTCGCGGGCTTCGCCGCCGGCGCGTCGACCATCTCGACCAGCATGTCCTCGGGCAGGGTCAGAACGACGGGGCCGGGACGCCCGGAGGTGGCGACTGCAAAGGCGCGGGTGACGAACTCGGGAATGCGGGCGGCATCGTCGATCTCGCCCACCCATTTCGCCACCTCGGTGAAGGCGCGACGATACTCGACCTCCTGGAATGCCTCGCGCTCGCGCGCATCGCGCTGGACCTGGCCGATGAACAGGATCATCGGGATCGAATCCTGCCGGGCGATATGTAGCCCGGCGGAGGCATTGGTGGCGCCGGGCCCGCGGGTGACCATGCAGATGCCGGGTTCGCCCGTCAGGCGGCCCCAGGCGTCCGCCACCATCGCCGCACCGCCCTCCTGCCGGCAGACGATGACGTCGATGTCGCTATCGTGCAGCGCGTCGAGCACGGCAAGGAAGCTTTCCCCCGGCACGCAGGAGATGCGCTTCACGCCATTCGCCTTCAGCGCCTCGACGACCAGTTCTCCTCCCGATCTTTTCATTTTCCGGCTTTCCTCTCCAGTTCGGCGAGTTCCGAGAGAACCTCCTCCTGATGTTCTCCCAGCCTCGGGCTCGGTTTTTCGTATTGCAGCGGCGTCTCGGACAGCACGATCGGGGTCCGCACACCGGGGATGAAATTGCCTTTTGCATCCTCCAGATCGACCCGCAGGCCGCGCGCCTTCACCTGCGGGTCGGCGAACATTTCCTCGATCGTGTTGATCGCACCGGCCGGCACGGCGTTTTCCTCGCAGGCTCGCAGCAGGTCCTGCTTCGTCCACCTGGCGGTTTCGGCGGTCACGATGCGGCGCACCTCGGCGCGGTTGGAAACGCGGGCGCGATTGGTGGCGAAGCGCTCGTCATCGGCGACCGGCTCGATGCCGAGGATGGCGCAGAGGCGGCGGAACTGGCCGTCATTGCCCACAGCAAGGATCAGGTGTCCATCGGAAGCCGGCACGACTTCATAGGGGGAGATGTTGGGATGGGCATTGCCCATGCGCGCCGGCGGCTTGCCGGAAACGAGATAGTTCATGTTCTGGTTGGCGAGCACGGCCGCCTGCACGTCGAGCAGCGCCATGTCGACAAGCTGGCCTTCGCCGGTCTTCAGCGCGTGGATGAGAGCAGCCTCGATGGCCGCAACCGCATAGATGCCGGTGAAGATATCGGCAATGGCGACCCCCGCCTTCACCGGCTGGCCGTCCTCTTCGCCGGTGATCGACATGAAGCCCGACATGCCCTGGACGATGTAGTCGTAGCCGGCGAGATTGGCGTAGGGGCCGGTCTGGCCGAAGCCGGTGATCGAGCAATAGACCAACTTCGGATTGACCGCCTTCAGGCTGTCGTAGTCGAGGCCGTATTTCTTCAGCCCGCCCAGCTTGAAGTTCTCGATCAGCACGTCGGCGGTGGCGACGAGCCGGCGCACGATCTCCTGGCCTTCCGCCGTCTTCAAGTCGACCGCAATCGAGCGCTTGCCGCGATTGGTCGCGTGGTAGTAGGCAGCCGAGAGGTTTACGCCATCCTCGCCCTCGACGAAGGGCGGCCCCCAGGCGCGGGTATCGTCGCCGCCGCCGGGGTTTTCCACCTTGATAACATCGGCGCCGAGATCGGCCAGCATCTGCCCGGCCCAGGGCCCGGCAAGCACGCGCGCGAGTTCCACGACGCGGATGCCCGCAAGCGGCGGCCTCTTGGCGTTCAGTACGGACATGCTGTTCTCCCCCCGTTGAAACGCGCCCTGCCTACGGCGCGCGGGTCATTTCGGATGTATCGGATACCGGCCGGGAAGCGACGCGGCGCTCGCGCCAGAGGATATAAAGACCCGACGCGGTGATGATGGCAATTCCCAGCCATTTGATCGGGTCGGGGAAATGGCCGAAGACGGACCAGCCGAAGATCGTCGCCGAGACGATCTCGAAATACTGCAGCGGCGCCAGTGTCGAGGCCGGCGCGGCGCGATAGGCATAGACGCTGAGAATGCCGGCGACTGCGGCCGAGACGCCGACGCCGAGGAGGAACAGCGCCGCCGTGGTATCTGGCATGGCGACGTCGAACACGTTGGAGCCGCTACCCTTCCCGAGCCAGAGCGCGATAGCGCAGAACAGCAGGCCCCAGAGGCCGGTCTGTAACTGCATCGACCAGGGATCCTCCCGGTGCGACAGCACCCGCGTCAGCATGGCGAAGATGGCGATGCAGAGCGCCGTGACCAGCGGCAGGAGGGCGACGAAGCCGACTTCCTGGAAGCTCGGCTGGATGATCAGCATGGCGCCGAAGAAGCCTACAGCGCAGGCCGTATAGCGCCGCCAGCCGATAACCTCCTTGAGGAAGATGCTGCTGAGAACCGTCAGGATGACCGGCTCGACGAAGAAGATCGCGATGGCATCGGCCACCTCCATCACCCGAAGCGTGGTGACGAAGCTGATCATCGACAGGGTAAGCAGCCCACCGCGCAGGGCATGGTATCCCGTCTGCCGCCAACTGAACGTGCCGAACGAGCCGCGCCAGACCACGAAAGGCAGCATGAACAGCGCCTGGAACAGGAAGCGGGCGGCCGCGACCTGGGCCGAAGGAATGGTGGAGGTCGCGAGCTTGGAGAAAATGTCGATCAGTGGCGCGATCAGCACCGCCACGAACATCAGCATCAGGCCGGTCGTCACATCCTGGGGGAGACTGAGGGCGGGCGATCTTGGCGAGGTCATGTCATTTGCATTCGTCATTTCGCATGTCCGGGGACGCTAGGATTTGCGCACGTTCTTCTGGCACCAGTCCGCAAATTCCGCGATCGCGGCGTCTCGTCCGACTTCATTCAAGGTTTCGTGGCGCATGTCCTGATATATCTTGACGGTGATATTGGAGAAGCCGGCATTTTTCAAATGATTTGCGAGCCAGGCGATCGCGCTGCCGCGATCGGTCGCAGGATCCTGCCCGCCGCCGACGAGATGGATGGGCAGGTCCTTGCGAAGGTTGGCGAGCCGCTCGGGACGCACGGCGCGGAAGGTCATGTCGAAGATGTCGAGCCACAGCGATACGCTGGCATCGAAACCGCAGAGCGGATCGGCGACATAGCGGTCGACCTGCTCCGCGTCGCGTGACAGCCAGTCGAAATCGGTACGGCGATTTGCCACCGTCTTTGCCCAGGCGCCGAAAGTGAGCTTCGGCAGGACGGCGCTCGGCACGTCGGACCCCTTGAGCATGCGCTCGGCCCGGAGGATCGCCTGCGCAAGGCGGCCGGCAAGGCCCGGGTTGAAATTGGAGTTCCAAATCGCCAGCGCGTCGAATTTTTTCGGGTAGGAAATCGCGGCGTTGAGGGCGATGAGGCCGCCCATGGAATGGCCGAGGAGGACTACCGGCAGTCGCGGATGGTCTGCAACCGCCATGCTTTGAATAGCCGCGAGATCGGCGATGACGCAATCGATGCCATAGCGGGATGCGAACCGGCCGGGCGGCGCATCGGCAGCGGTCGTTTCGCCATGGCCGCGGTGGTCGTGGGCATAGACGTGATAGCCCCGCCCCGACATCTCTTTGGCGAAGTGTCGGTAGCGTTTCGAATGCTCGGCAAGCCCGTGGCTGATCAGCAGGATGCCGCGTTCCTTGCGCCCTGCCGGCGCGTAGTGATAGGCGAGCGTCGCGCCGCTACCGTTCCTGCGGTAACGGGTTTCCGAAAACCCCATGGCCTCCTCCCAGTATCCCGTGCCGTACCTGAGAGGATTCGCGGCAGAAGAGCAATGGCGCGACCGATTCTTGTCCATCACGCGCCGCGAAATTCAACGTAAATTCGATCTTGGGTTGCAAAACTCATGTGGAAACGCAAGTTTGATCATGTTTTGTTCTTTTTGAGGGTGGGCGAATGAGTACGAGAGCATTACTATGGCTGATGCCGGCGCTGGCGATGTTCGTGTGGGTTGCAACGCTCACGGCGGCGCAGTCGGAGAGCGTGCCTGCGGACGCAAATCGGGCGTCGGTGGGCAAAACCGGCATGATCCTGGCCGTGAGCTGGCAGCCGGCGTTCTGCGAGACGCGGCCGAACAAGCGCGAATGTGCGAGCCAGACCGCGGCGCGCCCGGATGCCACGCAGTTCTCGCTGCACGGGCTCTGGATGATGCGCAAGACCTATTGCGGTATCGGCGAGGACATCCAGGCTCTCGACAAGAGCGGCGACTGGCATGCGCTTCCTCATGTGGCGCTGCCGCCAGAACTGGAAAACGCACTCGCTCTATCGATGCCGGGGACACAATCGGCGCTCGATCGTCACGAATGGGTCAAGCACGGCACCTGTTCCGGCCTGACGGCAGCGGAGTACTATGCCCTGTCGATGCGCCTCCTCGGCGAGCTCAACGCATCCGCGGTCGGGGAGCTGTTTGCCGACAATGTCGGAAACAGCCTCGAGGAGCAGGCAATCCGCGGCGCCTTCGAAGCAAGCTTCGGCCCGGGAGCCGGGGACAGGGTGAAGATGCAGTGCCGGCGCGACGGTCAGCGCCGCATAATTATCGAGCTCACGATTGGACTTGCAGGCGAGCCAACGGATGCTTTGACGCTCGAGGGAGGACTGGGGCCGTTGATCAAGGAGGCCGGAGCCACGAAGTTCGGCTGCCCGGGCGGCATCGTCGATGCAGTGGGGACGCAGTGACGGCAGGCGGGTTTGGGTGACGTATTTCGGCAACAGGCGGGTTTCGTCATTGCTCCAGCGGCGCAATTCGCCTACATAGCGGCAAACCTCGTTTCCTCCCCGCGGAGCAATTCATCCATGGCACGTCAATTCATCTATCATATGGCCGGACTGAACAAGTCCTATGGCGCAAAGAAGGTTCTCGAAAACGTTCATCTCTCCTTCTATCCGGATGCCAAGATCGGTATTCTCGGACCGAACGGCGCCGGCAAGTCGACGGTTCTGCGCATCATGGCAGGGCTCGACAAGGAATACACCGGCGAGGCCTGGCTAGCCGACGGTGCAACCATCGGCTACCTGGCGCAGGAGCCGCAACTCGATCCGACCAAGACCGTGCTCGAAAACGTCATGGAAGGCGTTGCCAAGAAGACGGCGATCCTCGAGCGCTACAACGAACTGATGATGAACTATTCCGACGAGACGGCGGAAGAGGGCGCCAAGCTTCAGGATGTCATTGACAGCCAGAACCTCTGGGACCTCGAGAGCCAGGTCGAGATGGCGATGGACGCACTGCGCTGCCCACCGGGTGACGCGTCAGTCGAAAACCTCTCGGGCGGCGAACGTCGCCGCGTTGCGCTTTGCAAGCTGCTTCTGTCGCAGCCCGATCTGCTGCTGCTGGACGAACCGACCAACCACCTCGACGCCGAGACGATTCTGTGGCTCGAAAAGCACCTGCGCGAATATCCCGGCGCCGTGCTGATGATTACCCACGACCGCTACTTCCTCGACAATGTCACCGGCTGGATCCTCGAACTCGACCGTGGCCGCAGCATTCCCTACGAAGGCAACTATTCCGCCTATCTGGTGGCCAAGGCGAAGCGCATGCAGCAGGAAGGCCGCGAGGAGGCCTCGCGCCAGAAGGCCATCGCCCGCGAGCAGGAGTGGATCGCCTCCAGCCCGAAGGCGCGCCAGGCAAAATCCAAGGCGCGTATTCGCTCCTATGACGAACTCGTCAATGCCGCCGAAAATCAGCGCCCGGGCGATGCGCAGATCATTATTCCGGTCGGCGAGCGTCTCGGCCAGGTGGTCATCGAGATGGAGGACGTTGCCAAGGGGTATGGCGACCGGTTGCTGATCGACGGGCTGTCGTTGAAGCTGCCGCCGGGCGGCATCATCGGCGTTATCGGTCCGAACGGCGCCGGCAAGACCACGTTGTTCCGCATGATCACCGGCCAGGAAACGCCCGACAGCGGCTCCATCCGCATCGGCGACACGGTGCATCTCGGGTATGTCGACCAAAGCCGCGATGCGCTCGACGGTAACAAGACCGTCTGGGAAGAGATTTCCGGCGGTGCCGAGGTTATCAAGCTCGGCAAGTACGAGATGAATTCTCGCGCCTATTGCTCGACCTTCAACTTCAAGGGCGGCGACCAGCAGCAGAAGGTCGGAAACCTCTCCGGCGGTCAGCGCAACCGCGTGCACCTCGCCAAGATGCTGAAAGCCGGCGGCAATGTGCTGCTCCTCGACGAACCGACCAACGACCTCGATACCGAAACGCTGGCAGCACTTGAAATCGCGCTCGAAAACTTTGCCGGTTGCGCCGTCATCATCTCGCACGACCGCATGTTCCTCGACCGTCTGGCGACCCACATCCTTGCCTTCGAGGGCGATAGCCACGTGGAGTGGTTCGAAGGCAACTTCGAGGACTACGAGCAGGACAAAATCCGCCGCCTCGGCATTGAGTCGGTCAATCCGAAGCGCGTGACCTACAAGCGCCTGACCCGCTGATCTCTTCGAAACCCATCATCCTCAGAACCCCGGCTTGTTGCCGGGGTTTTTTATTGCACATATGGATGGTCCAATCGCAATGAGGGTGCAGCCGTCGGCCGGCAACGACGCCCCGGCCGGAGAGCGCTTTCGGCGCAATTGCAGCACCTTTGCTGCAATGGCCCGCAGCGGGACAATTCACGACAACGCGATTTCCGCTTGCGTCACGATTTCAATTCACATAAACATATCTTTATATGTTGATTGGATGTCGGGTGGCGAACTTGGTGAAGATGGGATTGGACGGCTTGGTGGATGTGTTGAAGGCGGCGGGGGAACCGACCCGGTTACGTCTTCTTGCACTGTTGGCTGCTGGCGACCTGACGGTCACCGATCTTACCGAAATCCTCGGGCAATCGCAGCCGCGAATTTCGCGTCACCTGAAATTGCTGGCGGAGGCCGACCTCATCGACCGCTATCAGGAGGGCGCCTGGGCCTATTTCCGGCTCAAGCAGGACGGCAAGGCGGTGGCGCTGGTGCGCATGCTGCTGGGCGCCACCTCGGAGAACGATCCGGTATTGTTGCGCGACGGCGAACGCCTTGCCACCGTCAAGCGGGTGCGCGCGGAGCGGGCGCAGGACTATTTCAGCCGCAATGCCGCCGATTGGGACGTGATGCGCCGGCTTCATGTCAGCGATGCGGACGTCGAGGCTGCCATTCTCGATCTTGTCGGGGACGAACCTATCGACGCGCTGCTCGACCTTGGCACCGGCACGGGCCGTATCCTGCAACTGCTCGAGGGCCACTATCGCCGCGCGCTCGGCGTCGATGCCAGCCGCGACATGCTCGCGGTGGCGCGCGCCAATCTCGACAAGGCCGGCGTCACCAAGGCGACCGTTCGCCACGGCGACATATTCAACCTGCCGATCGACAGCCACGGCTTCGAGCTCGTCACCATCCATCAGGTCCTGCACTTCCTCGACCAGCCGGAACTGGCGATCTCCGAGGCTGCGCGCATGCTCAAGCCGAATGGACGTCTGGTGATTATCGACCTCGCCCCGCACAGCGTGGAGCGGCTGCGCGACGAGCACGCCCATGTGCGGCTCGGCTTCTCCGCCCAGACGATGTCGGACTGGCTGAAAAAATCCGGCCTGCGCGTCGAGGGCACGCGCGACCTCGATTCCGGCATGGAAGGCGACGCGTTGACGGTGACGATCTGGCTTGCGCGCAATGAGCGGTCCGAGGGCGCCATGCCGGAGAACGCCGAGACCCTGGACGTACTTGAAAGGAATTGAGATGAGCTTTGTCCCGTTGAGTGCTGCCGAGCGTGCGGACATTCGCATTTCCTTCGAGTTCTTTCCCGCAAAAGCCGAGGACATGGAGGCGCAGCTCTGGGCCTCTATCAGCGATCTTGTCGACTGGAAGCCGGAATTCGTTTCGGTGACCTACGGCGCCGGCGGGTCGACCAAGGCGCCGACATTGTCGACCGTGCGCCGCCTTATCGACGAAACGCCGTTGAAGACCGCGGCGCACCTGACCTGCGTCGGGGCGACGCGCGAGGAGGTTCACCAGGTGGTGGACGAGTTCCGCGCCGTCGGCGTCAACCATTTTGTGGCGCTGCGCGGCGATCCGGTTCAGGGGGTCGGCGCGGCCTACCAGCCGCATCCGGGCGGCTATGCCAACGCGGCCGAACTTGCGGGGGCTCTGCGCGGCATAGCCGATTTCGAGATCTCCGTCTCCGCCTATCCGGAAAAGCACCCCGAGAGCCGCGATGTCTCGGCTGATATCGACATGCTGAAGCGCAAGGTCGACAACGGCGCTCACCGGGCGCTCACCCAGTTCTTCTTCGACAACGACGTATACGAGCGCTACCTGGAGCGGGTCAGGGCCGCGGGCATTTCCGTGCCTGTCGTGCCGGGCATCATGCCGATCCAGAACCTTGCCCAGTTGAAGCGGTTCGCGAGTGCCTGTGGTTCCTCGGTACCATCATGGCTCGACGAGCGGTTTGCAGGCACCGAGGACCATCCGGCGGAACGCGCCAAAATCGCGACCAGCATCGCGGCGGAGCAGATTGCCGATCTTTGCAGGCGCGGTGTGAACGAGTTCCACATCTATACGATGAACCGTTCGCAATTGACATCCGCGGTGCTTGAACGGTTGGGGCTGGAACGTGCGGGCAGGGCGGCCGACGCCGGCGCTGCTGCGTAGCGCCAGTTCCGGGGTCGAGGGCTATCGAACGAGGGCACTGCTCACCACGTTCCCGGCTGCGGGCAAAAGAAAACAAGCGCCGCCACCTTCAGGTGTTCGGCGCTTGCTCTCTTGATCTGTATCTTGAAATGTGAAGCGGTACTGCAGTTCCTCAAGAACCGCCAGGACTTCAACTGTCGTCTGCTCAGATGAACAGCATGGCAGCTACGAACACAAACGCCGCACCGACCAATAGGACATTGATTGATTGAGTCAGTCCCATGTCTGCCTCCTTGTGTTTACGCTTAAATGATATGTCCGTTTTGTGGCGGATGAAAAGCCACTTTCGATGCTGCGGTGCAAGAAGAAGCCCCAAACGCCTGTGAGTAATCACCTTAACGTATTGAAAAAATATAGAAAAATATGATCACGAAATATTTTCGCCATTTAATACTTGGTTAGCCCGGCCCCGTTGTCGCCACATTCCGTGTTCTGCGAATCTTCTGGCGCTAACTTTCCTTTTAAACCAATTGGTTGGCACATCCACTTTTTGGAGAAGTGTGGCGAAAATGCCGCAATGACGTTGCTGGGGTCCCCTGGGGGCCTCGCGGCGTCAATTCTCCGGGACGGGACCGGCACGACAGCAGATCGCCGCAAAAACATCTCACGTTGCATTGCAACCTGCAAAATGCGGAAGAGCCGCGCCACCCCGAAGGCGTATGGCGCGACTCTTTGATTCATCAAGCAGATCGCTCCGTCAGAGCGCGCTCAGGAGCTCCGGGGTGGCCCAGCCGTCGGCGGCCATGCCGAGGCGCTGCTGCTCCTTCTGGATGGCGACGCGCGTGCCGGCGCCCAGGATGCCGTCAACCTTGCCGACGTCATGGCCGAGCGCCTGAAGCTTCTCCTGCAGCGCCCGCATCTGCTCGTCGCCGAGGCCTGCCTCCGGCTGGCCCTTGAGGTAGGGCTCCGCACCCATCAGGCGGGTGGCGAAATAGGCGGCCGAGGTGGTGTATATGAAGGACTTGTTCCACTCGAGATAGATGTCAAAGTTCGGGTAGGTCAGGAAGGCGGCTCCCTTGCGCCCCTGCGGCAGGATCAGCGATGCGGGCAGGGAGGAGAAAGCGGTATTGCCGTCGCGTGGCTTCACGCCCTGGGCGAACCAGTCGCCGGCGCTCAGCGCGCCGCCAAGGCCGGTCTTTTCCCAGGGGAGATTGTCCGGCAGCGTAACCTCCTGGATCCACGGCTCGCCGCGACGGAAGCCGAGGCTCTGGATGAACTTCGCTGCCGTTATGATGGCGTCGGGCGAACTGTCCTTCAGGCGCACGTGCCCGTCGCCGTCGCCGTCGACACCATAGGCGATGATATCCCTGGGCAGCATCTGGACCTGTCCGATCTCGCCCGCCCAAGCGCCGGTGCTGGTTGCCGGATCGATATCTCCGTGCTCCACCATCTTCATCAGCGCGATCAGTTGCGGACGGAAGAGTTCGGGGCGGCGGCAGTCGTGCGAGAGGGTCACCAGAGCGTTGCGGGTGTTGAAGTCGCCCTGGACGGCGCCGAAATCGGTCTCCATCGCCCAGAATGCCGTGATCACCCCGGGCGGCACACCGAACTCGCTCTCGGCGCGGGCAAAGACTTCGGCATACTGCTTCATCTTCTGGCGGCCGATATCGAGACGCGCCTGGCTGACCGTGCGCTGCGAGAATTCGAGGAATGTCTGCTTGAAGACGCCCTGGGCGCGATCCCGGCTCAGCACCTTCTGATCGATGCGGGCGCCGGAAAGGGTGCGGTCCGCGGCATCGGGCGAGACGCCAGCAGCCACTGCCTCGGCTTTCACACCCTCGAGGAAGGTCGCAAGATCTCCGCCGCAGCTCTGCGCGGCTGCGGACGATGCCAGGATGGCTGAGAAACTAAAGGCAAGGGCAGCGCGGCGCATGAACATGCGGTGCATGGGGCAATCCTTCTCGTCAAAATGATTGTGTGGCTTTCACAGGTCATGGTGAAAGATGCAAGAAATATCGCCAATTTTGCGTCAGTTCGACACAGACGCGACCCACTTTTGCCAGTTCTTCGGCGAGCCGGCAAAAACATTGATATCGGTCAGGCCGGGGATCCCCGGAACCACCGCGGTCGAGGTGTACTGCCAGAAGGCCCAGGTGCGATCTGCATAGATGTCTTTCGGGTGCGCCGCGACCGAACGCACCCAGAAGTGATAGTTTCGGAAGTGACCTACGAGATTGTCGCGGTGGAAGTCGACAGAGGTATAGATGATCGGCCGCTTGCCGTAGTGCGCCTCGAGGCGATCCATGAAGCGCTGCATCACGCGGCGAACGGTCTCGGGATCGGGGCGCTTGCGGCAGGTCGGGGAATGGCCGTTCCATTCGGCGTCGAGCACCGGCGGCAGGTCCATTGATGCCTTGGGCACGTTGCGGATGAACCAGTCCGCCTGCTCGTCGGCGGTGGAGCAAAAATAGAGGAAGTGGTAGGGTGCATGCGGAATGCCGACGGCGTTGGCGCGCTGCCAGTATTCATGGAAGCGTGAATCGAGCCGGTCCTTGCCCTCGGTCGCCTTGATGAAGGCAAAGGAGACGCCGGAATCCTTTACCTTCTGCCACTGAATGTCACCCTGCCACTTGGACACGTCGATGCCGTGGACGGGATAGCGGTGCGGATGATTGTAGCCGAAATCCTGCGGATCCTTGTCTTCGTAGCGGGGCGCGATCGCTGCGGTTTCAACCAGATCATAGGCACCGGTGGTGCATCCGGTGAGCAACATCGCCAGTGGCAGGAGAGCCGGAATAAAGCGCCGCATGAACGATCCGTCTTGATGTGAATGAATTTTCTGCCTCAAGCCGCGGCGTTCCGGCCGCTATTCCCTCTCGAAGCGTGTCCCCATTTTCCACCACATCATAGTAAATATTCGGTAATGGCAAGCCACCGATTAAGGATTGCGTGCAACAACCGCATGCCATGCGTAGCCGCGATACGGCTTTTCGAAGGTCAGGTGCATTCCGGCCGCGCGTGCCTTTGCCGCGAGTTCCGCCTCCAGTGCCGCCCTCGGCGTGACGTGAAAGCGCGCGAGCCATGCCTTCAGCAATGCGCCGGACCAGGCGGGTAGACGCTCCTGCTGCCCGAAGTCGACAACGTGCAGAGAACCGCTGGGATTGAGTGCGGAGAGGGCCGCATCGATCGAACGTTCCCAGTCGGGGATCATCGACAGCGCATAGGAAATCATGATCCGGTCGAATCCGGATGCGCCGAGATCCTGCGGCGTGAAGGTGGTGGCATCGGCGACTGCGAATGTCGGCGTGCTGCCGGCGCTCTCGAAATTGCGCCGTGCCGACGCCAGCATCTCGGCCGAAATGTCGAGGCCGTAGAGGCGCGCCGACGGATAGGTCCTTCGTGCGATGAGAAGATTGCGGCCGGTGCCGCAACCGATTTCAAGCAACGAGCCAGCCTGCGGCACGTGCAGGCCGGCGATCATGCGGTCTCGGCCAAGCAGGTAGTACTTGCGGGTGATGTCATAGATGTGCCGCTGGTAGCGATACATGCGGTCCATGCGGTCCGCATGGCTGACACCGGCCAGCGCGCTTTCCATCTGGCCCGACATCAGGCGGCTTTCTCGTAGATGTGGAAGCCGCCATAGATCGCCGATCGATCCAGCGTGTTCAGTTCCTGCGAACGCGCTTCGAGGTAGCTCCACTGGTCGCGTATGGCGGGCGAGAGCCGGCCCTCGATCACGCTCTTTTCGGCGGCGGTGCGGAAGATTACCCTCGCGCCCGGGGCGGCCGTCCTCGTGACCTCGGTCCAGAGCGCGTTGATCTGTGCGTCCGTCATCCAGTCTTGTGCGTCCAGCAGGACGTAGCGGTCCGCCGATGCTGCGGGACGTCCGGCGAGCAGTTCGGTGAAGCTGGCGTGATGCACGGTCACCCGGTCGGCGCATTCGCGAATGGCCGCATAGTTCTCCGCCTGCAAGTAAGTCGGCATAAATCCTTCGTTCGATGAAGGATAGCGCCGCGCGAAGGCCTGCCAGGCAAAGTAGTTCTCCCTCAGCGGGAAGTGGCAGGCAAGTTTCTCGAGCCGCTCGCGCAGCACCGGCGCTATCGACTTGCCGTCGGCGAGGCTTGCAAGCTCGTCGAATTGCTGGGGCGGAATGCCAAGCCCGAACATCGAACTCTTGCGACTGGTCAGCCAGCGGATGAGCGGTTTTTCGAACAGCGGGGCGATACGATCTTCGAAGAACTGCCTCTGTTCGCGAACGGAGCGCACTTGCGCGAATTGCCGAAGGTCGACACCGTGCACACGGGCGATGATGTGTCCAAGGCCGATGAACCGGCCGAGAAGCCCTGTCTTGTAGATGTTGCGGTTGAGGACGTTGATCCGGCGCTGGCCGCGTCGGTTGCGGCCGCTCCAGTATTGCCGCGTCACGGGGTCGAGGTTCGCCGCCACGAACAGATCGTAGGACTGGCTGTTGCTGCGCACATTCTCGCAGCCGAAGAGCCGGACGACATCGCTGTGAGACGGAAGGTGGCGGAAGGATGCAAGCTTCAGCCGGTTGAGCGCGACGTGGTGGGGATTGAGGTCGACGACGTCGATGCGAGCCGGCTTCTTCGACAGATAGGCAAGCACGTTGCAACCGCCCGAACCGATGGTGACGATGCGGTGGTTCGGCTGCAGGTCCATGGCCTTCATGTCGACTTCGGGATCCTCCCAGATCTGCGGGTAGACCATGCCGGAAAACAGGAGCCCGAAGAGCCGTTCGGACAAGCCGTCAATGGAAAGGGCACGGTGCTGGAGAAGGGCGTCCTTGAGTTTTCTGTTCCGGCGGAAGCCGGCATCCTGAGCCGTGTCGGTCATGTGAGTCTGCCATCCATTGCTGATGACCGGCGTGTATACTTTCAATGCAACAGTGCTGTGACGCGCGTTGTGGGAAACGTTACTCCATAATGAAAGATTAATATTTGTGCTGTTACTGTGCGCTGTCTTTTATGGGGCAAGCTACGTTATGGCATTCAAGTTCCTGACGACGACGACCCAACGTTACACAGTGGCCGGCGCCGTGATCGGATCTGCCGCCCCGCTCCTTTTCGTTTCGCTCGATATTGCCGTTCATGGCGTTTCATCCGCTTTCGGTTTCATGTTTTCTGATCCCTTGCGCCTTGCGACGTCCGCCATTCCGGTGATTTGCGCGACTGCGGGCTTCTTCGCCGGACAGTCGCAACAGACTTTGCATTTTCACTTCAGGGAACTTGCGGCCAGCGCCGAACGCTATCATCGGGAAGCGCGCTTCGACCGTCTGACCGGACTTGCCAACCGATATTGCCTCGAAGACGACATCGCCCGCATGCTCGGTCGCGGCAACGGTTCTCCCGTCCTCGGCACTATGCTGCTCCTCGATCTGGATCGGTTCAAATTCGTCAACGACACGATGGGTCACGATGCCGGAGACGAGCTCCTCGTTGCACTGGGCTCCCGTCTCGCCGATCATCTTGGAGGGAGAGGGCAGGTCTATCGCCTCGGTGGCGACGAGTTCGTCATCCTCCTTTCCGCCGATGATACCGGTGACATCGATGCCTTCTGCATGGCGATCCAGCAGGAGGCGGGGAAACCTTTTGATCTGTCGGAAGGCCGGATAGCAACCGGGGTCAGCATCGGCGTAGCCGCCATCACGCCGGTCGACAGGGAACTGGCGCCGGTCTTGAAACGGGCGGACATGGCCCTTTACGAGGCCAAAGCGGTAAATGGGCCGTCCTACGCCACCTATTGCCCCAAGATGGCGAAGAAGTCGCTGGCGCGCATCGAGATCGAGCGCGATCTGGGGCGGGCCTTTGCCGATGGCGAATTCTTCATCGAATACCAGCCGATCGTCGGCGTCGAGAGCGGCCGGATACGCTCGTTCGAGGCGTTGCTGCGCTGGCGGCATCCCCAGAAGGGCATCATCGAGCCCGACAGATTCATCCCGCTGGCGGAAAAGACCGGTCTCATCGTACGCGCCGGTAAATGGGTGATGAGCGAGGCCTGCCGCGAGGCCGCCAAGTGGCCGTCTCCGACCGGCGTTGCGGTCAATGTCGCAGGCGATCAGTTCAAGGACGGGACCTTTGTCGAGCATGTGCGGACCTGCCTTGCCGAGAGCGGCCTGGCGCCGGGGCGGTTGACGGTGGAAGTGACGGAATCGCTGTTCACCGTCGAAATCGACGTCATCCGCGACAGTCTTGCTGCGCTTCGTCAGATGGGAGTGCGGATAGCACTCGACGATTTCGGTACCGGCTTTGCCTCGATCAGCAACCTGCGGGACTTTCCGCTCGATCAGTTGAAGATCGACCGCACCTTCGCCAAGGCAATGGTCGCCAACCAGCGCGACGCCAGCCTGGTGGAACTGATCCTCCGGCTGGGGCGGACTTTCAACCTGACGACGACGATCGAGGGCATCGAAACCGTCGGCCAGATGGACCTCGCACGTGCGCTTGGCGTTTCGGAAGCGCAGGGCTTTCTTATTTCGGTCCCGGTGCCTGCGGACGAGGTGCCGGCCATGATCGAGCGCGAGCGCACAGGCCGCATGCTCCTGCCCCATTCTGTTACCGCCTGATTTTGCTAGGATGGCCAGGCCGGCGGTCTACCCCGGCCGATATGCATTCGCGCGGAGGACACATGCGACGGAGGTTGACGAGATGGGCGCTGGCCGTGGCCGCCGTCATCGCGGCCATTGTACTCGGCGCCGGCCTGCTGCTTCTGGCCATGCCGCCCGAGAAACTGCTGGTGGTCAACGGCTATTCGGCGAAAACCGTTTGTTCGAATGTCTTTATCGCGCATCGAAAAGCCGAGCAGGTCCTCGCGCTGGATGTTCAGGCTCCCGGCCATCCGTTACTCAAGTTCGTCCGTCTGACGGTAGACGAGGACAACCGCATGGTGACGGCCCGGTTCCTGGGCCTGATCGCTCCGGCACGCGCCATCTATCGCGATGGCTATGGTTGCGCAGCGGTGCCCGGCGGCAACATCGCCGCGGCGAGGGAGGCCGTTCCGGAAAGTCAGCCGCCGCTGCCACCTGCGCCGCAGGGCATATGGCCAGACGGGGAGGACACTGGGAACGACATCGATCCGGCCCTGCAGGCTGTCGTCGCAGATACGGCGCTCACCGGACCGGAGATGCGAGCCGTGGTCGTGGCCCATGGCGGGCGGATCGCAGCGGAGACCTATGGCGCCGGATTCGACAAGGACACGGCGATGGTCGGCTGGTCGATGACCAAGACCCTCAACGCCGTCATCATCGGCCGCTTGATGCAGGAGGGGATGATCGGTTTTACCGCCACGGACCTGCTGCCGGAGTGGCGCAACGACGACCGTGCCGGGATCAGCCTTGCCGCCCTGCTCTCCATGGAACCGGGACTGGCTTTCAACGAGGACTACGGAGATGTGAGCGATGTCACGCGCATGCTCTATCTCGAACCGGACATGGCGGGTTTTGCCGCATCAAAGCCGCTGGTCTCGAAGCCTGGCGACGATTTCAACTATTCAACGGGAACCAGCTTGATTCTTTCGCGGGTGTGGATGAGCCGTTTCGCCGATCCTGCTGATGCGCGCGCCTATCCGCGTGAAACTTTGTTTGCGCCGATTGGCATGCGGAGTGCCGTGTTCGAGGCCGATGCCAGCGGAACGCTTGTCGGCGGATCCTATCTCTATGCCACGGCGCGGGATTGGGCACGGTTCGGGCTGCTGCTGGCGAGGGACGGCATGTGGAACGGCAACCGCCTCCTGCCCGAAGACTTTATGGCGGCGCTGCGGCAGAAAAATTCCGCGTCGAGTGGTCGATATTCACGGGCGCAGTCGTGGCTCGTGCCTCCGTACAGCGGCGGCGGTCCCGACAAGGAACTCCCGGAGGACACGTTCTGGGCACAGGGACATGACGGCCAGTCGATCGCAATTGTGCCCTCGAAGGATCTAGTCGTGGTGCGGATGGGCCTGACGCCGGGCAAACTGCGCTACAGGCCGCAGCACCTGGTAAAAGCCATCATCGATCAACTGGATTGAGGGGCGGAGCCAGCTCTAGCTAGTTCCGCAAAAGATGCAGCATGCCCTTGCGCTTGGCGTCGTAGTAGTAGCCGGTGGAATAGAGAGCGACCGCTCCGTCGTGATCGTTATCGGCGACGAGCCAGGCGCCGCGCAGATACTTGACCGCATACTTCAGGTTGGTTTCCGCGTCGAACAGGCCGGCCGGCGCGCCGTCGTAGCCTAGGCCTCGCGCGGTGTTGTAGCGGATCTGCATAAGGCCGAAATTGCCGCTGTTGTAGGCCTTCGGATTGTAGCTGCTTTCCCGGCGAACGACGCGATGCACCAGTTCCACCGGCACATCGTAGATTTCCGCATATTTGGCGATCAGCTGGTCGAGGGCGCTCGAATGCTTGAGTTCGGCTCGCTGGTCAGGGGAAACCTGCGTGTCGATCGCGGCCAGCGCGCCGAGTTGTGAATTGGTTGCAGCGAATGCGAGCTGTGTGCCGGGCCGCGGCGTAGGGACCACCGTCTGTATCGCCATCATTTCCGCCGTCAGCGGCATGTCGGCGAAGGAAACGGCCATCGGGGTCGCCGGGTCGTCCACGTTGGACACGAGCATTGCCTGCTGCGGCGCCAGCGCATCGGCTGCGCCCTGTACAGGCATTCCCACGGCCGCTGCGGAAGCAACAGCCGGCGCACCATCCACGGGTGCTACCAATGCGGCAGCGGATTCGACTTCGGGTTTTGGCAGGGGCAGAACGGTCTGGGCAGCGGTCAATTCGGCTTCAGACGTGTATTCGACGCTTGTGCATCCGGTGACGGCCGAGGCCAGGAGGGCGGCAAGCAACAGCTTGCTCATCAGGCTGGTCGAGCCGGGTGCTGCCATGGATTTTCCCCTGTTTACGGCGCTCCCTGCCACTCAAAAACATCACAAGGAACCGCGAATAACCTGACTGCCAATTAGCCTATTCGGGCAGGTGCCGCAACCCGGTCTGGCCTTACGCCGCCATCCGCCGGTAGCCGAAAGCCACCTTGCCGCCGCCGATGCGGGTTTTCCCTGGAGCTTTCTTGAGAATACGGCGCATGCCGGTCGCACGGATCCCGTCAAAGATCTGTTGCGCGAAAATGGCATAAACACTGGTGATGGAGAGCGACAGGGCGGCAAACAACGAGGAGAAAGTGACGACATGCGCGATTTCGAGTCGCAAGACATCGACGAACTGGGCAAATACCGAGACAAAAAGCAGTATCGTCTTTGGGCTTAGCGCGGTGCTGACCAGTCTATCTAGGAAGATCAGCCCCAGCTTGCGGGCGCGCATGTTGTCGTTGTCGGCGAGAGGCGTGCGCGGGAGCGGTGCGCGGACGAGCCTGATCAGGAATATCGCGATATACAGCGTGCCGATCCATTCGAGAACGGAGTAGCTTTCCGGCGACAGCGACAGCAAGGCGACCAGTCCGGTGAGTGCAGCAAGCATCACCGCCGTCGTCCCGAATGTGGTTCCCAGCACTGCCGCGATGGCGCCGGCCTTGCCGTATCCAAGCGCGTAGGACATGACGGCAAGATTCGCTGGCCCGGGAAGGCACAGCAAGATCGATGATGAAAGCCCAAGGGCCAGCCATTGCTCGATGGACATTCCATGCTCCTCGCTCACGGAATCCGATACGCATCCTATATTAGAACATCATGCCTTCGGGTGTCACCACTCCAAAACGGTGGAAGCGCCCCTGTCCCGAAGTTTCAGGGCGCCTCTCGCATGGCTGTGGGCTAAGGAAGGTAGCTCGAACGGGCGGTCTTCCGATTTTCGGCCGTTCAGGCGGCGCGATATTCCTGGCCGATATGATCCATGATGTCTCCGAACCACGTGGCCGACATGTCGAAGTGCTTGCCGCCTTTGATGCGCGGGAATTCGATGGTGCGCAGCTTGCCGTTCTGGCTCTCGTCGTGGCCGGTCACGCCCGATACCTTGTTGAGCGCGCTTTCGACGGCGAGGTCCACCATGCCCTGGATCAGGCGCAGGTCGTCGGCGTTGGCGGGTGCGGAGCGGGCAAAATAGCCGGACTTCTGCACCATTGCGCGCTCGGCGCCGAGCAATGCGGCGAACTGTTTGGAGAACCAGTTTCCGACATTGATCGTGTCGATCTTCACATGGCCGAAAGCATCGCGCTTGACCGTCTCGCCGGCTGCTTCCCGCTCGGCCACGATCGCGTCGAGGCAGGCGCCTTCAGACACGAACAGCGTGACGAAGCCGGTGCGATCCATGATCGACTTGAGGCGCTCAGCCTCCTTGTCGATGTCGAAGGCCATTTCCGGCAGGTAAAGGCCTTCGAGGTTCTTCAACTCGGCATTCATCATCAGGCCGTCGACATACTCGTTGTTTCTGGTCTTCTGGATGTAGGCGCGTGCGGTGGCGGCGGTCAGCCAGCCGCAGTGGCGGCCCATGACCTCGTGCACGACCAGCGTGCGTGGTGCAGCGCTCTGCTCGTTCGATACGTGATCGAAGAAATGCGCGCCGACTTCCGCCGCGGTCCAGGCGCCGAGCGACTGGCGGATCGGGACGACGTCGTTATCGACGGTCTTCGGCAGGCCGACCACCGTCAGGTCGTAGCCGTTGGCGCCGAGATAGGCGGCAAGATCGGCTGCGGTGGTGTTGGTGTCGTCGCCGCCGATCGTGTGCAGGATCGTCACGCCGTCGGCAGCAAGGCGCTCGGCTGCGACGCGCAGCGGGTTCTCGCCTTCCTTCACTAGCCCCCGCTTGACGCAGTCGGCGGCGTTGGTGAGCTTCACTCGGCTGTTGCCGATCGGGGATCCGCCGTAGCGGTGGAGCAGGTAGGCGCGCTCGCGCATCTCGCGGGTGATCTCGATGCGGTCGGCAAGCAGTACGCCCTGGTAGCCGGAGCGATAGGCGATGATTTCGGCCTCGGGGGCGATGTCGGTGTAGCGCTCGATGAGACCGCCGACGGCAGACGACAGGCAAGGGGCCAATCCCCCGGCGGTGAGCAGCGCGACTTTTTGCTTGGCCATCTTTCCTCCTTCGGCAATTCCTGCCGCATGACGAGTTCGCTTCTGGCGCATGGATGCGTCAGCAGGACCTGCGTGTAAAGCCGATTAATCAAGAAAATGAGACAGGCGCGGCGCTCAATGTGGTGTTTACTGCCAATCTTCCAATTCTAATCGTTTCAACCGGCAGATGATGGATTTCGGTTTGGGGAAAACCTGCCGCGACGCGAAAGCGGCGGGTGTGGGACGCTTGTATCGATGCAACAAATTCGCTTGAATATATGAATACTCCATTCAAGATTCCGCCGTCTTGCGACCATCTGTGGTCTTGCATTTGACGTAATAATTTGGTCAAGGTTCATCCTTGTTTGGAGATGGTGCGGGCGAACCGATGATGACGTTTCTGGGGAAATTGCTGAGTTCTGTCGCCGACACCGCCGGCAACGTGCTCTCGGCCGTCGTCGAGGCCATCCGCACGGCCTTCGAGGGTGATCCGGAAACTCGCCGACAGGTTGCCTTTTCGGTCGCCATCATCGCGCTTTCAGCCAAAATGGCCAAGGCTGACGGTGTCGTGAACGAACGTGAGGTCAATGCCTTTCGCGAGATCTTCGATTTTCCCGCCGAGGAAGCCCGCAACGTTGCGCGCCTCTACAATCTGGCCCGCCAGGACGTGGCCGGCTATGAAGCCTACGCCCAGCAACTTGCCGGGCTGTGCAGTACCTGCAAGGCCAATTGTCCGGTGCTTGAGGACGTCGTCGACGGATTGTTCCACATCGCCAAGGCGGATGGCGCCATCCACGAAAAGGAGATGGCATTCGTAGCGCGCGTCGCCGAGATCTTCGGCATCAACGAAGACCATTTCGAGCGTATCATCGCCCGCCACATGCATCCGGGCGGACGCGACCCCTACGCGGTGCTTGGCGTGTCCCGCAACGATGACATCGCCACGATCCGCAAGCATTTTCGCGTGCTTGCCTCCGAGCATCATCCCGACAGGTTGATCGCCCGGGGCGTTCCGGCCGAGTTCCAGGCGATCGCCAACGACCGGATGGCCGCGCTTAATGCGGCCTACGCCGCCATCCAGAAAGAACGTCGCGCGGCATGATCCCGTTCGAACCCGATTATCGCGGTGCGGCAGTCATGCCGTCGCCGAACCATAACGAGCGCGCGGACGGGCGCGCGCCCGACATGATCCTGCTGCACTACACCGGCATGCCGACCGCCGAGAGCGCCTTGTCGTGGCTCTGTCGGGCGGAAAGCCAGGTCTCCAGCCACTACTTCGTCCATGAGGATGGACGGGTGCTGCAACTCGTTGCTGAGAGCCGCCGAGCGTGGCACGCGGGCAAGAGCTTCTGGGCCGGGCAGACCGATATCAACTCGTCTTCCATCGGCATCGAGATCGCCAATCCGGGCCATCCGGGAGGGCTGCCGGAGTTCCCGGATGTGCAGATCGAGGCCGTGATCGAATTGTGTCGCGATTGCGGCCAACGCTGGTCGATCGCGCCCGAAAGGGTGCTCGCGCACTCCGATGTGGCGCCTATCCGCAAGGTAGATCCGGGGGAGCGATTCCCCTGGGGAAAACTTCATTCCGCCGGCGTCGGACATTGGGTCGAACCGGCGCCGATCGGCAGCGGGCGCTTCTTCCAGCGCGGAGACCGCGGCCAGCCGATCGAGGCCTTGCAGTCGATGCTGTCCTTTTATGGTTATGGCACTGAAATATCGGGGGAATTCTGTTCGAAGACAGAAGGGGACGTGGCCGCGTTCCAGCGTCATTTCCGCCCCGAACGGGTCGACGGCATTGCCGATGTATCGACGATCGATACGCTCCACCGGCTGCTTTCCAGTCTGCCGCGATTCGCCTGAGGATCAGTGCAGTTTTTCACGGCCCTTGCGCAGTGCTTTTCTTGAGAAATGCAAAAAAGTAGGGTCGCCACATCCTTTCCCCATTATCTCCGCATTGCACTGGTCTAAAGGCCGCCGTCAACGGTGGCCGTGAAGGTAGTGCGTAGTACGGTCGCTAAGGGAAAACACAAAAGAGATGTGTTTTGGAACCGGCTGTGCGCCTGACTGCGTCGCCGGATGGGATGTCGTGCGTCTTTTGCGGCATCCGGCACATTCTCGGGTCGGAGACTACTTACTAAATGAATAGAATTACTGTTGCTGCTGCGGCGTGCCTCGGGGTGTTGCTTTCTGGGGTCACATCCGCATCTGCCGGTGTCATTGATCGTCGCACCGAAACCGTTCCTCTCAAATCGACAGTGCGTAGCACTGGCTACGCGGTACCTTCCTTCTCCAACAGTCCTTATTCCGGTCTGATTTCCCAATATGCCAAGGAATACGGGGTTCCCGTCGAACTCGCCCACGCCGTGGTTCGCATCGAGAGCAACTTCAATCCCAAGGCCCGCGGCAGCGCCGGCGAAATCGGCCTGATGCAGATCAAGCCGGCGACGGCCCGCATGATGGGCTATTCCGGCTCGGCCAAAGGTCTCTATGACCCGGAAACCAACATCAAGTACGGCATGAAGTATCTTGCCGAAGCCCATGAACTCGGTGGCGGCGAAACCTGCGGCACCATCCTCAAATACAATGCCGGCCATGCCGCCAAGCGCATGAACCCGGTTTCCGCCAACTACTGCGGCAAGGTGAAGTTGCTGATCGAATAACGCGGGCAGGCCGGTCTTGTTCCATGGCGTCACGCAAAGTTGCGCCGGAGGTCCTTGGGCCCTCGAAATATTGAGGGCTCCGACTGCTCCGCAAAGGGATATCCCGATCGGTTTTCAGTTGACGGCCCCGCTCCGGATGCGGTGAAAAGTGATGCAGTCGATTTGTCGACGCGGATCTTCGGGGGCAGGGACGTGACCACAAGCTTCAAGTACCTGGTCGTCGGACGCGGTCTGACGGGCGCTGCCGCGGCGCGGCATCTGGCGATGCAAAGCGATGGCGTCGCGGTGATCGGGCCGGACGAGCCAACAGACCGGGCGAGCCACGACGGCGTGTTCGCCAGCCACTACGACGAAGGTCGCATCACCAGGACGATCGATCCCGATCCGGTCTGGGCGCGGCTCGCCAACCGTTCAATTGCGCGATACAGCGAAATTGCGCGCGAAAGCGGGATCGAGTTCTACACCGAGGCGGGTTGCCTTGTCGTCGGCCCGAAAAGAGGCGGCGCAGACCACTACGTGGAGAGCGTCGCCGATGCGGCCACCGGTCTTGGTGTCGCAATCGACCTGTTCGACGACATCGGCCTGAAGAACCGCTTCCCCTTTTATGAATTTCCCGCTGGCAGCGAGGGCATCTACGAACCACACGGGGCCGGGCATATAAGCCCGCGCCGCCTGGTGCGGGCGCAGTCGCTGCTTGCCGAGCGCGCCGGCGCTGCGTTGATCCGCGACGTTGCGACATCGATCCGCGACGAGGGAGGGCGAGCGGTCGTCTCCACCGCTTCCGGCAAGACTGTTGCCGCCGACAAGGTTCTGCTTGCCGCCGGCGGATTTTCCATTCGGGAGAGTCTCTTGCCGTGGCCTGTTGACCTGAAGGTTTATGCGCGCACCGTCGTGTTCTTCGAAGTCGAAGAAGAGCAAGCGCGGCGGCTTGGCGGCATGCCGTCGCTGATCACAAAGCCAGAGAACGAGCGCGACAGCATCTACCTGTTGCCGCCGATCCGGTATCCGGATGGACGCATCTATGCGAAGATCGGTGGCGATCCGGATGACCTACGGTTGCGCAGCGATGCCGAAATCCGAGCCTGGTTTCGCGGCTTCGGGCGCGAGAGCGCCCGCGATCATCTGGTCCGCATCATGGGTGAGCTTGTGCCAGGTCTCGACGCACGGTCAATCACGACGGCCCCTTGCGTGACGACCTTTACGCCCACCGGCTATCCGGCGATCGGCTACACGGCGTCGCCACGTATTGCGGTGATGACCGGCGGGTGCGGGGCCGCGGCCAAGAGCTCCGACGAGATCGGTCGGCTCGGTGCGGAATTGCTGCTCGCAGGCGGAATCAAGGATACGACCTACGAGACGGATTTTGCTCCACTTTTCCTCTAGTCCTCCTGTTGTGTGCGGTTGACCGGATATTTCTGTGGCATTCCTCTATTGTCTCCGGTAATGACCGTCCTGCCAGTTGGCCGGGCAGCCGCGCTTTACCAATGCCGAAAGGCGGTAGGGTGAGGAAAGTCCGGGCTCCACGGAAACACGGTGCCGGATAACGTCCGGCGGGGGCGACCCCAGGGAAAGTGCCACAGAAAGCAAACCGCCCCGCCTGCTTTTGCGTCGAACAGCGCGACGCAAAAGCTGGCGGGGTAAGGGTGAAAGGGTGGGGTAAGAGCCCACCGCGTGCCTGGCAACAGGGACGGCACGGCAAACCCCACCGGGAGCAAAACCGAATAGGGATGACATGGAGCGCGCAAGCGTTCCAGCCCGTTTCCGGGCCGGTCATCCGGGTGGGTTGCGTGAGGCGGCGTGCAAGCGTCGTCCCAGATGAATGGCTGCCGCGTTCCGGTGCTCGCACCGGGGCCATACAGAACCCGGCTTACAGGCCAACTGGCAATTTTTTTCCTGTCGCCCCGCTCGTGGTGAGTGGCGATCCTTCGCCATTGTCCCCTTCACAAAACCTCCTGATTTCAGTGGTTTGCCTATTCCTGGGAATTGGGGTTCGCGTGCCGCGTCGCACCGGTGCGCAGTTGCCGCCATAACCATTCGTTAAACTTAACAACTTACAAAGATTTGGTACTGCGAGCACCTGAAAGCACCCCTTTCCCATTGACGCCCAAATTGTCCCATGGTATCCCAAATACACACTACTCAAGGGCGATTTGCCGCCCGTTCATCGCATAATGGAAAATGGCTTCCGCAAGGGGTAGCCAGGAGACTCCGTGTTTCTGTGGCGTGCGGGGTTGTGTGTGTTGATGAGTTTGTTTCGGGGCGTATGAGGCGCCCCGTTTCCCGGGATACGGTCGTAGAGCGTAATGAGCCGCTTCCTTTCCAATGTGACCAGCAGGATCGATGCCAAGGGGCGGGTCTCCGTGCCGGCGGCATTCCGTTCGGCGCTGGCCCAGGGAGGCATTCAGGAGCTTTACTGTATCCAGGATTTCGTGTTTCCGGCCATCAGTATCGGTGGCCCGGAGCTGCTCGACCGTTTCGAGCGGCAGATCGCGGCGGAAGATCCCTTTTCGCTGCAGGCGAACCAGATGTCGCTCCTCATCCATGGCGGCGGCGTCTTCGTGAAGCTCGATGCGGAGGGGCGTCTGATGGTCTCGGATTTCATCCGGGATTTCACCGGCATCACCGCGGAGGTAACATTCGTCGGGCGAGCGGATCATTTTCAGTTGTGGCAGCCGCAGGCCTTTCAGGAAGCGCAGGCGGCGGCGAGAGAGGAACACAGGCGGCGAGGCATGCGTTCCGGATAGGATGGGGAAACGGAATGGTGGCGAATCCAGGCGGAGGGAATACTGAAGCCGATGGCGGACCGGTTCGCCACATTCCGGTTCTTCTTGCAGAGGTTGTCGCGGTGCTGGAGCCGGCTCCGGGAAAGATCATTCTCGACGGTACTTTCGGTGCCGGCGGTTACACCTCGGCCATCCTTGCCGGCGGCGCCAGCGTTATCGCGCTCGATCGCGACCCGACCGCAATTGCCGGCGGGCAGGACCTTGTTGCGGCAAGCGCCGGCAAGCTGACTCTCGTTCAGTCCGAGTTTTCGCGCCTTGCCGAACATGCGCCAGACGAGGGCCTGGACGGCGTCGTGCTCGACATCGGGGTGTCGTCGATGCAGATCGACGAGGCGGAGCGCGGCTTTTCCTTCCAGAAGAACGGCCCCCTCGACATGCGCATGTCCGGTTCGGGCGTGTCGGCGGCCGATGTCGTCAATCGCGCCAAGGTTTCCGATCTCATCCGCATCTTTTCCTTCCTCGGCGAAGAGAAACAGGCTAGCCGCATCGCCCGCGCCATCGAGAAGCGACGGGCGGAAGAGCCGTTCCGCACGACACGCGACCTTGCCGGGTTGATCGAGATCGTCACTCCACGAAAGGCCAAGGACAAGATCCATCCGGCAACCCGGGTCTTCCAGGCGTTGCGGGTCTTCGTGAACGAGGAGCTCGTCGAGCTCGCCGAGGCACTGTTTGCCGCCGAGCGGGCGCTGAAGCCCGGCGGGCGGCTGGTGGTGGTCACCTTCCATTCGCTGGAAGACCGGATCGTGAAGAAGTTCCTTTCCGACCGTTCGGGCAAGGCGGCCGGTTCGCGTCACATGCCGCTGGTTCACGAGCGGGCGGCAACCTTCGAAGCGGTCGGCAAATCGATGGTGGCGGCAAGCGAGGCCGAAGCGGATGCCAATCCGCGGGCGCGCTCTGCCAAGCTCCGCGCGGGGCGGCGGACCAATGCGCCGGCCGAGGCAGCGGACCTTTCGATCTTCGACCTGCCTAACCTTGCCGATCTCGCGAAGCTGGGAGGCTGACCAGATGCTCAAGACCCTTGACGTCGTGCTGATCCTCATCATGGTCGCCGCTGCCGCGACCACCTACAGCATCAAGCACCACACCGACCAGAAGATCGAGGAGGTTCATCGCCTCGAAAAGGAAATCAAGCTCGAGGAAGATACGATCGAGCTGCTGAAAGCCGACTGGGCCCTCCTGACGCAACCGATGCGGCTTCACCGGCTGATCAATTTCTACGCCGAGGAAATGCAGCTCGTGCCGACCGAATCGACCCAGCTGGCACTGCCGGTGGAATTGCCGATGCGCCGCTCCGAGCTGCCGATCAAGGAAGTGGCGGAAGGCAAGAGCGGCGGGGATGCCGTTGCCGAAGCCATCAAGGCAGACAACATTTCAACCGGATCGGTGAAGCGCTAATGTCTTTTCTCTCCCGCATCATGGTACTGAAAAGCAGGGCCCACTTCTCGGCCGGAGGCTACAATCGCCCGTCCGCCGCCTTCGGCGATGGCAACTTCCAGGGTGCGATGAAGCAGCGCGGCAGGCAGGCGCGCAATCGACTGGCGCTGGTGATCACCGGCTTTACGGTGATCTACGCGATCATCGGCGGTCGTCTCGTGCAGTATGGCTTCGATAGTCCGGAAACCGTGTCGAGCATTATGCCCGCCGATCGGTTGATGGCGTCGCGGCCGGACATCCTCGACCGCAACGGCGAGATCCTCGCCACCGATATCCGCACCGTTTCTCTCTATGCCGAGCCCCACAAGATCGTCGATGCCGACGAGGCGGTGGAGGCGCTGGCGACCGTGCTGCCCGATCTCGACGTCAGGGGTACCTACAAGAAGCTCTCTTCCAGTTCGCGCTTCCAGTGGCTGCGCAGGCAACTGACGCCGAAGCAGCAGAGCCAGATTCTGGCGCTCGGCATCCCGGGCATCGGCTTCCGCCCGGAGAAGCGTCGCTTCTATCCCGGCGGGCCGACGGCCTCCCACATCGTCGGGCACGTCAACGTCGACAACCGCGGCATCGCGGGCATGGAACGCTACATCGACAACCAGGGCCTTGCAGATCTTGCCGCCGTCGGCATGACCAGCGACCAGAACCTCGAGCCGGTCAGGCTTTCGATCGACCTGCGCGTCCAGAGCATCGTTCGCGAAGTGCTGGCCGAGGGCATCAAAAAGTACGAGGCGATCGGCGCCGGCGCAGTCGTGCTCGACGCCAATACCGGCGAAGTGCTGGCCATGGCTTCGATGCCGGACTACGACCCCAACACGCCGGCCGAGGGTGCCGAAGAAGGCTGGCTCAACCGCATGTCGAACGGCACGTTCGAGATGGGTTCGACCTTCAAGACCTTCACCACCGCGATGGCGCTCGACTCCGGGAAGGTGACGCTGAAGGACAGCTTCGACGCGCGCTACCCGATCCGGATCGGCGGTTTCACCATCAAGGATTTTCACGGCAAGCATCGTATCCTGACCGTGCCGGAAATCTTCCAGTACTCCTCGAACATCGGCACGGCGAAGATGGCCGACATCGTCGGCATCGAGGGTCACAAGGAGTTCCTGACCAGGCTCGGTCTCCTGACGAGGATGCAGACCGAACTGCCGGAGGTGAAGACACCCTCGCAGCCGCACGAATGGAAGAAGATCAACTCAATCACCATCTCATACGGCCACGGCGTTTCGACGACGCCCCTGCAGACGGCTGTTGCCGGCGCGGCGCTCGTCAACGGCGGCCATTACATCCCGCCGACCTTCCTGCCGCGAACCCGTGAACAGGCCAACGAAATTGCAACGACGGTGGTAAAGCAGAGCACGGTGAACGACATCCGTTACCTGCTCGGGTGGAATGCCACCCACGGTTCGGGCAAGCGATCGCTGGTTCCCGGGTTCGATGTCGGCGGCAAGACCGGAACGGCCAACAAGGTCGTCAACGGTCGCTACTCCAACTCGTTGAACTTCAACGCCTTCCTGTCGGCGTTTCCCATCGACAATCCGCAATATGTGGTCCTGACCTTCATCGATGCACCGAAGACGGGCGAGGGCGGTGGTCGCACCTCCGGCTCCAACGCCGCTCCCATGGTCGGCGAAATCATCCGTCGCAGTGCTGCAATTCTTGGGGTTAAGCCGAAGTTCGGGGCAGATGGATCTGCCTTGCTGATGTCTTATTAGGCATGAAAGAATCGATGTGGCCGATTCGCACGGGGCGGCGGGGCCACGACATGGAAAAGTAGTGCTGATGAAACTTCGAGATCTGCCCGGAGGGGACTTTCCGGAACTTGACGTACAACTGAATGGCGCGCTCGGCGAGATCGAGATTTCCGGCCTGTCGGCCGACAGCCGCCAAATCGTGCCGGGCATGGTGTTCATCGCGCTGGCGGGCACGAGGGCGGACGGCGCGCGCTTCGTCGACGACGCAATTTCCCGCGGTGCCGTTGCAATCGTCGCCGACCACGCGATCGATGCCGGATCTGTGCCTGTGCTGACGGTGTCCGAGCCGCGCCGGTTCCTGGCCACGGCGGCCGCGCGCTTTTTCGGTTTGCAGCCGCACACCATGGTTGCGGTGACGGGAACCGCCGGCAAGACCTCGGTTGCTTCGTTCACCCGCCAGATCTGGATGCATGCCGGCCATTCGGCTGCAATGATCGGCACCACCGGCGTGGTATCTCCGACGCGCAACGAATACGGCTCTCTGACCACGCCCGATCCGGTATCGCTGCATGCGCTGCTTGCCGACCTTGCAAACGAGGGCGTCACGCATGCCGCGATGGAGGCGTCCAGCCACGGCCTCGACCAGTACCGTCTCGACGGCGTTCAACTGGCCGCGGCCGCCTTCACCAATCTCGGGCGCGACCACATGGACTACCATCCGACGGTCGAGGCGTACATGGACGCCAAGATGCGTCTTTTCGACAGGCTCCTGCCGAAGGGATCGCCCGCGGTCGTCTTTGCAGACGATGCCTGGTCGGAACGGGCGATCCGTGTTGCCCGTGAGGCCGGGCAGGATGTTCGCACGGTTGGCCGCAAGGGCGATTTCCTCTCCCTGAAGCGCGTGGAACATTTCCGCCACAAGCAGGTGGCCGAAATCCACCATGGCGACGACATTTTCGAAGTCGAAATCCCGCTCGCCGGGGATTTCCAGGTGGCGAACGCTCTGGTGGCGGCAGGCCTTGCGATCTCGACCGGCGTTCCGGCGGCAACCGCCATGGCGGCGCTCGAGAAGCTGCAGGGTGCGTCCGGAAGGCTGGAACTGGTGGGGCATGCAGCCAATGGCGCTCTCGCCTATGTCGACTACGCTCACAAGCCCGATGCGCTGGAAAACGTGCTGACTTCGGTGCGCCCGTTCACGACGGGCCGCGTCATCGTGGTCTTCGGCTGCGGCGGCGACCGCGACAAGGGCAAGCGGCCCATCATGGGCGAGATTGCAACCCGTCTGGCCGATGTCGTCATCGTCACCGATGACAATCCGCGCAGCGAAGTGCCGGAGACCATACGAGCCGAAATCATGGCCGCGGCGCCCGGCGCGACTGAAATTGGCGACCGTGCACATGCGATCCGCCAGGCCGTCGCCATGCTGCAGACTGGCGACACGCTGATCGTCGCGGGCAAGGGACATGAGGAAGGGCAGACCGTCGGAAGCGTTACCTTGCCGTTCTCCGACCACGAGGAAGTGCGCAAGGCAATCGAGGAGTTCAAGGCTTGACCTGGCTGTGGACCACGGAGGAAATGATCGCCGCGATGGCGGGGCGGCCGGTCGGCACGCTCCCCGAGGGCGTGACGGGGATATCGATCGACAGCCGCTCGGTAGCGCCCGGCGAGGCATTCTTCGCCATCAAGGGCGACCGGGTCGACGGTCATGACTATGCGAGCTACGCCATGGCCAACGGTGCGGCGCTGCTCGTCGTGGCCGAGGCCAAGCTTCCGGCGCTCGGGCGCCTGACGGTGCCGATGATCGTGGTCGAGGATGTGTTGGCGGCGCTGCGACGCCTCGGCTCGGCCGCCCGCGCCCGCAGCGGCGCAAAGATCGTCGCCGTTACTGGTTCGGTCGGCAAGACGACCACCAAGGAGATGCTGCGAGCGGTCCTGTCGCCGTCCGGCAGCTTGCATGCCTCGGTCGCCTCGTTCAACAATCACTGGGGCGTGCCGGTGACGCTCGCGCGCATGCCGCGCGAGACCGACTTCGGTATCTTCGAGATCGGCATGAACCATCCAGGCGAAATACGGCCGCTGGTCCAGCTTGTGCGGCCGCATGTGGCGATCATCACCAACATCGCCGGGGCCCATATGGGCAATTTCAACAGTATCGAGGAGATTGCCGCCGCCAAGGCCGAAATCTTCGATGGCGTCACACCCGACGGCCATGCGATTCTCAATCGCGACAACGAGCAGTATGAATTCCTCGAGAAGGCCGCCCGCGCTGCCCATGTGCCGCACATCCACTCCTTCGGCCAGCACGAGGCAGCCGACTTCCAGTTGGCCGAATTCGTCGGACAGGCGGAATCGTCGACGGCCTGGGTGTCGCTGGACGGCGAGCCGGCGGAACTGGCGATCGGGGTTCCCGGCCGCCACATCGCCGAGAATGCGCTTGCGGCGCTTTGTGTTGCATCCATCGTTGGGGCGGATCTCAACCTGGCCATTGCCGCGCTCCAGGACCTGAAAGCGGTCAAGGGGCGGGGGCAGCGCCATCGCCTGGCGCTACCGGGCGGAGCGTTCACGCTCATTGACGACAGCTACAACGCCAACCCGGCCTCGATGCGGGCAGCGATCTCCGTGCTGGCGGCCGCGACGCCCGAGGGCGAGGGCAGACGCATCGCGGTTCTGGGCGACATGCTGGAAATGGGCGAGCACGCCGAGAAGGTGCATGCGGAACTGGCCGATCCCATTCTCGCGGCCGGAATCGAGCATGTCTGGCTCGCCGGTCCCGAGATGCAGGCGCTGAAGGCTGCGTTGCCCGAGAACGTGGAAACGGTGTATTGCGCGGCGACGGAGGAACTTGCCCGTTTTGCCCTCGGCGCGATCCATCCGGGAGATGTTCTTGTGGTCAAGTCGTCGCTCGGAACCGGATTTGGCAAGATCGTCGCCGCGTTGCTTGACAAGTACCCGGCATTTTCCGACACGGACCGCTAAAAAACCAACTGGCCTTCTGGAAAGGGCGCATATGCTGATCTGGCTCGTGGAACTTGCGGACAAGTTTCAATTCTTCAATTTGTTCAGGTATATCACCTTCCGCACTGGGGCCGCGCTCTTCACATCCGCGCTGATCGTGTTTCTGTTCGGCCCAGCCATGATCGCCTCGTTGCGCGTGCGCCAGGGCAAGGGGCAGCCGATCCGTGCCGACGGTCCCCAGACGCATTTCAAGAAGGCCGGTACGCCGACGATGGGCGGCTTGATGATCCTCGCCGGCATCATCGTTTCGTCGCTGCTGTGGGCGGATCTCTCCAATGTCTACGTGGTCGCGACGCTGCTCGTCACCCTCGGCTTCGGAGCCATAGGGTTCTATGACGACTACCTCAAGGTCACCAAGCAGAGCGACAAGGGCTTTTCCGGCAAGGCGCGCCTCGGCATCGAGTTCCTGATCGCCGCGATCGCCGTTTACTTCATGATGCTCACGGCGCTTGCCTCCAGTCCCCAGGGGCCGGCCTTCGGTTCCTCGGTCGCCTTTCCGTTCCTGAAGGACTTTACCATCAATCTCGGCATCTTCTTCGTGCTGTTCGGTGGGTTCGTCATCGTCGGCGCCGGCAATGCGGTCAACCTGACGGACGGGCTCGACGGACTGGCGATCGTGCCGGTCATGATCGCCTCGGCGTCCTTCGGCGTCATTGCCTATCTGGCCGGGAACGCCGTGTTCTCGAACTACCTGCAGATCAACTTCGTTCCCGGCACCGGCGAACTCGCCGTCATCCTCGGAGCGGTGATCGGGGCCGGACTGGGCTTCCTGTGGTTCAATGCGCCGCCCGCGGCAATCTTCATGGGCGACACGGGCTCGCTGGCGCTTGGCGGGCTGATCGGTTCGGTTGCCGTCGCCACCAAGCATGAGATCGTCATGATCATCATCGGCGGCCTCTTCGTCATCGAAACGCTCTCCGTGATCATCCAGGTCGGCTTCTTCAAGATGACCGGCAAGCGCGTGTTCCTGATGGCGCCGATCCATCACCACTTCGAGAAAAAGGGCTGGACCGAGAGCCAGGTGGTGATCCGCTTCTGGATCGTCGCCGTCGGACTGGCACTGCTCGGCCTCTCCACGCTCAAGCTGCGGTGAGGCGGCGATGATTCCCGTCACCAGCTTCAAGGGCAGGAAGGTCGCTCTCTTCGGTCTCGGCGGCTCGGGGCTTGCCACCGTCAGGGCGCTTCTTGCGGGCGGTGCCGAGGTGCTTGCCTGGGACGACAATCCAGACAGCGTGGCGAAAGCTGCGGCGGAAGGCATCGCGACCGCGGACCTGCGCAGCTTGGACTGGAAGGGATTGGCGGCGTTCGTGCTGTCGCCGGGTGTGCCGCTCACCCATCCCAAGCCGCATTGGACCGTCGATCTGGCCCACGCCGCTGGCGTCGAGGTGATCGGCGACGTCGAACTCTTCGTGCGCGAGCGCCGCGCCCACGCCCCGGATTGCCCGTTCATCGCGATCACTGGCACCAACGGCAAGTCGACGACGACGGCGTTGATCGCCCATATCCTGAAGTCGAGTGGTCGCGACACACAACTCGGCGGCAACATCGGCACGGCCGTGCTGACCCTCGATCCGCCGAAGGCCGCGCGGTTCTACGTGGTCGAATGCTCATCCTACCAGATCGACCTTGCGCCCACGCTCGATCCTTCCGCCGGGGTGCTCCTCAACCTGACGCCGGATCACCTCGACCGGCACGGTACGATGCAGCATTACGCCGATATCAAGGAGCGGCTGGTTGCCGGCAGCAAGACCGCCATCGTCGGTGTTGACGACAGCTTCTGCACGCTGATCGCTGATCGAATCCAGCGTGCCGGCGTCAAGGTCGTGCGCATTTCCAAGCGCAATGTGCTGGCCGACGGTCTCTATGCCGAAGACAGCCGCATCGTCGAGGCGCAGGGCGGCAAGAGCGCGCCCTTCGTCGATCTCGACGGCATCCAGACGCTCCGCGGCAGCCACAACGCCCAAAACGCCGCCGCCGCGATCGGTGCCTGCCTGGCGGTTGGCATGTCACCCGATGAGATCCGTGCCGGCTTGAAGTCCTTCCCGGGCCTCAAGCACCGCATGCAGCCGGTCGGGCGTCGAGGCCAGGTCGTCTTCGTCAATGACAGCAAGGCGACCAATGCCGAAGCGGCGGCTCCGGCCTTGTCGAGCTACGACCGGATCTACTGGATTGCCGGCGGGCTGCCGAAGGAGGGGGGCATCACCACCCTCGCGCCATTGTTCTCGCGCATCGCCAAGGCCTATCTGATCGGCGAGGCCGCGCCAGCCTTCGCAGCGACGCTCGGCGAGGCGGTGCCTTATGAAATCTCCGGGACGCTCGAGCGGGCGCTGGCGCACGCCGCAGCCGATGCGGCGAAGGATGGCATACCCGCAGCGGTGATGCTGTCCCCGGCTTGCGCAAGCTTCGACCAGTACAAGAACTTTGAAGTGAGAGGCGATGCCTTCGTCGGTCACGTGGCCGCGCTCGAAGACGTCACGATGCTTGTCGAACCAGCAACTAGGGGCAATTGACATGGTAAGCCGGGCACAGCGCGGAGCATTTGCAGACTGGTTCTGGACGATCGACCGGTATTTTCTTGCCGCGTTCATCGCACTGATGGGCATCGGCGTGATGCTGTCCTTTGCAGCTTCGCCGCCGGTCGCCGAGCGCATCGGTCTCGACAGCTTCCATTTCGTATGGCGGCACGTGTTGTTCATCGGTCCTTCGTTCCTCGTCATGATCGGCATCTCGTTCCTGACGCCGCGCCAGGTCCGGCGCACGGCTATCGTCCTTCTCGGCGTCTCGATGACCTTTATGCTGCTCGCCCTCTTCTTCGGCGTAGAGGTCAAGGGTTCGCGCCGGTGGGTGACGCTGGCCGGGATGACGATCCAGCCTTCCGAATTCATGAAGCCGGCTTTCGTCGTCGTCTGCGCCTGGCTGTTTGCCGAGCGTGCGCGCCATCCGGAAATCCCCGGCAATCTCTTCGCCGGAATCCTGTTCTGCATCGTCGCAGCGCTGCTGGTCGCCCAGCCCGACCTCGGCCAGACGATCCTGCTCAGCGTGGTCTGGGGCGGGATGTTCTTCATGGCCGGCATGCCGTGGTTGTGGATCATGGTGCTGGGGGCTCTCGGTTCCTTCGGCCTGATCGGCGCCTATACCGTGCTGCCGCACGTCGCCGGCCGTATCGATCGGTTCCTGACCGGCGAGGGCGACACCTTCCAGGTGGACACGGCGCGCGAAGCGATCCTGCGCGGCGACTGGCTCGGCGTCGGGCCGGGAGAGGGTACCGTCAAGCGCATCATCCCCGACAGCCACACCGACTTTATCTTTTCGGTCGCCGCCGAGGAGTTCGGCATTCTCTTCTGCATGGTACTGGTATCGATCTTTGCCTTCATCGTGCTTCGCGGCCTGTCGCACGCCTACAAGGAGCGCAACGATTTTGCCCGCTTCGCCGTGGCCGGCCTCGTGCTGCAGATCGGCATGCAGTCGGTGATCAACATCGGCGTCAACCTCGAACTGCTGCCGGCAAAAGGCATGACGCTGCCTCTCATTTCCTATGGTGGGTCATCGATGGTCGCAATCTGCGTGACCGCCGGCTTCATCCTGGCCCTGACACGGCACCGCCCCGAGAACCGTGCGCAGGACCGCAGCCTGTTCCGCGTCGGCAATGGCGTGCCTGCGGAGTAAAAAGATGTCCAAAGGTATCATCCTGCTCGCCGCCGGCGGAACCGGCGGCCACCTGTTCCCCGCCGAGGCGCTGGCGCATACGCTCAAGGGTCGCGGCTATGCGGTCCACCTCGTCACCGACAGCCGGGCCGAGCGGTTTGCGGGAAAATTTCCCGCCGACGAGATTCATGTCGTGCCATCGGCAACCATCGGTTCGAAAAACCCGGTCGCCGTGCTTCGCTCCTCGTGGACCCTGTGGAAGGGGCTGCGGGCCGCACGCAAGCTCATCACCCGGCTGAAGCCCGCCGTCGTCGTCGGTTTCGGCGGCTATCCGACCGTGCCGCCGCTGCTGGCCGCGACCGGCATGGGCGTGCCGTCGATGATCCACGAGCAGAACGCCGTGATGGGACGCGCCAACCGGATGCTGGCGTCGCGCGTGCAGGCGATTGCCGGCGGCTTCCTGCCGGAGACCGGCGGTACCTATGCCGCAAAGACGGTGACGACTGGCAACCCGGTTCGGCCGGCGGTGCTCGAGGCGGCGAAGAAGGCCTATCAGCCTTCCGCACCCGGCGAACCGTTCCGGCTCGTCGTCTTCGGCGGCAGCCAGGGGGCGCAGTATTTCTCGCGGACCGTCCCGACGGCCGTCAGCCTGCTCGAGGAAACCGACCGGCGACGGCTCGCCCTCACCCAGCAGGCCCGCCCGGAAGACCAGGAAACCGTGCGCGGCTGCTTCCAGCAACTCGACATGCCGGCGCAGATATCGCCGTTCTTTACCGACATGGCCGAACGCATCGCCGATGCCCATCTGGTGGTCTGCCGGTCCGGCGCGTCCACCGTTTCGGAGATCTCGGTCATCGGCCGTCCGGCGATCCTCGTGCCTTATCCGTATGCGCTCGACCATGACCAGGCGGCCAATGCTGCCGCGCTCGCGGCCAATGGCGGCGCCAAGGTGATCCCCCAGGCGGAATTGACGCCGGAGCGGCTGTCGGCGCTGCTGCAGAAGCTGATGAACGATCCCCAGAGGCTGGCAACCATGGCGGAGAAGGCCAGGCAAACGGGAAAACCCGACGCTGCAAGCTTGCTCGCCGACATGGTTGAGGCTATTGCCGGCAAGACATCAATTGCGGAATTCAAGGGGGCGCATCCATGAAGATGCCGAAGACCATCGGACTTGTCCATTTCATCGGGATCGGCGGGATCGGCATGAGCGGGATCGCCGAGGTGCTCCACAATCTCGGCCATCGCGTCCAGGGATCCGACCAGTCGGACAGCGCCAACGTGCAGCGGCTGCGCAACAAGGGCATCGAGGTCTTCGTCGGCCACAAGGCGGAAAATCTTGGCGATGCCGAAGTCGTCGTGGTGTCGACGGCCATCAGGAAGAACAACCCCGAACTGATCGCCGCGCGCGAAAAGCTGCTGCCGGTGGTGCGCCGCGCCGAGATGCTGGCCGAACTGATGCGCTTCCGCAACGCGATCGCCATTGGCGGCACCCACGGCAAGACCACCACGACCTCGATGGTGGCGACGCTGCTGGAGGCCGGCGGGCTCGACCCGACCGTGATCAATGGCGGCATCATCAACGCCTACGGCACCAATGCGCGCATGGGCGAGGGTGAGTGGATGGTCGTCGAGGCGGACGAGTCCGACGGCACCTTCCTCAAGCTTCCGGCCGACGTGGCCGTCGTCACCAACATCGATCCCGAGCACCTCGACCACTATGGCAGCTTCGACGCGGTGCGCGAGGCGTTCCGCCAGTTCGTCGAGAACGTGCCCTTCTACGGCTTCGGCGTGATGTGCCTCGACCACCCGGAAGTACAGGCTCTTGTAAGCCGTATCGAGGATCGCAAGGTCATCACCTATGGCGAGAACCCGCAGGCGGACGTCCGCTTCATGAATGTAAGGATCGACGGGCCGAAGTCGGTATTTGATGTCGAGATCCGCCGCCGCCGCACCGGCCAGGTCATCACCCTGACCGATCTTGTCCTGCCCATGCCCGGGCGGCACAATGTTGCCAATGCCACGGCGGCGATTGCTGTCGCCAACCGGCTCGGCATGTCCAGCGAGGACATCCAGAAGGGGCTCGCCTCCTTCGGCGGGGTCAAGCGCCGCTTCACGCTGACCGGCGAATGGAACGGCGTACAGGTTTTTGACGACTACGGCCACCATCCGGTGGAAATCATGGCCGTGCTGAGGGCGGCGCGCGAGGCCTGCAAAGGTCGCATCATCGCAGTTCACCAGCCGCACCGCTTTACTCGCCTGTCGAGCCTCTTCGAGGACTTCGCCAAGTGCTTCAACGACGCCGACAGCATCATCCTCGCGCCCGTCTATGCGGCCGGCGAAGAGCCGATCGACGGCGCCGATTCCGAGACGCTCGTTGCCCGCATCAAGGCCGGCGGGCACCGCGATGCGCGGTACCTCGCATCGCAGGAACTTCTCGCGCCGATGATCGCGGGCATTGCGCAGCCGGGCGACTTTGTGGTTTTGTTGGGGGCTGGCAGCATCACATACTGGGCTGCGGATCTACCAAAAGAACTGAAAAGCATCGCGGGAAATACGGAATGAAACAGGTAAACGGGGAAAAGCTGCTGGAATCGCTGGGAACCGGCGTCAACGAGATACGTGGCCGCCTGACGCCGGATGCGCCGATGGACCGGGTCACCTGGTTCCGTGCCGGCGGGCTGGCGGAGCTGATGTTCCAGCCGCATGACACGGACGATCTGATTGCGTTTCTGAAGATCCTGCCCGAAGACGTGCCGCTGACCGTGGTCGGCGTCGGCTCCAATCTCCTGGTCCGCGACGGCGGCATCCCGGGCGTGGTGCTTCGGTTGTCCGCCAAGGGATTCGGCTCTGTCGATCTCGACGGGGAAAACCGTATCCGCGCCGGCGCGATCTGCCCGGACAAGAACGTTGCGGCAATGGCCATGGACCACAGCATCGGCGGTTTCAGCTTCTTCTACGGTATTCCGGGCAGCATCGGCGGCGCGTTGCGCATGAACGCCGGCGCCAATGGGGCGGAGACCGCGGATCGGCTGGTCGAGGTGCATGCCGTCGACCGCAAGGGCAACCGGGTCGTGATCTCCAGGGAGGACATGGGCTACAGCTACCGCCATTCGGCCGCGCCCGCCGATCTCATATTCACCGAAGCGGTATTTCAGGGCTATCCGGAAGATCGCGCCAAGATTCGTGCCGAGATGGACGCTGTTCGCAATCATCGCGAGACGGTGCAGCCGATCCGCGAGAAGACCGGCGGTTCCACCTTCAAGAACCCTGAGGGCCATTCGGCCTGGGAATTGATCGATGAAGCAGGCTGCCGTGGCCTGATGATCGGCGGGGCCCAGATGTCCGCTTTGCACTGCAACTTCATGATCAACACAGGCAACGCGACCGGCTACGACCTCGAATATCTCGGCGAGACGGTACGCCAGAGTGTGTTCGAAACTTCAGGCATCAAGCTCGAATGGGAAATCAAGCGGCTCGGCATCTTCATGCCCGGCCGCGAGGTTCGGCCGTTTCACGGCGTGACGGCGTAGTTCCCCGACAGCAGTTCCTTCGAATAGGCGGCGGTGAATACCACACCGCCGCTGTCGTTTGACGCCTCGCCGAGGACGATGTCCATCGTTTGCCCGTGAAACCGCGCAATGCCGAATCCGCCCATGAATGCCGCCTTCGCCTTGAAGATGTCGTAGCCGTCCACCCGATAGATCATTGCGTTGTCGTGTTCGTGGCCATGAAATATGCCGGCAATGTTGTAGCCGCCCAGTAGATCGAGCAATGCCTGCCGCTCCTCGTCGCCCCACCAGTGCGGTGCGCCGCTGCCGCTATCATCGAAGGTGCGCCGGGCAGGGTCCCAGCGTTCGCGTGAAAAATAGTCCCAGCCATAGTGCTGGAAGATGACGACCGGCCGCCCATCCGCGGCGTAGGTCTCGAGATCCGCCTTCAGCCAGGCCAGGCTGCTGATCGCACCCTTGGTGGTGTCCCCGGCAAAGCGCTGCGCCTGGATCAGATGCAGGTGGCCCCAGTTCCACGAATAGTTGTCGGAAAGCGTGTCGTAGTTGTCGACCGGAACGATCGGCTGGAAGAAAGCGCTCGGCTTGTGGTTCAGGCGCACGTATTCGCGCAATTCATCGCGGTACCAGTTGACGTTCGGCGGGCGTCCATCCTGGTCGAGATCGTGGTTGCCGAGGCCGACATAGACAGGGAAGTGGACGCGGTCGGTCCCGGTCCCCTGCTGGTAGCGACGAGAAAACTGGAGAAGCTGCGGACCTTCGCGCGGCTCTGCAGTCTGGCCGCCGCCATCATCAGTGATATCGCCGCAGACGATGACGCCACGTGGTCTGGCGACCGGTTGTCCCGCGCTTGCCAGCCCCGTATGAGCCCCGTCGATCTCGGTCGGCCAATTCTGTTTCGTGATGCTGTTGAGCGCCCGGACGTGACGCAGAAGGTTGGTGTCCGTCTTGCCTTCGTCGGCGCAATGGGGAGACAGTCCATCGCCTATCCGGCAGGCATGCACGTCATTGATGAACAGGAAGGTGACGTCGCTGGCGCTTTCCCTTTCGAAGGGCGCCGCCCTGATGATGGCAGGCGTGCAGAGCGACAGGCCGACCACGGCAGTGCCTTTCAGAAATCGTCGTCGTCCGATGCCTGCCGCCATCTTCCTGGATACCTCTCCCATGCCTGTGGGCATGACCCTAACGCATTTGTATGCGAAAACAGAAGCACCGGCTGAAATCACGCACAAAAAAAGCCGCAACGGGTGTCTCCCGTTGCGGCCTTGGGCTTTCGCTTGTTGCGGGATGCGCTCAGACTTCGTCCTTGCCGGAGAGCAGGATGCAGATGAGCGTGATCAGGGCGGAGAGCCCTAGATAGTAGCCGACATAGACCATCCCGTAATTGGCCTGCAGCCATGTGGCGATATAGGGCGCCAGCGAGGCGCCGAAGATGCCGGCGAGGTTGAAGGTGATCGACGAGCCGGTGTAGCGGACCTGGGTCGGGAACGGCGCGGCGAGGGCGGTGCCGATCAGACCGTAGGTCATTCCCATCAACGCCATCGCCAGAACGACAAAGATGACGATGTCGGCTTCGGTGCCGGTCATCAATCCGGGAAGCAGGAAGGAGAAGAGGCCGATCAGCACCGTCGTGACGATCAGCACTTCTCGCCGGCCGAAGCGCTCGGCGACCTTGGCGACGATCGGGATGAAAATGCCGAACACGACCGAGCCGAGCAACTGGATCTCGAGCGCGTCGACGAACGGAATCTTCAGCACCTTGACGTTGTAGGAGAGAAGATAGGCCGAACCGATGTAGAACAGCACGAAGGTGGCGAGTGCCACGAAGGTTCCGAGGAACATGCTGCGCTTGTGCTTGCGGAACAGTTCGGCGACCGGCACGGCAACCCGCTCGTGCTTGTCGATCGCCTTCTGGAAGTCCGGCGTCTCGGTGATCGAAAGGCGAACCCAGAGCCCGATTGCGATCAGCGCGATCGAAGCGATGAACGGCACACGCCATCCCCAGCTGAGCAGCGCTTCCTGCGACATGAAGTGCAGCAGCACCCAGAAGACGCCGGAGGACAGGAACAGCCCGACCGGTGCGCCGAGCTGCGGGAACATGCCATACCAGCTGCGCTTGCCTTCTGGCGCGTTTTCGGTCGCCAGCAACACCGCGCCGCCCCACTCGCCGCCAAGACCGAAGCCCTGGCCGAAGCGGCAGAGCGCCAGCATCAGCGGCGCGAACACGCCGATTGTTTCATAGGTGGGCAGCAGGCCGATGACGACCGTAGAAATGCCCATCGTCAGCAGGGCTGCGACCAGCGTCGTCTTTCGGCCGATCCTGTCGCCGAAGTGGCCGAAAACCACGGCCCCGAGGGGGCGGGCGAAGAAGGCGATCGAGAAGGTCGCGAAGGAAGCGAGCAGGGCGGTGGTCGGGTCGCTGTTGGGGAAGAACAGCGCCGGGAAGACCAGGACCGCTGCTGTCGCATAGACATAAAAATCGAAGAATTCGATCGTCGTGCCGACCAGGCTGGCGATAAGGACGCGGGCGGGAGAATTGAGCCGTGCACCGCTCAGTGTATTGGCCGACGATACGGAAGGTATCGCGTCTGTCATTTTCATTCCAATCAGGATTTCGAAGTTCGCCTTGGGAGGGCATGAGCTGTTAGGCTCGACGGGTCCTTAGCGCAATCTAACTTCAACGAAAACCCGGAAAAGGCAACAAATGCAAAGAAACGGGCTGACTTGCGCACAGAGTGTGTTGCCGAGGATTTCCTGGCGGGCCACGCCGCAACCAAAAGTCTCCCCTGTGTACAATTTCCGGCTGTTCCTTGACCGGAATCGTTTTCTAAGAAATTGCTAATGTATTTCCATTGTTGGAAATTGGAGGGACCGACATGTTCAACAAATTGTCTGCGGAGTTCCTGGGTACATTCTGGTTGGTTTTCGGTGGTTGTGGCACCGCGGTTCTCTCTGCCGCGTTTCCTGATCTGGGCGTTGGCTTTCTAGGCGTGGCGCTCGCCTTCGGCCTTACAGTCCTGACCATGTGCTATGCGGTCGGTGGGATTTCCGGCGGCCACTTCAATCCCGCGGTCTCCCTCGGGCTCACGGTGGCGGGCAGGTTCCCGGCCTCGCATCTGGTCCCTTATGTCGTCGTCCAGGTCGCCGGTGCAATCGTCGCGGCCACGATGCTATACATCGTGGCCAGCGGAAGGGCGGGGTTCGAACTCGGCAGTTTCGCGGCCAACGGGTATGGCGAGCATTCGCCGGGCGGCTACGCCATGCTGTCGGCGCTGGTCATCGAGATACTGTTGTCGGCATTCTTCATCTTCATCATTCTCGGCGCCACGAGCTCACGCGTGCCGGCGGGTTTTGCGCCGATCGCCATCGGGTTGACGCTGACGCTCATCCATCTGATCTCGATCCCGGTCACCAATACGTCGGTCAATCCGGCGCGCTCGACCGGCCAGGCCCTCTATGTCGGCGGCTGGGCTTTGCAGCAGTTGTGGCTGTTCTGGGTCGCTCCACTCATAGGCGGTGCCATAGGCGGCGTCGTCTGGAAAGTTGTCGGCGACACCGCAGATTGAAGCTCGAATGGCATGAAACCTGATTGTGCAGACTTTACCCCGGCTTGCGCGATTCCGGTGAGAAACTGAGTCCGGAATTGGCCCCGCTGGAGCGCTCCCGCGGGGCCTTGTTTGCATATGAAACATTAGCAAAATCCTTGCTCTCGACACAACTCTCTGATTCCTTGAGAGGAATCGCAGAGTTGACTGATTCGCCTAGCGAAAAACTCTCGCGGGAGGGCCGTGTGGTTAACCAAAGTAAACGCTTCGTTAACCATATTGTCGTTGTAGTGGATTCACGCGTTGCGGCCGGATTCGTCAGAGCAAGCCCGACGCAAGCATTACGGTGCAGGAAGCGCCTTGTTTGGGGGTACGAATGGAACGCAGGCATGTCGCCGTCCTGATGGGCGGGTTTTCTTCGGAGCGGCCGGTGAGCCTGTCTTCCGGGGCTGCTTGCGCCGACGCCCTGGAAGTCGAAGGCTTCCGCGTGACCCGCATAGACGTCGACCGCAACGTCGCGGCCGTGCTCGCGGATCTGCGTCCCGACGTGGTGTTCAATGCGCTGCATGGACCCTATGGCGAAGACGGAACCATCCAGGGCATTCTCGAGTATCTGCAGATCCCCTACACACATTCCGGCGTGCTTGCTTCGGCGCTCGCCATGGACAAGGGGCAGGCCAAGCACGTGGCAAAAGCCGCCGGCATTCCGGTTGCGGAGGCGCGGATCATGGATCGCTTCGAGATCGGCTCCGAACATCCGATCGCGCCGCCCTACGTGGTAAAGCCGGTGCGGGAGGGTTCGTCCTTCGGTGTCGTCATCGTGAAGGAGGATCAGTCGCATCCGCCTCAGATCCTCACCTCCTCGGAGTGGCGATATGGTGATCGGGTCATGGTCGAGCGTTACGTCTATGGCCGTGAACTGACCTGCGGCGTCATGGGCGACATCGCGCTTGGCGTCACCGAGATCGTTCCCCTGGGGCACGGCTTTTACGACTACGACGCGAAGTATGTCGCCGGCGGTTCAAAACACGTCATTCCTGCGGAAATTTCACCAAATATTTACCAAAAAATACAAGGATTGGCGCTTGAGGCCCACAGGGCGATCGGGTGCCGGGGTGTCAGTCGTTCGGACTTCCGCTTCGATGACCGGTTCTCCGAAGAGGGCGAAGTTATCTGGCTCGAGATCAATACGCAGCCGGGCATGACTCCGACTTCGCTGGTGCCCGAAATGGCAGCGCATGCCGGATATTCTTTTGGTCAATTTCTCCGTTGGATGGTGGAGGACGCTTCGTGTTCGCGTTGAAGGGCAGAGGGGCAACAAAGATTCGCACCGAGAGTGCGGCGCAGGTTGCGGATGTGGACGACCTCTTCGTCCTGCCGCGTCCGCTGCGCCGCGTCGTGCGCTTCCTCGTCAGTCTCGCGACCGGCCGGATCCACATTCCGGCTCATGTCGGTACTGTCTCTGCCGTCGCCTTCTATGCTGCGACCGGGCTCTACGGAATGTCGCTCGGCGGCCACACGCAGGTGGTGGCACAGGCAACCACCTCGGCCGCCGGTTTCGCCATCGAGGATGTCACTGTTTCCGGCAATTCCGAAACCTCCGAGATCGAGGTTCTCCAACTCCTCGGGCTTGATGGTACCACGTCGCTGGTGGCGCTCGACATCAATGCGGCACGCGAAAAGCTGTCGCACCTGCCCTGGGTCGAAGACGTAGAGGTGCGCAAGGTCTACCCGAAGACCATCGCCGTGACGCTCAAGGAGCGCAAGGCGTTCGGCATCTGGCAGCATGGCTCGGAGCTGTCGCTGATCGAGAAGAACGGCAGCGTGATCGCGCCGCTGCGCGACAACAAGTTCGCCAATCTTCCGCTCTTCGTCGGTCGCGATGCGGAAAGCGCAGCCGCGTCCGTCGACGAGGACTTTGCCAAGTGGCCCGAGATCCGCAGCCGAATCAAGGCGTTCGTGCGCATTTCCGGGCGTCGCTGGGACATTCACCTGGACGACGGCATCATCGTCAAGCTGCCAGAAACGGGTATCGACCGGGCGCTGGCCATGCTCTCGCGTCTCGATGCGGAGCAGGACCTGCTGCAGCGGGACATCGCCGCGGTCGACCTTAGGCTCGCCGACAGGACCACCATACAACTGACACCGGATGCAGCAACGCGCCGCCAGGTCGCGCTCGACGCGAGGACCAAGGCACTCAAGAAGGCAGGCAAGCAAATATGAGCCTTTTCGGATCATCCAATTTCGGCCTGCCTCGCCTGAAGCCGCTCTCGTCGAAGCGGTCGCATATCGTCTCCGTGCTCGACATCGGTTCGACGAAGGTGGTTTGCATGATCGGGCGCCTGACCCCGCGCGAGGAAAGCGAGATCCTGCCGGGCCGCACCCACAAGATCGATGTCATCGGCATCGGTCACCAGCGCTCGCGTGGAATCAAGACCGGCGTCATCGCCGATCTCGATGCGGTCGAGAGCGTCATCCGGCTGGCGGTGGACGCCGCGGAACGGATGGCCGGCCTGACCGTCGACAGCCTGATCGTCAATGTCTCTGCCGGACGGCTGGCGAGCGACGTCTATACCGCCACGATCGACCTCGGCGGCCAGGAAGTCGAGGCTTCGGATCTGCGCAAGGTGCTGACCTCTGCCTGCCAGCAGTCGCAGCGCCAGGATCGCGCCATCCTCCACTCCCTGCCGACGGGCTTCTCGCTTGACGGCGAGCGCGGTATCCGCGATCCGCTGGCGATGTACGGCGACGTGCTGGGCGTGGATATGCACGTGGTGACCGCGGAAAACGCCGCGCTCAAGAATCTGGAACTCAGCGTCAACCGCGCCCACCTCTCGGTGGAGGGCATGGTCGCGACGCCTTATGCCAGCGGCCTTGCGGCGCTGGTGGACGACGAGGTCGAACTCGGCTGTGCCGCCATCGACATGGGCGGCGGCACGACCACGATTTCCGTCTTCGCCGAGGGAAAGCTCGTTCACACCGATGCCGTCGGTCTCGGCGGGCATCACGTCACGACCGACCTCGCGCGCGGTCTTTCCACCCGTATCGAGGACGCGGAGCGCTTGAAGGTGGTCCATGCTTCGGCACTGATGAACAGCGCGGACGACCGGGATCTTATTTCCGTACCGCCGATCGGCGAGGACGACCGCGATCAGCCGACCCAGGTGCCGCGTGCGCTGGTGTCGCGCATCGTGCGCGCCCGCATCGAAGAGACGCTCGAACTCATCCGCGACCGCATCCAGCGCTCGGGCTTCAGTCCGATTGTCGGCAAGCGCGTGGTGCTGACGGGCGGCGCAAGCCAGTTGACCGGCCTTCCGGAAGCGGCGCGCCGCATCCTCGCCCGCAACGTGCGCATCGGCCGTCCGTTGGGGGTTTCCGGCTTGCCGACGGCAGCCAAGGGACCGGCGTTTTCGACCGCCGTGGGGCTGATGATCTATCCTCAGGTGGCGGAGAACGAGACACATGCGGCGCAGGGCGGCCTGCTTTCGTCGCTTGGAGGCAACAACAGCCGTTTCGCCCGGGTCGGGCAGTGGCTGAAGGAGAGTTTTTGAGTGTCTGGTTCCGGGTCCTTCCAGCGTGAGGCGGAAGGGGAGAAGGAACCAGAGGGCAATCGAGTTGTAGGGAATTGGCCGGCGTGGCGATGCGGCCAGACAGAAAAGGAACGGGTACCATGACAATCAAGCTGCACAAGCCAGATATCACCGAGCTGAAGCCTCGGATCACCGTCTTCGGCGTTGGCGGGGGCGGCGGCAACGCCGTCAACAACATGATCACTGCCGGGCTTCAGGGCGTCGACTTCGTCGTCGCCAACACCGATGCCCAGGCGCTGACCATGACCAAGGCTGATCGCATCATCCAGCTCGGCGTCAATGTCACCGAGGGTCTCGGTGCCGGTTCGCAGCCGGAAGTCGGCCGTGCGGCTGCCGAGGAGTGCATCGACGAGATCGTCGATCACCTCAGCAACACCCACATGTGCTTCGTCACCGCCGGCATGGGCGGCGGCACGGGCACGGGTGCAGCCCCGGTCGTGGCGCAGGCCGCTCGCAACAAGGGCATCCTGACGGTCGGCGTCGTCACCAAGCCGTTCCATTTCGAAGGCCAGCGCCGCATGCGCCTGGCCGAATCCGGCATCCAGGAACTCCAGAAGTCGGTCGACACACTGATCGTCATCCCGAACCAGAACCTCTTCCGCATCGCAAACGACAAGACGACCTTCGCCGACGCGTTTGCCATGGCAGACCAGGTTCTCTACTCGGGCGTCGCCTGCATCACCGACCTGATGGTCAAGGAAGGCCTGATCAATCTCGACTTCGCCGACGTCCGTTCGGTCATGCGCGAGATGGGCCGCGCAATGATGGGTACCGGCGAGGCTTCGGGTTCCGGCCGCGCCATGCAGGCCGCCGAAGCTGCGATCGCCAACCCGCTGCTCGACGAAACCTCGATGAAGGGTGCGCAGGGCCTGCTGATCTCGATCACCGGCGGTCGCGACATGACGCTGTTCGAGGTCGACGAAGCGGCAACGCGCATCCGCGAGGAAGTGGATCCGGATGCCAACATCATCCTCGGCGCAACCTTCGACGAAGCGCTCGAAGGCATCATCCGCGTGTCGGTCGTCGCCACGGGCATCGACCGGGTTGCCGAGGCCGAAGGCAAGACGATCGACTTCCGCCCGGCCGCAAAGCCCGCTATCCGTCCTTCCGCGGCTGCTGCTCCGGCAGCGGCCGCTGCTCAGCCTGCCCATGTCGCGCAGGCACCGAAGACCGTCGATCCGGTTGCCCAGACCATCCGCGCCGCCGAGGCCGACATGGAAAGGGAACTCGAATTCGCCGTTTCGCGTCCGGTAGCGGCTGCGCCGCAGCCGGCACCGGTCCAGGAGGAAACCTTCCGCCCGCAGAGCCGTCTTTTCGCCGGTGTTGCTCCGGTCGAAGCGCCGGCAGCCAGCCGTCCGGCTCCGGTCCAACACGCTGCGCCGGCCATGCCGCAGGCGCATGTCCATGCTCCGGCACAGCCGCAGCCGGCAGCGCCCATCATTCGCCAGGTGTCCGAGCCTGTGCGCATGCCGAAGGTCGAGGACTTTCCGCCTGTCGTGAAGGCGGAGATGGAGCACCGCACCCACGCGACGCCGACCCCGGCGCAGGAGGAACGCGGTCCGATGGGCCTGCTTCGCCGGATCACCAACTCGCTTGGTCGGCGTGACGAGGAAGAACATGTCGCGTCCGACATGACCGCAGGCGCACCGACGGCAGCCTCGCAGCAGCGCCGGGCTCTTTCCCCGGAAGCGAGCCTCTACGCGCCGCGCCGCGGCCAGCTCGATGACCAGGGCCGGCAGGTGCCGCAGGCTCGGATGACGAACGAGGACGATCAGCTGGAAATTCCGGCGTTCCTCCGCCGTCAGTCGAACTGAGGCGGAATCACTTTGGAAAATCGATGCCCGGGCCTTCAAAAGCCCGGGCATCTTGTGTTTGTGCAGGGTGCAACCTGTTTCAAAAATGCCTGTGAATTCAATGTGCTGTGGGCCGTAACAATCCGAAAGAAACAGTGATTTGGATTGTCGTGCAACCGAACGTATGTAAGGCGCAAAGCACTATGAAAGATTTGAGCACGATTCGTTGGGCGTCTGTCATTTCAGAGGGTTATCGAGCGAGTTAGCGTTCGACGCGCCATAGCAAGGTGAATAGGCCTTCGCGGTGCGCAACGCAGATCAAGAAGGCAGTATTTGTATGGCAATCGGATTGCTTGGTTTTCAGACCACCATTGCTAGCCCCGTCACCTTGTCGGGCATAGGCGTCCATTCCGGCGTTCCGGTCTCCATAACCTTTCATCCTGCTGACGCCGAAGCCGGCATTGTGTTCCAGCGCGTTCACGAAGATGGTAGCCTGAGCGAATTGCGGGCCGTTTCCTCCCAGGTCGGCAATACCGATCTCTGCACCGTCCTCGGCACGAATCCCGCGCATTCGGTCGCGACGATCGAGCACGTCATGGCGGCTCTCTATTCGCTCGGCATCGACAATATCCTCGTCGAGGTGCACGGTGCGGAGATGCCGATCATGGATGGCAGTTCGCGGCCGTTCATCGAAGCGATCGAACAGGTCGGCATCGTGAACCTTGGCGTCAAGCGTCGCTACATCCGGGTGCTGAAGCCGGTGCGTATCGAAGCCGGTGCGTCCTGGTCCGAGTTCCGCCCCTATGACGGCACACGCTTCGAGGTCGAGATCGATTTCGACAATCCGTTGATCGGGCGCCAGAGCTGGAAGGGCGACTTGACCGCCGCGACCTTCAAGGACGAGCTGTCGCGTGCGCGCACCTTCGGCTTCATGCGCGATGTCGAGCGCCTGTGGGCGGCCGGTTTTGCCCTTGGCTCCTCGCTTGAGAATTCCGTGGTCATCTCCGACGACAACACCGTCATCAACGTCGAGGGCCTGCGCTACAGCGGCGACGAGTTCGTTCGTCACAAGACCCTGGATGCGGTTGGCGACCTGGCCCTGGCCGGCGCCCAGTTCATCGGCTGCTATCGCTCCTATCGCGGCGGGCACAAGATGAACGCCAACGCCCTGAAGGCACTGTTGAGCGATCCGACCGCCTACGAGGTCGTCGAAACCCAGATCCCGCGCCAGCGCGTCGGTGCCCGCGACCTGATCGCGGTCAACGCTCCGGGTTTCGCTCCCTGGTCCGCCTAAGAAGATAACATTGAAAAGATCACCGGTCGTTTCCTCGTGAAGCGGCCGGTTTGCTTGTCTGGCTGTAGTGAAATCTGATTCGCTTTGGGGCGCGGGCGCCAGTCGGCAAAGAAAAGCTGTTGCTTTCTCTGACCCGGCTTTGAAAGCCGTGGTTGTTTTCAGGATGTTATGCCACAAAAATGCGTTAATGAATCATCATTGCGTTGCTCTCCGATAGCTTTTGCGGCTAGAAACCCCCGGCGAGGTGGGCCCGGTCGGCCATGGTGGCCGGGAAAACGGGTCCGATGAATGAGGCAAGGTCTGTAGGTATGTTGAAAGCAGCACGCATAATGCTCGTATCCGTGGCTCTGGTTGGCACCGGTGCGCTCGTGACAGGCTGCCAGACCGACCCGGACATCGACATTACCAAGCTCGGCGTCGAGACCGATCCGCCGGAAACGCTTTACAACCAGGGCCTCGCCAATCTGCGTGCCGGCAACATCAACGAGGCGGGCCGCAAGTTCGACGCCATCGACCGCCAGCATCCCTTCTCCGAATGGGCGCGCAAGGCGCTGGTCATGAGCACCTTTACCAAGTATCGCCAGGGCAAGTACGACGATGCGATCACCGCCGGTACGCGATACATGAACCAGTACGGCCGTACGCCGGATGCCGCCTACGTGCAGTACCTGATCGGCTTGTCCTATTCGAAACAGATCGTCGACGTGACCCAGGACCAGCGCGCCGCCGCGCGCACGATCGAGGCGATGCTGAAGGTCGTCAACGACTACCCGGATTCGGAGTATGTCGAGGACGCGCAGGCGAAGATCCGATTTGCCCGCGATCAGCTGGCCGGCAAGGAAATGCAGATCGGCCGCTACTATCTCGAGCGCAAGGAGTATCTGGCCGCCATCTCGCGCTTCCGCACGGTCGTCGAGCAGTTCCCGACCACGAACCAGGTGGAAGAGGCGCTGGCACGCCTGGTCGAGGCCTATTACGCGATGGGCATCGTTCCGGAGGCCCAGACCGCGGCCGCCGTACTCGGCCACAACTATCCTGACAGCCAGTGGTATGCCGACTCCTACAAGTTGCTGCAAAGCGGCGGCGTACAACCGCGCGAGAACAGTGGCTCGTGGATCTCGCGCGCCGGCAAGCTCTTCGGGGCAGGGACCTAAGCCCAATGCTGGCTCAGCTGTCGATCCGCGATATCGTCCTGATCGAGCGGCTTGACCTGACGTTCGAGGCTGGCCTCTCGGTCCTGACCGGCGAAACGGGTGCGGGAAAGTCGATTCTCCTCGACAGCCTGTCGCTCGCGCTCGGTGGGCGTGGCGATGGCGGTCTGGTGCGTCACGGCGAGGACAAGGGGCAGGTGACTGCCGTATTCGACGTGCCGTCCGAACATGCGGCGCGTAGACTGGTCCGGGACAACGGCATCGACGACGATGGCGATCTCATCTTCCGCCGCGTGCAATCGGCCGATGGCCGCACCAAGGCTTATGTCAACGACCAGCCGGTCTCGGTCCAGCTCATGCGCCAGGCGGGCCAGCTTCTGGTCGAAATCCACGGTCAGCACGACGACCGTGCCCTTGTCGATACCGATGCTCACCGCACACTTCTCGACGCGTTCGCCGGCCTTTCCGAGGAAACGGTCTCGGTCTCAGCGCTCTATCGCAGCTGGAAGGACGCGGAGCGCACGCTGAAAAAGCATCGCGAGAAGGTGGAGAATGCCGCCCGCGAGGCGGACTACCTGCGCTCGTCGGTGGAGGAGCTCGAAAAGCTTTCGCCACAGGATGGCGAGGAAGAGGAGCTTGCCGAACATCGCTCGCGCATGATGAAGGCGGAACGGATCGCCGGCGACATATCCGAAGCGGCTGAATTCCTGAATGGGAACGCGTCTCCAGTGCCGCACATCGCCTCTCTGGTGCGCCGTCTCGAGCGCAAGAGCCACGAGGCGCCCGGCCTGCTTGAAGACAGCGTGGCCCTCCTCGATGCGGCGCTCGATACGCTGTCCAACGCCCAGATGGAAATCGAGGCGGCGCTGCGCCGAACGGAATATGACCCGCGGGAACTGGAACGCGTGGAAGAGCGCCTGTTTGCGCTCCGTGCCGCATCCCGCAAGTATTCCGTGCCGGTGACCGATCTGCCGGCCCTTGCCGAAAGGATGGTGGCCGACCTTGCCGAACTCGACGCCGGCGAGGAGAAGCTTGGCCGGCTCGAGGTCGAACTCGGCGTTGCGAAGGCCGCTTTCGATCATGCCGCCCGCCAGCTTTCCGACAAGCGACACCATGCCGCCAGGGCGCTGTCCGAGGCGGTGATGGCCGAACTGCCGGCGCTCAAGCTGGAGCGGGCGCGGTTCATGGTGGAGATCACGACCGACGACGGCGAGGCGACGTCGGAAGGGATCGATACGGTCGAGTTCCACGTCCAGACCAACCCGGGCACCCGTCCGGGCTCGATCATGAAAGTCGCCTCCGGCGGTGAGTTGTCACGCTTCCTGCTGGCCTTGAAAGTCGCGCTTGCGGATCGCGGTTCGGCGCCGACACTGGTCTTTGACGAAATCGACACCGGCGTGGGCGGCGCAGTCGCGGATGCCATCGGCCAGCGGCTGAAGCGGCTTTCCGCGCGGGTACAGGTGCTTTCCGTAACCCATGCGCCGCAGGTGGCCGCGCGAGCGGGCACGCATTTGCTGATATCCAAAGGGCCGACAGGAGACGGTTCGGAAAAGATCGCCACCCGCGTCGCGACGATGGTTCCCGAGGATCGCACCGAGGAGATCGCCCGCATGCTGGCTGGCGCATCGGTGACCGACGAGGCGAGGGCTGCTGCCGCCCGGCTTCTCTCCGCCGCCGACTGAGCGCGGCGCTACACCGTTCCGGCTGCGGCATCGACCGCCGCGACGTTTTTCCGGTGAACTGCCTCGTAGGGCTCGAAATAGCCGATTGCGCCTGATGCGAGGTCGTCGGCGACAAACGTCTTGAGCGACAAGGTTTCGGCCCTGGCGCGTTCGGCTGGATCCGCCAGCCGTTGCAGATAACTGCGGTTCGCATCGATCAAGCTCGGCGCGTAGCCGCCGGCGGCGATCCGCGCTTCGGCGCCGTGGCTCGGCAGGATACGATTGATCGGCCAGGTCCGCATGCGCTCCAGTTCGGCGATATGGGTTGCGATATGGGCGGCTTCCGAAATGTAGGTGATCGGATCCTCCAGCGTGTCGCCGGCCAAGAGAAGCTTTTCGTCCGGTAGCCAGATGATGTTTCCATCTGCGCTGTGAATGTCGAAGTGATGCAGTTCGATTCGGCGGCCGCCGACGGCCAGTTCGAGGCTCTTCTCGAACGTACGGGTCGGTATCACCACGGGAAAGATGGGCGGGTCACGCCTTTCCAGTTTCTCTCGGTTTGCGGCAAGAAGTTCGGCAGTCAATCCGAGCGCGATGATCTCGCAGTCGCTGAACACTTCATTGCCGGCAATGTGATCGGTATGCCAGTGGCTGAGGACGACCCGGATGGAGGTGACGCCAAGGCCTTCGAGATGGGTGCGGATCGCGCGGGCATGGCTGAGCGACATGTGGGTGTCGTAGACCAGCGCCTCGCGGCCATCGACGATGGCATAGGAGGCGATGCCGAGCGAATAAGCGCCGTCGTCCAGCCAGTTGGTTTGGTCGGAATGGAGCCGCTTTCCTGTGATGCGACCGTCGTAATAGGCGAAGATCCCGGGATATGGTTGGAGGGTTCTCAGCGTGGCGGTCATGTCTGGCATGGGCGTGTCCTTCAATCGAATTGGCGGGCGACCGGGACAGCTTTTTTCGGACGATGGCCGGAGGTTTGCAAGCGACGATTGGGGGTAGCACCAGAGTTGGGGGTGACAATCGCTTTCAACCGGTTTTGCATTTCCGCCAATTCGTCTAAAACGCTTCGAGATTCCCGGAGAGATCTGCATGTCGAACGAAACGATTCCCGTCGAAGAGCTGACAGAAGCGGCGGCCGCGGCCGAGCTTGCGCGCCTGGCCGCCGAGATCGCCCACCATGACGCCCTCTATCATGGCAAGGACTCGCCGGAGATATCGGACGCCGACTATGACGCGCTGAAACGCCGCAACGATGCGATCGAGGCGCGTTTCCCGGGCCTCATCCGCGAGGACAGCCCCTCGCGCCGCGTCGGCGTGACGCCGCTTGCCACCTTCGCGCCGATCGTCCACGCCCGCCCGATGCTGTCGCTCGACAACACGTTTTCCGACGAGGACGTCCGCGACTTCGTCACTTCCGTCTACCGCTTCCTCGGACGGTTGCTCGACGGTTCGATCGAGTTCACCGCCGAGCCGAAGATCGACGGCCTTTCCATGTCGATCCGCTACGAGAACGGCCGCCTCGTCTCGGGGGCGACCCGCGGCGACGGCACGACCGGCGAGAACGTCACCGCAAACATCCTGACCATCAAGGAGATCCCGGCGGTGCTGCCCAAGGGCGCACCGTCGGTGGTCGAGGTGCGCGGCGAAGTCTACATGGCGAAGTCGGACTTTTTGGCGCTCAACGCGCAGATGGAAGCGGAAGGCCGGCAGACCTACGTCAACCCGCGCAACACCGCCGCCGGGTCGCTGCGCCAGCTCGATGCGAAGGTGACCGCCAGCCGCAAGCTGAAGTTCTTCGCTTATGCCTGGGGCGAGATTTCGGAAATGCCGGCCGATACGCAATACGGCATGGTGCAGGTCTTCAAGGACTGGGGATTTCCGGTCAACCCGCTGATGAAGCGGCTGAACACCATCGAGGCGATCCTGGATCACTACCGCGAGATCGGTATCGAGCGCCCCGACCTCGACTATGACATCGACGGCGTCGTCTACAAGGTCGACCGGCTCGACCTGCAGGAGCGCCTGGGCTTCCGCTCGCGCTCGCCGCGCTGGGCGACGGCGCACAAGTTCCCGGCGGAACAGGCGGTGACACGGCTGCTCGGCATCGACATCCAGGTTGGCCGCACCGGCGCGTTGACGCCGGTGGCGCGGCTCGAGCCGATCACCGTCGGCGGCGTCGTCGTCACCAATGCGACCTTGCACAACGAGGACTACATTCGTGGCATCGGCAACAGCGGCGAGGCGATCCGCGAGGGGCGCGACATCCGTATCGGCGACATGGTGATCGTGCAGCGGGCGGGCGATGTCATTCCCCAGATCGTCGACGTGGTGATGGATCATCGTCCGGCGGAAGCGGAGCCGTACCGGTTTCCGACCAAATGCCCGGTCTGCGGCAGCCACGCAGTGCGGGACGTCAATGAAAAGACCGGCAAGGTGGATGCGGTCAGGCGCTGCACCGGCGGTTTCGTCTGCAAGGCGCAGGCCGTCGAACACCTGAAGCACTTCGTTTCGCGCAACGCCTACGACATCGAAGGCTTCGGGACGAAGCAGGTCGAGTTCTTCTTCGAAAGCGAGGATCCGGCCCTGCAGATCCGCACGGCACCAGACATCTTCACCCTGCAGCGGCGGCAGGAAGCCTCGCTGACCAAGCTCGAGAACATAGAAGGATTTGGTCGCGTCAGCGTGCGAAAGCTTTATGATGCGATCGACGCCCGGCGTTCGATCGCGCTCCATCGCTTCATCTACGCACTGGGCATCCGGCATGTCGGCGAGACGACGGCGAAGCTGCTGGCTCGTTCCTATGGGACCTACGCCGCCTTCGAGACGGGAATGAAGGACGCGGCGCCGATGTTCGGCGATGCCTGGAACGAACTCAACGCCATCGAGGGCATCGGTGAGATTGTTGCCCGCGCCATCGTCGAGTTTTACAAGGAGCCGCGCAACATCGAGGTGATCACGCGCCTGCTTGGCGAGGTGACCCCCGAGGCTGCGGAACTTCCGGTGTCAACAGGAAGCCCGGTGGCCGGAAAGACCGTCGTCTTTACCGGGTCACTGGAGAAGATGACCCGCGACGAGGCGAAGGCGAAGGCCGAGAGCCTCGGCGCCAAGGTTGCCGGCTCGGTCTCCAAGAAAACCGACATCGTCGTTGCCGGGCCGGGTGCCGGTTCCAAGCTCGCCAAGGCCGCCGAGCTCGGCATCCAGACCATGGACGAGGACGAGTGGCTGGCCCTGGTCGGGGGATGAGGTTTCCAGCCGGCATTTGCCCCTAGGCCCGTTGAGTCAGAATTTGAGCCGTGCCATCGTATAGGCATCCACATATTTTCCGGCACGGAAGCCGAAGGCCCTGAGCAGGCCTTCCTTTTCAAATCCGAACCTCTCATAGAGGCGAATGGCGGCGTCGTTGTCGGCATAAACCGTCAATTCCAGGCGCTTCAAATCGAGCCAGTTGTCGGCGATCTCGATCAACTCGCCGAGCAATGCGCTGCCAATTCCTTTGCCGATATAGCTGTCGTGGACACCCATGCCGAGAGCCGCGGCGTGGGTGCGCCGGCCGCAAAACCGCGTCATGCCGGCATCGCCGACGATGGCATCGCCAATAACCGCGACAAGATTTGTATGGCCCGGTTGCACCGGTTCCAAACGCCTCCTCGTTTCCTCGACCGTCTGATGCGGCAGCCGGAGGGTGCCGTATCGAAAGTTTGGCAGATTGACGAGCGCTGTCACGGCTTCGACGTCAGAAGGGCGCATGGCTCGGATCGTCAGGTCCTCGACAAGTGACCGACGCCGGAATGGATCTTTGTCTGAAGGTTTCAAGACGCTCTCCTTAGGTGAAAGAGGAGGGCAGAGTTCCCGAACCCTGCTCGCCTCGGCAGGGTTCCCGGGTTGTGATTGGACCGCTAGTGACGCGCCATCGCTCCCGCGTACCCCGCAAGGGTCGTGGTCACGAGCATGAGCGTTGCAATGGTCGTCGGGCCAATCATGGTCCAGTAGTTTCGATATCCGGCTGGTAAAGTCAACCACGCGGCGAGGTTTGCCTGAGGGCTCCAGTCTCGCTATTGCTGGGGGCGAACAGATTCGGAGAGCGGCTGGTTGAAGACGATTGCAGTTGATTTCGAAACCGCCAACGAGCAGCGCGGCAGCGCCTGCTCGGTCGGGCTTGCGTGGATCGAGGATGGCGAGGTGGTGCGCGTCGAGGAGCGGCTGATCCGACCGAAGGTGATGCGCTTCTCCAGCTTCAACATCGCCATCCATGGCATCCGGCCCGAACATGTCGAGGATGCGCCGGAATTTCCCGAGGTGATGGACGAATTCCGCGACGACTTTCACGGCGCGACGATGATCGCCCACAACGCTGCCTTCGACATGAGCGTCTGGCGGGCATCGCTGGACGGATATCGGCAGGGCTACCCGGAGTTCAGCTACCTGTGCAGCGTCAAGATGGCGCAGAAGGTCTGGCCGGACCTCTCCTCGCACAAGCTCAACGTGCTCGCCGACCACCTGCAACTGCGGTTCTCGCACCACAATGCGGCGGAGGATGCGGTGATGTGCGCCAGGGCCTCGATCGAGATGGCGCGCCACCTCGACGTCGCGCATGTCGGAGGTATTGCCGCAAAAATCGGAATGAAGATCGGTCGCCTGAAGCCGGATGGCTACGAGCCCTGCACCTGCCGCAAGTGAAGCCGTCTTGCAAAGGCGGGTCTGCGACCTATCTTGAGCCTTCCTTGTTCCTGTCGCCGAACGGCTTCACGGAGATCAAGTAACGTCTTGAAACGGCGCACGGACTTTTCCGATCGACAACGATCCGGGAACGGCGCCAGCACAGCGGAGCAGCCCATGGTCACCACCCGTCTTCGTATGTTTGCCGCCTTGACGCTCGTTGCCGCTTCGGCAACGACCGCGTCTGCCGAGGTCGTCGGCAAGGTCGGCGTCGACTGGGTCGGCAACGACATCATCATCGAGGCGCTGAGCGACCCCAAGGTCAAGGGCGTGACCTGCCATGTCACCTATTTCGATCGCAGCATCATCGACCGGCTGCAGAAGGGCAACTGGTTCGAGGATCCGTCCAACAATTCGATCTCCTGCCGCCAGACCGGGCCGATCGAGGTCGGCAGCATCGATCTGTCACGGGAAGGCGAGGAGGTCTTCCGCCAGGGCATGTCGCTGATCTGGAAGACGCTTGCGGTCAACCGCATCTACGACAAGGCGAACGATACGCTGATTTACCTGGTCCACACGCGCGAACTGACGCAGGGTTCCGCCAAGATGGGGATCTCCACGGTGCCCCTCTACGGCCAGCCGGTGAACTGGGCGGACGGCAAGCCGTCGCCTTAATGCAGATCCGGACGAAATCGGTCGTTCGTGACCGAAGATTCGCGAATGAACCAAAAAAAGCCGCCATTTCGGTCGAAATCACACAAACGTGAGGACCAGCCGCGCTTTCTCTCGAGGCTCTTTTGAGTCAAGGTGTGGTGTGAAGTTGAGGGAGTAAAGACTTGGACCGCGTATCTGGTCCGCAACCGATAGTCTTGCCAATTCCGTATCGGCGGATCTACCCCATACGCCGATGCCTTCGATCAAAACCCCGAGCGCCGCTGGCGTGCGGGGTTTTGTCTTTTCGGGCAGAGCCGCGTGGCTACTGCGTGGTTCCTTGTATCGGAACCGATTTAGGCAGTTCAATGTGTTGCAGCGACCCTTGTGCGTCTGAAAGGACGCACCGCGCTGCGTATATGCTCAAGCGGCTTGCGCCAGTTCGTCGGCGATGACGGTGTCGAGGTTGAGGAAGCAGACCATGGTCTTCTCCAGCGCGACGATGCCGCGGCAGAAGGCGCGCTGCGCCTCGGGGATGATTTCCGGCGCCGGCTGGAGCGCCTCGCTCTTGATCGTCATCATGTCCGATACTTGCTCGACCAGCAGCCCGACGAGCTTGCCGGCGATGTCGGTAACGATGATGGCGGAACGCTCGGACGGCTCGGTCATCTTCATGCCGAGGCGGCAGGCCATGTCGATGACCGGGATCACAGCGCCGCGCAGGTTGATGAGGCCGAGAACGTAGGGCGGCGTATGGGGCATCGGCGTCACCGGGGCCCAGCCGCGTATTTCGCGGATCGCCATGATGTCGATGCAGAATTCCTGATCGCCGAGGTGGAAGGAAACGATTTCGAGATAGGCGCCGGATTGCTTGATTGCGTTGGTCATGGTCAGAACTCTCGTTTTTCGGCTGGAGGCAAGGGATCGGCCCTGGCCGCAGCGCTGCTGCATTCGTTTCCGGCAAGCCCGGGAATCGATCGGTGGATGCTGCGTTCCGGAGATGTGATGCGGGGCCGCACCACGCTCGTACCGCGCACCGCGCCCGCTGGCGTGATCCGGCGGTGGGTGGGCGATCCGGCAGACGTCATGTCAACGCGGTCTTGTCGATCCGCCAGCGCCGGGCGATCGTCTCAGACAGAGATTAATCTTTCGCTAAGCGGGGTAGCGCCGCCGCTGGGGTTTGGCTGTCAAGGCAAATGATGTATTGTGCGCGCATGTCCACTCAAAGCCTTCGCACCTCCCGGGTCATTTTATACGCTGCCAGCGCCGGCATGGGCGCGGCGCTGATCGCCGCATTTGCAGGGTGGATCAGCAACGGATCGGCCATCTTCCTGACCCTTGCCGAGAACGGCATGTCCTGGTGCTTGTAAATTCCGTACAGGTCCGAGACATATCATCGCGCAGTAGCCGATAACGCGCATGTTGATTTGCGCCATCGGCGCCGTGCCTGTATCAGGCGAATGATTGAGGGCGGTTTCATCGGCCGCGACAGAAAGTTGTTCGGGTAGCCAATTCATGAAGACATTTCGCATCATCGTCTGGGCCGCGGTCGTCGTTCTTGCCGGCATTCTCGGCTGGCTGACGCTCGAAGTTACGAAGTCGAAGCAGACGATCGCCGAAGGACCCTTCGGCGTGCCCTTCGAACTGGTCGCCCAGGACGGCCAGCCGATCACCGAGAAGGCCTTCCAGGGCAAGCCGACCGCGCTGTTCTTCGGCTTCACCCATTGTCCCGAGGTCTGCCCGACGACGCTTTTCGAACTCAACGGATGGATGGAGAAGGTCGATCCGGACGGCACGAAGTTGCAGGGCTATTTCGTCACCGTCGATCCCGAGCGCGATAGCCCGGAGATCCTCCAGCAATATGTGTCGAACGTGTCCAAGCGGATCATCGGCATTTCCGGGCCACCGGAAAAGGTGGCTGGCGTTATCAAGGGTTTCCGCGTCTATGCCAAGAAGGTTCCCATCGACGACAGCCAGCCGGACGGCGACTACACCATGGACCACACCGCTTCCGTGTTCCTGCTTGACAAGGGCGGCCGTTTTGCCGGCACGATCGCCTACGGCGAAAACCCGGATACGGCAGTGAAGAAGCTGGAGAACCTGATCAAGGGATAGCCGTGCATGGGAGAGGGAAGGCCCGGCGTACTGATTGCAGGTGCAGGCCCAAGCGGGTTGACGGCGGGGCTTGAACTCTGCCGCCGCGGATTTTCTCCCCGAATCGTCGACAGCGAAAGCGGGCCCGCGCCGATGGAGGAAAGCCGAGCGCTCGGCGTCAATGCCCGCACATTGACGCTGCTATCCCCATCGGGCGTTACCGACCGCATTCTCGGCGTGGCCCAGCACATCACCCATTTTCGCGTTCGATCGGGATCGGCGCTGCTCTTCGAACTCGACACAGGCCGCGCTGCCGGGGCTTACAGGGCAATCCAGGCCATGCCGCAAGGGCTGATGGAGCGTCTGCTGCTTGCCGCGCTCCGCGAATACGACGTCGAGCCTGAGTGGAATACCAGGGTCGAGGCGGTAGCGGGAGACCCGACTGAACCGGTCGTCTCCATTCGACATGCCGATGGCGCTACCGAAAGCGTCCGGCCCGATTTCCTGATCGGTGCCGATGGGGCCCATTCGGTCGTGCGCAAGTCGCTCGGATTCGGCTTTCCAGGGGAAGCGCTGGAAACCTGCTTCTACCTTGCCGACTACCGCTACGAACATCCGGTCGACGCCCGCGTCGCCGATATCGAGGTCTTCAACCCGGGGATCCTCGGCCATTTGCCGGTAACGCCGGATACGCTGCGCTACATCTCCACCCTGAGCGACTATGAATCCCGGATCGTCCACCCGGACAAGGTGGTGGAGGAGGTATGGCGGTCCGAGTTCCGGGTACATTTCCGCCATGTGGAGAGCATGTCCCGGGGCAACGTCTTCCTGGCCGGTGATGCCGCACATATCCATTCGCCGGCCGGTGCGCGCGGCATGAACCTCGGCATCGAGGATGCCTGCTGGCTCGCCTATCTCCTGAGCGAGGGGCGGCAGCAGGAATACTCGTCGCTTCGCATGCCGGCGGTGCGGCAGGTGATGAAGGTGACCTATCGGCTGACTGCCTTTATCACCATGAAAAACCCGCTGCTCATTGGACTGCGCAATCGCATTGTGCCAATGCTGCTGCGAATTCCGCCCATCGGCACAAGGCTGCTGCGCGGCGTGGCCGGCTATGATACACCGCCACCGCCCTGGATTGCCGGTGCCGAGTGAACGAATGAAAGAGACCGCCCCCGTGAGTGAAATCCGCCTCTACGTGACGACCACCGAGAAAGATGCCGAAGCCATCCTCGACCTGATGACGCTTGCCTTCGAGGAGGACGATCTCGCCATCGCCACGACCGAGATCGACGAGAAGAAGGATATCTGGGAGGCGTCCGTCTATCTGATGGGGAACGTCGAGCACGAGGTGTGCGGCCGCCTGGCGGACGCGCTCAAGTCCGGCTTTGGCCATCTGTCTATCCACAGGGAGGTGATCCCCGATATCGACTGGATCGCCAAGTCGCTCGAGGGCCTGAAGCCGGTCCGGGCGGGGCGGTTCCTGGTGCACGGCTCGCACGACCGGGACAAGGTGCAACCGAACGATATCGCCATCGAGATCGATGCCGGCCAGGCCTTCGGAACGGGTCATCACGGCACCACCGCCGGCTGCCTTGAAATGATCGAGCAGGTCGTCCGCTCGCGCCGGGTGCGCAATGCCATGGATCTCGGGACCGGTAGCGGCGTGCTGGCGCTGGCGGTGCGCAAGCTCAAGCCCGTGCCGGTCCTAGCGACCGATATCGATCCGATCGCGACACGGGTAGCGCGGGACAACGTGCGCCGCAACGGCGTCGCTGAGGGTATCATGCTCGAGACCGCAACCGGGTTCCACTCGACGGTATTCCGCAAGCATGGCCCGTTCGACCTGATCATCGCCAATATCCTGGCGCGGCCGCTGATGAAGATGGCACCGCAACTGGCCGCGCATCTCGCGCCGGGCGGTTCCGTCATCCTGTCGGGGATTTTGGCCGCGCAGCGCTGGAAGGTGCTGGCCGCCTACAACGGCGCTCATCTCCGCCACGTTCGCACCATCTGGCGCAACGGCTGGGTGACGATCCATCTCGATCGGCCCTAGCCGGAAGCGGGAGCGCTCTTCGGCAATCGAGAACAATGCGCTTCCCGCTGGCGCTGGAGGCGTATTTTCGTTTCGGGTTCAACTCGGGAAACCACGCCCCGGAAAAGCAAAAGGCGGTGCCAATGGCACCGCCTGCTGATCAGCCAGACTGATCATGCCCGCGAGCCAGGGGAGGAGTTGCTCGAGCGGGCGCCTAGCATCCTGAATGGTGGTCCGGAGGAGGGAGGAGGAGTGACCGGACCAGCATATGTTCAGGACACGTAGACATTGTCGCCTCATCGGCGAATATGATCTCATGTCTTCGGCCGCTTTCGCGAGCCTTTCGCTTCGGGTTCGTTCGAACCTTTGCGATGAGCCTGATATAGTCGATTATTTTCATGGATAAAGAAGCGATTGCTCATGGGTGCCATGCGTTTTATGCATGTGTCAGCGTTGCAATCCGGGTTTCTTGAACGGCGTTTTGGATAAACCGGCAATCGCTGCCAAGGCGCGTGCTTTTTGCGCCGGGCGGCGGCAATATCCGCTAACATCGCCGCGAAATCGTTACCATCATTGGAAGTTCATCATGTTTCAGTCCTTCGACGTCACCTCGACCCCGCAACACGGCCGTGAACGGGCCGCCGCCCTCCGTGGCTCCTTCAAGGAGCTCGGCATCGACGCCTTCCTGGTGCCGCGCGCGGATGAATATCAGGGTGAATATGTCCCGGCCTCTTCCGAGCGGCTTGCCTGGCTGACCGGATTTACCGGGTCCGCCGGCGTGGCGCTGGTGACCGGCACGGAAGCGATCGTCTTCGTCGACGGACGTTATGTGACGCAGCTTGCCGAACAGGTCGACGGCGCGGTGTTCACTGGCGGCGATCTCGTCAACGAGCCGCCGCATCTGTGGATCAGCCGCCGCGCGCCGAAGGGCTTTCGGCTCGGCATCGACCCCTGGCTGCATACCGGCGCAGAGGTGAAGCGTCTCGAGAAGGCGCTCGCCGAAAAGCAGGGGGCATTGATCTTCCTGCCCCACAACCCGCTCGACCGCCTGTGGACCGACCGTCCGGCCGAGCCGCTAGGGGAAGTCGTCATCCAGGAACTCGCCCAGGCAGGCGAGCTTGCCAGGGACAAGCTCGAGAAGATCCGTTCCGACCTGAAGGAAAAGGATCTCGCCGCGGCGCTCATCACCGATCCCTCGTCGATCGCCTGGATCTTCAATGTCCGCGGCAGCGACGTGCCGCATACGCCGCATCCCCTGGCCCGCGCCATTGTCCATGCCGACGGCAAGGCCGAGCTCTTTCTTGACAAGCGCAAGACAAGGATCGAGGCGGAAGCCTATCTGGCGCAACTATCCGAACAGCGTGACCCGATCGAGCTTGCCGAACGGCTGAAGGCGCTGTCCGCGACTGGCGCGCGCATTCTCGTCGATCCCGACCTGACGCCGTTTGCGCTGGTCGAACTGATCGGTCGCGAGGGCGGCACGGTCATCGAGGGCAACGATCCGGCCAAGCTGCCGCGCGCCTGCAAGAACGCGGCAGAGCTCAACGGCTCGGCCGCGGCCCATCTGCAGGACGGTGCGGCGATGGTCGAGTTCCTCCACTGGCTGGACAGGTCGGAACCCGGAACGGTTACCGAAATCGCGGCGACGAAACAGCTCGAGGCGGTGCGGGCGCGGGTTGGCGCCAGTATGCAGAACCCGTTGAAGGATATTTCCTTCGATACGATCGCCGGCGCCGGCGATCATGCCGCCATCATGCACTACCGCGTGACCACGGCGACCGACAGGGCGATCGAGGCGGGCACGATGTTCCTGATCGATTCCGGCGCGCAATACATCAACGGCACGACGGACATTACCCGCACGGTCGCCGTCGGCGACGTGCCGCAGGAGCAGAAGCGGTTCTTCACGCTGGTGCTGAAGGGTATGATCGCCATCAGCCTGGCGCGCTTTCCGAAAGGTACGCGCGGCTGCGACCTCGATCCGCTCGCCCGCATCAACCTTTGGAAGGCCGGCGCCGACTTTGCCCATGGCACCGGCCACGGGGTCGGTTCCTACCTGTCCGTGCACGAGGGACCGCAGCGCATCGCCCGGCTTGCCACCCAGGAACTGCTGCCCGGCATGATCCTGTCCAACGAACCCGGATACTATCGCCCGGGCAGCTTCGGCATCCGCATCGAAAACCTGGTCTATGTGCGCGAGTCGGAAGCGATCGAGGGGGGCGACATGCCGATGCTCGGCTTCGAGACACTGACCTTCTGCCCCATCGACCGCCGCCTGATCGTCACGGAACTGCTCACGCGCGAAGAACTGCAGTGGATCGACGAGTATCACGCCAAGACCCGCGAGGCGCTGATGCCGCTGATCGAGGATCCTGAGGTTCGCGCCTGGCTGACCAGCGCCACCGAGCCCTTCGGCCACGGTGCTTGAGCGAAAGCGGTGAATAGAATTGGAAAGGGAGGCATCAGCCTCCCCGCCACGGCGCGTCTGCGGCGCAAGAGTCTTTTGCGCTCAAGGGCTTGAGCGCGCTGGACCCCGGCTCAAGGCCGGGGTGACGGGAGGTTGAGGTCGCGCTCAACAACCAGCCGCGCAGATGGATCAACCGCCGAAGGCGTAGCGCATCAGCATGACGGCACACCAGCCGATGGCGAGCATCGGCAGGACGGAAAAGCGCAGGCTGGCGATCAGCGCTACCGCCATTGCCACCTGCACGTCGGGGCCGCCGGTGAAGAAGGACGGGGCGACGAGGGTCGTCAGCACCGCCGCCGGCACCGCGTTCAGGGCGGCTTCGAGCCGAGGGGGGATGGTCTTCATCTGGGTGATCAGCACGTAGCCGCCGATGCGGGTGAGGAAGGTCGCAACCGCGCCCGCCAGGATGATCAGCACCATGTCGGTATGGAGGAAGCTGTCCATGCTCACACCCCCTGCTGCGCGTTACGGTGTTTCGGCTCGCCCTTGGTCGGCAGTATGGCTGCGAGCAGCATGCCGGCAACGGCGCCGATGCTGACATGCCAAGGAGAGCCGACCGTGTGATAGGCGATGACCGACGCCGCACCGCTGACGGCGACGACCGGCAGGAAATTCGGCCGGCTGCGGAAGCCGAGTACCAGCGCCATGAAGTAGATCGGTAGCAGCACGTCGATGCCGATGACCTTCGGGTCGCCGATCAGGCGGCCGAAGATGCCGCCGAGCACGGTCATCACCTGCCAGGGAAGATAGATCACCAGCCCGAAGCCCATGTACCAGGCAAAGCTGACGCCCTTGCCTTTCTCGCCGCGTCGCACCGACTCGGCGAACTGCGGGTCCGTCAACAGGAAGAATGCCATGCACTTCTGCAGGATCGAGAAGTGGTGCAGGTGCGGAGCAATCGCCGCCGAATAGAGGATGTGGCGGAAGTTGACCGCAAAAATCGACAGCACGATGATCCACGGCTGCACATTGTGGCCGAAGAGCTCGATGCCGACCAGCTGGCTGGCGCCGGCAAAGATCGTCATGCTCATCAGCGCGGCTTCCGAGATCGTCTGGCCGTTTGCCACCGCAACGGCACCGAACAGCGCACCGAAGGGAGCGGCGGAGATGCAGACCGGCGTGCCGCCCCTTATCCCCTCGATGAAATCAGACCTGTTCATGTCCTGCCTGCTCCTTCGCTTGTCGCTTCGGATTAGTCGCAGAGGCAGGCATCCGCAATTGAATAAGACTGATGGATCGATCGAAAATGCTGAACTATCCGGTCTTCAGACCGGCTGGCGCTTTACCTGGAACGTATGTTCAGGCCCCGGAAAAGTTCGCGCCTTGACTTCGTTTGCATAGTCCTCGGCCGCCTGCGAGATGAGCGGGGCGAGTTCGGCAAAATGCTTGACGAAGCGCGGCTTGAAATCGTTGAAAAGCCCCAGCATGTCGTCGGAGACGAGGATCTGGCCGTCGCAGGCGGGGGAGGCGCCGATGCCGATGGTCGGGATGGAAAGCGCCGCGGTAATCTCGCGCGCCAGCGGCTCGACCGTGCCCTCCACGACGATGGCGAAGGCGCCGGCCTCGCCGATGGCGGTGGCATCCCTGCGGATCTTGTCGGCTTCCGTGTCGCTGCGTCCGACGGAACGGTAACCGCCGATCGCATTGACGAGTTGCGGCATGAGCCCGATATGACCGAACACGGGAATGCCGCGGCGCGTCAGGAAGGCCACCGTTTCGGCCATTTCCTCGCCGCCTTCGAGCTTGATGCCGTCGCAGCCGGTCTCCTTCATGATGCGGGCGGCGCTGCGGAAGGCCTGTTCCTTCGATTCCTGGTAGGCACCGAACGGCAGGTCGACGATGACGCAGGCGTTCTTTGCGGTGCGCATCACCGCCTGGCCATGGGCGATCATCATCTCCATGGTGACGCCGACCGTCGTGTCCATGCCGTAGAGCACCATGCCGAGCGAATCCCCGACGAGCAGCAGGTCGCAATGCGGGTCGAGCAGCCGGGCGACGGGGGTGGTATAGGCGGTCAGCGACACGATCGGGCGTACACCCTTGAGGGCGGTGATGTTGGCGGTGGAAAGCCGCTTCTTGACGGATGGTACACTCATGGGTCGTCGCCTCTACTGATTTTCACCGGTGCGGCCGAGCACCCGATTGTCGAGAAGTTTGGTGGTGCCGATACGGATATAGAGCAGCACCAGCACCGGGTGGCCGGAAATCTTGCGGATTTCCTCCAGCGTGTCGGGATCGCGCAGCGCCACGACCTCCGGCACCGCCAGCGGCTCTGTCGCAATGAAATCCCTGAGCGCGTTTTCGAAGGTTGCGACATCATCGACGCCCGCAGCATGGAGCCGTTCGGCCTCGGCCAGTGTCGCTGGAACGATAACGGCTGCGGCCCGTTCTTCCTTCGACAGGTAGACGTTGCGGGAGGAGCAGGCGAGCCCGTCCGCCTCGCGCACCGTCGGCACAGCCACCACGTTCACTGGCTGGGCGAGGTCTTCGACCATGCGCCGAATGACCGTCACCTGCTGATAGTCCTTTTCGCCGAAATAGGCACTGTCCGGCTGCACGATGTTGAAGAGCTTGGTGACGACGGTAGCAACGCCTGCGAAGTGACCGGGACGAACCGCCCCTTCAAGCTGGCCGCCGAGTTTCGGCACATCAACGACGGTCTCCATCGGCCGTGGATACATGTCGGCGACCTCGGGGGCGAAGAGGAAGTCGACGCCGGCTGCTTCCAGCAAGGCGCTGTCGCGGGTGAGGTCGCGCGGATATTTTGCCAGGTCCTCGTTGGCCCCGAACTGCAGCGGATTGACGAAAATGGAGGTGACGGTCACGTCGTTAGCGGCGCGCGCGCGGGCGACGAGTTCCATGTGGCCGACATGCAGGTAGCCCATGGTCGGGACAAAACCGATCGTTTTTCCGCGCCTGCGAAGCGGTGACAGCCGCTCGCGCAATTCCGCGATGGTTTTCACCGTTTCCATCCCGGATCCTCCACTTCGTCGGCAGAAATGGCGCTCCTCGTGCCACTTTTTGCCGATCGTTCTTATAAATTTGGCGCGTTAGTAGCGTGTGCGGTGCAAAAATGCAATTGGCGCCGGCGCTCCTCTCTGTCAACGAGGCGCGATCCGCACCAATCTTCAGGCGGCGGCGACGATTGCTTCGCTGTCGGTGATCTCGACGCCTTTCGCGAGCATCTCCTCCTTCGCGGCGGCGACGCCTTCCGGCGAGATACCGCGGCTGGCATCTTCGATGAAGCGCACCGTGACGCCCGGCAGCATTTCCACCGCATCGAGGGCGGAGAATTTTACGCAGTAATCCGTGGCGAGACCGCAGACATCCAGTTCCGTCACGCCTTTTTCCTTTAGCACGTCGGCAAGGCCGGTATGGGCATCCTGGTCGTTGTCGCGGAAGGCGGAATAGCTGTCGACATGGCGGTGCTGGCCCTTCTGCTGCACATGGTGGACCGCATCGACGTTGAGATCCGGGTGAAACGCCGCATCCTCGGTCCCCTGGACGCAGTGATCGGGCCACAGCATCTGCGGCTTGCCGGAGAGCGTGCCGATCTCGAAGACGGTCTTGCCGGGATGTTGCGAGGCGAAGCTGCCATGGTCTTCCGGATGCCAGTCCTGCGAGGCGACGATGAGATCGTAGCGACCGCTGTCGATCAGCCGATTGGCGACGGGAACGACCTCATGGCCATCGACCACCGGCAGATTGCCGCCCGGGCAGAAGCCTTTCTGGATATCGACCAGCAACAGGGCTCTCATGGCATTCCTTTCGTTTGTCCGTGGCGCCGCCGCAAGGCGCGACAGCGATCATCTGTAAGTGGCATTATCACATGGTTTTCCGCCGCATAGACAGAAAATCGCGATGCCCGACGCACGACTCCTGCTACATGTGCGTCATGACCACAAAAGAGACCGGGACCTGCCATGGACGACATCACCACGCTCTCCGCCGTCGCACTTTCCGAGGCGATCCATGACGGTACGGTCTCCTGCGTCGAGGTGATGGACGCTTACCTCGACCGCATCGAAGCCATCAATCCGAAGATCAACGCGATCGTCAGCCTGCGGGAGCGCGGCGAATTGCGGGCGGAGGCGGAGGCTGCCGACGATGAGCTTGCCGGCGGCCGCTCCAGAGGCTGGATGCACGGCTTTCCCTTCGCCATCAAGGACCTTTCCGAGGCAAAGGGCATTCCCTGCACCTACGGCTCACTGATCTACGCCGACCACGTGCCGGATTTCGACGACATCCATGTCGAGCGTATCCGCGGCGCCGGCGCCATCATCATCGGCAAGACCAACGCGCCGGAAATGGGCCTTGGTTCGCACACCTACAACTCCGTCTTCGGTGCGACGCGCAATCCCTATAACCTCGGCAAGAGCGCCGGAGGATCGAGCGGCGGTGCGGCGGCGGCGCTAGCCGCACAGCTGCTGCCGGTCGCAGACGGCAGCGACATGATGGGATCGCTGCGCAATCCGGCCGCCTTCAACAACGTCATCGGCTTTCGCCCGTCCTTCGGTCGCGTGCCGTCGCTGAATACCGAGCTGTTTCTCGGGCAGTTGGCGGTCAACGGGCCGATGGGAAGGTCGGTCGCGGATGTTGCGGCCTTGTTCGACACGCAGGCCGGGCCTGATCCGCGCGACCCGCTGTCGAGCCGCGCTAGCCCGATGGTCGTAGATGCCGAGGCGACCTCGCATGCAAGGATCGGCTGGTTGGGCGACTATGGCGGATATCTCGCCTTCGAGTCCGGCGTGCTGGATCTCTGCCAAAAGGCGCTTGCCGTCTTCGAGGGGCTGGGCTGCCGGGTGGAGGAGGTAAGACCCGGCTTCGACATGGACCGGCTGTGGCAAAGCTGGCGAACGCTCAGGCATTTCCTGGTCGCCGGCGGACAGGCGTCCGACTACGCCGATCCGGCAAAGCGCGACCTGATGAAACCTGAAATGATCTGGGAGATCGAGAACGGACTGGCGCTGTCGGGTCCGCAGGTCTTTGCCGCCTCGGCGGTTCGCAGCGACTGGTATCGCCACGTCGCCGGGCTGTTCGAGCGCTACGACTTCCTGATCCTGCCGTCTGCGCAAGTATTCCCCTTCGACGTCGACCTCCACTGGCCGCAGGAAATCGCCGGCCGCAAGATGGACACTTATCATAGGTGGATGGAGGTGGTCATCGGCCCGACCATGGCGGGCCTGCCGGTTGCCGCCGTGCCGGCCGGATTCGGCGCCGAAGGCCTGCCGGCCGGGATCCAGATCATCGGTGCGCCGCATTCAGACGAGAGGGTGCTGGCCATGGCGTCCGCCTACGAAGGGGCCACGGACTGGCTTGGCCGGGAACCCGTGCTCGCCTGACCGATCACGGCACCTACAGCAGCGGCATTCGACCAAATGCCTATTCCTTGACGTTGCGGCATCGGCGGTTTTTGCCGGCTGCCCCCCTCCTGACCTTGGTTTTGCCGCATTGGGCTGGCTCAAGGCCTCTTCATGATGCTGCCTGAACCCTGCCTTCGAGGCCGGCCCGCGAGAGCGCAGGTGTCATCCCCCGTCCCGATCTGATGCGTTGTAAAGGGATTGCTAACCATAGCTTGGCATTCTCTCGATCAGACCACATGGCACGGGGGCGCGCAAAATCCTGCGCCCGGCGGGGCGTATCGCCCGGTGACCGAACGTGCCTACGGCACCGGATCGAGTAACAGTTTTGGGTAACGAGTATCATGACGATTGCCGTTGAAGCGTTGAATGAGATCGATCCAGGTCACCAATCCGTTGTCCGGCCGAGACGTTCGCGCGGCTTCCTATGGGGCGCTCTTGCGGTCCTCACCGGATTTGCGGCTTCGATTTCCGCGATAACCGTTGCCGCCAAGATCGGAACGATCGCAACATCCTCGCCCTTCGAACAGGGTGCGCGTCCCGAGGCATCGCTGGGGTTGAAGCCCATCGTTCGCGACGTCCCCGGGCAACGCGAGGTCCATGTGCCGAAATTTGGACGCTTGCGCCCGACGCCGCCGGACGAGATCTGGCCGGCGGGGCTCACCGCCGCGGCGATCAAGGCGTCCCACCACAAGAGGATCACGCTCGCATCGACGAGAGCATTGCAGGAGAAGGTCGAGCAGGCGCGGACACTGGCGCTCTTCACGACCACAAGCGGGCCAAGCGAGCAACTCGACGCCACGGTGACGGGTCAGTCACAACTGGCGACCGCGCTGGCGCCGACCAGCGACACTGGCTCGCGGACGATCGGCCAGCCCTTCAGCCTCGTGCTGCAGGACCAGGAAACGGCCGAACTTCCCGATGACCTGCCCGACACCATCCCGCTGCCGGAGGCGCGACCCAAGGCTTTGGCGAGGGCCGAAACCGACGTCGACGCCGAACCGCCGACAAGCAAGCCCCGGCGCGCTGCCGAAAAGGTGCTCGCCTATGCCAGGCCGGACAAGCCGGAACTCGACGACGAGGTCGAGGAGGAGGTCCGTCCGTCGATACGCGGCCGCAAGGGCGTCGCCTACTACGATATTTCCGCCGCCGTGGTCTACATGCCGAACGGGGAGCGCCTCGAGGCTCATTCCGGCATCGGCAAGATGCGCGACAATCCCGACTACGCCCATGTCAAGATGAGGGGGCCGACGCCGCCCGGCACCTACAAGGTGACGATGCGCGAAAAACGGTTCCACGGCGTCGAGGCCGTGCGCCTGACTCCGACGAACGGCGTCGCGCCGCATGGCCGAGTCGGGCTTCTGGCCCACAGCTATCTTTTGAGAACACGCGGCGACTCCCACGGTTGCGTCGCTTTCGAGGACTACCCGCGCTTTCTCAAGGCGTTCAAGCGCGGCGAGATCACCCATATGGTCATCGTCGACAGCATGAAGGGGCAACCCAAGCAGTCGCCCACATTGGCATCGATCTTCTCCCGGAAACGTTGAAGCGCTCGACCGAGCCGGGGCATGCGGGGAACTGTCCGGCATCGCTTGCCTTGATGCGGGGTTTCGCCCAAGAATGCCGCCAGCGAGCCGGATTGCGAGGGCGGACGAATGGGTATGCCGATCTTCAACGCCTATTTTCACCTGCTCGGCCGCTGGCGCTGGAGCCTGCTGCTGGCACTGCTGATCGGAAGCTTCCTGCTCCAGCCCTACTGGCCCCATTCTCCCGCCGGCGATCTGGCGAGCTTTACGCTCTACAACATCGTTCTCGTCGGCGCGATCTACATGGGGCGTGCACGGCCGTGGATCAAGCATGCCACCTTCGGGCTGCTGTCGCTCGCGTTCGTGCTCGAGGTCTTCGATGTCCTGGGCGGCGATCCGGACGCCATGTATGCGGGCGCGATCGCCGGACTGATGCTGGTCATCATATTGATCGTCCTCGTCATGACCTTTGCGCAGCTCGTCGTCCACCATGAGCGGACCTATGACGGGCTGATCGGTGCGATCTTCGGCTATCTCCTGATCGGTGTCATGTGGATGCAGCTCTATCGCCGGCTCGATGTGTGGTATCCGGGCTCGTTCAATCTTCCCGCCGGCGAACTGCCCAGCACATCGCTCCTGTATTTCAGTCTCAGCACGCTTACCACGGTCGGCTTCGGCGATATCGTGCCGTTGCGGCCACATGCCCAGATCTCCGCCGGGTTCGAAGCGGCAGCCGGCACCCTCTACATCGCGGTCCTGATCGGCCGCATCGTCAGCCAACTGAAACTTCACGAACCGCCGGCGACCGTCGACCAGCCAAAGCGGGACACAGACCGGGATGCCGCGCGAGGTGGGGCTGAAAAGTGAACGTGTCAGGCCGGCCAATTGGACGACTATTGTGCGACGGTCGATACCGCATGGACCTGCATGTCATCGCGAACTTCGTAGAACTTGTTGCCATCGATGTAGATGAAATGGCACGTCGGCTTTTCGCCCTTGTTGGTCGCGCACGCCTGCTCTCCCTTGAAAGAAAGCCTTGCGTTTACGTTGATCGTCTTGCCATTCACGTCGGCTTTTCCTGTGATGGATTTCTTCTTCCAGTTCCACACAAGGTCTGCTGAGACCGGCGTTCCAAGGTCGAAGATTTCGACCTTCACTTTCTTTGCATCGGCAAGTGCCTTGAATTCGAGGATTGAGGCCTTCTTGGCCGTGGGCGGCAGGTCAATCGCGAGAGCTGCGCCCGCGATCGACATGCAAGCAAGCATTGTCAATGAGATGACTGCTGCCCTCATGACCATTCTCCCCGGGAAAAGTAGTCCCGCGAATCGTTACTCTACGAAGGATACGCTGAGCAAAGATGATACATGAACAAATACTAAAACAATAGGGTACATCAGGTAGGTCGATGCCTCGGGCCGTCAGTTCAGGTTAACTTCGCCTTCTCGACAAATCCGTCCAAAACCCGCTTCTGCCCGGCGCGGTCGAAGTCGATCGTCAGCTTGTTGCCCTCGATCGAGGCGATATTGCCGTTGCCGAACTTGATGTGGAACACCCGGTCGCCGACGGCAAAGCGCGACGGCTCGGCGCTGGTCGAGCGGGCGACGAGCTCGCCGTCGATGGTGCGGCCCTTGGGACCGCTTTCGCCATAGCCGATCCGCTCGACCGCATGGCCGGAGCGGGTTCCCCAATTGTCGCGCGTGGCATCGGAGCGGTGCTGCTGGGCACGCTTCCAGCCGGGCGTCGAATAGGTGTTGGAGAAGGGATCGGCGTTGTCGAAGCGTGACTGGCCATAGCCGCCGCGTCCGTAGCCGCCATAGGACTGCTCGGTCTCGGCAACGTCGACATGGCCGGGCGGCAACTCGTCGAGGAAACGCGAGGGCAGGGTCGACTGCCAGAGGCCGTGGATGCGGCGGTTGGAGACGAACCAGATATGGCAGCGGCGCTTGGCGCGGGTGATGCCGACATAGGCGAGGCGGCGTTCTTCCTCCAGGGCGGCACGGCCGCCCTCGTCGAGGGCGCGCTGGTGCGGGAAGAGCCCTTCCTCCCAGCCGGGCAGGAACACCGTTTCGAACTCCAGGCCCTTGGCCGAATGCAACGTCATGATCGAGACGGCATCCAGGTCCTCGTTCTGCTCGGCATCCATGACGAGAGACACGTGCTCGAGGAAGCCGCGCATGCTCTCGAAAGCCTCCATCGAGCGGATCAGCTCCTTGAGGTTTTCCAGCCTTCCGGGCGCTTCGGCAGACTTGTCGTTTTGCCACATCGCCGTGTAGCCGCTCTCGTCGAGCACCTGTTCGGCGAGTTCGGTGTGCGGCGTGTTTTCGAGCAGCGACTGCCAGCGGCGGAAATCGGTGACGACGTCGAAAAGCGATTTGCGTGCCTTGTTCTTCAGCTCGTCCGTCTCGATGATCTCGGCGGCGGCGGCCAACATGGGCACCTCGCGGGCGCGGGCATAGTCATGGAGCGTGCGCACCGTGGTGTCGCCGAGGCCGCGCTTCGGCGTGTTGATGATGCGCTCGAAGGCGAGATCGTCTGCCGGCTGGCAGATCAGCCGGAAATAGGCCATGGCGTCGCGGATCTCGAGGCGCTCATAGAAGCGCGGACCGCCGATGACGCGGTAGTTGAGACCGAGCGTGACGAAGCGGTCTTCGAATTCGCGCATCTGGAAGGAGGCGCGCACCAGGATTGCCATGTCGTTGAGATTGTGCTGGTTGCGCTGCAGCTGCTCGATCTCCTCGCCGACGGCGCGGGCTTCCTCCTCCGAATCCCAGGCGGCGTGGACGATGACCTTGTCGTCGTCGGGATCGGAGCGATCGGTGAACAGCGTCTTGCCCAGGCGGCCCTCGTTATGGGCGATCAGGTGTCCGGCCGCGCCGAGGATATGCTCGGTCGAGCGGTAGTTGCGCTCGAGCTTGATGACCTTGGCGCCCGGGAAATCCTTCTCGAAACGCAGGATGTTGTCGACTTCCGCGCCGCGCCAGCCATAGATCGACTGGTCGTCGTCGCCGACGCAGCAGACGTTCTGTGGAACGCCCTTCGGCCGCTGCGCCAGGAGCCTCAGCCACATGTACTGGGCGGTGTTGGTGTCCTGGTATTCGTCGACGAGGATGTAGCGGAATTTTTCGTGGTACTCCTTGAGGATGTCCGGGTTGGCGCGGAACATGCGGATGGGGTGCAGCAGCAGATCGCCGAAATCGCAAGCGTTCAGCGTCTTCAGCCGGTTCTGGTAGGCTACGTAGAGTTCACGCCCTTTTCCGTTAGCGAAGGCGCGCGCATCGCCCTCGGGGATCTGCGCCGGGTCGAGACCCTTGTTCTTCCAGTTGTCGATCATGCCGGCGAAGGTGCGGGCCGGCCAGCGCTTATCGTCCAGCCCCTCCGCCTGGATCAGTTGCTTAATCAGGCGGATGACGTCGTCGGTGTCGAGGATGGTGAAATCGGAGGACAGGCCGACGAGTTCGGCGTGGCGGCGCAGCAGCCTGACGCCGATCGAATGGAACGTGCCGAGCCAGGGCATGCCCTCGACGGCGCCGCCGACGAGCAGCGCGATGCGTTCCTTCATCTCGCGCGCCGCCTTGTTGGTGAAGGTCACCGCAAGGATCTGGCTCGGATAGGCGCGGCCGGTGGCGAGGATATGGGCGATGCGGGTGGTCAGGACGCGCGTCTTGCCAGTACCGGCGCCGGCGAGCACCAAGACCGGGCCGTCGAGGCTTTCGACCGCTTCGCGCTGTTCCGGGTTGAGGCCCGCCAGATAGTCGGGCGCGCGGGACGCGTCACGGGCCGCCATGGCGCGGGCGGCGATTCCGCCAGCGGCTGCGGCCGGCGCAGGTTTGCGCGGCGCGGGCTCCTCGTCGAAGAAGGGAATATCGTCAAAACCACTGGTCATGGCGCGTAATGTAGTGATTCGGGAGGGAAAGGCCAGAACCGACGTTCTGCTTTCATTCCGTCTGCCGCTGAAAGGCACGCCCAGGCAACCTCGGGACGCGTGACTTCACGCAAAGGTGTCCACCACAGCCGCCGCCCGAACCGCAATCGCCCCGCCGGAATTCGCACGCCTATATCGCGGATCGTCTCCTTACATTACAATGCTGTAATGCCGGCGCCTTGAACTTGCCTGTCAAATACAAATGACATAGTTCCAGTGCATTGTGATCGCGCTGGCGTTGCAGAGGCGGGCTGGCCCGACAGCAGGCGATATTCCGGAGAAATACATGAGGGTTTGGAAGCAATTGGCGTTTGGGGCGGCGATCCTGCTCGCAGGATCGGCCGTGGTGGTGCGGTTCGTCCCCGGCGCGGATGCGACCCTTGCGGGAATCGGTATTCCTCAATCCATGATCGATGCGGTTGCCGGTCCGGCTGCGGCCGGCGGTGGCGCCGAACAGGCGGGTGGCGGGCAGGGGCGAGGCGGCCCGGTTGCGCCGCTCGTCGTGCTCAGTTCGGCTCAGACCGCCGTCGTCAACGACCGGTTGAATGCGATCGGCAGCGGCGAGGCGATCCAGTCCGTCGTGGTCATGCCGCAGTCGACAGGAACCATCGACGTCATCCATATCAAGTCCGGGGATCATGTGGCGAAGGGCCAGGTGCTTGCGCGCCTCGACGACGACGAACAGATCATTGCCCGCGACCAGGCGCAGGTCGCGCTGAAGAGCGCGCTGGAAAAATCGCAACTCTACCAGAACATCAAGTCGACGGTTTCGCGCATGGACGTGTTCGACGCGGAGATCGCCGAGGAGAGTGCCCGGCTCGAATTGCAGACGGCGGAATTCAATCTCAAGCGGCGTGATATCGTCGCGCCTATCGACGGCATCGTCGGCATTGTCGCGGTCAATATCGGCGACAACGTCACCACGCAGACCGACGTCGTCACCATCGACGACCGTAGCGAGATCCTGGTGGATTTCTGGGCGCCTGAACGCTTCACCAACCAGATCGTACCGGGGATGCCGATAGAGGCGACCGCGGTGGCGCGGCCTGGAGAGGTTTACACAGGTGTGGTCGAGTCGGTCGACAACCGTATCGATCCGGCCAGCCGCACCTTGCGGATCAGGGCACGCATCCCGAACGAAAACGACGAACTGCGCGCTGGAATGTCGTTCTCGGTATCGGTAAAATTCAGCGGCGAAAGCTTCCCGGCGGTCGATCCTTTGTCCGTTCAGTGGGATGCCGTCGGCTCCTATGTCTGGCGCATCAAGGACGGAAAGGCGGAGAAGGTCCGGGTCCGGATCATCCAGAGAAATCCTGACGCCGTGCTCGTCAAGGCCGACATCGCCGAAGGCGATCACATCGTCACCGAAGGACTTTTGAGACTGCGTGATGGTTTGGTCGTTCGCACGGCTGGCCACCCAGAAACCGCTCCCCACGAACCCGCGGGGACCACGTCGTGAGCGGCCCGGAACGCATCGGCACGTCTAGCCAGGGCGGCAAGGATGCATTTACCGCGCTGTTCGTGCGCCGGCCGATCCTTGCCGCCGTCCTGAACGTCTTGATCGTAGTTGCCGGCCTGGCGGCGTTCTTCGGCATCGAGGTGCGCGAACTGCCGGATACCGACCGGCCGATCATCTCTGTCCGCACGACATTCGAAGGGGCCTCGCCGCAGACGGTCGACCAGGAACTGACCCAGGTCATCGAAGGCGCGGTCGCCCGAGTGAGCGGATTGAAGGCGATCTCGTCGAGTTCGCAATTCGGTTCCAGCCGCGTGACGCTCGAATTCTCGGATTCGACCGATCTGTCGGTTGCCGCCAATGACGTGCGTGACGCCATCGGGCGGGTTGCCAACAACATGCCCGACGACGCCGACGAGCCGCAGATCGTCAAGGCCGACGCCGACGCGCAGCCGATCATGCGCCTTGCCGTCACCTCCAGCCGCCTCGGCATGGACGATCTTACCCTTCTGGTCGACAACGAGATCATTGACCGGCTTGCCTCGGTCGAGGGCGTCGCCGACGTCGTGTCCTATGGTGACCAGGAGAAGGTCTTCCGGGTCGATGTCGACCAGGCGGCGCTTGCCAGCCGCTCCATGACGATTGCCGACCTCGGAACGGCGTTGGCGAGCGTGGCGCTCGACATGCCGGCAGGGTCCTTGACCAGCAAGACGCAGGATATCGTCGTACGGGCGACCGCCAGCCTGCAGACGCCGGAGGATTTCGCCAACCTTATCATCGGCGATCGTGTTCGCCTCGGCGACGTCGCAACCATCACGCTTGGGCCCAGGGACGGAACGACGGCGCTGCGCTCCAACGGCGTTGCCGGCATCGGCCTCGGCGTGATCCGCCAGGCCCAGTCCAACACGCTCGATATCTCGAACGGCGTCAAGGCGGCGGTCGCGAAACTGTCGGAGACGCTTCCCGAGGGCACACGGGTGGTGGTGACCAGTGACGACGCGGTGTTCATCCAGGGCGCAATCCACGAGGTCGAGATCGCCCTTGGCATCTCCGCCGTCATCGTGATCGGCGTCATCTACTTGTTCCTGCGCGACTGGCGCGCGACGATCATTCCGGCACTTTCGATGCCGGTGGCGCTGATCGGAACGCTGGCGGCGATTTACCTTGTCGGCTTTTCGATTAACATCCTGACCTTGCTGGCGGTCGTCCTGGCAACGGGCCTGGTGGTCGACGACGCCATCGTGGTCCTCGAAAACATCGTGCGACGACGAAGCCAGGGGCTTGGGCCGCGCGCGGCCGCGGTGCTGGGTACGCGCGAGGTCTTCTTTGCCGTCATCGCCACGACGGCAACCCTGGCGGCGGTATTCATTCCGCTGTCGTTCCTGCCGGGGCAGGTGGGCGGGCTGTTCCGCGAATTCGGTTTCGTGCTGGCCTTTGCGGTCGGCCTGTCCTCGCTCGTCGCGCTGACGCTCTGCCCGATGCTGGCCTCGCGGATGCTGACGAAGGACATTTCCGAACAGCACAACGCGACCGCATGGTTTGGTGAAAAATTCGCAGCCTTCTACCGCGTGACACTGCGTGCCTGTCTGAATGCGCCGGTCGTGGTGATTATCTTCTCCACGATGTTTGCCGCGGCGGCGCTGATTGCCTTTAACAGCATCACCAGCGAATTGACGCCGCGGGAAGACCGGTCCCTGGTCCTGCTGCGCGTCACCGCACCGCAAGGGGTCAGCTACGACTACACGCTCGACCAGTTGCGTCGTGTCGAGGAGAACCTGCAGCCGCTCGTCGACAGCGGCGAGATCCGCAACGTGTTTTCGATCGCCGGGATGAACAACTCGTCGAACAGTGGCTTCATGGTCTTGACGCTGGCGCCATGGAGCGAGCGCGAACGCAGCCAGGACCAGATCGCGGCCGACATCAACGTCGCCACCGCCAAGGTTCCGGCGCTGCGCGTCAACGTCATCCAGCCGAACAGCCTGAGGATCCGCGGCGCCGGCAGCGGTCTGCAACTGGCGTTGATCGGCAGCAATCATGAATCGCTGACCGAGGCGGCACTCAAGCTTGTCCAGAAGCTCGAAGATACCGGCAAGTACGATACGCCGCGGCTGAGCGAGGAACCGACCCAGGCCCAGCTTTCCGTGAGCATCGACCGGGAACGGGCCTCCGACCTCGGCATCAACATCATCGGCCTGTCCTCGGCGATGCAATCGCTGCTCGACGGGCGCTCGATCGTCGACGTATTCGTTGCGGGCGAGGCCTATCCGGTCATGCTGACATCGACGACGCGGCCGGTCGACGACCCGACCGACCTGGAAAACATCTTCCTCAAGACCGGCGACGGCAAGATCGTGCCGATGTCGGTGATCGCCTCGCTGCAGGAAAAGTCCGTCGCCCCGCGGATCGACCGCGAGGAGCAGCTTGCCGCGGTCTCGATCACGGTCGGCCTGAAGGATGGCATGGCACTCGGCCAGGCGCTCCAGGACGTAACCGCGATGGCCCAGCCGCTGCTGCCGCCCGGCGCCCGCGTCCTGCCGCTGGCGGAAGCCGCGACGCTGTCCGACAGTTCCAGCAGCATGGCCATGGTTTTCGGCTTCGCCATCGTCATCATCTTCCTGGTGCTGGCCGCACAGTTCGAGAGCGTGCTGAGTTCGGTGATCATCATGTCGACGGTGCCGCTGGGGCTTGCCTGCGCGGTCTTTGCGCTGCTCCTCACCGGATCGAGCCTCAATATATACAGCCAGATCGGGCTTGTGCTGCTGGTCGGCGTGATGGCCAAGAACGGCATCCTGATTGTGGAATTCGCCAATCAGTTGCGTGACCAGGGCGAACCGGTGCGCGAGGCGATCGTCAAGGCCTGTGCGCTCCGCCTCCGGCCGGTGATGATGACGATGATCGCCACCATCCTCGGGGGCGTGCCGCTCGTGCTCGCACAGGGCGCGGGCGCCGAGGCGCGCATCGCGCTCGGCTGGGTGATCGTCGGTGGTCTTGGGTTTGCGACGCTGGTGACGCTCTACATCACGCCGGTCGCCTACCTGCTGCTCGCACGCTTCGCCAAGCCGCATGCGGACGAGGAGAAGCGGCTGCATCAGGAAATGAATGCCGCCACGCGGCTTGAAACGGCAACGCGACTCGAAGCCGCCGAATAGAGGCAGGGGCCGCGCGGGACCGGGCGGCCCTCACGATTGTCCTGTCAGCGGACGAGTTCGAACTGTTCCGGCCAGTCGCGATGCGTGGCGACCTGGCCCTCGGTGCGCAGGCGGCGCACTTCCGAAAGATCGATCTCGGCGAAAAGCCACGTGCTGCTCGACGGTGAAAGTTCGGCGCTTTCGGCGAAGACGCCGCTGGCCGGCATGCCGTAGTCGGAGGGCACGTAGAGCGCTGCGCGCCCGACATTCTCGTCGACGGCCGGAGACCAGGGCGCAAGTCCGACCGTGGGTGACACGAGGACGGCGAGCTGGTTTTCCAGCGCGCGCGCCTGCGCGCCGATGCGCACCCGATAGTAGCCCGCCTCCTTGTCCGTACAGCTCGGCGCCAGGATCATGTCGGCCCCAAGCTCGGTCAACGTCCGCGCGAGCATCGGAAACTCGTTGTCGTAGCAGATGAGGATGCCGAAGCGGCCGATCGGCGTTTCGAACAGTTTCACCCCGCGTCCGGCGGCGACGAACCACTCCTCGCGTTCGAAGCGGGTCATCATCAGCTTGTCCTGGGTTCCGATCAGCCCGTTCGGACCGAAGAACCAGGCGCGGTTGCGGTAGAGCCCGTCGGCATCCTTCACCGGTGCGGAGCCTGGCACGAAGTAAATCTGGAGGTCGCGGGCGATTTCCTCGCAAAGCTCGACCCAGCGCGGGATCAGCGGCTGCATGGCGGCGATCGAACCGTGCAGATCGGAACGGACATCCGGGGCGAGTTGGCCAGCCAGCACCATGGCGGAATACTCCGGCAACAGCAGAAGCTCGGCGCCACCTTCCTTCGCCTCGCGGCACAGGGTCACCAGATGATGGGCATAATCCTCCCAGCTCTCGATCAGGTCGATGGCGTACTGGCAGGCGGCGATCTTGAGCATCAGTCGATTTCCTTGATCCAGAAGGACATGGGCTTGGCGCTGTCGTTTTCCTCGTCGAGATCGCGCCAGCTGAAGGTGGTATGGAGTTCCGGGTGGTGTCGGTAGCCGCGCCTGGTCCAGAATTCGTTGAGAGGAACGTAGCCCTGCGGACGGCGCGGGTGATCGATCGGGCGTTCGACGGCGCAGAACGCGGTCCAGCGGAACCGCCCGAGACGCCCGGCATAGGCTTCGCGCTCTTCGAAGAAACGCACGCCGATGCCATGGCCGCGATATTCCGGCAGCAGCACGGATTCGCCGAAATAGAAAATCTGTTCCGGATTCCAGCCATGGGCGAGAAACGGCGCCTTCACCTCTTCCGTTTCGTCGGGCATCGGCATGCCGGTCGAGGCGCCGACGATCTCGTCGCCATCGAAGGCCAGAACGAACAAGCTCTCCGGCGAGGCGGCATAGGTCGAAAGATACTGTGCCTCGTAGTCGGGCGAGCCCTCATAGAGATAGGGGAAGGCGCGGAACACCGTGATGCGCAGGCGCGCCAGGTCGCCGATATAGGGTGTTATGGCGCTGCCGTGAAAGACCTGGATTTTCATCGATGCGATACGTTCCAAACAGTGATCCCTGCTGTTATACAGGTGATGAACAATTTTTCCAGCGCGATTCTGAGGCCGTGCGCCACCAGAATAGACACAGACACGAGGACCAACATGAGTGCAGTCGACATCATCCGCGCATACTACGACGCCTTCAACCGGCAGGACATGGAAGCGTTTCTCGACCTGCTGGCCGACGATGTGATTCACGACATCAACCAGGGCGAACGCCAGACCGGGAAGGAAACCTTCCGTTCGTTTATGGACCACATGAACCGCTGCTACAGGGAACAGCTGACCGACATGGTGGTCATGGCCAATGCCGAGGGCACGCGCGGCGCTGCCGAGTTCGTCGTCAACGGCGAGTACCTCGCCACCGATTCCGGCCTGCCGGAAGCCAAGGGCCAGACCTACAAGCTGCCGGCCGGAGCCTTCTTCGATATCCGCGACGGCAAGGTCGCCCGCGTCACCAATTACTATAACCTCAATGACTGGATCGCCCAGGTCGGCGTCTGATTCGGACCCGGCTGTGGCGGCATTGCCGCCGCTTCCGGCGTCGCCCGGCATGCCCTTGCGTAAGCCGCTCGAGCAGAGTGGAACCAAGATCTTGAAAATGGCTGTGAAAAAGTTGCGGATTCCGGCCTGATCCACAGATATGGGGGGCGCGGACTTCATCTTCTCGCCGCAATCCCTACTATGACGTTAACCGATCACAACTGGGGATTATCGATTCCATGATGAAGAAAATTGCGCTTGTTGCAGTTTGCGCAACCTATCTCTCTGCCTGCACGACGACCGACCCCTATACGGGCCAGCAGAAGATTTCGAACACGGCCGGTGGTGCGGCCATCGGCGCCGGCGTCGGTGCGCTTGCGGGTCTGGCGATCGGCAACTCCCCGGTGGGACGCCGCAACGCCGCGCTGATCGGCGCGGGTGTCGGCGCGCTCGCCGGCGGTGCCGTCGGCAACTACATGGACAGCCAGGAGGCCGAACTTCGCGCCGAGCTCGAGAGCACCGGCGTATCGGTCACCCGCGTCGGCGACCGCATCATCCTCAACATGCCGTCGAACATCACCTTCGCAACCGACCAGGACCAGATCCAGCCGGCATTCTACTCGACGCTGAACTCGGTCGCGATCGTGCTACGCAAGTTCAACCGCACGCTGATCGACATCAACGGCCATACGGATTCGACCGGCAGCCTGGCCCACAACCAGGCACTCTCCGAGCGTCGCGCGGCATCCGTTGCCAATTTCCTCGGCGGGCAGGGCGTCGACCAGCGCCGCATCTCGACGATGGGCTTCGGTCCAAACCAGCCGGTCGCTTCGAATGCAACGGAGACAGGGCGCGCCCAGAACCGGCGCGTCGAGATCTCGATCGCGCCGATTAAGGCCTGATCTCGGCAAGGAAATCGAAAGGGCGGTCCATCGGCCGCCTTTTTGTTGCGATCGGTGGGGCCCGGTCACCTGGGCAGCCGCATCGAGGTGCTCTGCAACGTCGCCGCCCGACGGAAAAAATTCCGACTACGCCACGCATCCTCGGCGCGTCGGCCGTGGTCGCCGGTGATAATATGGACATATTTTCGGGGAGTATTGCGCCATGGTCCTTTCGGATGTTCGTGCCGGAGCACGCAATGAAGCAGGAATTGCCGCCGTCTGCGGGATCCTCAAGCAGAGCCTTGGCGAACGTTTCCAGACTGGCGCGTCGTTGCGCGGGCAGCATGCCCACACGACGACCTACATCCCGTCGCAACTGCCCGACGGGGTCGCCTTCGTCGAAAGCAGCGAGGACGTGAAGGCCATCGTCCGGACCTGCGCCGAGCACAAGGTGCCGGTCATACCCTTCGGTACCGGCTCCTCCCTGGAAGGTCAGGTCAACGCACCGAGTGGTGGAATCTCCATCGATTTCAGCCGGATGAACCGGGTTCTCGAAGTGAATGCCGAGGATCTCGATTGCCGGGTGGAGCCCGGCGTCACCCGCGACCAGCTCAATACCCACCTGCGCGATACGGGCCTGTTCTTTCCGATCGATCCGGGCGCCAACGCCTCGATAGGCGGCATGGCCTCGACGCGAGCCTCGGGCACCAACGCCGTACGCTACGGAACCATGAAGGACGCCGTTCTATCGGTTACGGCAGTGACTGCCAACGGCGAGGAAATCCGCACGGCGCGCCGGGCACGCAAGTCGTCGGCCGGCTATGACCTCACGCGGCTGTTCGTTGGCGCCGAGGGAACCCTTGGCGTTCTCACCTCGGTGACATTGCGCCTGCACGGCATTCCCCAGAAGATTTCGGGCGGCGTATGCGCCTTCCCGACCATCAAGGCGGCGTGCGATGCGGTCATCATGACCATCCAGATGGGCATACCGGTGGCGCGCATCGAATTGCTGGACGACTTGCAGATCAGGGCCTGCAATGCCTATTCCGGCCTCGCCTATCAGGAAAGTCCGACACTGTTCCTCGAATTCCACGGCACGGAGGAGACAGTCCGGCTGCAGGCCGAGCAGTTCGGCGAGATCGCCGCGGAATGCGGTGGCGGGAACTTCCAGTGGACCGCCAACGCCGAGGAGCGCAGCAAGTTGTGGAAGGCCAGGCACGACGCCTACTGGGCCAGTCGCGCACTCGCCCCCGGTCTCAACGCGCTTTCGACGGACGTCTGCGTGCCGATTTCGCGGCTGGCCGATTGTGTGACCGAGACGCAGGAGGACATCCGCAAGCATGGGCATCTGGCGACAATCGTCGGCCATGCGGGCGACGGCAACTTCCACGTCCTGATCCTCTTCGACGACAAGGATGCGAAGGAAGTCGCCGGGGTCGAAGAATTCGTCGGCCGGCTCAACGCACGGGCGCTGTCGATGGACGGCACCTGCACCGGCGAGCATGGCGTAGGGCAGGGCAAGATGGCCTTTCTCGAACTCGAGCTTGACGGAGCCGTCGACATCATGCGCGAGATAAAGCGAGCCGTGGATCCCGATGACATCTTCAATCCGGGCAAGATTTTCCGCTTGCGGTGAACAGCCGGGGCAAGGCCCCGGATTTTTCCCGATAGCGACTTGTTCCTGAAAGGAAAAAAGCTAGGGTCGTGACTCACTGGACGCTGCGGCTCGCGCAGGACTGATATTATGTAGCCAGCGGGGTCCAGCCCGCTTTTCCCGCAGTGACGGGAAGGAGAAAAGAAAAGGTGCTTGGAAGGATACTGGTCTTCCTCGGCGGTCTGCTCGTGGTGCTGCTGTTTGCGGCCCTGCTCGCACCGCTTTTCGTGGATTGGACCAACTTCCGCCGGGAGTTCGAGGAACAGGCGAGCCGCATCATCGGCAAGAAGGTGGTGGTCTACGGCGCCGTCGACGCGCGGATCCTGCCATTTCCTTCCGTGACCCTGCACGATGTACGCGTCGGGCAGGATCCGGACGGGACGCCGCTCATACAGGTGGCCGAATTTTCCATGGACGCGGAACTGGCGCCATTCCTCAGCGGCGAGGCGCTGATCTTCGATATGCGGATCGAGCGGCCCAAGGCGCGGATCCGGTTGCTGAAAGATGGAACGCTCGACTGGATGCGCGGCAGCCGGCCGGAAATTCCGGCAAAGACCGTGGTGCTCGAGAACGTGCAGGTATCCGGCGGCGAGATCGAGTTCATCGACGAGCAATCCGGTCGCACGAGGCGGGTCACCGATCTCAACGCCGCGATGACGGCGCGCTCGCTTGCCGGCCCCTGGCGTATCGAGGGCAATGCCGCGCTGGACGGAAACCAAGGCGGTTTCAGCTTTGCCACCAGCGCCGCGGACGATGTCGACGGAGCGATACGGCTCGTCAGCCGCCTTTCGCCCGAGCGCCAGCCAGTGACGGTCGATCTCGAAGGCGAGTTGCGCGTCGTCAGTGGCAAGCCGAGCTACAGCGGCAAGTTCACCGCCGGCCTCGTGCAGGCGCAGAACGAGAAGGACAAGCAGAAAAAGTCACCCGGTCCGCGCCTGAGGGGCGCATTCCAGCTCACCAACGAGCGCATCCGGGTGCCGGAATATCGGCTGGAGGTCGGGGCGCTGGACGACCCCTACGTGGTGACCGGAGAGGCGACGCTCGACACCGGCAAGCTGCCGGAATTCCTTTTGACCGCGGATGGCCAGCAGATCAACGTCAACCGGATCGGCAACAACGGCAGCAGCGGCAAGACCGATCGCGATTCGCTGATGTCGGCCCGGCAGAGGCTGAGCGCCCTGATCGCCATGGCGGCCGACGTGCCGGTACCGCAGGTACCGGGCCGCGCCACGCTGAGGCTGCCGGCGATCGTCATTGGCGATACGACCATTCGCGATGCACGCATCGACCTGAGACCCGCAGGCAACGGCTGGACGGTGGACAACGCGGTGGCGATCCTCCCCGGACGAACCCAGATTGAGGCCAAGGGCAACCTCATCCTTGCCGGCGAACCGTCGTTCAACGGCTCCCTGCTGCTTGCCTCCAGTCAACCGACGGGATTGTCGAGCTGGCTTACCGGTTCGGTCGACCCGGCGATCCGCAAGCTGCAGGCCGCAGGCTTTTCAGCCGAGGTGAACCTCGGGCCCCACCTCCAGCGTTTCGAGAACCTGGAACTGGCGGTTGGGAAGGCGAAACTCGAGGGAAAGATCGAACGGCAGGCACTTCCAGACCAGCCCGCCAATCTCTCTATCGAGCTTTCCGGCGACGAGGTCGATATTGACGCCCTGAGGGCGCTTGCCGGTCTTTTCGCGGGAGACCAGACCGGTATGAAGCTGTTCGACCACCAGATTGCCGCCCACCTGAAGGCGGGCAAGCTCAACGCACTCGGCGTCAGTGCGAACAATGTCGAAACCGTGTTCACCGTTTCGGGTGGCGCCTTGTCGCTGGAGCGGCTGACGATTGGCGACGTCTCCGGTGCGGCGATGACGGCGATCGGCAAGGCGGAAGGCTCGTTGAGCGATATTGCCGGTACGGGCAAGCTGACGTTCCGCGCTGCCGATCCGGGACCGTTCCTGGCCATGCTTCGCGACCGGCTTCCGCGCCATCCCGCCATCGACCGATTGGTGCGCAATGCCTCCTGGTACGCTGACGCCGACATGCGGCTGACCGTCTCTCTCGTCCGGGGCGATGAAGGCGGGCTGCAGGTCAAGATGAACGGCACCGCCAACCGCAGCCGCATCAATCTCGACTACCAGCTCTCCGACATTCTCGCCTTCGGGACGGACGGCACCATGAGCCTGCAGGCGACGCTCGAGAACCCCTCGACATCCATCCTGCTCGGGCAGGCCGGCCTCGACCCTTTGCCGGTCGATGCCGACGCCAATGGGCTGCTGGCCGTACAGATGCACATGTCGGGGTCCGACCCCGCGGACACGACGCTGACCTTCCGCACCGACCAGACATCGCTCTCAGCGAATGGCAAGATCGACATGAAGCCCGCGGACTTCCCCAACGGGCAAATGAAGCTCGCGCTTGAAAGCAGGGATATCGAGCCGTACTTGCTGATGCATGCGGTGGCGGTGCCGCAGTTCGGTACCGGGGTGCCTGTCTCCCTCGCCGGCGATCTCGCCATCAATGCGGACAGGATCGAATTGGCGAACATTGCCGGCAAGGTGGTGGAAAACACCGTCAATGGAGTACTCGCGCTCGATCGCAAGGGGCCCGATACGAAGGTCGGCGGCAAGCTGGATCTCGCGAGCGTCGATGCTGCATGGCTGGCAGAGGCCGTCTACGGTCCGCTGACCGACCCGACGACCGGGGAGCTTGCAACGACGGCGCTCGGAAGCTCCGCATTTGGCGGGTTGGAACTCAACCTGCAACTGAGTTCCAAGCAGTTTTGGCCCGGCATATTCGGGTCGGTTCAGGATTTCCACACCGGCCTTGCTTACAAGGGCGACGAACTGACCCTGAATGACATCAGCGGCTCATGGAGCGGCGGGCAACTGACGGGCCGGTTGCTGATGGCCAACAGCGAGGGCAACGGGTTCCTCCAGTCGCGCATCGATGTCACCGAGGGTGATACCGCTGCAATATCCTGGCAATCGGGCGGTGAACCTGTCGCGACGGGCCGATTTGGGCTGACGCTCTCGACTGAGGCATCCGGCAATACCTTGGAGGAAATCGTCGCTGGTGCCACGGGCTCAGGCGAGATCCGGTTGACGGATACAAAGGTCAAGGGCCTGAATCTCGATGTGTTGAAGCCGTTGATCGCCGCGGTCGACCTGATGGAGGGCGAGATCAATACCGAGAAAGTGCAGCCCATCGTCGAGACGCTTCTCGACAATGGCGAGGCCGTTCTCGGCGGTGTTACAATTCCGTTCAACATCACCGAAGGTCGGGCGCGGGCACAGGGTGTCGTCGCCGAAAGCGATCTCGCGCGCATTTCCGGCGCGGCGGAGATCGACCTCGATGCGCGGATGCTGGAAGGCTCGCTGGCGCTCCTGTTCAACGCTGGAAACGATGCGCAGGCCGGGGCCGACGCCGGCATCCGCATCAGCTACAAGGGCGACCTTGCCGCCCCGGAACGCACCCTCGATGTCACCGACATCACCAATTTCCTCGCGATGCGCGCGTTCGAGCGCGAGAGGCACCGGGTAGAAAAGCTGCAGGCCAACGTGCTGGAGAAGCAGCGCCTGCGTCGGGAGGCGGCGCTTTACAAGGCGCGCGAGCGCGAGCGCGAGGAGATGAAGATCAAGGCTGCGCGCGACGAGAAGCTTCGGATCGAAGTGGAGGCCCTGCGAAAGCGCCTGGCCGACGAGAAGATCGCGGAGGAGGCACGCCAGAGGGCTGCCGCCGAAGCCGCCAGGGAATTGCAGCAGTTGCCCGCACCCTTTGTCATTCCCGATCCGGGAAGCGAGACGGATCTCTTCAATCCCGCGACGCCCGCGATGCCGGTCACTCCGAATGAGAAGGTCATTCGCGGCGAGCTTCCGCCTGTCAGGGGAATGGTCCCCGATATGCAGCCGCAGTTCCAGTAAGACGGTCGCCGTTTTCGGGGCAGGGAGCGAACGCTGTCCGCGGCATCGGGCCGAGGGCCGTCAAACCCAGATGTAGCGGCTCCCGAAGGGCGTGTTGTCGTCGAAGTTCCTGGTGCCGATCCGGTCGCTTTCGCCGGAAAAGCGCGCCGGCGTCGCTTCACCGGTGCGTGGACTACCCGCGGCAGATGCAGCCTTCACCGCGGCAGGAGCGACCTTCCGGGAGACGGGGACAATCACCTCTTCCGTTACCATCCAGGACGTTCGCGCGTCCTGCGCGCCGCCGGGTTCCGGCTGCCGGTCGCCGATCTGCGGCAAGAGCCTTGCCATGGTGGTTCGCGAGGATGTGACGGACGAGTCGAGTGGGACCGCAGCCGTCGGCGATGTGGATGAAATGGCGCTGACCATTGGCCTCGAGCTCTTGGAATGACGGAACTGGCACTTTTCGCGATGTTGCGGCAGCAATCCTCAGCCTGCCAATCACCATTCAAGATGTAGGCTCGATGCGTAAACGAAGCGTTGAAGGCAGGCCGATCAGCGTCCGAGGAACTTGAAGGGCTCGGCGTCGCGGAATGCGCTGTTAGCATTGCCCGAATAGGTGTGATCCTGGTTTTCCCCGAGATCGAGCTTCTTCACCTTTCCTGTTTCGGGTGAAAAATCGAGCGTGTTCAGATCAACCCAGAATGTGTTCGGGGTGAGGGCCGACTCGAAGAAATAGAGCTTGCGCTTGTGGTCGGCGACCGTGCGCCAGCGCGTCGAGGAAATATTGGGCTGGTCCGGAGTTGAAATCCCGTAAGGGACCGAAACGTTGCGGATGACACTGAAGACGCTCGCCAGCGCCCGGTCCGGGCTTTCGTCCTTGGGAATGGCATTGACGTAGAACGACGCCCTGGCGAAGCGATCCGCCGCCCGGTTGGTACCGGGCAGCATGACCGTGCCGCCGACCTGCTTCCAGTATTCATTGAGCGCGAGTTGTTCGTCGAAAACCGGGGAGTTGGTCATCACCTGATACTTGCGGTCGTGGTGGATGACCTGCTTTCCGCCAATATACTCGATGATCGCGCTATCGCCAGCCGCATCCGACAACGACAGGTGCAGGGTCGCCAGCCGTTCTTCACCCGGTACGTTGTCGGTCACGATGGTGAATGGTTCGCTCCGAAGCGCCTGCACGGCGGCTTCGACGGTCGCGAAATTGTCGAGCACATATTGGGCCCAGGCGGCGATCGACAGGCCAGGCTTGTTGCGATCCTGCAGCGGGTATTCGGATTCGACCAACCACAGCACATTGGCCATCAGCCCGGCCTCGTTGAGTCCGTCGGTCGTGGAAATGTCGTAGCCCGAGGCGATCACGCTGCCATATTTCGACGTCCAGCGGATAGAGTTGGGTCCGGCTTCGCCGTTTCGCTCCATGCCGCGCGGAAAGATCCAGAGATTGGTCGCTATATCGCTCTTCCAGTCCATCGACCGGGCCGTGACGATGTTGTCGTTGGGGCCGAGATAGACGAGCCGTGTGCAGGCACTCGCGGGACTTTGCCCGAGCGCCATCGCGCCGGCGACAAGCAGGGAGGCGACGCCCTGCTTCTTCGAAAAAAATGCCTGCTGCATAACCAGTCCTTCCCGGGCTATGAGAACGTCTGGACGCAGCCTATTGGCGGCACCGCCAGATTCAAGCGAAATCTCGACGGACGCCTACCGGTGATTGCGCTGAAGCTGAAAACGTCAGTGTTGCCTGATCCAATCCAGCACATGGACCCGCAAGGCGGAGGAGAGATTGCTGCGCGGGTCGCGTCCGTCGTCGATTTCGGCAATCAGGGCGGCGAGGGGGATTTCCCTTTGCGCGGCGATCGCCTTCAGCTCGTTCCAGAAAGCATCTTCAAGCGAGAAGCTGGTACGATGGCCGTGAAGGGTGGCGGAGTGCTTGCGGATCATCAGGGGGCGCTTCCGAAGGCGGTTCGCACAGCGCGAACCTCACGAATTGATTCCGATACTTCGCAATCCGATTCCGAATTTTGCCGCAAGTCGCTGACTTCGGACGGTTTTCCGGATCCCGATTGCTGTTCCTGCGGCCGGACCTAATCCGTATCGTCTGTGCGCTTTTCGAGGCGACCGCGCGCATGTGTCTGGGTGGCTTGATCGTTCAGGGCCTTGGTCAGGTTCTTTTCCGCCTTGGCACGTCCGAATGTGATGCGGTTCTGCTCCGCCTGCTTTTCCTTTTCAGTGCGTGCCTGCTTCTTTCGGAATTGGCGCAGATTGACGACGTCGGCGCTCATCAAGGACCCTCCGGAAATAGAAAGGGACGCCCGAGCCTCCCGCATTCTTATTGTTTCTTGCGGAAGGCGTCGAGCGAGACGACCGAACCCGGCTTCTTGCCGTCATCGCCGCCCGTCTTTTCTTCCACCGCGCTATCGGCTGCTTCGGCCGTCACCGGATATGCGGTGATCTCGGCGCTGTCGACCTCTTCCTCGTCGCTCAGCGGAACGTCGAATTCAAGTTCGAAATTGACCGACGGATCGTAGAAGCCGCGGATTGCGTTGAAGGGGATCACCAGGCGTTCCGGAGTGTCGGAAAAGGACAAGCCGATTTCGAACAGCGTATCGGTGACCTTGAGATCCCAGAACTGGTGCTGGACGACGATGGTCATCTGCTCGGGATATTTCGACTTCAGGTGCTGGGAGATGCGCACGCCGGGAGCGCCGGTAAGAAAGGTAATGAAGAAATGATGATCGCCGGGCAGTCGGCCGGTGGCGGCTACTTCGGCCAATACCTTGCGGATGACGCCGCGCAGTGCATCCTGCGCCAGAATATCATAGCGGATGTGGTCCTGCCCCATTTGATCCTGTCTTTCCTGATGTATTTCCGGTCATTTAGGTGCGGCTATATGCCATGTCACGCTATTGAGGGGAACCCCCCTGAGCCGCGCGAGTCAGCCGATCATACAGAAAATCGAACCATGGGAGAAGGTGAAGGCTGCAGTCGGTCAAAGTGGAGGTTTCTGTTGCCAGGTACCTCCGGACCCCGCCTCAAGGTGCTAACCAGAAGGACTTAGGTCGGATTTCCCGCACCGCCATTAGGCAGCGAGAGCATAACCCTTAGCGTTGTTGTCGTTTGCAACTACACTTGTGACCCGATAACGGCGGTATCATGCCGAGCAAAAGTTCGATCTTTACGCCCTTGTCGATCCTATTTCGCCCCCATCAAAAGCCGGTCCTCGACCGACCGGTTTTTGGTGGAGGCGCCGGGTACCGCCCATTATAGAGACAAAATTTATCTTAGTCCACGTTAACTATCTGAATCTGCCTCGTAAACTGCTGTTTCCTGTCGACTAAATTTAGTCGACGAAAGGCACGTGCTCAACCGGATTTGGTCTCATTTTGATTAGCAAGGAGAAGGTGGAGGTTTCTGTTGCCAGGTACCTCCGAACCCCGCCTCAAGGGGCTAACCGAGAGGACTTAGGTCGGAATTCTCACACCGCCATTAGGCAGCGAGAGCGTATTCCTTAGCGTTGTTGTCGTTTGCAACTACACTTGTGACCCGATAACGGCGGTATCATGCCGGGCACAGCTTTTGTCTTTCAATGCCAGTCGATCCCATTTCGCCCCCATCATAAGCAGCCCGGTGACGGCTAATTATGGTGGAGGCGGCGGCTTCGAAGCCGCGTCCTGCACATCTATTGCACAAAAGGTTTAGCACCATAGTCTTCTTGCGAAGCACCATATAAATAGGGATCCGTGAGTTCGATTTCAAGCGAAATTAAGCGACGGCTACGGTCGAAGCGAAACAACCTTTAACCCGAGCTTTTTCTTGAGCTCGCGGTTTTCCCTCGCCATGCGGAGCATCGTGATCTTCCATGCATGGGCTCTGGTCAGGATTCGCTCCTGCCGATCGATAGCCTTGTGATACATAGCCTTCCAATCGGTTGCTCCGGAATTTTCATTCGATTCCAACTTCCGCCGTTCTGCAAGTTCCGCGTTCAAGGTCTTGAGGAACGTGCCGACTTCGGACTTGGTGGTGTGCTTGTGTTTGTGACCGTTGAGAAAGTTCGGGTGGAGGGTCGTAAGGCGCAAGACGTCACTTTCCTTCAGTGCCTCCCTCTTTTGCCCGACAAGGTAATCCTCAAGCTCACCAGAGCGCAGTTGCTGCCGAAGCAACGCTTTCGCTTGCTCAAGCTGAACAACTGCTTTGGAAGTTCTCAACGACGAGTTATCAGCAAGGCCTTTTGGCTGGCGCTTGGACTTCACTTCGACCTCCGGAGTTTGTCAAGGAGTTTCAAGAGCTCAGGTCTTTTTGCAAGGGCTTCCCTCAGTTCCGGCTCAAGGTCCGGAAATGCAACGAGCTGATCGAGTATCTGTCGAAGCCAGTAGCTCTTCCGTAAATCAGACTGGGAGTGGAGGTTCGGAATGATTTCAGCAATCTCGTGTCGCACGACATCTCGCCGATATTCCAACTGCACGCCGTAGGGACACCGGGGAGAACATCGACCGACATCGGCCAGGGAGTCGTTCGAGGCTTTCGAGCACTCGCCTCGCGCCTGTAGTGTCTTGAAACAGAATACACCCGGCATAACCGGGAGTGGGTAAATATTCCTTCTCAGTGTCTCCTCGAGGAACTCCTCTGCCACCTCTTTTTTGGTGACAACGCCTGATGATGCGTCCAAGGCCCGAGCTAGGTCGTTCTCGATGCGCCGCCCCTGTTCACCATGCAGGCCAGGTCCGCCCATCACGGCTGCCGACTCAAGCAGGGTTATTGTACGGTCCTGAGATATCTCCTGGCACCGTTCGTAAATGTCGTCTCTGACAGAGGGGCTCGATAGTGCATAGCCGGCCGTCGTCCGCTTTAACGCGTGGTCCATGGCGAGTTGAGCTTGCGTTAGGCCACCTGCGAGTGTCTGTGCGGTGTGCGAGATCAACGTTGCGCGAAGATTGTAGCCCGTTGCTTCGAATCCGATGCCTGCAAGGCGGCAAAACTCTCTCAGGTTTGTTCCGAGATGTCCTGTGGAGAACTCGCCATCGATTTTCGGCCCAGTGAACAGCCGATCGCCGGTTTTCTCGTAAAGATCACATACAAACTCGAGTGCATCCTCGACGACTTCTATCTCCCAGACTGGATCGAGCGGGAAACTCCTTGCGACTCCACCCGGAGGTTGGTTTTTCACCACCTCATAAATCACATGTTCTTCGCTGAATTGCATGCCGGTCGGATGACGAACAAGAAATCCACGTTGGGTCGATAGCAACTCGTTCGGGCGAAACCCGGTTGCCAGGAATTGCCTAAAGGCCGAGGCGGACTGCAGCAGTCGGGCCGACAGGTGCTTCAATGCCAGAGGTTGATGCTTGTTGAGTACGCCCGGAAATTCGGGAAGCAGCCATTCACGGACTACGGGGGCGTATGTCTGGTCTCTCCAGACGGAGGCTACAATTTTCTTGTACTCGTTGTAGTTGTCGAAGAGAAAATCTACTTTCCGCACGAGTAGTCCGTATTCCTCATCGGTGAGCACTTCCTTCCCAGGGATTTGCGAGGTGTCCCAGGGCTCGGGGTCGCGAGGCACCCCTATGTTGAAGTCGGTAATGCCATCGAGCACATAGCCGGTCTGACATGCCATCAATATCGCGTGTAGGCCAGCGAGCACCTCGCCGGGCATCTGCGGAGGAAATAGAGTTCGCACTGCCGGGAAGGTTTGCCCATTGACCTGGCTTAGTGAGCTCAGACCTGTCACTTTCATTGCGACAAAAATTCTCCTGAGGCCGCTCAACCTTCCATAAATTGTCGAGACGTCGAGCCGCTTGCCGAGAATTTGACCATGAAAGATCATGAAGCACACAAGTTGCTTCAATTGATCGATCAGCACTTCATCCACACCTTCTGAGAGCACGGTACGACTACCGTTGATGTGTGCTGGCGCGAGGAAAGAAAGCTTCTCCTTGTTCCGAGATCCCGCAGGAAGCCAGTTCGAAGGAATATACCAGGTGTTCGCTCTGTAATTTGACCCTGGCAGAACCTCCAGATCGGGGGCGTATGGTGGCCGTAACTCTGTGTCCGCCTGAGCGCTAACACGCCATAGGCGCTGATTGTTTGGTGCAACCGCTTTACTCAGGAGCATAGGACTGGCTCTTCTGATGGCGGACGTTCAACTCTTTCTCAATCTTTTGTTCCAACCGCTGTACTGCCCTGGCCGGAAACTCGCCGACCAGGGCGTCGAGGTTCTGTATACGGGCGGTTAGGATGCTCGTTGACGCAGCAAGGGGGCCAATGAATTGTAGCTGAGCTCGATACTTGAGGCGCTCGCGAATCAAGTGAGGAAGAGACTGGGGCAAGAATCTCGCGTTGTCACAGCCGTCAATGCAGTCCTGTAGTCGGCAGGCTTCGCCCGGAGGCGTACCTCGATCGAAACCGGGCGGTGGCTTGTGTGGGTCCAAACAACCGCTCTCGAACCTGGTCCTTTTCTTCTTGTTGGTCACATTGGCGATCTGCGACGGATTCAGCCCCTGAGCCGCAAGGGTCTTTCGAAGTTGCTCGGTCGAAAATCGTGAACTTCGGGCAAGCACCAACGCCTTGGCCGCGACATCTTTCATCGCAGAGCGCGCGGCATCGATCGTTTGACGGCGTCGTGCGTAAAGGCTCGATGTGCCTGTTTCCTTGTGCGATGCGAGCATCCTCAGGACCATGAGGTTCCAACCTGATGCCCTGAAAGAGGACGTCAGCCCGGCATCACGAAGTTCCCGCGTTTGACCGGAAAGGCCGTATCGCTGCAGCATCTTGACCATAGACCGCGTGGCGCCAATTTTTGTTGCCTCCCGAAGCGAGCCGACGCCTAATTTCGTCCTATATATCAGAAGATCGTCCTTGATCGTGGTAAGATGGTTCAATTTCTGCTCTTCTGCCGGCGTACGCCGTTTCTTGCTTCGAAGGAGGCTGATGCACCGCTCGATGTCGTCACGCAGTGGCTGCGTCAGTTCCACGAGGAACTTCAAAACTCGATAGGGGTGCGACCAAGGTCGTGTGGAGGATGGAAACTTCACCTCGTTCGGAGTGCCGGTTGCCAACTTGCGATCTGCGCCCTTGGTGATTGTCTCGGGCTGAGCAGAACCACGATGCTTGAGGAGTACAATCATCACGAGGTCTTCGGAGTCCGCCGGGTCCAAGACGTACGGATAGGGGGTGCACCATTTGTCGGTCACCTTGGTCTCGCAGACAGTCGCTAGATTCAACATTCCGCGAAGGAGTAAGATGGTTACGAAGGGGAAGAGATCGTGGGGCGAGGGGTGATAGAAGTGCACGTGCGCCATGGCACCGTTGAGGCGGACTGGGCCTCTTGCCGGATCGATAACTATCGCACCGGGCCTTTCCCTTAGGGCCCCTAAAATCCCCCAAAGCTTCTTGGCATATAGCTCGGTTTCTCCAAATATGCCTTGAGCCATCATGTCCCGACATGCAAACAGTCGGTTCTCAAGGTGATCAGCATCTCCTCGTTTCCCGCCTTTGTCGCGGCTGGGATGGCGGCCAAGTCCATGTAGCGCGATGGCTTGATCGTATCGCTTCACAATTTCCCAGGCGTCATGCTTTGCGAGATTGAGTGCTCTTCGGGCTTCGGCATCTGACGGCGCGGTTCTCACGGCGCCGCGCTTGAAGGCGAAGGGATTTTCGGGGATCAGGTTCCGGGGAACGCCTGCCGTAATAGCGATGCGCTCGAAATGGTGGTAATTTTTCTGCGGATTTCCAGAGTTCGCGTATAAATCGAGGCAATAGTACGGAAATCTTCTGTCGAATGTGTCGGGACTGTCGATTGTCGTCTTGAACTTTTTCTGGAACGCACGAAGTGCTTTCGCGAATGACGCGATTTTTCCAACGTTTGTCTTTCGCGATACCTCCTTCTTGCCTTGCAGCATATCGGCATAGATCGCGCTTCGGCTTCCGTAGAGGAATGGCAAGTCGGCATACTTTTCAAATTCCCTGAGGGTTTGGGCATAATGATCCTGGCCTTCGATTTGGTGCGGGATATCTGCGATTGTGGCATCTCCGTCGCCCTCGGATTTTGTGCTCCTGCTGGTTCTTTTTCCCTTTCTCGGACCACGTGCCAACAACTATCCCTCCTCCTCATATCCTATTCGACGGCATCGAGAACGCTGTTCCAGGCGTTGTGGTACCTGGGCGCAAGCCAACTGGTTATAAGCATCTCAACATAGATCCGGGTCGTCTCGACAGAGGCATGACCAAGCTCAAGGGCAAGGGACTCAAGCGGTAATTCTGCATAGTCCTCGATTTGTCTGCGGGTTAGATCATCAATCTCAAGACCCGCCCGACGAGCTTCGACTTCGATTGCAACCTGTAGAAAACGACATGCGAAGATGTGCCGCAGCACATGTGGTGTGATCTCGAACGGTGCATTGATCTTCCTGTTGGCTCGCACGAAGGCCTTATACAGCGCTCCGGGCGTCAAGGGCTTGCCGTCACGATCAATGAGAAGGTTTGCAGGCCTGTTCGAGTCTTTTCGGCGGGCAATACGATTAAGCCGATCTGTGTCCGCGTACTTTTCAACCCTTTTAAGCCAGCCCCTCTTAAGATGAATGAGCCTGATTTTATTGCCCTTTCCGATAATGCGGAACTTCGGGATATCTTCGCTTTCTCGCCATTCTCGGTCCGGGAGAACGCCAATCATTCGATCGTCGCGAAGGTTGTGTTTCAGCATCAGACTCTGGTCATTCCACCTGGGATGCCACATGTTGAGCTTCATGAGTGCTTCGCGATCACGGGTGTGTTCATATCCCGGCAGCAGGATCTGGTTGAATAGCCCCTAGATTTGTAGACGCCTTCTTTCCTAATTTTGAGGCAAGAAGAG
>JALDYZ010000011.1 GCA_030028905.1 Ferirhizobium litorale | reverse complement strand
GCAAAAGGCTGGATGGTCAGATGAAATCTGAGGGGGGTCAAAATTGGACGCCGATACCCCGCCAAGGGGGTCAAATTTGCACGCCGAAACACAGCCATCGGTAATATCAGCCGCTTTAAAAGCCCGCAAAAACTGGTGAGCTACTTCGGGCTCAATCCGCGGGTTCGCCAGTCTGGACTTGGCGCTGCCCATCACGGACGCATCAGCAAGACCGGTCGCAGCCATGCGCGGGCCATGCTGGTGGAGGCAGCGTGGGCGGCAGCAAAAAGCGCCGGGGCCGCTGCACGCTTTCTTCGTCCGGATCAGAGCCAAACGCGGCCACCAGGTCGCAGCCGTCGCAGTGGCTCGAAAGCTTGCGGTTCTGGTCTGGCACATGTTGACCAAGCAGGCCGACTATCTCTGGGCTCGCCCGAGTCTCGTGGCACACAAGATTCGCGCAATGGAATTACTGGCCGGGAAACCGCAGAAGAAGGGAAACAAGCCTGGCCCTGCATATGCCTATAATGTCAAAAAGCTCCGCGACCAAGAGATGCGCGTCGCTGAGCAAGCGCAAAAGGGCTATGAACGCTTCGTGGATACGTGGCGTCCGCGCCCGCCTGATGAAAAGGCGCGCGGACGCCTCAATCCGGCAAGGCTCGAGTAAGGTGGCCTGACGGCGCTTTCAGCCGATGCACCGCACTTCACCACGAGGTCATCCGCGCAAAGGAAAAGTACCACATTTTTGAACAAAGCGCTTGTCGATCTCATCCGTGCTGTGAAGCTTGGTCGAGTGCTGCCTGGGAAAGGTCATGTAGGCGAGAACGTCCTCCTCGGCGGTGTCCATGAGTTGGGCGAGCTTCGGCACTTTCGGCCTGATCTGGTCGGCGACGCTGCGCCACTGGTGCTTGCGGCCTCCGGCGTGTCCTGGGCGAATGCGGTGGCGATGAAGGCGCAAACCACCCGCCGGCCGCTCTTGCCGGCATGCGCCAACGCATTGCGCATGAAGTGGACCCGGCACCTCTGCCAGGTAGCCGACAGAACCTTGGAGACGGCGGCCTTGATCCCTTGGTGGGCATCGGAGACAACGAGCTTGACGCCGCGCAGGCCTCGCCGGGTCAGCTTGCGCAGAACTCCGTCCAGATCGGCTCGGCTTCGGACGTGCCGATCTCCATGCCCAGCACCTCGCGGCGTCCGTCGCTGTTGACGCCGACGGCGATGATGACGGCGACGGAGACGATGCGGCCGCCGCGTCGGACCTTGAGGTAGGTGGCGTCGATCCACAGATACGGCCAGTCACCCTCGATCGGCCGAGCGAGGAAGGCCTTCACCTTGCCGTCGATCTCCTCGCACAGCCGGCTGACCTGGCTCTTGGAAATGCCACTCATGCCCATCGCTTTGACGAGGTCGTCGACCGAGCGGGTCGAAATACCTTGAATGTAGGCTTCCTGGATGACGGCCGTCAGGGCCTTCTCGGCCATGCGCCGCGGCTCCAGGAACGAGGGAAAGTAGGAGCCTTTTCGGAGCTTCGGGATAAGCAGCTCCACCGTCCCGGCCCGTGTCTCCCAGTCGCGCTCGCGGTAGCCGTTGCGCTGGGCAAGCCGCATCGGATTTTTCTCGCCATAGCCGGCCCCGGTCGCATTGCCGACCTCCGGCGCCATCAGCTTTTCGGCGGCAAAGCCGATCATCTCGCGCAGCAAATCCGCGTCCGCGCTCTTCTCAACAAGTGAGTGCAGGTTCATCATCTCGTCGGTCATCGGTGGTCTTTCCATCAGGTTGGTTCTTGAACAACCCGACCCTACCGAAAAAACACTGATGGCCTTCCCGCTACCCCACTCCCTGGGACGTCATCCAAATATGAGGAAGGTGCGTTCGACGATGACGCTCTGGCGGTCGACACGGGATATTCGCACGCGCAACAAAAATAGATCGTTCTCCGAGGCCCTCGCTGGCCGCAATTGATTGGATGACCGATATGGTGATTTGAAGCGGTAGATTTCTTCAGCCTCGCATGGAGTAGCAGCGTTGCAATGGCTTATAATAACGGCAATAAAAACAGATAGACGGCTTGTCATTTTAGTATCTTCGACGATAGATCGCGCGAAATGGCCGATGTTAGAGTAGCAACCTCCTCGGTCTCCGCGACCGGCATTGCCCCTGTTTCCAGGTTGCAGAGCAACATGCGACTTTTCAAGTGAATTGATAGCGTATATTGTGCATTGCAACGTAGTATTCATCGCCACGTATAGCGCTGGAGACGGGAGAAATACCATGTCGGCAGGGGGGCGGATTGCCAGCGGATATACGAGCGGCTTCGACTACCTTAGGGAGGGTTACCTCGCTGGCGTCGTACGCTTCTTCTATCGCGCCCGCCTGACGATCACGCCGCTTCGAGTAGTATCGGCCATGGCGCTGTCCTCGGTGATGCTGAGCCTGCCATGCGCGCCCCATTTTGCGACATTCCCGATTGCTTACGCGATCGGCGACCCGCAGCAGAACCACTTCGTGGCGAGTGATGACTATTCCAGCCGGATCGATCTCTACGCGTTTCCCGTTGAGCAAACCATCGCCTATCTCTTTCGCGGGCAAGGAGGGCGGTATTTCAACATCGGCTTGGCGCTGCCGGTGACCGTCCTTCTGGGCATTTTCTCGTGTCATCCGGTCGGGAGCATTGCCCTGAGATTCCAGGAGCAGATCTCGGGCGAGATGCGCAAGGAAAACGTCCCTCTACCCGCAAGACTTTCCAGAGCGCATATGGGCGTCGCCGGTTATGGGCATTGAACCGATCGGCATGTTCACCGTCCTGCTTGGCCTGTATTGTCTGGCGCTTGGGCCGGATGCGTCGATCAGGGTGTTTGTGCCTCTGGCGCTCCTGGGCGCTGCTGCTGCTTTCGTGCTGGGATCCGCCAGCGTTCAGCCGGCGCATCTTTTCCTGATGTTCGTGGCGCTCACCGTCTTTCGTGGCAAGGGCGGGATGGGTCCGGCGCTGAGGACGTTGCAGTTCGGAAGCCCCGGGTTCTGGCTTGCATGCCTGGTGGTCTACGGCGCCTTGACAGCATACTTCGCTCCCAGGCTGTTTGCCGACGCCACGGCCATCATACCGCTGGGTGTATCCGAGCATCCGATGAGCGGCGGGGGGGTTCCTCTCGGGCCGGTATCGAGCAACCTGACCCAAACGGTCTACCTTGTCGCCGATCTTCTCTGTTTCATGATGATCGTGACTGTCGGTTCGACGCCGGGAGGCTTTCGGGCAATCGTCGCCGGTCTGCTTGCCTACGCGTTCTTCAACATCGTCTTTGCGCTTCTGGATCTTGTGACCAGCGCAGTCGGTGCGCAGGACATGCTGCAGTTCATGCGCAACGCCCAGTACACCTTCCACGACAACGAAACAGTCAATGGCATGAAGCGAATCGTCGGGTCGTGGCCGGAGGCCTCCGCCTTCGCAGGAACGACGCTCGGCGCGTTCGGCTTCACGGCCACCATGTGGCTTTGCCGGCGGGCGTCGCGGTGGACGGGTCCGCTCGGCTTGCTCTCGCTCATTTTCATCATCCTGTCGACTTCGTCGACGGGATTGGTCGCGGCGCCGATCTGCCTTGTCATCCTGTATGCCACCGCCGTCATGCGGAGCGGGGTCGGGGCGGATTGCAGCCACAGCAGCATGACGGTGGTCTTCGTGCCACTCCTCGTGACCGTGAGTGCACTGGTGATAGTGCTGCATGAGGAGATCTACAACACGGTGCACAACTATGTTGACCTCCTCATTCTGAGCAAGGCGACCTCGAGTTCGGCGATCGAGCGCGGCTCCTGGAATACCTACGGCCTGCAGAACTTCATCGACACGTTCGGCTTCGGCGCCGGTCTCGGAACGGCGAGGACTTCGAGCTTTCCGGTGGCATTGCTCTCGAATGTCGGAGTTCCCGGCACGCTCTTCTTTCTCCTGTTTGCCGTTACCGCGCTTGGTTCGACAAACGCTGCTGCGCGCACATTCGTCTCGGACGTCAGACTTTCGGCGCGAAACGGCTGTCTGTGCCTGTTGGTCGGCTCGTTCGTTGCCGGCCCGACCGTCGACCTTGGACTGCTCTTCTTTGTGCTCGCAGGTCTCGCCGCGAGCCGCCCGGCCGACGAGGACGTAGCCGACGCCGATGCTCCGTTTCTGGCGCTTCGTAGGGACCGGGACGCGAGGCGCGGTCCCGGAGATGCTCAAGAAGCGGTACTGGCGCAAGAGGGTAAGCTGCCCTTATGGGCGAAAGCGATGTTGAGGATGTGAGGTACCATGGCGATCATCGATCTGCAGGCCGCATCGGGAGAGACGATCCTTCCGCTACCGCGCTATGACGTGTGCATCGTCGGCTCAGGGCCGGCGGGTGCCACGCTTGCCCGCGAACTCTCGAATGCCGACCTGAGCGTTCTGTTGCTGGAAAGTGGAGGTCGAGAGCGCTCCGCGGAGATCGACGCCCTGAACGAAATCGAGAATGTCGGCAGGCCAAGGGCCGGCGACCAGTGGTCGGTGCGCAATCGGATCCTTGGCGGCAGTTCCCACACCTGGGGAGGGCGTTGCGGGCCCTTTGATGCGATAGACTTCGAGCATCGGGACTGGGTTGCCCATTCCGGGTGGCCGATTTCGCCCGGTGACATCGCGCCCTATATGGATCGCAGCGCAGCCCATCTCGGCCTGGCCATCGGCAACGGCTACAGCGATCAGCGCTTCTGGTCGATCGCCCGCCGCCCGGCGCCACAAAAGGACGTGGATCCGTCGCTGCTGCTGCCGTTCTTCTGGCAGTTCAGCAGGGATGACGCGGAATCCTACCCCTTCGAATATATGCGCTTCGGCCGGCACATTCAAAAGCACCTGGGGTCGAATGTGACGGTGCTGACGGGTGCAACGGTCCTGCAAGTCCTCAGCAACACCTCCCGGTCGTCGGTGACGGGACTTGAATTCGCAACTCTGGATGGGCGCAGGCTCAAAGTGGCGGCGGCATCCATCGTGCTTTGCGCCGGCGGCATCGAAAATGCCCGCCTGCTTCTGAACTCCGGGCCGCCGGATCGTCCGGGCCTCGGCAACGACCGCGACCAGGTCGGCCGATACCTCATGGACCATTTGCGCGGACCGACGGCCTTCTTCAAGCTTTCCGGATCGGCGCGGCTGCAGCGGCGTTTTGGGCGCTACAATGTCCAGGGGCGTTTCTTCAGGGCCGGCCTGCGCCTGAGTCCGGCGGTCCAGCGCCAGGAACGGCTCTTGAATTGCGCGGCCTGGCTGGGTGAGGTCCTGGCGCCCGACGACCCTTGGGATGCACTGAGGCGTGTCGCCGCCCGGAAACCACGGCTGCCGCAAGATGTGCTGAGCCTGCTGCGCAACTCACCGCTGCTACTTCGCGGCGCCATGGACTATTTCGGCGCCCGCAACGGAATGCCACGCAAGCTGCAACAGCTCACGCTGGACTGCATGTGCGAGCAGATGCCCGATCCCGATAGCCGCGTAACATTGTCGGAACGGCGGGATCGGCTCGGCATGCGGTTGCCGAAGGTTGACTGGCGCAGTCATCCGGACGAGGCCCGCACGATGCATCGCATGACCGGACTGATAGCAGACGAATTTGCGAGAATGGGCTTTCCTAGACCCGAGCTGGCCGAATGGGTTCGCGACAGGGCTCCCCTCCCGCCTGATTTCATCGACGTGGCACACCCGACCGGCACAACCCGGATGTCCACCGACCCCGGCAAGGGCGTCGTAGACGCCAATTGCGAAGTTCATGGAGTCGAGGGCCTGTTCGTTTCGGGTAGCTCCGTGTTCCCGACGGCTGGCCACTGCAACCCCACCCAGATGATCGTTGCGATGGCGATCCGATTGGCCGACCATTTGAAGGGACGGCAGTCCCTCGAGCTTCCGTTGGAGGTCATGGCCGATGTCGGATGAGTTGATCCTCGTGACCGGTGCGACAGGGCGGATCGGGCGGGTCGTGGTGGCAGACCTTCTTGAGCGGGGGTACCGGGTGCGGGCCACGACGTCGAGGGTCAACGGACCATTGCAAGGCGACCGCAGGGTTGAATGGCGCAAGCTCGACTTTGCCACGGAGGCCGATCTGGCTCCCGTCGTCGAGGGCTGCAGCGCAATCCTGCATCTGGCCGCGGAGATTGGGCGCAAGGAACGCATGGTAGCCGTCAACGCGAAGGCAACCGAATTGCTTGCCCAAGCGGCCGAGGATGCCGGCGTCAGGGCGTTCTGCTACACCAGTTCGGTGACGGTCTACGGCAGTGGACGATCCATCGAAATAGGTGAGGACTCGCCGGTTCTGACGCTCGAACGGGACGTGCCCTCCGAATACTGGGCGCTCGACTATGTGCGCGAGTACGGTCGCACGAAACTGGCCGGTGAGCGGGCGATCATGCGGACCGCAAAAAAGATGCGTTGCTTCGTGTTTCGCCCCGCTGTCGTCGTCGACATTTCCCAGATCATCGGGGTGCGCGAATGGAGCCTCGTCAAGCGCATGCTGGCATCCCATCGCCATGCCCATCACGTCTATGTCGGGGACGTATCCGATGCGCTCATCTGGTTCATGGAAAAGGGCCTTGCCGGCTCCGGGGAAGCGGGGCGTGTCGAGATCTACAATCTTGCCGAAGATGAACGTCCCGCCCCGCGGCATGTCGATTTCATGAGGAAGGCCTTTGCCGCCTGTGGGGACCGTCGCTACAATGTCGTCAGCGTCCCCGGAGCTATCGACTGGCTTCACGATTTCATCCGCTTCCGGTCGTTGCCCCTCAGAAACCCACTATGGCGAATGCGCTTCTCGAATGAGCGCCTTAAGGCGGCGGGCTATCGATTCAGGTACGGCATGGTTGACGCAGAGCAACGTGCCTTGGCTCGCCTGACCAACGAGGCGCAGATGGGTGGACAGGCAGATTGCGTCTTGGAGAAGTCGGGTTAGTCGGCAGAGTACTTCGACCGAATGTCTTGAGGAGCGCGCTTGTGCGCATCAGCGCTTCGTCGCGTATAAAAAAAATAGAGAAGCACGTGCGTGAAAACGTAGCCAGCCTGCAGCACCGCTGCCAAGGCAACCCCCCAGGCAATCGCATGAACGACGGATGTTCCGGAGGAATAGCTGGCGCCCGCGTAGACGAACATAACCGCGACAACGATAAGGGTGAAGATCAGCACCGGCATTCGCACTGCGCAAATTGCGCCAATCACAAATGAGACAGCAAGTGCCCAGTCCATCGGCAGCTCCGACCTCCCAGTTCGGTACCCTCCTAGGTTGGTTATCCTCGTTCATCTCCAATTCAGAGGCAAGCTCAATTTGCGTAGGTAAAAACCATGCATCGAAATTTACGACGATGCTGGAACTGCGGTACGGCCTTGCAGCATGCGGAGGTCAGTTGCTGCCGATCTCGTTTTGGGCGAGGCCGGGCTGTTCCCGTCGCTCGACCCGCAGCACATCTCCGGGAACGATCGGATCATTGTCACCGACGATCAGGTTTTGCATGCTGCCGTCGACGACGCGGCTGACCTTCGTCACGAAGGTGTACGTGTCCCTCTCCTCGGCGAGCGATGCCATCACTGAGGGTGCACGCAATTCCAGGTTTTTCAGAAGTTCACGCGCCGTCCGCGTCTTCTCGCGGTTGAGGGCAAACCGATCGCGCAGTTCGGCAGATTCGGTGAGGGCGTTTTCCTGGTATCGGTTGTGTACGTCGGCGATATCCTGATCGACTTTGGCAAGATCCTGCTCGGTCTTGAGCGCGGCAAGGGAAACGTCGAGGTTTCGGCTCTCAAGTTCGGCGACGCTCTGATTTGCACCCAACTTCCGGGCCGAGAGCGTCAAACCTTGCTCCACCAGCTTATTGACTGAATCCAGTTCCTTGGTGGCCAGATCGATTTGCTTTGCGAGCGAGGCACTTTTTTCCTTCAGTGCGTCTATCTGGTTGTTGGCAAGCACCTTTGAACGCTTGAGCGCATCGATCTCAGTGTTCATGGAACGTGCGCGCGTCTCGAACATGGACTGCTCTTCTTCCATCATCCGGGCCAACCTCGGCTCGTTCGCGCGGGACACGAGCTCCTTTGGGAAGGATACGGTCGACGCGCCCTCCAAAATCGCGTCGACGCGAGCCTGACGGGCAACGAGACCGAGTCTCTCTGCCTCGAGCTCTCGCAGAACGCCACGATTTGAAAGTGCGTCGCGCTGCAGGTCGATCACGTTGGTATCGGCCGGCCCGATACCGCCCGCCATGCTCAGGGCCTGAACGACCGTAAGGCCAGGGCTGAATTCATACTTGCCGGGGCTCGCCACTACACCCGTGACAAAGAACGGGCGATAGGATGCAACTTCGACCGACGCGCTCGGACGTTTTTGCAGTCCGATCTGGTTCTGAAGCCGCTCACCGATCATCTCCGATATCTGCTCCAGCGACTTGCCTGCTGCAGGGACCGTTCCAATGATTGGCAGCGAAAGGTTGCCGGCCGATGATATGACGAAGTCCCCAGTCAGCGGCGCCCATTCAAAGGCCGTTCCGGTACTCGGACGCCATTCGTAGACCCTGATCTTCAATGCGTCCTGCGGCCCGGGAAGGTAGTCGGCCGAGCGGGCGCCTTCTGGCGAGGTCAATATCGCCAGAGTAGCGACAAGTGCCGCGGCCCCTCGGGTCAGGCGCCGCGCCGTCGGCGATACGGCTTCACCTTTGGGAGGACGAGAGCGAGAGGAAAACCACATGCCGTTTCTCCAATCAGAAGGTTGCGGTTGCGCTGTGGCGCCTCATGCCGAGGCGGCCAAGGCGGTGCCGGTGGCGTGCGCGACAAAGGTGCGAAAACGATCGACAAAGACGTCCCGGCGGAATTCGGCGGCGCGCGAGACAGCGTCCGCCGGATTGAAGTCGAGGCGTTCCATCCGCTCCACCGCATCGATCAGCGCCTCGGTGGTCTGCATCTGAAAAAAGACGCCGGTCTTGTTGTTGACGACCGTTTCCGTTGCGCCGCCACGGCCATATGCAATGACCGGGCGCCCGCTCGCCATGGCCTCGACGGGAACGATGCCGAAATCTTCCTCTCCCGGGAATACGAGGCCCTTGCAGCGGGCATAGTGACGCCTGAGGACGTCGAAGGGCTGCGCGCCAAGGATCGAGACCGTCGGTCCGGCGATCTTTTTCAGGTGGTCCAGCATCTCGCCGCCGCCGATGACGACCAGCTTTGCCTTCATGCGGTTGAAGGCGTCGACGGCCAGATCCGGCCGCTTGTAGCTGACCAGTTCGCCGACCATGAGGTAGTAGTCACCGAGCTCGGAGGCCGCAACCGGGCCGAAGGCGGTCGTGTCGACCGGCGGATGGATAATGGCCGCCTCGCGCCGATAGTAGCTCTTGATCCGCTGTGCGACGGTGCTGGAATTGGCGATGAAGTCATCGACACGATTTGCCGTGGCGACATCCCATGTCCTGAGATAGTGGGCCATGGGAGGCATCATCAGCCGCGTCATCAACCCGGAACTGTCGTAGTATCTGTTGTACATGTTCCAGATGTAGCGCATTGGCGAGTGGCAATAGCAAAGGTGCAGCGCCGGCGACGTCGGTATTATGCCTTTTGCCGGCCCTGACTCGCTGCTGATCACAAGGTCGTAGGCGCCGAGATCGATCTGCTCCAGGGCCATCGGCATCAGCGGCAGGTAGCGCTTGTACATGCGCTTCGCGTAGGGCAGGGCGCCGACAAAGGTCGTCTGGATTCTGTGGCGTTTGATCTTGTCTGAGATGGCCGAGGGATCGTAAACATGGGTGTAGATGTCGGCAGCCGGGAAAATATCGCAAAGTGCTTCGAGAACCTTCTCGCCGCCACGCATTCCCACGAGCCAGTAGTGAATAATTGCTACACGCACGCCAAGCTCCTCGAACAAACTATCGATACTACTGTGGCGTGCAATGCGGGACCCGAATGTCTCGCGAAATCGAGACTATGAAGGCTTTTCTACTAGGTAGTCAGGACGGAAATCTTGGCCCCAAAATAAGTCCGTTTCCCGCGCTGCACAGTATGATAGTGCAGCGCAACAAAATTATTGTCAAATCGTTTAGTACTTGTTAGCTTTCTTGTGCATGCCATGACGGCATTGTCTGCAAATACCCAAAGTCTTTTGTTTTACGAGGGGAGTACGCAGATGAGGGAAATTGACCTCGGTCGAAGTTTCGACAGGTTCAGCAAGTCGCACCTGCACTCCGGCAGGGTGGCTTCCCGAGCGTCCGATGCGTTTGGACGCAACATACGTTCCGGTATCACCGCCTTCTTGAAATATGCAATAGATGCAGTGATTGCGGTCCTTGCACTGCTTGTGCTGGCACCGATGCTCCTGATGCTTGTCTTGGTACTCCTGGTGGTGCAAGGGCGCCCGATTTTCATCGCCCATCGACGCATCGGCAGGAATGGAGTGATGTTCCCGTGTCTGAAGTTCCGCACAATGGTACGGAACGCCGATGAGGTGCTTAGCCGCCATCTGGCGGCCAGCCCGACGCTGAGGAGCGAATGGAACGCAAGCCGCAAACTGCGGGATGACCCCCGCGTGACGCCCCTAGGTGCGTTGCTGCGAAAAAGCAGCATCGATGAGATCCCGCAATTGTTCAACGTCATCCGCGGCCAGATGAGTCTCGTTGGGCCACGGCCGATTGTCGCCAGTGAGGCCGAGCTCTACGGCATCTACTTTGCCGAGTACATCCGGGTGCGACCAGGCCTGACCGGGTTGTGGCAAGTCAGCGGCCGTAGCGATACGAGCTACAACGAACGCGTTCAACTCGATGTGCGCTATGTCGCCGAACAAAGCGTCCTTGGCGATTTGGCGATCATGCTGAAGACGGTACCGGCCGTCCTGCGCTCGCGCGGCAGCTACTGAATAAGCTACGACCGGCCTTCTCCACGCCTTTTGCGACATGCTCCAAGCAGGCGCGCGAGCGCAGGGCCAGATGGACAATGCGGCAAAATGCCAAGGAGGCAATTGAATGACCGCGGCAGAATTCGCAATCAACGGTCGCTTTCTGGCCCAGGACATGACCGGCGTCCAACGCTACGCGTACAATGTTGTTCGTGCCATGGACGAGCTTGCCGCGCTGGACGGTCCAGTGGTGTTTTCGCCTACGAATGCACCAGAATTGCAATTGCAACGGATGCGCATGGTGAAAGGCGGTCAATTGACAGGTCATGCCTGGGAGCAACTCGAATTGCCGTACCTTTGCCGACATGATCGACTCCTCAATCTTTGCAATACCGCGCCGGCGGCGAAGGCCGATCAGATTGTCTGCATTCACGACGCCAACATATTTGCGGCGCCCTACAGCTACAGCAGATCCTTTCGTGCGCTGTATCACAGCCTCCAGCCGCTTCTTGTTCGGCGCTCGGCCCGTATCGCCACGGTCTCCCACGCAGCCGCACGCCAACTCGCAAGGCACCTGCCAATCCGGTCGGCAGATATTGCCGTGCTGCCCAACGGCCATGAGCACGCCTTGCGATGGGATCCATCATTGGCGGAAGTGGCGCCGGGCCTGCTTGCCGCGGGAGGGTGCCAACGCCCGTTCGTCCTGGCCCTGGGATCACGCGCGCGCCACAAGAACCTGACGCTGCTTATCGACATCGCTTCTGAGCTGGATGAAATGGGTCTCGATGTTATCATCGCTGGCGGTGGCGACGGCATTTTTGCGGGGCAGACCTTGCCGTACCGGCCAAATGTTCATTTCGTCGGGCGCGTCTTGGACGCCGATCTCGCCTATCTCCTCGATCGAGCCTTGTGTCTGGCCTTTCCGTCGCTGACGGAAGGCTTCGGACTGCCGATCGTCGAGGCGATGGCAAGAGGATGCCCGGTAGTCGCGTCCAACTGCGCGAGCATGCCGGAAGTCTGTGGCGATGCCGCCCTGCTTTCGTCACCCTTCCTGCCGGGAGAATGGATCGATCGCATCCGCTCGCTGAACGCTTCGCCGCAACTGCGCAAGGATCTGGCCGGCAAGGGCCGCGAACATGTCCGTCAGTTCTCATGGGAGCGAACCGCGGCCGGGTATCTGGAACTGCTGAGCCATCCGAAAGCCGAGGTCAGAAACCATAGCCCGGTCGGCCCGTGCTTGCCTCGCGTCGCCGTCATATTTGCAACCCGTGGACGTCCCGATGTCGTGACGGCGACGGTGCGTCATTTTCTTGCCACGCAGACACTGATGCCCCAATCGGTCCTCATTTCCTGCGTCGATCGTTCCGATGCGGGTGCTCTCGCAGAACATCCCGGCGTCACGGTCCTCACTGGGCCGCCTGGGCTGGCCGCCCAGCGCAACACCGCGCTGGAGCAGCTAGCTCCGAATACGGAAGTCGTCGCGTTCTTCGACGATGATTTTGTCGCTGACGGAAACTGGCTCGCCCGCGCGGTGCAAACCTTTCGCGACGAGAGCCAGGTGGTGGCCTTCACGGGGGGTGTTATTGCCGATGGAATCAAGGGACCAGGGATCGCGTTCGAGCACGCGGTCGCGCTCGTCGCGGCGGGCCGACCTGACGAAACATGGCTCGAACCCTACAGCCCGTATGGCTGCAACATGGCGTTTCGGTTCGCGTCGATCGGTGACTTGAAGTTTGACGAGCGCCTCGTTCTCTATGGTTGGCTCGAAGACCGCGATTTCGCCGCCGCGCTGGCCAAACGCGGAGGCCGGCTGGTGAAATCCGCTCTTGCCTTCGGCGTCCATATGGGGGTCAAGAGCGGCAGGGTCAGCGGTGAGCGGCTCGGATATTCACAGGTCATCAATCCCCTGTACTTGTTGACGAAGGGTACGATGACACTCCCCCGGGTCGCTGACCACATCTTCCGCAATGCCGCCAGCAATTTCGGACGTGCCACCTGGCCGGAACCTTTCGTCGACCGACGCGGCCGCGCCAGAGGCAATCTTCTGGCACTCGCTGACGCCTTGCGCGGTCGTCTCGAGCCGGAGCGCGCTGCAGCGATCACGCCTCCCCCGACATCTGCCCATATCTCCGTTACGCGCTAGGAGCAAGATGATGTTCAACAGACCCCGCCCGATTGACGTCACATCAAGACTTTGGCGGGTGAACGAGACGCAGCCGGATGTGAGCGGGGACGGGCCGATCGCACTTCTGCGCGCACTGATCGCACTGGGACGTCGCCACAGTCTTTCTCTCGCGGTCTGTATCGGTGCTGGATTGCTCTTCGCTGCCATTTACGCCTATTCGCTGCCTCCGACCTACAAAGCGACTGCGACCCTTCTGCTCGAGCCTCGCCAGTCGGCGGTCTCGGGCGGTGAATTCGGTGCACAGCAGATACTAGATCTCAATCGCGCGGACAGCGAGCTCCAGACCATCAAGTCGGAACGATTGTTGTCGGCTGTTTTCGGGGCTCTGGACCTGGGAAAAAACCCGGAACTCGGACCCCAGAAGCCAGGTTTGACGGGAAGCCTTCTCGGCGGGATACGATCGATCCTCGGTAGTGGCGATGGCGGCGGGACCGAGCGATCCGCGTCCGCCGACGGCGGCGCGGACCAGCAACTCCTGAACGAGGCCGATCATGCGGCGTTCCTGAACTTCACGAAGCGTCTGAGCGCACGACGCGTCGGCCAGTCTTTCGTCATCGAGATCGAATATTCTTCATCCGATCCGACGCTTCCGGCGCGCGTCGCCAATGCGACCGTGTCGGGCTACATCTACCAGACGGTCGCGTTCAAGGAGCAGACCGCGCGGGCAGGGACCGAGGCGCTGCAGGGGCGCCTTGACTCCCTCGCAACACAGGTGGAGGCCGCACGCGAGGCGATGCACGAAGGGTCGCTTCCATCCATAGCGACCCCCGATGCTGACGCCCGCATCATCGGGGCCGCCCTGCCGCCGCTCGGCCCGGCGGCGCCGCGAAAATCACTCATCATTGCGCTCGGCGGTATTGTCGGGCTCCTGTGCGGTATTGCAGTGGTCGTCGGCCATCTGGCGCTCGATCGCAGAGTGCACAGCGCCAAGGAACTGGCGCGAGAGTTGGAAATCATGTGCCTGGGATCCATCCCCTACGTTCCCGGCGCCGAGGGTGTCCCGCCGCATATTATCACCCCGGAGCAGCACCGTTTCGTCGCTGCCATCAGGGATCTTCGCACGTCGATCGAAATCGCCTGCACGAGCCTGCGCAACGAGACCAGTATCGTGATTGCGGTCGTCGGTTGGGCACCAGGCGCCGGGGTATCGACGCTTTGCGACGGGCTGGCCCAACTCATCAGCGGTAGCGGACGACAGGTCACACTGTTCAAGGCCGAGGAAGGGGCCGATGCCAGCGCATCGAACGACGACCGGCGCACGCCAGCCATGTCCCTGGCAGGGGCAGCATTCGCCGGTCTGCAGCCCGAGCAACTCTTTTTCGAAGAAGTGGGAGGCGTCGCGGTACTGCCCATTCACTCACGGGATGCAGACGCCAACCTTTTCACCGATTTCCGCAATCCGCGTGTGCGGCGTATAGTCGAGGCGGCGCGCGCGCGCGGTGACGTTCTTCTCGATCTCCCCCCGCTTCGCCATTCCATGGATGCGCTGGCGCTGGCAAGCTACGCGGACGCGGTTCTGGTCATGGCACGAGTCGGCCAGACTACCTTCGAGGAAGTTTCGGAGTCTATGCAACTCCTTCGCCGGGCTGGCGCGAACGTCATCGGTGCGGTTGTCAACCGGACATGATGACGAGCAAGGCTTGCGCGCGGTCAGATAGCCCCGTCACCGGCCCAGATCCCCAACCGGCCCTTTCAAGCTCTTGGGAAACCACTGACGTTCGCCCGAGATCAGCGATCAATGAGCTCCAACCGGCCGGGACCGATGATAAGCCGGATACCGAGTAGCAGCAAAGCAGCCGCATAGGTTCCCGCCCCTGCGGCAATCACAAGCGCAAGCTCGACAAGCTGTGGATAGCCGCGCCCGGAGAGTTCGCCGCGGACGAGCCATACGACGACTGTCATAGCAATCGCCGCAGGCGCAACCTTCCATATGCTTCTCAGCTGCGCCGCAATGTTGATCTCGAGCAGGCGCCGCGTCTCGTTGAGGTAGAACGCGAGCATCATGGCCGAGAGTCCGATCCGGGCATAGCTCACGCCCGTGACCGATCCCAGATAGAAGCCGATCGAAATCAGCACCACCCGAAAGGAAAGATCGATGGCGTTCAGCCGGAAAATGACGTGAGGCTTGCCGAGCGCCACGCTGACCGACGAGAGCGTTTGTAGATAGGGGACGGGTATCATCGAGAGCGCCAGCAGACTGAGAAGAGGAGCGGCCTGTTCCCATTTCTTTCCAAGCAGCAGATCGGTTGCGAGATCGGCGGTTAGGGAAATCCCCAGGCAGGCGGGTGTCGAGATCAGCATGGCGAATCGGGTTGCCTTCAGAAAAGCGTGGCGCAATCTCGCACGATCCGTATTGATCTTGGAGAATGCCGCCATCATCGGCTGCAGCGCCGGTCCGATGAGGCTTTGTGTCGGGATGACCGCCACATCCGAGGCGATGGCATATCGGCCAAGCGTCGGGCGGTCGGCGAGCGCGCCGATGAGGAATCTATCAAACTGCCAGTTGAGTGCCGAAATCAACTGGGCCGAACTGTACCATCCGATGAAGCCGGCGAAATCGGGCAGGTGTTTCAGTGATATGGCAGGCCTGTACGGGGCGAGCATGTATGAGGCGGTCGTCGATACTAAGGAAGTAATCACGAAATTCGCAACGATTGCCCAGTAGGCGCCGCCTGACAAGACGATGAGCATCGCAATCAGGCTGGCAGTCAGCTTTCCCAGGAATTCGAGGATAAATGTCTGGTGAAACCCAAGCTGGCGCGCGAAGTTGACCATCGCCGGACTGGCAAGTCCTCTCGAAATCGGACCAAGCGCAAGAACGCCAGCGAGCATGATGAGATCGCTGTCGTGATTGATCAGCGAGTAGGGCCAGGCTGCAGCCAAGATGACGGCGCCGATCAGGATCCCCCTCAGCAGGCCCACGGTGAATCCCGTATCGAGATGGCTCTTGTCGATCGTCGGCAGGCGCACGAGGGCCTGGGTGACGGGGACCTCCAGCATCGTATCCACGACGACGACGAGCGATGTTGCCAGTGCAACCAAGCCAAAATCCGCCGGTGAGAGGACCCGTGCGAAAACCAGCAAGGTGAAGAAGTCAATGATCCTCCCGACGAAGCGCGAGAACACGAGCCATCCTGCACCCTTGATTGCCTTAACCGCAAGCATGTCGCACTCCGAAATCGTGGACGTCAGGCACGCCCGGTAAGTGGCGATGACGCACGTTCACCTGGCAGGTGCATTTGAAGAAGACGCCCGCATCCGTCACCTGCTCAGGCGTGCCGATACCCCCCTCACGATATGAACAAGCTCGAGCGCCGGGAGAAGCGCCGACTTCAACAGCGGAAAATCGCGGGCGATCGCGCCCTCGCGCCAGAGCTGCGCCTTGACGGAGGCCAGCTTCCGAGCGAGGTCCGGTGCCGCGGATTGATTGAGCACGAATACGCTTTCCTGACGGCCGAAATCGACCGAACGGGCTCCCACCCCCAGAGCCTCCATGTCGAAGGCGCCAGGGTTCGTGATCGCCTGCTTCAGGCGGACCCATGCGTGATCCGCATCGCCGATGATCTGCGCGCCATTTTGCACCTGTTCGACATATTGCAGAACACCCGTCAGCAGCGGATTATCGGCTGCGGGATCGAAGCGACCATGGGCAATGTCGCCCGCATTGCTGCGAATGCCCCCACCTTCCACTTCGTGGAAATGACGAACGGACGGAATGGCGGGTTCGAACAGGCTTTCGATTATCTGCCAGTAGCGCAAGATAACCGTTTCGATCTTCAGCGGATTGTAGAAGTCCTCCTCGACGACCAGGCCGACGACTTGGGGAAAGTGATCCTCGCTGAAGCCCTTGTAGTTGCACCGGGCAAACTGGATCGTTTCGAACTGCCGTTGGGGCAGCCCGGCCGCCACCAGTCGCTGGGTGCTGCCGTAGAGACCCGTGTCGCACAGGATAATGCGGGTGGCGTTGCTGGAAACCACATCGAGGTGACGTTCGAAGAGTTCGGTCTGTCGCACGATATCGTCGAGGACAAGAGCCCCTTCCGGCGAATCGAGCATCGCATAAAAGCGCTGGCGCTCGAAAGTCGCCTGCCATGGTCCGGACAGGTCATAGCAGTGTCCGCCAAGCGCATTGGCGACATCGGCAAAGCTGCCTTTGCGGAACTCCCGACCAAGCTCGTCGAGGGCGGCTCGGCTTCGCCTTGCGACCGCCGCACGAGCAGCAACGAGGCGTGAGATCATGACGTTCTCGCGCCGGATCGACAGAGGCAGTTGCAACTTGTTCAGCAGGCGCTCGAATACCTCTCTGATGCCGATCCCACCCCGCGCGCAAAACAGCAGGGCGGCATTCCCTTGTGTTTGCGCCTGCGTCGCATAGAGCCACATGTGGAGACAAAACTGCGCAACGATCGGTCCGAACACCTCTTTCCCGAACGCCGTTCTGTCAGAGATTTCCGGTATGCGCTGCCGCGTGGGTGCCAGATGGTGCCGCACTGCCCTTGCCGCCTCGACCCAGGCGCCGTCGGCCTGGGCCGCAAGCCGACGCAGGCGTCCCTTCGGCAGATGCACCGTGCGAATCCCCATTGCTTGCGGAACAGTGCAATCGGCAATGAAGTCATCGCCCACATGCAGCACCCGCGAAGCGATCACGCCCTCCTCGGACAATACGCTTGAAAAGAGCTGCCCGTACCGCTTGCTGGCTCCGGCATCTGCGCTGGAATAGATCGCGTCAATCAGTCCGGGACCGTGAAAGTGATTGATCAATTCCGCCAAAAGAGGGGTCGATAGCGCGGTGTCGGAGACAGCTACGATGCGAATGCCGGCCTGACGCTGCAGTCGCAACGCTTTGGCCAGCGGCTCGTTGGCACACAGCGAGGCCTTCTCGATCGCTATTTCCAAGGCCATGCGCCTGTCGATCATGCACTCGGGGAGACCGAGCAACGCAACCTGTCTGGCGACGATATCGACAAGCCTCACCTCGCCCGCACCGCCGCCGACGTTCAATGCCCGGTAGGCATACCTCTCGGCCAGCTGCCGGGTTCGAAACAGGTGTTGCGGGCTGACCGCAAAGCCTTCCTCCCGGAGCAGCCTCGCAAACCGTTGCTCGCCCTGCATGACGCGCGACCGTTGAGATCGTGGCTGTCTTAGAAGCAAGGTGTCGAAGACATCCGTCGAGATCAGATCGATGCCATCCAGGGGGCTATGAATGAGTTGGTCGAGGCTTTGCCGCAGCACTGAATAAACCCTTCGCCATCGATCAGCCCGGTCTACACTTGCCAGTGGCGACGGTGATCGCACCCGTGCGGCGCAGCAAAAACTGCATCCGTTAGTTCGCAATTGCGAAAAGAATGCAGCATTATTTGATGCGCATCAAGTCAAATTTGGAGACTTGCTTTGTCGCAGGTACATTACCAAGGTTGCTCAAAGTTCATCTGTTTTTCTTGTCGACTCTGATTTCATTAACTTATACTGTTTCGAAATACTGGGGGGCTAGGACGGGGAACGCCAATGGATGCCGCGAGCGAATTGTCCTCTCCCATATCCGCAGTGCAGCAATTTGACGTTATTGTTTTGGGCGGCGGGATATCGGGGCTTGTCGCCGCCTCGATCCTGTCGACGCAGGGCAGCCGCGTCGTGGTGGTTGACGATTACGATCACGTCGGGGGGAACCATATGGATTGGTCCTCCAGCGAGGGTTATACGTTCGATGTGGGCAGTCTGATCTTTCAGGACGACTCACCGCTATTGCGGCATTTTCCCGAACTGCTTGCGCACTACGTCCCAATCAATCCGACCTGGGGCAGACTGAACCCGCAGGGCAAGATAACCGCCTATCCGATCTCGATACGGGACGACATTCTTGCCGCCGGCCCCGTCGGCTTGGTGCGCATATTCGTCTCGGTTCTCTATGCCCGGATCTTCTGCCGGCGGATGTCGAACGCCTGGGATTTCGCGCGGTTCTGGATCGGTGGGTATCTGTTGCACAGATCCGGGCTGGAAACCTATATGCAGCGGTTCTATGGCATCGCTCCCCAGGAGATCGATCTCGATCTTGCGCGAAAGCGCATGCTGTGGATTTCCGAATACGCGTCGGCAATCAACTTGCTGCGGCGTGCGCTGAAACGGAAGCGTACGCAGGCGCCTACGAACCGCCAGATGGCGCGTCCCAAGGAGGGATTTTCAGCGCTCTACAGTTCCGTGGTCGCCAAGCTCGAGAGCCAGGGCGTCGTCTTCAGGCTGTCTGCGACAATGCACCAGATACAGAAATCGGGTACCCGCTTCCACCTTTCACTAGCCGACGGCGGCCTCGAGGCCGGCCGGATCGTCTCGACCATTCCAATCGGGATGAGCGAACGGCTGTGCGAAAACGTGGGCACTTCCGAGCTGACGACAATCACGCTCATCACGCTCTATTTCAGCTTTTCCGGTGAGCGGGGATTTCCGCAGTCCATCATCTACAACTTCTCTCACGATGGCTCGTGGAAGCGGCTGACGGTATACTCCGATTTCTACGGGCCGGTCGGCGATCGCGAATATTTCGCGGTTGAAGTGATCGCCGGTGCGGTAACCTCGGCAGAGCAGGCAGAGGTAGACTTCCGCCATCACTCCGGCTCAAATCGTCTGTTTCGTGGCGACCTCAAGCTGGAGGGGAGTCATGTGCTGACCAACGCCTATCCGATCTATCGCAAGGGGGCAGCCCGGAAAGCGGCCGATGCCATCGCACGACTACGAGCCTTCGGCATCGACTCGATCGGGCGTCAGGGGGCCTTCAACTATCAGCCGACTGCAAGGGTCTCGACCATCGACGTCGAGAGGGAAATCGGCGAACTTCAGCAGCAAGCGCCATGATCAAACGCATCTTTGGGAGGGCCAGCCGAATGCCGTGCCTTCCGTCTGGCATCGGAGAGCTTCATGAGTGTCGTTGAATGACGAGAGGTTGACCATGCGCATTCTGCATATTCTCAATCACACCCGGCGCTTGAACGGACACGTCCATGCGGCGGTGGATCTGGCTTGTGCCCAAGTGCGCCTCGGGCATGAGGTGTATGTCGCAAGCGAAGGCGGCGACTTCGATTCCCTCCTGAAGGCAAACGGTATCGGGACTTTCGTTGTCAATCACCGCAGAAGGATACCGAGCCTTGTCAAGGCCCTGATCCGTCTCAACGCCCATGTCCGCGATCTCGAGTTCGATATCGTCCATGCCCACATGATGACCAGCGCGGTGATTTCCTATCCAATCTGCAAAGTGAGGGGCGTCCCGTTGATCACGACGGTGCACAACGAATTCGAAAGAAGCGCGACGCTGATGGGGCTCGGCACCCGGGTGATTGCCGTCAGCGATGTGGTCGGGGCTTCCATGAAGCGACGTGGCGTGTCGGCGTCGAAACTGAAGGTCGTGCTGAACGGGACCATCGGATCGAGCCGATCGGAAGGGCGTAGCGAAGAACCCAAACCACTCCGGTCCCCGAGCATTCTGTTTGTCGGCGGCCTTCATCCGCGCAAGGGCCTGCCCGACCTCTTCCATGCCTTCGAGGCGATACATGGCGCGTTTCCCGCGGCACATCTCTACGTCGTCGGTGACGGACCGTATCGCGAGACGTACAAGGAGATGGTGGCAACGCTCGAATGCGCGGAGGCGGTGACCTTTATCGGCTCGGTCAGCGATCCGTATCCCTATATGGTGGCAGCCGATGTCTTCGTTTTGCCGTCGCATGCCGATCCCGCACCGCTTGTGCTTTCGGAAGCCAGGGAAGCACGCTGCGCGGTCATCGGGTCTGCCGTTGACGGCATTCCTCAGCTTCTCGAACACGGCGAGGCGGGGCTTCTCGTGCCACCTCGCGATCCGGCTGCGCTCGCCGGCATGCTGCGCCATCTGCTGGAGTCCCCCGAGCGGATTGCAAGCTGGAAGCAGAAGAGCCAGTTGCGCATCGACCGCCTGACGATCGAGCGCGTCGCGAAGGAGACGATCGAGGTCTATCGTTCGGCAATGCCCCACCCGAAGGCGGTTGCGCTTGCCACCTGACAGGCGCCCTGATGGGGATACCTAAACGGAAAATGCCTGCTTCAAGCGCGAGCGAAAGTGGCCGGAGCGCGACGGGTTGACCCGGATTGCCGTCAGTTGCCGTGCCATGGAGTTCGGTAGCACGAACAGCGCGACGGCAAACAGGCAAAGCCCCAGGCGCTTCCTGCCTGTGTGCTCACGGGCTACCGCAGCAATGTGGGCCCATGTCTGGCGGATGCCCGGCTGCTTCCCATCGGCGACGCGGCTCATCGCATCCAGTTCCATGACATAGGCATAGTCATTGCGGACCTCGAACTTTTCAGTCGTCGCGCAGCGAGCTTGCACAAGTTCCGCCAAGTGGTGGAGACGCCCCATGAAGCAGTCGACGTAGCGCTTCATGCGCGTCGACGTGACCACGGAAAAGGAAGACTGGTTGGAATCGTGGATCCTGTATTTGCCCAACGTCCTGTCGATCGACACGACGCGTCCCACGAATGGCGCCAGCAAATACGGGACACCGTCTATGCCCATCTCATAGGACATGTCGCCGAGCCCCTCGTACACATCCCGTCTGTAGATGTTTCCCGAGGTCGGTGGGGTGTTGTAGTAGCCCCGCGTCCTGATCGACCGGATGAGTGCGGTCGAATCGTCGGATGGCCGGAGCGTTGGAAACGCATTGCCGATCGCGTTCCCGTCCTTGTCGATCGGCAGAAGCATGAACTGTATCTTGGATACATCGGGTTGCAGGCAGGGGGCTATTTGCGCCAGCGCGTCTTCGGCGAGCACGTCATCGGCATCGAGGAAATAGATGTAGTCGCCCTGTGCGAGAGACAGGCCGGCAAACAATGCTTTCAGCTGGCCCTGATTTTCCATTCGAACGGCAATGATCTGGTCGCCGAACTCCTGGATCTTCTGCCAGGAGCCATCGGTCGATCCGTCGTCGACCACTATAATCTCCAGATTAGCATAGTCTTGCGAAAGAGCGCTTCTTATGCATTCTCCGATGTACATTTCGTAGTTGTAGCAAGAGATTATAATGCTGAGAGGCGGCAGGCTTGTTACCATCTTGCAAACCTTCTCTACACCGAATATGTTGCAGAGCAGCATAACAAGTGCAGTGCAAGATGTCCACAAACACCGCCTCCGGGCCGCCGCAATACACAGATGGTTAGTGCTGGTTCCAGCTTATGCGCCCCGAAATATTTCGGGTCGCAAAAGAAATAGTTTAGCCGGCTGCATACCATCGATCCAGACCGGCTGAGGTCCGAGGTTGCGGATATTGAGCGCACCATTGCCACCGATTGGTCCGGAGAACGAGGACGAATGGAAATGCAAGCCGGACAGCCGACATTTGACCGTTTCCGCCGACGTCTGAAGATCCTCTACATCCAGCCCGGGACGAACGCGTTTGCCGGTGTCGAGCGGGTCGTCGACGCCGTCTGCTCCATGCTGGCCGATCGCTATCCGGAGGATTTCGAAGTCGATGTCCTTTACACGTCGGTTCACAAGAACCGGCCAACTGAGGCGCGTGGCTACACCATCATCGACCGTGTCGCACATGGCCGTCTCGACCTGATGCGAACCTTCCGAAGCGTGATCAAGGCGAAGAAGTACAATCTCGTCGTCGTGCCGCAGATAGAGCCGACAGTGATCTGCATGGCGGCGTGCCTTGGCCTGGATCGTCATTTCGCCGTCCATCTGCACGGGAACCCCCGGCGAGAGCGCAGTCATGTCAAAGCCAGAATACTGTTCTTCCTGATGCGTTTCTATTTCCTCTCAAGGGTCTCCCATGTATTTGGCACGTCGCCCAAACAACTGGAATCGTTCAAGGAACTGTTCTCTAGCAGGGTACCGCAAGTGTGGGTACCAAACCCTGTCAGGAGGTTCGATCTTTCTGGGCAGGCCCCACTCACGGACTCTGGCACCGTGACGTTCGTCAATGTCGGCCGCTTCGACTTTCAGAAGGGCCAAGATATTCTGCTTCGCGCTTTTGCCGAACTCGTCGCGATCAGGCCGGACGTCAGGCTGAAGATCGTCGGTTACGGTTCCGGAGAGGCCGACCTGCGAGGAGAGATCAACCGGCTTGATCTCGGCGACAAGGTCAGCATCGAGCATCATCCGGACAACCCGCAGGCAGCTCTTGTCAGCAGCGACATCTACGTATCGACTTCGCGCTGGGAAGGATGGTCGCTCGCAATTTGCGAAGCGTTGCGGTTCGGCCTGCCCGTCATCTCGACCGATTGCGAGTTCGGGCCGAGCGATATTCTGGTCGATCCCCGGCTCGGGCGGCTTGTTCCCGTCAATGGCGACCGCGCGCTCGTGGAAGCGATGGCCTATTATTGCGGCAACCTCGCATCCGAGCGCTTGCATAATGACTTTCGGAAGGAGTTCGTCGACCGGTACAGCCCCGAGCGGGTGGTCGACATACACGCGCAGGCGCTGCGGGTTGCGGCGAAGGAACTTTCGTAGACATTCTCTCAAGGGAGGCAAGCGATGATGCCTTATCTCTCACGGCGCGGCTTTTTGGCCGCCTGTCTTGCTGCTCAGCCTGTCTGGCAATCGACGTCATGGGCAAACGAGGCGCCGGACGATCCCACTATCGGGAGAGAACTGGTCTTCGAGGACGGATTCAGGACGCTGGACTGGTCGGTGTGGGAAGCCGGTCCGAAGGCGACGATCGACAGCACCGGTTTTTACGGCCGCTCTGCCTTTGCCACCAAGTACGGCGACGAGGGTTTCAACCCCTACTCGATCGTGGACGAACCAGCAGCAGAAAACGGCAAGGCGCTGCAGATATCGGCGAAGTACATCGGCCGACCAATGAACATTCACAACTACTATGGAAATGATCTGCCCGAATTCCAGTGGATCTCCGGCAACTTGCAGGCGGCCAGGGCTGACGGGACGATTCTCAAGGGGTGGCGCAAAGGTTACTTCGAGGCCAGGATGATCTTTCCGAGGCATCCGATCACATGGCCGGCTTTCTGGATGCTCAACGGTCGCAGTATCCTTGAACCCAAGACCAGTATCGAGCTCGATATTATCGAGCACAAGGGTTGGGAGCCGACGGTCTATGGCACCTATCTCCACGAGTGGGGCGGGCCTGATGAGCATAACCGCGGCACCGGTGTTGAAACGCCGGTCGACATGACAACACAATACTGCCGCTACGGGATGCTCGTCGATGATACGCGGTGCGTTCCCTTCTTCGAACGCAAGCCCGTCATCGATACGAGCACGGGCAAACCCGCGGACTGGCCGATCACCCGCTCGGCCCGACTGGACGCGGAGCTCGACGTTTTCTGGCCGCTTCTGACGCTGGCGCTGCGCACCGATGTCCCATTTCCGCAGCCCCTGCGCGATGAGGACAAGCTGGTGCATATGAAGGTCGATTATTTCAGGGTCTACGCCTGACGGTCTCTGTCGATCGGTGGAGGACCGGCGCTCAACCTTTCACGCCTGTCATTCGTGCAAACCGATATACCCATTGCCTGAAGCCGACGGGTAGGATTCCTGGCTGACTCTTGATCGATCAGTTTCCCGTGACTTCCAGATAAAGGACGGATCGCGCGCCAAAGACGTAACCGAGGCGTCCGGAAATCCATCCAAGCGTTCGCGCCGCGCCGAGCACTGTCCGCCCGCCGGTGAATGGGATCGCGATCGAAAGGTAGATGAAGGGAATGATTTTCGCCAGGGCACCAAGGACCGCAGCGCCGATCGTGTGGCGAGAGGTTTCGCTCTTTCTGCGGATATGGGTGTTCGATTGATCGCGCGCGCGCCGATACTGATACCAGAAACTCAACCGCTTGGGAGGGACCGTTTCGTAAACGAATGCATCAGCGACCCAACCCGTCGGCAGGCCTGCCTTGCAGACTTCCAGATAGAACTTTGCGTCAGTTCCGCCCGTAAAGCGCATGTTTTCATCGAACCAAATGCCATGGTCCCGGAATATTGCCGTTTCGGCGAGCCAATTGTTTGTGACAATCGTGACGTTCCTGGTGGTGTTCAGGGTCGCGAGATTTCGGGCTCGGAGCTCCTTTTGCCGATAGCGTGCCTCTATGTTCGCAAACATCTTGCTCTGGAAAAAGGAGAGTTGCTCTGCCGGAAGCTTTGCCCTGAGTGGAGCACCGAGCAAGACGGCGTCGCTATATCGATAGCCGGAGATCATCCGGACGAGCCAGTCTTCTGCAACCTCTTCGTCATCGTCGACGAAGAGAAGCAGATCCGCGTTTTGCGCGATGGCTACCTTGGCGGCGCGGTTGCGCCCAAAGGGGATTCCAAGCTCCGGCTCCAGGACGTAAAGAAGTTCGCGGTCGATGAAATGGGGCCGGCAGCCATCGATGACAGACCTCGAGACCTGTTGCACATCATTTTCGACGATCAGACATTTGACACTGCATTGCTCCGGGAGCGTCATCCTTGCCCAGGACAACAGCAGTTCCCTTAACATTTCAGGTCTTTGACGCGTGAGCGCCGCCACGACCACGGTAAGTTGCCGGTCAGTCCGCTTCATTTAACGCTGCATTCCCCTCTGCAAATTGCCGTCAGAGCTCCCGGAGCTTCCGGCGGCGCGACGTATACCCTATGTCCCCAAGGCACAATCATCGCAATTCAAGTCAGTACGAACTATTTGAGCGATATCGAACAATTGCGGTAAGAAGATGCCGAACCCTCTAGAAGAATAGATTTCCGATCGACGCTCCTTACAAGTGTTATGGATGGGCTCATCCATCCATATCCACAGTCTTCGGTGTTGAACTCATCGGGCGAGAAGTTCCGAAGGAAAAATCATCACCGTCACGTGCTCGTGATAGGAAGGGCTTTACCCGCTCTATGTGCATGTCATATCCAAATTTCTCATCGACAAATTCGAAGGCGTATTCCACCTGTGATCGATAGAAAGCCGGATCTGACACCAGCTTGCGGATAAGCGGCTGCACACCTTCGGGAGCCGCATACAGAGCAGCGCCCTCGAACAGCGGCTGGTAAGAGAACGGCAATATCACAGGTACGCCGACGGACATTGCCTCGATGATAACGCGGCCGAACGGTTCGACCGATGCTTCATTCGTGAAATAAACGAAAAAGTCCAGACATCGGAGGAATTCGGGCGGCGCGACAGAGCCGAACGGATAGACGGTCCAATTCGATGGAATTGACCCCAAAACCTTTTTCGCAGATCTCGCGCCACCCAGCACCCTGACTTCGAATTCATCGCCGCCCGGATAGATTGCGCGCATTGCTTCACCGTCGGTCGGCCACTTAGTTGCGTGATCGCGCGAATGCCTGCCTATGATCGGACGAACAGAAACCTCGCGGGCGGAAGGGCGCCGCCACTCGCGAAGATCGACAATGTCAAGCCAGTCCATATCCGAAAGATCCGTCTGATTTAGACAGCCGGCATGGTGCTTTAAGAGAACATCTCGAATCGCCGGCCCGATTGGATGCCAAGACGCATCCTTCCCAAAGTGGCGTTTCAGATTTGCTACACACTTTTGGATATCGTAGATCAGCTCGCCCTTGGCCGCATAGTCACTCATTGGTGCTTGGTTGATAAGGATCTTGATATGTCGAGCCTCGACACTCGGCACAAAGGCCTGATAGTCTTGCAAGACCCTCGGATAGCGAATGAGCAGCAGGTCACAGCTAACCTCCTCACCATATACGAGAAGCTCGACCAAGCCGAGATCAAGCAGTGTGTTGATTTTTGGGTCCAGGCCCCGCAACGCATCAAATTCATAGTGCCCAATCTGCACTAGACCTGTTCGCAGGCCAGCCTTCTGATGCGCTTGTATTTCTTCGATACAGGCAATGATCGAAGCCCCGTCCACACGGAAATCCGATGCGATAATAACGTCGAAATGACGCTCAACCTCGCTTTTCCTGCGGAGTGGGCCCATAGATGCTGGAATTGCAAACGGCCTTTTGTCCATCGGGAAAGGGTACCGCAAGTCGCTGTTTTTGCGGTGATGTTCCGTGAGCCTTTCAAAGTAATATTGGCGCGCTCCGAAAAAGTAACCATTGAAACCAAATCGCTTTCCGCCGGTAAGCGAAGTCGAGGTATACCTCGGGAACGACAACAGCTTGGGAATATTCTGCAGCGTCTGTTTACCGAAGACGGCCTTGAAACGCCTCATAAATTCGCCGTCAGCAGCGAAGCGGACGCTGTCCCAGTAACCCATCCGTTCAAACACTTCGCGCCGAAGCATCAGCGAAGAGAAATTGTCCGCCATATAGGCGCCGAACATTCCGCGCCTCGTGAAGGTGAGGTCTGGCAGCATGCGGGCCTGGCAGGACACCGATGCCAGCAAGCGGGAATCTTCCAATAGGCATTTGACCTGTTGCTCAAGCTTGCTGGGATGCGACCAATCGTCGGCGTCATGGCAAGTGATGAATTGCCCGGTCGCTCTGTCCAAGCCTGTGTTTCGGGCTACGTAGGCACCTGCATTATTTTCCTGTTTGATAAGCCTGAAGCGTGGGTCTGTGGAAGCAAATTTCTCGACCACGTCAGAAGTGCAATCCGAACTACAATCGTCAACGACAATACACTCGAAGTTGGTCCACGATTGCTGTTGAATGGATTTCAGTGCGGTTAGGATTGTACTTTCACTATTGTAAGCTGGCACAATTATGGAAATCAGTTCCGGCCGATCTATATAGCGAATTTCCGAATCATCTATCTCAATGCGATCGTACAGGTCCAGGGCGTCATTGCCGCCGATTTTAATTTGTGCAAGGCCTTGACTCGCTAGCGCCCTGTTCACAAGTGACAGTCGCGTCAGCGGATCCTTCTCAAGATTTGCCGATGCCAGCAGCAAATCGACGTGAAAGTGGGAGGAAAGTGACCTGGCCAAAAGTTTTCGCGCCTTACCCTCGTCTCCTGACAAATAGGAGAACTCAGCCGCCATTATGGCAAAATTCCTTTTGTCTTTTGAGGTTACTGCTGCGCGCTGGACGATCGAAAGACATCTCTCGATTACCGGATGATACTTTGGATCACTGTGATCCATGCAGAAATGTAACAGGCCCTTCGCGGCCAAGGAGCCCTCGCCGTAACCGTTGGTTTTGTTCACGATAGCACACAAGTCCGCAAGAGCGCGCTCGTGGAAGCCTAAAGTGCGCAATCGCTTGAGCAATCGGCTTATTCGCCTTCTGGATTTATTGGGAGATATCGCAAAACGAAAAATTTCCAGTGCGCTATCCAGATACCGCTTCGGTAAAGTCTTTTGTTTGTAGTTCGCGTCCAAGGAAGAAGTATCGACGTTAAGCATATGCGCCCTCTGCTAGAATTCTACCTCATCGAAGCGTGGAGATCGGTCTATCGCAAATAAACGAAATTGGCGCATCTACCTGCGCACGCGACGGCATGCGGCGGCGCCCCTCCTACCGCATTTTCACGCATGAAGAACTTTCCTCATCCAGCACTCGATATCTGTAGCAAATCCGGCCAATTTGCGGCTTGAAGTAGACTGTCCAATGCCAATTCCTATATACGACAGCTTATTTTCAATCGACTAGACGATTTCGTGGGCGACAAATAGACTTTTGTAAACGTTGCTTTCGCGCTGCAATGTTTCGTGAGTGCCCTCCGCGACGATCTCGCCGGCGTCAACCACGATCACCTTCTGGGCGTTGAGGATCGTGGACAGGCGGTGCGCGACGGTAATGGTCGTCTTGTTTGCACTCAGTTTGTCGAGCGCGGCCTGTAGTTGCTTTTCCGTGTCTCCGTCCAGCGCTGAAGTCGCTTCGTCCAGCAACAGGATGGGAGCGTCCTTGAGGAATGCGCGAGCGATGGAGATGCGCTGACGCTGACCGCCGGAAAGATTTGCGCCGTTATTTCCTACATCGGTGTCGAGCCCATCGGGCAGGTTGCGAACGAAGTCCAGTGCCTGTGCTGCTTCAAGGGCCTTCACGATCCCTTCCTCCGTTGCATTCGGCTGCCCGAAGGCGACGTTTTCGCGGATCGAACCCGAAAACAGAAACGTATCTTGCGCCACGTAGGAAACGGCGTCGCGCAGGGATTGCAAGGTGACCGTGCTGATGTCGGTGTCGTCGATCAGGATACTGCCCCCGGATGGTCGGTACATGCCCAGTATCAGATTGATGATTGTCGACTTTCCGGCTCCGGATCGCCCGACGATGGCAACCTTTTCGCCCGGTGCCGCGGAAAACGACAAGTTCTTGATCGTGGGAACGTCGTGTTTGTACGCGAAGGTGACATTTTCGAAACTGAGCGCGCCGCGTCCTGCCTCCAGCTTGTCTGTGCCCTCGGATACTTCCAGCTTGCCGTGATCAATCAATTCGAATGCCCGCTTGACCCCCACAAGCTCCCGCTGCAACTGGACATTCAGGTTCCCGAGGCGTTTCGCCGGATCGTAGGCAAGCAGGAACGCCGTGATGAATGCCATGAACTCGCCGGGCGTCTTTCCGTAGTTGATCGTCTGCCAGCCCGCGTAGAAGATGAAAGATCCGATGATGAGCCCGGCGAGGATATCGAACATCGGGCTGGTCAACGATGAAACGCGGATCAACTTGCCCTGCCGCCGCTCCATCGATTCGATCGCGTCGTTGATGCGCTGATCCATGACCGGCTCGAGATTGAACGCTTTCACCACGCGGACACCCTGAAGGGCCTCGACACCAAGTACGTTGAGCCCCGCGATCATATCCGCTTCGGACTGCGTGAGCCGCTTCGTCTCGCGAATGACGCGCGACACGCCCCAAACGATGACAGGCGCGAAGACGAAGGCGAACATGCTCATGAACGGGTCCTGGGCGACCATCACCGCAAGCAGCGCAATCACGGTGACGAGATCGCGCGCAAGGTTGGTGGTGACCAGGACGATGGCATTGCGGGCAGAGCGGGCCGAATGAATGGCCCTGGACACGGTGCCACCGGGATGCGCAGTGTAGTCCATCAAACGCAGGCGGATGAGCTTGTGAAACTGAACCTGCTGCAGCCTGGCGATCAGCGCGCAGCCGATCGTGCCCATCAGAACCGTCTGGCAGTAGCCGGCAACACCCTTGACGACGAAGGCCAGCATGATGGCTCCGCCCACAGCCCATACAGCCATGCGGTCGCCATGCACAAAAATATTGTTCACCATCGATCTGCTGAGCCAGGCGACCGAACTCGTCGCCAATCCGACCAGGATCATGCAAAAGACTGCGAGAAAGAACTTGGCTCGATGTTCCAGACCGTAGTCGACGATAAGGCGCCTGGTAAGCTCAATTGTCTCATTGCGCTGCAGCGCGGAAGTAGTTTTCTTCAGCAAGTTCGGATGGCCCTGATCATTCTTCGCGCCGTGTCTAACGGAAACGGCTTGGGGCGGCAAGTAATTAAGCAAACCTTCATGGAGCGCGGCGGGCTTGTGACCTTGCGTTGGAGAATGTCCGTTCACCGTTGCCGCGAGGCAACGGGCGACGCCACGGCCCCAGTCATCGATATTCTTCCCGACAAAACAGATACCGCCGGATTGCCGTTTGCGCTATAGGCAGCGTGAAGCAAGATCTGATCCGGAGAACTCCATGGCCCCCACCATCCGTTATCACGAAGGTGACATTTCTGCCGCCGATGCCGCCCGCTACACCGGCGCCATCGCCATCGACACAGAGACCCTCGGTCTCGTGCCGCGCCGCGACCGCCTGTGCGTCGTGCAACTCTCGCCGGGCGACGGCTCGGCCGACGTGATCCGCATTGCCAGCGGCCAGAAGCAGGCGCCAAACCTCATCGCCATGCTCGAAGATCCTTCGCGCCAGAAGATCTTCCATTTCGGTCGCTTCGATATCGCGGTCCTGTTTCATACCTTCGGTGTCACCACCATGCCGGTGTTCTGCACCAAGATCGCCTCGCGCCTCTGCCGAACCTATACCGATCGCCACGGCCTCAAGGACAATCTCAAGGAAATGCTGGAGATCGATATTTCCAAGGCGCAGCAGTCCTCCGACTGGGCGGCGGTGAAGCTCTCCCAGGCGCAGCTCGAATATGCCGCCTCGGATGTGCTCTATCTGCATGCGCTGCGCGACCGGTTGACCGAGCGCCTCGTACGCGACGGTCGCATGGAGTTCGCCGATGCCTGCTTTACCTTCCTGCCGACGCGGGCGAAGCTCGATCTTCTCGGCTGGGACGAGACCGACATTTTCTCCCACAGTTGATTGGCGGTTTTCGCTTAAGCGTTGATTTACCACGCGTGCGCTATCTTCGGCGGCACTACGTCTTGTGCCGCAATCGGGATAGTTGAATGCTTGTGCCCCTCCAGCAGTCTTCAGCCATGTTCGCAGCAGACGCGCTGCGTTCGATGCTGGAGGAAATTGAAGCACGTCGGCAGGAGGCGGAAGAGGAGGCAAAGGGTACGGAGAAGGATAGAACCTTTCCCGGCATCACCTACGACCAACGCACCATCGCTGCTCGCGAGAAGATCGAAGCCTATTTCTTCGGCGCCCTGAAGAAGGAAGCTGATCCGATGGTGGCCTTGATTGCCCGCTTCTCAGCGGCTCTCGGCGTAACCCAAGGGGTCGAGGAAAGCAGCGCAGCCTTCGCGCGGCGCCTCAACGACGCCCTGACCACGACGGCAAACTTTGCCAAAGCCGATGCGCTCGGCAATCCCGTGAAGATCAGCCTCGTATCCCTTGGCGTATCCGCGGACGAAGTTCGCTCCTTGTTGGATGGAACGGCGGTTGGCGAACAGGACCCAATGGCGGAACTGGCTGCCCGCATTGCAATCGGTGCGGGCCTGAGCGGCGAGGAAGATGACTTCGAGATCCAGATTTCGCGTGCTTTGATGACCGCGCGCTCCAAGTTGCCCGAGAATGTCGCGAGCCTGGAAAAAGCCACCGGCCTGAAGGAGCTCGGCTTGACGGCAACGGACATGATTGCCGCGATCGCCAATCCCTGGAGCGAAACTGCTCAGAAGGTGAAGGACGCTTTGTCCGAACAGGCCAAAGGCGAAAAATCCATGACACACGGCATGCTCAAGATCATCCAGCGCCTCGAAGACGTTGCCGATCCCAAGACGCTCGAAGAACTGCAGCGTGAGGAAGCGGCCCCAGAGCCAGGACATATCGAGGACGAGGAAACCAAGGCCGAGCGAAAGCGGGATATTCTGAAGCTGGAGAATTCAGACAAGCTGGAGGATGTCCTCAAATTGCAGGAAGCCGTAAAGGAACATCTCGACAAAGCGGGTGAACATTCGGACCGGGGTGAAACGCAATCATCTGTCGCCAGCGATGTGCAGGCGATACAGCTACTGTCAGCACTCGCAGACGGATCGGAGACAGCCAAATCTCCGCGGAAGGCGGACCAGCCGTTATCCGAGGCTGCCCCCGGGACAATCGCCGATGGTGAGTTGGCGGAGGTTGCCGGTGCTGAAGATGACGACCGGGATCTGGTGGACATCTTCGGTCTCTATGTCGATGAAAACGGGATATTTGAACTGTTTCTGCGGAATGCCGCATAGCGCCACTGTCTCGATGTGGCGCCCGGGATGGTGAAGAAACGCTATGGTGACGGCCCCTCCTTTGGACGGCGCTCTGAAAGGGCAGGAAGCGCCTGGATCGGACCTGTCCGAAGGACTTGCCGCCATGCTGGAACCGCCTTCGGTCTTGCCGCCGCTTGCCTTTGAGCCGGATGCTGAAGGCCGGGAGGGTCTTCCAGGGCAGACGAACCAGCCCGTTCGCCTGAAGGCAACCATTCTCGACGCACTGTCCGCCCTTCAGGAACCCGACGCTGAAACGAATGCCGAGGGAAACTACATTTCATCTGTCCACAGCGATGACAATGGCCTCTACCGATTCTTCCGTAGCCGATCCTGACGAACGGTTTTGCACATCGCATCAATCATGGTTAGCGAAATGTTAAGCAAAATCGGGCAGGCTCGTTGGGTAAGTATCAGTTGATGGTGGCACCTGCCGCCATATCGCAGATGGCAACCTCGGCGGACGAAGGGTTGCCGACAATGCATGTGCCGGCCACTCACGGGTGGAACGGTTCGGGTCGCATGAGCGACCGTGCTGTCCGATGTCGAGTTCCAAGCGTCGCAAACAAGAAGGAGGCGGGCCATGCTGCCACCTGTCAGCACATTGCAGGGTTCGGCGCTTGCATCCCACGCACCACAGTCTGAGGCCGTTCTCGTCGGGACGACAGCAAGCCGCGACGTGCCATTGCCGACAGAGCGTTTCCAAGCTGCGGATGCTGCAATTTACCAGAAGCTTGCAACCCTTGTCCTGGGAGCGAGGCCGGGAGCGGCCGATGAACTCGTGGACATGCTCGACATGGTCGGAAAAACACTTGGATTGCCTCGTGACGCGGGAGAGCAGAACATCGACTATGCGCTTCGGCTCGCGGAAGCACTCAAGTCTGCTACGCCGCTGCAGCGGGCCGCGGTCGAGAAACTCCTTGGCCAGTTGGCTGAGGGCGCGGACATCAAGCTGCTCCTGGAAGCACTGAAAAGCCTCTCCGGACCGGCTGCCGCTCGTCTCGTTGCTCTCATGGAAGCGAGTGGCTCCGGTTTCCGCGAGTTCGCCCTGCGCACCGTGCTTGCCTCCTATGGACAAGGGAACGATCAAGCGGTGCAACACCCGTCCGGTGCTGCGGGGCAGGTGTTGCAGCCCAATTCGCAGCCCGGTGCGCAAGGCAATGCGACGCGGCCGCAATACGCGTCCGCCGGCCAATCGTCGTTATTGCCGCCGTCGGCGCGGGACCTTACCGAACCGATGCCGGCCGCGGCGCGGTTCGGTGCGGGGGGGGCAAAGGATGCCGCACCACTCCGATCCGGGCCGCAAGCTTCCACAAACGAACACTCGAAGTCGTTGCAACATATCTCCGGCGATGGGCGTGTGATCGGTACGAACAGCGCGGCATCGCATTTGCGATTCGTCAGAACTTTTCACGCGGATGGGCCGTCGCTGCCGAAACTCGTCAAGCTCACCCTGTCGCTCGGATCCGAGGGGTTGAAGCCTATGAATGGCACGCGTGTCACCGCTACCCCGCAGGACACGCAACCGAACAGGATCCAGATACCCACACCTCCGGATGCTCGCGTGTCAGGCGGTCAGCGGCCGGAGCCTCCCACAGGCGTCAACATCCGCCAACTGGCGCCGGCAATGCCCGAAGGAGGGTCGGTCATCCTCAAGGCCTTTGGCCATGGGCCGGGGACCGCCGTCCAGCAGGCGGCGGAATCGTTGAAAGCTGTCATCGCCGAAGCCCAGCTTGCAGTGGTGCGGTCGACCAGGTTCCGGCAGCTTCCTCCGCAGGGGCTCATTACCACTGGTCAGGAGGTCATTGTGCCTCAAGCCCTCCCCGAACTGGCCGCACAACGAGAGGCAGTCGCCGGCCGTCTGCCGAATGCCGCAAGCAGCCGCCATAACTCGGAAGCGCAGATGGAAGCCGCTCGTGCGCCAGAGCCAGGCACGGTGGCGTCGGTCACCAGCAGGGACTTGCCGGCCAGCCAGGATCGCGCCATTGCGAATGAAATGCGATCGGTATTGCGCGAGGGAATTCCTTTCGTCCCGGTCAACTACCAGCCGGTGCGCGAAGCCGCAAAGATCGGTGATCCTGAAGAAACAAGCCGGGAGAGGTCGTTCGACCATGAGGAGCACGAGGAGCAAGCCCATGAGCGCCAGGACGCCGATGAAGCGCAGGAGGAGCGTGAGCGTCAGGTCGGGGGAGAAGATGGCGCGACAGCAGAGGAAGTTGCGCAACCCGAGCTCGATGACACCCTTTTCGACTTCGGCTACGGTCCCTACCGACTGAACCAGTTCTGACGATAGTTCCTGAACGAAAAAACCCGCCGGACTGGCTGTCCGGCGGGTTTTCATTTCAATTCGGCAATCCGCTTATTCGGTGGTGCGGTTCTTGAGGGCGGCGCCCAGGATGTCGCCGAGCGATGCGCCCGAGTCGGACGAACCGAACTGTGCGACTGCTTCCTTTTCTTCGGCAATTTCAAGTGCCTTGATCGAAAGCATGACCTTGCGGTCCTTCTTGGAGAAGTTGGTGACGCGGGCGTCAACAACCTGACCGACCGAGAAACGCTCCGGACGCTGTTCGTCGCGGTCGCGAGCAAGATCTGCGCGACGGATGAAGGAAGTGATGTCTTCGTGGTTGACAAGCTTCACTTCGATGCCGCCGTCGTTGACTGCGAGGACTTCGCAGGAAACGACTGCATTCTTGCGCAGGTCGCCGGAAGCGGCGGCTTCGCCGACGCTGTCGCGGCCGAGCTGCTTGATGCCGAGCGAGATGCGTTCCTTCTCGACGTCCACGTCCAGGACGACAGCCTTGACGACGTCACCCTTGTTGTACTCCTCGATAACCTGCTCGCCCGGACGGTTCCAGTCGAGGTCGGAGAGGTGCACCATGCCGTCGACATCGCCTTCGAGGCCGATGAACAGGCCGAACTCGGTCTTGTTCTTGACTTCGCCTTCGACCTCGGTGCCGGCCGGGTGGCTGTGGGCGAATGCCTGCCACGGGTTTTCAAGCGTCTGCTTGAGGCCGAGCGAGATGCGGCGCTTGGTCGGGTCGACTTCGAGAACGACAACGTCGACTTCCTGGCTCGTGGACAGGATCTTGCCGGGGTGTACGTTCTTCTTGGTCCAGGACATTTCGGAAATGTGGATGAGGCCTTCGATGCCCGGCTCCAGCTCGACGAACGCACCGTAGTCGGTGATGTTCGTGACGGTGCCCTTGATCTTCTTGCCTTCCGGATACTTGGCCGAGATGCCATCCCACGGATCGGACTCGAGCTGCTTCATGCCGAGCGAGATGCGGTGGGTTTCCTGGTTGATGCGGATGATCTGAACCTTGACCTGCTGGCCGATGTTCAGGATTTCCGACGGATGGTTGACGCGGCGCCATGCCATGTCGGTCACGTGCAGCAGGCCGTCGATGCCGCCGAGGTCGACGAACGCACCGTAATCGGTGATGTTCTTCACGACGCCGTCAACAACTTGGCCTTCTTCGAGGTTCTGGACGATTTCCGAACGCTGCTCGGCACGCGACTCTTCGAGAACGGTGCGGCGCGAGACGACGATGTTGCCGCGACGCTTGTCCATCTTGAGGATTTCGAAGGGCTGCGGGTTGTGCATCAGGGGCGTGACGTCGCGGATCGGGCGGATGTCGACCTGCGAACGCGGCAGGAAGGCCACAGCGCCGTCGAGATCGACGGTAAAGCCGCCCTTGACCTGGTTGAAGATGACGCCTTCGACGCGTTCGCCGGCTTCGAACTTCACTTCCAGGCGCTGCCAGCTCTCTTCGCGGCGAGCCTTCTCGCGCGACAGGACGGCTTCGCCGAGAGCGTTTTCGATGCGCTCGACATAGACTTCGACTTCGTCGCCGACCTTCAGCGTGCCGTCCTTGGCCTTGGCGCCGAATTCCTTCAGCGGAACGCGACCTTCAACCTTGAGGCCGACGTCAACGACCGCGACATCCTTTTCGATGGCGGTGACGATACCCTTGGCGACATAGCCTTCGGCGAGGTCGTGCTTGGCGAACGACTCTTCGAGAAGAGCTGCAAAATCATCACGGGTGGGGGTAGATACAGACATTGAATCTCCTGGTGTGTCCGAAGACACGTTGCGCCGGTGGCTGGTGTTGAACGGCCTGAAATCCAGTCCGCCCTGTCTCGGGGACGGGCAATCCGGCGCGGGGACGGAAAATCAGGCTAGGTTTTCGAAACGACAACCGTGCAAAGGTACGATCGCGCAGTTCGACTACTTATGCTTCAGGGCAGCGTCGACGATCGACTTTGCCCTTTGAAACGCCGCTTCTATACTCATTTCCGAGGTATCAAGCAAGTGCGCATCATCGGCAGGCTTCAGCGGGCTGTCGGCGCGCGCCATATCGCGTTCATCGCGCCGCTTGATGTCATCATATATTGCATCATAGTCGGCGCTGCCGCCGCTCGCGAGGATTTCGTCGTGGCGACGCCGGGCGCGCACATCCGCCGACGCTGTGACGAACAGCTTGACGTCCGCTGCCGGGCACACGACGGTTCCGATGTCGCGGCCGTCGAGCACGGTGCCGGGTTCCTTTTGAGCGAAAGCGCGCTGCGCTTCGACCAGAGAGCGGCGCACCGCCGGCATCACCGCGACCTTGGAGGCTGCCTCGCCTATCCCATGGCTGGAAAGCACGGCGCGGTCGAGCCTGGAAAGGTCCAGGTTGCGGGCAACGTTTGCTGCCACCGTTTCGTCATCGAGTGGCAATCCCCCATCGAGCAGCGCCTTGGCGGTCGCGCGATAGGTGAGCCCCGTGTCGAGATGGTGGAAACCATAGGCTTCCGCCAACTTGCGCGACAGCGTGCCCTTTCCCGCGGCTGCCGGGCCGTCGATAGCGATGGTAAACGTGATGGTCACGCCGCCGCACTTTCCAGGATTTCGATCTGCGCACCGAGGCCGGTCATCAGATCCATGAATTCGGGAAAGCTAGTCGCGATCATCGTGGCATCATCGACGCTGACCGGATGTTCCGATACCAGGCCCATGACAAGGAAGCTCATGGCAATGCGATGATCGAGGTGGGTCTTCACCGCTGCGCCGGTCGCGCTGCCGTAGCCCTTGCCGCTGGGGAGGCCGCGCACGAGGAGCGAGGCCTCGCCTTCGTCGCAGTCGACGCCGTTGAGCTTCAGGCCATCGGCGACGGCCGTGAGGCGGTCGGATTCCTTGACGCGCAACTCCTCGAGACCGTGCATCACGGTTTGTCCCTCCGCGAAGGCGGCAGCAACCGCAAGCACCGGATACTCGTCGATCATCGAGGGGGCGCGGTCCTCCGGAACGCTGACACCCTTGAGCTCGGAGTGGCGCACACGCAGATCCGCGACATCCTCGCCGCCGGCCGTCCGCGCATTGAGAACCTCGATATCGGCACCCATCTCCTGCAGGGTCAGGATCAGACCGGTGCGCGTCGGATTCATCAATACGTTGAGGATTGTCACGTCGGATCCCGGTACGAGCAGCGCGGCCACCAGCGGGAATGCGGTGGAGGACGGATCGCCCGGAACGTCGATCACCTGGCCGGTCAGCTTGCCGCGGCCTTCGAGCCGGATCGTACGCACGCCATCGACGTCCGTGTCGACCGACAGGCTGGCGCCGAACCCCTGCAGCATCTTTTCGGTATGGTCGCGGGTCATCACTGGTTCGATCACCGTGGTGGTGCCGGGCGTGTTGAGCCCGGCCAGGAGAACGGCGGATTTCACCTGGGCCGAGGCCATCGGCACCCGATAGGTGATCGGGTTCGGCGTTTTTGGTCCGTTCAGCGTGACCGGCAGGCGATCGCCGTCTGCCGAGGTGACCTGAACGCCCATTTCGCGCAAGGGGTTGAGCACGCGCCCCATCGGACGCTTGGTCAGGGAGGCGTCGCCAATGAACGTCGAGGCGAAATCGTAGACGCCGACAAGTCCCATCGTCAGACGGCAGCCAGTGCCGGCATTGCCGAAATCGAGCGGTGCTTCTGGAGCAAGTAGCGCGCCATTGCCGGTGCCGTTGATGATCCAGGCGTCGTCTTCCTTGCGGATTCTTGCACCCATGGCCCGCATGGCCTTGCCGGTGTTGATGACGTCCTCGCCTTCCAGAAGGCCGGTGATGCGCGTTTCGCCGGATGCCAGGCCGCCGAACATGAACGACCTATGCGAGATCGACTTGTCGCCGGGAATGCGTATGGTGCCGGAAAGATTCAATGACTTGCGCGAGATTGCAGGTTTCGGCCGGGCACCATGCGACATGGGAAATATTCCTTTGCAAAGCGGAAGTTCGATGCGCAAAGTGTCGATACTCTTCCCGTTCTTCGACGGCTTTTGCGCCATTCGCGGCTCGTTAACACAAACTCTGGCGCGGGTCATCCTCCGCACCTTCAAAATCAGGGCAAAGCGGCGGGAAAGTTTGGCTTTGACAGGAAGGACCACAAGCATTATGGGGACCGGCTAAATTAATTGTACCGTGAGGAGCCGGTCTATCCGGCGTGAGAGCTGAGTAACTCGGCCATTCTAGAGGTTTTGACAGTGGCGAAAGCGGAACTTGGAACCAAACGCATCGATCCGGATACCGGCAAGAAGTTTTACGACTTGAATCGGGATCCGGTAGTTTCTCCCTACACCGGCAAGTCCTGGCCGCTCTCCTTCTTCGAGGAGTCGTCCGCCGCGGCCGTTCTCGAAAAGGCCGAGGAGGAGGACGTTGCGGAAGTCGATACCGAAAACACGGAAGTCGAATTGGTATCGCTCGAGGATGCCGACGAAGCAGCCGGCGGCGACGATATCCCCGATATCGGCGATGAGGATGTCGAACTCGGCGACGACGACGACGATACCTTCCTCGAAGCTGACGAGGACGACGACGACGACGACATGACCGGCCTCATCGGCGTGACCGGCGACGAGGACGAAGTCTGACGATCTCATGGGCCCGGTGAACAAGAATTTTCACTGGGCCCGTTTTTTTCGGCTTGCCATACGCAAAAAGCGGAAGTATGAAGCCGCCACAGCCGACGAGCACACCGCTTCGAGGCTTCCCGGACCGGCAATGCCGGACCCGTTTAGGGGCTATAGCTCAGCTGGGAGAGCGCTTGCATGGCATGCAAGAGGTCAGCGGTTCGATCCCGCTTAGCTCCACCAATTTCTCAATAGACCATTTTCACTTTCCGAGGCGGGTCGCTTGTAGCAACTGCCTGTCGCGAACGCCTCCGTCGAGGGATTGCCGCACCCGGTTGCATATAGTGATCCGCGTCCAAGGACTATGGCGAATAGTGCTTCCAGACGATCTGGCATACACCTGGGTATGATTCTGCCCGTCCCGCTCCTGACTTACCATCTTCCTGTTGCGCAGTTTGGAATATGCGCAAGCCAAGCACGAGAAAGGAAGATCGTGATGTCAACATTCCGTAGGACGGCAACCGTTGGCTTGATTGCGTCGACGCTCGCCATCGCCTCCATTGCCTCGATGACCGACGCCATGGCGCGGGGCGGCGGGGGGCATGGTGGAGGAGGACACGGCGGCGGCCACGAAGGCGGAGGGTACGAAAGAGGTGGCTATGGAGAAGCCCACGGCGGGTGGGACCATGGCGGCGGGCTTTTCGGGCATGGCAGCCATGGCTATGGTGGAATTGGTTTCTACCATCCCGGTTATCGCAATAGCTATGTCCACAACGGGTATCCGCATCGCGATTTCGCGCTCTTCGGCGATGACGACTACGACAACTACTTCTATCTCCGCGATGAATGCCACCTTGCCTGGCGGCATGACCGCTATAACCACTATTACCGGGTGGAAATCTGCCCCTGATCTTCCATGGGGACCTGTTTTGATGCAGAAAGGGCGCCTCTGTCGGTGCCCTTGCTGCAATTGTCGTGTTTGGTTTTCGGTCTGCTGACTTGGGGTCAAAAAGGGGAGAGCGCGAGCGCATTCGAAGGCGCCGAGCCGCGGAAGCCTGTATAAGAAATCGAATCGCGCGTTGCGTTTCCGTTCGCGCCTCAGACCTTCTTTGAAGTAGTGCGCCGAGGGGGAGTGCCGTTGTTCCTTGTTTCCAAGCTCTTCTGGCTGATTGCCCAGCCGCTTTCGCTGGCATTCTTCCTGGTCCTTTCCAGCATTTTCCTAGGCCTCTTCCATTGCCAAAAAATGAGTGTGGCCTCCGCCTTCGGCGCCGCGCTTGTCCTTTTCGTGACGCTATTCACTACCACCGGCTCCTATCTTCTGCAGGGACTGGAGGCGCGCATCCCGGCGTCGTCACGGGAAAACCGCGAGGTCCGTTGCATGATCGTGCTCGGTGGTGCCTTCGAGACCGAAGTCACCACGGCGCGTGGAGGTATCGAGTTCAATGGGGCGGCGGACCGCTTCGTCGAAGCGCTGCGCCTGGCGCGTGATTACCCTGGCTCGCGCATCGTCGTATCCGGTGGGGATGGTTCGCTGAGCGGCGACTACGAAGGCGACGCGGCCGCGGCCGAACGCTTCTTTGCCGCATTCGGTGTTGCGCCGGCCCGTCTGATCAAGGAGGCGCGGTCGCGCACCACCTTCGAGAACGCGAGAAATACGAAGGCGTTGCTCGAAAGTGAGGGGCTGAAGGACTGCCTGCTCGTGACGTCGGCATTCCATATGCCGCGCTCGGTCGGCCTGTTTCGCAAACTCGGCATCGACGTGGTGCCGTGGCCGGTGGACTATCGAACCAGTGGCAAGGTGCGCCTCGGGCTCGATTTCACCCAGCCGACGCTTAACGCGCAGCAGACGGCGACGGCCATACGCGAGTGGATAGGCCTGGTCGCCTACTACGCAACCGACCGTACCAGTGTCCTCTATCCAAGCTAGCCGGCCCTTTTCGTGGATACCGTTATTTGCGCGCTATCGTTACGAACTTTGCGCCGCGCACTCGCGCCGTGACCTCGCACGGGCTGCCGCCATCGCGCTCGCAGAAGCGCGGATGCATCTTCATCACCAGGACCATGTTGCCGAAGCGCTTGACGAAGTCGTAGCCATAGATCCGGGCGGTGGCGATCATGAAGTAGCCGCCTTCCTTGACCTGCAGATAGAAATTGTAGACGCAGCCATCGTCGTCGCAACCGGCGCCTTTTTCGCCTTCGCAAGTGAGTTCTTCCTGGTTGACAACGGCATCGACCAGCCGGTCGTTGTTGATATCGCGGCGCTGTACGAAGTCGGGACCGAACTCTGTCTGGGCGCACAGCTCCTGGAAGTGCTTCTTCTCGTAGATTTCCGGGTCGCTGATCAGCGCCTGCTGTGCCATCGACTGTCCGGACATGTCGACAAGCAGGCCGAGACAGATGCAGGCTCGTATAAGATGCTTCACGGTCGGGTTCTCTCGGTGTGAACGAATTGACGGCGTTCGCCATCCGGAGACTTATGGCAGGATTGGCTTGCGCCGCCCTTGAGGTCATGGTTGATTCGGCTCATGGGCGGGCCGGAGGGCATGAATGTCGTTATTGGAGATACTTGACTATGCCGGGGTGGCCGTGTTCGCGGCCACTGGCGCACTCGCCGCATCGCGAAAGCAACTCGACCTCATCGGTTTCCTGTTCCTGGCATCGCTCACCGGCATCGGCGGCGGGTCCCTGCGCGACGTGGTTCTCGGCCGCGTGCCGGTCTTCTGGGTCGTTAACCCGACCTACATCCTGGTCTGTGTCGCGATCGGTGTTCTGGTCTTCTTTACCGCGCACCTGGTGGAATCGCGCTATCGGCTGCTGATATGGCTCGATGCCGTAGGGCTTTCCGCCTATTGCGTCATGGGCGCGGCAAAGGGCTTGGCTGCGACGGGCTCAGCGACTGTGGCGATCGTTACCGGCGTGCTGACCGCCACGGGCGGCGGCATCCTGCGTGACGTCGTGGCGAGCGAACCATCGGTGCTGTTGCGACCTGAAATCTACGTGACCGCGGCAGTTGCCGGATCGGCGTGTTTCGTCGTTGCCCATGCCGCCGGGTTGCCGCTCTTTGCTTCATCGGCCACGGGTGCGCTGGCAGCGTTTGCAGTCCGCGGCGGAGCGCTGAGATACGGTTGGACAATACGATCCTACAAGCCGCGGCCCGGCCGTCATCCAAACGATGTCATTCGATGAAGCTGTCAGTCGCCCTTGCGGCGAAGCCGGATGACCACGTCGACATGGGCGATCTCCATGCCCTCCGGCGGCGGCGGCAGATTGGAGATCGAGATGTTGCTGACCGGTATGTCGAGCACCTCGTTCTGGCCCTCAACGAAAAAGTGATGGTGGTCTGAAACGTTGGTGTCGAAATAGGTCTTTGCGCTTTCGACGGCGAGAACCCGGATCAGGCCGGCTTCGGTAAACTGGTGAAGGGTGTTGTAGACGGTTGCAAGCGAAACAGGGACGCCGGCGGCGACTGCCTCTTCGTGCAGTTCTTCCACGGTTAGATGCCTATCACCCTTAGCAAACAGAAGGTCGGCGAGAGCGATGCGCTGGCGCGTGGGCCTCAGCCCATGCTCACGCAGGCGCATTTCTGAACCCATCCCTGCTTCTGCTGTCATTAAGACGGCTCCGCTGCTACAATACCTGAATTTGTTTCTCTACAAGCCATATATCTGTTGGCGAAAGCGCTTTCAATAGTAGGCGGGAAAGGAAGGGGCGACAAAAAGGCCCAGAATAGCGGTTTTATGGTCTTTTCCTCTGGTCGTTGGCGCGAGCTTCCTGTATTCGAGGCGCCAACAACTGCTGCTCCCGGGGAGCTTCTTTGAGCCAGCCGGGGAGTCATCGTTATGCTTCATTTTGTCCGGATCTTGCTCTAAGGCATCAGAACCGTCGGCAGCAAAAGGGAGAAACAGAGGTTTTATGGGTACGAGACAATCGAGCTTCACTTACGAAGAAATCCTGAGCTGCGGCCGCGGCGAGCTTTTCGGTCCCGGCAACGCCCAGCTTCCTCTGCCGCCCATGCTGATGGTCCACCGCATCACCGACATTTCCGAAACCGGTGGCGCCTTCGACAAGGGCTATATCCGCGCCGAATACGATGTGAAGCCCGACGATTGGTATTTTCCCTGCCATTTTCAGGGCAATCCGATCATGCCGGGATGCCTTGGCCTCGATGGTATGTGGCAGCTCACTGGCTTCTTCCTCGGCTGGCTCGGAGAACCGGGCAGGGGCATGGCGCTCTCCACCGGCGAAGTGAAGTTCAAGGGCATGGTCCGCCCGACAACGAAGCTGCTCGAGTACGGCATCGACTTCAAGCGCGTCATGCGCGGCCGCCTCGTGCTCGGGACGGCGGACGGCTGGCTGAAAGCCGACGGGGAGACCATCTACCAGGCGACCGACCTGCGCGTCGGCCTGTCGAAGGACAAGGAAGCCTGAGGGCGTCGCCACGGCGCCCCGCAATACGAACAGAATCAAGAAAAGGTCCAGCACATGAGACGGGTAGTTGTCACGGGTCTTGGCATTGTCTCCTCGATCGGGAGCGATGCGGCGGAAGTCACCGCTTCCCTGCGCGAAGCGAAATCCGGGATTTCGTTTTCGCCGGATTTTGCCGAACACGGCTTTCGATGCCAGGTCTGGGGCAAGCCGGCTCTTGATCCGACAGACCTGGTCGACCGACGTGCGATGCGCTTCCTTTCAGAGGGTGGCGCGTGGAACCATGTCGCGATGAAGCAGGCGATCGCCGACGCCGGCCTCGAGCCGGCCGAGATAACCAATGAGCGGACCGGCATCATCATGGGTTCGGGCGGCGCTTCCACCCGCACCATCGTCGAAGCTGCCGAGATCACCGCCAAGAACAACAGCCCGAAGCGCATCGGCCCCTTCGCCGTTCCGAAGGCGATGTCCTCCACGGCCTCGGCCACGCTTGCCACCTGGTTCCAGATCCACGGTGTCAACTACTCGATTTCGTCGGCGTGCTCGACCTCGGCGCACTGCATCGGCAATGCGGCCGAAATGATCCAGTGGGGCAAACAGGACGTCATGTTCGCCGGTGGTCATGAAGACCTGCATTGGACGATGTCGAACCTTTTCGATGCCATGGGTGCCATGTCGTCGAAGTTCAATGATACGCCAGCTACCGCCTCGCGCGCCTACGACGTCAACCGCGATGGCTTCGTCATCGCCGGTGGTGCGGGTGTGCTCGTGCTCGAGGAACTGGAGCATGCCAAGGCTCGTGGCGCCAAGATTTATGCCGAGATCGTCGGCTATGGCGCGACCTCGGACGGCTACGACATGGTTGCCCCGTCGGGCGAGGGTGCTGCGCGCTGCATGCGCCAGGCGCTTGCCACCGTGAACGGTGAGGTCGACTACATCAACACGCACGGAACGTCCACGCCGGTTGGCGATTCCAAGGAAATCGGTGCCATTCGCGAAGTGTTCGGCACGAAGATCCCGCACATCCAGTCCACCAAGTCGCTGACGGGCCATTCGCTCGGCGCAGCCGGCGTGCAGGAGTCGATCTACGGCCTGCTGATGATGCAGGCGGGCTTCATTGGCGAAAGCGCGCACATCACCGAACTCGATCCGGAATTCGATGGCGTGCCGATCGTTCGCAAGCGCATCGACAACGCCAAGATCGACACGGTTCTTTCGAACTCCTTCGGTTTCGGCGGTACCAATGCAACGCTCGTCTTCCAGCGCCATAACGGATAACACAATGACCGGATTGATGAACGGAAAGCGTGGCCTCATCATGGGTGTGGCCAACAACCATTCGATTGCCTGGGGGGTCGCCAAGTCTCTGGCCGCGCAAGGCGCCGAGCTTGCCTTCACCTACCAGGGAGAAGCGCTGGGCAAGCGGGTGAAGCCCCTGGCGGCGGAACTCGGTTCCGACTTCCTGCTTCCCTGCGATGTCGAGGACCTGGCATCGGTCGATGCGATCATCGCGGCAATCAAGGAACGGTGGGGCAAGCTCGACTTTGTCGTTCATGCCATCGGGTTTTCCGACAAGAACGAGCTCAAGGGTCTTTATGCCGACACCACCCGGGAGAACTTCTCCCGTACCATGGTGATCTCCTGTTTCTCCTTCACCGAGATCGCCCGCCGTGCGGCCGATCTCATGGAAGAGGGTGGTGCCATGCTGACGCTGACCTATGGCGGCTCGGTGCGGATCATGCCGAACTACAATGTTATGGGTGTCGCCAAGGCAGCGCTGGAAGCATCCGTTCGCTACCTCGCCGGCGACTACGGCCCGCGCGGCATTCGCGTCAATGCAATTTCCGCCGGACCGATCCGCACGCTGGCAGGCGCCGGCATTTCCGATGCGCGGGCGATGCTGTCCTGGCAGCAGAAGAATGCGCCGCTGCGCCGCACGGTCACGATCGAGGATGTGGGTGGTTCGGCGCTATATCTGCTGTCGGATCTGGCGCGCGGCGTCACCGGAGAAATCCACTATGTGGATTCCGGCTTCAACATCACTTCGATGCCGACGCTCGAGCTTCTTGGTCGCGCCGATACCGAATAACGCGGCGATCGCCCGAACAAAAAAAACGGTGCGGAAGGTTTCTTCCGCACCGTTTTTTTATGACGTTTGTAGACGACCTATTTTCGCGCCCAAAGCACCTTGAAGCGGGCGTTGCGGCAGGTCTCCCCGTGTTCACGGAAGCCCGCAGCAAGCGCCTGTTCGTAGGGCAGGCCGCGATTGGCCACCAGCAGCAGCTTGCCGCCTGAACGCAGCGATGCGGCGGCCGCGGCGATCATGGCCTGGCCGAGCGAAGGCTCGGCCGCATGACCCTCGTGGAACGGCGGGTTCATGATGACGAGATCGTACTTTTCCTTCGTCGGTTCGCTGGCCAGATCCTGCCAGAAAAAGCGTGCGGAGAGCTTCGGGCAGTTCTCGGTCAGGTTCTGCCTGGCGCACTCGAGCGCGGCATAGTCGGCCTCGAACAGGTCGATGCGGTTGGTTTTCGGGGAAGCGTTGGCGAGCGCAATGGAAAGGTAGCCCCAGCCGGCACCGAAATCGGCGGCGTTCCCGTCGAAGTCGGTCGGCAGGCGGCTCGCCAGAAGTTCGGAGCCCGCATCCACGCGGTCATGCGAGAACATGCCGGGGGAAGTGCTGAAGCGGCCATCCACGCGCACCGGCGCCTTGGAGAGCGTTTCAATCGCTGCGGCCGCATCGCTGGGCCGGTTAAACCACAGCGCGACGCCGTGATACTTCGGCATGTGTTCGAATTCGATGCCGAGGTTGGTCAGCAACTTGCGCATCGGCTGGACGCCATCTTCCTTTCCACCGGCAATGACGATGAGCCCCCCCGGCACGACGCGGGCCAGTGCCTCGCCGAGGCGCATCTCGTTCTCGCCACGGTGCTTGCCGAAGAGGATCAAGGCACCGTCATAGTCCGTGCCCTCGATGGTCGGTGTCGTAGCGATCCGAGCGGCCTGCAGCTTGAGGAACAGCGGTCGCAGGCCCTGGACCGCCTCGATCTGCGCTCCAAATCCGTCGGGAAGCGCGAAGTCCGCGACGGCGCCCAGAAACAGGAGCCTCTTGTCTTCTCCGGGCAGGTCTACCGCGCCGGAAGCAAACGGATGGAACAGGGTCTTGACGGCATCGCGGCTCATTGCGGCATCTTTCTCGTCGGCCGGTCGGGCGTCTTCGCCGGGCGGCTTGATGGTACGTGACTGATAGAAAAAAGGCGCGGGGGAGCAAACCCCGCGCCTCGATCTGTTGGTGACGGGAGCGCTTATTCAGCGGCTTCGCCGTCGTCCTTCTTCTTTTCGCCAACAACTTCCTTGCCGGTCGCCTGGTCGACGGCCTTCATCGACAGGCGGACCTTGCCGCGCTCGTCGAAGCCCATCAGCTTGACCCAGACCTTGTCGCCTTCCTTCACCACGTCGGTGGTCTTGGCAACACGCTCCTGGGCGAGCTGAGAGATATGGACGAGGCCATCGCGGGCGCCGAAGAAGTTGACGAAGGCGCCGAAGTCGGCGGCCTTGACGACCGTGCCTTCATAGACCTGGCCAACTTCCGGCTCGGCGACGATCGAGTGGATCCACTTACGGGCGGCTTCGATCTCCTTGCCCGAGGAGGAAGCGATCTTGACGGTACCGTCGTCCTCGATGTTGATCTTGGCGCCGGTCTTTTCGACGATTTCGCGGATGACCTTGCCGCCGGAGCCGATGACTTCGCGGATCTTGTCGACCGGGATGTTCATGACTTCGATGCGCGGGGCGAATTCACCGAGCTGGCCGCGGCTTTCGGCAAGGGCCTTGGCCATTTCGCCGAGGATGTGCGTGCGGCCGCCCTTCGCCTGGCTGAGCGCGACCTTCATGATCTCTTCGGTGATACCGGCGATCTTGATGTCCATCTGCAGCGATGTGATGCCGTCGCCGGTGCCGGCGACCTTGAAGTCCATATCGCCGAGGTGATCTTCGTCACCGAGGATGTCGGACAGAACGGCGAAGCGGTCGCCTTCCAGGATCAGGCCCATGGCGATACCGGCAACCGGTTTTGCCAGCGGAACGCCGGCGTCCATCAGGGCGAGAGAGGTGCCGCAAACCGTCGCCATCGAGGACGAGCCGTTGGATTCGGTGATTTCCGAAACGACGCGCAGCGTGTAGGGGAACTGTTCGGCCGAGGGCAGCATCGGGTGGATGGCGCGCCATGCCAACTTTCCGTGACCGATTTCGCGGCGGCCCGGAGAGCCCATGCGGCCGGTTTCACCGACCGAATAGGGCGGGAAGTTGTAGTGCAGCATGAAGTTTTCCTTGTACATGCCCGTCAAGGAATCGACGTACTGCTCGTCTTCGCCAGTGCCGAGCGTCGCAACGACGATGGCCTGGGTCTCGCCGCGGGTGAAGAGTGCCGAGCCGTGGGTTCGCGGCAGGATGCCGACTTCGGAAACGATCGGACGAACGGTCTCGAGATCGCGGCCGTCGATGCGGCTCTTGGTGTCGAGAATATTCCAGCGGACGATCTTGGCCTGCAGGTGCTTGAAGACGGCAGCGACTTCTTCAGCCGAATACTGCGGATTTTCAACGCCTTCGGGAAGAAAGTGCGCCTTCACCTTTGCCTTGACCGCGTCCACTGCAGTGTAGCGGTCAGCCTTCTGGGTGATCTTGTAGGCGTTGCGCAGTTCGTCTTCGGCAATCGCCAGCATGGCGTTCTCGAGAGCGGAATGATCTTCCGGCTCGAATTCGCGCGGCTCCTTGGCGGCGACTTCGGCGAGCTTGATGATCGCGTCGAGAACCGGCTGAAAGCCCCTGTGGCCGAACATGACGGCGCCGAGCATGACGTCTTCCGGCAGTTCCTTCGCTTCGGATTCGACCATCAGCACGGCATCGTGGGTGCCGGCGACGACGAGGTCAAGCACGCTCTCGCCCATCTCGTCGAGGTGCGGGTTAAGCACGTACTCGCCATTGATGTGACCCACGCGGGCAGCGCCGACCGGGCCCATGAACGGAACGCCCGAAAGCGTCAGAGCGGCCGAGGCGGCGACCATCGACAATACGTCGGGATCGTTCTCAAGGTCGTGCTGGACAACGGTGACGACGACCTGCGTATCGTTCTTGTAGCCTTCAGGGAAGAGCGGGCGGATCGGGCGGTCGATCAGGCGGGAAACCAGCGTTTCCTTTTCCGACGGACGGCCTTCGCGCTTGAAATAGCCGCCGGGAATCTTGCCGGCGGCGTAGGTCTTTTCCTGGTAGTTGACGGTGAGCGGGAAGAAGTCCTGCCCGGGCTTCGGCGCCTTGGCCGAGACGACGGTGGCGAGGACGACGGTTTCGCCATAGGTGGCGAGAACGGCGCCGTCGGCCTGACGGGCGATCTTGCCGGTCTCGAGCTTCAGCGGCCGACCGGCCCATTCAATTTCAACGGTATGGACGTCGAACATTTTCAATCCTTCTTTTGCGGTCCGCCATCGCTGCCGCTCGTCACGAGCGCAGTCGGGCGATGCCGCGAAGAATGCCAATCATGGGCAAGACAACGGGAGGCTTCGTCTGGCAACCGGTTCGCCGCGCCGGCGTCGGGCCGGAGCACGCGGTCACATTCACAAGAGCGTCACGATCCGCTGCGGCGGACGTTTCGGTCCCGGCCGGCTGAATTCCGGCAAAGCATCCTGCAATCCTGCCCCATGACAGGTCATCGGTTAATGTTGGCAGCACCGGCTCATCCGGCCTGCCACGGTTCACTCCGGCAATGCCCTGCTTTCAAGGCCAGTTCGCTGGAATGCATGACACGGGCACAGGGCCCGAAAGGCAACCGGCGGGCGCCTCGTTCGGGGCGACCCGCCGGAAACTGTTTAGCGACGAATGCCCAGGCTCGCGATCAGCTTGCTGTAGCGGCCTTCATCCTTCTTCTTGAGGTAGTCAAGAAGGGAGCGGCGGCTGGAAACCATCGTCAGGAGGCCACGACGGGAATGGTTATCCTTCTTGTGGTCCTTGAAGTGGCCGGTCAAGTTGTTGATACGCTCGGTCAGGATTGCGACCTGAACCTCCGGAGAACCGGTATCGCCTTCGGTGGTTGCGTATTCCTTGATCAGCGCGGCCTTGCGCTCTGCAGTAATCGACATCATGAATTCCTTTCTTTGAGAGGAGATTGGGTCGCCAAAAGCCGGGATGTCGTCCAGCTTTGGCCGCGAATGCAATCAGGCGCAGCCTATTGCTGGCGCCGCTATAAACCAAATGGCCACCAAAGGGAAGAGAGTTTGTCCCCGCCCACGGACACTGCCCGGTCCGGCTCAGCCGAAGACGCGCTTGGGACGGAACTCACCCTCGCCGATCTCGCCGATGGCGACCAGCTTTCCGCGGGCGGTGGCGTAGGCTTCCGCTTCGGCAACCGGTGCATCGCGACCGCGAAGCAGGATCGGGTTGCCCATTTTCAACCTGTGCGCCTGATCATCGTTGATGACGATGTGCGGCAGGTTGGAAAGCGCCTCGCTGGTGTCGATCAGAAATGCATCGAGGGCTGCGAGCCGATTGTCGGCATCCTCGATTTCTTCGAGAGCCGTCAGATCGGCGAGCGGCACCATCGAGTCCTCCGCGAACGGGGCGACGAAAGTTCGGCGAAGTTCGGAAATGTGGCCGTAGCAACCGAGGTCGCGGCCAAAATCACGGGCAAGCGCCCGCACATAGGTGCCCTTGCCGCATTCGGCTTCGAAATGGGCAGTACTTGAATCCGGGCAGGAAAGCAGCGTCAGGCGGAAGATCTCGACCTCGCGCGACGGGATCTCGACGGCCTCTCCCTCGCGAGCCAGATCGTAGGCGCGCTCGCCAGCGATCTTGATGGCGGAGAACTGCGGTGGGATCTGATTGATCGTGCCGGTATATTTCGGCAGGAGACTGCGGATTGCCTCTTCGGTCGGGCGCAGATCCGAGGACTGCGTGACTTCGCCCTCCAGATCGTCGGTGGAGCGTTCTTCGCCCCAGGTGACGGTGAACTCATAGATCTTGCGTCCGTCCATGACGTAAGGGACAGTCTTGGTTGCGTCGCCGAGAGCGATCGGCAGCATGCCGGAGGCAAGCGGGTCGAGCGTGCCGGCATGGCCGGCCTTCTGGGCCTTGAACAGCCATTTGATCTTCGAGACCGCCTCAGTCGATCCGAGGTCGAAGGGCTTGTCGAGAATGAGCCAGCCCGAGATCGGGCGGCCCTTGGGCTTGCGTGGCTTGGACATTGATTACTTCTATTCTTCGTCTTCACTGGCCGGACCAAGGTCTCGGCTGACTTCGGGGGAGCGCAGCAACTGGTCGATCTTCTGGTAGTTGTCGAAGCTCGTGTCGTCGCGGAAGCGCACCTCCGGCATGTATTTCATCTGTCTGAGCTGGCCGCCGATGCGGCCGCGAATGTATTTGGCGTTGCGGTTGAGTGCATCGATGACGCCGGTATGGTCTGCTACGCCAAGCGGTGAAACATAGGCGGTTGCGATTTTCAGATCCGGCGACATGCGGACCTCCGAGATCGCAATCACGGTCTTTTCGATCACGGGATCGCGGACTTCGCCGCGTTGCAGCACCTGGGTGATTGCGGCGCGCACCTGTTCACCAACACGCAGCATGCGTTGGGAGGGGGCCGACGAGGTTGCTTTGGTCATAGGTCACCATTCCTGGCTTTGGGGCCTGAGAGGCGCGTTCCAAACGCGTCCCATGACTCCGAACGGGGTAAAGGTCAAGTTTCCCGCATGCCGGATCCCGCGACAAGGGCGAGCCGGGGGGGCACAGGTCAAACAAAATGCCGCCGGATTTTCGGGTCCGGCGGCCTTGTCTGTTGTGGGAGGCGCGAGACGTCAGAGCGTGCGTGTCACGTGCTCGACCCGGAAGCACTCGATGATGTCGCCGGCGCGGATGTCTTCGTAGTTTTCGAACGCCATACCGCATTCCTGGCCAACCGGCACTTCCGAGACTTCGTCCTTGAAGCGCTTGAGCGTCTTGAGCTTGCCTTCGTGGATGACGACGTTGTCGCGGATAAGGCGAACCCCTGCGCCGCGCTCGACCTTGCCCTCGGTGACGCGGCAACCCGCGACCTTGCCGACCTTGGTGATGTTGAACACCTCCAGGATCTCGGCGTTCCCGAGGAAGGTTTCGCGCCGTTCCGGAGAGAGCAGGCCGGACATCGCCGCCTTCACGTCATCCACCAGGTCGTAGATGATGTTGTAGTAGCGGATTTCGATACCGGAGCGCTCGGCCAGCGAACGGGCCTGGTTGTTGGCGCGAACGTTGAAGCCGATGATCGCGGCATTCGATGCTTCGGCGAGCGAGATGTCCGACTCGGTGATACCGCCTGCGCCGGAATGCACGACGCGCGCCCGGACCTCGTCGGTACCCAGCTTTTCGAGGGCGCCGGCAATGGCTTCGATCGAGCCCTGAACGTCACCCTTGATGACCAGCGGGAACTCCTTGACGCCCGATGACTGCAACTGTGTCATCATCTGTTCCAGCGAACCGCGCTGGCCCGACTGGCGGGCAGCCGCCTTGTCGCGCGCAAGCCGGAGGCGATACTCGGAGATCTCGCGGGCACGGCTTTCGTTCTCGACGACGGCGAACTTGTCGCCGGCCGCAGGCGTGCCGGAAAGGCCGAGCACTTCCACCGGCATGGCCGGTCCGGCTTCCTTGACGTGTTCACCCTTGTCGTTGACAAGTGCGCGCACGCGGCCCCACTGGTCTCCGGCCACGATGATCTGGCCGGGCTTCAGCGTGCCCTTCTGGACGAGTACCGTTGCCACGGCGCCGCGACCACGGTCGAGCTCGGCCTCGATGACCGTTCCTTCCGCGGTGCGGTTCGGATTGGCCTTGAGGTCGAGGATTTCGGCCTGCAGCAGGATCGCTTCGAGCAATTTGTCGAGGTTTGTGCCGTTTTTCGCCGACACTTCGACATCGAGGACTTCGCCGCCCATGGACTCGACGAAAACCTCGTGCTGCAGAAGCTCGGTGCGCACCTTCTGCGGGTTGGCGGTCGGCTTGTCGACCTTGTTGATCGCCACGATGATCGGGACGCCCGCGGCCTTGGCGTGGTTGATCGACTCGATCGTCTGCGGCATCACGCTGTCATCGGCCGCGACCACCAGGATGGCGATGTCGGTCGCCTGGGCGCCGCGGGCACGCATGGCGGTAAAGGCCGCGTGGCCGGGCGTGTCGATGAAGGTGATTTTCTGGCCGTTCTGCTCGACCTGATAGGCGCCGATATGCTGGGTGATGCCACCGGCTTCACCGGCTACCACATTGGCGTGGCGGATGGCATCGAGCAGCGAGGTCTTGCCGTGGTCGACGTGGCCCATGATGGTGACGACCGGCGGACGCGACACGAGTTCGCCTGCGTCATCCGAAACGTCGAAAATACCTTCCTCAACGTCCGACTCGGAAACGCGCTTGACGGTATGGCCGAATTCGCCGGCGATGAGTTCGGCCAGGTCGGCGTCGATGACGTCGCCCGGCTTCATCATCTGGCCTTCCTTCATCAGGTACTTGATGACGTCGACGGCGCGTTCGGACATGCGCTGCGACAGTTCTTGGATGGTGATGGTTTCCGGCAGGATGACTTCGCGCGAAATCTTTTCGCGGGTCTCCTGCATCTGGCTGCGGCGGAATTTTTCCTGCCGGCGGCGCATGGCCGACAGCGACCGGCCGCGGGACGCACCGTCCTCGTCGACAGCAGCCGTCGTTACCGTCAGCTTTCCGCGGCGTCGTTCGTCTTCCGTCTTCAGGCGGGCTGCAGGCTTGGCAGGCGGCGGCACAGGCGCCTTACCGCGGACCGGCACGCCGCGCCGGGCAGCGCCGCGATCGTCTTCTTCCTCGGCGCCCCTGCGACCGCGGGCGGCAAGTGCGGCTGCTCCGCCGGGAGCTGCAGGCGCGGCAGCCGGCTGTCGAGGTGTGGTGGGCCGTGCGGCTTCGGCAGCGCGCGGCGTGGACGCAACCTGTTGCGGCGCGACTTCGACTGGTGCCTCAGCAACGGGTTCCGGCCGTGCGGCTTCCTCAGCGGCGCGACGGGCGGCTTCCTCCTGTTCGACGGCCCGGCGCGCTTCTTCTTCGGCCTGCCGGCGCACTTCCGCTTCGGCGCGTTCCTTGGCTTCGACGACATCGCGAGCCTGCGCTTCCATCAGCGCGCGGCGGCGTGCTTCCATTTCGCCGGCCGAAAGATCGTGCAGAACATTGCCGCGGGGACGGTCCTGCTGGCGATCCTGACGGTTCGGCTGCTGCTGCGGACGCTGCGGGGAGCCGGATTGGTGGATGCGCGGTGCCGGCGCCTGCGGCGCTCGCTGCTGCTGCGCAGGAGCTTCTGCGGGCTTGGTCGCGGGGGCAGCATGCCCTGCCGCTGGCTTTTCGTCTTCGGGCCGCATCGGGCGTCGCTTGCGGGTCTCGACCACAACCGCCTTGGTGCGACCGCGACCCATATCCTGGCGCACGGTACCCTGCTGAACGCCGGTCGGCTTCAAATGAAGGGTCTTCTTGCCCGTTGAGCTGGTTGTCTTGTCGTCGTTGTTGTCGGTCATTCCGTTCCCGTTCCTTGCGGACAGGCCGGATGCCGAACATCAGGCCCTGTCGTTCAATTCCTGTAACACGCAGTGTCCGGCAAAGGCCGGTGACCGCGTCATGGCGTTTTCTGGCCGGCGCCGCCCGTTGCCCGGGACTGACCGCCATTGCGGTACTGTTCGAGCAGGTTTGCGCGCTTCACTACACCCTCACCCGCCTGCCCTGCAAGCGCGCAAGCATGGATAAAAGCGTTCTGGCCCATCAGTTCCTCCATTTCCGCCTCGCTGAAAACGCGGAAGGAAGGTATTTCCGCCTCGGTTTCCATCCCGAGGTGCCAGGCCTTTCGGGCCTGGTCGATCTTTCTGACGCCGTCGGCAGCGGCATCGACCGCGTGAAACACGGCAATCGCTGCACCGCTGCGCACCGCCAGGTCGACCTTGGCGGAGCCGGTCACGAACTGTCCGGCCTTGCGCGCCATGTGCATCATGCCGGCAAGCTGCGCCACCAGCAGACGATCGACGGTGGCGCCAAGGTCGGCGTCTGCCTTGACTTCGGTCTTCAAGGCACGGCCGAAGAGTTTCCTCGACACGGCCCTGTCGACGAGCGGCCGTTCTGCCTTGACCCAGCATCCGCGACCGGGAAGCTGGCGCTTCAGGTCGGGAACGACCGTCCCGTCGGGGCCGGCCACGAAGCGGATCAATTCGTCGGCGGATCCGCTTTCACGCGTGACGATGCACATGCGGCCGTTCATCTCTCCACCTGCGCGGTCGGCCCTGCCGGTCGGGCCATCCGGCCCGGCGGCGGTCATCATGCTTCTTGTTCGGCTTCGCCGGCCTCTACCGTCTCTTCCGGCTCGGCTTCGCCGGCGAGGTCGTCTTCGCTGATCCAGCCGGCTGCAAGGCGCGCCTGGACGATCATGTTCTCGGCTTCGACGCGCGAAACGTCGAGTTTCGAGAACAGTCCCTCGAACTTCTTGGTTTCGCCATCCTTGCGTTCGCTCCAGCCGACGAGGTCGTCGACGGCACAGCCGGCAAAGTCCTCGATCGTCTTGATGCCGTCTTCGCCAAGGGCAACCATCATCTGCGAGGTCATGCCGTCGATCTGGCGCAGTTCGTCGGCGACGCCGAGTTCCTTGCGCTTTGCGTCCATCTCGGCCTCGATGCGCTCGAGAAACTCGCGGGCGCGCGTCTGGATCTCCTGGGCGGTGTCTTCATCGAAACCGTCGATGGAGGAGATCTCGTCGAGATCGACATAGGCCAGTTCCTCGACGGCGGCAAAGCCTTCCGAGGCCAGAACCTGGCCGACCATCTCGTCGACGTCGAGCGCGTCCATGAAGAGGGCGGTGCGCTCATTGAACTCCTTCTGGCGGCGCTCGGACTCTTCGGCTTCCGTCATGATGTCGATGTCCCAGCCGGTCAGCTGCGAGGCAAGACGAACGTTCTGGCCGCGGCGGCCGATCGCCAGCGACAGCTGCTCGTCCGGCACCACGACTTCGATGCGTTCAGCGTCTTCATCAAGCACGACCTTGGCGACTTCGGCCGGCTGCAGAGCGTTTACGATGAAGGAGGCCGGGTCCTGCGACCAGGGAATGATGTCGATCTTCTCGCCCTGCAACTCGCCGACGACGGCCTGGACGCGCGAACCACGCATACCGACGCAGGCGCCGACCGGATCGATCGACGAGTCGTTCGAGATCACTGCGATCTTGGCCCGCGAGCCCGGGTCGCGGGCGACCGACTTGATCTGGATGATGCCGTCGTAGATTTCCGGCACTTCCATGGTGAAGAGCTTGACCATGAACTGCGGGTGGGTACGCGACAGGAAGATCTGCGGGCCGCGCTGTTCGCGGCGCACGTCGTAGACGTAGGAGCGCACGCGGTCGCCGTAGCGCATGGCTTCGCGCGGGATCATCTCGTCACGGCGGATTATGCCTTCGCCACGGCCGAGATCGACGATGACGTTGCCGTATTCGACGCGCTTGACCGTGCCGTTGACGATTTCGCCGACGCGATCCTTGAATTCGTCAAACTGGCGGTCGCGCTCGGCCTCGCGCACCTTCTGGACGATGACCTGCTTGGCAGACTGGGCGGCGATACGGCCGAAATCCATCGGTGGTAGCGGATCGGCGATGTAGTCGCCGAGCTTGGCGTCGACATTGCGGTCACGAGCCAGTTCGAGCGCGATCTGGGTGGAATAGTCCTCCACGTGTTCGACAACTTCCAGAAGGCGCTGAAGGCGGATCTCGCCGGTCTTCGGGTTGATGTCGGCGCGAATGTTGGATTCCGTGCCGTAGCGGGAGCGCGCTGCCTTCTGGATAGCATCGGCCATTGCGGCAAGCACGATTTCGCGGTCGATGACCTTTTCGCGCGCCACTGCATCTGCGATCTGCAGAAGTTCAAGCCGGTTCGCACTGACTGCCATGTGTCTGTCTCCGTCTTCCTGCCGGGGTCTGCGCCCTCAGGCTCTAGTCACTCGGTGTCTTCGTTTTCGTCGTTCTGGTTTGCGGCCTGGGCTTTTGCCAGCTTGTCGGCGCGCAGGGCATCGCGGATGAGATCGTCGGTAAGCACGAGACGTGCTTCAGCCAACGTGCTGAACGGGATCGTCACCCGCGGCTCCTCGCCGTAGGCGATCTGGTCACGCTCGAGAACGAAACCGTCCTCGCCGACCTCGGTGACCCTGCCGCGGAACCGCTTGCGATTGTCGACGATGATCGAGGTTTCGCATTTCACAAGATGGCCGGCCCAGCGGAGGAAATCCGACTTGCGCACCATCGGGCGGTCGATCCCAGGGGATGACACTTCGAGATGATAAGCTTTGTCGATCGGATCTTCCACGTCAAGGACCGGCGAAATCGCCATCGAGATCTTTTCGCAATCCTCGACGGTCATCGTGCCATCGCTGCGCTCGGCCATGATCTGCAGGGTGGCGCCGTTCTGGTTGGAAAGACGCACACGCACCAGCCGGTAGCCCATGCCGACGATCACCGGTTCGATGATGTCTGCGACGCGCTGGTCGGTGCCGGTCTCTGAAATCAGCCGCGGTTCGTTTTCGATGTCTGTCATTGTCTTGTCCGACAATCCATGCCCTCCCGGAGCATATCTGGGATATATGGCCCGATCGGACTAATAAAAAAGAGCGGGTCCGGTCGGGCCCACTCTTCATCAACCGATCAAGAATTTGTGCCTCATATACGCCCTTGCGCCAGCAATTGCAAGGCTTCCGCGGCAAAGGGTTTGCTGCGCCCCGCGCGATGGTCGGAAAGCGTCTGGCCAGACGCGCCGTTCCGAATATATTGCCTGCATAGTTGTCAATGCAGGTGGGAACGACGTGCCGAGCACAACATCGACCTTGGCGCCGCTCAGGCACGAGACCTATCGGCGGATCTGGTTTGCCAGCCTTGCCTCGAATTTCGGCGGGTTGATCCAGTCGGTGGGTGCCGCCTGGATGATGACCTCGATCTCGTCGTCGCAGGACATGGTCGCGCTGGTGCAGGCGTCGACTGCGCTGCCTATCATGCTATTTTCGCTGGTTTCAGGCGCCTTGGCCGACAATTTCGATCGTCGCCGTGTGATGTTGACGGCGCAGTGCCTGATGCTTGTCGTGTCGGTGCTGTTGACGCTTTGCGCCTGGTTTGGATGGATCACGCCGTGGCTGCTTCTCTGTTTCACCTTCCTCATCGGTTGCGGCACGGCGCTCAACAACCCGTCCTGGCAGGCGTCGGTCGGCGACATGGTGCCGCGCTCGGACATCGCCGGTGCCGTGACGCTCAACAGCATGGGCTTCAACATGACGCGCAGCGTCGGCCCGGCGATCGGCGGCGTCATCGTGGCAGTGGCAGGGGCGGTCGCCGCGTTCGCGGTCAATGCGTTGAGCTACTTCGCGCTGATCTACGCACTCTGGCGATGGCGGCCGCAACTGCCGGTGAGCCCGCTTCCGCGTGAAAACCTCGGCAGCGCCATATTTGCCGGGCTGCGCTACATCGCGATGTCGCCGAATCTCGAGAAGGTTCTCTTCCGCGGCTTCGTCTTCGGCATCAGCGCCAGTTCCATCCTTGCGCTGCTGCCGGTGGTCGCTCGCGATCTCGTTGGCGGCGGTCCGCTCACCTATGGCCTGTTGCTCGGTTCCTTTGGGCTCGGGGCGATCGGCGGTGCAGTGCTGAATGCGCGATTGCGGGACGCGATGACGAGCGAAGCGATCATCTGCTATGCATTTGCCGGTTTCGCGCTGAGCAACACGATCGTTGCTCTTTCCACCTACACCTGGGTGACCGGTGCGGGATTGATGATCTCCGGCGCATGTTGGGTGCTGGCCCTGTCGCTGTTCAATACCATCGTGCAGCTGTCGACGCCCCGCTGGGTCGTCGGTCGCGCCTTGTCTCTGTACCAGACGGTAACCTTCGGTGGCATTGCGGCCGGGAGTTGGATCTGGGGCCTGATATCGGAAGGCTACGGCATCTCGAACGCGCTGTTTGGCGCCGCCGGCGTGATGCTGGCGGGTATCGCCATTGGCCTGCGTTTCGCGATGCCGCCGCTGGCTTCCCTCAACCTTGACCCGCTCAACCAGTTCATCGAACCGGCGCTGGGGCTGGACATCAAGCCGCGCAGCGGACCGATTGTCATTCAGGTCGATTACGAAATCGATGACGGGGATCTACCCGAGTTTCTGACCCTGATGGGAGAGCGGCGGCGGATCCGCATTCGCGACGGCGCGCGCAACTGGGCGCTGATGCGCGACCTGGAGAACCCCAGCCTGTGGACCGAGACCTACCATACCCCGACCTGGGTCGAGTATCTGCGCCATCACCACCGCAGGACGCAGGCGGATGCCGAAAATGTCGAGAGCCTGAGAGCGCTGCATCGCGGCAGCGGGCCGCTGCACGTTCACCGCATGATCGAACGGCAGACCATTCCGCCGAGCGACGACGTCTTCCACAAGGCGCACATCGATCTACCCCACTGAATCGAACTGTCGTCAGCGCATCCTGGCTTTCAGCGAAGCATCGGGAAAGCAGGTCGGCACCAGGCCGCTCTTCTGCTGCCAGTCGCCGAGCGAGCGTCGCGTCTTGAAGCCCGGAAGTCCGTCGACCTTGCCGACGTCATAACCCTTCGCAACAAGCGCCTGTTGCATCGCCAGCACATCGGAGCGCAGCATCTTGCCGACATCGCCCCATTGGGCCTTGAAGGGACCGGAACCGTAGGCAATGCGGTCGGCGAGGTTGCCGATGAACAGCGCATAGAGGTCGGAATTGTTGTATTCCTTGAGGACGTAGAAGTTCGGGCTGACGATGAATTCCGGCCCGTGCCGTCCAGCCGGAACCAGCATCATGCCGTCGGCCTGCATCTCTGCCTTCGGGAATGCCTTGCCGGAGATGCGGGTGATGCCGAGCGATGACCACTGCGCCACCGGCCTCGAGAGATCCGGTCCCTCCTGCGCGCAGGAAACGTTGCCCGGTATCGAGACCTCGTAACCCCACGTGCGCCCAGCCTGCCAGCCCTTCTGTTGCAGGTAGTTGGCGATGGAGGCCAGGCTGTCCGGCACCGAATTCCAGATGTCGCGGTGTCCGTCGCCATCAAAATCGACGGCATAGTTGAGATAGCTCGTCGGCATGAATTGCGGCTGGCCCATGGCGCCGGCCCAGGAGCCCTTGAGCGCACTCGGCGGGACATCCCCCCGCTCTACGATCTGAAGCGCGGCGATCAGCTCCTTGCGAAAGAGATCCTTGCGCGTCGACATGAAGGCCTTGGTCGCCAGCACCTCGATCTCGGCATGCGGGATATCGGCTCTGCCGAAGCCGGATTCGCGACCCCATATTGCCAGGATAATCGGGCCGGGCACACCATAGGCCCTTTCTATCCGCTTCAGGGTCGCGGCATGCGTGGCCGCGAGCGTGCGGCCCGACGCGGCAAGGCCCCTGAGTCGTTTTTCGGAGAAATAGGATCCCGGTGAGGAGAATTCCGCCTGACTCTGCTTGCGCTCCTTCGGCGGTTTGGAACCGGGTGGAACGAGATCGGGCAGGTCCCAGTTGAGGCTCACCCCGGCGAAGGCCTTGGTGAAGCTCTGTTTCGAGACCCCGGCCGCCGACGCCTCCGGCCACAAGTCCTTCTGGACCCATGCTTCGAACTGGTTTTCCACGCTCGCCTTGGAGACCGCGTGCGCGGTGACCGGAAGGCTCAGCGCGATCGCGAGGCCCAGCGTCTTGAAGACCAGTGTTCTGAAAAGAAACCGCATGAATCACCCCTGCTCGTTTCAAAGCCCAACCGGACAGATGATCGTGTTCATATCGTGGTTCTGGCCCTCAGCGCGGCGGTCAAGGTCCCCTCGTCGAGATAGTCGAGCTCGCCGCCGACTGGCACGCCGTGCGCCAGCCGGGTGATCTTCACGTCCAGCCCGGCAAGCTGGTCGGTGATGTAGTGGGCGGTTGTCTGACCCTCGACGGTCGCATTCACGGCGATGATCAGTTCGCGAATGCCGCCCTTCGCCACGCGGTCGACCAGGCCCTTGATGTTGAGGTCGTCCGGCCCGACACCGTCGAGCGGCGAGAGCGTGCCGCCGAGAACGTGATAGGCGGCATTCATGGCGCCCGCGCGCTCGAGTGCCCAGAGGTCCGATACGTCTTCGACGACGATGATGGTCGACTGGTCGCGGCGATCGTCGGTGCAGACGGTGCAGGGGTCGATCGTATCGACATTGCCGCAGCACGAGCAGATACGAACCTTGTCGTGCGCCTCGCCCATCGCCTTGGCAAGCGGGCCGAGCAACTGTTCCTTCTTCTTCACGAGATGGAGTGCCGCGCGCCGCGCCGAACGCGGTCCGAGCCCCGGCACTTTTGCCAAGAGCTGGATGAGTTTTTCGATTTCGGGACCAGTGACTCGTTTTGCCATGCGGCGCTTTTAGACCAAGTCGACCAGCGAGGAAATCCGTTCGTCCGAGGTTTTGTACGAGGGTGGGCGGAAAGGCCCGCCCGCGCTTCGTCTTAGAATGGCATCTTGAAGCCGGGCGGGATCGGCAGGCCGGCTGTCAGCGCCTTGGTCTTTTCGGCCGCCAGCGTTTCCGCCTTGCTCTTGGCATCCTTGTGGGCAGCGACAATCAGGTCCTCGAGGATCTCGACGTCGTCTTCCTTGAAGAGCGACGGGTCGACCTTGACGCCGATCATCTCGCTCTTGCCGTTGAGCTTGACGGTCACCAGACCGCCGCCCGATGTGCCTTCGACTTCGAGAGCGGCGATTTCGGCCTGCATCTGCTCCATCTTGGCCTGCATTTCCTTGACTTTGCCCATCATGCCCATGATGTCGCGCATCGTCGGTTCCTCCTTGATATGTCTCAGGTCTGCAATCAGAATTCGATATCGTCGCCGGGCAGGATGTCACCCTCGGCGGATTCGGCTGCGGCCGGAAGAGCGGGTATGTCTTCTTCCGTCTCTTTGGCGCGAATGCGAACGTCGGTTATCTTCGCGCCGGGAAAGCGGGCAAGGATGGCGGCAACGTCGGGGTCTTGGCGGGCGTCGGTCACCAGCGCCTCGCGGGCATTCGCTTCCGCCTCCACCAAGGTCGGCTGGCCCTGTTCCTTGCTGAAACTGACGACCCAGTGGATGCCGGTCCATTCCTTGAGCTTCACGGCCAGTTCGTTCAGAACGGTTGCCGGCGCTCCTTCGGAGAGATTGACGTCGAGACGGCCCGGTTCAAGACGCACAAGACGGACGAAATTGCGCACCAGAGCCTTCAGCTTCGGATCGCGATTGGTGGAGCAAAGGTCGACGACATCATTCAGCGAATTGACCGCGACCTTGGGCACAGGTGCGTCGAGCGGACGTTGTTCGGTCCGCCCCACGGCAAGGCCTTCGGGCCGGCTATCGGGAACTGCGCGGAGCATCGTTGTCGGAGCCGGTGAGGGCTGGCGAGGGGCAATGGCCTCGCTTCCGCGGGCAACGGCGCCGCCCGACTGGGTCATCTGGGCACCGCCGCCATTGCCGTTCAAGGGTGCGCTGGCCGGTCGCGAGCCGCCATTGTCGCTGGAGAACTCCGCCAGCCTGCGCGCCGCATCTTCCGGCGCAGGGAGATTCGCCGCATGTGTGAGGCGGATCAGCACCATCTCGGCCGCGCCAGCGGAACGCGAGGAGCTTTCCGCTTCCGGGATGCCCTTCAGCAGCATTTGCCACATGCGCGACAGCGTGCTGACGGCGATCGAACCAGAAAATTCCGTGCCGCGAACGCGTTCGCTTTCGCTCAGCGACGGGTCGTTCGCAGCATCCGGGACAAACTTCAGCCGGGTGACGAGGTGGGTGAAATCGGCGAGATCCGTCAGGACGACCACCGGGTTGGCACCGGCCTCGTACTGGCTGTTGAACTCGTTGAGCACACTCGTGACATCGCCTTTGGTGACATGCTGAAAGAGATCGACGATGCGGGCGCGGTCGGCAAGGCCGAGCATGGAGCGCACCGCTTCCGCTTCTACCACGCCACCGCCATGGGCAATCGCCTGGTCGAGCAGGGAAAGACCGTCGCGCGCGGAGCCTTCGGCGGCTCGCGCGATCATCGCCAATGCCTCGGCGTCGACCGTGATGCCCTCCTTGCCGGCAATCGTGCTGAACAGGCCGACAAGGTCGGCGGCGCTGATGCGGCGCAGGTCGAAGCGCTGGCAGCGCGACAGGACTGTAATTGGAACCTTGCGGATTTCGGTGGTCGCGAAGATAAATTTCACATGCTCAGGCGGCTCTTCCAACGTCTTCAACAGACCGTTGAAAGCCTGCGTCGACAGCATGTGCACTTCGTCGATGATATAAACCTTGTAGCGCGCCGAAACCGGGCGATAACGCACCTGCTCGATGATTTCGCGGATGTCGTCGATGCCGGTGTGCGAGGCGGCATCCATCTCGATCACGTCGACATGGCGGCCTTCCATGATCGCCTGGCAGTGCTCGCCTGGAACCTTGAGGTCGATCGTTGGCTTGTCGATCTCCGCCGTCTTGTAGTTGAGGGCGCGGGCAAGAATGCGGGCCGTCGTCGTCTTGCCGACCCCGCGTACACCGGTCAGCATGTAGGCTTGCGCGATGCGTCCGGTCTCGAACGCGTTGGTAAGGGTGCGGACCATCGGCTCCTGGCCGACCATCAGGTCCGTGAAATCCTTGGGGCGATACTTTCTGGCGAGCACCCGGTAGCCGGCGTCGCTTGCGGCTGATTTCTGTGCTGTCGGTTCGCTATCGCTCATCGCCCCTGCCAGCGCTCGTGACAACCCGGGCCGCCGGGCATGGATTTGGTGCTCGAAAAAACCTTGCCCAAAAGGGAAAAAAGGTGGGAGGCTGGCACGATGACCCGTGCCTTGGCTCGTTGGGGCTGCTTCCTTCCGGACCTGACCCGGTTGGCGAGTGGCTCGTCCACCACCAACCTCCCGGATGCACATATCGGCAATATTGTCAGCAATTGCAAGCCAAGGGCCAAAAAAACTGCTAGTCATAGGACGATTGAGCGGAGGATCGTGGATTGGGTGGATTTCTATTGGATGAAAGGCTGGCGCGCGACAGCCAGCTTTTGATCCGTATGGGCCTTTGTGAACTGCGCCTGCAAAACGACCGGCGCTGGCCTTGGATCGTGCTGGTTCCGCAGAGAGACGGAATGACCGAGGTTTTCGACCTGGCCCCGCTCGACCAGGCGGTTTTGACATTCGAAATGAATCTGGTTGCGACCGCATTGAAGAATGCGACCGGAGCGACCAAGATCAACGTCGGGGCTCTTGGCAATATCGTTCGGCAGCTGCATGTTCATATCATCGCGCGCAACGAAGGCGATGCCGCCTGGCCCGGCCCGGTCTGGGGCCATGGGACCGCCGAACCCTATGACGAGCAGGAAATGCAAGCGTTGGCCAAAAAGATCCTGGAAACACTCACACCATGACATCTTCGATATTTGATACTGATGCCCCCCATCCCGAACCGAGCCGCCTGACCGCCTTTTCTGAAAACCCGCTCGATCGCAGGTCGGAACATCGGCCGGACGAGTGCGTCGAAAAGGCTCTCGCCATCGATGGCGCTCATATTTTCGCTTTCTCCGGCAACCAGGTCGTCCTGAAGCACGACGGGCAGGTGCTGGACCCGCTCTTCGCACTCTATGAGCTGGCCGATCTCGATCCGGACATGGACAATGCGGTCCTCCTCGGCTTCGAGAAAACCGGCGAACCGCGGCTTGCCGTGCCGGTACGGGTCGAAAAAGAGGACCTCGCCAGCCATCACAAGCCTGTCGATGCCCGCACGCTCTATCGTGACCAGTTGCTTTCGGAGGAGTTGCTCGGGGAATTCGCGCAGGGTGTCAGTCTCATCAGCTGGAACCGCGATAACAAGTTTTGCGGCAAGTGCGGCGCCGCCAGCGAGATGCGGATCGGCGGTTACAAGCGCGTCTGTCCGGCGTGCGATCATGCGATCTTTCCGAGGACCGACCCCGTCGTCATCATGCTGACGATCGACGTTGGGCGGGACCTCTGCATGCTCGGGCGCAGTTACCATTTCGCCCCTGGCATGTATTCATGCCTTGCAGGATTCGTCGAGCCCGGCGAGACGATCGAAAACGCCGTGCGCCGGGAGACCTTCGAGGAATCCGCCATCCGCGTCGGCCGCGTCCGCTACTACGCCTCGCAGCCATGGCCGATGCCGCACTCGCTGATGATCGGCTGCTATGCGGAAGCGAATTCCTTCGAGATCCGTCGTGACGAGCAGGAACTGGAGGACTGCCGCTGGTTCACGAGGGAGGAGACCCGGGCCTTGCTCGACATGCCCACCCCGGCCGGGCAGACCTCACCACCGAAGGGCGCGATTGCCCACCGGCTGATGCGCGACTGGCTGGAGTGGAAGCGTTAAGGCGCTTTGCCCGCAAGGCGCCTTTGTCGCTCAGATTGTCGTTCAGAGTTGACCGCGCATTGGATGGCCCTGGTAGACCCCCAGGATCCGTACCTTCTCGGAAAAGAACCGCAACTCCTCCAGCGCCTGGCGTACGTTGAGGTCGTTCGGGTGGCCCTCGATGTCAGCATAGAATTGCGTTGCCACGAACCTGCCGCCGAGCTGATAGCTCTCGAGCTTGGTCATGTTGATGCCGTTCGTCGCGAAACCGCCAAGCGCCTTGTAGAGCGCTGCGGGGATGTTGCGCACGTTGAACACGAAAGTGGTGACGATCTTTTCTTCCTTGGAAGTGCGCTCTGCCCAGTTTTCCTCGCGCGACAGGACGACGAAGCGCGTTACGTTGTGCTCGGTATCCTCGACGTTTTCCGCCACGATATCGAGGCCGTAGAGATCGGCTGCGAGACGTGGCGCAAGCGCCGCCATGGTGCGGTCCCCGGTTTCCTTGACCAGCTTTGCCGCGCCTGCCGTATCGCCGGCGATCACCGGCTTCCAGCCGTTGGCGCGGACAATCTTGCGGCACTGGCCAAGCGCGTGAATGTGGCTGTGGACCGTGCGGATCTCATCCTTCGGCACGCCGGGCAGCACCATCAGCTGGAAGCGGATCGGCATGAAGTATTCGCCGACGATATGCAGCCGCGATTCCGGCAGCAGGTGGTGGATGTCGGCAACGCGGCCGGCAATGGTGTTCTCGATCGGGATCATCGCAAGGTCGGCATCGCCGTTGTCGACTGCGGTAAAGGCATCCTCGAAAGTCTGGCTCGGGAGCGGCTCCATTTCGGGGAACATGTCGCGGCAGGCCATGTCGGAATTGGCGCCGAAGTCACCCTGAAAGGCGATCCTGTTGGTTGTCATTGTCATGAAGGCTTCCGTCAGAGAGTTTTAGCGGCCAGCAGGCGCCGGGCCTTGTCGAGGTCGGCGGGAGTATCGACGCCGAGCGGAATCGAGTCAACAACCTCCACGTCGATGCGCATCTGCGCCTCAAGTGCACGTAACTGCTCGAGCGATTCCCGTTTTTCAAGCACGGAGGGACCGAGCGCGACAAAGCGTTCGAGGGCCTGCCGCCGATAGGCATAGAGGCCGATGTGGTGATAGAGCGGACCCTTGCCGTGTGGTGCCGTCGCGCGGGTGAAGTAGAGCGCCCGCAAACGCCGGTCGGAGATCGGCGAGCCGACGACCTTGACGACATTGGGGTTCGTCTTCTCCTCCTCGTCGGTGATCTCGACCGTCAGCGTGCCAATGTCTGTGCCTTCGTTCACGAGAGGAAGCAGTGCTGCGCGGATCGTTTCCGGTTCGATGGTCGGCAGATCGCCTTGCACGTTGATGACGATTTCGGCGCGCCGCTGTGGATCGCAAATCTGCAATGCTTCGTGGATGCGGTCCGAGCCCGACTGGTGATCCATGCGGGTCATAACCGCTTCGAACCCCGCCGACGTAACGGCATCGAACGTGTCGTGGTGATCGACCGCGACGACGATGCGTCCGACGGCGGCATCGCGAGCCCTGAGCGCCACCTGGACGATCATCGGCAACCCGCAGATGTCGGCCAGCGGCTTGCCGGGAAGGCGTGTCGAAGCCATCCGGGCCGGTATGAGAACGAGTGTCCTGTCGAAATTCGGGCTTACCATGGTCTGGCCTTCTGATTCTCGGTGAAAAGTGGCAAAAGGTCTCACTTCCGGAGATACAAACACTGTTGCAACTCCGAGCCAAAAGACATAGGTTCCGCGCGATTTCAAGGTGTTCCGGTTGGTTCGATTGCCGGGTGAGTGCGAGGGGAGCATTTGCAGATGAACTCTTATGTGAATATGGGCGTGGGGGCGCTGCTCGGCACGGTCTTCGTCCTGATGTCTGTTTCCATTGCATCGGAAGGCATCTTCCATTCGGCTGCCCCCGAAAAGGAAGGCTTTGCCATCGTGGCCGAGGAAACGGGTGGCGAGGGCGCTGGAGCCGGGGAAACCGCTGCTGCGGCCGTGCCGATCGCCGATCTGCTGGCCAAGGCCGATCCCGCCGCCGGCGAAGCCGTCTACAAGAAATGTGCGAGCTGTCACACCGACACGAAGGGCGGCCCCAACAAGGTCGGCCCCAATCTCTACGGGCTGATTGCGCGTCCGATCGCCACCCACGAAGGCTTTGCCTATTCGGGTGCGATGAAGGACTTCTCGCAAGGCGGTACCGTGGTCTGGGACTTCGACCATCTGAACCATTTTCTCGCGGCGCCGAAGAAGTATATCGCCGGAACGGCCATGGGTTTCGCGGGACTCAAGAAGGATGAAGAGCGCGCCAACCTGATCGCCTACCTGCGCACCATGTCGGACAATCCGGTTCCGCTGCCGACCCCGGGCGCAGCGCCTGCGGCGGAAGCCACTCCGCCCAGCCAGTGATCTGGTGGCCTTGACGGAAGTTGTCGGAAGCCCGGTTTTCGTGCCGGGCTTTTTTGTTGTCCGGCTTTCGCCATCGAGCGCTATTTGAGCAGGATCGCCCAGAGCGACACCGAAACCACGCCGAATGCTGTCGTCATGGTGATCGTGGACGCTGCAAGGCCGTGGCCTACGCCGAAGCGGTTGGCGATCAGCCAGGCATTGATGCCGGTCGGAACGGACGAGGTCAGCACCATGGCCGCGGTCCATTCGGGGCTGAGACCGAGGAGATGGCTTGCGACCCAGATGGTCGCCGGCAACAGGAGCAGCTTCAAGCCGGATATCACGGAGGCGATGCCGATATTGCCGGATATGCCGTATTTCTTCAGCGCCATACCCAGCGAGAGCAGGGCTGCAGGACCGGCGATCCCTGCCACCTGATGTACGATCGTCTGAAAGACGGCGGGCATTCCGGTGCCAGCCGTATGCACCGCGGCACCGCAGACGAGCCCGATGACAAGGGGATTTCGTATGAGGTTGGTGCCGATCTGGGCCAGTATGGCGCCGTAGCTGCGTGGTGCGCCGCCGCTTGACTTGGCCTCTGCGTTCTCCATCAGGATCGTCCCGGCAACCATCATGACCGGCAGGTGCACTGCGAGCAGGATCGACAGGGCGACGATGCCGTCCTCGCCGATCGTGCGTCCGACGAGTGGCAATCCGACGAAGACGTTGTTGGCAAAGGCCGAGGACACTCCCGCCAGAACGCCGATCCGCTCGTCGCGCCCAAACATCCGGGTGGCCACCAGATGCCCGACCGTCCAGGTGACTGCCACGCCGGAGAAGTAGGCGATCCACAGCCGGAAGGGAGACGCTCCATGGAAGTCCGCTTCGGCAATGGTCTGGAACAGGAGGACAGGGACCGCGATCTTGAAGACGAACTCTCCGAGTGCATCGCCGACATCGGCGGTGAGCCATCCGAAGCGCACGATCAGCCAGCCGATCAGAATGAGAAGAAAGATGGGCAGGACGTTGTCGGCGACAGCAAGCATGCACGGAGGCTTTCGGGAGGAAGGTTGCGGTCCGGGGAGGGTTGCAATCGCTGTACCAGCAAACGGTGCGGCAGTTCAAACTGTTTACGCGGCCGGTTCCATTGGAGATGCTCCTGCTGGACTGGCGGGCACAAAAAAAGCGGGGTCAAACCCCGCTTCCTGTGCCCCGTGGAGTGTATCCGCCGAGGAGCCGCGCTGCCAGTTCATCCGTGGTCAGCAGGCTATCCATGATCGGTGGAGCCCCGTGCTAAGTTCTCCTGGCCCGTCCGATCGCTTGGAGAGGTAAATAGCGGGTAAATGTAACAGGCGAATGAAGGACGCGACGAACAGAAGATGCGTTGACGATGAATGATCGTGGGCCGTGAAGCGCTTTTTACTTTCAGGGGCTTGAAAAACTGCTATTACCCAATACCGGCATCCAGATCTCTCACCGGGCTTTTTCCATACATGACCAGATTCGACGTCCTGACCATCGGCAACGCCATTGTTGATATCATTGCGCGCTGCGAGGATCGGTTCCTCATCGACAACGCGATCACCAAGGGGGCGATGAACCTCATCGATGCAGAGAGGGCGGAACTGCTCTACTCCCGCATGGGGCCGGCGCTCGAGGCATCCGGCGGCAGCGCTGGAAATACCGCCTCGGGGATTGCGAACCTGGGAGGACACGCTGCCTATTTCGGAAAGGTGGCACGGGATCAGCTCGGCGATATCTTCATTCACGACATCCGTGCCCAGGGCGTCTATTTCGAGACGAAGCCGGAAGGCACCTTCCCGCCAACCGCGCGATCGATGATCTTCGTCACTGACGACGGCGAGCGGTCGATGAACACCTATCTCGGCGCCTGCGTGGAATTCAGCCTCGATGACGTCGAGGTCGAGGTGGTCGCCTCCTCCAAGGTTACCTATTTCGAGGGTTATTTGTGGGATCCGCCGCGCGCCAAGGAAGCGATCCTCGAATGCGCCCGCATCGCACACGAAAATGGCCGCGAAATGTCGATGACTTTGTCCGACAGCTTCTGCGTCGATCGCTACCGCAGCGAGTTCCTAGATCTCATGCGCTCGGGCACGGTCGACATCGTCTTCGCCAACAGGCAGGAAGCGCTGTCGCTCTATGAAACCGACGATTTCGAGCTGGCGCTGGAAAAGATCGCCGGAGATTGCAAGATCGCCGCCGTGACGATGAGCGAACACGGGGCGATCCTGCTGCGCGGCAGCGAGCGCGTGCATGTGCCCGCAACCGTGATCGACCGGGTGGTCGATACGACCGGCGCCGGCGACCTGTTCGCAGCCGGTTTCCTTTACGGCTATACGCAGGATCGTTCGCTGGAGGATTGCGGCAGGCTCGGCTGCCTGGCCGCCGGCATCGTCATCCAGCAGATAGGACCGCGGCCGATGACATCGCTTTCGGATGCCGCCCGCAAGGCCGGCCTTATTTGAAGGCTTCGTCCGGGTAGACGCCCCAGATCTCCGCCTGGGCAACCCATCCTTCCGTGCCGCTGGCGTCGGCATGGCACCATGCACCGTTGCACTCTCCAACGTTGAGAAGAACGCCCGGTTCGAGTTTGGCCACGATGGCGCTCGATGGCTGCGGATCGCGACGCATGTTGACGTACACCGCCTCGCCCTTGCCCTTCATCCAGGGAGCGGCGAGGGCGGCGCGCTGGCCGGAAAGAAGCGACTGGTTGACCCAGCCTTCGGTGCCGTCGGCATCGCGAATGCGCCGCCAGTTGTCGTACTCCTGGATTATCTCCACCGGGAGACCGGATTTCGTGTAGAGCCACGAAACCGCATAGTCTGTGCCGGGGCCGATCCGAAGGTTGACGCGCTTGGCCTTCAGTGTGACGAATCGCGGCAAGGGCAGTCCGCTCGGCCCTTTGGCGGCGGCCTGCGCTAGTGCCAGTTCGGCCGTACCGGCCGGGGCAATCAGGGCGGTTGCAAGGATGGCGAGTGCGACGCAGGATTTGAGAACGACTCCACGCATGGCGGCTTCCGTTTTTCTTCAGGTTTCAAGGGACTTGGACCGGGCGCGGTCGAGCTCCCGTCACGGCCTCCACAAATCCGTTTGCGGCCACGCGAGTTTTGTTTGTCTTCGCCAGCGGGTCTGTTAGAAATTGCCGTGCATGGGAAAATTATCGCCCGTCTTGGTTAAGGACCTCTGAACGAGGCATCGAAAGTGGTCATGACAACGAAGAAAAAGCCGAAGGTCTACATCACCCGGAAACTCCCGGATGCCGTCGAAACCCGGATGCGGGAACTCTTCGATGCCGAATTGAACATAGACGACACCCCGCGAACCCAGCCCGAGCTCGTTGCGGCGATGAAGACCGCCGATGTGCTCGTACCTACCGTTACCGATCGCATCGATGCAGCGTTGATCGAGCAGGCGGGACCTCAACTGAAATTGATCGCCAGCTTTTCGAACGGCTTCGACCACATCGATATCGATGCCGCGGCGCGGCGGGGCATCACCGTCACCAACACCCCGAACGTGTTGACCGAAGACACCGCGGACATGAACATGGCGCTCATTCTCGCGGTGCCGCGCCGGCTCGCCGAAGGTGCGCGCATACTGACCGACAAGCCCGGAGAATGGGCTGGCTGGTCTCCGACCTGGATGCTCGGACACCGCATCTGGGGAAAGCGGGTCGGCATCGTCGGGATGGGGCGGATCGGCACGGCGGTGGCCCGGCGGGCCAAGGCCTTCGGCCTCTCGATCCACTATCACAACCGCCACCGTGTCAATCCGGTCACCGAAGACGAACTGGAGGCGACCTATTGGGACAGCCTCGACCAGATGCTGGCCCGCGTCGACATCGTGTCGGTCAATTGCCCATCCACACCGGCAACCTTTCATCTGCTGTCCGCGCGCCGGCTGGCGCTGATGCAGCCGACCAGCTACATCGTCAACACGGCGCGCGGCGGCGTCATCGACGAGGTGGCGCTGATCAAGTGCCTGCGCGAGGGGCGCATTGCCGGCGCCGGTCTCGACGTGTTCGAGAACGAGCCGGCGGTCGACCCGAAGCTCGTGAAGCTCGCGAATGAGGGCAAGGTGGTGCTGCTGCCGCATATGAGTTCGGCCACCATCGAAGGCCGCATCGACATGGGCGACAAGGTGATCATCAATATCCGCACTTTCATCGATGGCCACCGGCCGCCAAACCGGGTGCTTCCGAGCCGCGTGTAGGTGCTGGACGAGCTTTGGCTCGAACAGGTTCCAATGGCCGCAGCCCGAATGGACACTCCCGACGTGCGCTATTCCTGGCGTCGCTTCGAACGCCTGTATTTGACGATGTCGAAGCGGGCGGCAAGCGAATCGTAGAGCAGAAGGCGGCCGACGAGCGGCTCGCCGGCCCCTGTAACCAGCTTGATGGCTTCCATGGCCATTAACGTGCCGATGACGCCGGTCAGGGCTCCGATGATTCCAGCCTCTGCGCAAGAGGGCACCATCCCGTCAGGCGGCGGCGCAGGAAAAAGATCGCGATACGTCGGATTGAGCGCACCATCGGGTCCGGCCTCGTAGGGCGTCAAGACCGTCAGTGAACCGTCGAAGCGGCCGACGGCGCCATGCACCAGCGGTATGCGTGCCGCCTCGGCTGCGTCCGCCGCAACATATCGGGTGTCGAAATTGTCTGACCCGTCGACCAGCAGATCGAAACCGGCAAGCATGGCCTGCGCGGTCTGTTGCGTCAGCCGCTCCTCGAAGCGCACCACCCGCACATGTGGATTGAGGCGCGTCATGGCATCGGCGGCGCTGCGCGTCTTCATTTCCCCTATCGTACCTGTATCGTGGATCACCTGCCGCTGCAGGTTCGACAGCGACACGCGGTCATCATCCACAATGCCGATGGTGCCGATGCCGGCAGCCGCCAGATATTGGAGCACGGGCGCGCCAAGACCACCGGCGCCGATGACCAGCACGCGGGCACGCTTCAGCTTCTGTTGACCCACGCCGCCCACCTCAGGCAGCAGGATGTGACGCTGGTAGCGCGCGATTTCGTCGGGACCCAGGGGTTCATTGTCGCTCATGCTGGTATCTTTGCCCAAGCCGGCTGGAACAAGCAACTCTCATTCCTTGATGGCGCCGTCGGCGACGGTGAAGAACTGCGCCCGCTCGGCAAGCGCTGAGAACATCGCCCGGTCGGTGCCGGTCATGAAGGCCTGGCCGCCGAGACGGTCAATGAGGTCGAAGAGTGCGGCACGGCGTCCTTCGTCGAGATGCGCAGCAATTTCATCGAGCAACAGGATCGGCGCATAGCCGGTCATGTTGGCAGTCAGCCGTGCGTGAGCAAGGATGAGGCCCACAAGCAGGGCCTTCTGCTCGCCTGTCGAGCAGCGCTCCGCCTCCATGTCCTTTGCCCGGTGCCGGACAAGCAGGTCAGCGCGGTGCGGACCTTCCAACGTTCGTCCCGCTGCCGCATCGCGACGGCGGCCGTCGGCCAGCATCGAGGCATACTCGTCTTCGAGATCGACTGCCGGGCGTTGAAACTCGGCGTCGAAGAAGCCCGAAAGCGTCATGGCGGCGGAAGGGAAGGGCGTGGTGTCGCGATCCTGTTCGATCAGCGCCATCAAGAGCCCGAGCATTTCCCGCCGCGCCAGCGCCATTGCGATCCCGAGACTGGCCATCTGTACCTCGATGCCGGAAAGCCATGCAGGGTCGAACCGTCCTTCCGAGAGCAGGCGGTTTCGGCTGCGCATGGCGCGCTCGAAATCGCTGGCCCGTCGACCGTGTGCCGGGTCGAGCGTCAGCACCAACCGGTCGAGGAAACGGCGCCGTTCGGAAGAACCTCCCGTGAACAATCCGTCCATCGCCGGCGTCAGCCACAATATGCGCAGATGGTCGGTCAGTTCGTCGGCGGATTTTGCCGGCGTTCCGTTGATCCTGAGCTTGCGAACGGCGCTATCCTCTGTCGATTCGACACCGGTCCCGATCTCGACATCGCCTTCCATGCCGTCGACCACGGCAAAGATCGAAAAACCGCCCGACCCCCCGACCCGCTTGACGTCGGCATAGGGCGCCCGTCGCAGCCCCCTGCCGGGCGACAGAAACGAAACCGCCTCCAGGAGGTTGGTCTTGCCTGCGCCATTGTCTCCGGCGAACACCACGTGCCGTCCATCGAGCGACAGTCGTACTTGCGCGTAGTTGCGGAAGTCACCGAGCGTCAGGCGGCTAAGGGAGGCTTTTCGCGCCATGAATGGATCCGGAATCGGCATAACGGTGAGAGCTAAGCCGAACCGGCCTTCAAGGCAAGGCCAAAGCCATTAACCGAGGCACGCACAGAAGATGGCATCCTGCGCCGTCGCCTGTTGAACTTTTGGGGAGCTCCCAGTCTAGCCTGCGTCCGTATGCTTGATGGCGGCGGTGCCGTCGTTGCCGCGGTTGTCGTTGGCCACGAACTGCGCGAGCGTCATGTTGTCGAGGATGTCAGAAATAGCATCGCGCACGTCACTCATCGAGCGGCGTACATGACAGCCGATGGGATCACTGCAGTCGCCGCAGGCTTCGAACGCAGTGCGGCTCGCGCAGCGAATAGGTGCAAGCGGACCGTCCAACGTGCGGATGACCTCCACCGCCCGGTCCCTTTTTAGACCGCAAGATGCCGGCCTTGCGCAGTTCCAGCAAGATCGCGTCGAGGAACTTTTTCGGGATGTTGTTGCGCGCCGCAATTTCGTTGATGAATGCGGTTTCCCCCGGTTCGAGTTGCGCGAGGTCAACCAGCGCCTTGAGCCCGTATTTTCCCTTTTTCGTCAACATATCAGATCGCTTCTATGGGATGCGAGCAGAGAGCCGCATGGGAGAGGATGGTGGAGGCCGGCGAAGGCTTGTGCGCCAACCGACCCGCCCGATCCCGACGCGTTTCGTCCTAGACGAGAACCTTCTGCTCGATCCTATCCTCTTGGCCAAAGAATTTGAGATAGCGTTCCACCTCTGTCGAATCGCCGGTTGCCTTGCGCGGATTGTCGGACAGCTTGACCGCGGGTCGGCCATTCGCTTCGCTGACCTTGCACACCAGCGAGATCGGCTTCAGCCCGTCGATCTCGCGGGGCGCGCACCCGGCGAAATCATTGGTGAGGTTGGTGCCCCAGCCGAAGCTCATGCGCACGCGACCTTCGAAATGCCGATAAGTGTCGATGATGGCATCGACATCGAGACCGTCGGAGAAGATCAGCAGTTTCTGGCGGGGATCGCGCCCCATCTTCTTCCACCAGGCGATGATCTTCTCGCCGCCCTCGATCGGGGGGGCGCTGTCGGGGCGGAAGCCCGTCCAGTCGGCCACCCAGGCGGGTGCATCGCGCAAAAAAGCGGCCGTGCCGAAGGCATCCGGCAGGACGATCAGCAGATTGCCGCCATAGAGCCGGTTCCAGTCGCGAAGGACCTTGTAAGGCGCAGCGGCCAGTTCCTGGTCGTTCCTTGCAAGGGCGGCGGCCACCATCGGCAATTCGTGGGCGTTGGTGCCCACGGCTTCGAGGTCGGAATCCATCGCGAGCAACACATTGCTCGTACCCGTGAACGCCGGCCCTATGCCCTCCTTGAGAGCTTCGACGCACCAGCGCTGCCAGAGGAAGCTGTGCCGGCGGCGCGTGCCGAAGTCGGAGATGCGCAAGCCCGGAAGTTCGCGCAGCCGTTCGACCTTTTCCCACATCTTGGCCTTGGCGCGGGCGTAGAGAACGTCGAGGGTAAAGAGGCCGAGGCTCCTGGACACGGTGCGCGACCGCAACTCATTGATGATCGCCAGCGCCGGGATTTCCCACATGGTGGTTTCCATCCAGCTGCCGTGGAATTGCAGGTTGAACTGGCCATCCTTTTTCGAAAGCTCGTATTCGGGCAGTTGAAAGTTGGCGAGCCAGGTGAGGAATTCGGGCTCGAAGATCTGCGAGCGCCCGTAGAATGTGTTGCCGGCGAGCCAGATCGCTTCCTTTTTGGTGAGACGCAGCGTTCTGGCGTGGTCGAGCTGGTCGCGCAACTCGCTCTCATCGATTTCCTCGGCCAGCCGAACGGTCTTTGTACGGTTGATGAGCGTGAAGGTGGCATCGACATCCGGATACAGTTTCCAGATCATCTGCAGCATCAGCAGCTTGTAGAAGTCGGTATCGATCAGGCTTCGTATGATCGGATCCAGCTTCCAGCTGTGGTTGTAGACGCGTGTCGCAATATCCGTCTTCGTCATGAATGCCCTGCCAATTTTCGGCCAAGGTGACCGGAAACGCAATCAGATCTGAACCGTTTCTGGGTTTCGGGACCGGATTCGCTTACAACCCAGCCAAAAAGCCGCCAGATGCACACATGTTGCCAATTGTCCTCAAAAAGCAAGGGTGGCAATTGCTCCAGCCGCGAGGGCGGATCAATATCCGACGCCGCGGTCGACGACGTGCTGCAGCGGTTCGCCTGCTTCGAGCCGCGCGACCTGGGCTTCGACATGCCGGAAGAGGGCGCGCTCGTCGGATGCGGCTGCGGCGTGAGGAGTAAGGATCACATTCCCAAGCGTCCAAAGAGGGCTATCGGCGGAGAGCGGCTCGGTCTCGAAAACATCGAGCGACGCGCCGCCGAGAATGCCGGTCTGCAACGCCGCGATCAGGTCGGCTTCCACCTGGCTTTTTCCGCGGCCTGCGTTGATGAAGACGGGATTTCCCAGCGCGCCACCCCGTCGCAGTCCGCCGAAAAGTTCCGCATTGAAGATCCCGGTGGTCTCGCTTGTCAGTGGCAGCAACCCTACGAGGATGTCGGTGCGTGTGAGAAATGCCTTCAGTTCCGCAGCGCCGAAGGTTTCGACGCCATCGATCGCCTTTTTGGTGCGCGACCAACCGATGACATCGAAGCCGATCATTTTGAGCTTGCGGGCCGAATCCTGTCCCAATACGCCGAGGCCCATGATTCCGACGGTAACGTCGCGGGCTTCGGGCTGCGGCAGTTCGCGCCAGATCCGTGCGTCCTGCTGGCGGCGGTAGGCTTCCGTCTGGCGCAGGTGGGCGAGGCATTGCAGCACCACCCATTCGCTCATGCGCGTCGTCAGGCTGTGGTCGACAAACCGCACCACCGGGATGGAGGGCAACGACGGCAGCGAAAGAATGCTGTCGACGCCGGCGCCGCCAGAAAAGACCACCTTGAGGTCCGGCGCGCGAGCGAACAGGTCGGCATCGGGTTTCCAGACGACGGCATAGTCGATGCCTGAGAGGTCCCGCTCTCGATTGACAGGATCGGCGAGGTTAATCTTTTCACGATCGCCGAAGGCAGGCGCAAGCGCTGCTGCGACCGTGGTCGGATCGAATTTGAGGTCGATGATGACGGGGCTCTTGCGCGACATGGGAGACACTTGAATTTCCGGTTATTGTTTCAATCCGCCGATCGACACGGCCTCGATGTTGAAGGCCGCCGCCATCAGCGCCTTGGTGTAGTCGTGCTGCGGGGAGTTGAAGATCCGCTGCGATGGACCTTGCTCGACCACCTTGCCGAAGCGCATGACGATCACCTCGTTGGCGAGCGCTTTCACCACTTTCAGGTCGTGGCTGATGAAGAGATAGGCGAGGTCGTGGCGCTTCTGCAGGTCGCGCAAAAGGTCTACGACCTGGGCCTGTACGCTCATGTCGAGTGCCGACGTCGGTTCATCAAGCATGACGAAGCGCGGTTTCAGCACCATGGCGCGCGCTATGGCGATGCGCTGGCGCTGTCCCCCGGAAAACTCGTGCGGGTACCGCCAGCGCGTTGCCGGGTCGAGCCCAACCTCGTCGAGCGCCCAACACACACGCTGGTCGCGCTCGGTCTGGGAGAGGGAGCGCTCGTGTACCTTCAGGCCTTCTGCAATGATCTCGGCGACGGACATGCGTGGGCTGAGCGACCCGAAGGGATCCTGGAAGACGATCTGCATCTCGCTTCTGAGCGGAAGCATATCCCGGAAGGAATACTGGTCGATGTCCTTTCCGACGAAAGCGATCTTGCCCTTCGACGAGATGAGCCGGGTCAATGCCAGGCCAAGGGTGGTCTTGCCCGAACCCGATTCGCCGACGACGCCGAGCGTCTGGCCGGCCCGCAGCTTCAGGTCGATACCGTCCACCGCCTTGACGTTGTCGACCACCTTGCGCAGGAACCCGGCCTTGATCGGAAACCAGACGCGCACGTCCTTGCCCTCGATGACGATCGGTCGCGACGTATCGGAAACGGGCGGTTCGCCGCGCGGCTCCGAGGCGAGCAGATGCCTGGTGTATTCGTGCTTCGGGTTGGAAAAGATCTCATGAGCCGATCCAGACTCGACGATCTTGCCCTTGGTCATCACGCAGACCCTGTCGGCGAATTTGCGAACGACCCCGAGATCGTGGGTGATGAACAACATGGACATGCCGTGGTCGTTCTTGAGGTCGCGAAGCAATTCGAGGATCTGCGCCTGCACCGTTACATCGAGCGCGGTCGTCGGCTCGTCGGCGATCAGGAGCTCCGGTCGGTTGGCGAGCGCCATGGCGATCATCACGCGCTGCCTCTGCCCGCCCGAAAGCTCGTGCGGATAGGCCTTCAGCCGCTTTTCAGGATCGCGGATGCCAACCTGGTTGAGTAGCTCGAGGATGCGCGCGCGGGCCTTCTCGCCTGTCGTGCTCTGATGAAGCTCGAGGATCTCGCCGATTTGCTTCTCGATCGCGTGAAGCGGATTGAGCGACGTCATCGGTTCCTGGAAGATCATCGTGATGTCGTTGCCGCGAACTTTCCGCAGTTGCGCATCACTGGCCTTCAGCAGGTCCTTGCCCTTGAAATGGATCTCCCCGGAGGGATGGCTGGCGGCCGGGTAGGGAAGCAATCTGAGGATCGAGTTCGCCGAGACCGATTTTCCGGAGCCGGATTCGCCGACCAGAGCCACGACCTCTCCCCGATGGATGTCGAACGAGATGCGATCGACGGCAAGCGACGTCTTTCCGCCCTGGTGGAAGGCAACCGAGAGATCGCGGACGGACAGGATGGTTTCGTTCATCGCGCTCACCGGAAGGTCTTTCTCGGATCGAATGCATCGCGTACGGCCTCGCCGACGAAGATCAGCAGCGACAGCATGATCGACATCGTGAAGAAGGCGGTGAGGCCGAGCCACGGGGCCTGGAGGTTCTTCTTGCCCTGCGCGATCATCTCGCCAAGCGAAGGCGAGCCGGGCGGCATGCCGAAGCCGAGAAAGTCGAGCGAGGTCAGCGTGGTGATCGAGCCGGAGAGGATGAAGGGCAGGAAGGTCAGCGTCGCCACCATGGCATTCGGTAGCAGGTGGCGGAACATGATCGTCCAGTTGCCGACGCCGAGTGCCCGGGCGGCGCGGACGTACTCGAAATTGCGGGCGCGCAGGAATTCCGCCCTGACGATGCCGACGAAGCCGACCCAGGAAAAGAGCAACATGATGCCAAGCAGCACGAAGAACCCGGGCGGCAGGATCGAGGCGATGATCAGCAGGATGTAGAGCACCGGCATAGACGACCAGATCTCGATGAAGCGCTGCATCAGCAGGTCGGTCCAACCGCCGAAATAGCCCTGCACGGCGCCGGCGGTCACCCCGACCAGCGCAGAGCAGATGGTAAGCGCCAGGCCGAAAAGCACCGAGATTCTGAAGCCGTAGATCATCCGTGCCGCGACGTCACGCGCCTGATCGTCGGTACCGAGCCAGTTCATGTTTCCGAGTGTGCAGCCCGGGTCGTCGAGGCCCTTCGGGTAGCCCGAACAGCGCTCCTCGCGATCCATAAGCCAGAACGGCCGCGTCGGTGCCGAGTGCGGGATGTTCGAATTGACGGTCTGGTAGGAATAGCGGATCGGCGGCCAGACGAGCCAGCCGTTTGCATTGATCTCGTCTTCGATGAAGGGCGAACGGTAGTCGGTTTCGGCAAGGAAGCCGCCGAATTTTTCCTCCGGATAGTCAAACAGCGCCGGGAACAGAATTTCGCTCTTGTAGGAAGCGATCAGCGGCCGGTCGTTGGCAATAAACTCGGCAAACAGGCTGAGGACGAACAGAACCAGGAAGATCCAGAACGACCAGTAGCCGCGACGGTTGGCCTTGAAATTCTCCCAGCGGCGAAGCCCGGTCGGCGACAGGAAGCCGCGCGCCGGCGGTTCGGCGGCGATGTCCTTGGCAAGGGTAGCGGTGTCGGCCATCTCAGACCTCCCTCCGCTCGAAATCGATGCGCGGATCGATCCAGGTGTAGATCAGGTCCGAGACGAGTCCGATCAGCAGACCCATAAGCGAGAAGATGTAGAGCGTTGCAAAGACGATCGGATAGTCGCGGTTGACGACAGCAAGGTAGCCGAGACGACCGAGACCATCGAGCGAGAACATCTGCTCGATCAGCAGCGATCCGGTAAAGAAGGCCGATATAAATGCGCCGGGAAAACCCGCGATGACGATCAGCATGGCATTGCGGAACACGTGCCCGTAGAGCACCTGCCGCTCGGTCAGACCCTTGGCGCGGGCCGTTACCACATACTGCTTCTTGATTTCGTCGATGAAGGAGTTTTTGGTTAGCAGCGTCGTCGTCGCGAAGGCGGCAAGCGACAGCGAGATCAGCGGCAGGGTCAGGTGCCAGAAGTAGTCAACGATCCGTTCGCCCCAGGACAGCTCCCAGAAATTGTCGGACACCAGCCCGCGCAGCGGGAACCAGTCGAAGAACGATCCGCCGGCAAAGAGCACAATCAGCAGGATGCCGAAAAGGAAGCTCGGCACCGCGTAGCCGATGATGATGACGCCGGAGGTCCAGACGTCGAAGGCCGAGCCGTCCTTCACCGCCTTGCGGATGCCGAGTGGAATCGAGATGATGTAGGAAATCAGCAGGATCCAGATGCCGAGCGAAATCGACACCGGCATTTTCTCGATGATCAGGTCGATGACTGTGGCATTGCGGAAAAAGCTTTCGCCGAAGTCGAAGCGGATGTAATTCCACATCATTTCGAGAAAACGTGTCAGCGGCGGTTTGTCGAAGCCGAACTGCTTTTCCAGCTTGGCAATGAACTCGGGATCGAGCCCCTGCGCCCCGCGATACCTCGAACTCGTCTCGTCGGAGAAACTTTCCTGTTGGCTGAGAAGGTCGCCGGCGCCCGACAATCTTTCCGAGGCGCTGTCGCCCTGCCCGGTGAGTTGGGCAATGACCTGCTCCACGGGCCCGCCCGGGGCGAACTGGATGACCGCGAAGGAAATCGCCATGATCCCGATCATGGTCGGGATCATCAACAGCAGACGTCTGAGGATATAGGCGCCCATCAGTCATTCGCTCCGTATAAGACCGGGCGGTGCCTTCTATCTTTCCCTGTCTGCATTCCAATCAAGTCGTCATTCCTTGAAACCGAATATCCTCTCGGCTCGTGCCTTGGGTGCCGTTGATTCGTTACCGGCATTTGGTAGCCACTCGCGCCCGCAACGCAAGCCTTTCCTCATTTAGCGGCCGACTTGGACCACCAGATGTCCGGAAAGCCGATCGAGTATTTCGGAAGTTCCTCGGGGCGGCCGAACTTGTTCCAATAGGCGATCCGCGCCGCCCTCAGCGTATAGCCGGGAACGATGTAGTCGCCGGCGAGCAGTACCCGGTCGAGCGCCTTTGTCGCGGCGATGAGGTCTTCGCGGTTCTTGGCGAAGATCACCCTGTTGACCAGCGCATCGACGCCGGGATCGTTGATGCCGGCGTAGTTTTTCGATCCTTCCCGATCGACGGACTTGGAGCCCCAGTATTCGGCCTGTTCATTGCCGGGATTAAGCGATTCCCCCCATCCGGAATAGATCATGTCGTAGTCCCGGTTTCGCAGTCGGTTCGTGTATTGGGAGGCATCGACGGTGCGTACGCGCGCCTCGATGCCGATCCGGCGCAGGTTCTGGGCATAAGGCAGTGCCACGCGCTCGAGCGTCGGCCCGTTGAGCAGGATCTCGATGCGCAATGGTTCCCCGGTCTTCACATTGGTCATGCGCGGGCCAAAATCGTCGCTCGCAGGGCTCAGCAATAGATAATAGCACGCCGTCGCGGCACCGACCGCGATCAAGCCGCCCGCCATGCCGCCGAGGCGGTTTTTCCGCACGGCAAGCGCGCCGGCTATTACGGCCAGAATAGCGCCGCCGAGGAAAAAGATCGGATGGATGTCCTGTGGCGCCGGCTTGATCTCCCAGCCGGCCTCGCGAAACAGCTCGACCGCATGGCGCATGTTCTCCCGGAAGCTTGCCGGGTCGCCGCCGACCGGGTTCTTATATGCTGTGGTGAAGACTGCCGGTGGCACGAGGTCGCGCAGTTCCTCGAGTATTTCCAGTTCCCGGCCATCCGGCAGTCCCGACGATGCGAGTTCTGTCCCGTAGAAGTAGCTGTCGATGCGCTGGTACTGGCCGAAGAATGACGTCCGGTTCAGTTCCTCGAAATCGAAGGCGTAGTTCAATGCGCGCCGCAGCCTTGGGTCTTTGAACTTGTCGCGCCGCATGTTGGGAATGAAGCCGACCATGACGCCGGAAGAGCGATAGGGGTTTTCGAGCACCTCGCGCTTGACCCGCCCATCCTGGACCGCCGGGAAATTGTAGGCGGTGGCCCAGCGCTTGGCTTCGATCTCGAACCAGTAGTCGGTGTTGTCTGAGCGGAAAGCCTCGAACTCCACGTCGGCGTCGCCATAGTATGTATAACTGATCGAGCCGAAGTTGTTCTGGCCGACATTGACGTTGATGTTCTTGCCCCAGTAGTCGTCGCGCAGTTCGTATCGGATTCTGGAGCCTGGAGAGAAGGATGCGATCTTGTAGGGCCCGGATCCCATCACCGGCTCGAGCGTGGTTCGCGAAATGTCGCGCGGCTTGCCGTCGGGGCCGTTCGCCAGCCACCAGTGCTTCGGTACGATCTGCAGCTGTCCGATGATCTGCGGCAGTTCGCGGTTGTTCTTCTCGTCGAACGTGAACGTCACTTCGCGCTCGCCGGTCACTTCCGCCTTGGTAACATGGGCATAGTAGATCGCGAACTGAGGATCGAGGTCCTTGGCCTTGTCGAAGCTGAAGACCACATCCTCCGGCGTGACCGGCTGACCGTCCGCCCAGCGCGCTTCCGGGCGCAGCCGGAAAGTCGCGTAGGAAAAGTCGCCTGGATAGGAGACAGCCTCGGCAAGCAACCCGTACTCGGCCGAGGGTTCATCCAGAGAGGGCTTCATCAGCGTGTCGAAGACGAGCGAAAGGCCAACCGCGGCTTCGCCCTTTGCCAGCACCGGATTGAAGGTATCGAACGTGCCCTGCTCGGACAGCCTCAGGTCGCCGCCCTTGGGGGCCTCGGGGTTCACGTAGTCGAAATGCGAGAACCCTTCGGCATACTTGGGCTCATCTATTGTCGCGATGCCCGTACGCCAGGCCGGTTCGCCGCTTTCCGCCGTCCCTGTTGCCAGCAAGAGGGTCGTCGAGATCAGGAAAAGGATCAATCCGGCTTTTTTCTTCGCCAAATGCATGCGGGAACCTCGTTGCTCGTTGCCGAGACAATAGCAAAACGCGAGGAAAAAACATGGCGCCGTCGCGGGCCGCGGCAAATTGACGAAAATCCCGCAGCAGGCCATGGCTGGCGAGGTCCCCGAGTACTGGTTCTCGCCCGCTCGATCACGGATTCACCAAATTTGGAATTCAGGCTAGTCTGAAGGTCCCTTATTGAGTCGGCTAGATTTCGCATTGGAAACCGAATGGCATCCTGTTTTGCCCGCATGCTGCGCATCTTGAGTTCATTGACGCTTGCCGCGCTGATTGCGACTGGAACGGTTGCAGAGGCGTTGGCCGGTCAGGCGGCCACGCCGGCGCGAGAGATCTTCGGCAGAGCGCCGCTGCCGACCACTGGTGCGCCAAAATCCTACGGTTTCTATTCGAAGGGGTGCCTCGCAGGCGGTGTCGCCATTCCGACCGACGGTCCGACATGGCAGGCGATGCGGCTGTCGCGCAATCGCCGCTGGGGCCATCCGCAGATGATCGCCCTGATCGAGCGGTTGTCGAATGATGCCGCCCAGTATGACGGCTGGCCGGGCCTCTTGCTCGGTGACATCTCGCAGCCACGTGGCGGACCAATGTTGAATGGTCACGCTTCCCACCAGATCGGGCTCGACGCGGATATTTGGCTGACGCCCATGCCGCCGCGCACTCTTTCCAGCAGCGAGCGCGAGGAGTTGCCATTCACCTCCATGCTGCAGAAGGGCAAGTTCCTGAAAATCGACCCCAACCGCTGGACGCAGGCGCATGCACGGCTGATCATGCGTGCCGCGAGCTACACAGAGGTGGAGCGCGTCTTTGTCAATCCCGCAATCAAGAAGAAGCTGTGTGATTCGTGGAACGGCGATCGCCGATTCCTCGGCAAGGTTCGCCCGATCTACGGTCACGATTCGCACTTTCATATCCGGATCGGCTGCCCCGAGGGGGCTGCCGGCTGCAAAGGGCAGGCGGCGGTCCCGGCCGGTGACGGTTGCGACAAGTCGCTCGCCTATTGGTTTACTGCAGCTCCCTGGGCCAAGCCGAAACCCGGCGCCAAGCCGGTAAAACCACGCCTCGCCACGCTCGCCGACTTGCCCAAGTCCTGTGTGGCCGTGCTGGGAGGGCCTGCCCCCGCCTCTGAAATGCAGGCGACCTATGGATACAGCGGCGCAACGATCGCGGCGGCCCCGGCAGCGGCTGGCGACAGTGTCACCACGATCGAGGCTCACTCCTATGTCAACCTGCCGGCCAACGTCCCGATTCCGCTGATCCGTCCTTCAACGAACTGACCCCAACCAAGATGAAGGCGTCTTTGCAATCGCGACGCTCTTGGTATAGTAGGCGATCAAATCGATTTAATTCACGGCCCTGCCGGGGAATGGAGTTGAATGGCGAGCGAAAGATGCGTCGCGCTCATTGCGCATGACGAGAAGAAGGACGACATGGCGGAGTTCGCCAGGCGCAACCGGCAAACGCTCGCGAACTGGCGCATCGTCGCCACCGGAACCACTGGCGGTCGCGTGCAGGACGCCTGTCCGGATCTTCAGGTCACGAGGCTGAAGAGCGGTCCGCTCGGCGGGGACCAGCAGATCGGGGCGATGATCGCCACCGGCGAGGTGCAAATGCTGATCTTCTTTGTCGACCCGCTGACCGCGATGCCGCATGATGTCGACGTGAAGGCGCTGATGCGGCTTGCCATCGTCTATGATATCCCGATGGCGCTCAATCTGGCGACCGCCGGGCAATTGATCGACTTCATGCGCAGTGAACGCGCTTAATCACGGCAACACGGAACCGGACATGCCCAGGAACTTCGACAACGATCCGCCCCTGCCTTTTCCCATTCTGATTGGCGACATTGGCGGCACCAACGCCCGCTTCTCGATCCTGGTCGACGTCTATGCCGAGCCGCGCGAGTTTCCGATCGTCCAGACCGCGGCATTCAAGACGATCGACGATGCGATCCAGCAGAGCGTGCTCGACAAGACCTCGATCCAGCCGCGCTCGGCGATTCTGGCGATTGCCGGCCCGATCAACGGCGACGAGATTCCGCTGACGAATTGCCATTGGGTGGTCCGGCCGAGGCACATGATCGCAAATCTCGGCCTCGAGGACGTGCTGGTCGTCAATGATTTCGAGGCGCAGGCCTTGGCAATCGCCTCGCTCGCCGACGAGCACCGTGAGCAGATAGGATCGGCAGCGGACACATTGCTCGCCTCGCGCGTCGTTCTCGGCCCCGGCACCGGCCTCGGCGTTGCCGGGCTGGTCCATGCCCAGCACACCTGGTTTCCGGTGCCCGGTGAAGGCGGGCATGTAGACATAGGTCCCCGCACCGAGCGCGATTTCGAGATCTTCCCACATCTCGACAAGATCGAAGACCGTGTCTCTGCCGAAGAGGTACTGTCCGGCCGCGGCCTCCTCAACATCTACCATGCGGTCTGCAAGGCTGACGGCAAAAAGCCAAAATTGAAGACACCCGCCGATGTCAGCACTGCGGCGCTATCCGGCGATGACGATCTGGCGGTTGAAGCCGTTTCGCTATTTGCGACCTATCTCGGTCGCGTGGCCGGCGACGTCGCTCTTATTTTCATGGCGCGGGGAGGGGTTTATCTGTCGGGAGGCATCTCGCAGAAGATCATTCCGGCGCTGCACAAGCCGGAGTTCCGGGCCGCCTTCGAGGACAAGGCGCCGCATACGCAACTGATGCGCTCCATCCCCACCTATGTGGTGACCCATCCGCTTGCGGCGCTGGCGGGGCTTGCGGCCTATGCCCGCACGCCGTCGAGTTTCGGCCTTGCGACAGAAGGGCGCCGCTGGCGTCACTAGCAGGACTTTCAGCTCAACGCGTACCGTCATGCGCGGGTGCGCGAGAGTATGGCCAAATGCCGCTGAACTGGATATAGAGCGCGCCTAGGCGTGCTCAGTACGGCCCCCGTTCCAACGCGACAGGAAAGCACTGGATCATTGGCACCTCCTGACACAAGACAGAAACACGTCAGCACCGACACGGTCACTGGCATTCTGAAGCGGGTCATCGCCGAAAACGGTCGCGACCACGTGCGCGGCTATGCCTTTGCCATCTTCTGCCTGGCCACAGTGGCCGGTTCGACCGCGTTCACGGCCTGGATCATGGAGTCCGTGGTCAACGAGGCCTTCGCCAAGCAACGTGCCGAAGTCGTCTGGGTGATCTGCGGGGCCATCCTTGTGGCGTTTATCCTGCGCGGACTAGCCACCTATGGCCAGTCGGTAGCGCTGTCGAAGATCGGCAACAACATCGTGGCGCGCTATCAGCGCCGGCTCTATCACCATCTGATGTCTCTGTCGGTCGGGTTCTTTGCCGAAGCGCGGTCGGCCCACCTCGCCGCCCAGATCAGCCAGAACGTCAATGGCATCCGCGACGTCCTCAATCTGACAGTGACGTCATTCGCCCGCGACCTGCTGACGCTGATTGCCTTGATCGGTGTGATGCTGATGAAGGATCCGGTGCTAACGCTGATCGTCTTTCTGGTCGCGCCACCGCTACTCTACGCGCTGCGCTACGTGTCGAAGCGATTGCGCAAGGCAACCCGCGAAGCGATCGAGCTCAACAGCCATGTGCTCGGGGCCATGCAGGAGACGGTGCAGGGGATTGCGATCGTCAAGGCCTTCACCATGGAAAACGAGCTCGGGCGCAAGGTCGACAGCATCATCTCTGCGGCCGAGCAGCGTGCCAATCGCATCGCCCGCCTGACCGAGCGCACGGCGCCGCTGACGGAAACCTTTGCAGGCCTGGCGATCTCCGGCGTGCTTGCCTATGCCGCCTTCCGCTCCATCTATGGCGGTGTGCTGCCAGGCGCCTTCTTCGCTTTCGTCACAGCCCTGCTGCTGGCCTACGATCCGGCCCGACGGCTTGCCAAGCTGCAGGTGCAACTCGAGCGTGCCACGGTCAATGCACGCATGATATACGAAATCCTCGACATGGAGACGCGCCAGCGCGACAAACCCGGCGCCGGTCAGTTGGAAGTCACCGACGCGCGGATCGAGTTCCGCCATGTCAGCTTCGCCTATGCTAGCGGCGAACGTGTCCTGAGCGATGTCAACTTCGTTGCCGAAGGCGGCCGGACGACCGCGCTCGTGGGCCCCTCAGGGGCCGGAAAATCGACGGTCATCAGTCTCATTCCGCGCTTCCATGACCCGGGCGCAGGCCAGATCCTGATCGATGGACAGGATATTGCCGATGTGACAAAGCAGTCTCTGCGCCAGCACCTCGCCTATGTCTCCCAACAGCCCTATCTCTTCGAAGGAACCATCCGCGACAACATCCGCTACGGTCGCCCGGAGGCGACCGACGCTGAGGTCGAAGAAGCCGCAAGGCTGGCCTACGCGCATGATTTCATCCTTGCCCAGCCTTTCGGCTACGATACTCCGGTCGGCGAAAATGGTGTGACGCTCTCCGGTGGCCAGCGACAACGCCTGTCGATCGCCCGCGCGTTGGTGCGCAACGCGCCGATCCTTTTGCTCGACGAGGCGACTTCGGCACTCGACACCGAGTCCGAGGCTGCGGTGCAGAAAGCGCTGGACGAGGCGATGAGCGGGCGCACCGTGGTGGTCATCGCCCACCGCCTTTCGACTGTCGTCAGGGCGGACAAAATCGTCGTCATGCAAAACGGGCAAGTGGTCGAGGAAGGTACGCATCAGAACCTAGCCGACAGGCCGGACGGGCTCTACGCCCGCCTCAACAATCTCCAGCAGACGCCACAGGCATCGGCAACCCAGTAGGCAGCAGAACGAGAAGCGAATATGAGCAACACCGAAATGAAGCTGGTCGTGGTCGGGGCGGGCGGGCGCATGGGTCAGACCCTCATCCGCATCATTCGTGAAACCGACGGTGCGGTGCTGCACGCCGCCATCGAGCGACCGGGCTCGCCCTTCATCGGCAGGGATGCCGGCGAACTTGCAGGGCTCGGACCGATCGGGGTCGAGATTACCGACGATCCGCTGGCCGCTTTCCTGCACGCCGAGGGTGTGATCGACTTCACGGCCCCGGCGGCCTCCGTCAATTTCGCCGGGCTCGCTGCCCAGGCGCGCATCGTCCACGTCGTCGGCACCACCGGGTGCTCGACCGCGGACGAGGAGAAACTAGAGGCTGCTGCCCGCCACGCCCGGATCGTCAAGTCCGGCAACATGAGCCTCGGTGTCAATCTGCTCGGGGTCCTGGTGGAGCAGGCCGCTCGAGCGCTCGACCCGTCCGACTGGGATATCGAGGTGCTGGAAATGCACCACAAGCACAAGGTTGACGCGCCTTCCGGGACGGCGCTGCTGCTTGGTGAAGCCGCAGCGCGCGGCCGCGGCATCGATCTTGCGACCCATTCGGTTCGGGTGCGCGACGGCCATACAGGCCCTCGGGAAGCCGGGTCGATCGGCTTTGCTACGCTCAGGGGCGGCTCGGTCGTCGGTGAGCATACTGTTATCCTGGCCGGCGAGGGCGAACTGGTGACCTTGTCGCACAGCGCCGGCGACCGCTCGATCTTTGCCCGCGGTGCCGTCAAGGCAGCGCTGTGGGCGCGGGACAAGAAGCCCGGATTCTATTCAATGCTCGACGTGCTCGGGCTGAATTCCAATTGACCCAATAGTGGAGGTATTTTCATGAGCGGTACCCTCGTCCTCGTTCGCCACGGCCAGAGCGAATGGAACCTGAAGAACCTGTTTACCGGCTGGAAGGACCCGGACCTGACGCCGCTCGGCGTCGAGGAAGCCAATGCGGGCGGCAAGGCGCTTGCAGAATACGGAATCAAGTTCGATGTCGCGTTCACTTCCAGCCTGATCCGAGCCCAGAAGACTTGCCAGATCGTTCTCGACAACGTTGGCCAGCCGGATCTCAAGACCATTCGCGACGAAGCGCTGAACGAGCGCGACTATGGCGATCTCTCCGGTCTCAACAAGGACGACGCGCGTGCCAAGTGGGGTGAGGAGCAGGTGCATATCTGGCGCCGCTCCTATGACGTGCCGCCGCCGGGCGGCGAGAGCCTGCGCGACACCGGCGCGCGCGTCTGGCCCTATTATCTGACTGAAATCCTGCCGCGGGTGCTCAGAGGCGAAAAGGTGCTGGTTGCGGCCCACGGAAACTCGCTGCGTTCGCTGGTTATGGTCCTTGACCAGCTTACAAAGGAAGAGATCCTGCAGCTCAACCTCGCGACGGGCGTGCCGATCGTCTACAAGCTCAATGCGGACTCGACCGTTGCGTCCAAGGAAGTGCTCGGCGACATGTCCGGCGCCCATTGATTGCCTGAGCGTTGCGCGTCGCTCGACGCGCAACGTCTTCTATTTCGATATATGCGTTGCGCCAGCCGACCGCGCGCGGGCTTTTTCGAAGTCAGGCACGCGCTCGGCGATCCAGCGCCAGAGCGCCACGACCTGCAGCAGAAGTTCTCCGCCGAGTGGCGTCAGTTCGTATTCGACGCGCGGCGGAACCTGCGGGTATAGCGTCCGGGTGACAAGCCCATCGCTCTCCAGCGTTCGCAATGCCTGCGTCAACACCTTCTGGCTTATCCCCTCCACCCTTTCCAGCAGTCGCGAAAAGCGCAACGGGCCCTTGGTTTCCGCCAGAACATACATGATCCGAAGCGGCCATTTCGCGCTGGCCCGCTCCAATATCTCCCGTGCGAGTGCATCCTGCGCATCCGTCAAGGTCTCACAAAAGGCAAACGCGTCTGAATCGATGTTTGTTACCATGAGGTATGTATAGATCCCAAGGGTACCTTCTTTCAATAAGAAACTGGCACTCCTATATCGCGTTTGGACGTGCAGAAGGAGAAGGTCATGTCAAAAGTCTGGATGATTACTGGCAGTTCCCGCGGGCTCGGAAGATCGCTGTGCGAAGCGGTGCTGCAAAATGGCGACAGGCTGGTCGCGACCGCGCGAGATCCGGGTCAACTCGAAGATCTGGCAAAGCGTCATGGCAACCGGGTGCGCTGTATCGCCCTCGACGTAACCGACGAGGTTGCAGCCAAGGCCGCCGTGCAGACCGCGGTCGAGGTTTTTGGGAGCCTCGACGTTCTGGTCAACAATGCCGGCTATGGCAATCTAGCACCGATCGAAGATACGAGCCTGCAGGAGTTTCGTGACCAGATCGAAACCAATCTCTTCGGCACCATCATCGTCACCAAGGCAGCGCTTCCGATCATGCGCAAACAAGGATCCGGTCGCATTCTGCAGTTTTCGTCGGTCGGTGGGCGTATCGGCTCGGTCGGTCGCGCGGCATACTCGGCGGCGAAGTGGGGCGTGGAAGGCTTTTCCGAGGTGCTTGCCCAGGAGGTGAATCCCCTTGGCATCATGGTGACGGTCATCGAGCCTGGCGGCTTCCGCACCGATTTCGCCGGAGCCTCGACGGCAATCCGCGAAGGACGGCCGGAATATGATGGAACCGTTGGAGCCGCCGCCCGCTTTCAACGAGACTACAACGGCAAGCAGCCCGGCGATCCGACAAGGGCGGCGGCGGTGATCGTCCACCTCGCGGGCATCGACGAACCGCCTCTGCGGTTGGCGCTCGGCAGCGATGCGGCCCGCTACATCGAGCGGGCCGATCTCGCTCGGATCGAGGCCGACAGGAAATGGCGGGACTACAGCTTGTCTACTGACTTCGTGGCTGACGGGGCGCCGGGATTATTTCCATGGGAGACCAGCTAGACCCGCGAGCGTTGCCGGGTTCAGTTCTTGATCGTGAACTGGACCCGGTCGGATGCGAAGCGCGTCACCGCATACTGGACCGGAACACCCTGAAGGTCTGCGTTCAGCGCCTTCGTCACCAGTACGATCGCCCCGGGCGACAGCGCCAGGTCGGAAAGGTCCGACGGGTCGGCGTGGCTGGCCGTTACCTCGGTCGTGTCACGCACATAGTCGGCTAGTCCGAGCGCCTGAAAGGCACGTGTGACAGAACCGCCGAGACGATAGGCCTCATCGATCCCGCGGAAGCGGTCTGCCGGAAACCAGCTTGTCGAGCGTGATACCGGCCGGCCATCGACCTTGCTCAATGCCTCGAGACGTATGACCGGCGCGCCGCCGCCGATCGCGAGCCGCCTGGCAATCTCGGTGTTCGCCTCTTCTTCCGCAGAATCAAGAAATAGCCCTTCGAGATCTCGTGCCTGGTCGCCGATCCCGTCGGTGAAGCGTGTGCGCCTTGAAATCGGGAAATTCAACCGCTCCTTGCGTTCGATCATCGTGCCACGTCCCTGCACGGTGCGCACGATACCCTCCTGTGCCAATGCCGCCAGCGCGCTGCGCACCGTGTGGCGGTTGACGGAGAACTCCGCGGCGAGTGCCATTTCGGGCGGCACCATGCCTGTCGCGTCATAGTCGCCGTTGCTGATCGAGGCGCGAATGCGGTCGGCGATCTGCCGCCAGAGCGCTACGCCATTCTGTCTTTGAACCTGTTTCTGTCCGTTCATGTCACACACTTGTCATGGCCACATACTAAACGTAATCTAACTTGTTTGGTTGTCTATATCAATAGACAAATGGAGAATGACAATGGATACAGCGCGCGAAATGGAAATGACGCCGGGCGGGAAGGACGAGCGCAAGCGCGTCGTTGACCTGCTCGCCCATGCCGATAGGGCTGAGCTTTCGGCTCCATGGGAGAACTTGCAACCGAAACCGGAGATGTATCCGGTCCGCGGGCCTGAGACCGGGCTCGTGATGGTGCGAGGCCGCATCGGCGGCGGGGGTGCTCCTTTCAATCTGGGAGAAGTGACGGTGAGCCGCGCTACGGTTCGCCTCGCCAGCGGTGCGATCGGGCACGGGCAGTCGCTCGGCACGGACCGCGAGAAGGCAAAACTTGCGGCAATCTTCGACGCCCTTTGGCAGCAGCCGGAGACGCGCGACTTCGTCGAAAATCGCGTTCTGGCACCCGTCTGCGCGCGGATCGAACAGCACAAGCATCGAAATGCGGAAGAGGCGGCAGCAACCCGTGTCGATTTCTTCACCATGGTTCGGGGAGACGACTGATGACGATGAAGACGGAAGCACTCACCGGCGGCTTTGCCGAACCGGTGCATCAGGCTCAAGGCGTGTTCAAGCTCATGATGGACGGGATGGCGCGTCCCGGCACGATCCAGACGGTAGGAGGAGGCGGGACTGTTCCGCCGGCGCCTCTCGGCATTGCCGCCGGCGCCATTGCCCTGACCCTGTGCGATCATGACACGCCGGTCTGGCTCTCGGCCCAGCTGGCTTCGCCGCTCATCGCCGACTGGCTCGCTTTTCACACGGGCGCAACCGTGACACAGGAGAAGGCCGAGGCCCGCTTCGCGTTCATTGAGGCCGGCAAGGCGCTGTCGTCCTTCGGGCTCTTTTCCATCGGTACGCAGGAATATCCGGATCGCTCGGCCACTATCGTCATCGAGATCGCCAATTTCGAGAACGGACAGCTGCTTTCCCTTTCCGGTCCCGGCATCCTGGGCACCCGCGAAATCCGGCCGGAAGGATTGCCGGATGCGTTCCTTCGCCTGTGGGCTGACAACCGGGTGCTCTTTCCGCGTGGCATCGATGTCGTCCTGGCCGCCGCGGACCGGTTCGTCTGCCTGCCGCGTACGTCCAAAATCACCGTCAGGGAGATCTGATCGCATGTATGTTGCCGTCAAGGGCGGGGAAGCCGCCATTGCCAACGCCCACCGTCTCCTCGCCGACAGGCGCCGCGGCGACCGGTCGGTTCCGTCGATCACGATCGAACAGATTGCCGGTCAGCTCGGGCTGGCCGTCGACCGTGTGATGGCCGAGGCTTCCCTCTATGACCGTTCGCTCGCCGCGCTCGCCATCCGCCAGGCCCGCGGCGACATGATCGAGGCGATCTTCATCCTGCGCGCCTACCGCACGACGCTTCCGCGCTTTGGTACCTCGCGCCCGCTCGACACCACCTCCATGGCGATCGAGCGCCGCATCTCCGCCACCTACAAGGACCTGCCCGGCGGACAGATGCTTGGCGCCACCTTCGACTACACGCATCGCTTGCTCGATCCGTCGCTGCTGACCGATGCGCCGGTGGAAGAGCCGGCACTGAGACAGCCCGACGACGAGGTTTCCCTCATGCGCGTCTCGGAGATCCTCGCCCAGGAAGACCTGATCGAGGCTGACGGCGAACTGCCCGCCGACCATGTTACCGGCGACCTGACCCGCGAGCCGCTGGAGTTTCCGATGAGCCGGGACCTGCGCCTGCAGGCGCTGGCCCGCGGCGACGAGGGTTTCCTGTTGGCGCTCGGCTACTCCACCCAGCGTGGCTACGGCAACGCCCATCCGTTCGTTGGGGAAATCCGCATCGGCGAAGTCGAAGTGGAATTCGATGTGCCGGAGCTCGGATTTGCCGTCTCGCTCGGCTGCATCCAGGTCACCGAGTGCCAGATGGTCAACCAGTTCAAGGGATCGGCCAAGGCCCCACCGCAATTCACCCGCGGCTACGGCCTTGTCTTCGGTCAGAGCGAGCGCAAGTCGATGTCGATGTCGCTGGTGGACCGGGCGCTACGCGCCACTGAACTCGGCGAGGACATCACCGCCGCCGCCCAGGACGAGGAATTCGTAATCTCCCATTCCGACAACGTTCAGTCGACCGGCTTCGTCGAGCACTTGAAACTCCCGCACTATGTCGACTTCCAAGCCGAGCTCGATCTCGTACGTCGCATGCGCCGCGATTTCGAGGCGTCGCGACAGGCGGGAAATGACGACGACTTCATGGAGGCTGCCCAATGAGCTCGCACGCCGATCTCGCCACCTACAACTTCGCCTATCTCGATGAACAGACGAAGCGGATGATCCGCCGCGCCATCCTGAAGGCGATCGCCATACCCGGCTACCAGGTGCCATTCGCCAGCCGGGAAATGCCCATGCCCTACGGCTGGGGCACCGGCGGTGTGCAGGTCACCGCCTCGATCATCGGCGCCGATGACGTGTTGAAGGTCATCGACCAGGGCGCCGACGACACGACCAATGCCGTTTCGATCCGCGCCTTCTTCCAGAAGGTCGCCGACATTGCGGTGACGACGAAGACGGATGAGGCGACGATCATCCAGACACGCCACCGCATTCCGGAGACCAGGCTGAAATCCAACCAGGTGCTGGTTTACCAGGTGCCGATCCCCGAGCCGTTGCGTTTCCTCGAACCACGCGAGACGGAAACCCGCAAGATGCATGCGCTCGAGGAATACGGTCTCATGCATGTGAAGCTCTACGAGGACATTGCCCGCAACGGCCACATCGCCACCACCTATTCCTATCCGGTCAAGGTTCAGGGGCGCTACGTGATGAGCCCGTCGCCGACGCCGAAGTTCGACAATCCGAAGATGCACATGTCGGATGCACTGCAACTGTTCGGCGCTGGCCGCGAGAAGCGCATCTATGCGGTGCCGCCCCATACCGAGGTCGTCAGCCTCGACTTCGAGGATCACCCCTTCGAGGTCCAGAAGTTCGATCGCCCCTGCGCGCTTTGCGGTGCCGAACACGTCTATCTCGACGAGGTGATCCTCGATGACAAGGGCGGGCGCATGTTCGTCTGCTCCGACACCGACCACTGTGAGGACCGCCGCGCCGACGGCCATGTCGGCGAATTGCTCGCCAAGCCCCAGGAAGCCGCCGAATGACCGACTCTCCCCTTCTCAAGGTCAATGACCTGTCCAAGTTCTATGGCACCCGTCACGGTTGCCGGAACGTCGCCTTCGAACTCTGGCCGGGCGAAGTGCTCGCCATTGTCGGCGAGAGCGGTTCCGGCAAGACGACCTTGCTCAACTGCCTGTCCACCCGCCTGACGCCGACCACAGGAAGCGTCGAGTACCAGATGCGCGACGGCAGCTTCCGCGATCTCTACCACATGAGCGAAGCAGAGCGTCGGTTCCTGATGCGCACCGACTGGGGATTCGTCCACCAGAACCCTGCCGATGGTTTGCGAATGACCGTTTCTGCCGGCGCCAATGTCGGCGAACGGCTTATGGCGGTCGGAAATCGCCACTATGGCAATATCCGCGCCACGGCTACCGACTGGCTGACGCGCGTCGAAATCGGTGTCGATCGCATTGACGACCAGCCGCGGGCCTTTTCCGGCGGCATGCGCCAGCGCCTTCAGATCGCGCGCAATCTCGTGACCGGGCCTCGGCTCGTATTCATGGACGAACCGACCGGCGGCCTCGATGTATCGGTGCAGGCACGCCTGCTCGATCTGGTGCGCGGGCTGGTCAGTGATCTCGGCCTGTCGGCGATCATCGTCACCCACGATCTCGCCGTGGCGCGATTGCTGTCGCACCGCATGCTGGTCATGAAGGATGGGCACGTGATCGAGCAGGGTCTGACCGACCGGGTGCTCGATGACCCGCACGAGCCCTATACCCAGTTGCTCGTCTCTTCAATTCTCCAGGTCTGAGCGGCGAAAGGAACAAACCATGGCTACTCCCCTCGTCGTTTCCGAGGTCTTCAAGAGCTTCACCATGCATTTGCGCGACGGAATCCGGCTACCGGTCGTCAGTGATGCGTCCTTTTCGGTTGCGGCCGGCGAATGCGTCGTGCTCGGCGGCCCGTCAGGCATCGGCAAGAGCTCGATCCTGAAGATGCTGTATGGCAACTATGCCGTCGATTCCGGACAGATCCTCGTCAGCCATCGCGGACGCTTCGTGGACATAGCCAGCGCCGACCCGCGCACCGTACTTGCGGTGCGCCGCGACACGCTCGGCTATGTCAGCCAGTTCCTGCGCACAGTCCCGCGCGTCGCAGCCCTCGACGTGGTGGCGGAACCACTCATCTCGCGCGGCGAAGATCCGATCTCCGCGCGCCAGAAGGCTGGCGAGTTGCTCGAGAAGCTAAACCTGCCCAAGGCCCTGTGGCAGTTGCCTCCGGCAACTTTCTCGGGCGGCGAGCAGCAGCGCGTCAACATCGCCCGCGGCTTCATCACCGATCACGCCGTCCTGCTCCTCGACGAGCCGACCGCCTCGCTCGACGCCATGAACCGCAAGGTCGTGGTCGCCATGATCGAGGCAAAGAAGAAGGCAGGCGTCGCCCTGCTCGGAATTTTCCATGACGAGGAAGTTCGCGAGGCCGTCGCCGACCGCATCCTCGACGTCTCCGAATTCTCCCCACAAAGGCGTGCAGCATGAACGCGAAGGTTGGAATTGAACCCGTGATCCACTCGACCGCCAGCGTCAGCAAGTCGACGATCGGCCGCTACACGGAAGTCTCGGAACGTTGCCGTATCGACGAGGTGGCGTTCGGAGACTATTCCTACATCATGCAAGACGGCTCAATCTGGTGCGCCACCATCGGCAAGTTCGTCAATATTGCCGCCTCCGTGCGCATCAACGCCACCAATCACCCGACCTGGCGGGCGACCTTGCACCATTTCACCTACAGAGCTCCCAACTACTGGGATGATGCCGAACTGGAAGAGGACTTCTTCGCGTGGCGGCGGCAGAACAGGGTCACGATCGGCAACGATGTCTGGATCGGCCACGGAGCAACGGTGCTGCCGGGCGTGACTATCGGCAACGGAGCGGTGATCGGTGCCGGTGCGGTGGTCTCCCGCGATGTCGCCGCCTACGCGATCGTCGGTGGTGTTCCCGCCAAGCTGATCCGCGAACGGTTCCCCAAGGAAATCGGCGAGAGAATGGACAGGCTTGCCTGGTGGGACTGGGATCATGCCCGGTTGCGCTCGGCGCTCGACGATTTCCGCCATCTCGACGCTGCCGATTTTCTCGTCCGCTACGGCGGTTGACCGGCCCGTAGTGGCCTGACGCAAGTCGCGATTCTTTGCTCGCGTGCATCCTCCGCGGATGCGCGCGGCCTTGTCATATTTGTCGACCAAAAAGTGGCTTTTCCCTTGGAAAATAAGGCTTTCAGCATGGTTCATGAAATATGACAACACTTACACAAATCTGACATTCAGCCTTCATGAACCGAGGCTAATTCCTGCCACAAGTTAGTAAAAGCCAGCCGCAGGAGAGAGCATGATGTTCCACCTCAAGAATGTCAGCCGACGTTTCGGAAGCCATCTCGCCGTCGATACTGTGAACGTCGAAATTCCCCAGGGACAGATGGTTGGCGTCATTGGCCGGTCCGGCGCCGGCAAGTCGACGCTTCTTCGCATGATCAACCGACTGGTGGATCCGACTTCGGGGTCCATCCACTTCGGCGATACGGAAGTTTCTTCGCTGAGCGGCGAGCGACTGCGCAACTGGCAGCGCGATTGCGCCATGATCTTCCAGCAATTCAACCTGGTACCCCGACTGGATGTCTTGACCAATGTCATGCTCGGCCGGCTTAACCACAGGCCGACCGTGCTCAGCATCCTCAACATCTTCGGCCGCGAGGAGCGGATCATGGCGATTGCTGCGCTTGAGCGCCTCGGCATCGAGCAGACTGCGCTCCAGATGGCCGGTACGCTCTCCGGTGGCCAGCAGCAGCGCGTCGCCATCGCGCGCGCCCTGATGCAGAACCCCAAGATGCTGTTGGCCGACGAGCCGATCGCCTCACTCGATCCCTTGAATGCCAAGATCGTCATGGACGCGCTGCGTGACATCAACGAGCGCGAGGGCATCACCGTCATCACCAACCTCCACACGCTCGACACCGCCCGCAACTACTGCGAGCGCATCATCGGCATGGCCGTCGGGCAAGTGGTGTTCGACGGCCCTCCATCGGAGCTTACGGCGGATGCCGTGCGGGCGATCTACGGCACGGGGGCGGACGGTTCGCAGATCGATGAAACCATGACCTCTACGAGTATCAATATCGCAGCTCCGTCCGCGCCGGTTGTGCTGGCATCGGAGCGACTAGAATCTGCCAACCCCAAACCATTGGCGCTGGCCGGGCTCTAAGGGCCCCGCAAAGGATCGCATGCCCCCGTCAAGGGCACCTTCTCAAACTGAACCAACTCCGGCGCGACCGGAATGACAGGAGATGAACGCATGTTGAAGAAAACGCTTCTCGCCGCTGTGGCACTCATGACGCTCGCCGGTTCGGCTGCCGCCGAGGAACTGAAGGAATTCCGCATCGGGATCCTCGGTGGCGAAAACGAAGCCGACCGTCTGCGCAACTTCCAGTGCATGACCGAAAAGCTGCCGTCGGTACTTGGCGTCGAGAAGGTTTCGCTGTTCCCGGCCGCCGACTATGACGGCGTCATCCAGGGTTTGCTCGGCGGTACGCTCGACTACGCCGAGCTCGGCGCTTCCGGCTACGCCAAGATCTACCTCGCCAAGGCCGACGCCGTCGAGCCGATCCTCACGACGGTCCAGACCGACGGTTCCATGGGATACTACTCGATCATGGTCGCCCGCAAGGATTCCGGCATCACCAAGCTCGAAGACCTGAAGGGCAAGAAACTCGGCTTCGCGGATCCCGACTCGACCTCGGGCTTCCTGGTCCCGAGTGTTACCCTGCCGGAATCGATCGGCGCGCCGGTCAAGGAATACTTCAGCGAAACCGGTTTCGGCGGCGGCCATGAAAACCTCGTGCTTGAAGTGCTCAAGGGCACCTTCGATGCCGGCACCACCTGGGGTTCGGGCGTTGGCGAATTCAAGGACGGCTACTCTTCCGGCAATCTACGCAAGATGGTCGACAAGGGCATCCTCAACATGGATGAACTCAACGAGATCTGGAAGTCGCCGTTGATCCCGAACGGCCCGATCGTCGTCCGCTCGACGATGAACGACGACATGAAGACGAAATTCAAGCGGTTCATGATGGACCTGCCGAAGTCCGACCCGGCGTGCTTCTCGTCCATCCAGGGCGGTGACTTCACCGGCTATACCGAAGTCAACGTCGACTTCTACAAGCCGATCATCGACGCCCGCAAGGCAACGATCGGCGGCTGATCGCACCTCTTGAACAACACGCCGCCGGGTGCACTCGCCTCGGCGGCGTTTTATGACAAACCGGTTCCACTGTGCCGGACAAGGTTGAAAGAAGCCCATCAATGGCAACTTCCATTACCGACCCGCGCCTCAGCGAAAGAGGCTCCCGCATCGAGAGCCACTGGCAGCAACTGGCGGTGCGTCGCCGGGCCTACACCTTTCTTGGCTTGGTGGTCTTTCTCGCCATCCTCTCCGGTTCGCTCTGGTTCGCCAATGACAGCAACTCGGGCAAGTTCTTCGACCGGCTGCCGCACTTCTTCGATTTCGTCGGTGATCTGGTGCCGCGCGACGCAACCGAGATCGTCCGTGCCATGCTCGACCTGCCATCGCCCTATGATGATGGCAGCCTGAAGTACAACTACCCGGAAGGTCGGCTGTACATCACCGGCGGCTTCTATGTCCCCGAATACGTCCACAAGATGCTGGAGACGGTGAACATTGCCATCTTCTCCACCATCATCGGTTTGATCTTCGGCTTCCTGCTCGCCTTCCTCGCGGCGAGGAACATGATGCCCAATCCGTGGGTGCGCGGCCCCGCCCGGCGTTTCATGGAGATCCTGCGCGCCTTCCCTGAGGTGGTCATCGCCGGGTTCTTCCTCGCCATTCTGTCGCTTGGTCCGATCCCGGCGGTCATCGCCGTGTCGATCCACACGATCGGCGCGCTCGGCAAGATGTTCTATGAAGTGATCGAGAATGCGGACATGAAGCCGGACGAAGGGCTAAGGGCCGTCGGCGCCAACTGGCTGGAGCGCGCCTGGTTCGGCATGGTGCCGCAGGTGCTGCCGAATTTCATGAGCTACTTCCTGCTGCGCCTCGAAATCAACGTGCGCGCCTCGACCATCATCGGCGCCGTCGGCGGCGGCGGTATCGGCGAACTTCTGCGCTTGTCGATCGGGCAGGGACACGAGGCCAAGACGATCGCCATCGTCATCCTGCTGTTTTCCACCATTGTCGCCGTCGACCAGTTTTCGGCGTGGCTGCGCCGCCGTCTGGTGGGCGACCAGGCCTTCCGTACCGTCCAGTGAGGGTGATCCGATGACCGTTCTTGACCGTGCCGAACTGGACAGGATCGCCTCCAGGCATCCCGAAATCTTCCGGCGTTCCGCGTGGCAGCGTTTTCGAATTCCGGCTGTCGTCGGTGCGACGCTTCTCTACTTTGTTTTCTGCTGGTGGTTCTTCGCCATCGGCCAGGTTCTCGGCAGCGCCAACTGGCCGATCGCCGGAATGTATCTCGCCGACTGGGTGTCCTACGAATCGCGTCCGATCGTGAAGGTTGGCGACGATGGCACCATGACGATTTCCTTTCCGCGCTACGACCCGCTCGGTCCCAATCCGGATCCGGACTGGTTGATAGCGGAACGAAAGACCGTCACCCGCACAGTGACCATCCCCGTAGCCGTCGCCCCCCAAGTCGAGCCTGCGAAAAAATCGACCATGAGTTTCATGACGCAGCCCGCAACCGTCGAATCGTCTGCCGGCGCGCCGGCGGCGACCACCGTGACGAAAACGGAAGAGGTCGTCTCCGAAGCGACGATAAACTTGAGTTCAACTTCGCGAATCGATCTCCGGCCCGACCAGGCACTTCTGACACGGAACGGCGAGACGCTCGCTGTCCGCCTTGGGAATGCCGATGGCATTGTCATCGACGGGCCACTGCCCGATTGGGCGAGCCAACGGCGTCCGGGCGAGAAGATCGTTGCCAGTTTCGGACTTGCCGGCTGGGCGGAAGTCGAGCCGGACGCGGTGAAGATCCGCAAGCGCTTCCTCGGCTGGGCGAACTTCCTGTTCGACACCAACTCACCCTTCTTCGGAAAATCGACAGCGGAGGTCGCGTCCCTCATCGTCACCGGTGAGCGCATCGACCCGTCTCGGAGCAACCTGTCGCTGGCGTGGAACAACATCCTCTATAATGCGGAGTGGCAACATCTCGACGTTTGGACCAAGTTGCTCCAGACCATCGTCATGGCCTTCGTGGGCACGCTCTTCGCGATGCTGGTGGCGTTTCCGCTGTCCTTCATCGCGGCGCGCAACATCACCCGCAACCGCCCCGTCAACCAGATTGCGAAGCGCTTCTTCGATTTCCTGCGATCGGTCGACATGTTCATCTGGGCCCTGTTCTTCACCCGTGCCTTCGGACCGGGGCCACTGGCGGGCATTTCGGCGATCTTCTTCACCGACACCGGAACACTCGGCAAGCTCTACTCCGAGGCGCTGGAGAATATCGATGACAAGCAGCGTGAGGGTGTGAAGTCCGTGGGTGCATCGCCTGCCGCGGTGCAACGCTTCGGCGTCATGCCGCAGGTGATGCCGCTCTTCGCCTCGCAAGCGCTCTACTTCTGGGAATCGAACACCCGCTCGGCCACAATCATCGGCGCCGTTGGCGCCGGCGGCATCGGCCTGAAGTTGTGGGAGGCGATGCGCACCAATGCGGACTGGGAAAACGTCGCATACATGGTGCTGCTGATCCTCATCGTCGTGTTCGTCTTCGATGCAGTTTCCAATGCGCTACGCTCGCGCCTGATGGGAACAGGGAGCGGCCGATGAGGGAAACGCGAATTGGATGCAACGGCCGCATCCGATCATCATTCGGTCACGGAGATCTTTTAGCTCGGGCAATCTTGCGGTTGCGGACCGATATGCTGCAAGGTGCGGCGCGAAATTCTGGATGAACGACATTGCGATACGCCATTTATTTCTCTCCACCCGTTGACGATCCGCTGACCGTGGCAGCCGCGCAATGGCTCGGCCGGGACGCCTTTTCCGGAAGGGATTTCACAGCAGGTGACGGCAGCGACGACCTCGTCCGCGAACCTCGCCGCTACGGGTTTCACGCGACCATCAAGGCACCGTTCGAGTTGCGCGGCGGAGCCAACGAAGCGACGCTTGTCGATGCATTCGACAGTTTCGTCACCAAGGCAACGCCATTTGAGGTCCCACGGGTCGTGCTTGGTCAGCTCGGTCCGTTTTACGCGCTCGTGCCGCACGCGCTCTGCCCCGAATTGCAGGATTTCGCCGCCGAAGTAGTGCGCCATTTCTCGCCGTTTCGTGCACCCCTTTCCGAGGCCGATCTTGTTCGGCGCAATCCGGAAAAACTCGGCGAAAGCCAGCGACGAAACCTGATGCAGTGGGGTTATCCCTATGTCATGGGCGATTTCCGTTTCCACATGACGTTGACAAGCCCGGTCGCACCCGAGAAGTCACCAGAGGTGCGCCGGGCGCTTGAAGACCATTTTGCCGATCACATCGATCGGCCGCTGCCGATCTCGGGGCTGGCGCTGTTCGTCGAAGAGACACGCGGAGCCCCTTTCACCGTCCACAGATGGCTGCCGCTCGGGCTGGCCTGAACCATGAAAGTCTGAATGCAATGAGCCGCGAACAGGTCCTCACCAACGCCCGCATCGTCCTGGAGGACGAAATTCTCAACGGTACCGTCCAGATCCGTGACGGAAGGATTGCCGATATTTCCGTAGGTTGTACCGAAGCCGGTGAGGATTTCGAAGGCGACTATCTGATTCCGGGTCTTGTGGAACTGCACACCGACCACCTTGAGGCCCACTATTCGCCGCGCCCCGGCGTTCGCTGGCACAAGACCGCCGCGATCCAGGCTCACGACGCCCAGGTCGTCACCTCCGGCATCACCACCGTCTTCGACTGCCTGCGTATGGGCTCCGACGAGGACGACGGCTTCAAGGACGGCGAAATGCGCGATATGGCCGATGCCATCCAGTCCGCCGTCCGGGAAAACCGCCTGAAGGCGGACCATCTCATTCACTTGCGCTGCGAAGTGTCGGCGGCGAACGTGCTGGATCATTTCAAGGACTTCGAGAACGACCCCTTTGTTCGCCTCGTGTCGCTGATGGATCACGCGCCCGGCCAACGCCAGTTTCAGACGATGGAGCAATATACCCTCTACTACAAGACGAAGCGCGGGCTCTCGGATGCTGCATTTGCCGAATTCGTCGCGCGGCGCCAGGATTCCTCGGCGGCTTATTCGACCAAGCACCGCGATGCGATCGCCAAGGTCTGCAATTCACGCGGCATCGCGATTGCCAGCCATGACGACGCAACCACCGAGCATGTCGGCGAGGCGATCGGTTACGGAGTCAAGCTCGCCGAGTTTCCGACCAGCTTCGAGGCAGCAAAGGCATCGCATGGCGCCGGCATGAGCGTATTGATGGGCGCGCCGAACATCGTGCGCGGAAAGTCCCATTCCGGTAACATCGCCGCGCGCGACCTCGCCGAACTCGGCGTGCTTGACGTGTTGTCCTCCGACTACGTGCCGCTCAGCCTGCTGCACGCCCCATTCGTGCTCTCGGACGAAATTGAAACTGTCAGCCTGCCGCGGGCACTGGCCATGGTTACGTCGACGCCGGCACGCACCGTCGGGCTCGATGATCGCGGCCGGATCGCGACGGGATTGCGCGCCGACCTAGTGCGCGTGCACCGCGAACATGGCGTTCCGGTCACCCGGTCGGTCTGGCGCGAGGGACGGCGGGTCGCCTGATGACAGCGCCAGCAAGCAAGCCTGGCCCGGCTTCGGAGCCGGGTATGGTGGTGGTCGTGGTCGGCCCCAGCGGGGCCGGCAAGGACACACTGATGGCGATCGCCGCGGGTCATTTTGCCGGGCGTGAAGAGGTGCACTTCGTTCGCCGGATCATCACCCGCGAAAGCGACGCCGGCGGCGAGGATCATCGCAGCGTCGCTGATCACGAGTTTGAAGCGATGGCTGCCGATGGCGCCTTCGCGGTGTCCTGGGAGGCTCACGGGCTGAAATACGGCGTACCGGCGAAAGTGCGGGAGCATCTTGCCCGTGGCGAACTCGTGGTCGTCAATGGTTCGCGCTCCGTGCTGGAGCGCTTTCACTCCGCCTTCGAACGGATCAAGGTCGTCAATGTGACCGCCCGCCCAGAGGTGCTTGCCGCGCGTCTTGAAGCTCGAGGGCGGGAAACCCGCGAGGACATCCTTCAGAGACTGGCACGCGGCGCCTTGGCGGTCAGGGGCGAATTCGATGTCGTCAACATCGACAACAGCGGCGCGCTCGATGATGCGGGCAGGGCGATGGTTGACGCACTGGAGTTGGCACTCAAGCACGCGCGTGGCGGCGACTGAGCAGGCAACCCCGGCTATTGTCGATTGCTGATACTTTCGACCGACGAGAGCAGCGCTGTACCATGCGACAGCGCGCAGCCAGTTGCCTCGACCATTTGCGGCAGGATGATCCATTCGAGCGTCCAGGCGGCGCCCGACCGCTCCTGTTCGTGGATCAGCGCCTGATGCATGCCGGAAAGCAGGGTGGCATTGTAGCGGGCGAGCGTGACGAGCACCTCGGCGGCCACGGGATTCTTCTTGTGCGGCATCGCCGATGAGCCGCCGCCGCCTGAAAGCGCAATTTCGTCGATCCCTGTTTGCGCCATCAGGGCGATATCCTGTCCGATCTTGCCGAGCGCACCGGTCACGAGCGATAGGAACGAGGCGAAATCCACCATCCTACCGCGATCGGAATGGGGCACGTAGTCCGGTACACCCAGACCGAGTTCGGTAGCCATTGCTGATCGAACGGCAGTGATCTTGTCGCCGAATTTCTCCGCCGTACCGGCGGCGCCGGCGAGTGTCAGGATCAGCAGCGCATCTCGCTGGCGTGGCAAGTCGGCAATCAGCCGCTGGATGGGACTGCGCCAGGTGCGCAACCGGTGGCCAGCGGTGATCGGGACCGCCGCCTGCATCCGGGTGCGGCCCATCAGCGGCGCATCGCCAAAGCGACCGACGAGCGCATCCAGATCCGCGAGCAATTTCATTAGCCGGCTTTCGATCAAGTCGAGAACAGGTGCGAGCTTGAGCGCCAGTGCCGTATCGATGACGTCCTGGCTGGTCGCACCGAAATGCACGGCCGCGTCGTGCGGCTCGCCGACCTTGAGGCGCAACTGCCGAACGAGTTCCGGCACGACCACCCCGTCGCGCAACGTCGATTCCCTCAGTTTCGGCATGTCGGGCACCAAGTCTCGGCACGCGGCCGCGATGGCGCTTGCGGCGTCTGCGCTCACTAGCCCCACCGAGGCCTCCGAGCGAGCCAGGGCGGTCTCGAAACGCAGCATGGCGGCGATGCCTGCCTCCGTGCCGAGCATGGTGGAGATCTCGCGGTCTCCGAGCAGCGAGGCGAGAAAGGAGGCAGAGGCGAGCGACATGTCAGGCCTGCTCCAGCGCGACGGCGATGCCCTGGCCGACGCCAATGCACATTGTCGACAGCGAATAACGTCCGCCGGTGATCGCAAGCTCGAGTGCAGCGGTCCCGGTGATGCGGGCACCCGACATGCCGAGCGGATGCCCGAGTGCTATGGCGCCGCCGTTGCGGTTGACGCGGGGATCATCGTCCGCGACGCCGAGATTGCGCAACACGGCAAGCCCCTGGGAAGCGAAGGCTTCGTTTAGCTCGACGACGTCGAACTGGTCGATTGTCATCGAAAGCCGTGCCATCAGTTTGCGCGAAGCCGGGATCGGGCCGATCCCCATGATCCGCGGCGGCACGCCCGCGGTCGCTCCACCGAGGAACCGCGCGATCGGCGTCAATCCGTGCCTCTTCGCGGCGGCTTCCGTTGCGATGATCAGCGCCGCAGCCCCATCGTTGACACCCGAAGCGTTGCCGGCAGTCACCGTGCCGCCTTCCTTCCTGAAGGGGGTGCCGAGCCTGGCCAGTGCTTCCATGGTCGTGGCGCGCGGATGCTCGTCCTTTGCGACGATGACCGGATCGCCCTTGCGTTGGGGAATGGTTACGGGCGTGATCTCCCTGGCCAGACGTCCGCTTTCCTGAGCGCTGGCCGCCTTTGCCTGGGAGCGCACGGCAAATGCGTCCTGGTCTTCACGGGTGACGCGGAATTCCTCGGCGACGTTCTCGCCGGTCTCCGGCATGGAGTCGACGCCATACTGCTTCTTCATCAGCGGATTGATGAAGCGCCAGCCGATGGTGGTGTCGTAGATCTCGGCATTGCGGGAAAACGCAGTGTCGGCCTTCGGCATCACGAAGGGAGCGCGGCTCATGCTCTCGACGCCGCCGGCGACGATCAGTTCCGCTTCACCAGCCTTGATCGCCCGGGCCGCGGTGATCACGGCATCCATGCCCGAGCCACAGAGGCGGTTGATGGTCGTGCCCGGAACGGAAACCGGATAGCCGGCAAGAAGCGACGACATGCGTGCGACGTTGCGGTTGTCCTCGCCCGCCTGGTTGGCGCAGCCGAAGATCACTTCGTCGATGGCTTCCAGATCGAGGCCGGCATTGCGCGCGGCAAGTGCCTTCAGGGGGACGGCACCGAGATCGTCGGCGCGCAGCGAGGAAAGCGAGCCACCGAAACGGCCGATCGGGGTGCGGATGTAGTCGCAGATGAACACGTCAGCCATCGGTCTGCTTTCCCTTGCGATTGCCGCTGCCGGCGCCCTCGTGGGCAGCCTTGGTACGGGCCTTGAGATCGCGCAGCGTTGTCAGTTCGAGTTCGGTGGGTGCCGGCGTTTCCTCCAGCGTGTCGCAGAACGTGACGGTCCAGCCGCAGGTTTTCTGCACGTCTTCCTTCTTGACCCCCGGATGCAGCGACACGACGGTGAACTCCTTGGTCACCGGGTCCGGACGCCAGACGGCGAGATCGGTGATGAGCAGGGTCGGGCCCTTTGTGGTGATGCCGAGGCGCTGTCGGTGGTCGCCACCGTCACCATGGCCGAAGGAGGTGTAGAAGTCGATCTTTTCAACCATGCCGCGGAGCGACTGTTTCATGGTGATGTAGATTTCGCCCGACGAGGTGGCGATTTCCGGCGCGCCGCCGCCGCCGGGAAGACGAGTTTTCGGCTTGTCGTAGTCGCCGATGACGGTGGTGTTGATATTGCCGAACCTGTCGAGTTGGGCCGCACCGAGGAAGCCGATCGAGATACGGCCGCCCTGCAGCCAGTAGCGGAACATTTCCGGCACCGACACGGTGGTGACTGCGGTGTCGCAAAGTTCGCCGTCACCGATCGATAGCGGCAGGACGTCCGGCGCGGTGCCGATCGTGCCGCTTTCGTAGATCAGGGTGATGTCCGGAGCGTGGGTAAGCCGAGCGACGTTGCAGGCCGCCGAAGGCGCGCCGATGCCGACGAAGCACACATCGTCGTTGGTCAGCGCCCGCGACGCGGCGATGGTCATCATTTCGTCAGAGGTAAAGGACATTTCTGTCATCATTCGTTCCTCAGGCCCGCGACGCGGCCCGTAAAATCGTCGGGAGAGGACTTCATCACGTTTTCCTCCATCCAGGCGTGGAAGCGATCGCGATCGGCGGAAATGTCGTCCCATTCCAGATAGGAGGCGTTGTCGCGTGCGTAGTAGCCATGGGCATAGGAGGGGTGGGCGCCGCCCGGGACGACGGAGATCGCCGTGACAGTCCACGAGGGCAGGATGCAGGCATTCGGGTGCACGTCGGCAAAGTCTTCAACCACTTCCTCGACCGTCACCACCGCGCGTTTGGCGGCCAGCACCGCTTCCTTCTGGATGCCGATGATGCCCTCGACCAGCACGTCGCCGCGCTTGTTGGCCTTCTGCGCGTGGATGAACGTCACATCCGGACGTATCGATGGCACCGCCGCCAGCTCCTCGCCAGTGAAGGGGCATGTGATCGAGCGGATATTCGGATTGACCGTCTTCAGCCCGGCACCGCGATAGCCGCAAAATACCGCACAGGGAAGGCCAGCCGCGCCTGCCTCATAGGCATTGGCCATCGCTGCGTGGGAGTGCTCTTCGATTTCGATCCGCTGCGGGAAGCCGTTCTCGACCGCATCCCGCAGGCGCCGCAACAGGCCAACTCCCGGGTTACCGGCATAAGAGAAGATCACCTTCTTCGCCATGCCCCTTCCGATCATCTGGTCGTAGACGATATCGGGCGTCATGCGGATCAGCGTCAGGTCCTTGCGACCCTGCCGGATCGCCTCATGGGCGGCGGCATGCGGAATGAGGTGGGTGAAGCCTTCGAAGGCGACGGTATCGCCGTCCTTCAGGTTTTCGGCGACCGCCTCGCTCAGCGAGAGGAACTTGGCCAACTGTTTCTTCCTTTTGGTTGTTCTGTCGTTCGCGCGGGGGATCAGCTATCGAAGAAGATCGTTTCCCGTTCGCCTTGCAGGTGAATGTTGAAGGTCACGATATCGCCGTTGCGGATGCCGATCAGCGTCGGCACGCGGACCTTGTGCTCGATGCGGGTGAGGATTGGGTCGGCTCCATTGGCCGCTTCCTCGTCGCTAAAGTACATGCGCGTGTGCAGGCCGATATTGATGCCGCGTGCGACGATCCAGAAGGTCACGTGCGGCGCCATGGGCCGGCCGTCGATGAAGGGAACCTTGCCGGGTTTGATGGTTTCGAAGATGAAGGTCCCGTCGTCCATGTTCGTCGGACAGCGCCCCCAGCCGGCGAAGTTCGGGTCGGCCTTGCCACGATGCTCGGAAGGGCTGTTGTACAGGCCATCAGCATCGGCCTGCCAGATCTCCAGCAGGGCATCGCGCAATGGCATCCCGGCGCCGTCAAACACTCGGCCGGTGATGGTGATCCGCTCGCCCTTGGCCCCGTCGTTGTAGAGCGGGCCGGAGCCGAGATCGGTCTCGTAAACGCCGCGGATATCGCTGAAGTTGGGCGTCAGGCCGATATGCACATAGGGTCCGGCCGTCTGGGAGGCCGATTCCTTCAAAAGTCCAAGATCCTGAACCATCTCAATTGCCCTCCAGGCGGTTTTCGAACAGGGTCGAGCGCCGTCCGCGGAGCACGATGTCGAACTTGTAGGCGCGTGCATCCATCGGAATAGTGTTGGCCATGTCGAGCGGCGCGATTAGCTGGCGGATCGCCGCCTCGTCGCTGATCGTCCTGACGATCGGACACTTCCAGATGAGAGGATCGCCCTCGAAGTACATCTGGGTGATCAGGCGTTGCGCAAAGCCATGGCCGAAGATCGAGAAATGAATATGCGCCGGGCGCCAGTCGTTGACGCCATTCGGCCAGGGGTAGGGGCCGGGCTTGATGGTGCGGAACACGTAACGACCATCAGCATCGGTCACCGTCCTGCCGCAGCCGCCGAAGTTCGGATCGAGCGGCGCAAGATATGTTTCCTTCTTGTGGCGGTAGCGTCCGCCGGCATTGGCCTGCCAGAATTCCAGGAGGGCGCCAGGGACGGGGCGGCCTGCCTCATCCAGTACCCGCCCATGCACGATGATCCGCTCGCCGATCGGCATTTCGCCCGGCTTGGCGAAGTTGAGGATCAGGTCGTTGTCGAGTTCGTTCAGAATGTTGTGGCCGAAGACCGGGCCGGAGATCTCGCTCAGCGTGTTGTTCAGCGACAACAGCGCCTTTTGCGGCGAACGCAGCACGCTCGTCTTGTACCAGGGGGTGTAGGCGTCCGGCTGCCATTCCCGATCGCGCTGGAAAAAGGCGCCATGTTCGGCGGGATCTGCCTTCATTTGCCTCTATCCTCCTCGGTCATCTGCATTTCCTCCAGGGTATTGCGGGCAATCTTGATCGCATGGTTCGCCGCCGGTACGCCGGCGTAGATCGCCACATGCAGGAGTGCCTCCATGATGTCTTCCGGGCTCGCGCCGGTATTGGCGGTGGCCCGCACATGCATCGCCACTTCGTCGTCCTGGCCCAGTGCCGCAAGCAGAGCGATCGTGAGTAGCGAGCGTTCCCGCTTGGTGAGATGCGGCCGCGACCAGACATGTCCCCAGGCCGCCTCGGTGATCAGGTCCTGGAATGGCTCGTCCAAGGTGCTTTTGGCGCATTCGGCGCGATCCACATGCGCATCGCCGAGAACGGCGCGGCGAGTCGCCATGCCTTGCAAATAGCGGGCGGATTTTTCCGAGGCTGCCGCCATGGTCATGCCTTTCTGATGAACGAGTCGATGAGGGCCGCCAGTTGTTCCGGCTGCTCGACGCAGGGGATATGTCCGCAGTCCTCGATTATGGCAAACTCTGCGCCTGAAATGAGATCGGCCGTTGCGCGCACGAGATCGGGTGGCGTCGAACCGTCCTGGTCACCGACGAGAACCAAAGTCGGCACCGCCACGGAGCGTGCTGCTTCCGTGTAGTCCGCATCGCGGATGGCCGCGCAGGTGGCGTTGTAGCCCTCGACCGACTGGCGCACGAGCATGGTCGAATAGCCGGCAAGGTCAGCCGTGCGTTGCGCATGGAAATCCGGAGTGAACCACAGCTTCATCACTGCCTCGGCGATGGCGCCGATGCCCTTCTCATTAACGGTCTTGATTCGGCCGTTCCAGGATTCGGCGTTGCCGACCTTCGCGGCAGTGTCGCAAAGGATGATCTTTTTAACGAGGTCTGGTCGCTTGCCCCACAGGCCCTGGACGATCAGTCCCCCCACCGAGAGGCCGCAGAACACGGCCTTCTTGATGCCGAGGTGCTCGACTAGACCGATCAGGTCATCTACCAGATTTTCCATCGTGAAGGCGGGATCTCCGGTTTCCGTCAGGCCATGACCGCGAGAGTCGTAGAGAAGGACGGAAACATCGTCGCCCAGTTCGTCGAACAGCGGCAGCCAGATGCGGAAGTCAGTGCCGAGGGAGTTTGAAAACACCACGAGTTTCTTGCTGTCCGGATTGCCGATCAGCTCGTAGTGGACCGTGATTCCGTTGATTTTTGCGAATGCCATGAAAAGGCTCTCCTCTGCCTTGGGTGAAAGGTATGCGATGACTTTTGCATGGTAAAATGATATTTGCGCCTTATCTCATAACGAAAATGGAATGAATATGGACAGCAGGATCAAGTTCCGCCACCTGCAGACCTTTCTGGAAGTGGCGCGGCACCGAAGCGTCGGCAAGGCCGCCGATGCGCTGGCCATCACCCAGCCGGCGGTGACGCGGACGGTGCGCGAGCTCGAGGACATCTTGGGCGTCGCGCTTTTCGAAAAGGACGGCCGCGGCATCCGGATTTCCCATTTCGGAGAAGTCTTCCTGAGGCACGCCGGCGAGAGCATCGCCTCGGTCCAGAGGGGGCTGGATTCGATTGCACAGGCCCAGAAATCCGAAGGCCCGCCGGTGCGCATCGGCACGCTTCCGACCGCGTCGGCCACCTTCATGCCCGATGTCGTTGCCGAGTTTCTTTCGATCGGCACCGGCAGCCCGGTGACGATCGTTTCGGGCGAAAACCGGATGCTGCTCAATGCGCTTCGCTTGGGCGAGCTTGACCTGGTCGTCGGCAGGCTTGCCGCGCCCGAACTGATGACCGGCCTCGACTTCGAACCGCTCTACACCGAAGAAGTGACGATCGTCGTGCGCCCGCAACATCCCCTTCTCAAGCGCCGGCATTTCACGCTCCGCGAACTCGGCCAGTACACGGTGCTCATGCCGACGCGCGGTTCGGTGATCCGGCCGTTCGTCGATCGCCTGCTGCTGACCAACGGCATTCCCGATTTGCCCAACATGATCGAAACCGTGTCGGACTCCTTCGGTCGCGCCTATATCAGTCGCCATGACGCGGCCTGGATCATCTCCCGCGGTGTCGTCATGGAGGAACTGACGAGTGGTCGTTTCGCCGAGCTGAAGATCGACATGAGCGAGACGCGCGGTGCCGTCGGCTTCACCACTCAGGCCAACATCGAGCGCAGCCCCTCATTGTCGCTGATGATGCAGACCATCCGCGAGCACGTGAACACCATCGCCGGACATTTCTGACGAACGCCGCCGGTGCGATCCGCTCAGTGTGCCTCGTCCCAATTGGAGGCGGCGCGGGCGTCCACCTTCAGCGGCACTTTCATGTCGACGGCCGGCATGGCTGCGTTTTCCATGACCGAGACGATGACCGGCATCGTCCGCTCCACATCGTTGTCCTCGACCTCGAAGATGAGTTCGTCATGCACCTGCAGCAGCATCCGCACGCGCTCGCCGAGACCCGCCTTCGCCAGCGCCGGTTCCATCTTGATCATGGCGCGGCGAATGACGTCGGCGGCCGAACCCTGAATCGGCGCGTTGATGGCGGCGCGTTCGTTGAAGGCTCGCACCTGCGGATTGGAGGACTTGATTTCCGGATAGTGGACGCGACGACCGAAAATGGTTTCCACATAGCCTTTTTCGCGGGCGACAGCCTTGGTGTTTTCCATATAGTCGCGGATACCCGGGAAGCGCTCGAAGTATTTCCTGATGTAGTCGCCGGCTTCCGAGCGTTCGATCGAAAGCTGGTTGGCAAGGCCGAAGGCCGAGATGCCGTATATGATGCCGAAGTTGATCGCCTTGGCGCGGCGGCGCACCTCGGACGGCATGCCCTCCACGGGTACGCCGAACATTTCGGACGCGGTCATCGCGTGGATGTCCATGCCCTCGGCGAAGGCCTGCTTCAACTGCGGAATGTCGGCCACGTGGGCCAGCACCCGCAACTCGATCTGGCTGTAGTCGGCGGAGATCAGTTTGTGCCCCGGCGTCGAGACGAAGGCGGTACGGATCTTGCGGCCTTCCGCGGTGCGTACCGGGATGTTCTGCAAGTTGGGCTCCGAGGAGGAGAGACGCCCGGTCGTTGTTGCTGCCAGCGAGTAGGAGGTGTGCACCCGCTTCGTGTCCGGATGAATGAAGCCCGGCAGCGCATCTGTGTAGGTGGATTTAAGTTTCGTAAGTTGGCGCCAGTCGACGATCTTGCGGGGCAGGTCCTGGCCGGCGGCGGCCAGATCCTCCAGCACCTGCGCCGAAGTCGACCACTGGCCGGTCTTGGTCTTCGAGCCACCCGGAAATCCCATCTTGCCGAAGAGAATGTCGCCGAGCTGCTTTGGCGAGCCGATATTGAAGCGTTCCCCGGCCAGCTGGTAGATCTCGTCCTCGAGCGCCGCCGCGCCCTGCGCAAGCTCGCCTGACAGGCGCGAGAGAATCTGGCGGTCGACGGAAATGCCGCGTTCTTCCATGCGGGCCAGCACCGGCAGCAGCGGGCGTTCGAGCCGCTCATAGACGGTCGTCAGCTTTTCCGCCGCAAGCCTGGGCTTTAGCACCATCCAGAGACGCAGGGTGACGTCGGCATCTTCGGCCGCATAGGCCGTCGCCCGATCGATGTCGACCATGTCGAAAGTAACGAGCGACTTACCGCTGCCGGCGACGTCCTTGTAGGCAATTGGGGTATGGCCGAGAAAGTGCTCCGACAGGCCGTCCATGCCGTGCGATCCGTCACCGGCATCGAGCGCGTAGGACATCAGCATGGTATCGTCGAAGCTCTCGATGATGATCCCGTATCGCCGCATCAGCAGGTAGTCGTATTTCAGATTCTGGCCGACTTTGAGGACCGACGGGTCCTCGAGCAATGCCTTCAGCCGGGCGAGCGCATCCGCGAGCGGAATCTGGTTGTCCGCCGGCCCGCCGCCCAGGAGGTCGCCATGTCCGGTCTTGTGGCCGAGGGGTACATAGGCCGCGCGTATCGAAAGGCCCGATGGATCGGCGTCGTTGTCTGCAATCGCCAGCGAAAAACCGGCGATTTCCGCCTGCATTGCGTCGAGCGAAGTCGTCTCTGTGTCAAAGGCGACGAGGCCCGTCTCGCGTGCCTTGGCGATCCACGCGTCGAGGGTGACGAGGTCGCGGATGGTGACATACCCGCTGTGGTCGATCTTTGCCGTCGCGAACAGTTCGGCCCGCATTGTTGCCAGATCGACGGGTGCTGCACCTGTCGGCAGACCGGCTGCCGTGAGAGAAGGCGAGAGGCGCGCCGTTCCATTGGAACCGGGTGAGGCTTTCGTGGCGTCGTCCAGCTCGACACCGTCGATGGGCGCAGCATCGAGATCGGGTCCGTGCGCGTCCTTGCCCCATTGCACCTTGACCGCGGCTGCTTCGACGGCACCGGCGTCCGTGCCGGTCGCGTCGGCAACACGACGCGTCAGCGAGTTGAACTCCATCGCCTTAAGGAACGCGACCAGCTTCGGACCGTCCTGGGGCTCGAGCAGCAGCCCGTCCAGAGGCACTTCGATCGGCGTGTCGGTTCGCAAGGTCACCAGCGAGCGAGACAGGCGCGCAAGTTCGGCATTGGCGATGATACTTTCCCGACGCTTCTGCTGCTTGATCTCGGATGCGCGCCCAAGCAGCGTATCAAGGTCGCCGTATTCTGCTAGCAACTGCGCCGCGGTCTTCGGCCCGATGCCGGGAATGCCCGGGATATTATCAGTCGAATCGCCGGTCAGTGCCTGCAGATCGATCATCTTCTCCGGCGGCACGCCCCACTTTTCGATAACGTCGGGAATGCCGATCTGCTTGTCCTTCATGCTGTCGTACATGTGGACGTTCGGGGAGACGAGTTGCATCAGGTCCTTGTCCGACGAGATGATCGTCACGTCGGCGCCGACAGCCTCCGCCATACGTGCATATGTGGCAATGATATCGTCGGCTTCAAAGCCCTCGGTCTCGATGCATGGCAGATTGAATGCCCGGGTCGCCTCGCGGATCAGTCCGAACTGCGGGACCAGCTCTTCAGGCGGCGCGGACCGGTTCGCTTTGTAGGCGTCGTAGATTTCCTTGCGGAACGTCTTCGAGGAATAGTCGAAAATGACGGCGAAGTGGGTGGGCGTTACTCCGACCGAGGTGTCGCGCGCGTCGGTCATCAGCTTCCACAACATGTTGCAGAAGCCGGAGACGGCGCCGACGGGCAGGCCGTCGGATTTGCGGGTGAGCGGTGGCAGCGCATGGAATGCGCGAAAAATGAAGCCGGAGCCGTCGACGAGAAAGAGATGATCACTTTTTTTCATGGAGATGATGGATAGCGCGGGGGCTTTGACCCGTCCATACAAACTTCGTAGGCCCCCGACCGAAATTGACGGTTGAAGGGGTTTTTCAACTCACCGAAACGTTACCAATTTGTAATCCGGCGCGAGCGTCGTTTCCCTTGAAAAACCACTTTAGCGGACCCAGATATTATAGACCGGCGCGCAAGATCACGCCGCAGTCTGAAAGCCGGCTTGTCCCCCGCCGCATCAGACTTCGGACAAAGGCCTATCCCCCTCTCCGGGCCTTTGTCCCCATTTACAAGCCGCCATGGTCCACCTCCAGGCCGTGGCGGCTTCGCTTTGCCGACCTTCCCTGGATATCTGCAATCCCCTGCGATTGCGAAGCCGCGCCGGCGCTCCTTGTGCCGGGTGACCGGAAAGCCAAGACATGCGCCGGAAGCCGAGCAGGCATGCATTTCTCCTCGGGAAATTTGTTGTTCGAAGCTCGAATCCGCTATCGCTTTCGTCTATCGTCCGGCCAAATCATAAGAAAGGGTTCGGATATGACCGATATTTCCTCCATTCTCGATCGTGCCGACGGCAATCTGCCCTCGAGCCTCGAGAAGCTGTTCGACCTTGTGCGGATCCAGTCGATTTCGACGGACCCGGCATACAAGACGGAGTGCCGCAAGGCGGCCGAGTGGCTGGTCGCCGACTTGTCGACGCTCGGCTTTGAAGCCTCCGTGCGCGATACCCCCGGGCACCCGATGGTCGTCGCCCATCATCCGGCCGGCAAGGCAAACGCCCCGCACGTGCTCTTCTATGGACACTATGACGTACAGCCGGTCGATCCGCTGAACCTTTGGGAAAACGATCCCTTCGCGCCGGAAATCAAGGATCTCGGCAATGGCCGCAAGGTTATCACCGGCCGTGGCACTGCAGACGACAAGGGCCAGTTGATGACCTTCCTGGAGGCCTGCCGAGCCTACAAGGAAGTCAAGGGCGAGTTGCCTTGCCGCGTGACAATCCTGTTCGAAGGCGAGGAGGAATCCGGTTCGCCTTCGCTCAAGCCGTTCCTTGAGGCTAATGCGGCCGAACTGCGCGCCGACTATGCACTTGTCTGCGACACCAGCATGTGGGATCGCGAGACGCCGGCAATATCGGGCGGACTGCGCGGCCTGGTCGGCGAAGAGGTGGTCGTCACTGCCGCGGACCGCGACCTTCATTCCGGTTACTTTGGCGGCGCGGCGGCAAATCCGATCCACGTCCTGGCCCGCATCATTGCCGGCCTGCACGATGAAACCGGCCGGGTGACCCTTCCGGGCTTCTATGACGGCGTGATCGAGACACCGACCGAGATCAAGGCCATGTGGGACAACCTCGGCACCACGGCGGAGAAATTCCTCGGGGAAGTCGGCCTCTCCATTCCGGCTGGTGAACAGGGGCGATCGGTGCTGGAACTGACCTGGGCGCGGCCGACGGCCGAAGTCAACGGCATTGTCGGCGGCTATACCGGCGAGGGCTTCAAGACGGTCATCGCCGCCCAGGCGTCCACAAAAATTTCCTTCCGTCTTGTCGGTGACCAGGATCCGCAAAAGATCCGTGACAGCTTTCGCACCTACGTACGCTCGAAGATCCCGGCAGACTGCAAGGTCGAGTTCCATCCGCATGGCGGTTCCCCGGCAATTCACCTCTCCTACGATTCACCGCTGCTCAACACCGCGAAGGATGCCCTATCGAGGGAATGGCCGAAGCCCGCGGTCGTAATCGGCATGGGCGGCTCGATCCCGATCGTCGGCGATTTCCAGCGCATGCTCGGCATGGAATCGCTGCTCGTCGGTTTCGGACTTTCCGACGACCGCATCCACTCGCCGAACGAGAAGTACGACCTCTCGTCCTTCCACAAGGGGATCCGTTCGTGGATCCGCATCATGGACGCCCTCGCGTCCTGAGCCGTTCGGCATGATTCAAGGCCCGCTCTCGGATGCCGGAGCGGGCCTTTCGGCGCTCTTAAGGGCAAGAAAAGCAAAAAGGCCGGGCAAGCCCGACCTTTCCCAACTCATTTCGACGCCAGTGCCAGTACATCCGTGGTCAAGGGCGGAAATGAATCCATGAAGTTGCTCCGCATGTCGGTCTGCTTGGCAGAACGCGTTGGCGCAGCGCATCCGTGAAATCATAGTGGCGACGAATGGTTAACAAATCGTCAAGCCCGATCTTCGCCGGTCATCCTCATGTTGATCCATATGTGTGGATGGTGCGCAGAGATGTCAAGGCTGCGGCCCGAAATGGAAAGAGCCCGGCGCGGGAGGAGGTGCACCGGGCTCTTAAGCCTGACTGACAACTGGGAGGAGAAGTGTTGCCAGTCCAATCGAAGGACGCTGGGAGGAGGAGTGCGTCGCTTCGATGATTTAGATATAAAGGTTCAACGCTTAAAAAACAGTCACATTATTGCGATGCAGCAATGCGCATTTTGCATAGCTTAAGTTGGGCATTGCGAAAGGCGATTCGGGTCGACTATGGTTGGCTCATGAGCCTTGAATCTGTTCGCGCCTACTTCGCGGCGCATGCCCCTGACATCGACATCATCGAGACCGAAGAGAGTTCGGCGACCGTGACGCTCGCAGCCGAGGCGCACGGCGTCCAACCGGAGCAGATCGCCAAGACGATCTGTCTCAAGGTCGGTGAAGATGCTCTGCTCGTGGTCATGGCCGGCACCAAACGGTTGGACAATCGAAAGGCCAAGGACACCTTTGGCGGCAAGCCGCGCATGCTTGATTCGGCACAGGTATTGGATCTGACCACCCACCCGGTGGGTGGTGTGTGCCCGTTTGGTCTGCCGTTGCAATTGCCTATCTATTGCGACGTGTCGCTACGCGCCTACGACGAGGTCGTGCCGGCGGCGGGTGCAACGAATTCGGCGGTCCGAATCGATCCGGAACGCATGGCGGGTCTGGTTTCGGCCCAATGGGTTGATGTCTGCCAGTAGTACCTGGGTAAATCACTTTTCCGTGACGACTTGGACAGGGCTCACTCGGCCTGCCTACCCATCCTCACATTTGCCATAGCTGTTCCTCATCTTCTTCTTGTTGTGGATGCATCCGGCGCGTCGCGCCGGTCCGCCCCTTGAAGGATGTGAGGTTGCCAATGGGAAAGTTCGTCTTTGCAATTGCCTCGCTCTGGGCAACGGCAGCAATCGCGCACGAGATGCCATCCGGATTTCACTATGACCGGTACTGCTGCAATGGTGACGGCAGGACAGGCGATTGCCAAATGATCTCGAACCAGACGGTCAGCCTTATTCATGAGGGCTATCGCGTTGTGCTATCGCCCGGCGACCACAGGCTCGTCACGCGCCCGCACATCTTTGTCGTGCCGCCCTCGCGCGCCATGCGTTCGCCGGATGGCTCCTATCATCTCTGCCTGTTTCCAAACGAAGACACGGTAAGATGCTTCTACGCGCCGCCCCTCGGTTTCTGATGCGCCGATCTGGGACCGGCCGCTGGGCGATCGATGACGAGCAAACCACTGAAGACTATAAATATTTTATTTACTCATTCTTAACTTCCCCTTAAATCGCCGCATTTACAGTTCAACGCAGCGCATCGAAGGCGTGGACGGGCTGGTCTCCATTTCGCGGCGATGGCAGGTCGGGAACTGCAGCCTTCCTGCGTGTCGGGAATGCGGAAAATGGCCAGGGCAAATAGTCTCGCGTTGAAGCCGAGCAGGATGTTTCGAAAAGCGGAATGCGGCTTTCGGGAACAATGGTGCCCGGCATAATGAGGAACAACCGGTCCGGATGGCAGGCAGGAACAGGTCACATCAAAGAATTGAGCCCTCTTTTGTCGGCAGCGACGGCGAGGATGACGACGATTTGCGCCTGGACGCGAGCGACCGTGTCGCCGGCGGGGGTGTGAGCAAGACTGGCTCGAAGGCACGCAAGCAGGAAAAACCAACAAGTCGGGAAAAATCGAAACAAGCGTCGAAGCAATCGAGGTCGCGCCGCCAGAAGAAGCGCGGTATCGGTCTCTTCGCGCTCATCCGCTTTGCCGTCTACTGGTGCATCGTGCTCGGTATATGGGTCGGGATCGGCGTCGGCGGACTGGTGCTCTACTATGGTGCCCGCATGCCCAGTGCCAGCACCTGGGCTATCCCGGATCGGCCGCCGAACGTCAAGATCACGGCGGTCGACGGCACGGTGATCGCCAATCGGGGTGGCACTGGCGGTGAAGCCCTCTCGCTCGAAAACATGTCGCCCTACATTCCGCAGGCGGTGATTGCCATCGAGGACCGGCGGTTCTATTCGCATTTCGGCGTCGATCCGCTTGGTCTCGCCCGCGCGATGGTCACCAACGTCACCACCGGCCGCATGGTGCAGGGCGGCTCGACGCTGACCCAGCAGCTTGCAAAGAATCTCTTCCTGTCGCCGGAGCGCACACTCGAGCGAAAGGTGCAGGAGGTGCTTCTGGCGCTGTGGCTGGAACACAAGTTCACCAAGGACCAGATTCTCGCCATGTATCTGAACCGGGTGTTCTTCGGATCGAATGCCTATGGGGTCGAAGCGGCATCTCGGCGCTATTTCCATAAATCCGCGCGCGACGTGAACCTCGGTGAGGCGGCTCTGCTTGCTGGTCTTCTGAAAGCGCCGTCGAGGCTTTCGCCGGCGCGCGACCCGCAAGCGGCCGAAGCGCGCGCCCAGGTGGTGCTCGGCGCCATGCGCGAGGAAGGCTTCGTTACCGAAAGCGAAATCAAGACGGCGATGTCGCAGCCGCCCGCGGAAGCCAAGAGCTATTGGTCGGGGGCGGGCCACTATGTTGCCGACATGGTGATGGACGAGCTCCCGAGCCTGGTAGGCGATGTGAAGGAAGACCTGGTGATCGACACGACGATCGATCCCGGCCTCGAGTCTGCGGCCGAAAAGGCAATCGTCTCCGCCCTGCAAGGCGACGGCGCGAAGCTCAACGCATCGCAGGCGGCGCTGGTGTCGATCGACGGGACCGGCGCCATACGAGCGCTCGTCGGCGGCAAGGACTATGCCGAAAGCCAGTTCAATCGCGCAGTCAAGGCGAAACGTCAGCCGGGCTCTGCCTTCAAGCCCTTCGTCTATGCGGCGGCGCTCGAAATGGGGCTCAGCCCGGGCTCGGTACGGGCGGACGCACCGGTGCGGATCGGCAAGTGGACACCCGAAAACTACGACCAGAAATATCGCGGCAATGTCACGCTGAGCGCGGCACTGGCCGAGTCGCTGAACACCATTGCCGCGCAGCTCGTGATGGAAGTGGGGCCGGACCAGGTCGCCAAGCTTGCCCATCGCCTCGGCATCGAATCCGAGCTCCAGGCCAACGCCTCCCTGGCGCTCGGCACGTCCGAGGTCTCGCTGATGGAGCTTACCGCTTCCTACGCGCCCTTCATGAATGGTGGCTACAAGGCGACGCCGCATGTCATCCGCCGCGTCTCGACGGCCGAAGGCAAGGTGCTCTACGAAAATACCTACGACAGTCCGCCGCGGGTGTTGAGCGAGGCGATCGTCACCAACATGAACGCCATGATGACGCAGGTCGTCTCGTCAGGGACCGGCAAGAAGGCGCGGCTGTCCGGCTGGCAGGTGGCGGGCAAGACCGGCACGACGCAGTCGTTCCGTGATGCGCTTTTCGTCGGCTTCACCTCCAATCTGACCACGGGCGTCTGGTTCGGCAATGACGACGGCAAATTCATGAAAAAGGTCACGGGTGGCGGGCTGCCGGCGGTCGCATGGCACGACTTTATGAGCGCCGCGCACAAGGGGCTGTCGCCGGCGCCGATCTTCGGCGGTGGCCGGGTTGTCGACGAGACGCTGCCTTGGGGCGATCCTGCCTCGGTTCCTCAGGCTTCCGTTGGCGGTATCATCCCCGGGGATGTATTGGACGCCGAGCGATATCCGCAAGCTGCCGGCGAAGCGCCGATGTCGCCGGCTGGATCTTCGGGAACCAATGTGGGCCAGCCGGAAAACCAGACGCAGGACGACTATTCACTGGATCCGGGGCTCGTGCCGCCGGCCGACGTCGGGGCACAGCCGCCCGTCCGCAAGAGGACGACTCTACTCGACATCATCATGGGCCAGTGAGGCGCCGCAGGCATGTTGTGACTGGGCTGGTGAGGGCGACGGGAATAGTTTTTTACGTTTGCCCCTCGGTGCGCTCGTTTTTCGCCATTTCCTTGCCGATCTCGTGCCTTGCAGTCCGCGAAACCGCTACTTATATACGCGACATCACCGCGGTTCACGACTGCGTTATCCCAAAGACCATCCCGTTAGGGGCTGTCAACGGAATGCCTGCCGGGGTTTCGACAGCTTGCTTCAAGGAGAGAATGACATGGCAAAAGTAATTGGTATTGACCTTGGTACGACAAACTCCTGCGTCGCCGTCATGGATGGCAAGGATGTGAAAGTCATTGAAAATGCCGAGGGTGCGCGCACCACCCCGTCGATGGTTGCCTTCACCGACGATGGCGAGCGCCTTGTTGGCCAGCCGGCGAAACGCCAGGCGGTCACCAACCCGACGAACACGCTCTTCGCTGTCAAGCGCCTGATCGGCCGCCGCTACGAAGATCCGACCGTCGAGAAGGACAAGCACCTCGTTCCCTACAAGATCATCAAGGGCGACAATGGCGACGCCTGGGTCGAAGCCAATGGCAAGGGCTATTCCCCTTCGCAGATCTCCGCCATGATCCTTCAGAAGATGAAGGAAACGGCCGAATCCTATCTCGGCGAAAAGGTCGAAAAGGCCGTCATCACCGTTCCCGCCTACTTCAACGACGCCCAGCGTCAGGCCACCAAGGACGCCGGCAAGATCGCCGGCCTTGAAGTGCTGCGCATCATCAATGAGCCGACCGCTGCCGCGCTCGCCTACGGCCTCGACAAGAAGGAAGGCAAGACCATCGCCGTCTACGACCTTGGTGGCGGTACCTTCGACATCTCGATCCTGGAGATCGGCGACGGCGTCTTCGAAGTGAAGTCGACGAACGGCGACACCTTCCTCGGCGGTGAAGACTTTGACATGCGTCTGGTCGAATACCTCGCAGCCGAGTTCAAGAAGGACCAGGGCATCGACCTCAAGAACGACAAGCTGGCCCTGCAGCGCCTCAAGGAAGCTGCCGAGAAGGCGAAGATCGAGCTGTCCTCCTCGCAGCAGACCGAAATCAACCTGCCGTTCATCACTGCCGACGCTTCGGGGCCGAAGCATCTGACGATGAAGCTGACCCGCGCCAAGTTCGAAAGCCTGGTCGACGAGCTGATCCAGCGCACCGTCGCTCCGTGCAAGGCAGCGCTCAAGGATGCCGGCGTCACCGCTGGTGAAATCGATGAGGTGGTTCTCGTCGGCGGCCAGAGCCGCATGCCGAAGGTCCAGGAAGTCGTCAAGCAGCTGTTCGGCAAGGACCCGCACAAGGGGGTCAACCCGGATGAAGTCGTCGCCATGGGCGCGGCCATCCAGGCCGGCGTCCTGCAGGGCGACGTCAAGGACGTCCTGCTCCTCGACGTAACCCCGCTGTCGCTCGGCATCGAGACCCTGGGTGGTGTCTTCACCCGTCTGATCGACCGCAACACGACGATCCCGACGAAGAAGTCGCAGACCTTCTCGACCGCCGAGGACAACCAGTCGGCCGTGACGATCCGTGTTTCGCAGGGTGAGCGCGAAATGGCTGCCGACAACAAGCTGCTCGGCCAGTTCGACCTCGTCGGCCTGCCGCCGGCACCGCGCGGCGTGCCGCAGATCGAGGTAACCTTCGACATCGACGCCAACGGTATCGTGCAGGTATCGGCCAAGGACAAGGGCACCGGCAAGGAACAGCAGATCCGTATCCAGGCGTCCGGTGGATTGTCGGATGCCGACATCGAGAAGATGGTCAAGGATGCCGAGTCGCACGCTGCCGAGGACAAGAAGCGTCGTGAGACGGTGGAAGCCAAGAACCAGGCGGAAAGCCTGATCCACTCCACCGAAAAGTCGCTCGGTGAATACGGCGAAAAGGTCAGCGAAGCCGATCGCAATGCCATCACCGACGCGATTGCGGCACTGAAGACTGCATCCGAAGCTTCCGAACCGGACGCCGAGGATATCAAGGCCAAGACCCAGACCCTCATGGAAGTGTCCATGAAGCTCGGTCAGGCCATCTACGAGACCCAACAGGCCGAAGGCGCTTCCGCGGAAGCAGATGCGGGCGATGAGAAGGTTGTTGATGCCGATTACGAGGAAATCAACGACGACGACGATCGCAAGCGTTCCGCTTAAGGTTTTGGGGCCTGAGGGCTAGACATATTGACATCCGGCTGCAACATGCAGCCGGATACATTTTGCGGGGTCTGATCCTGTATGGCGAAAGCTGATTTTTACGAAACTCTGGGCGTTGGCAAGAGCGCTGACGACAAGGAACTGAAGAGCGCCTTTCGCAAGCTGGCGATGAAGTATCATCCGGACAAGAATCCGGACGACAAGGCCGCTGAACACAAGTTCAAGGAAATCAATGAAGCCTATGAAACGTTGAAGGACCCGCAGAAGCGGGCGGCCTACGATCGATTCGGCCATGCCGCCTTCGAGCATGGTGGCATGGGCAACGGCGGCGGTTTCGGCGGGGGCGGTTTCTCCGACATCTTCGAGGATATCTTCGGCGAGATGATGGGGGGCGGACGTGGCCGGCGTTCGTCGGGGGGCCGTGAGCGTGGCGCCGATCTCCGCTACAACATGGAGATCACGCTGGAAGAGTCCTTCTCCGGCAAGACGGCGCAGATCCGGGTCCCGACCTCGATCACCTGTGACGCCTGCACCGGCAGCGGCGCGAAGCCCGGCACGAAGCCCACGACCTGCTCCACCTGCCAGGGATCTGGCCGCGTACGCGCATCGCAAGGGTTCTTCTCGGTCGAGCGCACCTGTCCGACCTGCCACGGGCGCGGCCAGACGATCACCGATCCCTGCACCAAATGCCATGGCCAGGGTCGCGTGACCGAGGAACGCTCGCTGTCCGTCAACATCCCGTCCGGTATCGAGGATGGCACTCGCATCCGCCTGCAGGGCGAAGGCGAGGCGGGAGCGCGCGGTGGACCGGCTGGTGATCTCTATATCTTCCTGTCCGTGAAGCCGCACGAATTCTTCCAGCGCGACGGCGCAGACCTCTACTGCATGGTGCCGATCTCGATGACGACGGCCGCCCTTGGCGGCACCTTCGATGTCGCGACACTCGACGGCACGAAGTCGCGCGTTTCGGTTCCGGAGGGCACGCAGGCCGGCAAGCAGTTCCGCCTGAAAGGCAAGGGCATGCCGGTCTTGCGTTCGAACCAGACCGGCGACCTCTATATCCAGATCCAGATCGAGACGCCGCAGAAGCTTACCAAGCGCCAGCGCGAACTGCTCCAGGAGTTCGAGCAGATCTCGTCGAAGGAGAACCATCCCGAATCGACCGGCTTCTTCGCCCGGATGAAGGAATTCTTCGAAGGCTGAGCGGGCTCCACGGGTGCGACGGAATGACGAGGCCAGATGATCAGGCCGGGGCGCAAAACGCCCCGGTCTTTTTGTTTGTCCGTATGCACCGTTTTTCGTCGAAAACGGTGCATAGCCTTGTCGCGGCCGGATTGCGGGTCCGCACCGCGCGGCTGCAATCTCTGCACGCGATGCACATCGTTGCGCCGGCTTGGCGCTCGGCGCTATGGTGGCGCTACGGATGCGTTGGGAGGAGGATACACGACCATGCCAGTAGCGATTGTGGGTTGGGGCCATACCAAATTCGGCAGGCTGGACAGCCTGTCATTGGAAGAGCTCATCACTGCAGCGGCGCGCGAAGCGCTGAGCGATGCCGGGGTTGTCGGCCGTGACGTCGATGCGGTCTTTCTCGGCCATTTCAATGCCGGCATGGTGCCTGACGGCTTTTGCGCATCGATGGTTCTCGCTGCAGATCCGCATTTGCGGTTCAAGCCGGCAACCCGGCTCGAAAACGCCTGTGCCTCAGGTTCGGCGGCGGTTTACGCCGCAATTGATGCAATCGAATCGGGGCGAGCCCGGATCGCCCTCGTTGTCGGTGCCGAAAAGATGACTCACCTCGGCAACGCCGACGTTACCCGGGCCCTCGGCGCCGCGAGCTACCAGAAGGAAGAGGCAGGCTTGTCGTTCCCGGAAATTTTCGCACGCTTCGCACAGGCGTATGGCGCGCGCTATGGCGATCCGACCGAGGCGATGGCGAGGATCGCGGTCAAGAACCACGAAAATGCGCTCGACAATCCGCTCGCCCAGATGCATCGCCCCCTCGATCTCGAATTCTGCCTGCATCCCTCGGAGAAGAATCCCGTCATTGCTGCCCCGCTCAAGAAGACCGACTGCTCGCTCGTGTCAGATGGTGCGGCGGCGCTGGTGCTCTGCAGCAGTGAGATGGTCGGCGATTTCCGACGGGCGGTCGGCTTTCGCGGCACCGCGCATATTAACGATCTTCTGCCCTTGTCGGCTAAGGATCTGACCAGAATGGAAGGGCCGGAGAGAGCCTTCCACTGGGCCCACAAACGCGCCGGAGTGACGGTCAACGACATCTCCTTCGCCGAAGTCCACGACTGCTTCACCATTGCGGAACTGATGGTGATGGAGGCGATGGGCCTCGCCGGCCCCGGAGAGGCATCCGCGCTGGTCAAGCAGGGAGTGACGACGAAATCCGGCCGCCTGCCGATCAATTGCTCCGGGGGCCTGAAGGCAAAGGGCCATCCGATTGGCGCAACAGGCGTGTCTATGCATGTCATCGCCGCGCGGCAACTGGTCGGCGAGGCGGGCGAAATGCAGCTCCGCCGTCCGGAGCTCGGGCTATGCTTCAACATGGGCGGCGGCGCCGTCGCCAGCTACGTGTCCATCCTCGAGCCGCTGAAGGTGTGAGGACTGGTTCCCGTTGCCGTACAAACTCAAACGGCCGCCCGGTGGGGCGGCCGTTTGAGCGAGATTGCTCGCCGATGAACATGGCGCGTTTTCTCCCGCCACGCCGGTCGGCCATCAGGTCCGGGGCTTGAGGTTTTCCGGGTCGTAGAGGGGCTTGTAGCCGACGGCGGCCACCTCCACCGGATAGGTCTCGGCGAAATATTCGACGTTCAGCTTGCGGCCGACCTGGCAGTATTCTTGCGGCAGGTAGGCAAGCGCGATGTTCTTGCCCAGCGTCGGGCCGAAGGCGACCGACGTCGTGTAGGAGATGCGACCGAGTTCGTCGACCAGCGTCGTGCCGGTTTCCGGGTCGAGGACCGGCATCGAGCCGACCGGATAGCGCTTCACGCCCTTGCTATCGGTGTTCTCGGTCATGACCAGCGTGCAGAGCATGGCCGGCTGGTGTTCGCGGGCCTTGTATTCCAGATGCTTGGCCTTGCCGCGGAAATCGGCTTCCTTGACCTTCGGACGGGCGAGGTCGGCTTCGATCAGGTTGTACTGGGTGAGCAAGTCCGCGTTCTGCAGGCGCAAGCTCTTTTCCATGCGGCGCGAGTTGGCATAGGTCTCAACGCCGAAGGCCATGACGCCAGTAGCGCGCAGCGCGTCCCAGACGGCAAGGCCGTCCTCGTATTTCATGTGCAGTTCCCAGCCCTGTTCGCCCACATAGGAGATGCGGAAGGCGGTGACGGGCTTGCCGGCGATCTCGATCGGCTTGATCGCCGCAAACGCGAAGTTTTCGAGGTCGAGCCCGGCCGGATCGGCAACGCTCTTCTTCAGCGTTGCGCGTGCGTTCGGGCCCCATATGCCGACGGTGACGTATTTTTCCGAGACGTCCGTGATGGTGACATCGAGGCCGCGATCCTCGGCGACGCGTTTCATGTAATGGAAGTCGCGCGGGCCGGCATCGGCGCCGTTGACGAGGCGGCAGCGGTCGGCCATTCGGAAGACCGTGAAGTCGGCGCGCACCATGCCCTCGTCGTCGAGGAAGTGGGTGTAGATGCCCTTGCCGATATTGCCGTCGCCGCCGATCTTTGCGGCGCAGAGCCATTCAAGAAGTTCGACGTGATCGGGACCCTCAATGTCGACCATATGAAAGTGCGACAGGTTGACGATGCCGCAATCCTCGCTCATCGCCAGGTGCTCGGCATTGGAAACGCGCCAGAAATGGCGGTTGTCCCATTCGTTCTCGCGCAACGGAACGCGGTCGCCGTATTTTTCCAGCAGGTGCTCGTTGGCCTTGTAGCCGTGCGCACGCTCCCAACCGCCGAGTTCCATGAAGTAGCCGCCGAGTTCGACCTCGCGCTCGTAAAAGGGCGAGCGCTTGACGTTGCGCCCCGTTGCATAGGGTTCGCGTGGGTGGATGGCGGGGAAATAGATCTTCTGGGCGGCCTCGAAGCAGCGGCCCTCGATGAACGTCTCTTCCAACTGGTGCGGATAGAAGCGCGAATAGTCGATCGACGCATGATCGATCTCGGTGCGGCCGTCGGTCATCCAGTCGGCGATCAGCTTGCCGTAGCCCGGACCGTCCTTCACCCAGATGGCGACGCAGTACCAGAGGCCGCGCACCTTCTGGCTTTCGCCGCAGGATGGGCCACCGGCGGCGGAAACCTGCAGGAGCCCGTTGAAGGAGTGGCTTTCGTTGTAGCCGAGTTCGCCGAGGATCGGCGTCAGTTCCATGGCGCGTTCCAGCGGCTCGAGGATCTGTTCCATCTCGAGGTCGCGTTGCGAGGGCGACAGCCGCGCCTCGTGCTTTTCAAGGATGTCGCGCGGATGGCAGAGACGCGGATTTGTGGTCTCGTAATAACCCCACTCGATCTGGCCGCCCTCGGTGGTCTTCGGATCGCCGGTGTCTCGCATATAGGCAGAGTTGCCCTGGTCGCGCAGCAGAGGATAGCCGATTTCCTTGCCGGTGCCCTCGAATTCGCTATAGGGGCCGAAGAACGTCAGCGGGTGATCGACCGGCATCACCGGCAGGTCCTCGCCGACCATTTCTGCGATCAGGCGGCCCCAGATGCCGGCGCAGACGACGACATGATCGGCCATGATCGTGCCGCGATGGGTGACGACGCCCTTGATGTGTCCATTCTCCACGATCAGCGACTTGGCCGGGGTGTTGCCGAACATCGCCAGCTTGCCGCTCTTTTCAGCGGCGTCTACTAGCTTGCCGGCGACTGTTTGCGAACGCGGGATGACGAGGCCGGCGTCGGGGTCGAACATGCCGCCCATCACCTGGTCTTCTTCGATCAGCGGGAATTTTTCCTTGATCTCGGCCGGGCTGACGTAGTGCGCGCGGGTGCCGAAGGCTTTGGCGGAGGAAAGCTTGCGCTTGATCTCTTCCATCCAGGTGTCGTCGCCGGTGCGCGCAACCTCCAGGCCGCCAATGCGGGCGTAGTGGCCCATCTTCTCGTAGAAGTCGATCGAGTACTGGGTGGTCCAGACCGAGAGAAAGTCGTGGCTGGTGGTGTAGCAGAAGTCTGAGGCATGCGCCGTCGAACCGATGTCGGTCGGGATGCCCGACTTGTCGATGCCGACGATGTCGTCCCAGCCGCGCTCGATCAGGTGGTGGGCGATCGAGGCCCCCACGATGCCGCCCAACCCAACAATTACGACTTTCGCTCTTTGCGGAAATTCTGCCATCACTTGAACCCTTGATCTGCGTTGGCCCAAATCTAGTACACGCGCCGACGTCGCTACAGCCGATCCACGACATTAAGATGTGGTGATCCGCCAAAAGCGCTGACGATGTGAGGTCATCGGCCGCGCTCGCCTGCTTGCTCCTGCCGATTTTTCTGGGCTGCGCCCATGCCTACATCAGAAGGTAGTCCTTGGGGCGGGGCAAGGCTGGCAGGTCGGTTTCGCCGAGGGCCTCGCGCAGGTTGATCTCGATCACCTCGGCAAGTGCGCCGATGGGCAGGGCATTGGGGAGGACGCCGAACGGCTCTTCCAGTTCGTCGCCAAGCGCATCCAGACCGAAGAAAGTATAGGCGACGAGTGCGGTGACGAATGGAGTTGCCCATCCCAGTGAATCCGCAAAGCCGAACGGCAAAAGAAAACAGAAAATGTATGCGGTGCGATGCAGCAGAAGGGTGTAGCCGAAGGGTACGGGCGTGTTGAGGATCCGCTCGCTCGCTGCGAGTATGGCCGACATTCTGCCCACGGTCGCATCCAGCATCGAAAACTGGATGTCGGTGAACGTCTCGTCTCCGCGCAGGCGGGCGAGCGTGCCGCCGATCTCGCGCAGGATGAAATCGGGCGGGTTGCGACTCGCCGTGAAAGCCGTAGCGAGGTTCTGTGGGAGCCAGGAGGTCACCTTGGAGGGATCAACATCCGGCCTCAGGTGGCGAACAAGGGCATGCGCGAAGGCGATCGCCAGCCCGAGGAGGTGCTTTCGCGCCTCGCGGCCGGGTTCTCCTGCGCTTGTCTCGAGAATCAGCGTCTGGCGTGCAAAGTCGCGGCACGTGAACACCAGTTGCCCCCAATCCTTTCGCGCCTCCCACCATCGGTCGTAGCAGGCGTGGTTGCGAAAGCCGAGAAAAATGGAAATGGCAATTCCGAGCAGCGCGAATGGCGCGCTGCTGACGGTGGGAACGAGGTTTGGACTGGCGCGGTGCGCCCAGATCACGAGCGCCGAGAGCGCGAAGACGACCAGCACCTGCGGAAAGATCCGCGGGATTACAGAGCCGCGGACGATGGTGAACAACCGGAAGAGGCCAGGCCGCTCGCGAACAATCATAGCAAAGGATTCCTGCTCGTGGAAACATCACCGATATAGTGCATGCGAAGGCAGGTCGATCCAATTATGTCGCCGTTCGATTGTTGCCTGCATGGTACCGGCACAGGCTTTGAAGCCGCGCCGGCACTCGTATCCGGTCTTGGCTAGCCGATGTCGATCACCAGTTTGCCGCTTGCCCCGCCATCTTCGATAAGCCTATGGGCGTCGGTGGCCGTGTCCATCGTGAAGGTGCGTGGATCAAGTCGCGGTACGAGCTTGCCGGCCTGTGCAAGCCGTGTCGCCTCCCGCAGGATGTCGCCATGGTGGTCCCGGCCCTCTCCGGTCACCAACGGTATGAGCGTGAAGATACCCGAATAGGTTGCCGCTTTGAAGGAGAGGGGGGCCAGCGCATGCGAGCCCCAGCCAAGCGCGCTGACAGCATGCCCAAACCGCGCTACCGCCTTGAAGGCAGTATCGAGACCGGTGCCGCCCAGCGTGTCGTAGGCGGCGTCGAAGCCCTTCCCATCAGTATAGCGGGCAATGTAGTCGTCGGGTGTCTCGGCTGCGTAGTCTATGGGGGTGGCGCCGATGCTGCGGAGATAGTCAGCCTTGCCGGCTCCGTCGACTGCATAGACGTCCGCGCCAAATGCTTTCGCAATTTGCACGGCGACGTGGCCGACACCGCCACCGCCGCCAAGCACCAGAACCTTCTGGCCTGACTTAACGCCGATCCGGTCGAAAAGTCCTTCCCAAGCGGTGATGAAGGCCAGGGGCAGCGCCGCCGCTTCGCGCATGGTCATATGTGGCGGTTTCGGTGCCAGCAGGCGGGCATCGGCGACCTGGAATTCGGCGAGTGAACCGGGTACGCCGCCAACCCCGCCGGTCATGCCATAGACCTCGTCGCCGCGGCTAAAGCCGGTCACGCCGGGACCGGCTTCCTCGACAATCCCGGCCATGTCGATGCCGAGGATGGCGGGCAGCGGATGACGTGCATGATCGGCTTTCCCGGCTCGAATCTTCGTGTCGAGAGGGTTCACTCCGCTGGCTACGACCCGAACCAGAACTTCGCCGTTCGACGGCGACGGGCGGGCAATCTCGGCCAGCCGGAAAGGTGCCTCATAGGTCTCCAGGACAAGTGCTTTCATGGTTGCCATGTTGGTTACTCCTGTTGTCGATGAGGCTAATCTGTGGAGAAAAACGTTGTTTGGGAATGATAGAATTTGCATGATGCCCATACATAAATGAAAGGAGAAGAACGTGATGGAATGGAGCGATATTCGCCTATTTCTCGCAATTGCTAGGGAGGGCACTCTCGGCGCGGCGGCCCGTAGCCTCGGCTTGACCCAGCCGACGATGGGGCGTCGGCTGAAGGCTCTGGAACTGGCCATCGGCCATGCTCTCTTTCAACGGACGGCGGATGGCTTCGTACTGACGGGCGAAGGCCAGATCGCCTACGCTCACGCCGTGCGCATGGAGAGTGAGGCAATCGCCCTTCAGCGCGAAATTTCTGGCAGTGAAGCGGCGCTGTCGGGATCTATGCGCATATCCTGCTCCGATTGGTTCGGCATCCACGTCCTCGGTACGATCCTTGCCGGTTTTGCGCTTCGCCACCCCGGGGTGACAGTCGAGCTCCTGACCGATGCGAGGCTCTTGAATCTCTCGCGGCGCGAGGCCGATCTCGTCTTTCGCATCCGGCCCTTCGAAGAAACGGAGGTCGTGTCCCGCAAGCTAATGCACATCCCCTACGACCTCTACGTGGCAGCCGGTGCTGCGGATCCCGTTGCGGGCGGATCCGGTTGCGGCATCGTGACGATGGATGAAGCTTTCGGAGACATGCCGGACGCGATCTGGCTGCGTGAGAGGTATCCGCAGGCAAAAGTCGCGTTTCGCAGCAACAACAGGGACGTGCAGGCAAAACTCTGTGCCAGCGGTGTAGGCATGGCAGTCCTGCCTCGCCCTCTCGGCGACGGCGACATCCGCCTTCGCCGCATTGAACTGGACGAATCGCCGCCCGGACGGGACACGTGGCTAGGTTATCATCGCGATCTTCGCCGCCTCGGGCGATTGCGAGCCCTCATCGACGCGGTGTTGTCGGGGACAACCGCGTTCCGCAACTGACACCGGAAGCGCATCGTCGGCTACGCAAATGCCTTGAAGAACTTCAATCGACGAGTTCGGAACAAATGCGATCGCTTCGCGTTTTTGGCCAAGCTCCGTCCATTGAAAACGCTTGCGATCGATTTGGACGAATTTCCTGCCACAGCGCCAGGACGACCGCCTCAACGAGCCTGAAGAAACGACGATGGATCATGTTCCACGCAAATCCTCCGACCTCGTATATGTCAGCGACAGCGAGCCAGGCATTCGCCGCGAACGAAGAGGAAGGGGATTTTGCTACCGAATGCCCGACGCTTCCCTTGTCAAAGACCGAAAGCATATCAAGCGTATCCGGGCCTTGGCCATCCCGCCCGCCTATTCAAACGTTTGGATCTGCATGGATGCGAGAGGACATTTGCAGGCGACGGGCAGGGATTCCTGTGGGCGCAAACAGTATCTCTATCATCCAAACTGGCAAGCCTACCGAAGCGATCGTAAATTCGATCAACTGGTCGAATTTGCCAAAGCCATTCCCAAGATCCGGAGAATGGTGCGGCGAGATATTTCTGCCGAAGCCGAAACCGAAAGGACCGTACTGGCGGCCTTGGTATTCCTGCTCGATGAAACAGCGCTTCGCGTCGGAAACAGAGCCTATGCCGAGCAGAACAGGACCTATGGCGCGACCACGCTTCTCAAGCGCCACCTGCGGATCGTCGATGATACGATTGAACTGCAATATGCGGCCAAGGGCGGAAAACGTGTTCGCCACCGACTCAGACACCCGCGACTGCAAAGAATTCTGGAAAAGATCGCCGACCTGCCGGGAAGGCAGCTGTTCAAATGGCAGGACGACGTTGGCGCCATCCATGTCATCGACTCCGGAACCCTGAATGCTTATCTGTGTGAAATCGGCGGATCATGCATCACCGCGAAAACCTTTCGAACCTGGATCGGCAGCCTGGAAGCGTTCAAGGAAGCATGGGATGCGATCAAATCGGGAACCGTTCCGACCACCACACAATTGGCGACGGCCGCGGCCGCCAAGCTTCACAATACTCCGTCCGTGTGCAAGGCAAGTTATATCCATCCTTCCGTGCTTGCTCTTGCGGAACAGCCGAACAGCAGACCCTTGGCAAGTCTCGCGACCGTCGGTGATCGGCCGCGCGGGCTCCGCATGGATGAAAAGAGACTAATGGCATACCTTGAAAGGTGTTCGCCCATTGCCGGCGATCGTTCGCGCTGAACCACGGTTTGAAGCGGCCGCAGGAGATCTCGCGGCCGCTTCGTCGGACATGGCATTCGGTCTTGCTATGCAGCCTTTTTCTGAGCGGCGGCATTGACCGCGGATTCGGCGAGGGCGGTCAGGTCTTCGTCCGTCGCTGCCTCTTCCTTCAGCGTTGCATCGAGAAGCTTGACCGCATCCTTGTGGCCCAGCCTTGCAGCCCAAGCCTTCAGTGTCCCGTAGCGCGCAATTTCATAGTGCTCGACGGCCTGGGCGGACGAAATCAGCCCGGCATCCAGTGCCGGCATGCCCTTGAACTCGTCAAGAATCTCCTCTCCTTCGGCGATGATGCCCTGTATCGCCTCGCAGGTTTTGCCCTGCGCACGTTTCCCGATCATCTCGAAGACCTGCTGAAGACGGTCCACATGCACTTCAGTTTGCTCCTTGTGCTTTTCAAAAGCCGCTTTCAGCTTTGGGTCGGACGCGCCCCGCGCCATTTTAGGCAGAGCTTTCAGGATCTGCCGTTCGGCGTAGTAGATGTCCTTCAGTGTGTCGTGGAACAGTTCATCGAGTGTTTTTTGTACCATCTGCTAGCTCCTCGCGATTTCAATCATTGAAACGACGTCTGCCAGCTTCGTGGCCGACGCTACCAATAAACTGACCCCCTTCCACTTGGTTCCCGACATGAGGCGAAAAGTGTCAGTTATGGGTATGAGGTGCTGCGTGTGAACCATCGATCACTCTGGGCTTTGCTTCGGGATTTCGCCGGGACGGATTATAGGCGTCCGGCCGTGCAGTTCAGGAGTAGGCAGCCGCAGTTCCGTGTCGCCGATCAAAGGGGGTTTCAGCACGCCGCCGCAACTCTCGATGTCCGGCCCATTCGGCTGTGGAGGCCGACCATCGCCGTCAACTTCGGGTGCGCGGCAGTCCGACCCTTGCGACCAAGCCGGGGTGGGTATCGCCAGGAAAAGGGAAATTACTCCTGCTCGCATGTAACTTAGGTAGCACATATACGTATAATGTTCGGGCAGCCTGCTTGTTCCGATTTTCGGCGCGCCTGTGCCGAGTACCGGTTTAAGGTTCGCTGTAGCCTGTGGCGGCGATTTGAATATCCAACCCGGTGGCGTCATGGTGAAAGATCAATCCGTCGCGCGCTACCGACTGCATGGGTACATAGTCAAGCGTGGCCTCGACCGTTTCCAAGACGCGATCCTCCTTGATGAGGTGACCTCTTATGACGACTCCCGCGGCGGCCTTGCGTGCGATATTCGCCACTTCAAACTCGGCCTGATATCCCCGGCTGCGAAATCCCTGGCCGATGATGAGAACCGAAAGATCGGGAGGTCGGGTATCCTGCCTCATTGCCTCTATCGCAAACCAGCCGATCATTGCCGCCACGCAGATTGCGGAAAACCGTGCCGGTGAGCCATTCGATCCAGCGCGCGCCGGTTCGCACCATCAAAATCTGGAACATTGCCATCGCGATCGTCAATCTCTTGAATACCTCAAATGGAAATGTTCAAGAGAGCCCTTTTATTCCGCCCGACCGGCCTGCGGACGTCGGGATGGCGCGCCGCTCCTTAGTTGGTAGATCCATCCTGCTGTGACGGTCCGCCGGTTCCGGACTGGGTGGTAGGCTCCCTGTCCATCTCCTGTGCTGGCAGCGTCGGTTGTTCGTCCGTGCTATCGGGAGCGTTTTGCGCCGGTAGCGTGGCAACAGGAGACGACGGCTGCTTGTCGCCATATTCGACGGCAATCCAGGCCGCGGCCGCGAGAAGCAGCCCGGAAACGAGAACCACAAGCACCGGGAATCCCGGCCGTGCCTGACGAGCTTTCTTCGCGGGGACTGGCACAACCGGGTGGCGAACACCGCTGTGGACAGGTTCCGACGTCGGTTCCGTGTATTCGCCATCCGCTTCGTCGGAGTTCTCCTGGATGCAATGCTGCTTGGCGACGGTCTGTGACGTTTTCATGATCGGGATCTCCTCGCTGAAGTCGATCAACGCGCAGAATGCCGAAAAGTTACCGCATGTTTGCTTTTTGCAGGCCGGTTCCGCCGCTGGATGGGAATTGCACCGCAACGAATGCACTGGGCCATGCGCGGAGAAGCGGTGCGCCAAGGACAAGTCGGCGGCAAAAAACTGAAGGTGCGCATGACGCTGACGCCGAGGGCACCGACCTCAACCATGTGGTAGACGGAGAGATTGAACTTCCGAAGGAAGGATGAAGCGATATCGTGGAGTGAACATCTGCAAGCCGCTCAAAAGCAGAAACGACAGGCAGGATAGGTCGCAGGACGCTGGAGGCACACAGGCCGCATTGTTCACTTCTCACTTCATTGCGTCGCAAGCCTTCATCATCTCGTCCTTCTTCATGCTTTCCATTTCCATCTCGGCCTTTTGCATGCAGTCGGCCTTCGTCCCTGCCGTGGGCATTGCGTCGGAACTCATGGTGTCGGTCTGCAAGATGTCGGACTTCTTCATGTCTTCCGCATGGCCTGGAGCCGCGGCGGAAACGGCGACAAGAAAGGCGCAAACCGCAGCCCTGGAAGCGAAGCTGTTCATCTGGAGGTCTCCCCGAATTGTGAGATGTGTCTTTCGGCTGCTCGCCGAAGGCTCACACCTATCCCTTCGCCACTACATTTTTCACACGCAATGATTTCCCTGGCCAACAGCGTAGCATACCTGCGGGAGAAATCACGCATGCGTCACCGAGTTGCGGCCCCTGAAACCGCGCGCCGGTTGCAAAGCGATCGATGTCAGACTTGCGCGTCGATCGGCAGGAGTTTCACGAAGTCGGCGACGAACCGCCGGCGGAACCCCGTTTCGGGCTCGTCCCGGTAGCGAACGATCTCGCCGTCCCGCACCGTCTCCTAAGCGATCCCGCCATTAGCTGTTGGCGGGCGCGGCGCCGGCTGCCATATAAGCGGTCAGCCTCGCGGCAAGTTCCGGGCTCTCGATGTAGAGGCCGGCTTCCGTGTTGATCACGGCAGATCGCGGATCGAGGTTGAAGCTGCCGATGAACACGGCCTTGCGATCGAAGACCATGGCCTTGGTGTGCAAGGCAGCCCGGGCCCCCCGGAACGGAGCGACCAGCCCGACCGGAATACATCCGTGTCCGGGCGCAGTTCGTAGAGCTCCAATCCGTTCTTGAGCAGGCGCCTGCGGGTCTTGGTATAGCCCGAATGCGTGGCGAACTGGTTTTTCGAAGCGAGCGAGTTGGTCAGCACGCGCACCCGCCTCGGCGAGCAGTTCCTCCTTCAGGTCACTTACCCGTGCTCGAATGACGGCGACTATCGAACCGCGGAGCAATGGGCTCGCGGATCTTCACGGCAACACGATCTATCACCTGATTCTGGCCGCCATCCTGGGAAAACGCGGCAAGCTCGCCGAAGCGCAAGTGGAACGGCAATGGTTCGACCGCAATGCGCCGGCATTCCTGGCAAATCTTAGGCATGAAATCGGCCTTCGCTTCCGTCGCACAAGACCAGGAGAATTTCATCACCGGGTTGAGAGCCGCCGGATCTTCAGTCTCTGACTGACACTTCTGCACCTTGGCGAGGCGCAGATTCCGCCATACAACTAACATGCACCTCCCTATGAATTCATACGATCGCAGTTGGCATAACCGCGGCACCCGTCGATGAGCATGTATGACCAGTAGGCGAACAGTGTGACGACGCCGAAGCGGACGAAGTCGGTGATCCTCGTTTCCATCGTCGCGTGGTGGGTGACGCCCGGTGGTTCCCGCGAAATGCCGGAGGATGGATCATTTTCCAGTTTGATGAAGGCGCATGCAACCGCATGGGTCGCGAAACGACAATATCCGTCGCCAAAAACTTTTTATGTATCGTGGTGAGGAAACGCATGTGATGGCTGCATGATGGTCTAACCAAAAATACATAGCCGAAACGTAAAAAACAAATATTTAGAAAGCCAAATGGCGGACAGAGAGGGATTCGAACCCTCGGTACGCTTTCACGTACACACGCGTTCCAGGCGTGCGCCTTAAACCACTCGGCCACCTGTCCACTTGCCGGATGATTTTTGGAGAAAATCGATCACGCCGGTCGGGCGCGATATATACCGAGGATTTCACAAGGATCAACCCACCCCTGAGGTATTTTTGGTCTCCAGGGCAATTCTGTTTTCAACGCCGCCATTGCGCTTGCCCGATCAGCCAACTATCCTTTGCCTAGCGTGGATATCGTTCGCGGGACGGGCGTTGACCATCGTGGATTCGATCCAAGAGAATATCATGCGGTTCTTCATCCGGTTCCTCAGTCTCATCGCCCTTGTGGTCGCGGTCATCGCCGCGACAATCGATTCGATACAGTCCGTATCTGCGTCACGATTGGTGCTCACCAGTTTCGGCGATGCGTGGCTCGACGCAAGCCCGACCACCCTGATCATTTCCGAATCCTTCGTCGAGCGGCGGATGCATCCACTCGCCTGGGAACTCGGGATCGGCTGGGTGCTGGCACAACCCGCCTTCGCAGTGATGCTGACGGTCTCGCTGCTTCTTTGGATGCTGGCGTATAAACGGCGGCCGACGGCCGGCCGCTTCGCCGCTTGAGCCGGATCGCCATCGGCGGCGACGTCCCGGTCGGCCTGCGAATAGAGACCGTAGAAGTCCGGGAATACGTATCATAGAAGAACGGTATACCAAGTAATCATTCATGTAATGTAAGGATGTCATTGGAAGCATCAATATTTCACGGAGTACAGTCGGCGAGCGATACAGTTTTCGCCGGTAGGTTGCCCTTGTGCGAGTGCGCGAGGATGCGAAATGCGATGGAGGATCACCACATTTTCCCCGATCGGAGTGGAAATTTGACAATTCCCACAAATCTTTACCATCCGAAAAATTTCTGATGAATTTTTTGTAGAGCCATGCAAGGATGCCGCCAGCCAGGCCTATGGAAAAGGGGCCGGTGGTTCCGCAGACATGTCTGGAAACGGGCTTGCGGGAGGACCCAACAAGATCAATAGCAACAACAGGGCTGCACTATGAAAGAATCCCTTTTGACTCTTCTTGCCATGGCTGCGATGTCGGCAACGGCGCTTGCCGCGGATATCAAGCCGGCGCTCGTCTACGGAACCGGCGGGAAATTCGACAAATCCTTCAATGAAGCTGCTTTTAACGGCGCAGAAAAATTCAAGGCGGAAACCGGCATCGAATACCGCGACTTCGAGCCGACCGGCGATACGCAGGGCGAGCAGGCTATCCGCAATTTCGCAAGCCGCGGCTACAATCCGGTTGTCGCGGTCTCCTTCGCCTGGACGTCGGCAATCGAAAAGGTTGCAGCCGAATTCCCGGATACCCAGTTCGTACTGGTCGATTCCGTCGTCGACAAGCCGAATGTCCGCTCGGTCGTCTATGCCGAGCACGAGGGATCCTATCTCGTCGGCGTGCTTGCCGGGCTCGCATCCAAAACCGGCAAGGTCGGTTTCGTCGGCGGCATGGATATCCCGCTGATCCGCAAGTTCGAATGCGGCTACGAGCAGGGTGCCCGCGCGGCCAACCCGAATATCGAGGTTCTCCAGAACATGACCGGCACGACCGGCGCTGCCTGGAATGACCCGGTCCGTGGTGGTGAGCTCACCAAGAACCAGATCGACCAGGGCGCCGACGTGATCTACGCGGCTGCCGGAGCGACCGGTCTCGGCGTGCTGCAGACAGCGGCCGACAATGGCAAGTTCTCGATTGGTGTCGACAGCAACCAGAACTACCTGCACCCGGGTTCGGTTCTGACGTCGATGGTCAAGCGCGTCGATCTGGCGGTCTACAATGCCTTTGTCGATTCCAAGGGCGACAAGTTCACCCCCGGCGTCCAGGCACTCGGCGTGGCGCAGGACGGCGTTGGTTGGGCGCTTGACGACTACAACCGCAGCCTCATCACTCCGGAAATGCAGGCGGCGGTCGACAAGGCCAAGGCCGATATCATTTCTGGCGCCGTAAAGGTCCACGACTACATGTCGGACAATTCGTGCCCGGAATGATGTGATGTAGAAAGTTGGGCGCATGGCGGTCCGCGAGGCCTGTCATGCGCCCTTTTCATATCCGGTTTCTGGAGCTGCATAGTGAGCCAAACCCCAGCTATCGAACTTGTGGGCATAGACAAGAAGTTCGGCGCGGTCCACGCCAACAAGAACATCAATCTCACCGTCACCAAGGGTACCATCCATGGAATCATTGGCGAGAACGGTGCCGGAAAGTCGACATTGATGTCGATTCTCTACGGCTTCTATCATGCCGATAGCGGCGAGATCCGGATCGACGGCAATCCCGTCCATATCCGCGACAGCCAGGCGGCGATCAATGCCGGCATTGGTATGGTGCACCAGCACTTCATGCTGGTGGAGAATTTTACCGTCCTTGAGAATGTCATGCTCGGCGCCGAAGGTGGCAGCCTGCTGGCCAAGGGGGTTGCTTCCGCGAGGGCGGAGTTGAAGCGCCTCGAGGAAGAATATGGTCTAGAGGTCGATCCGGATGCGGTGATAGAGGAACTCCCCGTTGGCCTGCAGCAACGGGTCGAGATCCTGAAGGCTATGTATCGCGGCGCCGAAATCCTGATCCTCGACGAGCCGACGGGCGTGTTGACACCGGCGGAAGCGGATCATTTGTTTCGTATTCTCGGCGTGCTGCGCGACCAGGGCAAAACGGTCATCTTCATCACACACAAGCTGCGCGAGATCATGGCGATCACCGACGAGGTTTCCGTCATGCGGCGCGGCGAGATGGTGGCCACTCGCAAGACGGCGGAGACCACTGTGGAGGAACTGGCCGAATTGATGGTCGGCCGGCGCGTGCTGTTGCGGGTGGAAAAGGGCGAGGCCAAGGCTGGTGACGTGGTTCTTTCGGTCCGCAATCTCACCGTCAAGGACAGCCGTGGCGTCACGATGGTCGACAACGTGTCCTTCGACGTGCGCGCCGGCGAGATCGTCGGGATCGCCGGCGTCGCCGGAAACGGACAATCCGAATTGCTGGAAGCCATCACGGGCATCCGGGCGCCGGTATCCGGAGAAATAAGGTTGGATGACCAGCCGATTGCAGGTATCGACCCGGCTCGACTGCGCCAGCTTGGCCTGGCCCATATTCCCGAGGACCGACATCACATGGGCCTCGTGCTGAAGTTCGAGGAATACGAGAATTCGGTGCTCGGCTACCACCGTGATCCGAAATTCGGCCGCGGCCCTTTCCTCGATCTCGATGCGATCCGTGCAGATGCGGTGGAAAAGATCGAAAAATACGACATCCGCCCGCCGAACGCGCGCCTCAAGACTGCGAATTTTTCCGGTGGCAACCAGCAGAAAATCGTCGTCGCCCGCGAGATCGAGCGAGACCCGAAAATCCTGATCATCGGCCAGCCGACCCGCGGCGTCGATATCGGGGCGATCGAATTCATCCACAAGCGCATCATCGAGATGCGCGACAGCGGCAAGGCGATCCTGCTGGTTTCGGTCGAACTCGACGAGATCCGCTCCCTTTCAGACCGAATCCTGGTGATGTTCGCGGGCCAAGTGGTCGGCGAGAAGACTGCGGAAGCTGGTGAACAGACCCTCGGCCTGATGATGGCCGGCATTGCCGCATGAGGTCCATATGAGTACCGCTTCCGTGCCCCTTCCCAATTGGATCAACTACGGCCTCATTCCGCTGCTCAACCTGACGCTTGCCTTCCTGATATCGGGGCTGGTGGTCTGGTTCATCGGCGAAAACCCGCTGGACGCCCTTTGGCTGATGCTTGATGGCGCGCTCGGCCGTGGCGAGGGCGTCGGCTTCACGTTGTATTATGCGACGAATTTCATCTTCACCGGTCTTTCGGTCGCCGTCGCCATTCACGCGGGCCTCTTCAATATCGGCTCCGAAGGGCAGGCCTATCTCGGCGGACTTGGTGCGGCTCTCGTGGCCCTGGCGCTTGACCACTATGTGCCCTGGTATGTGACGATGCCGTTTGCCGTCCTTGGCGCGGCCGCCTTTGGCGCCGCCTGGGCCCTTCTGCCGGCCTGGCTGCAGGCGAAGCGCGGCAGCCACATCGTCATCACCACGATCATGTTCAACTACATCGCCGCGGCTTTCATGGTGTATCTGCTGGTGAATGTGCTGATCGTGCCGGGCAAGATGGCGCCGGAAACCCGTACTTTTCTGGAGGGCGGCCAGTTGCCGAAACTCGACTGGCTGATGGCGATGTTCGGCATGAAGCTCGGCCCCGCGCCGTTCAACGTGTCGTTCCTGATCGCCCTGTTGATGTGCTTCCTCGTATGGGTGCTGATCTGGCGCACCAAGCTCGGCTACGAGATGCGCACACTTGGCATTAGCCCCAGTGCCGCCGCCTATGCCGGCATACCCTATGCCCGCATAGTCATCATTACCATGCTGATTTCAGGCGGCCTGGCTGGAATGATGGCGCTCAATCCGGTGCTGGGGGCATCCGCGCGCCTGCAGGTGGAGTTCGTCGGCGGCGCCGGTTTCGTCGGCATCGCGGTGTCGCTGATGGGCCGCAACCATCCGGTCGGTATCATACTCGCAGCCATCCTCTTCGGTATACTGTACCAGGGCGGCGCCGATCTCTCGTTCGAGATGCCGACGATTACCCGCGAGATGATCCTCGTCATCCAGGGGCTGGTTATCTTGTTCGCCGGTGCTCTGGAGTACATGTTCCGTCCGGCGATTGTGGTCGCCTATCAGAAATTCGCGTCGGCGTGAGGATGCTCTGATGGAATTCGTCGATATCTTTATCAGCATCCTCGGCTCGACGATCCGTCTGTCGATTCCCCTGATTTTCACGGCCCTGGCAGGGCTTTTCTCCGAACGCGCGGGCGTGTTCGACATCGGCCTCGAGGGCAAGATGCTGGCCGCCGCTTTCGCGTCCGCTTGTGCCGCCTATATTACAGGTTCCGCCTGGCTTGGCCTTCTTTCCGGCATCGGTGTATCGGTGGCCTTCGCGCTGGTACACGGCTTTGCCTCCATCACCAATCGCGGCAACCAGATCATTTCCGGCGTCGCTATCAACTTCATCGTGGCGGGGCTCACCATCGTGCTCGGCCAGGCCTGGTTCGGGCAGGGCGGGCGCACCCCGCAACTACCGAATACGGCGCGCTTTTCTCCCATCACGCTTCCCGGCGTCGATGCGTTGCGAGATGTCCCGGTACTGGGTCCGCTCTATGCCAATGTCATTTCCGGCAACAACATCCTGACCTATTTCGCCTTTGCCGCCGTGCCAATCTCGTGGTGGATCCTCTATCGCACCCGCTTCGGCCTGCGCATGCGCGCGGTCGGCGAAAATCCGGGCGCTGTCGATACCGCCGGCATCTCGGTCACTTGGCTCCGATACCGCGCGGTGATCTGCGCCGGCATCCTCTGCGGGCTGTCCGGCACCTATCTTGCCATTGCCCAGTCGGCCGCCTTCATCAAGGACATGTCGGCGGGCAAGGGCTATATCGCGCTCGCTGCCCTGATCTTCGCCAAGTGGAAGCCGGTGCCGGTCATGTTTGCCTGCCTGCTTTTCGGCTTTCTCGATGCCTTTGCCAACTTCATGCAAGGAAAATCCGTGCCGCTTATCGGCGAAGTGCCTGTGCAGATCTTCCAGGCGCTGCCTTATATCCTGACCTGTGTCCTGCTCGCGGGTTTCATCGGTGTAGCGCGTCCGCCCAAGGCCGGCGGCGTGCCCTATGTAAAGGAAAGATAAGAGATGTCCCACGACCTGTTCGAGGCCGCGCGCGACGCGATGGTCCATGCCCATGCGCCGTATTCGAAGTTTCCCGTCGGGGCGGCAATCCGCGCCGACGACGACAAGATCTACACCGGCGCCAACATCGAGAACATCTCTTTCCCGCAGGGCTGGTGCGCCGAACCGACCGCGATCAGCCTGATGATCATGGGCGGCGCGCGGAGGATCGTCGAAATGGCGGTGATCGCGGAGAAGATGCCGCTTTGCCCGCCCTGCGGCGGTTGCCGCCAGAAGATATCCGAATTTGCCAGCAAGGACACGAAGATCTATCTTTGTGACGAGGTCGGTGTGAAGAAAACGATGACCATGGAAGAACTCCTGCCGGCAAGCTTCGAAACTGAGGTCCTTGGATGACGGATGTGATCGATCTGCTCGTTGACCGGCTGAATGGACTGATGCCGCGTCACGGCGTGGTGCTGGGCTCGGGTCTGGGATCGCTGGTTGAGGCAGTTCGTGATCCGATCCGCATACCCTATTCGGAGCTGGCCGGTTTTCCAGTGAGCGGCGTGTCTGGCCACGCCGGAGAACTTGTCGCCGGCCACCTCGGCGACCGCCCCGTCATCATGCTGTCGGGACGCGCTCACTACTATGAAAAGGGCGATGCCAGGGCGATGCGGCGGCCGATCGAGGTTCTGAAAGGATTGGGTATTCGTGCCTTGATCCTGACAAACTCCGCCGGATCCTTGCGCAAGGACATGCCACCTGGATCGGTGATGCAGATCACCGATCACATAAACTACTCCGGCATGAATCCGTTGATCGGGGAGGAAACGGATGCGCGCTTTGTCGGCATGACCAGCGCGTATGATTCCGACCTTGCGCATCAGATGCAGGCCGCGGCCGAGAAGGTTGCCGTACCCCTCATGCGCGGCGTCTATATATGGTTTTCAGGGCCTAGCTTCGAGACCCCGTCCGAGATACGCATGGCGCGCATTCTTGGCGCGGATGCGGTCGGAATGTCGACCGTCCCGGAGGTGATACTGGCACGGTTCTGCGGGCTTCGCGTGGCAGCCGCATCCGTGATTACAAATTTTGGTGCCGGTATGACCGGGGCTGAACTCAGCCACGAGGAAACCAAGGATATGGCGCCCATAGGCGGTCAGCGCCTGGCGGCCATACTGACGGAGATGATTGCCAATGGTGAACACGACCAATCATGAGAATGGCCTGCGCATCGTTGCCGGTGTCGCCTTGTCCCTGCTCGATCTGACGAATCTCGATGAGAAGTGCGACGCCGCCGCCATCGACCAACTGTGTGCCCGCGCGCAGACACCGTATGGCAACACCGCGGCGATCTGTATCTGGCCACGCTTTGTCGCCCGAGCCCGTACGATCCTCGGACCCGGCCATCCGGTACGCATTGCCACTGTCGTGAATTTCCCCTCCGGCGACATGCAGGTGGCCGACGTGGTCGCCGAAGCGCGCGATGCGGTCGCCGATGGTGCGGACGAAATCGATCTGGTGATCCCATATAAGGCATTGATTTCCGGCGATGAGACCGCGGTGACCGAGATAGTCAGGGCCGTGCGCGCGGCTTGCCCGACAGCGACCCTGAAGACCATCCTCGAGACCGGCGAGATCAAGGAGCCGGCACTCGTCCACCGGGCAAGCGAGCTCGCGATCGATGCCGGTGCCGATTTCATCAAGACGTCGACCGGAAAGGTCAGTGTCAACGCCACGCTGGAGGCCGCCGACATCATGTTGAGCGTCATACGCGACAGCGGCCGCAATGTGGGCTTCAAACCGGCGGGAGGCATCGGCTCGGTCGCCGACGCAGCACTCTATCTGCGACTGGCCGAAACGATCATGGCGCCCGACTGGCCGATACCATCGACGTTCCGCTTCGGCGCTTCCGGCCTTCTCAATGACATTCTGGTGGTGCTCGGTGGCGGGCAATCCGCCAACGGGACTTCCGGATACTGAGACATGATTCCGCAGGAGCTCATTCGGCGTAAACGCGACGGCGAGGCGCTTCGCGCGGAAGACATTGCCGCATTCATCGATGCAATGACACGGGAAGAAATTTCCGAGGGGCAGATTGCGGCCTTCGCAATGGCGGTCTGGTTCAGGGGTATGACGCCAGCAGAAACCATCGCGTTGACGCTGGCCATGCGCGATTCCGGCGATGTCTTGTCCTGGCCCGGGATTGACCGCCCGATTGCCGACAAGCATTCGACCGGCGGCGTCGGCGACAACGTTTCGCTGATGTTGGCGCCGATCGCGGCCGCATGCGGGTTGGCCGTGCCGATGATTTCCGGCAGGGGGCTAGGCCATACCGGCGGCACGCTCGACAAGCTCGAATCGATTCCCGGATACACGATCATGCCGGATGAGGCGTTGTTTCGACGGACCGTGGCGGAGATCGGATGCGCGATCATCGGCCAGACCTCGGATCTTGCCCCTGCGGATCGGCGGCTCTACGCAATTCGCGATGTCACCGCGACCGTGGATTCGGTGCCGCTGATCACCGCCTCCATCCTGTCCAAAAAACTTGCGGCCGGTCTCGAAACGTTGGTCCTCGACGTGAAGATCGGCAGCGGTGCCTTCATGACCAGCCTAGAGGAAGCTGAAACGCTGGCACGGTCGCTCGTCGACGTCGCAAATGGCGCCGGGGTCAGGACATCGGCGCTCATCACCGACATGAACGAGCCGCTCGCCGATGCGGCCGGCAACGCGGTTGAGGTCCGCAACGCGGTGGATTTCCTTAGGGGCCAGAAAGCCGGATCGCGGCTGGAAACGCTGGTGTTTGCCTTGGCAGCCGAGATGTTGGTGCAATCGGGGCTGGCAGATACCACTTCCGCCGGCGAGGAGAGGGCCCGCGAGGCCCATGCAAGCGGCCGGGCGGCGGAGACTTTCGGCCGCATGGTACGATTGCTTGGCGGCCCGGGAGATTTGGTCGAACGGCCCGAGCGTCATCTGCCGCACGCGCCGGTCGAGATCCCGGTACTCGCCGAGCGCGATGGATGGCTTGCCCAGTGCAATGCCCGAGATATTGGCATGGCGGTCATAGATCTGGGTGGCGGCAGGCGCCGTCCGGGCGATGTGATCGACCACCGCGTCGGCTTCGACGGGCTATTGCCGATCGGCACGAAGGTAGCGGCTGGTGAGATGATCGCCATGGTACATGCCGGTGATCGCGACAGTGGCGAGCATGCGGCGAAAGCGATCGCCGCAAACTTCCGGATCGCGGAGGAAGCGCCCGAACCTCGGTCACTCGTCGTCAACCGTATCTGATCGCCTTTCGGCGTCCGGCTATTGCACCAGTTCCAGGTTACTGCCGACTACGCTGAAGGAATCGAGCTTCTTCAGGAAGCTCATTCCCACCAGCGTCGAGGACAAAGAGCGGTCGCGCACCACGACCGCATCCACGTCATGGACCCGGATTCCGCCGATCTCCATGCGGCTCAGCACCACGTGGGCTGCCTTGATCTGGCCATTGGCGGTGCTGATCGGATGGCGGAAATCAAGACTGTTCCCGGAAAAGCCTAGATGCTTTGCCGTGCTTTCGTTGATTGCGACATAGGTCGCGCCCGTATCTATCAGCCCATCGATCGGCTTGCCGTTGATCTTGAAAATCCCATTGTAGTGGCCTTGCCTGTCTGCACGCAGGGTGACCTTATTGTTTCCGCGGTATACGACAGGAGCCGGGACTGTAACTTCGGCGGCCGGTTCTGGCTCGGCGGCGACGCTTTCGGAGTATTTCTGCAATATGGTTGGCAACTGCACTGCCAGAACGGCGACGATGCCCACAAAAAACAGCACGCGCGCAAGCATAAGGCACACCCCTTCACGGGCAGTTGGACGAATGCTGCAGCGTTGCATCCGAATCCTGACATTCTGCTAAGGCAGAACATAAAAATGGCCTGGAAAACCGGTTTTCCAGGCCATTTCCGGTAACGATGGTTAAGGTTTGCTACTTGGTCCCGTACATGCGGTCGCCGGCGTCGCCGAGCCCCGGCACGATATAGCCTTTCTCATTGAGATGGCTGTCGATCGAGGCGGTGAAGACCGGCACGTCGGGATGCGCTTCGCAAAAGTTCTTGATCCCTTCCGGCGCGGCAAGGAGGCAGAGGAAGCGGATGTTGTGGGCACCGCGCTCCTTGAGCTTGTCGACGGCAGCGATAGAGGAGTTGCCTGTCGCCAGCATTGGGTCGACGACGATCACGAGGCGTTCGGAAATATCCTCCGGCGCCTTGAAATAGTATTCGACCGGCTGCAACGTCTCATGATCGCGGTAGACGCCGATATGCGAAACGCGGGCAGAGGGAACGAGATCCAGCATGCCTTCCAACAGGCCATTTCCGGCGCGCAGGATGGAGGCGAACACCAGTTTCTTACCTTCGAGGACGGGTGCCTGCATTTCCTGGAGCGGCGTCTCGATCGTCTCCATGGTCAATTCGAGATCGCGGGTAACTTCATAGCAAAGCAACGTCGAGATCTCGCGGAGCAACCGGCGGAACCCTGCGGTCGAGGTTTCCTTCTTGCGCATGATGGACAGCTTGTGCTGCACGAGCGGATGATCGATGACTGTGACGCCGTTCATGATGGTCAGCCTTCCAGTAAGCAGTGAGATTTAGAGCTTCTTCCATGGAATGCCACTCTCTCGCAAGAGCAGGTACACGTTTTGCCAATACTTCGCCTCGGCGCCGCCCTACAAACCCGCGAGGAGAGACGCACGCGTCTCTTCGTCCAGGAAGGCTGCCTTGATCGCAGTGCGCGTCATCGCATTGATTTCGTCTTCGCTGAATCCCATAACACCGGCCGCCAGTTCGTACTCGCGCGCCAGCGACGTATCAAAGAACGGCGGGTCGTCGGAATTGATCGTCACGCGCACGCCCGCATCCTTGAGCGCTCTTAGCGGATGCGACTGGAAATCCGGAAAGACCTGGAGTGCAACATTGGAGCCGGGGCAAACCTCGAGCACTGTGCCGAGGTCGGCCAGCCTGCGCACCAGATCCGTATCCTCGATGGCGCGGACCCCATGGCCGATGCGGGACGGCTTGACGATGTCGAGCGCGTCGCTGACGCTGAAGGCGCCGCAGACCTCGCCAGCGTGGATTGTGAGCCCGAGACCGGCTTCGCGGGCGATATCGAAGGCCCGCGCATAGTCGGCGACACGCCCCATGCGCTCTTCACCGGCCAGGTTGAAGCCGGTGATCAACGGATTGCCGCTGCGCGCCGCGTACTCGGCAGCGGCGATGACGCTCTCCGGCCCAAAATGCCGTTCGCCGGTCACGATCATCCGGCTTTCGATTCCCGTCTTCTCCCGAGCTGCCCTCATTCCGGACGCAACGCCGCCGATGTAGGCATCCGGGCCGAGACCGATGCGCTTTCCATGGTCAGGCGATACCGTGAGTTCGCTATAGATTGTCCCGATCGAGGCCAGTTCCGACAGGTAGGTCTCGGCGAGCAGCGCATAGTCCTCCTCGGTGCGGAAGACGGCGGCGACATCGTCGTAGCAGCGAATGAACTCGGAAAAGTCGCTCCAGACGTAGGCACCGTCACGAAGGAATGCGCTGGTATCGATGCCGTACTTTTCCGCCTGGCGCAGTACCAGGGCCGGCGATGCTGCACCTTCGAGATGGCAATGCAGTTCCGCCTTCTTCAAATGCGATGTCAAAGAAAACTCCTTCCGTGCGGACCGGCATCGAGGCCGAGGTGTCGGGCGACGGTCTCGCCGATATCGGCAAACGTGTTGCGGACCCCGATCGAGCGCGACCGGATGCCGGGTCCGAAAGCCATGACTGGGACACGCTCGCGCGTATGGTCTGTGCCGCGCCAGGTCGGGTCGCAGCCGTGATCGGCGGTCAGCACCACCATATCACCGGGCTGCAGCTTGCGATGGACCTCCGGCAGGCGCAGGTCGAAATCCTCCAGCGCCGCGGCGTAACCCGGCACATCGCGGCGATGGCCGTAGACCATGTCGAAATCGACGAAGTTGGTGAATACCAAATCGCCGTCCTTTGCCTCTTCCATGGCATGGAGGGTGGCGTCCATCAGGGCCATGTTGCCGTTTGCCTTGATGACGCGCGAGACACCCTGGTGGGCGAAAATGTCACCGATCTTGCCGACGGCATGGACGTTGCGATTGGCATCGACGAGACGGTCGAGCAGCGTCGGTTCGGGCGGCAGCACGGAGTAGTCGCGGCGATTGCCGGTGCGCTCGAAGGTCGACGGCGTTTCACCGACGAACGGCCGGGCGATGACGCGTCCGATATTGTAGGGGTCGAGGAGCCCGCGCACGATCTGGCAAAGTTCCAGCAGACGGTCGATCCCGAAGTACTTTTCGTGCGCGGCGATCTGAAAGACGGAATCCGACGAGGTGTAGCATATCGGCTTGCCGGTGCGGATGTGTTCCTCGCCGAAGCGGGCGATGATCTCCGTGCCCGAGGAATGACAGTTGCCGAGGATGCCGGGCAGCCTGGCGGCCTCGCAGATCGCCTGCACAAGTTCGGGCGGAAAGGCATCGCCTTCGACTGGAAAATAGCCCCAGTCGAACATCACCGGGGTTCCGGCGATCTCCCAGTGACCGGAAGGTGTATCCTTCCCGCGCGAAACTTCGCTGGCCGCACCGTGCAGGCCGAAAACTCGTTCGGGAATCGCCATGCCGGATGGGAATTCGCCGCTGGCGAGCCGGGCAATGTGCATCAGGCCGAGCGCCGACATGTTTGGCAGCTTCAGGGGTCCATTGCGCAGGCCCTTGCGGTCGGCGGCACCGGCCGCGCAGAATTCGGCGATGTGCCCAAGCGTGTTGGCGCCGGTGTCGCCATAGCCCTCGGCATCCGGCGCGCCGCCGACACCGAAGGAATCCAGAATGAAGAGAAAGGCGCGTGCCATGCAATACCCTGTACATCGATGATCGAAGCACGGTCTCGCCGCAATGGCACGACCGTGCGTGGATCGCTATGCATATAGCCGCGCTTCGATCTTGGCAATTTTCTGTTGAACGGCCGCGACTGCGCTGGTGGCGCTCGTGCTGGGGCTATTACCGCAGTCAACAGCCGCTGCAGGGCAGGGTAGCGGCACCGTTGCGCAGGGGGAAGATGGATTGCTGGGAGATGGTGATATCCCGCTCCTCCATGAGGATCGTGGGCATGAACATCAGCAACTCGTGCGGAATGGACACCTTGGCGCGAACCAGGAAGGAATCGGGTTTCAAGTACGCAGTCGGAACCGTCGCGGTAGAATTGACGACAAAGGGCTTGGTTCCATCCTCTGCCCAGGACCATGCCACTTTCGGGGCAAGATTGTTGTCGATCTTGATGCCGGTGATCTGGATCTTGAGCCCTTCGAGGCTGTAGGGGGCAAGAAGGCTGCTTGCAACCTCAGGCATTTGCTGCAGTTCGAGTTTGGAAGTAGACGCCTTGCGGGTCAGCAGGTCCGCAATCGTGCCGGCTGCGCGGGTGACGCGCTTGTAGGTGCTGTACCCCACAGTCAGCTCGAACACGCCAATATAGACCATCAGGAGAATGGGGGCGAGAATGGCGAACTCAACAGCGCCGACGCCGCGCCGATCTCGGGCCAGTCCGAGGAATGACCGGATCGGTGCCTTGTTCTGCAAGGACTTGCAGGTGCAGATCAGACGCTTGTGCAACTCAACCCCCAACCGAAACCCCATCAGTAATTCTCGTTCTGGAAAGCCGCCGTCTGGACGATCAGGAACGTGGACATTGATCCGTCCGCAGGGCGGATCGTGCTGATGTACGGGCGCACCAGATCGGTGATGATATGCCAGCGGTAGTAGGCCCGTATCATGTTGATCGTGTTGGGCCCGCCAGGGGCAAACTTGAACTCCGATGTCTTGATGTCGGCATAGCGATCGGTCGAAATGCGGGGAATGGTCTTCGGAACATCGGCAAAGCTCGGGAAACTCCTGACGTCGACGAACAACTTGTCCGGAGCATCGACCTCGGTGGTGGAGCAGGCGATGAGGATAGAGATCTCGTCGCAGAACTGCTGCCGGAAGTCCCGTTTCGTAATCGTTGTCGTGATCTCTCCTGTCCGCATCTTGCGTGCCATGCTGTCGACAGCGTGGGAAACCAGTTGATCGCCGAAAAATGCGATGCAGGTTTCGAGGATAGCGAAAAGGATCATGCAATAGGGAATCGCGAGCAACGAGAACTCGATCATCGCGGTTCCGTCGCGCGATTGATAAAATCGCCGCAACGCGCCTGTCTCGGCAGCGGCACCAGGCTGCCCGGCGCTTTTTTCAGCAAGGTCTTGGCGCATCACTTTCATCCACGGCTTTGGTTCAAGCCGCAACAATAGTGTTGGTTCGTTTATTTTCCGTTTCTGGAATAAATCGAACCCAAGCAAACGCCAAGTATAGTTGTGCCGCGGTCGTTCGCCCTACAGGTCAAGGTGTTTCTGTTGGTGTCTCGCCGGGTGTCGTATGCTTTTCGCAGTTCGGTGTGCAGGAAAGCACCGTGCGGGCGGTCTGGCGGTAGACCCGAACCGTATTTTCCTCGTCGATCGACACGAGGATACGTTCATCGACAATTGCGTTGCCGTCACCATCGAGCAACACAAGGTTGGTGGTTCCGAAGCTGCGCCCGGTCAGCACGATGGTCTTGGCATCCGCGACAGTGGCGTCCGCGACCTTGGGATTGCCGATGATCACCTTGGAGACCGGTCGGTCGAGCTTCAATATGCGGGCGTGATCCATGTAGACCCGCATCATGTCGTTGTCGGCATGGGCCACGCCGGCCACGAGGGCGAGCGCTATTGCGCTTGCTTGGGTAAGGTATGACAAACCGCTGCGTGACGACATGCTGAATGCCCTTTTTGAGCTGCCTTCGATCGATGGTGCAAAGAAATATGCGCAAGAATGGTGAATGAACGGTTAAGCGCGAAGATGTGGCGTTAGTGTCATCGAATGACGGTAGGTTGCCCCGAAATCATGCAATTCGAACCAGTATAGCGCAAAATGTAATATTACGGCGCACCCGATGTTATTTAATACTTGGAAAAATCTATTATTGCCGTATTTACCATCATTCGGGTTCCGGGAAATTAATTCTCCGGTAACGCTGTTCTTTAAGCCTATGGCAATCGGCTCCGCGTAGGTTGCAGTCATCCGATCAACGGCAACAGTTGGCGGAAGTGCTGACAACAAAGTGGAGTAGGAGATTACCATGACCAAGCTTTTCGCACGCCTTCTCAAGGATGAGTCCGGCGCCACCGCCATCGAATACGGCCTGATCGCCGCCCTCATTTCTGTCGCCCTGATCAGCGGTGCATCGCTGCTCGGTAGCAGCCTGGATACCACGTTTACGAACATTTCGACCGAACTGGATGAAAACCAGCCCGGTTGATCCACTTTTGACAGTGGATTTGCGCAGCGAAGCCGCTTCCGAAGGGGGCGGCTTTTTCAATTCTTTCAGAAGCTCTTCGTGGCGCAAAGGCAATATCGCTTACACTTTCCTATTCCTTAAGCCGTTGCGAAGTAGTCTCTAGACACCCAACCTCAAGGAGATCCCAAGCATGATCGAAGCTGTCATATTCGTGGTGTTTCCGATCTGCCTGGCATTGGCTGCGTTCACCGATCTCTTCACCATGACGATCCCCAACCGTATCCCGGCCCTCTTGCTCGCCGGATTTCTCGTGGTCGCGCCATTCGCCGGCCTCGGGTGGGCGGAATTCGGAATGCACCTAGCTGCCGGACTGCTCGTCTTCTCAGTCTGTTTCGCGCTCTTTGCCACCAACATCATGGGTGGCGGCGATGCGAAGCTGCTGACCGCTGCGGCCGTCTGGTTCGGTTTCAACCAGTCCCTTTTCCTGTTTCTTGTATATGTGGCTTATCTCGGTGGTGTGGTAACTATCGCCATCCTGATGCTGCGGGCACGCTCCAACACGCTGATGGCGGCTGGCCTGACCCTGCCTGGTTCGCTGCTCTGGGCCAAGAAGATCCCCTATGGCATTGCCATTGCAATCGGCGGGTTTCTTGCGTTTCCTTCATCGCCCCTGGTCATTTCTGCTCTCCAGCGTCTACAATAGCGTCGTTTTTCATGACGTATTTTTGCCATGCAAGTTAATGGCAGGTTTTATTAACCAAACTTGCAAGCATCTCGTTAACCATAATTATACCAATTGCTGATCATTCTGCAGGAGACCGAATGTGAGTCCCTGAGAGAACGATCATGAAACCCGCACGAATCATCATTCTGGCAGTTGCCGTGGTTGCGGCCGGTACCGCAGGCTTCCTGGCGATGCGCCTGGCCGGCGGCCGCAATGTCGTGCAACAGGCCGAGGCAGTCCTCAAGAAAGAGAAAACCGTCGATGTGCTCGTCGCGGCGGCTAACCTGCCGGTGGGGTCGAGATTGGGAGACCAGTCGCTCCGCTGGTCGGCCTGGCCCGAGGGTGGCCTCGTCGAGGGGCTGATCACCACCGCCAACCGACCCGATGCCTTGACTGAACTCAAGGGTGTAGTGGTTCGCCTGCCGCTGTTCGAGGGCGAGCCCATTCGCGCCGAAAAGATTGCCGACAGTTCAAGCCGGATCCTGTCATCCTTGCTGCCCGCGGGAAAACGCGCGGTGGCGACCGAGATCTCGGTGGCGACCGGGGCCGGCGGATTCATCCTTCCCAATGACCGCGTGGACGTCATCATGGTCCGCAAGGGTGAAGAAGATGCACTTCTGACCGAGACGATCCTCAGCAATGTCCGGGTTCTGGCCATCGACCAGCAGATCGAGGAAAAGGACGATGGATCGAAGACCGTCGTCGGGACCACCGCGACGCTCGAACTCACACCCGACCAGACGAAGGTCATCACCGTTGCCCAGCAGATGGCGCAGCGCCTGTCACTTGCTCTGCGCTCGGTCGCCGATGCGCAGGAGGCCGATACGGGTGCCGCCGACTACCTGCTGAGCGGCGATACCGGCACCCCGACCATCCAGATCATCAAGGCCGGTGCAATCGTAACTTCTCAAGCCGCGGCTGTAGCGCAATGAACGGGGGCGTGAAAGTGAGCACGTTGAAACAAAAGACTGGACGCCTCTTGGCTGGCGGCCTTTCGTTCTGCCTGGCTTTTTCCGGGGTCCCCGGAGCCCCAACCGTCTTCGGCCCGCAGGTTGCCCAAGCGGCGAACGATACGCTCGTTCGGATTTCGCAAGCCGGGCCCGGTGTGCGCAAGCGGTTGAAACTCGGTCTCAACAAGGCAATCGTCGTCGATCTTCCGGCCGATGCCCACGACATCCTGGTCTCGGATCCGACGCTCGCCGACGCCGTGACCCGCTCCTCGCGCCGCATCTATCTGTTCGGCAAGATGGTCGGCCAGACGAATATCTTCATCTTCGGCCCCCACGGCGAGGAGATCGTCAGCCTCGACCTCGAGGTCGAACGCGATATCACCGGCCTGCAGGCCAACCTCAAGCGCTTCATTCCGGAATCCGACATCAACGTCGAGATCGTGTCCGACAACATCGTCCTGACCGGTACCGTTCGCACGCCCCAGGATGCCTCGCGGGCAGCGCTTCTCGCCGAAGCCTTCCTGAAGGGCGGCGAGGCGACGACGCGCAATACGGTTGCGACCAGCGAAAGCAGCGGCGATGGCGCTGTTGCGATCTTCGCCGAAGACCGGCAGGTTTCGCAAATCGTCAACCTGTTGACGATCGAGGGCGAGGACCAGGTAACGCTGAAGGTCACGGTGGCGGAAGTCAGCCGCCAGGTCCTGAAGCAGCTGGGCATCAATGGTTCGATCTACAGCTCCACCAGCGGCAACGGCATTGCGTTTTCCAACCCAGCCAACCTGGGGAATGCCGTCAACCCGTTGTCATCCGTTCTCGACAAGAGTCTCGGCATCGGGTCGATGCGGTTCTCAAATTACGTGAACGCGATGGAGCAGGCGGGCGTCATGCGCACCCTGGCCGAACCGAGCCTCACGGCGATCTCCGGCAAGTCTGCGAAATTCTATGTCGGCGGCGAATTCCGCCTGCCGGCCGAGCAGGAAATCAAGCAGGACGAAAACAACGGCGGCACCACGCTGTCGCGCACGGTCAACACCGTCGAATACGGCATCGAGCTCAATTTCAAGCCGGTGGTCCTGGCTGCCGGTCGTATCGCGCTCGACATCGAAACGAACGTCTCCGAGCCGACCTTCGAGGCGGCTGTGGTTACGGGCAGCACGAATATGCGCACGCCGGGCTCGACCTATCTATCGATCCGCCGGCGCGAGGCGGCGACCTCCGTCGAACTGCCTTCGGGTGGCTCCATCGTGATCGCCGGCCTGGTGCAGGACAACATCCGCCAGGCCATGTCGGGCTTCCCCGGCCTCTCCAACGTGCCGGTGCTTGGCACCCTGTTCCGGAGCAAGGACTTCGTCCGCAACGAGACCGAACTGGTCATCGTCGCGACGCCCTACTTGGTACGCCCCGTGGCGCGAAACCAGATCGCCCGGCCGGACGACAATTTCAACCCGAACAACGATGCTGCGACCTTCTTCCTCAACAGCGTCAACAAGGTCTACGGGCGCAAGGACAATGTGGTTCCCGAGGGGGGGTATCATGGCACGGTCGGCTTTATCTACAAGTGAGCAGGGGACGCATATGAGCTTCGACATCCACGCGATATGCAGCCAGAAAAGAGGCGCTCTCATGCCTTCCAGAACAGCCATTTCGGCCACGGGCCATTTCCGTCGTGCCGTCCTGGTCGCCACGGTGTTGGTCTCGGCTGCGGTTCTTCAATCCTGCGGTACACGCGACGGCATGACGACCGGCGCCATACCGGACGACTATCGGACCCGCCATCCCATCACGTTGACCGAAGTCGAGCACACGCTGGACGTGCCGATTGCCTCCGGCGACCGCACGCTCACCATCGGGATGCGCGATTCCATCAACGGCTTCATCGGCGACTACAAGGAGCGTTCTTCGGGTGTCATCACGATCCAGACTCCGCGGGGCTCGGTGAACGCCGGCGCGGCGAGCGCGGCGCGCCGCCAGATCCGTCATCTGATGCTGGCGTCCGGCGTTCCGTCCCCGAAGATCATCGAAAGCAGCTATGGAGCATCCCCTGCCGGCGATGCCGCACCGATCCGACTGTCCTTCGTGGCAACGACCGCAGTGACCAACCCCTGCGGCCAGTGGCCGGAGGACCTCGGCATCAACGATTACCAGAACAAGAACTACTACAATTTTGGTTGCGCTACGCAGAACAATATTGCCGCGCAGATCGCCAATCCGATGGACCTTGTCACGCCGCGGGCAATTTCGCCGATCGATGCACAGCAGCGCAGCGCAGTAATCAACACTTACCGCACAGCCGGAACCGGCGACACGGATTGATGAGCCGTTCGGGGCACACAGACAGGATGAGCGAATGAGCGCGATCGACTACGAAATCAAGTCAACGGACTTGCCCGATGGCGGATCCTACGCCGATGATGCGGTCAGGTCGAATGACCTGGACCATCTGCGCCCCTTGCCGCGCATATCGATGCACGCCTTCTGCGAAAGCGAGGCGATGCAGCGATTGATGGAGCGTTGCGCCGAGGACCGCCGCATGGCGAAGGTAAGCCTCAGGATCACCAGCGGCAGCACAGCGGCGGCGGCCAACATGTTTGCCGCCGCTCCGACACCGAACTTGATCATCCTGGAGACTTCTACCGAGCCGCGGGACTTGCTCGGCGAGCTGGTACCGCTGGCCGAGGTCTGCGACCCGAGCACCAAGGTCATCGTCGTCGGACACTACAACGACATCGGTCTCTACCGCGAACTGATGCGTAGCGGCATTTCCGAGTACATCGTGGCTCCTGTCGGCCTTAAGGACCTGATTGCCGCTGTCAGCGCAATTTTTGTGGATCCCGACGCGGAACCGCTTGGACGCACCATTGCCTTCATAGGGGCGAAGGGCGGCGTCGGTTCATCGACGATTGCCCACAACTGCGCATTCGGCATCTCGACCCTGTTCTCCACGGAGACGATCCTTGCCGATCTCGATCTGCCCTACGGCACCGCGAACATCGACTTCGACCAGGACCCCGCCCAGGGGATCGCCGAAGCCGTTTTCTCGCCGGAACGTCTCGATGAGGTGTTTCTGGATCGCCTTCTGACGAAGTGCTCCGAGCATCTGTCGCTGCTGGCGGCTCCGTCCATGCTCGACCGTGGCTATGACTTTGAGCGATCGGCCTTCCACCCCGTGCTCGAAGTCCTGCAGCGTAGCGTGCCCGTCACCATTCTCGACGTGCCGCATGTCTGGTCCGACTGGACGCGAAGTGTTCTGGCGGAGGCCGACGAAGTGGTGATTGCTGCCGTCCCCGACCTCGCCAACCTGCGAAACGCCAAGAACATGATCGACGCGCTGAAGAAGCTTCGACCGAACGACAAGGCGCCGCACCTTGTGCTCAACCAGGTCGGCATGGCGAAGCGGCCGGAAATCTCGGTAGCTGATTTTTCCGGGCCGCTCGAGCTTGATCCGATCGCCATCATTCCCTTCGACAGCCAGCTTTTCGGCAATGCGGCCAACAGCGGCCGCATGGTTTCGGAAATGGATCCAAAGTCGCCGACGGCGGAAACGTTTTCCCAGATCGCCCACATCGTCACCGGGCGCACCAACACCAAGAGGGCGAAGAAGAGCGGGCTTGGCAGGGTCCTCGGTCTTCTGGGCCGCAAGTAAGGCACGTCCGAACTGAATTTGAGACTGGAAAACAAGATGTTTGGCAAACGCGGTAATGAAGGAATGGGAAAAGGTGGCGTTGGTGCCGGTTCGCCGCCGCCGATGCGGCCCGACGTGGCCAAAACGCCATCGCCGTCAGTCATCGCGGACCCTGTTCGAGACGCCGCGCCGCAACGCAGCGCCGTCGTCGCGGCCCCATCACCGCAGCCTCCCCGCCGCAAGCCCGCCCGCACGGAAGACTACTACAACACGAAATCCCAGGTTTTCTCCGCGCTTATCGACACGATCGATTTGTCTCAGCTTGCCAAGCTCGATCCCGAGAGCGCTCGCGAGGAAATCCGCGATATCGTCAATGACATCATCACCATCAAGAACCTGGCGATGTCCATTTCCGAGCAGGAAGAGTTGCTCGAGGACATCTGCAACGACGTCCTCGGCTACGGTCCGCTCGAGCCGCTGCTCGCGCGCGACGACATCGCCGACATCATGGTGAACGGTGCAGGTCAGACCTTCATCGAAGTTGGCGGCAAGACGATCGAATCCGAGATCCGCTTCCGCGATAATTCGCAGCTCCTGTCTATCTGCCAACGCATCGTCAGTCAGGTCGGTCGTCGCGTCGATGAATCGAGCCCGATCTGCGACGCCCGCCTTCCCGATGGTTCGCGTGTCAACGTCATCGCGCCTCCGCTTGCCATCGACGGTCCGGCGCTGACTATCCGAAAATTCAAGAAGGACAAGTTGAACCTTGATCAGTTGGTGCGTTTCGGGGCGATCACCCCCGAAGGCGCCACGCTGCTGCAGATCATCGGCCGGGTGCGCTGCAACGTCGTCATCTCCGGCGGCACCGGTTCGGGCAAGACGACACTCCTGAATTGTCTCACGCGCTACATCGATACCGACGAGCGCGTCATCACCTGCGAGGATACGGCAGAACTGCAGCTCCAGCAGCCGCACGTGGTGCGTCTGGAAACGCGGCCGCCAAACATCGAGGGCGAGGGCGAGATCACCATGCGCGATCTCGTCAAGAACTGCCTGCGCATGCGTCCTGAACGCATCATTGTCGGCGAAGTGCGCGGACCGGAGGTTTTCGATCTGCTGCAGGCGATGAACACCGGTCACGACGGCTCGATGGGCACGATCCACGCCAACACCCCGCGTGAGTGCCTGAGCCGTATGGAATCGATGATCGCCATGGGCGGTTTCAGCCTGCCGGCGAAGACCGTGCGCGAGATCATCTCCGGTTCGATCGACGTCATCATCCAGGCAGCCCGTCTTCGCGACGGTTCGCGCCGCATCACTCACATCACCGAGGTGATCGGCATGGAGGGTGATGTCATCGTCACCCAGGACCTGATGCGCTACGAGATGGACGGCGAAGACGCGGCCGGCAAGATCATCGGCCGACATATGTCGACTGGAATCGGCAAGCCGCACTTCTGGGATCGTGCCCGCTACTACAACGAGGAAAAGCGCCTGGCCTCGGCATTGGATGCCATGGCGGCGGTCTAGGAACAGGCGATATGTTCGGCATCGATATCATGGTGATTGCAATCGTTGCGCTGGCCGCCGTCGCTGCCGGCGCCGTGTGCTACGGCCTTTTGTATACCAGCATCGAGGCCGACAAGAAGACTGCCAGCCGTGTGAACAAAGTCAAGGCCGCCGAAACCGACCAACTCAAGATGAAGGCGGCGCGCGACCGTGTCCAGGAGATGTCCAAGCGCCGGAAGTCGGTGCAGGATTCGCTGAAGGACCTCGAAAAACGGCAACTGGAAAACGCCCGAAAGACGGTAACCCTGAAGGAAAAGCTGGTTCAGGCCGGAATGAGCACGACAACGAGCCAGTTCTACCTTTTCAGCGCGTTGCTCGGCTTCGTCGTCACGGTTCTGGCTTTCCTGGGCGGTACGCCCATCTACGTTACACTCGGGTTGGGATTTGCGGCCGCGCTCGGAATTCCGCGCTGGGTGGTTTTCTTCCTAATCAATCGCCGCAAGAAGAAGTTCCTTGAGGAGTTCCCGAATGCGCTCGACGTGATGGTGCGTTCGATCAAGTCGGGCCTGCCGCTCAACGATGCGCTGAGACTGATCGCTTCGGACGGGCAGGAGCCGGTAAAGGGCGAATTCCTGCGAGTCGTGGAATCCCAGCAGGTTGGATTCAGTATTCCTGAGGCCTGCGGACGAATGACCCAGACGATCCCGCTTTCCGAGGTCAACTTCTTTGCAATCGTGATCGCCATCCAGGCCCAGGCCGGTGGTAACCTGTCCGAAGCGCTCGGTAACCTTTCGCGGGTCTTGCGCGACCGCAAGAAGATGAAGGCCAAGGTTGCGGCCTTGTCGATGGAAGCAAAAGCTTCTGCGGCCATCATTGGCGCCTTGCCGTTCATCGTGGCGCTGCTCGTGTATCTCACATCACCATACTACATCATGATCCTGTTCACCGATCCGCGCGGCCACCTCATTCTCGGCTGTTCGGCAGTGTGGATGTCGATCGGCATGTACATCATGCGCAACATGTGCAACTTCGACATCTAGCGGAAAGGGACCCGGTCCATGTCCTCCGATCTGGCGGCCAAGCTTACAGACCCTTCCATGCTCATGGCGGTGCTGGTTTCCATCGCCGTATTCGCAACGCTGTATTCGCTGGCGCTGCCCTATTTCGAACGCGGCGATCTCGAAAAGCGGATGAAAGCAGTTTCCACCGAGCGCGAGTTGATCAGGGCGCGCGAGAGGGCGCGCATGGTCGCCGACAGCGGCTCGGGCAGAGGATCGCTGCGCAAGAACAATAACAAGTCAATCCGGCAGATCGTCGAACGCCTGAACCTGCGCGAAGCGCTCGTGGATACCACGACCGTCAATCGCCTGAAGGCGGCCGGGTTCCGGTCACAGAATGCGCTGAACTATTTCCTGGTTGCACGGTTCCTGCTGCCTTTCATATTTTGTGCGCTGACCGCATTCTGGGTGTTCGGTCTTGGCAACCTCGAGGACAAGCCATTCATTCTTCGCGTGGCGACAACGATCTTCGGCGCCTATGCGGGCTTTTATGCGCCCAATCTCTTTATCTCCAATCGGATATCCAAGCGTCAATTTTCGATAAAGCGCGCGTGGCCGGATGCGCTTGATCTCATGCTTATTTGCGTTGAATCGGGCATTTCCATCGAAGCCGCCATGCGCAAGGTGACCGAGGAAATGTCGGCGCAGTCACCCGAACTTGCCGAGGAAATGGTGCTTACGACGGCCGAACTCTCCTTCCTCCAGGATCGCCGGACGGCTCTCGAGAACCTCGGCAACCGTACCCAGCTCGAAGCCGTCAAGTCGGTCGTGCAGGCGCTGATCCAGGCCGAACGCTACGGCACGCCCATCGCGCAGGCATTGCGCGTGCTGGCTCAAGAAAGCCGCGACGAGCGCATGAACGAGGCTGAGAAAAAGGCGGCCGCGCTACCGCCGAAGCTAACCGTGCCGATGATCCTGTTCTTCCTGCCGGTTCTGATGGCCGTCATTCTGGGACCTGCCGGTATTCAGGTTGCTGACAAGTTCTGATTTCCGGGAAGGTTATCGCCACAACAGGCGCCGTGGCCATTGGCCAGGCGCCTCTGCAATGGCGCCGACCGCGCGCCGGTCTTTGGGATAGAGCTTTGTTGGGAAGGGTCCTGCGGTCGGCTCAATACCGTGCGCAGCGACGACCTCACTCCACCAGTTGGTCTATTGTTCGCAGATCGCAGAGAAAATGTTCTCGGCCAATCAGGACGTGGCGCTCAGTTTGTTGCCGTGTCGCTATTGTTGTCCTTGGCTGCGAGTTTTTGCCAGGAGTTCTGCTGCGAAAGCATGGAACGCAGGTAGGCGACGTTGGCTTCCGCCTGTTGCGTCGACAGTTCGCGCCGGGCAATCTGGTCTGCTTCGTCGAATCGACCCTGCAGGCCGACGACGAGGGCGAGATTCTGGCGAACGCGGCTATCGGCCGTGGGCTGCTCGATCGCCGAGCGAAGATAGGTTTCCGCCGTCTTGAGATCGCCGCCCAGCACATAGGACATGCCGAGATTGGAAAGGATCGACGGTTCGTTCGGCTGGAGGTCGAGCGCATCACGATAGCGCGCGCGGGCCTCGCTCGAGCGGCCCAGTTGATCGAGGATCGCACCCTCGGCGGACTTCAGCTTCCAGTCGGGCCGGTCGGGTGTCTGGGCGCGATCGATGGTGCCGAGCGCCTGTTCGAGCTGGCCGGCGGCCGCTTGTGTCTTGCCGTACGCCGCCAGAACCTCCCGGTCCGATGGATGGGCGATCACAACCTGCTGCATGACGGCAAGCGCCTGCTCATTCTTGCCGCTCATGCGCAGCAAGCTGGCATAACTCATCCCGATATTGCGGTCCTTGGGGTTCTTCTCGTAGCTCTGTCCGGTTCGTTCGGTGGCCTGAGCAAGCTCGGTGGCATTCATGGATTCGATGGGTTTGGAGAGCTTTGCGATCGAACCCGTGGTCATCGGGCTTGTCGACTGGCTGCACCCGGCAAGCGACGTTGCCATAAGGGCGATGAACAGCCCCTGGATCAGGCGATTGGCGGGCGGCGCGGTGCGGTGCGAAGCGATCATGGTGTAGCCCCCTGAAATCCATTCAATAGCAAAGTTTCCGGGCCGGTCCGGACTTTCCGGCGCAATCTTCACTCAAGCAATAATCTGTTAACCCTAACAGAGTGTTAATTGCCCGGTGATTCCGTTAGACACGTGATTACCTCCGGAAGCGGTCGCAGACCGTCCGACGGATGACAATGAAACTCAGAAATGGTGCCTGGCCCGACCGATGGTGAACAACGGTCCGATGCCAAGCCGCAAAAGGTTGACCATGGCCCCCTTCCAGTTCATCGACAGACCGTCGCCCTTCAGTACCAAGGGCGGCCGGACCCTGCCCATATTCGCCGTCACGCCCGCGCATATCGAGACGGGAACCATCGATCCCATTGCGCTCGACTGGGCAAAAAAGGCGGGTTTTGCCGCTACAGCGGGCTCGCTGCTGCTGATTCCAACCGAGGACGGGCATCTGGGCGGGGCGTTGTTCGGGCTCGGCAGCAATCCCTCCGAGGCGCCGTTCCTGACCGGCAAGCTCGCGCGCACGCTGCCGGCAGGCGAATGGCATATCGAAACCGCGCCGCTGACGGCAAATCGGCTGTCTCTGGGTTATGGCCTTGGCAGCTATCGTTTCGACCGTTATCGCTCAGAAACCAGCCCCGTGCCGAAACTGCTCATCCCCCAGGATGCCGATGGCGCCGATATCAAGCGGCAGTTGGCCGGCGTCTTCCTTGCCCGCGACCTGATCAACATCCCGACGAATGACATGGGACCGGAGGAACTCGAAGGCGCCATGCGGGCGCTCGCCGCCCACTACAAGGCGGACATGTCGGTCATCATCGGCGAGGACCTGCTGGCCGAGAATTTTCCGCTCGTCCATACCGTGGGCAGGGCCAGCGCCGCCGCGCCCCGCCTGCTCGAGATGCGCTGGGGCAAGAAGGGCAACCGCAAGCTCACGCTGGTCGGCAAGGGCGTCTGCTTCGATACCGGCGGGCTGGACATCAAGCCTGCGGCCTCGATGGCCCTCATGAAGAAGGACATGGGCGGCGCGGCGAACGTCCTCGGTCTCGCCCTGATGATCATGGATGCGAAACTGAAAATCGATCTGAGGGTCATCATCCCGGCTGTCGAGAATTCAATCTCTGCCAATGCATTCAGGCCCGGCGACATTTACCGGAGCCGCAAGGGCCTGACGGTACAGATAGACAACACCGACGCCGAAGGTCGCCTGATCCTGGCCGATGCGCTCGCCTATGCCGACGAGGACGAGCCGGACCTGCTGATCGACATGGCGACGCTGACAGGGGCGGCGCGCGTGGCGCTCGGTCCCGAACTGCCACCGTTCTTCACCGACGACGAGGATCTTGCCCACGACCTCACGGATGCCAGCCTTGAAACGGACGACCCGTTGTGGCGAATGCCGCTCTACAAGGGTTATGAACGCGACCTCAACGCCAGCGTCGCCGACCTCACCAATGCGCCTTCGGGGGGCATGGCCGGCGCCATCACCGCCGCTCTCTTCCTGAAGCGTTTCGTGACGCGCACGAAAAGCTGGGCGCATTTCGATATCTACGGCTGGGCGCAGAAGGAACGTCCACATTCCCCGATCGGCGGCGAAGCACAGGCGATCCGCGCCCTCTATCGCTATCTCGGCAGCAAGTTGCGCTGAAAGCGCTCTTGTCAATTCCGGGTATTTGACGGAGACTAGAACGGTAGCGTAACGACTCCGGAGAAGGTCTGTGGCCGTTGAATTGTCCGCGACGGAAGCCCTCGGCCTTTGGCATGGAGTAGTGCTCGAGCAGGTGCGTCACGACAAGCGCGATCTCACGCTTCGCCAGATGGCCATACTCCTGCACATCTACCTGATGCCGCCGCCACATACCGTCAGGGGCCTGGCGGCGACGCTTTCGGTCACCAAGCCTGTCGTGACAAGGGCGCTAGATACGATGGGCGCCATGGGCCTGGTCGATCGGATGCGTGACGAGCGAGACCGCCGGAACGTCGTCATCAAGCGAACGGTTGCAGGCGCCCTCTATCTTGAAAAACTCGGCGATCTCATCATAGATCAGGGCCGCAGGCACTCCATGTAAAGGGAAATTCGATGCAACTCGACCGCCGACTCCATGCCTTCCGGCCCGATCTCGCCGAAACGGCGCTCAAAGGTCAAGTGGAAGCGCTGCGTTTCGTCGACGGGACGAAGGCCCGCATCACCGTACCGGTGATGCCGTTGCGGCCGTGTCCGGATGCCACCTGCGGAATCGATACGGAGCTGCTCTTCGGAGAGAGCCTGGAGGTGCTCGACCGGGCGTCGGGATGGGCCTGGGTGAAGGCCGATTTCGACGGTTACGTCGGATACCTCCCGGAAACGGCCGTCTCGGAAATTTCCTCGGAACCGACCCACCACGTCGTCGTTTCGCGAACCTTCGTCTATCCCGCACCGGAGCTTCGTTCGCCGCATATGTGCGCACTGTCCATGGGCAGCCGGGTCGAAGTCGTCGGCGAGGCGGAGACGCGTGGCACCCGATACTTGCTGCTTTCCGGCGGCGGGGCAATGATCGCCGATCACCTCCTGCCGATCGGTACGATGCCGGACAGCGACCCGGTGACGATTGCGGCACGATTTGTGGAAACGCCCTACCTTTGGGGCGGACGTTCCGGTTTCGGCATTGATTGTTCCGGTCTGGTGCAGCTTTCATTGATGATGACTGGTCGCAAGGTGCTGCGCGACACCGACATGCAGGAGGCGACCCTCGGCCGCAAAATCGACCGTGGCGATCTGCGCCGGGGAGACCTGGTGTTCTGGAAGGGGCATGTCGGCATGATGGAGGACGAAGCGACCCTGCTACATGCCAATGGTCACACCATGACCGTGGCGCGGGAGAATTTCGATGCCGCCGTCGAGCGCATCGGCTGGCTGTACCACTATCCGACCGCCTATCGCCGCCTGTAGCATGCCTCAACTAATCGTGCATTCTCTTTGTTGGCCGAGGGCGATATAGCGAACGGAACACGGAGACCTGAAGTCCATGATCCGCCACGCGATGTCCGCCCTTGTCACCCTGATCACGGTCGCCACCGCCTTGCCGGCGGGCGCCGTCAACTTCGACCAGAGCGAGATCCAGAAGGTCAATCCCTATCGTGATCTGCCGGGGGTCAAGGATGGCGGCGACGCCGTCAGGCCTAAGTGCTCCAGCGAGGTCAGGATGGTAAGCCGGATCGAAGGCGTCGCCGGAGGCAATTCGACCGCCCCGATGGTCGTCTATACCTGCGAGCACAATGGCGTTACCTTCGAGAGCACGCGTCCGCCCACCGCCGATCACTGGATCCCGGGTGTCCATCACCGCAGCCTGAACTGGTAGGGTCGGTTGCAACGCCACTGAGCCGATGCGCCCGTCGGTATCGTCTCTCTGAAAGATTGGAGATCGCTGGTCGATCGGCTCAGCCGTATGCACGAAGCTGCCCGCTTGATGACGGTCAGAGGGTGGCGGCCTACTTGGGTGTGAGCATTTCGAAGGTCTGGCGCCTGGAGAAGCGTGACCTTGGTTTCCCGAAGCCCATTCGCATCTGCGGATCAACATGGTGGCATGTGAACCTGGGCAGCAAGAACTTCTATGTCCACGGGGCGATCTTAGCAGCAGACAGTCGGCCATCGGCCCCGTCACTCCTTGCGTTCGCGCGTTCTTTCAACGGCCAATGCTGGCCGAAGGAGAACTCCAATGGGTATCGCACAATACGGTCCGGCTGCCCTCGACCGGCATGGAACGCCGGTCGGAAGGTCGGCGTAAAGAAGCCCCTGAGGCAGAGCCAGTTTGTTTCTTCCTCGATAGGGAGGGGCGCATGAGAGATCGAGCGCTGTTCGATCTCGCAAGCGACAGTAAGCTACGAGGCTGCGATCTCGTTAGGATCAAGATCAGAACCCTCGTCACAAGTCAGAAATTCGAACCCGTGCCATGGTCGTCCAGCAGAAGACCGGACGTCCGGTACAGTTCGAGATCACGGCCAATGCACGGGCGAGTTTGCTTGCGTGGCTTGAACGGAGAGGTGGGACGATCGATGAGTAAGCCTTTACCAGGGTAGATTTGGGGAAACCGCGGATCCAAATTTTGCAGACGGTTGGCTCCGGGAGGGAACCGCCTTCCTACGGTGTCCTCCGTGCCGAGCCGGTTCTCAGCGCTTCGCACGCGCGAACTTGCGATACCAGCCGTTGCTGGCGATCGTATTGCGGTAGACCCTTTCCCGTTCGCAAGCCTCGTCTGCCGTCTCCACCCGCACCTCGCTTTCAATCTCTGCGTCGACGCGACGAAACGGGAAAACCTGCACCAGAGGCGTACCTTTCTCGATGACGTGCACCCCATCGGGGCCAATCGGGAAGAACGGGAAGTGAATGTGCGCCGAATAGGTGTCGGTATCGACAATGCCGGCGACCGCCTCGAACACGCCGTTCGGCCGGTTAAGCGGCGGCACGAACAGACAACTCCACCCCGGCGGCGTCCGGATCGCCCAGTAATTGTGGAACTTCAAGGGCGGCCGTGGAGTGCTTGGGTGCCCCGCAATCTGCCTCGGGCTGTGATTGCTGACCATTGTCCTGTCGAATTCCCAGCCGGAGTCGACGGTCTTGCCTCCGTCCTTGATCTCGAGGCGAACTTCGGCGGCAAGCGGCAATATCCAGCCGGTCGAGAGAGCGTCGAGAAATGGCATACAGCGCTTGATCGTAATGCCGTTGTCGCGGGCTCCGACATGCTCAAGGTCCACGGGCGCGATCTTGCGGAACCACTCGGGCAGCACTGTCTTGGCTGGTCGAGGTTCGGCAATGACGCCGAGGTCCGATGGTTGGCAAAGAAAACTGATCTTCGCCGAGGGCTTGTTGAAGAGCGTCAGCATGGCTGTCACCTGCGGTTAATGCGGAGTTGAGGCCCAATTGCCGCTTGAGGTTCGAGTCAAGCACATCGCCGCTCCCGCTTTTCCATCCGCTTCAGGGGGGGCCGGGCAAACCCGGCCTTCCGTTTGAGACGGCCGTTCAGCGCCTGCGGAACACACCTGATTTACGGTCGGAGCTGTTCGAGTTCGAGTTGGACGAGCTGTTCGAGTTCGAGTTGGACGAACTGTTGGAGTTCGAGTTGGACGAACTGTTGGAGTTCGAGTTGGACGAACTGTTGGAGTTCGAGTTCGACGAACTATTGGAACTTGAGTTCGACGATTTGTTGGAACTCGAATTCGATGAGCTGTTGGAACTCGAGTTTGACGAACTGTTGCCGGCGAACTGCTGCAACTTCCCCTCTGGTGTTTCAGCGGCTCCGGGCCGTGTCGGTCCGGTGGTTTGCGGCAGGATGCTCTTGATGCCGCCGGTTTCGACAGCGTCAGGTGCCGGTGCCGCTTGTGCACCACCGGCTACCGCAGCACCGGTGGCAGCCGCGATCGCAAAAGCGAGCATAGGACCAATTTTTTCCCGTATCTTCATGTCACAATTCTCCATCGCCGCGTTGGCGCGACGTGACCTGACCGTTTTCTTACGACCACTGAGAATAACGTGTAGTTTGCGAAACAGTCCGTACCGAATGCATTTCTATCCAAGTTTTAACCAAATTATTACCCTGCTCTCGTCAGTAGTTAAACTACATCTTTGCATTCAATTTATTCTGAGAAACCTGGTTGCGTTGCCACCGCTCAATGAGCAACGGCAGTACAAGCTGGCTAGATTGTATGCCGCGCGAGAGGCTGAAAAATGCAAGTTTGGATCTTCCGCGTTGCCGCGGACCTCACCGCTTGCTTCAAGCCGATATGACGTAGCCAAAACCCCGCACCGTCCGTATCAGCGGCTTTTCGTTCGCGCTGTCGATCTTGCAGCGGAGGTAGCGAATGTAAACGTCCACCACCTTCGTTTGCGGATCGAAGTTCATGTCCCAAACATTGTTGAGCAATCGGGTTCTGCTGACGACGGTGCCTGGATGAGACATCAGATAGGTGAGAAGCCTGAATTCCTTGGCGGTCAGGCCGATCTCGCGCTCGCCGCGCCAGACCTTTTTGCGGGTCGGATCGAGCAGCAGGTCGCCAACCTTCAAGATCGGGTCTGCATTCGTTCTGGAGCCGCGACGAAGCAGCGCTTCCATGCGCGCGATCAGTTCATCGAAGGCGAAAGGTTTGGTGAGGTAGTCGTCGGCGCCGCCCTTCAGGCCTTCGACCTTGTCCTGCAGGCTGTCTCGCGCAGTGAGCATCAGGACGAGATGCTCACGCTGCTCGCGCCGCAGCCTCCGGCATACTTCGAGACCGTCGATTCCGGGAAGCATGCGGTCGAGAACGATCAGCGCATAGGGCTTTTCGCGCACCATGTCGAGGGCATCCTCGCCGCTGTTTGCGAGGTCGACAGCATAGCCCTCGGCCTCGAGCCCCCGCTTGATAAAGCCGACGATGCGGGAGTCATCCTCCACGAGCAGAACTCTCGACATACGACCTCCTTCGTGTTCCGCGGCTGCGTGACTTCATCACGGCATTCGTCGAAGACGCGCGGACCAAGGCTCTGGTCCGGCGCGGCTCGCATCAGAGCGAGCTCTGATCAGTACATGGAATCCGGACTCGAACCTCTGTAAACGACCCGACTTCGCTGGTAAGTGCGATGTCTCCATTGTGTTTCTCAATCAGCCATTTGGCGATCGAGAGGCCGAGCCCGCTTCCCGGCTGAAGCGACGCCTTTGAGCCGCGACCGCGGTAAAACCGCTCGAACACTCTGGACAGATCTTCAGGAGCGATGCCCCTGCCTTCGTCGCGAACAACAATTTCGGCGTGCCCATTCCCTGCGGCCATCCTCAATTGTACGGATCGTCCGCGCGGTGAGTATTTGATGGCGTTGTCGAGAAGGATCATGAGCGCCTGCTTCAGACGCGGGGCATCGGCAGTGAGCCAGATCGGCTCTTTCCCATATTCCGCGTCGACCGAGATGGTTTTGCTGCGTCCGAGCGTTTCGCCATCATGTACGGCGTCGGAGACAATCGTCACAAGATCCACCCGACGCGGCTCGAAGCGGATGGTGTCGGTCTCCGAGCGCGAAAGAAAAACAAGATCGTCGAGAAGCCGGGCCATATCCCCGCTTTGCGCGACGATTCGCTCGAGGGCATCGCGATAGACCGCCTCGGGCTTCGATCCGTGCCGCAGCGGAATCTCGGCTTCCCCGCGAAGAGCGGTGAGCGGCGTGCGGAGTTCGTGGCTGATGTCGGCGAGGAACTGGACCCGCAACCGGTCGAGTTCGGTCAATCGCTGGTTCGCGGCGGCAAGCTCCGCGGTCCGTGCGACCACTTCCCGCTCCAGCTCCGCTCTGGCATTGACCAATCGGTCGCGTTGGTCCTCTTGGTGGGCGGCCATCTCATTGAAGCGTTTAGCGAGCGTGCCGAGTTCGTCATGGCTGTCAAAGACAATCCGGTGATCGAGTTCGCCGCGACTGATCGCCTCGGTGCCTTTGGTCAGGAGATCGATCGGGCGCACCAGTGATCGGGCGAGAAGGGAGGCGGCAACGAGGCACAAAACAATCGCCGCCAAGGCAAGACCAACCGTAGTCCAGGTCAACCGGCTCCACACGGCTTCCGCCCTGCGCCCGGTTCGTTCGACTTCGTCCAGTTCGTCGAGTGACGCGGCCTTCAGAAGATTTTGGAACTCGGCGTCGAGACGGTTCTCGATCTCGCGGCGGAAAACCCTAATCGCCTCCTCCTGTCTGCCCTGGTTGCGCAGCTCGATCACGTTTGCCGTGGCTCGGTCGATTTCCGCATAAAGCGTTTGCATCCGCTCGATTCGAAAAAGTTCGTCCCGTTTGTCATCTCCCCGGACGATGCCACCCAGGAATTCGATTTCCCCCGTGGTCACCTCCTCGAGCCGGTCGAATCCCGCTTCGAGCTCGGCGCGGGCGCTGTCGTAGTCGGAACGCTCCGGCTCGCCAATCAACAGAAACTCGGCAATTTGCTCGGAATATCGATTGGCGTTGACAGAAAGCGCCGTGACCGCTTCGTGTTGCTGATGGGCCCACTGAACTCGCTGCAAATAATAGTCCGTCGAGCGGATGGCGATATAAACGAAAGTCGCCATAACGATGAGCGCCGCAACAATGATCAGTTGAAACAGCAAGATTCGGGCCCTGATGCCCACCGGAAACCGCAAGCGCAAAGAACCCGACGGCGATCGGTTCTGCGAGAACCCAAGCCGTATCAGCCATCGCGCGATCGGCGGTCTGCGCGTACAAGCTTGCGGATTGTCCATTTGGCACCGTTTGTATCACGGACCTGACACTAGTTGAAGGAAGGTTAGGGACGCGGAAGAAGCAGGTTAGAAATTGGAGAGAACTGCATTTCGGACCTGGCTCGCCGCACACCTCCTCCGTGCCGAGCCCCGAGGCTTCCTCAGGGGCGATAGCGATACAGAACAACCCACGAAGCTGCGGTGTCTGCTCGCCCGCCGCGGTCGAGCCGGAGAGCACCGAGCTTCAAATGGCGGAGCTAGCGGACAAGATCGGGCGGTAGCCATCGTTTTCCCATCCTGCGGTCGTACTTCGTTGTAAGCACACACCACGCCTCGTCCGAGTAAACCGCGAGTTCCGGTCGTTTGCCGAAATTGCGCCGGCCAGAGCCCTGAAAGAATGAAGAGCCGGCGGCGAAGACCTAGTGTATCCTATGCGGCAGGATCCGTCACACCTGAGGGTCGTCATGGTCGGTTCGCCAGCAACTGTCACACTTGTCCTCAACGACAAGGTTGTCGTCGACCTGGAAGGTGAGACGCTGCGTCTTGACAACGGCAACGCAATCGCCCTTAGGCCGCAGGCCTTTGCGGTCCTTCGCCACCTCGTCCAGAACGCGAACAGGCTGGTCAGCAAGGCCGAGCTGCTTGAAGCCGTCTGGGGAGGCGCCGCCGTTACCGACGACAGCCTTGTTCAATGCATCCACGAGATCCGGCGAGCGCTCGGCGACGAGCGGTATGCGGTCTTGGCCACCGTCTCGCGGCGGGGCTACCGCCTGTCGCTGGAGCGTAGCGACGAGACTGCGCTCGGCGGCCCTTCGATCGCCGTGCTGCCGTTCGCCACCATGAGCGGCGACGAGCCTAATGACTACTTCGCCGATGGCTTGGTCGAGGACATCATCACCAACCTCTCGAAGATCCCGGGTCTGTTCGTCATCGCACGCAACTCCTCCTTCGGCTTCAGGGGCGAGAAAGCCGATCTGCGCACAATTGCCGCCGAACTACGCGTTCGCTACCTGCTGCAGGGCAGCTTGCGGCAGTCCGGGGGGAGGCTGAGGATCAATGCCCAGCTTGTCGACGGCGCATCGGCCACTAATGTCTGGGCCGAAAGGTTCGAGGGCGCGGCAACGGACGTGTTCGACCTCCAGGATCGGCTGACTGAGCAGATCGTGGGCTCGATCGAACCGAGTGTCCGCCGTGCGGAGATCGAGCGTGCGCGCCGCAAGCGGCCCGAAAGTCTGGACGCGTACGATCTCTACCTTCGGGCCCTGCCGCACGCGCACGCGAACACGCCCGTCGAGACCGACAAGGCCCTGCAACTACTGGCGCGCTCGATCAAGCTTCAGCCGGACTATGTCGCTGCGCACGGCTATGCCGCATGGTGTTACGAGCAGCGCTACCTCCGCAATGGGTTGGATCCCGCAGACAAGGCGGCCGCACTCAGCCACGCCGACATTGCCTTAGGCATCAACAGCGACGACCCGCAGGCGATGAGCATCGGCGCGTTCGTCCGCGCCAACCTCACCCGGGACTACGACGCCGCCATCGAGGTGCTCGACCGGGCTCTCGCATTGAACAACAATTCGGCCCTGGCCTTCGGCTTCAGCGCTTTGGTCAGTGCCCACAGCGAGCGACACCAGCGGGCGGTGGAACATGCTCACAAGGCGCTGCGACTGAGCCCGATCGACGATCCGCTGAGCTACCATCCCTACTGCGCACTCGCCCTGACCCACCTCTTTGCCCGCGCCTTCGCAGACGCAGCCAGATACGCCGCTCTGGCGGTCCGGGCAAATCCCGGCTTCAGCATCCCGTACGCCTATCTGGCGGCCAGCCACGTCGGCCTTGGCAATGTCGAAGCCGCGCACTCTGCGGCACGACGACTGATCGAGGTGGCGCCGAATTTCTCGGTCGGCGGCTATGTGCGAACGAACCTGTTTCAGCCGTACTTGATGGACGCGCTGGCAGCGGCCTTGCGAACGGCAGGGCTTCCCGAATGAGGTCAGCCAGCGCGGACCAAACCGCGCGTCAGTGCGCCGCTGCCACAAGCCGCCGGTCCCCAGATCATATGCTCTGGACGCCAGTCGAGCCGCGATGCGAACAACATCTGCATCATGCTTAATGGGTCCCTCAATCAAAGAGCCAGCATTCAACGCCCTACCGAGTCACACGAGATGCCCGATGGGTTGCCGAAGTCAGCAGCCGAGTTGCGAGCCAGAGCGTCAAACCCGGAAAGCTTGCCAAATCGGTGGTGAGGTCTCGGGTCAATCCATCAGCCAGCCGCTTCGTGGGGAGACGCCCGCCGAGGCTTTCGAACTGCAGAACCGCTACTGACGGTAATACTTCCCTACGCACGACAGGAGTACTGGGCGATCGTCCAGCAAACGCCATATGCCGAGATTGGCCAGCAGCACCGTCAGTAGAGCGAGGGCCCGGCTTTCCATCTTCTGCCCATCCGTGTTTCCTAACCCGCCGACGGCTATTGCCCTAAGAGGTGGCCGCGTCTCGACACTGTCTTGATCAGCGTGTCGGGGTTGTCTCCAATGCCGTCCATTGCGCATCTCCTGCCTTGTTCAGCGTCGAGGAGTGCGCGAATGGCTATCTTAGAAAAGGCTTTTCCAATTCTAAAAAGGGTCGGCAAAGAGCCGATCGGGGAAATATCGTCGTTTGATCGGAGTCCGTTCGTTACATGCGGCAGGACCTCGCTCACAATTGCCGGCGGATTTGCGACCTGCCGTCCCCGGAACACCAAAGATGAATCGCGCTTTGTATTTCTCAGCCATTCTATCGACGCTGTCTTGCTGGAATGGCGCGACCGCCCACGACACCGAGTCGGGATGGATCTATCCACCCGCTTGCTGCCGAGGGGACAAAGAACGAGGCGATTGCCAAGAGATTCCGAATACCAGCGTGAGCACCAGTCCCGACGGTTTCAGAGTGCTACTCAATCCGGGTGACCATCACCTCGTCACAAAGCAACACTTCTTCCGAATTCCGTATGGTGACACCATTCCGTCCGGAGACAGTCAATTTCACATTTGCTTGCACCCAACCGAAGACCACGCGAACTGCTTCTTTGCCCCATCTCACGGATTTTGATTTGCATCGGACGCGCCGCTGAAATGCCGACTAGCAAGCTGTTGAAAATCGAGTTGGGTTAGCGCAAGCCAATGCCGGCGACCGCAAGGCGGTTGCGGTTCTCCGTCAGCGCGTGCCCGAGATAGCCAGCCGGCTCTCCTGGCCCTTGCCATTGCGGTAAAGCCGCGCATCCGGGTCGGTCGTCTAGAAGTGCATTTCGTTCGAGCGCTTCTCGTTGCGGAAGTTGCGCTCGCCGCTGCGGCCGCCTTCCGGCGCCATGGTCGCCGCCTGAGCCGTCCTTGGCGCGAAAACTCTTCATCGAGGCGAACGCCTTCAGCATCGTGCCATAGACCGAGAAGTGCTCCGCGGTCAAAAGTTTCTTGACCGCAAAAATGCCATCAAATTCATTGGGTGCCCGTGGTCGACCATGGACGCGACGGAATGAAAACTTTGAAAATGGCAACAAAAAACCCCGCTTGCGCGGGGTTCTTGAATGTTCCGGGACGATCCGGAACGTGAAATTGGTGCCCAGAAGAGGACGGGACTGGAATCGATTGTGAGTACTGAAATCATTGCATTTATTTCACTCGATCTACGGCCATGTGTATCGGTTTTGTGTAGCATAGGTGAGATCGCCAACACAATGCGGTCGGGTGCACCTAATGGCTTGCTGTGTTTGATTAGCCGACCTTGCGAAAACCCCCGTTGGCGTGGAGGGATAAAGTTCCTTGTAGGGAAACACGCCACCCAACATAGATGCAACCTTGCGCCAGAGACCCGTGGGCTTTAGGAGTTTACGGAGTCAAAACGTAGCTCCGACCGGACACAAAATGGCATCTCTAAAATTCAATCCTTTTCAGCCCAATGGCATCATTAACCCTGGCATGTTTGTGGGTCGAATAGATGAGATTAAGCTTATCGAACGGTGCTTATTCCAGTCCAAGAATGGTAGTCCGCAACACTTCCTTGTCCAAGGGGAACGTGGAATTGGTAAATCATCTCTGTTGCTTTACGTGGAAATGATCGCCGATGGAAAAACTAGGCCCATTCTTACTGATCAGGCCTTTCGATTCGTGACTGTGTCGGTAGACCTAGGTGGTTGCCAAAGCCAGATAGATATTGTCCGAAAGTTCGGCAGAGGCTTAAAAACTGCGCTTAGTACGCGAGACGCGGTGAAGCAAGCCGCCTCAGGGTTTTGGAACTGGCTCACGAACTGGGAAGTGCTCGGCGTCAGATATCATAAAGACCAATCTGAACTCGATGCAGAAGAGGTATGCGACGAACTTGTGACGCGCCTTTCCAACTTGTGCAATGTCGCATCGTCCGAGATTGACGGCGTATTATTGCTTATAGATGAGGCGGATAGGCCGCCCACCGAGGCCGGGCTAGGTGAACTATTAAAAATGCTCACAGAACGGCTTAGCCGTACTGGTTGTAATAGTGTAGTCTTCGGTGTTGCAGGTCTGCCAACCATTCTTGGAAAGCTGCGTGAGAGTCATGAATCCTCCCCACGGTTATTTCACACGTTGTTGCTAGAGCCGCTTGAGCCAAGCGAGCGCAAAAGGGTTGTTAATCTAGGACTGAAGGCAGCGAACGAGCGGAACACTGTGCCCACATCAATAACGGATGAGGGGTTAGATTTCCTGGCAGTGCTTTCTGAAGGCTATCCACACTTTCTCCAGCAATTTGGATATAGCGCGTTTGAGCATGACACAGACGATGAAATCGATATGGACGATGTTGGGGAAGGCGCGTTTAAAGCTGGCGGCGCGCTGGCGCAGCTTGGCGACAAGTTCTTCAACGAAATGTATCATGCTCGGATATCATCGGAAGACTATCGGCGGGTGCTCGACGCAATGGCCGAACATGGAGATTCTTGGGTAGCGCGTAAAACAATCATCGCTGAATCAGGCGTTAGCGAAGCTAGCGTCAACAATGCTCTTCAGTCTCTAAAGCTGAAGGAGATAATTATACAGGACGATACGCGGCGCGGTTTTTACAGACTTCCAACGAATTCGTTCGCGGCGTGGATTAATGCGATACGCGCGGCAAGAGCCCAAGCTGATGCCTCGGGCTCGGCGGATTTCTAATTGCTGGAAATCTACGTTCGAGTCCGCTCCATTGTCATCCATTATCATCCATTATCATCCATTATCGTCGGTTAAGTTCTTTTCTGGTGGTGAGGCGAGTTCACTAGCTTCCATTAAGTTCCATTAGCTCGCGGCCTGGTCAAAGCTATTTTTGTTTCCACTTGCTTCCATTACGGTCCATTAGCTTGATCACATAACCATTTGGGCGCGGGTGTTCGGTGAGCAGATGGTTGATGGCGTTGCCGAGTCGGACGTACGTATCCGAAACGGCGTGGAATGTTCTCACTTGCCACTTCCACTAATGATATTGTTTTTATTGAGTAATTTTGATTTTCGATGTTGCGCGCCGGGTCTGCCTATCCTACCAAATATGCACCTCAGATGATTTGCCTGAGGAAAGCAGCGAATAGACAGACCTAAGGACACCACTCCAATGTCGCTCGAATATGATTCATTCGTTTTTGAAATCCGGTACTCACACTTCTATGCACGCCTGGGCCGATACGAAATTTACTACGCATCGCGCGAGGGGCTGATGCTCTCCAGCAAGAACCGCAACTGGTGCTTAGGTGGCACAAAGCAAGCATAAGGCCAAGCCTCCAGCAATTCCGAAGGTCGCGGCTCACCGCTGCGGCCTTTCTGGCGACTGATAGCGCTCAGCTACATGCTCTTCCTGCGCCAGCGTCCTGTGCTTGTATGCGTAGATCGTTCTGACGAACATTTCGCGGACGTCGGCAGAGCGTTCGGTGTCAGCCATGCCGTAGTGACCGTTCCGTACCGCTGCTCCAGCCTTGCCCGAGGTTTTCGCCACGGTGGCGAGAACTCCGTACCGGCCAAGTTCGGCAGACCTTCTGCGCTTGCGGATCTCGACGCAGCTCTTGTAGCCAGGCGTTCGGCCAGTTCGAGGTCGTGAAGGCGCGGCTCATTGTCGACTGTATGCAGACTCAGTGAGTCTTGGCGCTGAAATTTTGAAACGTATAAAAAGCATGTGTTTACAGATGCTTAAATGAAAGTTGCCCACCAGAACAACACGTTCAAGCTTTGCCTACGGCAGAGAGACCACACCTCCGCATTCACCGAAGGAAGATGACAGCCGGAAAGACGGCAACACGAAAGTCCACAGCGGTCACGGTATCGCTTGCGGCACTGTCAATGAATTAAGCTGCGTGTACCGCAGTCGCGATGTGACCTATCAGGGGGGCTACATAGGCGGTCATTCGACAGGGTGAGCGAAGCGAAACCCAGCTATAAGCCCCACTTTCAGTCTTGCCCTAACACCTGCCTAAGAGTGAATGGTTCTTCGAAGAAGACCATAGAGCTTAAAGCACATCTTAAAGCAGAAGCCCAAAGCCCTTTGGGGTCTCTCTAATGAGAAACACAACCACCTAAGCCCGACCTAAAGCAGCGCCGGAACGGAAGCGGCTTACTCAAATGAGTGGTCGTCAACACAGGTGCTGCGCGAAACAGGCTCGCGTTTCGATCGTGCTGTGTTCGCCTCACTCTCGCTGTCTCTCCCTCCATTTCCCAACCACTCACTAATGCCGACTCCCGGCAAAGGACACCACTCATGGCAAACGTTTCGCCCGTCGCTCGATACGCATTCGAGTTCTACAAGAAGAAGGGTCTCTCCGATGTAGCCGCTGCCGGTTTCGTCGGGAACCTGATGGGCGAAAGCCAAATCAATCCCAAGGCAATCCGAGAGAATGACGTCAAGCCGGGCGTGCATTCGTACGGTATCGGCCAATGGAACCGCGAACGGTATGAGGGCTTGCAAAAGCTCGCAGCCGCGCGCGGGACCGCATGGGATGACCTCGACACGCAGCTCGAATGGGGCTGGCAGGAGATGAACACGACGGAGGCGGCTACTGTAGCGCGCCTTCGTGCATCCAAGGATGTGGACCAGGCCACCGACGCTGGCATTATGTATGAGCGCCCGGTCGGCTCTGACAAGGGACCGCGCAACGGCCATAACTGGTCCGGTCGCAATGCCAACGCCCGCGCATTGCTCGGCATGGACGCTGCAGCCGTAGGGGAGTTTACGCCGACCGCAAGCCCGGCCACGACGCCTTACAATCCCACGATGGTAAACTCGAATGGCCAAGGCCCTGCGCCGGTCAACGGGACGCTGTTTCCAGATGTATATGCTGAGCAAGTTCCACAAACGCGCGCGCCCGGTCTATACGCGCCCGAGCCGAGCTTCATGCAGATGATGGAAGCAGCGCCGCACGAGCTTGGCTATCGCCACCTGTTTCAGTTTCTCGGAGCGGAAGGCGAGGCGGTTGACAGGCCATGGCTGGAGTCCCGTACTCTCGACACGTTCAAGGCTCTGCCGGGGTATCAGGGTCTGACGCCTGAATGGCAGGATTGGGTCGTTGAGAACTCCGTATCGCCAGACAGCGCCGCGCAGAAGGTCGAATTTGCGATGGGACAGATTGCCGCCAGCGACACTCTTGATCGCGGCGGATGGGTCGGCTTGGGCGTACGCCTAACCGCTGGAATCACGGACCCGACCTTGTGGGCTCTTGAGATTGGTACAGGCGGCGTAGGAGCTACCGCAAGCATTGGGTCTAGTCTTCTTCGTGCTGGCGCGGAAGCGGGACGCCAAGGAGCAATTATGGCGGGAACATCGGCTATCAAACTGGAAACCACGCCAAACTATTCGGTGCGTGATCTGGCAATCGATAGCTCGGTCGCCATGGCTGCTGGTGGCGTCTTTGGTGCATTGTCTCGAAAGATCGCGCACGTAGACCCAACGCTTGCCCGTGATACGCAGGATGCATTTGTCGCGCACTCGCTCCGAACTGTTGATGACGTCGCGGCGGTCATGGGAGGCAGCAAGTCCATAGGCGCAGCGGAAACGGGTCTAATTCCTTATGCCTTCACAGCCGATGGTATCGAAAGAGCACGTGCGGCCACCTCCCTGGCGGCTACTTCTCACATCGATAGTGTGCGGATCGATGCCCATGCCGCTGGCGTTCGTACAGGAAATGCAGACATCGTTGCCACAATGGACAGCCTCATGCCTGATCCAGTCGGGAATGGCGGTCTTGTTACCAAAGGTCAGGTGGATGCTTTCACTTGGATGGACAAGGAAGTCAAAGGCGCGCAAGTCGAGTACGAAGGCGCGTTCGAAGATGCGTTCCAACTCTACCTTGAGGAACAGTCGGGCGGCAGGAGCGCAAAGGTACTCGACATCAACACGAAGCTGGAAAAGCGTGCAGAGTTCGCCAAGGCGATCACAGAGGCCGTCGAGACATCCAACAAGGGCGACCTAACGCCGAGCCTCAAGCGCGCCGCCGAGGCGTTCTCAAGGCACAATGCACGCGTCCTGAAAGCCACGCAGGAAGCTGGCTACAAGCCCGCGCAAGGCTTCGAGCATTCGGACAGCTATTCGCCGCGCAACAAGAACCGCGAGAACTTCCGCGCCATGGTCAGCAAGTTTGGCTATGATGGTCTTGTCGCGGGTACAGCCGAGGCTATGGCCAAGGAAAGCCCCGACGCTATGCAGACATTCGCCTCGCGTTTCGCCCATCGTGAGGCAAGGCTAGAAGCAGGTTGGGCAGTCGATGACGCCCGGCAAGACGTCATAAATGCCGTGAAAGATGAACTGGCCGAAGACCTCGACAGCATGGTCTCCAAGGCCAAGAATGATGCCGCGACCATCAAGGCCGAGAAGGAAGCGGACCTTGCAACGCTCAAGCGGCTGCACGATGAAACCATCCAGGCAGCGACCGACCATGCGACCGCCCTACGCAAGCAAGCGCAAGACCTCAGGTCCACCATTGAGGAAGGGCATGGGGTTGAACGTGCAGCGCGCATTCAGGCGGAAGTGCAGGAACTCCTTTCCCTTGCGGATGAGACCGCAAAAGGCGCAAATGAATAGCCCCGAGTTTCGTAGACACCCCCGGGTTAGATTTTCTGCTGCTTCTCG
>JALDYZ010000010.1 GCA_030028905.1 Ferirhizobium litorale | reverse complement strand
AAAATTGGACGCCGATTACCCCGCCAAGGGGGTCAAATTTGCACGCCGAAACACAGGAGAAGGGCTACCGGGTGCTGATACCCTATCTTCGCGGCTATGGAACGACGCGCTTCCTGTCTGAAAAGACGCTCCGCAATGGCCAACAAGCGGCTATCGCCGTCGATATGATAGATTTCATGGATGCGTTAAATATCGAACGCGCCATCGTCGGCGGATACGATTGGGGAGGCCGAACCGCAAACATCATGGCGGCGCTCTGGTCGGAGCGCTTCAAGGCGTTGGTGGCCGTCAGCGGATATCTCATAGGGAGTCAGGAAGCAAACAGAAGCCGTTCCCTGTGTGGTCAGCACGGCCGATGATCGTGATATCGCGGCCCTTGTCAAAGCCGGTGCGAACGTTGTCTTTCCGGAAAATCTCGCGGCCGGTCTAGCGCTCGCCGACCAATCGCTTCTGCTGTGCGGCCTCACCCAGGAAGAGGCAGGGCGGATCATTACCACCCTTCGTGCCGAGCTCAATCCGGAGCTTCGGGAACGGGTCGGCATCTGACTGACGACCGTGCAGTGCAAGCTTATCGCAGAAATCTACAGTATCGTTCTGTTGGTGCGAGGCGCTCGCAAAGCGAACGCGGGGTTTCGTCATCGATGATGCGCCGGCCCAGCGGGCTTTTCTCTGCCATCGTCATCTCCTGTTCTGAAAGTTGGGCAGCAACCCAATCCTCTCAAGCAGCAGCAATCATGCAAATCCCGCGCTCCAATGCCGCACAAGCAGCTTCGTTCAATCCTGAATGTCGATCCGTCCTAGAGCAGGATCACGGCAATACGGCCCCCGCGAAGGCGAGGGCCAATGTCGATTGGTTGGCCAGAGCGGCCCTGCCTTTAGTATGCGATCTGCCCATCCACCATCTGCCCGGTCGACGGGGAAAGCTCGCGTTTCAGCACCTCACGTGCCTCGCCGCTGATGACGGATACCGGTGCCGCAACAGCCACGCGGGCTGCGGAACCGGCGAAATTGGCGGCCGCCACCCCGACGCGATCCGCGAACGTCGCCTCGCCTCCGGAAATGGATTGCCCGGCCAGACGCCGCCCAAGCAGGTGGACGATCTCCGGACTGTCGGCGAATGTGTTGTGGCCGAGCTTGTCTCTGGTCTTGATGTCGCTCGTGTCGATGACGGTAACGCCAAGTTCCTCGAGCACCGGGACGTAAGGTCTGAGATCGGATCCACCGACGCGGTCGACGCCGCCGGACAGCCAACGGGAGGCCCCCAAGGCCTTGTCGCGTGTCGATGTCACGATCGCAAAATGCGGTCGCTTCGGCCCCATCTCGACAAACTGACGCCGAAACACGTCGATGTCGATGTCCGGGGATGCCAGAATGACATTCTTGACCTTCGCAGGAATTGCTTTTTCGCGCATGGCGACGCCTCGCAGCGCTTCTGCCGCGAGCCAGCCTCCCATGGAATGAGCGAGAATCGTCACGTCCTGAACATCGGGACTTTTTGCGGCCTGGAGGATCAGGTCTTCCAGGGCCCGGCGGGAATAGTTGGTGCTTTCCTTGTCATAGAGATAGTCGAACGCGCGGCCCCGCGACGGCCAGGTGAAGAGGATCGGGGCCGCATCTGTCCCCGAGTCGTGAACGATCTGAGCCAGGCGGAACACGGCGTCGGCATAGGTGTTGTTGAAGCCATGCACGAAGATGAGCACCTGGCGCTTGGGATTTCGATGTTTGCGAAACCACTCCAGGGCCTGGCGCTCGGATTCGGTCTTGGTGACCTCGAGTACCGCGAATTCCTTTTCAGGGTTTGGGGGCAGGCGTGATGGCCACTGGACCTCGCCGATCTTGCGGTTTCGGTCGGGCGGTATCGACACCGTTACGCTGTTGAGCGAGATCGCCGTACCGCGGTCGCCGGTAAAGAGCTTCCCGGGATCTTCCGAGGGCTTGCGCGTCGTCGCGACCAGCATGGGGATGCGGTTCGTGTCCGCAGGTGCAGCGGCAAGCGGCTCAAGGACGTTCTGAACCCGGTTGGCGCAACCAGGCATGATGAAGCATGCCACCAGCAGCAAAGCGATCGTCCTCCGGGAAGACGCGCTATGCCTTGAAGCAATGCGGCGCAGGCGGAAAGTCCGTAGTGGTCCCCGGGCGAAACGACGCCCGGGGAAAGAGGGGCTGGGAATTGCCATGTCAGTTCTTCACTTCCTCACGCGGTATCCGAAACCAGGCGACGTAGAGCGCCGGCAGGAACAGCAGCGTCAGCGCCGTTCCCACGACGATGCCGCCCATCATGGCATAGGCCATGGGTCCCCAGAAGATCTCATGCGAGATCGGGATCAGCGCCAGGGTCGCGGCAGCGGCGGTGAGCATGATCGGCCGCATCCGTTGTTCGGTCGCTTCGATGACCGCATTCCATGGCGAGACGCCCTTCGCCCGCAGTTCCTCGATCTCGACGATCAGAATGACCGAGTTTCGGATAAGGATGCCAACGAGCGCAAGCACGCCTAGGAGTGCGACGAAGCCGAGTGGGGCATCGCTGACGAGCAGAGCCACCACGACACCGATCAGGGCCAACGGGGCGACCGAGAACACGAGGAACAGTCTGTGGAAGCTCTGAAGCTGGATCATCAGCAGCGTGGCCATGATCAGCAGCATGGCCGGGGCTACGCTTGCAATGGGACCTTGCGACTTGGCGCTTTCCTCGACCGCGCCGCCGGCTGCGACGGAATAACCGACTGGCAGCGTCTTTTCGAAAGCCGCAATGTCCTCGCTGAGCGCCTTCACGATGGTCGCCGGCTGCGTCGAATCGGCGATGCCGGCCTTGACCGTGATGGTTGGAGCCCGATCGCGGCGCCAGATCGTCGGCTGTTCAAGCTCATAGCGGAACGCCGCGACCGATGACAGCGGGACGGACTGGCCGCTGCTGCTCTGCAGCTGCAAGTCGAGTAGTGTATCGATCGACTCACGTTCCTTTTCCGCGGCACGGCCGACCACGTCGACCAGATAGATGTCGTCCCGGACCTGCGTAACAGCATTTCCCTGCACGACGGTGTTGAGCGCCATGGCGATGTCCTGGGACGAAACGCCGAGCTGCCGCGCTTTGTCCTGCAGCACGTCGATTTTGACGACGCGTGCGGGTTCATTCCAGTCGAAGGCGAGGTTCTTGAGGGACGGATGGCTGCCGACGACGGACCCCAGCTTCTGCGCCAGGTCGCGTACCGTCTGGAGGTTCTCGCCGGATACGCGGTACTGGATCGGCTTGCCGACCGGCGGTCCGATTTCCAGGAGCTTCACATAGGCGTCGGTTCCGGGAAAGGTCTTCTGAAGGTAAGCTTCCACTTGCCCCTTCAGCCTGTCGCGATCCTCCAGCCCCTTGGTGACGATCACGGTCTGGCCGAAGGCAACGTCAGCCGGCTGCACGTCGAACGAAAGGATGAATCGCGGCGCGCCCCTTCCGACATAGGTCGACCAGTGCTCGACCGCGGAGTTCCCGGCCAGCATCTCGCGTTCGAACTGACCCATCTGGCGGCTGGTCTCGGCAATCGAGCTATTCTGCGGCAAGTTCCAGTCAATGATGAGTTCCGGCCGGTCGGAGCTCGGGAAGAACTGCTGTTGCACCATCGTCAGGCCGGCAATCGATCCGGCAAAGAGGGCGACGGTGGCGACGATCGTCATCCAGCGCCAGCGCAGGCAGAACTGCAGCATGCTTGAGAACGCCTTCGCGAACCAACCCTTGTGTTCAGCATGCTTCTTCATCGTCTTGGGTAGCAAGGCCACGCCGATGAGCGGTGTGAACAATACCGCGACGATCCAGGATACGACGAGCGATACGGCGATGACCACGAAGAGGGTGAAGGTGAACTCGCCGGCGCTGCTCTTGTTGAATGCGACCGGAATGAAGCCCGCGACGGTCACGAGCGTGCCAGTGAGCATCGGGAAGGCGGTGGACGTATAAACGTACGTGGCGGCTTTCCTGAGACTGTCGCCCATCTCCAGCCGCGCCACCATCATCTCGACCGCGATCATGGCGTCGTCGACAAGAAGACCGAGCGCGATGATGAGCGCGCCGAGCGAGATTCGCTGCAGCGAAATGCCCGAATAGAGCATGACCACGAAGGTGATGGCGAGGACCAGCGGGATTGCGATCGAGACGACCAAGCCAGCCCTGACCCCGAGACTGATGAAACTGATCGCGAGCACGATGGCGACCGCCTCGAACAGCGCTTTTGTGAAGCCTCCTACAGCCTCCTCCACGACTTTCGGCTGGTCGGAGACCTGTTCGACCGAAACGCCGACCGGTAGATCCTGAATGATCCGGGTCACCGTCTTTTCGAGCTCTTCGCCGAAGGCAAGCACGTTGCCGCCCGTCTTCATGCCGATCGCCAGCCCGATCGCAGGCTTGCCATTGAAGCGGAAGAGCGAGCTTGGCGGGTCGACATAGCCGCGGGTGATGTTGGCAACGTCGGTGAGCGGAAAGAAGCGATCCTTTACCCTGAGGTTGATCCCGCGCAAGGTGTCTTCGGAGATGAAACGCCCGCCGACGCGCAGTGCAATGCGTTCCGGCCCCGTCTGGATAAAACCGGACTGGGTGACGGCGTTCTGCGCCTGCAGCGTGGAGATGATGTCGGCGCGATCGATTCCAAGGGCAGCGATCTTGCGGGTGGAGAATTCGAGATAGATGACCTCGTCCTGCGCCCCAAGGATATCGACCTTGCCCACATCCGGAATCTTGAGGATCTGCGTGCGTGCGTCCTCGGCAAAATCGCGCAATTCCCGATGACTGAGCCCGTCGCCGGTAAAGGCATAGATATTGCCGTAGACATCGCCGAACTGATCGTCAAAGAACGGCCCGATGACGCCCTGGGGGAACTCGTGCTCTATATCCTCGACCAGGTTGCGCACTCGCGCCCAGGTGGGCTTCACATCCTTCGCATTCGTAGCCGGCAGCAGATCGACGAAGACGATCGTCTGGGCGGCGGTGGTGATGCTGCGGGTATGTTCGAGATTATCGAGCTCCTGCAGTTTCTTTTCGATGCGGTCGGTAACCTGCTGCGTCACTTCCAGCGCATCGGCGCCGGGCCATTGGGCCTGAACGACCATCGTCTTGACCGTGAAGGATGGATCTTCTTCGCGGCCGAGCGCCAGATAGGCATAGGCGCCCGCCACGACGAAGATGATCATGAAATACCAGACGAGTGAACGATGCTCGAGCGCCCAGTCTGAAAGATTGAATTTGTTCACTGGCGCGGCTCCTGTTCGAGTTTCACCTTCTGTCCATCGGCAAGTTCATTGACGCCGGCGACGACGACCTGTTCGCCTTCCCGCAGCCCGGACCGTATCCGAACAGACCGGGCACCGGGCGCCGGGGTGTCGAGCTGGACCGGTCTCGACGTGACGGTCCCTGTCAACTGATCCACGACCCAGACGTGCTCAGCGCCCCCCATGTCGCCGATGGCGGCGATCGGCAGGGGGATTGACCCTTGCTTTGCTTCAGCTATGGGATTGACGGTGACCACCGCACCCAGACGGAAAACCTCCGGTGCCCGGTCTATGGCAAGTTTGACCCTGTAGGTGCGGGTGTTGGGATCAGCCTGCGGCGCGATCTCGCGCACCGTACCCAATGTCCTGAGCTTGCGGTCGAGTTGAAGCGATGCTTCGAAGCTCTCGTCCAGGCGCACCAAGGAAAGCAGCGCTTCGGGAACATCGACGACCACGTCACGCTGTTCAAGACGTGCCAGTTTCAGGACCGGTTGGCCTGCCGAAACTGTCTGGCCCATTTCAGCGAACGTGGCCGTGACGACACCGTCGAACTCTGCCCGCAACTCCGCATAGCCAAGCTGCTCCTGCGCCTTGGCGAGGCTGGCTGTTGCTTTTGCAACGTTGGCCTTAGCCGATTTTAGCTGTTGCTCCGCAAGATCGTAGTCGGCGATGCTCGCGGCATTGACGTTCGTGAGGGTACGCTTGCGCTTTTCCGTCAGCGCAGCATTGTCGAACTCCGCCTGAGCGTCACGCAGATCCGCCTCTGCGCTCCTGACCGCGAGCTGGAGGCTGAGAGGATCGATCTCGGCAACGACTTCGCCTCGGGAGACAAGATCGCCAACTTCGACCTTGCGCGATACGATACGTCCCAGTGTTCGAAACGCCAGGTCGGTCTCGATGCGGGCCTGCACCACGCCGGGCAGGCTTCCTGTCTTTAGCGGCTCAGCGGTCGCCGTCACTGTCTTGACAGGACGGGGGCTGGCCTCCTCCCCAGCGACCGAGCCTTCATCACAGCCGGCGAGGAGCGAGATTGATAGAAGAAGTGGTAGAGTTGCGCGTAAACGGCTGAGGGTCATCTCACTTGCCTTCCCAGGCTACGACCTGGCCTTCCCTGAGAAACTTTCCTCCCTCCGTGACGATCAGATCGCTCGGCGAGACGCCGCGCGCCACGACGAAGTCGCTCTTGCGATAGCGGTCGACCGAAATCTTGCGGAGTGAAACGGATCGGTTTTCGCTGTTGACCAGCCACACGGCGGTCTCACCCTTGTCGGAGGCGATCGCGCTATACGGCAGCACGATTCCCTCGCGTGGAGAGGACTGGATCTCGCCGACGACCGGCGTGCCAAGCGGCCATTGTGCTGCGTCCTGGAGACCCACCTTGATGCGGATGGTGCCGGCTTTCGTGTCGATGACTGGGGAGACTTCGCGGACATTGGCTTGGACTTCTTGGGTACGATCTCCGACCGGCGCCACAACGACATCGGCCGACGGCGCGCCATTGAGAAAAAAGGCCTCGAAGACGTCGAACACCGCGTCTCTTGGACCGTCATGTGCGAGGGTGAAGGCGGATTGCGCCGCAGACACCACCTGACCCACTTCAATGCCTCGCGCGGTAACGATCCCGTCTGCGCCCGCTTTCAACTCCGTGTAGGACAACGCATCCTCGGCTGTTGCCAGCGCGGCCGCGGCGGTCTCGAGAGCTGCCTGGGCGCTCAACAGCTCTTTTTGAGCCGCATCGAGCATCTCCTTGGCAATTACTTGCGACTGTATGAGGCGCGTGGACCGCTCGAAGGCCAGCGTTTTCTGCTTGAAAACCGCTTTGGCTGATTCCAATGCCGCTCGGGCGACGTTCACGTCAGCCTGCTGCTCGGTGTCGTTGAGGCGCGCGAGAACCTCGCCGGCGCGAACGTGTGATCCCACGTCGACCCGCCTCTCGATCACTCTGCCACTGACGCGAAAGGAAAGTTCGGTTTGAATCCGGGCCTTCACCTCGCCGGTGATTTCGGCACTCGGTTGATACTGCGTAACAGCGGCGGCGATCACCCGCACCTGTTGCGGTGGCGGTGCCGCGACTTCAGTTTTATCGTCGCAGGCGGCGAGGCAGGCGAAGACGAGACTTATTCCCAGAATTCGAAGGAGTTTCATTTTTTCTCCGTTGCCATTTGCAACCATCAGAGGAGCCGGCGGTTCGTCAGCGGATTTCAGATCTGATGGCTACAAGGGCTATGGCCAGATGTTGACGGCGCCCACTTAACGATTAAAGTGGGCGTCGTCAACATCACTCTGGCAGAAATGTTGACGCGCGCAACATAAGGGCCTAGATGGACGAGTATGACCAAAGCCACCACCACCACAGATCCACGCCCCTACCACCATGGTGACCTGCACAGGGCGATCGTAGGCGCCGCTCTTGATGTCCTCAGCGAATCGCAAAGCACGGAGTTCTCGCTTCGGGAGCTCGCCCGTCGAGCAGGCGTCAGTCACAATGCCCCTTACAAACACTTCGCCGACAAGCGTGATTTGCTGGCGGCGGTCTCGGCGGTTGGTTTCGAGCTCCTTGCAAAGCAGATGGCCGATGCGACGAAGGAACACGATAGTCCGCGCGAGCGGCTGGCAGCTATGGCGCGCGCCTATGTGCGCGGCGGCGTCAACAATCCTGCGCTCTACCGATTGATGTTCGGCGGCTATCTTACCGGTCAGGATGATGGGCGCCCTGCAATCGAAAGAACTGCGGCTGAGAACATGAAAGCGCTTCTGGTGGACGCCATAAGTAATGGCGCTCTCGGGCGCCTCATTCCGACCGCCGCGGCAAACACGCGTGAGATTGACGGTGCCATTCTAATTTTTTGGTCGCAAATGCATGGCCTCACATTGCTGCTGGTCGACCGCCTCGTCGGCCCCCGCGAAAAGATGGACGAACTGAGCGAGAGCGTCTTGCAAGGCATGCTCAATGGGCTGGTGAACAGTATCCCCGCGGTACCGCCAGGCGTGTGGATAGGCCCTCCGCTGGCGAGCCTAATGTCCCAAGCCTCGCGCTGAAGGGGTGAAACCGGAAGAGTTCCGGTACTTCGCGACGACAGAAACGCCGCAGGTGCTCGCGGGTTCGATTTTTGTGGGGCTTGTCAGGCGCAATCGGGGAACCAAGAGTGCGGCAATATCGAGACTACACGTTCATCTGGCTGACCGTAGCGGTATCGCTGGCCTTCGTGTGGATGCTATGGCCCTTGTCCGGCGCGATCCTTTGGGCCACGGTGCTCGCCGTGCTGTTTGCCCCGGTCAACCGCGGTATCCTCAACAGCATCCCAGGCAAGTGCAATCTCGCGGCTATGTTCACCGTGGTGATCGTTCTCGTGATGGTCATCCTGCCCTTTGTGCTGATTGCGAGCTCTGTCCTTCGCGAGGCAGCCTCAGTTTACAAGAGTATAGCTGCGGGCCAGTTTGCTCCCGGCATCGAGCTTCAGGCGCTTCGCGAAATGCTACCGGACTGGCTCAAGGCTCTGGTTGACAGCGTTGGACTGCCCGATACCGCTTCGCTCCGCGCGCGCCTGCTGAACGCGCTTGCTGAGAGTGGACAGTTTCTGGCTGGGCAAGCGATCAACATCGGGCAGTCGACCTTCCACCTCGTGCTCAGCGCATTCGTAATGCTGTACCTGCTGTTCTTCTTGTTGCGCGATGGGCGCGAGTTGGCGCGACTGATCGGTGAGGCACTGCCGCTCAGCGGTGACCTACGCCAGGCACTATTCGGGCGGTTCGTGCTCACCATCAATGCAATCGTGAAGGGCGGCATCGTGGTGGCGCTCGCGCAAGGAATACTCGGCGGGCTGATCTTCTGGGTGCTTGATATCCGTGCCTCCGTGCTTTGGGGCGCCGTCATGGCCATCTTTGCGCTTCTTCCGATGGTGGGCACGGGTCTCGTTTGGGGACCCACCGCCATCTACCTGCTGGCGTCAGGAGACATCTGGAAGGGCGCGGTTCTGCTTGCGTTCGGTGTCCTTGTGATTGGGCTTGTGGACAACCTCTTGCGACCAGTCCTCATTGGCAAGGAGACCAGGATCCCGGACTATCTGGTCCTTGTTTCGACCTTGGGCGGCATCGCCACCTTCGGGCCGAACGGCTTTGTCGTCGGTCCGATGATCGCAGCTTTGTTCCTGGCGGCGTGGTCAGTGTTCCCGGCCATGATGAGCGAACGAAAAGACCAGAATGGCGACAGGGATGGACATGAAGTTTGATAGCGTCGTTTCTCGGGAATCATCTCGGTTGCACTGCGCCGTAGCTGGCTTCCTGTGACTGCGGTCTGCGGAAGATTTCAGCCCAATCTGTTAAGTCTGCCCCAAAAAGACTCCAGCGATATCGACCGCTGTAGCGCATTGGCGCGGACGGGTTCTCGGCGGAATACGGAACTGCCGCGGTCTGCCGGAGTTAGGCGGAGAATTTACAAGTCTCCATGCACTCAGGCCCCGCAACCAAAATTTAAAATATCAGCAATTTAAAAGCCTCCCTCGCGGGAATACAAACGACCCATGGGTGGTGAAGTCACAGGCCCGCAATCCGGGCTGTCGCCTGCCAATCAGCGCCGGCTCTGCCAGGTCCGAGGTCGGCCGTCATGAGGCTCAGCGAGTTAGTAGACGTCTCTTGCCTGGCCGACACGACCGGGACCAGCAGCTCGGGCCACAGAAGCCGGGCGGGTGATTGATCCGGCCAAAGCGTACCAAAATGGGCTTTTCTGAAAAGGGCCGCAATCGTTCTCTGGCTCTGAAATGCAGAGCTTTCGGGGTGCTTCGGCCCGGCTGGCGCAACCATCAGGAGTTGCCCGCCATCACCCGCACGGTGACCAAGTAACCAATCGTGGCGGAGACTGATGTCAGTACCGTACCCCAGAGCATGTCAACGATGGTGACCGTCAACGACCAGTTCTTCAGGACCGCAAGGTTGGTCACGTCGTAGGTGCCGTAAGCGACAAGCCCGAGCAGGGCACCGGCAAGCATAGCGGTATGCCAGCTGCCGTTGTTGAGAGCGGGCACGACGGCAAAATAAACGATGCCGGCTACGTAGAAGAGATAGAACAGCCCCGCAGCAATGAAGTTCGGCTCAGCCAGCATTAGATCGCCGATGCGACTTCTGTAGAACTCCGGCGTCACGCGTGACAACCAGACGAAATCAACGCCGAGGAAGACGATGGCAGTCGCGATATAGGACACGAAATAGGTCATTGTCAGTGACGCTCACAATCTATGGGCACGGGTGCTCAAATGCCCAGCGCCGGCTGGACCAGGCGCAAAAGCCAATTGCTGAACCTCAGCGGTGCATCGGTCACCGCCAGGCAAATGCAGTCTTGCTCCGGTGTAGCAATGGGCTGGTGCGTCAGACTTGTATCGGCCTCCTCGATGTCTCCGCGCGCAAACAGTTCCTCTCCATCGCGGAAGCTGCCGGTGAGCACCACCGTTAGTTCGCGCCCTCCATGGCCATGCTCAGGAACCGGCTTCCCGGCAGGGATGCGCAGAAGGCGGGCCTTGGTCTTCCGGTCCATGGTAGGGATCGGGATGTGATAGGCGCCACGACCAAGAGGGATCCATTTCAATGAAGTGACATCGCCCCCAAGGTAAGTGCGCAGCGGGTCAGGCAATATGGGGATTTCGTCACAAGCCGGGGATACGGCAACGGGCTGGCTGGTTGGCGTACCCTCGGCACTCTGGATTCGAGCTAGCATCCGCTCCCATGAGCCATCAGCCGCCGGTTCCGGGGCGAGATCGACGAGCAATTGGCCCGCAGTTTTTTCCATCAGGAAAAGGCGATGGCGACAGGCGGGACATAAGGCAAGATGGGTAGCCACGGCCAGGCTCCAACCTTCCGCGAGGTTGCCGGATGCGTAGCTCAGCAACAACTCATCGCTGATGTGGTGCGCGACCATCATGCCTTCTCCTCTAGTGCGGTGCGCAACTTGGCGAAGGCAAGGCGTATGCGCGACTTCACGGTCCCAAGTGGAATATTCAGTTGCTCGGCGATAGTGCTGTGCGATCGATCGTCGAAAAATGACAGCTTCAGTAGTTGCAGCTGTTCCTCTGGTAGTTCCTCCATCGCTCGACGCAGGCGCTCGGCTTCCTGCACGTTCTCAAACGCCGCATCGGCGGCTGCGGCGTTGTCGGGCACGAATGCCGGATCATTGGGATCGAAGTCGGGACGCCTGTCCTTGCGATAAGCATCAACACGCAAGTTGCGGGCGATCGTGAAAATCCAGGTAGCCACATTACCGCGGCTCGGATCGAACTGCGCGGCCTTGTTCCAGACCGTCATCATTGTCTCCTGCATTAGTTCCTCTGCGGCTTGGCTGTTATGCGCAAGTCGGGCCATGTAGGCCTTTACCCTGGGACCGTAGTAACGGAACAGACGTTCGAACGCCTCCACGTCCCTGTCTCGACCGACGGCGACAAGAAGCTTGGCAACCTCATCCTTGGTCAATTCTCTTGCAGCTTCGCCCATCCGCCCACGCTCTTCCGCCTCCCCATGCCGTGCCGCGATCGTTCGCGACACGGGGATCAGATTGTTGTGGCACGCGGGCGCCACTATGGAAACAGCGATTGTCATGCAAGCCGTTACGGGAGTGAGGGAAGGGCGGATCATTGTCGGCGAAAAATTCGCGCCACGATCAATCCGCTCGGGCTCGGCTGCCGTATAGCCCAGCATGTTAAAATCAAACGGAGATTTGGCGGATGCGCTTCGATGGTGATTTCCACAGGACGACAGAAGAGCGCAAGGTTGCCGTCATAGGCAGTGGCATCTCCGGACTGGCAGCCGCCTGGCTCCTCGCCAAGAGCATGAATGTGACGATCTACGAAGCAGACAGTCGCCTTGGTGGGCATGCAAATACCGTCATGGCACCGTCACGTGCCGGGCCCGTGCCTGTCGACACGGGCTTCATCGTCTACAACGACAAGAACTACCCGAACCTGGTCGCCCTGTTTGACCACCTGGACGTACCCACTCAAGCTTCCGACATGTCTTTCTCGGCATCGCTGGACGGCGGTGCCTTCGAATATTCCGGATCCGGAATTCGGGGATTGCTGGGGCAAAGGACTAACGCCATACGACCGCGCTTCTGGCGCATGATTTCGGAGATACTGCGCTTCTACCGCGAGGCGCCCGCATTGCTTGGCCGACAGGAGCTCGCCACAGTCAGGCTCGGGGCATATCTCGACAACAGCGGCTATAGCGCCTCGTTCGTTGAGGACCACCTGCTGCCGATGGGCGCGGCGATCTGGTCAACGACAGCGCGCGACATACGTGCATATCCGCTGCATGCTTTCATTCGCTTCTTCGATAGTCACGGACTGCTGGCTCTCTCCAACCGGCCCCAGTGGCGCACGGTTACCGGCGGCAGCGAACAATATGTCAGCCGGCTGTTGAAGGACTACTGCGGTGGGGTGAGGCTGAAGGCCGCTGTCAGGGAAGTCAGGCGCCAAGCTGGCGGCGTCCTCGTGACGGACGCGCAGGGGCATCGCGACTCGTTCTCGGATGTGGTGATCGCGACCCATGCCGACCATGCACTTGCGATGCTCCCCGATGCCGACGAAAGAGAGCGGTCGTTGCTCGGTACCTTTCGCTATACGGACAATACCGCCGTCCTGCACTCCGACACACGCCTGATGCCGCGGCGCCGGCACGTCTGGTCTAGCTGGAACTATATCGGCGAACGTGCCGATGAGAACCACAGGCCGCTGTGCGTGACCTACTGGATGAACAGGTTGCAGGGGATCGACCCGTCCAGCCCGCTGTTTGTTACTCTTAATCCCAATCACAAAATCGCCCGTGAGCACCTGATCCAAACCTTTCACTGTACTCATCCCCTGTTCGATCTCGCAGCTATGGAAGCCCAGAAGCAACTCTGGCAATTGCAGGGAAGGGGTGGAATCTGGTTTTGCGGCGCCTATTTCGGAAGCGGCTTTCACGAGGACGGTTTGCAATCGGGACTTGAGGTAGCGGAAAGCCTGGGCGGCCTGCAGCGTCCCTGGGTGATCGACAATATGTCCAGCCGCATCCACACTGCACCAAAATTGGCGGCTATGGAATGACAACCCATTCGGCACTATACGCGGGCAAGGTAGTTCATGCACGGCATCGGCCGCGCAGACATATGCTGAGTTACCGTGTCTTTTCGTTGCTCCTCGACCTCGACGAACTCGAGGAATGCAGTCGCCGGATGCGCCTTTTCGGTCACAACAGCCCGGCACTCTTCAGCTTCTGGGACAAGGACCACGGCGATGGCACGGAAGGCGGGCTCAACAGTTGGGTCAAGCGCCAGCTCGACGTGGCCGGCGTTGCAGTCGACGGAATTCGCATCAGCGTGCTCTGCTATCCACGCATCCTGGGCTACGTGTTCAATCCGCTGAGCGTCTATTTCTGCAAGGCAGAGGACGGCACCCTGCGCGCAATCCTTTACGAGGTATGCAACACGTTTCACGAGCGCCATACCTATGTCATTCCTGTCGCCGACGCGGGGGCGGGAACCATTCGCCAATCCTGCGCCAAGCAACTCTATGTCTCGCCATTCGTGCCGATGCAGTGCAACTACCGCTTCCGCATCATTGCACCCGGTACGCGAGTGCTGGTGGGTATCGATGAAGCGGATGCCGACGGGCTGCTGCTCGTCGCGACCTTCACGGGCGAGAGGCGCCAGCTTTGCGATCGGCAACTCATCAGGACATTCTTCCAATACCCCCTGATGACGCTGAAGGTCATGGCGGGGATCCATTGGGAGGCGCTACGCCTGTGGACCAAGGGCGTGCCCGTCCATCGTCATCGGCCTGCCCAGAATCCGGTGGCAACGACAATCGTTCAGCCCGACGCGATGTCGAAGATGCGCCTGCGCGAGCCTGCCTGAGCACGCGCGGGTGGCCACGGGATCATTCTTCCTCACGCAGCATTCGCCGGGTGATGGCAAATCGGATGCGGGCAGGAAGGGCGCTTAGCATCTTCATTGCCAGTGCCATTTTCCATGGGAAGGCGATCTCGAATTTTCCTGCCCGCAACCCCCTCGCGATATGATCTGCCGCGGCTTCGGCTGAAATCATGAACGGCATCGGAAAATCGTTCATGCGCGTTAGCGGCGTGTCGACGAAGCCGGGATTTATCAGGCTGAGTTGAACGCCTTTTTCCTTGAGTTCGGGATAGAGCGCCTCGCACATGTTGATGAGGGCCGCCTTCGTCGCCCCATAGCCGGCCGCACCCGGCAGGCCCGTGTAGCCGGACACCGAGGCCATGACGGCTATGTGGCCGCGGCGGCGCGGCAGCATGCGCCGCATGACTGCTTCGAGGCAATGGACCGTGCCCATCAGGTTAAGGTCTACCATCTCGCCGATGAGGAGCGTATCGAATGTCTCGGCAGTTTCGCGCGTGTAGGTACCGGCGCCGAACACGGCGAGCGAGATCTCTCCAAGGGTCTCCTCGACAAGCGACAGTGTTGCCGCCACCGCGCTGCGGTCGGTGACGTCAACCGGAAAGGCATGGATCCGGTCCTGCATGGCCTCTGAAAGGTCCTGCAGGACCGATGCATTGCGCGCGCTGGCGGCAACCGTCCAACCGTCGCGGGCCAACCTCAAGGCCAGTTCACGGCCGATTCCGGAGCTTGCCCCGGTTATCCAGGCGACCTTCATTGCTTCATCCTTCGCAAATGGATGACAGTTGTTGCCACGCTGAATCTCCCGATCTATTTTCACGGCTTCACTACGGCGCTACGTCGGTATTGGTTCAATGGAATGCGGCGTTTTGCCTTGCCCGATCTTCAGCCGTCGGCAATCCTGCGCCGGAGTTCCTGCTGCTCGACCTCTCCGATCGGAAAATTCCACATCAACCCTATCGCAACCGCCTTTGGCAGGATCGGGAGCCAGGCATAGAGGATGGCCAGCGCGCCGAGCGCCGAAGTGCCATTGGCCGCATCACCCGGTTCAAAGCCGACCATGGATAGCAGTGGGAAAACCATGCCGACGGCACCGGCGAGGGAGAGCTTCGTGGCGAGGCTCCAGGCGCCAAAATAAAACCCGGAGCGTTGGGCGCCGGACGCAGCGGTGTCATTGTCGATCACATCAGCCTGGATTGCGGGAGGTAGCACGAGGTCGAAGCCGAGCAGGATGCCGGTGACAATACAGATCGCGCCGAAGGCGTAGAGGTCGCCGTGATCCAGAAAGCCGGCCAGGGAAAAGACCAGGCAGGCCAGCACCATCGCAAGGCACCAGGCCCGGTGCTTGCCCAACCGTCTGGCTGAAAGGGTAGCCAGGGGCACGCCTGCTATGGCGCTAAGGAAATAGAGGAAGAGGAATGGTCCGCGCAGTTCCGGTGAGCCGAGCCGATCGGATACGAAGTACAGAAACAGCGTAGCCGGGATGGCATTGGCAAGTCCGTTAAGCAGAAATGCAACAATCAGACGGAGAAACGCATCATTGCGCCCGATGAAACCCAGGCTCTCCGAGAACCGGAGGTTGCGCGTCGAACGGTCTATCGGTTCGGGTACGGCTAGCGCAGCCACCATTCCGGCAAGGGGAAGGCAAACGGCGACCAAGACAGCCACGACGGCAAGGCCATTCACTCCATCATGCGTCTGCAGGCCGATCGCAAACGGCAGTCCGATCGCGAGCAGGGTTCCGACAAGTGTCGCGGACTCGCGCCATGCTGCAATGACGGAGCGGCGCTTGTAGTCGTCGGAAAGTTCGGCGCCCCAGGCGGTATAGGGTAGGACCGTCCATGTGTATCCGACCGAAACCAGCGCGCCCCAAAATCCGAGATAGCCGAGCCCAGCGTCGCCGGGCGGCCAGAAGAGCATGAAAGCCGATGCGGCGGTCAAAGGCAGTGAAAGAAGGAAGAAACCGCGCCTGCGTCCGAGCCGGGACGAGAACCGGTCCGCCAGCCAGCCAAACAGCGGGTCGGCGAAAGCATCGAAAACCCGTATCGCAAGCAAAACGACACCGACCGCCGCAAGCGGCAATCCGACGACATCGGAGTAGAAAGTCGGAACGATGACGTAGAGGGGCAGGGCAAGCGCCGCCAGGGGCAGCGCCGGCAGGGCATAGGCAGCACACTCTGTCCGTCCGGGCAGGTTCGGACTGCGCGCCTCTTTCATCCGCAGACCTCCATATGCATCTCCCGATCGGCAAACCATCAACGCCGCGCAAACTCCACCCTGGTGATTGCGACGGGCAGGCCGAACTTCGTCACCAGGGCATTGTTGAGAACCGTCCCGTCGGGTCGCAGGGTCATGGTGTCATGGAACCGCACCTTGTTCTTTTTCCTTGCCGGATCGAGATAGACGACATAGGTGAACCGCGCGACATTGCCGCTCAACCGGACGTTCGTTTCACCGATCACATCCTCCCGCGTACCGCGGTAGCTACTGGGTCCGGTCTTGACGAAGCGCCACGTCTTTCGATCGCGTGTTCCGTCGTCAAACACGAAATCCTCCCTGAGCTTCAGCGTCTTTCCATCCCATCGCCCGACAAGGTCGACGGCAAAGCTGCGTCTGACGCCATTGATCGCACTGAAGCTGCCTTGAGCCTGGGTCTTGCCGGCGAAAAAACTCTCGAGCGTGAATTCGCCGGCCGCGACGGTGGCGGGGATGAATGACATGGTCATGGCCATTGCAACAGCAAACACGGCGAGGACGCGCATCGCATTCTCCTGTGGGATCGTTTTCCTGAGATATACGACGCCTGTGCCACTTCGGATTTCCGAAGTGGCGGGATTTGCATCAAAGCGGGGGGCCGATCCGCGCAGTGCCTTTTTGCCCGTTGTTGCGGATCCATTGCACGCGCTTGGGGTCGATCCGATAGATTTCGAAACACATAGGCTGGCCGTCGTACCAAGTCTCGAACTTCTGGCAGAGGCGGTCGGCATCGATCCACCACCTGCCCCTGTCCCGCGGCTTCATGTAGCGCCCAAGCCCGAGGGCTTCGCCCGAACCATCCAGTTCGCCGCTGGTGCGGTAGTTGAGAGGGAACTCGCCGCCGAATGGCACCGCGAGAAACACCCGTTTGCCTACTATACTGTTGCGTATGTCCTGTTCGGTGAACCGCTCTGAACTTGCATAAGCGATTGAACACAAGAGGATGTAGACTACAAACACGAAGATCGTCCGCAATGTCGCCCCCTTCGATCCGAACCAACCGTTCCACGTTGTGGCTGCACCGACATTACTACGGTCAAGCGCGACAGTTGGATCAGAAGCTCCCATCACCGGAGATCCTCTGGACGCTCACGCCGCGGAGATTGCGCAGCAGGGCTTCGCGGATATGCTCGAGGGTCGTGTCGATGTTTTCAGCTTTGTTGCGCAATTCTCGATCGACAAATAGGTCAGGTCGATGTCGACCGAGAGCCGCGGCATGTTGCGGTTGATCGCCGTACCACCCGTCAGGGCAAGGGACTCGTGACGCGCGATGAAAGGCCGGGTCCGTACTAGAAGATCGACTTGGCGCGTATACTGTTCACGTGCCATGCGCGATTCGGACATCCGCATTGCCGATTGGACCGCGAGAGGGCGATGACCGTACCGCTGATGATTGCGGCGCGACCTTCGCCGGGACGTTTTGTCAGATAGGTCTCAACGTCATCTGTGCGCTCGGCGATACTTGGTCGCAAACAACGCCGCCAGTTCCCCGCGGCAGTCGACAAGCGGTCCGACATCCTGACGGGTCTTCGCCATCGCCATGGCGCCGGAATAGGCGGCGATTACAAGCGTTGCCAAGCCGTTCGGATTGAGGTTGCGGGCACGATTTTGGTTCACGTCGGTCCCAAACTTGGTCGATAGCGCTTCGTGCCACGCCTCGAACACGGCATCGAGACCTTCGCGCATTTCCGCGTCGTGGTGGGAGATTTCCATCGCCATGTTGTTGAGCGGGCAGCCTGAGACCGCACCATTGCACGTCAACTCGTCGATGATATTGGAAAAGATCATGTCGATGGCGGCCGGTGCATCGGCACATGAGTGAAGCGGCTCGATCCATGTTTGTCGAACGGCTTCAGACACGCGGTCGCGGATAACCGCAAGTCCGAGGTCGCGTTTCGCCGGGAAATGATGGGCCATTGCACCGCCGGACACGGAAGCCCTCTCGCGCAATTCCAGCATGCCCGTTGCAAGGTAGCCACGGCGCACAAAGGTTTCATAGGCCGCGTCAATGATCCGGCGACGCACGCCTTCGGGGTCGTTGGTTCTTTTGTTCTCGATCATGGCGTTTCGCGTGGTCTTCGAACAACAATAGCATCTTGACAAAACAGGTCAATCGTCCTGTGATACAAACAGGACGATTGACCTGTTGGAAGAATCCATGCGCCCGCACACAATATTCGAGCTTCGCCGCTACCGCCTTCTCCCTGAAAGGAGAGAGGCGTTGATCAGCCTGTTTGACAGGGAATTCGTTGAACCGCAGGAAGCGCTGGGCATGCGCATAGAAGGCGAGTTCCGCGATCTTGACGATCCCGATTCTTTTGTGTGGGTTCGCTCCTTCGCGGATATGGAAACGCGAACAGACGCGCTCGCATCCTTTTACTCGAGCCCGATCTGGAAGGAACATGGGCCAGCCGCCAATACGACGATGCTCAATTCGGACAATGTCCTGTTGCTGAAAACGGCTGCCGGTGCCTTCCCATTTCCACACAATCTGAGCAGAGACAAGGAAGCAAAGCGCTCGAAGGCTCGGGGCCTTGTGGTCGTAAATACCTGCTCGCTGGCACCAGGGACGGAAGAGAATTTCGCGAGACGGTTCCGCGAGCATGCTCTCCCCGCCCTGCAGGACGCCGGTGCGCGAATTGACGGCTTATTTGCAACGGAGCGAGGGAAGAACGGCTTTCCACGGCTGCCGGTGCGTGAGGGTGAGACGGTATTTGTCTGGTTCGAATGTCACAAGGATCAGGACAGCGTCGCCGTCTGCCAGAACCATTTGCGACAGAACCCTGTCTGGACGAGGGAAATTTATCCATGGATGGACAGCCAATGCTGGCAGAAAATCGAGATCGCGTACTTGACGCCAACTGCCCGGTCGCTTTGCGCCTGGTGAGCGACTGTACCCCTGGTCTGCACCTGCATTGATCAATCGGGACATTCGGCTCCGGTCCCGACCCAGGCGGAGATCAGGGCGGCCAGTTCCTCCTGCGAGCCGGGAGGAGCACTGCGTCCTTCGCCCGGGTGCCAGGCCCAGCCGACCAGATGGTCCTCGCCCATATGCCGGACGAGATCGGCGTGGGATCGGTCGCCGTTGAGCGCGGGATCCTTGACCTGCCGGCAGATCTCGCCGACCGTCAATCCCTGCCAGGCCATGCTGGCCGGAGCCAGCGACCAATGCGCATTGCCGGGAATGGATTTCAGGCGACTACCGACGATCGGGCGGTTCTCCTCGCCGTGACAGGTGCTGCAGACGAGCCCCGCCGGGCCAAGCGAGCTGTCGCTGGCGATCATCAACGGCACATGCGGGTGCATGTCTTCGCCCTGGGTCGGGCTGCGCGTTGCCGGATGGCAGTTGATGCAGCGCGGATGCGTCAGGACACGGCTGGCCTCCACGAAGATCGCCTTCGAGCGCTGGGCGGTGTCGGTAATGGAACCGAAGTCGGAGGCGGCCTTGAGAGAACTACCGCTCGATGTTTCGGCATGGCCCAGAAACGGCCCCAAGCCCACAATCATGGCGGTGCCGACCACCGCGGCGGCAAACGGGATGGCGAACGTTCGCTTGGCCAACATCACACCCTCCGCAAGTCGTTCTGGTCGATCGGCAGCGACCGCAACCGCTTGCCGGTCGCCACAAATATCGCATTGAAGAGCGCTGGTGCGACACCGGGCGTGCCGACTTCGCCTATGCCGCCCGGCGGCTCGGAACTCGGCACGATGTAGACCTCGATCTTCGGCGTCTCGTTGATCCGCAGCACCGGCGAATCGTCGAAATTGCCTTCCACGACGGCGCCATTTTCAACGGTGATGCGCCCGTAGAGGGCAGCGCTCAAGCCATAGACGATGCCGCTCTGGATCTGCGCTTCCACCGTGTCCGGATTGATGACCTGGCCGCAATCGACGGCGCAGACGATGCGGTCGGTCCTGAGGCTTCCGTCTTCCGCCAGGCTGACTTCGGCGATCATCGCGGCAAAGCTGCCGAAATCGTCCGAAAGGGCGATTCCCCTTCCCTTGCCGGCGGGAAGGGGCGTGGACCAGCCGGCCTTTTCGGCGGCAAGGTCGAGCACGCCGAGGAGCCGCGGCTCGTGCTGGACCAGCCGCCTGCGATATTCGAGCGGATCGATGCCGGCGATATGGGCCAGCTCGTCGATCCCGCCTTCGACCGGCGGCACGTTGCGCGTGGCACCGACACCGCGCCAGTTGCCCGTCAGCATGCCGTCCGGGGCCTCATGGCGGACGAAGTCGGTGTATTTGTTCGGGATGGCATAGGGCGACTCTGCGCGCGCCATGATATCGAGGTCGACGCCATCGCGGACAAAGCCGGGGTACCAACGCGCCATGACCGACGGACCGATGACGCGGTGCCGCCAGGAGACCGGCATGCCATCGGCACCCAGCGTCGCCGTGACCTTGCTGTAGTTGAGGTAGCGGTAGCAGTCGTGGCGGATGTCCTCCTCGCGGCTCCAGGTGACCTTGACCGGACCATTCACCTGCCTTGCGATCTTCGCCGCCAGAATGACGCCGTCGACATCGAGCCTCCGGCCGAAACCGCCGCCCAGCAGGTGATTGTGGACCACGACCTTCTCAAGCGGCAGACCGGTCACGTCGGCGACCGCCTGCCTCGTTCGACTCATGATCTGCGTGCCGACCCAGACATCGCAGCCGTCGCCTCGGACGTGGAGGGTGCAGTTCATCGGCTCCATCGTCGAATGGGTTAGGATCGGAAGCCGGTAGACGAACTCATGCACCGGCCCATGCTCGGCTTCGGCCTTGGCGATATCGCCTTCATTGATGTGCGGCAGCGCGCTGCCGTCGATCGCCTCCTCGATGCGCTTCTCGAGATCGGCCGTCGTGAGCGTCGCGTGCGGCCCCGGATCCCAATCGATGACCAGCGCCGCGAGGCCCTTGCGCGCGGCGCCGGTATTGTCGGCCACGACAGCGACGGCCTCGTCGATTCGGACGACTTGCTTGACACCCTTGACCGCCATGGCCGGCCCATCCTCGACCGCGCGCAGTTTGCCGCCGAAGTGGGGACAGATGGCGATCGCCGCATAGGAAACGCCTTCCGGGCGGGCATCAATGCCGAACTTCGCCGTGCCGTTGATCTTCTCTGGACTGTCGAGACGCCGTGCGGGCCGGCCAATCAGCTTGAAGCGGGTTGCGGATTTGAGCGGCACCTCCTGCGGGACGGCTTCAGATGCCGCCGCCTCGATCAGGCCGCCATAGGCGACCTTTCGACCGCTTGCGGCATGGATGACGTGGCCGGCCTCGGCCTTGCACGTGTCCGGCGCCACGCCCCAACTGCGCGCCGCAGCATTCACCAGCATGATGCGGGCGGCGGCGCCCGCCTTGCGCATCTGTTCGTAAACGCCTCGGATGGCGAGCGAGCCGCCGGTGATCTGGTCGCCAAGCAAAGGGTTCGCGTAGCGCGCTGGATCGGCGGGCGCGTGCTCAAGGGTTACCTGGTCCAGGGTCACTTCCAGCTCTTCGGCGAGCAGCATGGCGACCGCCGTGTAAATGCCCTGCCCCATCTCGACGGATGCCATGACGAAGACGATCTTGCCCTCCGCGGGAATGCGGATGAAGGCGTCCGGCGCGAATGGCTCCGAGGCAGCGGATGACCGCGAAGGTCGCAGGCCGATGACCAGACCTGCCGCCGTCAGCGATGCGCCGATCAACAAATTCCGGCGCGAGAGAGCGAGGTTGGTTCTGTCGAATATAGACATCGCATCACCCCCGTGCAGCCAGCTTGATGGCGGCGCGAATGCGTGGATAGGTGCCGCAGCGACAGATGTTTCCGGCCATCACGGCATCGATATCGTCATCGCTCGGCGAAGGATTGGCGCCAAGCAGCGCGACCGCGGACATGATCTGTCCGGACTGACAATAGCCGCACTGCACGACATCGAGGTCGAGCCAGGCCTTCTGGATTCGGGCGCCCTCGGTGGTCTCGCCGACGGCCTCGATGGTGGTGATAGACTTGGAGACGGCGTCCGCAACCGGCATCACACACGACCTCACCGGCAAGCCATCGACATGCACGGTGCACGCGCCGCACATGGCGATGCCGCATCCGAATTTCGTTCCAGTGAGCCCTATGGTGTCACGCAGTGCCCATAGAAGCGGAATGTCGCCGTCCACATCGACGGCATAGCTTTTGCCATTGACTGAAAGATCATAGGACATCTGAATATCGGCTGGAGCCGCCCCGAATACACATGAAGCTTCGCTAAAGTACCAGCGCCTGCGAAATTGACGAGTTAAATTTCGTAAAAAACAAGGTACGTCTGGACGACGGTGTGCTGTGTTCGCCCGGGTCCAAAATGCGGTTGCGCTTGCTTTATCCTCGCCGCCGACAACGATGAAGTCGGCCGCTTCCGACAATCACGCACCGCCGGCGCCGTGAACACGGTAGAAGTCCATCGCGAAGTGGCTTGCGGTCAAACCCTGCATCATGATCGACGCTGCCGTTCGGTCATCGATGAAATCGGGGATCCTGACACGAGGGAGGTTGCCGGAATAGCAAATCGCTCGGCGTAACTTCCGCGAGCATAAACCTAACACGATCGTCCACGGAGAAATCCATCACGCCTTCGACGACGGCGAGAACGCGCACTGCGCCTTTGACGCCAAGTACTTTCGGGTTTGGCATGTCGCCATGCCGAACGCCACTGTCCATGAAGTTTACCTGCCGCGGCAATCTCGACGAGTACATGTCCCGGCGTGGATGGTCAAGGAGCAGGGAGGCGTGCCGGGCGCAGGGGACGGAAAGCCTCAGCGCAGCAGAGTTTGAGGTGAGGGCCGCGACAGAGCGAGGCCGCTCACTCCATCGCCGCTATCTTGCGGCCCAGTTTGCGCCGCGCCGGAAGATCGTGCGCATTTGCGGGACGTCGAACTCCTGGGCGACGTGTCCCAGCGAGGAATAGAACACGCGGCCCTTGCCATACCGGCGCTTCCAGACAACGGGCATCACGACGCCGTCGATCCACCAGGCATGATCGCCGTTGAAGGTCGTCGTCGCGAGCACTTCGTTCGAGGGATCGACGTGCATGTAATATTGCTCGGACCTGTAGGGGAAGTCGGTTATTCCCTCCATCAGCGGGTCGTCGGGCCGGGTGATATGGACGGTGTAGTCGATGATGTTGCCGGGATGGGCAACCCATTGGCCGCCGACGATGAACTGGTATTCGACGCATTCGCGGAAGGCGTCTCCGGCGCCGCCGTGATAGCCGGCCAAGCCGACGCCGTTTTCGACCGCCGCTGCAAGATTCTTCGCTTCTTCCTTTTCGATCTTGGACATCGTCATGATCGGGACGATCAGCGAGAGGTCGTGGATCGAAGGGTCTGCGAAGGCCTCGGTACTGCGTTCCAGATAAACCTTGAAGCCGTCTTCCTGAAGCAGGTCGCGGATAATGAGAGCGCATTGCTCGGGTTCGTGGCCGCTCCAGCCGCCCCAGACGATCAGTGCTTCACGCATGTCATTCCTCCCAGTGTCAGCGGGCCAGCCGGCCGTCGCGCAGCGATTCCGACAATGGCGCCGGACGTTCTGTTTTTGTGTTGATATTGATTGTCGTGCCGCTCGCGGCAGCGCGTTCGAACGCTTCCATCACCTCCAGCACGTGGAGGGCGAGGTCGCCGTTGGCGCGGTGCGGCCGGTTCGAGCGGATCGCGTGAGCCATGTCCGCGACACCAATCGAACGGTAGTTTCCGTCGGCATAGGGAGCAGACGTCCCCTGAGGCTCGAAGGCGCCCCCCTTTTTCAGGAACTCGACCTGTCCGCCGAAATGGTTGGGATCCGGCACGATGAGCGTGCCTTCGGTGCCGTACACCTCCAACGGCACGTGCTTGTGGCCTGCGACGTCGAAGCTCATGCCGATCTGGACGACGGCGCCATTCTCGAAGGCCATGACCCCGACGATATGGGTTGGTACGTGCACCGGAATACGCTCGCCGTTGCGAGGCTGGCTGGTGATGAGGCGCTCCTTGCGTGGCGCGATGGCGAACCCGGCCACCTGTGAAACCGGGCCGAGAAGGTTGACGAGGTCGGTGATGTAATAGGGACCCATGTCGAGCATCGGCCCGCCACCGGTTTCATAGTAGAAGTCGGGATTGGGATGCCAGCGTTCGTGGCCCGGGCACATGAAGGTAGCGGTCCCTCCCACCGGTGTGCCGAGAACACCGGAATCAACGAGCGCGCGGGCCGTCTGATGCGATCCTCCGAAAAATGTATCGGGTGCGGCGCCGATGCGTAGTCCCTTTGCCTTGGCGGCTTCGCTCAGTTCGCTTGCCTCCCTGAAGTTGATGCCGAGGGGTTTTTCCGAATAGGTATTCTTGCCTGCTTCTAGTGCCTGCATCGCGACAGCGACATGCGCCTTCGGTACGGTCAGGTTTACGATGATCTCGATCGCAGGATCGCGCAGCAGTTCCTCGACGGATCGAGCCTCAATGCCGAATTCGGCCGCACGCTGCTTGGCAAGATCGTGATTGAGGTCCGCCACCCCTCGAATGTCGAGGATCGGAAACGATGCCATCGCTTTGAGATACGCAGACGAAATGTTTCCGCAGCCTATGATTCCTATTCCGACCCTATCCATGAACCCTCCCAGGTTGCTTCCTTGACCCACTAAGTTCTCGTCGACTGCTGCGGTGCCGGCGCCGGTCCCGTGGTCCCCCAGGGCGACTCGTAGAGTTCGCACAGAGCAACGACCGCTGCACCCTGCGCCCACACCTCGTCCGGCGAGCCGTCGAATACGAGTTCGGCGACCTCCCGGATCGAGGTGGGGATTGCGCGCCGGTAGGCATCGGCCAACGCATTGAGAAAGAGATCTCCCAGCGACAAGCTCGATCCGACGATGACCACGCGTGGCGGGCCGAAGAGCGTGACGATGTTGGCGACGGCGATACCTATGGCTTCCCCCGCTCGTGTCGCCGCCAGGATTAGCGTGTTGTCTTCGGCAGCGATAAGCGCCTGTGCAAGCGTCATGCCCCTACCGAGCCGGATGGCTTCCGCGAATCTCCCGTGCTGCGCCTGTTCCCCCAGTATCGCCGTTTCGCCGGCGAGAGCGGAGAGCCGGACGGTCTCTGCGAGGCCACTCCCCATCATCAGGTCGCCGAGATTGTGGCTGAGGCCGCCTGCGCCGCGGAAAAGCTGCCCGCCATGGAGCACGCCCAATCCGAGCGTCTGCTCGAGGGAGACCAGCACCATGTCATCGAGGTCGCGCCCCTTGCCGAACCAGTGATGGGCAAGCGTGATGGCGTGCGCGTCGCTTTCGACGATCGTCGCCACATTCAGTCGGTCGGTCATCTCGCGCGCGAAGTCGATATCCGGTTCGCTCAAAATCGGGCTCGAGCGGACCAGACCCGTTCGATGTTCGACGACTCCCGGAAAACCAATGCAGACAGATCCTATGTCATCGAGGCTCAGGCCCGCGTCGATGACGCAGCGCCTGATCCCGTCTTCGATCAGGTCGGCAATCACGCCGATCGGCTGGCGATTGACCCGGATCGGCAAGGCGAGATGCGAGATGACTTCGCCACAAAAGTTCGTGACGACGAAGACCATGTGGTTGGCGGCGATTTTTGCTCCAACGACTCGCGCCGCCTCCGGATTGAGCTCGAGCATCACCCGGGGCCGACCTCGCGAAGCGGGATTGCGGATGTCGCCTTCGTGTCGGGTCAGGATCAGGCCGTCATCCAGCAGGGACGCGGTGATTGCCGAAACGGTTGTTGTTGACAACTCTGACCGCTCGCTGATTTCCACCCTTGAAATCGGTCCGTAGCGTCGGATGGTGTCCAACACGGTGAAGCGATTGATCGCACGCATCAGTTCCGGGTCGGCGGTTTTCATTAGGGGATGACTGCTCGCAATTATATCGGGTTCCGGACAAAAATAGCCGGCATAACCCAGTTCGTGTCAATCCATTTCTCGCAATTAACCTCGTTTTTTGAGTTGACAGCGATCAAGCTTGGCCTGATTTTGTACGCGTTGAGGAAAAAATGCGCACCTTGGGAGGAGAAAAGGATGACGCAGCATCATCGGAAGACGGTGTTCGACGCCGATCGTTTTGTACGTCTTGCCGCTGCCACGGCCATTGTGTTTGCGAGTGGCTCCGGTTTCGCCTACGCCCAGACGGTCGTGAAGTGGATGCATGTCGAGACTGTCCCGGCCTATATCCAGGTCTGGGAGGAAATCGCCACAGCCTATGAAGCCGACCATCCGGATGTCGATGTACAGTTGCAGTTCCTCGAAAATGAGGCCTTCAAGGCCAAGCTTCCGACCCTCCTGCAATCCGATGCTGCGCCCGATTTCTTTTACAGCTGGGGCGGCGGTGTCCTGAGGCAGCAGTCCCAGACAGGTGCCCTGATGGATTTGACGGAGGCGATGAATGCCGACGATGGAGCCTGGGCCAAGGCCTACAAGCCCGCGGCTCTCGCCGGGTTGACCTATGACGGCAAGGTCTATGCAGTGCCATATCGCATGGGCACGATCAGCTTCTTCTACAACAAGGAATTGTTCCAGAAGGCCGGCGTCAAAGCCGAAGACATCACGACCTGGAATGATTTTCTCCAGGCCGTGAAGACCCTCAAGGATGCGGGCATCACGCCGATTGCCGGCGGCGGCGGTGACAAGTGGCCGCTGCACTTCTACTGGAGCTACCTGGTGATGCGGAACGCTGGACAAGAGGTTTTCGACAAGGCCAAGAACAACGAGGGCGAGGGTTTCCTGGATCCGGCGATCGTCAAGGCAGGTGAGCAACTGGCGGAACTCGGCAAACTGGAGCCCTTCCAGGGCGGCTACCTTGGCGCGACCTGGCCGCAGACCCTCGGGGTGTTCGGCGACGGGAAGGCCGCGATCTTGCTGGGTTTCGAGCACACCGAGGCAAACCAGCGCAACAATGCCGGCGACGGCAAAGGCCTTGCGCCGGAGAATATCGGGCGGTTCCCATTCCCTGTCGTCGAAGGCGGAGCGGGTCTTGTCACGGATACGCTGGGCGGTCTGAACGGCTGGGCCGTGACCAAGAATGCGTCGCCCGCCGCCGTCGAATTCCTGCGGTTCCTGACCAGTCCGGAGCAAGAGCGCAAGATGGCCGCGGCCGGCATGATCATTCCAGCTGCCGTCGGCGCAGAGGATGGCTTGAAGAACGACCTGATGCGTCAGGCAGCCGAACAACTGGCGGCTTCTACCTGGCACCAGAACTTCTTCGATCAGGATCTCGGACCGTCAGTTGGACGCGTGGTCAACGATGTTTCCGTCGAAATATTGGCTGGTCAGATGTCGTCGGAGGAGGGCGCACAGATGATCCAGGACGCCCGCGAGCTAGAGTAGACCCTTCACGAGACGCCGCCGGCCGTGCGCCGGCGGCATATTCATATGGCCTACGTGCAGGGAGGAAAGCGAGGCATGACAGATTCGATTGCCATGGCAGTGGCTCGACCGGTCGCGTCAAAAGTCCATGTCCGATACAAGAGCCCGACCGCGCGCGGGCGACTTCCGGTGCTTGTGCTGTTTCTGCCGCCGGCACTTCTGCTCTTCACGCTTTTCGTCATCCTGCCGATGGGTGAAGCGGCCTGGTACAGTCTGTTCCGGTGGAACGGTTACGGTCCGCCGACGGAGTTCGTCGGTCTCCGCAATTTCACGGTGCTCTTCAACAACGCGGCGTTTTCCCAGGCACTGATCAACAACGGACTGATCATTGTTGTTTCGCTGCTTCTGCAGATCCCTCTGGCGATCTGGCTCGCGATGATGCTGGCTCACAAGATCGCGGGAGTGGTGGCCTTTCGGTTGATATTCTTCTTGCCTTACGTGCTCGCGGACGTGGCTGCGGGTCTGATCTGGCGGTTCGTCTACGACGGCGACTATGGTCTCTTCGCTGCGATCGCCGGCTTCTTCGGTGTGGCGACCCCCTATGTGCTCGCCGACCGCGATTTGGCCATATACGCCGTTCTTGCCGTGGTCGTCTGGAAGTACTTCGGCTTCCACATGATGCTGTTCATTGCCGGCCTGCAGGCCGTCGACAGGAGCGTTCTCGAAGCGGCGGAGATCGACGGGGCGACGGGCTGGCAAAAGTTCCGATATGTGACGCTGCCGCTTCTCGGGTCGACGGTGCGGTTGTCGGTATTCTTTGCCATCATCGGGTCTTTGCAGCTCTTCGACCTCATCATGCCGCTTACCGGAGGCGGGCCTTCCAATGCAACACAGACTATGGTCACCTTCCTTTACACGTACGGAGTGACGCGAATGCAGGTCGGCCTTGGCAGTGCCGTGGGGGTTGTCCTTTTCGTCATCTGCATCACGCTGGCCTTCGGCTACAAACGGATCTTCATGCGCCATGACTGACACGACAACTGAAGTTAGAATGACGGCGGGAACGCGCGTTTACCTCTACGTCTCGCTGTCGCTCGTCGCGGCTCTGGTGCTGGTGCCGCTGCTGACGACTGCGCTCGGGGGATTCAAGTCTCTCGGCGATTTGCGCATCAATCCATTCGGGCTGCCGTCGGGATGGATCTGGTCGAACTATACAGACATCCTGTTCGGCGAGCGCTATTGGCGGCAAATGACGAATTCGCTGTTCATCGCCGTGATGACCGTGTTTCTCACCGTCGTCGTCTCGGCCATGGCGGCCTTCACATTCGCGCATGTGAAGTTTTTCGGATCAGGTCAACTGATGAACTACTTCCTCGTCGGCCTGATGTTCCCGGTGGCGACCGCCATCCTGCCGCTTTTTATCCGCATCCGAGATCTCGGACTTCTCGACTCTTATTGGGGGGTCATCCTGCCTCAGGTCGCATTCGGGCTTGGGATGAGCATCCTGTTGTTTCGCAACTACTTTCGCAATCTGCCGGATGAGCTGTTCCAGGCGGCCTTCGTCGACGGCTGCGGCTACATCCGGTTCTTCTGGTATGTTTCGCTGCCGTTGTCCCGGCCGATCGTCGCGACCGTCAGCATCGTCACTTTCGTCAATAGCTGGAACAGCTACATCCTGCCGCTGATCATGCTGAACACGGAAACGAAGTACCCGTGGCCCCTGGGCATCATGGTCTATCGCGGCGAGTTCGGGACGGAATGGCAGTTGGTCCTTGCGTTCATCACATTGACGATTCTCCCGACGGTAATCGTCTTTTTCCTGGCGCAGAAACACATCATCGCAGGCCTGACAGCCGGCGCGGTCAAGTCCTGATACGGAGAGTATGATGGCATCTGTCGAATTGAATGAAATCCGCAAGGCGTACGGGGCGCTGGAGGTTATCCACGGTGTTTCGCTATCTGTCGAGGATGGTGAATTCATTGCTCTGGTGGGGCCTTCCGGTTGCGGCAAGTCGACGCTTCTGCGGATGATTGCCGGGCTGGAGGAGATCAGCGATGGCGAAGTCCTGATCGGCGGCACGGTCGTCAACGCATTGACCCCGCGCGAGCGTAACATCGCCATGGTCTTTCAGTCCTACGCGCTCTACCCGCATATGACCGTCGCGCAAAACATGGGTTTTAACCTGATGCTTTCCGGTGTCGCCAAACCAGAAATCGAAAGACGCGTCAACGAGGCCGCACGAATGCTGGCCTTGGGAGACCTTCTCGATCGAAAGCCGAGCCAATTGTCCGGTGGCCAGCGCCAGCGTGTTGCAATGGGGCGTGCCATTGTCCGCGACCCCGCCGTATTCCTGTTCGACGAGCCCCTCTCCAACCTCGATGCCAAGCTCCGGGTGCAGATGCGGACCGAAATCAAGACGCTGCACCAGAAGGTCGGCACCACTTCCGTCTACGTGACCCACGACCAAATCGAAGCGATGACCCTGGCCGACCGGATTGTAGTTCTCAATGGCGGCAGGATCGAGCAGGTGGGGACACCGCTAGAGCTTTACCGGGCGCCAGCCAATCTGTTCGTCGCGGGGTTCATCGGATCGCCGGCGATGAATTTCCTCGACGCCGCCGTTGATGGCGACGAGGACCAGCCGGCCGCGCGTCTCGTCGATGGCACGACCATCCGGCTTGGACCTGCCCGCAAGGTCAAGCGCGGACAGGAGGTCAAGCTGGGTATTCGACCGGAGCATCTCTTGGCGGGTGCTCCCGGCGACACGGTCGTGAATGGGCAGACGCTCGTGGTCGAGCCGACAGGTGCTCAGACCCATGTCGTCTTCAGTCTGGCTGGGGAACAGGTAACGGCCATTGTCGATGGCGGCTTTCCTGTACGCCACGGCGCTCTCTTCGAAGCGGCGATAGCCGCGGAACAAGTGCATGTGTTCGACCGGAGAAGCGGATTGGCTCTCTGACCCGAGTGAGGTGAGGCCTACAACTGCGCCTGGCGCATGCGCTGGATGAGGTTGCGTTCGGCAGCCCGCGCATGTTTCTCAACGATCTGCTGGGTGCCCTCCACATCATGGCGAGCCACGGCCTCCATGATCGCTCGGTGCTCCTCGATCATGGCGATGCGCCGTGCGGGACTTACCGGATAACGGCGCGCCAACCCCCGCACGACTTCGCCGTGGCGTTGCCTGATTGCCAGTGCCTCCTGATTGAAGTGGCGGTCATACATGATGCCGTGGAAGGCTTCGTCCAGCCGATCCAGTTCGATCTGGTCCTCCGGTTTCATCTCAATCTGCAATTGGACCTCTTCCATTGCCCGCAGATCGCTCTCGCTCGCCTGTTCGACGAAAAGCCTGACGAGATAGGGCTCTATGAGGGCGCGGATGTCGAAAATGTTGCGAACGAAATCCTCGTCCAGGGTGCGTACCCTGGCGCCCCGATTGCGGTGGATGACTACGAAGCCTTCGCCGCTGAGTTGGTGAAGTGCTTCGCGAATCGGGTTGGTGCTCACGCCATAGCGTCGGCCGAGGTCATGGGTTTTCAGCCATGACCCTTCCGGAAGGGCGCCGTTGATTATGTCATCCCGCATGCGCTCGTGCAGCGGTTGGAACGACTCCACTTCGGCTGTCGGGGACACGGCTTCCTGTAGCTCTCGGGTCTTGTTCAGCATTTGTGGCGGCCTTCCTCGAATGTCTCCACCTATGTACCGGATGAAAAATCATACAGCAATATGGGTTGACTTTGTACAATATCGAAGATTTTATGTGCAAAATAACGCAAAATCTGGGAGGAGATGCGAATGCCTGCACTAACATCGCGAGTCTATGGCGCCCTCATGCTCGGCGCTGCCTTGATGGTCGGCGTTTCGCCGGTCGCGGCGGCCGAGATCAAATTCGCCTTCGAAATGTTCGAGGGCGACAATCCTGAATACAATGCGGCGAAGGCCTTTAAGGACTACGTGGAGAACAAGAGCAACGGCGAGCTCACCGTGCGCCTGTTCCCCGGTAACCAGATGGGTTCCGTGCGTGATACGACGGAAATGGTTCAGGCCGGTACATTGGAAATGACGCTGCCCTCCGATGGAGCCTTCGCCGGATTCTACAAGCCCGTCCAGGTCTGGTCGCTGCCCTACCTCTTCCGTTCCGCGCCTGTTGCCTGGGAGGTGATGAATGGCGAATTCGGTCAGTGGATGCTGGGGGATATCGAAGAGAAGACGGGCATCAAGGCTCTGGCGTTCTCGCAAAATGGCTTCCGGTCCTTCGTCAACAACGTTCGCCCCATCAAGACGCCGGCCGACATGCAGGGGATGAAGATCAGGACCATGGAAAGCCCCGTCTACATGGAGATGGTCAAGGCGCTCGGCGCCAATCCGACCCCCATCGCTGGCTCCGAGGCCGTGATGGCGCTTCAGCAAGGCGTGGTCGACGGGCTCGAGAACCCGCCGCCAGTGCTCTATGCAGGTGGTGCGGCGGATGTGGCCAAACATCTCACACTCAACGAACATGTGCTCGGCCTTCATATCGTCGTGGCCAGCAAGACCTGGTTCGACGCCCTGCCGCCAGCCCACAAGGCGATCGTCCAGGAGGGTGCTCGCGTGATGGCAGCAGTCGAAAACGTGCAAAAGACAGAAGGCGATTGGATCTACGCGAAAAAGATCGCCGAAGAGAAAGGGGTGCAGGTGCACACCTCAACGCCCGAGGAAAAACAGGCCTTCAAGGACGCCGTCTATCAGCCTGTCCGTAAGTACATCTCCGAGCAGGTCGGTGAAGATCTGTTGCAGGAGATGGAGACTTCCGTCGGCGCGGCCGAAACGAAGCTCTACGGGCCATCCAACTGATCTTCGAAAGCAGAAGTGCCGGACCTCTTCCGGCACCCCATGCGAGCGCCGGAGCACAACATGACACTACGGAACGTATCACGTGCCCTTGCGCGGGTATGCGAAATCTTGGCCGCGGCCATTCTGCTGGTCGTATGCCTGATCAACTTCACGCAGGTTGGTGGCCGTTACCTGATCGGCACCTCGTTGAGCTGGGGCGAGGAAACGATGCGCTACATCATGATGTGGTTAATGATGCTTGGCAGCGTGACCGCCGTCTACCGGGCTGAGCATATGGCAGTGGAAGGCCTGCAGGATCTCGTGGCGCCGAAACACCGCCAACTTGTACGCAGTGCGCTCTACGGAATAGGTGGCGTGTTCTTTGTGCTCCTTGCCTACTATGGCTGGGCATCGGCCATACGAAACCTCGCCCAGCATGCGGCGGCCTCCGGCATGCCGATGATCATCCCGTACATGGCGATTCCAGTGGGGTCCGTGCTGATCATTATCCAGATTATGCTCTGCTGGGTTTCCGGTTTCGAGGCCGAAAACCATGAATAGGTCCGTCACTCCCATTTGCGGCGTTATTTGATATGTTTTGGGTTGCTCTTCTTTCCATGGCGCTTTTGCTCGGCGGCGTGCCAATCGCAATGGCGCTCGGTCTCGGCGGCACGCTCGGCGTATGGTTGGCCGGAATCCCCCTCCAGGTCATCGTCACCCGCTTTTTTTCCGGCGTGGACAGCTTCGTCTTCCTGGCGATGCCGTTCTATATCCTGGCAGCGGAAATCATGAATCGCAGCGGCATCACCACGCGGCTGATCTACCTTTCCTCGATCTTCACCGGACGTCTGCCGGGCGGGACCGCCTACACCAATGTCGGCACCTCCGTGCTTTTTGCGGGCATATCCGGCTCTGCGGTTGCCGATGCCAGCGCGCTCGGGCGCTTCTTCATGACTGTCATGCCGAAGGAAGGCTACACCAAGGAGTATTCGGCCGCCGTGACGGCCGCGTCGTCGATTATCGGACCCATCATTCCGCCTTCGGGTCTCGCAATCATCATGGCTGCGGTAACCGGTTTGTCGGTTGTCGACCTGTTCGTCGCCGGCGTGGTTCCCGGCGTCCTGTTCGGCCTTGCCTGCGCAGTAGTAATCCTATTGAAGTCGATCCGCAGCGGACTGCCGACCTCCATCGTCACGGTGAAGCGGGAAGAGCTCCCGAAGCTCCTCCTCGAAGGCACGGCAGTTATGTTGCTGCCGTTCATCATTGTCGGCGGCATGGTCACGGGAGCGTTCACCGCTACCGAAGGTGGAGGTATCGCCGTCTTTGCCGCAACGTTGCTCGGGCTTTTCCTATTCCGGAGCATAAACCTTGCCGATCTTTGGGGCGCATTGATCGTGTCGGCGAGGGCGAGCGCGACCATCTATCTGCTTGTCGCTGCCGCGTCTATTCTGTCCTACGCTCTCAACCTGCTGGGCATCGGCGCCATGGTGACGGCTGCCGCGCCGTATTTCCAGGGCAACCCCATGCTGTTTCTTGTGGGGGTGATGATCCTCATGCTGATCCTGGGCCTGTTCCTCGACATCGGCGCGGCGCTGCTCATCTTCGTGCCGCTCGTCATGCCCACGGTGATCCAACTCGGCATCGATCCCATCCAGGCGGCGATGGTGATCATTCTCTCGCTCGCGATGGGCCTGATAACGCCGCCGGTCGGGGTCGTGCTCTTCATCCTGATGAAAATCGGCAATATCCGTTTGACGCCGCTCGTGCGCGAACTGTTTCCGTTCATCATCGCCGAGATAGTCATTATCCTCCTGCTGATCCTGTTTCCCTCTCTCTCGACGTGGCTGCCTGATCTTTTCCGATAGCCCCCGCGACATCTTGTTCTGGACATCCATATGAAAATCACTGCCATCAAGCCATACATCGCCAAAGTCGGCGTAAGGAACCAATTGGTCGTAAAGGTCGAAACCGACAGCGGCATCTACGGTTGGGGAGAATCAGGTCTCTCCTATCGCGAGAAGGCCGTCGCCGGGGCAATCGACCACTACACCCAGTTCCTGCTGGGCAAGGATCCGATGCGCTGTGGCGCCTTGTGGCAGGAGATGTACCGCAGCCAGTATTTCGAGGGGGGGCGCGTGCTGGCAGCGGCGATCTCGGCGCTAGACATCGCCTTCCACGATATTAAGGGCAAGGCGCTCGGCGTGCCGGTCTATCAATTGTTGGGCGGAAAACAGCGCGATCTGGTGCCAGCTTTTGCCACGACCTCGGCCGAACCGGGCGAAGCGATGGTCGAGCAGACGATCATGCTGAAGGAGGCAGGATGGAATTGCGTCCGCTTCATTGCCGCCGGCCAGGAAAACACCGACCGGTTCGAGCCGCGTGAATCCATCGCTGTCACCGCCGAGTGGGTAGCCCGCGCGCGGGTGGAAGTCGGTCATTCGATGACGCTTGGCGTGGAATATCATCATCGGCTGAGTGTCGCGGAGGCAGCGTCGTTCTGCCAGAAGATGCCGCAAGGGACGATCGACTTTATCGAAGAGGCGATCCGCGACGAGACGCCATCAGCCTATGAGTCCTTGCGCAGGATGACGGACGTCCCGTTCGCGATCGGCGAGGAGTTCTCGTCCAAGTGGCAGTTCCTTCCCTATGTCGAGCGCGACATCATGCAGTTCTGCCGGATCGACATCTGCAATGTCGGTGGTTTTACCGAGGCGATGAAGGTCGCGGGCTGGTGCGAAGCACACTATGTCGACCTGATGCCCCACAATCCGCTCGGACCGATCTGCACTGCGGCTTCCGTGCATCTTGGAGCTGTCGTGGCCAATTTCGCTTGGCTGGAATGCCGTCAGAGCCCAGCCGAGCAGCATTGGGGCTTTGACAATCATACGCTCTTTCCGGGGCAGATCGAGATGGACGGAGCCTTTTACGTCGTGCCAGACAAGCCCGGACTGGGGATCGAAGTCAACGAGGCGGAACTGCAAAAGATGCCGTTCGAATATTCCGAGCCGCCGCATCTTCGCCGCACGGACGGCTCGATTACCAACTGGTAGATCGCGATACCTGCAGCATCTTCACTTTGGTTGGCTTGCCGGCCACGAGGTCACGAAGTCGTTGTCCGGTACCCCTGCGGATCGGCAGGCTCCAGAACGATGTTCATGTGATCGAGACCGGGAACTGGGCGTAGTTTGGTGGCATTGCCGATTCAGTGACGAGGCCAACGGCATCTCCGCTATGCCTTTGCCCGCGCGATGTATCGGCTGCTGGTGCACTACAGCAACGGGCAAAAAAGCGGAGAAGCACGTGAACTATGGCTTCATGGGTAGGGTGAGGGATTCCAAGGTGAACCGTTACAGGTGGCTCGGGAACAGATAAACGAAGCCGGCACGCTGTTGTTGGAAAGCCTCGGATACAATGCATTGCCGCGTGACGAGTCCATCAAGTGGCAGAAGGCCAATCGACAACCGACGCCCCTGCGCAAAAGTGCACGAGGGAAGCCAAGACGACCGGCGGGAAGATTCCATGATCTCTCAACCCTTGCTCCGGATACGGCAGTCGAACCTTTTAATCCAGGGAAGATTCGCAACGGTTGCGAACACTGCTTCTCGTTCCGCCGCGGTCGGGACAGTGCCACTTAAAACAATCGTCTCTTCTCGGGTAACCGTGACCTCGATATCGCTGGCGTCGATGTTTCCTGCTACCGCTAGTACAGCGGCAACACGCTCCTCCAGGCTTGCATTGGAGTTGGCGCCCTTCGGTTCGATAGCGGGCTCATCACCGTGGAATGTTGGGGGCTTGAAGACCATTGGAAGCACCTCCTTCAGTACCGTCTCAACGCCGTGCGCGATAAATCGTTCAGCGGCGAAGGCAATATGACGGCTCCCAAGCCTCGCACTCGTATTCCAAGCTCGCAACGCTGACCCCGCGGTGATCCGGCACCCGATTGCCGGTCACTTCTTCTTGTTGCCCTCATTGCTACTCTTATGTGCCCCAAGGATTGGGGGAGGCGCTTTCTCTGCGCCTTTGTCCTTCTTCGGTTTGCGAGCTTCCTTGTTGCTCCTAACCTGACCCTTTGCCACTTGTTCCCCTCCCGTTCGTTGATTGGATAAGCATAGCCCGAATTGCTGCTACCCTGTTCCACGCTCCAGAAAAAGGAGGGCCCGGATTGCCTCTCCGTGTGTGGGGTTCCCGGGCCTCCATCCGCTGACTGCGACACCTGCCGCACTGCGAAACTGAAAGACTATGTCTGGGATAGAGAGGCGCAATCATCCCCCGCCATCACGAGACCGGCATTCTGAGGTTCGGCGAGAGATTGGGCAGGCCTTGAATTGCAAAACGCGCATGTGGCGATGAATACAGCAGCATATTTTGGCTCGCCTTGCCAAATTGCCGATCCAACTGCCTGGAAAGCTCGTGAGGCGAGGTCACACCTGCGGCGAACAGCTTGTTGACCAGAAGTGCGGCAGCATTGAACAGCTGCGGATCCCGGACGAGAACAGCGGCGCTATATCCAGAGCTGCCGAGAACAGACGCAATCGTTTCCAGTTCGGACAGCGATAGGAGATCTTTTGAGGATCTGGAAGACATGGTGTGTCCTCCTTTGGTTGGGGCCAGGGTAATTAGCCCTCTAGCAGTAACGCCCGTGACATTTTGCTACTGAAGTGTCAATCGTGCGCTCCCGCAGAGCGGATAGCAACATCAAACTGCACATTTGAACTAGCTCGTTGGGGAGATCTAGATCCTATGGTGATTCGTTGCCCGCCTCCTGTGAAAGGCGGCTGGTGCGATCGGACGCATTCCCCACCATAGCGTGCGCCGAGCAATTTATGTTCTCGCAGCGTTTTGAGAACGTTTGCCGTGAACTTGACAGATCGATTTTGCCAGGTCGAGGTCGAGGTGTCGTTGCTGGCCAAGAATTTGGCGATGAATTTCTTGGTGCCGCTTTGGTGGTGTTCCGAACGCAGAAGGCACGGGAAAGGCCGACGGTTCCGTCCGCTAAGCCTGCAGATAGCTGATCACGGCATCCGCTATCATAGCTCTGTGCCGCGCGTAGGTGGCGGGTTCCGAGAGGTCGCGGCGGAAGATTGTGCCGAAGGTATAGGCGTTCGACACGCGAAAGAAACAGAAGGCGCTGATCAGCATGTGCAGGTCGATCGGGTCGATATCGCGGTTGAAGCTGCCGTCGGCACGGCCTCGCTCCAGAATATTGGCGAGCGTGCGGATGATCGAGACATTGAGGTCCTTGATCTCGGACGATCGGCGCATGTGGGTGGCCCGGTGAATATTCTCGATACTGACAAGCCGGACGAAATCCGGATTGTTCTCGTCGTGGTCGAAAGTGCTGGCGATCAGGGTGCGCAGGGCATCCACCGGCGGCATGTCCGCAAGCTCGAGATCGGCTTCCAGAGAGCGGATCTTGCGATACGCCTTCTCGAGCACCGCGAGATAGAGGTCTTCCTTGCTGCCGAAATAGTAGTAGATCATCCGCTTGGAGGTGCGGGTGCGTTCGGCGATCGCATCGACGCGGGCTCCGGACAGACCATGGGTGGCGAACTCTTCCGTTGCGACGGCGAGGATGTCCTCCCGCGTCTTTTCCGGATCGTTCTTCCGTACAGTCTGTTGCCTTTTGTCCATCTCTCCCCGCCCAGAAGCTGCCGGCCCAGATCCGATGGCCCGGACGCCGTGCGATGCTCTCGGGACGTTGATAAGCGGGTCTGCTCCCGGATTCAATCTCTGTCATTTGACACTAACTAGTTAGTACAATAATGTCATCATGAAGGACAAGGAAGGCCGCCGAAAGAGGGGAGGAGAACCACTTTTTTCGACGCGCCGACGGAGTTGGGATGGAACCGTCGAACAAGCCCATTCGTGCCGCATTGGTCGGCTCATCGATCCAGGCGTCATTGACGCCTGCCATGCACATGGCGGAAGGCCGCCGCCAGGGGTTGGACTATCGCTACGACCTTGTCGATCTCGCGTTGCTTGGTGGCGGCGCGGAACTCCTGCCGGGCATCCTCGCGCGGGCGGCCGGCGAAAAACTAGTCGGCCTCAACATCACCCATCCCTGCAAGCAGGCCGTCATCGCCTATTTGGACCAGCTCTCCGAGGATGCAGCGGCGCTCGGGGCGGTGAATACGGTCGTATTCAAGGAGGGGCGGCGCCACGGTCACAACACGGACTGGTGGGGATTTGCCGAAGCGTTCCGGCTGAAGCTGCCGGGCGCTGGCCTTGGCCGCGTCGTCCAACTCGGGGCCGGTGGCGCGGGGGCCGCGACGGCTTATGCCATACTCAGACTCGGCGCTGGCAGACTGGCGATCTTCGATCCGGACAGGGCGCGAGCCGAATTGCTGGTCGAAACGATGCGTCAGTGCTTTCCCCGCGCGGAAATCCTTGTGGGCGTCGATATCAGGGCCGAAATGGAGGATGCGTCGGGGCTTGTCCATGCCACGCCAACGGGCATGGCGAACTATCCCGGTCTTCCGATCGATCCCGACCTGCTCCATCGGAGGCATTGGGTTGCGGAAATCGTCTACTTCCCCCTTGAGACTGAGCTTCTCGCGGAAGCAAGGCGGTGCGGCTGCCGCGTTACCGATGGCGGCGGAATGGCGGTTCTCCAGGCGGTGGGGGCGTACCGGTTGTTCACCGGCCGGGAAGCCGATGCGGCGCGGATGCTGCAGCACTTTCAGACGTTGACCAGGCCCAGCCCTGCGGAGGCTGCCACATGAAAACCTCGATCGCGACGGTCTCGATCAGCGGCGAACTGCCGGAAAAGCTGGCAGCGATTGCCGCTGCCGGCTTCGACGGGGTGGAAATCTTCGAGAACGACTTTCTCGCCTTTGATGGCCGTCCGGCCGATGTCGGCCGCATGGTTCGCGATTACGGGTTGGAGATCTCGCTCTTCCAGCCCTTCCGGGATTTCGAAGGTATGCCGGAACCCTTCCGCAGCCGGACCTTCGATCGCGCCGAGCGGAAGTTCGACATCATGCAGGAACTCGGCACCGATCTTCTCCTCGTTTGCTCCAATGTTTCGCCGGTGTCGCTCGGCGGTATTGATCGTGCCGCTGACGATTTCCATGCGCTGGGGGAACGTGCGGCCAGACGTGGACTGCGGGTCGGCTACGAGGCGCTCGCCTGGGGCCGCCATATCTCGGACCACCGCGATGCCTGGGAAATCGTGCGCCGTGCCCAGCATCCAAACATCGGCATTATCCTGGACAGCTTCCATTCGCTGGCGAGAAAGGTCGATATCAATTCGATCCGTGCGATCCCTGGTGACAAGATCTTCTTGGTACAACTCGCTGATGCGCCGATGATCGACATGGACCTGCTCTATTGGAGCCGGCACTTCCGCAACATGCCGGGCGAGGGTGATCTCGCGGTTACGGAGTTCGCCGCTGCGGTGGCCGCGACCGGCTATAACGGATATTTCTCGTTGGAGATCTTCAACGATCAGTTTCGAGGCGGCTCTGCCAAGGCAATCGCGGCTGACGGACACCGGTCGCTAGTCTATCTGGGGGACACCGTGCGGCGCCGTCCCGATGGGGCCGTGTTGGATGCGCCCGCCATGCCGGCGCGTGCAGACGTCAAGGGCGTCGGCTTCATCGAGTTTGCGGCAGATACCGGCGACGCCGATGAACTCTCCAGAATCCTGCGCATTCTTGGTTTCAGGCGCACGGCGCGCCACCGCTCGAAGCGCGTTGAGATCTTCGCTCAGGGCGATATTCGCATGCTGATCAATGTCGAGGACGTCGGCTTTGCATCGGCTGCCGCGGCCGTTCACGGCACGTCTGCCTACGCCATGGCCCTCGTGGTCGATGATGCCCGGGCCACTCTGGCGCGCGGGTTGGCCCTTGGTGCCGAGCCGTTCGAGCAACCGGTGTTGCCGGGAGAGTTGAGCATTCCGGCGATCCGCGGCGTTGGCGGTGGCCTTGTTTATCTCCTCGACGAGATTTCGGATCTGGCCCATGTTTGGGAGAACGACTTCGTCGCGGAAGATGATGGCGAGGCCCTGGCTCCTACGGGCCTCTTGGTAGTGGATCACGTTGCGCAGACCGTAGCCTATGACGAGCTTCTGACCTGGTTGCTGTTCTATACGTCGCTTTTCGATGCGGGAAAGACGCCGATGGTCGACATTATCGATCCGGCCGGCGTCGTGCACAGCCAGGTGGTCGAAAATGCTTCGGGCTCGCTGCGCATCACGCTGAATGGTGCGGACAACCGACGCACGCTGGCCGGTCATTTCATCGCGGAGAACTTCGGATCCGGCGTGCAGCATCTGGCTTTTGCCACGGACGATATCTTCGTGACCGCGCGGGTTCTGCGCGAGAACGGATTTGCCGCGCTCCCATCTCGCCGAACTATTACGGCGATGCAGAGGCGCGCTTCGGACTCGACCCCACACTGACCGAACGGCTAAAGGCGGAAAACATCCTCTACGACCGCGACGAACAGGGAGAGTACTTTCAGCTCTACAGCCCCGGCTTCGGTGAGGGTTTCTTCTTCGAAATCGTCGAGCGGCGCGGCTATCGTGGCTATGGTGCGGCCAACGCGATCTTCCGTATCGCGGCGTTGAAAAGGGGGCTTCGTCCCGTCGGCATGCCGAGGCTTCCTGCATGAGGACGGGAGCAAATCCCTGTATGCCTCCGGTCGGCAGGTCAGCCGATTCGGCCGGTGCTGATGACGTGGTCGATGCCGCTCTCGACGTGGTGGCGCAGCATGTTGCGGGCGCCCTCGATGTCACGGTTCATGGCAAGTTCGAAAAGTTGCCGGTGATCGTCGGCCACCGGTTTTCCACGAAAGCTGCGGGCGACGAGATGATAGCGCAGGAAACGATCGAAGATCGTGGCGAGCGTGCTCATGAGGACCGCCGAGCCACAGGCAGAGGCGAGCGCCTGATGGAACCCCCAATCGTAACGGACCCATTCAGGCGTTCGATCGATGTCCCCCGCAAGAAGCTGCTGCTCGATGGCGGCAAGCTTGTGGCGGGCGGCGACGACGCGCGCCTCCCATTCCAGATCGCCGACGCAAAAGGACAGGGAGAGTGCGTGGCTTTCGAGCAACAGACGCAACTCGCCGAGGTCGCGCAGTTCCTTCACGGATACAGGTGCGACCTGGAATCCGCGTTGCCCCTCGGCGACGACCATGTTTTCGGAGGCGAGGCGAGAGAGAGTTTCGCGCAAGGTGGAAACGCTGACGCAATAACGGTCGCGCAGATCGTCGAGCTTGAGTTTCTGGCGCGGCGCAAGCGTTCCCGCGATGATATCCTGCCGGATCAACCGGAACGCCATGTCGCCGGCGGTCTCTATGGCCTGGGTGTCTTGAACGCTCATGGGTCCTCCAAGATCGGATTTACATCCGATGAAACCAAAAATCTATGATAAAAGGCGTTTGACATGAGAGAGTGAAGATATGATGGTTTTGGATATTGTGAGGATAGGTGGACGTTTCGCCTAAACGGACCGTTCCGTACATTAGGGAATGCGCGCTTCCGGGAGGGGAGGGCGATCAAGATCATCGCCGGCCGCTTGACCGGTCGACCATAGGGAGGAAATAACGATGGCTTTTGAGATGAACCGCCGCCGCTTTCTCGGCGCATCCGTAGCCGCAACCGCGGCCCTTGCCCTGCCGGCTTTCGCCCAGGACAAGCCAGTGCTCAAGTTCTCCGCCGTGTTTTCGGATCAGGACATTCGCGCGCAGATGATGAAATCCTTCCAAGAGAGCATCAAGGACAGTTTTACTCTGGAGCCCTTCTACGGGGGAACGCTGTTCAAGCAAGGCACGGAACTGGTCGCCCTCCAGCGCGGCAACTTGCAAATGGGCAACATCGCCCCGCAGGACATTTCGAACCAGATTCCGGAATGGTCGGTGCTGACCTCGGCTTATCTTTTCCGGGATGCCGCGCATCTCAAGGCTTTCTTCGACAGCGAGACCGGCACCGAATTCAAGAAGATGGCCGAAGATCAGCTCGGCGTGCGTATCCTGGGACCGACCTATTTCGGCACCCGGCAGGTGGGTCTCAAGCCGGAGAAGAAGATCACGACGCCAGTGGACATGGCGGGCATCAAGCTGCGCATGCCGGGCGGCGATGCCTGGCAGTTCCTCGGTTCCGCACTCGGCGCCAACCCGACGCCAATGGCCTATGCTGAAGTTTATACCGGGCTCCAAACCGGTGCGATCGACGGCCAGGACAACCCGCTTCCCAACGTCAAGAACATGAAATTCTACGAGGTCATGTCACAGATCGTCCTGACCTCGCATCTGATCGGCTACGACCTGCTCACCGTGTCCAGCAAGGTCTGGAACGACATGTCTCCGGAGCAGCAGGCGGCGTTCCAGGCCGCAGCAGACGCGGCCATGGCCTGGAGCCAGGAGCAGCATCTGGCTCAGGAGAAGGCGCTCGTCGAGGAGTTCAAGGGCGCGGGCCTCAACATCTACGAGCCGGACATCGCAGCATTCCGCAAGTACGCCCAGGAAAAATACCTGGCCTCCGACCTCGCCAAGTCCTGGCCGCAGGGTATTCTCGAGAAGGTGGCGGCGCTCTAGGAAGGACCTGATGGGCCGGCGCCGAGCGCCGATCGAGGGGCGACCGGGCAGCTTGCCCGGTCGGTTCGGCGAGGTGAGGAGGAGACACTGTGCCTGAGAGAATGCTTGTCATGGGCGCGTGGCTGCGGGCCCGCGCGGAAAATGTCCTGGCCTTCATGCTGTTCGGGATGTTTGCGGTGTTCCTGCTGCAGATCCTTTTCCGCTATGTTCTCAACCTTGCCATTGGCTGGACGCACGAGGTCAGCGTCGCTCTGTGGATCTGGGTCGTCTTGTTCGGATCGGCCTTCGTGGTGCGCGAAAGCGAAGAGATTCGCTTCGACTTCTTCTGGGCGGGTGCATCGAACCGCGCCCGTCGCATTATGACGCTGATCTTCGCACTCGCGCTTGTGGTCGCCTTCGGGGTCTCGCTGCCCGCCGTAATCGACTACGTCATGTTCATGAAAGTCGAGAAGACGGCCTACCTGAAGATCCGTTTCGACTACCTCTATTCGATCTACATTGTCTTCGCAGTGGCCATGATCGTTCGCTATATCTGGCTTGGCTGGCAGGCGATCTTCGGCACTGCCCCGGAAGCCTTCGATCCAACCAAGGCGAGTTCCGGCGTATGAATCTTGCAAGTCCATTCTCCATTACGATCGTCGTCATCACCGCGCTCGCGCTTCTGGGACTTCCGATCGGCCTCTCGATGATCGTGGGCTCGACCCTGTATCTCCTCCTGGTTGGCGCCGACATGGGCACCGTGGCGGAGCAGTTCCTCAACGGCATGTATTCGAACTACATCATCCTGGCTGTGCCGCTGTTCGTGCTCGCCGCCGAGTTCATGAACATCGGTTCGATGACCGAGCGCCTGCTTACCTTTTGCAACCTGCTCGTCGGCCGATTTCGTGGCGGTTTGGCGCAGGTCAATATCGTTCAGAGCATCGTCTTTGCGGGTATGTCCGGATCGGCGATCGCGGACGCGGCGGGCAGCGGCCGCATGATGCAGAACATGATGACACGCGAAGGTCGATATACGCCGAGCTATGCGGCCGCGCTGACGGCCGTGACGGCGATCATCGGCCCGATCTTTCCTCCGTCAATCCCGATGGTGATCTACGCGCTCGTCTCGGATGCCTCGATCGGCTATCTCTTTATCGCCGGCATGGTGCCCGGCCTTCTGATGGCAGTTTTGCAGATGGTCCAGGTCGCCATCACCGCGCGGCGCAAGAACTTTCCCGTGGAAGCGCCCGTACCGCTTCGCCAAGTGCCGGTGATCACCTGGCGGGCGTTTCCGGCCCTCATGATGCCGGTCGTGCTGCTCGGCTGCATCTATTCGGGTATAGCGACGCCGACCGAGGCCGCTGCCCTCGCCGCCGCCTATGCCCTGGTCATTTCCGCGGTGCTCTATCGCAGTATCTCGCGCGCGGCTTTCTACGATGCCTTGAAGATCAGCAGCAAGACGACGGCTTCGATCGGCATGCTGATCGGCGGCGCGCTTGTCTTCAACTATGTGGTGACGATCGAAAACATCCCCGAGACGCTACGTGCCATTCTCACCCATTGGCAGTTATCGCCGGTGGGCTTCCTGATCCTTGTCAACGTCGTCCTGCTGTTGCTCGGCTGCGTGCTGGAAGGCACGGCCATCCTGCTCATCATCGTGCCGGTCTTCATACCGACCGCCCAGGCGCTCGGTATCGACATGGTGCATTTCGGGGTCATGGTGGTCGTCAACATCATGCTGGGGCTGGTTACGCCGCCCTACGGCCTGCTGCTCTTCATCATGACCAAGATTTCCGGAGCCCCGATCCGCGACATCATCAGTGACACCCTGCCGTTCCTCGGCTGGATGGTCCTGTCCCTGATGATCATCACCTTCTTCCCCGATTTCGTGCTGTGGTTGCCGCGCCTCATGGGCTACCAGGGATGACCGATATGACAAAGACGGAACTCGAGCGCCTCTATATCCTCAACGGCCCAAATCTGAACCGGCTGGGAAAACGCGAACCCGAGATCTACGGCCACACCACGCTTGCCGAGATCGAGGCCTGGTGCCGGGACGCCGCCGGCGAACGCCCCGTCGAATTCCGGCAGACGAACAGTGAGGAACGTCTGATCGAGTGGGTGCATGAAGCGATCGATGAGGGCGCCGCGGGCATCATTATCAATCCAGCCGCCTTCACCTTCACATCACTCGCCCTTCTCGATGCGCTCAAGATGTTCCAGGGACCCATCATCGAGCTCCACATCAGCAACATCCACCGGCGCGAGCCGATCTATCATCGCTCCTACGTGTCGATGCGAGCAACCGCAGTCCTCGCCGGTATGGGAGCGGAGGGATATGAAATTGCTGTTCGCGCGATGGAGAGGTTGATCGAAAAGGGCAAGGTTTAGATCGCGCGGGTTTAGAATATCGTCGTTGGCCACATCCGGCCGTGCTCGTCGGTCGCCAGCAGGTCCAGGAACTCGAAAGCGATCGCTGCTACATCGCTCCCGCCTTCACCTGGGCTCCGGGTGACGATACCTTCCTGACGATCCTCACCAGTCAAAGCCCAAGGCGATCCGCCAAGAGAGCCGAGGAAGCAGACTGGTGTCTCGGGCAGGGTCTTATTCCGGAAAACCGACCTTCGATTCCAATCTCTTAAAATGCCGACATGTCGCCAGCAGTTCCGGGTGTCGTTGCAGGTACAGGATGCTCGGCAAGCGTCAAGATACCTGCGCGATGGACTGCGTGCATCCCACGTCAGCCACAATTGCGCCTTTCCGATTTCGCGTGAATAATCACCGCCTGGCAACCACTATCCCGGAGATCGGCACAATGGATCGCATCGATGCAATGAAAGTCTTTGTCGCCGCGATCGACGAAGGCAGTCTTGCCGGCGCCGCCCGCCGGCTGAGGCGGTCGCCCACCGCCGTCAGCCGGGCGCTCAGCTTTCTCGAGGCCCATGTGGGTGTCGAACTGTTGCACCGCACGACCCGGACGCTGAGGCTGAGCGAGGCGGGCCAGCGCTATGCCTCCGCCTGCCGCCGCGTCCTTGTCGACCTCGAGGAAGCAGACATGCTGGCCGCAGGCGAGCGCTCCGCTCCGCGCGGCATGCTGACGGTATCGGCTCCGCCCGTCGTCGGCGAGGAACTTCTTCGTCCGATCATGGACGACTTCCTGGAGCTTCACCCGGCGGTCTCGATACGGCTTCTCATGCTGGACCGCTTCGTCAATCTCGTCGACGAAGGCGTCGATCTCGCCCTGCGCATAGGCCACCTCTCCGATTCCTCGGACATCTCGACTCGTCTCGGCGGAGACGTCCGGCGCGTTGTCGTCGCCTCTCCGCGCTACCTGGCCCATCATCCGCGCATCGAGGAGCCGACCGATCTGGCGAAACACCAGATCGTCGCGTTCAGCAATTTCGGCCTCGACTCGTGGAGCTTCACGCCGCTTCCGGGCTCGTCCATCCCGCGTACCGTGCATTTCACGCCGCGATGCATCGTCAACACCGTTCGGGCGGCGGCGGCCTCCGCTGTCGCGGGCACTGGCCTGACGAGGCTCTATTCCTACCACATCGCCGAACATGTGCGGGACGGGCGTCTGAGCATCGTTCTCGCCGATGCCGAACACCCGCCGCTGCCGGTGCATCTGCTGGCCCCCCAAGGGCGCATGTCGGTGCCGAAGGTGCGGGCTTTTGTCGATTTCGCCGCCCCGCGCCTGCGCGCCGAATTCGCGCGGCTAGCGGTCGAGGCCGAAATACTCGACTGATTATGCCGACAATCGCATGAGTGTCGTCCAAGAGTCGGCAATTCTCCCGAGGTTCGGATTGATCTAAATCAGTTGCACCAGCGCCGAGGGCGTGGGGCGGTCGCAAAAGCACGATGACCGCTGCAATCGAAAGAGGATCACATCATGAGCACCGAACAAAAAGTCGTCATCATCACCGGCGCATCGCAGGGCATCGGCGCCGCTCTCGTTCGCGCCTATCGTGACCGCAACTACCGCGTCGTCGCCACGTCCCGATCGATCAAGGAGAGCGCGGATCCGGGCATTCTTGCCGTGGCCGGCGACATTGCCAAACCGGAAACCGCCGAACGTGTCGTCCGCGAGGCACTGGCGCGCTTCGGCCGCATCGATTCGCTCGTCAACAATGCCGGCGTCTTCCTTGCCAAGCCGTTCGTCGAGATGACACAGGACGACTATGACCACAACTTCGGGGTTAATGTCGGCGGCTTCTTCCACATCACCCAGCGTGCGGCGGCACACATGCTCGAGCAGGGTTCCGGCCATATCGTCAGCGTCACTACCAGTCTCGTCGATCAGCCGATAGCCGGGCTGCCCTCCGCACTCGCGTCTCTGACGAAGGGCGGTCTGAACGCGGTGACCCGCGCGCTGGCAATGGAATTTGCAAAGAGCGGCATTCGCGTAAACGCCGTCTCGCCCGGCGTCATCAAGACGCCGATGCATCCACCAGAGACGCATGCGGCACTCTCCACGCTACACCCGGTTGGGCGCATGGGCGAAATCCGTGATATCGTTGACGCCATACTTTACCTCGAAAACGCGAGCTTCGTGACCGGCGAGATCCTCCACGTTGACGGCGGCCAGAACGCCGGCCGCTGGTAGTATCGGCATGATGGCTTCGGATACCCATCCGAAGCCGCACGACAGGCTGCGGCGATCGGCGCTGCAGCCGGCAGACATCAAGGAAATCCCAACCTTCGAGGAGATTGCAATGCCTATCGTGACTGTCCAGGTTACCCGTGAAGGAACGACACCCGACCGCACGTCGGTTACAGCAGAGGAAAAGGCCGCCATCATCAAGGGCGTCAGTGAGGTTCTCCTCAACGTCCTGAACAAGCCGCTTGATTCGACCTTCGTGGTGATCGAGGAGGTAGAGCTCGACAACTGGGGCTGGGGCGGGCTTCCGGTGCCGGAATTCCGCAAGCTGAGAGCGATGGCGCCGAAGAGTTGAAGCAGCCGATCGCCAGGCCCGGCCATTCGCCGCTTGAATTCAGGGCGGTAGATCGGGCGAGGGCGGTTGGTTGACGCCTCTGATTTCGATGCGTCGCACGCCCTCGTCGCGGCGGCCATGGACCACCGTCGTGGCCGTTCACCGAATTATCGTCATATTTATCAATGGCATACATAAAAAGTATTACAATTTGGCCGTTGCCGTTTGAATGTGACGGTTCCAATCGCTAATTGAACAAAAAACGACCTTGTCGCATTGGCGTTGCCCGGCACCGGGATCGAACGCATCTCAAGCGGAAAAATTCGAAAGGAAATGTCATGACGATCTCCGGCGACCTTCTCATCGGCGGCATTGCCGTGCGCGGCGCGGCTACGGAATTTTTTGCAGTCAATGCCTCCAGCGGCGCCGCCTTGCAGCCTGCTTTTGCCGGCGCGACAAAGGACGATGTCGAAAGGGTGGCTGCGCTTGCCTGGGAGGCCTTCCCGACCTATCGAGAGACCTCGCTGGAACAGCGCGCGCTGTTTCTTGAGACGATTGCAGACGAAATCATGGAGATCGGCGACGATCTGATCGTCCGGGCAATGGACGAAACCGGCTTGCCGCGGCCGCGCCTCGAAGGCGAGCGGGCGCGCACCATGGGGCAGCTTCGCCTCTTTGCCAAGGAAGTCCGCGACGGTCGTTTTCAGGAGCTTCGCTTCGATCCGGCCGATCCCGACCGGAAGCCGGTCGCCAAGCCGGACTTGCGTCTTCGCAACGTTGCGCTCGGCCCCGTCGCCGTCTTCGGGGCTTCCAACTTCCCTCTGGCCTTTTCGGTGGCTGGCGGGGACACGGCCTCTGCGCTCGCAGCCGGCTGCCCGGTTGTCGTCAAGGCGCATTCGGCCCATCCGGGCACTTCGGAGCTCGTCGGCAGGGCCGTGCAGAAGGCGGTCGCCACAAACGGCCTGCCTGCCGGGACCTTCGCCATGCTGTTTGACGCCGGCTTCGAGGTCGGACAGGCCCTCGTTGCCGACCACAGGATACGCGCGGTCGGTTTCACCGGTTCGCGTCGTGGCGGCACCGCGCTGATGAAGATCGCTTCTGAACGCAAGCAGCCGATCCCCGTCTACGCGGAAATGAGCAGCATCAACCCGGTTATCCTCTTTCCGCACGCCCTGAGCCGGCGCGGTGCGGTCATCGGCAAGAGCTTTGCCTCGTCGCTGGTGCTTGGCGCCGGACAGTTCTGCACCAATCCGGGCCTGATCATCGCCGTCGACGGCGACGGGCTTGAAGCCTTCATTTCCGGAGCAACGCAAGCGCTTGCCGAAGCGCCGGCCCAGACCATGCTGACGGGAGGCATCTGCGAAGCCTATAGCAAGGGTGTCGCCAGGCTTGCGGGTCACGCCGCCGTCAGGCAGCTTGCCCAAGGCAAGGAAGGAACGGCACAACAGGCCACCGCCGCTCTGTTCGAAACCACGGCTGCAGACTTTCTCGCGGATGCCGAACTGCAGGAGGAAATCTTCGGCGCAGCCGGCGTGATCGTCCGCTGTGGCAACGAAGACGAACTTTTCCGGGTTATCGATGCGCTCGAGGGCCAGTTGACGATCGCCCTGCATGTCGATGACGAGGACCTGCCGCTTGCCGGTCGGTTGATCCCGACGCTCGAACTGCTTGCCGGCCGCCTGCTGGTCAATGGCTTTGGCACCGGGGTGGAAGTGTCGCCAGCCATGGTTCATGGCGGACCCTATCCTGCTACATCCGATGGGCGCTCGACCTCGGTTGGCACGCTTGCCATCTATCGCTTCCTGCGCCCGGTTTCTTACCAGGACTTCCCGGCAGACCTGCTGGCGGAGCCATTGCGCAGCCGCTAGCCAGGAAGCGCTCTCCATCATGGTGCCAAAGCGTATGCTTTCCGGATGCGCAGGTGGTTCTGACGATTTACCACTCGGCGATAGCGGCCAAGGAGGCGTTGTGTCCGGCGCCACTATCGCCGCTTCTGGCCGCAACCTCTCCCTGTTCAGGTGACCGAATGGTCCCAAAGAGCTGGTATTTGTTGCAGGTTGGAACGAAACTCGCGAGGTCCGCCGCCAGTCGCCTTTCGGAAAGCGCGAGCAAAGTTGGCTGGCGAGGAATACCCTAACTCGGCCGCAACGCGAGTGATCGATCCGTTCGTGTGTCGGAGGAGTTCGGTGGCTCGCTGAACTCTTGCCGCGCTCGCAAGGCTGCGAAAGTCGGTGCCAGCGCGAGCCAGTTCGCGTTGCAGTGTGCGGACGCTGGTGTCAGTCAATTGCGCGGCGCTTTCGAGCGACACGCTGCCCGTGAGTACCTGGGCCCGGATCTGCTCCATGATGACGTCGAGCAAATCGCGAGGAGCGCCGCCTCGTCGATCTCGCGCGACATCCTCGAGGGTGACGATCGGTGAGGCGGCGTGCCTTGGAGCAGCCGACAGATGATGGCGGTCCATCACAACGGTTACCGCGGGGGCGTTAAAATGGACCGGGCATTGGAAGACGTCTTCCAAAAGACCGGTTTGGCGTGGTCTATCGATGTCAAGCTCGATGCGCATCGGTCGCCAATCCCGGGGTAAATAGGCCCTGAAGAGGCTGAGCAGGACACCCGCCGCGGCGCATGCGACATTGGCATATCCGGCGCAGCCGGCTAGCGCGAAGACATAGCTGTATCGTACCTCGTCGCCAAGGATGGCGACTGACATCCTATCATCCGTACTGTGATAGCAAAGGCCAGTAATGCTGCGCTCGATGGCCTGCCCCAAGTTGTCGGCGCCAATCACGTAGTGTCCGAAGCTGCCGTAGTTGGCAACGTCCATCATCGGAGCAATCAGAATCCCGAAATTGGCCTCGCCGGCGGCCCGAGCTGCAGCTTCGACGAAGCGGATCACAGCTGCGTGCGGGATGAAGCAATTCTCCCCCTCGGTCAGCTCGAGATCGAAGCCGATGGCGCGATTGGCTTGCAGTAGCGCCCTCTGCCCGATTTCACGGCGCAGGAAGGCCGGCATCCCATGCAATATGCGATTGGAGATAACCGGGATCTCAGCCATGCATGCAACGCTCCAGAAATAATGCAACCGTGGCGTAAAATGAGTGGTTTCGAAATACGAATAATGTCTAGTGCAGTAAAAGACGAGTGTCGCGCAAGCAAATACCCGAAGATGTCACATCAAGGAGGTATGGACATGACGACCAGACGGAACCTGCTGCTGGCAGCTACAGCAGTGGCAGCGACGGCGATGCCACTTGAACCACGACTGGCGCAGGCAAGCGATGCGATGGCCGACTTTCTGTTCGTTCAAACCGCAAGCGCGATGACCTTCGACAAGACGACGAGCAAGCTGACGCTCGAAGGAATTGGCACCACGACATTGTTTTTCTCTGACCGTCCCGAGCGCATCGCCGGGAACATGGATACGAAGGCTTTCGTGCCGTTCTGGAGCAAAGGCAAGGACAGCTTTCTTGCCGACCCACCCAATGCCGACCTGTCGATCCTCGAGGCAGGCAAGCTCCAACAGGTGGTCGTCGTCCTGGAGAATCCTGAACTGGTGGGCAATCGCTTGACATACACGGTGAAGGTGGTTGGCGGCGAGATGCCTGAGAAGGGTTCCGGGGTTTCCGTGTTCATCGACATCATCGGCATGCCGTTGACGCCGCTTTCCTATGCGGGCGTGGCAAGGCGTGGCTTCCGACGCGCGGTTCTCTACTAGCATCTGCCTGAAACGCGGCAATGAACTTTGAGGCGAAACGAGCCGTAGCCGCTGCAGCTTGTGCTGATACAGGTCGGGGACGGGAAGACACAAAGGAGTAAGGCAAATGCTGACAAAGCGAGATCTACTTCGCTCCGCCACGATGATCTTCGCTGGCGCCGCGATTGCGAGGCCAAGCCTGTCGATGGCGCAAAACTACCCAGGTATCATCGAGGCCAAGGAGATCGCCGAGGAGGGCTTCATCTATGGTCTGCCGCTCGTGATGAACTATGCCATCATGTACGAATACGCGGTAGATCGCAATTCAGGGCAGTTCAAGGCGCCGTTCAACCAGATCAAGAACGAGCCCAACGTTTATACCTACAAGGACACGGCGATCGTCACGCCCAACAGCGATACGCCCTATTCCTTCGTCTGGCTGGATTTGCGGGCGGAGCCGGTGGTGCTCTCGGTGCCGGCGATCGACCAGAAGCGCTACTACTCGGTCATGCTCTGTGACGGCAACACCTACAATTTCGGTTATATCGGCACCCGCGCCACAGGGAGCGATGCCGGCGACTACATGGTAGTCGGGCCCGACTGGGAGGGCGACACGCCGGCGGGCATCAAGCAGGTGTTTCGTTCAAGCACGCAGTTTTCCCTCGCGGGCTATCGTACCCAGCTTTTTGGCCCGGATGATCTCGACAACGTCAAGAAGGTGCAGGCTGGCTACAAGGTGCAGATGCTGTCGGCATATCTGAAGCAGACGCCGCCGCCGGCCGCGCCAACCATCGATTTCCCCAAGATCGACAAGGAACTCGTAAAGACCAACTTCTTCGATTATCTCGACTTCGCTCTGCAATTCGGCCCGGCGCAGGGCAACGAGAAGGAGATAAGGGCCACGCTGGCGCGCATCGGCATCGGGCCGGGTAAGTCCTTCGACTTCAAAGACCTGCCACTGGAGCACAAGCTGGAGATTGGCCTCGGCATGAAGGCGGGCCAGCGGAAGGTCGACGAGGCCGTCGCTACTGCCGGCAAGGCGATCAATGGCTGGCGGGTTAGCGGTCTTCCAGGAGACAGCGCCCACTACAATGGCGACTGGTTGAAACGCGCCGTCGCCGCTCAGGCCGGTATCTATGGCAATGACCCGGAGGAAGCCAGCTATCCCTACACGCGCGTCGATAGCCAGGGCCAGACACTCGACGGCAGCAAGCACAATTACACGATCACCTTTCCCGCAGGGCAACTCCCGCCGGTCAACTCCTTCTGGTCGGTGACGATGTATGACGGCAAGAGCCAGCTTCTGATCAAGAATCCGATCGATCGCTACCTCATCAACTCGCCGATGCTTCCGGGCATGAGGAAGAACGAGGATGGTTCGCTCACCCTTTACATCCAGAAGGACAGCCCTGGCGCGGACAAGGAAGCCAACTGGCTGCCTGCTCCTGATGACACGATCTATCTCGTCATGCGCCTGTACTGGCCGAAGACAGAAGCGCCGTCCATATTGCCGGCGGGCGAAGGCACCTGGCAGCCGCCAGCCGTCGTGTCGCAATAGTTGCGACCAATCTGATGCGTGGCGTCAGATGAGGCGTCACGTGGCCTGAACCGCTGTGAAGGAGGAAGCCATGAGACGGCACTTGAAAATGGGGGGCGCCACCATGGTCGCTGCCCTCATCCTGCCCTGCATCGCTGTTGCGCAGGTGGCACAGGAGACCGTCCGGTCTCTTGGCGCACCCGAAAGGATCGAGACGAGCATCGGCACGCTGGAGTTCAAGGATGGCGCGCCGAGCGCCGAGACCGCGCAAACGGTGTACGACACGCTCGACTTCACGAGGGCGCTCAACGTCTACAACAACAGCTTCCGCGGCGCTTCGGCGCTGGCCATCGTCAAGGGCTTCGAGGACGCCGGCGCCAATCCCGGGGACGTCGTCATCTTCTCCGAACTGATGGATGCAAGTTCGCTGTTTCTGACGGCCAATGCCGACACGGTCTACTACCTGACCGGGCTCGACCTGAGCAAGGGCCCGGTCGTCGTCGAGCAGCCGTCGAACGCCGTCGGCACCATCAACGACATGTGGTTTTCCTGGATCATCGACATCGGCGGGCCGGGACCGGACCGCGGCCTCGGCGGCAAATATCTGATCGTTGGTCCGGACTACGACGGCCCGCTTCCCGAGGGCGGCTACTTCATCGCCCACTCGAAGACCAATTTCGCGCTCTATGCTGCACGCGCCTATCTCGTCGACAACGATCCCAAGCCGGCTGTCGAGAATATCAAGAAGAACCTGAAGGTCTACCCGTACCAGCCAGGCTCCTACGGCACGAGTATCGCCCAGGCGCTCGAAGGATCCGTCCGCATAGCAGGCGAGCCGAAAATCCCCGAGATGAAGTTCATCGAGGGTACCGGGTTGTCGTTCAATACGATCCCGCCCAGCGACCTCGGCTTCTTTGAGATGATCAACGAAAACGTCCAGAGCCAGCCGGCGACCAGCTACGACATAGAACTGGCCGGACAGCTTGTCGCCATCGGCATTGCCAAGGGCAAGACGTTTGCGCCCGACGAGCGTATGAAGAAGATCCTCTCGGACGCCGCCGCGGTTGGTCAGGCGACAGGCAGGGCGCTTAACTGGCGCTACGCGATGCAGCACCCGGACTGGGCCTACTACGAGGGCTCGCAGTGGGGCAGCATGCTGTGGGAGGGTGGCGCCTTCTTCGAGACACCGCCGCCGCTCTTCGAGGGCGGGGCATTCAAACCGCTGCCGCCGACCGGCGCGCGCACGCTCGATTCGCGCACAGCCTTCTACTATGGCTACACGCTGGATTCTCCCGGCATGATCATGCGCATCCCCGGCGTCGGCTCGCAGTATCTGATGGCCTTCCTCGATCCCGACAACAATCCGTTCGACGGCGCCAAGACCTACAAGGTGACGTTGCCCAAGGACATTCCGGCTGAGGCGTTCTGGTCGTTCACGCTCTACGACAACCAGACACGCTCGATGCTGCAGACTCCGCAGAAATACCCGCGCGCCGGCAGTCAGAGCTATCCTTCGCCGGCGGCTGTGGCCGCCGAGGATGGCTCAACGACGATCTATTTCGGCCCGACCCAGCCCCAGGGCGTCGCTCGCGGCAACTGGATCCAGACCGACCCTGGAAAGGGTTGGTTCACAATCCTGCGCCTCTACAGCCCGCTGCCGTCGTTCTTCGACAAGACCTGGCGCCCAAGCGAAATCGAGATGGTGCAATAGCAAAGAGAGGTCGGCGCGACAGTTTTCAGACTTCCACGCAACGACGCGCGGATTGGCTATTTTGACCGGGGGACCAACGGGCGGGAGGTTTTGGGGCCAGGCGTCATACGATGTGGCTTCGGGGCAGCGTCATCGCTGCCCCCCGCAGTTCAACACAGTCAGCCGAGAATACCGCCCTGCGGCATGGTACGGCCGATGACTCCACGTTCGAGGAGGGCGGATTCCACCTTCGGACCGATGTTCCGCGCTGGGTCGAAGAAAACGTGGTCGTCCCCTGTCTTCAACGAATTCGACCGAGACGTGGCCGGATGGACGACACGATGAGGATTCCAGCGGGCAGGGCGGTTCTATTGAAGGGGTTGTCATTGACTTCTCGCCGACAGATGGTCACTCAGCCCACGGGTGCTCGGGCTGGGGCCCTTGGATCGTTTGCCCGACTTCCGTTGTCGACTATAGTTGTCTCCGCTCATTCCTTTTCCCATCGAGAATCAATGGCATCAGAAGAACGAAAAAAAAGCCGCGTCACCCTTCTGGATGTCGCACGACATGCAAACGTCTCCCGCGCGACCGCCTCTCTTGTTCTTCGCAAGAGTCCGCTGGTCGGCAATGCAACACGCTTGCGCGTCGAGCAGGCGATGCGGGACCTGGGGTATGTCTATAATATCGGCGCAGCTCGCCTGCGCGTTGAGCGCAGCCAGATCATCGGCGCCATCGTCCCGAACCTGGCCAATCCTTTTTTTGCAGAGTTGCTGTCCGGCATCGAGGAAGTCATCGGCGCAACCGGCAAGGCAGTCATCCTGGCCAATAGCGGGGATCAGGTGGAGCGGCAGGATATGCTTCTCCAACGCATGCGCGAACACGGCGTGGATGGCGTTATTCTGTGCCCAGCCGCGCAAACGAGCTCTACCCTCTCCGATCAGATAACCGATTGGGGAATGCCGCTCGTACAGGTCTTGCGCCACATCTCCCTCGATCTCGACTATGTCGGAGTCGACTACGCCGCGGGTATGCATCAGGCGGTGGACTACCTTGCCTCGCTCGGGCATAAAAAAATTGCATTTGCCGCCCACGGCCCGATCCACTCGGCCTATCAGGAACGCGTGGAGGGATTCCGCGACGCCATGCTGGCGCGGAATCTTGACCCCGGCATCATCATCCGCTTCCCAACGCAGCTCGGAGAAATCGCCAACGCGACCCACCTTCTTTTCGATCATGAAACGCGGCCAACGGCGGTGATCTGCTTCAATCATGTTGTTGCCCTAGGCCTCTCAGCGGGTCTTCACGACCGTGGGCTGACAATCGGCCGTGACTTTTCCCTGGTCAGTTTCGACGATGTGGCGGATGCGGAGGCCATTCGGCCAAAACTGACTTCCGTATCGACCGGTCCGGTTACCATTGGAGAAATGGCGGCCCGCCTTCTTGTCGACCGTATTGCCAATCCGGGCCTGCAGCCGCGCCACGTGGTGAAGGACACTACCCTGCACATCCGCCAGTCTTGCGGCAGGCCAAATTGAAAATTTGATGGTCATTTGCAGTTGACGCCCGCCGAGAAACTTTTTAGATCGATCTAAGTGCGATCGGACGCGAGGAGGCGCGGCGCCCGTTTCGATGATTTGGGGAGGAGGTCCCGAGCATGTACGAGTTAAATTTCACGCCTGTGCTTGCGGGCTTCGATCAGTTGCTGATCGGCGCCTGGCTGACCATCCAGCTCTCCTGTGCGGCGATGATTCTTGGGCTGATCGTTTCGGTTCTCTGTGCCTGGGGCAAGACCTCCGGGATCGTGCCGCTGCGCTGGATGATCGACGCCTATATCGAGATCATCCGCAATACGCCCTTCCTCGTGCAGATCTTCTTCATCTTTTTTGGCCTGCCGTCGCTCGGCCTCCGTCTCACGCCAAACAGCGCAGCGCTCTTCGCGCTTGTCGTCAATTTCGGCGCCTACGGTACCGAGATCATCCGCGCAGGGATCGAATCCATCCACAAGGGCCAGGTAGAGGCGGGCACGGCGCTCGGCCTCTCCAAACTTCAGATCTTCCGCTACGTCATCATGAAGCCGGCGCTGCGCACGGTCTATCCTTCGCTGACCAGCCAGTTCATTTACCTGATGCTGACCTCCAGCGTCGTCTCTGCGATTTCGGCCGATGACCTTGCCGCCGCCGGCAATGACCTGCAGTCGGCGACTTTTGCGAGTTTCGAGGTCTATATCGTCGTTACGCTGATCTACTTGTGCATGTCCGTAGGTTTTTCGGCGATCTTTGCGGCGATTGACAAGGCCGCCTTCAAATATCCGCTAAGCCGTTGAGGAGTTGCTGATGCCTCTTATCAGACCTTTCGGCTGGAACGAATTCTGGATCATCGTCGCTGCCGCGCAGTGGACGATCGCACTTTCGGCGATTGCCTTCGCCGGCGGCGGTATCGGCGGCTTGTTCATCGCGCTCGTGCGCGTCTCGGACACGAAATGGCCACGACTCATTGCGACGGGCTTCATCCGGATCTTCCAGGGAACGCCACTGCTCATGCAACTCTTCCTGGTATTCTTCGGGCTCAACATACTCGGATTCGGAATCAACCCCTGGATTGCTGCGGCGCTTGCCTTCACGCTGCATGCAAGCGCGTTTCTGGGCGAAATCTGGCGCGGTTGCATCGAGGCGGTCCCGCCGGGCCAACGGGAGGCTGCGACGGCACTTGGGCTGCGCTACTACAACCGTATGCGCTACGTGATCCTGCCGCAGGCAGCAAAGATTGCCGTCGCCCCCACGGTTGGCTTCCTCGTGCAGCTTATCAAGGGAACATCGCTCGCGGCGATCATCGGTTTCACCGAACTCACCCGCCAGGGTCAGATCATCAACAACGCCACCTTCAGCCCATTCCTGGTCTTCTCCACGGTGGCGGCGGTCTATTTCGTGCTGTGCTGGCCGCTCTCACTTCTGGCACGCCGCATGGAACTGAAATTCTCCCGGGCAACGGCACGTTGACGGGCCCGCGCCGGAGGGAGGTTAACCCGGCACAAGCGAAAGGGTAGGAACATGAATATATCGAGACGCATCATAATGGCCGCGATCGGCGCGGGATTTGTGGTCGGCGCAATGGCCTCAACGGCCGTCGCCCAGACCGTCGAAAGCATCAAGTCCGCGGGCACCGTGAAGATCGGCATGCTGGTCGACTTTCCGCCATTCGGGATCATGAACACCAGCAATGAGCCGGACGGCTACGACGCCGATGTCGCCAAGCTGCTGGGCAAGGAATGGGGCGTGACGGTGCAGATCGTTCCGGTCACCGGCCCGAACCGCATTCCCTACCTGCAAAGCAACCAGGTCGACCTGCTCGTCGCATCGCTGGGTATCACCGAGGAACGTGCGAAGAGCGTCGATTTCTCGGAGCCCTATGCCGGGATCTCCATCGGTGTGTTCGGCTCGACCGACGCAAAAGTTTCCAAGCCGGAGGACCTTTCGGGTAAAACGATCGGCGTGGCGCGCGCGTCCACGCAGGATACGGCGGTTACCAAGATCGCGCCCGAGGATGCCACAATCCAGCGCTTCGATGATGACGCCAGCGCAGTACAGGCTCTCCTGTCGGGACAAGTGGAACTGATCGGCGTCTCCAACGTCGTCGCCGCCCAGATCGAAAGCGCCGCTCCCGGCCGCTTCGACCAGAAACTCCAGCTCAGCCAGCAGGTCCAGGGCATTGCCGTCCGCAAGGGTTCGGACGAACTGTTGGATGCAGTAAACGCCTTCATCGAAAAGGCCAAGGCAGACGGTGAACTCAACAAGATCCATGAGAAGTGGCTCGGTGCGCCTCTTCCGGATTTTGTTGCCGCCACCAAGTAAGCAAGAACCGAAAAGGAGTTCCTCGCATGACTGAGGGTAAGGCAAACGCATCGGCCGCGGCCAAGCGGGGGACTTCCGATCTGGCTGTCAGTATGGAAGGCGTCAATAAGTGGTATGGCGGCTTCCACGCGCTGAAGGACATCGAGCTTTCGGTCAGCAGAGGGGAGCGCATCGTCATCTGCGGTCCTTCCGGTTCAGGCAAGTCGACGCTGATCCGCTGCATCAACCAGCTCGAGACCATCCAAAAAGGACGGATCGTCGTGGATGGTCACGATCTCACTGCCGGCGGCAAGAATATCGATATCGTGCGGCAGGAGACCGGTATGGTCTTCCAGCAGTTCAACCTTTTCCCGCACATGACTGTTTTGGAAAACTGCACGCTGGCGCCGATGAAGGTGCGCGGCCTTTCCAAGGTTGACGCAGAAAATACAGCTCGCAAACTCCTGGAGCGGGTGCGTATTCCCGAACAAGCTGAAAAGTACCCGGCCCAGCTCTCCGGCGGCCAGCAGCAGCGTGTCGCGATCGCGCGCGCTCTATGCATGAATCCAAAGATCATGCTCTTCGATGAGCCGACCTCGGCCCTTGACCCGGAAATGGTCAAGGAAGTGCTCGACACAATGATCGATCTCGCCAAGGAAGGCATGACCATGCTCTGCGTCACCCACGAAATGGGCTTCGCGCGCCAGGTCGCCGACCGGGTGATTTTCATGGATCGAGGCGAGATCCTCGAAATGGGAGTCCCCAACGAATTCTTCGGCAATCCAAAGAACGAGCGCCTCAAGACCTTCCTGGGTCAGATTTCCTGAGCCGCGGCCATTCGAAACATACGGAGTTCCGGACGTGAAACCAGATATCCTTCTCGTTGAACCGATGATGAAGCAAATCGAGGACAAACTCGACAGCGCCTACACGGTTCATCGAATGTACGATCCGGACGGCAAGGCAGCGCTGGAAATGGCGCTGCCGAACATACGAGCGGCCGCGACCGGCGGCGGCACCGGACTTTCCAACGAATGGATCGAGAAGCTGCCGGCGCTCGGCGTGATCGCCATCAACGGTGTCGGCACCGACAAGGTGGACCTAAGATTTACCCGCAACCGGAATATCGACGTCACGACCACGCCGGGCATCCTGACCGACGACGTTGCCGACCTCGGTATGGCGCTGCTACTCGCCGTACTCCGACATGTCGCCAAGGGCGACAGGTTTGTGCGCGAAGGCAAATGGGGCAGAGAACCGTTCCCGCTTGGCCACAGCCCCATGGGAAAGCGGGTCGGTATTCTCGGTCTCGGCCAGATCGGCAAGGCCTTTGGTCGCCGCGCCGAGGCTTTCGGCATGGACGTGCGTTACTGGAACCGTTCGCCGATCACCGGCGTCGCGTGGAAGTCCTGTACCTCGCCGCTCACGCTTGCCGAAGATAGCGACATCCTCGTCGTCTGCATCGCAGCGAGTGCTGGCACAAGGAACATGGTCAATGCCGAAGCGCTGGAGGCACTCGGAAAAGCGGGCGTCCTGATCAACATCGCGCGCGGCTCGGTGGTCGATGAGGATGCGCTACTGGCCGCCCTCAACGGTGGAACGATTGCTGGCGCCGGCCTCGACGTTTTCGTCGATGAACCGGGGATTCGTGAGGACTTCTTCGTCTCGCCCAACACTGTGATGATGCCGCACCAGGCGAGCGCCACGGTCGAGACCCGCGTTGCGATGGGCGAGTTGGTGCTGGCCAATATTGCGGCCCATTTCGCAGGTGAGAAGCCGCCAACCACTGTCAACTAAGCCTTCCGGAAAAATGCGTGAAGTTGTCCGGAATTGCCAAACAAGATCTCTATGGAACCTCAACGATGATCATCCGCCAGGCCCTGTTCGAGGGCGCGATCCATGCCGGCCAGGAAGAGACCTTCAAGCGCTATGTCGCTGAGAAGCTGATGCCCATGTGGCTTGCCTTTCCAGGGGTGAAGGAAGTGCGCGTACTTTACGCCCTCGAACGCGACGAGGGCGCTCCTTCCTATCCCATGGTCCTGTCCACCATGTATGAAAGCCGGGAGGCGCTGGCTGCGGCGCTGGAATCGCCCGTGCGCTACGAAAGCCGCGAGATGACCAGGGGCCTGCTGGCAATTTTCGACGGGCACATCCACCATCACGTCTTCGAACTCAACGCGGACTGATAACACGAGGAAGGGAAGTTCGCGGCAATACAGCCCCGCCACAGCCCCGCCGCCCGCTGCATGATCTGGGCGATCCGCAATGTTCTAACATCCCGGCGGCACTACTGGGCGAGGTAACCACCGTCGATGTTCAATTCGATACCGGTGACGTAGCTCGACTCATTGCAAGCGAGATACAGGCAACCATAGGCGATCTCGACCGGCTTGCCGCCGCGTTTCATCGGTGTCATGGCGATGACTGCTTCATTCAGATCGGGCGCCTGCGCATCGGTCAGCGGTGTATGTATGAAGCCCGGGTGCACCGAGTTGACCCGGATTCCGTCGGAGACGTACGTCATCGCCGCGTTTTTCGACATGTTGCGGACGGCGCCTTTGGCGGCATGGTAGGAATGTGCGCCCGCAACCGCCGCGCTACCCCAGATCGAGGAGATATTGACGATCGAGCCCGCCTGCTGCTTGCGCATGACGCGAACGGCCTCTCGCATGCCGAGGAAAACGCCGGTCTGGTCGACTGCGATCATCTTCAGCCAGTTTTTCATCTCCAGCTTGTCCAGCGGTTCGTAGGCGATAATGCCGGCATTGTTTACCAGCACATCAAGGCGGCCGTGCTTCCTGACGATCGCGGCAACGATCGTTGCCCATTGCTCCTCGCTGGTGACATCGAGTTCCATTGCTTCGACGGCCCCAGGATATGGCTTCTCGGGTGGCTCGATGTCGGTCGCGACGACGATGGCACCCTCGCTATCGAACAGTTCCGCGATGGCGGAGCCGATACCGCCTGAGGCTCCCGTGACCAATGCAACTTTGCCTTGAAGTCTCATGTCGCTGCTCCTTTTTGATTTAACAGTGTGGTGCGCAAATCGGGGCCGCCTGCGGTGCCCGGCAATCGACGTGGCTTTCATTCTGCTGCGTCCCCATATGCGGGACGCGTCCTAGTTGCCGGCCGGCGCGAGGATTTCCATTCGCATCACTTTTACCCCGCCCTCAGCGAGGTCCGGCAGTTTGGCAAACCATTCCTGCACATAAGGCATGGCGTTATGAGCCTCGAAGTCGGCTTCGTTGGCGAAGATCTCGTAGAAGATGAAGTGTCCGGGGGTCTCGCGGTTTTCCTGTAGAAAGTAGACAAGGTTCGCGGGATCGCCGCGGACGAGGTCGATGAGGGGGAGCGTGACGGCACGCAATTCCGCCTCCTTGCCCGGTTTGGCACGAACCTCGGCAACGACCGAATAGGCTCCGTTGGCAATCTTGGCATAGCCACGGCCCGGGCCTTCCTGCGCCACCGCCGCGCCTGCGTGAAAAATCGATCCCGCGAGCAGGATGGCTGACGTCTGCAGCCGCAGGGTTGCGATCATGTCGTTTCTCCTTGTCCTGCAAGAAAAGTAAAATTGATCCAGCGCTATGCCTGGCCCGGCTTGCAGGCTGGATGGCGATGTCTGTCGAGTTCAGTTGGCGCTTGCCAGCCGCAAATGGGCGTGCAGCGCATCGGCGAAGCGCTTTTTCACCGGCCCAAGTGCCTTGACGAACTCCAGCTGTTCACCCTCCGGACCCTTGCAGTAGATCAGTTCCCAGCCGTCTGATGGCGCGACGGTCACCTTGTTGGTGTTGGTGCTCTGGGGAGCCGCTTTTCGTTCGTCTTCGGTCGAAACGCGAATGATGCGATTTGCCCGCACCTGCGTCATGCCACGTCGCAGGGACTCCGCCTCGAGGTCGGCGATAAACTGATTGAAGTCGACATCGTCCCGGACATGGAAGCAGATATGCATCATTCGCGGAAAAGCCGGGCTCATATGCTCTACCGGTTCCGCAAAAGCATTGGGGCCGCCCATTGGTTGGTCGGCATCGCGATACTGCAGGAGTTCGATCACGACGTTGTCGAACTGGATGAACCGCACGTCGAGGCGCTGAGCGCCGCCCCTCAGGTCGGGCACACCGATCGTCCGCGGATTGACGCCGAGCCGGTTGGCCAGGATTTCCTGGTCGGCGAGCAGCGTGTTCTGGACGGCGTCGCCTTGAAAATCGCCGTGGCGAAAGACTTCTGTCCCACCAAGTACGGCAGTGTAGAATTCATAGGCGCGCTCCATGTTCTGAACGGTGAGGCCGAAATGCTGTACGCCCTGGAGCCTGGCGCCGAGCGAGCTTGGATCGCGGGTACCGACAGTCGGTTCCTGAGCGGACGCAGTTGTATTGACCGCCAGGGCGGCGGCAATTCCGCCGAGGGCAACACTGCCGGCGGTGCAAAGAATGGCGCGGCGATCCGGGTCTTCCGGTTCTATGACGGTTTTTCGCTGGTATGACATCAGTACCTCCTGTTGAGCGCGGGGGTGACTACCGAATATTAGCGCTCCCGCACTTGCGATGGGCGTTAAGATCGGTGAAATTTGGTGAACGGGCTACGATCTGGCCAGCACGATCCCAACCACTCGCCGTCACCCGTTCGGTGAATCCTTCCCAGCGGGTTGCGGCCCCGCGAAGCGGCGCTAACAGGGGCATCTTTTGGACACGACGGTTGGGCGAACCAGGCGAATTGCAATCGTGCTGGGTTCAGGCGCGGGGATGTATTTCAGCATCGGCATCGTGCTGATCTACGGCTTCAGCGTTTTTATTGTGCCAATCACCGAGGACACTCATTGGGATCGAACCGTGGTGGCGGCCGTCGTCGCACCGATAGCCATTGTAAACGGCCTAATGTCGCCGGTGGTCGGCGCTCTGACGGATCGGTTCGGCCCGCGCCGGGTGCTCACAGCATCATCGGTGTCGATGGCGATCGGTCTGGCCGGGATAGGGTTCGCGTCGCAGAACCTGACGGTTTTCATCGTGGCGGTCGCCGTGGCGAGCCTCATGGGCGCCGCGCAGACCGGGGTGCCATACACCTATGTGGTGGTCGGATGGTTTTCCGCACGGCGGGGTCTTGCATTGGGAGTCATGCTTTCCTTCGTGGGGCTTGGGATCGCGACTGTTCCTCCCTTCCTTGCATTCTTGATTTCGGAGTGGGGCTGGCGCTTTGCCTTCGTGGCAGCCGGCCTTCTGTCGATGGCGGTCACGCTTCCCGTCGCATTGTTCGTCATTCGTGACCCGCCCGTGCGTGAGAGTTCCGAGTGTGCGGCAACCGAGGGAAACACCGTTGGCCAAGCCGTGGCGACGGCAAGCTTCTGGCTGATGCTGGGCGCGTTCTTCCTCAACTACTTCGCCGCCGCTGCCGGATCCATTTCGCTCCCAGTCGTGCTGGCGGATCGCGGAGCCGATCCGGCAACAGCGGCGCTGGCCATGAGCCTCGTGGGCTTGACCTTCATAGTCATGCGCCTCGGCTTCGGGGCATTGCTTGACAGGCTGCCTCCGGTTCCATTGACCAGCCTGGCCTTTCTGTCGCCCGTTGTCGGTCACTTCATTCTGCTGATGTCCGATGGCCTGATCCCGGTCTATGTCAGCGCAGTGTTCTTCGGTCTCGCCACGGGCGCAGAGGGCGACGCGATCGGCTACCTGCTGTCGAAACGCTTCGGCATGCGAAGCTTCGGCAAGCTCTTCGGCATCAACTACATGGCATTGACTTTTGGCGCCGGACTTGGCCCCGCCTCGCTGCACATCCTGGCCGCCGAAGGCACCCGCTACGTGGAGACCTTCACGATCTTTGCTTGTATTGCATTGGTCGCTCCGATCCTGCTGATTCTGGATGGCCGTACGCGATCGCTCACGGCAAGGGCGCATCGTGTTTTTACGGAAACATAGCCTCCGGTCTGGCAAACTCTAAGAACACCGACTCCTCCCAATCGCGCCGGACCCGGAAATTCTATTTCCCATCCAGCCATTCACGGATGAGCGACCGATAGCGAGTACCGTCGAAGCTGGGAAAATGCCCCCCGTGGACAATGCGGACGGGATAGTCGAGCAGCCGCTTCATCGAGGCAACGTAGTCGACGCCGTTGGAATGGTAGGTGTCCTCGATCAGCGGGCCATCATAGAGGATGTCGCCGGAAAACAGGATGCCGGTCTTTTCCTCCCAGAGCGCGATGCCTCCGGGCGAATGGCCGGGGGTGTGGATCACCTCGAACTGCCGGTCGCCGAGATCGATCACGTCACCGTCGGCAAGGATGCGGGTGGCGGGCGCTGCCTTCACCGCGTAGCATTTCGAGCAGTAGGGGGCTGGCGGCAGGGCATCGAAAATCTCGTCGGTCACATAGGGATCGGCGAGCGTGTTGGCGCGGGTGGGTTGCGCGAGCAGGTCTGCCTCCGCCGAATGGACCGCACGGCACTCAAACTCGTGATGACAGCCGATGTGGTCGAAATGGGTGTGGCTGGCAACCGCCGTCAGCGGCCGTTCGGTGACCAGCGGCACCCATTGCCTGAGCGACACGACGCCCATGCCGCTGTCCACCAGCATGTCGGCATCGCGGCCGCGCACGTGCCAGATGTTGCAACGGTAGAACTCTTTGATGTGCGGTTCGCAGATATAGGTGACGTCGTCGTCCAGGCGTCTGACCGAATACCAGTCTTCCGGAGCAATCCGCTTCATTTCCCTCTCCCTCACGCGACCGGCAGGACGGTTACTGCGGTCGGATCGACAGCCAGCGGGATGCGGTCTCCCGCCGCCACTCTGGCTGATTGCGGCATGTGTGCGACCAGGCTCACGTCCCTGGCCGCGACCGGCAATAGGTGGCAGCGGAAATGGGTGCCGAAGAAGGCGCTGCCGGTGACCTCGGCCTCGCCGAGCCGGATGGCCGATTGATTGTCGCTTGCGCAGAAATGCTCAGGGCGGATGCATAGCGTCACCCGATCGCCGCTCGCAGGCCTCGTCCCAGTAAAATTGGCCGAGGACAGCATGATAGGTCCAATCGGCGTTGCGACATGCGCGTGGTCTTTTGCCGCTTCCGTGACCTGGCCTTGCAGGAAGTTCACCTCGCCCATGAAGCCGGCTGAGAACAGCGACTTCGGTCGCATGTAGATGTCCGAGGGTGGGCCGTAGTCCTCAACCCGCCCCTGGTTCATCACGACGATCCGGTCGGCGATCGCCATCGCTTCCTCCTGGTCATGGGTAACGTGGACAAAGGTGGTGCCGACGCGCTTCTGGATAGCCTTCAATTCGTCCTGCATCTGCCGACGGAGCTTCAGGTCCAGCGCGCCGAGCGGCTCGTCGAGCAGCAGGACATCCGGATCGACGGCGAGTGCTCGCGCCAGCGCCACGCGTTGCTTTTGCCCTCCGGACAGCTCGTGCGGCTTTTTCTGGGCGGAGGCCTTCAGGCGGACGAGGTCGAGGAAGTCGCTCGCCTTATCCTCGCGCTCCGCTCTGCCCATGCCGCGCATCCGCAGCCCGAAGCCGACATTGTCGACGAGCCGCATGTGCGGAAACAGTGCGTAGTCCTGGAACATGGTCGTGGTGGGGCGCCTGGCCGGCGGTACGCCGGTCATGTCCCTGCCGCCGATTTCCACTGATCCGGCGGTCGGCGTCATGAAGCCGCCGAGGATGGAGAGAAGCGTGGTCTTGCCGCAACCGGAGGGGCCGAGCAGAACGATGAACTCGCCAGCGTCGATGTCGAGCGAGACGTCGTCGAGCGCCCGGAACGAGCCAAACGTCTTCGTCGCGTTGCGGATGGATACGGATGCAGTCATGGTTTGCGGCTCCTGCCGAATAGGGCGAGTTCGAGCACCAGCAGGACAGCGACCGAGACCAGGAAGACCAGCGAGCCGACGGCATTTGTCTTCGGGTTCAGGCCAGAGCGCAGCATGCTCCAGATTTCCACCGGCAGCGTCACGTCGAAGCGCGACAGGAGGAAGGCGATGATGAATTCGTCCCAGCTGAAGGTGACGGAGAGGAAGAAGGCAGCGAGGATGGACGGCATCAGCATCGGCGCGGTCACCAACGCCATGACCTTGAAATCGTTGGCCCCGAGGTCGCGTGCCGCCCGCTCGATGTTGATGTGGTGGTCGCCCATCGAGGCATAGATGATGGCAAAGCAGAGCGGCAGGTTGATCACCACATGCCCGATTCCCACGGTCCAGAGCGACAGCGGGATCCGCAGCGTGTTCAACATCGCCAGCATGCCGAGCGCGATGATCAGGTAGCTCACCGTCATCGGCGCGATCAGCAGGCCGCGTTGCAACGCCGAGCCTGGCAGCCGGTAGCGCGCCAGCGCATAGGCGGCGAGAAAGCCGAGCAGGCAGGCGAGGATAGAAGACAGGATCGCAACGAGGAACGAGTTGGTCAGCGCCGCCATCAGCTTGCGGTCGGCGAAGACGGTCTCGTACCATTGCAGCGAGAAGCCGTTGAAGGGCGGCACCGGCAGACGCCCGTCCTGGAAAGAAAACAGCACCAGCACGGCGACCGGCAGGAAAATGAAGGCGTAGATCACAATCAGATAGAGCCAGCTCAGCACGGATACGAGCGCCGGCTGGAGACTACTCCGGCGAAAGAGGCTGGCAGGGGCTCGGGCCTGGATTTCTGTTGTCATGGATTAGGCCCTCTCGATCTTCAGCCAGCGGGCGCAGAGTGCGTAGGCCGCTGTCACCGCAAGCATCAGGATGATGGAGAGCGCGGCCGCCATCGGGAAGTCCGCCCGCCGGCCAATCTGCAGCATGATGATCTGCGGAAGTACCAGTTCATTGTTGCCGCCGAGGATCTGCGGAGTGATGTAGTCGCCGATGCAGAGCACGAAGGTGAGGAATGCGCCGGTCATGATTCCCGGCAGGGTCAGCGGCAAGACGATGTGCCAGAAGGTCTGGAATGCGTTCGCGCCCAGGTCGGCGGCGGCACGTCGATAGTTGGGGGAGAGCTGGATCAGGTTGGAATAGATCGTCAGCGTCAGGAGCATGACGAAGAAGTGGACGAAGCCGATGATGGTCGCGGTGCGGTTGCTGGCGATCTCGAGCGGCTCGGCGATCAGGCCGATACCGGTCAGGGCCTGGTTGATCACTCCACCCTTGGAGAGCACGAGCAGCCAAGAATAGGAGCGCACGACATAGGAGGTCCAGAACGGCAGGATGGCGAGGATCAGCGCCATGCGCTGCCACCTCTTCGGCACGCGCTCGGCAATGATCCAGGCCAGCGGATAGGCGAGTAGCACCGAAAGCACCGTCACCGTCAGAGTGATCTCGAGCGAGTTTGTTAGTCCGCGCAGGAGCGCGCTCTCGGTAAAGAAGCGCACGTAGTTGTCCAGGTTCCAGACCCGTACGATCTCGCGCCCCTGTCGCGACCAGAGGCTCATCGCCGCCATATAGAGGAACGGCAGGACGAAGAACGCCACCGTCCAGAGCAGGGCGGGTGCGACGAACCCCCAGGCCTTGCGACGTTCCGATTGTTCAAGCGAGGCGGTGCTCATGGCGCTCCCAAGCTGGGTGATTGGCGGGACATCGACGGCGAACTCCCTCTTCTCCCAGTGGGGAGAAGTGCCGAGCAAAGCCCGGAACAAGGGAGTGGTGCCGCGCTTGTCCGTGTCTAGACCACCTTCGCCCCTGTTGGGGAAATGGACGTCCTTACTGCTGCATCATGTTGGTCCAGGCGTCCTGCATCTTCTGGTCCAGTTCAGCGCTCGGGATCGGATAGAGCTGGGTGTTCTTCAGATAGCCGTCCTGGTCGTCCCAGCGCAGCGCCTTCTTCTGGTCGTCTCCCAGGTGCTCTCCGGCTTTCTGGTTGGCCGGCATGCCCCAGTAGCATGAGGAAGTGGCGAGCCGCGCCTGGCCCTCGGGGCTGAGAATATACTGGACGAACTTGAGCGCCAGGTCCGGTTTCTGTGAATCCTTCATCACGCCGATCGACTGCGCCCAGCGCATCGCACCCTGCTTCGGCACGATCCAGTCGAGGTCGGGCTTGTCCTTGGCCAGCGAGGCGGTGATCCACTCGCCACCACCGACGAGGATGTCGACTTCGCCGGTCGCAAGCGCCGTCTGCGAAGAGACGACATCGCTGACCTGCTTCGAGACGGTCTTCATCGCGGAAAGCTTTTCCTCGATCGCCGGCATGTCGGCTTCGGAAAGATCCGCGGTCTTCTTGCCAAGCCCGAGTTGAACAAGGCCGATCATTGGCAGGTAGTAGTCATAGAGCGCGATGCGGCCCTTGTACTTGTCCGACCAGATGACGGAGAGGTCTTCCATGTCCTTCGGGTCGACCTTCGTCTTGTCGTAGGAAATCGTGTTGTAGCCGAATTTCTCCGTCACGGCATAGGTCTTGCCGTCCTTGGTGTTGTTGGCTTCCATCCGGAGTTCAGGGAAGATGTCGGCCGAGGGCAGGGCATCGGCCGGCATTTCGCCGAGGAGACCCATGTCGATCACGCGGTGCACGTCGACGGCGTCAATCACCATGACATCCCAATCGCCAGGCCGCGACTGCTCCAGGATCGAAAGCCCGGCACCGGTGCCCTCGTATTCCTTCAGATTGACCTTGACATCGTTGGCCTGCTCGAACGGCTCGATCAGCGCCGGATCGGTGTGGTCGCACCAGACGAGCGCATTGAGCTCTTCGGCGGCACTTGCCTGGCTTGCGGCAAAAGTCGTCAAGGCGAATGCGGCAACGGACGTATAGAGACGGCGCGCGGAGGCGCCCGCAATGGTTTTGGTCATCGTTCTACCCTCTGGTTCCGGCACTCGTTCCGGTGCCTTTACAAAAAGATTGAATGAGTTCATTTTTTAAGTCAATCTCAAAATTGAGGGTATTCAAAGAGGAAGAGTTCGAGTGGCGGGACTTCGCGCAAGACAAAAGGCCGACAAGAACCGACGCATCCTGGAGGCTGCGACGCGGCTGTTTCGCGAGGTGGGCTATGAGGCGGCGCGAATCGAGGACATCGCCGAGTGCGCCGAAGTCTCCGTCGGCACTTTCTACAACTACTACCAGAACAAGGGCGACATGCTGCTCGCAACCGTGGCTATGGAAGTTGAGGAAGTGCTCGAAGCCGGCGAGCCGATCGTCGCAAACCCGCCAGGCGACGTGCTTGCCGCGCTCTCTGCCCTCATCGACCAGTACTATGATCACTCGCTCGTCTATCTCAGCAAGGAGATGTGGCGGACGGCGATGGCCATCTCCATACAACGGCCGGAGACGCCTTTCTCCAAACGCTATACCGAACTCGACCGCGCGCTCTGCGCGCAGGTCACGACGCTGGTGCAGAAGCTGCAGCAGAGGGGAGCCGTTCTCATGGGCATCGACACGGCTGCGGTCGGTGCCATGTTCTTCAACAATCTTAACATGATGTTCACGGAGTTCGTGCGCGACGAGGCAATGCCGCTCGAGCAATTGAAGATTGAGGTCGCCCGCCAGAACCGGCCGCTGGCAACGCTGATCAGCACGCCAGGACATTGAGCAACATACCGGGAGGAACCATGAACCCCACGTTGGAGAGCGTGACGGCTGCCGCCAATCGGCTGGTCGACGCGTTTGGCCGCCACGACACGGAGGCCTATTTTGCCGCGTTTGCGCCAGAGGCGACCTTCGTCTTCCACAATCTCGACCGCGTGTTGGGCAGCCGCGAGGACTATCGCGCCGAGTGGCGCCTGTGGGAGGAGCGCGACGGCTTTCGCATCGTCGAATGCCGATCAAGCGAGCAGCGCATCCAGTTTGCGGGCGAGATCGCAATATTTACTCATCGCGTCGAAACGAAACTGGAGTTCAACGGCGAATCGAGCGTAACCGATGAACGCGAGACAATCGTGTTCCAACGGAGGCCCGATGACGTCTGGCTCGCAGTGCACGAGCACCTTTCAAAGTGCAGCTAGGGCTTGTCCATTCCATTTGGCCGGGAAAGATGAAGCTATAGCTTCGGCGCTTCCCCGAGAGACGAATGAACATCCACAAGAGCGAGGCTGTCACCGCAACTTTTTTTTGGGGCGTGCCGTGGTCAAGGAAAAGCCTCCTCCGGTCTTGCGCGGAGGAGATAGCCTGCGGCAAAACCTTGACAATGCAAGGCTCTTTTTAATATTGGCAGCATGCTGATGGACCGCTCACCAATGCCCCCGACGACGCGACAGGCTGCTACAAGGTTAAATCAGGGTTCCATATACAGTCCGGAGTAGGTCTCGCGCAGGAGGTTCTTCTGCACCTTGCCCATCGTGTTGCGCGGCAGGTCGTCGACGAAGAGGACGCGTTTGGGCTGCTTGTAGCGGGCAAGCCTGTCGTTGAGCGCGGCAAGGATGGTCTTTTCGTCGAGGCTCGCGTCTTTCTTGCGCACCACGACAGCGGTCACGCCCTCGCCGAAATCCGGGTGAGGCACGCCGATGACAGCGCTCTCGACCACGCCGGGCATTCCGTCGATCTCGGTTTCGACCTCCTTCGGATAGATGTTGTAGCCGCCGGAGATCACGAGATCCTTGCCGCGGCCGACAATGTGGACATAGCCACGCTCGTCAATCTTGCCGAGATCGCCGGTAATAAAGAACCCGTCCGTGCGGAATTCCGCAGCGGTCTTTTCGGGCATGCGCCAGTAACCCTTGAAGACGTTCGGTCCCTTCACCTCAATCATCCCCGTCTCGCCGTCCGGCAGCGGCTTGCCGCTTTCTGGAACGACGACGCGCAGGGAAACGCCGGGCAGGGGAAAGCCCACCGTGCCGGCGATGCGATCGCCATCATAAGGGTTGGACGTGTTCATGTTGGTCTCGGTCATGCCGTAGCGCTCGAGAATGGCATGGCCGGTCTTTTCGAAGAAGTCCCGGTGGGTTTCCGCCAGAAGCGGTGCGGAGCCTGAAACGAAGAGCCGCATGCCGGCCGTCGCCTCGCGCGTCAGGCCGGGATGCTGGACCAGCCGGACATAGAAGGTCGGCACGCCCATCATCGCCGTGGCGCTTGCCATCAGCCGCAGTGCCTCGTCCGCATCGAACTTAGCCAAAATGTACATCGATGCGCCCGAGAGCAGCGTCACGTTCGAAGCGACGAAAAGGCCGTGGGTGTGGAAGATCGGCAGGGCGTGGATCAGGCGGTCCGCGCTGGTGAAGCGCCAATGGTCGCGCAGAGTCAGCGCGTTGGAGAGCAGGTTGTCGTGCGTCAGCATCGCGCCCTTGGAGCGCCCCGTCGTGCCCGAGGTGTAGAGGATCGCGGCAAGGTCGTCCGGTCCGCGTTCTGCATCGAGGAAATCGGCTTCCTCGTCGGCGGCCAGTTCCATCAGCGATCCGCCGCCCACTTCGTCCAGTGTCTCCACATGGGCGCCGTGCTGGGCCGCGATCCTGCGGATGCTTTCGGCCGCTTTCGGCGTGCAGACGATGAGGCGCGGCTCGGCATCGCCAACGAAATAGTCGAGTTCAGCCAGCGTATAGGCGGTGTTGAGCGGCAGATAGACGGCGCCGGCGCGCAGGCAGGCGAGGTACAGCATCAGCGCTTCCGGGCTCTTTTCCACCTGCACGGCAACCCGGTCGCCGGGCCTGACGCCAAGCGTGTCGAGCGCGCCGGCCAGCCGCCCTGACAGCAATAGCATGTCGTCATAGGTCCATTGCCGGCCGTCGAGCGTCTCGATGAAGACGCTGCCGCCCTGTGCCGCGGACCGGACCGCGTCGAAAAGATGGTTGCTCATGCACTCAACTCCCTGTTTTCCTTGCCTTGCCGGCCCTGTTCGTCCGGATTGCCGCCCGCCAGCGGCACAAGATTGCGCCCGCCACGCTCCGCCGGGACGAGGCGGCGGATCGCCGGTGTGGTAACGACCTCGTTCCGGCCCGCAAACGCTTCATGGTTCGTCTCGATGTCATCAAGCTTGTAGAGATAGTTGACCATCAGGCCGTGCGCCTGGCGCATGGCGCGGGGCGAGCGGTCCGCCAGGAAGTCCAGGCGTTCCAGTCGCGCGCCGTTGCCGAGATGGAAGCGGGCGACCGGATCGATGATCCGCCCCTTTGCGTCCCTTGCGCGCAGGAAATACCACGCGGCCGCCGACGTCATTGCCGGCTGGATTTCGGCCAAGGACTCCGGCCGGTCTGCCCAGTCGGGTTCGTCGAGCAATGCCAGACGTGTCCGGTCGGTCGCCGAAAGCACGTCCGAGACTTCGGACCGCCGCTCGCGCGACAGCCAATCGGCAAAACCCGGCACCGGCGATAGCGTGACGAAGATGTCGAGCCTCGACAGGTCGCGACGCAGGTCCTCGACCACCTGCTTGATCAGGAAGTTGCCGAAAGAAATGCCGCGCAGGCCCTCCTGGCAGTTCGAGATGGAGTAGAAGACCGCCGTCGTGGCCTCGTTTGCGGGCACAGGCTCCCGGTCTTCGCGAAGGAGATCATCGATCCGCGCGGGCATCTCCCGCGTCAGCGCCACCTCGACAAAGATCAGCGGCTCGTCGGGCAGCTGCGGATGGAAGAAGGCGAAGCAGCGGCGATCCTCCGGCGCAAGCCGGCGCCGCAATTCGTCCCATCCGCCAATATGGTGCACTGCCTCGTACTGGATGATCTTCTCCAGGATGTCGGCCGGCGTCGACCAGTTGATCGGCCGAAGCACGAGGAAGCCGCGGTTGAACCAGGAACCAAAAAGATGGGCGAAATCCGCATCCACGGCTTCGAGATCGGGATCCTTCGCCTTGAGCCGCAGCAGCGCCTCGCGCATTGCCACCAGCGTCGCAATGCCGTTCGGCGCCAGATTGAGCCGCCGGATGAGCTCCTGCCGGCGGGGCTCGGCCGCAACGTGAAGCTCCAGCAGCGCCTTCGGGCTTTGATCGGCGCGATAGGCGTCGATGGCCGTCTCCAGGCGCTCGACCTTCGGGCCGAACCGCGCGAGCAGCATACGCATGAAAACCTGCTGGGATTTGATGTCGAAGGTTCGCCAGCGGTCGAGGATGTCCTTCGCCAGTGCCATGCCGGAAGCCTCCCCCCGGCTCGACAGCAGCGTTTCGCATCGCTCCGCGATCACGCTCATCGGATCGAGCGCATCTTCGCGTGCACCGAAGGAGAGGAACCGCCGCCCGCGCTCGGTGATGGTCTGCAGCATTTCGCTGAAGAGGGACGCAGTTCTCATTGGACAGCTCCCAACATGTGGTTCGGCAGCCAGGTGGCGATACCGGGGAAGATGCAGAGAATGACGATTGCAAGGAACATGACCAGCACATAGGGCAGCGAACCCCACAGGATGTCCCTTGTCGGCACAGTTGGTGCGATGGCGTTGATGACGAAGAGGTTGAGACCTATCGGCGGCGTGATCAGGCCGACTTCCATGTTGATCGTCAGCACGATCGCGAACCAGTACGGATCAAAGCCCGCCTGGGTGATGATCGGAAACAACATCGGCGCAGTCATGACGATGACGGCGACGGGCGGCAGGAACATGCCGCAGACGAGCAGGAAGACGTTGATGATCGCCATTAGCACCCAGCGGTTCACCTCAAGATCGGCGATTGCCGAGGCGACGGTCTGGGTGATGAACAGGGACGACAGCGCGAAGGCAAAGAGTTCGGCCGCTGCCATGATCATCATGATCATCACGCTTTCGCGCATGGCCGAGCCGAAGATGCCCGCTATCGGCTTCATCCGGAAGAGCCGGTAGGCGATCACGACGACGACGAGCGTCAGGAAAGCCCCGGCCCCGGCTGCCTCGGAAGGGGTGGCGATCCCCCCGTAGAGCACATAGAGAGTGCCGGCGATGATGATCAGGAAAGGCAGGATGCGTGGCAGGCCGGCGAGGCGCTCCTTGAGCGAATAGCGCATGGCTCGGGCATCGAATTCGTATCCCTTGCGCTTGCAGTCTATGATGGCCCAGATCATGAACATGACGGTCAGCATCAGGCCAGGCAGAACGCCCGCCATGAAGAGCCGGCCGATCGAAGTTTCAGTCGCGATGCCGTACACGATGAGCGTCACCGAGGGCGGGATGAGGATGCCGAGCGTGCCGCCTGCGGCGATCGAGCCGGTCGCCACGGAGTTCGGATAGCCGCGCCGCTGCATTTCTGGGATGCCCATCTTGCCGATGGCAGCACATGTGGCCGGCGACGAGCCGGTCATGCCGGAAAAGATGGCGCAGGCACCGATATTCGACAGGACCAGCCCACCCGGCACGCGATTCAGCCAGCGGTCGAGGGAGGTGTAGAGGTCGGAACCGGCAGGCGAGGAGGCGACCGCCGCGCCCATCAGCACGAACATCGGGATCGACACATAGGCAAGGTTCGCGATGCCGGAGAACATCGTATCCCCGAGTACGAAAAAGATTGCCGCTCCGCTTTGCAGGTAGAGCGCAAGGAAGGCGGCGAGCCCGAGCGCGAAGGCGATCGGCATGCCGGTCGCAAGCAGGGCGAAGAGGCAGGCAATGATCATCAGGCCGGCGATTGTCGGGCTCATCGCGGGAACTCCTTGGGAAGCGGCAGGTCCTTGTGGTCGTCGGATTCCGCCGAGCCGGCGAGGGGGGCGGGGCTGCCGTTCGGCGCGGCACCCTCCCGGATCAGGACGAGGATCTGGGCAATATATTGCAGACAAAGCGCGGCAAAGCCGAGCGGCAATGCGGAGAGCGGAAGCCAAAGTGGCGGCGCCCATACGCTCGAATGGCGCCAGCCGCCGAGCCAGGCTTCATGAAACTGCATCCAGGTAGCGGCAAGCATGATGGCGCAGAAGGCAAGGCCCAGCACGCTCGCCACCAACCGCATGCCGGCGCGGGTGCGTGTGCCCACCATCATTTCCACCACGTCGACCCCGACATGCCCGCCCTTCATCAGCACATAGGGCGCGCCGAGAAACATCGCGGCCGTTGCCGAGAAAACCACGAAATCGGTCTGCCAGATTGTCGGAAGGCGAAACACATAGCGCATCAGGATCATCTGGCAGACGACGAGCATGGCCGCGATAAGGAGGAGCGTCGAAAGGACGGCGAGAGCGCGTGAAAAGGCACCGGCCGCACGGATATAGGCGTTGACCATCTGAGACTTCCCTGTTGTCCGTGACGCCGATGACAGGGTTGCGGCCCTGCCATCGGCCGGTTCGCCTACTCCACCGCGAGCGCCTTCTCGATCAGCTTGTCGCCGTTCGGCACATTGGCAGCGAAATTCTTGTAGGAGGACTGCTTGGCCACTTCGAGCCAGGCATCGTAATCCTCCTTCGACATTTCGACCACTTCGACGCCTGCCTTCTTGTAGGTGTCCACCATGATCTGGTCGCCCTTGCGAACTTCCTCGTTGAAGAAGGCTTCTGCCCTTTCGCCGGCGGCAAGAATCGCCTTCTGTTGGTCTTCCGTCAGGCCCTCGAAGACGCGCTTGGAAACCAGCACCGGTTCGTACATGAACCACAGGGCATTTTCTCCCGGTGCCGTCAGGCACTTGGCCTGTTCAAACAGGCGGTAGGAGACGAAGCTCGCCGAAGACGTGTTGGCAGCGTCGAGCACGCCGGTCTGCATGCCGGTATAGATTTCCGAGGACGGCATGGAGGAAATCGACGCGCCCGCCGCCACCAGCATTTCCTCGAAGGCCGGGCCGGCAGCGCGAATGACCTGGCCGCTGATCGTATCCGGCTTCGTGATGCAGTTCTTCTTCGACGCGAACGCGCCCGATAGCCAGGCATCGGCGATGACGATGGCGCCGGCATTCTCGATTATACCCTTGATGTCCTTCATGAACTCGGAATCATTGAGTCGCATGGCGCGGTCGAAGTTACCGACGAGGCCCGGCATCAGTGTCGCCGAGAATTCGGGATGGCGGCCCGACGCGTAGTCCAGAGGAAAGGACGTCATGTCGAGAAGGCCGCGGGTTACCGCATTCCACTGGTCGTTCGGTTTGTAGAGCGACGCGCCGGGAAAGACCTGGATTTCCAGATCGACATTGGCCGCGGCGACATCACGGGCGATCATCTGCACCATCTCGTCGCGGATGTCGCCTTTCCCGCCAGGGAATTGATGCGATGCCTTCAGGATCGTCTGTGCAGATGCCGAGCCGGCCAGAAGCGCGACTGACGCGCACAGCATATATGCGAATCTTCTCATTTTCTCCTCCCTGTTATTCCGGCCCTCCAGCCGGATTGGTGTCGAGTGTGCCTTTACGTTGCACACAATGTCAATATTAATGTATACAAGAGTGGCGAAACTGCATACCGCGCTTTGCATGAGGATGGAAATGGCGAGCAACACATTTCACAAGCTGCGAGACGAAATCGAAAATGGCATCGTCATAGGGGAGTTCGAGCCTGGCGAGCGCCTTGACGAGGTGCAGCTCGCTACCCGTTACGGCGTATCACGCACCCCCATACGCGAAGCGTTGATGCAGCTTGGCGCGATCGGCCTCGTCGAGATTCGCCCGCGGCGCGGTGCGGTGGTGGTCGATCCGGCGCCCGGTCGTGTCTTCGAGATGTTCGAGGTCATGGCGGAGATCGAGGGCATGGCAGGCGCCTTGGCCGCCCGCCGACACACGGAGGACGACCGCTTGGCGCTTGTCGGAGCGCATGCACAATGCGAGGCGGCGGCTGTCAGCGAGGATACGGATCGCTACTACTACGAGAACGAGACATTTCACCGGGCGGTCTATGCCGCAAGCCATTCCGGTTTCCTAGAGGAGCAATGTGTCGCGCTACATCGCCGACTGAGACCTTATCGGCGTCTTCAGTTGCGGGTGCGGAACCGGATGAAGGTCTCGCTGAAAGAGCATGGCGAGATCGTCGCTGCGATTCTCTCAGGCGATGCGGAGACCACTCGCAGTCTGCTGCGCGGCCACGTCGCCGTGCAGGGCGACCGCTTCAGCGATCTCGTCGCCTCACTCGGCAAGCGGGAAGGCAAAAGGCTGTCGCTCGGATAGGCCGTGGTCGCCAGCGCATGCATCTTGGCCGGCTGATCCATGTAGCCGCCTGAACCGCAGTTCGACGTCAGGAACTCGACCTTGTGACCGTCCTTGTTTCGGAAGCTGGAGGAAGCGGCGAACTTATTTCTGAAATACGGAGTGCCGCATAACCTCTTCGACGAAGTCGGAGACGATGCGCGAGGGATACTTGTTCGGCGGCAGCACCAGCAACGTCCGGAAGTAGACCGCCGGGTTGAATGGAATGACTTTGAGCCCGCGTCCGACATAAGGTTCCGCCGTCATCGGATTGATCATGCCGATCCCGAGCCCGGCCTGGACCATGGCACATATTGTTGTCGAATATGGTGTCTCCAGAACGACCTTCGGCTTGACTGACCTATCCAGGAAAATCGCCTCAGCCGCGCGGCGCGTGGTGTCCTCCGGTGACAGCGCAATGAAAGCTTCACCATTGAGGTCCTCCGGAGTTATCTCTTCCGCATCCTCAAATCGATGCCCATCAGGTATGGCGATCGCGGCTCGGTAGCGAGCGAACGGCCTGACCTCGACGCCATCTGTCTCAATCTCGTCGGCGGCAAGCCCCACATCCACCTGCCCGGAAGCGACGAGATCTTTTACCGTGGACGACAATTGAGCTTGGAAGGCTATGGCTACATTCGGGTGCTTCGATTGAAACCCGCGAAGCGCGCGCGGCAGCACATTCGTACTGAGTGCAGACAGGCTCGCGACCTTGATCTCTCCCGATCCAAAGTCGCGAATCCTTGCGGCAGCGCTTTTCAGCTTCGTCAGACCCGAAAAGGATCCTTCTACCTCCCTGAAGAATATGTGTGCTTCCGCGGTTGGAAACATCCGTCCGCGTTCGCGTCGGAACAGCTGGAAGCCAATATCTCGCTCCAGTTCCTGGATCGCCTTGCTGACGGCAGGTTGCGATATGCGCAAGACTTCGGCCGCGCGGGAGGCCGTCGTATTGGTCATGACGGCATGGAAAACTTCTACCTGACGGATATTCATATCCAAACCTATAACCACAGGGAATAAGGTATCAGGATAATGATATTGGACGGAATTGATACGCCCATGTTTTAATCTCTGCAAAGAAATTGCTCGGGGTGAAGCGGAATGAAAGACCTAACGCAATGCGTTGTGACACCGGATGTCAAAACCGACGGCTTCGAGGCACTCGGCGTTGCCACGCACCGCGCATCGACTATCGTCTTCAAGAATGCCGAGGCCTATGCCACGAGAGGGCAGCGAGGGCATGAAGGCTATACATATGGTCTGTATGGCACGCCGACGACACGGACGCTCGAGGCCAAGCTGACCGCGCTTGAACAAGGCGTGCGGACCTTTCTTGTCCCTTCCGGGCAGGCTGCGAATTCGGTTGCCATCCTCTCGCTTATGAAGGCCGGCGACAAGATTTTGATTGCCGACACGTCCTATCCGCCGGTTCGCGACTTCGCGAATCGTGATCTTTCGCGGTTTGGCGTTGAAGTCGCCTACTACGACCCGGTATCGGTAGAAGACCTCAAGACCAAGATCGATGATCGGACCAAGCTTGTCTGGTGCGAGTCTCCCGGTTCGACGACGATGGAGATTCAGGACCTCCCGGCAATTGCCGAGATCGCGCATCGCCATGGCGCACTCGTCGGCTGCGACAATACCTGGGCAACGCCTCTGAACTACAAGCCGCTTGCGCTCGGCGCGGACCTCGTCACCGAGGCGCTCACAAAGTACATATCCGGGCATTCGGATTTGCTGATGGGATCGATCACCGTCCGAAGCGAGGAGTTGATCACGCCAATCCGCTCCACCCTTGGTCGGTTCGGTATCGGGGTCTCTCCAGACGACGCAACGCTTGTCCTGCGTGGAATGGAGACGCTTGGGGTGCGGCTCAAGCATGCTGCGGATGGTGCGGCAAAGCTCATCGATTGGATCGAGCGCCATCCGTTGGTGGAGCGCGTGCTGTTTCCGTCGCTCCCCGCCTTTCCCGGTCACGACATCTGGAAGCGCGATTTCCTCGGTGTGAGCGGCGTATTCAGCGTCGTGCTGAAGCCGGCCGCTGTTCCACACGCAGCAGCGGCACTCGATGTCCTCAAGACCATTGCCATCGGCGCGTCCTGGGGCGGAACCCGCAGTCTGATTGCACCAATGCCAGTCAGGCAGAACCGCAGCGCCACGAACTGGGTCGAGGACGACCTGGTCCTGAGGATCAGCGTGGGCTTGGAGGATCCCGCGGATCTTCAGACCGATATCGAGACCTTCTTTGACGATATCGTCTGCCGCACGGGCACGGTCGCACGCGCACGCTAGGCAATCTTGAAATTGCAGTATCAAAAAAAGGGGAATGACATGCGATCGAAAATTCTGGGACTGAGCCTTATGCTCTCCACCGTGCTCGGCGCCGGACTGTCTCCGGCGCTGGCAGGACCGACGCTTGATGCGGTCAAGGCTAGAGGCTTTCTTAAATGCGCATCGAGCCAAGGGACGGTCGGCTTCGGCGCGCCGGACGACAAAGGTTACTGGCGCGGCCTCGATGTAGAAACCTGCCGGGCCGTCGCCGTCGCCATCTTCAACGACAAGGACAAGGTCGAGTTCGTTCCGTTGAGCGGCCAGCAGCGCGTGCCGGCGCTTCAGACCGGCGAAATCGACATTCTGCCGCGAACCTTCACATGGACGCTGCGTCGCGACGCCAGTGGACTCAACTTCACGACACCCAACTATTTCGAATTCACCGGCTTCATGATGCCGAAGTCGCTCGGCGTCACCAAGGTCGAGGACATGACGGGTGCCTCGGTTTGTGTCCAGACCGGGTCCACCACGGAAGTCGTGGCGAACGACGTATCCAAGGAGCATAACCTCGGCCTGAAGCCGGTCGTCTTCGAAAACAGCTCGGCCGTCAGCCAGGCATTTTTCTCAGGCCGCTGCGACGCGTTGATCACGGATGCGGCGGCACTGGCCTCGATCCGCGCCACCAAAGCCGAGAATGCAGATGATTACGTGATCTTTCCCGCCACCCGCTTCATGGACGCCCTGACGCCGGCCGTTCGTCACGGCGATGACCAGTGGCTCGATATCGTCAACTGGTCGATCCAGGCCCTGATCGCGGGTGAGCAGCTCGGTATCACACAGGCGAACGTAGCCGAGATGGAAACGTCTGAGGATCCGCGTGTCAAGCGCTTCCTCGGCGTCGAACCCGGCAATGGCTCCGCGCTCGGCCTCGATGAAAAATTCGCGGCTCACATCATCGCCCAGCTCGGAAACTACGGTGAAATGTTTGACCGCAACATTGGCAAGGATAGTCCGCTGAAACTGGACCGTGGCGCCAACCGCCTGTTTTCCGATGGTGGTCTGATGTTCCCGCTGGCCTTCCAGTAAGGGCGTGGAGGCCGGCATGCTGTCAACTCTCTGGGACAATCGTCGCGTCAGGAATACCGCGTTGCAGGTCCTGCTGTTCGCGGCCTTTGCTGGCCTTCTCTATTGGCTGTGGTCAAACACAGCCACCAATCTCGCCGCACGCGGCATCCGCGTCGGCTTCGACTATCTGGATCGGCAGGCCAACTTTCCGATCTCGGAAAGCGTGCTGCCGTACGATCCTTCCGACACGTTCGGATGGGCTTACGTCGTAGGGGTAGCGAATACGGCTGCGATCTCACTCATCGCAATCGTGGCATCAACGATTGCGGGTCTACTGATCGCCCTTGTACGCCTGTCGCGCAATCCGTTGGCCTCGAACATGGCAGCGATCTTTGTCGGCGGGGTGCGGAACATGCCGCTGATCGTACAACTGCTGTTCTGGTACGCGCTGGCAACAACGCTGCTACCGGCACCACGGCTGGCCTTCAATCCGCTTCCTGGGGTCTATCTCTCACTTCGAGGACTCTATCTCCCCTCGCTGTCACTCGGCTCCCAGGGCGATATGTTTATTGCTGTCGTCGTTCTCGTTCTCATCGGGGCTGCCATCCTGCGCCGAGGCCTTCCTGTTGCGCTGCGCTCGTCGATATCATGGGGAGCAGTTGCTGCGATCATTGTTGCTGCGATCACATTGCTCGAGCCGACATTTAGTGTTCCGAAACTGGAAGGCTTTAATTTCGTCGGCGGCCTGCGGCTTTCTCCAGAATTTGCCGCGCTCATGCTCGGCCTCGTCATCTATACGGCGGTATTCATTAGTGAGGTCATTCGCGGAGGGATCGAAGCGGTGTCACGGGGGCAATGGGAGGCGGGGAGGGCGCTCGGCCTCCCTGAGCGCCAGACCATGTTTCGCATCATCATCCCGCAGGCCCTGCGCATCATCATTCCGCCGATGACCTCACAATATCTTTCGACGGTGAAGAACACGACGCTCGCGCTGGCCGTCGGCTATCCCGAACTCGGCCTTGTGGTCGGTACCGTCATCAACCAGACAGGCCAGGCGATCGAGAGCATTTCGATCCTGCTCGCCGTCTTTCTCACGATCAGCATCGCCGTTTCAATATTCATGAACTGGTACAATGCCCATGTGGCGCTGGTGACGCGATGACAAGCCTTTCCATAACCGACGCATATGTTTCGACCGAAATCAGGCCGGCACAAAAGGCACCCTCTGCGAAACGGGCACCGGTCCTGAAAGCGCTGTTCGGCGACTTTCTGAGCGCTGTACTATCAATTGGCGCTATTGCCGTCGTCCTGTCGCTGTTGCCGGCGCTCAAATGGGGTGTCGTCGATGCATCCTGGGCCGTGGGTGATCCGGCCGCCTGCCGCTCCGGTGGCGCTTGCTGGGCATTTATCGGCGCAAAACTTCGGTTCATCCTGTTCGGTCTCTATCCGCCGGACGAACAATGGCGCCCGATAATCGTCATGGCGCTCATTCTCGTGATGGTTCTGGTATCGCTGTCGCCGTCGCTTTGGGGGCGGAAGTTGGTTGTCGCCTGGTCGGCTGCCATCGCGATCATGCTGGGTCTGATGTGGGGCGGTTTTGCAGGGATGGCATTCGTCCCGACATCGCAATGGGGTGGCCTGCCGGTAACCTTGCTGCTGGCACTTCTTTCGCTCGGCCTGGGCTTTCCCTTCGCGATCTTTCTGGCGCTTGGCCGTCGCTCCAAACTGCCGATCCCGAGGCTTCTCTCTGTCGGGCTGATAGAGACGATCCGCGGTCTTCCCTTGGTCGGTCTGCTCTTTGTCGCCTCCATCCTGCTGCCGCTTTTGTTGCCGCCGAGCTGGACAATCGACAAGCTGGGCAGAACATTCGCCGCCCTGACTGTGTTTGCCGCCGCTTATCTTGCCGAAGTGATCCGGGGAGGGCTGCAGGCCATTCCGGCCGGGCAGATCGAGGCGGCCAAGGCGCTGGGTATCCCGCATTGGAAGGCGATCCCGTATATCGTCCTGCCACAGGCGATCCAGAAAGTCATTCCCCCGCTGACCAACACGGCGATCATCATGGTCAAGAACACCAGTCTCGTGATGATCGTCGGCGTCTTCGACATGCTGAGTGCAAGCCGTTCGGCTGCCATGGATCCAGTCTGGCCGGCCCCATATGCCGAAGCCTATCTGTTCGTTGGGCTGATCTATTTCGCAATCTGCGTCGGCATCTCTTATTACGCGCGCTGGCTCGAAATGCGCGTCAAGGCAAAGGATTACCGATGACGTCGCTCGATCAAACCGCCGCGGTCGGCGAAGCCGCTATCTCGATCAAGAACGTCGACAAGTGGTACGGAAATTACCATGCCCTGCGCAATGTCAATCTCTCGGTGGGGCCGGGCGAGCGCATCGTTATCTGCGGCCCATCGGGTTCAGGAAAATCGACGCTCATTCGCTGCGTCAATCATCTCGAGGAACATCAGCGGGGGGAAATCATCGTCAATGGCGTGACGTTGAATGACAGCCTGAAGAACATCGATGCGATCCGCCGCGATGTTGGCATGGTCTTCCAGCACTTCAACCTGTTTCCGCATCTGTCGGTCCTCGAAAACTGCGCGCTGCCGCAGATCCTGTCGCGCGGCGCGCCGCGAAAGCTTGCGGAGGAGCGGGGTATGCAATTTCTGGAGCGCGTACGTATCCCTGAGCAGGCGCAGAAGTATCCTGGTCAGTTATCGGGCGGACAGCAGCAGCGCGTGGCGATCGCCCGCGCCTTGTGCATGGCGCCAAAGGTCATGTTGTTCGACGAGCCGACATCAGCGCTGGACCCGGAAATGGTCAAGGAAGTTCTTGATACAATGGTGTCGCTTGCGGAGGAGGGCATGACGATGATCGTCGTAACCCATGAGATGGGGTTTGCGCGGCGTGTCGCCGACCGAGTTGTGTTCATGGATCAAGGTGCGATTGTCGAAAGCAATGTCCCAGACCTGTTTTTCGATGCGCCGAGCAATGAGCGCACCAGGAATTTTCTAAGCCAGATCGTTCACTGATCAAATATTAGCTAGAGCCAAGAACAGAGCCGGTTGCCCGCCATGTCCGGATACTAACGAGCGTCGCGGGCAACGACCCGGTCGATCTCAGAAACGTTACGAAATGTACGGCGAGCGTCCTGGAGCGGCGGCAACTCCACCGACCAGGCAGGCGTAAGGGAGTAGTCTTCCTCGACGGTCAAGGGCGCTTCCATCCGACGTTCTTTTTCGCATGAATAGGCTCCGAACGCCGAAGGTACTGAAAAGCCCGACGTTCTAGTTAGGGATTGGCATGGGTACGCTTGCCGCGCCGCGTTTCAGAGCCCGCGGCAAACCGTCTCCCGCCACCATCTCCCACGGTATCGAGCAGCGAACGCGCCCTGAGCACATCGCGGGTGGTGAAGCCTTCGCCGAAACGTCGATAAATCGGTGCCAGAAGTCCGCCGGCCTTTGCGCACTGGCCCGCCTGAAGCCAATGCTCGGCGAGAGCCGTTGCGGCGCGCAACTCCCATGACAGTGCGCCCTGCCGCCGCGCTAGATCGAGCGCCTGCAGATTGAGCGCTTCTGCGGCTTCGGCTACCCGGTGGGTGCCTTCCTTGCGCAACAAATCCGCCTTTATGCGCAGCAGTTCCGGCATGCACCAGATTTCGCCGGTCGATGCCGAAAGCGAGATTGCCTCGTCGATCGCTGCCCGTCCCGCAACGAGGTCTCCATGTTCCCCCAGACCCGCAGCGTAGACGCCGATATAGAAAGGACAACGCATGCGAAAACCCACAGCGAGAAGCTCTTCGAGCGCTCTTCTCAATATGGCCAGTCCGGACGCATCGCCGCTCTGCAGCAGCCACTCTGCACGCAGGCAGCGGCTCATGGCACTCCAGACGGTCATGGCGTGCTCCGCAACATGAGCTTCGATGTCGACGAGCACGCGTTCCGCGACAACAAGATCTCCCGTCAACAGCGCAACGGGGCAGGTCGTGTGGACGATGGCATTGCAGAGTGCAAGGGCGTGATGGGCGGCCCGCGCCTCTTCCAATTGACGCTGCGCCATGATGGTTGCCTTGTCGGGATGCCCCTGCAGCCAGAAGACGTTTGCAAGGGTTCCCCTCGCCGCAGATCGTGGGTCCAGTTGGAACCGCGCAATGTCCGAGCGGGCGACTGGAGGAACATATCGGGCGATCATGCGTTCGAGGTGACGCCGTGCCTTGCCAGGCTCCCCCAGATATCGCAATGCGGTTCCTGTCTGTCTGTCGACATTATCGCGCGCGGCGAGATCACCGCGATCGGTTGCCAACTTTCTTATCCTGTCGGCCATCTCCAGGGATGACCGATGATCGCCTGTCCATGTGAAGTAGTCGCACAGTCCCCAGAGGCACCTGAGCTCGTATTCGGTGTCGTTGAGCGCCTCGGCGCAACCGAGCGCGGTTGTCCAGGCGGACTCGACTTCGGGAAGCGGGCCGCGTGTATGAAGCAAGGTCGTGCCAAGCGCCAGGTTGAGCTTCATATTGTCGCGCGCACCACGGAAATTGGCAAAGCAACGTCTGAGCGCACCTTCAACTCTCGTTCGGCACTCTTCCACGAGCGACAGATGTTCCCAAAAAGGGATCGCCGCTACCGTAAGCGCTATGCCGATGGCAATGCTGCGGTTGCCGGAGAACGCCCAGCCCAGGGCACTGCGGATATCGTCGATTTTGCGCCCGTACTCGGCGAGCCACTGGGCAGTCGGTCGAATGTTCCATTCGGCCTCGGCGCGTTCAGCGAGATGAAGGAGATGTTCGGCGTGGCGCTGGCGCAGGTGGTCGCGTTCGCCGCTTTCGACAAGTTTCTGCAGCGCATATCTGCGGGTTGTATCGAGCAATCTGTAGTGTGTTCCGAGCTCTCCCCTCTCAGTCGACACAAGCGATTTCGCAACGAGACTGGCGACCCCGTCAGTGCATTCGAAGCGGGAACAGCCCTTGTCGACCGCAACGGCGCAGGCCGATTCGAGGCTGAAGGCGCCGGCAAAGACCGAAAGGCGCCGCAACAGGACGCGCTCGGGCTCGGCGAGAAGGCCGTAACTCCAGTCCAGCGTCGCAGCCAAGGTCTGGTGGCGACGGTCACCGCACCGCATATCGCTCAATACGTGAGTTTGATCGGCGAGAAGATCGAGGAGTTCGCGTGTGCTAAACGCCTCCAGTCGAGGCGCGGCGAGTTCGATCGCGAGTGCCAGCCCGTCGAGCTTGCGGCAGATCTCTGCCACGATTGGCGCATTTTCGTCGCCTAGCGTAAATCCGCTGCGACTGCCGGTCGCGCGTTCGACGAACAGTTCGACCGCTGGGTACGCCAAGACCTGAACAGCGGAAAGTTCGACTGCTTCGGGTGGTGTCTTGAGTGGCGGCAGACGATAGATCTGTTCCCCGAGAACACGCAAAGGTTCGCGGCTTGTGGCGAGAATCCGCACTCCTGCTGCTGCTGCCAGCAGCGTTTGTGCGCAGGTGGCTACCGCTTCGATTACATGCTCACAATTGTCGAGGACGAGCATGAATTCCCGCTCGACCGCGAAAGCAGCGATTGCAGCTTCGATGTTTGCCGAGTGCACCCTCAATCCCATCGTCGTGGCGATCGACGTCGGTACGAGCGTACCATCGCTTACCGTCGCCAGATCAACAAGCCAGACGCCGTGGTCATAGGTTGCAGTCAGTTCGCCAGCGATTGCGAGGGCCAACCTGGTCTTGCCGACGCCACCAGGGCCTACGATGGTCAAGAGACGCGATCCCCCAAGGGCGCACCGGATCGCATCGACCGCATCGCTTCTTCCGACTAGACGGGTCGTTGGAGCCGGTAGATTGTGCGTGCGGCCACCCTGGGACGTTGCAACAACACGGGTGTCCGCGCTTCCTGAAACGCGCACTGGCGACACGAACCGATAGCCCCGGCCGCTGACGGTCGCTATGTACGGCGTTTCGTCCGGCGTATCGCCAAGGGCCCGACGAAGAGCTGCAACGTTGACCTTGAGATTGCTGTGCTCGACGAAGGTGTCCGGCCAGGCACGTGACACAAGCTCAGCTTTGCTTACCAGTTCGCCGGGACGCTCAACCAGCGCTGCCAGGATTTCCAAGGCACGGCTACCGACACGAATGGCGGTACGCTCCCGCATCAGCAATTGCCGTTCAGGAAAAAGAACAAATGGTCCGAAGGAATAGGAACGCACGATCGAAGCTCCAGACGCAAATGGACAAGCCTCTTGGACGGTTGGACGATCGTTCCGCGAACCGCCCATAGTCTCAGGACAATAGCGACTATCTTGCGCGAAATACACCGCCGATCGATCGATTTGCCGGGACGAAGTTCCCCGACCCGGGCAACGGCATAGCCGGTCTGCACGGGTATGAAAGTGCCGCTGTTTAAATCCGGCATGGGGCTGGAAAGGTAAAACTAAAATTCCGTGCAGGTCCTCTGGCGGCCCTGTCGCTCATAGGCAATGGCGAGCGACTTGGTAGGCTGGGCGATAGGGGCGACTTCAACGCTCGGAGCTGTCTTTAATCGAGCATAACCATGTAGGCAGGCAGTTGTTCCTCGAAGAATTTCGAGAATGTCGCGATGCGAGGCGGCAGAGCCTGGTAGGGCGGATAGTAGAGGGTCAACCAGAGTTCCGGCGGCGCCCAACCGCGCAGAACGTGGACGAGCCGTCCACTACGGATGTGCTCCGCGATATGAAACCCTGGCAACATCGCCACGCCGGCACCGTCCGCAGCCATATCGGCGAGGATCTCGCCACTGTTGGCGCTGAATGCCTTCCCGGCCGCGATGGCTATGCTCGAACCTCCATCCGACAGAACCCAGTTCTCCCGCCTGCTCTCACCGCTGTAGGCAAGGCAATCATCTGGTGTGAGTTCGCTCGGATGTTCCATCTCGGTAAACCGGCTTCCCGGTGCGGCCACCAAAATTCTTGGCACGGCCCTGATCTTGCGCCAGATGGTGAACTTGTCTGAAGGGGCCGACGAAATGCGGATCGCAAGGTCGTAGTCGTCATCGACGATGTTGATGAGGCCGTCCGACAATGAAATTTCAAAGCACATTTTCGGATAGAGCTCCCGAAATCCTGACAGGATCGACGGCAGCACAGTCTTGCCAAGCCAGGTCGGAGCGCTGATCCTCAAGCGCCCTTGGTCTGCCTTGTGTGCATTTTTGACGTCGCGCCGGGCGGTCTCCAGCGCCTCGACCGCCGGTTGGATCTGCGCCGCGAAGACAGCACCATCGGTCGTCAACGATACCTGGCGCGTCGTGCGCACAAATAGCTGGACACCAAGGTCATCCTCCAATGCGGCGATCGCCCGGGTGACGGCTGCCGGGGTCATGTCGAGCTCTCGGGCGACCTGCGCGAAGTTGCGTTTCTCGGCCGCCATCAGGAAGGTTTTCAGGGCTTTATAGTCGTTCATCTCAATTATTTCAAAAAACGCAATTCATTCGAAAAAAATATTGCAATTCTGCAATCCAATCAACCCGGATAGATATCCTTCCATCGAAAAGGACAACGCCAGCGAAAAGGCTCGGGCCATGATCAAGGATATCAAGGGACTGCATCACGTTACTTCCATGGCGTCGGATGCGCAGCAGAACAACAGATTCTTCACTGACGTACTCGGCCTGCGACGGGTGAAGAAGACCGTCAATTTCGACGATCCCAGCGTCTATCATCTCTACTACGGCGACGAAATGGGCACGCCCGGTACGGTCATGACCTATTTTCCGTTCCCGCACATGATGACCGGCCGGCCAGGCGTTGGCGAAGTCGGCGAAACTCAGTTCTCCATCCCGAAGGGGTCGCGGGCCTTCTGGAAAGATCGCCTCGTCGCCCGGGGTGTGGGCGGCATTCAGACCGACACGGTTTTCGGCGCTGATCGCCTGCGCTTTACCGGTCCCGATGGCGAAGGCCTTGCGCTCATCGAAACATTAGATGATGTCCGCGCACCCTGGATCGCGGACGGAATTTCTGAAGACACAGCCATTCGCGGCTTTGCGGGAGCACGCTTCAACCTTCACGACAAGGCCGCCACCGAAGAACTCCTTCGCTTCATGGGTTATGAACGTACCGATACCGAAGGAGATGACACAAGGTTCATCATCCCGGGCGGCAACGGCGCCGACACGATCGACCTCGCGGCTCTCCCGAAAACTCCGTTTGCTCGCCAGGGGGCAGGTTCGGTCCACCATGTCGCCTTTGCGGTCGAAAACCGCGAAAAACAGCTCGACGTGCGCAAGGCCTTGATGGACACCGGCTACCAGGTAACCCCCGTCATCGATCGAGACTATTTCTGGGCGATCTATTTCCGGAGCCCGGGTGGGATCCTGTTCGAGATTGCAACCAGCGAGCCCGGCTTCAATCGTGACGAGGATACCGCACATCTCGGCGAAGCACTCAAGCTGCCGAACCGATACGAGCCGTTCCGTAGCAAGATCGAAGCGGGTCTGGTTCCGCTTGCAGCATAAAAATCGCGCAACTCGTTCGCGCCACCCGACCAATGGTAACTTTCAACTTTCGTGCGGCTGCCCTCGTAAGATGGCCGCTCGTCACGACCACAGCAAGAACTAACAATATTCAAGGAGATCGGGGTGATAACTGTTGGGTCGCCAAAGTTGGCGAGGAGGCGACGCGGCGCATCGAAGTTGGAGCGACAACGCGAGCGCATCTCCGGTCACGCATTTTCCCCGCAACCTATGTTGGCGGCGGTTCCCAGAATATGTTGCATAAATGTATTGTTTATCAACGTGTTATGTGCATTCATCGGTCGGGATATTTCCTGCGCGGAAGATCCATGCAAGGTCGCGGTGTCGAACTGCCGCGCCGCGACGGTCAGGAATATCCAAAATTGCGGCGGCGACCGGATCCACTTTCCGTCCGGCCCACGATGACGAAGGGGACTCGAGAAACTGGAACGGATTATTGTTTCAAAAACAGCAATACAATCGAAATCATTATTGCAATTCTGCGAAGCGATCATCCGGGTTAGATTTATTTCCAACAGAGACGCAACGGAAACATCGGAAGGCGTCAAAAGCACCCAATCAACCAGGGCAACTTCCAAACCGCCGCCCAGCAAACCAAAGAGGAGAATATCAAATGTCCAAGCTCGAAGTCCTGACCCCCGCCAACAGCCAGTTGATCTTCATCGACCAGCAGCCGCAGATGGCTTTCGGTGTTCAGTCGATCGACCGCCAGGCGCTGAAGAACAACGTCGTCGGCCTTGCCAAGGCCGCGAAGATTTTCGATATCCCGACGACCATCACCACCGTCGAAACGGAATCCTTCTCGGGGCACACCTATCCGGAACTGCTCGCGGTCTTCCCGGAGAACGACATTCTCGAGCGCACATCGATGAACTCCTGGGACGACCAGAACGTGCGCGACGCGCTGGACAGGAACGCCGCCAACGGCCGCAAGAAGATCGTTGTCTCCGGCCTGTGGACGGAAGTGTGCAACACCACCTTCGCGCTCTCGGCGCTCCACGATGTCGCCGACTACGAGATCTACATGGTGGCGGATGCCTCGGGCGGCACGTCTGTCGATGCGCACAAATATGCGATGGACCGCATGGTTCAGGCCGGCGTCATCCCGGTCACCTGGCAGCAGGTCCTGCTCGAATGGCAGCGCGACTGGGCTCGCAAGGAAACCTATGACGCCGTCACCACCCTGGTGAAGGAGCACTCCGGCGCCTATGGCATGGGCATCGATTACGCCTACACCATGGTTCACAAGGCCGGCGAGCGCGTCACGCACGGCAAGCGCATCGGCCCGAACCCCGCCAAGTAAGGGCCTGATCAGGCCGCTCCGATAACCCCGTCGGAGCGGCCTTTCTCTAACCGTGGAGGGCATCCCGTGAAAATCTATCTTCTTTCTCTCGGTGCAGGTCTGCTTGTGGGCGTCGTCTACAGCCTGCTCAATGTCCGCTCGCCCGCACCCCCGGTGATCGCCCTGATCGGCCTGCTCGGCATTCTCGTCGGCGAGCAGATTGTGCCCTTCGCCAAGAGCCTGTGGGGCAAGGAACCGGCCGCCGTCTCGTGGATCCATCAGATCAAGCCGCATGTGTTCGGGCACATGCCGAAGGGAAACATCGAGACGGGGAATGTCGCCCGGGGTCAGCAGGTGAGCGGACGGGAGACAAGCTGATGCCGACACGACGCTCGTTTCTCGGCGCGGCATCGAGCCTTGCCTTCCCCTCGCTGTTTTCATCGGCCAACGCCGCCGATCCAACCCCGACCGGAGCCGCCACCATGCATCCAGACATCATCCTTCACAATGGCCGCCTCGCCACGCTCGACCGCGGCAATCCGAATGCAACGGCAGTCGCCATCAAGGATGGCCTGTTTGTCGAGGTAGGGATGGACGCTGATGTCATGGCGCTGGCCGGTCCCGATACGAGGATCGTCGACCTCAAGGGCAAGCGCGTCCTGCCCGGCCTGATCGACAATCACACCCACGTGGTCCGCGGCGGGTTGAACTTCAACATGGAACTGCGCTGGGACGGAGTTCGCTCGCTGGCCGACGCCATGGACATGCTGAAGCGCCAGGTGGCGATCACGCCGGCGCCGCAATGGGTGCGCGCCGTCGGCGGTTTCACCGAACACCAGTTCGCCGAGAAGCGGCTGCCGACCATCGACGAGATCAACGCCATTGCCCCGGATACCCCGGTCTTCCTGCTGCACCTCTATGACCGCGCGCTGTTGAACGGTGCGGCTCTGAGGGCCGTGGGTTACACGCGCGATACGCCCAACCCGCCGGGCGGCGAGATCACCCGCGACGCCAACGGCAACCCGACCGGACTGCTGCTCGCCAAGCCCAATGCCGGCATCCTCTATTCGACACTCGCCAAGGGACCGAAGCTGCCCTTCGACTACCAGGTCAATTCCACCCGCCACTTCATGCGCGAACTGAACCGCCTCGGCGTCACCGGTGTGATCGATGCGGGCGGCGGCTACCAGAACTATCCCGACGACTACGCCGTCATCCAGAAGCTCGCCGATGACGGCCAGATGACGGTGCGTCTGGCTTACAACCTCTTCACGCAGAAGCCGAAGGAAGAGAAGCAGGACTTCCTGAACTGGACGTCTTCGGTCAAATACAAGCAGGGCACGGACTATTTCCGCCACAACGGCGCCGGCGAGATGCTGGTCTTCTCGGCCGCCGATTTCGAGGATTTTCGCCAGCCGCGACCGGACATGCCGCCGGAGATGGAGGGCGAGTTGGAAGAGGTCGTGCGGGTGCTGGCGGAAAACCGCTGGCCCTGGCGGCTGCACGCCACCTATGACGAGACGATCTCCCGGGCGCTGGACGTGTTCGAGAAGGTCAACCAGGACATCCCGCTCGAGGGCCTCAACTGGTTCTTCGACCATGCCGAAACCATCTCGGATCGCTCGATCGACCGCATCGCCGCACTCGGCGGCGGCATCGCCACTCAGCACCGCATGGCCTATCAGGGCGAGTACTTCGTCGAACGCTATGGCCACGGCGTGGCCGAAGCCACGCCGCCGATCGCCCGGATGCTGGAGAAGGGTGTCCATGTCTCGGCCGGCACGGACGCGACCCGCGTCGCCTCCTACAATCCGTGGGTTTCGCTCGCCTGGATGGTGACCGGCAAGACTGTCGGCGGCATGCAGCTCTATCCGCGCGCCAATTGCCTCGACCGCGAAACGGCGCTGCGCATGTGGACCGAGAAGGTCACATGGTTCTCCAACGAGGAAGGCAGGAAGGGCCGCATCGAGAAAGGCCAGTTTGCCGACCTTGTCGTGCCGGACAAGGATTTCTTCACCTGCGCCGAGGACGAGATTTCGTTCCTCACCTCGGAACTGACCATGGTCGGCGGCAAGATCGTCTATGGCGCGGGCGACTTCAAGACGCTCGACGAGAGCGACATTCCCCCGGCGATGCCGGACTGGTCGCCGGTGCGCAAGTTCGGCGGTTACGCGGCCTGGGGCGAACCGGAAGGTGCCGGCGCTCGCTCATTGCGCCGCACGGCGATCTCCACATGCGGATGTGCCAGCGATTGCGGCGTGCATGGCCACGATCATGCCGGAGCCTGGACATCGAAGCTGCCCGTCTCCGATCTCAAGGGCTTCTTCGGGGCGCTCGGCTGCTCCTGCTGGGCGGTTTGAAGCGACGCTTCCTCCTGCGCGTATGAAAAGGGGCAGCAGGACTGCCGTTGCCCCTTTTCGTAATTATTGCGGTTTTCGCAATTAAATATCAATTATTGATACAATTGATGGCGATAATAGTTCCAGCCAATATCGCTCCATCAGCCGAAATCAAAGCCGCTCGGATCGACGGTAAAATTGCAGGAGCAGGACATGACTGATCGCTCTCTATCCGCAAACCGCTGGCGCATGCTTCTTGCAGACGTCGTCAATGCCCCAGTGATACGAACCGTCGCGCTTCTCGCTCTTTGCGCGGCCTATATCCAGGGCCCGCTCACCAAGATCTTCGATTTTCCCGGCGCACTTGCCGAAATGGACCACTTCGGTCTCCACCCAGCCGCCTTCTTCGCCGTCGTCGTGATCGTCTTCGAGCTTGCGGCTTCAGCCATGGTGGTCTCGGGCTTCCTGCGCTGGTTGGGGGCTCTTGCTCTTGCAGGCTTCACGCTTCTGGCAACGCTCATTGCGCTTCGCTTCTGGGAACTGCCGCCCGGCATGGACCGCATGATGGCCACAAACGCCTTCTTCGAGCATCTCGGTCTCGCCGGTGCCTTTGTCATCGTCGCAGCGATCGATCTCTCCCGGGGAGCAAGCAAATGAATGCCGCAAAATCCTCCGGGGGCAGCTTTGCTCCGCTTCGCCAGCCGGTTTTCGCAGTCCTGTGGGCCGCGACTGTTCTGGGCAATACCGGCAGCTTCATGCGCGACGTGGCAAGCGCCTGGCTGATGACGGACCTATCCGCATCGCCGGCGGCAGTCGCCATGGTGCAGGCCGCCGGAACCTTGCCGATCTTCTTGCTGGCGATCCCGGCCGGCGTTCTAACCGACATCCTTGACAGGCGGCGCTTCCTGATCGTGGTCCAGTTGCTGCTGGCTTCCGTCAGCATTACGCTGATGGCTCTTTCCTATACCGGAATGCTGTCTGTCAGCGCACTGATCGGCCTGACGTTCCTGGGTGGCATCGGTGCGGCGCTGATGGGGCCGACATGGCAGGCGATTGTTCCGGAACTCGTGCCGCGTCAGGATGTCAAGAGCGCTGTCGCGCTGAACTCGCTGGGCATCAACATCGCCCGTTCGATCGGTCCGGCTGCTGGCGGTCTGCTGCTTGCGGCCTTCGGCGCGGCCTTCACCTACGGTGCGGATGTCGCGAGCTACTTCGTGGTCATCGCTGCGCTCATCTGGTGGCCCCGCGCAAAAAACGCCAATGATGAGCTTGCGGAAGGTTTCTTCGGCGCCTTCCGGGCCGGTCTTCGCTACACCCGTGCCAGCCGGCCGCTGCATGTCGTGCTGCTCCGGGCCGCCATCTTCTTTGCCTTTGCCAGTGCGGTCTGGGCGCTTCTGCCGCTCGTCGCCCGGCAACTGCTGGGCGGAGACGCAGGCTTCTATGGCATCCTGCTCGGCGCGGTCGGCGCCGGCGCGATCGGTGGCGCCCTGGTGATGCCGAAGCTGCGCGAGCATCTCGATGCCGACGGCCTTCTCCTCGGCTCAGCTATCGTCGCGGCTGTTGTCATGGGGGCACTTTCCCTCGCCCCGCCGCAATGGCTCGCCGTCGTGATCCTGCTGTTTCTCGGAGCGGCGTGGATTACCGCCCTGACCACGCTGAATGGCGCTGCGCAAGCAGTCCTGCCGAACTGGGTCCGTGGGCGTGGGCTTGCTGTCTATCTTACCGTCTTCAACGGTGCGATGACGGCTGGCAGCCTTGGCTGGGGCGCCGTCGGCGAAGTTGCAGGTGTATCGGGTACACTGCTGATCGGCGCCGTGGGTTTGCTCGTCGCAGCGGTCGCCATGCATCGCCTGAAGCTACCCGCCGGCGATACCGATCTGGTGCCGTCCAACCATTGGCCGGAGCCCCTTGTCGCCGAACCGGTCGCTCACGACCGCGGTCCGGTTCTCATCCTGATCGAATACAATGTCGAAAAGCATCACCGGTCTGCATTCCTGCATGCGCTGGACGGCCTGTCCCAGGAGCGCCGCCGCGATGGCGCCTATGGCTGGGGTGTCACCGAAGATTCCGCCGATCCGCAAAAGATCGTCGAATGGTTCATGGTGGAATCCTGGGCGGAACACCTGCGCCAGCACAAGCGCGTCTCCAATGCCGACGCCGACGTGCAGGGCAAGGTGCTGGCCTACCATTCGGGCACGGAGAGACCCGTCGTTCGCCATTTCCTCACCATCAACCGCCCGGGCAAGGCCTGAGTCGAAGCAAGGGGCGGTCCGCGCCGCCCTGGTCACAATTGTTGCGATAACTCGAGGGTGCGGTCACGATCCGGTCGCCCCGGCTTCAAGGAGACAGCGAGGCACTCATGACAGACCCATCAGAACATGCAGGCACGGTGGACCTCATCGCCCCCGTTCTCAAACCCCTGGCTGTCGGACTCGAGTTCCTCGGCATCGCGGTCATAATGATTGGCGTAGTCGTTGCCTCCGTCGTCTATCTCAAGGACTGCTATACAACAACCGCAGAGAGCGCTTACGTTCGATGCCGGGCGAACCTCGGCCGCGGAATTTTGATGGGGCTCGAAATCCTGATCGGGGCAGACATCATCGCGACGATCATATCCCCTTTGACATGGGAAAGCGTCGGGCTGCTCGGTCTTGTCGTGATCATCCGAACATTTCTGAGCTTCTCCCTCGAGGCCGAAATCTATGGCGAATGGCCATGGAGGAGAAAATGGCGGGAAAGCCGGAATGTGCAATCCGGGCAGGAAGATCAGACGCTGTCCGAATAACATCCGCTCAGCCCTGTCGGCGGGACACGACACGATCGTGATATCGAAAGGTGCGCTGGTCCATAGCGGAAGACTGTCGCGCGGGCTCGCCGAAGGCTCCGGTGCGATGCTGAAGCTCAGTGGCGCGGCCTCGGCGGCCCTGCCGACCATCGATCTTCCCCAAACATAGCCTGAAGGGTTGCGAAGTGCTCGAGATCGAGGGGATTTTGAACGCCACCACGAATTACCTGCTCGACTCAATGACGACGAAGGGGTTTGGCTTCGATGCAGCTCTGCGGGAGGCGCAGCGAGGCGGGTTCACCGAAGCCGATCCTCGCAATGATACCGAAGACTCGGACACGGCCTGCAAGCTCCTGATCCTCGCCAAGTTCGGTTTCGGCGCAGACCTGACGATGGACGATCTGTCCGTCGAGGGCATCCAGTCGGTTGCGAAAGAGCGTGTTGGTGCGTGGTGAGCGCGAGATCTCAGCCCCAAGCTCGTCGGCAGCCGGACTCGCACCGACGGCACAGGAACGAGACCGAGATAGCCCATCAATTGACGTGGACTTTCAAATCGGGTCACGTCACCGACTTCCGTGGCGAAGGTGACGGCTACAATTAGATCGACCCCGCGCAGCGTCTACAGCGCTCGAACAACCGGGCCGAGAGACCAGTTCGGGAGGAGCTCCTCGATCACTTTCTCCAGTCCTTCGACGCGCTCCTTCGAGATGCGCACTGCCTCGACCATTTCCTGCAATGCTATCTGATGTGCGGATGATCAAACTGCTGCTCCTGCAGCCAGTACAAATACCGCATAGTCCGGCCTTTCTTGCGCGGATAGAGGAAACTACCGCGACACCGCTTGGCTGTGTCGCGGTCCAGGCTGCATCAAGATCTGGTGTAGCCCGAGGATACAGGGCCGACCGCCACCATGTCGCAGATGCGCCAGAAGCGCCCGCGGGCCGCCGGTGATGTTGTCATGGCATCAAGCGTTATCGCTGTCCTTCAACGCCACCTCAGCCTTGTCATCGTTCAGGGCCGCTTTAAAGAGCGGCATCCCGGGGCCATCCAGCCACTCCACGAGCGAAGTCAGATGACCGAATTCCCGTTCGAGAGCCTGGAGATCGGCAACTCCCGCGAGCAGGCCGCTATCTAAAAGCTCGGCCAAACGGTTAAGGAAAGGATTTTCCGTGAGCAAATCGTTGGGAAAGCGCGTGTAAGCGATCGGTCGCCCGGCAACGTCTGTAAATGCGCGCTCCAGGTCCTTGCCCGTCACGGAGGCGCTGGCTAACTCGATGACCTTGCCGGCATAGTGATCCGGGGCCATCAGGATTTCGGCGTTGATCCTGCCCAGGTCGTTTAGGGCAATAATCTGCATCGACTGCTCCGGCCGCATGAAGAAGGTGAATTCGCTTCGTGACAATCCCATGCCGGGCAGCATCATCATCTCCATGAAGCTGGCCGGGCGGGTGATCGTGCTCATGATGGGCAGGCTTTGCACGTAGGCTTCAATCTCCGACTTGCTGTCGAAGTGGCCCATTCCGGTCGGGCCTTTCCCCGCTGCGCCGCCAGAAGAGTAGAGGAGATGTCGAACGCCGTGCCGCACTGCGCTGTCCGCGATCGCCTTGCCTTGCGAGACTTCCTGCACATCGGTGACCTCGCCTGCCGGTGAACTGGTCTGGACGCTGAAAACGCCGGTGATGCCCACCATCGCCTGATCGATTGAGGCAGGATCAAACAGATCACCGATTGCCAAGGACATGCCTTCGGCAGCCAGGGCCTTTGACTTGATGCTTTCGGGATTGCGCACGAAGGCCCTGACTTGTCTTCCCTTCGCTTTCAGCGCGCGGGCAACGGCCCCGCCTTGCTGTCCGGTCGCGCCGAACACGAGAAATTCCGCAGTGTGATCCATGTTAGTTACCATTCGCAATTAATGACAGTTATCAATTGGAACCAATTGCAAATCGGCGCAAGACGGCACATTTTTGATCGTCAGTTACATCACGATAACTATTGAAGGAGTTCTGTCGTGCCGCGTGAAATCAATGGCCGCCCCGTTATCGAGACCGCGCGGGGCCCGGTCCTGACCCCATGCGCGCCCGGCAGCGTATTGGCCCGTCTCGGCGACAAATGGACCATTCTCGTCGTGTCCATGCTCGCCTTGTCGCCCGATGCGCCCATGCGGTTCGGCGCGATCCGACGCGGCATTCCCGACATTTCGCAAAGAATGCTGACTCTCACCCTTCGCAATCTCGAGCGCGATGGCCTCGTGGCCCGCCACTATTATCTCGAGGTCCCGCCGCGGGTGGAATACGAGCTGACGCCGCGGGGCAAGTCCATGTTGGAGCCGCTGGCCGCCTTCACGGGCTGGATCAGGGATACCTGGCAGGATATCGAAGCCTCGCGGCGTGCCTTCGACGATGCCGGGCTAGACTGAGCTAGGCTAACGTGAGTCGGAGTTCGCCTTTGTCGCCCCATAGCGCAGGCCGTCCAGCAGCAGCATGACCATGCGTTCTGTATGCGCTGTCCCATCATCCCCGCTAGCAACGGCGAGGTTGCCGATCGCGCGCAGCAGGTCATAAGCGGCTACGTCGGTACGGACTTCGCCCGCATCTGCAGCAGCGTTCAGCAGGATCGACAAGGCGGGCTCGAACCGGCTTCGGAAATAGTCCGGCAAGGTGGCGAAGGCCGGATCGCCGGAATGGAGCGCGGCGGCCAGCCCCTGTTTGGTGGACAGGAAGCGCGTATAGAGCATCAGCCAGGCGGCCAGCGCCTCGACCGGCCCCCGCACAGCGGCAAGTGGCCCGGCCGCATCGGCACAGGCGTCGACCTCCCGGCGGAATACAGCCGCCACGAGATCGGCGCGGGTGGGGAACCGGCGGTAAAGCGTACCGAGCCCGACGCCGGCTTGTGTCGCGATCTCGCGGATTGGCGCATCAACCCCCGAACGGGCAAACACGGTCTTCGCGGCTTCCAGAACCACTACCTCGTTTCTGCGCGCATCAGCTCGCAGTCGCGATGCGGGCGTCTTGGCTTCGCCCTCGGTTGAAGATGCGATGTCGACCGCATTCCGAAATTTAGGCGCAATCACTTTTGCAGCCCCCTTGATAAACGGAACGATGATCCGTATATAGTCGTATCGGATCGATGATCCGTTTGATGCTTATGAGGTTCGCAGCCCGGTGTCCAGCTCATTTACTCACGCCCGCTCATGGCCCGCCGGCTTGCCCACCGTTGTCTCCATCGCCCCAATTGCCTTGCCCGCCCCGGGACGGGGTCTTGACTTGCACGTGCGGGTTTCCGCGCCGACCACAGGCGACGCGCTACCCGTAATCATATTCTCGCACGGCCACGGACAATCGCTTTACGCTTATGGCCCCCTCACTGATTATTGGGCGGCACACGGTTTTGTCGTGATCCAGCCGACGCATCTCGACTCGCGGATGCTAGGCCTTGCACCAGACGATTCCCGCCGCCCTCGGTTTTGGCGCTTCCGCGAGGACGACCTTGCAACCATACTGGACGGTCTTGATCACATCGAGACCGAGTCATTGACGATCCGGGGGCGGCTTGATCGCTCACGCATCGCGGTTGCCGGCCATTCATGGGGTGGGCAGACCGCCAGCACATTGCTTGGCGCCACCCATCCCGATCCTGACAACGGATCAGTGGTCAACAGAAAGGATACCCGCATCAAGGCGGGTGTGCTGCTCGGGGTGCCGGGCAGCGGCAACGACCTCACCGAGCATGCAGCCCGTACCTTCCCGTTCATGTACCCTGACTTCTCAACCATGACCGCGCCGACTTTGATCGTCGTGGGCGATCATGACATCGGCAGGCTTTCGACGCGTGGCGCGGGCTGGTGGCGCGATGCTTACGACCTGAGCCCATCGCCAAAGGCGCTGCTCAATGTCTTTGGCGGCGAGCATGCTCTTGGCGGCATCCCAGGCTATGAAGCGCGTGAGACGACGGATGAGCGGCCCGAGCGTGTCGCCGCCATCCAACACTTTTCAACGGCCTTCCTCTACAGCGCGCTTTATCCCGGCGACCCCGCTTGGCTCGATGCAGTTGCCGCGCTCGCGGCCCACGGCGCGCCGGAAGGTAGCATCGAGATGAAGTAAGGCGCCCGTCAGCGGCCGCTCCCACACCTCGCAGTCATCACCGCCAATCCCATTGGAGTTTGAATGAACACGATTCTCATCACCGGCACGTCCTCTGGTTTCGGGCTTGCGACTGCCCGCTATTTCCTTGATCGAGACTGGACTGTAATCGCCACCATGCGTTCGCCGCGCGGGGACATGCTGCCGGCATCGGAACGTCTACGCGTCGTGGCGCTCGATGTGACCGACGCCCGCAGTATTGCACGCGCAGTGAAGGAAGCAGGACCGATCGACGCCCTCGTAAACAATGCCGGTGCCGGCCTCATGGGTACGCTGGAAGGCGTGTCGATCAACGCAACGCGTCAGCTTTTCGAGTTGAACACGTTCGGCACCATGGCGATGGTACAAGCCGTGCTGCCCGGCCTGCGTAAGCAGGGGTCGGGCGTAATCGTCAACGTGTCGTCCGCAGTGACGCTCAAGGCCTTGCCTATGCTGTCGGCCTACACGGCCAGCAAAGCGGCCACGGAGGCATTCAGCGAAAACATTGCGCTTGAGGTGGAACCCTTTGGGGTGCGCGTGCGGCTGGTTGTCCCGGGTCGAGCACCGGAAACATCCTTTAGCGCGACCGCTCGTGCCCGCTCGCAGAACAGCATACCCGAAGCCTATGCCCATTGGGCCAAGGAGGTGTTCTCCGGAGCGCCGCAGCAGCCTGCCGAAGTCACTACTGCAACCGACGTGGCGAAGGCGGTTTGGCTGGCGGTGACCGATGCGTCTTCCCCGTTTCGCATACCGGCCGGCGCGGACGCGGTATCGCTTGCTGCGAAGTCTGCGTAACGGCTGATCTCCAAGGCGACAGGCAACTTCCGCGCCATTGAGGTTCTGCCTGGGCATAGCAAGATCGATGATAGAGGGCGGAATTTGGGTGTCGATATCGAACACCCAACGCTCCCGGCAGGATGTAGTGAAATCCGATGGTGAAAAGGCCACCGTTGCGAGATCGGATTTGGGAGGGAGGTCAAAAAAAAACGGCATCGGATCGTCGAAAGCTGGGTCGAGCACCAGCGCCAGCACCAGCGCGCAACGCGTACCGACCAACTCGATCAGGAACGATAAACGCCTTCCTTGTCGGCGAAAAGCCGCCACTTGTCCGCCATCTGCCGAGACCTTTGTGAACCATACATGAGTCACCGACCGGCTGTTGCGGCGAAGCGGGAGTTTCCACAGCTGCGATTGATCCGCAAGATTGGCACGTCTACGGCAGCTTCTGCGCCGCGAGGTGATCTGCCGTTCGCTAGGATGTCTTTCGAGAAACGGGTCGGGTGCTCCTCTCCAATGGAAGCTCTTCGAAATCGCGCAGGTCGTTCTCGCCAATGCGGGCTGCGCTGCCTGGAAAAGCAGCCGAACCGAACTCGAAGGAGATATGCTATGCCAACCATCACCACATCCGACGGCACCACCCTCTTCTACAAGGATTGGGGACCGAAAGACGCCCAGCCGATTGTGTTCCACCATGGCTGGCCGCTCAGCGCCGATGACTGGGACAACCAGATGCTATTCTTCCTGTCCGAAGGCTACCGTGTGATCGCGCTCGATCGGCGCGGCCATGGCCGATCCGACCAGACCGACACCGGCAACGACATGGATACCTACGCCGCGGACGTAGCAGAGATCGCCAAGGCGCTCGATCTGCGCGACGCTGTGCACATAGGCCATTCGACAGGCGGCGGCGAAGTCACCCGCTATGCGGCCCGCGCCGAGCGTGGCCGGGTGGCGAAGGCGATTCTAATCGCCGCGATCCCGCCGGTGATGGTTCAGTCCGAAGCGAACCCGGACGGCGTTCCCATGGAGGTCTTCGACGGGTTGCGTTCCGCCCTGGAGACAAATCGCGCGCAGTTCTATCGCGATCTGCCGAGCGGACCCTTCTACGGCTTCAACCGGGAGGGCGCGAAGGTCAGCCAGGGCCTGATCGGCAATTGGTGGCGCCAGGGCATGAGCGGCGGTGCCAAGGCGCATCATGACTGCATCGAAGCGTTTTCGGAGACCGACTTCACGGAGGATCTGAAAGCACTCACAATTCCCGTCCTGATCATCCACGGCGAGGACGATCAGATCGTGCCGATCGAGAACTCGGCCTATAAGGCGATCAAGCTCGTCAGGGACGGCACGCTGATGACCTATCCCGGGCTCTCTCACGGCCTGTTTGCTACGGATCCGGATGTGGTGAACCCGGATATGCTAGCCTTCATCCGTGCCTGACTTGCCCGGTCGTCGAGGCGCGAGAACAAAAATGCCGCATCATCTCTGAGGAAAGATGGAAAATGCAAGTATTCATCGGGGCAGCTCGGTCTCCCCGAAACTAGAGCGGTTAAGCTTTGCCGTTCGCAAATTGTGCCCGATGCTCCAGGACGAGGGATGGAAATAATGCGTGTGATCAGGATCGCGATTGCCGGTTTTGGGGGTGTGGGCCGCGCCACGGCCAATTTGCTATTTAGCCGTCGCGATCGCTACCGGCAGCTCTATGGAGCCGAGATTCGCCTCGTCGCCGTCTGCGGATCGCGATCCGGTTTGGCCGACCCAGAGGGTCTCGAAATGGAGCGCCTGAAGGCGCTTGAGCCGGGCCTGACGGGCCCGGCCTTCATCGAGGCGAGCGACGCCGACATCCTCATCGAAGCAGGTCCAAGCGATTTTCGCACCGGTGGCCCCGGCCTCGCCTATATTCGTTCTGCGCTTTCTGCGGGGCGCGACAGCATCGTCATATCGAAGGGCGCACTGGTCCATAGCGGACCGGAACTGCGAGCCTTGGCGCGTTCCACAGGCGCGATACTGAAACTCAGCGGTGCCGCTGCTGCCGCACTGCCGACAATCGACCTTCTCGAGTACAGCCTGAAAGGCTGCGAGGTGCTGGAAATAGAGGGCGTTCTGAACGCCACCACCAATTACCTGCTCGATGCGATGATGAACCAGAACCTCGGCTTCGGCGAGGCGCTGGTGCGCGCGCAGGCGGGCGGGTTCGCCGAAGCCGACCCGCGCAACGACACCGAGGGATGGGACACCGCGAGCAAGCTACTGATCCTCGCCAATTTCGGCCTGGACGCCGACCTGACGATGGACGATCTGGTCGTCGAGGGCATTGGGTCGATTGCGGCGCACGATATCGCGAGGTGGCGAAAGCAGCGGCTCGTTCCCAAGCTCGTCGGGAACCTTGTCCGGACCGATGGCGTGACGCGGGCGGCCGTCGGCATCCGGACCTACCCGCCGAGCGATCCGCTCGCGCATGTGTCGGGAAAGAACAAGGCGATCCGCATCACCACGGACGCGATGGGCGAGACGATCGCGTTCGGATCCGGCAAGGAGCCTTTCGCCACCGCGGCCGCCGCGCTGAAGGATCTCGAACATATCCTGACGGCAAGAGCGGTGCAGGCCACTTATAGTTCGGGAGGAGAGCCATGACGCAGAGGACCGTGCAGGCCATTCGCCATATCGGCTTCGAGGACCTAGGCAGTTTCGCAGCCCCCTTGAAGGAGACCGGCTACGACATCGAATACATCGATGTGGCCGAGCGCGATTTAACGACTCTCGATCCTCTCGGCGCCGATCTCCTCGTAGTGCTGGGCGGTCCGATTGGCGTCTACGATCATGACGCTTACCCGGTCGTCACCGACGAGATACAACTGCTGCGGACACGGCTCGCGGCCGACCGGCCGACGCTCGGCATATGCCTCGGCGCGCAGTTGATGGCGGCAGCCTTCGGTGCGCGCGTCTATCCGGGTCCGGCCAGGGAGATCGGCTGGTCAGCGCTCGATCTGTCGGACGCGGCCGTGCCCAATCCTGTCGCTGTGCTGCGCGACGTTCCAGTGCTTCACTGGCATGGCGACACGTTCGACCTGCCGGAAGGCGGCACTCTCCTCGCATCTACCCCGCTCTGCACAAACCAGGCCTTCTCGCACGGACCGAATGTGCTCGGCCTCCAGTTCCACCCGGAAGTCCTTGGCGCACGGTTCGAGCATTGGCTTCTAGGTCACGCCAATGAACTGGCCACGGCAGGTATCGATCCCGTCACGCTGCGCCGCGATGCGCGGCGACATGCGGACGACCTCGAAAAGGCTGGTGCTACCTTGCTGACCGGTTGGCTGTCACGACTGACGCGCTAATTGCATCGGCAAGCTTCCCGCCGCCAGGTGCCGCCATTGAAAGTCACTGCGGCGCGATAGAACGCACCGGATCGCAAACCGCCCGACGATAGTCGGTCGGGCTCATGTGCCGATGCTTGATGAACACCCGGGCCAGCACCTGGTTCGACGAATATCCCACCTCCTGCGCGATCTCCGTGACCGGAAGGTCCGTCGTCTCAAGGAGTTCGCAGGCTTTCTCCATCCTCAGGCGGGTCAGGTACACCCGTGGCGGCTCGCCGACGCTCTGCTTGAACATGCGCGCGAAATGAAATGGTGAGAGCCGCGCCTCAGCGGCCAGTTCATCGAGGCTGATGTCTTCCGAAAGCCGCGTCCGCATCAGTTCCAGACAGCGCCGCTCCGCCCAAGGGGCAAGGCCACCCTTTGCCGGAGCGAACGGTGATCCGCCCAACCGGCACAGCTCGGCCAGAATCTCCAAACCTGCGGCCCGCGCCAGCAGCCGCGAAGGTACCCCCTCGTCGTTGCAGAGAGCCCACAGGTTCCGCAGCGCCGACCGGATGGTCGGTGAATCGAACACTCGGCCATAGATGCTGGAGCTGTCGAACGAGAATCGGCCGTCGGCGGCTTCGTCAAGCACGCCTTGCCATTGCGCCATAGGGAACGCCAGGCTGCGAAGCCGGTGGCTTTCCTCATTGATCACCGTGGTCGCGAAGTTCGGCGCGGCGACGGCGAGGGTGCCTTTCGCCGTCGTCATGTCGAAGCGGCCTCCTCCCAAATCTCCCCTGACACGGCTGCAGCCAAGCATGTCCTCCATCAGGACGATGTCCGGCAGGGCCGGGCGGGACATGTCCCCGGCTGGTCGCTGGACCTCAAGAAGGTCGAGAATTGCGCCCGGGGATTTCATCGTGCGCAAGTAGGACGCGTGTCGGCCTTTGCTGTGCCACTGGGCGAATGACGAATGGGCATGGACGGTCATTGCCGTCCCTCCAGAGCCGAATGCGCGCGAAGCGAGATCGATGGACGAGCCGGATCGCGAACGACCCGACGATAGTCGGACGGACTCATGCGTTGATGCTTGATGAATACACGGGCAAGCACCTGGTTCGACGAGTAACCCACCTCTTGGGCGATCTCCGTGACCGGAAGATCAGTCTGCGCAAGGAGTTCGCAGGCCTTCTCCATTCTCAGCCGGGTCAGGTACACTCGTGGCGGCTCGCCGACGCTCTGCTTGAACATGCGTGCAAAATGAAAAGGAGACAGTTGCGCCTCGGCCGCCAGTTCGTCGAGGCTAATGTCTTCCGACAGCCGCTCCCGCAGGAGTTCCAGGCAGCGCCGTTCCGTCCAGGGGGCCAGGCCCCCCTTTGCCGACGTGAAAGGTGTTCCGCCTAGCCGGCACAATTCGGCCAGTATCTCGCAGCCTGCGGCCTGCGCCAGCAGGCGCGAGGGCGCACCCTCCTCATCGCACAAGGCCCACAGGTTCCGGACCGCCAACCGGATCGTTGGCGAGGCGAACGCCCCCATCGACAGTTTCTGATAGTCCAGAGAAAATCGCCCATCGGCGGCTTCATCCAGAACAGGCTGCCACTGCGCCAATGGAAACGACAAGCTGCGAAGCTCATGGGCGTCGTCGACAAGAACCGTGTTTGCGAACCGCGGAGCGGAGAGAAAAAAGCTGCCTTTTTCGCTTCTCACATCGAAGCGCCCGCCTCCCATATCGCCGCTGACGCGGCTGCCGCCATGCAGATCTTGATACAGGACGAGATCCGGGACGGCGGGGTCGGACATGTCTCCGGCCGGTTGAGAGGCCTCCAGCAGATGTATGATGCCACCTGCGGACTTCATCGTGCGCACATAGTGCGCAAGGTGACCGTTGCTGTACCATTGAGCAAAAGAATTGTAGGCAGGAACGGTCATGCTGTGTTTCCTATGCTTGTCGGAGCCCTCCCACTCCTGGTCGGTGGCCTGACTCGCGCCGCGCGGATCGGCCGTTGGGCGCACCTATCCGCTGGCGCTTTGTATAAGGCACTGCCGCAATCTTCGTCTCAGGTTCCCGAACTCAAACAGAAATAACCGTCGAGGCTCGCCTCAATCACTTCTCACGCACAGGTTGAATCGCTACAGTTCCATCCACAGTGGAGAACTTTTGGATGGAACGCAAGAGTATCGACCTCATAAACAGACGGAAACCAAGTGGGGCGGCGGTCATGCGGCCCGAACTGACTATGGCGTTGTTCAGAGCATTTTTTGAGGAGTGGGCAAACAGCGGATATGCGGCAGTAAGCCTGGAGCGCGTGGCGGCACGGGCGGGCGCAGGCAAGGCGGCTATATACCGGCGGTGGCCATCGAAGCTGGAATTCGCGTGCGAAGCGATACGAAGTGTCGAGGTTATGCGGTTGGGTGCCACAGACCAAGGCTCTCTGCAGGCGGACATCAGAGAATACCTTCGAGCGACGCGCGCGGTCCTGCGGCATCCTCTGGTCCGCCGCATAATCCCCGATCTGGTTGCCGAACGTCTGCGATCGAACGAATTGTCGGCGATGCTGGATGGCATTGCCCAGGCACGACGGCAGTTCGGACATCGGCTGCTTGATCGCGCCGTCGCCCGGAACGAACTGCGCGCGGATCTCGACAGGGAACTGGCGCTCGATCTTCTCTTTACCTCCCTTTATTCGCGCATGATCGTCCGAGGGAAGAACTTCACGAAGGCCGACCTCGACAGGCTGGGCATTGCTCTGCAGACCGCCATCAAGACCTGTTGAACCAGCGCGTGCACAAGGGAACGCACCGGCGCACGGCACTTCATTTCCGCTAGCATGGCGACCGTCTGTCCATTTCCGTCCCTCGAGCGCCTCGCTAGCCTTGAGCATCTTGCTACCGTCCTGGGATCACCGATCCGGAACGCGTCCCCTGGCCATCGATTCGAACTGCTGGCGCGCCGGCGGCGGCGATCCTCGCACCCGTCCGATTTGTTCCGGTGAATGCGCCCAGCCTGGGAAGAACGTACCTTTGGCCCCGGCGTCCGTATCTCCGACGGAACCCATCGCATGCACGCCCACCACGAGCTTCCCGGGAGCGTGTCCCGCTCGCTTTTCGGCCTCGCGATAGAGAACAACGAGCGGACGGAATCGCTAGAACGTGCAGCCGATGATGGCGATCGCAAGTGGAAGGCCAGGGTCTCCGGCGCTTGAAGGACTGCGTCGTGCCGCCGGCACCCATAGCGGCAGCCGCTGCTGGTGCGGGCGCGGGAAGACGCCCTCTCCGTGAAGTGCCGGACGAAAACGCCCGGATCGCCCGATGGATAGGAGCGTCAGGCTGACTTGGAAATTCGGATAGGAGACATCCATCTCCAGTCCCACCGGAAAACCATATTCGGTCATTTGCAGCAATCCCTTTAAACTAACAGAGGACCCGGCAGGTAGCTGCCAGAGCGAACTCCGCTCAGCGTCTCTCGCAGTTCAGGTATCCGGTTGATCGAGGAATACATGCAGGGCTCGAATGAGGCCGCCTTCGACATGCGCGACATCGGTGCCAGTCACTGCGGCGGGACCTCCGGGCGGGCCTGCCTGCCATTGCAAGCGGCCGACGCCATTGTGACCCGATGCCGGCCTTGTCGCGGTGAATACGAAATCCGGAGGCAGATGCTCCAAGACGTCCGCAACCGCCTGCGAGATCGCTTCATGTCCTCGCGCCGAACGCTGAGGCTCGTGAAGCTCCGCGTTTTGATCGTAGATCCTTCGGATCGCCGCGATGCGCCGCGTGGGGTCACGTTCGCCGAACACCAGATCGAGGTTGGCCTGCATCAGTTTCTCGAGATCCATCCGTGCCTCCTTTGCGGCAGCATTCGCCATGGATGACGAGGCGAAGCCCGTTCGAGGAATGCCTCGGGGCTCGCCTCGCCATCGCAACTCAAATCAGCCCGCCGGGCTCGGCACCGGCGTGTTGAGCAACTGCTGCTCCCACAGATAGGCGATTGCGCTGCCGCCGATGTGGTATTTGAGGGCGTCGTTGAGGGGGGCCGCCGTCTCGGCCCGGGCCCAGTCGCGTTGCCATTCGGATGCCAGTGCCAACCAGGTCATCACGTTGATACCGGCCGCTATCATGCGCTGGATCGCCACCTCATGGGCTTCGACCGAAGTGCCGCCCGACGCATCGGTGATCACGGTCACATCCCAGCCTTCGCCCGCGGCCTGAATCGCAGGCATGGCCACGCAAATTTCGGTCCAAAGACCAGCGATGACCAACTGCTTGCGGCCCGTTGCCTTCACAGCTTCAACGACCTTCGGGTCCTCCCAGGTGTTGATAGTGGTCCGGTCGATCACCTCCTGGTCGGGGAACACTTCAGTGACATGCGGGAAGATGACCCCGCCTCGGGCCGCGACAACGCTGGTCAGAATTGTCGGCACGCCAAACACCTTGGCCACCTTTGCAAGGGCGGTTGTGTTGTTGACCACAGCCTGCGGATCGTGGCTGTTGAGGTTTGCAAGCTGGTAGGGCTGGTGATCGATCAGAACGAGGACCGAATCTTCAGGGCGAAGAAGAGAGTCCAAGCCGTTGCGAAAAGTCATCTGAATCTCCTGGATATCGAGGGAAGCGCTCATTGGCTGCTTGAAACTACCGAATACCCTCGAACATTGCGGTGCAGGACGTGCCGCTCTGGTGCCGTTCTTGCTCCCGATTGCGCTCGTCGCTTCGCCAAGCCTTGAGTTCGTTCGGCTTCTTGCAGAAGGTAAGATCACATTTGCCGGTGTGCCGATGGAAACGAGTGATTGGCGGGCTGCCCGACGAGAGCGGAAACGCACATCTCCATCGGCGATGCGTCGCGCCAACCACTGCGCCGCAGCACCGCGAAATGGAGAAGGCCGAATGGACGCCAGGACTTTCGGATCTTTGTAGAAGTGGCCGACTCCGGGTAGGACGCTCGCTTGGCCCAATCAGGCGATCTGAAGACAAAGGGATTATGAACATGAGTTGGAACCCATCAATCGAACCGGGCTGTCCCGAAGAGGTCGGCATCGACGCGATCGAGACCCTTATCGTCCCGCGCTCCCGCGACCTTGGCGATTTCCAGGTCCGGCGTGCCCTGCCGGCACCGAAGCGGCAAATGGTCGGGCCTTTCATCTTCTTCGACCAGGCAGGGCCGGCCGAGTTGCTGACCGGGCAGGGCGTCGACGTCAGACCGCACCCGCATATCGGCCTCGGCACGGTGACCTACCTGTTTAAGGGCGACTTCCATCACCGCGACAGTACCGGTGCCGACCAGGTCATCAAGCCCGGCGCGCTGAACTGGATGGTTGCGGGCCGCGGCGTCACGCATTCAGAACGCACATCTGCGACCGCTCGGAGCGGCCCAAATAGCCTGTTTGGTATCCAGACCTGGCTGGCACTGCCCGAAAGCCATGAGGACGTTGCGCCCAGCTTCGAGCATCACGGCAAGGAGACGCTGCCGGTCATCGAGGACCGCGGCGTCTCGCTTCGGCTCATTCTCGGCAACGTCTATGGCGAGACCGCGCCCGCGACGATGCTTTCCGAGACGTTCTACGCCGATGTGACGCTTGAGCCGGGATGCCGGCTGCCAATGCCGGACAACCACGAAGACCGCGGCATCTACATTGTCGAAGGCTCGATCTCGGTTGCCGGACAGGAATTCGAGGCTTCACAGATGATGGTGTTTCGGCCGGGCGACCGCATAACGGTGGCTGCCGGAGAGCGGGGTGCGCGATTGATGATCCTCGGCGGCGCGACTTTTAACGCACCGCGCTACATCTGGTGGAACTTCGTCGCCTCGTCGCAAGAGCGCATCGAACTCGCCAAGGCGGAATGGCGCGCCGCGAATTGGGGCAAGGGGCGTTTCGATCTGCCTATCAACGACCGGAATGAGCATATTCCTCTGCCGGATTGAACGAAGACAGACTGGAGAAACGACAATGAACAAGTGGCCCCACCTCGACTACCTCGGCTGGCGGGAAACGTGTTCGGCCTTGCATCTCTACCTCCAGATCGCGGGGAAATACCGGCTGGCGCACACGCCGTGGCTCAACCATTCGTGGAATGCAACCTTCTACGTTACGCCCAGCGGCCTGGCATCTTCGCCCATACCCGATGGGCCGGGCATCGAGATCCTGTTCGACTTTCGCGAGCACCGGGTCGTCGGCACCTGCGGCAACGGCCGCACGGTGTCATTCGATCTTGGGCCGACCTCGGTCGCGACATTTCACGCGAGCTTCGTGCAGCTGATTTCGGAGCTCGGCGGCACCCCGACCTTCAACGGCCGCCCGAACGAGGTGCCGTTCCCCATTCCGTTCGCCGAGGATGATCGCGACCGACCCTATGACCGCGAAGCCGTTCAGCGCTTCCATCAGGCCTTGATGGCGGTCGACAAGGTCTTCAATCGATTCCGCACCTCCTTTCTCGGAAAATCTAGCCCTGTTCATCTGTTCTGGGGCAGCTTCGACCTGGCCCTTACGCGCTTTTCAGGAAGGCGCGCGCCGCTCCACCCCGGTGGCGTCCCGGCATTACCGGATGATGTGGCACGGGAGGCTTATGACCGCGAGGTCGCATCGGCGGGATTCTGGCCGGGCGGCGGCGGTATCGACTATCCGGCCTTCTATGCCTACGCCTATCCGGCACCCGGCGGCTACCGCGCCGCGTCCGTGCAGCCCGACAACGCGTTCTGGCACGAGGGACTTTCAGAGTTTATTCTTCCTTACGAAGCCGCGCAGTCCGCCGCCGATCCGGATGAAGCTCTGATGGCTTTCCTTGTCTCGACTTATGAGGCAGCGGCCGATCTCGGCGACTGGGACCGCGATCTTCTGGAGTGCGCGCACGGACAACCCCGTCAGGTGCGCACGCCCGACGCCGCTGTGGTGGGGAATGCGCCTTCGGTGAGCGATGAACAGGTCGAGCGGGAGGATAGCGCGTCAAAGGGACGCTACCGCCTCGTCATCGACGGTGTTGAGGCCGAGATGACCTACAGCCGCGCCGGTGCGGGGATGATCATCATCGATCACACGGAAGTGCCTGGAACCCTGCGCGGCCGCAAGGTTGGCGAGCGGCTGGTTCGCCAGGCGATCGAGGATGCGCGCCGCGACGGCATTGTCATCATGCCGCTCTGCCCCTTCGCAAAAGCCCAGATCGGCCGCCATCCGGAATGGCAGGACGTGGTGCGCCGATCGTGAGAGGGATGCAGCGGATCGTGATATCGCTCCTCGCCATCTTGATCGGCCGACCCTCTGTTCCCATGTAAGTTACCGGGAGCAAAATTACAGCAATGATGTGTACCTGCTAACAAGGCTGGCACCATCAACTGGGATTGAGAAAGGTAAGATCATGACCGACACCATGAACGCAATCGTCCTCGAAAAGTTCGGTGGTTACGACGCGTGCGCGATGGAAGCGGCCGCCCCCTCCACTACCGTCACGCCAAAAGCCCGGTAGGCATCTTCCGAAATCCCCGCCGAAAGTCCGGCGCCGGCCTCGATGACGCATGCATGCCCCAGCTTGCCGAGTTGAACCGCGCTGCCAGGTGTCATTGCGACACGCGGCTCACCCAGGTAAATTTCTTTGAAAGTCCCGATCTGCATCTGAAGCCTTTCCGTCACCGACTGCCACCGGGATCTGCGTTCCAAAATCAGGTGGCTGTCAAAACGACCTGACAACCACCCAACAGTTTTAGATTCGCAAATTTCCTGGCGTAGCAGCGTTGCCTATGCTTGCGACGGCGTCCAGATTATCTTGTTCGCTTGCCGCGAAAGCACCGCCTTCGAGATGATAGACCGTCGGTTCATCCGAGAAATATTCCTGTATGCCTCTCATGAACACCGCGTGGTCTTCGCTCGCTTCGAAGCCCAGTGTGTGATCTTCGAGCAAGCGCCATCGCACCATAAGGTTAAAGACTTCAGGCGTTTCGATCCCTTGCGCCAGAACATGGCCGCAGTAACCCTTTGCGCGGCTGAGCAACGGAAGCACTTCGCCGAATGCCTGTCTGAACGTTTCTATTTGCTCCTTGTGAACGGGGAGTACAGCGATCTCATAAATCATGGTTGCACCTTTGAAGTGGGGGAGCGTTTATACACGCGGAGCGCCGGCCGACGGATCGACAGCAATCGCGATTTTTCCTCGGACACCGTTGTTCGGCGTCTCAAGCAGCGCATGGGCAAGAGAGAGTTCGGCGAGCGAATAGACGGCGCCAACGTGCGGCCGCAGCTGACCACGCTCCACCAATTTGCTCAGTTCATCAAGCTTGCCTTGGTTTTGCCTTGTGAAAACGAAGTGAAAACTTGCATTCTTGCCCCAGGCTTCGATGAGATTCTGTGGCTGTGCGATGTCCACGATTGTAACGACGCGGCCGAGTTGAGCGAGCACGTTCGGGCTGCGGGACAAGGTGTCGCCACCAAGGGTGTCAAACACGACGTCGACCCCGCGGCCATCCGTTTCCCGCATGATAGCGTCGACATAATCTTCTTTCTTGTAATCAATGACGACATCCGCCCCGACGCTTCGTGCGAACTCGAAGTTGTCTTCCCGCACGGTCGTGAAGACCCTCGCGCCGATGGCTTTCGCAACCTGGATAGCCACATGACCGACCCCTCCCGCGCCGCCGTGGATTAGAATGCTTTCTCCCACTCTCAAAGCCGCACGCGAGACGAGCGCCTCCCACGCCGTTCCGCCGACCAGGCTCAGGCTTGCTGCTTCAAGATGACTGAGCGCTCGGGGTTTCCTTCCGATGATGTGTTCGTTCGCGACATGGTATTCGGCATAACTTCCCGGACCGTCGAAGATTTGCGGTGTGTACCAGACTTCGTCTCCCGGAGCGAACGCCGTCACGCCTGGTCCGACGGCTTCGACAACGCCGGAAACGTCATGACCGGAAATGGCCGGCACCGGTACATAGTCGCGATAGTCGCCGCGCCGAACCTGGTAATCCAGGGGATTGATCGAGGTGGCATGGACGCGCACCAGGACTTGTCCCGCCTGCGGGACGGGCTTTGGCACTTCGGCAAGCTCGAAGGATTCCGGGCCGCCAAAAGAGTTGAGTATCATCGCTTTCATTTTAGATCCTCGTTTCTCAATAGGAGTTTGCAGCAGCAGTTTTTCGACTAGCGCGCGCTGAACGCTAGATATCCGTCACACAACCAGGCAGATAGGCGAGACCGGTCCCGGCTGCCTTGGCAGCTCGTTGAATGAGGGACATGCCAACAGGTTGCAGAACTTGCCGTCGGCAAGCCGTTCGTCTTGACGAGCAGGATTTGCCGAGGGCTGTCCAAGCATGCACCGTGATCGGCACTCAAAGATCTTATCGATTGCTCATCCGCCGGCGGTGCACGAGCTCCAACGATCTGTCTTCCCTAAGCCTGTAGGTTTCCTCATAGCGCGCGCCGTATGCATAGAAGCTGTGGGAGAAGATGCTTCCAACAGGAGACTTTTGCAGTTTTGTTTTCGGCTGTCCCTGAAACGTGATGCTGCCCGGAATTGGCTCAAGGGCGCGAGCTTTTGTGGCAAGTGCCGTCTGGACTGCCAAGCTGGCCAGTAATACGGTAGTGGCGACGATTTTTCGAGTTGTTGCGGTCATAACGCTTTCCTATTTGATGTGATACCGATGCGATCCCGCCCGGTTCGTTTGTACATTCGTAAAGCCTTGACGGATCCCATAAGCGATGGCGCCGTCTTGATGCTTCCTATTTGAGCTTTCGTGATTGCCTTGAGTAGCGGCCCTGTCTTAGGATCAGTTTCAACAAACATTTGAAAGCGACCCCATGGACGTGGACGATTTGAGCCTTTTCGTACGTATCGCCCAACTCCGCAGCATCAGCGCTGCAGCGCGCGACGTAGGTCTAACGCCAGCGGGAGCCAGCGCCAGACTGGCGGCGCTCGAGCGAAAGCTCAGCGCCAGACTTCTCCACCGCACGACTCGGCAAGCGACCTTGACCGAGGACGGCCTCGCCTTCCTGCCGCATGCGGAACATGTTGTGCATGCGGCAGAATCCGCCCGAGCGGCGCTTGGGCGAGAGCAAGCCGCGCCTCGCGGCACGTTGCGCGTGGCGGCTCCGGCCTCGTTCGCGCGGATGCATATTGTGCCGGGTCTGCCCGACTTCTGTAGGCGATATCCCGAACTGGCCCTCGACTTGCGCATCTCGGACAGCATCGTCGATCTCGTCGAAGGTGCCTTCGATGTGGCGGTTCGCTATACCGAGCCCAGCGACTCGTCCTTCGTCGCGCGGCGGCTTGCTCCGGACAATCGAGTGCTGGTTGCGTCGCCCGAGTATATCGAGCAACGCGGGCGGCCGAACACGCCCGACGACTTGGCGGAACATGTCTGCCTCGTCGTCGGCACGCTCGATCTCTGGACGTTTCGAGGGAAGGATGCAGAGGTGATCGAGCGGCGTGTTACCCCCAGCCTCCGCATCAATGACGGGAGCGCCGTCCGCGACGCGGCCTCTGCCGGACTTGGCATCGCTCTGATGGCCACTTGGTGCGCATCGGACGAACTCCGATCTGGCGCCCTCGTGCCAGCCCTTCCTGACTACCCGCTAATCTCCACCCAGACGCTATGGGCGCTATATCCAAGTTCCCGTGAGTTGGCGCCAAAAGTGCGGGTGTTCATCGACTGGCTCGTCGATCGGTTTGGGAATCAACCGTACTGGGACGAGGGCCTTGAGAGGTTCTTGAACAACAGTCGCTGACTCTCACTTGTCGTTAGCATTTCTCTGCAGTTTGTGAGTTGCGTACCCAAAATATACTTGTGGCGCTTCCAGCAACGGCAACGATCGACGGAACAGCAATCGCTCCAATCCAGCGCAAACAACGGAGCGCTGGACGGAGCGGTAACCTGGAGCAACCGTGTAGCTAAGTGCTAGGCGCGAACATCGATCTCACCAATCGTCTATTTGACATGGCACGCGCAGCTCATGGCGCACTGATCCTGAAATGCGGAATGACTTCAGTTCCGATCTCATCGAGAACATCGGCTACCGGTCTCCGGCTGAACTTGAGGTTCAGTGCGACGTGGTTGACCCCATTTGAGCGCAGGTCGTCCAATAGGTCGGCCAGCCGCCGTCGGCCCACCCGATATCCAAGATGGATGGGGCTGGGCGGCGTATCCGGATCTGCGGCCAGGTCGACGTAGAGCGATTGGGCGATTGGCTTGAATCCTGCTCCGAGGCGGCCGAGTGCTTCGCACCAACGCGCGGCGACCTGCGCCTGCTGATTTGCGTCGCGCGGGTAAGTGAGCCAGCCATCGCTACGCTGCGCGATCCAGTCAAGCGATTGCTGGCTTTGGCCGGTGACGAGGGTGGGCAGCCGGGGCGAGAGAGGTTTGGGCACGAGATCGCCGCCGCCCGCCAGCCGGCCATAGTGCGCCGACGCGTGGGCCGGAAAACGCTTCGTGAGCAACGCTTCCACGTAGTCGAACGCGTCGCGGAAGAGTACGCCACGCAGGTCTGCGTCGCGGCCATAGGCCGGGTACTCGACCGGGCGGTCGCCCGAAGCGACGCCGAACACGAAACGTCCGCCGGATAGGCGATCGAGCGACGCCGCCGCCTTGGCGGCATCGATCGGGTGATGGAGCGGCAGTATGACGGCGCCCGTGGCGAGCGCGATGGCGGACGTGCGCGCCGCGATCGTCGCGAGCCAAACGAAAGGGTCGTAGATCTGGCCTAGATCGCCGAAACTCGGGTCGTTGAGCGGCACGTCCCGCGCCCAGAGCGCGGCAAAGCCGAGACGCTCGGCTTGCTGGGCGAGCTCGATCTGGTCGTGCATAGCCGGCTCGGGTCCGTCGAAAGCCTCGATCGGGAAATAGACGCCGACCGTCAGCTGCTGGGGCGCGAACATTGACGCGTAGCCGCGACCGAAAGGGTTCGGACCGGCGTTCTCGGCCGGCGATGGGGTGATCATCATCGTTCTTTCCTTCTTGAAACGGACGGCCGGGGTAAGCCCCGACCGTCCGCGCGACGTTCCAAATGTCGAGTTAGGCACCCGCCTCGCCCGACACGTCGATCACGACCTTTCCGCGTAAACCCCGCGCGGAGCCATTTTCCAGCAGCTCGTGCGCCTCACCCATGCGGGCAAGCGTCAGCGTGGCGCCAATCACGGGCTTGACCAGGCCGCGCTCGACCAAGTCCGTGAGCGCGTCGAGCTTGCCGCGGTTCTGGCGGGTGAACACAAAATGGTAGGCCGCGTTCTTGCCCCACGCCTCAATGAGGTTCTGCGGCTGCGCGATATCAACGAGGCTGACCACGCGTCCGGCATCCGCCAGCGCGAGCGGGCTTCGCGTGAGCGTATCGCCGCCGATGGTGTCGAAAATGACGTTCACGCCTTCCCCTCCGGTAAGCCGGGCGACCGCCTCCACGTAGTTTTCCGCGGAGAAGTCGATCGCTTCGTCGGCACCAAGCGAGCGCACGAAGTCGTGGTCGCGGGCAAGCGCCGTCGTGATCACCCGTGCGCCGATCGCCTTGGCTACCTGCACCGCGATCGTGCCAACGCCGCCCGCACCGCCGTGGATGAGGATCGTTTCGCCGGCCTTTAGCTGCGCGCGCTGGATGAACGCCTCCCAAACGGTACCGCCAACGAGCGTCAGGCTCGCCGCCTCAAGGTGCGTTAGATTCCGGGGCTTTCGGCCGACGAGCTCGACGTCGGCGACGTGCTGCTCTGCGTATGAGCCGGCACCGCCGAAGATCTTCGGTGTGTAATAGACCTCATCACCGACTGTGAACTCGTGAACGTCTGAGCCTAGCTCCTCGATCACGCCCGAGATGTCATGGCCGATGATTGCGGGCAACGGCACGTAGTCTGTGTAGTCGCCGCGGCGGATCTGATAATCGAGCGGGTTGATGGCGGTGGCATGCACCCGCACTCGCACTTGGCGCGAACCGACCGCCGGCACTTTTACGTCGCGCATTTCGAATGCGTCCGGGCCGCCGAAACGGGTGAGGACGGCCGCCTTCATGGTCTTTGTCATGACGATATCCTTTCATTGGTAGAGCCTTGACGGAGCCCGTAAGCGATGGCGCCGTCTCGATGCCTCCTATTTGAGCTTTCGTGATTGCTTTGAGTAGCGGCCCTACCTTAGGATCAGTTTCAACAAAATTTTGAAAGCGCCCCTATGGACGTGGACGATTTGAGCCTTTTCGCACGCATCGCCCAACTCCGCAGCATCAGCGCCGCGCAGCCTCTGCCGGGCTTGGCATCGCTCTGATGGCCACTTGGTGCGCATCGGACGAACTCCGATCTGGCGCCCTCGTGCCAGCCCTTCCCGAATACCCGCTGGTTTCAACCCAGACGCTTTGGGCGCTATATCCAAGTTCCCGTGAGCTAGCACCAAAAGTGCGAGTTTTCATCGACTGGCTCGTCGATCGATTTGGGCATCAACCGTACTGGAACCAAGGGCTGGAGAAGATCTTGAACAACAGTCGATGACACGACTTCCCTTCAGTACATTTGCCGGGAGATTGACGTTTGCTTGGCCAAATGCGCATGTCTGAGTGCCTCCAGCAACGGCAACGATCTCAGCGAACAGTAATAGATTCAGTGCAGGCGGCGGTCGCGCCGCCGGCGTGCGCGGCGATCTCAGTGAAGGCGAACGGGTACAAAAGTTCTCGCCATTCGCTGCGCGCCGGTCGCGCCTCCTCGGCCGAGGTCGACGAGCGCCAGTTGCAAAAACAGCTCGGCCATGCCTCGGCCGAAATGACCCGCAAATACCAACGCCAGCGCGATCGTTTCCGGGTCAATCTGACGAACGCCTCGGGATTTTAGAACCCTCCCCTGCCGCGGCAGTAGCAAGCATAGGCACCCGGCACAGTTTCGCTATATCGCGGTATCAAGGCCGATTGCACTTCATTGATCGCGACCGACTCGGAGGTACCGGGTATGCGACGAAGTGCCGGCGCCGATGCGACTGCGCAGTAGTCCGATGCCACCGACGGGATCGACACGCTTTTTGCCGATATAACGGAGCTGGCGCCGACCGTCATACTGCGTTCGCTAAGGATCGATACTCCTCATCGTATGGGCGATGGATCGACACTCGGCGAGTGCAACAAACCGTGCTGTATTCGGATCAAATCGGCAGCGCGCTCCCCTATGACAACGCAGGGCGCCATCGTGTTGCCGGTGGTAATACGCGGCATGATCGAGGAGTCTGCGATGCGAATCCCATCGATGCCGTATACCTTTAACTGGTTGTCCACCACCGACATGCTGTCTCGTCCCATTTTAGCGGTACAAGACTGATGCCAGTAGGTGACCGCCGACCGCCGGATAAATTCAATCATTCCTGAACGGTCTTGAGCACCCGGCGCTGTCTCGCGCTCGACCAGCGGCGTAAACGTCTCGCTGTTTCCCAATTCGCGGCACTGTTCCACGGCTACCAAAGCTGCCGCCATGTCCTCCGGTTCACTCAGAGAGTTGGGTTCGATCAGGATAGGATCCTGCGGCTCCGCTCCGGAAAGGCGCAGCCGGCCGCGGCTTTTCGGCTGGGCAAGCCCCGTGAACATCGTCCAGCCATGGTCCGGCGTGTGGAGACCCGTTTCAATCGGCGACGGAACCGCGAATTCCAGTTGGCACTGAAGGATATCCGGCTGAACAAGACGAGAGTCGCTTTTCCAGTAAAGTGTTGCCTCGCAGCCTCCACCACCGACGCCTTCGGGTTTTCGATATGCCCAGGTGCAGCCGAACGCGAGATGATCCTGATGATTGCGACCCACACCAGGGAGGTGCTGAACGACAGCTATCCCGTGAGCTTTCAACTCGTCTTTTGGGCCGATGCCAGACTGCATCAGCACTTTCGGCGTGTTGATCGCGCCAAGAGACAGTACTGTCTCGCAACGGGCCGTGAACTGACGCCGCTGGCCATCGACGAGCGCGTGAACGCCCCTCACCCGTTTGCCATCGAAGATGAGGCGCGTGACCAGGGCATCGGTGACAACCGTAAGATTTCGCCTCGCCATCATTGGACGAACATAAGACCCAAAGATCGATTCCCGCCTGCCATTCCGTATCCGCAACTCGGCGATCGATGCGCCTCCGGCGCTCTCCATCATTTCGCCGTTTGGGGTGTCGAACACCGGAATGCCCATGGCCGATGCAGCGTTCAGCAAAGCCTGTGCGACTGGCTGTGGTGAACGTGGCTGCGCGACATATACGGGTCCCCCGCCGCCTCGTCGCACAGGATCCGGCGTGCCGCGCCAATCCTCGATCCGACGGTAATAACCGAGAACCGATTCATAGCCCCACGCGTCATCGTTCGCTTCGGCCGCAAAGTGGTTCCAATCTTCCTTGTGGCCGCGTGCCCAAACCATGACGTTGATGCTCGACCCGCCGCCCAAGCCCTTGCCCATGCTGAGAGGAAGACGTCGATCGTAGAGTTCGGGTGCTGGTTCTCCAACGAAACCCCAGTCACGGCCCGTGCCGAGATTGAGCGGCCACTGGGCCGGGTTCATAACGGATTCGGCCGCGTCGTCGCCGCCTGCTTCAAGGAGCAGGACGCGGGCGGTTCCACATTCTGCGAGCCGCGCGGCAACGACCGAGCCGCTGGAGCCGGCGCCGCATACGATGAAGTCGAACTCATCTCGAAGTTCATGATGTGGCGTTGCCGGGTTTTCATCTCGGTCGGTTTCATACGTGTTCTGATCCACGGGGTTACCTCGGTGAATTGGTGGGCAAAAATTTCGGGAAGTGGCGGGCTCGGGTGTGCAATCGATCTCAATCGGAAATCGCGCAGTCGTCACAGGTTTGCGCTAGTACCCAACGCAGTGCTGTCGGCATAAACCTTCTATTCCATCATCGGGACAGGGATGCCTGTCCCGATGATGGAGCGCGAATTCTCATGCTTACTTCGCCGAAACAGTTTTTGCTGCTTCGTCGATGGTGTCGGCGATCGCTGTTGGCTGCGTCATGAACAGCGCGTGGCTTGCTGAGACCTTGGTGATCTTCGCTTTGATGCGCTCGGCCATATGAATCAGCATTGCCTGATCGAATGCTTTATCCTCTGTCGCTATAACAGCCCAGCTGGGCTTGGTGCGCCAGGCAGCGTTTCCGAGCTCTGTGCCGAATGCCGACATGTTGATGGGGACCTGCGCGTCTCTCATGAATGCGACGTCGGCATCGCTGACGTCATGTGCAAAACCAGCCTTGAACTTTCCGGGGCTTACATATCCAAAACCATCTTTCGTGGTCTCGATGACGAATTCCGATGCGGGCGCAAAACCCTCATACTGCTGGGCCGTCGTCTCGCCGGCGTCTGGCGAAAGAGCGGAGACATAGACAAGCCCCGCGACCTTCGCATCGATGCCGGCTTCCGTGATGACTGTGCCACCCCATGAATGCCCGACCAGAATGGCGGGACCATCCTGGCGCTCAAGCGCGCGCCTTGTGGCGGCAACGTCGTCTTCGAGAGAGGTCAACGGGTTTTGGACAATGGTGACGCGATAGCCGCGCTGCGTGAGATTGTCGTACACCCCTTTCCAGCCTGAACCATCCGCAAAGGCGCCGTGCACGAGCACCACGTTCTTCACAGCCTGGTTTTCAGGGATTGTGTCCGAAGCGTTCGCCGGCATTGTGGCGGTCATTGCAGCGGCGGCCGCGGCTGCAGCCAAAGTGCTCATAGTCCTGGGCATAGCTTTCTCCTCTTTATGTAATTGCGATAATTGTTATCGCGATATTTGTAGGTTTTCAGATTTGAGTTTGTCTGTCAATATCTTTTATCGCGATATTGTTTTTTGCGGTATCGTTTGCTAAACTCCAGCACATAGGAGCTCAAAAATGACTGCACGGCATAACGATCCGCCCCCGCTACACGATCAGCTTTGCTACGCGATCTACACTGCCGGCATCGCCATTCAGCGTGCCTACAAGCCGCTCCTAGACAAGCTTGGTCTGACCTATCCGCAGTATCTTGTGCTCAATGTCCTATGGCGCGAAGACAAGCAAACGGTAGGAGCCATTGCCCATTCTCTCGCTCTCGAGTCGAGTACGCTAACGCCACTTTTGAAGCGCCTGGAAACCTCCGGCCTGGTGATACGGACACGCAACCTGAGCAACGAACGCCAGGTTGTGATTGCGTTGACGGACGAGGGGCGCGCGCTGCAGCACAAGGCCGGCTGCCTGAGCGACGCCTTGCTCGCAGCTTCAACACAGACGCCGCAGGAGTTGGCGACCCTGAACCGCGATGTCCGGCATCTCCGCAATGCGATCTACTCCCGAATCGGCGGGTGGGACGCGCCCGCCTGAAGGCAGCGGACGTCTTCTGTTACGCAGTTGGCACCGTTCTTCCACCGATGGTGTAGTCGGTACCAGTGATCGATGCAGTGCGATCCGACGCCAGGAAGGCAATTAGAACAGCGACCTCGCCCGGCTTAGCCGGGCGCCCCAGGGGTATGCCGCCCAAACTATCCATGATGATCTTCTTGCCACCCTCAAGGTCTGTGCCTGCCTTTTCCGCCAAGCGTTGAGCCAAGCGGACGGACGCTTTCGTTTCGATTCCGCCCCGGAGACAACCGCACGACGCGCACGCCTTGGGAGACACCTCCCCGGATCCACCAACCCATCGAGCACGGTTTCGATCTCCGTTATACCTTTTTTGCGAAAAGGTATAACGGAGCCAGATGCCCCATGCTGAAGCAGATCGATCTCATGTACCAGACGATGCTCGCGGAAGGTCAGGAAGCAACGAGGGTTCAGGGCAACCCGTGACCGGAGGCGTTTTCGTTGAGCGTCTTTCCATCGAATGCCAATCGGGCATGAAGCTGATCGATTGCCCGTTGGAAGACTGCGGGATCGTCGAGCGCCCGGGAGAGAACGATCGCGCCCTGAATGGCGAGAACGGCGTCTTCGGAGAGGAGGCGAGCCTGCGCAGCGTCACGGCCTTGCCGGACGAGCGCTGCTTGCAGAGCGTCTACCCAGGCGACGAAGTAACCCCGGATAGCTTGCGCGAAGAGGTCTCGGGTGTTGGCAACAGCCAGGGCACCGACGAGACAGACGCGCTTGCCCGACCTGAAGTATTTCGCAGTTTCATCGAGCATCGCCGCGATGGCGGCATTGGCATCGTCGCCGTTTCGCAGGGGAGAATAGACGGAATCCTCAAACCATTGCTCGATATCGGCGAGCACAGCCCGGACCATCTCCTCCTTCCCATTCGGGAAGAAGTGGTACAGGCTGCCCTTGCCTAGGCCGGTGGCCTTGCCGATCAAGGCAAGGCTCGCACCTTCGTATCCATGCTCGCGAAAAACTTCGGCCAAGGAGGCGATGGCGTCGGATCTTTCAGCGACCATGCGGGCCATGATCAGAGGCCCAGATCGCTGAGTCCGGGATGGTCATCCGGGCGTCGGCCAAGCGGCCAATGGAACAGGCGATCGCTCTCGGCGATCGGCATTTCGTTGATGCATGCGTAGCGGTGCGCCATCAGGCCGTCCTCTGCGAATTCCCAGTTCTCGTTACCATAGGCACGGAACCACTGACCACTGTCATCGTGATATTCGTAGGCGTAACGCACAGCGATGCGGTTGCCGGTGAAAGCCCAGAGCTCCTTGATGAGGCGGTATTCATGCTCCCTGTTCCACTTACGCTCCAGGAATGCCTGGGCTTCTTCGCGATTGGCCGCGAATTCGACGCGGTTCCGCCAGCGGGTGTCGACTGTGTAGGCCAAGGCGACCTTGGCGGCGTCGCGGCTGTTCCAGCCGTCTTCGGCCAAGCGGACCTTTTCGATTGCTGTTTCGCGAGTGAACGGGGGGAGAGGAGGACGTGACATATTGAATTTCCTTTGTAAATTGTTGATGTGTACCGTACGGTCTAATCTTTACTGATTGGTACAGTAGTTGCGGTGACTTGGGGTGTCAACGAGTTTTTGAGGTGTCCCAAATTTTATCGACGGGCTTATTCCGGTCTCTAACCGCCGGCCGCGCTCGTCGAACCAGTCAGAGAAAAGCGTGGGATGCGAGCCGCGCGCACGGGCGCACCGGGCTCCATGTGAAGCGGCACTTCGGTTTGCGTCGTTCAGAGAAGACCCAACGCGGCGACCCAAAGCGGCTGAACTGATTGCCGCAGCGACGCGCCTGACCCGGCCATGCCGCGCCGACGTGACTTGCCATTAAAGGGATGCGTTATGGAGGAGGGTGAGGGAGGTGGCTTTGCGCGGGCCGAGGAGGTTGCCGATTCCACGCGTCACATTGCTCGAAGCCTGGAGATCGCGGACCAGCGACCGCAATCACCCGGAGGGAGGCGCGCTGGAAGGCCGGCCAGGACAATGGCGTCACGAGGGTGATGTCAGGTTAAGTGGAGATGAAGCTGTTGACTGGTAGTTGGCAGCCATGCTCCAGCCCAAAGTCAGTTACAAGCGTCATCGCTACACACGGTCTGTGATCGCGCACGCGGTCTGGCTTTACATCCGATTTCCGTTGAGCCTGCGGCTGGTGGAAGAGATGCTATTGGAGCGCGGTATCGTCGTTTCCTATGAGACGATCCGGTGTTGGGCGAAGAAGTTCGGTCCGGATTATGCTGGACGTTTGCGGCGGAAACCGCCAGGCGCCAACGATTTGTGGCATCTCGACGAAGTGGTCGTGACGATTGGCGGGAGAAAGCACTGGCCGTGGCGCGCGGTCGATCAGGACGGCTACGTTCTCGACGACATCGTTCAGAGCCGACGTAACACCAAGGCTGCCAAGCGTCTTCTGATCAGGTTGATGAAGAAGCAGGGATGCCTGCCGAAGCGCATCGTCACTGACAAGCTGCTTCAATGGCGCGGCACGACGCCAGGTCATGCCGACAGTCGAGCATCTATAGCATAAGGGCCTGGGCAATCGCGCGCGCCGAGAACTCGCATCTGCCTTTGCAAAAACGAGAGCGGGCCATACAGGGATTTCGGTCGCCAGGCGGATTGCAACGCTTCCTGTCCGTCTTTTCGGCGGTCCGAAATCTCTTCGTTCCGCTTCACTCGAAACCCTCAGCTTCGCCAGCCATCTGCATCGCCTCAGGGCCATTGCAGGCGTCGCCGCCTGATCCAAGCACATCTGTCCCAAAATACACTTGGCCGATTTAACCTGACATCACCGTGGCGCATAATTGGAAACTCGTGAGCGGAAAATTTGTGCCGCCTACACTCAAAAAACTCTCGGATCGGACAAGCCGACTTTCAGCTACACGTATACGCGGCGCTTCATACCGTAAAGCGACGCTGCGACACGATCCACGGGTCGCAAATAGACTGTCACTGGTCTTGGGACGATCAACCCGTCCTTTTCCAATTGGCAATACTGGACTGAGCGGGTGGGATGTTCCAACTTGGAGAAAACTGGTGATCGTCTTCATCCGGTGCTGCTGCGATCTGCGGCCGCGCATGACCCGGACGCATAACTCACCACCCGGAGGACATTATGAGTGACACCGGCATCCCCGCTCCCGAAGGACCGACCGAACTGATCGAGACGGAATACACGATCGGTCAGGACAACATCACCCCTCAGATAGGCCCCTTTGGGCTCGACGTCCACAATCCCGTTTTCCTTATCTCGGGCCTGACCATCGTCGGTTTTGTCCTGCTGACGCTAGCGTTCCAGCAGCATGTGGGACCGCTTTTTTCCAGCCTGCGGGATTTGTTGACATCGACCTTCGACTGGTTCTTCCTGACCGCCGCCAACATCTTCCTACTGCTGTGTCTTTTCCTGATCGTTTCGCCCTATGGAAAGGTGCGCATCGGCGGACGCGAAGCCGTGCCGGACTATTCCTACTCCGGCTGGTTTGCCATGCTCTTTGCTGCCGGCATGGGCATCGGACTGATGTTCTACGGAGTCTCCGAGCCGATATCCCACTATTCCTCGGCCGTCGCGGCGGATGCCGGAAGTCCGGGGAGTTGGGCTCCGCTCGGCGGTGCGCCGGAGGATAAAGCGACCGCGCAGCATCTTGGCATGGCCGCGACTATCTTCCACTGGGCCCTCCATCCCTGGGCGATCTATGCGATTGTCGCGTTGGCGCTGGCGCTGTTTTGCTACAACAAAGGCCTGCCGCTCACCATGCGCTCGATCTTCTATCCCATCTTCGGCGAGCGCGTCTGGGGTTGGGTGGGGCATGTTATCGATGTCCTGGCTGTTTTTGCCACGCTCTTCGGCCTTGCGACCTCGCTCGGATTCGGCGCCGAACAGGCCAATGCCGGCCTCAATCATCTGTTTGGTGTGCCGGTCAACGACATTTCGAAAGTCGTGCTGATCGTCGCCATCACGGCCGTCGCCCTGCTTTCAGTCGTGGCCGGCCTCGAGGCGGGCGTTAAACGCCTTTCCGAAATCAATATGATCCTTGCGGCCCTGCTTCTGTTCTTCGTCGTTGTCGTTGGCCCGACGCTTGCCATCATCACGGGGTTTTTCACCAACCTTTATGAATATCTGCGCTATCTGCCGGAACTGTCGAACCCGTTCGGCCGCAGCGACGATAACTTCCGTCAGGGCTGGACCGCCTTTTATTGGGCATGGTGGATTTCCTGGTCGCCCTTCGTTGGCATGTTCATCGCGCGCATTTCCCGCGGACGCACGGTGCGCGAGTTCATGACCTGCGTGCTCATTATCCCTTCGCTCGTCTCCGTCTTCTGGATGACGGCGTTCGGTGGAACGGCGATCAACCAGATCCTGACCGATGGTTATCAGGCTGTGGTCGATGCGCCTCTTGAGCTGAAACTGTTCGTCATGCTGGAAGCCCTGCCTTTGCAGGCGATCACGAGCTTCATCGGCATCGTGCTTGTCATCGTCTTCTTCGTGACCTCGTCGGATTCAGGCTCGCTCGTCATCGATACCATCACCGCAGGCGGCAAGGTGGACGCGCCGGTTCCTCAGCGTGTTTTCTGGGCAAGTTTCGAGGGCCTGGTCGCGATCGCCCTGTTGCTCGGCGGGGGATTGGGGGCGTTGCAGGCGATGGCGGTTTCGACGGGCTTCCCTTTCACGATTGTTCTGTTGCTAGCCTGTTTCGCCATCTTGAAAGGCCTAGCCAACGAACCTCGCTAGAACCGTAGAAAAACCAACGACCTGAAGCGAGCGGGTTCCCGGGGCGTTTGCGCGAAATGGTCTCCGTCGGATGACAGAAGATGCCCAGGCGAAACTACTACTGGGTTCCCGGCGCCGCGCTCGCGGCAGTACCATCCTCGATGTTGCGGTGCAGCAGCCGACCTTACGGTTCTCGTCCTGTTGGGCCAAGTGCTGGAACTGCGGGCACGTGAACAGACGGGAGGTGCAATCCGCGCTCTGCTCGATCTGGCTCCCAAGACCGCTCGGAGGGTGAATGCGGACGGTCCGGTGGCGCCCGGGTCTCTCAGCCCTACGCCTCATTCTGTCCCCAATCATTGCCGCAGCCTCCATGGCCCTTTCGTCGGTAAGCGTCATCGGTAATTCCTTCAGGTTGAGGAGCGTCAAGCTATGACTTCCCAACGGACGTGGACACGAATGGCCGCATCACTGGCCGTCATCTTCCAGTTCTTCGCCCTTTGGGAGCATTGGCGCTCGATGATGGGTCCCTGGCCTAGGCACAGGGAGCCGCCATCGCGGGACCTTCAGTACGGCACCGTATTGAAAACTCACATAATCTCATCCATGCTCAGATCGCCGACACCCGCCTCAATCAAGCTGGAAGGACGCCGGACTTTTTTGCAACCCAGGTCGAAATTGCGTCCATCAGCCCGGGAGACAGGCAATCATAGGGCTCCAACCCAAGTTCCCGCAGCCGTGAGCGTATCGCGTCCATCCGGCCTGGATCTACGCCGGATTCGATGATCGAGGAGACAAAGGCCGCGAAGCCGGGCGGTGCCCAGCCGTCTTCCTGAAAGCGCTCCGGGTGAATGAAATCCAATCCCTGGAAAGCGTGTTCGCGTTCGACCGGCCCGTACATATGCACCCCGCATTCCTTGCAGGCATGCCGCTGGATCAGCGCGGAAGGATCCACAACCTTCAGCTTGTCGCTGTTTTCAAGGACCGCTACGTTGTCATGCGGCACCACGGCGACGACCGAAAAACTGGCGCCCTTCGGCTTCCAGCACTTGGTGCAACCGCACGCGTGATTGTGGGCGATCTGTCCCTCGATCCGTACCTTCACCGGTCTGTCGGTGCAAGCACAGACAAGCGTTCCGCCGCTAAAATTCGGATTGGCCGGCTTGATGCCGTCATCCACTGCTGGATGAATGCGAACTGTGGCGTCCATTGCCTTACTCCTCCCTGTTGACCTCAATATCTTGCCACCCCGCTCCGAACGAGCGTAGTTGCCTGAAATCGTTCAATACACCACCACGCCGCGGATGCTTTCGCCCGAATGCATCAGTTCGAAGCCCTTGTTGATGTCTTCGAGCGGCATGGTGTGGGTGATCATCGGGTCGATCTGGATCTTGCCATCCATGTACCAGTCGACGATCTTCGGCACGTCGGTGCGGCCGCGCGCGCCGCCGAAGGCCGTTCCCATCCACTGCCGTCCGGTGACCAATTGGAACGGCCGGGTCGAGATTTCCTGGCCTGCGCCGGCGACCCCGATGATGACCGACTTGCCCCAGCCACGATGCGCACTTTCGAGCGCCTGGCGCATCACCTTGGTGTTGCCGGTGCAATCGAAGGTATAGTCGGCGCCGCCGATCAGGTCGCCGTTGCGCTTCGTCATGTTGACGAGGTACGCAACGATGTCGTCGCCGACTTCCTTCGGATTGACGAAATGCGTCATGCCGAATTTCTCGCCCCATGCCTTGCGGTCATTGTTGATATCGACGCCGATGATCATGTCGGCGCTGGCCAGACGCAGGCCCTGCAGCACGTTGAGGCCGATGCCGCCGAGGCCGAAGACGATGGCGGTCGAACCGATCTCCACCTTGGCGGTGTTGATGACCGCTCCGATGCCGGTGGTGACGCCGCAACCGATGTAGCAGATCTTGTCGAAGGGGGCGTCCGAGTTGACCTTGGCGACGGCGATCTCCGGCAGGACCGTGTAGTTGGCGAAGGTCGAGCAGCCCATGTAGTGGTGGATCTTGTCCTTGCCGATCGAGAAGCGCGAGGTGCCGTCCGGCATCAGACCCTGGCCCTGCGTGGCGCGGATCGCGGTGCAGAGATTGGTCTTGCGCGACAGGCAGGAATAGCACTCGCGGCATTCCGGCGTGTAGAGCGGAATCACGTGGTCGCCCTTCTTCACCGAAGTGACGCCGGGACCGACGTCGACGACAATGCCGGCGCCTTCATGCCCGAGGATGGCCGGGAACAGGCCCTCCGGGTCGGCGCCGGAAAGAGTGAAATCGTCGGTGTGACAGATGCCCGTCGCCTTGACTTCGATCAGGACCTCGCCGGCGCGGGGGCCTTCGAGTTGGACGGTCGTGATTTCAAGCGGTTTTCCGGCCTGAACCGCAACGGCGGCGCGTACGTCCATGGTACATTTCCCTTCTTCAACATCATTTCCGTCATACGGGAAATGCAAGAGACATCAGGAGAACCAGTTCCTGGGCTTGCCCGCACGATTTCATTGCGTGATGCTGACGTCGTGCTCGTCGAGCAACGGTACGCCATAGTCGAGCAGGAGCCTGTTGATTTCAGCCTGATTATCGCTGATGAATGCGTTGAGCGTGCGCTTCCAGTGCTGGTCGGACGGTCTGACGCCCATCGTAATCCGGTAGGTCATGCGTTGGCCGCCCTTCTCCTTGGTCAGTGGCACGATGGCGAGTTCGGCGCCGGATTTCCGTGCATAGTAGCCGGCCATCGGACCCCACGCTACGGCGGCATCGATCACCCCCGCTAGCATGTCCTGTATCATGAGCTCTGCCATCGACGGCAGTGCCCGCGTGTCGACCATCAGCGGATAGACCTTGGCCTTGCGCATCAGTTTTGCTACTGCCATATGCGCGGTAGGAGGCGTTCCCTCGACAACGCCTATCCTCTTGTCGGAGAGTTTCCGATCGGTCAGCGTTTCGACGCCAGAAAGATCGCCGTCTTTCTTGTAAATCAGCACATACGAAGAACGGTAGTAGGCGTTGGTGTTCTGGACGAGTTCGTCGCCTTGCGCGTATCCCATGATAACATCGCAACGATTGGCCCCGAGCGTGTTGCGTACGAAACCCATGATCGACGGAAACCAGGTATAGGCGACGGAGCTTCGTCCGGTACCGGCTGCGACCATTTTGGCGAGCCTGTCCTCGAAGCCCTCACCACTCCGATCGGAGAAAGGCATGTTGGACGGATCGGCGCAAACCCGCAACGTGTCCTGATCGACCAATTCTCCAGCCGCCCCGAGCCCGGCGCTTTGGGCTTCCGCTTGCGAAGGCACCGCCACGGCCATGGTCAAGACGACGAAGCTGGCCGCACGCATCCGATGGATCCGACCTGCCATTTCAGCCCCCCATGCATGAGGCTTCGTAGGCCTTGGCAGCTTCGGGTTTGTCCGCCTTTCTGGGTGGCCGACCCCGGGGAGCGGCGCCAACGGCACGTGCCCGCAGATAGATGTATATATCATCCAGGTAGCAATAGACATTCTTGTTGTCGCCGAATGCAGGCATGACATTTTCCTTGCCGGCACCGAGGTTCTTTCGCCCCTCGGCCACGATCGAAAGGAAACTCCCATAGTCCAAGCTCTGCATGCTTTCGATCAACGGCGGCGCATAACTCGATCCGACGCCATCTGGGCCATGACAGACGTGACAGTCGGAATGATAGCGTCGGTACCCGCTGAACGTGTACCAATCGACCGTGCCATTTTCGATCTTGAACGTCGGATTTCCATCCGCATCGAAATATTTTCCGTCTTCCTCCGAGACTGCCGCGGCCTTTTCCTTGTTGTCTGCCGCCAAGACCGCTCCTGTCACTAGCATGACGCCCAGCGCCCAAATTGCCATGCGAAAAGCCATCAAAAAACCTCGCGATTCAGAATCAATTTTTCAAATTCGGGAATCTGGACAAGCGACACGCCGACAGGTTTGAGGTGTCAACGCCAAGTGTCCGGCCTTTGCGCCGATTGGCTCAGTCTAAAGAGTATGACAGGACCGCACCTGAGGCGCGGTCCTGTCAAAGCCCGCACTAGTCGGGAAGACCAAAGACGGTCAATTGGCCGCCGAGCGTCGTGTAGTCAGCCAAGGCGGCATAACCACCGACGGCGCCCAATCCGGCTGTTCCGACGACCTGGGCCTCGTCGCCCTGCTCGCGACCCTGATCGACGGCGGTATGCCACGCAGCAGCATTCTCGGGAGAGAGCAGCCCACCGGCCAGCCCGATCCCAGCCCACCCGCCGACACCGGACAGAACAGCGATATACTGCTTGCCACCGTGCTCGAATGTGTTGATGTTGCCGATGATACCGGACGGCGTCTTGAACTTGTAAAGCTCCTTGCCGTCAAGATCGACTGCCTTGATATAGCCCTCGAGGGTGCCGTAGAAGACTACGTCGCCTTCCGTTGCCAGGGCACCGGACCAGACCGAAAACTGTTCCGGCACAGACCAGACGATCTCGCCCTTGGCTGCATCCCAGGCGATGAAGTTGCCCATACCGCCATGGCTTCCGGGCGCGGGATACATCGATACGGTTGCGCCGACATAGGGCTGACCGGCGGTGTAGCTGACCCTGTAGGGTTCATAATCCATGCAGACGTGGTTCGTCGGCACGTAGAACAAACCAGTCTTCGGCGAATAGGCGGCCGGCTGTTGGTCCTTGGTGCCGAGCGCAGCCGGGCAGACTCCGGTCGTATTCACGTCCTCACCGTTCTGCTGGGTGGAATATTGCGCCACCACCTGCGGCCGGCCGTACTGGTCGCTTGAAGGATCCATGACGACTTCCGTCGCCCAGTTGACCTTCGGGTCGTATTTCTTCGCAACCAGAAGCTCTCCCGTGGTGCGGTCGAGCGTATAGGCGAAGCCGTTGCGGTCGAAATGCACCAACACGTCGCGCGGCTGGCCATTGATCTGCATTGCATCAACGAGAATGTTCTCGTTCACCCCGTCATAGTCCCATTCGTCATGCGGGGTCATCTGATACAACCACTTGGCCATGCCCGTGTCGGCATCACGCGCCATCAGCGTCATCGACCAGCGATTGTCGCCGGGCCGCTGCACCGGGTTCCAGGTCGAAGGGTTGCCGGTTCCGTAGAAGACCAGATTGGTCTTCGGATCATAGGAGAACCAGCCCCACGTCGTGCCGCCGCCGGTTTTCCACTGTTCGCCTTCCCAGGTATTTAGGCCGGAGTCGGGGCCGACCGGTTTGCCGAGGTGGGTTGTCTTTTCCGGATCGATAAGCGTTTCCGCATCCGGACCGGTAGAATACGCCTTCCAGGCGAGAGAACCGTCCTTCAGATTGTAGGCGGCCGTCCAGCCACGAACACCGTACTCTGCGCCGGAGACGCCAATCACCACCTTGTCCTTGACAACCATCGGCGCGGCGGTACCGGATTCGCCCTTGCCGCCATCCGTCATGTCACCATTCTTCGTCGACCAGACGACCTCGCCCGTCTTGGCGTCCAGGGCAACGACAGTCGTGTCGGCCTGGTTGAGGATGATCTTCCCGTCGCCGTAGGCAACACCGCGATTGACGGTATCGCAGCACATGATGGCGATGACGTTAGGATCCTGCCTCGGCTCGTATTTCCAGAGGATCTTGCCGTCGTTGTTCAGATCGAGCGCATACACGATGTTGGGGAACGGCGTGTGGACATACATGACGTCGCCGATTACCAACGGTCCTCCCTCATGACCCCGCAATACACCGGTTGAGAAGGTCCATTTAACCTGCAGATCTTTGACGTTGTCCTTGGTTATCTGATTGAGCTTCGAAAACCGGTGGTTGGCATAATCGCCTGTCGGCATCGCCCAATTCTTCGGATCTGCCGAAAGCGTCGTCAACTCTTCGTTTGCAAAGCCACTGCCGACAAAGGCAGCCGTCAAGAATCCGGCAGCTGTCAGGGACGGGTATACAAATTTGGCAAGCACGCCCATGCGAATTCCTCCCGATGCGGTTGTTCACCCGAGGCTCGTCATCACGAATGCAAACAGCCCCCTATCGGGCCGAAGCGGTTCACGAGAGACGCATGAATTTTTGCGGGATCTATGCTTCCGACAGCGTGTCACGGTCAATCGGAAGGATAGTGGCACCGATTCGGTCCTTCCGGCCGACCTACGAAACCTTGTCGCTCCCATCGACAAAGCCTTGAAGGCGGAAACTATGAGAAAGATATGTCAATCTATCAACATAAGCAATGACGCCACTGATTTTTGGCGCTGCACATAAATATTGCTGCAATGCAAACACACTGGTAGAATTTCTTTGTATTCACATATAGTCGAATTTTATTATTGTCCCGTATATCGCATGGGCAGTATAATGCGTCATCTTCATACTATTGACAATGGATCGATGGAACTTGCCCGAATCATACTTCCGGTCGCGGCCATATGCCTGGCCTCCGCTCAGGCCTATGCGGCAGACAGCTACCCAACCCTTGCCGTTGTCGACTATGTTTATGGATGCATGAAAGCCAATGGCGAAACACGTGCCGCTCTCGAAAACTGCTCCTGTTCTATCGACGTCATAGCCTCGATTGTTCCGTATGAGCGTTATGAGGCGGCAGAGGCATTCAAGAGTCTCGGGCTTCTGACAGGTGAACGAGGTGTGCTGTTCCGACAGAGTGCCCCGGCAAGGGCAGCCTTGACCGAATTGAAGCGCGCGCAAGCGGAAGCAGAAGTGCGCTGCTTCTGACGACAATTCTGCTTGAACCGCCAGACAACCTCAGATTTGGCGGCCTCGATCTGGAAAATCGCACTTCCACTTCACAATCCTGAATGTTGGGTGCTCCTGCGACCACCGCGCAATTTCAGGCGGTGCCAGCATCATGCACTGAAAAAGCGTTCCATGACTTTCGAAGTACAAGTGTTCGGTGCGGCAACTGGTCGGGTTGGCCAACAAGCAAACGGTCAGGACAAGGTCAACGAAATTCAATTGAACACCTTTCCCCGCGCGCCCGAAGGTGGATCGTACTCAAGACATGCCGGTGGACCGCACATGCTTCGCATAGTGTCCGGACGCGGGCATCGAAAGGTCCCCACAGAAAGCCGGAAAAATGAACGATAGCGGCGCCAAAAATATGCGTCAACCGCGCGGAAACAATCGCGCGGCGCAACTTGGACCGACGATGAGGTCGGCAAGCTACAAGGTATCCCTGAGGTCGGTCTCGATGCGAAATCGATCTGCAGCCGGTTTTTAGCCGGGGCTGCCTCGTTTCAGCACCTCCACAATCGCCCGGACCAACGCGTACAGGCGCTGCTCGACGAGCGTCGGCACTTCGCAAACATACGTCAGCGACTGCGCCCGTTCCTGGAAAATGCGCGTCTGAAAAATCAACCTCTCATTGCGCCGAGCGAGCACAAGCTGATCGATATCGGGTTTGGACCGCAATGCATCCACCTCGGACGCTTCTCGGCGCAGGTAAGCCGCCATGTCCCTTTGGCCCCTAGCGTAGCGGGCAATACCTGAAATGACCTGGGAGCGTTCGTGGTTCATATAGTCAAACAATCCCCGAACGAGCATAGACATACGCTGTTCTAGCTCACCTTCTGGCAAGCCGGCCGCAAAGGAGCTTATCTTCTGCTCCGCCTCCGGCAACGGCAGTCGGCGGGCCGCCAGTTCTTGGACCAAAGCATGGATCATTGGATCATTCGCCCAGGCCGCGGCCGCTTCAGGAAGGTCAGGGCCAATCCATATCTGGCCAAGCGAGAGCTCGGGCACCTTGCGCTGGATGCATGGCCAGTCAGGGTCGTCTCCCTGTGCGCTGAAACCAGGGCCGGCACTAATCGTTAGAACGATGGCAAATAGGGTCGACCTCCGCATCAGGAATTTCCCCCGCCATCTTGCCTGCGGCCAAGCAAACCGCGGGATGGATCGTAGGCGAGAATAGCACCGCCGAGAAATAGCGCGGTACACGCCACGACCACCACAAGAGATTTCCAGTCTACCTGCGCGTAGAGGGCAAAGCGGATCAGTTCCACCACGTAGGTGAACGGATTGGCAAGACAGATCTTGTGAAGCAGCGGGCTAGACTCCTGGATGCGCCAGAGGGGATAGAGCGCCGATGAAGCAAAATACATGGGAAAAATCACGAAGTTCATGATCCCGGCAAAATTTTCCAGTTGCTTGATCATCGACGACAGCAGCAGGCCGAGCGCACACAGCATCATCCCCGCCAAAAACAGGGCCGGCAATACCAGCACGTATCCCGCCAAGGATGGCCTGACACCCCAGAACCAGGCTATGGCAAGGAAGACATAGACTTGGAGGATTGAGATCGCCACCCCGGCAAGCAATTTCGAAACCAGCAGGAACCAGCGCGGAAACGGGCTGACAAGCAGGGTCCGCATGTTGCCCATTTCTCTGTCGTAGACCATGGAGAGCGAAGACTGCATGCCGCTGAACAACAGGATCATGCCGCACAGGCCCGGTGTGATGTATACCTCGTACAGCACATAGGTCTTGTAGGGCGGGATGATGGAAACGCCGAGCACCTGACGAAATCCGGCGGCGAAAACGAAGAGCCACAAGAGCGGCCGCACCAGAGAGGAAATGAAACGTTCACGCTGGTTCAGGAAGCGAAGGCCTTCGCGGACGAGGATGCCTCTGAGGCAAACGAGATACTGATCCAATCGGAAACCGCGTAGCTCTTCCGCAAGCCCGGCGGGAATGGCGGTCTGCGCGGTGTGTCGCTTCATATCGCGCTCCCCTTGTCCGCCTGGACCGGGACCAGTCCGGCCAATGCGGCAAAAGCCTGATGGATACTGATTGCCCCAGCTGAACGGACGACATCGTCCACTCTGCCATTTGCAACCACCTTGCCTCTGTCGAGCACCACGACCTGATCCTCATCTTCGACCTCGTCGATCAGATGGGTCGCCCACAAGACACTTGTGCCGTCGGTGGCGACCAGTCCGCGTATGATCGCCAGAATTTCGGCGCGTGATTGTATGTCGAGCCCAACGGTTGCCTCGTCGAGCAAAAGCAGCGGCGGTCGATGCAGGAGGGCCCGGGCGATCTCGATACGCCGCATCTGGCCTCCGGAAAGGCTGCGCGCCTTGTCGTTAAGCCGGTTTGTCATATCGACCTGCGCAAGTAGATTCGCGATCCGGACACGGGCGGCTCTACGGCCGATACCGTGCAACGAGGCATGGTAGGAAAGGTTCTGGTAAACGCTCAGATCGAGATCCAACGTGCGCGCCTGGAAAACGATTCCAAGGCGACGCAGCGCTTCGCCGGACCTTCGGCTGATGTCATGGCCGAAGATGCGAATCGAACCATGGCGGGTGTTGTAGAGATGGCTGATCAGCGAAAACAGCGTCGTCTTACCGGCTCCGTTGAGCCCGAGCAGGACCGTAAACAGGCCGGGGGTGATCGAAAACGAAACCTCGGTTAGCGCTTGTTTCTGCCCATAGGAGTGACTGACACCCGACACGTCAAGCGCGGCAGGCGGGCACATACGCTCCCTCTCTGTCACATGCTGCATGCGTCCTGTCCTCCCAAGCAGCAACGATGCGCCGGCGTTCCGGCCCGTCTCGTCGGCGCTACTTGATGGTAATCGTTCCCTTCATGCCCTTGTCGGCAAGATCCGGAACCGACCACGTGTAGATACCGGGCCTGACCGTCGTGAACTGCACCTGCATCGTGCCTTCGGAATCGAATTCAAGCCAGGCCGGCGCACCGTTCATATGGACTTCGAGGTCGTTGATGACGATCTGGTTCATCCAGACGTTGCGAAACACGTCGGTGACGAACTTGTATTCTAGCCCAGACGCCGATGTGATTTTCCAGCGATAGCCTTGCCCGGCGATCAGTTGGAAATCTTTCTGATTGACCGTAAAGTTGTCTTCGGCGGATCCTAGGATCAATTCGGGCACGTCCTTGCTGGCGCGCGTGACCTGTTCGGCGGCAGCAGTGGCAGGCACTGCATCATCATCGTCATCCGCATCCTGAGCAACGCCTGGGGTTATGGACAACGCAGATCCAATGAGTGTCGCGAATATGAAAGACCTATAGTGCATGCTGTTCTCCTCCCTCTATCTTTAATACCCTCAAAACCTTGAATTCGGAGACACCACGACCCCCCATGGCATGGCCCCGACCGTCACCGACTGGGTAGGTTCGTCGGTCGCAACGTCGATGAACGTGATGTCGTTGGAAACACCGTTGGTGCTGATGATCTGCTTCTGGTCCGGCGTAAATGCCAGCTGCCACACGCGCTGGCCGACCAGCACGTAGCTTTCCACCTCGTAGGTCTGCGCATTGACCACCGCCACACGGTTGGCGGGGCCTAGCGCAACATAGGCCTTCTTGCCGTCGGCGGTGATGCGCACGCCGACCGGCTGGATCGCCTCGGCCCTGAGGCCCGGTATCTCGAAGGTGATCTTGTGCTTCACCTCACGGGTCGCGTTGTCGATCACGGAGACCGTGCCGCCGATCTCGGCGCTGACCCAGACCTCGGAGTTGTCGGGCTTGAACTCGGCGAAACGCGGGCGGGAATCCACCAGCACGTTGTGGGTGATCTCGTTGGTGGCGGTATCGATGAAGTGCGCCATGTTGGTCGTCTCGGACGTATTGACCATCGACTTTCCGTCCGGGCTGACGCCCATCCCTTCGGGCTCGACGCCGACCGGCACCTCCGCCAACACGTGCTTTGTCTCAAGGTCGATCACGGTTACCAGGTTGTCGTCCTCGTTGGCGACATAGAGCGTCTTGCCGTCGGGCGAGAGCACGAACAGTTCCGGATCAGGCCCCGACGGCAGCGAGCCGACGATCTCGTGGGTCGCGGTATCTATGATCTCGATCGTGTCGTCGTCGCTGGCGCAGAGATAGACGAACTTGCCGTCATGCGAGATTGTAATGCCGCGCGGCCGCTGGCCGACATTGATGGTGCGGACGACCTCCTTCGTCTCCGAATCGACCACAGTGACGGTGTTGTCCTTCTCGTTGGACACGTAGACCATATAGGCTGCGGCAGGGGCTGCCTGCCAAACGGCGGCGACCACCCCGGCCAAAAGAACCCTCAACCCTCTTCGCATTCGCTTCCTCCCGTTTTTCCCGCTATTTTATTACGCACTTCGTCTCCGGTTGATCGACGCCCAGCGTATCGAGCTCGGAAACCTGATGCAGGAAGCCCTCCTGCGGCGAGGTCGAGACGACCGAACGGCCATCGCCCAGGAAGATCGGCTGGCGCAACTGCCAGTTCCATTTCCGGAACGTCAGCTTCTGCCCCTTGAACGCCGCGATGGAAAAATCGTCTGCACGAATGAAGGCGGCGATCTTGTCGGAGGCGGCGCTCTGTGTCCGGGTGGCGGCCTCGCCCACGATCCGTACGGCCGTCCATGCCGCCATGTCCTTCGACAACATCCGCCTGCCATTGGCCTTGGCGAAGCGATTCTGGATCTGGGTGCCGCCCCATTGCTCGCTGGCGGGATGCCAGGCGGAAGGAGTGAGGCCGGCCGTTCCTGCCACAGGCCGCGGGATCCAGGTCCTGAATGGCAGATAGGTTCCGAAAACTTCGCTTTCGTCCGCGACAAGAAGCACATCGTATTCCGGGAGATCCTGCGTGAAAACCGGCATTTGTCGCTGAATCTGGACGACGCCGGAATCCGTGCGCCGCGCCGTGCCGGTGTCGGCGAACTCCTTTTCCGCGACGATCTCGCCGCCGAAGCGCGTAGCCGCCCGGCGCAGCGCATCTGCGAAAAGCCGGTCCGGCTCATGGGAGCCGTAGATCAGCGCCCACCGGCGCCACTGTTTCCAGATGAGATATTGCGCCAGGCCGTCAGCAAGCATCGAGCGTGTGGGCACGGTGTGGAAGACGTTGGCCCTGCATTCTTCTTCGCGCAGGATGTCGTCTGTAGCGCCGACGTTGAAAATCAGGACATCCCTGTCGCGGGCAAGATCGGCGATCGACAGGAGCTGCGCGACGGAGAGGTCCACCAGCAGGGAACGGACACCATTGGACACCATGCCATTGAACGCGGGGACGACATCCTCGTTCGGTTCCACCTCGACAACGTCGAGAGTGAACTTCTGATTGAGGAAAGCACCCGTGGTGTTGTTATCGTTAATGGCTGTGTTGGCGCCGGCTATTCCTTCATCACGCGGGGGCACATCCAGGACCGAAAGCGCTAGCTGCGGAGCATAGGCCCGAAGATAGCCGAGCCTTACTTCAGAAACCTGTTGTTCAGGCTGCACCGCCCTGTTCGCTTGCGAAGATTCCTGGGCGCAGGCCTCCGAGATGTGCGAAGCCGCGAGAAAGACTGAAATGAGCGAGACGAGGAAAAAAGGCACCTCACATCCCCATGTTCGACAAAATATACAGATTCCCGACGCGGGTCGGAACTGTGAAAAAATATCGGTGCCACTTGTAGTTTAGCGGAGACAAACCGGATTTCAATCGGAAACAAGAGCGTGATTGCCAAGATTTCATGACCATCTCGGGTTGGATATCGCGCAATTACGCGTATTATGGGGGTTGGCCGCTGCGGCCCTTTGTGAGGAGGAGAAACTTATGAAGAAGACATGGACAAAGCCAGCGATGTGCACCGTTGCTGTTGGAATGGAAATGTCGCGTTACTTTCCCGCTCAACTTCCGGCGAAAAAATAACCTGCCTGCACCGCCTCATCCGAGCTCCGGATGAGGCATCCCTCGGGAGCACTCAAGCGCCGTTGCGACCACTGCGGCAGGGGGAAGGCATGCGATGCATTTGAAGATTGTGGGATCCGCCGCCGGAGGCGGCTTTCCCCAGTGGAACTGCAATTTCCATTTAAGTCGGGCCGCGCGAAACGGCGCGGAGAACGTTCGCCCGAGAACCCAGTCAAGCCTGGCCGCCAGCGCCAATGGCACCGACTGGATCGTCTTCAACGCCTCGCCCGACCTCCGTCAGCAGATCGCCGCCACACCGGAACTGCAGCCCTGCGAAAGCGCGCCCTTACGCTCCAGCCCGATCGCCGCCGTAGTGTTGACGAATGCCGATGTGGATCACATTGCCGGCCTGCTGAGCCTGCGCGAGCGAGAACGCTTCGCCATATACGCAACGGGCCGTGTCCTCGCGGTGCTGCAGAACAACACAATCTTCAACGTGGTTGATCCCGCATTGGTCGAACGTCGCGAGCTTGCCCTGAACGCAACTACGCCCATTCTGAACTGGAAGCAGGAGCAGACCGGCATAACGGTCGAAGCCTTCCCTGTCCCCGGCAAGGTCGCACTCTTTCTCGAAGACGAGACGAAGGCTGACAGCGGTTTCGGAACGGAAGAAGGCGATACGATCGGCCTGAGGATCGCCTCTGACACCGGCGAGGCGAACGTCTTCTATATCCCGGGCTGCGCGCGCATCGACGACGAGTTGAGAGCGCGATTGCACCGGGCCGCATGTCTTCTCTTCGATGGCACCGTCTATAGCGACAACGAGATGGCCACAGCAGGCGTCGGTTCCAAGACGGGCCAGCGGATGGGGCACCTGCACATTTCCGGCCCTGACGGTTCGATGGCATCCCTAGCCGACATCGCGGTCGAACGGCGCATTTATGTGCATATCAACAACACCAATCCCATACTGGACGAGCGATCGCCTGAGGCGGCAGTGGTGCGGCGGAACGGTTGGGAGATTGGCTATGACGGGATGGAGATCCGCTTGTGAAAGAATTCGCAGACGCTGCAAGAGGAGGATTGTCAGCGGACGCGCTAGAGAAGACCCTGCGCGACGTCGGCGCTTCGCGGTACCACAACCTCCACCCTCTCCATCACATGATGACCGCCGGCTTGCTCTCGAAAGAGCAATTGCAGGCCTGGGCGCTGAACCGCTACTGCTACCAGGCTATGATCCCACGCAAGGACGCCATGATCCTGGCGCGGGCAGAGGATCCCGCTTTCCGCGCTGCATGGCGAAAGCGGATCGAGGATCATGACGGCGACGACGGTTGGAATGGCGGCATCGCCCGCTGGCTGAAACTTGCGACGGGACTCGGACTTGATCGCGAACTGGTGGCCAGTCAGAAGGGTGCGCTTCCGGCAACCCGTTTTGCGGTCGGCGCCTATCTGTCTTTTTGCACCGACCGAAGCTTGCTGGAGGCGGTTGCTTCTTCGCTGACGGAACTCTTTTCACCGATAATCATCAGCGAGCGTGTGCCGGCGATGCTCGCGAAATATGAATTTGTGACCGAGGACATTCTGGAGTATTTCCGGCCACGTCCAGCGCAGGCGTCCCGTGATGCTGACTTTGCGTTGGCTTACGTGCTCCGACATGCCGACACCCCGGAAAAGCAGCAGGCCGTCATCGACGCACTCGTCTTCAAATGCGACGTGCTTTGGGCTATGCTGGACGCGTTGGAACAGGCCTACGGCGATCACGGCCACGTTCCGCCGGGTGCCTTCGACCCAAGGCCGTCGCAATGAGGCTACAACGCGAGCGAAAGCTGCTTTCGTCAGCATCCACTCCGGCCCTCAAACCGCACGTACGTCTGCAATACGATGGGGTCCGGCGTTCCTGGGCCGTGCTTTCCCCCGAGAAGGTCTTTTGGCCGGACGAGGTGAGCCTCGCTATTCTCAGGCTGTGTGACGGCAGGCATTCGGTGGCTCAGATCGTGAAGGAACTGGCCGTGCAATATGAGGCACCACACGACGAGATAACCGCTGACGTGGAAGCATTCCTCCAGGAGTGGTCTGACCGATTTCTGGTGACACTATGAGCGAACCGACCCTTCCTCCTATCGGCATGCTGGCCGAACTCACGCATCGGTGTCCGCTGCAATGTCCTTACTGTTCGAATCCTGTCGAGCTTCTCAAGGCCAATCTCGAAATGACGACGGAAAGCTGGCGTGCTCTGTTCGATCAGGCAGCCGATCTCGGCGTCCTCCAGGTTCATTTGTCAGGAGGCGAACCAACGTTGCGGCCGGATCTCGAGGCCCTGGTCCGCCAGCTTGCGGGACGCGGCGTCTATACCAATCTCATCACTGCCGGCGTCGGCATGCCAGAAGGGCGAATCGACGACTTGGCGGCAGCGGGGCTGGACCACGTGCAAATCAGCTTCCAGGGCGCTTTCGCGCCAACGACAGAAAGGATTAGCAATCACCGCGGTGCACATGAGAAAAAGATCGCCACAGCTGGCCAGGTAAGGGCGGCCGGTCTGCCCCTCACCATCAACGCACCCGTTCATCGTCACAACATGGATGAGGTCCCCGCCTTCATCGACCTAGCGCTGGAGCTCGGAGCGGAGAGGCTGGAAATAGCCAACGTGCAATATGCCGGCTGGGCCCTTCTCAACCGCAACGCCCTGATGCCAGATCGCGCATCCGTGGAGCGCCAGGTAGAAGTGGTGCGCCAAGCCCAGGAACAACTGTATGGGATACTCACCATCGATTTCGTCACTCCCGACTATTTTGCGATGTATCCCAAACCCTGTATGGGAGGATGGGCGCGCGACGCCTTCGTGGTTGCGCCGGATGGCACCGTCCTTCCCTGCCATGCCGCAGGGACGATCCCGAACCTCGTGTTCGAACGCTTCGGCGAGAGAGACCTCGCCGAGATCTGGCAACACTCTCCTGCGTTTTCTGCCTTTCGCGGCACGAGTTGGATGGGTGAGCCATGCAGGAGCTGTGATCGCAAGGAGATCGATTGGGGAGGATGCCGCTGCCAGGCCATGGCGATCGCCGGCAACGCGCGCGAAACCGATCCGGCTTGCATAAAGTCACCGATCCACGCCCGCATGGCTGCTCTGATCGAGGAAGCCACGGCAACGGAAGACTGCAAATTTCTCTATCGTCGTATCGGCACTAGCTACCTTGCTGGACGCTAGCACGCTTTTCGAAGGTAGTTGCGGCTCATTTCATTGCGTCGGTTCGGAACATCACAAGCAAGTGCCGTGGATCTGCGGAGAAATACCGTAGGAGCGCGGTCGACTATGCGTGGATGTCAAGAAGCGCGATACGACGCCTGCGGCTGAACAAGAGATCGGCTGTGCGCCAAGAGGTGAAGTCGCTCGACGCCTTTAGATTCGTCGATGATGCGAACGTCTTTCTTGAAGTCCGCGACTGCAAACTCGCTGGACTCGCGGTTGACGTTGTGGCCAAAGAAAAACCCGCCGGAGCCCCCGGCAGGCTATGTCAAAACAATGCAGACAAACTGGCTCTGCAGCGGACCTGCAAATCTCACCTGTCCTGTCCTTGGTGTGCAGGGCGGGTTCTCGAACCCCCGCAAAATTGTTATTGTGTCATTTGATTTCCCTTGTAGGCAGGGCGGTTCGGACATGGAAGAGGTATTCCGCTTCACCTTCATTGCTCCGCCTCGCGAGCCCGAAGACCGTCAGATCCTGCGTCTACCCTTCTTCGGCACCCGCGCCGGTGTCCTACTGCGGCATCACGACAGACAGCCCATCCCGCACACCGAGATCGAGGAGCTACTGGAGGTCCTCGAACGCCCCAGCGCCCCGGTGCTCGACCTTCTAGCCGAAATCCGCCGCCGTATGCGCGCCGAGATCACCGAACAGGCCGCCGCCGAAAACCCTGTCCCGGTCAATGTCTGCGCCATCGCCGCTGCGGTTGCCGGGGCCGCAGTGGCCGGCTGGCTGCAGAGCCCCGAAATCTCCTCCACCCGCCAGGTACTGACCGAACGCTTGGCCGCCGCCAAGTTCAGCGGATCGGTGTCCGGACGCGAGTTCCAGCAGCTCTACAACGCCTATATCACCCTGGCCGTGCTCGACCAGGCGCAGGAGGCGGGCTGCGAGGTTCACTTCGACGCGCTGCGCCGCCAGCTACGGCGTGTGATCATCTTCGACAACCCGCTCGCGGGCCGGGCCATGGCTGCCGAGCCGCCCGAGAACGAGCACTCACTGATGGTCGCCACCGCCGAGTTGGCCGGACTGCTCGACCGCCGGGTCGAGGCACGCAATGCGCTCAACGACCTCGGCCGGATCGGCCGCCGGGCGATGGTGATGCGCCGCATGGAGCTCACCCCCGAGGGCCGCGTTCGCCTGACAAGCGTCGAGGAGGGCCGCGCCGCCACCGAGGAGGAACGTGCACGCACCCATCTCTTCATCTCCGATACCGCGGTTGCCCGGCTTTCGCCGCACACCCGCGAGTTCCTGACAGCCGTTGGGATTGACATCACCGAGACCCCCGCCGCGCTGGTGGCCCGCAGCATCGAGGATCTCGACCGCAACGCCGAGACGGCGATCGCGCGCCTGACCCGCAGTCCACGCTTGATAGGGGCGCGCGCGGCCCTGCCCTCGACGTCGGCCGTGGGGCCCGCCGCGACGCTCAACCTCGGCTTCTCCATCGAGGAAGGGCCTAAGGTCCCCACAACCGTTGGCCTTGTCCGCCCCGTCGGCGTGGGCCGCCTACAGGTCACCATGCAGCAACTCAAGCGCTACGAGGGCGGCGACCTGGCCCATGTCGAGAACGTGCTGCTCAGCGAGCGCAAGGAGCGCACCACCCGGCGCCTGGAGCGCATCGAGGACGTATTCACGCAGGAAGAGGAAACAACCCGCGCCGAGGAGCGCGACCTGCAAACCACCCAGCGTAGCGAGATCCAGAGCGAGGTGCAGAGCACCCTGTCGGAAAGCGAGAGCTTCCGCATCGGCGGCTCAATCTCGGGTGGCTATGGACCCTTCGTGCAGGCCGAGGTCTCGACTGGTTACGAGACCTCCTCGAGTAGCGAGAGCAGCAGCCGCAATGCAGCGACCTATGCGCAGGAGATCATGGAGAAGGCCGCGGTCAAGGTGACAGAGAAGACACGCGAGTTGCGCACAATCACTACGATCCGCGAATTCGAGGAAACCAATCTCCACGAATTCAACAATATCGAAGGCGACGACAACATCTCGGGCATGTTCCAGTGGCTTAACAGGGTCTACGAGGCGCAGGTCTACGACTTCGGCATCCGACTTTTCTTCGACATCATGATCCCCGACCCGGCGGCTTTCTACCGGCAGGTCAAACACCACACCTCGCAGCCGAACTACGACATCATGGAGCCGGTGCCTTTTGATATCGAATTCACCTCCCTCAACGAGACCAATTACAAGGAGTACGGCGCAGCCTATGGCGTGGGGGGGCTGGACCTGCCGCCGCCCTTCGAAGTCGTGCAGTATCTGGCACTGCAGGGGGCCGCGTCAGAGGGCAGCGACGCAATTGAGCTGGTAGACAGCATCACATTGCAGCCGGGCTACATGCCGTTCAAGTATAACCTGCGGCTCTATATTGACAGCAATGCCGAAGACGATGCGCAATTCCACATGAACGCGCTTAGCGTGCAGGTCGGCCGCCATTTCGAGACCTACCCGCCGGAAGAGTTCAATCCCGATGATTTCGTCGTCCTGACGGGCCAACAACGCGGCTACATGGTGATAGGCAACGTGAACCCCACTGGCGGGGCCGACCATCTAGGCCCCTTGCCCGTCAGCATCTTCGTCCGCGGCGCCAACCGTGTGCACGCGACGCTAGAGCTCTTCAGCCAGGATCAGACCGCTGAGAAGGCGTGGCAGAAGGCGACATGGGCCAAGCTTCGCGCCGGCTACGAGACTGCGCTCAGCGCCTACAACTCCCGCCTCGCCGAGTTGCAGTCGCAGGAGGGGATCGAGATCGAGGGCATGAACTCCCTGGAAGCCCGCCGCATCCAGGAAGACGAGTTGAAGCGGGCCGCGATCTCGATGGTCACGGGCCAGTATTTCGAGCATTTCTCTGCGATCTTGCAAAGCGGCATCATGGAGGCCCGCGTCGACTTCGACGAGGCCGAGGCCGAGGGCCGCTATGCCAAGTTCTTCGAGGAATGCTTTGAGTGGGAGAAGATGGAATTCACCTACTACCCCTATTACTGGGCACCGCGCTCCACTTGGGTCGAGCGCATGGTGACCAACGATCCCGACCCACTCTTCGCCTCTTTCCTCAAGGCCAGCTTCGCCAAGCTGCGCCTGGCTGTGCGTCCGGATTTCGAGCAGGCGCTGCTGCATTTCTTCGAGACCGGCGTGGTTTGGAAAGGTGGCGACCTGCCACCGGTCACCGACCAAAATCACATCGGGCTGCTAGTCGAGATCCGCGAGCGACGCTCGGAAGAGTTGCACCACGAGCGCTTCGAGGTCGGCGAGCCCTTTGACATCCGCTTGCCCACCACACTGGTTCGGCTGCGCCCGGGCAACACGCTGCCAAGCTGGTCCAAGACCGAGGACGGGGCGTGGGTCGAAGACCCGGCCGAGTGATGCAGGAGTGATGGAGGAGTGATACAGGTCCCAAAGTACCGGCTGCCGGTGATGATCGCCGGGCCGATGATCCGGCGTGCCACGGTCGAGGCAGTGCATGTCTGGTTCATCACCACCGAGAAAATTGACCACGTGCGGGTGCGGCTCTTCGACCAGGCGATGATACCGGTGGATGGCGAGACCGAGAACGCCGAGCCACTGCAGGTGGGCGAGTTCCTGTGGCTCTACCTCTGCCGAGTGGTCCCGGCAGCGGATTTCCTGCCGCATAACGAGATCCTCTTCTATGACATCGGTTTCTTGCAGATCGCGGACAGCGAGGACACGTTCCTCACCCTGCTCGATGAGATCGCCGACCAAATCGTGCACCCCGATCACGAGTTACCCTCGTTCTTGCTGCAGGCGGGTGGCGAGAACGATCTGCGTGCGCTCTACGGCTCGTGCCGCAAGCTGCACGGGCCGGGCATCGACCTGATGACACAGGCCGCGACGCGGATCCGCGAGACCATCGAGGATCTCAACGCTCGCCCCCAGGCGATCCTTCTGGGCGGCGACCAGATCTATGCCGATGACGTCTCGGAAAAGCTGATTTTCGAGGTCAACAAGCTGGGCCGCCACCTGATCGGAAACCAGAACAGGTCGACGCTGGTTCAGCGCACCGTCCTTGACCGGCAAGACCGGCTGGCGCGACACGGCTTCACCTCGACCCAAATGCACTGGCACCTCGAGACGCTGGGCGAGTTCGTGGCGCTCTACCTGCTGGCGTGGAACGGCGATCTCTGGGACCAGATCACGCTGAAGGTAAGGATGCACCCCAATCCCGAGGAGCGCGGCCGCGATGGCGCTTATGCCGCGCGATTCGTCTTTGCCAATTGCGTCACATACATGATGTTCGACGATCACGAGGTGACCGACGACTGGAATTTCGACCCCAAGTGGGAGAAATACGTCTACCGCTTCAAGGGCTGGGCCAATCCCGACAGCAAGGCGATCAAGGGCGGAGGCGAGCTTGCGGATATCATCGTCAACGCACTTGTGGCGTTCTGGATCTTCCAGGGTTACGGCAACAATCCCGACTCCTATTCCGAGGAGTTCCGCAAGCTCATCGGAGAGTTCTGCGTCAAGGACCGCAACCACCCGGCGATGCGGCGCAGGATCCTGGGCTTTCACGACTGGACCTTTGTGGCGCCGACCTCGCCACCGGTCGCGTTTCTAGATTGCCGCACTCGGCGCAGCCATGACCCGGTGCTTGGTGAGCGGATCATCGACGGACCCGGCCTGCGCCAGCTTGACCAGATCATTCGCGACGCGATGACGGGGAGTGCGTTCCAGCCGCTGATCGTTATGCTGCCCACGCCCTTCTTCGATATCATCGTCAAGGAAAACGCCCAGGCCAGCGCCAAGCGCAAGCGCAACGCGGGGATCGTCTCGAAGGCGGCCAAAGAATTCCGCGCACATCCCAATTTCGACGACGCGACCGAGAACGACGCCGAGAGCTTCGGCGTCTACGAACAGAGCGTGCTCGACCTCTTCAGCCTCTTTGCGAAACTGCGGGTGCAGCCCCTGGTGGTGCTGTGTGGAGACGTGCATTATGCGTTCGAACAGACCTTCAGCTTCACCTACAAGGGGCGCGTCTCGGTCGGGGTGCAGCTCTGCTCAAGTTCGCTGAAGAACCAGCCGCTGGGCAAGGAGCTGAACTTGCTCGATACCGCCGAACACATGCCACGGACGGACGTGGAGTCAGTGCCGCGAGACGGATCGGATGACGACCGCCGCGCCTCGCCCTGGCCGGGGTTCTACGGCAACCTGACATCGACCGGGCGGATGCAATGGTCGCGACACAAACTGGACTACAAGATCTATGTCGAGATCCGCCGGTCGATCAACAAGAGTCCGGACTGGGGGCATTACCTATCCTGGAACAATCTTGGCGAGGTGCATGTGACCGGGCGGCGCGTGCGCAACCGGTACCATTACGAGAGCGGCGCCCGGGTCGTCACCTCATCCTATTGCACTTGGGACACTCGCGACTGGCCGGTCCTACCGGAAGAGCTCCGCCCCTGAATGTGCGGGTTAACGGCTTGGATATGGAGCAAGGCTCGATAGGTCACTACTTCGCGAACTCGCGATACAGCTCGACCGTCGGTGCGTGCGTATCGATCGTGTCGGCGACCTTGGCTGCCATGGGCTGGTTCTTCTTTTCCGCCTCCCATACCGCCCTAAAACGTTCAACCGTCTCGCGCGCGGTGTCGATCACAAGCCTTTCGGACAGCTCCGCTTTCGCGGCCAGATGCGCAAGCTCGTCCTTCGACAGCGCCGCCATCTTTTTTGTGCGGGAGAAATTGAGCGCCGCAGTATCTTCCCCCTTGATGTAAGGGATAGTCGACAACAGATCATACGCCGGCGAGAGCGCGCGGGTTCGGCGATCGGGATAGATGAGCGACCAGTTCTTCAGGTGCATGTCGCCATTGCCGATTAGCGTGCTGAAGACAAGACGCCGGATGAATTCCGCCACGTCGGCCGTGCTGGTTTCGATCCCCAGCACGCGACCGATCAGCCGGTAGTTGCCCTTATCGTATTTTTGGTCTGGAAAAACGCCGAAGACTTGCGCAAAATCCTCGATATGCACCGGTCCCTCCGGCGTGCGATCAAAACGCTTGATCGCCAGCGCCCGCCCGTGCAGTTCGCCCACCCCCTGCGGCAGGCCGCTCACGGCATCGAGATCAACCAGCCGGATCTCGGGCACGTCCATGCCCATCATGCGGGCGATGGTCATCATCGCGAACTCGTTCTCGGGCACACCGCTATATTGCTGAGACGGCAGCTTCACAATCCACGAGCCACCCGTGCCCTCGGCTGGAATGGTCAAGCCGCCGCCCTTTTTGTCGTTCTCAAAGGCCGAGAATTTCAGCTGCACACCCGCCAACGAAAAGCGTAGCGCGTTCGGCCGCGCTTCGACGATAGCCTGCTCCTCATCCGCAGGCGCGTCATCCCCTTCGGTGGGAAGCACCGTCACGGCCCCAGGCAGGTCGCGGCCGAGCATCCAGAGCAGGGAAAATTCGCGCGACGGCTTCACACCCGCACGATCAGCGAGGTATTTGCGCAGCGGCCCTTCCGGCAGTACATTTAGAAGGGCGGGACCACCATGTTGTACGGCCTGAACTTCGTGATGAGCGCCCCGAACGGGTCTTTCAGGGACAGGCTAAGCGCCGGCCGTTTTTCGTCTTTGATATACGCATCGTTGAACGCAAATATGGTGCGCCCGTCCTGCAGATTCGTAAGCGTCGCAACCGGTTCCCCATACAGCCTGACATCGAGTACCGTGAGCTTAGGCATTGTCGTCTTCCTCATCCAGCGCGTAGGCCGAGCGAGGGACCGCGTCGTCACGGTCGCGGTGCACCGCGGCGTTGCGTAGGTGTCTTACTGCAAGTGCGATCCTGCTGAGTTCCTGACGGGACGCAGGATCGGCCTGCCATCGTTCGAGGCGTGCAGTCGCCTCTTTGAATGTGTCCATCTCCTCGGCCGACAGAGGAAGATGCCGTAAGAGCGCGAGGCTATCCTTGAATGTATTTGCCTCGGAAGCGCTACCGAACCCGCCCCTGTGCTGCGCAAACCACCGTTCAAGGCGCCCCACCAGTTTGCGCTAGTCGGATGTCATCACATCACTCGATGCCGATGTACTATCGAGGATGTTGCGGATCGCCGGCATCAGTTTTTTCGGGGCAAGGACGATCTCGAGGTCAAGCGCACGCGCTACATCCACCAGGCTGCCAAGTCCAGGCTCCATGGTGCCCCGTTCTATCTGAGAAATATGGCTTTGCGTCAGGCCCGATCGTGCGCTTAGCTCGCGCTGGCTCATTTTCTGCGCTTCGCGCGCAGCGCGCAGCCGCTGCGTTATATGCTCCGTTCTATATGCCATATCATTATCCTGTATCGTACGAGGCGAAACATACAGGATTATATATAGAAAATTCTCAAAGCGATGCAATGTCGATATACAAAACGGCATCAAAACGCTGACTTATATGGAATTATATATCACACTGCAGTCTGAGGACTCACAGATACGCATCAGCTACTATAGCCACCCCATCAGTGCGCGCAGCAGATCAACCTTCGCGCACACTACAGACATAGTGCCTGCAATAACGGGATATTGATTGGTAGCCACCCGCGCGCCCGTATGCCTAGCCAGCCGCCCCTCTGACTTCGGGCAACACACGCAAATCCGGGTTCCGGACCCGGATTTGCTATATGTCCGAAACTGCTAAACTCAGCTCTCAGTCAAAAGGTCGTAGTCCAGGCTGGGCCCGGATTCCAGTACGATGCGATCTTCCGAGAGATCGCGGGCGTTTTCAATCAGCGCCATTTCTATCAGGTAGACGAGAAGCGGCAATTTATCTTGCGCCGCCAATTGCCGTGCGATTCCGAGATATTCCCTTATATTTTCTTCGTTGCTCATTGGCTCTGCCCCCGCGGATGTACCTTTTGTCCACATTAAAGCAGACACGCGTGATTCCAGCGTGATTCCATGGATGACGCGCGCAGTTGGGGTTCAGGAATCGTTGTTCGAGCCAGCAGCTATGGCATCGATGAGGCGCATGCGTCGCAGCGTCGTAACCGGATAGGTGTCGTCCAGGAAGTGAGACACTTCGAAATCGGGTTCTGCGCACCGCATTCGAAGAACGGCACGTTGCAGGTGATCTGTTCGCCCCGTGTATTTGTAAAGAGCGACAAGATAGCGAAGCGGAGCACGAAACGTCGGGCGCAGGATCAATGCCGCCTCGGCATGGTCGATGGCAGCATGGTAGTCGCCGAGCGCCGCGGCAGACATGCAGCAGAAGAACTCCATGAAGGAGCGATAGTCCCCGCCGCCGGCAAGCTCCAGGGCTTTGAGTGACAGCCTGCGACTGTCTGCAAGGTTGCCCATGACCAGTTCCGCGTTTGAAAGGATCGCATGGTTTATGGCATTCAGGGGATCGAAGCCGATCGCCCGACGGGCAAGCAGTTGCGAACTGCGCTGGCTGCCGCCACACAGATACTCGATGTGTGCCCCCACACCTAAGGCAATTGCACTCGAAGGCGCCTGATGGATGGCCTCGCGTGCCAGTGTCTCAAAGTCGACGGTGTCACCGAGAAACGAATGTGAACGATGCTGGAAATTGGCCATGTTCCGCAGGAAGGACCGCCATGCCAGATATTGCGGCTTTGGGTCATACCAGTAGGCAAGCCACAGCAGCTTGTCGGCTTCAGTCAGGCTTCGCTTGTCATAGCGGAAAATCAGGTTGCGACCTCGATTGGCGAGCATCGCTGCGCATTCCGGAATACCAAGGTCGTCTCCGCGCGTCCTGAACACTGTCAGGATCGCTTCCACGAGCTCGGCAGAGACCGGGTGTATTTGATCCTCGTCGACGTTCTCTGGTGCCGCCGTGTTGTCTATCTCGAACGTGCGCGTCCAAAGCACCCGTGAACTGGTGGCGTCGCGTATCGTGGTGATGAGCTGTGTCGATCCGACGCGAGTAGCGCAATTGACTTCGACCTCGATGCCATATTGCGGCGCAACCCGCTTATGCGCGAGCGGGGTTGCAGCCTCCTGGAATATCTGGAAATCGGAAAAGTCGAGCAGTGATGCGGTCGCGAGCGACATCATACGTCTGACGATTTGCTCGCCGTCGTCGTCCCCTGTCCCGCCAATGCGAAAAAAAATGGCGGGATTGGCCTTCGCCCCCCAAACCGATCCCGACTCTCCGCCACGTGTGCGTGACTTGTCCGCGAGAGCTTCCCGCTGCTCCCTGACCCAGTCCTCGAACTCCAGATCCGGAACGGCGAGATCGCCGAAAAGCCCTTGGTCAGCCTCGTTGTCCTGAAGTTCTGTTCGACGTTCGAAAGCAACAATGAAGTGCCGCGGATCAAGCGAAACAGTTTTGCAGTCGGTTTTCAGGACGTGGGCCTGACTGCCCAAAGTACGCCGGATGATCGCCAGCACCTGACGCATGCTCTGCGCGCCCTGCTTGGCGGGGCGGTCACTCCAGAGCTTGTCCTGAAGCCATTCACGCGGTCGGCAATGGTCCTTCGACAGAGCCAGCAGGGCAATCAGACCTCGCGCCTTCATGCTCACCGGGGTGACGTCGTCACCGTTGTCGTCGATCAGCCGAAACCGGCCATATGCGTTCAGCACAATCATGCTTGTCCTCCGTCGACGTGCTTGAGCAGACACTAGCACATCCAAGCGACAAGCAACCCCTCTTCTACCGCACGAACAGATCGCTCTTTATGTCGATCGTTCCGGCCTCGAACTTGTCGGCGGGCACTTCGATCGGTGCGGCCTCAGTGACCGGTGCCGTAGGTATTGGAGCTGCAGATGTGAACGGATAGGGCGTCACGTCGGTTGTCGACGTGGCATGGTCGGGAAACGCAGTTGCTACCCAGGTCCTGAACGCTTCGATGCCTTCGGAAACCTGCAAAGAGTAGTCCATCGACTGGGTGTTCGGCACCGGCGACTGGTTGCCGATGTCCCGGAAGTAGGCTTTCACGGCGGCGTCGTTGAACGGGTCGTTCGGGACGTCCGGCAACAACAGACGAGCCTCCTTTTCTTCCGGCGACCCCCTGAGGACCGCCCTGCCCCAATCAAGCGCGCGCTGGTGACAGCTGATACAGGCTGACCGGGGATTGTCGACGGGACCATTCGCGCGTCCGAACAGGCCGAGATTGTGCCGGGGCAAGGCGTAAAAGCGATCCGCCACGGCGGGGTTGACCCAGCTTTCCTTTGCGACCGCAGCCTTCTCGAGGTAGGCGCCTGCGGTCAGATCGTTGTCGTTGCCCCAGATGAGGCCGACGGGGACCAACCTTTCCCAGACGGTATCGCCCGGCTGGGTCGCATCATACATGAAGGTGCCGAAGAACCATCCGTTCGGTGACCGCTTGTCTTTTGTCGACACATCCAGTTGCAGCAGCCGCATCGTGATCGTGCTGCCGTCGTCATTTGCGGCAACAGTCCACTCTTTCGATCCTGTCAGGTACGGCACCTGCGACGGCATCGCGTTGGTGAAGAGCATCTTGATGGCGAGCGCACCGTCCGCGAAGGCGAAACCCTTCGTCTTGGGGAAGGTCGGGTCCTTCCAGATCTGCCCGAAGCCGTAGCAGGCGACGTCGTTGTATATTCCCACCGCCCAGTTGCGGGCCCAGTCGCCCTGCAGTTCATGCAACTCCTTCGGCCGCGACCAGCGTTCACTCGTCATGCCGTGCAACGGCTCACGCAACATGTGGAACCAGGGAGCACTGCACCAGGATTCCTGCTCGTTGTCCTCGATCCGCCAGTCGACATCATCGCGCGCATTGATCCTGGTCGCATAGTTCAGGATTGCCTGGAGATAGCCAGCCGGATTGGCCATTGGATCGATCGACATCCATGGAAGCGTGCTCGCGTCCGGCAGCGTCTGCGGGAAATCATAGTGGATCTGGAACTTGCGATCCGTCTCGTGCCCCTGGAGCGGCCTTGCGCTCGAACAGTTGAACAGGGCGGTCGCGACGGTGTCGAATTCATCGTTCGCCGGACTGGGGCAGTCGGCAAATGCCTGCTCGCAGCCGGCAACCAGGAACAAACTCAGGAGAAAAATTCGAGCATTCATTGTGGCGCATCCCTCTCCCGCCAAATGATGAGATAACCATAGATTGAATGCTGGTTGCTTGCAATCACACTTCGGAAGCGTCTAATGGTTGCGTACCGTTCACCGGACCTGGTCCATGCCGAATGAGGCCCTAGCATGCGTCAATCACACACCTTCTCAAAACTTCTGAAAGCACGCATCAGGTCCGAGTTTGCCAACGACACTCCACCGGAAGAGACCTTGCAACTCGTGCGGGCCATGTACGACCGGCAGCGGATGGCGGATGAAATTGACGAACTGGTTGATCGACGGTCGCCAGGAGAGTCAAGCAAACTCAACTAGACACAACTACAAAGGTATATTTTGGTTGCAGCAGGTTGCATAACCTCGGCCGGCTGACGTATGTTTGGTTATACGATGGAGGCGCGTCATGTTGCAGAAAACACCGGATGCTGTTGATGTCACTGTTGGCCGCAATGTCAGGCTGCTGAGGGTCCAGCGCGGTGTGAGCCAGGAAAAGCTGGGCGAAGCGCTTGGCATCACCTTCCAGCAGATCCAGAAATACGAGAAGGGTACGAACCGGATCTCGTCGAGCAAACTTTCGGCAATCGCTGACTACTTCAATGTCGACGTCGCATCGCTGTTTTCCGGAACAGGATCCAGTGGTCAAGGCGGCGCCCTTATCCCCTTCAGCGCCGAGGCCATATCAGTTGCACAAGCATACGACAGTATCCAGTCTGCAAAAGTTCGTCAGGCAGTTCGCAACCTCATCAGGAAGTTGAGCGCTGACGGAGGGTCTCTCGACAGTTTCCCCGTGGGACAAGATACTCAATAGTGTTGCCGTACGTCGCCTGAACATCATCGCCGCAACACCAGATCCAGTTTAACACACCTTAAAGACGATCGTGGGTAGCATCCTCCACGATTGCTGGTTGAGGTTGCACATGGGGAAGACCGTCAAGTTTCAGGTGCCTCGACGGCGCGAACTCTCTTCGCGAGCCTTCGCGCTCCTGATCGTTGCCACGTCAGCCGCGGCGTTCGGCAGTGTTTATGCCTGGGCCCTCTATGGCCTGAACCCCGGGGCCATGAAGCAAGCGATGGTATCCAAGGCTACAGAGGCCTGGGAATCTGTTGTATCCGTACCCGATCAAGCAACGCCCGTTGTTCTTGCTGGAAGTCGATCCGGTCCTGTCCTGGGCCTCAATCAGCAGTCCAGAACACCAGCCATCAGCGGCCCATTCCGAAAATGCGGGTCGGTCCGACACACATGCGTCGTCGATGGCGATACGTTCTGGCTGGATGGGGTGAAGATCCGCATCGCCGACATCGATACTCCGGAGGTATCCGAGCCAAGGTGTGCCTCCGAGGCGAGACTTGGCGCCAGAGCAACCGATCGCCTGGTTTCTCTCCTGAATGGTGGTGCCTTCGATCTCGAGCCGTTACCGGACAGGGACGAAGACCGGTATGGACGCAAGCTTCGCATCGTCGTTCGAAATGGTCGGTCGATTGGCGACATTCTGGTATCGGAAGGGCTCGCGCGAACCTGGAGCGGTCGACGCGAGCCCTGGTGTTGATTCAAGGCCAATCTCGATAGCCACCAGGTCAATGGCAATGAACGGTTCCGGCCCCAGCGAAGTCTTACCCGCCGTACGATGTGCGAAGGTACTGGTTGCGCAAGCAGGCAGGCATTGCAACAAAGCTGCGAGTGCTTCCTTCCTTGAAACCGTGCCGTGCTGGGCAGTTTCTGGCGGCGCCCCTGTGCTTGCGAGCCGATCAGACGGCGAATCTATTCCCGTCCGCTAGACCGGAACGTGAGCTTGGCGAACGAGATCGGCCTTGCGACGGGCCGTCTCCAAGCCGAGCTCGATGAAACGGTGAGCGTGACCGGCAAGTGCGATGTTATCATCCCATAGATTGCGCCAGATCGCGGTCTTCAGCGACAGGTCCTTGTCCACAATGGCTGTCGAGAAAGATTCGAATGTCACGTAGTCGTCCCAGTCGATTGCCACCAGCGCATCAAAGATTGCTGCAAAATCGATGGTTCCCGTGCCCAGATACCCACGGTGACTTTCACCGATATGGATGTAACCGATCTTGTCGGCTGCATGCCGGATCGCGAGACCAACATCGGCCTCCTCGATGTTCATATGGAACGTGTCGAGATGTAGCTGCACGTTTGAGGCACCCGTATCGCGGATGTAGGCGATGCCCTGTGCCGCCGTGTTGAGCATGTTGCTTTCGAAGCGGTTGACAATCTCCAGATTCAGCGTCACGCCCGCGGTCTTGGCGCGGTCGGCCACCTTGGAGAGCGTGGCAACGCTGGTGTCCCAGCTCTGGCGGGTGAGCGCACGTTCTTGCTTGCCATGCGCGGAGCTCAGGATGCCTGCGAGCTTCGTGCCGCCGAGATCGCGCACGAGCGCCACCGCCCGGTCGAGGATATCCGTGCCGTTGGCGACGACCGAGGCGTCGTCGCTGGAAATGTCGCCCTCCGGCGGAAGGCCCATGCTGATTGCTACATCGAGATCGAGTTCCCGCAGGCGGCCGGCAAGCCATGCCACATCGACCTGCTTTGGGTCGAGATAGGAAAACTCGATGAGCTTGTAGCCAAGCCTGTGCGTGTTCTCGAGCGCCTTTTCAAGCTCGTTACGCGAAGAGCCTGCGCTCCAGACAAAGGAGTGGACACCGATTTTCGACATGATTCCAGCTGCTTTCTGAGAGGGATTGAATCACGGTCGGCCGGGCACGCCGCTTTCGCCTGCGTGCCCGGTCGTCTGGGAGGAAGGTTTAGCGAGCTGCGGTCCAGCCCTTGTAGTCCTGGACGTTTTCCGCGGTGATGAGCTGCGGGTCGAGCAGCACGACCGGCTCGGCTGGCTTGTTGCCGTTTAGCACCTCGACGCCGAGCTTCAGCGCCTGACCGGCCATGACATAGGGATCCTGTGACGCCGATGCCTTGATCATCGACTTGCCGCTGGCAAGGGCCTTTTCGATATCAGGCGCACCGTCGACCGCAGTGAAGAAGAACTCGCTGCGGTTCAACTGCTTGGCGGCAAGCTCGGCGCCGATCGCGGTCGGGTCGTTGATCGCAAAGACGGCATCGATCTTGTCGAAGCGGGTGAGCAAGCCCTGCATCACGGCAAGGCCGCCGTCGCGCGAGCCCTGGCCATTCTGGTCGTCGGAGAGGATCTTGATGTCGGCGTGCTTGCCGAGCGCTTCCTTGCAACCCTGGACGCGCTCGAGGATCGACGACGACGCCGGGCCGTTGATGATGATGACATCGCCCTTGTTGCCAAGCTTTTCGGCTATGTAGTTGCAGGCCACTTCGCCGGCCTTGACGTTGTTGGTCATGACGGTGACATCGGCGCCGGGCGCGGAGACGTCGAACGCTGCGACGACCACGCCGGCGGCCTGCGCCTTCTTCACCGCGGGCGCGATCGCCTTCGCGTCGACGGCATTCAACATGATGATGTCGACGCCGGCGGCGATAAAGCTGTCGATCTGCGAGACCTGCTTGTTGAGATCATAGTCGGCCGAGACCGAGATTACTTCGACATCCGGATTGATTTCCTTGGCGCGGTCTTCGATGCCCTTGATGGTGGCGACGAAGAATGGGTTGCCGAGCAGGCCAACCGAGATGCCGATTTTGTTGAGGTCCTTGGCGGCTGCGGGCATGGCGAGTGCGGCAACCATGGCGGTGCCGACGAGCAACTTGGACATAAGACGCATGTTTTCCTCCTTTGGTGGCGCTTGTCACGCCGTTGTGTCCGGTTGCGACCGGTTCGTTCAGCCGGACCTCACGTCCGGTTGAGCCCTTTGAGCCTGTAGCGGTCGAGGCCGACGGCGACGATGATGACGAGGCCCTTGATGATGTACTGCCAGATGTCCGAGACCCCCACGAGGATGAGACCGTTGGAGAGGACGGCGATGATGAGCGCGCCGATGAGCGTGCCCCAGATGGAACCGACACCGCCGACGAAGCTGGTGCCGCCGAGAATGACGGCCGCGATCGCATCGAGTTCGTAGGCCTGGCCGAGCTGCAAGCCGTTGGCTGCATAGAGGCGGGGGGCGGACATGGCCCCGCCGAGACCGGAAAGCAGGCCGGACATCGAGTAGACGAAGAGCAGCACCAGCGGCACTTTGATGCCGGTCAGCCGCGCGGCCTCCGAATTGCCACCGACGGCGTAGATCCAGGTGCCGAGCACGGTTCGCTTCAGGATGAACCAGGACACGATGATCGTGGCAATCGCGATTATGGCGAGCCAAGGGATCCCGAACAGCGAGCCGTTGCCGATGAAGTCGAAGGGCAGATCCGGGTTGAACACGGTTGTGTCGCTGCCGAGCAAGCGCGCCACGCCGCGGATGGCGGTGAGCGAGCCGAGTGTCACGATGAAGGGAGGAAGCTTCAGCCAGGCGATGATCGCTCCGTTGAGGAAACCGCAGGCAAGGCCGGCTGCGATCGCCGCGGGTATGCCCAGCATGCCGAGATCGGGCACCAGCGATACGATGACGGCGATCATAGCGGACGCGGCGAGAATCGAGCCGACGGAGAGGTCGATGCCGCCCGTTAGGATGACGAAGGTCATGCCGGCGGCCAACACCGTGTTGATCGATGCCTGCTGCATGACGATCGACAGGTTGTTGACGGAAAGGAACCGGCCACTCAGCAGATGGAAGCCGATCGCCAGCAGGACGAGCACCGGCAACATGCCGAGCGCCGACAGCGTCGAGCGAAGCCTCAACTTGTCCATCCGGGTCTGTTCGATTTCGCCTGCACTCATGATTTCCGTTCCTGTCCTCGTCTGTCTGGTTTCTGCTTCAGGCCGCGTTGCCGGTCGTGCCTGTGGCAAGCGTCATGATCGCTTCCTGCTCAATCGGCTGGTTCACCTCTCCGGCAATGCACCCTTCCCGCATGACGAGCACACGGTCGGCGATGCCGAGGATTTCCGGCAGATCGCTGGAGATGACGATGATGGCGATGCCGTTCTGGGCAAGTTCGTCGATAATGCGGTAGATCTCGGACTTCGCGCCGACATCCACACCGCGTGTCGGTTCGTCGAGGATGATGGCTTTCGGCCAGGTTTCGAGCAGACGGGCAAGGAGCGCCTTCTGCTGGTTGCCACCCGACAGCGCGCCGACATTTATCTGCGTGCCCGCCGTGCGGATCGAAAACGCCTTCACGGCTTGCGTAGCGCGTTCACTGGCCCGCGTGAAATCGAGCACGCCGCCCGTTTTCGCATCGTCGGCGATGACGCCGATATTGATGTTGTCACTGATCGACATATCGAGGAACAGGCCGAGCGCCTTGCGATCCTCAGTGAGGTAGGCGATGCCCGCATCCAGCGCGTCACGTGGCGAGGTGATCGCAAGCGGCGTGCCGTTCAGAACCACGTCGCCGGATGTGCGATGGTCGGCACCATAGACGAGGCGCGCCAGTTCCGTGCGCCCCGAGCCGACTAGACCGGCAATGCCCAGAACTTCGCCGGCGCGCACCTCGAACGAGCAATCATGCACCTTGATGCCGTCACCAATGTTCCTGACGGAGAGTACAGCGGCGCGTTCGCCCCGAACCTGCCGGTGCTCCTTCTTGTAGAAGGAGGAAAGATCGCGGCCGACCATCATCGAAACCAGCTTGCTGGCGGAAAGGTCCGCGCGGTCGAGTGTCCCGACGTAGGCGCCGTCGCGCAGCACGCTCACCCGGTCGGAGAGCTGGTAGATCTCCTCCATCCGGTGACTGATATAGATGATGGCGATGCCATCGGCCTTGAGCCGTGCGATGATGTCGAAGAGTTTTTCCGTCTCGCGGCTGGTCAGCGAGGTAGTTGGCTCGTCCATCACGATGATGCGGGCATTGGTCGTCAGAGCCCGCGCGATCTCCACCATCTGCCGCTCGCCGAGCGACAATTCCGCGACGCGACGGGAGGGATCGAAATCGATCCCGAGTTGCCTGAGGATGGGATCGGCACGGCGACGCATCTCAGCGCGGTCGGCCAGGCCGAAGCGCGACGGCTCGTTGCCGAGGAACATGTTCTGCGCCACGGTCAGGTTCGGCGCGAGCGAAAGCTCCTGGTAGATGACGGCGATGCCATAGGACTTGGCCTCCAGCGGATCGGCGAGCGTCGCCACCGCGCCGTCGATCAGCACCGAACCGCCCGGATCAGCCGTGTAGGCACCCGACAGTATTTTCATCAGCGTCGACTTGCCGGCGCCGTTCTCGCCCATCAGCGCGTGAACTTCACCGGCATGGACCGTCAGGCTCACATGCGACAAGGCCTTCGCGGCACCAAAGGTCTTGCTGATGTCGCGCATCTCCAGAAGCGGGCGCTGTTCATTGGCCGTTGCCGTCATGCGCGCTTCTCCTTTCGCGAGGCCCCTTCAGCCGATGTCATGGCATCGACATGGTGGCGCCATTGCTGTCGGTATTCATCGAGGCCGGGAATGGATGCCGGCTCAGAGACGACACAGTCGTTGACGAAAGGATTGTCGCCGATCGCGTCAAAGACCAGCGCGGCCGCGCCAAAGGCGCTGCCTTCCGGATTGGCGCTCGTATGCACCGTCTGGCCCGGCCGCAGCGCGGCGAGCACTGAGGCATAAAGCCCCGTCTTCACGAGGCCGCCATCGATGACGATCGCATTTTCCGAACCGATGAAGTCGAGAGACAGGTCGGTCATCAGCGCGACATAGAGCAGAGCGACGGCCGCGCGCTCCTCGCCTTCGACTGCCGGGCCGACGAAGCGGCCCTCGTGTCCCGGCATCGGCCCGCCGGGCGCGAAGGACGGCAAGGCGAATGCCTGGCTGGCGATTACCTTGGCAACCGCCTCATGAGAAATCGACTTTGCCCAGCCGCTGCTGGCGACATCATATTCCCGCCCGCCCATGAAGCGGATGGTGGCGACCGGCTGATGATCGACCGTGACATTGGCCAGCATATCCTGTGCGGCATCGAGCCGTTCCAGTGGGCTTGCCGGATTGAAGATGATGACCCAGGTGCCGGTCGAGACCAGCGTGAAATCCGTAAAGCCAAGCGAACGGTAAAAATAGAGCGCCGCATTACTGTCGTGCACGCCGTTATGAACCGCAACCGTCACACTGCCCCCGTCAGCGAGCGTTACGGCATGCGTCCCGACAACGTCACCGGCTCTTGCGAATTCCGGCATCCGGCCGCGCCAGCCCATACGGTCGACGAGGCTGCTGAAATCGTCCTGCAGCGGCGCCCACAGATTGGAGTGGCAGCCGAGATAGGAGACTTCCGAAACGGCCCGGCCGGAGAACTTCCAGGTCCAGAATTGCGGATAGGCGAGGATGGCATCCGCCTTGCCGATGAGGTCAGCATCACGCTCGTTCAGCCAGAGCAGATGTCGTCCATAGTTGAAACCGAGGGGCAGAGGCGGCGAAAACGTCTCTTGGAAGTCCGGCGCCATCGCGTCGATGCGGCCGGCGATATCGGCAGGGGGGGCCTGCTCATAGTCCAGGATCGTATGGACAAGCGCATCGCCCGCGACAAGCGCGAAGGTGCAGCCGTGACCGGAGAAGATCATGCGATCGACGCCGTGCGTCGAAACGGCCCGGGCGAGCTCCCCCTCCATCCAGCCAAAGAGCGCGGCATCGTCCAGCACGCGCAGATCCGCCTCATCACGCCAGACGGGACGCGTTCGCACCTCATCGATCACCCGGCCTTCGGGCGAAACGACGAACAGCTTCGAATTGGTCTTGCCGAGGTCGAAGACGGCGATGGGGGACTGGCTCAATTTGCCCCTCCGGTGGTCGCAATCATGATCGTGACGCCAGCGTCTTCCAGCATCTTGGCAGCGGCATCGGTCAGGCCATCATCCGTGATGATGGTTCCGATGCGCGACAGAGGCAGGGCGACATTGCGCGGCTGGATCGAAAATTTACGGCTGTCGGCCAAAAGCACGATCTCGTCGGCGCAGGCGGCAAGTTCGCCGATGACCTTGACGAGCAGCGGATGGGACTCAAGCAGCCCCTTGCCGCTGATGCCCTGCGTACCGACAAAGAAACGGGAGGCGAAGAAGCCGGGGGATCCCGCCGACGGGTCGTGAATGATGCCGGGCTCGCGGTAGAGCTCGCCGCCGGCGATCGACAGCTGGCAAGTGCCATGTTCGCCAAGATGAGCAGCCAGCGGCATTGAATTGGTCCAGACGCGCAGATTGCGCCGCGCCAGAAGCGTGCCGAGCTGATAACAGGTCGAGCCGGCATGTATGATAAGGGAATCGCCGTCGCGCACGAGACTTGCGGCGGCGGCAGCGATTGCCCGCTTTGCCTCGACCGCGATGTCCCGGTTCTCATCATATGGCCTTGCAGAAAGGCGGCCGCTGTCGCCGGCCTCGCGGGCAGAAATCCCGCCATAGACCTTCCGCGCCCGACCCAGCTCATGAAGCTTGTCGATATCTCGACGTATCGTGGCGGGAGAGGCGCCGAGACGCTCCTGAAGATCACGTACAGAAGCGAACGGCGTCTCGCGCAAGAGCTCAATGATAGCCTTGTGACGTTGCGTGTCGTTCACGGATGCTCCTCCCGGCGTCTCCATCGCCGATGAACGAAGATAATCATATTAATTCAGCACGTTCAAGCTTGGTGAGGTATTTTCTTCATAGTTGACGGTAGTCGATCATATGAATACCATCAGGCGAAAAGTTTGCTCACCATTCCGTGACGATTGGCGGACGGTGGCTGACAAGATTGTCTAAAGGAGGAGGCCGGCATGGCTTCGGGCATTCGGTCGGACAATGATCCGGCCTTCGGTGCGTTTCTCGGCCTTTCGAGGGAAATCGGCAGCGACGTGCTGAAGACCCAGGGTGCTGGCGGCAACACCTCGTTCAAGCGCGATGGCGCAATGTGGGTCAAGGCGTCGGGGACATGGCTTGCCCATGCTGGCGAGCGCGACATCATGGTGCCGGTGACGGTAACGCCGCTGGTTGCAGCGCTGCGCGCCGGCGATCCGAGCGCCGAGAAAGCGACGGACTTCATCGTCACGGCACTGAACGCCTCCGGTCTTCGCCCCTCGATCGAGACCAGTTTTCACGCTGCGCTGCCACAGGCGATCGTTGCGCACTATCACTGCGTCAACGCAATCGCGCTCTCAGTTCTGGCGGACCGGGACGCCGTCATTGCAAGACACATGGCGAAACTTCCCGACCTGCGATGGGCGACCATACCCTATCGCCGTCCGGGCACACCGCTCGCGTGCGAAATCGATCGCATCGCCGATACGCGACCGGACGTGCTGATACTCTACAATCACGGCATTATCGTTACGGGCGAGACCGTCGAAGAGGTGCGCGCGCGCATCACGCGCGTCACCAAAGCGCTGTCGCTCGAGGTGCGCGCGCAGGCTGCGGCAGACCTGGTCGCTTTGAAGGCATTGGCAAAAGGCTCCGCTTTTCATGCAGCGGAAGATGCCGAGAGCCACAAGACCGCCCTCAGCCAGGCCAACGTCGCTTTGGCCGCGGGCGGTTCGCTCTATCCGGATCACGTCATCTTCCTCGGCACGGAGATCGGTGTGCTTGCCGATGGCGAGACGGTGAATGCTTATGGGGACGCACGTCGCGCGCGCGATCTTCCCGTCCCGAAGATGCTGCTTGCACCCGGTCGCGGCGTGCTGCTCGCCAATGAACTCACCGCTGGCGGCCGCATGATGGCACGCTGCCTTGCCGAGGTCGTCTCCCGCATTCCGGAGGGCGCTTCGGTGACTTATCTCACCCCCGAGGAAGAGTATGAACTGACCCATTGGGAGGCCGAGCAATACCGTCAGGCGCTCGACCGCAAGGCAAGCAAGCAGGCATGAGCACCGGCACAAAGACCGCCATCGCGCTCGGTATCGACCTCGGCACAACAGGGGTGCGCGCCGCCTTGCTTTCGAAGGACGGCGAGCCGGTCGATATTGCGGCATGCCCCTTCCCGGATGCCGCAGCCGCGCGATTGCCGTCGACCTGGTGGAACGGCGTCACGTCCTGCCTTACCGAACTTGCCTCGCACAACTCGTTCGCGTCGCTCGAAGGCGTCGCCGTTGACGGTACGTCCGGGACGGTGCTTGCCATCGATTCCGCCGGATTGCCCGTCGGCGAGGCGCTGATGTACAACGATCCCTGCCCCGATCGCGCCATTGTCGAGCGTATCGGCGCAAAGGCACCGTTGGACAGCCCTGCCCGGGGGACGACATCCGCGCTCGCGCGCGCCATCCACTTGTCGCGCAGGCCCGGCGTGCACGCAATCGTACACCAGGCCGACTGGATCCTCATGCAGCTTGGCCTAGCAGTTGCGACGAGTGACGAGAACAACGCGCTGAAGACCGGCTACGATCTCGATGCCGAGCGCTGGCCCGACTGGCTGGAAGCGTGCGGGATGGACACCGCCCTGCTGCCTTCCGTCGAAAGGGCCGGCGCGCCGCTGTCGACGGTTACGGCGCGCGGGCTCATGCTCGGCCTGCCGCCGCAATGCCGCTATCATGCGGGTACGACCGATGGCTGCGCCTCGTTCCTGGCGACGGGCGCCACGGCAATCGGTGACGGTGTCACGGCGCTCGGCTCGACGCTGGTCGTGAAACTTGCTTGCCCACGGCCAATCAATGCGACGAATTATGGAATCTATTCTCACCGCATCCTCGATTTCTGGCTCGCAGGAGGCGCGTCGAATTCAGGCGGCGCAGTTATTCGTAAATTCTTCGATGAAAACCAATTGAAATCGATGACACCGAAACTGCGGCCGGACGATCCGACCGGCCTCTTGTACTATCCTCTGTCGGCCCCGGGCGAGCGCTTTCCTGCCAATGATCCCGCCTACCCGCCGAAGCTTGAACCGCGCCCGGCCGATGACGTCACTTTCTTCCAGGCGATCCTCGAGGGCATTAGCGCTATCGAGAAGTCGGGCTATGACCGGCTGGCGGAACTGGGCGGGCCCACGGTGCGGTCCGTGCGCACGGTCGGTGGGGGCGCGGCCAATCCGGCCTGGGCGCGAATGCGGGAAAAGGCGCTCGCCGTCCCCTTTCTTACGGCGCGCTCGGCTGAGGCCTCCGTCGGCACAGCTTCCCTTGTTCTTGCCGGGAAGGATCGCTGATCTTGTGCGTTGCACCGCATACCACGCTCGTCGCCCTGGCTGCCCGCTATGATGCTTTCTTCATCGACCAGTTCGGCGTGTTGCGTGACGACGACGGTGCCTATCCGGGCGCCAATGCGGCATTGCTTTATCTAAAGGCGATTGGCAAAGTCGTCGTCATCCTCTCGAATTCAGGCCGCAGCGGTGAATACAACGGCGATCGCCTGGTCAAGCTCGGCTTCGACCGGTCGGGTTTCGACCACTTCCTGACCTCCGGCGATGTCGCCCATCGCATTCTCGACCGAGAGACAAGCGGGAAAGCCGGCATCACGCGATGCCTGACGATTTCGAGCGGGGGCGACCGCAATCTTGCCGAGCGCCTCGGCTTTGAAACTGTCGAGGACGCGACGCTCGCGGACATCGTAATCATCTCGGGAAGCGAGGCGGAGCGGATTCCATTGTCGGCTTATCGTGATCGATTAAGGCCTGCGGCGGAACGCAAGGTCCCCTGCTACTGCACCAACCCCGACCGCCACAAACTGGTAAAAGGCGGTGGGACGGCGCCAGGCGCCGGCAGCATCGCCCTTGCCTACGAGATGCTCGGCGGCCCGGTCCGCTGGTTCGGCAAGCCCCATCCCGCAATTTACCAACAGGCCCAAACCTTGGTTTCCAACATCGCCGCTGATCGCATCATCTGCATCGGAGATAGCATCGAACATGATATTGCGGGCGCCGCCGGCGCGGGCCTAGCTTCCTGCCTCGTTCGGACGGGCGTACTTGCAGCAAGTTCCGTAGGGGATTTCGCTGCGATCTGCGAAGCGCATGGCGCGTGGCCCGATTTCTTGATGGAACGCTTCACAGCCTGAGCGATTCAATGCGCACGGGTCGGAATGGTTGGGGCTTCCTGGCGCGAATGGCGCATGCCCACTACGTCATCGTGGGGGTGTTTGCGGGAGGGGCGAAATACTACCTGAAGCGATCGCGCAGCTTGCACTACCAAGCGATCAGGACAACTCCACACGATCGGGTCGGTTCCGGTCGGGGGTAAAATGACACCCAAAATAATTGAGCTGCGGCGACATTCGCCGGTCAGCAAGAATTCAGACCGACAGTGCGTTCCCTCAGACGGTCGCGGTGTCGGTGTGGTCCGGTATGCATAGTCCTCAGTGGAAATAGCATTCGAAAGCACGGAGAACCCACGACCGACGCACAACACGAAGAGCGCACGCCGCGTCCCGACGCGGCGGGAGAACGCCTTTTCCCGTCGCCCTATTTGCTCGCCTGGTGTCGGGAGTTGCGGTGCTCAAAGTGCCGTTCATCTATCGGGACGGCAATTGCGTCCCAGCCTCAGAATCCGGCACCACATTTAGTCACCCGACCTCATTTGACGATACAGCCGGACCGATTCAGGTAGTCGCCCAGCACGGCCTTGAAATAATGGTCGTTGGAACCACAGAACCCGACTGCCAGCCCCTTGTAGATTAAGATTTTGTCCGGACATCCAGACACGAATTCCAGCGTCCGGGCGCTGAGGTCCTGCACCGGCGTGTGGTATACCTCAGCGAGGTCGACCTCGACTTGGTTGTCGGTCAAACGAAATGATTTGAAGATGCGGTCTGGATTGCCGCGTTTGCTGCCCACGCTTATCCAGAGCTTGCAGGAAAGTTCCGTCGAACCGCGCTCCAGGGAAGGGGCATAGTAGTGGACATATTCACGTTCCATTCGGTTGCGCTGACTCGGTTGGGTGAAGTCGAAGCCCCTGCCGATTACCTCGACGACCTCCCGCAGCATCTTCAGCGTTTGCTTGTCGTCCTCGATTGCCCGGGCAATCGCCGTGGTCGTTTCGGCCTGGCGGTCGAGCAGGCGTTCCAGCGCGTCGAGATTACCGATGATCATCGCCGCCTCGATGGCCTCCACGATCGCATCGTCTGCTTCCTGCTCCTTTCCCTGCCGAAGCAGGGTCTCAGCCATCGCTTCCGCCTGGTTCATCTGCATCTCGAGGTAGGCTTTGGCAGAAGTGGACACCGTGACCGACGCCGAGGCGGCGCCGAGAACGCCGGGGGGCTTTTCCTGCCGTACGGTGTCCATGATTTTCAAGCCTCCAGCGCCGAGTTCGGCCGCCCATTGCCAGACAGAAGCGTGGAACAGGATCGGCGTCAGCGTGACGCACAACAAGAGCGCCAGCTTGATTGGCCAGAACGGGTATTCGCCGCGGTTCGGCGCGGGCACTGAGGGAGCGTCGGCGGCCTGCGGTACCTCCGCCAGTTCCTCTGTCGCGACCATCTTCGCTAGGATCGCCTGGTGCCGGCTTCGCAACTGGTCCGCGCAACCCGGTTGTCCGTCACCGTCCATCAGAGCGATGAGCCGCAATATCGGCGTGTGGTGGCCGAGCGCGGCAGCGGATTCCGCCCATCCTGCGCAGGCGGCGCGCTGGCACTGTGGGGCTCTGGCAACCAGTTCCTCGGCATAGACGAGACCGGCGCTGACCGCGCCTTCGCGCGCCAGTTTGCGTAGCCGCTCAAGGCCGAAGGATCTATGCGGATCGCCCGCTTCCACCATACCGATCGCTTCTTGGATCCGGCTGTTGAAGCCACCACTGATGGAGCGGGCCGGATCGGCATCTTCTGCCGTGTTGCGGCGCGCACGAAGAACCGAGGCGTCCTCTCCCGCAAGCTCGAGGCGGGCCAGTAGGCGCTCTATCGGGGCGGTGTAGCGAAGGCCGTAAGCGGCTAGCGCCCAATTTTCCGGGCCTTCGAAGATGGCGGGCTCCGGCTCACGCACCAGTTCTTCGGCGAGCGCGAAGAGGGCCGGCGCATGCCCCTCTTTCGCCAGTCCGCGCAGACGCATCAATCCTTTCGTACGACTGTCGCCTCCCGCAAGGACTAGGTCGAAGGCGGAGAGGAAAGCGCGTTGCTGCGCCGCACGCGCATTGTTCGCGGTCATTGCGCGCCGTCCGCGGAACTGTATTCGTCGAGACCGAGCCCGGCGAGTATGACTTCCCGAATCTTGCCGCGTCCGGCATCAAACGGGATCACCCGATTGCCAGATACCGCGGCGATATCCTTCAGGCTCTGCGGCGGGACGCCCGTGCCAGTCCAGATTGGCACGACGGCGGTACCCGGATATCGCTCGCGTAAAGTCCGTGTATAGCTGGCAGCATTCTCGCCCGGGGTTGTGTCTGGTATGTCGCCGAAGACGAGGACAATACGGGCACGCGCCTGCGAACGAAACGGGCTTTTAACGATGAAGTCCTTCAAGAGGTTGCCGAAGGCAGCGTCGCCCGCGCTGGCACCGAGACTTTCCAAGTAGTCCGCGAACCTCTCGCGCCCCCCGGTGTCGGCGGGGCGTCGGTCGAAGCGCTCGTAGCCGGCCGAATTATAGGCGAGCATGCCGAGTTCTGCCGACGGGCTGATTACCTCGATATCCCGCATCAGCGCACCAACCTCGTGCTTAAGCGCGGAGAACACATCGCCCATGCTGCCGGAATTGTCGACGAGCAGGATGACATCGAGCGGCGGCAGCCGACCGATCAACGTCAGTCGGTGCACGCGATCTGCAATGCGCCGCAATTCTTCGCGATAGCCTGTGGCTCCGTCCAGTTGAGCGGCGTAGGAATGAATGGCGCGAATGAGCGTCTTGTCGAAGGCTGGTGACGTTTGGGAATCACCGGGTATCTCCGCCGAAAGCCGGTTGGCGATATCCATGAGCCGTTCGTTCGTGGCTGCGAGTTCTACTCTTTCAAGTGCTTGGACGGCTTCCGCCATATCTTCAGCATCCAGCCGGCCCCCAATTTGCTTCAACGCGCGTTCCATCAAGCTCCTGGCGCGCGGACTTCCGCCTGCGTCCTGAATGCCAGCGGTGATGGCGGAAACGAGAGGCTTCTTTGCTCGCCGGCGCATCAACTCGTTGAACTCTGGTGACAACCGCCGCATATTCGCAATCACACCCTCGATAGAAACATGCATATCCATTAGCTCAATGGTATGTAGCGGCTCTTTCAATGCCTGTATGCGACACCAGACTTGCTTGTTGTCGCGTTCTGCAGTCGCGCCGGACCTAGCCCCGGGAGCGGAATAGGCGTTTGCCCAGCCAGGCGCTCCTTCCACATCCCAACCTGAACGGCCAGGCAGGCCGAATATTCCCTGGAACGTCTGCCAGTCCATGTAGTGTCGTGACCAAACATCGTTCGGCACGAGCCGCATCTCGGCCTGCGATACGGTCATTCCCTGCATCACCTCCGCCCCGACGCGAAAAACGTTCAGCGCGTAGGTTCGGCCCTCCGCCTCGATCTCCTTAATACTGACTTGCGTGCCGGCGAGGCTGGAATCGTAGACGAGCTTGATGTCTGAAAAACCCGAACCATTGGTATCGAAGGATATCGATTTTGGGATCGCTACATGGGGCACGAATTTCCGAAGCGGTTCACCCAGCAGAAGGCTATAGCGATAGTCAAAGGTGATTTCGATGCCGTCGGCGAACCAACTTGTGCCGATGGAGTTCCGGGTTCGAGTGTCGCGATGATAGATGTCGTGCAGCCGGCCAGACCAGGAGCTGAATTCGCAGCTATGCGGTTGCGCGCCCCCCTGATTGGCATGAACTGCCGCGCCTGGCGCCACCAGCAGGGCGCACGTGGCGACTATCGCGCGCGCGGCTAGGCCGCATCCATCAATCGCCCTTAGAACTTTTCGAACAATACGCCACATGGATGAGATGTAAGCCCAAATGCAAGCAATGGTGTGCATAACAGGCTAAAACGAACGTGGCGTCAATCACTTGTACGTCCACGGAGGCGTCTGTCACGGTCGGCTGGACCAGCCGCTGGTAATATTTTTCTCCGCCGCAGTAGGACTCCCATTCCTCAATATACCTGGAGGAATGCGTGACCATCGCATCAGTTTCGCCCTTGTCGAGCATGTGGACTTTGAAATCCGTAGCACGATCCGGTTGGGTCATTTACCCAGCAGAATTGCGGCTGCGACCCATCATACGGCTGTTCGCACGCTCGAGCGTCACTTGGGCTTTCGGGACAATGACCGTTTCCCGGGCAGTCGTGGCGCCGGGGAATGCAGCATCGAGGGATGGTCCACATCTCCGCGCTACGCTCGAACGGATGCCAAAGGCAATGCCGATATTGAGGATGATCCGGGCGCCGCTGATCGAAGCGGCCGCTCTTAGGCGGCCAAATGTTTTAGTTCTTCGCGGATGCGGCCCACCCGCAGAGATCGGCATCGAAACATGAAGACCGTCAACCTTTTGGCGCCAAGATGGGCGACAGCGCGTCGCGCCGCCTGGAAGATTGTCCGGTGGTCACCGTCGAGCTCTCGATGGGGAAGCGGCGGCGGTTTGCTCTCGGAGGCTTTCCGCGATAGATGCGCTCCTGACATGATGGACCATTGCAAGGTCTCCCAAGGAAAGGACACAAGAGATGAGCGACCAGAACGACGATGACTACGGCTATGACGAAGCGACCGGCGAATGGCGGCCAGCCTCCGACCTTGCTGCGGAGAAGGCGAACGCAGCCAAAGCCCGCGATGCCTCCGGTAATGTTCTCACTGACGGCGACTCTGTCGTGCTGATCAAAGACCTGAAGGTCAAAGGCGCCGGCCAGACCTTGAAGCAGGGCACCGTCATCAAGTCGATCCGGCTCACCGACAACCCAGAAGAAATCGACTGCCGCCACGACGCGATCAAGGGGCTGGTCCTGCGCACGGAATTCGTGCGCAAGCGCTGATCAGCGTATTGCCTGCGGTTTCGGCGGGCGGCAATCATCGACCCACGACGGTCCATGGGTATTTCGCAGACGCCGCAGGATGGGACCATTGTCATAGTGGCTTCGCGCTTCCTGAACCAAGTGCTATCCTACGGATTGCGCCATTGCTGCGGCGCAGGCCGCAAGGTAATGTCGCGAAGATCCGCGCATTGCTAGGGCGCAAGCGCCATCGCAGGCCGATGAGCCAAGCGCCAGCGCACCCGCTCACCTTGAGAGAGCCATGCCCGGATTGCGGCGGTCCGATTCGCATCGTCGAGATCTTTCGCGGTAGCCAGCCACCCCAAAGCCCGCGCCACCCTCCTTGGAAGTTGTTTCAACGTGGGCCGGCACGGGCCCAGCCGCCACCGTCGCGCCGCGGTGCGCGCCAATCGGTCAGGCGTTCCCTCTTCGATCCCCTTACCGTATATCTGTGCCCCCTTTTAATGTTCAGGGCCTTCATGGGCAAAGGCGCCTGTCAATCGGCCCTTTAATTTCGGATGCTTGTTCAGCGCCTGCGAGATCCTTGCCGGGTCATAGTCCTTTCCGAGGTCGTCGCCTCATGATGTTGTTCGGGTCGGGTGCATCAACGTGTCCATCGATGTGTCTGTCAAGCCACAGGCCGATTGAGCGGCAGGAACATCGCGGACCCTTCTAGGGCCAGCAAAACACGTGGGTGAGCTTAGGCGACTTTCCCGGCATTCCATTCAAAGGTGATGCCATAGACCCAGATACGGCTGGACGGCATCCTTGTTCGGGAAAATCACAAAGCCTTGGCCGGGGTCGATATAGTCGCCGAACATGTCGCCCTGCCGGAGCGATAGCATGATTGCGCCACGATGATCCTATATATGTGCAACACATGCATTTTCCCAATTCACAGGCGCTCCGGGCTCAAGCTTCCGCCGATTTCGCTCGGTCCCTGGCAGAATTTCGGCGGCGCCGATACTTTCGAGACTGGCCGCGACGTTGTACGGCGCGCCTTTGACCGTGGCATCACGCGGTCCCTTTGCCGCCAGCAGGTTCGAAGAGTACACGCGCGGCAATTCCCCATGCCACCCCGGCCTGCTAGTGACGGCGGAGGTCCTGGTGACCGACATCCCCGGCCCGCCTTGGCGCTCTTTTCTGCCGCCTCCTGTTGCAGTTCGGCGAGGCGATCCGAAACCTTGTCATTCTTTGCTAGGCGGCAGGCATTCTCGTCGGCGGTGGTTCCGGTGCCCGGAGAATAGCCCGCCTCGATGTAGGCCTGCCGCGCCCTTCGGCGAGTTTGCGGCTGAAAGCTTCCTGTCGTGGCGTCAGCTTGTCCATGGCGTGGTAGGTCGCGAGAAGCGCTGGCAGCCCTCGATACCTTCAATAGCTGCACCGGCGCGGCAAGATTTCCGATCAATTGAGTATGGATCGTAAATGATAATATTAGATACAGATGATATTGTACCAGGAGGCTGTTGTGAGGGGCCAAGTCACGAGAACGCGCGTAATGATGACAATGACGATCTTACTACTCACTGCGTCGTTTGCTGCAGCGTGGGATCCCATGGGCGACATCACCCATCCAGAACGAATGCGCAACGTCGAGCGAGACGCGGGTCAGGCAATTAGCGATACACCAAACAGTCGTCGCAATATCGGCCGGGAGATAGCGCAAATTGCAGAGGAGTTAGACCGCATTCGGCTGGAGGCCGAAGCCGTGACCGGTGCTGCGGCGGCAGTGCAGCAATGGCTAATCGTATCGCGAAATGCCGCCCGTTCCAGCGGGGTGTCGCCTATGCCGCCGGCTATTCGTCAAGCGCTCGGGAACTTCTACGACCAACAGATCTATGAGATGGTAGCTTTCAAGATCGGGGACAGCGGCGCGCTGACTCTCACAAACCTGGCCTTTCGGTTTGGCGACGCAGATGCTGTTACATTGATCGACACCGTTATTTTCAAGAATGAAGCTGCAGCTAGCGATCCTGGGCTATGGGTTCATGAGCTCAAGCATGTTCAGCAGTTTCGCGACTGGGGAACGCGCACGTTTTCCATACGGTATCTGAGTAGCTGGGATTCGGTTGAGAACGAGGCATACACCGCCACTGACCAGTTCAATACGATCCAAAAGAGCGCAGCGCCACAGATCCAGTAGGCTAACGTCATTCACCTGATGCCCGGGATACACTCTCAAGCCGTCCAGCCGTCGGCTGGATACGATCGGTTGTAGGATATCGGATGACGCATGTGTCGGGAACTCCTTGGCGCCGCTCCAGGGCATCCTAAGCGTGATCAGCTGATCAGCCGCAAGTGGCTGCAGATCACATGGCGACGATCTGGAAGCTCAGAAGGCGCTGGCAAGCAATGATTACAGCCGTTGAAGCAACTCCGTCTTCTTCGCTGCGAATTCGTCGTCGGACAGAATGCCTTTGGAATGCAGAGCGGCAAGCCGTTCAATCTTGCTGAAGATGTCGTCTGGATCGAAGCCAGCCGGGGAGGACACGACATTCGTGTTCGGAAGCGCCATCGGCGGAACAACGACGTTCTCGATCTTGGCTGCCGGCGTTTCCGGCTCCTTTTTGGATCTAGATATATTGTCAGCGGCCGCTACAATCTCGAGATCTGATACGCGGACGAGCCCGTGCTGTAGGTGAAGGTCAGTGATTGGTCGCCGCTCTGCCGGACGCCGGTTTCTAGGCTAAGTCTCGAAACAGACACTCCAGAAAAACTTCACACAGATCAGTGCCATGCTCTTGAACCGATCGAACCTGACACGCACAAATCCCTCAGCCTGAGGGGCGCTAGATTGAATTACCTGCCCAATCTTCATGCCCGTGGCGAATTCGCATTGCAAAAATTGTCTCATCGTCTTCCTGCCTCACAGGTGCAGGTGCGGCCGCGCATGAAACTGATATCGAGGCCCACGCGAAACAAACCGGCCGCAAGCATCTGCGGTCGGGTCGTTGCCAAAATCAGCGACGTATTGAGCGGCGATGCCGCCCGATCAGGCGGGGTGGTGCAAGACGCTCAGGCCGCCGTCGATCGTCAGGCATGTGGCGTTCATGAACGGGCATTCGTCGGAGATCATGAACAGTGCGGCAAGCGCGATCTCCTCCGCCGTGGCGATACGGCCGCCGGGATGCAATTTCATAGTCGCGGCCTCGGCGGCAACAGGATCGGGGAAACTGTTCCAGTATTCCGTCGCCTTCTGCGTCCGGACATAGCCCGGCGCCAGTGCGTTCACTCGCACACCCTGCGGCGCGTATTCGATGCCGAGGGACTTGGTCATTCCCAACAGGGCATGCTTGGCCACCGGATAGGGGAACGTGTGCGGAATGATGGTGAAAGCGTGGGTCGAGGCGATGTTGAGGATGACGCCGCCACCCTGGCCGATCATGCCGGGCAGCACCGCCTTTGCGCAGTTCCACGCGCCTTTCAGATTGATATCGAAGCAGCGCTGCCATTCCGCGTCGCTGGTCTCCAGCGGTTCGTGGAAAACATTGACGCCGGCGTTGTTGATCAGTGCGTTAACCGGGCCGATCTCGACCGCGGCACGCTCAACGGCCGCGGAAATTGCCGTTGCATCGGTGATGCTGGCGACGGCGGATCCAACGGCGGCGCTGCTGGCTTGCAACGCAATGGCTTCCCTCTCCAGCAAACCGCCGTCAAGGTCAACGAGAAACAGGCTTGCGCCTTCCTTGGCGCAGGCCCGCGCGATCGCAAGGCCGATGCCCTGCGCCGCGCCGGTGATCATGATCCGCTTGCCCTTCAACCGGTTCGTCATCGCATCAGCCTCTTGCATCACCACTCGGCAAAGCTGCCATCTTCATGACGCCAGATCGGGTTGCGCCAGCGATGGCCTTCCTTGGCGCGTTCGATGACATAGGCCTCGTCGACTTCGACGCCGAGACCCGGCCCCTGCGGGATCGAGACAAAACCGTCGGCATACTGGAAGACGTCCTTGTTGGAGATGTAGTCGAGGATGTCGTTGCTCTTGTTGTAGTGGATACCGAGGCTCTGCTCCTGGATGAAGGCATTGTAGCTGACTGCATCAACCTGCAGGCAGGCGGCAAGGGCAATCGGGCCGAGCGGGCAATGCGGCGCCAGCGCCACGTCATAGGCCTCCGCCATCGCCGCGATCTTGCGGCATTCGGTAATGCCACCGGCGTGGGACAGGTCCGGCTGGATGATATCGACGAAGCCGTCGGACAGGACCTCCTTGAAGTCCCAGCGCGAGTAGAGCCGCTCCCCGAGTGCGATCGGCGTTCCGGTATGATTGACGATGTCGCGCAGGGCTTCCTTGTTTTCCGACAGAACCGGTTCTTCGATGAACATCAGCTTGTAGGGATCGAGCTCCTTGGCCAGCACCTTCGCCATCGGCTTGTGCACGCGCCCGTGGAAATCGACGCCGATGCCGATATAGGGACCGACCGCTTCCCGGATGGTCGCGATGGTCTCGACGGCCTTTTCCACCTTGTGGTAGCTGTCGACGATCTGCATCTCTTCGCAGCCGTTGAGCTTGATCGCCTTGAAGCCGCGGTCGACGACATCCTTCGCATTGTTGGCCACATCAGCCGGGCGATCGCCGCCGATCCAGGAATAGACCTTGATCTTGTCCCGGACCCGGCCGCCGAGCAGCGAGTGGACCGGCTGACCGAGCGCCTTGCCCTTGATATCCCAGAGGGCCTGATCGATGCCGGAGATCGCGCTCATGTGAACTGCGCCGCCACGATAGAAACCGCCGCGATACATGACGTTCCAGTGATCCTCGATCAGGAAGGGATCCTTGCCGATGATATAGTCTTCCAGTTCGTGCACGGCAGCCTGCACCGTCAAGGCGCGCCCCTCGACCACAGGCTCTCCCCAGCCGACGATACCCTCATCCGTCTCGACCTTCAGGAACAGCCAGCGCGGCGGAACGATATAGGTGGTGAGCTTGGTGATTTTCATGCGACTTGACCTTGTGGATAGGGAAGCGAGACGGGGCACGACAGCCAGATTGGACTCAGGCCGAAGGGCTTGCCGGATGGCGGGTCACGGCAATGGACAGATCACGGGCGGCGATCTCCAGCATGCGGCGCGAACATTCTCGGGCGGCGACCTTGTCGCGCATGCGCAAGGCCTCGACCAGCATCCTGTGGATATCGACGGCCTCGTCTCTCGCATCGGCAGCTTCGTTCGACGCATGCAGCGAAAACTCCAGCGCCGCCTGGATGATGCTCGAGAGCTGCACGAAGACCTGGTTGTGGCTGGCCTTCAGCAGGCCGGCATGGAAGGCGACATCCGCCTGCGTGAAGCGTTCCACATCGCCTTCGGCATCGCGCATCTGCTGCCAGGCGCGCTCGATATCGGCAATTTCCTGCACCGTTGCGCGCTCGGCCGCGAATTCCGCCGCGAAAGGCTCGATCGCCCGGCGCGCATCCAGAATGCAAGTCAGCAGATCGAACTCGAAAATCCGCGGGCCGATCCATTCCAGGACCTGCTGGTCAAGAATATTCCATTCATCCTTGCGGCAGACGATCGTACCGACACGCGAGCGCCCGCGCACCAGGCCCTTCGATTCAAGAATCTTCAGCGACTCCCGGATTACCGTGCGGCTGACGCCGTAGCGGTCGCAAAGCTCGTTCTCGGTGGGAAGATAGGTGCCGACCGCAAAGACATCGGCGCAGATGTCCGTCGCGATTGTCCGCGTTACGTTCTTCTGCACGCGGGGCCGCCGGCCCGGCTTTTCGCCCGAAACCGCCACCGGCTGCTCTTCTTGTCCCTGCACCACCATCTCCACCCTATCGTTGCACGTAAAGTGCACTGCGATGCTTATCGCAGTTTGATTTTTGTGGCGACCATCTACGATCGTCGCCAGCGCGCTCTCCACTGTCATACACAGATACATCAATCATCATACAAAGGCAATTGACTCGTATGATGTTTCATCTTACACAAAAAGATACTGCAGGGAGCAGTTTCCATTGGGAGAGAGAACATGTGCTTTATCAAAGCAGCTATACTGGCTGGTACCGTTGCCGTTTTCGCCGCGACATCGGCTTTCGCCGCTGATGTGAAAATCGGCTTTATCGTCAAGCAACCTGAAGAGCCCTGGTTCCAGGACGAATGGAAATTCGCTGACGAAGCAGCCAAGGAAAAAGGCTTCACGCTCGTCAAGATCGGCGCCGAGGACGGCGAAAAGCTCCAGTCGGCCATCGACAACCTTGGCGCGCAGGGCGCGCAGGGCTTCATCGTCTGCACGCCGGACGTCAAGCTTGGACCGGGCATCGTCGCCAAGGCCGCCGCAAACCACCTGAAGGTCATGACCGTCGACGACCGGCTGGCCAATGCAGACGGCAGCCCGATCGAAGACGTACCGCACATGGGCATTTCCGCCACCAAGATCGGCGAGGCCGTCGGCCAGACGATCGTCGACGAGATCAAGAAGCGCGGCTGGGACATGAAGGACGTCGGCGCGATCCGCGTTTCCTACGACCAGCTCCCGACCGCCGTCGATCGCGTAGACGGTGCTCTTTCGGTACTGAAGGCAAACGGCTTCCCGGAAGCCAATATCTTTGATGCGCCCCAGGCAAAGACCGACACCGAAGCAGCACTCAATGCATCGACGGTTGTTCTCAACAAGAACGCCGGTATCAAGAAATGGGTTGCCGTCGGCCTGAACGACGAAGCCGTCCTCGGCGCCGTGCGCGCCACCGAGAGTGTCGGCATTCCGGCTGACAGCATGATCGGCGTTGGCATCGGCGGCGCGGATTCCGCGATCAACGAATTCAAGAAGCCGTCAGCGACCGGCTTCTTCGGAACCGTGATCATCTCGCCGAAGCGCCATGGCTACGAGACTGCTCTCAACATGTATGACTGGATTGCCAACGGCAAGGAGCCAGAAAAGCTGATCCTGACGGCCGGCCAGATCGCATTGCGCGACAACTATGAAACAGTACGCAAGGACCTCGGCATCGAATAATCGATACACCGATGCAAACGACCCGGCGGCCAGCGGCCGCCGGGTTCCCGTTGCGGAGCGTCGTCATGCAGGACTTTCTAGAATTCAAATCCATATCCAAGGGATATCCGGGCGTTCAGGCCCTGGCCGATGTCTCGTTCTCCATCAAGAAGGGCGCTGTTCACGGCCTGATGGGTGAGAACGGCGCCGGCAAATCGACCTTGATCCGGGTTCTCTCCGGAGACCAGAGCGCCGATACGGGAGAAATCCGAATCGGTGGCGAGCAGCAGGTCTACAAGTCCGTCCGCGATGCCTTTCGGGCCGGGGTGATCGTCATCCACCAGGAGCTTCAGCTGGTCGCCGAGTTGACCGTTGCCGAGAACCTCTGGCTTGGCCGTTTCCCGGCGAAAGCCGGCGTGCTCGACAAGCGCAAGCTGATCGGCGTTGTGGCAGAAAAGCTCACCGAGATGGGCATCGATATCGATCCGACGGCGAAAGTCGCATCGCTCTCCATCGGCGAACGCCAGATGGTCGAAATCGCCAAGGCCGTTATGGTTGACGCGCGCGTCATCGCATTGGATGAGCCGACCTCCTCCCTGTCTTCCCGGGAAAGCGAAATCCTGTTCTCGCTGATCGACCGGTTGCGCGCGAACGGCACCGTCATTCTTTATGTTTCACACCGGCTCGACGAAATCTTCCGCCTCTGCGACAGCCTGACGGTGCTGCGCGACGGCAAGCTCGCAGCTCATCATCCCGACATTTCGCAGGTAACGCGCGACCAGATCATCGCCGAGATGGTGGGACGCGAAATCGCCAATATCTGGGGGTGGCGGGAACGCCCCTTGGGCGAGACACGGCTGGAAGTCGAAAACCTTGCCGGCCCCAAGCTCCCCCATCCGATCAATTTCAAAGTGCGAAAAGGCGAGATCCTCGGCTTCTTCGGGCTGATCGGTGCCGGGCGCAGCGAGATGGCGCGGCTTCTCTATGGCGCCGATGCACGATCGCAGGGAACGGTCACGGTGGACGGAATTACGGTCACCGCCGATAGTCCCGCGCATTCGATCCGCGCCGGCGTGGTCCTCTGCCCGGAGGATCGCAAGCTGGACGGCATCATTCAGGGCCGGTCCATCGAAGAGAACATGGCGATTTCCTCGCGCCGGCAATTCTCCCCTTTCGGCATCCTCAATCCGAAGAAGGAAGGCGAACTGGCCGACACGTTCATCGCCAAGCTGCGCGTGCGCACGCCGTCGCGCAGGCAGGGCATCATCAACCTGTCGGGCGGCAACCAGCAGAAGGTCATTCTCGGTCGCTGGCTTTCCGAGCAGGGCGTCAAGGTGCTGCTGATCGACGAGCCGACGCGCGGCATCGACGTCGGCGCCAAGTCGGAAATCTACGAAATCCTTTACGAGCTCGCCGCACAAGGCATGGCCATCATCGTCATATCCAGCGAACTGCCGGAGATCATGGGCATCACCGACCGGATCGCCGTGATGTGCGAAGGCCGGATCGCCGCAGAGATCGACCGCACGGATTTCGACGAGCGGCGGATCCTTGCCGCCGCCCTCCCGGACGTTTCGAACGCCAACGACCTATCCATTCAACAGGTACACAGCCGATGACATCCTTGAAAAAACTCCTTCTCGGCGAACAGGGACTGGTCGTCATCTTCGCCCTCGCCTTCGCGATCGTCTCGGCGACGGTCCCCAACTTTCTGACCGAGCGCAACATGCTCGGCCTGCTGCAGTCGGTGGTCACGATCGGCATCGTCGCCTGCACCATGATGTTCTGCCTGGCTTCCCGCGATTTCGATCTTTCCGTCGGCTCGACAGTCGCATTTTCCGGCATGATCGCGGTCATGGCGTCGAATGCCACCGGATCGATCGTTCTCGGCCTGGCGGCTGCGCTGGTCTGCGGCGGGTTCGTCGGCTTGGTCAATGGCGTGGTGATTGCTCGTTTCCGCATCAATGCGCTGATCACCACCCTTGCGACCATGCAGATCGTTCGCGGCCTGGCCTTGATCACGTCCGACGGTCGGGCCGTCGGCATCAACGATCCCGGTTTCTATCAGCTGGCGCTGTCTAAATTCCTCGGCGTGCCCACACCGATCTGGGTCATGGGCGTACTTTTCCTCGCCTTCGGATTCCTGCTGAACCGCACCGTCTTCGGCAAGAACACACTTGCGATCGGCGGCAATCCGGAAGCATCGCGGCTGGCTGGCGTCAATGTCATCCGCATGCGCATCTGGATCTTCACGCTGCAAGGGCTGGTCTGCGGCATCGCCGGTGTGCTGCTCGCCTCCCGCATCACATCGGGTCAGCCAAATGCGGCAACCGGGCTTGAGCTCTCGGTCATTTCAGCCTGCGTTCTCGGCGGCGTTTCGCTGGCCGGCGGGCGCGCAGCCATGGCCGGCGTCATCGTCGGCGTGCTGATCATGGGCATTGCCGAGAATGTCATGAACCTTCTGAACATCCAGGCCTTCTACCAATATGTGGTGCGCGGGCTGATCCTGCTGCTTGCCGTTCTGCTCGACAACCTGCGCTCGGTGGCTGCCGGACGGCGTGGGTAAGCCGGTATGGATCCCGACGTTCTGCATCTGCAGAATGGCAATCTTTCGGTGGAGGTGAGCCGCTTCGGCGGCTCGCTTCTCTCCGGACACTATCGCGGAATACCCTTCCTGAAGCCGACGCCCACTGCCGGGATCGCCTCGCAGCGCCACGGCGTCGAGGCAGGTTTCCCGCTGGTCCCCTATGGCAACCGGATCGAGGCGAACACCTTCGAGTTTGCCGGCAAGCGCTTCGCGATGCCGCCCAACACCGCCGATCCGTTCTGCCTGCACGGCGATGGCTGGCTTGCGGAGTGGGAGGTCATCTCGCAAGCCGGCAACGAGGCAGTGTTGCGCCATGTACACCGCACAGAGCCGCCAAACCCCTACGCCTACGAGACCATCCAGACCGTGCGGCTCGACGACGATGGTCTGGCGCTTTCTCTGAGCGTCACCAACAAATCCGATGCCGCGCTGCCCTACGGCCTTGGTTTCCATCCTTTCTTCCCCCGCACGCAGCAAATGCGGCTGCAGGCGCAGGCCGGACGGTACTGGACCGAACGGGAAGGGCATTTGCCCGACTTGCCCGTTGCTGTCCCGGAAGGACTGGATTTCACGGCCTCAAAGCCTCTCCCCCGACACTGGATCAACAATGTCTATGACGGCTGGAACGGCAAGGCATGGATGGAGTGGCCCGAATACGGGCTTAGTCTGTCGCTTACAGCCGACGGTATATTCCGGTGCTTCATGATTTATGCGCCAGATACCGATGCCAGTTTCTTCTGCTTCGAGCCCATGAGCCATTTGCCCAACGCCCACAACATGCTTCCGAGCGGAGGGTTGGTGACGCTGATGCCCGAGCAGAGCCTGGCGGGCAGCATGCGACTGCATCCTGCCGCACTGCCTGCGCCACATCAGCGCCCTTGAGACAAACCACGGTTGACTGACAAGGGAGCGTTTCTGGTTCATCCTGGCTCGATGCTGCTGATGCCGAAGCGATTGTCATCGCCGCGCAGTGACCTGAGATGCGCTTCATCACGCCGAAAACTGGACGAGCAGCAAGCACAAGCGCTTCTCTTCCGCGGAAGAGAACGCCTTGTGCATCAGCGTACAGAGCTGGTGAACGCACTGCGATCAGTCCTCTACGAGTTTGAGCATCCAATTCCTCCGGGCATTGGGCACCTGAAGCGGATTGAAGCAATGGATTAGGCTGAGAACAGCGATCTGCCAGAACTGGTTCGCGACGAATGCCGGGATCTTTCGCATAGAACCATTCAGCTCGCTGAATAGATTTGGACCAGATCCACTGATCACCATATCGGTCAGCGGCTTCCAAAGTGCCGCATTTGAAATGCCTGACAGAATACCGCACTCGATCACGCCCAATGGCTCAGAAACTTCTTGCATTACGGGCGGCAACCACAGAAGCCCCGAGTTTCATAGACACCCTCGGGTTAGATTATCTGCTGCTGCACGAACTCGACCGGTGACAGCATTCCGTTTCTGACGTGTTTGCGTTTCGGGTTGTAGAACATCTCGATGTAATCGAACACGTCCTGGCGTGCCTCTTCGCGAGAGCGGTAGGCTTTCCAGCGTATCCGCTCTGGCTTCCAATCAGTGCCATGCTCTTGATGAGATAAGAACCGCCGACCCAGTAGTAGCGCAGGCGAGCGCACAGAACGCGTTGGGGGCCCATCCAACGAAACGTCTCCAGCGTTGCGCCATCGGCTCTCGTGGGTCCAGCACAAGGTAATCTGGAATGCGGGGCGTCCGATTGATCAAACATGAACCTTGATGAACCAAAGTGGTTCGACTACATTCAAGGTGAACTGGAAAGGAGTTATTCATGACAGCATTCACAATTCGCGTCCCGGACGACGTTGCCGAGCGTCTAAACCAACTCGCTCGGAAGCTCGACCGTTCCCGCTCCTATATGGCTGCGCAGGCCATTGAAGATTTTGTAGCACGTGAAGAATGGCAGCTAGCAGAGATCGAGGCCGGAATTGCCGAGGCAGACCGCGGCGATTTTGCCAGTGATGACGACGTAGCACGCGTGGTCAGCAAATACGTCAAGACGACTTCTCTGTCATGAAGCCGAGGCGCATCCGTTGGACCGTTCGGGCGTTGCGGCGTCTGGACGAAATCGGTGCATATATCGAACATGACGACCCGGATGCCGCAGCCCGGGTTATTGCCCGTCTCGTAGCGTCAGTCGATATGCTGGTAGATCTGCCGACAGCGGGACGTATCGGTCGCATCGCAGGCACGCGCGAACTTGTACTGTCCGACATTCCCTACATCATACCGTATAGGGTTCGTCAGGACGTTGAAATCATAACCGTGATGCACGCTTCTCAGAAATGGCCTACGAGGCTGTAAGTGACTGTGTCCAGTGGACCGCCTTTCGCCCTCTCATTCAGCTCGTCGATCGCCTGGGGATGCGGTGAAAACGGTCCCGCGAACCCAGCGAAACCCGAAATCGGCTATGTCGAGATCGACCCCGACATCACTCCCAGGCGTATGGTGGTGAATAGCGCCAGGCCGCAAGGAACGGTCGTTCTTCTGCATGGGTTTGCCCCTCATATGCCTGCGTACCAGTCGTATCCCTGGTCTTCCCAATAGCCGCCATGGCCGCCTTGGATTTCGGCCAAGCTTGAGACCAATTCGATGGACTTGATGAATTTGCTCATTTTGTAGCCGAGTTGACGCTCCATGGCTATTTGCGGCGACGGGTATTTCCGACGCCGACCAGGCGCATGCCTTCGACAGCGTGGTCGATCCCCTTGATGGCCGAGGACAGCAGCAAGGCACGAGGCGTCCCGCGAACCAGTTCGGGATCGATGCGACAACCTTAAAGACGATCGGCTTTTTGATGCCGTACGCGGACATATTTCTCAATGTCCGCGCCGCTATTGTTTTCTGACTTCACGCGGCCGAATTGCGGCCCTATTTCTTCGGAAGCCATTCGAAATGATCGTTTGTCGACACGATCCATCCCACCCCCGGGTAAGGAAAATGCGGAGCGAAAACAAGTTGGTGAACCCTTGCAAGCTGGGCGAGAACTTCTCGTCGGCTCGTTCTTCCGACCGCAACATCAGTGTCGTACCCCATCGCCCAGTCGGGCTTGGCGAGGGAAATAATGGAGCTGTGAGCCGTGTCGCCCACGTCCAGCAACGTCTCGCCCTGAGATGAGATCATGTACCCGACGTGGCCGGGCGTGTGCCCCGGTATGCGGACCGACTTGATGCCCATGGCCACATCCTCTCCAGGTTTGAAGGTCTTCACCTGCGGTGCGATCACTCTGCTGAGCTCCGCCATGGCAGGCTGCTTCTGAAGCCATTCCCAGTCGGGCTCCGAGATCTTTATAACGGCATGTTTGAATGCGGGTCGTCCGTCTTCGGTAATGAGGCCGCCGATATGATCGCTATGTACATGGGTGATTAAAACCGCTGTCACTTCCTCAGGCGCGATGCCTGCCAGGGTGAGGCTGCTGGCGAGCGCTCCAGGTATCGTCGGCCCTACCCCCGTGTCGATGAGAATAGCTTCGCCACCTCTCTGCGCGAGAAGGGCATCAACGGATAGTGTGATGGCTTCCGTCGGTTGTCCGGCCTTTGTGAGAACCTCAGCCACTGCCTCCGGCCCTACATCAGCGCCAAATACGGAACCGTCGTTCGGCACGACGTTTACCGCATCTCTCAGCGCGGTGATGCGGAAGTCCCCCAGAGTGAAGGTTTCAGCGCCCGGTTGCGCCGGCTGGGGACCGGTGTCTGCCGCAAACGCTTCCGCGGTAGCGAACAGCGTGACCAGGATTGAAATGCAGAGGAATTTCATGTTTTTCTCCTTTACAAATTGACCATCAGGATCCGGTTTACGGTTTTCAGACCCGGCCGACTTGCGCTAGGCCAACTTGCGTATAGTTCGCGCACCGGCAGGCGATCCAATAGCTGGCCCATTGGGAAAGCCGACAAGGGCGACCATCCGCAGCGTTCACGCTTTCGGATGTTTCGCTTGTCAAGTGAACCGGAAGGTCATTGGTGAATAATCCCGACTGCCACAGCCTCCGGCGGGGGAATATGTTTGTCACTAGGCGGCAAATGCCGCAGCGTTGCTTTCTAGAGGAGTTGGCCGCGTCGATCGTACAGGAAGTTGCTCAGCCGCTGGCCGCATTGCTGTCCAGCTCCGAGGCCTGCCAGCAATAGCTTGCGCTCGATCCCCCAACCTGGATCGAGCGCATCAGGCACTACAACATGTCATCTGAAGCGGGAACGCGGCGACCGACATTGTTGGTCGTACCCGTCACGTATGGCTTCACACCTCGCTGAAGACAATATTTACATGGTCAACGCATATACGCAGTCGCGTTGCTGGATTAATAGTCCCATTGAACCGGGACCCAACGATACAGGTCTCCTGCAGCTACCACCCGGCCTACTGATGGAAATGGCATGTGAGTCGAGACGAGCCACGAGCCTGAAGCTGCCAATTCCGCCATAAGGCGTAGCCTCACTCGTGTTGCCTCCTCCGGATCATGCTCGAAGCCATTGTGCCATTCTGGATGGTCAAACGAGACGGGAAAGATTGCGTCGCCTCCGAACATCAATCTATCGTTCCCGGACTTCACCCGCACCACGCTGTGACCGGGCGTGTGGCCACCCGTCAGGCCCACCGTGACGCCATCCGCGACTTCGGCTTCCTGGTCAAAGAGGTGCAAATAGCTTGAATACTCCTCCAGGAACTCCTTCGACGCTTTGCGAGCGAGATCCGCGAGGGCTGGTGGCATCGCAGTCTTGGAGAAATCAGGCTGCTTCCAGAACCTTGCTTCGAAGGCGGAAAGATGCACCCGCAAGTCTGACCGAAGCCGTTGTTTTACGCCGTGAGCCAATAGGCCCCCAACGTGGTCAAAATGCATGTGCGTTAGGACTACATCAGTTACCGAGCCCAGTTCGACACCCGCTGCCTCCAGCCTTTGGATCAGGTGTCCCGCGCGCGGGAAATCGGGATACTCCTCACCGAGACCGCTGTCTATCAGGATTGTCTGGTCACGTGTCTTGACAACCACTGCATTGAGCGCCCAGCCGAACGTATCGTGCGCGAGAAGTCTTTCGTCGAGCCATGCGTTGAGGCTCTTTGTGTCGGCGTTTGTCGCCATAGACTCTGCCGGCGGCGCAAGCACGCCATCGCTGAGGTGCCGGTAGCCAGCTCCCGCACCAAGGATTCATTGACGGGTGTATCGGCGAAGTCGAAGTCGTCGATGTCCTTGGCGAGCGGC